>CAZIBY010000075.1:0-2503 GCA_964537475.1 uncultured Chitinophagaceae bacterium | reverse complement strand
CATCACGAACCCACCCGACGAGGAGACCGAGCATGCCTAACCCAGCAACCACCGATGCCGACACCGATAACTCACTCCTCAGCCCCATCCAACGACGACTCGCACTATCGCTCTCCGACGCCCTCTGGCGACTCCGCACCAACCCGCACGACGCCGGCGACATCACCCTGACCATCCCCGCTCCCGCGATCGAAGGCATCGAGAAGATCCTCTTCGCGCTCGCCAAGGGTGATCTGCGGTTCGCGTCCGCGCGTGCCGGGCAGCTGATAGCTGGCGTCAGCGAAGCACTGCGTGGCCGCGCAGCCAGTGAGCCGTGGCAGGCAGCGTTCGATCACGCACGAGAGACCGGGCAGGACGAAGCCGAGGCGCGCGATTTCGCAGACGAGTACGCCGCCTACGTGGAGGATCGGCAGTACGAGATCCGCAACCCCGACCTCCCAATCCCCTCTCCGAGCGAGTACATCCGATGACCGGACAAGCGCCTGCCTCGATCACCCTGGACGTCCGCACGACGATCGTGCGGACGATCCAGCTCCACACCGATGAGCCCACCGAGGAAGCCGGCTACATCGCGGACGACATTATGGTGGCGCTGCAACTGGGCCGCGAACTCACGGTGACGGTACCGAGGCGCCGACGCGGGGAGCACGAGTGGCCGTGCTCGCTGTTCTACACCGGCAACTGGGACGGTGAACGGCCGCAGGCCCGCTGCAGTTGCCCGCCTGCATCTGACGGGGTCGACTCGTGAAGGATCCGCGCGAGCTCTCACAGGCCGAGCTCGACGAGTACCTCGACCAGCTCACCCGCGAGGGGAAGGACGACAGCCCCGAGTTTCACCGCGCGTACCAGGTGTGGGAGGAACTGCACGGCTGACCTGACAGCCACCGCAACCACCATCGGGCTCTGCTGACCAGCAGGGCCCGATTTCTGTCCGCGAACGCCTCAAACCTCGGCCTATACCCAGCAGACAGACGGGGAGAGGCCATGTGTGACGACATCGACCACGGAGGGCGACGGTGCCCGTCGTCAACGGCCGAGGGGCAGCGACGCCGGCGAGCGGAGAAGCGCGAGCAGAGCGCAGAGAAGCAACTCGAGGCGTTCATCGGTGCGACCCCATTCCGGCCGGTCTCTGGCGAGCTGATGCGGATGAGCTCGCGGCCGAGCTACTACGACACCGATGAGTGGATCGAATACGAAGACTCCCTCCGCGCGGCCGCGGAGCGGCACGGTGTCGAGATCTCCGAGCTGCAGCACGCGGATGGACTCTGGGAAGGCACATCGGAGCCGGCGGGCGCCTACATCGTCCGCGCGGAGAGCTTCGAGCAGATCACCGACTGGGCTGGCGAGCTGGCCGGACGGTACGAGCAGGACAGCATCATGGCCGGGTACTTCGACCCGGATGGGCCCGACCGGGTCTACAGCTTCGCCGCCGATACCGGCACACAGCAGCGGGTCCAGGAAACCCTCGACATCCTCCGCGCGGCCGGCGCACCAGGTGGCAGGCTCTACGACGGCAAACTCGAGATCGCCGAGCCAGCCGAGTACCCGCTGCCGGCATCCGCCGTGAACGCGATCGCCGCACGGCTCGGCACGGAGCCAACCTTCGCTCAAGCACACGTCGCCTTCGTGCCAGGCAACGACAGCTACCAGCGCCACCAGCCCATCAAGGAGATCCAGTCACTTCGGGAGCGATACGCGGACGCGCACGGGTTCCCGCAGCGCAAGCCCATCCCTCGACTCACCGAGCTCGACGACATCGCTGCAGCGCGCGCCTACGAGGCCGCAACGCACGAACCCAACCACCCACAGGTCGCTCGGTCCTACCGCTCCCTGCGGCAGCACATCGGCGCGCAGTGGGACATGCTCACCGAAGCCGGCTACACCTTCGAGCCCTGGCATGGGGAGACCGAGCAGCCCTACGCCGACTCCGCCGCGATGCTCGACGACCTCCGCCAGAACAAGCACCTGTTCTACTTCCGCACCGAGGTCTCGCAGCACACCGAGGGGGCTCTGCCTCCCGACCACCCGATGGCACGCACCGTGAACGTCGCCCTCCCCTCGGGGCAGCGCGCACCGATGCTCGCCAACGACGTCTTCCGCGCCGTCCACGACGCGATCGCACACAGTGAGGGGCACCAGTTCGGACCCTACGGTGAGAAACGAGCCTGGTGGACACACCGAGCCTGCCTCCCTCGCGAAGCACGCCTCGCGCTTTGGTGCGAGACCCGCGCTCAGAACTGCTGGACCAACGCCGGCCCTCACATGCTCGCCGACGCCGAGCCAGGACGCCCCCGGCTCATCCGCCGCGGCGAAGAGGGTTGGATGCCGTTGAGTGAACGCCCCTACGCGCAGCAGAAGTGCTGCCGAGTCGACCCAGCGCTCCTCTGAGCGGTCAGAGCGAGCGCTCGTGAGCCATGCACTCAGACGCGCCGCGCCGCGCCGGCGACGACTGTAGGTTCCCGCTCGAGATGGCGGATAACCCCAGGGATTCCACGCTAGTTGG
>CAZIBY010000074.1:0-2527 GCA_964537475.1 uncultured Chitinophagaceae bacterium | reverse complement strand
ACAGAGGAGAGGTACAAGCCCACCACACTCGGCGGACGACGATCTGCTAGCTGTATGAGGCCAGCACGTTGTTGACGGGCGTCGGCGTCGCCAGTGCGGGTGGTTGTCCGTCGTGTGCGCCGTGGGGTCGGTGGTAGTTGTAGTGCTGGTTCCAGACATCGAGTGCTGCGGCGCGTTCGTGTTCTGAGTGCCAGGTGCGAGCGTAGAGGAACTCCTCGGCGAGGATGCGGTTGTAGCGTTCGACCTTTCCGTTGTGTCGCGGCGTGTAGGGCGTGATGCGCTGGTGTCGGCTCTCGCCCATGGCAGCAGCGAATGCGCTGGCCCGGTAGCAGGAGCCGTTGTCGGTCACGATGCGCTCAATGTGGGTGATGCCGTGCGCGGCGAACCATGCTCTCGCGCGATCGAGGAACGCAACTGCGGTCACCGCTTTCTCATCGGACAGTGCTTCCGTGTAGGCGAGTCGGGAGTATCCGTCGATCGCGGAGTGGAGAAACACGTAGCCAGCCTTGGCACCTCTCTTCTTCGTCCGCGCGACCTTCTTTGCTTCGATGCTGCCCTTGCCGTGCACGCGCCAACCGCCGCCGTTCGGGATGCGTCCTGTCTTCTTCACGTCGATGTGGATCATGTGTCCGGGTCGCTCAGCGACGATCTTCTGCGGTTCTCGGTTCGTTGCACCGGTCGGGTCGATGATCTTCCGGCGATTCAGCCCGAGATGTGCGAGTAGGCGCGTGACCGTGCGGCGGCTGACGGAAATGTCACGCTGATCCAGCTCGAACGCGATACGTGAGGCTGACCACTTGTGATGGCGTCGCATGGCTTCGATCATCATCACGACTTCGGGCCGCGTTACCGTTGGCTGACGGCTTGGGGTAGACGCACGATCATGCAAGCCGACCTCACCGAATCGGCGGTACCGTCCGACCCATTTGGATGCGGTGGCTCGGGAGATGCCCATCTCGGCGGCGACATGCGCGAGGGGTCGAGTCCGACAGCGCTCGATGAGTCGGCGACGACCTTCGACCGTCAATGGCGAGTTCGCATGCGTCACTTGACCACTTCGCTCTCGGCGGGTGCGACCAGTCGAAGAACGGGAATGGCGAGCAGCAATGCGGCTGCGGTTACGATGACGGCCACCCACACCGGCCCGAGCGCGCCGGGCATCACACCGAGTGCGGCAGCGGCGAGGACTGGACCTGCTGCTGCACCGACGTTGAGTGCCGCCGTCGCGTACGAACCCGCCATGGTAGGCGCACCCGCCGCCGCATAGAGCACTCGCGTGATCAGCGTGCTCCCGACAGCAAACCCCAACACTCCCTGAGCGAATACGAGCCCGAGCAGGGCAACGGGGTTCGTCGCGAAGAGCGCCAAAGCGACCCACCCGAGCACAAGAACGCTTCCACCGCCCACGACGACGAGTCGAGGTCGGGCGTCCGAGAGTCGTCCCGCAACGGTGACACCGATGAAGGAGCCAACGCCAAAGAGCACAAGCGCCACCGACACCCACCACTGGCTCAGGCCGGCGGTGTCCGTAACGATCGGCGCGAGGAAGGTCAGCGTCGCGAAGGTTCCGGCGTTCACCAGGGCAGCCAGCAGCATCGTCAGAACGAGGCGCGGGGAGGCAAGCTGGGCCAGCTCCGCCCGCAGCGGGGTCGAGGACGATTCCTCCCTTGATGAGTCGTCAGTTTGATTGGTGAAGCCCGCGGCGATGCCGATCGCAGCGGGGACGCAGAGAAGAGCGATCGCCCAGAACGTCGACTGCCAGCCGAGTGCCGTTCCAAGCAGTGCACCGGCGGGGACGCCGGCGACGGTGGCGACGGTGGTACCCGCCAGCAGAACCGCCACGGCCCGCCCTTTGGCATCGGGTGCTACGAGTCTCGTCGCCGCACCCAAAGCGACCGCCAGGAAGCCTGCATTCACGATCGCCGCGATCACGCGCGTGATGAACAGAACCGTGAAATCCGGCGTAAGTGCCCCGACGACGTGGGATAGCGCGAATACGATCGCGCAACCCAGGAGTGTCGCCTTCACGGGGAGGTGACGAGTGAGCGCGGCCATCGCCGGTGCACCGATCACCATCCCTGCGGCGAACGCCGATGTCAGGAGACCAGCGGTCCCCACGGAAACGCTGAAGTATGTGGAGATGTCGGGCACGAGGCCGGCGAGCATGAATTCGGAAGTACCCATGGCGAAGACCACCAGGGCAAGAAGATAGAGAGCGAAAGGCATCGAGATAGCTCCGAAGCGAGAGTACGAACAAGAGAACGTCTCGTCACCACGGTCAGCGCCCAGAGGGCACCCGGATGCCGTGCTGCGCGCAGCACTGGGCAACAGAGAGCTAAGGGCTCAGCGGAGGTGAGGGGCTGACGGCGTGACCGAAAGCCCCTGAGTGTCCGATTCAGGGCTCGACATACGCCTCATCGTAGCCGTCTGCATCGCCACCCACAAAGAACGTCAACAACCTCATGGCCAGCAACAGCTAGCTGTCGCTCAAAGGCATGAGCGGATCGACGCGTGCTTGCGAATAGCG
>CAZIBY010000073.1:0-2529 GCA_964537475.1 uncultured Chitinophagaceae bacterium | reverse complement strand
CATCCATGGAGGGTGACCCCTACCTCGAGCTCGTCGTGACCTCGATGAGACGGGGTGCGATCGCTGCCGGCGCCGGAGTGATCGGGTGCTCGCTGAACTCTGCCGGCTCGGCTTCACGCCAGATGATCCGTCGCTCGTTGCACCAGGCGCAGTGCCCTGCCCAGTGGTACGGATCGGCGTTGTGCAGCCTGGTGCGCAGCGGCGCCGCGTAGGGGCTCTGGATGCCGGCGCGCCATCGGATGTGCGGGTGGAGCTCGCCCGCGGCGAGGTACAGGCGTCGGCCGATGCCGAGACCCGCGTACAGCTCCCATCGGTTGCCGTCGTCGTGCGGGTTGTTGGGGTTGATCGACGGGATGTCGTAGGGCTTGGAGAACACGTCGCCGAACCCGTCGACAGGATCAACGGCGAAGCGGCCGCGCAGCCCGCTCGCGGCATGCTGCAGCACAACCATCGGATCCCCGTCCGGCGTCGTGGTGCGCAGCAAGTAGACCGTGGGGTCGTCGACCACACGCCTGACCCGGTCGACGTTCTCGCGCGCGATCTGCTCCGCGGCCGCGGCGGTGAGTAGCGGGTGGAGCAACTCGTCATCGCCGGCCTGCAGAACCGCCTCGGCCGCGGCCTCCTCAGCGAGGTCGGGAAGATGCTCGAGCAGTCGCGGATGCCACTCGTTGGAGTGTCGGGAGGTTCGGGCCCAGGCGTTCGCGATCTCGGTGCGCAGCAGCTCGCGCGCCCACAGCTGTGCAACCTCCTCGAGGCCATCGCTCTGCTCGAGCTCGCGGAGCTGGCCGATCGCTCGTCGACGCGACCACCAGCCCGCGGCCGCGACCTCGCGCCGCGCGCGCCGGCGATCCAGCACGCGCCGTAGGTACTCCCCTTCGGGGCTGTAGTACTCGCCTGACATTCACTCGTCCTGGGGAGGTCAACGGGGCAAGGGAGCCGCGGCGACTGAGGATTCATCCAAGATCTCGAAGTCGTCGGCTCCCGCAGTTCGCAGGTCGCGCAGGAGGGCTCCGGTTATGCCGAACTTCCAATGCTGTTCCGCCGGCATGATGGAGAAGCAATCATCACCGGGGCGCCCGAACACCACCAGTCCGTGATACCGCGGCAGGACGATGCCAGGCGGGTTCTCGATCTCCACCGGGAACGTCGAGTACCCCGTGGCGCGCGATTCTTCGAGGACGGCCACGAATCGGTCACTGGCGATCTTCGTGGGGCCAGTCGTCCAGAGGAGGTCGCCGAACTTCCGACCCTTGTTCTGGCGAGCGAACCGGGGTTCCACCGGAAGCTCGTCAAGCCGTCCCCATTGGAGCGCGCGAAGCATCTCCGATCTATCGACGGAGCTCAGGCGGGGCGAGGACTTGACGTTGACCCAGGCGTAGCCCCGGCGTGAAGGGGCCTGAATGAGGACCGAGTTCAGCATGTGTAGACGTACAAGCCGACGAGTGACTTCATGTAGGCCAATATCTCGTCTTGGGACGGGCTCGCTGTGGTCGCGAAGAACTGCTCCCATTTCGCGTTGTAGTTCGCTGCTTGGCTCGAGTGGTTGGTGGGAACCCCTGCCTTCGAGCACCACCAGAGCCCGTATCGCGGATCGTCGATCGCGAGGCCTGCTTGCTCGAACGTGGCGCGATACATCTGCGGCAGCTGATGGTGGGCCTGATAGTCGGGATAGTTCTGCTTGGTGAGGGTGACTAGGTTCTCGCGGAAGTTGGCTGCGGTGAACGGCTTGCCGACCCAGATCGGAACCATCTTCATTTGGTCCGGCATCCCGGCCTGGGTCATCTTGACCCAGAAGTAGCCGTCCTGCGAGAGCGGAATTGGCCCGGTCGGTTTGGTGCAGGCGGTGGGGACGGCGACCGTAGCTGCTACCCGAGTTAGCTGGCTTCCTCCCGCAGGGCGCGATGGATCCGGCGGGATGACGATGGTCTGCGCTGAGCTTTCCGCCACTGGCCGACCCGGGGAGTTGCACACTATGCCGAAGGTGATGGTGACGGTGGCTGCGCTGGCGTTCGAGTTGTTACCCAGGCCCGCGCTGACGGGTGCGATCAGCCCTGGGTAGACGACCGGCGGAGCGACGAAGAAATGGCCATTGTTCAGAGAGAACGAGCCTGCAGCTTGCGCCGGTGTTGCAACGAGGAGAGAGCTGACGGTTATGAGTGCCGCGGCCACCGCAGACAGTGTGAGGCGCCAGGTGCGGGTCCGTGTTTTCACAAGCTGCCCTTTCGGGTTCATGAGTGTGGGCTTGAGGCGGCCTCTGCGGTCGCGGTGCATCTGTCCAGACAGATCACGAGGGAACGATCGCGGCGATCGCGACGATCGCGCCGGCAGCGAGCAGATATGGCCCGAAGGGGAGGTCGTGGGTGTCGCGTCCGCGGCTCTTGAGGATCGCCGCGGTGATCGCGTGCGGGAACGCGAGGACGTACGCGAGCGCGATCGCCACGAACGGGAGGTACCAGGTGTGCCAGCCGGTGAGCAGTCCGACGCTGAGGGCGAGCTTGACGTCCCCGAACCCGACCTGCCCGGCCAGTC
>CAZIBY010000072.1:0-2561 GCA_964537475.1 uncultured Chitinophagaceae bacterium | reverse complement strand
CGGCCTATACCTCGCAAGAGGGTCGTGAAGTACTCGGCCCGCTCAGGAGGCTCCAATGGCAACTCGGGTGGCACAGCGTCCGCCAGCTCGGCCGACCGCCCCGGCGGCAGTGTCGCTGGGCGTCCTTCCTCGCCGCCAGCTGACCGGCATCATTCCCGCGCTGCTCTGCATCGCTTTCGCGACGGCAGTGACAGGACTCAACGCGGTGCGGCCGTTCACCGACCTGGTCCCGGTGGTGTGGATCGTGGCGGTGGCACTTGCTGTCGGCGCGATCGCATCGGGAGTGCGAGCCTTCCAACGGCAGGGCCGTATGGACCCGGCCATCGAGGCGGTGCTTCCTCATCTCGGCGCAGCCCAACCGACCCGCGCGCTCGTGGAGCCGGTGAAGTGGACGAAGGGCTGGGTGGGCTTGCCGGCGCGCATAAAGATCCGGTACGCCTCGCACGTTGTCGACGACGATCCGCGTTTCGTCGACCAGATCATCGCCGGCCTCACCCGACGCCTGGGTGCGGAGTACCGGGTGCGGAAGCACAACTCGAGGCGGTGCGTCCTCATCGTCGAGCTCGCACCCGCGAGCGATCCGGTCTCCCGCGAGCAGCAGCGCGCGATCGAGGTTGTCAAGCAGGTCATCGACCCGACCGCCAGTGTGTCGGTGACGTCGGCCGAGGATGCGTCGGTCTCGAAGATCGAGGTCAAGCACAACGTGGGCCCGAAGATGGCGATCGCCGCCCGTCGATCCCAGATCGAGAAGGTCGTCTCGTCGATGCTCCCCGGCCGGTGGAGGGCGCACTGGGATCTCGAGGGCGACAAGATCAGGTTCGAGGTCCGCCCGACCATGCCCGACATGGTCTTGCACGAAGTGGAGCCCGCGGCCGCGCTCACTCACTCGGCCTACAAGTCGTTCAGGATCCCGATCGGCCCCGACGAGGACGGGCAGATTCAGTCGTGGCATCCGGCGGTCTCCCCGCACTGCCTCGTCATCGGTGGCACAGGCTCGGGCAAGACCAGCTTCCAGCACACGGTGCTCACCCACCTGACGCACGCGCACTGGCGCGTATGGGTGCTCGACGGCAAGCGAATCGAGTTCGCCGGTTTCCGTGACTGGCCCAACGTCGAGCTGGTCGGTGCGCGCGTCGAGCACCAGGTGCGGATGCTGCACGCCGCACACGAGCTCATGGAAGAGCGCTACTCGCAGCTCGAGAACGGCACAGCCCGGCTCGAGGACTTCGACCCGCTCGCGCTGATCATCGACGAGTACGCCACCTTCAAGGCTCGCGTGCAACGGTGGTACAAGACCGTCAAGCCGAAGGGTGCGCCGGCGCAGGCTCCCGTCCTGGATCTGCTCTCCGATCTCGCCCGGCTGGCGCGATCGGCGAAGATCCACATTCTGCTGGGTCTGCAGCGTCCCGACGTGGAGTTCCTCGGCGGTGAGATGCGAGACAACTTCGGTGCGCGCGTCAGCTTCGGTCGCCTCTCCCCGCAGGGCGCCAACATGATGTGGGACAGCTTCGCGGTCGGCGTAGCGATCCCACGCAACAAGCGGGGCCGCGGCATCACCCTGAACGCCGAGTCGCTGCCTGTCGAGATCCAGGCCTTCTACACCCCGGACCCCGCGAAGCTCGACTCGTCCGACAAAGCGGACTGGGACCACCTGGCAGCGCTGCGCCCCGCGACGGCGGACTATGAGCGGATGATGGTGCGCGACCCGGAACCGGAGCTCACCGACGACGGCGAGGGCGAAGAGGTCGAGCCTGACTACTTCCAGTGGTCCACAGCCGAGATCGTCGAGTGGGATCCCGCGGCCGCGTCGAAGACCCAGCCCGGCACCCTCCGCCCCGCGAACGTCACCCCGCTGGACCCGCGCGAACGGGTCCGGTTCGTCCCCGACGTCGACGACGAGGCACCCGACGTCGACGCAGCTGCGGACGGCGACGGGTACAGCGAATCACTCGAGGGGCCGGCCGTCGAGCTCGAGGTCGGAGATCTCCTCCTCGTCGACGCCACGTTGGGCCTGTGGGGAGTGGTCGAAGGGGTCGAGCCCGACGTCGTCGACGACGAGTACCTCGCGATCGAGTACCGCGACATCGACAGCGGAGAAGACGGACTGCTGACGGTGTTCGACAACTCGGTCATCAGCTACCGACGTCCCGAGGCCGCGTGATCGTCGTGGCAGGGATGACACCGAGGGCCGACTGGCCCCGAGGGAAGGGATGAGCAACTCGTGTCGAATCAGAGCGTGTCGGAAGACGACTGGATCTCGCTGCTGCTGATTGCCGTGCTCGTCCTGGCGAGCGGTGCCGTGTCACTGGGGATGTTCCTCGATCCGCTGCGCACATGGATGGTGCAGTACCACTTGCTCGAGCAAGGTGACACCGTCGCGCTCGAGGTCGTCGACGGCGTTGGACTCGGGTGGGGACAGATCCTCGTCATTCTCGCGATCCTGATCGGTGCGATCGCGCTCATCGTGTGGCTCAAGCGCCGCGCGGCTGCCCGTGTCTGAGCTGCCCGGCATGCTCGGCCCGAGGAGAACAGGAAGGAGGAGATAACCACCCATGATCCGA
>CAZIBY010000071.1:0-2652 GCA_964537475.1 uncultured Chitinophagaceae bacterium | reverse complement strand
CTCCTCAAGGTCGGCCAGACGACGAAAGACGTGAAGACTCGTGTGGCCCAGCAGGTCAAGACCGCGGCGATTCAGAACTATGAGATCGTGCTCGACGAAACCGCAGACCGCGCCGACGGCACCACGTTCAGCGACCACGACGTCCGCGCGCGGTTGAAGCAGAAGGGGTTCGCCAACCCGACGCTCGAGTGGATGAAGTGCTCGCTCGATGACGTCCGAACGGCAATCACTGAACTCCGTACCGGCGCGAAGCTGGAAGGGACCCATCACGCCACGTTCCCGATGCGGGCAGAGCAGCAGGCTGCGGTGGACAAGACGTACGGCTACTACCAGTCGCGATGGGCAGAGAACTCCGATGCCGTCCCTGAGTTCCTGTGGAACGCGAAGATGCGCTTCGGCAAGACGTTCACGGCCTATCAGCTCGCCAAGAAGCTCAAGGCGAAGCGCGTCCTCGTCGTCACCTTCAAACCGGCCGTCGAAGATGCGTGGGATACGGACCTCAAGAGCCACGTCGACTTCGACGGCTGGCAGTACATCTCGAAGGCGACTGGCGGCGACCCGGCATCCGTCGATCCTGAGCATCCGCTCGTCTTCTTCGGATCCTTCCAGGACCTGATGGGTCGTGACGCCGCCGGCAACTTCAAGGGCAAGCACAAGTGGCTGACCGAGCTGAGCTGGGATCTCGTCGTGTTCGACGAGTACCACTTCGGCGCCTGGCGAGACGCGGCCAAGGAGTTGTTCGAGGGCGAAGACGAGAAGGCCAAGAAGAAGGCCACCGATGACGAGTTCGGCGCCGATCTCGAGAAGTTCGCAGAAGAGCGTGAAGAGCAGGGTCTCGATGAAGATGCCTTCGTCCCGATCAAGGCCAACGCCTACCTCTACCTGTCAGGCACCCCGTTCAAGGTGCTCAACGAAGGTCGCTTTATCGAAGAGCAGATCTTCAACTGGACATACACCGACGAGCAGCGAGCGAAGGCCGACTTCACCAGCCAGCATCCGGAGCTCCCGAATCCCTACGCATCCCTACCCGAGATGCGACTGCTCACCTATCAGATGCCCGATGAACTGCTCGCGATCGCGAGCCAGGGTGAGTTCGACGAGTTCGATCTGAACGCGTTCTTCGAGGCGAAGGGTACGGGCGCCGATGCTGAGTTCGTGCACAAGGACGACGTGCAGAAATGGCTCGACATCATCCGCGGTGGGTACGCGCCGACGCAGGTCGATGCGCTGAAGGTCGGGCAGCGCCCGCCGTTCCCGTACTCGGATACGCGTCTGCTGCCGTACCTTCAGCACTCGCTGTGGATGCTGCCCTACCGGGCGTCGTGCGAGGCGATGGGCAACCTCCTCGCCGAGAAGCAGAATGTGTTCTGGCACGACTACACAGTCGTGAATGTGTCTGCACCGGGCGTCGGCGTCGGACTTGCGGCGCTGCCTCCGGTGCGGGACGCGATCGGCAACGGGCACGACACGAAGACCATCACGCTGACGGTTGGCAAGCTGACCACGGGTGTGACAGTGCCGCAGTGGTCGTCGATCCTGATGCTGCGCAACCTGCAGGCTCCGGAGACCTACTTCCAGGCCGCGTTCCGGGTCCAGTCGCCTTGGACCATCCGCAACCCCGACGGTGACGACCCCTCCCGCGAGGAGATCCTCAAGCCGGTCTGCTTCGTCTTCGACTTCGCGCCGACACGGGCACTGCGGCAGATCAGCGAGTACGGCCGTGGACTCGCGCCGGAGAACCCGAACCCGGAGCGAGCGGTCGAGGAGCTCGTATCGTTCCTGCCGGTGCTCGCGTATGACGGCTCTCACATGACACAGGTCGATGCGGCCGGCATCCTCGATATCGCGATGTCGGGCACGTCCGCGACTCTTCTGGCGCGCAAGTGGGAGTCGGCTGTGCTCGTGAATGTCGACAACCTCACATTGAGGAAGATCATGGATTCCGAGGCGGCGATGAAGGCCGTGATGAACATCGAGGGGTTCCGAGCCCTCGGTGCCTCGGTGTTCGAGACGGTGGTCAACAAGAGCGAGGCGGTATCCAAGGCCAAGAAGGAGAAGGGCGACGACATCACTCCTTCTGAGAAGAAGGAACTCAGCGCCGAGGAGAGAGAGTACAAGTCCAAGCGGAAGCAGATCCAGGAGAAGCTGATCAAGTTCGCCACGCGGATCCCTGCCTTCATGTACCTCACCGATTTCCGTGAGAACACGCTCTACGACGTCATCACGAAGATCGAGCCAGATCTCTTCCAGGCCGTGACCGGCCTCACCGTCGAGGACTTCAACCTCCTTGTCGGGTTGGGTGTCTTCAACGCTGGCCACATGAACCAGGCGGTCTTCGCGTTCCGTCGCTATGAGGATGCGTCGTTGTCGTACACCGGCATCGATTCGCACGAGGGGCTGCGCCACTACGGGCTCTACGACACCGTGGTGGCTGTCGAGTGAATCCTTGGGAAGCGTCGATTCTCGACTGAGTCACCGCGGCCGCCTCAGTCGACGTGCCGCTCGCCGGATGACGGCGATCGGGTGCCGGATCCCGACGATCAGGGTCCTGCGGCGGGGATGACTGCTCGATCCGACGCGCGGCAGCGCAACCGGATCCGGGTCAGTCATGCTCGAAGGCGGCGTCCTCCTCGTCGAGGTCATCATCGAGGT
>CAZIBY010000070.1:0-2716 GCA_964537475.1 uncultured Chitinophagaceae bacterium | reverse complement strand
TGTCAACGGCAACTTAGAAATGACCGGTGGCGGCAGGTTGGTTTGCCCGTTTGCGGCAGGTGATTGACCGGTCGCGGCAAGTATTTTTGGACAGGGTCAGGCGCCCCGGGCGTGCCGGGTTTTGGGGCGCCTGACCGGGGTTTGGGTTAGTTCATGGGGCGGGTTCCTTTCCCGTTTTGGGCTTGCATGAGCCGGACGGACTCGCCGCTGGTTTGGCAGAGGTGGGCGTGGTGGAGGAGCCGGTCAACGGTCGCTGTGGCGATGGTTTTGGGCATGAGTTCATCGAACCCGGAGGGGTGGATGTTCGAGCTGATCGCCAGGGACCGCTTTTCGTAGGAGGCTTCCACGACGCGGTAGAAGCCCTCGGCTGCGTCCGCGGAGACCGGCAGCAGGCCTATGTCATCGATGCAGATCAGGTCCACGTTGGTGGCGCGGGTGATGGCTTTGTTAACGCTGTCGTCGATGCGGTGCCGGCGCACGAGTGCGCCGAGGTCTTCCATGCTGAGCCAGGACACGGACATGCCCTGGTCGATGGCCAGTTGGCCGAGGGCTTCCAGGAGCAGTGTCTTGCCGGTGCCGGAGGGCCCGCAGGCAATCAGGTTCTCCCGCCGCCGGACCCATTCCAGGGTCCGCAGGAATGACGTTGTTGCAGCCGGCAGGGTGGAGAGGGCTTCGTCCCAGACATCGAAGGTCTTCCCTGTGGGGAATCCGGCACGTTTGCGCCGGGTGGCCAGCATCGAGGCGTTCCGGCCGGTGGCTTCGGCTTCGAGCAGGATGCGGACGACTTCGGTGGGGTCCCAGCGTTGGGCTTTGGCGGTGGCAAGGACCTCGGCGACCACGGCCCGGGCGTGTGGCATCCGGGTCGTGCGCATCAGTGCGATCACGTTCTCCACCGCCGCGTCAGCCAGGGGCGGGGTTATGGTGTTAGCGCTCATCGATGGCTCCTTCAAAGTCTTGATCAGTGGTGGTGTTAGGGGTGGTGCCGAAGTTGGCCCAGGCGCTGGTGCCCTGACTCAGCCACCGGCCCTGGTCGGTAACGGTGTGGGTGGCGCCGGTCGTGTGGCTTTTGCCGTTGCCGGTGTTGACGATGGAGATCAGGTCCTCGTGGGTGAAGCGCTGGTGCACCGCTGCCGCTCCCAGGCCCTTGTCGACCTCGTCGGCGCCAAGGACCTTGGCGAGGGTGACGGCGCGTTCCATTTTGTGCCGGATCTTCTGGGTGCCCGCGGCAGCGGCTTCCTTGAGCCAGAGCGCGGCTCCGGCGCC
Organism: uncultured Chitinophagaceae bacterium; assembly: GCA_964537475.1. GTDB lineage: Bacteria > Bacteroidota > Bacteroidia > Chitinophagales > LD1 > UBA1941. Next base: position 1,453 of record CAZIBY010000070.1, on the reverse strand, counting down.
GAGGGCCAGGAACTCTTCCTCTGCCTTGTTCGTCGGGCGGATCACCCGTTCCAGGGCCCCTGCAGGGGCCGGCGGGAAGTGGGTCTCGATGATCGCGGGGGTGCCGGGGCGGGTGAGCTTATGCCGGGCGACCTCGACCGGGCCGGAGTCCCCGACGTGGACGATGATCACCTCGGTCTCGGTGCCCCGCACCCAGACCATCTGACCCATCAGGGTGTGCGGGACGGAGTACCGGGACTGCTGAAAGGTGATCATGGGCATGTTCGGCGGGACCTGCCGGGTATGGCCGAAACTCGCCGTCACCGGGGTCGCCGGAACCGGGTGCAACCGGGGCTGTTCGAGAACCCGGAGCATGTCCTTCGGGATCTCGAGAGTGGCCCGGTGCACCCGCGAATTCACCTCCTCCATGAACACCTCACAGGCAGCCTCCAGCTCGGAGAAAGACCGGTATTCGGGCAGGAGGTTGGTCTCTTTCGGAACGAGGTCGGCTTTGGCGATCTTCACCGCGTTCTCCACCCCGCCCTTCGAGGCCGGGTCCGCCGGCAGACACGTCTGCAGCGAGGTTGAGTAGTGCCTCGCGAAGGCCACGATCTGATGGTTGCGGACCGGGATCCCGGCGACGTGCTCGACCGTGACGGTCTTCTCGTTATCGGTCAAAATGTAGGTCGGGACCCCGCCGATCAGGCGGAACGTCCGGTCGAGGGCGGCGAACACGCTCGGCATGGTCTTATCCCGCAAAGCAATCACAATCCGGAACCGGGAGAACGCCAGCCAGGCCACGAACAGCACAGTCTTCACCCCGTCAACGGCCGGCCCGTCGCCGTAGTCATACTGCAACCACAGACCCGGCTCAGGAGTCCAAGGACGGTGCACACGCACGTTCCGTGCACGGTATTTCGCCTTCAATTCAGCCAGCGTGGTCCTGGTCGTCCGCTCACACCCGGTGAAACCCAAAGCGACGAGTTTCTCATGCACCACGTCGCCGCGGATCTTCCCGCGGGACTGCTCGACCCAGGAGATCATCTGCGGCAGGAACGGGTCAGTCATCCGGCCGCGCTGCCGGGCCACCGGCGCCTGCGCACCATCCTGGCGGGCTTTCACATAAGCGCGCACCGTGTTGTGTGAGACGCCGCAGATCTTCGCGGCATCCCGGTACGACCGGGTTAAATCGTAAGCAGCTAAAATTTCCATGAACTCTCCTGGAGACTTCACAACGAGCCCCTTCCTCCCCACAACGGGTGAAATACAGACGATTGGCATCGCCATTTCACCGCGGAGGGAAGGGGCTCTCCCCGTAACGACACGAGGGATGGACAAGAGGAATCCCAGCACGCCAAGCCACCAAAGGTGGCCTACTGCTGTCCAAAAATGCTTGCCGCCAATGGTCAAAACAACTGCCGCGAACGGTCAATCAGTTTTGCCGTCTCCGGTCAGTTTAAAGTTGCCGCTTACA
>CAZIBY010000069.1:0-2780 GCA_964537475.1 uncultured Chitinophagaceae bacterium | reverse complement strand
AGGAGAAGATGGTACTGAGTATGTGTTTTCACGGAATGTGGAGGATCGAGGAATTGGGGTGGCGCGAACAAGAGGGGTGGATCTCGTGAACTCTATGAATTCCGCAAATATGGTAATCATGAATGGGGTAGATTCTGGTGGGGGTTTCACATTCGAAAACAAGAATGGTTCTTCTACTATTGACTACATTATCCTCAGCGACAATATCGTGATCCCTGGACAGTGTGTTAAGCAAGGGTACACAGGGGATTCCAAACTGAAATCTAGCGGAGTGGTGTCTCTATCAGATTCTATCCCAAATGACTCGTTATATATGCCGAAATCTTGTCAGATATGGACTGAGTACAAGTATCGGGTCGGTGACCATTTTCTGGTCACTTGTAGAATTGTAGCAGACAAGCCTACCCTGAAAATTCCATCTCAGGAGGTAGGACACAGACTGGACATTATTCGTTGGGTGAGGAATGACAAAGGGGATCCGAAGTATTGGCTCCCCATGCAGAAAGAACTGACTGAGTCGTTGGAGCACTGGGATTCTAGCTTGGGGTCGGAAGGAGTAGATTTTCTTGTTTCTGAGTTTAACGAGCACGTGAACGAAGCTCTATTGCGGAGTTTGAAGGTGAAAGCTAGGGTGAAGAAGACCTCGTATAGAACTCTGAGCTTGGATCCCGAAATCCTGAAACTCACCATCGAAGAGAACAAGGCATTTTGTATTTACGAGAATGCCAACCTTTCAATGAAGCTCGAGTGGAGAGCTGTTTGGAAGAAGTGTAAAAATAGATTGAAGAATGCTGTTCGTCGGCTGGAGAGAAAGAGAGGCAAGGCAAAGATGAAGAAGCTGGAAGCACTACAAGCACGTGAACCGGCTGAATTTTGGAGAGGGTTGTACGAGCTAGACAATACTACTATCAACTCTTCGTCAATTCCTTTACAAGTGAAAAATAGTGCAGGGGTTCTTGTGGGGGGAGCTGAAGCGAGCAAGGTGTGGATGGAGAGTTTTTCCAAGCTTGGACTGGAGAAATCAGACTTTGGGGGCTACGATACGGTATTCTATGGTCAGGTGAAGGAGAAGGTTGCTCAGTATCAGAAGCAATCGTTCGAAACCAAGTTTGAATTAGACTATCCAATCACGTTAGAAGAAGTTCAGAAAGCAGTTCAGAAACTGAAACGGGGAAAGGCAGTCGGAGTAGATGGGATTTTCAACGAAGTGTGGAAATTCGGTGGGGAACAAGTGGTGAAGTATTTGTGGCAGCTCTACAGTCAAGTTTTTAGCAATGAACAATTCCCTGTTGACTGGGCTCGGGGATTGATTTTTCCGTTGTTTAAAGGGGGCCCAGAAGAATTCAAACTCGATCCCAACAAATATCGAGGCATCACCCTACTGAGTATAGTAGGGAAAACATATACCTCAGTCCTAAATGATCGGCTATCGAACTTCTATGAATCAAATGGTATCTTGGTGGACGAGCAGGCCGGTTTTCGTAGAGCTCGTTCTACCGTCGATCAACTGTTCATCTTGACTGAGGTGATCAAGTTTAGAAGACCCAGAGCAACCTATTGTGCCTTTATTGATGTGGCGAAGGCATACGACAAGGTGTGGCGGGATGGGTTGTGGTACAAGCTCTGGAAGTCGGGGATTCGGGGCAAGCTGTGGAGGGTTCTTCGTAATCTGTATCGGAAGGTGGAATCAAGTGTGTTACTGGGTGACACTAGAACGGACTTTTTTGAGATTGAAGTGGGATTGAGACAAGGATGTATTCTCTCTCCAGTTCTCTTTACTATCTTTATCAACGATTTGCGCGACCATTTGCACAAACAGGGTAGAGGGGTGGAGTGGGGGAAGATCCGTATTTCATTGCTTTACTTTGCGGATGACATCGTCTTGATCTCAGATTCTAAGGAGGGGTTGGAAGACATGCTGGCATTGGTGTATGAGTACAGTCTGAAGTGGAGGATGAAGTTCAATTTCGATAAATGTCAGGTGGTGGTGTTTCAGAAGAAGACTCGTGAAGCTATCAAGTACGGGCAGTGTGTGGGGAAGTGCTCGTGTGGGAGTCATGTTTCATTCGGACCGCAGTTGATCAAGGAAGTACTGTACTACAAGTACTTGGGGATAGAATTGGACCATTGCTTAACGTTCAAGATGTTTAAGGAAAGGGTGTTAGCTCGGGCTAAGTCGAACATGGCGCGGATTTGGGGGATGGGGATTCGTTCGGGACTGTTGTCGGTGAAGGCATCTTTGAATTTGTGGCAAGGGTTGGTGCGAAGTACGCTGGAGTACGGGTCTCAGATCTGGGGTCATGACATGTGGCCTCAGGGGGAGAAGGTGCAGCTGGACATGGCGGTGCGGATACTGAGGTGTTCGTCGTTTACGACAGGCGAGGCAATCTACGGGGAGTTGGGTTGGTGGACACTACAAGCTCGGAGGAACTTCAAGAAAATGATGTATTGGTTCCATTTAGTAACTCTGGAGGATGAGCGGTTGTTGAAGAAGGTGTACATTGTGACTAAGGCGCTGGGGAAAAAGACTTGCTGGGCCAAGTCGATCAAGGGTATTCTGGGTACCTACGGTCTGGATCATCTTTGGGACAAGGAGGAAGAGGTGTACAACCTGGATGGAAAGGGAAACGGGGAAGCCAAGAACTTGGGTGATCACAAACGGTTCTTTGAGAGGTTTGTGCGGGCAAAGGTTCGTGAGCAGCAGGAGAAGAAGTGGTGGGCAGCCATTCAGAAAGGGGACATTAGTAAGAAGAAGTTGAGGACGTATGTGACATTCAAGC
>CAZIBY010000068.1:0-2849 GCA_964537475.1 uncultured Chitinophagaceae bacterium | reverse complement strand
GACGTGCTCCTGCCAGTCCGCATGCCACGTCGCGGAACACAGCGGCTCATCACACACAACTGCGTCCGGAGAACTGTCGATCATCGAGTACGGATCCCCGTAGGGGCGGGACGCGGTACCCGTGCTGAACGTGAGCTCGTCAGCCCAGTCAGCCTCGACGCGCCCCCAGATCTGCCCGAAACCCTCACCCCGGCGGGCGACCTTCACCATCCACATGAGGAACTCCACGTCATCGACGTTCGCGCCCTTGAACAGGGTCACGACGAAGCGACGTTCCCCACCGGCCGGCGCCCACTTCCGCAGCTGAACGATGCCACCCTGCCGCCACGGTTCACCGTTCGCCGTCCGCCACACCCGCACCCGCCGCCCAACACTCGTACGGCGAACAACCACCGGGATGCCCTGCAGCTCTTCGCCGAGTGCACGCAGGCCACGCGGCGTCGTCGCCGACTTCAGCTTCCGGCCCGTGGCGATCATCGCCACCGTCGGCGAATCCTCGATCACGATCCGGCGATCAGCGGCGACCGTCCCACGCCGCGCTACCGCCGCACGAGCGTGACGGGTAGCCTTGTCGCTGACCGAATCCATACCCGGCTTCTTGGTCGCGCCCTCGCCCTGCTCCAACAGGACGGGGGCGTTCTTCGTCTCGGCCATGCTCAGTTCGCCTCCTTGAACGCGGCAGCGATGAACCGATCGAGTTCTTCGGCCGCGACGACGACACGACCGCCGAGCTTGCCGGTCTTGAGCGCTCCCGTGTGGATCAGCCATCGGATGGACGCCTCGCTGCGTCGGAGTTCGCTTGCGATCTCGCTCACGAAGTAGAACCGCGGGCGATCCTCGGCGGATGCGGACATGAGATCTCCTCTCGACTGCACAGAATCTTCAGTTCTGTGTCTGCATGGACAGTAACACAGAAACACGGGTATTGTGTCTCACATGCCAAATCTCGCCCCGAAGGACATCCTTGGCCGCCAGGTGGCGCGCTATCGCAAACTGCGAAAGATCTCGGCGGAGGAGCTGGCTCAACGCGCGGACAACGGGTTGACACGATCGATCGTCGCGAACCTCGAGAACGGCCGTAAGCAGGATGTGACGACTGCTCAACTGATGGCGATTGCATACGTGCTGCATGTGAGCCCTGTGGACCTGCTGTTCGATCTGCGCATCCCATACGCCTACGTGGAATTGATTCCTGCTGGCGACGACCGCGACGAGGTGCGAGCTCCGACGTGGACCATGCGGGAATGGTTTGCAGGAAAGCTGACGCATGTTGAGATGGCGCCGATGGTCAATCGAGCGCCTCTTACCGCTGCACAGGCTTCCGACCAGACTTGGGCCTCATGGTCAGACGGTCGCCTGGCGAGGGATATCCAGCGCCGCAGCACGCTGTTGGTTCGCGCCAACGAGATTCGCGAGAAGCTGGGAGATTCCGCCTGGGCCGCTGATCCCGATCCCTGGACTCCAGAGGAGCGGGATCATCTCAAGGGAGAACTCCGCGACGTTCACGCCGAACTCTACGAGCTCGAGAGCGCCCTGCGATCCCAGAAGGTCCTATTGGAGGGGCCGGTCCATCCCGACACCCGCGCGACATGGTCGCCCTGGCTTTAGTACTCCAGGAGATCATCGTGGCGAGTATCCGACAACGCCCGGACGGCGCGTGGCGCGCCCGATACCGTGATGACGCCGGCAAGGAACACGCCCGTCACTTCAAGCTGAAGCGGGACGCGCAACGGTGGCTCGACGAGGTCACGACAGCGCAACTGGTCGGCCGGTACGTGGACCCGCGCGCCGGGAGGATCACCTTCAAGGCGTACGCGACCGGCTGGCTCTCCGTGCAGACCCATCGCGCTCAGACCAACAAGAGCTACGAGAGCCGGCTGCGCAACAGCGTCTACCCGGTGATTGGGGACATGGAGCTCGACAAGATCCGTCCGTCCACGTTGCAGGGCCTCATGAAGAAGCTCACCCATGGCGACGACGAGCAGAAGGCACTCGCCCCTTCTACCGTGCTTCTCGTCCGCGTCATCCTGCGAGCCATCTTCAATGCCGCTGTGCAGGACCGGAAGATCCCCGAAAGTCCCATGGCAGGGATCCGCACGCCCCAGGTGATGAAGACGCGTGTGCGACCGCTCACTGATGACCAGGTGGTGACGCTCCGGAAGTCGATGCCGGCGGAGCTGCAGGCACTGGTGACGTTCATGGCAGGCACGGGCCTACGCCCCGGCGAAGCGATCGGCGTGACTCGGGATCGACTGCGACTGCTCGGCAAGAACCCGACCGTCACGGTCGACCGACAGCTACTCACCCAGAAGGGCAAGACGACCGACTTCGGCCCTCTGAAGAACCGACCCTCCTACCGGACGGTGCCGCTGTCTCGCATTGTCGTCGCAGCGCTCAACCAGCACATTGCGCGCAACCAGGTGCCGTCCGATGGCCTGCTGTTCACGCTCGCCGGCAAGCCGATCACGACGGACACCATGCGTCACCTTCTCGACCCGATCAAGAGCGTCGTGGGTATGACGCCTGAGACGGGTACGGGCCTCCACGCGCTACGGCACTACTACGCCAGCCTGCTTATCCGACATGGCGAGTCGGTGAAGACCGTGCAGGCGAACCTTGGACACGCTTCCGCGGTCGAGACGTTGGACACCTACGCCCACTTGTGGCCGGACTCGGATGACCGTACCCGCGAGGCCGTGGACTCCGCCCTGGGAGCTCTTGCGGACTCAGCGCGGACAAGCGCCGAGTGAACCCGCAAGAAACACCTGCTCAAACGACATATCCAGGCTACTGAGCGATGTAGACCTGATGCATCGCCCGGGTGGCGTCGGTGATGCTGCTCGTGATCG
>CAZIBY010000067.1:0-2857 GCA_964537475.1 uncultured Chitinophagaceae bacterium | reverse complement strand
TCACCGATCAGGATCCGGACAAGGTCCTCGAGATCTTCGTCCGCATCAACAGCGGAGGAACGACCCTCTCGTACTCGGATCTCCTTCTCTCGATGGCAACGAACCAGTGGAAGGAACTCGACGCGCGGGAAGAGGTCCGCTCGCTCGTCAGCGAACTCAACAGCAACGCCGGTCGTCAGTTCTCTTTCTCCAAGGATCTGGTCCTCAAGACGGCGCTGACCGTCGCGGGTATCGACGTTCGATTCAAGGTGGCGAACTTCACTCAACCCAACATGGCGAGGGTCGAAGAGGAATGGCCGCGAATCGAAGGCGCCCTCCTTCGCGCTGCGAGCCTCCTGCAGCAGTTCGGCTACAACGAGCGGAACCTCACCGCCAACAGCGTGATCATCCCCATCGCGTACTACCTGTACCTTCGCGATGCCGGAGACTCCTACCTGGATTCGTCAGCGGACGCATCGGACCGCTTGGCACTCCAACGCTGGGTTACTCGTTCGCTCATCAAGCGCGGCATCTGGGGCTCGGGCCTCGACACCACGCTGACGAGACTCCGGGAAACCCTCGCCACAAACGGCGGATCCGGATTCCCTGTCGTTGAAGTAGAGGCCACCATGGCCCGCGTCGGAAAGAGCCTCACATTCGACGCGGCCGAGATCGATGAACTTCTCAATCTGAAGTACGCCGGACAGCGCACGTTCGCAGTGCTGTCCGTGCTGTACCCAGGACTGGACCTCGGCAAGAAGTTCCACGAGGACCACATCTTCCCCAAGTCGCTCTTCACCCGGAAGAAGCTCGTGGCGGCGGGGGTGCCGGCCGATAAGGTCGACGACTTCCTTGGCGCGTTCAACTTGCTACCGAACCTCCAGTTGCTTGCGGGAACCGCGAACATCGAGAAGCAGGATGCCCTCCCCGCCGTGTGGGCAGCAAAGGCCTTCCCCAACGAGGAGAAGCGCGCCACCTACTTCGACGAGAACGACCTCGATGGACTGCCACTCGACCTCGTGGACTTCCTGAGCTTCTACGAACAGCGCAAGGCTCGGGTCCGTAGTCGGCTGCTCAAATCGCTCGGGAGACCTCAGGACGCCAAGTTGCACGCGCCCACCGGCCACTGAAGTACATGCTACGAATCGAGTAGGTGAGGACCACATGAGTGAGCCAGTTCAGCTCAGCAAGCTGATAAGCCGCGTAATCAGCGGGGAGATCCGTATCCCGGGGTTCCAGCGTGGCTTTGTATGGGAACCACAACGGGCAGCACTGTTGATGGACTCTATTTTCAAGGACTATCCGATCGGCTCGATCCTGCTCTGGAGAAGCCGCAGCAAACTCGCGACTGAGAAGCAACTCGGGGGGTTCGATCTCCCCGACCCGCAGCAGGACTATCCGATCGACTACGTCCTTGACGGACAGCAGCGGGTGACATCGATCTTTGCGACTTTCCAAACAACGCTCCCGCCGCACGCGGAAGACGCCGACGTATGGTTGCCGATCTACTTCGACTTCGATGCCCAGGCTGACGCTCAGGACCCGCAGTTTGTAGCGCTTCTGTCCGCCGACGTCGATCCTGATCGGCACTTCCCGCTTCGTAGCTTCTTCGACCCCGTAGCTTTCGCAGACCTCTACAAGAGCCTTCCCCAAGCCCGCATGACCGAAATCGTCCGTGTGCAGCAACGCTTCGTTGGTGCGCTCGTTCCCGCCGAGACCTTCGAGAGCGAGGATCGATCAAGTGTCGCGATCGTCTTCGAGCGGGTCAATCGAATGGGCGTTCAGCTGGACATGCTTCAGTTGCTCACCGCCTGGACATGGAGCGACGACTTTGATCTCCAGGTCAAGTTCCAAGACCTCGCCGATGAGTTCGAGTCATTCGGGTTTGCGGATGTCGGCGCTGACAGTGACCTCATGCTGCGCTGTTGCGCCGCGATACTCAGGAAGGACCCTGACCCGACCGCGCTCGTCGACGTGAACGGCGCCGACGTCCGAGCCGAGTTTGAGCGTGTTGCGACCGCGCTCCGTCTGGCGATCGACTTCCTGCGGAAGCAACTCCACGTTCGACATCTGAAGTTCCTCCCATATCCGGCGCTATTGATACCACTCGCCGCCTTCTTCTCGGTTCGCCAGAGCGACCCGATCACCGACTCAGAACGACTCACCCTCCTACGCTGGTTCTGGAGGACCTCGTACGCCCACCGCTACAGCGGCAACCCATACCGGAACGTTCGCTCGGATGTCGCCGAGGCCATCTCCCTTCGTAACGGTCAACCTTCCTCGCTCGCCGAGATCGACCTGGAGGTTGACCCCGAGTTCTTCCTCACTCGTACTTTCAGCCCTCGTACGGTCGCGACGCGAGCATTCATCCTCACTCTCGCGTCGCTGACGCCGCGGTCACTAATCAGCGGAGCAACGATCGATCTGGACGAAGTCCTATCCGAGCCGAACCGCAAGGAATATCATCACCTCTTCCCTCGGGCCTATCTGACCCGAGAAGGTGTTGCCGACGCTAACGAGATCAACGCGTTGGTGAACCTCGGCTTCCTGAGCAGAGCCGAAAACCGCACCATCAGCGACAAGGCGCCGTCGGACTATCGCTCGATGTTGCCGTCCGAGATCTCGGACATTCAGGCTTCGCAAGCTCTCCCCGACAGCCTTTTCGCTGACGACTGGAACGGCTTCAGACGCGAGCGGTCAATGGCACTCGCCGAGATCGCCGCCCGGCTGTGTGAACTCGAGCCAAAGTCACCCGACGAGTACGAATAGGGCGAATGCCGCGGTTGCGCGCGGTGTCTCGTGAGACATTCGACTTGCGCATAAACGCGGGCTCAAGGAACCTCGAGTCGATACGCTCCGTCTCGCCCTTGACCAGGTC
>CAZIBY010000066.1:0-2985 GCA_964537475.1 uncultured Chitinophagaceae bacterium | reverse complement strand
GATCCGGACGCGAAGTGCTGCGCGAGCTGCGCCGCCTGTACCTCGTCGGTCACGTAGCTCAGCGGGTTCCAGTACCAGTCGGCCGGCTCCTCGCAGATCTGCTGCGGGTCGAACACCCACGCCGTGCCGAGCTTTGCTCGCACGTCGCGGGTCGCGTCCACCAGGTCGCGCTTGTTCGACGTCGCCACGCACGCGCCGGGCGCGTCGAGGATCTGCGGGATCACGTAGCACGTGGTCTTGGCCGCGCGCGGGCCGGCGAGCAGGAGCATCACGTTCTCCCACGAGCTGGCCAGCGGCACGCCGCCGGCGACGGTGACGCCCAGCGGCAGGCCAGGGCTTCCCTCCACACCGAAACGCGCCGCCTCAGCGGCCGCGTGCTTGCGTGTGAGGGCCTCGATGTCCCGCCCTGTGCCCATCAGGCGTGCCGCGGAGTCGACGCGGCTACGGCGCCCCTTGCGTGCGCGGGAGACCATCATCGGGACGACGATCGCCACGGCGATCACGACCGCCAGATACACGGCGATCATGACGGTTGCCGGCACCGGCCACACGACCGTGTGCCGGACCAGGCCGCCGATCACCGCGGCGGGTCCCTTCGCGATCGCCACGGCGTTGACGCCGGCGATCGCGGATCCCGTCACGAACCCGAACCAGGCGCAGCCGAGAGCGACGGCCACGACCACGGCGATGATGAACCAGTACAGGAGATCCGTGTTGCTGCCGCCCTGCGCGGCCCTCCGGTCGACCATCAGGCGCTCACCCCTTCCGGGTGACGCTCGTTGTGCCGGGACTCGGCGTGCCACCGCTGGTTCGTGTCGTGAATGTCGGATCCGGCTTCCGTCGGCGTGAACTCAAGCCGGAACGAGATCCCGGGAGACTCGCCGACCTTCACCATGAACCGGCCTCGCCCAGGAGGCTCCGTCGCGATCTGCGCGCCGGAGTCGATCGCGCCCATCGCGCCCCACTCCACCAGGCGCGCCCGCTCCCGGCTGGACAGCGGCACGATCGTGTTCAGCTCTGCCAGCTCCTTGCGCGGCAGACCGCCGAGCACGACCATGCCGGCGCGCTCGATGAATCCGCGCGCCTTGATCCGGTCCTGCTCGTCGGGGATCGAGTCGAGATCCTTCATCGTGTGCGTGACGTAGGTGACGATCAGGCCCTCGGTGCGGTTCACGCGCTGCAGGAGGTCGAGCCGGTCGACCATGCCGCCACCCGTGCGCAGCGCACGGTGCAGCTCGTCCATGACGATGTGGAAGATCCGGTCCGGTTCCAGCCCGGCATCGGCCATGGCGTGCGAGACGTTCACCGCGGCGAAGCTCATCGACCAGTTGGTCATGAGGACCGCGGCCTGCAGCTCCTGGTTGCTGTCGCTGATCGCGGAGACGTCGATCGCGACGTGGCGATCGCGACGCATCCGCACCGTCGACTGACCGTTGAACACGGTGCCGAGCCGGCCGCCCTGCACGAGGCCGATCAGGGCTTGCTGGATCTTGCGGGTCCGCTCCCGGTAGGAGGCGTCCGTGCCGTCGTCGAGGACGATGCGGCGGATCCGCTCGTTCTTCTCGACGACCAGATCAAGCACGTCCTGGATGATCGGCACCCGGTCGGTGAAACGCTCCTCGAGAATGACGATCGCCTCGTCGATGACGGTCTCTTCCCAGTCTTCGAGGCGGGCGCCGCGCTGCAGCGAGAGCAGCGTGCCCAGCAGCTCCTTCTTGCGCATGTGCACGTCGGCGGCGAGTTCTCGCACGTCGCGCGACCGCTCCTCGGCGAACACGCCCCGGTTCTCCGCGTACGCCGCCAGGAGAGCGGATCGCTCCTGGTCGGAGCCGTCCAGCATCACACGGCTGATATCGCCGTCCCATGTGAACGTCTTGCACGACTGCATCCGGCCGATCAGCGCCACCAGGTCGTCGTAGTGCTCGATCACGCCCGAGCGGAGGATGCCCTGCACGTGCTCGGCTTCCTCGTGCGCCTGGCGCGCGACCTCGGAGATCGCCGCGATCGCCTCGGGAGCGTCGCCGGGATCGAGCACGTTGAGCTTGTCTCGGCCGGGGCCGACGCTGAGCCGGATCCCGCCGATCTGATCCGTCATCACCAGGTAGTCGGGCTTAATGTCGGCCGGGATCAGGTTGATGATCCCGTAGGCGTCATAGCCCACACAGTTGCGGCGCACGTACGTGCTCTTCCCGACGCCGGGGAGCGCCATCACGAACTGTGTGGGCGTGCTGATGAGGTTCAGCTGAAAGTACGTGTACGGATCCGAGCAGACCATCGCCCCGGTGACGTCGTGCGGGCCCACCGGCACGCCCACGTAGGGCGCCGCGGCGCCCACCGAGAACGGCCAGAGCCCGCAGACCTGAGCGCTCGTGGCGACGTACTCCGGCACGAACACCGGCACGTCCTGACCGCGGCCAGCACCACTGAATCCGCGCGTCGACGCCGGCGCCGGCGCCCGCCGGGCATCCTGCCGCGCCGGCCGCTGCCGCTTCGCGGCCACCGCCGCGCGCAGCTGCTTCGCGCCCTTCACCTTCGCCATGATCAGAGCCTCCGAATCACGCCAGTGAGCTGGCTATGCTGCGCCGGGACGATCCCCAACGGAAGGCCCGCCGCGAAGCCCGCAGCCTGAGTCCCGTACGCGGGGCGCAGCAGGATCCGGGCCTGCGCGCTCAGCGACTCAATCGCGTAGTCGAGGGCGCTCCAGTTGTCCAGATCGTTCGTCGTAGCCGTTACGATCATGCCGAACGGGACCATCGCGGCCCCGTTCGCTTCCTCGTCCGCCGTGCGCTGCATCGCGCTGTGCGATGCATTCATGCGGGCGTTGGCGCGCTTCTGCATGCCTCGCTCGGCGGACGCCTCGTTTACCTGCTTGTCGACGGTGCGAGAGCCCTCCTGGGCCTCCATCGGCCGGTAGATCATCGTGACCCGCTTGCGGGTCAGCTCCTGATGCGGGTTCAGCAGCACCCGCAGGCTCGTCTCCTGCAC
>CAZIBY010000065.1:0-3015 GCA_964537475.1 uncultured Chitinophagaceae bacterium | reverse complement strand
ACATCGTTAGGCTACATTGCTGATCGCCGCCTCGCGCGCTTGTCATCGCGGCCGCACTTGATCCCGCTCGTATCCACATGCTTTCACTCAAGCCGAGCAAGGTTTCCACGTCGTACCGCGTCAAGCCGAAGACGCCCGATGTCTCCTGGCACCGGTCTGCATATGGACCAGTTCGGATCCCGCCCGACACCGCTGAACCTTTAAGAGCCACAGAAGATGCGATCGCTTTTGCTATTTGTTGCGGACATGACCATCGCTGCGATCTTGTGGTGCAACCCTACCATGGCTAACTCGGATACGTTGAGCCCTTGGTGGTATGACTCCGCAGGAACGGCAGAGGGAAGCTGTGAGCAGCTCTGGCTCGGAAAGACGCCAGAAGAAGTATGGTCAGCAAATATGCAGTGTTTGGCCGCACAGCCGTTGTCATCGGGAGAGTTGTCTTGGAACTACTATCTTGACTATTGCTGGATTACTCAAGCAGCGGGCAATAATTCATACGGCGGCGGGCAATGCAACTATCATACAGTCACCGTCTTTACCAGCGGGGAAACTGACTATACGGAGCACCCCTTTACTGCGAACCAATGTCCTGCTAACACCGTTTTCAATTTGCCGAAATCTCTGGTCTGGAAGACAGGCGCGTGCCTACCCTACATCGACCGCTATCATGACAAGCCGCGTCTCTACTGCACATCGGGCGATGGCACGCAACCTGCCGATCTGGGCTACGGCAACCCAATCTATCCGCTGACCGGCTCCAAGCGGCAGGAGGTCGCTTTGGACAAATGGCTGAGTGACGCTGTGCAATTGAGCTACGACACACGTCGCAAGGTCGTGGCATCCAACGCCAGCATCCCCTATCCGACGGACGAGGCGAACCTGTACTCGACCCAGCCGGCTCCATCGTTCGGTCCGCTGTGGGAGAGCTCGCTGCACAAGCGGCTGAGCTTCCAAAGCATGTATGGGCACTACGCCGTGCAAGCATCACGCGGCCTGGGCAACTACGTCAGCTTCGTCGCGCAAGGCCCAACCTATTTGCCTGACGCTGACGTCAACGATCGGCTCGTTTCGACCAACGGCGGCTGGTGGCGCTACTACGACGCGAACACCGGCAGCGAAGAGATCTATGACACCAGCGGAGTGCTACAAACCGTGACGCGCGTCGACGGCTACGTCTTGTACTTTACCTATAGCACGAGCAGCACTCCGATCACCATCGCTCCTGTCCCGGGCTTGCTCATTGCTGTCACCGATGGCTTCGAGCGCAGCGTGCAGTTCACCTACGAGCAGCCAAGTGATCCCAGCCTCGTGCCCCGCATCAACTCTGCGATCGCCATCAATGGAACGCAGGTGCTGACGACCAGCTTCCAGTACGACCCCAACGACAACCTGTCGCTGATTACTTGGCCGGACTCCAAGACTCGCCAGCTTCTTTACGAAGACACCTCCCACCCGTGGGCTCTGACCGGAGTCATTGACGAGAACGGCCATCGCATCTCTACCTACGCGTACGACGCCAACGGCTACGCGACCGACACGCAGTCCGCCGGAGGCGTCGAGCACTACCATGCCGCCTGGGACACGCCGCCGAGCTGGAGCGTCGTGGACACGATCGACCAGACCGGCGGATTCATCTGGCGAGATCACTATTGGGTCGTGCCGCAGAACGCGATCGTGACGCTTCCTACTGCACAGAACTCGACCCTGACAGCCACCAGCGTGCTGGGCACGAATCGGCTGAGCGCACAAAGCCAGCCTGCCGGCGCGGGCTGCGTCGCGAGCACCAGCAGCATCGCGTACGACGCCAACGGCAACGCCAATCAGAAGGACGACTTCAACGGCCACCGCACCTGTTACGTGAGCGACCTGAGCCGCAACCTCGCGACGGTCCGCATCGACGGCCTGCCCAACACGACCGACTGCACCGCGCTGACCCAAGTCGGGGTGTCCCTCCCCAGCGGCAGCCGCAAGACCTCCACCCAGTGGCACCCGCAATGGAGATTGCCCGCGCAAACTGTCGAGCCGGGCAAGCTCACGACCTACGTCTACAACGGCCAGCCCGACCCGGCCAATGGCGTAATCGCATCTTGCCCCGGCGCGAGCGTCAGTCTACCCCTGCTACCGGACGGCGCGGCGTTGGCGCTGCTGTGCAAGAAGGTCGAGCAGGCCACGACCGACACCGATGGGCACCTTGGCTTTACCGTTACAGGTCGACCGGCGAGCGCCCCTGACCCCGCCTTTGGCAACGTCAGCCTGCTGCTGCACATGGATGGAACCAGCGGAAGCGCCAGTTTCGGGGACACGTCCAGCCACGGATATGTCCCCGTCAGTGTCACCGCCAATGCCGTCGTGGACGCCGCCAACGCCAAGTTCGGCAGTGCAAGCGCGAACTTCACGGGCGGCTATCTGTGGTATGCCCCGTCCGACGACTGGGCGATGGGCAGTGGCGACTTCACGGTGGAGATGTGGGCCAAGTTCAACAGTGCATCCATGGGTTCGCGCGTTTACCTCGTAGGTCAGAACGATTCGAACGGCGCCAACGGCACGTTCGAGATCGGCAAGGGGACGGACAACAAGTTGCGCATGACGCTGACGACCGGCACCGCCGTCGGAGCCGCTGGAGCGACCGTGATGGGCGCCAACACCTGGTACCACCTCGCGCTTGTGCGGCTGGGCAATACGCTGACGCTCTACCTCAACGGTGCGGTCGACGCGACCGCGACAGTCTCGGGCGCCGTACCGATCCGGGCAACACACCTAGGCATCGGTTCTCTGGGTGACTACGTCTCGACATACGGGGGCGGCTATGGCAATTTGATGATGGGCTGGCTGGACGAGATCCGGATCACCAAGGGAGTTGCGCGCTACAGCGGCCCATTCTCCGTACCGACGGGTCCGCCTGGCGATTCCGCCTCGGGATCTCCGGCGGTGCCTTCGGCGATCGACGCCAGCGTGCCGCAGCGCACCTGGAGCTACACCTACGACCAGTACGGCCACGTGCTGAGTGCCACCGAC
>CAZIBY010000064.1:0-3173 GCA_964537475.1 uncultured Chitinophagaceae bacterium | reverse complement strand
GCGCAACTTGGCGCTGGGACGTGCCCACCGCGTCAGCGGTACGCCGGGGATCGTGCTCGACGATGGGTCCGCCCCACGAAACCAAGGATTTTAGGGATCAGTATAACTCCACCAAGAGTTCTGGATTTGCCTCTAACGGATGTGGTTTCACAATCTTTATGAATTCATTCTTTTGACCTCAAACCGAATTCCCGGACAGCTTATCACCAAAAAGGAGGATCACGGAGCCGTATTTCACTCAGCCAGTATATTCCTTTGGCGCACACTGTTAGTCGCATTTGCGTTTCCTCTGCAAACCACTTTCTCCGCCTCAATTGGGTATACAACTCTATGGCCCTATGACGGAAATTATGCGCAGTATGGATATCCGCTCGATCCATCAAAAAGGGTAATCTCTGGAAGCGAAAATCAAATATGCGTTGATCGACAAGCGGAAATGAGATCATTCTCGCCATATAAGCCAAACCCATCGGGAGGATGCAGCGGCAGCGAGATCCAAGAGATATATCTTGGGGTTATTTCCTCATCTGGCTGCGGCATTCAGTATCTGTTTACCCCAACTACGGCGTGCGGATGGGGTCCGAACCCCCCATCTCCGTCGATAATCACATGGAGCGAATTTACACCCGATACCATTCCTGTAATAGATAAATTACACGACAATCCGCTATCCTGCCAATTCGGCGTAGGACACCCCATTTACCCATTGACAGGAAACAAAATTCTATCGGAGGAAATAGTTCGACATAACCCCAACTCGCTTGCTATCAATCTTGTTTCAGCGGAATATGACACGCGGAGCGCAGTTCCATCTAACGATCAGGCGGCGGCTTTTTCGGAGTTGAAATCTCCATCGTTTGGAGGATTGTGGGGGAGTAGCCTGCACAAGCTGCTGGTCTTCCAGACGGATAGTCACAGTATAACCCAGGCGATCCAAGCTTCTCGTGGCGGCCAGATGTGGATCACATTTTATCGGGATACCTCAGGTCATTACGCACCAGATGCCGATGTAAGCGATCAACTCATTTCCATCCAAGGCGGCTGGCGATACATGGATGTCAAGAGAAGATCGGAAGAGATTTACGATGTCAATGGCCGACTTTTATCGATCAGCTATGCGAACGGTTCAAGTCTGACTTATCAATACAGCGACGAAGTGACACCGCCCAGCATCGCGCCGAGTGCAGGTCTTTTGATCGAGGTGCAAGACCAACTTGGACGAAGTGTGCAGTTTCAATATGAACAGCCCGGCGCTGTGGCCATTCCCCGGATTCGCCAGATCATAGACGCTAACGGTGCAGCTACCGGTGTTTCCTATGATGTGAACGGGAACCTCAGCGAGTTCATGTGGCCCGACGCCCAGTTGCGCCACTATCTATACGAGCGCAGCGATTTTCCGTGGGCACTGACCGGGATCATCGACGAAAGTGTCAACCGGTTAGCCGTCTATGGCTACGACAGTCAGGGACGCGCCAACGATACGCGATGGGCAGGGGGTACCGATCACTACAGCGTCGTGTACGCTACGCCCCCGAGTTGGAACATCATTGAGTCGTACGACTCGATAGCCGCAGTCATCAGGCGTGATCACTATTGGCAACTCCCGGAGGCCGCTCAGTTGACGCTCCCCGGTGGCGGTACGTCAGACCTTGCTGTCACGGGTGTATTGGGTATGCCCAAGTTGACGGGTCAAAGCCAACCAGCCGGTTCCGGATGTGATGCCAGCAACAGCGTAGTCACTTACGACGCGAACGGCAACAAGGCCAGCGAGGACGACTTCGACGGCCATCGCACCTGCTACCTGAGCGACCTGAGCAGGAATCTTGAGCAGATCCGGGTCGAGGGCCTGCCGGGAGGGACGGCGGGAACTGCCTGCGGCAGCGTCACAGGGACGCCCACCGCCACCATCCCTGCCGGCAGCCGCAAGACCTCCACCCAGTGGCACCCGCAGTGGCACCTACCCACTCAGGTGATCGAGCCGGGCAAGCTCACCACCTACGTCTACAACGGCCAGCCCGACCCCGCCAACGGCGGCGCAATCCTCACATGCCCCGGCGCTGGCGTGACCCTGCCCAGCCTGCCCGACGGCTCGCCTCCGGCCGTGCTGTGCAAGAAGGTCGAGCAGGCCACGACCGACACCGACGGACACCTCGGCTTTGCGGTCACCGGCAGACCGGCCAGCCCTCCCGATCCGCTGTTCAACAACGTCGGCCTGCTGCTCCACATGGATGGGTACAGCGGCGGCGTTAGCTTTCCCGATATGTCCAGCCACGGCTACCTTCCTGCCAGCGTCGGGGCCGGTGCCGTCACCGACAGCGCCAACGCCAAGTTCGGCAGCGCCAGCGCGAACTTCATTGGCGGCTACCTCTGGTACGCACCTTCCGACGACTGGAACATGGGCAGCGACGACTTCACCGTCGAGATGTGGGCCAAGTTCAACAGCGCCTCCAGCGGCTCGCGGGTGTACCTCGTGGGGCAGAACGACTCCGTCGGCACCAACGGCACGTTCGAGATCGGCAAGGGCACGGACAACAAGTTCCGCATGACGCTGACCACGACGAACGGGGCCGTCGGCGCAGCCGGCAGCACTGTCGTGACGGCCAATACGTGGTACCACCTGGCTCTCGTCCGATCGGGCGGCACGTTGACCTTGTATGTCAATGGTGCAGTCGACGCCAGTGCAACCGTCTCCGGGGCCGTGCCAGTACGCACGACCCATCTGGGCGTCGGCGCGCTGGGCGACTACACCGCTACATACGGCGGCAGCTACGGTACCAAGATGATGGGCTGGATCGACGAGGTCCGGATCACTAAGGGAGTGGCCCGCTACAGCGCCCCGTTCGCCGCGCCTACAGCGCCCCCGGGAGACTCCGTCTCCGGCTCGCCGGCCATACCTTCGGCGATCGACGCGAGTGTTGCTCCACGCACCTGGAGCTACACCTACAACCAGTACGGCCAGGTGATGACGGCCCTGGATCCGGTGGGCAACTTGTCCACCTACACCTACTACAGCGACACCAGCTTCACCGGCACCGACCCCAACGCCGTCGGCCACACCATCGGCGACCTGCACACCCTCGCGCAGACCGTCAACGCCGGGCTGACGCTCACCACCACCTACACCTCCTACACCAAGGCCGGCCAGCTCCTGCAGAGCCAGGACCCCAACGGCG
>CAZIBY010000063.1:0-3183 GCA_964537475.1 uncultured Chitinophagaceae bacterium | reverse complement strand
AGCACGTGGCCGTACTGGTCGTAGGTGTAGCTCCAGGTGCGCGCGGCAACGCTCGGGTCGATCGTGGCAGCCGAGCCCAGGTGCCCATCCGTGTCGGTCGTGGCCTGTTCGGTCTTCGTGCACAGGACCGCGATCCTGTTGCCGTCCGGCAGCGTCGCCCCGCTGGACTCGCAGGTGCCGCCGGTGTCGTTGTAGGTATAGGTGGTGAGCTTGCGTGGCTCGGCCACCTGCGTGGGCAGCCGCCAGCGGGGATGCCACTGTGTGCTGACCTTGCGGCTGCCGGGGCTGCCGGTGGGCATCGCCGCGCCGGTCTGCACGAGCGTGCTGCATACCGAGCCGGCGTCGCTCGCGATCAGACCCTCCACGCGCACGGTCTCGAACTTGGAGGTGGGGTCATTGACGTAGCAGGCGAGGTGGGCATCGAAGTCGACGCGGCTGGCCACCAGGCCGTTGGCGTCGTAGGTAATGGCGCTGCTGGCCGCGGGCGTGCCGGGCGTCGTGCTGGTGGCGGGCACGGCGGGTTGGGTGATGCCGCTGCTGCGCGGGGCGCCCTGGTTGGCGGGCGAACCCGCGCGCACCAGCACGGCTTGCGTGTTCATGCCCAGTTGCACCGGCACGCCGTTGGCGTCGAGCGCAGGTGTGGTGATGATCGGGCTGGCGGGAACGATCCACTCGTGGTAGCGCCAGAGGATGTTGTTGACGGTGTCGGTCCACTCGGTGATGGTGGGCTGCGGGGGCGTGGCGTAGCCGACGGAGTACCGGTTGACGCCGCCGGCCTGTTGGGTGCTGCTGGCCCAGCCGGCCGAGTCATAGGTGAAGCTGGCGTAGAAGGTTTGAGAGGTCTGGTTCTCGTCGGTGACGCCGGTCAGCGCCCAGGCCTGGTTGGGGTTGGGGCTGGCATAGCTGAACGTGGTCTTGTTGGCGTCCTGCCAGCTCAGGCTGGTGAGGTTGCCGTTGCTGGTGCCGTCCTCGTCGTAGCCCACGCCGATGGCGCGCTGGTTGGGGTCGGTGATGGAGGAGATGCCCACGGCGGCGTTGGCCAGCGTCTTGTAGGTGAAGCCGACGCTGCGTCCGTAGGGGTCCGCAAGACTGAGCAGGTAGCCCGCAGCGGGCGCCGCGGTGGCGGGGGTGGTGGAGGTGCTGTAGGTCGGCGTCAGCGTCATGCCGCTGGCAGACGTGCGCAGCAGCAGGTTGCCGTTGGTGTCGTACGTCTCCAGCGCCAGGCCGCTCTGGTCGCGGTACAGGTAGCCGCCGTTGCTGGTGTAGGCGAGACTATCCGTTTGATCGGCAACCACCACCGGGTTGGCGGCCCCGCTGACGGTGAAGCTCACGAGCGCGCCGTCGCCGCGCGAGGCAGCGATGCTCTGCCTGTATTGCGGGGTGTTGACGCCTAGGCTGCGATGCAGGCTACTGAACCACAGCAGACCAAGCGTGCCCTCGGGGGTGGATGAGCTCGCGTACGGGGCCAGGCCCGCCACCTGGTAGGTCCACGGGGCGCGCACCGTGTCGTAGGTCAGGCGCAGCGGCACGCCCCCCAAGCTCACGCCGGTATCGATCTCCTCGCGCTGATTACCTACGAGCGGGTACAGCGGGTCGCCTACCGGGGGATTCGCGCTGGCGCCTGCAGCCTTCTGGCAGTCCTTGCAGGGAGGCTGGTCGTAGACGTCTTTGAAGCGCATACAGACCTGCTGGGCCGAACTCCAGTTAAAACCCACCTGGCAGTAGCACTGGAAGTCCGTTGCTATACCAAGCCCTCCTGCTCCATTCCCATTCGCATCCTTACATCCACAAATGGGGCCTGCCCCTGACCATGGCTCAGGTATATCATACTGCTTGGTCAACTGATCATATTCTAGGAATATCGTGCTATAGTTAAATGGTAGTGGATAGTACCAAGAATTGCCAATTGCCCCTGGACCATACTGTTGAACCGTCCACGGCACGCAGGCCGAGCCTACGATCATTGAGTGAGTCAGTGCGTAGGCCTGACACGCAGCGTCGACCGCCTGTTGAAGACTCGGGTCGTAGATATTATATGGCGTGAAATTCCCTTGGGTCCCAAACCCGTCGATCTCGCAATAGTCCACCGGATGTGCCGAGGATGGTTCGCAGAGAGGCGTGCAAATTTGCGCATCGGCAGTTGCTGCCAGGATCGAAAGCAGCATAGCCAAAGATGCTCGACGAATGCCGCGTACAATGCAATCGAGCCTGCAGGGATCGTCTATTGTCAGGGGGCTACGCATTATTTCTGGGGGTTTATATTGCACTACAGGCACCCACTACTGTCCGGGCTTCGGGCGATGTCGACCAATAGTGATCATCACCCGGCGCCGCCCGGTGAACGCGCGAGTTGCTTCTCGAGCTGTTCGGCCTGAACCACTCCTGGCGAGAAGTGCCCATCCTCGAACACGATCCCCGGCGTGCCGTTGATCTTGTGTGCCCGGCCGAAGGCGAGGTTGCGCTGCAACGCTGCGGTGTCGCAGGGCGCTGAGGCGTCCTGGGTTGTGGGCGGAGGCGTGGCATGCAGCATCCACGCTCTCCAGGCCTGGGTGCTGTCCTTGGCGCACCAGATCTGGTTGGCCTTCTGCGGCGAGTCGCCGCCGAGCACCGGGAAGAGGAAGGTGTAGACCGTCACGTCCTTGACCTTCTGCAGTTCGGCCTCGAATCGCTTGCAGTAGCCGCAGTTGGGATCGGCGAAGACGGCGATCTTGTGCTCGCCCGAGCCTTGCTTCCAGACGATGGCGTCCTGCAGCGGCAGGCTCTTGAAGTCGAAGCGGGTGAGCTCGGCGATGCGTGCCTGAGTCAGGTTCGTTCGCCCGTCGGTGCGGATGAGCTGACCCTGTATGAGGTAGTCGCCCTGCTCGTCGGTGTAGACGACGTCGGCCCCGAGGCGTACCTCGTAGAGCCCCGGCATGGGCGTGGCGCGAACCTCGTCGATCCTGGGCAGATCGGCGATGCGTGCGGGCAGGTTCTTGCGGATCGCCGCCTCGTCGGCCGAGACGGCCTGAGTGGCGAGGACGGCGATGAGGCTCAGCAGCGCGCGGGCCGGGCGAACGAGGAGGGTCATGGCGGACAGGCGTCGTAGTTTTGGAGGGCGCCGGCACCATCGCGTCCACCTGCGACGCGGCGCGGCCGCGATGACAAGCGCGCGAGGCGGCGATCAGCAATGTAGCCTAACGATGT
>CAZIBY010000062.1:0-3219 GCA_964537475.1 uncultured Chitinophagaceae bacterium | reverse complement strand
TGCGTCTCAGCCTCTATCCGGGCTGGGTCTTACACCACGGATTGGGACGCGACCGCTGCTTTCAGCGCAGCAGGCATACACCACCGTCGAATTAAAAGTTGCGTATCACAGAGCAATCACGCGCGATATGGGGCCGATGCGTGCGGAAGGCCGTGTCGTATCTATCGGTCGCCGTGTTGCCTTTGCTGCCGCTGATTTGATAGACGCGGACAAACGTCTGTATGCGTCAGCAACGTCGACCTTGCTCGTATTTGACATGGAGCCGGATAGCGCGCGCAGCAAAACCCGTAAGGAAGCCTCGACATAACTTCAATTCATCGTCACGAGGGAAAATATGCCATCTGTAAAGTCACCGGACGTTCTTCCGTCAGAAACCATTCTCGTGACCGGTGCGACAGGCCGGCATGGAGGAACTTCCGCGCACGTCGTCACGGCACTCCTGGAGGCGCGACGCCCGGTCCGGGTTCTTGCCCGGTGTAAAAGCGAAAGGACCGAGACGCTGGCTGCGCAGGGCGCGGAGATCGTCTTTGGGGATTTCAACGATCGGAGCAGCCTTATCGCGGCGCTCGATGGGGTCGGTACCGCGACCTTCACCTATCCGATCGCCGGAGGCATCATTGCGGCCGCGGCTAATTTTGCCTCCGCCGTCAGGGAAGCGAAGCTGCCCATCCGCGTTATCGTCATGTCGATGGCCGTCGCGAACCCCAACAGTCCTAGCCGCTTGGGACGGGCGCAATGGGTCGCTGAGGAAGTGCTCGCTTGGGCCGGCCTCGATCTTTGCATCCTGAGGATTGCCGCGCTGTTCTTTGAGAACATCACGGCGTTGCACACTTCTTCGATAAGAAACACGGCCGAGTTTGCTAACAGCTTTGATAATGCTGACGTTCCTTGGATAAGCGGGCTTGACGCGGCTCGATTGACGGTTGCCGCGGTACTTCGACCGGGCTTGTTCGCGGACCAAACCATTCACCATCTACCAGGGGCCGAGCTTCGGAGTCATCATCAAATCGCTGCAATGCTGAGCGCAGAAATCGGAAAACCGGTCTCGTTCAGGGGCATCACCGCAGAGCAGTGGACGGCGGCGCTGCTTGAGCGTTCCGCGGAAGATCCGGCGGGAG
Source organism: uncultured Chitinophagaceae bacterium (assembly GCA_964537475.1). Classification (GTDB taxonomy): domain Bacteria; phylum Bacteroidota; class Bacteroidia; order Chitinophagales; family LD1; genus UBA1941. Next base: position 2,101 of record CAZIBY010000062.1, on the reverse strand, counting down.
TTGTCAACGCGGACATGGCGCGCCACATTTCGGCGGTTGGGGCTGCGCTGGCATCAGCCAAAGCCCCAATCCGCGCGCCCGATCCAGTCGAATTGCAGCGTCTTACGGGCTATTCGCCACTCTCACTGACGGAGTTCCTTGCGCAAAACCGTGCTGCCTTCGGCGAAAGCGGATGCACGGGATGGGCTTCCCGCTAGTGCCGTGGAAGCCGGTGATCGAGCAGCGGCTGGGGCAGCAACTCACCGCCACGGTGCGCGGTGGCGGCGTGTCGTTGGAGATTGGTCGCCAACGGGGGATAACAATCTCCTGATCCAGACTTAGGCCGAAAAGTCAGTGGAGATCGCCAGATCGCGCCACTTCGCCAGCTCCTCGGCGACAAACGCATGTTTCGCTTCGATCGCCGCAACGGCGTCGGAGCCGAAGGGCATGCGCAGCGGCGGTTCCGTCGAGTCAACAACCCGTAGTAGTGCCTTCGCCAAGCGCGCCGGATCACCCGGTTGCTGGTGGTTCAACTCGCCGGCGATGCGGCGTACCGCGCCGGCAGGCGTGTCGGCGTAGTCTTCGATCGTGGCCGGCGCCGTCGTCAGCGAACCTCCGTCCAGGAAGTCAGTGCGGAAGTAGCCCGGCTCAACAACCGTTACATGGATACCCAGCGGTTTGAGTTCGGCGGCCAGAGATTCGCTGATGCCCTCGACGGCGAACTTTGTGGACGCATAGACTCCAAAGCCTGCCGAGCCGCGATAGCCGCCGATCGACGAGATGTTGATCACATGCCCCGAACGTTGCCGGCGCAACTGCGGCAGCACTGCGCGCGTCACCGCCAGCAAGCCAAAGACGTTGGTGCGGTAAACCGCCTCGACGTCTCCCGCACCGGTTTCCTCGATTGCGCCCAGCACGCCGAAGCCGGCGTTGTTGACAACCACGTCGATATGGTTGAAACGCTGTACCGCCTGCGTCACCACGGCGCGAGCCTGCGCTTCGTCAGTCACATCCAGATTGACTGCCAGCAGTTGCGGATGATCGCCGAACTTGTCGGCGATGGTACGGGCGTTGCGGGCCGTGGCGACGACGTTATCGCCGCGTTCAAGGGCTTCTTTGACGAACAGTGTACCGAAGCCGCGCGAGGCGCCAGTGATGAACCAGGTTTTCATAGGGAACTCCATTAGATGAAGGGGTTGGGGTAAAGGGCATTCAGTTCGTCGTGATCGGGTTTTCCCGCCAGAGCTCATCGAATGCGAGGCTGTCGAAGAAAGCCGTGACGCGGATGGCCTTGCCATCGCGCATCGTCAATATCCAGATATAGCTGTTCGTATAGGCGGTGTTGCTATTGGTCGTCCCGGCAGCGGAGAAGTGCGCGATGACGGTGTTGCCGTCGGCATAGACCGCGTGGATCGTGCGAGGACGGAAGCGATCTTGCGACCGCGCGAAGCGGGCACCGAACGGGCCCAGCACCTTGCGGTTGAGTTCGTCGCGACTGCGCGTCGTACCGGCCACCAACGAGTTGCCGGCGATCGTCCATTCGACCTTATCCGCCAGCATCGGTTGCAGTGCGCCATAGTCGCCACCCATCCAGCGATGGAGCATCGCGGTGACGGTAGCCTTATTGGCCGCCGTCTCGGTACTGGCAGTGTTAGCTGAGGGAGGCGGTACATCGTCAGCATGGGCCGAGGGCGCAGCCACCGCACGCGACACGATCATGGCACCGGTCATCACGGCGGAAACAAGTCGGGTGCGGGTCATGGCGATTCTTTTGCAGTCGTTGTCTGGCGGGTCAGTCGCCGCGTGAAACGAACTCTAGGCAACTTGCATTGATGCGTCTATGCTCAAGAATCGAAACAGCTTACTGAAAAATATCCATGAATGAGCGTCCATCGCTGACGGAACTGACCGCCTTCATCGCTATCGTCCGTCACCAGTCTTTCCGCGCCGCAGCCGACGAGCTGGGTTTGTCGCCATCCAGTTTGAGCCACATGGTTCGAGGCTTAGAGGAGCGGCTTGGCGTGCGACTGTTCAACCGCACGACCCGCAGCGTCTCCCCGACTGATGCCGGTGTGCGCCGTGCAAAGGCGGCGCTTTCCAGTGGGTGCAAGCCCCACCCGGC
>CAZIBY010000061.1:0-3548 GCA_964537475.1 uncultured Chitinophagaceae bacterium | reverse complement strand
GCCGCATAAACGGGCAGTCCTAGAAAGAGCACTAAAACACATATCATGTCTAGAAGTAATAGCTGATCGGAGGTATTTGCAGGTAAGGAAGTGGAGGGGTAGGGATATGAGGTTGGCGCTGCATTGACAATTTTTGAGATCGTCAAAGGGAGAAAGGCCTAGACGGAGACGAATACAGCTGTTCCAAGTGGGGTCGGGAAGGATGTAGGATGGAGAAATAGGAGCAGTAGATAGCCAATAGGAGGAGGTGGGATCTTCTAAACTAGACAGTCTGGCTTTTTGGGAGGATTGAGGCTCTAAGTGCTTTATGCGAGTGGCATGGGTGTGTTTGAAGAATGATTTAAGGAGAGAGCGTTGGAAGCCAGAGGTAGCAGGTTTGTGGACGAAGTCAACGAAGAAGTTGTCGGCGTTGGCAGGGAAAGGAGAAGGAGTTTTGAAGTCGTATTTAAGAATCACTCTGTGACAGCGGCGGAGAGATTTGACGAATGGAACGTCGCTATCTCTAGAAAAGGAATCAGAGGAGGGGGCAAGGGGGGCAATGCGGACGAAGTATTGAGCTAGCGCAGAGAAGTAGGCAAAGGGTGAGACCTGTCGAATAAGGCGAAGTCCGAACCCTCCTTGAGTAATGGGCCAAGAGAGTTGTTCACGGGCCACACTGCTCAGGGCAGGAAGGGCATGCTTCTTCGTAAAGGTATCCAAGACTAATTTGTCAAAAGCTTTGGCTGCATTGTCGAAGACGGGCGGGGAGAAGATTCTGGAGAAGTAATTCATTTTGGGAAGAACACACGATCGGAGAATACAGAAGGCATGTTGAGAAGGAAGGTCTTTATCGAGTAAAAGATCAAAGTAAGGTTTGAGACTAGTGATATATTTTTGTAACCATTTTGATATTTTTGATGCTCGGCGACTAATAACTCCACCTAAGGCAGGCATTTCGGAGGAAGTGTAAGGAATATTAAGATCTTTACAAGTAGAACTTGCTCCTTTAAGATCTTCTGGAATAAGACCTAAGGACTTGGACATATTAAGTCTCAATCCTGTATTTCTATCGACTAAAGACCTTGCAAATCGATCAACAGCAATCGACGCATCTTTAAGAGGGCCTAAAAAATAAATATCATCCATAATAGCAACAGCCTTGCAATCAAGGCCATTGATAGCGTCGGAGTAAAGAGCTTTCATGCTAACAGAGAAATAAAGAGAACCACAGGCGTCACCTTGTTTAACGCCCTGAGTAGAAGAGAGTTCATGTATAATTTTACCATTTTCCATGAGGAGTAGTGGAGAACTAGTACCGTAAGACCAATTAGCTAATCTCCAGAGAGGTGCTAAACTATCCTCTTTGTAAAGAGCTTCTAAAATTTGAGACCTATTGCGTTCATTGAACGCGTTAGAAAGGTCTAAGGAGAAGACTACCCAATCCGGATTTAAGTCGATAGAGGCTTGTAGGACGTGGTGGGCAGCTTCTGAACTACCTTTAGATAAAGCTAACTGGATAGGTTCTAGGACATCGGGAATAACTGTACGAACTAGAGAGAGGGCATATAAAGAGGCAAGCTTGTAGAAGTATTCACCCATAGCAATTGGACGCTTCCCTCCCCCGTCTTTGTTGACGGCAACGAGGATGCTTGAGACGAGGAGGGGGCGGCAGTCAGGAGGGATAACTCCAGCAATGATATCACGGGTGAGACAACCTAGAGCTTGCAAACAATCACGATCATAAAGCAAGGGTTTAACTAGGGATCCTGTCCAGCCCGAACCAGCAGGAGAGGATCCATTAGCAGATTTTCGAATGAGTTTGGTTAAGATATCAAGATCGACCTGTTGAAGAGTAGGTGAGTGTTGAGGGAGTGGAACATCGGGATCGGGAACGAATGGATGTAAGTCTTCGAGTTGTTTGATAACATCCTGAGTAATTGGGTCTAAATCTTTTTGGAAGAAGGAGCGGGTGGCACGGGCAATGTGACCTTGTTCGAGGAGTGTTATTGTCCTAAGAATACGAGACGGTGGAGAGTTTGAGGCAGCAATCGAAGAGGTTGGAAGGGAGGCGGGTTGAGAGGAACGTTGGAAAGATTGGAGTTGTGAGGCTAGAGAACGAGCAGCACGATTCTTCTTGCCTCCCCTACAGCGGATGAGAGACACTCGCGGAAGGTTGAGGAGTCTGAACAGGCAATGTGGGTAAGCACGCCAATCTGATTTAGTTGAAGCTAAAGAGAAGGCGCGGAAGTAGGGTCTACAAGTCTCCACCCATAGGGGCCATAGGGAGTGAGGGATGTTGCGCCAGAGGCGCGGATGTGTAGCGAATTGAGCGGGAGAGAGAAGAGGGGGTAGAGGTTCTTCGCTGATGCTTTGAGGTTCAGAGGAGGGAAAGAAGGGGTTATAGTCTTGGGCGTCGGGGTAGTCAGGATGGTAAAGTTTGAGCTCTTGGGGTGAAAGATTGGGATTAGGGAGGGAAAGTTTAATCTCCTGGGGTGGTGGAGGATGTTTGCCATCGAGGCTTTGAGAGGAGACCCTGGGTATCATGGTAGAGGGAAGAGTAGGTGAAGTAGGAGGAGGAGTGAGATTGAGGGGGGTGGGAGGAGTAGGAGAGGGGAAAATAGCAGGAGGGTCAGTAGGGTCAGTAGGGTCAGTAGAAGGGCCCGTCGTCGGAGGAGGAGAGGGGAGAGGAGAGGAGGGGGGAGGAGAGGTTGGAGGAGGAAGACGGAGGAGGGGAGACGGCGGAGGGGAAATGTCGACGAGTGAGTCGGTCGTAGAGGAGGAGGAGGAGGAGGAGGAGGAGGAAGGGGAAGGGATAGTAGGACCTGTTACCGGAGAGGAAAACACGAGGGTTATAGGCTGAAATTGACTGTCTGAGGGAGAAATTTGAGAAGAAATACGGTTGTCGGTGTTATCCAAGGGAGGGGAGAGGTGAGGAGAAGAAAGGAGAGAGGGGGAGAGAGGAGAGGGAACAAAGCCTACCAGGGGGGCCGGCGAACGGAGAGGTGATTTACGGCAGGAGTGAGAAATTCCAGGACGGTGAGAACTAATGTTGGCAAAGGGTTTAAGGCACTTAGGACACGGGTATAGGCCTAAGCGCTTGAGAGTTTGAGGGGAAGGGGGGGAAGAAGAGTGAGAACTACGTACATGTAACGCAAGGTCGGCTTTAGTCGAAAGGCGTTTGTCACAGGAGGAGGAAGGACAACGAAGCTTTGGAAAGTGAGGAGTTTTACGTTTGGAGCCGACCCTCGGACTGGTAGACTTTGAACCACAGTTGTGGTTATCTCTAAGCCCCTTTGAGCCGAAGACGCGGATACAACTATCACAAGGGTATTCACTGGGCATCTAACGGCATAGGGAGGAGCCAATTCAAAAAAGGAAGCCAAGGCTAAAAGTAAAGGTAGGTAAGTGACAAAAAGACGAAAGATGATGGCCAGAAGAAGTGGCCACAGCCCAAGAAGTGGGGTTTCGTTAGGTGAAGGAAGACTCCATTTCTTCCTTCACATAACTTCAACGAAACCGTTTTTTTTTTTTTTTTTTTTTTTTTTTTTTGCGCTGGACGTGTGCGGGCT
>CAZIBY010000060.1:0-3606 GCA_964537475.1 uncultured Chitinophagaceae bacterium | reverse complement strand
CGGAAGCTCGCGAAATCCTCTATTTAATGCGGTTTCCATGTCGCAAGGCGTCTAGCGCCTCCCGTTGAAATCCACGACGAATGTGAGTACGGTAGTGAGTATCAACGGCAGTCGCGCCGTCGATACTCACAACTGCGTACTCGCATGCTCACGGACACCAAACTCCGCACGCTCAAGCCGCGCTCCGTCGTCTATCGCGTCGCTGATTCGGGCGGCCTCGCAATCGAAGTCAAACCAACTGGTGCTCGACTGTGGCGCTACCGCTTTCGCTACAACGGCAAGGCGAGCATGACGAGCTTCGGTGAATACCCGGCAACCTCGCTGTCGGAAGCCCGCGCGCTTCGCGACCAAGCGCGAAAGACGCTGCGGGCCGGCGTCTCGCCGGTCATAGCCGCGCGTGCGCAGCGTGCCGCCGCGCAGGAGCATGCCGGCAACACTTTCGCGGTGGTCGCCGCCGAGTTTATCGACCAGCACACCAAATCACTAAGCCCTGGCGGTGCCCTTCGCTCGCGCCGCCTGATCGAAAAAGATTTGAAACCCTACCTCGGCAACATTGCCATCGCCGACGTGACCGCCAAGATGCTGCTCGACGCGCTGCGCAAAATCGAGCGGCGCGGCGCTATCGAAACCGCGCACCGTGCCCGGTCGCTGGCATCGCAGGTATTCCGTTACGCCATCGCCACCGGACGCGCCGAACGCGACCCGTCCACCGACCTGCGCGGCGCGCTCGAATCCCCGAACGTCGAGCACTTCGCCAGCATCACGGAGCCTGCGCAAGTCGCGCAACTGTTGCGCGCGATTCACGGCTACACGGGGCAGCCGACGACCGCCGCCGCGCTCAAGCTCGCGCCCCTAGTCTTTGTCAGGCCCGGTGAACTGCGCGGAGCGATTTGGGACCACATCGACCTCGATGCAGCGGAATGGCGCTACATGTCCAGCAAGACGGAGCAGCCGCACATCGTCCCACTTTCGACCCAAGCCGTCGCGATCCTGCGCAAACTTCAACCGTTGACCGGGAACGCCAGCCCAAGCAAACCAGATCTGCCGCGCTATGTCTTTCCGAGCCTGCGCACGCGCGAGCGCCCGATCTCGGAAAACACGGTCAACGCCGCGTTGCGCCGCATGGGGTTCGACAAGGGCACGATGACCGGCCACGGCTTCCGCGCGATGGCGCGGACGATCCTCGACGAAGTCTTGCACTTCCGCCCCGACTACATCGAACACCAACTCGCGCACGCCGTCCGCGATCCGAACGGGCGCGCTTATAACCGCACGGCGCACATGGCCGAGCGGAAGAAGATGATGCAGGCGTGGGCGGACTATCTCGACGGGCTGCGCATCGGGAATGTCGTCCCTTTGCATGTCGCCGCGTGAGGTAGAAGCGTCACGTCGAAACATCGCCTTAGCAGCCGGCGAGAACGAGTCTCGCATGGTCCGCAGCACGCACTTCATGCCCGGCCCGGAACGCTTCTGACTCGGCTACTCGCGGTGCTTCGAGTCGCACTCTGGCCACGTCGCTGACCGCCGGTCGAACGCGTTGTCACTCATGTCGGAGAATCAAAGCCTCGCGCACGTTGTAGTGACAGAAATCGCATCACGACACGGATTCCGAGCGAGCATGTAGTCGATGCTGCCACGTTGTAGTCGAAAGAAGCCTTGTGCCATGCGGGTTTGCGCTGCGCCGACTACTCACCCTTTTATCTCGCTGCCCGACCGAACAATGCGCAACCGACGAAGCAAGATAAAAGGGTGTGTTCAACGAATCCCTGAAAGCCGCGCCAAGCAAGGCTTTCCGCTGAACATCGCAGCCTGAGCTTGTTCAGGCTTTCTCGGGAACAGCATAACCACGCGAGTTTTGGTGCGCCATTCGTCTCATGACGTCCTATACGGATCGGCTTGGCGCGCACCAAATCACGGCGCCTTCGCGTGACATTCTCGTCCTACCGGATCGCTCATGTCCGGCATCAGGATGCGATACAGTGCGATTGGCTGATGTTGCGCAATCGTGCCGCGCTACCTGCGCAAGATCATTGACCACATCGTGGTCGGCGCGAACTGCGCCAACTTGGCAGCATAGCGTTGGGTTTAGCCATCTCCCGGCGTGCGCTAGACTTGCCCAGCTAATGCAGGGGAGCCCAATGGCAGACGAAGAAGAACTGGTTGTCGAGGATGCGGAACAGGCCGAGGATGAAGCGTTCGTCACTTACGACATCGCCGCATACCCGGCCGACTACACCTTGAGCGTTCTTAGCGAGATGTGGGAAAACGGCGACATCATCATTCCGCCGTTTCAGCGCAAATTCGTCTGGACGATCAAGCAGTCGTCGATGTTGATCGAAAGCCTGCTCATGGGACTTCCAGTTCCTCAAGCATTTTTCTTCGTCGATGCCGAGAGCAGAAATCTTGTTATCGACGGCTTGCAGCGCGTCATGTCGATTGTTTACTTTCTGAAGGGATACTTCGGGGAAGAGGACTATCAAGGCAAGAGAACTGTATTTCGCTTGACCGGACTCAGCGAAAAAAGCCCATACGCGAAAAAAGCTTTCGAGGAGCTTGACGAGAGCGACAAGCGAAAGCTGAAAGGACGAGTTCTGCGTGTTATCAACATCAAACAGCTTGGGCCGAAAGACGAGGACACCAGCGCGTATCACATCTTCGAGCGTCTGAATACGGGAGGGACTCCACTCACCGCGCAAGAAATCCGGCATTGCGTATTCAATGGCACCTTGGTCGATTCGCTCGCCAAGCTCAACTCTGATGCAAACTGGCGAAAGATCGTTGGCAAGCAATCTTTGGATAAGCGTCAGAAAGATATTGAGATGATTCTTCGCGTTCTGGCCGTGGCGACCAGAATCGACAAGTACGAAAAGCCGATGAAAGAATTCCTCAACGCGACGATGAGCCACTATCGAAACGCTGAAGCAACCGAAGCCAAAGCGTTCATCGACGCCTTTCCAGCGGTATGCAAGACAGTAGTGGAAAAGCTCGGCGAGAAACCCTTCAACATCAATGCAGGTCGCTTAAATGTGTCGGCGTTGGATGGCGTAATGGGACTGCTGTGCGCAGCGGTAGGTCGCGTCCCCGATGACTTGGCTGCACGCTACGCCACCCTGAAAGATGATGTCGAATTCAAGAACACCTTGTCACTCAGCACGAGCGATTCTGCCGTAATTGACCGACGCATCAAAGCGATCAAACGAATTCTGCTGGATGCCTGATTCGTATGGCATACAGGGGGCACTTCAAACTCGTTGACGATGTTTCAGCTCACTTCGACGGCATAGTTAGTACCGCTGATCCATTTCTGCAGAGTCGTTACGTCGGGTTTTATGCGGTGGCATCTGCCGCCGTTCTTGAGCTTTCGCTTAAGCAGATCATCAGCGATTTCGCCAAACAAAAGCACACACTCTTTGGCGATTACATCGCTTCTCGTTACGAAAAGATCAATGGTCGTATCCGTGTAGATGACGTCATCAAGGAACACTTGAAGCCGTTCGGAACCCGCTATCAAACAGGTTTCAGAAATCGCCTGAAAGCGGTGGATCGCTATGGTATTGCCAAGCACGGGTTTTCTGCCAAGGAGTCCTACGACACACTCCTGACTTG
>CAZIBY010000059.1:0-3617 GCA_964537475.1 uncultured Chitinophagaceae bacterium | reverse complement strand
ATGTTCTCGCTGCTGACAGCAGACGCGGGAGGCTCAGCAATGGTCAAATTGACCTGAAGGTTCTCGTTTGCAGTAGGGGACGGAGGAATAACGGACACTGGACGATAAAGCAGAGCACCAGTTCGGCGACCCGTCTGGCGTCGGCGGTCACGTCGGTATCGGCCATCCCATTCACGGACCCGGAGACAGCCATTGTGAAGCACAAAGCAGTTACCATTCAGGAGACAGATGCTGAGGGAGCGGGTCGCATAATCTCGAAAACGGATCGCCATTGGCTGGCCGTGGTCTTTTGCTTGTCTGTCCATCTCATCCAGAAAATTCGTCGCCTGAGAGCCAAAACCACCAAAGCTCTCCTGGACGAAGGGAACAAATGTGCAGTCCTCTTTTGCCGCAAGAGGCGCATAGCTAGCAGTTTTGCGGGCTTCACGCACTTGGGTGGCGTGAAGACGGGTGAAAGCAGATGCCTTGCGATAGGATGGGGCACCGGGATGAGTGACACTGTTGTCGACCTGATAACGCTTGTCAGGGTAGGCGACGTGAATATCAGGGCGTTTCTCCTCAAGCCAGGAAGGTTCAATGTAAGCAGAGCCTCCAGATCTGCGTACAAGGCGGCCTAGGCACTGAGTGAGACTGTTGTGGCGGTGGGTTACCGGCCCACGGCGAAAGCTCTGGCAAGACAGAAAATGACCAGGATCTGTCGAGAGCTGGGTTCCACAGTGGCAATATTTGGGCAGGTCGTCCTGCGGAGGGAGACCAAGGCGAAGACGGGACGCTAATCGGAAGTTGGTATCGGAAATCGTGAACTCTTTGACTATCGGCAAGGTCGTCAGCCATGTACCAGCATGTTTGGCGGAGCAGCTTAGAAGGCGGGCACGATCGACGTGTTGATTATCCAGTTTGATCAGTTCGGAAGAGAGCAGATTCGTTTCGATAAAGCTTATCAGATTGCGTTGAAGCCCCGGAAGGGGCGAGACACCACCATAGAGATCCCAGAAGCCAGTTGCTGTCGGTGGGATCACGACTTTGGTAGAAACACGAGCGGCAGAAGGAAGTCCCTGGGAAACAAAGGACGCATGACATTGGGCAAGGGACTGCATCAGGGGTAACGCCACCGGAGGGAAGGGAATCAAGGTACTTGGAGGGGCAGGTAAACCAGAAGACAAGGAACCAGAGGGCAAGGAACCAGAAGCTGGGGCTCTCCGAGCATCAGCGAGAATATCAGGAGCGGCTTGGGCCAGTCCGCTCCAGTACGAGGAGTGAGCAGTTCTAACCGAACTTCGGAGTCCAAAACCCCCATGTCGAATGGGCATTGTCAGTTGTAAACGTGCACCAGACGACAGGTTGTGTGGAAGACGAAGCTTAGTTATTGCTGTGTCCATTATCTTGGCATCAAACAGCACGGCTGCTTTAGCGGTAATGGACGGCTTTAAGGTTCGGAGCAGGTATCCCATCTTTGGAAGCGCAGACAGACGCAAAATCGCCATTGCGGACTGAACAGGAAGGGATTCGTGGAGGATTGAGGCGAACAGTTGACAGTGGGACTGGGATGAAACCTGATCAATCACCCATTGGGACATAAGAGCTTGATCGAGACCAACAATTGTACCCAGACTATCCATTGCGCCACGGGCTAGGCACAGCCCACGCTGCTTGACGGCATCCAGTAAGGGCTGTGGGGGCTCTCGGTCGTGGGCCCACAGTACAATACACTTGTCATGGCGAAGGTGTAGACCAGCAGTTTTCGACGCGGCATCGTAGTGATCAAGAGAGTCAAGGACCTTTCCAAAGGGCCCTTGAATATAAAAATCATCCATGATAGCAAGGCCTGTGACATCCTTGGAGTCACCGAGGGTAGAGAGATAATGATCTTGAATACCAACACAAAAGAGCAAGCCACCCAGAACGTCGCCCTGTTGAACTCCCTCACGGGACCACAGGGTATCAAAGAGCGAGCCATCGTTGCGCAGGTAGAGTGCGGATTCCGACGAGTATGCCCAGTGAGCGAGACGCCAAAGCGGACTGAGTTCCTTCAAATTGAATAATTTCTTCATAAAGGTTGAGCGATGTATCTCATTGAAAGCGTTGCGTAGATCCGTTTTTACCAGAACGGAGTCAGGACCACCAAGCTCCAGGCGGGCCTGCAAGAGGTGAGCGGCGCGTTCACAGCCACCACGGGAAAAAGCGAGCTGGATGGGTTCAAATAAACCAGGGAGGTCATCGGACACCAGAGACAAGCAGTAGTGACCAGCGAGCTTGTAAAAAGCCTCGCGCATCGCGATCGGGCGAACACCATCTTTACCTTTACGAGCAGGAAGGGAGCTGCTCGGAATAATGTAATCACGTTCAGCGCTAGTAAGGTTACCATTGATAATGTCCTCAATTAGGATAGCAAGGCCTTCCAGGCACTCCTCATCATCCATGAGGGCCCAGATGAGTTCTCCAGTCCAACCACTAAAACCAGGGGCAGCACCGTTGCATAGCTTGTCTTTCACGAGCTTGAGAAGATCAAGCTTGTCCACAGTCAAGGTGGAGGGAGCATCAGCGGGAAGGGCAGGCACAGGAGCGGAGGCTTGCGGGTGTAGAACGGCAAGGGCCTTACACGTCGCAACATCGACAGGTAGGAGACCCTCTTGAGTTAAACACTTAGCAGCACGAGAGATATGACCATTGCTGACCAGGGCAGCGGCGCGAAGAGCACGAGCAGTATCGGGGTCCACCGGGGAGGCAGAGGAGGAGTCAAGCGGAACATCAGGAAGAGCACCAGTATTCTGCAGGGCATCCAGGGATCTCAGAATCTGGTTTGACAATTGTCTGTGGGTACGACCATGCTTTCTCCCTCCACGCTTGCGAACCAAGGCGTGTTGAGGGGCCATCATGAGGCGGACCAAGGCGTGAAGGCGGGCAGGAAGATTCTCAGCACGAGAGGCCTCAGCATAAGCAGAGAAGAGGTGACGGCAGAGTGAGCGCCAGCGGGGCCAGCTTACTTCGGGAATAGCACGCCAGAGACGTTGGTGGCTAGCGAGAGAAGCCGGGGGAGGCAAGGCACCATGGCTGTGAGCATCAAGGGAGGGAGGAAGCTTTTCCTTAACCTCTCTGTCTTTACGGTCTTTCCGTTCAAGGGGCTTCTCTTTCACTTCACGTTCCTTACAATCTTTCCGCTCGGGACCTTTGGCGTCGCTAGGGTTGGGGTGTTTGGGATCGTCTGCACCGCTGCGAAGCGAGCGGGGAGGCGATGGAGGAACGTTGTACCGGACACAAGCGGAGGCATGTTTCATCAAACCACGTCGCAGATAATAAAGGCCACAGTAGGAGCATTTGCGGATGTCTAGACTCTCCACCACGGAGAGGGACAAGTTAGCATCAGGATGGGATTGCCTTAAATGGGCGGCAATCCCTTTTGAGTCTGGAGCAGAGTTGGAGCAGTCAGGGATAGGGCAAAGGAACTTATTGGAAGTACTAGGGAGCGCACCACTTCTGAGAGCACGGGCAGAGTTCGGGACGGGTTGATCTGGAATCGGAGGCTCCACAGGCACAGGATCTGCTGGGTTGACAGGCACAGGATCTGGGTTGACAGGCACAGGATCTGGGTTGACAGGCACAGGATCTGGGTTGACAGG
>CAZIBY010000058.1:1891-3669 GCA_964537475.1 uncultured Chitinophagaceae bacterium | reverse complement strand
AGGAGGTTCGCCGTGGACGCCGTGATCCCCATGTTCGTCGCGATTCCCGTCAGCATGTCACGGAAAGCCGGCATCTCCTCAAGCAACTGAGCCTGCTGAGCCGTCGTCATCTTCTGGCTGGAAACGAGCTGGCTAAACGCACTGGTGGCCTTCGGCATGTCCGACTGGGCCACCTCGGCCAGCGCATCCCCATACCGCTTCAGGGAGTCGTATGCGCCCTTCTGGTTGAAGGTCGTGGACAGCGCGTCGCCGAGGTTGTTCTGCGCGGCGATCGCGTGGTCCATCAGCCCGGGAAGGTCCTTCAGCTGGTCGGCGTAGTCACCCCAGAGGGTCTTCTCGGTTCCGCTGCGTTCGAACGCGGCCTTCAACCCATCTGCGGCGTTCGTCGTTGTCTTGATCGCGTTGGTGAGCGACGCCTGCGCCGGCACACCCTTGTTGATCTGGTCGGTCACATACGCAGCGACCGTACCCAGCGCAGCGAGGGCGACACCGACCGCCCCCATCTTCAAGGACAAGCTGCCGACAGTCGTCCCCATCCGGGTCGCAGCTGCACCGACACCGTCGAGGATGCTGGTGACGCCCTTGTAGCCCAGGAACGCGACGTACAACGCGGTGGCGGCGATAGCCGCGCCGGTCAGCATGGGCGTGGGAATGGCGTTGATCGCACGCGCGAGCCCATCCAGGACCGCGAGCACGGCCGTGCCGATTGGGGCGGTCGCTTCGCCGATGTGAAGGATTGCCAGGGCAAGTTGACCGATCGTGTCGATGACCTGCGGGAGTGTCGCCTGCGCGTACGCGGCGAACTGCTGCAGACCACCGTTCTGAGCCCACGACTCGAACCCGTTCGCCATGTTCTGCACGACATGCGCACCCTGAACGAACAACGGGTTCAGAACATGGAGGGCGGCGATCGCACCATCGAGAGCCGTAACGGTGGTCGCGCCGAGGATCCGTGAGAACCCCGAGATCTCCGTGTTCAGTTGCGGCAAGTTGCGGTTGATGAGCGTCACAGCCTGCTGGAACGAACCGAGCATGCCTGCCGCGCTCGTCCGCGACAGCTGCAGCATGTCGCCCTTCAGCGACTGCAACCCCGCCGACCACTGCTCACCGGCCTGCGTGCCTGCTTTGATCTGCTCGACGACCCCGACGACGGCGAGAACGCCGGCCGCGCCCAAGCCACCCAGCGCACCACCAAGCCCGACCACGGCGCCGGTTGCCGGCCCGGCAACAGCGGTGAGTCCGACGACCGCTGCGATGACCAACTGGGTGTGCGCGCTCGCGCGACCCGCAGATGACGCGACCTTGTCGTTACCCTTGGCGGCCACTTCATCGGCGGCAGCTTCCACCATGGCGGCAGATGCCGACCGCTCCCGAGCATCCGCGAGCGCCGCCCCTGCGACCTTCGCCTTCTCGCTCGCTGCGGCGGACCGCATCGTCGCGCGTTCTAGGGCGAGTTCAGCAGCCGCAACCTGCATGTCGGTGCGCCCGCGCTTGCTCTGCACTTCCTCAAGACGGGCTGCGGCAAGCTCTTCAGCCTTCGCGGCGATACGAGCCGCGTCCATCGCCGCGGCCTGCTTCACCTCAGCGGCGGCGACGTCGGACGCAGAACGTCTGACACGTTCCGCGGCACTCTCCGCCGACTGCCCCATCGCCTTAGCGGCCGCACTGGTAGCGGCCATCGCCGCGTTGGCTGCGCCGGTGTTCGCATGCACATCAACGCGGATGTCTTCGCCTCGGAGGTTGCGAGCCTCCTGCTTGACCGCCTCGATCTTCGCGAG
>CAZIBY010000058.1:0-1791 GCA_964537475.1 uncultured Chitinophagaceae bacterium | reverse complement strand
ACGAGCGAGGTAGAAGAGAACTGCGGCTGCGTGACCTGCTGATCCAGCTCCACGACAGTCGGCTTCCGGTCAGTCGGCAGATCGATGCCATTGCTGTGCGCATACGACTTCGCGCTGACGATGGCCTCGACAAGGGTCGTCGGGTTCACAGCAGTAGCGGCGTCCGCGAGCCTCTGCGCCAACTCGAAGTTGTCGCGGGCGTCCTTCGCATCAGCGAACATCTGCCGCGCGCTGTCGTCGGGGTGGATGTCAGCGAGACGCTGATCGATCGCCGCATGCAGGTTCGAGATGATCGTCGGCGCGTAGCCCGGATCGTCGAGCTTGATCCGCTGCTCACCGAACCTCGTGAGAGCCGCGAGCGTGTCGAGGTCGCCGGTCTTCGCGATGTCGAACCATGACGTGCCCGCCGCACGTGCCGGTTCGATCACGATCTGCCACGCCTGTGCTGCACGGGTCAACGACGCGACATCGCCCGGGTCGACCTTGGGGCGCGCATCGTCAAGACGGGACTGCGCGAACACGACGCCGTCCCGGGCAGCGTTCAGCAGCGTCTGCGCCTTCCCCTGCGCCGCCGTGCGGCTCCGAACCGCCATGCTCTCCCGCGTCCGCTGCAACGCGTCCGGCGTGAGGTCACCGTTGCTGAACGTGTTCGCAGCGGTGAGGCGCGTGTGCAGGTTCTCGACCAGCCGGTACAGGTTCCGGGTCGCCTGCTTCGTTTCGTTCACACCCATGGCGTCAGGCCTCCTCGATGGTCGTGACGAGCGCGACCGCGTCGTCATGGTTACGGACAGATCGGATGCGGTCGACGAGGTCACGGACTGCCGCCGCAGCCGCCTTATCGGCTGCGGTGAGAGTCACCGCAGGGACCTGCAGGTCTCTCAGCGCGAGCTCCGCACGGCCGGCCTGGGCCGTGTACTCAAGGACGAATCGGTCGACGTTGGACTCACGAACCGTGGCAAGGGCCTCCAAGGACGACGGGTGCTGGGGGAAGTGGTTCGCCCGGTTGAACATCGGCTCTGCCTCGTACGAGCGGCTCGCGAGCCCCAGATGGGACTCGAGGTCGCGGGCGAGGTCCTGCAGTCGTGCGTGGATCGCGTTTGCCCGGTCGGTGTAGGTGCTCACGGTGTCTCCTTCTGGTCTGGGGGCTGCTGTCGGGGGAAGCGACCACCGAGCCGATAGTGATCGAGGTCGCGTTCGCCGATGAGCCAGGCGTGCCCGACCTTCTCGGCGGGAAGGCGACCAGCCTCGATCGCCTTCCTGATCGCCCGATCACCGCATCCGACCCTGTCGGCGGCGGTTTGAACGGTGACCATCCGCCCCATGGCATCAAGCTTTCTCGGGTCCGGGAACGTGGTTCCGTTCTCGGACCCGTCAGCTAGACGCGCCAGGATGACGTTCACGTCCTCGAGGACCTGAGGGTGCCGGCCTTGATACGCCGCGGCACGGGCGAGACCCACAGCACGCTCGAGCCTCTGCTGCAGATCCGGGGTCACCACCAGCACGAACGGCACACCGGCCGCGGGGGAGCCGCCGGACACCCGACCACTCCCCCGCGCACCTGAGGAAGTCACTCCTCGCCACCGTCCCGTGCGATCAGCACCGAGTTCGTGCACCACCAGGCGAGAAGGTTCGAGAGACGCTGGGCGACCTGAACGAGGTACGCGTCACGTTCAGCGGGGTCTGCCGGCGCGTGCTCGTTCACAATGATCCCGACAGCCTGCGAAGACATGTCGAGGTCGACGTACTCGATACCCGCGACGATGACGTTGTCGATGATTTCCTCGACAGCTT
>CAZIBY010000057.1:1088-3755 GCA_964537475.1 uncultured Chitinophagaceae bacterium | reverse complement strand
AAGGGAAGCCAATTCCATGTACACCACCACCGCTAGAACCCAGAGTCTCGCTCAGAGAAATATCCCCAAAGACAAACCCAGAGTCTCGCTCTGCAATCAGTCCCCCAACAAAACACAGAATCCAGAGTCTCGCTCCAGAACTCCTGTATAGAGTCTCGCTCTAGAACTCCTGCACATAGTCCCATAGCTACAATTCCTGCAGCTAACGCAAGAGACAAGAGTCAAAAGTCAAAAGTCCAGAAAGTCCTCAACAACAACCAGATAAAGATCTGGTTATTGGAGTCTTTGGCGACTCCGTTTGCTCCCATAAATAGCTAGATGGGCATTGCTGTGTTGTAAGCAGAAAGCTAATGCCCTTGAGAGGAAGGTCTTGATCTTGAGACCATGGAGATGGGGAACACCATTGAGTTTGCCTTCCTCTTGAATCTTGTCGATGAGGTCGCGGCCGCGAATCCCCATGCCACCAAAGACTTCCATGACCACGGGAAAAAAGAGGAAGTCTTGACGTCGGCAGCGATCTTGATAAAGCGCGTCTTTCTTGGCTTCACCCGCAGTTGCGGCACCTAAAAGACGTTGAGAGATATTGACATACGACTTGGCACAGGGATCGATAACCAGGGTATCAAAGATGGCACTTTGAGCGTGGAAGAATAAATGACCATCGCCACGAGACCTATCTTCGCCATCAATACGCGGTTCCAAATGCACTGTCACGCCACAGAGACGAGCCACCCGACTAAGGGCCTGAACCAGGCGGTCATGTCGGATAATACGGCTCGCATTAAGCCGCTTGCACGCCAGGAAGTGCAATGGTGATTCCGTGACAGATGCTCCACAGACGCAGCGTTTAACATCATCAAACAAGATAACACCTAAGCGAATTCGAGAAGCTAGAGCAAAGTGGATATCAGAAAGATAAAATAGACGATCAATCGGAGGAGAAGTAAGCCAGGAGCCAGAAAAGGGTGCAGTAACAGCAGTGAGACGAGCCCGGGCAATAGAATTACGAGGATATTCTTGCAGTAGAGCTTGAAACCGAGCCCTGTTAATCACCGCCATCATTAATCGTTGAGTACCAGTAGGACAGGAGGCGTTTTCGAAATCATTCCAAAAGCGCTTGATATCCGTAGCAACTGGAACTCCTTTTGGAAATTTGTATCTTGAGAAATAAGTAAAGCATTGAGTTAAAGATTTAACAAATGGAATATCATTCTTGACATCATCCACTGGAGGAGCGAAGGTACGAATAGTAGAGAATGCTCGAGCAAACCCTGAATACCAAGCGGCAGGAGACACTTGTACAACAGAGGATAAGCCAAAACCCCCATCTCTGACGGGCAACGATAGTTGAACGCGGGCCGCATCGGAGACAGCAGTAAGATTGATTCTCTGAAGAAAAGTATCTTGTACCATTTGATCAAACAATTGGGCAGCTGGAGCAAGGGTCGAAGGTGAAGTTGTTCTTGTCCAATAGTTCATACGAGGTACCATACAGGTTCTAAGTAAAATGAAAGCATGTTGTGTTGGTAATCTTGAATCGAGGAGGGCCTTGAAGAAAGGGCCATGATGCTCTTTGATTTGATCGATAAGCCACGCCGAGATTATATTGGGATCACGACTAACGATAGAACCAAGAGCAGGAATAGATTCAGTGAAATATGGTAGATGTCGATCCGTGCAGAGTTGGAGTAGTGCCTCTGGAGGATCATCAGGTAGAAGAGTGCAGCATTTTGGAAGATTGAGATTGAGGAGTAGATTTGGAAGAGCATGTCTGAATTTATCAAAGCAAGTAAAAGCCTGTTGAGCAGGACCAAGAATGTAGAAATCATCAACCACAGCCACTGCATGACAATCCGTGTCTTCAATAGTTGTTGAGTAGGTGTGACGCATGGAAAGTGAAAATAATAGGGAACCTAAAACATCTCCTTGTCGCACCCCTTCGCAAGATAGGAAATCAGCCTGAATTTTGCCATTATTCATAAGGAGCAGAGTAGAATCAAATCCATATGACCAATGAGCAAGGCGAAATAGAGGCGACAAAGATGGAACGTTGAAAAGAGAAGTAAGAATGTCGGGACGGGAACGAGTATTAAAGGCATTGGAAATATCAGTAGAAATAATAACCCAATCTGGATGAACCTCGATAGCTGATTGTAAGATGTGTAATGCAGATTCGGGACCACCAGGTGAAAAAGCAAATTGAAGAGGACCTAGAGCTTCGCGAATTTGCTTCCGTACTAGATTTAGCGCATAGAGGCACGCTAACTTGTAAAAAGTTTCCCCCATTGCAATAGGACGGGTACCACCAGAAGACTTCTTTCCAGCAAAAAGAACAGAAGTAACGAGGATCTCGCGTGCCCTACCAGCAAGAGTACCGTTGATGATATCCTTGACTAGTGTACCCAGAGCAGTTAAGCAATCGTGGTCATCAATGAGAGCCAGAAGGAGGTCACCGGTCCAACCAGAACCTCCAGGGGCTGATCCATTAGCCAGCGAAGAGCGAACTAAACGGGCAAGAACAACTAAATCGATCTGTTGAATAGTAGGAGCTTCATCAGGACCTCCGGGAGGCAGAGGAACTGGGCCAGAAGCAGGTGGATGGAGAGCTCGCAAATCCTTGAGAACTTTCTCGTCCACGGGAGGTAGGGGTTGTTGAAATAAAGATCG
>CAZIBY010000057.1:0-1078 GCA_964537475.1 uncultured Chitinophagaceae bacterium | reverse complement strand
TCTGTTGAATAGTAGGAGCTTCATCAGGACCTCCAGGAGGCAAAGGAACTGGGCCAGAAGCAGGTGGATGGAGCTCGCAAATCCTTGAGAACACGGGAGGTAGGGGTTGTTGAAATAAAGATCGAGCAGCACGACCAATATGGCCCTGTTGAATCAGAGCCCGGGCACGAGCAAGACCGTTGGCTAGAGGATCCTCAGGCGCAGAGTCCGAGACAGCTTGGGACTGATGGGACGCTACCGAGGAAACAGAACGGGCCGCGATATTGCGAAGGTTAGCTAAGAGAGCGCGGATACCACGGCGTTTCTTCCCACCACCGCGAGTGCGAAGGAGAGATGAGGCCGGAATCTTGGCAAGGGCTAGAAGTGTCTGGAACATAGCGCTAAGATTACCAGAGGTAGATGCCGTGTGGTAAGCCCGGAAAAATGGGCGACAAGCATGTTGCCAGGAGGGCCAGATATCAACAGGAAGGGAGCGCCAGAGACGTGGGTGTACTGCAATATCCGTAATATCAAAAGCTAGATCAGGAGCCTTGTCTTCATCGTCATCTAAATGTTGAGCTAAAGACAAGGGAGAGAGCAAAGGGGAAGCGGGTTCATTCGCAGGAGGATCCTCCAGGGGATCCTCGCGTAGATCGTGATCCTCCAAAGGATCACGATCCTCAGGAAAATCAGGAGAAGCTTGATCAGGGGTAACGGAACGCTTCAATTCTAGGCGAGGAAGGAGAGCATGAGGATCGTGAGATTGATTACTATCATTACTGAGATATAAATGTAGATCCGGGATCTCAGATCTTAGAATTAAATTATCTTGGGCCTTGGTATCAGATTGAGATTGACCTGTGTCTACGTGAGGTTGATCTGGTATAACAGGGGAAGGGAATAGCGAAGAGAATGATGGGGGCAGTGTAGAATTGCTAAGACCAAGACTGAGAGAGGGAACGTTGTTGATAACCGTAAAAGGTTGAGGAGCAGGAACTGCATGAGTATCAATGGCATCAAGTTGAGATAGGAGAATTGTAGAATCGCTGAGTGGACGAGGAGAGTAATCAATGGTAGACGGAGTGTCGACAGTATCAGG
>CAZIBY010000056.1:0-3886 GCA_964537475.1 uncultured Chitinophagaceae bacterium | reverse complement strand
AATATGTGTCCGAGCAAAAATCATTATTAAAATCAAAAAAAAAAGTTATTTTTTTGGGAACGAAAAATCAAAAATAAATGAAAAAAAAATAAAAAAAATAAAAATAAAAAATAAAAAAAAATAATAATAATAATTAAACATTCTTTAAAATGGCAAGCAATGAAAATCAACTTTTTTGGAGAAAGAAGCGATTGATAGATTTTCTAAATAGTATGGCAAAGAATGCTGTATATAAATTAAATAAAGAAGAAGTAAATAGTATAATTGATGCGATCAATGAGCACATTGACAATGAAACTTTGCTGAAACGTTATTTCAACGCGCTTTTTGAGAAAAAGTGTTTGTCTGAATGTGCTCTTTTAAAAGGATTGATTTTTATTATTAACCAACATCAAAAGGAAGCAGCGCTGATTGAAGTGATTCAAAACCAACCGTCGCTGAGTATCAATGACCGTGCATCGCTTCAGCAATTAATTTTAGAGCATGTACATCATTCGGAATATTTGGAGCGAACGCTGACAGCCATGTCTGCCAAGGTCAATTGCGCCACCGCAGTAAAAAATACTTGCTGCGAAATCATTCGTCTCATTCAACTATACCGGAATTTAAAAAAATTTTTCAATTATGATTTCTTTAAAAGTGGGCAGTTGCAGGTAGTGAGCGCTATTTTAAAGAAGTTGGATGCATTGATTGTTATGCCGACCTCGGGTGGTAAAAGTTTATGCATTCAATTTCCGACGTTAGTGATGGGGGCGACCTGCATTATCATTTCATCCTTGCTGGCTTTGACGGATGACCAGATTGCCAACTTGAACAGCAATGCTTCCGTTTATTCGTGTAAAGTAGGCCGTTTTGATTCTTCGGTCTCGAATCAAGAAAAGGAAGAGATGTTTCGGCGAGTGCAAAACAGCGTCAAGTCTCCTGCTTACGATTTCATTTATGTGACGCCGGAATCCTTTATCATGGATCGCTTTCAGCGAATTGTCAGTGCCATCATCGACGCACAGGGTGTTTCCCGCGTTATGATTGCGGTGGATGAGGCTCATTTGCTGAAGCATTGGGGAGGAAGCGCTGACAGCATTCGTCCTGAAATGCTGAAAATCGGAAATATCAAGCAACGCTATCCGTCCATTCAAGTCATTGCCGCGACGGCCACGGCGGACACGTCCACCAAGGATTTCATTTTAAAGACGTTGCACATTGATAAACCTTCCACCTTTAAAATGATTATGCCGTTCAATCGTCCAAACGTCACTCCTTTTTTCATTTCATGCAATGTCGAGGAGGCGCACGTCCGCATTATACGTTTTATTAAAGAATATATGGAAAGCCACAATGGAGTTTGTCCGCGTTGCATTGTTTATCGAGACGAGCAGGGACAATGTGATGAAAGTGTGAAAATACTACGAAAAGCAAACATTCTTTCGCTGGCTTATTTCGGAGGGCCGATAACGCATGCCAAGCGGGACACCTACCGGAATTGGGTTGATGCGAACCATCCTTTAAAAGTAATATGCGCAACGATTGCTTTTGGAATGGGGGTGGATGCGGCGGTTCCATTTTCTTTTATTATTGTGGATGCGCCGCTGAAGAATATGCCGTCTACCTTAGTACAGGAAATCGGTCGCGCTGGCCGTGATACGCGCGGAAGCGTTCCGCAGCAATCCTTCGGTTACGTCTTTATCGATTTTAAGAAATGCTTCGTGAGTCATTGGAAAATTGGCGGGCCCTCCTTTAAAAAGAAGCGTACGAGAGAAGAAGCCAACGAAGATGAAACTTGCATGACGGGAGAGCAGCGCGCCAAAAAGGAAAAATATGAGGCGGCTCTCAAGGAATTTAATATTTTGACTTCTATGAAAGTAATAAAGGGGGAACATTTTGAAGAAGAACTGTTCAAACGTTGTCGCCGGCGAACGCTCATTTCTTTCTTTTCATGGGAGGAAGCAAGAAATATTTCATGTTTGAGCGGTGAAAATGTGAACTTCGCACCCTGCGATCGATGCGCTCTTATTAAAGAAAAACGTTTGGCTCAAAAATAATTTTTATTATTTTAAAGAATAAAATTCAAAGTAATAAAATTTTTTATTATTTTAAAGAATAAAATGGAACCTAATATTTTCAAGTCAACAAAAAGAATTTTAGAAAGTGACACCAATGCAGTGCAATGTGGGCCTTTACCTTCTCCGGGAGTTGTAACCAAAAAACAGAAAATTGTACAGGCCCAACAACAACCTGCCGCCGTTACTGCTGAACAAACCGTTGGAAAGCCATTGACACAAGCACAAATTGCAAAAAACCAGAAACGTGATGAAGCTTTTGGATTGCTTGCGCTTTATAGTCAATTTATACAGGATGGTTTAAATGGGTCTGATGTCGATGGCGATCCCATCGTAGGCCAATATGTATGGTTTCTTTTTAAAGATATTATTCCTTTTTTTGTTGGCTCCGATCCGGCGCGATGGGCAGAATTTCGCAAATGGTATGATAACATTCCCAATCCCGGAAACAGATTTACTCAAGATGAGTTGGAAGGACAACTTCAAAGACGCCATGCGGTTTATGACAAGTATGATTTTCTCGATTGGGTAATCTTTTTAGGAAATGGTGAAACGATTATTACACCACTCGTTTATGCTTATAAAAGCCTTAACACTGCTCAAAATCAAGTAAATATGGATAATATGGATAATTTTCTTAATGAATTTGATAACATCCAGAAATCGAAAGCAGTTTTTAAACAAAAGTATAAAATTTTCAGCAATTCTGCTATTATAAATGCGAATGGTATTTTAACCATTCTTGCATATTTCATAAAGGGGGCCGATCATGTCCCAAACTTCAGCATGGCTGCGCCATTCTCCGATTTAATTAGTTATTTGCTTTCATCATCATCAAATATGAATATGAAGGATTTAATGGTTCCGTGTCTTCTTTTTTTCGATGAAGCAAAAGTTATGTCTGTTCTTTATAATCCATCGCCACACGGTGTCCCTCTATTTTTATTTTGTGTGTACTTGGCTTATGCTTTTACGTATATGTATGATATTTCCGGAAATAAGGCTATTGTAGATAGTGCTCGAAATTCAGAACATGGTTTTACAAATGCTAATGGGCGGATTATTAACAATATTTACGATTATCCATCAGATTCCTATTTTACGGTGTTGCATAAACCTGTTGTTAGTAGTGTGGATGCTCGTGTTTGTCATCCTGCAACTTCTACTATTCCTTGGGTTTTGTCAGTATTAAATGTTGATCATCGATCGGTTGCGGAACAAGATGTAAAATACATTGCACCATCCTTCAATCGACGTAAATCCACTGATAAAAAAATTAAACTCACGGTGGATTTCGCCATTGTTCCGTCTAAAAAACATCCAATATTTGCTTCCTTTTCGATAGGGTTTCCGAGTAGAATTAATGAGATTATGAATAATCCTGCGTGGGGAGGGCAGAAAAAACAAAACTTTCTTACATTGCCTCAATCAGGTGGAGATGATGTAATGGGTTATGAATTTGTTACCATGTTTAAGCGTAATGCACTTTTTTGCTTTAGTGTATTGGTTGGTTACCTCCAATTCGACACTGATCCGATTAATATTGCGGATATGTCAAAATTTCTTGCTATTGATCCTAATAACCCAAATAGTGCAGGACAATTTCAAATGTTGCAAGGATTTTTCAAAAACAACTATCAAACAACAGCAGAAAAACTAATAATGTTTAATCTTTTCTTCTTAAAATATTTTAAGCAAATTACTACTCAGGATAAAAAAGAAACAACAAACCCCGTTGCTCTTGCTATTATTGAACAATATGGATATCTTCATGAACAACAATAATAATAATAATAATAATAATAATAATAATAATAATAATAATAATA
>CAZIBY010000055.1:0-3995 GCA_964537475.1 uncultured Chitinophagaceae bacterium | reverse complement strand
TTATCTGGGGCAGGAACCGGGGTGTCTTTGACGTGCAGCACGGGGCCCGTAACCGTGCAGTTCCGCGTGATGGAGGTGCTTATCTGAAGCTGTCCATCACACGGGATCGCGGGAGGGTTCATGCAGGTTCAACGAGTTTTGGTGTCCGGTTCGCCGCTTGAGTCGTGGACTGTGCTTGATGATCATGGTGTCGTTGAGCCGGTGGAGCGGTTTTTGGCTTACCTGACCGACGTCGAGAGGTCGCCGAACACGCTCAAGGCGTATGCGCATGATCTCAAGGATTGGTTCGTCTTTCTTCGCCACCGCGGCATTGATTGGCGCCAGGTGAGGCTGGAGAACGTCGGCGAGTTCGTCGCTTGGCTGCGGCTTCCGCCTGCCGGGCGCGCCGCTGACGTGACGCTGCTGCCATCGGCTTCCCATCACTGCGGGCCGGGCACGTTGAACCGCAAGCTCGCGGCCGTGAGCGGCTTTTACGTGTTCCACTCCCGTCACGGGGTCCCGCTGGGCGACCTTGTCACCGAGTTCGAAACGGTCCGGTACCGAAGAACGGGATGGAGACCGTTCCTTGCTCACCTTGCCGGGGACAGGCCGCAGCGGCGCAGGATCGTGAAGCTGCGTGAGCCGAAGAGGTTGCCCACGGTCCTGCCTGCGGCGACGGCTCAAGCAGTGCTGGATGCGTGCACGCGGCTGAGGGACCGGTTCCTGTTCGTCCTGCTCTGGGAGTCGGGAATCCGTATCGGCGAAGCACTCGGACTAAGGCATGAGGACATTGCAGTCGCCGAGGGCGAGCTGACGATCCGCCGTCGGGTGAACGCCAACCGTGCCCGGGCGAAGTCCGTTTCGCCGCGCACGATACCGATCGGCGCGGACGTCGTGCGGCTCTACGGCGACTACCTTCACGAGGAATACGGAGATCTGGACAGCGACTACGTGTTCGTGAATCTGTGGGCGGGCCCCCGCGGCCGCCCGATGGGCTACGCGGCAGTCTATGACCTGGTGAAGCGGCTGCGCCGGGACACTGGAGTGGATTTTGACCCGCACTGGTTCCGCCACACCTATGCCACCCGCTTGCTACGAGCCGGGACACCCATCGAAGTGATCAGCAGCCTGCTTGGCCACGCATCGGTCGCAACCACCATCGACGTCTACGGCCACCTCACCGTTGAGGACGCCCGCCGCGCCCTCGAAAAGGCAGGGCTGCTGACCGGAAAAGAGGTCACCTGGTGAGCTCCCTCGCACTGAATGAAAACGAGGACGGTTGCGGTCTGTTGGCTAAACTCATGGCCACCGTCCGGCCCGAATTCAGACCCGAAATCGTGATCCCGGCCCCAGGCTCCCTCGTCTTCAACACCGAGCCCTGCCGGATCGACGAGTGTGAACGGCAACGTACGGTGAAAGGGTTCTGCAAAAGCCACTACAAGCGCTGGCTGGACCAAGGACGCCCCGAATGGGAGTCATTCCTCGCCAGCCCCGGCCCATTACCCGTAGGCGACGGCCCCTTGGCGGCATGCACCGTCACCTGGTGCCGCTTCGGTTCGGCCAGACGCGGCCTCTGCGTCAGCCATCACGGGTTCTTCAGTCGTTCCAGCGAGACCGACGTGATTAAGTGGCTCGCTACCCTCTCACCCGAGCCGGTCATCGAGCGGCCCGAATGCAGGCTCGCGTTCTGCGACCTCTGGGCCCAAGGCAACTCGCCGTTGTGTCTGAACCACAAGTCCCGCTGGCACGCCATTGGCGCACCGGATATCGACGAGTTCGTCGCCCGGTGCGAAAGCGTGGGCCTGGACCGGTTCGATTTCCGATGCCTGGCAGATCGTCCCCAGCTGCGGCTTGAGCTCCAGCACGCCATGCAATGCCGCCACGATGAACGCCGGGCCAGTACCCGCTCCTCCGTTGTGACGCCCGTGATCCGGCTCGTCTCCGACAGCGGCGTCACCTCGCTGCTGGACTGGAATCTTGACCAGTGGGCAGCGTTCTATATCGCCGGCCGGGTGGGCCGCAGTCACCGCCACAACGGGCAACTTGCGTTCCTGCGCTTTGCCTACACCCGGCTCGAAGACCTCGTCGCCGGCACCGGCTGGGAGTCAGAGTATTCCCGCGACGCCTGGGCCCTGCACCGCCTCGGCTACACCGACACCCGCGGCACCCTCCGCTTCGACAAGATCCCGCAACCGTGGCTGCGCCCCCTGGCAAAACGCTTCATCCGATGGCGGCTGACCAGCGGCAGGGAAATCATCCAAGGGCGCGTCGACATCCTCGCCCTGAACCGATTCGCCGCGTTCCTCGCCCGCACCATCCCCCACTCCGACGGCCCGGACTGCATCGACCGCGGCATCCTGGAACGCTTCCTCGCCGAGCTCGCCCGGGACAAACGGGCAGTAATTTCCCGTGGCCGCGACGTCAGCTCCCTGAACGCCTTCTTCGCCGCGATCCGCCGCCACGACTGGGCCAAAGACCTGCCGGCATCGGCGAACTTCTACCCTGAAGACTTCCCACGACCAGCCAAACGACTGCCCAGGGCCCTGGCCGATCACATCATGGCGCAACTGGACCAACCCGAAAACCTCGGCAAATGGACCAGCCCCGACAGCCGGCTACTCACCCTGATCCTAATGCGCTGCGGACTGCGCGTCGGGGACGCCTGCAACCTCGCTACCGACTGCGTGGTCCGTGACGGTGACGGCGCCCCCTACCTGCGCTATATGAACCGGAAGATGAAACGCGAAGCCCTCGTACCCCTCGATGAGGAAGTCCACGCCGCCATCCTCGATCAGCAGCGACGCGTCCGCGAACGATTCCCCGACGGCAGCAACTGGTTGTTCCCGGCCCCGAAGATGAACCCCGACGGAGCAAAACCGCTCACCACGCACTCCTACCGCGGACAGCTTGAAGACTGGCTGGAACGCTGCGACATCCGCGACGAACACGGACAAGAGGTGCGCCTGACCCCACATCAGTGGCGCCACACCTTCGGGACAACACTGATCAACCGCGACGTTCCCCAGGAAGTTGTCCGGGTCCTCCTCGACCACACCTCGGCGGAGATGACCGCCCACTACGCCCGGCTGCACGACACAACCGTGCGCCGCCACTGGGAGGAAGCCCGTAAGGTCAACATCAACGGCGACACCATCACCATTGACCCGCAAGGACCACT
This sequence comes from uncultured Chitinophagaceae bacterium, assembly GCA_964537475.1. Lineage (GTDB taxonomy): Bacteria > Bacteroidota > Bacteroidia > Chitinophagales > LD1 > UBA1941. Next base: position 838 of record CAZIBY010000055.1, on the reverse strand, counting down.
CGCCGAAGCCAGCTGGGCCAAACAACGCCTCGGTCGCGCAACACAGAGCCTGCCGAACGGATTCTGCGGGCTGCCGGTTCAGAAGTCCTGCCCGCACGCCAACGCCTGCCTGACCTGTCCCATGTTTGTCACCACCGCCGAGTTCCTCCCCCAGCACCAAGAGCAGCGCCGCCAGACCGTCCAGATCCTGTCCGCCGCCGAAGCCCGCGGACAGACCCGGCTCATCGAGATGAACCAGGCAGTACTGCACAACCTGGACCGCATCATTGACTCCCTCGACGACACCGCACCCGACGAGGCCGCCGGATGAACCGCTCCGACAACAGCCGGCACCTGGTCAAAGCTGCACAGCAGCGCGCGGCGCTCACCAGGTCCAAAGCCGTCCAAGCGCTGCGCACCCTTCATGCGGAAGGCCGCCCGGTCACTTTCGACGCCGTCGCCAGATACGCCCGGGTCTCCCGGTCCTGGCTTTACACCCAGCCCGACCTCCGCGCCGCAATCGAACGCCTCCGCCAAAACCAAGCCGCCCCGGAGCCCACACCGGAATCCCGGCCACAGCGGGCAAGCGAGGCCTCGCTACGGCAACGACTAGAAGCGGCCAACGACAGAATCAGACGACTCAACGACGAGAACCAACGACTGCGACAGCAACTCGCACACGCCCTCGGACAACGCCGCCAAAGTCCATCACCAGACCCCGCGACCATCCCGAATCCATAACGGATCCACGAGAATGGAAGGACAGCCAATGCCACCGTCATGCACGTCCCGGACACACCCACCAACACAAAACCGCAGGCCAGAGGCACACCAGCCCGACGGGCTCAAGATAATGCAG
>CAZIBY010000054.1:0-4049 GCA_964537475.1 uncultured Chitinophagaceae bacterium | reverse complement strand
CGGGAGTAGAAGCCGAAGCTGTCGTCGTCGTCGGAAGCGGAGACGGTGGCGGTGAGTAGATCTTCGCCGTCCGGCGTGTGCTGCCGTCGCTCTCCGTGGAGATGGAATCCCGGCTGTCGGTCTCGTCCTGGCGACGGTCTTCACGCAGAGCGGCTGGGTCGGAGCAATGGCGGTGACCGCCGCGACTCTCGTCGTGGCGGCGCTGATCGTCTGGCACCGTGCCCGATCCGGTCTCGTTCGTGCGCTGGATCCTGATCATGCCGTGCGCCGGAGCCGATCTCTGTCGTGGTCACCGGGCAACCCGGGTGAGCTGTTCCAAATCGGCACAGCGCTGTGGCGGAATCCTCCCTGAGAGTAGAGCTCATCCACCGAGTGGTCGCCTAGTTCCTGCAGGCGCCGAGCATCAACGAAGGAGTTATGCGATGTCCTCGTCATCCACCGCGACCGCAGTCGTCCCGAGCGCCCTGCGTGATCTGTATCTGGGCTGGTCCGAGCTCATGGCCACCCACGAGCTGGACATGCGGCTGTTCCGCAGCATCTTCGATGAATGGCACCAGCCGACCATCGAACCGGAAAATGTCACCTACAAGGAGGAGACGGTCGGCGGCGTGCCCGGCATCTGGGCGTTCCCGGCCGGAGCCGATCGCTCCAAGGTCCTCCTCTACACGCACGGCGGCGGGTTCGCCGTCGGCTCTGCGGCCAGCCACCGGAAGCTCGCCGCGCACGTCGCGAAGGCGGCCGGGGTAACAGCGTTCGTGCTGGACTACCGTCGCGCGCCCGAGCACCCGCACCCCGCCCAGGTAGACGACGGGGTCGCGGCGTTCGAGGCCCTGCTGGAGCGGGGGGTCCACCCCGAGGACGTCACCACCATCGGCGACTCGGCGGGAGGCAATCTCGCCATCGCCATCCCGTTGGCGTTGAAGGCGAAGGGACGGCCGCTGCCCGGGCACGTCATCGCGTTCTCCCCGTGGCTGGACATGGAGAACCGCGGCGCGACGCTGGTCACCAACGATGCGACCGACGCGCTGATCTCCGTGCCGCTCCTGGAGGGCATGATCGCCGGCGTGCTGGGGGAGACCACCAGCCCGTCGGCGCCGCTCGCGAACCCGCTCTACGCGGATTTCACCGGGTTCCCCCCGCTGTACGTCAACGCCGGTTCGGTCGAGTCGTTGGTCGACAATGCCATCCGCGTGGCAGAGCGCGCCAAGGGCGCCGGCGTTGACGTCACCCTGCATGTCGCCGAAGGACAGCAGCACGTCTACCCGTTCCTGGCTGGCCGCGACGCGGACGTCGACGCGGAGCTTGCGGCGATCGGCCAGTGGCTTCGCCACTGACCTGCAACACACCCCCGCTTATTCAACGAAGGAGTTGCACCATGACATCCACACAGACCACGGACTTCGACGCGATCGTCGTCGGCGCCGGTTTCGGCGGCATCTACCAGCTACACACCCTGCGCGACAAGCTCGGCCTGCGCGTCCGCGGGTTCGAGAAGGGCGCCGGCATCGGAGGCACGTGGTACTGGAACCGGTATCCCGGCGCCATGTCCGACACGGAGAGCCCCTTCTATCGATACTCGTTCGATGACGAACTGCTGCAGGAGTGGGACTGGGCGCGAAAGTACATCGACCAGCCCGACATCCTCCGCTACCTTGAGACCGTCGTCGACCGGTACGACCTCCGCAAGGACTTCCGGCTGAACACCGAAGTCACGTCGATCGTCTTCGACGAAGCCACCAACACCTGGACGGTCGGCACCTCCGCCGGAGAATCCTTCACGGCCCGATACGTGGTGGCGGCGCTGGGACTGCTCGCAGCAACCAACATCCCCGACATCCCCGGGATCGACTCGTTCGAAGGCCGCCTCGTGCACACCGCGGAGTGGCCGGACGACCTGTCGATCGAGGGCAAGCGGGTGGGGGTCATCGGCACTGGCTCGACCGGAACACAGTTCATCGTCGCCGCGGCCAAGCAGGTGTCGCACCTGACCGTGTTCCAGCGCTCGGCGCAGTACAGCGTCCCCTCCGGCAACGGACCGGTCGGCCCGGGGGAGGTGGACGGATACAAGTCCCGGTTCCCGGAGATCTGGGAGCAGGTCCGAAACTCCGGCGTCGCCTTCGGGTTCGAGGAGTCCACCGTCGCGGCCACCGATGTCGACGAGGCCGAGCGGGAGCGCGTGTTCCAGGCGGCATGGGACCGAGGCAACGGATTCTATTTCATGTTCGGCACGTTCAACGACATCGCTATCAACCCGGAGTCGAACGAGGCAGCCGCTGCGTTCATCCGCCGCAAGATCGCTGAGACGGTCAAGGACCCGGAGACGGCGCGATTGCTCACCCCGACCCAGCCGTATGCGAAGCGGCCCCTGTGCAACCAGGGCTACTACGACGTGTACAACCAGGACAACGTGAAGCTGGTGTCGATCAAGGAGAACCCAATCGTTGAGATCACCCCACGAGGGGTGAAGACCGCGGACGGTGTTGAGCACGAGCTGGATGTGCTCGTGCTGGCTACCGGGTTCGACGCGGTCGACGGCAACTACCGCCGCATCGACATCCGCGGGCGCGGAGGGGTGAGCGTCGACGAGCACTGGGCCGACGCCCCGACCAGCTTCCTCGGCATCATGACGGCCGGATTCCCGAACATGTTCATGATCCTCGGCCCCAACGGGCCGTTCACCAACCTGGTGCCCAGCATCGAGGCGCAGGTCGAGTTCATCACGACTCTGGTGACCGAGGCGGAGCGGAGAGGCGGGCTCATCGAGGTGTCGCAGCAGGTCGAGGACGAATGGACCGAGACCTGCACGACGATCGCGAACTACACGCTGTTCCCCAAGACCGACTCGTGGATCTTCGGGGCGAACATCCCCGGCAAGAAGCACGCAGTGATGTTCTACCTCGGCGGCCTAGGCGCCTACCGCGGCCTCCTCTCGGAGATCCAGGCGAAGGACTTCGAAGGATTCAGCATCGGACAGCCCATCCCGGCCTGATCGACGGTAACCGTAGGCCGGGAGTGTGCTTCCCGGCCTACGGTCGTCCTATGAGCGACAACATGTCAGCAGACGTCACATTCCGATCACGCCGCTGGGTCCGTCCCGAGGACCTGAACGCGCACGGCACCCTGTTCGGCGGCAGCCTGCTGCGCTGGATCGATGAAGAGGCCGCGATCTACGCCATCATCCAGCTCGGAAACTCCCGGGCGGTCACCAAGTACATATCCGAGATCGACTTCGTCAGCTCCGCACGACAAGGTGACCTGATCGAGATGGGACTGCGCGCCACCGCGTTCGGGCGCACCTCCCTCACGATGCGCGCCGAGGTGCGCAACATGATCACCCGTGACCGCATTCTGACGATCGAGAAGATCGTCTTCGTCGGCCTCGACGACCACGGCCAGCCCATTCCTCACGGCTACACCGACATCACCTACGAACGCGACCGGCTTCCCCACCACCATGGACTCATGCGCACAGAGGATGGATCCACAGCGGACTAGGTATTGGCGGGTTCCAATAGGGAGGCGGATACTGGGTGTGACCACTTGCAGTGACGCGAGGTCCCAGCTATGTCCATCGACACCTATTCCGCCGCGAGCGTGCGGCAGGCTCGTGAACGCCTTCTCGAAGCTGGCGTCGGCGCGCACGGTCTCACTCCCCGCACTCTGAACGTCCCTCCGTTGATCGAGCGCAGTTGGCGTCGCTCGTTCACCACCGGTGGCGGCTGCGATCCGACTGCGACTCCTGCTTACCACCCGTTCTCCGAACTGGCGGGACGCTTCCAGGACACCGCTGAGACCGTCCTGGCGCGATGGGCGGAATCACTCGCTGACATGCGTGTCGCGCTGCTGGTCAGCGACCGATCCGGACGGATCCTCGCCCGAAAGGTAGGCGACCCGAGCCACGCGAGACGGCTCGACAAGGTGTCCGCCGCCGAAGGATTCGAATTCTCGGAGTCCGCGCTGGGCACGAACGGACTCGGGACGGCGATGGAGGAAAGATCCGCAGTGTTCGTGCGCGGCGCCGAGCACGTCAACGACCGGCTGCAGACCCT
>CAZIBY010000053.1:0-4167 GCA_964537475.1 uncultured Chitinophagaceae bacterium | reverse complement strand
CGCTGACGAACGGGCAGCTCTCGCTGGTCACCCAGTACACCTCCTACACCAAGGCTGGCCAGCTCCTGCAGAGCCAGGACCCCAACGGCGTCCTCACCGACTACACCTACCTCCCCCGCGGCTGGCTCCACACCGCAAGCGTCGCCGGCCAGACCACCACCTACGACTACTGGCCCACCGGGCTGCTCAAGCAGCTCACCCAGCCCGACTCCACTTCCTACGTCGCCTACGCCTACGACGACGCCCACCGCCTCACCGACGTCTCCGACAACCTCGGCAACTCCATCCACTACACCCTCGACAACCTCGGCAACCGCACCGCCGAGGACACCAAGGACCCTTCGGGCACCCTCGCCCGCTCCATCGACCCCCTCGGCCGCGTCCAGGCCCTCACCGGCAGGCCTCAGTAGCGCTAGCGCAGCCGCTCGGCCGCGTCATCCTCAAACAAGATGAGAGACACCGCGTCGCAACATCGTTAGGCTACATTGCTGATGACCGCCTCGCTCTCGTCATCGCTGCCGCTGCGTCGCCGGGGGGGTCGCGATGGTGCCAGCGCTTCCAAAACTACGACGTCCGTCCACCATGACCTTCCTCGTTCGCCCGGCTCGCGCGCTGCTGAGCACCATCGCCGTCCTCGCCGCTCAGGCCGTCTCGGCCGACGAGGCCGCCATCCGCAAGAACCTGCCCGCACACCTTCCCGATCTGCCCAGGATCGACGAGGTTCGCGCCACGCCCCTGCCGGGGCTCTACGAGGTGCGCCTCGGGGCTGACGTCGTCTACACCGACGAGCAGGGGACCGCAGCCGGCTCATCCGGACTGATTGGCGCACGAATCCAGAACCAGAAATAGGATACTTTGACGACCGACCCAGCAGCTCAAGCAGATGAAATCGACCCGCAGCATTTTTATAATCATCCTTGAGGTACTTGCTAGGGTGTCAAATGCAAATACGACGTCGGACACTTTTGAAATTATCAGCAGTGTTTGCCCTGCCGGAATATGCATCGATGCCTCATCTTTAGCTGTCTGCAATGATTATGCATCCGATCGAGTCATTTTCAGCCAAAACAATCCAGACGATCATAATAAATGGGTTCTTTACGACTCCCTCTCAGCAGCACCGCCACTCTCCGTATCACCCATAGGATGCGTCGTCATCGGTAACTGCACTTTTACCCTGCAGGCGCAGAGTGGTTCGCGGTACGGCCAATCGATAACGACCGCTCAATGCGGAACCAGTTGCCCATCGGGCCAAGAATGGGTCCCGCAAGCAGGCGGTGGTCAAGGCGCTTGCGTGCCAGTGGTAGATGCCACGCGCAGCCAGAGTCGCCCCAAGACCTGTGGCGACGGCAATCCAATCTACGCCCTGCTTGGCACGAAGCGGGAGGATGTTGATACGGGCTTTTCCATTGGCCCGTTGCCTTTGACGTTGAGCTACGACAGCAGCCCAAACGCGCCTATGGGCGCCACAGGGAGCCAGGCCGTGAATCCTGGTCCTTTGGTGCTCGGAGCGCTCTGGTCGAGCACCCTACACCGCCGGCTGCTGGTTCAGGGGAGCAACGGCCAAGGCGTGCTGGTTTCCCGCGGCGATGGCCACGTGACCAGCTTCCTTCGCAGCGCGAGCGGGACGTTCGTGCCGGACGCCGATGTGAACGACCAACTTCTGAGCGTGACCGGTGGCTACCGCTACATCGATGCGACTGCACAAACCGAGGAAATCTACGATAACTCCGGCAAGCTGACGGCCATGGCCTGGCCCAATGGCAGCACCCTCAGCTTCACCTACAGCACGTCGGCGACGCCGGCAGCTCCCGCTGCGGGCTATCTGCTTCAGGTGCAGGACAATTTCAATCGCGCGTTGAATCTGTCTTATCAGCTCCCCGCAGGCGCTGATCCTGGCACTGGCGGGCTGATCAGCAGCATCACCGATGCGGCCGGGCGCTCAATCGGCGTCGGCTATGACAGCGTTGGCAACCTTTCAACCCTGACCTGGCCCGACACCAAGGCGCGCACGTTCCAATACGAACTGCCCTCACTGCCGTGGGCGCTGACGGGCATCACGGACGAGAAGCTGGCTCGCTATGCCACGTTCGGCTTCGATACGGATGGTCGCGCGATATCGACCGAGCACGCCGGCAGCGTCAACCGGTACAGCGCTGCCTATTCGGTTCCTCCACAGATCGCCGTCACAGAAGTCTACGACGCCAACGCCAACGTCCTCTATCGCTACCACGATTGGGCGTTGCCCGTACAGCCGGTGCTCACCACCCCGGCCGGGTACGGCGTCAATCTGGGCGCAAGCAGCATCGGCGGGAAGACTTACCTTATCAGCCGAGATCAGCCAGCCGGCAGCGGCTGCAACGCCAGCAGCAGCGCCATCACCTACGACGTCAACGGCAACAAAGCGAGCGAGGACGACTTCAACGGTCACCGCGCCTGCTACGTGAGTGATCTGAGCAGGAATCTTGAGCAAGTTCGCATAGAAGGCTTGGTCGCGAGTGATTCCGGCTCTGTGTGCAGCACATTAGTGCAGCCAGGCGCACAGATGCCCTCAGGAAGCCCTTCGAGTCGTAAGACCTCCACCCAATGGCACCCGCTGTGGCACCTGCCTACCCAGGTGGCCGAGCCCGGCAAGCTCACCACCTACGTCTACAACGGCCAGCCCGACCCCACCAATGGCGGAGCCATCGCCTCCTGTCCCGGCTCGGGCGTGACGTTGCCCAACCTGCCCGACGGCTCGCCGCCGGCGCTGTTGTGCAAGAAGGTCGAGCAAGCCACCACCGATGTCGACGGACATCTCGGCTTTGCCCTCGGCGGCAAGCCAGCCACCCTTCCCGATCCTCAGTTCAACAACGTGAGCCTGCTGCTGCACATGGATGGCACGGCCGGCGGCACCAGCTTCACCGACTCGTCCAGCCATGCCTATACCCCGGCGAGCGTCTCCGCAGGTGCTGTGACCGACATCGCCAATGCCAAGTTCGGCAGCGCCAGCGCCAACTTCACCGGCGGCTATCTCTGGTACGCGCCATCGGACGACTGGAACATGGGCAGCGGCGACTTCACGGTCGAGATGTGGGCCAAGTTCAACAGCGGTGCGATGGGTTCGCGTGTCTACCTCGTAGGGCAGAACGACTCCGCCGGCGCCAATGGCACCTTCGAGATCGGCAAGGGCACGGACAACAAGATGCGCATGACGCTGACGACGACAGGGGGCTCTATCGGCGCTGCTGGCGCCACCATCGTGTCGGCCAACACCTGGTACTACCTGACCCTGGTGCGTTCGGGATCGCAGTTGACTTTGTATGTAAACGGCGCGGTCGATGCCAGCGCTACGGTCTCGGGCGCCGTGCCGGTGCGCACGACCCATCTGGCCATAGGCGCACTCGGCGACTACGTCTCGACCTATGGCGGCACCTATGGCAACAAGATGATGGGTTGGATCGACGAGGCTCGTATCACCAAGGGTGCAGCCCGATACACTGCCCCGTTTGCCGTCCCGACGGCCCCTCCAGGCGACTCGGTCTCGGGTTCCTCGGCCATACCCTCGGCGATCGATGCGAGCGTAGTCCCGCGCACCTGGATCTACACCTACAACCAGTACGGCCAGATCCTCACTGCGCTCGATCCGGTCGGCAACCTCTCCACCTACACCTACTACGCCGACACCAGCTTCTCCGGCTCCGACCCCAACGCCTTCGGCCACACCACGGGCGACCTCCACACCCTCGCCCAGTCCGTCAGCTCGGGCCTCACTCTCACCACCACCTACACCTCCTACACCAAGGCCGGCCAGCTGCTGCAGAGCCAGGACCCCAACGGCGTCCTCACCGACTACACCTACCTCCCCCGCGGCTGGCTCCACACCGCAAGCGTCGCCGGCCAGACCACCACCTACGACTACTGGCCCACCGGGCTCCTCAAGCAGCTCACCCAGCCCGACTCCACTTCCTACGTCGCCTACGCCTACGACGACGCCCACCGCCTCACCGACGTCTCCGACAACCTCGGCAACTCCATCCACTACACCCTCGACAACCTCGGCAACCGCACCGCCGAGGACACCAAGGACCCCTCGGGCACCCTCGCCCGCACCCTCTCCCGCTCCATCGACGCCCTCGGCCGCGTCCAGTCCGTCACCGGCAGGCCGCAGTAGCTGCCGCTCACCCC
>CAZIBY010000052.1:0-4269 GCA_964537475.1 uncultured Chitinophagaceae bacterium | reverse complement strand
TAGAAAGTTTCCTTGCAGGCGCGCGAGATCGCGCGGTGCAGCTTGTCCATCAGCGTATCCACGTCCGCCTCGGTGTAGTTGAGTGCAGGCGCAAAGCCAAGGATGTCGTCGCCGAAGGCGCGGAACACGAGCCCGTCGTCGAATGCGTGCTTGAGGACGCGCTGACCCAGCTTCGCTGCCACGGGCGGCTTGGCCTTGGAGGACTTGTCGGCGACCAGTTCCACGGCGGCGAGCATGCCGCGACCGCGGACCTCGCCGACGTGCGGCAGTTCCTCCAGTTCGCGCAGGCGGCGCATGAAGTAGCCGCCGACGCGCTGGCCCTGCTCGAGCAGGCCACCGTCGAGGTACAGGTCGAGCACGGCATTGGCGACCGCCGCGCTCACCGGGTGACCCGCGTAGGTCTGGCCATGGCCGACAGGCGTGTCACGGTCGCCGCCCTGGGCGATGCCTTCGTACAGCTTCTCGCTGATCAGCGTTGCGCTCATCGGCGCATAGCCGGCCGTCAGGCCCTTGGCCAGCGTCAGGATGTCGGGGCTGACGCCCTCGCTCTCGCAGGCGAACAGCGGGCCAGTACGGCCGAACCCGGTGATGACCTCGTCGACGATCATCAGGATCCCGAGGCGGTCGCAGGCGTCACGCATCGCGCGCAGGTAGCCCTTGGGCGGCACCACCACGCCGCCGGAGCCCTGGATTGGCTCGGTGATGAAGGCGGCAACGTTGTCGGCGCCGAGTTCGGCGACCTTGTCTTCGAGCGCCTTGACCGTCGCGGCCAGCACCGCAGCTTCGTCCGGGCCGGCCGGATGGCGATACGGGTACGGCGACGGGATATGGTGCTGCTGCGGGGTCGGCACGTCGAAATGACGGTGGAACAGCGGCAGTGCGGTCAGGCCGCTGCCCGTGGTCGAACTGCCGTGGTAGCCGCGCTGAACGCCGATGAAGTGCTTCTTCTGTGGGCGGCCCGTCGCGTTGAAGAAGTAGCGCACCATGCGCACGGCCGTGTCGACGGCATCCGAGCCGCCCTGACCGAACAGCACGCGGCTGAGGCCCTTGGGCGCCAGGCTGGACAGGCGCGCGGCCAGGCGAATGGCCGGCTCGCTGCCAAAGTGGAAGTAGCCCGTGGCGTACGGCAGGCGCGTCATCTGCTCGGCCGCGGCCTTGACGATGGAGGCGTGGCCGTAGCCGACGTTGACGCACCACAGACCCGAAAACGCGTCCTGCACACGACGCCCGTCGATGTCGATGAGGTGAACGCCCTCGGCCGACTGCCATACGGTCGCACCGACGGCCTCATGCTGCTGCAAGGAAACCACCGGGTGGACCCAGTGGCGACGGTCGAGGTCGAGCAGCGTTTGGCGTTGTTCGGCCGTGAAGTTGGATGTGGTCATCAGAACACCTTCGCCCCGAGAGGCACGTTACGTTCGGTGGTGAGGAAGACGGCGCGCCCTTCCGGGTCGGGCGCACCGAGCATCAGGACCTGGGATTCGAAGCCGGCGATGCGCCGGGCTCCGAGGTTCATCGCGCACACGACCTGGCGGCCGATGAGGTCGTCGGGCTGGTAGATCGCCGGGTACTGGCCGCTACAGGTGCGGGTGCCCAGTTCGCCGAAGTCGATGATCATCTTGTAGGCAGGCGTCCGGGCCTTGGGGTTAAGTTCGGCTTCGACGATGCGGCCAACCCGCATCTCGACGGACTCGAACGCGGCATAGATGTCGCTCATGTCTCGCACTCCCAGTCGGGGTCCAGTTCGGGCAGCACCTTGCCCGGGTTCAGCAGGTTTTTCGGATCCAGTGCGCGCTTGATACGCCAGCAGGTCGCGAGCTCGACCTCGCACTTCATCTGAAGCAGCTCGTCGCGCTTGGCAACGCCGACGCCATGCTCGGCCGAGATGGAGCCGTCCACCGACAAGGCCACCTGGTCAACGGCTTCAGTGATTTGATCGCCGAACCGCGCGACGAACGCCTTGCCATCTGCGCCCTCGGGACAAAGCGGATTGAAGTGAACGTTGCCGTCGCCCATGTGGCCATAGACGACCATCCGGATCGAAGGGTCCAGCGTGAGCACCCGGGCGGTCGCCTCTTCGATGAACTCAGGGATCGCCGACAGCGGCACGGAGATGTCGCAGCGCACGCTGCCACCGGCGCGCGTCTGCGCGTCGGAAATCTCCTCCCGCAGGCGCCAGAAGCGCTTGACCTGCGACTCGTTGGTGCCCAGGAGCGCATCCTTCACCAAGCCAGTTTCATAGGCCGCGGTCAGCGCTTCGTGAAAGTCGTCGTCTGCTTCGACCTGCTCGGCATGCGAGATGGCTTCGATCAACACGAGCCACTGGGGGTCGCGTTCGAACAGCGGCTCACTGTCCCGCAGGTACTCTCGAACCAGCGCCATGGCAGGAGCCGAGATCAACTCGAAGGCTGTGATGTCGGGGCCAAGGCGGGTCTTCAGGAACGTCAGGAGTTCGACTGCAGTTTGAGGACTCTCGGTCGCGACCATCGCCACCGAGGTGGACCGAGGCTTCGGGAAGAGCTTCAGGACCGCGGCGGTGATCACCCCCAACGTTCCTTCGGAGCCGATGAAGAGGTGCTTGAGGTCATACCCGGTGTTGTCCTTGCGCAGGGCACGCAGGCCGTTCCAAACGGCGCCATTCGGGAGGACGACTTCGAGGCCGAGGACGAGGTCTCTCATGTTCCCGTAGCGAAGGACAGCCGTGCCGCCCGCGTTGGTCGAGAGGTTTCCTCCGATCTGGCAACTGCCCTCGGAGCCGATGCGCAGTGGGAATAGGCGTCCAGCTTCGTCGGCGGCCTGCCGTGCCGCGGTGAGGGTGACGCCTGCCTGCACCACCATGGTGTCGTTGACGGGGTCCACGGACTCGATCCGGTTCAGGCGGGTCAAGCTCAGAACGATCGTCTGAAGTGCCGACCCTTCGCACGTTGGCACGGCACCGCCCAGTAGAGACGTGTTGCCTCCTTGCGGAACGACCCGGATGCCCTCTTGGTGGCAGTACCGCATGACGGCGCTGACCTGAGCCGTGTCGGCAGGGCGGACTACTGCCAGCGCCGGACCGGAGAACAGTCGACGGTAGTCGGTCGTGTACGGAGCGATATCGCCTGGCTCTGCGACGCAGTGCGCCTTGCCCACGAGCGCCTGCAGCGCCGCGACGTGCGTGGCACTTGCGGCGTCTTGGGTCACGGTCTGGACATCACTCATCGCTCTGATTTCCGATCTGGTTGGGCTGAAGCTTAGGCAGCCAATCGCCCTATGAATATGGCTTTATCATCGTGTTCTATGTCCGCAAAACACTCTGAAACATAGGATTTGACGTGCAGCTCGCAGAAGCCTTGAAGTTGGGCCCGCTGAGCAGCGCACGACTCGTTGCGGGCGAGGGCTTGGTCGACCGAGAGATCAGCTGGGTACAAGTGGTCGACCACCCGGACATCGAGTCGTGGGTCAAGGACGGCCACCTGCTGCTGAGCACCGGCTACAACTGGCCCAAGGAATCTGAATCCGCCTTCCGGATCGTCGAACGGCTGGCGGAGAGGCGAATCGCGGGCGTCGTTCTGGCTGTTCCGCACTTCCTGGAGCGCTTCCCCGAGGAAAGCCTGAGCGCGGCCCGTCAGTTCGGCCTGCCGATGCTGGAGATCGCTTGGGAGGTGCCGTTCAGCGAGATCACGCAGTTCATCCACCGAGAACTCGTGGACCAGCAGAGCCGGGCGCTGGCGCGTTCGGAGCAGATCCATCGTCAGCTCACCGAAGCGGCGGTCTCGGGGCACAGTTTGCAGGACGTTGCGACGGTGTTGAGCGAGGTCCTGGGCCGCCAAGTGCTCATCCTGGCCGCGGACGGTCTCGTCCTAGGTGCCGCAGCACTGGGCGAACATGAAGTCGAAGCAACGTTCCTGTCGACCTACGAGTCGCTGAAGGACGGCCGCTACCTCGCGCGCATCGACCCCGCCATGCATCCGCTGCGCATCGACCTCCCGGTCGGTGCATCGCGAGACCCAGTGCGCCTGGTTGCCTATGCGGCTCGCGTGCGACAGGACAGAGTCGGCTATGTCGTCGTGGAGGAGGGCGTGTCGCCGCTCAGCGGTCTTGATCTGCGTGCCATCGAACATGCAGGGACGGTGGCTGCGCTGCAGATTTCCCACCAGAGGGAGCTTTCCACCCAGGAGGCCCGACTCGGCTACGCGCTCGTCGCCTCGTTGATCGAGGGACACTTCGAAGCGAACCCGAAGTCGCTGGAACGAGCGCAACTGCTTGGTTGGCACGATAAGACGCCCT
>CAZIBY010000051.1:0-4426 GCA_964537475.1 uncultured Chitinophagaceae bacterium | reverse complement strand
ACCGGTATTTAATTTTGTTTACCAGCATTTGTTTTTCATGGCATCATCGTTGTGTTGTATTTCATCAAAACTACACACTACTAAAATTCAAACTAACATGACTTTGTCAAGCTGCTTCATGTAGTTTTAAGCACTTTGTAAATGCAATCGAATTAATTATTTGCAAATATCCTTTATCACCCGTTGATGTTAATATTTTCAGGTTTATTGTGAGGTATTTTGTAGAAAGAAAAATGGTAGATACTAAGTTTGGAACTTTATTTATAGAAGTTATCTTATAATATAGTAAGTCATTCAAGAGCTAATGAAATTAATTGGGCAATATTAGATTTTGTGGCTTTAATTTGTAAAGCACAAAAACCAATTTGTAAATCTTGTCCATTTCAAGCAACTTGTTCATATTTCAAGAAAGCAATGAATAAACTTTACTCGGAGGAAATAATAAATTCAAAGCATTAGGTTTTAGCTTGAAATTGCAGCCTTTATCTTTCACTGAACCATCTTCTAATCTTTTGATTGGGTAATCCAATGTAATTGCTCCCATATCAATTAGTAGCCCGAATTGATTTAATAATGGTCCTTTTGTATGCTCCGCAGACTTGAATAAGAAATATTCGTTACCATCCTCGAATTTTGATTGTGCCTTAATCCAAAATGTTTCCTTGTGCTTTACAGCGAGAGTATTTTTAAGAACCTCTAATTCCCAGGTTAAAAAATCCCCAATTTCTTTTCTGTCAGAGTTTTCAAATAAATAATCCAGTTCGTAATCAGTTCTTAAAATCAATCCTTGTGCATTTCTTCCTGTTGCACGTATTGTGTTATATAAACGAAATACACCTTCTTCCCAATAGCCGAAAGCATCTAAAATTTCAACCCTGTTTTTAAATTTACTAAGCTCCCAATTTGGTGTTTTCGCAAATAGCCCTTTTCTCGTTCCCTTATTTTCTCTTGCCGATTTCAATTCAATGCCTTTATAATCCGGTGTCTTTGCCGAGTTCATTGGAATACCGAGCAGGTGTTCCAGTGTTCTTCCAATTGCTGTGTCAGCGTTTAATAATGCAGGAACAAATCCTTGCGCTGCAATCTTTCTTAGTTTTATCAATAACTCATCTGCGACTTCATTTGAAACCTTGTTAACTTCTCGTACTAATTCTTGTAAGGGATTTGTTCGCTTTGCATCGAGTAATTTTTTCAAATCAAGCTTTGTGATATTCAGTACATACAACACTTTTTCAAATTCAAATATTCCGAGAATATCATTAGCTTCGGCATAATTTGTTAAACCCTTGAACCAAATTCGTGGGTCTCCTTTCTTTGTAACAGGGCGATAAAGAGATGCAATGGAAGAATTTAATTCCTCACCCATAATTAAGTTTGCAGAAATTTGAATTTTATTATCTGGCCCTTGTTTTTGGGTATTATAATCATGAAGGTTTCTTTGCTTTAAATAATTACGAACTGGACCAGTAGCATCCATTATAGATTTATCTAAACCAGTTTTAGTTGGTTCAATCAAAGTAAGTTCTATAGAATTTTCAGTCAATAATTTAATCCTATTGATTTCAATGGTTGAAAGTTGTCGCATGAATAAATTTACTGGATATTTTTTAAGATTTCCAAAGCTACTGCTCTTGCCATTAATGGTGGTACAGCATTCCCTACTAAAGTGTACTGCGGCACTTCCATTTTTCTTTTATTTCCACCAGTAGAGCGTTTGCCTTGGAAAACAAAAGAATCATCAAATGATTGCAACCTAGCCATTTCTCTTACGGTCAATGCCCTTGGATTTGAGTAATGTATATAATCATCAGCAATTGTCATTACTGTTGGGCTTTGTGCATCTGGTTTCAAAACATTATAATTTCTTTTTTCAGACTCAAGGCCTATTTGTTTTAACTTCTTCTTTGCCAGGTCGTAATCTCCGGAGCTTAAAATAACATCAAGCCTTTTAACTACGTCATCATTTTGCTTACTCGTTTTATGATTATGCAAGGGGGCAACCATGTGCGTTAAATGATTCTCCAACTCTTCAAAATTCCGAACATAGAAGGGATTCTTGGCATTTGCGAATCTACCATTCAAACGACCTTTTTTAGACCACTCGGCATAAGTCATTCCTTTTCGTTCATCCACTTTGCCATCCACATCTCTTTTCTTTAAAAGCGAAATCATTTTTTCTGTAGTTCCGTTATATTTAGCTTTTAAATCTACCTTTTCATAATTAAATTTTTCATCGTCATTGCCAACAAAATCCAAATCATATAACGCTTCAAAAATTGTAACCTTTTCTTTTCCTGAAACTGTTGCAGGGACTAGTTTAATTAATTGCTGGTCCTTGCGGCAACCAATGAATAAAACTCTTTCCCGATTTTGCGGTACACCATAATTTGAAGCCAATGCTACAAATGGCTCATCAATGTTATAAAGTCTTATCTGCGACAAAATTTCATTAAACACACTTTCAAGTTTAGCCTTTTTTACAAATCCAGTTAATCCATCCATACATTCGTCAAAAGAAAAAGCATAAATCTCTAAGGCTTTAACTATTTCATTTACATCATTGATAAATTCTTTTGCCGGCTTCAGAGTTTTAAAGGCTGTATTAACCCTTTCAACAATTGATTCCGATTCTATAGCAGTTAAAAAATTATTGAAATCCTCATAAAAGAAATCATTATCTAAATCACAAAATGCTTTTTCATTAATTACTTTCTTCCTGATATAAGCAAGTTCATGCTCCCTTTTCAGCAAATTAAACCCATGCCTGATTGTGCTAATACTTGAATCAGTTTTGCTGGTTTTGTAATCAACAATTTTTGGAGTTAGAACCCTAAACTTATTTTCAACATTCTGAATGTATCGTTCTTTAATACCTTCAATCTCTTTTTCGTTTGCAGTTTCAAATTGAAGTCGCAAATTGTAGCAATCAAGAATAAATGCTTGTTCCTTTTCCTGCCGCCTTAGTTGAGCAACAAAATGAATCAACTGATGAAATTCTTTTAAATCAACAATAGACCTGATTTCCTGTAAAATCATTTCACGAATTCGCCCTTCTTCTTTTGTAAGAATGCCTTTCACATTTTCCATTACAAAGTATTTCGGTCTCAATTGCCGTATAACTTTTAAATAGTGTGCAAACAAATCATCTTTCTTATCAAACTTTTTTCTTTTGCCTGCAAGACTAAAACTTTGACAAGGCGGCCCACCGCAAACGACATCAACTTGTTTGCCATTCAATTTCTTCAATAAGTTATCTAAAAAATCTGGGTCACTGATATCCTGACGCAAAAATTCAGCATCAAGACCTAATTGATAGTTATATCTAGCAAGGTGAGTTAATTCACAGTTATCATTAATATCACTTCCTAACAAGAAATCGTATAATTTATTTCCATGCTCCGCTTGCAAGAAGCCTTCACTAAATCCACCAGCTCCAGCGAACAAATCTAAAAACGTAATTTTTTGCTTTCCCTGATAGTATTCCTGGTCTTCGCAAACCATGTTAACCTCAGTATTACCTCTGCGACTGTTTACAAGTGAAAGTATTTTCTCTTTTATCTTTTTATCAGTTAATTGAGAAAGTGGGGCTGATTCCAAATGCTTCTCAACTTCCTGTTTTAAGAATGACAAGAATTTATTAATCCCTTTGTGGTTATAGCAACCATCTTTTACAGATTGAGACACATTATCCCAATCCTTCTTTTTTATTTTTTCGCCGGTAGCGACTTTTACCTGAGCTTCTTTTTGACGAAGTACAAGGTGAATAGGGAAAAGCTTGTTCTTATCGGCTTTATCTAGATAAAATTTGACACTTATCATATTGCGGACATTTTTGCGGACACGGACAAATTTACGGACAAATTTGAAACTACCAAAAAATTTAGCAAACTTTTCCAACGCACCAAACCAAGCATATTTTAAATTGTAAAATCAGCATTTTGCAAATCTCAACTTTTGTTTTGTCTCACGAATTACTATTAATTTTAGTTCTCAACTAAAAAGAAATATCTGGGCATCGGCTTCTATGGTTGGAATTCTAATTTACACCTTGCATGTACAGCCTATTTCTTTTCAGCATACTTAGGGCATTGCCCATCAAGGCAAAAAAAAATACCTCCGATTGCAGAGGTATTTTTTTTATAATTTTTTTGTAATTCTCTTAATTCATCGGTATCTCTATCGCCAGCAGCTCTGCATCTTCGCTTGCTTTTATGGTAAAACTATCAGCATCGGAGATTCCAATCGCATCTCTCTTGTTTAATTTTTTTTCGTCAACTTCTGCTGCGCCATTTATTACTACTAAAAAAACGCCATTGCCTTTAAATCCATTCTGGTAAGTTATTTCATTACCTGCACTTAAGTTGGTTAGCAAAAACCGGGCATCCTGATTTATCCATAATGCATCATCCTCTTCTTTTGGCGATAC
>CAZIBY010000050.1:0-4531 GCA_964537475.1 uncultured Chitinophagaceae bacterium | reverse complement strand
GAGAGAGAGAGAGAGAGAGAGAGAGAGAGAGAGAGAGAGAGAGAGAGAGAGAGTTGAGTTGAGTTGAGTTGAGTTTTATTATAGACGTCAAAGATCTTTGCAGATCACCTAGCAGTATATATAATATATGTACAAAAGTTATTAGGAAGAATTCAACGCCACCCCTAGAAAAAAAGAAGAAACGGATTTACAACGCCATGCCTTCTACAGTTTTTTTCCTCAGCTTGAAACACTTCTCCAAATGAGAGTGTAGCATTCCAAATAGTGTCATCTCGTGCTCATCACCGCTCCCCTGCATCAAAATCAGAAACGCCTCATCCGGAGGTCGATTTTTGAAGTCCCATTTCCCACCAGTATTAGTCATACAGGATTGGTAGAATTTTTCTCGTAATGCATCATAAAGAGGGCAAGTTAGTAAAAAATGTTTCTCGTCCTCCACCTGTTTCAGATCGCAAATGGTACACAACCTGTACTCACAATCTAAACCCTTCCACCGACCCCGTTCTATTTCCAGCACATTGTACCCATTTCGAAGAGAAGCATGAAAGCGCTTCCCCGCACTACTGGAGTTACTAGCTAGATACTTCTCCAGTGTAAGCTTCTTCTTGAAGGTAATGTACGTCCTAAGCTTATTGCTCTCCTTCCCAGGTTTCATTCGTTTCCACCACGCTCGTTCCTCGTGTTCGTGAATGATACCCGTAATGTACCTCTTCCAGAAGCGCTTGTGATCCCCCACCGACTTGGCTTCCAGATTACCACGTCCATCAATGTTGCGTAGCAACTCAGGATTGTCCCAAAACCGAAGTAAACCATACTTCTCCAAGAGCTTATGGATGTTGCCGGCCCAGCTAGTTTTTTTCTCGTTCGCCATGGTCACCAAGTAGACCACCTTAAGTAAGCGACTGTTATCTAACAGTAGCAAATTAAACCAATAAACAAGTTTAATCAAGTTACGTCTGCCTTGTAACCTCCACCACCCTAGGTCCCCCAGTAAAGCCTCCTTCGGACCCATAGTAGACCCAAGGATTCTTTTCGCCATGTCCACCTGCACTTGTTCTGCTTCGCGCCACTGCTCATTCCCCAAAACAGTGCATCCGTACTCCAACAAGCTCCTAACCAAGGCTTGCCAGAGCATAACACTTCCTTTGATACTAAGAAACCCATTCTTGATACCCATACTCCATACACGTCCCATGTTCATTCGAGCACGATTCACGGTACGTTCCTTGAAGAATTTGAAAGATAAACAGTTATCAAGTTCCATACCGAGATATTTATAAGATAATACTTCCTTGATCAGAGTCAGTCCGAATCTAACGTGGTGTCCACAGTTGCATGTTTTGTCGCACTTCCCATACTCAATAGTGCGCCCATGACGATTATCGAATTTAATTACACCACATTTGTCGTAGTTAAACTTAAGCCGCCACTTCAGACTGTACTCAAAAACCACCTGTAACATGTCCTCTAAATCTTGCATGCTTTCCGCTAACAGCACAATGTCATCCGCGAAAAACAAAATAGAGACTCGATATCTACCCAATTGAATACCTTTACCCAGTTGTTGAACCAAATCTCGTAAGTCATTGATAAAGATATCGAATAACAGAGGAGATAAAATGCACCCTTGTCTGAGACCAACCTCGATCTCAAACCATGCTGTCCGATTCTCTCCAAGAAGAACACTCGATTCGACTTTGCGATAAATATTTCGAAGCGTTCTCCACATTTTACCACGAATACCAGCTTGCCATAGCTTAAACCACAACCCATCGCGCCAGACCTTATCGTAAGCTTTAGCAATATCGATAAATGCACAGTACGTTGGTTTGGGGCGACGATGCTTGATAATTTCTACTAGTGTGAATAAGTGGTCGACTGTAGAACGACCACGCCTAAACCCAGCTTGTTCGTCAGCTATAACTTGAAACTTTTCACAGTAATCCGATACCCGAGTATTGAGTACAACCGTGTATGTTTTCCCCACCGTACTCAATAGCGTAATTCCACGATACTTGTTCGGATCCAGTTTGAATTCTTCCGGCCCACCTTTAAACAATGGAAAGATAAGCCCACGGGCCCAATCAATGGGGAATTGTTCCCCGTTAAACACCTTTTGAAACAGCTTCCAGAGGTACGTAAGAGCGTCTTCACCGCCGTATTTCCAGATTTCATTGAATAATCCATCCACGCCTACTGCCTTGCCCCTGCGTAGTTTCTTCACAGCCGCTCTCACTTCTTCTAATGTAATAGGATAATCTAAGGCAAAATCATTTCTGAAAGAATCTGAATGGTACTGCTTGACTGTCTGTTTGATATGATGATAGAAATCTACATCATAATCATTGAAATCAGATTTTTCCAAACCTAGTTTCGCAAAACTATCTAACCACACCTGACTTGCTTCTGGTCCACTGACAAGTTGATTGCTGCTGTTTCTAACCATCAGAGGAAGAGAAGATTCTTGCGAACCTGTGTTATCTAGTTCATAAAGTCCTCTCCAGTACTCTCTCGAATCCTTTGACCTGAGAGATTCAAGCCTCTGGATGCGTTCTTTTAATTGTTTACGCTCCTGATTCCGGATAGCGTTTTTTAACTTGGTTCGACATTTTCTCCAAACTAGTCGCCATTCCAACATCTCAGCCAGCGAGATGTCATCATTGTTAAATTTACAAAAGGCATCATTCTCTTCAACAGTTAATCGAAAAATCAGAGGGTTCCAAGTCGCGTGTATTGTGCGATCTTTACCACTGTGTTTCTTCCGAACCTTCAGACTCTTCGATAATGCAGCGTTAACAGAGGAGTTGAAGTCATCTACCAATTCATCAACATCCATAACAGACCTATCCCAATTAGGAAGAGATAAAGTTAGCTCTCGTTGCATAGCCTCCCAATATTTCATGTCCCCTTGGTCGCGACGGACCCACTTAACAATATCAATTGCTTCTCCCACTTGTAGGAGAGGCACCTTCGTAGCCGGTTTGGAGATTAATAATTTACAAGATAAAAGAAAATGATCACCAATTCTGTACCTATTGTCAGACCAGACTGTACAGGAATTGGGAATATATAAACTATTTTCTGGAATAGAATGGATAATATTTACATGATCGCTTTTAGTGTCTATAGCATTATGGTCGATCACACCATAGCCAGGTAGGATAATGTTCTCACTCAAGATAATATAATCAAGCGTGGAGTTTTGGACCTCCGCCTTGCCATCTTGTCCTTTCTTCTGTACCGTACGTTCAAACGTGTACTCGCCCCCAGAATCTAAACCATTGATAATAATCATACCAGCCGAATTCATCGATTCCACTAATCGATTGCCCCTAGATCTAGCTGTACCTGATCCACCCTCGTCCCTTGCATTCCGAGCAAACCTACCACTGCCACCTACAAATTGGATAATAGACTCGTTGCTCGCAATACGCGCATTGAAATCACCCATAACAACTACTTTCCCAAGCTTCCTAAATTTAATACAATCTTCCTCGAGTAACTGTAAACATTGAGCATAATCTTGATCGCCTCGAGAACCGCCATCTGGCGGGATGTATAATCCACATACAAATAATGTATCGTCCTTGCATTTACATTTAATCCATATCCCTTCAGCTACATCATAAACTTTGACCAGCGAAATTTCTCCAATACCCTTGCGAGCTAAGATACCAACCCCACCTGACCCAAAGTAACTCTTCTGATCAACTCGCTCCTTGCCAAACCAGATAAATTCCTTGTCGTTAAACATTTTACCCATAATTTTCGCTGATGTGTTAACTTCAAACCACGTTTCTGTAACTACCACTACATCTAATTCCTGATCCTGTACTATACCGCTAAATTTCTGGAGGTTATAATCGAGTTTTAAATGGACATTCATTGTTGCCAAGGATAAGGCCATGGAGGGGTAAAAGGGGAAAAAAGGAAAGTTAGGAAAGTTAGGAAAGTTAGGAAAGTTGTACCCTTTTTGAGGAGGACCAAACTGCTTTGGTCCATACCCATATCCATGTCCATGTCCAGGTTTATTCGGTCTAGAGCCACCGTGATGTCCATTAGGTTTACCATAATATCCATTGCCACGGGGTCGTTTGTTTTTAATAAACTTGCTTCTTGGCACCCATTTTTTAACCGAAATATGCCTCCAAGTAGGGTTTTCTTTAAGCTTTGGCATTTTCGATAGTACTTCTTCTGCATCAGTTTTCTTTTTGAATTTAAGAATTAAAATCTCTTTTTTGCCACTCCTAGGTTTAACCACTTCTATATCTTTATCAATTTCCATATCTGGAGTAAGCAATTTTGAGTCAGCTAGACTTTGTTGGACCCACGTAAGATTAACTGAATCCCCAGTAGAGATTTTCATGCCATATACTGCTATCATAGATAGATTGTCTCTCGCCTCTCCCCCCTTCTTCTCCTCCTTTCTCTCAGTGTCGTCTTCAGGCTCTTTTGGAGTCCTCTGAGATTTAGGAGTAGCTAACGTTATAGATGGGGAAGAGGTTGGCGACGATGATGCTGACGACGTTGT
>CAZIBY010000049.1:0-4596 GCA_964537475.1 uncultured Chitinophagaceae bacterium | reverse complement strand
ATTTAAGGGTGTGAAAAAAAGTATTCCTTTAAAATGCCCAGCAGTGGCGTCAAATGTCATGCATTACGTAGGAGCAAGTTAAAAAAGTAAAAATTGATAACTTATGAAGTATTATAAGCAATGAAAGATATATAAAAATAAAATTATTTTTTCTTTAAAAAGAATGGAAGTGATGGATGAAGGGGAGCACTTGCTTCGACATAGTTCGATTTTCTTTGCGGTAATTACAGCGTTGACGTTTTTTGCGCAGTTCAAGTTGTTTAGAATTATCGCCAGCCTTTCCAACTGGTTGACGTTTCAGATCGTGGGAATGTGGTTTCTCATGTCGTTTGGATTTGTATTGGGACACTATCATGTAGGGCTGATGATTATTGTAGAGGTTGCGTTGGCCATTTTCTTTGTGTACTTATTATTTTGGAACGGGGATGAAATTCAGCAATCCCGGGAGGAGGCGGCATCAAAATACCGTAAAAAGCATAAAGTGAATAGAAAAAAATATCTTAAGTTGAATTACGAAAATGTCAGCAATTTTCTGTCTCACCGTAATTTCGATGCCAAAGAATTGCACAAGGTGTCATCGTATAATGTAGGTTCGTGGTACAACGCATTGCCAACGTTAACCATTGAAGAAGAGAATGAGATGGATGAAGAAAATGGAAGGTTGCGGAAACGCAAGAAAAAAAAATCATCCAACTATTTTTATTTCTTTTAAAAGAAAAAATAAATAAATTATTCATCTCTTGTAAAGTTAGTTTTGACATAACATGGCGGAACTACCAACGACTGGCTTGCAGTTGGTTTCCAGAATCCTTTAAAATCAAAGGAAGTTCTTTACTGCAAGTGCACACTGGGTTTTGATGGATTAATACACTGTGTGTGCTATTTAATCGATAAAAAAGTTCAGAGTCACAAAATAGATCACAAAGTATTTTAAATATTTCAAACATTTCTAATAATGCTTCATCACACATTTTAAAGGAGTTTTCAATTATGCTATATGATTTCCAAAATTCTTCCATTTTTATTTTTTTTTTTTTATTTATTTTTAATTATTTTGTTGGGGAGGAAATAAATGATTACAAAATATTTTATCATGATCCATTACGTATACGGTATGACTTCCAGACAAAACGCTTTTGGAGAGTTCGTTTTGGGCATTGATTTGTGCCTGACGATAATAAGAATCTGATAATTTTTGTTGCTCCAACATTTGGATAAACGCAAGTTGACTTTCTGCTTCCACGGAAGCAATTTCTTTTCTTTTTCGGGCATTAATTAAATCACATTCCATCTGAGCCGCATGGATAGCCTGCTCAGATCGAATTTTCCGCAGACGACATGCTTCCTCGCTTTCAATCCGGCTCATTTCAGATTCATGTTCGATGCGCCATCGTTCGTGCTCCAGCAACATGGCTCGATTTCTATTTTCGGCTTCGGCTTCCATGGCCATTCTTTCATCCGACAATTGCATGTTTTGCAGTTCAAATGATTCCATTTTAAGACCAAACGATTGACAGAACGGAACCATGGCAGCCTTGGTCTTGGAGGCTATTTCTTTAAAATGCTCGCGGGTAATGGTATCATAAGTTCGACAGGTCTCATTCAGCATGTCTTCCATTTTTCCCACCAACAATGAAAATGGATCCTCACTCGGACAAGTGAAGTAAAGTTTTTCCATGCTTTCCACTTTCAACATCATCACAGGATCAACGTTTACAACAGTTGATCTCCGACTACAAACATCCACATTGTCCGGATCAAATCGAAACAAGGTTGGTAAAAATATGTTTTGGACAACAATCCCTTCTCCGTCATAAGGCTTGCTTCCAATTGCAAGTGGATTTTCAAAGGGCATCAAAATTGCCAGTCCACTTTTATAAACCGCTGAAAAACGACCAAATCGAATGGTAATCATCATCATCCCTTCGGGAACAAAATAAATTTTATTGATTGCACTTGTAATCAAAAAAGCAATTAATATAGCAGCAATCACTGTCAAAATAATCATATCCATTTATAATTTTTTATTTTTTTTTTTTTGAACAAAAAATTTTTTTATTTTAAAGGAAAATATTGAAAAATATATGATGTCATGAAAAAGAAAAAATAAAATTTGTCATCATGGCATGACATAATATAAAGCACAAGCAAAAAGACCAGATGTAAATGCAATTCCGCGAGACCCGCGTTTTGTTGATCCGCTTGCCGTAATACAAAGTAAAGCACTGAAAAAAATACCAAATCCATGAATTATTCGTGATTCACGTTGATCCATATTCAATAATTTATTGTTTTTATGATCTAAATGCAAATCCATTTGTTTTTTTTTTTTTATATTTTTATTTTAAGAAAAAAAAGTATAAAAAAAATAAAGTTTATTTTTAACATGAAATAAAAAATCTTTTTCCTTTAAAAGAAAGGAATGTCTACAACAAGTACAACACAGAGTAATTTTACGCCCGGCAGTGGGGTATCCTTGAGGGAGATTCCTCAAGCGACACTGCTGCGGGATTTGTATGGAGAAAAAGTATTTTTAAAGGATGTGTACGGTCAATCCATTTTAACGACGGATAAGAATTATGTGGAATCGACGGCGGATATTATTCGGCGGCTGCATGTGGCCAAGTATTTGTTGGATCATTTGCAGGTGGATTTACTGGAAGATCATTGGGTGTTTTACATGGCTTCATTTATTGAATCTTCGCTTAATGTTCCGCAATCTTCCTCCATTGTTAATTATAAGCAAGTGGAGCGGATTCAGCGGGAGAAAAACACCATGAAGGGGAATTTAATTATTATGGATTCTGAATTAAACGAGGCCACGACTCAAACCAAAGTGGATGAAGCGGGCATTAAAATTGATGATTCCATTGTGTTTCTACGGCTGATGCAGATTGTGGAAAATTTTCTCAATACGCTTCAATTTAATGTTGTTAAATTAAATATGGCTCAATTAATTAATGTGCAGAACGAACTCAAGCGGCTGAAGGCATTTTTTGGCATTGATAAATATTTGTCCATGGAAGATTTGGAAAATAAAAATGCAGAAATGCAAATGGAAGCAGAAGCCTTTGTGGAAGAAGATGATAATGAAGAAGAAGAAGATCAGAACATTCAGTATAATGCAAAACTTCGTAACAGCGTGCATTTTGGGATTCGACCTGCGAATTACAATAACGCACCTTCTCAGAAGATCAATTGTGAAACAATTGTAGGAGGTGTGCGCAAGGTTGCTCCTGTTTCAATCAACGTACCAAAACCCCTTCCTGCAATGAAGCCCAATCCTAATGAAAAATCCCTCAACGAACTACTTGGAAATGAAGGAACCATCGAACCCATTTTAAGGAATGTTAATCAACCATCTGATGATTTAATTTGGCGCTTGGAGCAGACTTCGGAAGAAATTAAAGATGACGAATTCGTCTGGACGCTTTCTTATTCTCGGAAACATATTCCATCCTTCATCTTTTCATCTCTTCGTACGTTGATTGAACAGTTGGAGAAGGCTCAAGAGGATCAAACCGTGACCGGAGATTCCATTATGAAGAAAGTGGATGATATTAAAAAAGAATTTGTCGGCATCGGAAAAATGGTTTTTGCTCGGCTGGATTTTTTAAGGGGTGTAGACCTCAATTTGTACATCGAACAGCCCGTTCTGGCTGACAAATACCGCAGCGCCATTGATATCGGTTACAAGCAAATGGTGGACGTCGCCCGTGAATTCAATTGTTACCTTCTTCCTGAATTGGAACGACAAAAGGACGCCACTACTTTTCTTAGCCAACACTGGATGATGGAACCCATTTTCGCCAAGCGAAAAGCCATTGATGTTGTTAAAAGCAATATCCGTGTCTCCTTTAAAAAAAAACTAAAATTATCAACGGAACTACAAATTTTAAAGGACAAGAAAGCAAAAAATGACCTGTATCATTTACAATCAGCAACAACGCTAAGCGATGATATTGCTGCAAAGCAGACGGACTTGGACGCTATTCTTGCTTCATTGGATGCTGCTTATGAAGAGCGAAAAAAGTTGGTACAGGAATTGCAGAACATGAATAAGGAACATGTGCAGAACAAGATTGCCATGAAACTTTTCCTTAACTATATTTCAGAATTTTATGTCGAAAAACATCAGTTGAATATTATTATGAATGGTGACAATGCAAGGGCAAGTCGTGGTGGCATTGTCGGTTCTGAACTTTATGTGAATCCTAAAAATATGAATACTATTAATATGGAATCCTCCTATCGTGCTCTTCAAAATTTTTATATTGCTTTTGGTGAAACTATTCTTCCTAACATACCAGCAAAACCATTAATTAACAGCACTTCTTGTTTTAAAAGATTAAAGCTGACTTGAAAAAAAAATTTTTTTTTTATTTTTTTTTTTATTTTAATCTAAAAAACTTTTAAGTGATCGATAATCTCTCCAACATGCCCAAATAATTAAGGTTGTTAAACCAATTCCAATATAATAATCATAACGTCTATCAATATTTGGTAATTCTTCTTCCGTAATAAATCCCATTAAAAAATTTAATTTTGTTTTTTATTTTTTATTTTTTTTATTTTTTTTTTTTATTTTTTTTTTTT
>CAZIBY010000048.1:0-4646 GCA_964537475.1 uncultured Chitinophagaceae bacterium | reverse complement strand
CTAAGGGTCGCCAGGTATCAATCCGCCTGCCATTTGGTATTGGAGAGAATCAGAACGAAGTGGAAGCGTGGAGTCCACTGTGCGTATATCAACGGCGAGGACAACCATGCACGCATTCGCGATCTTCCAAGACGATCACACGGTGACCGATGTGGAATTGCCGACCCCGACCCCCGAAGGCACCGAAATCCTCCTGCGCGTGGTTCGGTCCGGGGTGTGCCACACCGACATGCACCTGCGTGAGGGGTACTACGATCTCGGCAGCCGGGGGCGTCTGAATCTGATCGACCGGGGCGTCACCTACCCGCTTGTCCTCGGCCATGAGGTCGTCGGCGTCGTCGAAGCGGCCGGCCCCGACGCCGACGGGGTCTCGCCGGGTGAGCATCGCCTTGTCTACCCATGGATCGGCGACGGCTCCTGCGACGCATGCCAGGCAGGTCACGAGAACCTGTGCCCCTCGCCCCGTAACCTCGGCGTCGCCCGCCACGGCGGGTATGCCGAGTTTATCCTCGTCCCGCACCCCCGTTACCTCCTCGACGTCACCGGGATCGAAGAGCGGTGGGCCGCAACTCTCGCCTGCTCCGGCCTGACCGCCTACAGTGCCGCGCGCAAGGCCCTTCCGGCCACCGCGTCCGATCCGGTCGTGGTGATAGGCGCCGGCGGTGTCGGGTTGATGGCGATCGCCACGCTGCGCGCGCTCGGCCACGAAGCAGTCCTCGCGGTGGACCTGCAGGAGCGCAATCTGGAACTGGCGCGGCAGCTCGGAGCGACCACGACGATCTCCGCCCGCCAGGAAGACCTTGCCGCCGCCATCGTCGCCGGCGCCGGTGGGCCGGTCGCGGCGATCGTGGACTTCGTCAACAACTCCACAACAGCTCCCGCTGCGTTCGCCGCGCTCCGCAAGGGCGGAACGATGGTTCAGGTCGGGCTGTTCGGCGGAGAGCTGGTCATCCCCACCGCGTTGCTCACTCTGAAGATCATCACCATCCGCGGAAGCTTCGTCGGGTCCCTCGGCGAGCTCGAGGAGCTCGTCGGGCTCGCGCGGCGCGGCGCGCTCCCGCATCTCCCGATCATCGACGGGGAGTTGTCTGCGACGGCGGTGCAGGATGCGCTGGACCGGCTCGCCGCGGGCGGCGTGCCCGGCCGGATCGTGCTCAGCGCGTGACCGCGCCGGGCGTCCAGCCGGCCACGACTCACGCGTAGTCGAAGAAGCCGCGTCCCGTCTTGCGTCCCAGCTCCCCGGCCGCGACCTTGTCGCGGAGGATCTGCGGCGGGGCGAACCGCTCGCCGAGCGTCTCATAGAGGTATTCGGCGATCCCGAGACGCACGTCCAGCCCGACAAGATCGGAGGTGCGCAACGGACCTGTCGCGTGACGGTATCCCAGCACCATCGCCGTGTCGATGTCCTCAGCGCTGGCCACCCCCTCTTCGAGCATCCGCATCGCTTCCAGCGCGATTGCCGCGCCCAGGCGGGAGCTCGCGAAGCCGGGCGCGTCGTTGACGACGATCGGGGTCTTCCCCAGCGATGTCACCCACTGCTCCGCCCGTTGCCGCAGGTCCGGGTCGGTCGACGGCGTCAGCACGATCTCGACGAGTGACGAGGGCGGCACCGGATTGAAGAAGTGCAGTCCGCACACGCGCTCCGGCCTCGCCAGCTGCGCCGCGAGCCTTGTCACCGACAACGATGAGGTATTCGTGGCCAGCCACGCCGACTCCTCCACGATCCCCTCTGCTCTCTGCATCGCCTCGACCTTGAGTGCGAATGTCTCTGGGACCGCTTCGATCACGAGCTCGGCATTCCGCAGCGCCTCGTAGTCGGCGCTGGCCGCGACGCGGCCGGCGATTGCGTCGACGTCGACCGAGGCATCCCGCTCCGCGGCCTTGCGGATCCCATCGGCCAACCGCGCGGCGGCCGCGCCCGCCGCCGCCGGGTCACGTTCGATCACGGTGACCTGCGCGCCCGCCTGAGCGAACACCTGCGCGATACCGGCGCCCATGCGGCCGCCCCCGATCACGCCGACGGTGGAGGGAACAGTGATCATCGGGTCTCCTGAGAACGGTTGAGGAATCGGGTCATCAGCTGCGTCTTGGCGTCCGACTCGAACAGGATCGCCTGCGCGAGTTCGTCGACAAGGGGGTGGGCGTCCCGCGGCGCAGCGAGCACGCGCTTCGAGACGCGGAGGGCGAGCGGATCCTGGCCAGCGATCCGATCGGCGACGGTATCCGCCGCCGCCGCTAACTGGTCGGGTTCATGCACCGAGGCCACCAACCCACACCGCAGCGCCTCCTCGGCGTCCAGCCGGCGCCCCGTGAACAGGATCTCCTTGGCCAGCGGCTCCCCCACCAGCTCGGCGAGCCGCCAGGTCGCCCCGGCCGCGGCCAGGATTCCGATCGCCGTCTCGGGGTTGCCGAACACGGCGCGGGTGGACGCGATCCGGATGTCGGCCGCGTACGCGAGTTCCGCACCGCCCCCGATCGCGAACCCGT
This sequence comes from uncultured Chitinophagaceae bacterium, assembly GCA_964537475.1. Taxonomy (GTDB): domain Bacteria; phylum Bacteroidota; class Bacteroidia; order Chitinophagales; family LD1; genus UBA1941. The sequence goes on along the minus strand of CAZIBY010000048.1, from coordinate 2,159 downwards.
CGACCGCGGCGATCACCGGCATCGGCAGCCGCGCGATACGGGTGAACAGCCCGGAGTTGATGCCGGCCAGCGCTTCGTCGCGGCCGCGCTCGAGCAGCTGCCGGATGTCTGCGCCAGCCGCGAACACACCCCGTTCGGGCGTGGAGGTTCCGGTGAGAATCAGGATGCGGGGCTCTCGCTCCAGGCTCGTGCATACCGCGTGAAGTTCGTCGACCATGTCGTCGTTGATCGCGTTTCGCACGTCAGGACGGTTCAGTTCGACGTGAAGCCGGTCCGCGCCCTCGCGGAGTATCAGAGTGGTCACCGTCCCAGCCTCCCATCACCGATCAATGCGCGTCCAATACCCGATCCACGTACATCTGATGCGCCATCGTCATCAATCTCGGCCGGGATCGGTATTGGACGAACTCGGCCACGGCGCGACAGGCTGAGTGGGCAGTACCGCGCCAGACGACCGCCGATCTGGGCGGGCGTGGCCCGAGAGACGCACGACAGCAATGAAGCGAGGAGACCACGATGGGTGCATACCGGACCATCAACCCAGCCACCGGCCAGACGGTCGCCGAGTACCCCGTGATCGGCGATGCGGACGTGGCCGACATCGTCGCCCGCTCGCACACGGCCTACCGCAGGTACCGGGAGCTGCCGCTCGCCGAACGGACGGGGATCCTGGCACGCGCGGCGCAACTGCACCGGGACCGCATCGATGAACTGAGCGCGCTGCTGACCCTCGAGGTCGGCAAACCCGTCACGCAGGCCCGCGGGGAAGTCGAGCTGGTCGCCTCGATCTACCAGTACTACGCCGACCACGCCGAAGCGTTTCTCACCGACGAGACCCTCGACATCGTCGGCGGAGGGGAAGCGCTCGTCCGCACCGAGCCGATCGGGCCGCTGTTGGGGATCATGCCGTGGAACTACCCGTACTACCAGGTGGCCCGGTTTGTCGCCCCCAACCTCGCACTGGGCAACACGATCATCCTCAAACACGCCCGCAACTGCCCGCAGTCCGCCCTCGCCATCGAACGCGTGCTCCACGATGCCGGGCTTCCGGCCGACGCGTACATCAACGCGTTCGTAGACAGCCGCCAGATCGCCGGCATCATCGCCGACCCGCGCGTGCAAGGGGTGTCGCTGACCGGCTCCGAGAAGGCGGGCTCGGCTGTCGGCGAGGTGGCCGGCAGGCATATGAAGAAGGTCGTCCTCGAGCTGGGCGGCTCGGACCCGTTCATCGTCCTGGAGGATGCTGACGTCGACGCGGCCGTGGCAGCCGGCGTACGCGGCCGCATCGCCAACGGCGGCCAGGCGTGCACGGCATCCAAGCGGTTCATCGTCGTGGATGCCGTCTACGACGAGTTCTCCCGGAAGTTCATCGACGCGATCACGAAGATCATCCCCGACGACCCCACGGACCCCGACACGTTCCTCGGCCCGCTGGCGTCCGCGGATGCCGGCAAGGAGCTCGAGGAGCTCGTCGAGGACGCGGTCGCCAAGGGCGCCACCCTGCACATCGCCCCCGGTGCACGCCGAGAGGGCGCCTTCTACCCGCCCAGCGTGCTCACCGGGGTCACCCCGCCGATGCGAGCCTACGAGGAGGAGCTGTTCGGACCGACCGCGGTCGTGTACCGGGTGCCCTCCCCGCAGGCCGCGGTCGCCCTGGCCAACGAATCGCCCTTCGGGCTGTCCAGCAGCGTCTTCACGCAGGACCCTCTGGCGGCCGCGCAGATCGCCCGCGAACTGGAGGTCGGGATGGTGTGGATCAACAGCACCAGCCGCAGCGCACCGGACCTCCCCTTCGGCGGCGTGAAGCGCTCCGGCATCGGACGCGAGCTCGCCCGGTACGGCATGGACGAGTTCGCGAACAAGAAGCTCATCCGAACCCCCGCCTGATATCCCCGCGTTGCGCCTCCGCCGCGCCGAGTACGCAGGTCCGAATCCAGGCCTCCCCGGTCGGCAGGCGGGGGCGCTGTCTTCAGGAGATCAGGGTGTTCTGCCCGTCGAAACCGTACGCGCGCAGTTTCCGGTACAGCGTCGTGCGCCCGATGCCGAGGATTTCCGCTGCACGCGAACGGTTTCCGTCCGCCTCCCGCAGCGCCGCATCGATCGCCCGGTACTCGGATGCGGCGATGCCGCGCAGCTGGCGGGCACGTGTGCGCATCTCG
>CAZIBY010000047.1:0-4991 GCA_964537475.1 uncultured Chitinophagaceae bacterium | reverse complement strand
TGCGGCCGTTGAAGGCGGCGATGCGCGCCTGGCCGAAGTCGATGCGGTCCTTCAGGTCGGCAGGCAGCACCTCGTGCCGCAGGTGCGGGTGGCGCGCCAGCAGACCCAGCGCAATCATCATGTGCGTCTTGCCGCCGCCCATCGCCTGGGTGAGCTCGAAGACCGCCTGGTCCGACTTGCCGGACATGCGCAGCAGCCCCTCGCGGAACAGCTGCGCCATGCCGTGGGTCACGAAGTTGCGCGAGAAGAACTCGCGCCCGTCACCCTCGTCCCGGATGAGCTCGGCCAGGTTCTCGATGCCCTGGCTCATCCGGTAGTCATGGATCACCGCATTGAAGCGGCAGGCTTGCTTGACGGTCTTGATCACGAAATGGCTCCCTTGGCCGCACGCTTGTTGCTTGTCGGGACGTCGGTGGCGATGCCTTTGACCTTGCAGTGCTCGCGGATCAGCACCTCGATCATGTTGGCAATGGAGCGATGCTCCATTTCGGCGGCACGCTGCAGTGCCTGCTTGATCTCGGGCTCGATGCGCAGCGTGAGAGTGGCGGTCTTGCTGGCAGCCATGGCGTCCTCGTGGCGGTGATGCAAATGTACTGCATCAAGCAGCATGGCCGGCCCAGGCGTCCTCCGTCCGCCCGATCGGTACCTGAAGACAGGCCGCGAAGTCCTAGGCCGCCGAGTCGGCGCTGCCAAAGCGTGGATGCGGTCGGCGCCAACACCACTGCGCGACGACCTGAAGGACGTGCTGCTGGGTGCAGCCACGGTATGGGAAGGCCCGCGCGAGAAGGCGGCTTCGGCGGGCGCTGGCTAGGCTGGCTAAGGGGAGGTACAGGTGTCTCCCCCTGAAGACGCCCATGCCTTGCCGGGGGACGACCGCCGTGCCCTACTAAGCAGAGCAGCTACGCTGACATAGAGCAACTGCGCATACGTAGCAAACGAAGGAGGGGGCGACCGCGCTGCCTCCCCCGCGGCGGCCGTGCCTTGTTGCTGGCAAATGGCCATCAGTCGCACACTCTCGGCACGAATTCGAAAGCGACGACGATGAGCACCACCAAGTCAGCACCCAAGCCGAGCACTTCGCCCACCGAGAAGGTTCTCGAAGCGAAGTGGGGCAAAACCCTGATCGCAGCCGGCTTCACCGCCCTGCCGGATGTAATCTTCCAGTACCAGAAGGCCCTAAAGCTCAAGCCGCTGGACGTGCTCGTCTTGCTCCACCTGGCCAGCTACTGGTGGAAGCCGAACGAGAACCCGTGGCCCGCCAAAGGCACGATTGCCGACGCCATCGATGTTGACCCCCGGACGGTCCAGCGCTCGATCGCCAAGATGGAAGCGCTGGGCTACGTCAAGCGCATCGAACGCAAGGCAAAGGCCGGCGACAACCTGACCAACCAGTACGATCTTCGTGGCTTGGTGAAGGCCGCTGCCACGTTCGCAGAACAGAAGATCGCAATTCGTGAAAGGCGCGCGGCAGAAGACAAGAGCCGGCGCGCAACCCCTGCAGCTTTTGCCCTCATTGAGGGGGGCAAGAAGGTCTGAATTTCGCGGCGTAGCTCAACGGATAGAGCACCAACGTCAAGCTGCCTGCTGAGGGCAGCCGTCCATGGGGAGTAAGCACCATCATGGTACAGCGTTGACGATCCCGGTTCGAGTCCGGGCACCGTTCCATTCTTGCCTGCAACCCCCTTCTTCTCAGCTGGAAGCTGGTACGAGGGTCGATGGCTTCACTTGGCTGCATCAAGCCGCCGGTGGATCAAGGACGCAAGCGACAAGAGGTCTTCCGCGTCCTCTTTGCTCATGGTCCAAAGGATTCGGGCTTCGTGCGCGCTGGGGTTCCTGAACATCCCGAACGTGCCCTTGATCAGGTTCGCGAAGCCGCTCTGCTCGCTGCGCTGGCTCTCGGTGGCGAGCGCGTTGATGGCCAGCAGGGGAGCCGAGCCGCATAGGGCCGCATCGACCAACCTCCCGCCATCTTCGGTAAGACCGGTTTTCGTACGAAGCTTGTCGGCGATGCTCTTGGTGGCCTCAAGCACTGCGTGGAAGTAGTTGTCTGCGACCAGCTCTGCCCGACAGAAGCGCAGCACGTCGGCGTGGACGCCGCGTCGTACCAGGTCGGCGCGCAGCTCATCGGCGCGCCGGGCAGCCTCTGGAAGCGTCTTGACCTGATCGACGCCGACCAACTCGCCGGCGGCGTCGACGGCGAGTCCTGAAAAAGCCAAGGCACGGTTGAGATTGGCGCGCATCGGCTCGAACCGTTCCGGCCGCTTTACGTGACGCGCCGGCAGCATGGCTTGGCGCATGAACTCCAGAATGGCCCGGCGGTTCTGTGCTCTGTTCTGCCGTTCTACGAAGGCGTTGTGCAGTCGCACCCATTTGGTCGCGGTCGGCGTCGGGTCGATCATCTTGATCGAAGCCAGCAGGTGGCCGATTTCCGATCCAGTCAGCCCCTCTGACGTGTCTCCCAGGGCTGTCGCGATGGCCTCAAGCTCGCCTTGTGAAAACACCTGCTCTGCCATGGCGCCTCGATCAATCGTGTCTGGCTGCAGTCGCTGCTCACCAGCGCAGCTAGGTGATGAGCCCGTATCTCGTTGCCCAGGTCACCCAGTCAACGGCCTCGCTGTGGACGATTTCCATGGTGGCATCGATGCCCATCCGGTCCGGAAAGAGGATCAGGTTGTCGCAGCTCCAGCGAGCACACGGTGCGATCAGCCCGTCACAGCCAAGGAACTCGACGGCGGCTCCGATCTCCTGCGTGCGTGGCATGTTGACGCCACCGTAGGCGCTCTCTGGCACACCGAGCGTTGCAAGATCTGCTCTGACCAGCTTCAGCGTCCGGTGCGCCACTACGCGCAGCGTGTGCAGCATGACGGGCTTGGTCGGGCGCGGGTTCAGCTGGCCCCAGTGAAACGAGATCTCGGCCAGCGCGCCCTCGCGCGCGAGGCTGGTGTAGAGCACCGCGGCACCGTCACGCTGCATCCAACGGCCGCCGCTGTAGGAGCTGGCCAGCGGGTCGAGGCTCTGGCGCGTGCCTCGAAAGACCTCGCCGTCGAAGGCCTCCTTCGGCAGCGCGTCCAGCTGGTCCAACAGATCGGGGTCGTGGATCATCCTGCTGCTCTTACCTCACAGGTGAACGCCATCGAGCAACTGGTTAACCGAGGCCAAGACTTCGTCCACACGGCCTTGCTGGATCAACTCCGCCGGCACCTGATCGTCGAGCAGCCGCTGGCGGGCGAAGAGCCACAGCCGCGCATCGTGCGGCTCATAGATGTCGGCCAGCTTGTCGATGACGAACTCCAGTTCAAGGAGCTGCTTCTCGGTGCTGGCGTGCGGCAGGGCTTTGCCCTTGTTCCATCGGGAGACGGTCTCGGGTCGCACGTTCAGGACGTTTGCTACGTCGGATGAACGCATGGCGCCCTTGGTCTGGATGGCTTCCAGGCGGCGTGCAATCGCGTTGCTCATGGCATGCCTCTATGGGTGTGGGGATCTTGTCGGAGAGAGAGGCGTATCAGCGCAGGCCGCCACGCGCGACGCGCGTCACCGGATGGCGTGCGAACGATGAGTCGCGGCGCTTCTTGGCATAGGGGCCGAGAGTGGTCCGCAGGTCGTTCAGCCGCTTCGCCTGTCTGCTGGCCTTCAGCGCCAGGTCCTCAGGCAGCGAAAGCTTGGCCGCGACCAGCGCGGCGTCGCTTGCCGGGCGCAGGTGTTCCTCCAGGAATTCGGTCGGTCGGATCGACTCGGGGATCTGCCCGAGACCCGCGACCTGGTGCGTGCGTTGGTAGAGGAAGTGCCTCGCTGGTGCCTGCAGCATGTCGTCGACGCCACGCCGGCAGCAATTCGTGTCCCTGCACCCAAACGCAGAACGTGCCCTGCCCCCGCCTGCCTCGAAGAAGCGCTCCACATCTACACGCGGCAGCATCAGATCGAGCGTCGGCAGATAGATCCGCATCTTGGCGCCGAAGACCTGCTTGCCCTCTTCCGGCACCTTGTGCCAGCTGGCCGTGTCGAAGCGCTCGCCCAGCGTCACGCCGTGCGACAGACCACCCACCGCGCCGAAAGCCAGCAGGGACAAGCCCATCAGGCCTCCAGCATGGTCGGCGACGATCGGCAGCCCGAGGGCGTGAAAATCCGACGCTGCATCACCGTAGCGCGTGATGGCGGTCGGTGAGCTGTCGGAGCCGCAGCTGGAGATGTTCAACCACAACCCATCGACCATGGCCCGACGAAGCTGCTCCAGGACAGCCAGTCGCTTCGGGCCGGTCCGGAAGGCCTCGTAGCTCAGTGCCAGCGAGTAGTGAAGCTGCACATGCCCGGCGCCATGACGCTCCAACGCGGCGCGAAGTGCGTTGGCGGAGCCGATGTCGATCGCCAGCCAAGGGTCTTCAGGTCCGGTGAGCAGGTGGGTCGGCGTGATCACCTGGGTGAATCCATGTTGGATAGCGAACTTCGCGATGTCCTCGGCCATCTGCCTTTGCTGAAAAGCTGTCGCCAGGTCTTCCAAGGCATGGGGGCGCTTCTTGGACCATGGGAGGCCATCCATGCCCTTCGCATAGCCGCCGACCGTGGCCATCGCCTGTGTCTGCGGGTCCAGCACGGCATCGAGGCCACGCTCCAGCACCAGCGACAACAGCTCCTTCTGCTGCCCGACACGTTTGGCCTCGAAGACGACACCCGTGAACGCAGCCGAGCCCGAGGTGATGAAGCTCTGGAGGTCCTTCTGATCCAGGCGCCCAGCTCGAACGTACAGCCCCAGCGGGTCGGGTGCCAGGCGGACAAGTCGAAGAGGAGAGGTGGACATGGTTACCTCACGAAGCTTAGCCAGAGCGAAGTGTAGCGCTTTCCTATGCGCTATGGCAATACATATAAATTGACATTTGGATTGCGCCTCCTGACCTTCGATGCTGCCTCGGCGTCTTCGGAGGCGGGATCCCGCGCTCGGCCCCGCCTTCAAGGTCGACGAGACGAACCGTGCTCAGCGTTCGCGCTCCTCGCCGCGC
>CAZIBY010000046.1:0-5069 GCA_964537475.1 uncultured Chitinophagaceae bacterium | reverse complement strand
CACTCGACACCGCTAACCAGTTGAATTTGTTCGACTTTTAACCGGACAGCAGTGAAGACGGCGCGTGAATGAGCAATTGACTGACATGAGGTGCTGTCCGAGGAGGAGTTGCTAGGATGCAGTCGCTATTGCGTAGACGCCGGCGCATAGACAAATTCCCACGTGGCGCGAGCGACACCTGAAGGAGCGGTAACCCGGACGCCGGCAATCCCTCCGGCAGGGCTCTTGATCGGCTCCCAGTCGGCCTGCCCTGTGAACGGATTGCGATAGATCGTCCTGAGGTGCCGGCGCGTCGTCACGTATCTTCGGTCCTCCAACAGATCCTCGAGTCGTGCCGGAAAGGCCTTCCCCAAGCCAGGCGTTGCCGTGTAGTAGCTGCCGATGGCCGCGACGAACTGCCGTCCGATCCACTGAAGTTCTTCGACCTTCTGACGCCGTGCCGTCGTCACCCAGACTTCAGCCGCAGCCGCCAGTCCGAGCCCTAGGATTGCCACAGCGACCAGTACGCCCAGGTAGGTGAATCCCCGCTGCCCATCGCGCAGCGGCGACTCGCGTGGATGCAGTCCTTGCTGCCTGCTTCGATCTACCACGCCGCAAACTCCGTTCCGTCTCGCGCCTGCCCCGAGGCGCCGCTACGGACGTCGAAGACGCCCTTGCCCGTGGCATCCGGGGGCGCGACGAGTACCCAGGACGCCGCACTACCGGTAATCGGATCTACCGGAACGCTGCGCAAGTAGCGCGTGTCCACCAACTGCTGTAGCGACTCGGGCAGCTGTCCCGTGTCGGCCGTGAACTTGTCGATCGACTCGCGCAGCAGGCGCAAGTCCGTTCGTAGTACCGATTCCTTGGCCCGATCCACCGACTCGAAGTACCGCGGCGCAGCGATGGCCAACAGGGTGGCGATGATCGACACCACGACCAGCAACTCGATCAGCGTGAATCCGTGTCGCCCGATGAGGCAGCCGGATCGTTTGGACACTGGCAGCGCCAATCCCATGGTTTCACCACTGGTTGTAAGCAATGCCGTTGAACCCGATCTGCCTTGACTTCGAATGCACGTCGAAGACATCCTTGCCGGGTTGCGGTTCATCCGGTGGGCTCTCGTAGCTGCGCAGGCTCCACGTCTCCTCGGCATCGGTGCCCGGATCGGCAAATGGGTCACGTGGAAGGCGCCGCAGCAGATAGATCTTCGTGCCGGGCAGCGATTTCGCGTCCTGAACGCCTTGGCCCAAGGCAGCGAGGCCGGGAGGATAGCCGGAGCCATCGGCTGGCTTCTCGATCCGCCCTTCGTCCACGAGGCGCTTGTAATTGTCGATCGCCGTCCGGATGTCTCGCAGGGAGCGGCGGAGTTCTTCTTCCTTGGTACGCTGCTGAGCAAGCTTGGCCAACGGCATGCCCACCGACGCGAGGATCGACATGATGGCGACGACGACAAGAAGTTCCACCAGGCTGAAGCCGCCCGCCCCATGAGCCTTGCGCCTATTCATCGTTCGCCTTTTCCGTCCAGACTCATTGGCCAGGCGGTGCCGGCACCAAAGGAGGCGGCGTGAAAGCCGGCGGCGATGGCGCAGGTGCGTTCGGATTCGGGGGCGGTGCCGAGGCGGCGGAGGCGCTTTGAGGCGGCGTAGCTGGCGGTGTCGGTTGCGGAGGATAGAACTGAGATCGCGGGGGTGCGGCGTTGGGTGCTGGCGGCGGCTGAGACCCGAACGTCGCAGGTGCGACATTGGTCGGACTCCCAGCGCGTGCAGGCCCCGGGGCCCCGAGCTGGATCGGTGCGGCACCGACGGCGCTGTCCGTTCCGGACAGGAACTCCTGCTGCCCGACACCGGGGACATCCAGATTTCGTACGATGCGCGGCGTGATCAGCAGCACGATCTCGGTGCGCGTGTCGTTGTCCTCGGCCTTGCCGAACAGACGATTGGCGATGGGAAGTTCATTGAGCCCGGGAATTCCGGTGTTCGAATGGCTGCGGTCGCGTTGGATCAGTCCCGCCAGAACACTGGTTTCGCCATCCCTCACGCGCAGCGTTGTCGACGTGTTGCGCGTGCCCAGCGTGTAGGCTTGCGTACCGTTCTTCGTCGTCACCATGTTGATGATGTTGGAGACCTCGAGCGCCACCTTCATCGACACTTCGTCGTCAAGCGAGATGGTGGGCTCCAGATCCAGCTTCAGGCCTACGTCGAGGTAGTTCACCGAGTCGGAGATGCCCACGTTAGCCGTCGACGTCGTTGTGATCACGGGCACGCGCTCGCCGATGAGAACCTTGGCCGACTGCTTGTTGCGAACCCTGACGCGTGGATTGGCCAGCAGGTTCGAGTCGCCGATCTGGCTGCGAAGCTGCGCCGAGACGAACGGGTTGTCGGTGGTCAACTGCACCATGCTGGAATTGCGATGCCGAAGTTCATCGAGCGTCAACTGTCCTCCGGTTCCGGCCGCTCCAACCAACGATGCCGATACTGAATCCGGCCATTGGATGCCCATGTCGAGCAGCCGGTTGACGCCGACCTCCAGCACTTCGAGCTCGAGCATCACCTCCGGCTCTGCCAGATCCTGCGCACTCACGAGCTTCTCGCACAAGCGCACGATCTCGGCCGAGTCGCGCACGGTCAGCGCATTGAGCCTGTCGTCGACGACCACGTCCTTGGCCTTGGCAATCGTGCGCAGCACGCCGGCCACCTTGGCGGCATCGGCGTTGCCGAGATAGAAGGTGCGGACCACCATCTCCTTGTATTCGGCGACTTTGGCGGCGGTGTTCGGGTAGATGAGCAGCGTGTCGTCATCGAGGACCCGGCGTTCAAGCTGGTTCGTTGCGAGCACCAGCCGCAGGACGTCCTCCACGGACTTGTTCTTGACCGAGAGCGTCACGCGAATGTCGTTCTTGACCTCGCGCTCGAGCATGTAGTTAAGCCCCGAGGCCTGTTTCAGCGCTTCGAAAACCTGCAGGATCGTCGCATTGGTGAAGGTCAGCGACACAGGAACGCGGTACGCGGCCTTCAGTTTCGGATAGAGGCCGAGCTCCTTGCCTGACGCGTCGGCTTGCTGCCGCAAGAGCGCGCGAAGCTGCATCGTCGCACGGCGATTTGCCGGATCCTCGGAGACGACCTGCTGCGTCTTCGAGACGGCTGCGTCGAGACTGCCGGTCCGGGCCAGCGCCTGCGCGTCGTCGAGCATGCGCCACTCTCGCTCCAGCGTCGCTACCCGGGCGTGTCCTGCGGCGATACGAGGGTTCCCGGGGTCCAGCAAGCCCGCCCTGTCGAGATCCTTGTGGGCAGCGTCGAAGGCGCCGATGTCGACGGCCCGCTGAGCGTTCGAGATGGCGTTGTTGACGGCCGCATCGCGCTGAACGTAGTACGCCCGCCTGTACTCGGCACTTTCCGGATCTTGTGCCATGGCCTCCTGAAGCTTGGAAAGTCCAGCCTCCGTCTGACCAGCCGCAAGGCGAGTCTGTCCCTCGCGAAATGCCTGCACGCCGGCGCAACCCGCGAGCACGCAGGCGATCGCGGCGCCGCTGACCGTGAGCAAAGCCCTCTTGTTGCGGGTGATGATTCTCGTATTTGCAGGCAAGTGGGTCTCACGGAGTGGAAGCGCGGGGGATCGTAAGCCGCAGCTCCCGCTGCGACGGAATCTGAATGAGCGAAATCTGCTGGGGCGATACCGCGGTCACTCGATACTCTCCGAGCAGCACGGAGTCCTTGCGTGCCAGCAGCGCTCCGGTCGGCCCTGCGAGAAAGACGGCAGGCCCTTCGGAATCCTCGTAGGTGCCGATCACCGTGAAAAGCTGCGGGGACTGTGGCGGTGGTGCAGGCGAGACCTGCGTGGCCGGCTTCGCTGCAGGCTGGATCGCAACCACAGGCTGCCGCGGCGTCTGTGCGATTTGGGTCGATGGAGGGTGCCTGATGGCGAATGCATTCCCGGGAATATCGTCCTCTTCTGGGTCGATCGATCGACTTGGGGCTGCGCTCGAGGTCGGCCACGGCAATGGCTGGCGTCGCGCACTCCTATCGAGCGCGGGAGAAGCTGCTTCCTCTTTGCCTGCCGGCACGAAAAACCGGCCCACCGCGAGCAGCAGCATCGCGCCTATCAGAAGGCCCAGGCGACGGCTCACGGTCGAGTCCTGGAAGCGGGCGGCGGGTCGTCAGCCAGATAGACGTCGATCACGAACTCGGCCTCGATATCGGCTGCGTCCACGCTGTTGCGCGACAGCTTGAATTCCTTGAACGTCAGCGAGGGGATCGTGGCGAGCCACTGCGCCAGCATCCTGCGTAGCTGCGGATAGGAAGCCTTGAAGACACAGCGCACCTCGACCGCCCGGGCAGACGCATCGGTTGCGGGGATATTGCGATAGTCGGCATTCGCCCACGGCAGCCCGCTGTCGACCGCCGCACGTTCGATCAGCGTGAGGAGCAGCGGTACGTCGCTCGGGTCGGCGAGCTTGATCCGCGAAATGGGCGGGCCTCCGACGACCTGGGATGTGGCGGGCCGCGGCTGAAAAGGCGATGACGCCGCCACCTGTTCACTCGATGGCCATGCCGAGGCAAGCACCATCAGGGCCACGACAGCCAGACCAATTCCGCCCCAGCCCGCCCAACCGATCGTCTGATGCGTACGCGCCAGATACGCTTGCGCCCGTACATACCGCGTCGCCAAGCGCTTCATCGAGCGCTCCATTGCGTTTCTGCGCTGAATCGGACAGTGACTTGATCGGGTGTTGCGCCCGCGACCTGTTCATGCGCGAGCATTCTTCCTGGCCGAAGCACGCCACCCAGATCGAGGACCTGCAGATAGGCAAGCGCGTGATCGAAGCTGGGAGCATCCGCCTCCAGTTTGACAACCCCGGCAGATGGTTCTATCGAGAGTGAGCGCAGGTAGATCGGATCCTGCGTTGCCGCCTCGACGGTGCGCAAGGTGGCGAGCCACGGGTGGCCGAGCTGCCGTCGCGTCGATTCTTCGCGGCGCTCCGCCGATGTTGGTTCGAGCCGAGGAGGTGGCTTCTTCCTTTGCCGTAGTTCTTCTGCGGCTGCGATCTGCCGCTGTCTCTTCTGATCTTCCTGATGCTGCCAATGCTGTTG
>CAZIBY010000045.1:0-5188 GCA_964537475.1 uncultured Chitinophagaceae bacterium | reverse complement strand
ATGCTGTTGACAGCCGATCGCCGCTGCGAGAAGTGTCGCCCCAACTATCAGCATCAGCCATCCAGCCATCGGCTGGCGCGCGTGCGCAGCGAAGTCGACGAAACGGCGGGTCACGGCGTGATCCCCGCCTCGGCGGCTGAGTGTCGCGCATTCGGCGTCAATGCCGAGAGACCTATCCACGATACCCCGAGCATGTCGCCGTCCCCCGGCGCTTCACCCCATACCGGAGCGAGGATCGGCCTGCCCTCGGAGGCGTGACCGGTCCGTTTGGACTCGACGCCAATCAGCCGTGCTACGCCCTCGGAGGTAGCCGTTGCGGGAGTGGCGGAGTTGAGAGCCACGATCTCTGCTCCGTCAACATGGGCCAGCAGGCCGCGATCTTGCTCCGGCCAGAGCACCCAGGTCTGTTTGAGCCCACCGCGTATCTGATCGACCTGTGCCAGACCCCATGAAAATGCCGGCGCGACGAACATCCAACGCTGCTTACGTCGATCCGCCGTCTCGGCAAGCAGTGCGCGCAAGTCGGGAGCCAGTCCGTAGGCCATGGCGAACCGATCACCGGCTCGATATTCGAGGCGAATTTCCATGGAGATACCGGCATTGCCCGGAGAACCTTGCAAGCTGTTGAGCCGGTGGCGAGCCAGCCCCTCGACATCCGTTGGCCTCCACAGGTCTGGGCCAGTGTCGACTCGCATCACCGGCATCCAGGCTGACTCGACGACAAGCCCAAGTTGGTGCACTTGGCGATTGCTCAACAGATGTCGCAAGCCATCGGCGAGCGCAGCGACGGACTGCGTCGGCTCTACGTGCAGAGGGATCTGGTTCAGAAGCGTGAGCGCTCCGGGCGAGCCCGACCAGTGCTCCACCGTACGACGCCCGATGCGTACGATCGACGGGTCCACCGACGACCTAGCTCGCCACACGATCCACCTCCTCAAGACTGGTCACGCCCGCGGCAACCGCGTCGAGGGCTTGCTCACGCAGGCTTCGCCAACCCTCTTGGCTGACAGCTTCCTGGATCTCGGTGATCAGGGCGCGACGCGCTACGAGGGCCTTGACGCTGGGAGACAGGATCATCAGCTCGCCGAGAGCAAACCGGCCTGCATAGCCGGTCCCTCTGCAACGCTCGCAGCCGACCGCCATCAGCGGCGGCGAACCTGCCGCCCCGTCCTCCGCGCGAGCGCAGTGCACACACAACCGCCGCAGCAGACGCTGCGCCATGACGCCATTGATCGCAGACGCGAAGGTGTAGGCGTCGATGCCGAACTGCTCGAACCGGCTCACCACGTCGAATACCGTGTTGGCGTGAACCGTGGTGAAGACCAGGTGTCCGGTAAGTGCCGACTGCACTGCGATCTGCGCCGTCTCTGCGTCCCGGATTTCACCGACAAGGATCTTGTCAGGATCGTGCCGGAGGATCGAGCGCAGGCCGCGTGCGAACGTCAAGCCTTTGCGCTCGTTGACGGGAATCTGCAGCACGCCGGGCAATTGATACTCGACCGGATCCTCGATGGTGATGATCTTGTCGCGCGACTGGTGAGTCTCGGTGATGGCAGCGTACAGGGTCGTCGTCTTACCGGAACCCGTAGGGCCGGTGATGAGCAGCATGCCGTGCGGTTTGCGACATAGTTTGCGGATCGCATCACCCATCGCGTCGTCGAAGCCGAGCTTTGCCAGCGTCAAGCCGGACAGGCTCTGGGCGAGGTGCTGACGGTCGAGGATGCGCAGCACCGCATCCTCGCCGTGGATGCTGGGCATGATCGAGACCCGGACATCGATGGGACGACCCTGGTGAGCGATCTGCAGACGTCCGTCCTGGGGAACGCGACGCTCGGCGATGTCGAGTTGCGCCATGACCTTGATACGGCTGATGCTCTGAAGCGCAAGTTCGACGCTGTCGAGGCGCTGCATCAACGTCAGTACGCCGTCGAGCCGGAACTTGACGTTCATGCCGGCGGCGTCGCTCTCGAGGTGGATGTCGGAGGCGCCGCTCCTCAATGCATCATAGAGTGTCGAGTTGACGAATCGAACGGCCGGGCTGTCGTCGGCTCCGATACCGCGAAGCGTGAGTGACTCGGCGCGCAGCGAGCCGTCGGTAGAGGACGCTTCCGAGGGCGCGGAGGCGGCGAGGCTGCCGAGTGCGGTCATCTCCGACTCGATGTTGGCGAGCCACGCGTCGAACGACTCGGCACTTGCAAGGCTGATGGGTGTCTGGCCGAATCTCGTGATGGCCCAAGCCATCAAGTCGGTATCGAAGGGGTCGGTAACGACGAGCTGCAACTGGCCTTGAGGATTGGTGAGCAGCGCGCAGCGGCGCCGAACGACCTCGGCAAAAGCGAGCTGGTCGAGGCACGGCTCCCATCTGGAAAGCTCCTGCATTCGGATCGGCGGAATCCGGAGCAGAGCACCGAGCTCGTCGACCAAGCCTTGCGGATCCGTCGCTTCGGCTCGTAGTGTCTCCAGTAGATTCGGACACCCGTCGCGGCACAACTGAGCGATGCGCGCTTCGAGCATGCCCGTCTGCTGAACGGAGGCAGCTTGGCTCATTGGATGGCCGATGCCAATTCGAAGATCGGCATGTACATCAGGATGACGACGATTCCCACACCGATGCCGATCAGGATCATGACGATGGGTTCGAGCGCCCGCATCGTTCGTTCCATCGCGCGGGTTACTTCCGATTCGTGGTAATGGGCAATCCGCCCGAGCACGGTACCGAGGTCGCCGGTTCGCTCGCCGGCGAGCATCAACTGCTCGGCCACCGGCGTGGACATGCCCGCCTGCGCGTGGGCTTGTGAGGGTGACAGGCCGCGGCGAATACCGTCTGCGACGGCGTGACCTTTGGGAGCCAGGACCGAGGGAAGCAGGTTGTTAGAGATGACCAGGGCCTCGCGCAAGGGGATGCCGCCGCGCACCAGCATGCCGGTGGCACGGTACCAGCGCGCGAGATAGTAGGTGTTTAGACGCTCTCGGATAAGCGGGAATGCGAGCAGGCGCCGCGCCATGGCGTTGCGGTACGTGCTGGTAGAGCCGGCGATGATGGCGGCAACCAGTCCGCCCGTGACCAGCGCCATCCACCATCCGGCATGGCCGCGAAGATGGTTGGACCAAGCGACCATGGCACGTGCAGACCAAGGCAGTTCGCCGTTCATTCCCTCGAAGACCAGCGCGAAGCGCGGCATGACGAAGAACAGCAGGAAGGCGAGGACGAGGCCGCCGACGCCTGTCAGCAGGATCGGGTAGATCGAAGTCGAGACGAGGCGGTGCCGTACTTCGCTCGCACGTTGTTCATGCTCCAGATAGCGCGTCAGGCTTTGTGGGAGGTCGGATGTGAGTTCAGAGGATCGTACGAGCGCAACGAGCAGCTCAGGGAATGCGGCGCTCATGCTCAGCGCGCTCGAGAGCGGGTGCCCCTGATGCAGCTGGCGCTCCAGCTCGGTGATGGCGAGTGCGGACGGACCGCGAGCCCCTCGACGCAGCGCTTCGAGGGCCTCGATGATGCTCAGGCCGGAGCTGAGCAGGTCGCGCAACTGTTCGACGAAAACCGGCACATCCAAGCGCGGGCCGCGAGGCTTGAGCGCGAGCCACAGGCCGCGGCGCGGCGCTCGGGTGGAGAGGACGGTATAGCCCGTCGCACGTGCCCGCTCGGTGGCGTCGGGCGGCGACACTGCGTCGAGAACGATCGATCTGGGCGCTTCCCGTCCCTGTACCACGGTGAGCTGTACTTTCATCGGGCAGCCGATCGTAGTGCGCGCAGCATCCTACCGACCGGTCGACCAGACGCTGATGTCGGCGTCGAGTCCGGTGCCACCCGGCTGGCCGTCTCGGCCCAGGGAGCTCAGCTCGTAGTCGTGGCCTTGATCGCCTGGCAGGCGATACACGTAGGGATGTCCCCAGGGATCGTTGGGCAGGGCCTTCGCGAGATAGGGGCCGGCCCATTTGGGTTCGTCCGCGGGGCTGTCTACAAGCGCCTTCAAGCCTTGCTCGGTCGACGGAAGATGGCCGACGTCGATCCTGTAGGTCGCGAGAGCCTTGTCCAGGGCGTCCAGTTGAGCACGTGTCGCCTTGACTTCGCTCTTGCCGATCTGGTCGAAGTAGCGAGGTGCTACGTAGCTGGCGAGGAGGCCGATGATGACCATGACGACCAGGAGTTCAAGCAACGTGAAGCCATTCTTCCTGCCGGAGGAGCATTTCACCTCGCGCGGATTGGGCAAGGGTGTGGTGCGAGCCATATATTCGCGCCGAAATACTGGCGGTAGTGACATTGAGAGGGAGTTGGCATTTCGACCAAGATGCGAACTGGTCACCATCATTGATACGGTTTGTACGAGGTAGGCCGTTGTGGCTTGGCTATGGTGCACCATCGTTCGATAGTCGAGGGTCGTCTCTTTTGTAGGTGATGATCAAATCGCCCTCGACGTTTCCGAACGCCTTCGTATAGCCTGCCCGAACAAATGTCCAGTGGACTACAAGCAGCGTCGGACAGAGCAAATTGCAGATCAGCCAACTCCAGCCGGCCTTGGCCGCGAAGTCACTGTCGATGTGCTCGCTCTCTGGCCATAGGCCCACAGACTTCTCAATCAGGCGTCTGCGCCAGCCTCGTGCAACCGCGATTTCAAGAGGTTGCTCGTGTTGAAGCACCTCCGCGGAACGGACACCGAACGACTTGCTGGGATAACTTAATCTCATCTGCTCTCAGTCGTGATGATTGAACAGCTTTCTGCAAATTGCGTATTGAACAATGCAGCCCGTAACGCCGAGTGTCCTTTGTGTGAAGCCCGGGAATGCTTTGGCTATACTCTGCATACCTTTAGCTGCGAATCACAGTCATTCTTCGGTGGCGGCTGCGCGGGACAGCTCGGAATTTCAACGTAAGACCCAGTCGGTGGCGCTAGCGGTTTCCACCACGGTGGCGGAATGATTTCTGGCTTGCTCCAGTTCGGTAGGTCGGGATCCAGCGGGCCAGGAGTTGAAGGCCATGGCACCGGGACCACAGGAAGTGGCAACGGAATTGGACCAAACGGTGTTGGCGCAACCGCCTGCGAGCCATTGGGGTCCATGTAATTTGTGGGACTCCCCCCCACATACGCATAAGTGTTGATCCCCCCTTGAAGCCCGATCGGATCGGACTGCGTGTACCGCCCGATGGAGGGATCATAGCTTCGGAAGCCGTTGTAGAAGAGCCCGG
>CAZIBY010000044.1:0-5497 GCA_964537475.1 uncultured Chitinophagaceae bacterium | reverse complement strand
CGATCTCGCCCGAGATATCAAAGCCATACGATTCCCGCCGGCTACGCAAGACAGTGAAGAGTGTTCGTGCAGCAGTGCTCCGCAGCGCTGACGCCGCGGCGGGAGACGACCACAGCATCGCTGTCTACCAACGCCATTACGCGCAGTCGACAACCGTGCATGTTCTGGCCGGCAACGCAGTCAACGCGGCGCAGAGTCAGGTGTTCGATCGAGTACGAGGGCCGGTCTTCGTTCGTGCTGCGGCCAGCACCGTCGACGACGCAGCAGGCGACCTGGGTGCTGCCGCAGCCGCCGAGTTGGCCTCGAGCGCCACTGACCAGGGAATCAACGTGACTCAGTGCACGTCACCGTACGAATCGCCCTTCACGCCGGCGGGGCGGCTCTGCGAGCATCGGCCATCGATGTGCTTCGCGTGCCCGAACGCGATCGTGTTCGCAGATCACCTGCCGCGAGTCCTCGCGTACCGAGAGATTCTCCGCGGTCACGAGAACGAGATGCCCCCGGCCCAGTTCGCGGCGGTACACGGTCAGCAGTTGGTCAACGTCGAACGCATCCTCCACGAGTTCTCCCCGACGGAGATCGAGAACGCGCGGACGGCGTGCGAGACCGCCTCTGTCCATGTGCCGCTCACCCAGAGAGGAGTCCACCTGTGAGCGTCGATCGCGAGTACTCTGCCGAGCCGGTGTCGCTGTTCGCGAGCGACTACTGGGCGAGCGACACGGCGGTCATCTCAGATCGACACCTCGAACATGACTTCCCCATCCCCTTCTTCGGAGATGAGGATCGCTGGGACCTCAGCGCCCTGGGGTGGAACCCTGCTGCGGGCCGCCATTCCGCGGTGCTGTTGTTCGACTCGTTCATCGGTGAGTGGAACCTTCGTGCTCGCGAACTCGCAATGGCACTTCTCAACCCTGTGCATCCCGTGCTGCGCGGGCAGATGATCTATCTGCGAGCAACGCCCGCCCATGTGAAGACGATCCGTTCCAAGCTCGAGGGCCTGAAGCGGTTCGCCGCGTGGTACGCCGACAACCTCCCTGACACTCCACTCCGTGATCTCCATCAGTCGCACCTCGACGGCTTCCTCACTGCGGTCAAGACGATGGGGATCCTCTCCAGAACGCGACAAGCAGTCGATGCTGTTCGCGAACTGCACACCTACGCGGCAGTCCTCTCTGGCGGAGGCATCCCATTCCGTCCATGGGGAGATCTCCACACGATCGCGCTCAGCGGGCAGAAGTCCAGCGCCGAGCTGAGCACGCCGGTGATTCCACCGCAGGTGTGGTGGCCGCTCCTGCGGGCGTGTTGGCAGTACATCAACGTGTTCTCGCACGACATCTTTGCGGCCGCCGCGGAATGGTCGGCGCTCGACCGCCCCAAAGCCGAGCGCGTGAAGGTACGACACCCCGAGGACACGCTCGCGCGATGGATCGTAACGCCCGGAAATCGGGTGCCCCTGCATCGGATGACGTACGGCAGATTCCGCGAGGGCGAGATCCACTGGACACTTCTTTCCTTGCTCGTCTCCGATGGGCACAGCAAGCAGATGTTCTCCGAGTTGGACCGTCCTGACGTCCTCCGCCGACGTCAGGACATCGTCGACGCGATCGGCTCCGGCACGCTCGCGACCGCGCGCGGTGGGCTCGCCACAAAAGCGACGGCGATCGAACGCGCCGATGGATCCGTCGGTCCGTGGATCGACGGATTCGACCCGGCGACGATCCGAGTCCAACTGAAGCTCCTCCGCAACGCGTGCTACGTCTTCTGCGCGGCTCTCACGATGATGCGCGACTCGGAACTGCTGAGCATCAAGAAGGGAGCGCTCACCACTTCGTACGGGGCGCCCGCCGTCACCTCCCAGCTCCGGAAGGGTCGGCGTGGGACCCAGCGACGCAACTGGTGGATCATCGAACCCGTTGCGCAAGCAATCGCCGTCGCGGAACGACTTGCTCTCGGCGACGACGTCTTCAGCTCTGTTCGACGTGAACATCGAGCGCACGACGGAGCAGGTCGGTTCGATCGTCACAGCGAGCTGAAGCAGTTCATCTCTCAGCTCAATGGTCAATCCGCGGATGCCGGTCTCGAACCGATCCCCGCGTTCCAGCTTGCACCGCACATGTTCCGGCGGACGATGGCCGTGATCACCGCGCAACAGCCAGACGGCGAGATCGCCCTCGGCATCCAGCTCAAGCACGCAGCGCGACGCGCCGTCGCGAACGGCACGACCTCCGGGTACGCGAGCGAGACGCCGGAGTGGGCCGCGGAGTTCGAGCATGAGCTTCAGGAAGCTGTCGCGTCACGGTTGGTCGGCGCCTGGTCTTCTCACCAAGACCACGAGATGAGGCTCGCAGGCGCAGGCGCACAGCGCTTCCGAGACGAGCTCGAGAAGGTCGAGGCCGTCGCAAGCAACGAGGTCAAAGTCGGCGACGAGCGCACACTGCGCGCACTCCTGCGCGATCGCTTCAGCACGCTCCGATGGGGAACCGTCAACCACTGCCTCGGCATCCCTGAGCAGGCGGCGTGCTTGAAGGGGCTGCCCGCCGAAGCGGCCGCAGGAGGCGTCATGCCTAATCGCTGCCAACCCACCGCCTGCGGCAATTCCGTCGTCACCGAGGAGCACGCGCCGATCTGGATCGCGGAGGAACGCGACCTCGTCGCGAAGCTGCGCGACCGAAAGATGGCACCACACAATCGCGAACAACTCGAGACAGAACTTGAAGACGTTCGCCGTATCACGAGGAAGTTCACGGATGCCTGAGATCTCTGCCGCGACCGAACGCCGACTGCGCGACGCGATGGAGCGCCTGCTCACCGGCGCGGCGATCCGCACCGACGGACGCCTCATCAAGGAGAACCTCTATCGCGAAGCTGGCGTCAGCCGCGCCACCATGAACCGTGCGACTGCGGTCATGGATGAGTGGGCACGTCGCGTCGACGGGTCCCAGCCGCGAGATCGTGAGATCGAGTCGTTGCGAAGCTCGCTGGCCGATCGTGCAGCCCAGATCAAACAGCTCCGCGAGCGAGTGAGCAGCCTCGAAGCACAGCTGACGATCGCCGCGACCGCCATCGCCGAGCTGCACGTCGAGAACCAGTTGCTGCGTGGCGATGACCCGAGCCACAACGTCACTCCGATGAAGCGCCCGAACGCGGACTCACGCCGGGGATGACGGGCGCTGCTGCTGCTCGTGTCATCGCCACTTCGGAGGTCGGGTGTACGTGGTCGCGCCGACGGTGAAGCTCTCGGGCAGAAGAGCCTGGCGGATCTTGTCGCGACCGATCTGCGACGACGCGGGCATCAGCTGCTTGAGTTCGCTCGAGAACCGCTTGGGTGGGAAGGCGGCGCCGATGAACATGTGCGGGCGGAATTGTTTGGCCGCCCTGACCGCGGGCGCAAGATCGCTGTCGGCGCTGATGATCAGTGCCGAGTCCATCGCGTTCGCAGCGGCGTCGCCCACAAGAGCAACGGCGATGTTGACGTCGGTCTCCTTCTCCTCGTGCACCGTACGCGTTGCGCGACAGTTGAAGCACGTCACGGTCTTCGCTTGATATCGGCCCTGCGTGACGCTGAAGACGTTGGTGTGACGCGCAGCGACGGCTGCCTGATGGTAGGCCTGACGACTGGCCGCGCCCGCATCGCCCAGCACAGGTGCGGTGAAGTACTTCACCGCGACGATGTGGCTGCGTGGGCGCAGGCTCTGCGCGAGTGCGACGAAGTCGATCCAGAGCGTCGAGCGTCCGAACTTGTCGTGCATGCCGTGAT
Source organism: uncultured Chitinophagaceae bacterium (assembly GCA_964537475.1). GTDB lineage: Bacteria > Bacteroidota > Bacteroidia > Chitinophagales > LD1 > UBA1941. The sequence continues at coordinate 1,740 of CAZIBY010000044.1, read as the reverse complement.
AGAAGTTGAAGCCGTCGATGTAGACGATGAGGCGCTCGTGCGGCGGTCCAGGAACGGGTGAGGCTGACAACAGACGACTCCAAATCGGTGCACGAGGTGATCACCTTCCTACCAGCGATCGTGTGTATAGTGTGGATACACCCCGCCCGGTTGTTCATCCCAACCGTGGCCCGACGCCCTCCCTCGTGGAGGGCGTCTTTGTGTCCGAGCCGGGTTGTCGAGCCATCGAGATTGCCATACAGATTAGGCCTTACTGCAGAGGCCTACTCGTGACGCTTGATGGGTGCCTTCCCCCGCGACCTCGCCTGATGCGTGGGACCACTACGCTCGCGAGCTCGGCCAGAACATCCAGCGGGAACGAGCGCGTGTCGGATACAGCCAGGACCGTGTGGCGTACGAGTCCAACCTGAGCCGCTACACGTACCAGAAGCTCGAGAAGGGTGAGTCGAAGCCCGGAACTCCCGCGAATCCGACCGTCAAGACTCTGCTGGCGGTAGCTCAGGTGCTCGACGTTCAGCTCACCGACCTCTTGCCCAGCGTGACGCCCGACCTCACGATCCGCTGAGGCACTTCGGCGTTGCGGGTGACAGCCCGCGACTACCAGGAGAGGCCTAATCTGTATGGCATTCTGCACTGTATGGGCGCTGCGGAACTCAACCAGGAGTCGTTCGTCATGGCGGTGGAAGATCCCTACCTCACCGCCCTGATCGGAACGATCGAGGAGCCCGCCGGATCCAGCACCGCAGCCCAAGCCGGCAGGCTGACGATCGCATGGTGGGACACACATGGCACTGGGCCGTCGTGCGCCGAACTCTTGAACGCGATGTTCACGAGCATCGCGTGGGACGACGTCATCGAAGACCCGGGACGGACACTCCTCGAACGCCGTGAACAGACCGAGCTCATCCAGCGCTGGCTGATCAGCTACTGGACCCGACTGGGCGCGATCGCCTTCATCCCCGGACACGACGACGTCGTACGGCCGGGACGAATCTATCCCGAGCCGGAGACTGACTGATCCATCACCGCCTGATAGGTTGGCCGGTTCTACGTCGAGGAGGAAGCATGCGCGAGATCTCAATCGCAGGCCGTACGGTCACGGTCTCGCTCGTCGCGACCACGCACGGCGAGGATGGCGATATCCAGCGCTACCTCGTCGAGGTGTCGGGCTCGGACGCCGCGACCCACCTCTCGATTCTCCGCATGACCAGCGCAGTCGATGCACGCGCAATGGCGTCGGCGATCGAGACCGAGCTCCTGCTCGACTATCCGGGCAGTCGTGACGACGGAGTCCTCCGCGATCCGAGCGTTCGCGCCTGGCGCGACGAGCATCGGACCGCAATCGAGGCCGCTCTCGGTCAGCTGCGTGACGAGATCGCTGGGATGCCGCCGGAGCCGGTCAGCGACCTCGAACGAACGCTGCTTCGCGCCTTCGAGATGGATCCCGACGCCCCGGATCCTGGCGATGCGTGAGTACCCCTGGTTCGACTTCGACCAAGTCGACTTCGTGACCTCTGACACCCACTTCAGTCATGCCCGCATCAGCGAGCTCGCCGACCGTCCCTTCTCAACCGTCGCGGAGATGGATGCCGCGCTGATTGGCCGGTGGAACGACGTTGTCGCTCCTGACTCCGTCGTGCTGCACCTGGGAGATCTCGCGCTCGGAGCGATCGCTGAATCCCTTCCGCTCACCGCACACCTGCACGGACGCCGACTCCTCGTCCCCGGCAACCACGATCG
>CAZIBY010000043.1:0-5720 GCA_964537475.1 uncultured Chitinophagaceae bacterium | reverse complement strand
GGCAGCGGTTCACGGACGGGTACCACGACACCGCCAAGCTCAAGAAGCTGCGTGCCGACATGGGGCTGATGCGGTTCCTGGATCCGGCGTGCGGCTGCGGCAACTTCCTGGTGGTCGGCTACCGACAGATGCGAGCCCTCGATCTTGAGGTTCTGCTGCGGATCCAAGAGTTGTCCGGCGAGACGGCCCGCACGATGTTCTTCACCGAGGAGCACCTGGCCGTGCGGCTGTCGAGCTTTCACGGGATCGAGCTCGAGGAATGGCCCGCCCAGATCGCAGCGACGGCGCTGCACCTGGTGGAGCACCAGGCAAACCAGGCGATGGAGCTGGCGCTCGGATCTGCGCCCGATCCTCTGCCACTGGACAAGATCAAGAGCATCGTCGTCGGCAACGCGCTGCGCGTCGATTGGGCGACCGTCCTAGAACCGACAGAGCACCTGTACATCATGGGAAACCCGCCCTTCCTCGGCCACGCCACCCGCTCGGCCGAGCAAGCGCAGGAACTGCGCGACGTGTGGCGGCGGGACGACATCGGGCGGCTGGACTACGTCACTGGCTGGTATGCGAAGGCGCTCGAGCTGCTCGGCCGTCCCGGCTACCGGGGCGAGTTCGCCTTCGTCTCGACGAACTCGATTGCACAGGGAGAGCCGGTGCCGGCGCTCTTCGGCCCCGTGTTCGCCGCCGGGTGGCGTGTCAAGTTCGCGCATCGGACATTCGCCTGGACCAGTGAAGCGCCCGGCGCCGCGGCAGTGCATTGTTCGGTGATCGGTTTCGACCGACCGTCGAGGAAGAGAGCGCGGCTGTTCGACTACTCCGGCAACCTCAAGGGTGAGCCCGTCGAAATCCCCGTGGTGGATCAGCTCAACGGCTACCTCGTCGACGGCCCGATTGTCCTGGTCGACCAGCGCCGAAGCCCACTGGCCTCGGCGCTTCCTCCGATGGTGTTCGGGAACATGGCTCGCGACGACGGCAACCTTCTCATCGAGCCGGACGACTACGCGGAGGTCATGGCGGATCCGATCGCTGCGAAGTACGTCCGACCGTTCGTCGGGGCCCGGCAGCTCATCCACAACGAACCCCGGTGGTGCCTGTGGCTCGTCGATCTGGACCCCAGCGACATCGCCCGCTCACCGATACTCCGCCGGCGGCTGGATGCCGTGCGCCAGTTCCGCGCAGCATCGAAGGCCGAGTCCACGCGGCAGATGGCGGAGACGCCACACCTATTCGGGCAGCGATCGCAGCCCGACACGCCCTATGTCTGCGTGCCGCGGCACGCGAGCGAGACCCGCAAGTTCTTCCCAACAGCCCTGTTCACCCCGGATGTGATCTGCGGTGACGCGAACTTCAAAGCAGACGACCCGGACGGTCTCGCCTTCGCAGTGATCTCGTCGTCGGCATTCATCACCTGGCAGCGCACTATCGGCGGCCGCCTCGAGTCTCGCCTGCGCTTCTCGAGCACCCTGACGTGGAACACCTTCCCACTGCCCGCCATCACCGACGCACAGCGTGCCGCGATCATCGCCGGCGGCCGAGCCGTTCTGGACGCGCGAGCGCTGCGCCCAGAACGCTCGCTCGCAGACCACTACAACCCCCTCGCGATGGCGCCCGAGCTGCTCCGCGCGCATCGCGAGCTCGACGCTGCTGTCGACAAGACCCTGGGCCTGCGTGGAACCGCAACGGAGGTCGACCGGCTGCGAGCGCTGTTCGCGAGCTACGCGAAGCTCACCACGGTCGACGAGCTCGCGATGCCGAAGAAGCGTCCCCGCAAGGCGAGAGCCGTGAGCGCGGTGTCGTGAGCTGGCCATATCCGACCGTTCGCGTCGACGGGATCGCGACGGTTGATGAGGACGGGGAGAATCAGGTCTGCGCCTGCGGCAACGATTCGGCTACTCAGGATTGGCGAAGTGCCGATCGTCACGGGCGCCTTACCTTCGATGCGGCTGGTTCGTCCGATCCTGACGAGTTCGCGGTGTGCCCGGTGTGCGGCCGGGTGTATCGCAACGCTGCGTTGTTCCAGGGTGCCGCGGCGGCGGTGGCCCGCTATGAGATCACGAGTGCCGAGTTCACTGCTGCGCTGCGGCGGTATGACCACGACGCTTACGGATCCGGCGCGCCGCTGACGAGCTGAGGTCACGCGGTAGCCGGCAGCTGCTCAGCGCATGGGCTGTCGGCGCGTCAGCATAGGGTTCGCTGTTGTGGTGCAGCACTGGTCTCCGATGTCTCAGCTGCAGGCGTCACCGGAGCCGGGGATCTGGTACGTGTTCGACCACAGCAAGAGGATCGCGATCATCCGCCATGTCGAGATCCGCGGCCGTAGGCTGCTGCGTTCCGTGACGTTCGATCGCGATCCCGAGCGGCGAGTGTTGATCGGCTACTTCCCCGACGATGCAATGAGGCTCGCTGTCGAGTGCACCTGGTCGGAGTATGTGAGGGCGACTGGTCCACCGGTGAGCAATCGTCGATGATCGCGTGCCACCAGGGCAAGAGAAAACGGCACCCGGCCGGAGCGTGGAAATTGTCACATTCACCAACGATCCAACTGAGGAGGAACTTTCGCCCCGAGGGGCGGGAAGGAACCTGCTCAACAGCCGGGTGCCGCGCCTTAGTGTACCGCGCAGGGCGGTCAGAGCGGGGTTTCTCGGAGGAGCTCATCAGCGATCCGGTCGAGGATCTCCGGGGTGAGCTTCTCGTATCGGCCGGCGCGTTTGACGGCGTCGATTGTGGCGAGCACCGTGGTGTGCGCGTCCGGCGCGGACGGGATGGTCTTCTGCGCTCGGCGGATGCGTGCGCTGAGCTCGAGGATCGCGGACTCGTCTCGTTCGGTGTTCGCGTATCCGGCGGCGAGCTCGAGCGCCTTGTGTAGCAGGCGGAGCTCGCCGGTCGTGAGCGGTGCGGTCATCGTGTCCTCGCGTTCAGGAGAGCGGCGGTCAGCTGGGTGAAGCGGTCGTCGACGTCGCGCTGGTCGGTGAGTTCTGGATCTGGCGCGATCGGCCGAGCATCGTAGAAGTGGTGCCGGATGACGCGGCCGCGGTGGTCGACGAACCCGTCGCCCTCGCCCTCGAGCGGATCGAGGAGGGTGACGACGGTGACTGTGAGCTCGCGCGCGGTATCGCGCTCCCGGATGAGGGCACGGTCCCCGATGCGCAGCGCTGGCCATGCGGTGAGCGTGTGGTCGTTCATGAGGGCGTTCCTCCGGTTCGTCGGGCCGACTGGCGGCGAAGGCGTCGAGCTGACTTGGGGAGCGGTTCGTTGCGGGGCAGCTTGGCGAGGTTCCAGTCGTCTCGGGCGGCGATGGCGGCGGCGTAGCAGGTCATGAGTGTGGGGTGGTGGTGGTTGGCGCATCCGGCGCGAGTCTGGCATCCGAGGTCGTACCCCTCGGGGCTGCCATGGACGATCATCCGTGCGACCTCGTCGGAGAGCATCGCCGGTCCCTCAGTCGAAGGTGGCGTCGAGGAGGAGGTCGAGCGCGTCGGCGAGCTCGCGGAGCCGGTAGCTTCGCCGGCCGGCGATGACATGGCCGAACAGGTTCACGAAGTGCAGCTCGCGGGTGGTGGTGTTGGCGACCGCCACGGTGTGGATGTCGTGGGCGTCGATGTATTGCCAGCTGATGATGTAGTTGCGGCCCGCGACGTGCGCCTGAGCCCAACGGAGCAGGAGCGCGCCGAGCGGCCCGTCTTCGGATGCGCGGGGCGAGAAGGGGTCGGCCGGCACAATGGCGTCGACGGAATGGAACCCGACCGAGGATCGGGTGATCTCGTAGCTGTCGAGAGGGATGTCGACGAAGAGATCGTTGTATCGGGTGCCGGTGTCGTCGGTGATGATGATGTTGCGCAGGGTGCTCATCGGCGGTGGTCCTTTCGGGTGTGGTCAGGCGGTGCAGCCGGCGAGCTGCGCGCTGAGCGCGGTGTGGTCGGCCGCGTTGATCGTGAGTTGGTAGGTGGTGAGGACGTCGACGAAGCGGGCGGCGTACATGCAGCCGTAGTCCGCGTTCGGTGGCATCCAGTTGGCGGGACCGCGGTCGCTCTTTGACTGGTTCGCGCTGCCGTCCGTGGCCTGCAGGTTGATCGGGTCGTTTGCGAAGTGCTCGCGCTGCGTCTCGTCCCACTCGTCGGCGCCCTGCCGCCAGGCCCATGCGAGGGGAACGATGTGGTCGACCTGCACGAGCTCGCTGGTGCCCTGGCCGCGCTGGAAGGCGATCGTGAGTCCCGTGTAGGGGTCGTGGAGCGTGCCGGTGAGGACGACGCAGTCGTGGGTGCCGGGCTTGGTGGTGATGTTCTCGAGCGCGGCCGCGAGTGCGTCGTTGCGCTGGTCGCAGCCGTTGCGGTCGATGTCGGCCCATCGCTGCCCGAACTCGTCTCGCTGGTAGCTGTCCTGGTCGTCGGCTTCGGCCACGACGAGCTGCTCGAGTTGCGAGAGAGTCTCGGCCGCATCCGCCGAGATCTCCGCCGGCGCCAGGGTCGGCGCGGCTGGCGCCGATGTCGTCGAGTTGATCGTCGTCGCTGCACCAGTACTGGGGGTGTTGGCGGTGAGGGCGATCGCGCCGGCGAGTAGGGCGATGACGAGGGCGCCGGCGGCGGATGCGGTGCGCTTGATGTGGCGGGGCATGTTTGATCCGTTCAGAGGAAGAGGATGGCGCCGAGGGCGACGGCCGCGGCGATCGCGGCCGCGCTGACGGCGAGAGTGATGAGGAGTTTGAGGGTGCGCCGCACGGTGCGTTCGGTGCGGCGCGCTGCGTCGACCGCGACGATGAAGCCGACGATGCCTCCGCTGCCGAGCAGGAGGGGAGCAAAGTCGCGTGCGGTGGTCAGGGCGAGATCCATGGACTCCTCCGGGTTGTGCGTCTACGGGTATAGGCCGCGGCTGGGGGGCTTCGCGGACAGAGCGGTTCGGGGGCGGGCTGGTCGCGCCCGCCCCCGAAGCTGTTACGCGGCCGGGGCCTGGTCCTCGTCGCCGAGCATCGCGTCGGCGATCGCGTTGACGGCGCGGAGGACGTTGCTGGCGACGCTGCGGATGAGGTCGACGTCGCCGCCGGCCCAGCCTGCGACGTACCCGATCGACCACGAGCTGGTGTCGATGCCGAGCAGTGCGCCTGCGCCGTATGCGACCGACTCGGCCTCGGTCTCGATTACGCCGCGGTGCTCGCGGGTGCTGCCCTCGTCGAAGTGCAGCAGCGCGTGGCCGATCTCGTGGAGGAGGGTCTTGACCCGCATGGCCGGTGCCATCTTGCTGTCAACGCGGATCTGCCGCGTCGTGCCATCGGTGTACCCGTTGAGCCCGTCCTGGGTGATGTCCTCGAGCGCGACGTCCCAGCCCTGCCCGGTGATGTATTCGGCGAGCTTGTCGAACAACCCGGCAACGTCATCCCCCTCGAGGTAGACGGCGGGCTTCTCGGGCAGCGGCTCGCCCTCGGTGTCGCTGACGTCGAAGACGGAGAGCACCGGGTAGATGACCCGGCTGCTGGTGGACTCCTCGCCGGTGGTCTCGTCGACCTCGACGATGCGCTTGGTCGAGTAGCCGAAGATCTTGATCGACTTCGCGCCCTTGACGACGTGACGGCCGAGGCCCTCCCACTGGCGATAGCCGAGGCAGTAGGTGCCACCCTGCGCGAGGATGAGCATCTGGTTGGAGAACGAGCGTCGGCGGACGAGTCCGGCGAAGCGCAGCCAAGCCTTCCAGTTCTCGCTCTCGGCAAGTGTGGCGACCTGAGCGGTGAGCTGCTC
>CAZIBY010000042.1:0-5936 GCA_964537475.1 uncultured Chitinophagaceae bacterium | reverse complement strand
ACTGTAGGTTCCCGCTCGAGATGGCGGATAACCCCAGGGATTCCACGCTAGTTGGCGGTGGTCCCGGACTCAGGATTCCACGGGAAATGGCGGATTCCTACACCGCTCTCTGACGCGCCGACCCTGTCTGGTCAGCGGCCTGTCACGGCGGCGAGAGCGCTGGAGGTCACTGCAGCTGGCCGAGCTCGAGCATCTCACCGTCGAGGAAGAACGTCGGAGGGGAATGCTGAAGCTTCGGTTGACTCTGGGACTGCCAATGACCCCACCACGAACGGATGCTCGCGGTCTCACTGTCACCGTTCCAGCACGACGGCGAGGCCTTGACCCACGCCGATGCAGATCGCCACGACGGCGACGCCGCCTCCGCGTCGCGCAAGCTCATGCGCGGCATGCCCGAGAATGCGGCCCCCCGAAGCGCCCAGCGGATGGCCGATGGCCAGCGCTCCGCCGTGGATGTTGACCCGCTCAGGATCAAGTTCAGGCCACCCGGCGACGCATGCGAGCGACTGTGAAGCGAACGCCTCGTTGAGCTCGACCACGTCGACATCGGCCCAGGACCGGCCGGCGCGTGCGAGCGCCTTGTTCGCCGCCTCGATCGGCGCGATCGGGAACAGATGCGGATCGACGCCATGCGCCCCGCGTCCCGCAATCCGCGCGAGTGGCTCGCCGGGCAGCGCACCCTCCGCGGCGATCAGAACGGCGGAAGCGCCGTCGTTGATCGGCGAGGAGTTGCCGGCGGTGACGGTGCCTTCGCCGTCGCGCGCGAACAGCGGAGTAAGCCCGGCGAGCTTGTCCACGGAAGTGTCGTCCCGGATGCCCTCGTCGCGTGCCAGGTCGGCCCCTGGCACGTGCACGATCTCGCCATCGTAGACCCCGTCAGCCCACGCTTTAGCTGCCAGCCGGTGAGAGCGCACGGCGAACTCGTCCTGGGCATCTCGGGAGATTCCCCACTCTCGGGCGATCTTCTCCGCCGATTCTCCATTGGAGATGGTCCACTGCTTCGGCAGCTTCGGGTTGGTCATCCGCCACCCGATGGAGGTGTTCCACAGTGTCTGGTTACCGACCGCCGGCCACGGCCTCGGCGACTTCTCCACGATGAACGGCGCCCGGCTCATCGACTCCACTCCGCCGGCGAGCACGAGACCGGCGTCGCCGGTCTCGACAGCGCGGGCGGCCTGGATCACCGCTTCCAGCGACGACGAGCAGAGTCGGTTGACGGTCACGCCGGTGACACTGGTGGGGAAGCCTGCCAGCAGCGCCCCGAAACGGGCGACGTCGCGGTTGTCCTCTCCTGCTTGGTTCGCATCGCCGAAGATCACGTCATCGATGCGCGCGGGGTCGAGGCCCATGCGCGCGACGGTCGCCTTCATGACGACTGCGGCGAGATCGTCGGGCCGGATGCCGCTGAGCGCGCCACCCGCCCGCCCGAAGGGGGTGCGGACAGCATCGTAGACAAAGCTCGCGGTCATGGCGGGCTCCCTTCCGTGGTCGGCCGAGGGTCAGGCGAACGCCGATATTCCGGTGATCTGGCGCCCGATGATGAGCGACTGGATGAAGTCGGTTCCCTCATACGTGTGGACGACTTCCATGTCGGTGAGGTGGCGGGCGACGTGGTTCTCCAGAAGGAGTCCGTTGCCGCCGAGGAGGTCACGGGCATCCCGGCAGAGTGCACGCGCGTGCTCGCCGGTGAACATCTTCGCGAGCGAGGCCTGTTCGTTCGTCAGTCGGCCTTCATCCTGCAGGGTGGCTGTGCGGAAGCAGAGCAGCTGCATCGCGGTGAGATCGGCGAGCATGTTGGCCAGCTTGTTCTGCACCAGCTGGTAGCTCGCGATGGGCTTGCCGAACTGGACGCGCTCCTGGACGTAGGCCGCTGCCGCCTCGTACGCGGCGAGTGCGTGCCCGAGCGCCTCCCACGCGACGGTGCTGCGGGTGCGGTTGAGGATCGCGGAGACGTCCCGAAAGGAGCTCGACTTCGCGAGCTTGTTCCCGGCAGGGATCCTCAGTCCGGAGATCTCGATGTGCGCCTGCTGGATCGCGCGCTTAGCGATCTTCCCGGTGATCGCCTCCGCGGAGTACCCCTCGGGATACTGTCCGTCAGCGCCTTTCTCGAGCACGAATGCCTTCACTTTGGCATCCGCTGTGTCGCGGGCCCAGATGATGACGAGGTCCGCAACGTGTCCGAGCCCGATCCACCGTTTGGCACCGTCTATGACATACGCGTTCCCGTCGCGGCGGGCAGTGGTCTCCAGGGCGACGGAGTCGGAGCCGTGATCGGGCTCGGTCAGCGCGAACGCGCCGAGCTTGCGGAGGGCTGCCATTTCGGGCAGCCAGCGCTGCTTCTGCTCGTCGTCGCCGAGCAGTGCGATGCTGCCCATCGCAAGTCCCGAGTGCACGGCATTGAGCGTGTTCACACTCCCGTCTCCACGGGACAGTTCCATCGCGACGAGGCCGGTCTGCAGTCGGGTCAGTCCCGGGCAGCCGTAGCCCTGGATCGCGGTGCCCACGATTCCCAGCTCGCCCAGTGCGGGGAGGATCTGGTAGGGGAAGTCCGCTAACTCCCAGTACTCGTTGATAATTGGCAGGACCTCGGAATCCACGAATCCGCGCACACGTGTGATGAGGTTGCGGTCGTCGTCGCCGAGAAGATCACCGATCTGATAGAAGTCCGTGTCCACCGGATGTGCTGTCTTCGTGATCGTCATCTCTCAGTGTCCCTCTTCCCGAATCGCCGGGACGGTAACCCGGTCGCCGACGTGGTGTTCATCGCCTTCCGCGTCTTGCAGCCACCGTCGGACCGCCTCGCCATCCTGGTCGAGTGCAGGAGGCGCGGTGCGGTAACTCGCGGGGGTGCGGGAGAACGTGATCGGGTTGCGAATGGTGGGCACCGCCTGGTCGTCGGTGCCGGCCGGAACGCTCGGGTCCAGCCCGATCTTGGCGGCGAACTCGACGCCTCCGCGAACATCCAGGACCGGCGCGCATGGGACCTGCAACGGGCTGAGGATGTCGAACCATTCCCATGCGGTCTTGGACGCCAGCCGTGCTGTCAGCAACGGGCGCAGGGCGTCTCGGTGCGCGCTGCGGTCCGCATTGGACGCGAAGCGGGTGTCTGCGGCCAGCTGCGGCAGCCCGATGGTGTCGCAGAACGTGGCGAACTGCGCGTCGTTGCCGATCGCGAGCACCAGTTCCCCGTCACGGGTGGGGAACGGTGCGTAGGGGTAGATGCTGGGGTGGTCATTGCCCATCCGGGTCGGAGACTGCCCGCTCAGCAGGAACCCACCGGTCTGGTTGACCATGCCCGACAGTGCGGAGGACAGCAGGTTCAGTTCGACGTGCTGTCCCTCTCCCGAGCGCTGTCGGTGGTAAAGGGCGGAGGTGATCGCGATGCAGGTGTGCAATCCGGTGATCACATCGAACACCGCGACGCCCGCGCGGAATCCTTCCGTGTTCGGCGCGCCGGTCACGCTCATCAGTCCGGACAGCGCCTGTGCGAGCAGGTCGTAGCCGGCGAGCCCTGCGCCTCCCGCGGTGCCGAAGCCGGTGATCGACGCGTAGATCACATTGGGGTTCTCCCGCTTGACGGACTCGTAGTCCAGGCCGAATCGCCGGAGCCCGCCGGGTTTGAAGTTCTCTGTGACCACATCGGCTCGGGCCGCGAGACGCTGTGCGAGGACAAGGTCATCGGGGTTGCGGAAGTCCAGCACCACAGACTGCTTGTTCCTGTTGATGGAGAGGAAGTAGGTCGACTCGCCTCGGTACTCCGGTGGCCGGTAGCTGCGTGTCTCATCCCCCAGCGGGCTCTCCACCTTGATGACCGTCGCGCCGAGGTCCGCGAGCAGCATCGTGCAGTAAGGGCCGGCAAGTACCCGGCCGAAATCGGCGACTAGGAGGCCGTCGAAAGGGCCGCCGGGAACGTCCTGCACCGTCCGGTCATCCGGGAGCGAGCTCTTCATCATCGGGAACACCTCAGTCGTCGTCATGTCCATCCAGACTCCCAGCAGCCGTTTATGTCCGTCCAATACCTGATCGGACACGTATTGATGCTGTGATCTCATGAAACGAGGGGCTGTTCCAGAACGGCACACTCGAGACTCCCGTTTGGACATCACCCTGGGGAGCGTCGAGGCGACGGGGCCGGCAGCGGCCTGCGCCTGGGCGTGATCAGCAATGAGGCTAAGGAGAACCCATGGGTAGCAGGCTTGCAGGCAAGGTCGCGATCGTCACCGGCGCGGCGAACGGGATGGGGCGCGCGCATGTGCGCCGCCTCGCCCAGGAAGGGGCGAGCGTCCTCGCCACCGACGTCGACTCCGCCGGGCTCGAGCAGACCGTCGCCGAAGCGAACCGTGACGGCGGGACGGTCGTGGGGCTGGAGCAGGACGTCGCGATCGCGGCGAGGTGGGACGAGATCGTGGTAGAAGCCGAGCAGCGTTTCGGTCGGCTCGACATCCTGGTCAACAACGCGGGGGTGCTCATCCTCAAGCCCGTCGAGGAGACCACAGAGGAGGAGTGGGACCTCATCTTCCGCATCAATGCCAAGGGTGTCTTCCTCGGCACCAAGGCCGCGGCGCCTGCTCTGGTCCGCTCAGGCGGCGGATCGATCGTGAACATCTCGTCCATCTACGGCATCGTCGGCGCACCGAGCGCCGCCGCGTATGAGGCGTCAAAGGGCGCCGTCCGGCTGCTGACCAAGGCCAGCGCGGTGGACCTGGCCAAGTACGGCATCCGGGTGAACTCTGTGCATCCCGGTGTCATCGCCACCCCCATGACCACGGGGCTGCTGGCGACGCCGGAGTCGACGAAAGCCGTGCTGTCCACGACGATCCTCGACCGGCCCGGCCAGCCCGAGGAAGTCTCGAACGTCGTACTCTTCCTCGCCTCGGACGAGGCTTCCTTCGTCACCGGCGCCGAGTATGTCGTGGATGGCGGCTATACCGCGCAGTGATCTCGGTCGGCCGGGGTCTGCGCGACCCCGGCCGACTCATCCAGACTTGTATGCCAATCCACCTTCCATCGGTACGGATTATGCAATAATCCCTGGATGGATCTGCAGCAGCTGCGCGCCTTCCTCGCCGTCGCCGAGGAACTGCACTTCGGGCGGGCAGCCGAGCGCCTGCATATGGCGCAGCCGCCGATCAGCCGCGGCATCCAGCAGCTGGAGCGGGAGTTGGGTGCGCGGCTGTTCGAGCGGAGCACCCGCAAGGTAACGCTGACCTCGGTGGGCGAGGCCCTCGTCGCCCCCGCCCAGGAGGTCCTGGACGCGCTGGACCGGGTGAGCAGGGTCGCCCGCGCAGCCGGGACGGGCGAGATCGGTCACGTCCGTCTGGCGTACGCGGGTGCGTCCTCCAACGTGATGGTCGGATTGCTCGCCCGAGCAGTCAACCAGAACCACCCAGGCATCCACCTCGAGCTGCTCAGTCAGCACTTCGCCCAACCGGCGATGCAGCTGCTCACCCGCGGCGACATCGACATCGCCCTCGGCAGGTGGGACCACATTCCCGCCGCCGTGCGCACCCGCGTGATCGCTGTCGAGGAACTCGTCATCGCCGTCCCGGAGACCCACCGTCTAGCCGACGCCGGTGCCGTGTCGATCGCGCAGTTCGAGGGTGAGCCGTTCGTGTCGCTCCAACCGCAGACCGGCACGTTGCTGCTGGAGCGGCTGCGACAGATGAGTAGAGCCGCCGGGTTCAACGCCGATGTCGTCCAGCACGCACCGGACTCGTGGACGCTGATGTCCCTCGTCTCCGCCGAGATCGGCTGCTCATTGACCCTGTCCTCGGTGATCGACAGCATCGCCGACCCGCACTTGCGCTTCCTGCGCCTGACCGACGACGTCGCACCTGTCGAGCTGCGGATGGCGTGGCTGCGCGACAGCGACGACCGTGCCTTGCACGCCGTGCTCCGGTTGTCCGAATCCGTCCTCCCGACGCCGCAGGACTAAG
>CAZIBY010000041.1:0-6180 GCA_964537475.1 uncultured Chitinophagaceae bacterium | reverse complement strand
GCGTCTCAGCCTCTATCCGGGCTGGGTCTTACACCACGGATTGGGACGCGACCCGCTTGAACTGCGGACGCATCAAGAGCCCCCGTGGGTCGATGCCCGCAGGGGACTGCCGCCGGATGCCGAATCGACCCGCCCGATCACGGTGGAATCGATGCGCAGCTTCTTTGGTCACCTAGCAAGTGGCGAAGCTCAATAAGGGTCCCGAGCCCAAGGGGGCTGCAGCGCTTCCTCCCCTCGAAGAAGTCCACGCGCGCTTGGTCAGTTTCTCGTTCAAGTACTTTGAACTTGAGCATCACAAGTTCAGTCTGCCAGACACCGCTTTGAAGGCGGCCTATTTGGCGGCTTTATTGGACAGGCTGAAGCAGATTTCCTCGATGACGTGCCATGAATTCCGGCAAGCCGGCAAGGCACTTCGATCACACGGCATTGAGTGGCACACAACTTCGGAGCCACGCGGCTACGCGCACCTACCTGGCCAATTGCAGGGATGCCAACCTTGGCAGTTCTCTTTGGCGAGAGAAGACCTTGGCCGCATCCATGGTCTGTGGGTTGGAACCGTATTCTTTGCCGTCTGGGCCGACCACGAACATCGCCTTTACCCGGGGCGCTAGTCGGCCCGGCGCCGCGATCTCTTCGAGCGACCAGAGTGTGACTGCTGATGCCGGCCGCCCATGGCCGGGGTGGCGCACCGCGTCGACGCTCCCAGGTCGCGCGGATCAGCTTGCAGCCATGCTCCATGTTCTCGGCGCAGGTAGCCTGTCATAACATTGGCCATCGCGGCCACTGTGCTTTTCTACCCACACTCTGACCCAAGGGGTCTCGTATGCCCGAATTCGACACGCCAACTTACTATCTCGATCTTGAGCACTCGCTCAATCGGGCGACGATCGAGAGCGCCAAGGAAGGCGCGACGATCGCGGTGCTCGTTCGCTCTGAGTCTGATCCGGATGCCGCCCCGATCCGTGCAACTGCAACGCGGAATGGTGAAGGCTTCTTCGTGGTCGTGGAGACCGAGCTGGGCCGCCAAAGCTTCTCGATCGAGTGGGACAGTCTCGTTCGGGACGTCAACGCTCGTCGGCGCCGAGGCTAACCCTTCGATCCCTATGGTGACGTGACCGGGCATAGCTTATGGCGTGCGCACTTTGTTTTACGTTCGGCGGGTTCCTTTGGGTCTTTTTCGTGTCGACGGATGACCCGCCTCTTCCGCTACGCCAAGGATTCCAGCAGGCAAGCGGCACTCGCATTGTCTGCATCCGCGACGCCCTTGAGATGCAAAACCTGCGAGCATTCGCGGCCGAACTCGGACGCATGGGCAGAGCACCCCGATCGCGATGAACAACCCGGCACTGGATTGTTAGGCGTGGCTCCTTCACGCGGCGCTGTACCCGCGGACAATGGCGCCGGCGGTAGTCGCGCTCGGATGTTCTCTACTTGGCATAGATCTTCACGAGTTCGAGAGCGCCACCAGATATCGAAGCAAGCGGATTTTCCCTGCAGTACTTATCGAAAAATGCAAGTACGGCCTCCTGCTCGACGCTTCCCTTGATTTGTGGTGCCGTGTCGTAGTAGTTGCGCGCCGTGACGAACCCGTAGAACCACATGCCGACGAGGCTGTCGTATTGTCTATTCGGCGTTCGCCTCTGATCGATGTACTTGCCGCATCCTTGTGCACCAACGCCATATCCAGTCCACGCCTCTTGAGCAGACGAAGATGCGGACACCACGAGCAAAGTAGCAGCTAACGCTGAACGCATTCTAGGCACCCAAAATTTGACGAGAGGCGACGCCGACGGCGGAACGCACGACGTGCCGCCACGCGATTTTCGAATCGCCTCTGATGGAAACATTTGGTTCTCCCGTAGGGCGACGGCTGATCGAGGCATGAATTCTCAACCCTCAAACGTTTGAGGTAAAGCGGGACTGCGGGCGAAACATCAGGCGCCCAAACGATGATACGCGTCATGCCGGCGGGCCTCGCTGTCTAACGCTGGGGCCTCGCCTCGAACGAAGGGGCTGAGCATCCGTGTTAGAGCCGATCAATTACTGACTGCAGAGCGTCGTCTTGACGCTGCCCATCAATGAAGCTCCATCTGGCAAGAATCGACCAGATGAAGTTGCCAACATATTTGACGCGGTCGTATCGGTCGTCGTCATATCGCCTGAGTCGCCTTATGTTCTCGGTGAGGAGCTTGAGACGTCGGGTCCGTGGGTCGATGGCGTGCTGGTCGAATGGGGCGAGCTGCTCTTTCATTTCACTGTCGCCAGACCACCGTCGTGGCGAGGGCGTTGACCTCGTTGCCGCTAGCCAGGACGATGATCCGATCCGGGAACACCAGCGGAATCACTGTGGGCGAGGTGCCGAGGAAGATATCCACCACGCCGGAGAAGGTCGTGAACTGCGGCGTCGCATCGGACAGTGCCCCGGTCGGCGCGGCGTAGGCGGCCACGTAGTAGCCGGTCGGCTCCGCGTTGGTCGACTCCACGAACGTCGCGCCAGCGGCAACCAGGCCTCCGCCCGTCTTGTCTGCACCCCAAGCAGCACCCAGGTCCCCGGCAGGCCAATGGCCGCCGAGCGTTTCGCTCGCAAGGCCGGTCGACCCGGACCTGAAGACCGGCAGGCCATCGGTTCCGAGCAGCACGCCGAACTCGCCGAGAGCGTTGCCGGAGTTGACCAGGGAGCTCCAGGTCAACACGAAACCGCCGGCCGTGGATGTCACGAGCGGGTCGACGAAGACGCCGTCGCCGGCGGTTCCGAAGGTCTGCGCCGTTGGCGCGGCGGTCGGGTTGCCCGACAGCCGCACGTACTGGGTCGCGCCGTCCTGCGCCTTCCAGGTGATCAGTGCGGTGCCGTTGGACGCGGCGACGGCGAATTCTCCCCCCGAGTTGGCCGAGTCCAGTTCCGCGAGGACCAGCGCGTTCGTCAACGCATGGCCCGCGTAGTCGAACTTCCGTGCAGCGACCTCGTAGACGGTACGAACGCCCACGATGGCGTACGAGCGTTGCCACACGATCCACCAACCGGTGGCATCGCCGGCGATCGCCGAGCCGCGCTCGTACTCCTGGATCAGGCCGGGCGTGGTGACGTCGTAGCCGATGCCGGTAGTCGGTGCCAGCAGCTTGGCCTGCGCGTCGAAGGTGGCGAGCGTCCCCGTTCCGCTCGTGTTCACGGGGCTCACGAGGGCAAACCCCTGCGACGTCGGCACCATCTTGGCCTGTCGGAGGCTCGTGAGACTATCGTACGCAGCAAAGGACGTCACGTTGCCTCGCATGTCCAGCACGGCGAAGTACGCGCCGAAGCCCGAAGTGCCGCTCGTATTCGCCGCCTCGGGGAAGCCGGTCTGCACGACGCTGTGGTCGCCGAAGGTCAGCGCAGCGATGGCGCCGGCCGACCAGAACCCGGCCGCGCTGCCCGCGCTCGCGGGCAGGATAGCCTTCTGCATCGCCATTACCCCGAGGCCGTGGTTGACGCCGTCCCACCGCGTCAGCACCTCGTCGTAGACCTCGTTCGTTCCGGTGGCGGTCGGTGCGGTCAGCTTCTGCCTGACGATGCCGACGCCGGGCTCATACCAGATCGACTCGACGAAGGTCAGGACCGGCGTGGCCGCACCGGTCGAGGAGGCATAGGCACGCATCGCGATCGTCACGTCGACACGCAGCGCCGTGACGGGCGAGAGATTCGGCAGCTCCACGGACTCGTTGCCGACCACGACGCGATAGGCGGCGATGTCGGCCTTGTCGTTCACTCCATCGCCGTCGAGATCAGCCCCCAGGTCCACCTGCTGCTGGTCGAGCAGCTTGATCTGGTCGTTCTGGCGGACCGGCGAGCGCAGTTCGAGGTCGGACAGCGGCCCCGTCGTGCTGCCGCCGAACAGGTTGACGTTCTCGGACGTGTGAACGCCGGCGGCGTCCACCGTCACGGTCGCCGTGTCGGTCCCGGTCTCGAAGATGTTGGTGGCCGATTCGGAGACACCGCTGCCCGCGGCCTGTTGCGTCACGGTGTTGGTGTAACTCGGGGACTGCCCGGCGGTCGTGCCGGTGTACGTGCCGCTGTAGGTCCAGACTGCACCGCCCTGCAGCGGCCGCAAGGTGCCGGCATCCTGGTAGAGCACCGGTCCGGGCGCGGCGGCGGGAATCAAGCCCGTGACAGAACCGCTGTCGGTGGGCGGGGGCGCCGGCGTCGTGCTGCCGCCGCCTCCGCCGCATGCCGTCAACGCGATGACGAAGGCGAACGACACCGCGCATCGCGCGACAGATACTCGTGAGTTCATGAATGAGGGGGCGAAGGTGAAAGCCACCGGCGGTCGCGCGCGAGGAACCGGAGACCGCAAGACGTTCCAGAGTGTAACTGGCCTGTTTCAGGACGGCGACGTGCACATTCACCAAACGCGATACACGGGTGGATGCTCGTCGTGATCCAGCATCTGCAGAAGACGTCGGCAAAGCCGGCTTTCAACTGGAGGGGATTCGATGGCCGCTCGAATACACCCAGTTGGCCAGCGACTTGCCGGATATCTCCAACGAGCGCGCCACGGCCGCTATCGGCCGTCCGCCTTCGATAACTTGCTTGACGGCCGCCTCCCGAAACTCGGGCGTGTACCGCCTGTCCGGTCCCGACTTCATACATCCTCCACAAGATCAAGATAACAGACCTCGTGGCGTCCATTTTTCGGGGGCCAGTTCACGTTGTCCTTCGTGTAGTTCCTGCGCAGCGCTGCCGAGAACGGCGCCAGTCAGCCAGCGCTGGACAGGATGCTCCTCAAGTGCTCCCGCAGCGCCTTGCGACCCGCGCTGTTGGTCGCGCGCCAGGCCGCCAGCGCCAGTTCGAGAAACGCCGCCTCGGCAACCGATGGCACCGCCTCCTTGCGACGCTCGTCGAGCCAACCCGAAGGCTTGCCGCAGGCCGATTCGATTTGCCGCGCGAGCTTGTCGCCGACCGGCCGCGACGACTTGATCTGGCTCCACATGCTCGGCGAGATCTGCAACGTCGCCGCGAACGACTGTTCGAGTCCCTTCGGCGGCGCGCCCGCGGCCAGCGCCTTCTCGGCGTAGCCCTGGAACAGCGCCAGCGCGTTCCGTCGTCTCGTGAGGGTGATGTTGGACACTTGTCGTGTGCAGGATGCAACGCGGTTCAACGTGATTCTCGCAGGGGCTTGACGATGGGGTAAAGACTCTTTACAGTCCGCCCCGATCGAGAAACCGGCCCGCAAGGGCCAGCACCAGAACCACAGGACATCACCGTGAACTCGCGCAACGTCATCCGAACCCACCGACCCCAGCAGGGGCTGGTCGCGTTCGTCCCGCCATTCGCGACGGCGATGCGCGGGGTCCATCCGACGGGCTATGGCCTTGATCGGAGCGAGGGTCCGTTGAATCCGGGAGTAGGGAGCGCCTAGCTGCGCGCCTTCCAAGCTCTGTACGCAGAGGCCCGGAATCCGAAAGGTTCCGGGCCTTTTTCCTTGTCTCTTCACCGGCCTGCGCGTTGGCGCCGGCCCGGCGATCGGCGGATCGCCGCCACCGGCAGCGGTGGACGCTCTTTGACAAATTGCCGCAAGACGACCTCGGTACTGGCCGCTGGTCCGTCTTGCACCTTTGCGGATGTAGCTCAGTTGGCAGAGCACGACCACGCCATGCGTCATGGCGGTCGGGCCACGAGTTCGAGACTCGTCATCCGCTCCACTTCGGGTGTGTCCATGCACTCCGAGGCCACGCGACATGGTGTTGGTGGTCCGGGATGTGCGCGGTCCTTGGCCAGGCCACGTGCAGCGAGACACCACATCCGACGGGATGCTCGCGTTTGGGCACAGCCGAAGTGGATGGACTTTCCCTTTCGTCGTGTTCGTCCAGCTGGCCGAGGATACCGGGCCTTCAATCCGGGGACGCGGGTTCGAATCCCGCACGCGACACCAGTTCAAGAAGCCCCTGTCGAGCTTCCGCTCCAGGGGCGGAAATCGGCCGCAACGATAGGGCGGCGCCGGAACCCGTCACCGGATGGCCTTTGTCGGGAGCAGCCCCAACGTGCACGAGGTGCCAACAAGGGGTGCGCGAATCGCACCGAAGAGTCCCGTTCAGATCCCCGATAGCGCAGTTGGCAGAGCGCCTGCACCACCACCTCCACAGCCATGTGCTGCAACTCGACATCCAGGGCACGCCGCAGGCGTGGATCTCGCTCGAGCATGCGGC
>CAZIBY010000040.1:4541-6192 GCA_964537475.1 uncultured Chitinophagaceae bacterium | reverse complement strand
CCAGCTCCAGCTCCAGCTCCAGCTCCAGCTCCAGCTCCAGCTCCAGCTCCAGCTCCAGCTCTAGCTATAGTGCTAGCCTATCGAGTCGTAACTCTCTTAGCGAGCAAAGTTAGCTCGAATATCAGTACTAATAAAAACATTCCAAGCATACCTCAGGTAACAACGGATCTAAAGAGTAGCGAGAATATAGATAGGTCTCCCCCCCCTTCCACAAATCCAATAGAACAAAAACAACAAACCTTGTTAGATGAGGGCAGAGCCGAGAAGATATCGGAAGATGAAGATGAAGAAGATGAAGATGAAGATGAAGAAGATGATGAAGAAGATGTTGAAGAAGACCAAGAGGAGGATAAAGAAATAGGAAAAGGAAAAGAAGAAGGTAAGGGAGAAACCACTAAACAGCCAGAAACAATGACCAAGAAAGGAAAAGAAATTCCAGATGACCTCAAGGAAGAAAAGGTAGAAAGAGAAATAGCGACGGTAGAAACCAAGAAAAAGATAATAGTGAACGAAGGAGAAGAGAATCAAGAGGGAATAAAAGAAGATAAAAAAGAAGGGAAGGAAGAGAGGGGGGACGAAGGGCTTGAACAAATCGACGAAGAGATGGATATCGACCTTTTTGACAGCGAACTGGGACAATATATTCCTTCCGAAGTAGGTGCTAGTGGGGCCGTAATGCTTGAAGATGGTGGAATCGAGGTATGGAAAGAAAGGGTAGGAGATAAATATATAGACATAATTTATTATGAAAATTATCTAAATAAAGAAGAGATAGACCAGTGTAAAAATGATATTATGGATAATAAGAATATTCCAGGTGTATTTGGTCCAGAGAAATGGGTAGATCCTCAAGGAAATACACATTCAGCGCGTCGCAAAGTAGCTTTTTTTGGTGATTCCCGGTGTAGGTTTCAGTATGGGGGTACCCCTCATGAGCACCATAATGTAGCAAGGGTCCCACACGTCCATGGATTAAGTCTAAAAGTAGGCAAGACATGCAGAAGATACTTCAACAGTTATGGAGTAAATATCTATGAGAGAGGTGCGGGTGGTGAGATCCATGCAGATGACGAATCAGACTTAGTAGAGTCACCATCAGCTAGTAAAATCATAGCGACAGTGTCATTGGGAGATACCGTTAAGATGAACTTTTATTGTAAGTATCTACTCCAGTCCAGAAAATACGAACTTAAGGAAGGTTCACTATTGGTAATGAGGGGAGACACTCAGGATCTTGTGAAACATGTGGTCTCACCAGGAACTAAGAATGACCCAATCAGGATTAGCTTAACATTCAGATGTACTAGAGTGGAAGGGATAGAATATAATCCAATTCGACCAAGTACTCCAGAAATTAAAGGTAAGGCGGATGCACAAACTACATTGGGCAAGTCGGACGACCTGTGGACAGAGCTAAAAAAGCTAAAGCAAACACTCTCCCAAGTACAGCGAGAGAGAGATGATTTAAGATCAGAGATCAGGGTGTTGAGTCAAAAATTAGGAAACTGTCAGGAGATGTTGATGAAGCAAGAGAGAAGGGTATTAGAGCAAGAGAGAAGGTTAGTAGATCAAGAGAAGAAAGTACGAGGATTGGAAGTTAATCCCAAACAACCCCATCAATATTATAATCAACAGCCACAAAATCAGAGAT
>CAZIBY010000040.1:0-4441 GCA_964537475.1 uncultured Chitinophagaceae bacterium | reverse complement strand
GTTAATCCCAAACAACCCCATCAATATTATAATCAACAGCCACAAAATCAGAGATGGGTCCCAAAAAACATTCAGGTAGAACAGAAAGATAATCAAACTATTAACCATCAACAAGTATTGATGACAGGAGCAGATGATACAACGGGGCGGTCACTGATAATTAAAGGCCTTGTGAAAGTAGATCCTACGCCCAGTTGGATCCAGAGTCGGTTTGCCGATACAGGTATTTTCAGGGAGGGAGTGGAGAGAGTAGCTTTTTTTTATACGAGAGCAGGCACCCTGTTAGTGAAAGTAGTAATGATAGATGGGTTCGCAGCACAGCAGGTATTGAGAAGTAAAGGGTCATTAAGTAGATCACAAGATGGGTGGGAAGGCACAACTAAAGTATGGATCTTTGAGGATCGGCCGGTCAGTCAGCGAGGGTACCAAACGCGTAGGTCCACTCAACATAGGGATGTAAGACAAACAAACACAACCAATAGTCTACAAGCACCCATGCAACCTATGCACCAGAATGCACAAATAAGCATGCGGTCTCCCAACCCCCAGTTTTTAGCTCAAGATGCATCGGTACACATTATGCAGCCGACCTTCCAGTACCAAGAGGGTAGACAAAGTTGGACACAAGCTCCTCAGAGGCATCAAGAACCCAATAACCCATATGTAGCGGAGTTCCCCCAACTTTCCCAGCTCCCAATACCTCAACCTCCGCAATCCCAAGTACCCCTACCCCAACTGTACCAACCAATGGCTCTCTCATCCCCAATACCCACACACTATTTAAACAGATAACGACCTCTAGACAGCGAAGCAAGAAAGTGAGAAGTGAGAATGTGAGGAGTAAGAAAAGAAGCAACAAAAATAAATCCAAGAACATTAACTTTGATAATAAGAGTAGATCCCAAACGAAGTGTATTAAGAGTAGAGACAGTAAAGATTATAACCAGGAGAAAATGAGTACAAGGTTGGTAATTGGCTGTATGAACATACATCTGGGTAAACTGGAGAAAAGAAAAAATTTTCATTCTTTTATATGTGAGATAGTACAAATTGATGTGTGCGTCGTTGTGGAAACCAAGTTTAGAGAAGGTAGGGGAGATGAGCTGATAGCGGAAGTGTTTGGTGAGAAGTTTACGTGGTTCGGAAGAGATAGAAAGCAGCAGAAGGCGGTGAGTGGGGAGGGTGGGGTAGGAATCCTACTTAGAAGAGGGGTAGGGAAAGCTGACATTGTAAAAATAAGTGTAATGTTTGACATAATATGGATCAAGGTTGAAATAGGAGGCAAGAATGTATTCATAGCGGCTACATATATGAGTCCGATGACCAGTACACGTATCACAGATTACGCAGGTTTTTTGCACGAGTTAGAAGATGATATTTTCAATTATCGTACTCAAGGTAAAGTGATAGTGATGGGAGACCTTAATTGCAGAGTAGGGTGCAGGTCTTCAAATATTTTCCAAAATGGTGTCCATATCTCAGTAGAAAGAGAGACAGCAGATAAGGAGCTCCCTAAGCAGGTAAAACATCATGGGCGACGCCTCCTCAACATTCTCGATCCAAATGGAATGGTTATAGTAAATGGGATAGATGGGGGAGGGGAGAGCACGTGTCTAAACCAGAATAAAGGAGAATCAGTGATAGACTATATAATTCTCAGTTACGACCTCATAGATCCCCAGTTCGAACTAGCAAATGAGGAAGAAGTGGAGAGAGAATTCAAAGATAAAAGTATAGTTGTAAAGGACGATATTAAAGCGCCCAAGGAAAATACAGTGAGATATAAAAAGGGCAGTATAAAAGTATGGAGTGAGTACATAGCAAATCTTAGTGATCACAGGATGGTTACGTGTGAATTGATAGTTCCTAAGAGCGAGCCGACGATCAGTGAGGTAGCAAGTAGTAATTCTTTACCAATTTACTCGAGTTTGAAAATACCGAAGTGGGAGAGAGGAGGGGGAAACCAAGACCCAAGGTGGGGAACCTTTAGGCAATTGTTTCTGAATAGCTTGCCAAGTCTGTATTCAATAGAATATAATAATTATGAGGAGATGAATCAGAAGCTGATAACAGCTATAAGTGAGGCAGCGAGCCAGAGTATAGGAAGAATAAAGAAAAGTATAAGAAGTGAAAAGTGGATCCCCTGGGACCAGGAACTCACTGAGCTATATTTTGCAGAAAAGGAAGCCTATGATAAGAAAAAGAGAGAGTTAGATAGTAAAGAGAGAGAAGTAAGACATCAGGAATATAGAACAATTGCACGTCTCAAGCGTAGAAAGCAGAGACAGTTTAATAAAGAGCAGGAAGCCAAAGCAATTGAGACAATTGAAGCCCTTAAGTCTAAGGATCCGAAGGCCTATTGGAACCAATTAAAGAATTTCGGACGCACAAAGCAATTGAAAAAATCCTTGCCAGAACATATGAAGAACACAAAAGGAGAGCTGGTAGACGGACAAGAGATGATGGAAGTATGGCGGGAGGCGTTCCATAAGCTAGGATCAGAAGAAAAGGAAAAGAATACACACTTTGATAAGGGTTTCATGGAGCAGATAGAAGAGGAAATGAGTAGGGAAAGTGAGCTAGAAGAAGAAGCTAGAAGGCAAGGAGATCCAGGAGAAGACTGGCAGTTGATGAGATTAAATAGACCAATTGAGCAGGAAGAAGTGAAGGCAGGTATAAGAGGACTAAAGAGAGGTAAAGCAGTGGGTATAGATGGTGTAACGAATGAAATCCTGAAAGACGGAGGTGAAGAATTAGAACAGGCGATTTGGCAAATGTTCAATCAACTATGGTTAAAGCATGAAAAGGTGCCGAGGGATTGGTCGAGAGGATTAATATGCCCGATTTTTAAAGGAGGACCACCAGACCAAGTTTATAACCCGCTTAAGTATAGAGGTATCACATTGTTGAGTGTATTAGGTAAGCTTTACACATCGATTCTTAATAGTAGACTGTCAGATTGGAGTGAGGCAAATCATATTCTAGCAGAAGAACAGGCAGGATTTCGCAGAAATAGGTCAACGACAGATCAAATTTTTATACTGCACGAAATGATTTCGGTAAGATGGCCTTTTAAAACCTTTTGTTGCTTCATTGATGTAGAAAAAGCATATGATAGAGTGTGGAGAGCAGGACTCTGGAAGAGAATGCGCATGTGTGGAATGAAAGGGAGAATGTGGAGAGTAATCAGGAAAATGTACGAGAGAGTCGAAAGTTGTGTTATGGTAAATGGTAAAAGCACAGAATTTTTCACAATAGAGGTGGGAGTTAGGCAAGGTTGCATTCTTTCCCCAAGTTTGTTTGACATTTTTATTAATGGTCTTGCAGATGAGATTAAAAGCGTAGGGAGAGGGGTACTACATGGTAATATTCGTATAGGACTGCTAATGTTCGCAGATGATATTGTACTCATAGCCGAAAATAGAAAGGATCTGCAATTGCTCATGGAGATTACATACCAATACAGTCGTAAGTGGAGATTTAATTTTAATTATGATAAATCAGCAGTAGTGATTTTCGGGCCGATTGAGAAAGCGAAGTCGTTCATTTATGGTGATTGCAAGCTGGAGTGCATCTGCGGGAAACACTGGAAGTTAGGAAAAGACCTTGTAGTGGAGACAGACAGTTACAAGTACCTGGGTGTCGAATTAGATCGTGAGATAACCTTTCGTACATTTAAAGATAGGATAGCAGATAAAGCAAGGAAAAATAGAGCGAGAGTATGGAATATGGGTATGAACAACAGTTTTCTATCAGTAAAAGCATGTATCAATCTGTGGGAAGCTTTAGTGCGTTCGCCTATGGAATATGCGGCGGAGGTGTGGGGAGCAGGAAAGTGGGAGAAGGGAGAAGTCATAGAAAGAGAGATGGGGAGAAGGATACTTAGATGTGGAGGGAAAACGACTAGTGCAGCGGTGATGGGAGAGCTAGGCTGGTGGAAGCTTCAGTCGAGAAGAGAGTATGCAATGCTAAAGTATTGGATCAATATTATGCTCATGGATGAGACGAGGTATGTAAAGGAAGTGTACAAACACAGTCGAGAAATGTACAGAACTAATAGACTAAAGGGAAAAAGTTGGGTCAAGAATATACATCTCCTCACAATAAGATATGGTCTGCAAGAATTGTGGAGCAATGAGCAGACTATTTTCCAAGGACAGGAAGGAAAAGCAAGAGTCCAAATTAGAGATTTTTGGCATAAGAAGATTCAAAAGCGTATCCATGCGGTAGAGGAGTCAGACTGGATATTCGAAGTCAATAAGAAACCTAAACTACGATTGTACAAAACATTCAAGACTACACTAGAACTAGAACCATACCTACTGTCACAGAAGAATATAAGGGGGAGACACTTGTTTACCAGACTGAGAACCGGGACTAACCAGCTTAGAATAGAACTAGATCGATACAAGAGACCTAAGCCGAAACCTGAACAGAGAAT
>CAZIBY010000039.1:0-6625 GCA_964537475.1 uncultured Chitinophagaceae bacterium | reverse complement strand
GCCGGGTGGGGCTTGCACCCACTGGAAAGCGCCGCCTTTGCACGGCGCACACCGGAAGCAGTCTGCCCATGCCATTGGGGCACCAGGGGTTCGCGTGGCATGGAAGACCCCAGCCGCATTTTGCTGGTGCCGCCAGCAGTTGACCCCCGGCGAGGGCAGGTCCTTGGTGGAGGAAACCGGCGGCCCACCCAAAGACGGGCCCGAGCAGCCCGAGCGGCCCGTGCGCCTGCTCAGTGATCTCGCGGTGCAGGCCCAGGCCCCCATGCCTATGTGCCGCGCCCGCTGCTGGCGGTTGGGGGTGGCGCCGATGCCGCAACTGGACCGGACGCTGTGTGACATCGAGGCCGCATCGGTACCGCCCGCATGACCTGACGAGGAAGCTTGACTTGAGTTTCCGGAGCGGCCGGTGAGCGGGGTTGAAGCTTGCTGACCGATCGCGCGTCGCGACGACGGCCGCCAGCAGGTTGTCGATTTCCTGTGCTGTCGAACGTCATACGGATGAAGCGAAGGAGATCCTCATGTACCGAAGCATGACCGCCGCGGCCATTGCCTGTGCTTCCATCACCATCTCGGCATCAATGCCGACATGGATCCCCGGGCCCGAGTTGGATGCTCTACATGATCGCGACGTCGCCGCGGCTGGTCGGGACTGCGCATTCCTGCCCCGAGGGCAAGGCCGACGCAAAGAGCCGACGCACGCGTGAGGTGGCGCGATGAAGCCGAGACTTTCGGCGCTGACCTTGAGGTCGATGGCATGAACCGGTCGCTCGCGTTCTACCGCGACAGCCTGTGCGGGGGGAAGACGGTGCGCGTCTGAGCCAACTCCGGCTTCGATCGGCTTCGGGCGTTGCCGGACTCGCTCGATCGGCCAGCGCCTGTGATGGTTGACATCGCTTTCTGGCCAGGCACGCATCCTTTCCCCTCGGCAGGCCGGCACAATGCGCGCGCATGGACACCGACCTCGTCCGATTCCGCATCGATGCCGCGCTGCGCGAGAAGGCGGCGCGGGTCTGTGCCGACCTCGGCCTCGAACTGCACGACGTTCTGCGGACGGTGATCAGTCGGATCGCCCGGGATGGCACGCTGCCCTTTGAGGCCGACGCAACAGCCCCACATGCACCCGGCACCCCTCGCCCCTTCGCCGACTACGACCAGCGGCTGTGGTCGGGCCTGAAGCCGCAGATTGACGCCGAGGTGGCCCTTACGCTGCTCGTCCGCTACATCGCGGAACGGTCCGCGCAGCTTGCGGCGGTCTCCCCCGCGGGGGACAGCGAACAGATCGCCCGGCTCGCCCAGGAACGCGGTGACGCTCTCGCCCTGCGGAGAAGCCTCGACCTGAGCGACCCCGAAGCCGTGGCGCGGGTGATAGCCCGCTACACGCCGCTCGTCGGGCCTGGGACGAAGGACGCCTGACGATGGCCCGCCCTTCCCTCAGCGAGCGCGACGCCGAGCGCATCTACCTGCAGCAGATCCGTCCGGACCATTTCGACGAATCGGTCCGCTCCGCCACACCGACAGCCGTCCTCATCGGCGGCCAGCCAGGTGCCGGCAAGGCCTATGCGCTGGCGCGCGTGCAGGCGCACCTGACCGCATCGGTGGGTCCCAGCGTGGCAGTCTCCGCCGACCTCCTGCGCGAGTACCACCCGCAGTGGCGCCAGGCCTTGCCGTCGGACCTGCGGGCCTACGACGCCATCCGTCCGGATATCGGCCGCTGGTACGTCCGATTGACGGCGGATGCGATCGCCGCCGGGCTGAACGTGGTGCTCGTGAGCACGATGCGCGACCTGCGCGGCGTGCATGCTCTATCGATGCAGCTGCGCGCCGCCTCCTATCAGCTCTCGGCGGTGGTGCTCGCGACCGACCGCGACCAGAGCCGCCAGGCAACGCTGGCGCGCTACGACCTCGCCCGGGCCGCAGGCCTGACCCCGGCGTTCGTCCCAGGCGCAGTGCACGACAGTGCCTACGCCGAACTGCGCGACGTGCTTGGGCAACTCGAATCGGCGCACCTCGTGGATCGCCTGCAGGTCGTCGCGCGCGACGGGCGGCAGCTCTACGCCAACCATTGGGACGCCGAGCGCTGGGCGCGCGAGCCCAAGGCGGTTGCAGTGCTGGACGACTACCGCGAGCGCCGCAAGACTGCCCGCGAGCTCGCCGACGCGGTGCTGCGCTGGCAGACGCTGGCAACCCGGCTGGCCACCGATCCGGGAGTTCCGCGCGAGGTCGCGAGCCTGGCGACCGCGTGGGGCCAAGAGGCCGCGAGCCGGATCGAGCAGGACACCGAAGCCGCCCGGCTCGTGCGCTGGGGCAAAGAGGCCGAAGCCTTCCGCACGCTGCCCCGGACGCAGTTCGAGCGCGAGTTCCCGCAGCACACCAAGGCACTGGAGCGGCTGGACGAAGCGATCCGGTTCGCCGGCAAGGACATCGCACTCGAAGCGGACCGCGAGCGCTTCGTCGCGCAGAGCCGTGCACGGATTGCCGAGCGGATCGCAGAAGGCCGCTACACGACCGCCGAACGCGTCAAGGAACGCGAGGCGAAGGCTCGGTAGGAACCTGAGGAGGCGGCGGCGACCCCGGATCGGGCGCCGCACCACGCGTCGCACCGGACTCGGCCCAACGCGACTGGAGCCGCTCGGCGATCCGCATGGCGTCGGTGCGAACCGGCGGGAAGGCTTGGATGTATCGCTCAACTTCCCGGGCGAGGGCTTCCTCGCCCTGGCGGCGCAGGGCTTGGGCGGTTGAGCGCCAGTCATCGATGATGCTCTGGCGGGTCGCCTGCAGGCGCGCCAGTCCAGGTTCGACCGGAAGCGCCCCCTGCTGCAGTTGCCACGCGATGCGCTCGACCTTGGCGCGCATGAAGGTCGAGCCGACGGGGGTCCTGCCGGGCTGGTCGGGCGCGCGAGCGGCATCCGCCAGCGCTCGCAGGCGGCGGAAGATCGAATCCTTCATCCCGCCCGTGGCGCGGCCGCGCAGCGGCGCTGGCGTCGCGTTGGCCGGGACACCTTGGGCACGCAAGGCAGCGGCGAACTCCTCGCGCCAGCGGCGCAGCATGGCCTTCCGGATCGTCAGCCTCGGCCCACCGCATTCGTGCTCGGCCTTGACAACGAGGTGCACGTGCGGATGGGCCTGGTCGGTGTGGAGCACCATCGCGTAGCGGTACTGCAGCGCGAAGTTCTCGCGGGCGAAGGTCCGGGCGGCTTCGAGTACGGCCTCGGGAGGGGTCCGGCCGGGCATCGAGAGCACGATGTTGTGGACGACCTTGGGGCGGGTGTCGCGACCGCGGTCGGATAGAGGTCGGTACTGGCCGCGCGAGAGATCGAGGTTCCAGTCGGCGACGAGCCGGGCACCGGCATCGCGGCCGACAACGCGTTCGCCTTCATCGGTCTCGAGGCCGAGCTTGCCGTGCCGGCCGATGTAGTCGGCGTGGGCCTTGGCGCCGCCGGCATCGCGAGCGCCGCCGGAGACCTTGACGACCACTTCGGGCGCTCGGTGGACGGTGCGGGACACCTGTTCGATCTGCTCGGGCGTGAGGACGCTTCCTCCGGGCCCGCGTCGGCCGTGGCTGACGATGTCGAGCGCGATGAGCGCAGGATCGCGCGGTATCGAGACGACTCGCTTAGGCATCGGGAGTCTCCCAGCTGATGAGATTGGCGCGGACGATGTTGGCGACCGCCTGCCGGGTGTTGTCAACGCGTTTCGTCGTGGCACGCAACAGGCTCGCCATGTCGGTCGCATCCAACGGGCTGCCCGGCGCAGCCAGGCGCACCAGATGACGATCGAGCGCGGCGAGCCGATTGACGGCGTCCTTGAGGGTGGCCAGCTCGGGGGCCGGGAGTGGCGGTGCCTGGCGGACATGCGCACGGATGAGCATCGCCAGGTAGGTGGCCGACTTCTGGCCTCGTGCGGCAGCACGCGAGTCGAGCCGCGAGCGGTCGCCGCGGCGCAGGCGCACGGTGATGCGGTCCCGGGAACCCACGGCAGCGTCGCGGACGCGGGCGTCGAGAGGCGGCTCGTTGTCGCGCAGTACCGTCTCGACGAAGAGTGCGAGCAACGTTGAAGCCGAGAGTCCTTGCCGGGCGGCCAGCGCGTTGAGCGCGGCCTTGCGCTCCGGTGCAAGGCGTGCGGCGACGACGGCGAGGCGCGTTGCGGAGGGCATTTCGACGGGAACGTAAACAATGGCAGACGCAGGTCTTATCCTGCCCTCAACTCCGAACCGTCCATTCGCTTCGGGAGCTCACCGCGTGACCAGACGTGACGGTGCGAATAGCCCTACCGCCGACCCCACTTCGGCGTGCCGAAGCCCTACATTGCGTGTGGTTTCATCCGATCAGAGAACCCGTCAGCCATCTGCACCGGCCGCCCTTCCAAGGAGGCGCTCTCCCCTCAGGCATCGTCTCTCGTGCGCCTCGCTGCAGCCGAGCGCGCAGCCCACCAGCGTCTCCGGATCGAGCGACGTGACCAGGCAGCCCGGGAGGGAGGGCTCACCGCTCATGCCGGGGTCGGAATCTCCGCGCTCGATCGCGTCGAGGCTGAACCCGTACTCGAAGAGGCACGGCCTCGCGGCCGTGCGCATCGGTCATGTTCAGGGTCGGGGAGAAGATGAACTGTGAAGACACGGAGCCCTCCTTGATGAACTCGGTACCGGTCGCGCGGACCGCACTCGCTCCGCCTGTTCGGCCTGCTCGTACGCCTCGACCCAGTCGACCAGCCCCCGCAGCCGCTCGCGGCGGCGCCCGTCCAGCCGCCCGATGGTCTCGAGTACACGGCGCGCGAAGTCGTCGTCGGTCGCTGCGCTCAGGGGCCAGCGCATCAGCGTTGCGGCGATGCGCAGGCGGGTCAGTGCCCTGGACCCAAGCGGTCGCGGCGGCGATGAAGTCCTTGCGGAGTCCATCGCCGTCTCCTCAGGACTTCAACTGCCGCATCTCCTCGGCGAGCTGCCAGAGGGCCCGGTTCAAGCTGACGTCGCCGTCGATGCTGCGGATGCCGCGGGTGCGGGTCCTGCGTCCCCTGGCGCCGCGTCCAAGCTGCCCGCCCTGCACGGCGTTGGCCTGGATGCGGTTGAAGGTGAGCCAGAGGCTGGCCCCTTCATCCTCCACTCGCCTTGCCTCGAGCAGTTGATCGGTGGTGATTGGGGCCGGCGGCTGCCCTTCGGTCCGCTCGCCGAATCGGACCGTGAGCGCGGCTCGCGCGAACGCCTGCCGCTCGTCCGGTGCGAGTTCGATCGCCTTCATCGCCTCGGTGCTCTGGCCGATCACCTCGAAGTCGTCTAGGACGCGGAAGGCACCTTCGATCACGTCGCCTCGGACATCGCCCTTGTGCGGGATGCGGATGTCGTGCGAGGCATCTCCGAGGATCAGGCCGTTGCAGCAGACGAAGCGGAACTGACCGGCAAGGAGCTGGTAGCAGCTCGCGCCGTCGTGGCTGTTGATGAGGATGATCTCGTTGGCCTCGGCCTTGGTGTTCTGCTCGCTGACGTGGCGCAGCCGCACCAGGTGCTTGGTGTATTCGGTCTTGCCCTCGATCCGGCTCTGGCCCTGGGCGACCATGTAGGGCTCGAAGCCTTCGCGGCGGAGCCCCCGCAGGACGTCGATGGTCGGGATGTAGGTGTAGCGGTCGGAACGGCTGGTGTGCTTGCCGCCGGCGAAGACGGACGGGGCGACCTGGCGCATCTGGTCTTCGCCGAGCGGAATCTCGGCGCGCAGGACGCGGGTCGCGCGGGCGAAGCGGGTCGCGAGGGTGGGGTTGGTGTTCATGGGACCTCCGGGTGTCTGCGTTCAGGTCCGGCGGGCGCGGCGCGCCTCGCCCTCTTCGCGGCTGTCGAGGAAGTCGATCTCCTCGGCGGTGAAGGTCATGCCGTAGATCTCTTGGCCGTCCTTCTCATAGTTGTTGTTGGTCATCCGGCCGATGACGTTGACGTGGCTGCCCTTGCCGAGGTACTCGGCGGCGTTCTCGGCGAGCTTCCCCCAGAGGGTCCACTGGATGGCGGTGGCGACCTCGGTGCGCTCGTCGCCGGAGCCCCGGCGGCTGTTGCTGATGACGCTGACGGTGCCCTTGGCGACCCGGCCTTCTCCGGCACCGATCCCAACGCAGTCGGCCACACCACCGGCGACCTCCAGTACACCGGCCACCTGGCCAGCGGCAGCTGCTCCACCGCCACGCCGGCCAACGGCCAGCTCTCGCTGGTCACCCAGTACACCTCCTACACCAAGGCCGGCCAGCTGCTGCAGAGCCAGGACCCCAACGGCGTCCTCACCGACTACACCTACCTCCCCCGCGGCTGGCTCCACACCGCAAGCGTCGCCGGCCAGACCACCACCTACGACTACTGGCCCACCGGGCTGCTCAAGCAGCTCACCCAGCCCGACTCCACTTCCTACGTCGCCTACGCCTACGACGACGCCCACCGCCTCACCGACGTCTCCGACAACCTCGGCAACTCCATCCACTACACCCTCGACAACCTCGGCAACCGCACCGCCGAGGACACCAAGGACCCTTCGGGCACCCTCGCCCGCTCCCTCTCCCGCTCCATCGACGCCCTCGGCCGCGTCCAGTCCGTCACCGGCAGGCCTCAGTAGCGCAAGTGGCCGGATCGCGCATCCTCAAACGAGATGAGAGACGCCGCGCT
>CAZIBY010000038.1:0-6941 GCA_964537475.1 uncultured Chitinophagaceae bacterium | reverse complement strand
CCCAACCTATCGGCACCTGTTTCTGGCGCAGGTGATCGCGCTGCTGGGGACCGGCCTGGCCACGGTCGCCCTCAGCCTGCTGGCATACGACCTCGCCGGCGCGGAGGCCGGCGCCGTGCTGGGAACAGCGCTCGCCATCAAGATGGTCGCGTACATCGGGGTCGCGCCGGTGGCCGCGGCGTTCGCCGAGCGCCTGCCACGCCGGGCGGTGCTGGTGTCGCTGGACCTGGTGCGTGCGGCGGTGGCCGTGCTGCTGCCGTTCGTGACGGAGATCTGGCAGATCTACATCCTGATCTTCGTCCTGCAGTCGGCGTCGGCTGGCTTCACGCCGACCTTCCAGGCCACCATCCCGGATGTGTTGACGCGGGAGGAGGACTACACCAGCGCGCTGTCGCTGTCGCGCTTGGCGTATGACATGGAGAGCCTGGTGAGCCCCGCGCTGGCCGCCGCGCTGCTCAGCGTGATCTCCTATCCCAGCCTGTTCGGCGGCACGGTGTTCGGCTTTCTCGCCTCCGCCGCGCTGGTCGCCTCCGCCGTTCTCCCAAAAGCCAAGCTTCCGCCCCGGCGCGGCATCTACGAGCGCACGACGCGCGGGTTGCGCATCTACCTGCGCACGCCGCGGCTGCGCGGCTTGCTCGCCTTGAATCTCACCATCGCAACGGGCAGCGCGATGGTGATCGTGAATACCGTGGTGCTGGTGCAATCCGGCTTCGGCCTGTCTCAGCAGGCCATGGCCTTCGCCCTGGCGCTGTTTGGCGGCGGCTCCATGCTAATGGCGTTCGTGCTGCCCAAGCTGCTGGACCGTTACACGGACCGACGCGTGATGTTCACGGGCGCGGCGCTGATCGCCGCCGGCATGCTGGCAGGCGCCCTGGCGTCTCGGCGCTACGAGACGCTTTTGATTCTTTGGTTCGTGCTGGGAGCGGGCTACTCGCTCGCGCAGACGCCCTCCGGTCGGTTGCTGCGCCGCTCAGCGCAGTCCGAAGACCGGCCGGCCCTCTTCGCCGCACAGTTTGCCCTGTCCCATGCATGCTGGCTTGTCACCTATCCCCTGGCCGGCTGGTTGGGTGCGAAGTCCGGCCTCGAGGTGAGCTTCGTCGTGCTAGGCGTGCTGGCAACGGTTTCGCTGCTGGTCGCCGCCCTCCTGTGGCCTGCCCACGACCCGGACGACCTCCCGCACGCCCACGATGAACTGGAGCCGGGGCATCCACATCTTGCTCAAGGCAAGGCCTTGGGGGCGCGCGTCCATTCGCACGTGTTCGTGGTGGACGACGAGCACCCGCGCTGGCCGCGCTGAACTGCACCGCAGGTGAACTGCGCATGGGCGAGTTCCAAGTGAGGCGCACCTGGGACCGGGTGCTCTGAGAGATATTGCACACGGCCTCACGGGCCAGCAGGTTTTTGCCTTTATTCCTAGACGGCGGACCGTCCGGCTTTTCACAAGCTCGCTGTCAGGTGAGGTCAGCTTCTGCTTGACCGGGCCGGACACATCGAAACTGACGCTGGGCTCGGTTCCCCAGACGCGGAAGTTCGCGCGGAGAGGACTGACGCAGGGTGGACGAGTGTCGGCATTCGCGGCGTTGCCGAACGCAAACACCCGCGTGCTGCGGTGGACGAAGGGATCTGAAGTCCACCCTCAACTGTTCGACAAGCAAACAATGCGTGGCAGAACAAGGTAAGAGCAAGGACTGCGGAAGGACCAATACAGTTCGATGGAGCGCATGGTCATCGGCCGCGCACTCAGGCGGCGCTCGGCCGCTGCACTATCCGGTCGCGCCAAGCTTGCAGGTTCGCCATGCCCTCCGCGCCGGGGACGAATTTCATCAAACCGCGGGCAAATTCGAGTGCGCAAAAGGCGGTAATGTCGGCGATGGTGAAGCGCTCGCCGGCCATGAAGGGCTGGCCGGCGAGGCACTGGTCCAGCCAGCGCGCGACCTCGCGCACCTTCTGCCCCTGGGACGCGCCGAAGTCCGGAAACTGCGGCTGCTCCAGCGCCGCCAGTCCGGGATGCGTATGGCGCACGCAGTTCGCGATGCCCGCGGACAAGTACCACTCCACCCGGCGGTCCGCCATCTCGATGAAGGCGCGCTCCTCGAAATCCGCACCCATCAGGTTCGGCTCCGGCACCAAGCCTTCCAAGTAGGTGCAGATGGCGCGGGTCTCGGTCAGCACGCGGCCGTCGTCCAGTTCCAGCGCCGGCACCTTGGCCAGCGGGCTCTTGGCGCGGAACGCCTCGCCCTTGTGCTCGTTGACCGAAAGATCCAACGGCACGCGTTCGATCCCCTCGATGCCTTTTTCCGCGATGAACATGGTGACGCGGCGCGGGTTGGGCGCGCGCGGCGCGATGAAAAGTTTCATTGTCTCCTCCGGTTTCGGTCTTGCCGACGCGGCGCTCAGACCCCCCGTTCGCGTGACTGGCCGGTTTCCATCATCTTGCGCGCGTCCTCCGAGAACTTGCGCGCCTGTTCATCGTCATTGACCCGGGTGTCCACGGAGGACGGCGGCATCAGGATTCCCTTCTGCACCGCCGGCCGGGCGCGGATGGTCGCCAGCCAGCGCCGCAGGTGCGGCAGGTCGTCGATCTCGACGCCCGACCAGCGATGGGTACGCACCCATGCCCAGTTGGCGATATCGGCGATGGAGTAGTCGCCGGCCAAGAACTCATGCTCTTTCAGGTGCGTGTCGAGCACCCGGCACAGCCGCTTGCTCTCGCCCTGGTAGCGGTCGATCGCCGGCTGGATCTTCTCGGGAAAGTAGCGGAAGAACACGTTCGCTTGGCCCATCATCGGCCCGACTCCGCCCATCTGGAACATCAACCACTGCATCACACGCGAGCGCCCTTTGCCATCAGCCGGCAGCAGCCGTCCCGTCTTCTCGGCCAGGTACAACAGGATGGCACCGGACTCGAAGACCGCAAAGTCACCTTCCGCCCGGTCGATGATCGCCGGGATGCGCCCGTTAGGGTTGATGGCAAGGAACCAGGGCTGCTTCTGGTCGTGCTTTGCCAAATCCAGCTTGTGCAGGTTATAGGGCAGGCCCAGTTCCTCCAGAGCGATAGAGACCTTGTGCCCGTTGGGCGTAGCGGCGGTGTAGAGGTCGATCATGCGCGCACCTCGTAGTGCTTCACCGCATCCATGTCCCAGGCCATCCCGTGCCCGGGGCGGTCTGGCGGCGCGATGCAGCCGTCCCTGGCTTTGACCGGCTGCTGCAGGATGGCATCGGCCCAGTCGACATATTCCAGCCAGTGCGCGGTCGGACTGGAAGCCAGCAGGTGGACGCTGACCTCGGCGAACAGGTGCGAGGACAGCTCGATGCTGGCAGCGTCAGCCAACGCGGCGGCGGCGATCCAGCCGGTGACGCCGCCGATGCGCTCCAGGTCGGGCATCACCAGGTCGCAGGCGCCGTGCGACAGCGCCTGCGCCATGGCGCGCGGGCCGGCGAAGTTCTCGCCGATCTGGATCGGTGTGCGCAGCAGCGCCGCCAGCGCAGCACAGGTGGCGTAGTCGTCGTGTCGCACCGGCTCTTCGATCCAGGCCAGCCCTTCGTCATCGAGCTGCCGGCAACGCTCGCGCGCCGCCGCCGGATTCAGGGCCTGGTTGTAGTCCGCCATCAGCGTCACGTCGGCCGGAATCGCGCGACGCACCGCACGCACCGCGGCGAGATCGTCCTCGGCGCGTGCGCGACCCAGGCGGATCTTGATCGCGCGGAAACCCTCGTCCACCAGTTCCAGCGCTTCCTGCGCCACCGCCTCGGGCGCCACCAGACCCAGGCCGTTGCTGTTGTAGGCGGGGATGGGACGCAAGGGCGCGCCGAGCAGCGTTGCCAGCGGCAAGCCCGCGGCCACCGCGAGCGCATCCCAGCAGGCGATGTCGATGCCAGCCATGATCATCGATACGATGCCGCGCGCGCCGACCAGGCGAAAGCGCGCTTCCAGCAGACGCCGCACTTCGGCCGGCGCCGCGCTCTTGCTGGCCAGCACGGCGGCCGCATCGCGCACCAGCGCGGTCGCCGCGACGCCGGCCGACTCCAGGTAGCAGAACAGGTACGCGCGTCCGACCACGCCCTCGTCCGTCTGCAGGTCGATGAGCAGCAGCGGTGCCTGGTCGATGCGCATCGCGCTGGTGCCGAGCGCACGGCGCATGGGCACCTTGACCAGCGTCGCCTGGATCGAACGGATAGTGAGGTGGGGCGCGTTCATGCGGGGCGGCCCTCGCTGTGAACCGACAGGATGTCGAGGATCGCGCGGTTGCAGGGCGTCGGAATGCCCAGGCGAGTACCGCGCACGACCACGTCGCCGCTCAGCCACGGCACCTCCAGCCGGCCGCCCCGCTCCAGGTCGTTGTGCATCGAGGAGGTCATCGTCGGCGGCAGTCCGTCGCAGAAAGCCAGCCGGTTGTCGGCGAAGTCGACCGGCAGCGGAACCCCTTCGGCGCGTGCGACCTGGACCACTTCATCCATCACGTCGCGCAGGAAGGCGCGCGAACGCTGGTTCCCGCGGATCGGGCCGATCGGCACCCGAGCCGTGGTGGTGGTGCCCGACAAACCGACCAGGAAAACGAACTTTTCCCAGATGGTCTGGCGGATCTGTGTGCTGAGATCGTGGTCGATGCCTCCAGCCGCGCAAGCGCCGCGCAGGCGCTCCACGCGAGCGGTGATGCTGCCGTCGTACTCGCCGAACACCAGCTTCTGCATCTTGCCGGAGTGCCGGATCAACCCCGGCTCGCCAATGACGGCGGCAATGTAGCTCACCCCGCCGATGACCGCCTGTGCGCCCAGCACCTCGCGCAGCACGTCGTCCTTCTGCACGCCGTTCTGGAACGAGATGACGCCCGTTGCGGGGCCGACCATCGGCAGAATGGAGCGGGCGGCGCCTTCGGTGTCCCACAGCTTGACGCTGAACAGCACCAGGTCCACCGGACCTACTGTGGCCGGATGGTCGGTCACCTTCGGCTTGGGGATGTGCAGGTCACCCAAGGGGCTCTCCACGCGCAGGCCACTCTCGCGCATGGCTGCCAGGTGCGCGCCACGCGCGATGAAGGTGACATCGGCGCCGCCTTGCGCCAGCCGGGCACCGAAGTAGCCGCCGACCCCGCCGCTTCCCATGATTGCAATCCGCATCGATTCAGGTCCTTTTGCTGTGTTCCGATCGTTGTTGAACGAACGCTCAAGAAGTGGCATAGTACCGGTCTCACATCGGCATCGTCAACCCATGGCCCGCCCCAAAGAGTTCGATGAATCGCTGGCCCTGCAGCAGGCCATGGACACCTTCTGGGAACGCGGCTACGACGCTACTGCAGTACGCGACCTGTGCGATGCGATGGGGCTGAACGCGGGCAGCCTCTACGGCGCCTTCGGGGACAAGCGCGCCCTCTTCCTGCGCGCCCTGGACAACTACATCGAGACCGAGTCGCGCCAGGCCGCCGAGCGCATCACGGGCGCTGCCTCCGGGCTGCTCGGAATCCGCGCCTTCTTCGACCACATGATCGAGCAGATGCACAAAGGCAGGCGCCGCTGGGGCTGCCTGGTGACCAACTCTATCGCGGAACTGGCATGCAGCGATCCAGACGTGGCTGCCCGGGCGAAACTGCAATTGAAGCGCCTGGAAGGCAACTTCGCGAGCGCGCTTGACCGGTCCCGTTCGGCCGGCGAGATTTCCCCCAGCATTGGTGCGGAAACGGCTGCGTTCCTGGTTTGCGTGGTGCAGGGTTTGAACATCCTGGCCAAGACCCGGCCAGGCAGGGCGGCGCTGCACCGGGTCGTCGATGTCGCCCTGGCCAATCTCGAGTCCCGGGCCGCCCCACTTGAGGCCATTGCTTCTTGACACTGCGACCAAGGACTGGTCCGACGCGTTTAGAGAAGCGAAACCATTCTTGACTTATCTGCGCCGTGCGCGGCGATCGCGATTAGCTTTGCACCATCTGCAGGCATTTGTGGCGCATGGTCTCGATTTTCGCGCAGTGCTGCTGGAAAAGAACGGAGAGCTCAGAGGCGTTCTTTTGTTCGGAGGTGAGCCTGCCATATGCCTGCGTCAGTTCAGCGTGGCTGATGATTAACTCCAGCAAACGCACCGTCAGGTCGGGCTGCGTGCCAACGAGCGACTTCACTCGTTCCAGCGAATCTCCGGCAGCCCTGAGCAGACCAGGCTCGAGAGGCGCTGAGACGAACTGGTCAAGGTTCTGCTCATAGCCTTCGAGGGCGACGGCAATCTGGAACGCCATGGCAGCGGGCGTAGCGCCGTGACGCAAAGACTCCTCATTGGTAGACATGGCTCATGAGTCTACGCTGATCCAGTTTAGATCAGCGCAGCCGCTCCGCAAGGAACGCGAGAATCCGGTCCACCGCGGCCCGCGTTGGCTCACCCTCCCTATCAATCAGCCCCACAGTAAGCACGCTGTGCGGTGGCTCCGGATGCGGGGCGGAGCTGGAAGCGGGCAGCTCAATCCCCTCGAAGCCGCTGCCAAGCTCCCGCCGCAGAGTCTGAAAGCGGGCAGCACGGCAGAATAGAACGTCACCTTCGAACCGCACCCCGATCACGCGCAATCCCTCATCACGGATTCGCCTGCGCGCATTGGCCAGCGTTTCAGGGGTGGCATGAACAGCCGCCGCCTTCCGCTGGGTGATCGGCAGGGGAAAGGACGGGTGAGCCATGACCGGTGCGACCACCCACGGATCGAGCGTCATCGTGAGCGCGAAATTCCCGGTCACGCACATGCCGACCACGCCGACGTTGCCGCCGGTCTCGCGTGCCGCATGTCGACCGAGCGCGCGCAACCAATCGACGATCGGGCTGGACTGGTTCTCCGCCAGGACATGAAACTCCCTGCTCACGCACAGCTTGGCCAGCTGGACGAACCGGTCGAGTTCCGTCGTCTTGGCGCCGACCGTTCCGAATAGGTGCGGCAGGTAGACGGTGAAGCCGCTGTCAAGCACCTTGCGCGCGA
>CAZIBY010000037.1:0-7335 GCA_964537475.1 uncultured Chitinophagaceae bacterium | reverse complement strand
AAAAAAAAATGTACGTCGTAAAGAAAATTCAAAAGAAAAAAAATTCAGATGCTGATGAGTTTGAAATTGTAGGAAAAATTAAAGAAAGTGAATTTTTATCCCTTAAAATGGAAGAAGAAGAAGAAGAAAAGGAAAAGAAAGTTATTGATACTACAGTAATAACAATAGGAACTGAAGTATTTGATTTAAGTCGCTATATAGAAGGAATTGGTGTTGATCCTAAAATATCTTTTATTCCATTGCTTTTTCAACAAATGAAAGCCAGAGATGAAGAAGCATATTGCAAGATGATTCAAAACTATGCTGGCATTTTAAAGAATGCAAGAAAGCACGTTAAAATGATTCCGACTGAAATTCAAGAAAGTATACTTCGGGTATTCAATGACTTTGTATTTATGGATACAAATTTATTCGCTGATGGACGTACTGTCTATGAAAGTATTGGGGATTATTGGGAGATGCTACAAAAACTTCCAAACGATAATGAAGCATTACGCAATATTATTAATGAAAAAAATTCAACAAGCCGTGTTCTTCGAAATTTGACTATCTTGTATTTGAATGAAAGAAGTAATTTAGAACAACGTCAAAATGATTTGAAAGTATTGGAGCATTTCTTCAAATGCAAAAGTGTAAGTGCTTATTCAAAACCATTTGATTATTTTCTTCCTTATGCCAAATCACTTCGTATTATTGATGCTTTTGATAATTTTATTATAATTAATTAAAAATTCTTTCTTTGGAATTTTAAAGAAAATACTTTAAGTAAAATATAAAAACGAACATTCCCAAACCAAACTACACCTTGTATACACACCGTTCGCTTGGCCAGTAGGATCATTGGCCATGTAAGGAATAATGGCCGGTTGCACTGTAAAAGTCTGCTTGATGGATTTCTGGCAAATC
This sequence comes from uncultured Chitinophagaceae bacterium, assembly GCA_964537475.1. GTDB lineage: Bacteria > Bacteroidota > Bacteroidia > Chitinophagales > LD1 > UBA1941. Next base: position 6,429 of record CAZIBY010000037.1, on the reverse strand, counting down.
GTTAGTGCTGCATTAAAGGACGAGGTGGAAAAATCATAATTGAGAGGGTCGGTTGGAGGCGTATAAATCACTTGGGACGAACCACGATAACATACATAAGTAATATTATAAACGCCAGTTAAAAATTGTACTGGCGTGATGTCGGAAGAAATACTACATTTTGGAACGCAGGCGCCAGTAGTGGAAGCAGCAGAGTCGGAAGTTACAAAATCGTGGAATAAAATCGATACAAGAATTAAAATTGTAACAACAACAGCAGTTAGAAATAGTTTCCACCATAGATTCCAGTTCCATGCTTTTGTTAATTCAATATTTTCTTTGTTCTTTCCATTATTATGATCGTCATCTCGTGCTTGTTCTTCATTTGTACCAAAAGCAGTTGCATTTGCTGAAACATTACGATTTGCAATCGTATTTGTAACAGGCAAAACACTTTTATGATTAGAAGGATGATTAATCATGGATGGCTTGGATGATGTCATTGGTTTTTTCGGAGACGTTGTAACTCCTTCTTTATTCATTCTGTTTCTTTTTTAAAAGAAGAAATAAACATTTTAATGAGATTTCTTTAATTTCTTTAAAATTTAAAAAAAAAATATAAATTAGTGAAATGAAGTGAAATGTAAAAAATTGTTATTTTAAAGAAAAATATGGTTATCAATCAATTTTTTTTCATCTTTCTTATGTTTGTACTGAGCATGGTGCTTTGTAATTCAGCGCCATGGTCGGTTCCTGTTGCTACTACGCCAATTGCAAGTGTGATATCTGTTCCATCAAATAGCACAACTTGTCCCGGCGGTATTGATTTAATTATTGATGGAATTACTTACCCCTGTATTGGAGGAAGCGGTTCCTATCCTATTAAAAGCAGTTGCCCGGAAGGATTAACTGGGATTAAACTCAATGATACATTGGTGTGTGGTATTATTGGTAAAAATTTATTTGCAAATGAATCCGATTGTGAATTTGGCGGATTCGAGTTTATTTCTAATACAATCAATCGAACGCTGTGTTATGACGACCCGAATGAGCAGTCCAAGTTTGATTCATTATTTTCCACCACTAACATTACAACTTATGAACTAGCTGATTTGTCTGCTCAGTTTAGTAATTTTTCATCAAGATTTATGAATTCTTCTTCTTTAAAATTTATTATTTCTCCCACCGCTATTAGCGGAAGTGTTTTTATTACAGCCAGCGATGCGACTGTTGGCGGTCAGACGCTCATTTCAGGATATGCCAATAATAATATAATTTTAAAGAAGTTATTCGACATTCCCGGATTTCTGGAGTACAGTTCAACTCCAAGTGGAATACAATTGGTTTCCTTTATTACAGCGTATACTCTTCCGTATACTGGTTTTAATCCGTTGTATTTTCCTGATTGTCCTTTTATTACAACTCAATCAGATGTGAATGTTTGTCTTGCCGGACGAACGATTTCTTTGATTTCCAATCAAACCAATGCCGCTAATGTACAATATTTTCCGGCAATTCCATTTCAAAACCAAACTCAATTTTCAGTTGCTGCTGGATTTGATCTTATTTTTGAGGATCAACTGCCATCTTTTACGCGGATCATTTATGTCAATGGAGCAACCGGGGATGATCTTGTTAATGGTGGCGGCCAATTTGATCCTTATAAAACGGTTGATAAGGCACTTTCTGTTGTTCCTCTCGTTTCTTTTATTGATTTTTACACGGTTTTGGTCTCCATTGATGAATATACTGTCGGCAACATTTCTTTTCCACCGAATACCAATCTTATTAGTTACAATCGTTTCAAACAAACCAGATTGAATTTTTGTACTGGCTGCAAGATCACTTTAAGTTCAGCATGGAGTACCTTTAATAATGCTCATGTGGAGGCTGGTATTTCTGGATTCACTTTAAACGGGGATGTGGATATTGATTTTACAACAATGGGTGCTGCGGGCATCAACTCGGATGCACGATTTTCCTTTTCTGAAACCAGCATTCTTGGTACTGTCCGTTCTGCGGGACGTGGAAATACAGACTTGTTCCATATCCACAATGTTGAAATGCACAATGGATTCACGGGGAATTGTCAAAATATGCATGCCGAATATTCTTCCTCTCTTTCATCCATCACGTTGAACGATGATAATTGTTATTCTAATATAACATATCTTGTGATTTACAATGTATTTGGTGACAATTCCAACTTAACAATTAATCAGAATACATCTGATGTGCATGCGGATGTGTTTATCAACGCCTACGACGATGGTGCTTGGATGGTGTTGCGTGGTGGCCCCCGACTATTTGTTGATACATACACGATTCCACTTAATTTTGATGCTGATCCTAATGTGACCATTGTTTTTACATTCAATTCCCAAGGTGGACGTTCCTGTGGTTTGAATACGGCGTATTTCCCATCTTCCTGTATGAACAATGCGGATATTTTAATTAGCATTCGACAGCGCGCCCGTTTGGCCATTACTTCTGGAGCAGGTGGTGTTTCTGCCATTTTCAACACTACTGTTCCAAACGTCATCTTTAATGAATTCGTTTCTCTCACCGATATTTTCTCTATTACCACTTCAGGTACCGGCTTAATTTATTATAATGTGAATATCGCCAATACTACAAATGTCAAATGTCCAGAAGGAACATTAAAATGGGGAACGGTTGGAGACTATCAAACATGTAAACCTTTTGCTTTTACACCTGCCAATCTTGGTGTCAGTTTTACAGCAGACAATTTTATCGGTTTTGTGCAAAGTGGGAGTGGCTTGGATTACATTGTAACCTTTCTTGGTCAAATCACATTCAATGATTCGACATACTTCAGTGTTTTAAAGAATCCGTCTGGAACTTTTCAAATTTTTTATCGAAATCCTCTGCGAGATATAATCATGAATGCTGGCAACAATATGATTGTAACGTCGGGTGTTGGTTCTGGGAATTTCACCATTTCTACAACTTTAACTCCTACCTTTACTACCGTTTTTATTGATACCAATATTGATCTGCGGAATGGATCAACGCTTTGTTTTTTTAATTCCGCGGGTACGTTTTCTTACTGCATTTCTGCTGCTTCTGCGTTGACATCGAATTTAAATCTGAATCTTCCAACAACTCCCGGTGTACAAGGTGATATTTTAGTAAAAGGTGCTGGAAATCAAGCGTCATGGTCTTCTTCAGCCATTACTCTAAATGCAGGAACTGGTGTGACGATTGGAATTGGTTCGGGTTCCAATAATTACAGTATTTCCGCTCCCGTTACTATTAATGCCGGAAACAATATCGTTATGACTCCGGGAACTGGAACGAATAATTTTACAGTCGCAACTACTGCCACTCCAAGTTTTTCTACGTTGACTGTAAGTGGAGCAACAACCGCAACTGGTGGTATTGTTTTACCAAGCGGAACATCCATTAATTTCAATGATACAAGTAATAATGCAACAATTACCATGAATGCACCAACAGGATTAACCCAAAGTTACAATTACGTCCTTCCAACAACGCCGGGAACAAATGGTCAAGTATTACAAGCGAATGGAGATGGAAGTACACAATGGATCGGTATTCGCCGACGCATTTTTGAATCTTGCAGTAACGGAACTGCCAATTTGGGAGTTTCCTCTACTGCATTTAATACGTTAGTGGCTGGTGCAGCATGCGCGACTGGGTCTGCCTCCAAAGTCATTGCTGCGAATTCCATTAAGGTTGGTACAGTGTTTGATATGATTATAAGCGGCACAATTTCAAAGAACGGTGCATCGCACATCCAAACAAGAATTCTCATCAATTCCACCGCCATCGTGACTTCAAATGGTGCCACACTGAGCGGTGCAATCACCTTGGCTGGATTTAAGGCAACGATGCGTTGTGTATTTCAGACAATCGGGGTTTCTGGAACTGTTCTTTGCACGGGTGATTTTCTCTATGATTCCATGACGTTGACCCAAGTATTATCAACAAATGTTCCAGCAACTGTTGATACAACAAGTGCACTTTTTTTTGATTTCCAACTTGCATATGGTTCCTCTAATGCAGCAAATATGTTTACTTCCAGCATGACAGGAATGTATATTGCTTTATAATTATCAAAAAAAAAAAATAAAAATAAATGATAAAAAATTTTAAAGGAATTATTTGTTATTTTCTTTTATTTTTGATTATTAATAATTGATCGATTTTTTCATTCAACTCTTCGATAGCAATTTTTTGAAGCGAAATCTCATCCCATGCTTTGTTTAGCACAATGATAAACTCAGCGTTTAGTTTACTTATGATTTCCATTTGAAACTTTTCCAACGATTCCAACCTACTTTTCATATTCATTATATCTTGATTCATAATTCTTGGACTGGCTACATAACGAGGACTTTCCACTGAAGAAGATGTAGAATGTCTTGGTGTCAATGGCGTTTCTGTTACAATACATTCCAGTAATTCCTGATTTTTCTTTGTTGCCTTATTTAATTTTTTCAATTCCTGTAGTACCTCTTCACTTTCTATTGATAAATCATCAGGAGAATATCCATCTGTTTCTATTTCTTCTTCCATATCACTTTCCTCATTATCACTCATTCCTATTTTTCTTTAAAAGAATGCATTTATTTTTATTTATTTATTTTGCTTCTTTTAAAAGAAAGCAGTTAAAAACCAATCCATTGCAGCAGCAGCGCTATCATGAGCAACAAAGCAAGGATAATGAAGCAAACAATTTCCACAACGAACGTCGGCATCATCACAATTGGTTGTGCTATATCCAAAGGTTTGAAGCATTCCCACAATGTTGAAATTGAGTGTATGCCATGTAATTCCACGAGACAATTTATAGTACATCAAATTAGGAAATGCTGTATGAACAATGGATTCGCCGCCTACAAAAACACTTGGCGCATAAAGCGCAAAATAAGAATGGGGCGCAGTTCCATTAAAATACAATACTTGGGAAGTAAGAATGGCGGGCAGTGTCAGTGTTGATGGAATGGGACTTTCAAAGGAAGAAGGCCATCCAAAAGTGGTATTTCCAAAAACAAAGCAATCGAACACGGCACAATAAGGAGCATTTCCATTGACCCCTGATCCATCAATGCCCGTAGCCATTCCCAAGCCATGAATGAGTTCATGCATGACAACCGTCACAAAATCAAAAGCACCATTGTCAGGCCGGCATTGAGGACAATAATTGAACTGGTTCAGATAAATACTGTTAATTGCGATGTTAATGTGAATGTTTCCAACCGCAGACGGGCAGTTCACAGCCCCTGTCCCCTGAACGTACAAGGCCGCCGGAACCAACATATACGGAGCCAACGTCGCATTCCAGTGTGCACAAAACGCAGCAGGCGCACTCTCTGCCAAAATCGTACCCGGAAGCACAGCGAAGGACACTTCCACATTAATATCATGAGAAAGAACTAAAAATTGCGCCACATTTTGAGCCGCTGCAACAATATCCTGTTGAACCTGAACAGCAGGTGGTGATGCCGCATAACTAATCACAAACGATCCTGCTTGAATCCATCCCACCAATAATATCCACCACAAAAAAAAATAAATCATTTCTTTCTTTAAAAAGTCAACATTTTCTTAATCTATTTTAAAAAGCATATTTTATAAAAGCAATAAATCCAAAAACACCTCCCACCCATCCTACCAAAATAGCAAGGTCTCTCCATCGAAATGTCAATGGTTCATTTTCATTTTCTCCATTATACTTAAACATGTAATGATTTTAAAGAATTTTATTTTTATTTTTTTTTTTTATTAATTAATTATACCAATAAGTAAAATAAGCAGCAACAAATAACGCAAGAAAAAGAAATGCACCCACCACCAAACAAATAATCTTTCCATAATGATTGCTTAAAAAGATAGAAATTTTTTCTCTTTTTGTAATCACAGGAACTTGCTTCATCTCTCCATGTGACTCCAAAAGGTCTTCAAATAAATCCTGATTCATTTTAAAAAAGTTTTTTTTTTTTTAATTTTTTTAAAATGAATTAATATTTTTTATTCTTTTCTTTAAAAAAATACTAAAGAATGCCAAAAGACACCAACGCTTGCTTTGCTCATCTTCATCGTATCCAACAAATGAAAGGATCGCATAAAAATACTGCCAGCAATTATGCAACCACAATCGTGGTTGGTCACACCGCAGCCGGAAAACCCATCGAGGAACGAGTTTGTAAGGATGCAAAAGGAGTTCATCCCGGGGAACATTTTGTACCTAAACATTCTTCTCTCCCTGCTAAACCTCATATTGGAAAGAAAAAGTAACTTCTACATTTTAAAGAAATATTTTTTATTATAAGTAGCATAATAATAAAAATAATTTTTTTTTTATTTTTTTTATTTTTTTTTCATTTATTTTTGATTTTTTCGTTCCCAAAAAAATAACTTTTTTTTTTGATTTTAATAATCTTTTTTGCTCGGACAGATATT
>CAZIBY010000036.1:6254-7462 GCA_964537475.1 uncultured Chitinophagaceae bacterium | reverse complement strand
AAAAATAAAAAAATTTTTAAGGAAAAATAAAAAAAAAAATAAAAGAAAAAAAATAAAAAAAAATGTCTAACCCTCCCTTAAAATTTAAAATCTTGATACCTAAAAAAGTAGAAAAGCAAGTAGAAAGAAAAGAAAAACCCAAGAAAGTCATTCGGGTTACCAATGAAATGTTTAGCATTTTAAAGGAACGAGTATATTGTATGAAAAACAAAAAAGATATTTTTGGATTTTATCAGGTGTTATATTATCTTCCGAATCAGGTAGCGGCGAGAGAAGTGAAGATGTCAACTTCTTATTGTGCCGTGCAAACAGGCTTTTCCAGTTGTTTGTTTTGCATTGATGAGAATTGGTTAGCGCAACATCCTTACTCCAAGATTTATGGCGATGAGAAAGACGATAGCATCATTTTGTGTGACGTCTGGCAGTCCGAAGCGGGTTTGCAACTTCGATATGAAAATTACATTGGTACTTTTTATCAATTAGTTCAAGATACACTGGATAACAAGAAACCATGCCTATCTTTCCAACATGAATTCGCAAGTATGCAAAATAAGATTTACGCTGTTGCTGATGGTCGCAAACCAGTTGGTCAACGCTTCTTCAACTTTTACCAACCCATTGCTTATAAAGAAGGTGGTTATATCCAAGCCCGCATTTTAAAGACCAATCAGTTGCGCAATAAAAATGGAACATTTTCCTATCGCATTAGTAAAAAATGGCTGGACAAGCATCCTACCGGTTTCATTATGGATGATGATATTCCTTTTAGTATAGAGGATTTCACCGTAACCCGTTCCGGAGTCAATGGTACCACATGTATTTTTAAGAAAAATAGCAATGGTGAAATCAACGGAACGGAAGTTCCCGCCGATTATGTTTTTCAATAAAATTTTAAAAAAGTATGACGTAAAAAATAAATAAAAAATTTTTTTTTTAAAAAAAAATGATGGAAAGCATAATGGAAGGAAAAATGCGATTGAATTTATTTTTTGGCCCGCTTTCGCGGCATTATAGCGTTGTATATGTATTAAACAGCAAAACTCAAAGTCCCATCAAACCCCCACAATGGCTTACGATTACCAAGCGAGATCGAACCGGGCGAATTCGCCCGGTATATTTGCGGAAAAATTATAACACTTATTATTTGGCAACCAATCAGCATTATACTGTGAATATTAAAGGAAAACCTACTTTTACCATTAAATCAA
>CAZIBY010000036.1:0-6154 GCA_964537475.1 uncultured Chitinophagaceae bacterium | reverse complement strand
AAAAAAAAAAAATAAAAACTTCATTTTAAAGAAACACAATACATTCTTTAAAATTATATAAATGAGCGAAGAAGAGCAAGATGAGCGTGAAAAAGAAATCAATGATTCCATGAATGAGATGTTAAACAGAGCCATCGAGGAGGAACTGGAACGTCGTTTGGAAAAAAAGGCTGAGCGTGAAATGGGTGTTCATTTTATTTTAAAGCGACTTGGATTTACTGTCAACACCTTTAAAACGCAGACAGAAGTGCATGAAAGTGCAGTGGTGCTGGGATCGACCATTCACAATGAACTGGGAGCCGTGGCAAGAAGTCAGAATATGATTGTGAAAGAAACGTATACTCAGTTTACCATTTATACGTTGATTAAATTAAAGGAATTGGGAATTGTACTGGATGGAACAAACGTGGATGTGTGGGAAAACAGCAATCTGATGAAATTTCGTACCAAGATCGACTTGGTGGGCCACATTGTGCTTCCTGACAATCGCAAACGCAAAGTAATGATTGAACTCAAAACAACTACAACCGATTCCCAAGCAGCCGTCAACCAAATCGAGCACGTGACTGGCCGCAATGAATTTCCAGAAGGACATCCTTTAAAAAAAGATTTTAAACTAAACAATACACTCACTAAGGCATTGACTCAGTTGTTTCTTATGTATCGCAATGCAAGGAAGAAATGGCCGGATGTTGTTCCATTGCTGGTGTATGTTTTTGCCGACGATGTAAAAATCTTTCCTTTTTTTACACTGTTCCCACAATTGCAAACAGAATATACTCAAAGTGTTTTAAGGGATGGAACAGTCGAAACAGTTACCATCGATCATATTGAAAATTTATATCGGGCAGTTGTTTTTTATTATGCCAAAAAGTATAGCACTCAATTGCTTCAGCCTTTTGAAATTGAAGAACATCAGCGGTTAATTAACAATCAAATGCTTTGAAAAAATTTTTTTATTCCCATAAATTAATTTTTGTTCCCACAAAATTTTAAAGGAAAAAATAAAAAATAAAAATAAAATTTTTTAAAATAAAAAAAAAAAAATAAAATTTTTTTAAAAAAATAATAAAAAAAAAAATTGAAATGTCTGCTACGAAAGAAACTACAACGATAACTGCTGAAGAAAAGCAACGCCTTGCCGCTCTTCTTTTAAAACCCATCAACTGTGCCGATGATTTACGCGCTACGCCTGAATTAATCCAACCTCAACGTTTGGTGGATGATATTCTTTATGGATTATTTGAAAGTGCGGAAGCAACCGATGTGATTGGAGGCATGGGGGAGGAAGCGTTTGAACGTCTCCAGAAAGTGCTGTTGGAAACCATGTATGGCAAAGTGGAAGCGCTCCGGGAAAAGATTACTACCGCCATGATGTGTCCCACCATCAACCTCATGTTTCATCTTACCGATAAAAAATTAATATATGTGTTGATGGAATACTTTTTACTCGTCTGGAAGCGCATTTATTGTGCTGTCTACGATGACAAAATGGTGTGGAAATTGCTCAAACGCCATTGCGAAATCAAGGAATTCAGGGAACCCCAGCCCGGCAACCCGCCTGCCAAATCGCTGGCGGTGGTTTTAAAAGGAACAGGAGAAGCCATCAGCGTGCATATTCCCGATTTAATTTCCAAGTTCGGTTGCCAATTTACCATGGGTGCCACGCCCGGAAGCAAAAGCGGCAAAAAAACCGAACTCATTGCCTCGGTGCACATTGCCGCCATCATGTGCTTCCACGCCATCAATGCCTTCTTCCGGGATATCTTCTTCGATGAATTTTACGTCGACATTGATCCTTTAAAACCAACGCCCTCGCTTCTTTCCGGTCGTTTTAAAGGAATTTGGACTACCAGCGAGTTTTATGAATGGACGCAGGCGGATGAAGATGCCTACTGGTTGTTTTCGGTCGTTTATCCTTCTCGCCGTTTTACGGGAAAGCCCAACAAAGGAAAGGCTTATTACGGCGGGCCTCATATGGCTGTGACTCCTGATACCGTAAAAGCATATGAGGCTGCTTTCTGGGTTTCTCGCATGGGCTGGTTGGATGAAATGCCTACGCCTAAAAAGGATGAAGAATTTGCCAAACTCAATCCAAACGCAGGTGAAAAGCGATTTCTTGGGCCTTCTTTGGAATATTTGAAAAATTACATTCCTAAGGCCGTTCCTACGGAAATGCCATTACAAGAGGACGGTGAAAGCGATGCTGCCTACATTGCTCGGATGAAATCCTTTAAAAAAACGTGCGATGACCTTCGCATTCAAAACGAATGGTGGTGGCAACCCAACCGCAAATTGGAAGATGGCACGGTTCGTTTGAGCACGTGGGATATTAACCGTTTCATTGATGTGGAAAAACGGGAATTCCGCTGCGACATGGCCAACTATAATACGGCATTTACCAACTTCAGCGGTGTAACTGAAGCGGAAGGAATCCCGGCTGGCGCTGCGGATGGAGATGATGATAAGAAGAAGGACGATGTACCGCTGACTACACGACAATATTGGAAATCCAATGCCAGTTTGTTGTTTTCTTCCGAAGAACTTCGGGAAGAAGTGTTTAACAAATTTAAAGTAAAAGTCATGACCGTCTACAATAAGGAAAAGCGCAGAAATGAAGAACGTTTTCTTATGGAACCACCCAAGATGCCCGCCAATGGCAAGATGTACGTTGGGTTTCTTGCAGGCTACAAGTTTTATGGCATCTTCTCGCTGACCTTTTTCAACAATCAGCCGAAAAACATTCCCGCTTCGGGAAGTACGCCGGAATTAAAGTATTGCCAACAATTCTCCATCAAGTTGTATGTCAACGGTGTGTTTGTGGTAAAAGCCATGCCACAATCCAACTCCAATGAGGCGCAACAAAAGCAACTCAATGACATGCAAGACTTGGTGATGAATTTGAATAAGCGTCGTAAGTTAGCCACCGGGGAATCCGTCCATTCCAATAGCAATACTGCTGCGGATAATAATCCCCCTGACCCTAACCTTGTTCCGGGAAGCGACCCAACCGGTGGCATCAACGATAACAATGATGTCACCATGAACAGCAGCACCGACCTTGCTGCTGGCGCCCAACCGCCGGGCGACTTACCCCTTAACTAAACTTTACTCCCTAACTTTACTCCCTCCATTTCAAAGGAAAAACTAATAAAACCTATTTTTTATTCATAACTTACATTTTTAACAAAAAAAAACTTAACCATTACTTATTTTCTTTAAAATGACCCTAAAAAAATTAATTAATTAAATGGCTTAATAGTATTATCATCCTCCGATAGCGGTAATGAAATCATAACATTATCATGATCTACCGGTAATGATGGAATATGACAAGATATTGATGTAGTGCAATGCTCACCATGATAAAATGCATTTTGAGGGACAGACATAGAAAATGCAAATGCATAACCCAATTTCTTTTTTTCCATAAAATAGTAGCATTGCTTATCCTTGATCCAATGAATGATATATTTCTTATTGTCTAAAAAAACAAGTTTGTTTTTATTATTACGCAGCGATAAAGATGTCCATTTTTCCCATTCCAAATAACCTTTAAATATCATAAAGATTAAAAGTATTATAATGTGACAACCACGATGATAATCCCTTACTTTTTCTTCAGACAAATCGATTGATAAATAATTACGATAATAATAATCGAGAAAAAAACAAAAAAAAATTAAGAATCCCATTGCCAATAATCGAATGCACCATTCAAACCAAACTTTCATTTTAAAGAAAAATTTTAATTTTTTTTTATTTCTTTTTTATTCCTTTAAAAATAATAACAAGAAGAAGTGGATTGGTGACATTTTTGGTTTTTGTTAAAAGGAGAAATACGGTCGGCATCCAGTAAATTCTTTAAAATAAAATCGAGGCGGGAGCGATCGCTGCCGTGAACATCGAAGCGACGTTGAATGGGCTGATTGTTGCAGAACATTTGGGCGATTTCCAGCAAAAAGGCTTGGGTTGCTTCTTTGGTGGCACAACGCTTTTCGGATATGCAATTCTGATAAGCCAAGCGGGCGCCCATGATATCGGCGAAGCGTTCCAGAAATAAGCCAGAAATTTCATCGACACTGAGTTGGGCAGAGGTAATCTCGAAGCAAGTCAGACGATTGTGCATGTGGTTCATGACATCGGACGGCGCGCCCATCGACTTCATGAGTTGGGGATACATGAGATGCATCATTTCGTGCGCTAAAATAAAGTCGAGCGCCACACCCAACTGCCGTGTTCCGTAAAGACAGTAGGGGACAGTAATAAGTTGTTCGTTTAAAAATACATCAGCGTTGCAGGTGGAAGCATGGAAAGAAGGCGACCACGAAAGATGAAAGTTGGAAGCAAGATGGGCATGGCGAATGTCCCACGCCATTTCAAGGAACGAATGGTAATTCCCATGAAGACGAATTCCTTCCCCGGGAAATCCAAGTTGGAGTTTAAAATGCCCAATCCAGTTCCGCATCCAATCTTTCACCTCTTCCGGAATGATCTTGCTATCCTTTAAAAGTGTCAGTAACGTTGTTTTAAGGGAATCAAAACGGGCCTGCACTCGGCCTTCGGCAACAATGTGATCTCGAAGCATTTCGACGTCATGGGGAAGCATTTCACTGGCTAAAATAGCACAGGAGTTGATGGTGTCATCCAGCGCTTTCTCGAAAGGCACAGCATGCGCCAGCGCCAATCCATTCATTCCAACCCCATGACGGAAAATATGATGGTTGTTGTTGGAACCAAACAAATGGCGGTCTAAAAATTTATAAGAAAGTGCATAATACGAAAGCGTGTCATTTTTATCCGTCGGCATGTGCCACAACGATTGAGAAGAAACATACTGCATGGCATCCATCACGGTAAGTACAAGCAGCCACATTTTAAAGGATGGATGATTGACCATGCTTGCCAAATGCCGGAGTTGCACTTCCGACCATATTCGATGGGTTGCTTGAAGATGAACCATGGAGGACGGAATAAGAAAACCATAAAGCGCAGCAACTTGATCTGAACTGTAATATACAATCGTATTGTCGCCAGCAGCAATGTTATCCAATTCCTTGTAAAACATGCCAATCTCGTCGGCACAATGTTCGCTGATACCGGCAATGTTATTTTCCTTTAAAAAAGCGCAGGCAGCATAAACAATGAGTGGTTTGTAGGACATCCAGTTGGACATGCTCCAATCAATGAAGCCATCCTCATTAGAAAAAATGACAAGGGGCGACAAACCAAAGGACATCATAATATCGTAAGGGTTATCGGAGGAGGCTAATTGTCGAAGCGAAAGAAGCAAATATTGGATGTCCACTGTATTATCCGCTCCGGATAAGGACACAATGCAGGATCGCACAAACGATTGTAAATTAGCATTCACTCCAGTAATCAAATTTTGTTTAATCAAAGCATTGGTTCGATGATTATTGGATTCTTTCATTTCAGAGAAAAAGTAGTTGTGGCTTTCATTGTAGGAACCACAAGCAAAGTCCACAAAATTGGAACAAAAACCAGCCGACGGTTTCATCAGGGCTTCATTAGGAAATTTAAACAGCAAATTGCGATGACTGGTGTAATAAGAAGAAGCATCGTCATCATTCTCCCCCATGAATTCTTCATCTTCATCATGGAACCGATTCCCATTCAAGTTCGTGAAATCATCGTTGTCATCCGACCACGCCCACGAAATCCAGTAAAACACAAAGGCCAACACAAAAAACACAATCAGAAAAATGGCAGCATACTGCCAAGTCTTCTTGCTATAACTCAAATCCAGATAACTCGCAAGTATCTTCTGATTCTCCTCCCTCATTTCTTTCAATTCTTCCGCTTCTCGCGACCCCTTCACCGCAGAACGTTGAGGCGTCACTATCCGCACATCGCGCTTCCGAAGTCCATCCGACGTCCCATACATATCATATTCTTCCACCACTGCATTCGATTCTAAATCATTCATTTGCTTTTCTTTCTTTTAAAGAAAGATTTATCATTTATACGGAATATTAAAATAAATATAATATTTGTTATTTTATTTCTTTAAAATATATTATTTTTAAACAATTAAATTTTAAAGAAGATATGTAATATTTTATTTTTTTTTTATTTTTTTTTTATTTTTTTTTGATTTATTTTTCATTTTTCGTTCCCAAAAGAAATAACT
>CAZIBY010000035.1:0-7813 GCA_964537475.1 uncultured Chitinophagaceae bacterium | reverse complement strand
AAAAAAATAAAAATAAAAAATAAAAAAAAAACAATAACTTATTAATTATTATCATCCTTTAAAATAAAAAAAAATTAAATATAAATCTTTTTATTTTTGGTATTAGAAATATAATAACAATTATGATTTCTTTAAAATATATTTTTGCAATGGCCAGAATTTTGCCAATTTTAACTTCTTTTTAGAGGATGGGTGTGTCATGCTCACCCATTCCATCACACATACAATGCGAGATGTTTTCTTCCCAAGCAATATGCTCAGGTCAGGGCTTTGGTTCACATCTGCAATTGCAGGAACGAGGTTTCTCACAAACGTCGCATGTGGAATAATTGTATCGAATCCAGACGAAACAATTGGCCAATTGCCGTTGATGACGCAATCTGACTTGAGGTCTTCATGGCTTCGTGCACTGCGCAACCACTGAATCAAAAAGATATTTTCACTCACGGCTCCCCAACAGTTTTCTTTTCCCGTTTCACCCAGCGCTTTCACATAGTTGAATGAGAATGGTGAAGTCGGTGTAGCATCCACAACCATTTGTTTGGCGTCTTCAGCGATGGGGTTGTGACCAAAAATAATGGTGACATGAACATCCGGGAACTGATCATCAAGTAATTCAGGGTGCTCCTTTCGGTATTCCGAGCGTCGGTCTGCAAACGCACGTTCCGTCTCTTCATTCATTTTCCCTTCCATGAACCGAACCCCGCCTTTCCATCCTTCTGGAAGATTCGGCATCGTGCTGACATAGAGCGCCGTATCGCCACGTGAACTTTCCGGAACACCTTCCGGCATATCAATCAAATTGAATTGAGCAATGTCGTTCAAAGCATCTTTACTAAATTCCGAAAGCATGGATTCCATTTCTTGAGTAAGTGTAATTTTAGTTTTAATCACTTCCATTTTTTTTTTATTTTTATTTCTAAAAATAAAAAAATTCTTTTCTTTAAAATGTCAAATGCAATTATTACTTGTGAAGTTTGTACGAAGCAGAAAAGTGTGGATGCTTATAGCGTTCATGAAGGCTTCGTGAAAGAACATGTTTGTACATGTAAAACCAGTTGTATATGTGATGCGTGCTTTGGAAAGCACTTTGCAAAAGGATACAAACAGTGTTTGTATTGTTGTTGTATTGTAGTGTCTCCGGATTACAACTCCTCCGAATATGTCAATTACGATAATATTGATGATATTCTTCCTTTTTATTACCGATGGGTGCTCCATTTAATGTCATGGATCAGCGACTTGTTTTCTTCTTTTTACAGATTTTCGCGTAAAAGCAAAATAGACCTTTCTCCTGATATTGTTCGCCAATTACATGAAGAAGAAAAGAAAATTTTAAAGAAAGAATAAAAAAATTTTTATTATTTTTATTTATTTAAAAAAATATTAGTATCATCATATTTTTTTCTCCAAGAATGGGGATTACCAAAATTTAATTCATTATAAGGAACAATAACTTCATTTTCATTGTTATTTTCTTCTTTAAAATTAGTATTATTATTATTATTATTATTCATAATAACATCTTCTTGACTTTCAGAGGAGGAGGAGGATTCTTCTTCTAAATTATTGATTTCAGAATTAGGAACCATAAGGGAATAAATTTTTTGATTGGTTTCAAATTCATAATCACCACGATAAGGCATATCAAAGATTAATGGTTCATTTCTATTTAAAATAGTAAGAATTAATGAAAAGTTATTATTAGTACGATTTTCTTTGTTACTTGCACTTTCAATAACATGCATATTTGTTAGCGTAAAAATAGAATCCTTCAGTTTAATTTCAGGAATATCATATTGATTACCATATAAGGTAACACCAGCAAACACAACAACCATACTACTTTCTAACACAGCAATGTTTAAAGAAGAAAGACTATTAGAGCCATGCCAAGTATAATCTGCTTGTTGCGTATAAAGACGAACATGTTTTCCGCCAATAAGCGTTACAACTTTTTCCAAATTATCATTTAATACTTTTCTAAAACGGCGAGCAGCCTCTTCCGGATAATAAATACGAGGACGATCTATGACTACTTCTTGGTAACCTTTTTTAGGACGAATGTATAACGGTGCTTTTCCCAATACATGAATGACGAGCACCACTTCGTTGGATCGAATTTCAAAGGAAAGTTTGGTTACTTCTATTTTGTTGTAGGTTTTTTGAGCAGTTTCAGACGGAAGCATGATATATCGGGCATAGATGCCAGAGGATTCCGTTGGGTCAGGTGTATTGGTACGCAAATGAAGAGAATAATGAACGCTTTTGGCTTTGTTTAGATAACTTTCACGTCGTTCAAAAGAAAGAGTAGCGGGACGGTTATAAAAAACATTCGCCAAATGGACTTCATTCTGGTTGGATGTTAAAAGTGCCATAGCATCCTGCAACTTATATTGCAGTGAAACTGATTCTTGACGTTCCGCTGATTCTGCAAGAAGTTCCGTTTCAGTTACTGTTTCAGACGCTTCTTCTTTGCTTTCCAATACAGCATTATAATTCTCCATTTTACGAAGCACGTTTAAGGAAGAATCAAATAGAAAACTTTGAAGATAAAGTGCCGATGTTGGAATTTTTAACCACACCCCATTGCTCATGGTAATCTTAATTTTCATTTTCCTAGAAAAATCAACAGCACTACCTATTTTCTTCCATTTTGGAGTATCTTCCGGAAATAATGGTAAATCATCATCCGTAAAAATCCCTGCTTTAATATTACTAATAATAGTAGAAGTAATAAAGTCCGAAGAATTGTATTCTTCCAAAGCAGTTATATTGGAATCGATAGCATCATCACCTGTAAATACACCAATAATATTATCAGATGATATAATTTTCCATAAATCAAAATGATCATGCTCTAATGTTACTGGAACATTCATCAACATCGCAAAAGCATCGGAAAACCAATCATTCATTGCTTTCGCCAAACGTTCCATTTTAAAGGATGAAAATCGAATATGGACATTCGCAGATAACCCTTGATCTTTTTTGGATTCACGGAAAACTATTGGGGCCATTTCGGAAGAAGTAAATTTTAATGACGCAAGATGTCCTGATGAATTATATGTATCTTCTACATTTGTAAAATGAACAGCGTTATACATCTTCTTCTTGGCATCTGAGAAAGGAGCAACATGCGAAAGAGTAAATTTAGATTCACTAATAGGTTCCGTAAATTCAATATGGTTTAAATTCCCTTTATTTGGATGTTTTACATCATACTTGATAAAAATGGGTTTAGTAGTATTCAGGAAAAATATACGAATGTAATCCACATTACTCTTCTTATCCTGATTTCTATAAAAAGCATCAAAAATTTTTTTATCCCTTTTACGTTTCATTTCATTATTATTAGTATTATTATTATTATTATTTTCCATGTTATTTTCTAAATTTTGTAATTTTTCTAAAATATTATTTGTTTCTATAGGCAAAATAATTTCCTTAGGAACAACCATTGGTGGTTGTGTCCCGCAAAAAGTAATCACTTCATCATCCTTTAAAAGGTCATTGTTTCGAGCAAGCTCACTTGCACTTTGTACCATGGCTGTCCATTTTAAAGGAGCATCCATAAAAAGATTGGATTGTAAAACAGTAAGAACTGGGAGAATACTGTCGGCAAAAAGAGCAGCATCAAAACGGACAGTGGTAATTACGTCATTTTGATTCATGAGCGCAACCGCCGTGTGTTTTGCCGGACTTGGAACTCTCGCCACCATGAATAAATCTGCCGTGTTTTCTTTTTCGTTCATGCCGATATAGAAATCATTTGTCCCCACACAGGCTTTATATAAAATTAAGGTAGTTTGAAGCATAAAGTCGCTTAAAATGCTTTCGAGCACATCATTTTTTTTTATACTTCTGTCCCCAATAGTAAAGTCCAGCAAACCATTCATAATTACTGGAAGTGGTTGCTCAATCGGCATCAGTTGAGGAAGAAGTGGTGAAGTCAAGGCTTCCACGGGAGTTAAAATAGGAGGAGGGACGCTTCTTTTAAAAATCCATACCTGATGTTGCCCTTTTCCACCACGGGTGTGAATGGGGAAATTATAAATAATTTGAGCGTTGATCAGATTTTCATAATTATAAGTTTTGGTAGTAGAGCAGAAATAACGCCAAGTCCGTTGCTTATTCAGTAACCGTTCCATATCAATGTAAGTGGATTGTGGCATTGCTGTATCGAAGGAATAAAAATGAGTAACGTCAGCAAAATGAGTTAGGGCAGAAATATCATCTCCTTCCACTTTTTCATGATAGACATGGGGCAACTTCTTTAAAAGTGCAGGACTGAGGTTTTTTAGATGGTGCTTGATGGTGGCTCGATTGGCTTCATACAGTTGAAATTGATGATCATCCAGTTCCCAACCATAACCAGTACATTTCTTGCTTAAAAAAGCATGAAACAACACATTTCCTCGACCAGCACCGATATCCCCCATCACGGAATTCTCATTCAACTCGATCTTATTTAAAATCTCTTGCAACGAGTGGCGTTGCAGTTCCCCGGACACTCCTTTGCCCACCGCCAGCGTAAGTTCATAAGTAGCATCGCGAGAAGAATAAATCTTACTTAATTCTTTTTTTAAAAGGGCATCGTCAGGAGATTCTTCCATGGCTGGAACAATTTCTTCCACAACAGGAGAAGGAGTAAGTAAAGAAGGAATGATTTCTTCTTCTGGAATATCTTGCACGTAATTCATCGGTTTAATTAGCGTTGATTCGGCAATGCTTTTATCCGCTTCCGTAAATTCCTCCACTGTAACATCGCTATAATCAGGAACAAACCGATAAGAATCCATTTCCGCCTCTGTCACATGCATCACTTCAGTAGAGGGTTCATAATGTGGTTCCTTTAAAATGGCAGGATTCATCTCGCTCAAATTCACAATTTCCCCTTCCAATCCAAGCAGGCTCCCCATTTCAAAGGAAGAAAGAGACGTGTAATGAGATACATGGGCTTCGGCATCGGTCAGAAATTCAATGTAATGCTCCTTGATCATTCCGGCAATAGGATTAAAGAAATATTCCGTGTTAAACCGCCGAATTCGCCAAGCACCGGGAATGAGCGTGACTGCTTCTTCCTTTGGTTTCATATAAATCAGCAACGTTTCGACATGGTTCTCAAGATTGGCCTTCACCACAATGCTGGACGGAATAAGTTCACTTTCATCCGCTACCCCAAAGATTCTGCCAAGAATCACATCAATGAAATTAAACGATGAACTAACGTGAATCCAATAAAAGGCATCCATTTTACCGTGCCACAAGAATGGTTTTTGAAAACCTTCCCACACAATGTCCCGCAAATTCACATTCTTTAAAACATCCATGTTCGGTTCATACTGCACCATCGGCGGAATGGCATCCTCCAACGTCGTTTTAAAGGAGCATTGCTGTTTGTATAAAATCGAACGCAGCGTCTCGTGGTCGGCATTGGTTTCAATTGTGCGAAAAGTAGGGCTCACAAAAGAAGATGGATTGCTGAAAACAAACGAACGTCGCTCTTCCCCTACATAACCAGACACGAACGGATATACTTCCTTTAAAATAGAAAGGAAGGGCGGGATGCCGCTTAGTGCATTGAAAGCATGAACAATGTTAGCGGGGCTTTCGCAGAAGGAGAAATCCAGCAAAATGATGGCTTTGGCAAAGCGCACTTCCCGAACTTCCGTCCATTTTTCTGGATCACTGCTTTGCTGAGCAAAAGCAAGGGCATCCAGCAGTGAAAAGTAGCCGGTAAAACGATCGGACATGCGAGGAACATAACAAACGGTGCCGGCAGGAAGAATCACAAAGCGCTGATAATACAGCCAGCATAGCATACCTACTTCCATTTCATGGTTAGTATTGGAAAACTTGGCACGGTGCTTGTTTGGGGCGGTTACAAGATGGAAAAGTCCTTCATATCCAACAAGGCTGGCATCTTCCACATCACTTTCAAGGGGAACGTAGGAAACATTGTCGAAAATATTGACAGAAGAAGTATTGGCAATGTGAGGGATTGATAATTCGCTGCTGTAATAGGAAGCCCGAAGCGTCAAGTTTCTTTCAAAACGGGAAAGTTCCAGATTGCTCATGCCTTCCAACACTTCTTTATAATCGTCAATGTTACTTTTCCCAAAAAGAAGCAGCGAAAGTTTCCCATGGTCATTGATGAGCGGCACAAAGGTGTGCGGAGCCACCGACGTTTTAAAGAACAGAGTAGATTGTTGCTGCGTCACAAATGCAATGAAATATTGAAGGACATGGAAATAAACATGGCTCATCATCTCCCACGTAAAATCAACATTGTCAATGGAAAGTCCATCTTCCGTCAACGTCACTACGGTATAAGGAGAGACGTCTGGAAAAGTGCTCGATTCCGCATGCTCCTTTAAAATTTCAAAGAGAAAAACAAACCGATGGTTATAAAGGAAGAAGACACTGTTATTTTGTACATTTAACTGAACCGAGACATTATGAAAAATCATATTGGAAAAGACCTGACGTAGAAAATACAAATCCAAATGAGAAATCGATGGCTGGTAAGCAATAGAGGCTGAACGGAAGCAATCATCGGAGCGAGAAGAAAAATCTTGCATCGCCGAATACAAAAAAGGAGAAATAAGCAGATCGGAAATCCGAAGTTCCTCGCTCGCCACCATCCGAATTACATCTTCCACAAAACCAAGTTGTTCCAGCGCATCCGCATTGTTTCTCGACAAATACGTCGCATACTGGCAGTTTCCGAAAATCGAAAAAATTTCATTGTCGCTTAAAAGGGAGCCACGCAAAACATCCTGCGACAAACCGCTGAAATTCTGACTGGCAAAAGGAACAGAAATGGCTTCTTCCACGGGCACTTCAATTTGGGAATCCCTTATCCAAACCCGTTTCGAGGCATCGTCTACTTTAAAAATAAGAATGTTGATCTGAGAATATCGAAGGACTAATCTACTTGCACGATTTTGCTCATTGACCGAATAATTTTCTTCAGTATGATAGAAAAAAAAACCATCCGGATTTTTGACTTTGATAAAAGGAATGCGCTCTGTCGATACCCGCTTCAGTATAAAAGTAAGGTAAAAATGAAGCAACGCTTCAAGCACAGTTGAAAAAATATAAGGACAAACATATACATTCTGGTCTTTTGCAGTCAAATCAATTTCTGCATATTGAACTTGAAAAGCATATTGTTCCATTTTTTTTCTATTACTATTGTTTCTTTAAAACAAAAAAAATATTTTTATTTGAATTTTAAAGGACATAAAATAATAATAAATAATAAAATTTATTTTATTCATCTGCATGACCAATAGAATTGTTCTTTAAAATAGTGACACAACGATCTACTAATAAAGTAACATCAATATCTTCTACTTTTTCCGTGGATGGAATGCAGATGGAATTACAATTAAAAGCAATATCATGAGCGTTTTCTGGAGCATCACATCGAAAAACAGTAATTAATCTTTCTGTTGATGGTGGATTATTGAGCATAATACTATTTTTTCCACGTATCAAAACAAGAAGCGTTTTGTTTGATTTTTCCATCATTTCAAGATAATATGGTAAAAGAATATCACTACTACCATCATTAAATTTGGAAGATGGAACAAATTCACAGGAAGTTAATGATTCATCAACATCTATTTCAATGTTGGATGCAAGACGTAATCTTAATTGTTTTTCAAATGCTTCCTTAATAGTAGAGCAACCATTTCTACGATCCACACCAATAAAAACGATGGATTTAATGTTTGTTTCATTAACAATTTCTTTTGACATTTTTTTATTTTTTTTTTATTTTTTTTTTTTTATTTTTTTTTTT
>CAZIBY010000034.1:0-8122 GCA_964537475.1 uncultured Chitinophagaceae bacterium | reverse complement strand
CCTCCGCGCCTTGCCGCTCGGCGATGGTCTTACACCACTTCCTGGGACATCAACACAACTTCGGCAGCGGCGCCAACGGGCACCCCGAGCCCGTGTATCGCGATGCTCTCGTATGGCCCAATCGCTTGGCGCCAATCGATAAGCCTTCGTACCGACTCCTCGGATAGATAAATGTGAGACGGAGGACGCGGAGGCAATGGCACTATGGTCGCTACGGCTCTAAACGGGCTCTCAGGGTGAAGTAAGTTCACGGATGGCCAGTCGACCGTCGTTGTACAGCCTGACTTCTTCATCGGCGCGACGATTCGCTGAAATGCTTTGCAGACAGACGTGTCCTTTTCGAGGAGATCCAACGCCAACAATCGCCGGCACGGAATGGCACCTACAGAAGCGAGCCGTATCAACGGTTCATCGACCGACTCACTCCAATAAGGTGCGTGAAGATGTGGACCGTCTCCCCGAAAGAACTCCTCGACTTGCTGCGAGCATCCATGATGACCGCGCCACAGCGCAGCGAGGGTCTTCTCTTCAACTTGCCGCCACTCCGGTCGTTCGCCACTGGCATGGCATGCCACCCTCCGCAGATCGCACACCAGTTCATTGAGTACAAGCCGGGGGATCTCCAAGATCGCGCGCGCAAGCGTCGGTGCCATTGGAATGATGGCTTCGCGACGACGCTCGTCTTCGGGAACATTGACTAGGCCTCGCCAAGAAATGTTGACGTTGGCCAACTCGATGAGACCGACAACCCTTTGGCCAAGCGTGGCGGCCAACGAAGTCGCATCGGCAAGATCGGGACGATCAGGATCTGCATAGTTGCGCCGCCCTGTTTCGAGATCCGAAGCGATCTCTTCGGCTCTCCTGTGGTGATTGCGCGGCAAACCCTTCCGACGATTTCCAAGTTCCAGCCGCCAGGTGGTGCGTCCGTCATCCCGCGAAAACCAAAGGTCCTTGAGCGTCCCGACGCGGAGCACATCCCGCGACAGCTGCGGCGGACGGCGAAAGTGTTTGATCGTCGTCGCCATCGTTCGGAGTGGCATGTCATGAAACACGCATCGTTCGAGCCACGGCACCTGATGCCAGACTGAGTGAAATCTCTGGTGCAGACAGTGTTCGCAGACACGAAAGGGAGTCGATGCGACAGAGCCCACACCGGATACTCGCTCAATCTCGCCTAGGCCTAGGCGGGCCACTCCCAACGATCGCACGATCTCGATGGGCTCGTTCAAGGCGCGCGCGAACCGTATAAAATCAAACGACGGATTCTCAATTGTCAACGTGTAGTGGCTTGGGACAGCCGGCAGGAACTCCAGCAAGAATTCGGCAAATGCGTTCGGCTGCACAAAGTTCTGCGCGCAAAACCACGCACCCACTGATGCGATGGACTCGTATCGCCTTAGAGTTCCATGCATCCAGTTGACGTACCTGCCCATCGCGGCAATGCTCTGGATGCAGTTCCTACGCGGAGGGTTTGTCGACTGGGTTCACGGATCCAAGCTCCTCCTGGTATCCGCAGCGCCACACGGCGCCCTCAACGATCCTGAGCGGCACTACTCGTTCGACGAACCCGGCGTTGGAGCATTCATTAAGTATTGTCATTAATGCAACTGTGGCGTTCGCCATCGGAACTGAAACCGGGTGGCCCGGGCGAATTATCTCAGAGATTTTCGAGAATTCCTGCCACACTGAAGGAACTAGTTGCTCTGGACGAAATCCCTGCTCCCAGGAAATCGGTACAAAGTGCTGTGGGAAATAGGGATTGCCCGCGCCACGCGGGTATACGGTTTCACCGAACTGCAGGTAGCAATCATGAAGATCCTCTGCACTGGTCAGAGGAGAAAACGAATGCATTCTGGATAAAAATCTGGCGACAAACTGCATATCTCCTGAAGCAATGAACTCGTCGCGCATTGCGACCAGCTTCTTCTGACCGCCCAGAATGAAGAAGATCTTCGAACCACGCGCGTCTGCCTCGTTTCCGATATCCAACAGCCACTCAAACTGCTTTGGCTGCAACTGCTGTGCTTCGTCGAGGAAAAGAACAACGCAGTTCAACGTAGAGCCTTTCGCTCGACCGATGAGAAATTCACTGAAGCGATCCCTCTTGTCGCCGCCAGTCCCCAGTTGATAGTGTTTGTGCTTCACGCATCTGAGACAGTGCTGAAAGAACTCTCGCTTGTATGGATTCTCTTCTCCACGAATCGGAATCTCATACCACGGCAGCGTGCCACCGACCAGTTGTGGAAGCGCGCCAAGTGCCCAGCGAATTGCCGAAGTCTTCCCAATCGTTGGAGGACCGAATACGCACGCTCCCCGAGCGCCAGTAATGAGCCATTGAAGAATGTCAGCGAGAAGGCGCGCCGCCGGGGGCGTCTTTATGAGAAACGCTTTGCCGGCGATTACGCGGTTCACCAGCTTTGCTCGCTCTCCGAGCAGAGCGTTTGGGGCTTGCTCCGTCAACTGTCAGCCTCGCGGTAGACGCTGCCGATCGACTTGAGCATCTCATCGAGCGCCCCTCGTTCATGAGCGGCCCTTCGAGCCCCGGCTTCAGGCAGCGCCGCACTCTCGGGCGCTTGCGGCTCAGCCCGTTGAGGTCGTCCTGGTGCGGCGGCTCGGGAACCACCTAGGATGGGCTTTGCTTCATCGGACGCGTCGTCGTTCTTGGCCGCATTAGCTGCGCTTGTGCTTGCCTGCTCAATGGCCAGTCGAGCCAGGAGGCGCGCCTCCGCGGCATTCAGCTTCTTCTTGGCCTGCAGATGCTCACGAAACGCCTTGGGAATATCCGCCGCAGCTCGGAGAAATGGTTCGTTCGTCATCATCCGTCGAATCTCTGTCCGAGCCATTAGCGAATGCGGGGTTTGCAGCCAGCGTTGCTCGACTTCAAGAATTCCCAACGACCTACCACTTCCGGTCAAGACGGCTTCTATGAATCTTCCATCCAATGAATTTCCCATCACTAGAACTTCTCTGCCAACCAGCTCGGGTTCACTGTAAAGACCGCTGCCGAAGTAGCGTGCGTTCTGCCACCGAATTACTGGTTTTCGCTTATCCTTCCCAATCATGCAGGTTTCAAATGTGTCGTGAAGAAGAAGGTTCTCGCGGCGCGAGATAGGTATGCGTCGGAAGATTGTGGTCTCACGTTCCACCACGTTTCGTAGTACCTCAAGCCTGGAGATGGTGGATCCGGGTCTCTTTGATGCGTTGTATCGACAGATGAGGATATCGATGAGGTCCAAGACGAGTTCGTCATCCAAAATGAAATCATCATCTTTGGCGCTAGCGCGTCGGGGATCACGAGGGCTTGACCCAGTTGTTCCTTGTGTCGGATGGACACCCGCCTCCTCAAGAAGATCGAAGAGGCCTTCAATCCTCGGGCGTACATTAGGTGCGGCTCGCGGACCGAACACAGGAATTGCGTTTACAACTCGTGCCAACGTAGACGTGAAAAGTTTGGCCAAGTGCGCCCATGCATTATCAAGCCAGAGCTGATCAAAGCATACATAAGCTAACTCGGGCATATAGGCGTTAGGCAAGCATTCACCTGCCTTGTACGTTATTGTGGAAACTTGAAGTTTTCGCGGTTTCCAAGGCACCAAGCTACAACGTACGGCTCTGCACAGATCTGCTGCTGAATAGTTCTTGCCATAGGCGATGGAGTAACCTATCACTGCAGAGCTAACATTTTCGATTAACGCCAGCAACCATAATCTTGTCACTTTAATAGTTACGTACCCTTCGCCATTCGGTGATCTAAAAGAGACCTTCCAGTTGACATCGACAAAGTGACCATCGCATTCGACTTTGGAATAGCAACGTGAACTAGGAAGCAGTCGGCGCCACCACTCATTCATCCTCCGTTTGCACTCAGCCGCGAGTGAAACCTCTTGGTTGCGCTTTGCTATTAGTCTGTTTCCCCATGTCTTGAAGGCAAGGAACCCTTTGTCAGGAGAGTTGAATGGCCAGGCCGGTGGCTTGTGCTTGAGAGCGGCGAGTTCTTGCAGGAAGTACTCGTGCTTTTCGGCCCAACTCATCCTTCTGACTGCGCGATCGGAGCCTGGAGTTATGTTCTCCAGTACGAGTCGAACCATCTTGCTCAAAAGCAATGAATAGAGCCTGAATAGGGCATAAAGCACCCCTGAAACAGGGGATTCCTTATTAAGCTTCTCAATGTCGTCCGTTCGTTCACCAAGACGCTGGTGCCTTGCGAGTGCTAGCCATCGCAATGGACGCCCATCCCCATCAAGAGTGCTACATCGCGCAAGCCAATATGTGAGATGCGAGCGGGTAACTCCCGTTTTTTCCTTGATTTCGGAAACGCTCGCGCCGCAGCGATACTGCAATACGGCGCTCCGCATCCTGTTATAGAACGCGGCATCCTCCTCGCTGAGCGCAAGTGAATTGGCGTCGGGCCAGTCCTCGTCGTCCTGAATACAAGCATAGGTGCGATGCCGCTTTCCCATGATTGGTTCTACCCCGGATTTGTCTCAAGTAGTTGGCGGGATAACGTGCAACTAGGGCTCAGAAACGTCGCGGAAAGCTGAGACCATTGTGATCATTGAAAATGGCTCCTTGCGGATATCAGAGTGCAATTTCCTATTCAATATCAGAGAAGCCAGGGATTCATAGAACAACTCAGGATCCGTTTTCGGGAAAAATTGTGAGAGTTTTGCCACGGTCGTTCTCCTGAACCCTCTGAGTTCTGACAGTATTCTTTGTTCAAGATCCGCGTTTGGGACAAAGCCTGGTCTCGACGTGTAGCCAAGTAGCTGCCCCAGGTTGGCAAGATAGACTTCGTCTGAAAAGAGATCGCTAGGAGCCCAGGCTTTGTGCTTGAAGCCTCGTTCCGTTGCCCACGCCTCCCATGCGGCGACATTCACTTCATCCTGCCGTGGCGCTTCTTCAGGCGTGACAACCATTTGAAAGGTGTGAATCGTGACGGTGCCATCAACATGCACCGACACACATCTGGGCGCAGCATTGATGGCGGTCGCCCCAATTGCAATTGGCACTGCCTGAACTTCAGAGTTAAATCTTGTGACTTCGGGGTCAGACTCCAATCGAAGCCACAGGGCGTACAAGGCTGGCGTGTAGAGGGAGACCTCTCGCCGCACCTTTATCGAGTACGGGCGATACAGGAATGCGGTGAAGTCCCGACGTTCGAAGTTCGGCGGTGGGCGCAGAAGTGCTTCGAGGGTAGTGGCTGAGGTCTCGTTCACTGGTAAGCCCCGTCGCCGAATGAGTGCATGAGAGGAGATCGAAGGCTCAGGCTTCCGCCTGGTGCGCCTTGTGGAAGGCCTGAGAAGGCTTTCGCCGCCGCATGCCGCAAGCGCCACGGATCTCCACGGACAGCCGCGGCCATCCGCCCTACCCCGTCGGCAGATCGACTCGCGCAGCGAGCGCCAGCAGTGCGGGCTCCCGCCGCCGGCAATCTGAGCAGCATGTCTTGCACGGGCCCTCCGAGGGGACCCATTGTGGTGAGACCGGACGCCGCGCGCAAGGCCTAGATGCCAACTTTTGTCTTATAAATCAATGACTTAGCTGTATAGCTTTTGTACCTGCCGGCGTAGTGCCTCGATGGCGAGAGTCGATTCGAGTGAGATTAAAGACTCGCTGCAAAACTTGATTGCTTCAAAAGCACCCGGTGGCCGGCTTGACCAAGAGCGCGTCAGCCAAGGCAGCACTTCTTGTACTTCTTGCCGCTGCCGCAGGGGCAGGGGGCATTGCGGCCGACCTTGATTCGCGCCTTGGCGGCTTCGCGGAGCAAGGCCCTCAAGTTGCCCGGCTTCCCCTTGTTCTTCGTCAGCGCGTCCATGGCGTCGTCTTGCTCCCATGGGAAGTCCAGATTGAGCCCGAAGCGCAGCGCCTGATCGCTTGGCCGCACACACACCCCGAACCAGGTCTGGGCATGCTCGGTGTACTTCCTGGCATGGCAGTGCCTTTGCAGCGCCGGTCTGGCAACTTCTATCGGGTCGTCGTTGCAGTGAATCGTGAGGCCGGTGCCACCACGGCCCAGCCCCACGGTGACATCGTGATTCTTGCCATCAGTGATGCCCTGCTTGGCAAGCTGATCGACGCCCGCGCTGACCTCTAGCACGGTGTCCTCGCCGAGCGTCAGCAGCGTGAAGCCAAGGTCGATAGTTGCGGGTTCAGGTCGGGCTTCGATTGCCTTGACCATGCGCCCCAGGGCCGTTGCGCTGAACCGCGTCAAGATGCCTTCAGGGGTGCCCTTGCCTGGGATGCCCTCACGCCGAACCAACATCGCCAGATCGAGGTCGGCGCAGATGTCGTCCTCCAGCATGACCATGTCATGCTCGTCGTCTACCCAAAGATTCTGCTTGAGGTGGTAGGACAAGATGGTCAGCTCATGCGACGCCATCAGCTTGTTGGTGTACCCGGTCCGGCGATCCACATAGCTCAAGAAATGCAGCGGGGAGCTGAGCATTTCGGTCATCGCGTCGAGCGCGAAAATGTCCATGACGAAAGGCGGCGAGATCGTGTCGGTCGCCGCGAACTTCAGGAACTGTCGGGCCTGGAAGCTCAAGGCCGGGTAGTGATCTGCGATCAGGCAGATCACGTAGATTCGCTTGCGGCCTGTCGGTAGCGTCACGGCATTGCCGGCGGCGTCTTTGAATGTGCACTTGCCTTCCTCGATCAGCTTCGCGCAGCGATAGGCTTGATCGCTGGAATCCTGAATGCTCTTCTTGAAGTCGTCTTTGATCTGGAGGTCATTACCGCGCCGGGCCTCTAGCGTCAGGCGTTTGGATTTGGCCTGCAGGACCAGGGCACGATTGCCGAACAGCACCAGCACGTCGATTTCAGCGAGCTTGGTGTCCTTTGACTCATAGATGTCGATGTTGGCAAGCACGTTCTCCGCGCCGAAGACCTGCCGCAGGCGCTCGACCGCAAACTGCTCGGTGAAGACGCCGCGGTTCTGCATGGCGGTGCTGACATAGGCCTTGTCAGCACCCATCCAGTAGAACGGCGCTTCATACAGCGCTTCCACGAGGCTGTAGATGTGGAAGAGCAGGAAGTTGCCATCCGGCATGCGGATGAGTGGACTGGCGTTGGCAATATTGAAATCGTGCAGCGCCTTAAACTGCTCGTTGTGTGCGCCCGGCGGGACGGCAAATGCCGATAGGACCTTATCGACGATTGTCGGATCGATGTGCCCGAAGTCGGCGACCTCTTGCACCGAGAACGCATTCCCGGGCAGGAAGGTCCATGTCTCTTGGGGCGTTCCGTGGATGGCGCGCATGACTCGGATCGCCTTTTCATCCTGCAATCGCGACACGGCGAGGACGACATTGCGGGCATCCTGTACTGAGAAGCCCTTGTTGGCGAGGAGCCAAGGGTCATCATTCGCGTACTTGGCAGGGGAGAAATCACGGTACTGAAAGCTGTAGGCGGACTCCCCACCATAGAAAATCGGTTCGCGCAGCGCGGCGCCGTTGGTGAAGGGATTGAAACCTGGTTCGGCGATCTTGGCAGGATCAATGTCCTGCCAAAACGACGCCGTCATCGTGTGATGGATCTCCTCCAGCAGAGCTTCCGTGGCTTCAATGTACTTTTCAAGGACCGGGGGTGCCGGGAGCGTGTAGTCAATCGGGTTCTTGAGCATCAGCCCGATGAGGGTCGATGTCTCGGTACGGATCAGCCGGCTCTTCGAGAAGAGGTGCTGCATATCCTCGGCCTTCATCTCGCCCGAGTACCGGATCATGTTGTCGCGGGAACAGAGGTAGGCGATGGCATGCGCGTAGCCGGGCGAGGCGCAGAGGCCGGCCAGCTCGTCAAAGATTTCTTGCTCAGCCCGCATCGTTTTCGCCACGCATGCCTCCCGAAATATTCTGCGGTCGCGTCGTGATGCGCTGGCTACTACGCAGCTTCGAGAATCATGCTCAAGAGGTCTGCATCATCCTTCGGCACGCCCATTCGGGAATGGGTGCGAGCCATTTCGACAGCCCGCCTCACCCGTCCTTCCGGCCACGACTGACGATGCGCACTGGAAACCATAAGCCTGAGCGAGCTGACCACGGCAACGCTGGGCCAAGTCTCAGCAACGCGCCTTCTGGCGCGCTTCTCGTCCAGCACGATGCCCACTCCGCGAGCGACGATGGCAATGGCC
>CAZIBY010000033.1:0-8831 GCA_964537475.1 uncultured Chitinophagaceae bacterium | reverse complement strand
GCATCTTCACGTGCCCGAACTGCGCCCAGCCCTGCGGATCGACGCTGACCGCGGTGCGCAGGTAGACGTCGAGGTTCGTCGAACCTTCCGGGCCGACGTCGTCCCACCAGTTGATGAAGTTCGGCTGCCACTGTTCGAGCGCGCGCTGCAGCGTGCGGTCTTCGGACAGGTTGACGTTGTTCGGAATTTTTTCGCTGTAGTTGATCGTGCTCACAGACTCGGTCTCCAGATGAGGATGATTGCGCCGTACTGCGGCGTGCAGTGGGTCCTGTTCAGACGCGGTTCCAGTCGAAGGCGGCCTTCTCGCCCTTGCCGTAGACCTTCAGCGCTCCCTTTTCGCCGACCGCGTTGGGTCGCTGGAAGATCCAGTTCTGCCACGCAGTGAGACGCCCGAAGATTCGGGTGAACATGTTTTCCTTGCCGTTGAAGCGCAGGTTCGCTTCCATGCCGGTCAGTGCGTCCGGGCTCATGGCCACGCGCTCTTCGATGGCGATGCGGACCTCGTCGGCCCAGTCGATGTCGTCGGGATTGCTCGTGGCCAGGCCGAGCGCGAACGCGGCGTCCGCATCGAGCGGCTGACCCGCCTTGGCGCGGATCGCCTCGAGCGCAGGCTCCTCGTTGTAGAAGCGGCGGCCCAGGCGGCTCTCGCCGGTGACCATCGGGAAGATGCCGAAGTTGACGTCGCCGACGACGATCGTCGGCGCCTTCGCGTCATCGTCCGGCAGCGCGAGGTGATAGATGCGGTCGCAGGCCAGCGCCAGTTCCAGGAACGTGCCGGCGTAGGCCGAACCCGGTTCGACGAGTGCGAACAGGCTGCGCGACGACACGTCCAGGCGCGCCAGGACGCGACGCAGCAGGCCGGTGGTCTCGCGCACGAACCAGTGATCCTTGTGCTCCAGCAGCACGTCGTCCATCGCGAGCACGGCCTTCGCATCGCCCTCGGTCTTGATCAGCCAGACGCCGATGTCGAGCTCGTTGGTGCGCATCGAGAGAATCGCGTCATCGAGCTCGCGCGCCAGCGTGAGCGGATACCAGTTCGCGCCGGCCGCTTCGATCGCGGCGATGTCGCTCTCCACCGCCTTCGTCGGGGCCTTGACCGTGATGGTGGCCACCCGACGCTCTCGCTCGATGTCGACCGTGACGTGCGAATACCGGATCGCGTCGGGCTCGACCGTGCGTTGCAGCGGCGTCAGCTGGACGCCCTTCGCGTTCGCGGGGCGATCGCTCTGCTCGGCGAGCTTGAGCGCGCGTTCCTGGACCTTCGCAGCGAACTGCGCCGGCTTCGCGAGCTCGTCGACCAAGCGCCAGTCCTTCGCGCGCTGGCCTCGAACGCCTTCGACGCTGGTGCAGAAGATGTCGGCCAGGTCGTGGCGCACGTGGCGCTTGTCGGTCACGCGGGTGAGACCGCCGGTGCCGGGCAGGACGCCGAGCAGCGGCACCTCGGGCAAGCTGACCGCGCTGTTGCGGTCGTCGATCAGCAGGATCTCGTCGCAGGCGAGGGCGACCTCGTAGCCGCCACCGGCACAGGCACCGTTCACCGCTGCCAGGAACTTCAGGCCGCTGTACTTCGACGAGTCCTCGAGACCATTGCGGGTCTCGTTCGTGAACTTGCAGAAATTCACCTTCCATGCGTGCGAGCTGACGCCGAGCATGAAGATGTTCGCGCCGGAGCAGAACACCTTGTCCTTCATGCTCGTCAGCACGACGCTGCGCACTTCCGGATGCTCGAAGCGGATGCGATTGATCGCGTCGTTGAGCTCGATGTCGACCCCGAGGTCGTAGCTGTTGAGCTTGAGCTTGTAGCCGGGGCGCAAGCCGCCGTTCTCGTCGAAGTCCGCTGCCAGGGTCGCGACGGGACCCTCGAACTTCAGTTTCCAATGGCGGTACTTCGAAGGCTCGGTCTGGTAGTCGACACGGGTATCGGCGGTCACTGTCGTCTCCTTGGGTAAGCAGCAAAGCGCATGCAATGAATTTCCTGTGAAGCAGGATAGTGCATGCAATATCCTGCAGTCAACCCCTTTCTCATCGAACCGCGCGTGAAATTGTTACGGCGCGATTTCCAGGGCCGTGCGGACCAGGTTTCGAAGCGTCTCGAAGGTGGCGCCCAGGGGCTGGTCGCTCGTGTTCAGGCGATAGTCCGCCTTCGAATAGAAGGGCGCGCGCCCGACCAGGATGGCCTTCAGGTCCTCCATGGCCTCCTTGTTGTCGGCCATCGGACGCATGTCGCCCTGCGCGATGACCCGCTTCATGTGGTCCTCGGCGTCGGCCTGGAGCCAGACCGTCGTGCAGTGACTCAACAGCAGGTTGAACGTTGCTGCGTCCGACACCAGGCCACCAGGGGTTGCGAGGATCGCTTCGGGATAGATCTGGATCGCCTCTTCCACGGCGCGTCGCTCGTAGCGACGGTAGGCGTTCTGACCGTAGAGGCCCTGGATCTCGGAAATGCTGCAGCCGGCAAACTTCTCGATCTCGTGGCTCAGTTCGACGAAGGGGAAGTCCAGGTCATCCGCCAGCATCCGCCCGAGCGTCGACTTGCCCGCGCCGCGCAGGCCGATCAGGGCGATCCTGCCGCCCCGCCGCACGCTGGCATCCGCGCCGCTGTTGTCGCCGAGCAGCGAGGCGATGGCCTCCCGCGCCTTGCGCAGGGTGACTTCGTCGCGGCCTTGGAGCAGTTCCCGAAGCATCAGCCATTCGGGACTCGACGTGGTGACGTCCCCGATCAGTTCGGCCATGGAGCACTGGAGTGCTTGCGAGACCTGGAGCAGGACCAGCATGGACACGTTGCCGACTCCGTACTCGAGGTTGGCCATGTGCCGTTCGGAGATGTTGGCCGCGAGCGCAGTGGCCTTGCGCGTCATCCCTCTTCGAGATCGCAGGGAACGCACGCGCTCACCCAAGCCGAGCAGGAAGGGATTCTTCTCTTCCGCTGCCGCTGCGGTGTCCGCTTCACGCGGCACGTCATCACTCAGTATTAACCCTTGCATAGGCAATATATTGCTTGACTCGGAGACAGGTCCGAACCTAGAGTGCGAACAGGCACAATACTGCATCAAGTGGATGTAGGCAAGGCAACGAGGTGCATTCCATGAGTTCGGACCTTCTTCGCGCACAGATCATTGCGTTGACTCAAGAGTTGGCCAATCGCCCGCTCGACAGCGATCTCGACGGGTGGTTGAACCGCACCCATGGTCCCGGAACGGCGACCTTCGAGGGGCTGGTCGCCAGCTGCCGCACCGGTGTCGCCGAAGGCTGGCTGTGCAACCGCGAAGGCGGCGGCATTCGATACGGCCGCATCTTCAAGCCGGCAGAGGACCTGCACGGCTTCTCGGTCGACGTGGTCGACATGCAGGACATCGAGGGGCCGCATCACCGCCATCCGCTCGGCGAGATCGATCTCGTCATGCCGGTTGAAGAGGGCGCGCTGTTCGACGGGCGCCCCGCCGGCTGGCTCGTCTGCCCGCCGGGCAGCGCCCATCGCCCGACGGTCACGCGCGGCCGGGCCCTGGTTCTGTACCTGCTTCCTCAGGGGCAGATCGAATTCACCCCCACCCATTGAGGCCGGCGATGAGCGAACTTCTTCAGAACTACTTCGCGGGTCGCTGGCAGTCGGGCAACGGCAAAGGCACGACCCTGGTCGATCCGGTTCTCGGAACCGAACTGGTGCGCGTGGACTCGACGGGTCACGACCTGGCTGCCGGCTTCGCGTTCGCGCGCGCCGCCGGCGGGGCCGCGTTGCGTGCGATGAGCTATGCGCAGCGCGCCGAAGCGCTCGTCGCGGCGGTCAAGGTGCTGCAGGCCCATCGCGAGACCTACTACGAGATCGCCACGGCCAACAGCGGCACCGTTCGCAATGATTCGGCGATCGACATCGACGGCGGGATCTACACCTTGTCGACGTACGCCAGGCTGGGCGCGGGGCTTGGTGACCGCAAGTTCTTGCTGGATGGCGAGCCGCAGCGCCTGGGCAAGGAGCCGCTGTTCCAGAGCCAGCACGTGCAGGTGCCGACGCGCGGTGTGGCGCTGTTCATCAACGCGTTCAATTTTCCGAGCTGGGGCTTGTGGGAAAAGGCCGCACCCGCGCTGCTGTCGGGCGTGCCGGTGATCGTCAAGCCCGCCACCGCCACGGCCTGGCTGACCCAGCGCATGGTCAAGGACGTCGTCGATGCCGGCGTGTTGCCTGCGGGTGCGCTGTCGGTCATCTGCGGCAGTTCCGCGGGCCTGCTCGATCAGCTGCAGCCGTTCGACCTCGTCTCGTTCACCGGGTCGGCGGAAACCGCGTCGATCATTCGCGCCTGCCCGACGGTCATTCGGCACTCGGTGCGCCTCAACGTCGAAGCCGACAGCTTGAACTCCGCGCTGCTGGTCGAGGGCGCCGCCGCCGGCTCCGAAGCCTTTGACCTTCTGTGCAAGGAAGTTGCCCGCGAGATGACGCAGAAGTCGGGGCAGAAGTGCACTGCCATCCGACGCGTCTTTGTTCCCGAGGCCCTCTACGGCGCCGCTGCAGAGGCGATCGGTGCCCGTTTGTCGAAGACGTCGGTGGGCAATCCGCGCAATGATTCGGTCCGCATGGGCGCGCTGGTGAGTCGCGCGCAACTGGCCTCCGTCCGCGAAGGTCTTGCAACCCTGCGTCAGGTCACCGATGTGCTGCACGACAGCGACGGGCGGCCCTTCGTGGATGTCGATGCCGACGTCGCGTGCTGCGTCGGACCCACGTTGCTCGGGTCGCGTGCACCCGACAGCGCGGACCGTGTCCACGACACCGAAGTATTCGGTCCGGTCGCGACCTTGATGCCTTACCGGGACGCCGAGCACGCCCGGGCATTGATCGAGCGCGGCCACGGATCGCTGGCGGTGTCCGTCTTCGGCGACGATTTCGGCGCGTGCGCCGAGACGGCCGCGAGCCTCGCTGCGTCGCACGGTCGCGTGCACGTGGTGACCCCTGATGTCGGCGCGACCCACACCGGGCACGGCAACGTGATGCCGCAGTCGCTGCACGGCGGTCCCGGCCGCGCCGGGGGCGGCGAGGAACTCGGCGGTCTGCGCGCGCTCGACTTCTATCACCGGCGTTCCGCGGTGCAGGCAAGCACCGAGGTGCTGAGCAAGTTCGGCCCCGCGCAGGCCCGAGAGTGATCCAGAGATACGGAGACAGTCATGAGTGTATCCATCGTCCTCCCGCCGCCGCCCGTCTTCAATCTCGCGGAGCATCTGGTCTGTACCCCGCACGCATCGCGCCCCGACAAGGCGGCGTTCGTCGACGACCTGGGCGTGCTGACGTATGCCGATCTGCAAGACCGGTTGCGTCGATTCGGCGCCGGGCTGCTGGCCGCAGGGGTCAAGCGCGAGGAGCGCGTGCTGCTGGTCATGCAGGACTGCAACGACTGGCCCGTCGCGTTCCTCGGCGCGTGCTACGCAGGCGTGGTACCGGTCGCTGTCAACACATTGCTGACCGCGGACGACTACGCGTACATGCTCGAGCACTCGCGTGCGCAGGCGGTCATCGTCTCCGGGGCCGTGCTCCCGTCGATCAACAGCGCGATGACCAAGGCGGACCACGAAGTTCGCAAGGTGGTCGTCTCCCGACCCGTCGCGCCGCTGCATCCTGCAGAACAGGAATTCGAAGCCTTCGTCACGGCACAGGCTCCCCTCGTGCGTCCGGCGACGACGCACCCCGACGATCCTGCTTTCTGGCTGTACTCCTCCGGCTCCACGGGGCGGCCGAAGGGGGCCGTGCACTCGCATGGGAATCCGTACTGGACGTGCGAGCTGTACGCCAAGCGCCTGCTCGCGCTGAAGGAGAGCGACGTCTGTTTCTCGGCGGCCAAGCTGTTCTTCGCCTACGGCCTGGGCAATGCACTGACGTTCCCGCTCAGCGTGGGCGCCACGGTCGTGCTGATGGCGGAACGTCCGACGCCGGATGCCACTTTCGTGCGCTTGAAAGGCGGCATCGGCGGCGTCAAGCCGACCGTCTTCTTCGGCGCGCCGACGGGGTTTGCAGGCATGCTGGCGGCGCCTGGCCTCCCGGCACGTTCGGACGTGAGCATTCGACTCGTGTCCTCCGCCGGCGAAGCCCTGCCGGCAGACCTCGGCGAACGCTTCAAGAAGCACTTCGGGGTCGACATCGTCGACGGCATCGGCTCCACCGAGATGCTGCACATCTTCTTGTCGAACCGACCGGGCGACGTCCGCTACGGGACGACGGGCTGGCCGGTCCCGGGGTACGAGGTCGAGTTGCGAGGAGACGAGGGCGCGCCGGTTCCCGATGGCGAGCCCGGTGACCTGTACATCAAAGGACCGTCCGCGGCGATGATGTACTGGGGCAATCGCGAGAAATCCCGAGAGACGTTCCAAGGCGGCTGGACCAAGAGCGGGGACAAGTACATCCGCAACGCCGACGGTACCTACACGTACGGCGGCCGCAGTGACGACATGCTGAAGGTCAGCGGCATCTATGTGTCGCCTTTCGAGGTGGAGGCCACGCTGGTCCAGCACCCTGCCGTCCTCGAGGCCGCGGTGATCGGCAAGGAAGACGATCAAGGCTTGACGAAGACCAAGGCATTCGTCGTCGTGAAGCCCGGCGCCACCGTTACCGAAGCCGAGCTCAAGGCCTTCGTCAAGGACCGTCTGGCGCCCTACAAGTACCCGCGGTTCATCGAATTCGTCGAGGACCTCCCGAAGACAGCCACCGGGAAGATCCAGCGCTACAAATTGCGCGATCTCGAATCCAAGCGTTGACCCCTGGCCGCGTCGACTGCTCATGTCGGTTGATCGCGCGCGGATGATCTGTCGACGCGCCTCCAGCTTTCGCTCGAGGCCGTTCAGCGGCGCCGTGAAGTACGCCGCCATCTGGGGTTGCTCCATCGCGCCGGCCACGTCGCGGGCGGCGAAGCTTTCGCGGGTGGCGTCGGGACGCATCGGGCCCGGGGACCGGTGCATCCACTGCTTGGCGGATGCGCGGGTTGGATGCCGCGAGTACGGTGAGGAGGTGCTGGCGCCCGATCGACGCGACTCGACTGGAGAGGCGACATGAACATCACCGATCCGTCCAAGCCGCCGGCCACGGTCGGCGAGCTCCGCCAGCGACTGAAGGCGCTGGGCGATCCCTGGACCGTGGCTGCTCATCTCGACGACGAAGACCGTCTGCCCCGGCGGGGGAGCGGCGGGGCGCTGCAGCGTTCCGATGCGAAGCCGACGCCTGGAGTGCGCGTCATCTCCAGCCCGGCGGAGTTCGAGGCGATCGTCCGTGCCGAGCCCCCGGCCAACCCGCACCTGTCGCGGCGCTGGGTCGAGCTTGGCGTCCTGCCGGCGTCCCGCGTCGTCGGCCCCTTGACCGCGCCGGCCGGGAATCGGGCGCAGACCGATTGGGGCGTCGCATGAGCGCAGAAAGCGTGGATTGGCGCGGTCGCTGGGGCCGTGCGTGGATTACAAGCGTGCACGACCAGGTGGAGCACCGACAATTGCTGGGCCTTTGCGACCACCGGCCTCTTCGAGGCGATGGTGCGTATCGAGCACCAGATCTGGTGCTCGTTGTCCGAGGGAGACCTGGTGCACGCCGTCGGCAAACAGGCGTGGGACTTGGGCAACATCGGCGAGGCCGTGCTCTGCGTGCAGAAGAACGGCCTCGCCGATCCCGACTGCTTTCCGTTCGGTGAGGCTGCTGCGCTGTATACCGGGCAGGACTCCAACGGCGCCACGACGTTCCTGTCGCCGACGCCGGATCGCGTCGGACGTACCGTGCGTATCGCCGGCGACACAGCCGTCGCGATCAACGATGCGGACCAGAAGAAGAACTGGATCGACCAGGTTGGCCCGATGGCTACCGTGGTCGTTCCACCGGCTGACTTCGGGTCGCTGGGCACGGGCATCTACGTGCCGACGACCACGGCGCTCGGCGAAGCGCATGCCCTGCTGGTCGTTGGCTACGACGACAATCAACGCTACTGGATCGTGAAGAACTCCTGGGGCACGAACTGGGGCGACCAGGGCTTCGGCCGAGTCTCGTATGACGCCAACCTGATCGAGCCCGCGCAGTTGTTCGGCATGCGCGGCACCGACGCCAGCCCCTGGTCTCGCCGACGCCTGCGCAATGGCGCGTTCATCCAGGGCGGCAACGGCCCAGCGCGCAACAACTTCGAGGTCTTCTTGCGGCGCGGCGCGAACATCGGGCACTGGTACCGTGAGAACAGCGACCCGGCGCTGCCGTGGAAGTCGGCCGGCGTGGTGCGCTCGGCCGACGTCTGGCGCGACACCTTCCACGACGACGCGCTCGACGCGGCCGCAGCGGTCAACAGCACCTTCAACCGCAACTATGAGATCGTGTACCGATCGAGCTCCGGCCGGATGCGCCACGTTTTCTTCAACCAGGCGTCAGGTTGGTGGGAGGACGGCAAGTTCTTCGGGCCGTCGAACCCGATCGGCATGCCGGCCTTCATCCAACGGAATCGTGGCGCGCCGGGCGACTTCGAGGCTGTGGTGGTCGATGCCGATGGCACCGGGCATCACTGGACCAAACACAACAGCTTCCCCTGGCATCAGGCACCTGGTACTTGGTACGCGCAGCACGTGGTCACGCACGATCTCGCCTTCAGCGGACCGGGGCTCGTGCAGTCGTGCGTCGGGCGAACCGCGCCGCTGGAGAACGGCAGCGGCGAACTGCACTTCGTCGGCACGAAGACGGACCATCAGATGCACCACTTTCACCGCGTCGGGACGAAGTGGGTCGAGTTGACGGTGTTCGGTGCCGACGTCGATTCGGCGCCTTGCCTCATCGAGGGTACGTAGTCGCCCCTGCAGAACGCCCGCAACCCGCACGAACACTCGCGTGGCGGGGTGAA
>CAZIBY010000032.1:0-9108 GCA_964537475.1 uncultured Chitinophagaceae bacterium | reverse complement strand
AAAATTTCTATTTAAGGGTGTGAAAAAAAGTATTCCTTTAAAATGCCCAGCAGTGACGTGAAATGTCATGGGTCATGTACAAATACGGCTAAAACATCCAATGCGCATGGGAAATAAGGGAATGGATCAATTTATAAAACAAAATATTGTATAAAAAAAAAATAAATTTTTTCTTTAAAATAGGATGAGAAAGATTGAAACAAAGCCGGAATATCCGATGACATTGATTGCGAAGGAGTCAGCGGTGCAGTCTTTTATTAACATGTTTTCGTTGGTGTTGATTGGTTGCCATTTGTATGAAATTTGGCATTATCCGCATTTGCATTTTTGGTGGCGGATTGTGAACTGGTGTGCGCTCATTCCGATTGTGTTTATTCCTTACATCTGGATTCGTCGGTTTAATGATTTGCGGCAGACCTTTGCAGAGGATTATGAAAGCAGCAGTCCTCCGTGGTATACGCTGTATTATTTTTATGGCAACTTGTTTGTGACATTTTTTGCAAGTGTTCCATTTTTTATCATGTTTATAATTTGTTTTATTAGGGAACTTATTGATTATCTCAATCGGACTGCTGCGAAAATTGTTCGGTGGATAACATCTGTAGCAGGATGGTTTGGATGCCGTCGGCAAAATTACGAACAATTTGCATCGCGGATGAACCGTTGGGTGGGACATAGTAGCATGGGTACACAAGAAGATTGGAAAGCATCGACATCGCGCCAACCATACAAATTACTTCGTCAATCGATGCAAGCAGAACAATTGAAGGATCAAACCATGCCCGGTAAAGAAGAAGTGCCGCTATTGGAATCCCGCAATCCAGACTTAATTGTCTCCACATTGTCCGATTCCCGACCTCTGGCGGATAGCCATGTAGACGCTGCTGAATGATATCCCGCTGTGCCCTCGAGCAAAACAGCAGTTCCAAATACTGAAAGCCACGGAGAGCCAAGTAACTTTTGATTAAAACAAATAAAAATTTTAAAGAAAGATAAATCAACTGCATTTCCACAGAAACAGCCACTACCCATTGTACTGGCGCATCGGCATCATAAAACGTGAACGATGTAAAAATTAAATTGTACGACAATTCTTTAAAATAGTCCCGACGCAGATAAAAGCAAGTCACCCACAGTGCAGCATAAATCGCGTAGGCTGTATAACTGCTTCCAGTAATATGCACCATCCATCCAATCACAAAGAAAAAGTAATAAAAGACAAACCACTCCACCATGAAATAAAACACATTGAGACGTTCTTCCGCCAGCCATATTCCAAGCAACCAAAATCCAGTCCATTTATTACTTTTCGATAATCCGTTTTTGGCTAAAAGTACCGATTCACTCTCCACTGTATTATGATGCAAGTTAAGAAGTTGTTTGATTTTTCTTGCTAACACACAATTATAATGCCCACGCATGTTTTGATAAAGCACTTGTTGTAAATGATATTTACACCATATGCATTCTATGTTGTTTAAAGATTTTACCATTTTTTTTTTATTTTTTTTTTATAATCAAGAAATAAAAAAAAAAAAATAAAAAAATTTAAAGGAATGACTTTATGGGATTGGATTCTTTATGGGATTTTAGTATGGAGAGAAAATGCACGTCGTCAGGAAGAAAAAAGAATAATTGAATCTTGGAAAGCAGAAAATGAAATGAAACTACGAAAGTTGAAAGCCAGTTTATCTCATAGTTTCTTGGAAGAAATGCTGGCATGGGTGGGTATTATTATTTTAGTTCCTATTGATGTTGACGCTATTAATAAGGAAATCAAAGAAGTTGAAGAAATGATTCAAAATAATGCTGCTCTCATTCAACATTATGATTCGGGTGGGCCTCTTTGTGCTTGTTGTGGCTGATTTATTTTTCCTTAAAATATACGAACAAATAAAAAATATTATTACTATTTATTATTTTAAAGAAATACTTTTTTGAATCATTTCACAACGCACACGAATGCGACCTGCCAGCGCTACAATATGATTCACATATAAATCATAAAACGAAGGACACCGTGGAATGTGCATATAATACAGTTCCGTAGTTAAAGGCGGGACAAGTTCTCGATAAACTACCAACATATTAAGCGAATCCTTTTTAATGGGAATAGCATATCGCTCAAGTAATTTCTTAAAATTCGACTGACAGTGGACAATGAAAAGAAAAAAACAGTCCGTCTGGTTCCAGAACTCTTCATGCACTTCCCCAAAAGTACGAACGCTGACATCTGTTGGAATGTTCAATTTTTTTTCCTGTAACGCCAGTTGATACATTAATCGAACGATCAGCGTTGATCCAGCCGCTGGTTCGGACATAATAATCAATCTTTTAAAAGGAGTATCGTTGGCAGTAAGAAATTGCCGGTTGCTTACGTGTGGTAAATTTCGCAATTCGATCTCCACCATGACGCGAGAGGCCACTTCAGCATAATCTTCAACAGTGGAAAAATCATCTAAACCAATGCAAAAGCACAGAGTACAAGAGCGAATGCTTTTGCTTTCTTTGGTTAACAAAATAACAGCACAACGCTGCTGAACAGCGACCGGGACATCACTTAACTTTGGAGCCATACACAATATTAATGACGTAGGACTAAAAATGAAATCATTCGGAAGCGTCGGTGCTCCGCAAAACCGTAAAGTAGAAGGCAGAAATAGCGGATCGTTCACCGTTACATGCTCCACCCGTTCCTTCAATGCTCCTTTAAAAGCATCCACAAAGGTTTCCAGCATCGGTATCTGATTTTTACCAGTGCACCAACATTCCAATGTTGTAAAAGGAACAATGCTTTGTTTACTAATTTCAGAGGGAATTTCTAATGGTACATCATAAGACATTTTAAAGAAATTGTTTTATTTTTTTTTTTTTTATTTTTTTTTATTATTCTAATTTTTTTTGGCCAACTAAAGTTTTCTTGGCAACGGAACATTTTTCCACATGTTGAACTAACGGATGTTGCTCTACATTATAATAATAAGAAAGAGAAAGCAGTGCAAAAAGCAAAAAGAATACTGTTAAAATAATTTCTGCCAGTAAAGAGCCATACCACCAATAATCTTCAATTGTCCATATCTCATAATATAAGTAGTTGGATACAGTTTTTTGAAGTTGTGACACTCCTGTAATTGTAACATTTTGAGGAATTCCTTCCATCTTTTAAAAGAATTAAAAAAGTTTTTTTTTTATTTTTTTTTTTTATTTTAAAAGATTTTTTAATCCAAAGCCATTGGTTCTGGAGTACAAAATAACATTGGGGCTTCATCTTCTTGCAGTAAAAAAGTCACCACGTGCTCGCGAAGAATAATATAATGCATGCGTTTCAGCAAGAAAAATACAATCGCCACCCACTGAAGCATATTCTTGATGAGCGTAATAAAGGCATCTTTAGCGTGGATGCTGGGATTCTGCTTGATAATTTCGTAGGTAAAAGCAGCCGCTACCAACAGTAAAATCTGACATATGATATCTCCGCCAAGACGAAGCGAAAAGTTCCATCCCGCGTCAAAATCGTTGCGCAAATAAATAAACTCCTTTAAAACGTAATGGTGGACAAGATAGAAAAGAATGAAGCACAGAATGAAGATCGGGGCCAAATATTTGATTTCTCCAAATTTCATGGCAATGGTAAGAAAAATAGCAAAAAACATGACGGTTCCTTGGATCGAGCGAAGGGAAATGGAAGTAAGCGTACTATCTATGACAGTCGCTTCCTCCAACTTACGAAACAGTTTTTTTCGCAATTCAATTCTCCTCTGACGATCCGATGACATGTGATTGATTGCTACATTTTTTTTCGGTGCAACCAAATAGGCTTCTTCTGCTTCTTCTTTCTTTTCTACTTTTTCCACTTCTTCTTCTTTTACTGCTGTCTTGAATTCTCTTTGCTTTGGAACAATGGGAACACTTTGTTCCTCCTCTACTACAGGCGAAATTAAAACATCTTCTTCACCATTACTGTCTTCAAAATTAACTTCTTTTTCATTAAGCAATTCTTCCTCCGGAACATCGGACACAAAGAAGGAAGGGTGTTGGGTATGTACATCGGAACCACTTAGCAACTTGGACAAATCAAAATCCATTCTTTTTAAAAAAAGACATTTTTTATTAAGTTAAAATACATTCTTTAAAATATAATAATTTTGTTTTTTAATAATCCTGATGCAAATAAGTAATAAAAACATTAATGGATGCAATCGATTTTCCAATCATAAACATAATCACTCCTGTTCGGTATTGAAGAATGACATCGGCAGAAACAATGTGTCCAATTACATGGTACATTACATGCATGCCAAATGGGATGAGTTGACAAAAATCCCGAACGGTACTATTCACTTTATCATAATAATCCACAAATACAATAAACCCAAAAACTGCTCCAGCCACATACTGACCAAGATTAAAATAAATGTAAGTGTCGTTGGAAAAAATATCTCCAAAAAAATACACGATTAACATTAGCAGTTCAATTCCATTAAGTGCTATCATTGCCGTTTGAAACGCTACTGCCGTTTTGGATTTGTTCCCCATCTTCTTGTTTTAAAGAAATTCTTTACATTAGTATTAATTTTTACTGTAACAATGATCTTCCCTTAAAACGAGGAGAGAAAGTTGTTTGTCGGTAAGAGCACG
The DNA here is from genome assembly GCA_964537475.1 of uncultured Chitinophagaceae bacterium. Taxonomy (GTDB): domain Bacteria; phylum Bacteroidota; class Bacteroidia; order Chitinophagales; family LD1; genus UBA1941. The sequence goes on along the minus strand of CAZIBY010000032.1, from coordinate 4,470 downwards.
CAGCAAATCCTGTTGCTGGCTTTTGTCGAGGTTGTTTAAATGTTCACAGAAGTCGAAAACATATTGGGAGAGGTTTACTTTTTTCAGGGCTACGGGCTTACAAATATTCAGATGGCGCAAGCAAGGAACGAAGGATGCGTGAAGGGGAATCAGTCCAAAATCCGCAAGATACAGGCCATTTTCAATGGACAAATGAGAAATCATCGAATACAACGAATGCATGGTGCTGAAGTAAGGCATGTATAACGTTAAAATACGCCACAGCGCCATCAGTTCCTCTTCCGCATTCAGCGGCCATTCCACAGTCATAAGATTAATTTTGCTATATTCCGTTAAAAAGCGAATCCACAGCGGAATGCCAATTTTAAAGAATAACTTTTTATGGCGGGTCATGATGTTGCCGGCATAACAAAATTCATTCATGAACAAATTAAAGAAAGTGGTAATGGTGATAGGTACTTGGTATTCTGTTGCTTTCGCATGAATAATCCATTCTTTAAATGCTTTTTGGAGAAGCACATCCGTGTTGGACTTGACACTTTCTACTTTTGCTGCTTCCACCTGATGGTTCGCTTTATCGGTAAGTTCGACATGAAGTTCCTGACGGTTATCGATCCGACAACCCGAAATTATACAGGTGCCCTCGCCCGAACCTTTGGCTCCATGGTAAATGAAATGGCAGCGGAAAGGACAGGGTGTTTTGGCAATGACACAGCAAAAGCAATTGTTGCAATTGTAAGGGGATTGTAAACAATAATGTAGCGTCAGGTGGTCTTTGCAGTAATACACGCTTTTAGCGTGCCATGATAAGGATGGCAAATCTTGGTAATACCGAGGCAGCCACACTAACTGACAAGTACATTTGTTTTTCCTATCCACAGAATCCTTGCGACTTAGAATATCTGCCGTAAACTGCGTTCGGTATAATTTCACCCGATCGTTATTTACCCCAAGATGCACAAACCGTCCATGTTTAAAACATCCAAACACCGCCGGACTGGGATTCGGAATACAATGCTTTTCAATCATTAGCGGTTCTAACGGCCACGCACTTTTGGCGCATTCCGTAACACAAGTAGCGGAGCACATTGCATTCAAAATGGGATGCACATGAATCTTCCAATTATCAAAAAGTGCATTGTTACAGTAAAACGCACATGGATTTTTGGATAATTTTAAAGGAACTTTATCCGGAACTTCTACTAATGGAATTACTTTTATCTTTTTGATTTGTTTAGTTTCCGTTGTTTTATTTTGTTTTCGGATTCTCTTCATTTTTTTAATTTTTTTTTTTTATTTTTTTTTTTATTTATTTTAACTCAGTAAAACAGAAAGAAATAAATAAAAAAAAAATAAAAAAAAATTTTTATTCCTTTAAAATGAGCAGCAGAGAAAAAGGAGAAGAAAATTCTGATTTAACATTAAAAATTGTAATTTGTGGTTCACGCGGGACGGGGAAGTCGTCACTTGTGCATATTCTTAGCAAGGAAACAGAAGTGCCCAAGAAAATTGCCAAGGCTTCTGTTGGTCTGGAAACGTTTTTGTACGAGTGCCCTCAAATTCGGAAACAAAAGATCAAGATCGCATTGTGGGATATTGCCTTGGGAGAAAAAGAATTATTAGGAACTTATGTGCAACGTGCGTTTGCTGTCATTTTAATGTTTGACTGGAGCAACGCGAAATCTTTTGCTGAAATGAAGGATGCGTTCCGCTTTTTAAGGAATGCCAGTAAAAGTTCTTTGTTTTTTGCTTGTCCCGTTGCAGTGGTGCATATTAAAACGTGTATAACTTCTGAAGTTAGCACAGAAGAATTCAATGCTTTTAATAGAGAAGCGACGGAATACATTCCTTATGTAGGTTCGTACAATCTTTCCTTAATGGATAAATTTGTAAAGGACAAAGCGTGCGGGATGTTGAATCGATTACTTTCGGATTATGCAAAACGCAAGAATGAATATTTCAAGTGTTATCCAAAAACCGCATCCGTTGCTTTAAAGAAATCGTGGGAATTGCCATTTACCATTGTTACATTTTTTAGCATTTTATTTCTGGCATTCGCTTACTTTGGTACTCTTTACTCCGATGACTTTTGGTATCGTGCCATATACATGAATTGTTTTTTAATTGTCATAGTGTTTTGGTCTAGTTCCTTTAAAATGATATATGATTAAATGATTTTTTTTTATTTCAAGTATAAAAAATTAAAAGCAACAAGATAAAGAAAGCGACTGCGTTTGTCGGTGAAATTTTCAACGCCATAAAAAAAAGTACAGAAAAGCCACCACACAATGATTTTTTTGAGCAAATACATGGCACTATCAGTTGCAGGTGTATTGCTTTCCATATAGATTGCAAAACGTGTTCTGAAATGCAAGATAAACTGAGTAATGAATGACCATACATGAAGGGGAATGACGTGCTCTGCCGGATGACATGCTTTACAATCCAAGAACGTTTCATCATCCGAAAACATGTATAATTCAATAAACGTTGGTGGGACAACGTAACCTCCCCACATTTTCCTGTCGCTGAGCACATTAACATCATATGGGGAGTTCACCAAATCGAATAAAAAAAACCACGCAAATTTATGGAAATCCGCCACCGAAAGAAAATCCGTCAGATCGTTGTCCTTCCGATAAAGTTTCTTTTTTTCCCCACCAACATCTGTTGTTACCTGCTCGTCTCCAGCGTAAAATGTTGTGAGTGCAAAAAATCCATTCCGGATATCCTCCTTAAAACGTCCGATGGGATCGCTGTTTTCTAACTGCTTCATAAAGGAGACTTGGGTTACTACCAAAGGAACTGTTTCCAATGCTTGCTGCGAGAGCGCCTCGAAGGCTTTCTTTTGCGCTTCCTTCTCCATTCGCTGACGGACATACAGCGGCAACTTGGGATTAATATCCGGAAGAGACGGCGTACTCGATGGTTTTACAACAGCAGCAGATTTTAAAGGAGCATTGGATTTGCTCAGGACGGCTGCGTTGACACCGTACATGGAAAAAACAGTAGGAGCAGCGCCAAATTGGATTTTGTACAAATACATATCCGCAATCCACAACTTGTTGAATCGATCTCTGATCGGAAGCGGGGTGCTCAACCGCTGCTTTTTACTTCCAATCGACTCCACCACAGTGCTGGATTGCCAATATTGACGAATGCGCTTTACATAATCCGTGTGCTGACGATTTCTTACGTAAAACATGGGGTTAATTAAAAAAGGCTTAAAGTAAATTTTATCGTCTCTATTCTGCTTTCGCAACATAACACTGAAATTAGAGGGAGTTGAAATCTGGCTGTAAAAAGCACGAACTGCTTTATCTTCTTTGTCGTCGTCCTTTACGCAGCAATTATTGGGAATGCTAAATGCCTGAAGAGCCCCCGCATCCGTAGGCTTTAAAGAACGATCATTGGATAAATCGATATCGGAAACATTAATGGCAGCAGGATAAGGGGAAAAATATAAGCGAGCATTTTCATCACTACGGAGATCGCGATAAACATCATAGGAACGGGCAATGGCATCTTTTAAAATATTCGGATTGTTTTGATCATCCAAAGGTTGATTATCCATGATTTCGAGAATGTAGTTCAAATGATGAGAATTAAAAAATTGACCAATGGCCTCTTCCGTTTTTTCATCCGTGTCCGCTCTATATAAAATTCGCAGCGACTCATAATTGGGGTTTTTTTTAAACATAGACCATATTTCAAAAGGAGCAAAAGATGCGCTTATATTGGATGTGTTATCCACTATTTGACGAATAAACGATTCTTCCATTTTCTCTAAAGTTTTCTTGTCAGCATCACGAGGCATACTCAAATAGCGGTCTATATCTAATTTTAAGGAACCATCTTTATATTTTTCTAAAAACAAGTAATAGAATGTTTGAAAATAATAAAGTGGCTCCATCGAAGCAGCCGCCGCAATGCTACCTTCTGCGTTTACATTTTCTATTTGAATCTCAATAAACTGACGGAGTAAAAATTCTTTAAACAAATCTGCATAAAGATTCAACTCATCTTTAATACTGTTCATAAAATTGGCAGAAGGAGCATATTCCGATTTTAAGTTTTTAAAATGATCAAAAAATTCACCTAACCAACTATTTTGATTTATTTTTTCTTCTTTTTTAATTTCTGATTGCACCAGTTCGTTAAATTGTTCTGACGATAATGATAAGTATTGATTTAAATTGATTCCTTTTTTAACAGTTAATTCTTTAAATAATTGATCTTTTCCTTGATCTACCCATATAAACATGTCTACTAAAAAAGTTTTTTTCTGTTCTTGGAAAAAGGATAAATCTGCTGCATGATCATCCAATGTTTTTGAAATTTTTGCTTTTTTACTTTCAATATAATCCTTGATTAGTTTTTTTACAAAATATTCAAATGACAATTGGTTATTCTTATCATTAATATCATTAATAATATTATTAATAATATTATTATTATTATTATTATTAT
>CAZIBY010000031.1:0-10852 GCA_964537475.1 uncultured Chitinophagaceae bacterium | reverse complement strand
GTGGGGTGCACAGGTTATCGAAGGATCAGGAGGCGAGCGGGTAGCCGTCGCGGCTCAGCTGCTGCATCAGTTGAGCGACCAAGACGACGGCTCCCCCGAGCTGATCGCCGTAGCCGCCGTGCCGGACGATCAGCTGTCTCGCATACCTATGGGGCCGTCGTTCCTCGGGATGGCATTCGACCGCCCCTCCCTGCCCGGCAACATCGGCACGATCATCCGTTCATTGGATGCCTTCGGCGGGTCGGGCCTGATCGTCACCGGACACGGCGCAGATCCGTACGACCCCAGAGCCGTCCGCGCCTCCACTGGGTCGCTGTTCGCGGTGCCGGTGATCCGACAACCATCTCATCAACCACTGGTGACCTGGGTACGGGAGCAACGCGCTGCGGGCATCCCCCTCACGATCGTCGGAACCGACGAGAACGGGTCCGACGACATCGCCGACGTGGATCTGACAGGCCCCGTCCTGCTCGCGATCGGCAATGAGAACGCCGGACTCAGCGCGGGATGGCGCGATGCGTGCGATGTCGTCGCACGCATCCCCATCGGCGGCGCCGCCAGCTCGCTGAACGCTGCCAACGCGGCATCGATCGCTCTCTACGAGGCCGCGCGCCAGCGCGGACGGGCATAGGCACGCGAATGGCCTACCGCTACGCCGTCACGCGAGAGAGTTACGCCGACCTCTCCGGCGGCGTGCTCCACTCTGCCCCCGGGTTCCCCGCCTTCCCCGCACGCCTCGCCAGCGAGATGTTCCAGCGAGCATTGGCGCTCACCCCGAACCCCACCGCCCAGGTATGGGATCCATGCTGCGGCAGCGGCCACCTCCTCACCACTCTCACACTCCTGCATAGAGACAGAATCACCAGCGTCCTCGGCTCCGACGTCGATCACGCGGCGCTGGAACTCGCCCGGAAGAACCTCGCCCTTCTGAGCAAGCACGGCATGACCGCCCGCGCGAATGAACTGCAGGCCCGCGCCGAGCGCCTGAGCAAACCCGCCTACCTCGATGCCGCCGCCGCTGCACAGCGACTCGCTCGCCGGCTCGCGTCAGGCGACGGCTCATTCGACTACAACATCGCACCAGCCGACGTCTTCGACCCCGCACAACTCCGGCGCGCGTTGAACGGGCGACGCCCCAATGTCGTGGTCACCGATATCCCCTACGGCGAGCAGACAGCGTGGCACGGACCGGATGCTGCACGAGGCCTCGACGGCATGCTGAATTCGCTGGAAGAGGTACTCGACGAGGGAACCGTGATCGCAGTGACGACCCGCGCCCGCAAGGTGCGCCTAACCGGCCCCCGGCGACCTCTCGCATGGTTCCGAATCGGAAGCCGAGCAGTCATCCTCTGCCGCATCGCCAGCCGACTCCAGCATCGAGTTTGAATCTTCCGTGTAGCTCGTCAGCATTGTTCCTTCGGGCAGAAAATTCGTGGGGCTGCATAGAGCCCGGTTACAGCGTTGAGCACTGTCTTGGTTCCGACCGTACTGGCCGGCGACGTTGTTGGAAGCTAGCAGCGATTATCGCCCAAGCACCATCGGACCACGGATCAGATCGGCTACGCAGCGAAGTGTTCTTCGTAAAGGATCCCCTCACGGCCGAAGCGGCGTTTGCAGATCTTCCCGAAATGCGCGAGGGCGTCGACGCGATGGCAATCGGGCCGGGTGTCCTGTACTTCTCGCGGGTAGCCGCGCAAGCGACCAAGACCCGCGTTCAGCGCGTACTCGCTATGCCGATGTTTCAACAGATGACAGTCCGAACCTGGCGCGTAACTACACGGCTGCTCGAACTGCTCGACAACGGTTAGCCTCCGCACGCATCCCGAAATTGATCGTTTCCGGATTCGACGTGATCGCTCGGCCCCTGAAACTTGAAACGCGATCGAGTCAGGGAGAAACGCGCTAATGTCCGTTCTCTTTTGAGTCGGAATCTCGTGCCGCTGATTCACCGCGATCGAGGTTCCTCAGCTCCGCAAGGTCGTCGTGAGTGAGGTTGAAATCGAAGATCTGCGCGTTCTCCCGCAGCTGTCTGGGGTCGTCCGCGCGCGGAATCGGGACGATGTTGTGCTGCACATGCCACCGCAACAACACCTGCGCGGGGGTGCGACCGACCCGGTCTGCGATGTCTACCACGACGGGATGTGTGAGCAAGGGGCCGCCGCGCCCGAGCGGACTCCAGGCCTCGGTCACGATGCCCCACCGCTTGTGCAGATCACGGATATCGTCGCGCGCCAGGTCGGCACTCAGTTGGATCTGGTTGACGTCGGGCACGCGTCCGGTAGCGGCGACGATCCGTTCCAGATGTGGTCGTTTGAAGTTTGAGACGCCGATCGCCCCGACCCGCCCCTGCTCGACGAGTCTTACAAGACCCCGCCAGGCCGCAACGTAGGTGTCGAGCCAAGGCACTGGCCAGTGAATGAGGAATAGATCGAGGTAGTCGAGCCCGGTCCGTCTGAGGCTCTCGTCATAGGCGCGCTGGACACCATCTACGCTGTGATTCTCCTTGTTGAACTTGCTGGTGACGAAGATCTCCTCGCGAGCGATCCCGCTCTCTCGGATCGCCGCGCCAACCGGGGCCTCGTTGAGGTACTTGTGAGACGTGTCGATCAGTCGATAGCCGATGTCGAGCGCCAGCGCGACCATCTCGTGCACCGCGTCGCCCTTGAGCGGCCACGTGCCGAGACCCAGACGCGGAATCGAGTGTCCGTGGAGGAGCGGGATCGGGGCGGGGTTCACTGGAGCACCCCCGTGATTAGCCCAACGCCTCGCTCAACCGCATCGAGGCGTCCTTGAGTGCTCGCCCGAAGGTCGCGACTTTCGAGACCGGAAGACGATGGACTGGGGCAGCGAGGTTGATGGCGAGATTGATGCCTGCTGAGTTCGCGACCGAGACTGCGACCGATGCCACACCGTCCTCGCTCTCCTCGCGGTTCGTCGAGTAGCCCTGGCGCCGAACGGTTTCGAGTTCCTTCTCGAGGTCCGCAAGGGACTGAACGGTATGCGAGGTCACCGCGGGGAGTGAGTCCGTTGGAAACAAGCGCCCGAGCTGTTCTGTCGGCAGGCTGGCAAGCATCGCCTTGCCGGTCGAGGTCGCGTACGCCGGGATCTCCCGTCCAAGGCGTGAGGCGACGCGGACTGCCGCCGCCGGCTCGGACGCCGCGATGAAGCGGACGTTCGCGCCTTCGAGGATGCCGAGATGGCTCGTCTCGCCCATCGAGGAACTGAGATCCTCGAGGATCGGCTGCGCCAGGCGCGGAAGATCCATGCGCCGGAAAATCGAGAAGGCCACGCTCGTGAGTGTCGGACCCGGACCGTAGGTCTTCGTGCGCGGATCCTGACGGGCAAATCCGCGCCAGATGAGCATTGCGAGGATGCGGTGCGCCGTCGAAGACGCCACCCCGAGTTCGGCGCTGACGTCGGTCAGCCTTACCTCCTCCGTACGCTCGCCAAGAAGGAGGAGCAACCGCAGTGCGTTGTCCACTGACTCGATCGGGTATTGGGGCGCTACACCGTCGCCGGGCGATTTCTGCACAACAGAAATCGTATCCTCTTGTGGTCACGGGGACCATCCTCAGACCGCGGGCGTGACCGACCGCGCGCCGTCGCCGCTCAGGCGCGCCGCGACCTCGGCTCGATCGGTTCTCGTAGCCACCGCTCGCCGCGTGTTAACGAGCGCCCGCGGCCAGTTGACGACGAGCGCGCCGGTCAGCGAGTCGCCACTCTCCGAGTAGAGCACGGCGAAGCGCTGGTCCTCCTCGGACCCGATGATGACGATGTCGTCGGCGCCGGTGCGCCCGACCACCTGGATCTTCCAGTCGTACTGGTCGCTCCAGACATACTCGGTCGTGTCGTAGTCCTCGCAATCATCAGGGTGGACGATGTTGTGTGCGACGACGCGAGCCTGATCAACGGCATTGGTCCAATGTTCGAGGCGCAGCGAGACGTTGCGCGACGCACTCGCCCAACGTGCGATATCGCCGACGGCAAAGATCTCAGGATGCCCGATGGCCCGCAGCCCAGAGTCGCAGATCACCCCGTTGTCGAGTTCGATGCCGGAACCCTCGAGCCACTCCGTGTTGACCACAGCTCCGATACCGACGAGAGCTGCATCGGCCTCGATGATCTCGCCGCCATCGAGCACCACGCGCACCCCGTCTGCCGTCTGTTCGACGCCTTCGACTGTCCTTCCGAAGTACTCCTCGACGCCCTCATGCGCATACTTGCGGCTGAAGATCTGGCCGACTTCGGCATTGAGCACCCGCGACATCGGCGCCGGGAACGGGTCAACCATGCTGACCCGCACGCCCGCCGTGATCGCGGTCGCGGCAGCCTCCCCCCCGATGAAGCCTGCGCCGATGACCACAAGGTGCCTCGCTGTGGCCAGCTCATCCCGCAAGCGCTCGGCATCGCCGCTGGTACGCAGCAAGTGAATATGCTCACCTTCACCCCACGGAGAGCGACGGGCGCGTGACCCGGTGGCGATCACGAGTGTGTCGTATGAGACAGCTGCACCGTCCGCGAGCGTCACAACCTGGCCTTCGAGGTCGACGGATGCCGCGGGCGTGCCGAAGATCGAGATGGCTCCGATCCCCCGCGTCTCGTGCTCGGAAAGAAGTTCGATCTCGTGTCGCGCCGTCTCACCGGTGAGGTACTTCTTCGAGAGCGGAGGTTTGTCGTAGGTGGGATGGCGCTCCTGGTCAATCAGGACGATCTCGCCCTCGAACCCCTCGCTTCGAAGAGCTTGGGCGGTCTTGAGCCCACCAACAGAGGCGCCGACGATGACGACCCGGGACACGTCAGTCCTCCACAACCAAGGCGGAGACGGGGCAGCTGCGCGCCGCCTCCTCTACTCGCTTGCGGTCACTGTCGGGCAGGTCCTCGCGCAGAACGATCACTAGGGCGTCGTCATCTAGGTCGAAGTAGTCGCCCGCGGCGACAACGCAATTGGCGTAGCCCTGGCAGGCGCTGCGGTCGGCGATGATCCGTGCCATCGGTCTCTCCTTTTCTACTGCGGTCGCATTTCGGGAAACATCGGCTGGTCAGGCCGCGCGATCATCTCGGAGAACGTCTGCGTGGTCTGCCAGGTCAGGGCCTCGAGTTCCATGGGGTCGATCGCGATCCACTGGCCAGTTTTCGGGGCGTCGATCAGTAGCCTCGTGCCGTTGTGAGTTTCCACGCGGCGCACTTCGATCTCCGAAAACTCGTTGGCGATGACGAGCGGCTCTCCGACGGTGCGGGCAATAAGACGCTCGCGCTCCGCCGCCGCAGCCGCCGCGGCATCACGATCGACGTCGGCACCCTCCCAGTCGAGGCCGCTCACAGGAAGATCGCCAGGTTCTGGGTGCGGAGCACCGACTCGTCCACCATGATCACCCGACGTGCCAACTGCAGGTCGTCACCGACGCGACGCAATACGTCCTCGCGGTGAGCGGAGATGATTGACGGCTCGTTGACGTCTCCCCGGCTGCGGAACAGCAGGACGGCGGAGTCGACGATGAGCTCGTCCTCGACCGAGGACAGGAACACGCGCACGTTCGTCACGTAGTGACGCAGGCGTGAGGGAGGGTCCTCCGTCCAAGCGTGTTCAGTCAGGAATCGCGCGACCCGGCGGCTGAGCGAGTACTTATTCTCGTCCCAGTGCGACATCCCCCTCGCCGTCGTGAAGGAAGACCCGAGAGCCGTCGTCTGACGCACCGGCATGATGTAGTGAATATCCTCTGTAAGCGTCTCAAGCCAGTGCTCGTACCGTTGCTCGTCGAGGGTGTAAGCCTCTTCAATCAACCAACGATGCGCCTCGAGATGCAGTTCGTCGGAGAACAGTAGGGACCGCCCGACTCGATCGGCGCGCGTGGCGTGGGCGCCGAGAGGCGATTGCTCGGATATCTGGACACCGGTCTCGGTGTTCATCATGCGGGTGCCTCCCCGTTGTTGGTGATGCCTGTACCGATGCTCGCGACCTGCACCTCGACTTCGTCATCGGTGTCGAGGTAGTCGGCCCAGCGATCGAGCAGATGACGCTGGTTGTACTCGCCGTAACCAACGTGCGCGACGCCTGGACCGGCGAACTGTTCAGGCGTCAGCGCAGCGACGACCGGAGTGTCGTCTTTGAGAGTCCCCATCCGACTGTTGAGCAGGAGCCGTCGAGCCATCGAACCCTTGGCAGTCGTGGTCAGCGAGACCCAGTTCTCGACATCGTCCTGCTCGAACATTCCCGTGCTACCGAAGCACATAAGGTAGGCCTTGTACGAGAGCTCCTTGAACTCCTCCGGCGCCTCGGCATCGACCGCGAACCAGGAGTAGACCTCCGTCTCGTTCTCGCTAATGGGCTGCCACGAACGGATCGAGATGAAGGGCAGCACGTCGTCCCCGTCCTCCACCTTCGGCCAGTTGTGCACGAAACTCATGTTCGGGAAGAGCGATGCCGCTGAGATCATAAACCCGTCACGGCCAATCACATCGAGCTGCTCAGGCGACCATTGCTCCTTCATCCGCTCGATCATCGCGTCGGGATATCCGACGTAGCGCAGCCGCTCCTCGAGGCTGCCCGGCGGGAGCTTGTAGGTCGTGCCGCCGCCGTTGCCGGCCCAGTACGTGTTGCCGTCCTTGCGCTTCTCCGCCTTCGGCTCACGGAACAACCCGATCTCGACGACCGAGGTGTGGGTCTGGGGCGTGTGATACATGTCGCCGGCGAAGTTCTCGGCGCCGATCTTCCAGTTCGCGTTGACGCGCCACCGCTGCGGGCCACGCAGCTCGATGCCCTTGGCGCTCTGCCCGGTGTAGTAGTCGAGGTAGAACGCGAAGTCGCCGATGTATTCCCGCAGGGTCGGCGCGTTCGGGTCCATGCTGATGAAGATCAGACCGTTGTATGTGTCCAGGTTCGGCGCCGGGAGCAGTCGTGCACCCTTCTTGTTGAACCCTGCCTCACCCCCGTAGGCCTCCTCGTGGAACGGGAGGCCCATAATCCGGCCGTCGTTGCGGTATGACCACCCGTGGTAGGGGCAACGGAAGTGGGAGGCGTTGCCGACCTCGGCGCGGCACACCTGCATCCCGCGGTGCAGGCACATGTTGAAGTGCGCCCGAATCTCACCACTCTCATCGCGCACGACGATAAACGAGTCGTCGAGCACATGCCGCACCACGTAGTCACCGGGCTGAGGGATCTCGGATTCATGTCCGACGAAAATCCACGCGCGGCTGAAGAGCTTGCTCTTCTCCTGCTCGAAGATCTCCTCGTCGTTATAGATGTGCGCCGGGATCATGCCGCGCCGCACGTCCTCGAAGATCGTCGTCTTGCTCGCCATTGGGTCGCTGCTTCCTGATGTCAGAGTCCTATTCCGCGCCTTGAAGATGATGTCGGTCGAGACCGGTTTTCTTTAAGACAGAATCTGATTCTGCTAGATTTTCCAGGAATTCGCAATCGGAGATCACGCCTCGAAGGAGAAGTGGATGATGAACGACTACGTCGACGAACGCATGCTCGTCGCCAATGCTTGCCGCGTGCTCGCGGTCCGGGGGCTCGTGGACGACATCCTCGGGCACGTCAGCCTGCGGGTCGACGACGACACCGTCCTCATCCGAGCCCGCGGACCGCAGGAGCGAGGGCTGCGGTTCACCACCGCCGACGACATCCTCGCCGTGCCCCTTGAGGGATCGTTCGAGCTCGCCGGCGGGTACCGGGCGCCGAACGAGCTGTCTCTGCATCTTGAGCTGCTGCGCCGCAATCCTGCGGCTCGATCCGTCGTCCACGCGCATCCGCCGGCTGTCGTCGCGTTCTCGCTGACCGGACGGACGTTGCTACCGATTGTCGGTGCCTTCAACATCCCCGCTATGCGGATGGCGCGCGGCGGCATCCCCGCGCACCCCTCGTCTGCGCTGATCCGCAACCACGCACGCGCGACGGCCATGGCGGACGATTTCGGCACGCGGCCCGTCGGCATCCTGCGCGGTCACGGCCTCACCGCCGTCGGCGAGAGCGTCCCGCAGGCCGTCATCCGCGCGATCAATGTCGACAGCCTGGCTCGCGTGCACCTCGCCGTTCTGCAGGCAGGGGCCGAGCCTATGCCGATCGACGACGACGATCTCGCCGACCTGCCCGACCTGGGTGACGCATTCAACGACGGGCATCTCTGGCGATTCCTGCTGCAGGAACTTGCTGAGCAACGGCTCCTGCTGTACTCGGGCCATCAGAGATGACCGGCGCCCGGGTCGCGATCAGCTGCACCATCCTCACCGCCGCGGGCGTACATTTGGACCGAGCCACTCCGTCACCAGGTTGAGCACCGCATCGCTGTTCGACTCCTGCATCAGCATGTGGCCGTTGCCAGCCACGTTCGCTGCCGTCAACGCGACGAACCTGACATCGCCGCCCCGCTCGGCGAGCCAGTCTGCAGTCGCGCGGTCCGACTCGATCGGATGATCGGTGTCGTGGGTACCGACCATCACGAGGGTCGGTAGGCCGTCCAACTCCCTGTCGCCGATGTGGACCTGCGCACCGCGGACGTTCTGCCGCTCGAGGAGGAGCCCGGCTGGGATTGGCACCAGCTGTGAACGGAGCTCGTCCAGGTGACCGGGTGGGAACTGCTCGCTCGCACCGACCAGCTTCGCCTCGATGAACTCTGGTCCGGGATGCCACCAGCCGCGACGGGGAAGCCTCCAGGTGAGCGGGCGTCCCTGGACGACGATGTGATCGGCGTCCTCTTCCAGCACGGCGGGCTCGGGCTGGATATCCCCGGGGGGAGCGGGCGCCAGCGCGACTAGGGCGATCAGTGAATCCCGATGGTGGAAAGCGACCCGATAGCCGAAAGCGGCGGACATGGAGTGGACCACGAGGACAACCGGGCCGCCGAGCGCAGCGATTAGCTCCACGATCGCGCCGGCGACCGCCGCCCCATCCAGCGGCGTGTCGGGGTCCCATGCGCCGCCAGCCGACAACCCAGGCCACGTCATCACGACCGCGCGGTATCCGGCCTCGGCGAGACGGGGCGCCCACCCGGGTCGCCCGCCGATCGCTCGACTCCAGCCATCGGGGCCCACCCCCCCGCCGTGAACGAGCAGCACCGTCGCACGGGCGGGGCCGCCGGGCAGCCATTCGGCGTAAGCGACGGTCCCAGCGGAAGTCGCGAAAGAGCGAAACGTCGTCACGACATGACGGAGACGATGGCTGCTGCCAGTTCCACAGGGCGCGTCAACATTGCCTGGTGGCTCCCCGGCGAGCTCGCGGTCGTGGGGTTCGTGAGCCGGTCTGCTGATGCGCGGTACAACTCCTGCGGCACAGCCCGATCCTCTTGCAGGAAGATGTAGCCGCTCGGCACGTCACCGGTGCCGGCCGTCCGAAGACGGATCGGCTCGTCGAGCCAACCGCCAGGCGACGGCACCAGACGAGGCTCGACCTGCGCGTGAAGCTCCTCCGATCCGTCCTGCAAGAAAGCCGTCATGAATAGCTGCGGCGGGATCGGCACGCTCTGGTCGGGCGAGGACGCGGCTGTGCCACGGGCGAAATTCGCCAACTCGGCGGGGAGGATCGCATTGATCGACTCGCCGTCGGCGAGTACCCACGCGTCGATGAAGATCGCCTGCTCCACCTGCTCCGGCATCGCCTCAGCTACGAGTTGGATGAGCGGGCCGCCGCCACTGTGGCCGACTACGACGAACCGGTCCCACCCCTTGTCGGCGATCCGGCCGATGAGATTGTCCGCCATGGTCGAGAGCGTGACACCTGCACGGTCGTCGTTGTCACCGTGACCCTGCAAGGTTGGGGCCCATACCTCGTGGCCTGCCTTCGTGAGCTCAGCGACAACGCCGTCCCACGCCCAACCACCCTGCCAACCTCCATGAACCAAGACGATGCGCATTCTGGAACTCCTTTGTTCACCGACGGCGGGTTCCGTCGGATGGAATCCCACTCTACCTAGCAGAATCTGTGCAGAACAACAGTCCTGTTCAATCCCTTCAGAAAGGGTCATTCGTACTCGTCGAGCTTCCGGAGGACGGTCTATCTGAGCGGCGTCTCACGGAGGTCCTGCAGCATGATCGCCCGGTTCAGGGGCGAGATGCATTGCGGGACCTCTCTGGCCAGCGTGACCGCCACTGCGCCGAGCGGGGTGCCGGATCCATGTGAGTCGCGTCGACACGAATCCGGAGATTGTGCCGGCGCCCAGCACGATGAGGGAGTTGACGATCATCCTGACGATGATCTGAACTCCGCCGAGAACGAATCCCTGAGCGGTCGTGTTTCCCTGCCCGTGATCTATGAACTGCGGGATGATCGCGAGTTACATGACAGCGGCCTTGGGGTTGAGCAGGTTGGTGACGAGCCCCATCCGGAACAGCTTCGACCGGGAGTCGCGCGCGTGGGATTGTGTCTCGAATAGCCCGTTGCCGCCGGGGCGCAGGGTTGCGGACGCCAGCCACGCGAGATAGAGCACTCCAGCGGCTGTCCCGGTCCAGCTCACCTTGACAGGGCTCTCAGGGGTGAGTGCTCGACCGGACGATCCCCCGCGGACTCGCCATGGAGCCACGGCCAAGGAATGCGGAGATCGAGGACGCCGGTCGCGCTGAGCAACACCGGGATGAGGAGAAGAGTGAGCCGCCCCGTCGGCGATCGCCCTCGCCTCTGAACGGCGCGGCTGCTCACTCGTTAACACACTCTAGGTCGATCTGCCTGCCGCAAGCGGGCATCTGAGTTGAGTCGGACCAACTGTAGGAAAATGCCATTTCGCGTGGAATCCTGGCCCTGAAACCGTTGCCAACTACCGTGGAATCGCGAGGGGTTCATGCCATCTCGAGCGGGAACCCACAGCAGAATATGCCGCAGTCTGTCGACTTCCCCGTGCTGCATCCACCCCTTATAGGT
>CAZIBY010000030.1:0-11008 GCA_964537475.1 uncultured Chitinophagaceae bacterium | reverse complement strand
TTCTTTTGACATTTTTTTATTTTTTTTTTATTTTTTTTTTTTTATTTTTTTTTTTATTTTTTTAATCATTACTCATTTTTTTTTATAAAAATAAAAAAAAATAAAAAATTTCTTTAAAATGGCTCCCAAAAAAATACAAGTCAACATTGAAAAAAGCAGTAAAAAAAACTTACAAAATGAAATTCATAAAAAAGTAAAAGAAATGAAACAAATGAATGAGAAAATTGCTGCATCGTTGGTTGATCGTATTATTTTAGATCGAAAAGAAACCAGTAATCTTGATCCAACAGTATTGAAGGAAATCAAAAAAGGAATTTTAAAGGAAGGCATTCCGAAAGAAATGGTAATGGAATTGAACAAGGATTTGGACAAAATTGTAGAAGATGTGGATAAACAAACAACAACTTTACAACAACTGGAACATACCATGGAACGTTTGAAAAATTTAACAAAATACATGGAGAAAAAATTATAAGTTTTTTTTATTTCTTTAAAATGATGAATAAAAGTAAAATAAATTATTTTGGCAATTCAAATTCTTCTTCATCGAAACCATTTACTTTCTCACGCATAATAATGCAAACAATACAAAGACCAATGAGCAAACCAACCAGCAAACCATTCCAGATATCGATGATGCACAAATAATACAACATGGTATACAACATGGCATGAATCATGTAGATTAAAATATGAACCACCCGCTTCGTGCGGAATGCTTTGCCTCCGTAATAAATAACGGCAATTTGATGAAGGTAAGCCGGAACCATGACAATGCCAGTAAGAATGCAGTTGATCCACAATAGTAAATAAAGATCAATATCAGGAATCTTGTACGAATACACTGTTACATGGTGATTGTTTACAATCTCATAAAGTGCCATTATGGTAAAATCATAAATAAAAGGAAGAAAAATAAACTCCAGCAAATAACACATTTTGTTACAAAATCCAAATTTCATTTTTTTTTTTTTATTTTTTTTTTTATATTTATTTTAATAATCCAAATAAACAGAATCTTCATAATCGAGTCCTTTCAATCCTTTAAAATGTTTTTTATAATGACAATTTTCTGAAAACGAAATATTTTCCTCATAAGGATTCTCATCAATAATTATATTATGGTCACCACTACAGTGAACGTGAATTTTTCCGGTGCTTTTTCTGAAATTGCTTTTTAAAATAAACACAGAGTGATCCTCCAGCATAACAGAAATAGAATTACTAATAATATCACATCTTTCAAAATACAGTTGGCTATTTTTACGTATTATAAATTCCATATCAGCATCGATGAATATACTATCTGTAATAGATATAAAAGATTCATCGCTGATTTTAAAGGAAGCGGTTGCATAAATATTGGAATATGAAATATAAATGTAGGATTCCTTAAAAGAAGAAGGAAGCACTAAATTTTGAATGCTCGAATTAAATAAACGAAAGTGACAGTATCGAGATATTTCATCTTCATTTTCTGTATTTTCTGTAAGTGTAAATGATAATTGATGATTTTTTTCCATTCTGAATGTACTATTGCCGTCATTTGATACTATGCATTTCACTCGACTTGAAAAGATACTTCTAAAAAGAATACACATTATAAACAAATAGATAGTAAAACAAAGTAATTTCATTTTTATTTATTTTTATTAATTTTAAAAGATTCAATTTTTTAAAATGACTTAACAAATGTTTTTTACTTTTTTACAGATGTTTTTATTTTAGGGGAAAGTAAAAGCATAGCGGTATGATAGTTACTTGATATATATATATATATATATATATATATATGTACCTCCATCATTAGCCATAGCATGTTTTATATCAATGACATCAAAAACATCATCCTTTAAAATTTCATCAATGGTTTTATTGATTGAATGTTCCATATCATTTGCTGTGTTGCTTATGATATATTTTACTTTTGTAATAGGTCTACTCATTTTTCTTTGATTTATTTTTTTTTTTTTTTATTTTTATTTTTTCGTGACGTCAAACAAACCAGTTGAACCAAAACCAGCAGTTCCTCTTTCTGTTTTCTGCGCAAAATGAGGAATTTCCATAACTTCTGGCTCGGCATGAAACAAAATAAGCAGTTGAGCAATCCGATCACCTTTTTTAACGTAATATGGTGTGGAACCCGAATTGATCAAAATAACTTTCAGTTCCCCTTGATAGTCCAGATCAATGAGACCGCCGAAGGCGGAAATGGAATCTTTCCCGGCCATCAAACCAGATCGAGAAGCAATCATACCGCAAGTATCCGGAGGCAACTGCACTGCAATGCCTGTACTAATCATTTTCTTATCTCGGGAAGGAATCACTACAGCGTCATCATAAGCATACAAGTCATATCCAGCAGCCATGGGACTTTTCCGTTGTGGTAACTGTGCATCCTCATGCAATTTAACAACTTTTAATAAAAATGGCGCTGACATTACTGGATTTTCATTTTGTGACATTTTAAAGGAAAATTTTTATTTTTTTTTTTTTTATTTTTTTTATCATCATACTATGTTAATCAATAACAAGTGCATCGGAAAAATCAAAACGACAAAGTGGACAAATAATAGTTCTCTTTAACCATTCTTTAAAACATTCTTTATGAAGCACTTGTTTACAACATTTGTTTAGACGAACAAAATCATTGCTGTCGCTGCTATTCAAACAAATACAACAATCATTCTTTTCCTGTGCAGGTAAATTTTCACAAACATTCATCATTCTGAAATACGCGATTTTATGATTTGCTACTGTGAAACTACGCGAATGCACTCCAAAAATGTGAAACGTTTCTTCTGTCGGAGAACCATAGCGAGGTGTACTCCACACGCGGGATTCCAGAAAGCCATATTTGTTATAAAGTACTATTGAAGGAGTGTCCTCCACATCCGTCAGTGCATTGTATTTTAGGATGGATCTTCTGTGGAGCACGCCATTCCAATAAAAGCAAAAACGAATACACCAGACCTCATCAGGCGTAAAAATTTCACTGACAAGCAGAAAACCCACCGGAGAGTAAGTTTCCTTCACAGCAAGATGATCCCCACAATAAAAATAAACATATCGAAAAGCCATTTCCGAAGATTCCATTGCATCTACAATTTTACTACAAACCATTAAAGGTAATTGTAAAGGAAGTGCATGCTTCTTTAAAATATCTTGGAATCGTTGTTGCTGAGCGTCTGTTACATTTTCAAAAATATCTTCATAAGGACCTTTTCTTAATATCTTAAATGGAGAAGTAATAAACATCCATGCTATTAATAGCGTATTTTGAATATCTTTCATAAACATATACAAATAACAAAAAAGTGGAATCATTTTAAAGGAAAAATAAATTTTATTTATTTCTATCTTTAAAAAAAAATTTTTTTAATCCGCTTTTTCGGATTCCTCTTGGTCAGAATAACTTTTAATTTCTAAAGTTTTATCTTCTTCTTCATCATGTTCAGAGCAGGAAGAATTTTTTTTACTCTTCTTGAATGCAAGAGCATGAAAAATTTCACAATTATTCTTTAAAAAAAGAATGTAATTGGCAGCAATGTTAGAAGCATCTTCTTCAGGTACATGACTGTTGTTCCATTTTTCATTTTGAACATGAAGTTCCTTTTCCAATCCCCACTCGACAATCTCTCCCTTTTGTATAACAAGGGCCCCGTGGAATGCAGAATCCGTATCCCAAATACGGCGGTATTCATATTCTTGTTTCTGATCATTCCAGCCATTATACAGCATGGGACGAACGGTGTAGGTGGCCAAATAATAGTTGATCCAAGCAACATCGAAGGCAGGATTGTCGCTTACAACAACTAAGCGATCGCCATAGGTCATTTCCACATCAAGAAGCCATTCTACTAACATGTTCATGGCAATCTGTGGGTCAATTCCATTCTTGATGATGTTGCTAAATAATTCAGCAGGCTGTTTTTCCCAGAATTCTTTCATGCAACGTTCCTCCCGCTCTTTTCCATTTTCCTTCAAACAAACCGTAAAATTTTTAAGAATATTCATTTCGTCATCCATCACCACCATTCCCACTGCAATCATCGCATTCCGTCCCAAATATTGTCCAGTGGTTTCAATATCCATTGCCAAATAAACTTTTCCTTTCATTTCTTTTTTTTTTTTTTATTTTTTTTAATTTTATTTTCTTTAAAATTTTAAAGCAATAAAAATAATGAGTAATAAATAAAAAATGCCTAAAAAATATTTAAAAATTAATTACTTAATTTTATAAAAACATAAGATTCACATGGATCGTAAGGAATACTTTGATCAATCAAGCATCCGTGACTTTCATAATCAACATCTATGTCGTAACGAACATGACGTGTAGTAAACCATAATTCCACACACCATTCGAAATGGATTTCGTCCAAACTATCAATGGTTTGTTCACTCAAGTTATTTTGAGCAGCAGCGACAATCAAATATTGTTCATCGCTGAGTAAGTTACCCGGAATACAAAACACTTCGGAAGGATCGCTATAATTTTTTAAAAAAAAGAGAAAGACTTTTTCTCTATGGTTTGTTAAAATTTTAATATTTTTCTCCTTTAACTTCTGATTTGCTACTTTTGCAGCATTTTCAATTACTTTGGATTTCATTTTTTTTTTTTAATTTTATTTTCTTTAAAATTTTAAAGGAATAAAATGAATGAGTAATAAATAAAAAAATTACTTCTAAAAATGTTTTCATTTTAAAAATTTATGAGTTATGACTGGATAACGTGAATACAACATTATCTTTAGATTTCCATACACCAACCGGCGACGAGCCAACATAATCTTTGGATGCTATAAGTAATCCATCAGATCGAAACATATGCCAACGCGCATGGAAATATTGACCCCACACGGTGCATGATGAATGCGTTGGATTATATTCACATAAAGGATTACTTGTATGTGCTAAATATGCTGCTGCAACTGGTATTACACCATAAAGCATAGAATCTGACATAACGTAACGTCCATCATGATTTAATATAAATTCATTATTCCATCCCTGTATCATAAATGGGAGACCCGAAATATATAGACGTTGAGGAAGTGTTGTCTGCGATGTTAATAAACTATGTAGTAAAAAAAAAAAATAAAATAAATTGCATTATATTCTTTCTCTCCATTTTTTTTTAATTTTCTTTAAAATTTTAAAGGAATAAAAATAAATAAAAATTTGGGAACAAAAAATTTTTTTAATTTTTTTTTAATTCCAAATGGCAATCTCGAAGAGCATTGCGAATTGGCACGTATTGCCAGAAATAATTGTAGATGGCATAATGCGTTATCGTACAAGTACCAATGAAATAAACAAAAAGTATTATTATTATGCCTTCATTTAAAACATAAGGATTCTTACAAATCGAAAGAAACTCTAAAAGCAAGATAAACCATACAATCGGTGTAGCGATAATAAGGAAAAGTGGGAATAATACATTTGATGTTAAAGGTTTACCATTCTTTCGGAATAAGACCACTATCACATCCGAGGAATGAGTGAACTGATTGTAACAAATATCTTTACCTTCTTTAAAACCACTTGCCGCACAGAAATAATCATTTGTGCTGTTTAGTTCCTTTACTAAGTCTTGCCATACATCTGGATAATAGACATGATAAGAAGTTACCATGGAAAGGACACAATACGTTTCTTTGCGAAGCACTGCATTGTTAATCACACGTTTTGCCTCAGCAAAAACATCTTTCTTATAATTTTCTTTTTGCTTTTGCTCGGCTTCTTCATGAGAAGATATGCCAAAATGCTCAATTTCTTGAATAGTTGGAAACATTTTTTAATTTTTGTTTTATTTTAAAGAAAAATGTTTTATTTTTTTTACTCCTTTAAAAGGAAGTGGAAGAAATTTTTGGAGGAGGATAGAAGTAGTGATAAGTTTTTTTTCCTGAGTAACCTACAGCAGAAATAACAACAATGGCGAGAAGTTTGAGAAGTACCCAAATAAAAGGGGCGAAAATGAAGGTAACGATGATGACGATAAGAGCAGCAATGATGAATAGACCAATGATGCCCGGTGGAGCAAACAGCACTTCACATGTCCACATGGAAGCGGTGGCATGACCGAAAGGATTGTTGTCATCGCGGTTGGGGAAATACCACCATGAGGAAATGGTGGGGAATGGCTCGAAGGAAAAATAGGTTACGACATCATAAGTTTTATACGAAACAGTTTGGAGAGGAGGGACAAGGAAATGGGTAGCAACGGTTAAAATTTGCACGGCGTCGAAGCCGGGAATGGCAATGGGCAAATTTTTGAGCATGCCGAAAAAGACGCCCTGCGGGCCCATGTTGATTTGGTTTGCATTGAGCAGACGGAAGAAAAACAGACCTTCTTCCCATCCTGTTTTCATTACTGCCAGTACAAGGTTCCAAAATTCTGTACTCTTAAAATAACCTATGCACCAAGGGCACTCTTGGAAGACAGGGCCCTTGGTGAAATCGAGTTTATCTACCGGAATGTTAGTAATGTTAGCACATTGAGGTTGAAGCAAAACATTAAAAGAAGGAATGATTTCTGACATGCAACGGCCCGGCTGAATAAACGGAGCAACAATACAGTACCCAAAAACATCCGAACAATCATCTCCTTCCACACACTCTTTGGTACAATATGCATTGGGATTGTTGATATCTCGGATGCGATAACATAACCCGTTCCGAATGCAATCTGCACTGGTGATGCACCTGTGGAAATAAGGATAGAGAATGAGTGATTCCACCCACGTTAAAATGGTATCGTCATCGAATGCATCCGGCAGACGAATAAGGGAAATGCCAAAAACATCGATGCGTGTTTCGATTTGAATTACCATGATAAATAGTTTGTTCAACATGTTTCCAAGCAAATTGTTCAAAATGGTAAACTGATCAAGGATTTCCTGAGGAGAGGGATTGGTATTGTACATATCCAACAAATGCGGCCCCAATTCCTGTAAAAATGGACTAAGCAAATCATTGTTGGAATAACTTCCAGTGGCAAAATTAAGCATTAAGGCTGAAATGATTGTTGCCAATAACAGCATGATCATAGGGCAACAACTGATCGCCGCGTTGCAGCAATTGAGCGATTTTCCAAAACACGTTCCGCAGCACGACGTGCACGTCAACGCCACAAAGGCACCTCCAGCAAACGCCACCAGCGACAACTGACCAAACATCTGGAACACAATCTCAATCCCACTCTTGTGAATATTATTGGCCGATTTTAAAGAAGTATATTGATCCAACTGCTGTTTAATGAACAGCGAACCCTTGGCAATCTCGGCACGGCGCTGCTCGCTGGTTGCATTTTGTAATGCAAGATGAAGTTCACTTTTAGAAAGCCGAATGAACGATTTCGTTTTGTTCGCCACTGCTTCCAGATAATCCGAATAAGCCAGCGTCTTGTTACAAACTGCTAATTTCGCTTCCGTGCAGTTCGGACAGCCATTGTAGCAATTTCCAATCGAGTGATCGTTAATAAATTCATCTACATGGAGGGTAATATCATGATAAGCCGTAATACCATCTACAAAATCAATACTTCCTATTTCTTCCATAACCTCCTCCAGCGACATGTCAAAATTCCCTCTCATGAGCATTTCAAAGGGCTTGGAAAAAGAATGAAACGTAAAGTTCGTAAAGCGAGCAATGAACGGCATGGCTGCCGCATGCGCCACTGTATAGTTATACAATTGAAGCAAAGCAATGTTCACTGGATCAGCCATGTCTTTTCCTTTTAAATAACGTAATATAATAGAATTTTTAACTTCATCCGAATCTTCATCCGCCGTAATCGTACGGTTTTCTCGAGGAAAGGAAGGACGATGATGGCCATCGCTATAAGGATTATTAATTCCTTTAAAAGCAGTAGAAAGAATATTTTGGTAATGATGAACGAGTGTGTAATTGAGAGCCGCATGAGATTCCATCGTTTGCATGCGTCCTTGCATGTGATGGGTATCTAACATTTTAGAATTGATCAAGTTAGTCAGTGAGTTGACCAGTGACGTTAGCGCATTGATGGCTTTGTTGAGTAAATCGATGGATTTATCCAATTCCGTCACCAAATTCAGCAAGAAACTAACTGCATCCCCTAAAATCCCAAGTTTATTCAGCGCATCCCGCAAACCAATGCAATACTGAATGGCTTCAAACCCACTTCCATAAACGGATGCATCACAACTTTCAAACATACAACCAACCAACCACACCCCGACATCTGTAATGGCGCCAGAATTGGTAGGTGTGCACATGCACTTTACTAAATCCAATGGACTTCCCAAACAGTGACCAAACGGAATCTCATCCAGCAGCAAATTTTTAAAGAAAGTCAGAATAATAAAAAGCAAATCCGGGGAGCCACTTGATTGCTTAATGGCTTTGATCAGAGCATCAATAATGGCTCCAAAAATGTTGACAAAAAAGACATTGAAAATTTGTAAAATGTTCAAAATAAAATTGACCAGCGTATCAATAAGCGAACAAAAAATGGTTGGATCAACAACTGGAAGCGCCTGATCTGCCATTAATGATGCTTTTAATGCCCCAGTCATGATCTTCGCCTGAAAACCAGCCGGAAGTTGCTTCATGGAACTATACCCATGGGTGTGCAAAGTATTTTCAATGTAATCGTTGAATGCCGTCTCCTTTAAAATGCGGCGCTGGTGATAATTGATGACAAGTTGACTCTTGGCCCATGCAAAAATAGGTTGGCCGGAGATTGTTAGATTCAGCGCATCCGCAATATTGGCCAGAAAGGCATAAATCATCTTCAGTACAAAATTATAAAGGAGGAATAATTTGTTCAGCATTGGTGCACAAATATCGAATCCACTGGCAAATATCATAAGTTGACTGTTCAGCATGTCGAATCCGCTGGACACCCCATTCAAATAATCCTGACTGTGAGTGGAAAGCCCATATCCCAATATGCCAAAAATCAACAACGCTAAAAGAGTGCCGGAAACACAAAGTGTGCAGAAACAACATAAATTTTTTACAATTTTGATAATCAAATCAATAATTAACCATACAATCCATATCACAAAGAAGATGAATTCTACAATAATATTGGGCGAATCTTCTATCACCTCTTCCTCACTCATTAACAATGCTAAGTAATTCTTTCTTTTAAAGAAGATTGTTTCATTTTACTTATTTTATTTTTGTATTTTAAAATTTTTAATTTTTTTTTTTTATTTAGTAGAAAGTACCACAGCATGGGCTAAACCTATAATAAAACGAGAAAATTGATTATAAAGTAAACAACATTTATCTATAAAACAACCAAATTCCTGATAAGCAATTACCTGAAATTGTACATATTCCGGCGCAAAGGAGCATAAATAATTAAATAACCACATAAATGCAATCAATACAACTATCAGCGCCCCCATTCCAAATAAAATTCGACAACTCCATATTTTAAGGGAAGATTTATTTTTAATCATTTGACTTTTTTTTTTTAAAATAACTTTTTTTTTTGATTTAATTAAATTTAAGAATGAAAAAAGTCGATAACGATATGTTGCAGTTCATTATTGGAATGTCAATACTGATTAGTACTATTTTTATGGGATTGGCGTATTTAATCATGACTCCTGCTAATTATGATTATTTTATATATGCTGGTGTTTCTTCTCTTGCACTCATTCTGGGAATGGTATTACGTGTTGTTAATTGGACTCCGGCAATTCATGAATACATTTTAAAGGAAAAAAAACAAAAATAAATAAATAAATTTTTTCTTTTATTTTTTTTTAGGAATCCAGAAAGCACAAGTAGCAGGATGACGGTTATTATGAAATTTTTGCATGAATTGAAATCCAAAACACATAGTTGCTAAACCAAGATAGTAACGTAAAGCAGCATTTGCGACAGAGAATAAATTCAGATATAATTCCGAACCCTCAATAAATGGCATTGTTTCGATCTCCATTTCATTTAATTTCACAATAAGCAAGGTTGTATTGATTGTTTCTTGAAATTTGGTCGATCCCCACAACGTTTCGTATATGTAATCTTCTGATCCTTTCTGCATGATATAAAATTGACCGGGTTCCGTGGCATGTCCAATATGAACTTCCCCAATAGTAACATCAGTAGAATCTTCCGCTTTGCGAAAATTTAAAATTGCATTAATGTTGTTGTTGTTTGTTAACTTTTCAACCAGCAGATTCAAATCAATTTTCTGCGCTTTTTTTAAAGAAATTATACCAATTTTTTCCTTTATTAAGTAATATGGAATACATAGTAACTGATACGCTGTTTGAAAAAATTGCATTTTTTTATTTCTTAAAAAAAAAAAACAAAAAAATTTAAAATGGATTTAGAAAATATAAAAATACGAGCAAAGGTATTGTTAAATGAAGGAATTCCAAATCAAATTGTGGCACTTCAGAAAGTTGTATCTGAATTGAAAACATTGAAATCCGTTAACAGTCCCTTGTACTGGAATGATGTTGATTTAGACGAGTTGAATTTTACTTTAAATAAGACTCTATCAAGCATGACTAGTTTTTACTATCCACTCCTTTTGTACATTTCCTTACTTCGTCCTCCAATACAGGCAGTGGAGTCTTTTCAAGTACATGTTCAAAAAGAAGCCATTAGCATCTTATCGGACTGTGATGCAAATATAAAATATGTAATCAATAATACTTCTGAATATTTTTATGCTCGCGGCAAGTCCATCAAGCGCCTCAAGCGCAATCCAGACAACACATCCTATGCACATGCTCTTCATTATATTGGGTTTCAACGAGTGTATGCGGTCATGTCCGCTTTTGAAGATTTAATTCATAATCTTATTATGGTTCAGGATTTCTTTAAAAAAAATTTAATTATTATAGAAGAAGATAATACCAATAATAATACAAATTGCTTTCATTAAGCAAAAAAAATTTTTTATTATTTTAAAAAAAAATTGTTCCCAATAAATATTTTTGTTCCCAATAAATATTTTTGTTCCCAATAAATTTTAAAGAAATAAAAAAAAAAAAAA
>CAZIBY010000029.1:0-11825 GCA_964537475.1 uncultured Chitinophagaceae bacterium | reverse complement strand
ACTGTCTTGCGTAGCCGGCGGGAATCGTATGGCTTTGATATCTCGGGCGAGATCGCCATCAGAAGCGACGTGAAGGGGCGGCGCGAGAATGACTCCTGGCGCCTGCCGCGGCGCGAATGGATCGACCGGGTGATCGACGACTGCGCATAGACCCCTGTGCCTCTACACGGAATCGCTCGGCAGCGCCGTCCCTTGATGGAACCGCAGCACCGGCGACTGACCGGCGATGTCCCACACCGAGGAGTGTCGGCTGCGGGCGGTCGGCGTAGATATCCGATACGTCACGAGGACAACGCCCGGCGCAATCTCGTTTGCAGGGATACAACGAGCTGGTCATCGTTCTCGAGGAGCTTCTCGACGCGCTCCCTCACGACGAACAGCACGGGTAGCCGGAAACAGATCGTTCGCGGTCGGGCCAGATCGGAGAGTGCGGGTCTCGGTCCGATAGCGCACCCATCCCTGCCTGCACCAATGCACCATCACAAGACTCCGGACCGCCCGCGACGACCACGCCTCCTCATGCGCCGCGTAGTCGGGGTCCTGGGTGGCGAGTTCGGTGAACAGCTCGCGGAACGTCGGCGGTTCACCGTGCTCACGGGTGTATCGATGGATGATCTTCACTGCACGGCGCGCCCACCTCGGCGAGGTCTCGGCTGACGTGAGCTCGGTGAACAGCGGGGCCAGGTGAGGTGCCGACCACGGCTTGTCGGTCCACCCGGAGTTGTTCCACTGCATCGTGTCGTGATGGAGGACCGGCTCGCCGTCCTCGGGAGCGTCGGGGCTCATGGCCGCGTCTCGCGGTCGACCGACGCCCCCGGTGAACCATCAGGCGTGGTCGACTGACAACTGAGCTCAGTCTGTGACCCGGCGTCCTCCATCACGGCCACCAGCGCCGCGGAGTACTTCTCCCCCGTCACTCCCATGCGCTCCCGCGCTGCGTGTTGCAGGCGACGGGCGGTCCGCTTCCTCTCGGTCATGATGCTCTCTCCTCTTTGGTCGGTGATGTGGATTGGGCATGGGGTCAGCAGCGAGGACGCGACGGAGCTCGCGAGCGAGCCGTTCGCCGAGTGGGGTGAGGCGCATCGGCCTGTTGCGTGCCGCGGGGACGAACAGGCCCCCGCCGACGTCGATGCCGAGGCTGGCGAGTTGAGCGCTCAGCGAGCTCTGGGTCGTGCGGACGGTCGCGGCCGCGGCGCGCACGTTGTCGTGCTGCGTGGCGATGAGGAACCGGCGCGCCCGTTCGATGGGGTTCCGGCCGATGAGGGCGCGTTGGAGGAGGCGTGACCGGCCGGCCAGTGGGTGAGGGGTGCGGTCGTGTGGGCCGGGTCGCATCGCGATGCCCGCCGCTTGGATGCGGTGCGCGATCGTGGGAGCGCTGCAGCCGACGAGCGCCGCGATCTGTCGCAGCGTCATCCCTTCCTTCTCGTACCGCTCTCGCAGCCAGTCCTCGTCGATAACGAAGGTGATGGGCCGTCCGCGGCGGCGGGTGCTGTTGCCGTCCGCGAGCACACGCGACACCGTCTGCCGCGATACTCCCGTCCGCCGCGCGAGCTCATAAGTGGTCGCGCCCACACCGTACTGGGCGATCAGTTCGCGGCTGCGAGATGGTGTGTCGAGTGCGCCCCGCGCGGGTCTGGCCGTCGCCCACCCACCGACGCCGTCGCTGCCGGCGGCGGCCGGTTCCGTGTGCGTCGCCAGCGGCGGCGACCAGCTGAGCGGCTCGTCGATCCCTCGGTCGAGCAGAAAGGCGCGGCCGGATTCGGCCAATTCGCGGCGCACGGAGTCCGGCAGCGTCTTCGTGAAGATCGTCACCGTCCGCGGAGACAGTCCGGCCGCATCCCATGCTTCCGGTGCGCGTCGCATCGGGTTCCCTGTGATGGCTCGGTAAAGGTGGGCGCGCGCATGGCGGTGTCTGGCGCCGGCGCCAGGTTGGACATTCAGTCGGGCGCAGATGCGCTGCCATTCCTCTTCGGGAAGGAGATCGGTGTAGTCGAGCCTGCGGCGGCGTGCGTAGTCGATCGGAGTGTCGTGGCTGTCGAGGTAGACGGCGAGGTTGAGGATCGCCGCGAGGGCAGGCGTCTCCGCGCTCGGCCGGCCGAGTTCACGCATCACATGCGTGACCTGACGGATGGGTGCCGTCGAGTCCAGAAGAGCGAGGGCAGCGGAGTGGGTCAGCCGCGTGCCGGTGAACACGACGGCCGCGGCCAGCGCGGACGCGACGACGTCGCTGTTGATGCGGCGTGGGGTGAGCGCGCTCGTCCACTCATCCCAGAGTTGCGTCGGCACCTTCCGCGCCCGGTCCTCCGGGTTCACGTCCGAGGCTGGCGCAGCTTGTAGGAACAGCGTCGGTCGCCGGGTGCGGCCCAGCGACGCTGCGATCAGTCGCTGCAGCTGCGGCGTCTGACCGGTGTACGACGTACTCACCGCGAGCCGCCCGTTCAGCAGCCGAGCCGCCCGGTCGGCGTCTTCGAGTGCGGCGATCGCGATCGTCGTGCCGACCGCGCCGCCGGCCGCTGTGGGCGGTCCGGCCCACGTCCACGCATGCTTGTCTCGAGGCACCGCCGCGAGGAGGTCCGTTTCCAGCTCCGGCATGTCGAGGTCGCCGCCATCGCAGAGCGCGGATCCTGCGGCGCGGGTGAGGAGGCGGATGTCTTCGAGGACGGTGATCGCGGGTTGCGGGGCGTCCGCGTAGATCCCGAACCGACCCTGACCACTGGAGAGGATCTGCATCATGCGGCGTTGCGCGTGGAGCACGGCATCCGGTGCGGCGACGCGTTCAGGGTGCGCGGTGAGGTCGCCGCGGCAGCGGCTCGCGATCGGTCCCGCCCCGGCACCGGCGACAGGGTTGTGGCAGTGGCCGGGGTGCGGGATCCCGGCGAGCGGGTGCCCCGTGCGACGCGGTGGCCTGTGGCACACCGGGCAGTTGTCGGCGAGTATGCGGCGGTGCCTGACGCACGCGAAGGTGAACGGGAACTGCCACGACATCCGCCACCTCCCGCCGGAGTCCGCGAGGCATTCGGGGCAGTACCGTCCCGCCATGCCGCCGACGGGGCAGCGGAAGCTGATCCGTCCCTGCCGGGTGTAGCGGATCGCATGCCGGGCGAACCGCATCCGCGTCATCTCCTGGAACTGCTCCGCCGGGATCGCCGTCGACCGCTCCAGCCGCGCCGCCTGATCGGCCGTGAGCTCGGTCGCCCACTGCGCGGCCATCCACGACGTCGCCGAGATGGCTCTGCCACCGTCCTGCTCCACCAGGCCTAGCGCGCACGCCATCTCCGCGACAGTCGAACGGGTCGCGGCCGCAGAGGCCTCCAGCCAGGAGTCGAACGGCTCATCCGGCAGAGGACGGACCCGGAACGGCAGGACACGCACGGCACCGGCCGTCTCGCTCATCAGGCGGCCTCCTCGCCGGCCTCTTCAGCACCTTCGCTCTTCACGCGGCGCCGGCGCCGCTCTCGGCGTGCCCGATCCTCTTGATCGTGCTTAGCCTGCAACTCAGGACGTTCTGATTCGGCTCCCTCGTCGATGCGGATGTCGTCGAGCAGGGACCGGTCGATGCACTCCGCACCGGTGCGGATGGCGCGGGACGCGCCGCGGCGGATGAGGTCCATGAGCGATCCGATGTTGCCGGTGGTTCGAGCGAACAGGTACCGCGACATGTCGACGAGCATCCCCTCGTGCGCGTCAACGAGCACGAGCGCCTGTTCGATGTGCCAGAGCAGGCTGTCCCACTCCTGGCGGGTCTGCTTGGTGCGCAGGCTGTACGGGTCGAGGCTCAGTACGGTCCAGCGGCGAAACGTCTGCGCCATCGCCGCTTCCTTTCCGGTCGCGCCCTCGCCAACGAGGCCGCGTTCGCGGAGCGCGACTCCGGCGAACAGGAATGTGGCGCTGTACTCGTTGGACAGCCACTTCAGCTGGTTCGCGACCTCGACACCATCACGGGTGCGCATCTGGATGAAGTGCAGATCGTCGATGATCACCAGCCGGGTGTCGTGTCGCTCGATGCAGTCCGCGGCCGCCCGCGCCAGATCCCGACCGGCCATCGACCGGTGCAGGATGCCTGCGGTGGCGGGGTGCGCGTAGAACCCGAGGATCATCATGTGCAGACCCTTGATCGTGAGCCGACCTGGGACGGTGATGTGGCAGACCGGGAGGTGGAGGATGTCGCGATCCTCGTCGAGGTACTCGCCCACTTCCGCGATCCGCTGCCGGTGGAAGTCGCGTCCGAACGTGTTCACGACCGTCGACTTCCCGAGGGCCGGCGGCGCATCGAGGGCGGCGGCGGATTTGACCCGGTCGGAGTCCTGCAAGTTGCTGTCCAGGATGTCGCCAAGTTGCAGATGCACGCCATGGACCTGCCGGGTGCGAAGCAGGATGTTCGCGTGCCACATCCGACGCTCCGCGTTGTACCGCGCGAACTCGCCCGGATCGAGCGCTCCGAGCTGCTCCGGCGTCAGCAGCGCGGGCTTCTCGCGCGGGGGGCGTTCGGCGAAGTCCTTCCACCCCTCGTAGGTGGACAGGCTCCGCTGCCGGCGAGGCGCGTCATGCTCGCCTGAGACTGTGGCGGTCATTGGATCATCTCCATCGGCTCGAAGTGGTAGTCAGATCGGATCGTGGGCTCGTCGATGTCGTCCTCGTCGTCGTCATCGCCCGTTTCCGGGAGGTCGACACGTTTGCGTGGGTCGCGGACCTCGCCGGTGAGTTCCTGGCCGAGGTCGGTGGTGGGGTTCAGTTCGGCCTCGAGCATTCGTTGCACGGTGCGCAGCGACCACACCCCGTCAGCCGCGGGATCCTTCTCGTTGAGCTGCGCGGCCATGCGGGAACTCATCCGCCGCTCCGACGGGGTGAGTGCGCGTCCCGCACCCCAGTCCTCGAGCAGCTGCGCGGCGACGTCGTCGACCTGGGAAGGGCGGCCCTGACGGATCGCGATCTTCTTCGCGTACTCCAACGCGTCGAGGCTGAACGGTGTGTCGAACGCTCCCTTGTGCTCCCACTCGAGGGTGTGCCAGGTGCCGTCCTCGGGGTCGTGGAAGTATATCTGCGTCAGGTCGTCGGGGTTGATCACGAACGGCCACTCCGTGCCCTTGTCGCGGTGGATCGACCGGGCACGGTTGCGGTACTTCGCGACCGAGTCGCCGGTGTAGCGCAGCTTGTGGATCTCGACGCCGTAGTGGTTGAACTGCCGTTTCACCACCGGGAGCAGCTCGAGGAGGACGCTCCGGTCGATCGGCATCCGCAGCTGCCCGGCAACGGCGAGCCCCTGGTCGTATCTCTCGGCGGGGCTGAGCTTGACGCCGGGGAGGCGGGGATCCTCGAGGGAGTCGTGGGGTCGGAGATGGTAGACAGTCGCGACCCATTCGCGGATGATCTGCTCCAGCTGCGGGACCGTGTAGACAGCGTCGGCTTCGACGTCGTCGCCGCGGCCGCCGACGTCCGCGCCCTTGTAGCCGGGGAGTTCCTGGAGGAACGTGTCGAGGGTGCGGAAGAACCTCTCGACGGGGCTCTTGTCGGTGGGCTGGTAGACGCGGGCTGGCTGGATGGATATGCCCAGGCGTGCGCATGCGCTGGTCACGTGCTCCGAGAGGTATGGTGCGCCGTGGTCGACGATGATCGTGTCGGGCAGGATCCCGGCACGAACGAACCGCGGGACGCGGATGCGCGTCGGGTCGACGAGCACGGAACCAGCGACGCCGTGGAAGGGCCAGCGTGCACTCGTGCCCCAGTCCGCGGGGGTGTCGAAGGGTTGGCACGCTTCCATGAGCACGCCGGATACGTCGATGGACTTCGTGGAGCCGGGCGTCAGCCGCATGCCGAGGATGCAGCGGGAGTAGAGGTCGATCGCGACCGTGAGGTCCGCGGCGACCCACTTGCCGGTCACCGGGGCGACGGCGAAGACGTTGAGCGGTGTCGTGTCGAGGAGGACGTATTGGCCGGGCGCGGTGGCGTGCAGGCGACCGTAAGGGGCGGGTGGTCGGTTCGCGTTGGAGCGCTTGCGTTTGGTGCTCCCAGAGAAGGTCGCGCGGCCGCGGGAGAGCTCGTCGAGGATCTTATATGCGGCGCTTCGGGAAGGGGTGGCGACGATACCTGGCCCGTGTGTGCGGTCGGCTCGGGCGTTGACTCTCGCGATGATGATGCTCTTCGCGACCTTCGACTCCGGCGTCTGCTCATCGATGACCTCGCGTGCCGCCGTGACCCAGCGGTCGTCGAAGTTGACGAGCAGATTGCCCGGCTGCGCCTTGCGGTGATCGATCAGTCCGATCTCGCCGGCATCCTTGAACCTCGCCACCCACCTCGCGATGGTCCGGCGGCCCTTGCCGAGCTCGAGCGCCTTCGCCGCGATCCGCTCCTCGATGCGACGCTCCGGATGGTAGGCGAGCTTCGGTTCGCCCTCGCGCGCGATCTCGGCCGCCCCCGACCGGTAACCGGTGAGGACCTCTCGCACATGATCAGCGCGCTCGGCGGACACCGCGCGGGCCGTATCGCTGGCGTCAGCCCAGATGACGCCCAGGGAAGCCGCGTCGTCATCGCGACTGTTTCCGGGGATGCGTGTCGTACCTCCCTCAGCGCGTGGCCGCAGCAGGTCGATCATCCGCAGGCGCCGAATCTGCCCAGTTCGAGTGCGGACGACGACCGCGCCATCGCAGATCTCCGCAACAGTGCAGGCGTCGCCGTCGTAGACGATATCCACGCCTGGTTTCAGGGTCCACGTGCTGCTCATCGCTATCTCCTTCAAGTGTTGAGGTGGTGGTATCTCAGGCCCGCGTCACGATGCTCGTGGCGCTCAGAAGTCGAGTCAGGTCGGTGCTCAGCCGGCGAGCCCACAGCAGGTGCAGGACGAGCGCGCGTGCTGCGAGAAGCCCGCCGGTGACGGGCACGATCGCGCGCACTGCCTCGCCGAACGCCATGGGCGATCTCAGCTCGCCGAGCGCGGCGGTGACGTCGCCGCCGGCGAACTGGAACGACCGGCGGTAGCCGGCAAGGAACTGGACGTTGCGCAGCAACACTTCATCGGGCTCGGATTGGACGCGGTACTCCCACCCGTGCGGTTCGATCACGCGCCGCGACCAGCTCAGCGAGTCACGCACCTTCGGGACGGTGAGCTTCGCGGCGGGCTTCACATCCACCACGCAGACGGTGTGGTCCGCGTGGACCATCAGATAGTCGGGAATGTGGCGACGGCGTGCGCCCTTGTCCTCCCCCTCGAGGAGGAACGGCTGAGAGAGAATCCAGTCGACGCGAGGGTCGAAGTCGGCCAGCAGCAGGTTCGCGTACTCGAGTCGCGACTCGTACCCGACATGCGCTTGCATGGTCGCCGACCAGTAGCTGCCCGAGAAGTGCCGCTGCCCCCGGTACCAGCGGAACTCACGCCACGGGACGGCGGCGTCGAAGACGCTCAATCGAGCTGACTGCAGCGGAACAACGTCCACCTCGCCACCCATTTTGCGAACCATCAGCCCGACATCCGCCTGGCGCGTTCCGCCCCGCGTCTCGAGTTGCTCGCGCGCCGTCATGAAGCCAGCGTGAGGGTCGAATCGGTCCGGGAGAATGCACGCTTCTGCCATAGATTCGCGAATTACGATTCAGGATCGCGCTCTTGATTTCCTGGGCTACTTCGGTATATGCGATTTACGAATACCAATGAATGTGACATTCACTGTAGTCGATGTCATATACACAACAGTCACCGTCAGGGATACAAATATAGGGACCACGAAATCAACGCGCGCAGGCCCGCCTGAACCCCACGTCGGCCGCGTGTGCGACACTCAAGGACATGACGATGTTGGAGCCCATCGCGCCGGAGGAATCCCGGCTCGTCTTCGGCAACAGCTACATGTACAGCGTCATGGTCGAGATCGCGGGCCTGCGCGGCGGGAAGTTCTCATCGAAGACGATCACCGACGCGACGAGACTCTCTCCTGGAATCGTGCATCCGCTGATCCAGAAGCTCCGCCGCGCGAACTTCATCGAGTTCGTGGAGCGCGTGCCTGGAGAGCGGACCATTCTGTATCGGGTCCGCGAGAATCCCTGGTGGAATGCGGCGAGCCAGTACGTCGAAGAGGATCGCGCTACCGAGCGCTCCGCATCGTAGGTTAGTCACCGTTGGGTCTCGGGCGGTGTCGGTATACACGCATGACGCCGTCGACTTCATTGAAGGATGAGACGGCGGTGTCCGAGTCCTTGAGCAACTCCAGGAACGGTGTCGGATCTGGGACGAGCGGAAGATCGACATAAGTGTTTGCGGGCTGAAGAACCTCGGCGTACGCACCGCCGAGTTGGGCCACGTATTGCGGTACGAGGCCGGGCACGGTCGCCACGGATGCGCTGAGCGCAGCGACCTTTGAGCTGGTCGACGCTCCCGACATCTGCATCAACTGTAGAGTTTCGGCTGGTAGGGGCTCGCGGGTCACCTCCGCCCAGGCGCCGAGCGCCTCAAGCACATCGGTTGATCCCCAAGCGGCGTTTCGAGGAATCGCATCAGCAAGCAGAGTCTTGACCCGGGGTGAGACATCGGGATTGCGAAGGAGCGACGCCACCAATGTCGCCGACGCGTTCGACGAAACGATCCAGTCTGGCGCCGTCTGAGACTCCACGACAAATGCTTCCTGTGCGTGCGCGGTGGCGAGAGCTTGGAAGGTGCTAGCGCTGTCGTCGAGCAATCCTGCGTTCATGAGTGCCGTGACAAGATCCGCCTCATCCCCCATCGATCGTGATGCTGGGACCGTGTCTACGAGCTGTCCGGCAAGCGTGACACGAGCGGCGACATCGAGCTCATCCTCAGAGACGAGTCGCGCGGCGAGAGTGATGCGCGCGGTCACGTCGGTCTCTGGCGGGACGGCGAGAGTGGGCGAAGCAGCGAGGTACTCGATCAGAGGAGCGTCCAGGGAGCGTACGGCGATGTAGTTCGTGACGTTCGCGAAGGTGAGGGGGAATCGGTGTGATTCAGCAAGAACGGGAAGCAGCGTCGCCGGCACTGCATTGATGTCTCGGATGAGCATCTCCGCGGGCATCCGCCGCGCGATCTCGCTTGCCGCGCCGGCCCTTGAAAGCTCCGCGGCCTCCATCACATCCACTGCCATGTC
Source organism: uncultured Chitinophagaceae bacterium (assembly GCA_964537475.1). GTDB lineage: Bacteria > Bacteroidota > Bacteroidia > Chitinophagales > LD1 > UBA1941. The sequence goes on along the minus strand of CAZIBY010000029.1, from coordinate 2,742 downwards.
AACGTCGGTGATACTCGGGCGGTGGGATGCGTCGATGCTTGACAGGTACGCCTCGAAGTGCCCGAGAACGTGGTCGAACGTCGGATCCTCGAGTTGCATGATTGCATCGAGCGCGATGTCGCCCCCGCCGACTGCCACCTCGAGGTTCGGCGCATTTACCTCGTAACGGCGCGCGACCACGACAGACCGCTGCGCGGCCGGTGGGAGCGCTCGGATATCTGCGAGACTGACGCCGAGTTGGGTAAGCGCAGCAGTCGCTCGCTGGGGCGTACCGTCAGCACTCAGTTCCGTGAGGCGCCCTGGGTTCTCAGCGAGAAGTCGCTTGACGTCGTCGGGTACCTCGTACTCCAGCTCTGGATTCAAGGACTCGAAGGCGGCGACGACGAGATCGAGCTGATCCGCCGCGACGGCGGGTCCTTCAGTATCGATGAACTTGAAGACCCCGTCCCACTGCGCTGCGACGCGACTGATGAGCGTCGCTGGGAGCCGACCACGCTGCAAATAGCTGCGCATGAAGCCGACGGCGGCGGGGTCAGCAACGGCGAGAGCGGCGATGTTCTTCGCCAACCGACCGTTTTCTCGCGCCAGCAGCTGGTCGTAGATCGCGATGTTGAACAGCCCGGTCGATTCGAACGCGCGCGGGCCGCCGAGCTCGAGCACCGCGTCGACGTCCTTCTCGTCGAGTGGGTAGTCGTGATCCGGGGTGTCTGCTTGCAGGTGTTGGATCACGTAGGTCATCGCGGCTGCAGAGGCAATGACGCCGTAAAACTCGGAAGCGTAGAGTGCGAAGTTCCTATCGATCAGCCCTTCTGCGAGGAGGTCGTGCAGAAGCGGGTCGACGGTGCCGCGGATAAGTCTCGAGGAAGAGTCACTCGTCTGTCGCATCAGCAACTGTTGGAAGTCGGCCGTGCGGTACCACTGCAGCTCAGCGCGCGCATCCTCAGAAGCCGCCGCGGTATCGGCGACGACTTGGTCGCTCCAACGCGCCGGGACGGGCACGCCCAGATCCGCAGCGATCTCGTCAGCGGTGAGCTCGAAAAGAACCTCTCCATTCACGACGACCTGCAGAGCGTGGCCGGAGTCGATTGCCGCTTCCCAGAAGCGGGCAGTACTGAGCGCGGCGGGTGCCCAATCGGCTCCGCCAATTCGATAGGTCGCAGTGTGTCCACGCCTATGTACCCGTGGAAGCCAGCGTTCGACAAGATCTTGGAGCGCAGCGCCAAGTTGCTCAGCGCGCGCATCAGTCGCTGCAATCTGCGTACCCTGCTCACGCAGCGCAGCGAGCGTCGCCGACGCAGTATCCATCCCACTCGCGATGATTTCTCGCGAGCGTCGGTACAGCACGTCCAGCTCACTTGATCCGACCCGGATCAGCTCGAACTGCTTCATATGGGTGTTCTTGTAAGCAACAAGCGCGAACAACCCGCTTGAGGTGAGCCCGCCGAGCTTTCCGCCCGCCAGCACACGAGCGTGGAAGACCCGAAACTCGTTCAGGATGTTGCGCAGAAGCCGCATATCTGTCACGTGCTTCGCCACCACGCGGACCGCCTCGAAGGAGATCGCCGAGTCAACCTCGGCGGCCAGATCGAACAGGAGGTCGGCAGACGAGCGGTGTGTGATGAACGGCACGATCGGGACAACGAGCTCGAAGAACTTGGTTCGCTGCGTCGCCGCATCCGACAGTCCGCGGTCGGCCTGCCACACGCCCGGTGCTGCGTCCGGGCCATCCGGCGTATCGCGCGGCACCTCAAGGTCTTCGAAGATGCTGTCCCGGACAGCGTAAACGAAGTGGACCGGACGCTTTCGAAGTTGTCGCGACGTGTTGAGCACGGTGTTGAGCTCACGCAGAGACGCGTAGATTGTCGGGTCCTCGAACCGGTCCAGGTCCTCAATGATCACGATGTCGCGACGAGTCTTTTCAAAGAAGTAGACGATCTCGTCGAGGTACTCATCGAAGTAGCTGCCACCGTCGGACTCCGCGGTCAGGCTCACCGACGTCGCTGAGGTTCCCAGTTTGTCGATTCGGATCCGGTTGTGCAGGAGCGCCATAACCACGTACGCGATCACGCCGGCGATCAACGCTGCAGAAAGCAGCAATGGGACTCGCATGCCCTCGTTGGCGGGGGCGAGTTGGAACGGTGCTCCCCAACCTGTGATCCATAAGGTGAGTGCTATGAGGACAGCGACCAGCGCGGATGCAACCAGCGTTCGCCCTACTGGCAGCCTGCTGATCCTCTTGAACCTCGATCCCGGGACGCGGCTGGGGCGCTCACGATAGAGCAGCTGCTTGACGATCTCCTTCTGGATGTAGTTGTTGAGGTCGTCACCACGCTCAACACCGACGTCGCTGAGCGACGACAGTGAGATCTCAACCACGCGCTTGCCGAGCTGGTCTCGCACGCCCGCGAGCACGCTACTCTTCCCGCTGCCGTACCCCCCGGTCAACGCGATATTCCATACGCGCGCGCGTCGATCGTCGTCGGTGAGCAGGTCGACGAGCTCGTCGCGATAAGTGCCGTGCTGGTCGCTCACGAACCGTGGAACGAGCGACTCGAGCCTCAGTGGACTGGTCACCGTCTCGCTGGCATCAGTCACACCGAACCCCTCAATCGTCCACAGCAAATGGCAGGGATGCCAAGTGCCTGCCAACTACCCGTGGAATATGTCATTTCGGCGTGGAACCTACATCTGCGCTGCCTGGAGTGTCCCAGCCCCTCGGTAGAATGAAGCTGTCAGAGATAC
>CAZIBY010000028.1:0-12608 GCA_964537475.1 uncultured Chitinophagaceae bacterium | reverse complement strand
CGCTCACCGCACACCTGCACGGACGCCGACTCCTCGTCCCCGGCAACCACGATCGTGTCTCGCCCGCGACGCAGTCGAAACGGGCGATCGAGCGATTCCTGCCCATGTACGAAGCGGCGGGCTGGGAGATCCTCCCAGAGGTCGTCGAGGGCACCCGCCGCGGGTACCGGATCATCGCTTCGCACTACCCCTACGCCGGCGACAGCCAGGAACAGGATCGACACACGTCGCATCGCCCGCGCTGGGACGACGGCATCCCGCTCATCCACGGGCACACCCACGCACGGGACCATGGCCCGAATGGGCATCAGTTCCACGTCGGCGTCGACGCCCACGACTTCTCACCAGTCCCGTTCAGCGTGATCGACGGCTGGATCCTGAGCCTGCCGGGAATCGAGACTCGGCTGCAGACAGCGGTCCGCGAGGCTCGAGAGGTCCTCGCCGACCTGGACGATACGCCCCCACTCAACATGGACTTGATGTTCTTCATGCAGGCGTACGACGAACTTCACATGCACCTCGAAGAGCTGCTGGCGGCCGTTGACGAAGTCGGGCACCTTAATGGCGACGAGGGCAAGGGTTCCCGATAGGATCGGCCATACCCGGATACATCCGGTTCAATCCGCATGGGGGCGTGAATGTCCGAGCCGTGGCTCTCTGCCGACGACATCGCTGAGCACTTGGGCGTGACCAAGGACACGATCTACGCCTGGATCTCCGACAAGGGGATGCCGGCGCACAAGGTCGGGCGTCTGTGGAAGTTCCAGGCGAGCGAGGTCGACGACTGGGTACGCAGAGGGGACGCAGGATCTCCGGACTGACCCAGTCGGCCGCGATGTCGGCGGCACGACGTATCCTGATCGACTTGCCATTTTCCAGGGGAGGAACCACGTGGACGCACCTGCGGTGACGCTGGCATCGCTGCGCGCCGGGCAACGCCTGCGCGGTGTCCTGCCCGGGCAGCCGGTGACACTCGTCGGCGTGACACCGCTGGACGACGCGCTCGTCGAGATCTTCTTCCGCGATGACTCGGGTCGGACCGGCGAACGCACCATCACCGAGCTCGATGCCGGCAAGCTCGAACTAGTCACGGAGCTGGGTAACGCGCCCGCGTTCGACGGCGACCCTGATGAGTTCCGCCTCGCGGCCGAGGCGCTCCGCATCAAGTACGCCGCGCTCTACGACCCGATGGCGGCGGTGAATAGCTCGGACGTCGATCCGTTGCCGCATCAGATCCGCGCAGTGTACGAGGAACTCCTCCCGCGAATCCCGCTGCGGTTCCTCCTCGCTGATGACCCCGGCGCGGGCAAGACGATCATGGCCGGCCTCTACCTCAAGGAGCTCATCCTCCGCGCCGACTGCGAACGAGCGCTCATCGTCGCGCCCGGCGGCCTCGTGGAGCAGTGGCGGGAAGAGCTGTCGCAGAAATTCGACCTCTCGTTCGAGATCTTCAACCGTCAGATGGTCGACGACGCGCAGGGCCGCAATGTGTTCGACGAGCACCCGTTCCTCATCGCACGGATGGACCAACTCTCCCGCAGCGATGACCTGATCGAGCAGCTCTCCGACGTCACCTGGGACGCTGTCGTCGTCGATGAGGCGCATCGCATGTCCGCGCACTACTCGTCATGGGCGGGTCAAGTCGACGAGACGAAGCGGTTCCGGCTGGGGCGGCTGCTCGCCGAGACCGCGCACAACTTCCTCCTCATGACCGCGACCCCGCACGCAGGCAAGGAAGAAGACTTCCAGCTGTTCATGTCCTTGCTGGACCGCGACCGGTTCGAGGGCCAGTTCCGCGCCGGCGTGCACCGCACTGACACGCGCGGCCTGATGCGGCGCATGGTGAAGGAAGAGCTCCTCACCTTCGAGGGCAAGCCTCTGTTCCCCGAGCGTCGCGCGTACACGGTCGAGTACGAGCTGAGCGACCCCGAGCGTGAGCTATATGAGCTGGTGACCGGCTACGTGCGCACCGAGATGGGTCGTGCGGAACGGCTCGCGCAGGCGGGCGACAAGAAGCGCGGCAACAACGTGGGGTTCGCGCTCACCGTGCTGCAGCGACGCCTCGCCTCAAGTCCGGAGGCGATCCTCCGATCGCTCGAGCGACGCCAAGTGCGACTCGAGACCCGTCTGCGGGAATGGCAGCGCGCGACCGACGAGGCCCGCTACAGCACCTCCATGACTGCGTCTATTGACGAGTGGTCAACCGGCCGCGTCGCACTCGACTTCGAGGACGCCTCCGCTTCGGCGCCAAGCTTCAACCCCGACGAGTTCGATGACCTCGATGAAGAAATCTCCGAAGAAGAACGAGCACAGTTCGAGGCCCGTGTCGACCAGGTGGTCGACCTTGCCACTGCGGCCGAGTCGATCGGTGAACTCCGCGCTGAGATCGCGATCCTCGAAGACCTCATCCGCGTCGCGCGCCGCGTCCGGTTGCTGGATGACGACAAGAAGTGGGTGGAGCTGCGCACGATCCTCGACGACCAGCTAGCCGAGGTTCTGCAAACGCACTCGCCTGTGAACATGCGCGTGCGCGCGGTTTCAGTCTACTCCCATCTGTGGACGGTGACCTTGCCGACTGTGCGGCCGTTCTCGACCAACTCGTGCGCCTCGCGGAGTGTGGTCGGTGAGATCGGCGCGAGTGTCGTTGTGGCCGTGGTGCGGATGCGGCCCTGATCTACAAGGTCAGCGACAGTGTTCAGGAGCTGGTGCTGTTCAATCATGTCCGGGGTCTGCCTGAGCGGGCGGGTGAACATCAGTTCCCAGTGCCAAGCGATGCTCTTGCCCTTGAGCGGGAACACGTCGCGCGGACCGTCGTCAATGGCGACAATATGCCCGAACGCTCGAACGATCCGCGCATAGGTTTCGATCTGCCCCGCGGAATGCGCGGTGAACAGCCAGTCCACGCCATCCTGCGCGACGGCGAGCACCTGCTCAGCCAGGTCGTCGCGGTGGTTCACCACATGCTCCGCGCCCAGGTTGCGCACCCAGGCGGAGCGTTCATCGTCGGAGGCGGTGGCGATCACGGTGACGTTCGGCAGGAGCGCGTCGGCCAGTGCCAGCATGATCGATCCGACTCCGCCGGTCGCGCCGATCACCAGCAGGGTGCCGGTCGAGTCCTCGGTAAGGGCGAGCCGCTCGAACAGGGTCTCCCAGGCGGTGATCGCCGTCAGCGGCAGCGCAGCAGCGTCGGCAAACGACAGCACCTGCGGCTTGCGCCCCGTAATCCGCTCATCCACAACATGCAGGCGCTGGTTCGTACCTGGCCGGTCGATGCTGCCCGCGTAGTACACCTCGTCACCCGGAGCGAACAGCGTCACCGCTGAGCCGACCTCGCGCACCGTACCGGCGGCGTCGAAGCCGAGCACCTTGAACCCGTTCGCAGGAGCGCCTTCCCGCAGTTTCACATCGACCGGGTTCACCGAGACCGCCTCGACCTCGACCAACAAGTCATGCGGTCCAAGTTCGGGCACCTCGACCTCGCGGGCGGTCAGCGCCTCGGGGTCGGTGGCGGGGAGGTTCTTCTCGTATCCGATCGCAGTCGTAGCCGTCATGCCAATTATGGTTCCCCAGACCTACTGGTTACCGTCAAGGCAACCTAGTACCCATCGGATACCATGAACGTATGAGTCAGACCGTGGATGAGTGCGACCGGAACGACGTGTACGCGGCCATGTGTCCGTGCCGCGACATGCTCGACCTGCTCGCCAACAAGTGGAGCGCCCTGGCCATCGGTGCGCTCGAAGACGGGCCGCAACGCAACGGGCAACTCAAACGACGCTTGGAAGGCGTCAGCCCCAAGGTGCTGTCCCAGACCCTCAAGCGTCTCGAAGACCACGGCCTGCTCACTCGCACCGTCTACCCCGAGGTTCCCGCTCGCGTGGAGTACGAACTTACTGACCTCGGACACAGCGCAGCCGCCCCGTTGAAGCATCTGCGCGACTGGGTTGAACACAACGTCGGAACCGACCAGTAGCGACCCCCTCGGCGCTACATCGAGCCAGGAGTCCCGGCCTCCGCGTAATACCGCGTCAACACAGACGAGGCGTCGCGGTCGCCGTCACCGGACACGACAGAGTTCAGCAGGTACCGGTACCCGTCACCGGTCGTCATCACCCTAATTGATAACGTCACACCTAGAAGGTGCGAAGTAACCGACGCGCGAGCACAGGAGCGCTTCTGTCATTTCGAAGGCGAGACTTCGCGCGATTGGGATTCGCCGGGCCATCCTTCTTCTCTTTCGTCGAACGTCACCGCAACACCGTGTCGCTGGGGTTCGTGAAATCTTCTTCCGGAAGCGAAACCCAGGTACTGCGCCATGAGGAACTCGCCGCAGCGATGCACAGGCGTTCGACAGTTCGGTCGCACGAACCGATCGTTTGTTAACGGACGGCACTGTACGTCGATCGAAAGTCGCGCCGACACCCCCTGCGAATTCGCGTCGCGGGATAGTTTGCCAGGATCCGGCGATCAGCGTGGTGCGCATCAAGGAGGTGCGCAGCGGCCTCAGCACGAGGAGCCTGCCCGCGAGGCCGACCACCCCGCCCCTAGGAACGGTAGGAGTGCGACGTCGGGGCGAGCTGGGGGCCACCCCCCGAGACCGAAAGTAGCACCGCAGCGACGATAAGCGCCACGCCAACCAGGGTGGTCGTCAGCTCCCCGACCAACGAACCGATCCATCCGCGTTCCTGGAGGTCTCGGAACATCCTTATGCTCAGCCCGAACGTTCCGTTCGAGCTGCGAACCGATCGTCTCGATGCGTCGTGGCAGACGCCTCAGCTGTCCACCGATGACCTGGAGTTGCACGCGGCCGTCGGCGAACATCTCCCTTGAGTCCATCGCCAGACGTATGAAATGAGGAGTTCGAGCAAGGGCCCGATCGACCAAGTCGTAGTCGGCAACGAGCTGGCACAGCGTTCCCTCGAGTGACACGAAGGAAACGACTGGCGTTCTCCTCCGCTGTTGGGGACGTCGGGTCGGCTGAAATAATGGCCGGGACGATACGGTGGCGAGTCAGAGCGCCGTGATCCACCGCGCGATCTCGTCAGCGATCTCGTCGCTATTGTCTTCGACCATCAGCGAGTGGCCGTTCCCAGCGAGAAGAGGCAGTTCGGACGACCAGAAGGTGACGGCGGCGCCCTGATCGGTGAGCCAGGCCACGATGTCCTGATCCAGCTGCGAGGGGTGGTCGGTATCGGCTCCACCCGTGAAGACGAGAATCGGCTTGTTCGTGAACGCGTCGGTCGGCCCGATCCTCATTTGGCTCCCACCGATGTTCTGACGCTGATAAAGCATCCGGGCCGGGATCGGCCGAAGGGTGCGGCGGAACACCTCGATGCACTCGCGGGGGAACCGCCGGCTGGGTCCGATGGCCTTGTCGTTCACGAAGGCGCTTGTGGGTTCCCAGAAACCCATCTTCGGGATGGTCCAGTCGATGGCCGCTCCACGGATGGAGACCTCCTGGTCGGACTCCCTCACGATCTCGGGCACCGCCTGTATATTTCCAGGCGGGCCCGGAGCGACGGCTACGAGCCCGTCGATGAGATCGCCATGCGTCTCTAGGAGGCGGAAGCCAATCGGACCTGCCATCGAGTGCACGACCAGCACGACGTTCCGGCCGAGACCAGAGAGGAACACGCCCATCCCTCGGCACACGCTCTCATAGTCCAGCCGCGCAGACGCCGCACGATCATCGACGTGTTGGGCCGCCTCATAGGACAACCCCAGCCAGTCCACCACCAGCACACCGTAGCCATGCGATACGAATCGTGCCGCCCAGCCCTGTCGGCCGTCGGGCGTCTCGAGATAGTACTCGTTCGAGGCACCACCCCCGTGCACGAGGACGATCCACCGAGCAGGCGCACCCGACGGCGCCAGTTCGGTGTACGAGATCGGCGCGACGTCGTCTGGGCGTGAAATCGAATCCATAGCTTCCCCAGGCCTGTTAGGCAATGACGGCGTCGAGGGCCCGTGCGAGCCTCTCCGGATGCGTGAGCATCACCAAATGGCTTCCGTCGATCTCGATCGTGCGCGGACTATCAAGCCGCCCGGCCGCGGCCTGGTAGATCTCAGCGGGAACGGTCTGGTCCTGAGCGAGGAACACATAACTTGACGGGATGCTGCTCGCCCAGAACCGGTCGAGGCGGATCGGCTCATCGGACCAGCCTGCCGGCGCTGGGACGAGCCTCGGCTCGAGCGCGGCGAGCTGCTGCTGCTCGAACGGGGACATGTCCTGCATAGTCGCGGCCCAGAGCTCAGGCGGCATGACGATGGTGTTGTCGTCGGACTGACTCGCAAGCGCCTTCGTCGCTGCGACCAACGGATCGGGGAGCACGTCGTTAATGGTCTCGCCGTCGCGCAGCACCCAGGCGTCGACGAAGACGACCCGGCCGATGCGCTCGGGCATCGCCTCAGCGACGAGTTGGATGAGCGGACCTCCGCCGCTATGACCGACGAGCACGATGTCGAGCTGGGTGAGCTCTCTTACCTGATCGATCAGATCGCGCGCCATCATGCTCATCGTGACGCCGGAGCGGTCCACGTCACCGTCTTCGAGACCGCGCAGCGTCGGCGCGATCACCTCGTGCCCCATTCTGCGCAATTCGTCGGCGACGCCGTCCCACACCCAGCCGCCTACCCATCCGCCGTGCACCAGTACGATCTGCATTGATCATCCTCTTCGCATATTTATCTGCTGAGCAGAACTTGTTTCTAACTAGAAGACACAATAGCTTGCGCGGCGCCAACAGTCCAGCATGGCTCGAGCTCTCTTCAGAACGCGCCGAACGACCCCTGCACCAGGTCGCAGGGGAAAGAGACGACGAGCCTTCAGGAGGTCAGGTCGGCCAGACGTACGGCTGCCTCATCGAGGAGTGCGACGAGGGTCTTCACCTTGCGGGGAGGCAAGCGGAACACCGGGGCAGATGCGTTGATCGCCAACCGCAGCCCGCTCGCCGAGGGAACGGCCACGGCCACCGAGGCCACGCCCTCCTCGCTCTCCTCCCGGTTCGTTGCATAGCCCTGCTTCGCGACAAGATCCAGTTGTGCGAGGAGCTCGGTCTTGGTACGGATCGACTGCGGAGTCACCTGTGAGAGTTGCTCGTCGGGGTAGAGACGGTCCAATTGTTCTCGCGGGAGCTGCGCCAGGAGAACCTTTCCCGTGGAGGTGCAATGGGCCGGCATCTCCTTGCCCAACCGTGAAGCGACTCGCACCGCCGTCGTCGGTTCCGCGACCGGGGTCGTGCCCGACGTGAACCAGATCCAGCTCAGCCCCGACATCGCCCGTACCGTTCCTCGACGCGCGCACGAGGTGCTCGGTATCGTGACCGAGAGCTGGAGCCCGCTCGGCCGCGGGCCCGAGCTGCGGGAGAACCCGACGATCGTGCAGATCGCGGCGGACGTCGGACGAACGGCGGCACAGGTGGTGCTCCGCTGGCACGTGCAGCAGGGCCTCGTGCCGGTGCCGAGATCGTCAGACCCCAAACGCCTGGTCGAGAACCTCTCGGTCTTCGACTTCCGCCTTAGCACCGACCAGATGGCCACGCTTGCGTCCCTCGACAACGGCGAAGCCGCCGCGCGGGACTCTGACCTGCCCGAGAACGGTCATTAGTCCACCAAGAACACCAAAATCGTCACCGATCTGGTAAATTCAGCGCGCTCTGGAGACGCAGCAGAACGCCTCGCGCGGCTCCTGGACATTCGACTACACGCAGGACCGGCTCTCCGCCATCATGCGCTGCACACACGACCGCTGCCTCGAGACCGCCGACGAATACGGCTCGCCAGGCTTGCCCGGTGGACTTCGGCGACTGCGCGAAGCAACTGACCGGCGGCGAAGGTGATGGCTCGAACGTAGGCGCGATCTGCCTTGCTCGCCTCACCTTCGGCTCGCTCGACAGCCGCGTCCAAACCATCGCGAAGTCGCGTGCACTGCAGATGGCGGCGAGGGAGAGAGTAAGTTCTGCAGTGTGCCCGATCGGGAACAGGGGGTGGGCTTTAGTACCCCTGCCCGAATTCGCGAAGTCTGGGCCACAGATCGCCGCCGACGACGCCGAAGACCCCTACGTCCGCCAGCATGCCGCCGAAGCCCTGCTTGAGATCAACGAAGACCGGAAAGTCAACGGCCGCTACCTCGCCGTCAAGACCCGACAGAACCTCGCCCGCCTCACCGACTTCGCCGAACACACCCGTCGGTTTCCCTGCCTCTTCCGCCTCGATCAACGCCACCTGTGCACCCCTATCAGCGGGAGCGAGGGTCTCGGGAAGCTTCTCAAGCCGACGGGCAACTCGCTCGGCAGTGCTTGCGAATCGGCGGTACGGACGACCCAACTGTTCGCTCGTGTTGGGGTCCTGGCCGTGCCCCATGAGACGGCGGAGCTGCTCCTCGCTGACCTCACCACCGGGTTCGACGGCGCCAGAAATGTACGCGAGACCCGATCCGAGCCATGAGCCCGGCGGCGTGCTGTTCAGTCGTTCAGCCGGTGGAGCCAGTAGCCGGGTTCGCGGCGCTCGTGGGCGTAGGCGAGGATCAGGATCGTGTCCGGCTCCACCGTGTAGACGATGCGGTACGGGTATCCGCGAACGGCCTTGCTGCGGATCACGGTGCCATCGTCAGCGGTCGTGAATGGTGGGGCGGCGTTCGGCCATTGGTCGAGGTCTTTCCGGGCTTGCCTTGCTCGGTCGATGAGCGCAAGGCCGATCCCTGGCTCCTGGTCTTCGTACCAGCGCACGGCGGCGTCGAACTCCGCGACGGCCTCGGGGTGCTCTCGCTGGGCCAAGGTCATGCGGTGAGCAAGGCGCGCAAACGCTCGTAGTGCTCGTCGGCATCCACCAGATCGACCGCACCCTCACGCACCTCGGCCAGTCGCCGGGTAGCCTCGGCACGCCAGGCTGCATCGACCTCGCTCTCGTCGTCTGCATCATGGAGGCTTTCGAGCAGGGCGTTAGCGACGACCGCGCGCTGATCGGCGTCGAGCGCGAGGCCGTCTCGGATCAGAGTTGCGGTGTCGGGTGTCATGTATTCAAGTGTACGTCGAACGGCCGACAATCGCGCTGGGCGTCTGTGGCTCGGGTTGCGGGGCTGCTGTGAACGTCACGCCGACGCGACGTGCTGCTGATGCTCATAGGCCGCGTGCTGGCCCGTCATGTCGCGGGTCGTTGCGCCGCGGGTCGCGTTCGGTCGGCTCGCGGAGTTGCCGTTCGCGTTCGGCGAGTGCTTGCTGCCTTGCTTCGTGCTCGGCGCGGGTGGTTTCGATCCGTGCGGCGGCGTCGCGGATCGGTAGCGCGCGGAGGTAGTCGGCCTCGGCTCGGAGCGCGGTGGCTTGCTGGTGCGCCTGTCCTGCTTGCTGTGCTGGGTTCGGCAGTCGCATCCCGACCCGGTGGCGCATCACCGCCTGCGGCCCGTACTCGCTGACCAGCAACGCCCGGCGTTCCTGCTCGTGCCGCTGCCGCAACTCGTCACGGTCGGCTCGCGCGGCCTCGACGTGCTGGGCGGCGTCGATCACGCGGGGATCGGCCTCGGCGCGACGCTCGGCCTGTCGTGCCGCCCACTCGGGCAGGGTGTCGGTGGTGCGGGGTGGTTCGCCCCATGTTTCGCGCACCCGTGCCCGAACCGTCCGGGTGTGCTCGCTCGTCTGGCGGTGCTCCGCGCGGGCCTTGCGCCTGCCGAGCCTGCCGACGGTGGCGAGTCGGCTGCTTGCGGCGGCCTCGCGCTCGACAGCATCGAGATAGGTGGTGCCGTCTGCCTCGGCCTGCACCGTCAACGGTTCCGCGATTTCGGCACGGATGCGCGCCGCCTCGTCCTCGGCGTGGCGGAGCACGTCGGCGTGCTCGTCGTCCTCGGTCTTGTGTGTTGCGCGCTGGGCGTCGAACCTGGCAGCGGTCTGCTCCCAGCGTTCCGCCGCACGTTCGGCTCGTTCGGCTTCGGCGGTGAGGTGAGCGCGCAGCGCCGAGTCATGAACTGAGCTGCATCAGCGGGTTTCGAGGGCGAGACGGCCGGCGAGCAGCCCATACGTGCCCGCGAAGGTGCGACGCAGCCACGCCATGACCTTCGGGCGCGTGATGACCTGGTTGCGCATCCCCGCGGCGAACACCCCATACAGCGCAAACACGACGAACGTCAACGCCATAAACACAAGGCTGAGCCAGATCATGTGCCACGTGCCTTTCGCCTCGCCCGCGGGAACGAACTGAGGGAGGAACGCGAAGAAAAAGATGGTCAGCTTCGGATTAAGCAGGTTGATGAGCACGGCGGTACGGATGACCCGCCAGAACGAAACCGGGGCGGGGTTCGCGTCGCCGTCGATCATCGTCTTGTCGCGGAATGTCTGCCAGGCGAGGTAAAGCAGATAGGCGACACCGAGCCACTTGATCGTCTGGAACGCGATCGCGGAGGCATTCAGGATCGCGGCCAGTCCGGTGATCGCGGCCACCATGTGAGGGATGACCCCGAGGGTGCAGCCGAACGCCGCAATAATGCCAGCCTTTGCGCCGCGGGAGAGCCCAGCGGCGATCGAGTAGACGGCGCCGGTGCCGGGGGTGGCGACCACCACGAGGGTGGTCAGCAGGAATGCAATGCTCATCGTCGTCCTTCGAGAGTCGTTGCTTCCGCACAGTACCGCGTCCGCGTAATCCCGAAATACACGAGCGATCAGCCGAAGACGAGCGAATCGCCCAGATGGACACCGTGTAGACATTCGTCCGCGAGATCGGGATGGCATGAAGTCGCGCCCCTCGGGTAGCGAGGTCATGGTCGTGTCGCGGTTACACGTCATCACGCTGGCGGACGATCGGCAGCCACAACTCCGTCGTCGCGGAACGGAAGTCTTCAGCGCGATCGAGGATCGCGACGATCGAGGGGCCTGGTCGCAGCAGCCACGGGTTCGACGGAAACCACTCGGATGCCGATGCCGCATACGTCTCCTGCAGAGCCGCGGGATATGGTCCAGATGCCCGGAACACAGCCCACGTGCCGGCAGGAACCTCGATCACGTCGAGTCCTTCCGGCGTGGTCGTCGCGGCGTCCCGGGCAACGCCGTGCAGATAGGTCAGTGTGCTTCCCTCGGTGTAGTCGGAATCGACATCTGCGCTTATCTGAAGCAGTCCGTGAGGATCCGTGTTGCCGAGCGCCGTCAGTCGCGCGTGCTCGTGCGCCGGCAGAGAAGCGACGTGCGCTTGGATGTGAGGATTCGCGCTCCGGTGGATGAGCGGAACGCGTGCAGCATGGCCGACGAGCCGGAACGCGGGTCGATCCACGATACGCGTGTCCATCGACGTGGCGCCGTGGACAGTCAGTCGCAGCGTGAGTTGCGGCTGTGACCGAAGCGGGCCGCCGTTCGTCCGCACCTCGATAGGCGCCGCACCGTGGACCGCCCGGAACGCACGTCCGAATGCCTCGGCCGAGCCATAACCAAATCGAACCGCAACCTGGAGAAGCGGATCGCCCGCGATGACGTCGGCCGCGGCGACCGTCATCCGCCGACGCCGCACATACTCGGACAACGGCATGCCGACAAGCGATGCGAACATCCGCCGCAAGTGGTACTCCGTGGTGCCGAAGGAAGCAGCCAGCGCACCGATGTCGAGGTCGTCGGACAGATCCGCTTCGACGACCTCGATGAGCCTGTTGAGCTCACTGATCACACAAGCCTCCCTTCATTCCAATTCTGCTTGCCGGGGTGCAGTGGTTTGTCCGAACGTGCGACTCCGATCCGAGCGGGCCGGCTCGTGACGGCCGGCGACGTCCGACGACACGCAACACCACACACCATCAGGCGTCCCGGGCGCCTTCACCCGACTTGATCGGTCTCCAATTGTCGGGCGCTGGACCCGGCGTGACGAACACCCTGGAAATCGTCTCGCACCACGAGAGTCCAAGCTGAAGGGAAGCATGTTAGACGCCCGTATCGTCGAGCGGACGGCCTTCCGCCTGATCGGTTACGCCGCGTGCGTCCCGGTCGTGTCGGAATTCCGGAATCCTCATGTCGAGGCACACATCACGGCGCTGTCTGCGGAGAACGTGGAGCGGCTCCGAGCACTGGGCTGCTCGGAGCCCTCGGGTCTGCTTCAGGTGAGTACGGAGGTCGACGCCGACTACGCAGTGAACAGTCGGTTCACGTTCATGGTCGGTGTCGCCCTCGATGCGGCTCCGCCCGCACCTGAGCGCCTCGATGTGATCGAGGTTCCTGCCGGCAAATGGGCGGTGTTCCGCACGGGCGCTCCTTTTGCGTCGGCCTGGATGGACATTGTCAGCGAGTGGTTTCCGTCACACCCGTGGCGCCTGCGTCCGGGGCCGTCGATCGTCACTGAGCGCCGACCAGGCGAGCAGCGCGCCGCAACCGCCGAGGTCTGGATTCCCGTTGAACGCGCGTAAGCCAACTCTGCGCGTCTCCCGGCCGAACGCAAGATTCCAACAGTGGGAAGCTCTGCTCCACAACCGCAACAAGCGCCAGCGGGCCGGCGAGTTCATCGTGCAGGGTGTGCGCCCCATCAGCCTCGCACTCGAGCGGGGCTGGCCGATCCGCGCAGTCCTCTATGACGCGGATCGGCCGCTGTCGCGGTGGGGTGCACAGGTTATCGAAGGATCAGGAGGCGAGCGGGTAGCCGTCGCGGCT
>CAZIBY010000027.1:0-12949 GCA_964537475.1 uncultured Chitinophagaceae bacterium | reverse complement strand
AATAATAATAATAATAATAATAATAATAATAATAATAATAATAATAATAATAGTACTATTATTAGTACTAATACATTTTTTAAAAGATGTCTCTTTTTTAAATTTTTTTTTTTAAATAAACTTTTTCTTTTACTTTCTTTAAAATAATAATAAATAAATGAATTTTCTGAATCGTGCTACATGCGGTATGAGTGACTGGTCATTAAGGAACATGTTTTGGTTCAGTAACAATGTACTTTATTATTTGTCGTATCCATTATCCGTTGCTCGTTCGCCTTCGATTGCGCAATTTGAAGCCAGTGAGCATTTCTTACTTCTTCCCGAGAAATCCAAGAAATTACTGTTTATGGATGATAAGTTGCTTTGTTTTATCGCCATACTGCTGTTTCATAAATTGGACACAACCATTCGCTTTTGCTACATGGAAATTGAAAGCCACCATAAATTCAATAAAAGTTATTACATTCCTTTAAAAGTCAGCACTTCTTTTATCGAGTCCCTTTTAAAGGACACGCCAGAGAAGAAAAGTAAACTTCGGTACTTTGCGCCTTATTTGTATGAAAATTTTTACGTGATTCCGGAATGGAAGTTGCTTGAAATCATTGAAAGCGTTTTAAAGGAATACAAAATAGAGGTGACCGTGCTGGATGTGGTCAAGGTCTTTAGCGACAGCAATTCGTTAAAAAAGCATGCGCAAGACCTTCAGGTGGATCATGTGTTTGCCTTTAAAAATTTAAGGAATTTGCTGGACATTCCCAAGCATGAAGCGCGTCCCATTCTGAATGAACTGTGCGCGTATGGCTCGTGTGTTTTCCAAACGTTGTATATTGTCGACATTGCGGTTGCTCAATTCGACACCAAGTATTTAAAAAGTATTGAAACGGAAAATATCGGGCTTAACTATGCGGATCAATTTGACTACGATGAACTGATCAACTCCGACCAATACATAGTGCGTGTTATTGTGCTTCCTTCCGCCAATGCAACCGCTCGCCAGAAATTGCAGGACTTTTTGGAAAAAGCGCCTTACCGCAGTGATTTGTTCATCAATCAACTTCCTGTGGAATTGATCGACTACATTAACTTAATTTTTTCTACACGCACTTCGCTGCCCGACGCCGCCAAGTCCAAGTTGATGGAAGAGCAAAAAAATTTGATTTATTTTAAAAAAGCAATTTACCCGACAGTCACCATCTATGCCCGCTACTCGATGATCCCGTCAATAATTGAAAACACAGGTGATCACATTACGGTGGTTCATGACGGGCGCGGGTATGGAAAATCCATCGTCCAATATGATCAATTTTTAAAGGATATAACTGATCAGCATGATCGGTATGCCAAAAGTGCAAGAGTTTTTTATTAATTGGTGTCATATTTTAAACCAAGACAGATAAATAAAAGAAGAAACAAAAAAATAAGAAATACAACAATCACGCCTAATGTAAAAGGAAGAATGTACCGTTCGCTTTTGCTTTTAACAAGTAATACATTGGATTCTTGATCATAGGATAAATGATTGGGATTGGATTTCATCCTTTAAAATTGTTTTTTTTTTTTTATTTTTTTCTTTAAAATGAAAATTTTTTATATAAAAAATAAAAAAGTTATAAAATAAAATGACTTGATATAAAGAAAGAAACTATAGATAGAATGGAAATAAACCATCGTTCCAATCATAAAGAACATCAGTTGTATGATGTGGAACAAGGAAAAGAAGAATTTCAATCTAAAGTGGATAATTTTAAAGAAATGAAAATTACAAATGATAGTCCAAAAGTCATAGAGATGCCGCATGTTCATAGGACAATGGCTGGTAAGAAACATTTTGGCGCAAAACCAAATGTTTCAAGTATTGGTGGGACGGCAGCCAAAGTTGCTCCGCAAGTTGTTACATCCGGATTATCTTTTGGATGGATTGCCACAATTGTAGTAATCGGGGTAGCGTCGGTGGTGGGTTTAGGATTTGGATCGTTTTTCTTGCAACAGTATTATGCGTGGTATTCTTCTTTTTTTGGAAGTGAACTGACCAAAATTCGAGTGTTGGAGGATAACATTTTTATTAGCAGCACAAATGGGCCGTACTTTACCTGCCCACTTGGAACGCCGTCCAATGTGTCCTTTTGTACGCTGTCGGAAGACATGAATTTTGTGCTTGCGGTGCTTGCTCAGAATAATACGAATATTAACGGAACCATTCTTGCAAGCAGGGTGTTGGATGTGAATCAAGGTTTGACGCAAGATATTATTAATGCCAATACTCTTGCTTCCAATGCAAGCATTGCTGCTGTTGCTGCCTCTGCTGAAAATCTTGCCACAAGTGCTAATACCACAGCCAATGGAGCGTTAAGTCTTGCAAGTTCTGCCAATGCTACAGCCAACGCAGTGCTGGGGATTGCAACCAATGCCAATGCCACAGCCAATGGAGCGTTAAGTCTTGCAAGTTCCGCTAATACTACTGCCAATATAGCGCTTGCAGATGTGCTTGCTTTGAATACTACAGTTTATGCTCACATTGCTTCGGATGCTTTACTATTTGCTTCTCTCAATAATTCTATTAATAATATCGGAAACAACGGAACAATTTACAACCAATTATCATATCAACGTCTGATTCGAGTAGAAGAATTTGGAAATGATGCAACTTGCATGATTGGTGCTGCTTATCCTTGTCTTACATTAAATGGAGCGCTTACTTTACTTGGAAATCTTAGTCTTTCTAATGTTTATTCGATTGAAATCGGCGCTGGTACATTTTCAAGCATTCCCGGCGGGACATCCGTTCCTTTCCCGTGCAACGTTGTTATTAGTGGTCAGGGTAGTGATACTGTGGTCAGCCTTGCTGGTCAGGTCATGAATTCCTACAGTATGAACGTTTCTTCAACATGCAGTTTGACGTTGCGGGATATAAAATTTTTGCTGATCACCAGCAGCACAAATCTTGCCACTGTGAACTTGTCTCCTTTTATTTTCACCATGACAAATGTTTATATTGCCAGTACGTTTTCTAATAATTTTATAATTACTGGTAATGTGAATTCCACGCTTCTTTTAAAGCAAGTGACCACGGATACAAATCTACAATATCTTGACATTTATGACATTACGATAATTGCTGACAATTTGTTTGTTGGAGGAATTTTACGGATTACTTGTGCAACCATCACTCATGCTGTGATCATGCACAATTTCCAAGTAGGTATAAATGGATTCCTTATCAATAATAATGTTGCTTCTGGATTGCTTCAGTTGTATTTGTATGGTGGTTCAAACTTATTTCAACAAATTTGGATTATTAATACAGTTGCTGGTGGTGCTACTACCTTGTATGGGGATGAAACTATTGGAATGATCCGAAATGGTGGAAATTATGGCCCATCCGTCACTGGAGCCGGAACATTTACATTTGTCCGAGAAAATAGTGGTTATGGAATTGCATATGCTGGTTTAATCGCTTCGTATTGGACATCACTTGGATTTTCTGTTCCGGTTGAGGTTCAAACTGCCATTGATGATTTAGTTTTCTACATGAATTCTGTCAATGGAAGACTCGGCGCTTTGGAAACAATGCCACCTTCTCATATTATTTACATTGATTTCTTTGGAGATGACGCTACCTGCCAACCTGCCAATCCACGACTTCCTTGCGCGTCTCCTACTAAAGCATCCTCGCTGATTGGTAATGCAACAGATTCCAATACAATGTGGATATTTCAATTTAGTACAGGTTACTGGTTTTTGAATCCTTCTTTCCAGTGGCCCTGCAACGTTATTTTTAGAGGAACAGAAAACACCTATTTGTATTTCAATGGAACAACGGTTGATGTTGGAAAAGCCCTTGGTGTCAATGCAGGGACTTGTATCACCAAACTTCTTTATCTTACTATTATTCCGCAAACTGCCATTACTATTGATTTTTCTTCTCTTCCTTCTTTGACTTATATTGAAATTGATTGGTTAAACTGCACAATTAATTTTGGTGCTTTTCCAATTACATTTATTGGAAATGGAAATTACAATCTGATGCAAATCGATACCATGTTTATTGGAGCGGCTACTTTCTTTACTCTTTATAATTTTAATTTTAATGGCATCAATGATCAAAAATATTTAATTCCTTTCCTTTTTTATAGCAATAATGGCAATTCGCTTTATTTTGAGGTTAAAAATGCAATTTTTTACTCCTACTTGAATATTTCTTCTATCGGTGCGGTTACCACCCTTATTAAACTATATAAAATTTCAGAAGAACAGAATACCCCATTGCTGTTTAATGTGTATGGAAATAATACACTTACTGTATTGGAATGCGATGATAATTCTTGTGGTTTAACGAATGTAGGATTAGCGGCTTTTACTGGAAGTGCCTCTGTTCAAATTCGTGGTAATACTGATTTAAAAGGGACATATGTTCGTAATATTAATGGTGATTTTATTACTGCTAATTTTCCGTCCATTACTTTCCCGGCACCTGCTAAGGCATTAATGAATGATGTTGGTGTAAGATTAACTAATTTAGAAACAACTACATTAACAAAAGTTACAAAAATTACTGCAACTGCTACAGCCAATACAACTACAACAATATCAGTTCCTTTAACTGTTACAACAGTTTATCTTTTTGCATGTGGTGCTGGTTCTGCTGGAATGGGAAATGCTTTACAGGGTGGAAATTCTGGAGCAGCATTATTTAATTTTCCATTTGTAAATCGTGGTAATATTACTGTTACAGTTGGTTATGGAGGTCAAACAACATCTGATGCTGGTCAAGATACTGTCATAACAGATGGAGTTGTAACTATTACTCTTGAAGGTGGCCAAAGTCCGGCAACAACAAATCGAGGAGGTCATCTTATTTTTAATGGATTTACTATTATTACTGGTGCCGCTGGAGGTGCTGTAGGAGCAGGTTTAACTTCTCCCGGAAATCCAGCCGTTTTTAATGGAGGAATGTATGGAGGAGCAGGAGGAGGAAATCGTGATACAACTTCTCAAGGAGGAACGAATGGTGGATATGCGGCACTAAATAATGCAGGTGGTGTTGCAGGAACACCAAATTCTCCTTTTGCATCTGGGCCGGGAGGTGCATCGAGTCCTTATGGTATTGGCGGAACTGGTGCGAATGGCAATACTGTTCAATTAAATGGTGCTCCTGCTACTGGATTTTGCGCAGGAGGTGGTTCTGGAAATACAAATAGTGGCCCAATTAGTTTTGGTGGTGCAGGTTCGGATGGAATGTTTTATTTAGTTTATTATATTTAGTATTATTTGAAGAAAATAAAAATGATTAAAAATATAATCAACATACCACATACTATTATAATTATATTCGTTACAAGGTTCTAAATAGTCACAATAACCACAAGATTTCATTATATTTGGCATATTACAATTTTTAGTTTCATATCCCATTTCTTCCAACAACATTATACTATAAATATCAATATCATTATATTGTTGATAACGATAAAATTCATAATATAATAAGGAATAATTATTTCGATGAACAATTGATGTTCCTTTTACAAATATTGAAGGTGCATATAATGGAAAACATAATGATCTTTTAAAAGAACAAAAAATTAAATTATCATTTATCAAAAAATCAATAACAGTAATATTTTGAATATAAAATGGTTCTGATATATTTTTCGGAAATCCTGTAATATTTTTTTCTTTAAAAAGAATCCAATCAAAAATAGTTAATCTTATATCCATATTCATATACATAAGTTTATTCGCATCCGAAAGATAAAAATTAGTGTAAAAACCAAGACCATGGAATAATTCATGAAGCACAATACTTTGAAGGTCATACTCATAAAAACGAATTGAACGTTCTTTTAATTTATAATAAAACGCATCTTCAAAATTAGAATTAATAGTGATAACTATATCAAAATCATTAATACAATCACGATTATATAATTGTTTAAAAAGAGAAGAAGGATAAGAAATAAAATTATAAAAATCTGCATAACAATATTTTGGTTTATCACATTGAGCAAGAATATATCCATTTAAAATATCATATTTTATAAAAACTGTAATATTCCTTTTTAAAATTAAATAATTATTCATTATTTTAATAGATTCTTCTATGGAATCAAAAAATTTTAACGGAACATTAGAATCAAAATAAATATTTATTGATGAAGAGAAATATGAAAAAATACAATATATAAAAAATAAAATAATATATTTCATTTTTTTTTATTTTTTTATTTATTTTAAAAAAATATATTATATTTTTTTTATTTTTTGAATATATTATTTATTTTAAGGGAATATTTTTTTATTGAACTATTTTAAAGGACTTTTTTATAGTGTCCCAAATATTTTTACAAATCTCACTTTCAGACGGCGCTGAACTTTCTGCGCACTTGCATGTCTGACACAATGCTGCACCTTCCAGCCCACATCGGTAATACAAAGTCATTTGGCCATTTTCAATGGTTGGCCAAGTCATACATTTGAAATGACAATATTTTTCATAGATCGCAATTCGGCGTCTCAATTCCTCCACCGTCATCTCCCCTTCTACATCCTTCGACACACTTTCGATATCTTTGACAAAGCCCTCCAGCAATCTCATCAGTTCCTTAAAAAGATCATTCTGTCGATCCATTTCATACACTGGAGAAAGATGACGAAAGTTGAAACGTCCTTTTTTACATTTAAATTTATATTGTGTTTGCTGAGTAAAGTATTTCGACATCGACATACGAAATTCACCTTCTTCTATTGTAAAATGATGAATTTTACAAAAAGTTTGAATATGAGATTCATTAAAATCTACGATAGAAAAATTTTCATTTTCCATTTTTTTTTTATTATAATTTATTTTTTTTTGTTCCCTTAAAATATAATTTTTTTTTTATTCCTTTCTTTTAAAGAAAATACATTTTTCTAATGGGAACGAAAAAATAAATTATATTTTAAGGGAACAAAAAAAAATAAAAAAAATGTTTACAAAAATGGAAAGAAAGGAAAATATAGAAATCAGTAAACAAATCTTTAAACTTCAATGGCACAATAGAAGAAATAAATCTATTGTAGAAATTAATGAAAAAGGAGAGTATTATCCTCGAAAAGTTACATTTGTAGAAAATGAACCCAAATTATTTCTGGTTCATGAATATTTGAAAAATGATGATGGATCAAGCGTTTTACAAACTTCTCGCCTCGTTCAATCCAAAAAAAATCAGAAAAGTTGTTTTGATTATATTAATGAGGATTCGACCCAAAATTTACGTGCCTATTTTATTCGATATCTTTTGGGCCATCGAACCGAATCCTTCTTACTATACGATTCTTTAAAAAGACCATATGAAATGACGCTGTTTTTCGTAAAGGATTCTTTAAAATTGAAAACTTACAAACGAAAATTTGAAGAAAAATATTATCGATGTGATTTTGATGGGGAGCCTGCTGTTTCGGAATTTTATGAAGACGGGAAAACATTAAAAAAGATAGAGCATTGCATGATTTTCAAGGATAATCCTTACATGCATTGTTGTGCACCGCTTGAATATCTTTCATGTCATCATTTTCCAAAAGCAGGACAACCTACAATAGAAACATTTTACAGGTCGGGTGCATCGATGGTAAAGCAGTATCTTGAATTTGATAAGTATATCCGAAAAAACAATGAGCCGAATTTGATCATATGCAATGAAGATGGTTCCGTTTTAAAGAAGGCTCAATTACGTGGATTTTGTAATGATTTTGATTTTCAAGTGGAGCCGTTTGGTGCCCAAATGTGTTCGGCTTGCCGAGACAAAAGCAGTCTCCAAGCGTACGCTTCCATGAATTGCGTTCATATAATTTTCAGGGGACATTATTCTGAGCATGAAGTGTGGAAAGAAGAAGAAGTGCGATTCTGTTTGTTTTGTCGTTCACAAATAAAATAAATTATTTAACATTTTTTATTCTTTAAAATTTCTTTGTGCTTGCAAAAGTGCGAAGCGTTCTGAAGAATATCGGAAGCCCAAGCAGGATCAGCCTCTTGTGCTTCTGTTAAAAAGTTAAAAATAAACCGAACGGCAGTTGCATTTAAATTTCCTGCAATGAGTTCGTTGTATTGCTCTTCAATGGTGCTGAGCAATCTCAAACAATAATCCTTTAAAAAAACGGACAACTTGAGTTTGGCACGCACTGCAATCTTTTCGGCGTCGGAATGGTCGGTGGAATCCATGTAGTGACTCAACATCCATGTAAGGAAAGTGGGAAACTGAAAAAAAACACCTTTTTCATCCATATTGAGTGAAAGTATTGTTAAATATTCCTCCAATGCATTCAGCCGCGCATCCATACTGTTACTGGTATACCAGAAAGTATGAATAAAGTCATCAATGATGTAACTGACATTGAACATTTTTAACTTTTCTTTATGTCCCTCCAGCCATTGCTGGTATTCTTTGGCTTTTTCGACAATGCTTTTCTCAAAAGCAGTCAAGTTGAATGCTTCGCTCATAACACAAATGAGCCGAAACAATACCACCTTGCATAATTGTACTTCCAGTGGCATCGTAATCCGATGAGACTGGTCTTGCAACATTTTAAGGGAGAGCACAAAAACCGATCGCATCAAATCATTCATTGCATTTGCCTTCATATCCATCACCCCGGGCAGCAACAAGAAGCGCAAAGGAAGATTTCCTGTGCGCCACACCACATTACTAATTTCTTGATTTTCATTCAGTACATATCCATTGCTCATTTCAAAGAGCGACAGAATCTGACCAGATACGGACACACGTATTACAGTATCCAATGTCGAAAACCAAGATTGTTCCTCCAATTTTTTAGATATGTAATACATCGTAAAAGGCAAATTACATTCCGTTAAAACGTTATTAAATTTCACTGCTTTTTCATTTGCTGTATACGTTGTTATAATTCGTTGAAGAGTATCTTTCGGTTTTTTAAAAATAGACTTGATTGGTTTATTTTCTTTATTTTCTTTATTTTCTTTATTTTCTTTATTGCTCATAGATTTAATTTTTATTTATTTATTTATTTTTTTTCTTTAAAAATTTTTTATTTTTTTTTTATTTATTTTAAAAAAAAAAAAATTAAAAAAAAAAATAAAAAAAAAAATAAAAAAAAAAAAAATTCCCTATGGGAACGAAAATAAAAAATTCCCTATGGGAACAAAAATAAAAAAAATTACTTAAAATAAAAAAAAAACAGAAAAAATAAATGATTATTCTTTAAAATGTACAAGTAATATTAAAGAAAACATTTTCTTCAAGAAAAAGAAAAAAATAAAAAAAAAAAAGAAATAAATTTTTAAAGAATTACTATTGTTATGAAAATGTACAAAACACAAATTTTACCGTTTGAGGCTTTGCGTCAAAGAGCACTTACACTTTTAAAAAATGTTGTTGCCTTTATTAAGAAACCAAGAAAAGCAAAACAAATAAAGAAAAAACAAGGTTTTTGTATTTATTGCCTAATGTCGAAGCGTGACATTTACCAACACATGCAACAATGTAAATTCAAGCATGTGAGAAAAATGTTAATAGATTATCAATCCACATCTACTTCGTTATCTTCTTCTTCCTCTTCCGGAACGTATTCAATCCCATATTGAGCAAAGAATTTTTGTTTGGAAGTTTCTGCCATTTCTTGGTTTTCATAAAGTAATTGACAGGTATACTTGCGAGCCCGATCAGTATCGGAGGTCGAAGGCATTGCCTGAATGGCATCCCAGAGTCCGGGGTTGTTTGGCCCGTCATGACTTTCACCAATTGGCGTTTTCCGTTTAATCGTTGTTTTATTTTCATTTTTTTTACTTGGCGAACTCAATAAAACAATTTTTTTACTTTGAAATGTTTTTTCTTCTTCTTCATCATCATGATCTTCTTGTCGAAATCGATTATTGAGCGAACTACTTTTATTGTTTGTAAAAAATGATCTTTTATACCCACTCATTTTAAAGAATGTTTTATTTTTTTTTTTTTTTATATTTTTTTATAGTGTGTGGCAAATAATAAATGTCCAAAACTGAACTGATTCAGAAAAAAATAAATGTCCAAATAAAAAAAAATAATTCCCACAAAAGAAAGAAATTTCTTTCAAGTTTTAATTGATATTTTAGATGTTTTAATGGAAAGTAACATTGTTGAAATTTCTTACATTTACATCAATTTTGTTTGTGCTCAATTTTCTTTTCTTTTCATTAAAAACAGCGCATACAAGGCTTCCTACACTTCTATCGAGATAAGAAGCAATCCTTTGTGGAAATGGAAGACATTAGGAATTTTTTTAAATCACTTTGAACGCAATCATTCTGAATTGCTTCAACGTTTTATACCATTGTATCCAATGGGAGAATGTCCACCACTTCTTGATCCCCGTGTAATGGAAATTTTTAATGGGGATGTGACTAAAAATTAAAATAAGAAAAAATAAAATAAAAAAAAATTAAAATTCTTTAAAAAATGTTAAAAATAATAATTGTACTTTGTGTGTTTTTTATTTTTATGGTTGATTGTTTGGAGGATATTCCAAAGGCGGATGAAATTCGTAAAATCGTTCAGGAAAGACGCTACGCCATTGAAATGGAACAACAGCAAATGATAGAAGCGGTAGAAAACCGTAAGCAACAACTTGATGAAATAGCGCAACGAAAAAAAGAAGAACTGGCAAGAGAACGTGAACTGATAAAACAAACAATTGTTCAAAACACATTGGAATTTTGTGACAAGCATCACGAAGCAGGATTTGAAACGATTCGACTAATGGTGAGCGAAATGAAAGCATCCGATGATATGGAAATCATTTTTAGTGAAATACCACGTAACATTGCTTTTTGTGTGATGGATGCACTTATGTCATTATCTTATTGTGTAAGATATATTCCAGAGCATCAACAATTTATAATCGATTTAAATAAATCTGCTGATGAAAGCCGTATTGAAATGAAGCATTCTGAATTATGTGGTGATACTATTACTTACGCGATTAATTGTTCCCAACAGAGAGAAGATTGCATGATGTTTCAATTAGAGTTTTCTCGTTGTGTGGAAGATGATGATGATGAATTTGATGCTTCTTGTTTTAATGCTCCTCAATACCTCGGGATGAAAGAAATATATCGCCAACATCCTGATTTTGTGTGTGCTTAAAGAATCATTCTTTTTTTCTTTAAAATAAAATAAATAAAATAAAAAATGAAATAAAGTAAGAAAGTATGATATTTTAAAGGAAAAAATGAAATATCTTATAATTTTTGCTTTGCTATTGTTGTCAGTTTCATGTAGTATTTTTGGATCAAGCGTTGTGCATAATGTGCTCTTTGATGATTATGTCAACAATGCACAAATTTGTGCGGCTTGGGCATCTGACCAGAATGGCCCGAAACTCACTGATTTGTATTATTGTAAGGGCCAACTTTTTTTTGCCTGTCTTTCAGCGCTAAACTCGTCTCAATTATCGATTGTAGGACAGGCACCGTTTAACGCCAGTCTAACGATTCCGGTAAACTCGACGGACAATTCTACCGGGCTTCAATTCTTTAAAACATCAACTTCGTTTGGTTTTAATGGAGGGGTGGGACTGACGGATTGCTCGACGGCGACGGGGAGTGACACGCTTTGTTTTAATGTGAATAGCACGAATGGACAATTTTCGGTGGGAGGATATTGCGGGGCGCAGGGGTATTTGCAGGCGGCGTCGGTGGAGTTGATTATTTTTAGTGTTCCTTGCTTGTACTCGTCGGTGGGCGATTCCTGTCAAATTCCGGGCGTGAATTTGTGTGCGGTGAATGCAACCTGTGAAGCCAATTTTTTGTGCAATGGGACAGCGGTTGTGCGGAGCCCGCCGGTTTTGCCGACGTATGCCTGTTATACTAACAATCAGTGCGATCCCATTAGTGGTGATTTTATTAATGTGACGTCGATTGCCTTTTCTCCTTGCTCTACAGGAAATCCATGTTTGACCAATGAAGTTTGTGACGGCAATCGTTCGTGCATCTCTGGATTCTTGAATTGCAATCAGTCCGCCAATGTTTGTGAATGGCAGCCGTATTGTAATGCGACTACAAATTATACTTGCCAGTATTTGCCGCGGGACGGGGCGCCGTGTAATTTTGTTGGAGGGTTTCCATGCAGAAGCGCCGATACTTGCTTGAACCATGTGTGCATGGAAGGCCCGCCTTTACCGTTGCCCACTGTCAACTTTGATTGTGTCTATGACAATCAGACATGCAACAACGTTACAAAAGGATATGATTCGTGGTCTAAACCAAATGGAACGGCTTGTAACGGTACGGATTTGTGCAAAGTGGGATCGTGTAGTGCAGGAGGTTGCATCAACTTTGTACCACGGAATTCGACCCTTGGACCAATCTCCAATTGTCTGCTGCCGGCATGCCATCCGTCCAACGGAACGTGGTATACAGTTAGCGCCAACAATGCTGGTGCTGCTTGCATTTATCCCAATTTAACCAACCCTAATGTTTGTGCGTACGGTGTCTGCGACGGCGATATCACTTGTTTGTTGCTGGCGGATTTTTTTACCTGTCCTGTAAACACCAGCACCCCATGTCTGAACTACACTTGTGATCCAACTCAAAGTTTTGCCAACCGATGCAACAACCCCGTCCCCATCAACGATAACTCCACCTGCGATCTCGATTCATGCAACATCAACGGACAATGCTCCTTCGGAACATGCATTAATACTGTTCCGAATAATTGCACCAATGTCCCCTTCTACGATCCACGGTGCACAACCTTTCAGTGTTTGATCGGAGGAGGCTGTCAACCCATTTACTACAACTCCAGCGTCCCATGCTCTGACCCGTCCTTCATTCCGGGCACCGCTTTCTGTCACGCAGGCGCATGCTACGGAACATTCTTCCGTTCTTCCACTTCTTCTTTATTCTCTCACGCTATTTTAAGGGATGTTATAAACTTTATTCTTTAAAATAAAGAAAAAA
>CAZIBY010000026.1:0-16631 GCA_964537475.1 uncultured Chitinophagaceae bacterium | reverse complement strand
AAAAAGGTGGCCTTGCTTGTTACAGCGTGACCAGCACCACAAACTCAAAAGCCACTCCTTGCAGAGTGGCTTTCTGAATTGGGCTTTGGTATAGGATGGGTGTAGATTTCTTCTTATCCGAGATATGCTTTGAGTGATTTGCATTTGCTGCTGCTCTTCAGGCGGATGATAGCCTTGTCTTTGATCTGGCGCACGCGCTCTTTGGTCAGGTCATAGCGCTCACTGATATCCTCCAGGCTCATAGGCTGCTCTACGCCTATGCCAAAGAACAACTTCAGCACCTCGGCTTGCTTCTCCTGCAGGCAGGATAGCGACTGCTCGATCTCTGTGCGCAGCGACTCCTGATAGGCCATGTGGCGATCTGCCGACACGGCATTAGGATTGGCCAGCACATCTATGAGGGCGTTCTCCTCACCGTTTACAAAGGGGGCATCTACAGATATGTGGCGGCCGGCCACGCCGAGTGTGGTCCTGACCTCATCCTCATCTATATTGAGCAGTGTGGCGATCTCCTCCGGTGTAGGCTCACGGTCAAACTCCTGCTCCAGGCACTGGAAAGCTTTGTTGATCTTGCTCAGCGAGCCCACTTTATTCAGCGGCAGGCGTACGATGCGGCTCTGCTCGGCCAGTGCCTGCATGATGCTCTGGCGGATCCACCATACGGCATAGGATATAAACTTGAAGCCTTTGGTCTCGTCAAAGCGCTGGGCAGCTTTGATCAGGCCGAGGTTGCCTTCATTGATGAGGTCAGAGAGGGTGAGTCCTTGATTCTGGTATTGCTTGGCCACTGATACCACGAAGCGGAGGTTCGCTTTGGTCAGTTTCTCCAGAGCGGCTTTATCGCCCTGTTTGATCTTTTTGGCCAGCCTGACCTCCTCTTCGGCAGAGATCAGGTCCACCTTACCGATCTCCTGGAGGTATTTCTCCAGAGAGGCACTCTCACGGTTGGTGATAGATTTGGTGATCTTAAGTTGTCTCATGAAATTGGGTTATTGGTTGTATGACGAATTTGCTCAAAAAAGGCTGCCGGTGCAACACTTTCACCCGTATTTTTCCGCCTTTCGTTATAAAAACTGCTATGTATACCCTAAAATGGGTAGGCCACCAAAGTTTCCATAATATGCTGTTTAAACATTGGTTAGGAAAGAGAAATATTTTAAATAAAGTTTTGTATGAATGTGTTTTTTGCCTCACATAAGGATAATATAAAGCACAACACATCCCTTGTCAAGGGTGCTGTAAGCAGCAGGAAATGAGTGGTAAATGGCAGGCTATCTGGTAATGATGATCTCTGTGCCGGCATGCACATATTGATAGATCTCATTGATATCATCGGTGCGCAGAGAGATACAGCCGAGCGTCCAGTTGACGTTTTGCTCTATGAGGTAGTCGTGATGATCGGGTACACCGTGTATACCTATACTGCCGCCTATACCACGGCCCTCGGGTATCAGGCCGCGCCGTTGATTGGCTTCGTACTTGCGCTGGCTATCGGCAGTAGGGTAGTCTATCCAGATAAACTTCTCCCATGACTTGTGGGGGTATTTGCTCAGCACATGAAAGGTGCCCTCCGGCGTACACTGGTCTCCTTCATATTTCTTGTCGCTCACCGGGTCGCCGCCAAAGACACACGCATACTCCCGCAGCGTATGCGTACCAATGCTGAGCGTGAGCGTATGAGAGAGCTTTGAGATATGCACTGTGACCGCATCAGGATCGAGCTGATAGAGCGCGATCTGCTGGGCTATAGACAGGCTGCGGTCCTGCCCATACAGCATGCATCCGCACAGGATCAGTAGGAGTAGTATGGAAGGACGCTTCATATACATGATGATATGATAACGATGCGCGATCGCCTTTTATTTCATAAACATAAGTCACAATAAAAGCCAACCCTCGCTATAGGAATATAATATCTCCGGTGCCTTTTTCGTTTATTTACGTAATGAAGCGACTCTGGTTACTCATCCTCCTGTGTATCTCACTGGCCACTGTAGCGCAGCGCGGTGTACCGCCCCGCCCTACCCTGCCACCTGTCACGATGCAGCAGCCTCATCTCTCCCGCACAGACCAGGCACGTATGGTGCGGCTCGAGGACTCTCTGCAGCGCCTGCTCAATATCGTGCTGTATGATACGACCGTGAAGGTAGAGGAGACGAGCATGGACTACGCCGGTGCGGTGATACTCAGCATGGCCTCCGGCAAGACGGATACCAATGTCTACATCAAGCCACTGCCCAAAGTGGATACAATAGCAGAAAAGAAGCGCTTTGAGAGGCGCAAGCAGGCCTGCTACCAGTTCATACCCAAGCTGATCTCGGCGCTGAAGATGGACAACTCCTTCTACTATCCCTTTGACTCGCTCACAGAGGTGAGCAAGATCTATCCGCCTGATAGTACCTTCCGCATCCTGACCTGGCAGATGCACTACCCCAAGGGGCGCTTTCGCTACTATGGTGTGATACAGATGCGGTCTGAGAAGATGAAGATCTACCCGCTGCGTGACCTGCGTGATACGTTGCCCTTTCATACGCAGCAGGTGCTGACGCGTGACAACTGGTATGGCCAGATCTACTACCGCATCATCGAGCGTACCTACAATAAAAAAACCTATTACACCCTCTTTGGCTTTGAGGCAGCAGACTTCATCTCGCGGCGCAAGATCGTAGACATCCTGACCTTTGACGCCAATGGTGAGCCATGCTTTGGTGCGCCGCTCTTCTGCTCTACAGATAGCAACAGGCGCAAGGTGCGTGATACGCTCGATCGCTTCTTTATAGAGTATAAGTGGAACGCCTCGCCTACGCTAAACTATGACAATAACAAAGAGATGATCGTCTTTGATCACCTGGCACCACCCGATCCTAAGGCCAATGGCGTCTACGTGGCTTACACGCAGGATGGCACCTACGAGGGCTTCAAGTGGATGACCAACCACTGGGAGTGGGTAGAGAAGGTATTCAACTTTGCCATCAATGAGGATGACAACCCGCCTATCCCGGCACCGCTCTTCGGCATACCAAAGAAACAGCCCACGCTGCCTACGGAGGTGGAGCACTAGAGGCTCGACGCCAGATGCTGGATGCTAGATACTAGAGCTGGATGCTGGATGCGGCGCATGGTAACTCTGGATATACAGGATTATTGGGTAGGGTCAGGTCGTGACCTGACCCTACAGCACAGAGCACTACTTCTGATCTTTCATTTGTTCCTGACTCCTGGTCCCCGGTTCTTGACCTTTGGGTCTCAGTTCTTCGTTCTTGGCCCTAGATTCTTGATTCTTAGCATATCCCAAAAAGAAAATCCCCTGCCGGATGGGCAGAGGATCTCTGAATATAGTGCACGGGCCGGAATTACTTCTTGAGGCCTGCGATCCTTTTCATGAGCTTAGACTTCAGGTTAGAAGCCTTGTTTTTGTGGATGTTGCCACGCTTAGCGAGCTTGTCCAGGAGGGATACCACCTTAGGAAGGGCCTTCTGAGCGTCAGCCTTCTTGTCTGCAGCGCGGAAGTCGCGGATCAGGTTACGTGTGGTCTTGCCGAAATATCTGTTAGCCAGCCTTCTTTTGCTGTTCTGGCGGATTCTCTTTTCTGCTGATTTGTGGTTAGCCATTTCTTCTATTTTTCTAAAAGGACTGCAAATATAAACTTCTTTTTTATAAATCCAATAGAGTCAGCCGTAATTTAGGTTATAAACATTTTTGCAAAAATGTTTACATTTTTCACTTGCTTATTTATATTTGAGACAGTTTTGGTAAAGTAGTTCCCTCCGGACTGTCGTTTCCACAGATTGGTGGACCTATTTTCTGAAATGATTTTTTAACCAATCTGTTTAACTCATTATGAACATTTACGTTAGTAACATCAACTTCCGCGCAAGGGAAGAAGATCTGCAAGCCGCATTTGAAAAATACGGTGAAGTATCTTCAGTCAAGATCATCAAGGACAAAGAAACACGCCGCAGCAAGGGCTTCGGTTTTGTAGAAATGCCTGATGACAATGCAGCCAAGTCAGCAATAGAGGGCCTGAACGGCTACATGCTGCTGGACCGCAGCCTCCGCGTGAACGAAGCGAAGCCACGCCCGGAATAGTACAACTCAAGGAAACAAAATACAGCTTGATAAACTAAGCCACCTACTTCCAGAAATTAATTGACGCCTCATACCTCACAGTATGGGGCTTTCTTTTTGAGGTATGGCGTGTCAGGCCGCCTTGGCCGGCCTGAACCTTTTGAAAAATCGGATATAGGAGTCTATATCAAAAAGTTTGGAGTCGTTGGCGGCCTTGTACGTGAGAAAGATACCGACGGGCGTGAGGACCATCGTGGCCATCCACATACCTACCGGTGCGCTGATCACCATCTTCTCGGCAGTCTTCTCACCTATGATAGAGGTGACATGATAGATGATAAAGAAGATAATAGAGTAGAAAAGCGGCCAGCCCAGGCCTCCCTTGCGGATGATGGAGCCCAGCGGCGCCCCTATCAGGAAGAGTACCATGCAGGCGATAGACAGGGTGAACTTACGGTAGATCTCTATCTCATGCTTCACTATCTCAGCGTTTTTGAAGTCTACCTGCTTGGCCACGATATCTGAGTAGTTCTTGATATTGCGCGCCTGCGTCATAGCGCGCTCCATGATCTTGGTCTGCTCACCGGCGTTAAAGGTGCGCAGCATATCCTCCGCATTGCGGAAGGAGAGATTAAAGTTGACATTGACCGGGGCGGGGGCTTTCTTCAGCGTATCAAGGCCTGTGCGCAGATCGCCATAGTAGGGCACTACATAGCCATGCAGGCCCCTGACCAGGCCATCGCGCTCTATGCCGATCGTATCCATCTGATGCACGAGCTGCGGCACCGTCATCATCTGCTTCATGTCTTTGAAGAAGTTCTCGTCTGTACGCGTCAGCTTAAAGCGCGAGAGATCAAACTTTTTGTCCCATGACCCGAAGCTGGTATGGTACATCTCATAGTTTTGCTGGTCCGGTTTCTTGGGCGCGAGCTCCTTATACTGGTCGCCATTCTCCAGGTGCAGGGTCAGTGCCATGTGCTTATCGTCCTGGGTCATGGAGCCCTTCTCTGCGGTGATGATATGATCGTCTCCCTGGCCGCTGGTATGGTCATACACCAGGATATTGTAGAGCAGGTTGCTGTCTTCATTCTTCTTAGTCACACGCAGGCTGAAGCCGTCTATCTCATTGAAGAAGATGCCCTCCTTGATCGCCACGGTAGGCTTCTGGTGCTGGATGTCGTAGATCAGCACGTTCCGTTTCAGGTTGGCTATGGGCAGGATATTATTGGAGAAAAAGAAAGCAAAGATGCTGATGAAGAATACCGCTACAAATACCGGCAGCATGATACGCTGCAGGGAGACACCGGCGGATTTGGCAGCGGTCAGCTCCATGTGCTCGCCCAGGGATCCGAGGGTCATGATAGAAGAGAGCAATACTGCCAGCGGCAGCGCCATGGGTACGAGCTGTGCCGAGGCGTAGAAGATGAGCTGCGCCAGTATCCAGGTGCTGAGGCCCTTGCCCACCAGGTCATCTACATACTTCCACAGAAACTGCATGACCAGCACAAACAGAGAGATGCAAAAGGTCAGCACAAAAGGCCCGATGAAGCTTTTGAAGAGCAACCAGTCAAACTTCTTGACAGGCAGGTGGCGCGAGAGCGATATTTTAGGTAGCGATATGATAGCGGGGCTAAACTAATGAATAATGCTTAGCCAAGATTTAAGAATTCTAAAAAAGCCGGTACGTCCTACAGAAATGTGACTGAAATATGGCACTCCGAAAATGGCTTTGGCCCTATTTATCCTTATTTTGTAATTCATGAAAATGTGGCTGCGGTATATCATTATTCTCTGCGTATGGTGCTCTGTATACCAGTCGCGGGCCGGAGGTGTAGATAGCCTGCATATACGTTATGTCAAACGCATAGGCGTCAATATTGACTGCTCCGTACTATCTGGCAATATCATTTACACACTGGATGATAGTGGGCATGTATCCGTCTGGGACCTGGATAGGATGGATACCTTACGTCTGCCTATAGATAATATGTCAACCCGCTACAACGCTATCTGTAAGGATAGTAAGGATAATGTCTACATGGCAGACAGGCGCAGGTGTATCTTTCGTATAGATAGCGCCAATCATAGTATTGCATTGGTAGTGCGAAGCAAATATGCTGTGCTAGATTTATGTGTCAATTCTAGTGGTCGGATATTGACGCAGTCGGGCGGGGTTTACGATCCGGTGCTGGATAAAGGTTGGCGACACTTTAAGAATCGCCTGAGTGGCATCAGGTCTTATACCTCTTTCGCTGGATTGTTTGATTACAAGACGCAGGCTGGTTTCCTTGCGCCTCAATTTTGCTATCTGGACTCTAGGGATCAGTGGTGGATGTGTGCTAATTTCGGAGAGTGGGGCGGTGTGGCTCAGCTTTTTGACACGCGCCATGACCGCATTGACAACAAGAAATTTGGTGGTATAGATAATGGACTCTTTTTTCCCAAATCCGTTTTCGAAGACGATCGCGGTAATGTCTATATCACCTCCGGGCTGCAACATATGACGAATAGTGGTGAGATATACCGGATAGACCGCGCCAGGCACTTAGCAGTTAAAGTCTTCGATAGCGACTCTCATCGAATTACGCCACCCATAGACACAGGACAAACGCTGATAGAGATTGAGCGAAGTTTATTCATAGGTCCAGGTGTCTATCATGCTGCAGACAGCTCGATTTACTTTGCTTCAGATCAGGGTATATACAGATGTCTGGTAAGCACAAATGGTTTGTCTTCACCTGTTTTGTTTTTGGAGTTGAGTCTCCCCTCCCGATGGGCCCAGCAGGCGGTAGGGTATGAAATGGCGGTGAAAAGTATTGCCTTTGCCGGTAATGGCAAACTCGTCATGACCACCCTGCGCAGTGGCATCTGTGTGTATGATGGTACTTACATCACGTTCCTCAAATGACCTTCGCCGGAAAGCAAGAAATAGTGATATTTAGAGCTTATGCGTTTTCTAATACTCTTTGTTGCTTTTTGTTTTGCCACGGCAGTCTCTGCAGGCACCTTTGAGATCAAGGACGGTCACTTCCTGCTGGATGGCAAGCCCTACCGCATCTATGGCGGCGAGATGCACTATGCACGCATACCGCGTGAGTACTGGCGGCACCGCATACAGATGGCTCACGCCATGGGTTGCAATACACTCTCCATTTACGTCTTCTGGAACTATCATGAGACCGCTCCCGGCGTCTGGGACTGGAGGAGTGACAACCATGACCTGCGTGCCTTCATAGAGCTGGCAAAGGAGGAGGGGATGTACATCGTGCTCCGCCCCGGTCCATACACCTGCGCAGAGTGGGATTTTGGTGGATTCCCATATTGGTATGCCGGTACGCGGGTACGCACGAGCGATCCTGCTTTCCTGGACTCCTGCCGCACATATCTGAAGGAAGTCTATAAGCAGGTAGACGGCCTCTTCGTAGAGCAGGGTGGCAATATCATCATGACGCAGGTGGAGAATGAGTACGGCTCTTTCTCCTTTGACATGCAGATGAAAGTGTCTCACCGGCAGCGCCGCATCTACATGGAGAAGCTGGCAGATATCTTCCGCGAGGTGGGCTTCTCTCATACGCTTTTCACCTGTGATGGCGGCATCATACCGGTCATCAACTTTGCCCGCCTCGGCCACATTAAAGGCCTCTTCCCAGGCACTAACGACAGCAAGTTTCCCGGTACTGCTCATCATACGGTGCGGAAATTCTACAGCAAGCAAGGCCCCTACTATATACCTGAGGAATACGCCGGCTGGTTTACCCACTGGGGAGATGCGCATGTCTTTCACCGCGATGTAGAGAAGTACAAGAAGCATGTAGAGGACCTGCTGAAGACAGACTTCTCCTTCTGCTACTACATGGTGCATGGTGGTACCAATTTCGGCTTCTGGAGCGGCGCCAATCACCGCTCACAAAACGACGTCTGGCCGGTGATCACCAGCTATGACTATGGCGCACCCATAGGCGAGGCGGGCAACAGGACCCCTCTCTATGACTCCCTGCGGGCCGTCTATCAGCGGTATACAGGTGAGAAGCTGGCTGAGGTGCCGGCGCCGATAGGCACTATGTCTATGGCCGGCATCCGGCTCACACCACACCTGCTTTTCCGCAATGAGGGCCTGAGTGATACGGCCCGCAATCCTGTGGCATTTGAAAAAATGGACCAGTACAGGAATGACAACTACGTGCTGTATGAGGCGAGTGTGAATGATACTATAAAAGGAAAGCTCTCTACCAGTGGTATCACAGACTTTGCTACCATTTATACCTCGGAGAAGCTGCTGGCCACGATAGACCGCGATCAGCCTGCAGGGACAGTTGCCCGGACTGTCAATGTCGATCTGCCTAATCAGGCTGATATGCAGATAGTGGTAGAGAATATGGGGCGGATCAATTTTGGGAAAAAGCTGTGGGACAATCGCCGCGGCATTACCGAAGGGCTTTTGCTGAATGGCAAACCTTTCAAACCCGGTCTCTGGACCAGCTACCATATATCTAACGAAACGGATGTAGTACCTCCGCACTGGGAGCAGGATACCTCGTATGTAGCGGAGCAGCCTGTGTTTTATTCAGGTTCCTTTACGCTGACAGATACTGCTGATACCTGGATGGATATGCGCGGTTTTGGTAAGGGATTCGTAGTAGTCAATGGTCACAACCTGGGCCGCTACTGGGAGGTAGGCCCCCAATACTCACTCTATGTACCCGGTGTCTGGCTGCGCAAAGGTGCAAACGAGATCGTGATCTTTGACCTGCTCAATCATAGGCAGCAATACTACATCTCAGCTACCGATCATCCGGTAGATAGATAGTAAAAATGAAATAAACTGATCAGGAGAAAGGATCAACCGGCGCCTAGCTGGTGCTTCAGCTCTTCTATCTGGCTGTCCCAGAGCATGGTCTGGTCTTTTACCTCCTTGTCATCGGCAAAGTCCGTGACCTCCAGGATGGTGTCGTTGGCAATGTCAGACTTGTAGATACGGAAGGAGAAGAACTCACCATCGCGGCCATCGAGCCAGTGGTACTTCACATACTCGTCTTCTATAAACTCCACGATCTGTGCCTGCTCGCGCGAGCCGCCCCAGCCGAAGACGATAAAATTGTCATTAGCATCGCAATAGTCTGAGAACCATTGTGCAAGGTTAGACGGGTTGGTGACGAATCCAAAGAGGATAGACGGAGATGAGCGGATGATATATTCGAGCGTAAATTTCTTTCTGGCCATTGACTGATCGTATTTTATGTGTGATAGGTAACGAGGGCAAGTATAGATAAATATTTTGTTTATCAAAATCCGTGTTATGTTTTTTAGGTGTATTTCGCTGTGGGGCAGGCTATATCTACGGCCAAACCACGATTTCAGGCCGCCAATAGAGTTATTAACAGTTGTCTTTATTGACACATTTATTATGTGCGGGCATTGCCTGCAATAATTATATTTGTCCGCTTCTGATCAAATCAATCCCGCATGTACGACATCCGCTATCATGATACCGACCTGAGCGACAAGAGTTTTCTCGTGACGGGCGGGGCGGGTTTCATAGGCTCCAATATCGTAGAGTACCTGCTGAAATACAGCGCTAAAAAGGTCCGCGTACTGGACAACCTCCTGACGGGCAACTATAAGAATCTCAAGCCATTTGAGAATAACCCCGCCTTTGAGTTTATGGAGGGGGATATCACTGACTCTGATACCTGCCACCGGGCCTGCGCCGGCATAGACTATGTGTCTCACCAGGCAGCGCTGGGCTCGGTACCGCGGTCTATCAAAGACCCCGCCCGGACCAATATGATCAATGTAGGCGGCTTCCTCAATATGCTGATAGCCGCCAAGGATAGTGGGGTGAAGATGTTCGTATATGCCTCATCATCATCTGTCTATGGGGATGAAACTACCCTACCCAAGGTAGAAAGCAAGATAGGCAATCCGCTCTCTCCCTATGCTGTATCAAAGTATACCAACGAGCTCTATGCGAAGGTTTTTCACGCAAACTATGGCCTCCGTGTCATAGGCCTGCGCTATTTCAATGTCTTCGGGCCCAATCAGGACCCCAACGGTCCCTACGCTGCAGTGATACCGCTTTTCACAGACAAGATCATGAAGCGAGAGGTGGTCTATATCAATGGCGATGGCCTCCAGACCCGTGATTTCACCTTTGTGGAGAATGCGGTGCAGGCTAATATACGCGGTATGCTATGCACTAATGATGCGGCTATCAACGAGGTATTTAATATAGCCTATGGTGAGAACTACTCCGTGAATGAAATGTACGATCGGATAGCAGCGCAGCTGGGCAGCGATCACCGCCCTACGCACCGCGACCCGCGCGAGGGCGATATACAAAACTCCCTGGCCAATATAGACAAGGCGCGGACGCTGCTGGGCTATGACCCACAGTTCAGCTTTGGCAGGGGGCTGGAGATCACGGTAGACTACTTCCGGCAGCTGAAGTAGTTTTTGGCAAGATTTTGTGCAGGGTATTGATTGTTACAGTAATCTTTTAATATTATTTTCGTAACATGAATCTCGTAGCGAACTGGTACAATAATATCCGCCAAAACTGGCGTGATGCTGCTACGGATGAGCTTTTCACTAAGGTTTTCTGGGGAAATTTCATTTTTTGCTTTGCTATCTATATGGTAGCGGTGCAGTGGCTGAAATTCAATAGTACCCGTATGGGCACGATGGTCAATGACCCTGTCTATTACCTCTGCGAGCCTCATGACTTCTCCCTGTATATCGGCTTTTGCACCTATAGCGTCACCATATTTACTATCCTGTACCTGCTGCAGTACCCGCACATCCTTCACAGGGCCTTCACCGGGTTTACCGTACTCTTTCTCATACGTGCCTTCTGTATCTTTATGATACCACTGTCCCCCTCTGCAGATATGATCCGCCTGCATGATCCATTTACCAACTTTGTGGGCGCAGAGGACTCCATCACCAA
Source organism: uncultured Chitinophagaceae bacterium (assembly GCA_964537475.1). GTDB lineage: Bacteria > Bacteroidota > Bacteroidia > Chitinophagales > LD1 > UBA1941. The sequence continues at coordinate 5,617 of CAZIBY010000026.1, read as the reverse complement.
TGACCTTTTCTTCTCGGGGCATATGGCAGATATGGCGTTTTTCTTCCTGCTGGTATCAGACCGCTGGGCCCGCAGGTACATACTTGTAGCTATGATATGCCTGGGTGTCATGCTGATATGGCAGCGCGTGCACTATACGCTGGACGTGCTGGCCGCTCCTATATTCTCCTATTTCTGCTTCTGGGCTTTTGTGCAGAAGGATGTCATCTGGAGCCCTTTCCTGAAGAAGGCGGACTCTGAAGACGAGAAAAGCTCCCCTGGCCACGTACTGTAGCCAGCGCGGGCTCGGCATCCGCCTTGCCCCAATCTGTAAATCCCTTATCGACCGCTTTTTGCAGGTATTTCAGCGCCTTGGTGTTATCATTTTGCCGGGCGGCTATCACGGCGTGGAAGTATAGCTGGTCCGTATTGTCCGGATCTGTCAGCTCATAGATGGTGGCAAAGTGGTCTGCATTGGCCACATCGCCACGGGCGATACACTGGCTGGTATAGGAGTAGCAGCCCAGGCTGATGAAACCGAGCAGGCGCTTATCTGTGGGATATGCGCTGGTGCGCAGGTGGCTGATCGTATTCCGCCACCAGGGTATGTCCTGATTCTGAAAGGCTTGCATTAATATCTGTTTCTGATTGGTTTCGCTTTTCAGCATATCAGATTTCTGGGCGGCTTCCTTTTTATACAGGTCGGTAGCAGCCAGCTCGGCGGCTTTCTGCTGATAGGTAGTGATGGCTGCTACACCATTCAGGAAGGCCGCCGCTTCCTCGTACTTCTGGTAGGCCTCGACGGCATTATTACCCCTGATAGCAGAGGCCGCCTCGGTAGCGATCTCCGTTTCATAGGCCCTGATACATGCCTTTACTTTTGCGCTGGCGGTATCCTTTACCTGTCGGAATGTCAGCCAGTAGAAGGCCTTCTGATAGACTTTAGGATCCGGCCATTCATGCTTTCCGTCAAACTCGACAAGTGCGCCCGAGCCAGCAGGGACGCTATTGGCAAAGGCCAGAAGGTCAGAGTAGTTCATATCTGAGGTGCCCGCAAAACCTAGCAAGTGCATAGGCTGAGAGACTTGTAACGGAATAGTAGCTCCTGCATATATTGCATTGTTTATGTTTTGGTTATTAAATGCTTCCTGCAATATTACTTTAGCACCTCCGGAGAAGCCGGCCAGGCAGATATTGCCCTCGTCATAGTGCAGGCGGGTATGAAGATCGGCTATGATATTGCCGATGTAGCCAGCGCACTGGTTGCCATCCAGGCCATTGCGCGAGTTGTTAGATCCGGCCAGGGCGATACCAAATCGGTCTGCCAATTTGCGGTATTTATCTACAGGTAACCGTCCGGCTCCATGTGGGTCAGCAAAGACTATGATCGTGCGCGGAATGCCCGCCGAATCCGTAGCGTGGGGGATGTACAGCTCATAAGACTGGCTGGTATCTGATGGGAGCTCAACACGTACCACTGAGTCCAGAGGGGCGTGATATTCAGCGACGGGTGCCTGAGTGGTTACGGGGGCCGGGCTTGTGGTCTGACTCTCAGTTGGGCTATTGCCGCAGGCGGTCATGAGCAGGGCGGGCAGGACGGCGAGTAGGAGGCGTATCATGCGTGATGGTATGGTTCGTTGTTTAATATGGTGAAGGCCCGGTAGACCTGCTCCAGCAGGATGACGCGGACGATCTGGTGGGAGAAGGTCATGGCCGAGAGGCTGATGGAGCCATTGGCGCGCTGGCGTACCTCGTCTGAGAAGCCATAAGCCCCGCCGATCACCAGCACCACGGTCTTGATGGAGGTATTCATCCAGCGGGCCACCTCATCGGCAAATTTCACACTGGTATAGGTCTTACCCCTCTCATCCATCAGGATCAGGTGGTCTGCGGGGGCTAGCTTTTTCAGGATCAGCTCGCCTTCTTTTTGCTTGATCACTGCCTCGGTGCCTTTGATACCGGCATTATCTATATGCCCATATTCAAAGGAGATATAGCGCTTGATGCGCTTGTCATAGTCAGCCTCTATGCGGCGGATAGACTCGTCGGTAGTTTTGCCCAGCAGGATTACTTTGATCTTCATTTTCAAGGGACAAAATAAGGCAGATTTAGCTCCCCTAGTAGGTATTGGTAAATTAAAATCTATATTTGCGCGCTATAACAATCACCAACAAAAGCAAACACAAATGTCTAAGTTAAAAACTCTTGCAGCGCTGGTACTGATCACCATCACGCTCGCGTCTTGCAATGATAAATCAAAGCTTCTGGTCAATACATGGAAGATAGACGACCTGAAGCTGAGCAAGCCTATCCCGCCACAGGCACAGGGCTTCTTTCAGGCTATGGTACAGCAGATGAAGGACAACGTGCGCCTGACCTACAAGGCTGATGGCACCTTTACCTACCAGGTAGCTGACCAGACTCAGAATGGCAAGTGGACCCTGAGCAAGGATGGCAAGCAACTCGTATCTACAGATGACAAAGGCCACTCTATCACCTATACTGTAGTAGAGCTGACCAAGGACAAGTTCGTATCCAGCTCTACTGACAAGGGTGATACAGTGACTTTCTTCATGTCTCCGTCTAATGGTGAGCCTATCAAGCCTGCTGCTCCTGCCGCACCTATGGGCCAGGAAGACAACGCTGCCGGTATAGACTCTGCTACAGCCGCTGACGCTGCTGCTGCACCTGCAGAGGCTCCTGCCAAGAAATAATCTGAACAAATCTTAATAAGAAAGGATTCCCGTTGCCAGTCAGCGGGAATCTTTTTTATTTTTGGACAAAACCACAAGACCAACCAATGATGAAGAAAGTATCTGTACTCATGCTGCTGGCCTGCATCGTAGTAGCCGCCAGCGCCCAGAGCAAGGCTAAGAAGACCCCGGCACCGAACGCGGCTAAGTTTGCCCTCGTGGAGGGAGGCTCCTATACCATGGGCACCGCCAAGGGCAAAGAACCTGTAGAAGGCCCGGAGCACAAAGTGACTGTCAAGGATTTCTACATGGCCAGGTATGAGCTGACCTTTGATGACTGGGACCGCTACTGCGATAGTACGAAGCGCAAACCTACCGACGATATGAAGTGGGGCCGCGGCAAGCGCCCTGCCATGATCGTATCATGGATGGATGCTGTAGCCTACTGCAACTGGCTGAGCAAGCAAGACAAACTCCATCCCGCCTATGTGATAGACGAGGCTAATAAGACCGCTAAGTGGCTCGATACTGCCAACGGCTACCGCCTGCCTACCGAGGCAGAGTGGGAGTATGCGGCGCGCGGCGGTGCCAAGGGCAAGGACACTAAACACGCCGGCTCTGACAATCTGGATGAGGTGGCCTGGTACAACGACAATAGTGGCCAGAAGACACAGCCTGTAGGCCAGAAGAAACCAAACGAGCTCGGCCTCTATGATATGAATGGCAACGTATGGGAGTGGGTGTGGGACCGCTATGACGGCAACTACTATCAGCACAGCCCGGAGAATAACCCTACCGGCCCGGAGGAAGGCCCCTACCGCGTGACCCGCGGCGGCGCCTGGTATAACAAGCCTGAGTATGTGGCCATCACTACCCGCCAGAATAACACACCTGACTTCCGTCAGAATAGTGTCGGCTTCCGCATTGCAAGGAACAAATAAGCCGGATCAAAATATTGTTTAAAAAGCCACGGTCATCCGTGGCTTTTTTATGCCCGGATGAAAAAATTCGCCTCAAGACACATTTAATTTATATCTAAGTAATAGAGGGATATACTACGCCTGATATAGAATATCTCGTTTCATAAGTCCTCACTTTGGCCTAAGCGTTCCCCAGATAGTGCGGTTATATCATGTGGTAGCCGCATGCCAATAATCCGGCCATCTTTCAGAAGTTCTTAGCAATCATCCAGCACACGACGTGCAGTCTCAAAAATAGAAATCTGATTCTGTCAATATGCCGTAGCTGATAGAGTTGGGCATGCAAGCCCTATTTATTAACTCTTAAAAACAAGGTCATGCAGACAGAAGAAAAAAGTATCACCGGTATCGTCGGCTCATCGGGTATCGGCAGGAGGGATTTCCTCAAATATGGGGGAATGGGTGTGGCTGCAGCGCTGCTCGTAGCCAGCGGTTGCAAAAAGGATAATAACAATTCCTCCGGTGTCAATCTCGGCAGCGGTGATATAGGCATACTCAACTATGCCTATGCGCTGGAGCAGCTCGAGGCCGCATTCTATACCAAGGTGGTAGCCAATCCTTACAGCGGCATTTCATCAGCAGAGCTCGCGCTGCTCACTGACATCATGAATCATGAGGTCATACACCGCGACTTTTTCAAGACGGCGCTGGGATCTAATGCTATACCTGATCTGACAGTAGACTTTAGCTCTATCACTTTCTCAGACCGCAACTCTGTGCTCAATGCAGCCAAGACATTTGAAGATCTGGGTGTCTCCGCCTACAATGGGGCAGGCAAACTGATAGCGAGTGTAGACTACCTGACTTTGGCCGGCAAGATAGTATCTGTAGAAGCACGTCATGCTGCGGCTATACGGGACCTGCTCAGCCCGCTCACAGCGAGCTTTGCCGGGAGTGATGTGGTGGATAGTAACGGACTGGATAAGGCTAACGCACCGAGCGTGGTCCTGGCCGCTGCCTCTGCCTATGTCAAGACATCTATCAATGCCAGTAATTTGCCAACCTCTTAAATCTGAAAGTCATGAAAAATATATTTGATATCATAGAAAGAGTGTCGGAAGAGGCACCCAAAGACAACGTAGCTCAGAGCAGGTCAGAAGCCATCATCACCATGGGCGATATCACTAAGCGCATCGCTATGGCAGCAGTACCATTTGCCATGATGATGGTAGCCAATCCCAAAAGGGCAAAGGCGGCCTCTAATGATGCGATCATCGATACACTGAACTTTGCACTGACCCTGGAGTTTCTGGAGAATTCATACTACTCTCAGGGCCTGTCAGCAGGTGTGATCGCAGCATCAGACCGCGCTATCTTCAGCACCATATCGGGCCATGAGGCTGCTCACGTATCGTTCCTTCAGTCTGCCATCTCTCAGGCCGGTGGCACACCTGTCAACTCTCCAAGCTTTGACTTTACAGCCGGTGGTGCCTTTTCTCCGTTTACAGACTATGCACAGTTCCTCGCACTTTCTCAGGCGTTTGAAGATCTGGGTGTAAGGGCCTATAAAGGTGGTGCAGGTGCCCTGATGTCTAATAATGATGTGCTGACCGCTGCACTGCAGATACACTCTGTAGAAGCGCGTCACGCTGCTGAGGTCAGGAAGCTGCGCACCAGCAAGGGCCAGGATACGACCAAGCCATGGATATCCGGCAACTCTCGCGGTACACTGCCATCTCAGGCGCAGGCTATATACAATGGTGAAGATAATACTACACAGGGTGGTGTAGGATTGACTGCTCCGCTGGCGTCAGAGGCTTTTGACGAGCCGATGGCTATGGCAGATGTATTGAACATTGCCAACCTGTTCATTCAATAAAGCTTTTCTTTAGATTGATGAAAGGGTGATCTGCTCACAGGCAGGTCACCTTTCTTTATTCATTATTGTTCAGAAAGCCACTCTGCAAGGAGTGGCTTTTGAGCTTGTGGTGCTGGTCACGCTGTAGCACACAAGGCCACCTTTTG
>CAZIBY010000025.1:15291-17865 GCA_964537475.1 uncultured Chitinophagaceae bacterium | reverse complement strand
GTTCTCCGAGGCGATGAGCCTCGGCCTCATTGAAGCATCGTGCAGGACGTGGCGATGATCGACCGCCAGGTGGTTCTCCGAGGCGATGAGCCTCGGCCTCATTGAAGCCCCATGCCGAAGCCGAGCGCCCAGCAGCCGGCAAAGGTTCTCCGAGGCGATGAGCCTCGGCCTCATTGAAGCCTGCTCCCGCAGACGGCGCACGCCACGCCCGGCGGCGTTCTCCGAGGCGATGAGCCTCGGCCTCATTGAAGCATCGCGATGAAGAAGCCGACGCCGACGGCCGCCAGGGTTCTCCGAGGCGATGAGCCTCGGCCTCATTGAAGCGTTGGGTTGCGTTCCCTCTCAAGCCACGATGCTGCGTTCTCCGAGGCGATGAGCCTCGGCCTCATTGAAGCACGGTGCTCGGCCGCCGCTTCCGGCTGGTGCTGGTGGTTCTCCGAGGCGATGAGCCTCGGCCTCATTGAAGCTTCATCATGGCAGACACCATCTGGTCCGGCGCCGGCTGTTCTCCGAGGCGATGAGCCTCGGCCTCATTGAAGCCGAGTGACCTTCACCACCGGCACTAGCCCCAGCGCCAGTTCTCCGAGGCGATGAGCCTCGGCCTCATTGAAGCGTAGAGCGCCAGCAAGATCAGCATCTGGGATGCAGGTTCTCCGAGGCGATGAGCCTCGGCCTCATTGAAGCTGGCCAGCCGGGACATCCTTCTCATCGAAGGCCTGGTTCTCCGAGGCGATGAGCCTCGGCCTCATTGAAGCCACCGCCGGCACATGGCGATGGAGCAAAAGGTGTTGTTCTCCGAGGCGATGAGCCTCGGCCTCATTGAAGCCGTGGGGTTGTCGACGTTCCACTGCGCCATCTCCTGTTCTCCGAGGCGATGAGCCTCGGCCTCATTGAAGCAACCGACGCTGCTCCATGTAGCGCCTCGTCATCAGGTTCTCCGAGGCGATGAGCCTCGGCCTCATTGAAGCACGTAGGCGGTGCGCGCCGGCGGCGCCGAGGCGACGTTCTCCGAGGCGATGAGCCTCGGCCTCATTGAAGCACGCCGAGCCGATCACGAATCTCTTGCGGGGTGGCCTTGTTCTCCGAGGCGATGAGCCTCGGCCTCATTGAAGCATGGCGCAGATCGTGCACATCCGCATCGCGACGACCAGTTCTCCGAGGCGATGAGCCTCGGCCTCATTGAAGCGCCTGCGTCGCGTCGATCTTCGCCTGCACCCCGGCCGTTCTCCGAGGCGATGAGCCTCGGCCTCATTGAAGCGCGCCGTAGGCCTTGACCAGCCACGGCAGTGCGTCCCGTTCTCCGAGGCGATGAGCCTCGGCCTCATTGAAGCGTCAAAGCCGCCTCCGCTTCTTGGCGGGTTAGCGTTTGTTCTCCGAGGCGATGAGCCTCGGCCTCATTGAAGCGAGCTGGCCGGGTCGACCAGCATGACCACGAACATGTTCTCCGAGGCGATGAGCCTCGGCCTCATTGAAGCCGAGGGCCTGAGCGAAGCGGTCAAGGCGAAGCTGCGTGTTCTCCGAGGCGATGAGCCTCGGCCTCATTGAAGCAGGAATGCGAGTTAGAGGGGGACGTGCCGACCCCTCGTTCTCCGAGGCGATGAGCCTCGGCCTCATTGAAGCTGCACAAAATTTAAGCAGTTCTCCAGGAAAAAAAGCGGTTCTCCGAGGCGATGAGCCTCGGCCTCATTGAAGCATCCTCGACGAAGCGACGTTCGCCGCGGATTGCGGTTCTCCGAGGCGATGAGCCTCGGCCTCATTGAAGCAAGCCAACCCCGGGAGGCGCTTCCGGCCTCCCACACGTTCTCCGAGGCGATGAGCCTCGGCCTCATTGAAGCGCCGACCATGCCGAGCGCCGTGGGCGCATCGTAGTTCGTTCTCCGAGGCGATGAGCCTCGGCCTCATTGAAGCACCGTCAGCACCGTGTCGATGATCGGATCGCCAAGTTCTCCGAGGCGATGAGCCTCGGCCTCATTGAAGCCCACTCGCGCTTCATGAGCATCAGCCGCTCAAGCCGGTTCTCCGAGGCGATGAGCCTCGGCCTCATTGAAGCAACGAGGGCATGGTGATCGGCGTGCAGCCGCTGGGCAGCGTTCTCCGAGGCGATGAGCCTCGGCCTCATTGAAGCGGCGACTCGGGTTGGTTGTACCGAATGAAGTTCGGGTTCTCCGAGGCGATGAGCCTCGGCCTCATTGAAGCCACCACCCTAGGGCTAGGCCAAAGAAAAGGACCGCCGGGTTCTCCGAGGCGATGAGCCTCGGCCTCATTGAAGCCACATCTGCACCGCCTTCAGCACGTTCTGGATCGCCGTTCTCCGAGGCGATGAGCCTCGGCCTCATTGAAGCTCGGCGCGACGCCGCTGCGGGGGAATCGTCCCCTTGTTCTCCGAGGCGATGAGCCTCGGCCTCATTGAAGCCCGTCCAAGGTCTCGTCACCGATGATCGGCTCCATGGTTCTCCGAGGCGATGAGCCTCGGCCTCATTGAAGCGCGGCCAACGTCTACCGGGCCGACATCGGCGCCGTGGTTCTCCGAGGCGATGAGCCTCGGCCTCATTGAAGCGCGGCCAACGTCTACCG
>CAZIBY010000025.1:0-15191 GCA_964537475.1 uncultured Chitinophagaceae bacterium | reverse complement strand
GGCCGACATCGGCGCCGTGGTTCTCCGAGGCGATGAGCCTCGGCCTCATTGAAGCTTTTGCCTGCTCGAAACTGTCGCACCGAATTCGGTTGTTCTCCGAGGCGATGAGCCTCGGCCTCATTGAAGCGATCGCATCGCGCAGTTCCATCTTCGCCTTTGCGCGTTCTCCGAGGCGATGAGCCTCGGCCTCATTGAAGCATGATGGCGAGGCCGTCGGGTCCGGTCTGCATGGTCAGGTTCTCCGAGGCGATGAGCCTCGGCCTCATTGAAGCGAGAACTGCACCGATCCGACCATGCCGGGCGCCATCGTTCTCCGAGGCGATGAGCCTCGGCCTCATTGAAGCTCGGCGAGGCGCTCATAGTCCATCCACATCGACGCGGTTCTCCGAGGCGATGAGCCTCGGCCTCATTGAAGCTCGAGCACGAGATTGCCCTCGACGGTGGCCCACAGGTTCTCCGAGGCGATGAGCCTCGGCCTCATTGAAGCTCGAGCACGAGATTGCCCTCGACGGTGGCCCACAGGTTCTCCGAGGCGATGAGCCTCGGCCTCATTGAAGTGTCACGTTCCACGTGACGCTGTTGTCGACGTACTGGTGTTCTCCGAGGCGATGAGCCTCGGCCTCATTGAAGCGACCAATCGATGTTGCCGGGGCTGCCTCCGGTGTCGTTCTCCGAGGCGATGAGCCTCGGCCTCATTGAAGCGCGCCGCCGCGAGGTTCGACTCGACGAACTCTGAAGGTTCTCCGAGGCGATGAGCCTCGGCCTCATTGAAGCTGCTGCATCACGGCGTTGCACTGCCCTCGGGTCGCGGTTCTCCGAGGCGATGAGCCTCGGCCTCATTGAAGCGAGCCGATGTAGAGCGCTGGCGAGTCCTCCGTGCCGGGGTTCTCCGAGGCGATGAGCCTCGGCCTCATTGAAGCAGGGCTCGTAGACATCCAGACGCGCCGGGGCGTCCGCGGTTCTCCGAGGCGATGAGCCTCGGCCTCATTGAAGCCCCCGGGCTTCCCAGTGCAGCCCGTATTGAAGCTGAGTTCTCCGAGGCGATGAGCCTCGGCCTCATTGAAGCCCCCGGGCTTCCCAGTGCAGCCCGTATTGAAGCTGAGTTCTCCGAGGCGATGAGCCTCGGCCTCATTGAAGCTCGATTTCGAACATCGAGACCGTCGCGCTCCATCCCGGTTCTCCGAGGCGATGAGCCTCGGCCTCATTGAAGCGGCATGCTCGCTAGCAGCGCGTCGTCTTTCTTGGCCGGTTCTCCGAGGCGATGAGCCTCGGCCTCATTGAAGCCCCCGGCGTCGGAGTTCATCACGAGCACGCGGCACCGGTTCTCCGAGGCGATGAGCCTCGGCCTCATTGAAGCGGGGGCAACGCGAGCGCATTGATGAGGTATGTTCCCGTTCTCCGAGGCGATGAGCCTCGGCCTCATTGAAGCATCTTCAACGACTCGACCACCGGCGCCAGCTCGACGAGTTCTCCGAGGCGATGAGCCTCGGCCTCATTGAAGCAGGGTGCTCGCCATGTTAGGCAATCCTAACTGCATGGTTCTCCGAGGCGATGAGCCTCGGCCTCATTGAAGCTTCGCCGCGTTCCTCACACGCAAGCTCGCGATCACGTTCTCCGAGGCGATGAGCCTCGGCCTCATTGAAGCCCTACGCCGACGCCGATGGCTGGCGCCCGGACCACATCGTTCTCCGAGGCGATGAGCCTCGGCCTCATTGAAGCGATGGAAGTCATGGTGTGGTCCTCGCAGGTTGATCGGTTCTCCGAGGCGATGAGCCTCGGCCTCATTGAAGCTCGAAGTAGATCGAGGTCGGGTTGAACTTCTCGGCGTTCTCCGAGGCGATGAGCCTCGGCCTCATTGAAGCTCGCCGTCGGACGCTTCGTACTTCGTGACTGCCTTGTTCTCCGAGGCAATGAGCCTCGGCCTCATTGAAGCTCGGCGGCCAAGACGAAGGCTGGGAAGGTTGCCGGGTTCTCCGAGGCAATGAGCCTCGGCCTCATTGAAGCATGACAAGTGCCGGCAACCCATGGACGCTCGACGAGGTTCTCCGAGGCAATGAGCCTCGGCCTCATTGAAGCCGGCTCCGGGATCAGCGAGGGTGACGCGATCCTGGAGTTCTCCGAGGCCATGACCCCCAGCCTCATTGGAGCATCTCGTTACAGCCGACTCGATCTTGTCCACCCGCGTTCCCGGGCGATCAGCCTCGGCCTCTTCGATCCCACCGCAAGGCCTTGCTGAGGCGGTCACGCCGCGTCGATCGCCCACCGTCTCGTTAGCCCGAATATCCCTCGCCGCCCCGCTCACTAAACTGCCGCCGACAACGCCTCTTACGGCGCCAAGAACAAGCACAAGCGGAGGGATGGGATCGTGCCGGCACCGATCGCGGACATCGTCAGCGTGCCCTCGGGCACGACCGTCGTGCGCGGCGGGATCGCGGGCGGGCCGGACACGACGCCGCCGTCGTGGGGCAGCGCGACGCTCGCGGCCAGCCAGATCACGTCGACGAGCTACACGCTGACCGCCTCGGCGCCGGCGACCGACAACGTCGGCGTGGTCGGCTACGAGTACAGCGTCGACGGTGGCACGACCTGGATCGCCAACGGCCTGGCGTTGTCGGTCAACGTCAGCGGCCGCACGCCGGGGTCGACCGACCACGCCCGCTATCGCGCCTTCGATGCCGCCGGCAACCGCAGCGCGGCGCTCGCGGTCGACGTGACGCTGTCGACCGGCACGGCGAGCCCGTGGGATCCCGTCAAGGCGTTGCTGCAACCGCTGCCCGAGCAGGCCTGGGTCAGGCTCAACCTCAACTTGTTCCAGGCCGCCTGGCCGAGCCAGGACAGCCAGGCGCTGATGGACAGCGGCCGCATCTCGACGGCGGGCGCGATCATCTACGCGTGGTCGTCGTTCGCGCTCGACGATGCGCGCGGCCGCATCATGCTGTGGGGGGGCGGGCATGCGAACACCAACGACAACTCGATGTACTTCTGGAACGCCTCGACGCGTCGCTGGACGCAGGCCTTCCTGCCGACCGACAACTTCCAGTCGCCCACCACGGGCCTGTGGGTCAACGTCGAGCCGTGGGACAAGTCGCCGCCGTCGGCTCACACCTACGGCAACAATGCCTACCTGCCGGTGCTCGACCGCTTCATCACGTTCGGCGGTGCGGCCTGGAACACGGGTCATGCGTTCTATGTGCATGCCGACGACGGTACCGAGATCCGGCCGCTGCCGTGCTACACCGCCGACCTGTCGAAGGCCGAGATCGGCGACGTGGGCGGGACGACCGGCACCAACGTGCAGCGCAACACCACCGCCGGGCTGATCCTCACCGGCGCCAACGCCTGGACGCCGCGCGACTACCTGCTGGACCATCCGGCCACCACCGCGACCGCGTATCTGGCGGGCCACCTGCAGGCCTTCGTCGCCGGGCGCACGGAGAACGGCCATGACGTGCTCTACGTATCCGGCTCGACGCAGGTCGGCGCGAGCGGCAACAACAACCTGATCCGCATCGAATTCATCGACCTCGACTATCACCACGACCTCGTGACGATCGTCGGCAAGGGCGGCGGCAACCTCTGCAGCGACCAGGGTGGCGCGTTCGATACGGTGAACAACTTCGTGCTGGCGTGCGGCTATCCGTCGCAGCCGATCGAGGGCTGGAACCTCGACACCGCCAGTCCGACCAACCTGTCGATCAACGTGCCGGACTCGGCGATCGGCGGCGGCGGTATCGCGAGCTACATCGCTGCGATGAACGCCCACTACGCCGTGCGCAACCAGAGCTACGGCATGGGCATCCTGTTCGACAGCGAACGTGCCCGCTTCGTGATGTGGGGCGGCTTGCCGCAGCTCTGGACCACGAGCACGCCGGCCGACCTCGTCAACGGCTGGATCGTCGAGGAACTGCCGGCGGCGCTGAACGATGCGCCGCAGTACGGCGCCGAGACCGGCGTGCACGGCAAGTGGAAGTACAGCGCGCTGATGGACTGCTACATCGGCATCGTCGATCCGACCAACGGTGACGTCTGGGCGTACAAGCCCGAGAACTGGAACCCGAAGGCGTAAGCCGCCGGGTACAAGCCCCATGGCACTCGCACTCAACACCTCCGATCCGCTCTATCCGGCGCTGACGCTGCTGTTCTGCGTCGACGACGACAACACCGTCAAGGAATTGCGCGCCAACGTGCCGTGCACGGTCAAGCCCGGCGTGCTGCTGCCCAACAGCGTCGGCGCTCAGAGCACGACGACGCCGTACGGACGGAGCTTCCGAACGATGCCCGGAACGTCGCCGTACGACTTCTCGAAGGGCGTGACCTTCCCCGAGCAGCTCACCAACACCAACCAGCCGATCAGCGTCTTCATCGCGTTCAACCGCTACAACTCGGACTCGTCGGCCCAGTACTTCTCGTGCGACATGGTCGGCGGCTCCGGCCCGCTGGTGCGCATGCGCCCGGGCGGCAAGCTGACCTCGGCGGTCTATCCGGGCGTGCCGACCACCGGGGCGTCGACCAGCGGCGCGATCACGACCGCGCAGAACACGGTCTGCCTGACGCGCAATGCCAAGGGCGCCAATTCGGTCTTCATGTACATCAACGGCGTCATCGATCCGGCGTTCGCCGGCGGTCTGTCGAATGCCAACAACGAGTTCGGCGTCACCGATCCGCCGCAGAAGCTCAGCTGGATCGGCGGCTTTCCCGGTTACGGCTGGGTGTCATGCGACTGGGTCTATGTCGCGATCTTCGTCGGCACGCAGCTCGGCGCAGCCGACGTGCTGCGGCTGCACAACAGCCTCACCGGCAACAACAACTTTGCACTGATCGCGGGCGGCGCGTCGCAGCCGCTGGCTTTCAGCGGCACGGTGCCGGCGCAGAGCGGCACGCAAGGCAGCGCGTTCGCCTTCAGCGGGCCGGCGTTGTCGTCGTACTTCAGCGGCGGCACGCCGCCCTACGGCTATGCCGTCTCCAGCGGCACGCTGCCGGTGGGCTTGTCGCTGAGCGCATCGACCGGCGTCATCAGCGGCACGCCCAGCGCCGCCGGCAGCGCAACGATCGTCGTGCGCGCCACCGATGCGGCCGCGTCGCCCGCCACCGCCGACACCAACGCCTTCACGATCACGATCTCGGCACCGACCGCGCCGCAGATCGTCACGCAGCCATCGAACCAAACCGTGACGGCGCCGACGACCGCGACCTTCAGCGTGGTCGCGACCGGCGGCGGGCTCAGCTACCAATGGCAGCGCAACACCGTCGCGGTTCCGGGCGCGACGTCGGCGAGCTACACGACGCCGGCGACCAGCGTCAGCGGCGGCCAGGCGAACAACGGCGACAGCTACCGCGTCGTCGTCAGCAACGCCGGCGGCAGCGTGACCAGCAATGCAGCGACCTTGACCGTCAATGCCGGTGTCGGCGGCCAGGTCGTCAGCGACGTGATCAGCAACGGCTCGGGCACGGTGCTTTCGAACACGCCGTTCTCGTACAGTTATTTCCCGGGCGGGCGTTTCGGGTCGCTCACCGGCATCGCGCCGCGCGAAGGCACGGTGACGTCGGACGCCGGCGGTCGCTGCACGATAGGCGGCCTGCCGAGCGGCAGCGGCATCCTGCTGCTGGCGAACCGCTCCACCAGCGCCTCGACCGACGGCGTCTACTACCAGGCCGTCATGGTGGCCTGAGGCTGAGAGGGTGGCCCGATGCTGCGCAATCTGAACCTGCTGCGCGACGCCAAGCGCATCTGCGGCTCGCCGCAGGTCGGCGTGCTCGGCAGCAGCGTGCCGACCGGCGGTCTGGTCTACGCCGACGTGCAGGCGCGCGGCCTGCAGACGCGGCAGGTGCGCTTCTGGGTGCAGTCGACGACGATCGCGTCGGGTTCGCTCTTCGTGTTCGAAGACACGACGTGGTCCGCGACCGGCGTGCCGGCCGGCAACTACAGCGCGTCGGGCCGGCTCTTCGTCGACGATGTCGATCAGGGCGCGGTGAGCTATCCGTTCAGCGTCGGCACGTCGGGGTCGGCGCCGATGCTGCGCAACCTGAACCTCGTGCGCGACGCCAAGCGCATCTGCGGCAATCCGCGCGTCGGCGTGCCGGTGTCGGCGGTGCCGACGATAGGCCCGCCGTACGCGCTGCTCTTCAATGACATCCAGACTTACGGCTACGCGACGAACCTGCTGCGCGTCTGGATCGAGCAGAGCAGCTTCCCGGCCGGCGCGCTGTTCGTCTACGAGGACAGCAGCTATCTGTTCGGCGGCTCGCCGATACCCGACGGCATCCATGCGGCGCAAGGACGCGTATTCGTCGACGACGTCGATCAGGGCACGGCGCTGTTCCAGGTGACCGTCGGCTGAGAAGCTGCGAACGAACCCGACACACCCGCTCAGGCCGCCAGAACGCGGCCACTCTGCGTTGCAAATGCTCGCCATAGCCCGAGCTATGGCTGCGCTTTGCGCCTTGATTGGCCATGTTCTGGCGACCTGCTCGGGCGCGCCGGATTCATTCACAGCTTCTGAGCATCACGTCGCTGATGCAGAATCGGCGGCGCCCGCAGGTGGGCTGGAGCACGCCGGCATGTGCTGGGAGACGATTGCGCGTCGCTTGATGATCGTGGCGCTGGCGGGCCTGCTCGCCGCCTGCGCGACGCCGCTGCCGACGATAGACCGCGACGCGATCGCGAGCGAAGCCATCCTGCTCAGCACCGACACCACGCTCGGCCGCATCGCCAAGACCTCGCAGCCGGCGGCCGATTTGTCGGGCTTCCGGCTCATGCCGCTCGGCCTCTTCTCGCTCGACACGCGCGTACAGCTCGCGCGCCGCGCCGAGGCATCGCTCGACGTGCAGTACTACCAGTTCGCGAACGACGAGACCGGGCGCTACCTGCTGCGCGCGCTGCGCGATGCGGCGGTGCGCGGCGTGCGCGTGCGGCTCCTGATCGACGACCTGTACACGAGCGGCGAGGACACGCTGCTGCTCGCGTTCGCGTCGTATCCGAACGTCGAGGTGCGGATCTTCAATCCGTTCTGCTGCGCGCGCGAGCGAGGCCCGAACGAGCGCTTCCTCGCCGAGGCCGGCGAGTGGTCGCGCGTCAACCACCGCATGCACAACAAGCTCTTCATCGCCGACGGCGCGATGGCGGTGATCGGCGGGCGCAACATCGCCAACGAATACTTCCTGCGCAGCATGTCGGAGAACTTCGTCGACGTCGACGCGTTCACGGTCGGCTTCATCGTGCCGCCGCTCGCCGCGCTGTTCGACCGCTACTGGAACGGCAATCCGGTCTATCCGCTGAAGTCGGTGGCGCACACGGATCTGTCGCCGAGCGAGCTGCGCGCCAAGTTCGAGGAATGGACCGGGCCGGCGCAGACGCCGCCGCCCGCCGCGCTGCCGCCGAACGACATCCTCGGCTACGGCCCGATCGCCGATGACCTCGATCTCGGGCGCCTCGGCCTGATCTGGGGCGACGCCTACGTCTTCGCCGACCATCCGGACAAGCCGTTCGACAGCGAAGCCGGTGCCGATCTGCTCGAGACCAGCGTCACCTACAACGTCTTCGAGGCGATCCGCTCGGCGAAGCAGGAGGTGCTCGCGTCGTCGCCGTACTTCGTGCCCGGGCCGACCAGCATGCAGATGCTGCACGAGCTGCGCGACCGCGGCGTCAAGGTCACCGTGCTCACCAACTCGCTGGCGTCGACCGACGAGCCGGTGGTGCACATCGGCTACCGCCGCTACCGCCAGGAGTTGCTCGGCATGGGCGTCGACCTGTACGAGCTCAGTTCGACGCGGCTGATGAACAACAAGCGGCCGTTCCTGTTCGCGAAGTCGCTCGGCCGGCTGCATGCCAAGCTGGTGGTGATCGACAAGCAGAAGGTCTTCATCGGCTCGATGAACCTCGACCCGCGCTCGGCATCGATCAACACCGAACTCGGCGCGGTGATCTCGAGCCCGCAGCTCGCGCGCGAGCTGACGCGCATCATCGACATCGACCGCCTGCAGAGCGCGTACAAGGTGCGGCTCGCGCCCGAAGGCGGCGGACTGCAGTGGATCTACTACGACGGCGACAAGCAGACCGTGATGACCAAGGAGCCGGACTCGTCGCCGTGGCTGCGCCTCAAGGCCTGGCTGCTGACGCCGTTCGTGCCGGACGAGCAGCTCTGATGCGACCCGCCGGCGCGGATGCGCGCCGACGGTGGACGCGTCCGACGATCAGTGCTTGCGGCGGCGCGCGGCGATGCCGCACAGGCCGGGGCCGGCCGCGAGCAGGCTCGCGGTCGCCGGCTCCGGCACGGCGTCGATGCTGCAGGTGAAGGTCAAGGTGCCCGCATCCCAGGTGTCGCCGGGGATCGGCGTGTTCGAGGCGCAGGCCCGGTCCGCCTGCGGTGCGGTGGCGGCGTGCCGGCCGTGCACCTGCATGAGCTGCGCGACCACCCCCAGCGCGATCAGCTCGGGCTCCTTGCCGTCGATGTCGGCGATGCCGATCGGGCAGGTCATGCGCGCGATCGCGTCGGCTGCGATGCCCTGCTGCTCGAAGCGGTGGATGAAGCGGGCGCGCTTGGTCTTCGAGCCGATCAGACCGAAGAACGCGAAGTCGCCGCGCTTCAGGATCGCCTGCGAGATGCGCAGGTCGAGGTCGTGGTTGTGCGTGAGCACGAGGTAGTAGGCGCCGGGCGGCGCCTCGCGCACCTCGGCCTCGACCGCATCGACGCAGACCTGGCGGATGTGCGCCGGCCAGGGCGCGCCCAGGGTCGTGGTCGGCGCGAACTCGTCGTCGCGCTCGTCGATCCAGTCGACGCAGATGTCGAGCGTCGACAGCAGGGTCGCGATCGCGCGGCCGACGTGGCCGGCGCCGTAGAGCTGCAGATGGAACAGCGGCGCGGACGCCGGCCAGCGCTGCAAGGCGTCGGCGTCGAGCCGCGCATAGGTCAGCGTGACCGCGCCGCCGCAGCATTGGCCGAGTGCCGGACCGAGCGGGAAGTGCTGGCGCCGCGGCGCGCTGTCGCCGCGCTGCAGCATCGTCCGCGCGCATTCGATCGCCTTCAGCTCCAGATGGCCGCCGCCGACCGTGCCGATCAGCGCGTCGGCGGCCACCAGCATGCGCGTGCCGGCCTCGCGCGGCGCCGAGCCGAGCGCCTCGACGACCTCGACGACGATCGCCGGCTTGCCCGCGGCATGCCAGCGTTGCGCGAGCAGTCGGACTTCACGGTTCATCGCCGGCTCGTCGTCAGCTCTTGCCGGACCGCGTTGATGGCGCGCAGGATGGCTTCGCTCGTCGCCGGCGCCATCAGCGGCGGGTCGACCTGGTGATCGCCGACCGCCGAGCAGGCGTCGCGTATCGCCAGGATCACCGAGAACGGCAACAGCAGCGGCGGCTCGCCGACCGCCTTGCTGCGGTGGATCGAATCCTCGAAGTTTTCCTTCTCGAACAGCGAGGTGTTGAAGACGGCCGGCGCGTCGTTCGCGGTCGGGATCTTGTAGGTGCTCGGCGCATGCGTGGTCAGGAGACCGGTGACCGGATGCCAGACCAGCTCTTCCATCGTCAGCCAGCCCATGCCCTGGATGAAGGCGCCTTCGACCTGGCCGATGTCGATCGCCGGATTCAGCGACTTGCCGGCGTCGTAGAGCAGGTCGGCGCGCAGCAGCTTCCATTCGCCGGTCAGCGTGTCGACCAGCACTTCGCTGACGCCGCCCGCATAGGCGTAGTAGTAGAACGGCCGGCCGGTCATCGTGTCCTTGTCCCAGCTCAGGCCGGGCGTGGCGTAGAAGCCGTCGCTCCAGAGCTGTACGCGGCCGACGTAGGCCGCGGCGACGAATTCCGGAAACGTCAGTACCTTGCCGTTGACGTGGACCCGATCGGCCGCGAAGACGACGTCCTCGGCCCGGCCGCCATGCGTCTTGGCGGCGAACGCGGCGAGGCGCTCGCGGATCTTGCGCGCCGCGTCCTGCGATGCCTTGCCGTTCAGGTCGGCACCGGTCGATGCGGCGGTGGCGGACGTGTTGGCGACCTTCTCGGTGTCGGTGGCGGTGCAGCGCACGTGCTCGGCGCTGACGCCCAATTCGTGCGCCACCACCATCTGGCACTTGGTGTTCACGCCCTGGCCCATCTCGGTGCCGCCGTGGTTCACGAGGATCGAGCCGTCGTTGTAGACGTGCACCAGCGCGCCGGCCTGGTTGTAGTGGTTGACGTTGAACGAGATGCCGAACTTGACGGGCGTGTACGCGAGGCCCTTCTTGAGGATCGGACTGGTCTTGTTGAAGGCCGCGATCTCGGCGCGCCGGCGCTCGTATTCGCTGCTGGCGATCAGCCGGTCGGTCAGCTCGTGGATGACGTTGTCGCGCACTTCCTCGCGGTAGGGCGTGACATTGCGCTCGTTCTTGCCGTAGAAGTTGGCGCGCCGCACTTCGAGCGGATCCTTGCCGAGCCGGCGGGCTACCGAGTCGAGGATGAACTCGATCGCGATCGCGCCCTGCGGTCCGCCGAAGCCGCGGAACGCGGTGTTGCTCTGGGTGTTGGTGCGGCCGGAATGGCCGTGGATCGAGACGTCGGGCAACCAATAGGCGTTGTCGAAGTGGCAGACCGCGCGCGCCATCACCGGCGCCGACAGATCGGCCGAATGGCCCGCGTTGCTGATCATCGTCAGCTCGGCGGCGGTGATGCGGCCGTCGTCGTCGAAGCCGACGTCGTAGTCGTAGCTGAAGCCATGGCGCCGGCCGGTGATCAGGAAGTCGTCGTCGCGGTCGGCGCGCAGCTTGACCGGGCGGTTCAGCTTGCGCGCCGCCACCGCGGCAGCACAGGCGAACACCGCCGACTGCGACTCCTTGCCGCCGAAGCCGCCGCCCATGCGCCGGCAGACGATCTGCACGTGGTGCGCATGCAGGTTCAGCGCATGCGCGACGACGTGCTGCATCTCGGTCGGGTGCTGGGTGCTGCAATGGACCAGCATCGTGCGGTCCTCGCGCGGGATCGCGTAGCTGATCTGGCCTTCGAGGTAGAACTGCTCCTGGCCGCCGACTTCGAGGCTGCGCTTCAGGCGATGCCTGGATGCGGCCAGCGCCGCGGCGGTGTCGGCATGGTGCGTGTTGCGCGACAGCTCCATCGCCGGGATCACGTACTTCTGCTGCGCATGCGCGTCGCGCGCGTTCAGCACCGGCTTCAGCGGCTCGATCTCGAGCGCGCTCTTCGCATGCGATGCGGCGCGGCGTGCCGCCTCGCGCGTCGTCGCGATCACCGCGAAGACCGGCTGGCCGAGGTAGTTCACGGTGCCGTGCGCGAAGATCGGATCGTCGTGCAGGATCGGGCCGACGTCGTTCGTGCCCGGCACGTCCTCGTGGGTCAGCACCGCAACGACGCCGGGCATCGCGCGGATCGCGTCGAGCTTGAACGCCTTCAAGGTGCCGTGCGCGACCGGCGACAGGCCAAGCGCGCAATGCAGCGTGCCGGCGAGTTCCGGGATGTCGTCGGTGTAGGTCGCCTCGCCGGCGACGTGCAGGTGCGCCGACTCGTGCGCGCGGCTCTTGCCGACCACGCCGGGCGCGACGTCCAGCGTCGCATGGCCGGCCTCGAGGATGGGAGCATCTACGAGCTTGTTCATGAGCAGCTCCTCGTCAGATCACGTCGTGCGCGAGCGAGGCGAACACGCTCGTCTGCGTCACGTCCAGCGGGTCGTTGCGGCGCGTCTCGAGCCACAGCCGCTCGAGCAGGTTGCGCGCCACCTGTGCACGGTACTCCTTGCTGGCGCGCATATCCGTCATCGGCGTGAAATCGCCGTCGAGCGCTGCCTGCGCCTCGCGCAGGGTCGCCTCGTTCCACGGCCGGCCGGCGATCGCCGCCTCGGCCTTCGGCGCGCGCTTGCAGATCGCCGCCATGCCGCCGAAGACGAGGCGGATCTCGCGCACCGTATCGCCGTCGAGCTCGATCGCGAAGCCGCCGCACACCGCGGTGATGTCGCAGTCGAAGCGCTTGCTGATCTTGTAGGCACGCACCTGGCGCGCGGCCGGGAGGGCCGGCAGTTCGAGCGCCAGCACGAACTCGCCGGGCTCGCGCCGGTTCTTCATGTAGTCGACGTAGAAGTCCTGCAGCAGCATGCGGCGCACGCGCGCGCCCTTGCGCAGCACGATGGTCGCATCGAGGCTGATGAGTACCGGCGCGCTGTCGCCGATCGGCGAACCGTTGGCGACGCTGCCGCCCATCGTGCCGGCGTTGCGGATCGGCAGCGACGCGAAGCGCAGCCACATGTCGGTGACGCTCGGATGGCGCTTGCAGGTCGCCGCCCACGCCTGCTCGAGCGAGGCGCCGGCGCCTATCGTGATCGCACCGTCGGGATGGGTCGTCACCTCCTTCATCGCGCCGCCGACCTCGCCGACATAGATCAGCTCGGGCAGGTTGCGGAAGCCCTTGTTGACCCACAGGCCGATGTCGGTCGAGCCGGCGAGGATGCGTGCGTCGGGCTTGGCCTCGCACAGCTCGGCAAGCGCGTCCACGGTACGCGGTGCATGGAACTGGTGGACCGGCGCCTTGCCGTCAGGCGTACGCGGCATGCTCGGGTGCGGCGCGCTGTACGAGAAGGCGCCCGAGGTATCGGCCGGCGCGATCTGCGCCAGCGCGGCGAGCACCGGCGCGGTATCGATGCGGACCTTCGGCAGCTCGAACATGCGCTGGCCGGCGTCGATGATCGGCCGGTAGCCGGTACATCGGCAGAGGTTGCCCGACAGGTCGTCGGCGAGCTGCTGGCGCGTCGCCGTGGTGCCGCGCTCGCAGTGGCGCTCGTAGGTCGACCACATCGACATCACGAAGCCCGGCGTACAGAAGCCGCACTGCGAGCCGTGACACTCGACCATCGCCTCCTGCACCGGATGCAGCTGGCCGTCGCCGGTCTTCAAGTCTTCGATCGTGAACAGCGCCTTGCCGTCGAGCGTCGGCAGGAACTGGATGCAGGCGTTCGCCGTTTCCAGATGCATGCCGCGCACCGCCGACGGATCGCCCGCCGCGGCCGGCGTGCCGATGACGACGGTGCAGGCGCCGCAGTCGCCTTCGTTGCAGCCTTCCTTGGTGCCGGTGCAGCGCGCGTCCTCGCGCAGCCAGTCGAGCACGCTGCGGGTCGGCGCGGCGTCGCTCACTTCGACGACGGCGCCGCGGTGGAAGAATCGAATCGGGCGGGTATTCATGGCAGGACGATATTCGTGTCGGGGCGGTGCCCCGCTTTGCGACACAAACCTTAGCGCGATTCAAGCCGGCTGACGATATGGGCTGCCCCATGGCGGGTATGCCGTACCGCGTATGCCGCCGCGGAGCCCGGGACGGCATGCTGGAGGCGGGCGCCGACGGTCGCGTCCGGGTCGGCTGGTTGCCGCCGCATGCGACGGGTCCGCTGCCCCTCCTGGTTACTGCCGATCGGGTTGCCGGGGACAGCGCGCGCATACTCGTGCGTGCATGGTCTGTATCAGGGGTGCGTTATGGCGCAGCGGACGGATTTCGAGAAGATCGAGTTACATCTGGTCCGCGTCCTGCACACCTTGATCACCGAACGCAGCGTTTCCCGAGCCGCCATGCGGCTCCAAAGCACGCAGCCCGCCGTCAGCGCGCAGTTGAAGCGCCTGCGTGCCCTGACGGGCGATCCGCTGCTCGTGCGTGCCGGCAACCAGATGGCGCCGACCGAGGCGGCGAGCGCGCTGGTCGAGCCGGCCGCGCGCATGCTGCAGGATGCCGAGCGGCTGTTCGGCACGCGCACCCGCCAGCGCGGCTTCGACGCGACGAGCAGCGCGCTGACTTTCCGCATCGCCGCGAGCGACTACCTCGACCCGCTGTTCCTGCCCGAGATCGTCGCGCACCTGAAGCGCGTCGCGCCGCAGGTGAAGCTCGAGATGCGGCCGCTGACCGGCGAGTTCGACTACCGCAGGAGCCTCGCCGCCGGCGAGGTCGACCTCGTGATCGGCAACTGGCTGAAGCCGCCCGAGGAACTGCACCTCGGCAAGCTGCTCAGCGACGAGATCGTCTGCCTCGTCGCCGAAGACCATCCGGTGGCGCGCGCAAGCAGCGGCCGCGCCTGGACCACCGAGCGCTACCTCGCCTGCGAGCACGTCGCGCCGATGCCCATGCACACCGGCGCCGACGGCATCGCGCCCGGCGTCATCGAGCAATACCTGACGTCGCTCGGCCTGAAGCGCGACGTGATGGTGCGCACCGCGCACTTCAGCCTGATCCCGCTGATGGTCTCGCAGAGCCTGCTCGTGCTGACGACGGGGCGGCTGTTCTGCACGCGCTATGTCGATGCGCTGCCGGTGCGCATCGTGCGCTGCCCGGTGGCGTTCCCGCCGCTCACCTACTACCAGCTCTGGCACGACCTGACGCATGCGTCGGCGTCGGGCCGCTGGCTGCGCGAGCAGGTTCGCGAGGTCGCGAGCCGGCTGGCCGGACTATCGATGCTGCAGCGCCGCCGCGCGTCGGCCGCTGCTTCGTCGGCTCTTTCGGAGTGATGTGATGACTGCCGCCCCGACCCGCCTCGCGCTGCACGGTGACCTGCTCGACTTCGCCGGCGCGCCCGGCTGGGGCGACGTCGACGCGCCGACCGTGCGCTGGCGTCCCGACCATTGGCTGCTGGTCGAGGACGGCCGCATCGTCGCCGTACAGGCCGAGGCGCCCGATGCGTCGTGGCGACCGGTCGACCACGCCGGCCGCCTCGTCCTGCCCGGCTTCATCGACACCCACGTGCACATGCCGCAGCTCGACGTGATCGCGAGCTACGGCACCGAGTTGCTCGACTGGCTGAACAACTACACCTTTCCGGCCGAGACGCGCTTTGCCGATCCGGAGCGCTCGCACGCCGGCGCCGAGCTGTTCGCCGATGCGCTGCTGGCCAACGGCACGACGTCGGCGGTGGTGTTCCCGACCGCGCACAAGGTGTCGGCCGATGCGATGTTCGCGTCCGCGCAGCGGCGCGGCATGCGCATCGTCACGGGCAAGGTGCTGCAGGACCGCCATTCGCCCGACGGCCTGCGCGACGACGTGGCGCAGGCCGAGCGCGACTGCGTCGATCTGATCGAGCGCTGGCACGGCACCGACCGACTGTCGTATGCGGTGACGGTGCGCTTCGCGCCGACCAGTTCGCCCGAGCAGCTCGCGATGGCCGGCGCCCTGTGCGCCGCCGATCCGACGCTCTACATGCAGACCCACGTCGCCGAGAACCGCGACGAGGTGCGCTGGGTGCGCGAGC
>CAZIBY010000024.1:0-18517 GCA_964537475.1 uncultured Chitinophagaceae bacterium | reverse complement strand
AAAAAAAAAAATAAAAAAAAAAAATAAAAAAAATGTCAAACTCAGACAATAACAATTCCATTAAAAAAACCATTGAAAAGAATAAATTAAATTTAAATAGTAAAAGTCTAAATGAAAGTATTCGTAAGATTTATGATAGAGTAGTAGAAAAGCAAAGATTAAATTCTAAATTAATTTTTGTTCCATTAGAAAAAGGTACAGTGCTTACGTGTGGTCAAAATCTCATTGCTTTTGAGGGAGAGGAAGGAACAAACAGTGTGTGCATTCAGATGCAAAACCATGTAGAAACGCGTACTGCATTAAGGATTACTTTCAGTGATATGAAAGAATATTTCTTTTTCTTAGACTATTTGAAAGTGTGGAACTGTCGAGATACTATTAGTAGCATTCGTAAGATTAGTTCATCATCTGATTCGGAAGATCGGATCGAAGTGTTTTATAAGAATTATAAGAATAATATGGAAAATCTTATTCCGTTTTTTTTTGATTCGCAGAGGAAAACTGATGAATTTTATATTTTGGTCAAAGCCTTTCGTAATAATTATAACCGTAAAGAAGGAGCACAAAATTATGACCGCTTTTACTTTAGCATTTACGAAAGTGGTGGTGCTGCATTGTATGGACAAACAAATGACTTTGACTTTAAATTTAGTCCTGAAGTTAAATTTGAATTGGTCTGTAACATTGATCCTTTATGGCCTCATAATGATTTACATTAATTTTTATTTATTTTTTCCTTCTTATTTTCTTTAAAAGTATTTTTAAAGAAAATATTTTTTTTTAATAAAAAATTTTAAATAAAAAAATAAAAAAATTTTAATGGATTTTGCAGTAATCGATGTAAAAAGTGCAAGAGAATATATTATTATTTATGCCAAAAGTGAACATGGTGATCCTTATGTAATTTTTGTTCGTGGCTTTAAACATAATATTTATGTACCGGTAGCAGAATTCCGGAACAAGATTACATTGAACGGACGTGCACTTTCAGAAGAAGAGTTTGCAAATAAAGAAATGCGAATGAAATGCATTGCCCGTTACATTAATTTTGAGGACATTCATGAAGTTGTCCGTCGTAACGGATATGGGTATCATGAGCCAGAACCATTTATTCAAATTGCATGTCCAGACCAAGATAAGGTTTATGAATTCACTACGTTTTTTAAAGCGCGTCTGATCCCCCTTTTTGATGCCAATGCTTCACCGGTAGAGCGCTTTATGACACAACGTAAGATTAGTGGAAACGGTTGGTTTCACGTGGATCGCTACGAAGATTTTCCCATCCCTCCTCGCTGCACTTATAAGAATTTGATTATTGTGGATGACATAGCGCTTCATGCTCTTCCCCTTAAAACGGATGCCATTCCCAATTTCCGTATTTTAACGCTGGATATTGAAGCGCTGATTAATGAAGATAAACTTTTTCCTACTGGAATGAATAATCAATGCATTCAAATTTCCATGGAGACCGACACTTACACCAAAGACGGAATTGTAAAAGATTACTACTTGTTTGGCCTTCGTGAGTCCGGGGTTGTTTTTAAAGACGGCAAGAAAGTCCATTGCTATGCCTTTGATAAAAACGAATCAGTGTACATTGCGGCTTTTTTAAAGGAACAGCGAGAAATTTGTACCATCATCGAAGCAGGCTACAACGAAGCGGAACTCGCCTATTTGCTGAAAGGTCGCATGCCTAACCGTGTTTCTTTTACTTCAGACATTGTTCCTTTGCAACCTTCTTCCTTTAAAACGTATGGTGCAATGCTCAAGAAAGTGCTTCGTTATGCAACGTTGCTGGACGATGTTGATTATTCGGAAGTGGAACAGTTTGCCAGAATGCGTGCTATTACTTTTGACCACACTAAAGAGAATTGTATTTTTCCTCAGTTCAACATTTTCAACATTTTTAACAACGTGGATGCTTTCCTTAAACAGCCGTATGTGGTGAAGGAAGATCGTCCTTGGCTGGAATTATTTCTTCATGTGAATGATTTATCCATGGACTTGACGGCGGAGGAGAAAGCAAAGTTGGAAGAAGATATGAAAGCCGTTGATGACAATCAGGAAAGCAGTCCGAAGGAAAAGAGAAGAAAGAAGGATGCACTAATGGAGACCGCCCGAATGCGTGCCGAAAACCGGTTCTTTTTAATGGAAGGCATGGCACTTCGATTTGTAAACTTTCTTGAGCAATACCTGTTCACGGAAGAAGAATCCAACATGTTGTTTTATTTACACCCCTTGCTGGAGGCCGTAACGCTGAAGGCTTCTTATGCCGATGAACGTGACATGTTGCTCAAATTTCGAGAAATTTTTTTACAATTTGATCCGGATGTGGTTTCGTGGTATAACGGAAACATGTTTGATATGCCTTTCTTGCTGGATTGCTGCATTCGACTTGGAATCAGCATTTGGGATTTTTCACTCGGACGGCCAGCAATGTCCAAAAAAGCAGGCGGGAACATTTATCGCGGTTTTACCAAATTGGGAGAAGTAACCGAAGGGGATCAGGCAACCGGCGCCATCGAAGACCGCAAAGTCGATATTCCGGGACGTGTGGTGGTGGATGTTTTAAAGGTGGTTCGCAAGGAAATCCATATTTCAAAGGTGGGTTCCTTTTCCCTTAATGCGGTGTCGTTTCGTTTCTTAAAACGAACGAAAAAAGATGTGGAAGTTCATCAGATTGCTATTTACTACAATGGATCAGTTGCCCAGCGTCAGTTATTGTGGGAATACAACTTGGAAGATTCTGTGCTTCCTCCGCTGCTCATGGCAGAAATGAAATGGCTTGATGTGATTTTTCAACTTTCGCGTTGCACTGGGATTAACATGCAGGATGTCTATGGCGCCGGAAAATCCAAGATGGGCGTCTATCTTTACTTAACCTTTGCTCATGCACAAAACATTGTCCTTCCTTACATTCAGGGACAGCGGGAGCCTTTTAAAGGAGCACACGTCTTTTCCCCTCGCAAGGGCATGTATCTACCAGAAATGATCGATGGCAAACTCGTTTATAAACAAATCGTTAACAATGACTTCGCCGGTATGTATCCATCCATTATTCGGGAATACAATCTTTGCATGTCCACTTACATTCCCCGTTCCATTGTTTTAAAGGAGTATCCATCCACCGCTGGCGCCAACGCGCCTTATGAACATCCTCAGGTTTTCCTTACCAAAAGCGGTCATTATTTCAGAAAAGATATCCCGGGTTTTCTCCCTTCGATTGTGGCGATGGCTGTCGAGGAGCGTGACAAGACCAAAGGAATTATTAAAAAACTCAACGGCCAATACTATGCTTTTTCTGAATTTTTCAATCTTTTAAAATATGGTTCGTCCATTGAAATGTGCTCCGCTGTTCGTAAAGCAGAAGAAGAGGAAAAACTTTGTAAGGAAGTGGCTCTTTTAAAGAATCAAATGGAGGAATCTTCTTCTACTGTTTGTGTCCTTCGGCTTCCTGATGCGAACATTTCTTCGGTCACAGAAGAAGAAATTGCCAAAGTGCTTCCTGCGCTTCGTAAATTACTTGGGGAGAATTGGGGAAATGAAGCGTTATTGCGAACCGTTGCGTGTTACATTGTTTTGGTAAACGTCAAATTGCAGGAATTGGACAAAGCGCTCAAATATTATGATGTCCGTCAACTTGCCCTTAAAATTATTGCCAACAGCATGTATGGAATTATTGGTTCCTTTAAGTTTAAATGGCCGTTAACCGCTGTGGCGGCCAGTGTTACTGCGCAGGGACAATGGCTCATTAAAGACGTGGTGCAACCGACCATTCTTGAAATGGATAAAACGAAAATGGTTCGTCTGGTTTACGGTGATACGGATTCTCTTTTTTATATGGTTCCTTATCAGACTTTCCATGAAGCCAAGGCATTTTCCATGGCGGTATCTGATAAAGTGAATGAAAAACTCAATTCTCGCTTTATTCGTCTCGAAGCCGAGCACGTCCTACTCAAATCCATTTTTCCTTCCGTCCAAAAAACCTATGCGGGGTTGGAAATTTTTGAAAAAGGAAAACCGGCATTGCTGGTGCGGGGTTATTCCATGAAAAAATGTTCTTATCCTGCCATCACCAAAGAAATTGGCAATTACTGTATGAGTGCCATTCTCGAAAATGATGTCCCGCTTCAAGATGTATTCCGTTACCTTCATCAACAAAATGAGTTGCTGGAAACCCTCAACACTACAAGCAACTTGGATTATGTAGAAAAATTCATTCTCCATGCGAAATGGGGAAAGGATTTGGATAAATACGCCAACGTCAACGCTGTTTCTTTCTTAAATGACGAAAACAACAAAGCCCGGAATCCCCGTTTTTTTAAAGGAGATCGCATTCCCTACTTCCGTATTTGCGGCTGTGGCGACAAACAAGTCGATAACATTCATTTGGCATCGCTCGTCCTTCGTCAGATCATTCAATCGATCGACAATCCCTTTCCACTAACGTTAGAAGAAAAAATGAACGGAAAAGGGCGTCCTCTTTTAGACATCAACTATTACCGACAGACGTTTTTGCTGACGCCACTCATTCATTTATTCCCCGGACACGAAAACCAACTTTACAAAGTATTCGTAAGCCGTGGGCAGGTTCCGATCATTGCCAATCCGCTTTTGCCTGTTAAACGAATGGATGCGTTTCTGGAAATTCCGGCAAGTAGCAGCATTAAATTAGATGATGCTGCTGGAATGGCTGCCTATTATGAAGAGTTGGAAAGGGAAAATGATAAACATAAAATTGAAGTGGACACCCAAAAAAAATTTGAAGCCAAACGTCGCAAGATTGATCGGGCTAAAGAAAACAATGCCATGGCCAATAGCATGGCCATTTTCTTAGCAAGTGCTAAAAAAACTTCCAGTGCACCACCACCGTTGACAATGGATGACATTTTAAGAAGCGGAAATAAAAAAAAATAATAATAATTTTTTTTCATTTGTTATTTATTTTTTTAAAGAAACATAAAAATATCCTTTAAAATGAAATTATTGCAAAGCCATCTTTTTTTTAAAGGATTGAATACATTTGGGTAAAAAGTTACGAACCATTTTATGTTCGTTTTCTGTCAAATTTGGATAATCTTCCAACAAATCCACAACGATATCATCATAAAGCATTTGATCAATATTGGATAATTCCGCTTCACTCAACTTGGAATAAACATTATCATATCTTTGTTGGGTCACATAACGCCGCAAAGTGTCCGTCGAGAAGACGTTAATGCTGGAATCATCTGAAATAGGTTCCACTTCTCGGAATGCGGGATTTTTTTTCTTGAAAATAAAGCGTTTTCCATTTTGCATCTTCCACTTTTCTTGATTTGGTTTAATCACACATCCTTCGGCTGCTGAAGTTGCACCATCTTTCATGGGAGGCAATCCAAATAACGCCGGTACACGGGATTCAGTAATTGAACTGTATTCTAAACATTCCTGAAGAGTTCCTTCCATAAATACAGGAACTGTAGGAATACCGACAGCCTTACACCAAGAAACTAAACAGGAAAAGTCGCAATAGTGGGAAGAAGAAAATTGAAAAGCAAGTCGGATGTCATAGGCCATAAACTCATTGTCTGGATGATAGTTCATGTTTTTTTGAACAACTTTAGCCCCCGGGGCCGTCACACCATCATAACATCCACCAAACAATTCTCCAAATAACTGCATTGACACCATGTTGGGATACAATGTTTTAATATTATTATAAAGAACTTCGACCTGCTCTTTATACTTGTTAAATACCCGTTGATGTTTCATAAAGCAATCATCTTCCTTTAAAATGGATGTTCGCTTACATGGCACAACTGGCTTTCCATCCACTTTTAAAAAAGAGTAATTGGTACCATGGATTTTTTCCGTACAAATAAATTGAATGCTTGAATCATTCATCCATTTGATATCCCGTACATGGTCATAATTTTCCATATGTTCATAAGATGAAAAATATTCCATCATTTATTTTTTTTTTTTTATTTTTTAATTTTTATTTTTAATTTTTTTTTAATTCTTTTTTGGGAATAAAAAATAATTTATATAATCAAAAAAAAAGAAATAAAAAATTTTTTTTATTTCTTTTCAATTTCAAGAAAATCACAAAAAGCATCTACTTTTTCATACAAATCATTGATTGTTCCATTATTATGAATAATATGAATAAATGGATGATCATCCAATGATGTCTCTGAAGGATGATTTTTATTTCGTGTGTCGCCATTATCAATAGGAGCACGTTCCAGCCGAAGTACCGCACCTCCATTGGACTCCACAAAGGCTACTTCGTTGGGAAAACGAACATCACTTAGCAAAAGATTATCCTTGTGGTTTGCCATCCACCGAAGTTGAACGCTTTCCACCCAGATGTTTTCCCGATACTGACGAAATAACATACCAATGTCTTGTAAAAACTTTCCTCTACTAATGCCAAGCAATGGAATCATTTTATTTTTATCCTCCACCGTATAAGTCTCCTCAATCGGAATGCTGGTAATGGCATTCATCACCAATCTCAACGAATGTGCAAACGAATCTTCCCGAAAGTCACTTCGTTCCGCAATACGTCGCGCTACTGTACTTTTCCCACTCCCCATATGTCCAGAAATTCCAATTATCATTTTAAAGGAAGAAAATTTTTTTTTATTTTTTTTCCTTTAAAAAAATAAAAAAAAAAAATAAATAAAAGAATGAAAAAAAAAATTATAATTCAGAAAAAGGAATACGAAATTCTTTAAAAATAAATCCATCCTTATCTACTGCCTGAATAGTAGGTATGTGAGTGTTTATTTCTTTAAGACATTCTTGCATATGTTTAAGAAAAATGGGTTGCGCTATTATTTTTGCTCTCTGGGCGGAAGCAAACTGATCAAACATATCAATGGCTTCCGCAACTGAAATATATTTATAACCAATAATTGGCGTTCCAAGAAGGCGGTTAATGTATTTAGAGACATTGTTCACATAAGATACCAAAGGCCATCCATATTCTACATCGTTTGATTTAACAAAATTCTTCTTTAAAAATATGGTATTTAAAATCCCACAAAAAGTACCAACTGTTAAATCAGCAATTTTCCTATCATCTTCTCCTTTTTCTTTAAAATACTGTTGAACATCATAAACAGTGTTATTCTTGCACTGGAATGCCGATGCACTAAGCACATCCCCAATTCTATCGCTTTCTTGAATTCCACAATCTTCATGAAGAAGTAAATAATTTTTCTTTACAATTGCACCTATTTCTGCCCATTTTAAAGGATCATCGGCGTCAAAGTCTTCTTTTGTGAAGAAGCGTAAATTAAACGGTAAGTCAGTTAACTTTTTAAATTTTCCTTTCTTTTGAATAATTTTCTTTGCTTTCATTTATTTATTTATTTATTTTTATTTTAAAAAAATAAAAATGAATTCTATAAAAAAAGATATATCCAAGTTAAAACGGCAACGAAAGGAAGATTCTTCCATTTATGAATTAAAAACAACTAATGTTGATCGCACGATAGAAAGGACTATTTCCATAACGAGTGTACCTCATTTGTTTACGGTTCATGAAGAAGAGCATGTACATCCTTCTTTAAAAAATATTTATGATTTATATTTATATCGGGGCAGACCATTCATCAATGTTTCTGGACAATCACCATTGAAGCCATGGTGTACGCTGCATCAAATATTATCTTACAATAATAGTGCTAATGGCTATTTTGAGTGCTATTTTTTATATGACAGTCAGAATCGATTATTTTATTTACATTTAGGTTATGATGCGGATGGGCGTACTTTAAACTTTAAGAAATATGCTTTAATATTGGAATATTCCTTATCAGATTTTTTAAAGTATCCCAACCGTGATCAAATTTACAGTATAATGTGTCGTCATTCCTACAATTGTGATTTTAATGAAGAACCTGCCTCCACTTTTTATAATTCCGATGGAAAACCTTCTCAGTTGGTGTATCAGCAATTTGATATTAATACCATGCAGTCTTATTTACATCGTGCTGATAATCAACCCGCAATTATTACTACTTATAATGATACAATACGCAAATCATTTTATATGTTTGGAGTGAAATATGCGGAAAGCGATTATGATTTGAATCGTGAGCAACCTTTTCATACTGCTGTCTATTTGGAACCAGAAGAGATTCCCACTTACTTTATACCAAAGGCTCCTCCCGCTCCTTCTTATTTAATACCAGTAGCACTAAAGCCATATATTGGAGATACATTTTTTGAATGTTGCGTTTGTCTGGGCGCCGAAGACAGGGATGATAAAGTATCCATGCCCTGTAACCACACTGCCCATGAGTCCTGCATAACGCCATGGTTGGAAGTACAACGAACTTGTCCTTGTTGTAGAATCGCATTTTAAAAAAATTGAAAAATATTATTATCAAAAAAAAAAAAAAATAAAAAATATTTCCTTTAAAATAAGTAAAATGATTTTTTTAATTCTTGCTATTATATTTATAGTGGGTTATGGTATACAGAAAAATTATATACAACCACACTTAATGGATTGTTGGCATGCTCGCATAATGAATTCTTTTGCATTATACTTATTTTATTTATTTTTATCCGCAACATGTTTTACGATTTGGGTGACGGGATTAGAAGAAAAACTTCCAACAATAATTTATAATTCCCCAGCGCATTTTAAGGAAATTTGCGTACAGTATAAGGAAATCTGTTTTCCTATTATCGATAATATCATAATTTATATTTCAGCATTGATACATTGCGAGAAGAAAGTTGTATTGTATTGTTGTGATATGATTGGACAGACAGATAACATACTTCATTTTTGTAATTATGATCAAAAACATTAAAAAGCATTATTTAATAAAAATAAAAAAAAATAATTAAATCAAAATAGTAATGAAAATAAATAAGGAACTTTGGAGTGGACTGCATGATTTGATTTTTCTATATTCATAAAATTCCAAAAAAAAAAAATAAAAAGAAAATTTATTAATAGAATTATTTATTTTTTTTAATTCTTTATTTTCTTACTTTTCTTTTTTTCTTTTACTTTTACAGGCAAAGTCGATTTGGCATTGTAAATTTTTTCACCATTTTTTCTATAACACTGTATAACAATACAAACAAACAGTAGCAGCATGGCTTCCCATTCCATTGCACTAAGCATTCCCACACACCTCCTTTTAAAAGATTCTTCAAACCCAAAAGCATTCCAAGCAATAATCATAAGAAACACTTTAACAAACACAATTGCTGGATGAATGCAATTCATTAAAATAAATTCATTGGGATAGGCGAAATTCAAAATCCATGCATAATCCACAACAGTCATGATATTCTTATCCTCTACATGGAAAAAAAGCAGTGGAATTTGAGCACCGTCGATCAGATAAATAAAATTACCAAACCGTATTTCTCGCCAAACACACTTGGCATAATATTCGGGGCCCGTCCACAACGAAGAAAAGATAAACCACAACAAAAAAATAACATAAAAGAAAGAAAGACGAAAAAGTTGGCCTTCCTTGATTTGATAAAACACAAAGCCAGCAAAACAAAAAACCGTTAGGGCTGAAAGAATGAAACGTGAGTAAAAATAATATATCCCAAGAAAAACAAAGGCAAACAGCGTCTGAATCACATCAATGTGCTGCTCCTTGATCTCATTCCAAGCAAACGCTCCACATAATTGTGTAAAATCCCACACCCGTCGCACTACCGCATTCACATTCAAATAAGACTGACTCATTTTAAAGGAAAAATTTTTATTTTTTTATTTATTTTTAAAATTCTTTAAAAATTTTAAAGGATAATGGTATTGCGGGTATATAAAAAAGTATCAATGAGTTCCTTGGAAGCGTCTTTTACAGTATGAAGCATGAATAAAATTGTATTTCTCCACAAATAGCAGCAAAAACAAAAAAAAGTCCAAGTTCCAAAGATATCTAAATAGGCAGCATGAAGTGGAGACATCCAATCCATGTAAATGTAAATCCATCCAAATAGGCTTACAAACCATAAAAATAAGCAACAAAGCAATAATTCAATGGATGCAATCTCATTTGTGGAAAGAGATCGGAAAAAATCATTCTTCAAACAAATTTTGCTAAATAACGGTATATACTCTATTGTTAACGTTTGATTGGTTTTACCAATATATAAAGCACAGCACAGAAAGAAAATAACGAAAAGCGCAAACAAACCAAAATACAACCAGTGTTCATGAACAACAATACTGGCCAGTAACATATGATCCGGTAATTTCACAGTATACTCATCCTTCAACCATGTAGGCATGTACAAACTGAAAAAAATCCAAAATACTGTAAAAAAAGCAATAACAATTTCAGTTTTAGAATGAAAAAAAGTACGAATAATTTGTATGTGTTCCTTCCATGTTTTTAGTTGCACCGTCTCGTACTTGACATGAACTTGTTTTTGACATCCTTGCTCGATGCACATCAGGGGTGCTCCTTTCTTTGTCCAGCAGGATGCACATAACATTTTCTTTTCTTTGTGGAATTCACAATTCATTGTGATATATCCTTTTTCACTATTGCAATCACAACATAAAATATTTTTTATGGATTCATCCATTTTTTATTTTACTTCTTTTTTCCTTTAAAATTGTTTATTTTTTTTTTTTTTTTGAATTGAAAAAAACTAAATAAAAAAAAATAAAATTCTTTAAAATGCCAAAAATTATCAAGAAAAATAAAACTGAAGGGTTGACGTTGGAAGGAGTGATTGCTAAGAAGAAGGATGATTTGTCGGAATATCGAAATGTCGAGGACAAAATGGCCTATGCTGCTGCTAACAAACTGCTGCGCATTGGAAGAATTGCAAAGCCGTCTTTAATTCGACCACCTCGTGTGCGCATTCAGAAGATGTTTGTTTCTGACGATGAATATGAAATAACATTGAATACTGTATTAAACAACTTGATGACCACTGGAAGCGTGCTTCTTTACACCAAGTCGGCGGAACATCTGAAATCACTCTTGCATACCGATACGGTAGGTTCTCATTATGTGTGGAAGAAAGGAACAGAATTTTCACTACAGGGAATTTGTTTCCGAAGTCAGTCCATGGTGATCGATGATTGCGAAGTAGATGCAGAGGATATGGAAAACTTTAGCAGTCTACATTCAAACATCTTTCAACAAATCGTAATTTTAAAGAAAAAGTAATTTATTTTTCTATTACAATCATTAAAAAAAAAAATAAAAAAAAAAATGAATTCGGATTTAAATACCTTAAATTCTTTAAAACAACAATTAGAAAGCATCCGTATCAATTTAAAATCCGAAAAAATAAAGTGTAGTGATGATGTCATGAATGTTTTAAAGGAAGTGACAGAAACTCAAATTAAAATCGAAGGCATGCTTGCTGATATGAAAGAAAAATATGAAAAAAAACATCAGCAAGTTACTGAACTTCAATCCGCTTTTGCTGATATGGAGAAAACTGCGGAAGCGAAAGTTCAACAACGAAGCACTATCGAGAAATGGACATACTTTATCATTTCATGGTGGTGGGTTTATTTGATGGCACAAAAATATGTGCTTCCTTATTTTTATTAATAAAAAATTAAGATATCTTTTTTAAAGGAACATTGTCATATGTCTCCATATACACTGATCCGCAACCAAAAGTAAATGCTCGAAGAGCAAACCAAAATGGGATTGGGAATAACTGATTTAAAATTAATAAAAAAACTTGAAATAGAAAAAGAGTCGGTATAAATGCAATTATGCTGTCGTTAAAATAAGCAAAAAAACATGCAACATAACAAATTACATAAAGAATGAAATAGGCAAAAGCAACAAGCGCAAAAAATTTATTTTTTTGACGGTAATGAACTGTAACTTTTCTATTTTTTTTCATTTATTTTAAAGAAAAATTTTTTCTTTAAAATTATTTTTTATTTATTTATTTGAAAGGCTTAAATTCCATATTTACACTGGAATAGACAATTTCAAATCCTTTGGATTTGGATGCCTTGCTGTTCCTGCTGGTTGAGATACTGACACAATACTCTCACGTTTTTTAATCAGCGATATTCCAGCAGGAACAAACACCATGTAGGAGTCGTCCCTTCCAAATACATAAGTGTCAATAGCATGGCGTATTTCGTTTGCTAATTGTTCCACATCTAATGTGTCCACAAAAGCACTGATGCGATGGTTCATGTTTTCTTTTTCTTTTTCCATGATGTTATTACATAATGATCTGGTGACATCAAACATTTTTATAGTGATTTTTTTATTAAAGAATAGAAATAAAATTAAATGTAAGCAACTACCAAACTGTTTAATAATGAGAACAGGTGTCAATATCTTCATCCAGTGGAATTTTCTTAACCCATATGTAGTTATATGTAGCAACGCAACACTGACACTTCCCTACCCAATTGTTTGTAACCTTATTGAATTCCCACGTCATTTTACTATGATGATTAAAATGGTCTTTCTTTATTTTCTCAATACGATTGGATGCATTCACCAATGATGAATAATATCCTGCATCGTAGTTATGCGCTTTACCTATCATCGTGCCTTTACTAACTCGCACAAGAAAAACATATTTATGTTCCATTTTTTTTTTATTTTTTTATTATTTATTTGAAAGGCTTAAATTCCATATTTACACTGGAGTAGACAATTTCAAATCCTTTGGATTTATAAAAATCAATTAATTTTTCTGCATACTTGACATCATGAAAGGTATCTACTTTGAGTTTCAGCGTATAGTCTGTATAATTACTCTTTAGATATTGAATTAACTGGGATGCTCTCCCTTCTCCTTCAAAGGCAGGAAGTGTTCCCAAAGAGGATATGTAAATCGTTTTGTTTTCCAAAACTTCATAAAGCAAATAAGAAACAATTGATGATGATGCACTTCTTATGAAATAACCCTTTACATCATAAAAATTATCAGCACTTTTTTCTTTAAAAATTAGTTCGTCAATTTTCTTTATTTCTTCTTTCACTTTACTGTTACAATAATCATAATGCTCTATATCATATTTATTTTTATTTTTTTTCTCCTTGTAAAGTTGAAAAACTTCCTTTTCCATGTTTTGAAGAAAAGAAAAAAACAATTTTTAAAGGAAATGTTTTCTTTAAAATTATTTTTTATTTAATGAGAGAAAAAATTTTCCCAATTACAAATTTAATAATACCCCATAGAAGTTTCATGATTAAGGTTACATAAACAATGAGACCTTCTTCAATGGATCTGCTGATATACAAGTAAAGTCGAATGAAGCGCAAGAGAATGGCGTTGACACTTTCAGTGGTGCGCACATGAGTGTAATCCGTAAGCGTCAGAAAATCCACCAATTTTTGCGATCCTTGTGTGACGATCCCCATGATATAGGACGTTATGCTGCTCCAGATCGGCTTGGTATAATTCAGAAGAAGACGGATGACGGGATACAGCGGTTTCATGTGGGGATAAAGTTTGTCCAACATCATTTCAAGGAAATGCACCAATACCGTAGCAGTTGGTATTTTGGGCAACTTGCCGATCACCGCCAAGGTAAAGTCAAAAAATTGGGTGTTGGTCATCTTCATTAAAATGGTTGCCAAGTAGGAAAAGATGGTCACCAGCGAAAGGATGATGCCGACAGGAATGGTTATGTAAGGGACAATAAACAATCCATAGACCAGCACGTCAGCAGCCACGATGACACGAATAAAAACAGACGTCACCCAGTCGGTTCCGGAGCCTCCAGGATTAAACTTAAAAAAAGCCATGTCGGTATACTTTCTTGCCCCGCGCTCTGTTTTTTCCGTTACATTTTCCAAAGTGGAAAAAAAAGTTTCAGAAGTAGTTGTACGTGCAAGCATCCGAAGGCTATTTTTAGAAGGATACTTGTCCTTTAATGTTTTGGCATTTTCGATCTTATAACGGGTCATGGATTCATAGACCCGCGGATCGCCCATTAGTTCACCGATCTGACCGGCGAGACGGTTCAGGTCACCGTTTTTTTTCTTTTCATAAAGGTACAACCGCCAGTTGTTGAACTGACTGTTCATGCGATCTTCTGCTTGAAAACCACCCGGATTGATTTCACTGACAGTTGTCCAGAGAACTGTAGACTGATTGATGTTCCGTACGGTCATCTGAACAGTCTTGGTTAAGGATTCATCCATCACTTTTGCCAACTCCTCCGACCCTATACGGGCACGTTTGTCAAATGTTAATTCCACTGGCAATTCTTTTGCCACAGACAATGGTTGTTCCTTGACGCTTTTGGACTTGCGTTGCATCTCCTTGTCTCTATCCCATATTTCCTGATACATATCACGTAACTGCTTTTTAGCCTCCTCATTCGATACCCCCTTCAGTTTAAATTCTTCTGCTGCTGCCCCAAATTCCGCATGATGCTGGTTTTCCTGAGAAGCGTTGTGTTGAAGCAGATCATAATAAATACCGTCTATCGATGACAAAACAACAGCCGCAAAGTACAGACGGTCTGTCTGGTCTTTCGGAACGCAGGCCGCCCGAGACGTTTTTCCTAAAACACTTAGTGCCAGAAACAACGCTTTGGGGTGGTGACGACGCTCATAACAGTACGTCTCGTAATAAGAAGTGGAAGGCCCGGCTTTTCGCAGCAACACTTCCCACTGCTTCTGGCTTTTAGGCGAAAACGAAGCCGGATCAGTGCTCCCGAATTCCTGCTCATAAGACGCCAGCACCGAATCCAGCAATCCGCTTATCGCATCATCATATTTCGGAAGATGATACTTTTCCATCTCCTCATTCAAATCAAACACTAAATCATTTAAATCCCCTTCATTCAATACCATTATTATTTTTATTCCTTTCTTTAAAACAACTTTTTTTTATTTCTTTCATTTTAAAGCATTAAAAAAATTATTTTTTTTTAAAATAAATAAAAAAATATGGAGAAAGAAGAAGCATTTAATTTTAAAAGAGCCTATGAATCCATTCAAAATGGAGAATATGAAGAACAGTAAAAGAAGTTAAAACGTTATGATAATCTTGTTCATGAACGCATCCGTTCCTTAAAAGTGGAAATTGCAATTAAAAGTGCGGAAATAGAAATGCGACAGGAACTTTTAAAGAGTGTGACGGCCACGCGCAATGCATTGATGGAAGGAATCCTTGTTTTTCCCTCGTATGTGGTGTTTACTGAGCAAAATTATCCATTGCTTTGTAAATTATTGGAAGAATTATTAAAGGAATATCCAAGTATTACTGACTTCCTCCAAGTAAGTTATTACATTCCGTTAGAAGATGGAAAAAGAAAGGAAATGAGACCATCGTGGATTGAATTTTCAAAAAATCCTTCATTTCCTAATCATTATTTATTAGTATTCACTTCTCCAAAAAAAGATTGTGGAATAGAAGTTGTTTCTTCGGAAGAAGAAAAAAAAGAATAATTTATGTTTTTTTATTTCTTTAATAATAAAATTGCTTAAAAATTATTTATTTCTTTTTCGATTACTTAACAAAGGTTGATTTTCTTTGTCTTTCAGTTTACTGGAGGAATTTTTTAAAGGACTGGATAAAATAACAGAGGAACGATCTTCCACAAGACGGCTGCTGGATTGCTCCTCATCCACTTCTTTTTTAATTTTAATTGGTTTTTTAGCAGATAAAATAACAGCAAGAAACATCACTGCGCCTCCAATCCCGTAAGTGGGCAACATAAACATGTAGGTGGATTGTTCTGCTAAATACAAACTAATAGCAATAGCCATAAAAAAAGCATGACACGCCATGACTGCTCCAAACGTAAAAAAATAATCCTCTATGGTATCTACACTCACATAATGAAAATACAGCGAAAAGGAATTGCAATCCACCTGTCCGCTTGACCAAAGATAAATAATGAAAACGTAAAGCCCAATGGCCAGTCCATGGCCAATGGGAAATGCAATGAAATAGTTTTGATTTGTGATCACACTCATGTAAAGTAATGTATGCAGAATTACAGCAACCACCGAGACAATGATCTCGGCCCACAAAAACTCTGCCAGATTCCTCATCGGCGCTTTATTCTCCTCCTTTGCCATACTTTTCTTTGTTTTAAAGGAAGCAGACGTTATTTATTTACTTTTTCTTTTTAAAAATATTTTACTCCTTTAAAATGAGCCGGTTAATTTTACTTTTAGCGCTGCTGATAAGTGCAGCATACTGTTCGTGGTATGAAAAAACAATAGAAGACCGACTTATGATTGAATTTCGCATGATTGAAAGCGACGATCATTGGTCTCAACCATCTTTGTTGTTTGAAGAAACGATTGGCAATATGGGGGAACTCATTCGGTTTTGTTGGTTTCGGTTTTGGAACATTGCAATGTCGAATACTTCGCTTCTGACAATGCTGGCAGGTTACGTCATTTTTTTTCTATGGTCTGCAATTATGTGTGTTTTGCTGCTTACTAAGTTACTTATCTTTGGAACTGTAATAATTTTAACAGGTTCCTTTATCTGGAATGCCTCCTCGAATATTTTTTATTGGGTTGGTTTATTTTTTGTAATAATTGTTTTTGCTTTTGTTGGTTTCCGTATTGAAGAAGAAAAAGAACGACAACGCAAACAATTCTCTCAAAAATTGAAAAAAAAAGAAGAATAAAAAAAACTTTTTGACTTGCTTTGATTAAAAAATTAAAAATAAAAATAAAAAAATAGTTACTTCTTCCTTTAAAATTTTAAAGAATAAAATAAGTTAAACATTTTTTTTATTCCATAGTTCATTGACGTAAAAAATCATGGAGCGGTCTCCTGCATAGCAATAATTGGCTACAATATAATAACCGGCTGTAAAGAGAGGATAGAAGAGAATGATCCACATATCAAAAATACGGAAAATACGTTGCAGTGGGGGTACAATAAACAGCGTCATGCTCCATAAATTAAAAGTGGTGCTGACGGCTGCCCAAAAAAGCACGAAAACAAGTCGAATTAACCAAGGGGTTGTGTGGTCGTAGGCAAGATAAATGCACATGTCATAAAGTAAAATAATGACAAATTGGAACAAAATGACATGGCCCCATGACGGATTTCCTTCAATGAAATCAAAAAGGGATGCAAAAAATAAAAAGTTCCAAATGCTAACAGTGGGCAGGTAACGAAATAAAATGGTCAGTGACGGAAAACGGATATGAAAGAGCAGTGCAAACAAACCAGCAATGGCAATTGTCCCTTGAAACGCGACCATAAAATAAGAGAATTGAGCAATTTCCAACTGCAAATGAGCAAAATAGCCATCCGAAAGAATCAATCCAAACGGTGCAAAAAGCACCACTCCTTTTAAAGCAATTTTAAAGGTCTCAAACAGATGACGGCCTTCCGGAATTACAATGCTATGAACGGGAGGGGTGGAAAGAAAGTAAAACGCCACGATGGAGACCAAAATAATAAAAAACTGAAAGTAAAAGGTTGTGCTAAGAGCCACAGCACGCTGCTTGATACGAACGTGTCCGTAATCCTCATAGGCGATGTCCAGTCCATAAAAAGCGGTTAATCCCAGTGTAATGTAAGGTGCACTGGTATTACGAACAGTGATACTTTCATATTCATGAATGCTTAAATCAATGGTCTCCTTCACAACAGTGAAACAGGAAGTAGTTGCACCAGATGCACAGAAGGTAACGTCCCGCCATTCGTCTCCTTCTTCTGCAAAAATCATGCTGTTGTAAATATTTACAGGAATGCGAGTAAGCGGCGAAAAGTCACCTATTCGGAGAGACACGCTTCCTCCGATCATTGCACCATTATAATACACATCTACAGGAAAAGAGCATAAATAATCGGTAACGGGATCGCAGGAAAAAAGAAAGCCGTCATTGGATTCTTCACTGAACAGCACCTGCGGTGTTATCCGGAAATTCCGAAAAATGGTATTTCCCGCACCGAGACCAATAATGCAAGAAATACTCGGCAAATTAAAACTGCTAACATAATCGGCATCCACAATCACCTGCTGCATCCCGCGATAATCGCCGATCTCAAAATACTCCATCAGCCCTTTCACCGGATGATTCACAAATGCCTGACTCTCCCCATCAAAATCAACACTGTAATTAATATAAATCAAAGAATCATTGTAATGAATCAAACAGTTCCTTGACTGCAACAACGATGAGGTAAGCACTTCCGTATAATATAGAAAACCTCCTGACTTTAAAATCGGATGCAATTCCACCGCATAAGCATTGTGTAGTATGGATTCCGCTCTCATACTCATCACCATTAAAATCAAAATAATCATCCATTTCATCATTTTCTTTGTTTTAAAGGAATAAATTGTGCTTTTTTTGATTTCTTTTTTTTATTATTTTTCCAATTTTTGCACTATTGTTTTCTATATTTATAGTTTTTCCCCGAGTTCGACTCCCGAGGTCACCACTTTTTTTTATTTTTTTGCTAACTTTTTTTTTTGATTTTAATAATCATTTTTGCTCGGATACATATTTTCCGCGTTCCGGGATTTTGCAAAAAAATCGAAAATGGACGCAGAAGCAAATTTTCGGTTTTTTTTTTTAAAAAAAATTTTTTCAGGGAA
>CAZIBY010000023.1:12043-19103 GCA_964537475.1 uncultured Chitinophagaceae bacterium | reverse complement strand
ATTTAAGGGTGTGAAAAAAAGTATTTCTTTAAAATGGCTTGTGGCAAGTTCAAATAGCATGGATCGTGTAGAGGCAAGTCAAACTCTCACTTATTTATTAAAAAATCATCATTAGATTGATAAAAAATAGTAAAAAAAATAAAAAAATTTTTTTGCTTTTACATCCTTTAAAATGCCGAAAGGAATACCCAAGAATGGAAGAAAGCCGAGGGCAAAGCGTGCGGAAACGCCGAAGAAGGCTGCCATGAAAAGCAAAACCACCGTGAACCATCAGATTGTGCGACCTGCCATCACCAAGTGGCGACCGTCGTACCTGATTCCGAATGACAATGTAGCATTTTGTTCCCTTTTTAAAAACAACTTAACGTTAATCCATCGGGTGTGTTTTGCTGTCTTTCTGCAATTCATCCAAAAGAATGTCATGATGATTCCTGAAGAAATTCAAAAGTTTTTCTGTACGCTTCAATTCAAACCGGTATTATTTTGTAGCACGCTTCGTTGCATTCCCATCGATAGCAATATATTAGTGCTCTATCCGTTCGGTTACGAGGAACAACGAGGTATTCGGATCGTCTTCAGCCGAGCCAATACCATGAAAGGAGACTGCAAGTTGCTGGAATTCATTGATTTTATGCGACGTGCAGTCATGAACA
Source organism: uncultured Chitinophagaceae bacterium (assembly GCA_964537475.1). GTDB lineage: Bacteria > Bacteroidota > Bacteroidia > Chitinophagales > LD1 > UBA1941. The sequence continues at coordinate 18,450 of CAZIBY010000023.1, read as the reverse complement.
ATGCCTTCCGCAAGCATGAAACGTTCAACAACTGTTGCAAATTCTACGATTTCTTTATTTATGAACCCGTTCTTTTTGATGATTTGAAAAAGAACATTCTTTGCTACTTTGCCATTTTTATTGACCAAATGCTATGCTGTGATAGTAACTTTTTCTTGGATGCTTTCAACATCAAATTTTTTTTAAAGGAATTGGAACAACAAAATGTACAATATAGGAATGTTCCGATTTCTATGATTCCTTTAAAAGATGAATTAAAGAAAGAAGTTTGAATTTATTATTTTATCATTTTAATTATTTTTCTTTAGTGGTCAACCACTAATAAAGATTATAAATATATTGTAATCCTTAGTTAAAAGAATTATTCATAATATGTAAAAAAATTCCAAGCATACATAACTGCATAGTTAATTTTAGATAAAATAACAAGAACAGAACACATTTCTCGAAATTATCCAACTCATTTTCTCTTTTTTTAGCATTTTCAAAAAAAGTTTTTCTTCCATTTTTCTATTGCTTCTTTAAAATAAAAAAAAAAATAAAAAAAAAAATGATTGATGAGAAAATAAATAATTTCATATGTTGTGCGATTGGGGATCAAATTGTGAATATTCCGCTTTATTTGTTTGGTTCCGTTTTTACATGGTCAAGAAATAATGTTGTATGGAATAAGCCTTTTGTGCTCGGCTCGATATTTGCTGCTGGTTTAACTTGGACAACAGTTCAACATTTTTCTAATTATCGACATTGTGATTTAAGAAATTTATTAAAATAATATAATTGTTTTTTAAGAAAATAAAGGAAACAAAGCATGAGAAACCAAAGAAAGAAAATCCAAATCATTTTCGTGAAAAATAAGTCGTTCCTTTTTGCGACTAACTTTGCATGGAATAAACGGTTGCCGCACGAAAGCAATGGCTGCCCAAAACAATTCTTCTGCATCCGCATCAGGAAAGAATTGACTGCTAAATGCATCCACCGTCATGGTTTTCACAGCATCATCCACGCTAAATGCTTTCGGAAAGCACTCCACATCCATGATATACTCCACGTCTTCGTAAAGTTGAATGCCCGCACTGCGAGGATCGATCACTTCACCTGCTTTTTTAAAAATCAGTTTGGAAGGAGAAAATTCAAAGCAATCATCCGAATGCAGCACCAGACAGGAATAAAATCTTCCAAATAACGACAATAACGTCAAATGCTTCCACTGAGCATCATTATACTCTATAAGAAATTGAACTCTCTTTAAAATGATGGAACTTCGGTGGACGTGAATTGTATTTTTATCACTGATAAAATTACGTTTTAAAGGATGATTTAAGAAATACAAACAGGCACGAACAAAGTTGAGCGCTCTACTTTCTTCATGGCATTTATGAGAGCAGCAAAAGTAATAAAGCACCGCCCATTGTTGTTCTCCAACGTCCATCCGAAAAGAAGCATAAAGCAAATCGTCCTGCTGACGACTAACCTTACAACTTTTAAAACAACAATGGGTGAATTGTTCGTTTTGGCGGAGACCGATGAGATTGAACACAAAACTACATTTTTCAGAAATGGTGTAAGTAATGTCAGTATCCTCCTTCTTGTAAGCATAATAGGTTTCGTTGCTTCCATTAAAACCGGTAAGAATGCTTTTGGCGGTTCCTATCATGAAATCGTAAATGCGGGTTAAGTAATAATGGTTCACAGCATTTGGAATGTGGGGAAAAGCGCGGTAGTCCAAATTGTTCCAGCAAGTGAGGGCATCCTGCTCTTCATCGTACAAATAAGAAGCGCTATAAGGGATGTACTTGGAAAGATTCCACGGCACCATAGACCCGTCTCCAAAAATATAATGGATGAAAATAATCCCAAGCAACTTGAAGACGTAAGAATAGACACCGATTTTGCGCATCATAGGAACGCTTGTCTTGCTTGCATTCGGCGCCAGCGATAAATTCTTGCTCCGGACACCACAGCGTTTCATATAACAATCGGTCAGCAATGTCAGCGCCTGAATCACATTTTCATCCGTTAAAAACCCACGGCTTTGTTGATCCCCAATGTTCACATTGCAGTACAAAGCAGGACGGAAAAAATACATTTTAAAGGAAGGCAAAGGAATTGATGCTTGAAAGGACTCGCTGCGTAAATAGGAACAAGATTCGGCACTGTCTCCCTGTCGCCGATGCGGTATGAAAACAGTAACATTATTATTTCTTGCCGGTTCCTCAGAGGGAACTTCGGAGGGAACTTCTTCGGCTACTTTGCGACGTTTTTTTTCAGGTGGTGGTTTGATTAAATTTTTATCGCACGATAAAAAATCTTGAATAATTTTCATATAAGTATCAACCGTTCGACGTTGATGACCGTCATCTGTTTCATTTTCCAAAGAATCTAAAAATCGTTGTGCAATTGCAACTTCTTGATCTTCTTGATTCACTGACATTGATTTATTTTTTTTTTTTTTTATTTTTTTTTTATTTCTTCTTCTTTAAAATAAAAAAAAATAAACATTTTTTAAAATTTTTTCTTTTCCCGCAGAACCCGAAGGCTGCAATACTTTTTTTTCCCTTTTTGAAGCATGGAAGAGGAATATTTTTCTTTCTTTTGGATGGAGCGTTGCACTTGTTGCATTTCAATGTTGGAAAATTGTTGATTTTGTTGTTGCTGATGTTGAATTTCCAAAATCTGAAAGAAACTTTTCTTCCTGCTATTGTGATCGTCATTTGTAGAATCCGCTATGAGCCCTTCTTTTTCTGTTGTAGTCATTTGATAGACTGCTTTTTGATGGAATGTGTTTTTCACAGAATTAACAATCCGCTTCCATACTTTTAAACGGACACTGCTGCATTGCAGTATTAAATTAGTTTGATCATCAATTAAAATAGGAATTCTTTTAAGTACATTGCTTACACATTGCCATTCATTTTGCATGCTGTCCCTCAATTTATACATATGCTCGCTTCCTTTAAAATCAATGTTTACTTTACTGCTATCAATTTTATCCCATAAAATATTTACTGTTTCACAAGTCATTTTAAAGAAATTTTTTTATTTTTAATTTTTTTCAAGATAATTGTGCAAAACGTTTCTTGGGTACTTTACTTCCATCAATTCTAAAATTTAACATTCCTTCTTGGGTAATAGCGACATTACTAATGGCTTCCACGTTGGCAGTCAATGCACGGAGACAACTTTCATGGGTTTTATCGATCGGCGTCTTGCTGAGAAAGGTAAAGTCGAAAATGCTTTTGGCCATCAGATACAAAGGTTTGCTGTAAGTAACGCAAGAAAGGGCATTTTCGTCATGGCGTAACTTTTCACACTCCTCTAAAATGCTTTCATACGCAAAATAAGCAAGCACATCCATTTTAAAGGAGATGACGTACTTACTGAAATCCGTTGTATTCTTGACGATGTTCAAGTTATAGATCAAATGACTATTCTTAAAATAATCACGAAAGCCACTTTGAATTTCTTTGGACAGTTCAAAAGTGGAAGCGGAAAGCGGCCGGCTATACCATGGAGCAATGTCTGGAAGAAGTAAATCAAAAGGGTCTTGCTGGTAAAGAATCCCATTGTTAATCAGACGTACGTTCATGTTGCTCACACGGTTTAAAACATATTGAACAAGAATGTTGGTAACTTCAGCATGGATGACTGCCCGCCGATGTTTTTGTTCTTCCGTAAACACACAAGTATACTTGATGACCCACGTTCGGCTGTCCTTTGTTACATCCATCTTTTTAAAAGTTAGCGAAGTCACGTAGGAAAACTCATCGCACTTCAATTGCTCCTTTAAAATTTTAAAGAAGTCTTTAAAAGAATTTTCGCCATAGAAAATGTCACCGGATTTCATCCGAAAAGTGAACGTGTCATCATAAGTTGCAACATCTTCGGACGTTTTCATTTCCAGCATTTGTAATGTTTGATTCTTAATGATGTATTTAGCATAATCCGTAAGGCGTTTGCTTTCTGCTGTTTCATCTCGATTTAATTGTACTTTAAATTCCAAAGATTTCATTATTATTATTTTTTTTTTTTTTTGATTTTTAGTGCTTGACCAAGAAAAAGTGTCCTCTTTTTAACCAAATAAAAATAAAAAAAAAGTGACTCGAAAAGTTTAAAAAAAAAATAAGAAAAATATAGTTAACAATCTTATATCGAAAATGAAAAATGGAATCATAAATACAGAACGTATAAAACAAATTGAAGAAAATAAAAAACGAATGGAAGAAATTGACGGTGAACTTTTGTTAAAAAAAACATTTATATCAACGATGAAAGAGGTTGCCCCATGTAAAGTTTTTCCGGAACAAGAGCAATACATTGATGCGCTCTGTAAAGAATGGGATGAATTAAATGAACGAAATCGTTTTTTATCTAAACATTGATTAAAATAAAATATAAACTAAGAATTGTTTAGGACACTTTTTTTTTATTTTTATTTGGTTAAAAAGAGGACGCTTTTTTTTGACCGCTTCGGTTCAAAAGAGGATATTTTTTTTGGTCAACTATTAAAAATTAAAAAAAAAATAATGGAACAAATCAATTATAAAGATGCTGTAATGTATTTGAAGCAAACGTTAAATAAACCGGAAATTGTAACTGTTATGCCCATTACAGAGCAACGAAAAATTATGCTGCCCGGAGAAATTACTTCCCAACAACGTTATTATGTAGAAGTACGATTATGCCTTCGTTATTCCATTTATGATGTTAAAAAAATAGTTTATGAAAAAATATTTGAACTGGATGGTCTTTCGTTGAAGGAGAAAGAAAATTTGGTATGGAAACGTATTTTTGAAGATTTATTGTTGTTATATCCTTATATTGATGATGAAATGATTTTATCAACCATTAATAGTAAAAATCACCACTAAAAATTATTGCTTTGGGAATTTTGTTCCCATTGGGAATAAAAAAAAAAATAAAAAAATAAAAAAATTTTAAAAGAAAAAAAAATAAAAAAATCTCCTTTAAAATGAATACCGAAAGAATAAGTGCCGAAATTGCTGAATTTGAAAAGAAAGAATTTATTAGTTTGAATGATTTTATGGAACAAGCGAAAAAGAAAATTCTCCATATCCGAATTTTCGATGCTTGTTCTGACCCAATCATGAATGTTTATGTTCGTGGTTCGGATTTGAACGATGTTCAATTGCGGACGGTGTTTGCTGTTAGCAAAGGATTTGATATTAAGGGATGTGGCACTCGATATGGGCAAGTGCTTCAGCGACGTCTCACCTTTTGGTTTGATACACCTCGTGATGACATGATGGATGGCTATGGGATGGATAGGGATGATTTTATCCTTTATGATGCTAAAAGTGCATCCTGTTTATTTGACAAAATCATGTCAGAGGAAGAAGCCAATGCAATTCAACTTCCCATTATGGATGTAACGGATTCTATTCATTATCCAAATATGAGTCCCGCTTCTTTTTTAAAACGGGTTCCATCAACGTCCTACCAATTGGTAGATTATCTTAAAACGCTTTCCGATGAAGCCTTGGTGGCTTATATTCGGAAGGTAAATATTCCATAATATGTGGAATGTTAAATGCTTTATTTATTTTTTAAGGTATTTTTATTTCTTCTACTTGAATAATAAAAGATGGATAACGCTTTATATAATTTGCAGCATCTTGCTCATTATCGAATTCACGAATCACTTCTCCTGTTTTGGGCATAATTACTTGATATATAAAATATTGCGCTTTGTTCATTTTAAAGGATAATTGTAAAATAAAAATAAATTTATTTTTATTTTTTTTTTATAATAAAAAAATATTTATCCTTTAAAATGAGCAAAAAAGTAGTGCTGGTTGATCCTGCGGTAATTCCACTTTCAGTGATGGAGGAAATGAAGGAAGTGCCGGAAAGCATGCAGGGGACGTGCAAATTGGATGCTTTTTTGAGTAGCAGTAATGAGAAGGTGCAGGTGGTCAATTTTGCAGGATTTTCGATGCCACGATCTCGATCCACTGATTTTTTACTGCCGGAAAGCAGTTTAAAATTTGGTATAACGTATTCAGAACCACCAAGACCAGCAAGCCCGTCTTCATCAACCACCAAAAAAAACTTATCCAACCCGTCTCTTTCGGAATGACCATCTTTTTTTTCTTTTTCTTTTGCACAATGATAACAGGTTGTTGCAATTTTTGTTCGAGTGCACTTTCTTTGTTTTGAATGTTTTCAATGGAATTCATTTTTATTTTTTTTTCCTTTAAAAGAAATATAAAAAGTATTTTTTATTTTTTTTTTAATGTCACAAATTTCAGAAATTGACACATAATATTGTAAATTGAGTTTTAACTATATTTGGCACGTTTGTTACTATAAAGCGTTGCAGTAATAATTTGGCAGGATGGGTTTTGCGCTTTTAAGGAATCAACCAGCGAGGCTTGTAATAAAGT
>CAZIBY010000023.1:0-11943 GCA_964537475.1 uncultured Chitinophagaceae bacterium | reverse complement strand
AATGCCGGAAGAAAATAAAAAAACAAATTCCATTGAGATTTGTGAAGAAGCACGCATATATTCTATTGAACGATGTTTGGACAGTTTGAATGCTTTTTCAGACGTTGTATGTGGGACTGTAAAACATTATCAGAAAAAAGCGGAAGAATGGATTTTTTTAAATCCGTTCATAACTGTATTAGTGGTGGCGCTTTTGATTTCTGTTGGATTACATTTTGTATTCTTCACTTCTTATTCGTTTAGTAGTCGGGAAGAGACTTGTAAGGAATGGTTTGGTGACGTCTATTTAATTAATGCAGAAAGAAAATACCTTCAATCGTTAAATATTACCACTTATGATGTTTTAAAGAACTTAACCGAACTGGTTAGAAGAATTGATAGCAGAACATATGGTGGAAATTTAAAACAAAACGAGGAATTAATGGTAATAACTGTTATCATTGTTTCACTTATAGGTGTATTGATCGTTGCTGCTATGATCTGTGCTTGTTGTGCGAAAAGTGATATTATCGAAAATTTTACTTTCATTCATAGAAAACTTGATACTCTTGCACTTCCACCTACCCCAACATTAATAACTCCATCTTTAGTATCAAGTACAACTAATACATAAAGTATTACATTAGAAAAGTTATGATGCTTTTTAAAATATTTTAATCCGATTTGTTGACAAGAAGGGCGGATTTTTTTTAAAAAATAAAAAAGAATGAATTTAAAAGAAATAGCAGATAATCAAAAGATATTAATATAATACTTATTGGCGATGGCAAAAATGGAAAAACAGCCATAGGTATATAAAATATTTTTTATTGTTCGTTACTTTTAAAAAAGCGAAGTACATTCGCCGCCACACTTTTAAAGGAGTGTGGGATATAATCATAATACCAATAAACATGAAAAAGAATACAAGATAACAAAAAAAGCCTCCATAGCCAACGGAGTGCAAAAGAAATATTCACACCGATTCCTTGAAGGACATACAATGCAGCCAAAAATAGTAAAACGTTCCGTGTGTCCATAAAATCCTGAGCCATTTTTACATATGTTAGAAGTAATTCAGAATCCATTTTTTTCTTTAAAATAAAAATATTAATTTACTGCTTGTATTATACATCATTAAAAGAATAAAATACAATGGAGGAAAAGGAAAACAACAGTAACAGAATATGAAATGAGCAATGTTATTTGCCAATAGCAATAGTAGTAGATCATTATCATCGGAAGGAATCATTAAAACAATAAAAATATGGACTGCATAACATAGCATAATATATTTTTCATTCATTTCTTTTTCTTCCATTTATTTTAAAGGAAAAAAAATAAATAAAAAAAAAAAATAAAAAAAAAAAATAAAAAAAAATGGAATCATCTTTCTTTAAAAGAAAACGATATTTACCTAAAAATTTTGTAGACCTTTATTTACAGTATTATGCCATTACAAGTAAAGCAGTATTTGAAAAATTTGCTCAAGATTTGAATTGTCTTCGTAATGCGTTTTTAAATGATAGTAATAATAAAGATTTAAAGAGTAATGTTTGGACTACTTTGGATAATGTAGAAGAAGAGAAAACGGCGTTTTGTCGGAAAATGATAGAATGCAACATGAATCCAGCATTAAGAAATATAGATGATTTAAGCGTTCATGATTACAATGCTCTTTGCAATCAAATGTTGTTGGATCAACCATTTTTCACTTTTTTCGATGATGAAAACAATAACATTTCTTGGCTAAGTCTGTATCATAACCATTTTGAGTTTTCCGACTTTTCGTGGAGTCTTTCGCATGGATTCAATCGAAATTATGGCATTCACCGTTCTAAGATTCGTGGCAGTAAAAATATTACTATTCGGGAAGTGTGTGCCATTGTTGCTTCAGATTATGAGGCAATGCGCAATATGGAAAAATCACGGGAAATTTTGGAGTTATTCCGTCAGCAGTATGTCAATGATATTGTTCAAATACTCAGTGCTTGGTTTACAAATTACCAAATAGCGCTTTCCCCAAATAAAAATGAAATTGTTTTCTCAACGGATGTCAGTAGCATTTCTTTTAATATTGCCCATCTTTTAAAGAATTAATTCATTTTTATTTTATAAAAATAAAAATCAAGAATAAATTCTTTTTCCTTTAAATTTAAAGAAAATTAATGAAAGCCACTATACCAATTTCATTTTATATTGATCCTCAAAATAGTCTTACATCGATTAAACAATTAGAAAATAGAATAGAAAAAGAAGAAGTGAAATCGCAGAGTAGCAACCGTGTACCAATTGAATTTTTTAATCAACTTCAAAGTAACCTTAAACAATTAGAAAATAGAATAAAAAAAGAAGAAGTGAAACAACAGAATAGTAACCGTGTGCCAATTGAATTTTATTATAAACTTCAAAATAACCTTAAACAATTGGAAAGTAGAATAAAAAAAGAAGAAGATAAACGAAATAACATCAATAAAAAAAAATTAAGAGATGAACCGACTAACCTTGACAAAGAACTTCAATCAAAAATCGTAATAGGTAAGGATACCGACTTTGTGCCAATTCAACATTACATTGATCTTCTAAATAAACTTGAACAATTAGAAATTAGAATTGAAAAGGAAGAATTTAGGATTACTTCCGCTAAAGCGTTTAAAATGGAAAACAAACAACTAAAAGTAGAAGTGGAAGAAAAAAGTGATGAAACCGAGGAACAATTTGAAAATCGTATGAAAAAGTTATTGGAAGAAAGTAATGAAGTACCTGTTGGATTACAATGGGTGGAAAACAGTTGTTACTTGGATTCTCTTGTCCAAATTTTTCTTACTTCGGACTCTACATATTTAAAAACAATACTATTGGAAGAGGATATCGAAAGTTTTAACTATGATGAAAGATTGATTGAAAAGTGTCAAACAAATTCCAGTTTCTCTTATATGTCTACAAACTCAAAGGACATTATTGATTCCTTGCGTCGTCTGGCTGAACGTCTTCGAAATGATTTAAAACGGTTAAATCAAGCAGTATACTCTGACAACCAAACATGTGTAGTTGTTCGTGAAACATTGTCTCTATGTATGCGCGATTTATTTACAAAATCTTCTTATCACTTCGACATCAACACATTAGAGCAGAAGGTTATCGAACCACTCTATGATGAATTTTCTGTTCGTGGTAATGTAAAAAAGGATGCTAATATTCTTTTTAATTTTATCCATCAAAACGCAGAGCAGTTACAAAATGTAACAACCTTTGCAGAATTTGCACGAATTTTTAGAAACTCTGCTTCTTTGAAATCGCTCGGTTTAAAAGAAAACGCTTATTTTCCACTTGCACGAAAGGTTTATGAATTGTCTGTTAAAAACAACATGGCAAAGGCTGTCCACGCACACCCGCTCGATGTTTATACTCTTTTTGCCAGAGCATTCCCGCCTTTGATGTTAACAACTGGCGATGCAACGTTAACTTTAAATGAAGAAATTCTGGCATTATTTCCTGCATCCGACCTTGCCAAGAACAAACTGATAGTGTTTAATAATACATTTCAAACAAAAGATTTACGTCCAATTTTAAAAAACAAAATGGAATGGGGTCATGAATCTTTTTTATTGGTTGCCATTGTTAATTGGGTGAATGGCAATCATTATACCTCTTGTATTCGTTACAGAGGAGTATGGTATTATTACGATGACCTTGCTCCAAAAGAAGAACGGTTCTCCCGTATTGAGCAATTAACGGATGTCTTCTTCACTTTCCGGAACAATATACTACCTTACATTTTTTTTTACGCAAGGCATGATTTTATTTTTTAAATAAAATGTACAAATTATTCTAAAAAAATTTTTCCTTCAAAAATAAAAAAAAGTAAAGATAATGTCCTATGTAACAAGTGAGCAATATAAAGTTTTGTATAATAAGGTGACAGAGTTAAGTGAACGATTTAAAGTATTAAAAGAAGCAACAAATAACGTGATCTTCGATTTCCGAACATCGTTAAAGCAGGAACCCGGAGACGGTTTCGTAAGAAAAGAGCCATTCAAATTACTAGCTTTAAGATATAATGAAATTGATGATGAAATGTATCAATTGGAAAAAAGAATTGAAAAAACAAAATAATTGTAATAACAGTAATAATAAATACTTTTTATTTACTTTTTAATTTTTTTTTTTTTTATTATCTTACAACATCCCATAATTTTATTATTCTTCCTTTTCGAGCAAACACTAATAAATGATTAACCTCATGATTTTCCATTACTAATGGAATTTCTGCATTATGTAAAGTAATTAATGCAGGGCCTACTCTAAATTCAATATTATCATCATTATTAGAAAAAAATCTTTTACAAAAATAATTCTCAAGTACATTTAAAAAAATCGCCAATACAAAAGCAAATAAAAACATTTTTTTTTCTTTAAAATTTTAAAGGAAATAAATTAAAAATATATTTTTCTTTAAAATTTTAAAGGAAATAAATTAAAAATATATTTTTTTCTTTAAAATGGAAGACAAACAAACTTTTTTAGCACAGGCCAGCCTTCGGAAATCCTATGAAATGAATCCTACTTTGGATGATATGGTATTGGAGGATGAATATGAGCCAACAACATCTTCGGTATCACCTACCATGAGTTGTGACGAACAAGAAGCATTAAATAATACTTGTTCTAAATTTGATTGTTCAGTGTCGGCCAGTGTATTGTATGTTCCCAATGCTACGTATACTTTTGTGCATCGTCAGAATTCTTTGATCCGATGTGTGGTGGAGGTTTTTCGTAATCATAATTATCCTATCATAAGATATTTACTAAGCGGCACTCTTTCTTTAAAAGAACAAGACCACAATGAGATTATGAGTGATCTTACTTTAATATGGAATTTTATTCGAGCCGTGGAGAAGAAAAAAGAAAAATAAAAAAAATTTTGAAATAAAAAGAAAAAAATAAAAAAAAAAAAATGGATCGCATTGGTGTTATTGGACGTCATTTTCAATTTTCATTGGGGGAAGAAGCAGAAGAAGTTCCGGAGGACAAACAAAAAGCAAGTAACTTTCGTCGTCGTGATCTTCCTTACACCCCAAGAAAAGATTTATCGTTGCGCATGTTTATGCTTTTTAAAGGAAAAAAGATTTCTTTTAATAAGGAAGCAGTGTGGAAATTTATTCGGAAGCGGAAGCGCTTCATTTTAAAGAAACAACAAGAATTGAAAGATGAAATGGAAGCGGATGAAAAGGGGGAAGACGTGGAATTTGCGGATGAACATGAGATTGAACTTGCCAAAAACGATGAGTATGATGCTCGTTTTCTGGCGCAGGATGAACTGGACAAAGATGATGATCGATTTTCAGTGCTGGTCAAGAAACACAACAAGCAACCGCCAACGGAATTAGCACCGCTTTGTGCCTTTTGTCATCAGAAAAAGGCATTTTATTTTACTAAATGCAAACATTGGTTTGTGATTTGTGCGGAATGTTTTAAAGAAGAATACGCCAATCGTTATCTTCCAAGCCGCTGTCCGACCTGCAAGAAGTCCATTAGAAGCATTTATCGACTTCAGGAACCTGTTCCGCAGGATGTTTACCATAGAGCACTTTTTTATCCGTCGCTCACAACACTGGAAACTGACAGTGCTGCCCGACATGAGGAGAAACGTTCGATTGCTGCGTTTTATGTTACCGAGCGGAACGTCCAGTGTGCCAAGGAAAATTGCAATGCAACGGGATATTACCATCCAGATTGCATGCACTTGGATGATTTTTGCAAGGAGCATTTACCAAGTAACTCCTTTGAAATGTTGCTGGAATGTAACCATGCCGATCCTGAGACAAAGGATTTCTTGCTTGGTTCCCGCGGGCCCTGTGAAATGCCACAATGTGGGAAAACAGCCCATTTTTATTTTTGTTGTGGACATCATAGTCGGTATTGTGCTTATCATACAGGTAAAAATGAGACGCTGGACACCCTTAACAAGCCATTTAATATTTCAAGAATTTGTCATATATGTCAAGCACAACCTATTGTGTATATCCCCCATCCATCCTTACCTCCGTTGGATCAGTTTTAAATTTATTTATTTATTTATTTATTTTTTCCTTTAAAATAGAAGCAACTACATTTTCTGCCGCATGATTTCTATAAGCCCTGTTATATCCACAAGTTGTAAACACGTTACCGGTAAGGTCACAACAAATCAAAGAATATTGAAAGATATAAATGTAGGATGAAAGACATCTCGCTGCTTCTTCTTTATCAAATGTAATATTCTGCACAATATTATGTTGTTTGCTTCGTGCATGATTCCATAATTCTTCCAATAATTGAAATTGACATTTTAAAGAAGAAAAAACTTTTGATTTTTTTTTTTAATTTTTTTTTTGGTTTTAATAAAAAAAAATTAAATGAATGAATTAGAAATTAGTGACAGCACTTTTGAACAACTTTGTAAGATTCGATGGAAACAGCATACACATAATATTTATCGATCCGATCATTTTTCAGAAATACTTCAATATGATGAAACTGCCTCGAATAAATGTATTTGGGTAATTCCACCTTACTCAGAAGATGCATCGTTTATCTTTTGTAATCTTACCCCGTTACAAAATACTACTCTTCTAAACATTTTAAAGGAAAAAAAATAAAAAATAAAAAATTTACTTCTTTAAAATGAATGGAAATAAGAATAAAATATTATATATGCATGCTGGACATGGATTATCGGCGGAGCATGTTTTTTCTTTCCGACACGAGTTTTCTACTTTTGTGTTTGTGGAAGGACGTCCTTATGCAACGGTTTTGCATTGGTTGTTTAGCCGTGCGTTTACTTTTAAAGAAGGGTTAAAGATGGATTGGTCTAATTTGATTAATATTCTTGACGGCGGGTTATTATTACAACTGTTGAGTGATACAAAGGAGGCAGAAAGCAGCAAAGTATTTCTGGAAAATGTAGATTTTTTACGCGAGAAGACCGTTGCCAAAGAAAGAAATGAGAATGTGTTGCAGGAAGATTTATGTATTTTTGCGCAGGCTATGGTGGAGCAGCATGTAGAAGAAATTACTCATTCTTTAAAAGAGCATGTTTTCCGATTTCCTTCGTTTCAAAAGCATGAAAACATTACGTGGAGCAATGCTCAGCATTTTTATTTTGAATTTTGCAATGCACATTATTTAACTGTACTAAAATCAAAAATAAATGTTTAAACTTAGAAAAAGTAGGCGGTGGCTTCATTTTAAAGAATGGCACTTCAACGTCAGTTAAAAAAGCACTTCAAGTTGTTTCCAGACGATCATGTGTTTTTTTTCACGTCGTTGTTTTTGTTAATCCTTGCCGTGTTTTATTTTTTACCGTGGCTTCTGGTGTTTGTGTATGGAAATTTTGTCTATGGACTTGCAGCCTATGTCGGTTTGCCTTTGCCAGTCACTACACAATATACCATGAACCAAGCCAATGCGCTTGGTTCCACTTTGGGTGGGGCATATAATCAGGATGTTGTGCCTTTCGCCAACATGGTGTTGGATTGTGTTGATGGGCTCAGAATATTATACAATGCCGTGACGGCAATTATTCGTGGAATGCTTCATGTCATTGCACTTCGTTTTACACCAATCAATCGTTCCACACTACTAACCGTGATGGCCAATGTACTCAACATTGTGCTAAATTTTGCCGTTGCGTTGCTGACCTTTATTCTGAATTTGCTTCAGGCCGTGCTGGATTTGTTTTCAGGAAAGGGCTTTAATTTTGAATTTGTCACAGCCATTGTTAATTTTATAATGAGTGATTTGCTGGATGTCATTGACGACCCACCTTGTTGGCATCCATTAAGTGACGAACCGGGTTTATTTATTCAGTGCATTTCCAATGGACGGCTCAACAAAACAGACGTAAACAAGGCGGGATTTGTAGGATTTATGAAAGGATTGGTCATTACGCTTTGCGGATTTGGTAATTTTTCTGTGGATTTTATAGATGATATTTTGCTTCCGTGCACAGGTTTAGATCAATTCTTTATCTTTAAAACGATCTACTTTGAAATTGCCGGAAATGTTACACTGATGTACTATCATGATTTGGATCAGTTCAATCAGGATTTGACGGCATTCAACAACATGCAGAACGCTGTAGCCAATTTGGGTAAAGCCATTGTCAACTATCTGATTCGGAAAATCTGCGGAGGCGTTCGATTTTTCTGCACCATCATTAAAGGGCTTGGCATTGCCAATGGAAAAATACAGCATCGGCTGGAGGACTTTGATTCTTCCATTCATTCCAGAGGACTTGAAACTATTCTTGGTGTTTGTGTATATGATGGCGGCTCCACTGGTACTTTGATTGGTTGCTATTACACCGATCCGGCGAATTTTCATCTTACCAATCCCGATGGTACTGTTATGGACACCTCCGTCATTGATCGCACTTTCAACAGCATCTTAACGGCGCTCAATACTACCTTTCCTCAAATTATTGCGCAACTGGATAATTCCAATGTGCCTATGTACGTTCCGTCCCGTTCCATGCGTCAAACCATCGATGATATTCATACGAAGCGCATCCATCCATCGGTTGTTTCGGACAGAGCAGATTCCATTAAAAAGATTGCCACGTCCAAGCACAATCCTTTCAGACAACAGCAACAATCTTTTAAAGGAACAACCTCCGAATCCTTTAAAAGACAGATGGCGGAGCAGCGAACTCGACTGGATGCGAATTATTTGAAGGCTAAAAGTAAAATTAATGACATGCTGGACGATGCATCCAAGGGTCTTTCCACCGCCAATGTACTTCTTACAGCGCTTCATCATGGGATGAAAGCACTCAAGGTTGGTATGAATGCGTTGCTCAATCACAGAAATATTAGCAATGTCTACTGGCATGTACGGGACGGTTTAGATGAAATTGGATTTGATTTTAATGAAGTAATCGATACACTGGATGCACACGTGGTTGCACACCATCCGACGCTACAGAAATCAGGTTTTAACCTTGCGCTTAACATGCAGGGATTTTTGACCAGTGTGATTCTTACGGGCATTCAAGGGATGACCTCTATTTTTTTAACGGTGGTAAGCACCATTCTTGGGGTAGGTGGGTACATGGCCGCCTTGCTTGGCTCGGTGGGTGGATTTTTAAATTATCTTTCCGGAAGCACTGTCCATTTTGATTTTGGGCTTAACTTTGCTTTGCAGCCGTTGGTGGACTGGACGGCCAAAGTCAATTCCGGGATTAATGTCACTTCTGCTGAAACCGAGCAAATTGCGGAACTGATTATCAGTAAATTACCAGTGCTGATTGAGCAGTATGTGCTTCAGGTGATTCGGGTTGCGGCCATGTGTAATTTCCCATATCCGGGAATTTGCCCACCACCCATTTCCACTGCCATCGAAGCCAATACACAATTTTTAGATATCACTGTGGATTATGTGCTCAACGTCACCGCCTGCTCTCCCGATCTTTGTGTCGGTGACGAGACAGATATTTACGGGAATCCCTGCGTGGACGGAACCATTTATTGCTGGTTCGACGCTCCCAAAATTCGTCTCCCATACATTAACTTTCAAATCACCCCAAACACAAAACAATGCCTCTACAACGGCACCTCTTTTAATGAAAATTTACCATTTTTGACAGTCGTTGGGAATTGGTTGCGCTACACTTACAGCGACGGCCTTCAGTTCGTTTTAAGGGTGGGAGTGCGAGGTTATTCCATTAGCGTGCTGCTCATTCCCATTTCTTATGTCTTTGGAAAAGTATGCTTTTGCTTGGGTACGCCAATGCATGTTTTTATTTGGGTGATTCTCCTTCAGTATCCCACCGTTGTCCTGCATTACTTACCAGATGCCTATCCGACATGGCTTTACGGCCACGATGCCTTTGTCTCCTACGTGACTTTTCCTTCTGGCGATATCACTTCCGATGATTTGTTTTGCTTTGTTACAGGTCTTCCAACGTTTTTCTTTGGTTATGTTATTTCTTACATTATTGTTGCTTTAATTTTAACCATCATTGTGGAAGGTGTTCTACTTTCTCTTATTATGGATGCGTGGTTTTTAATTAAGTTCAGTGTTTCTCTTTTAAACAATGCAGTTTTGCATCATAACCCACAAACTCAAATTGTTCGTAAAGTTCATTTTAAAGTGGAATAAAAATAAAATAAAATTTTTCCTTTAAAAATTAAAAAAAAAAATAAATGGATAAAATAGAATGTATTATATTTAGACCTGAACAATTTCAAAAAGAATTGAAAGAAATGAAAGCCAATAAAATATAAATTAGTAGAAGAAGATTTAGAGGAACATGAACTCATTTTAAAGGAGTTAAAATCTGAAATAATCAATAACTCTTTTTTAAAGGAAAATAAAATTATTCCTATTGTTTTTAATATTCCCATTAAGAACAATTGGGAACAAAAAAATTAAAAACAAAAAAAAATAAAAACAAAAAAATTCATTAAAAGATGAAAGATGAAAATATTTTAAAGGAGGTTACAAAATGGAGCAAAGAAGATTTTCCACAATTTTGGAATGAAGAAACTCCGGTTTGTAAGGAAAGCAGAGAAAATATTATTGAAACTTATTATTCAGTAAGAATGAAAACGGAAGAATTATGTAGTGCTTCTAATTTAATTGGATCAGTTCGTCAAATGCATATTTTCTCTAACAGATATTATGCGAAAGCCGAATTTAAAATGCTTCTTATGAATCAGGAAATTGAATTGCTGAAATGTAAAAATAAAGATTTAGAAAGCCGTATTGCTCAATTGGAACCTAGTAAAACCCGTAAAAAAATTAATAGTTCAATTAAAAATTAGAAAAAATTTTTATTCCTTAAAATTTTAAAGAAGTTAGTAAAAAAAAATAAAATAAAAAGTAATCTTATTTTTTCTTAACCCGCTTCGGTTTATTTTCTTTCGTTGCCTTGGCTTCTTGTCGTTTTTGACGACGAATATCCACACCACGTTTTTCATCATAAACCCCTTGCTCATCAAAATCCTCAGGATGAGATGTCAATTGTTCATCTACGTCTATGTTCAAATGTAAAAGAGCAAGCATTTCCTTATAACGTGGCATTTGAAGAAGTGCTTCATAATCTTCCTTTAAAAGTTGAGTGAAACGTGATTTACAAGCCATTATAAAGTTTGGATTCAAGTGAATGGGAGGACATCCTGCTGAAAGTCCAAAAAACTTCATATACAATAAAGTTACAAAAGCGACTTCCGGAGTGGGGTTGTCGGATCGATCCCATATTTCTTTCCAGTAGATGGTATAACAGGTTCGCTTGAAGTTTTTCTTGGCAATCATATTTTTCAAAAACTCCACCATAGCAAATAAAGGGGCGTTAGCAGGGTCTTCTCTGTAAGTTTTCCCATATTCTTCCGCCTGCTTCTCCATACTTTTACGAACGGCCTCCAGCATTGTTTGTTGATCCCTAACATATAACGTCAGCACTGGAAGTTCTTCTTTTAAAGGAATAGTAACACGCTTAAAACCAGCACACAATCGGTCTGGAATTCCAGCCAAGGAGTTGCGACGTTCATCCGTCGAATTCCAAAGCACTTCCAATGAGTTGAAGGCAAGGTAATGCCACAAAGCGCTTTCAGCATTGTTGCATTCAGTATATACCTCCGTCCAAAGAATTGCTTTGGTAAGCATTTCTTTGATTTTTTCTGCTATCTGTTCATCCGACAAGGATAACAATTGTTTGGAAAATAAATGATTTAAAAAAATCATTTGTTGGGACTTTAATTCCGTTTCAATACCAGTACGATTATTCATATCATAAGTCGCACTGAATGGAAATTTTATATCATAAGGATTACTTAATTTTATGGTTTTCATGTGAGTTGGTTTTTTTATTTTTTATTTTTATTTTTTTTATTTTTTTTTTGATTTATTTTTGATTTTTCGTTCCCAAAAAAATAACTTTTTTTTTTGATTTTAATAATGATTTTTGCTCGGATACATATT
>CAZIBY010000022.1:0-21759 GCA_964537475.1 uncultured Chitinophagaceae bacterium | reverse complement strand
GCGTCTCAGCCTCTATCCGGGCTGGGTCTTACACCACGGATTGGGACGCGACCGAAGTTGTAGACGAATGGATGGCTATTCAGGCTTTGGCGAGACACAGTGTCTTGTGCTCGGATCCAGAGAAATGGGCATCGATTTGCGCATCGCGTGGAGCGCTGGCCTTGTATTCGGAGTACGACTCGGCAATCCGGAACTGCGGCGTCCGAACGACTTTGAGCGCTTGCCGTGAAGGACTTCGAATCCGTACAGCGTGGCGGGATCTCCCAGGGTTAGGTCCTGTCCGAGGCGACCGCGTTGAAGCGTCGCGCCACGAGGCGGAGGTCCTCAAGGGCATCCAGATGATCGACATAGCGCTGCAGGAGCATCATGCGCGGTGGCGAAGCCTCTGCTGTGGCGTGGCGCGCCGTGGTTGATGCCCAACGCACAGGCACACTCGCCTTCGTCGCATGGTGCAGGCATTGGCCGAGGGCGATTCGGCGGCATTCCCGACACACCTGGCCGCGGGGCCTCTCACCTAGCGTCAAGTCGTCGACTGGGCGCGGTATGGCCCACGGGTAGACTTGCGCGGCCGTAGAGGTGCATGAGCCGCGTCGTATTTCGCTCTGGGACACTTCTCACACCGCCTGGAGGTAGCGAGGGACACACCCCCGGGGTTGGCTGCGCGGCGCAGAGGTGGGGGTGGGGCCTTTCACGAAGAGAACAACGGCGTTGAGGCAGGGACGACTTCATGAGCATGAACGAGGCGGACACGCGGTTTCACCTGATCGACCCAGTGCTTCGGACCAAAGGGTACGTCAGCCGCGACCAGATCACGCTGGAAACGATCCTCACGCCGGCCCCGGTGGAGCCCACGGGTCCGAAAGGCCGGCGCCGCAAAGGCCCAGGCCGTACCGACTACCTGCTTTGCGTACAGGTTGGCAGCATGCCAAAGGCACTGCCAGTCGCCGTGCTAGAAGCCAAAAAGGAAGGCGAAGACCCGCTGAAGGGCATGCAGCAGGCCAAAGGCTACGCCGACTGCCAGCGCTTCGACGTGAAGTACGTCTTCTCGACCAACGGTCACAAATACGGCGAGTTTGACTGTGGCACCGGACTCCAGGGCGGCGCGTTCCCGTTTCCTGACTTTCCGCATCACGCCGACTTGACGGCCCGCTACGCTAAGGACAGCGGCATCGACGTGGCAAGACCCGAGGCGGCCATGCTGTTCCAGGCCGACAGCCCAGCCTGGTCGTTGTCCCGCTACTACCAGGATGCAGCCATCCGCGCGGCCGTTGAGAAGATCCTGCTCGACGAACAGTCCGGTAAACCGCCGCGGGTGCTGCTTACGCTCGCCACCGGCGCGGGCAAGACGGTCATTGCCACCAACCTCTTGTGGCGGCTGAGTCAAGCTGGGCAACTGCCCAAGCCGGCCTTGTTTCTTTGCGACCGAGACGAACTGCGCGAGCAGGCCTACACGAAGCTCAAGGCCGCTTTCGGCGACAACGCGCGCATCGTCAGGACGGAGAAGGGGGGCAACGCTGCCCAGAACGCGCGCATTCACGTTGCGACCTACCAGACGCTCGGCCTCGATGACGAAGAAGGCTTCGCCAGCTTCCTCAGCGAGCACTATGGCCACGATGCCTTCAGCGTCATCATCATCGACGAGTGCCATCGTTCTGCCTGGGGCCGGTGGTCTGAAGTTTTGCGCCGCAACCCCAACGCCATTCACATCGGCCTCACCGCAACGCCGCGCAAGCTGGAAGAGTCCGACAAGGCGTCGCACGAAGACAAGGAAATCACTGCCAACAACCGCCAGTATTTTGGCGACCCGGTGTACGAGTACACGCTGATCCAGGCGCAAGAGGACGGCTACTTGGCCGCCTGTGAGATCGTCAAGCGCAAGGCCAGCATCGACAGCGCCACCTTCACCAAGAAGGAGATCCTCGCCGCTGGCGTCAGGGACATCAAGACCGGCAAGCTGCTAGCCGAAGAAGATCTAACGAAGGACGAGTACACCGGCAAGGACTTTGACGACGAGCTGTTTATCGAGCTGCGCACGCCCAAGATGTGCGCCGACCTGTTCGATCTGCTATGCGAAAACGGCGGGCCGGAGCAGAAGACCATCATCTTCTGCACCCGTGAGATCCATGCCGACCGCGTGGCCCAGCACATGAACAACTTGTACGTGCGCTGGTGCAAGGAGCGCGGCCACACCCCCAAGGACCACTACGCCTTCAAGTGCATGGGCGGCGCCAACAACGGCGCCGACATGATCGAGCCGATGCGTGGCTCGGGAGAGCGCGCCTTCATCGCCTGCACCGTGGACCTGCTGGAGGCCGGCGTGGACATCGAGCGGCTGAACGCCGTGGTGTTCTTCCGCTACCTGCAATCGCCGATCAAGTTCTACCAGATGGTAGGGCGCGGCACGCGCATCCACGAAGAGACGCAGAAGTACAAATTCTGGCTCTACGACTACACCGACGTCACCAGCCTGTTCGGCACCGACTTCATTACCAAGCCGCCGCGCTCGGGTGGTGGCCGCAAGGGTGGTGACGACGATGATGACGATGATGATGACAACGGGAACAATGGGCCAGCGGTCGGTGAGATCGGCGGCCAGCGCGTGAGCATCAATGCGCAGGGCCGATTCATCCTCAGCCGCCGCGACGGGCGCGACACGCCGATCCCTGTGGACGAATACCGTCGCGAGGTGATCCAGCGCGTGATCGCCGAGGCCAACAACCTCGACGAATTCCGCGCGCTGTGGATCGAAGCACAGAAGCGCCGCAGCCTCATCGACCACCTGCTGGGTGACAACTTCAGCCCTGAAGTGATTCGTGAAATCGACCAGATGACCGACTTCGACCTCTACGACTTCTTCGGCCACCATGGCTACCACGCGCGCGCTCTGCGTCGCCCCGAACGCGGGGACCTGTTCATCAGAAGCCACCGGCCGTGGCTCGACAGCATGGACCCCAAGGCCGCCATCGTGCTGAAGGGCCTGGGCCATCAGTTCGCAGCGGGTGGCACCGATGCGCTGGAGACCCCGGCGTTGTGGGACGTGCCAGAGATCAAGCTGGCCGGTGGCCTGGACGCGCTCCGTGTGCTCGGCAAGCCCACGGACGTGATGCGCGACGCCAAGGGAAGGTTGTTCGGGGTATGAGTGATCAACCGACACTGGGCGATGTGCTGCTCGACATCCAAGCCGGGAAGAGCTTTCAAACCGCGGAGGTCCTCGCACGGCCAGATGAACTCGGTGTTCTGAAAGTGAGCGCAGTCACGTGGTCTGACTTCCAGCCAGACGAAGCCAAGGCACTGAACGGCCAGTACGTGCCAGACGTGAACCATCGGGTGCGGGAAGGCGACCTGCTGATCTCCCGGGCGAATACCAAGGAGTTCGTCGGCGCAGTGGTCTTGGTCGACTGCAATTACCCATTTCGATTGCTCTCTGACAAGACACTGCGCCTCGTGATTGACGAGGACCGCGCGTCAAAGGAGTACCTGCTATTCGCACTGCGTGCCCCGAAGGCTCGCCGGCATATCGAGCATTACGCGACTGGCACCAGTGACTCCATGCGGAACATCGCCCAAGGAGTAATCACGTCTGTGCCGATCGACCTTCCGCCCTTGCCCGACCAGCGGCGCATCGCATCCCGCCTAAAGGCCCAGCTGGCTGAGGTCGAGGCAGCGCGAAAAGCTGCCCGGGAACAGCTTCGTGAGATAGAAGCGCTGCCGGCCAAGTTGCTCGCCCAAGCCTTCGAGAACTGAACATGGCCCGACCCAAGAAGACCGACAAAGCTCCAAAGGCCATCGCCAGCACCCAATCGCTCTCGGCCTTCGTCAAGAGCATCTGCGACGTGATGCGCCGCTCGAACTGCGCGAGCGCGCTGCAGTACGTGCCGGAACTGACTTGGATCCTGTTCCTGCGCATCCTCGACGCGCAGGAGGTGCGCGACCTGGAGAAGGCCGACGCCGTGGGAGCGAACTTCACGCCCGCGCTGCGCGCTCCATTTCGCTGGCAGGACTGGGCGGCGCCGCCACCAAAGAATGACGCCGACAAGCCCGGACACCCGAAGACGCCCGAGGGCAAGCCATTCGGCTGGAAGCGGCAGGAATTGTTCGCCGCCGGCGACGGCAAGCTGTTCGACTTCATCAACAAAGAATTGCTGCCCCACCTGCACAGCCTGGACGTGGACCCGCGCACGGGCCTGCCGATGCCCGGCGCCACGCCGAAGCAGCGCATCATCGGCCGCACGATGACGGCGGTGGAGCGCGTGAGGGTGGACTCCGAGACCAACCTGCGCGACATCCTCGACAAGGTGCACGAGATCAGCGTCGACCACATCGACGACCAGCACTTCTTTACGCTGTCGCAGGCGTACGAGGACCTGCTGCTGAAGATGGGCGAGAAGAACTCCGACGGCGGCCAATTCTTCACGCCGCGCGAGGTGATCCGCGCGATGGTGCACACGGTGGACCCCAAGCTCGGGCAGACGGTGTACGACCCCTGCTGCGGCACCGGTGGTTTCCTGGCCATCGCCTACGAGCACATCAGCCGCAAGTTGGGGCCGCAGGCACGCAGCACCGACATCGACACCATGAAGCATGACACCTTCTTTGGCCGCGAGAAGGAGAACCTGGTGTTCCCGATCGCGCTGGCCAACCTGGTGCTTCACGGCATCGACCAGCCCAACCTGTGGCACGGCAACTCGCTGACGCGGCGTGCCACCTACGGCGCGCTGTTCGACAAGGCTCCCAAACAGTTCGACGTGATCCTGACCAACCCGCCCTTCGGCGGCAAGGAGGGCAAGGACGCGCAGAAGAACTTCGCGTTCGAGACCAGCGCCACCCAGGTGCTGTTCGTGCAGGACATCCTGGCCGAGCTGGCGCCGGACGGCACATGCGCCATCGTGCTGGACGAGGGCCTGCTGTTCCGCACCAACGAGAGTGCCTTCGTCGAGACCAAGCGCAAGCTGGCGGACGAGTGCGAGCTGTGGGCCATCCTCAGCCTGCCGGGCGGCGTGTTCTCCACCGCCGGCGCGGGCGTCAAGACCAACCTGCTGTTCTTTACCAAGGGTCGCAAGACCGAACGAATCTGGTACTACGACCTGTCGCAGGTGAAGGTGGGCAAGAAGACGCCGCTGACACTAGCTCACTTCGGGTTCTCCCAGACAGGCGAAGTCTTGCCGGACTCAGCGCTCCCGGCCACCTTGACCGCCGAGTGGCATTCGGACGAGCGCAATGCCGGCAAGGCGTTTCCGAGCTATGCCCGCATGCTGGCGCAGCGTGGCACTGCCAAAGAGAGTAGCCGGTATTCATGGAGCATCGATTTCGCGCAGCGGCGCGCTGACGCGCGTAGGGACATGCAGCCGCTCTTGGACCAGGCGTCGGCGCTCAAGGCAACTGTGGTTGATCTCAAGGAGAAGCTGAAGCGCCTGAAGAAGGACAAGGCGAGCGTCTCCAAGCTCGAAGCCGTCGAAGTCGACATCCGTGAGAAGGAGAAGGCAGCGCGCGAATTGGAAGCCCAGGCAGCGGCCATCGACGCGGCGGTGTTTGATCTGAAAGCCGTGAATCCGAATGCTTCGACCGTTGTGGACACTCGGACCCCGGCGCAGATCATCGAGAGCATTCAGGAGCAGGGACGCATCGTTGCCGCAGCATTGAGCCGGCTGAGCGCGCTGATGATCTGAGGACTCGCACGGCGGACCTAGTGTGGCGCGGCGTTCTGTTCTGTACGTAACTTACTCATCGATCTCGCGGCCCACCGGTCAGAGACGGTGTGCGCTGTCGGGCGGCACGTCGACTGCATCCAGAGAGGAGGGTTGCGGTGAACGTACTTGACGAGGTTCTGCAGTGGTCGGTCGATCGGCCGTCTTGGCAGCGTGATGCTCTGCGGCGGTTGGTCCAGACGGGCGAATTGGCCGAGGCTGATCTGGACGAGCTGGCGCAGCTATGCAAAGCCCCGCATGGGTTGGCGGATGCTGGAGCGGCCTCACCGCTCGCGAAGGAACATCTTCCGGCGGCCGGCAAGCGTGGCGAGGCAGTGAAGCTGACTTCCATATTCCATGAACGTGGCGTAAACGCACTTGCGGAAGGACAGACACTTCGATTCGGACCCTCCATGACGGTGGTGTACGGCGACAACGGTGCCGGAAAGACGGGCTATACCCGCATTCTCAAGAATGCGTGTCGTGCCCGCGGGCGTGAACCCATCTTGGGAAACGTCACATCAGGCGCCGCTCCTCCTGCGCCGGTCGTCACCATCAGATTTCAGGTAGGGGGAACGGACGCGGTGCATGACCTGACAGCAGTTGGTGCGGATGACCGCGTTGCTCGCGTGAGCGTGTTTGATACGCAATCGGCTGGCGTGTACCTGACGGAAAAGACGGACGTGGCCTTTCGGCCGCTGGGGCTTGATCTCTTCGATAAGCTGGTCAAGGTATGCAAGGCCGTTCGCACTCGCGTAGAAGCGGAGCAGAAGGCTATCGCCACCAGCCTCATCGGTCCGCTGTTGCAGCAGGTTCCCGAAGGCACAGCGGCAAGCCAGCTCTTAAACAAGCTGACGGGCCTGACAAAGGTTGAAGCCGTCCATGCGCTATCAAGGCTGCAGCCTGAAGACGCGGAGCGGCTGACCACGCTCGAAAAGTCTCTCGTGGACCTCAACACAAACGACCCCGTCAAGGTCAAGCAGCAGTTGACGAACCGGCTCACCCGGGTCAAGGCGCTGCTCCTGCATCTGCAGGCAGTGGAGCGCGATCTATCGGACGATGCGATTGCCGCTGTTCTCGCTGCCCGCACAGAAGGCAAGCGCAAGAGCGATGCTGCGCGCAAGCAGAAGGAGGCGACGCTTGAGCGCCTGCTGCCTGGAACGGGAACCGACGACTGGAAGGCTCTGTGGGAGTCCGCCCGCACCTTTTCTCATGAGCATGCCTATCCGGGAAACCCCTTCCCGGTTGTCGACGACGGCGCGAGCTGCGTGCTGTGCCAGCAAGACATTCGCGCTGACGCTGCCGAGAGATTGAAGAAGCTCGAATCGTTCGTTGCTTCGCCCGTCGAACAGGAGTTACGCGGCTTGAGGGAGAGATTTTCCCGGCTGCGCCGTGGCTTCACAGATCTCAAGACTTCTACGGAGGCCGTCGAGTCTACGCTCGCGGAACTTGCCGTCGACCATGAAGCGCTGGCTGCCGATGTACGGAACGCGATCGAATCGAACGAGCGTCGACGCGCTGCCGTGGCCAGCGCCCTGACGGACGATGTCGACATAGCAGCGGAGCGTCCGGTCGTCGCAGTCGCAAGTTTTGCCGTCCAGACTCTGCAACAGCAGTTGGAAGGGCGGATCACCGCGCTCGGCGCCAAGGACGTTGCAGAAGAGCGCAAGAAGCTAACAGGAGAGATACAGGAGCTGAAAGCCCGAAAGCTTCTGGCCGACAACGAGCAAGTGGTTCTGGATGAGATCGAGCGCAAGCGCAAGCATGCCGCATACGGCCAATGTCTGAACGACACCAGCTTTACGGCCATAACGCAGAAGAGCACATCATTGACCAAGGCCGTGGTGACGCAGCAACTGAAGGCGAGCTTCGCGGATGAGCTGGGCAAGCTCGGCTTCCGCCATGTCGAGGTGGAGCTGAAAGACGCCGGCGGGGCAGAAGGCGTGCTCTATCACAAGCTGGTCTTAACCCGCGCGCCGGGCGTGAACCTGCCCAAGGTGGTGAGCGAGGGGGAGCAGCGAACCTTGTCGATTGCCGCCTTCTTCGCGGAGCTGAGCACAGCCGACGACCCTTCCGGCATCGTCTTCGACGATCCAGTTTCCTCTCTGGATTTTCGTTGGCGCGACGGGGTGGCCCGTCGCCTGGTCGAGGAATCGAAGAAGCGTCAGGTCATCGTGTTCACCCACGATGTCGTCTTCCTGCTTTTGCTCAAGCAGTATGCGGAGTTGGAGGCCGTTGAACAGTTGGATCAGCATGTCCGCCATCAGTCGTTAGGTGCTGGCGTCTGCGCGGAGGAGCTGCCGTGGGTCGCGATGCCGGTCAAGAAAAAGATCGGCTACATCAGGAATGAGTGGCAGGCAGCCGACAAGTTGGAGCGTGACGGCGAGCAGGACCGGTATGAGAAGGAAGCGAAGTACCTTTACGGGCTACTGCGCGAGGCTTGGGAGCGGGCCATCGAGGAGGTCCTGCTCAACAATGTGGTCGAGCGGTTCCAGGTCGGCGTGCAGACTCAGCGCCTGAAGGCCGTCGATATCGATGCGCAGGACTACGCCGCCATTGAAGCCGGCATGGGGAAATGCTCGAAGTGGCTGCCGGGCCATGACAAGGCCGCTGCTGACCGTGCCCCTGTGCCGCCTGCCGCCCAACTCAAGGCGGACATCGACGCGCTTGAGACGTGGATTGCAGCGGTGCGGAAGCGTAGGGCATAACGGCGAGGAGGACGGCAATGAACTACGGCGAAGAGCATGCCTACTGGTACCTTCGGCTGAATGGGTTTTTCCCCTTGCAGAACTTCGTCGTCCATCGGCATGGCGGAAACGACCTCCGCTCGGACGTGGATGTGCTTGCTGTCAGACCACCTTTGGTCTACGAAGAGATTGGGGGTCAGCAAGGGGACTGGGATCACTTCCTTACGGCAAACGTCCCGTTCGATCGCAACTTGGGTGTGATTTGCGAGGTGAAGACCGGGGCGTTCACGTTGGACGAGTTGTTTGCGCGCCGCAACCTGGTCGCCGCGACGCAGCGGCTAGGCTTTTTGGCGCCTGCCGCTTGTGAAGCGGTAGCAGACAACATCATGGAAGCACCGATGCTGCAACTGCAGGAAGGGACGATCTTCAAGCTGCTTGTTTCAGAGCAGCCGTCGTACGGCCCGTTCTTGAACCGCACGCTCGATGACATTCGCGCCTTTCTACACTCCCGCATCGAGCGTTACGCACATGAGAAGTTTGCCTCGCGACACTTCTTCCCCTCCAGCTTGCTACAGGACACGATCTCAGTTGTTGCACGTCCGCCGGGTCATCGGCGGCAGGGGAGTGGCTAGAGTCTGAGTGGTCCGCTGCAGAGGTAAATTGGCCGCCGGATGTCGCGGTCGCTGGGCCGCCACAACAAAGTCGGCAGTCGTTCGAAAGCCGAGCCGACCTCGGGCCAACGATTGAGGCGCGCTGGTGACCCCATTGGGCCGAGCAATCGGCCAATTCCCCGGCCCTGGGCCAGGGGCAAAGTTTGGACGGTACCTCTTCAAGCGCGACAAGGGCCATGCATCCGCCTACTGCGAATCCTGCGCCCCAGGCTCCCGGTAGTCTCGGGCGTATCGCTTCCCGAGCGCCGTGAGGATCTCGTAGCCGATCGTTCCCGCCTTGGCCGCGACCTCATCGACGCCCTGATGCTCCCCAATGAGCGATACCGTCGCGCCGGGCTGCAGCAAAGCTTCAGGCACAGCGCCAGCATCGAGGGTGATGGTGTCCATGGATACTCGGCCGATGATCGGCAGTTCGACACCGCCGATCCAGGCGCTGCCTCTGTCGCCCAGACTGCGCAGCCAACCGTCCGCGTAGCCCACCGCGACAGTGGCGATGCGCGTGGGGCGCCGACTACGCCACGCTTCGCCGTACCCCACAGGTGTGTCCGCCACAACCGACCGCACCTGGATCACCCGACCGTCGAGTCGGACGACCGGGCCCATCGGATTGGCCTGTCCCGGAACAGGAGAAATGCCGTACATCGCCGCTCCTGGTCGAACAAGGTCAAAGTGATAGTCACCACCAAGGAAGATGCCGGACGAATTGGCCAGGCTCGCAGGTGCGGCGGGCAACCCTTGCCGCGTAGCCAAGAAACGCTCTCGCTGCGCCTTGTTCGCTGGATGCAGGGGCTCCTCCGCACACGCAAGGTGGCTCATGACCAGCGCGACCCGCACACCTGCAAAGGCCGAACCGTCCTCAGCGATCTCTCGCATTTCCTCCGCCGCGAGTCCGAGGCGCGCCATCCCGGTGTCCACCTGCACGACTGCACCGAGATCACGATCGAGGCGTCGCGCGAGCGCTCGCCAGCCATTCAGTTGGGCACGGCTGTTCAGCACCGGCCGCACACCGTGCGCGACGAAGTCGCCCTCGCTGCCGGGCATCGGTCCGTGCAGCACCGATACGACTGCCGTACCGGGAAGCAGCGGCTTCAGGGCGATGGCCTCATCAAGATGGGCCACAAAGAACTGCCGACAGCCTGCGGCAGCCAGCGCAGGTCCAACCCGGTGGGCGCCCAGACCGTACGCGTCGGCCTTGACGACAGCGGCACACTCGCCCGCTCCGACGCTTGAACGGAGGAACTGCCAGTTGGCAACGATCGCGCCCAGGTCGATCGTGAGGATCCCTCCTGCCGACGCAGGTGAATCGTAGAGGCTGGATCCCGGCTGAAGTGCCATGGTCAATGGCCGGTCAGGCGCGGGCAGCTCGCCACGCAGAAGGCGCTGCCCGCCCACCTGCTCTGGGTCCATATCGCTCAAGGGTCAGCCCATCGAGGCTGATCTCGGGCTCACGGCCGCTGATCAGGTCCGCCATCACACGGCCCGTGCCCGCAGCCATGGTCCAGCCGAGCGTGCCATGGCCCGTAGACAGCGATAGGTTCCCATAGCGAGTGCCGCCCACAACGGGCGTGCCGTCCGGCGTCATCGGACGCAGGCCCGCCCAGAATTCGGCGCGTGCGACATCGCCGCCGCGAGGGAACAGATCGGTCACCACGTGCTCCAGCGTGCGGCGACGTGCGTCGACCAGGCTGAGGTCGAAGCCGGAAAGCTGCGCGGTGCCGCCGACGCGGATGCGATCACCCAGCCGCGTGACGGCGACCTTGTGCGTCTCGTCCATGATCGTTGACTCGGGTGCGTGCGCCGCGTCGATGATCGGCACGGTGATCGAGTAGCCCTTGACGGGGTAGACCGGGACAGTGATTCCCAGTGGGGCGAGCATGCGCGTCGAGTAGCTGCCAAGCGCGAGCACGTAGTGGTCGGCATCGAGAACACCCATGCTTGTGCGCACGCCGGAAATGCGCTCACCGGCATGTTCCAGGCCCTCGATCTCGACGCCGAAGCGGAAATCGGCGCCGAGTTGCTGTGCGGTCGCTGCGAGCGATTGCGTGAACTTGAAGCAGTCACCGGTTTCGTCCCCTGGCAAGCGAAGCGCTCCGACGAACTTGTGCTTCGTGTCGGCCAGGCCCGGCTCGACGCGCACGAAGCCTTCGCGGTCGAGCACTTCGAAAGGCACTCCGGTTTGCCGCAGGACCTCGATGTCCTTCGCAACGCCATCGAGTTGCTGCTGGGTTCGGAACAACTGCAAGGTGCCCTGTGCACGATCGTCGTAGCGTATGCCTGTGTCGGCGCGAAGCTGGCGCAGGCAGTCCCGGCTGTACTCCGCCAGGCGCACCATGCGCTCCTTGTTGACGGCATATGCACGCTGGTTGCAGTTGCCCAGCATCTGCAGGCACCAGCGCAACATGGCCATGTCGAGTGAAGGCCTGATCACCAACGGCCGGTGCTGCATCAGCAGCCACTTGATCGCCTTCAACGGCACACCGGGGCCGGCCCACGGTGCGGAATAGCCAGGGGACACTTCGCCTGCGTTGGCATAGCTGGTCTCCATCGCCGGCGCAGGCTGGCGATCCAGCACCGTCACTTCATGTCCTGCTCGGGCGAGGTAGTACGCGGCGGTCGTTCCGATCACACCACTGCCAAGCACCATGACGCGCATGTCGAGTCCTCAAAGAATCCGCGGTCAATCGACCGCACGCTGCGGGAGTTCGGGATAGAGCCCGCGCGGCTACACCTCGACGGCGCTCAAGGCTTGCTGAACCCGCACAACCTCGCCGTCGTCGAACGGCGGCTCGTCACGCAACAGGTTGAGCGACCACCCAACGCGGCTGTCTGCCCAGATCGGCACGTTCACGGCTTGATTCAGCCCGAGTGATGCCAGCAGTTCGTGGTCCGCGAAGGCACTCTGCATTTCTTCTGGTCCGTCGGCTTTGAAGACGCGCCCCTCGTCAAGCACATGCTTCGCCCAGGTGGTTCCCATCAGACGCTTCTCCCCGCCGCTTGGGTAGTGCAGTTCATCCGAGGAATAGCGCCTGCGAACCAACTTCGCATCCCAATCGACTTCGAGCAGCGTGGCCAGCTTGTAGCGCACGGTCTTGGTGATTTGGGCGCAAAGCAGCGACCAGTCTTCAGGTGAGGGCAGGCGCTTCATGTCTGAGGCAGCATCACGGCGTGGTGACCGATGGACGCGGCCGCGGATTCCGCAGGTGGCGATGGTGGCGGACTGTCTTTCGCGGGAGCCTGCTGGTTGGTACTTCCGAAGACACCCTCCGGCTTCAACTGCATGATGGCAATGAGCGTTACCGCGATGGCGAACTCACGCAGCGATGCCACCTGCACGGCAGTCAGCCCTGGAATCGCGGCGGCCAGGAACCGCGTGGACTCCAGCAAGACAAGCAGCGCGATCGACCCGGCGATGGCCCCGCTCAGGCGTGTGTAGCCGCCTGCCGTCGCCGCCAGGAAGATGTAGATCGTCAAGAGCGGCACGAATCCATCGGGCGCAATGAAGCTCGTGAGATGAGCGTAGATCGCACCGCCAACGCCGGAGAGCGCCGCACCGATGGCGAAGGTCTTCAGCTTGAGTTGCAGCACTGACTTCCCCGCCACTGCAGCGACCTGCTCGTCATCCCGCTGCGCACGCAAGGCCCTTCCGTAGGGCGATCTCAGGACACGGGCCAACCCCCATGCCGCCACGCCGACGATGAGCCAGGTCAGCAACAGATAGAACAGCGGGAAGGCCTCACCCAGCTCCGGCTTCAGCGGCGCTCGGATTCCGGAGACGCCGTCGCTGCCGCCGGTCAGCCACTTCTCGTTCATCGCCACGAGGCGAATCACCTCTGCGAAGCCCAGCGACACGATGGCCAGGTAGTCACCCCTCAGCGTGCGCGTGACGAAGCACAACATCGCGCCGACGCCTCCCGCGACGATCATGGCCGCCAACCAGGCCAGGCCGATCGGCACGCCACCCTTGCTCAGCAGGGCCGACGTATAGGCACCCAGTGCGTAGAAGCCCACGAGACCGAGATTGACCATGCCTCCCTGGCCCCAGATGGTCACGAGGCCGAGGGACAACAGCGCGTAGATGCCGGCCAGCGTGGCCATGAACACGAGGTACGAGGTCATTTCCTGACTCCGGAGAGGCCGGCAAAGAGGCCGTTGGGACGAACAAGCAGAACTGCCAGGATGGCGACGAAGGCCATGGCGGACTGATAGACCGGCGACACGACCGACAACGACACCTCGCTGAACACGCCGATCAGCAGCGCTCCAAGTACGGCGCCAGTCAGGCTGGTCAGTCCGCCCAGCACGCTCGCAGCGAAGACGACGAGCAGCAAGCGCGATCCGGTTGAAGGGTCGACACTGGTGTCGATGGCCAGCAACGAGCCTCCGATGCCAGCCAACCCCATTCCGATGAAAGTGGCGAGGTTGGACAAGCGCT
The DNA here is from genome assembly GCA_964537475.1 of uncultured Chitinophagaceae bacterium. Lineage (GTDB taxonomy): Bacteria > Bacteroidota > Bacteroidia > Chitinophagales > LD1 > UBA1941. Next base: position 8,285 of record CAZIBY010000022.1, on the reverse strand, counting down.
TGGGGTCGATGCCCTTCAGTCGGGCCAGGTCCGGGTTGTCGGCCACCGCTCGCATCGCCTTGCCCCAGCGGGTGGCCGAGAAGAACGCCGCCAATGCGAACGCGATCACCAGCGCGATGGCAAGGTTGCTCATCTGCTGCGGCCCGATCCGGAGGTCACCGAAGCGCACATCACGAGCAATGGGAAGGTCGTAGCTGACCAGATCGCTGCCAAAGCCAAAGCGCAGCGCGTTCTCGAGTGCAAGATTCAACGCGATCGAGGCGACCGCGACCATGAGCGATGTGTGTGCTGAGGTGCGCCGCCGCATCGGTACCAGAGCCAGCCGATCACCGATCACGCCGATCAAGCCGGCGGCTGTGAAAGACATCGCCAGCGCAGGCACCAGCGGCCAATGCAGGTGGCTGTTGACCAGCCATCCCGCATACGCCCCACCGTCATCAGCGCGGCAATGCTGAAGTTGACGAAGCCCAGGACGCTGAAGACCAGCGTCAGGCCCAGCGCAGGCAACGCCACGACGGCCCCCATGACGAGGCCGTTGAGGACGTGCTGAATCACATCGTCGAACATGGTGCGCCTGCCCCTTCGTCACGCCACCTTGACGGTGGCGAGCTTGCTCTTCTGGATCTGTTCGTAGCGGAAGAAGACGCCTTTGACGTCGCCGTTCTCCGCGAATTCGAGCGGCCCACTGGCACCATCGAAGTTGATCGGCGAACCGCCCGCCAGGAGCTTCAGCCCCTCTTCGGCGCTGTCCACCGGCTTGCCCTTCGTGTCCTGCGTGACCGCGCGCAGTTGGTCGCGAACCGTGGTGCCCGACACCGGGGACTTGCCTGCGCTGGCGAGCGCCAGGGCAACCATGTTCACGTGGTCGTAGACCTGGCACGAGTACGTGTCGAGGGCGTCGACCTTGAGCTTCTGGATCAAGCGCTTGTAGGCTTGCGCCGAGACCGATGCCGAGGGCACGAGCGAATACACGCCTTCGCCCACCTCGCCCGGAACCGCCTCGACCAGCTTCTGGTTGACACCGAACGAGAATCCGATGCGCTTGCCGCCGAAACCGGCCCGATACAGGTCCTTCAGCACCACCGCGGTGTCGGGCACGTATCCGCCCAGCACGATGATGTCGGGCTTGGCGCGCAGCGCCTGATCCACCTCGGAGCGATAGCTTGCCTTCTTGTCCTCATAGATCAGGCCGGCACCCTTGCCGCCGGCTCGGGTGAAGATGCCAGAGATGATGTCGATGTACGACTGGGCGAACGGCGTCTGCGGACCGAGGAAGAACATGTTCTTGCCGCCCAGCTCGACGCCGAAGTCACCGACGCGCGTGCCCTGCAACGTCACGGTCGGAGAGGTGCGGAAGATGTAGCCCTGATGCGGCAGCTTGGTGATGCTGTCCGCTCCCGACGCCGTGCACAGCACCGTCTTGCTTTCCCAGCACAGAGGTGCGATGGCCGAAGTGACGGCCGAAGCGTAGGAGCCGCCGATGGCGACCACCTTGTCGACATCGATCAGCTTGCGGGCCGCACGGACGGCTGCTTCAGGGTTGCTCTGGTCATCTTCGATGATGACCTCCACCTTGCGCCCACGGATGCCGCCAGCGGCGTTGATCTCGGCCACAGCCACATGCGCCGCCTGGTTCATCGTGGCGCCGAACTGACTGGTCGCCCCCGTCAGGGGAATGATGATGCCGATGCGGATCGGCCCTTCACCCTGCGCGCGCGCGAGCAGAGGCAGTGCGGACAGACCAAGGGCCGCACCGGCACCCAGGAAAGAACGTCGATCGATGGTGCTCATGGGAACTCCTTCAGTGCTGTTGTTGAACCTCGGCACCGCCGAGGAAAAGATGGCGTATCTCGTCGTCGGCAAGCAGGCTTGCCGCCTTGTCGTCTCTCAGCTTCTTGCCCGCCACGAGGACGATGCCCCGCGTGCCGTACTCCAGAGCCAGCAGTGCGTTCTGCTCGACCATCAAGACGGCCAGACCCTGCTTGGCCAGGTTGCGGACCAGTTCGAACACTTCGTCCGCGGCAGCCGGCGACAAGCCAGCCGTGGGCTCGTCGAGCAGCAACACCCGCGGCGAGGTCATCAGCGCAACGGCCATGGCAAGCACCTGGCGCTGTCCTCCTGACAAGTTGCCGGCCTTGTCCTTGAGACGCGGCTTCAGCAGAGGAAACTGCTCCAACTGTTCATCGATGCGTTCGCGGAGCGTGCCGCGCAGGAGGAAGCCGCCCATTTCGAGGTTCTCGCGCACGGTGAGCGTCTGGAAGACGTTGCGTTCCTGCGGCACGAAGCTCAGCCCGTGTTCGCAGGCGGCGTGCGGGTCGCCCAGGGTCAGGCGGTGGCCGTCGATGGCGACCTGACCTGTCTTCGGCTTCAGCAGGCCCGCGACGAGTTTCAGGAAGGTGGACTTGCCGGCTCCGTTCGGGCCGATGATGACCGCGAGGTCATGGCCATCAACGGTAAGGTGGATGCCTTTGACGATCTCGTCCGCGGTCGCGTAGCCGCCGCGGATGCCTTCGATTCGCAGCATGCTCATTGGCGCCTCATTCCCAGATAGGACTCCTGCACTTCACGGTTGGAGACAACCTCCCGAAAGGTGCCGCGTGTGAGAAACCTGCCGTCGGCCATCACGACCACGTCCTCGCACAGGCGTTCGATCAGCGCCATCTCGTGCTCGATCAACAGGATGGTGATGCCTTCATCGCGGATGGCTTCCAGCTGTCCCGCGATCTCGCTGACCAGCGTCGGGTTCACCCCCGCCATCGGCTCGTCCAGCAGGATCATCTTTGGCCTGGCCATCAGTGCCCGGCCGATTTCGAGCAGCTTCTTCTGACCGCCGGAAAGCGCAGTCACGAGGTTGTCGAGCACATGGTCCAGCCGCAGCCGCTTGGCGACCGCGAGCGCACGCTCGGCGAGGTCTTCCTCTTCCTTCTGCAGGCGAGCGCCACCAACGAAGGCAGCGAGCAACCCCTCGCCCCGCTGGCGCGGCCCATACAGCATCAGGTGCTCGAACACCGTCATGCGCGGGCAGCCTCGGGCAAGTTGGAAGGTGCGCACCAAGCCGGCGCACGAAATCTGCTCGGGCCGCTGCCCCATGACATCGCGACCGTCGAACTCCACGCGTCCCGTGGCCTTGGGAAGCAGTCCGGATATGCAGTTGAAGAGCGTTGTCTTGCCTGCCCCGTTGGGGCCGATCAAGCCCGTGGTCTTGCCGCGGCGCACGGTGAAGCTCGCGCCCGACAGCGCCTTCAGCCCGCCGAAGGTGACCTGGGCATCGTGGATGGAGAGCAGCGCGTCCATGATCGGCTCAGGCCGCAGCGTGCACCGTCGCCGGTGCCTGCAGCTGGTTCTTCATGAAGCGACCGTCCTTGACGATGGCTTCGAGCCGTTCGCCTTGCCCCAGCAGCACGCTGATGTCCTGCAGCGGATTGCCACGCACGACCAGCAAGTCGGCAATGGCTCCGGGCGCCACGACGCCGAGTTGACCCTTGCGCTGCAAGATCTCGGCCGCCACGGTCGTCGCGCTGCGCAGTGAGTCGAGGTTGCCGACGATCTCGGCGCGGATTCGAAGCTCTTCGCTCTGGTGCACGTGCGACTCGCCAAGCAGGTCGCTGCCGTAGCCCATCTGCACACCCACGCGGTGGAGCATCTGGATGGCCTCGCGGCCGACAAGGCGCACATCGTCGATCTTGTCGATCGATTCGCGCGGCAAGCCCAGCGCCGGGCCCTCGCTTGACAGCATGTCGTAGGTGATGAGCGTCGGCACCACAAAGACGCCCTTGTCCTTGAGCAACTGGGCCGTGGGCTCGTCGATCAGGTTGCCGTGCTCGATGGTGCGCACGCCGGCCTGCACCGCGCGCCGGATGGCCTTCGGCGTGTAGGCGTGGGCCATCACATAGGTCTGCCAGGCATCTGCCTCGGCGACGATCGCTTCCAACTCGTCGATCGAGTAGCCGGTGTTTCCGACTGGATCGTTCGGCGAGGCGACGCCGCCGCTGGCCATCACCTTGATCTGCGTGGCTCCCTTGGTCAGCTCGTCGCGCGCTGCGCGACGTACGTCATCCACGCCGTCGACCACGCGCGAGATGGATGCGATGCGGAACGAGCATGCGCACGACTCCAACTGGTCGCTGCGAGCGCGGAAATCGCCATGCCCACCCGTCTGCGACAAGGCCTTGCCCGCAGGGAAGATGCGGGGAGCATCGATCAGGCCGGTTTCCGAGGCTTGCGCGAGCGCCCAGTCGGCACCGCCCGCATCCCGTACCGAGGTGAAGCCGCGCGACAGCATGCCGCTCAGGATCGGCAGCGACTTGATGATGCCCAAGGCGTTCGGCATCCGCGCGGTCACGGCCAGGTTCACATGCGACGCCATCGCGTGGACGTGGCAGTCGATCAGGCCTGGCATCACTGTGCGCCCACGCACGTCGAAGCTGGCTTCCACGGAGGCCGGCGCCTTCAGGTTCGCGCCGACCTCGGCGATCCGCCCATCCAGCACGAGCACGTCCACGCCTTCTTGAAGCTCACCGTGGATGAGATCGAGCACGTTGCCGTGCCGCAGTACGAACGACTTCATTGATGATCCTCAACACTTAATACCGTAGGAGTCTAGGAGCCGTATACTCTTAACGCTATAGGTGTCACGCACCTAAGTGTTTGCCCCAGAGCGTTCGGAGACAAGGCAATGGCGACGAAGAAGGACAGCACAGCAGCGGCGATCGACTACCGCCGCGCGTTCCAGGACGCCCCCGTGGGCCAGGCGATCGCGCGCAACCGGATCATTTGCGACTGCAACCACGCCTTTGCGGAGATCTTCCGGGGGCGCGTCGAGGACCTCGTAGGAACGACATTCGAGAGCCTGTATCCGACGCAGGCTCACTTCGATGACGCCGGACGACGCATCGCACCGATCCTCGCCAAGAACCGGTCGTTCGCCGACGATCGGGTGATGCGGCGGCTGGACGGCGAGCTGTTCTGGGTTCATGTCAGCGGCTTCACCTACACACCGGAAGACCCGCACCGCGAGACGATCTGGGCTTTCACCGATCTCTCGGTGGGCCGCAAGGTGAATTCCGAACTGCGCGGCTCCATGACGCCTCGCGAACGCGACATCGCGGCACTGCTGATCGAGGGCAGAACCGGCAAGGACATCGGCAAGACGCTGGGCATCAGCTTTCGCACCGTAGACATCTACAAGACGAGGCTGTTGCGCAAGTACGGCGTGACCAACAGCCCTGATCTCGTCAAGAAGCTATTGGCAGGCTGACCGTCGGCGCCGGACTTCTGGCGAGCAGCGCGAGGAGACTCGACGCACTGACAAGCAGACAGGCCGCCACTAGCGGTGTCGATGGAGACCCATGACCGCTCGAAACGAGCATCAGCGAAGACAGCACAGGCGTGCAGTTCGCCAGCACGCCGATGACTCGCGGGTCGCCGCGGCGCATCGCGAAGGCCCAGAGGTAGAAGGCCATGCCCATGGGGCCTGCGCCGAGCACGACGATCCGCAGCCACTGGTCGGTGTCAGGCGAGAACGCGGGCTCGATCGCAGCGTGCAAGCCCAGGGCCGCTACGCCAGACACGAGGCATGACAGGCCGACTTCGGCCTCTCGCGGTGCATGGGGCCACTTCAACAGCAGCGAGTAGGTCGACCAGACGATGCCGGCGCCAAACGCGATGACGTAGCCCCAGGAGAAGGTCAGGCCGCCTGCGCCGTTCCCGCCGATGATCGCCAACGCGGCTCCGGCGAAACCGCTGACCGCACACAACGCGTGCACCGGCCCCAGACGCGTACCGCTCAACAGCAGCGGCGACAGCAGGACGATCAGCATCGGCCAGGTGTAGTGCACCAGGTTCGCACTCACCGGTGGCGCGTGACGCAACGCCAGCACGAAAAGTACGTGGTAGGCCAGCATCCCGTAGCAGCCGACGGCAATGGGCCGCCAGTCCAAACGCCAGCTCCGCGCCCAAGGCACCGACAGCACGCCGCCGATCGTCAGGGCCGAGCCGATGAGCAACAGCGGCGGCACGGCCCCCAGCGACACGCTGAGTGTCGCCAGCGACGACCACAGCAGGATCGCCAGGATCGCGCCGCCGATGGCCACGTTCAGGCCTGCGACTCGATGATGTCGGCGATCGCTCGACCCATCTGCGTGGTGTCGGCGCTGCCACCCAGGTCGCGCGTGCGGGGTCCGTTGGCGAGCACCTGTTCGATCGCCCGCACGATGGCGTCATGCGCCTTCTGTTCACCCAGGAACGACAGCATCAAGGCACCGCTCCAGATCATCGCCACGGGGTTGGCGATGTTCTGGCCGTAGATGTCCGGGGCCGACCCATGAACCGGCTCGAACAGCGACGGGAAACTGCGCTCGGGATTCAGGTTGGCCGATGGGGCCAGCCCGATCGTGCCGGTCGTCGCCGGCCCCAGGTCTGACAGGATGTCGCCGAACAGGTTGCTCGCGACGACGACATCGAAGCGTTGGGGCTGCAGGACGAAGCGCGCCGAGAGGATGTCGATGTGCTGCTTGTCGTGCGTGATGTCCGGGAACTCTGCAGCGACAGCATCTGCCCGACGGTCCCACCACGGCATGCTGATCGCGATGCCGTTGCTCTTCGTCGCCACCGTCACGTGCTTGCGTGCGCGCGCCTGGGCAGCCTGGAATGCGTAGCGCAGCACGCGGTCGGTTCCGTGGCGCGAGAAGACCGACTCCTGGATCACCACCTCGCGATCGGTGCCTTCGAACATCACGCCGCCCAGCGACGTGTACTCCCCTTCGGTGTTCTCGCGCACGACCACGTAGTCGATCTCGCCGGGCTTGCGGCCGGCCAACGGGCACGGCACGCCTTCGAACAGGCGCACCGGTCGAAGGTTGATGTACTGGTCGAACTCACGACGGAACTTGAGCAGCGAGCCCCAGAGCGATACGTGATCCGGCACGGTGGCCGGCCAGCCCACGGCGCCGAAGTAGATGGCGTCCAGGTCCTGCACTTGCGCCTTCCAGTCGTCCGGCATCATCTGGCCGTGCCGGGCGAAGTAGTCGCAACTGGCCCACTCGATGGGCGTGATGTCCAGCGTGAACCCAAAACGTCGGGACGCCGCTTCCAGCGCGCGCAGCCCTTCGGGCATCACTTCCTTGCCGATCCCGTCTCCGGGAATGGCAGCGATCCTGTAGTGCTTGGTCATGGGTGTCCTCAGGCAGCCGCAGCAATGTCGAAGTGCAGCGTCTGCACTTCGAGGAACTCGTCGATGCCGTGGTGCGAGCCCTCGCGGCCGAGCCCGGACTCCTTGACGCCGCCGAACGGCGCAACCGCCGAGGAGATCACGCCGGTGTTGATGCCCACCATGCCCGTTTCGAGCGCTTCGCCTGCGCGGAAGGCTCGGCTCACGTCCGACGTGAACAGGTAGGCCGCCAGGCCATACGGCGTGTCGTTCGCGCGGCGCAGCACTTCGGCCTCGGTGTCGAACTTGAACAGTGCCGCGACCGGACCGAACGTCTCTTCGCCGGCAACCAACATGTCATCCGTCGCATCGGTGAGCACCGTCGGACGGAAGAACTGCGCCCCCTGCGCGGCGGCCTGCCCACCTTCGACGACCTTGGCGCCTTTGGCGATGGCGTCCGCCACATGGGCCTCCACCTTGCGCAGCGCCGCCTTGTTGATCAGGGGTCCGATGGTCACGCCAGGCTCGGTGCCTACGCCTATGCGGAGCTTGCGGACCTCGGCCGCGAGCCGCTGCGTCAGTCGGTCGTAGATGCCTGCCTGCACATAGATGCGGTTGGCGCAGACGCAGGTTTGCCCGCTGTTGCGGAACTTGCTGGCCATGATGCCGGCCACCGCCTGCTCCAGGTCAGCGTCGTCGAATACAACGACCGGCGCATTCCCACCGAGTTCGAGGCTGACTCGCTTGACGGTGTCGGCGCACTGGCGAAGCAGCAGCTTGCCGACGCGGGTGGACCCGGTGAAGGTGAGCTTGCGCACCAGCGGGTTGGAGGTCAGTTCGCCACCGATCGCTTCCGGCATGCCGGTCACGACGTTGAGCACGCCTGCCGGGAAGCCCGCACGTTGCCCCAGTTCGGCCAGCGCCAGTGCCGAGAACGGCGTGAGGTCGGAAGGCTTCACGACCACGGTGCAGCCCGCCGCCAACGCTGGAGCCAGCTTGCGGGTGATCATCGCGTTGGGGAAGTTCCACGGAGTGATGGCCCCGCACACCCCGACAGGAATCTTCCGCGTCAGGATGCGGCGATTCGGCTGCACCGCGGGGATCGTCTCGCCATAGGCGCGGATCCCTTCCTCTGCAA
>CAZIBY010000021.1:0-23029 GCA_964537475.1 uncultured Chitinophagaceae bacterium | reverse complement strand
GTCCAAATTTGATTTTTTTGCAAAATCCCGGAACGCGGAAAATATGTATCTGAGCGAAAATGATTATTAAAATCAAAAAAAAAAGTTAGCAAAAAAATAAAAAAAAGTGGTGACCTCGGGAGTCGAACTCGCGGAAAAACTATAAATATAGAAAAAAATAATGCAAAAATTAAAAAAAAATAAAAAATTATATTTTTATTATTATTTCTTTAAAAATCAAATATCATTGATATTCATATTCATGGGTTGATTTAATAGAGCGTTGATGTGAGAAGGAAGATTTCGTTGCGGGATCAATAAAAAACCAACGTTTAAAGTACGTTGCAAAAAAATAAATAATTCTGTTGCACTGCTATCCTGTTTCATTTTATAAGGTAGGAGAATACTGAATCCTTCATAAACAGTTGCATATGATTGGATTTGATATTTTTTTAAAATGTTCCTAAAGTCTGTAACTGGAATAGATTGAAGAAGAGAAGGGTTGCGTTCAAAGAATTTTTCTAAATGCCGTGCTGCTATTATTACAAATGAAGTATAATTTAACATTCTTTTATTTTTTTTTTTTATTTTTGTTAATTTAAATTGTAAAAAAAAATAAAAAATTCTATTAAACTGTATCTTTTTCAAGAAAATATTCTTCAATTTTTTCTTCCATGAAATAATCCATAATGGCTTGAAAAGTTGTAGTAAATACTTTATAAAAAAAACCTTGAATTAAAATCCAATAATGATAAATAAAAAATATTTCCATGCTCATATAATAAATATTATTATAAACAATACATGGCCATAATAATGGCGATTTTGTAATAAAGAAATAAAGATTGAAGTGGCTAATAATAATATGAGCAACGGATAGATAGTAAATTTTCTTTTCTTTACACAATTTTATAAATTCAATTGTAGGTGGTCGAAATTGATCGTATTTAAATAATGTTAATATTAAAGTGAAGACAATAAAAGAATTACCCATAGAACTGCATAGGTTATAAAAAAATAAAAATATTGCTAAAAAGGGTTCATTCTTTTTATCATCACCACTTATATACTCGAAAACTGATAGTCCAGACACCATAGCAGGTATAGCGTAAAAAAAACCAATTGCAAGCAAAAAGCAAATACCAATAAGAGGAATTAAAAAAATTGGAATGAATTTTTCCTTATAAAACTCCCATGACTGCATTTTCCATGGTTGAAATGTCCTTGTTATTTTCCGAATATTGATTTGAACATCGCAATCTACTTCAATGCATTTTGTTTTATTCTTCAATTCTTTAAAACAAGATTCGCAACATCGTTTACGGATTGGATGTCTTGAGCAGTTCATTGTAATTGTTCCCATTTGGCTGTTACATTGAAAACAAATGATTTTGGGTATTTCCATTTCAAATTTATTTTTTTTATTTAAAAATACGTTGGTTGCCTTGTTTTTCTTGGAAGAAAATAACATTAGGCGGAAGGACAGTTTGCGCAGCCGCCACTGATCCGACGGTAGGATAATCTGGAAAACGTTCATGCGGATGATCTGCCAGTCGCAGAATGCTTTGAATGAAATAAGTAATGAATGGATCGTGGTGCTCGGCATCTTTTGTCATCAGCACCTTCAACAATATCAGAAACGGTGCATCAAACCCAAAAGCAAACATTTTAAAGGATAAGAATCCCCAGTAATGATTATGAATAAAAAAATGCGCGGTGTCTCGCGACTGATTGGACAACTCTTCCACGTAGCGAACATCCAGCACGTCAAAGTTAAAAGTCGGAATGAACTTATACAGTGCAATTTGAAGCACAAACCGAATAATAAAAAATCGAAACCATTGGTCAAAAATCACACCTTCATTTTTAAGGGAGCACCAGAAGGTTACCAAGTTTAAATCTTCCTTCCCTAAAACTTCATTGAGAGCCGTCACCTCGGTGGGATACATGTTCCGCCAAATTTCGAGATTCACTTCATCTGCATAGTTATGAGAAGATTCCGTGATCCCGGGAACGAATGCCCGGTTGAAAAATTTGAGTTCCTGCAATTCATTGAGCAAGTCCTTCTGATGGAATTCCTTTAAAAAGAGGGCGACAAAGCGATTCATGCCTGCAATGAAACGTTGCGCCAAGGAGGCTTCAAAGTCGCTTGGCGTGATTCGTTTCCATGGGGAATTGGCTGATCGAAGTTGGTTGATGATGTAAATGGAATGGGTCATGTCGCAAAACACCTTTGTAAACCATGGGTAAGCGGATTCGCGGGAAAAAGTAACATCATAATGAATCTCCAGTTCCTTCTCGATGACAACCTTCATGGCTTCTCTTTTTTTGCGTTCCGACCATTCCCGCTGCTCCTTAATTTTGCTTTGAAGGACGGTTAGTGTTTTTACTGGTGCTGCGGCTGCGGTGGTGGAACTGACCGTCATGTCATCCATTAAATGAATAAGTTGAGCGGTTTCCTGTATTAAATCTTCTGGCGGTTGAGTGCGCTCCTGAACGTATAAAAATCGTCCGCAGTCATTATTAATCACCCACTGCTTTCCATCCGCCACGGCCAGCGAAATCAATGCATACCGTTGAAGCAAATCCTTCCACAAAACATGAGTGAGTGGCGGCTCTTCCGTCCCCGTCATGCCTCCCCAGTAAAGCAAAAATACTTTAAGGTCGTACAAAAACTTAGGCGCAGAAGGATAAATGAAATCAGCACTGTAATGGTCAATTTGTCGATTGTAAATGGCACAAAGCACGTGCATTAACAGCGTCCTAACATGCATGTCCAGCGTATTGTTACAAATAAAATAAGTCAGTTCAGCAATTTCAGCAGCAAAAGCATTGGCCGGCAATACTTCCGTCGCAATGTCATGCTCCAACTCCAAATACAACTTGCGATATTTTAGAATAAGCGATTTTTTAAAGGAAAGTCCATCCTTCTTCTTTTCCATCTCCTCGAAATACTGCACGTAAGACCGTCGATGCTCGATCTCATCCTGAACTGCTTTTTCATCTGCTTCCACTTTACTTAATTTTTGCTTTCCCGCAAAAGGAATAAATGATTTGTTTTGTCCTTCATTTCCTAATACTCTTTTCATTCTTATTATTTTAAAGGAAAAAATATTATTTATTCTTTAAAATAATTGTAAAAAAAAAAATAAATTTTTGAAACTCCCGTTGTTACCGCAATTGATAATTCGCACTGCTTCACTTTGCAGTAAATGGCAAAACTGTTTGTTTACTCGTCACAAACGCAAACGAAGTATCTTTCAACGTATGCTGACTAAAGAAAAAAATTGTTTTTTTTTACATTTTTAAAATAAATTATAAAAAAATGAGCAAAGTATACTGTTTTTGTATTTTATTTGCAAATTTAATTAAAAAAATTAAATTTCTTCAAGTACAGACTTGAAAGCAACAGAAAAATTGCACTGGAGCGCAATAGTTGGAATAAATTCATTTGCGTTCGTGATTAAAACAATGGGGGAATCATCTTGACAGTCACTACATTCCATGCGAAAAAGACCAATTTCCATAGGATGCGAAATATCTTCCTCCTTTTCTGCTGCTTCTTTACATGCTAATTCACATTGATCCGCTGAATCGAAATCCTCGAACCAGCGCTCCACTCGTTTTTCAACACGCCCTTCATCTGAGGCACCAACTTTTAAAGCACATAAATGGTCGAATTGTGCACCACTTAATTGATCACAGCGAATGAAAGCAACTCTGAACCACTCACTGTCATCTCTCGAAACCATCATGATTTCAAAGTAATGATTCTTAGAGTTGGAAAGTACCGGTCTTTTATACTTTCGTTTAAAAAGGAAACGTAATACATAGTCCTCACAGCGATGCTCAATAGGCCCATGCTTGCTTTCAGAATAAGCCTCCAAGGTAAGACCATTTTCTTCCTTCCATTTCTGAAATGCCTGATCTTCTTCTAATATATCTGCTTTTCTTTTTTTCCAATAGGCTTCTTGTTGTTTTTTCCGTTCTTGAATTTCAAGTGTATTTCTTTTTGTACTCATTCTTTAAAATGAATTTTTATTTATTTATTTTAAAGGAAAAAAAAACTAATAGGGAGAAAGAATAACCGTCGAGGATCGAAAATCAAATGGAAAAACAATGCTTTCCCACGGTGATCGATTTGGATTATGACGTTTGGATTCAATTATTAAATAATGATATCTTTCCTGCATGGATTCTTGTTGGGTGATTGGATTAATGCTTTTTACGCTTAAACCTTGCCGACGCAAGTAAATTTGAAAAGTATCTGTTAAACCTCGCAAGCGGCAGTTAAAGATAAAAGAAAGCAAGGATTTCACTTCCTCCACCTGTTCACTGGAAAATTCCATTTCCTTAAGATGAGCCGTAATCGTGCATAAGGTTTCTGAGGATTGCTTGGAAAGTTGTGCCTCATTATAAAATACAGTATCATGAATAACATCCCTTGTAAATCCATAAGCATTTCCATCGTTTACTTGATCCAGTGAATGTTGGTTTCTTAAAACATTGCAAAATGTTAAATAATGTTGTTCAGACGGGTGTATTACCTTCAATGGCATGTTTACTGTAAGGTTCAATTGTTTGGCGGTATGGATGTAAGCCTGCGCTACTTCTTTATTTACTTTGACATAATTTTCATTATTCATTTTTTTTACTTTAAAAATTTCTTTAAAATAAAATTTTTTTTAAAATAAAAAATAAATTTCTTATAAAAACTTTTTTTCCTTTATTTTAAAGAAAAAGAGAAAAAAATGTTTTCGTTTGCGAGTATGGCGGGAAGCATGAGGCAGGCTGCAAGTGCTGCGACCGGCAGTTCATTGCTGTCGCTTCGACTTGTGCCTCGTTATTTTTTAGATTTTGTGGATAAACATGCGGCGCATGAAGGAGTGATTGAGGATTTTATAGAAAAGTGTGCTGGCAGTGTTCCGATTAAGATCAATCATGATAAAATGACCAATGGACGAGTGAAGGATGCGGAAATGTGTGATGCTTATCAATGTTTAAAGGCTCCTTGCTTGGTGGATTTGGAGTCGATTGACAATCAGGCATTGAGACGACAAATTATGGAGAATCCCATGTCGGTGAATACGTCTATGGATATTGATTTTGTGTTCAACAAAAGCAGTGTTCCAACGATTGCTGTTGGTCAGAATAAGATTGATTACTTAAAGTCACTCTTTGCAAATGATCCGGAACTGCGCATTGTGCAAATGACACCTTTGGAGTTGTCCATCTTGGACGGACAACAACCTGCTCTGCCATCGTCCCACAGCGCCAGCATTCGGCTCAACTTTAATAACCACTCTGCAAATGGGGTAAAAGTACAAATCGAAAATGAAATTAATTCATCCGCTCATTTTAAAGAAAGAAAGAACATGACCAAGCAAGAAGCAGATATTGAGATGGAAGAACAAGCAGCGGAAGAGGAAGAAGAAGTGGAACAGGAAGAAGGGGAAGTGGACGAAGAAGAAGAAGAAGAGGCAGAAGAAGAAGAGGTAGAAGAAGAAAAGCCTAAAGGGAAGAAACGTGCTGCCCCAGCAGCATCCAAGAAAGCACCTCCTCCTAAAAAACAAATCAAGTTGAATAATGGTAAGAAAACTGCTCCTATTCAAGAAGAAGAAGAAGAGGAAGAAGAGGTGGAAGAAGAAAAAGAAAAAGAAAAACCAAAAAAGAAGATTACCCTTAAAAAAAAGGAGGAAGCACCAAAGAAAACATCTCCTGTTACTGAAAAAAAGACTGTACCTGATAAGAAGGCGTCTGTTACAACTACTGGGAAGAAAGCACCAGTTGCTGCTGGAGGGAAAACAACTTCTTCCGGTAAGAAGGCACCTGTTGCGGCACCTTCGAAGGATGCTGCTAAATTAGCCAGCGAATTAAGCCGCAATGCAAATACTGAAGCGCTTCTTTCCAAATTCAAAAGCCGTGTTCAGCAACGTACCCTTTTGCACAATGACATTTTGCAGAATGCGGAAGATATCAATGCAATGGATATTTTTAGCGATGATGAAATGGGTGTATTGGATGAATTTGTGAACAGTGATCCGCTGGAATATGAACCTAAATCAAAGAAGGACAAAATGTTGCTTCTGAATGCCGCCTTCTTGGCTCGCAATAAAGGTGCGCTTGCGGACAAAATCATTGAACTATATGAAGCCGATAAGTCCTCGCAAGCACAGGAAAGCAAGAAGATTGTGAAACCGTCCGAAGCCAATGCAATTAAAAAGAAAGCCTCCGTCGTCAAAAAAGCCGCTGTGGAAGAAGAGCAAGAAGAGGCGACGGATGAAGAAGAAGATGAGGGAGACCGTGGTAATCCCATGTCCATGGTCGGAAGCATGATTGCCAATTGGAACAAATCTCAACTGATGAAAAAAAACAAAGAAGCCACGAAAAGCCAAATCAAACCAAAGCCTTTTGCTAAAAAATAAGATAGTTTAACATTTTTTTATTGCTTTTTTTTAAAAAAAAAAATAAACGTTGCTTTCTATTCTTTAAAACTTTTTTTTTTCAATTTTTTCACATTCTAATAAAATTCCAGTATAATGAAACAAAAAAAAACTTACATTTTTTAAGAAAGATCATCAAAAATACTGCGGGTTGTAAGAAGTAATTCATTATGTCCTGTAGCATGCTTTTCGCAATCCTGATGCAATCGATCAGACACACACCGCAACGTATTCAGTGTCACGTGCTCCTCATTCAAAAACCGATAACTACCAATCGTAAACATGGAAAAACAACTAATAGCATCATCAAAGCATCCCTGAGGCGCATAAAATTCAGGCACAGAATTCCGTGCCGTCCGATCCACCCGTTGCTGTTCATTCCGGAATTCTGTTATCACCCGTTCGATGATTTCCTCCGCTATTTTAAAGAAAAATCGAATCTTGCCTTCTTTAAAATAACAGTTGAGCACACCGCATGCTCCAAACTTCGTATGTTCAGTGGTATCAAATCCCCCCTCTCCTTTTGGGCGTTCGCAATAGAAAAGCCAGCCGCAAAGCGAAGGATGAAAGTTATAAAGCAATTCCTTTTTTAACAATTTAGGCAGTTCTCCTTGGTTGTTTTCAGGCATGAAAATAATAGGAACATGAGCAAATGCAGGATTTTCCCGTCGAAAAGCATAAATCCGCTTGATAATCTCCACACATTTTTCTTCCAGTGTTCCAATTCGCTGATAAAAAACATCCAGTACCTATTTTTTTAAAAATTAAAATAATATGAATCAGATTCAGTTTGTTGAAATTTTAAAATTAATAAAAACATTAGAGCGTGTGGTTGAACAGGAGCGGGAGCCGTTATTTCGTGCTATTTACGACATCTGGAAACCATTTGCAGACGAATCCAACGGCGAAGATGATGAATTCACCTTCGACCGTTTTAAGGAAATTCTGCTATTGGATGGAAAACTCCAGACTGCTTTTTTTTTGGCCGCTTTAGGACTCTACTGTGATCCCTCGTGGTTCAATATAAGTTCAGAAGAAGTGCTTGGCGCTTATGCCAATCTTTCCTTCCCCGTCATTCATCGTGAACTACTTGCTTCTGTCCTTTAAAATAAAAAAAAAACACCTAATACTAACTAATTTAAATAATAAAATAATAAACAAAGAAAAGAAAATTCAACTTACGTAATATACATTATATTTTTGTTGTTCAATATCAGGTTCGTATTTAGAAAGCCCAAAAAGGGTATAACAGGTAAAGGAGCCTTCGGCTTCTTGACTGGTAGATGGGTCGATAACCGCAAACAAAAACTGGAAGGGACGCAGAGGTTCCGTAAACGTGAATTCTTTTATCGATTCATATTCCGGAATGCTGTAGGCGTTTCCATTTTGAAGAACAGATGATCCATATAATTCCAGCATGTTCATATGGGAATCGCCCATCAAAAAGGCACGCAAGATTTTGTCCAGCCGACGGGAGTTGCTGTTCCAAGCAGGGGCACTGCGATGCATGCAATGGGTTAACTTCATTTTTCGGCAATCTGTGCAGATGGTTTCATAAATCGAGACCGTAGTAATGTCACTGATTTGTTGCATGCGGGCCAGAATGGGATTTTTATTTTTCGGGTCTTCCGAAGACACACAAAAAGCAATGGTTCCGCTTCGACGGGTGTTCAGTAATGTCGTCCGAATGGCTCCTTCCTTCATAAACATGGCTTCATCCAGCAAATAAATATGCGCAGTAATACCACGGCCTGCATCTTCATTCCCTGAAATAAGTTTGATTTCAGAATAACAGTGAAGCGGCAAATTGGATAAATCATCTCTTCCTCTTAAAATTTCCTGCGCCCCGTACCAATTAATAAACTTGGTTCCATTTTGAGAAAAGGTTCTGATTGGATCGATGGTGGTTAATTTTAAAAAATCAAACAAATTTACCACATGCTCTGTTGCAGTAGTGATGGTAAGAAGTGCACTTTTAATGTTAAGAGATTGTACCACCATGGAGCCAGAAGGAATGCAAAACAGAATTACCACACAACCCATAATAATGGCAAAGGACTTTCCCATTCTGCGAGGCCAGAATGCAAAACCAAGGTTGTCAAAATTCTTAATGTTGAAGAGACCGGCCAACTTGGCACGGGCAACAAAATCCGCCGGCTCAATGACATACAAGGAAGCGCAAAGCACATCATTCAACCAATCCAAATGGAAAGACTCCATCGAATACTTGGTCTGTTCCCGAACCCGTTCCTTTAAAAACTCGATGCAATCAATCACACGCTGTAAAATAACAGCCCCAGAATAAATGTTTTCCTTCACCGCACTTTTCACTGCAGTGTTGGCAACATAAAGTAAATCATCAATCTGTTTTAGTTCAAAATCAATCTCCGCCAGCG
The DNA here is from genome assembly GCA_964537475.1 of uncultured Chitinophagaceae bacterium. Taxonomy (GTDB): domain Bacteria; phylum Bacteroidota; class Bacteroidia; order Chitinophagales; family LD1; genus UBA1941. Next base: position 14,211 of record CAZIBY010000021.1, on the reverse strand, counting down.
CATTGTCAAATAAATACGAAACCGTTTTGAATTTTAAAGGAGGCATTGATTCTTATGAATAATGGAAAATATTGATTCATATTATTTTAAAAAGTTTTTTTTTATTTCTTTAAAAATGAAAAAAAAAAAAACAAGAAGTTATAAATAATTTTTTTTTTACTTTATTAATAATTCTTATTCAAACATCTTCGTAACAGTCTTCTCCATCGTCACAAACTCCTGCTTCCTCCGGACAGTTTTGGCGCCAACGATTCCAAATATCTTCTTCGTTGACAATGTTCTGTTTGTAGTAAGCCAAGAAATTATCAGCGTCTCGGACTACTGCTTCTTCGTCAAGATCAGTGTATTTGCAGGTCTTGAGGAATACATTGACCTCAAAAGGTTTATCTGGAAATTTTGCATCCAGAATGCGCTGGAATTTGCGTTCAAAATGGTCGTCCTGATTAATGCTTAGTGGTGGGGCCAGAATAAGTGCCCTAAAGTGATCCAATCGTGGAAAAAATAAGTGCCCTATTTTGAACCAAAAAAAAAATAAAATAATAAAATAAAGTGCCTTAAAAATTCACAAGAAATAAAAAAAAAAATAAAAAATGACATATTATGTTGATGATAAAAAAAGAAATAATAATACCAAAGTTGTTGATATTGACGGTAAACCGACCTTATTTATTGGAACACGTGACGGAACACCTCAGGATGATCGCGCTGCTGATATGAATTTGTTTGGATTGGGAAATCGCGAGCAATCTATGCTTGCGATATCCAAAATGACGGACGCTGAATTGGAGCAATGGAAAAAAGATTGTGAAGAGAAAATTAATAATTATGTTGCATATCATCGAAACGTAATCGATGAACAGGCTAATATTTTGTTAGCACAATATAATACGGAGGATTAATTTCTAACTATTTTATTAGAAAAAATAATAAAATTTTTTAGGGTATTTTATTTTATTTTTTTTTTTAGTTCAAAATAGGGCACTTATTTTTTCCACGATTGGATCACTTTAGGACAGTTATTCTGGCCCCACCACTAAGAATGCTTTTAAATCTTCTGAAATGTTTTCATAATTCATTTTTTTTTTTTTTATTTTTTAAAAAAAAAATCTAATCTACGTCGTATTCAACACAAGTGCTAACATCACTGATGAATTTTGATGCACTGGCTCGTTTGAGTCGTTGGCAGAAAATTGTGTAAGCAGTATAAGCAATGCTATAATAACGAAGCATTTGGAGACGATTGCGCTGGGCTGCTTCGGGATTCCCAGTCGGGTCTTCAAACACAAGTGGCTCCAAATCCACTCCTGTAAGAAGATTAATCATAAAATGATGTTTTTCAATCCAAGCGGCGGCTTTCGCCCGAGACTCTGGGGTGCACTGAAGCGAACCATGCTTGGTAACATTCCAAACTTTTTCAAACTCATCCGCCATCACCAATGGTGTTTCATCCGTCCGAATTACTTGATTCGTTTTTTTTTCCATTTCTTTTAAAGGAAGTTTTTTTTTTTTTTTTATTTTTTTTTTTTAATTTTTTTTTTATTTTTTTTTATTCTTTAAAATTTTTTGGGAACAAAAAATAATTTATGGGAACAAAAAAATAAATCTTCCTAATTTTTATTTTTTAGTGTTTGGCCAAAAATGGATGCCCTAAAATGAACCAAAGTCTCCAAAAATTCGTGCCCTATTTTTGACCAAATAAAAATAAAAATTCATACCCTAAAAAAAGTAAAAAAAAATAAAAAAGGATGCCCTTCAAAATATTTATTGCCTATTCAATTCAAAAAAATAAAAAAAAAGAAGAAAATAAAACAAAAAAAAAGAATAATACAAGCGATTATAGAATCGCTAAAAATGTACAAAAAGAATATAAAAAAGAAAATAATCCTTGTTGGGGAGATTAATTTAACGGAAAAACGACAAAGCAACATCACAGAGTTCACCAGTCCACTCAAAAAGTAAGGGCAACAAATCTCATGGTTAATATTTTGATACTTTTTTTTCAATTTTTTTTTAGAAATGAGATTTATTTTTTTATTTTTTTTTTATTTTTTTTAAAAAAATAGAAAAATAATGGTAGATTCCCAAGTGACCGAAGAAATAGAAGTAGATAAAAATGGAACCCCGTCCTCTCATATCCAATCCATGAATTTGGAAGAAAATAATAATAATAGTAGTAGAGGAACAATGGATTCCCCCGATGATTATATGTTAGCAGGAGCAGCAGCAGTGATCCCTTATGAAACTTATTTACAAATGGGAAATGGAAGTCCTTATGACAGTGAAGATGATCTGGAAGAGGTTGACGATGATGAGGGTAATACCCAATACACCCCTTTGAGTATGGATCATCGGGAGGAAAACCGACACGTCCCCCGAACTGTAGACGTCCGGCGGGCTGCGATCCTTTGCTTCAAGAGAGGGATGAAGCGGAAAGACATTGCCAAGCAGTTCAAGGTGAATGAAAAGACTCTTTGGCGTTGGAAGAAGGAGTGGAAGATCGAGAAGAAGATCAAACCGGGAAAGTCCACCGGACGGCCTCGTATATTGTGGGATGAACCGGTGAAATGGATATTGGATGCCCTGAAAAAGAACCCGTCGGCAACCAATGAGATGCTGGCGGCGAAGGTGTTCAACATGGTTAATCATCAATCCATTTCCAACTATTTAAAACGGAATAATTACACGGAAAAACGGATTACGGATGGTGGCGCTCAAAAGATGGATGATCGGATCATTGGGGAAACCCGGGACTTCTATTTGAAAGTGAAGGACATCCCGTGGAACAAGCGTGTGTATATGGATGAATCGTTCGTTTACAACAATGAAGCACCGTCCACCGGAAGATCACCGGCCGGGGAACCGATTAATCGAGTGCGGGACAAACGGGGAAAGAGATGGACATTGTATTTGGCCATTCGGGTGGATGGACTTGTTCATATGCCGATCCTGAAACCGGAAAATGCTGATGATGTGGAGTTTATGAAGTATGTGGAACAAACATTGGTGCCTCATTTGCGCTTTGGGGAAGTGGTCATTTGGGATCGGTTAGGGAGAAGCGGTCGGGCGAAAAATCCCTGCAAACAACATTACAACCCCCTTGCCCGCCAAATGATCGAGGACAAACTTTGTCAGTTGCTCATCCTTCCACCGAAAGGAAAATACTTTGATCCCATTGAACTGGTGTTTTCATTGTTAAAGGGGGAAGTCCGACGATCCTACGGAGAATTTCTACCTCCGTTCGCGGTCGTTGCTCCATAGCCGCCGAAGACTCGGGATGCTGTCCGAAGTGCTGCCTTGAATATTACCCCCACTCATCTCCATGGATTCTTCAAGGAACGAGCAAATGGACGCTCATTTCGTAAAGTTTATCCGGAATTGGTTGATAAAATATTTTAATTTAATTTTTTTATTCTATAATTATTAAAAAAGGTTTACTTTGAATTTTGTTCAATTTATTATCCACCACATATTTATATCTTGGTACTAGATGTATTTTTTGAATCATATTAGGCGTGACCAAAATAAAATAACAAATGTATAATCCTGATGATGGAAAAATTAAATTAATATTTTTTTTATCAAAAATATTATAAAAATAATCATGGATTTCTTTTAAAGGAAATATACAGAATTCAGTTGAGCGTTTGTGGTGTATGTTATTTATTATACAACTATCATCAAATGATAATTCTATTTTACAGATCACAAACTGACAAAATAATTGAAAAATAATATCTTTCGATAAACTTTCAAATCTTAATTCTAACTTTAAATTTAAGTCTTCATTCTTGAATCGTCTTAATATTATATTATTATTATGAGTATTATTTTCATTTGAATATAGTAAAAAATTATAAGGTGATTCAATGATAAGAGATCCGACAACATCCATGGGAAACACCTTTCCACCATATGGATGTATGATATTTTCAGTTTCATGCTTATCATCATAAAAAACCGAAGAAGTATTTAATTTACTCATTTTTATTTATTTTTTTAAAAAAAAAATAAATTGAATACAAAATGATAATTAAAAAATGATACAAAAATAATCATTCAAGTGCACTATCAGAATTATTTTGATTTATTTCGGGAATCAAAGGAGCACGTATAACATTACGCTCTTCTTCCAATTTCTGAGCATGCTCTCTACTTGCGTTTATTCTTACATTTACATAATTACGAAGATAAGTAGCTTCTAATTTGTTCTGTATGTGCACCAGCAATAGAAATGCCACCGAAATCCACATTAATTGCTTTGCATTCCACTACGGTACTCATATAACGTTTATCATTATCATTTAAATCAAATAAATTATCAAATCTAACCGCACTCAGAATCATATCAGGTACCAATTGTCTACCCTGAGCAGATAAATTTACCTGCTCATTAATATGATCCAGAGTGAAATCCAAACAAGTCATCAAAATGGGTCGAATGACACGTGTAATATTATTCGCCTCATTTCGATGGTTACGTTGATCAACCGATAATGCATTTCTTAATAAATTTTGAACAAATCTATATTTTTCTTCAATAATGCTCATAGTATTAATTAATTCATTTTTTGCATTTTCATAAATTTTTTCTCGCAAAAAAATTTTTGTAAATAAAACTGAATTATATATTCTACTTTCGTTTCTTGTATCTGGAAATGTTGAATCAAATATTGTATCCGTTGGCGCAACATGAGCATCCAATGTTGCCTGTCTTCGTCCACGGCTACTATTATTTCTATTCATTTTTTAAAGGATTTTATTTTATTTTATTTTATGTTTGAGCAGTAAAGATTTTTCCGAAAATTAAAATATCTAAGCGATAAATATTTTGAAGGGCATCCTTTTTTATTTTTTTTACTTTTTTTTAAGGCATGAATTTTTATTTTTATTTGGTCAAAAATAGGGCACGAATTTTTGGAGGCTTCGGTTCATTGTAGGGCATGAATTTTTGGCCAAACACTATTTTCTATCATTTTCAATGCAGCGTCTACAAACCTTTAAGAAAGAAAAACGCAAGTTAACATCATCATCTTTAACGATATTTTGGATTCCCCAATAAAAATCATCATCCATTCCAAATTGAGTTAAATGATGTTCACATCTCATACAGATATTAAAGACTTTGTTATCTTTATCAGCATGTTCAAATCGCTTTGGAAATCTTTTTCAAAGATTACTTTTTCAAAGATTACTTACAGCATGTTTCTTCCGTAGGTATTTCCGAAAAAGGGTTGACTTGAAGGATTCACTTGTTTCCAAGTGGAAAGTTCTCCAACATTGCAATATCAATAATATTCAATTTTTTTTTATTTATTTAAAATTTGAAAAAAATTTTAGAAAAATTAAAAAAAAAATAAAAAAAAATTTTAAAGAAGTTGCTTCCTTTAAAATGAGTGGAAATAATAGAAATTGGAATGAGGAGATGGTGGAGAATGATGCTATTCATCCGCTCTTTGGAGAGATGCAGCAACAGTGGGATCGAATACGAAATACATTGCGGGATAAGAGTCAGGTGAGTGTGCCTGTTTCGTTGCTGGAGGCGGTGAATCGGTATGATGAATTGATGAAATGTTTTCAAACGGATGTGAGTGTGGAGAATGTTCGGCGGCTGCATGCGGAACCGGATATGAAGTTGCTTGAAGTGAGCAATTTATTCAAATACAATTCATTAACGATTGGTTGAGTGAAAAAAGATTTTTTTTAATAAATAAAAATTATATAAAAGTGAGCATGCTTGTTAGTTAAGAAAAAGAAGAAAAAATGACTGAAGTTTATAGCAATGGAAAGGTAACTCCGTTTAATAATAGAAGCAATAAAGTTTATCAGCGTCCTAACAATACGTCTGGTAATATTCAACATCCCAAAAAGAAGGTGATGTATGATGAGATCACCGATGTGATGAAGTTTGTGGAAGCCTCTTTGGAAGTGTTCAAAGTTTCCTACGATGCGGCCATCGGGACGCTCAATGAAATTGTAAGCATGGAGCAATTTCAAGGGACGTCGTTCATGAACGAATCAACGTATCTAATTGAGCATTTTGCCAAGCCCCAGACGGCGGGAACGGTGACGATTGCTCAACATGGACAAAAGGTGAAGCCCCGCACCACGCAACAGGTTCGTTTCCCCAAGCCCAAATTCTTGTCTTACCGCGTGGAATGCAACCATTTTCTCTACAATACCGGGAACATGGAAACCATTACTGCTTGGTTGACCGATCGGCTTGCCGGGATGCTTTCTCTTTTGCGTCGGTATCAATTGATTGTGCATGAAGCCATCTTCAAATGCTACAATTACAATGACCAACTTACGCCAAATGAATTCCTTCGTCAGACCGAATTGCTGTTTGGTTCGATTGGTATTTTCAACCGTGCTACCAAGGGATCGGATCAGATGCACACGACATTATTCCTTACGTCGGTCATCAATGTGCTCCGTGCCAACGTTCCTCTTACGGATATCATGTTTTTCTACCCTGAATCCTTTAAAAATTTCTACCTCAATATGCAAAATAACCAGTATAATGTTGGAAAGGACTTGTTGGAACGCAACTTGGAGGATATGAATTTCTTGCAAATGGAAGATTTAAAAACCAACCTCATGCCTGCCGGTGGACGTCTTCGCATTATTCCCAATCCTTACATGCCGATGTACAACGACATTGAACAATGTGTGGAAACTTATGTGAAATGGCGTTTCGTTGTGTTGGTCAAGGCTTCTCAAATTACAGCGGGTGAGGAATTACTTATTCCCGGTGCTAATCATCAAATTCGCAAGTTACCAATGAATAAACTTAAAACAGTGTTGGGTAACAATACCACTGGGGCCGTGTTGGGTATTACCAAACAATACTGTGCGGTTGGGTATTCTGGTATTTTGGTTGCTCAAAATGCTCGCATTACTGGGCCTTCTGGAAAAAATACCATGTTGCAAGGCCGTAAAACGATTGTGGTTCCTTATGAGGACAATGTTCCTGAAACCGAAATCCACTTTTACCAAGAAAAGTATTCCGTAGAAGTTCAACCCCGTCTTCCTGAAATGGGTCGTTTGCTCCCCGCTTCGGAATTGTCGCAAATCATGTATTGCGATAGCATGGGATGTCCTTGCAATACCGACGATGCGAAGAAGGAAGTGTTTACGTATCTTACTCCGGCAGAAGTAAAGGAATATGAGGAATGTATGAAATCCGGCCCCAAGGAACTTTCTGTCGTCCCGTGGACGCGCTTGGAAAAATACTTTTCCAAAGGAGGAGATGCGATTCATAAACAATATAAGGATATTGTTCCCAAGGAACTGGACATGGTTTTGACAATTCCTACTCCAAATGATGATGATACGCTGAAAATGGCCATTGATATTTGTCATTCTAACAGCGGTTGTATTGCAGCAGAAGCCTTCCATAAAGGTGCGGAACAGGGTTCTATTATGTTCCCTCCTTCCATGCCTAAGGCTTATACCGATGCTCTTCCTGTATTGCTTAACTCCATGGTGCCATTTGCCACCCTCCGTAATAATTTAGCCACTTACCGTTATGCTCCAGAAGAAGAACATGAAGAAGATGAAGAAGAACATGAAGAAGAAAGTGAAGAACATCGTTCTACGACCATGAATGTGGAAGAATTATAAAGTTGATTTTTAATTTTTATTCTACATATAAATCATGATGTTTTTTTTGTTTTAAAGGAAAATAAATGGAAAAAAAAAATAAAGAAAGTGTCAAGAAAAAAAAAATTAAACTGCACTTGCTGCGAAACGCACGGGTGCTGCATCAAATTGAAAGCAAATTTTCCATGCCATCCTGTTGTTTGTCCAGTGATTCCTTTAAAACACGTATTGTAGAAAAAAGTCAGTACACGTTTGAAGAATACAAAAAACTGGTGGAAAGCCCCTACATTTTATACGACAACGCCGTCTGGGTGACGGTCTGCTCTAATGCGCATGGAAGTATATTCCATGCAGATTATTCTTTCTCGCCTTATTTCGACGCCATCCAGCACAATCTTACAGAAAGGCGCACTCCAGAAGACGAAAACTGGAAAGACATGGTGCTGGCATACGGGCCGTTCATTGATTTGGAGGAAGCCGCAATCCACAAAACTCGTCTGCTCTCCTTTAAAACGCTGCTGGAAGTTTTAAAGGATGTCGAGAAGGAATGGAGAGAGGGACGCATTCAGCAGGTGCTGTGGCACATTATTCCATGCAATGTTTTGCATCCTTTAAAACTGATGTTTTTGCCAAAAGAGTTTAATTATTAATAATACCAGCAATCGTCACCATATTCCTGCAAGTAATAGTGTAGCATCGGCAACGTCCGGCTTGTAAAGTAGCAAAAGGCCCGGTGAGCGGGATGAAGTAGTGGAAAAGCAATAAATAAATGATGTAAAAAAAAATACCAATCATATTCGTAATCCTTTGCAAAGGGTTTGCGGAAAAACTTTCGATGAAAAGTTGCCGCATACACCGAATACACATAAGTGTCCGACTGGTTGCTAAACCGATTTAAAAATGAACGGATCATTACTTTTTCCTTTCGATCTTCCTCCGTGCTATTAAAAAAATTGCTCATTCCCAAATCGTTTATTTTGATTTTTGGGAAACGATCATGCTCGCAGGCATAGAAAACCAGTATATTGTTCAGCGTCAAGTCCCCATGTACAACTCCCAGCGCCGACATGAGCATGCAATGGTGTTGCATTTGCTTGAGCACGGATTCCACCATTTCAAAAAACATTTCCCGAGGAAGACCTTCATGCTTCTTTAAAAAGCCATACAGTGTATCATCCCCATGCATCATGACAATTTCCCGTTGCTCAAACGACACAATCGGCACTGTAATAGCATACGGTTGCAGCAGTGTAAAAAAACTTTTTTCCCGCTCAATTTCTTTTAAAGGAATGTGATCTTTGTAAATTTTTTTTCCATAGCGTAGTCCCTGCCTTTTGTAAATTGCACTAACCCCTTGGATTTCAATTTTCTGATTCATTGTTTAATATTTTTTCTTTAAAATTTTTTAAAAATAAAAATTTTTTAAATAAATAAAAAAATTTTAAAAATTTAAAAAATGTCAGACGCAATCATTCAACTTATTCATTCAGTTGTAATTTTTATTAATGAAGTGATTCCAATAATTTCAATTTTTATTAATGAAGTGATTCTAACAATTGTTAAAGGCTTTTTTATTTTTCCACACGAACAAGAACTTTTTTCAAAGAATTCAAAATTAATTCCTACTATTCCTATTTTTACAGTTCCTAATATTAATTTTACTGAAATTTTAAATTTTATTCTTTACAATGTTTATATTATAGTGTATATTTTTTTGCTACTTTTTGTTGCATTTATGTATTTGAAAATTTATCATCCCAATTATATTTTTCGTATTTATAGGTTAATTGAAAATGAAAAACGATATTTAGTTGTTTGCCATCCATCTTCCATTTCTTCTATTTCGTTTCAACAATGGACTCCTCAATTGCAAACAGATGATTCCTGTTGCATGTGTTTGGAAGCATATAATTCTACTTTTAATGTTGTGCAATTATCTTGCAAACATTTTCATCATAAAGAATGTCTTCAAAAATGGTTTCTAATAAGTAAAGTATGTCCAATTTGTAGAATGGATTGTGATAATGTTATCATTCATTGAAAGATAAATTTTTTTATTTTTTTCTTTAAAATTTTAAAGGAATAAAAAAGCAATAAATTATTTATTTTTTTTTTTAGATAGATTGGAAATTTGGGAACTGGGAACAAAAAATATTTTAAAGAAAAATAAAAAATATAGAAAAAAAAAAAAAAAGAAAAGCATTAATTTAGATAAAGCAAAATTTACTTTTTCTTTAAAATATGAAAAGAATTCAGAAGAAAAGCAATAAAAAATATGAAAGAAAGAAAGGGATTGAAAGTATATTAAATGATCGACTGGAGCGATATCATGCGGATGCCGAAGCATTAACTTCTATGGATGATGATAGCGATGAAGGATTAAATATTGCTGAATTTATTTGCGGGATGGCTACTGAAAACTATGTATTTTCACCCATTTTAAAGTATGTTATTACAACCATGTTAGCGTCGGATGGATTTGAAGTAAATTTTTTGTACCTTCCTTATTTGCGTGCGGACAATGTCAATCTGCGTGCGTTCATTCGCCATATCATTACCGGCATTTTCATTCATGGGGGTGTCATTTTAAAGAGTGTGCGGGAATGCAATGTGATTAAATTTCTTACAAACTGGGATGACCGCTCGCTGGGGCTGGACTTTTGTCGTACGGATGTTCCGGAGTCCTTTTATGTAGAAAATGAAGTCATGGTTGTTTTTTCTCCAGACCGCATTCCATCGATGCGCAACATTAATTGTTTTAATGGAATATTTTCGTCCTATCTTCCTCAGTTTATGGATTTGGCCCAAATTCATCATTTGTTCCTTATCAAGTTGCAAAATTTATCGATGAATGTAGTCATAGCCGAACCCCATGCTAATTTTCTGGAAGAAATGTTCAAGATCAAGAATTTGACCAACGATGCTGACTATGCGAAATTCATACAACGTGAAGTGATTGCGGATGTGAACCGACAAGTCTCCAACCGTCAAGCCGCCTCTAATTTGCTTCAGAGCATGCCTTCTTCGGGAGACGGAAGCGCTAATGGCAACGATCGCAAAAAATATTCAAGGGCTTTTTTGGAGGACATCGAGGAAATGCAGGATTTTCAACTTCGACAGTTGGATGTCCGGACGTCCATTCCCATGCTTCGTTACGATGAAATGTCGGGTCTTCGTACAGAACAGGTGAGAAATACTGTTATTTCGTCAGCCCCTGCCGGTATGCAAACCAAACAACACATCCCTAATGTCATCGGCGAACATCTTTTTGAAAACCTTGCGAACCAGACCAAACGGGAAATCGTCCAGTCCATGGGTCTCGATTTGGATGCACTTCCCTTCCTTAAAAGGCTGCGCCACGAAATCGAAGATATGCTGCAACTTATTTTTACCCATTATATTACCCCTCCATTTTTTGAAACCATGATTTATCAGGAAATCAACACTGAACTGGATCAACTCCAATCCTTCTACGACAAAACTTACATTTTCTTGTCCGAAGAGGAAATCGTCCGCCTTTTAAAGGACGATCGGTTTATTTCGCTCAATGCTTCCGATTTTCCAAATTTGGAATGCTTCTTTTCGTTCAACTTTATCCGCTCCGCCCGCAAGCGCACCATGAAAAGCGATATCGAACGGATGCTCCAAGAATATGAAGAACTCAAAATTATGTATGAACAGACCGTGGAAGCGTTTGAGCGCGATACCATTAGTGGTGATTTATCATCCTTTAAAATGAAAGCAGTTAATGTGAAATGGGGTGCTTTTGGCCACATTGATCCGTTTATTTTAAGCAGTGCCAGGCGGCAAGTTGGAGAGGAAGAAAAAGCGGAAAAAGAGGAACGACGAACGAATCGTCAGGCTGTAGTAAGTGAAAACGCTGGAAATAAACAGAATGTAGAATAATAAATAAAAAAAAAAATAAATTTTAAAAAATGATTGAAATGAATAAATGTTATTTTATTACTTACCAAAGAATTCATGATTCCTTTGGCGTACCTACAAATAAAATTAGATTGATTAAAGATTCGCCGTTTGATATATTATGCAAACAATTTATTGTCAGTGAAAAATCCATCACTTATCCAATTACTGAATATAATAATCAAATTGAGATTACCGTAGAAGAAGGAGAAAGTAGCAACAATATTTTATTTATAATGGATGAATGTGGTAAAATATTTTGTCATTTCGATGTCCAGTTACCATTCAAAATTGATTTCTATATTTCAGTGAATGATATTAAAGAAAAACGCGAAAAAAATCTGAAAAACTTTAGTTGCAGTAAGTATTATCCAAGATACAAAGAAAATTTAAATATCATCAATGCCGTTCAACGGATTAAAAAACATCCAAATTCTAAACAATTAAAAGTAATAGAACAATTCAAAAATTTAAAATTAAAATAAAAAAAAAATTTTTTAAAAACAATTTATTTATTTTGTTTCCGCACTTACTAAATACCCCAATAACCTCCATTGCCGTTCCCACACTTTAATAGTAATGGGCGATCGATCACAAAACTTTGAAAGCGCATGAATGTTTGCACCTGCTTCTAATAGTGTTACAACTGTTAATTTTTGTGCTAAATTTAGTGGTCTCTGATTTTTTCTTGACATTTTTTTATTTTTTTTTTTTTATTTTTCATTGAAACGATTCTTTTAAAGGAAGAAAATAAAAAAAATTTTTTCTTGCTCCTTTAAAATTAGAGAATATGCAAAAACGAAGATTGGATCATTTTGTGCTTAGCGTGAAGATGCCAGAAGAAAGAATTACTAAAGCACAAAGTGTAAGAGAAAGTTTATTTTATGAACTACAGAAAGAAGAAAAGCCAGTGCGACTATCGATGCTTCCTTTGATTGTTTTTGAGGAGGTTCCATTGGAACAGATTATTTATGTTCGGAACCAAAATATGTGGGCGATGTGGTTGCTTCGACAGTTTCAAGAAACCAGTGAAACGAACGAAATTAACAGCGGTGTGGATGCTGTGCTAAAGCATTTCACACGAACAGATATTCATTTACTGCATGCTTGCTTTGTTTATCGCAATTTACCGGTATTCCGTGCTTTTCTGCTTCTTTTAAAGGTCATGAAGGATGAAGACCCGGAAAGCATAGAGCACTATCCGGCGCTGAATTATGAAAAACCACAGAAAGTGTTTGGAGACAACCCGCCACGGTCATTCCAGCAAATCATTCTTAGTGAGTGGATACCCAATGAAGGGAAAGAAGAATACATTGCAGAAATGTTCAGAGTTATGACTACTGGCATGTTTAATTCCATTACTTATTTTAACGGATTATCAAAAATCTAACTAAAGTAGCAAAATAAAAAAATTTTTTTATTTTTTATAATTGTTGTAAAAAAATACTTTGTTTTTTTTTTAAAAAAAAATGAAAGTGCTATGGGTAATGATTCTTTGCTTGCTGATAATCACAGTAGGATCATCATCTTTTTCGTTTAATGATACAACGTTTGCAGAAATTACAAGTGACGCTGTGGAATTGATAAAGGAAGATAGCAAAACTATTGCATGGAGGCTGGCAAATGAAATTTTGCCGATGCATTACATTAATACCGTCGTGAACGAGTTTGAAATTTTTATTGTAATTCTCATTGTGTTGATGATTGCGCTTTTTGCTTGCTCTTATTATTTGGCTTCGGTTGTCTTTTACGTTGGTCTCATTATTGTAACTATTTTCGTTCAAACGTTGTACCTTTTTTTCACTTTGTCCTTTTTTGAAAAAACAATAAAATAGGACTCCTAAATTATAGTAATTTTTTTATTTTCTTTAAAATAAAAAATAAATGCAGAAAAGTCAAAAAAATACCAATACAGTAATTGTACCACCTTCCAAATCAAATAGTAGCAGTCAATCTAATCTATTTTTACGCGAGATGTACGTAACGAAGAACATTCAAGATATTGCGAAAGAAAGAGAAAAACAAATTTATCGAATCTTAAATAATCATTTATCTGATGCTTTTTTTGATGCGCAAAATAAGGATTATTTAATAACCATGTTTCTATGGTTTGAACCAACCGATGCAAGTATTTCCAACCAAATCAGTGTAACACATGAAAGGTTGAGAGAACAGGCATTTGAATATTTTTTAAATAGAGAGATAGAGGATGCAATTGGACGCAAAGAAAAAGAAAATCAAAAAATTTGGTTGGACGAATTCTTTCAACATTTTAAAAAAAGACTCCGACGCAATGATGATATATATCAATCTATTTTAAAGAATATTAATGATACTTTGGATTCTTATGCTGACAAATATAAAACATTTTTACTACGTCAATTTATTAAGATTCAAATAGCATTTGCAAAAGCAACAAATTTAGCATTTTATCCTGAACGAATGCAATATTTTTATTATTTTTATACGTTTTATATTTTCTTTTTAAAGAAAAAGAGCACTGATCCAAAAAATTACAAACCGTTAAAAGACAATTTTGATAAAATTGAAGATTCTGATTTAAAATCATTAAAAAAAATAGAAACTAAGTTTATGAACGAAACCTTTCCTTCCGCACCTAATAAGAATAAGAATAATAATAATAATAATAATAATAATAATAATAATAATAATAATAATAATAAT
>CAZIBY010000020.1:0-24100 GCA_964537475.1 uncultured Chitinophagaceae bacterium | reverse complement strand
GAAGGTACACACAGTCCGATCCCATCGGGCTCGATGGGGGGATCAATTCCTATGCGTATGTCGCTGGTCAGCCGACGAGGTATGCCGATCCTGACGGACGCGATCCGTTCGATAGCCGTCCCGCCCCCTCACCCGGTGTACCCGGTCCGTTCGACGTGTTCATCCCTGGGTCGCCGGCGAATCAACGCTTCGTCGACACGACCTGGCTTCTCGTCAGGAAGATCGGGGAGATGTGCACCCCATCCGAGAGTGACCGGGAGAAGCAGTGCAGGGAGCAGCTCGACCGCGAAGAGAAACTTTGCGTAGCGATAGCCGGAGGCCGCTACGGCGGAGACAAGGCGAAGGCCATAAGGATTTGCCAATCGGCGGCGATTCAGCGGTACGCCGCGTGCTTGAAGGGTACGCCGCCCGGGGAGCGCCCGCCATTGACCGGCGTCGATACACCTATCTGAGAGACCATGCCGATGGACATCTCCAGCGTTCTCGCGAATGACTTTAGGGTTCGGTACGACGAGGACCGAAAGGTGCTTCAGATCACGACGATTCACAATGGCAAGCCTTCGATCGTGCCAATCGAGATTCGACTGAGTACGCTGCTCGATATGCAAGATTCCCAAGAAGCTTGCCGTTGGTTCGGCGAAACGATCCTCCTTTTGGTTCCGCAGCTGCGAGCCGAACTCTTCAAATTGCCCGCGGAAGACTGAAATCCGGTCGGTGTTCCTTCATTGAGGCTCTATTAAGGTGTAGGCGCAGAGGGCTTCGTCATCCTCGAACGAGATGAGAGACGCCAAGCCGGTACATCTCTCCGACAACCAGTACGGCCAAGTGCTGACCGCGCAGGACCCGGCGGGGAACCTGAGCTCCTACACCTACTACAGCGACACCAGCTTCAGCGGCAGCGACCCGAACGCCGTCGGCCACACTATCGGCGACCTGCAGACCCTGGTGCAGACCGTCAGCGCGGGCAAGACGCTGACCACCACCTACACCTCCTACACCAAGGCCGGTCAGCTGCTGGAGAGCCAGGACCCCAACGGCGTCCTCACCGACTACACCTACCTCCCCCGCGGCTGGCTCCACACCGCAAGCGTCGCCGGCCAGACCACCACCTACGACTACTGGCCCACCGGGCTCCTCAAGCCCATCTTCTACACCTTGCCGGAAGAACTTCTTCTCAATCAATAAGTTGCGAAGGCACTTTCGGCGTAGTGTCACGCCGCCGACCCTGGCGCGACGCCGGTATGCGCGAGGGCGATCACATGGGCTGGAGCTGCGGCGGCAGCGCGACGCCGCAGGCACTGAAGACGGCGCTGAGCGTGCCGCGGGTTTCGGTACGCAGCCTGTAGCGCTTGTCTTGAACGGTGAGTTCGACCTCCTTGAGGTCGTTCATGTCATCGATGACGTGGGCCCATTCGAGATCGCCGTGCCCCTTGGCCTCGAGCCGGTCCTGCAGCGCCTTGCGCAGCAGCAGTGCGAGGAACGAGCAGAACACGTGGCCGCGGATCGTCTCGTCGGTCTTGTGGAAGATCGGCCTGGTGTCGAGCTGGCTCTTCATCGTCCGGAAGATCGCCTCCACCGCCCATAGTTGCTTGTACTTCATCGCCACCTGGGCGGCGCCGAACTGCGTGTTCGTGCGCAGCACCCACTTGCCGTCGTAGCGCGCCTCCTCGGCGACCTTGACCTCGTCCACGCGCCAGTGCCCGCCGGTGCCGGTGACGAAGCGGCGGTAGCCGTTGTTGCCGATCAGCGCCTTGTCTCCGCGCTTGAGCGCCTCGACCAGCGAGGTGACGATCGCCAGGCGGTCGTACGCGTCCTTGTGCGCCTGGTCCTCGTTGCGACAGACGACGTAGCGGCGATCGTCGACCCACACTTCCTTGACCTCCAGCGGCGACGGCGCCTTCGGGTCCTTGGTCTTGGCGTGCACGATCTGGAAGCGGCCACCGCGCGCGAGCACCTCCTCACGCGCCTCCTTCGTTCGGCGCATGCGCACGCCCAGGATGTACAGCCAGCCGCGCGCCTCGATCTCGGCGATGGTCGCCTCGCTGATCATGCCGCGGTCAGCGACGATGCACACGCGCTGGATGCCGAAGTGCGTCTGCAGCCGCTTGACCACCGGGATGAGGCTGGCCACGTCGGTCGTGTTGCCCGGCCACATGGTGCTGCACAGCGGGTTGCCCGCGTTGTCCAGCACCATGCCCACCACCATTTGCCGCAGGTCGGGCCGATGATCCTTCGAGTGCCCGTGCTGCCCCAGGCTCTGGCCACCGGCGCCCTCGAAGTAGATCGAGGTGGTGTCGAAGAACACGAGCTCGACGTCGGTGAAGAGGTCGCGCCGGCGAGCGAACAGCGCCTCTTCGATCAGGTCCTTGCGTGTGCGCAACTCGTAGGCCGCGTTCAACTCGGCAGCGCGCTTGGTTGCGGCCTGCGAGTTGGCGGAGGACTGGGCGACCTTGGACGGTACCTCGACGGGTGCGATCGGCTTCAACGGCTCGCCGAGGAAGCCCATCGCGCGATACAGGTGGTGCAGCGACAGCTCCTGCGTACCCGCGATGGCCTGCCTGCGACTGCATCCAGTGCGCATTTCAGCGATCGTGGACGCCGGTTTCGGCGTGATCGCGGACGGCGTTTCAGCGTGATCGTGGACGATCACGGAAGCGCGCGAGTGAAGGGGTTCATCGTATCGCAGTCGTCCATGATGACGCCGAAGCGCTGAGCGGTGTCCACGCCGGCGAGGAACTCGCCGGGGTGGGCAACGCGGCGCCGAAGGCGATCTTCGCCGGCGTGTTGGCAACGCAGGCTTGTCCACGGCGGCGGGCGTCGCCTGCGACGAACGACCGCCGCGGTGGGCAAGCCGTGTCGGACGGCTCGGCGGTGGTGTGGCTCGGACTGCGCGCAGCGGTCATGCCTTGACCTGCTTCTTGCGCATCGATTCGCCCTTGAGCGCGAGCTTGTGGGCGGCGTGCACGATCCGGTCGAGGATCGCGTCCGCCAGCGTCGGGTCGTTCAGCCACTCATGCCAGGCCGCCACCGGCAGTTGGCTCGTGATCAGCGTCGCGCGTGTCCCCACACGATCGTCCAGCAGCTCCAGCAGGTCGTTGCGCTCGGCCGCCGTGATCGGCGCGATCGCGAAGTCGTCGATCGCCAGCAGGTCGATGCGCGCAAGCTGCGCCAGGCGCCGGCCGAAGCTGCCGTCGCCGTGCGCCACACGCAACTCCTCCAGCAGTCGCGGCGCCCGCACGTACAGCACCGTGAACCCCGAGCGCGCCGCCTGCTGCGCCAACGCGCACGCCAACCAGGTCTTGCCGACCCCGGTCGCTCCTGTGATGAGGACGTTGTGCGCGTGGCGCAGCCAATCGCCGCCGGCCAGCGCCGTGATGAGGTTGCGGTCCAGCCCGCGCGAGCCGCGCCAGTCGATGTCCTCGATGCAGGCGCTGGCGACCTTCAGCCGGGCCGCCTTCAGCAGCCGCGCCAGCCGCTTGCCGTCACGCCAGTCGATCTCGCGCTGCACCAGCATCGCCAGACGTTCCTCGAACGCCAGCTCGGCCGCGGCGGCACTCGTGGCCTGGTCGGCCAGCGCGTGCACCATGCCGTCCAGCCGCAGGCCGCGAAGTTGGTCCAGGGTATGTTCGTTGAGCAAGAGCGGTTCTCCTTCGTCAGTGGTCTGGGGTGGGATCAGTGGTAGTAGTCGGGACCGCGCACGTTCTCGTGCAACGGCAGCGCGGCCTGCGCCGGTGCGGTCGGCGTCTGCTGCCGGTCCAGCGCGCTGGCCAGGATCGAGGCCACGCTGCGGTAGGTCGGCGAGCGGATCGACAGCGCTCGCGCGCAGGCCGCTTCCAGGCGCGGCTCGCCGAACTGGCGCGCCAGCCGCTGCAGGCCCAGGCAGGCGCGGTAGCCCTGCTCCGGGTGCGGCCGGTGCTCCATCTGCCAGCGCACGACGGCGGCGGTGGCTGCGCCGATGCGTTCGCCCCACTGGATGAGGCGCTGCGGGGTCCACTCGCGGTGCGCACGGTGCGATGCCGGCATGTGCTCGGCAATGGTGGTGTGCGCGCCGCGACGGCTGCTGTACGCGTGCACGGCCACCCTCTGCGAGCCGGCGAAGATCTCCACTGTCGTGCCTGTGATGCGCAGCTCGACCTGGCTGCGCACGAGCCGGTGCGGCACGCTGTAGTAGTGGCCGTCGAGTTCGACGTGGTAGTCGATGTTGACGCGTGCGCGCTTGAAGCGGGCGATCGGCATGCGCGCGGCCGGCAGCGGCCGCAGCACCGGCCGATCCAGCGCGTCGAAGGCGCTGGCGCGGCAACCGGGGAGCTTCTTGAACGGGCGCTGGTTGAGTTCGCTCAGGAGCTCGCCGACGGCCGCGTTGAGCTCGGCCAGGCTGAAGAAGCGCCGGTTGCGCAGCCGCGCGAGGATCCAGCGCTCGACCACCTGGACGCCGACCTCCACCTTGGGCTTGTCGCGCGGGTGCGCGGGGCGCGCGGGCAGCACCGCCACGTCATAGTGGTCGCTGAACTCCTCGACGAGCCGGTTGACCGCGGGCTCGTAGCGATCGGGCCGGGCGATCAAGGCGCGCGTCTGGTCGGGCACGATCAGACGCGGCACACCGCCGATGAACTCCAGCGCCTGGATGATCGAGCCGACCCAGTCGGCCGCGTTCTGCGTCGCAGTGGCTCGCGCGTAGGTGTAGTTGGAGGCGCCGAGGACGGCCACGAAGATCTGGGCGCGCCGGATCTCGCCGCTGGTCGCGTCGATCACGGGGACGGTCTGGCCGGCGTAGTCGACGAAGAGCCGCTCGCCGGCCACATGGATCTGGCGCATCGAGCGCTTCAGCGCTGCCGCCCAGGCGCGGTACTTGACGCAGAAGCTCGTGTACTTGTACGCCGACTGGCCGTCCTCGCGGTGCTGGCGCTGGTACTCCTCCCACAGGAGCTGCAGCGTGACGCCGGGACGCTTGAGTTCCTGGTGGATCCAGGCGTAGTCGGGCTCGAGCTGGCGGCTCGAGCGCGGCACGGCGGGCCGGTACAGGCGCGCTTCGAGCGCCTCGTCGGTGAGCGTCTGCGCGACCGTCCAGTCGACGCCGGCGGCACGCGCCAGCAGGATGAACTTGCCGACCGTGCCCTTGCCGATGCCCACGGCGCGGGCGATCTGGGCGTAGCTCAGCCCGGCTTCGAGGTGCAGGCG
Source organism: uncultured Chitinophagaceae bacterium (assembly GCA_964537475.1). Classification (GTDB taxonomy): domain Bacteria; phylum Bacteroidota; class Bacteroidia; order Chitinophagales; family LD1; genus UBA1941. The sequence goes on along the minus strand of CAZIBY010000020.1, from coordinate 18,922 downwards.
CAGGGCCTGTCGTATCTGGCGCATCGTGATCCTGAGGGTGGGCATGGCGCTTGGGAAATCCGGTGTCGTCCACCATCCACCAGCCGCCATCGCTGAAGTCCATGGCCGGCACCACCCATTGCGCCACCCGCAGCAGCATCTGCTCATCAGACCACGCCGAGTCGGCCACGAAGTGGTGCAACGACTGATGCCGCGAGCGTGTGGCCATCGGCGCCAAATGCGCCGCCATCGGCTCCACGCTCTTGCGTGCCAGCGGCGCCATCAACCCCGTGCAGTAGCCGCGCAGCCCCGCATGCCGATCGGCGTGACCCAGCCCTTTGCTCAAATGCGCCATGTATCGATCAAACCCGGCCAGTTCGTCCATCAAGACTCATCCTTCGCTTCAGGAAGCTGAGATAAAGTCTTGATTCTACTAACACAGTAAGACTAGGGAAGGTCTGCGCAACCTGATTCGCCGCGCCGACCCGGAGGCACGACACCTACACTCGGCATGGCTCGCTCGGATGGCGGCAAACGAACCACCGAGTTGGAGCCGCTTCGACGCACGACGCGGCGTCCAGAGCCTGTTTCGGACGCACTCATCCCTGCGCCGCCAGCAATTGCCTGCGCACCATCCACAGGTTCGACAGCGCGAACAGCGTGACGATCTGCGCGGTGTTCTTGGCTAGCCCCCGGTAGCGCACCTTCGCGTAGCCGAACTGGCGCTTGAGCACGCGGAACGGATGCTCGACCTTGGCGCGGATGCTGGCCTTCAGCCGCTCGATCTGCTCGGTCCGGTGGTCCGGGACGAGGAACGGGTTGAGCTTGCGGCGTTCCGTGGCGCGTATCGCGACGTGCCATGTCGGCCCTTGTGCCTCGGGCCGTTTGTGTACGCCGCCCGGGCCATCTCGCCGCACAGAGTTCTCCAGAGCCCGCCGCCGAGTCTTGCACGATCTCCTGTGCGTTGCCGACCAGCCGGACCAGGGCTAGCAACGAACGCCCTCCGCTCTCCAGGACCCGTTTGAGCGAGGCCGTCTCGCTCTTCGTCGTTGCGTCCCGCACGCCGAGGATCATGACCATCCTTGAACTGGTGAGCCCCAGGTCGCGCAGCGCCTTCTGGCCGCGGAGCAGCTTGGCGTCGAACTGCAGGAACTGGCACAACACCCGCCGAGTACCCGGCCATGTCGTCGCCCAGGAAGCGGCGTCCACGCCATCGGCTATGGCGTATCGGCAGCCCCCGGAAGCTCCAGGGCTTGCCCGTTCACGTAGGCCCTACCGTGTTTCACCACAATGAGCATCGCGCCGAACTTGCTCTCCCACGTGCATCTCATCACACCCTCGGTCGCCAGAGCCAAATCTGCCTGGTGGTGCGCGCGTCGGTAGAGAATTTCCGAGAGAAGTGGTGCATTCACGGCGAAGCGGTCCGCAGACCGCGCCGTGCGCGGACCTATTTGAAGGAGTTGCGAATTCTAGAACCATGCCCACACGCGGCGCAGCCATGCGGGCGCGCGGTCGGGTTTCGGTCGATAGAGTTGGCGAAACGATGCTGAGTTCATGGCCGGTTCTCCTGAGAAGAGAGACTGTACCGATAACCAGTACTGTATGCAAGCACAGCCACAATTCGGGACAAATCACCGGACGCTCAAAGAGGTGAGATGGTTCTCGTGATGCTGTGCCTGCGCGGCCGGGTGGTGTCCAGCACGGGCGTGGCCAAAACCGGGGGCGCCGAGCCGCACGGCAAATGCGACGATCACAGAATCGTGAGGTTCGGAGGACCGCCATTCGAGTGCTCGTCAGCGCCGTCGTGATCAACGATGCCGGGCGCCGCCGCTGCGATTCCAGAAGCTCCTCACCGCTTTCATCCGCCGCTTCTGCTCCGTCGTCACGTAGTGGTCGTCGCTCAGCGACGGCCGACCACGGATTCCCCATCAGGTAGTTCTGGTCCACCACCTTTCGAACTTGGGGGTAGATTCGGGGGTACTTTCGTTGCCTCATCGAAAAAGAACTTTGCCAGCCAAGCCTTCCAGACTGAATTGCGAGTCCCGTCCTGGCACCATCGGGGGTCCAGCGCCGTTTCTTTTCATCCCTTGCCATGTCCGCATTCCTAGGTGGGCACTCGGTCCGGCAACCAACGACGTCCCAGGCGGCGAAGGCCTGTTCCTGCTAAAAATGGCACGCGAGAGGCGCCACGCTGCAAAGGCACTTCTGGGCGACGGCCAGGATCCCGGACTGGAACGGAAGCTGGCATCTGATGCCTCTCTCTCGCCAGGCGATCGCGACCCTGATCGTGCTCCATGCCAGATCGACCGGGGGAGTCGTACGTGTTCCCGAGCCCCTACTACCCGAAGAAGACGATCTCCGAAAACACGATCAACAGCGCGCTCGCGCGCATGGGATTCAAGGGCATTGCCACGGCCCACGGATTTCGCTCGCTGTTCAGCACCGTTGCCGACGAGCAGGGTCACGATGCCGACGTCATCGAGCGCCAATTGGGCCACATCGAACGAAACAAGGTCCGCGCCGCATACCACCGAGCGGCGTACGTCAAAGATCGGACGGTCCTCATGCAGTGGTGGGCGGACTACGTCGACGGGAAGCGCGGCAAATCGAACATCAGTGCAAGGCGAACCGAAGGTGACCGGCGTGTAGCGATGCTGTCTGCGTGACGCCGGCACCGACATCGACCCTGTCCGTGTCGCGGCAGCTGCGGGCCTGCCAGAAGGGGGATCAATGACCGGCGCTCGACCTTCGCGCGTCACACCATTCAGCCAAGTCTGCAGCTCGCCATCCGTTCAAGAGCTCCGCTAGCTTGACCGGCGCCGGAAACTTCCTCTCCGCCATCAACCGGTAGATCGTCGACCGCCCGAGCCCCGTCATCCGGATCACGCCGGGCAATCTCACCAGCACCCGTTCCGCTTCCATCTCCCGCTCCCTTCCGTTCATCGAGCCCTACGCAGCTCGACCATCCTCCGGCTCGACGCCGCGCCGCGGGGCGTCTTCGAGGAAACCCAGGCGCTCGCGGTCAAGGAAGTGGTGGTCTGGCAGCTGACCGAAGCCATGCAGCAACGCTCGCTGACGAAGACGCAGCTGGCAACCATGCTGAAGACCAGCCGCTCGCAGGTCGACCGGCTGCTCGACCCTACGCGCGACGTCACCCTCTCGACGCTGCAGCGGGCCGCGGCCCTGGTCGGCCGCAAGGTGCAGATCGAGTTGGTGTGATCATGCACCGGCGCCCTTCCTCAATCCTTGCAGCGGTGCACACCACCGCCAAAGGACTGCGCCGCGCCAGCGTGATGAGCCGGCATAGCGCACGTGAGCTGACCCTCCCGTTCGAGGCGACGGTGCGGGCGCGGGTCCAGGCCGATCCGAAATTTCGCGACGCCCTGCTCAAAGAAGGCATCGCGACCATGCTTGCCAACAATGTGGGCGGCAGCAAGGCGATCCCGCGCGACCTGCCCGCAGCCGTGAACGAGCGGCTGGCGAAGGAGCTCAAGCTGATGCTCGAGAAACCGGAGGTGCATCTTCGCCAGCAATCCTTCCTAGATTCCATCGAGCCAGGGCGACGGCCACATCCGCTCGGAGCTCCCGTCCTTCTGTGGATCCAGGACGGTCAGGAACTCGTAGTGCGAGACGTCCAGGACCGCATCGAAGTATTCAACGGGCCGCCCATCCACCGCGTAGGACACGCGGTCGACCTCGAAGACATAACCTCGCGGCGGCAATTGCAGGAGCTTCGTCTCCTCGACCGTGGCTTCACGTGCGCGAAGTCGCTGTTCGGCGTGGCCGATGGAGATGCCGTAGCGGCTCTCGAGCATGCTCAGCAATGAGCCGGCCAGATCGCTCAAGACCAGGTCCGGGCAGGCGTGGCACGGGATGTACGACACCTGGTGGCTGAGCGGCCGACCCGCGTCTTCGTGGACGCGCGAGATTCGGTAGCACTCCTCCCCGTCAGGAAGCCCGAGGTACTCGTTGGCCTCCGGCCAGGCGCCCTTGGAGACCTCGAGCACGCGCGCCGCCGGGGACGCGCCTGCGCCGGACCCTCCGTCGACAAAGAAGCCCTTGAGCCGGTTGAGCTGCTTCTTCACGCGTACCGGCGACCACCGCAGCCGGCCACGAACGCGCGGCCGATGGATCACGCCGGCGGCGACCATGTCGTCGATGGCCCGGCGCACGGTGATCCGGCTGACGCCGAACCGGTCCATGATGTCCTGCTCGGTGGGCAGTTCGTCGTCGGGGCCGTGCTCGATGCGCCACGCCCGCTCCAAGGCCTTGCGCAGCTGGAAGTACAGCGGCACGGGACTGTTCATGTCCAGCGCGATCGTGCGCACGCTCGGTGCGCTGTCCGTCGCAGCAGACGCCGTATCCACGGAGGCCGCCGAACTATCGGCCGATGTCTTGTCGCTCACCGAGGAGGGCCTTGAGCTCTGTGATGCTGGGGGCATTCTCGAAATCGCCGGTGCTGCTCACGCAATAGGCGCCCATGGCGTTGCCGTATCTTAGACGCTCGTCGATGCCGAGCCCCCAGATGCGGGCGGCGAGGTAGCCCGCGGCAAATGCATCGCCCGCACCGACGGTGTCCACGACCGGCACGCGGAACCCGGTGGACTCCACGAACGTGCCGTCATGCAGCGCTTGTGCGCCTGCGGCGCCGCGCTTCATGACGACTTCACTCGGGCCGAACCGCGCAAGACGGTCCAGCAGCGTGGGGTCGCTTGCGTGCCAGAGGGCCTGCGCCTCATCGTCGCCGACAAAGACGAGGTCCACCTGCGGCAGCAGTTCCTCGATCGCAGCCCGCGCCTCCTCCGCGCCCCAGAGCTTGAGGCGGAGATTGACATCCAGGCTCACCAGCACGCCGCGCTTGCGGGCTGCGGCGACTGCTTCGTGGACCAGGCTGCGGCAGCTGTCCGAAAGCGCCAGGGTGATACCGGTGACGTGCAGTACCTTGCTGCCGTCGAGATACGAATCGTCGAAGTCGCCAGCGCCCAGGCGCGACGCAGCGGAGCCGGCGCGATAGTAGAAGGCCCTGACCGTTCCACCGGCGAGCGTGTCGCGCAGGTACAGCCCGGTCGGCGCATCGCTGCGCAGGACGCGGGAGCAGTCCACGCCCTGGCCGCGGATCGTGGAGAGCACGTAGTCGCCCAGTTCATCATTGCCGAGCGCGCTGAACCACCCCGACGGAACGCCGAGTCGGGCCAGCGAGACGGCGACGTTCGTCTCGGCACCTCCCACGCCCAGCGTGAGGAGCTGGCTGTTCCGCAGGCGCCCGGGACGGTTCGGCGACAGCACCGCCATCGATTCGCCCAGCGTGACGACCTCAGGCATGGCCGCTCACCCGCTTGAGCGCCATCAGCGACTTCAGGTAGTAGTAGTCGCCGTACATGGTCGATTCGTCGATGCCGAGTCGATGCGGAAGATCGGCCGTCGAGTGCAGCAGCACGCCGCCCTCGCCACCTTCGCCGCTGCGATTGCCGCAGCTCGTGGCGAGCGCTTCGAGCAGCCGGGTGGCTCGCTCCAGGTGTCGATGCTCGCCGGTGATCCTGTGCAGCTTCAGCAGGCCGTAGCTCGCGATCGCGGAAGCCGATGCGTCCTTGGGCTCGGCAGGGCCGTCGGCCATGAAGTCCCACGGCGGCACACCGTCCGCAGGCAGCTTGCTCATGAAGTAGTCCGCGACGCGCTGGCTGGCCTGAAGGTACTCGTCATTGCCGGTCATCGCGGCAAGGTTGGCCAGGCCGGTGATCGCCCACGACTGGCCGCGCGCCCACGATGAATCCGGCGCCAGGCCCTGGTAGGTGTCGCCGCCCAGCGGCTTGCCGGTGGCCGGATCGAACTTGTAGACGTGGAACACCGAGCCGTCCGCGCGCAGGTGATACGCGAGCGCCGTGGCGGTGTGCCGCTGCACCACCGTCATGAGGCTCGGATCGGCGCCTTGCTGAACGGCCCACACCAGCAGCGGCAGGTTCATCAGCGTGTCGATGAGCACCGAACCGGACCAGTCGGCGCCGCCGAAGAAGCCCCAGCCCGGGATGAAGCCCGCTTCCTGGTTGAACTGCCCTGCCAGCGACCTGGCTGCCTGTAGCGCGGCATCGCGGTAGTTCGTGGCGCCCGTCACCTTCCAGCCCTCGATCGCGCTCGGGAAGAACATGAACCCGAGGTCGTGGTTGTGGGTGTCATTGACGCGCGGCAGCAGGCGATCGGTATAGGACACGGCCAGCTCGAGCGTCTTCTCGTCCCTGGTCCGCTCGTAGCTGAGCCAGAGGAGCCCGGCCCAGAAGCCACCCGTCCACACACCGTCGGGCGTGGTTCGCCATTCGTGCCTTTCCGTGATGTGAGGGAAGGCTGTCACCACGCTGGCGATGCCGTGGACGCGCGTGACAGCGTGTCCGATCGCCGAGTCGATCCAGTTGCTCAAGAGATGTCTCCGGTTGTTGATATTTTATGTTATGACATAAGAACTTAAAAGACAAGCCAGCAGTTTGCCAGTGATGGGCCGTACATTCAGAGTTACGCAAGCAACCTGAGCACATCACCGATCTTTCTCTCTTCGCGTAAACCCTAGTTTACGTATTGATGTCATAACATAGACTGCACCCATGCCTACCGAACTGAGAGCGTCTGTGATGAGCAAAGTCATGTCGGCTGACGCAGCCGCAGCGCTGGTACCCGATGCCGCCACCGTCGTGGTCGACGGCTCCGGCGGCGGAGTCAACGAACCCGGCCTGGTGCTCGCCGCGCTGAAGGCACGCTTCGAGCGCGAAGGCCACCCGCGCGCCCTGACGGTCGTGCACCCCAGCGGCATGGGCAACGCCCAGGGCGGGGGCATCGACTACCTGGCAGACCCCGGCCTCGTGTCGCGTGCGATCGGCGGCCACTGGCAGTGGTGCCCAGGCATGCAGCGCCTCGCGACCTCCGAGCAGATCGAGGCCTACTGCCTTCCGCAGGGCGTGCTGTCGCACCTGTTCCGTGCCATCGCGGGCCGCAAGCCGGGTGTCATCACCAGCGTCGGCCTGGGCACCTTCGTCGACCCGCGCATCGATGGCGGGCGCCTGAACGCCAAGGCGAAGGCATCGCTGGTCGAGGTGCTCGAACTCAAGGGCGAGGAGTTCCTCTTCTATCCCGCCTTCAAGGTGGACGTGGCGGTCATCCGCGGCACCAGCGCCGACGAAGCCGGCAACATCACGATGGAAGGCGAAGGCCTCTTCGCGGAAACGCTCTCCGCTGCGCAGGCGGCGAGGAACTCCGGCGGCATGGTCATCGCCCAGGTCAAGCACCTGAAGCCGGTCGGCAGCCTGGACCCGCGGCAAGTGAAGGTGCCCGGCATCGTCGTCGACGCCGTGGTCGTCGATCCGGACCAGCGCCTGTCCTTCCGCACGGCCGAGGATCCTTCGCTGACCGGCGCGCTACGCGTGCCGGCGGGCGACCTGACGCCGCTGCCGCTCAACGAGCGCAAGGTGATCGCCCGGCGCGCCGCGTCGGAACTTCACGCCGGCGATGTCGCCAACCTCGGCTTCGGCATGCCGGACGGCGTGGCCACGATCCTCGCCGAAGAGGGTCTGGGCCATGAGGTTCACTTCACGCTGGAACAGGGGCACATCGGCGGCGTGCCGGCCACGGGCGACGACTTCGGCATGGCGCGCAACCAGCACGCCATGATCGACGCGGGCTACCAGTTCGACTTCTACGACGGCGGCGGGCTCGACGTTGCCGTGCTCTCCTTCGCCCAGGTGGACGCGCACGGCAACGTGAACGTCAGCAAGTTCGGCGGTCGCATCGCCGGCATCGGCGGCTTCGTCAACATCTCGCAGGGTGCCAAGCGCGTCGTCTTCATCGGCACCCTGCGGGCGGGCAGCCAGGAGTTCGAGTTCCACGACGGCGGCGTCCGCATCCTCCGCGAGGCCAGAGCGCCGAAGTTCGTGCCTGACGTCGAGCAGATCTCCTTCAGTGGCGTGATCGCGCGGCGCTGGAAGGTGCCGGTGACCTACGTGACCGAGCGCGCCGTCTTCGAGCTGGCGGAAGACGGGCTGGTGCTGACCGAGGTTGCCCCCGGCATCGACCTGGAGCGCGACGTCCTCTCGCAAATGGCGTTCCTTCCTCGCGTGGCCCAGCACCTCAAGACGATGGACGTGCGCCTTTTCTCCGCGGCCGCGATGGGCCTGCAGTTGAAGCCGCACACGGCTGCCAAGGAGCAAGCGCAATGAGCCTCATCCTGTCCGACAAGGGACGGCAGCCTGGTGTCCTGCTGCTCACGCTGAATCGTCCCGAGCGCCACAACGCTCTGAGCAAGCCGCTGCTGGTCGAGCTCGAACAGGCGCTGCAGCAGGCCGAGTCCGATCCGGATGTCGGCTGCGTCGTGATCACCGGCGCAGGCGAGCGCGCGTTCAGCGCCGGGGCGGACATCAGCGAGCAGACAGGGTTCTCGCCGGAAGACGCCTATGCCCACATGCGCTGGGGACAGGACGTCTTCACGCGGCTCGAGTTCTTGAGCAAGCCGACCATCGCGGCCATCAACGGCTTCGCGCTCGGCGGCGGCTTCGAGTTGGCCCTCTCCTGCGACTTCCGCACCGCAAGCGAGTCGGCACAGATCGGGTTGCCGGAGGTCACGCTGGCCAGCCTGCCCGGCTGGGGCGGCACGCAGCGGCTCCCCCGCCTGATCGGTGCCCCCAACGCCAAATTGCTGGCGATGACCGGGCAGCGCATCGCCGCGCAGCGCAGCCTGCAGCTCGCGATCGTGAACTCGGTGCACCCGCACGACGACCTGCTGACCGAGACGCTCGTGCTGGCCGGCGAGATCGCCTCGAAGCCGATCGAAGCGCTGCAGGCCATCAAGCAGGTGATGCGCGAGGGCCTGGAGGCGGGGCAACCCGCCGGCATGGAAGCCGAGGCGCGCGCCGTGGGCCGCCTGTGGGGAACGCCGGCGCAGAAACGTGCGCAGCAAGCCTTCTTCTCCCGCGGCAAGCCGCCAGGCAAGGCCTGACCAGTCCGATCTGAAACGTGACCGGCCGCTTGGGCGGCCGGCCTGTGCCGACTCATACCCAGGAAATCCAGTGACGAACCTTGGCCAACCCCGCCAGAGCGGGCACCACATCCGCGGCAGCGCCTCGGCGCCCGTCGAGGGCAGGCTCTTCGAGCGCCGATCGCCGGTCAGCGGCGCCGTCGTCGCCCGCTACGCGGACGGCACGGCAGAGGATGTCGATCGGGCCGCCCAGGCCGCGCGTGCGGCATTCGATACAGGTCCGTGGCCGCGCATGAGCGGCGCGCAGCGGGCGAAGATCCTGCTGCGCTGGGCTCGACTCATCGGAGACAACGCCGAGGAACTGGCGCGTCTCGAAGTCGAGGAAGTCGGCAAGACCGTCCGCTTCGCACGCGGCGACGCCGCGGGCATGGCCGACCTGACCGAGTACGCCGCGACGCTCGCCTACGAGGTGCACGGGGATGCGTACACGAACCTCGGCGAGCGTCATTCAGCCGTCGTCCATCGCGAGCCGATGGGCGTCGTCGGGCTGATCGTCCCCTGGAACTTCCCCGGCCTCATCTACTGCCAGAAGGTTCCATTCGCGCTCGCGGCCGGCAACTCGGTCGTGGTCAAGCCGAGCGAGTTCACGTCGGCCACGGCACTCAAGCTGACGCAACTCGCGGAAGAGGCCGGCGTGCCCGCAGGGGTCATCAACGTCGTCACCGGCACGGGGCCGGTGGTCGGCCAGAGCCTCGTCGCCCACCCGCAGGTCGACATGATCAGTTTCACCGGCAGTACCGCGGTCGGGCGCAAGGTGCTCGAGGCCGCTGCCGCCGGCCCGAAGCGCGCGCATGTCGAACTCGGCAGCAAGGCCGCCAACATCGTCTTTGCCGACGCCGACCTCGAGGACGCCCTCGACGGCACTCTCTTCGGCATCTTCTTCAACCAGGGCGAGTGCTGTGTCTCCGGGGCGCGCCTGCTGGTGCAGGAGTCGATCGCCGACAGCTTCGTCGAACGCCTCGTCGCCCGCACCCGGGCGCTGCGTGTCGGCGATCCGCTGGACGAGCGCACCGATGTCGGCGCGCTGATCCACGGCGACCACCTCGCAAGCGTCGTGCGGCACGTCGCCCGCGGCCAGGAGGAAGGCGCTCGCCTGCTGACAGGCGGCGCGCGCCAGGACGTGGCCGGCCTCCCGGAAGGCTGCTTCATGCAGCTGACGATCCTCGATCAGGTCAGCGAGCGGATGGCCGTCTTCCAGCAGGAGATCTTCGGCCCGGTGCTCGTCGTCACGCGCTTCAAGGACGAGGACGAAGCCGTGGCGCTCGCCAACGCCAGCAGCTACGGCCTGGCCAATGCGGTGTGGACCCGCAGCCTCGACACGTCGATCCGCATGGCGCGCCGGCTGCGCAGCGGCACCGTCTACGTCAACACGCAGATCGACGGTGCGGTGCAACTGCCCTTCGGCGGCTGCAAGGGCAGTGGCTTCGGCCGCGAGATGGGCAGAGCGGGCCTGGAGGAGTTCACGCAGACCAAGAGCGTGATGGTCCACATCGGCAAGCGCGTTCCCTTCTTCGGCGCGAAAGGAGAGTGACCGTGCGGCCCCTACGCGCCATCGCGCTGGACGTGGACGGCACCTTGCTGAACCACCTGCACCAGATCTCTCCCGCGGTCGCCCATGCCGTCGCCGATGTCCGGCGGCGGGGCATGCAGGTCATGCTGGCCTCGGCACGCCACGTCGGCTCGCTCGCCTGCCTGCTCGGCGAGATGCGGACCGAAGGCCTCGCGGTCGCATTCTCGGGTGCCGCCGCAGCGCGGGTCCACGCGGACATGAGCTTCGACATGCTGTTCGAGCGCAAGCTGTCCGCAGACCTGGCGCAGGACGTTGCCCAGCAGGCGTTGAGCCTCGGGCTCGACGTCGGCTGGTACGGCAGTGCGCGGTGGTACGCGCCGAGCAGCGACGGCTGGTACGCGCGCGAGTCGACCATCCTGCGGCAGCACCCTGTCGTCGTGCCGGGACTTCGCGGGCTCGACTGGGCGCCGAACAAGCTGCAGCTCGTCGGCCGCTCGCCGGCGGCGATCAAGCGGTTGCACGCCCTGCGCGCCACGCTGCCGCCCGAGTGCACGGCAGTCTTCAGCCATGACGACATGCTGGAAGTGCTGCCGCTCGGAACGAACAAGGCCGCGGGCCTCGCCCGGCTCGAAGCGCTGAGCGGCATCGCACTCGACGAGATCGCCGCCTTCGGCGACGCCGAGAACGACATCGAGATGCTGCGCGAAGCCGGCGTCGGCGTGGCCATGGGACAGGCGCCCGAGGCGGTCAAGGCGGTCGCCGACCGCATCACGCTGAGCAATCGCGACGACGGCGTGGCCGTGGCGCTCGCACAGGAATGGCTGCAGCAGCACCTGCTCGCTTCCACAGAACAGGAGAACGCGCTGTGACGCACGCTCATCACTACGAGAAGACGCCCTACATCCTGAGCATGAAGGGCATCTGCAAGCGGTTCGCCGGCGTGAAGGCGCTCGACAACGTGCAGCTCGAACTGCGCAGCGGCGAAGTCCATGCGCTGATGGGCGAGAACGGCGCCGGCAAGAGCACGCTCATGAAGGTGCTGACCGGCGTCTACGTTGCCGACGAAGGCCAGATCCTGGTCAGCGGCGAAGAGGTGCGCCCGACGAGCCCGGCCGACGCCGCGGAATTCGGCATCACGATCATCCACCAGGATCTGAACCAGGTCATCGAGATGACCGTGGCCGAGAACTTCTATCTCGGCCGGGAACTGCGCAACCGGTTCGGCCTGCTGGACCGTTCGCGGATGGAGGCCGAGACCGAGCGCTGGACGCGCGAGCTCGGCATGAGCGTCGCAGCGCGCAGCAAGCTCGGCGACCTCTCGGTGGCCGCACGGCAGATGCTCGAGATCGCCAAGGCCATCAGCATGAGCACGCGCGTCCTGGTGATGGACGAGCCCACGACGGCCCTGAGCGCCGAGGAAGTGACGCAGCTCTTCGCCGTCGTGCGGCGCCTGCGCGACAGCGGTGTCGCGGTGGTCTACATCTCGCACCGGATGGACGAGGTCTTCGAGCTGTGCGATCGCGTGACGATCCTGCGCGACGGCACCTACGTCACCTCGGCACCGATCGAGCAGATGACGCGCGACACGCTGATCGCGCGGATGGTGGGGCGGGAACTGACGGCCCTGTTCCCGGCGGCGCAGAAGAAGACGATCGGCGCATCGGTCCTGAAGCTGGACAAGCTGGGCGTGAAGGCGTCCAAGGGCCGCTGCGAAGTCCGGGAGATTTCCTTCGACGTCAGGGCCGGCGAAATCGTCGGGCTGGCCGGCCTGATGGGCGCGGGCCGCACGGAGCTGCTGGAAGCTGCCTTCGGCGTGCCGGCGCCGGAGCGGATCAGCGGGCAGATCTCGATCGGCGGCGAACGCCAGAACTTCGGTTCGCCGCGCGACGCGATTCGCGCCGGCATCGGCTTCGTCACCGAAGACCGCAAGGGCCAGAGCCTTTCGCTCATCCGGCCGGTAGGCGAAAACGCGAGCCTGGTCGCGCTGGACAAGTTCACCCGCGGCGGCTTCCTGAGCCTGGCGCGAGAGCGCGCCGCCGTCGAGCAGCAGGTCAAGGGCCTGCGGGTCAAGACGCCCGGCATCGACACGCCGGTGGGCCTGCTGTCGGGCGGCAACCAGCAGAAGGTCGTGCTCGCGAAGTTTCTGCTGACGCAGCCGCGCCTGTACCTGCTGGACGAGCCGACGCAGGGCATCGACGTCGGGGCCAAGGCGGAGATCTACACGCTCATCCAGCAGATCGCCGCCAACGGCGCAGCCGTCCTGATGGCGTCGAGCGACATGCAGGAGTTGCTGGCGATGTGCGACCGCATCGTCGTGCTCTGCGAGGGGCGCATGTCCGGAGAGCTCACGCGCGAAGAGGCGACGCAGGAGCGAATCCTCGACCTTGCCACGCGCTTCCACACCAACCTGGCCAGCGCCGCCTGACCCGCGCAACGACCGTCGGAGACATCCATGAGTACGCAGACTTCAACCGTTCAATCGGCCAGCACGCCTGCTTCAAAGCCGTCCGGCAAGGACGGCCTCGGTTCGCTGCTCAAGTTCCAGGGCTACCTGGGACTGCTCATCGTGTTCATCGCGGGCGCGATCGTTTCGCCCAGCGCATCCGGCACGAACCTGTTCCTGGAACTCAACAACCAGATGAACATCCTGCGCTACGTGTCGGTGGTGGGGATCATGGCCGTGGGCATGACCCTGGTGATCCTGATCGCCGAGATCGATCTCTCGGTCGGGGCGATGCTGGCCTTCCTCGCCACGCTCACCGCCTACCTGCTGATGGTCGTCCAGTTGCCGACGCCGGTGGCGTTCCTGATCGTCATCGCCGCAGGCGCAGTGCTCGGCGGCATCAACGGCACCGTCACGACCCGCCTCGCGATCCCGTCGTTCGTCACCACGCTGGCGATGATGAGCGTCGCCCGCGGCCTGGCGCGCCTGTCCTTCGGCGGCAAGGCGATTCCGCTGCTGCCCCTGTCGATGGGCGGCAAGGTGTCGGAAGCGACCTTCTTCGTGACCGAGCGGATCGGCGGCGTGCTTCCGATTCCGGCCGTCGTGCTGTTCGTCGTCGCGCTGATCGCGTCCCTGTGCCTCAAGTACACCCCGTTCGGTCGCCACGTGTATGCGATCGGCGGCAATCCGGTCGCGGCGCGCCTGTCCGGCGTGCGGGTACGCCAGACCAAGGTGATCGTGTTCGCAATTGCTGGCGTATGCGCCGCGCTCGCGTCCTACCTCCATGCGTTGCAGCTGAACCAGGGCGCGCCGAACGACGGCGTCGGCTACGAACTCAACGCGATCGCGGCCGTGGTGATCGGCGGCACCAGCCTGATGGGTGGCATCGGCACCATCGCCGGGACCATCGCCGGAGCATGGATGCTGGGGATGATCGACAACATCCTCAACCTCAACAACGTCGAGTCCGACGTGCAGTTGCTGGTCAAGGGCGCCCTGATCGTGGTCGCCGTCTCGCTGCAGCGCCTCCAGCGCCGCACCTGAACCCCGGAGCTTCGATTCCAACAACGACAACGACTCACCAAGGTCGATCCCGGCGGGTTGCGTCTCACGATGCACTCCACAACAAATCAACTCCACTTTCTTGGAGACCTCATGAGCACTCGATTCGACGGTCGTTCCTCGGCCAAATTCGCTGCGCTGGCGTTCGCCGCCTTCTGCGGCATCGGTTCTGCGCAAGCCGCCGACAAGCAGTTCCTGATCGGCTTCTCCCAGCTGGGCTTCGACCACCCCTGGCGCGTCGCGATGAACGACCAGATCCAGGCCGAGGCCAAGAAGCACCCTGAGCTGAAGGTCGTCATCACCAACGGTCAGAACGACAACGCCAAGCAGGTGGCCGACGTCGAGAACCTGCTGCAGCAGAAGATCGATCTGTTGATCATCTCGCCGAACGAGGCTGCCCCGCTGACGGGCGTGGTGAAGAAGGTCTACGACGCCGGCGTACCCGTGATCGTCGTCGACCGCAGCGTGCTGGGCGATGCCTACACGATGTTCATCGGCGGCGACAACAAGCTGATCGGCGTGAAGGCCGGCGAATACACCGCCAAGTGGTGTGCCGACCAGAAGCTCAGTCCGTGCAACGTGCTCGAGATCACCGGGCTGTCCGGCTCGCCGCCCGCGCAGGACCGCTCCTCCGGCTTTGCCGAAGGCCTGAAGAAGAATCCGGCCGCCAAGGTGGTCGCCAGCCCGACGAGCGAGTGGCAGAAGGAGAAGGCGATGCCGGCTGCCGCCGCCGCGTTCCAGGCCAATCGCAACATCAACGTGGTCTACGGCCACAACGACGACTCGGCCGCCGGAGCCTACCTCGCCGCCAAGAACGCGGGCCTCGACCTGAAGAAGATGCTCTTCGTCGGCATCGACGGTCTGCCCGATCCGACCGGCGCGATCGTCAGCGTGATGCAGGGCCGTCAGGGCGCCAGCTTCGTGTATCCCACGGGGGGCGCCGAAGCAGTGGATTGGGCATACAAGATCTTGGTCAAGAAGGAAAAGGCGCCGAAGAAGGTGACGCTCGGCACCGACGAGATCAATCCGGGCAACGCTGCCGAGATGTGCAAGAAGTACGGCTGCAAGTCCAACTGAAGATGAGCGTGCGGAAGGGGGATGGCCCCTTTCCGCCCCGCGGATGAGACACACGATGGGCTACGACTACATCATTGCAGGCGCCGGCTCCGCCGGCTGCGTGCTGGCCAACCGGCTCAGCGAGGACCCGCAGGTCAAGGTGCTGCTGCTGGAGGCGGGATCGCGGGATCTCGACCCGATGATCCACATCCCCGGCGGGCTGGGCAAGCTGTTCGGCCCGCGCGTGAACTGGCGCTTCCACACGACGCCGCAACGCCACCTCGACAACCGGCGCATCTGGTATCCGCAGGGCAAGACGCTGGGCGGCTCGAGCTCCATCAACGCGATGATCTACATCCGCGGGCAGAGGGAGGACTACGACAACTGGGCCGCTCTGGGCAACGAGGGCTGGTCGTATGAAGACCTCCTGCCGTACTTCCGCAAGTCGGAGGACAACGAGCGGCTGGCCGGCCCGTACCACGGCAAGGGCGGGCCGCTCTGGGTGTCCGATCAACGATCGCCGCACGAACTGAGCAAGGCCTTCATCGAGGCGGCTCACGCCTACGGGCTGCCGTACAACGCCGACTTCAACGGCGCGTCGATGTACGGCACCGGGATGTACCAGGTGACCTGTCGCAACGGGCTGCGCCGGTCGTCGGCCGTCTCGTACCTGCGGCCCGTCAGAAGCCGTCCGAACCTGCACGTGATGACCGGCGCCCGCGCGCTGCGCATCCTGGTCGAGGGCGGCCGCGCGGTCGGCCTCGAGGTGGCGCAGGGCCGGTCCGTGACCCTGGTCCGCGCCGACCGCGAAGTCGTCGTCTCGAGCGGCGCCATCAACTCGCCGCGCCTGCTGCTGTTGTCCGGCATCGGGCCCGCGGCGGAGCTCCGGGCGCTCGGCATCCAACCGGTACATGACCTGAACGGCGTCGGCAAGAACCTGCAGGATCACCTCAACACCAACGTCATCACGACGCTGAAGCAGCCGATCAGCTACGACGGCCAGGACAAGTTTCCGTACGCGATCGGCCATGGGCTGCGCTGGCTGTTGTCGCGCTCGGGACCGGCCGCGTCGGTCATCGTCGAAGCCGCCGGGTTCTTCCAGAGCGCTGAGGCCACGCGCCCGGATCTGCAGATCCACATCGCGCCGGCCATGGTCGTGCGCGGCGGTCAGACGCAGCTCGACGGGCACGGCTTCACGATCAACTCCACCTTCCTGCGCCCGCGCAGCATCGGTTCGGTGACGCTTGCGTCGCCCGATCCAGCCGCCGAGCCGCTGGTCGATCCGAACTATCACGGCGACCCGTTCGACCGCAAGATGGCCGTCATCGCGATCAAGACGATCCGCGAGGTGCTCTCGCAGAAGCCGATCTCGGACTACGTCAAGATCGAACGGCTGCCAGGCCCGGACGCCAAGACCGACGCCGAGATCATGGCCTACGTGCGCCAGTACGGATGTTGCGACTACCACCCGGTGGGTACCTGCAAGATGGGCAAGGACGGCGCCGCGGTCGTCGATCCGCAATTGCGCGTACGGGGCCTATCCGGACTTCGCGTCGTGGACTCCTCGGTGATGCCGGTGCTGATCAGCGGCAACACGAACGGCCCCACGATGATGATTGCCGAGAAGGGTGCCGACATGATCAAGGCGGGTCTCTAGCCGCACCACGCCGGGCGAGCGAATCGTCGTCTGACGACCGGCGCAGAAATCTCGCCGGCGCATGGTTTCGCGCAACTCGCTTCGCAACGCGACACCGGGCGGCTTCAACGAACAGGTCGTGGTCGACTTCCCTGACGGACGGCCTTCGAAGCGTGGGGCCGGCGCTTGCGTGCAGTTGCCTCGTTCGTCAGCGCCGCAGCCGAACGGCTGACATGCCGGAGCCCGTCCAGGGCGGCCGTGACGACAGACGGATCCGCACTCTCGGCGAAGACCGCGTATGCCGGGTAGAGGAATTCGGGAGCGCCTAGCACCCTTCTGAGCTTGCCGTTCTCGAGATGCCGGCGGACGACGGCCAGCCGGATATATCCGGATCCGCCGGCGGCGAGGATGTATTCGCGCCCAAGCGGCCCGAGACCTGCAATGACGCCGGCATTGCCGAGATGAGGAAAGGCCAGCGCATGCTGAGCCGCGAACTCCGGCCCCCAGTCGACGAAGACGTAGTCCTTCGGATCAAGCTTCGCCGACCCGCGGCGTGTCGTCACCAAGACGAGTCTTTCCTCCATCAGCAACTCGACCCTCAGTCCGGGGCGCTGCTGCGGTGCATAGACCACCGCGATGTCGAGCATCCCCGAGGCAACGCGGCCCATCAGGTCAGCCGGAAAACCGACTTCCGTCCGCAGCGCGAGATGCGGTGCGGAAGTGCGCATCCACAGGAGCCAGTCGAGCAGCAGCGGATCCCACAGACTGTTCTCGCATCCGATGGTCAGGACCGACTGACGGCCGGGCGGTACCGCCACCTGGTGGCGCGCCCTTTGCCACACTTGCACGAGCATTGTCGCGTAGCGCGTGAATTGCTCGCCCGCGGGCGTGAGGGCCGCACCTGCCTTGCTTCGGACGAAGAGCTTCGCCCCGACGGCTTCCTCGAGGGCACGTACCCGGGCGCCCACGGCCGTCTGGGTGACGTGCAGCCGTTCCGCCGCACGCACGAAGCTGCGTGCGGCGACGATCTCCAGGAAGGTCTGCGCCAGCGCGATGTCCATCCAAGACTCTCCGGGTTGGCCACGACTGCAATATTGTTGCATTCAAGTGGCAATAAAACTCGCTTTACTTGCGGATAGCTAGGGGTTGAAGATCCACGTCCACAAGGCTGCTGGAAGGAATCCCGATGAAAAATGGACTCGTGGTGCGGATAGCCTCTCGCCGCCGCGGCATCGGGGCGGGACGGCCGGGATGGAGGAGCCTCGGGTGGATGATTGCCCGTGCAAGATCGGCATGGCTGGAGGCAGTTCCTGTTCAGGAAGCAAGGCGCGAGCGGCGCGCGATGGCAGACGCCGCGGTCGGCAGCATGGGAGCATGAGATGAGAGATTCCCTCCTGGGTGAAAGCGCCTCCATCGAAGGCTTCCAATGGAGTGCGCCGCGTCCGGACACCCGACTCGTCACGGCGCTCTACCGTGACCACCCGGTGTGCGTCAAGGTCCTGCAGGACGTCGTGAGCGACGGCACCCACACCTTCGTGACGCTCGGCGATCCTGGTGGGATGGCTGCCGAGCGGACCATCGAATACATCACCGACTACACCAGCTTCGAGGACGCGATGACGATGGGACTCGAGGTCGCCAGAGCCGCCGCAGACGGACGGGAGGCCTGACGAGACCGGCTTCCTCCGCCAAGCCTTGGAGGTTCTCCCCATCCCGAGCGGGAGCGCGCGCGACGGCGTCGTCCTCCAATGCGGGGAGGCAACGACATGACGAATCGCGGCGCAGCAAGCTGCCACGTCTCTCTGGAGCACGTAGAAGACTCGGAGCTCGCGGCACGGACCGCGGACGGTGACGACCGCGCATTCGAGTGCATCATGCGGCGGCACAACCGCCTACCCTCAGGTCTCGCTGAAGATGGCACGTGAGAGGCGCCACGCTGCGAAGGCACTTCTGACCGAGGCCAGGATCCTGGACCGGAACGAAAGCTGGCCAAACTTCGTCGCTCCGAGGAGGCGGTCAACGCATTCGAAAGCGTCGCCCGCGCGTGGCTCAAGCATCACGGCTCCCCATTCACGAACACGCGAACACCTCACCGTCCCGAATTTCGATCAGGATCGGCCCGGTGGCCAGATGCCAGACCACCCGCTGCACCCCATCGGTCGCCAGCGGCAGCGTTCGAACTCGCTCTTCCTGAGCGCCTTCATCGAGACCGCTGCCTCGATCGTG
>CAZIBY010000019.1:0-29991 GCA_964537475.1 uncultured Chitinophagaceae bacterium | reverse complement strand
AAAAAAAAAGTTATTTTTTTTGGGAACGAAAAATCAAAAATAAATGAAAAAAAAAATAAAAAAATAAAAATAAAAAATAAAAAAACCAATAACTTATTCATATTTATCCTTTAAAATAAATGGAAGAAGTAAAGGAAAATAAAATATCATATTTTTGGTTTATCGAAGTAAAATGTTGTTTTACTAATGATCGAGAAGAAGAAGTGGCGTACGTATCAACAGCAAATGCAAATCTTCCTTTTTTAAAATCATACATATTAACGGACAGTGGTATAGAACGAATGGGGAAAAGTCTTGCGAATTCTATCAAGTATATCCAAACTTTGGAAGATGTGTCGTTGATATGCTTTACTTTGATATTCTGGCATGACTACTATCCTGTGTTTGTGGATTATGAAAAAGAAAAGTCTTTTAAAATTAGTGAATGTGAGTATGCTAAAAAATGGCTTCAGTGGGCAGTTGAAAAATTTTTTTTCTTTGTGAATAATAATTCTTCCTTAAAAGAATAAAAAAATTATTTATTTATTTATTATTATTAATTTTAAAGATAAAGTTAATCATTGCTTTCTGTATCACTAAATGGAATGAAATCTTTATCGGGGTCATAAGGATTAGACTTAATGGAAATAGCATATTCATCCGGGATTTCATTTTGTAAATCTCTCCATTCTGCATCAATATGTTTTTCTGTTTCTTCATTATTTGGAGCAGGATAAGTTGATTCTGAAAAATCAGCCATTTTAAAGGAAGCATGATTTCTGGTGATTCTTTTAAAAAGTATGTTTCTTAGATGAAGATCACCATGTATAAAATTATTTTCCCATGCTGCTGTCCATGCTTGTTCCAACCAATCCCGAAATTGTTGTAAGTAAGAATTTTTTTTAAAAATGATCATACCATTTCCATCGTCCCATTCGAGCGACCCCTCCATAAGTTCCATGATGATGACGCCGCCCTTTAAGTCCGATCGGAAACGGTGGGGATAATAATATTCGACTTGATCGTTTTTTTTATAAATCTTTTCCCAAGCATTTTCTCCTAAAAGTTCTTCAATGGAGGAATGGTCTGGATACTCATAAGTGCCAAATACCTCGACTATAAAAGGACGGAGTTCAGCATTTGCATGTATCGCGTCAATCTTATTTCTTTCACCCCAAGCACCTTTGGAAGTTATTTTTGCGGCGTAGTATTCTGGTTCATCGCCGACCAAATTTAATTTCCGTACTTTTACTGTAATGGCTTCCGATCCAAATCCTAACATACTAACAAATTCATATCCAATGGACTTTAAAAATATTGGGCGCGATCGTTTTACTTTGGCATCAAAAAGCACACGGTCGAAATAATGAGGCTCACGATGAGCATGAATCCGTTGACCGTGTTTGTCCACCACCCAATGTTCCATGAAACCATCATCTTTATAAAGTCCTTCTATCTCCAGTTGTTTTAAGGATTTCACACCCGGACGGCTATATTTTTTAAAGGAACTGCATGGAGCAAATGGATCGCGTTTAGCATAAAAAGCAAAATGTTCAGGAAATGCATCCTTTAAAATAATGCGGTCATCGCAATCCCGAACCCACGGCTGGCCAAGATGGTTTACGCCCATAAACCCGAATTTAATTAAGCGAGCCACATTGTCATTTTCATGAACGGATGAAACGGTAGAAGTAATTTTTCCATTAAAAGTAGTATATTCGGAAGGGGCGATTTGAGGTAAATCGTTGTTGACATCCCGTTTCCAAAAATCGAGGTAAAAATCAAAGCGCTCTGGATCAACGTCGGCAAAGATTTTCTGTCCGTTAAAATCCCGAACCCAATCGACCTGCGCCAAGTCACGTTTTGGAAAGAGCACTTCTTCTTCTGGATCAGGAAGCAGCACATGAAATGCTTTATCTTCATATTCCAATTGTTGCATGGATTTAGTGTTATTAATAATATCGACAAAGGGGATTCGTTCCTTATCGTCGTGCAGATCATGTTGCCAGAAGGAACGATAATAATAATAATGACGAGGGGCATAGTTTAAATAAATCCGTACAGGGGTAAACGAAGCAACCCACACTCGACCTTCCCCTTCTTCACTATGTTTGTGCTCTTTGGCAAGTTGAGCAATGCTTTTGATGCGTTCCCCATGTTCATCCGTGGTATATTCCACAGGCGATCCTTTACCCACCACAATGGGATTGCGACGATCCGACCAATACCGAAGCATCTTATTGAATAACTTTACGTTATTATTTTTTTCGACTCTGTTTCCCTCACGATCCAACACCCAGAAAATAGGTTCACCTCCATCCTTTAAAATGTCGATTCCTGCTACACCCCACTCTTCCAATTCTTCGCCAAGCCGCACGGTGTCCATATTGTACTTTCCCTTGCGCTTTCCAATACCTTTTTTCAACTCCAATGGCAAGTGTGGTGTTTTTAATTTTAAAGAAAAATTTTCTTGTTCTTCTTCTTCTTGTTGTTCAAGTTGCACGATATGTTGTTGTTGTTGTCGCTGTGCATAGTCTACTCGTTCCTTCACGCCATCGACATCTTCCATATAAAATTTAACATAGTATTTGAATTCCTTTTTGGACACTTCGCCGTAAAACAATTTTTTACCATGAAAGTCGCGCACCCATTCCTGTTTGGCCATGCGAGCATTAATAATATGAAAGGAAGGATCATCTGCATTTGTCATATCATGGCGGAAAAGTTGAATGACTCCATCCATTTGAAGTTGCTGCATTGTTTTAAGGGAAGTGCCATCCGTTTTAGTAAATAAATCCACAAAAGGGGCTGGGCGGTCGGGATTATCATGAATGTCTCTTCGCCAGTAGTTTAAGTAAAAGGCGTAATGAGCGGGATACGGCCAGATGTCGATACGATCTCCATTAAAATCAACAACCCATTTCTCGTACAAACGTTCGGTTTCACGGGAAGGAAAACTCATTTTTCCTTCAAACTGAAGTTGGCCAAGAGTTTTTACAATCAGACTGCTGCCATCATGTAGTTTTAATTGTTGCAAATGCATGTAGTTTTTTTTTTCATGAATGCCGCTTCCACTGAGCCACTGTTCCAAATAAAACTTAAAATGTGCTGGAAGTTCGTCTTCATAAACCCTACCATTAGTCAAACTTTGCACCCATTGTCTTTTTTCTTCAAGATTACTGAGAAGACCCATTTGTATTAACTGGAGCCTTGAAATGCCTTCTGGCGCATAGGGAACACGGGGCATGGTGTTATAAACATCTTTTAACCAAAACGACAAATAATGTTTGAAAGCATCATCTTCCATGTCAAACATGTATACTTTATTCCCTTGAAAGTCCAGCACCCACATTAATACCCTCCGCTGATCCGCCGAAAGCAAGTTACTGCTACGAATGAGAATATTTGCTTTTCCTTCAAATTGCACTTGCTCGATGGTTTTGACCAAATGACCACTTCCATCATCCTCTCTATCGATATAAGCCGCCAAACGATGAGTTGGGGTGTCTCCCGGATGCTCCCTCCAAAATTGCAAATAGTAGTTATAATGGTTGGTAAAAGGAAAAGAGGAAATGCGATTTCCTCTAAAATCGATGACCCAGTTGTCAGTGAAGTCAGCACCGTTTTCGTGGACTTGGATGATCCCATGTTTGTCTTCATGTTCAAGGGCAGCCATGGAACGCAACATTACATTTCCAGTAGCATCTGGAACAGGATCATCAATACGATCGATGCATTGTTCCATGGTTACATGCTCATTTTCTTCATTTGTCCAATAATTTAAGTAGTAATTAAAAAGATGAGGACGTTCATCGATAAAAATTTTATTGGGATGGTCGGCATTGCAATCCAGCACCCACGTACGTCCATCGTCATCTGAGCCAAGAAAAGCATGGTTTAACATATGTTGGAATCGTTGGAATTGGCCTTCCGTCATCATTGTCTCTTGTTCATTATTGTCTTCAAAACGTTCAACCGCGTCATCATTGGAAATTTCTTCATAAAGACGTTTTTTCCCAAAATGAATGGATTGTTGACGGGAGCCCCACCAATTAATGAGCGTATCCATACCGCTATTACTATTCTCATAAAAAGGAGTATAAGTAGAATGTTCCTCAGGAAGCACAAAAGGTTGATAAACGTTCTGAGAATAATTTTCTACTCGCATCCACGTTGGAGTATCTTGCTCCACAAACCGAAGTTGCGCACGAGGTTGCTCATAAAGCGATCGAACCCATTCTTGCGCCTCATTTCTTCTTCTTTCAGCGCGGGCAATGATTTCTTCTCGATTGTTCCAAATGATCGGCCTATCTGTAACTGGAGGTATTACTTCTTCTTCCACTTCCTCTTCAGATTCTACCTTTAAAATAGGTAAAGGTGAAGATTTCGCAGTAAAGTTCATTTTACCGGTATTATCTATTTTTTTTTTGAAGGAGACAGGAGTAAGATGTGGAATTCTTAATTCACCAGAAACACGTTTATCCACTTCCATTTCACGCGCCGCTCCAAAGGACATTTTAAAGGAAGAAGCATTGAAATGAATCCGACCCGTGTCGAGTAAACGACGTTTGTTCGATGGTAGTAAGAAATCCCTCATGTCCAACTGTCGTTGCCAACGAAAAAGATATTCATCAAATTCTGCTGCGTTACTTCCATCTTCATTGTAGCCAAGCACGCCAGTTTCCGTTTTTACCCATTGTTTCTTTAAAATTTTACTGCCTCCCGCAGCATACTCGAACAATCGGGCATTGTGATCATGTTGGAGTTGTTCCATGGATCGCAGCATTTGACCGTTTTCATTCACAATTGTGTCCACCATAGTGTCCCCTTCTTTTGCCACCTCATGCGTTTTCCAGAAGTCCTTTACTTTTTCCATAAAGGAAGAAGGCATCAACCAGAACACAAAAGGACGGCCGTCTTCGGACATTGGCGCTTTAATGGTCATGAAATGTAGGTTGCCATTTTCATAAGAGGCTTCAATGTACCCTTCTATAACAAGTTGAATGTCGGTTTTCAAGCCAGAAGCAGAATCCACATCTATAAAAGGAACAGGAGGCAAGCCATACGCCCATATTTTAAAGTAAGCCTCCACATGCCGAATAAACTGAGGAATGTAAGGAATTCGTTGTCCATTAAAATCGGTAATATATTTTAAAAAATTAAAACCAGCATGCAACATCATGCGTTGTCCCGAAGTGGCACCACTAAATATAGCATATCCTGCATGGTTTTCAAATTCCAGTTGCTCGAATGTTTTAAGGACTCTGCCATTTTCATCCACTTTGGTGGCAACAAATGCATCGCAAGGGGCTTCTTCGTCTACCGTAAAGTTACCGTTGATAGGATGAATTTTTAAATTATTTAACCAATGCTGTTCATAGTAAGCATAATGGAGCGGAAACTCGTTTCGGTAGATTTGCTTTTGACGCGGACAGTCATACACGAACTCCCCTTCTTCATCCCGTCCAGCAACACCCCATTCACGAAGAAGTTCTAAATTCCGGCTGTAAGCAAGAGCAGATTGCTCTTCGTCTACTTGAACCGCAGCAATGAAATCCTCGATTGCTTCGGATTCTTCTTCCGTTTCTTCTACGAAAAATGCTGTATTCAGAAGTGTCTCTTCGATGGCTTCCCCTTCTTCATCCAAAGGAATTTCTTCTATTTGACCACTATCCATGTTAAAGCGTCTTGGTCTTGGCGCCTCGCCTGCAAACAAAGCCCGCATACGATCGATATAAGGAACAGGAGCAACCTTCCTTACACTTTTAACTTTTTTCTTTATTTTTTCTTTTAAAGGAGAAAATGATGAAGATGAAAGGTCGTCCGACATAACGGAATGGTTTTCATTTAAATGAGCATCATAGAGAGCACGTTCGATTAATGGAGTAGCAGTATTAGTATTGTTTTCTTCTTCATTGACTTCTTCATTTTCCCAATCATGCCACCAACCTGTTTCAAGCACATTGTCTCCATTTCCACCTTGAAGAAATAGACGATCTTCTTCTGTTAAAGGAAGGGGTTCGATATCTTCCGTTAAAAAATTATTCAAAGGTTCTTCCTGCACAGTTACTGGAACTTGCACTTCAGGCTCGACATAAGGAATGGCTTTTCCAAACTGCACCCGTTCATTTCGACAGCGATTCAATTCTTCCTTTAAAATGCGACGAAAAGCAGCAGGATGAATGACTTCAAAGATTTTTTTACCAAAAGCCCGTTCTGACACCCAACGTTGGCCAACCGCATCCGTTCCAAAACGATGGTGTTCCAGTAAAAATTCCATACATGCTGCTTTATTCTTTAAAAAAGTTTTAAGGGAAGAAGGAAGTTTGGAATTAAAAGTAGAGATATCGGATGGATTTTTATAGGTTGGAGCAGTCCAATGCATTAGCAATTTGTTAAATTCTTCAGGGTTTTCCTGTTCGGACACAAATGCTCCATTAGGATTTAGAATTTGACGGTCGGTTTCGGTAATAATTAATTTTCCTTCATATTCTAATTGTTCCAAAGATGGTGTTCCAGTAAAAAGTGTTACATCACGCCATTGAGTAGAAGGCATTTCGCCAGTATTATTAATATCACGAGACCAATAATTATACCAGTAAGCGACATGGTTTGGAAAACGAAACGAACTGATCATTTTCTTTAAATTTCCATCGTACACAAATTGCTCATCGGTATTTTCATCGTAGTCATAAAGACCATCTACGATCATTTGCTCAGGAGTTTTGAGTTGCATCATCCGTTTTTCACCAAAAGGAGACGGATTTTCCACTTCATACGCTTCGCGGTAAGGTTGGCATTGATCGGCAATATTATGAGTTCTCCACCAAGCGACATAAAAATTAAAATGATTCGGAGTCTTGTAACGTAGAATCCGGCGATGACCGCAATCCATCACCCACATGTAGCGACCTTCACCGCCAATCAAACCCATGTTCCGCATTTCAGACACAGTACGATCGTTTTCAATCGGTATATCATGCATTCCTTCTGCAACATCAGCATTATTACCTGCTCTGGCAGAAAAATCAGTCATGTTGGCGGGACGTTTTAAAGAAGGAAATCGACGAGAAGAAGAAGTCAGATCGGCACGACGAACACTTACCAAATGAGCATATTCAGCAGGATTGTCATCGCGGTATATTTTGTTGCCCCGGATATCTTTCACCCAAGGATGCAATCCATTGTCCAATAAATGATGGGAATGCATTCCTTGATATTCTAACTCCTCCATGGTAAGCAACCCATTTTCAATGTGAACAAAATCTTTTCTTTCAGCGTCATCATACAGGTCATGCTTCCAGAAATTCACATACCACGTAAAATGAACCGGATAACGTTGTTTTGCGATCCATGCTCCATTGAAATCAATCACTTCATTACGATTTAACATTTTTTCTTCCACTATAAGTTGTTCGACGCTTTTACTTTTAACTCCATTGCTTTCCATTTGTAAATCCGAAAAGGGACGGGCACCTTCATGCTCATTTCTTATCCAATATCGAAGGTAATAAGAAGCGGCCTTGGGGGTCATGGAAAAATAAAGTTTTTTTAAATTAATCGGATTCAACACCCAGCGATCATTTGTTCCATTTACACCGATAATTCCTTCTTCCTTTAATTGATGCATTGTTGCTGGCTGCTGCTGTTGTTGTGCAGGTAAAACCGAAGGATGCTCATTTTCAGCATTCCCAAGAGATAACTGACGACGAAGAAGAAGCCAGTCGAAAAGTTTGGGTTGTCTCAACCGTCGCACTTTTGCTCCTTTAAAATCCAGAATCCACTCATCATCCGTTGTTGTTGCGGCGTGGTATACTTTTTCGGCTGCCAACTGGGAGCGGCTTTTTTTAACCGTCCCTAAAATATCCTTGTAATAATCTACAAATACCTCACAATGTGCATTTTCTGGTGATTCCACGTGTTCACTCCAAAAAGATACATAATAATCAAAATGCGTCGGCGTTTGGATTGACGAAAACCAGTCTTCCTCACTACATCCACGTACCAACCATTCTCCATTTCCAACATCCTTCAATAGATGCTTCTCTATCATCATTCTTTTTTTTTGTTCTTCTGTAAGCGTCATTATTTTAAAGAAAAAATTTTTATTATTTTTATATAAAATGTATAGTTTAAATATTTTTTTCTCTATTCATCAACATAAGGATTATTAATGGGAGAATCCACATCAGCAAAGTCCTCGATCCATGCAAATAACCAATGCTTACTTATTTTTTCAACAAATGGGATAATAATACGCTCAGCAAAATAAATTGTAGATCGTTGAAACCAATTAAACTGTTGCACGTCATTCGATTCCACTAAATCAATCTCAATCATTTTTTAATTTATTAAAAAAATAAATAAAAAAATAATAATTTTCTTTAAAATGAATCAGGAATTAGAATTTATTGGAATTTGTGAAACCATTAAATCTTTTGGAGCGCTTTATTTTGGTAAACGACACCATCCTTGGATTCGACATGTAAGCATTGTACTTTCAGATATAGATGCGAAAAATAGATGTATTCCTTTTATATTTTATGGAGCAAGCACTTGTTTTAAAACAGTAAAAATTTTTCCGCTTCATAGTGATTTTGATAAAAATTGTTTGCATTCGAGGGAAGCCTTGGAGGATGAATTGGCAAAAGAGTTTATCTTTCAACATTTTCTTGACCCAGATTTAGATATATGGGATTATGCTAATATGGATGAATTGATCGGTATCCGACAATTGGTTTATCAGGATTATAAATTCGCAAAAGCGAAAGCATCCATGAAGTTTCCTTCTGACGATGAAAGTGTTTAATAAAAAAAATTTTTTTTTGTTTTAAAGAAAAAAATAAAAAAAAAATAAATAAATTTCTTTAAAATGAGTGGAAATACAATAAAAGAAAAAATTAAAAAGAAAGAAAAAAAGCGGTCTAAAGCGGGTAAGAAATTTATTGTGCGGGACATTGCTGGCGGAAAAAGCAAAGGAACCTCAGTAACAACAGCAACAACTGGTGAAGGGACTGAAAAGAAGCGGAAGAATAGCAGTAATTATAAAGAAGTTGTTAGAATGAATTTGACAGCAGAAGATATTTTCAAGCATCCTTCCTTTGATGTGATTACCAAATCGCTGATTGAAGAAAATGTAAAACGAACCGTTCAGGCACAATTTGCTGCTACTTCGGGAACGAAACAAAATGAAGAGCAACTGCAACAAGCCATTAACCATATGTGTAACAATATTATTGGGTTAACGTCCAAACCGAACAATCCGTTTTCTTTAAAATTGAACACTTCCTTTTTAACTTCGTTCCAGCGGTTTTTGCCGAATCGTAAAACGGCCAATTATGCGCTGCACAATTTGGTGCAATATATCACTTCGGGGGATGTGGTTGCGGCGGCTGGTGGGACGGAAACGGAACGTCAGATTGATGTGCTTTTTAATTATTACAAGCAACTGATCGAACCAGTGATGGAACCGTTCGACCAACTTAAAACTTCGTTAATGGAACAGAATGACATTTATCCGTCCTTAAGTCGCATGGCGGAATACATGAATATTTTCAGGGCCAAACTGCAAAAAGATTTCAATATTTCGCTGATGTCTGACCACATCACGGAATCTTTGCTGGATCAATGGTTCAAGTACAACGAAGTCAGTCGCAAGAAGAAAGAGCGAACGCTGGATAACATTCTTCGCCGCAATGACTTTGAAGTGCTGCACAATTCGCTTATGACCACAGAGGAATTTATCGAGTTTCGCAAGGATGATTCGGGTGCCCCTCAAATCATCCTCGATGAACAATATGAAGTGTCTGACGTCGAAGCGCTGGGTGTCCTCATTTTAAAGGAAGAATTACTCAGCAACCGTCAAAGCGAATCTTCCCTTAAAACGAATTATCACCAGAACGGAACGCAGGAGAAAGAAATTCCCGTGGTCAACCGGGTTTGCCGCAATCCGGATTGTGAAGTGATTACTATTTTTAATGGATACAACTCTAACACGGCAACTGTAACGGCACGGAAGGAAATGCAGATGCCCCGTCAACGGTCTTCCAAGAATTTAAAAGATGACACGTGGTTTGAGTCACAGGGGATTTATGACCATTGCTGGGTGTGTAATTTTTTACATTCATGGGTGCATTTGAATGTCCAACTCATTTTAAACACCTCGGATTATGTGGAAAATGGGCTTTTTACCGTGAAAGTGGGCAACGACATGAATTCCTTTCCTGCTGAATTATGCATGTCTTCGACTGAAAAGATTTTCAGCCGTGTCCGAAATTTCTTTGGTTTCGTGCTGGCTCCTTCTACCGTCAGCAGGTATTTTTCCATTGTCCGTCGCAGGCAGGATGATCGGTTTGTGCTCAAGTTGTTTGCGCCGGGTTTTCAATTTGGCTAAGAAATCTTGCGTACGGCATCAAACCGTACGTGAGACCGGATATTCCATTTGCTTACTGCTTTGGATCGTACGGCGAGACATGGGGTGGCGGCAATCGCTGCTTCCTGCCGTCTCGTCTTTATGCACTCGACGATCCCAGCCAAGTAGTTGGCATCTCTCTGGAAGTTTTTCTTAGCCATCATTATCCGGCCTATACTCGACTTTTTACTTCTTATGATTACACTCATGTTCCTTCGCCTCACGTTTTAAAGGATGAATTGCTGAAAGATGTTCAGGCTTTTGCCCATGTTCCCAAAAAGACGCTCTATTGCATTCAAATTGCCAATTTATTGTTGTCGGAAGAAGTTGATCCTTTAAAACGGATGGCGCTTTATCGATACAAGTTATGTTTTGTTCCTCATTTGCTTCGGCTTCAGTCCAAGTCTGTGCTGAATCGTGCTACGGTTTTGACACCCAATTTTTCCAATGCCATTCATACTGGAATTCTTCCAATTATTCCTTTTCATTTAACTAAATTGATGGTGGACAACGGGAATGATTATTATTCCGGACAACACATTACTCATCTTGGATTGTGGGGCTTAATTATCGAATATTGTTTTAACAAGGTGCTTCGACAAACCTGCAAGAAACGCCGTCGTGCGACAATCTGGAAAGCACTTATTCGGGCCTATCCTACATTGTGGCCTCTGATGGTGGATATTATTTTACTGTACGTATTTTTGGGTGTTTATGACCATCAGCCTTCTTATCCTACTCCTTTTCTGGTGCCGTTGGATGTTGCTGCTGCGCTGGCTGTTTTTGCAAGGTATATGCTGACGTTTAGTGCTGATGAAGCCTGTGCTTGGGTAGACGAAAATGAAAATTTAATGATTTTAGGTTGGTGTGCTTACATTTACGATCAAGTGGATGCATCTCGTGATCTTTTTCTGCTATTTACAAAGTTTTACAATCACACTCCTTACAATGAAAAATTGAAGAAAGCGCTCATTGACGTTCGTGCTTTTTTTGCTTCTTTCGTTAGTTCTTTTGTGGTGCTTCATTTTAATGGAGTGGATTTCCAAAATGCAGAAATGATTGGTCAATGGCATAATGCCTTTAAAAGAGCGGATGCCATGTGCGATGAATGGTATACGGATACGAAAAATTCCAAATACTCTCCGACCATCAGTTGCTATCAAATTTATGGAATGCTGAAACAATATTACTGCACCAAATGGAATTTAAAGAGAAAAGAGCATCCGGAATTGTATGTTGGAGAGAAGAAATGTTTTATTCCGATCCACGAAGATCGCTATCCTTGGCTGATTCAACTGGCAATCTGGACGGTCAAGCGTCACTCTAACATTCCGCAGTACAATTTACTGGGACTGCTTGGATTCCCTTCATCCCTTATTATTTTGCTCAACAACATTCCTTGCATTTTAATGACGCAAGTGTCGTGGAAAAAAACGACAGTGGATAATATGGATTTTGAACTGGATGCGTATTATGATTATTTACCAGATGTGATTGCTTATACGTATTTGTGCTATGCACTTGGTGAAATTAAAATTACCGTGCTTCCTCCGGCACTGGCTGAAAAACAAAAACAAAAAGTGCAGGCCAAATCCTTGCTGTTGTTATCACTGGATAAAATTGATGAATGCACTCATTTGCGGCTTTGCCGATCCTGCATTAAACCCAAAAACACTGTTACTGTTGCCGCTGCTGGTGCCGATTCTCCGTTTATCAATCTTGCCAGTGTTCCCATGCCGGCCATTGAACGAAAAAGCGTGGACACCGGCGCCTTCCGTCGCCATAATGAATTTGGTTCCCTTAAAAAGAATAATGTTCGTATCGAGGACGGACACATGTCCTGCGGTGCAACCAGCATTATTAAAAATACCTTCCATGCCAATCCATTGTGCGGCGAAGAAGTGCTTAAGATTCGTCTGGATGGGTATTCCATTCAACTTCCCGAAAACATCCACATGTCCATTTGCTCCTTCGGATGCGGCAATCGCGCTCAGTACAATCGCCGAAGCATCATTGACGGTCAAATAGCCTGCTGCAATTGCACGATTCGGGTGGAACCGAAAATTCAAATGCTCCTCGGAATGACCTACCTCGACACGCCTCCTCATTTCTTCTGTAACATCGAAGGCTGCGGTAACGAAAGCACTTCCTTCTTTAAAATTTTAGATGACGCCACACTTTCTTTCTGTATACTTTCACTCTGCGACATGCACAACCGCTCCTTCTGCGCAAAAACATCTCGACTCATTTTAAGAAGCGAAGTGGCAAGCAGTATTGTTATGGCTACATGGAACGCCTATAGCAATCGTCAATTGGAAAAAATGGATCGCAATAGGGAACTTACTTTTTTTTAAAAATAAAAAATTTTTTTCTTTAAAACAATAAAAAAATAAAAAAATATGTTTGAAATAACGCATCGATTGGTGGAGACGTTTCATTTGCATTGTAGTTACGATCGAGATGGCGATCCTTTATTTGATGAAAAATTAGAAAGACTAATTTATGAAATTCCATGGTTGTCCGCTGCTGAACTGGAAGACGCTTTAGAAGATTATGAAGGAGATTATTCTTTTGTTAAAAATTTATAC
Organism: uncultured Chitinophagaceae bacterium; assembly: GCA_964537475.1. GTDB lineage: Bacteria > Bacteroidota > Bacteroidia > Chitinophagales > LD1 > UBA1941. The sequence goes on along the minus strand of CAZIBY010000019.1, from coordinate 17,013 downwards.
CTTTAAAAAAAATTTTTTTCTTTTATTTTTTTTTATTTTTTTTTTAAAAAAAATAAAATAAAAGAAAAAATGTCAATTCGATTTCAAAGTATACAAGACCAATATGCTTATATCCAACAAGTGCCATTAGTGGGAAGTGTTGTTGTTCATTATAAAGAAAACAAACAATATCTCATTACTGGTCTTTCTATTGATGAGAAAACAAAACTTCCACGAGTGGAATATGTATCAGTAGATGCACCAATTGGAACAATTCCATGGTCTCGTGAATTACAAGTATTTATGGAGGAAGTAGCATGTCCTGATGGAAAAAACCAGCAAAGATTTACTTTGACGAAAAAACTTTTGAAAATCTTACCCTCCTTTCATCTTTAAAATGATCGAGATTAAAAATAAAAAAATTTTACTTTTTAAAGGAAAATAAAATAAAAAAATAAATAAAATAAAAAGTATGAATTTGATAGATGAAAAAATTATACTGAAATTAATAGATGAAATTTGTGATTATAACTGTCAATCATGGATGAGTATGGCAATGTATTTGAATCTTTATAGTATATTAACGAGCCGCGTTCCTTCTCCATATTGTCAACCGCATATCGTGATGCTCACGGAACTATTTGTGCTGATAAAGGAAAAAAAGATTCCTATCGCGGAATATAAAGATGCAGTGGAACGGGAATGTCCAGCAGCATTAAGCCAACCATATCATAAGAATCATATTGTTGGATGTATTGCTTCATTACCCATAATTCAAACAACAAAACCGCAATCTAAATGTGTGGTATTAAGTATAGCATCCTGTGGTGCATCCACGTTTTCCAATGCGTCCGTTCGAGATTTGGATATTTTGGCATTATCGGAGGAATTAGTAAAACATGGAATTACCATGGAAGACATTGGGTTGCTTATTAAAAAAGAAACATTTAATTCTTTCAAAGCATGTATTAATAATTATGCTTGCCAAAGCATTGTAGAGCAAATCTGTCGATACATCATGTTTTTAAGAAAAGATGATTATACCTTATCTGAATATCGATGGATTGTCGAGCATTGTTCTGATGGTGCTTTAGTATTAATAGAAAAAACGCATGCAAGAATTCTTGAAAATATTATTCCCAGCAAGCCTGCATTTGCTTTATAAATTTTTTATTTATTTTTCTTTAAAATCAATTTTTTTGTTCTAAAAAAATATTTTATTTTTTCTTTAAAATGAATTTTTTTTGTTCCCAAAAATATTTTATTTTTCTTTAAAATGAATTTTTTTTTTTTTATTTTAAAGGAATAATAAAAATAAAAGAAAATAATATTTCTTTAAAATGTCTATGATAAAACGTCGAATAGAAAAAAATGAAAGTACCATGGATGGTACTAAAAAATGGTGGATGCCGGATGATTCTACGATAGCGATTATGGAAGAAGACCGAAGGAAGAAAATAGAAAGAAAATCATCCGACATTGTGACGTTTACGCGATGCTGGAGGGATAAAAAAGGGGACATATTGCCGGATGTATTGATTAATAGCGGCAACAACCGTGCATACACTATTACAGCCAAAATTGGGGAGGGTGGGTTTGGTATTGTTTTTCTTGGAACCCGGAATGATGATATTACAAACCGTGAATGGAAGGTGGCATTGAAAGTAGTTTCCATTGCAATGACTGCTGAAAACAAGCAAAGCCATTGGATTTCAAAGGAATTGTTTAACCATCAGCGGTGCTGTGCCAGTGACTCTATTTTAAAATGCTATGAATTTTTTCGGACTTCCCAAAATTACTGTTTTGTCATGGAATATGCTTACACCAACGTGATGACGATTCTTTTAAAGAAGCAGCGTTTATCTATGGATGAACTTCGATGCGCTTTTTCTCAAATGGCTTTGGCCGTGTCGATAGTGCATAGCAAGGACATCATCCATCATGACATCAAGCCGGAGAACTTTTTAATGGTCAATCCCAATGGCACTATTAAATTGTCTGACTTTGGCATTTCTTATCATGTTCCAGAAAACCAACTGTGCTTTGCGTTGTGCGGAACACCGCGGTATATGGCGCCGGAAATTGTTTCGCCTTCTTTAAAAGTAACGTTAAATTGTGGGCATGGTAAAGCAGTCGATATTTGGTCACTGGGTTGTACTTTTTACCGGATGGCCACCGGCAATCATCTTTTTAATGAATCCACCAATGCGCTTTACGAAAAAGAATCTGCTTTCGTAAAATTATACCACTCCATTCTCGAACAAGAAATTGTCTTTCCTGCTGAAATGCATCCGACTTTACAGCGTTTGTTGGTTATTATGCTGGAGCGTGATCCTTTAAAACGGGCCACGATTGAACAAGTGCTAAAGCATGATTTCTTTACTTTTATTATTAATAAAAATTAAATCTGGTAAACCAACGTGGAAAAAGAAAAATCGTACTGATGGTGTGGAACAAATTCATAGTACCGTTTGTTTTGCTGGACATAGGTTACTGTATGAAAATTATTGTTCGTAATATGCACTGTCGACTGTCCATTCACGTTAATGACCTGCTCGCAAAGCACAATACCACTTTCCATCACTTCATCCCACAATGGAATCACCTCTTCCCGCGACCACATGCAACCACTTACATCATAGCATAAGTTTTTGGTATCCTTGACACGTTGAACCTGAACGCGATCCACCAAAAATGAACCTTGTTCATTCATGTCGCTTACTACTTTATAAAATATTCGCTCGGTTCCATTAAAACAAGGTAAACCATGATGCATTGTTGTTGCCACAAGTCGATCATTTATATGTGGGCTCATTTGTTTTTTATTTATTATTAAAAAAAAAAATTAAAAAATTTTTATTTTATTTTTATATATTTTTTACTTTAAAATGGATGAACAACTAAAACATTATGAAGAAATAGAACAGCGTCATTTACAGGAAGAGCAACAAATCATAAACAATATGTCCTTCACGACTGATCGTTTAAAGGACAATTACAGTTTATTCGCTGAACTAAAAATTTTCTTCTGTATTATTTATGAGTATTATTTTTTAATAAAAATAAAAAAATTTTTCTTTAAAATGTCATCGTTTGAATTAGGAAAATATTATAGTATTCAATATAGTAAAAATAGAGAAGGAAGTAATCAGTTACGATTAAACAAGCATATTGAACTTACTGCTATTCTTTTAAGGGAAATAGCACATCCTCGCACATGTTTTAAAAAAGTTCCCTTTTGGATTCATGGGGAAGATGTCTGGCTCGAAGTGCATCAATCTACCAATTTACCAAAACGGGTAGATCAACGAAAAGTAGTTTTTACAATCGATAATATGAATCGAGTATTCTGTCATTTTAAGAAAATGGAGCCTTTTAATTTATCGCATTATATTTCTCCCGAGACTACTCGGAATTTGGATGCTGCATTAGATGAATTAGAAGGAGACGCACAACTTTTAAAGGAGAAAAACATTCCTCGGAAAGTCATCAAGAAACAACGAGAAAATTTGAACGCGGTGTGTTTTTGGACAGATCATCCCAGTAGTGTGTCCGAAAAAAAAATTACTCAACTTTTAGATTTTTACAAAAGTATTTATCCTTTAAAACAAAGTATAAAATAAAAAAAAATTTTTTTTTTAAAAATGTCTCAGAAAAATAAAAAAGATAATCAGCATTATTTTGCAAGCATCTATGGGTCGATTTCCAGTAAAAACGATGGCGTTTTAGATTTTATTAGAAATGCCATTCTTTATGACTTGTTTGTTGGAAGCAACTGCTTCATTCGTCATCCGTCCTTCCGGATTCCTTTGTTGTGTGGAGTGGACGCCAAGCACATGAATGAAATTCGCCAAAAGTGCACGGACGCAGACCTTTCCTCCTGCTTCTTTAAAATGAGCGGTCTTGTTGTGTTGGAAAATTCTGTGGAAGGGGATATTTTATGGTTAGAAATGGAGGATTGTGGAGTCACAGCGCTTCAGCGTGACTTTTATAGTTCGCCAATTTTCTGCCGAACTCATCCCCATCGTAAAGTTCCCTTAAAAGGGGCGCATCCCGTTAAAGTAGTTACCCGCATTCCTATCTGTGCAGGTGGCTTGCGGCGCATCAACGTAGAAGCCATATGGGAACGTCTTCAAAAACGTTTTAAGGAATATTTTAAAAATGATCTTGATGAAGAAACATTCTTCTTGAACAATTTGGAATATGAAGAACGTCGGGGAAACCAAACAACGATTGTAAGTATTCCTTTAAAAAATTAATATTTTTTTATTCATAAAAAAAAATAAAAAATAAAAAATTTTTTAAAAAATAGATGGATTCTGAATTAAGTGATTTTACTTGCAATCATTGCAAATTACCGAAACACGAACGTACTCAACATTTTTTATGTAATTCGTGCAAAAATGATGCCGTAGTGTGTAAGGATTGTGTTGCTGGTTATGTGTTGAAACATCGGGATGGGAACTATATTCGTTGTTCGAAATGCAATCAATATCTTATTTTAAAGGATATTGAAATCGAACGTAAAACGCTGGACGATTTTATTCCTCCGTTTATTCGAGAATATTTCTGGGATACTTTTTCGTTAGGTTGCATTGGTCTGGTTGGAACATCCTATTTTCATCGGATGCCGTCTTCGTGGATGACTGCATTAGCCTTTGTGGGGGCGCATTTGATTTCATTGGTTTTGGTCTTTGGTTATCATGTTGTGGATGCTTTTAAAATTCAATCACCGCTCACAATGCTTTTTGCAAAAGAAAAACGAACCTTCTATCATTGGTTTATTGCACTTTATACGATGTCTTATTTTGGTGCTCTTTCTGTGTCATCCATTGCTTCCTCTTCTTGGCTGGAATCATTACTGATCATACCCCCAATATGTTATATTGCAGGATCAGTCCTTAATTATTGTATTCCGAATTATTTCCACTTGCATAAAGTGGTTATTATTCCGAAATAATTTTTTTTTATTTTAAATAAATAAAAATAATTTTCCTTTAAAATAAATCAAAAAATAATGAATCAATCATTGTTGTTGTTAAGTTGTAGCGCTGTGCTTTTTGTATTAATGGGAATACAAAACAATGTGCTTTCGGCTCTGACGCCTGAAATCAGTGCCTTTTTTGGACTTTCCGAAAATGTGTTAGATTTTTTATATCCTGTCTCATGGATTGTGTCTTTTGCCGGAACGGTGCTGATTCATGTTTTTTTCTTAAAATATGTTGCCTTTTTCCGTTATTCGGTGTGGGCTATTGGAGTGGCTTATGTGCTTTCGACCATTCTTACAACAAGCACGTTCCTTTTAAAGGATTGGCTGAATAATCCGGCTGTTGTATTGATGACATTAATGAGCAATGTATTATTTGGTTTTGTGATGGTGACGCTGAGCATTTCTCTGGAAACCATCATGAACAATAAATTTACACTGGCGGTTATTTACAAAAACAATGGCATGTGGAGTCTCATTTTACTGTTCAAGTACATTGGATGGATGTCTTCTTACTTTGTGCTTCCATTGGTTTTTGCACTTTCAATGTACACGTTTGTAGCGGCGTGTATTGCTTCCACTGCAATTGCTGTTTGTTTGAGTGTTTTTGTGCATCTGCATTTTGCAAAATACACCTCTCCAAGAGTAATTGAAAATAATATAACTTTTGTAAAAGAAAAGTACAGGGCACTGGCGCTTTTGGTAACGCTGAATGTTTTAAGCAACGGGACGTGGTTTGCACTGTTGTTGTTCCTCCCTCAAAATTTACAGTTTATCGGACTATTTCCACAGGAAGTTATCGTAGTTGGTATGATTGGAGGAATTCTGCTGGCTACGATCTCGTGGTATTTCACTTCTTCTCCGCTTCAATGGTTTATTGTAGGTGTCCTGTCCCTCGCTTGCTGCTCTGCAAGCACCATTATTGTTGATCCGTCTTCCCCCGTTGTGGTATCCTTCTGTGCTGTGCTGCTGTGTGTGGGAAGCGGTGGCTTTTATTCGGCTCCCTATGTCGCAGCCGTCAATTTGTTCCACAACGAAGACGTGCGGCTGGCCTTTTTGTGGCTGTCCGCTTCTTCCTCACTTACCATTGTGCTACTCTCCGAATTATTTGCGTTGATGGAAATGACCACTTACACTTATTCCATTTACATCCCTTCACTGCTTTATTTTGCCGTCGCCATTTATGTTTTGTGGCGCATTTATCATTTGTTAGCCAAAATCTCGCCAGACTCCTTTAAAAGAAGCGCTCAACAGATTCTTTATTTCAATGCTCAAACAAACCAAATGCAAGATTTTAAAGAAGTTCCACAAGAGGATCATGAATTGAATGAGTCCACTCATAGTGAAGTGTCACTAATAATGGAAGATGGAGATGAGGAGTTAACATTCCAGTGAAAAAGTTTTAGTTTTTTTTTTATTTTGTTATATAATGATAATAAACAAGTGTAAAATAATCACGAACGGATGTTTTCAAAGCAGCAAAACGTTCATTATCGCCAAATAACACCACATGAATAAACCAGTCATTGAACTTGATCCCATTCATGTTATAAAATTCTTGTTCTCTGTACACTATACAAAAGGATAGTAGCACCCAATGTAAATAAGCAAGATGTGGAAGAGCAACATGACTCAATAATCGGTGATGATGAAACACTTTATAATCTTGTAATTTTAAGGAAGGGTGCGTCTCCCAATGCTCGAATGGAATACTATGAACATCTACATTCATGGATTGAACACAAAGAAGTTCCATCCACGTTGCAGTTCGTTGCTGTTCACTTATTCCATTTTGTGAAGGAGAAGTTAACTGAAGCCAGAATTGTTCAAAGTTATACAACATTTGGAATGTGACATCAGTTTGATACACCGATGGACAATTAAATAACGTGCAAAGCGCTTTATAATATTGTTGAATTCCTTCTTCTGACATTTTTTATTTTTTTTTTTTTTATTATTTATTATTTCATTGTAATCCTTTAAAATTACCAACCACAAACATAAAGTGAGACAGCAAATCCAATATGAAAAGCACATTCGGCGACTAATGGTTTTTCTAATCGATCTTTCAGAATAATAATTTTACCGTCATCATCTACTTTATCTTCACGGAAAATTCCATGCTCCTTCATATGAGAATAACCATATTCCGAAAGTCCATCTTTATCCAAATCAGTGCCACCCATGTCATCTGTATACTTACTAAACCATCCGTCAATGCGGCTAAAAATTCCACATTCTCCGCCGTTGAAAAAGTTTGCCGTCATAAGGTGATCAAATTGAGAAGGACTTAATTGATCGCAACGAAGATAATGAAACTCATTGCCATCTCCACCATCTCCATTCATAAACGTAATTTGATGGTATTTAGTTGAATCATTCCAGTTTGATGGGCGAACATAATTATTCTTATATTGAGCGTACAATACAGAATCCAAACAACGATGTGCAAGTGGGCCATTTCGTTGTTCATCCCATTTCTCACTTAATAAACCAGCATTTTTTTTCCATTCTTCAAAAGAAGCAATATCTTCTGCATCAGCACATTTTAATTTAAACTTTTTATTTCCGTATGTCGTTTTTTCTTCTTTATAGTTTCTTTTCATTTTTTTATTTTTTTATTTTTTTTTTATTTTTTCTTCCATTTGGGAACAAAAATAATATTTTTTGTTCCCAAATAAATAAAAAAAAAAAAAATAAAAATTATTCCTTTAAAATTTTAAAGGAGAAAAATAAAAATAAAAAAATAAAAAAAATGGAAATTGAAAATAAGGAAGAAGCGGAACGTCATTGGCAATTATTTTTAGGAACTTGCAAATTAATTACAGAATATCCTCAAGGTGTAACGTTAGGTGATCTACTGTTATTTTCTTCCCAAATAGTGGACACCCCGATTGTAGAATTATTTATGGAAGGACGAAAATTGTATATAACTTTTAAAGAAATGGTTACTACCAATGCGTGGGTAATGATGAAAACGGTTCAAGAAAAATTTTATGGAAATCAAAATATTTTAAAAAATGATTGCTTCTCGGACTTGATGAACTTTTATAATGAGGTGAATGTGGCTGTACAAACACTGGATTACAATGATGGAATGCATGAAATGTGGCTAAATTTTAAGAATGCTCTTTGTTCAGCAGCGCTTTCCAAACTGAATATTCAAGTGATTGCTGATTATTTGGATAAAACACAACGACACGAAATAGCAATGGCTTATGGAAATGTCGTAGAATGCATGGGTAGAAACATGAGCAAGATCGACGATCCTAATTTTTGGGATTGGTTATCTGCACTGTGTCTCACCAACAAACAACTTTGTGAACAAAAAAATAACACTTGTTGTTCCCTTAAAAAAAGTGCGGGTGCTGAAAGTGTTCCTTCTTAAAATATTACTTTATTATTTATTCTTTTTAAAGGAAAAATATAAAAAAATTAATCTTTTTTAATTTAAAGAAAAAATCAAGACAATGAACAAGCCATGGAATCACAATACTTTGTTGCAAAACCGTCTGATTCATCCGTATTGTGACAGCGTTTGGATAATTCTTCTGTTGTAAATTTAGGAATTAATTTTACTAACTGTTCATATTCTTCCTTTGAAATGGACGTGAAGGGACTTTGTTCGTAGGATTCTTCTTGAGGGAAGAAGGAAATGGATTTAGTGACAGGAAGAATTTCGAGCAGTAAGTTGATCAGTGTTTTCGCTTCCTCTTTATCGAAATAAACCGAAGCGGAGACGCTGTTGTCAGAATATAACTTCTGAAGTTTCACGAGAAGATAGGCCAGTTCTTTTGCGGACACCATGGACGCATCTCTGCACTCATCTTCTTTTAAAGGAAATTTAAGAAGCAGACTATTGGCATCGTATTTGGATTGTTCGTAGGGAACGCCCATTTCAATCAACTGTTTTGTCAGTTCAAGGGAGGAGTCAAAAGTCACACGGCGCATCATGTAAGTTCCTTTTGGTGGATGCAAACCGGAAGGAACTTGGCCAAGGATGGAAACAGTTCCACTTGGTTTAATGGTGGTGTGCGCAATTGGATAAGTGCCACAAAAGTTGTAAACATATTCATCCGACACTTTCTTGACTTGGTCATAAGCACTTTTCATGATGTCATCAAACATTTCTTCCTCCATGTTGTCATAAAGTTTGAACACACCTGTTTGAGACACCCCAACACGATGATTCTTTGAAACTACTGCATCAATATCGGGACAGTTCGTTGGGATACAGGAGACAACAGAAGCCCAAATGGATGCATATCCACACACTTCGAGGTAATGTTCCTTGTTGAAAACATCATCAACTAAACAATTGGTAGGGAAAACTTCCACCAGACAGCAAAGTTCCTTGTGGCATAAGCAAATTTCACCACACGGATTGACACCAAGATGATCGTGACAGCCGTTGGGATTCTTTGCATCCACGGCATTGGCCACCGCCAAATTTAAAATGCCCGGCTCCCCATTGACAGCCATAAGTGGAACAATCCTCCGAACTGTTGGGTCATACTGAGAAGCATCCTCAATCATAACCGAATTATTCGACATGTAACCAATGTGTCCACGTTCCGGATTCAGCACATAATTCTTAAGTGCAATGAATTCATCGTCATCACAAAACCCAAGGGAAATTTCGGAAGAACGACGAACATTGCCAGAAATCACACAAATCCCGACAGCATTCATAATGTCAGTAACATAGCGAGCATATTCATAAGTCTTCTGATTTTCTGGCACACTTTCAAAGGAAGATAAAATGCTTTCATAATTTTCCTTAAAATAGGGCGTTCCGTATTTTCGTTCCTCCTGCATGGCGATGCGAATGGAATCTTTTGCCGACATGCCTTCCTGCACACGAAAACGGCATTCCGAATAAGACCGAAGACGATGATGAAGAAGTTCGAGCACCTCGGGGCCGGCAGCAATTCCGCCAAACCCACGAATGGGAGCACCTTTTTTTCTAATAAGGCTGTAGTCAAAAAGCACCTTTCTGGAATTGGGAACCAAATACGAACACAGTAATTCATAAATGGACTGAGCCCATCCTTCCCTGTCGTCACTGATCACAATGTTTCGTGGTTCCTGTTGTTCGTCGGGAAGGTATACTTTTCCGTCCCATCGACAGTCGAATCCGCATCCGGCACCAAGCATGGAAACATTCATCAAAAATTTGGCTGAATCCGCCAACTGCGTGTTATCAACAACATCTTTGATAAGTTTGGTGGATGTAGAAACAAAAGCGCAGTTGTTGAGCGCTATGCTACCATATTTTTCAATATAGCGCTTCTTCATGGCCCATAATCCACGGCCGGGCGGAAGCCATTCACACTTGAACATGGATACGGCCATCTTTTGAGCAAGAACCTGCATTTCTTCTTCATTCCATGTTTTAGCCTGCTTCTTCATAAAATAAAAAAGCCCACCAATCACACGGCACACCGTATCCTTCCATGATTCCAGTTGTTCATCCTTCTTTTTTCTTGCATACGTGCGCAAATACACCACCGATGCATATTCCGTAAATGTCTCTTCTAAAGAATGAATGTGAACTTTCGTTTCCGGTGCAAGTTTGAAACGAACTTCTCGTTCTTCTCTTCTTTGATTATCATCATAAATTGTCATTTTAAAGAAAAATTTATTTTTTTTTTTTATTTAATTTTAAAAAAAATATAAAAAGATTTTTTTTTTAAAATTACATTGTTAAAAATTTTCTCCTTTAAAACAAGGAATCCCAGAAAAATGATAAGGTAGAGGCGGCGCTGCGACGTGTCATTGCGAAAGGACATGTTCCTTCTGTAGAATTGAGTTGATTTAAAAAGCAACCAAATGGAACTTGAACATGGAACGTTTCATTTGGATTCTGATCGCTTGGTAAAGGAACCGTGCAATCTGCATCGAGATATATGTAGACATAATAATATACGTCTGTTGAACCGGTAGCATTCAAATAGGCATATACCTGCTCCGATGGTGTCTGAACCAAGCACCTTTCATAGGTATTAAAATTTCCGTTTGCTTTTTTCAAACATGACTCATAAATGCTACAATTCGGTTGCAGTCCAAGATTATTGAGTACACAGTCTCCAAAATTTCCACGTATTTCCGCGAAGGATGGTGTGCCACAACCCACCACTCCTCTCTCAATCCCATTATTAGGCAGTAATTGATCACTGGTATATTGATATGTTGCAATAAAATCATATTTCTTGCCGCTGACAAGAATACATACCATTGTCAGCCACAAAAACAAAAAAACTTTCATCATTTCACTCTTTATTTAAAAAATTAAAGCATTTTATTATTAATTTAAAATGATCCTTTTAAAGAAAAAAATAACAATACATTGTACTTTTTTAATCTTCCTTTAAAATGGCAGGTAAATCTGATTCACTTTTGGGGATCAATCTAAAGAATTCAAAATCCTCCGACACACGACGTTTCACCATAATGTGCTTGTTGGAATCGGAATCAAATACCATTGTTTGAAAGATCGTCATGAGTGTTTTCTGAAGTTTTTCTTCAGGCAACATCATCATGAGAACCACATCGAATTTACCGTTTAAAACTACAAGTTCTTTGTACAATGCGCCACGAACGGTGCATTTTAAATAATATTTGTAAGCAGAAAACGTAATGTACTCGTATACCGACTGTGGTGCCTGAATCATAGAAAACGTGAACCGCAAATGCTCAAACCAAGGATGCCCGCTTAAATGAATGTTCATCTTATTGAGGGCATCCATAAATGTCTTGGCATAGATTTCCTCCAAGTTACAAAAATAATTGCTGCTTTCTGACCAAGACAACGCCGCCACTAACTGTTGTATGGACATTTTTTCCAACATTTCCTTATCCTTTCTTACTGCTTCTTCATTCTTTCTGCATTCCAGAAGCAACTGATCGATTCCTTTCTTTTGCTTTTCATTTTCCATCTTATTATTTTTTGTTTTAAAGAATTTTTTTATTTTTTTTTTATTTTTTTTTTTTTGATTGCTGAAAACAAATTTATTTTTCTTGAACATTAATAATAAGAACACATCGAGCATCCTTTAAAAGAAGTAGGAAAAAATAAGGTTTTTCTTCTTCCGTTGTTTCAATCACACCGCAATCTGTGAATTCTTCATTTTTTACTGGTAAATAAAGTCGAAATGGTTTGTGAGCATCGTCTTTCATTTCTAACCATCGCTTCATTTCCTGTGCAAATTCCATCGCACGCTCTTCTTCTGTAAAAGAAAAGAAGTAAGCCCATCCAAAAGCATTGCTGTCAAAATCCATTATTACTTTAACTTCGTACGTGGAATTTCCTTTAATAATAGAATGAATTTCTTTGATTTCATTGCGACGTGTCCAGCACAAAACATATTGTTTGAAATAATCCAATTGCTCTGCATTGCTTAAATAGATATCCAAGGCTGTACGACTTTCTACCTGTCCATCAAACTGCAAACGACAACAATTTTGAGCATGGTTTACTATAATGTTTTTAATATTTTGTCCCAATGGAAATGTAGTTCCGGGATTTAATACAATGTTATATTCACTTGTACTACCATCAGCATTCATTGCATTGGATGGGAAAACAATACTAAATGGTTTTACTTCATTAACGACATTAATAATTTCATCTTTTTCACTTTTTTTGGGACGTCCTCGTTTTTCTTTTTTCATTATTTTTTTTTTTTTTTATTTTTTTTTTTAATTTTTTTTATTTTAAAGGAAAAAATTTTTTCAAGAATATAAAATTCGAGATTTAAAAAAGAGATCACTAATTAAAGGGATATGACAAGATGGAATAAAATCATTTGGAAGGCCAACAGACCATTCGATCCGCATGAGCACTTCTGGATCATAACTCCTGACAGAACTTTCTTTTTTTAAAAAATTTGAGGAACGCTGCTTCACAAATACATAATCTTTCACACTACGTTGTAAAAATTCATTCCTTTTAAAGAGCGTAAATTCCATTGTTTCGTTCAACCAGTCGTATCCATCCTTTAAAATGGATTGAATGACTTCAAATGCTGGATCGTCATTGAAAGAGCCCATTAAAATGATAGTATTCTCATTGGTTTTTGTGTTATTGGCGTCCTGAAGCAACTGTTGCACTTGTAACAGTCGCACTTCTTTAAGATTTATATCATTTTCTAAATGTACGCAGTAAAGGATAATGTTTGGAATAATCTCGATCCGAATGTAGCACTGGCTTCCATATTCAAATGTAATTCTACTTTTCGCTGGAATTACAATCTTGCTGTTTTGATAGGCAACAATGTCATTGTTGTATTCTATAAAAACGCGATATTTTAATTCCACCAACAGAGGTGCGAAGAAATCTTGGTATTTGTCCACTTCCGTTAAATAAAGCAAGTCCACCGGATGATCCCTTAAAAATTGCTGAAATAGCACAAAACGATGATACCAATCCAGCGCTGTCTCATCCGAATGAGGAAATTCATTCAAATTACAACATTCTGCCTTTAATACATTCCAACACAAAAATTTAATTTTAAAGGAGTTTTTGTCTGACATTTTTTAATTTTTTTTTTTTATATCTTTTTAATTTATTTTTATTAGCGAGCCATGGATGAGCCGACAAGAATAAAAAGCAATAAAATAAATAACATAAGAATAATAGAAATAACAAATATAATTACAATAACATATATGATATATGTCTTCTTCTTCGTACTCATAACATAAAGCATAAAACCACAAGCAATTAAAAAATAACAATACAATAATATTTCCAACATTTTCGTTTCAATTTTTTTTTTTATTTTTATTTAGCCAAGCATTAGCAACCAATTTTTAAATGTTGTGTACTTTGACGTTCATCCAGAAGTACGTCATAGCAATGACCACAAACAGCCATGTATTTGTCGGCTCCTCCAATATCTTTTTTGTTAGAACTGACATGGAGACGCCATGTGAACGGAGCCGGTGCCTCCTTACAATGCATGCAATAGGCTTTTAAAAAAATAACATCGTCCTTATAGCAATTCAGTTCCTGACTGACAGGCCACGGCGCACGATCCGCATCCAAGTCCAATCCGGTGCAAATGACAAAAACTCCTTTTTTCCGCCAGAGCCGACAGACGTTTACAGTCGTAGAAGGATTGAAGAATTGAATTTCATCAATGATAATGCAATTATAAGGCATAACATTTGTTTCCACATTAGCATATCGATTATGAACCTCTTGTAAATCCACAGAAGTGATGGCATCCATAGACACTCCATCATGGGTGGTCATCTTGTTCAGATCATACCGAGTGTCATCCGCAAAACGAATGCAAAGCACTTTCCAACCAATCGACTGAAAAATTCTTCCCTGTCTCATGGCAGTGCTACTTTTTCCAGCAAACATAGGCCCAAAAACATTCATCAAAAATCCTTTATTTTTGGTATCTTGTGAAATTGAAATATTCATTTTTTTTTATTTTATTTTTATTTTTTCCTTTAAAATTTTAAGAAGGTAAAATGGAATTTTCTGTTGCTTTCACATTCATTTGACTTTGGGAATAATGGCAGCAAAATCGATAAACTGTATACAACCATACCGCCACAACAAATTCCAAGAACATAGTTATTAATCCTGCTGCTACAGACCAACTAACCATTATTGTATTTCTTTCACGTGCAGCAAAAGTCAAAAACTGAATAGTAAATTCCTGTGTAAATATATTTTGAGCAGCCATGACATCAATCATATCTGAAAAAATATAGTCACCATAAAGAAAATACACAGCACATCCGGCTGCAAGTGGGAATAAAAACATGACACCCGAAACAATAAACATTTTTAATAACAAAGAAAACATCCATTGTCCAACAATCAACGTGCCTTGATACATTTCCTTAAAATTAGGAACCATCATAAACATTTTTTTTTTATTTTAAAGAATCAAATGTTTTATTTTTATTTTTTTCTTTTAAAATAACCGAAGGAAAAAATTTTAAAGGAGAGTTTGGGTTTTCCGTTGTTTTTCAGCAAGGCGACGTTGGGATTCGAGACGTCCTAACTCATAACTTGCAAAATCAATAAAGATGCCTGACGTATAAGGAAAGAAATCAGGAGATTTCAATTGGCGAGCGAGATTTTGAGCAACTTCTCGAACGTTGTGATGGGTATTGGAAGTGGTGCGGAGTTCCAAAACACCAATGAATGAACGCAAATTAATCGTCCACGAGAAGGACACTCGCGTGCACATTGGCAGAAGGTAGCAACGTTCCGATTCCAACATTTCTTCATACTTCATCGATTGCCATATACCGAGGAATTCCTTTTCTAACGCGGCTGCTTCTTCGGGAGGAGCCAAATTATGAGCAAAAACAGTGGGACGACACGGTTGATCCAAATACAGCGTGATGGGAGAGGGGGTAAGCATTCGATGGCGCCAGAAATCCCGAGCATCGCCAAACATCATGCTGTTGAAATTGACAGTGGCGTGGCAGCGTTCCAAAGATTTTGGAAGGTCACAGAATCTGCTGGTACGAAGAGCAAGCAACTCTTGCGTGGACTGAACCCTTTTACCCTCCATGTCGTAATAAATAAACTCATTGTTATTTCCCAAACTTGCTCCTTCATTATGCACCTCCGCCACGTTGTTCATTTCGTAATGTAATTTCGTAGAATCGCGATAAACAAATAATGGATTATACCATGGCTTTGGGTTGCGACCTACATCAAGCGCTTCCAGCAAATACGGCATCTTATCCCTCACAATGTCCTTTAAAATGTCCGCAACTGCTCGGACTGCTGCCGGATAGCAAGGATTACTCCACTTATGAATGCAACTTATCAGCGTCCGTGCATTCACCACCAGCGCAACCCTTGTATGAATTCCAAGAGGCAGAAATTCCCTGCAATAGTCAAACGCCAAATACTTGACCGAATTCAGATACGCCTTCTCATCCACATCCATCGCTCTTGGAAAGCGAGCCTTGATCCATTGTTTTAAAAGAGGTTTGCATTTCCGGTAGAAATTTAACCATTGCCGAGCCTTTTTTTCATCCCCTTCAAAAGCGACGTTATCCATGTCCACCGCCCGCGTAGATTCCTGCAACAGTGACGTTAAACGTCGATTGGTTAAATGACAAGCATCATAAATGGACAATCCTTCAAAAATCAAATAAATCGAATTGAGTTCGCCCACACTGCGGTCGCCAAATTGAATCAAAATTTTATTCACGAATTCATGCCAGTCTCCAGACATCTCTCCGTTGACCAATTCCTCCAACCGCTTGCTTGTTCGACATATCCGTGCCCCAATCGCACTGTTCATCAACGATGACTGTTCACCTACAATCACACTAATTCTGCCACCCATCGCATGATTGTATCTTTTGAAATGACTGTCAAACAAATCTACTTTTTCTGTTTCCATTTTTTTTTATTTTTTTTTTTTTTATTTTTTTTCCTGCTTTCTCCTTTTAAAGGAGTTTCGTAAAATATGGTTTTGAACTAAAAAAATTGAACGACGATCATCCAATAACCATGGAAGAAAATTACTTTCGTTGCCATCCCACTCCGGACTATTTTTGGCATTGTCGTTGGAAGACAACACAAATACATTGCACTCTTTTAGTTTGTCCTTTAAAATGTGGTAGTAAATTTCTTCTGTCGGTTGCATTACTACAATATCATAATGGGAATAATAATTCATCAGTTCCTCTACCCCAACCCGCACACCATCTGTACAATTACTCTTCTGAATAGGATGAAATAGTCCTTGTCCCTCATTGATCTGGTCATTCGTAACACTGAGAGGCAACCACGTTACTCGAATCTTTTGTTCCCGCACCAATTCCTTCAACTTCTCCCTACAAGCAACATCCAACATCTCTCTTTTTAAAGAAAAAATTATTATTATTTTATACTGATTGTTATAACTTATTTTTTTCTTTTTTTATTTTTTATTTTTATTTTTTTTATTTTTTTTTGATTTATTTTTGATTTTTCGTTCCCAAAAAAAATAACTTTTTTTTTTGATTTTAATAATGATTTTTGCTCGGATACATATTTTCCGCGTTCCGGGATT
>CAZIBY010000018.1:0-30334 GCA_964537475.1 uncultured Chitinophagaceae bacterium | reverse complement strand
GGCGCGCTTCTCGTCCAGCACGATGCCCACTCCGCGAGCGACGATGGCAATGGCCGCACTTTCCCCATCATCAAGGCGAACGCCCAATGGCGCGTGCACAAGGCGGATGAACGTGTCGTACTCTGGCTCGGTCATTCTTATCTCCTGCAGGGTGCCATCGGCCCGCAGTGCGGTCAGCACCGAAGCCAAGTCACGGCTAGGGATAGGGTGCCGCCGTACCTCTTCAAGAGTCTTCTGCTCAATCAGGCACGGATGACCTAAACCGCGCAGTAGGTCAATCGACTCGCCGCTTCCCAAGAGGTTGATGACGACGCTGGCATCAAGTACCAGTCCTCCCTGTGGAATGTAGTCACTCAGCCAGGTCAAGGACCACCTCCTCAGAGCTGCCTTCGCGCTCTTGGAGAGCCTTGCGAACGTCAATCAGGTTCAGCTCAAGCATGGACGCGATCTGCTGCTCGGACAGCAAGTCGCGCTCATAGGCGAGCCCGGCGAGCAACAACGACCGCGGAGTAAACGGCTGGCCCTCCTCGGAGACACTCATCTCGTCGGATACGACTTGGCGATGATCCAGCCCAATCTTCTTGCTTCGCAGAGAGTCGTAGGTGCCGGGGGGCAGCATGTCGAGCGCTTCGAGGCGCCGGGTCATCGCTTCGATGGAGATGCCGAAGAACACAGCGAGCATGAGAAGCTGTTTGACCGAGAAGCTGCCGAACAACTCTTTGAGTTCCTTGGCCTTGCGCCGAACGGCTGCCGCAGGCGCAAGGAACGCGATGCCAAATAGGTCGCAGAAGCGCTCTTCGCGGCCCGGGGCTGCGTCGCCCTCAAAGTGCACAACCATGCCCTTGTGGCGCGTTAGCAGGTGACCCACCTCGTGGCCCCCAGTCACACGGCGGCGATACAGGGGATGTTTCGAGTTCAACAGGATGAAGGCGCCGCCGCGTTCGTCAAATGCAACTGCGCCAGCAATCTTTGAGGGCAATCCCCTTTCATAGACGCGAACGCCCATCTCGAACTCCAGCAGGGCGGACAGGTTCTGAATCGGGCCAAGTCCAATACCAAGCCTTGAACGTAGCCCCTGCGCGGCATCCTCCGCTTGACGTTCGATCGAGCCCGTCTTTGATACGGTGACAGTGGGCAGGTCGATTACGGGAGGAACTTGCTTGAGCAGAGACTCAATCTGCAGGGTCGAATTGGCAAGACGGTTCAGCTGGGCGGCGACCGCAACCTCATCGATTGATTTCGCCGTATCCACGGAACTCCTGAAGTCGACGCTGAGCTCTATCGCTGGTCCGTCGTCGTTCAGCAATTCGCTCTCGGGAACTTTGTAAAGCTCAGCGAAGAGCCGCAGTTCCTGGTTCGAGACTCCCCGCTTGCCAGCTTCAATCGCAACCAGTGTCGTGCGCGCAAGGTTCAGATGGGTCGCGGCGTTGCCTTGGGTGATGCGGTGCAGTTCACGTGCTTGGCGCAGTCGTGCACCGAGCGAGGCTGCTCGTACGCTGATGTCGGTTGCCATGTCAGCACCCCGCGAAGTCAACGAGCCACGAGTCAGTTCCGCATGACTTCAAGAACCGCGTCCACTCTCGCTGGTGCTGCATCAAGAACCTGGTCATTTTGTCTCTCACTTCTTGGATGGGCTCACCGAGACCGCGTGCGATTGCGGTGACCTCGGCTTCCACTCGAATCTGATTTGGTTGCGCGGCTAGGTCGGCTAGGCGCTGCATCGACCGAACGCTATTCAAAGCGACGTCCCTATTCGCCTCGATGTTCCGAGGGATGGGGCCTTCGAAGGCACCGTCGAAGGTCTTCGCATTCAAGCATCGCGCTCGGTACTGCGTTGCGTCTTCAATTTCGGCGCTAAGCAACGACGCCCGACGCAGCAAGCAGTTTCCGCAGACGCCGCAGTGCATCACCCTGCCGTCTTGGCTGGAGTGCCTCGCGTCGTAGGAACAAGATCGGTGCTCCACGAGCCAGGTCGCTACGTCAGCCTCCCGAGCCGACAAGTCGGCGAGGACCTCGCCTTTGGTGCGGAAAAGCGCCGGGTGGTGAAACCGCACCCGAACTCCCGTCAGCGCGAGCAGCAGGCGGGTCAACCTAGAAGTAAAGCCTGGGTGGCAGCTTCGGTGAGGTGCCTCTGCCCCCAAAGGCACGAGCGAGCCGCCAAGGCTACCTTGCCCGTTCTCGGGAATGACGACACAGGCCGGCTGTGCCATGGCTGCGCCATATCCGGCCAGGAGGTCAAACAGGAACGGGCGTGAGCGGAACGTCAGCTCTGCACGATGCGGGTCGTCTGAGTAGCAGGACACCTGAACTGAAGGGAAAGCTTGTCGATTTCTCGCTGCGAGGTTCTTCCAAGCCGTGGGTCTGTCGCTCGGCCGGACGTTCACCAGCACCAATTCCGGCGGGTTGGACGCGTCAAGCAATTCCGAGGCAATCGCATAGGAGTCCAGACCATTGCTGAACGGCATGAACGCCCGAGCCTGCGTCGGCGAGCTGATCAGGTGCTGCTGGCTAGGGTTTGGCTGCTGGTGGCGGCGCTTCGTAAAGTGCACCGTCCACCTGTCCGCGGTCAGGTACCCGAGCGCTCCCACAAGAGCCTGTTGAACTTCTTGACTGCGCCACAGGCCCAGTCGTGCAACCGGTACGTCAATGGCCAAGTCGCGACCCCATTCGATGCTATGGCGCCGCACATTGCTTCTATCGGCCGCCCGCACTGCGTTCAATACCGCCGTCAGGTCAGCCAGCAGTTCGTCATCAGACCTAAAGCAGTAACGTTCAAGGTGGCTGGCGTCGATACGGGTCGTAGAGGCTGGGACCGCAACAGATTGGCCGCGCCGTCTTACGCCTGCCGACGATTTCGCGAGAGTGACTTCCGAAGCTGGGGCCATGTCAATCAGCCTTCAGCGGCAGCGGGAGGTCGAGCGCCTGGGCGACCGTGAGCTTGGCCGTGCGCTTCTTCGGCGGTGGAGGCTCGGCAAGATTGCACTTCGAAAGCGCGGTCAACAGCGATGAGCGCAGCTCGCGGACTGGAACGTCCTTCTTCTGGTCTGCGACCCACGAGACAGCGCCTTCAATGCCGTTCTGCGCTGCCAATTCAAGCGTGGCACGAGTGACGCGCGACTCCAGTCCCGCATCTAGCCGCTTTGCATGCACCTCAGCAAATGCGACCTCGACTGCCAACCGCGCCATCGGCGTCGTGCTGGTGCGCTCGAACTGAGCCAATCCCGCTTCAAACTGCTCGGTGCCGAAGAGGTCCCCTTGGGGTTTTGCAAGGTAAGCGCGAAAGGCGCGGCCCCACTCCGTCTCGGTGAACTGCTCCTTTGCGCCTGCCCAAACCGCGCGAACCAGCTCATCTGCCACGTCGCGCCCCATCCCGGGCGCACACGCGGCCTGGACGACGCGATGCCACCTATGCGTCTGCGGCAAAGAGTGATGAAGGTCGTCACGCAAGGAGCACCTCCTGACAATGTCAGAGGTGAATGTACCTCAGGATATGACAATGTCAACAACATCATCGAGCAAAAGCTGACATTGTCAGTTCCCAGTCCGCCTCAATCGTTTCGAGCCTCTTGCGCGTGTGTGTCCAGCTGCTTGCGTTCGTCAATGAGAGCGGGTGACAGCTATGCGGCGGCGACGGAGAAATCGCTGATGTCTCAGGACGGGGTGAAGGTCTCTCTTGTCTCGGCAAGGTACGCAGGGCGTAGCCTGGCGAAGATGTACAAGACTAACCATGGCAACCAGATGACGACTAGTCTTGTACGCTAGAAACAAAGTTCAATGATTTCGGGCACTTAGAGCCGTCGCACGGTACCAATCAAATCATCAGCGCCCGCAGTGAGCGGACAAGATTCCTATACAGATTCACCCACTTCCTCGCCAGTTAGATCAGCTTGGCCGCGATGCTTGCGGGGGCCCAGGCGCCTTAACTGCTGCTCCGCCACTACACCCGGTGGTCGTAGACGAAGCGCCTCAGCTTGATTGCCGAGAGTTGGCGCCAGTCCGGGTGCGCCGGGTTGATCAGCACGTTGTCTTCCTCGGGAACAATGACCGACGGGACGACCAGCAGGAGGCTTCCACGAGCCGCCAGCCAGCTCGAGCCCAGTTGGCGCGAGACCAGGCCTTCCGGGATGGCATCCCACCCCACGGGCAGCGGCCGCGGCAAGTGGACGCGCGCGCTCCACGCCTGATCGGGCACCTCGATGCGCACGAGGTATCGATTCCAGGGAAGAGCCGCGCCGCGCGCGAAGTGCGCACGGGTCTCCCACGCTGCCAACGAGATCGAGGTCGATGCGTAGGTGACGTGCTCGCCCTGGTGATTCCACCGCGCCCCCTTGGCCGCCGCCCCCTTGCCTGCCAGGTCCTCGGCGCTCCACTCGGGCGTATCGGTGGCGATCCGCCATAGATGCACGCTCACGCGGGCAAGCCTCCGCGCATGCGCTCGAGCACCTCTTCGACGGCACGCAGTCCTTCCGGATTGCGCAGCATCTCAGCGGGAGTCTTCCCTCCCAGGTCCGGCGAGGCCTGCTGCATCCAGTCTGCCAACCAGGTGTCCAAGTCGAACGTGGCCACGGCGTCGGGATCTCCGCTCTCCTGCAGCAGACGCCTCAAGGTGGCGGCGATCCGCAACAGACCCATGACGCGGTGCCCGGCGACGTCCGGCAGCGGCTCCCGCGCCTCTTCCTTGCGCCGGAACGTCGTTGCAGAGACGCCCAGCATGTCCATCACATTCGCCGCCGCCTGCCCCGTCGCTCCGGCGATCACGTCAACCAGGTAGGTCGGCACGCCGGCCTCCACGGCGTCGAAGAGTTCCACGCTCGGCGAACTCAGCACGCGCTCGACGAGCTCGTTGAACGCGCGGCGCGACACTTTGGCGCCCCCAAGGGAAGCGCGTGCAGGCACCGACCAGAAGTCGCGGGTTTGGCGCTTCGGCGGGATACGCACTGCGGAGAGAGATGTCACGGTTGCCTCCAAATGGTTGATCCAATACCTCCAAATGGTACATCAGATGCCGCAGACGCGCGGGCGTCGCACGCTTGCCGCCCTGGTTCGCCGCGTCGGCGAGATCAGTTGGGCGGTCGTTTGTGGCCTCCTAACCGAGGTTGCCTACTCAGTGGCCCCGGCGGCCGTGCCCCGGCCAGCCCGTCGGACCAGTTCGTCGATGAAGCGCTCGAACTCCTCGGAGCCGATCGGAGGTGCGGCCATTGGAGACGCGGGAAACGTCCCACTGCACGTCACCACAGGCCCGAACGTGACCTCGTTCTCGTCATCGACGCCGGTCGCCTTCGTCTCGAGCCGAACGACAACCTCAAGAAGCCGTCGTAGCGAGCGCTTGTTGCGCATCAGCCGGGCGACGTGCCGAGAAGCCTCTATGGCTCCAGCGTCAGTCGACGGATCGACCTCGACGCCAGCGACTTCTTGAAGCGCGACTGCGAGCAACGCAGGATCGATCGGAAAGGCCTGGGCCATCGAAAAACTCTAGCACCTACGCCCTGCAAGTTGCGGCTTGCCCCGGTTGGTGACTCAGATCCCATGAACGGTCACCTTGCGGCGAACGCCGCGTCGAGTTGCCTCGCCCGCTTCGCCTCTTCCGTGTGCAGGTAGGTCGACGTCGTCGACAACGATGCGTGCCTCAGGTTGTCGCGCACGGTCGTCAACTCGGCGCCGCGGCCGAGGGCGTGGGTGGCGTGCGTGTGGCGCATCCAGTGCGGGCTGGCACGGCGCAGCTTCGCTGACAGTGCGGGATTCTTCTCTTCCATGAGATCCGCGACCTGGCCGAAGAAGCGCTTCATGACCGCCCATAGGCGATTGGTCGTGATGCCTCGAGCGTCCATCTCCAGGCTGCCAACCAGCGGCGTATCGGGCGACCGCCTCGCAGGCGTTGTTGGCAGTCCTCGCTGCGCCAGGTAGCGGTCGAGCGCGCCGCGCGCCATCGCGGGCAAGGCGACCTTTCCCGCCTTGGCGCCCTTCCCGTTCACATGAAGCCAATGATCGCCATGGGCATCGACCTCGATGTCGCCGAGCGTCGCCGCGATCAGCTCGCTCGCACGCAGTCCCGTCGCGTAGGCGAAGTCCAGCACGAAGCGCAAGCGCTGTGCCGCGTCCGCTTGCCAGCCGTAGGACCACTCGAGGCCTTCCGCAAAGGTCTGGATGATCGACCACTCGCCATCGGCGAAGACCCGCTCGGCCGCCAGCGCGGTTCTGCTGTCTCCGCGTACCTTGATGCCGGCGAACGGGTTGACCAGGAGATAGCGCTGCTGGATCAGCCAGCGATAGAGGGCGCCGAGCACGGACAGTGAGTACGAGACCGAGCGCGCGGACAGGTCGCCCGCGAACGGTCGCCACTCAGAAGAGTCCCTCGGCCGCGGCGGGCCGACCCAACGGGCGCGCGGGCTGGGTCGCCGCAGGAACGCCCGATAGGCCACGGCATCCTCGGTGGTCAAGGACGAGAGCGCCCTTCCCCGCTCGACGATCGCCCAGAGAATCAGTCGCTCCGCCTCTTTGCGGTACGCACGGTGCGTCGCCGGCGACTCCTGCAGTTCCAGCCAGGCCTGCACGGCCTCGTAGTCGTTACGCGCGCCCAGCGCACAGCTTGCACGCGGAGCGCGGAAAGCGCCCATCGTGCCGTCGACTTCGTGCGGCAGCGCCAGGCGTTCCCATGGGACGATGCCTTCGGGTACGTCAGCGGACGAGATCAGCGCCCTCGCCCGTTCGGTCAGCTGCGGGTGGGCGGCGAAGAAGGCCTCGATCCGGCGCGCACCGGCGACGCCGAGGCCGGGAATGGCGGCCCACCATCGGCGCCGGCGCGGAATGCGGACGGTGAGCGCCGCCAGCGTCCTGATGCCGCAGGCCTTCAGGGCACTCACCGCGCGAGGCTCCAACCACCGATCGATGTCGTCGCCGATCAGAGGCTCTGGCGCCGGCAGGGTTGGCAAGACCTCGATGGCACGGAGGACGGCACGGGCTCGGGTCGATCGCTCGGAGGCCGGATGTCGGAACAGCGCTGCCAGATCCTCCCGGCCGAGCCTGCGCGCCAGTTCGGCGAGTTGGCGGCGAACGGCACCCAGCATCCCGCGTGACGACTGTCCTTCGGCCTTGGCATGCGCCAAGTAGCGCGCCACCGCCTCGCGAGACGACAAGCCTTCGTACCAGGATCGCAGCGCGGCGAGCTCGGCTGCATCCGGCATGCCGAACGCTGCTCCCCTCCCCTGGCCGGTCGACTGGGCGGTTTTCATCACGATCAGTTTAGCAAGCTAATCACACTATGGTGATAAGATAGGTTATCGTGATAGCGTTTCTGATGAACATGTTCGCCAGCGAACTCTCACCGCGGTGAGAGTTTCGGCACACTCAGCGCCACGTGCTGTTGCGCGACAAGGTGGTCGGGATGAACCTCAAATCCGCTGCCCACAAGGCAAGGGCAACCCCAATTGGGCTCCAGGAAGCTGTCTCTCGCGGAGACCAGCCATCGGCCAATGAGACATTCGGCAGGTAGCCCGAAGGAGTCGTCCCCGGCATTGACTCGGTGTGAGGCGCGCACCATCGGATCGCCCGCCCGCGCCTCTCAACTCCCTGCCCTAAACCAAATCCGACCTTCGAAGTGTCGGTCGCGCGACTCCTTCACTTGCGCGCAGTCCTTGCCGTGCGCCTTCCGGGTTCGGGAGCGGCCGCGGCCCTTGCTTCGGTCGCAGGCTCGGACAAGGCGACATGCCGCATGCCGTTGTTGAGCTGATTCAGGAAATGCAAGAGCGCGACCTTGTCGTCGAACCTGAATCCGTCCAGCGCCTGACGGTAGAACTCGTAGATCTTGGGCTGAAGGATGCCCCAGGCACGACGCCCTTCCGCGGTCATCACGACATTCTTGACACGGCGATCCGCGGTATCCGCAACGCGAACGGCATGCCCATCCCGCTCTAGCCGCTTCAGGACGCCGTCGAGGCTTTGCCGACTCACGACGAGGTAGTCGGCCAAGTCGGAGAACGACATGCCGGCAGCCACCTGAGGGCGAGACAAGGCACCCAGCACCGCCCAGTGCACTGGCGATACGCCGAGTTCTTTGTTGGCCTGCCGGTCAAGCGTGTTGCCGGACTGGAAGAGGCGGAAGAAAAGCCGGTTGTGAACGGCTGAGACCGATTGGTCGTAGGAGGGTTCGAGAGACTCGGTCACGGTGGCTTTGGCATGCATCGAAGGGGAACTCCAAAAGATCGTACCTGACGCGCCAGTCGTCTCGATCGCTGGGAACGACGACACCACAAGTGTGTCAAGCAATTGATTTTTATGGCACCTTGCACCGAATGCTCTCAGCGCTCGCGTGGAGTTGTTTCGCACAGAAAAATCCCGGAGATCAAGCCTGATGAGTCGCTGCGTTGCTAGGTGTTAACCCTCTCAGCTTTCGAAATGATATATCAAGTGCTTGACAGATTATTCATGTGCCCTGACCATGCAGGCCTCGTCACCGAGACCTAGCCATGACCCACTACCCGCACCTCCTGAGCCCGTTGCAGATTGCAGGCGTGACCCTGCCGAACCGGACCGTGATGGGCGCCATGCACACGAGACTGGAGACGCTGGATCGCCCCCACGAGCGCTTGGCCGCTTTCTATGCGGCGCGCGCCAAGGGCGAAGTGGGCCTCATCCTGACCGGCGGCTATGCGCCGGTTCCCGAGGGCGTGATGGACGAGGGTGGGCTGGTGCTCGACCGCGTGGAGCAACTAGCCGACCATCGCCTGATCACCGATGCCGTTGCGCGGGCCGGTGGTCGCATCGTGCTGCAGATCCTGCACGCCGGTCGCTACGCCAAGGTCGCTTCCTGCGTGTCGCCTTCGCCAGGCAAGGCTCGCATCAACGTTTTCCCTCCGCGTCCGCTGACCACCGAGGAAGTCTGGTCGACCGTTGAACGCTTCGCCAACACCTCGGCGCTGGCTGAGCAGGCCGGCTACTGCGGCGTCGAGCTCATGGGTTCTGAAGGCTATCTGATCAACGAATTCACTGCCGCACTCACCAACCAGCGCGGCGACGAATTCGGCGGCAACTTCGACAACCGCATCCGTTTCCCGCTCGAGATCGTCAAGGCGGTGCGCGCTCGCGTGGGCCGTGACTTCATGGTGATCTACCGCATCTCGGCCATCGACCTGATGGAAGGCGGCATGACGGGTGCAGAGGTCGCCGAGTTCGCGCGCCGCGTGCAGGCTGCGGGCGCCGACATGATCAACACCGGCATCGGCTGGCACGAGTCCTCGGTGCCAACGATGGCGGCGCCGGTGCCGCGTGCGGCATGGATCTCGGCCATCCGCAACGTCAAGCAGGCGGTGTCGATTCCGGTGATGGCCAGCAACCGCATCAACACGCCGGAGGTGGCCGAGCAGATCATCGCCTCGGGTGCCGCAGATCTCGTCTCGATGGCGCGGCCGCTGCTGGCAGACCCTGAGTTCGCCAGGAAGACCCGGTTGCGCAAGGCCGAGGAGATCAACACCTGCATCGCCTGTAACCAAGCCTGCCTTGATCGCATCTTCACCGATCGCACGGCGACTTGCCTGGTGAATCCGCGCGCCGGCCGCGAGATCGAGTTCGATGACGGGGCGACGCGTGCGCCCAGGCGCTTCGCCGTCGTCGGCGGCGGCCCAGCCGGCATGGCGTTCGCGATCAACGCCGCACGCCGCGGCCATGCTGTCACGCTGTTCGAAGCCGGCCCCGAGCTGGGCGGGCAGCTGAACCTGGCGAAGAAGGTGCCGGGCAAGAACGAGTTCAACGAGATGCTGCGGCACTTCCGCGTGGCGCTCGACCGTGCCGAGGTGACCGTCCACCTGAACACCCGGGTCGATGCGCAGGACCTGGCCCGGCGGGTCGAGGCGGGCGAGTTCGACGAAGTGGTGCTGGCCACCGGTGTCGTGCCGCGTCAGCCGGAGATCCGCGGGCTGGACCATCCGAAGGTGCTGAGCTACCTCGACGTGCTCGGCCGCGGTGCCGAGGTCGGGCAGAGGGTCGCCATCATCGGCGCCGGCGGTATCGGCTTCGACGTGGCCGAGTTCCTGGTCGGCAGTGCCGACGAGTCGCTGGATCCGAAGGCCTTCATGGACGCCTGGGGCGTCGATACGTCGATCGCGAGCGCCGGTGGCCTGAAGCCGCCGGCGCCGCACGCCGGCCCGGCGCGCCGCATCCACATGTTCCAGCGCAAGGCCGAGTCGCTCGGCAAGAACCTGGGCAAGTCCACGGGCTGGATCCTGAAAGCCAAGCTGCGCCGTGCCGAGGTGTCGATGACCGCTGGCGCCCACTACGACGCCGTGGACGACGCCGGTTTGCACGTCACGGTCGACGGCAAGGCCCGCGTCGTCGATGTCGACACCGTCGTTCTCTGCGCCGGCCAGCTGCCCAACCGCCAACTGCACGACGAACTGTCGCGGCACGGCATCAATGCCCGCCTGATCGGGGGTGCGGATGTCGCGGCCGAGCTCGACGCGCTGCGTGCGATCGACCAGGCGACGCGCCTGGCAGTTTCGTACTGAACGGCCGCCAAGAACGTCGCTGCAAACCCAAAGACCGGAGACCGGCCATGCCGAACAAGTACGACACGGGCCTGGACAAGTGCCAGGCCAACCACCAGCCGATGACGGTGCTGCGCTTCCTCGACCGCGCCGCCGACGTCTTCCCGAACCGCACCGCCGTGATCCACGGCGAGCTTCGCACCACCTGGGCCGAGCATGCCGATCGCTGCCGCCGCCTGGCACGCGCGCTGGTGGCGGCCGGCATCGAGCGCGGCGACACGGTCGCCATCATCGCGTCGAACATCCCCGCGATGCTGGAAGCGCAGTTCGGTGTGCCGCTGTCCGGCGCGGTGCTGAACTGCGTCAACGTGCGGCTCGAACCGTCGGCGATGGCGTTCATTCTTCAGCACTCGGAGACCCGGCTGCTGCTGGTCGACCAGATGTTCGCCGATGCGGCACGCGAGGCGGTCCGGATCGCGGGCCTGCACATCGACGTGATCGACATCCGCGGCGACGACGTGCCCGATGCCGTGCGCGTCGGGCGCATCGACTACGAAGACTTCCTTCGCAACGCCCCGGCCGACGCCGAACTGCGCTACCCGCAGGACGAGTGGGAGGCCATCGCGCTGAACTACACCTCGGGTACCACGGGCAATCCGAAGGGCGTCGTCTACCACCATCGCGGGGCCTACCTGAATGCGCTCAGCGACGTGATCTACGCGGGCCTGAGCCCGGGCAGCTCGGCGCAGATCCCCGTCTATCTCTGGACGCTGCCGTTGTTCCACTGCAATGGCTGGGGCTTCGCATGGGCACTGGCCGCCGTCGGCGGCACGCACGTGTGCCTGCGCAAGGTCGTGGCAGAGGACATCTTCCACGCGGTGGAGCACCACGGCGTCAGCTACTTCTGCGCCGCGCCCACGGTGCTCGGCGCGCTGGTCGCCGGCAAGCCCGAGGGCTGGAAGGCGCCTTCGCTGCCGGTGACGATCGCCTGTGCTGGCGCGTCACCGCCCGTGCCCATCATCCAGGCGACGCAGGCGCTGGGCTTCCGCGTCCAGCACGTGTATGGCATGACCGAGCAGCACGGCGTCAACACCACGTGCGTGCCGCAGGAGTCCTGGGCCGCCCTTTCGCCGGACGAGCAACTCGCCCAGATGGGCCGCCAGGGCGTGCGCACGGCCGTGTCGGACCAGATGATCGTCGCCGATCCCGCCACCTTCAAACCCGTGCCGCGCGACGGCAAGACGATGGGCGAGGTGCTGTTCCGCGGCAACCTGGGCATGAAGGGCTACCTGAAGAACCCCGCGGCAACGCAGGAAGCCTTTGCCGGCGGCTGGCACCACAGCGGCGACCTCGCGGTGGTGCATGACAACGGCTACATCGAGATCAAGGACCGCTCGAAGGACATCATCATCTCCGGCGGCGAGAACGTCTCCTCGCTCGAGATCGAGGAAGTCCTCTACACCCACCCGGCAGTGCTGAATGCGGCCGTCGTCGCCGTGCCCGACGAGAAGTGGGGCGAGGTCGTCTGCGCGGTGCTGGAACTCAAGCCCGAGGCGGCCGGCAAGCTGACCCAAGACGACGTCATCCGGTTCTGCCGCGCGCGGCTGGCCGGCTTCAAGTCGCCGCGCCACGTCATCTTCGAACCGATCGTGCGCACCGCCACCGGCAAGTTGCAGAAATTCAGGCTGCGCTCGCACGCGGCCGAAGTGATCGCAGCGCGCCCGCGCTGATTCCCCACCTCAAAGGAACCCCCATGCGTGGATTGAAAGACAAGGTCGCCGTCATCACCGGCGCCGCGGGCGGCATCGGCCGCGCGCTGGTGCGACGGTTCTGCGAAGAAGGCGCTCAGGTCGTCGGCCTGGACCTCAACGCCGACGGCCTGAAGGAACTGACCGCAGAACTGAGCGAGTTTTCCGCGCTGTTGAACCTGCGCACCCTCGACATCACCGATCACGCGGCCGTCGCCGCGACGATCCACCAGATCCTCACCGAGCACGGCCGCATCGACATTCTCGTCAACAACGCCGGCTGGGACATCGCGATGCCCTTCGTCGAGACCACGCCCGAGTTCTGGGACAAGGTCATAGCGATCAACCTGAAGGGGCCGCTGAACCTGCAACACGCCGTCGTGCCGGTGATGGTCGAGGCCGGCGGCGGCAAGGTCATCAACATCGCCTCCGATGCGGGCCGCGTCGGCTCGTCGGGCGAGTCGGTGTATTCGGCCTGCAAGGGCGGGCTGATCGCCTTCAGCAAGACGCTGGCGCGCGAGACGGCACGCAAGGACGTGCGCGTCAACGTCGTCTGCCCCGGCCCCACCGACACCGCGCTGCTGCGCTCCTTCGCCGGCGAGGGCGAGTACGGCCAGAAGGTCTACGACGGCCTGAAGCGGGCCATCCCGCTCAAGCGCCTGGGCCAGCCCGAGGACATCCCCGGAATGGTGGCCTTCCTGGCCAGCGACGACGCCAACTTCATCACCGGACAGGTCATCAGCGTGTCCGGCGGTCTGACCATGCATGGATGAAATCATGAGCAAAAACACCCCCACTCACACCACCTACACCGACATCCTCTACGAAGAGAAGGCGGGCGTCGCCCGCATCACGATCAACCGCCCCGAGAAGTTCAACGCCTTCCGCGGCAAGACCTGCGACGAGATGATCGACGCGCTGCACTGTGCGGCGTGGAGCAAATCCGTCGGCGTCATCGTGCTGACGGGCATCGGTGAGAAGGCCTTCTGCACCGGCGGCGACCAGTCGGCCCACGATGGCGGTTATGACGGCCGCGGCCTGATCGGTCTGCCGGTGGAAGAGCTGCAGGGCCTGATCCGCGAGGCGCCCAAGCCGGTCATCGCCCGCGTGAACGGCTACGCCATCGGCGGCGGCAACGTGCTGGTGACCTGCTGCGACCTGGCCATCGCCTCAGAGACCGCGCAGTTCGGCCAGGTCGGCCCGAAGGTGGGTTCGGTCGATCCGGGCTTCGGCACCGCGCTGCTGGCGCGCGTGGTGGGCGAGAAGAAGGCGCGCGAGATCTGGTACCTGTGCCGCCGCTACACGGCGCAGCAGGCGCTGGCGATGGGCCTGGTCAATGCGGTCGTGCCGGCGGCCGAGCTGGATGCCGAGATCGACAGGTGGTGCCAGGAGATCCTGGCGATGAGCCCCACCGCGATCGCCATCGCCAAGCGTTCGTTCAATGCCGACACGGATTCGATCCGCGGCATTGGTGGCCTGGGCATGCAGGCGCTGGCGCTGTACTACGGCACCGAGGAATCGAAGGAAGGCGTGGCCGCCTTCATGGGCAAGCGCAAGCCGCGCTTCCGCCCCGGCCCGGAAGGGGACGGCCAGTGAGCATCGAGCTCGCCACCCGCGACGGCGTCGCGGTCCTGCATCTCAACCGGCCGCAGGCGCTCAATGCGCTGAATGCCGAGATGCTCGGGCTGATCGACGCTCGCCTGGCCGACGTCGCTGCGTCTGACGCGCGCGCCCTCGTCATCGTCGGCAACGGCGGCAAGGCCTTCTGCGCCGGTGCCGATGTCAAGGAACTGCAGGGCAAGGACGCTGACACCCAGCGAGCTACGGCGCGCCGGGGCCAGGCCATCTTTGCCAAGCTGGATGCGCTGCGCATCCCGTCGCTGGCGGTGATCAGCGGCGTGGCCTTCGGCGGCGGGCTCGAGCTGGCACTGGCCTGCAACTTCCGCATTGCCACCGCGGCCTCGCGGTTCGCGCTGCCGGAGATCAAGCTCGGGCTGATTCCCGGCTATGGCGGCACGCAGCGCCTGCCCCGCCTGGTTGGGACGGCCCGTGCGCTGGAGCTGATTGCCAGCGGCCGCGTGGTGGATGCCAGCGAAGCCGAGCACATCGGCCTTGTCCACCGCATCGTCGACGACAGCGATCCCGTGGCGGCCGGCATGAGTTTCCTGGCCAGCCTGGGGGCGCCCTTCCCGGCCGCGCTCATGCAGGCCATGGAAGCGGTCCAGCGCGCGCCGGGCCTGCCGCTCGCACAAGGGCTGGCGCTGGAGGCGGACCTCTTCGCCATGGCCACGCAGACGCGCGATGCCGCCGAGGGCATGCAGGCCTTCCTCGACAAGCGCAAGCCGGTGTTCACCGGCACCTGACGCAACCCTTTGTCGATCCGTAGAGGACAGCCCGTGGCCCCCGACATCCTTCTCGAGACGATCGATCTGAGCAAGTCGTTCAGCGGCTTCTCGGCCGTGAGCAAGGTGAACCTGCGCGTCAAGCGGGGGGCGATCCATGCGCTGATCGGCCCCAACGGGGCAGGCAAGACCACGGTCTTCAACCTGCTGACCAAGTTCCTGCCGGCGTCGAGCGGGCAGATCCGCTACCGCGGCGAGGACATCACGCACGAGACGCCCGACCGCACGGCGCGCCGCGGCATCGTCCGCTCGTTCCAGATATCGGCCACGTTCCCACACCTGAGCGTGCTGCAGAACGTGCGTGTCGCGCTGCAACGCAAGCGCAGCGCGTCCTTCGAGTTCTGGCGCCACGAGCGCTGCCTGAGAGACCTCGACCAGCGCGCGACCGAATTGCTGGAGTCCGTCGGCCTGGCCGACCTGCGCGGCACCCGTGCGGTCGAGCTGCCCTACGGACGCAAGCGCGCGCTCGAAATCGCCACCACGCTGGCGCTGGACCCCGACCTGATGCTGCTGGACGAACCCACGCAGGGCATGG
This sequence comes from uncultured Chitinophagaceae bacterium, assembly GCA_964537475.1. GTDB lineage: Bacteria > Bacteroidota > Bacteroidia > Chitinophagales > LD1 > UBA1941. Next base: position 15,174 of record CAZIBY010000018.1, on the reverse strand, counting down.
GCCACGAGGACGTGGGCCAGATCGTCGAGCTGATCCGCGAGGTGTCGCGCAGCCGGACCATCCTGATGGTCGAGCACAACCTGTCCGTGGTCTCGCAGCTGTGCGACACGATCACCGTGCTGCAGCGTGGACAGATCCTGGCCGAGGGTGACTACGCCACGGTGTCCGCCGACGCCCGGGTGCGTGAGGCCTACATGGGTGTGGAAGCGTCATGACGGCCCAGGCATTGCTCGACGTGCAAGACCTCCACGCCTACTACGGCGAGTCGCATGTGCTGCATGGCGTGGATCTTCAGGTCAGCGAAGGCGAACTGGTCACGCTGCTGGGCCGCAACGGCGCCGGACGCACCAGCACGCTCAAGGCGATCATGAACCTCACCGATCGCAAGACGGGCGTAGTGCGGTTCAAGGGTCAGGACGTCTCCGGCCTGGAGCCGCACCGCATTGCCCGCCTGGGCATCGGCTACTGCCCTGAGGAACGTGGCATCTACGCTGGTCTCTCGACCGAAGAGAACCTGTTGCTGCCGCCGGTCGTGCAATCAGGCGGCATGACCGTGGATGAGATCTACGGCATGTTCCCCAACCTGCATGAGCGCCGCAAGAGTCCCGGTACCCGACTATCGGGTGGTGAACAGCAGATGCTGGCCATGGCACGCATCCTGCGCACCGGCGCGCGACTGCTGCTGCTCGACGAGATCACCGAGGGCCTGGCGCCGGTGATCGTGCAGGCCCTGGGTCGCGCGATCCGGCAGCTGAAGGAGCGCGGCTACACGATCGTGCTGGTCGAGCAGAACTTCCGCTTCGCGGCGCCGCTGGCCGACCGCCACTACGTCCTGGAGCACGGCCGAGTCGTGCTCACGATCAACCGTTCCGAACTCGCTTCCCGCACCGACACCCTGCACGAGTTGCTGGGCGTCTGAAACCACGACGAGCATCGTCCACAAGGAGACATCCCATGCGTTTCAAGAACCTGGCGATCAGCGCCATCACCGCCGCCATTGCCGGCCTCGCGTCGATCCCGGCCCAGGCACAGATCTCGGACGGCGTCGTCAGGATCGGCGTCCTGACCGACCTGTCCGGCCTGTACTCCGACCTGGCCGGTCCCGGGTCTGTGCTGGCGACGCAGATGGCCATCGACGACTTCGTCGCCAAGTACAAGCCGGCCTTCAAGGTCGAGATGGTCACGGCGGATCATCAGAACAAGGCCGACATCGCCTCGAACAAGGCGCGCGAGTGGTTCGAGAAGGACAAGGTCGACGTGGTCTCCGAACTGGTGACTACCTCGGTCGGCCTGGCCGTTCAGAAGATCGCCAAGGAGAAGAACAGGATCGCGCTGAACACGGCGACGGCCTCCACGCGAGTCACCAACGAGGACTGCAACGACGTAACCATCCACTGGACCTACGACACCTATGCAGTGGCCAGCGGCACCGCGAAGGCCATCGTCAAGCAGGGCGGCAAGAGCTGGTACTTTGTGACGGCCGACTATGCCTTCGGTCACTCACTGGAGAAGGACGCGATGGACGTCGTCAAGGCCAGTGGCGGCACGGTCGTCGGGTCAGTGCGCCATCCTTTCCCGGGCAGTGACTTCTCGTCCTTCCTGCTTCGCGCCCAGAGCTCCGGCGCGCAGGTCATCGGACTGGCCAACGCCGGTGGCGACTTGGTCAACACCATCAAGCAGGCCGCGGAGTTCGGCATCACGCAGAAGCAGTCGCTCGCCGGCCTGCTGATGTTCATCACCGATGTGCATTCGCTCGGCCTGCAGGCGACGCAGAACATGTACCTCACCGAGGGCTTCTACTGGAACCTCAACGACGAGACCCGTGCCTGGTCCAAGCGCTTTTTCGAGAAGCACAAGCGCATGCCGACCATGATCCACGCCGGTCAGTACTCCGGCGTCATGCATTACCTGAAGGCCGTGCAAGCCATCAACAGCGACGACACGCAGAAGGTGATGGCGCAGATGAAGAAGACGCCGGTGAACGACTTCTTTGCCAAGAACGGCCAGATCCGCGAAGACGGCCGCATGGTCCACGACATGTACCTGCTGCAGGTGAAGAAGCCGTCCGAATCGACCGCGCCCTGGGACTACTACCACGTGCGGGCGACGATCCCTGCGGCCGAGGCGTTCCAGCCGCTGTCGGCGTCGCGCTGCCCGCTGATCAAGAAGTCCTGACGCCGATTTCGAGAGGCCGACGATGAACTCTCAGATGTTGCTGAGCCAGCTGCTGCTGGGTCTGATCAACGGATCGTTCTATGCGACCCTGAGCCTGGGGCTCGCGGTCATCTTCGGCCTGCTCAATATCATCAACTTCGCGCACGGCGCGCTGTACATGATGGGGGCCTTCTGCGCGCTGCTGGCGATGCGCTGGTTCGGCATCGGCTACTGGGGTGCGCTGCTGGCCGCACCGATCGTCATCGGCGCGCTGGGCGTGGTGATAGAGCGTCTGCTGCTGCGACGGCTGCAAGGGCTCGATCACCTCTATGGCTTGCTGCTGACCTTCGGCCTGGCGCTGATCGCCGAGGGCGTGTTCCGCTGGGGCTTCGGCATCTCGGGCGAGGCGTATCCGGTGCCCGAGTCGCTGCGCGGCGGCGTGGACATCGGCGTGATGTTCCTGCCGCTTTACCGCGCCTGGGTGCTGGGCGCATCGCTGGCGGTCTGCCTGCTGACTTGGTTCGTCATCGAGCGAACGCCGCTCGGCGCGCGGCTGCGTGCCGCGACGGAGCACCCGCAGCAGACGCAGGCGCTGGGCATCAACGTGCCGGTGATGGTGACGGCCACCTACGCGGTGGGTGTCGCGCTCGCAGCCTATGCGGGCGTGCTGGCGGCGCCCATCTTCCAGGTCAACCCGGTGATGGGCTCCAACCTGATCATCGTCGTGTTCGCGGTCGTGGTGATCGGCGGCATGGGCTCGATCCTGGGCTCGATCGTCACCGGGCTCGGACTGGGCGTGATCGAAGGACTGGCCAAGATCGTCTACCCCGAGGCCTCGGCCATCGTCATCTTCGTGATCATGGCCATCGTGCTGCTGATGCGGCCGGCCGGCCTGTTCGGCAAAACCGCTTGAGAAGCGCTTGAGGTCCGCCATGAGACATCCCCAAACGGTTCGCTATCTGCTCCTGGTGCTGGCGCTGTGCGTCGCGCCTTTCCTGATCTATCCGACCTTCCTGATGAAGGTCCTGTGCTTCGCCCTGTTCGCCACAGCCTTCAACCTGCTGATCGGCTTTGGCGGCCTTCTGTCGTTCGGTCACGCGGCCTTCTTCGGTGGCGCTGCCTACGTGTGCGCCGCCGTTTGCCGCAACTTCGGCTTCACGCCCGAGATGGGCGTGCTTGCCGGCGCTGCCTACGCTGCGGTGATGGGGACCATCTTCGGCTGGCTGGCCGTGCGGCGCTCGGGCATCTACTTCGCGATGATCACCCTCGCGCTGGCCCAGCTCGTGTTCTTCATAGCCCTGCAGCTGCCCTTCACCGGCGGCGAGGAGGGCATCCAGGGCGTCCCGCGCGGCCGGTTCCTCGGCCTGGTGGATCTGTCGGACAACATCGCGATGTACTTCTTCGTGCTGGCGGTGTGCGGTGCGGGCTTCTGGCTCGTCCACCGGACCATCCACTCGCCTTTCGGCAATGCGCTGACGGCGATCCGGGAGAACGAGGCTCGCGCCGTCTCGCTGGGCTATGCCGTGGGTCGGTACAAGCTGCTGGCGTTTGTGCTGTCGGCCACCGTGTCCGGCATCGCGGGAGCGCTGAAGTCCCTTGTGTTCCAGCTCGCCACCCTGACCGACGTGCACTGGCACATGTCGGGCGAGGTGGTGCTGATGACGCTGATCGGAGGACTGGGCACCGTGTTCGGGCCGGCCGTCGGTGCGCTGACGATCGTGACGTTAGAGAACGAACTGGCCGACAAGGTGGGGTCGTGGGTGACCGTCATCATGGGCTTCATGTTCGTGCTGTGCGTGCTGCTGTTCCGACGCGGCATCGTCGGCGAGTGGACGGCGTGGCGCGAGGCTCGCCACCGGAAACGCAAGCCGCCGGCCACAGCCCGCGCTGCGCTGCAGTAGATCGCCATGTCGCAAGCGAACAGTCCGGCGAGCGCCGAGCGCCTCGCCGAAGCAGCGCCACGCCCGCCCAGCCCGCTGGTCCACGCAATGCCGCTGGTTTTCGTACTGATCTGGGCCACGGGTTTCGTCGTCGCGCGCTACGGCATGCCGCATGCGCCACCGATGAAGTTTCTTGCCGTGCGCTACGCGCTGTCGTTGGCGTGCTTCGTCGCCTGGGCGCTGCTCGCGCGCGTGGCCCTTCCGCCGGTGCCGCGGCAGTGGTTCCATCTCGCCGTGACGGGTGCGCTGATGCACGCCGTCTACCTCGGCGGCGTGTGGACGGCGGTGAAGCTGGGCATGGGCGCGGGGCTGACCTCGCTGCTGGTCGCGTTGCAGCCCGTGCTCACCGCCATCTGGCTATCGCACCGCGGCGGGCAGGTCGCCCGAGATCAGTGGGCAGGCCTGATGCTCGGACTGATCGGATTGGTGATGGTGGTCTGGGTCAAGCTCGGACACGGCGAGATCGGCGCGGCCAGCCTGGCGTGCGCAGTGGTGGCGCTGCTCGGCATCACCGCCGGCACGCTTTACCAGAAGCGCCATGTCGCGCCGTGCGACGTTCGAACCGCCAACCTGATCCAGCTGGCGGCGGCCTTTGTCGTGACCTTGCCGCTCGCACTGCTGGAGACCGAGACTATGCGCTGGGGCAATGCGAGCAGCCCGAACCTGGAGCTGGTCGGCGCGATGGCGTGGTCCGTCCTCGGCATGACGCTGGGCGGCAGTTCACTGCTTTACTTGCTGATCCAGCGCGGCGCCGCCACGTCGGTGGCGAGCCTGTTCTACCTCGTGCCGCCCACCACGGCATTGCTGGCTTGGGTCTTGTTCGGTGAAGCCATCACCACGTTGACGGTGCTCGGCACCGTGACGACGGCCGTTGGCGTGGGCCTGGTCGTCAGGCGACGGGGCTGAAACGACATGGCCATCGACCTCGCCCTACTTCGGCGCTGCGCTCCTCCGCCCTTCGCACATCGCTATGCGGCCAAGGACACGATCCTCTATGCACTCGCCCTCGGGCTCGGCGACGACGCATCGGACACGCGCCACCTGCCGTTCGTCTACGAAGCGGGCCTGCATGCGCTGCCGACCATGGCGCTTGTCCTGGGCGACCCCGGCTTCTGGCTTCAGGACCCGGCCGCTGGCGTCGATTGGCCGCGGGTGCTCTACGGCGAGGTGTCCGTCGATTGGCATGACACCGTGCCCGCGCACGGCGAGGTGCTGGGGACGACGCATGTCGATGGCCTCATCGACCCGGGACCGGGCAAGGCCAGCCTGCTTCATTTGCGCCGCGAGGTGACGCACCAGGCCGCCGGGCAGCGGCTGTGCACCGTAAAGTCGATCTATGTCTGCCGTGCCGATGCAGCCCCCGGCGGGCAGCCTCGACAAAGGCGCACAGCTGAATCCATGCCCTCGCGGCCGCCCGACGAGAGCGTCCTGCGGCGCACGCTGCCGCAAGCGGCCCTGCTGTACCGGCTCACCGGCGATCGCAACCCCTTGCACGCCGACACCGAGGTCGCTCGGAGCGCCGGCTTCGCACGTCCCATCCTGCACGGGCTCTGTTCCTTCGGCATCGCCGGCTTTGCGCTCCTGCAGACGCTTTGCGCCGATCAGGTACAGCGGGTGCGCCACATGTCTGCGCGCTTCACCTCACCGGTCTACCCGGGTGAGACGCTGTTGACCGAAGTCTGGCACGACGGAGGCGGCCGGGCGGTGTTTCGCTGCACCGTGCCGGAGCGTGAACAGGTCGTCCTGTCCAGCGGCCGTTTCGACTACGCCTGACGTCCAACGATTCCTTGGAGCTTTTCATGTCTCTCGATTCCGAAACCTTCCAGATCCTTCTCGACAGCGTGCGGCGATTCGTGCGCGAGCGCCTCGTGCCCGCCGAGAACGAGGTCGAGGAGCACGACGAGGTGCCCGCCGACATCGTCGCCGACATGAAGGAACTGGGTCTATTCGGCATCTCGATCCCGGAGGAATACGGCGGCATCGGCCTGTCGATGGCTCAGGAATGCGAAGTGGCCTACGAGCTAGGCCAGACCGCGCTGGCCTTCCGGTCGGTGGCCGGCACCAACATCGGCATCGGCTCGCAAGGCATCCTGATGGACGGCACGGAGGAACAGAAAGCGTCCTACCTTCCGCGCATCGCCAGCGGCGAGCTGATCATCTCCTTCGCGTTGACCGAGCCCGATGCGGGCTCCGATGCAGCCTCGCTCAAGACCCGTGCCGTGGCGGACGGCAGCGACTACCTGATCAGCGGAACCAAACGGTTCATCACCAACGCGCCACGCGCGGGCGCCTTCACGCTGATGGCCCGCACCGGTGAGCCGGGTGCTGGAGGCATCTCGGCCTTCATCGTGCCGGCCGGCCTGCCCGGCCTGAGCCTGGGCAAGCCCGACAAGAAGATGGGACAGAAGGGCACGCGCACCTGCGATGTCCAACTGGACAACGTGTGCGTGCCCGCCGCCAACATCATCGGCGGCGTGCCCGGCAACGGGTTCAAGACAGCGATGAAGGTCCTCGATCGCGGGCGCCTGCACGTCTCGGCGCTGGCCTGTGGCATGGCGCGGCGGATCCTGCAGGAGAGCATCGCCTACGCGCAGCAGCGCAAGCAGTTCGGCCAGCGCATCGGCGACTTCCAGCTCGTGCAGGCGATGCTGGCCGACAGCCAGGCCGAGCTGTTGGCGGGCTGGTCACTGGTCCAGGCGACCGCGCATCGCTACGACCTCAAGCCACGCGGTGAACGCGACGCCGAGGTCAGCATGCAGGCGTCGTGCGCCAAGATGTTCACCACCGAAATGGTCGGCCGCATCGCTGACCGTGGCGTGCAGATCCACGGTGGCGCGGGCTACATCAACGAATACAAGGTCGAGCGCTTCTACCGCGACGTGCGGCTGCTGCGGCTGTACGAGGGCACGACCCAGATCCAGCAGTTGCTCATCGGCAAGCATTTGGTGCGCGCCGAGTGAGCGGGACTGGCGAAAGAACGGCCATGCAGATCACCGAAGGCATTGCGCTCATCGCGCTCGCCAATCCTCCCGTCAACAGCCTGAACGCGGCTTTGCGCACGCGGATCGTCGAGCAACTCTCGGCAGCGCAGGCCAATCCGGCAGTGCGTGCCATCGTGCTGACTGGTGACGCGAAGGCCTTCTCGGCTGGTGCCGACGTCACCGAGTTCGGCACGCCCCTGCAATTGCAGGAGCCGATCCTGCCGACGGTCACTGCACGCATAGAAGCGAGTGGCAAGCCGGTGGTGGCGGCCATCGAGGGCGTCGCATTTGGCGGCGGCCTCGAACTCGCGCTGGCCTGCCACGCACGCGTGGCGAGGGCATCGGCGCGCGTCGGCTTGCCCGAGGTGACGCTGGGCCTGATCCCCGGCTCGGGCGGCACGCAGAGGCTGCCCCGCCTGATCGGCGCCCGCCCCGCGCTCGAGTTCATCATGAGCGGGCAGCCGAAGACAGCGACCGAACTCGCAGGCTCCGGCCTCTTCGATGCCGTGGTGTCCGACGGCGTGCTCGAAGCAGCGCGACGGCAGGCAGCCGCGTTGGCGCAGGCCGGTGCGCCGTTCCCGCGCACGCGCGATCGCCAGCTCGATGCTGCCGCCGTGCGCGAGGCAGTCCAGGCGCAGCGATCCAGGCTGAACGGCCGGCAGCGCCTGCAGCCGGCCTACGCCGCCATCCTGGATGCGCTGGAGGCCAGCGCCGAGCCGTTCGACGCCGGCCTCGCACGCGAGCGTCAACTGTTCCTGGACCTGATCCCGAGCACGGCCGCCCAGGCGCTGCGTTACCAGTTCAAGGCCGAGCGCGAAGCGACCCGATTGCCGCCGGCCCTGCAGGCGCCGGCACGGGCGGTGCGCCGCGTCGCGGTCATCGGTGCCGGGACGATGGGCTCGGGCATTGCCGTCGCTGCGCTCGATGCGGGCCTGGACGTCGTCCTGCTCGAGCAGGACCAGGCCGCGCTGGGCCGTGGCCATGAGCGCGTGCGTCAGCACTACCGCGACCGCGTCGCCGCGGGCAAGCTGAAGGTGGAGGTGGCCGCCGACAACGAGTCACGCCTGGCCTGCATCACCGACTGGAGCGGCTTGGCCAAGGCCGACCTGGTCATCGAGGCGGTGTTCGAGGACCTCGACGTCAAGCGGTCGGTGTTCCAGAAGATCGATGCCCATGCGCGGGCGGGCGCCGTGCTGGCCACCAACACCTCGTACCTCGACATCGACGCGATCGCCGCGGCGACCTCGCGGCCCGAGGACGTGCTCGGCCTGCATTTCTTCAGCCCTGCCCAGGTGATGAAGCTGCTGGAGGTGGTGCGGGGCTCAGCGACAGGCAACGACGTGCTGTCCACCGGCATGGCCTTCGGCGCGGCGTTGAAGAAGACGCCGGTGATGACCGGCAACGCCTTCGGCTTCATCGGCAACCGCATCTACAACGCCTACCGTCGGCAGTGCGAGTTCATGCTGGAAGACGGCGCCTGGCCGGAGGACGTGGACGGCGCGCTCACCGCCATGGGCTTCGCGATGGGGCCCTTCGCGGTGGCCGATCTGTCGGGCCTGGACATTGCCTGGCGCATGCGCAAGGCCCAAGCCGCCACGCGCGACCCGAGGGAGCGCTACGTCGCGATCCTCGATCGGCTTTGCGAGCAGGGTCGTCTCGGTCGCAAGACCGGTGCGGGCTACTACACCTATGCCGACGGCAAGCCGGCCGACACCAGCGATGCGGCCGTGCGCGACCTGATCCAACAGGCCAGCGCGCAACGCGGCATCGTGCGCCGCGCGCTCACCCCTGACCTGATCCAGCGCCGCGCGCTGCTGGCGATGGTCAACGAAGCCGCGCTGCTGCTTGCCGAGGGCGTGGCCAGCCGGCGCAGCGACATCGACGTCGTGCTCGTCCAGGGCTATGGCTTTCCCCGTTGGGAAGGTGGCCCGGTGTTCTGGGCGCGGCGGCAAAACCGCGCCGAGCTCGAGGCCGAACTGCAGGAGATGGCGTGCGAAGCCGGACACGGATTCGTGCTGGGCGATCTCGACATCCTTCTGTCTCACTGAACAAGCGTTTGCGGAGTCCATGCCATGACCGAACAACCCGTCCTTCTCGACATCGATGCCGCTGCCGGCATCGCCAGCATCACCCTCAACCGTCCGAAGTCGCTCAATGCGCTGGACCGGGCGCTGAGCACGGCGCTTCGAGACGCCATCAGCCGCGTGGAACGCGACGAGTCCGTGCGCGCGGTGGTGATCCAGGGGGCGGGCAACCACTTCATGGCCGGCGGCGACATCAAGACCTTTCACCCCACGCTGCGGGACTCCGCCGCCGAGCGCCAACTCTTCTTCGAGCGCTTCATCGGCGAAGTCCACGACACGATCACGCGCGTCCGCCGCATGGAGAAGCCGGTGGTTGCCAGCGTGCAGGGCGCGGTGGCCGGATTCGGGCTTTCGCTGATGAACAGCTGCGACCTCGCCATCGCTGCGGACAACGCCTACTTCGCCATGGCCTATCGAAACATCGGCGCCAGCCCCGACGGCGGAGGCACCTTCAGCCTGCCTCGCGTCGTCGGGCTCAAGCGCGCCATGGAGATCGCGCTCCTGAGCGAGCGTTTCGATGCGAAGCGGGCGCTGGAGCTGGGCCTGGTCAATCGCGTGGTGGCCGTCGCGGATCTGTCCGAGGCGACCCGATCGCTGGCGACCCGCTTGGCGGCTGGTCCCACGCGAGCGCTGGGCCGCACCAAGCGATTGCTCAACATGTCCTTGAGCAACGACCTCGCCAACCAGTTGCTGGCCGAGCAAGACAGCTTCGCGTCCTGCTCGCTGGACGCCGATTTCGCCATCGGCTTGCAGGCCTTCGTCGACAAGCAGGATCCCCGATTCACGGGTGCCTGAGCCAGGACGACGACATGACGATTCCACGGCACGCCTTCATCTGCGATGCAGTTCGTACGCCCTTCGGCCGCTACGGCGGTGCGCTGTCTTCCGTGCGCGCTGATGACCTCGGCGCCGTTCCACTGCGGGCCATGATGGCACGCCATCCGCGCGTCGACTGGGAGGCGGTCACCGATGTGCTGTTCGGCTGTGCCAACCAGGCCGGTGAGGACAACCGCAACGTCGCGCGCATGTCGTCGCTGCTCGCTGGACTGCCGCAAGGGGTGCCCGGCGCCACCATCAACCGCCTCTGCGGCTCCGGGCTGGACGCCGTCGGCACCGCCGCTCGCGCGATCAAGTCGGGCGAGGCCACGCTGATGATCGCCGGCGGTGTCGAAAGCATGAGCCGCGCGCCCTTTGTGATGCCGAAGGCCGAGAGCGCCTTCAGCCGCAGCAACGCGGTGTACGACACCACCATCGGCTGGCGCTTCGTGAACCAACTGATGAAGGCGCAGTACGGCGCTGATTCGATGCCGGAGACCGCCGAGAACGTGGCGGCGGACTTCCACATCGAGCGCGAGGCGCAGGACCGCATGGCGCTGGCCAGCCAGTTGCGCGCGGTCGCGGCCCAGCGCGATGGGCACCTGGCGCGCGAGATCACGCCGGTCACGATCGTGCAGAAGAAGGGCGACCCGATCGTCGTCGACCGTGACGAGCATCCGCGCGAGACCAGCCTCGAGGCGCTGGGCACGCTCAAGGGTGTCGTGCGCCCGGACGGCACGGTGACTGCCGGCAATGCCAGCGGCGTGAACGACGGTGCCTGTGCGCTGCTGCTGGCCGACGAGGCCACGGCCGTGCATCACGGGCTCACACCCAAGGCACGCGTCGTCGGCATGGCCACCGCGGGCGTGGCGCCGCGCGTGATGGGCATCGGCCCGGCACCGGCGGTGCAGAAAGTGCTGAGCCTGACCGGATTGACCCTCGACCAGATTGACGTCATCGAACTGAACGAGGCGTTTGCAGCCCAAGGGCTGGCCGTACTGCGACTTCTCGGTCTTGCCGATGACGATGCCCGCGTCAATGCCTGGGGCGGCGCCATCGCGCTGGGCCACCCGCTCGGCGCAAGCGGAGCGCGGCTGGCAACGACGGCCGTGAACCGCCTGCACGCAACCGGTGGCCGCTTTGCGGTAGCGACCATGTGCATCGGCGTCGGCCAGGGCATTGCGGTAGTTCTTGAACGTGTCTAAGTGAGGACTGATGAGATGAAGGTGCTGGTCGCGGTCAAGCGAGTGGTGGACTACAACGTGAAGGTGCGCGTCAAGAGCGACGGCACGGGCGTGGACATCGCCAACGTCAAGATGAGCATGAACCCCTTCGACGAGATTGCCGTCGAAGAGGCGGTGCGCCTGAAGGAGAAAGGTGCGGTCACGGAAGTGATCGCCGTGTCCTGCGGTCCCACGCAGTGTCAGGAGACCCTGCGCACCGCGATGGCCATCGGCGCGGATCGCGCCATCCTGGTCGAGTGTGCCGATGAACTGCAACCGCTGGCCGTGGCCAAGCTGCTGAAGGCCCTGGTCGACAAGGAGCAGCCGGGCCTCGTGATCCTGGGCAAGCAGGCGATCGACGACGACTGCAACCAGACCGGTCAGATGCTGGCCGCGCTGGCCAAGCTGCCGCAGGCGACGTTCGCCTCGACGGTCGAAGTGGCGGATGGCGGTGTTTCCGTCACGCGTGAGATCGACGGTGGCCTCGAGACATTGAAGCTCACGCTGCCCGCGGTGATCACCACCGACCTGCGCCTGAACGAGCCGCGCTATGTGACGCTGCCCAACATCATGAAGGCGAAGAAGAAGCCGCTGGAGACCGTCACGCCCGCCGATCTGGGCGTGGACGTGACGCCGCGCATCAAGACGCTCAAGGTCAGCGAGCCGCCCAAGCGCGGCGCGGGCATCAAGGTGCCCGACGTGGCGACCCTCGTTTCCAAGCTGAAGAACGACGCGAAGGTGATCTGAGATGGCCGTCCTGGTTATTGCCGAACACGACAACGCGACCCTCAAGGGCGCGACGCTGAACACCGTGACCGCCGGCCTGACCTGCGGCGGTGACGTCCACGTGCTGGTGGCCGGCGAGAGCGCCGGCGCCGCTGCGCAGGCTGCCGCGCAAGTGGCTGGTGTGGCCAAGGTGCTGCATGCCGACGCCGCCGGCCTCGGTCACGGCCTGGCCGAGAACGTCGCCGACCAAGTCGTCGCCATTGCGAAGAAGTACAGCCACATCCTGTTCCCGGCGACCGCCGGCGGCAAGAACGTGGCGCCGCGCGTGGCCGCGCTGCTGGACGTAGCGCAGATCAGCGACGCGACCAAGGTGGTCAGTGCCGACACCTTCGAGCGTCCGATCTACGCCGGCAACGCCATCGCGACGGTGCAGAGCACCGACGCGATCAAGGTGATCACGGTGCGCACGACCGGCTTCGACGCCGCGGCGGCCAGCGGTGGCAGCGCCGCCGTCGAGAGCCTGGCTACGGTCGGTGCCAGCGCCGCCGCCACCTACGTCGGCAGTGAGATCGCCAAGAGCGACCGTCCCGATCTGACGGCGGCCAAGATCATCGTCAGCGGTGGTCGCGCCCTCGGTTCGAGCGAGAAGTTCACCGAGGTGCTGACGCCGCTGGCCGACAAGCTCGGCGCCGCACTCGGCGCCAGCCGCGCCGCGGTGGACGCGGGCTACGCGCCCAACGACTGGCAGGTCGGCCAGACCGGAAAGATCGTCGCGCCGCAGCTGTACATCGCCTGCGGCGTCAGTGGGGCGATCCAGCACCTGGCGGGCATGAAGGACTCGAAGGTGATCGTGGCGATCAACAAGGATCCGGAAGCACCGATCTTCAGCGTCGCCGACTTTGGCCTGGAAGCCGATCTGTTCACTGCGGTACCGGAACTGGTCCAGGCGCTGTAGGTCACGAGCTCAGCATGTCGTCGCATCAGTTTCTGGAGACCTACCGCGCCGTCGTCCGCGACGAGGACTGCGACGCGCTGGGCCACATGAATGTCCAGCACTACTTCCGTGCGGTCAGCGACGGCATGTTCGCCGTCATGGCCCATCTCGGTCTGGGCGAGTCCGAGATCGCGCGGCGCAAGCTGTGCTTCGCCGTCGTTCGCTCCGAGGCCAACTTCCGCCGCGAACTGCGTGCCGGAGAGGCCGTTGCGCTGGACTCCACGGTCACTGAAATGGGCGACAAGTTGGTGGTGTTCCATCACCGGCTACGCACCGTCCCCGCTGGCGAAGTCGCGATGACGGTGGACTACAAGTGCGTGCCGATGGATCTCGAGCGCAGGCGCGCGGTCCCGGTCCCTGAGGACATTCGCATGGCCGTGCGCGCTGCGTTCCCGAGCCTGGCGGCACCCACAGCGGCGGTTGCCGCCTGCGACCCAACCACCACTGCTGCCAACCCGGGCAGCCTCAATCATGAATCCCAATCCCTACATCGATGATGACCTGAAAGCGCTGGCCGACAGCGCGCGGCGCTTTGCGGAAGAGCGCGTCAAGCCTGGATTTGTGGAACGCGACCAGAGTCGCGTTCTCGACCGCAGCCTCATGCGTGAAATGGGAGAGCTTGGCTTTATCGGCCCCGAACTCCCCGAGCGTTTCGGTGGGCTCGGCCTGGGCTGCCTCGCCGCCGGCGTGATCCATGAGGAGATCGCCCGCGTCGACCTCAATCTCGCTTACATCAATCTGCTGGCCTCGCTGAACGGGCAGATCCTTGCAGAGCATGGTGACCCCGCGGTCGTAGGCCCGTGGCTGCGGAGACTCATCGCCGGCGAGGCGCTCTGCTCGATCGCACTGACCGAGCCGCGAGGCGGCTCCGATGCAGCCAACCTGCGCCTGCGCATCGATCGCCAAGGCGACCACTACGTCATCAACGGCGAGAAGACTTCGATCTCAGCGGCTGACCAGGCTGACATCGCCGTAGTGTTCGGTCGCACGGGCACGCCGGACTCGGGTGCCCACGGAGTCACCGCGCTGCTGGTGACTATGGATACGCCGGGCCTGACGACCAACCGGTTCGATTGCCACGGTCAGCGGGCGATCGGCCGCGGCTCGATCTTCTTTGAGAACGTTCGTGTGCCAGCGAATCACCGCCTCGGCGACGAGAACAAGGGATTCGTGCAGGTGATGCAGGGGTTCGACTACTCGCGCTCCCTGATCGGCCTCAAGTGCCTCGCCGCCGCGCGTGCGGCGTTGGACGAGACCTGGGCCTACATCACCCAGCGCCAGGCCTTCGGCCAGCCGCTGTCGGCGTTCCAGGGCGTGACGCATCCGCTGGCCCAGTTCGACACCGAAGTTGAAGGAGCCCGGTTGCTGTGCCTGCAAGGTCTGTGGCTCAAGGACAAGGGCCTGCCGCACAGTGCCGAGGCGGGCATGGCGAAGTGGTGGGGTCCGAAGCTCGCCTACGACGTGATCCACCAATGCCTGCTGAGCTTCGGCCACGGCGGCTACGACCGCGGACCGATGGAGCAGCGACTGCGGGACGTGCTGGGCTACCAGATTGGCGACGGCACCGCGCAGATCATGAAGACGGTGATTGCCCGTGTCCGTGCAGGCCGGAAAAACGTTCCGGCCTGAGCAGCCGCATTCCATCGAGCGCGAACAAGCAACGGCCCCTATGCACCCTGCCGCGACAGTCGCCGACCCACGGCGGGGGCGGTAGGTGGCAATTTGGCGCATTGAAGCTGTATGCATGGACGCCGGTGGCAATGTCTGCTCTTGCTCGTACCGAGGGTCCGCCAAGGGTCGATTCCGGTCGACCAACGTGACCAACGACTCTCGTCAGATCGGTCGTTGCCTGCCAGCCATTCTGGCTGTGCAACCTGCGAGTAGGTTCAGTACGGCAATTCGCACACGAGATGGGTTCCGCACCCCTCCTCACGTACCGAGGCAAACGCCGCCAAGTTGCTTCCCCCAAGCAGACCGTGGGCCTTCGCACGACTTCGGCGTGCGTAGTTCAACCACTCAAGGCAGTCTTCGCCAAGCTCGTGCTCAGGGAAGTAGAGGCGCCGTGCCGCCTCGATATGACACTGCAGCGTCCATCGCGCGACCCTTCCCCACTCTTGCGACGTCAGCGGAAGCGCTGAATCGAAATGCGGTCGAGTGGACCGCGATCCGTCGACCGGGTACCAAGACGTCATGGCCAACCAGGGTTGATGTCCCAGGAAGTGGTGTAAGACCATCGCCGAGCGGCAAGGCGCGGAG
>CAZIBY010000017.1:7694-31173 GCA_964537475.1 uncultured Chitinophagaceae bacterium | reverse complement strand
AATCCCGGAACGCGGAAAATATGTGTCCGAGCAAAAATCATTATTAAAATCAAAATTTCAATTTAAGGGTGTGAAAAAAAGTATTCCTTTAAAATGCCCAGCAGTGGCGTGAAATGTCACGGGTCATGTACAAATACGGTTAAAACATCCAATGCATCAAGAAATTGTAAAAAGAAATGTATTATTTTAAAAAATATTTAAAAAAAATTTTTTTTATTTTTTTAATAGAAATTCCTTTAAAATAAGATTACTTTTTTCCTTTTCTTGCGGCACGTTTTTTTGATTTTGGCTTGTCGCATTCGGAGATTTCGGCGCGTTCCCAGTTGAGGTTGTATTTGCGACGTTTGATGGAATGGATGGAATGGAAGATGGAGTTGAAGGCGAAGCAAGAAGTTCCACTGGCACGCTTGAGGAGGATGGTATAAAGCGAGTTCACGAAGGCCCAAAGGGAATCAATGGGTAATTTATTGTGAATCATGTATTCGATGTAATTGAGGACAGCATCGACTGGTTTATTTTTGCAGGAAAGAAGGACGTCTGCTGAAATATGGGCGCGCTGAGCATCGGTGGGTTCAATTTCGTCCAAGAATTCGTTGATGGCTTTTGGTTCTGCCACATCCTCCATTGTAATGCTATCCTTGCGAGGATGGACGGTAATGAAATAAAATTCTTCCACGTAACGGGGCTCCATGATTTTGGATGGATGCACAACTCGCTTTCCATCATACAAAGCAAAATCCACCAGTATTTGCCGTTTTGCTGCAAGGCCACTTTTTTTTCCCGAGGATGGGCGTTCTTCATCATCTTCGTCTTCTTCTTCTTCTTGATCATCTCCATCCACAGAAGTATTGTTGGCAGGAACTTTTTCACTTTCAATAAAAGATGTATCCAACGTAGATAATGCAACGGCGGCTGCTTGCTTTTCAGTATCTCCAAATTGAACAGTATGCATTGGCGTATCCGTGCCGAAATGAATTTCATCTTCAGTAACAGTATCCGTTGGCGTTGTTGTTCGGAGACGTTTTCGACGTTGAACGGTAGAAGGAGTTACAATGTCATCTTCCAAAGCAGGTGGCGCAAGAACACTTGCGGAAGCAGCAGCCGTAAACTTGGTTGACATTCCACCATCCCCAAAATCAATTCTTCCAGTCTCTTCCATTCCCATAAAGGAAGGAAGTGTTGGTTGAACCGACAATAAAGGCGCCTTGTCACTTTCCAGTTGATCGTCATCACTGCTGTTTTTCACATTTTCATCTTCTTCTTCTTCTTCGGATGACGAAGAGGAAGATGATGAAGTTACTTTCTTCTTTAAAACTTCCGGTTCCTTCTTTTTTTTACGAACTTCGGTTAAATATTCTGAAGTTTGTTCAATATACTGCTTTTTACTTTCCACTTTCTTTAAAAGAGCCTGCAACTTGGCAATAAGCAATTCTTGCTTCTGCATTTCTTCTTCATCGTTATTGACTTTCTTACTGATGACACTCATCACATCTTGCAAGTCGCTCTCGTTGACCCCTTTTTCTATTACTGCGCTTTCAAAGCACACCATTTTAGAAATTTCTACTTCTTTTTCATTTTGAATCTGACTCATTTTTTTATTTTTTTATTTTTATTTATTTTAAGGGAAGAAATGAAAAAAAATAAATTAAGATTTAAATTTTTTAAAATTATTTTGAATGTTTTCAATAGCGGCACGTTTTTGAGCAATCAAATTTTCTAATTCTGTTTGATTTTTTGTGGAATCCGCTAACATTTTTTTTGTTTTTTTTTTAAGCATTTGCTTATCTATTTCTAAAGAATTGGACATAGTAGAAATTCTTTGTTCCATGATTTCTACATAAAGTTTTGTAACCTTTGTATACAACTCACGAAATGTAACTTCATCGATTTTACGAAAAGTATGCATAAAATGACATCCAACCATGCTGATGGAATTTGTATTGCATGTTAAGAACCCTACTTTAAATTCCTTTTCTAAAAAACTTATTTTACCTCCATCGGACAAAAAACAATCTTTTACATAAGACAAGATATAGGAAACAAACAATTGATAATCATTTCCAAATGCTCCGGCAACAAAAGAATCCATCCAGTTGATGAAAGTAGAAGTTTCAACTTTATTATTACAACTATTCCAAAACGAGCCAATACTATAAGTAAAGCAGTAACAGTATAAACTGTATAATTCGCATGTTACACTTTTTCCGCTTTTGTAGTTAGTAACTTTTAAGGAGCGGTTTTCAAACTTAATGTCACAGACACGTTTTACCATCTTCCAATCAATGCAAGTAATTTCAAAGGAATGGTTTGTAGAAGGTATTTCCAAAACATCCCGTACCACTTTTAAAAAAAGTTGGTTATCTTTTTCTTTTTTCCAACGTTCCTTACAATCTTCACAATCTTCTTCACTACTTTCATCAATGTCACATTCAAATTCATACGATTCTTCACTGCTATCAAAATCATCATCATTATGCAAAGTAATGACATTGGCATGAACAGAATACCGCATATCTTTTCCTGTTAATTCTTTAACCCATCCTACAAATTGATGTACTTTTTTCAAATTCTATTCTGTCGCTTCATCGTCTCTACACATTTTTATCTTAAAAGATTAAAAGAAATTTTTTATTTTTTTTTTTTATTTTTTTATTTCTTTAAAACTGATTCAAAACATCAGGTTGTTGAAGGTCTTCACTTACTGTCAATGCACGGTTATTAAACTGATTGATGAAAAAGGAATGGGAGGAATGGACGGCTGCATCTTTGGCGAATGGTTTTCCGACAACATCCCGGACGACTTTGGCACTGATCAGTTTTTGCAGTTGAATGGCGGAACGGATTTGGGAAACAAACAAAGGACGCAGAATCAGTTTTTCCCATGTCATGCTGTACAAATCGTAGGAATTAATCGGAACGAACCGCATCAAATTAATGTGGTTGATGGTGTTATCATCTGCAATTGCAAGGACAACCTTCACATGCTGAACATATTCAGGAATGAGTAAAAGAAGATTTTGGATGCATTCATGCACTTCATCCAGTGTAATCAGAATGGAAGGAGAAAGCGTTTCCCATAGCGGAAGCGAAAGGGTTGTTCCACGTTGCCTTTCCAGCGAGACAATCGCTCGATGCAACGTCAAGTAGGTGTCATCCACCTCTGTGCGAACCTGCCGCATGAGTTCAAATTTATCATAAATTTCACTAAAGTAGTTTTCGGATCGGCGAGCCTTGGGGATGAGTTTGCAGAATTGCTCGAAAAAAGTCTGGTATTCTGCAGCCGCCTTTGTGGAATCAAAATTAACATTGGCCGAACGATAAAAATAATTGATGTTGCTGCGGAAAAACATCAAGTCCTCATCCTTATAAAGGAAAACAACATGAGACGTGCAATTCCTTAAAACGTCCTGCGGGTAGGAACACTTGACGGCATACAAATCAGCAAAAGCAATCAACGACAAGTCATTCTCCACCTGATCAATCAAGTAAGAACGATCAATGACTGTTTTCTTGGCACGTTTGGAGCGCATCTGACGATAAGCACTGACATTTTCCAGGGAAGTGTCAGGTGAACTGCCAGATCGTCGGAGTTCGACTTCAGTAGTTTCTACTTTGGCTTGGGAAATATAAGATTCATAAGAAAGCCACTTGCGCTCCAGCCGCCCATTCCAAATAATGCGGGATGGCATCACGATCCGAATCATGGGACTGGATAGCGAGTACGGAAGAATGAAAGGAAGAAATTTTGATTCAAAAGTGGCGTCCATGCGAACATCGTTATCCGACGCTGTATTCTTTAAAAGGCCGAGCGACACAATAATGATGGGATTGGAATGAATGGGCTTGATTTTTCGCATGAGAGGAAGAATGGCCGTCTGAGGTTCGAGCGACGGCTCAATAACACACTGACCTTCAATGGTATTGGGAATGGGCGGCCCGTTATAAAGATACTGAAATTCTCGGGCATAAGAAGCCCCATAAAACCGAAAAATGGCTTCCTTGGTATCCACATCATCCGTCCCATGCAAAAACTTGATTTCATTCACCAAATCATGCTCCTTGATTTTAAGAAGCATGTAGCGAGGGTCATACACAATCTGGGTTTTCCTCACCGGTTCCGTCACCGTAATGCTATAAGGAATGTAATCAAAATAATTGGACACTGCTTTTTTTTCTATAAATTCAGTATACTTGTCCTTTAAAAATTTCTCCAGCACCCCATCGACGCGATTTAAATATTGACCTGCAAACATGGACAGCACAAAAAGCATTATTTTTGGACGGCAGACATTAATCTGATCGATGGCAAAAAACATTTTTTCATTAAAAAGTTGTTCAACCTTAAAAAGAGCGTGGCCGTAAGAAGTGAAAAGGACAATGGCGCAGGAAATGGCAGCGTTCAAAGCGTAATACAAATCGCGGTAAATGTGATGGTTCCGTTCAGAAATTTCGACGTTGTTGGTTTCTTTCACAATAGCAATGTAATCGTCTAAAATTTTAAGGGATTCAGCATGTTCATCCGACCGTTCCTTCTCTTCCCGACCCAACTTAATGACCTTTTCGATTTTTGTATAGAGTGCCTGACAGGTTACAAGTAATTGCATGATATCGATGTTTGTAGTGTTTTCAAAATCAAAGTCCAAATTCTTTTTCTTAAAAATGAGCCCAAAAACAAGGTTGATGAACCGAGACCGCAAGGGAGCGTCTCCTTGTTTGGAAAACGGTTCGTTACAGAAGACTGCCATGCATCCAAAAAGCACCAAGTAATTGACAAGGGTTTTGGTTTTGGTTGTTTGATCCATGATGCACTGAAGCACTAAAATAAAATGAGAAGCAGTAAAGTCCTTTTTGTTTTCCCCGGCAGCCCCACTTTTCCCTTTCCCTTCTCTTTTTGCTTCATCGTTGGCGCCAAAAAAATCATCATCGATTTCATCAAAGTTGGTGAACGGGTTTTTGGCATCCACCCGAAGCGCTCCCGCAGAAAAATGTTGCAGAATTTCATAAAATGGCGCCGACGAACACGAATTGAATTTGTTGAGTTGTTGAAAGGTAAAACGCTTTCCGATCCCAAAATCCGCACCGTAATAAAGCGCCATGGCATACCCCAAATCAAATTCCACGCCGGAATCCGCAAGCATGAACAAAAAAACGACCCACCGCAAGTCCTGTCGCGTTCCAATATCCGTTTCCAAATTATCCGTCAGCACTTTGTGCATCCACAGTAGAATCTGATCCCCCAAATCTTCCACGTTATCGAAAAGTGGAAGTCGATGGTGTTCGGCAAAGTACCGACGATTCTTGATTTCTGCACCCCACCGCTCGAACTCCAACGCAGAGACATTTCCAGCATAACCATCTTTGTACGGCGTGATTTCCTGCGGACATCGTTTTAAAAAAGAATGAAGTAATTTCCGTTTAATCTCCTTTAAAATTTCGCGCAACTTGTATTCTTCTGCTCCCTTGGTAATCAGATGAAGAAGGTAATTGTACTGGTTGATTTCCTGCTCCAGCAACGCATTGAATCCAGCATCGTCGGCACTCATCATGGAAAAGGAGGGCGGAAAAGGCGCACTGAAAAGCCGAATGTCCGAATGAATCCGCTGACAAACTTCTTCCAGCACAAGCGGTTGGTAACCTCCCGAAGGATTCCGTTTGACAAAGTTGGAAACATGCATTTTGGATTGGTTAAACAACTTTTCCAAAGTATGCATGACCATTCCGGAAACAAACGTCCACTGTGATTTGACGCGGGTGGCAATCAATTCCCACATGGTGAAATAGCAGCGTTCATAAAGAAGTTCCGTGGTTTTCTTGGTGAATTTTTCTTTATATTCTTCCGCCGAAACATTATCCAGAGTCAATCGAAGCGCAGGATGACGTTCCCCAATCACGACATAAGTAATAATGCGCCACACGTCCTGATGAATCACAAGCGGAATCCGTTTTAAAGGATCAACTTTTCCCTGTTGCAAAATTTCAGAAGAGTCTAAATAATTCAGAATGGGAAAGAAGAACGATCGTTGAGCAAAGATAAGGGGCGATCTACCGCGTCGGTCAGTGGCCTCCACCATGGCTCGTATTCCTCGAACATTGATGTAATTAATGTTCATTAAAACTTTGCGGGGATTGAAGACATCCGAAAGAGAATAAGGGGCAGGAGTTTTGTGCAGCGATGATCCGTCAATGCCTTCTATCATGAAATTGAACATTGGCCATGGCTCACTTGCTTCGTTGGTTGCCCTGCTTGGGGTGTAATTGGGCGACATCAGTGCAATGGTTTGCAAATAATAATTGGAGGTGGACAAAAACTTCCAAAGCACGTTGGAATTCCGAACATCGATATTGTAAGTGTCATCCATCATTTTAGTAGAAGAAGTCAGTTCACTGGCGCATGCTTTCTGATAGGCAATGAGCAAATCCATCAAATAGGCTTCAAAATGGAAATTGGCATCCAAAATGAGAATCCACATTAACATGGAACCAGACACATAACCGGGTTTCTCGATCAGCGGTTCAAAAAAAACAAGATACCGTGGAACTTTATCGTCCGACCCTACTTTAAAAGTATCACAAGGTGGGCTGTAAACAATGGTTTTCTGATTGTTGCTGGCTTGGGCATGGACATCCGATTTTTTGGGAAAGCCACGAATCAAATTGCCGGCATCGGTAGAAGACGTCCGGTTGCTTTTGGAAAAAATTTGCGTGTGAATGGTCGATAAATCACGAAGTCCCTTCAATAAAAAAGACATCATGACTTTTCCACGTTCCCCCTTTTTACTGTTGGCAAATTTTAACGTGTCCCCACCCACCAGCAACATTTCTTTATCAAAATAAAAACAGTATTCTTTCACCGCCATAGTCGCATACTGCAATATTTTAAGGAAAACATCACTGTCACTGTCGGCCATTTCAAAGGTCTCCAAGGGGACTTGCAAATTTCCTTCCGCCAATCGCTCGGCGTATTCCTGATCCGCCAATCGATTTTGCTCTTCTCGACGTTGCCGTTGCTCCTCACTTTCAATGACCGTTTCTGACGATCGAGGCTTTCGACCACGGTGGCGAGTTTGACCATTTCCATTTGCAACCGCAGCCAAAGGGATCACAAGATCATCATCCGCTGCAAAATCAGGCAAAGTCATTTCATTTTCATTTTCCTCCATATTCTATTATATAGTCGTTTTTTTTTCTTTTTCTAAAATTTTATTTTTACTTTTTTCCTTTAAAAATTTTTTTTTATTTTTTATTTTTAAATTCATTTTTTCCCAAAATTACATAAAGCAAAAAATAAAAATAAAAATTTTTTTCTTTAAAAATAAAAATAAAAAAAAATAAAAAAAATTTTTTTTTAATAATGTGTATTCATTGTTGTAGCAAATCAATGCAATATTTATTTTGTCTTCAACCATCTGAATATTTGATGCTTTTTTGTTTACCTTTTTATGTACTTATAAATTTGGTTTTAACTTCCTATTGTGAACATGATATGAGTCCAAGATTTATTGCTCTTTTTGGATTTGTTTTATGGGTTATTCCTACGCTTTTTATTTTCTTTTGCTTTTTTTATATTATTCCTTTTGTTTGTTCTATTGTTTTTTCACTTGTGATGGATTTGATGGAAATTCTTTGTTTTTTAATGAGAGGTGGTTACGTTTTGTGTGGAATAAAAAATATTGCGGAGGAAGAAGACGCGGAAGATTTATTGGGTCAAAAAGAGCCTTCTTTTTAACTAAAAAAAAATAAAAAGTGCATTATTTTTTAAAAAAAAAAATTTTATTTCTTTTTACTTTTAATAAAATCAATAATTTGTTTTCCCAAGAATTCAGTATAAGAGGGAGGAATTGCTTCCTTCAATTTGTTCCATGGAACTTTTCTTTTAAATCCCATTGCGCTAATTGCTTCTTCATCGGTTTTGGCAGTGGTTCCTCCATATGACATTTTTCCTTTCCACATTCCTTTTACCTGATCTCCTTTGGAACCATAAACACCAACTGGTTTTCCCTGCTTTTTATGTTCGCATTTCATACCTTCAGTGGTAATAGGAATATTACTCCAGAATTTACGATGCCGCCGAACTTTCAACCCAAACATACTTCCGCAGAGAGTAATTTCATGAAGTCCATCGTGTTTCTTCTTTAAAATTGCATTGGATACATTTTCGACAATGAAAGGTTTCTTGCATGCTATTAGACCTTCTACCACTTCATCTAAAATATCAACCACTGCTGCCTTTCCGCCTTGTGCATTTCGGATGTGCACCAAACTGGTATGCGTCTGACATGGCGGACTTGCATGAATAAAATCAAATTCATTAAGATTGACTAAACCGGCACCGCGAACTATTTCAACAGCATCTCCTTTATAAAAAGAATATGGATATTGTTTTTGTTCTTTAATATCGACACCAGTTACTTCAAATCCAGCATCATGATATCCATCGGATGCACCTCCAGAGCAACAACATAAATCTAAACATTTCATTTTTTTTTTTTTATTTTTTTTTTTTATTTTTATTTTATTTTTATTTTTTTTTTTTTATTTTTTTTTTATTTTATTTTATTTTTTATTTTTATTCCCAATGGGAACAAAATTCCCAAAATAAATAATGAAAAAAAAAATAAAAAAAAAATGAAAGTTCAAATAATTTTAATCTTTTTCATTATACTTTTTAATGTGATAATGACAGATGAAATCGTAAACGTAAAGGATATTAAAGTTCGCCAACAACAAGCCTTTGAGGAATTTGGTGAATCGCATTTTGATCAAATCAATAATTATATTATGGTTATCAACAACGCTTTTTTACTTCAACGTTCGAGTAAAGTAAATTTTCTTATTTCAAGAGATTTTATCATCCAATTACTTGTAAAATGCTTTGAAGCAGGTCATTCTGGAACTTACGTAATATCCACCGGTCGTTTATTTGTGACCGTTGGCAATGCAACGATTGCAGTTCGTGATGTTACGGAAGAAACTACTTGTCCAACAACAACATGTTCGGAATCTCGCTATAATCAGGATACAATGATTATTGATTCTTTAAAAGATTATTATGGTAAATATAAAACTTTCTGTTATACACAGAATCTTCCTTGTAGCAAAGTTTGGACTTATCAATCCGTGGATGATTTCTTAGAAAATGGCCCTTTCGATCAAATATATGGGAATTAAAAAAATTGCTTTTTTTATTAATTATGATTTCATATATGACATCATAAAATAAATATGTTTGTTTTGTGTTTATTTTTTTTTTAGTAACTATCAAAAAAAGATGCTAAAAAAGACCTCCGCATTGGATTGTCGGATATAAAAATTAAAGTATTGGAAGACGAAATCGAAGAATTGAAAAAGACAATTCAATCTAATATATCACTTACTAAAATGACACCTGCTTCCCTTAAAAAAAATATAAAAAAGAAAAAAATAATAAAAAAAAAATAAATAATAAAAAAATGTCCAACGAATCATTAGAAAATTATTTTAAAGGACTTCACATTGATGTTAGTATTCCGAAAGGTTCATATCAAATCAAATTATCTCCACCGAATGCGGTAGAAGATTCCAAATGTTGGGATGTGCTGTATCGGTATTTCGACGTCCAACTTGCAAGCGAAAATAAAAGATTTTCAGATTACAAAGTTAAAGCATCGCAAGATTGCTATTATGTGGCCGATTTGAATCCTACTCGACTTCATCGAATTCATCGCTGGGCGCTGTTTTATCGTTGTTGTTACATTTTTTGTTTTGCGTTGATTCTGTTTGTTCATTTTTTATTGATGTCGCTGGCTCGGCTTGCCAACTTCTTTTAAAAGAATAAATAAATAAACTAATTCAAAATTGTTTTCTGTTCAATGATTTTGGTGCTTTTGCTGAAAAGCGCAACAATCTTGGTGCCGCTGTAAGAAAGCACAAGCGCAATAAGTACAAGAAGTATGAGCAGCACAATGATTAGCGTGTAATTGTTGGAGATGGTAAAGGTAGGTAGTTTTGGATCGCGCGTGCAAACGCTGGTGGATGGAACAATGATCGTTTGAATTTCATCATACCGACAATGCGGCGTGGCAACCAGCATGGAATAAACCATCATTAACAGTTGAATGTTTTTGTCGGCATCGCTTACAACTGTATTATTGAGTGACGCAATGCCAAAGTAATTTTTCAGCGGAAGGGGCGTCGGTGGATTGGAGTTCAGCAGCGCATTAAACGCGTCCTGAGCATTTTGCCCACCAAAAAGCAATCCCCAAGCATAGGAGCAAACATTATTTCCGGCACAGTTATTCATTAATACTGTCAGATCAGATGCACTCATGGTAGGCTGTGTGAAATTCAAAAAAATGGTATCACCCAAATTAAGCGTTATCGTTGCCGATTTCAGAACACTTATACACAAAAAAAATAAAATCAATGTTTTTTTAAAGGAGATCATTATTCTATTATTTATTTCTTTAAAATTTCTTTATTCCTTTTTATGCTTTTGAATAAACGGGGAAAATAATTTAGCCAATTGATCACTGATAGTATTTAGGAAAGCCGCCAGCGCCATTAAAAGCAAACTTACTCCCAGCAAATTTTCGGAAAGAAAATATCCCATGTTGTTAAAAAAGTTTAGAGCGGCTGCCAACCAGAGAGACACAAAAATATACCATAACGGCGAATCCATATATTCCTCGTATTTTGGACAGGTGTCATAGTACATCGCCCTGATTCGTTTGTCCTGCGTGTCGGCGTTATTTCGGCAAAATACAATATCTTTTTGAATTTCATTAATGGCATGATTGTAATACATCCATGAACAAAAAACAAGAATTCCAAACACCAACAACATCATCAACAGCCGTGGCCATGTCCAGAACTTTGTTTTCTCAACACTAACTTCTTTTAAAGGAATAACGTTATCCATTGCATTGGCAAATGACATTCCCACTCTTCTATTATTGGAAGTGGACTGTACAATAAAGTTTTTATTATTGACTGGAATGATTTGGAATTGTGGGACAATTTCTGTTGGATCAACATCATTGATTTCAAAAGCATTCATTAAAAAAATTTTTTTTTATTTTTTTTTTATTTTTTTTTTTATTTTGTTTTAAAGAAAAAATAAAAAAAATAAAAAATTTTCTATTCCTCAACTTTTTTATTTTCTTTTTCCATTTGTTTAATACTTTCAAGTACAGCAAAACGAAAATAATTTTTGCGGCTTTCTCCCAAGGGGCCGAAATAAAGAATCAAATT
Organism: uncultured Chitinophagaceae bacterium; assembly: GCA_964537475.1. GTDB lineage: Bacteria > Bacteroidota > Bacteroidia > Chitinophagales > LD1 > UBA1941. The sequence goes on along the minus strand of CAZIBY010000017.1, from coordinate 19,944 downwards.
GTGCAACAAACAAGAATAATGAATTTCACGATACAAAGCCACCATGTCTACACAAACATTTTCACCAATAATTTTAAGCACAAAATAAAAGCGACGTTCCGTCACGGTTTCGGAAATGCTACTTTGTTCCAGCACCATTTCAAAGGAACATTCGTAACTGGTAATAAAAAAATGTTCAATGGCACCCATCAGTTTCTTCCAGTTTTCCAGCACTTTTCCATCATTGCTTTTTTCACACTCCTTTAAAATTTGTGCAGGGGGAGGAAAGACATACAAACCATGAAATTTTGGACGTTTTTTGAATTCGACGGTGGAAAGAGGCTTGGAAATATCCAGCAAGAAAATGAAATGCAATTCGTCTGCGGGTTTGTTTGATTCGTTGCATATTTGAAGCAGCGACAAGTTGGGGTAAATAGCGTCGAGGTGGCAAAGTAAATCGGTAAGGTTCATTTTAAGGGAAGATTGCTTGGCGGTAACGGTGACATGAAAATTGAATTCGTTGTCGTTTTTTACAATGTCGTGACGGGTGATGGTGATGAAGAAGGAGGAATCGTCGCCGTCATTTTCATACAACGACACATAAACGAGACGGACGAGGCGTCGGTAAATGGACTCCAAGTCCACGTTGCAGGAAGCGAACGTTTTGCATTTTTCAATGATGGCGTTGGATATTTTTCCATCATAGATCGGGTATTTACTTTTAAAAGGTTCAACCTTCACTTCTTCAGTGCTACTGCTGCTGAACCAGCGCTTGAGAGATTTCATCGAGAAGAGTGGGCCAAGAAGCAATGGAAAACAGATCGTTCAACTCGCGGTTTTCAACAATCCGTTTGTATTTACTATTGCCCATTTCTATTTTTAAATCAGAAAGCAACGCTAAAATTAGGGCGCGTGGAAAATTGTAAGAAACGAGTCGCTGTGTAATTTCTTTCCGGCAAGCAGCATAATCGAGTAGTACATCTTTCCTAAAGAAGCCAGCAAAAAAAATATTATTATTGGCATCCACAATAATATCTTGCTCCATAAAGGTAGAGTGAAAGCCAGCAACATAGCAGGACACAAAATAATAAATTAAAATGCACTTCTCCGCCTGCTCCAAGTCCAAAGCATTACTTGATTCCTTTAAAAATACCTCGTAAGGTGCTTTCAGATCAACTGCATGTTCAGTATAAAACATGGAGAAAGGAGCATCGTCTCTAATTTCAAAGGAAAGAAACCCCGTGCATTCATCGTCGTCGATAAAAAAATTCCGCATAAAATCTTTGGTGATCATCCAGAAATGTTTTAGTGCATTGAGACGACGCACCTCTTGCGGAACAAAGACACCTGCATAAAGTAAATGCGTCACGTCCGAATAATAAAGCCACGGCACAAACAGTGCATCATCCGTTAAAAGCGACAAACTGGTGCCCCACGGAGCATTGGGAAACCCCACTGTCAAAAAAGGACTAATTACATAAATTTCAAAGGATTGCAGTGCTTGCTCTTTTTCGCTCGCCAACTGTCCCTGTTCCGTGATGGGAAAGTCTGCTGAGGCCTTTTCCGTTAAAAATCCACGAATGGTGAAGTTTGCAATGTTTTCATGGTATGCAATGTAATAATATTTTACCAAATCAAAATAGGAACGAAGCCGATCGCTTTGGTCTACATTGGGTGCAAGTGCATCCGGGTCTTCATTGAACGGTTCATTAAAATACACATTTCGGGACGGAAATTTCCTTTTAAAACGATCCAGCATTTTAAAACGAAGTGATTCGCTGGAGGAAGCACTTACACTGTTGGTGGAAATCATGGACATGTAATCGGTTGTTGTCATCATGGTATTTTCAAGCCCAGCGTTTGCATTGATTTCATACCACGTTCGCTGAGGAATAATGGGCGCAAAAAGAATAGCGTATCCGACATTCATAATGAGTGAACGGTGAGTGGAAGAAAACGCCTTCTGTCGTCCTGCAATCTTTTCCATATAAGAAAACCATTCCATCAGTATTTTTTGTCTCTTAAAATGCTCGTGGTTGTGCAGAAAAATACCAAACACTTCCCACAACATCTGCGCACTGTAATGCAGCAAAAAAAGCATGCAATACGTTCCAAAACGAAATAACGCTTGAAGTTGCTTTTTTCCAATCAACTCGCTGAACAAACATTCCACAATGCACAGCGCTAATTTTAAAGGATAATTGTTTGCAGGACGTTGAGCGGGCGTAAAAAGAGCAAACAGACGGCTTTTCATGATCTCGTTGTTGCAAAAAAGCATGTTATCCGAAAAAAGAAAGTTTAACGGACGCACCAGACACACATAGCAGTCTGTATATTGTGGAACAAAAATCGATTCATTGTCTTTTTCTACCATAAATAAGCAAAGATTGTAAATAAAATGGTTTAAAGATTGCTCTTCTTCAATACACTGTTCTTTAAAATGAGCCTGATAACAAGCAACAAAACCACTGTGGACAGCAACCTTGATCAATGCTTCTTTTACAGCATTTAAGATGGTAATGTTATTAACCATTCCTTGATACCTACGAAGTAAAGAAAAACAAGCAACATGGTTGCCCTTTAATAAACATGATTTAAAATTACTTTTTTTTTCTGAAAGTTGAGATATATTCATTTTAAAAGATTTTTCTTTAAATTTTTTTTTATTTTTTTTTTTTGTTTTCTTTAAAAAAATAAATAAAAAAAATAAATAAAAAAAATTTTTTTTATTTATTTTAGGAAATAAAACAACAAAACGAATTAAAAAAAATGAGCAATTTTTAGAAAAAGACAAAAAAGTATTGTAATTTTTTTTATTATGAATAATAATAGACAAATAAAAAATCGTGGCAAAAAATCGTCACATTATGAGAAACCAAGGGCGGACTTTGGTTTGGAAGAAGGAGTGGAAACCCCGGTATCGAAAATGATTGGGTCTGAACACAATTCGTCATTGAACGGATTGATCAAAGGCACTCAGCGTCATATGACTGCTGAAAATTTCAAGAAAATGTTGTCAGCGCTGACACAACGAAAATTGACACAGCATGTTGGAACAGGTGTCTGTGTCTTTTTGGCATTTGCACATTTAATTTGCAGTGTGGTATTAACTGGTATTTACTATGAAAATGCGGCCAATACATTTGGAACATCGCCTTTGGCTTTTACGGCGTTTATTCCTGCGGCAGTGATGATTGCCGTCTTTTGTCTTGCTGGTATTAGTTTCTGGTCTACCGAACCGGATGTGATAATTGGAGCCGGTATTGGAGCCTTCATCGTTTATGTGTTCTTCTTTGTCATGGGTATTCTTGTTCTCCGCATTACCACACCGATCGACTGGTCTTCGTGTCCTTCGATGGATCCCCCCGGAACCGCCATTTACAAGCAAATGGTTCTTTACAAAGGTGGCAATTTTACTTTTTACCCTCTGGATTACTTTAACCCTGACAGTATCCTCAATCCTTCTGTTACACCACCTTATTATACCATTGATGACTGGCGTACCGTGGTTGGTTATACTGTGAAGGAAGTTATTTGCAAAAATAACATTCTTTACCAATTCTTCTGGTGGCTCAACATGGCCATGTATTGGATCGGCGGCATCATCCTCGGTGGCTTAGTAATCGATGCTTATAACCGCCGTAAGGAAGCCGCTCGTGCTTGGGAATACATTCAAAAGAAACTTCCCATGTTTCAAGGAGTAGATGACAAACAATATGTCACGCTGAATGAATCACCCATCCAACAAATGCCTATGGATTATGAAGAAGAATCTCAAGTCACAATGTATCCCAATCAAACTGGTGGTAACCAAAATTATATTTAAAAAATTTTAACTTTGCTTTCATTTTTGTTTTAAAGGATTTCAATAAATAGGTAAAAATAAAAAATTTTTTAAAATTCTTCCTTTAAAATAATGTTAAACAAATTTTTAAAGAATGAATGGGAGCAGCAGGATGCTTTGGATGGTCGAAATGTGATTGCTAAAATGAAGCAAAACAAAGTGAAGATTCAGCATTTGCGTGCATTTGATCCCGGAACGAAAAATGTCGGGGATGGGATTTTTTTGGTGGGAGATGTTCATAATCCTTATAATTTGGGAATTTACATTGCAAATCGCCACAACATTTACCTCGGTTATCGCACCACCGTTAAATTGCCCAATGGAAATGAACTGGATATTGCGCCTTGGACAAGAACGGAGGTGAAAGCAATGGAGTGGATATCTTCTTTAAAAGGTCTTTTAAAGGAAGCGGATGTTTGTTTGGTCGAGCGACAGATGAAGAAACCGGAAAGCAACACGTCGGATATTATCAATGTGGGCGCTCAACTGCTGTCTGCCGGGGTTTGCTTGGTGCCATACACGATCCGGAATGATCCTCATGACGTGGCTTGTCATTTTTCTTACCTTTTTCCCGCGACGCTGGAATACAAAGACCGTCGGGGTCGCTCTGCTTCCAAATGCTTAAAAGAAAATGCCTCTTATGAAGATGGTCGCAAATTCAACAAACTGTGCGCAGTGGTTGCGGCTCGTGACCAAGGCATGCTTTCTGCGCAGGAAATGAAAGTGATTAACAAACGATTGCTTCTCATCGAGTTGGAAGCCAAGCAAGCGCATGAAGCCCGTCTTGCTTCTTTTAAAAGCCAGAATCAGAACAAAAGCGCCAGCAGCATTTCCAGTGTCCTTGGAGATTTTAGCGAAATGGAAAACTCCCTTAAAATCTACGATATCAAGCAGGAAGAAGATGATTTCATTGATCCCATTTTAGATTGTGCGGATTTGCTGCGCCAACTTTACGATGTCGATATTTTAGAACGTCGGCTTTCCGCTTTCCGCGCCCATCGAAGGATTCGTTATTTGGTCTTTTTAAAGGAAGAAGGCACAATGGATCAGGATTGGCGACTTCACGAAGCGTCCAACGAATTGCGATGTGTGCTTATTTTAATTGATGGAACCGAACTCACACGTGCTTTTTTCAGTAGCAACTTTGAGTGTGATTGGTACATGACCAATCTTTTCAATTATCCTGCTTATGCACTTTATTGCAATGGGGAAAAAATTAATTGGACGGATGACCTTACCCCTCTTCCGAAAGATCGTCAACAGTTGATGGATTACTTACACCATTCCTTTCCTTGCGTAAATTCTTTTTCTTTCAAAAACAAAGAGATTCCCATTAAAAAAAAAATTTTAAAGGATAAAAAATAATTTGATTTAAAATAATAAAAAAAAAAGAAAAAAATGTCCTTTAAAATAACTTGTTCCGCTGCTTTACCGCTATTTATTATAATTACTCCTATTGTTTTATTTTTATGCTATATGTGGTTTTTAATATACATTGGAATTTATGGATGGAACCCTCTTTTGATATATTGGAGTGCGCCTTTTTTGATATTTTTCTTTATTCTTTATGCATTTTGGCGGGATTATCTTTCTTTTTTTAAAACGAAAAATAAAAAAAGAAATTAAATCAAAAAATGTTCAATTATGGAAAAAGTAAAAAAAAAAATACATGGATTGTGTATTATATCAATCCTCGCTACTTTAATATCTGGTGGCTTGATCCTATTTTGGAATACATCTTTGCAACTCAATTGGATGCAGAGGAACAAGTTTATTATTACTACTATACTTATTGGTATTGGAAGCGGGCACTGTTATTCCTTATTGGCTTTGGTGTTTTTTTATATGCCTTTGATTACAATACGTTCATGGCAGGCATTTCGATTTCGTACAGCCGATCCATGTCTTCGAAGGAAAATCTGAACGATGACCCCTGCATCGATAACCGTCTCGAAATGAACGATCGCTCCTTTAAAATGTTGCCTATCGTGCAATTTCCCAATAGTTATAACTTGGAACAACCATCTTCTTATACGTATTTGAATGAGCAGGATGTGCGACAGGGTTTTAAAGAAATTTTTGTCCAGCAACCAGTTTTTTCAGCCAATGCCATTGTGGGATTCCAATTGATTATGAAACAGTTGGACACCCATGTTCAATTTCACAAGCAGCAGCATTTGTGTGTTTGTTTCAGCATGGTGAATTTGCCTTTTCAGGGTGGCACTTTTAAAGGACATACTTTTATGAACGTGACATGGCTGACGCATTCAGAAAACAATTTACTGTCCTTTTCTTACGGAAATCAAACAGTGAAATCGCCGGCTTATGGGGAAATTGAATATTTACGATTGGGACGCTGTAGCATGGCGGTGGAAGAAATTAAAAATAGCCATAGTCTTGCCTCTTGCATGGTTTTTTGTGGGGCGACTTTTTAAAGCGTTTTTGTCACTTTAAATGATTTTTTCCTTTCAAATAATAAAATAAAAAGAAACGGAACAGTGCCAAAAAGATTTTTTAAATCAACTATTGCAGTTTAACTTTGATTTACAGCCACCCTTTGATGCACCCATTGGAGTGAATCAAATAGACTGGCTCACTGCAATTTATGCATTTTATTTTTTGGAACCGAATGAACAAGAAGCACTTCGTAAAAATTGTGCACATTATGATTGCCGGAAAGTTTGTGATTTTAATTGGAATGATGTTCAAATTTTAAAGGATTTTCTAAAGGCCGTTATTAAATAAAAAATGATTATTATTAATATTTTTTTATTTTTTTTTTTTTTATTTTTTAAAAAAAAAAAATAAAAAAAAAATAAAAAAAAAATTTTTTTTTTACATAAAAATAAAAATCGAGATAAAAAAATGAATCCCCTCATAATAAAGACAGAAAGAGAAAGCCAAAACTTTTTGTTTATTGAACATTATTAAAAAAATCATCATAATAATTGATTTTCGTATTAAGTTTATTCAAGTTTTTTTAAGAAAAGAAAAAAAAAGAGCATTTTTTAAAAATGGTATCTGGTGCTGATTTTATTCCTCGTATTACGGCCAGCGGAAACTTTGGTTATCCTGTTGGTGATTCGGAATCTCATTTGATTCTGACGGAACTTATTGTCTCGTGGGTTGCAGTAGGGCTTTCGGGCATGCTTGCTTTTTCTGTGTACAGACAAATTGTGAATTTGAAATTAAGTGGAAACTCCAAGGATGACAAGATTTCCTACAAGGCGAAAATGAAGGTGTTGTTGCTTCAATTGCAACCAATGATGGGGGCTTTTTACACATGGCTTGCAAGTGCCATGTTGGCGTTCGTCAATTACTCTGGCTTTGTTGATTTAAGCCAATTGTCCAATTTCCCCAAGATTCCTTTGTGGTTAATTCCTACGGACGGCTTCCCTGAATTCGCGTTCCTCAACGTCTACAACTTTGTCGTCATTTTGCCTGCGGTTGTTCTACCGCTTGTTTTGACGTCTTTCTCCAACTTGCTAAAGACCGGAGCCATGGGTTTACAAATTGTCCTTGGTGTTATCTGGGCTGCCGGTTATGTTTATGTCAAAGGCCAATTCTGGTCTCGTGGTTACTTTGCTTGTGAATTGATTGGTGGTGTTTTCACTGCTGTTCTCATTGGAGGTATTAGCATGGCCTTTACTGAAGTTCGTCACAACAAGTCTCTCCGGGAACGTCTTTTCATGGGTAATACCGTCGCCACTGCTTGGTTAGTTTGCTTCTGGGCCATTTTTGGTACTATTACTGGTGTTTACTGGTTCCAATTCGACTCTTGGTTCACTGGTTTGTTGGTCGATACTTCTGTTGGTTTAGGTATCGGTTACATTGCCACTGTTGCTTACTACATCGTTTACACCCAAGAAGCGTCTGATTTGGCCGATCGTTACATTTCCAAATTCAAGGAATTCGGAGATGATAAGGGTGAAATCACCAAAAAGCAAGAAAAGGCACTCACCAATGCCATCATGGGTGGCCCCATCGTGCTTCCTTCCATTGATCTTCGTTCCAAAGCAACGAAAACCGTATAAGTCCTCTGTGTTTTAAAGGACATTTTTTTGAAATCTTTTTTACTTTTATTTGTTTTTTCTTTAAAATGATATATAATAAAAAACACAGAAAAAAAAATTATTTTTTTTTTTTTGATTGTTATCCTGATGGAGCATAGTTATAATAAAAGCCCCCTAATAAAAATACAAATCACAAAAATAATAACGAACAAAGAAATCAGAAAACAACAAATATCTACTTTACGAAAAGGTGGACGTTTTCCATTTAAACTTTGTTTGTAGGCCCGTACTTCATTAATATTATGTTGAGTTAAATCTTCTTTTCTTTCCCATTGAAAGCAACCTTCACAAGCACCCATCAAATAGAAAGTATCTTCCTGTTTACACATACAACAGCAACAAAAAGGAGTTAACTGTTTAAATTCTTCATCTGTAATACATTCACTCATGACATTGTAATACTCAATGCCCCGTTCATGATTATTTTCAATGACAATACTCCAATGAATAATATTATAAAGTTTTTCTCCATGTCCATAATTTGCAAGTATTTGCGTTTCTGCTTTCTTGCAAACATCTCCTTTTTCAAAATAATGATATTCTTTAAAATATCCCTGTGGATCAAATACTTTTTTCCTTTCCTGAACATTCCAAAAGGTAGTTCGACCACGTATTTCTTTTGATTTAAATTTGACTTTCATTTCTTTTTTATTATTTTTTTATTTTTTTATTTAAATAATTTCCTTTAAAATTATTTTAAAGGAGATTCATAACCGAAAATTTCCAACATAAAAGTAGTGGTACTTGGTTTGGTATATTGATTATTATAATGAATGGCCCATGATCCGTTTTTTAGGAAAGGTTCGCCATAAAAAGCACGACAACCTGTTTCAATATCCAAGGATGGCTGATTGTAAGGATGTTGTTTTCCAAGTAAAACACAGGGAATGGCTTTGTGAGGACTGGATATCCACCAATCAAACAATCTGCTGGTGGGGTAAGAAAAAGTAGCGTGAACTTTTACAAAATTAACAGTGGCAATGGTGCAGTTGGATGGCGTGTCGATGTGAACAACACGAATATCCTGAGCACTTGCATTGATGAATAATTTTTCACTGACACAGGAGATGATGCGCGGGACATGGGGACATTTATTATTTTGAACGTAAGAAATGGCGGCATTGAAGTTGATCAGTCCGTGCCCGTATCGATTGGAATAAGAATATCCGCCACCATTCTTTAAAAAGTAAAATCCCACTTTGTTGTCCACGTTTTCGGTAGTGGAAGATCGAACCATAATGTCATAAATATCCATTCCGCTAAGGGTATTCTGACAGACTTGTTGGAGAACGGCGGCCAGAGAAGCAGCGTAAGGAGCAGCAAAACTAGTTCCGGCGACACAGGTACATTTGGAGCCGTCCGTTGCAGAAATACATGAGTTTTCATCGCCGCCGGGCGCGCTGAATGCAATGCAACCAGTATTCGTATACCAGCAGGAACCAGATGGACAGTTGGCGGCAATAGGAAACAAATTCATCATGCCGGCAATCATTCCATCAAAGCAGGCAGTGGCAGAGGTTCTGTTGTCGAGACTTCCATAATTTCCCGCTGAAGTGAAATACGTTGCTCCTCTTTGCGCTCCGGAATTCACGGCTCGCTTAATGATGATACTACTATCTTCCTTGGAATAATAGGGGAGATAAATTCCGTTGCCATACAAATCCACGCCCATGGAATTAAACGAATAAACAATAATGGAGCCTTGCTCTCCATAAAGCGCACGAGCAAATGCCAAATCCTTCATCATATTGTTTTCAATGTTAATTTCTTTGGCATTAATGCTTACCGCAGGCACAATGCCGGTAGTACACAACTGGCGTCCCGTTAAAATGCTCCACATCTCTGTCCCATGCACGCAGTCGCTTCCATCAAGCGGAACATTGATGACATTTCCTCCATTGACATCATTTTCCGCAACTTTTAAATTCTGACAATCATAAGACGAATAAAAACACGAATCAATCAAAGTAATAGTAGCATTGGCTCCATTAAAACCGCGCGAAGCCAATTCATACGCATTTAAATGAAAAGGTGCTCGGCCTTTCATAGGAATGGTGTTCAATAGTGGAATGGGCCATCCATTGATCGGATCATTTAACTGTCGGAAAGCACTGTTTTCGGCCAAGGCGTGAATCCGCTTGAATGGTGTTCTGTGAACTTTAATACTTTTAGGAATGATCACTCGCGGATTCTGGAATCGCACAAAATCTTCCGTCACATTGCCTTTACACACATACAAGGACACATCCGGCAACGGCTCCCCGACATAAAGCAATCCCATCGAGTTGCAATAATTAAATGGCGAAACCCCACTTTCTTTTTCAAAATAATAAACATGTTCCGCATTCGACAAATCCATCTCATCCATTTTAAAGGATGTAATAAACGCCGCTAATAAAACAATCAACAATAACAAGAATATTGCTTTCTTCATTTTTTAAAGAAAAAACTGCCCTTTGAAATAATAACGAAAAATAACATTAAAAAAATGTTTCCTTTAAAAATAAGAAATAAAGTAAACAATGCCAAAAGACAAGCGTGGACATGAAAAAAAAGTGAAGCGACGTAGTATTACATTCAACGGCGAGCAAGCGTTGAACTTATTGGAAAAGTTAAGTGGGATGACGGTGACGGATGAAGAAGAGCAAGAAGAAGAAGTGGTAGATGAAATTGATGGAGGGCTTACCAAAAGCGAGCAGCGAAGTGGTGTCAATGAAGAAGATGGTGGAGGGGAAGGGGTTGTTTTTGATCCTGTGGGTTCTGAATTTTATGATGTGATTCATGATTTGGAGGGGCAAAGCGAGGAAGAACTTGCCGGACGCCATTGGTTGCCTCTTCATTTGCAAGTTCCCAAACTCATTCAAAAAGGCAAATCCACCAAAACGGTCTTTGAATTTCAACGTGTGATTGGCGCTGCCGAAATGCCTGCTTTGGTTTACCAATTCTTGCACTTGGTTTCTGAAAATGTGCCTGACAATTTAATGGCTCAATTAACTTTTTATGACGGCAAGTTTGAAGATGTATCGTGGGCTCCCAACAATCCTTACCGCGATCCTGAAAATGTCCGCAAAGTGTATTATATCAAGCATTTTACCGACTCTCAAACCGGTCGCCATGTGGATGTGTATTTGATTGGTGTGCAATTGTTGATGAAGTTAATCCACGAAAACATGGTTGCTTCCACCCGTGTGCATATGGGTTGCGGTATTCGCCCCAAGAATACCACCACTTATAATGCCGGCTTGGGACGCATCCATAAATTCGTGGCTCACACTGGCCCGGGATATCATGGTTACCTCAAGAAGTTTGATGCCAAGAAGGACAATCCTGAAAAATACATGCGTGCGACTTACCATAAGCATTTTTCGGGCCACAGTCCCACGATCATCTTTTCCCGCAAACCATTTATCAGAAGCAACAAGAAAGCCTTTGGGGATGAATTGGCGGAACTCAATCTTGATGAAGAAAAGAAATTAGTCATAGCGTCGGTAGATGAAGCGATCGAAAATGAAGGTGTCAAGGGCGCCCGGGAATACAACATCGATCCTGACATTGTTATTCATCCCTCTCATTGCGTCGTTCCAGCCTTGGAAGATATCGACCATCCCAACAACGTGCCCATTTTAACGGCCGAAAACAAACCAGTTTTCCTCGAAGGTGTTACCGAAACCGAAAGCGCGAAAGCGTACGTTTACGGAGCAGGTGACATCCGTGGGGAACTCATTGTGGTGGAAGAAAAGCCAGAAGAAATCGAGGCTCAAGATGAGTTGGTCGAACAGGAACAAATCAAAGAAATCAATCGTGGCATCAAGATTGAACGGGAAGAAGAAGAAGCCGTTGCTGAAGCCCCGTCTTTGCGCTTGCTTATGATTATTCCTACGAACACCTTTACTGAAAAAGATGCTTCCGGTAACCGTTATAGAATAGTCAAATTCAAATCCTCCATCGATGATCCCGGTGTCCCGGCCATCTCCCTTCTGGATGCCCAAGGTCACCATATCTATCATTTGATTTAATTTTCTTTGCTTTTATTCATCCTTTAAAATTTTAAAGAAATAAAAAATATTTTATTATATTTTATTAGCACATTCACAACTTGAAATAGGATGATTTATATGATACATTTCAAATCCGGTAGCGTCGGACGCAAGCCGGCCATCCAACTTAGCACGATCACGGGTGGCAAATAACTCATTATCAAAAGCAATTTCTGGTGCTTCTGTCATAGCACCGGCTTGCAACGCCCACAACTCTCCAAGTTTTTGGCACTCTTCCTTCTTCATCCATGGATAATCCACAGGACATTTATCTTCATATTGTTTTGCTAATGCCTTGTAATCATACTTATTGCGTT
>CAZIBY010000017.1:0-7594 GCA_964537475.1 uncultured Chitinophagaceae bacterium | reverse complement strand
CTTTAAAATTTTTTAATCCTCATCGTCATCAGTTTCATCATCCGAATCAGAATCTTCTACATTTTCTTCATCTTCTTTTTTTTGCTCTTCTTCCTCTTCTTCTTCTTCTTCGGAGTATTCTTCTTCTTCCTTTTCTTTTAAAGGAGAGTACATGCTTTGTTCATTTTCTTTCTTTTTAAAAGTTGTTGTTTTGGACTTTCCCTTTTCTGCTGCATCGAGTTCATCGATGGCTTGCTCCTCTATTTGGAGTGCCTTTTTCTTTTTTTTTTCAACATCAATGCGCCTCTGGGCTTCCTCCATATCCTCTTCTGTGCTGTCCATATGTTCCTTCAATTTGGATGGAATGTAAGGATGTTCGGACGTTAAAATCATACGCTTCATATCTGCCTTCAGTCTGCCTCCATCCCGTTCAAATTTCTCAATCTTTTCTTTCATAATCATGTAATAACGAAGGTAAAGCACGGAGATGATATCATAAATAATAAATACACAGAAATGCCAGATGCTGTGACGGTAGGAGTAGTGGAGATCACCGGGACTTCCAGCCCAATAAAAGAAAAACAGTGCCGTTCCGACAAGCAAGAAAGCAAGAACCAAGCAAAATACATTAAATTTGTCCAAAGCAATTTTTCCTTTAAAATGAGTGACATTGTAGTGGTGTTGAAGGATTAACAGCACTGCGAATTCTCCGACAATGATCGCCACGATGGCGTATCCTTCGTAGAAGTAGGTTGAGAGGAAGTAGGGGATGGGAATGAAAATGAGCGTGAGGAGAAAACGTTTTTCATAATCGAGACGGTACCATGAAAAAGCAACAACACTGAAAAAAAACATGATCATGGCAAAGTCCGCCACATGCAAAAAAGCAAGATGAACATGACCGAAAATGCCAAATTCGGTGAAATGATACATCTGAGAAACAATAATCATCAACAGCCCAACAATCGCAAAATCAAATTTCCGAATCCACCAGAAAATCAGTACGCCAATCAGTCCAACCGCATGAGATAACAGCGATACCAGCAGCATGTCATAGGTAAAGTTTGGCTCGAAAGCAGAATGTCCCATTCTTTTAAAGAAAAACCTTTGTTCCTTTTCATAAGAATTTGTTTAATTAAAAAAATTTTTATTTTATTATTATTAATAAGCAAGTGATTAAAGTTTCGTTTGTAATTCCACAACAAAGTATTCATTCGTATTTCCTACATCTCGAATAACTTCTTTGGGTTTTCCTGCAACATCTGGATTAAACAAGGAAGCCAATTCTTCTTTGGCTGCGTTCATTTCATCAGACCGTTCAGAAGACAGTACCACGGTTCCTTCAGGATAAAGATTTTTACCACATTCGACAGAATGGGACAAACGGCGCCAATAGCAAAGATTGTAAAGAACACTTTCAGGATTGTTACGGCAGGAATGTTTTCCAGTAAGGATTTTATGGTAAAAGGCATTTGCAACACCAATGCCACTTTGGTATTGCAAGATCGTTTCATTGGCACTCAACGACACACTAACCGCATCGGTATTAATACCCACCAAAGTATAGTCTTCCCAAATTTTCGATTCACGCGGAAGATCACCAAAAAAGATATAAAGATCATTTTGATGAATCAAATCAACCGATTGTTTTTTACGGAAAACTGCAATGTTGGCGGGAATGAACCGCATATTCGACTTGCTGGCAATGTATTTTTTAATATTTTCTTTGTTTACGACACCGCTGGATTTAAAAGGAGTTGTTGACATTTTTTCTATTCTTTAAAATAAGTTGTATTTTTTCTTTATTTTAATTTTATATTTTATTATTTTTCTCGTTCCAAACGAATTCGAAAATAAGTATCAAAAGAGGCCAAATCGTAAAATAATGTTTCGGCATCCGTCGAAGTCTGCGCAAAAGGTGGTGAACAGGTAATAAAACAGGATTGCAAGTCATCTTTAAATTGCTCAGCGTAGAATTGTTGTTGTTGGAGGGCCGAAGAAGTAACAACCAGTGAAAGATGCTTGATGCTGCTCCTTTTAAAGAATAAAACATTGCTGAAAATACTGGAACGGTAAGAAAGTGCAATTGCTTTAGTAAGAAAAATTTCCGTAAAACAAATACAGTATTTTTCTTCCTTCTGCAACTTGTAATGGAAATGGAGTGCGCCGCCAGCAAGCGATAAGGAACGGTCTTTTTTCACAAAAGCAAAAGCATATTCTTCTTCTGTATCGGTAATATTTTGGCCTGTTGCGTTCCACAATGCATTAAAGTCCTCAAAACCGAGCGCCAGCCTTGTGGCAGCGGCAATTTCATCTTGGAAGGACTCTTTCAGTATAGGGTCAATGGCATTTCGGAGTGTCTCCTCCAGCGTAATGAGAATTACAAATTGTCCTATCAACGAAGGACTTACAAAAACATCGCCGCTCATAACTTGAAAGAAAAATAAAATATTTTTTTATTCCTTTAAAATGAATTAAAACAAATTAAAAAATTAAAGAACATCGGGAAGCACAGTTGGCGTCACGTTTTCAAGTAAAGTGGCAGGCTTGGAGGAAGTTTTCTTTTTCTTTTTGGGTACGATTTCAGGTTCCGTTTGAACACTTTCAATTGTTGCAGGATTGATGGGACGTTTTAAAGAAGCAGGCATTTTGGCATCAAAACTCTCGCTCTCTGTATTTTCATTTTCCGGCGAGGACTGTTTATTTGGCGTACCAGAGGATGTTGATGAGTTGTTATTATTTGGCATACCGGAGGAAGTTGAATAATTTAATACCGGCGACAACTGATTCGGTGCCGGGAAGCCTGAAGTTTCCTGATTTGCATTAGGAAATATTCCACGTAAAATAGACTCAGCAGATTGTACGAAATTCTGTACTTCGCTTAATTTGTTCATATTGTAAATTACTTCCTTAGCATGAACAAACATTGTATTCAAGAAGATTTCTTCAAAAACATTCCCCAAATCCACATCCACCGTATACAAGTTATCGGAATCACGACAAAAATAGCATGCCAAAGACTTGCTATGTGATTTGGTTGGAGTCACATAACGGTTTGATAAAATCTTTATAATCGGTTGCGTTGCGGGCATACTTAATACTGCATTATTCGTATTTTCAGTCATACTGAGGAACATTTTACGATGCATCGAAGAGGAATAAGAGTCATAAAATAAAAATACGGATTGTCCTTCTTTACTATCGAAACGATCATGCAAAAGACGTTCATTGAGTACACATCCATGCATGAAAGAGACGTATTGAGAATCATAGGCCTCTCGTTTTGTAGTAATTGTATAAAGCCCAATTCGAGAATCCTGCATAAAATAGGATGGTAACCGCATACCCTGTTCACGAGCAGAAGTCATAATTTCTCCTCCCTCCGAAACAAACACAATTTGAGTAAACATGGATAATACAGGAATTTCTCCCGAATCTACTAATCGTTTTAACTCTGGATGTTTTTTCTGTTGATCTTCCATAATAGAAATCAAATAAGACATCAAAATACACCAATCAATATCCGTCATAACCACATGAGTTAACGACACTTTCAACTTACTCATGTCCGCAAGGACATCCGCATTGACATAATCCCGAATAAGATTAAATGCAATGCGGAATCCCAACCGCCCCAACACTTTTTTTGGAATAAATGTTCCCTTAAAATTCATTGTTATTTATTTTTTTTTTTTATTTCTTATTGAAAAAAATACTGCATTTTTTATGCTACTTTTGAATTTTAAAAAATTTATTGATTTATAATATTGAACATTCCCCGAAGTGCCGCTGTCATCTGCGCTATGCTGTTGTAACGTGTCCCGTCCATTATTTCTTCCAACTTATCCTGCATGGATTGAGTAAATTCCAAATTTCTCTTCCGAATGCTACGGACGATATGTTCATCCTGCTTCCGAATCGCCTTCTCCGTCAATTGAATGTTGTAGTAGAAATCTTCAAACATCTCACGATTCCACGGAGGGAACTTAAACGCATTGTTGCCATTTTCTGCCACCAGTGTTTTAAAGAAGAGTGTATACATTAATTCAGCATAGCGAATGGCTGTTTCCCTGTCCAACGTATTGACTAAATCTTCAGCGCCTTTCATAAATTCCACAAAAGTTGGGCCTTGGATGTATGGTGAAATATTTTTGCTGTGCATGACATAAATATTAAAGCGACTGAAAATAGTGGTAGGGTTTGTAATATCTGCATCTTCTTCTCTCGGCATCTTGGTAGTTTTCATGAAGTCCAACCATTCCACTTCAATTTCCCCCCATGAAGGTGTCACCACATGAAAAATGTCCCTGAAATAACGTTGTCCAATATTCTTTAAAATCTCATCAGTGTATTCCGGCAGAATGTGCAACTTTTGCCAAGAATGTTCACAAAATGCTTTGAGTGGATCATTGTTTGTAATGCGACGTTCTACGGCAGCATTGCAGCAATGGTTATAAAAACGGTTATTCAACATATTTCCTACTTCATAAGAAGAATTTGCGGCATTGGGACTACTACTACTACTAACATTGGAACTGCTTGGTGGAACAAATGCCACACCTTCAAATAAAATGGCATTACTCATTTATTAAATTTTAAAGGATTGTTTTTAATTAAAAAAAATCAACTTTGCATGGTTTATGCCATTTCGATGCTCTATTTTTTTACAACGTTGGAAAGATTAAAGTAGCATTTGTAATTTTCCAATAGCGAATATTTTCACGTACCCTTTCATGATACGAAATCGCATCCTGCTCCTGTTCGTCCTCCTCTTCAGCATCCTCATTCTCTTCTTCCTGCACGTTGCTGGATCGTTTCTTGTTTGGAACTGGTTTTACACGATTCTCAATGGCATTCCAGTCAATACTGCCATCCAACAGTTCAAGCATATATTTTTCAACATTGTTGCCATATCCTTTTCGAAAAGAAGGTGTGAAATCGGTGCCGCTCAAAATCGTTGCAATGCTAAACGCAGCAAGAACGCGGGATTGAACAGCAAGATTTCCTCCTGCTACTGGAACACAACTGTCGCAATATTTTCTTTTAAAACGATCGAAATAACCATAATTCCGTTCGCCTAAAACGACATTTACTTCCAAAGGTAAAAAGTCCCTTCGGCATGCAACAACATCCATCCAGAAATACACATTCCGGTAACCCTTCCGAAAACGAATATGATTGTTGTTATGCACATAAGGCTGGGGCACCTTTTCCTTCCGAATGATTCCGCTATTTAAGTAAAACCCATGTGGGAAAGTACACTGACGATGAGCATTGAGTAGAATCGGAAAGGCGTCGGAATCGCCAAATTCGTAGAGAATGGTAAATTTTTCTTGCGCTTCTTTAAAATGTTCCGCCTCATTGTGAACATACAAATCCGCTTCCCCGGAATGGATCACCGTGTCTTTTAAAGAAATGCAACTTGTGCTTTTACCAAGCAAATCAAAAATACATTTCAGTGCTCGCCATCCATACAAATGAACTGTAGCAAGTTCCATTTCATGGATAATATGTTCCTTCCAATAGGCTTCTTCTTCTGTTTTAATGCATTCATCCTGCTGACAAAAATTTTCCAGCAAACATTTCAAAAAGGAAAGTAAGAAATCGTACACCGCAGTCATATACGAACGGGTAAGTGAAAGTTTATTGCGATCAATGGAAGGCATCACAATCCATTGTAACGGATCACTTTCTTCAAGTAATAACTCACAACATGTTGAACCATTTTCTAATTGTACCATTTCATAACCTCCTTTGTTACGTTTCTTCCGTGTCCATTCTTTCAGTTCCGCATAGCGACTTTGAGTTTCCGCAAAGGTAACTGTAAAACGAACATGACGAATTTTAAATTGTTCATTGTTCAAACGGCTATAAAAAAGTAAGATATCTGCAATGGCAAGCAAAAAACATTGTTTCATGCGCTCGTAATAACTTTTACTATCGTTGTTTACCAATGGCGTCATGGCATGAAATGATTCATGAAAACGAAAGAAAAACAAATCCAAATCAATAATTAAAAACCCATCCGCTTTTAATATTATATCTTCCAAATCTACTTTATATTTTAAGAAAAAGGTTTCTTTCATTTTTTTTGCATTTTGAATGGTCATTTTTTTTTTATTTTTTCTTTAAAATAAAAAAAAAAAATTAAAAAAAAAATGAACTATATTAATGAATTTTTGGATGGGCTCTTTTGGATGTTGAATTATTTAGGGCTTTATAAGAAAAAAGCCAAACTTCTTTTTCTTGGATTGGACAATGCTGGAAAGACAACGTTACTGCATATGTTAAGAGATGATCGTGTGGGATCATATGCGCCAACACAACGTCCTACCAACGAAACGATGCAAATCGGGATGGTTACTTTCACTGCATTTGATATGGGTGGACATGAATCTGCAAGATCGCTTTGGAAAGATTATTTCGTAGATGTAAGCGCTATTATTTTTATGGTAGATGCCACTGACCGTGCCCGTTTTCCGGAAGCCCAAAAAGAACTTCACGCTTTATTGAAGGAAGAACTACTGCGGGACATTCCATTTCTTATCTTGGGGAATAAAATCGATAACCCAAATGCCTGCTCGGAACAGGAACTCGAACAAATATTGTACCTTCCTCGAACTGGAAGAGCACATAAGTTCCGTCCAGAAGAGCAACAACGTCCTCTGGAATTATACATGTGCAGCGTTGTTAATCGATCTGGTTATGCCGACGGGATTCGTTGGTTGGCTTCTTTTCTTTAAAATTTTAAAGGAAAAAATAAAATAAACATTTTTAAATTTTATTCTTGAGGTAAGAAATAACATTTTGATACTTCCGCATTGCTTCGTCGTCAGAAATGGAAAATTTTCTTTTTGGTTTAGAAATGGGGTTTTTCATTTTATGTCGAATCAATTGATCTGGAATGATTAAACTGCGTATGCATTGAGCCGCAACACCAAAGGATTCATCTAAAGTTGGCATGTCGATGCCGATAAAGTCATCGAATGTAAATATTTTTTTTAATGCATCATTCCGATTGATTTTATCCATGGGATAAATAATTGTAATATTTCGATCGTCCATATCAAGATAATATATCCACTCACAATCCCATGATTTCCAATAGGAATTTTCATTGACAAAGAATTTCACTTCATTGTCAACACCTTCTAAAGAATAGGCTTGGTTTTCTTTTGATTCTTCATCTTTTGTTGGCGTTTTCATTTTAAGTTCATGTTCCTTTTGCTGATTCAAATATGCATGCTTTCCATGTAGCAACATCATAAGAACATGGGCACCTTTATTACAAATTTCTGGATAAAACCATTGCATTTCATCATATTCCATTTTCAATGCATCCGCAAGAGTTTCATCTTCCCAATCAAAGCATTCCTCCGCAGCCATCAATGCAGTAAAAAACTTGGATTCATTATTTTCTACAGCAATATCTCGTAAAAATTGCTGAATAATTGTACCACATCCACTTGGATATCCATCATATTGTCCATAAAATCCTACACAAATTTCCTTGATTATTTGTTCTTGATTGATTTCTTCATTCATTAATTTAACTTTTTTTTTAATAATTACTACATGTCGAGTTCCCATATTTTTTTTATTTTTTTTTTTTTTT
>CAZIBY010000016.1:0-33640 GCA_964537475.1 uncultured Chitinophagaceae bacterium | reverse complement strand
AAAAACAGCACCGTGATGTTCCAAAAGGTCAAAGGCATCAAAAGTGAAGATAAAATAAGCAAAAAAGCAGAAAGATAGAATTAATCGAAGAAAATATTATAAAATTTTTTTTAATTTTTTTTTTAAAAAATATTATCTTCTTTAAAATGGTAGAGCATTACACAGCGCAACGTTTGAAGGCTCTTGGAGGGATTAAGTATTTGAAGACTTTGCGGTGGAAAAAATGGAGTAGTGGATATGTGTTTTCTTGTGGTTCCCCTATTTATAATGGAATGTGGAAATTCAATGCACGTGAAAATACATTGGTATATGTAGCGGATTATGAAGTATTACCGGTGGATATTAGTGAAGAGGGAAAACAACAGTTGCGAGATATGTTCTTAGAAAATCGGTATCCAAAAAATACAATTCAGGCTAAGCGACGTCAGAAAATGATGTATGAAAAAAAATCCATTCAAAAATTAAAAAAAAAAAAATAAAAAATAAAATTTTAAAGAAATATGGAATTAACTATTTATATTTGTACGGCAATAATAACACTTGTTTTAATACTATTTGCTATAACTACGGAACACAATACCAAAACCATTCTTGTGAAGAAGAAGCAAACAAGACTTATTAAATTGATTACTTCACCTGTGTTCGCGTCCAGTATTTGGACGATGGAACGAGCAACTTCTAAGGAAATTCCGGATTACCGTAATTATATGAAGAATGCTCCTTTAAAACAAACAAGATCGACAACAGATATGGAAATGATTGAGAATAGTCGGTTTTATCTTTTCAATGTATTTAATGAACTTCGTGCGGCGCTTACCAAACCAGATAAGGATACTGCGTCTTTTATTTCAAAAGACTTTGCGGATATTTGGATTGGAAAGAAAGAAGTGGATTGCTATTTAAAGAAAGTCCATATTTTTTCTGAAGCGTGTATGGATTCTTCTCATCCAGTAGTGAAAGCACAATTTGCATTTTGGAGTAATTATAAATACCTTTAATTAATAAGTATTATTATTATTTATTCTATTTGAACGCATATAAAAAAAAGTAAAAATAAGTAAAAAAGCAAATAAAAATAACAAACATAATTTGATATTAATTTTTTTACAACATGTATCATTCAAAAGAGTTGAATTAGCGAAATCCTGAATATCATTTATCTGATCAATTAGAGGAAATGAAGAATCATAAATCTGTGGATCGAAATAAGACGGTAATGGAGTCATTGTTTTGAAATACAAATCACAATTTTCATAAACACCCTTAATAACTTTTCTTTTTAAGGCGGTTGCAGAAGGTCTAATTAAGCAATAATTATTACTGCTTATACCTTTCATGATATTATTTAATTTTCTAAAATTTACGTTTCGCACAAAAACAGCACTAACACTAACGGACACATTCCAATAATTTTCATTTTCAAAGTAGTCTCCCATTAAAAAAATAGAATGATCCCAAAAGGCTTTATGTTGAATTATACCATTAGAGTGTCCTTCATGCATGGTTGGAACAAATAAGGAGGAAGAAAGATTTCCCCGATTGTGCTCTGGAATTTCATGAATGTAGGCAATAGGATGCGGCGTCATTTCTTTTTCCAAGATTATTTTTGCAACAATAAAACCAAAGTTTTTAGAATAAGTTGAATGAAGCAGTTGGGTCACTTCAGGATTTAAATTAAAATGACTCCAGTCCAAATTTTTTAAATCGTTCAAATTTTTTGCGATTGAAATACCATACGCACCAACACGCTGAATTTCAAGAAATTTAGGAGCGTCGGCAGAAGGCGATGATAAGCAATACGTTTTTTTAAAAATATTTCCGTCGCCGATGGGAAGGTCTTTTTCCAAATCACTGAAAAAAGAAGAATATCCACTAAAATCTACCATTGTAATTTCTCCATTCCCGGGTACTGGTAAAATCATAGCCACTCCATCTTTATTTTTATTCATTCCTAATGTATCAGGGGAACGAATATTATTTTCATAAACTGTAAGTTGGTGAGCCGTAGATACCATCGTTATAAAAATCTTTGTTACACTCACAACAGGATGAATTGTTCCTGTAAAAATACACATTTTTCTTTAAAATGTTATACTAATTTATTTTTTTTTTATTTATTTTTTTTTATTTTAAAGAAAAAATAAAAAAAAAACAAATAAAAATAAATTATTCCTTTAAAATGGCAGAAAATAGTAAAGAAGTAGAAGAAGATGCGTCTATTATTCCAGAATTTCCTTCTGTTCGTATTCATATTGCCAAAACATCCAAGACGACGGCACATGCGGATTTAAAGCGGCGATTGCTGGAGCAGTCTGATTTATTTGCTGTGGCCATTCAACGACGGTATAGTAGGGAGGCCAAAGAAACCGAAGGGAGCCGTTTTTATATGAGTGGCGAGGCCATGGAACTGGCGACGATTCTTACTGCCAAGTTTTCAAGCAGCAACAATGTTCGGCTTTCTAAGCAGTTATACAGTGTAATGAATTATAAGGACACGGCGGATGAAATATTTCCCGAAGCCATGGAAGGACGTCCGTTCCCTGTTCATGCTTACATGGATTTGGACATTGATGAGGAAGTTTCTCCCGGCGTTAAAAATGTTCTTCCTACCGAGGAGTGTGAAATAGAATTAGTGAACAAAGCCATTCTTCTGTACATTGAATCCTTGCAGGAATGTTTGAAAGAAAATTTTCCGGCTGGCGTTTTAAAGGAGGACGGAATGCCTTTTCCGGAAGACCTTGTGCTATTAAGGGGATCAAGAGTTGGGAAATTTTCGTGGCATGTTATTCTTCGTTGTTTTGTGTGGGAAAACAATTACCATCAGTCGGAATTTATGAAAGCCTTTGTAGTCCCCAAACTTAATTTCACGGCACCCTTCAACACTTATAAATCTTCTTCTGAACGCAAGGGTGCTCGTGTTATTGATTACAATACCACTTATCGCTCGTATGCCACACTGCGGATGTGGAATTGTCATCATGTGATTGCGCAGGAAGACTGGGATGTAAAAGGCCGCTGTGCAAAAGAATCCGTAAAATTGGATCGTCTGCAATTGGCTTGTCCACCACCGTTTCCAGATATGTCGGACGCCGAACTGCTCTTGTGGACATCCGTCACCATGGGGATTTGGAGACCGGTCAATTGTTCCTTTAAAAGTTGCGTGGAAATTATAGACAAACCGTTTCGGGTAGATCGGGAAATGGTGCTTTCCAATGATGTGTGTGGTGTCAAGTACAATCCATCCGATGTTTTTTTAATGAAGTTTCTAACTATTTTAGAGGAGGCACTGGTATTTTCACTTCATGACGAAGTGACGGGGGAAGTCCGCAGCCACTCTTTTGCCGACCTGTGGCCCCGCAAAGATATTATTTATGTCAAATCCCAATACAAAATGGAAGGCGGCAATTTCTCTTTTGACCGAAGCAAATACAAAGTGAAAGTACTGGAAATCTTCTTTCGTTCCATGCAGGGAACAGTTTGTCTTTCCAAAGGCGACAACGTCTATGATTTTCAGCGTCATCGCCACAGCAACATCTCCATCGTTTTAAAGGGCAATCAGACCATCAACCAATCCTGCTGGGTCTGCCACGCCGAACATTTGATCGAATTGGGAAAAATGGGAGAATTGATGGTTGTTTATGAAAATAAGCGGGAGGAAAAACGGATCGCTTCAAGGGCTATTCTGGACTGGCTACGGACTACAGAAAACGTTCAGGAAAATGTGGAAGGGTTGGATTTGCTTGTAAGCCTTTGTTTTCAACTTTCTGAAATCAAAGAGGTCTACAGTGTGTTGGCACGGCATCTGATTACACTTTCTAAAAAATCTGCCGAAGCCATTCGCATGTTACTCAATGGAACAACGGAACCTTATCGCACTTTCATCGAGTCATTACTACTTTTCCTTCATGAACTGGAAAAAGAAGATGAAGTGCTTGAACCTCCTTTAAAAGTGTGTAAGGTTGATATTGCTCAGGCTGTTTTAAAGGATGATGAACTATTACCAGTGTCCTATAGTAAAATGGCTGAATTGGATTGAATAGTAGAAAGTAAACAATAAATCAATAAAAAAATTTTTATTTTTATTTTTAAAAATGACATATTTTTTAAAAAATAGTGGAGAAGAAAAAAAATATTGGCGGCGGATTGTTATGCTCGATTTTTGAAACAGATTGTTTTTGTTATTTTAACAAAAGTGATAAGGATTGGAATAATTTGAAGGTTTTCACAACTATGTTTGCGGTGGAATCTGCTGTTTTTCTCTAAGAAAAAATAAAAAATGAATTAGAAATTTTTTAAAAAAATATGTTTTTTTAATTTTTTTTTGTTTGCAATAAGAAAGAGAATAAAAATAGAGGAGCGGCAAAAAAATGTTCCTTTAAAATGCTTTTTTAGTATATTTTCTGGCATAGAAATAAAGAATTGGTTTATGATCTTTACCACGGTACATCAATTTTCGTAATTGTTCTTCATGGTTACGGGAGACTTGAATGATTTTCATTTTATTGCGGAGCCGAGCGTTCGAGAAATAATACCAATGGTCTTTGCCGCGGAACGTTGCAGCATAATGATTAGAGTCATCCCCTGTGACAGGTTTGGAGGGATCACTTACAACCAACCAAATAATTCCTTGCAGATAATAAATAATAGGATAATCAAAAGTTTCAGATGCCTGAATCACCATTTCTGTATTCAGCGGACGATTGATTTCGCTGTTGCCATCCGTCACCCATACCAACTCCCGCATAAACCGGTTGGAAAAAACAAGCATGTCGTTCTGAGCCAGCGACGCTGACGCCACCACCGTGCTGCTGTTGGTATTGCAAAAGTACAGCGAGGCTTCCAGCGTTGCAGAGCGATGAATGATTTTACGCGGGTCATTTTTAAAGGAATATTCCATTTGAATGTTGGGGAAAATGGCGCCAAAAAAGTCATACAAATCCACTGGATCACCTACCATGCCCGCTTTCAGTGAACTAATATATCTTCTTGTTGCTTCATAGAGGGCGTCCACTTCTTTTGCATTAAAATTATTGTAAGGTACTTTTAACACCTTTAAAATGATGGGTTCGAGGTTGAGGGAGTCGGAGGTGACGATCAGGGAGGGGTTTTTCTTGTTTTCCAAAAGGGCAGTCTCGCGGGTGCGCAGAGCATCGCGAAGCGAAACGGCAGCGAACATTAACGAATCCCTCGAACGATTTGGAAGGACTCGGTTGAACACTGTGACCCATTGATTGGGAGTAACTACGCTATACTTGTTGTCCGCCATCAGGGAATCCAGACATAGATCAATGGTTGCGCGGGTTAAGGTGCACGTGGCATGCTGCTTGTTTTTGATTTTGGTAACAGTCACGTTCAACGAATCTTCCACTTCTGCCACGAAAGCACGAAACTTGTCCATTTTTCCCTTGTCATTGATAATATTGTTCATCGCACTGGTTTTAGAGCACTGATAAATTTCCTTGTATTCATAGGCAAAAGGATCAAATTCAAAAACATTGTTGCGGTAGAAGTTGCTCTTTAAAAAAGCCATAAGCACAATCACCGCCGACACCCAGCAACTACTCTGCTCCCATTTTAAAGAACCAGCAATGTATGTTAAATTTTCAATTTCTTCTGCCCCAAACATCTTTCGCTCCTGTGCCAACTGGTGAGGATTCTGACGAAGGGAATCATAAGAAATGACACTGCTTGCAGCCTGCCACGGAAAATCAAACGAAATCCGGCCAACATAAAGCACATGGTTCATTTCTCCATGCATTGTTTTGAGCAAAAGCATTCCATGAACTCCCAGCACAAAACGATTGAGCAATTCCAGCACAACATGCTCCGAAGGCATTTTATGAAGGTAAGCACGGTATTTTTCATTGAAAGGACTTTTGCCCAAAGAAATAGCGCTGCTTAATGCACCAAAGAAAATAGCATCTTCGTTTTGACTTCCTGTCAGATCAATAAGCCGCAAAGAATCCGGAAGCACGCATTTCTGATAAGTTGTTTTGGATGGAATCACTTCCTTTAAAACATTGCGGGTACTTGCACAAATCATCCCGTGATCCATTAGTCGAACACCATACAGTTCTTCCCCAGCCGGCACTTCCGTAAATCGAAGTCGCAACTTCCGGAACAACTTTGTAAACCACTGCTGAACCGCTTCCGACGTTCCCTCCACAAAAAGCAATGGATCCAAAGCAGTATGCGGAAGCACTTCCTTTAAAATATGATAGGATCGTTGCTCTTCTACCTTTAGAATGGCTGCTGGACTAAGCAAATGATGCGCGAGAAACGTCCAATGAGATTTCTGTAATTCTTTCACGAAATCATGGAAATGGTCTTTTAAAATATCATACAATTCTTCCGTACTGTAAGTATTCCGAGGAAAAATAGCAGGTGCAAGTCCATGGTAGTTGATCGGTTCCGAAAAATCAAGTACAATCCCATAACCACCAAAATCTGTTGCCGGTTTCAGCAAAATCCCACTTTTTACTTCTTCCATCGATAAATTTAATATAAAGTTTTCTTTCATTTTTTTATTTTAAAGGATTAAAGTTTTTTTATTTGGATTTTTTATTTTTTTTTATTATTTAAAGTTATTCATTATTATTATTATTTGTTGTAATGACCGCAGGTATTGCCTTCATTGCTTCTTTCGTAATATGTTGTTTATACATATCGAGGAGAAGTTCATCCTTTAAACGTTTGGTTAGTTTCTTCTCATTTAATTTTACCGTAGAATTCTTGCCTACAAGAAGATGAAGTATTTGAATTTCTAATCTTGCAAAAATTTCACATATTTCCTCCATCGTATACACTTTTTCTTTTTTAAATGCTTCCATTGTTGAGATCGTAATATTAACGTTCATATTTTTTTATTTTTTTTTTTTATTATTTATTTTTTTTTTTTTATCTTTTTATTTCTTTTTATTTTTTTATTCCCAATGGGAACAAAATTCCCAAAATAAATAATAGAAGAATTGTGTGATTATAATCCGCAATTATGGATAACCATTGCAATGTAGTTAAACCTTTATAGCATGTTAGAAAGTATTAATGCACGTCTAAATGATCAAGCGCCAATTTTAACATTTAAAGAGTTGTTTATATTGATGAAGGAAAAAACAAATTCCTATTAAAAACTACCATGATGTCGTGAAAAGGTATTGTCCAGCAGCATTAACCCGTCAAACTCACATTAAGTACATCCGCATCACTCCTCAAGTTCAAACAACCTACTCAATATCAAAAATTATAACAATAAATGCTGATTGATTTTATCAACGTTAAAGATTAGTGTGTGATAAATAATAAAGATAAAAATAAAATTTTTATTAAATATTATTCATAGCAAACAAAAACAGTATGTGAACAACATATAGTCGCTTCAATCCCTACCGCACAATATTTTGCATTATCTCGACGAATGCATTCACGGGCTGTCGAAGGTGTCCAATTTGGTGTATGAATCGTCCACGTAGACGGTACATTTCCATCACCCCACACAAGTGCCTCATATGTTGCAACATCTTGTAATAAAGGGTCTTCTTTTGGAATTTCAAGTGCCACGAACATTTTTTGTCCACCCTTTTCAAAAAATACATCTCGTCTATCTCTTACGTTGTAAATGGTTGTTGACATTTTTAATTTTTTTTTTTTATTTTTTTTTTTGGTCAAAAAAAAAATAAGTTCAGTTGTTGGTTGAAAGTATTTTTATTGTATTGTTTATTTTTAAGGATCAACCAAAAATGAAGATGTTACTTACGTAGAGTAATTAGTCCAACCTGCATCACACTCTTCAATGGAATCTTTGTATCCATGTTTGACGACTGCCCGTGCATCTGCATCTTCAACAATTTTTCGTAAGGAATTTTTGATTGGAGTCATGGACGGATCGGGATTGCTTTCAATTGCAAAAGAGACAAATGCTAAGATGTCATCAAAGAAAACTTTATTACTAAAGGTTACAGAGCCGTCAGAATTCAAGACAATACGTCCATCTTTAGCATATTCACCGGGAAGCAAGTCACCTGTAAAACGATTTTTACCGGATTTGGAGGAACCTAAAGGACGGGCGGATGTAGGATTAATCATGTAATTGCGGCGAACGCGTGGATTCATTTTAATAATGGAAGATTGAATATTATTTTCGGTCATTTATTTTTTTTTTTATTATATATTTTTATTTTTCAGTAATTTTTTTATATAATTTTTTTTTTCAAAATTTTTCAGGGATTTTTTTTTTGGTGTATTTTTTATCGGAATTTTATTTTGACCCAAAAAATACAGGCATTTTTTATTTTCTGAATTGGTTTTGGTTTGGACATTAATTTTTTTCTGAATTGGTTCATTTTTGGACATTTATTATTTGCCACACCCTATTCATTAATTAATTTTTTATTACTTCTTTAAAATAAAGTATAAAAAGCATTAATTACCGCATTTGGGAAATATAGCCACTGAGCAATGAATTGAATTGGTGTAACAATCATCATTTCCACTATTAGTAGTGGAAATAGAAGCGGATGTTCAAATCGCTTTAAAAAATGTATTTTTTTTTTTTTTATTTTTTATTCCAAATGGGAACAAAATTCCCAAAATAAATAATAAAAAAAAAAAAATAAAAAAATAAAAAAAAAAAATAAAAAAATGGATCATTTAAATGGAGTGTTTGTAAGCAAAAAATTATTTCAGCGAATGAACGAGATAAGTGGCGGTTCACCTCGAAAGGATGTAAATGTAATTTCTCCTGTTCATATGCATTTCTTTGAAACAAATAATATGTTTCTGTCTTCCCCATCTGCAATTTTAAAACGGACGCATTTTGGCCAGACTGAATGCCATCACAACGATCTGGTTTCGTTTACGCTGGAAGAGATGCAAAGTTGCGAAACAAAGGCGCATATTAAAGAAAGACTGCTCGATATAACTAAAATGTCGGATGAAAAAATTCAAGCCATGGTTGATCTTTTGCAATTTGTTTTTACATTGCGGGAAAACAAGATTGGAGATGGTGTAAATTATACCATTTACGGTTTCCATTATGAACCCTCTACTGTTGGTATGATTGGAGTAAAGCCTGTATGGATTGCTGTAATCGATTGTCCTGCTTATGAGGATTGTTCTGACGCAACGGAGTGGAAATTGCAGAAAGCAACCTTTCCATTCCGATTTCTGATCTATTCTATTGATTATAATAGAAGATTTACGGATGCTGAAATTATTCATTAATTAATTTTTTATTACTTCTTTAAAATAAAGTATAAAAAGCATGAATTACCACATTTGGGAAATATAACCACGTAGCAATAATAAATTGAATTGGCGCAATAATCATCATTTCCACTATTAGTAGTGGAAATAGAAGCGGATATTCAAATCGCTTTAAAAAATGCTGATTTGGTAAATACAATGCATTATTATACATTGCGATCCAATCATTGATAGTAGTTTGATGAAAATCGCGAAAGGAAGTAACCTCATATTCCGGCGATGTTGCATAACAATACAAAACGCATGCCGGCGAAATGAGAAAACTTAAGATTAAACCACAGACCACATAAAAATTTATTTTCCTGTCACTTTTAAGGGAAGAATTCATTTTTTTTTTATAATTTTTTTTTTGCAAAATTTTATATTTTAAAAATTTAATAAACACGTCATTTTCCTTTAAAATAAGGAAAATAGAAAGATGACGTGGAAAATTTTACTTTTATTAATACTGTCGATGATAGTATTGTCGGCACCGGTATTGGGATGTTGGATGGAAAAACCGGAAGATTGGGATGATGAATTGGATGGAGTGTTTGAACCATGCCAAGAAAATGAAGAAGTCTTTGATTCTGTTCCTTATGTGGAAATTGCTACTATTCAAAACAATTTTACAGAAGCAGGTCAAGCGTTGAATCGACTGGAAGCATTGACAGAAAAACTGGGAGAGCAAATGAAAGAATTACAAAATGAAGTCAGTATTTTGAACAATGAAATAACCTTTTTGGATGATGTGATTGCAACCCGTGATTTTATTATGTCAGTGATGTTCCGTGATTTCAATGAAACTCAATATGAAGAATTATTTCAACAAATTCAGAAAATGCCCTTATCGAGTCCAAGACGTTTGCCATGGGAAAATCATAATGAGGAAGGTCGTAAAAAATTTGTTCAAATGATAGAGACTTTAATAAGTCAACATCAAAATAAGGAATAATAAATAAAAATATTTTTATTATAATTTGTCCTTTAAAAGAATAAGCATTCTTTCAGTAATGTCTAAAATGGCATGCGAAAACTGCATCGAAAAATTTAAATTCAAAATGCCAATTACATTCACAGCAATACTTCCTCCAATTACAATTAACATGGTGACAAAAGCAAAATTGGAATTCATAACTGAGCGCTCCTCGAATAAATAAATTTCGGGTAATCCTTCCTTCGCACGGGCTTCCAACAATAGATTACCGCTTATTTTAAAAGCACCAACATTACAACATGGACAACGCACTGTATTTAAAATATGCTCTTTTTTACTTTGTTCCATGATATGACTCATAATGCAAGCGGCACAGCAAGTAATTTCTTTGCATTTACAATTATAAGTAACAAATTCCGAACTATGTTTTTCATCCAAACAAATTATACAATTTTTCATTTTTTTTTTTTTGTAATTGATTTTAAATAATAATTTATTAAGAAGTTCTTTTTTTTTTAAAAAATATATCATAAAAATTTTTTATGCATCTCCATCATCTTCATCATCGTCTCCATCCGCGTCACTTCCGTGGAAGGATGTATCTTTTGCTTTTTCCACTTCTTCTTTTTGATTGCTTTCGCTTTCTTCTTCTGCATCATTTTCGACAGCCGTTTCAGGTTCATCTTCCTCCTTGCTTTTTAAAGGAAGAGTTTTGGCAGGCGGATTTCGACGAGGCGTCGTTCGTTTTGCAGGAGCCTTCTTTTTAGAAGCCCGTGCATGTGCAGGAGCCACAGCAGAATTGGTTTTAACTTTTTTGGTAGGAGGTTCTACAGCAGTAGCGGGTTGTTGTTGTTGAACAATCACCGTCGGTGGACTTGGCAAAGACCGTTTTGGCGCAGCGGGGAAAAAGGTAACCACGTACTTTTCCTTTAAAACGCGCACAGCATTCGGCTCTTCCATTTCCTTCAGCGATTCCAAGAAGGCATTCACCTCTGCCAGTTTAGCAAACACATGGCTTTTGTCGTAAGGACAACTATCAGAATATTTCGTAAAAATGTAGTTTTTGTTGATGTTGAACTTGTAATGGCCAGTTTTGCCATGGCCAATCGTCAGCGACAAAATCCAAGGAAGCGTGGAGTCCTTCGGAATGGGCTTTACGGATAAATTCACTACCGCAAGCATGCAATATTCCTCCTTGGGATCGCTTCCCTGCTTTTGCTGAAGCACCTTCAATCCCTTAATACACGGAACCGACGAAAGTAATCCAAGCGTCAAATCAATGATCATCCGCTCTTCATCGCTTTTGGCATGAAACACCATATCGTCAGGGTCTTCTTTGTTAGGTAAGAAGATTCGTCGTGGTTTACTTTCCATTTCATTTTGTTGACTCATTTTAAAGAATAATTTTTTTTTTTTATTTTTTTTTTATTTTATTATTTTTTTTTATTATTTCTTTTCGGTTCCCAAAAAATTTTCATTTTTTAAAGTATAAATAAAATAAAATAAAAAAAAAAATGAATTCTTTTCTATTTCAATTTGTATGGAATATTTTAATAGATTTGAAAAATATTTTTATTGGATTATTTTTGTTTTTTTACGATATGCTATCACAATCCAAATGGGTTTTGGAGATAATAATATTAGGAACCATTACCAAATTTATGGAGTGTATGGGCTGGATTGAATCTTTGGATAATTATGATGAACTTCATAAGAAAGATGTACTTTTTAAACGAAGTGTCAGGAAAGCATGTAATGAACTCGAATTATCCAATCGGACAATTAAGGATTTAGATAAATGTGTAATAGCAATTAAGAATGCTTTTTCTGAGTTACAAAAAAATTAAAAAAATTTTTAAATACAAAAAATAAAAAAAAAAAAAAATTAAAAATGGAAAATCTATTGGAGATTTATCCAAATGAAGAAATGTGTGAAATTCTTATGAATCCTTCCTATAGTTATAGAGGTTCGGATACTTTTTACGATTATATTAAAAAATATGTTCAAGAGCAAAAGAAAAATTTACCGAAAACGGCTACAAAAGATGAAAAAGAAAAGATAAAAAATGAAGCAAGAATTGCTGCTGTTAAGGAATTAGGGAAGGAGCATACAACATAGTGGCGGGGTCAGAATAAGTGCCCTAAAGTGAACCAATCTCGGAAAAAATAAGTGCCCTAATTTTGACCAAAGAAAAATAAAAAAAAGTGCCCTACTTTTGATAAACAAATAACAAAGATTGTAATAAATATAAAAAAAAAAGAAATAGATTTCATATTATTTATCAATTAAAAAAAAACGACATAATAATATCAAATCAATTAATCTTCATTATTTTTAATTTTCTTTCTATTATCTCTTTCAGTCCTTTCTTCATATCTTTTTTGTTTCACGAATTCTCTCCACTTTTCGTGAGTCATTGCAAGTCTTTTTTGAGCATACTCAAAAATATCATTGTTGAGTTCAATTCCGATGAATGATCTTTTACAAAGTTTGCAAGCGACACCGGTGCTTCCGGAACCCATCGCAAAATCCAGAACAACATCACCTTCGTTAGAATAAGTCTTAATTAAATAAGATAAAAGATCAATTGGTTTTTGAGTAGGATGTACACGTTCCTCGCTGACTACTCGATCAAACTTCAAAATAGTTTGTGGACATCTTGTCCCTTCATTGATATGTTCAGTTACTGTATTGGCTTCCTGATAATTACCACGACGTACATTACTTATTTTAACATGATACGGTTTTCCTACACTCATTTGTGGGTTATAGGTATATTGTTGTTTTTTTTTCAAAACATTTCGGAATACATAAATTTTTTCATGGTTATCTAAATGCATAATCTTGGAATTGAGAAATCCAGTTGCAACATTTTTTTCCCAAATCAATTCTTGCCAAAAACCTTGTAAATTTTCCACAACAACGGTCGATAAAAAGGGTTCCTTTCCAAAAAGTATAACAATACCATTATCTTTTAAAACACGTTTGATATGAATCCACATCTTCTTGACATCGATAACAGAATCCCATTTATTTGCTGTTGTTCCATAAGGAGGATCGGTCAAAATAAGATTTATGGAAGATGAATCAATTCGTTCAAAAACACTTAAACAGTCTTCATTATAAATTTGAGTGGTAATAATAATTTCATTGGAATTAACGCTTTCATTTTTCTTTACATTGTTCATATTATCTTGATTAGTATCTGTATTCATTTTTATTAAAAATTTATCCATGTCTTATTTAAATATTTTTTTTTATTTTTTTTTTATACTTATTACAATCTTTGTTATTTGTTTATCAAAAGTAGGGCACTTTTTTTTATTTTTCTTTGGTCAAAAATAGGGCACTTATTTTTTCAGCAATTGATTCAGTTTAGGGCATATTTTTTGACCCCACCACTATCGCATTGTGCGTATTCCTCAATTTATGAAAGCATACTGGGCTCCAACGGATTATGATGGTTGGGAAAGTGTGGATTTTAATATTTTAAATTATTGGAAAGATTTACTCAAAAAGCACAGAAGAAGCATCTGTGATTGTTTGTAATATGACAAAGTTCATGGCTTTTTATGCTTGTCGTCATAAAATGGTTTGTTGAAAGAAAAATAAACATGAATAAATATTTTTTTCTTTAAAACAATTTTTTAAAGAAAATAAAAAAAAAATAAAATTTTTTCTTTAAAATAATATGAATTATTGGAATTCGATTGTAACATATAGCAATGTAGGGACACAAAAGTTTATGACATGGTATTCGGCAGCAAATGAAATGTTTGACAGTGTTGTGAATGGATCGACTATTGGAACGTTTGACCATTTAAAATGTTACTGGATGTCTCTTTTTTTAGTGATTCGGTATGCTGCTTTGTATGTGAAACATGATTTTAAAGAATTGGACACCGCATATTATGATTTTATTCAAAAGCACCTTGGGATTTGCGACAAGATGGCTGGAATGTTGATGAAAAATAGGTTATCTCATCGGCTGATTCAGTCTTCGGAAGCGCATGTGTATTTTTTACACACCCAATTAATACGGGATATTCGGAAGCAGGTGGAGGAAACGCGTTATCCTCCAGTAAATTCTCTTTATTTAAAAGAAAAAAACGGGACTGCGAGAAAGGAAAATCCGGATGGATTTATTGACATTTGTGCAGTGTGTCCCATGATTGGTGAAATGGTTTGCTATGGGTTTAGCACAATGTACTATATCAACATGATGCTAACGGCCATTTCCCAAATGAAGCCAATCGCAGCATCGGCATGTTTTAAAAGAGTTCGAGTTTATTTTGCCCGATATTTGGAGAAGCATACGCAAGTGTCTATTTGTGCTGCCGAATATATGAAGGAGCACAAGATTTTACTGTGGGATTATTTTTGCTTTGACATGAGTGAGTTTTCGTTTGTGGATAAATCTACTTATAACAGTGCCAATATTTCAATCATGTCGCTTTTTCAAAGTTATGTTGTGAATTTTATGGCCATTCACCAAAAATACATTGAAGAAACGGATGCAGCGGTGCAGGCAGGAACAATCTATGATATCGATGGCGCGTTTCCTTATATTTTTTTGGAAGATTTAAAATAAAAGAAGCAACTGAAAATAAAAAATGTTTTTCTTTTAAAACAAAGAAAAATATGGAATTAACACAAGATTATTTACATGACTATGGATTGAAGAAAGCCTTTTATCCGGCAGAAGATTCCTTCAAGAAGATTCTTATTGGCAAGGTGCTTCTTCGTAAATCCTACGATTCATCGGTTGCTTCGCTTTCGCATTTTGTGACTTCGTTGGATGTGAAAAGTTCGGCTCGGTATCGTTCTTACTTGCTGGAGTTGGATTTAAGCAGCGTTTCGGAAAAGGCTTCCAAGGAAGCAAAGGATAAAGCCATTAGCGAAATGGTGATTAACCGTCTTACCCAATCCCTTCGGACGTTCCTTTTTAATGGAGTCAATGAACGGAATCGTTTTGAGTTTGAGTTCAAATTGCTGGACTTTCTTGAACGTTTCGAGCGGCTCAGTTATGAAAAGAATGTTACTCTGGTGAATGCTCTTTATAAGGAATTTTACGATGCCGTTCAAACTGAACTTCGGCTTGGAGACACTGTGCTCAGCGAACCTGCTACCGACGCTGCGCTGAATGCCGAAGCGCCAGTGGATTTGTATAAGGAAGGGCTCTCCAAGTTCTACAACAACGATGACGCCTATTTTAAGAGCACGTTCGAGGCGCATCTTGTCAGCCGCAAGGCCAGCGATGTTCAAAATGCCGTGCGTGCCTCGAAGTATTCCTCTCTTCTTCCCAATACGGAATACAACTTCCAAGTCACCACGGAGGCCCAAAAAAATCGGATCAATGCCGCTTTTGCTGCCGCCAAAATTCATCCTCGGAACTTGGTCTTTGGGGAAAACAATGTGCGCTGGTACAACTACGTCCACCATGCTCACAATGGCAATGAAGAAGAAGCCACTCAAGCGCTGTATGATTTGCTGGATGGGACGGCTTCCATCGAGGAAATGAATAGTTTCCGTGGTTATTTGCCCATCACCAACATCCCCCTTTTAAGGGAAAGATTTGAAGTGTCGGATTACGACATCTATCGTTCGGACTTTGGAACTGGCATGGGCCCCTTGGAAGTAATTAACCCTGTCAATTTGAAGCATGCTTGGTCTTACGGCAATCCCGTGGATGAAGTTCGCCATAATCGGTATGGCCGCTATTTGGAAGAAGTGCGAGAAAAACGTCGGGCTCGTGCATTGCATCCCACTCCGGATGCCGATGATGAAGATTTAACGGAAGAAGTGGACTTTGGATTGGAAGAAGAACCTCATCGTGGCACTTTTAAGAAATTGACTGCTTTTGTCGATCCGCGCCTTCATTACCAACATTTGTTTAATCGCGGGGAAGCCGAAGAACGGAAACAGAAGGAGGAATTGCTTGCCATGTTGGAAGAAGATGAAAAAACCATTGAAATGATGCAACGGTACAACGATCAACGTGCTGCGGCCCTTCGTCGCAAGAATAAGTTGGTTGATCTGGAAGCCGGCGAAGACACCCAAGCCACTGTGGTCTCCGATCAACCGACAAAGCAACCTGCTTCCTTTAAAAGTCGTCTTCATCACAGCATGCGGATCAATTCTTCTTCTTTTGGTCTTAAAAATGCTGCTGATGTGGAAGACATTGACAACATTAACTTTGATAATTCGGTGAATGAAGTTTTTGGAACCCGCGTGCTTAGTCGAGAAGAATCAGAACGGATTGCTTGGGACATGCGTTTCCTTCTGGCTGTCATCATGGAAAAAGGCGCCGTTGCCCGATTTGCCAATCGCGTGTTCCTCATTCTTTACAATAACAAACTGCGCATTCTTCAAGTCCAAATGCAGGAGGAATTTAAAGAAGAATCCTTGTTGTCCAAACTTCCTTACCACGAAGAAGTGTATAAAAAAGAAGCCGAACGAAAACGTAAAGTTTCCATCAAACCATCGCCTAAAAAGCCCTCTGAAAAACATGTCAATATGTATGCTATTGAGGAATCTTCAGGAGATGAATCTGAAGACGAAGAAGATAATGAATCTGAAGAGGAAGATGAAGAAGAAGAAGAGATTGAAGAGAAAGAAGAAGCCAGCATGGACAAACCAGCCTCTTTTAAAAAAGAAGAAGTGAAAGAAAAAGTCCGCGAAAAGCAGTTGATCGCAAAGGCCAAAACTACTGCAATCGTGCCTGCCAAAAAAAAGAAAACTCGTACTGGCGCCACTTCTTTGAATATTAACATCCCGGATGTTGTAAAATCCTTTGATTTTGCCAAAATCAAGTCTCGCTTCTTTGAAGATGAAAATGGCCATCTTAAAATTCCTTATAACGGTGATGTCCAAAAATACATTTCCTACGTCATTCAATTTTTTAAAGAAAAAGACTGGTCTTCGTTCCAAGCCAACTTAGTGTGGTTTGCCAAGAAAATTTATTCGGAATTGGAATATTACACCGGTGTGCTCATTCGGAAAGCCCGCGAGATTAACTTTGATTATGAAAAAGTAATCAGCATGATCCGTTACTACATGATGAAAGCAGCAGTAATCAGCAAACCCATTCAAAATTATGCCATCGAAGCAGTCAAAAAGGTTCCTCGTCTGGTAAATTCTGATGAATTCCGTGGCGGTTTGTTGAAAGTGCTCAATTTCTTGGTTTTGTGTATCGGTGAATTGAAAAAATATAGTGGTCAAATCGTGCAATTAGCGAACTACAAAAGTATTTTATACAATGCTGCTGGAAAAGTAATCGAATATTCAGGCCCTGCAATCAAAAGTGCAATGAGCGGTGGAACAAAACTTCTTACTACTGCCGGAAAAGGTGGAGTTATGCTTTTAAAATAATAATAATAATAAATTTTTTCTTTTATTTTTTCTTTAAAATTATAAAACAAAAACAATTATAAATAAATTTTTAAAAACTTATAATAAAAAAATATTTTTTATATAAAAATGGTGCTTCAGAAAACAATTTATAAATACATTCGGAATATTAAAAGTAAAGATAATCGATTTTATTTTCAATGGAAATTTAAAGGACAAGAAGGTCCTAAATTTTATTACGGTGAAGGAGAAAATCGAACACGAACCGAAGCAAGAAGTGCTGTTGAAAAATGGGTGGATCGAAATACAATTGGCGGGTTTTCACGAAAAGAAAAGAAAATTTATCCTTGATGAATTATTAAAAAGAAAAAATAATTTTTTTTTATTTTTTTTTTACTTGTTTTAAGGGAAAATTTTGTTGGGAACAAAAATTAAAATTTTTTTCTTTAAAATTATA
Source organism: uncultured Chitinophagaceae bacterium (assembly GCA_964537475.1). GTDB lineage: Bacteria > Bacteroidota > Bacteroidia > Chitinophagales > LD1 > UBA1941. Next base: position 15,655 of record CAZIBY010000016.1, on the reverse strand, counting down.
AAAATAAAAAAAAAAAAATAAAAAAAATGTCAAGTGGAATAATTATTAGAAATAAAAATGAATTGTTGGGTCGCTTTTATCAATATGGAAATGCAGTTTTAACTGGTGAACTGTTGCAGGAATTTGTCCGCGCCATTCAAAAGTCTGCTTATATAACAACCTTTCTGCGTGAACTTGAAAATGTAGTGTGGGTTCCGTTTTCATTGAATAATGCAAAAAATTATGATGAATCCAAATCTATATTCAGTTATCCTGAAATATTCAATCAGGGTGCATTCACCTTACTGACGTTAATGTTTGGACGTCAGTGGTACATCAATACTTATGCTGCTTCTTTAAAAGATGCTTTTTGTGCAAGAGAAGCCTGCGCCAATGTAGCACCCATTACATCCAAACATTTAGAATTATACCGCATAACAAATGCAGAAGATGTTCCGAATTTCTTTCCTTCTAATGACTTACCTCTTTCGTGGATATATGATATTGATTTGGCAGAGGAAACTGTCCTTCTTTTAAAGGTGCAACCATACACAAGCAACTTTAAAGACCATACGCCGAAACTAATGAAATTTGGAACTTTTTTAAACGCTTCTATTCCAGCGCTTCAAATGGCCATGAAAATGACACAGGATATTCTTCATTTTAAAGAACCAACGGATTATTTAATTCGTCAATGCGGTATTCTTGAAGCCATCCAAAAATCTTTGGAACAACCTGCGGATTTCGGAAAGGCGCTCTCGGATGGTTCGGGAAAACATCGATTGCAAGAAATGGAACTTCCCAAAAAGAAAATTAAAAAGTAAAAAAAAAATTTTTTTTTATTCATTTTAAAATAAAATAAAATATAAAATAAAATAAAATATAAAATAAATTATAAAAATAAAAGAATGAGTTATTCTTTTAAATTATCTCTTTATAAAGTATTTGATAATTTGAAATGTGCAGATACATTAAAAAAAGCATTAAAAATGAAATTTGACAGTTATTTCGATGATATTGATTTGTTAACTCATCAGAAGAAAATGAATGAAGCATGTAGAAGTGGCGAATTTTCATCTCATGAGATGAAAATTGCAAAAGAAATATTTATAGATGTACTTGTGGAAATTTTATTATTTCTTTTTTCTTTTCATTCAAGTGCGTTGCAATAAGTAAAATTACTTAGAAAAAGTTTTCATTGAATTAAATAAAATAAGATAAAATAAAAATTTTCATTGAATTAAATAAATAAATATAGATGACAATTGGTTATATGCATGAATTACATAATGCACGAAGTGGATTTTCTATAACAGAACTAAAGCAAGAATCTTGTAATGGAAATCTTCATGCGTTTTGTGAATTATGTGCATTTTGTGTTTACCACGGTGGCGTAACAGTTGAATGGAATGATGTGGAAGAAATTCTCGGTGATGTGCTTGACTCTATATTATTGAATGATTATGTAGATTTGTTTAGACATACTTTAGAAGTAGAAATTAATACATCTCTTCCAGAGAATCATCGACTCAATTTAGGAGGAATGGTATTGGATAATTATTTTAGTAAGTTAATCAAATCCAATTTTAATATGGAAAATACTTTTCGTATTGTGAAAATGCTTTTTTTAGATCAGCATGAACATACCAGAAATAGTTATTTAAAAATACATCAAGGTTTTTTATCAAACCAACTCTCTTTCATTCAATCCAAAATTAAAATTAATCAAATCCATTGGATTCTTCATCAAATTAATATTAAAATAAATGAATGAATAAAATTTCTTTTATTCTTTTAAAGAAAAAATAAAAATACTTGCTTAACTATTTTGCTCCTTTAAAATCAAATCCATGTTGAACAAGACCATCATAAATCAGACGGTAAGCAAACTGGTATTGCGTCCAGTTAGAGACTAATTCCATTCGTTGTTCGCGCATGCGAAGAAGTGCCTGATAAATGGAAATGCGTGCTTTCGATCGATCTTCGTAGGAAAGAAGTTTCTGCAAGCATTGGTGTGCCAGAATCCATGTTCCGGCTCGTCCGGCACCGAGAAGGCTTTGAACAATGACTTTGGTTCTTTTTGCTTCTAGACAAGCATCTACCAAATCAAACGTTTTAAGAAGAAAGTCGGTAGAAGGCGGAATGCCTCCTTGAGGCCAAGCGTTGAAAGCAATATATCGAACTAAAACCATTTTTTCCGTAGCAATGCTTTTCATCATCAAATCCACTACAGTCAGTTGTTCGCTTCCGGTATCGATCTTGTACATTACAGTGATGGAAAATTTCGGTTCCATTTCTGTATCGTAGAAAGTATCAGAAGCAATGAATTCATCTGGTAAATACCCAGCAGAGCCTTCTGCATCACCATCACGCAATACAACGATAGCGGAGGTTTCATGTTCAAATACCATGCTCCAGAAATCTCGGCATTGGTGAGGAGGCAGTTGTGAACAAATATACAACGGCGATGATTGAACACCAATTAAATCATTGATGTAATTGGCATTGACATAAGCCTGCTTTTCCAATAATCGAACTCTTGTTCGATCGTAAGGAAGAATAAGTTGATTTCTGTTTTCTATCAAATTTCGTTCATGTTTTCCTACATCGCATGTAAATAAAGAGGACAATTGCTCATCATTCCGACGACGTTCATCCACCCGACATATCCCACGTACTTCCGGAATTCCTTGAAATTCATCATCTCCTACAAACTCAAGTTGTAAAAGACGTTCATCCTTCATTCGGTCTGCAATAGCAGTATAAGGAAATTTAACAAGAAAAGTAGAATCAAGTAACTGATTCAATCGATTCTGTATTATTATACGTTTTTCATTTTCTTTTTCTTTTAAAGGTTTAAACATTTTTTTTATTTTTATTTATTTATTTATTATTCCTTTAAAATAATTTTTTTTCAGTTAATAATTAAAATACTTGCAAGGGAACAAAAAAAAAACTAAAAAATAAAATATATAAAATATTTGCAAGGGAACAAAAAAAAACAATATTTTAAAGAAAATAATAAATAAGAAAAAAATTTTAAAAAAAATATTTTTTTTTATTTCTGAATTTTTGTTTTTAATTCTAATGCATTAATTTTTACTTTAACCATTTTTTCTTTGATCATAAGTTTTTTGATTTCAATGGCTGCTGCGACATCACATTTCATGTCTTTTTTAATGGATAAAATATCGCTACACATTTTATTTTTTTGGTACTCATTTATCATATTCTCCACCAGCAAGTTGCCTCGATCCGCCATAAACCAAAAGCAATAATTTGCAATTCTTTGATGAATATAAGAAATCAAAACTTCCTCTGAAAGTGGAAGTGTCATCTCAATATTCTTTCTTTCTATAATTTTACTTGGTGTAAAAAGTATTTCAACCACAAAAGCATACACCGTTGCTGGTTTTGAAATACTACTTGCGATTAAACTATTCAGTAAAGTGACAAATTCAAAATAAGTAACTTTCACCTTTTCAAAAAAGAGCCGAATCATTTCATCCTGTGCAACTGCATTATTAGATGGAATCTTATCACACTCTATTTTCTTTTGAAATAAAACACCTTTATTGGTGCTGTCATAAAATTCAACAATCATATTCATTTTTTTTTATTTTTTTTTTATTATTAACTATTCATTTTCTTTAAAATGCAACATTTCTCATTTCAAGGGAAAGATAAGTAGATTGTTCCTGAGGATAAATGGTAAACGATTTTAAAGGAGAAGAAAGCAACAACTGTAAAATATAATTTAATTTTAAAGAAAGATCAGCACTTTCATCTTCCCACCAACTTTTTAAATCGCGTTCGTTTAAAAATACAGAACGGCTTAACAGTAACGACACGCAATAAAAATAAATGCTTAAATTAGAATCCGCACTACCGACATTTTGAATCACATCCTTTTTGAGCGAAATATAATAGAGTATATAATACAGCAATTTAGAGAAGTAAATGTCGTTCATTCCCATACGCTGGCGAAGCACCTTCAACAATTCCATAATGGAAATCAAGGTTGCACTGTCCTTTAAAATGTTTTTAAAAGTAACAGCGGCGACTTGAAGTTCGTTTGCCGAATCGAGGATGATAAATTCTTCGTAATAAGCAAGATTGACGAAATGAATGTTCCATTCATCGTTTTGTTTGTTGTAAAGAATGATGACAAACAATTGAGCATAAGGATCGTAGATAATAAAGTAACTTTCGTTAAAAGTAATTTTATGAAAGTGAAGAGGAATGCAATGCAAAAGAAGGGAGGAGCCGTCCGAGGAACCGCCAATGCTTTCGCGCGGACGGAGGTAAGGCTTCATAATATCGGATAAAGAAGCCATGGAAAGTTCAACGGTGCTCTGCACAAAAATAACATTGGTAGGAATGGAAAAATGAATGGCCCGACTGGATTCATCTTCCGTTGCCATGTAAATCATGTTATCGTGCATGGCGATCGATACTTGCTGCTTTTCTTGCCATTTCATCATTGACCCAACGGCGCTTCTTTTAAAGGACAAATATCCATACTCGATGACTTCTTCTTCTTTGTCCAGCAAACGATGCGAGACAAAGAAAAGGCTGCCTTCGTTGCTTCCGACAAAGATCCATTCATGGACATTGCGACGAGTAAAGTAAGTTTCCACAATCAGCGGTATATCTGACGCCAAAATAACAACCGACGTTTTATTGGGACTTTCACGGTATGGAGAAGCCGTCCAGTTCACTGGAATCCCTTCGGTTTCTTTTCCAAGCGCCTGTTGCGTGGACGATAAAATGTCCATCAGCGAAGTGCTGTTTTCATTCAACTGGAAGGTCACTCCATCCCTTAATGAAATTTCTCCCAATGATCCTTTAAAATGTAAATGGTCTTCTGTAATGGACAGCACCGTAGCAGAAGCCAAAATGTTTTGATCGTTAGCGGCAAGTTCTTGCGCAAACGTCATGATTAAAATAACCACTTTACTGTTCACCATAATGGTGAAACGGAATTGCTTTTCACTGGCTACAGTTTTAAAGATCAAAATGGTAAAAGATTCTGGCATGAAGGCCAAAAAATGATCGAAGTTGCTGAAGTAAAACATCCGAACTTCCTCCTGCTCGATAATTCCATTTACGTAAGATGTACGGTCATTTTCCTTGTGCAGTTCCATGGACACCATTTTGGAATAAGTCAATCCTTTTAGATCAGCAACATTTTCTTTAAAAGAAAGAGAGGCATCGGACGGCGCATCCTCCAATTGAGCGTGGTAGACAAAGTGATTGTTGGCCACAAATTGATAGTTATTGTTATTATGGATGGAATGAACTCGATCGCTGTCAATGTCTTTTACATTGACATGCAACAAATAATGTTGTAAATTGGCGTTGAACCGAACACTTTTTTGGGCTGGACGCTGGTACTTTTCAAGGGCAAGATCGTTAATGGAACTAATGATCAATTCTTCTGCTTGGCTGTTGATCGGTTCAATATGCAAGCCGTCTGTCCCAAAATACACATTGGCTGTAAATTTCTCCCCATTGTTTTTAAGATGCGTTTTAAGGAAACGTTCGGCCCGTTCCTGTTCCGACTCATCCATGAATTGAAAGGACAACGCATAAGTCATCTTGTTTACAGAAAATTCCAGAAACGTGCGATCGCCAACGTTGGAACGGTGGAATGTTCTCATTCCCAGCACCCGACAGGATTTGCTTGGTTGGTTGGCGTAAATGGATGTTTCCATGATGCTCTGAAGGGCAATCATCCGACGCTTCAAACCTACCGGACGAACGTTCAGAAATATCAGCGATTCATTTCCCATTTCCACGATCGTCCATTTAAAGTATTCCACATTACTGTCCTTTAAAAGAGTCTCGTCCATTGCACGAAGGGTTGCGTTGTCCACATCCGCCAGTCGCATCATTAGCGGCATGCAATAAAAAGTGGTACAATCGGCTTTCCCGCGTTGATGCAAAAAGTTGAGCGAGGCAATTCGTTTATCTTCCGTAAAATGAAAGCGCCGAATGCGGGGAATATGATGGATGTAGTGATCAAGTGCTTCCATTTCTTCATCGTCGTAAGGAGGAAGCACTGACCAGAACACACGATTGCTAATGATGTCATTCATGTCACATCCATATACAAATTGTTCATTGCCCGTTTCTTCATTGATCTGGCGCAAAAACGGACGAAGAGCAATCTGACGAAGGGAAATTTTAAAGGGATCATAAAAATGACTGATAATTCCAGAAGCAATGTAATTCAAAAAATGATTCGGTGAGGCTTCCGTCAAACCACGTTGCATTTGCTCGACAGGGGCAATGAGTTTGGAAAAAACCGCATTGGAGACCATCAAATTAATAAGTTCATTCATGTCGCTCAAACAAGATTGACCGGCTTCTTCTCCCATGATTTCAGTTTTGGGATTGAACACAGGACATTGGGGAGACGTGCACTCCACCCATACACTCAGCAAATGAGGACGAGCCGGTTTTTTAGCCAGTTGTTCCTGACGTTCGGTAATATCATCAAAGGTAGGAAGTTCGTCCGATGCTTCTTTAAAACATTCGTATTTGGACAAAAAGAGCGCTGTAATGTGTCCGTTAATGGAAACTTTAGCACGAGCATTAACATGGGAAAGAGAATCCTGAGAGGCGCTTCCCGAAATCACCAACGCAAAATAGTAAGAAAGCATATCTTTCACAGCAGCAAGCAAAGTATCCGCAATGTCGGACGGAAGTTCCTCAATAGCCACAAAGAATTCACGTGGGGTGCTGTTCATGTTTTCGCAGTCCCCAAATCCAAAGTCATCGTCACCTTCTCCCATCCGGTCAATCCCAAAAATACGACCCGTCTGAGGATCAATGTTCACATCCGCCTGATAATTCATCCCCAGACCGTGGAATTGGGACGCCAGCACCAAAGCATTAAGCGAAAGGATTTGCTCGCACGTGTAGCGACCCACTGTCCCAATGCTCTTGCAGCATTCAATGAATTGCTCCTCCGGCATGCTATACACTTCTAATGCTTTCATAATCAACTTCTTTAAAACTTGCGCTTCGATGGGAATTTGTTTAATGGGTGCAAACGACTGTGCAGGAAAGTCCAATCCAATTTTGGGATAAACATCAAAGATCACTTTATCAATGATATCATTGAGCGGACGGAATTGCTGAAAGTAGAGCCGTTCCTTGTCCACCAGCGTATTCAAAAATACCCTAAACCGTTTTCGCTCCATGTACTGGATTTCACTAAAGTCCATCGGCGCGGATTGCTCGCTTTTCTTTAAAAAACAAAGCACCTTTCCATACTTGTAAATCATCCCCTTTTTCCCATGATAATCCTTGAACGGTTTGACAACCCCTCCCTTTCCCTTCTCCACCAATGCCTTCAATTTAAAGGAAGCAAACGCATGATCTGTAGGAACTCCATGGATCATCACCACTGTCCGCAAGTACAGACGATCGGTATTGTAAAACTGACGATTGGGATAATGAAAATCAATCGATATTTTCGCACGGCTGTACTGAGCATCTTCTTCTTTAAAAGAAACGGAATGGATTTTAAAAATATTTTCTCCAAAGCAATTCCATGATGCCCAAGAATAGAAGAATCGAACATCAAAAACACGTCGGTCGATATTACTAATAATAAAATTGGCATGCAGCATTCTTTCCATTTTTTTTTTATTTTAAAGGAGCAAAATATTTTATTTTAAATTTTACATTTTAAAAAATAAAAAAAAAATGTCCAATCTTTTACGTAAAATAGAATTTATTAAGATCAACCGAAATGGAGAAGTATCGAAAGACATGAACTGGTTAAAGATAATTGATTCGTTATTGGTGAATTGTGGTTGGATTTATTCCTTCGGAATTCACGCAAATGATGTTGCGGAGAAAACGGATTACTTTACAATGAGCAAGCGTGGTAATCCTACATTGACTTATGGTAGCGGTCTGGAATTATATGGTTTTCTTCATATGAATAATATCGATCAAACTATTTCAAACATTGTAAAGGAATCTCCTTGGGCATCAACAGAGTGGATTGTGACGTTGCAATTCCACGATGGTGATAACACGGATATGTACGCTCAGTTTTTTTGGGACAACAAAATAGTTACTCGTGTAGAAAAGGATATCTATAGAGTAAATGAACTGTAAAATCTCCTTTAAAACGGCCTTTAGAAGTGGTCGTCCCTTACGCAGAAATGGTAAAAAAACTTAAACCATCAAAAAATGGACAGAAAACATTCATGTGTTTGAATAAAAGTGTAGCAAGTATTGTAGAATCTCTTTCAACATCATTAAAAGATGACCATCATTTGCTTGCTTGTCTTTCGAAAGTAAACAATAAAAATCCAGAAGAACTCAATAAAGTTATTTTTAATTTTAATTTTAATGATGATTTAGGTGCGGATACTTCCTTCTATTTTCTTTATTTGATGTTAAAGGCAGGATATCCCGTTTCTTACGAATGGGATAAAAATACAATCATGGTGATGCTTGTTATTGGAAAAAAAAAAGAATCCGAATTTTCTAAACAAACAAACTTTCCCGGTTTTAAAGAAGAAAGTAATGATGGAACAGCCTACTGCAGTGGTGAACCTTGCCCGCCATTACGTCGTGTCTATAAGGACACATTGTGCCTTTTCTTTCCTTCAGATATTCAAGAAGCCATTCGGGATAAATATCTTACTTACATTCGTGATTTTATTGTTCATCGCTTTACTATGCAAGATTAAAAAAGTTTCATTGTTTTTTCTTAAACGATTAAATAAAAATTTTTTATTGAATAAGTTTTACATTAAAACCACGTTTTTCAGCGTTATTGACAAGATGCTTGGTTCCTTTACTGCTCCGTAAATCACTATGAAAAATCAAAATCATTTTAGGAAATGAGCATTGGCTTTGAAAATAATCCAGCATCTGAATATTTCGTATTGGGCCCGCTGCTTTGCCGTGTTTATCCCAGTCCGCATAAAAAACCATAGATTGGTATTCTCCACCCAACTCATCAATTGCTTCTACAGTTAATAAATCCACTCCTCTACAATCCCCTACAATCACAAAGGCTCCCGGATATTGCATTAATGTTGCTTTGATTTTTTCTTTATCCTTCCAGTCCCTTGATCCACTTATTAAAATAGTCATACTCATTTTTTATTTTATTTTTTATTTTTTTTTTTTATTTTAAGGGAATAAAAAATAAAAATATTTTCTTCCTTTAAAATGGAATATTTTGAAGAAGGAGAAGATGAATCATCTTATCAATCAAAAGCATCATTTCCGTTAAAATCTTTTTTGTCATCTGTTTTAAGAGTTGTTATGCTGATTTATTTTGGTGTGCTGAATGCCATTTTGATTTATTTTCTGTTTCAGTTTAGTATGCATTATGGAGAACCACAATCTTATTTATTTGGGATTTATCAGTTTGGATTGACTTTTATGACAATGCCAACATCCACCAATGATGTTGGGCCACTTATGTTCATTGCATTTTTTATGGAACTGAATTTGTTATTATCCTTTTTTATGATTCTTGGATATTCCTTGGATAAATTTTATTATTTTTTAAAGAAGCATAAAAAATAAAAATATTAGAATTCAATAAAAGACACGCATCGATAAACTATCGACTTGGAGTTGATAGGAGTTTCCCTTATTTGCTCATCGAAAAATCCGACAGCCATTATTATAGAAATTATAATGTATAATGGAATCTCTATCTCTAATACAATAAATTCAGGTATTACCCCAACATAGTAAAATACAGCCATGCCAATGATTGCGGCCATCCAACATGTTAAAAATAAAATACAATGCAAACAAATATCCATAAAGAAATAAAGTATTTTCATTTTTTTTTTATTTAATTTATTCTATTTTAATTTATATCAAAAAAAAAAAAATAAAAATATGGCAAAACCAAATTCAATCAAAGCAATCAAACAAGAAAAAGAGCAACAGAAAAAAGAAATGCATGAATCCAAAAAGAAATGGTATTGGCGTTATTGGTGCACCATTGTTATGATGCTGTGGACGCTCTGGTTTTGGATCAAGCAATGCATTACATTTTTCATTCCTTTGACGATTTTTCCAATTGTTGGTGTTGGTATTTTTAAACTCTGGTTTGGGCAATCTGTCGTGGAAAAAAGTTTGGCTTTTTTGCTGTTAATTCTTCATCTCGATGTTCAAAGTCCGGATGCACTTTCCTTTACAATCTATTACCGAATTGCATTTTACACCATTGTTTACATTGCAAGTGTAGTGGGAGAGTTGCTTTTGATTCAAATTCTGACGCTTGTTATGGAGAAGCAAAAAATGGATCGAAAAATTGAAGCCGCTGAAGCCCTTGAAATTAAGAAAAATAATTAAACATTGTTTTATTTTTTTGTTTCGTATATTATTATATACGATTATAATAGTATTTATCTACATCATTTAAATACGTAAAATAAAAAAGCCACCTCCATAAAAAGGTTGAAGTTTTTATACCCACAAGAAAAGCAGAGTATATTGTTAAGTTATAGTCAATTCGATTTGAGACTTCTAAAGAGTATCCAGCGTCAAAAGGATTTAATGGATTTCTTACCCATACAACAAACTTACTTGTATTACGGTATTCCCTATCCTCCGCACATTTTGGATAATAATACCAAAAATACAAAATAGGTACAAGTAACATGAAAAGAAAAATCATCATTTTTCTATTTCTGAATTAAAAAAAAAAATAAAATAAAATTTTAAAGAAAATAAAATTTTTTCTTTAAAATGTCTCGAATTAAACAAAAGAAAAGTTCAGAAGTGGATGAATTAGTAAAAATTAAGAAGAAGGATCGCACAAGGGATGTTTTTCAAAAAGGAAGTGAAGGAATCATTGGAGGAATGGGGTCATTGAAAAAACCAAAGATGCCGTGGCGAATTCGATGGAATGATGACACTCCTTTAAAAGAAAAACTTATTTTAAAGAGCGAGACCTTTGTGTATGAGGTTCGGTTTGAGTTTGCTGACGGCACGACGCAGTATCCTATTGTGAACAATAAGATGGCGGCGATGCTTCCGAATGGATTTATCAATTCCAAGTTTTATGCGGCGCTGATTTTTGTGAAGTCCAAGTTGCGCGAGAAGTATTATGTGGTTACCTCGACGCTGATGACCATGAGTAATTTGATTGTTGCCGGGATCAAAAATGAAGCGGATTTGCTGGATGCACTTTTTCAACTGACCATTGATTTGGACAATGCACGGCTTCCGATTCCCCGCTACCGATGCATTGAAGTCATTGACATTACGGTTTGCAACAAGTATCCCACCACTGTTCTCATTAACAAAATCCCCAATGCCGCCACGCCCGGATTCAAATCCTGCTTTATCTGGAACTTCAATTTATTTCCAGCCGAAGACATTCATGTGTGTCTTTACCCCAATTCCGATCTTCGACTCGAAGAGCATTTCAGTAAACGCGTGGTGGACGCCAACCTCTACAAGCACTTATCCATTAAACTTTCCGGTTTTAAAGTAAATTCCTGCGGTGGAAAAACCAAGGAACTTATTTTATACATCCATCAACTCATTTATGATTACATCGCCGATCCGGAAAATGGATTTACCGTTCCCAACATTATTCTTGATAAAACCTTGGTGGCTGCCGAACAAGAAAGATTGGCGCCGGAAAGAGCCGCTCATGAACGATCGCAGCAATTGTATCACATTCGCGAAAAAAATAAACGATTTAAATTGTTTTTGGATGTTTACATGAGATTCATTGCTTTTTTAAAATCTAAAAATCGTTACGATTCTTATTATACACTTATTGCTTAATTTTTTTTTTTTTGTTTAATATTTTTTTCTTTTTTTTTTGGTTAATAAAAAAATTTTAAAGAAGTAATCTTACAAGTTTAAGCAAAAAATAATAATGCCCGGCATCATAGTGTTGACGAAACCATAGTTCCTGCCGACGAAATTGGATTTCTTCCTTTAAAAGCGCTGTATTTTTCGGATCAAGTTTTCTTTTACCTTTTACCTCTCGGATAGAGTTTCTTATGCATATTATTTCATCCGCATGATGTTCACAAAACCATTGCTTTTCTACATATCGAAGCCGAGCATGTTTTCGGCACTGAAAAGCAGCGCACATTAAATCTCCATTTTTATTAAGCATATTAAATTTCATTAGAATTAATTTTTTTTTTTTATTCTTAAAAAATAGAATTTTTATTTTTTTTTTTTATTTTAAGGGGAAGAAGAAAAATAGTAAATAAAAATTTTCTTTTAAATCCCATTCAAGTCCATCCACAAAGCAAGTTGTGCTCCATTATTTTTTTTCTTTAAAATACTTTTAACGACTGGAATATTAAATTTCGCTCCATGCGATTTGAGTGCTTTCATCATTTTTAAATCTTCCGGAGAGATATCTTCTTCGACATCACTTAAAAAGTCCTTGTTAAGAATGTCCCGAGGTTCAAGTTGTTCGGATGTACAACATAAAACATACTTGATCAGATCATAAAAATTATCCTTGGTGGGATCGGGGGTTTTATCTACTTTTTCTGACACAACAGCAACAGCAGCGGCAGGTTCTTTCTCTTTTTTTTTGGATACAGTAGCATTTTTTGTATTAGTAGAAGCAGTAGTAGAAGATGACATTTCAATATCTTTTAAAGAAAGTGTTTCATTTACTTTATCTACCACAGGCATGTTATTATTTTCCATTTCCATTGAACAAGGAGGCGGAGGAGGAGTATCATCCAAAGGAGAAAGAATTGGCCGATCTTGTTGAACGCTACATGCCAGAGACATAAAGTAGGCTTCGTCTTCCGCAAAACGGCGATCTTCTTCTTCTTTCTTCTTGCGGGCTTCTTCAGCGGCTTCCATTTCCTCTTCATAAGCAAACTTGTGAAAAGGAGGCGCAGGAGGGGATTGAGGAATGATAGTCGGAACTTCTTCTATCATACCATTGCTTTCTTTAAAATGATCGAGAAAAATATTCTCTCCTTCCACCTTATGTCTGTCCATTGTGACCTGTTCCAGAAAAGCCTTGAAGAAGTCGTACAATTGAATTCGGTCAATGAGCATTTCGCCGTTCAGGATAAAATCAAATTCTATCATGAAGGCAAATACATCGACAACCTGAAACTGCTTGGCGTAAAAGTTGCCAATGAAAGAGGCTCGAAATAGATTGATCTTGTCAGGGGAGCAGCATCCAAACACATTCTTCTTGGCCTTGTTGTGTTTCTGATTATATAACTTTTTCTCCCCTTTTTCATTAATTTCAAAGGGAAAGTTACAAATATAACCATTGGTAGGCAAAGGCAAAACCACAATTTCAAAGTCACCGTGCTTGAGCCCGGTGTGTTGCATTTTCTTCTTAATGTCTTCCCAATCCGATTTGAATGATGGTAACAACCCATCCCTCACCATCACCGCCGATGCATTTCCTTCCGTTGGCGCTCCATCTTCATAATAATTTCTTAATTTTTTTTCTGTTCCTTTCCGTAACATTTTAAAGGATAAAAGTTTTTTATTTTTTTTTTATTTTTTTTATTTTTTTTTTTATTTTTTTATTTTTTTTTATTCCCATCATTTATTTTAAAGGATAAGCAATTAATAATTGCTCTATTTCTTTAAAATAAAAAAAAATGTTAGGAGATTTGATGATTTTTTATTTAATAACAATGTTAATAGAATTTAGAAGGAATATGTCATTGGAACAAATGTTAGTTCATGTAAATCATATAGAACAAAGAGCAGATGCTTTTACTGAAAGATTGGATGAATTAATTGATAATCTGGAAAATATAATAGAGGAAAACCGGCAATGGATGAGAGAGCGTGGATATTCTTAATAAAAAATATTTGACTAATTAAAATACCAATTCACAATAGGAACCCAAGAAAGAATCGAAGATGATTGCTCTTCAAGTTTCTCACCAGCCGCACAAATTAACTTGCGGTCATTTCCACAAAATGGCACAAAGCGGGCTTTCATAAAATAACCACCCACCAGCGGCTTGGCAAAAGCATATAACTGATATGACTGAATCTCTCCCGAAAATATATTTTCAAGCACCTCCAACACCGGCAGCCTTTTGTGCTCAATCATGTCACGATTGCCTGCATAAAAAATATAGTGATTCGATTTAATTTTTTTTTTCGGTGCAACGAGCGGCCCATCCCTTAAAAAAATGTTGCGCCACTCCTCATTTTTAAAGAAAACCCGATTGGCTGGAAGTGGCTGTTTTTTGGTAGCGGGAACTTCGGATTTTTCAAAGCGCGGGTAGATGGGCGGATATGCAAACGAGCACTGAACAAAAACATTGACAATGGAAGATTTCACAAAGGTATTATGGGTCGAGGAAGGAACCAAAAATGCATTGGCGGTAAGCCAAATCATCGTGGCCGCAGCCGTGTCCAAATAAAGCGCAGTGGCATTGCATTTGCTGAGGGCAGCAATCAAATCAAATTCCACATGAGCAAACGGATTGCCTTCAATTTTCTGTTTGCGTTTAGAAAACATTTTCTCCGTCGAATACTGCTCCCTTAAAATATGCGCCACTGAGCGATGACGTGATAAATTTAGAAATTCAATCTGCTCCTCGAACGCAGGCGTGCTGTCATTGACATTTTCATCTTCATCGGGACGGATGTACTTTTTATACAATGCCGACCCCTCGATGAAATTGAATTTTCCACGAATCACAATGTTACTGACATGAACATCCCTTAAAAAATGGAAAAACCGATGGTCGGGCGACACCTCCATTTCCTGCAACTCATTCGGCGATAAATCAAAAATAAGCGTTTCAATGCTGGTGCGGTTCAGTACACTACCACTTTTTAAAGGAAGTGCAACAATGCGGTATACTTGAGTGGAGGTGGACATTCGTGCACACTTGTTCAAGTAGCAGGAGAGAAAAGAAGCCTTCTTTATAATCGCCCCTTGTGGCAACACTACTTGAAAATCATTTTCAATGGCTGGTTTTAAGAAACAACAGTTCAGCGACAAATACCGAATAGAAGACGTCAACAGCAGTGTCGGGTTTTCGTCCCTTAAAAAGCCATCCACATGCAAATGAGTCAGCGTAGCACGAGAAAGACAACTTAGGAGCAGATTGTCGATAATAACGTGCTGTAAATGAACCTGCTCGACGTTGCCAAAGGAAAGCGATCCCGATACAGTAGGGTAAATCAAACCAGCATCTGGATACTTGGGAATGTACGAATCCGGAGGATGACAGTACACGGAAGAAATGCTCATTTTTTCACTGGTATGGCAGAGCAACTGGATTTGAGTTAAATCCACAATACATAATGATGGTTCAGTAAAAGATTCCTGCTTTCTGGAAATGTTTTCCGTAGTGATCTCGATCAACCCTTCATTTGTACTGCCAACAATCTTGTAATCAAAATCATCCTCCGCTGTCTTTTCTACCACTTTCGGTTGGGACAATTCAATCGAGAAACAGGACATCACCTTTAAATGTTCACTCTTCAACGTATACTTATACTCCTTCATTTTAAAGAAATAATAATAGTATTATTTATACTGATTGTTATAAGTTATTTTTTTCTTTTTTTTTTATTTTTTATTTTTATTTTTTTATTTTTTTTTTGATTTATTTTTCATTTTTCGTTCCCAAAAAAAAATAACTTTTTTTTTTGATTTTAATAATCTTTTTTGCTCGGACAGATATTTTCC
>CAZIBY010000015.1:0-42528 GCA_964537475.1 uncultured Chitinophagaceae bacterium | reverse complement strand
ACCTGCGCGGCCGGGACGTAGACGCTCCCCTTCGGGACGCGCGCGGCCGCGAGCGTCTGCGCTGCTCGGACGCCGGAGCGGGTCGAGTAGCCGACGCTGTTGTGCGCGTACACCGCCCACGAGTACTGCGACCCCGGGTTGAGATCGGTGACCGTGCGGGAGGTGACGTTGCCGGCGTTCGGGTAGTCGACGTACGGGCCGGTGCCGTCAGCCGTGGAGTAGCGGCGGAGCAGCATCTGGTCGATCGCGGCACCGTTGTTCGCCGGGATCGACCAGCTCAGCGTCATGCTCGTCGTGCCGATGCCCGACACGGTCGGTGTCGCCGGCGCGGACGGGACGGTCGCGGGGTTCGTGATCGTGACCCACTCGGCCGCGTACGCCTGGCCGAGACCGGAGTCCATGTTGACCCACGACTCGACAAGGAAGGTGCCGTATCCGACGTTTCGGCCGCGCGCGGCGATGCCGATCGTCTTCGGTGTGCCGCCGGTGAAGTCGTACGTCCAGTAGCCGTCCTGATCCGCGCCAGAGATTCGGATCCGCCACCACTGCGCGTCGCCCGTGTAGTAGCCGCCGCCCGCGGTCTTGGTGACCGAGATCGACGCATTGATCGTCGTCCCACTGACGCCGGTGCTGAGGTCGAGACGGTACCGGGAATCCCCGGAGAACAGGCCGGATGCCATCAGTTGCCTCCGATCAGGCGGGGATCTGCAGCCAGGGCACGTCGGCCGGCGACGGGGCGGCCGTGGAGACGACGACGGAGTCCGTCACCCACTTCGGGTTGCCGTCTGCCTGCATCGCGTAGACGTACGTCCGATCCAGCAGGTAGATGCGGGTACCGATGCGGTCGAGGTAGTTGAGGACGAGCCGGTCCCGTGCCGTGCATCCGCCGTCGCCGTGCCACACGCGCAGATCGACGACCTCCACAGCCTGCGTCTGTCCGGCGGAGAAGCGGACCAGCGCGATCGGCTGATCATCCTCGACGCCGGGATTCATCGACCGGTCCGGCAGCACCTTGGTCGACGAGCCGGAAACGAGAACGAGGGCGGTCGTCTTCGCCGTCCAGTTGCGACGCAGCACGACCATGTCCCACCGGTCTCCAGAGCCCACCGGCGCACCGGTCAGGATCACAGCGTCCGATGAGTCGTCGACGATTCCGGCGCCGTAGGCCCGGCCGGGGAGAACGCGGACTGATCGGTCCGATCCGCCGAAGTTGATACCGCAGCGGAACGAGTCGACGCCGAAAACGGAGTACTGCGCGCCCGCATGCGAAAGCAGAGTGCCGAGCTCGGCGTAGGTGAGGGCTCGCTCGTAGCCCTTCGAGGTGATCGCCATCAGCGCCTCTTCTCGTCTCGTGCGCCGCGCGCGAGCGCAGCGATCTGGTTCCCGATCTGGACGTCGGGATCGTCGTCAGCGGTGCCGAGCTTCGGCGTCACCACGACGCCGTCGGGAGTGTCGTCGATCACCACCTGCGTGATCGGCTCCTCCTGGTCGAGCGGACCGACCTTGACGCGCACGCGATCGCCGACGAGGAAGTGTGTGCCGAGGCGGAAACGGTCGGACTCGACGAGATCCATCGAAATGCCGGCCGTCGCGCGCCCCTCAGCGAGTGCCTCGTCGGCGTCCGGCTCCAGGGAACCGCCGACCTCAGCGTTGCGAGCGTCGACGAAGGTCTCGATGATGTCGCCCCAGTCGGACTCGGTCGCAGTGTCGACTTTGCTGTAGAACTCGCGCTCCACACCTTCACCGCGGCCGCCCACGATGACCCGTGTCGATGTCGGTGCCTCCTTCGTCCACGAGTACGCCTCGAGGTTTCCGGTGAGGTCGGAGAGAAGGCCGGCGACCAGCTGCGATGC
This sequence comes from uncultured Chitinophagaceae bacterium, assembly GCA_964537475.1. Taxonomy (GTDB): domain Bacteria; phylum Bacteroidota; class Bacteroidia; order Chitinophagales; family LD1; genus UBA1941. The sequence goes on along the minus strand of CAZIBY010000015.1, from coordinate 40,675 downwards.
GCGCACGTCGACTGTGACGGCCAGGCCGTCATGCGTGAGCGTGAGCACGAGCCCAGCGGCGTCGAGCACCGGCATGAGCTTGTCGCCGAGCGGGTGGAACCGCAGCTCCGCCTTCGACGTCGGTCCGCGGCCCAAGGACGGGGCCACCGTCCACGGCACTCCGAGGCGCGTCACGTTCGCGGCGATCGCGGCCTTGACCACGCTCTCGGCTGGGCCGCTGTACCGGGCGTACTCGTCGGTCTGCGCATTCAGCGCTGCGGATGGCTTCGGCCACCCGAGCCACGCCCACAGCTTCCGGACGTCGTCCTCGACGCGGATGACGGTGTCGCCGTCCGGGCCGTGCCCCGGCGTCGACGACACCCGTCCGCGCAGCCACTCGCGGCCGCGGAATCGCATCGCGCACCGTGCGCCCTTCGCAGTGGCCGCCTCGAGCGCGACATGGTCGCTGTCGAGCGTGAGCTCGCTGAAGCTAATGCCGTTGCGCAGGAGCGTCGTCGACGAGGACTTCGGCACGACGAGACGCTGGAAGGTTCCCGCCTTGTCGTAGACGATGAACGAAACACCGTCCACGCGATCACCTCCGAGCGTTCAGAACGCGGTGTAGTACAGCGGCACCATCGACGCCTGCACCGTCGCGGATGCCGCCGGCCCGATGACCGTGAGCGGCACATCGACGCCCGACGGAAGCGGTGCCCACTCGACGAGGCCCAGCTGCGCGGTGACGTCGACGCCGTTGAGCAGCGCGGCAACGTTGCGAGGATCGGTGTCGATGACGAGGACGTCGTCCGCGGCCATCGGGATGTTGATCTGCGCGGTGACGCCGCCGAGGCCAAGGATGACGTCGCCGGCGTCGACGGGCTCACGCGCGCGCACCGTCCACGTCAGGTAGGCCTCAACGTGCCCCGGATTCTGGATCGTGGCCGCCGAGAACGATGCCGCCGGCGACGGATGGTAGTCCGGATCGCCGGGATCGCTCGGAATGAAGTCGACCGGTTCCTCGCCGCCGAACTCCGGCGTCGTGACCGGATCCCCCATCCAGAACGGGTTCTCCGGCTCGAGCGACACGGGAATGATCGCCCACCCCTTGCGAAGCGGGTCGCGCGTGAAGCTGTACTCCTCGTCGAAGACGCCCGTCAGCTGCAGCCGGCGCGTGGTCAGCCCCGCGGTGACCTCCCAAGTGCCCGGACGATCCGGGGTGATCGTCGCGAAGAACGCGTCGTAGATGCGCCGCCACTCGTCGCTCCCGTCGCCGTACACGTACAGCGGCCAGAACACGTCTCGCGACTCGGCACGGAAGCCTCGCAGCCGGAAGCCCGGCACGCTGCGCGAGACCGACTTGGACTTGGTGATCTTCGGGAAGTGCAGTCCCTTCACGCCGTCGCGCACCAGCTGGAGGCCGGCACGCCAGTCGTTCAGGTCCCACCGTGACCCGTCGGGGCCGATCCACACCATCTGAACCGTGCCCCACTCCGAGGGCTCGGCGGGAGGACTCACCGGTGGGGTGGCGAGCACAAGAGGCATCCGTCACCCCACCTTCCGAGTCGCGCCGGTCGCGTAGTTCGCCGCCCGCTTCTTCTTCTCGATGCGATCGACGAGCTCGTCGACGTCCTGCGTGTGCACGTCGCCGTAGAACGCGACCCCAGGAGCCGCAGGAGCGGCAGCAGTAGTCGCCGCCGTCGACGTCGCGTCCACGCTCGTCCTGGTCGACACGACCGCCAGAGCGTCCTGCGCCCGCGACGAGGCCGCGGCCGCAGCCGCTGTCAGCGCGTCGCCGAACGCAGGGGCACCGTCCTTCGCTCCCTCCGCGTACTGGTGCATCGTCGCTAGACCCGACGTGCGCAGCTGACGCCAGCCGGACGGACCCAGCGGGCCCTTCTTCGCCGGCGAATGCGGGAAGAAGTCGAGGATGCCTCCGACGACCGAACCGATTGCGTCGCCCACGGCGCCGACCATCGAGAAGAACCCGTCGATCACGCCCTGGATGATCTGCGCACCAAGACCCAGCCAGTCGACGTTCGCCAGCCCGTCCCAGATCGCCTTCACGATGTCCGGCAGCATCTTGATGATCTGCGGGATCGCCTGGGCGAGACCCTTCACGAGCGCGACGATCAGCTGCACACCAGCCTCGATCAGCTGCGGCAGCATCTGCAGCAGCCCGGCGACGAGCTGCAGCACGAGGTTGATCGCCGCGGTGATCAGCTGCGGGAGCGCGTTGATCAGTCCGGTGACCAGCGACAGCAGCAGTTGGATGCCGGCCTCGATGATCAGCGGCAGGTTCGTGATGATCGCCTGCAGCAGCCCCTGCACGAGGTCGAGCGCGGCCTGCAGCAGCATCGGCAGGGCATTGATGATGCCCATCACGAGGGCCAGCAGGAGCTGGATGCCCGCCTGGATGATGATCGGCAGGTTCGTGATGATCGCGGTCAGTAGACCGTTCACCAGCTGCAACGCCGCCTGCACGAGCATCGGCAGCGCCTGCACGATCCCTGTGATGAGAGCCAGCAGCAGTTGCAGCCCACCCTGGATGATCACCGGCAGCGCGGAGATGATGCCCCGCAGGAGCCCCTGCACGAGCTGCAACGCCCCAGCGATGAGCATCGGGATCGCGGTCACGATCCCATCGATCAGGCTTGTGACGAGCAGCGTCGCGGCGCCGAGGATCGTCGGCAGGTTCGCCACGATCGCGGCGATCAACCCCTGGATGAGGGTGATGCCCGAGGCGACGATCGACGGCAGAGTCGAGACGAGCCCATCGACGAGTGTCATCACGACAGCCGTGCCGACGCTGAGTAGCGCCGGCACCTGGCTGAGGATCGACTGCACCAGCTGCGGAACGAACGACGCGACCTGCGCCACAAGACCAGGCAGCGCGGCAACAACCGAGTTGACGATCCCGACGAGGCTCTGCACCAGCGCGGACGCGTCACCGCCCGACAGGGCGAACCCCGCGAAACCCGCGGCAATGATGCCTAGTGGCCCTCCGAGCAGACCGAGCGCACCGGTCAGACCCGGGAGCAGACTTGTGAGCCGCGGGATCTTCGTCAGCAGCCCAGCCAAGCCTCCGGCGCCGACAGCGGCGAAGATGCCACCGAGCGGACCGATGACGCCAGCCAGTGCGCCCAGCCCGGTATCGGCAAGAGCGGCCCCCTGCCCGATCTTGTCGAGCAGGTTCGTGACGAAGTCCAGTGCAGGCCCGAGGCCCTTCAGGAGCACGTCACCGAGGGCCTTGGCACGATCCTCGATCGGACCCAACGCCGACGTTGCAGCGAGGATCAGAGGTGCGATCTTCCCGTAGATCGGCTGCAGCGCGTTCGCGCCGATGCGACCCATCGCGGCGAAGAAGTTCTTCGCCGCGCCCGGTACGGTCTTACCCATCTCGTCGGCAACTGTTCCAGCAGCCTTCGCGGCAGCATCCGAGAAGGTCTGGAAGTCGATCTTCCCGTCGGATGCCATCGACCGAACCTGATCGGTCGTGACACCAAGCTGGGTCGCGAGAGCCTGCCAGATCGGGATTCCCCGGTCGGCGAGCTGGTTGATGTTCTCCGTGTACGCCTTGCCCGTCGCGGCGACCTTATTGAAGATCGCGCCCGTCTCCTCCATCGAGGAGCCCGATGCGGCGGCAACGTTGGCGATGCCCTTCAGCGTCGCCTGCAGCTGCTCGCCGGGGCGGATGCCCGCGGCGACAGCACCGGCAGCGACGGTCGCGGCTTCACCGAGCCCGAAGCTGGTGCCGCGGACTGAGGCGAGCGCGTCGCCCATGATCGCTTTGACGGAGTCCGCGTCGTTGCCGAGGCCGGTGAGCTTCGCGCGTGCAGTGTCGATCGCGTTGAGGCGGGAAAAGCCCTTCGCAAACGCGATGCCAATCCCTGTCGCGGCGACGGCGACACCGGCGGTAGCGCCGCCCCTGATACCCGCGGAGAGCGCATCACCAATGGCGGAGCCCGCGCTGCGTGCAGCAGACACGACGGCGCCGAAACCGGATGCGACCGTACCGGCCGCCCCGCTGATGCTCGACTTCAGGCGGTCGACTGTGGAAAGCCCAGCTGGCGCCTTGGATGCGTCGGCGAGTGCCTTCTGTGCGTTGTTCAGACGATCCGTCGCAGAAGCCACCGTCGTCGTCGAGGTGGCTAGGGTGCGGCGTGCTGATGCGAGCCGCTCCTGAGCAGCAACCGCCTGGGATGAGGTCGCCCCGGACTTCTGCACGACCTCAGAAAGCCGCGTTTCCGCGACACGGACACGCCCCGCATCGTCCTGCTGCTTCAGCCGCGCACGAGACAACGCAGCAGACGCGGAGGCGACCTCGCGCGTGAGGCTCTTAATCGGATCCGCGCCGAGACCGCCGGCGGACGCGGTCAGCGCGGACTTCAGGTCCGTTCCGAGCGCGCGCCCCGCCGACGTCCCGGCCCCCTTGAAGCCCCCCTCGAACGACTTCGCACCGGCGACGCCGGCATCCTTCGTGTCCTTCGTGACCTTCGCCTTGAAGCCGGTCAGCGTCGGGAAGATGGCGACGTGGCCGGATGCGACCTGAGATGACATCGCGACCTCCTCGCCTAGGTGAAGACGATCTCTTCCTCGAGCTGCGCGAGCGCTGTCGCCACCTCAACGGGCGAAGACTGCTCAGGTGACGTGATCGCCCACGGCATGATCTCCAGCGCACGCTTGCCGACCGCGGCGGCGATCATGATCAGCTCGGGGGTGGTCGCCCTATAGGCCCATCCCGCGAGGTAAGCGCCGAGCTCCGTCGAGGTGTCGGCCGCGGCCGCATCGAGTAGGAGGCTCGCCTCACCCCATGTGAGAGCGTCGCCCAGCCCGGACAGACCCGGAGTGCCCATCTCGCGCAGTGTGCGCGCGACGCGGCTCCGGTGCTGTCCGATGTACCGGGCGACGCTCAGGATTCCGGGAAGGCCGCCTGCTGGATGCGGTTCAGCACGCGGAAGTACTTCTCGGCCATGATCGCTGCCTCGACGAGGTCCTGGCGGCCAAAGGTGCTGGCGACGTCGTCACCGCCGACAACGCGCAGCAGCATCTTGAACTGGTCGACGGCGGCGTCGTTCTGCTCCTGGAGCGCTTCGACGTCGTCGAGGCTGAGGCTGAGGGGAACTTCGACGAGCTCGCCGTTGGTGAAGCGTCCGACGAAGCGACGCTCGACGACGATGTACTTCACGTCGGGGACAGCGGCGGCGATCGCCTTCTCTTCGTCCTCGTCGCTCCAGCTGTCGAAATCGTACGCGGGTGCGGTGGTCTTGGTGGCGGCCATGATGGGTCTCCTTCTCGGGTTATCGGGTTCGGGTGTGAGGCTGGCCGGGGCGACCCGATAGCACCCCGGCCAGCCGGCCTGATCAGGAGACAGCGACCGACGGGTCGGTGCCTCCGGTGAGCTCGTCCGTCGCGGTCAGGACAGCCGCTGCGGGGAACGCAACCGCGAACGGTCCCGTACCCGAGGTGGTGATGCCGGAGAGACCGGTCACACCGGAGATGCCGTTCAGCGCGGACGTGATCGCGGCGGCGTTCGCGCCGTACGCGATCGGCGCCGTCGGGATGCCGTTGACGAGCAGCGTGTAGGTGCCGCCGGTCGGTCCGCCGAGGACCTCGACCGCCCAGTTCTGCTTCGACGCGCCGGAAGCCGGCGGGACGAGCCACTCACGGTAGAAGCCGCCGACGGTCTCGTCGTCGATCCACTCGAACGTGGTGTTCCGGCCGTTGACCTCGCCGCGGGTCTCCTTGTCGATCTCGACAGCCGAGATCCGGGCGAGCCCGTTGCGGCGTCGCGACCAGCCGTTCTTGAACTTCGTGGCCACGAACAGCGGGAAGACCGTGTCGGGCGTGAGCGCCTTGATCACGACCATGCCGTTCGCGTCCGGGGTCTGCCCGGTCACGAGCTTGCGCACGAGCGCGTCGAACTGCGCCAGGTTGATCTGGATCGTCGGCTGGTCGTCGCCCGAGAGCTTGTAGCCCTGCTGGAAGAACTCGATCTTGTCGCCGGCGTCACCACCGTCCTGCGGGCCACCGTCGACCTTGAACAGGCCGACCTTCTGATACCCCGCGGGGAGCGCGAGCGGTGTCGCCGCCCCCGCCGCCGAGCTCACGAACGAAGGTCCGCCCGTGAGCTGCACAGCTGCGAACCCGGTGATCGGGACGCCAACCGCGCCGAGGTCGTTGCCCTCGGAATCTGCCGTCATTTCTCCTCCTTCAAAGAGAAGAGCCACCCCGCTCGGGATGGCTCAGGTTGGTTGGCGTCGGTCACCATGTGCCGACGACCGTGTACTGCGCTGTCATATAGCGGCGCGCCGCGTCCAGCGATTCGGGGACCGCGTACGGTCCGTTGCATCCGTCCCATTCGACGGAAGCGATCGGGCTGCCGTCGACGAGCGCGATCGCATCGTCGAACAGCACGCCAGCAAGCCAGGATGCGAGGTCATCGATCCGCTTCGGAGCAGCTCGGCTGCCGCCGATCACCGACGCTCCGATAGAGCGGTCGAAGGTGACATGCGACAGTCGAGGGCCGCTGTCGTCACGGATGACGATGAGAGGCACGGTCAGCGGCAGGTCGAGGCCTGCAGGCTCCTGCGAGTCGACGTCGACGTCGATGCCGGCGGCTTCCGCACGGTCACGCACATAGTCGGTGAGCCACAGGGTGAGGTTGGGCGGCTGGACGTTCACGGCTGCTTCGCCGCCTTCAGCGCTCGCGCCAGGTTTCCAGTCTTCGCCTCGATGAGCAACGTCTTCTCATCGGTGCCGACAACCTCCGTGACGCGGCGATACTTCGACTCGCGATGCCGGATCCCGATGCCGTCGCGATAGTCGCCAGAGTCGACAGGTGCCGTCGACTTCGCGATCTGCTCGGTGCGGGTACCCACACCGTCGACGAGCGCTTCCACGCCCGGCGATCGGAGCACGGTCGCGAAGAAGTCCTCGTTGAACACCAGGTCCACGTCTCCGTTGCGTGCCATGCTGCACCGCCTCTCAGCCGACGTACCGCGTCAGCGGGATCTCCCGCGGCGGCGTCCACCCGGTGAACGGGTTCGAGTCGGCCGCAGGCGGGATGCCATCGATCGTGTAGGTCGGCCCGCCCGGTCCTCCGACGCGGATCCGGTCGCCCTTCCGCACGTCGGCGCCGCCGTCGCAGAAGAGCGACTTCGACTCAGCCGCCTGATCACGGGTCTCGGTGCGCAGCAGAGTCGTCGACGTCTGCGCGACGAACGCCCCTTCGATCGGCAGCTCGTCGGGATCAGTCCAGTCGCCGGCCACGATCTTCCGGCTGTACTCGTTCACGACGCCCTTCGCGCGCAGACGAACCACCGTCTGCCCGTAGGGGAACTCCATGTCGCTCACGAGGGGTACTCCTCCGGCCACATGCGGTCCAACGACGCCGCAGGGCGCGGGAACGACCCCACCGGGGTGGCCGCTGGCGTCGACGCCGCACAGAGGCTGCGGAGGGCGTCACGGTCGTCATCGGTGAAAGCCGATCCGACGTCGCGGTAGTTCACCGACGCCGAGCCGATCCGCTGAGATGCGACCTGCCGCGAGCCGCGGAGCTTCACCTCGCCGGCGACCGCCAGGAGGATGGCGATCGCCGTCGCCTTCTCCTCCGAATCGTCGACGAGGGTGTCGAGGCAGGGGGCGATGGTGCGCGCGCTCGCGATCACACGCCGCGCGAGGTTCTCCTCGACGCCGACGAGATCTCCAGGTGCAATGCCCATCGCCCCCTCCTCTCACTTCGCCGCGGTCTTCGGCGTGCCGACGAGACCCACGGACTTGGCGTGCTCGACGCCCTCCTTGGTGAAGTCGTCGGTGATGGGCGTGCCGCGGTACACGTACCGCTCGCCGCCGGCCTTCAGCGGCAGAACCGCCACCGGGCCGATGACCTGCAGGGCACTCGCTGCCTTCTCGGCGGCCGCGACCCGTTCGGCCTCGGCATCCGCGGCCGCCTTCTCAGCGGCAGCCTTGTCCGCAGCGGCAGCCTCAGCGGCGGCCTTCTCAGCTTCCGCCTTCGCTGCGGCCTCGGCCGTGGCCTTGTCCGCGGCCGCCTTCTCAGCGGCCGTCTGCTGCGCGGCCATCAGAGGCCCGTGCCCGTCAGCTGGACGCCCGCGAGGGGCTCGGTGACCACGGGGACGGTGACGCGGCGGGCGCGGACCTTATAGCCCTCGGCGTCCTCGTCGCGGATCGACTTCACCTCGATGCCGTAGTCGCCGGCCGACGCGTAGTTCGGTCCGCCGAGCTTCTCGTCGGCCATGCCGCCGAGGTTGTTTCGGTCGACGAGCAGCGGGTTGGTGCCCTGGAAGTTGGGCGTGGTCGCCCACGTCAGTCCCAGCGCGTCGACGGGCAGGTTGCCCTTGATCGCGGTGTCGCCGGTCTCGCGAGGCAGCGCCTTGTCGTCGATCAGCATGCCGATGACCTTCGCGTACTGCGCGGGGCGCAGGACGATCGTGTCGAGCTCGAGACCGAGACCGAGGTTGGCGCGCTCGGCCTGGATGGTGAGCAGCGACTCGACGGCCGCGCCCGCGGTTTCCCACGTGCCCGACGCGAACGTCGACGACACGCGCGACGCGATGACAGCCATCGCGACCTGGTCGATGAAGCGGATCACCGTGTTGGTGACCCGCAGGATGCCGCGGTCGACGTAGAAGCGACCCTGACGCGCGATCTTCTCATCGGAGATCATCGTGTCGAGGCCCCACTTGTCCGTCTTCGCGCCGACGACCGTGCCGTCATCGAGCACCACGAGCGGGTACTCGCCGAGCGGGGTGATCGCCTCGGGGCTGTCCGCCGCGAACACCGGCTCGCCGGTCTCGTAGAAGATGCCGCCGCCGGTCGCGTCGAAGCGTCCCTGCAGGAGGTAGTCCGCGATGAACTTCATGTTGGACAGGTCCGCGACGCGCTTCGCGATGACCTTGTTGTTCTGCAGCAGCAGGTGCAGCTGCGCGGTGGTGAGCGTCCCCGTGGGGTGCTTCACCGGGTAGGTGTATCCCATGTCGTGGGGTCCTCTCTCAGATGAACAGGACGTCGATGACGTCGTTGTCGGCGGCGGCGGCCTCGAGCGCGAGACCGATGGGGTTGGTCGTCGAGCCGACCGTCTGGATCTTGCCGGCGGCGGCCGACGAGACCTTGACGCCGGCCACGATCGCGCCGGATGCGACCAGCGGGTGCACGCCGCCCGCACGGGTGAACACGGTGACGCGCTCGCCCGCGACGGCATCGAAGGCGGCGACGCCGACGACGGCCGCGGAGTCGGCGCCGGCGGGGCCGACGGTGCGCGCGCCGGTGATCGCGACAAGGCGGCCACCGGTGACGTCGGCGGATGCCGTGAAGGTCACCGCCTGGCCGGGCTTGAACTTGGGCAGGTAGTCAGCCATCTCAGGCCTCCTCTTCGGTCTCGGCGCCCCACGCCATCGCGTAGAGCTGATCGTCCGAGGTCGCCTCGGGCGGCTGGTAGCCGAGCTCCGCGACGGGGATCGCGGTGTTCTTCGGCATCGAGTTGAGCAGCGCGGTCGTGCCCTCCTCGTTCGACGTGAGCATGGAAGCCCAGTGCTCACGCGATGCCGGCAGGATGCGACCGTCGGCGAGAGCGGCATCGAGGATGCCCTCACGGCGGATGCGGCTCTGCTCGGCGCGCGCCTCTGCGCCCTGCGCGGCCTGCGCCTGCAGGTTCGCGAGGACCGCGGCATCGATCGCCACGACGCCCTCGGGCAGCGCAGCGGCGGGGGTGGGGTCGGCCTGCTCCGCGAGCGCCTGGTCGAGAGCGGTCAGGACCGTCTCTTCCGAAGCTTCGGCATCGGTCACGCCGAGCCGATCGCGAACGCCAGCCAGGAAAGCGTCGCTCATCGCGCGCTCCTTTCGGTTGGGGTTACCCGGCTCGGACGAGCTCGGGGTCTTGGGGGCCGGCGCCAACGCGGCGGCGACCCGGTCAGGGAAGCGCGAGATCGGGATGATCATGGCGGCGTCCTCGACGTCGCCCTCGTCGACGGGGTCGTCACCCACCGTCGCCGTCTCGCCGGCATCCGGGATGGTCGCGACGCGATCAGCGAGACCCATCGCGACGGTGTCGGTCGCGGTCAGCCACGTCTCGGCGGCGAGCAGCGCCGCCCAGTCCTTCGCGCCGGCCTTCGCCTGGTAGATCTCGACGCAGGACCGCTCGACGCCGTCGAGCATGTCGGCGTTCTTCCGGAGGTCGACGGCGTTGCCCCAGGTGATCATCCACGGGGAGTGGATCATCATCTGCGTTCCCGGCGACATGACCGTCTCGTCGCAGCCCGCGGCGATGATCGATGCCGCGGACGCCGCGAGCCCGTCGACGACGGCTGTCACCTTCGCCTTGTGCGCGCGCAGCAGGTTCAGGATCGCGATGCCTTCGAACACTTCCCCGCCGGGCGAGTTGATCCGGAGGTTGATCTGCGTGACGTTGTCGCCGAGCGCGTCGAGCACGCCGGAGACGTCCTTCGTGGAAATGCCCCAGTAGCCGCCCCACGAGTCGATCGGACCGTACATGCGGATGGTCGCGACAGATCCGTCACCGGACGGCGCCGGCGTCGTCACAGCGTTGAAGAACTCGCGCTTGGTCTGCGGCGGTGGCACGCTCCCCCAGTACCGGGCGGTGCGGCGGTTGTCCTCGGTCATGCGTACTCCTCAGGAGGTGGCCGGCACGGCGGCCGGGGTAGGTGTGGGCGCGACTCGCGCGGTCTTCTCGTCCTTCGCAGGCAGCCGGTAGCGCGACCGGGTCGCCTCCTCGAGCACGGCATCCGGCACGACAACGCCGGACTCGATGAGCTTCCCGAGACCCTCAGGCGTGATCGCTTCGTCCTCACCGATGACCGCCGCGACGATCCGCGGGGCGGGCTCGGACTCGCCCCAGTTCCAGTCGACGAGGTCCTCGACGACGTGCTGCTGCAGCACATCGGCGATCTGCAGGGACAGCGCGTTCAGCGACCCCGTGAAGAAGTCCTCGAACGTGGCACCGAGCGCGTACGAGCCCTTCGAGCTGTCGCCGCCGAGGTTGAGGAAGTTCGCGAGCATGCTGCGGGCGATCTGCTCGTCGTAGTAACGGATCGGCTTATCCGTGTCGGGGAGGCGTCCGTCGACGCCCTTGAGCGTGAGGTTGGCCGAGTACGGGATGGATGCGCCCGCGCCGTCACCCGCGCGGAACTCCTTGGCGACCCGCAGGCCGGCGTCGCGCTCCGACTTCTGCCAGTTGTCCCGATCGGTCGGGTTCTTCGCGACGGCCTCCGGCATTTCCGCACCGGTGTAGACCGGGACGCCGAGCCCGTTTCGTTCGAGGGTCAGCGCCTGCGTGCGCAGCCCGCGGTCCTTCAGCAGCCACATCTTGTAGGCCGTGCGCAGCAGCGACATGCCGAGCCAGTTCGCACCTTCACGGTCGTTCACATAGGCGACGAGCCGAGCGACCGGGATGCGGATATCACCGCCCACGATGCCGTGCTGCTCGATCGCGTCCAGGCCACCGTCGCGAGCGACGACGACGCGCGAGATCGAGCGAGGCGGACGCCAGCCGAGCTTGCGGAGGTACACCAGGCCGTCCTCGATGTAGCAGACCTGCTCGAAGAATGAGTTGCCGTAGGGCAGCTGCAGCAGCGCATGCCGAAGGTGCTCCTGGAACGAGAAGCTCCCGCGCGTTCGGAGCGTGCGCACCTGGCCGTAGCCCTTGATCGGCAGCCCGAGGTTGCGAGCGATGTGCTCGACGACAGGTCCGCGAGCGCCCGCGGGATCGATCATCCACGGCGTTCGTCGGATCGGCGTCGTCACGGCGCGGAGGACAGACGCAACCTGCGGGTCCTCGCGGCGCATCCGATCGTAGATCTCGATCGCGAGCGGCCATGCGAGCTCCGGGTTGGTCTCGTTCGTCTCGTCGAAGAACGAGCCCCATCCGGGAAGCTGGTTCGACTGGTAGCCGCGTTCGACCGTCGCCGGGCGCGAACCCGGGGCGACCGACAAGGGCTGGAAGAGACCCTGCTCGTTGACCTGGAGCATCGGCAGGGCCTCCTTCGTCAGAACGCGACGTGCGCGATGTTGACCTCGTTGGGTTCGACATCCGTCCGACGCACCGACTCGGCCGCCGGCGGCGGTGGCGGCGCCTCTTCCGGCTCCGGCGGCGTGAGGACCTCGAGCGCGTACAGCGCTTCGGTCATGGCCACCAGCCCCGCGATGTCGACGGGTTGAGACTTCGTCCTCGACCAGGCGAGGTTCTCGGCGTAGTGCGTGACGATGCCGCCCTCGACGGCGAGGTCGATGTCCGGCTGCTCAATGACGACGAGCTGACCGTCGCGGACCCTGTCACGCATCCGGCCGGTCGCCATCGCGAACTGTCCGCCGTCGAGCTTGTGCACGGTGAAGCCACGCTTCTCCAGCTCGTCGATGAACTCGACCGCCGGGCATCCTCGACCCTGGACGACCACTTCCCAGCAGTCCGACTCGATCGCGAGCTGCTCGAGGTAGTCGGGCAGCCACATCATGCCCGCGCGGCGGTGCCGGACGGTCGTGAACGGTCGTCCGGACTCCGTGAGCACGCCGGCAGCAATCCACGTCATCGATCGATCAGCGGCCGTGTCGACCGCCCAGACCGTGCGAGCGCCCCGCGGGATCAGCACGTTCGGAATCGACGTGTGCCGCAGCCGCCATTCCTTCGGGTTGATGAACGACTTCACAGCGGACGTCACCCACTGGCAGAGCACTTCGGTGCGGTACGACGCTTCGAGCATGTCGCGCGCGTCCTGCAGGCACTGCTCGATCGTGATCTCGCCGTGCCCGATGCTCGGGTTCGCCTGGAGGATCGCGTCGACGTCGTCGAGCGCGCACCCGTCCGGCGCCGACCACTCGAAGAGTGCCGACGTCGGCGCCTGCAGCTCTCCGTTGGCGTAGGCCTCCAGCTCATCGATGCCGCGGGCGAGCCAGGCTTCGATGTCGGCGATGAGGTTGTCGCGCATCTTGCGGAGCACGACCGAGCGCACGTCGCCGGCGTTCGAGATGCCCCACAGCTGCGAGTTGAAGATCGCCTTCGTGGTCTGCGCGACGGAGTCCCATGCGTCCCACGTCTGCTGCTCGCGCATCTCGTCCATGAGGACGCGCGCCGCGGTCTTGCCGCGTCCGCCCTTGCGGGATGCCGCGCGCACCTCGTAGTGCGCGCCGTTGCGGAGGTAGATCCCCGGCTGACCGTTCTTGCGTTGGATCTTCGCGACGGCGCGCGCGAGCGCCGGCACACACCCTTCCTCGTTGTCCTTGTCGCACCAGCGACCCGTGAGGTTCCACACGTCCTGGGCGGTGTCGAGGTTCTGCGCCGTGCCGAGCACCTTGAAACGGAACGGCGGCAGCCGCTCCTCGAACCGATCCGAGTCGACGAACAGCCACCAGGCGGCGAGGACTGCGGCGAGCAGGCTCTTCCCGTTCTGACGGGCGACAAGCACGATGACGCGGCGGAAGCGGAACGTGCCGTCGGCGTTCAGCTCGAGCGCATGGATCAGCAGCCACTTCTGCCAGGGGTAGAGGTCGATGCCGAGGAACAGCAGCGCGAACTCGATGACCTCGAACCCCAGCGATGTCTCCGGCGTGAGCTCGCGGAGCGGTCGCGTCCAGAGCCGCGGAGTCTCCGACCCGAAGAGCCCTTCGAAGTCAGCCGGCGCTTCCTCGGTGGCGGCTCTTGAAGTCGTTGAGGTCAACGGGACCGCCCTCCTTCGGCGCCGCCGCCGGGTCCGGCGTAGGCATCGACGCCTGAAGCGCCGCCCGCGCAGCCGGCGTAGCGCCCAGCTCCCGCAGCCCGTTCCACAGATGCGGCAGGAGGTACATCGCCTTCGTCGCCTCGAGCGAGGTCCCGTTCGCCACCGCATGATCGATCTGCCGCGCCACCTGGCGAAGCGACGCGATCAGCGCGCCGTCGGCCGCCTCAGTCTTCAGCTCCTCGAGCGTCGCTTCGAGCGCATCCGTGATCGCGTCCTTGACGCGAGTCGGCTCGCCGAGCATCCGCTGACGTGCCTCCTGGATGCGCAGCACGCGGTCGACCGCGGCGACGTCGCCCTTCAACGCCTTCGCCCAGACCGCGCGGTGCAGCGAGTCGAGCCGCTCGAGCTCGATGATCCGCGCCGGCGTCTGATCCATCGCGACAGCCGAGTCAGCGATCGCGGCTTGGACGGCGGTCGTCGCCTCGTCGACAGTGCAGCCGAGCTGCTCCGCGATCACGTCGTACGAGACCGCCGCGAGGAACAGTTTCAGCGCGCGCCGCGGGTCGACCTCAGACATGCGCCGGCTCCATGAAGTCGACCTCCACACCGTCCCGCAGCGGAACGATCCCGGTGTGCTCCTGCCAGCGCCGGCAGATCACGTCGGCGTACCGCGTGCTCAGCTCGACGAGCAGCGCGCGCCGGCCGAGGCGGTGCGCGGCGATCAGGGTCGATCCGGAACCAGCGAACCCATCGAGAACCCAGCCGCCCGGCGGGCACGAGTTCACGAGCATCCGCTCGACGAGCTCGACCGGCTTCATCGTCGGATGCACCGACGAACGCGACGGGCGCTTCACGTCGAACACCGTCGACGATCGGTTGTCCCCATGCCAGCGCGGACCACCTCGACCGAGGCGACCTTCACCGCCAGGCAGGAAGCCGTACGACAGCGGCTCGTACTCCCGTTCGAGCTCGCCCTCCGCGATCGGCTCCGACTGGTAGTGGTAGTCGGCGCGCGACAGCACGAACCGGTCCTTCACCCACATCAACGTCTGCCGATACCGGATGCCGAGGCGCTCCATCGCCGTCTGCAACGGCACGCGGAGCACGTCCGAGTGCGCGACGTAGAACGGTGCCCCCGGCCGGCACAGCTCGGCCGCGACCTCGAGGAACGCGATCGCAACGGCGACCGCTTCGTCCGCGCCGTCGTTCGCAATCGTCAGGCCTGTGCCTCCGACGTACGACACCCCGTAGGGCGGGTCGGTCCAGACGCACGAGATCTCGGCGCCGGCGGCCGCGGCCCGCACCGCTTCGACGTCCCCAGACGATCCGACCAGCAGACGATTCGGACCGAGCTGCCACACATCGCCCGCGCGCGAGATCGTCGCGCTCTCGTCGGGCAGGTCGGGCGCATCGTCAGGGTCGGTGAGCGACACCGGCGTCGACAGCGTCGCGAGCAGCTCGTCCAGATCCGAACTCGTGAAGCCCGTCCCGTCGAGGTCACCAGCTGCGACCATCGCAGCCGCCAGATCCTCGTCGTCGTACACACCGAGGTCTGCGAGCCGATTGTCCGCGAGCACGATGCGATGCGCGGCCTCGTCGTCGACGTCGACCGTCGTCGCCTGCACCGTCTCCCACCCAAGCGAGCACGCCGCGAGGAACGTGTGATTGCCGGCGAGGATCTCGAACGGCCGACCCGTCAGCGTCCCCACGTTCACGACCAGCGGCCGGTACTGACCATGACGCTGCAGCGAAGCAGCGATCGAACGCACATCACCACGCCGCGGGTTGCGATGAAACAGCGTCAAACCGTCAACGGCGAAATCCTGCACGACCAGACGCACAGACGACGAATCAGCCACCGTCAGCCTCCAATCAGGGCCAGCCCCGCGCACGAGCGCGCGAAGGGGGTGGCCGTCAGCCGCGGGGAGAGAGGACCCGACGCGCGGGGAGTGGTCCGGCTCAGGCGCCCTCGCTGGATTTTCTGGGGTCAGGCTCGGATGAGCTCGGCGTTGGGGCTGGCGGACATGCAGGGAACGAGCTCGGCGAGGTAGTCGGGGGTGGGGTCGACTCCGTTGTCGAGGTAGATGGTGTCGAGGGTGAGTCCTCGTGCGCTGTGTGAGCGTGGGGTGGTGAAGGTCACGAGGCCGCCGTTGTGGTGGTCGATGCGTTCGGCTCCGTTGGCTCGGCGTATGCGCTTGGCGTCGTGGGTGAGGTCGGCGATCTCTTCGAATGCGTTGCGTGCTTCGCGGCGGTCGCGTGTGACGACGAGGATGCGGCGTCCTGCGCGTGCGTCTCGTGCGATGCCTTCGGCGGCGTATCGGTTCATCGTGTGTGCGCTCCTCTGGTGGGTTACCACCAGGCGGGCATCTCTTCGCCGAGGCCTGGGAGCGGGGTGCTGGCTCCTCGGTTCTGGTTGCAGAGGGTGTGTGCGTGGCGGAAGTTGTCGTGGTCGAGCTGAAGGTCGGGGCGGTCCTTGACCGGGTGGTAGTGGTCGAGGTTGTGAGAGTCGGGTGTGGTGCCGGGGTCGGCGTCGTAGTCGATGCGGCCGCGGCAGAGCCAGCAGACCGACAGGTGCCTGGTGGCGGGGTCGGCGTCGAGCTGCTTGCCCTCGAGGAAGAACTCGTCGCGGAGTCGGTGCATGAGGCGACTGTTGGTGCGGGCGCTCATGGTGTCGCCTCCCCGGGGTCTGGCATCCCGGCCGGGCGGGGCAGGCGCGAGACCCCCGACAGAGTCGTCAGCGCTCGGGGCTCAACGCCCGGCCGGGATGGTTTCAGCTCAGCGGTATCTCGTCGCCGAGGTGCGTGACCGCGAGGCAGTCGGTGACGATCAGCACGACAGCGGATCGGGCCTGACCGTTGGTCTCGTATTCGAGGATGTCGCCGACGCGGATGCCCGGGTCGCCTGGGCGCAGAGTGCGGGGTGCGGTGTCGTCGATGCTGGCGATCGCTGCGCGTGCGTCGTCGATGAGGCGGGCGGCGTCGTGCGCTCGGTACCCGGTGGAGAGGTTGAGCGTGTCGATCAGCTGGAGCAGGCCGGCGCGATCGCGGTCGGCGTGCAGCTGGTCGATGTTGCGCCGGTTGGTCGCGTAGAAGGTCGGGTGTCGGGGCTCGTGGGTATCGTCCACAGCAGCCCTCCAATCGAGTCGCGTCGATGGTGGGTCAGGCCCCGGGCGAGCGTTGGCGCGCTCGTTCGGGGCCGTTCTGGTGGCAGGCCGTGGGTGGCTGCCGGTAGCGTTCGGGCATGGGGAAGAACAAGAAGGATCCGTACCTCGTCGTCGTGAAGAACTTCGTGGTCTCCGATCGGCCCGGTCGGAAGTACATGGAGAAGATGCTGAACGACGGGTACGAGGTCGTCTCGCAGACCAAGACGGCATTCACGCGGGCGACCACGGTGACGTTCCGGAAGCCGAACCCGGACTACGTCGAGAAGGGCTGAGTGGCGTCGCTGCCGGCCGACGACGTCTCGGGATGAGGTGAGACGTCCATCGGCCGGCCGGCGAGTGACCCTCGCTCCCCCGCGACACCTTGCCGACTCTGACGTTAGGGGCGGAAACCACTCCACCGTCAAACACCGTGCAGATTCGGGCGTGTCGCGTCCTGTGCGGCCGCCTGAGCGGCTAGGAGCTTGCGGAGCCGGTACTGGTGTGCGGGGTCGTTCTTGAGGCGTTGACGGAAGAATGCGAGCAGCACGTCCTCGTCGACGACGCGCACGCGCTGACCGTCTCTGGTCTCCCACTCCATAGGCATGCCGTCCTGCCGCCAGTACCGGATGGCGCGGCGGGAGCGGCCGACGCGTTTCGCGGCTTCGCGGTAGGTGAGCATCGGCATGGGTTAGTGGTCTTCCCATCCGCCGCAGTCGGTCTGCTCGTCGGCATGCGGGTCTTGGCGTTCGAGTTCAACCGCGAGCGCGTAGG
The DNA here is from genome assembly GCA_964537475.1 of uncultured Chitinophagaceae bacterium. Lineage (GTDB taxonomy): Bacteria > Bacteroidota > Bacteroidia > Chitinophagales > LD1 > UBA1941. Next base: position 23,101 of record CAZIBY010000015.1, on the reverse strand, counting down.
AGCCCTTCGATTCGCTGCCGAGGCTGATGAAGCTCTCAAGGACAGCTCGGTCCGGCTCAGGCGTCGCGACGAGGGCTGCGGTCCGGCAGTAGCGGTACAGCTCGTTCGTCTGGTAGTTGCCGTGCGGAGTCGGCCAGTGCCGCCACTCCGGGCCGAGCGCGAAGTTGATCGTCTGGATGCGCTCCCCGCAGTTCACACAGGTCGGGTACTCATCAGGCATCGTCAGTCTCCTGTCGTATCGATTGCTTCTTGCGCTCTCGCGTCTCTCTGATGCGGGCCTGCCGCCGTTCCTCGACCGCGGCCACAGCGAGTTGCCCGGCCGCTTCTTCCGCCATCTGGTCGGCCCTGAAACGCATGACGCGGGCAGTCATCAACTGCCGCTCCCAGTGCGGCAGAGCGTCGATCTCGGCGAGCAGGGCATTCAGCGGCTCGTCGGGCGTGGTCTGCACCTCGAAGATGACCGACACGGTCATGACGGATCGCCCGGCTTGCGGTCGCGGATTAGCTCGCCGCCGAAGTCCTCGTGACATGCCGGGCACCAGCGGTAGCGGCGCGTGCGTATGCCGCGATAGCCGCACGCCTCGCATGTCGCATTCGCCTTCCGCGTGAGGTGCCGCTTCGCCCACAGACGCAGGCGGGTCCACGGCGTCGGCTCCCAGTCGAACGGGTCGCCGATCCTCATCCCGAGCTTGATCAGTAGACGCCTCATGACTCCTGTCCTTCCGATTCCTGAGCCGCGTAGTCGGCGTCGATCTCCGCCTCGATCTGCGCCAGGTGCTCGGCGCACAGATTCCACGATGCGTCTGGGAAGGTCGCGCACCCGACGACCGCGCACCGACGCTCAGGCATCCGGATCACCCGAATACGGCCTACGGCACCGCTCGCACCGGATCGGCGCGGGCGCGTGCGTGTAGGCGTTGCCGTAGTAGTCCCAGCGGTGCAGGCCGAGGCGGCAAAGAATCCGGCCGATCACGACGGATCACCCGAGCTGTGAGCGCACGACGGCGGGCACGGTTCGCCCAGCGGATGAGCGTGCACACGCACCCGTCGTCCCGAATCAGCCGGTTTGCGAGCAACGAGCGCCGCGATCTCTGCACGTCGGCGCGCGGCGTGATCGTTTCCGCGAACGGTCGAGCAGTTCTCGTTGCCCTTCGCGCCGCAGCGCGGGCACACGATGTCGCTCATGACGGATCACCCGATACGAGTTCCAGGAACGCGACGCGTCCCGTGGCCTTCGTCTGCTCAAACGCGGCCATGTGACCCGGCTTGGTGCGGTCGAATCGCTCCCACCAGTCGTCACTACCCTCACGCGCCGCGAAGATGTATGCGCCGTCGTCCTCTCCGAGCACGTCACGCTCGTTTCCGACGTACTCCGGCTCGTCGGGAAACGCTGTGCGTGCGAAGTCCTGATCGCATGCGCCCGCGTCGTGCTGACTGCGGATGGTCCGTGCGGAGCCCGGGTCGTGCTGGTCGCACCTCCTGCGCATGGCGTCGGTGAGACTGACGTGCCCGCATTCGAGCAGGGTGCATCCGCACTCTGGGGCGAACGGGTCGCGGTCCCAGTTCCGACTGATGTGTCGATCGCTCATCGTTCGCTCCTACCGTTCGTGTGGTTGGGTGTCTGGGTCATTTCGGGTTCCTCCTTCGGTGGGTGCCCGCAGGGACATTCGCAGTGCACGCTGACGCACTCGTCGTGGTTGAGCAGGTCGCACTCGTGGGAGAGGACCGTGTGAGCGGTCGTGTGCGGTTCGCTGACGACCTTTGGGGCTTCGGTGTAGGTCTCACCGCAGTTGCGACACCGTCCGGCTTTGACGGGCTTCGGACCACCGTTCGGGTTATCGACCCAGGTGACGACCACAGCGAGGGCGCCGCAGGTCGCGCAACGGGCGCGGGGTCGACGTGGGTTCGGGTGTACCCCGTACCGGCCTTGCATGTGGCGGATCTCGGTGAACAGGTCATCCATCGCCGGGGTGAGTTCGGTGATCGGTTGGATGAGGTGCCACCGGTCGATCAACCATCCGGCGGTCGTCATCGCGATCGCTCGGGCGGTGAGGGGGTCCGGGTTGACGCGGTGCGTCCACGTGGGGGGCAGGTCGGGTGCGTACGGTGCCGGGGTGTTGATGTTCAGCCAGGCGGTCACCGCACGGGTGTACTCGATGACCTCCCACCACAGGTAGCCGGCGTCCCGAGCAGCACCACCCGCATCCGTACCACGGCCGTGACTGGACTGGTCGAACGCTGTCAGGAACGCGGTCATGTTGTCGACCGGTCCCCCACCAGACACCAGTACCTTGTCCGTCACCGAAGCTCGGATACTCGGGACCGTGGAGGTGACGATCGCATCCATCACCGGAACCAGAAGATCCAGGTGATGCTCGAACAGGCGACGTTCACGCAGGGATGCGGCCTCCGGGTCGATCGCATTCAGAGGGATGCTCATCGAGTCACCGCCAGGTGAGCAGCGAGTTGGTGCCCAAGGAACTCGGTGTAGGCCGGCGGGACCGCCTGTGTCGTGCCGTGCCAGGTCGCCCAGGGCATCCCCATCACGTCGCGCGCCTCGTCGATCGTCTTCGCCTTGTCGCCCCGGCGCGTGCCGTCCGGGCGGCGGTACTCAGTGTCGTCCTGTGGGTGGTCGCCGTAGACACCGATCGGTCTGCCCTGCTCCGCGTGCCGGCAGGGCAGCGACCACACGTGATCGAGGTTCGTCTCGAAGTAGCGATGCCGCCGAACCCGCAGACCGAACGACGAACCACACAGCTTCACGGCGTTGTCCATCGTCCGCCGTGCGCCCTCGACGTTCTCCATGATGAATGGCAGCCCCGTCGCGCTCAGACGCTCGCGCGTCGGCGGGATCAGATCGACGTGCTTCGACTTGTCCGGGGTGATCGTCGAGTGTGCCTGGCACGGCGGTGACGCACCGAGCGCGGCGAAGTCGGCGAGGGTCAGCCACTCGATGTCGCCGTTCGGTTGCGTGAACGGCAGCGCCTCGCCCGCGATGAGACGGTCAAGAGCGTCGAGGGCATCGCCGATGTAGATCGGGAACGGGTACGCGTCCTGCGGCTCGTGGTCAACGCCGTACAGGTCAAACCCGGCGTTCGCGTAGCCAGTGGAGGCGCCGCCTTCACAGCAGAACAGGTCGAGCATCTTCGGCTTGCTCATGCGATCGCCTCCTCATCGGCGTCGCGTGCGGCCTTGCAGTCGGAGCAGGTGACAGTCAGCCACGACTTGGACACGGGCACCTTGGAACGGCCGCAGTACGACTTCCCGAGGGTTCCGTGAGTGGCCGTGCCGGGAGCGCAGACCCGGTCCTTCGCGGTCGTGGAGACGCTCACAGCGGCACCACCTTCACGATCGCTTCCACCGACAGAGGCGGCACGAACCGTGTGCGGCATGCGGTGCAGATCACGACGCGATCCCGCTCCTCGATCCATTTCCGCAGCGCCGCGAGGTGCGGGGCGCATTGAAGTTCGACGGTTGAGCAGCAGGTGTGCACGATCCTGGCGACTGCCGGTGAGGAGCATCCGTCGCAGGTGGGAACCTCATCACCGTGGCTTTCGAGGTCGGCGATCACGTCTTCGTCGTGGATCCCGAACCGCGTGACCTCCTGCTGCTCAGCCGGAGACAAGACCGCGGTCATGCGTCGGCCCTCACCTTCGCCAGCGCGGTGATCGCTTCGCCGATCCGCTCCCGTGCGTTGTCGAGAATCCCGTACCGCAAGTCAGCAGCGCGGGTCACGTCCTTGTCGGCGGCGACCCATCGGGCGAACGAGGATCGGATCTCCTTGACAGTGACCTGTCCGTCCTTCCACGCGTGATCCCGGATCTTCAGGCCGAGGATCTCCTCGAGCTGAGAGAGCGTGGCCTTCAGGTCGTCTCGCTCGCGGGCGATGCTCTCGTCGCCGGTACGCGCAGCCACGAGTCGCTCGACACGTTCGTCGACGTCCGCGCGCGCCTTCTCTGTGATCGTGCGGCGGGCATCCTCGATCGCTGCGATGCGGAGGCTGTCGGCCTTCTGCACGAGCGCGTGCGTTGCCTCCCAGGATGGGGTCCGGTCCGTGTGCAGTTGCGCCTTGACGACGATCTCCATGCGGGTTCGGGAGCGGCCGGGGATCATCAGCCCCCATCCGTGCGGGAGTTCCTCGGTGCGGACGATCTGCGTGTCTGGGGCGACGACGTACCACTGGTGGCAGTTCGGCTCCCAGGTCTCCGCCTTCGCGGGCTGGTCGAGCTCGTGGAGCCAGTCAGCGCGGGAGACCTTGATCTCGTGGCCGACGAGGTGCCGGCCGCGGGAGGAGAAGAACCCGACGTAGAGGGCGTCGGCGCGGCGGCGGTCGAGAGTCACCTCCGGCATGAACACTCCCCCGGGCATGATGTCGCCGGGCTTGATGTAGTGCCGCTGGAGCCGTTCCAGCAGTTCCTTCGCTGTGGTGGTCACGATGCACCTCCCTCGATTGCGAGTGGGGTTGAAGAGGTGATGCGTTCGCGGATCTTCTGCGTTGCGAGCCGGCGGCTCCGTGCGGTGACGGTCGCGGTGATGCGGATGCCGTCCTCGTCGATCATCGGGATCCGGAACTCACGCTCACGCCCGGGAGCGCCGAGCGCTTCGGCGAGACGGTCGAACTCCTTGCAGAACCCGAACCGGTCAGCGAGGCGTGCGGCGTCCTCCCACAGCCACATGAGCCGCGGGTCGTCGGGGAGGATCGCGCCTTCCGGTGCTACGCCGACCTGACGGACCTGCTTCACGTGCTCGCGGCGCCACCGGAACACGGGCCCCGAGACGCCCGCACGGCGAACGTTGAGGAACACCTTGTTCCCGGTCGCGGTGACTTCGAGCTCCTCGCCCTCGCGCACCCACTCATGCACAGGCCGTCCGCGGTAGTCCGAGCGAACTCCGGTGCCGTAGTCCGTGGTAGTCGCGATGACGACCTCACCCTTGATGATGCCGTTCATGATCCGGCCGCCTGATCGAACCCGTGCTGTACTGCCCTGTCGCGTCGCTGGACGCCCGCATAACGCACCGCTGCATCCGCGTTGTCTGCGGCCAGGTGAAGCTGCTCAGCGAGCGCACGCGCCGTCTCAGGGGTCATGTGCGTCCGATGCCCGTCCGGGGTGGGGAAGGTGAGAAGTTCGACCATCCCGTCATCGGTCCAATCGGCCTCAGCGATGTCCACCGTCTTCTGCTCCTGGAGGATCACAGCCCCAGCCCCTCTCGGATGTCGGCGCGCAGTCGGATGTTCGACTCGGGCGTCTCGCCGTAGGAGAATAGGACGCCCATTCCTCCCGCCTCACCCGCGTAGTTGCCGAAACGCTCGTGCGCGTGATCGGTCAGTGCGATGAGGTTCGCGATGCGCTGCTGCTCGACGAGCGCGAGCGTCGCGTGTACCTGTGCGCCGGCTACCATCACCGCCGCACTCTTCGCGGACAGTGCTGTCTTGGACACGTGCCGGATGATCCTTCTCGCGACGGCCGCGTGATCGGCTCGTTGAGTCATCAGTGCTCCCATCCGAGGGCGGCGCGCACCACAGCACGCCGCTCGTTCTTCTCATCGACCGCCGCCTGCGTGGCGGGGTTCGTGTACGTCCGCGGGTCGTGCTTCAACACCGACGCGGGCAGTGCGAGCGCCTGCAACTCCGTGTGCAGCCGAATCGCTGCCGTCAGATCGTCGATCGCATCCACCTGCGTGCGACGCTTCTCCCCCGCCATTCAGAACACCTCCCCGTCCTGGCTCGCCCACGCATCCGAGACGGGCGCGGTGTTCCAGGACTGCCCCTGCGCGCCCGGCGCCGACCCCGCCTGGCCGGCGCGCGTGACTTGAGCCGTGGCATACCGCAGCGAGGGGCCGATCTCGTCGACCTCCAGCTCGATCGCGGTCCGGTTGTTGCCCTCGCGGTCCTGGTAGGAACGCTGCTTCAACCGACCGGTCGCGATGACACGGGAACCCTTCGTCAGCGAACCGGCGACGTGCTCGGCGAACTCGCCCCATGCGGAGAACCGCATGAACAGCGCCTCCCCGTCCTTCCACTCGTTCGTCTGCCGGTCGAACGTCCGCGGGGTCGCGGCGATTGTTCCCGACGCGACGGCCTTCCCGTTCTGCGTGAACCGCAACTCCGGATCCGCGGTGAGGTTCCCGACGATGGTCAGTGTGGTGTCGTTCATGCCCTGCTCCTGTTCTCGAAATCGATCTGCTCGTTCGCCTGGTACTTCGACAGCACCCGCGCGAACTGGCCCTGGAAGACGAGCGACACCTCCCCCGTCTGGCCCTGACGGTTCTTCCCGACGATGACCTTCAGCTCATCCGCCGCCGCCTTCACCGGCTTCCGGTGCAGCAGCAGCACCACATCCGCGTCGTTCGCGATCTGCCCCGACTCGCGAAGGTCATGCAGCGTCGGCTCCTGCTTCTTCTGACCCGCCTGACCACGCCGCAGCTGGGAGAGGGCGATGACCGGGACCGACCACTGCTGCGCGGCGAGCTTCAACGACCGCGAGAACCCCGCGACCTCCTGCTGCCGGTTCTCCACATGCGTGTGGGACGTCAACAGCTGCAGGTAGTCGACGACGACCACCGGGTTCCGCCGGTACCGTCGAGCAGTCGCCCGCACCTTCGCTTTGATCTGCGGGATCGTCGACACCTCATCCGAGGTGACGATCGACAACGGGAGCCGTTCGATCTCCGCCCGGTGAGCGTTCAACGACCGCCAATCCGCATCCGCGAGCTGATGCCGGTTGATCGAACCGAGGAACACCTGCCCCGTCTGCGCCGCCAACCGGGCGGCAATCTCGTCCCGACCCATCTCGAGCGACACGTACAGGACCGGCCGTTCCGTGGCGAGCGCGCGGGCGATCTGCAACGCGACGATCGTCTTCCCGTTGCCTGTGTCCGCCGCGACGACGTACATGCCCCCGTCGCGGAACCCGTAGATCAGCTGGTTCAGGTCGTACCAGGGCGTCGGCGTGTACGACGGCTTCTCCCCCAGGCTGCCGAGGAAGTTCAGGTACCAGTCCCCGATCGCCTCCACACCGCGGGACGTGTCCGCATCGACGTTGTCGAACGCTGCCCGAGCGATCTCGAGCGCATCATCCGCGGTGACCGTGTCATCGTTCGCTGCAGCCGCGGCACGGTCGATCGCGTCGCGCACCTTCCGCCGCTTCGACGCGGCCTTCACCATGTGCGCGTAGTAGGCGGCGTTCGCAGCCGTCGGGACGTCGCTGGTGAGGGCGTGAAGGAACGCAGCATCGAGGTTCCCGACGAGCGCACCCTGACGCAGCAGCTCATCCGTCACCGCGACAACATCGGTCGGGTGATCCGCATCGTGGAGGGTGCGGATGGCGGTGTAGATCGTCTCGTGCGCCGGCACCGACATGTCACCCGGCGTGAGAATCTCCGACACCTCATCCAGAGCCGTCCGCGACAGCATGAGCGCGCCGAGGACGTACCGTTCAGCGTCAGGCAACGTCATCACCCCCAGGAGGCAACGCCGCACTCTCACGGGCGAACCGCAGCTCCGTCACGTTCCCAGCCCACGACGAGTCACGGATCGGGCAGCCGGCGATCACGTCAGCGATCGTCATCCGTTCGCTGGACGCGGCGTAGTGCTCGCGCATCGCGACGAGCGCATCATCCAGCGCCACGTCGGAGAGGTCTTCCGCCCACTCGCGTGCAGCGAACGCGAGATCCTCTGCGGAGGTCCAGCGGGGGAACTTGTCCCGCGCGTTGATCTTCAGCAGCAGGACGTTCGCTTCACGGGCGATCATGAGAGAGCTCGCAACGGTGTCTGCTCGGTGAGCAGAGCGTCAGCCGCACGACCCATATCGAGCGCTGTCAATCGGCCAGCCCTGGACTGCGGAATGACGTCAGTCCACCTCTCCTTGTTGAGCCACGTCGACAGCAGCGGGATGAAACGGTGCTCAGAAGCCGGCCACGTGCTCCACACGAGCGCATGAGCAGCCGCGGCATCGAAGATGGTCTTCCAGTCGGCCACCTTCATGGCGGTCTTCAGCGACTGCTGAACGACCTTCCGGGTGCTACGGCGCGACACCGGCCAGAGAGCCCAGATCTGATCCAGCTTGGAAGGGAAGTCGTCGATCTCGTCGGCGAAAGCCGACAAGAGATCTTCCTGATGGTGTTCTTCAGGATGGTCTTCTGACTTGATGTTCTTCTTTGTGGCGGATTCACCGGATCCGGCTGAACCGGACACGGCTGAACCGGATCCGGAAAAACCGGACACGGCTGGCGGGTCGCACAGCTCGTACTCGATCTCAGCGAACTTGCCCGCAGAGGCTCGCCCTTGCGAGCGCTTCACGTACCCGTGGTCGACGAGCTCGGTGAGCGCAGTCTGGATGGCGTCGCGCCCTTCCTTGCCGGCGGCGGCGAGCGAGCGGATCGTCACATGCCAGCCGACGCGGTGTGACATCACCTCGACCAGGAGCCCGCGTGCTCGCCGAGACAGCCGCGGGTCCCGCGCCCACTCGTTCGGCACGGCGGTGAAGTGCTCGTCGATCGAGAGCCTCGCGCGTGTGATGCCCATCAGCTCGGCATTCCTTCCTCAACCTCGACGGCGCGGCCGCTCTCTGTGAGCAGCCACCACGTCTTGTCCAGTCGGCGCACCCGCACAGCCGCGGGCGCGAAAGTCTCGGTGGTCGCATTCGTGGGGATCAGGAGCCCCACCCGCAGCGCTTCCTCGCGGTTCCGTTCGATGAGCCCGTGGCATCCCGTGGTGCCCGAGCCGCACAGGATCAGACAGTTCGCGATCGATCCGATGCGCGGGTCCGATGTGCCGCCTCGGCCGCGCGGCTTCCGGTGATGCGCGGACCATTCGAAGCCGCGGCCTTCCCAGCGCAGTCCGCGCCGGCAGTTGAAGCACGCCTCGCGCTCCCGGTCGAAGAACGCCTTCCGGACGATCGCCGGGGTGAAGTCGCCGGCGCCCATCAGCTCACCGCCAGCAGATTGAAGACGTGCCGGGCGTGGTCGATCTGCTTCGGCGAAGCCGTGGTGAGGACGTGGAACGGGCTGCTGGGCTCATCCCACTCGACGAACCCGCCGAACGCATCGAGGTTGTGAAGCGCGACGATCCACTCATCGACCCAGCAAGGGTCTGTGAGATCCTCACCCTCGATCCACTTGCGGAATCGAACCAGGATCGGGTTCGGCTCGTTGTGCTGGACGTGATCGAACTCAGGGCGGGGGGCCAAGTCGCGCAGCCCGAGGTAGGACTGTTCTGCCCATCGGCCGCCGGGCGTGCGGTACGGCATCGGGTCGTGGTTCAGGTCGCGTGGCGTCTTGCTGGCAAACATCACAGCCCCCTCGCGGCGTCGCGGAACAGGATCTCGACCTGACGTCCCATCGACTGCACGGTCGACTTCCGCTCCGCGACGAGCTCGGCGATGTGCCGCGCGTACTCCTCCGCGATCGCCGCCTCGTCGAACTCGGCCTGCTGCTCTTCGACGTCGAGGTCGACCATGGCGGTCTGCTCGGTGCCCTTGAGGTTCGCGTGGCGGCCGCGGGCCTCGGCCCGGGCGCGCTTGAGAGCACGCGCCCGGACCCGCCGCAGCGCGCCGGCGTTCTTCACGACGACGACCATCTGCCCCGCCATGTGCGACACCAGATCCAGCTCACGGATCACCCAGTCGGGTCCACGCACCTGCCCGTCATCGGCGAGCTGCGCCGGCGTCACCGACACCCGAGCGTGCTCCGACCAGGCATCGATCGACTGGACGGTCACGAGCTCACCGTTGGGCCAGACGATGTCCGTCTCGTCGACGACGTCGAGGTCGCTCATCGTTCCCTCCACACGGAGATCCGTTCGCTGGGGTCGCGCTCGACGACGACGGGCGCGCCTCCTCCTGTGACGGTCGAGATGTAGACCTGACGGTTCGCGCCACGCGTGACACCGGTCACGAGCGGCCGCTCTCCGGCGACCGCGTCCAGGCGATCGCCGACGACGACGCTCGCCGCGCGCATGGAGGTCAGCACGGCGGTCATGACGGCTGCCCGTCGTCGAGGCCGTACTCGGCTCGCTCCTCGGGTGTCAGCTGCAGCGCGTCGCCGCCGTCGTCTCCATCGGGCGCGGGCACCACCGGGCTGAGCTCACGCTTCTTCTCGTCCTTCAGCTGGATCAGCGATGGGACGCCTGCAGAGCCAGCGGCCCGCACCTCCTCCCAGACCGTCTGCAGCACGTCGAGCGTGGCAGCGTCAGCGAGGCGGTCGTAGAACACGTCCTCGGCGTCCGTCCGCAGCGGCTCAGCATCGGGCAGCGGGTCGCGCTGCGCCGAGCGCGTGCCCGGCTCGAGCACCTTCGCCGATCGCCGAGCACGCGGCGCTTCTTCGGTGGCGACGATGGTGTGGTCGAGCTCGTCCTCGGTGTACAGGCCCGACATCTCCTGGGGGAACGCCTTCCGCAGCGCGAGCGCCTCGGCAACCTTGGCGATCATCACCTCCGGCATCCGGGCCCACATGTCGCCGGGAACCTTGCGGCCCGTCTTCGTGCGGTTGTTGTACGGGCCGTCGTACTCGTCGATCATCTGGACGTAGGACGAGAAGCGGGCGACCGCGACCATCGGCTGCTCGAAGTCATGACGCAGCACCGTCGCGCGCGCCGCGGCCGGCGCCTGCTCGGAGAGCCAGACGTCGACCCAGGTGACGCCGTCGGCGGTCCACTGGATCGGCGCCTGCCCCGCGTACTGGCGTGACCGTTCGGCGATCAGACGGAAGCCGTCGATCGACACCTGGATGCCCCACTTGCCGCCGCGCTCGATCGCATAGATCTGACGCGCGATCGGGTCGAGCCCCGTCCGGCGGCAGTGAGAGATGAAGGCGACGACGGTCGGACGCGGTGCGTAGTAGGGCTCCTTCCCCTTCTTGCGCACGACCAGGCCGGACGCTTCGAGCAGCGCCTTCTCGTCGTCGGTCCAGTCGTCGGGGTTCCCCGACGTCGGCAGCCCGATAGCGGGCGCCTCGGCAAGTGCGGTGCTCACGCCCACGCCTCCCCAGGCTTGAAGATCTCGCCGATGACGAGCGCGTCAAGCTCCGTCTCGCCACGGGGACCGTCGAACAATCGCGCCATGTCGACCGCCGTCTGGAACGACTCCCACACCTGCTGGCCGCGCTCCATCTCCGTGACGTGGTAGCGGTCCTCCTCGAGGTGGATCACGACGTGGTCGGTGATCCCGAGCGACGACATCTCGACCTCGGACTCGTCGACGTCGATGTAGAAGTCAGCCCGGGCGTACGCCTCCAGCTGCAGCGCGTTGTCGCCGTAGACGCCCTTCGCGGTCTTGATGTCGCCGAGGAACACCCGCTCCGGGAACAGCGGCGAAATGAACACGAGGTCGAAGGTGCCGCCGTACGGGATCTCCAGGTTGCACACCGGGCGCTCGACGGCGAGCGGGATCACCTGCCACTCGTTCAGGAACCGGACGTACTGGTCGACCTTCGGCGCAACCTCGTCGGGGATGCCGTCGACCTTCTCGCCGCGGACGAGCCGCTCACCGAAGTTGTGCACGGCGGTGCCCTTGACGGCGGCCGTGTTGCGCTTGCGCTCGTGAGCCTTCGCGACGGTCGCGATGAACTCGGAGTACGGCGCCGTCGCGAGCTCGGCCTTCTTGTCCCACGCCATCTGCGCGGCCTCGGATGCCGCCCAGTTGATCAGCGCGGGCTTCGGCATGCCGAGGCTGAGCGCCTTCGTGACGGAGATGATCTTCTGCCCGTCCAGCAGGTAGCCGTGGTTGCGGCCGTAGTTGCGGCGACGGAAGCGGCCGGCGGAGATTCCGGCGAGCTGAGTCTGGGTCCTGGTGCCCATCAGATGTGCTCTCCCTTGGCGTTGATGCGGTTGCGGAACGTGGGCGGCCCGTAGGCTTCGAGACCCCGACGGCCCTTGTTGTGGCCGAGCCACGGACGCGACTCGAGGAGGCGCTCACGAAGGCGCGGGAACAGATCTCGGGCGGACGGACGCAGGCGCGACTCGATGCGGAGGCGCTCGAGGACGATCGGCTGCGGCGCCGCGTAGTGGCGGGCGCGCATCAGACGTCACCCCGCGAGTCGTCGTCGAAGTCCCCCAGGTCGAGCGCGTTCATCCCCGTGCGCGCCTTGTACGCGCGATCGCGGATCTTCAACGTCGCCTCGATGTCCTTCTCGACGTGGATCGGCTCGATGTGGGTCAGCTTCACCACGGGGTACTGCTCCCCCGCGATCTGCTTCTGCACGATCTCGTCGACGGAGTACGTCACGATCGCGACGACCTGATGCCCGCCGGCGCCCTCGATGAGGTCCTGCTCGATCCCGTAGAACCCGTTGCGCTCCTCCGCGGGAACGCCCCGCGCGAAGCTGACTGGCCGAATATCCATCTCTCTCATCCCTTCGTTGGTTGTGGTGTTCACCACGTGAGCGCCGCGATACCGCGGCGCGTGTTCTCTGCGCGGGTGACCGGCTCAAGGTGGTCCGGGTTCACGCAGGACGGATTGCGGCACAGGTGGTCGAGCACCAGGCCTGCCGGAATCGGGCCCACGAGCGCTTCCCACGCCCACCGGTGCGCGCGGACGTAGCCGCCGTCGACCCCGAAGTGGCCGTAGCCACGGTCATGCGTCCCCAACCAGACCCAGCACAGGCCCACGTCAACGCGCGGCCAGAACCGGTCCCATGCTTCGACGTCGCGCGAGTAACGCCAGGCGACCTCGACGGCCTGCACGTCGCCATGGTCACGCCACCGCTGGTAGTGCTTCAGGCACCATCCGCGAGCGCGAGCGACACGGTCGCACCCGTCGACAGCGCAGGCACGCTTCGGGTAGCGATGCAGAGGATCGCCGTGGACGCGCAACCGACGTGCGTGCATCTCGCAGTAGCCGCGTGCGTGGTGCCGTCGACCGCACTCGTCCACCTCGCAGAGGCGCTCGGTTGTGACGCTCACGCCGCCACCTCGCTCGGCCAGACGACCCGCGCGTGCGCGACGGTCTGCTTCTCGTTCAGCCGGAGCGGCATCCCGAGCTGGTGCGCGCCGGCCATCGCCAGAGCGACACCGTCAGCGACGTTGTGGTCCGGTACGTGCGCCGCCGGCACCGCTTCGCGGATCGCAGCGAGCACAGCCGCCTTGTCCGCGTTCCCGTTGCCCGTCGCGAGCAGCGCGCGCGTCTTCGGTGACACGACCGCTACCGGCCCACGGCCGAGCAGCTGGTCGATGAGCATCCAGCGAAGGCCGGCGCGCTCATCAGCGAGAGCGGCGTGCTTCGCGTTCATCGACGGGCCCTCGATCACCGTCAGGTCGACGAAGTCCGGGACGAGCGCGAGAATCTCGCGAACCATCACCCGGATACGCCGGCGCATCCCGAGCACCGTGTCGCCGTCGTCAACGGTCCGGGCCCGCCAGGTCTCCCAGCTGATCGCCTCGAGCTGACCCTCCGCGCCGACACCGAGGTTCAGGCGAGCGCAGCCCGAAACCGTCAGCGACGAGTCGATGCCGATGACGACGGTCACTGCTCGTCACCACCATCGACGGGACGGATCTCGCCCTTGAGGATCCGCTGATACCGCTCGGCTTCCTCCTGGGTATCGACGCGGACCACTGCCTCACCGCGACGCGAGTGCACGATCAGAGCGGCCACGAGATCACCCCGATACCGAAGAGCGCGAGCGCCAGGGCGACGAGGCCCGTCGACTCGGCGGCGAACTTCAGCGCGCGGTGCGAACGCGACTCGCGCACGAGCGGACCGATCTCGCTCGACACCACCCGGCGAGCCCGCATCGGTCGAGGGCCAGCCAGACGGGCCGCACGCACCTTCACGCGGGCGCTCACGCCGACACCGCCACGGGACGGATCGAGCCGGCCACGAACAGATGCGGTGCCGAACCGTGCGGATGCACGACGAACACGCGATCCTGGTCCGGTGTGTCCTCGCGGTCGCGGATGAAGGGCTCGGGATCCTGATCACGAGCAGCCGTGAACGTCACGTCCCGGGTGACACGCTCGCCGCGCAGCATGCCGGTGACGGCCCCCACGTACTGCCGCCCCTTGATGAGGCCGACCATGCCGGCGTCTGCCGGGGTGAAGTCGAGGCCACGCTCGCGACCGTCGAGGTCTGCCTTCACGATGCTGCGAAGCCAGTCGAGGCCCCAGGGCTGCTCCTTCACCGCGGCAACCGCGGCGACATCCTCGGGGAACGCGACCGCAAGGCGAGCACGGTTCTCCAGGTCGGCCCGCTGGATCGCGACGTGCAGGGCGGAGAAGAACCCACCCGGCTCGACGCCGAGGTTCGTGTCTCCGAACGCCCACAGGACGCGCTGTGCGGCTTCGAGCGTGATGACGGGGCGATCGATGTTGTCGGTCATCGGTCCTGTCCTTCCTGGTTGGTCCCGTCGAGGCCCCGGCTGGGGATGCCGTGGGGAAGGCGGCTCGGAGCCTCGACGGGCGTCTGGGGGCGCCGGACAACGCACACGGTGACGAGTGCGAAGGGCGCGAGGATGCAGATCAGGTCTGCGGAGTTGATGCCGGGCGCCTGAGCGGCAGGTGCGGCAAGAGCGGCGATCACGACGACGGCGATCGCGGCGAGGATGCGGCGGGCGCTCATCGCTGATCCCTCGTCGGAATGAGCCCAGCTTCAACCCAGGCATCAACGTCAGCGGCGCTGTAGATGATGACCTTGCCCCGCTCGCCCGTCGGCTTCCGGTAGCGGGGACCGCGACCGCTCTTGCGCAACTCGGCGAGGTTCTCGACGGTGATGCCTGGCACGCGTGCGGCGACGTCGGCGGGTGACAGCCACTCAGGCGCGGTCGTGACAGGACGGAGCGGCGTAACCGTTGCGACGCTCACGACGCCACCGCCACGACGTCGATGTCGCGTCCGCTGAGCAGCGCGGCAGGCTCCACGTCGAGCCAGTGCCCGAGCGCCTCGAGCTCGCCGAGCGTGAACTCCTGCTCGCCGTTCTTCTTTCGCAGCGCGTTGCGCTCGCTCATGTGGAGGAGCTCAGCCAGCTGCCGATTGCTGCGCCGCTTTGCCGCCATGAGCATTCGTACTCGCGTCGATACGCGACTCGAAAGCGATTCCCTGTGGCCGTCCAAGGCTACTGGCGTCTGTGTCATGACATGCATTGTGCGCGTCTAGACACGCAGTGTCAACACCTATCGCGCTTCTTGGCACGCATAACCAGCGCTCTTGGGTTGCGGAATGCGTGCCACAACGTCACACTGATGACGTGGCGCGACCTAAACAAGATCCACCAAGTCACTTCGGTGACCTCATTGCCGTGGCAATCAAACGAGGCATGGAACAGTTCGAGATGTCCGGCCGTGGACTAGCGCGAAGACTCGGCAAGTCAGAGGGCTACGTCCGAGACCGCCTCAACGGCACGTACGAGTTCTCGATCTCCGATGTTGAGCGGTTCGCGCTATTCATCGGTATGAACCCCGAGGACTTCGTCGGCGCCATCGATCGCGACGCGCTCAGCGCAGAGATGCCAGAGCGGGATCGCGAGTACGAACCAACCACAACTCTTCGCGACATCCTCGGCGGCAAGAGCAACGTCACGGACATCCGCAGCCACAGTGTCGGTACCAAGTCGGATGATGAGCCCGGGGTCAAGCAGCCGCCCGCGAAGCAGCGGACCGCGGCACGCAAAGGCACCCGGAAGGCGGACACCGCGCCGCACGCCGACTAGTCCAGGAGGTGGACCGATGAAGATGATCCTGCGGTACGCCGCGAGCCTCGGCATCAGCGTGCACGGCGCCCACCTCGATCCCGGCGTCCTCGGCGAGTGGTACGAGGATGAGCGTGAGATCTACTTCGAGCTGACCCAATCCCCGGACGAGGCCGTCTTCACGATCGCGCACGAGCTCGGCCACGCCCACTACGGCGACCGATGCGAGGGAAACCCCGACGTCGAAGAGCGTGCCGACATCTACGCCACGCAGCTGCTCATCGACCCGAAGGTCTACGCCGCGCTCGAGCAGCAGGGCCTCCACCAGCACGACATCGCCGAAGAGCTCGGCGTCAGCGTTGACGCACTCAACCTGTGGATGCAGCACTGCCTGGTGAAGCTCCGCGGCATCACGTACGCGAAGCCGCGCATGGGCGCCGGCCAATGGTTCCACCGTCAAGAGGTAGCCGTATGAACTCATCCCCGGTCACAAGAGACCCGTGGGCGCGTTTTCAGCCCGAGTGTGGGTCATGAGCCGTCGAAGCCCCGGCATCGAGCCCTACGAGACCGCGCAGGGCACCCGCTACCGGGTTCGCTACCGCAAGCCCAACAAGCAGCAGACCGACAAGCGCGGGTTCAAGACCGTCAAGGAGGCCGAACTGTTCCTCGCCGCAGTGAAGGTGTCCAAGGCGACGGGTGACTACATCGACCCCGCGAAGGCGCGCATCACGGTCGGGCAGCTGCACGAGCGGTGGCTCGAAGGCAAGAAGGTGCTCAAGCCGTCCGCATACGACTCGCTCCCACGCGCCTGGCGGAACCAGGTCGAGCCGACATGGGGGAACCGTGAGATCGGGTCGATCGACAAGTCCGAGGTTCAAGCGTGGGTCGCGGGCCTCTACGCAGACCGGTCAGCATCCACGGTGCTGCGCGCCCTCGGAGTGCTCGCCGGCATCCTCGACATGGCGATCGCCGACGGCTACATCAAGCGCAACCCCGCACGCGGACTGACCAACCGACCCCGCAAGCCCAAGAAGAAGCCGGGGCGGGTGTACCTCACCCACCAACAGCTCGAGCTACTCGCGCGATGCTCGAAGCGTCCGACGCTGGTACGCATCCTCGGGGTCACAGGGCTCCGCTGGGGCGAGGCGGCCGCGCTCATGGTCCGTGGCCACGACGAGATCCGCCGGCGGCTCCACGCAGAGCTCAACGCGCCGACCGTCAACGGGAAGGTCGTCGTCGGTCCACTGAAGTCGTGGGAGGACCGGTGGGTGCCCTACCCGGCCTACCTGCAGGACGAGGTGCACGCGCTGTGCGCCGGGCGGCCGCCGACGGCGCTACTGTTCCCCGACGAGTACGGCGAGCACCTGCGCCGATCGGAGCACGGGACCGGCTGGTTCGAAGGCGCAGTGAAGCGAGCGCAGCAGATCGACCCCAGATTCCCGCGCATCACCCCTCACGATCTGCGCCACACCGCCGCGAGCCTTGCGATCAGCGCCGGCGCCAACGTGAAGGCGCTGCAGCGGATGCTCGGCCACGAGTCCGCAGCGATCACGCTCGACACCTACGCGGACCTCTTCGACGACGACCTCGAGGCAGTCGCTGTGAAGCTCGGTGAGGCGAGGGACGTGGCCGGCTTCCCGGCGGCGTGGCAGAGGAAGCTCGACGACCCCGCGGCGTGACGTGGTGCGAGGTGTGGGCAAAACGTGGGCAGAGCGCCCGGCGCGTTAACGACGAAAAGGCCCCCGATCCCAGTGTTTCCACGGGATCGGGGGCCTTATCTAGTTGGTGCACCCCCTGGGACTCGAACCCAAGTGAGCGCCGCAGGACGATCGCACGACCGCGGAAACACGCGGAATTGACGAGGTATCAGGGGGTGTGAGAAGGTGCCGAGCGGTGCGAAGTGTGGGCAATACGTGGGCAGAGAATCACGCGAAGCGCCGCATCCGTCGGATCTCCCGGTGAGCCGTGATCGGGTCGTGAGCCTGGCCTTCGATGGACGCTGCCGCACGCATCAGCAGCTGGCAGTATCGCGCCGGGGTGATGCCGAGCTCACGGCGGATCAGCCCGTCGACCTCACCCCGGATATCCGGATGCATGGCGGCGAAGTCGAGCAGCTGCGCAGCGGTCGGGGTGGGCATGGGGACAGTCTGCGCCGCACCTCCGACACCGCGAGTACGCTCCCCTCGTGGAAGAAGCTGACGACTACGAGGGCGAGCCGACGTGCGACGTCTGCGGCACCGTCATGCACCCCACAGACGGCGGCTACCAGTGCCGCTACTGCGGCCACTTCGAGCACATCCCCTGGATCGAACGCCCCACCGCCGGCGACGAGCTCCCCGGCATCCGCGGCGGCTGATGTCGGCGGCTCCGTCGTATCCTGATCACCTCGGCCGGAGAACAGGAGCACCCCGGCACGATGGGCACGAACCGCCGCTACGCCGACGCGATCGACCGCCGCGTGAACGAACGCGCACTGCAGGTCGTCGCCCGCGGAGAGACGCTGCAAACCCTCACCCCGCTCGAACTGCAGCTCGACAAGGTTCCGCTCACCGTCGACCCGCAACCGCGCCGGCGAGTGCGCGCGTGGGTCCGGTTCGGGAACGTGCCCGTCCAGGTCGACGCGATCGCGGCACGGTGGACACCCGACGCTGTCGGGATCGTGTTCCACGTCGGCGACGACGAGCACCGCTGTTGGGTGTGGGGTGGCGCAGTCGAGGAGGTCACCCCGTGAGGCGAGGACTCGACCCGGAGACCGCCCTCGATGTGCGCCTGTCCGCGATCTGCAGCCGGCACCGGTACACCACGGATGCCGCGGCCGTGATCGATGAGCTGCGTCGCATCGCCGGCGACCGAACCGACATCCTCGGCCGCGTCGCTGGCTCATGGGTCGGGTACTACGGCGACGACCACACCCGCACCCTCTGCAAAGCACTCCTCGATATCCCCAGCGCGCTCGACTGGGTCGGGCACGGGCGCGCCAGACGCGACCTCGGCTCGCACGGTGCGCCGATGGTGCGACCGTAGGCTTGGGCTCATGCTGACCGGCCTCATCCGCCCCGTGGAGACCCGCACCATCACCGTCGAAGGCGACTCCCTCGCCGACATCCACGCGAAGCTCACCGCGCAGGTCCCCGCTGGGTGGGAGCTCACCGCGGCTCCCGTGTCGATGGTGAAGGGCTCCACGCTTATCAAGGCCACCGGGACGGTGGAGCGCCGCGACGGCATCCGGGAGATCGAAGCCGACACCATGACACAGCTCGAAGCTCAGGTGCCCGACGGCTGGCGACTGCTCAGCGTGCGGAGCTAGCGAACAGATACCATCCCCTGCGGAAGGTAATGCGCCTCGCCGTGGCGTAGGTCGGATACGCGAGTCCAGCTCTCACCGAACCAGAACACCGTGTCGAGCGGAGCACCCTCGAAGAGCTCCATCGGCTCCGAGCCCACGTCAGATATAGACCGACCCGTGGGTCGCGCGAAGACCGCGAGATAGGTTTCGGTCATGGGTCCGACGGTACACCGTGTGCTGCAACGCAGAACAGCCCCCGGCCGACCCGTGAGGGCCAGCCGGGGGCTGAACGGTGCGTGGTGACGTCTCGTGATCGACGGTGACGCGTTGTGATTGAGAGTGGTGGCTGGTGATGGTCGGTGGTGGCTGTTAACGTAGGCCGTGCGAGCCGTGTGTGGCCCGGAGTGGCTGACAGGGAACCGCCGAGACGATCGGGCTCGGGTAACGGTGGGCGTGACGCGTCATCCCTCGCGGGGTTCGAATCCCCGCCACACGGGCACGTTCCCTACATCGAAGAACGATGAGGTGACATCGACCATCGCGTCATGCAACACCGCTCGACCGAATGGCCACGTGATCGGGTAGCCGCCATAGGGCGCAAGGATCTGGACCGCGTCACCGAACACGTTCATCCTGCTGAGCAGAGACGAAACGATCGGGTGGTTGACCATGTACAGCGAGCGCCCTATCCAGAACCACGTCAGGTGCGTTGGCTCGTGCGTCCGTCCGCCCACCGACAACAGTATTCGTTGGTGACGTGACGGGAAGTCCCACCGCGATTCACCCTCGATCAGCCATACAACGTAGCCAGACGGAAGTTGCGATGTCTCCCGAATAGCGCGGACGTCGGCAGCGTCGAAGAAGGGTTCCCCGGGATCTTGTGTCGCCCGAAGCATCGCCACCACCGTTGCCCAGACCGCGAGACGGGACGCAGCGCCTCCGTCGAGTTCGCGGGACTCTCCGAGGGCCAAAGCGATGACATCGGCGGCGACGTCGTTCTCGATTCCGCCCATCCAGACACGGTTGCAGGGGTCGCAGGCGCGTTTGACCTGCTGGCTGAGCGGGTCGAAGTGATAGTCCTGATGGCGTGCCTGGTATCCGCTCGACGCGTCGAACCATACGTCGTTCCTCTCGATCCCGGAACTCGTCGAGGGAAGATGCTGGCGGATCGCGCGTTGCGCAATGAGGTGTGTCTTCGTCATCCGAGGGGCGCCACAGAACATGCACGCGCGCTGTTGAGTACCCTCCGTCATGATCGTTACCCTAGTCCGCACGCGCCAACCACGACGAAGCCCCCAACCACCGGTGGTTGGGGGCTTCGTCGTGGTACTGAACGAGTTGCGCGCGAGGGGTTCGGTTCAGGACGTGGTGATGACGACGACGAGACCATTCGCGCCGCTACCGCCTGCGCCGGACGCGTTGCCATTCACGGCCGAACCGCCGCCGCCGCCGCCCGCGCCGTAGCGGCCAGCGTTTCCGCCGGCACCGCCAGCGGCGCTTGTGCTGGATGCGCCGCCGCCGCCGCCAGAGCCAGGAAGGACGAGGTTTGCCGGTGCGTCGGTGCCAGCAACCCCGGCACCGCCTCCCGTTCCGCCAGCTCCGCCAGAGGCGAAAGCGATCGGGATAGAGGTGCCGCCCGCGCCGCCAGAGAACGCGGCAGGCGCGCCCGAGATACCCCCGCCGCCACCGCCACCGGGAGCGCCCATCGAGCCGGTCGATCCGTTGCCGCCTGCCGCGCCGTTGTTGCCCGAGCCGCCGTTCGCGCCGGACGACATGCCTGACCCTCCCGTGCCGTTCGTTGCGGTGCCGCTGATCGCACCGCCCTGGCCTGCGGTCCCCGGCTGCGCTCGGAGCTTCGACCCGAACGTGGACGCCTGTCCCGTGGTGCCGTTGGTCCCGCCGGTTGAGTCCGCCGTCTGCGCGGATGCGCCAGCACCGCCGACGCCGACCGTGACGACCTCTGTCGCAGCGAGCAGAGAGGCGTCGAATGTGGCCTGCGCGAAGCCGCCGCCACCTCCGCCAGAGCCTCCCGAACACGGCGTCCCCGATGCGGTGCGTGCACCAGACCCGCCTCCCGCGCCGGCCGCGATGAGCGACACCTGGACTGCCTTTGCGGCGACGGGCTTCGTCCACGTGCCGCCAGCCGTGAACACCTGCACATCGACCGACGCTCCCGTCGAGGCGGAAATCGCGGCGATGAGGTCTTGCACCTGCTTGAGCGTGGTGGCGTCGTTCGGATCGGTGCCCGCCACGAGCCCGACAATCTTGTTGCCGAGCATGTTCAGCTTCTCGTACTGGTTCGTCATTGCCGGTTCTCCTAGGCGGGAAGGGCGATCGAGGCGACGCCGAGGGTGGTGAGGTTGAGCGCGCCGATCTGCCCGAACAGGGCCGTGCCGCTGCCGCTGCCACTGTCGAAGGTGACGCTCACGGTGATGGACGTCGTGCCCGCGGGGACCACGGCATCCGTCGCGAAGGTGAGCGCGAGCCCGGACGGGGTGGCATAGTTCATCTGCGTCACGGCCTTGACCGTCGACCCCGCGCCCGCGAAGGCCATCGCGATCTCGACACCCTTCCCGGACGGGATGCTCACAGGAGTGTCCAGCGCCACCTTGCCGATGAGTCGGATCTTGTCGCCGATCGCCCACGCGGACGGCGGGAGCACGACCGAGCTTGTGTGCGCGGCGGGCATGTTGTTGCCGACGAGCTTGAGCGCCTTCCCCGCGAATCGAGCATCGTCCACGAGCGTGAGCGGCGCGGAGGCCCGGTCGATGTAGTGAGCGACCGGATGCGGGTTGGAGAACGCTACCGACACGGTCGCCGTGTACGGCGACGACGAGCCTGTGACAGACGTGATCGTGCGCGTCTCCTGCTGCACCTGACCGGTCGAGAAAACGTATGGGCCAGGCGCGAGCGGGTCGCTAATCTGGATCGTGGTCGCACCCGCCGAGGACGCCGACACGACCGCAGCCGTGCCGTCGCTCTGCCATGTATCCGGCCGGTTCGGGTAGTTGGCGCTGTCACTGATCGTCGCGTAGAAGAGCGGGTTGTTCACGAGCTGCGCGGACTGCACTGCCGACGTGGCGAGGTAGTCGACCTCGCATTCGGTCGGCGCGGTAGAGGCGATCAGCGACGTTTTCGGGTTTCCGAGGAGAACCTGAGCGGCCGCCTGCGCCATGAGCATGATGCCCGCCGCAGACGGATGCACCGCGTCCACGCTGAGACCTGACGCCCACTCGCCTGAGCGGGGGTTCACTAGGGCGGGGTTCAGGTCGATCACACGGTAGCCGCGCGCCGCGCCCCACAGGCGAATCCAGTTGTTCAGGTCGCGCACTTTGCCTGCACCGAGCGCGCCGTGCTGGGACCGGGGCGGGATAGTGGCGATAACGAACTCGATACCCGCCGCCGACACGGCATCCGCGATACTGGTGATGTTCGCCTGCGTGGTGGCGAGCGGAACAGCAGTCGCGATGTCGTTCGTTCCACCCATGAACAGGCACATCTTCGGGGCGAGGGCGACCACGTCGGGCTGCACGCGGGCGAGCATCTGAGCAGTGGTGTTGCCACCGACGCCCTTGTTCACAATCCCGAGGCGGCGGTCAACGAGGGCGCTCACGAGGTTCGGGTACGAGAGCCCAGGAGTGAGGGTCCCGGCGGTCTGCGAGTCCCCCAGAGCGACGACGTTCGCCGGCGTCCGGGCCTGGGCAAACGCGGCGGATAGTTCAGCGCGGAAGGCGGAGCCCTCCTGACGGAAGACCGTGGCCATGATGCCGTCGTTCGTGGCCACGACCTGGGCGACGGCGGATGCCTTCTGCGTCGCGACCGTCGCTGCCTCCTCGGCATCCACCGCTGACGCTGCTGCCGCGTCGGCTTTCGCCGTCGCGAGCTCGCCCGCTGCGATCGCCGATGACACGGTCTCGGGGTCGAGGCCGGCCGCGGCCACCTGCTCGACGACCAGCCCGCCGAGGGAGACGAGCTCGGTGACGAACGCGCCGGACTTCAGCTTCACGCGCGGGAGATCCCCGGCGACCTTGAACGACGGGAGGGTGCCGTTGCTGTTGGAGCGGAGCGGGTTGATCGCGACGCCCGTGTTCGGGTCGGTCACGGCGAGCGGGGTCGAGAAGGACGTGTCGTCCGGTGCGTGGACCGTGAACGTTGCTCCGCCGATCAGCTCCCCGTTGGCGGGGTTGACCGCGATCGG
>CAZIBY010000014.1:0-48100 GCA_964537475.1 uncultured Chitinophagaceae bacterium | reverse complement strand
TGCCTGTGCCGACCGCAGCCATCGTGGCTGTGGTGCGCTGGCAGATGTTCTGGTCAGGGCCCGCATCCGGCTTCGCACGCACTGTCACCTTCATCGTATCATCACAGCCGCCACTCGTCCAGATCAGATAATATGACCCCGGTAAACTGAAGCCTGTGACAGAGGTATTTGAGTCAGTCGCATTCGTGAAAGTAACAGTAGCAGGATTTCCCCCCTGCTCACTCCATACTCCCGCGCCGGTGCCACCTGCGGCCAGCACTGTGCCCGTGTATTGACAGATAGACTGGTCAGGGCCGGCGTTGGTGCGCCTGATCACATAGATCAGTGCTGTATCCTTGCAGCTACCATTGGTCCAGACATATGCGTAGGTACCCGCAGCAGTGAAATTAGAAATGGCCGTCACGGGATTGGTCGTACTCGTGATGACCGCCGTTCCCGGGTTACCACTGGCAGCAGACCAGGTACCGGTGCCAGTAGCAGCCATCGTCACAGAGTTACTGAGAGGATAGCAATTGAGCGTCTGATCAGGACCAGCGTCAGGCTTGGCGGTCACGGTGATAGTGACAGTATCGGTACAGCCCGCAGCATCCGTCCACTTGAAATAATATACTCCGGGATTAGAGAAATTGGAAACTGTGGTAGTAGCAAATGAAGGAGAGCCGATAGTAGCTGTGCCCGGCGCCGGATTGATCAGGCTCCAGGTGCCTGAGGTATTGGCAGAGAGCGTAGCCGAGCCACCCGGGAGCGCAGCACATGATACCGTCTGGTCCAGACCCGCGTTTGGTTTCACAGTGACGGTGACAGTCATAGAGTCTATACAGGTACCATTAGTGATATAAAGTGTATACATCCCATCCAGCGTAAAACCGCGGACAGTAGCTGTCATGCTGGTAGGATTAGTGATCGTAAGCGGCAAGACATTATTAGTAGATGCAGTCCAGGTACCGACACCGGTGCCTGCCATGGTCACAGTGAAGCCGGTCGGATTGATACAACTGAACGACTGATCCGGTCCTGCCAGTGGCTGTGTGGTCACTATCACACTAGCAGTATCACGGCAGCTGCCATTGATCCGCACATACTTGTAGGTGCCTGATGCAGGAAAGCCCGAGATCATAGTAGTAGGGCTGGTAGTATCCGCTATAGCAGCTACGCCCGGATTGCCTGTGAGCGGCCTCCATACACCGTTTCCGGTACCGGCCATATTTACACTACCACCAGGCAGCGATGCGATAGGCAGGCATGTCACATACTGGTCAGGCCCGGCATCTGCTCTTTCACTCACAGTGATAGTAGTAGAGGCATTGCAGGTAGCATTTGCAAATGTATAAGTATAGACGCCCGGTGCAGTGAAGTTATTGATCACAGATGTAGGTGATGAAGGTGTCACAATAGTAGAGGAACCGGGGCCGGATATCTGAGACCATGCACCAGTGCCTGCACCGGCCATGGTCACTGATCCGCCCGGCAGCGTGATACATGTGAGCGTACCGGCAGGGCCAGCAGTAGTCTGTCCCGTCACAGTGACTTTCACCGTATCCTTACAGCTGCCGTTGGTCCAGACATAGTAGTAGTCACCTTGCTGAGAGAAGTTTGTGATCGTAGTAGTAGGGCTGGTAGTATTGGTGATAGTAGAGGTACCCGCACTGCCGGCTCTCACCGTCCAGATGCCTGTAGTGGTCACAGCCGCCATTGTGGCTATGCCGCCCGGCAGCTGGGCACAGTTTACTATCTGATCAGGCCCCGCATTGCTATACTCCGTCACGGTCACATTCGCATTGGCAGTACAGCCGGCAGCATTGGTCCATGTGAATGTATAGAAGCCGGCAGTCTGAAAGTTTGTGATCGTAGTATTATTAGCCGTAGGTGTGGTGATAGTAGCACTACCGGGATTGCCGGCAGCAGTAGACCATGTACCGGCACCGACAGCACTCATCGCAGCAGAGCCGCCCGGCAGGGCTATACAGGTCAGTGTAGAGCTGGCTCCGGCATTTGGCCGTGCAGTCACGGTGATCAGAGCAGTATCTGAGCAGCCAGAGGCATTGGTCCATTTCAGGGAGTAGACACCAGGCTGTGTAAAGTTTGACACCACAGCAGCCGCTGTAGTAGTGGTCGTGATCGTACAGGTGCCGGGAGCGGGAGTGATCAGGCTCCAGGTACCTGTCCCTACTCCTGCCATGGTAGCAGAGCCGCCCGGCAGGGTAGCACAGTTCACAGTCTTATCCGGGCCTGCATCAGGTTTGGCTGTGACGGTGATGGTCATGGTATCAGCACAGCCGGCAGCATTGGTCCAGATGTAGTAGTATGCACCGGCAGCAGCGAAGCCCGTCACTGTGGTAGTGGCGCTGCCCGGCGTAGTGATGGTGCTGGCAGCGTTGCTCGCCACGGCAGTCCATGTACCGGTACCTGTAGCCGCCATCGTGGCCGTACCGCCAGGTAGTACGACACAGCTTACAGTTTGGTCAGGCCCTGCGTTAGGTTTCGCAGTCACCGTGATGGTAGCCGTATCAGTACAGCCCGCCGTATTGGTCCACTTGAGATAGTAGATGCCGGGCTGAGTAAAGTTTGACACCACAGCAGCTGCAGTAGTAGCCGTCGTGATAGTGCATGTACCCGCCGATGACGAGAGCAGGCTCCAGGTGCCTGTGCCGGCAGCAGACATGGTAGCACTGCCACCCGGCAGCACTGCACAGGTCACAGTCTTATCATTGCCCGCATCTGGCTTGGCAGTCACGGTGATGGTCATCGTATCAGTACAGCCGGCAGCATTGGTCCAGATGTAGTAGTATATACCCGCAGCTGCGAAACCAGTCACAGTAGTAGTGGCGCTGCCAGGCGTAGTGATGGTGCTGGCAGCGTTGCTCGCCATGGCAGTCCATGTACCGGTACCCGTAGCTGCCATCGTGGCTGAGCCGCCCGGTAGCACTACACAGTTTACAGTTTGGTCAGGTCCGGCATTAGGCTTGGCAGTCACCGTGATCTGTGCCGTATCAGAGCAGCCATTGGCATTGGTCCATTTCAGGTAGTAGATGCCCGGCTGATTAAAGTTGGACACCACAGCAGCCGCAGTAGTAGCAGTCGTGATGGTGCATGTACCGGCAGATGAGGAGAGCAGGCTCCAGGTGCCGGTACCCGTGGCCGCCATCGTAGTGCTGCCGCCGGGTAGTGTGGCGCAGGCCACTGTTTTGTCCGGGCCTGCATTAGGTTTTGCGGTGACCACTACAGCCGCGGTATCGAGACAGGCTCCGCCGTTCCATTGGAAAAGGTAGGTGCCCGCCGCCGAAAAGTTTGATATCGTAGCCGTAGGCGAGGTAGTAGGCGTGATGGTGGCCGTGCCGGGTGGTGATGAGATGAGAATCCACGTACCGCTGCCGGTACCGGCCATGGTGACCGACCCGCCGGGCAGTGATACGCAGCTGGCTGTCTGGTCCGGTCCTGCATTGGCAGTGGTGGTGATGATCACATTTACGGTATCCTTGCAGCTACCTGCCCCCCAGGTATAGACATAGGTACCCGCCGCCGTGAATCCGGAGATAGTAGTAGTGGGAGAAGATGGACTGTTGATGGTCGTACCGCTGGCGTTGGCACTGGCCGCAGCCCAGGTGGCACCGGTAGAGGCTGTACCAGCCATATGTGCTATGATGCCGGGTACGTAGCAGCCCAGGTTCTGATCCACGCCGCCATTGGGGCCGGGTGTAGTGGTGATGTTCACTGCGTCAGTTTCCACTACCGTCGTATTGTCACAGCGGAGATAGGTGGCTGTAGCGGTATAGGTAGTGGTGACGGGAGCAGTAGTGCTGGATGGAGGACATACATTCAGAGTGTAGAGTTGCGCAGCATTTCCGGTGATAGAGTCGTTGACTCCCGGACCTGTCCACTTCACTGTCACTATACTAGGTCCGTTTGGGGTAAAGCGATACGCGTCATTGGTTGTATTCCACACAGTATTGTTGCGTCCGGCTACTGTGTATGCCACAGTGCCGGTAGCATTTTGTATACCCTCGATCGCCAGACCGTCATTCCAGCCAAATAGCGAACTAGGGCAGGATTGCTTATTGCCTATATAGATCTCGATAGCATTGGTAGTCTCATACAGTGCGATCTGACTGGTAGCGCTCTCGCCTGTACACTGAAAGTCTCCCCCACCGCAGCCGCCATCATACATCGGCACGTTGTAGTAGGAGATCACAAAGATCCGGCAGGGATAGCTGCCTATGATCTGGTACTTGATAGTACCACCGCAGCTCGGATCTATATCCTGGTATGGCCCCATGATACTATTGATAGGGTACGAGGTAGTAGGGATAGTAGTACCTGATGTGAGAGGCCATGGACAGTAGGTGCCGGCGTATGCCGTATTAAAAGAGATCAGTTCATTGGCTCCTACTACCACTTGGTTGTACGTATTGCCGAAATAGCAAAAGTTGAACGGCAGCGAGATGGTGCTGGACCAGATATCATCCACGCCCACGATGATAGCTGTACCTGCGGTATAGGAAAACGGGGTATACGGAATAGAGGATACACCATAGGTAGTCGTATTGCCGGTATTAAAATAAGATGCGCTGATATTGGTACAGCTGGTGCCACATGGTAGGGTCTGATCCGGACCGGCATTTACATACGGGCATCCGGGCTGCGCCCATGCCAGGGTACTCAATAACAGGGCAAGTCCGAGTAGAACTTTTCTCATCAATGGAAGAAGATAATCAGGGTTATTAAATCAATCACACTATAACAAGATGGAATATAAGGACAAAAAGATGTATGTAGGGCAAAAGAATCAACGAATTATACACTTTAACGGGCCATCTGAATATTTATAGATACGTCCTCCGAGTGCTGTTTGTTGTTCATTTTCAAAAAAATATTGCGCCCGGATCAAAAAAGTATTTTGAAATCTCGGGGGAGGATTTATATTTGCAATCCCGTTTTGAGAAACACATCACGACGGATATGCGGGAATAGCTCAGTTGGTAGAGCGCAACCTTGCCAAGGTTGAGGTCGCGGGTTCGAGCCTCGTTTCCCGCTCGCGTCAGAAAAGGCCGGTCAGACACCGGCCTTTTTCTATTTTTGTAAGGCAAAGGCCGTGGTGGTGGAACGGTAGACACGAGGGACTTAAAATCCCTTGACCCTAAAAGGTCGTGCGGGTTCGATACCCGCCCGCGGTACAGAGAAGCTCGCTTATAGCGGGCTTTTTTTGTTTTGGGCAAAGGTTAATGTACCAAGAGAAGTACTCTGGTTTCCTCAAATTGGCTTGTATTCCGCAATATACTATCGATCTTGAAATCCCACTTCGTCTGCATAGAATCCAATCCTCCATTTTCGGTTTCTTTGTCGTACAAATTTTGCATTTGAATCATTTTATCTTGATAAATGTTATATAAACTGTCTATCAAAACATTTTGCTCCCTTCTAAATTTATAACTCCTCAAAACCTTTTTAAAATACCGGGTATTAACTTCTGTTATATCAAAATGGCGCTGTTCATGATTCAATACCGCCCGGCCTGAATCTGTCCAAATCAAATCTGGCATGCGGCTCATAAACGAGGAATCCGGGGTCATAAACGCATAGATATCGAGAGTGTAGCCCGTTTCATTTTGTGCTATATAGTCACATGAAAAGCCAGTAGAAATATTGGCAAATCCCTCATTATAATTGACCGGACTTTGAAAATCTGAAACTCTGACCTTAAAGTTCTTCGACCATCTGATATCAGAGTGTGGCAAAATCCAAAGACCCAGGGATAAAATGCAAAGCCTATTTAAAAGAGAAGTCGTCATATTTTCAGTTCATCTAATACCGCTATTCTGCTATCGCGCAATTACATCACGTGATATATAGCAATGCGTTTGCAACGCACGTATATTCCGCTTTTGCGGTAAAAACTATCTCCTCCGCTTTATCTCCCGCTGTATCAGGTCCAGCTCGCGGCCTGTCTGCCCGGCCACAGAGGTATTCTCCTGGGCGCGGCGGATCAGATAGGGGATCACATCTTTCACCGGGCCGTACGGCAGGTATTTGCACGCGTTGAAGCCGGCAGCGGCGAGGTTGAAGGTGATATTATCTCCCATGCCGTAGAGCTGGGAGAAGAGGATATGCGGATGGTCACGCTTCACACCCTTGCGGTCTATGCTTTTGATCGCTTTCAGATTTGACTCCTCGCTGTGAGAGGCCACACAAACTGACACGGCATCTATATGATCGAGGCAGAGGTTGACCGCTGCATCGTAGTCCTTGTCCACGCCAGCCTTATCTGTATGTATCGGTGAGGGATAACCCATCTCTGCAGCACGGCCCCTCTCCTTCTCCATGTAGGCGCCGCGCACCAGCTTTGCGCCGAGGGTGTAGCCACTTTTCTGCGCAGCAGAGAGCTGCTGCCTCAGGTACTTCAGGCGGTCATGGCGGTAGTGCTGGAAGGTATTGTAGACGATAGCTTTCTTCGTGTTGTACTTCGCCATCATCTCCTCGGTCATCGCGTCCAGCGGGTCTTGTATCCAGCTCTCCTCCGCATCTACGTAGACTGCTACATCATTTTTCACAGCAGCCTTGCAGACCTTGTCAAAGCGAGCCACTACCCGCTCCAGTTCCTGCTCCTCCTCTCCTGTCAGCTTCCCTCCTGCCTGTATCTTCTCAAACAGGCCAAAGCGCCCGAAGCCGGTGATCTTGATGCAAAGCACCTTGACATCCTTATTCTTGCCGGCGAACTCTATCGCCTCGATATTCTTCTCTATCGTCTTATCAAAGTCCTCCTCTTCTTCCTTCAGCTCCACACCATAATTCAGCATCGCATAAACGCCACTCTTCTTCAGCTTTGCGATCGTCTTCTTGCACTCAGCAAAGGTCTCGCCGCCGCAGAAGTGGTCATACACCGTGAGGCGGAAGATGGGTGAGATAGGCAGGTGCAGTTTCAGCGCGAGCCCGGCCAGGCCCGTGCCTATGCCTACCAGTTTATTATTGCCTATGAGGGAGAAGAGCCACTTGGCCTTCTGGAGTTCTGCGTCAGTCTTGTGAGCGAAAGCTACTTCGGTATTCTCAAATATATCGTCAGTGATCGGAGCCATGGTGCAAAGGATAGAAAAGTCAGCCACATCAGGAAACTATCCACAAAGGCCATGCCGCCTGAGAATTATCACATATTTACCCCTACTTTTGGCTGCAGACATCATCACAAAATGCTTTATTATATCCTCTTCCTCATCATAGGCGTAGTGCTCGGCGCCTTCATCGGTTACCTTGCCTTTGGCAAAAAGAATGACAACAGCGCACAGCTCCTGTCGGATGAAAAATTCCGCGCAGCGGAGGCTGTGTATGAACAAAAACTGAGAGCGGCGGAAGCTATGTCTGAGGAAAAGCTCCGCAGTGCAGAATCCGTACATGCCAACCTCCGCCGCGACATAGAAGCCATCCGCACCGAGACTGCCCAGGAGCGCAGCAAGAGCGAAGCGCTACAGATCAAACTCGCCTCCCTGCAGTCTGAGAACGGCAACCTGGTAGACAAACTGGCCGAGCAGAGAACACAACTGGAGGACCTGCAAGCTCGCTTTACCAAAGAGTTTGAGAACCTGGCCAATAAGATACTGGACGACAAGAGCCGTAAGTTTACCGAGCAGAATGAGACGCAGCTGCGCAACATACTGGACCCGCTACGTGACCGGATACAGAACTTTGAGAAGCGCGTAAATGACACGCACAATGAGTCTGAGAAAGAACGCAGCGCCCTGCGCGAGCAGCTCCGCATGATGGCGGATATGAATAAGCGCATGAGTGAAGAAGCCCTCAACCTGACCCGCGCGCTGAAAGGCGACACCAAGAAGCAGGGCAACTGGGGCGAACTCATACTGGAGAAAGTACTCGAGCGCTCCGGCCTGACCAAAGGCCGTGAGTATGATGTGCAGCAGAGCTTCACGCTGGAAGATGGTAGCCGCCTGCAGCCCGATGTGATCGTGCGCCTGCCCGATGGCAAGAACATCATCGTAGACTCTAAGGTGAGCCTCATAGCCTACGAGCGCTATACCAGCGCGCTGGATGATGATGCCGCCACACACGAGCTGCAACTGAAAGAACACATCGCCTCTCTCCGCTCTCACGTGAAGGGCCTGAGCGGCAAGAACTACCAGAACCTATATAATATCGGTTCGCCGGATTTTGTGCTGCTCTTTGTGCCAATAGAGTCGGCCTTCTCTCTGGCTATCTCTCATGATAGCGAGCTGTACAATGATGCCTTTGACAAGAATGTGATCCTCGTGAGCCCCACTACCCTGCTGGCCACACTCCGCACCATCAGCAATGTATGGAAGCAGGAATACCAGAACCAAAACGCGCTCGAAATAGCGCGCCAGGGTGGTGACCTGTACGACAAATTTGTAGGCTTCGTAGAGGACCTCATCAAGGTAGGCAAGCTGATGGACGACAGCAAAAAAGCCTACGGCGAAGCCATGAACAAACTCTACGACGGCAAGGGCAACCTCGTGCGCCGTGCCGAGAATATGAAGAAGCTCGGCGTAAAGGCTACCAAGCAGCTACCACAAGGGCTGATAGATAGGGCCATAGAGGAATAGCGCACCCCCTCCCAACACTTCGGCCCCTAAATCCCTAAAGGGGACTTTAATGCAAACAGCCACCTCTCCAAACCTCTCCGAAGGAGAGGCTTTAATACAAATACCCCTCTTTACTATGGACATATTTGGAATGAAACGTAACCCGCCGCCTCTCTTTGTGTTTGCTCCTTTCCTATGCCTATGCCTATTCATAGGATATGAATATTTCTTCGACACACCTCCGGCAGAAGAATTTAAGAAATAGGAAGCGCAGGAGATCGCAGCAGGCTTTACGGGAATAGTGATAGACAAATGGCATATCAGATGCTGCTACCTGGCTGTAAGAACTAACAAAGAAGATAGCCTCGTACTAAATTGTGTGACTGACGACCTCTATCAAAAAGCCGCCATCGGCGATTCTATCACAAAGTTTCCGGGCAAAAATCTGTGCCTGCTATCTGATACTGCTGCGGGTCATGTTTATGTCATTTATCCCCCTATTGACTCTATCACGCAACAGTGGTGATACACCGTTGCCATTTTCTTAGAAGGTGAAAGTTGTATTAGGTCCCTTTGCGCTTCTTTATTGCTTTAGGGCTGCTGTATCAAATCCCCCTGGCCCCCTGTATAAGAGGGAATGTCAACAATGAGGCGCGATGCGGCTCAAGCACATTTACGATGAGCCCAATGCCGTGCTTGATAGTAAAGAAATCTGCTATCCTGGTTCCTATATCGGAGAATATAGGTCCTCGGCTATCTTGATATAGTTGCCGCGAACGGGGATTTTGGCGGTGTAGAGGTGCGGATATTTGCGGGCGTCGGCGCGAAACCATTTCATCTGGTCATCGTCTGTCTCGCGGTCGCTAAAATCCATGTAAGCCGGATCGTTGATATAGTCCAGTTCTGCCTGAGTATAAGGCTCTTCGCCATTATTCTTTTTTGATTTTGAACCGGAGGGGGCCTTTTCTTTTACCTCCGGCGCAAACTCGCCGCGCAGGTGTGCCGGTAGCTCATTTTCATCTTTGGCATTGTAGCCATAGTTATTTTTCAATATGAAATGGCAGGTGGAGGCGTTCAGCCTCTTGAAGAGAGCACCGTCTTCCAGCTTATGCATAAAGATCTGCTCGATGTAGTAGATGCGGTCCATGATATCGCCATCGTTTTCCCATTTCTTTTTCCAGTAGCTCCAGAGCTGCTTGTAGCACTTTGCGCGCAGCAGGGCGTGGGTCAGGGTGAGTGTTATGGCAAATTCATCGAGGGCGATCTGCTCGATCTGGTCTAGTTTGAGCATGGTTTGCTCGTGGGTCCATTTGGACGCGTTGTCGTTTCCGGTAGGGGCTGACATAGGTGATTATATTTAGAGTGAAAGAAATACGACCTCTCCAAGCCTCTCCTTCGGAGAGGCTTTAATGCAATTTCAGAATCAGAATTTACAGGATTTTAGAATTTTCAGAATGAATACAAATACAAACTTCTATCCCGAAACTTCGGAAATCCCTAAAGGCAGACTTCAATACAGAATACATTTTGGGATCACATAGAACACATAGAGACATAGAAATGCACTCGTTAGATCGGAAATATCAGAATGATAGCATGAATGCCAATACAGTTTTAACCGGATAGATACACAGATAGAAACGAGGCCTCTATCCCCAAACTTCGGGAATCTCTAAAAGGAGATTTAAGTTATCGATGCAAATATGAGTAAAATAAGCTAATTTATACCAAATAAATATTCACAAACCATCAGGCCCGGGTATCCCTGATGAAAGTGGCAATATGTAATAAGAGGATACCAGCCAGCATGACCACATAGCCATATAAAATCTGGTGCCAGAAAGTAAAGCCCGTAATGGCCCAAAATGCTGCCAACGCCAATGTATCTATGAGCACCAAAAGGAGAATGATATAAACACGGCGATAGTGGTAGATGAAACCCGCAGCTACTGCCAGAGCAGCTATAGGAAGTAAGGCCAGAAGTGATAACGCATTGAGCCAATGAAGAGAGCCACTGCTAAAGCTGGGCCAACATAGGATAACGGCCCGCAAGCCTGAGATGAGACCATAAAAATCTACCCACGGCAGGCAAAAGCCAGCCAGCACGGCTGCTAACCCAATTAATCCTAAAATTGTTCGTGTCTTCATCGTTGTCGCAATTTATAACGGGACTGTGCGTCCAGAGGTATATATAGACAGATGCGGCACCACGGGGCTTTCCACAAAAACTATGGCACGCGCTTTGAAAATCTATACTATTTTTAGCGCCTCTAAAAGATACGATGGACGAATTTAAAGACTACCAGAGCTACAAGCCGGGCGAGCCGCGGCGCAGCTCTAATCCCTTTGCCCCGCTGATATATGCCCTGCTGATCGTGTTTGGTGTGCTGATGGGTTTCGTCGTAGCCCATGTGACCAGCGGCAAGCGTGTGCCCCTGGCCAAAGGCAGCGGCAAGTACGACAAGCTGGATGATATCATCAGCTTCATCAAGCTGAAGTATGTGGACACCGTCAATACTGAGCAACTGGAGGACAATGCCATCGAGAAGATGCTCACTACACTGGACCCGCACTCTGTCTACATCCCCAAAAAGGACCTGGAGCAGACCAATGAGTCACTGGAGGGCAACTTTGAAGGTGTAGGTATCGAGTTCTTTCTCGTGCAGGATACGATCACGGTGGTCTCTGCCATCAGCGGTGGCCCGTCAGAGCTGGTGGGCATCCACGCGGGTGACAGGATCATCAAGATCAACGACACGACAGTAGCAGGCACCAAGATCAAGAATGAGGATGTGATACACAAGCTGCGCGGCCCCGGCGGCACGACTGTGCGCGTGAGCATCCTGCGCAGTGGCGAGAAGGGCCTCAAAGTATTTAATATCAAGCGTGACAAAATACCGCTCTTCAGCATAGATGCGGGGTACATGGTAGATGCGACCACGGGCTATATCAAGATCAACCGCTTCAGCGCGACGACCTATCAGGAGTTTCACAAGAAGCTAAAGGAGCTGCGCGATGCCGGTATGACCAAACTGATCATAGACCTGCGCCAGAATCCCGGTGGCTACCTCAATGCTGCTACAGATATAGCAGACGACCTGCTGGACGATGAGAAGCTGATAGTCTATACCAAAGGCAAATCTGTAGACAAGGTAGAGTACCGCTCTACGCGCCCGGGCGAGTTTGAGAATGGGAAGCTGGCGGTGCTCATAGACCAGGGCTCTGCCTCGGCCTCTGAGATCCTCTCCGGCGCTGTGCAGGACTGGGACCGCGGCACGATCATAGGCCGCACGTCCTTTGGCAAGGGGCTGGTGCAGGAGCAGTATGAGCTGCCCGATGGCTCGGCGCTGCGCCTGACGGTAGCGCGCTACTACACGCCTAGCGGCCGCTGCATACAGCGCTCGTATGACAAGGGTACGGAGGAGTACTACAATGAGATATCTGACCGGTACAAGAAGGGTGAATTCGTACATGAAGACAGCTCTATGATCCGCGATACGACGGTGTACCATACTGCCAAGGGCCGCGTGGTCTATGGCGGCGGCGGTATCAAGCCGGATATCTTCGTGCCACTGGATACCACGGAGGACTTTGACTATCTCTATCGCATCCGCGTGGTGATACCGGAGTTTATCTACAGCCACTACTCGGCAGACCCGTCTATGCTCAATGCCTACAAGACGCTGCCGGAGTTTGGCAGCAAGTATCAAGTGCCAGCTACGCTGAAAGCAGAGTTTAAAGCCTACCTGAATAAGGACAGCGCCAAGCTGGACGAGAAGCGCTACGCCAAGCTGGAGCCGAAAGTAGACCAACTCATCAAAGCCTACCTGGCCAAGCAGAAGTGGCAGACAGACGGCTTCTACTACGTGCTCAATCAGGACGACAAGGTAGTAGAAAAGGCGCTGGAGGTGGTGCGGAAGTAAGTTGCCGTAGTGTCAGATCGCGACCTGACACTACAAACAAGCCGCGCACTTTACTATCCCTCGTATCACGCATTTGCTTCAGTTCGCGCATGGCTGAAAGTCCCCCTTCCTAAGGGGGTGGCCGCAGGCCGGGGGATTTACGCACCAGCACCACAGATAGCCCAAGAAACTACCACATATCTGCCGCACATTTTTACATTTGTATGACAAAAGTCACTCACAATGGATTATCATCTCATCGTCGTTGCGCACCGAGTATTTGTTACTGCATTTCTACTGCACTATGTCTGGAAGACCTTCCTGCTGGTCAGCAATAAGAAAGATACCCTCGCCGCCTATACCGCCAAGACACGTATAGCCGAGATGGTGGTGGCGCTGTGTTTTATGCTGACGGGTTTTTATCTCGTATACAAAAGCCCTCCGTTATCGGCAATAATGTGGACTAAAATAGCTATGGTTTTTGCTTCAATACCTGTTGCAATAATTGGATTCAAGAGAAATATTAAAGCCATGGCCATAGTAGCAGTATTGCTGCTAATAGGTGCATATGGATTCGCTGAAATGAGTAAAGCAAAATACAAGAAGGAAGATAAGCAAGCAATAGACACCAGTAGCATAGAAGGGGGGCCAATAGCTATCGGAAAAGCAATCTATATAGAGAAATGCTCTGCGTGCCATGGTGAAGCAGGAGACTTAGGTTTTTCTGGCGCTAAAAATCTTAAAATCACTACTCTTACCGATGACCAACAAAAGGATATCATCCTGCACGGCAAAGGCGACATGAACGCCTTCGATCTGAAAGAGGACCAGGTGAATGACGTGATAGCCTACCTCAAGACACTGAAGCAGTAACTGTTTCCTGCTATGATGAAAACGCTGCTGCTGCTACTCACTGCGATGTCGGTTTTGGGTATTGCTGCCCATGAACCGGATGGCGTAAGTCACAGGATCAGGACAGAACTGATCACTACCACCGACACACTCACCTATGAGTCATATGAGTATGGGTATGACAGCCTGGGCAGACTTGTCTCTACGCTATCACATGAGTACTATATGGATGAGCACAGAGCCTTGCACTGGAGCTATGACACTACCACCTACTTCACCTATACCCATGACAGTGTACTACGCGGCCGTACCGCCCCTTTTGAGCTGGAATATACTCTGGACGCGCAGGGCCGGGAGAGAAGCTACGAAGGAACCAATGTATACTGCTATGACAAGCCAGGCCACGTAGTGGTCCGGTACCCAGACGGAGGCACCTACACAGATAGCATTGCCGATGGAGATGTGATAGCCAGTGCATACTATTCACGGGATAGTGCACAGTATGGAATAGATACATACACCTACTACCCCGAGTTAGATCTCCGCCAGACAGGAGAGGTAGCGCCACCCCTGCAGCATAGGCATCTGCTCAGGAGCAGGTCTATACACCAGTGGAATGATCATGACCATACTAACTATTATACCTATGAGTACGACTCGCTGCATCGTGTAGTCACCGAGATATGCAAAGGCCCGGGGCGCAGTACTATCCGCAAATACACCTACTACTAAAACAAAAAAGGATCGCCGCTGCGATCCCTTTCAGTCGATAAAGGCAAATATTATTTTGCAGCCAGTGCGGTCTCGATGCCCTTCACCATCTCAGGAGAGGTGATGAGTGTGCCCGGCGCATAGCTGGTGATCACCTTGCCATCCTTGCCTATGAGAAACTTCTGGAAGTTCCACTTGACAGGTGCGTCTGTCACGCCGTTCTCAGACTTTTCGGTCAGGAACTTATAGAGCGGATCTATGTCTTTGCCCTTGACAGATATCTTGCTAAACATAGGGAACGTGACGTGGTACTCTGTAGAGCAGAAGTTTTTGATCTTCTCATTGCTGCCCGGCTCCTGGCTCATAAAGTTATTGGCAGGGAAGCCGAGTACCACGAGGCCTTTGTCCTTATACTTCATGTATGTAGCCTGTATGTCTTTGTACTGAGGGGTATTGCCACACAGCGAGGCCACATTGACTATCAGGACCACCTTGCCCTTGTAGTCTGCCAGGGAGGTTTCTTTGCCGTCTATATCTTTCATCTTAAAGTCATAGATGGTCATGGTGGCCGGAGCCGTGAGGAGCAGGAGCGCTGCGAGGAGGATGCTTTTCATGTTATGTAGTTATTTATTTTTTGATCTATAAAGTGAACCAGGGACAAATCTAATACCGAAGACCGGATAGATAAACGAAAAAAGGGTTAAAGCCGGTTTTCAGGGCGGGCTCATGGCCCCTCTCACCCGCTCTTTTGGCCCGTCGCCACAGCAGAGGGCAATAAAATCTGCGGTTTAGCGTAAAATAAACAACTGATAATCAATAAGGTTCAAAAAGGTTACGTTTTTATGAAACTTTTTTGAAAAAAAACCTTGACAAAAGTGAAACCTGAATCTATCTTGAATTCATAACGAACTACTAAAAACTCCCAACGATGAAAAGCCTCCTGATAATAGCACTCACACTGGTCACTTTCGCAGCCAAAGCTCAGACTCCAGCCGCCAAGGAAACTACCAAGGCTACTATCGTAACCGTGGCAAACACAGTAGCAGAGGCTCCGGCAGCTACTACTCCTGCCGCTACCGAGGCTACTCCGGCTCAGGACGCTACCGCCGGCACAGGTCCTCATATCTCTGCCAACTTTGTAGGTACCAACGACCTGAACCTCCTCCTGCTCCGTGAAGGTGTAAAGAAGGCCTAAACAGCCACCAAGATACAGCCAACCCCTATTTAAAGGCCGCGAATGAAGACGCGGCTTTTTTTTATTTGTGGTATCTCCCACCGGCTGGCAATAGACATGCCCTCTCTGCGTTGGTATAGCAGACCACTACGCATATGCATGCCCTCCTGCTCACACTCCTGCTGCTGACACGGCCCACCTCCGGTGTCTCCTTTGCGCACGCACTGTCTGATGCCGGTATCGCTATCATAGACCCCTCTATACGCTATGACGCAGCCTATGTATCTATACCCTACCCCGGTGGTGATGTAGCTGCAGGCCACGGCGTATGTACAGATGTGGTGATACGCGCCTACCGCAGGCTGGGCATAGACCTGCAGCGGCAGGTACATGAGGATATGGTGGCCCACTTTGGCCAGTATCCCACCCTGTGGGGGCTGCACGCTCCTGATGCCAATATAGACCACCGCCGGGTGCAGAATCTCCAGACCTTTTTTGCCCACAGGCATGCAGCACTGCCGGTGTCGCAGCGGGCAGCAGACTACCAGCCCGGAGACATCGTGACCTGGAACCTCGGCCATGGCATCGTGCACATAGGGCTGGTGGTAGACCGGCTATCAGCCTCAGATACGCACCGCCACCTGATCGTGCACAATATAGGTGCAGGTCAGGTGCTGGCAGACTGCCTCTTTGACTACCCAATAACCGGACACTACAGGTATCAGGGAGACTGACCCATCACGGGCCCGGGCCGGCATAAAAAAGGGAGGCCTGAAAAGATCTCCCTAAGTATGATGGCTGACAGGCTGCTATCAGAAGTGTATGGCCCCCATCAACGTGACTCCGTGAGCCAAGGTAAACCGCGTATCTGACGACGATCCGCCGTAATAAGAGTAGGTGGTATAGGTGCTATTGGTTCCGAGCATCTTGTATCCTACAGCCAGCGAGGCGCCTATTTTTTTGCTGATGCCTACCTTGATACCCAGAGAAGGATTGAATACCATCCCGTGGGAGACTACGGCGCTTGGAGACGAGGCATAGTAGCTATAAGGATCAGTCTTTACAAACTGTGCATTATACCCCAGGTCTACTGCTGCGAATGGTGTCACCCGTGTCTTGAGAAAGTTGATCCTCAGGTCGGCAAAGACAGGCATGTTGTATATATTGACAGCAGATATATCGGCACCTATACCGAGGCCTAGCGCTACAAACGGGTTGAACTGATAGCCATTGATGATACTGATGGAAGCCATAGCCAGATTGCCGCCAGCAGGGAAATCCGTGAGCCCTGCCTGCGCGATACCGTAGTAACCTTTGGTTTTACCGCTATAAACGCTGGCCGGT
Organism: uncultured Chitinophagaceae bacterium; assembly: GCA_964537475.1. Lineage (GTDB taxonomy): Bacteria > Bacteroidota > Bacteroidia > Chitinophagales > LD1 > UBA1941. Next base: position 31,574 of record CAZIBY010000014.1, on the reverse strand, counting down.
GCTTGCTCCAGAGTTATCTTTTCTATCTCGTCCATCTTGTACGCAAAAAGATTGGGACCGCTCTTCACCTTGATAGACGCATTTGGCACATACTCTACTATCAGGCCGTGGATCACAGATCCATTCTTGAGGTATACTACCTGCTCATATTTGCCTTGAGCGAAGAGTATAGCACAGGTGAAAACAAAACAAAAGGAGAGAAATACCTTTTTCATAGTTGGTTAGTTTTTTTTGGTGAGGCGCAAAGGTAAATATAGCCGTCACATAAACAAGCCCTCAGACCCGTCCGTACCGCATGTGGCACCGAGGGGGGAACTATGCTCCCCCCGAGTTATTCACCATCGCCTATACATTATTCACCACCCGCTTCATTTTTCATTGATTCGGATATATTAGCGGCAGTGGAGTACAGGTTTATCACCATAGAGGGGTGCATCGGGGCGGGCAAGACCACCCTCGTGCAGAAGCTGGCCGCCGATTACAACGGGCGGGCCATACTGGAGCAGTTTGAGGACAATCCCTTCCTGCCGCTCTTTTATGCCGATCCGCAGCGGCATGCATTCCCGGTAGAGCTGTACTTTATGGCAGAGCGGTTTCAGCAGCTCAAGGCGCTGCACAGCGAGCCGGATATCTTCAAATCGTTTACGGTGTCGGATTTCCTCTTTCAGAAGTCGCTCATCTTTGCCATGAATAACCTGCATGATGCCGAGGCGCGCCTGTACAGGATGCTCTTTGACATCATCTACCCCAATCTGCCTAAGCCTGACCTGATCCTCTATCTCTACGCCCCGGTAGACAAACTCATGGCCAATATCCGCAAGCGTGGCCGCGACTACGAGCAGCAGATCCAGCCGGAGTACCTGCAGAGCATCCAGCAGGCCTACATCGACCACTTCCGGCTGCTGACCAATACGCGCATCGTACTGCTCGATACTACCCGCTTTGACTTTGCCGAGCGCAAAGAGGACTACCTGGAGATCGTCTCTATACTGAATGCGAAGCATCCGGTGGGGGTCACGTATATAGGCCCCCATACCCCCGAAGGGGGCTTGAATACATTGTGATACGGCTGTTGAAGTCCCCTTGGGGATTTAGAGCGTTTTTATCGCAAGTGTTTCTGCCCTCCCACCTCCCTAAAGGGAGGCTTTAATACACCGCAATGCGTCTGTTTTAAGTCTCCCTTTAGGGAGTCCCGAAGTTTCGGGATAGAGGGCCGTATGTAAACGTTTCTCTACCCTCCCACCTCCCTAAAGGGAGGCTTTAATACAAATACATAGTAGGCTGTTGAAGTCTCCCTTGGTGATTTAGGGGAAGCGTTCTCGTCCCCAAAAGGGGGCTTTAATACACCGCAATGCGTCTGTTTTAAGTCTCCCTTTAGGGAGATTTAGAGGGCCGTAGTTTGTATCTCTCGTACGAGATTTAGAGGGCCGTATTCACAAAATGCGCAATCCTTGCTTTCACTGAGGAAACATCATTCAGCACTTCTTTATCTGTAAATCTTATGACCTTGATACCGTATGCATTCATATCGCTATCGCGAAAACTATCCAGCATCATTTGCTCTCTATCCAAATGATAACCACCATCTATCTCCACCACCACCTTCAGCCGATGACTGTAAAAATCTGCGATAAATGCACCGATCGGGTGCTGTCTGCGAAAACGATATTGATCGAACGGTGCGGTTTTCACAACCTCCCAGATGATCCTTTCAGTTGCAGTTGGCTTTTTTCGCATCTCCGCGGCATACTCGAAAAGCCTGGGCTTTGCTCCATAATGCATCTCCGTTCCCGCCATAGTAATAATTCTATGTCTCGAAAGTAGGCGGTTTTGTATGATTCCTCAAACACGCTGCCCTCCATACCCCCAAAGGGGGGGCTTAATACAAATACATACTAGGCTGTTCAAGTCTCCCTTTAAGGGAGTCCCGAAGTTTCCGGATAGAGGGTTGCATTAAACATTTCTCTCCCCCATACCCCCAAAGGAGGCTTTAATACATTGTGATATGGATGATAAGTGATCCGGGAGCTGGTGTAGTGTCTACTGTATTGGCTGTTCTAGTCCTCTTTGGGGATTTAGGGGCCGTATTAGGGCTTTCCGCTTTGCCTGAAAAAGATATATTTGTAGAATAACTATCGTCCATCATGAAGCAATCCATACTCGGACTCACCCTTTTGCTACTCACATCGTGCCTCTACGCTGCTACGCCTGCGCCGATGGCACTCGGCACTGACACCGTCAAGGTCAAAAAGACCAAGGTGACAGAACCTAAGAAGGAAGCCAAGCCGGCAAAGAAAGAGGCCGCCAAGACGGAGAAAAAGAAAGAAGCTAAACCCGAGAAGAAGGCCGAGGCAAAGCCTGCTGCTAAAGCAGAGACCACTACGACCACCTCTACGAGCCACAGCTCGGTGAGCAGCTCTAAGTTTCAGAAGCCGTACAAGACATGGGCGCTGACGCTTAATGGCTCCTTTACCAATCCATATACAGACCTGAAGTACCGCCGCTTCCTCGGTGTGTCCAAGCCTAAGAATGAATACCAGTGGGGCGTAGGCCTGGGTGCTACCCATATGTTCAATGGCGCGTTTGGCATCATGGGCCTTTTCAATGCCGGTGCGCTGCAGGGCGTGGCAGATAGCAATATGGACAGCAAGTTTGACTACAAGGCTATGGTAGCATCAGGCATAGACCCTTCGGGAAATTACTTCAAGGGTATGTTTTACGAAGCCTCGGCTAACCTCTACTGGGATATCACAAATACCGTATTCGGCATCAACCGTATGCTCCGCGCACGCAATAGCGGCAAGGACTACAAGCCGCGCTGGGTATCACTGTACTCCTACGCAGGTATCGGTATCAACTACAGCAGTGTAAAAGTCTATCACCTCAAGACCGGCCTGCTGGACAATAGCGGTACGTTCTTCAATGGTAGCACGACCAGCCTCGTAGTGCCTGTAGGCCTCGGGCTGAAGTTTAAGCTGAGCAAGCTGGTAGACCTCGGTCTGGAAGGATCATGGCATTTCACTTTCACAGACAAACTGGACGGCCTGGAGTATGAGCATCACAATAACAAGCGCCGTGATGACTTCTACTCTATGATAGGCGCTACGCTCACCTTCAAGCTCGGCACCAAGAAGCGCGACAAAGATCATATCGAGTGGAGGCACCCAGAGGAGAATATCTACGCTGACCTGGACCGCATAGAGAAGCGTGTAGACAAGCTCTACAAAGACTCTGACGGCGATGGCGTGAGCGATGTATTTGACAAGGATAATGAGACACCGGAGGGTCAGAAGGTATATGGCGATGGTACCGGTGTGGATAGCGACCGTGACGGCATACCTGACGAGAAGGACGTAGAGCCATTCTCCGATCCGGGTGCCAAGGTAGATGAGAACGGCAAGGCTGTAGATACAGATGATGACGGTGTGCCTGATACACGTGACCTGGAGCCAAACACCCCTAAGGGCAATCTGGTAGACAACCGTGGCCGCTCACTCAATGACAAGTTTGCCACCAAGGGTGATATCAAGGATATGGGTACAGGCCGTGGCGGCTTCTTCTTCCCATCAGTATACTTTGAGTTCAATAAGGATGACATCCAGCGCCAGTACGAGCCTGAGCTGCAGGCCATAGCCAAGACACTCCGTGAGAATCAAGGCATGACCCTGAAGGTGATAGGCTACTGCGATGTGCGCGGTACCGTGCCATACAATGATGACCTGGGTATGCGCCGTGCCAAGCAGGTGATAGACTACATGGTGCGCGTGTATGGCTTCCAGCCGGCACAGTTTGAGGCAGTATCTGTGGGCAACCGTGTGACGGAGAAAGCCGAGCAGTGGATCAACCGCCGCGTAGACTTCGTAGCCAATAAATAAGTAATAACTATCAGATAATAGATAAAGCACTATCCATCAGGGTGGTGCTTTTTTGTTTGGGCGATCCCCTTTGTGTATAACTATAAGCGCGCTCAAACGAGCTATTAATTTTAGTAAATACTAATTTTATTGCTAAAATATAGCGATATGGAGTTTGAAAGAGGACAATGGATCATAGACCAGAAGAATAAGAAGCCGGTGTGGGTCACAGCTGTGGAGCTGGACGGTACCTTTGTGATGGGCTGGGGCCTGCGGCGGCACACCCCCCACTGGTGCACTGCCTCTGCCCTGCGCGATGCCCCGCGCGTCATGACAGACGGCGAGGTAGCAGACTATATAGATCAGGAGTGCAGTGTAGATGGCATGACCTACTTCAAGACGATCATGACCAATCCTGATGACCATATGTTTAAGAGTATCTCGCGCTATGGCACGGATGACAAAGACCACATACGCCGCTGCACCGAGGATGAGCGCACCGCCCGCTATGGCTCCAGGATAGAGGCCGAGCGCAAGGCGCGGCTGAAGGAGCGTCTTTGAGCTGGAGGGCAGCGGGCAGTACCCTCTTCACAGAGGCATTATTTTTGCACCCCTCCGGGGAAATAAAACGGGCACCCCATCCGTCTTCTATCACACACCCAAACTAATCACATGAAAAAGATAGGCATCATCGGCTCAGGCGCAGTAGCCAGGACACTCGGTAATGGATTTATCAAGCACGGCTATGAGGTACGCCTCGGCACGCGAGACAAGGCCAAGCTGGCAGAGTGGCAGGCACAGGCAGGTGAAAAAGCCTCCGTCGGCACCTTCTCTGAGGCGGCGTTCTTTGGCGATATCGTAGTGCTGGCAGTCAAAGGCCGCGCAGCCAAAGATGCACTGGCCCTGGCAGAGCAGAAGCACCTGGATGGCAAAACGATCATAGACACCTGCAATCCCATAGCCGGCCCTCCGGTGAATGGTGTCCTCCCCTACTTCACCGCGGCCAATACCTCACTGATGGAGGAGCTGCAAGCGCTATACCCGGATGCCCACTTTGTGAAATGCTTCAACTCTGTAGGCAGCCCCGCGATGGTCAACCCAGAGTACCTCGGTGGCAAGCCGACCATGTTCATCTGCGGCAATGATGGCGCTGCCAAAGCCGAAGTATCTCAGATCCTGGAGTACTTTGGCCATGAGCCCTATGATGTGGGCGGCGTGGAGGCTGCACGAGCGGTAGAGGCGCTCTGTATGCTGTGGTGTATACCGGGCTTTCGCGAGAATAGCTGGACACACGCCTTCAAGCTGCTCAGGAAGTAGTACTCCCCTTGTCCACCTGATTGACGATCATCCAGAAAAATCCCAGCGCAGATATCTCTTTGAAAAAAGCATCAAACGCAACCGGCTTTACCACATAACTATTGACTCCCAGTTCATAGCAGTGCTTCATGATTGGGTCGTCTTTGGTAGATGTCAGCACCACTACCGGTATGTGGCAGGTACGCTCATCAGCCTTGAGCCGTTTGAGTACTTCCAGCCCGCTTACGCGGGGCATATTGATATCCAGCACGATCACCCGCAGGCGCTGCTCTACTGCATGGCCTGCGCACGATCCTTCGCCAAATATAAAATCGAGAGCCTCGGCACCATCTCTCAGGTGCAGCAGACCATTGGCCAGGTTGTTACGCTTCAGCGCACGCATGGTCAGCTCTGCATCGTGCTCATTGTCCTCTACGAGTAGTATCTCTACTCCATGTACTGTAGTATCCATAAAGTTTATTTGTGTGTATGGTTAGTTTCTTGCCTTCAGTCATCTGCTGCGGGTAGCGCTACATAGAATGTAGCACCCTGATCTATGGCGCCCTCTGCCCAGACCCGGCCGCCGCTGCGCGTCACTATACGCTGTACGATAGCCAGCCCTATACCTATGCCCTCATACTCCGTGTCTCTGTGCAGCCGGGAGAATACACCAAAAAGTTTATTCATATACTGCATATCAAAGCCCGATCCGTTATCACGTATGTGATAGATCACCTCGCTGCCTTCGCGCTTTGCACCAGCCTCTACCACAGGCATATCTTTCTTGCCAGAATATTTTACAGCGTTGGATAGCAGGTTTACAAAAACCTGCTTTAGCAGCTCACGGTCGCCATTGGCGATAGGCATATCCTGCTGTATGCGAAATTCGGGCAGTTTTTTGGCAGTAGCCTGTATCACCTCCAGTGCCTCTTGTATCAGTAGGTTGACATCCACAGCGCGTGCCTTAATGCTCTGCTTGCCCAGCCTGCTAAACTCCAGCAGGCTCTCTATGAGACTGGCCATGCGCTCTGCATTGCGGGTGATATTGCCAGTCAGCCGCAGGCACTCTGTGCTGAGCTCTTTCTCGTGGTCTTCCATCAGGATCATAGCGTAGCTATGCACTGCACGTAGTGGTGCGCGCAGGTCATGAGATACAGAGTAGGTAAAGGCCTCCAGGTCATTATTGCTCTGCTCCAGGTCTTCATTCTTTTGCTTTAGCTCCTCATTCAGGTCGCTCAGGGCTGCCTCCTGCTCATAGATGCTGATAAAAAACTTTACCTTATTGATCAGTATCTCGGGCTGAAACGGCTTTGTGATAAAGCTGAATGCGCCTCTCTCATAACCTTTGAAAATATTGAGATTGTCAGTATACACTGCCGAAATAAAGATGAAGGGCAATCTGGCAGTTCTCTCCTCTTCGCGCAGGATACCTGCCAGCTCATAGCCGTCCATCTCTGGCATCTGGATATCCAGCAGGGCCAGTGCAAAATCATGATGAAGTGTAGCGCGGAGCGCTTCATTGCCACTATAGGCCCGGATCAGCTCCACATCCAGATCGCGCAGCACAGTTTCTATAGCTACTAGGTTTTCAGGTTTATCATCTACTATCAGTATTTTAGGTCTCCTGGTCATGGTCAGAGATTTGATTCGCTAATATTATTTGCTGAGCCACACTCTCATGAGTGACAGCAGGCGCTCCACATCTACAGGCTTGGTGATATAATCACTCGCTCCGGCATCCATACACTTTTGTTTGTCTTCTTTCATAGCCTTGGCGGTGAGGGCTATGATGGGCAGCTCACGAAACCTCTCCTGCGCCCTGATACGCTGCATGGCCTCATAGCCATCCATCTCGGGCATCATGATATCCATGAGTACGAGGTTTATACCGGGATCCTTGTCCAGCATATCCAGCGCTATCTGGCCGTTCTCTGATTTGACCACCTCCAGACCGCGCTCCCGCAGCACCTTAGACAGGGCAAATACATTGCGCATGTCATCATCTACGAGCAGTACCTTTTTGTTTTGAAAAACACTCTCACGGTCATAGAGCCCGGTGATGATCTTTTGTTTTGCCTCGGGCAGCAGGCTTATAGTGCGGTGTAGAAACAGCGCCGTCTCATCCAGCAGCCGCTCCTCAGATTTTACCCCCTTGATGATAATGGTCTCTGCGTACTTCTGCAGCTCCTCGTTTTCAGCGCGGGTCAGTTCTTTGCCGGTATAGATGATGATAGGCGGCAGCTGCTCGCGTATATCCTGCAGCCGGTGTATCAGCTCCACTCCACTCATATCCGGCAGGCCCAGATCCAGCACGATGCAGTCTATATGTTGTCCACCGTAGAGCTCTATGGCTTCTGCACCATTTGAGGCTTCATAGGTTTTTACATCCCCATTGCCTATGAGCTTGCGCATAGCTATGCGTGCATGGGTATCATCCTCTATGATGAGCAGATTTTTCACCTTCCTCTTCACCAGGTTGTCTATCCTGTTGAATGCTTCCTCCAGCTCGTTGTTTCGTATAGGTTTGGTGAGAAACTCTACCGCACCCTCCTTGATAGGTGCCAGTGAGCGCTCATTGACGGACATGATGTGGACGGGTATGTGTCGCGTATCGGGGTTATGCTTGAGCTGGGCCAGCACCTGGTAGCCATCTATACCGGGGAGGTCTATATCGAGTATGATAGCATGTGGACGGTACTGTGCGGCTAGTACGAGTCCATCCTCTCCCGTAGCCGCCGCTATGCATTTGAAGCCCTTGGCATGGCTCTGCCTGAGCAGGATACCGGCAAATTTCTGATCATCTTCTATGATGAGGACGAGGATGTCTCCTTCCTTTACTTCCTGCCGGTCGTCCTTGATAGTGGGATAGTTATACAGGTGTTCATTCTTCTCAAATACCTGCACCGGAGGGGATACGGTTATCGCTTTAGCACCATCTGCAGAGATAGGATCCCCCTGCACCTCTATGGGCAGCACCAGGGTAAAAGTAGATCCTTCGCCTACCTGGCTGGATAGGCTGATCTCACCCCCCAGCAGCTTGGCCAGCTCTCGGGAGATAGAGAGCCCGAGGCCGGTACCGCCATATTTGCGTGAGGTGCTGCCATCGCCCTGGTGAAAGGCCTCGAAGATGGCCATTTGCTTATCTGCCGGGATGCCTATGCCGGTGTCACTCACTGCTATGGATATATGCCCACTGTCATGATGCTGTATGGCGACACTTACAGTACCCTGCGCAGTAAACTTGATGGCATTGGACAGCAGATTTTTGATGATCTGATCCAGCCGCTTGGTATCTGTGGTGATACATGCGGGCAGGCCATCTCCCAGGGTCAGGCTCAGTTTCAGGCCCTTATTCTCCGCCAGGTGGCGAAAGTTTCTGCCTACATCATCGGCAAAGGACCTGATATCCAGTCGCTCCAGGTCCAGCGTCATCTTGCCGGCCTCTATCTTGGATAGGTCGAGCACCTCATTGATCAGACCGAGCAGATCCATACCGCTCTTATGGATGATCTCCGCACTCTCTACCTGGTCCGGCGTCAGGTTCTTTACTTTATTGTTTGCCAGGTCGCGTGAGAGGATGAGCAGGCTATTGAGCGGCGTACGTAGCTCATGTGACATATTAGCCAGAAACTCTGACTTATACCGGCTGCTTATCTCCAGTTGCTGTGACTTCTGCAGTATATCTGCACGGGCGGACTCCACCTCAGCGTTTTTGGCTTCAAGCACCTGAGCCTGCTCTTCCAGTTCCTCATTGGTCATCTGCAGCTCCTCCTGCTGCTGGCGCAGGGTCTGTGTCTGCTCCTCCAGTTCTTCATTGAGCTGCCGCAGCTCCTCCTGCTGGGCCTGCAGTTCCTCAGATTGCTGCAGGGTCTGCTCCATGAGCTCTGAGGCCCGTGCCCGTGCCTGTGCAGCGTCTATACCTATAGCTACATTATTGATCACGAGCGGCAGAAACTTCTTTTCGATGGCAGAGAATCCTGCCACCTTGCCGATCTCTATCACACCGAGTACTCTTTCATCCAGCGGGAATGCGACCGCAATGATCTCGCGCGGCCTGACTGACCCCATACCGCTCTCGATCTGAAAATACCCGTCAGTGATATCAGACACGAGGATCATCGTATTGGCCGCAGCAGCCTGGCCTACTATTCCTTCGCCCCATGCTATTCTTTTTTGTGCCAGGGTTTTGCTGTCCAGAGCATAGCCGCCTGCAAGGCTGATATGCACGCCATCGGGGTCTGTCAGGTATATAGCTCCTATATCTGCACCGAGGTATTTGCACACATAGTTGATGATATTCTGAGCGAGCTCACCCGTTAGTTTGTTGCCTTGCATCTGGCGGGCCAGTTCACTGGTGCCCATCAGGTTCCAGTTCTTATCCTCATTCTCCTGCTCGGCCTTTCTCAGTGCATTGAGATTGGTCCGGATGATGACATAGACTGCCATCAGCACGAGCACGATAATGACCAGCAGTGATAGAAATACCCGCGTAAAATTGGCGGCATCTGCAGTGCTGGCGGCCTCACGCTCTGCCAGCAGGCGGCGCTCGGCATCTATGGAGGCCGCCACCTGCCTGCGTATGCGATCCATCCTTTTCTTTCCCTCCGTATTTGCCAGGAGCGCTGCTGCCGCTTCAAACCCTCTACTACGTCTCAGTGCAATGCATTTGTCCAGGTGTGCCATGTGCTCAGTGACCACATCTGACAGGACGCGTATATTCCCCTGCTCTGTGGCATTGTCTGTAGTGAGCTGTTGCACCTTTTGTATGTGTTGTATCAGGGCGCTTTTGTCGCTATCAAAAGGATCGAGATAGGCTTCTTCTCCGGTGATGATATAGCCCCGCTCTACTGTTTCTGCATCCTCAGCATACTGCAATACCAGCGCTAGCTCATATAGAACCTGATGTGTATGCGCCACCCATGCCCTCGTGGTCATTAGTTTGTCGCTATTGCGAAAAGATAAAATACCTGCACCCAGCAGAAGAACGGTACACGCTGCCAGGCCCATCAATATCTTTTTGTCCAGTGTGATTTTCATGAGACGATGAAATGTGGTTTATGGATTTCACTCATTTGCGAATACGACTCCTGAGGCCTGATAGGTATAATCCGGCCCGAGATTTGGGCCTTGCTGCTGTAAGAAAGACATAGCGTATACCATGGGCTCCTCAGAGTACGTGACATACAGCGTGCAGATGATGGAGCTGGCATCAGAAAAGGTGGAACCAGCCTTCTTATGACAATACGAAAGTCTATTCCTACGCGTATGGCAGCAATAGCCTGTGGTAGCAGCGATATCAGTACACGAGCTATGGTAGGTACATTCACCCGCAGGGTCCGCGGAAAACCACCTACACATACACAAATAAACGCATACACAAGTAGCTCTAAATCAGATTTTAACCATGTAACTATCGACATATACATCACAATAATGCCTGCACCATTACTTCGTACAGTCACACTACCCCACTATTTATATATGTTAAGATAAATATTTGACCTGTCACGCCTCCTTGAATACAAGGTGAATATTGTAACCAATCGGTAAGCCGGTAAAAAGATAGGGGGAAAAGATAAAGCCCCGGCGAACCGAGGCTTTATAAGGGGGGCTTGAGTTGTATCTTGTAGCTATTAAGCTTGCTTTACACCTTCGCGAACGATAGCCAGGTTAGCCTTGTTGGTACCTACCAGCACCTCAGACTTGGCAGTAGCATCAGCCGGAGTAGCTACCGGAGCAGCTTGCTCAGTCTTCACTTCCTTCTTGGTCTCGGTAGCTGGAGTTTCACACTTTGCGGTGGCTACTGCGGCGAGGAAGGTGATAGTGAGGAGGATGCTTTTCATTTTGTCGTTGCTTATAAATACAAGGTAGTTTCAGGTTTCACTTTTGTCAAGGTTTTTTTTCGAAAAATCTTCAGAAAAATGAAACATTTTGAAACTATATTGATAATCAATAGGTTGAAACTATGCAGCGTCTAGTCCCTCTATATGCATAGCACTGAGGCGGGGTATAAAGATGCGGGTATGGCACCTGCGCAGGGCCAGTTCGTTAAATTTTTCCCTCCCGATATAGGCCAGATCGGCCATAAAGCGGTCTACCGCCAGGCTGGTGATGACCGAGGTAGAGGTCAGGATCGCATCGCAGGCATACTCCCCTACCACCTCTCTATAGTCATCATAGAGGCGGAGCGTATAGCGCAGTACTACCCGGTGCGCCTCAGTGATATGATAGTGGTACGTGTCCTTGCAAAAGGGAGACTCCGGCAGCCTGCTGGCATCCATATCTATGTACCTGTCTGTGATGTCGGTCTTGATGGCATTCATAGTCCAAAGGTAGTGAATACTAATTTTAATAGCAAATACTATTAAAAAACATCGTACGGAGGAGAGACGCATTATATACGGTCATGGAAAAAGGGGCTCTTGGGAAGCCCCTAACCTAAACCCAACCTATGAAATATCTTTTCTATTGTGCCATGACAGGCAGCTTTGATGGACACCGGATCACCCTTGCGCTGCCCTTATTCTTATTTGCCCCGGTATAGCTACTCTCTTAGAGCAAATAAATGTGTGCGTCCATGATGCAAAGATGTAGGCCTTCTTGCTATCAATCAAACTGATAATTTTTATCTTGCAATAGATAAAAGCTATCAATCATGAATCTACAACAACTAGAGTATATCATAGCAGTAGACCAGTATCGCCACTTTGCCCGCGCAGCAGAGCATAGCTTTGTGACGCAGCCTACGCTGAGCATGATGATACAAAAGCTGGAGGATGAGCTGGGGCTCAAGATATTTGACCGTGCCAAACACCCTATCACCCCTACGCCGGAGGGCGAGGAGATCATACGCCGCGCCAAGGTGATCCTGGCAGAGGCCAGCCATCTGAGGGACTACTCTCAGGAGCTGAAGGGTGAGATCACGGGAGACCTGCATATAGGCATCATACCCACGCTGGCCCCCTACCTGCTCCCACTCGTGCTAAAGAACTTCTCCGAAAAGTTTCCCAGGCTGAAGCTCTATGTGCGGGAGATGGTGACGGATGACATCATAGCTGCGCTCAAATCTGGCAAGCTGGAGATGGGCCTGCTGGCTACCCCGCTACACGAGCAGGGACTGCAGGAGCACGTGCTGTTTTATGAGGCTTTCTACGCCTATGTATCGCAGAGTGAGAAGCTATCTAATAAGAAATACCTCCTGCCCAAACAGATCAACCCTGATCACCTGTGGCTGCTACAGGAGGGCCACTGTCTGCGCAGCCAGATATTTAACCTCTGCGAGCTGAAGCAGCAGAGCAGCGATACGGAGATGCTGCACTATGAGGCAGGCAGCATAGAGACACTGATCAACCTGGTAGACCGCTATGACGGCATCACCATCATCCCCCACCTGGCTATGCTAAACCTGAAGCCTAACCAAAAGAAAAAGGTACGCGAGTTTAGCAATCCGAAACCCGTACGCGAGATCAGCCTGGTGACCAAGGATACCTTCCCGCGCCATGTACTGCTGCAGCGCATACAGGAGGAGATCATCCGCTCGCTACCCGATGACGTAAACCCAAAGGCTAAGAAAATAATAGCGCTCTAGCGCCAGTACTCCTCCTCCGGTCCCGTAGGTTTCACAGAAAAGGTGCGGCCGGTATATTGCTCTATCTTTTCTACGATCTCCTCCGCATCCCACGAGGGTATCTCCTTGCCAAAGCGCACCTGCTCCTTGCCGTCGGAGATATACATATTGCCATCTGTGATCTGGTAGCGTATCAGCCGTTCATTGACCATAAACCCTATGGCTGCATTATTATCTTCCAGTGGATGCTGGGTGAAATTCTCATCACCCGCCACACCTATTTCCTTGACTTGCGACAGATTAAACACCTTCTTTTTGACACCAAAGAAGGAACGTAACGATATTGTCAGATGTTTATCATTTATCGCTATTTCTTCATTCTCTGTCAGTTTACTGATGAAAGATTTGGCGATCAGAAAGTAGAACGCAACAAACGCAAGAACGGCCAGTAATGGTACGAGCAGGCCAGGCAACATACGGAATGATAAATCTGCCACTGAAAACAGGCTTAGAAGCATAATACCTGCGCCGATATATACCAGCGTATAAACAGTCAATCCAAACTTGATAGCCCAGGAGCGATTGGGGCGCAGGGCTATGCGCAGGCCGGAGGCGTCTGTGTCTATTTTGTATGTTTTCTCTATAGGCATAATGCCCAAGATAAAAAGAAAACGTTAACCCCTGCACTACGGTGTTTTGGCGGCAGGCTGGTGCATAGGTGGTAGCTTCCAGCGGCCTACTACGGTACGGATGGCCTGAATGGTAGGCTTGTCTCGCAGCAGTGTCCAGTCCAGCGTTTTGTCCATCGTGGTATTATCATTATTGGAGTGGTAAAAGAGGATCGCTTTGACCAGCGGATACTTGGCAGGCAGGTTGGCCAGCGCATCTGCAAACCACTTCTCCCTGCTGCCACCTACTCTCAGGCAGCCTATCTCAGAGAGCATGACAGGCTTCCTGAAAACCGCAAGGCTGTCATAGTATACACCAAAGATATCGTTGAAACTCCACCACTGGCTCCACGGGGCCACAGTACCATAGTTGAGCGTAGGTATACCTATCCAGTCTACGTAGGCATCACCGGGGTAGTACTCATTGAATTGCCTGTAGGCAGGGTGCGGGCTCCATATCCACTGCACATTCTTTGCGCCTGCGGCTATGAAGCGATCATGTACATGCTTCCATGCAGCGATGTATTCTTCCGGCTTATTATTCTGCGGGCCCCAGGGGTAGCGGTACGGGTCATTCATCTCATGGCCCAGACGCAGATAGATATTAGCACCAAAGGTCTTGACCCTGCCGGCCCACTCATCTATGTAGGCGTCGTACTCGCCTGCGGCTATGGCTTTCATGCCGCCCCAGTTGCGGTTTGTGATATCGCCCTTGGTCGGAAACTTTTCATTATCAAAATCATTCAGCCACGGCTCCCAGGTGATCATCGGTATAGAGCCTAGATCGTAGATGGCTTTGGCCTGATTGAATGGGAACCTCTCATCAGGCTTGCTGCCCCACGCGCTATATATCTGCACCACGGCAAACTTCATGTGCAGCGTATCTTCCAGCGCTACGATGGGCTCATAGGAGTCTGACTGCGTATTGTCATACGCGCCCCAGAGTATGGTATCAGGATGGCTGATGCGGTAGGTGCCTATGCGGTATGGCTGAAACCAGCTCAGATAGTCTGCACGGGATTTCTCCTGTGTAGAGACCACTACCTCGTGCTCTATCTCGGTCACTTTGGTACCGATGGTGGTCACAGCATCTTCTATCGGGCCTGAAGACTTCTGACCAGCATACGTCAGCGCCATGACCAGCGCTATGCCTATGCCAAAGGCCAGGACGGTAAGCGTAATGCGATACATAACTTTCTTCATTTAGTTTAAAGTTAGGACGGTTTCGTAATACTATCAAGACGGTCTTTATTCTCTGCTGCTATCAGGTCCAGGTCTACGCTATCCCAGGGGTCCTCCTCAGGCAGGTCCTGGCTCTCCCAGACTGCTATCATGCCGCCGCAGCTCATCAGAAAGGCGATACCGGCAAAGCCCACCATGCTCCAGGTGCGCTCGCTGGTCAGCTCCAGCGCTGCCTCATGTACGATGAAGCTGCGGTGAAACACGATGTACAGCACTGTGACCAGGAAGAGTATGATATGCGCGATCAGCGGGCGGGCAAAAGGGGTGAACCCTTTCACGGATTGCTTGGCTGTCGGGATGTATGGTATGGGGTGGTCTATGAGTGAAAGCACAAAGCCCATGAGAAATACCGGGAAGCAGGCAAACTTCAGCACCATACCTCGCCAATGTACTCCTCTCTCTGAGGCCGGATGGCACATCCATAGCTGTACGTACAGATAGATGGCTACGCCAAAAATAGCTACCGGCAGCCAATGCACCAGAAACGGTACAAACTCCATCTGCGCCGGCATGATGCCAAACCAGAAAAATATGAATGGGATAAGCAGGAAGAGAAAAGTAGTGAGGCCCGCCAGGTAGTACGTACCAATTGTGATGTATGACAGGCGCTGCCATCCGGTAAGGTTTCTGAAGAGGCGCGGCACCTCTGCAAAGAGTACTTCATGCACGCCCCTCGCCCACTTGAGCTGCTGCTTGCAGAAGGAGCCGAAGTCCTCCGGCACGAGGCCCCTGCTGACCACTATGGGCGAGTAGATACTCCGCCATCCCGCTCCATGGATACGGATAGCCGTGACGAGGTCCTCTGCCAGGCCGTGGCCGTGGCCGCCTATGCTCTCCAGCGCCTCCCGGCGGAAGGTACAGTTGGCACCTATCGCTACCGACGCACCTATACCGTGCATACCCATCTGCGTAGGACCGTAGAAGCCATAGGTCTGCTCTGCTGCCCCCTGCGCGGTGAAGGAACGGTACTGATTGTAATAAGCTTGAGACACCTGTACATAGCCTACATGAGGATCATCAAAGTATCCCAGCACCTCATCTAGAAAATTTGGAAAAGGGATGTGATCAGGATCCAGCACGAGGATAAACTCTTCATCTGTCCGCTTCAGCGCTCCGTTGATCTTGCCCGCCTTGGCACCGGGCAGGCCCACCAGCTCCAGCCATACGGCGCCATTGCGCTCTGCTACCTCGCGGTAGCGTGGGTCGCGGGTATCGTCCAGCAGGTAGGTAGTATGCGGATAGTTGATCCTGGCGCAGGCTGCCAGCGTCTTATCAAACATGCCCAGTGGCTCACCGGGGCTGCTGGTGGTAAAGATGGCTACCCGCTTGCCCGCAGGTGCAGGACGCGGAGCAGGCTTGCTGATGTGCAGATAGTTGACCCAGATGATGATCATGCGCAGCATGCCCCACCAGAGTATGGCAGAGAGGATCACAAAGAGCGGCAGAGAGGCCACATGCTCCTCACGAAACCACCAATCTGACAGCAGCAGGATACTGAGGCAGCCGCCCACTACCAGCGCACCGAGCAGAAACTTCTCCCGCGCTGTGGCCTGCAGGGCCTCCCGGTATTGCCAGAAACTTTTAGTATCAGCGGGCATGTCTCAGAAAGGTGACGAGTAAATGAATAGATGTATAATGGCTCGCATAGAAGAAAGCACTGGTGTAGGCATAGTCTGCCCCCAGAGATATCCTGCGCGATAGTTTGAAGTCTACGTTTGCCGAAAGGCGGTATGGATGAAAGACCTCTTTGTAAGATCCCGAGGCCAGGTAGATCACGTCTGCCGATGTTTTATCCAGATAGAGATAGGGATTCTGCGCCTGCGCATAGAAACCAATATCTCCTTTGATGCCTATGGATACAAATCTGGCCGGCCGGATGCCTATGGCTATGATGGCCGAGTGTGTATGCTGCTGCAGCGGTGTGAAGTAGGGGTCATATATCCCTGCTATCTGCTCACCGGAGGTATAGGTGGCCAGTATCTCGCTGAGCGACCGGACAGAGCGGTAGGTACTGCGCGCACTGGTAGTGTACCTGTAGCCATATCCGAACCGGAAACTAAATACAGATGCCTTGACAGGCTGTGATAGCGCCCAGACACTGACGGTCTGGATAGGATTATGATTATTGAAAAACTGATAGCTGTACGCAGCCTGGGCGGACCAGCTATTTTCTTTGTCCAATATCAATGAAGCGCCCAAGGTATTCTGCATCAGAGACAGAGAGGCGCTGCTCAGGGTACTGAGGTATGGTGCCCTGCCGGCCTGGAGCTGCAGGGAGAGATATTTGTACAGCTTCTGGCGCACGGTCACATCTCCTGTCCAATCGGCGCCTGCACTGAAGTTTTTGAATACCCCAAGCGAGAGGGAAACATCCGTACCTGTTTTGCCAAAAACAAACTTATTGCCCAGCGATGCGGCGAGCGTCACATTCCATTTGCCTGCTGCATAAAACTCCCGGTCGGTAGCCTGCACTTTAGGATTCAATAGCCAGGAATATGATAGGCCGCACTCTACACTACTACCTATCACCTGCATAGGCTGGTCATCTCTCTGATAGCCCACCGTATACCTGAGGTACGGCGCTGTCGCTTCATCCAGCGCGAGGCTGAGATCCTGTGCAGTCGCATTGTCGGGATAGCGGCCCAGTACGTCGCGCGTATCCCTGCGGGCAGGCTGGTAGCGGGCATACCAGCGGTATATATTGCTCCTGATCAGGTGCGCCTCTACATCATTTGTATCTTTTGCTATCACTTTATCCAGTTGTCTGAGAGCGGCATTCAGCCGCACTGCCTCATAGAGCATCCGTGCATAGTCCAGGCGGAGCTTAGTATTGTCAGGGTCCTGATCGAGCGCCAGGGCGAAACTCTTTGCTGCACCTCTATCATGTCCTGCCCAGTGAGCTACCTGCCCGTAGTACCACAGCAGGGAGACATCACTGCTACCCGATGCCTCAGGGCGCAGTACCCGCTCAGCCTGGCGAAACTTGTGCTGCACGACCAACTGCTGCGCCTGTGTGGCAGCATCTGACTGCGCTATACAGTATGGCTCTGCGGACAGGCAAAGCAATAAGATGCTGATGGTACGGATCCCCAACGCTCAGTGATTTATGTGTAATAAACTAAGACTTCAGCTATTTAGACGGTGTACCGCTTCAAAATCCTTCTGGACCTATTGTGCTTCAGTGGGCGCGGTCACTGTCTGCTACTAATGTAACGCATACATCGGCTTTTCAGCCGCTTTCAGAGGAGTATTCTCCCTTTTTGTAGGTAAAAATGCGATGGGCCCGGCGACCTGCCGAGCCCATGCTGATTATTTTATATGTGTTTCGAATATTATTCTTTCACCACCTTCCTGGTGTATGCTGTTTCACCGGCTTGCACGCGCACAGTATAGACACCCGCAGGATACCCGGAGAGATCTATCGACTGAGAGGCGCTGCCTGTAGTGCCCAGGTCATGCGACCATACCTGCTGGCCTATCACATTGTATAGAGCCAGGCTGATATTGGCCTGCTGAGGCAGCTCTACGAATACGGTGCACCTGTCTTTTGCCGGATTCGGTACCACGCTCACTCTCGCAGCCTCAGAGATGGTAGTGACACCTGTATGAGGCTGTACCACTGCATCTATATTCACATTATCCAGATAGATCGCGTTGCCGTGATTGCTCAGATTGACGAAGGCAAATTGCACGCCTGCGATGCCATCCATAGCTGCCAGCGATATGGTAGAGTCGCGCACCCAGTTCGTATCAGCCGGCGCAAATACCGAATTGCCATATAGTGCATGTGCGGTGGCGAGGCCTGCACCTCCCTTCTTCCACAGCGTAGACCATGTAGCACCACAGTCGGTAGAGTATTGTACAAACAGGGAATCCCTTGACGTTGATCTCTTTTGCGCATAGGCATAGTCAAACTTCAGTTTGCTATCCGCTGTGATACCTTGCGTAAAGTCCAGTACCGGAGTATAGAGGTAGTCATACTGGCCACGGATATTCTGCTGGGTATAGTTGTCCAGGTAGGCACTGTTAGATGACAGACCAAAACCTCCTGCAGTCGTCTTCTGAGCCCAGGCTGTCTGGTTGTCTGGATTGACCACAGACCAGCCCGCAGGCGGGAATGTACCTTCAAAACCCTCTGCCAGCGGCAGCGGTGTAGTTCCCTTGACAGTGATGTAGCCGTTTATAGTTTTAGTGTTGCTGCTGGTATCTTTAGTGACAGTCAGTGTCACGTCATAGGTACCGGGAGTATTGTAAGTCACGAGCGGGTTGACATCAGTAGAGGTAGCAGGTGTGCCTCCGGCAAAGGTCCATTGATACACCGTAGGCGTATCAAAAGACATATCTGTAAACTGTACCGCATCGCCCGCGCATATATTCAGTTTGTCTGCGGTGAAGTTGGCGTAAGGGCCACCACCCGGAGCCACGCAGCCGAGCGAATTGAGGATAGATGCGTGGCCGCCACCATTGGCAAAGTTTGCCTGTATACGCACATTCTGCCCCTTGGTGAACATATACAGGGCCACATCGTCTGAGTAGTCCATATAGTTCATAAACATCACACCCGGTGAGTTGGGGCTGCAAGCATCAGTGAGCGGGAATGCCGGCGCACCGTAGTTGGCATCGGCTTCGTTAGGCGTGTCTGCTACGAGGTCGGAGCCCGTGCAGGCACCATTATCATCACCCCACGTGTGATAAAGGTTCAGCCAGTGGCCCACCTCATGAGAGACGGTACGGCCCAGGTCATAAGGAGCCTGCACCGTGCCGGTCCGATCACCGAAAGCCGTATTGAGTATCACGCAGCCATCTGTAGCTGCCGGACCACCCGGAAACTGGGAATACCCCAGCAGGCTCTGGCCCAGGTCGCAGACCCAGATATTGAGATATGAAGATGCAGGCCAGGCGTCATCACCACCCTGCGCAGTATACTTTACTTTATCATCGTCCAGCCATGAGGATACAGTAGTATGTACCCTGACTATACCATTTGTAGGAAGTCCGTTTGGATCGCGCTGCGCCAGGCAAAACTGGATGTTGCAGTCTGCTATGAGGCTATCCCATACGGCGGGCACGCTGGCAGTATCTGCATTGAGCTTGTGGTAGTCCAGATTGAGACGCACGATCTGTGACTGTATCTGTGCATCGCTGATATTGCCGGCAGCATTGTTATAGATCACGTGTACCACTACAGGTATGGTGATCACACTACGCTGTGCGCCGTGTGGCTGATGCGCTGCATAGCTTTGCGTCTGCTGCTCCAGTGCGGCACGATTGATGGCATACTGCGGATATGACTCCAGGAGCCGCTGATGGACATTCATGGTATTGCAGGTGCGCTGCGCCATAGCACCGTGCATTGACAGGAGCGCGATGGCCCCGAGTAATATTTTCTTCATTGACGGAGAGTTGATTGTGATTTCAAAGCTAAAAGATTGGCCTTAGGAAAAGATGTTTTAACAACTTTAGTTTTAAGCCCAAAAACACCTCAAAAACACAATAAACTGAATTGCAGTGTATTAAAAATAGACTGACCGATAAAATTGAGGTCATCTAAAGAATTCAATCGGTAGAAACTGACTACTCCGCCAGCGCTTTGAGCCGCTCTTTTTGCCAGTCCTGCCAAGTGGTATTTTTGTAATAACTCACAAAGGCGTCCTTCACTCCTTCTTTCTTGAAGAGCTTCATCAGGACGTGCTCTGCGGGTCCGGCCAGGCGGGTATTAGGATTGAGAATGGCATCGGTGATATTGCGGATCAGCTGTGCATCACTATACCCCAGCCGCTCCAGCGCCTCCATAGCCCGCACCCGCGTGCGAAACTCATAGGACTGCGACGTGTAGGCCACGAGTTCATCCTTCACTGCTGCTATGCTATCGGCTCCCCTCAGCTCCAGATAGGCTACCCGGACATTTTCTGAGATACCATGTACAGGCCTGACGGTAGCCAGGTAGCGGTCTTTGTTTGCCGGATATTGTTTTACCAGTTTTTTAAGGGCTATCTCTATCGTATAGTAGGATGTATCTCTTAGAAGCTTCTCATACGCTGCCCGTACTGACGGCCTGATCGTATCCAGCCGCTCCGCTACCGTGCGGTGCACATTCCAGTCAGGGTCATCTACAGCCTGTGTCAGCACAGCCATACCATCGCCGATGGTATCGTCACGCAGCTGATAGACCACCTCAGAGCGGATATAGTGGCTCTTTTCTGAGTGGAAGATATGTATCAGGTCGCTGCGCTTGATATCTAGTGCCGTATCACGCAGGGCCTGTACAGCATCATAGCGGTCTATCATATTGTGAGCGGTGGTAGCCTGCGCCAGCAGCTCGCGGTAGGGGTGCTGCAGGTGCATTGTTTTCATCACGTTGGCACCCGGGTCAAATACTGTGTAGGCTATCTGCTTGCCGGATCTATTGGGCACTGCGATCGTATCATACCTGCTGCTCACCCAGCCACGCACTGTATCACGCGTGTGATCCGTATAGTCTACCTCTATCACCACCGGCATGCGGAAGTAGTGGATGAGCGAGTCTGTGTGATGAGTCTGCTCTATGTAGAAGACGGTCTTATCCGCCTTCGCCTCATACTGCACGGAGAAGCCCGGTACGCCGCTATGATATATCCACTCGTCAAAAAACCAGTCGAGATTGATACCCGCAGTCTCCATAAAGGTGCGGTAGAAGTCATGCGTGTCTACATTTCCGTGGGCGTGTTTGCCGAGGTAGTTTACGATTGAGCGATGATAGATCTCATCTCCCACCACATAGCGCAGCATACCTATCACAAAGCTACCCTTTGGGTAGTGACGTGCCGTGCCGGCATGGCTATGCGCCACCGGAAACCTGTTCTCGCCATCTGCATGTATGGCCTGCAGCATCTCACCGCGCATAGCCATCTGATATTGATCATCGCCATAGATGTGGCGCAGAAACATCTTGGAATAGTAAGTAGCAAAGCTCTCATGCAGCCAGTGGTGCGTAGCGCTATACTCTGTGATCAGATCGCCAAACCACTGGTGCGTCAGCTCGTGTGCGTTGACACCTATGTAGGGCCGCTCTATCTGTGAGCGGCGGTCCAGCTGGTAGAAATCACCATAGATCGTAGCCGTGGTATTCTCCATCGCTCCAAACATAAAGTCCTGTACGGGTACATTGGCGTAGGTCTGCCATGGATAGGGGATGCCGATCTCCTTTGGCAGCCAGTCCATCAGCTCCTTGCTATACTGATAGGTAGGCGCCTCTACCTCCGGATGATCTGCATAGTAAAACTCGCGCGATGTGATGCCATTGTCACTCTTGTAGTCCTTATATGCATATTTGTCTATGGCCATCATGACCAGGTACGGTGCATGAGGTTGCGTCATGGCATAGTGCCATGTTTTGGTGCTATCTGCATTGATCTTAGTGCTCAGCAGATTGCCGTTGGAGACGACCGTGTAGTTCTTGTCAAAAGTGATGGTCGTCTCACTGATCACCTTATCATCTACATCATCATAGCAGGGAAACCAGTAGCGGTTGTCTACGCCTTGTCCCTGCGTCCATATCTGCTTGCGTGAAAGGTTCTTGTCATCATTCCAACCTATGAAGTAAAGGCCCTTGCGCGGGGTAGCTTCATATTCTATATCGAGGCTATGCTTATCATCCCATTTGAGTTTCTGCTTGGGGAAGCGGATGATGACACCTGCTGCAGTCGTATCAAAAGATACATTCAGGGAGGCTTTATCCAGCAGCACTTTTTTGATGATAATACCCGGCGCATCCAGGTAAACAGAATCTATCAGTGGCTGTATGGGCGTGAAAAGCAAAGTCTCCCGGCCCATCACTTTGCCTTCTTTGGGTACGAAGCGTACATCGAGGCTGATGTGCGTAAAATCACAGTTGTGCTCACGGTAGCGGCCATCTGAGTCAGATAGGCGGCATATGACCGAGTCTGTAGAGGCGATAGCGGAGAGAGGTATCAGGAAAGAAAGCAACACGAGTATCCTTTGCATCACGGCTTTAGTTTAGCCAGCAAAGAAAACAATAGTTGCTAGTTTCGGGGCAAGATTAACACAGAGATTGCCTTACGGCACATCTGCTATTTACGCCCGTTGCGGAGCTTGTCATATTCCCGCTGTACCGAGTCCTCCTTGCTGGTCTGATGGTAGGCCCCTACATAGCTGAACGCCAACCCTATACCCCAGCCCAGAGTAGACCAGATGGGCCAGGCACTCCAGATATTGCTTGCGCTGAGGCCATCCTCATGACCCTCTGTGATAAACCAGAGCGCCCACAGAAAACCATTTATAATGATATAAGTAGCAAGATGCCGCTTGAATGCTGCGCGCTTCTTGGCTATACGCCAGAGTTGCTCATCCCTTATTACTTCCATGTGTGTTTGGTTTTGGTAGGATTAAAGCTATTGATTTTTCATAGAAAGCAAGAAATATCGTCCCGCTTTTAACTCATTAAAACCGTTATTTTAGCCTCATGAAAAGGACACTCATACTCGACCAGGCGGCCATCAGCCAGAAGACCCGCCGCATAGCCTACCAGATAGTAGAGGACAACTATGATGAGAAAGAGATCATCATGATAGGCATAGATGGCACCGGATATGAGTATGCACAGCTGCTAAAGAAAGAGATCGAGTCTATCAGCGAGATCAGCATCAAACTGCTCGGCCTCAAGCTGGATAAGCAGAAGCCCCTCTCCCATCCCATAGAGATACTCGGCCCGGCTCTATCACTGGATAAAAAAGTGATACTGATGGTAGACGATGTAGCCAATACCGGCAAAACGATGTACTATGCGCTCAAGCCGGTAATGGAGTTCTCGCCGCGCAAGGTACAGGTAGCAGTGCTCGTAGACCGCCAGCACAAGCTATTCCCTGTCTCATCAGATTTCGTAGGACTGTCTCTGAACACGACCATGCAGGAGCATATCCGCGTAGAACTGGTGAAGGGTAAGGCAGAAGCCTATCTCGTCTGAGACCTGTACCAGACCAGAGCCTCGGCCTCTACTTTCTTTATAAACGTATTCTTCGCCTGGCTATAGGCTAACGAAGATTCCCAGTCCTGTCCGACTAGTTCCTCTTTGAGCTGTAGATATTCCTGCCTGATCTTTTCGTGCTGCCGGAGATAATCACGAAAGGCAATGTGCCGCTCCCAATCCGGTGAATCCATAAGCCAGCAATGGATATGCGCTTTATTGACGAAACCGGCGGCGGCGGGACCCACCCTGTCATTGGCCAGGATGGCCGGAGGCATATGACCGAGTGGGTGCTCATATTGTACAAAGTAACGGCGATCCGTCATGAGATGCTTGTAAACCTCCATATAGGTAAAGCCTGCTGCTATCATCTTGTCTATGGTACCATCCAGTGCGGCTTTATCTTTTAGGCCCACCAGTATATCTATGACAGGCTTGGCACCGAGCCCTTCTATAGATGTACTGCCGATATGCTCGATGGCCACATCGCCCAATGCTTCTTGAATCGCCTGCCTGTACTTTTGGAAATCCCTCTTCCACCTTGGATCATATGGCTCTATAGTGATTCTCATATTCGCTGATCATTAAATGACCGGATCTTTTCGGCCACATCATTGAGCGGCTCCGATATGGGATCGAGGGCAAGCTGCGCCTGCTCATAGAAGAGCCTCCGCTCAGCCAGCTTTTCTTTGATAAAAATGCGAAGCTGCTCATCGTCCAGTCCTCTCAGTAGGGGGCGCTGCTCGCGGTCTACTGTCTTTAGCCTGCTATAGATGGCTTTTTCACTGACATTGAGATAGAGTGTGATGCCGTGTGCGTTCATCCACGCCATATTATCATGAAAGCATGGCGTACCGCCACCGGTAGAGATGATCTTATTATCCAGGTCGATGCTGCGCAGTATTTCTGATTCTCTCTGACGAAAGTATGGCTCTCCATGCGCTGCAATAATATCCTTGATAGACATACCCTCCTGCTGCTCCAGCAGATGGTCCACATCTATGAAAGTGCATTGCAGCTTTGGGGCGAGCTTTTTGCCCAATGTGGTCTTGCCGGCACCCATAAAGCCTATGAGAAATACAGTCATCGCGGAGCAATTTAAACATTGCCGCTCACACTACACGCACGCGGGGGTCTACTGCAGCATAGAGCACATCTGTGAGGATATTCATCACGACAAAGACCACCGCTACGAATAGCGACAAACCCATCACTACCGGAAAGTCAAAATTGCGGATGGCATAGATGGTCTGCGAGCCAAGGCCGTTATAGTTAAACACTTCTTCTATGAAGTATGCTCCGGTAAACAATGCGGCCAGCCATCCTGATATCGAGGTGATGACAGGATTCAGCGCGTTGCGCAGGGCATGCTTGAAGATGATCACGTAGTAGCTGAGCCCTTTGGCCCTTGCTGTACGTACAAAGTCCATGGACAGGGTATCGAGCATACTGCTGCGTGTGAGCTGCGCAATGATGGCCACCGGGCGGATGCCGAGGGCTATCACAGGCAGTATGAGGTTTCGCCAGACATAGACGGTATGGCCTTCATCATCTACCCATATCAGTGGCCCCTGCGGATCCAGCCCCGTGAGGTGGTGCAGGTAGTAGCCAAAGATCATGGCTATGATAAATGCCGCAAAGAAAGACGGCTGTGAGATGCCGATATTAGAAATAAAGAGTATGGCATTATCCCAAAAGCTGTATTGCTTCAGCGCAGCGAAAACACCCAGCACGATACCGATCACAGAGGCCAGAAAGATAGCGCTGAGCGCCAGTACGGCTGTAGGCGGGAAGTTCTCCATCACGATCTCACTCACCAGCCTGCGCGATTGAAAGGAGCGACCGAGGTTAGGCTGCTTTAGCACGATGGTTTTCTCCCCCATAGAGAAAAGCTTTACAAAAGAGACTTGCCTGGGGCTGATCCAGCTAGGATCGCTATCATCTGACAGCTCGTGTACTGACAAGGGTGACAGGTCATTGAAGTAATAGGCCAGCCTGCTGTACCAGGGCAGGTGCAGGCGAAACTCGCGCTCGATGGCTTTCAGAGATGCTTTATCCGTGCGCTGGCCGAGGGTCATATTGGCCGAGTTGACCGGCAGCGCATTAAAGAGGACGAAGATAAACACGATCACACCCACTATGACCAGCAGGCCATTCAGGATACGCTTTGATATGAATTTGATCAACTGCATTTATCACCGCGATAAAGCGGACACACAAAGGTTTACTTTGAGAAATACTGTGCATTCAGCTGCTCGAAAGTCGGAATGTGCTTGTAGTGCCACTTATTGATCACCACTCCGTTTTTGATCAGCATCACACCCGGATTGGAGCGCATCATGGCTTTGATAGCTGCGTCATCTGTGGTGTAGAATGGATACGCCGTTTGGTTCTTGTGGCGGAAAGCCTCCGCTACATCCAGGTCCTTGGTCAAAGCAAAAGTCTTAACCCCAGCCTTCTCGGCTGCCATAGCGAGCGGATTGATCTTATCCTTGAATACCCCTTCGTGTGTTTCTTCCAGCAGCGGCGCTACTACTACGAGCGTGTAGTGTGGGTCATGCAGCAGGCTATCGGTAAGCTCCACGCCATCTTCATTGAAGATATTAAGGCTCTTAATCCTTGCAGGTGTACCTTTATGTATGACAATATCTTTGCGACCTAGAAAAGTATCATTCTCTGTAATACCAGACAAATGGTCTTGATCCAACTCCTGTATCTTGCCTGTCTGCTTATTCTGGTAGGTAAACAACATTTGCTTTTTCTCCGGATCGTTTGTCTGCATGTTCGCATTGATATCTTCGCCTATCGCGTAAGGTCGGAAGTCTATCACTGGCTCACTCCATACAAAATTATAGAGGCAGAAAATCAGGGATCCGACCACCATTAGCATAGCAATACTGTTTCGCAGCATAACGGAGAAAATTGGCCGGATACTTTTATAGCTGAGTGCAAGGATAAAGGCCATCGCTGTCAGGAGGCAATCCTTGTAAAAAGTCTCATATGGCTCCAACTTCATAAAATCACCAAAGCAGCCACAGTCTGTCACCTTCATGCCTTTGGCATCAAATGATACTGTGAGCAGCAGCGTCGTAAATTTCATCAGCACCAGTGTAACCAGTATCGTAGCAAATCCCGCCAGCAGCAGCCAGAAACGCACGGAGCCATTCTCTATGATCGCACCTGCACATACCAGTATGAATGCCACTATAGATACGGCAAAGAAGGTATTGGTGGGGTTGAATCCTGAGAGATAGGTGTACCCCGTGAGCAGCAGGAAGAATACATTCAGCAGCAGCAGCAGTGAGGTCGTGATCTTTGGCCGCCAGCCTATGAGCAGCATGACACCGAGCGATAGCTCTGCCACCAGCATAGCCACAGTGAGCGGTGTAGAGATCGGATTGAAAAACTCGATCTTCATCGCCTCAAAGTATTCGTGCATCTTGATGCTGGTACCCATCGGGTCTACGGCCTTCACAAAGCCGGAGAAAATGAACAGCGTGCCGACAAAATTCTGGAAGAAGGTAACGAGTACTTTCTTATTGTCCAGTACAAAGTAGTGCAGCAGCGTGAGCAGCAGCGCCACGATACCGATGTATGAGAAAAGCGTGTAAACGGTCATAGTATATTTTGTTTTAGTTCTGTTTGTGTTTGATATTCCTTTTTCAGCAGGCCATACATAGCCATATCCATATAGGATCCGTTCAGGTACATATTCTCTCGCAGTATACCCTCCAGGGTAAAGCCAAGGCTCTCCGGTATGGCACGGCTCCGCTCGTTGGTCACTGCAGCCCCTATCTCGATACGGTTCAGACCGAGCTCGTTGAATCCATAATCCAGCAGTGTACGCACAGAGCTGGTGATGATCCCCTTGCCCTCATAGTCCTTGTCCAGCCAGTAGCCTATGGCGGCTTTGTGCGCATTATAGTTGATGCCATGCAGGCTGATCATGCCTACCATACTGCCCTCGTAGAAGATACCGAGGTGATAGTCGGTCTTCATCTCCCAGTCTTCTATATTGCCTTCTATATTATTAGCAGAGTCTGTGATGGTCTTCACCACATCGTACCACTGCATCCAGTCACGCAGGTGCTTGTTCTTTTTGATCAGGTCATAGGACTCCTGTGCGTGACTCTCATCGCGCAGCTGGAGCACTACATCTTTATTGACCCTGAGTACAAACATCTTTATACTTTTCCCTCGCTCATCTGTATGAGGGCAAAGACCGAGTAATTCACTATATCCATATAGCCGGCATCTATCCCCTCGCTGATGATGGTCTTGCCTTTATTGTCTTCTATCTGCTTGATGCGTAGCAGCTTCATCAGTATCAGGTCAGTGAAGCTGCTGACACGCATATCGCGCCAGGCCTCGCCATAGTCATGATTCTTGGCTATCATCAGTGCCTTGATCGCCGCGACTTCTGTGTCATAAAGCTCCAGCGCTTCTTTCTCTGTCAGCTCCAGGCGGGTATCACTGACCAGCTTCATCTGTATGAGGCCCATTACAGCATAGTTGATCAGGCCTATGAACTCCGGCTCTATGCCCTCATCCACCTTGCGTGTCTCTGCCTCCTCCAGTGTCTTGATACGTTGCGCTTTGATAAAGAGCTGATCGGTCAGAGACTTAGGACGCAATACGCGCCAGGCAGTACCATAGTCCTTGGTCTTTTTGGCAAAGACATCACGGCATAGGGTGATCTGAGTATCGTACTGGGCAGAGGTATTGCTCAAGGCGGTTGATTTTCATCCGAAAATACTACAGTGACCAAAAAAATGAAGAGTTTTGACAATTATTATGTTCACAACCTGTTAAGCAATGACCATAAATTGTAATGGCTCGTTAATAGACCTCTCTACACCGCGCGTGATGGGCATCCTGAATGTCACTCCGGACTCCTTTCACGATGGTGGCAGGTACATGGATATAGCAGCTATACTCGTGCGTGCAGAGCAGATGGTCAGCGCAGGTGCAGACATCATAGATATAGGAGGCATGTCATCCAAGCCCGGCAGCCGGATCATATCTGTAGAAGAGGAACTGGAGCGCGTGATCCCCTCCATCACAGCGATAAGGGAGAAGTTTCCTGACACCATTTTATCAATAGATACCATCCATGCCGCTGTCGCGGAAGAAGCAGTAGCACATGGCGTGAGCATAGTCAATGACATCTCGGCGGGCACTCTGGACAAAACCATGATAGTCACTGTAGCGAGACTACAGGTACCATACATCATCATGCATATGCAGGGTACGCCGGAGACCATGCAAGTGGCTCCCTCCTATCAGAATGTCGTGACAGAAGTAATGGACTACCTCATAGCACGCCTGCAAGTTTGCCGTGAGGCAGGTATCAAAGATGTGGTCATCGATCCGGGATTTGGTTTTGGCAAAACGAATGAGCACAACTTTGCGCTGCTGAAAAGGCTCTCACTGCTGAAGATGATCGGTGTGCCGATGCTGGCAGGTCTCTCGCGAAAGTCGATGATCACAAAAACCCTGGGCATCAAAAACGCAGAAGCACTCAATGGCACCACAGCCCTCCATATGGCCGCCCTCATGAATGGCGCTAATATACTCCGTGTGCATGATGTAAAGGAGGCCAGGGAGACGATAGTGCTCTATCAGGCTATGGTACGTGCATAGCTTTACATATTGGCTTTAGAGTATTTTCCTATTTTAGCCGCATATGGAGCAAATACTTACGCTATTTCATACTGTGATGCATATCGTGGACCACTTCGAGATGTTTGTCCGCGAGAATCAAGGCAGCATCTACATGATCCTTTTCCTCATCATCTTTGTCGAGACCGGGCTGATAGTCATGCCACTGCTGCCGGGAGACTCACTCCTCTTTGTAGCAGGTGCAGCCTGCGCCAGCGGCCTGCTCAGTGTGTGGGTAGTCATACCACTACTGATCGTAGCTGCACTGCTGGGTGATAATGTCAATTATTTCGTAGGAAAGTTCTTTGGCGACTTTGTCAAATCTAAAGAACGCATCCTCTTCTTCAAGCGGGAATACATAGACCAGACACATGAATTTTATGAAAAGAATGGCGGCAAGACGGTCATCATGGCACGCTTTGTGCCGATCGTAAGGACGATAGCGCCCTTTGTGGCCGGTGCCGGCAGTATGACCTACAGCAAGTATATCGTAAACTGTATCGCCGGCGCTGTACTCTGGGTGGCAGGCATCACACTGCTGGGCTATGCCATAGGCAATATACCGGTGATACACGATCACATCAAGGTAGTAGAACTGGTGATCATTGTCCTCTCTGTGCTGCCTATCCTGATCGGCTTTATCAGAAACCGGATGGCTAAATGAAAAACTACGGACTCATAGGATTTCCCCTCACACACTCTTTTTCTGTCAGGTACTTCGCAGATAAGTTTGAGAAAGAAGGCATCAAAGATGCGTCCTACCGGAACTTTCCGCTGGAGAGCATAGAGGAGCTGCCGGACCTGATTCACAATCAGAAACTGGATGGCTTCAATATCACCATACCATACAAGGAAGCTGTCATAGAATACCTGGACTCTATAGATACCGCTGCAGAAGCGATAGACGCGGTCAACTGTGTAAAGATCACTGACGGAAAACTGAAGGGTTACAATACTGATGTATACGGCTTCCGTGAGTCGCTAAGGAAATTTATAGGGGAACGGTCACCCAAGGCGCTGATACTCGGCACCGGTGGCTCATCAAAGGCTGTCTCTCATGCGCTGTCTGAGCTGGATATCCCGTACTCATTTGTCTCGCGCCGCAAGAAGGCCGAATGGTATACCTATGCAGACCTGACACCGGCAGTACTGGAGACCTATCAGCTTATTATCAATACGACTCCACTCGGTATGTTTCCCAATATGGATGGCTATGTGCCCTTGCCTTATGAGTCGATGACCGGCGAGCACTTTCTATATGACCTGATATACAACCCGGCTGAGACACAGTTTCTCAAGATGGGCAGGGAGCATGGCGCTCAGACCAAGAACGGGCTCGAAATGCTGCACCTCCAGGCCGAGCGCAACTGGGAGATCTGGAATACATGATCCCATATTGTGGATTGTGTTTTAGCGCCTTATCGGTTCTCTTATTATCTTTATCAGTCTAAAACCTTCTTTATGAATAGAGTGCTATTCGCAGCATTACTGTGCCTCTGCATGATCCCCGCATCCGCACAGCGCAATGTAGGCATCGGCCTCAGTGATCCCCACCCGTCGTCCATACTCGATATTTATTCGCCCGATAAGGGCCTCCTCATACCGCGCATGCATAGCGTGCAGCGGCTGGCTATCACACCGCCACTGGCGAATGGCCTGTTGGTATTTGATATAGACTCGGGCTGCGTGGTGGCATATGACTCTGTGGCCATATCGTGGCATAACCTCTGCGCTACCAGTCTGGGACCGACAGGTGTGACAGGCGCTCCGGGCATACAAGGACCTACGGGCAATGACGGCCCTACCGGACCGCAGGGTGCAACAGGCGCACAAGGTATAGCGGGCCCTACCGGCCCTCAGGGTGTACAAGGCCCATCGGGCAATGATGGCCCCACAGGATCTCAGGGTGTAGTTGGAGCACAAGGACCTACAGGAGCAGCTGGCGCAGTAGGACCACAAGGACCACAAGGCATACAAGGACCATCGGGCAATAATGGCGCTACCGGACCGCAGGGTGTAGCAGGAGTACAAGGCCCAGCAGGAAATGACGGTCCTACAGGTCCGCAAGGTGTAGCAGGTGTACAGGGGGCTACTGGAGCTATTGGCCCTATCGGGCCTACAGGTGCTCCTGGTGCAGCCGGTATAGCGGGCGCTCCGGGACCTACTGGTCCACAGGGCGTCGCAGGTGCACAAGGGCCGACAGGAAATGACGGTCCTACAGGTCCGCAAGGTGTAGCAGGTGTACAGGGGGCTACAGGAGCTATTGGCCCTATCGGGCCTACAGGTGCTCCGGGCGCAGCCGGTATAGCGGGCGCTCCGGGACC
>CAZIBY010000013.1:0-49552 GCA_964537475.1 uncultured Chitinophagaceae bacterium | reverse complement strand
CGATGCCGATCGCCTGGAACTCGGGGATCGCGGCGTACTGCACGCCGACGTACGGGCTCTTGGGAAGCGTACTGTCGTTCGGATTGGCCTCCTCGATCGACTGTCGTTCGACCTGGCCGAATTTCGATACCTTCTTGAATTCCGGCTGGTCATAAGTCGACGCACGGTTGCCGGTCGGCACCGCGACCCAGCCCGACTTCTTGGCCACGAGCGCCACATAGTCCTTCGAGGTCGCCCAGTTGATGAACTTCTGGGCCTCCGCTTCCTTCGTCGCGCTCGCCGGGATGGCCAGCGCCCACGACCACAGCCAGCTCGCGCCCTTCGGCGTGACGGCCATGGGCGCCTTGACGAAACCCACCTTGTCGCTGACCTTGCTGAACTTCGGATCGGACACCGACGTGCCTGCGCTCGTGGCATCGACCCAGATTCCGCACTTGCCCTCGACGAAGAGCGCGAGGTTCTCGTTGAAGCTGTTCGCCGTGGCGCCGGGCGGGCCGTACTTCTTCATCAGGTCGACGTAGAAGCCGATCGCGTCGTGCCACGGCTTGGTGTCGATCTGCGGCTTCCAGCTCATGTCGAACCATTGCCCGCCGAACGTGTTGACCATCGTCGACAGCAAGGCCATGTTGTCGCCCCAGCCCGGCTTGCCGCGCAGGCAGATGCCGTACACGCCCTTGGACGGGTTGTTCACCTTCGACGCGGCGTCGCGGATCTGGTCCCAGGTCGGCCGATCCGGGAAGGTCACGCCGGCGGCCTTCATGAGGTCGGTGCGGTACACGGTGAACGAGCTCTCGCCGTAGAAGGGCGCGGCATACAGCTTGCCGTCGGCCGACAGGCCGTCGCGGATCGGCTTCAGCACGTCGTTCAGGTCGTAATTCGCGTCGGGCTTGATCTCCTTGAGCCACCCCTTCTTGGCCCAGATCGGCGTCTCGTACATGCCGATCGTCATGATGTCGAACTGGCCGCCCCTGGTGGCGATGTCGGTCGTGACGCGCTGGCGCAGCACGGCCTCCTCCAGCGTCACCCACTTGACCTTGATGCCCGGGTTGGCCTTCTCGAACTCCGGCGTGAGCTGCTGCATCTCGATCATCTGCCGGTTGTTGACGGTGGCGATGACGAGTTCGGTGTCCGCATGGGCGGCGCTGCTGGCAAAGCAAGCCGCGACGAGCGCAGCGAGGGTGAGCGTCTTCTTCATCGTGTCTCCAAGGGGTGGTGGGCGTACAGGCGCAAGCAAGCCGCAGACGCCCGTCCGAGCGACTTGCCGAAGAATGGGTTGCGGCCGCCGGACCGGCCGTCAGGGTGGACCGCCGACCGTCAGGGTCGGCAGGCCGCGGCGTAGGGCCGCAATGCGTCCCGCGCGCGGTCGAGCGCCAGCGCGACGGGGTCGAGAGCGAGGTGGCCCGCGCGAACGGCGTGGTACTGCTGCGGGAGGTATTGGCTCAACACGTTCTCCGGGATCTCGACGCTGCGCAAGTTCGCGATCAACCGCTGCGTGGCCGTTTCGATCGCAGGATCATTCCAGTAATAGCGGACCCGGTCGCTGTAGCTGTATACCCGCAACAGGCGCTGGTGGTCGGGGTCTCCGTGGTAGTAGCGTTGCCACGCGTCGGGACGTTCCAGCATGACGCTCTCGACCACGTCGGGCAGCCGCGATTGCCGCGCTGCATCGACGAGTTGCGCCTCGATCGCAGCGAGCGCGTAGAGAGCCTCGCGCAGCGCGAAGGTCAGGCCGGGTCCGACCTTGAGGATCGCGAAGCCGTCCCGCACCAGGTCGGCCAGGGCGTCGGCCCGCTGGTAGTCGGTCGAGTGAGCCTCGAAGACGAGCTGCGACTGGTCATCGAGCAGCGAGGACAGGGCTTGCGCGTCGGCGGAGCAGTAGTCGACGACCCGCGTGTGATCGAACTCGACCCCCGGCTGCACGACGAGCGCGATGACGCGACGCCACGCATCGGCGAGGCCCGCGACGCCGAACGCCTCCTCGTGCACGTCGAGCGTGCGGCGGGCGGCGTCCTTGCCCGTGACTTCGACATGCGCCAGCGCTTCGGTGGCGCCGCCGGGCACCGGGACCTCCGTGCCGATCACGTACACGGGCTTCATCTCGCCTGCGGCCTGCTCGGCAGCCGAGCACAACGCCGCGGCGCGCTCCGCGACGACGCGGTCGTCCAGCACCGGGGGATCGTCGGCGCAGCGCATGCTGGCGTCGAGATGCAGCTTCGTGAAGCCGGCGGCGGCGTAGGCGGCCATCAGGTCCTTGGCCAAGGCCATGGCTTCCGCGGCCGGACGCTCGCGCCAGGGGTTGGGGCCGAGGTGGTCGCCGCCGAAGATGATGCGCTCGGTGTCGAAGCCCACCCGCGCAGCGATGTCCGCCACGAAGCGAATGAAGTCCGGCGGCCGCATGCCGGTGTAGCCGCCGAACTGGTCGACCTGATTCGAGGTCGCCTCGATGAGCAACGAGCTTTCGTCTTCGAGCGCCTGTTGCATGGCGGCTTCGATGACCAGCGGGTGTGCCGAGCAGACGGAGTAGATGCCGCTGCGCTCGCCGGCGCTGCGGCGAGTCGCCAGGGCAAGGAGTTGGGTGGACATGTCGATCAGCGTTGGGTTGATTGCGCGACGAGCGCGTCGAGTGCCGCGAAGTCGGCCGTGCCCTCCATGGGGCCGACCTGGCTCACTGCCGCTGCGCCGGCCGCATTCGCGTACCTGAGGGCGCGGTCGGGGGCGTGTCCCTGCAACCGGCAGGTGACGAACGTCGCGCCGAAGCAGTCGCCCGCGCCGGTCGGGTCGACCTCGTGGGCGGGGAGCGCCTCCGCATCGACGCGTTGGGTGGCGTCGAAGTACGTGGATCCCGAGGCGCCGCGCTTGACGACGATCTCCTTGACACCCAGGCCGAGGATCTCGCGCACGGCACCCGCCTCGTCGGCGGCGTCGGCGAGGAGCGTCACCTCGTGGCCGCTCGGCAGGAAGACGTCCGTGAGCTCGAGGATGAACCGGAGCGCCGCCCGCATCTCGGGAATGCGCAGCATCTCCTTGCGGATGTTCGGATCGAAGGACACGGCGCCGCCCTGGGCCTTGACGATCTCGATCGCCTTCTTGGTCGTATCGATGATGCGGAACGAGAAGAGCGACGACCCCATGACGTGGAAGTGCCTGCAGTC
The DNA here is from genome assembly GCA_964537475.1 of uncultured Chitinophagaceae bacterium. Classification (GTDB taxonomy): domain Bacteria; phylum Bacteroidota; class Bacteroidia; order Chitinophagales; family LD1; genus UBA1941. The sequence continues at coordinate 46,400 of CAZIBY010000013.1, read as the reverse complement.
CTTCAGCACCTTCGCGTCGACGTGGCCGGCGTTCAGGTTGGAGCAGGCGCTGTTGACGATGTTGAAGACGAAGTCGCGCTCACCGTCCTCGCGGTAGGTGACGAACGCGCTGCCCGTGGTCGCCTGCTTGACGACGTGGATCGCGCTCGTGTCCACGCCGTCGCGCTTCAGGCGCTCGATGTTGAGCAGGCCGAAGTCGTCATCGCCGACGCAGCCGATGATCCCGGCCGGCTGCCCGAGCCGCGCCACCTGATCGATGAAGATGGCGGGTGCGCCGCTCGGATACGGACCCCTGAGAAGGCCGGGCTCGCGGAATGTCTGGCCGCGCCTGGTGGCCATGATCTCCACCAGGATCTCGCCGATAGTCATGACCTTGCTCATCCGGGCTCCTTGGGGGTGCACTTTCGAATCGAAGCAGTTAGCTTTCGAGTCGAAAGTATGAGTTTCGAGCGACTGCTTGTCAACTCGACTCTGGCCTGGTGATTACCCTAGATAGCTTCGCGCCACATCGCTGTCCGTAGCTTGGTTTGACAGCCCGTCGTCACCTTGGCAGACTTTCGAACGAAGCAAGGTAGCTTTCGTTTCAGAACAAACATGCAACCGGAAGGCAGCACCACCCTCAAACGCCGCCTGGCGATCGTGGACCTCGTTCGAAAGGATGGGGAAGCGCGGGTCGAAGACCTCAGCTCGAAGCTGGGCGTCTCGTCGGTCACGATCCGCAGCGACCTCAACTACCTCGAGGGCCAGGGCTATGTGATCCGCGCCTTCGGCAAGGCGAAGTACAACCCGGCCCTTCAAGGCGCGGCCGCCGCGCCGCTGGAGCCCGACCCGTCCAACCGCGCGGCTGCGGAGGCTCAGCTTGCGCGGGCGGTCCTGCCGTGGGTCGAGAACGGCATGTCCGTCTTTCTGAGCGCCGGAGGCATCGCCTCACGCGTCCTGCCGAGCCTGGTGTCGTTCCAGGGGCTGGCGCTGACGATGCACGACCTCGACATGGTCACGATCGCGAAGCAATTCCTGCCGTCGGAGATCTACGTGACCGGTGGCCTGCACAGCGCGGACGAGCCTGGTCTGTCCGGGCCGGGTGCCGAATTGGGACTGCTCTCGCGACCTATCGACCTGTGCGTGATCGTCGTGACCGGCGTGGACACTCGCGGTCGCCTGGTGACGCGACATCCGGGCGCGGCGCGCCTGTACAGCGCGGCGGTGCGGCATGCCAAGCGGTCGATCGCCGCGGCCTACAGCCCTTCGTTCAGTGCCATCGAAGGCCACCCGATCTGCAGCCTCGGCGACCTGGACGGTCTCGCCCTCAATCACAACCTCGAGCCGGCCGTCTTCGACCTGGTGTCCGAGCACCAGTTGCGTGTGCATCGCAAGGGCGACGGAATCATCGAGTTCGTGCGCGCGTGACGCGGGCCCGCCCGGCGCCTTTGATGACCAGGGCCTCATCGGCGCCGGCTTGGCAGCGGCTGCCGGTTCCATCGTGCCCTGGCACGAACGGATAAGTCGATGGCGCTCCACGCCTATCGCCTTCGGGCGCGATCTCCGAGCATTCCGCTCGCGTCTCGCAGCCCACTGAAGGAGCCCACCATGCAATTCCTCGACGACTCGTTGTTTCCCGAAACCCAGGACAAGCTGGTCATCACCGTGGCCCCGTACGGACCCGAATGGGAGCCGGCCGACTTTCCGGAGGACATCCCGGTCTCGATGGACGAGCACGTGCAGAAGGCCGTCGACTGCTACAACGCGGGCGCGACCGTGCTGCACGTGCATGTGCGCGAGGAAGACGGCAAGGGCTCCAAGCGCCTGTCCAAGTTCAACGAGCTGCTAGGCAGGTTGCGCGTGGCCGTGCCCGACATGATCCTGCAGGTCGGCGGCTCGATCTCGTTCTCGCCCGAAGGCGAAGGCGCATCGGCGAAGTGGCTGAGCGACGACACGCGCCACATGCTCGCCGAGCTCGACCCCAAGCCCGACCAGGTGACGATCGCGATCAACACCAACCAGATGAACGTCGTCGAGCTGATGACCGAGGCCGACTATGCGGGCACCTCGTTCACCCGCCCGGCCGTCCATGAGGCCTATCGCGAGATGACCGTGCCGGCCGGCCCGGGCTGGGTCGAGGAGCACCTGAAGCGCCTGCAGGCCAGCGGCATCCAGCCGCACTTCCAGCTCGCCACCGTGGCGCAGCTCGAGACGGTCGAGCGGCTCGTGCGGCGCGGCGCCTACACCGGCCCGCTCAACGTGACCTGGGTGGCCATCGGCGGCGGCTTCGACGGGCCGAGCCCGTACAGCATGATGGAGTTCATCCGCCGCGTGCCCGACGGCGCCTGCCTGACGCTCGAGACCATCATGCGCAACGTGCTGCCGGTGAACACCATGGCCATCGCGATGGGCCTGCATGCGCGCTGCGGCATCGAGGACAACCTGTGGGGCCGCAAGGGCGAGCGGATGACCTCGGTGCAGCAGGTCGAGCAGGTCGTGCGGGTCGCGCGCGAGCTCGGCCGCGAGGTCGCCACCGCCAAGGAAGCGCGCGCCATCTACAAGATCGGCACGCGCTACCGCAACGCCGACGAGACGCTGGCCCGCCTGGGCTGGGCACCCAACCGCGCGCACGGCCAGCGCGGCGTGCCGCTGCGCCAGCCGGCCTGACGTCGTTCGTCGACCTTTGCATCCCGCCCAGCCGCGCAGGCCGGGCGTGGCGCGCCTGCGCCTTCCACGGGAACACCACCGACATGAACGGACAGATGATGCAGCAGCCGCTGCTGATCTCGTCGCTGCTCGAGCACGCCGAACGCCACCATGGCGATCAGCAGATCGTCTCGCGCCGCGTCGAAGGCGACCTGCACCGGCAGAGCTTTGCGCAGCTCGCGCAGCGCGCGCGGCGCCTGGCCAACGCGCTCGCCGCATGCCGGGTGGCTGGCGGCAGCCGCGTCGCCACGCTGGCCTGGAACGGCCATCGCCACCTCGAGCTCTACTTCGCGGTATCGGGCTCCGGCGCGGTGCTGCACACGCTCAACCCGCGGCTGCATGCCGACCAGCTGGCATGGATCGTCGAGCATGCGGAGGACGAGGTGCTGTGCTTCGACGCGGGCTTCCTGCCGCTGGTCGAGGCCATCGCGCCGCGCGTGCGTACGGTCCGCCATTACGTCGTGATGACCGATCGCGCGCACATGCCGGCCGCAACGTCGATCGACGGTCTGCTCTGCTACGAAGACCTGCTGGCGGCGCAGGACGACCGCTACGTCTGGCCGCAGCTCGACGAGAACACCGCCAGCTCGCTGTGCTACACGAGCGGCACCACCGGGCACCCCAAGGGCGTGCTGTACAGCCATCGGTCGACGCTGCTGCACACCTATGCCGCGGCCCTCCCGGACGCGCTGAACTGCAGCGCGCGCGACGCCATCCTGCCGGTGGTCCCGATGTTCCACGTCAACGCCTGGGGCCTGCCCTACATCGCCTGCATGGTCGGCGCGAAGCTGGTCTTTCCCGGCCCGGCGCTGGACGGCGCGTCGCTGCATGCGCTGATCGAGTCCGAGCAGGTCACGCTGTCGGCCGGCGTGCCGACGGTATGGCAGGGCCTGCTCGCGCACGTCGAGGGCCGGGACCTGCGCTTTTCGAGCATGCGCCGCACCGTGGTCGGCGGCGCGGCCTGCCCGCCGTCGATGACGCGCGCGTTCCAGCAGCGCCACGACGTGCAGGTCGTCCATGCCTGGGGCATGACCGAGCTGAGCCCGCTCGGCACGGTGTGCTCCTTCAAGGGCCGCCACGATGCCCTCGATGCGTCGCAGCGCGAGGCGCTGCAGGCCCGGCAGGGCCGCGCCGTCTTCGGCATCGACATGAAGATCGTCGGCGACGACGGCGCCGAGCTGCCCTGGGACGGCCGCGCCAGCGGCGAGCTGCTCGTGCGCGGGCCGTGGGTGGTGTCGCGCTACCTGAACGGCGACGCGGGCGATCCGCTGGTCGCCGACGAGCAGGGCCGCCGCTGGTTCCCGACCGGTGACGTCGCCACCATCGACCCGGACGGCTACATGCAGATCACCGACCGCGCCAAGGACGTGATCAAGTCCGGCGGCGAATGGATAGGCTCGATCGACATCGAGAACATCGCGATGGCGCACCCCGATGTCGTGCAGGCCGCGTGCATCGCCGTGCCGCATCCGAAGTGGGACGAGCGCCCGCTGCTGGTGGTGGTGCGGAAGCCGGGCGCGCGGCTCACGCGTGACGACATGCTGGCCTTCTTCGCCGGCAAGATCGCCAAGTGGTGGACGCCGGACGACGTGGTCTTCGTCGACGCGATCCCGCTCGGCGCCACCGGCAAGGTGCTGAAGAGCCGCTTGCGCGAGACCTACCGCGGCCATCGCCTGCCGGGCGCCTGACCGCCGTGACCACGCTCACCCTGGCCGCCTGCTCGGTGCGCGGCCGCCATCTCTTCCCGGGCGTGCTCGCCTGCGGCGTGGTCGCCGCGGCGGCGACCTTCCTCGCGCAGCACTACGGCGCGCCGGTGATGCTGTTCGCGCTGCTGCTCGGCCTGTCCATGAACTTCCTGTCGGCCGACGGGCCGTGCGCGCCGGGCATCGAGTTCAGCGCGCGCACCCTGCTGCGCATCGGCATCGCGCTGCTCGGCCTGCGCATCACGCTCGCCCAGGTCGTGAGCCTGGGATGGCAGCCCATCGTGCTGGTGCTGATCTCGGTCGTGCTGACCATCGGGCTGGCGATGCTGGCGGCGCGCGCCCTCGGCTTCCAGACCTTGTTCGGCCTGCTCTCGGGCGGCGCCACGGCGATCTGTGGCGCCTCGGCGGCGCTCGCGCTGGCCGCGGCATTGCCGCGCCATCCGCAGAAGGAACGCGCGACGCTGTTCACGGTGATCGGCGTGAGCGCGCTCTCGACCACGGCGATGATCGCCTACCCGATGCTGGCGCGCTGGATGGGCCTGGATGCGCGCGAGGCCGGCATCTTCCTCGGCGGCACGATCCACGACGTGGCGCAGGTGGTCGGCGCCGGCTACAGCCTGTCGCGCGAGACCGGCGACATCGCGACGCTGGTCAAGCTGATGCGCGTGGCGATGCTGCTGCCGGTGATCCTGTTCGCCGCGACCCTGACGCGCGCACGCAGCGGCGGCGACGACACCCAGCGTCCGCCGCTCCTGCCGTGGTTCGCGGTGGCCTTCGCCGCGCTCGTCGCCGTCAACAGCACGGGCTGGATCGGCGCGTCGCTGCAGGCCTGCGGCAGCGACATCTCGCGCTGGCTGCTGGTCGCGGCCATCGCCGGCATCGGCATGAAGACGCGGCTGAAGGATGTCGTCGACGTCGGCTTCAAGCCGATCGCGCTGATGCTCGGCGAGACCGTCTTTCTCGCGGTGCTGGTGGCGGCGCTGATCCGCTGGTTCCGCTGAGTCGCCGGAGCGGTGCGGGCTTACCCGCAGCTGTCGCGTATCGCACATCCGCTGTCGCCAAGCGCGCATCGCGCCGGGTGTACCGCTCGAAGAATTCGCCCCGGCCCCGATCGCTGTACCGATCGGAAGACACCACAAAACCGGAGACATCCTCATGAGCCGAACGCTCGCCCGCAGCGCCTTCCTCGCCACCTTCGCGGCATACGCCGGCGCCGCCGCCGCCCAGTCGTCGTCGGTCACCCTGTTCGGCACGATCGACATCAATGCGCGCCAGGTGTCCAACGACGGCTCGCCGCGCAAGAACCTGATGGGCACCGATGGCCTGAACAGCAGCCGCCTCGGCTTTCGCGGCACGGAGGACATGGGGGGCGGCCTGACCGCCGGCTTCTGGCTCGAGGCGCCGATGACGCCGAACGACGGCAACAGCATCGGCCTGAACTTCAGGCGCCGCTCGACCGTCAGCATCATCGGCCAGACCTGGGGCGAGCTGCGCCTGGGCCGCGACTACACCCCGGTGTTCTGGACGCGCGCGCTGTACGACCCGTTCGGCTTCAACGGCATCGGCCTGTCCGGCAACGTCGACCCGAACGGCCTGCTGCAGCCCACCTACGTGCGGTCGAGCAACGCGGTGTCCTACCTGCTGCCGGCGCGACTCGGCGGCGTGTACGGCCAGTTCACCGTCGCGCCGTCCGAAGGGGCGCCGAACACCAAGTACTACGGCGGGCGGCTCGGCTACGCCAAGGGGCCGTTCGACGTCTCGGTCGCCGCGTCGCGCCAGTCGCTCAACGGCGGCGCGAACCGGTTCGACACCTGGGTCGTCGGCGGGTCGTACAACGCCGGCTTCGCGACGCTCGAGGGCACCTACAGCCGCGACCGCAACGACACCGGCGCGGGCACGACGTTCCGGCACTGGATGCTCGGCACGGTGGTGCCGATCGACGTGGCCGAGATCCATGCGTCGTACAACGACATGGATGCCGGCGCGGGCAATGGCGCGCGCATGGCCGCGATCGGGCTCGTCTACAACGCGTCCAAGCGCTCGGCGCTGTACGCCACCTACTCGCACCTGAGCAACGAGGGAGCGTTCAAGCAGTCGGTGGACTTCTCGTTTCCCGCCGCGGTGAGCGGCGCGACGCCGGTCACGCCCGGCGGCACGTCGCGCGCCTTCGAGGTCGGCATCCGCCACCTGTTCTGAACGCCACGCCGAGACGACAATGGCCCGCACGCGGGCCGCACCACCGGAGGTCGCCGCATCATGGATCTGCACCTACACGACGACGGCCCGCGCGATGCGCGCGGCGACGCCTACCTCGTCACCCGGCCGCAGGCGTGGTTCGCCTTCGCGATGACGTTCGCCCTGATGCTGTTCGACTACATCGATCGCCAGGTCATCGTCTCGCTGTTCCCGCACCTGAAGGCCGAGTGGAACCTGAGCGACAAGCAGCTCGGCGGGCTGGTCTCCATCATCTCGATCGTGGTGGCCGTGGGCGGCATCCCGGTCGCGCTGGTGGCCGACCGCCTGAGCCGCGTGCGCAGCGTGTTCGTGATGGCCGCGACGTGGAGCGTGGCCACGATCTCGTGCATGTTCGCCGGCAGCTATGCGCAGCTCTTCGTGGCCCGCGCCATGGTCGGCGCCGGCGAGACCGGCTATGGCTCGGTGGGCGCCGCGCTGATCGCCAGCCTGTTCCCGCGGCGGCTGCGCTCGGCGCTGCTCGGCGCGTTCTTCGCCGCGGCGTCGGTCGGCTCGGTGCTGGGCGTGCTGCTCGGCGGCCTGATCGCGGCGCGCTACGGCTGGAAGGCGGCCTTCGGCGTGGTCGGCATTCCGGGGCTGGTGCTCGCGCTGATGTACCTCTTCGTGCGCGACTACAAGACCGTTCCGCTCGATGCGACGCGCAGCCGCGCGACGCAGTCGTCGGCCAGCCTGGTCGCGCACATCGCCGGCACGCTGCTGCGCACGCGCACGCTGCTGTGGGTGTGCGCCGGCGCGGCGATGCAGCTCATCGTGGTCTCGGCACTCTGGTCGTGGCTGCCGAGCTTCCTCAACCGCTACCACGGCATGACGCCCGAGCAGGCGTCGCGCCAGGCCGCGATCGTGGTGCTGCTGGGTGCCGTCGGCAGCTGCGTCTGGGGCATCGCGGTCGATCGGCTGGGCCGGCGGCGTGCGCGTCACAAGCTCGTCGTGCTGGCCGCGCTGTGCATCGCGACGCTCATCGTGTTCGCGCTGGCGTTCGGCGGCGCGGCCGCGGGATCGGCGCAGTTCGGCCTGATCGCGCTCGGCGGCTTCATGATGACCTGCACGGTCGGCGCCGTCGCTGCGATCGCGCTCGACGTGATCCACCCGGGCTTGCGCTCGGCCGGCGCGGCGGTGCTGTCGCTGTTCCAGAACCTGCTCGGGCTGGCGGTGGGCCCGCTGCTCGCCGGTGCGCTGTCCGACCTGTGGGGCCTGCAGCAGGCGCTCGCCGTGATCCCGGCCTTCGGCCTGCTCGCGGCACTCGCCTTCCTGGCGGCGGCGCGCAGCTACGAAGGCGACATGCGCCGGGTCGAGGACATCCGGCTCGACGCCGCGCCCGCACCTTCCGCCGCCGTGGCCGCCGCGGCCTGACGGCGCGCCGTCCGATCCTTTCTTCTTGACTTCATCGAAGGCACAACCATGACGCTCGCCATCCGCTTCCACGAAACCGGCGGCCCCGAGGTGCTCAAGCTCGAGCACGTCGAGGTCGGCGCACCCGGCCCGGGCCAGGTGCGGGTCCGTCACACCGGCATCGCGGTCAACTTCATCGATGTCTACTTCCGCATCGGGCGCTACCCGGCGGCGCTGCCGAACGGACTGGGCTCGGACGCGGTGGGCGTCGTCGAGGCGGTCGGGCCCGGCGTGACCTTCCTCGCGGAAGGCGACCGCGTGGGCTACATGCTCGGGCCGCTGGGGGCGTATGCCGAGGCGCGCGTGATGCCGGCCGACGTCCTCATCAAGCTGCCCGACGGCATCTCGGACCGTACCGCCTCGACCATCATCATGAAGGGCCTGACCGCGCAGTACCTGTTCCGCCAGGTCTATCCGCTGAAGGCGGGCGACACCATCCTCTATCACGCGGCGGCCGGCGGCGTCGGTCTGATCGCCTGCCAGTGGGCGCGCGCGCTCGGCGTGACGATGATCGGCACGGTCGGCTCCGACGAGAAGGCCGAGATCGCGCGCGCGCACGGCTGCACGCACGTCATCAACTACAACCGCGAGAACTTCGTCGAGCGCGTCAAGGAGATCACCGACGGGCGCGGCGTGCCGGTGGTCTACGACTCGGTCGGCAAGGACACCTTCATGGGCTCGCTCGACTGCCTGCAAAAGCGCGGCACGCTGGTGAGCAACGGCACCACGTCGGGGCCGGTGGTGTTCGATGTCACGCTGCTGGCAGCGAAGGGATCGCTGTGGATCACGCGGCCGGCGATGGTCGACTACGCGCTGCCGCGCTCGAACATGCTGAAGATGGCCGACGAGCTGTTCGACCTGGTGCTGCAGGGCAAGATCAAGAGCGAGCCCGGGCAGACCTACGCGCTGTCCGACGCGGCCGAGGCGCACCGTGCGCTCGAGTCGCGCGGCACCATCGGTGCCACCGTGCTGGTGCCCTGAACCTCAGCCCGCCGCGCGGCCACCACGGGCTGCCCGGCGGATCGCGCCGCGCTCGGCGCGGCTCTGCTTCGGGCTGCAGCCGAACTGGCCGTGGTACCAGCGCGAGAAGCCGCTCGGCGCCGAGAAGCCGAGCAGCAGCGCGACATCGGTCAGCGGCCGATCGGTCTCGATCACGTGGCGCGTCGCCAGCTCGACGCGGACGTCGTTGACGAGCGACGAGAAGCTCGATCCTTCGTCCGCGAGCCGGCGCTGCACCGTGCGGCACACCACGCCGAGATGCTCGGCCACCTGCTCGATGCTGCACCGGCCGCTCGGCAGCAGCAGCAGGACCGTGCGCCGCACGTCCTGCGCAATCGTCGGCGCCGGCGGCTCGGCGGTCGCATCGAGCAGTTGCTGCGCATAGCGCGCCATCGCCGGGTCGGCCGAGGCGTTGCGCGCGTCGAGATCGGCGCGCGCGCAGACGATGCCGTTGAAGTCGTGGTCGAACTCGACGCACGGCCCGAACACGCGCAGGTGCGTGCCGGCGTCGCGCGGCGGCGGGTGCGCGAAGCAGACGCGCCGCGGATGCCACCCCGCGCCGAGGAACTGGCGCAGCAGGCGCATCATGACGCCCAGCGCCAGCTCGATCGACTGACGCACCGGCTGGGCGCCGCCGACCATGACCTCCTCGCGGATCACGACCACGCCGGCGGCCTCCTCGACCATCAGCGACAGCGAGCTGTTGAGCAGCACCTGGTAGCGCACCAGCACGGCGAGCGAGTCGCGCAGCGTCGGCTGGTCGCGGATCAGCAGGCCCACGGGGCCGAGGTTGGAGAGCTGGCGCGACTCGGCCATGCGCAGGCCGAAGCTCTCGACGCCGGACGCCGCGGCCGAGGCCTCGAGCAGGCGGCCGACGCGCTCGGCGGGGATCTTGAGATCGGGCTCGCGCAGCATGCCCGGGCCGAGGCCCGCATCGGCCAGCATGCGCAGCGGATCGAGTCCGACGGCGCGGGCGACCTCGCTGTAGTGGGTCAGGCTCGCGGCACGGACGAGTTGGGCCATCGGGCGATCGAGCAGGTTGTGGCACCAGATGGTAAGTGGCGGTCCTGCGCCGTCAAGCCGGGACTCCACCCGCACCTCGATACTGTTCGGTACCGGATCCGATGCGAGATCCAGGAGACAAGCCCATGAACCATGCCATCGAATCCGCGCCCGCCGTCGTCCGCGCGACATCTCTCGGTCACTCGATCCACGTCGAGCCGCTGACCTGCACGATAGGCGCCGAGCTCGGCGGCGTGAGCCTGGCCGCGGCCGCCGTCGACGATGCGCTGCTCGCGGAGATCCGCGCGTTGCTGCTGCGCCATCGCGTCCTGTTCTTCCGCGACCAGGACATCACGCGCGCCGAGCACGTCGCCTTCGCGCGCCGCTTCGGCGAGCTCGAGGACCACCCCGTCGCCGGCAGCGACCCGGACCACCCGGGCCTGGTGCGCATCTACAAGTCGGCGCAGACGCCGAACGACCGCTACGAGAACGCCTGGCATACCGATGCGACCTGGCGCGAGCTGCCGCCTTTCGGTTGCGTGCTGCGCTGCGTCGAGTGCCCGCCGGTGGGCGGCGACACGATGTGGGCCAACATGGTCGAGGCCTACCGCCAGTTGCCCGACGACATCAAGGCCAGGATCGAGCCGCTGCGCGCGCGCCACAGCATCGAGGCGAGCTTCGGCGCGGCGATGCCGATCGACCAGCGCCTGGCGTTGAAGGCGCGCTATCCCGATGCCGAGCATCCGGTGGTGCGCACGCATCCGGAGACCGGCGAGAAGGTGCTGTTCGTCAACGCCTTCGCGACCCACTTCACCAACTACCACACGGCCGCCAACGTGCGCTACGGCCAGGATGCCTCGCCGGGGGCGAGCCAGCTCCTCAACTACCTGATCAGCCAGGCCTGCATCCCCGAATACCAGGTGCGCTTCCGCTGGAAGAAGAACAGCGTGGCCTTCTGGGACAACCGCTCGACCCAGCACTATGCGGTGATGGACTACCCGCCCTGCGACCGCAAGATGGAGCGCGCGGGGATCGTCGGCGACCGGCCGTACTGAACTGAACTGAAGCGATGGATCGCATGAGCGAAACCACGGTCCTCATCGTTCCGGGACTGCGCGAGCACGTGCCCGATCACTGGCAGACCCGGCTGGCCGAAGCGCTGCCGCGGTCGCGGACCGTGGCACCGCTGGAGGTCGACAAGCTCGACTGCGCCGCGCGCGTCGCCGCGATCGAGAGCGCACTGGCCGGGATCGCAGGGAGCGTGATCCTCGTCGCCCACAGCGCCGGCGTGATCATGGTGGCGCACTGGGCGCGCAGCAGCCGCCACACGGGCCGGATCCGCGGTGCGCTGCTGGCCGCGCCGGCCGACCTGGAGTCGCCGATGCCGGCGGGCTATCCCACGGTGCAGACGCTCGACGAGCACGGATGGCTGCCGGTGCCGCGCGTGGCCCTGCCGTTCACCAGCATCGTCGCGGCCGGCAGCAACGATCCGCTGGCGCGGCTCGACCGCAGCCGGGCACTGGCGCGAGACTGGGGCAGCCGGTTCGTCGAACTCGGTGCGGTCGGGCATCTGAACCCGGCATCCGGGCATGGGGAGTGGCCGCGGGCGATGGAGTTCGTGCGCGAGCTGGCGTGACGGAACGCGGCGTGCCGCAGCGCCGGGGCACCTTGCGTCGGTAGCGTTCGAACAGCACTACCATCGGCCATGCGGCCAGACGCACGCCGGCTTTCCGGGCCATGAACGACATCACCGAATTGCTGCGGCAGGTGAACGAAGGCGATGCCGTTGCTCGCGAGGCGCTGTTCGCGCTCCTGTACCAGGACCTCCGCAAGCTCGCGCGGTCGCGCTTGCGGCAGAACGAAACGATCACGCTCCTGGATACCACGACGCTGGTGCACGAGTCGTACATGCGCTACCTGAAGGCGCGCGAGTTGTCGTTTGGCGACCAGGGCAAGTTCTTCGCCTACGCCGCCACGGTCATGCGATCGATCGTCGTCGACGAGGTCCGCAAGCGCCACGCCGAGCGTCGTGGCGGTGCAGCCGAGCAAGTCGAGCTCGACACCGGTTCGGTCGGCGCGAACGGCACCGACGACGACCAGATCGAGCGCGTACACGAAGCGCTCGACGAACTCGCGGCGATCGAACCGCGACTCGCTCGCGTCGTCGAAATGCGCTACTTCGCGGGGCTGTCCGAATCGGACATCGCGAGCGCGCTCGGCGTCACCGAGCGGACGGTCCGGCGCGATTGGGACAAGGCACGCACGCTGCTCTTCGAAGCCCTGAAGTAGGGCTGGGCACGGTGCGAGTGCGGCGCCATGAAGACCTTAGCCTCGCGCGATTGGCCGGTGATCTCCGTCCTGTTCGATCAGGCGCTCGACCTGCCGGCTTCCCAACGCGCGGCCTGGCTGGCGTCGCTCGCGGATGCCCATCGCGCCGCGCTCGAACGATTGCTTGCCGTCCACGCGCAGGCGGAGACCGAGAACTTCCTCGGCGAATTGCCGCGGGTCGGCATTGCACGCGAACCCGACCCTGCAGACTGCGAAGCGCTCGTTCGTACGATCGGGCCCTATCGCCTGATTCGCGAGTTGGGTCGAGGCGGCATGGGCAGCGTCTGGCTGGCCGAACGGGCCGATGGTCTGCTCCAGCGGCAGGTCGCGCTGAAACTGCCGCACCCTGGTCTGGCCACCCGGTCCTTCGCCGACCGCCTGGAGCGCGAACGCGACATCCTCGCGCCGCTGACGCACCCGCACATCGCGCGCCTGTACGACGCCGGTGTGTCGCCCGAGGGCCAGCCCTACATCGCGCTCGAGTACGTGCAGGGCAAGACGCTGATCGCGCACTGCGCCGACCACGGACTGGGCACGCGCGCGCGGGTCGTGCTGTTCCTGCAGGTACTGGCGGCGGTGCAGTACGCGCACGCGCATCTGGTGATCCACCGTGACCTGAAGCCTTCCAACGTGCTGGTCGACGAAGAAGGGCAGGTGCATCTGCTGGACTTCGGCGTCGCCAAACTGCTGGTCGACGGGCAGGCCGCGGCCACCGAGCTGACGCTGGATTCCGGTCTCGCCCTGACGCCGGACTATGCGTCGCCCGAGCAGATCGCCGGCGCGGCCATCAGCATTGCGAGCGACGTCTACGCGCTGGGCGTGCTGCTGTACGAGTTGCTCGCCGGCGTGCGGCCCTACCACCTGCCGCGTTCAGGCCGGGCCATCCTCGAGCGCGCGGTGCAGGAGATCGACGTGCCGCCGCCGAGCGAGGCGGCGCGCGCGCAGGGTTCCGCCGACGCGGCCGCCGCACTGCGCGGCGACCTCGACACGATCGTGCTGAAGGCGATGAAGAAGCTGCCGGGAGAGCGGTATCCGACCGCCGACGCGCTGGCGCAGGATTTGACGCGCCACCTCGAAGGCGTGCCCGTGCTGGCTCGCCGCGATGCGTGGGGCTATCGCGCTGGCCGGTTCATCCGGCGCCACAGGGTCGCCGTCGCGGGCGCCGCGGTGGTGTTCGTGGCGCTCGGCGTCGGCCTCGCCGGCACGCTCTGGCAAGCGCGCCTGGCGGAGCGGCAGGCTCGACGCGCGCAGGCAGTGCAGAAATTTCTCGTCGGCCTCTTCAACGAGGCCGATCCGGCCAAGGCACAGGGCAGGGAGTTGACGGCGCGCCAGATGCTGGACCGGGGCCGCAGCGACGTGCAGGTCGAGCTGAACGACCAGTCGGAGCTGCAGACGGTTCTCGAAGGCCTGCTGGTCGATCTGTACACGAAGCTGGGCGACGAGAACAAGGTGCTGCCCATCGCCGAGGCGCTGCGCGATCGGGCGCTGCACAGCGCTGGTCCGAACAGCCTGGCGTACGGCGATGCGCTGTTCGCGCTAGGACGCGTGCACGGCGGCCTTGCCCACCATGCCCTGGCCTATGACCTCTACGGCCAGGCGCATCACGTGCTGGAGCAGCACGCGAAGGAGCGCGCGGGCGATCTGCTGCGCATCGAAGGCCATCAGGCGCAGCAACTGACGATGCTCGACCGGCCCGCCGAGGCCATCGCGGTGGAGATCCGACTGCTGCCGAAGCTCGAGGCGCAGTTCGGACCGGGGAACTGGGAATTGCTGCGTCAACAGGCCACGCTCGCCGGCATCTACTCCGATCAGGGGGAACACGCCAAAGCGGCGGACCTGATCGCGCAGGTGCTGCCGAAGCTGGACCGTGCCGACGCCCCCCATGCGCTGGACGCCGTCGAGCTGCGCATCGATCTGGGGTATGCGGTCTGGAACGCCCGCCGCTACGAGGACGCCCGCGTGTTGCTCGAGCGCGGCATCGCACAGGCCGATAGCCTGCTCGGGCCGGCGAACACGATGTCGGTCACTGCGCAGCGGACCCTCGGGCTGCTGTTCGCTTCGCAGGGCCGGTTCGAGCAGGCCGCGCAGACCTTCGCGGACAGCATCGAGCGGTCGCGGAGGCTGGGCGGCGAAGACTCCGCGCCAACGCGCTTCGCCGAGTCCTTTGCCGTTCCATCGCTCGTGATGGTCGGGCGTGGCCGGGAAGCACGAGAAATGGCCTTGCGATCGGTGGAACGCATGACGAGCATCGAGGGCATCTCCGCGTCGGTCGCACGCGGCTTCGATCGGCGAGTCGGCCTCGCCTGGGTGGCTGCGGGCGACTACCCGCGAGCGGTGCAAGTGCTCGAGGACGTGCTGGACCGCGAAGCCGAGGCGCACAGCGCCGAAGGCGGAGCACATGGAACCACTTTGCTCTACCTCGCCGGCGCGAGGGCGGGCCTGGGCCTGCAGGCGCAAGCCGCCGAAGCCGCAGGACTGGCGGCACAGGCGTTCGCGCAAGGCGCGCCCAACGTGGCCGGGCAGGCGCACGCCAAGTTGACGGAAGCGCTGGCACGGGCGCGACTCCATCAGCCGGTTGCGGCCGAGGCGCTGATCGAGCAAGCGCGGGTGCTGCTCGCGAAGGTACCCCAGCCGACCCCGACGGACCCCTTGTTCGTCGAACTGGTTCGCGCCGAGACGCTGCGCCAGACCGCGTCGCAAGCGGAAGCGCAGCGCGTCGAGCGCGCTGCCCGCGATCGCCTCGAGGTGATCTCGGGAGCGGTGCCCTCGAACCCGTTGCTGCTGGTCTTCTGATCGGTTCACCATACCGTGGGCTCGATGTCGAACAACGCGGCGTTGGGCGGCAGCATGCAGGACACGACCTGCGAAGAGAACATCGGCACCTGTGACGACGGCAGGCTCAGGTAGCCATCGAAGATCCCGCTGCCGTTGATCGACGAGGAACCCATGAGGACCCCGGTGTAGGCGTAGCTGTACAGCGTGCAGCTCACCGACTTTCCCGCCGCATTGCCGTCCACCCAGACGTACAGTGCGCTGCCGCTGGGGACTTCCATCGTCCGCACCACCGGACAAAGCACGGGAAGGTAGCCGGTCGAAGAACTGTTCCTGACGCCCCAGCTCGAGCGCACCAGCCCATCGAAGGCGCCGGTGTTGCTCACGAGGCCCGCGGGGCGGCAGAAGGTCGCCGCCTGCGTGGGTACCGCCTGGGCAGCATCGAGTCCGCCGAACAGTGCGGCAGCGGCCAGCGCGGCGCGCGATGCGATGGAAGGAGTGGTCGTCATGGTCAGCTCCGACTCTTTGTGGGGTGGGATGAGCGAGCCACGTCTCGGTCATCGGGTGAGGTAGAGCACCGTGGTCCGCTGTCCGTCGCCGAGATCCGAAGTGCCGCCGGCGACACGGGGCCATGTGGGCGCGAGCCGGCCGATCAGCTCGGGCAGACCCGTGGCAGGGCCATCGACTCCACCGATTTCGATGCGGCAACTGCTCGACCGGCACTCGATCGAGCGAACCCCTCCGCGCAGCGCCTCGTCCGCGCCGGCGAACGCCTGGCGAACGCTGTCGAGCGCCGATCGGCTCGAGGCGGGGTCGTCGCGCTCGGCACGAAACGCCGACTCCGCTGCGGACATGCGGGTGCGCTCCACGCCTTCGGCTTCGGCCCGTGCCGCAGGGTCGCTTCGCGGGTCGCCGGCCGACTCTGCTTGGTGAGGGTCCTTCTGCGCCCGCGCTTGAAGATCCGAGACCTCCCGCCGGATCGCAGCCAGTGCGCCTTCGAGTCGCGCCACCCGTTCTTCGAGCGGTCGCACGCCCGCACTCGCCACCGCAGCGCGGCTCGGACTCGTGAGCGCCGAGTCGTTCGTCGGCGACCCGCCCTGCAGCGCGTCGGCGCGGGCGGACCCGGCGGCCGGATGGTCGTCACCGGAGCCGCCGCAGGCCGCCAAGAGGACCGCGATGCCGATGGATGCGAGCAGGGGCGGCTTCACAGGTTCGGCTCGTAGTCGAAGAGGAAGACGCCCCCGCTGGAACCGGGCTGGCAGTACAGCGCCTGCGACGAGTACGGCGGAACCTGCGACGCCGGCAGGCCCACGAAGGCGTCCCAGCTTTGCGGCCACGGCGTCGCCGGCGGGTTGAACGATGCCGCGCCGAGCAGCGCTCCCGTATAGCTGTAGCTGTAGAGCGTGCAGGTGACCGGATAGGTCTGCGTATTGAATCCGTCCACCCGCAGGCCGAAGACGCCGCCTGCGGGAACTTCGGAGAGCCGTACGACCGGGCAGACGACCGGCGAGCCATAGCCGCCGGTGCCGGCGGGAGCGCAGGCCGTGCCGCTCTGAGTCGTCGTGGCATGCGCAGGCCCGTAACCCGCGGCAAGGCAGCACGACAACGCACCGGTAGCCATGGCAGCGAGGAACCTTGCTTTCATGAGGCGATCTCCTGCTTGGAGGAACAGGTCAGCGGGACAGGTACAGCACGACTCGCCCGTCGGCGTCCGGCCCGTCCGGGCGAGTGACGCTCGCTCGCGGCAACGTGTCGGCAATCCGGTTGAGAACCGGGATCAGTTCGCTGTCGTCCGGACGAGGCGCGAGCACGTCGACGAGTTCGACCCTGCAGCTGCGCGACCGGCACTCGACGCTGCGCAGGCGACTGCGCAGCGGCTCGCTGGCCCCTTCGAAGGCCCCGCGTACCTTGTCGACGGTGCCCGCGACGAACGCCGCGTCCACCGGCTCGGCACGAAAGTCGGCTTCGCCGTCGGCGGCGCGCCGCCGCTCGGCGCGCGCGGCTTCGGCGCGCGCCTGGGCATCCATGCGCGGGCTCGCGGCTTCGTGAACGGCCGGGGCTGCCATCGGCAGCGCCGCGAGAAGGATGGCGAAGGTGCGTCGCACGCTGCACGCCAGGCCACTCATTGGACGGGCTCGAAGTCGAAGAGCCCTGCGCCGGGTCCAAGGAAGCAAATGAGGTACTGCGATGAATAGGGCGGCACCTGTGATGCCGGCAGCGTCATCTGCACGTCGAACACGCCGGAGGACATGCTCGAGCGCTGCGCACCGAGCAGGGCGTTGGTGTAGGAGTAGCTGTAGAGCGTGCAGAGGACGCCGGTGATGCCGCCGCTCGTGCCATCGATCCAGACGCCGAAGAGCCCGCCGGGCGCAACCTCGGTGGCACGGACGAGCGGACAGAGGACCGCCAGCTCATCGGTCGGCGGATTCGACGATGAGCCGAAGACGCCGTTTGCGCCGTACGACAGGCTGTCACTACCCTGCTCGATCAGGTAGGGCACGCATGCAGTCGCGTGCTGAGTGGTCAGCGCGGCGGCCGGCATCGGGACGCCGAGCAGCGTGCACGACGCGAGCGCAGTGGTACTCATCAGCTTGGCGCAACGATCCATGACTCCGCTCCTGTGCTTCGGCGGTTTTGCCGGCCGGCCCTTCGGCTCCGTTACCTACGGCGCCTTCAGGCTTCGGCGGCATGAACGCATTCACTCCGCACAAGCGGACATGTCCGGGAAGCGGGTCCTGGATGCGGTCAGGCTGCGCAAATCTGGACACGCCTGAGGTGGAGCGGCCACGTCCGGTGCGCCCAGGCCTGCAACCGGATACCCGTGACGACCGAGCAGAAGCGGCGGATGAAGGCGGTGGCGCGGTTCCGGGAGAAGCGGGAGCGTGGGGCGGAGGCCCGCCCCTGGCGGCTGCTGGCGGCTGCTGGCGGCCGAAGCCTCCCGTGCCGTGCGGGCAACGACCTCGGCGGCCAGACCTCGGCACGATCTCCACAATGCTGTGGATGGCGCCGGCTTCACGTGCTAGGCAAACTGCCGCGAATGAGAGTGCTCAACGCCATGCCCTCGGCTGCGTCAACGCACGCCTGCCGAGGTGGACTATCAGGCTGCGACCGGAACGCGCGCGCCGTTGATGGCGGGCGCGGCAGCGCGGCCAGCGGCTTCCCGATTGCTGGGCTGCGGCATTGCCTGGCGCGAAGCGCATCGCAGCTTGACCGGGATTGGCGGCAACGTCGCCATCTCCCGCCTCAAGTGGTCGATGCCCTCCGTGTCGGTCTTGTCACGGATGCTGGCGATCTGTGTGCGCACCGTCGATACCGCGACCCCATGTACGCGGGCGATGTCCGTCGGGGACAGACCCTCGCACAACGCCTCGAGGACGTTGGTTTCGGTCAACGTCAGACCGTAGGTCGCGGCAAACCCGATGATCGTCAGAGGCTCGCACAGGCGAGCGCGTCCGAGTGTCAGCATCACACCGTCCGTGCCCACCGGCAGGACCGACATACGGATACGACACTTGTCGGTGCCGAGTTCGATCAGCCTGCGGACGCCCCGGCGTGCACCGGCCAGTGCACAGGCCAGGGTCTGCGCATCGCGCGCATCGGAGGCGAGCAGCCGCCCGCGCGCGAGTTGCAGCGCCTGGCGGCGGTCCAACTCGCCGAGCGCTCGGTAGTTGGCGAACTGAACGTCGTCACGACCGTCGAGCAAGATGACGCCGTAGTCCAGCTCGTCGAGCACGAGCGCGAGCGCATCGGTCGGCATGCCGTCACCGATGAGCATCGCAAATTCCGCGGATGGCGCTCGAGCGCCCGTCATCGGACCAGAGGTCTGTGCGCCCGTGGAAAGAGGTGCTCGCCCTTGAGTCGCTTCCAGGATCTGCTGACACATGTTGCGCTCCTGCATCGGATTGCCCGACTTGCAGCGCAATTTCTTACGTTCGGCTCTTCAGGTCTTTGGGCCGATGCTGAAACCTGTATCCCTAGAAGCGAAGTTGCAACGATGCGGGTCGCACATGCGATGCCCGTCGGAACGTAACAGCGCGGTCCACTTTCAAGGAGAGCCTCATGCCGGTTCCGACTGCGGTCCCAACTACCACCGGGCACGGATTCAGCCTCGTCATGACGTTGAAGGAACCGGGCCTTCTGATGGAGCTGATGGGAAAAATCGCCGCGAGGCAGGCGAACATCTCGCGGGCGTTGGCCTCGCTCGACTATGTGCACTACGCGCGTTTCGTGCCGATTCCGCGTGAAGGGCTTCTCTTGATCGTCACCGAATTCGACGGCGACATGGCGAACTACGTGCTCGACTTTGCTGTGGTGCTCGACGAAGAATTCAGTACGATCCTCAGCTACATGGTCGACGGTCCGCCCGGGCCGGTCAGCCGGTATCCGAACGAGTTCATCGCCTACGTCACGGCCAACACGCGTCTGCCGGATGGAAGCCCGTTGCCGGATCCCTTCTCGCCATACCCGGGTCTGTCGGTGCTCGACATCGTTGGGCCGCGTCGCCGCAAGTTTCTGCCGCCGCGTCCGTCGGTGGGCAAGGTCCAGGTCGACCTGGACGACGTGCAGGCCAACCTGCTGCAAGGCTTCGGCGCCAAGCGCGCGGTCCATCTCGCGTTCAATGCTCCCGATCGCGCCGGGGCGTGCGAGTTCCTGCGGGAACTGATCAGCCACGACACGCTTCGGCCGACGCCACAGTCGAGTCGCGGGCGAGAGCTTTGCGTCAATCTGGGCCTGACCCATGCAGGCCTCACCCTGCTCGGCATCCCGCAGAGCCAACTGGACGGGTTTCCGAAGGCGTTCAAGGACGGACCGGCGAAGCGCGCAGTAGACCTGGGCGACAGCGGAAACGCGGACCCCTCCAAGTGGTGCGTCGGCGGCCCCGTCGCTGCCGATGGGGAGTTGGCGCACGGATTGGTTTCGCTCCTGGTCAGGGACCTCGGCGACGAGCGCATTCGATCTTGGACGGATGAACTGATCGAGCTGATGGAAAGGCACGGCATCCGGCCGGTCTGGAAGCAGGAGGCACGGGCCCTGGACGACTTCGGCACAGTGCACTTCGGCTTCCGTGACGGCCTTTCGCAGCCCCGTATCGACGGCATCCACCCGGCGCCTGCACCCGCGAAGCCGGGGGACCAACCGCATTTGCCGCCGGGTGACTTCCTGCTGGGCAAGGACTACATGAACTCGCGCGGCGGCTTCCACATCGGTCTGCTGGATGAGCAGATTGCGCTTAACGGTAGCTATGCGGTGATGCGGGTGATCCGCCAGTTTCCGTATGCGTTCGAGGACATGCTGGAGCGCGAGGGACGACGTCTGGGGTTGGACCCTGAGCTCATCGCGGCCAAACTCATTGGCCGTTGGCGCAACGGCGTGCCGTTGTCGCTGCCGGACCTCGCTCTGGCGCCCCCGACGGGAAAGGATCCGGCGTCGCTGAACCGGTTCGACTACGTGCCCCCGTTCTACGACGATTACGCGGGCGCGCGCTGTCCGTTCGGTGCGCACATCCGCAGGATGGCCCCGCGCGGCGGGCTCGTGCTTGGCGTGCCATGGGGACGGACCGTCATCCGGCGTGGCCTTGCCTACGGCGAAGCGCTCGAGCCGAGTGACACGGACGACAGCGCGGACCGGGGCCTGGTGGGCATGTTTATCTGCGGAGACATCGAATCGCAGTTCGAGTTCCTCGTCCGCAGCTGGGCCGCGGGGGATCTGTCGGCCCCCGGGCTGCGCGGGTCGCAGGATGTGCTCGCCGCTGGCCGGGCAAGCTCGACACCGTTCACATTCCGGGCCAGCGAAAGCGAGGATCCCGTGACGATTGACGTGCCGCCGCTGACGCTCACCGTTGGCAGCCTCTATCTGTTCGTTCCTGGTCTGAAAGCTCTGAACCGTCTGGTGGGACCAACATGAAAGCGACGAACATGAATTTCGACCCGAAGGCCGCCGGCTTCACGGCCAACGCGTACGCTCAATACCGTGCATCGGGCCCCATTGCCTCGAGTCCGGACGGCACGACCTACGTCCTCAGCTATCCGTTGGTCCAGCAGGTATGCGAGCGCACCGCAGACTTCCTGAAGCCTGGCAAGGATCGAGGAAGCGCTGTGCCGCGGCCTTACAGTGCGGCGGCATCGCTGGGCGACGGCCTCTTCTACATGGATCCTCCACGTCATACGGAAGTGCGCGCGCTGATGAACGGCGTGTTCGCCTCGATTCTCAGCGACGCGGCAACGATCGCCTCGGCCCGCGCGCAGAACTTGCTGTCGGGTGTCGTGCCCGGGACGCCGTTCGATGTCGTGGCGGTCCTTGCCCACGAGCTCCCCAAGCAGTTGTTCGTGGACATCATGGGCACGGACAGGAGCGACCAGGGCGAGCTTGCCACCCTGGACAGATGGATCGGTGCGGCCATGCGAGCGCATGATCCGTCCGCGTCCCCATCGGAAAGAATTGCCGGCGCCGATGCGACGTTCACTTTGAGAACCTATTTCCTGTCGCTCCTTGCAGAACAGCCGCGCAATACGAGCGCCGGCGGGCCCTCTATCGCGGGCGGGATGAAACAGATCACCGCGTGCCCGATGACGAGCACGAAGATGTCGCCCTGCGAGGCAATGAACACCGCGGTCAACCTGGGACTGGGTGGATACCTCTCGACCGAATTTCTGATCGCGACCGGGACGTACAACCTGCTCAGCAGTGGCGCATGGCAGCAGCTGGGCGCCGACCGCAGTCTGCTGTCGCAGGCGCTGCAGGAGATGTTGCGCTACGACGCACCGTTTCAGATGGCCGATCGCTGGGTGGCCGACGACTGCGAGCTGGGCAGTACGAAACTTGAGAAGGGCAGCAATTTGGTCGTCGTGTATGGCGCCGCCAATCGCGACGCTGGCGTTTTCGCAGATCCCGATACCTTCGACATCACGCGTCCGGCTGTGCCGAACTTCGGCTTCGGCCACGGAATTCACTATTGCATCGGGGAGGCGGTGGCGCTGAAAATTGCGGAGGCGGCGTTTACCGCGCTGTTGGACCGGCTGCCCGATGCGAAGTTGGTAGAAGTCGGCAACTGGTCGACCGATCCGTACTTCCGCACCCTGAAAGAGCTATTCATTTCCTGACAACGTGGACGGCGAATCGCAGCAATTGCACGCCCGCGCATCGGACCAGGAGCCGCTGCGTTTCGGGCCATGCGAACTGTGGACGCAGAGCGGTGAACTGACCATCGACGGCCGCCGCGTGCACCTGGGTGCTCGCGCATTGGGACTGCTGAAGCTGCTGGCGGAGAACCGTCATCGGCCGATGTCCAAACACGAACTCCTCGACCGCGGCTGGCCCGGTGTCGTGGTCGAGGAAAACAACCTGCAGGTGCAGATCTCGACCTTGCGCCGGCTCCTGGGGCCGCAGTCGATCGTGACCATACCTGGGCGCGGCTACCAGTTCATGCTGGGAGCCGAATCGGAAGCGGGGGCGGGCGGCGAACTGCCGTGCACGTCACCCGTTCTCTCCGGTGGCAGCGGCAACCTGCCGGCACACCTGGTCGAACTCTACGGGAGGGAGGGCGACCGGGCGGCCGTGATGAATCTGATGGAGCGTCAGGCGCTGGTATCGATCGTTGGCTCGGCCGGTATTGGCAAGACGCGACTGGCACTTGCCGTGGCTCAGAGCTCGGCGGCAAGCGCTGCCGCCTGGGTGGTCGAGTTGGCGTCGCTGAGCGATCCGCGCCTGCTCGCGCAAACGATCGCGCAGACGCTGCGCCTCAAGCTTCCGGGCGTGCGTGAGCCGGCCGACGAACTGGCCGCTGCCCTCGGCGGCGAGAACCTGCTGCTGGTGCTCGACAACTGCGAGCATCTGATCGCCGATGTTTGCCCACTTGTTGCACGTATCGCGCGCCAAGCCGGCAAGGTGCGGCTGCTGGTGACGAGCCAGGAGCCGCTGCGCCTGAGCGACGAGCACGTGTTTCGTCTTGCACCCTTGACCGTTCCGGACCGCGCCCAGGTGGCCGATCCGATGGCGTATGGCGCCTTGCGCTTGTTCGTGGAACGCGTGCGCGCCTCGCTGCCGCGCTTCGAGCTGACCGCGGCCCACGTGGCCGCGGCAATCGAGATCTGCCGTCGCCTCGACGGCCTGCCGCTGGCGATCGAGCTGGCCGCCGCCCGGGTGCCGCTGCTCGGCATCGAAGGCGTGCGCGCCCGTCTGGGCGAACGTCTGCAGATCCTGACGGCCGGTTCGCGCGAAGCTCCGAAGCGCCATCAGACGTTGCGCGCCGCGCTCGACTGGAGCCACGGCCTGCTCGACGCCGATGAGCGTGCCGTATATCGGCGGCTCGGCGTATTCGTCGGAGGCTTCTCGCTCGAAGGGGCACAGCTCCTTGTCGCCGGCCACGGCGCAGAGGGGGAAGCGGTGCTGGACCGTCTGAGCAGCTTGGTCGACAAGTCCCTGGTCATCTCCGAGGGTGACTACCGACCGCGTTATCGAATGCTTGAGTCGACACGTGAGCACGCGCTGGAGCAGTTGGCCAAGGCCGGCGAGTCCGAGGCCTATCTCGGACGGCATGCCGCCGTCACAGTGCGTGCGCTCGAGCAGGCGATCCGCCAGCGCCGCACCGATCTGCTGCTCTCCGAGATCAGTAACGTGCGCAGCGCCTATGAATGGGCGCGAGCCCATGGCGATGCCGCCACGGCCGTCGCGCTCGCGACACTGCCGTCGATGGCGATTGCCGTCGAAGGAGCGGTGGACGAAGCGTGCCAGCGCCTGCTCGACGCGGAGCCGCTGGCGAGTGATCCTGCCCTGCCCAAGCGGCTCGAAGCCCAGTACTGGCAGTGGTACGGGCGCATTGGCCTTGACGGGCGTCTACCTTCGTCGCGCTGCATCGATGCGTTGCATCGAGCCGAGAGGCTCTTCATTGAGCTGGGCGAGAGCCGCCACACGCACGCGTGCCGCCGTCATATGGCCGAGGCGATGCTCGACGCCGGTGACCTCGACGGTGCCGCGCACGCGCTCGGACGTGCGCGTGCGATGGAGCATGCGCAATGGCCGCTGGCGGACCGCATGCGGCGACTGCGGGTCGAAGGGCTTTGGCTCGCCAGGGCCGGGCGCCTGGATGAAGCGCTGCGAACATCGACGATGGCTCTCGAGATGGCGCAGGCCGGCAACGTGGAGCGCTACGAACTCGTGTTGCTCGACGACATCGCGCGCATGCACCTCGAGGCCGGCGACATGGCGGACGCGGTCGAACGCTACGAACTGATTGCCGAGAGGGCGCGCAGCGCGCAGAACGCCGGACTGACCCTGTCCAATGCGCTTGCGGGTCTGATCGCGTCACTGGTCGACGATCTGCCGGGTGAGGCGACCGCGGTGGCGCGCGAAGCGTTGCCCGTGCTGCGCCGTTCGAACAGCTTCTCGGCACGCGCCGACATCCTTGCCCATCTGATGGCGAGCCTGGGTCACTGGACGTTGGCGGTGCGCCTGCTCGGCGTGTCGAATGAGTTTCGCAGCCGGTGCGAGACGGCGCGCGATCCGATGGAGCTGCGCAGTCAGCAACGCGCGATCGATCTGCTTCGTGGTTCGCTCGGTGGAGACGTGGCGCGCGTGATCGCGGAGATCGGATCTACCGACGAGGAGCGTCTGATCGCGGACATCGCGTCCGCCATCGGCGCGTAGGCCGGGTCGGGGCCGGTCGTCAAGGCGTCAGGCCACGCTGCAACTGGTGCACCGCGACGTTGACAATCAGCCTGTCGCCCCAGTACTGGCTGTGCGACAACGGCGTCCATGACTTGAGCACGTTGCCGACACTGATGCAGTGGTCGCGTACCAGCAACGCATACTCGTCCGACAAGGGTTCGAGCGGCCAACCGAGCACGTCCTGCGGATCGAAGTAGTTGTGCCACTCGAAGGCAGCGCATGGCCTCTCGATCGGCTTGATCGACATGTGACGATGGGAGGCGGCGAAGACGGGGATGTTGCAGCCGATCGTGATCAGCGCAATGACCGACGTCCCGCTCAAGTAGTCGAGCAGCCGCTCGTCGATGGCGAGGTCGGGGTCGATCCGCTGCAGCGCGGCTCGGATGTCCTGCCAGACGCCTGCGACCGGCATGGACGCGTAGGTCGCGTCGGCCGCAGCACGGCGCGCCCGCTGCGCGTCGTAGAGGTAGTTCGAGAAGACCTGGCCTCCCAGCGAGTGAGCCACCACGACGAGAGGCGGTGCTGCGCGCCCGGTGTCGGTGCGCGCGCCGAGAAGCTGTCGTGCGATTTCAAGCTGGCTCTCGTAGTAGGACGAGTCCGCTTCTTCCTTGGCTGCTTCGAGGCCGGCCACACCTGAAAAGCCGAAGAGCATGAAGCGTCGCAGGGCCTGATAGTCGAGGCGGTCGGCCGCCACCAAGCGCTGCCAGAGGGCGCTCTGGTTCTCCTGCAGTTCTCGTTGATAGTAGACGCGGCGAAACGCGAACTCATCCGCATCCTTCTCGAGCTTCCTCTGTACGCCCTCGATCAGTTCGTCCGCGTAGTCCTCGCGGACCTGGCCCAGGCCATGCAGCGTGATCAACGCGGCCCGCTTGGTCATCGTGATGTCCCCTGGAAATGCGCGGCTGTTGGCTGGAATTCGAGCATCGAATGGCGAACTCGGCGTCCCCTCGTGAGAGGATGCGCAGTGGGCGGACCTGGGATAGGGATACTGCGGTGCCAACCCATGTCATCCATCAAACGGATGACGATCGACGAAGCCCGCTGTGGCATGCTGCGGCCTGCCGCTGAGCTCCAGTCGTGGCCGGTTGTCGGTCGCTGCCGAAGGGCGGTGTACAGGAGGCAAATGGCAATGACCACCTTGGACCTGGGTTCCATCGGTCCCCTCATCAGCGCAATCGGCGCGCTCGGCGTCGCCGCCGCGGGGCTGGTCGACGCAAGCAAGGCGTTCGGCGGAGGTGTATCCAACGCTGGTTTCGCCCGTATCGAACGCGCGATCAGGCTCTTCTTGCCGGACCTGCGGGAAGCACGGAGTCGTTCGGGCACAGAAACGAATCTGCGCACGTCGATCCTTCCGATTGTTCGAGCCAATTGGATCAACGGCATGGCGACCAGCGATCAGCGCGACGCTGCACGGGCCTTGATCAAGATGGAACTTCGTTCCGACAATGCCGAAACGATGTCCCAAGTCGCTGAAGTCGACCCAACGCTGTTGAAGCAGATCGCGGCTCTGATCGAATCCGGCGGGTCGTTGAGCGACGAGCAGAAGAGCGCGCTGGGACGATTCGACCTCGCACTGGCCTCCATCCTCGACGCGGCGTACCAAGAGGCCTCGCAGTGCTACCGTAACGTGAGCAAACTCGCCGCGGGGGTGGTGGCCGTAGTCATGGGAGTCCTGGGGAGCTACATCGTGTTCCAAGGGTGGTCGTATGCGCTGGAGGGCTTCGGCTGCGGCGTCCTGGCGGTTCCGCTGGCTCCGATCACCAAGGATCTCGTTTCCGCGCTGACCGCGGGTGTGCAGGTGGCGCAGGCCGTTCGGCGGAAGAAGTGACGATCTTTCTCGACCTACGCGCCACGCCCAGCGGCGGTTTCGTCGCCAAAGAAGTGACGGTCTTCGATGGCGCAACGCAGCAGACGATGGGCGTCGACGAGTTGCGCACCCATGTCGATGGCCGCTCCGTCGTCCTGGTCGTGCACGGCTTCAATGTCTCGATGGACAGCGGTGTCCGGTCACTCTCCCACTGGGATCAGTTGTCGGCGCTGCCATCACCGCACGTCTTCGTTGGTGTGCTGTGGCCGGGCGATTCTCGCTTTCTGCCGGTGGTGGACTATCCGATCGAAGGCGGCGTGGCGATGGGTGCTGGCCGGCTGCTGGCTCCATTTCTGGATGAAGCTTTGGTCGCTGCCGCCAGCGTGTCGTTCGTATCGCACAGTTTGGGTGTGCGTGTCGTGTTGGAGACGATCCGGTTGATGGAGCGCCGACAGGTGTCGACGATCATCCTGATGGCTGCCGCCATCGAAGATGACGCGCTGAGCAACGAATACGCGGATGCGATCGCCAAAGTCGCCCGGCTGCACGTTGTAGCCTCGCTCTGCGACCTCGTACTGGAGTTCGCCTTTCCGGTCGGCAACCCGTTGACCGAACTGCTTCTTTCCGGCCACCCGCTCTTTCGGCGCGCGCTCGGGCGCCAGGGCCCCAGGACGACGGCAGCGCTGCCGTCGTCCTACCAACTGTGGCAGGCCCCGGTTCCATGGGACTACGGTCATCTGGACTACCTGCCGCATTCGCAACTGGGCGGGGCAATCGCCCCGCCGATCGTTCCGCCCCGAGCCCAAGACGCGATGCCGACGACGAACCCTTTGCCGTGGCAGGCAAGCTGGTCCGCTACGATCATCGCGACTCAGTTCCGCTGACCGAGCGATCGGTATTCCCCGGTGCGCTTGCAGCAGCGAATGCTGCCTATTCGTAGGCGTCGTGTCATCACCGCATTGAGCCTTTAGGAGGCCGCGCCCGCCGGGCCGGCGTTGTACTCGGTCGGATCCGACTGGAAGGTGTGCACCCGCGACGCAGCCTTGGGGTTCAGCAGGAGCCGCACCACGTCGGGTCGAGAATAGTGCCCCGTTGGATCATAGGCGGCCTTGGCTACGCCGATGAAGCCGAGGTCCACGTCCGCATAGAGCAGACCTTCTTCCGTCTCCGGAATGGGCGTGCACAGCGGCTTGGCATCCGGCCCGAAGATCTGGGCAAACCCGCCTCCTTCGAGAAGAAGCTGCTTCTTCGTGGGCGAGTCTGCCAGCATGTCCATCATTTCCTTCGAGACGAGGGCGCACGGCGCCAAGACATAGCAGCCGCCTTCGAGCGCGTAGACCTGGCTCGCGGCCAAGTTTGCCTCGGCACTGAGCTGGAAAGCCGCTCCGCGATAGACGGAGAAACTGGGCCAGGCCGCGATGTGAACCTGCTCGTTCTGCGAGTACATGGCGTACTTGCTCAAAGGTTGGATGTGCTCCGCGCAGGAAAGTGCGCCGACGCGGCCGATGCTCGTGGCGTTCACCGCCAGGTGGCTACCGTCCCCTTCGCCGTAGACCGTCCGCTCCGCGTGAGT
This sequence comes from uncultured Chitinophagaceae bacterium, assembly GCA_964537475.1. Taxonomy (GTDB): domain Bacteria; phylum Bacteroidota; class Bacteroidia; order Chitinophagales; family LD1; genus UBA1941. The sequence continues at coordinate 18,226 of CAZIBY010000013.1, read as the reverse complement.
CGGTTTCAGCTTGCGCCGCGTACTGACGACTTCGCCTTTGTCGTCGATGATGCCTTGCGCAATGTAGAGAGACCCACCGTCGCGCTCGCAAAACCCCAACGCGACGAAGATGTCGTATTCAGCCGCCGCTTGACGCAAGCGATCCCATTGCGGGCTTCCTACGACAAGGGCGTTTTCGAAGTGGCGCTGCACGAACTGCATGCCCCAGGCGGGAGAGTCGAGCCAGATCCACCATGGATACCCCGGCAGCCACACTTCAGGAAATGCGATCAGCTTTGCGCCGTTTTGTGACGCCTCCGCGATAAGGCGAATTGCCTTGTCGATGCCCTTCTCGAGGTCTAGGAACTCGGGTGCCGCTTGAACGGCCGCGACCTTGTATTTGGTCCGTGCGGGAATGGTCATGTCTCGTCTCCTGAAAGATGGCTGACGCCACCACTGTGACCCCGTCACCGACGGGAACAAATCGATGCGGTCACTGTTACAGATCGATGAAGCATCTAAAGCCTGGACAGCGTCTCGGTCACCTCCGAGCGCAGCCACGTCTGGGCGGGCGAATTGTCCGAACGCGCATGCCAGTGGGCCTGGACGTTGAACGCGGGGATGTCGACCGGCAGGTCCAGCACAGCGAGCCTTCCTTGTACGGCGAACAGCCGGGCCACTCTCTCGGGCAACGTCACCATGAGGTCGCTGTCCTGGACAAGGCTGGGCAGGACCGAGAACTGAGGCACCAGCGCGACGACCGTGCGCCTCACTCCTTTTTGCGCGAGCGCACCGTCGATCAGCGCGTGTCCGGAAGACGGCGAAGTCACCATCAGATGCCGCCCCTGCACGAACTCGCCGAGCGTCAGCTTCTTCCCGGCGGCCGGATGATCCGCCGACACGAGGCAGACGTATCGCTCGCTGAACAAAAAGGCGTGACGAGAGTGAGTCTGGAGATTAGGCAGGTTGCCGATCGCCAGGTCCAAGGTTCCGGTGGCCAGGTCCTCGGGGAGTGACTCGGAGAGCTGAACGAACTCCACCTGCACCCGGGGCGCTTCTGCCCGAAATCGCTGCAGCAGTGGTGGCACGAAGAACAGCGCGCCGATGTCGGAGACCGCAATTCGAAAGCGGCGCGTCGAGTCTGCAGCCTTGAAGCCCTCCCGGGCTTCCAACGTTGCCTCGATGGTCGATAGCGCGACGTTGAGCTGCTCGTACAGGCGCTCGCACAAGGAAGATGGAATCAGCCCCGCGGGGCCACGAGTAAAGAGGCGATCGCTGTACAGCTCGCGTAGCCGCGATAGCGCGTGGCTGATGGTGGGCTGAGTCAGATCCAGCCGTTCCGCTGCCTGAGTGACGCTTCGCGTTTCGAAGATGGCGATGAAGACTCGAACGAGGTTCAGGTCGAACTTTCGGGTCAGATCGAACATTGCTCTTGTCTATGTAATGTGTTCGCATCATCGAGTGTATGGATGCTGCCGGGTGCATGCAACATGGGCAATATCGATTCGTAACAGGCATTTCATCGATTGCCTGGACATGCCTCCGCTTTTTAGCATTCGGTTCCGGCACGCACGTTTGCGCGACCGGTGACAGGAGACTACACACGATGGAGCGCTCGTTTGCCGACGAGGTCCGGTCGCTGGCACTGCAGGAAGGCGAGACCTTTCATGGCGAGGGAATCCTCGCCGTCACGAAGGCGCTGCTGCAGTCGGGTGTCAGCTACATCGGCGGCTACCAGGGCGCGCCTGTGTCCCACCTGATCGATGTCCTCGGCGACGCCCGCACGCTGCTGGAGGATCTCGGCATCCATTTCGAGGCCAACGCGTCCGAGGCCGGCGCAGCCGCCATGCTGGCCGCCTCCATCAACTATCCCGTCCGAGGCGCAGTGACCTGGAAGAGCACCGTTGGAACGAACGTCGCTTCCGACGCGCTCTCGAACCTGGCTTCCGCCGGCGTCAAAGGCGGGGCGCTGATCATCCTTGGCGAGGACTACGGCGAAGGCTCGAGCATCATTCAGGAGCGGACGCACGCGTTTGCAATGAAGTCGCAGATCTGGCTGATGGATCCGCGCCCGAACCTGACGTCCATCGTGGATGCGGTCGAGCGGAGTTTCGAGCTGTCGGAAGCGAGCCGGACGCCGGTCATGCTGCAGCTGCGGATCCGTGCCTGCCATGTCCATGGAACGTTTCGCTGCAAGGACAACCGCAGGCCGGCCATTTCGACTCGCAACGCCATCGACCGGCCGGCGTTCGACTACGCACGCATCAACTTGCCGCCGTCCACGTACGAGCACGAACGTCAGAAGGTGGAAGAGAGGTGGCCGGCGGCAATGGACTTCATACGCAAGCACCGCATCAACGAGGTGTTCGCAGGAGACCTGTCAGACGTCGGCATCGTCGTCCCCGGCGGCCTCTACAACGGGACCATCCGGGCCCTCCAGGAACTTGGCCTGGCCGATGCATTCGGGATTTCTCGCATCCCGCTCTACGTTCTCAACGTCGTCTACCCGCTGGTTCCCGACGAGTTCATCGCATTCTGCGCCGGCAAGCGCGAGGTTCTGCTCGTCGAGGAAGGGCAGCCCAACTACATCGAGGATGCGCTGCTGGCAATCCTGAGACGCCACGGCGCGACGGCAGGTCTGCATGGCAAGGACGTGTTGCCGATGGCCGGCGAGTACACCGGGGACGTGCTGCTGTCGGGCATCACGAGGTTCCTCTCGCTGGCATCTCCCGCCGGGTTCGACACCGCACCGGCTCTCGGACTTGCACGGACGATGGCGGCATCGCGTGCCGAGTCGAAGGCCGCATTGGAGGTGCCGGTTCCGCAGCGGCCGCCCGGCTTTTGCATCGGATGTCCGGAGCGCCCCGTGTTCTCCGCGATCAAGCAGCTGCAGGGCGAACTTGGCCAGGTTCACGTCAATGCGGACATCGGGTGCCACACTTTCGGAACCCTTCCGCCGTTCAATGTCGGCAGCACCGTGCTCGGCTATGGTCTCGGGCTCGCAAGCTCGTCGGGTGTCGGCCCTTTGCTGCCGAATCGCACCATCAGCATCATGGGCGACGGCGGGTTCTGGCACAACGGCTTCACCAGCGGCGTCGTCAACGCGGTCTACAACGCGCAGGACTCCGTTCTCGTCATCCTGCAGAACGGATACACCTCGGCCACCGGCACGCAGGCCATCCCATCGTCGCCGAGTCAGCCTGCCTCGAAGCCGCTGACGCTGGACATCGAAAGGGCGCTGCGCGGCGTCGGCGTCCAGTGGATCCGCAAGGTCGGCAGCTACAAGGTCGAGGACATGGTTTCCACGTTGCGTGTAGCCATGACCACGCGCGAGGGGGGCTTGAAGGTGATCCTCGCGGACGGCGAGTGCCAACTGGAACGCCAACGAAGGCAGAAGCCGAAGATCGCGGAACAACTCAGGAGAGGGCAGCGTGTCGTGCGGACCCGCTTTGGCATCGACGACGACGTGTGCACGGGCGATCACTCCTGCATTCGGCTGTCCGGATGCCCGTCGCTGACCATCAAGCCGAATCCGAGTCCACTGCGCACCGACCCGGTGGCGACGGTCGACAACGGATGCGTCGGATGCGGACTCTGCGGAGAGAACGCGCATGCGGCCGTGCTGTGCCCCTCGTTCTACAAGGCGGAGATCGTGCAGAACGCGCGGCCGTTCGAACGATTCATTGCACGCGTCCGCGGAGCGGTGCTCGAGAGGTTGGCGGCGTGACCCGGCCCACCTGCATCCTGGTCGCCGCCATGGGGGGCGAGGGTGGCGGCGTACTGGCCGACTGGCTCATTCACGCTGCCACGCAGGCCGACTTTCCCGTGCAGAGCACGTCCGTGCCGGGCGTGGCTCAACGCACCGGCGCGACAACCTACTACGTGGAGATCTTCCCCCGGCCACGGTCCGAACTCGGCGGACGCGAGCCCGTGCTCTCTCTCACGCCGGTCCCCGGCCAACTCGACATCGTCGCGGCCTCCGAGCTGGTGGAGGCGGGTCGATCGATCCAGACCGGCTACGTGAGCCCGGACCGGACGACCCTCCTCGCCTCCACGCACCGCGAGTTCGCTGTGGTCGAAAAGGCCGCGATGGGCGACGGGCGCTATGACACTCGCCACGTCTTCGATGCGGCTGCGCAGCGCAGCAAACGAGCGGTCCTGCTGGACATGCGCGCACTCGCGCGACGCAACGGCACGGTGATCAACACCGTCCTGTTCGGAGCAATGTGCGGCGCAGGAGTCCTTCCGTTCGAACGTGAGTCGTGCGAGGCAGCGATCCGTCATTCGGGCAAGGCGGTGGACAGCAGTCTCAAGGGATTTGCGGCCGGCTTCGATGCCGCCGCTGGCCACGCGAAGGCGACCGACAAACTCGACGCAGCAGTTCAGGGCGCGGCGATTCCGGCAAGCGTTCGCGATCTGCCGGAGGCGGTCCGGGCGATCGCTGCGTCGGGCGTCGAGCTGACAGGCGACTACCAGGACAGTCGCTATGCCGACCTCTACCTGACGCGCGTGCAGCGGATGGTCGAGCAATGTCGGGCGAACCCCGGCGACATGGAGGCGGCGGCCGAAACTGCTCGCTACCTCGCGCTCTGGATGTGCTACGAGGATGTGATCAGGGTCGCGCAATTGAAGACGCGGCGCGAACGACTCGTGCGTGTCCGCCAGGAGGTCGGAGCGCGAAACGGTGAGCCGCTGCGACTGACCGAATTTCTGAAGCCCGGCATCGACGAGATCGCGGATCTGCTTCCCCCGGGACCGGCTCGCTGGCTGCGCGCTCGCGCGACCGGCAAGTGGCACCACGGCATGCACCTGCGTACCGACACGGTGCGTGGCTTTCTCATGCTGTGCGCTCTCCGCGGCCTGCGCCCCATCCGGCGCTTCACGTCCCGCTTCAAGACGGAGCAGGCGCTGATCGAGCAGTGGATCGATGCCGTGAACGCGGCGCTGCCGGGTCCGCGGGCCATCGAACTGGCCTTGAGCGGCAATCTGGTGAAAGGCTACGGCGAGACCAGTCGGCGTGGCCACAGGAGCCTCGCCGCCGTTCTCGAACTCGCACGCCAGGGCGCCGACGCGCAGGCACTGCGCGCTGCGCGCCTGGCGGCTCTCGCGGATCCCGAAGGTCGACAACTCTCCAAGGCGGTGGGCCGCACCATCGTTCCGCAGCCCATCCGGATCGTCCGCCGCAAACCGGTGAACTGACGCTTTCAACAACCACAGAAGACAACATGACGACTCGTCCGCCACGGATCACAGGGGTCTGGACACTTCGGCGTTTCGCATGGTCGAAGTCGTGAACGGCGCCTTCGAAGAAGTGCACTGAGCGCCGGGCCATGCTGTTGCGATATGCCGATTTCCGGGCGCGGGCACGCGTTCGGCTGCCGAGGTTCGTCTTCGACTACGTGGACAGCGGCGCGGAGGACGAGAGCTGCCTGGCGCGCAACGAGCGGGACCTGGCGGACTGTCATCTGCTGCCGCTTTGCCTCCGCAATACCACGAAGGTGGATACGACGGTCGAGGTGTTCGGGCAGCGCTGGTCGGGTCCGGTCGGTATCGCGCCGCTGGGTTTCTCCGGCCTCGTCCGACCGGACGGGGACGTGCTTCTTGCCATGGCGGCCGCGAAGGCAGGCGTTCCGTTCGTGCTCTCCACGGCGTCCAACGCGCGACTCGAATCGGTGCGCGCCGCGGTGCCTTCGGCATCGACCCAATGGATGCAGTTGTACGTGATGTCGGACCGGGGCATCGCGGAGCAGATGGTCCGTCGCGCCAAGGTGGCCGGATACGGTGCGCTGGTGCTGACCGTCGATGTGCCGGTCAGCGGTTTGCGGGAGCGCGACGTCCGCAACGGTTTCAAGCTTCCGTTTCGTCCGTCGCTGCGGACCCTTGCCGATCTCGTGACCCACCCGGGATGGTCGCTGTCGATGGCAAGGCAAGGCTCCCCGTCATTCGTGAATCTCGCCGAAGGCGATTCGCAGTCTTCGGCTCGGCTCCAGGCCGCGTTGCTCGCGCGCGCGATGGACCGCAGTCTGGTCTGGGACAGTCTGACCTGGCTGAGGTCGCTCTGGGATGGACCTTTGCTCATCAAGGGGGTGCTCAATCCCGCGGACGCGTCGCTCGCGGTCCGGCACGGCGTCGACGGCATCGTGGTGTCCAACCACGGCGGGCGTCAGCTCGACGCGGCACCGTCGACGATCTCCGTACTGCCGCGGGTCCTCGACGCGACCGCCGGGCGCATCCCGGTTTTCGTGGACAGCGGCTTCCGCCGCGGCAGTGACGTCCTGAAGGCCATCGCGTTGGGTGCGCGCGCCGCGTTCATTGGACGCCCTGCCATGTGGGGCTTGGCAGCAGACGGAGAGCAAGGAGTTTCCTCGGTTCTCCGCTTGTTTCTGGAAGAGATCGCGCGGACGATGACTCTCATCGGGAATACCGAACTCGCCGACCTGAAGCCTCGGCAAGTCGTTCACCCTGTCTGATCCACTCGGCTCCTGATCTCGGGCCTCACCACCGGGAGCGTGATCATGGAAATTCCAAAGATCGTCAGAGTCGATGCGCGCGCGGTCAACGTCCCGCTGGAATACCCGGTTCGGACCAGCGTCGGGATCGTCGACACCGCGCCACTGGTTCTGATCGACCTGCACACGAACTCCGGTGTGGTGGGGCGGAGCTACGTTTTCACGTACACGCCTCTGGCATTGGCGGCGACACGGGAGATGGTGCGTTCCCTCGGCACGGTCCTCGAGGGACGTGCTGCCGCTCCGGCCGAACTCGATCGACTGTTCGCGTCCCGTCTGCGGCTGCTGGGTCGCACCGGGATCGTGATCATGGCGTGCGCCGGGCTGGACATGGCGCTGTGGGACGCCCTGGCCGTGCACGCTGGAATGCCGCTGGTCTCCTTCCTCGGTGGAGCGGCGCGTCCGGTCATCGCCTATGACAGCCACAGCATGGACGGCATCGAGGTCGGTACTGCTCGAGCCGGGAAGGCTGCCGCTGCAGGCTACAAGGCGATCAAGACCAAGATCGGCTACGCGACGCTCGACGAGGATCTGCATGTTCTGAAGGCACTTCGACGCTCGGTGGGTCCGAAGGTCCAGATCATGGTCGACTACAACCAGGGCCTGAGCGTGCCCGAGGCGACCTGGCGCATTCACGTCCTCGAGGCAGAGGACGTCGGCTGGGTGGAGGAGCCGACGGTCCAGGAGGATCTCCGGGGCCACGCGCAGATCCGCTCGACGTCGCGATTGCCCATTCAGATGGGTGAAAACTGGTGCGGGCCGGAAGAAATGCAGCGCGCGCTCGAGGCGGGTGCCTGCGATCTCGCGATGCCCGACATCATGAAGATCGGCGGCGTCACCGGGTGGCTCAAGGCCGCCGCACTCGCGCAGGTACACAATATCCCGATGTCGAGTCACATCTTCCCGGAATTCAGCGCGCACGTGCTGCCGCTGACGCCGACGGCGCACTTCCTGGAGCGCATGGATTTGGCCGGCCCGATTCTCGGTCGCAAGCTCGACTACGTCGACGGATTCGCCGTCACGAGCGATGCTCCGGGCGCCGGCATCGACTGGGACGAGTCGGCTATCGCCCGTTACGCCTCCTGAAGCCGTTCCAGCGCGGCGTGCGAATCGGTGGTCATGCCGGCCGATCGCTCCTCGGATTCCAGCAACTCGCGAACGTGAGCAACGAGCGTAGCGCGGTTGGTCGCGCGCATCTTCTTGAAGGCGTTCGCCAGATGAAACCGAACGGTGGGATATTCGAGGCCGAGTCGGCGCCCGATCTCCTTGTCGGGGCAGCCGCAACTCACGAGCCAGGACACTTGTGACTCGCGCTGACTGAGCCTGCCGAGGCGCTGCAAAGTTTCCTCCGCCCGTTCCGAGTGCGCCGTCGACGGCGCCCGCGTGTCGTGCCACTGAAGTCGGGCGAGAGCCGCCGTGATGGCGGGCTCCACCATCCGCAAGACCTCCACTTCGTTCGACTCGAAATTGCCGCGGTCACGGTTGCGCCAGATCCGCATGTCGCCGACACATTCGTCGCGCTCGTAGAAGTACACGTTCACGCCCCAGTACATCCGGTCGCGAAGCAGGAAGTCGTTGAAGAACTCGGTCCTCGCGAGATCGTGCTGGCGCAGGATCTGTGTCGCGATGGTGGGCTTGCGTCGCTCCATCATCGGAAAGGTCAGCGGATCGACAAAGCGGAAGTACTCGTCCCATGACCGGAGGTTCTCGCGCGACATGTTCAGCGCGGTCATGCGCTCGAACCGGCGCTGCGTTCCGTCCCAGACCATGGACACGTAGGTGTCCGCGTGCAGCAGATCGAGCATCGGCAACGCCAGACGCGAACGGAGTTCGTCCCCGTCGGCGGCGTCGGCCAGCAGTCGCATGACGTCGCCGAGGGCCCGGGACTGGGTGGTGGACAGATGCATGACGACTCCGAAGGCAACCTTTGTGCTCGGTTGATCGTACGCGCCATGCGCGAGGGCGCATCCGGTCCTTCCCGACCCAGGACCCTATTGATTCCTATAGGTGTCCTCGGGAAGTTGCTTGCCTAGAGTCCGGGCAACCTTGTTTGGGAGACCTGCATGCAGCATCTGATCGACCTGCCCGTGACCGCGCTTCGTGAACTGCTGGATGCCCGTCTGATCAGCAGTTGCGATCTTGCGGAACAGTGCATTGCCCGGACCGAATCGGCATCCGGCTTGAATGCCTATGTCGGCTTCTTGCCCGAAAGGTTTCGAGCGGAAGCCCGGGCCGCGGACTCGCGAATTGCGGCGGGTGAGCGGCTTCCTCTGCTTGGCATCCCCATCGCGCTCAAGGACAACGTGGACCTGGTGGGATATTCCAGCGGCGCAGGTACGGCGTCGTTGGCGGGTCGCGAGCCGGAGACGGACGCCGAACTGGTGCGCAGGCTGCGTGCAGCCGGCGCGGTCTTCGCGGGAAAGCTGGGCATGCATGAGCTCGCATTCGGCATCACGTCGAACAACGCAGTCAGCGGCGCGATACGCAATCCGTGGGACGTCACGCGCATTCCGGGCGGCAGCAGCGGCGGCTCCGGAGCCGCCGTGGCCGCCCGACTCGTGCCTGCGGCCATCGGAACGGACACGGGCGGTTCGGTCCGCGTGCCTGCAGCACTGTGCGGAGTGACAGGCTTCAGAGCCACGGTCGGGCGAGTCCCGGGCATCGGAATCGCGCCGATCTCGTCGACCCGCGACACGGCAGGCCCGCTTGCCCATACCGTGCGCGACTGTGCGCTGATCGACGAGATCATTGCGGGAAGCCCGATGCCTTTGACCTGCGTCGACCTGCGCAACGTCCGCATCGGCGTTCCGCGCGATACGCTGTGGGATGACCTTTCCCCAGGCGTCAGGGAGGTATGCCAATCGGCACTGCGCACCCTCGAGAAGGCAGGCGCGATCCTGGTCGATGTCGCACTGCCCGAAGTCATGGCCGTCGATGCGGAAGCAAGCTTCCCGGTCGCGTTCTACGAGTTCATGCGCGACATGCGCGCGTACCTGGTCGAGGCGCGTCGCGGGGTTGCGCTGGAAGAGCTGATCGGCGCCATTGGAAGTCCGGATGTCCGTGGAGCCGTCGGCACGCTGCTCGCCGGCGGCGCCGTTCCCGATTCCGTGTACCAGCAGGCGCTTCGCGCACGCGGACGCCTGCAGGCCCTGTATGCGCAAGCCTTCGCGCAGAACCGAGTGGAGGCGCTTGTGTTCCCGACCACGCCGCGGGTTGCGGCAAGGATCGGAGAAGATGAAACGGTCGAACTGAACGGCCGTCAGGTGCCGACGTTCGCCACCTTCATTCGGAACACGGACCCTGGCAGCAACGCCGCGCTGCCGGGTGTCTCGATGCCCGCCGGGCTGTCGGAAGGTCTGCCTGTGGGGCTCGCGTTCGACGGACCGATAGGCACGGACCGACGTCTGCTGGCCATCTGCGCGGCCGCACAAGCAGCCCTTCCTCCCGCACCCCGAGTCGCGCCGAGCGCCTGACGTCCCACCACACCGCACAGAAGGAATCAACCATGGATCGTCGCCAACTTCTCCAGGCTGCCATCGCAGCGACCGCTGTCGGGAACATGCCGCGTGCATTCGCCGCGGACCCGATGAAGATCGCCGTGATGATTCCGCAGAGCGGTCCCGCCGGCCTCTTCGGCCCTTCGTCGAAGGCGTGCGCGGAACTCGCGGCCGAAGCGCTCAATGCCCGCGGTGGAATCTTGGGTCGACCGGTCGAGCTCCTGTTCGGCGACGCGGGCTTGGCTCCGGCCGAAGCCGCGCAAGCTGCGCTCAAGCTCTGGAAGGGATCGCGCGCCAGCGCGGTGATCGGCATGCACGACAGCGCAGTCCGCGGTGCGCTCGTCGGCTTGTTCAAGGGTCAGGTCCCGTACTTCTATACCCCGGTCTATGAGGGCGGCGAGTGTTCCAGGGCGACGTTTGTCAACGGTGAGACGCCGCAGCAGCAGCTCGAACCGGTCATTCCCTGGATTGCAGCCGAACGCAAGCCGACCAAGTGGTACATGATCGGCAACGACTACATCTGGGGACGCAACACCAACGCGGCTGCGCGCAAGTACATCGAAAAGTCCGGCGCGAAAGTCGTCGGCGACGAATATCTCCCATTCACGGTCGACAACTTCGATGCCAGCCTGGCTCGAATTCGCGACACGGGTGCGGATGCGGTCCTGGTCTCGCTGGTTGGCGGCGCTTCGGTGACGTTCAACAAGGCGTTCGCGAGCTTCGGTCTCGCCGACAAGGCCATCCGCCTGGGTACGCTGTTGGAGGAGAACACCCTTGCCGGCATCGGCATCGCGAACGCCAGGAATCTCTATTCGAGTGCCGGCTACTTCGCCAACATCGAGACGCCCGCCGCCAAGGCGTTCGCCGCGTCCTATGCGAAGCGGTTCGGGCCGCAGGCCCCTGCGCTCAACGGCCTGGCCGAATCCGTGTACGAAGGCTTCCTGATGCTGGAGGCGGTGGCGAAGAGGGCGGGCAGCCTGGATGTCGCCAAGATGGATGCGGCGTCCGAGGGGGCTCGCTACGAAGGGCCTCGCGGGCCCGTCACGATGAAGTCCCGACACGTGGAGCAGGACATCTACGTGGCCGACGTCGACGACAAGGGATTCCATGTCGTCAAGTCGTTCCCGCACGTCGCCTCGGGGCAGAGCTGCAAGGTCTGACCGGATGGACGGCAGCACGCTCCTGCACCTCTTCAACCTTGCGTACGAACTCGCAACGCTGGCGTTGACCACGCTCGGCCTCGCCATCGTCTTCGGCCTGCTCGGGGTCATGAACATGGCGCATGGCGAGTTCGTCATGCTGGGGGCGTACTCCGTCGTCACCGTCCAGCGATGGGGGCTTCCCATCGCGACCGCAGTCCCGCTCGCGATTCTCGTCTGCGGTGTTCTGGGCTACGTCGTCGAGCGCTGGTTGATCCGCCCGTTGTACTCGCGGCCATTCGACACGCTCTTGGCCACCTGGGCCCTCGCGATGATGATACGCAAGCTTGTCGAAGCGGTCTTCGGGCGCGAGTACCGCAACGTCGAGACATCGCTCGCGACGCCCGTCGCGATGTTCGGGTTCCAGTATCCGCTGTATCGCCTGGCACTGATAGCGCTGACGGTTGCCGTCGTGGCATTCCTGTTCGTCTGGTATCGCCGCAGCGCTGCTGGCCTGAAGGTACGCGCGATGACCGCGAATCCGTTGCTGGCGCAGGCGCTCGGCATCGACACGCGTCGGCTCGCGTCACAGGCGTTCGTCATCGGTGTCGTCGTCGCGGGACTGGCCGGTGTCCTGCTCGCACCGCTGGTGCGCATCGAACCGGGCATCGGCGTGGACTACCTGCTCGACGCCTTTTTCGTCCTGGTCGTCGGCGGCCTCGGCACGCTTGGAGGACTGCTCGGGGGTGTCGGTGTCATCGGCGGTGCGCAGGCAGTCACCAGCAGCCTCGCAGGACAGACGAGCGGCTACGCGGTGGTGCTCGTGCTGTCCGTCATCTTTCTCTGGCTGAAGCCCGATGGACTCTTTTCGCGTCGCTAGCCCGGCCCTCCTGCTCGCGGTCCTGCTGTGGGTGCTCCCGCTCGGGGCAGGAGAGTTCGTCGCCTATCAAGTCGCGCTGTACCTCATCTACGGTATCGCCGCGCAAGGCGTCGCCTTGTGCTGGGGTCGCCTCGGCTTCCTTCCGTTGGGGCACGCGCTCTTCTTCGGCCTTGGGGCATACCTGTTTGGCGGCATCCTCAAGGCGGCGCAGGCGCAGTCCGTGTGGTACGTCGCAAGCCCTCTGGCCTTGGTCGTGCCGGCGGTGATCGCCTATGCGATCGCCCGCCTGGTCTTCGCGCGAAGCACGCGCAGCGGACCCTACTTCTCGCTGATCACTCTGGCACTGACGATGCTCGGCTTTCTGGCGGCGCAGCAGTGGAGCGGTCTGACCGGCGGCTTCAACGGAATGACCGATGTCCCCGATCTCCCGGGAACCGAACGCTATACGACGCTGTACTGGGTCATCGCTGCCGCAGCGACGGTCACCACCGCGATCCTGTCGATCCTGTTCGTGCGGCCGATTGGAGTCCTGTGGAGAGCTGTCGCTCAGAACGAAGACCGACTCCAGCTGTTCGGCTACGCGACCGACCGCATCAAGGCGCTCGCATTCGCGTTGTCGGCTCTCCTGGCGGCGCTCGCCGGGGCCTTGTTCGCCGCTCACCAAGGAATAGTGACACCGGAAACGATGGGCTTCCTGCTCTCGACCGAGTTCGTGATCTGGGCGGCCGTGGGCGGCAAGGCCAGCGCCCTTGGTCCGATGCTGGGAGCGGTCATCGTCGGGTACACCTCCGCCGAGCTTCGGGACCGTTTCAACTACTGGGAAGTTGCAGTGGCGGCCCTGTTCATCCTCGTGGTGCTTTACCTGCCGCAGGGGGTAGCCGGTCTTGCCCGAAAGCGGCCGGCTCGCAAGTCGATCTCCCCGACCATCATGGCCGCCCCCGCACGAGCAAAGACGCCCGCCCGTCAGCTCGAGCTGGAGCTCGCGGACATTCGCACCGGTCAGGGTGGGGTGAAGATCCTCGACGGCTTGACACTGGCGATGAGAGGCCCTGGCATCCGAAGCGTCATCGGACCGAACGGTGCGGGCAAGACATCCACGTTCAACGTCATGACCGGCCGGTTGCCGCTGCGCGCCGGGGACATCCGGCTCGACGGTCGAAGCATCGGCGGCCTTGGCGCATGGCGCGTCGCGCGGCAGGGTGTGGGTCGGAAGCTCCAGGTGCCATCCGTCTTCTCGGACCTCACGGTCCGGGAGAATCTGTGTGTCGCGCTATGGGTCGGACGCCTGGGCCACGTCGACGGGTTGCGCGATGCGCCTCATGCCTGGCACTCGCAGCTGCTGGACGAACTGCTCGAGCGTTTCCCGGAGTTGAGGGAAAGGATGGGCGAGCCCGCGGGCACTCTGCCTCAGGGTCATCGTCAGGCGCTCGAGTTCTCGATGACCATGCTTCCGGAGCCTCGCCTGGTGCTGCTCGACGAACCGTGCGCGGGCCTGTCTCCTTCCGAGACGCATCGGATGATCGACGTGATCCGCAGCGTGGTCGCCCGCATCGGTGCCGCCGCGCTGCTGATCGAGCACGACATCAGCGCCGTCGCCGCTTTGGGCGGCGATGTCTTCGTTCTTCACCAGGGCCGTCTCCTGGCACAGGGAACTCTTGCCGACGTGCAGGCCAACCCGGAAGTGCGGGCGGTGTATGCGGGCGGGCGGAAATGAGCGACTTCCTCGAGTTCACCCGTGTCGTCTGCGGATACGGCGACACGACCGTCGTCCGAGGCGTTTCGGGCGCGGTCGGCAGGGGTCGGGTCCTCGCGGTCTTGGGCCGAAACGGCGTTGGAAAAAGCACGCTCCTCAAGGCGCTGTCCGGTGTACTCCCGATTTCGGGCGGCGCCGTGACCTGGGAGGGCAGACGACTCGGCGGCATTCCACTTCACCGACGCCTCGATCTCGGCTTGGCTTACACGCCGCAGGAAAACGTCGTCTTCGGAGAACTTTCCGTCGCCGACAACCTGTGGCTGCACCTGAAAGACAGGAACGAGACCCGCTACGGCCGCTTGTTCACGATGTTTCCGCTGCTGCCTCGGCGATTGACACAACGCGCCGGCTCACTGAGCGGAGGCGAGAGAAAGCTGCTGTCGTTCGCGCGCACGCTGGGTCTACGGGCGCGGATGACGCTCATCGACGAGCCGACGGAGGGCGTACAACCGGAAAACATCGAGCGCATGGCCGAAGCGATTCGGGAACGCAGGGCGGACGGCGCGAGCTTCATCGTGGTCGAACAGAACCTCGAGTTCGCACGCGCGGTCGCCGATCAGCTGCTCGTGCTGGATCACGGCGTAGCGGTCTTGTACGGCGACGCCAGAGCTCTGACGCGCGAGGACGTGGAACCGCACCTTGCCATCTAGGAATGGCCTGCCGTCGTTGACTTGGTCGAATCGGCGCGCGGCGCGGTCCGAGCCCAGCGCTCGCTCGGTGGCCAATTCGCTGACCCGCGTTCATCGACGCGTCAAGGGTGACGCAACGCGCGTGCGAAGTCTCCAATGAGCGCGACCACGGCGTCCGGCTGCTCCCGGTGCGGCAGGTGTCCCACACCGGCCATGATCACGGGGCGTACTGATCCGCCGCTGAGCTCCGCGATGATCTTCGGGTGGATCGTCGTGCCGTACTCGTCGGTGTTGCCGTGGATCGCGAGGGCAGGGCAGACGACATTTGGCAGCACGCTGCGCAGGCTCCAGTCCGCGAACGCCGGGTCGAGCCAGCTGTCGATCCACGCGTCGAGCACCCACCGGGTCTTGTCCCCGTGATAGCGAGCCAGCCGATCGAACTGCACCGGATCCGCGAACTGCTCGCGTGCCGCACGGATCCCCCCGAGGGTCGTCTCTTCAGCGAAGACCTGGGCCGCGATCGTCACCAGCGCTTCGCAGCCGTCGGGGAACTGTGCAGCGCATTCGATCGCCATGGCTCCGCCGACGCTGTGCCCGAGTGCGATGAAGCGATCGATGCCGAGCTGCCGGCGAAGCTGCGGAAAGTAGATGCGCGCCTCTTCGGCTACGAAGCGCGCCGACAGGCGGTCGCTTCGAGCATCGGACTTTCCGAAGCCGAGTCGGTCGAACGCGAAGACTCGCCGACCCGTGCCTCGGCACAGCAGCTCAGGGAACTGACGCCAGAGTTCGACGGACCCCAGCGAGTCGTGGAACATGACGATCGGCGCGAGCCCCTCGTGGTCGGCCTCGTCCGGTTGCCAGCTCCTCGCGAACACGCGTCCGGCAGCTTGCTGTACCCAGTGATCTCGAGCGTTCATCGGCGCGATTCTCGCGGCTGGTCAGACGCGTTCGAGCACGACCGCGATCCCCTGGCCCACGCCGATGCACATCGTGCACAACGCATAGCTGCCCTTGGTTCGATGCAACTGGTTGATCGCAGTCGTCACCAGGCGCGCACCGCTCGCGCCGAGCGGGTGCCCGAGCGCGATTGCGCCGCCATTCGGATTCACGCGGGTATCGTCGTCGGCGACGCCCAGGTCGCGCAGCACCGCGAGCCCTTGCGCCGCGAACGCTTCGTTGAGCTCGATCACGTCCATCCGATCGAGCTTCAAGCCGGTGAGTGCCAGCACCTTGCGCACCGCCGGCGCCGGGCCGAAGCCCATGATGCGCGGCGCGACTCCGGCGGTCGCCATGCCGAGCACGCGCGCCTTCGGCGTGAGGCCGTACTTCGCGGCGCTCGCCTCGTCGGCGAGCAGCAGCGCGCACGACCCGTCGTTGACGCCCGACGCGTTGCCCGCCGTCACCGTTCCGTCGGGCTTCACGACTCCCTTCAGTTTCGCGAGCGCTTCGAGCGACGTCTCGCGCGGATGCTCGTCCTTCGAGACGACGATGGCATCGCCCTTCTTTTGCGGAATCGTCACCGGCACGATCTCGTCGTCGAAGAAGCCGCTCTTCTGCGCCGCGACCGCTTTCAGTTGGGAGGCCAGCGCCATGCGGTCCTGCGCCGCGCGCTCGATCTTGAAGTCGACCGCGACGTTCTCGGCTGTCTCCGGCATCGAGTCGACGCCGTACTGCGCCTTCATCAGCTTGTTGATGAAGCGCCAGCCTATCGTCGTGTCGTGGACCGCGTTCGCACGGCTGAAGGCACTCTCGGCCTTGGGCATCACGAAGGGTGCTCGGCTCATGCTTTCGACGCCGCCGGCGATCATCAGGCCCGCCTCGCCGGCGCGGATCGCGCGAGCCGCACTGCCTACGGCGTCGAGGCCGGAGCCGCACAGGCGGTTGATCGTGGCGCCGGGGACATCGAGCGGCAGCCCTGCAAGCAACGCGCTCATGCGCGCGACGTTGCGGTTGTCCTCGCCGGCCTGGTTCGCGCAGCCGTACAGAACGTCGGTGACGGCAGCCCAGTCGACCCTCGGATTGCGCGCCAGCAGCGCCTTGATCGGGATCGCGCCGAGATCGTCGGTGCGCACCGAGCTGAGCGCGCCGCCGTAGCGGCCGAAGGGTGTACGGATCGCGTCGACGATGAAGGCGTGGTTCATGAGGTGGAGGTGGTTGGATCGAACAAGCCGGTGACTTCGAGATCGGGGACCTGAGCGTCGCTCATGCTTGCGCTCCTTGCCGGCTGGTCGCCGCCCGGCACCGCAGCCACGGACTGAGCCGATACCGCTCGCCCCGATACGCCACGTCGAGCTCCCGGATGACCGACGCGACGTTGCGAGCACCCCAGGCGTCGAGCCAATCGAAGGGACCTGCGGGGTAGTTGACGCCCAGCTTCATGGCGACGTTCGCGCCATCGCGGTTGCACACGCCTTGCTGAACCGCGTCGGCGGCTTCATTGATCAGCATGGCCACGGTCCGCGCGACCACCAGACCGGGCGTGTCCGCCACCGCGACGCCGTCGAATCCGAAGGCAGCCAGCCAGGCCGGTACCTGCGCCTTCCACCCGGTGCTCGACGACACGTGGACCGCGTAGGCAAGGACAGGCGGCCCGGAGATCGCATCCCACACCAGCGGCAGATCGAACACGGCCACGTCGGGGGTCGGCGCATCGCGTGCGATCTCGAACGCCGGGCGGCCATCGGTCAGCACCAGACGCGCTCCGTCCGCTTCCAGACCCGTCCAACCGCTCCGCGCTTCACGAGCCAGCCGCGCATCGCCGCCGGCCAGTGCGCGCTCGACCAGGCCGAAGAGTCGGTCTGCATCCGAGCCGGACCCGTGCAGCGTCACGAACTTGGGCTTGACGAGGGGAGCCGGAGGCGCCGACGGAGCGGGCGTGAGGGTTCGCGGATACGCATAGAACCCACGGCCGCTCTTGCGCCCGAGCAGTCCGCCGTCTACGAGCTCGCGCTGGACCAGGCTGGGGACGAAGCGCTTGTCGAAGAAGTTGGCTTCGTACACCGACTGCGTCACGCTGAAGTTGGTGTCGTGGCCGATCAGGTCCATCAGCTCGCACGCGCCCATGCGAAACCCTGCGCCCGTCAGGCAGCGGTCGACCGTCTCGGGATCGGCCGCCTGTTCCTGCAGCAATGCCAGCGTCTCGGCGTAGAACGGGCGAGCAATCCGATTGACGATGAATCCCGGCGTGCTCTTGGCATGCACGGGGACCTTGCGCCAGGTGCGCGCGAGTTCGAAGACGGCTTCGGCGACGGCGGCGTCCGTCTGCAACCCGCTGACCACTTCGACAAGCCGCATCAGCGGCACGGGGTTGAAGAAGTGCATGCCGACTACGCGCCCCGGATGTCGGAGTCCGTTGGCGATGGCCGTCACGCTGATCGACGAGGTGTTGGTCGCGAGGACCGCGTCGGTGGCGACGACGTCCTCCAGCTCGCGAAACAACGCACGCTTCGCGTCGAGCCTCTCGACGATGGCCTCGACCACGAGTCGCGCCGTCGAAGCGGCTTGCAACGACGTGATGGGTTCGATCCGCGAGATCGTCTCTTCGACATCGGACGTCGAGAGCTTTCCTTTCGCGGCCAGGCCGCTCAGCGTCTCGCGCAGCTTGCCACGGGCCTCGCTCGCCGCACCGGCGCGAGCATCGAACAAGAAAACCGGGTGTCCGGCCTGGGCGGCGATCTGGGCGATGCCGGCACCCATGATGCCGGCGCCGACGACGAGGACGGTGTCCGCAGGGGAAGCGTTCATTTGGAGATCCAGGGAGCGGGTTGCGCAATCGTCTGCGGACATCAGTAGTTTTCCATCTGGCAGGCCAGACCCCGCGGCATGAAGCCGGGGTAGTGG
>CAZIBY010000012.1:0-60402 GCA_964537475.1 uncultured Chitinophagaceae bacterium | reverse complement strand
CCTGCTGCTACACCACCGGCAGAAACACCTAAGTCTGAAGCACCTGCGGCCACACAGCCTAAGACTGAGACGCCACCGCCTGCCGCGGAGAAACCAGCAGAGACGCCTGCTGCTACACCACCGGCGGAAGCTCCTAAATCTGAAGCACCAGCGGCCACACAGCCTAAGACTGAGACGCCACCGCCTGCCGCGGAGAAACCGGCAGAGACACCTGCTGCTACCCCACCGGCGGAAGCACCTAAGTCTGAAGCACCAGCAGCCACGCAAACCAATACCGCAACTCAAGCGCCTGCTACTGACACACCGGCAGCTACACCACCTGCAGAAACACCGGCTGCCACGCCTCCGGCTACACCTGCCGGCAGTCCTGCTGATAATGCAGCTGCACCTAAATAGAATGACCGACTATCAGAATGGCCTTTCCCGTCAGGGAGAGGCTATTTCATTTTAGCGGGCAGGGAGTATTCGGAGATTTTTTCATTTTTACAGTCTAAACAAAAAGCAGATGGCAGATCAGAATCAGAACCCAGACCAGCAGAACCAGATCAATATAGAACTACCGGAAGAAATAGCAGAAGGCATCTATGCCAACTTTGCCATCATAGCACACTCCAATCAGGAATTTATAGTAGACTTCGTACGCCTCATGCCGGGCCTGCCCAAGGCCAAGGTCAAGTCCCGCATCGTACTCACGCCGCAGCACGCCAAGCGCCTGACCAAAGCGTTGGCAGATAATGTGAAGAAGTATGAGCAGCAGTTTGGCATGATAGAGGATAGCGAGACAGTGCCATATCCTATGGGATTCGGCCCGCCGGCACAGGCCTGATCCGGCGCCTGTACCATAGGGCTTTGCACACTTTGGCGCTGCTCTATTCTGTACACATCCACCCCGTGTAGTGGGCAATTTGCCTTGATTTAACGTCTATTAAGCAAGAGGTTTGTAAATACTAAACAAATCCGGCCTTACGTTAAATCATTAAATACACGTTCATGGTATTACTTCAGATCGCAATGGATACAGCCGCAAAAGCTGCTGCTACCATCACCAGCCAGACTCCGCAGGGATCACTCAGCCTACTGGAGCTGATAGAGAAGGGAGGCTGGATACTGCTCCCTATCGGTATTCTGTCTGTGATCGCCATCTTCCTGATCATAGAGCGCTACCTGACCATCAGCAAGGCCGCTAAAGTGGATCCCAACTTTATGAATAATATCCGCTCCCTGCTATTGGATGGTAAGACCGATGCCGCGCTGACCCTCTGCCGCAGTACCAATACGCCGATCGCACGCCTGCTGGAGAAAGGTATCAAGCGCCTGGGCCGCCCTATCAAAGAGATAGAGAGTGCCGTAGAGAATACAGGCCGCCTGGAGATATACAAGCTGGAGCGCAATCTCTCCTATATCGGGATCATAGCCGTCATCGCGCCTATGTTTGGTTTCGTAGGTACAGTGTGGGGTGTGATCAAGATCTTCTACAATCTCTCTATGGCAGATAATATCTCTATCAGCCTCGTGGCGGGTGGCCTATATGCCAAGATGATCACCTCGGCGGCAGGCCTCGTGGTGGGTATCGTGGCGCATATCGGCTATCACTATCTCAGCGCTATGATAGACCGCGTGTCCTATCAGATAGAGAGCACAGCGGTAGACTTCATAGACCTGATACAGGAGCCGACTAAGTAGCATTTAGATCCAGGAGTCAAGAAACATTAGCAACTGAATAGAGAAGAAGAAATATTAGTGTAGCTGTATTGTCTCAATACACACTACTCACTACTCAATACGAATTATGCAGTTCAGGAGAAATAGCAGGATGCGAAACCACAGCGAGATGAGGGCAGACTCGCTCAGCGATATCATGTTCTTCCTCATGCTCTTCTTCCTCATCGTATCTACCATGGCAGCGCCGCAGGTGATCAAGATGAAGCTGCCCAAGGCCGATGCCGGCAAGTCTATCACCAAGAAAAAGCTGATACAACTCTCCGTCACTGCCGATGGCAAATACTTTATAGACAAGGCGGAGGTAGCCCCGGAGGACCTTGAGGCACAGCTCACGGCAGACCTGAAAAACATCAATGAGGAAGTAATGGTGATCGTACGCGCAGACAAGGATACACCATGGCAGGATGTGGTCACACTGGTGGCCGTGAGCAATAAACTAAAACTCAATGTGAGCCTGGCAGTAGAGAAACCTACCAGCTGAGGTGTGGAAAGCAAGGACCTTTGGCATCTATTGATAGTATAAATGAGGAGTAAAGGAGATTATGTTCTCGCGTCCGTTTGAAGCAGAAAATAAAAGCGCCGAAGATAAAAACCGGCTGGCGGGGCTTGTGGTCACGATAGTGGTCCATGCGCTGCTGTTCCTGATACTCTTCTTCCTCTATATCACTCCTCCTGACCCTCCCTATCAGGATGATGCAGGTGGTATGTCGGTCAACTATGGTACCTCAGATGTAGGCACCGGAGATGAGCAGCAGTACACAGCAGTACCCGTGAAAGTAGCAGAGCCGGAGCAGGTCAATACCCCTGCGCCACCGCCGGCACCTACCGCCAGCACCGAGGATCTCGTGACCCAAAATGAAGAAGACGCGGCTGTGGTAGAGACCAAAAAGCCGGTCAAGAAGGAGAAGCCTGTGGTAAAGCCTAACCCGGATGCCACCTACAAGCCGGTGAAGAAACCGGTGGCGGAGAATAAACCCGTAGAACCCAAGCCTACCGTAGATAAGAATGCCCTCTTTACACCGGGTGCCCAGGGCAAACCCAATAACTCTAAGGGTGATGGTGAAGGTGGAGGCAAAGGTGACCAGGGCAAACCTGATGGAGATGTAAACTCTCATAGCTATCATGGCAATGGTACAGGAGACGGATCAGGCAACGGGCCGGGATCAGGTCATGGACCGGGTGGATATGGAACCGGCGGCGGAGGACCATCTAACGTACGCCTGACCGGTCGCAGCCTGCGGAGCCGCCCGCCGGTCAAGAATCCATGTGAGAATACCAAGGGCAAAGTGGTAATAGCGATCAAGGTGGACCGCAGCGGTCATGTGACCGACGCACGCTTCACCCAGTCCGGGTCTACCACTGCTGATGACTGCCTGATAGCTACTGCCCGCCAGGCGGCGATGAAGTATGTCTTTGACGATAACTCTACGGCAGCCGAGACACAGACCGGGTCTATTACCTTTATCTTTAAAGAGGATTGAGTTGCTACGGCAGTATGCTACCTATGTGAATACCATGAAATTTTCCATCTGTGTGTTAGGTTTATTTCTGTCCGGATATCTGAAGGCACAATCAGGCCTTAAGATGGCAAACCACCTAAATAATACTGATAGCAGTGTGGTCCAGAAGTTATTACCGCAAAATCCCTGTAATGATACGGGGACAGTAGTCGTAGCTATTAAGGTAAACAGGGCGGGGAAGGTCAAATCTGCCGAGGTGTGGTCCGTGGGTACTACCACTCAAAGCGATTGCCTCCTGAAAAAAGCGCGATCAAAGGCTTTGCGATATACCTTTGAGGAAGATCGGAAGGGTACAGCGGCTAAAAAAGGTACAATTAAATTCATCTTCAAGGAATAACTAAATACTTTGCAGCCATATGACCTGGGTCATCGTCATGGCTGAGTAAACTCAATGAGGTGATGTCCTTTGTGACAATTCTATGACAGTCAGCGTAGGGGTATGATTTACCTTTGGCCCCGATATATGACCATTACTGATTCCCGGTTTTGTAATGCGCTACTGTTATGCTTCCTGATAACCTTTTCAGGCCGTATCATGGCGTCCAATACATTGACTGTAAGTGTCTATGATAGCCTAGATATGCATCCGCTTTCAGACGCTGTGGTCAGGGTCATGCCGCTATCAGGTACGTCAGACTTTGCCCCTGTGACAGATGTGACCAATAAGAAAGGGCAGCTGACTGTAAGCTGTGCCGGTGCTGCCGTGATATACATCACCCACCTGGGCTACCTGCCCGTATACGATACCGTCTATGACGGGCGCAGCCGCGCCTACTATATCCGCAGTACGACCTCTAGCATGGAGGATGTGGTAGTGACCGGCCAGTACACGGCGGGCAGTGCGCGCAGCTCTGTGTATGATGTGAAGGTCTATACAGACAAGGAGTTCCGGGCCAAAGGAGCCACCAATCTCAAGGAGGCCCTGCAGGGCAGCCTCAATGTAAACCTGACACAGGATGCGGTTTTTGGCAGCGGTATCAGCCTGCAGGGTATATCGGGCCAGGGAGTCAAGATCATGGTAGATGCGGTACCTGTGGTGGGCCGTATCAATGGCAACCTGGACGTGAGCCAGATCAACCTCTCCAATATCGAGCGCGTAGAGATCATCAAGGGGCCCATGTCTGCTATCTATGGCAGCGATGCGATGGGCGGCGTGATCAACCTCATATCCAAAACCAATCAGAAAGAGAAGTACGTGGTAAACCTCAAGGGATACTATGAGAGTGTAGGCCAGTACAATCTGGAGCTGAACGGCGGCATCAATATCAAGAAGTCGCAATTCTACATAGCGGGCGGGCGCAATTTCTTTGGCGGCTACTCAGCCGTAGATACGTCGCGACATAAAGACTGGCTGCCAAAGGAGCAGTACTTTGCCAATGCAAAGTATGTGTACACCTCCGGGCGGTACCGGGTGGGCGCGCGGCTATCCTTCTTTCGCGAGCTGATGCTGAACCGCGGCAACCTGGAGCCTAATACCACCTACGCCTATGATGATCACTCGCTGGTATACCGGCCGCAGGCTACGGTGTTTGGCACTATACCTATCAAGGGTTTCTCAGAGCTGAACCTCATGGTGTCATACACAGGCTTTGTGCGATTTTACAACTATTATAAGAAGGACCTCGTGACACTGCAGGAGAGCCTGCTGAAGACAGAGCAGCAGGATACCTCTATCTATCACGATATCGTAGCGCGCGGTACCTACACCCTGACCACTGCCAATCAGAAGGTCAGCTTCCAGTTTGGTACGGACATCTCTCAGGAGTACACCACGCAGACACTCCTGGCCGGTGGCAAACACCAGATGGGAGATTATGCGGTCTTTGGCAGTGTGAGGTGGCGCCCGGTCATAGGGCTGGATATACAGCCCGCGCTCAGGTTTGGGTACAATACG
Organism: uncultured Chitinophagaceae bacterium; assembly: GCA_964537475.1. Lineage (GTDB taxonomy): Bacteria > Bacteroidota > Bacteroidia > Chitinophagales > LD1 > UBA1941. The sequence goes on along the minus strand of CAZIBY010000012.1, from coordinate 55,266 downwards.
AAGTTTCAAAGCCCGCTCATTCCTTCCTTCAACGTGAAGTATGACTTTGCCAAATACTTTAATGTACGGGCGGCCTATGGCATGGGCTATCGCGCACCATCACTGTATGAGTTGTATTTTGACTTTCACGACTCAAACCACAATCTGAATGGCGACTCTACCCTGAAGGCCGAGAAGGGACACTCCGTCAATCTCTCCTTTAGCTACCAGCAGCTCTACAAGGGCAAGCACCATTTCAAACTGACACCTTCAGGATTCTTCAATAAGATCAGCAATAAGATAGACTTCATACTGGTAGATGCCTCTCTCTATCCGCTCACGTATCAGTATGGCAATATCAATAGCTATATGAATGCCGGTGCAGAGTGTACCGCAGAGTATGCCTGGCAGCGGCTGGCCCTCACAGCTGCCTTTGACTATATCTGGTATCATGCCGAGGTGCTGCAGCCAGTGCAGAGCCAGGTATCCTTTGCCAGTCCTGACATAGCCCTGCAGGCGCGGTACAAGATACCTAAGGCCGAGATCACGGTGAGCGCCTACTATAAATACACAGGTAGCAAGCTGAACTACTCCCTGACCAACTCATCAGAGACAGGTACACGCAGTCCTTTTCATGGACTGGATATCTCCCTGTCACGTGATTTCTGGAAGGACCGCATACAGCTGACCTGTGGTGGCAAAAACCTCCTGAATGTGACTAACGTAGGTAATAATGGAGCTATTGCCTTTGGCCATGGCAGCAGTGGTGGTAGCACACTGGTAAACTGGGGCCGCACTTTCTTTATTTCTTTAAATTTGCACTTCGCTAAATGACCCGTAAGCGTTTCAATACAAGATCCGGATCTGTACGGATGTTCGCTCTGAGCCTGCTACTCGTAGCAGTGGCTGGGCTGTCTTCCTGCTTTAAGGAAAAGCCGATCCCTATGCCAAAGATCTACAATGGCCCGGATGTTTTCACCGCGCATATCGGCCCCGGCTATATCAAGCAGCTATACTTCAATGCTCAGACCTTCCAGTTTGTAGACTCAAACTCACACTTCCTGTATGACATGGCCTTTGACTGTGCGCCGGGCAGCTACAATGTCTATATCAATGGCTCTAAACTCATGTTTGCCTGCCATACCGGCAAATACAACCTGCAGGATGTGACCAGTCTCAATGATACGCTCAGCAATGGCTGGAAGGAAGAATTTGGCTCCGGCCTTCCCTCGCAAAGGGCGATAGGAGACTGGGGTACCAATGGCGTCTCTGCCGGTGAGGTCTACCTGCTCAATCTCGGTACCGACTCTGACGGCAATAATATCGGCTTTAAGAAAATGCAGATGGGAGACTGCGTGGGCAATAGCTATACGGTCACTTTCAGCAACCTTGACGGCAGTGACCAGCACAAAGTAGCTGTACCCCGCAGGTCCGGGCGCAATAAAGTGTACCTGCTTTTTGCAGATCAGCAGGTGCGCGACCTCGAGCCGGATAATACGAACTGGGATATCCTATTTACCCGCTACAGCATTTATTTTGCAGACCAGAACCTGCCCTATCTCGTGACCGGCGTGCTGACCAATCCTAATAAGTCTGCCGCTTATTTTATGGACTCTACTTCTAATTTTGATAGTTTGACGCTGAATAACGTCGATGCATCGAGGTTCACACCAGCCTTAGATAACATAGGATACGACTGGAAGCTATACGGCCTGGGTACCAGTGGAGCATACACTATCAAGCCATCGTATATCTATGTGCTGCGCTCTGACTCCCGCTATTACAAGATACGCTTTATCGGCTCCTTCTACGATGAGCAGCACAACGAAGGCTACCCGCAGTTTCAGATAGACGAGCTGAAGTAAAACACCATTATTCATATTATTTCTATTACTTAGTGCCTCTAAACCACTTGATTTATGAGGCGTCTATCTATCCTGGTGCTAGCCATAGTTTTATGCGGTGCCAGCTCCTGCAGCAATAAACCAAAGCCGTCCGGGCCCGCACTGGTATATGTGCTGCGGGTATCCTATCCGGAGCTCCTTATCAGACTGTCAGATCATAGTACGGACTCAGCATTTCGCAGGGCAGTGCTTATGGCGGCACTTGCTACAGATACAGGTACCGGGACTGATTTCCTTACTGCCTTTGCGCAGGCATATCATCAGGTAGCACCATCGGCCCACCTCTCATCAGTCTTTGCCTATATGCCGCGCTACCAGCGGTCGGTCAGCAGGCAGAGCACGGACGATGAGATCATAGCGGTGCTGCGCCAGTCATTTGCCCAGAGCCTGGATCAGACTGCAGAGATACTCCGCAAGCGGTTTGAGGTAAAGCTGCCACCGATCACCTGGAGGGACATAGTGAAACTGCGCATACCACAAAACCAAACACCCTATGTAGGAGAGGTGACCACGCGCCTGCTCAAATCACGAGGCGTCATAGAAGTATCAGTGACCGGGGCTGACAACCCTGACCGCGTGCGCAAAATGATGATGGCCAGAGGGGACCTGGGTCTTTGGGATACCTATGAGAATGAGGAGATCTACCCAATGCTGGCACAGGTAGACCAGGCCCTGGCGACTGTGATGGGACAGTCTAAAGTGAAAACCACAAAGCAGAAGCAGTCTGAAGCAAAAGAGTTCTTTAAAGATGCTGTAGTAATGGACAAAAATGACACTACACCCGCACCGCCCGCTGCACAGGAGCCTGAGGAGAATGCTACAAATAGCAATCCTTTATTCACGCTGCTCAATCCTGTAGCAAATGAGCAGGGCCAGCTCATGCCCGGACCGGCCGTAGGTATGGCCTTTGGCAAAGACACTGCCACTGTAGACCTATACCTCTCTCTCATGCAGCAGCTGCTGCCCAATGATCTGCGGCTCATGTGGTCCCTGCGGCCTCTGGGCGAGAAGGATGTATATGAACTATATGCTATCCGCACACGGGCAGGGCAGGATGGGCCGGTCATATCCGGCGCCATGATCAGGGATGCAAAGCAGGGCTATGACCAGGCAGGAGGCCCCGACGTCACGCTGGCCATGAATAGCTATGCCAGCACGCGCTGGGCCATCATGACTGAGGCTGCCGCACACGCAGTAGTGAATGGCAGAGAGACACACAGATGTATAGCCATCACGCTGGACGATAGGGTAGTGTCTGCCCCCAGGGTAATGAATAAGATATCAGGTGGCTACACTGAGATATCAGGTATAGCCTCTGTGACCGAGGCTATAGATATGGCCGATATCCTCCGCAACGGGCCGCTGCCCGCACCGCTGGTACTGGTGGTGGAGCGGATAGACTCCATACAGATGGACAGGTAAAGCTACCGGCTGACCGGACATACTCAAAAAGCTCGTTTTGAGGGGCTAAAAGAGGCTGCTTCAGCCTTTCTTTTATATTCGGGGATTAATCCTATATTTGCCGACCTATTTTTAGGCAAATTATCAAACCAATAAACCAATGGATTTAAAAGGCATTATCAGGTTCTTTACGATCGTTTTCTTCATCGTCTGCGCGTATGAGCTGTCATTTACAGTCGTGTCGCAGCGTGTGGAGAAGCAGGCAGACGAGTTTGCTGCCAAAGGCCTGGCTGACGCAAGCAAGAGTGGCCGTACCGGCGATGCACTGGTAGCGCTGGAGGACTCTATAGATGGTGTAAAGAAAGAGCGCAAAAGGTACTACCTGGACTCTATGAGCAGCCGCACGGTGTACAACCTTGGTTTCATCAAGTACAACTATAAGGAGTGCAATGAAAAGCAGATCCGCCTCGGCCTCGACCTGAAGGGTGGTATGAGCCTGGTGCTGGAGATAGCTCAGGACGAGGTGCTCATGAAGCAATCTGACAATAGCAAGGATCCGGCCTTCAACCTGGCTGTGAGAAATGCCAAGGCCAAAATGCCGCAGAGTGGCAATAAGGACTTCCTGACAGTATTTGCAGAGGAGTATAAGACTGTAGCACCTGACGGTAAACTGGCAGCTATCTTTGCCTCCCTGCCTAAATACCAGAAGAGCCTGACATTCAACTCGACCAATGATCAGGTGCTGGCAGTACTCCGTGAGGAGGTGAACAAGTCAGTAGGAGCGACCTTTGAGACACTCAAGACGCGTATAGACCAGTTTGGCGTAGCATCTCCTACCATCACGCTGCAGTCAGGTACCGGCCGTATCATACTGGAGCTGCCGGGTGTAGATGATCCTAGCCGTATCCGCCGTATCCTCCAGCAGACCGCACAGCTCGAGTTTTGGGATACCTACGAGAATACTGAGATCTATCCTAGCCTGGTACAGGCAGACAAGTCTCTGAGCGCCTATCTGGCCTCTCAGAAGCACAATAAGGATTCTGCATCAGGTATCATAGATACGACCAGCACCAGCCTGGCAGGTGACCTCGGCCTTACCTCTGATAGCAAGGATACCTCTAAGACTGCAAAGGGTGACTCTGCTGCTACTGCCAAGACCAAGGAAGCTAAGAAGGATACTGCGAATACCAATCCGCTCTTCCGCCTGCTGAACCCGGTAGCTGACCAGCAGGGCATGCTCTCTCCGGGTCCTGCTGTCGGTATGGCCTTTGGCAAAGACACAGGGCTGATCAATACCTATCTGAGCCTGGATGTGGTAAAGTCAAACTTCCCGCGCAATGTGAAGTTCCTCTGGGGTGCCAAGTCTATCAATCCGGAGCGCTCTGTATATGAGCTCTTCGCTATCAAGACCAATCCAGCTCAGCCTGGCGCACCGCTGGCAGGAGACGTGATCACCGATGCCCGCTCCGGCTATGACCAGAATGGCTCTCCAAACGTGACCCTGTCTATGAATGCCACAGGTTCTGCCAAGTGGGAGCGCATGACAGATGAAGCTGCCAAGCAAAACCCTAAGCGCTGCGTAGCGATCGTACTGGATAACCGTATCTTCTCTTATCCCCGCGTACAAAACCGTATAGCCGGTGGTAATACGGAGATCTCAGGTATCAGCTCAGTGACTGAGGCGACTGACCTCGCCAATATCCTGAAGTCCGGCCAGCTGGAGGCTCGCACCCGCATCATAGAGGAGCAGGTGATAGGACCATCTCTGGGCGCAGAGGCTATCAAGGCAGGTCTCCTGTCTCTCTTTGTAGCCTTCGTAGTGGTATGCCTCTTCATGGTGGCCTACTATGCTACATCAGGTATAGTGGCCAATATCGCTGTGATCCTGAACCTCTTCTTTATCATTAGTATCCTGGCGCAGTATGGTGCCTCTCTCACCCTGCCTGGTATGGCCGGTATCGTGCTCACACTCGCTATCGCGATAGATGCGAATGTGATCATCAATGAGCGTATCCGTGAGGAGCTGGCCAAGGGCAAAGGCACCCGCGCTGCGGTGACAGACGGCTACAAGCACTCCTATTCTGCGATCATAGATGGCAACGTGACTACCCTTATAGTGGGTGTCGTGCTGATGTTCTTCGGCTATGGTCCGGTGAAAGGTTTCGCTTATACGCTCGTGATCGGTATCCTCACCTCCCTCTTCACGGCGGTAGGATTCACTCAGGTGATATTTGACTTTATCTTCAAGAGGCACTGGGAGCCGACCTTTGGCAATAAGTTTACGATGAACGTGCTGAAGGGCCTGAATATCCAGTTCATGTCATTCCGCAAGGTATCATATACTATTTCAGCTATCGCATTTGCTGTGTCATTTGGTGCGATGATCTTTATCGGCTTTGACCTCGGCGTAGCCTTCAAGGGTGGCCGTAGCTATGTGGTGAAGCTGGACCAGGATGTGAAGACAGCAGAGGTAGCCAGCCAGCTGGAAGGACCGCTGGGCAGCCGCCCGCTGGTCAAGACCTATGGCAGCAATAGCCAGATACAGATCACTACTGCCTACCTGATCAACTCAAATGAGCGCAATGTAGACAGCATCATAGAGAGCAAACTGTACGAAGGTATCAGCAAGGACTTTGTGAGCAAGCCTACATTTGAGAAATTCCGCAGCTCGGCTATCAAATCTATCACTACGATCAATGCGACCATAGCAGATGATATCCGCAAGAGCGCCCTCATCAGTGGTTTCCTCGGCTGTCTGCTGATCTTCATCTACATCTACATCCGCTTCCGCAAGTGGGAGTATGCAGTAGGCGCTATCGCAGCTACGGTGCATGACCCTGTGCTGGTACTCGGCCTCTTTGCGCTGCTGCGCCACATCATGCCATTCTCCCTGGAGGTAGATGAGAACGTAGTAGCAGCCATACTGACCCTGATCGGCTACTCGGTGAATGATACGGTGATCGTATTTGACCGTATCCGTGAGTACATCAAGCTGTACCCGGGCCACTCCCTCATACACAATGTGAACGATTCTATCAACAGTACCCTGAGCCGTACCATTATGACATCTGCGGCCACAGAGGTAGTTTGTATCATCCTCTTCGTATTTGGTGGTGATGCTATCAGGCAGTTCTCTTTTGCGCTGATGGTGGGTATCGCGGTAGGTACATACTCTTCTATCTTTATCGCCTCTCCGATCATGGTAGACCTCCTGCTCCGCAGAAAGGATACCCTGAAGGAAGACGCGAAATAAGAGCAGGTCTGAAACAATACTGAAAGGGCACCTCCGGGTGCCCTTTTCTTTTAGATCGCCTAAAGCGCTATACTTGATATATGGATCAGGCGCGCAGAGATCGTGTATTCGGGCTGGATATATTCCGCGCTGTGGCTATATGGCTCGTGCTGCTACTGCATAGCCGGCCTATACTGGATGGTACAGCGCTCGCCGGCTTCCCTTTTGTGCGTATACCGGATGGAGTCGAGCTGTTCTTTGTGCTGAGTGGCTTTCTGATAGGAGGTATCCTCCTGCGCGCTATAGCCTCAGAAGATGTGACGATAGGAGTGCTACTCGGCTTCTGGCGGCGGCGCTGGTTTCGTACGCTGCCGGGATATTACCTCATTCTCGCTGTCAACTATGTAGTAGTACGCTACAACGTGATCCATGAAGGCATCTATAATTTCAACTGGAGATACTTCTTTTTCCTGCAAAACTTCAGTAAGCCCTTTGTGGGCTTCTACCGGGAGTCATGGAGCCTATCTATAGAGGAGTGGTTTTATGTGATCGTGCCCGTCCTGCTTTTTATCCTGATCAGGTGGCTGAAGCCGGGGAATGCATACCTCCTGGCTACCTGCCTCATGCTGATCATACCGGTTGTTTTTCGTACTATATGGATGGATGCTAGCTATGATAGGTTCTGGGTAGATCTGAGCATCCGCAAAGTAGTAGTGACCAGGCTGGATAGTATAGGCTATGGACTGCTGGTAGCATGGCTCTGGTACTACTATCCGGAGCGATGTATACGGTACCGGTGGCCTGCCTTTGTCATAGGTATGGCGGCCTCGGTTCTATTATTGGCCTACAGGCAGCCTCCGTATACAGTATATAGCCAGGTAGTCTATTTTACGCTGTCACCACTTTTTATGGCAATGCTGCTGCCTGCTGCGGCAGGTGAACGCTATGGCACCGGGCCTGTAGCAGCTTTGATTACTTATACGAGCCGTATATCGTATTCTCTTTACCTCATCAATTTCTCTCTGGTAGCAGAGGTGATACGCGATCAGTTTCCACCGCGAGGTGGCGTAGATGGCCTTTTAAAGTACCTTGCATTCTGGATGGTAGTCTATGCCGCAGCCAGCCTGTTATACTATCTATGGGAAAAGCCCATGATGCAGCTGAGAGATAAGAGATCACTGCCAGTGTCGTGAGGGGTCGTATTTTTTGCGGGCAGCCATGGGTGTCAGTGACAGGGTGAGTCCGTAGCACGCCTGGTTCATACCCAGATTGACCGGCAGCATAAATGACGGATCGACATTCATGGAGAGCTTGTCGTCTACATTGAAGTGATAGAGATGGCCGTCTACCGCTGCATCCACCAGATTGAGCGTATACCATAGTGCCGTGACGATAGCTGCATAGTTCAAAAGGTTTTTGTAGTAGTCACGGTATGGCTTTATAGTAGCATAGTTGAGTTCAGTCCCTTTGTATACAGCTGTGCCCGTGGTGCTGCGCACAGCAATACGATAGGCACTGCGCGCCAGATTGAACTCATGGCTCTCAAAATATATCCAGTAGCCCAGGCCGCCCAGCCCGGCATAGATGATGGGGATCTTCCAGTATTTTTTATTGTAGGCCTGGCCGAGGCCCGGTAGCACGGCAGACATCCACACGGCCTTGACCGGGCTGTGCTTCTTGACCACCGGTACGGTGTCTTTGCCCGGCACTACCTTGTCTGTGCTAAAGGCTACAGTGGTATCCGTAATGACTTTTTTGCCATTGATATCAAACTCCTCTGTGGTCTGATGCTGTACGGTATCCTTAGAGTATATACCGGCGGAATCCGCATAGCCCTGCGCCTGCGCCACGGCTAGATGTGCGAGGAGCAGAAAGAGGAATATGAATATTATGCGATGAGCATACATCAGTCTGTCAGCAGCTCCACGAGGCGCTCCAGGTCGGTATCATTATAGAACTTGATGGCGATCTCACCTTTGCCCTCCTTTGTGCGGATGATAGAGACGCGTGTGCCCAGCGAGGAGCTGATCTGGTCCTGCAGTTTGCGCAGGAAGATATCGCCCTCTGAGGAGCGCCTGTCGGCAGCCTCACGTGCACTAGGCTGGCTAGGTGTCTCCAGATTGATGCCTCTCACGAGTTCCTCTGTCTGGCGCACGCTCAGGCCTTTCTCCACAGTCTCCTTGAAGGCGCTGAGCAGGGTAGGAAGGTGGTCTATAGCGAGCAGGGCCTTGGCGTGGCCCATGGTGATCCTATTGTCGCGTACGGCGGCCTGTATATCCGGTGGTAGCTTCAGCAGGCGTATGAAGTTGGTGACTGTACTGCGGTTCTTGCCCAGACGCTCAGAGAGCTTGTCCTGGGTCAGGTCGCACTCATCCATCAGGCGCTTGTAGTTGATGGCTATTTCGAGCGGATTGAGGTCTTCGCGCTGTATGTTTTCTATCAGGGCTATCTCTATAGACTCCTGGTCAGAGGCCAGGCGCACGTATGCAGGTATGTCGGTGCGGCCTGCCAGCTTGGACGCACGCAGGCGGCGCTCACCGGCTATGAGCTGGTATTTGTTGCCTTCTATCTTGCGCACGGTGATAGGCTGTATCACGCCGTGTATGCGGATAGAGTCTGCCAGCTCCTCGAGGCTCTCCGTATCAAACGTAGAGCGCGGTTGGAAAGGATTGACCTCGATCTGGGCCAGTGGTATATATATCACCACCCCGGCCTGATTGGCTATAGAGGTGGTACCTACTTCTGCATGTTTGGTGGCAGAGGCTTTATCGTCAGTGAGCAGCGCGCCGAGGCCGCGGCCCAGTCCTCCCTTCTTCTTATCAATCATTATCTATCAAATTTAGCTCTTTCTGTTCGTCAGGTATATTGGTGGCATTGTTTCTTTGCAAAATTTCACGCACGAGGTTCATGTAGTTTACAGAGCCTTTGCTTTCTGCATCATACATGATGGCCGGCTTGCCAAAGCTGGGAGCCTCGCCCAGGCGTGTATTGCGGTGTATGATGGTATCATACACGATATTCTCAAAGTGCTTCTTGATCTCATCCACTACCTGATTGCTCAGGCGCAGGCGCGGATCATACATGGTGAGCAGGATGCCCTCTATCTCCAGCTCAGGATTGAGGCGGGTCTGTACGATCTTGATCGTATTGAGGAGCTTGCCCAGGCCCTCCAGTGCAAAGTACTCACACTGCACAGGTATGATCACAGAGTCTGAGGCCGTCAGTGCATTGACCGTGATGAGGCCCAGAGACGGAGAGCAGTCTATGATGATAAAATCATATTCCTTTTTGACATCCTCCAGCATCTGCTTGAATATCTTCTCACGGTTAGGCTGGTTGATCAGCTCTATCTCTGCACCTACCAGGTCGAGGTGAGAGGGGAGGAGATAGAGATTTGGCGTCTCGGTCTCCAGTATGATATCCTGTGGCTTTATCTCATTGACCAGGCACTCGTAGAGGCTGGTCTTGATAGCTCTCGGGTCAAATCCTACCCCGGAGGTCGCATTGGCCTGAGGGTCGGCGTCTATGAGCAGCACCTTGTACTCCAGCACTGCCAGGCAGGCGGATATATTGATAGCGCTCGTGGTTTTGCCTACCCCGCCTTTCTGGTTGGCCAGGGTGATCACCTTCTGCAGGCGTGGCTTTTTTGTATTATCCATATCTACTCCTTTACTTAAAATTCACGTGTTTCTCCGATGGTCATGAGGTGCAGGGTCTTTCCCTTGTCTGAGAATGCCTGCTTTGCCTTGTCGTGATCCATCTTTATCCATCCAAACGTATCATAATGTACTCCTAGTACATTATAGCAGTCTACAAAATCACTGGCCAGCACCGCATCGGCCACACCCATGGTGAAATTGTCCCCGATAGGTAGCACAGCCAGCGTGAGCTGCGGGCACATCATGGGTATGAGCTTCATATCCATGGTCAGGGCCGTATCGCCTGAGTAATAGACGGCTCCGCCGGCATATTCTATCACAAAGCCCATTGGGTTGGCGCCATAGCTACCGTCAGGCAGCTGACTGGAGTGTACAGCGTTCACACACTTCACAGCGCCAAAATCAAAGGCGAACCGCCCGCCGGTATTCATTGGGTGCCCATTGGTCAGGCCTTGTTTTGCAAACCAAGTCACTATCTCATAGCTGGAGATGATCTTGGCTCCAGTGTTTTTGGCTATGGTCACTGCATCTCCGGTGTGGTCGCTATGCCCGTGGGAGATGAGGATATAGTCGGCCCTGATGCTGTGGATATCTATGTGACCGGCCAGCTCATTGCCCGTGATGAAGGGGTCAAAAAGAAGCACCTTGCCACTGATATTCATGCTAAAACACGAATGGCCATAATAAGTCAGCTGAATACTCATAGTTCTTACAAATATAACCCATGCAGGGCAAAGGCTTTTCCTTCTTCTCCACTTGTAAACCCGGATTTTGTTTGTTGTCTGTGGATAATGGGTGGAAAAGCACCTAAGTCCGGGGTAGGTGCCAGCCTAGGTATAAAACAACAAAGCCTCCCATCTGGGAGGCTTTGCCGGAAATATTATCTCTTTTCAGATTACTTGCTCAGAGACAGTCTCTTAGTAGTGCTGTTGCTACCGTTCTGGATCTTCACGATGTATACACCGGATGAGAGGTCAGACAGGTTGTAAGCCTTTGAGAATGCGCCGTTAGCTGTTTCATTGTAGCGTTTTACTTCTTCGCCCAGGAGGTTAGTCAGGGTGATAGTAGTAGCGCCGCTGATACCATCAGCAGTGATGGTCACAGCGCCTGTAGTAGGGTTTGGTACCATGTTGAAGTCAGCTATAGCCTGGATATCGTTTACACCTACGTTGTCTTTGATACGTACATACTTGCATGAAGTAGCAGTGCTGCCACCGTCAGTCACGGTGAGGCATACCTGCAGGGAGTCATCAGCTACGAAGAAAGTATCCTTGAAGATACGGGTATTGTATGTCTGATAGATACCGCTGCCGGAAGATACGCTGCCAGTGAGGGTCCAGTCATAAGTAGCATTCGGGCCACCGTTCGAAGTACCGGTGAAAGTCACCGCATGCTGAGTGTAAACCGGAGTAGTAGCAGGGTTGCGTGTCCAGTTGCAATACAGTGTGTTCAGGTTGTGACCGAAGTTCATACGGAGTACAAACTGAGTGTTAGAGTAGAATGCGCTAGGCTGTCCGTTTACAAACTCGCCGGACAGGCTGCCATATACCTTCTTGAATGCATTGCTGAGGTAGATAGCTGAGTCAGCCGAGGTAGAGACCATGGTGATAGCATATATACCGGGAGCCAGTACAGGATTGCCTGTAGTGATATCCACCTTGAATACTACCGGCTTGAGACCAAACTGTGCAAAGTTGGTGCTCTTCAGCATCTTAGATTCTGTAGCGATCACCTGAGTAGCCGCAAAAGACGTCGGATCCAGAGAGTAGATCTTGCCCTGTACTACCGGGCCTGCGCTGGCTGTGAAGCTAGAGAATACTGGGTCAAACGAAGCTGTAAGGCTGGTCACTGTATCCTGTGTTTTTACCTCAAATACGTTGGCCCACTCATAGGAAGTACCCTGGTCGTAGATAGGGAAAGAGCCACCATATACGCCATTGTCTATAGCATAGACCGAGTCACTCACCTGGAATGATGAAGTATCTCCATTGTCAAATGGCAGGGCATCTACTGAATCAGAGAATACCCTCACGATAGAGGTGTATGTGGTCGTAGGGAAAGTACCGCTGGTACCTGTAGGGCCGATATGAGGAGCCCATGTAGTCACGCCTACCAGTGCAGAGTCTATGCCCGGAGCGAGAGTGACACCCATAGCAGATGTATCTGTGAAAAGGACAGTAGGGTTGCCTGATTTGCGTACGTCGATCACCGCCCTGGTATTAGTTTGGTTTGCAGTGCCCAGGTTGGTAGTACGGGAATACCAGAAGATAGAGTCAAGCTGGTTCCATGGATAGCTGTAGTAGTCAAAGCTACCTGCGCGGCTTACCTTGAGGTCATTGGCTGGAGCGTCTATGAGCGCGATGTCATCGAGCATCCAGTAGTAGTACAGGCCATCTTCCCACAGGAAGGTGATAGTCACGTTAGCCTGGTTGCCAGCTATGTCAGAGATATCATACTGCTTGAAAGTAGGATCTGCAGTCTCCGCAAATGTGAAGCTATAGTCAGGGTTTACCTCTATAGTATCTGTAGTAGAGCCATTGCTCACCACTACGCGTGTAGTGCTGAAGTAGCTGTACAGGTGCTCATAAAACTGCAGGAGTACGCGAGGGTGGCCGGTACAGCTGATGGTGCTCGTAGTGAGCCATGCGGTCTGAGGACCGGTCATAGGACCTGAACCGATATTATTAGAGTTGCCTCCATTGTCCAGAGAGTCGGAGTCAAAGATCACGAATGGAGCGCCGCTAGGTGAGGTCAGCACGTCGCCACGGCTGATACCGCCGCCGGCCCTGTTTACCGCACGCCATACGTTGGTAAAGTTACCGTTTCCGCCTGTTCCGGCGTTCGTCCATCCGGCAGGAATGCCCGAAGAGAAGTCTTCAGACCAGAATGCTGCCTGGGAGAAAACTACATTCATAGAAAGTAGAAATGCTCCTAAGAGTAAAAGTGTTCTTTTCATTGCTTAATGTTTGTTTTTTCAATAACGAAGGTACAAATTAACTAAAAAAACCGCAGCCAGCCTCAAAAAAGATGACACTATTTTTACAAATCTGACCGTATTAATTGTCGGTTTCACCCGGTTTGTTGTAGATATTGGAAACTGGTGTACCTTTTGTCATAATTTTAGGCCTAAATAGCACATCATGCACTACTACCAGACCGTGACCGAGGCAGTAGCCGACCTCAGCAAAAGGGGCTACCAACTGAACTTTAACCTGCGCCGTGAGTACATCTCCTGTGCTGATCAGGACCTGCATCTGAGACCCGACGAATTTCAGATAGATGAGACTTACAGATTTGAAGGTGAGACTGATCCGGGAGATGAAATGATAGTATATGCGGTGTCCTCTCCTGCGCGCGAGATCAGGGGCATACTGGTCAATGCCTACGGACCTTATTCCGATGAGGTGTCAGCAGAGCTGGTGGCGAAACTGCAGGCCAGCCATTGATCATTTATTTCACAAACCAGACGTGATAGTCACGTATCTGGTACAGGTGCATGGCCGTATTGGCATAGTAGCTCGTGACCATCTCAGTGCCCATATGCTGCGTACGTATCAGCGGGAATATGTGAAAGCTATAGCCCAGCCCGTCATATGACTCTCTGGTGAAACCGTCACGCACAGAGAGGCCATACCGGTCTACTATGTATAACAGGTAATTCATAGCATCATAGCCCAGATAGCTATAGCGGGTAGGACGGTGGTCATACTCTGACCTGTAGGCTGCTATAAAGTCAGTACCTGCTGCAGAGGTCGTATCTGCATGAAAATTGTCTGTGATATAAGGTTGCGCCTTATTGAGGTACTCCGGGCGCAGCTGATCTCCATCCATCCAGGTAGGCATACCAAAGACCGCTGTGTTTTCTTTGATCGTGCGCAGCACAGAGTTGACCAGGGCCTCCTCGTAGCAGGTGATCAGCAGTACATTATCTTCACTGGTGCTCAGGTAGCTGGCCAGTGTTTTTTTGGCGGCGGCCCTGCTGGTATCGCCCGTGTTGTAGAGGTGATACTTCAGGCGGCCATTGTTCAGCCTGTTGTACTGGCGGAAGAGGGTATCGAGCTGGCGGGCAGCAGAGAGGTCGTGCTCCTTGCCGGCGGTATAGATCACGATATTCCGGTCAGAGAAGCTGTCAATGACCATTTCATACTCTTTCTGCAGGTGAGCATCTATGGTAGGCATGAGCCGCACCAGATAGGCATTGTCTGTAGCGATAGATTTGGACGGCGTGAATGGTTGCAGATTTATGATGTGGTTATCCTTGCACCAGGAGGCCACTATCTTGGCCTCTGAGGCATTGGTCGGTCCTATCACTATCTGGCAGGATCTCAGTTCATCCAGTTTCAGCAGCTCGCCTACTACAGAGTCGCTATTTTGAGTATCATAGGTGTAAAATTGTATTTTCTGTGGTGACTGCGTGTGTGCAGCAGCGTACTGCAGCCCCTGGTAGAAGTCCAGCGCCTCACGCACATTGTCGCGCAGCTTATAGACATCGCCTTTACTCAGCTCCTTGTCATTGAGATAGCCGTATATCTTGGCAGATGCTACCTCAGCATCAAAGGGCAGCAGCAATGCTATACGGATAGTACTGTCAGGATGCGCTGTGTAGCCTGCTGTCGCGCCACTGCCTGCAGTCGTGAGTGAGGAGTCACCACCGATACCGGGTGCTTTGGACAAGGCAGCCGGAGAGGCCTTAGGCTTATCTTCTCTATAGGGAGCAGTATTCATCTCCCTTGATGTCTTTTGATGGAGCAGATTGCTGCCCATCTGAGCGGGACAGATCAAAGACATCAGGGCGAATAAAGAAAGCAGCGTAAACTTCACGTACGGTTGATTTGATCAGCTAAAGTAAGAAAATATGAGAACCGCTCACCTCTATCAGCGCCAGTCACGGCCAAAATCCTGCGTAGTACGCATGTAGTAATATCCCTCTACCGGCCGGTCTTCAAAAATAACTGCGCATCCTATCTTGTCCAGTGTGGGATCCAGCATGTGCTTATTGTGGTCGTATGAGGTGCTGAGTTCCTTTACTATCATATCTGCTATCTGAGTGTAGGTCATAGGTTTCTCTACGTCCACAAAACTGCGGGCCAGGTTTTCTGCTATGCGCTCGCCTACATATTTGCACATCTCTGTGCGGTTATTAGGCATGGCGATTGCCTTGTCGTACCTGTTCACGTGATCAAAGAAATTCCTTTTGACCATCTGGTAGGAGTGGATGCTGGCGGCATCGCGGAGCCGGGGTTCAAATTTGAGCGGCTTGATACCACGCGAGTCGCGGTATTTGTTTACAGCAAAAAGTACTGCGGCATTCATCAGGTCAAAGTCATAGTTATTGGGATCTACCAGGTCATTGGCTTCATCCAGATGATAAAACTTCTCCCAGGTCATATCCTTGTAGCGCTCGTCTTCAAAAACAGAAGCCTCGTTGTACTTGCGTATCTCTGCCAGGTATTTGTCCGGGCTCTGCGCATAGCCGGTCACAGCATACACTGTGGCCAAAAGGATCAGTAGTCTTTTCATCCTGATGAAGTATATTAAGATAAACGTGTAACTTGGACTGTATATTACAAAGGTAATGCCATGAATGAACAAATCTATGCGCAAATAGAATCGCTGCAAAGCGATATAGCCAAAAAACGCAAAGAGATACTTGCGCTCCGCGCACAGGCAGCACCTGAGCCTGTAGCAGACTACACGCTGCATGATAGAGAAGGGAGAGCGGTAAAACTGTCAGACCTTTTTGATGATCGCGATGAGCTGCTCGTCATACATAATATGGGCAAGGCCTGCAAGTATTGTACGCTCTGGGCAGATGGTCTCACCGGATTTACCAGAGCGATGTCAGACCGTGTACCTTTTGTACTCATCTCTCCTGACGAGCCTGCCGTGCAGAAGGAGTTTGCTGACAGCAGGAGCTGGAATTTTGACATGCTGTCTGCGGCGGGCACGAGCTTCATAGCTGATATGGGATTCTACAAAGAGAAGGAGGGCTACTACCCGGGTGTCTCAGCCTTATTCCGAAAGGATGGGCAGATCTATCGCGCTTCCTATGATTTCTTCGGCCCCGGCGATACCTACGCCAGTATCTGGCACTTTTTTGACCTGCTGCCAAAGCGCGTCAATGGCTGGCAGCCTAAGTATGAATATCCACCACGGAAATGACAAAGCCCCTTTGATGTGATCTCCGGGGCCTCTCTACACACGTTTACTCCACTCTACTTGTATGCCGTTTTCGATGCGATGCTGTGGGCCTGGTCCACCATGGTGATGAAATCATGCCTGTAGTTTTCTTTATCATTGCCTAAGGCTCCTTTCGCTAGTGCCTTAGTCTTCTCAAAGGTGAAGTCACCTCTGTATGGCGACTGGCGCAGCTCCATGCCAAAAGACGCTACTGCCGCCGCAAAGCGGAAGTCATCTGACGTACTGCCCAGGGCAGCAGCAGTAGTAGATACATGCTCCTCTATCAGTTGGCTTTTGTCTCCACTGGGGGCTTTGTAGCGGATGCGGAGTGCCATCAGGTCGGAGGCACTCAGAGACACTCGGGCATCGGTGCCACTATCCTCCAGCGGTACTGCAGCCTCTGCGGCCTCCTGCGCCAAAACGACCTCATACAGCGCGGTCACAGCAGTGCCTGCTCCTATCTCACCTGCATCTATTTTATCATTGCTGAAATCCTGATTGTTCAGCTTCCTGTTTTCATAGCCTATCAGCCTGTAGGTACGCACAGTGCCGGGGTTGAACACCGCCTGTATCTTCACATCCTTGGCTATCGTATTCAGCGTGCCGCTGAATTGTGTCACCAGATTCTTCTGTGCTTCTTTCTCATTGTCTATGTAGGCATAGTTGCCATTGCCTTTGTCTGCCAGGGCCTCCATCTCGCGGTCTTTATAGTTGCCCATACCAAAGCCGAGCACGGACAGAGAGACACCGGTCTTGCGCTTTTCCTCTATGAAAGAGGTGAGTGGGCCTTCGCCGTTGATGCCGACATTGAAGTCGCCATCAGTACAGAGCAGCACGCGGTTATTCCCATCTTTGATGAAGTTGTCCTTCGCCACTTTGTATGCCAGCTCTATACCAGCACCACCCGCAGTAGAGCCTCCCGCCTGCAGGCTATTAATGGCATTTTTGATCGTCTGTTTTTCTGCACCTGATGTAGACGGTAGTACCAGGCCAGCATTGCCGGCATATACCACCAGTGCGATGCGGTCCTCAGGGCGCATTTTATCTACCAGCATACCCAGTGCCTTCTGCACCAGCGGGAGCTTGTCCTCAGACCACATAGAGCCTGATACGTCTACGAGGAATACCAGATTTGCCGCAGGGATCCGGTCATCACTGATATGCCGGCCCTGTATACCTATGCGCAGCAGGCGGTGCGTAGCGTCCCATGGGCAGTCAGCCAGCTCAGTATGCACTGCAAACGGCCTGCTATCAGTAGGATCTGCGTATTGATATGGAAAGTAATTTACCAGCTCCTCTATGCGTACGGCATCCTTCGGAGGTAGTATGCCTTCAGATATTTTGCGGCGTGTGATACCGTATGATGCTACATCTACGTCTATAGAGAAGGTAGACAGTGCTGCGGCGCGGGTACTCAGAAATTGATTGTCCGTGATCTCCTTATAGCTTTCATCAGTCTCAGGATCCTTTTGGGAGTCAGGTTTGATCTCTATGTCTGGTGTGCTCTCCATATCCGGGACCTTTGCCATATCATATTTCGCGAGGGCAAGCGCTTCATTTCGCACAAAGCCAGCAGGAGGTGCGGAGGCTGGTGTTGCCACAGTGCCCATCACACGATGGCCGTTAACGATATATTGTACTTCTTCGGGACGACTGCCATTGACTGTGATGGTACCGCTGCCGGCATCTGTTTGGTTTACACCCACGGATTGAGAGGCTATATTAGCCACGTTAAGGCCACCGGAATTTCTGACCTTTCTGGATGAGGTGCGCGATTCTATTTTGCAATCGGCTTTATCTATCAAAGGCTTGCAGTATTTTTTTGTGACGATAACCACGTCCTCAGTTGTAGCATTATTGGGCCGGGCCTTCATTTGAAAGTTAAGTATCGTGGGCTTATCCGCCGAGACGACTACACCCTTGATCAGTTGGGTCTCATATCCGATAAAAGCGCACTTGATATTGTAGACACCCGGCATCAGTGCGGAGATCTCATAGTTGCCATCTATATCAGCGGCTCCGCCCTGGCCAGTGCTTTTGCCGTTGGCGTCTACTATCTGCACGGTGGCACCTATGAGACCTTCGCCTTTTTCATCCTGCACCTGGCCGTGAATAGAGCCTGTGGCGAGAGTGAATGCTTTCGTAGCTATAGATAGTATCATCAGCAGCGATAGCAGCGCTGCCGGCATCAGTGTGGGTATTGATCTTTTCATGACTGAAGTTTTAAAGGATGACGAAATAAGAGGCAATACAAAGCTACGCCATGGCATAGCCTGCCACTGCATTTTGCAGGTCATATTACAGTAAGATTATGATGACAAAATTGTGATGATGTGCACCCTCATCACGCAGTACAGACTATAGATGTAGCACTCCACGCAAATCCATAAAGCAGAGAAAATTTTTTTGGAACAGGTAGGAAGCCGCTCTTAATAGTCTATCTGTGCAGGCTTATTGCCGAGGATAGTGTCTATCCGCGTCATGACCTCATCTGTCACCTTGGGCATAGCATCATAGCAGCGGAGATTGTCCTCCAGTTGAGAGACTTTAGAGGCGCCGAGTATCACGGATGATACATTCGGATTGCGCAGGCACCAGCACAGTGAGAGGTGCGTCAGTGATACGCCAAGTTCTTTGGCCAGCGCGTCCAGTTGTTTTATCTTTTCGAGCCTCGCAGTATCAGACAGTGTGCGGTCCTTGAGCCAGCTCATATTGCTCTGCGCAAGGCGCGAGTCTGCAGGTATGCCATTGAGGTATTTGCCGGTGAGCAGGCCTGATGCGAGTGGAGACCAGATGGTAGTACCGAGGCCAAAAGTCTTGTATACCGGCAGGTAGTCCAGCTCCACTTTAGTGCGCTCCAGCATATTGTACTGGGGCTGCTCTACCACGGGGCCTATCAGGCCATAGCGCTCTGCCCAGTAGTGTGCCTCTGTGATCTGCTGCGCGGTCCACTCTGAGGTGCCCCAGTAGAGTACCTTGCCCTGCTGTATCAGCGTATGCATAGTGCGTACGGTCTCCTCTATAGGTGTATGTATATCGGGCCTGTGGCAGTAGAAGAGATCCAGGTACTCCACCTGCAGGCGGCGCAGTGCTGCATGGCAGGCCTCTACCACATGTTTGCGCATGAGGCCTTTTTGATTAGGTAGCTGTCCGCCCCAGTAGACCTTGCTCGATACGAGGTAGGTGCTGCGGTCCCAGTTTTGTTTTTTCAGGATATTGCCCATTACAGTCTCAGACTTGCCACTGGCGTAGGTCTCCGCATTGTCAAAGAAATTGATCCCGGCCTCGTAGGCTTTGACCATCAGCTCCTCAGAGATATCATCACCTATCTGGCTGCCAAATGTGACCCATGAGCCCAGCGACAGCGCGCTGACCTGTAATCCTGTGCGTCCTAATCTTCTATATTCCATATATACGTGGTGGTCTGGATACTAATGTGTGATAAGTGTGTGCTGTCGGCATCGCAGCTGAGATAAAATTACGTTATTATTGCTACGCAAACAGAAGTAAAAATATGTCTACCGGTATCACGAATCTAAGAGTCACAGTATCAGGCAAAGTACAAGGTGTTTTCTTCCGCGCCAATGTGAAGAAGGTAGCAGATGTGCTGGGTGTATATGGCTGGGTGCGCAATGAGCACAATGGCTCAGTATCACTGGAAGCCGAGGGCCCCGAAGAAATGGTCTTCAAGCTGGTAGACTATTGCCATCACGGTCCGGATACGGCTGTGGTAGAGAAGGTGTCTATCACAGGCGGGGTGATAGTCGGTTATGATTCTTTTGAGATCAGAGAGTGAAGAACAGACTTCAGATGTGAGACTTGAGACGAGAGACTTTGCTCGATTTACTTAGGTAGATCCTCCGTCACACTCCATACATATAGCTCCTCTACCTTCTTGCGTGCCCACTCATTTTTTCGCAGAAACTTCAGACTTGACTTGATAGTTGGATTGTTCGTGAAGCAGTTGATGCGGATTACGCGGCCCAGCTCATCCCAGCCATATGCCTGCTCCAGGTAAATGAGGATGGCTTCGAGGGTCTTGCCGTGCAGCGGGTCTTTTGAGATGTGTTTATCCATGTCTGTGCTACAATATTAGCAAACCATTTTCTCTTAACTCATACCACTCGCGACTCATAATGAGCTCATCAAATTTCTTTCCTGTGTAGGCTTCGTAGTTGGCGCTGAGCTCCTTGTAGCCCATAGATGACCGGCCTGTCTGAATGATCAGACGGGGGAGGGTCTTCATGAGCCACTCACCGGTCTCTGCAGTGGTCTGTAGCTGCCAGTCTTTCTTCTTGTCGCAAAACTCAAGCTCCGCCATGGCTACTTTCTTATTGCCCTGTTTCGCTTCAAATGGTGTGAGCTCCGGGATCTGGCCCAGCCAGACGGCTACAGTAGTGCGCTTGATAGGAGTGGGGAGACCCTCGTGCAGGGCATTTTCTACAAAGTCGGATGGGACTGTAGTATCCGGCACTTCGTGGTCAAACCAATCCTGCAGCGGCATCTCGAGGCCGACGCCATGCATATAGTTGAATAGCGAGCGGCGCAGGCCCTCACTATACTGATCGTGGTCCGCACCCTCGGGATCATCGTGGTAGAGATCATTATCTGCAAAGCCGCCAAAGTCAGGACCGATGCGCTCTACCTCAAACGTAGCAGGAGCTAGGCCCACAGGACTATGTGCCGTCATAGCAAAGCGATGCCAGAAGCCTGACTGCAATACTCCTGACTCAAACAGCTGGCGCACGCGCTCCAGGGAATCTATGGTCTCCTGGTCTGTCTGTGTAGGGAAGCCGTACATAAGGTAGGCATGCACCATGATACCGGCACGGGTAAAGCCATCTGCCACTTGTGCTACTTGTGCCACGGTCACGCCTTTTTTCATGCGCTCCAGCAAGCGGTCAGAGGCTACCTCCAGCCCTCCCGCTACTGCTATGCAGCCGCTAGCCTTCAGCAAGCGCGAGAGGTCAGGGGTGAAGAGTTTTTCAAAACGGATATTGGTCCACCAGGAGATGACGATACTGCGGCGGATGATCTCCAGCGCTACCTCACGCAGCAGATTGGGCGGAGCCGCCTCATCTACAAAGTGGAAACCATTATTGCCCGTCTGGGCTATCACGGCCTCTATACGGTCGCAGATCAGTGCGGCAGAGAGTGGCTCGTATTTATGGATATAGTCCAGCGATATATCGCAAAAAGTGCATTTGCCCCAATAGCAGCCATGGGCGAGCGTCAGTTTATTCCACCGGCCATCACTCCAAAGGCGATGCATGGGGTTGGCCACTTCTATCACAGAGAGGTAGTCATCCAGCGGCAGGTCACTATAGTCGGGCGTACCGGTATCTTTGAATGCTATATCGGTCTCACTTGCCCCGTTGCTATAGACCACTTCTCCTGCACTGCCGCGCAGAAAAACCCTTTTGAGCTGGTCTGCGCTACGTTTGCCCTCTATGTACTCCAGCAGATAGAGCAGCGATGCTTCGCCATCATCGAGGCAGACGTAATCCATGTAGTCAAACAAACGCGGCTCACGCAAGCTCCGCAATTCGGTATTGGCATAACCGCCGCCCAATACTACTTTGATATGGGAGTGATGTGCCTTGATATACTGTCCGCATTTCAATGCGCTAAAGAGATTGCCGGGAAAGGGTACGGACAGGCAAATGACTGTGGGCTGCCACTGCTGTATTTTCTTTTCCAAAAGATCGCAGAGGAAATCGGAGATGATCGTAGATGGCGCATGTAGCTCAGCCTCCAGCGGAGCAAAGTGTGTAGCTGTCCTGCCTAATCTTTCCGCGTAGCGGCTAAAGCCAAAGTGCGGGTCTATGGTCTCGCGGATCAGGTCGCCGAGGTCTTCGAGATAGAGTGTGGCAAGGTGCCGTGCTTTATCTTGTATTCCCATCGTGCCAAAAGCCCACTCCAGATTCTCCAGCTCGCGGAATCGGCCCGCCTCGGGCAGAAAGGTACGGTCGCAGATAGAGTGGGCGAGTGTCGGGTTTTTATTTTGCAGGAAGCGGATGACGGGATCTATGGTACGCAGGTACTCGTGGCGGAGATTGTAGATACGGTAGCAGTTTGCATCAAGCGTGATGTCTAGCTGCTCCAGGCGCGCGAACATCTCCGTCAGACCCGGGCGTGAGAATAACTTCAGTATCACCTCTATGCCCAGATCGGCCTGATGTGACTGTATGCCGGGCGTATTCAGGAAGCCCTTCAGATAGCTCGTAGCCGGGTACGGCGTATTGAGCTGTGTGAAGGGAGGTGTCAGTAAAAGTACCCTGCTGGTCATCGCTGCAAGATAGGGAGAAATCAAGCCCCACCCAACCCTCCCCCAAGGGGAGGGCTAGTACAAATACAATTTGTTAGATGATTTTTAAGCCTCCCCTATGGGGAGGTTGGAGGGGCTGTTATTTCACTATCAGCGTCCTGATCTCCTTGACCGGAGCAGAGCCATAGCTGAGAAACTGCTCGTGGAAAGCCTTCAGGTCAAACTTATCGCCTAGCTTTTTCTTCATCTCATCGCGCAGCTCAAATATCTCTGTCTGGCCCGAGAAGTAGCTGGCGAGCTGTACCTGCGACAGTGTAGCGCGCTTGTATTTCTCCTCCGCCTCTGCTGATTGCTGGAAGCCCTCTTTGACCAGCAGGTCCATGACCTGTTCTTTATTCCAGCCATTGGCCTGGATATTATAGTCCAGGAGGAAATTGCAGACCTCGCGCAGGTTCCACTTGTCATAGAATAGCTGCATCTCCGGTGACTGATGGTAGCCTGCCTCGATCATCATGCGCTCTACGTAGCAAGCCCAGCCCTCTATCATGGCACCGTTGCCAAAGATGGTCTTGATCATACTCGGGTTGCGATTAGAGTAGATGAGCTGCACGTAGTGACCGGGGATCGCCTCGTGGATATTGAGTATCTGCAGCACATAGTCGTTGTATTCGCGGAGGTAGCTTTCTGCTTTCTCGGGTGTATAGTTGGTAAGTGGCGTCACATTGTAGTAGGTGTTGCCATCCTTGTCATACGGGCCGGGGCTGTTGATAGAGGCACCCGCTACACCCGCCATGTACTCCGGCGTCTTGCGCACCTTGAGCGGCTTGGTAGGATCGAGCGTGATCAGTTTCTTCTCATTGATAAATGCCACCAACTCCGGCATCTGATGCTCTATAGTAGCCATGAAGCTATCGCGCTTGCAGTGCTTCTCTGAGAGTTTGTCTATCATCGCGCGGATGGCTACGAGCGTATCCTTTGGCATCGGTTTATCCTTCAGGTACTTCGGCCAGAGCTGCGTGGTGAGCGCATACATATCGCTATGCAGTACGGCCTTCCTGTCCAGCGCTTTCTGGTACATCTGGTCAGCAGAGATACCACATTGGATATCGTAGTTGAATTTCTTTCCATAAAGTTCTTTGCCTATAGCAAAGGATCGTGTATTGTCTGTGGTGAAACCTTTCTGCTCTGTCTTCAGCCATGTAGCATAGGCTGTGATTGCCTTCTTAGCCTCTTCGGCGTTTTTCTGAAAGGAAGCCTTATCCGCATCACTCAGGTGGGAGGCCTTCAAGGAGTCAGGCAATACATCAGTAAAGAAATACAACAGCCCCTCACTCTGCATGATGGCCAGCTTCGTATGTTCCTGTGTTGGCTTGCTTATATTCTCTTTTGCTGCTGTGTAGTAGGCTGGTACCTGTGCCAGGCGGGACGAGATATTTTTCAGCTTCTCATCCAGTGGGGCGGGATTGTTATTGATCACATAGTCTATCGCGTCACCTACATTATAGGATGCCGGATTCCACTCGTATTCTTTGAATTCATTTTCATAAAAGCGCGACGAGGCTACAAGGTTTGATAGCAGCTTATAATCCGTCTTATTGACATCAGATAGCTGATCATAGTCGTATGATTTCAGTTTGCTCTCTGTCCAGTCGGCAAATGCGAGCGCTTTTTTGCGGCCCATGGCATCGGGTATGGAGAGTACTGCATCGTACTTGTGATAGCCCTGAGCAGATGCCCATACCGGATTGGCAGCCCA
Organism: uncultured Chitinophagaceae bacterium; assembly: GCA_964537475.1. Taxonomy (GTDB): domain Bacteria; phylum Bacteroidota; class Bacteroidia; order Chitinophagales; family LD1; genus UBA1941. The sequence continues at coordinate 30,887 of CAZIBY010000012.1, read as the reverse complement.
GAGTGAGTCCATAAAAGCATTGTCTTTCCACTCAGAAAATGCCTTGTCTGCGTCGCCGCCGGCAGTGGTAGTCTCTTTCGGTTTATTCTGGCAGGCACCGAGCAGTATAGCTGCGCCGAGTGCAAAGGGCAAAAGTTGTTTCATATCTGATAGTTGTAGCGGTAAATGTATAAGAAAAATCAAAGGCGCACAGGCAAAGGCTTTATTGGCTATTTTCACTGTATGCTGCGCAGGGTGGTAGAGCTCATCTTCTTTGGCAACTACTTCGTAGGGCTGCTGGCCGTGGCGCTATCTATAGAGCTATCTGCACAGCTACGCCTACCATACAATTCAGCCCTGTACTACCTGCTCATTTTTTGCGCACCGGTTATGTACTATACGTACGCGTATACTGGCATACTACATTCTGATAGCCCGTCTAACCTGCGCTCCGAGTGGTACAAGAGCCATACAGCGCTTACGCGCATCACGCAGCCTCTCCTGCTTCTGATATGCGTAGTCAGCGCCGTCGTGCTGCTGGCAGAGTATTGGCAAAACATCTTTCACCTGCCCGCTGTGTATTGGGTCATACTCGGGGTGATCGCACTGGCGTCTGTGCTGTACTATGGCCTGCTGCCCAAGTCCCTTATCCGCATCAACCTGCGCAATACGGGTTGGCTCAAAGCTTTTGTTATAGGTTTCGTATGGGGCAGCTTTGTGAGCCTACTGCCTATCATAGCCCTGCATATAGAGGGCAACGCTGCTAACGTAAACCCTGTGATAGTCATGGCGCTGTTTGTCAAAAACTGGATGTTCTGCACTGTCAATGCGATCATGTTTGACATGAAGGATTATGAAGACGACTCCAATAAGCAGCTACAGACGTTTGCTGTGACATTTGGCATACACCGGACGGTTACTTTTATCTTGATACCGCTCTCGGTGATCGGTATGCTGGCTATGCTGGGCATGACCACCTACAGGCACTTTGGCTGGATAGCTATATCTATCAATGCGATCCCATTCATACTACTCCTGCTAGTGTCCTGGTCTATGCACCGCGAGCGCAATATTCTTTATTACCTCATCGTCATAGATGGTATCGTACTAGTCAAGGCGCTTTGCGGTATCTTTGCCATGCACTTTGTGCACTAGTCCATGGCCACTGACTATGACCTCATAGCACGTATCTATGATCCGCTCAGCCGGATCGTTTTCGGCCGTACACTGATGCGGGCCCAGGAGGCATTGCTGCCGGCTGTAAAGATAGGCAGCCGTATCCTCATAGTAGGCGGCGGTACAGGAGAGATACTGGAGCATCTGGGTGCACTACATATCAGAGGCCTCGGCATACACTACGTCGAGTCCTCTGCCCGTATGATAGAGATGGCAAAAAAGCGGGACTATGCTGTCCACGTAGTTGGCTTCATTCATCGGTCTATAGAGGAGTATGATACGACACTACAGTTTGATGTGATCATCACGCCATTCTTGTTTGATAATTTCACACAGCCGCAAGCTGAGGCAAACTTTCACAAGCTGTCTTCACTGCTGAAACCAGATGGTATATGGCTTTATACCGATTATCATATAGATAATGAGAGCACATGGTGGCAAAGGCTCTTGCTACGCACTATGTATCTATTCTTCCGCATCGTATCCGGTGTAGAAACTCAAAGTATGCCGGCTGTTGCACCACTTTTTAGCACGGAGTATCAAGTGGTGGAGCAGCATTCTTTCTGGCGCGGTTTTATTACTTCTATCATTTACCGTCGGAAATAATCGCCCCACCGTCACTCCTGTTAAGGAACTATAATGGCATTTTAACATTGGCACGCTGTTGGAAATATACCTGCTGTCAAACAAAACGACAGCAATATGAAAAAGCTAACATTCCTCTCCCTGCTCCTGGTGAGCATATTGGCCGGTCATCAGGCCACAGCACAGGTTTCTGTATCCGTCAATATCGGTATGCAGCCTGTATGGGGACCTGTAGGCTATGACTACGTCAACTACTACTACCTGCCTGATATAGACGCCTACTATGACGTGCCCGCTCATGTCTTTGTGTATAATGAAGGCGGCGCATGGGTCAGGAGGCCGGGTTTGCCGCCGGCATTCGCCGGATATGATCTCTACCACGGCTACAAGGTAGTGATCAATGACCCTAATCCATGGCTGAGAAACCAGGTATACCATGACAAGTATATAGTGTATAAAGGTCATCATGACCAGCCTTTCATACGCGAAAGCCGCGAGCAGAAGTACTATGTGATAAAGGAGCACCCGATGCATGCCCAATACAGGGAAACAAATCATCCGGTCAATCACATAGCTAACACTCCTGTCAATCACCAGGCAAACCATCCTGTGAACCATATAGAAAATCATGGCGGTGGCCACGTAGAAAATCATGGTGGTGGTCATGGTGGTGGCCACGGCAAGAAGTAAGAATATGATTTCTGTAAAAGAGTCCGGCTGCATCTGCGCCGGGCTTTTTTATTTGTCGTATTTCCTGAGTAGCTTTAGTAGTGCCTCCAGGTCATGTGGCAGGGGAGAGGTGAAGGTCATCTCATCGCCAGTGATAGGATGTATGATGGTCAGTGATGAGGCGTGAAGCGTGAGGCGTGAGATGACCGGGCGTTCTTCCTCATCCGTTTGCTTGTATTTCCTTTTGACGGATGACAGGAGAAACTTGTCATGCTGGCCGTAGACGCTATCTACCAGCAGCGGATGGCCGGCAGAGGCAAAATGTACGCGGATCTGGTGCGTGCGGCCCGTCTTGATCTCCACATTCAGCAGCGCACAGGTGCGAAACTGCTCCTCTACTTCAAATAGTGTCAACGCTTCTTTGCCCTTGGGATGGATCATCATCGTGCCAGGCTTATTAGGCTTCTCGGCTATAGGGCTGTCTATCTCACCCGCCTCGCCCTCCATGCGGCCTGATACGATGGCCTTGTAGAGCTTATGGACCTCCCGGTTTTCAAACTGCTTTGACAGGTTTTTATGGGCTTCTTCATTTCTGGCAAATGCTACTAGACCTGTCGTCTCGCGGTCTATGCGGTGCACTACCCATAGCTTGCCATGGTCCTTTTCCAATAGAGACTGTACCGAGGGCTTTTCTGTATTGTACCGCTCCGGTATCACAGTGATGCCGCTCGGCTTGTCAGCTATGAGGATATCATTGTCTATGTATATTACTGTAGGAGCGGGGTGCTTCATTGGGCTGCAAAAGTATACTAATCCCGGAAACCTGCCAGATGGGCATCACTGCAGCTTGGCAGTGCCAAAGTAGGTAGCGCCATCCTCAGTGATGTATAGCGTCAGGGTGCCTCCGCGCAAGATGGCATTGCCGCTCACAGTAGCCCGCAGCCCGCCGGTAGAGAATTGCTCCTGCACATCAAATTTCTCTTTGCCTGTCAGCGTACAGACCACCTTGTAGCCTTTATTGTTAAAGTTTTGCATGACCATTTTCACGGCATTGGTCGTATCAGAGAATGTGATCTGGTAGCTCTGAGAGTTGCCTAGCGGATCTTTTGAGGTACAGTTCCACACGCCAAAAAACTTCAGTTTGGATGGGGTGGCACAGTTGTATCCCTCCAGGCCGAGCACGCAGGAGGTATCACAGTTTTTTCCGGACCAGGGGTCTATACAGGTACAGCCGCCGTTGCCATTGCATGAACCGCCATGCAGGCAGTTGTCACAGCGGTGGCACCCTGCTGCCAGCAGCAGGATGATCGTTGTCATGAGGGCCACAAATATATTCTTCTGCATTATGGGTGGATGCATTACTAAAACGCTAAATTAGACCAGTTTTGTACATGAAAAGACTTTTACTGCACATCTTAGCAATCTTTGTGCCTATCCTTATATACGGTCAGACCTACACGTCTGTTTTGAAGGGCACAATAATTGACAAAGATTCACGCCAGCCGCTCACAGGTGTCAATGTCGCAGTAGTCAGTGTTTCTCCCGTGGTCGGCACTACCACAGACGACAAAGGTTTTTTTGCCATCCGGGGCCTGCCCACAGGCCGTGTCAATATCAAGATGACATATATAGGGTATGAGGATGCATACATGGGTCAAATTCTTGTAGGTACGGGCAAAGAAACCTACCTCAACATCGAAATGCAGGAAAAGATCAACAGCATGACCGAGGTGGTGGTAGATGGGGGCAAGGACAAAAGCCGGCCTAATAACAACTTTGCCACGGTGAGCGCTACCTCCTTTTCCGTAGAGCAGACGAAGCGTTATGCAGGTACGCTGAATGACCCTTCGCGCATGGTTCAGACCTTTCCGGGTGTGGTCTCATCGGGAGACGACAATAATGCCATCGTGATACGGGGCAACTCCCCCCGCGGCCTGCTATGGCGTATGGAGGGCATCGAGATACCTAATCCCAACCACTTTGCCGGGAGCGAGGGCTCTACAGGGGGCGGTGTGAGTATACTGAGCGCCAATATGCTGGCCAATACGGATTTCTATACGGGGGCTTTCCCTGCGCAGTATGGCAATGCGACCTCGGGCGTATTTGACCTCAATCTCCGCAAAGGCAACCAGGACAAGCGGGAGTACACCCTGCAGGTGGGCGTGCTGGGGCTGGAGGCCGCGCTGGAGGGGCCCTTTAGCAAGAAGTACAAAGGCTCCTATCTGATCAACTACCGCTACTCTACGCTCAATATTCTGGCTCTCATGGGGCTGCCCATAGGCGGCAATCAGGTCCCTAAGTACCAGGATCTGTCGTTCAATTTTTCATTTCCTACCAAGCATATCGGAAACTTCACACTCTTTGGTATAGGCGGTATCAGTAGCCTGGGCAATACGGCGGGCAGCGATACTAATAAGTTTGTCACACTCAGTGACCGTACGGAGGAGAAGCTGGGCCAGAAGGTCGGCGTGGTAGGCGTGACGCATACCTTCCTATTCAAAGATCACAAGACGTCACTAAAGTCAGTGCTCTCTCTCAGCGGCACGGACAACGGCTATGGGGAAGACACGGTAGATAATCAGCTCATCAAAGCGCCACTTCAAAATAACAACTTCCGCTATGTCTATATCCGCGGTGCTACTAATCTGAACCGCAAAGTAGATACGCGCAATACTGTGATGGCCGGGGTCTCTTTTCAGATCATAAACTACCGCCTGCATCAGGATGGGCTGAATGACACGACGGGTGTATACTCTACGCAGATAGATACCCGCGGCCTGACGTACCTGCTGGAGGGGTACTGGCAATGGCGGCATCGGTTCTCTGACAGGCTTTTCTTATCCGGCGGCTTGCACCTCACCTATGGCGGTATCAATAATAAGTTCTATGTGGAACCTCGCGTAGGCGGCGAGTACCGCCTCACAGAGAAAATGAACCTCACAGCAGGTATCGGCCTGCATAGCCGTATGGATGCTGTGTCTACCTATATGTCGCTGCTCCCTGCCGGCTCTACCTATGACCTCAATCAAAACAGGCACCTGGACTTCTCGCGCTCCGCTCACTTTGTACTGGGGTACAACTGGAACTTTGCGAAGGACTTTCGCCTGCGCGCAGAGGTGTATTATCAGTATCTCTTCAGCGTGCCGGTGGGTGTGGGAGCCAATGGCTACTTCTCAGTGATCAATCTCAATGATGGCTTTGTGAATATGCCACTGGTGAGCACGGGCAAGGGTCGCAACTATGGGCTGGAGATCACGGTAGAGAAGTACTTTACGCATAACTATTACTTCCTCTATACGCTCTCTCTTTTTGATAGCAAGTACAAGGGTACCGACGGTGTGTGGCGCAATACGATCTATAACTCAAACTATGTGATGAACCTGCTGGGCGGCAAGGAGTTTATAGTAGGCAAGCGCAAGATCAACCGTATAGGTGTCAATGCAAAGATCATCTGGCGCGGCGGTACACGCGATACACCGATAGACCTGGCGGCCTCAGAGGCTGCCGGCGCGACGGTCTATGACAACTCACAGACTAACGCCATTCGGCTCCCGGATTATTTTCGCGTGGACTTTGGTGCCAACTATCGCCGCAATAAGAAGAAGTATGACTGGATGCTCTCGCTCGATATACAGAATGTGATCAACCGCGAGAATGTAGCCTACCGCTCCTACGACCGCTATGCGCACGCTATAGTCTACAAGCGAAACCTTGGTATCATACCTGTACTGAGTTATAAGGTGGAGTTTTAGAAAGGGGGCGAGGGACGGAGGACGAGAGGTGGAGGACAAGAGACGAGATAAAAGATCCAAGAGTAAAGAACCAAGAATCAAGTTCTCTGCATTATTCCGAGTTATTCAAAGCATTCTGAAAATTCTGCTCACGCAGCCGAAGTATCATAATACTTTAACCCAACAATACCTACCAATATACAAGCCGTAAAAGCGATCTGCTGAAAGCTGACACCTTCTTTGAAGTAAAGCACATCGACAGCCTTGATCATCACGAGCGCGAGACCCATCCACACGGCAAAGGCAGTGCCTGCAGGGATCTCTTTCATAGCGCGGGTGATGGCGAGGACATTACTCAAGCCGAGCACGATGTACATAATGAGTGGCAAAAGCGCCATGCCTGATTCTGCAGTGAAGAGCGTCGCAGGTCTTATAGCAAATACTTTTTTCATATCGAGCGCCTTCAGCGTGAATGTCCAGCAGGTCTCCAATACGGAGGCGAGAAGAAGAAAAAGCCAGGCTGTAGTCATTTGGTAGTCTGAGGATCGGATGGCGTAGTCACGCTGTCGCCATCTTCCTTCACGAATATACGAAGGATCGGCTTTTTCCAATCAATATAAGTCCTGACCACAGGTATGGACTCGATCTTTTTCACATCAAAGCGATGGAAGGCAAACCAATGCTGCATAAAGTAGTCCTGTGGAAAATCATACGGCAGACCAAACTTCTCAGGCTTCATCACCTGGTACTGTCGCGGACTGAGGCCCGGCAGGAAGCCTGTACCAAAGATCCAATCCCAAAATGCGAACTTGGTAGAGTAGTTAGAATAAAACACCTCCTGATGATCTGAGTGGTGCCACTGGTGCATCTCAGGACCATTAATGATGTACTGCAGCTTGCCTGAGTGTACGTCTATATTGGCATGTATCCAGATGCCCCATACAGCATCGAGTAGTGCTTTGATGGGCACTATTATAGCCGCAGTCTTGACATCGAGCAGCAGTACGATCGGGGCAAACTCGATAGTCTGATTGATAATGATCTCAAGTGCATGAGAGCGGGAGCCGGCCAGCCAGTCTACTTCTTTATTCGAGTGGTGCGCCTCATGGGTGCGCCACAGCCATTTGGTATTATGCTGCAAGCGGTGAAACCAATAGATATAAAAGTCGTGGGTAAAAAGGAACAACAGTACCAGCGCCCATATAGGCCAGTGGGAGAGCGTCTCCGATCCGTGATAGTTGAGCTTGACCTTGATAGGAGCTATGATGTAGCTATTGATCAGGATACCCAGCAGGTAGCTCTGGATAAAAGTATACCACACCATATCCAGCCAGAAACCCTTGCGAAAGAACTTGACGCCTTTGGTATAGGGATACAGATGCTCCAGCGTGACCACGATGCAGATCCAGCCAACCAATATCCCGGTAGTAATAAGAAATGTAGTATCAAACATAATGGCGCAAAATTAAAATTGAGGCCAGATATAGCTAATGATAGTGGTCAGCGTCTCACTTAACCCTCCTCAGCTTAGCCCTAGGCCCCAGCTCGCTGTCATAGACCTTCTTCACGCCATCGCCCATAGCGGCCTCGATGTCGCGGATGTCTTTTACCAGCTTGGCCATGCCTACCGGCTCTACAGAGGCAGCCTGATCAGAGCCCCACATAGCGCGGTCCAGCGTAAAGTGGCGCTCGATAAAGGTAGCACCCATCGCTACAGCCGCCAGCGTAGTAGCCAGCCCAGTCTCGTGGCCTGAGTAGCCTATCGGCACATCAGGGTATTTGCTCTGCAGTGTATTGATCATGCGGAGGTTTAGCTCAGAGATCGGCGCAGGGTAGGATGAGGTAGAGTGTGCTATCAGGAGGTTCTCGGTGCCGATGTGATCTACCGCAGTAGTGATCTCATCCATGGTAGACATACCGGTAGAGATGATCAGCGGTTTGCCTGTGTCTTTTTTCTTTTGCAGCAGTGGCATATCTGTGAGCGCCGCAGAGGCAGCCTTGTACAGGGCAGGCTTGAACTGCTCCAGGAAGTCCACTGACTCCTCGTCCCAGCATGATGCAAACCAGATGATGCCCTTCTTGGTGCAGTAGTCATCTATGGTCTTGTATTCGTCCTTGCCAAATTCCACTTTGTAGCGGTAGTCTATGTAGCGCATAGTGCCCCACGGGGTCTCGCGCATGATATCCCACTGATCCTTTGGCGTGCATACCTCGGGCGTACGCTTTTGAAACTTCACGGCGTCGCAGCCGGCCTTTACGGCTTCATCTATCAGTTGGAGGGCTATATCCAGTGAACCATTATGGTTGAGTCCTATCTCGGCTATAATAAAACAAGGCTGTCCCTGTCCGATCACACGACCATTCTTTAATGTGTAAGTCTGCATTTATGTATTTTAGTCTCTTAGTGCTATGATGAGCTCCGCAAACTCGCGGAACGCGCCTGCCCCTCCGGGCAAACCGCAAATATAATCTACTGTTTCTTTAATCAAACTATTGCCATCCGACGGGCTGGCGGTCAGGCCGGCCATACGGATCACCTCCAGGTCATTCAGATCGTCGCCAATGTAGGCTATTTCTTCAGCCTTAAGATTATGCATGAGCAGTATCTCGGTGAGGCAGGCTTTTTTGTCCTTGATGTGCAGGTAGAGGTGCTTGATCTGCAGCTTCTCCGCACGCTTCGATACGATAGGAGAGTTCTCTCCTGTCATGATACCGGTATCTATACCGCACACCTTGCGCAGGCGCTCTACGCCCATGCCATCGCGCAGGTTAAACTTCTTCAGCTCCTCACCCTCGGCAGACACATACACGCCCCCATCCGTCAGCACCCCATCACAATCCGTGATCAAGAGCTTGATCTTTGCTGCTTTTGCCCGAAGGGCAGCTTCATTAAGGGGTGTATAGCTATTCATCTTACTATATAAGTAGTGCGCCGTATTTTATTTTCAAATCTTCAAATCAGCACATCTTCAAATTGCATTTATCTATTGTCTCAAGTCTAACGTCTCTAGTCTAAAACTACATCGCTGTCCACCCACCATCTACGATCAGGTTTGCTCCGGTCATATAGGCAGACGCATCACTGGAGAGGAATACCACCGCGCCCTTGTAGTCCGTAGGTACAGCCATCCGCTTCAGCGCTGTTTTCTTGCTATAGTTCTGCACAAAGAATTCGTCCTGGCTATTCTCCACACCGCCGGGGGAGAGTGTATTCACACGCACACCCTTGTCACCCCAGTAGGCTGCCAGGAAACGCGTGAAATTCACCACGGCACCCTTTGTAGCCGGATAGGCTGGCGACTTATAAAACGTTTGTTCGCCCTTTTCATTTTGATAGATGCTCTGATCGGGGCCTACGATGCCGTAGGTAGAGGCCACATTGATGATGCTGCCCTTGCCCTGCTCCGCCATCACAGTACCGAAGACCTGTGAGCAGAGAAATACTCCTGTCACATTCACATCGAGCGATTTCAGCCACATATCCAGCGGATAGTTCTCAAACATAGATTGTTTAGCTGCCATCGCCGGGTTTTCAAACATATCGTTGATCGCGGCATTATTGATCAGTACATCTATGCTGCCATATCGCGCCAGTATCTTGTCGCGGCCAGCCTCCAGAGAGGCCTTATCCGTCACATTGATCGCGAGGCCCATGTGTGTGCCAAGGCTGACCTTTTCTTTTGGCCCGCGACCTGCTTCCACGGTATTATGCTCTGATAGCAGATCGGCAAAGGCATCACAGGCATCCTGATTGACATCAGCCACTACCACATTGGCACCAGCCTCCGCCAGTGCACGGCAGTGCTCTTTGCCTATCAGGCCACATGCGCCGGTGACAATCGCTGTTTTATTTTTTAAACTAAAGAGTTCCATTTTAAATAGATAAGAGATATGAGACTTGAGATAAGAGACGATGACAATCTCAGTGTATTGTCTCAAGTCTCACATCTCAATACTCAAGTCTGTTTTAATATTTCGTTTTCCTGAACACCACATCTAGCACCTCACCTTTCAGCAGGTCTTTAGCATTTCCATCAGCCACAGCTTTCTTGATGATAGGCAGCACATCGTCGTAAGCCTGCAGGGTGTAGTCGATATCAGAATCTGTGTGGCTAAAGCTCATATTGTGCGAGCCGCCCCAGAGGATGCCGCGCTTGATCATTTCCTGCTGCATCAGCGTCTTTATCACGAGGCCATCACCCGCACCCGGCAGGAAGTTGATCGCACCACGGCAGTCAAAACCACCTGCATTGGTGATCTCTTCCATGCCATACTTTGCTACGAGTGCGTTGTAGCCGGCCTTGAGTTTCGCACCTTGCTTAGCGAGGTAGGCAGGCACATTCTTTTCTTTCAGTTCCTTGATGGTAGCGATCGTAGCAGCCAGCGACAGCGCCTCACCGCCAAAGGTGGTGAAGATGAATACATCATGTTCGCCGCGCTCGATCACATCCTTGCGACCGGTGAGGAAGGAGATCGGCATACCATTCGCCACTGCCTTGCTAAAGCAAGCAAGGTCAGCCTTGATACCAAAGTACTCCTGCGCACCACCCAGTGCCACGCGGAATCCACTCCACATCTCATCAAACACGAGCAGCGAGCCATTCTCTTTGGTCAGCCTCGCTACCTCTTCCAGAAAACCCTCCTTAGGTGCTTCAAATATGTATGGCTCCAGGATCACACAGGCCACATCGCTATCCAGCACCGCCTTCAGCGAGTCGATATTATTATAGGAGAAAGTCTTAGTGAGCGCTTGCACTTCTTCAGGGATACCGGCATTGCGCGTCGTGGTACCGATGTACCAGTCATGCCAGCCATGATAGCCGCAGCAGACCACCTTCTTGCGGCCAGTGTGTGCACGTGAGAGGCGTACAGCCATAGAGGTCGCATCGCAGCCAGTCTTGGAGATACGCACGCTCTCTGTATTAGGTACTACAGACGCTACGAGCGCGGCAGCCTCATACTCCAGCGGTGACATCAGGGAGAAGGTGATGCCCTTCTCCAGCTGCGCCTTGATGGCATTGTCCACCGCCTCATAGCAGTAGCCGAGAGACAGCGGGCCTACGCCCATCGTGTAGTCTATGTACTCATTGCCGTCCACATCCCATACGTGGCTGCCCTTGCCGCGATCCAGATAGACCGGTGCCACACCACGCGTGTGCTGGCCCGGACCCTTGGCGAGCGTCTGGCTCACTGGGTGCATGATCTGCTTGGCTTTATTGAGTATCTCCGTCGACTTGGTGATGACCGGATAGTCGGCATTCAGGGCAGGTTTATTGGCCATAGTGATTAGCTTATGTAGTTGATTTTAAACAAACGACAATTTTTCGGGTGCGAATATACCTGATTGCCACGGGCTTTTATAGACAAAGTGTGGGAACTGTAATCTATTAACAATGAATGGCTTAAAAGCCTTTCCGAACCGCTTTTGCAGATAAATACAAAACTTCTCTGTTTATTAACGCTCAGATAAAGACTGCTGTATGAAAAGAATTGCCACCACTACACTCATCGTCCTTGCCTCTTTTAGCCTCGGTTTTGCCGTTCGCTCATGGATAGCTGAGGCTCCCGCGCCGGAGCGCAAAGTGACCGGCATAGGCGGCATCTTTTTCAAATGCAAAAGCCCCAAAGCCACCCGTGCCTGGTACCGCCAGCACCTCGGGTTGAATACAAACCCCTATGGCGCCGTCTTCCAATGGTATCAGGGAGCAGACTCGACCCAGAAGGGCTACACCCAATGGAGTGCTTTCCCGGAAACCACCAATTACTTTAAGCCTTCTGAAAAGGACTTCATGATCAACTATCGTGTGGTCAATATGGAGGCGCTGCTCAAAGAGTTCAAGCGCGATAGCGTAGTGGTCGTAGACACCATAGAAACCTACTCATACGGCAAGTTCCTACATATCATGGACCCGGATGGCAATAAACTCGAACTCTGGGAGCCATATGATAAGGAATATGGCAAGATAGGGAGTGGGGTGACGAGGTAAGCTATTTTCTATATTTCCGCTTGGGATTGCGCTTGCCATGATATATGGCCGCTATGATGATCAGCTTCTTACGTTTTCTGATCTGATAAACTATTGTAAAGGGAAAGACTGGAGTTACCGCTTCTCTAAAGTTATTTTTGGTTTTCTGAAAGAGCTCAGGCTTATTTTGAATGAGATCAAGAGTGCTACGAACTGCATCAGAAAAGCGTTCGCCCAGACCTTCTTGCTGCAATTCATACCACACCTTAGATTCTATAAAATCAATACTGGCCTCGGGGTGGAAAATAACCTGATACATCTATTTGTTTCTGGCCTTTTCCAGAGTGATCGCAGCCATCTCCTGCACTTCCTCCCAGGTATGACCTTTCACAGCACCAGTATCGATCTCAGATACACGTTTCTCGAGCTCATAAACAAATGATTCATCGCTCCAGATATCTGTATGCTGGATATCATCTGCCACCATAGTGTAAATGGCTTTGACTTTCTTGTCATCTGCCTGATCTATGTACTTATGGAGTTGTTCTCTGATTTCTGTGAGACTCATATGGTCGCTTTTGTATAAAGATAATGAATACAGCAGCGTCTGCCAAAAGCAACTATTACCCTACCACCTCAGCCGCCACATGCTTTTGCACGCGCTCCGCTATCTGCGGGCCCGTAAAGCCCTCATAGGCCAGTACCTCTGACAGCAGGCCCGGTTTGAACCACTTCTCATTCAGTGATATCGGCAGTACATTGGCTGTGGTCCTGTTCTTGAGTAGTACCTCGGCCACGATACTGTAGAGGCCGCCAGTGAGGAAGTGGTCCTCGATGGTCACTACGAGTTTAGATGTCGCAGCTACTTTCAGGATCGCCTTTTCATCTACCGGTTTCAGGCTGCGCATATTGAGCAGGCCTACAGAGAGGCCTTGGTTTTTGAGTATCTCGGCAGCTTTCAGTGTTTCCTCCAGCAGCATGCCGTATGTCAGGAGCGTCACATCGGTACCCTCGCTGATCACCTCTGCTACACCGGTCTTGAATGGCGTATGCTTGCCATATACATCCGGGCGCACATTCACACGCAGGTACACAGGATCAGGAGATGCCCATATCTCCGGCAGCATGGCCACCATATCCGTATGGTCAGACGGACAGAAGACCGTCATACCCGGTATCGTACGCATCAGCGCTACGTCCTCTATGGCCTGATGTGTAGGGCCATTGCCATCTGAGAGGAAGCCCGCTATCCAGGCGCTTAGTTTCACCGGCAGGTGAGCGATGCCCACATCTGTCCTCACGAACTCATAAGCCCGGTATATTAGGAAGGGGGCCAGTGCATGGCAGATAGGAGTACGGCCCCTCAGTGCGAGGCCCGCAGCCATACCTATCATCGTCTGCTCCGTGATACCTGTATCTATGAAGCGATTGCCCAGCACCGGTGGCAATTCTTTTACCACCGCGCGGTTCTCCGCCGTCATTACTATGTATTTCTCATCGCTGAGTGCTGTATGCTTGATTACTTCCTGATATGTTGTCATGTCACCTCTCCCTAAATCCCTCTCCAAAGGAGGAGGGACTTTAACAGCCGGGACGGCTGATTTTATTTTTAGAAAATGCTCTGTGTTCTCAAATTTGTATTTACTCTATTCTTTGTGTGCTCTGTGATATGTGGCTGTTATCTCACGGTCAATGTTTCCGATGTCAGCGTGGTCTTTGCCTCGCCGTGCAGCTCTTTCATCAGGCTTTCTACTTCTTCGGCATTGAAGTTGCAGAACCAGCGATCCGCCCTCGCTTCTATGCTCGGCAATCCCTTGCCACGTACCGTATCTGCTATGATCACAGACGGCTTCTCCGCGTGAAAAGGCAACTGCGAGAAAGTCTCATCCAGCGCCTCAAAGTCATGCCCGTCTATGCGCTTCACTACACAGCCAAAAGCCTCAAACTTATCAGCCAGCGGCTCCAGTGGGATCAGGTCCTCGGTCTTCACGTTTGCCTGGAAGTGGTTGCGGTCTACTACGATGGTCAGGTTGTTCATCTTGTAGGCAGAGGCTACATGCAGCGTCTCCCACACGGAGCCTTCGTCCAGCTCGCCGTCACCGGTGATCACGATTACCTTATTGTTATAGCCCTTCAGCTTGTTGTCCATCGCTATACCGAGGCCTACAGCCGGCAGGTGGCCCAGCGAGCCTGAGTGAAACTCTATGCCCGGGATATTCCTGTTCGGGTGCCAGTAGATAGAGTCGTTGCTCTTCAGGTGGTTTTTCAGCCTGTCCTTTTCTATCCAGCCCAGCTCAGCAAAGGTACCGTACAGTGCCGGTACATCATGTCCTTTGGAAAGGAGCAGGAAGTCGCGCTGTGGGTCCTTCAGGTTATCCTTGTTTACATTCAGATAGCCTGAGTAGAGGTATACTATCAGGTCTGCGCAGGAGAGCGATGCTCCGGTAAAGCAGCCCCCATCAGTAGACATGCGTATGATATGCTCGCGCACAGCAAAGGCGCGGTCTTTTAGTTCTTTATGTTTGGCGTCGGTCATGATCTTGAATTTACTACACAGAGTGCACAAAGCTTATTGGCTTATCCGGCCATAACTATTGAGGACACAGAGTGAATATGAACATTTGGCGGATGCGAATATAATGAGAGAGTTTGATGTAATAAGGAGTTAGTTTTATTAGTAGCAAACCTTGCAACGACGCCTGCCCAGCTGTGTTGCTTCTGCTTCTGTGACAGTTTTAATCTCATGTTTGCAGGCTTGCAAGCCCCGGCAGGTTTTAGAATTGTGATACGCCACAGACCCCTTGCTATCGCAGATATAAACACTTGCTACCTGGGTCTTCTTGACTTTCATCTGCAGGTCGGCTGCAGCATTTTGGCCTATGGCAAAAGAACTGGCGAGTAGAAATAAGGCGACTATCTTTTTCATACCTGCTTTGTCTTATCGCTCGTGATAGTCTTGAGTTCGTCCAAATGATTCCGATACCAGTTCACCCCGGCATACTTACTATTCAAAACAAAAATATCCGGCCTGCGATCCGTCAGCTCGAGAATGTCTTTCAAGTCAAAAGCCGGGTTTGAAGGATACAACTCTTCATACACCTTTTTGATAAAATCAAAATCCTCCGGATAGTCTATGGTCCAGCGGTGGCTCATGGAGTAGTCTAGGCCAGACTCCCATGTCAGGTTGGCGATGCGGAATAGCTCCGGGCGCTCCCAGATGTATGGTGTGGTATGCTCACGCTCCATTTTCAGCGTTGCATTTTGCCAGGCGGTAGTGATGGTCTTCATACTCATTACCTCCACATCGTTGCCATCTGGGTAGGTAGCAGGGTGCAGGTTGCTCACAAAGTCGTAGTCATGATCCAGATAGTATTGCAGTACGCGGTCTATCACTTTAGGATCTATGAGCGGACAGTCGGATGGGATCTTCACCACAGCATCTGCGTGGTATAGTACACCTGCTTGATAGTGACGATCCAGCAGGTCATCGCGATTGCCGCGGTAGCAATTCAGCCCCTCTTGCTCGCAGAGCTTTTCTATCACATCATCACTGCTCTCTGTAGTAGTAGCTATCACTATGGTGCCGGCCAGTGCGGCGCGCTGTACGCGTTCTACCATGCGCAGCAGGAGCGGACGGCCCAGTATGTCCATCATCACCTTGCCGGGCAGGCGGGTAGACCCGGAGCGGGCCTGTATCACCGTGACTATCTTTTGTGTCAAACCAATATGTTGCTTTCCTCGTGTATGTACTCGCGGAGATAGGCAGGGCCACTGCCCTCATACTCCATATAGCCGCGGCAAATATCTGCAATTCTTTTGGCAGATGTAGCGCCATTCTGCTCCGGCACGAGGCGGTAGAGTTCATTGAGGTCAAAGTAGGAGTGGACCTTCTTGCCCAGTACGATGCCCACATACACCAGCGTAGAGAACTGCGTGATGAGCTCTGAGCAGTTGGCCACCATATGATTGGAGTTACCCTCGGTGTGGTAGATCAGTGCATCCTCGCCAAATACCTGGCGGATCTCGCTCTTGGCGCGATCTGGTATCTCATTGGGATGCAGCTTGAATATCACCGGGCGGCTACCCACTATTTCTTTACATTCTTTGAGGAAGCCCATGCGGTCATCCTTGCGGAAACACTCACGTATGTCTGAGGTAGCTATCAGCACGTAGTCATGGTATGGAAAATCATTATGGACAAAGGACGGTATGTCGTCAAAGTTTGGTATACCGGTCACTACCATTTTATCGCGGTCAGTGCCCATTCTTTCAAAAAAGTTCTTGTATCCCTCAGACCCTACACAGTAGATATCACAGCGGTTTGAGCTGCCATTCAGCGCGGTACCCATGGCAAAATAGCGCGGTATCACACGTGAGGCTTTTACGACCTTAGACCACGGCGTCAGCTCGTCTATCATGCCCTCCTGCACCCAGACGGTCTTTGCCTTTTTGAGTTTGCGCGGTACGATCAGGTCAGTACAAAACACCGCCATATCATAGTCGTTCTTTTGGGCCATATAGTCATTCTGCAGGCCATGATCATTCAGATACTTATCAGCCTTTGCCTTGAAGTGGCCGGACATGATGGTATTCTCCAGCAGGCCCCATTTTAGCGGCCATGTCTCAAACTCATAGTCCGGATAAAACTGCGTGAACCAACAGTCGTAATCATCCTTGAGAAAGGACGAGATCTGATGCATCTGGCTCGTCTGATTTGGCGAGCCTATGGTAAAGATGATTTTCTTCTTCTTAGCCACTGAGGTCGTTTGTATTACAAATATAGCCGTTTGCTGACGGGGCTAAAAATGCAGTTTGTCATAAAATATGGTAAAGTTTTCATTTTGTGTTGATTTGCAATTAGTTGGATGACCTGTGTCGTGGAAAAGAAAGTCGGAAAATCATCGGAGCAGAATAAAACATATATAACTAATCGGAGGTTCGTTTCGTTGAAGCACATCTGTTATTTAGCAGTTTATATTGGCTTAACATTCCCTTAATGTTTAACTTGGCACTTTCTTAAAGTATAGATGAAAAAGCTTCTCCTCTCTTGCCTCGTGTACATAGCGCTTTGCACACCTTCCTACAGCCAGACGGTCAACCGCTATCCTAACATTCAGTCGCCCGATCAGCACAGTGCTATCATAGCCTGGCGTCGTACTACCTCAGCCATCGGCAAGGTGAAGTATGGCCTCTCGCCCTCAGCACTCACTGACTCCGTGGTAGAGACCAGCACTACGCAGATCCATGCTATCACGATACCAGGCCTGCAGCCAAATACGCAGTACTTCTACCACGCCTATAGCGATACGATGGCTACCGGCACGGAGTATTTCTACACGGCCAAGCCGGATAGTGTGCGCGATGTGACCTTCCTGGCCTATGGCGACTGCGGTTTCAATAATAGCACCCAGAATACTATCGCAGCACTCATGGCTGGCAAAAGCTCTGAGTTTAGCGTGGTATGCGGCGATGTGGATCAGCTCGTGGGCAATGCCTATGACGTAGACTACTACCAGCACTATACAGCACAGCTGAAGGATCACTGCCACTTCACAGCCATTGGCAATCACGATGTGATCACTAATAATACGAACTACACAGATGCCTTTCACCTGCCGCACAATAATCCGGCTAACTCTGAGAAGTACTACTCCTTTACCTGGGGCAATGCGAAATTCATCACTATAGATGGCAACTCTGCCTACACTGCCGGCAGCGCCCAGTATGTATGGCTGGAGAATGAGCTGAAGTGCAACAACAGCGAGTGGACCTTCGTCTACTTTCACCAGCCGCCATGGAGCAATGGTTGGGATGCGTCTTATTATATCCCGTTCACACCGTTCTACATGTATCAGGGCAATACGGATATGCGTACCAGCATAGTGCCGCTCTTTGAGAAGTACCACGTAGACGTAGTGCTCAACGGGCACACGCATAACTATGAGCGCGGTATCTACCATGGTGTGCGCTACTTCATCACCGGCGGTGCGGGAGGCGCCACGCCAGACTCTCATACCAACAGCAATGCACCTAATATCCAGTTTGAGCTATCGGAAAATAACTTCATGGAGTGGAGCATTCAGCATGATGTGGTGCACTATAATACCTATAACCTCAGTGGGGCGCTGGTAGACTCTGCTACCTTTAGTAAGACCTTCACACCATATAGCAGCACACTGACCACGGTAGATGAATACTGCCTGCAGGCCAATGGCAGCGCCGCTGTCAGCGTAGCGGGTCCGCATCCGCCGTATACCGTACTATGGAATACCGGTGCGACCACCAGTACGATCAACAACCTCGCCGCCGGCAGCTACAATGTGACGATCAAAGACAGTAGCCTGTGCCCGGAGCTTCTCACATTTGCTATCCAGAATCATAGCGGCGTAGGTAGCGCATCAATAGCTGCCCCTGACTCCGCTATCTGTAAGGGAGCTGATCTCACACTCACGGCTACGCTCACAGACCTCTATCACCCTCAGTGGAGTAGCGGCGACACCGGCACCACACTCATTATCCATACGGGTGGTAACTATTCTCTCAGTGGGGTAGATAGCCTGGGCTGCGGCGCCTCTTCTAATATTCTGCATATCCGTACCGACTCCGTATCGGTTGGTCATCTTTACACTACGGTAGATACATTTCTTGATGTGTCTCTGGGCTCGACGGTCACTACCGCCAGTTCCTATCAATGGGATTTTGGTGATGGACACTCACTGGTCACAGCTACAGATACGGTGAGCTATAGCTATGCTGACTCAGGCACCTATCTGGTCACGCTTATCACTACCCAGGTATGCGGTGCCGATACAGAGCGCCTGTACATATTGGCAGATAGGGCTGATACTGCTACACAGCCCTCTGGCATTCTCTATATGACCGGCGAGCAGGTACAGGTGAGTATCCGGCCAAATCCGATGCGCACCACGGCACAAGTGCAGATAGCCAAGGAAGCCGGCGCAATGGACGCCCGCCTGTATGACCTGCAGGGCAAACTGGTAGCAGACCTCGGCCGAGCATCGGGAGATGACCTGATCATCCGGCGTGGCAGTCTCTCTGCGGGCCAGTATATACTCCGCCTGTCCAATGGTAAAACCTCTGCGGCGATCCGGCTGGAGATACAGTGATGATACTGAGGCTATGCTCCCTGCTACTACTACTGGTCTGCGCTGAATCTGTCAGCGCTCAGGACGTAGCGCATATCAAACACAAAAAGCGCCTGCTGCGCGGACAGTGGCAGCTGGTCAGGACTGTCAATAATGGTACTCCTCACATCATTACCAAAGATGAATACGATGGTGTCATCACGCTTCGTTGTTTTCACCGCTATCAGGAGGAGGTGATCTATGAGGGCTACCACTGGATCATAAAAGGCCGCTGGCGTGCCTACCGACGCAAGGTTGATCTGGAGTTCACCGGGCTGGCGTATGTCTTGGGTGCACCACCGGGAGGTGTGCTGCATGATATCCACTTCTCCCTATACAGGCTGGATGCACAACACTGGGCTGGCAACACAGAGACCAAGGAAGAGAAGATACAAATGGAGTACGAGAAGATACCTCGTGTACGCAAAACTCCTAGAGCACATTGACCACCTTGCTGCCAGTCACGGCATAGATGCGGGCACCCTCTTTATTGGGCATGATCTTTAGCCCTGTCAGGTGGCCAAAGGCAGGCAACAACAAGCAACGATCATAGTAATAGAAGCACGGTAGTGAAAGGTATTGCCGCGCCTGACCGCGTAGCTCCACGCCCGGGTGGATGTGGCCGGCTATATTGATATGGCCCTCCGGTATCTTCTTCATCGGTGCATGGGTGTAGGCTATCCCATGCTCGATCAGGGTATCCTCTACCAGCACCATATTCAGATCAGAGTAGTGATGATGCTTGAGTATATCGTGATTGCCCAGCACGAGTACAAACTTGACTTCAGGAAAGGCTTTGATCGTAGCCGCAAAGAGATCCCACTCACTATTATGATCGCTGTGAAACAGATCCCCCAGTATATAAACCTGCTCCGGCTGCTTGCTATGTATCAACAGGCGCAGCTGTGCATAGTCTTTCATCGCGCTATCCATAGGCAGGTGTATACCCGCTTTGCGGAAATGAGTTGCTTTGCCCAGGTGCAGATCGGACAGGATGAGCGTATGGTCATTCTCTCTGTAGAGGGCCTTCTCACAAAGGAGCGTGAATGTAATGTCGTTTAAAGTCAATTGCATGGGTCGACAAAAATATTGATTCTGCAGTAAGCCCTGAAAGGGCGTGATATATTAGCGTTCGGCACCGCCGGACGCAATGGTCATTGTGCTTCATGTGCTCACCGGGCGATGTCCGGGTTCTGTTTTATTTCGTCCTTGCAGGGCTTCACACATTTAAAAGACGATTCAATACTTCACCTGGCAATTAGTGCAATAGTAAGTGCGCCGCTTTGACTTGCCATTGTCCTTGACCTTCATAGGCAGGTTGCAACGCGAGCATATCTTCTGATCGTAGGCTTTGAAGTTGGCATCCAGCCTGCCCGCCTTCTTCCACCGGAGGAAATCAAACGCATACTTGTGCGTCTCGCGGATCATTGCGCGGAGCGTGGTGTCGGGTATCTTTTCTATGCGCGACTCGGGATGCAGCTTTACACGCCAGAGCACTTCGTTCTTGATGATATTGCCCGAGCCGGAGAAGAGCTGCTGGTCCATCAGTGCATCACAGGCCAGCATCTTTGGTTTTTCCCGCAGCATACTGTATACCTTCTTCGCATTCCATTCCTCTGACATGATGTCTACCTCCCAGTCGTATGTATCACTGGGTTTGCCCTCCACTATCTTGATAGAAGCCACGTAGAAATTGACCTCGCCATTGTCAAATCGTAAGTGTAGGCTTGCGTTGACTTTCTTCCTGTCATCTATCACATAGGTGCCAAACAAACCCAGATGCACCCGCACCGCGAAGCCCTTGAAGCAAAACAAAAGCTGCTTGCCCCAGGTACGGATGTCCGTGACTTTCTGACCCTCTATGCGGGACATATCTATACCCTTGGCATAGCCATCAGCTTCCAGCACTTTCTTGCCCTTGAAGTGATGGACTCTTTCTCTCAGTATGTATAACGATGGTCCTTCAGGCATAACTTTGTTTTTAATGTTTGAATCAACTCCAGGCTGTTTAAGCCTTCCCCTTTGGGGAAGGTTTGGAAGGGGCCTCATTTCTCTATCTGCGCTTTCATCTTCAGTATCTTGGCTTCTACGTCCTCCGTGCTAAACTTCTCTCTGAATCGCTCTGTCATGATAGGGAAGGCAAACGGCGTCGGCTTCTCGGGATACTTCAAAATGATATACTGCTGGCTGATGCGCTCAAAGGCCGCACGAAGACGTGTGATCTCCAGCTCAAAGTCAAAGACCTCATCATAGGCCTGTCGCAGTAACAAGTTCTCGCGCTCGTGGTCCTCAAAGACGCGGAAGAATAATCCAGCATTGGCTTGCAGGTGTTTGGTCTTGACCTGCCTGCCCGGATAGCCGGAGAAGGTCAGCCCTGCTATGCCTGCTATATCGCGGAATCGGCGCAGCGCCATCTCGGTGATGTTCATCGCCTTCAGTACATCCTGCGTCATGTGCTCGGGAGAGAAAAGATTCTCCTGTAGCAGTTCCTCTATCGGTATGTCCTGATCGCTCAGCAGCTCAAAGCCGTATTCATTGGTCGAGATGGAGAAAGTAAAAGGCCGCTTCTCCGCCATGCGGTTCGCCAGGATATTGGCCATGCCCTCATGTACAAAGCGCCCCTCAAATGGATACACAAACACATGCCAGCCTTCGCGCGTTTTAAACTTCTCTATCAGCAGCTCATTAGAAGATGGCAGGTGAGAGCGTTTGCTCTGCTCTACGAAGAGCGGCACGAGCATCTTCAGTTCCTTATTGTCTGCGCGGCCATGCGTGTATTCATTCAGCTCGATGCGGATGGTCTCGGATAGCTGCGAGGACATCGGCAGCCGGCCTCCCATCCACGAGGGCACGATGCCGCGCTTCTTGCCATTGCGCACCAGCGCCTTCATACCATTCACAGAGACCAGCTCCAGGTTGCGCCCGGCAAAGGCAAACACATCACCCTTGGTCAGTCGCGAGATAAACCATTCTTCTACCGCGCCGATGCGCTTGCCGCCGAGATAGCGCACATGCATCATCGTATGGCTCACGATGGTGCCCATACTGAGCCTGTGACGCAGGGCCACGGCCTTGCTTGTCACTTTATAGATGCCATCCTCCACCACTACTTTGTGAAACTCATCATAGGCGCTGAGAGACTGCCCGCCGATCGTGATGAAGTTCAGACACCAGGTGAACTCCTCACGGCTCACGGAGCTGAAGCAGTGTGTCTGCCTGATCTCATTGTATATCTGCTCCGGTTCAAAGCCATCAGAAACCGCCAGCGTGACGAGGTATTGCACTAACACATCAAAGGACCGGATAAAAGGAATGCGGCTCTCGATGCGCTGATGCGCGATGGCATAGCGCATAGCCGCGCCCTCTATGATCTCCAGCGAGTTGGTGGGGAGGAAGTGGATGCGGCTCGTAGCACCCGGATGGTGGCCGCTGCGGCCTGCACGCTGCATGAAGCGCGCTACGCCCTTCGCAGAACCTACCTGTATCACCGTATCTACAGGGCGGAAGTCTACACCGAGATCCAGGCTACTCGTGCAGACCACCACCTTTAGGATACCATCATGCAGGGCCTGCTCTACCCACTTGCGCGTCTCCTCATCCAGGCTGCTATGATGCAATGCAATAACACCTGCTAGATCGGGCGCTATCTGTAGCAGGTATTGAAACCAGATCTCCGCTTGCGATCTTGTATTGGTAAAGAGGAGCGTAGACGTGCTCGCCTCTATGATCGGCAGCACTTTCTCAGCCAGCTTGATACCGAGGTGCCCCGCCCAGGGGAACTTCTCCAAAGTATCTGGGAAGACCGTCTCGATCTCTATCTTCTTCTTCACATCGGCCCGCACCATGGCTGCATGCTCATTCTGCTCGCCGAGCAGGATCTCTTTGGCTCTGTCCAGATTGCCTATGGTCGCCGAGATACCCCATATCTTCAGCGCGGGGTTGATCGCTTTGAGTCGTGACAGCGCCAGCTCTATCTGCACACCGCGCTTGCTGCCTAGCAGCTCATGCCACTCATCTACTATCACAAACTGTAGGTTCTTGAAAGTATCAGCGTAGCCTTTTTGCGCCAGCATCATGTGCAGGCTCTCAGGAGTGGTGATCAGCGCCTCGGGGCTTTTCTTCTTTTGTTTGGCACGTTCAGAGGAGGTCGTATCACCGGTGCGCAACCCTATGCGGTAGGGGATGTCGAGGTCCTTTGATACCTGATTGGTGGCGTTCTCTATCTCTTTGGATAAAGCTCTCAGCGGGGTGATCCACAGGCAGTGCAAGCCTTCTTTGTATTCTGTCTCATTCTGCGTGATGAAGTCCTGCAGTACACCAAACCAGATGGCAAAGGTCTTGCCCATGCCGGTAGGAGCATTCAGCAAACCACTGCGGCCTGCAGCGATCTCCGCCCAGGTCTCTTTCTGGAAAGCATGTGCCTTCCAGCCTTTTAGTTTAAACCATTCCTTTGCAGCATTCATCCTGTGGTCTCCTGCATTTCTATCAGTTTCATGAGGTCGTCTTTCGTGTTGGCGTCCTCTTTCTTTTTGTCTGTGCGCCAGCGGAGGATGCGCGGGAAGCGCAGTGCCACACCTGACTTGTGTCGTGGTGACCTGTTGATCCCCTCAAAGGCGATCTCAAAAACCAGCTCCGCCTTCACACTCCGTACCGGACCAAACTTATCAATGGTGTTGCGCTTGATCCAGTTGTCCACTTGTAGCAGCTCTTTATCCGTGAGTCCCGAGTATGCTTTGGTAAAAGGCACCAGCTCATCACCATCCCAGATAGCAAAGGTATAATCTGTATACAGATTGGCGCGGCGCCCATGGCCGCGCTGCGCATAGAGCAGCACCCCATCTACGGTGAGCGGATCTACTTTCCATTTCCACCATTGCCCTTTGCGGCGGCCTGTCTCGTAGGGGCTATTCTTATGCTTCAGCATCAGGCCTTCGCAGTTATTGTCACGCGCTGCTTCGCGCGCTTGTGTTGCTTCTTCCCATGAGTTGCAATCGAGTACAGGTGATAACAACAATGGTACAGCAGCGATCTCATTGGCATCCCTCACCACCTGCTCCAGCAGGGCGCGGCGCTCATGCATCGGGCGTGTGCGGATGTCCTCACCATGGTACTCCAGCAGGTCGTAGCACATCATGATCAGTGGTGCCTCTTGCAGTGATTTCTTCGTCAGGTTCTTTCTTCCTATCCGTGTCTGCATGAGGTGAAAGGGCAGTGGCCGTCCATCGCGGTAGGGCAGTACCTCACCATCTATCACAGTACCATCAGGCAGTATGCCTTTCAGTATTTCAAACTCTGGGAACTTCTCCGTCATCAGCTCCTCGCCCCGGCTCCAGACGAATAGCTCGCCCCTCCTCAAGAGTAACTGTCCGCGTATGCCATCATACTTTTGCTCTATCTGCCAGTCGTGTACGTCGCCCAGCTCTGCTACTGGCTGCTCCAGCTGATAGGCGAGGTAGAATGGGTACGGACGATAGTAGCTATCCGTATCCCCTTCGGCGGAAAGCAGCGTGGAGAGCGTGGTCGTATCAGGGCTCCAGTCACCCGTGAGGCGATGCGCCACGGTATCTTCCTCTATCTTAAACTGCCGGGCCAGCGCCTTGATCACGAGTTGCTTTGACACGCCTACGCGGAAGCTGCCAGTCATGAGTTTATTAAAGACAAAGCGCTCGCCGCTGTCCATCTCATCCCAGCGCTGCTGTATGGCTATCTTTTTATCCTCATCTTCATACTGATCCAGCGAGCGCAGGAAGGCGATGGTCTCCGTGAGCGAGTAGCCCGCCGACGATGACGGTGGCGGCAGTATCAGTGTGATGGTTTCTGCGAGGTCGCCCACTATGTGGTACGACTCATCAAAGATCCAGTAGGGGAGGCCCGACATCTCGGCGCTCCACTCTTTCAGCTCGCCGGAGCGGATGGTGCGCTTGGGGCTTTTGCCGGTCAGCATGGCTACGCACCAGAGCACATCTGTCTCCGGCGCTGACGCGAAATATTCTACCAGCGCATCGACCCTTGCGTTGGTCTTCGTAGTCTGGTCTATGGTAGCATATAGCTCGGCAAAGGCTTTCATACATCTCCGTTTTCAGGTGATGAAATGCTTTGCTCGTTGCCACTTGCTTCCGGCGCGATGCCGGCTTCGGCGTTTTCCGCAGAGGTCTCTTCTTTATCGCCTTCTATGCTTTCTCCCTCGTAGAGCGTGTCTACCTCAGTAGCATTGAGATGCATCTCATCGCGCAGCCACTTTGCGTAGATAGATTTGTAGCCGTGGGTCACGTAGACATTCTCTGCGCCCGTGAGCTTCACAGCAGTATTGAGCTGCTGCCAGTCACAGTGGTCAGACATCACAAAGCCGCGGTCCACACCGCGTCTTCTTCGCGCACCGCGCAGCTGCATCCATCCGCTACAGATGCCTATGCTATAGGGTTCAAACCTGCGCAGCCAAGGTGTGCCTACAGCAGAGGGTGGCGCTATGACGATGCAGCCTTGCAGTTCTTTCTTTGATAGAGAATAATCTAAGGGTTTCGCATAAGAGAAGTCAAAGCCGCTCTGATCCAGTGCACGATTCATATTGACCACGGCACCGTGAGCGTAGATAGGCGCGATGGACTTATCCAGTCCATACAGTATATGCTGGGCTTTGCCCAGAGCATAGCCGATGATGACAGAGGTCTTGCCGGCAGCAGTGTTCTTTGCGCACCAGTCGTTGATCTCATCTTGTACTACCTCTACCGCAGGGAAGCGATACACCGGCAGGCCAAAGGTAGACTCAGTGATAAAGTGCTGGCAGCGCACCGGCTCAAAGGGTGTAGCGAGGTGGTCATTCTGCAGTTTGTAGTCGCCGCTCACTACCCATATCTCACCCTTATACTCCAGTCTCACCTGCGCGGAGCCGATGATATGCCCCGCAGGATGAAGGGAAATTTTGACCCCATTCATCACGATCTCTTCACCATATCCGATGCCCTCTACACTGATACCGGAGCCGAGGCGCCAGCGCATCACAGGCAGAGAGAAGTGATGCGCGAGGTAGTGTTTGGATCCCCACCGCGCGTGGTCAGAGTGCGCATGCGTAATGATAGCGCGGTCTACCTGGCCCCATGGGTCTATGTACACATCTGCCTGCTCGCAGTAGATGCCTTTGTCATTGAATTTTAGCATGGACCTCTCCCTTCTGCCTTCGGCATCTTCCCTCTCCAAGAGAGAGGGAAGAACCTAGTGTGTTTGGTTGTTTCTTTATCGGTTAATGGTTAACAAAAAGAATGCCTTTTAGTTTTGGGTGCTTTGGGCCGTTGCTTTGGCCTCATCCCTCTGCCTTCGGCATCTCCCTGTCCGTTGCATGGGAAGGGAGAATTATGTGACCCAATTTAGCCTTATTACCTGGCGTGTTATTCATCTGTTAATTGCCTCGGCCTATACTTTATAATAACCTTCTTTCAGGTCTCCGGTGCGGAAGCGGTTGACCAGCTCGTGTGCGCGGCGTGTAGGCTCGGGTATGCGGTACTTGCCGAGACTGTGCTTCGCTATAGCGAGTGAGTCTTCCAGGTTGAGGCCCTGGCCGGGAGAGATATAGACAGGAGCGGTCTTTTCTTTGCTGCGCAGGGCATGGCCTATCGCTTCTCCTTTGTCATAGATGATGTTGTAGCTGCCGCGTGTAGGTGCAGGCTCGTCGTAGCGGCCGCAAAGAGGGTTCTTGGCGCAGCCCATACTAGTCTGCCCGGTCAGCGCACCGAAGTGTGCAGCAATGCCCATGCGGCGCGGGTGAGCGATGCCGTGACCATCCACTACCAGTACATCAGGCTTGACATCCATCTGCTGCCATACATCTACCAGCGCGGGTACCTCGCGAAAGGCAAGGAAGCCCGGCACGTAGGGGAAGTGCGTCTCCGCCTTCACCAATGAATAAGCCAGTGGCCGCATGTCAGGATAGTTCAGCAGGATGATGCCCGCATAGATGGTAGGGCTATGCAGGTTCAGCGAGATGTCTGCACCGGCGATGGTCGTGATAGGTGCCTCGCGGTGGATGATCTGCTGCCTGCTGCGCAGGTCGTTTTGTATGGTAGTGGCCTCTGATATGGTCAGGCCATCGTAGAAACCCTTTTTCATGATTTACAGATATACGTATTTACAGATTTACTGATTGTCTGATCCGCGGATCTACTTACGCTAGAACATGGATAGCTGATCACCGCCTTTGTCCTTCTTTGGGGGCTTTGCCTTGCCGAAGACGGTGCGGCCACCATAGAGGTGAGACTCATCGCGCTCCTTCTGTTTAGCACCATCAAAGTTGTCATTGGGCGTAAAGTCATTCTCCATCCACTGTATCACTTTGGATAGGTTGCGGATGGCTTCGTTTTTATCGTTGATGCCGATCTTAGCTCTATCCACTGACTCTCGCAGGTGATGGATGGTCTCGTCATAGACCTTAGTAGGTACAGGGAATGGATGGCCATCCTTGCCGCCATGTGCGAAGCTGAAGCGCGCAGGGTCATCAAAGCGCGAAGGTGTGCCATGTATCACCTCGCTGACCAGTGCGAGTGACTGTATGGTGCGCGGCCCTACGCCCTCCAGCATCAGCAGCGACTCAAAGCTGCGCAGGTCCTTCTCATGCGCTACGGCGAGGATGGTGCCGAGGCGCTTGAGGTCTACATCCTTTGCCTTCACCTCGTGGTGCGAGGGCATAACGATGCGCTTCACCTCGGGAAAGATGCGCGCCGGGCTCTCACGGATGAGTTCTACCATACCGGCCTTGGTCTCTGCGGCCAGTGGATCTGTGAGGTTGAGTATCTGGCCCTGATTGCGGCCGTAGATGAAGGTGTGTGGGTTCTCCAGAAAGGACTGGAACTGCGTGGAGTGCCAGTGGTAACGCCGCGCCATGCTGGTCCGGTCATTTATGCCCTGCTGTATCACGGCCCACTCGCCTGTATCAGAGAGGATGAAGGAGTGCAGGTATAGCTGGAAGCCATCCTGTATGGCGGTGTTGTCTACCTTGGCGCTGAGCCGGCTGGCGTGAACTAGTTTCAGCCCATCGAGGCCGGTCTTATTGGCTATGGCCATCAGCTCGGAGGGTGTCTGCTTGGAGTACTTTCCTTTGCCGCCACAGATGTAGATGCCCAGCTCGCGGCTCCTGGGCTCGATGGCTTTCTTCAGCGCGCCCATGACCGATGTGGTGATGCCCGATGAGTGCCAGTCCATGCCCAGCACACAGCCAAAGGACTGAAACCAGAGCGGGTCGCTGAGGCGGCGCAGCGCTTCGCTTTTGCCATAGTCCAGCACGATACTCTCTATGATAGCACCGCCCAGCGCGCTCATGCGCTCGGAGAGCCAGAGGGGCACCTTGCCATAGTGCAGGGGCAGGTCTGCGGTACCGCGACCGAAGTATAGCTTAGGCATACCTAAAGGTAACGGATGAAGGGGAGAATCCTTACTGACCAGCGCCTGAGCAGAAGGTGATAATTGTCCACAAAGGAATGGGCTGACAGCCATGAGGCTGCCTTCATATTTTGCCTCATAATGGTACCTTTACAGGAAACCAAAACCTTCTAACATATGAAAAGCATCCAGACTTGTCTTCTCCTCTCACTCTCCATCTTTATCATCACCCTCTCTGCCTGTAGCAAGAAGGGCGATACGGGCCCGCAAGGCCCTGCGGGCAATGCCGGCGCTACGGGTGCCACGGGCGCTACCGGCTATAGCGTGCCGGTGATAGTGGAGGATTTCGGTGTAGGGCCTACCGACTGGCAACATACAGGTACGGCAGGCAGCGCGGGAGCCCACGACTACTACTACCACACGTCCTCTAACCTGACCACAGATGTGATGAATGGTGGCGCAGTACTGCTCTACCAGCAGACCACTGTAAATAGCAGTACCGGCTACAGTGCTGTGCCAAACAGCTTTTACACTACCTCAGGCCGTATGGTGTCGGTACGCTTTGCCTATACTACGCACGAGCTGGATGTACAGTACTACCTCGATGATTTCAGCTTTGCCACCTTTAGCTCGGCAGTCAACTTCCGTATGGTGGTGATCCCTAATGTAGGCAAGACGTCATGGCCCGTGGACCTCACCGACTATCAGGCAGTGAAGAAGTACTTTCATCTGAAGGACTAAGGCACAGCGATACGATACGGCAAAGAGTTGGAACACCGTTTTTATGGCAGGGCTATAATGCAAGAACCCCCTCTGTAGAGAGGGGGTTCTGTGCCCGAAGGGAGACTCGAACTCCCATGCCCTTTCGGGCGCTACCACCTCAAGGTAGTACGTCTACCAATTTCGCCATCCGGGCAGACAATAAAGCCGAGGCCTTATTCCTTGAGAGGGTGCAAATATAGATGTTTTCGGGGAACGTGCAAGGGGTGGGGAGCCAAGTTTTCTGAAGAAGGGTATCAGTGAATAATAGAGTATAAGGTGCTGCTAATCAGATAGTAGTCACACCGCGGGTCGCAAAGGATTTTGTCATATAGGTGCCCTATGCTACACTCTGTGGCAAGGCCGGCATGACCAGCATATGCGCCCTACTGTCCTTTCGTGTATATTGGAGCGTGTTAGTTTCCTCAGAATGGCAAGGTAATATATGCAGCTATACAAGTCATTGATCAAAAGGATGGTGCTGCTGCTGTGCGGCTGTCTTAGCATGATCTTCAGCGCAGCACAGGACACGATCAGGGCGCCGTTCAACCAAGAGATATGGACGCGCGAGTATGCGCCATTCCGCATAGCGGGCAATCTGTACTACGTAGGCTCCTATGACCTGGGCTGCTACCTGATCACCACCCCTGAGGGGCACATCCTGATCAATACCGGTACGGTGGGCTCTATGCCTATGATCCGCGCGCATGTAGAGCAGCTGGGTTTCCGCTTTGAGGATATCCGTATCCTGCTGGCCACTCACGCCCACTTTGACCATGTAGGTGCTATGGCAGCAGTGAAGGCAGCTACCGGCGCACAGGCTATGATAGAGGCGCATGACGCACCACTCGTGGCAGATGGCGGTGAGTCTGACTTCATCTTTGGGGGCCGGGGGAAGCTCTTTCCCTCCTTCAAGGCAGACAGGCTGCTGCACGACCATGATACCGTGCGCCTGGGGGATATGGAGGTCCTGGTGCTGCATCATCCCGGCCATACGCCGGGTGCCTGCAGCTACCTGACCACCGTGCATGACGACCACCGCGGCTACCGGGTGCTCATAGCCAATATGCCCAGCGTGCTGGATGAGACGGACCTGGCGGGTATGCCTGCCTATCCCAATGTGGGTCAGGATTATGCCTATACATTTGATACCATGCAGCACCTACAGTTTGATATATGGCTGGCGTCTCACGCCAGTCAGTTTGGCCTGCAGCAAAAGCACAAAGGTAAGCGCTACCATCCCGCAGCCTTCATAGACCCTAAGGGATATGCAAAAGCGTTGTCCGCGCTGGATGAGCGGTACCGCAAAAAGCTTAAGTAAGTCTACAGAGGGGAATAGAGGTCCTCTGCGATCTTGATATAGTTGCCGCGGACGGGTGTCTTGGCAGTATAAAGGTCCGGATACTTGCGGGCATCGGCGCGGAACCACTTCATCTGCTCATCATCGGTCTCCCTATCGCTGAAATCCTTGTAGGCCGGATCATTGATATAGGCCAGTTCCTCCTGAGTAT
>CAZIBY010000011.1:0-142248 GCA_964537475.1 uncultured Chitinophagaceae bacterium | reverse complement strand
ATGATCCGGCCTACAAGGATTTCAGCGACAGGGAGACTGACGATGAGCAGATGAAATGGTTTCGCGCCGATGCCCGCAAGTATCCGGACCTTTATACTGCCAAGACACCCGTCCGTGGCAACTATATCAAGATCGCAGAGGACCTCTACTCGCCGATCTAGTCATTTATAGTTCAGCCGGTCAAAGCTGAATATCTCTGCGTCCCTATTCCGCCGACCCGTCACGAGATCGCGCAGGATCACCGCGCCTATCTGGCTAAAGGTGATACCATTACCACCGTAGCCAAGAGAGTAAAATACCCTTGAGTGTTTTTTCGCAGGGCCGATATACGGTAGTCCGTCAGCCGTCTCACCAAAGGTGCCGGCCCACTCATAGTCTATGTGAAAGTCTACGAATGGAAACTTCTTCTGAAAGGCACGGCATAGCTGATCTGACTTGCGCCGTATCAGCACATCCCGCTTGTGCCCGCTCTGCCAGGTCTCGTCCTTGCCGCCTATGATGATGCGATCGTCATTGGTCGTACGCATATACAGGTATGGCTTTCCCGTGTCCCATATCAGGCAGCGGTCGCGCCAGAGCTGCTCCCGTGGCACAGGCTTGCTGATTATGGCATAGGTACTGTGCAGGCGCGCCTCATTGCGGTCCAGCCATTTTGTGGCTTCGTAGCCGGTGGCCATCACTACGTACTTTGCGCGCAGCGCATAGCTGCGGTCCGTAGTCAGTGTCACCTCCCGCTCTGACTCATGGATAGCCGTCACCCCGGCATGATCATATATCCGCGCGCCCTGAGCGTGGCACCACTGCAGGATTTTCTGCGTGAGCAGGTAGGCATCTGTCTCAGCGCCCTGCGCTGAGTAGATGGCGGCAGCATTGTCCAGGCCCCAGCGTTCTTTCACATCATTGTCATCTAGCCATTGCACGCTGATACCGATATCACGGCGCAGCTCATATTCCAGCGCCAGGTCATCCACATCCCTCTTTTTGGCGGCTAGCAGCAGGCTCTTTCTCTTATGAAAAACCTTGGTAGCACCCACGGCTTTATGCACTTTATCCAGGTGATCTATACTATCATGACACAGTAGGTAGCTGCGGCTCGCATGGTCATGGCCCACTTTATCTATCAGCTCGCGGAGTGGTGTGTCTATTTCATATTGCAGCAGAGCAGTACTCGCTGCGGTGCTATCTATGGCAGGGCGCGTCTTTGATATCACTGTGACCTTCACACCGGCCCTGACCAGTTCATATGCAGCCAGCGCGCCCGATATACCACTACCCACCACGATCACCTCTGCTCGCAGGTCTTCGCATAGGGCAGGGTACGACGCCAGCACAGGAGTATGAAAGGGCCAGAAAGGTTCAGCGGATCGCAGATTCATAGAGATGACTTTACCCTGCGGGAAATCAAATACCCTGCCAGCGCCACAGATGTTCTTTGTCCAGTCTTTGATTAAAGTCCTACCTTCAGGGAGGATTTAACAGGATGCCCACTTCGCCACCAGATCGCAAAACCAGAAACTCATCTGTCCCTCGGGTTTGGCGTCATCTTTAGGCCTATCATATTCTCTATAGACCACCTCTCCCACCTCAAAGGCCACCGGCGAGCGGAATATCGGACCATCGTATACGAAGGTGTGAAACTCCCCGTTCTCTCCACAGGGGTCCACATTAACCGGCAGGTCCTTGATAAAGTCACGGTCTATCACGCGGCCCGCAAAAGACTTATCCAGCAGCTCCGACTTGATGCAGACCAGGATGGTCTTGAAGCCCAGGTCGAGAAACTCTGTGAGGAGCTCGCGCGTATCGCGCCCCCAGATGGGGAAGTGAGCCGTGATGCCATACGGCCTGAGCTGCTCCTCACGGTAGGCACGCAGGTCTTCCAGGAAGATATCGCCAAAGGCCGTGTCTGTATAGCCCCGATCACGCAGGCCAGAGACCGTACGGCCCATGATGTCATTATACAGGGGCATGGTCAGTCCCTCGGGCACATCTATCGTCTCCAGTGGCAGGCCTATGAGCCGCGCCTGCTGCTGTAGCAGCTCGCGCCGCACACCATGCATAGAGATGCGGTCAAAAGAAGCATTGACCGAAGTGAGCAAAAGATCAGGCGCAAGGCCCGTCCGCTGTGCATGATATATCGCCAGTGCGCTGTCTTTGCCGCCACTCCAGTTGAAATATGTTTTGCCTTTAGTCGCCATGATAAGAAAACTAAGCTACGTATTCTCAGCCATTGCAAACTTGAAAATTTCTACGCTAATAGTTATCTTGTCTTAATAAACATCGCCAAATGAAAACGCTTTTATATCTCGCTTTCATACAGTTTGCTTTTCTGCCATCCGGCAAAAATTTGAACCTACAGTCAGAGCTGCTGCAAATGCGGGCAGCCGATCAGAAGATTATTAATGATCAAAAGAAACCCCAGGACTGCAATGGGCTACCGGACTCAATGCAGCAAAGCTATAGGACGAGGCTCTGGCAGATATTCCGCACTTATGGCTATCCGGATTACGACCTCGTAGACACTACAGGTGCTGACGCATTCTGGCTACTCGTACAGCATCAGGATATGGATACAATACTACAAAAGACAGTGCTCGAAGCAATGCAGGGAAAAGTAAAGCAGGGGAAGGCATCTAAACTATATGTAGCATTTTTGACAGACCGCGTGATGGTCAATACCGGTCATGCCCAGGTGTATGGTACCCAAATGCGGCTGGGAAAAAATGGAGAACATGAGCCGAAACCAATAGCAAAGCCTGCCGAAGTAGACTCGTTGCGGAGATCGGTGGGCCTTGAGCCTTTGGCGCAATACATAGAGTTTATGAACACCTTCCACCTGGACTCAGCGGGCAATCTTTACTACGGCAAGAAAAAAACTAATACTGGCCAAAAGTAATGTCTCTTGCATCCTTCTCTGTCGCGCGATTGTATCGCGTGACAACTGGCTGTGCGTTTGTAACGCACGCCATGTCGATCACCTCAGCGATCCGCTGCCTGAGTGTGGTGGCCGCTGTTGAGCCCCGTTCTTGTGGGCCAGCCGCTTCCAGTTGCCATACGCAAAGATGAAGCCGGCATTGAAGAAGAACTCCGGCGCAGCAGGTGTGAGGCCCGCCCCCATAGAGAGGTCAAACTGCAAATGAGTGGTCACCTGTCGGTTCACACCGACATCCAGGCGCAGATCGGTCTGGCCATTCTCCGGCTGCAGCAGGTAGGCATCGGCATAGACCGTGCTGCGCGCGGAGAAGTCATACTCCATATTGAGCGAGGTGAGGTAGCCGCGCTGGAAGTTGTCTGCATCCCACTGCATACCCAGCGCATACTCAAAGCTCAGCCGCCGCGTGATATTCTGCTCTGCAGAAAAAACGAACAAGGGAGCCCAGTAGGTCTGCCGCATACCATCGGTAGCTGCGTGGGGTATAGTGATGCTGGACGTAAAGGCCACGGCAGGCCGGTATTTCCTGGCTTTGCAGAGCTGTAGCTTCAGGCCCGGCTGCAGAGGCGTGAGCCCCGTCTGCGAGGTGAAGCGGCTGCGGTCATTGACCGAACTGACCTGTACACCCAGGCGTAGCTCGAGGATGTCTATGAGGCCATAGCGGATCAGCATATTAGGATAGGAGGTGGTCAGCAGCCCGTTATTGGCCTGAAAGCCGAGATAGGTCTCTATGCGCAGGGTATTGTTATTGCTGAAGAAGTCCATGGAATGCCGTATCCTGTTGGTCCTGCCAAAGCGGGCCGAAGCAGTCAAAGCGCTACACAGGAAAAAGAGGCAGAGCACCTGCCGTACGCATTTCATACGGGCAAGGTAAAAAGATAAGCATGGAGCTTATACACATTAACAACAAAAGGATAAAGCAAGATACTACACAGCATTTATCATCTTGAGCCGAAGCGAAAGATCCCTCGCTCGCCTCCGGCGAGTGTGAGCTACCACAAGCCTCCGGCTTAGTGACTACTGTCGGGCGATTATAGCGCGTGACCGCTGGTTTGGCGTTTGCAACGCCTCACTCACTCAGCATCTCCCCTATCGCCTTTGCTACCATATCGGCATTAGGCAGCAGGGCGCGCTCGAGGTTTTCATTGAGCGGTATCGCAGGGACATTCTTAGAGCCGATGATACGCACCGGCGCATCGAGGTAGCGGAAGTACTGCGAGGCGATACGCCCAGCCAGCGCTTCTGCAAAGGAATGCGTCACTGTCTCCTCTGTCAGCACCATCACTTTGCCGTGCTTACGCACAGCAGCTTCGATAGCGGCATCATCCAGCGGATTCAGTGTCCGGAGGTCTATGACCTCTACCTGGCCCGCATACTGCTTAGCGGCATTCATAGCCCAGTGTACACCCATGCCGTAAGTGATCACAGCCATAGACTCGCCGTTGGCAGTCTTGTCCTCATCGGCAGCGAGGGCGATACGCGCCTTGCCCAGCGGTATGATATAGTCCTCATCAGGCTCCACGGTCTTGGCCGCATCGGTGCCTTTCACTTTACTCCAGTATAGTCCCTTATGTTCAAACAGCACCACCGGATTCGGATCATAGTAGGAAGCCTTCAGCAAGCCCTTCATATCAGCGGCATTGGATGGGTAGACCACCTTCACGCCTTTGAGCTGCAGCACCACACTCTCCACACTGGAGGAGTGATAGGGACCACCGCTACCATAGGCACCGATAGGCACACGCAGCAGCATTTGCACCGGCCACTTGCCGGCACTGAGGTAGCACGAGCGCGATACCTCTGTGAAGAGCTGATTGATACCCGGGAATATATAGTCCGCAAACTGCACCTCTACGATCGGCTTGCAGCCGGCGGCGCTCATACCAGTAGTACTGCCTACGATGTAGGCCTCCATGATCGGCGTATTGAAGACGCGCTGGTCGCCGTATTTCTTAGCCAGCAGTGCCGCTTCGCGGAAAACACCGCCAAGCTCACCACCCACATCCTGACCATACAGCAGCGCCTCAGGGTGTTTGCGGAGTATTTCATCTACAGCATGCAAAGCCGCATCTACCATGACCACTGTCTGCCCACCGGCAGGCTGGCGCTCACCGCGCTCCTCCGTGACAGGCGTCTCCGCAAAAATATGGTCCATCAGATCATCTGCTGTAGGGTACGGCTCCGCCACCGCTCTCTCAAACTCGGCAGCGACGTAGTTCTTTATCTCCGCCTCTATCGCATCTATGTCTTCATTGCCGGCTATACGGTTATCCTTGATCTGCTGGCGCAGTACCGGATACGGGTCGCGTGCAGCATCGCTCTCCAGGTTCTCCTTTGGCCGGTACCATTCCTTGCGTACGCCGGAGGTATGGTGATTGAGGAGCGGCACCTTGACATGCACGAGGTAGGGCTTGCGATCTTTGCGCACCAGCGATATCACCTTGTCCATCGTATCATAGCACTCATTGAAGTCCGTACCATTGATGGAGATCACGCGCAGGCCTTTGAAGCCCTTGGCATACTCATCGGCATCCATACGGCGTATCTCAGAGGAGTGCGCAGAGATATCCCACTCATTGTCTTGCACCAGGTAGATGATAGGATACTCATGCAGCGCCGCCATCTGCAGCGCCTCGGCCACCTCGCCCTCTGTCACAGAGGCATCGCCGAGAGAGCAGAGCACGATAGGCTCATCTCCTCTTTTATGCGCTACTATGTTGCGGTCTTCTTTGTATTGCAATCCCTGCGCAGTGCCCGTGGCTGGTATAGCCTGCATACCCGTAGCAGAGGACTGGTGCGGTATCTTAGGCAGGTCTTCGCGATTGCTGCTCGGGTGCGAGTAGTAGGTACGGCCCGCAGAGAAGTAGTCGGTCTTCTTAGCCAGCAACTGCAGCATCAGCTCAGACGGCGTGAAGCCCATACCGAGCAACATCGCATCATCCCGATAGTACGGGAAAGCAAAGTCCTGCGCTTTCAGCAGGAAGCCCGCAGCCAGCTGTATCGCTTCGTGCCCCCGTGAGGTGGCGTGTACATATTTCGCACAGATGTCCTTGCGCTCCTCATATAGCTCCGCCATACTCTTGGCAGTAGCCATCAGGCGAAAGGCCTTCAGCAGTATCTCATTGGATGGTCTCACACTGTATACTTATGGCACAAAGAAGCAAACTTTTTTGAGTTATCCTAAATGACAGTCCCGCCAATAATAAGTAGCCATTTTTGCAAAGAACATCAGCCGCTTATCACTATCATTTGCTATGAAGTGCTATTTTAGCCCCGGTTTATGGTACGCACCGCATATACATGGCTCCTGGCAGCCGCACTACTGCTATCAGACTCGGTGGCAGCACAGAGCGGGCCCTCACTGCGCGAGGCAGGGCGCAGGATGCGTGCCAAGATCCAGACCACCATGCAGTACTCTGACGAGCGCACAGACACGGTCATCATGATACAGATGGACTTTCTCCGCGGGGCACACAAGGCCCGCCTGGACGAGACGCTATCTGCCGCTACACGCAAGAAGCAGATCAAGACTCTCCGCTCTGACCGTGACCGGAGGTTGCAGTCCACCCTTCGCCTCGCTCCCGCCGACCTGAAGAAACTGCAAGGTATCCTGCCTGACCAGCTCATCAAGAAGTAAGCCGATAAGATATTAGTCCCACAGCCACTTTCCCCACCTGCGGTGAAATAAAAAAGCCGCTATGGGTATAGCGGCTTTCAGAGTCTATGGGTTGGGTTGATTACTTCTTGAGTACATCTATCTCTACACGCCTGTTGAGTGCGCGGCCCTCTTCGGTGTTATTGTCCGCTATCGGAGCACGCTTGCCGTAGCCCTTCGCCTCTATACGGCTGGCAGGTATACCCTTCTTGATCAGGTAGTCTGCTACGTGGCGGGCACGGCGCTCAGACAGCCACATATTGTAAGTGTCAGATGCGATAAAGTCGGTGTGGCCCAGCACACGCACTCTCATTTCAGGAGAAGCTTTGAGGAGTGCGGCCAGCTTGTCCAGCTGTACATAGGATTCCTGCTTCACATAGCTGCTATTGGTCTCAAAGTACACCTTATCGAGCTTGATCACATCACCGGCCTTGATCCTGGCTTTCTCTTCCTCACTGAGATCAGAGAAGCTGCTTGGTTTAATGTTGGCTATACGCTTGCGGTAGTCGTCCATCTCACCTTCCAATGAGTCTACCTTCACCTCCAGCTTCTGTATCTTCTGCTCTTGCTGTTGGTTTACTTGCTTTACTTCCTCTACCTGCTTTGCCAGTGTATCAGCTACCTGCTGGATACTGTCCATACGAGCCTGTATCACAGTATCTGTTTTGGCTACCTCTTCCACCTTCTGCTCTACCTTATCCAGGCGCTTATCGTTCTTCTCGGCCTTCTTGATCCACTTGTCAAAGTTGATACCCAGGATCACCTCATGAGTACCCTGCGTATTGCCATAGGTCACAGAGTTCTTGGCCATAGCCAGTGGATACTCATATGTATAGCCGAGTGTCACACACTGCGCGATACGCACAGCACCTGTGAAGCTCATGCCATAGTCCTGGCGGTAGCCTACACCCAGATAGAGGAATCGCTTGTAGTTAGCCATTACATTGCCCTCCAGCTGATAGAGCTTTGACACACTACCCTTGCGGAACATGATAGACGGCTCGAGGTTCCACTTTTCATTCTTGAAGCTGAACTCATAGCTGATCTGTGCCATATAGTGGCGCAGCGCCTCAAAGCTTCCGCTTTTGGTCTGCTCTGACAGTACTACATTGGTCTGTACTACGTGTGGCACCGAGAAGCCGATCGTGAGCTTCTTCTTCCACTGGTAGGCTATACCCACATTCATATCAAAGCCTATACCTGAGCGTGTATTGGTCAGCAGGTTGATATCATTAGGGTCATTAGCCACAGCGTTGTTATAGTCCACGTGGGTATTGAGTATACCACCTGAGAGCCCTATAGAGAGGCTATGGTTCTTTGCCAGCTTGATCTTCTGTGCATAGTACACCTGGGCGCTCACATTGCTGATGATGCTCGTGACATCATTATAGACATTGAAGCCTATGTTGCTCTGCTCCTTCCACAGACTCACCTCGCCCATGCCGCCCATAGTGAGCGGATGGCCCGGCAGCCCTGTCCACTGGTCGCGAAAGTACCCGTAGGCATTTGTACTGCCATTGTAGCCTGTCAGCGCAGGATTATTGAGCATGCGCATGAAGTAGGTGCTGCTACTCAGTGGTATCTGCTGCGCCGTCACTGATGAGGCCACCATACATGCTACAAGGGCTGCTATGAGTTTATTCTTCATAAAAGATATTTATACTGTTTATGATTCCTTTTGCTTCTATTATTTATGAGTGCTGAGTATATTGATAGGTCCTTTGTATTCGGTATTCTGAGCCGGTACTTTCAGTACATAGTAGTATGTACCGTCAGGCAGCTTTTCGCCACCGCCCATGTAGGTGCCGTTCCAGTCATTAGCATATGGGGTAGCCTCATATACCTTCTCACCCCACCTGTTGAAGATCACGATGTTTGATCCCGTCAGGTCTATCTTAGGATTCAGCACCCAGATATCGTTCTGGCCATCGCCGTTTGGCGTGAGTA
This sequence comes from uncultured Chitinophagaceae bacterium, assembly GCA_964537475.1. Taxonomy (GTDB): domain Bacteria; phylum Bacteroidota; class Bacteroidia; order Chitinophagales; family LD1; genus UBA1941. The sequence goes on along the minus strand of CAZIBY010000011.1, from coordinate 133,717 downwards.
TGTTTGGCAGCTGGATATTCAGTGGCAGGCGTACATTGACTGTGACAGTCGCAGTATCCCAGCAGCCATTCACATCGGTCACACGGAGGGTGAACAGGGTCGTATCAGGCCCATTGAACTTAGGATTAGGCACATTGTTGAAATCGAGGAATGTACCAGGGGTCCAGTTGTAGGTATAGTTGCCCACGCCGCCGGTAGCGCTACCATGCAGTTGTGCTACCTGGCCGAGGTCTATAGTAGTATCCACGCCGGCATATGCCACCGGACGCTCATTGATATCTATAATGATAAAGTCACTCGTATCACTGGAGCAGGCATTGCTTCCTACTACTGTCACCTGATCATGGTTTTGCAGCGTGGTAGTAGTAAACGTGTTGGTATCAGTGATAGCGGTCACAGCTACACCATTCACAAAGAACTGGTACTGCTGGGCGCCGTTGGCTATGAAGGTCACAGAGTCCAGCGCACAGGCGGTGTAGTTCACATTGGTAGTATGCAGTGATACGGATACGGCATTGGTCACAGTGATCGGCGCTGTGCCTGTATCAGAGCAGCCATGAGAATCAGTATAGATGTAAGTGATGGTGCTATTGCCCGGGCCGGCCAGTGATGGATAGAAGTACTGGCCACTCACACCCGGACCGGTATAGCTACCGCCGAATGGATTGAAGTAGTTATCCAGGTTGACCGCCTGAGAGTTGTTGCACACTACAGGCAGTGTGGTATTAGTGATATTAGGCTGAGGATATACTGTGATGGTGGTCACAGCAGAGTCAGTACAACCGCTACCATTGGTATACACATATACCACGCGCTGAGGGCCTGCGCCGAGCGCTCCCGGATCAAAAGTATTGGTCACCACATTGTTCACATAGTAGGACCCTCCCGATGGTGAGCCACCTGTAAGCGGATAGGCTGATACGGTGCTACATACGAAGAGATTTGTATTGAGAGTGACTACCGTATGTACCCTGTTTGTGATGATAGCATAAGCCGTGTCCGTACAGCCGGATGCATTGCTCACTACCAGTTGATAAGTACCGGCAGGTACTGCGCTGGAGTCTGCTACGCCGGTCCAGTGGTAAGATGCGTAGCCACTATTAGGATACAGGGTGGTCAGGTCATAGGTGCTGCCCACACAGACGCTATCTGTCTTATTGCCACCGAGGCTAGGCCTATGCCTGGTCAGGATGGTGACAGTCACGGTATCAGTACAGCCACTTGCATTGCTCACCACCAGTGTATATACACCCGGGCCTACTGCAGTATCTGTAAATGTACCAGACCATGCGTAGCTGCTATATCCCCTGCCTGACGGGAACAGGTTTTCGAGATTGTAAGTATAGCCCTGACATATGCTGTCTGTCACATCAGGTCCCAGGTCAGGCTTCAGGCGGTAGGTGATAGTTACCATTGCGGTATCACTGCAGCCGTTGGCATTAGTCCCTATCACTGTGTATGTGCCGCTATCTACCGAAGCCGGAGTAGGAGTATTGAAGGTCAAAGTCACACCAGTACCCTGATAGTAGCTGTAGAGATCAGCCCTGCTGCCCGGACAGATACTATCTGAGATGTCCGCTCCGAGGTTAGGCTTGCTGAAAATGGTCACATGAATATCATCCGTAGAGGTACAGCCAGCAGGACTGGTCACTGTCACAGCGTAAGTACCTGTAGTAGTCACAGTGAGTGTATTGCTGGTAGAGCCACCAGGTGACCAGAGGTATGTATTGGTAGGATCGCCTGCTGTCAGGGTCAGTGTACCACCGCAGAGCGTCGTATCAGGTCCGAGGTCTACTACCGGGTTGCCATTGATGGTCACGTGTACAGTATCTGTACCGCCGCAGCGGCTGGCTGTATCTGTCACTATGACGCTATAGTCACCTGTGACAGTCGCCACGATCTGCTGTGTAGTAGCACCTGTAGACCAGAGGTATGCTGCTCCCGGATTGCCGGCATCTAGCGTCACGCCCACATTACAGTTGGTTTGGTCAGGGCCCAGGTTTACCACCGGTGCAGGACGGATATATACTGTCTTGCTGGCGCTGTCTATACAGCCGAATGGAGAGGTGACTGTCACTGTATATACACCGCTGGTGCTCACAGTATCTATCTGTGTAGTAGGGCCGTCTGACCATGCATAGGTAGCGCCTGCATTGCCGGCGTCTATCTGCACGCTGCCACCGCATGTAGCTACCGGACCACCGAGGAGGATGAGTGGTGTAGGATGCACATTGATAAAGAATGTATCAGATGTACCTGTGCAGGTCACACCATTATTAGTATAAGATGGAGTGACGATCACTGTATCTATCACATCTGAGGTCGTGTTGTTGACTGCCGTGAAGGACGGCAGATCGCCTGTACCGCTCGTAGCCAGGCCGATAGATGGATCGCTGCTGGTCCAGTCATATACTGTACCTGCTACAGGGCCTGTGAATGCTAACGAAGGAGCGACTGCACCATTACATACATCCACATCGGCTGACGGGTTCACTACCGGCGTAGGATTGACAGTGATGTAGAAAGTATCCGGTGTACCGCTGCAGGTCACACTGTTATTGGTATAAGAAGGTGTCACGATGATCATGTCTGTCACCGGCACTGTTCCTGTATTGGTAGCGGTGAAAGAGGCGATATCGCCATTGCCGCTCGTAGCCAGGCCTATCGTACCATCAGAGCCGGTCCAGTCATATGAGGTACCTGCTACTGCACCCGTGAAGCTAACTGTGGCAGTAGCCCCATTGTTGCAAACGGTCTGGTCTGCAGATGGATTGACAGTAGGGGTAGGATTGACAGTAATGTAGAAAGTATCCGGTGTGCCACTGCAGGTCACGCTGTTATTGGTATAAGAAGGAGTCACGATGATCGTATCTGTCACCGGAGTAGTACCCGTATTGGTAGCGGTGAAGGAGGCAATATCACCATTGCCGCTGGCAGCGATACCGATGGTGCCGTTAGTACCGGTCCAATCGTACGATGTACCTGCTACTGCACCTGTAAAGCTAACCGTAGTAGTAGAACCAGTGTTGCAAACCGTCTGGTCTGCTGATGGATTTACTGTAGGTGTAGGGTTTACGGTGATGTAGAAGGTATCAGGTGTACCAGAGCAGGTCACGCTGTTGTTAGTATATGAAGGTGTCACGATGATCATGTCTGTCACCGGAGTAGTACCCGTATTCGTAGCGGTGAAAGAGGCGATATCACCATTACCGCTCGTAGCCAGGCCTATGGTGCCATCAGAGCCGGTCCAATCATATGAGGTACCTGCTACTGCACCCGTGAAGCTAACTGTAGCAGTTGCACCAGTGTTGCAAACCGTCTGGTCTGCTGATGGATTAACAGTAGGGGTAGGATTCACAGTGATGTAGAAAGTATCCGGTGTACCGCTGCAGGTCACGCTGTTATTGGTATAAGAAGGTGTCACGATGATCATGTCGGTCACCGGAGTAGTACCTGTATTGGTAGCGGTGAATGAAGCGATATCACCATTACCGCTGGTAGGCAGGCCTATCGTGCCGTCAGAGCCTGTCCAGCTGAATACTGTGCCAGCTACTGCACCGGTGAAGCTAACTGTAGCAGTAGCACCAGTGTTGCAAACGGTCTGGTCTGCTGATGGATTGACAGTAGGTGTCGGATTCACAGTGATGTAGAAAGTATCCGGTGTGCCGCTGCAGGTCACGCTGTTATTAGTATAAGAAGGCGTCACGATGATCATATCCGTCACCGGAGTAGTACCAGCATTGGTAGCCGTGAAAGAGGCGATATTACCATTGCCGCTGGTAGCCAGGCCTATCGTGCCGTCAGAACCTGTCCAGCTATATGTGGTACCCGCTGTAGGACTGCTAAAGCTGATGATACCGCTGGCGCTGCTATTGCACAGGGTCAGATCAGCAGTAGGATTTACCGCAGGGGTAGGATTTACAGTGATGTAGAAAGTATCCGGTGTACCGGTGCAGGTCACCGCATTATTGGTATAAGAAGGTGTCACAATGATCATATCAGTCACCGGCGCAGTACCTGTATTGGTAGCCGTGAAGGAGGCGATGTTACCATTGCCACTGGTGGCCAGGCCTATCGTACCGTCAGAACCTGTCCAGCTATATGTAGTACCCGCTACCGGACCTGAGAAAGTGACTGCAGCGGTCATGCCGTTATTGCATACGGTCTGGTCTGCTGTAGGATTGACTTTCGGTGTAGGGTTGACTGTGATCGTGAAGGTAGATGGCGTACCGGTGCACATATTGAGTGACGGGGTCACGGTGACGGTAGATACCTTAGGTGCATTGGTAGCATTCACTGCTGTAAAGCTATAGAGCGTATCTGTATAGTAGCCGAAGGCGATCTCAGCAAAACCAGTCACGCCCGGAGCGCCATAGTTGCTGCTCACCACCATCTTGAAATAGCGTGCATTGACGACAGGGAAGTTGAACTTGTCAGGTATAGACGTATCTCCTGTAGCCTGCGTGAAGGTAGTAGTACCGCCAAAGAGCGGTGTATAGGTGATGTTATCAGTAGAATAAGACAGGACTGCATCTTTCACACCATTTGTACCGGATGCCGATGGGCCGCCATTATTCTGGTTCCAGAAGGAAAGCGCATTGACATCTACATTGCTGCCCAGGTCAAAGGTGATCGTATTTGCCACGCTGCCATATACGAATGAGTTATTGAGGAAAGAACCACCATGCGCTGCGGTCATGCTCGGATAGGTGAGCATACCGGCACCGTTGTAGGCATTGTTCAGGTTAGTACCAAAGGCTGGTCCTGTAGTAGCCAGGGCAGCTACAGGTACGCGCAGAGTAGGCTTGCCAGATGTAGCAGGCTGGCCTACAGCAGTACTGTATGTCCATGAGTAGGCAGTATTAGGCTGGCTGCCCGTGAAGACTATCTGAGTGGTAGGATTAGCATTGCAGACTGTCTGGTCAGGAGTAGGATTGACAGCAGGCGTAGGATTCACTGTCAGATTTGTGATGATCACACTATCGCATCCTGTCACGCTACCACCAAAGATCGTGTCACGGTACGTATTAGTCGTGCTATAAGTATGAGATAGTACCGTAAATGTCTGACCCTGACATATGGCCGGAGATTGGGTGAAGTTTACTGCCGGCAGTTGTGTCACAGTTATATGGTTACTAGTGTCCTTGAGACAGTTGTCACTGCTGGTCACTACGGTCCATACGCTATCCTGCGGATTCATAGTAGCCGGGGTAAAGGTATTGGAGTTAGTGCCTGCTGCTATACCGTTCTGGTACCACTGGTAGGATGGAGAGCTGCCTGCATTGGTAGCTGAAGCTGTAAAAGTAGTAGTAGAACCAGGGCAAATGCTGGACGCTGCAGCGGTGATAGATACTGATGGTACCACCAGGGCAGGACATGGACATGACACAGTGCCATCTACCCAGTTTGCGGTAGTACCAGACATTGTAAAGTTATTGAGCGTACCATTGAAGCCGTGGCCACTAGAGTCAGCCGCCGTAGTCAAACCTGCGTTATTCGCATTTGGTACGCCATCATTGAGCTGGTAGTATGCCACCAGGTTGTCTTGGGTACCGGTCAGTTCGCACCCCTTTCTCAGGTTTATCTCGGCCTGGCAGAGCGCTCTGCTCCAGATGCGTACTTCATCTATGCTTCCGTCAAAGTGCCTGTCGTTGGCATTCCATGCATCAGAGCCTATAAATACATCGAGGTTATTGACCTCCAGAGGACCGAAGCCGGCGTTGGTCACCGAGTTGATCAGCGTACCGTCTACATATATTTTAGCTATGGTACCATCCCACGTAGCTGCTACATGGTGCCATACGCCGTCATTGTAGAGCTGACCTGTCGTCACCTGTATATCTGTGTTAGCCGCATTCTGCAGCCAGAAGCTCAGTCCACCGGCACTAGACCAGAGCAGGGAGTACGAAGCAAATCCTGACATACCACCTGTATGCCATTTAGATACCAGAGTTCTATAGTCTCCCTGTGCTACAGACGTATTAAACCAGCACTCCAGTGTGAGCGCTCCGGTGATCTGCAGTTGCGGATTAGATGGTACTTGTACGTATGTATTGCTGGCATTCTGGAAGTTCAGCGCAGTCAAACCACGCATAGTGACTGTAGATGTGATGATGCTGTCACAGCCATTGACACTACCACCAGTGATCGTATCCATATAAGTGCCTGCGCTGGAGTATGTGTGGCCATTCACACTCACGCTCTGTCCTGAGCATATCGTAAAGGCCTGCGCGGAGGTGCCACCTTGATTGATCGTCAGATTAAGTGTAAACAGTGTGTCTGTGCAGCCGGTACCCGTAGTATCATAGTATGTACCCGACGAGGTGTATGTATAGTGACCGCTCGGCGATGTATAGCTACCACAGGCAGTGGCCGTGATCGTATCATATATATATGTAGCGCCTGAAGTCAGAGAAGCTACTTCTGATGCAGAGAGCGCCCTGCTGTACACCCGAAACTCATCGTACAAGCCACCTGCCGGCGCACCTACGTTGGTGCTATATCCTACAAACTTGAACGGGCCGGTGCCTACGATAGACGGAGCACCCTGAGCTACAGTATTGACCAGCACACCATCCAGATAGGCATATACATTATTACTGACCTGGTCATATACAAAGGTATTGAGGTGAGGTGCTGCTGTAGCGCCGCCACTCAGCAAAACATCCGTCAGGCCCGCTCCCCTGAGTATCCAGTTATTGGCACCGGCCACACCGTTTGTAAAGCAACGGAAGCTGTTTGAGTTGGCATCGCCAAAAATATAATACAAAGTACTGGTGCCTGTAATATTAGAAGACCAGAATGAAAAGGTCCATGATCCTGTCAGATTTGGCGCCCAGCCCGTGTTGACATAATCGGTGCTCGAAGCGTTGCCGCTGCCTATCACGGCACCGCCGCATAGCCCGGTGCCTCCCTGCGTGATGCTTCCCATAAGGGTGCCAGTCGCTGTACCAGACGGAGGGGCTGTGGCGAGATTGGGTACGGTGGTACCTGTGCCGTCAAATGTATAGTAGATGACATCCGGAGTAGGAGCCTGTGCATTGGTAGCTACCGATACCAGGATACCTAGGGAAAGCATCAAGACCAGAGACAGCCCCCTGTGTGAATCCTGCCGGCGTTCGCGCATAGCGAGCCCCGCCAAAACATATGTCCTGATGTAGCTTGTAAAATTTCTCATGCAACTAATATTTAACTATTTAGGTTGAAATGGTCTCTATATAATATGGTACGCTCTCCAGAGGCCTGCCCCGGTCGAAAAACTGGTTTATAGTACGGGCAGCATATATCTTACTCAGTTGCAAGTATAAACACTCGGTGTTCTGTTATTATTAATATGTGTCAGGAATCAATACACACATTTGCACTGATTGTATTTTATAGAGGTCATATATTGTATAATTTATTGCCAAGTCTGGGTATCATACGCCTCGGGGTTCCATTTTACATACACTTTTGACCTTCACGTGCATAGTTGTTCATTGCACGGCAATAATCTGAGGCATTCCCGGTTATATATTTACCTGCGGTATGAAGCGCATCCTCATACGAGTATCTCTCGGTATCCTGATCACTATTGCTACGCTGGTACTGGCGCTGGTGGTCTGCGGCTATGCCTTTCAGGACAAAGTGAAAGAGCTTATCATCAGCAAGATCAATGAACAGGTCACTGTACCGATCAGTGTGAAGGGCGGCGTAGAGTTCTCGCTGCTACAGCACTTCCCTTACGCCTCGGTCACTTTCCACGAAGTGGCTATCAAAAACAAACTGAAAGGTGGCAGGGAAAACCTCCTCCAGGTACGTGAGTTCTCCTTCCTCTTTAATATGTGGGGCCTGCTGAGCCACAAGATCGAGGTCTCGCGTGTCTACGCAGCGGATGGCGCTCTGAATATGTACATGGATGGCCGTGGCAATACCAACTGGGATATCTTCAAAAAGTCTGCTGACAATAAACCCTCCGCCGGGCTCAACCTGGACCTCAGGCAGGCCATCGTCAGGAATGTAAAGTATACCTACCTGACGGGAGATAATGAGGAGGACATCCAGCTCAATATCTCTAAACTGGACCTCTCGGGCAATTTCCGGGCGGCGCGCTTCGATCTCAATGCCAAAGGCGGCCTGATGATAGACCTCCTGCAGATCAATGGCGATGAGTATGTGGCTCATAAAGCCTTTGACGCTGATATCACCATAGACGTAGACCAGCAGCAGAACCGCTTTGCGCTGAATAAGGGCAACATAGAGATAGAGAAGAACAAGTTTGTGGTCAATGGCTTCTTTATCACCAGCAAGCGCAATACCTATGTACAGTTCAACGCCACCTCTCAGGGCAAGGATATATCAAAGCTGATCGCGCTCATACCGCTGCGATTTACCTCGCAGCTGGCGGGCACGGAGGGCAGCGGCGGCTATACCGTCTCCTCAAAGATCTACGGGCACATACGTCCCGGTATCAATCCTATCATAGAGGTGACCGCAGCGCTGCACGATGCTGAGATACAGATACCCAAGATCAGCAAGCCGCTGATGCACGTGACCGCAGAGGGCTACTACCGCATGGACTCTGTGGGAGATGACAAACTCGTTGTGTCAAAGTTCCGCTCTGAGTTCAATGGCTATCCGCAGGCCTTTGACCTAAAGCTGGTACACCTCAGCTCGCCTGATATAGACTTTCATGCGGATGGTACCGCAGACCTGCATGAGCTGCGGACTTTCTTTAGTGATACGATACTGCAGAGTGCATCGGGCCTGGTCACGTTCAAGGAGTTTCACATACAGGGCAATAAGCACGACTTTGATGCCGCGGAAAACTCAAACATCAAGGCCTCCGGGGAGTTTGACCTGAAGGATGTGAACGTGGAGGCAGGCAATGTAGCCTATGAGAAGATCAACGGGCACCTCTCCTATCATGATAATGACATCACGATCAATGGCCTTGCCGCTAAATTCCTCAATACAGAGTTTGTCTTTGACGGTACGGTCAATAACCTGATAGCCTACTCCATCTCACAGGACCGTAGGAATAATACCGAGGACATCCCACTCGGTGTGAATGGTACACTACGCATGCACAGCTTTGACCTATCGAGTATCCTGCATACCTATGACAAGAAAGGCAAGCCACATCCCAATACCGGCAAGGCTAAGCTGGACATCAGGGATGTATTCAATATGGAAGGCCACCTGCAGGTCAGCATAGACAAGTTTGTGTATGAACATATGCTCTTTGAAGATGTGAAGGCGGACCTCGGCCTCGTACCCTACCGCATAGATATCCGCTCGCTCTCTACTACGGCTATGGGCGGGCAGATCACAGATGTGGGCTATGTAGCCTTCCTGCCGGGCAAGCAAATGCTGATGAACCTTGGCCTGAATATAGACAAGGTAGACCTGCCAATGCTCTTCCGCGAGTGCGATAACTTTAACCAGACCACACTCACCGACAAGAACCTGAAGGGCCGCGTATCTGCCACTCTCGCACTCAGGACCGTGTGGAATAACTATAAAGACATAGATCTGGACAAGCTATCCGGCAGCCTCTCCTGTAGCGTACTGCATGGCGAGCTAAATAATTTTGACCCGATCAAATCGGCATCGGCCTTTATCAAAGTAGATGAGCTGAACCACATCGTCTTCTCAGACCTGAGCAATACCCTCTCAATAGAGAATCGTGTGATCACGATCCCACGCATGGAGATACAAAGCTCTGCGCTGAACCTCATCATGTCCGGCACACACACGCTGGACAACCAGATAGACTACCACCTGAAGGTAAACCTGCATAAGTTGCTGGCGGCCAAGTTTGGTAGCAGGCAGAGCGATGTGCAGTACATAGAGGAAGACCCATATGCCGGTGTCAATCTCTACCTGCTCCTCACAGGCGATATCTCCAATCCTAAAATCAAGTATGACCGCGAGCAAGTGAAGAAGAAGCTGAAGCAAGACCTCGCCGACCAGAAACAGGAGCTAAAAGAACTCTTCAAAAAAGACAAGACGCAAAAGCCCAGTAGCAAAGAAGCCGCCCGCCGTGAAGAGAAGTACTACGACACCCGCAAGAAGCCAGAGTTCATAGACTTTGATGAGGAGAAATGATCTTTCACCGCAGAGGCGGAGAGACGCAGAGAATGCATTTATCACAGAGTACACAAAGGGATGAGTAAACAGCCCTTTGAGGTTACAGAGAATATGCTCTGTGCCCTCAAACTCAATGTCTCTATTAGTTAATATGTCTCTGTGTGCTCTGTGATAATTGTATTACGCCCCTTGCGTTTCCGCGCCTATGCGGTAAATAACAGCTGTTTCAAATCTCCCATTATATTTGCCTCTACAACCCGTTCACACATGAAGCAACTATTGATACTCTCCCTGACCGCGCTCATCGGCTTTACCTCCTGCAAGAGCAAAGAGGCCGATGCAGATGTGCAGCGCCAGGCACAGGCATTTCTCGATGGCTACAACAAAGAATACCAACGCCTCACCTATGCAGATAATCTGGGTCAGTGGCAGCTCAATACGCATATCGTAGAAGGCGATACAATGGACCAGCACAATGCCGCCATCGCTACCGCTGCGCTGGCCGCCTATACCGGCAGCGCAGCCAATATAGACAGCGCCCGCAAATACCTGAAGGAGAAGAGCCAGCTCACTCCGCTACAGGTGCGCGAGCTGAATACGATCCTCTTCCTGGCGGGCAATAATCCCGCTACTGCCGGAGAGGTGGTGAAGAAACGCATAGACCTGACCAATGACCTCGTGGCCAGGCTCTACGGCTATACTTTCAAAATGAATGGTGCGGAGGTGACACCCAATAAAATAGATGACATCCTGCGCCACTCCTCTGACCTCAATGAGCGCCTGGCCGCATGGCAGTCTGCCAAGGAAGTAGGCAAGGGCCTCAAAGATGGCCTGGCCGAGGTACGCGACCTGCGCAATGCCTCTGTGACCCCGCTGGACTACAAGGACTTCTTCGCCTACAATGCCTCTGACTACGGCATGAGTACGGAGGAGATGACCGCGCTCACACATAGCATGATACGCGATGTATGGCCGCTCTACCGCGAGCTGCACACATGGGCGCGCTACACACTGGCTGAGAAGCACCACCAATCGGTGCCTGAATATATACCTGCTCACTGGCTGCCAAACCGCTGGGGCCAGGACTGGAGCGAGCTGGTAGATGTGAAGGGGCTGAATATAGACGGCTACCTCAAGGGTAAAGGCGCCGAGTGGATACCGCGCGAGTCGGAGCGCTTCTACATGAGCATCGGTTTTGATTCGCTACCGCCGGTATTTTGGGAGAAGTCATCTCTCTATCCCGTAGCGGCGAATGCCGGCTATAAGAAGAACACCCACGCGTCTGCCTGGCACATGGACCTGGCGGATGATATCCGCTCGCTGCAGAGCATAGAGGCCAATACGGAGTGGTGGGCTACCTGCCTGCATGAGTTTGGCCATATCTACTACTACCGCTGCTATAGCAATCCATCGGTGCCTATCCTGCTGCGCAATGGCGCTAACCGTGGCTATCACGAGGCCTTTGGTACGATGATGGGGCTGGCCTCGCTGCAGAAGCCTTTCCTGCAAGGCCTGGGCATGGTAGATGCTCATGTGACTACCAATGATACCCTGCAGCTGCTGCGCCAGGGGCTGCAGTACATCGTAAACATCCCATGGGGCAGTGGCACGATGACGGAGTTTGAGCATGCACTATACAGCGAGAAGCTGCCAAAGGATCAGTTTAATGCAAAATGGTGGGAGCTGGTGAAGAAATGCCAGGGCATCGTGCCCCCTACTGAGCGCGGTGAAGAATACTGCGATGCTGCTACCAAGACGCATATCATAGACGACCCGGCACAGTACTACGACTACTCCATAGCCAATGTGCTGCTGTTCCAGTTTCACACATATATAGCTGAGCATATCCTGCATCAGGATCCGCACGCTACCAACTATTGGGGTAATAAGGATGTGGGAGCCTTCCTCAAGCAAGTGATGGCCCCCGGCCAGAGTGTAGACTGGCGCGAGCACCTGCAGGCTACTATCCATAGCGATATGAGCGCTAAGCCCATGGTGGAGTACTTTGCCCCGCTCATGACCTGGCTAAAAGAGCAGAACAAAGGCCGTAAATATACCCTGCCGGAGCAGGCGCCGTATTAAAATATTATACTTTTGAGTTAGCTGGCTAGTTAGTTTCTACTATAAAGATGTATTTCTTCCACAGGGCTACTTTATCTGTAAAGGAGGTATCCTTCATAGTATTGGACAGGTTGGGATATTCAAAGCCATCTATATTCTTTAGAAAAGCCTCTAGATAGCTACCCTTTATAGCATAGCCAGCACTCTCAGCTATAGTACTCTTGGCGTAGATCACCCCCACTAGGTTGCCTTGCTCATCTATCAGGGGACCGCCACTATTACCATGATTGACCGCTGCTGATATCTGGTACTTACTAATGTCGCCACCAGCTCCGCTTTTAGAGCTGATGATACCTTCGGTTATTTTGACCTCCTCTCCCATTATCTTTGCCGCCGGAAATCCAAGCGCATAGACCTTCTGTCCCTGAGCGATACCTGTGGAACCTATAGCAGCTGGCAGTGGCAAAAACTTGAGATTCTTATTTCCTATCCTGAGCAATGCGAGATCATTACTCGGATCCGTGGCTACAACGCTTGCACCGTATTTAGTAGTAAAATCACCATCTATTCCCTTTACGGTGATCTCCTTAGCTCCATCTACACAGTGGAAGTTTGTAACGAGGTAGCCCGGAGAGATGAGAAAGCAAGTACCTTGCACACGCTCTCCTTTCTGCGCATTGTCCAATGCGTTGCTATTGATCGGCATACGTATATCCTCCTCGCGATGAAGCAGCAGAGCAGAGTCCAGGTGCCTTTCATAGCTTGCTCTGACATCCGCTGTCAGAAACCGGCCAAACTTTACCACATCAGCCTTGACATAATATACCTTTCCATTTTCTACTTCTAAATTGAGGTCGCAGCCCCTTCCGTCACAAGAGATCAGTCCCCCTATACCTACCATTCCTGTAGAGTATATCTTGTACTCGACTGTGTTTCCATTATTGAGATTAAAAAAATCCTGATTGCCCACCTTCACACGTACGGAGCACGCTGCTCCGGCAAATCCTTTGCCCCGTGAAAAATAAATAATGCTGTAATTCTTACCTTTCACTTCCAGCTCTTTTGCCGTCGGCTTTTCGTCTATTTCGCCGGAGAGAACCTCCCCTTCATTCATTACTTTTACGGAAGCTTTATCCGTCACTTTAGCAAGAGACGATTCATCTGTGGCCTTGACAATGTTATTCCCGGACATACTAGCCCTGATGAAGTACTCTTTGCCCGCTTCGAGGTTCAGTGTAATATCACTTTGAGCCCCGTCACAGCTGGTACTACCACTGATAGGGTACCCTTTCTGAGCAGCTACATGGTACGCCACTGCTTCGCGCGACCTAATTTCAAAAGTGATCTTTGACCCGAGTCGGATATTCAGCGGGCAGGGTACAAGGCTTTCAAATTTACCAGCATACACGTAAACTGTGGCATAAGATGCTACAGGCTGCGAAGAGGCCAAGTCGAATGTAAACATGGCAAGCAGAAAGGCTAATAAGCGAATTTTCATATGTTTTATTTGGAGCTCTAAATGTAATCCTCTTGCCTCAAAAAAGAAACTCAATTATGTGTGGCAGCGCTGGACCTTTGCCTCAAAAATATATCTAATCAAAACCATACTACCAGTGTTGCTTGTAACGTTCATATCTCGATTACCTCTGCACTCTTTCCCCGTTAATAATTCCCGGCCTAGAAATCTACCATTTACTACATTCGCAGCCTCTCATGCAGGAGCCAAACTATATCAAAAACTCAGTGCTAGCCACCTTCGGGCTGATCTTTTGCCTGGGGCTGCTGTATGCGGTACCGGAGTTTGACCTGGGCTCCTTTCACTACCGCCGCGTCAATATCCTGAGCGATGTGATGGAGAAAAAACCTGCAGCGACAGAGACGAAGTTTGCGTTGCGCAATGACAGCACTTTCATAGAGATCAAGCCACCGCATGAGGATCGCTGCAAACCCGGCATCACCTGCATAGAGGACTACAGCCCTGACAGCTCCGGTATGCAGGCTTACCTCGCAGCGCTCGACTCTACAGACCAGCAGGTGGTGCGCATTGCCTACTTTGCAGACTCCTATGTGGAAGGGGATATCATGCTGCAGCCGCTGCGTGATACATTGCAGCAAGTTTATGGTGGCAGCGGTGTAGGCTTCGTGCCGATCACTTCTGAAGTAGCGGGCTTCCGCATGAGCATCATCCACAAGTTTGACAACTGGACCACCTACTCTATGGTAGGCGAGCGCAGCGCTGAGCATCCGCTGGGTCCGGCAGGCTTTGCCTTTGTACCCAAGGATGAAAATCAGGTGACATACAAAGCCAGCCGCTACCGTCATCTTAATACCCTACCTACCGCCCAGCTTTTCTACAAGAAATGTGGGAGCGCCTGCGCTGTGGTCAGAAATGAGACTGATACCATCGGCCTGACCGGAGAGAAGCCTGTCAATGTGATCAACCTGGCCAAGAATGCCCAAGCGCTAAAACTGAGCTTTATAGCGGACTCGATGGACCTGTATGGTATCAGCTTTGAGGATAAGCATGGAGTGGCCGTAGATAATTTCTCCATGCGTGGCAACTCGGGCACGGCGCTCAACTATGTGAGCGAAGAAATGTACCGCAGCTTTGACGAGGTGCATCCTTACCGCCTGATCTTCCTCTCCTATGGCCTGAATGTGGCGAGTGAGAAGCAGACAGACTACAGCGCCTACGGCAAAAGCATGACCAGAGTGGTAGAGCGTATGAAGGCAGCCTTTCCTAATAGCAGCATCGTACTCGTGGGCTGCAGTGATCGCGGTGCCAATGTAGACGGCGACTACATGACCATGGAGAATGTCAAACTACTGATACGCGAGCAGCGCAAGGTAGCGGCTAAGAATGGCATCTGCTTCTGGGATATGTTTCAGGCGATGGGTGGCGACTCTACCATGGTGCGCTGGGTAAATGAGAAGCCGGCACTGGCCAATAGCGACTATACGCACCTGACCTTCAAGGGTGGCCACCGGATAGCAGACCTGCTGGCAGGTACGCTGCTGTATGAGAAAGAGAAATATGACCGCCGCAAGAAACTGACGAAGAAAAAATTAGTAGCCGTACATCAGACCAAAGTTGCAAGCTGAAACGCTGACATATCGTACACCGGGGAGCCTCTCCCGCTACCTGCTGCGCATGGCCTGCCTGCTGCTCCTGCTGCCTATGCTGCACTCCTGTGGCGCGGCTGACAGGGGCAAAGAGGTGCAATACCCCGTGCAGAAATATCCCTTTATCCATCCGGAGCGCAATGAAATCATACATGGTGAGACACTGGATTCGGTCTTTGAGCAGCTGTATCAGCTGCGTGCATCACAGCCGCTTCGCGTAAATATTTTGCAGATAGGAGACTCACACATACAGGCGGATTTTATCTCCTCGGCGCTGCGTACCAACTTCCAGACCGCCTTTGGCAATGCAGGACGTGGCCTCGTAGTACCGCTGCATGTAGCCGGCACCAATGAATCATTCAACTACCGCATCACCAGCAATGTGGTATGTACATCAAAGCGCTGCGTCTTTGTCAATGACCCTATGCCGATAGGCATAGGCGGTGTGACCATCCGCTCCTTTTCTGAGAATACATCTTTCCGCATCCGGTCATTCAATCAAGCGCCGCTGGACTATGCCTTCAGCAAAGTCACACTGTTTTACCAGAAAGATAGTTCGGCATTTGACTATGACGTGCTGGACACGGCTGGCAGGATCATAGGCAAGCTCAACCACTCTCTGGAAGACGACTACTCCTTTGCATCGCGCACAGACCTGCCGTATAATACGAATGATATTACGCTCCGCGTAAAAAAGCTCTCTGAGCAGCAAAATGAGACAACAGTCTACGGCCTCAATCTGGAGAATGACAGCAGTGGCGTGCTGTTTCACTCTGTCGGTGTGAATGGTGCCGAGGCGTTCCAGTATGTGCGTGCGGCCTACTTTGCAGAGCAGACACAGGCGCTGCATCCGCAGTTGATCATCATATCGCTGGGTACTAATGAAGCGCAAAGATTGCCATTTGACACCAGGGGAACGATAGCCAAGCTCGATTCACTCATCAAGGCGCTGTACTTCTACAACCCCAAGGCTAAGATCCTGATCACGACACCGACGGACTCCTATTTCCGCAAGAAGTATTACAACAATTCGCTCGCTGCGCTGCACACTGCTATGGTACAGTACGCTACAGACAATGGCATCGCCATCTGGGACCTCTACTCTATAGGCGGCGGCTACAAGTCCTGCTACCAGTGGAAGCGCTACGGCCTGATGCGTGCAGACGGCATTCATTTTACCAGCCAGGGCTATGCCTTTCAGGGCAACCTGCTGTTTGAAGCCCTGATGAAGGCATATAACCAATACGTGCAGAACAAACCGGACATCAAGTGACCCTATGCCAACGATAGACATCCATAAACTGCTCCATCAGTTCGAGTACATACCGCGCCAGCCGCTGATCTTCAGCTCGGGGTTGTTCCTGTTCCTGTTTGCCGGATTCATCAGCATCTTCTACCTGATCCACCACAAGCATAATGTGAAACTGCTGTATGTGATCCTGTTCTCATACTACTTCTATTACAAGTCCAGTGGCATTTATTTCCTGCTGCTTGTGCTTTCCACGGTAGTGGACTACAACCTAGCCAACATCATGGCCAGTGCGCCCAAAGGCTGGCAGCGCAAGGGCCTGCTCATCTTCAGCCTCGTGCTGAACCTCGGTCTGCTTGGCTACTTCAAATACACCAACTTCCTCTATGAGATATACTGCGGCGCAGTAGGTAGTCATTTTAGTCCCTTCAGCATCTTCCTGCCGGTGGGCGTGTCGTTCTTTACCTTCCAGTCTCTCAGCTACACCATAGACATTTATCGCGGCGAGCTGAAGCCTGTGAAGCGCATGCTGGACTATGCCTTCTTCGTGTCCTTCTTCCCGCAGCTGGTAGCGGGGCCGATCGTCCGGGCGCGGGACTTCATCCCTCAGATATCGATGCCTACTATCGTGACGAGGGCCATGTTCAGTGAGGGGATGTACCTGATCATCTCGGGTCTCTTCAAGAAAGCCGTGATATCCGACTATATCAGCGCCAATTTTGTAGACCGCATATTTGCCAATCCGACACTGTATACAGGACTGGAAAACCTCTTTGGTGTGTATGGCTATGCCCTGCAGATCTACTGCGACTTTAGCGGCTATAGTGACATGGCTATCGGCATTGCGCTGCTCTTTGGCTATAGGCTGTGCATCAACTTTGACTCGCCATATCAGTCATCCAGCGTCACTGAGTTCTGGCGCAGGTGGCATATCTCGCTATCTACCTGGCTGCGTGACTACCTCTATATTTCCCTGGGAGGAAATAGGAAGGGACGCTTCCGCACTTACCTGAATCAGTTTATCACCATGCTGCTAGGTGGGCTGTGGCATGGCGCCGCATTCCGGTTTATCATCTGGGGGGCGCTGCACGGCGTAGCACTGGGCATAGACAAGTGGGTGAAAGAGTACATCAAAATACCTGATACGAAGTTGGTCAAGGCTCTCGGCATCATCTTTACCTTCCACTTCGTTTGCTTCTGCTGGATATTCTTCCGCGCAGACAATATGCAGATAGCGACCTCCGTCATATCTCAGATCGCTACGCACTTCACACCATCTATCTTCTTCAATTTCATAGCAGGCTATCAGAACGTACTGCTCATGATGCTGCTGGGCTATGTCCTGCACTTCCTGCCGCGCCACATAGAGCTGCAGGCGCAGCAGGCCGTATACCGTATGCCGCTGCCGGCAGTGGTAGCCATGCTGGCCGTAGTAGTGGTGATACTCGTGCAGGTCAAAACCTCGGAGATACAGCCGTTTATTTACTTCCAGTTTTAGCGGGGGCAAAAGGCCACTCGTTAGAAATATTGGCCTTGATCAGGTATAGCACGGCGCCCGTAGCTATCACGCCCAGCGCACCGAGGATAAAACGGACATCTGCATAGCAAAAGATAAAGCCCCAAACCACCAATGCGATGAGCGCAGGTATGGGATAGAGCAGCATACGATAGGGAAACTTCTCATCCTTCATCCGTGCATGGTAAAGCAGCAGCCCCACAGCCTGCCCTACGAACTGGATAATGATGCGCATAGTAACTATCGCTGAGATCACCTCACCCAGGCGGAAAAGCAGGCTAAATACAAATGCAACACCAGCCAGTACCAATAGCGATACGTAGGGAAAATGCTTGGTAGGATGCAGGCGGGAGAAGATGCTGAAGAAATTGCCATCGGTAGCTGCAGCATAGGGCACGCGCGAATAGCCCAGCATAACGGCAAAGAGCGATGACACAGCGATCAGCAGCACTAGTACCGTAGCTACGAGTGCCGCAGTATGCCCATATATCCGCTCAAAGAAAAGGCTCACGATGAACTTAGAATCCTTTGCCTCCTGCCAGGGTATGGTGCCCAGCACAGCAGTATGCATGGAGAGATAGAGGATAGCGATGCCCGCTATGGAGATGAAAATACTACGCGGGATATTGACCTCGGGCTCCTTGATCTCGCCGCCGAGGTGGCAGACATTGTAATAGCCCAGATAGGAGTATACGGTCTTGAGTGTTGCCTGTCCCAGACCGAAGAAGAATAGCGGTGAGAGATCAGGCATCATATCCTTTGCGCCTCCGGCGAAAGACAATGATGGATCAAAGTGTGTAAAGCCGCTCAATATCAGCCAGAGTATAGTGCCGATCACGATCATGCCCATCGCGACGGATATCTTGCCGATGTCACTGATCCGGCGATAGAGCAGCACAGTGATGAGTATGACCAGGCCTCCGGAGACAGCCTTCTGCTCTATAGGGCCGAGTGAGGGTATGAGATAGGTGAGATACTGCGCGAAGCCTATCGCACCTGAGGCTATGACCAGCGGAGCCTGTATAGAGGTCTGCCAGACGTAAAGGAAGGCCATGAGCCTGCCCCACTTTTGTTTGCCATATAGGTTTTGGAGAAATGCATAACTACCGCCAGCCTCCGGCCACTTAGCTCCAAGCTCTGCCCACACCGCCCCATCTGCAAAGGCCAGCAGAGCGCCCAAGAGCCAGGCAATAATAGACTTTGGCCCGCTCATCGCTCCGATCACAAACGGCATGGTGACAAAGGGGCCGATGCCCACCATATCTATCATATTGATGGCTACTGACTGACCCAGGCTGAGACCGCGTACGAGTTTTGACATTTCACCCAAAATAACAAAGGTTTATCCTAAATATGCAGGGAGAAATAATGCCATCGTGACTATAGATCAGTACACCCGCCCTACGCCCTTCATAGATAGTGACCATCCGGTGGTGATAGCCTATGCCAAAGCGCATACCACCCCAGAGATGTCTGACCGTGAGAAGGCAGTAGCGCTATACTACGCCGTCCGTGATGATATCCGCTACGATCCGTACCACATCATCCTCTCTCCAGAGGCTATCTCCGGTAGTCTGACGCTCCAGAGGCGCTATGGCTACTGCATAGAGAAATCGCTCCTGCTGGCCGCTGCCGGCCGTGCGGTCGGCATCCCTTCGCGCCTGGGCTTCTCTATCGTGCAGAATCACCTTTCTACGGAGAAGTTTATCCGCATGCTGCGCTCAGACAAGTTCGTCTTTCACGGCTACAATGAGTTTCTGCTGGATGGCAAGTGGGTGAAGTGTACACCTGCTTTCAATAAAGCGTTATGCGTTTTGTTTGGCACTGTACCGCTGGAGTTTGATGGTGTGCATGATTCTATCTTCCAGGAGTTCTCACCGGATGGACAGCAGTACATGAAGTATATCCATGAGTACGGCCAGTTTGATGATATGCCTTACGACCTTTTTGTGTCCGAACTGAAGCTGCACTACCCGCATCTGTTCGATGAGAATGGGGTGATGCTCACGAAGTGGAATGATTGAGTTTTTTTAACAGCAAAAACGCGGAAACGCAAAATGAATCTTTGAGATCGCCAGGAGTGAAATTTTGAAACCATTTCTTTTTCGCGCTTTTGCGCTTTTGCGGTTACTAGAAACTAAATGACATGACATACAAAGAAGCCGTAGACTACCTGCTCAATCAGCTACCGATGTTTCAGCGCATCGGTGCGGCAGCCTATCGCGCAGACCTGGGCAATATCACCGCCCTGTCTGAGATACTCGGCCACCCTGAGCGTGGGACCAGATTTATCCACGTGGCTGGGACAAATGGCAAGGGCTCTGTGACCCACATCATCGCATCTATCCTGCAGGCGCAGGGATACAAGGTGGGGGTCTTCACCTCGCCACACTACCGCGACTATCGCGAGCGTATCAAGATCAATGGGCAACTGATCACGCGGCCTTTCATCACCCGCTTTGTCAATGATAACCTGGAAAAATTCAAGGCAGTCAATGCCTCCTTTTTTGAGATCACTACAGCGCTGGCCTTTGCCTATTTTCAGGAGAAAAAGGTCGACTACGCCATCATAGAGGTGGGTATGGGTGGCCGGCTGGACTCGACCAATATCATCACTCCTCTCCTATCCGTCATCACTAATATCAGTTTTGACCACACGCAGTTTCTGGGTGATACACTGCCCCTGATAGCTGGTGAAAAGGCCGGTGTCATCAAACCAAAGATACCGGTAGTGATTGGAGAGACACACGCAGAGACTAAGGATGTATTCCTCAGCATAGCGGATAAAAACAAGGCACCTATCACCTTTGCAGATAAGAAGATCAGGCTATCTGATTTTAAAACAGAGGCCGCAGGCAGTACTTTCTCCGCAGGAGGCAAGGCATATAAGACCGACCTGACTGGTGACTATCAGAAGAAGAACATCACCTCGGCACTCGCTGCCATACAGCAGCTACAGGCAGACGGCGTCAAAATAGCTGACAGCGCTATCGCAAAAGGACTGAAGCAGGTCAAAACGTCTACCTACTTTATAGGTCGCTGGATGGTGATGAGCAAGAAGCCGCTCGTGATATTCGACAGTGCGCACAATGAGGGCGGGATCAAAGAACTGGCAGCTCAACTGCGAAAACTCACCTACGATCACCTGCACTTCGTATACGGTACTGTGTCTGACAAAGACATTACGCATATCCTCTCGCTGCTGCCAAAGAAAGCTACCTACTACTTTTGCAAACCTGACATACCGCGCGGCAAAGATGCTGTGGAGCTACAAAGTGAAGCCGCAGCACAAAAGCTCAAAGGCGCTGTCTACACCTCAGTGAAACGGGCATATAAAACAGCACTGGCACAGGCCGACAAAAACGATCTGGTAGTGGTCAGCGGCAGCATCTTTGTGGTAGCGGAGCTGGTCTGAGTTTTATTTTGCTGGTTTTAGTCCTACTTTCGCGGCTATGTCAAAGTTTCCAGCAGTCATCCTGCATCCGCACAAGGCCGAGGCCGTCAAACGTTTTCACCCATGGATATTTTCCGGCGCTATCCAGCGCAAGGATAATAATGTGACCGACGGCGCACTGGTAGAGGTGCAGGACGGGCGCGGCCAGTTTCTGGCGCTGGGCTACTATAGCTCGGGCAGTATCGCGGTGCGCGTACTGTCCTTCACGCCGGTAGACTCTATGGAGCAGCTGTGGCTGGACAAGATCCAGTCGGCCTGGACACTGCGCAAAAACATAGGCATCACAGATAATGCAGAGACAAATGTCTACCGCCTGGTGAATGCCGAAGGCGATGGAGTGCCGGGGCTGGTGATAGACTACTATGCGGGCACCTGCGTCTTTCAGGCGCACAGCCTTTTCATCCATAGCCAGCGCCAGCTGATCACCGAGGCGCTAAAGAAGGTACTCGGCAAGGCACTGAAAGCTGTCTACGACAAAAGCGAAGCAGTGCTGGAGCGCAAGCAGAAAGCTGATGTGACAGGCTCCTACCTCTATGGTGAAAAGACATCCAATGAGGTACTGGAGTACGGGCATAAATTTCTCGTAGACTGGGAGGGTGGCCAGAAGACTGGCTTCTTCATAGACCAGCGTGAAAACCGCCAGCTCCTCTCCCACTATGTGAAGGGCAAGCGTGTACTAAATACATTCAGCTATACCGGAGGCTTCTCCGTCTATGCGGCGAAAGCCGGCGCTACGCTCGTGCACTCAGTAGATAGCTCTGTAAAGGCGGTAGAGCTGGCCGTGCAAAACATATCACTCAATAATATTGCGGAGGGCGTACACCAGGCTGCTGCAGAGGATGTGTTTGAATTTATGAAACGCTCACCAGATCACTACTATGATGTGATCGTACTGGACCCACCTGCCTTTGCCAAGAATCAGCATAGCCGCCACCAGGCCGTGCAGGCCTACAAGCGCCTCAATAAGGCTGCCTTTGACAAGATAAAGCCGGGCGGTATTGTGTTTACATTCTCCTGCTCGCAGGCCGTGGGTCCGGAGCTGTTTGACGGGGCTGTAGCGGCAGGCGCTATAGAGAGCGGCCGCAATATCCGCATCATAGACCACCTCAATCAGCCGGCAGATCACCCGCAGAGTATCTTTCATCCAGAGGGATTATACTTGAAGGGACTGGTGCTTTCTGTAGAGTGATCAATCGGCCAATCTGATTAATATGCCGGGCTCAAAAGTCGGCGGCCTCCTGCCGTTGGTATTCATTGGATCTATAGTATTTATGATTACAGCCGTTCCTGCCGGTAAGGTTTTAAAAGCTTTTCCAAATGCAGATATGGATGCAGGATCCCTGTAATTCACACGGAAGAAGCTGAAATGCAAACTGTCCGTGATAAAGACTCCGCTACAAAAATTCAACCGGAGATTATGTTGGGAAGGCAAATCAAATGCCTTCTCGATAGCCTCCTGTACTTGTGAGCGCTTTACGCTGCCCAGGTCATAGCGGAGTTCCAGATGGTCTTTATTGCGCACAGAGGTCACCTCTTCCAGAGATACTGGATTGATCTCAGTCACCGTATCCAGACCCAGTATGGGTGTGCTATATGTGAAAGGACTATCTGACAGCAAAACTACTTCATCTCCATACCGGCTAAACACAGAGTCATCTGTCATACTGGTCCAGAATAGACCCCGGTCTCTATGCACCTCACGCTCGAAGCTTTTGACTTCTGCCACGGGTATCGTCATCCATTTACTATAGGTGCCAAATGGTACATCTTTCATCTTATTGTACGTATCCTTCCAGAGTGTATCAGATACAGTGCGCCGGACATAGGCCATAGCCACTACACGCAAGGGTATCTCGTGCTCACCTATTTTTATTGCGATCTGCTTGTCGCTATCCATATCATCCGTATCGCCATTATCACAAGCATTTAGCAATATCATACAAGCGCTACCTATAAACAGCAGTGCCCAAAAGCCTCTGACAGCAGACAATAGAGATACCTGTACCGGGATAAGGCAGGAATAGAGAGCTTTCATAACATGGTTTAATTATTAATGCACGAATACATTATTGGCTGAGCGCAGCGCATCCTCAAATGCCTTGACAGAAAAGTCGGGGCCAAAGTCTTTGAGTGGGTCAAAGTAGTTGAGGAGATTTTCTGTAGGCATATTGCCTATCAGGTCGTCATCTGCCATAGGACAGCCGCCAAAGCCTTTTATCACGGAGTCAAACCTCACACAGCCGTTTTTATAGGCAGCATCCACTTTCACGCGCCAGTTGTGTGGCGCGGTGTGCAGATGGGCGCCGATCTCCAGCTGAGGGAAGCGTGGTATCAGCGTACTGAACAGATGCGTGATCGTGTCAGGCGTAGCTACACCTACGGTATCTGAGAGCATGAATATTTTGATGCCGAGGTGACTCAGTTGTTCTACCCAGCGCTCTACTATTTCTGGGTTGTAGGGGTCGCCATAAGGATTGCCAAACCCCATCGAGATATAAAGGATGAGTTCTTTGCCATGTTCATCGCAGAGCTGCTTGATTCTGGTCACACGCTCTAGTGACTGCTGTATAGTAGCGTGTGTATTGCGCATCTGAAAGGTCTCAGATACGGAGAAAGGGAAACCGAGGTAGGTGATCTCCTTATGCTCACAGGCATTTTGCGCACCGCGCTCATTAGCGATGATGGCTATCAGCTTGGTCTTGGTAGCTGAGAGGTCCAGCCCTGCCAGTACTTCCACCGTGTCAGCCATCTGCGGTATGACCTCCGCCGATACGAAGCTGCCAAAGTCCAGAGCATAGTAGCCCACGCGGAGCAGCTTATTGATATACTCTATTTTGCTCTCCGTTGGGATGAAATACTTCAAGCCCTGCATGGCATCTCTGGGGCACTCTGTCAGCTTGATCATTCGGCCAGGTCGTTTTAGTGAGGGTGAAGGTGGGACTTCTTTTACAAAAATAAAAATCCTTCCACTGAGCTAGGGTATTCTATATTATACCGGGCGGCCAATATATTTTCACCGCAGAGGCGCGGAGACGCGGAGATTAATTTCCACTCTACGTCTCTGTGCCTCTGCGGTAAATTAAAATCTCACATCCCTGCTTATCACTATATTGCCGTATGATACTGATAGACCAGCGCGACCATCACGACCCCTATCTGAATGCTGCCTTGGAGGACTACCTAGTGCGCACACTGGTACTGGGCGACGAGATGTATGTGATGCTCTACATCAACGATGCCAGCGTAGTGGTGGGCAAAAATCAGTCTATCTATAAGGAGGTAAACTTTGAGTACCTGCGCAATAGTGGTACAGTTGTACGGAGGCTCTCTGGTGGCGGCACCGTCTACCATGACCCGGGCAATCTGTGCTTTGCATTCATCTGCGCCTTTGACGACCGGCGGGTGAATAATTATGCCTATTTCAATCAACCAATTCTGGATGCCCTGCATGCAGCAGGCATACAAGCGGAATTTAATAAGCGCAATGACATCATCTGGCAGGGCAAGAAGATCTCGGGCAATGCGCAGTTTACCGATCGTAAGAATATCCTGTCTCATGGCACGCTGCTGGTCAATAGCGATATAGAGGCCCTGCGTGTGGCGCTAAGGCGCAATGAATTTGAGGTAGAGTCTAAAGGGGTGGCCTCGGTGCGCAGCACAGCGATGAATATCTCCGAGAGCAGCGACCAGATCAGGACTGCTGCAGGCCTGCGGGAGCATCTGCTCTCATCCCTGCCTATATCGGCGAGGCACGATCTATCTGAGCAAGAGTGGCAGGAGGTATACGCCACAGCAGAAAAATACCGCTCCACCACCTGGCTCTGGGGGCGCAATCCCTATACAAAAATAATGCGCGATGGTGTGACGATAGAGGTAGAAGACGGGCTGATCAGCAGCATTACATCAGCAGACCCAGGTATTCAAACTGTAGTAGGTAAACCCTACCGGTACGATGTACTGAAAAATGAAGTAGACAGCGCGGCACTCGCGCGTATCTTCTAGGTGCGCCAGAAGCGCAGCAGCAGCACCTCGGCACCGAGCGCCACAAGGGTGAGTACGATGAAGAGCTTCCATAGCGAAACTCCCCTATCCATCTCTTTGATCACCTGGGCTACCTCCATACCGACGCTATTGGCTACATTGATATTGCTGCCGTTGTACTTTGCGCGGAGCTCATCTACTTTGTAGAAATTGAGGTCAGACTCGCGGCGGTCATAGTTTAGCGCTATCACGTCTGCCGAGTCAGAGTTTTCCAGCGATACATTGTAGAAACCAGACTTTTTGATCTGGTCCTTCAGTCCCAGTATCACCTTGCTGCCTAGCGCAAACTGCTCCGGTATGAACTCTACATTATCTCCTTTCACCTTGTAGACTTTATCCGTACCGGCACCCTTGCTGGCTATCTCTATACCTTGCTTGTCGCCTATCTTGTAGGCCAGATTGTCCTCATGATTGCCCATCACGGCCATCTTGTATAGCATAGGTGCAAATATGGCATGGATAGGCAGGTCAGAGTTTGCCTTGTCCAGTGGCGCAGCGCATACATACAGCGCGCCGGACTTGTAGCCTGTCTTCGAGAGAAACGCTCCTCCGTCCTTTAGCGAGAGTACAGCTTCATCCATCCCTGTAGACCGTGTGCCGATAGTATAGTACTTCTTAGCTTTAGGCATGCTCATATTCTCCGGCACTTTATCAAAGATATCTTTGAAAAGGCCTTGCTGCATGTTGATCTTTGCTATGTCCTGCTCCGACTCGCGCCATGCACCCAGCGTACCGGCACCTACAGAAGAGAGGAACGCGTTATAGGACTCAGCATTCGCTTTTTCTGCCGGGAATAAGCACACTGTACCCCCATCTGCCAGGAAGCCGCTCAAAGCTGTAGCCAAGCCCGATGAGATGCTATTGATACCCGACACTACGAGTAGTTGATTGCCTTTGATGCGGCTATAATCCAGAGAGCCTGAGAGCGTCGACTGGTACTCAAACTCCGGCTGGTCTTTGAATACTGCATCTACATATGCATTGGGCTTGCTTTCGCTGATGGAGAGGACTTTGATCTTGTCAGCTACGTGGTAGGCAAAGAAATAATTGTCATCGTATGTGATCGGGTAGTCCTGCAGGGTCAGCTCCGCCTTGTTCCACCCGGTCTGATTGATCACAAAGCCTATCGTATCATAGGCGTAGGATCCCGGCTCGATGGTGAAGTCTGCTATACCCTTATTCTGACCGTTTATCTTGAGAGAGATGCGATTCTCATCCGTTGCCTTTTCACCACTATTGCGCAGCTTCACTATCAGGTGGGCTCTCTGTCCGGGCAGCTGCACCGGTTCATTAAACCATGCTGAGTCTATGAATATATTCTGCTGTACATCTGCGGCGAGCGGGATCAGATTATACTTGATCGTAGTATCCGGGATGAAATCGCCCATATTATGCTGAAAGTCTGAGAGCAGGTAGGCTACCTTGTTGCGGGAGTTTTCCAGGCTGAGTGCATCTGCCTGCCTGCGGGTGATCTCAGTGAATCTGCGTGCTGCCGGGGATATCTCTACCTCATCGAGCATAGAGAGAAATTCCTCCTTGCTCACCAGGCGCTGTTGCTTGCCCTGCAGGTCATTGGTCACGAGCTGAAACTGGTCATTGGGCGCATAGTTCTGCACGATCTCTTTGCCCGCCTGTTTAGCTTTATCGAGCAGTCGTATGCCGCCACTCATCGCGCCCATAGAGAAGCTATTGTCTATATAAACACTGACATATTTTTTGCCGGAGGCGATATTGGTATTTTTCTTTGGGATAAATGGCTGCGCAAAAGCCAGCACAAGAAAAGCGACTGCCAGCATACGGGCTGCCAGCACCAGCAGGTGCTTGACACGAGAGCGCGACGTCGTCTCTTCCTTTACCTCTTTGAGAAAGGAGACATTGCTGAAATAAACCGTCTTGAAGCGCCTGAAGTTGAACAGGTGAATGATAACCGGGATAGCCAGGGCCGCGAGTGCAAAAAGAAAAGACGGATATAGGAACTGCATACCGGGCTAAAATAGGCAATATATAGCAAGGCTGGTAGATACAGCGCGCTACCGGGGCAGATAGTCCTTGATCAGATGTGTGGTACTATCTCTGTGCGCGTAGACAGGCAGGGAGTCCGCCCAGAAAACGACATTGTATTTATGACCTTTTAAGAAATAATAATCTGAATCATACCTACCGCTATAGGCCGGCACGCCGGTATAGAACATCAAATCAATATTCTCCATATTCCCGAGATCCAGTATAACCGTATTTGAGGGTAAGCGTCCGGTAAGCTTCTTAAATGCATCAACATACTCCAATTTAGCAGTCCGGGTATGCCCCTGCCAGCTATCAGGATCAAAGTGATTTTCGACTATCAGGGGCCAGTGGACAAACTGCGATAAAAGGGCGACGAAAACAACACTACCCAGCAGGTAGCGGAGCGCGTTATAATGCCATATCAATCGCATGACCCACGAGATGACGGCTGATAGCAGTAATAATCCCAGTGGCATCACTACCATCACATATGATGGCAGCTTGGTCTGAGCCACTGTGAAAAAACAGTAGACCAGCACAAACATAAAAGAAAGAGAAGCAGCCAGTCTTAGCCTGCGGGCAAAAATTAAAGCAACCACTACACTCAAACCGATGAGATACTGCAAACCTCTATAATAGTCAGGCAATATATTCAGGTAAAACCAGGTCTCGTGCTCATGCCCCTCTACTACCTGAAAGAAGTGCTTACTATTATATGCGTATTCGGAATGGGCCTCTACCGGGTACTGCCAGAGGATATATAGCTGCCACGGCAGGAAAACAACAAAACAAACGACCAAGGCTTTCACGAGATTCTTCACGGTGTCTGCTGTAAATAAATCCTTTGCCAGCAGCAGGTGGTAAAAGATAAACCCCGAAAAGACAAGCATACCCGTCAGCCACTTGCAGAGCACCGCGCATCCGGCAAAGAAACCCATCATCAGCAGGTAGCCCGCGCGCTGACGCTGCTCATAGCAGATCCATGCCCATATAGACAGCGTGACATAAAAGAGGAAAGCAATATCATTGTGCTCCATCCCCATCATGCCACTATTCATCTCCAACAGCGGCTCATAGCATGACAATATGAAGGCGGCAATAAAACCGGCTATAGGATTGAAAACCATACGGCCCATCTGGTATATCACAGGGATCAGGATAGAGGTCATGACCAGGCTCGGTAGCCGCACAGCAAACTCAGTAGCTCCAAACAAGCGGATGGACAGTGCCATCTGCCATAGGAAGAGCGGCTGCTTATGCAGCCATACGTTCTTATCTGTCCACTCTTCTTTTACATTGCTGAGTATATGATGCTCTACCAGCGTAGGCCGTAGCCAGTGCTGCGTGAGGTTTTTGGCTACCAGTGCGTGAAAGCGCTCATCCCAGTCATGAAGGAAAGGATCCAGTGTAGCAAAATAATAGCGCAATATGACTCCGCCCGTCAGCAGTGTGAGGAGCGCCCATCTTTGCCTACCTGAGAGAAACAAGAGCACTGCCCCTACGTGAAGGACCATGGCCAGCTGAAAGAGATTTTCTCCTGTCACGACCGCAACGCTTTTAGGATAGCTTCATTGACATCGCCGGGCTGCGTACAGCCCATCACATGAGAGCCACCGGTGATGGCTATAGCATTTTTCACATTGGCGAAAGGGAATAGCCTGTCTTTGGTACCATGTATATGAATGATATCCGCTCTGTGATCGGCCTTGCCATCCCAGTTTATCACCTCATTGATAGCCCACTCTACAAAGTCCGGATCGGCATCTTCGTGCATGTCCATGAGTAGTTTTGCCACTCGTGTGTCACGCTTGGTGATCAGTAGCCTGATATTTGATTTACTGAATTCGATAAAACGTTTACCCGACAGAAGTTTGTGCAGCCTGAGGTACTTCATGACGCGCATCCAGAGAGGCAACTCTGCCCGATGCTTCACAGACGATATCAGTATGACCTTCTCGGGCTGCAGGATGCGTGATATCTCCATAGATAAGATCCCTCCGAGAGAGGTACCTATCAGGATAAACGGCTCCGAGGTATCTATTTTCTCTGTTAGTCGCTTTGCATACGCCCTGAGCGTTTCTCCCTTTAGGGGTTTCTGATGCTCCAGCACCTCATAGCGCTCCAGTATCCGCACCTGCGGCTCATACATCCGGGCATCGGCACCCAGGCCTGGTATGAGGTATACTTTGGTATCTGTAGCCATTAGTTCAGTGCTTTATTCCACATATCATCGTATTCCTTGTACCGGGGCAGATTGCCATGGCCGGCACCCGGCACTTCTACATAGGTGAATTGATGCAACCCTAAGTCCAGAAACTGCCTTGGCGACTCTACAGGTATCACTCGATCTGCTGTGCCATGTATCACATAGGTAGGATGCTGTATATCTTTCAGGTACTGGTAGGTGCTGAGCGGATAGCGGGTGAGCAATCCAATAGGCATAAATCCATAGCGTCTCTTGGCCACGTCTGTGATAGAGTAGTACGGGCACTCCAGTACGAGCGATTTGAACCAGGCCCTGTCGCGCGCAGTATGCGCTGCCACACCGGTACCCAAAGACATACCATAGATCACTATCCTGCTGGTAGGAAAATGTGCGCGGGCCGAATCATATAGTGCCAGGCCGCTATTGAAGATATTTTGCTCAGAGATGGTGCCGGTACTTTTGCCATAGCCGGAATAATCTACCATCATACAGTCATAGCCCCGGCTGGTAAAATAGCCAGCCTTGTGCCCGGCCCGGTCCAGCGCTTCGCCATTACCGTGAAAGAATATCACCACTCCCCTGGCGGGAGTATCAGCATAAAAGTGGAGCGCATCCAGATCACTGCCGTCAGCGAGGTGTATGCGAAACTCATCAAACCTGCCGTCAAAATCATATTTATGATCCTGAGATATCAGATAGGGATGAAAGAGCAGCTTCTCCTGATAGAGATACATCACCACACATAGCAGCAGATAGACGGAAGCCAATGCTATAGCGATACGGCGCAGCCACTTTTGCATATTTAGGTGTTTATTACAAAACTAAGCATTGCAGTTACTTTTACTGTCAAAAATTGTATTTTAGACTTTATTATAGATCATAGCTGTACATGTCCTCTACTACCCCGGAAATTCTCAAAGCTCTCTTAGGAAAGTCTGCAGACCTGGGTAAACTATCTCCCGATGCCAAAAAACTACTGGACACGATCCAGTCTGGTTTGCAAAGCGCCGTTTTCACGCATTTTTTCAGCGAATATGAAAAGCTGAATAAGATCGGGCTGACCCCGGCAGACCTCAAGCAGTACTTTGATGAGTGGTATACAGATGCTGTGTCTATCATCAATGATGCAGGCATACAGCTTTTCATCAATGAGCAGCATACTAAGATATTCGGCTACTCAGCCTCAGAGCTGGTAGGCCATGATACGTATGGCACACTTTTCCCGGAGGAGTTTAAACCAACTATCAAGGCTAAATCCGACCTGCGCCGCAAGGGTATATCTGATGTCTACGAGACCCGAATGTACCGCAAAAATAAGGAGCTGATAGATGTGCGCATCACGGGCAAGCC
Source organism: uncultured Chitinophagaceae bacterium (assembly GCA_964537475.1). Taxonomy (GTDB): domain Bacteria; phylum Bacteroidota; class Bacteroidia; order Chitinophagales; family LD1; genus UBA1941. The sequence continues at coordinate 102,642 of CAZIBY010000011.1, read as the reverse complement.
CCTCTTCAACAGTGCAGGAATATACATAGGTGCCATAGCGATCATAGAGGATATCACCAAAGAGCGCGAACTGGAGGACCGTCTGCGCCGCACCAATGAGGAACTCGAAGCCAAAGTGCAAAAGCGCACCCGTGAGCTGACCATCTCAAACTACCAGATGGTAAACGAGATCAAAGAGCGCAAGCTGGCAGAGATAGCGGTCAAAAATAGTGAAAAGCGTTTTCGTGATCTTTTCTATAGTTCTCCGGAGGGTGTTTTTGTAGAGGACTTTGAGGGTAATATATATGATCTCAATGATGCCGCTGCCAAGCTGCACGGCTTCCAGCGCGAGGAGATGATCGGGCAGAATGTACGCAAGTTCTCGCCGGAGGAGGACCAAAGTGCATACCAGATGCGCCAGGAGCAGCTCACGCTAGGTACGATAGGGTCCTTTGAGGCACGCATCAGGCACCGCGATGGCCACCTGATACCGGTAGCAGTCCGCACTGCGGTGATAGAGTACAATGATAAACCTGCTCTACTCCTGCACGCCCGGGATATCACAGACCGGATCCGGTACCAGGAGACGCTGAAAGAGATGAACGTACAGCTGGAGCAGAAAGTAAAACAGCGCACAGAAGAGCTAGAGAACCTCAACACCACGCTACAAAAAGAAGTATCCTACCGTAAAGAGGCTGAGAAAGCGATAGAACAGCAAAAGGACTTTCTGCGCTTGCTCATAGATATGAACCCCAACCTCATCTTTGTGCGGGATAGCGAGGGCAGGTACGTATTGGTCAATGAAGCCTTTGCATACTTCAATCATACGACGCCGAAAGAAATGGTAGGACGGCACATTGAGGACTTTCATCATGACAAGGCGCAGGCAAAGGTATTTGAAGAAGAAGACCGCCGCATCGCACTGTACGGAGAAACCATACAACAGTCTGACCAAAAGATGCATCACCGGGGCATGGACAAGGATATACACGTGCAGCTGGTGAAGCGGCCTATCCCCTCTCTGGATAGCACCGGGCAGAATATATTGGGTATCATCACAGACATCACGGAGATCAGGACCGCCGAGGAGAAACTCAAGCAGTCTGAGCAGCTCTACCGCCAGATAGCGCGCAATGTCCCTAATTCTGCGATCTTCATTTATGACAAGGACCTGCGCTACGTGCTGGCGGAGGGTAGCCTGATAGGCACGATCAGCCTGCCCAAGGAGCAGGTAGAAGGACGCACGATCTACGAGGTGACTGAGAAAGAACTGATCCCAGCTCGTGAAAGCAGGTACAAGAATATCCTGCTAGGCAATAGCCAGGTGGAGCAGTTTGAAGAAGGTGATAAGACCCTCCTGACCAATGCCCTCCCTATCAAAGATGATCAGGGAAATATCATCTACGGTATGGTGATCATCCTGGATATCACCGACCTGACCAAAGCCCAGAAAGAACTGGAGGAAAAAGCATCGACACTCAAGCGTTCAAATGAGGAGCTGGAGCGCTTTGCCTATGTGGCCTCACATGACCTGCAGGGTCCGCTGCGCACCATCACCAGCTACCTGCAGCTGCTCGAGCAGCGCTACTTCAATGATCTGGGCGCAGACGCCAAGGACTTTATCTCCTTCTCGGTGAGCGGAGCCAAGCGCATGCAGCAGCTCATCACAGACCTGCTAAACTACTCCCGACTCAACTCCGTACCTCGCCCATACCAGAATGTGAACCTGAATGAGTTGCTATTTGTAGTCAATAAGAATCTGGAGAGCACCATAGAGGCCAAGAGCGCCATCATAGAATACCAAAATCTCCCTACTATCTTTGCGGAGCAATACCAGCTCACGCAGATGATGCAGAACCTGGTAGACAATGCAATGAAGTTCATACCTGCTGACCGCAAGCCTCTCATAAAGATCACCTGTGATGAGGATCCGGACTACTGGAGGATCAGTGTATCAGATAATGGTATAGGTATCAAGGATGAATTTAAGGACAAGGTCTTCCAGATCTTCCAGCGTCTGCACACAGATAATGAATATCCCGGCACAGGTATAGGCCTAGCTATCTGCAAAAAGGTAGCTGACCTGCACGATGGCCGCATCTGGTTTGACTCTCAGTATGGCCAGGGCACTACTTTCCACGTGACTATCTCCAAGTCACTGAAAAATAAAATGTAATACCAGGATGGCTACTCTGCAGCCCGATGAATGACCCTTTGAGGAAAGGGGATCGTTATATTATTGGCCCTGAAAGCATCTAACAACTTCAAACGCAGCTCACTCTTTACGTTTTCTATACGAAACAGATTAAAACTGTAAAAGATGAGGGAGAAATTGAGAGATGAATCATCAAACTCCTCAGCCTCACAAAAGGAAGGTATTTTTCTTCGGCCAGTATATCAGTATGCTGTCTGGCACAGTCCAGCATTACCTTTGTGACCAGCGCAGCATCCGAGCTATAGTCTACTCCCACCAGTATAGAAAAACGCGTAGGATGAAGATTATTGGTCCAGTTTACGATCTTCTCCTCCACAAATTTATGATTGGGAAAGATGATGACATTGTCATCTCGCGTAGTGACGCGGGAGGTCCGGAGTGAAACCTCGTTTACCATCACGATCATACCGTCGGCCTCTACTATATCCCCCACCTGTACGGTACCCTCCAGCAATAGTACAATGCCCGATACAAAGTCCTTAAATATATTCTGCAAGCCCAGACCCACGCCTACCAGCAGCGCTGCTGAGCTAGCCACCAGGAAGGTAATATCTATGCCCATGGTCTGCAGGATAAACGATAGCGCTATGGCCCAGACAAAATACCGGATCAGCTGTATGACTGATGCCTGCCTGCCATCTATGCTATCATCTTTCCGTCGGATAGACCGGCGCACCACATAGGAGATGCCCCGGAGCAAAGCATAGGTAAAAATGAAAATCATCAATGCTTTCAGCAGGCTGCCAAAGGTGACCGAAACAGCTCCCCATGACAAGATATCTCGATGCAAAAGCTCCTTCATACCAGATTTTTTTACGAAGAATAAGGGTAAAGTTAAAACAGAACAGGGGAAATCCGGATAAAAGTCGATCAACCCAGCTAAATGAGCCATACATAATAACGATCTATGGAAGAAGAATATATTATGTAGACCCAATGATGCATAAAATAAAAAATGCCCCACTATTGTGAGGCATTTGCGTGGGAGCTACAGGGTTCGTCCCGAAGCCTCGGGACTGTGACCCTCTTGGGCTTTATTGATGATATCCTTGCGCTTGTCCGTATCGGTTTTCAGGCTTTCTATGAACTTTCGACTCTTCATCCTTTTAATAAATGACTCCAGCCTTTTGGCATGGGAGATATCCACACATTCCATCACCAGGAATTCTTGCCAGTCACTAACCTGAGCCGTATAGGTGCCTTTGTAGTAATGCTTATTATGCTGATCTAAACGCTCGACAAAATCAACGGTTTCCCCTACGTAATAACGATCTATGGAAGAAGAATATATGATGTAGACCCAATGAGGCATAAAATAAAAAATGCCCCACTATTGTGAGGCATTTGTGTGGGAGCTACAGGGTTCGTCCCGAAGCCTCGGGACTGTGACCCTCTTGGGCTTTATTGATGATATCCTTGCGCTTGTCCGTATCGGTTTTCAGGCTTTCTATGAACTTTCGACTCTTCATCCTTTTAATAAATGACTCCAGCCTTTTGGCATGGGAGATATCCACACATTCCATCACCAGGAATTCTTGCCAGTCACTAACCTGAGCCGTATAGGTGCCTTTGTAGTAATGCTTATTATGCTGATCTAAACGCTCGACAAAATCAACGGTTTCCCCTACGTAATAACGATCTATGGAAGAAGAATATATGATGTAGACCCAATGAGGCATAAAATAAAAAATGCCCCACTATTGTGAGGCATTTGTGTGGGAGCTACAGGGTTCGAACCTGTGACCCTCTGCTTGTAAGGCAGATGCTCTGAACCAGCTGAGCTAAGCTCCCGTTTGCTAAAGGGAATGCAAATATAAAGGAGTTTACCAAAAATGCAAGGCCCCCTCCATTTTTTCAATAGTTTTTTTCGGCACCGATCTGACCGGTCAGTTACCCACACCCCATACTGATCGCCTCAGTCGGTATCTCAGCCGCTTCGGCACATATTTTTTCCTGTCTCATTAAAAGTTTTTATTTTTGACTGACCATTTAGTCAATAATAAAATATGCCGCGCCGCCCCGAGCAGTTTGAAGAGCTGAGAGACAGAAGCAGGAAGAAGATCATTTCTGCCTCGCTGGAGCTGTTTGCCAATAAAGGATACGGCTCCACGTCTATAGAGAGCATAGCCAGAAAGGCAGGTGTCTCAAAGGGACTCATCTATAATTATTATAAAGACAAGAAAAGTATCCTGCTGGCCATCTATGACGAGGCCATGCAGTACGGTGAGCGCATGATGGCCCAGCACCGTGACGATACGGACCCATACCACCGCCGCAGGGTAATGCTGGAGCACGTCTTTGATATGACGAGCAGGCAGGAGAAGTATATCAAACTGCTTTTGGTCCTCTCCATGCAGCACGGGGTACTAAAGGACTCAAGGGACTTTGCCCGCAAAATGTTCAAGCGGAATGAAGCCTTTATAGAGGAGCTATCAGGTGACCTGAAGAGCAATGACCCCATAGAAGGGCTCATACTGGATGCCCTCATAGACGGCATCATGGTAAACTATATGCGCTATGGCGAGGTGTACCCCCTGGAGGCGATCAAAGAGCGCGTCATAGCGGCCTACTGTACCCCACCCGCCACTAAGGAAAGGCGTGCAGCACGATCAGTCAGAAAACCACAAACTATAAAAACACGATAAAAAAAGATAGATGAAACAGATCATCACCCTTCTCGTTTTAGCAGCCAGCATAGCCGTATCAGGCCAGGCACTGACCATAGATCAGTGCTACGCCCTGTCGCGGCAAAACTATCCGCTGGTCAAACAGCATGAGCTGATACAAAAGACCAAAGAATATACGGTGCAAAACGCCTGGCGTGGCTACATACCGCAGCTCAATGTATTTGGCCAGGCTACCTATCAGTCTCAGACCACAAACTTTGCTGACGTGTTTTCCAAGTTCGGAAACCTCTTCCCTTCCGGTGTCAGCTTCCCGGTGTATAGCAAGGACCAGTACCGCATTACCGGCGAGGTCAATCAGACTGTATTTGACGGGCTGGCCAGCAAGTATAAAAAGGAAAACGCCGAGACACAGGCGGAGATACAGGAGCAGAATGTAGAGGTAAACCTATACAGCCTCAAGGATCGGGTCAACCAGGTCTACTTTGGCGTGCTACTCATAGACCAGCAGCTGCTGCTGAATGATATACAGCAGCACGATGTGCAAAATGGTATAGATAAGGCACAGGCCCTGGTCAATAACGGATCTGCCTATCGCAGCAGTGTGGATGAACTGAAAGCACAGCTACTGCAGGTGCAGCAAAACAAAGTAGAGCTGCAGAGCAATCGCCGCTCCTACCTGCAGGTCCTGAGCCTGCTCATAGGCAAACCTATAGATGACAACACTACGCTAACACAGCCGCAGCCAGCCAATCTCAGTAATGATATACGCAGGCCTGAGCTGACACTCTACGACCTGCAGAAGAAAACCTATGATGTACAGTCACGCCAGCTGAATACAGCACTGATGCCTTCGCTCAATGCCTTCTTTGACGGATCGTATGGCCGCCCCACACTAAACACTGTCAGCAATGACTTTGGCGCTTTCTGGGTCACCGGCGTCAAGCTAAACTGGAGCCTGACTGCGCTCTATACCCGAAAGAATAACAAACTGGTCTACGGCCTCAATCAGAATGACCTAGATATACAGAAGGAGGTCTTCCTTTTCAATACAAAGATCACGCTGTCCCAGCAGGATGAGCAGATAGCCAAGTATAATGAACTGGTGTCAAATGACCAGAAGATCGTAGACCTGCGCGTATCTGTAAAGAATGCATCAGATGCCCAGCTGCAAAACGGGGTGATCACCGGTCACGACTATCTCACGCAGGTAGATGCAGAGGCACAGGCCCGGCTCAACCTGATACTGCATCAGGTGCAGCTGCTCCAGGCACAATACAATCATCAAACCACATCAGGCAACTAAACCATCATATAAAACCGTAAACAAGTCATGAATAAAATCACAATACTCGCCGCTGTAGCCCTGCTACTTTTTAGCTCCTGCTCGCAGAAACAGAAATTTGATGCCTCAGGCACCTTTGAGACGGAGGAGACCATCATCTCTGCCGAGGCCACTGGCCGTATCAAGGAGTTTAAGGTGCAGGAAGGAGACACCCTCGCCGCAGGTGCTTATGTAGGGTACATAGATACCACCCAGCTCTACTTCAATAAACTCAACCTCGAGGCTCAGGTACAGGCGGGCCTCAGCCGCCGCCCGGACATCTCCGCCCAGATAGCCGCTCTCAAGGTACAGCTGGAGACTGCGAAAAGAGAGCAAAACCGTATCGCCAACCTGGTAAAAGCTGACGCTGCTACTCAGAAACAGCTCGATGATCAGACCTCACAGGTACAGCAGATCCAGAAGCAAATAGACGCACAGCTCTCTACCCTCGATATCAATACTCAAAGCATCAATAAAGAGACCGTACCGCTCAAGGCCCTGACACAGCAGATCAATGACCAGCTGGCTAAATGCTACCTGATCAATCCCGTACAAGGTACTGTACTGGCTAAATACGCGCGGGTGAACGAGGAAGCAACTCCCGGCAAACCTTTATATAAGATCGCAGATGTATCGAGTCTGTATCTCCGTGCCTATCTGACCAATGACCAGTTTACAAAATTGAAACTAGGGCAAAAAGTGACGGTGCTGGTAGACAATGGCCCGGATAAATACAAGGAATATCCCGGTACGGTGACTTGGATCAGTGATAAGGCAGAGTTTACCCCAAAGACCATACAGACCAAAGACGAGCGCGCCAACCTGGTATGGGCTACCAAGATCACTGTAAAAAATGATGGCTACCTCAAGATCGGTATGTATGCCGATGTAAAATTCTGATCATGGCTGCTATCACGCTGGATAATATCGTAAAGACCTACGGTGAGAAAGACAAGAAGGTCCTCGCTGTAGACCGGGCTTCATTCTCTGTAGAGGAGGGAGAGATGTTTGGCCTCATAGGGCCGGATGGTGCCGGCAAAACGACCCTCTTCCGCATTCTCACCACCCTCCTGCTGCCTGATAGCGGTACCGCATCTGTGGCCGGGTATGACACAGCGAAAGACTATACGAAGATACGCAATAGCGTAGGCTATATGCCGGGGCGCTTCTCCCTCTATCAGGATCTGACCGTAGAGGAAAACCTGCAATTCTTTGCTACCATATTTAATACCACGATCGAGGAAAACTACCACCTCATCAAAGACATCTATGTCCAGATCGAGCCATTCAAAGATCGCCGCGCAGGCAAACTCTCCGGCGGTATGAAGCAGAAGCTGGCCCTATGCTGTGCGCTGATCCACAAGCCTACGGTCCTCTTCCTGGATGAGCCTACTACCGGTGTGGATGTGGTATCACGCGTAGAGTTTTGGGATATGCTGAAGCGGCTCAAAGCGCAGGGTATCACCATCCTCGTGTCCACTCCGTATATGGATGAGGCGGTGCTTTGCGATCGCATCGCACTGATACAAAATGGCAAGATCCTCTCTGTAGATACACCGGAGAATACAGTCAGGAAATACCCGACCAAACTGTACGCTGCCAGGTCTGATGATATGCACAGGCTGCTAAAAGAGATACGCTCCTATCCGGAAATAGCCAGTTGCTTCACATTCGGCGAGTCTATGCACTTCACCTTTAGAAGTGACGATCCGCAGAATATAGAAAAGCTCAAAGCAAAACTAAATGAGGCCCCGCACGAGTATCTGGAGATAAAAGTGATCCAGCCGGGCATCGAAGATTATTTCATACAGATAAGCGAACCGGCACATGAGTGAGATAGCCATAAAAGCAGATAAACTGACCAAGAAGTTTGACGACTTCGTAGCGGTAGATGCCATCACCTTTGATGTGAAGCAGGGCGAGATATTCGGCTTTGTAGGTGCCAATGGTGCGGGCAAGACTACTGCCATGCGTATCCTCTGCGGTCTTTCCAAGCCTACATCCGGCTCTGCCACAGTAGCTGGTTTTGATGTATACAAAGAGACCGAAAAGATCAAGCGCAACATAGGCTATATGAGCCAGAAGTTCTCTCTGTATGACGACCTGACCGTGATGGAAAATATCACCTTCTATGCGGGTATCTATGGCCTGTCTGATAAGGAGATCAAAGACCGGGGAGAGTCACTGCTCAGCCAGCTCGGCATCAGCCACGAGGCAAAGACCTTCGTCGCTTCTCTCCCGCTCGGCTGGAAGCAGAAACTGGCGTTCTCAGTGGCGGTGATACATGAGCCAAAGATCGTCTTCCTGGATGAGCCTACCGGTGGGGTAGACCCGGTCACACGCAGGCAATTCTGGGACCTGATATACGAAGCTGCGGACCGCGGTATCACAGTATTTGTCACTACGCACTATATGGATGAAGCGGAGTATTGTAACCGCCTGACGGTGATGGTAGACGGCAAAATAGATGCATTGGATACGCCCACCAATCTGAAAAAGCAGTTTAGTGTAGACTCTATGGATAAGGTATTTTATCAGCTGGCCCGTGCCGCAAAACGTAGCGGGGACTGATCAATAGCAAAACAGAAGGATATGAAACAATTGCTGGCGTTTGTGAGAAAGGAATTCTATCACGTTTTCCGTGATAAGAAGACGCTGCTCATGCTCTTTGGCGTGCCGATAGCGCAGATTGTGCTCTTTGGCTTTACCCTGACCAATGAGATCAAAAACTCGCGCATAGTGGTGGCAGACTATGCACATGACTATGCCTCTCAGGAGATCATCCGCAAGATCGAAGCGAGCCGCTACTTTGAGGTGGTAAAGTCCAATATGTCTCACGACCAGATAGAAACGGCATTCAAAACAGGTACAATCAAAATGGCGGTGATCTTCCCGGCCAATTTCTACAACGACCTGTCGCATCTGAATAAGGCACAGATACAGGTCATAGCCGATGCATCTGATCCCAATACTGCTACTACACTCACTTCATACCTGAATAATATCATCACGGACTACCAGGCACAGAAAGCACAGCAGACCAAGGTACCCTACCTGATCACCCCTGAGGTCAAGATGCTCTATAACCCTGAGCTGCTGGGTGCGCCCAACTTTGTGCCGGGTGTGATGGCGCTCGTGCTCATGCTGATCTGCGCCATGATGACCTCCATCTCTATCGTAAAGGAAAAGGAACTGGGCACGATGGAGATACTGCTGGTATCTCCTATACGGCCCTTCCTGCTGATCATCTCTAAGGTGATCCCCTACCTCATCGTCTCTATCATCAATCTGATCACGATACTCGTACTCAGTGTGGTACTGCTGCACCTGGAGATCAAGGGCAGCCTCCTGCTTTTGTTTTTTGAGAGTACACTCTTCATCATCTCCTCTCTCGCGCTGGGCCTACTCATCTCAGTACGTGCCGAGTCACAGATGGCCGCTATGATGACCTCTCAGATGAGCCTCATGCTACCTACCATGCTGCTCACGGGCTTTATGTTTCCCATAGAGAATATGCCACTCCCCATGCAGGTGCTGTCCTACGCATTGCCCTCTCACTACTATTATGTCATAGTCAAAGCTGTGATGCTGGAGGGCCTTGGCTTTATGTCGATATGGAAAGAGACACTGATCCTGGCCTTTATCACTACGGTACTGGTAGTGATAAATTTGAGAAGCTTTAAAATCCGCCTGGCATGAGAACACTTAAATTTTTGCTCCAGAAGGAGTTCAAGCAGATATTTCGCAGCAAGTCGATCATCTTCTCTATCGTCTTTGCTCCGATCATCCAGCTCATACTGATGCCGCTCGCCGCCAACTATGATGTAAAAAACATCTACGTAGCCTTTGTGGATCACGATCACTCTACCTACTCGCAAAAGCTCATCAACCGCGTCTACTCATCCATCTACTTCAGGGCTGCTCCGTATAGTGCCTCCTATGATGATGCCATGCACCTCATAGAGCAAAATAAAGCTGATATCATCGTAGAGATACCTCAGGGCTTTGAAGACAATCTCGTACGTGAAAGCCACGACAAACTATACCTGGCCGTAAATGCCATCAACGGCACCAAGGCCGGAGTAGGGAGCGGCTACCTGGGCGCCATCATCCGCGACTTTAATCAGGATATCCAGATGCAGTGGAAGCAGCCGGGCCATTTTGCCGAGGCACAGACCATAGATGTAGTGACCAATAACTGGTATAATCCGTACATGAGCTACTTCCTCTTTATGGTACCGGGCCTCATGGTATCACTGCTCACAGGTATCGGCGCCTTCTCCGCCTCGCTGAATATAGTCCGCGAAAAAGAGATAGGCACCATAGAGCAGATCAATGTGACCCCTATCCGCAAGTACCATTTCCTGCTGGGCAAACTGATCCCATACTGGTGCCTGGGCATGATCGTGTTTACGATCGGTATGCTCGTGTCGCGGCTGGTATATGGCATCGTACCTGTGGGCAGCATTCCTCTTTTATATGGATTTCTGGCGGTGTACCTGCTCACGCTGCTCGGTGCCGGTCTGCTCATCTCTACCTACTCTGACACACAGCAGCAGGCGGTATCTGTGGCATTCTTCTTTGTGCTCATCTTCAATTTTATCAGCGGCATTTTCACTCCGATAGATAGTATGCCGGAGTGGGCCAAGGGTTTGGCATATATCAGCCCTATCAGTCACTTCGCACAGGTCATGCGTATGGTGGTGCTAAAGGGCAGCAGCTGGCCCGATGTGCTGCCTCATCTGGGTGCGGTATTTGCGCTGGGTGTGGTACTGAATACCTGGGCGGTGCTCAATTACCGGAAGACGACTTAATCCCTTTTACCGTAGAGGCGCAGAGACGCCGGGCTAATTAATTATCCTGATTGATGACTAGCATCGCGCGCTGAAATGGATCAGCAGCATCCACGATGTGCTGGATATACTGCGGATCTTTCAGATAGAAAGAGGAGAAATTCTCTATACGCTCTTGCCAGGAGTTCATAGGAGCAATGGCAGCGTGGAGCGTCTTGATCTGATTGATCGCGTCTTCCTGTTTGCGCTTTTCCGCTTTGACTATGCGACCTTCCAATGCTTGGAGTGCATTGAGTTGCTTTTGCTTCTCAGCTAGGACCGTACCCTTCAGCGTCGGATCCACAGTTTCAGCTTTGATGGCCATAGAGTCGTATAATGCCTCCAGGCTTTTAGTCTCCTCATCAAATTGCATCTCGGCAGAGAGCTTTGACTTGACAAAGTTGCTGATCAGTGTATCAATATTGCCGAAGAAATCTGCGACAGTCAGTCCCAGCTTCTCGAGTTTACGAAGTTGGCTTGTATTGAGCACAGTCATAGAGGTGCGCATCACCAGCATCGGATAGTTGACCTTGTGATGGTCAAAGACAGGCTTTAGCTCCAGCCAATAACTCAGTTCCCCGGCACCACCTATGAAGGCAAGATTAGGAAGGATCAATTCCTGGTAAACTGGACGGAGGATGACGTTAGGGCTGATAGATCCCCACCTCTCCCCTGGCCCCTCTCCAAAGGAGAGGGGAAGGTATGATCCATCCTTCCTTGTGATTCGCTCACGAGAGTTTTCACCTAAAAAGAAAAGATTGATCTCCCTCGGAGTGGCCTGCACAGAATAGTTTGCCTCCAGCCATTGCAATGTAGGATCCAGTGACTTGATAGCTGATGAATGTTCTAACTCATCCTTAATGATTGGCGCAAAGCGCTGTTTCAGTTCTGCATCATCCTGATCTATCACCACGAGGCCCGTGTCGGCAAAGAGTTCATTGATGACATAGCGCGTATACTCACCGAAGCGCGTGAACTTGTCTAAGCCCGCGCGCAGTTTATCTATCAGTGGCTTGCCAGCCTCGCCCAGTATCAGCTCTGCCTCATTCAGTACATTCACAAAACTATCTAGCTTCCGGCGGCCATAGGCACCGCCCTCCCCTTCTGCTGCCGGCCATTCTATTTTCTTTCCATAGATATAGGTCGTCCCTAGCTCCTCAAAGTCATGGTCTTCACTACCCATCCAGAAGACCGGCACGAAGTTCTTCTCCGGATATTTAGCCTTGAGCTGATTGGCCAGGTTGATAGTAGAGCTGATTTTATAGATATTAAACACAGGGCCGAGCATCACACACGGCTGGTGCGCAGCAGTGACGGTGAAAGTATCAGCAGACAGCAGCGACTCGATATTGCGCTTCGTCCTGTCAGATGCTTCGATATTTTGGTATTGCCTCTTTAGCACAGAGACGAGCAATGGGCGATCTATCGGGTCATTAGCCTTATCTGCCATGACCTGTGCGAAAGCATCGATATTCAGATCGTATTTGTAGAGATGACGTAGTGCCGGATTGCCACTGATATAATCTGCGACCAGCCTGCTAAAGCCCGGTATAGAAGTGAGGGATATAGTGGAGACGATGGACATGAGATAGACTTTAGTCAGTGACGCTAAGCCCGATGAAAGACGAATAACCCTGCTTTTTATGCTATCAGGCCACCACCTCTCCGTAGAGATCAAACTCCTCTGCGGAGGTGATCTTCACATTGGCAAAATCGCCGATGCGAATGTAGGTGTTTTCGGCGCTGACCAGTACCTCGTTATCCACCTCCGGTGAATCATACTCGGTACGGCCTATGAAGTAGCCCCCTTCCTTGCGGTCAAAGAGCACCTTGAATGTCTTTCCCACCTTCTTCTGATTCAGCGCAAGAGAGATTCCCTCTTGTACTTCCATTACTTCGGCAGCACGCATTTGCTTGGTTTCCTCATCTATGTCATCCGCATGGATATGCGCGCGTGTGCTATCCTCATGAGAGTAGGTAAACACACCCAGGCGCTCAAACTGCACCTCTTCGATAAAGTTCTTCAGGTTCTCAATATCCTGCTCGGTTTCTCCCGGGTAACCTACTAACATCGTAGTGCGGATGGCGATATCAGGCACCTTGGCGCGGATGGCTTTGATCAGGTCGATGGTTTCCTCGTTAGTGATATTGCGGCGCATGGAGGTCAGGATCGGATCGCTGGCGTGCTGCAGCGGCATATCGAGGTAGTGACAGACCTTAGGATTCGCCGCCATCTCGTCTATGATCTCCATAGGGAACTGCGCCGGATAGGCGTAGTGCAGCCTGATCCACTCGATACCCTCTACCTTTGCCAGCTCCTGGAGCAGCTCCGGCAGCCTGCGCTTCTTGTAGATATCCAGGCCGTAAAAGGTCAGCTCCTGTGCGATCAGCATGAGTTCCTTCACACCTTTGGCAGCGAGGTTCTTTGCCTCTCCTACCAGCTCGTCTATCGTACGCGATACATGCTTGCCACGCATCAGTGGTATAGCGCAGAAAGAGCAGGTACGGTTGCAGCCTTCTGATATTTTCAAATAAGCATAGTGAGACGGCGTAGAGAGCATCCGCTCGCCCACCAGCTCATGCTTGTAGTCTATCTTAAATTTCTTGAGCAGTTTTGGCAGCTCGGCGGTGCCGAAGAAAGCATCCACCTCGGGGATCTCGTCCTCCAGGTTATCCTTATACCGCTGCGAGAGGCAGCCGGTCACATACAGTTTCTCGATCTTGCCTTTGCTCTTGGCATCGGCATACTCCATGATGGTATTGATAGATTCCTCCTTGGCCTTGTCTATGAAGCCGCAGGTATTTACCACCACTATGTTGCGGCCCTTGCGCCATTTGTCATGCACCACATCATAGCCACCATCCTGCAGGTGCGCCATCATCACCTCGCTATCCACGAGGTTCTTGGAGCAGCCGAGGGTGATCACGGAGACTTTATCTTTTTGTATGCTTTTGGTCTTCAACTTTAGTATTGAGTAGTGAGTATTGCGTAGTGAGATAAAGGCAATTCAAAATCTCACGGCTGTTCATTTTCAAATCTTCAAATCCTCAAATTTTCAAATCATTACACTCCTTTAAAGAGCGAATCCACAAACTCCTTCGCATTAAACACCTGGAGCTTATCTATTGCCTCGCCTACACCTATGTAGCGTACAGGTATCTTAAACTGATCTGAGATGCCGATCACCACGCCGCCTTTGGCCGTGCCGTCCAACTTAGTGATAGCGAGGGCCGTGACCTGCGTAGCAGCAGTGAATTGACGTGCTTGTTCTACTGCATTCTGGCCGGTAGAGCCGTCCAGCACGAGCAGTACCTCATGCGGTGCATCAGGTATCACCTTCTGCATCACACGGCGGATCTTAGAGAGCTCGTTCATCAGGTCCACACGGTTGTGCAGGCGGCCGGCAGTATCGATGATCACCACGTCTGCGCCATCTGCTACGCCCTTCTCAACAGCCTGATACGATACCGCCGCGGGATCGGAGCCCATCTCCAGCTTAACGATGCCCACGTCAGAGCGCTTTGCCCAGACATCGAGCTGGTCTACTGCCGCTGCGCGGAAAGTATCGCCCGCGCCAAGCATAACCTTCTTGCCGGCTTTCTTGAACTGATAAGCCAGCTTACCAATGGTCGTTGTCTTGCCGGCTCCATTCACCCCCACTACCATGATCACATACGGCTTCTTGCCGGATGGCAGGTCAAAGTTGGCAAAGGACTCATTCTGATCATTGACAAAGAGGGCAGACACCTCCTCCTTCATGATGCGGTTCAGCTCACCGGTAGAGGTGAACTTATCCCGCGCTACACGCTCTTCTATGTTCTTGATGATCTTGATGGTCGTCTCCAAGCCCACGTCTGAGGAAATCAGTGCCTCCTCCAGATTGTCGAGCACCTCTACGTCTACGGTAGATTTGCCCGCTATGGCGCGCGTCAGTTTGCCCAGGAAACCCTCATTGGTCTTCTGTAGCCCCTTGTCGAGGTCCTCTTTCTTCTCCTTGCTGAAAAAACCGAAAATACCCATGAATAGTATTGAGTAGTTAGTATTGAGTATTGAGACGAATCACGTTAGCACACTATTTTATTCCGCCACTTTTGTACTGCTCCTCCCTTTGGGGAGGTCGGGAGGGGCTGCCCCTTTTAAAAACAAAGCCCCTTCCCGGATAGGAAAGGGGTATATGTTTATAGGCTATACGCCATGGATTTATTTCTCTTTCAGGTACTCCTGTACTTTATCCTTATGCACGATCTTCTCCAGGAAGCCATAAGAACCGGTCTTGCCTTTTACAGCCTTGATCACACGTACATAGTCCTTAGAGCCCACCTGAGCTGTACGGTCTGTCTTCGCGTTCTTTGATATCTTTGCCATTGCTTATCTTATTTGATTTCTTTGTGTACTGTTACTTTCTTCAGTATCGGGTTGTATTTCTTCAACTCGATCCTCTCCGTAGTGTTCTTACGGTTTTTGTACGTGATATAGCGGGATGTACCCGGCTGGCCACTGTCCTTATGCTCAGTGCACTCCAGTATCACCTGTATCCTGTTCTCTTTTCCTTTCTTAGCCATGATTCAGCTTATTGAGATTGCTTCTTTAAAATTAGTTCATCTGGATCTCACCCTTACGGCTCAGTTCCTTGAGGTATGGGTAGAGGCCTTTCTTATTGATAGTCCTGATCGCTTCAGTAGAGACCTTGAGGGTCACCCACTCGTCCAGCTCAGGTATGAAAAACCTTTTGGTCTTAATATTTGGCAGGAACTTCCTCTTAGTCTTCCTGTTAGAGTGGGAGACCTTGTGGCCGGACATTGGTCCTTTTCCTGTCAGATCGCAAAAACGTGCCATGATTAGCTCTGTTATCGTTTAAAAATGGAGTGCAAATATGGGGATTTAAATTTAAAATCCCAAATGTTATTTAAAATGTGTAGAAGTTTGTGGGAAGGCAGGGTGATCTGGTAATCAGGAAGACAGAGAATCGGTTAAAATGCATTGCTATTCAAACAATTAGCCTATTCCCGGTTGGATCATGATTTACACATCCGTCTTAGGTGCTATCTGTACTTTCAGCCCATCTATCTCCGGGTGGATCTTGATCTGGCAGCCCAGGCGGCTATTCTTTTGCACGTGAAAGGCCTGGTCCAGCATATCCAGTTCTGCATCAGACTGGTCTGGCAGCTCATGGCTGCTCTCCACATACACCTGGCAGGAGGCACAGAGCGCCATGCCGCCACAGGTACCCTCTACGCCCAGATTCTCCATGCGGCAGATCTCCATCAGGTTCAGATTCATGTCTGTAGGGGCCTCTACGGTGTGCTCCAGGCCCTCGCGGTCAGTGATATATAGTGTGACAGTATCTTTCATCAGTGGTCAGTATCTGGTAAAATGAGCGCCAAATGTACAGAATAATGCGTGGACAGTCTACCTCGCCCTCTTTATGATAAATGACAGGTAGCCGCATGACTCAGGTAGGTCACCACCCGCCCGTCTCATCGTATTTTCACCACATCTAAAACCATATATCATGAAGCAAATACTGGTCCTCCTCGCTCTGCTGGCGCTGCTCACGGGCTGCCAGACCTATACATTTGACAAAGCCCAGCCGCGCGATTCGGGAGCTATGCCGGCATTCCCGGATATACTGCAGGGCTCCTATGCCCACCGCTCGGGCCCGGAGCTGATGGAGATATCTGACAATGCCATCATCATCTCCAGCGTGGCACAGCAGGACTCCTTTACGCTCAAAGCTACCGAGCGGGACACAGTCTTTACGATCTCTGATACAGCGGTGCTGAAGACCTACAAAGGTTACTACTTTATTAGCCGCTTTGTGAGAGACAGATGGATGGTCTTCTCTATCAAGCCGGAGAATAATACACTGGTGCTGGGGCGTATCAATGACTCCTCTGACATAGCTCGGCTGAAGCAACTGGCCCCCTATCACTGCGACTCTACCGGCTGTGTCTTCCGCCCCACTCAGAAGCAGTTCATCAAGTATATCAAAGGCGATGGCTTTCGAGACCGTGATACATTTGACCGTGTCATAGTGCCCAACGTGCTCTAAGGCATACAGGCTAACGTAAAAGCTGGCTAGCTTGCTACAGGAAGACCAGTAAAGTCATTTTTTAGCCATAGGTTCTTTCCTCTCCTTGGGAGAGGGAAGATGCCGAAGGCAGATAGGTGAGGTGCTCTCTTTTTGGTACGATAGTTTGATACCTTTATATCAAAACTACGCGTATGAGGATCGCTACCTATAATATCAATGGTGTGAACGGCCACCTGCCTATCCTTCAGCGCTGGCTGGATGAGACCAAACCCGATGTGGCCTGCCTGCAGGAGCTCAAGGCGCCGCAGGAGAAGTTTCCCCTGGATGCCATCTCAGAGCTGGGCTACCACGCCGTATGGCATGGCCAGAAAAGCTGGAACGGCGTAGCCATCCTCTCCCGCAGTCCACATATACAGGAGGTGCGCCGCGCGCTGCCCGGCGATACAGAGGATGAGCATAGCCGCTATATAGAGGCCCTCATAGACGGCATCCTCATAGCCTGCCTCTACCTGCCTAATGGTAACCCCGCTCCAGGGCCAAAGTTTGACTACAAGCTGGCATGGTTCAAAAGGCTGCAGGAGCATGCCCGTGGGCTACTCAAGCAGGATGTACCTGTGGTGATGACAGGCGACTATAATGTAATGCCGACTGATATAGATGTGTACAAGCCTGAGCGGTGGGTAGATGATGCGCTCTTCCGCCCCGAGTCGCGCGAGGCCTGGCAGCAGCTGGTAGCACAGGGATGGACCGATGCGATACGCCACCTGCATCCCGATGAGGTGATCTATACCTTCTGGGACTACTTTCGCAATGCCTATGGCCGCAATGCCGGCCTGCGCATAGACCACTTCCTGCTCAGCCCCCATCTGGTACCGCGCCTGCGCAAAGCTGGCGTAGACAAGCATGTCAGAGGTTGGGAGAAATCGAGCGACCACGCTCCGGTCTGGATCGAGCTATCCGGCAAATAAAAAAGCTCCGCGCCAGAGCGGGAGCCTTCCGGGTTTCAGTGGTGAATGGGTTACTTCAGGTGAGTAGCTTTCGCTGCGTCATACATGGTTTGGGCCTGTGCGAGTGTGTAGGCGTCACCGTTTTTGGTGTCTTCTATCATCACATAGTCTTCGCCCATTTTCACGGTATAAAAGAAGTGGTATTGAGCCTTGCCAAAGACCTCAGACTCATAGATACCACCCTCCGGCGCATCTACCACCCACTTCTTCAGTACGTTCACAGTGTTGCTTTTGATCTCAGCTTTGCGCTTGGCCACGTCGTATGGTTTGCTCATGGTATTGATGGTCACCTCAAAGCTCTTGCCCAGTGTGATCTGCACCTCACCGTATTTCTCTTTGGCGGTGGCACCGGCAGGTGCTTTGGTGATAAAAGGGAAACCCTCATTGCTGCTCAGGTCAAGGTCTTGCAGGGTGGTCGTTTGTGCATAGGATAAAGTGGCCGCGAAGAGTCCGAATGAAAGGACGAGGAGCTTTTTCATGATAGATGTGTTTTGTTGTTGAGAATAAATACGATGCAATGATATCGATTGGCCACTGTCCTACCATCGCAACTTTCGCCCAGAAATCGGAAGCCTGACTCATGCGCTTCACAGTTGTACCGCTTCCTTGCTCCATTTGGGGTATGGCACCGAGGGAATGTTTTTTGAGGAGGTAACCCAAAACCAAAACACAATGAGTGAGAAGCATACCATAGACCGCCGCACTGTATTGAAGAACCTCGGACTCGGCATAGCTACGCTGGCTGTGCTGCCCGCCATCCCCGGCCCGGCCGCTGCCGCAGGCACTCCCTCCAGCAGCACGAAAGAAATGGAAGACCCGACTAAGAAATACCCTCGTCCCCCCTTCAAAAGCCAGAAGCAGCCTTGGCCGGGACTAGCCTCCAAGATGGACCCGCGCCCCGATCATGGTGAGAAGAGCTATGTAGGTGCCGGTCGCCTCACCGGACGCAGGGCACTGATCACGGGAGGTGACTCAGGCATGGGCCGCGCTGCGGCTATCGCCTATGCGCGTGAGGGCGCTGATGTGGCTATCAACTACCTGCCGGCAGAGGAGCCGGATGCACAGGAGGTAGTAGCACTGATCCGCGAGGCTGGCCGCAAGGCCGTAGCCATACCCGGCGACCTGCGTGATGAGGCCTTTTGCAAGAAGATGGTGGAGACGGCTGTGAAAGAACTGGGCGGACTGGACATACTGGTCAATAATGCTGCCCGCCAGCAGACCCGTGCCTCTATACTGGACGTGACGACCGAGGACTTTGATGCGACCATGAAGACAAATATCTACGCGCCCTTCTGGACGATCAAGGCGGCACTACCACATCTGAAGCCAGGGTCGGTGATCATCGGCACGGCCTCAGAGCAAGCCTATGATCCTTCGCCTGACCTCTATGACTATGCCCAGACCAAGGCAGCCACGATGAACTATGTGAAGTCCCTGGCCAAACAACTAGCCCCGAAAGGCATCCGTGTAAACGGCGTAGCTCCCGGCCCTATATGGACTCCGCTGCAGGTAAGCGGTGGCGCCACACAGGAGAAGCTGGAGCACTTTGGCGAGCAGACACCCTTCAAGAGGCCGGGACAGCCGGCAGAACTGGCCTCTATCTACGTGCAGCTGGCAGACCCTATGGCGAGCTATGCCACTGGGCAGATCTATGGGTCGTCAGGTGGGGCAGGGCAGCCGTGATATTGTTTGTTTGAAGTTGTTTGTCAGACGTGGACCACTTGAATTTTAGGACCTATACAACTCATCAAGTGTCTTGCCTTTCACATCTCTCCACTGGGTCCATCCATTAGAACTCCTGCCCAAAACTGTATCTGCGGCAGCACTAGGAGAAGAAAATATATAATCCTCTTTAAATTCATATAACTGACCTTTGAGAACTAGAATATTACTATGAATGAGTTTTTGACGAAGATTTGAGCTAGATGATCCAATTGTTTTTGTCTCATCCTTGTTGACTGTGGAGCCTTTGAAAACGACGAAGCCTTCATTTGTCATCTCGCCCGTGGCACTTGCACCTTTGCCTTTGCAATAAAAAACAGCCTTGCTTTTCGCTCGCTGGGGTATAGGCTCAAAAATCGGGAATCCCAACGTAGCCAACAGAACTTTTGCAGTTTCAAAATTATCCAACAAATCCGCTTCCATACTCTCTGTGATATGCGGCTTTGACGGAATAGCATGATTATCCAAATCATATCTTGCTATTTCCTTTGCTGTCCTTATGCACAGATACTCTAAAAACTTCACATGTGATTTTGTAAAGGAATTGGATTTAGATGATATAACAATCGCATGATTCCAAAAGTGCTTTTTAGAGTCATGTGTCTTAATCCTTTCATGGCAATTATCAGTTTCTCCTATATATGCTATTGGTTTTGCCTTTTCAATGTCCTCACCAAAAAGAAAATAAAAACCATATCTCTTGATTTCTTCTCTTGCTTCAACTTCAGCAAGCTTATTCCTAGGGAACAAAACAGCGACTATCATTCTGTTTGTTATATCCGCTACCTTGATGCTAGTCGGATCGCCATCTGGAAGGAAAATTTGTATGGTCTGGCCTTTCATGTGATCAAATTAGATTGTAACCTAACACATTTATAAAAGAAATTAAAATCATCGCAGAGTTGACTTTACCAAATACTCTCGTTCCCCCCTCCCCCATTTCCCCTATATTTACCATCTTTACCAGCAACCTTAAATCAATCGCGTACTTGAATTCCGGCATCTCTTTCGCATATCCCTCGTGGTGTATCATCCTTTGTATCGCGCTGGGCGCGGCCTATGCGGCAGGGTTATATTATAAAGACAAATCCTTCCGTCGGGATGGGGCACAGCGGCCCTGGGCGCAGTGGGCCATGGCGGCCTTCCGCTTTCTGGCGGTGACCATACTGGCGGTCCTGCTGATGTCGCCCTTTATCCGCTACCGCAATACGAAGACCTACAAACCTATAGTAGCCATCCTGCAAGACAACAGCGAGTCGGTGCGCAATGGCTTCAAGGCCGGCGACTCTGCCGCCTATGTGAAAAAGCTGCAAGACCTGACCGATAAGCTCTCGTCTAAATATGATGTGGTGCCATACACCTTTGGCTCTGAGCTGAAGAAGTCTGACGCTTACAACTTTGGCGCAAAGGTGACCAACATATCCGATGCGATAGACAACGTAAACGACCTCTACTACAATCAGAACCTCGGCGCAGTAGTGATAGCCTCTGACGGTATATATAACCAAGGCATCAACCCCGTCTACAGCGCAGCCAAGTCTACCTACGCCATCTACTCCGTGGCGCTGGGCGATACTACGATACCCAAGGACCTGAAGTTTGGCAATGTCTACTACAATAAGATTACCTACCTGAATGACCAGTTTGCAGTGAGGGCTGATGTGGAGGCTACTTTCCTCAGCGGCAAGAATGCAGCGCTGACCGTATCTGAGATAGACGGCGGCGTCAAGCAGATCAGCCGCAAGGATATCATCATCGGGTCAGATGCTTTTGATGCGTCGTATGATTTCATCATCCCGGCCAATAAGGCCGGCATAGCACACTATCAGCTCGCCCTGACCAACCTGCCCGGAGAGGTGACGTACAAAAACAATGTCAAAGACATCTTTGTAGAGGTGCTGGATGGCCGCCAGAAGATACTGATCGTAGCCGCCTCGCCGCACCCAGACATAGCTGCGCTGAAGCAGGCCATCGAGTCCAATAAGAACTATCAGCTGGATGTGGCCTACGCAGCAGACTTTGCCGGAAAGTTGAATGACTACAACCTGATCATCCTGCATCAGCTGCCATCGGTCAACTATAATGCAGAAAACATCCTGGCGCAGGCCAAAGCGCAGAAAAAGTCTGTGCTTTTTGTAGTAGGCTCTGAGACCTCGCCATCATCACTGGCCAAAGCTGAAACAGCCCTGACCATAGCAGGCAATAGCAGCCGCCTGAACGATGTGACGGCCAAGGTGAGCAAGGACTTTAACCTCTTCACCGTATCAGACGCCACTCAGCAGGCTATTACAAAGTTCCCGCCAGTGCAGTGTTTCTTTGGCGAGTTTAAAGTCACTGGTGCCTCTCAGGTACTGCTCACGCAGCGCATCAATAACGTGGAGACAGACTTCCCGCTATGGATGTTTGCAGACCAGCTGGACAGCAAGATAGGCATCATAGCAGGTGAAGGCATCTGGCGCTGGCGCATGTACGACTACATGCAGAATAAGAATTTTGACGCCTTTGACGAGATCGTAAACAAGACGATACAATACCTGGCGGTGAAAGGCGACAAGCGACCGTTCCGTGTGAACCTGCCGAAGAATATATTCCAGGATAATGAGGCGGTGACCTTTGATGCACAGCTCTACAACGCCGCCTACGAGATGGTCAATACACCTGACGTAGACCTGAAACTGCGCAGCGAAGACGGCAAGGAATATCCGTTTAAGATGAACAAGACGGACAACTACTATACGCTGAATGCGGGCTTCCTGCCGGTAGGTACATACTCCTACTCGGCTTCTGTCAAGCTCGGCACGAACAGCTATAAGGCTGATGGCAAGTTCAGCATCTCTCCGCTACAGCTGGAGGAACTGCGTACCGTAGCCGATCACAAGGTGATGTACCAACTGGCCGCACAACATGGCGGGCAGATGTACCACGCCAATGACTTTGACAAGATAGCAGATGATCTGCTGGCAAAGAACGTGCTGAAGCCGGTGCTCTATGACACCTTCCTGACCGAGAGTGCTATCAACCTGAAATGGATATTCTTCCTCATACTCCTGCTGCTCTCAGCGGAATGGTTCTTGAGGAAGTATCTGGGGGGCTATTAAATAGACTCGAGACACTAGACGTGAGACATGAGATAAATACAAAAACAGTATCCATGTATATGCATTGTCTCTTATCTCAAGTCTCTTATCTCAAGTCTAAAACATGAACTGGCGCTTCTACATATCGACCATCAAAAAAATACTGCAGCGCAATGGCTACCCGGCGCTGGCGGATGAGATCCTCATGGCGGAGGTCAATGCCGGCCGCAATGCCAATGCCATACTCAAAGAGGTGATCAGCAAACTGGTTCAGTTCAGAGAGGGTGAGCAGGAGGCATACGGATATATCGTGTCAGAGTCGGAGGCGCTGATCCGCTTTGCCCGCACCTATGGCATAGAGCCAAACAATTGATTGTTAGCTAATTCAACAATAAACTTGTATCCGGTCCATACAGTGGATAAGTGATTTCGCCGCCGTAATAAATGATTTAGGCTGACAATACCATGATTTTGCCGAAGGCGTACATCTTACTCCTTGTTTTCGGCGTATCTTTAGCATAGAGCAAGACCTGCCGATCCCCTGGTTATTATAGATTTAGCCACCCTATCCCCGGGCCCTCCTATACATGACGCAAAAACGATCCATCTTCCAGTGGTTTGGAGATATATCTATATCCCGCAAACTGAATTTTACGGTAGGGATCATGGCTACGCTGATAGCTGTGGAGCTGCTCACGTTGTGGTTTGCCATTCACACCCTCTCCTCCGTGCGTGCCTATGTAGGCGGTGAGGGCCTGTGGTCCAAAGGTCAGAAGGACGCCGTATACCACCTGCAGAAGTACGGCCACTCACACCATGAGGCCGACTACCAGAATTTTCTTCTCTTCATGAAAGTCCCGCTAGGCGACCACCTGGCGCGTGAGGCCATGCTCAAAACCCCTATAGACTGGGAGGGTGCGCGGGCAGGCTTCATACAGGGCCGCAATGACCCGGAGGATATAGATGGCATGATACGCCTGATGGTACGCTTTCACACGGAGCCACACCTGAAGCGCGCCATAGATGCCTGGACGGAGGCCGACCCGCAGATCATGCGCCTGCTGCCACTGGCTGAGCAGCTGCATCAGGAGATCACCTCTGACCACCCTAGCCAGGAGGTGGTAGACGCACTGGAGGCAGAGGTGCAGCGTACCAATGAGAACCTGACCGTGCTGGAAGATAATTTCTCCTTTGCGCTGGGCGAGGGCTCGCGCTGGCTGGAGTTTGTGATACTGAGGCTGCTATTTGCCGTAGCACTCACGGTAGAGATCACCGGCCTGCTGCTGGCATTCTCCGTGAGCCGCAGCATACAGCGGGGGCTGAAGCAGATCATACGGGCGTCCAAAGCGATCGCGGGCGGCGACTTTGAGTTTAAGGCGCGGGTCTACAGCCGTGATGAGATAGGCATGGTAGCAGAGGCCATCAATCATATGGCCGATGAGATAGGACAGGCGGAGAACCGATTTCGCCGGATGCTGGAGTCTGCCCCTGATGCGATGGTCATAGTCAATCAGGAGGGCAAGATCCGCCTGGTGAATGAGCAGGCCGAGAAGGTATTTGGTTATTCCCGCGGTGAGCTGATAGGGCAGCCTGTAGAGATCCTCATACCTGATCGGTTTGAGGCCTCGCACCCGTCCCGCCGGCAGGAGTATTTTGCCAGGCCGCAGATACGTACCATGGGCATGGACCTGGAGCTGTACGGCCGGCGCAAGAATGGGGAGGAGTTTCCCGTAGAGATCAGCCTGAGCCCGCTGGAGACCGAGGAGGGCCTGTGGGTATCCTCTGCCATACGTGATATCAGCGAGAAAAAACTGGACCACCTGGCGCTGCGCGACTATGCCCGCAAACTGGAAGTGACCAACAACAACCTGGAGCAGTTTGCCTACGTGGCCTCGCATGACCTGCAGGAGCCACTGCGCACCATCACAAACTTTGTGACCATGTTTCAGGAAAAGCAGCAGGGCAAACTGGACAAAGACTCTGAGGTCTACCTGGACTATATAGTCAATGCCTCTGAGCGGATGAAGGCGCTGATACGTGACCTGCTGATGTACAGCCGCGTAGGCCGCCACCATGTGACGGAAAGTATAGACACGGCAGAGGTAGTCAATGCCGTGCTGCAGGAGCTGCATACCTCTGTACAGCAGTCGGGAGCGCAGGTCACGGTGGGATTCCTGCCGGTGCTTAGGGCCAACAAAGCCGAGCTGCACGAGCTGTTTCTCAACCTGATCAGCAATGCCATGAAGTACAGCAAACCGGGTATCGCCGCGCAGATCAGCATAGAGGCCCGCGCAGAAAATAGTCACTGGCTATTTGCGGTAAAGGATAATGGCATAGGTATTGATAAGGCATATAGTGAACGGGTATTTGTGATTTTCCAGCGGCTGCACAACCAGAACCAATACAGCGGAACCGGCGTAGGACTGGCTACCTGCCGCAAAATAATAGAACTGCACGGAGGCCGTATCTGGCTGGAGTCGGCTCCGGGTGAAGGCACCACTTTTTATTTCACATTCCCGACCTGAGACCGCACCCTATCCGATCCTGTGATTTTTATCCATCAAAACCGTATACCATGCGTACACGTGATCTGATACTGCTCATAGACGATAGCGATGCGGACAATTTCTATCACCGCTTTATCATAGAGCGTACCGGTGTGCCCTATGATGTGCACAGCACTGAGGGCAGCATAGAGGGCTATGACTATCTGTCTAAAAGCCTGAGCCTCCCTGACAATAGCCAGTACCCTATGCCGCGCATCATCTTCCTGGATATCAATATGCCTGCCATCAATGGTTTTGAGCTGCTTACCAAGTTTCGTGAGCTGCCTGACCCCTGGGGGCGCAAGGAAGGCATCAAGATATTTATGCTGACAGGCTCTCTCAATCCTGATGACAGGGCACGCGCGGCAGCAGAGTACAGCGACCTCATCACTGACTTTCGCATCAAGCCGCTGAGTGAGGTGGTGGTGAAGACATTGGTGCAGGAATATTTCCCTGTGTAAAATTACCTTTGCCACATGGTATTCCGCCTGGGGCATGAGCTGATATTTCCCGATCCCTCTCTGGCAGATGATGACGGCTGGCTGGCAGTAGGTGGCGACCTGCTGCCGGAGCGCCTGCTGCTGGCCTATAGCCATGGTATATTCCCATGGTACTCAGAGGGCGATCCTATCTGCTGGTATAGCCCTCATGAGCGCTTTGTGATCTATGCAGACGAGGTGCATGTGTCAGGCAGCATGCAGCGGCTGCTGCGCTCCGGCAGGTATGCCGTGACGGAGGATCAGGACTTCGCGGCCGTGATACGTCATTGCGCCGATATGCCGCGTGCCGGCCAGGACGGCACCTGGATCACCCCGGAGATGATGGACGCCTATATCCGGCTGCATGACATCGGCGCCGCCCACTCAGTGGAAGTATGGCTGGCGGACCGCCTGGTAGGTGGCATCTATGGTGTAGTGGTAGGCCGGGTGTTTTGCGGAGAGAGCATGTTTAGCCTCGCGCCGTCTGCCTCCAAAGTAGCACTGATACACCTCTGCCGCAGCGGCAGATATGACCTCGTAGATTGCCAGTTTCACACACCGCACCTGGAGCGCATGGGTGGAAAATTTATCTCACGCGAGGCGCTACAGCACCACCTGAGTGCAGCAGAGAAATAAAAAATCCGGTATGCTCTTGGAGCGAATAGCGGAATTACTATATTCGCGGCGGGGCGAGCCTCATGCGACCAGCTCCTGCTCACTCCCCCAGGTCGGAAACGAAGCAAGGGTAGGCGGTTGAGCGGTGCGACATGAGTTACTTGCCCTATTTTTATTTCCCCTCGCCGAAGATTCTCTCCACCTTTCGTCCACATCTGCCGTTTTTTCTTTTGTCGTTTTTATCTTTGGCATCGCATTCGCTGCTTGTCTTTACTATTTATAAACCATCAATACATCTGCCATGAAATTCTTCATAGACACCGCCAACCTGAACGAGATAAAAGAAGCTGCTGCCCTGGGTATACTGGACGGCGTCACTACCAATCCATCACTGATGGCCAAAGAAGGCATCAAGGGTGATGCAAACGTGACCAAGCACTACGTAGATATCTGCAACATAGTGGACGGCCCGGTGAGCGCAGAGGTGATCTCTACAGATTTCAAGGGCATAGTGGAAGAAGGTAAAAAACTCGCCGCCCTGCATCCTAATATCGTAGTGAAGGTGCCAATGATAGAAGAAGGCGTGAAAGCCATCAAATGGTTTAGCGATAATGGTATCAAGACAAACTGTACACTGGTCTTCTCTGCCGGGCAGGCCATACTCGCTGCCAAGGCCGGTGCCACGATGGTATCTCCATTCATAGGCCGTATAGACGATAGCGGCTGGGAGGGCGTGCAGCTCATCAGCCAGATAGTCAATATCTACAGCATACACGGCTATGAGACCGAAGTACTGGCTGCATCTATCCGCAGCGCACTCCATATCATACAGTGCGCAGAGGCCGGCGCAGACATTGCCACCTGCCCTCTGTCATCTATCAAGGGACTCTTCAAGCACCCACTCACCGACATCGGCCTGGAGAAATTCCTCGCGGATCACAAGAAGGTGAACGGATAATCCATATTCAACGGACAAAAAAGGAAGGCTTTGAAGCCTTCCTTTTTCATTTAATCTTACCCATGCGCCCTTATTATCGGGTACCAGAAAATACACAATTGCCCATAATGGTCATCCAAACATGATGACCCGTGCTGTCAAAATATGCCGTGTAGGTGCTATCATTATTTGCAAAGAAATAAGGATATGAAACATGGGCCGGTCGGGACAAAGCTGTAATATATTGGTTAGTGGAGCTATCTACAAAAGCTGCATTGTCAGCGTCTATCTGATCTACAGTCACTGCCATGTATGATGTATCATAAAAGACCTGGGTTGGCGAGGTTGTCTGGCATACTTTGTAGCCGCTGTACTTCCCGGATATTTTAGATGGATAGCTGGATTTCTTGCAGGATGTCATCATTGCCGCAAGAGTCAGGAAAAGAATGGCCTTTTTCATACTTCAAATTATTTATAATTCACAATACAGCTTTATACACTTGTTTTGATATGCAGGGATTGTCGAAATCATTATAGTCTATCACAATATCTGCCAACATCTCTGGATTTACCTCAGACTGATATATAGCAAATGCCGCATGATAGCGCTTCACATATTTATCCCGCGCTGCGCGATCTCCCCCTAGCTCCTCCTTATCTCTATTGACACCGCGCTCCATTGCTATAGCCTGATCTGCCTTGAGAAAAATTTTGAGGTCCCAGTGCGGTCTGTATATTGATTTGAAAAGATAAGAGCCATCAGAAATAATAATAGCATCATTATCTAGCGCCAGCGGCTCCATCTCGAGATATTTGTCTGACGCCAGGTCGTGAATGGCAGAGGTATATTGGGGCCTTTCGCCCTGTGAGGCCAGCAGAACCAGCCTGACGAATGCATCTTCATCATAAGCATCTTCATAGTACCCTACAGCACTGTCACGTCCCTGCCGGTATCTGCGCGCACGATCATGGTGATAGCCATCTATAGATACATGCACTGCAGGGGCATGATGAGCGATAAGGTAATTAGTTAGCTCCCCGGCAAATGTGGTCTTACCCGTCCCTTCCATACCATTGATAGCTACACGAACCGGTTTATCCTTTGTGATAGAACGTATCTGCTGGTATAGGTAAGAGTAAATTTGTTCGGGTTTCATTTTCACATCGGTTCATAGGTGCCTAGTAGTCCCAGACCGGATTGCGACTGCCGCGTACGTAGTCACGCAGCTTGATCCAGAAGGCGAGGATCATATACACGATCAGAGGTGAGCCGATAGTGAGGCAGGAGGCGTAGATGAAGAATAGGCGGATATTCTTGATAGGCATGCCGAGCCTCTCTCCTACCTTGGTACATACGCCAAAAGCATTATACTCTACGAGAAATTTAAATGTGTCTAATTTCATATATCACCTGCTACATCCAAAGATAACGATACCGCCGCAGCACGGCAAGCCCGCACTGTTAAAAGATATAACCAAAGCTAACGCAATTTGTTGTCTGGCGCGACATCTAGACCTGCGTAGCATTCAGCAACTGGTGTCCTATCTGGCACTGCAGGCAGCGACTGTTGAGGCAATACTCATTGCGCAGCTGTAGAAGTGCCTGAGTATCATTGGCCGTCCGGGCATGGATGCCCAGCTCCTCCCACATGCGGATGATGGCATTGTCTTCTGCTCCTGCTTCCGCCAGCATATCCAGGGCCCGTTGGCATATTTTTTCATCATCCTTGTACCTGCCGTAGCTGAAGAGCAGCGGCACCACCGCATTGATCACCACAATATCGGTCAGCATATGGCCGATACGGGCACTCCCTTTGCCCGTGGGTTTGTCAAACTGATAATGATCATGCCAGTACGGATATACCTCTACCTCAAAGAAATGATGCAGCGCCCTCATATCTCCGCTGGCCAGGATGCCACCGAAGAGGTGCGACTCGCGTACCAGTAGTGCAGCCAGTTGTGCGATTTTGACGGTAGGAAAACCGGCTGGCCGCACACGAAAGAACTTCCACTCATGCAGGGCCAGCGGATGCAGTCCGTGCAGTTTCCTTAGGTAGGTATACTCCCGCTTCAGGCTGCGCGGATACTCCTCATCATGGTCAGCCTCCAGCATACCCGCCTGACCAAACAGCAATGCCTCTACCTGCACAGGGCTAGCCCTGTGCTTGTGTATCACGGTCAGTGGCAGTGATGCCGCCAGCCTTTGAAAGGGTTGTTTATTGACCGTGCCGCCATAGTACATCGCTATCATCTGAAAGGCTACCTGGTCCCAGTCATTATGCGACTGGTGCAGCATGGCTTCTATCACCGCCACTTTGGCCTGTAGTCGCTCTATCACCAGCCGCTCATAAAAGGCAGTGAAGGATGTACCAGCCGGCAGCGAACGGATCAGCCCGGCGCAGGGCACCTTGTCCAGGCTGCCTTTCAGCAGTTCATATCGCTGCAGCAGTGCGGGCGAAATATGCCCTTTCAAGCTAAGCACTGCTACCTGCTGGCCGTTTTGCAGGAGCGTAGGCTTAGTATCTGTATCATACACTACATGCAGGATCACGTTATTGTAGGCTGCATCGCGCTCGTGTCCATGCGTGTACCAGTCACGCTGATGTATGTGTATCTCTACATTGCCCGCCAGCAGCGTCTCTCCTATCCTGATGCGTGCATTGGTAAAGTCTGCTCCCGCATCGGTATTATACTGTCCGGGCCTGATGATCTGCACTACCTCTCCCTTAGTAGTGTACAGGCTGCCAGTGTCGTACAGACTGGAGCGCCAGATATAGTGCAGCAGGTCCTCTTTCATAGCTTTAAAAATACCATCATTTGCCTCAGGGCAAAATTCTTTGTCAGATTTTGCACGCTTATACAAAAAGCTGCACGCTTATACATTCATAAGCATATTGTATATCAATATTCTTGCCTATGACAATACTCTGCACTACTAT
The DNA here is from genome assembly GCA_964537475.1 of uncultured Chitinophagaceae bacterium. Taxonomy (GTDB): domain Bacteria; phylum Bacteroidota; class Bacteroidia; order Chitinophagales; family LD1; genus UBA1941. The sequence goes on along the minus strand of CAZIBY010000011.1, from coordinate 72,311 downwards.
TGTGTCACGCCGACCACTTTAGACCTACGGTCGCCAAGATATCGACCATGAAAACGGAAGGGCAGTCATGAACAGGCTGCCCTTTTTTATTTTTAGCCCATAAATACCGTTATATGAAAATGTGGAACTGGGTAGTATTGATCGTCATCGCAGTGGCTACCATCGCGGGCGCTGTGGTCTATCAGCAAAATTGGTATAGTCCAGTGATATTAGACGCGGGATGGTATATGGACTTTAATGGCCAGTCCCTAAAGCTCCGGCAAAATGGCACCTTTCGTTTTTGCGATATATGTATGGGAGAGATATGCTTTCAGGGACATTACAGCATTATGAAAGATGTAATCATACTCGACTCCGCCAGCAGAGCCAGTACTCACATGAAAATATCTGACACAGCAGATGCAACAGGTTTCAGGCCGTTATTACAACTGGATAGTTTCGGCATTCCTCTGGACAATATGGGATCACAAACCTTTCATATACATAGCATCAATGTGGACAGATTTACGTCGCTTTGATAGTCAGCCTTGTAATAGTCCAGACTATTCTATATTAGCATCGCTAAAAATCTACATAGTACATGAGCGACAAGGCCAATCTGGAGTTTAACCGTAATGAAGACAATATGAAGCTGATGATCTCTGACCTGCGCAAGCTGGGCGAGCAGATCAAAGCCGGTGGGGGCAAAAAATCCATAGAGCGTCACAAAGAGAAGGGAAAACTCACTGCCCGTGAGCGCATAGACCTGCTCACAGACAAGGGTGCACCTCAGCTGGAGGTAGGCCTCTTTGCCGCATATGATATGTACCCTGAGCAGGGTGGCTGTCCTAGTGCCGGCGTGGTGACCATGCTGGGCTATGTGAAAGGACGTCTCTGCATGATCGTGGCCAATGATGCCACTGTAAAGGCCGGTGCGTGGTTTCCCATGACGGGCAAGAAGAACCTCCGGGCACAGGAGATAGCTATGGAGAACCGCCTCCCTATCATCTACCTGGTAGATAGCGCCGGTGCCTTCCTGCCTATGCAGGATGAGATCTTTCCTGACAAGGAAAACTTTGGCCGCATCTTCCGCAATAATGCGATTATGTCTTCTGCCGGTATACCGCAGATCGCCGCCATCATGGGTAGCTGTGTGGCTGGTGGTGCATATCTGCCCATCATGAGTGATGAGGCACTGATCGTAGAGGGTACAGGATCTGTATTTCTCGCGGGTTCTTTTCTCGTGAAGTCTGCCATAGGCGAGGATATAGACAATGAAGCCCTCGGCGGTGCTGCCATGCACAGCGAGATCAGTGGTGTGACAGACTACAAGATGAAGAATGACGAGGAGTGCATAGAGAAGATCCGCCAACTGGTAGACAAGATGGGGCATGGCAATAAAGCCGGCTATGACCGCGCTACACCTGCCAAACCTGCGCTGAAAGAAGCCGACATCTATGGCATCATACCTGAGGATAGTGCCAAGCAATACGACATGATGGAGGTGATCAAACGCCTCGTGGACAATAGCGAAATAGAACTCTACAAAGAGCTGTACGGACAGTCTATCATCTGCGGCTATGCCCGCATAGATGGCTGGGCAGTAGGTATCGTGGCCAATCAGCGCAAGGTAGTAAAGAGCAAGAAGGGTGAGATGCAGTTTGGCGGGGTGATCTACTCTGACAGCGCGGATAAGGCTGCTCGCTTCATCATGAACTGTAACCAGAAGAAGATACCGCTGGTATTCCTGCAGGATGTGACGGGCTTTATGGTCGGCTCTCGCTCAGAGCAGGGAGGCATCATAAAGGACGGTGCCAAGCTGGTAGCTGCGGTGGCAAACTCCGTAGTGCCAAAGTTCACGGTGATAGTAGGCAATAGCTACGGCGCGGGCAACTATGCTATGTGTGGCAAGGCCTACGACCCGCGCCTGATCTACGCATGGCCGGGATCTAAGATAGCAGTGATGGGTGGCGAACAAGCTGCTAAGACCATGCTGCAAATACAAGTGAGCCAGCTCAAAGCCAAAGGCGAGACCATAGAGCCGGAAGCAGAGAAGAAGATCCTGGACGATATCAAAGCAAAGTACAACCGCACCCTCGATCCTAAGTATGCCGCAGCACGCCTCTGGACAGATGGTATCATAGACCCACTGGACACCCGCAAGATGATCTCTATGGGTATCGAGATGGCAGATCACGCACCTATCACGCGCCCATTCAATGTGGGTGTGATACAGACTTAGTCTATACATGATGACCCGGCAATCCAGGGCATTGCTATGCCTGTGCTTCTGTCTGATATCCATCGGATGCCTGCTGCTCACGCGGTATCACACAGGTTTAGCCACCGTCATTTTTACTATAAGCGGACTGGGCGCGGGTATAGTGCCACTGATCAGAGAAAAACAAGAAACCTCCTCTGCGGGTCGGTGGCCCGTCTCAGCAGGCTACGTCGTGTACCTCGTTTCCTTTATCATTATTACCAACTGGGTCACTAATATATTCCGCGTACATATTGCGACCTCTCCTATAGGGCAGATGACAGATATGCTACTTGTGCTCAGGGAAATGTGCGACAGATACATCGCTCATCAGCCCGTGTATACCCCCATATCAGATATTTATGGTATACCTATACAGGTAGTTTACCTTCCGGGTTTCTTTTTGCCCTTCAGCATTCCGGTAGCGCTGCACATAGATATGAGGTGGATATCTCTCCTCGCATTCGCCGTTGCTATCTTCAGCCTGGTAGTAGTGCGCCGGTCAGCATTCACACCGGGGCATATATTGATAGTCATAGCGGCGGCGGCATTCACCTACCTCCTGACCGGAGGGGCTGCCTTTTATTTCATGCATACACAGGAAGCTATCGTATTATTATACGTTGGCGTCCTGGCCTGGGCATTGATAAATGAGTACTGGTTTGCGGCAGGCATAGCAGCAGCGTCATGCCTCATGAGCAGGTATTTCATCTTCATTCCTCTAAGCGCGGGTCTAGTCTGGCTGTACGTATATCACAGGGCAGCTGCGTACAGAGCAGCTGCCGGAGTTATCATCGGCGTCCTGGTCCTGCTGAGTGTGAGCCGTACATGGGGCGACTTACCTCATTTCATACAGATACCATTACTATACAAAGATCTTCTCACAGACGATAAGTCTATTGGTGCTTTCCGCCACGTGTATCAGGGTTCTGTTGGCTTTGCATGGTTTTGCGGGCCCCATACCTTGCATATCGTCAGAGGCATCAATCTGGCCATTATCGTCATTGTACCTTTAGCCTATTTTGCCATTGCGGGGCGCTATCTCCGCGCTGTGCCCCCCGGCATTGTCATCTTATGTGGCCTGCAGATATTTTTGGTTTGCTTTCTTACTACTTTGCCCTTGCCATTTGGCTATGTACTCTACACCTCAGCCTTCCTATCCATTTTTATGATCAAGGCATCGCTGGAGGCTCGCAAAAGCAAGTAGCTGAGCACGGCTACGCCCGCTCTATCACCAGCAGCATATACTTCTTGGTAGCAGCAAACCCGACCGGGTCTATCGTCCTGATGTTCTTATCTATCTTCTGCTCTATGAGTGGCAGGCTGCCCTCCAGTGCGTAGTGTATGCCGGGCGCTTTTACTTTCAGCTTGCCTAGTGCAAACTCTTTGATAGGCATGCCGATCTGTGTGGCCCACATATGTACATAGGAGATAGTAGGTAGTATGTGTGGCGTGATGTCACGCTGTGACGTGATCTTCAGCCCATACTTTTCCAGCTTCTCCAGAAAGGACGGCCACTGATGCCCGCTCTGCTCACTAGCCTCTCCCGTGCGGAAATAGTCGCAGGCTATCCAGCGGCCACCTGGCTTCAGCAGCTTCAGGATCATAGGGAGCGCGATATCCTGATTGAGATATTGAAGTGACTCGGAGGTGATCACTGTACCAAAGCGTCCTTCATTGCCCGTCATATCCATATCCTCAAATCGGCAGCCCAGTACCTGGTTGGGGTACGTCTGTGTGATGTGGTGCACCTGGTTCTTGTCCGGCGTGAGGGCAATGGCCTTGTAGCCTTTCTGATTCATCAGGCGTAGCAGGCCACCCATACCGCAGCCTACATCCAGTATCTCACTATCCTGATCGGTGATCAGGTCTACTATATTCTGCCCATAGCGCTCCTGCGCCTCGTAGATCATGCGGATGGTGATATCCTGAGGCGCGATAGCCGGATCTTCAAAATAACCATAGTGCAGGAAGTCTCCCGGCAGCAGCTGATGGTAGAGCTTGAGCTGTGCATCGTCATAGGTGCGGTTGACCTTCTTGCGATTGCGCTGCAGGCTGATGACGCGCCACAGGTGCTGCGGCAGGATGAGACGTTTGATGATACCGGATGCGATGCCCATAGTGATAGTATGCGCCTAATATCGCAATTAAAATTTATTCGATGTATTAGCGTGCCGTGCTACTATTGCTTGAGAATGATATTGGTCAGTATGTTATGCTGCGTTCATATTTCTATCGGAGTACATTAGTTAAACTTATTATCTTTAATACAATCCAAAGTATAAAGGTATTCGCACGTCAGTGCTTTTATAAAACCATACCACTATGAATGATCTGCTACGTCCCGCCGCAGAGCCCAATGTACCCTATGCGCGCCATGCCGGTGCTGCCGCCCGCTCCGCTACCACTACGCTCACGCCGTATGCCGGCACCTGGGGCCGCAAGGAGGCAGTACACCTGCTGAAGCGCACCATGTTTGGAGCAAAGAAGAGTGATGTAGACCACCTGCTCACGCTCACTATGAGCCAGGCGGTAGATGAGTTGCTCACACCGCAGACCACCCCCTCACCTCCGGTGAATAATTATAACAATGCCAACTTCACCGATGCGGTAGTGCCCTTTGGCCAGACCTGGGTGAATGATACGAGCAATCAGCCGAATGCACTCGGGCCGCGTGCTGTCTCGCTAAAGGCCTGGTGCTACGGCAATATGATCAACCAGTCCCGCAGCATAGAGGAGAAGCTGGTGCTATTCTGGCACAATCACTTCTCTACACAGATCAGCTCCTACACACAGCCGGTAGCAGGTTATCGCTATATATCTACCATCCGGCAGTACGCGCTGGGAAATTTCAAAGACTTTGTAAAAGCAGTGACACTGGACCCTGCCATGCTTTTCTACCTGAATGGCTACCTCAATACCAATACCGCTCCGGACGAGAACTATGCCCGTGAGCTGCAGGAGCTATTCACAGTAGGCAAAGACCTGCCGAACCACTATACAGAAGATGATGTGCGTGCTGCAGCCCGCGTGCTCACCGGCTATCGTATCAATCCACTCACGCTCACCTCTTACTTTGACGCTACGCAGCATGATAGTACGGACAAGCAATTCTCCTCTTTCTATAACAATACACTCATCACAGGTCAGAGCGGCGCCAATGGTGCTAACGAGCTGGATGACCTGCTGACGATGGTCTTCACCCAGCAGGAGACTGCAAAGTTTATCTGCCGCAAGCTGTACCGGTACTTTGTCTACTTTGATGTAGATGCGACTATAGAGACCAATATCATCGAGCCGCTGGCTGATACCTTCCGCACGAGTGGTTACGACATCACCAGTGTGCTGTCACAGCTTTTCAAAAGCGAACACTTCTTTGACATGCTAAACCGTGGCTGTATCATCAAATCACCAACGGACTTTCTGGTGGGACTGCTGCGCGAATACAGTGTGCCAATGCCGTCATCTACTGCCATCGTAGACTCCTATCAGGCATGGATGACGCTGGGCTACTACTCCATCATCCTCGGCCAGGATGTGCTGGACCCGCCGAGTGTATCCGGCTGGCCGTCATACTACCAGTACCCTCAGTACTACGAGCTATGGATCAATAACTCTACCCTGCCACTGCGAAACCAGATCACCGATGGCCTGGTCTACGTAGGCGTGCCTGTCAATACTTTCACAGTGAAGATCGATGTACTGGACTTCTGTGCCAACCTGCCTGACCCTACTGACCCTGTGGCAGTGGTGAGTGATACCATAGACTACCTCTACATGATAGATGTATCTCAAAGCACGAAAGACTATATACGCGTGTACGGGCTGCTGGGTGGCCAGACCACCAATGCCTACTGGACCAGCGCCTGGGCTGCCTACGTAGCCAACCCTACCGACCCTACGGCGCGCAGTGTAGTGCAAAGCAAGCTGCAGATCATGATGAAATACCTCATGGACCTCTCAGAATACCATCTGGCCTAATCCTAAAAAGAAGCGACATGAAAAGAAGAGATTTCCTCAAAGCGGCTCCGGTAGCAGTATTGCCGGCCTTCCTGAATGGCCTGTCAGTAAAGGCGTTTGGCGCATCGCCGCTGATGGCTGCGCTGGCTGGCGCCAATAATGACCACGTATTGGTACTCATACAGATGGTAGGCGGCAATGACGGCCTCAATACTGTGATACCACTGGATGAATACAGCACGCTATCTGCTGCACGCAGCAATATACTGATACCACAAAACCGTGTACTCTCGCTACAGGGCACTACTACTACGGGCCTGCACCCCTCGCTGACAGGGCTGCAGCAGCTATACAATGCCGGCAAGCTGCACATCGTGAGGGACGTGGGCTACCCTGATCCAAACTACTCTCACTTCCGCGCTACGGATATCTGGCTCACGGGTGCTGACTCCACTCAGGTACTTAGTACGGGCTGGAGCGGCCGCTACCTTAGCTATGAGTATCCCAATTTTCCCACAGGGTATCCTAATACGGATATGCCGGACCCGCTGGCTATGCAGATAGGATATTTCCTCTCGCCTGTGTTTCAGGGACCGGCGGTAAATATGGCCATGGCTGTAGCAGATCCCTCCAGCATCTACAATCTCGTGGGCGGTGCGCCTGACCCTGCGCCGGCCACCCCTGCAGGAGATGAGCTGACCTATATCCGCACCGTAGCGGCCCAGACCAACCAATACGCCGGTGTGATCACCGCAGCCTGGAACTCTGTCACCACCTCACAGCTCACCTATCCTACGGGCAATGACCTCGGCGATCAGCTCAAGGTAGTAGCGCGCCTCATAGCGGGAGGGCTAAAAACACGCATCTACATGGTAAGCATGGCCAGTGATGGTAGCTTTGATACGCATGCCGATCAGGTAGATAGCGCTGACGCTACTACGGGCAGGCATGCTGACCTCCTGACGAAACTTTCCCAGGCGGTCAAGACATTCCAGAATGATATACAGCAGCTCGGAGTAGCAGACCGCGTGGTAGGCATGACCTTCTCAGAGTTTGGCAGGCGCATCATATCCAACTCGAGCCGCGGCACAGACCACGGTGCTGCTGCGCCGCTCTTTATCTTTGGCAATAAGGTAGTCTCAGGTATCACCGGCAATAGCCCTACCCTGCCGACCAATCCTACTGATAATGACAACATACCGATGCAATATGATTTCCGCTCTGTATATGCATCGATACTGACGGACTGGTTCTGCGTGCCTACTACTGATGTATCTACCATCCTGCTGGCCAACTACCAGCAGCTCGGCCTCGTACAGAACACCGACTGCACTACCGGTGTGCATGAGATCAACCAGCAGGCTGGCGTCAACCTGATCAGCAACTATCCCAATCCCTTTACCTCCGCTACTGATATCACCTTTACCACTGCGGGCGGCCATACGATGATCCAGGTCTTTGACAGCATGGGTAAACTGATCCGCACGCCCATAGACCAGGAGATGGCGGCGGGCAGGTACAGTGTCAGGTTTGAGAATGAAGACTACGCTACGGGTGTGTACTATGCGCGTTTCCAGAATGGCATGGTGCAGCAGGTACGCGCCATGATCATAGCGCGTTGATATTTTCATCCAGTCTTTTGTCCTTTTCATAGGCAGATGTGTTATTTCTTTGCGGAGATTAAACCATTGCTTTTATCTTCCTGTCATACTCAGAAAACATACATCCATGAAGCAGCTGCTACTCACGCTCACATTGGCCTTTTCCCTTCATAGCTTTGCTATCCTCACGCCTATCGTAGACTCCATCCCTATGAGCGATGGCAAGAAATTGGCCTGCGATATTTACATCCCCTCTGGGATGAGCTCAGGCCCGGTGATACTCGTGCAGACACCTTACAACAGGCTCCTGTACAGGGCCAATGCGCTGCCCCTCGGTGTGAATGGCAACATCAACAGTAGCAACTACATCTTTGTGATCGTAGACTGGCGCGGCTTTTACGGCTCGGCACATGCCGCTACCCTCAATCCACCTGCGCAGGGCCTCGATGGCTACTATGTGGTAGAGTGGATCGCATCACAGACGTGGAGCAATGGCAAGATCGGCACAGCAGGCGCCTCCGCCCTGGGCAAAATACAATTCCAGACAGCCAAGTATAATCCCCCGCACCTGACCTGTATCAATCCTAGTGTGGCGGCGCCGCAGTTCTCTTTCTATGAATACTATCCTAATGGTGACCTGCGCACAGAGTACCTGGATAAACTGGACGAACTCGGCTTTGGCCTGAAACCAGCAGTCATGAATAACCAGGTCTACAACGGCGCCTGGCAGGTGACCGAGAGCACCAACTTCTATCCCGATAGTATCCGTGTGCCCTGCTTTATGATAGGCGGCTGGTATGACCACAATGTGAAAGACATGCTGGAGTTCTTCCCGGCTATTGTGCAGCGCTCTCCAGCCAATATCCGCAGCCAGCACAGGCTGCTGATGGGCCCATGGGCCCACGGCGGGCACAGTACTGCACACGTAGGCACTGCGGCGCAGGGCCAGCTCACTTACACCAATGCAGCAGGATGGAATGACTCGCTGGCTTTGCTATACTTTGACTACTACCTGCGGAGTCAGTCCAATGGCTGGGACCAGAGCCCGGTGGTGCAATACTACCAGATGGGCGAAAACACCTGGCATAACAATGGCGCATGGCCACTCACGGGATCTGATACGGTGCGCTTCTACATGCACCCGGATAACTCGCTCGACAACTATCCACCAGATGTAGCCAGTGGCGCAGTGACCTATAGCTATGACCCCTCTGATCCATCGCCCACCTACGGCGGCCCTACGCTGCGCAGTGACCTGGCGCAGGGGCCTTATGACCAGTCAGACACTGTGGAGAGCAGGCATGATATCGCGATGTATACCACCCAGCCGCTGACACAAGACGCTGTACTGCGTGGTAATGTAGTAGTACACCTCAGCGTCTCTTCCGACAGGTATGATACCGACTTTGAGGTGCGGCTCACAGACGTGTATCCTGATGGCAGGTCTATGATACTGGATCATGCGCCCTTCCGCATGCGCTTCCGCAATGGCAATCGTGCGGCTGATACCTCCGGCATCGTGCCGGGCCAGAACTATCAGATAGCACTGACCCTGCCATACACCTGCAATACCTTCCTCACCGGCCACCGTATCCGGCTGGACGTGACATCGAGCAACTACCCTGCCTTTAACCGCAATATGAACAATGACGCTGCGATGTATCCTGCCAATAGCCTGGACACGCTCGTCAACCCACTGGTGGCTACCAATTCGATCAACTGGGACTCCTATGCAGACCTCCCACTGGTGGGCTACACCGTAGGCATCAGTGATGTGACGGCAGATGTACTAAAGGTCTATCCTAATCCTGCCGCAAGCCAGATAAGCATCACCGCTCCATGGCAGATGGAGGCCGTGTCCCTCTATGATATGCGCGGATCACTGCTGCTGGCCCAGGCTGCGGGTAGCGACAAAGCCATTATCTCCGTGGCAAGTATCCCCTCTGGTATATACCTGCTGAAGGCAGTCAATAAAGAAGGAATGACTACTACGCATAAGGTGACCATAGCAAGGTAGAAGCAAAGGTGACAGACTACAATTTCATAACAGTACACTAGCGAAATCTTAGCCTGGCAATAAACATCAGATAAAACATCGCAGGTATCTTCGTATCACGATAGACGAGAAAACCTGTCCGGTGCTGAGCCGGCGGGTTTTAGGAGAAAACCGAAACTCAATATATGTCAGTCAGGGGAGCACTTGCTCCCCTGTTGTTTTTATGCTATTTGGAAAGCTGTAGTAAAAGGGCATATTTGCATAAAATTTTGAAAATGAAACAACTAATCACCACCCTGATCGTAATGATCGCCCTGACCGTATCTGCCCAAAAAGAAAAAGAAGACCTGGACTACGACAAAAAGACAAACACCGTGACTGTCAATGACGCGCCTGTCTTCAAGGTCGTGGAAGAGAAAAGTAGCTCGGAGCCGGGCACGAAGGACTATACGATTCAAAGTATGGACGGCAAAAACCTCATCCTCCTGATCAATCACTCCTACAAAGATTTTCATGAGGTGTCACAGTATAACAAAGATGGCGTGGTGCGGTACTATACAGTACGCTTCTTTGACGACAAGAAAAGCACTTGCGAAATATCGTTTGACTTCTTTAAGAAGACGATGAAAAAGATACATTCTGCCGGCCTGATCAAGGATGGCAAACTGGATGATTCGTCTATCGAGATCTTTGTGATGAAGAACGGTACTAAGTTCAGCGACCTGCAGGGCAGGAGGTAAAAATACCAACGCAACTGATGCGACACTTATAGCCAGCTTCTCCCAGAGAGGCTGGTTTTTTTGCGCTATGTGAGATCAAAATATCTTGCGATAAGTAGGGTCTTCCAGCTTCACAAAGCCGTTCTTGATATACAGCGGCTCACCCATCTCTGATGCATGCAGCTCAAAGAAGCGGATACCCGCCTCTCTCCCACTCTGCACAAGGCGGTCCAGTATCTCCTCCGCGATGCCCTGCCTGCGAAAAGGCTCCAGTGTGTGCATACTCATAATATAGCCATACCTCCCATCCGGTGAGATATAGCTACCCGGCCCCTGCTGGATGATAAGCGCTCCTATAGCCGCCAGCGCGCTATTATCCGTAGCATACCATACTATGCACTCCCCGGTGGGTAGCGCCCTGGTATAATAATCTCGCAGGCCCCTGCGCAGATCCTGCCGGGCCTGCTCATCAGGCACCTCTATGAAGTCATCAAAGTAGGTGATGCGATGATCGATCAGCAGGTCGATATCAGTGAGGGTGGCGAGGTGATAGGTGATGGTGGACATGGGCTAAATATATAAAGACGGCTAATGACGCCGAACAGCGGCGAGCTAAGGAATTGATTTTGAACCGACGGAGCACCTATAGATCATTATACATCAAACACATACACATATTATACAACTACCCCTTGGCTCTCACTGGCCGTGTCTACACATGAGATCAAATTGATTTTGAACCGGCGGCGATACTTACTGCATCGATGCCGGAATTGATTTTGAACCGGAGGTTTCCTCTTCCGTCGCCTGGATAAGCCCGGTAATGATAGATACACCTTTATCCGCAAACCACTCCGATCTTCCTTCTCCCTTCAGGCTATTGATGTAATAGCCTGAATCATCATACAGCAGCCGGATATGATACTTTGTCAGCAAGCTCGTCTTATATGTGAAATCGGCATACTGCGCCGACTGACTTTTCACTTCTATCATATCACTGCCGGCCAGCATACGCTCCAAGACGCGCTGCTTTTGCGGTATCGTCAGGTCACTGGCGTAAAACTTCAGGGTCTGATTGAAATACAATTTCTGTACACCGATCAGGATAGCCACTCCCGAAAACCCTACTGACATAAAGAGAGGAAACGGCTCACCATGATGTGGCGGAGAGATCGAGATATAAATCATCACACCTATAAATGCTATAAAAAATATAGCTGCAAACCAATCAGTGTACGAATAGGGTAGTCTCTTTGCCGTTAATGAGTTTTCTATCTGACCCTGGGTCATAATGGCTGTACTTTTACATACCAAAGGTAACACTAAACAGAGCAGAGATTTTGATCTTTTCGTGGTTGGTGTTTAGCGGACCGTCACCAACGGCTGAGATGAGACGGGTATACAGGCCCAGTGTTTGTTGTCGGTGACGCGCTATCGCGCTAAACACCAACAACGGTGGGAGAGACGGGCCCCGAGCGCTGCTGGTGACGCGCTATCGCGCTAAACACCAACAACGGCTAAAAGCTTAATCCATTTTTGATATCACGTGCATTAGCCTATCACTGCCGCCGATGATTGTATTAATATGTAAGCTTCTTACTACCTCTCTGCCGCCGTTAGTCCTTATCCCGAGCACCAACGTATCGTAGCAATACACTGGAAAGACGTATACTTCTACATGGGATTTTTGAGCGAATAAATCATAGTATCCTTTCTTATGATCGAGTATTCTGATGTGGTCAAATTTAATTATCTCATTAGAGAAAATATATCTGACCGATAGTACATTGTGAGCAAGTGTGATACTACAAGCAAACCTGGCAAAGAGCGCATAATATACTGATGATATAGTGACACCATACAAAAAGATAGCTACTATAGAATAGCCGCTATAGATGCCATCTATGACGGACAGGAGGCCAGCTGTGAACAAAATGTAAATCGAGACCGGATAAGTAGAATGAAACGTGAGGTTTTTCAAAGCTGGGTATATTTAACTAAAGTTACCGTTATAAAGACGACCTTAGAAAGGATAGCTTTGCTATACATTGAATACGTATTTTTTCTAAAGCGGCACGGAACTAAGTTCCGCGCCAGTGGGGGGCAAAGTATGAGTTTATATTTTATTGACAAGACATATGTCATCATCGAAATCCCAAAGTACATCGTCTCCCGGGTTGAATATTACCCGAAAGTTCCTATAGTATTTTTTCCACTTTAGCTTTCCATATATTTCCACCCCTCCGCCATAGAAAGTATACGAATCAAAAGTAATGTCGCAGTTGGGCTTTAAGGCAAAGCAGTGCCGCGTCATTCCGTCCAGCCAGACTTCCTTGGTACTATTGGTGTCTGATCGACAGAAAAAATGCACAGTTTTCTGGTGATCTATGAGTTTATATCTTACAATTTGCCCGGAGACCTTCTCAAACAATAAAGGCGCTGTCGGAACAGTCATTTTTTTGCTGCTATTCGTAACACTACTATTAGTGTCACATGCTGACACAAGATACTCCTTTGGGCTCTCACGCGCAGCTATTATTGGTTCGTTAGCTACGCCTTTCTGCCCGCATCCTTGTATGAATAGAATTAATAGGACGAATTCCATCAACCATAAATGCTTTGATTCTTTTATGCTTGATATCATTTCATTGGTTCAATTATCGATGATGCTTTATTTGTATTTGACTCTTCTCCTTTACACGCGCATTTTTCGTCTGGAACCATAAATTACTTTTAAAACAACCCCTTCTGCTCTCCCTTAGCGCCGGCCTTAGGATTGGTCTCTACGTCCCATTCTACTGAGTCGCCGACCTCCAGTTCCGGTTCTTCTTCTTCCTCCGGGGTGATGTCGGTGATCTTGCCTGTCACGAGGTATGGTGTGAGGCGGTTGCCAAGGGCTTTCCAGCCTTTCACGTCTATGACCTCTGGTAGCTTGGCTTCGGCTTCGAGCTTTTCTTTGTCTTTGCCCTTCAGGAAGAAGTACTTCACCACCGGCATCTTGCGGGAGCTGAAGATGGCCATCTTGGAGTCCTTGTGATCAGAGATGATAGAGGACTTTTCTTTCTCCTTCTTCAGCTCGATGCGGAAGCGCTTCACGTAGTACTGCTTGCTCTCGCCGTCAAAGTACACAGTGCTGTACACGCGCTCGCGGTCAAACTTCTCTACGAGATAGACGTCGTCCATCTCGTATTTATTGGTGATCTCGTAGTTGGTCAGCTCTATATTGCCATCCTTATACACCACGAGCACCTGATCTCCGGTGTGAAACTCGCCGAGGTAGCGCGACTTCTCGCTCTCCTCTGTGACCAGGCGGCCGTACTTCTCATCCAGCCAGAGCTTCAGCCCGCCTATGGTAGACTTGCCCTTCTCCTTTAGCTCGATCTTGCGTATCGGGAATTTCGTCAGGATATTGCCCACAGCGCCACGGCCCTTGATGTCCAGTGTGCTAAAGTCAAAGTCAAACTCCTTGATGCGCGCGTTGCTATTAGGATGCAGCTGCACGCGCACGATCTCTGCCTCAGAGTTGCTATTGGCAGTGAAGTAGGTCAGCTTAGAGCCGGAGGTGCCCTGTGTCAGGTCGTACTCCTTATCACGCGTCACGCCGGTCACGTTGAAGCGCTTGACAAACGTGCGCTTGGAGCCGCCGTCATAGTAGGCTACGTTGTAGCCCGTACGCTCATCATTCTTCTGCCATACTGCTATGTAGATGATGTCCTTGCCTACGAATTTCTTATCGCCGAGGCGTGTAACCATCATCTTGCCCGCGCGCGTGATGGCGATGATATCATCTATATCTGAGCAGTCGCAGACAAACTCGTCCTTCTTGAGCCCCGTACCGAGGAAGCCCTCCGCACGGTTCACATACAGCTTGGAGTTATTGGCCACCACGTGCTTCACCTCTATCGTCTCAAAGCCCTTCACCTCTGTGCGGCGCTCGCGGCCCTTGCCGTATTTCTTCAGCAGCTCCTCAAAGAATGCGATGGCAAACTCTGTAAGGTGCTCGAGATCGTGCTTCACCTGCTTCATCGCAGCCTCCAGCGAGCGGATCTCTTCATCTGCCTTGAAGGCATCGAACTTAGAGATACGCTTGATCTTGATCTCCGTCAGGCGCACGATGTCGTCCTGCGTGATCTCGCGTTTGAAGAGCTTCTTGTATGGGTTCAGCCCCTTGTCTATGATAGACAGGACAGCCTCCCAGGTCTCGGCCTCCTCTATATTGCGGTAGATGCGCTTCTCTATGAATATCTTCTCCAGCGAGGAGAAGTGCCACTTCTCATTCAGCTCGGCCTGCTTGATCTCCAGCTCGCGCTTGAGCAGGGCTTTTGTATTCTCGGTAGAGATGCGCAGGATCTCGTCCACGCTGTGGAAGACGGGCTTCTCGCCCTCTATCACGCAGGCATTGGGAGAGATGGATATCTGGCAGTCAGTGAAAGCATACAGCGCATCGATGGTCACGTCAGGGTCGGTGCCCGGCACGAGGTCTATGGTGATGTCTACATGCTTCGCCGTATTGTCGGTCACCTTTTTGATCTTGATCTTGCCCTTGTCGTTGGCCTTCAGGATGGACTCGATCAGCGAGCCGGTGGTAGTGCTGTATGGTATCTCGCGAATGGAGAGCGTCTTCTTGTCTACCACCTCGATCTTTGCGCGCACCTGTATCTTGCCGCCGCGCTTACCGCTATTGTACTCGCTCACGTCTACGAAACCGCCCGTAGGGAAATCCGGATAGAGGCGCGTCTTCTTGCCTTTCAATACATCAATAGAGGCTTTGACCAGCTCATTGAAATTGTGCGGCATGATCTTGGTCGAGAGACCCACGGCGATACCGTCTGTACCCTGAAACAGGAGCAGCGGGAACTTCATCGGCAGTGTGATCGGCTCTTTCTTGCGACCATCATAGCTGAGCTGCCACTCGGTGGTATCAGGATTGAATGCTACCTCCTTGGCAAACTTCGACAAGCGCACCTCTATGTATCGCGGTGCGGCGGCGCTGTCTCCGGTGCGCACATCGCCCCAGTTGCCCTGCGTGTCAAACATGAGTTCCTTCTGGCCCATATTGACGAGTGCATCGCCAATGCTGGCGTCGCCGTGCGGGTGGTACTGCATGGACTGGCCGATCACGTTGGCCACCTTGTGGAAACGACCATCATCCATCTGGTACAGCGCGTGGAGTATGCGGCGCTGCACGGGCTTCAGGCCGTCCTCTATGGCCGGCACGGCGCGCTCGAGTATGACGTATGACGCATAGTCGAGAAACCAGTTCTTGAACATGCCGTCTATGTGCTCGGCATTGTTGATCTCTGTATTGTTATTTTCTTCCATTGTCAATCCCCCTAGCCCCCTTTCTAAAGGGGGAATTTCTTTTAAAAAACCTGCGGCTTTTCAAAAGTGAATACACTAGGCTATTTTATTTTGTTTTCGAAATCGTCTATGTAGTCTTCTATTGTTTTTAGGACACTATCCATTTTAGTTTTCACGTCACTGTCTTTTATGCGCAATGTTGAGAGATTGTGCATCTTTAGCGTAGCATCTCTTTCTGCGTCATAGCCTATCGCCTCTGCATCATTATGCGATGCGCCATCTATTTCTATCACCAGCTGCAGCTTCTGACAGTAGAAGTCTGCTATAAACCTATCCAGAGGCTTCTGCCTCAGAAAGAGATAACCTCTCATCTGCCGCCCTTTCAAATGCTTCGAAAGTAGCACCTCTGACAGCGTCGAATGATTCCTCAAATCCCTCGAGAAATCTTTCAAATTCATATTATAAGGCACAAATCTCATAGGTCCAATTTCTGTTGTTCATTTTCCTAGTTCCCTTTCAGCCCTCTGTTTTGCGCGCAGCGCAAAGGCATTAATTCCCCCTTTAAAAAGGGGGCTAGGGGGATTCTATATTGCTAAGCCACCTCCAGTTCTATCTCCTGCTCTACCACATCCTTCTCTACGCGCAGATTATCGATGATGAAATCCTGCCTGTCCTGCGTATTCTTGCCCATGTAGTAGTCGAGGATCGTCTTGATGTCTTTGTCATCTTTGATGATCACGGGATTCAAGCGGATATCGCTGCCTATGAAGCCTTCAAACTCCTCCGGTGAGATCTCGCCGAGTCCTTTGAATCGGGTGATCTCGCACTTGCCTTTGAGCTTGGCGATGGCCTTCTGTTTTTCGTTTTCGTCGTAGCAGTAGATCGTCTCCTGCTTATTGCGTACGCGGAAGAGCGGCGTCTCGAGGATCTTCACGTGACCATTGCGCACCAGGTCGGGGAAGAACTGGAGAAAGAACGTGAGGATGAGCAGGCGGATGTGCATGCCGTCTACATCGGCATCGGTGGCGATCACCACATTGCTGTAGCGCAGGTCCTCAAGGGCGTCCTCTATATTCAGTGCGTGCTGCAGGAGGTTAAACTCCTCATTCTCATACACGATCTTTTTGGTCAGGCTGTAGCAGTTCAGCGGCTTGCCACGCAGGGAGAAGACTGCCTGCGTGTCCGGGTCGCGCGCCTTGGTGATAGAGCCGCTGGCAGAGTCACCCTCGGTGATGAAGAGCATCGTATCCTGATGCTTATCGTTCTTATCACCATAGTGCACTTTGCAGTCGCGCAGCTTCTTGTTGTGTATGTTGGCTTTTTTGGCGCGCTCGTTGGCCAGCTTCTTGATACCGGCTATCTCTTTGCGCTCGCGCTCGCTCTGTAGGATACGCTTCAGCAGGGCGTCTGCTGTCTCCGGATTTTTGTGCAGGTAGTTGTCCAGGTTTTCTTTGACGAACTCCAGCAGAAACTGCTTCATCGTCTTCTCCTCGCCTATCAGTTTATCGGTACCGAGCTTGGTCTTGGTCTGCGACTCAAACACGGGCTCCTGTATACGTATCGACACCGCACCGACTATCGCCTCGCGGATATCTACCGTATCAAAATCTTTCTTGTAAAAGTCGCGCACCGTCTTGACGATGGCCTCCTTGAATGCCTGTAGGTGCGTGCCACCCTGCACGGTGTACTGGCCGTTCACAAAGGAGTAATACTCCTCGCCATACTGATTAGTATGGCTCATAGCTATCTCTATATCCTCGCTCACGAGGTGGATGATGGGGTAGCGGAGGTTCTCTGCGTCCTTCTTGCGTGAGAGGAGGTCGTAGAGGCCTTTCTGAGAGATATAGCGTGTACCGTTGTAGATAAAGGCGAGGCCCGTATTGAGATAGGTGTAGTTTTGCACCATCTGCTCCACATACTCGGTGATGTAGTGGTAGTTTTTGAAGATCGTATTATCAGGCACGAACTCTACGTAGGTGCCATTCTCTTCGCTCGTCTTTTCCAGCTTGTGCTCCTTCACCAGCTGTCCCTGTGCGAACTCCGCCGCTTTCAGTTCGCCCTCGCGCACGGCATATACTTTAAAGTAGGTAGACAGCGCATTCACCGCCTTGGTACCGACCCCATTCAGGCCCACAGACTTCTGGAAGGCCTTGGAGTCATACTTGCCGCCCGTGTTCATCTTAGAGACGACCTCTACCACCTTGCCCAGCGGGATGCCGCGGCCGTAGTCACGCACGGTTACACGGTCTTTGGTCACTTTGATCTCTACCTTCTTGCCGTGGCCCATCTGGTACTCGTCTATACAGTTGTCTATGGTTTCCTTGAGCAGGACGTAGATACCGTCGTCCATCGAACTGCCATCGCCCGTTTTGCCTATGTACATACCGGGGCGGCGGCGCATGTGCTCTATCCAGTCGAGGGTGCGTATGTTGTCCTCGTTATATTCTACTTCGTGTTTTTCCTTTGCCATCGTTATTGTTTTACCGCCAAAGCGCAAAAGGAATTCATGAACGATCCTATTGTGTTTTGCGTTTTCGCGGTTACACTCTTATTTGCTAAAAATTTTAGCGAAATTAAAAAAGATGCGGAATTTTAAAACGGGAAGTAATTCACAAATGGCGTGAGAAATGGACAACAGTGTTTATTTCTCCCCTTCATTTTCATCCCAGATGAGCTGGCATTTGAGCAGCGGCAGTTCTTTATCTACTACCAGTTTATCTAGTTTCTTATCAAAACTGTACCAGGTGAATAGAGCCTCATGATTTTCTGCGTAGATGCTTTCGCTAAATGTCTTGATAGATTGCAATGTATGATCCGGGTGGAAAGTGATATCGCAGATATAGCCATCAAAGTGAATCAGCTTATAATTACCGTCTTTCTGCTTCAGAAAAATATCGTAGAAGTCCCCATCCATAAAAGTAAGCCGATAATAGAGTGGATAGTGGATCATATCCGGTAAGCCATCTCCATTGATATCAAAGACGTATGTATCCTTCAGCTTGTAGAGTACGCTATCTACGGAGGGGTTAAACATGGTATCTCCTTTCTCATCAAAATCTATGACATGTGAAACGAAGTAGTAGGTGTAAATCCTGCTGAGCAGCCACTCGGAGTCGCTGGGCAGGGCTACAGTAGTGTCCATCGGATCAGGATTGAAGTACCACCGCTCAGGGACAGCCTTTCTCAATTCTGCTAGTTTGTAGCTATCACTGCTATCCGCAGCGGGGAAGTCGATCTTATGTCTTGCCGGCACATGATACTTGGGCGCTAGGCGGCAGGTGCTATCCTCCTGCTGCCAATACTGGGAGTAGCTGGTGGCAGCAATGCTCAGGGACAATATGAGACAGATGGCCTTCATAAGACTATAAGGGAAGATAGCGTGAAAACCTGAAATCTGTCAAGGCATAAAATAGAAAAGCGTGGTCTGGAGACCGCGCTTTTCTATTTTATCGACTTTTGATCAAATCAATAGACATCTGCGGCGCCGCTATAGTCTCCCGTAAAGGTCATACTATCAGCGGGGTTTTGGATGCTGTATAGCGTGCCGGTGAAATGAGCCGTGGCACTGCTACCCGAGATATTGATGACCATACTGCCGTGACTATAGCCGCCATATGAATTTGTGGTGGTGTAGACGGGATCATTGCTCGTGCCGGTGACCTCGATGAGATTGCCGGAATTATAGTAATACGTGCCACTGGTATGGCCGCCTGTGATCCCCATGTCAAACGATTTGCCGGTGCCACTCTCATCTGCAGAGAGCGTCATGTTATTGACCAGGGCGGCAGCAGCCAGCGCTCCGGTAGTGGTAAAGGTATGCGTACTGCCTCTGTACGTCATCGTCACAGTGCCACCGGTAGCCGGGGTAGTAGTTTTCTTGCTGCAAGATGATACGGAGAGCAGAACGGCTGCGCAGATAGGCAGCAGCGCCAGAGTGATGATCTTTTTCATGTCAGGTGATTTTTGTTTGGTAAATATTACGACTCAAACCTACCTACCTGTCCCGCCGCAAATGCTATCTTTCCTCTGTCTCTTACATGATGTTTATCAGTCGGTAATACGGTCCCTTTCAGGGTCTGTGATGAGCAAATTATTTGATCCCCCGGCCCTGAAAAAAGCAGTATACCCACAGGCATAAAAAAAGCGCAACCACCGGGGCTGCGCTAGCGCTGTCAGATAGTTTCAGGGATATTAATACTGATAGGCGGCTCCGCTGTAGCTGCCGGTGAAAGGCATGCTGTCATTTGAGTTTTGCAGGTTGTATAGCGTGCCTGAGAAGCTGGCCGTGGCTGTAGAGCCTGACAGTGTGATGCTCATGCTGCCATTGCTGTAGCTGCCTGCAGAGGCATTGGTAGTAGAGTAGATAGGATCGCTGCTGCTACCGGTGATCTCGATGAGGTTGCTCACATTGTATGTATAGGTGCCGCTGGTGTGGCCGCCTACTACTGCCAGGGTAAAGGTCTTGCCGGTACCGCTCTCGTCTGCAGAGAGGCCCATCTCATTGACAGAGCTGACGGCAGAGAGTACGCCCGTTGTTTTGAAAGTATGCGTACTGCCTCCGTAGGTCATGGTCACCGTACCACCATTGGTAGATGAGGTGCTTTTCTTGCCGCAGGATGATACCGTGAGCAGTAGTGCTGCGCAAACCGGCAGCAGGGCGAGTGTCATTAGCTTTTTCATTGTTGGTGTTTTTTTGTTTTTTGTAAAATGAATGCGAAGGCAAACATACCCAGCCCCGATCCGCTCAGAAAGGACAAAAGTGGAGGTTGCTTACCGCCTCAATAGGCATACCCGTAGAGACGCAGTGCTCCTGCTGATAATAGCCTATCTTATCGCCATGAAAAATGCGCTCGTCATTCTGGCCCTCACCCTGCTACTCGCCTCCTGCAGGCACCGACAGTACACCGTGCTGCGCGTGGTGCCATGCATGGAGGAGTGCGACTCCTATCGGTGTATCTGGCGGGTAGACTCGGTACTCGTGGGTGATAGTGAAATGATACATACCGATGTCTACCTAAAGTTCGGGGCGTATGACTATGAATACAAAGACAGCTCTAACCGCTACCTGCTGAAGGGTATCTATACTAACCGCGAGCTATGGCATGAGGGTGTGATGTGCGGCACGGTGTACGAGTATCATGATAGTTCTTTTGTGAAAATAAAGTAAGGCGCTGCTGCCTCAGGCCACACCCAATCATTGGATCAGCCCCTTGCCGGTGAGCACATAGCGGGCACTCGCCAGGGCCATCGCTACCAGTAGGCGTATTGGCACATACAAAAGCTTTCTGAGTCAGCTCGTCTGTGCGGTGATGATACCCAGATAGTGACCTGACCTGTATAGCGCATACCCGACACCCGCTACCATGAATATGAGCAGCGCAAAGACAACCGCGATGGTAGAGTCGTTGATATCCAGTATCATTTTTTTGGAGTGGCTTTCTTCCTGGCAGTTGTGATGCCCAGACGGAGGCTGATGCTATCAAAGAGCCTGTCATAATAGGCAGCATACAGATCACATGCATGATAGTAGATGATATTGAGATCTCCACTTTCCAGCTCCCGCCATTTCCTGCCAGTGGGGGTTTCTATACCACGGTGGTCTATCGCGCCTTTGTGTCGGGTAGCGGTCAGCTCCTGATATTTGCCGCCACTGCAGCAGGGCAGCTCTGTGAGGGATATATTGGCCAGTAGCAGGGCCACGGAGTCTCTCTTGTGATAAAAGTTATAAGCGCGTCCTTCTCTGGTCGTAAAGGTATCTGCGTAAAATAATGACCTGTCTATATCTATCACTACACTATCCGTACCGGAATAATACCCCGTGTAAGATACATGCCCCGTATCCTGTGACACGCATCGCAGGCATATACACAAAACAACCATGCTACAGAATGTTTTTCTCATAGATATGTAGTATCATAAATCCCCAATGCCTCTCAGGATCATCTGCAGCACCATTTTTAATGTTTCCCTGATCGTTGCCTCCTTGATAAACACAAAGCAGCCCAGCCCCATCACACAAGGAAGGACAATGATCAGCCAGAACTGCCAGGCATGCAGGATCAGTGGTAGCGCGTCCATAAGGTTTGTACTGATCACCAATATAGCGAATTAAACCTTGTAGTTCTTTTCGTAGAGACGCAATATTTTGCGTATTTCCCGTCAGTTATCAGGGTGGTCGAGACTCAGAAAATTGCGTCTCTACCGGGAGCAAATACCGCCCCTTGCATATCTCCACAGATAAAATAACATTGGCCTATCAATCCAGACGTCCAAATGAAAAAACAAGACTAAGACCTCAGGCGAAAAAGTACCCGCACTCATGGCCACTTACCTCCTGGACCGCAGCAGGCGCGTGATGATATACACCAGCAGTACCAGTATCTGTACAGCCAGTGCCAGCAGCAGATAGAAAAACCAAACCAATGAATTGCCCGTGCCGCGGCTTAGCTCAAAGAGGCCATAGTATCCGTAGCTGCTATAAATGGCAAACACTGCAAGATGTATAGCGGCTCTCAAGCGACCAAAACGGAAAGAAAAAAGTATGAGCACCAGGCAGCTGGTAGTGAAGAGAAAGAGGATAGCATTGTCGCTCATGAGGTGGTTTGGTGCGGCTAATATAGGTATTCGCAATTCCTCATTATACCATGGGGGAAGGCTGAATACGGGATCTCCGGGGCGGTCACAAAACACCGTTTGCATATCTCCACAGATAAACTGATATTGGCCTATCAATCCACTCCATGGAAAAACAAGACAAAGACCTCTACGGCGAAAAAGTACCGGCAGGCAAGCGCACCTATTTCCTCGATTTCAAAGAAAAACATAATGGGGACCACGTGATCAAGATCACAGAGAGCCGCAAGAATGGTGAAGAATTCATCCGCTCTACGGTCATGATCTTTCAGGAGGACTTTGACAAGTTCTTTGAGGCGCTGGACAGGGTACGCCAGCAGATAGGACAGCACTAAGGCTCTCGGCCCCATCCAAACCTTCCCCGTTGGGGAAGGCTTTAATACAGTAACGGCTGTTAAAGTCCCCCTTGGGATTTAGGGCCTGTCCAACCTCCACATCTCCGCTATTGACCTCTATATGAACGCTATCTACACTTTTCTGTGTTAAACTTTTATATACCGTTGCTATCACTGGCATAGATTTGTTCGTCTATCTTTATGTCTGTCAGGACCACACGATGAAGCGTTTAAGGTTTGGTAATGAAGAAAACTCTACTAGTCGTCCTATCTATTGTCGCGTTTCTGGCCGGTATGGCGCAGAATACAAACATCACCGGTACGATCAACCGCTATAGCAAGGTGACCGCTGTAGTGCGCTGCGGCAACCGGATGGTAGTTGATTCCCCCTCCCTTTTCGCTGTAGGTACGCGCGCACTGGTCATACAGATGCAGGGCGCACAGATGGATGCCAGCAATGGTGCCACCTATGGCGACCTGCTCAGCTACGCCGATGCGGGCAACTATGAGATCGTGACCATAGACTCTATCCTCACAGATACCCTCAAGTTTCGCTACCAGCTGCAGCGGCTCTACGATGCCACCGGCAGTGTACAGATCATACCCCTGCCGGAGTACCACCAGGCCACAGTGACAGGGGGCAAACTGACCTGCCGCCCGTGGAATGGATCTATAGGCGGCGTACTGCTGCTCAAGGCTGACTCACTGGTACTGAATGACTCCATTAAAGTCAGCGGTATGGGTTTCCGTGGCTACTACAATAACGACAGTTCGCAGAATTGTTTTGGCGGGACCAATAGCGGGTACTATTTCGGTGACAGTATGCAGGGCGCGCCAAAGGGAGAGGGTATAGTCCGAGCACCCTATATCTATGGCCGTGGCAAAACCGCAAACGGCGGTGGCGGTGGCAATAACCAGAACACCGGCGGCGGCGGCGGTGGCAACTATGGCCAGGGAGGCCTGGGTGGCACTATCGTGCCGCGCACCGTAGCCTGCCCGGGCAATAATCCCGGTATAGGCGGCCTGGCGCTGGGATACAGTGATACTGTCAATAAAATATTCATGGGTGGCGGTGGCGGCTGCGGCCACGGCAATAACAGCGAAGGCACCGGAGGCACCAATGGTGGCGCAATAGTGATCATCATGGCCAATACCCTGATAGGAAACAATAAAGGCATCGTGTCAGACGGCATAGACCAGACCCGTATAGCGGGCAGCGATGGAGCAGGAGGCGGTGGCGCGGGCGGCACCATTCTGCTATCAGTAGGGCAGTATACCGGCAGCCTGGGCGTACGCGCCAAAGGCGGCATAGGGGGTAGCCTCAATAATGACTTTCTGACGCGCTCCTGTATGGGGCCTGCGGGCGGCGGCGGCGGCGGTGTGCTGTGGGTGAGCCAGGCATCTGTGCCGGCTGCGATCTCCTATACTGCCCCCGGTGGCATCAATGGCAAGAACCTCGCAAATACGTCTTTCTGCCCGCTCGGTGTGACCAATGGTGCCCTGCCCGGCGATACCGGCGGCAGTGTGATGGGGCTGCTGATACCCGAGTCAGCAGTGCCATATATACGCCTCTCGGCTACGGCCTCGGGCGATACACTACTCTGCAATGACCAGCAGCTGCACCTATCTGCAGCGGGCACCTCATCAGATAGTGTGTACTATGCATGGAGCACAGGGCAGACCGGCTCAGACATCACCTTCCTGGCTACGCAGACTGCGGCCTACGCTGTAGATGTGACCGACCGCAATACCTGCACCGTGACCAAAACTATGAACGTGACGGTAGAGCATGTACTGCCAAACTTCAGCGGCGATACAGCCATGTGCAGCCCGGCCAATATCACCCTGCATGCGGATAACTCAGGTAGCACTCCTGTGACCTACAGCTGGAATACCGGCGCTACTACCCCGTCTATATCCTTCCTGGCAGACTCTACACAGGCCTACACAGTCACGGTGAGCAGCGCCAATAACTGTAGCGCCACGGCCACCATGAATGTGAGTGTAGGCAATCTGAATGCCACCTACTCCAATGATACCGCTATCTGCCTCGGCCAGCCACTTACCTTGTCAGTTTTCCCGGCTATGGGCGCGGCCTACTCCTATGCCTGGAGCAGCGGGCAAAGTACTGCCAGCATCAGCGTGGCTCCCGGGGGAAGCACTACCTATACCGTGACTGTGAGCGCAGGCGGCGGGTGTACTGCGCATCATGATATACATGTAGATGTGCAGAGTGTCCTGCCTGCTTTCTCACCAGATACAGCCCTCTGCGGCGGCGGCTCACTGACGCTGCACGCAGACAATACGACAGGCACGCTGGTGACCTATACCTGGAGTACGGGAGATGCCACGCCGGCCATCACAGTCAGCCCCTCATCTCCTACTGTGTATACTGTGACCGTGAGCAGCAGCCTGGGCTGCACAGCTACCGATACTATCCGTGTGAATGTAGGCACGCTACGCGTATCGTATTCCAATGATACAGCCGTATGCCCCGGCCAGCAGGTCACCCTCGCAGCCAATGTGCTATCTGGAAACAATGTGACATTTGACTGGAGTACAGGTGATATCACTGCATCTATCACAGAGACTCTGACTCAGGATATCAGCTACGATGTGACGGTGATGGATGATGCGGGCTGCGTCTCCACCCACAGTTTCTTCCTGCGGCAGGACTACCTGGGAGCCTTTGGATCTGACGATACCACTACCTGCCCCGGCGGCACAGCCCTGCTGTCTGTAGACGTGCCCAATGTCAATAACGTGACCTATGCCTGGAGCACCGGAGATGCCACACAGCAGATCAGCGTGACCCAGACCAGCCGGCAGGTCTACACCGTGTCGGTGAGCAGCCCTGACGGATGCTCGGGCACCGTATCCATCAATGTCTACGTAGACTCTGTACAGGTAGCTACTGTCAGTGATACCGTATGCCCTGGCGGCCGTGCTATACTGCACGTGAGCGCCGCAGGTATCGGTGGTGCACACTTCGCATGGAGCGACGGCAGCGGCGCAGATTCCCTGGCTATCACTCCTGCATCCAGTACGACCTATACTGTGACAGCTACTGACAGCCTGGGCTGTACCGCTACCGGCACAGCGGCAGCTACTATAGACAATAACTACACGCACCTCTCGCCACACATCACTGCTGTGCCTGACAGTGCGTCCACACCCGGAGACAGTGTACAGCTCACAGTATCCGGCGGAGCGCTCGCTACCTTCCTCTGGTCGCCGGATTCAAGCCTGACCAGTACTACCGCTCAGGCCACAGTGGCCACGCCGCAGCGTGCTACCTACTACTGTGTAGATGTGACCGACTCCAGTGGCTGTAGTGCGCAGGCCTGCCTGCTGATAGGTGTGGGTGTGCCCGCAGCAGAGATCATCTTCCCGAGTGCTTTCACGCCTAATGGCGATGGCCGCAATGACCGCTATACCGTACCCGCTGTAGATGGTACAGTCGTGGCCCATGTCACGATATACAACCGGTGGGGTGAAACAGTCTTTGAAGCCAATGATAACTCAGGCTGGGACGGCACCTATCACGGCATAGCACAGCCTGCAGAGATATATACCTGCTTCGTAAAGTACTACCAGAAGATCTATCCTGAGAAGCCCTTCTACAGGGAGGGGAATTTTACATTGATACGGTAAAGTTAACAGCCATTAAACCGCAGAGGTGGAGGGGTGCGGAGGAAATGCAGGATTAGATCAGTGCTTCCTTCCCAAGGCTAAGGCCTCGAGAAGATACGATCCAGCTATTTGAATTTTGTGTTAAAGCTCCACATTGCGGGAGAATGTAAGAGGGGTGAGACATGCGCTTTGACAGAAGTAAATCTACTAATAGGCAAGCCATAAATACATCCCTTTGCCTTTCCTTAAACCCTTTGCGCCTTTGCGAGAAATATATCTGGCAATATCGGTGCGCTTAAATATTCAATGAGCAATTAAATAATGTATTCCTCCGCGACTCTGCTGTAAAATATTGCTTTCGCGTTTCAGCGTTTTTACCGTTAACCTTGGATTGGAAGTTTACCAGACGGCCACCTCATTGAAATGATTATCCAGGGTGATCTTCTTGCCCTGGTAGATCACCGTCGCCTTGCCATTCTCAAAGCTCGTAGCAGACTCATAGGCCGCACGTTTGATCACCTTGCCATCGCGGTCTATATAGCCATATTTGCCGCCTATGATCTCTACATGCTCACCGCTCAGGTCTGAGCGAAAGGTACACCCCGACACAAACACCGCATAGTCTCCATTGAAAGGATAGACGAAATCAAACTTAGCCGGTATCACTACCTTATCCATATTGGCAAAACCATATTTGCCCTTGGCATAGATGCGGTACAGGCCTTGACCGGTATAGTCAGGTCCATTGTCAAACACAAATATCCTATATAGCACATGCTCCTGACGGTCTATGGCTACTATACCCTGTGTGGGATCCTGCACGATAGCGGTATTGTAAAAAGAATCTGTGAACAGGTAGGAGTATTTGCCCGGTGGTATGATCACTTTGCCCGTGGTGCTTTTATAGCCACAGTTGTCACTTCCATCACAGAAAAGGATCAGGCAGTCCTTTGGCGTTCTTTGAGCATGGCCCGGCGTACAGAGGGTCATCAGCAGCGCCACCGGGAGCAGGTAGAGAGGATATTTCAGCATGATCTTCGGTCTAGATAAAGGAATGACAGTCCTACCGCGGGAGCACGGTACGATAGCCACGAAAGGCTTTACGCATTAAATGTTGTATTAGTTGCAGTCTATGACGATACCGGGGCTCAAAACTCGGTTACTGAGGTGTCCAGCTCGGTCTTTGATGAAAAAAGAGTAGTGAAGCGTATCACGAGTGCCGCTGCCGGGGCACTCTACATCTATGTGAAATGTAATATCACCTTGCAGGGCAGGATATTTGGTAGCCACCGGGATATAGGCTGTAGCGATACCATCTATACAGCTATCGGGATACCCCGAGGCATAGGAGTAGTAAAATACATTGCGTGTCTCATTGGATATGAACCGGCTGTCTGTACTATGATCCAGGCAGGAGCAGAAGCTGCAGGTGGTGTCAAATGCATTGGCCGGCACACCAAAGTCTCCGTCTCCGTCTGTAAATGAAAGGGTAAACTGTACCGAGTCTACTGCGGTGCCGGTATGCGGCAGCCGTACCAGCGTGTCTGATACACTTTTAAACTCTATATGCGGCTCTATGGGGAAACTGGGCTGCTTCACGCAGCTGCTCAGCCCTATCATGAGCGCCAGATATGCTATGGCCAGGTGCCTTTTCACTGTAGCTAAGAAACTAAAAATTGAAGCGTTTATTGCACCTTTGCCCCAAAATTTTGTTTGCTACAGCACCTCACAGATCAGATATTCGGAGCCAGTGATGCTTCTTTTGAGGCCACTGCCCTGGCTGTATTCCGCTACCAGTATCAGCATGTACAGCTATACAGGGATTTTTGTGATCGGATGCACCGCACTCCTGATACAGTGGCGGCGCTGGCAGATATTCCTTTCCTGCCTGTACAGTTTTTCAAGTCGCACACGGTATCAGATCGCCAATACCCGGCTGTCAAAACCTTTGAGAGCAGTACGACTACTGGCACCACACCCAGCCGCCACCATGTAGCCGATCTGGCGCTGTATGAACGCAGCTATCTGAGGGCATTTGAATTGTTTTACGGTGATCCCTCGCAATATTGCATCCTGTCGCTGCTACCCTCCTACCTGGAGCGGGGCACATCCTCTCTGCTAAATATGGCAGATGACCTGATGCGACGCTCCGGTGATCCGCTTAGTGGTTTCATAGACAAGGATTTCGCGGAGCTGGATCGCCGCATCTCTATCGCAAAAAACAGCCAAAAGAAACTCCTCCTGCTCGGCGTGACCTATGCCCTGCTGGACTTTGCAGAGGCGTATCCGCAGCCACTGGGTGACGCCATCATCATGGAGACGGGTGGCATGAAGGGCCGCCGCGAGGAGATGACGCGCGCTGAGATCCACAGGGTGCTCACAGGTGCATTTCGCGTGAGTAGCATCCACAGCGAGTATGGCATGACGGAGTTGCTCTCGCAGGCTTACTCCTCAGGGCAGGGCATCTTCCGCTGTCCGCCATGGATGATGCTGCTGGTGCGCGACCCCTATGACCCGCTCTCCTATCTGCCTGCCGGCAAAACCGGCTCACTGAATATTATAGATCTGGCCAACCTGCACTCCTGCTCTTTCCTAGCTGTGTCTGATCTGGGCAAGGTCTTTCCTGACGGGTCTTTTGAAGTGCTGGGACGGCTGGACAATAGCGAGATACGCGGCTGCAACCTCATGTATGAATTGTGATCCTTTACCTAAAATTAAAATGGCTTATTTCTGATCTGAGCTGATCCTCTTATTTTTGAGATAAATACATACCGATGACCGCACCCTCTATCCAGCAGAAAGTAGACGACATTTTTGCCCTGTATGAAAAGCATGGTGCCGAAGAATACTATGGTGAGGCGGTGACGCAGCTGGAGCATATGTGCCAGAGTGCAGAGCTGGCACGCACAGGCGGCTATGATGATGAGGTGATACTAGCGGCTTTCTTTCACGATATAGGCTACCTGATCCACAGCCAGAATAAAGATACCATGGGCAACTATGGCCGTACCAATCATGAGAAAGAAGCGGGTGCCTTCCTGCGCCGTATGGGTTTCAGCGAGCGCGTAGCACAGCTGGCAGAGCAGCATGTCAATGCCAAGCGCTACCTGACCTACGCAGACCCGGGGTACTACAGCCGGCTATCGGAGGCGAGCAAGAAAACACTGGAATACCAGGGTGGACCTATGCAGGAGGCAGAGGCAAAGGCCTTTCGCGAGGATCCGCTGTTTGACCTCAATATCACCATGAGGAAGTGGGACGAGGAGGCCAAACTCACAGACCAGCCCCTCCCCGACCTGAATACCTACAAACAGATCGCTATCCGTCACCTGGAGCAGCAAGCAGGCAATAAGTAATATAGTTTATAACCGCAGAGGCGGAGAGGCGCGGAGAAAATACATTTTGTATTCCCCTGCGTCTCTCCGCCTCTGCAGTAAAATTTGTATTAAATACTTAGTTACTCCAAATAGCTCCTGATAAACCATGCCATCTTCTCGTGCTGCTCCATCAGGCCGGTGAGGAAGTCACTCGTGCCGGCGTCCTTATATTTTTCTACCGCTGCCACGAGATCCTTGCGGAGTACGCGGACGATGGTCTCATGATCGTTGAGCAGGTTTTGCAGCATTTGTTTGGCGTTGGTAGCTTTGTCATCCTCAGTGAGGCGTGTGAGGTTGAGGTACTGCTTCATAGTACCCACGGCAAAGTGGCCCAGGGAGCGGTTGCGCTCTGCTACCTGGTCTACGATTTCTGCCAGCTGCTCGTACTGGCCTTCAAAGAATTTATGCAGGTCCATAAACTGCGGGCCGCGCACATTCCAGTGATAGTTGCGTGTCTTGGTATAGAGCAGGTACTCATCCGCGAGGAGTGTATTGAGCATGGTCGCGAGAGGCTGCAGGTGCTTGGATGGTATTCCGATATTAGCTGCCATATGTGTGAGATTTGATTAGATGAGTAGCTAAGGTAGACATATAATAACAAAAGGGGAAGACGCACCTCATCAAAATCTATGACGCTGCGCATACTATAAAATACAAAAGGCTCCCTTGTGAGGAGCCTCTTGCAGTTATTTCGGATCAATTATAGATTACTCTATAGTTACCTTCCTGGTCACAATGCCGTTGTCATTTGAGATAGACAGCAGATAGATACCAGATGAGAGGCCATTGCGGTCCAGCATCAGCTCATTCTGACCAGCATAGATCTCCACCTCACGGCTAGATACTACTGCGCCGAGCAGGTTGGTCAGCTTCAGTGAGTAGGTGCCAGACACAGCAGAGTTGAATTCTACCTTAGCTGCACCGGAGAATGGATTGGGTATCACCCTGACGCTCCCAATACCGGGATTTAATTCACTGATTCCAATATTTGATGGTACGGAATCATAGAGACAGCTATAAGCTGTATAAACATTGCCAGAGTCTGCGGGATCTATAGCAGGGCAAGAACAGTAGTAATCCCTGACACGTACGTGATAGCGCAAGTGAGCCAGCGCTTCAGCATCTACAGCTGAAAAATTGCCGATCGTAGTGTTTACGTCTACCACGATACGCAGTTTGTATACACCCTGAGCTACGTTGGTAGTACCGCTTACGAGGATCACACCGTCCTGGCCGGTAGTGAAAGTATTGTTAGGGCTGCTGGTGTGCCATGTGAGGCCTGCAGGGAGGTAGAGAGAGTCGATCTTCAGGCTGTTTACGGTAGCTACGCTGAACTGTGTGAAGTTCTTGAAGTAAATAGTATCACTGACCATCGTGTCTCTCACAGCACATGGCAGCGCAGTATCACTTGGCGAGAGACCCGGTACAGTACCTGCTATCGGTGCGATACTAGTCACGCCTCCGTCTACTGATTGAAATACATTTGTATTGAAATAAAGAGGATCATTCTGTGCAAATGCAGCACAGATACCGATAGACAGGGCAAGCGTGGTAAATAGTTTTTTCATAGTGCCAGAGTAGTATTTAGTCTAAATATAACGCAAATCATTATCATAAAACAAAAGGCTCCCTTATGAGGAGCCTCTTGCAGATATTTTATCGGGATAGATTACTCTATAGTCACCTTTCTGGTCACAATGCCGTTGTCATTGGAGATAGACAGCAGATAAATACCAGATGAGAGGCCATTACGGTCCAGCATCAGTTCATTCTGACCGGCATAGATCTCTACCTCACGGCCAGATACTACTGCGCCGAGCAGGTTGGTCAGCTTCAGTGAGTAGGTGCCAGATACAGCAGAGTTGAATTCTAACTTAGCTGCACCGGAGAATGGATTTGGCTTTACAGACAGATCAGTAATGTTCCTGGCTACTTCATTTACAGCGGTAGTATACGCTTTGTATACCAGACTGGAGTCAGCAGGATCTATGGCAGGGCATGGATAGGATGCATCGTTGATCACCCGTACATGGTAGCGCAGGTGAGCCAGCGCTTCAGCATCTACAGATGAGAAGTTGCCGATCGTAGTGTTTACGTCTACCACGATACGCAGTTTGTATACACCCTGAGCTACGTTGGTAGTACCGTTTACGAGGATCACACCGTCCTGGCCGGTAGTGAAAGTATTGTTAGGACTGCTGGTGTGCCATGTGAGGCCTGCAGGCAGGTAGAGAGAGTCGATCTTCAGACTGTTTACGGTAGCTACGCTGAACTGCGTGAAGTTCTTGAAGTAGATCGTATCACTGATAGGCTGTCCGGCTACACCGCATGGCAGGGCCGAGTCGCTCGGAGAGAGGCCAGGTACGGTACCTACTATCGGAGTGATATTGGTCATACCGCCGTCTACTGACTGGAATACACTTGTATTAAAATAAAGAGGATCATTCTGCGCAAATGCAGCAGAGATACCGATAAACAGGGCAAGCGTGGTAAATAGTTTTTTCATGGCTGATTATTATTTGATTAAAGGTAATTATAAATATGAAAATGGTAAAAAACAAAAGGCTCCCTTTTGAGGAGCCTCTTGCAGATATTTTATCGGGATAGATTACTCTATAGTCACCTTCCTGGTCACGATACCGTTGTCATTTGAGATAGACAGCAGATAGATACCAGATGAGAGGCCATTGCGGTCCAGCATCAGCTCATTCTGACCAGCATAGATCTCCACCTCACGGCTAGATACTACTGCGCCGAGCAGGTTGGTCAGCTTCAGTGAGTAGGTACCGGATACAGCAGAATTGAATTCTACCTTAGCTGCACCGGAGAATGGATTTGGCTTTACAGACAGGTCAGTGATGTTCTTAGCTACTTCGTTGATACCTACCTGGCAAGTATATGCTGTGTACACACTAGCAGAGTCAGCAGGATCGATAGCAGGGCATGGGCATGTAGCATCTTGCTTGATACGTACATGGTAGCGGAGGTGAGCCAGCGCTTCAGCATCTACAGATGAGAAGTTGCCGATCGTAGTGTTTACGTCTACCACGATACGCAGTTTGTATACACCCTGAGCTACGTTGGTAGTACCGTTTACGAGGATCACACCGTCCTGGCCGGTAGTGAAAGTATTGTTAGGGCTGCTGGTGTGCCATGTGAGGCCTGCAGGGAGGTAGAGAGAGTCGATCTTCAGGCTGTTTACGGTAGCTACGCTGAACTGTGTGAAGTTCTTGAAGTAGATCGTATCGCTCACCGCTGTACCCCTCACACCGCAAGCCAGTGCAGAGTCGCTCGGAGAGAGGCCTGGTACGGTACCTACTATCGGAGTGATATTGGTCTGACCGCCGTCTACTGATTGAAATACACTTGTGTCAAAGTAAAGAGGGTTATTCTGTGCAAAAGAAACTGCACAGATACCGATAGACAGGGCAAGCGTGGTAAATAGTTTTTTCATGATTGATTTTGGTTTGTTTAATGTTTGTCTAATGATCCAAATGTAGCAAAAGACTTTTTATCAGTCAATAGCTTTTTCCACAATATTCGGTCAAAAGTCATTATGTGCCAATAAAAAAAGCCGCTCCTCGTATAGGAGCGGCTTTTATGTTAATGCTGTTGCGTTATTTGACTACTATCCGGCTGGTCGCCTTACCACTGAGGTTAGACACCGTCACGGTATAGACATCGTGGGCCAGTGCTGAGATATCTACATTCTGGCTGATCTCTCCATATTGATTTTGTACTGTCTGGTGGTAGACCTCCCTGCCCAGCATATCTGCTATACTGATGGTCACATCTCCTGTCTGCAGCACATTTGCCTTGATGGTAAATGTACCGTTGTTTGGATTAGGATAGATGGATAGGGCTGATATGTCAGATGGGCTCTCCTCTATGATACCCACGCCGGTCACCGTCAGTGGCTGTGATTCAAATTTGCACTGAGGGAAACCATCTGCAAATACTGTGGCCGTGTATACGCCATTGCCCAGGATAGGCAGGATTTGGCCTGTCTGGCCTGTCACCAGCGTACCGTTGTAGTACCACTCAGCTACGCTGCCCGGCAGGAATGGATTCAGGAATATGGTGCCGGTACCGGATGAGTACACCAGGTTGGCCGAAGTAGGAGTCATAGTACTCACACTGATGCGGTAGTATGGCGTATCCATCTCGGTACTGCAGCCTGTAGCCAGGTTGGTCACCTTCACGCGGAAGAGGCCGGACTGCTTGGCATAGTATACGGAGTCAGTAGCATCCAGCAGGTAGGTAGAGTCTCTCCACCATTCGTATTTCATATTGCTGTAGGCAGGAGTGATAGCCAGGCGGGTAGAGTCTCCAAAGCATGCAGAGTCACTGCTGGCCCAGATCATAGGCGCAGCCGGACGACCCTGGATATTCACCTTCAGCGTATCTACAAAGCTAGGCGATAGTGCTACCGTATCTATATCCATATAGCCGCTGGCGTTGCTATTAGCAAAACTCACCCGCTGAGGGAAAAGGTTTGGAGTGATATGCATCATATATATCCCTATCAGGTCGTCAGCTCCGCAAATATTGGCCAGGCTACCGGCATCGCTATCCCACACCTCCAGAGAGAGTGAGTCCGTGCCCATAGGGATCAGCTGATTGATATTATTGATAGAAATGTTAGAACATTGTGAAATAGTATTGCTCGATGTATTGTAGCCCAGCAGTGGCAGCTTGATATAGATATCCGGCGGTGTACCTGTGCACGAGATATCGCAGACGTCCTGCCAGCCACTCGGTACGTTGTATATATACACGTCTTTCACACGGTACTGGTAGTAGATCGTCTTGAGTGACACCGGATGTATACCGGGTGTATTAAAGGTATAGGTGCCGGATGGGACCTGCGCCGCAGAGGTCTGGCCATTGCCAAAATCCCAGGAATAGCTCGTAGGATTAGGGTATGGAGCGGATAGGGTCGCATTGAAAGCGAGGCTCAGAGAGTCGCAATCAACGTTCACATGCGGTGTATAGTTGAAAGACGAGATAGCACCCGAGGTATCAGGCAGGATGATCATCGTATCCTTGTAGGTCTGGTTTTGCGGACCCGGGTCCACATTGCCTATGGGCGTGCCGATAGCCAGTACATGCGCCTCTATGTATACGGTCACAGGATAGGTACCTGCCGCCAGTGGCGTGCCGCAAAAATTGACGCAGCCGAGGGAGTCACCGGCAGCCACATTGTAGTCCTGATTAGCATGGTTGAAAAAAGCGCTGATGCCGGTAGGCAGGCCACCCACACCTGTCACTTTGATCTCATTGAGATTGATCTGGCTGCAGCTACACTGGCTCAGAAATGCCGGATCATTGATCGTCTTCGGCATGTAGAAACTGATGTTTGTAGTGTATGGATGGTTTACCATACCTACTGCTGAGTGACCGCATATGCCACCCGCGGGTGCACAGCCGGTGATAGACGGTGTACACGTCAGGCACTGTGCCGACACAGCTATGGAGAGTGCAGCCATAGCCAGCCAGCTGAGTAAAAACTTTTTCATTCTGTTATTTCTTGTTTAGGATGGTAAAGGTACTATTTCCCAACAATATATGAGTAGGTTTTGCCAATTAATATCAACTGGTATTTAACAACTCGGCGGGGTTATCAATTTTTAATTGTCAGAAAAAATCTATTTTTTTAGCACCGGTCAAACCCAAATAACATATTTTATGCAAAAAATCCTGTACGCGCTGTGTTTCACACTGCTCTCTCTGACTACGTATGCCCAAAATGGGAAAATAACCGGCAAGGTGACCGATGAAAAGGGTGAACCCCTGCTCGGAGCTACGGTAGTGATAGACGTTTCAAAAAACCAGGCCACGACTGCAGACTATGATGGCAACTATGAGCTGAGCGTGCCGGCTGGCACCTATACCGTGGTTTATCACTCTGTAGGTAAAGAAGACACCAAGCTGACGGTAACGCTGAAAGATGGCGAAAACCAGGTACAGAACGTGGTGATAAAAGATAAAGCCAAACTAATAGATGAGGTGGTCGTATCTGGTAGCAAATACGCCAAGAAACTAAGCGAAGAAACAGTGTCAATGGAGGTGATGAAAGGCTCTACCCTGGCCAATCAGAATATCACCGACCTCTCCAGCGGTGTACAGAAGATACCCTCTGTGACCATAGCTGATGGCCAGGCCAATATCCGCTCCGGCTCGGGCTGGAGCTATGGTGCAGGCTCTCGTGTGGCAGTGCTGTATGATGGTATCACCATCACTACGGCAGATGCTGATGACGCCAAGTGGTCTGTGATACCTATGGAAAACGTAGAGCAGGTAGAGGTGATAAAAGGCGCTGCCTCCTCTCTATACGGCTCCGGCGCGCTAAACGGTATCATCAATGCTATCTCAGCATTCCCCACTGACAAGCCATATACCAAAGTGACGAGCTACGCAGGCTTCTACCAGGCACCGCCTACACGCGATATGAAGTGGTGGCTGCCGGGCCAGCAGCAGTACTTTATGGGTACCAACTTTGCTGATCGCCGCAAGGTAGGTCAGTTTGACATTGTCAGCGGCCTGGGTATCACTACTGACCGTGGCTATCTCGACTCCTCTGATGCTCATGATATGCACGCCAACTTCAAATTGCGCTGGAGGTCAAAGAAGATCGAAGGCCTGAATATGGGTATCGGAGCGCTGGCTTACTACAGCTGGGGCAAGACATTCTTCGTATGGGATAGCGTGGGCAAGAGAGGCTACGAGCCGCTCGGTGGCACTATCACTACCTATCATAATGGCCGCTACGTGATAGACCCATTTATCAACTACTATGACAAGAAAGACAACCGCTTCTCCTTCCGCTATCGCTATCTCAACTCCAGCAATCTCAATACCACCGGACAAGGCTCTATAGGCCACAAGAACTATGTGGAGCTGCAGTATGCGAAGATGATGAAGAAAATAGACCTGACATTCATAGCAGGCCTCGTGGGTATGTATGACATCTCCCGCGCGCCAAAGGGCAGCACCGATAGCGCCTCACTCATAGGCAATCACGACCGTGGCAATGTGGCTGTCTATGCACAGGTAGACAAGAAGTTTTTTGGTAAGCTGGATGTAGTGGTGGGTGGCCGCTGGGAGTATTTCAACAATGACCGCGACACCCTCAATCCTGTGACGAACAGGTACGCAGTAGTAGGCCGCACCAATAGCCTCAGTACACTCAAATATCCCCTGGGCCGTATCGGTATCAATTATCAGGCTGCAGAGGGCACCTATATCAGGGCCTCCGGCACCATGGGCTTCCGCTATCCATCACTGGCAGAGCTCTATGTACATACCTATGTAGGACCACTCGGCATCTACAGCAATCCTAACCTGCAGCCGGAGAAGGGCTACAGTGCGGAGCTGGGTGTCAAGCAGGCATTCAAGATCGGCAAGAGCTGGCAGGGCTATGGAGACGCAGCGTTCTTTGCCAACTTCTATAATAATATGATGGAGTTCACATTCGGCCAGTTTGGTCCACCTGACAAGGGTACCTACGGCCTGGGCTTTTCCTCGCAAAATATCGGTAATGCCCGCATCCTGGGTACAGAGATTACAGCCGCGCTACAAGGCAAAGTGGGAAATTTTGAGCTCAACTTCCTGATCGGCTACACCTTCACAGATGCCCGCGCACTGGATTGGAACAAACCTCTCGTGATGTACAATCAGGCGGGTGATACCATCAAGCCATATGTCAATACAGGCTTCGTCAATATCCGGACCACCAATGATGCCAACCACGACCCGGTGAGCAATCCTGACTCATCTAAGCTGACCTACGCTATGACCTCTACCAGCAAGGACAACCTCCTGAAATACCGCTCCCGCCACCAGATCAAATTGCTCTTTGGCGTGGCATACAAGAAATGGGACTTCAGCATGGACTATCAGTACCTGAGCTTCCAGGAGAATATAGATTATGCTTTTGTGGGCAACCTCTTTACAGGTATCAACGGTATCGCCACCTTCCGTGCTCTGAAGAACTACCGCGATGCGCAGATAGCCGCCGGTAGCAAGGGATACAGTATCCTGAACCTTTCTCTCGGATTCAAGCCAACGCCTAAGTTCAAGATGGCATTTATCATCAAGAACGTAGCGAACTCTGAGTGGATGACCCGTCCGGGCCAGTTCCAAGCACCGCGCAACTATACGCTGCAGCTCAGCTATACGCTCTAAACTGCTTTGCTCAAAATATCAAAAGCCCGTGTGATCTGTCGCACGGGCTTTTTTATTGTGCGATTGACAAGACAGCCCGTCCTGATTTCTTTACACTTTGGCGGCCCCATAGCATTGAGTATTAATAGACCATCCATCAGGTATTATTTTTGCGTATATTCACAAACCCTGATTAGTACGCAAGTAAACCACCATCATTAATGAAAAGAATTTTTACGCTTTTCGCTGCATGCCTGTCTCTATCTGCAGCCATAGCACAGAACGTAGGCGTCGGCACCACTTCTCCCGGCGCGAAACTGACAGTAAACGGTGCAGTAGCCTCTACACCGCAGAGCGGCCCCGCAGGCGCTACCATCACCATCCCGGCTAACGTGACCATCTACACCGTGACCGATGATGGTGCCAGTGCAGCTAATGCCGCCACTGCCACCGGCCCTGTAGACGGCCAGTTTCTGACCATCTATAATACAGATGCGCAGGCAGTGACATTTGCCGGACAGACCATCGCAGCATCCGGCGGCGTGATGTCATTCCAGTATATCGCCTCGGGCTGGAGGCTCGTCAGTGACAATCAGTCCGGCGGCAATAACTTTATAAAGAATCAGACAGCCTCTCCGCAGTCAGGCGCAGGCTTCAATACCAGTGGCAACGGTACTATAGGCGGTACGCTCTCTGTGACCGGCACCTCCACCCTCGGCGCCCTAACACAGACAGGTGCCAGCAGCATCAATACTACCGGTTCTGCCGCCACCAGTATAGGCGTAGGTGGCACAGGCGCAGTCAATCTGGGCAATAGCACGGGCGGTGTGAATGTAAAGACCCTGACCACCGCAGGTGTCGTGACCAATACTGCCACAGGTACGCTGGGCACCCTGCCGGGTACTACCAGTACAGTGCTCCACGGCAATGCAGCCGGAGCGCCGTCTTTCGGCCAGGTGGCACTCGGCTCTGAGGTATCGGGCATTCTCCCGATAGCCAATGGCGGTACAGGCAGCAGCGCACAAAACTGGGTAGACCTCACGACTAACCAGACTGCCGCAGGCAACAAGACCTGGTCAGGCAATGCATCTTTTGGCGGTACAGTCAATGTCTCACCATTCACATCCGCTGGCGTAGTACATAATAATGCATCAGGCCTGCTCAGCAGCAGTGCTGTATCTCTCACATCTGATGTATCGGGTGTACTGCCCGTAGCCAATGGCGGTACAGGCAGCAACCTCTCTGCTACCGGTGGCACAGGCCAGTACCTGAAGCAGACCTCAGCGGGAGGTGTGGTGAGTGTCGGTACTATACCGGCGTCTGATCTCTCCGCAGGCATCAATGGTACGACTAACACGATACCGAAATTCACCGGCGCGAATACCATAGGCAATAGCAGCGTGACGGACAACGGCACTACTGTCTCGACCTCCGAACCCCTGGCATCCGGCGCCCACACAGTTACCGCTGGTGGTACACAGGCGGCCCTCGTGGTGAATGGCACCAGCAATCCGGAGATCGTGATGCAAAACTCCGGCACTACTAAGCTCGAAATAGGCATAGCAGGCGGCGCTAACGCCTATATCAGCAATGCTGCTACGAATGATGCGACTATCCGCCAGACAGGTGGTCAGAAAATTCTCTTCTCTACGTCTACATCCGGCTCTACTAATGATCTCACCCTCTCAGGAGGCAATGTAGGTATCGCCCAGACAGCTCCGGGCTTCCCACTGAACTTTGCAAATGCACTGGGTGACAAGATCGCTCTCTGGGGCAATACGGGCGCGCACTATGGGTTTGGCATACAGTCAAATCTGCTGCAAGTGCACTCTGATGGCAGCTCCTCTGACGTCGCACTGGGCTATGGTAGCAGCGCCTCCTTCACAGAGAATGCCCGATTCAAAGGCAATGGTACAGTAGGCATAGGTACTACTACTCCTAACAATGCAAAGGTCGAGATAGCCGGTGCTACGACGGAGCTATTAAAACTGCAAAGTACTCTGGGCGGCCTGGGCAATCATGCTTATATAGACTTCCTCACCTACGCAGGATCTGGTGTCAATGCCAGGATCGGTGCAATAGATATGAATAGCTATAATGGTGCGCTCGTATTTGAAGTGAATAATAACTCGGCTGCCAATAACTCTACGACGTCTGAGGCCATGCGTATTACCAACACAGGCCAGGTGACCATAGGCAATCTGGCCAATACAGGAGGCTACAGGGAGGTTTTCGCAGATGCTAACGGCACACTCACTACATCGACCGGAGGTACCAGTAATGCTGCCAGCAACTATATCCTTGCTGCGTCACTGACCTCCAGCCGCGATGACCTGAGCACAGGTGCTACCATCACAGCGCTAGACAATTGTGATGACTGCTACAGCGTACAGAACCTCGGATTTACAGTGCGAGTGGACGGCACCGACTATACACAGGTGACCGTCAGCAACAATGGATGGATAGCTTTTGGGAATGTAGCCAGTAATTCATTTTCTCCTACTGTACCTGCATCTTTCACCAGCAACCCTATCATCATGCCGTACTATTCAGATATGAGAGACTATGGCAGCGGTGAATATATCAGGACATACTCCTATGGTACCGCTCCTGCGCGTACTTTTATTGTTTGGGCAAATCTCCGGACAAACAGCGGTAGCAACTATGCCATAGAATATCAGGTGCAGATACATGAAACGTCAGGACTGATCACTTGTAAATATTATGGCCCGAATCCAAATCTATGCGGACAGATCAATCCTAACGGATATAATGTCTCTATCGGCTTTCAGACCAGTGGCGGGTCTGGCGCAAAAATCTATCCGGTAACTCTAAACGGCAAGGTACTGGATGATAACAATGCCTGGGACGTCTGGAGTGTGGCTCCGGTACGCTAAACCCTACACACGTATGAAGGTATTTTTTGTTTGTACTCTCATGTGCACGGTTTTTTGCATGAGCGCATTTAGCCAGAATCACCATGTGGCAGTAGGTGGAAAGACACTGGATAGCAATACTATCGATATACTGCATCGGCTAAACCCTAACTTCAGCCAGTACGGTGACTCGTCTATTGTAGCTGACCTGGTAGCAAAGTACTATGTGGTCAATAAGTACCTGAGTGGACTGGCTACTACCGAGGGCCTGGATAAAAGTGAAGAAATAAGCAGAACAACAGCCATACTCACCGAGATGATCCGTGAGGAACTCCTGAGTACAGAATACCAGCGCCAAAAACTCAATGCTATTAAAATCAGTGACAAAGAGGCATATGATTTTTATGACAATAACAGATCAGCACTGTTTAGCAACTCAGGCCATTGCGATTTTTTTCAGGTGGAAACTTCAGATACTTCTGCCACGACTGTAGCCCGGATCAGAAAAGCACTGAAAGAGAAAATGGCCACCCCCGAGGCTGAGAGAATGTATATCAAGATCAGTGCAGATAGCTTTATGATGAGCTATGCAAAGATAACCACTGCCAATAAAGAATATCCCCTCTTTACTCCGGCCTTTCATAGTGCCGTGAATAGTTTGCAGGGCCCTTTTAGACCGAAAGGGTACATAGGTTGGTACTATATTTATATCACGTCTCGCAGTGATGTGACCTATCAGTCATATGAAGAGGTAAAAGGCATTTGCATAGATCAAGTCCGTGTTTTAAAACAAAATGCATTGCTCAAGGAATGGCATGATGAGGCTCTGAAAAAATATCCGGTCCAACTGACCCCTGCACCAGACAAGGTGAGAACCGATTATGAATTGAAGCACCATTAGGGCTGGAGCACAAATTTTACACAGCAAATTTTATGATCCTAGAGTCATGCCTTGCTCACAAGTCTCTTTAACCTATCCATCCAGCGGCGCACCGTGCCTATAGGTACATTGGCCCATAGGCGCTCATGTACATAGTACAGCGCTATTTTGGTCAATAGCTCATAGCCGCCGATCTTTAGTCCCGTGAGCGCATCGCCGGTATACCACCAGCCCCAGAAGGCTGTATCGAGCGAGCCTATCATGCGCCACACCACGGCTTTGATCAGGGAGATACCACGCGTCATGACACGTGCGCCCATCCAGTAGATCCACGCACGCTCATGCAGGTAGTAGAGTATGATCTTTGAGATAAAATCAGTAGACCCGATCTTGATAGACATGGTCAGGTCTCCCGTCTGCCACAGGGAGAGGATGGTCGTATCCAGCGAGCCTATGATGCGCCACGTGAATGCCTTGATGGCACTCCGGTAGTTGGATTCATTCCGGGCTATTATATCTTTTGTCTCTGGCACAGGCTGGTATATGGGTGCCACTCTATGATGCAATTAGCATTCCATCGCAAAATGGGGAAAAGCCGTAAATCGTTTAGTGCGCGTACTGATTGGCGTAGTACTTCTGATAGTCACCGCTGGTCACATTGCTCAGCCACTCGCCATTGGCCAGGTACCAGTCTATAGTTTTGTCCAGCCCTTGCTCAAAGGTCACTGACGGCTCCCAGCCCAGTTCGTTCTTGATCTTGGTAGCATCTATCGCGTAGCGTTTGTCGTGGCCCGGACGGTCCTTCACATACGTGATCAGTTTCTCAGACTCTCCTTCGGCACGACCCAGTTTCTGATCTACGATTTTTATCAGCAGTTTGATCAGGTTGATATTCTGCCACTCGTTGAAGCCACCTATGTTGTACGTCTCACCCAGCACACCGGTATGGTACACTACATCTATCGCACGGGCGTGGTCCTCTACCCACAGCCAGTCGCGGGTGTATTTGCCATCGCCATAGACAGGCAGCGACTTATTGTTGCGAATGTTATTGATGAAAAGCGGTATCAGCTTCTCCGGAAACTGATTTGCACCATAGTTGTTGGAGCAGTTGGTGAGCACGACCGGAAGGTTATAAGTATTGTAGTATGCCCTGACGAAGTGGTCAGAGCTGGCCTTAGATGCTGAGTATGGCGACTGCGGCTCATACGGCGTGGTCTCGAGAAAAAAGCCCTCCTCTCCCAGAGATCCGTACACCTCATCCGTAGATACGTGATAGAACTTTTTGCCTGCAGGGAACTCAGTATCCTTATTACACTTCCAGATCGTGCGAGCTGCATTGAGCAGGTTTACGGTTCCGATCACATTGGTCACGACAAACGCCATCGGGTCAGAGATAGAGCGGTCTACATGGCTCTCTGCGGCCAGGTGTATCACACCATCAAACTGCTCCCTTTGAAACAGCTCATTGATAAAAGCCGCATCTGTGATGTCGCCCTTTACAAATGTGTAGTTAGACTTGCCCTCTATATCGCGCAGGTTCTCCAGATTGCCTGCATAGGTCAGTGCATCCAGGTTGTATATCTGCGTGTCCGCATACTTATTGACAAACAGCCTCACCACGTGAGAGCCTATGAATCCGGCACCGCCGGTGATGAGTATCTTTTTCATGTTGTTTATTGCTTTTTAATATCTCCGAAACCACAGGTCAGGACATTTCCCTCGCCGTCGTAGTATGAATAGTATAAGCGGTATAATCCTGATGGCACACTGGTCATGCTTATTGTCACATTTCCATTGCCTGCTATCACACCGCTATTATAAATATGCAGCATATCATCTACCAGCGCATACTTGCACGCATATGGGCCACTAGCATTACGCGTCTGGTAGAAAACAAACGTCCCCATATTAGGATTGGGATAGGCCCCGCCTATGTAGCCTGTATCTTGCATCTCCACTATAGAGCCCGGCGGATAGTGAGTAGTATCCGTATTAAGAGGTAGGGCATTTAGTGCAGTCTGTATCTGTGTCGGTAGTACCTGATTTATCCTCCAGTCCGTAGTGTCATGAGATACGGACCATAATACATTTCCCTGCTCATCCGTAGCGGTATAGCCCGATATATTGATTCCTGCATTGCCATTTTTATGACAACCTACAGTCAAATGTACTATGACTGAAAACATAACTATGGAGATCAATTGGCGCATACCGGCTATTGCTTTTGTATATCTCCATAGCCCTGTGCTACCACAGTGCCATGCGGATCCCTGAATACATAATAGAGCCTGTACAGGCCTGACGAAAAACCCGATATATCTATCGTTTTGGTGGTGGCACCCGAGCCTACTGAGAAGTCAAAACTCTTCAACACCAGCAGTTTTTGATCTACCAGCAGCCACTGGCTCGCATATACGGTGTAGTAGTTATTGAGTATATGAATGACAAACGGACCTATAGCAGGATTGGGATAGGCGCTGATCGAGCTATTAAAATGAGACTCCGTAGCGCCACTGACCGACGTATAGGGAGTGGTATTGAAAGTATTTAAGACAATATCAGGGATCGCCACATCAGTTTTCCAATCTGAAGTATCGGCTGTGCCCACCAGGTTGCCATTCTCGTCCCGCGCGGTATACCCTGATATGGTGATGTCGTTACTTTTTTTGCAAGAAGAAAGACCTGCCACCATAAGCGCAAGAGCGACCGCAGCCACTCCCAAACTCCTTATGATACATGCCTTTTTCATCACAGCTTATTGTTTTTTGATATCGCCGTAGCCTTTGTAGATTACGTTTCTCTGAGAGTCTACATAGGCGTAATATACTCTATAGTACCCATTATCCAAGACGCTCGTAGAGATGGTACTCATACCATTAAATGCTCCACTCGACTTTATATTCAGGTCTGCATCAACGATAGCGTACGCAAAACCCACCGTAGTATCGTATGCCATAGCATCCAGCACAAAGCCATTGTGACATGGGTTTGGGTAAGCTATTGTACTAACCTGACCAGTAGGATTACTCGGATCTACTACTGTAGCTGTAGCTCTCATCCATCCGGTAGGCAACCCCTTTAGCAGGTTTAAGATATTGTCAGGCACAGCGTCCTTATAGCCCCAGTCCGATGCATCTGTACCATTAGCCGGTACAAGGTTGCCGCTTTCATCACGCGCTACGATACCACTGATCGTGATACCATCATTCTTCCTGCATGCCCCTAGCAGCAGGATCACTCCCAC
Source organism: uncultured Chitinophagaceae bacterium (assembly GCA_964537475.1). Classification (GTDB taxonomy): domain Bacteria; phylum Bacteroidota; class Bacteroidia; order Chitinophagales; family LD1; genus UBA1941. Next base: position 27,348 of record CAZIBY010000011.1, on the reverse strand, counting down.
TACTACCATCCATATTTTTCCGCTTTTCATATTTCTAAATTCTTGGTTCTTGAATCTTGATTCCAAGTTTTTACAGCGACCAATACTTTATCTCCTTGATCGTCCTCCTCAGGTCGCCCTTCACATCTACCAGTATGCCATCAGGCTTCATGATAGACTTGAAGTAAGCCTCGTCGAGCGCCGCGAACTTGTCATGGTTCACCGCTACGATCACGGCGTCATAGTCCTTTGCCAGATCGGTGGTCAGCACCTCGCCATACTCATGCTGGAATTCTTCATTATCAGCATACGGATCGGTGACCTCTACATGCACGTGGTATTCCTTCAGCGCCTTTATCACATCCACTACTTTAGAGTTGCGGATGTCAGATACATTCTCTTTGAATGTCGCCCCCATCACCAGCACCTTGGTGTGTGCAATGGTCTTGTCCAGTTGTATCAGTTGCTGCACGAGTTTCTTGGCTATGCGCGCGCCCATATCGTCATTGATACGGCGGCCTGCGAGGATCACCTCAGACTTATAGCCCAGCTCCTCTGCCTTGTAGGTCAGGTAGTATGGGTCTACGCCGATACAGTGGCCACCCACCAGCCCTGGGAAGAACTTCAGGAAGTTCCACTTAGTACCTGCCGCCTCCAGCACCTCATAGGTATTGATCCCCATTTTATCAAAGATACAGGACAGCTCATTCATCAGCGCGATATTGACATCGCGCTGCGTATTCTCTATGATCTTCGCAGCTTCTGCTACCTTGATAGAGCTGGCGCGGTGCGTGCCGGCCTTGACTACTATCTCATATGTTTTGGCTATGGTGTCCAGGGACTCGGCATCGCAGCCGGAGACCACCTTGGTGATTTTGGCCAGCGTGTGTTCTTTATCACCGGGATTGATACGCTCAGGAGAGTAGCCGAGCTTAAAGTCCCCCCCCATCTTCAGGCCGCTCACCTGCTCTATCACCGGCAGGCAGTCATCCTCTGTACAGCCGGGGTATACCGTCGACTCAAATACCACGTAGTCGCCCTTCTTCAGTACCTTGCCTATGGTAGTCGATGCAGAGAGTACAGGCTTCAGGTCAGGTACATTGTGAGAGTCTACCGGTGTAGGGACTGCCACTATAAAGAAGGAGGCTTCCTTCAGGTCCTCCAGATCAGATGTAAACTTGATATCACAACCTTCAAACGCCTCTTTCTCCAGCTCGCAGCTAGGATCTATGCCCTGCTTCATCATCTCCACTCGCTTTGGATTGATGTCAAATCCGATCACGGATATCTTTCTGGCAAACTCCAGCGCGATAGGCAGGCCTACATATCCCAGTCCTATCAGGGCCAGTTTCTTCTCTTTCTTCAGTAATGACTCGTACATGACTTATTCAGTGGATTGTTATTGGTTTTTACTAGACCGTTTTCACGCAGCCTTTATCAGGATAAGCGCCGCACAGCGCCATCCTTCAGTTCATATACTTGTCCGCTTTCTTCGCACGTCGCCTTTCCTGCAGCATCGAAATTCAAACGATGGCCATACTCGCTCATCCAGCCCAGCTGGCGCGCAGGGTTGCCCACCAGTAGCGCATATGCGGGCACTGTCTTAGTCACTACCGCGCCGGCGCCTATAAAGGCATACTGGCCGATGTCATGACCGCATACGATAGTGGCATTCGCGCCGATGCTTGCCCCCTTGCCCACATGCGTCTTAGCATATTGGCCGCGGCGATTCACGCCGCTGCGAGGATTCGTCACATTGGTGAATACACAAGACGGGCCGAGAAATACATCATCCTCGCAGGTCACACCTGTGTAGATAGAAACGTTATTCTGCACCTTTACATTATCGCCTAGTACTACGTCAGGAGATACGACCACGTTCTGGCCTATATTGCAGCCACGGCCCAGCGTGCAGCCAGGCATGATATGGCTGAAGTGCCAGATCTTGGTCCCCTCACCTATGGTACAGCCCTCGTCTATGATGGCCGTCTCATGCGCGTAGTAGTTATTTGCTGCCATTGATGAAATCCCTGTGACCGGCAAAGAGTTCTTCTTTGCTCAATGTTTTGAAATAGTCATAGGTGATCTTCAGTCCCTCTGCACGCTTCACCTTAGGCTCCCAGCCCAGTATTTCGCGCGCCTTGGTGATATCCGGCTTGCGCTGCTTAGGGTCATCCTTTGGCAGCTCGAGTGATATGAGTTTCTGGCTTGAGTTGGTCAGTTTGATGATCTCCTCACCAAATTCCTTGATCGTGATCTCTTCAGGGTTGCCTATGTTCATAGGTTGGGTGTAGTCGCTGAGCAGCAGGCGATAGATACCCTCCACGAGGTCTGCCACATAGCAGAACGAGCGCGTCTGGCTACCATCTCCAAACATGGTCAGGTCCTCCCCTCTCAGCGCCTGACCTATAAAGGCCGGCAGCACACGACCGTCATTCAGCCTCATACGCGGGCCATAGGTATTGAAGATGCGGATGATGCGCGTCTCCAGGCCGTGATAGGTATGATAGGCCATCGTGATGGCCTCCATGTAGCGCTTGGCTTCATCGTATACACCGCGCGGGCCTACGGGGTTCACATTGCCCCAGTAGTCCTCAGTCTGCGGGTGTACCGTCGGGTCACCATATACCTCAGAGGTAGATGCCACGAGGATACGAGCCTTCTTCACACGGGCCAGGCCGAGCAGGTTGTGCGTGCCCATAGCGCCCACCTTCAGCGTCTGGATAGGTATCTTGAGATAGTCTATCGGGCTGGCCGGTGAGGCGAAGTGCAGGATATAGTCCAGGTCACCGGGCACGAAGACAAACTTCGATACATCATGGTGATAAAATTCAAAATTCTCCAGCTTGAAGAGATGCTGGATATTACGCAGGTCACCGGTGATGAGATTATCCATCGCTATCACGTGATAGTCTTCTGCTATAAAGCGGTCGCACAGGTGCGACCCGAGGAAGCCCGCAGCTCCCGTGATCAGTATCCTCTTTCTTGCTTTGCTCATTCTACAGTTTTTCTGCCTACGCTATAATAGTAAAATCCGCACTCTTTCATCTCCGTCAGGCTATACAAATTTCGCCCGTCGAATATTACCTTTTCTTTAAGAGCCGCTTTGATCTTTTCAAAATCCGGCGAGCGGAAGGTGTTCCACTCGGTAGCGATCACCAGAAAATCGGCACCTGTCAGCGCATCATACTGATCTTTGGCAAAGTATACCTTGTCACCGTATTGCTGCTTCACATGGCCCATAGCCTCAGGGTCATAGGCACGCACCTCAGCGCCACGGCTGCGCAGCTCATCTATCAGGTAGAGCGCAGGGGCCTCACGTACGTCATCTGTGTTTGGCTTGAATGCCAGACCCCACAGTGCTATTGTTTTGCCCTTTACATCAGGGTATTTCTCGAGTATTTTGGCCAGGAAGAGCTTCCTCTGGTCATAGTTTACCTTCATGACAGAGTCGAGGATGGCAAAGTTGTAGTCATTCTGCGAGGCAGTCTGGTGTAGCGCCTGCACATCCTTAGGGAAGCAGCTACCTCCATAGCCGAGGCCCGGGAAGAGGAACCTCTTGCCTATGCGGCTGTCAGTACCGATACCACGGCGCACCTGGTCTACATCCGCTCCTACGCGCTCGCACAGATTAGCGACCTCATTCATGAATGAGATCTTGGTAGCCAGGAAGGAGTTTGCAGCATACTTCGTCATCTCAGCAGAGCGCTCATCCATAAAGAGGACCGGATTGCCCTGGCGCACAAATGGCTCATACAGGTGGCCCATCACCTCCTGTGCTTTGTCCGATGAGGTACCTACTACCACGCGCTCAGGCTTCATAAAGTCCTCCACCGCTACGCCCTCGCGGAGAAACTCCGGATTGCTCACTACGTCAAACTCTACCTTCGCACCTTTGGCCACAGCCTCGCGTACTTTATCTGCAGTACCTACCGGTACGGTGCTTTTGTCTACTATGACTACATACTGGTGCAGCAGCGGGCCGAGGTCTTTGGCTACGCCGAGTATGTACTTCAGGTCGGCGCTGCCGTCCTCGCCCGGAGGCGTAGGGAGTGCGAGGAAGATGATCTTTGCGCCCTGTATCCCCTCAGCCAGAGAAGTAGTAAATTTCAACCTACCCTCTTTCTTATTGCGCTCAAAGAGTACATCCAGCTCAGGCTCATAGATCGGCAGTTGGCCGTTATTCAGCATGTCTATCTTAGACTGATTGATATCTATACAGGTCACATCGTTGCCTGTCTCTGAGAAACAGGTACCTGTCACGAGTCCTACATATCCTGTACCTACTACTGCTATCTTCATTTATTGTGTATTTGGTTTGGGTTGATATTATTGAATAATGTCTTTGGCTGCGGCAATGATATAATCCTGCTGCTCCCTCGTCATCTCTGTATGTATAGGCAATGATAATACACATTCGCTCAAACTGATAGATACCGGGAAATCCGAATCGGTGTATCTGTCAGATCTGTAGGCCTTTTGGCGGTGCATAGGCGAGGGATAGTAGACCATGGTCGGGATACCGCGCTCCTCAAAGGCCTTGCGCACTGCCGCCCTGTCGGTGCCCGGTTTGAGCTTCAGCGTATATTGGTGAAAGACATGTGTAGAGTTAGCGGCCCGTACCGGCGTGGTGGCATTTTCCAGCACGGCCAGCTGCTCATCATAGTAGGCAGCGGCGGCCTGGCGGGCCTCACAGTATTTGTCCAGGTATTTCAGCTTTACATCCAGTATCGCTGCCTGCAGGTTGTCCAGGCGGCTATTGCAGCCTATATCGTCAAACACATACTGCGAAGACTGTCCGTGATTGGCTATCATTTTGAGACGTTTGGCCAGAGCCTCATCATTAGTGAAGATCGCACCGCCATCACCATAGCAGCCCAGATTCTTGCTGGGGAAAAAGGATGTGGTGCCTATCGTACCGATCGTACCTGCACGCTGCCTCCTTCCGTCAGGGAAAGTATAAAAAGCACCTATCGCCTGTGCCGTATCTTCTATCACGTAGAGGTTATGCTTTGCGGCTATCTCCATGATCGGCGCCATATCTGCGCTCTGGCCGAAGAGATGCACCGGCACGATAGCCTTGGTAGCTGGCGTGATGGCCTTCTCTATCGCCTCCGGCGAAATATTAAAAGTCTGCGGATCTACCTCCACCAGTACGGGTGTCAGTTTGAGCAGGGCTATGACCTCTGCCGTAGCGGCATAGGTAAAGTCTGCTGTGATCACCTCATCTCCGGGCTGGAGATCCAGGGCCATCATCGCTATCTGCAGGGCATCGGTACCATTGGCACATGGCACGACGTACTTGACGTCCAGGTAAGCTGCCAGGTTTTTAGTAAAGGAATCTAAGGCCGGACCACCGATAAAACGCCCCGTATCGATCACCGTATGTATAGCGCTGTCTATTTCAGATTTGATCTGCTGGTATTGGCCGATGAGATCGACCATTTCTATTTTGCTCATCTTAGTTAAAAAGGGGAGTCCAAAAATAATATTTTTACCTTTATCGCCTAAAGTTAGAATAATGTTGTGCCGGCGGGCTTTATTGACTTTTATTATGCTTTTGGGCTTTTATGGTCTCGCGGTGGCCCAGACGGAAGATGACTCTATCATAGCCCGTATCGAGCGGTCAGACTTCATGAAAAAACGCGCCCGTACCACCAATAACGCCTTTTTAGCCAGCTTTTCCTATTCTGCACTGCTCCCTGTGGGCGAACTGGCCAAGCGTTTTGGTTTTTGCAATAACATCGGCCTCAATCTCAGCTATAAAGTGGGCAATAACTGGCTGATCGGTGTGGAGGGTGCCTATATTTTTGGGTCCAGAGTCAAAGAGAATCAGATATTAAGCCCTGTCAGTACCAGTACTGGCCAGTTTATTCAGTATAGTGGAGACCTGGGCGATATCAATCTGGAGATGTCCGGGTTTCAGGTGGCTATGCGCACCGGCAAAATTTTTAAACTATCTGACAAGCATCCAAACTCTGGCATCATGCTCACTTTGGCTCCGGGCTTTATGCAGCACAAGATATGGATACGTGCTACAAAGGACTCTTACTCTCAGTTCAACTCTGATTACAAAACCGGCTACGACCGCCTTACTAATGGTTTTATGATACAGGGGCAGCTAGGATACCTGTATCTGGAGCGCAAAAAATTCCTGAATTTTTATGGTGGTATAGAGTATACCCTGGGTATCACCCAAAACCGCCGGGCATGGAACTTTTTCAATGAAACAGGTGGCATAGGTGGCCCTGACAAGCATACGCGTGCAGATATGTTTATAGGTATCAAAGTGGGCTGGCTCATCCCTAAGTTTACCAATAAAGACTCCGAGCAGTTTATACGCTAAACTATACTTAGTGCCTGGGATATACGTGATCCTATACGACGTTTTCATCTGGCTGTACCGCGCAGGTATACTGCTCAGCTATCCTTTTTCCGCCAGGGCGCGGAGGTGGCGCGACGGGCGGGAGAAGCTCTTTGCCCGGCTGCGCAATAACATGAAGAGCATGCATGGCAGGAAGGTATGGGTGCACTGCGCCTCTCTCGGCGAGTTTGAGCAGGCCCGGCCGCTCATAGAGATGATCAGGCAGCGCGACCCCGCAGTCAGGATCCTGCTCACTTTTTTCTCACCCTCGGGCTATGATGTGCGCCGCTACTATGAGGGGGTAGACTACGTCTCCTACCTGCCCATAGACACCATGGCACACGCTGTGAGATTTATCCGCACCGTACGGCCGGAGCTGGTCATCTGGGTGAAGTATGAATACTGGTATCACTTCCTGCGGCAGCTCTATATACGCAAGATACCTGTCATACTCGTATCTGCCGTCTTCCGCCACGACCAGGTTTTCTTCCGCTGGTATGGTGGCCTGCACCGTGAGATACTGCGCTATTTCCGCCATATTTTTGTGCAGAATGAGGAGTCTCGCGAGCTGCTGGGCAGCATAGGCTTTGAGCCGGAAGTCTGTGCAGACACCCGCTTTGACAGGGTGGCTGCCATAGCCGGGCAGCGCAAAGATTATGACACCATCGCTGCATTCAAGGGTGACAAAAAACTGATCGTGGCAGGCAGCACCTGGCGAAAAGATGTAGACCTCCTGGCCCGGCTGATCAATGAAGACCCTTTTCAGGGTGCATTCAAGTATGTGATCGCACCGCATGATGTGACAGAGGAAAACAACTACTACATCGTAGAGCAGATAGCCCTCAGCCGGGGTCTGTTTTCTCGTGTCACCACACAGGACGCCCACGAGTTTGACGTACTGATCATAGACGGCATAGGTATGCTATCTTCCATTTATTATTATGCAGATGTAGTCTATGTAGGCGGTGGCTTCGGTACCAGTGTGCACAATATCCTGGAGCCGGCTGTCTATGGCAAGCCTGTCATTTTTGGCCCCAATCATCAGAAGTCAGCCGAGGCGCTGGAACTCCTTAGCCACCCTGAGTGGCATGCCGCCTATACCGTGAGCAGCTATGACCAGCTACTGGATGCGATAGAAGATCTTTATGATAATAATGCTGCGCATCTCAGCACGGGCTCCGCAAAGGCCCGCGAGTATGTCCTCGCCCGCACTGGCGGCACTGAGCAGATATACAGCTACCTCAGCAGCAAAAACTATTTGTAAGCATCTGGAGTAGCGGCTTGAAGTGCGATTTACTTCTGTTGTGCGTTTACCTCTGTAAGGTATTAGTGTCATTTTTTCCTGACAAAATCCTGACAATGTTTTTTGTGGAATAGGGTCCCTCCGTGCATGATACTGGCAAATCAGCAATCATGAAAAACACAACCAACTACGACGGCCTGTCTATAGATGACATTATCTTTGATGGCCGCAACAAAGCCTACGGTGCCTATGAGCTGCGCCAATCCTACAACCGCCGTATCAAGCAGGGTGTACTCGGCGCACTCGCACTCAGTGCGCTACTCTGCAGCTACCAGTCTCTCATGGCCCTCTACCACCCTGTCCATGCGCTGGAGCACAAGCAGGTGGTAGCAGATCTCAAAAACGTGACAGTAGAAAAGATCGAGACCATCGAGATGACCAAACCTAAAACACCGGAGCCGCCAAAGCCTAAGCCAGCGCCTGCACCCAAAGGGGTATCTGACCCGCCCACTGTGCGCAGTACCGCGATACTGGTCCCTACCAACACTGAGCACACCACCGACAGCATTCCGCGCAATGACATGCTGGCCATCGTGGCCACCGGAGATCAGAATAAGAACGGCACTACACCCGGTGATAAAAAAGGTGACCCCAATGGCGACCTGCTGGCTATGAACGTGACAAGGCCCGCTGCCGCGCCGGAGACCGTCAATACAGCCGAGGTAATGCCTGAATATCCGGGCGGAGAGTCTGCTATGATGCGCGATATCACAAACAATATAGATTACCCTGATGTAGACCGCGTGACAGAGGTGCAGGGCCGCGTGGTGGTGGGTTTTATCGTAGATGAAAATGGCATCATAAAGGATGTCCATGTGATGAGGGGCCTCTCTCGCACGCTGAATGACGAATCCATACGCGTGATCAGAAAGCTCAAAAATTTCAAGCCTGGCTCTCAGGGCGGCCACCCGGTGCGGGTCCGCTATACATTGCCCATCAGCTACAGGCTGAGTTAAAACCAAACTTTCAGGATCTTGCTCAAGGCGGGCGCAGGGATGTATTTTGACCACATCGCCTGTAGCCCGCCTCACTGATATATATTCTGCTTACCGGGCCTGCACCGCGAGCGGTGCTGCCGCTTTCGGTTATTTGCCCGAACATCTACACCACTCACCTGTTTTTCCATTTCCGGATGTCCGCCTTTTCGATAAAATAAGTATTTATGCTAAACGTCATTTGATATATACTCCCCTATGGCCAGACCTCTTGCTTTCGTCCTTATACTATTTGCTGCCCTGCAGACTCAGGCGCAGAATCTCGCATTTACGCTATACCTCTTTGGCGATAGTATAGGCAATACCAAGATCACTAAGAAGCACGAAGGCAGCAACGACGTGTATGTGCTGGATACCTATGCCAAGGCCAAAATACTATGGGTGACGCGCGAGAATCATACCCACTATGAGGCCGTCTATCACGATGGCCGGCTGCAATCATCCGTGTACTATGAGATCAATAACGGCAAGAAGGACAAGTGGAGCAATATCAAGTTTGATGGCAGGCAGTACAATGCGGATACCTACATGGGTAAGAAGACCTGGACCGAAGCGCCTACCCACTCCATAGGCACGATGTATTGTGATGGCTATGCCCCCAATAAAAAGCGCTTCTTTAATGAGGCGCAGGCTGATTTCAATGAGTTATCTTTTCCCCAGGCCAATGTCATAGAGTTCAAAAGCTCCGATGGCAATAGGAATGTCTACCACTTCAAAAATGGCCAGATAGATGATGTAGAGTGCCACACGTCTATCGCCACCCTGCACATCAAAAGGACTAAATAATCCTAACCCATTTCACAGGTCGGCTTTAGTTTGATATATTTAGACTACAAAACCGAGCATGAGCCTCCGCTATAGTCTTCTTGTAGTCTTTATATCCCTGCTGCTGATCCCCGCGTGCAAAACGAAACAAGCGCCGCTCACCGGCCCTGTGGCCTACGACCTCAAGGAATACAATGCCTCTGCCGAAATGCTCCAGAAAGACTTTGGCACAGAGCACGATCCCACGCGCAAAAGAGAGATAGCCTACCAGATAGCAGAGTCATACCGCCACTATGGCAATGTCAGCACTGCGGCTGACTGGTACCGCAAGGCCGCCGACCTCGGTGATGACCACTCCCTCTACATGCTGGGCCGTATGCAGATGATGGCGGAGCAGTATGACGAGGCGCAAAAGACCTTTGAGAAATATGGCCAGCGCGACGCCGTGAGCAAAAGCCTGGCTATCGCTCAGCTGCGCAATATCAAAAACGCACTGGAGTGGAAGAAGAACGTGATCCGCACACAGATCACAGGTCTGTCCTACCTCAATACACCGCAGAATGACTGGAGTCCGGTATTGTACAAGGGCCGCATCGTGATAGCCTCCGACCGCGAGGATGCTACAGGCAGCATGCCTGACGCATGGACAGGCGGCAAACCGGGTGACCTATACATCTCTGATCTCGATCCCCGCGCACATGCTGATAAATTCAGCACGGCCATAGATACCAAAGACGATGAAGGCTCCTGCACCTTTACCAAAGATGGCAATGAGATGTACTTCACCCGCTGCGGCGTTTTTGATAACGATGACAATAAGAACCGCCCCACGGGCAATGCTTACTGCCATATCTACTATAGCCGCCAGAATAACGGCACCTGGTCTGAGCCTGAGCTGATACGCCTCTTTGATGATACGGTGAATGTACGTGAGCCCGCCCTCTCGCGTGATGGCAAGATACTCTTTGTGTCATCAGACCTCCGCGCAGGATTTGGTGGCCGTGACCTCTACTATTTTACCAAGACTGACAGCGGATGGGCCGGCCCGCACAATGCAGGTAACGCTGTCAATACCTCGGGCGATGAGTGCTTCCCGTGGCTGGACGAGCGCAATAACCTCTACTTTGCCTCCAATGGCCTGCCCGGCATGGGTGGCTTTGACATCTTCAAGGCCGTAAAAGGCAAAACAGTCTGGAAAGACGCCACCAACCTCCGCGCACCGATCAATAGCGGCGCAGATGACTTTGGCCTGGTGATAGAGAAATACAAGCCAAAGGATATCAATGACACGATACTGTTTGCAGGCTACTTTACCTCCTCGCGGCCCGGTGGCAAAGGCGGTGATGACATCTACTACTTCCAGGACCGCTGGGTCAACTACTTTACGCTGAAGGGCAAGACCCTGGCTAAACAATACGAAAACCCCGAGGATCCAGACAGCAAGATGCTCGGCATACTGCCCCTGCCGGGTGTGCGCGTAGAGCTGAAAGACCCTGTGACCGATAGCGTCATAGCCTCTGCCCTGTCTGACAAGGGAGGTAACTATACTTTCTCACTTGAGTCGGAGCGAGACTACAAACTGACCGGCAGCAAGTATGATTACTTCAATAAAAATGAAAGCGTCACTACTAAAGGCAAGCGCCACCAGGACTCTGTCTACATCACCCTCCATCAGGATCTGGAGCTGGACAAGATCTTCAAGCAGAAGATGATCGTGATACCTAATATCTACTATGACTATGACAAGGCCACCCTGCGCCCTGAGTCAAAGGTAGTACTCGACTCGGTGCTCTCCTTCTTCAAAGACAATAAAGACCTGACCATAGAGATCGGTTCTCACACAGACAGCCGTGGTAGCGACGCGTACAACCTGAAGCTGTCGCAAGCACGCGCCCAATCTGTAGTAGACTATCTGGTAGAAAAAGGCATCGTGCGTGACCGCCTCATAGCCACCGGCTACGGCGAGACCAAGCTAGTAAACAAATGCGCTAACGGCGTGCCATGTACCGAAGAGGAACACGTCCTCAACCGGCGTACTACCTTCCGCATTGTCGGCTCCAAGCAGCCTATCGAGTCCGTAGAGCCGGCAGATGTACCCGTAGAGAGCGAGCCTACGCAGGATACGATACCTACCATACCTGACAAAAAATAAACCAACTCTGTTGCGAGAAAAATTCCGCCCACTGGTCTCAGCCTATTCCCTCGCTCGCCTCCGGCGAGTGTGAGAAACACCCAACCTCCGGCTGAAACACAAGGGCCCACTCTTCCGCGCGATTATATCGCGTAGCCACTCAGTCTGGCGTTTGCGACCCCAAACACTAGCTCCGGTAAGGCTTGATATAGGACGCAGATACAGGTGTCAATGAGACTTAAAGCGACAACGCCTCAGAAACTCGAACGATATCTAAAGTCAAGCATCTGTATCATTGGATCTCCAGATACTTCATACAATTTACCACATAGTGCTGTCCCTCTTTACTGATAAACAAGCTATGCCATCGATGCCGGTGATAGCTCAGTCTATGGGCCTCATATTCCTCACTGCTGAAGTCATGCCACCACTTCTGCCCTTGCACATTGCCATCCATATAATACAGATTGGTCAATAGATTTTCCACCAGGCCCTTATCCCACTTTTTGTATAATACCTCTACACGCACCACCTTGCCATTTTTGAGTATATGATACCTGATACTATCACAGGACTCACCGCCACAGGTAGAGACCAGCTCATAGCCTCCCTCCCAGGCCCTGCGCGAATAGCGGCAGATATCGTGGCCACGTTCTATCCTCATTACCTGCCTGGCTGTTAACTCCGCCCTATGTGGCAGTGATAGCAGCAGCTTTCGGTCAGCCATCATCTGTCGTTGCTTCCTGCGCGCCTGCTTCCATCTGGGTACCCTGCGCGCCGTACAGGCCTCACCCATGGGAGCGGCGTCTCTCACCAGGCGGAGCACTACCTCATGTATCTGCCCATCACAGGTCAGCGTACGCAGATCGGTCTCAAATAGATCATCTATCATTCCCTTAGGCGCGACCTCTACATTTAGCATCTCACTAGCCGTACAGGGTATATTCAGCGTATCCGCCAGAGATACATAGCGGTGCATACTATTGCCCATCGTATAATCCCCCGTCACCTCATTGATCCATACTTCCGCAGTGTCACTTATCACATCGCCTTCTTTATCCTTAAAAACGAACCGTGTCTCCTGCCCTATAGCGCTGGTCCACAGCAAAGAGAGGGCACACCAAAAAACTACCTTCATTTTCTTCACTCGCATATTACTAAGATACGGTTTGCGTAGAATCCCTTGCCGCTGTTGGTCGCCTGATCAACAGCAAAACCGCAGGGTACTACTCGCCTCTGTACTTCTCTGCCGCGCGATTGAATCGCGGGGCCACGTACCTTAGCTCCTTACCGACTCGCCAAAAATAAAAGGCCCTCGGTGATGAGGGCCTTTTCAATATCAAAGTCGCTTCTGATCAATACTTCGTAGCCGATATCACCACATCTGAGGTAGCAGAGTTGTCATCTGCATTGGTGTTATTATCGATATACAGTCCAAAGGCCAGGTTGCCTGAGCAGGTCGAGGTGATGATAAACTGCTTGCTGATCGGCATGTACTCATTGCGGGCTATGTTATCTGCATTCTGATACTCATAGCTATCTAGCTGCGTGATAGTAGCGCAGCCCGATGTGATGATACCAAAGCGCGGCTGGTCTGTGCTCTCCCCTCGCTCGACTCCGGCGAGTGTGAGAAACACCCAGCCTCCGGCTGAAACACAGGTGCCCATCTCTGCCGCGCGATTGAATCGCGTGGCCATATCCCTCAGCTTCTTACCGACTCGTCAAAACTAAAAGGCCCTCGGTGATGAGGGCCTTTTCAATATCAAAGTCGCTTCTGATCAATACTTCGTAGCCGATATCACCACATCTGAGGTAGCAGAGTTGTCATCTGCATTGGTGTTATTATCGATATACAGTCCAAAGGCCAGGTTGCCTGAGCAGGTCGAGGTGATGATAAACTGCTTGCTGATCGGCATGTACTCATTGCGGGCTATGTTATCTGCATTCTGATACTCATAGCTATCTAGCTGCGTGATAGTAGCGCAGCCCGATGTGATGATACCAAAGCGCGGCTGGTCTGTGCCCGAGCCACCCGTCCAGCGAAACTGGAAGGTAGCATTGACTACTATCACATCACCTGCTTCTACGGCCAGGTTACTGGTATACACACCATTCACTCGGAAGCCCGCATTGGTAGCGTCCATGGTCCGCTCGCTGCGGTCCAGCAGGTACGCCACCTTCCTGTTAGGTGAGGTGAGCAGGAGACCAGTGGCATCCACATACACATCGCGATTGCCGGTACCCGCCAGATTGTATACCCGGGTACCTCCTGAGAAGTCACTGCCATAGTTGATGTCCAGCACATTGCCGCCATCCTTCACGAGCGCACGAGAGGAGCCGGAGTTGCCCCGGCTGCTCTGGTCGGTATTACCGAGTATGAAGTCAAAGCCACCGTTGACCATGTTGCCGGTCACCCTGCTGGTACCGGTCACATCGAGCGTATACGCAGGGCTGGCCGTACCTACCCCCACGCTGCCGGATACGATCAGGCCATTGGTAGGTGCAGCATTAGCACCGGCATAGCTACCTACCGCTACCCCGCCGCTCACATCCAGCTTAGAGAGTGGGCCGGAGGTGCCTATTCCTACACTGCCACCGTTCAGGTAGCTGCTACCCGAGCTATTGAGGTAGACAGCCTTTGTTCCCTGATTGCTGATAGCAAAGCCATGTACGCCTGCAGCATTATTGGTCATCCACTCCAGGTCACCGTCTGCCGGAGAGTAGAGCTTCTTGTCAGAGGCATTCAGAGAGGGTCCTGTGCCGGAGAAGCCGAGCCCTCCGTTATTGCCTATCTCCAGCTTTTGGTACGGATTGGTAGTACCTACGCCTACCAGCGTTCCATTGTGATAGAGATTAGAGGTAGCTATGAAATTAGTGCCATTGTTATACAGCGTCTGGCCCAATATACCGGTAGGGATAGAGGCTGATACTACAGCAGTAGTACTGGTGCTGCTCACCTTGATGATATAGGTCACACCCGCATTCTTCGGCCTGTTTTCGCTGGCTGTAGTACTCGATGCTGCACCTGAGGTGAGGCTGATAGTATGGCTGTGGTCCGCTATAGTGTGCGTGTGGCCGCTGCTGGCACCCGAGGTGAAGGCGGCTATATCCATCGTATGTGTATGGGAGCCGCTGTTCAGCGTATTGCGGCCATAGCTATAGTTAGGGTCTGACGCGCTGTAGCTGCCGGCGTCGGCCCAGAGACCATACATCTGGCCGTTAGATCCCGAGCCGCTGCCATTGCCATCATCACGAGGGCCACCCGATACCCAGTGGGTATGGTCGCCATTGGTGGTAGTTGTAGTATTGGGCGGGTCTATACTGTGCGTATGGCCACTCTCGCCGCTGGTGGTCAGTGTACCGGCACCTGCAGTGGTACCGCTCACACTATGCGTGTGCGCGCCCATAGCATCGCCTTGGAGTGAGCCCACATTATTGCCTGTATTGCCACCGGCATTGGAGGCCGTACGGCTCGCTTTATCCGGGTCTACATTAGCACCACCATCCACACCGCGCAGAAACCTGCCGCGCAGGTCAGGCAGGTTGAAAGTAGTAGAGTTGTCTCCATAGCCCCATGAGATGCCTATCGCGGCAAAGAGGGCACTATAGGTAGTCCTGCTCACCGCAGAGCCATCGCACACCAGCCATCCGGAGGGTATAGTAGACCCGCCGTATGGCACTATGGTACCTACCGGCGTCTGCTCCATATTGGACGATACCCACTGTGTACCATCATAGTACTCCAGCGCCTTGATATCACTATTGAATCTCGTAGCCCCTGCCAGTGGCGAGGCCGGACGCTGGGCAGTCGTACCGTTTGGCAGCTTCACCGCATCTGTCGTACGCACATCCAGCGCCACCGAGGGTGTAGTGGCAGAGAAGTTACCTATACCCACATTACCGGTTACATATTGATTACTCGTGGTCACTGCGGGGCTCGCGGAGGTATTGGCTATGGTCCAGTCCTTTGAGCTGGCACCGGCGTCAGAGATGCGCACCCATTGAGTGCCGTCCCAGTAGTAGAAGCCCGGCGTCACCGCAGTCGTTCCGCTACCGGCAGTAGCAGTATTATACACCAGTGTAGAGGTGGTAGGGCTCAGTGCCAGCGGGGCAAAGTTACTGGTAGATGTCAGCGCCACGCGTGGCAAGAGTACACCGTCTGTAGAGCTTGATATATCCAGTTTGGCCTGCGGTGTCGTGGTACCTATACCTACATTCTGAGCGTAGGATAGCTCCATCGCAGCGGTCAGCATGAGCAGCGTAAAAAGTTTCCTCATAGTAGTCATTTTTTTGTAAGGGACATGCAAGATACACCATTTAGCTAATATCCTATTTGTAGGGGTATGAGTCATGTTTGCGGGGTGAGATACCCGTACCAGAATATAATCGCTGTCAGGGAAAAGTCAAACTACAGTCGTAGTTGCATATCCTTATCACCTCTCCGTCAGCTTCCTGAAAGTATCTACCTCCGCCTGCCTGTACGGCCTGCCATCAGGATAGAAGAGATCATGAAACCACTCCACGGGCGGCGCAGTGCTCGGCTTCGAGCCCCAGTGGTAGATCGTCTGGGTCTTGCCGGACACCAAGCCCCAGTTGATACAGCCTACATGGTACCTTTTGAAAATAGGCAGGTGCGTCTCTACGCGGCTATGTTTCGTTTTAGCACCGGTACCTGTGGTGCGGGCCATCCACTCCGTGCAGATCAGCGGGCGGCCGTAGGCCTGTAGCCGCTCTATCTGCTGCACCAGCGCAGTCGTATCATTATAGTTGTGAAAGGTGATGACATCAGAGTTTGCAGTCTGAAAGTTATTCATCGTCTTATTACCATTATACAGCCCTGCAGTCACCGGCTGCGATGGATTCACCTCGCGCGCCCAGGTGAAGATGGCCTTGAGCAAAGGAAGGGTACGCGTACCCCGTCCGCTATTTCCCGGCTCATTATAGAGGTCCCAGAGCAGGATGCGCTTGTCATCTTTGAAGGTTGTCAGCACATCCTTCACATAGCGCTCCAGCCGTGGCCAGTCTTTGCGCTCCTTGCTATCGAGGGTGATCGCCTTACCGGGACTTTGCAGCCAGCCGGAGTTGTGTATGCCGGGTATGGGGTCAGGTTGTTTGCCTGCTTTCGGTGCTTCATTCCAGCAGTCATCAAAGAAGACGAGCAGCGGACGAATACCATGCCGCGCCGCAATGGCAAGAAACACATCGACACGATGCTTGAAACCCTGCGGGTCCTGCTCATAGGCCAGGTCATGCAGGAAGACACGCGCCGTATTCATACCTATGCCTGCGGCAAAGCCCAGCTCCCGGTCTATCGTGACCGTATCAAATGTCTCCGCCTGCCACATCTCCAGCTGATTGATAGCAGTGCTTGGGATAAAATTGCAGCCCACCAGCCAGAGCTGGGCCGCATACCATTGTACGGCCTTTTCTTTAGGCCACTGCTGGGCATGCATGCATATGGGCATGCACAGAAAAGTGTAGAGGCAGATCAAATACTGTTTCATATGATAATACTACTAAAAATAGGCAGGGGGGTGCATATTCTTTTAGTACCGGATATTTATGCCGATGATTTGATATATTGTGGCAAGCATCAATTAATGGCACCATCATTTGTGAAAGCCACCGCTTTCAATACATTGCATACTCTAGGGATCCATCATAGGCTGAGGGACCGGAAATTGAACACTGGGCAGGTCACAGTGCTGTGCCTGCATAAAGTATCTGATGAAAAAGATCATTTCTGGGAGCCGATCCGGCCGGAAAGTTTTGAGCTGCTGGTGCAATATCTCGTGCGACACTATGATATCATAACGGTCAGCGATATAGACCGCCCATCGGATACCGGGCGGCCACGCGTCATACTCAGTTTCGATGATGGGTATTATGATTTTTATACTAATGTACTGCCGGTGCTGCGCCGGTACTCCATACCTGCCAATCACAATATAGTAAGCGCTATAGCAGATGGTACGCAGCAGATGATCTGGACTGAGCGGTTAAATTTCCTTTTCAATTATTTTCTGGAGCACCGTATACAGGCCAGGCTGGAGGTGGGCCAGTCAGAGATATCTCTGCAAGGAGCCGGTACGCTGGACCAAAGCTATATCATCTGCCTAAAGGAGCTTTTCAAACTAGACCCGGATGCCCGTATCGGCGTATTGGATAGCTGGTTCCGGAGATTCAGTGTAGATATGCCTGTGCCACGGATGATGGGCTGGGAGGAGATACGCGTGTGTGTCAGGCATGGTGTGGAGATAGGCTCACATACTATGACGCACCCTATCCTGACCAGCGTAGCCGATCCGCAGACACTAGTCGCAGAGCTACAAGGATCTAAAGCAGTGCTGGAAGAGAACCTCCGCATCCCCATCAATATTCTAGCACCGCCAAACGGGATATATGACGCGCGCGTGCTCGGCATGGCTGCCCGGGTCGGATACAAGTACCTGCTGGGCATCGGCGAAAGCAGTGGTAGAGAGCGGCAGGTAGATGGTGTCACGGTCCTGTCACGGCTCAATATGATTTCCGAGCCACACAGTCATATGGTATTGCGAATAGAGGAAGTGGTGCATCAACTGAAGCGATTGATCAGGCGTTGAGAGGACTCAGGGCTATCAGCTACGTGGCAGCTTCCGCTCTATGGCTGCTGCTATCTGCCCATAGATCCTGCTGAAGGTATCGATCGGTTTGCCATAAGGATCTGGTATCTCTTCGTCTCCCAGAAAAAATATCTTCTTCTCGTCGATGCCCAGGGCACACAGGTCTGCAAAATTGCGTCTGTCCATGACGAAAATATGTGTAGCTCGGTCTATTGCCCCCTTGTCATACACAGAGGAAGTGAAGGATGACAAATCAGTACCGAGTGCAGCAGCAGCGGCTACGGCATTGACCGGGCTCTGGCGCCCTTCTGCTATCACGGTCCCAAAGGAAAAATATTCATGGGTCGGATTATAGTGGCGCGCAAAGTACTCAGCAAATGGGCTACGGCAGATATTGCCGGTGCAGGCAAAGGCGATCACGGCCTTGCTCCCTGCTGATACTACTGCCTGGTGCCTTGCCGGTGATATGCTGCGTAGCTGCAGCCGCTCCAGCAGGCGCAGCGCATTTCGGCTGATCACATCTGCATAGCAGGCCAGCACAAACCCCGGATCGTCAAAGACATTGTCTTCAATGAATTCATTGCTCCGCCAGGTATTTTTGAAGGTAGCCAACCACCTGAACAGAGGACGCGGGCTGCGCTGATGTGCTACCGCACGCAATGTATTGACTATTTCTTCCTTCAGGTTTCGCACGCGCACATGCCTGACAGGCAGGCCGGCCACTATTTCCTTATTCAGGTATTGCATCTCATAGAGCTGCACCGGGTAGTTGAGCCCGCTACGTATAGCCACCTCTATCGAACCCCAGAATCGTCCATTGATCTCCATGATATAAGCACCGGTGGTACTGATTCTGTACTCTACCATGGCCACCCCGGTCCAGCCGATGGCTTTGATGAGCCGGTGCACCTGCTCGCGCAGGCCATACTCTGTTACCTGCACAGATTCTCTATAGGTACTTTCCCCCTCATATTCAAATAGCCGGCGGTGTATATACTCATTCAGCACCACACCATCTTTGGCTATGATATTGTAGCCTATGCCGTATCCGGTGATGGTCTCTTGTATCAGGATATTGATGTTATTGATATTCTCCCGCACATAGTCCAGCAAGGCAGGATAGGTACTAAAACGCCTTACTTTGAAATAGTACAGTCTATTATTCTTGATAATACTCGAGCTTGCGGCCTTGGCTATACAAGGATATGCGATCTGGTCCTTATAAAGCTCCAGATCATCCAGCGTGGTGATTAGGATCGTCTTCGGGGCTTTGACACCTGTACTGGCAGCAATCTCTATGAGCGCAGCCTTGCTATGCGCATAGCGGGCGGCAGCTGGAACATTCATACCTATTACCTGTGTATGGAGGCTCAGTTGCTTTTCATACAGCTTGCAGATTTCCAGCGCCTGATCATTGATAGGCAACAGGCAGTCTGTATGGTGCAGCTCCAGGTAGCGTATCAGGCCGTTAGCAAAAGCCGCTACATCCCTGTCAGGAGACGGTACCTGCACAAAGGTGCGGACATATCTGGAATGCTTGAGCGGGGTCTTCATCCATGCGTAGACCGTCACATCCAGCCCATACCTGCTTAGCTGCTTGACTGTATATGCGGCAGATTTGGTAGAGGATCCGACTATGATGATACTGGGCATTGATTGACTTTTAGTACGTATGGCACATAGTGCGCCCTCAGGCAATGTTATAAAGAAATAAGTTGTTATTCAAGATAGGAGCTATTTTGAAAGACCTGCAACACTGACCAGTGTTGCTCTTTATCAAAAGTTGCTATCTTAGCCTACACCGTGCTATTTTGCCCTAGTCAGGTAGCAGATGGCATCTGTACTGACGACATTCACTAAAAAAACTGCTGGCCAGCCAAAGATAAGCTCTGACTATCATGCACTCCGACACCCCTCCAGTCAAGATACTCATCCTGGCACATGACTTCCCTCCCCTTATATCTATAGGCGCGCTGAGGCCATATAGCTGGTACAAGTACCTTCCCGATTTTGGAGCAGATGTCACTGTGGTGACTCGTGACTGGCAGCATGACACGGGAGTAGTTGATACCGGGTATACTCTACCCGGGAATCGGCGCCGCATCGTCAAAGTCTGTTTCTCCCGTGGCATCAAGGAGCGGCTCTATGCCACCGCACTCGCCTCCAGGTTTCCTGGTTTACGTAAAGCCATTACATACACTTTCATTTATCTCGAGTACCTCAGTCTGAGTTTGGACTCTGGATCGACTATCTACCACGCTGCCGATCATCTCTTGCAAAATGAAAAATTTGATTTTATCATCGCCTCCGGCAAACCATTTATTCTTTTCCGCTATGCCAGCTTGCTGTCAGGCCGCCACCATGTACCTTGGATAGCGGACTACCGGGATAGCTGGACACTCAATCATATTCAGAGCGACTACATCCATAGCCCTTTAAACAGGATATTAAATGTATTTTTCACCTGGATGGAAAAAAAATACGTCTCTACAGCCCGGATGATCATGACCGTGGCGCCACCATACGCAGACTACATACCTGTGCAGGCCCAGACAGCACCTGTAGGCATAGTTTACAACGGCTATGATGACGAAATAGAAGAAGCAACAGCGCAGATACCTGTGTCTCATTCTAAGTTTATTATCTCTTATGCGGGCATCATATACCCTATGCAAAACCTTGAATTGTTTCTGCAGGCTGTAGTATTATTTCTGCAGGAGATGCAGCTGACGCCGGCAGAGTTTGAGATAAATTTCTGGGGGATCAAAGGAGAGGCTGCGGTGGAGGCACGAATATTGGGCTATAGCGAGTTGCTGCACCCGTATGTCCACTTCCACAGCAAGGTAGACTATAAGCAGGTAATGAAAAACCTGAGCTCCTCACACATGCTGCTACTACTCACTACTAATGCAGACGGTTGGGTCAATGCTAAGCTATTTGACTATCTGGTACTCAGGCGTACTATCCTGATGTTTGGCAATCAGACCAATATTATGACACGCATCATAGCAGACACGCATGCGGGTATCGTCACTAATGATCCCCGGGAGGCCGCGCGTCAGATCAAAGCACATTATGAGCGCTACCGGCAGGCACAGCCTCAGCCTACCGTCCATTATCAGCAGTACTCCAGAAAAAATCAGGCGGGAGCACTTTACCGTCTGTTGGTAGGTCTCGGCAAAGAATAGCGTCTTAACGACTCAGTCATACCGGCTGCGGATGACATTACCTGCCTGTGATTTTTGATAAAAAGCCCTAATGGGCGGTACTGTTTTGCGGGCTGCCAAACTTTTGTACCTTACCACAAATTCTAAACCCGACCCAGTTTATCTATGCACTTAGCGCTACCCGATTACCTCATCATCCTGCTCTACTTTGCCGTTGTGCTCACGGTGGGCTTTATGATCAAGTACAAGATCAAAACCACCAACGACTTTCTGATGAGCAGCCGCAGTGTGCCGCTGTGGATCACCAGCCTCGCCTTCATCAGTGCCAATCTCGGCGCACAAGAGGTCATAGGCATGGCCGCCTCCGGCGCCAAGTACGGCATTATGACCTCGCACTTCTACTGGCTCGGCGCCATACCCGCTATGGTCTTCCTCGGCATCTTTATGATGCCTTTCTACTATGGTAGCCGCGCACGATCCGTGCCGGAGTACCTTGCCCTCCGCTTTGATGACAAGACCCGCAGCCTCAATGCGGTAGCCTTTGCCGTGATGACCATCTTCTCCTCGGGCATCTCGCTCTACGCGCTCGCCCTGCTCATGAAGATCATCCTCGGCTGGAGTTTTGAGTTCTCTGTCTTTATGGCAGCCGGTATCGTGTTGATCTATACTTTCCTCGGTGGCCTCACCAGTGCGGTGTACAATGAGGTGCTGCAGTTCTTCCTCATCGTACTAGGTATCGCGCCGGTGGTCTTCATCGGCCTGCATGAGGCCGGTGGCTGGTCAGGCATCGTAAAGAACCTGCCGGAAGCCATGACGCACACCTGGAAGAATATGGGCTCCGTAGACGACAACCCGATGGGCGTAAACGGCTGGGGCATGACCATGGGCCTCGGCTTTGTGATGTCCTTTGGCTACTGGTGTACGGACTTCCTCGTGGTGCAGCGCGCTATGATAGCGCGCAATATGTCAGCAGCGCGCCGCACGCCGATCATAGCCTCCTTCCCCAAGATGATGATGCCATTCATCGTCATAGCACCGGGCCTCATAGCTATGGCGCTCACCAATGCACACGCAGACTTCTCACTACCGCTGAAACCTGATGGTCGCACTGACTTTGACATGGCGCTGCCATCACTCATCGCACACTACTATCCATCGGGCCTGCTAGGTGTGGGTGTCACGGCGCTGCTGGCCTCCTTTATGAGTGGTATGGCGGGCAATGTGACAGCCTTCAATACGGTCTTCACTTTTGACATCTACCAGGCGCATATCAAGAAAGATGGCACCGATGAGCACTACCTGCTGGTAGGCAAAATGGCCACTGTCTTTGGCATCCTCGCCTCTATCGGTACCGCCTATCTCACGGCAGGTTTCAACAATCTCAACGACTTTCTCCAGCTCGTCTTCAGCTTTGTGAATGGGCCCCTGTTTGCCACATTTCTCCTGGGTATGTTCTGGAAAAGGACCACGGGCCACGGCGCCTTCTGGGGATTGCTGCTCGGCACCGTCTTCGCGGCCATCTTTCACGGTATCACCGTAGCCGAGGGCAAGGGCGGCTGGCTAGGCTTCAACGTTTACGAATTTCACAGCGGTATGGGGCAGGCCTTTGGCGTAGCTACTGTAGCGTGGACCTGCTGCTTCATCTTCACCATCTTCGTGAGCCTGATCACCAAACCGAAGGAGGAGAAAGAACTCGAAGGCCTGGTCTACAGCCTCACCCCGCGCCTCAAGGACCCTAAGAACCCGGTCTATCTCGCCATTGCCATGATCGTGCTCGGCATCATCCTAAACCTCCTCTTCTTCTGATGGATAAGCTCACCGACCTCCGCTTTATTATCGGCCTTTTCTTCAGCCTGTCGGGTCTGGTACTGATAGGTACCTACTTGGCCGTGACACAGAGCAATCACCCGCAGATGAACCTCTACGCCGGCAGCTTGATGCTGCTCTTTGGCCTCTTCATGCTGCTCATGTTTTACAAGGGCGACGCGGCGGATGCGTAAAAAGCCCCGTCCAAACCTCCCCCAAAGGGGAAGGCTTTAATACATAATACACATGAGGCATTTTTGTTGGCTGTTAAAGTCCCCTTTGGGGATTTAGGGGCTTAGTGTTATTTTCACCTTATGGCTACTACAGACACAGCACCCCAGTTTCGCGACTATGCGAAGGCAGACACCATTTCACTCGCAGTACGCGACCACTACCGCAAGATGCGCGAGCGCCAGACGGTAGACTACGTGCAGCGCATGAAGAAGAAGTACCTGACCTTTGACAAGCCGATGCACGTGTGGGATGCCATGGAGCGCCTCAACGCCCTCGTAGACGTGAGTGACCCAGACCTGGACCTGCCCAACGTGCAGCACCTCATACAGGCTGCCGAGGGAGCGCGCGAGGCAGGCGAACCGGACTGGATGCAGCTCGTGGCCCTGATCCACGACATGGGCAAGGTGATGTACCTCTGGGGCAGTGATGAGGACGGCACCAGCCAGGCCGAGCAGTGGGGCCTCGTGGGAGATATCTTTGTAGTCGGAGCCAGGCTGCCGGACTCCTGTGTCTATCCTCAGTTCAATGAACTCAACCCTGATATGCAGGACCCTCGCTACAATACGCCTACGGGCATGTACGAGCCACACTGCGGCCTCGACAATCTCGAGCTGGCCTGGGGTCATGACGAGTATCTGTACCAGGTGCTGAAAAACCACAAAGGCAATACTATCCCCGAGCAGGGTATGGTCTCCGTGCGCTACCACTCCTTCTACCCATGGCACACCGGCAATAGCTACGAGGCACTACTTTCCGAGAAGGACAAACAATACAAAGAGTGGATACGCTCATTCAACCGCTTTGACCTCTACACCAAGCGCCCCGAGTCCTTTGACCTCGAGAGCATGAAGGGCTACTATCAGCCCATCATCGAGAAGTACCTCGGCACGGAGCCGCTGTATTGGTAAAAACAGGAATCTTCCAACCATTTACTCTGTCGCGCGATTGCATCGCGTGACCACCCTGCATCGCGTTTGCAACCTCCCTCCTCGCTCGCCTCTGGCGAGTGTGCGCTGCAGGTAGCTTCCAGCTATCATATCTTTATCCTTAGCCGTCGTTGGCCGTGACCAACAACATACTCCCCTCTATCGCGCGATTGCATCGCCTCACCACCCTGCATTGCGTTTGTAATGCCAACACATTTCTACCTACACATCACACTGTTACTTTCCCACCGACCCCGCATTCTACAGAGCAGACACATGTTCCACGCCCTCACCACACTCCTGCTACTCGCAGGCACTACATTCGGTCATAGGCCTGATGTCACAGCCATCTACTATGACAGTGCCGGCTTCGCCTACAAGGTAGAGCAGCGCTATACCTCCGCCGATACCACCACCTACATCACGCATGACAATACAGAATCTTTCTGCATAAGTAGCTATGAGAGCCATAGCGAAGATACGACCATCCTGCATCTTTGTTATAGCTACGTCTTCACACATCCCACCCATCTCGACAGCCTCCGCGCCGGCGATGACATAATGATCACCAAAAACGAATGCCGTGACACCGCCTGGGTTACCAGCTATTTCACAGATTACGTCACAGGTGCACACGGTCCCCTGGCAGACACCATGCTCACAGGTCTCGCAGCAGAGAATAGCTTCGACTTCACCGACCAATTAAAGTATGCGCGCGTACCAGCAATCATCGCAGCGGGTGCTGTAGAGATAGATTCTATCAGACTCCTCGAGAGGGTGCTCATGTATTCCGTACACGGCCTGCCTGTGCGCGTCAAGCATTATGATCAGAAGGATCAGTTAGAAAACATCATCCTGGGCACCATTACTGGGCGTGGCGCTATCTACCGCTGTTATTTTACCACAGACTCGCTGCAGTACTACGAGGCAGACACAGCCCGTTGGTCTCGCTCGCACAGTTATCTCAGCTGGAGTACTGACCGGTTCGACTGGCATAAGGTATACCGGAGATCTATGCATATCAAGGGTACGCGCGAAGATCTGACAGCCGACGATGCTTCAAAGAAAAGTCTGACCTACTTACAGGGTACAGATATTTTTCTCCATGACCTCCTCAGCGAAATACTCTATGACGATACGCCGTTCTATTCAGAGCTCTACTACTTTGACCGGGCACAGCTCCGCTCCTACAGAGAGGGGCGGGCACGGACACAATACCGCTACACATATGACACCCGTCACCGTATCTCCGCGGCTGACACCTACAAGGATACTACCCACCTCAGCCGTACCACATATATCTATAGCCACTAGGTAGTCATATTTATTCTCTATCACTGCCGCTCAGCTACATCGCGTGGCCACCCTGTATGACGTTTGCAACGCCGCTGAGAAATCTATGCTCCTCTCCCACCACACATCCACCCCGCTGTAGGGCATCTGTTGCCCAGCATGTCGTAAATATTACGCTAAAGCTGCTGGTATATCTTTTGAAACATGTTGAGTAAAAAACCACTACTATCATGAAAAACAAACTCTTTATCCTCCTCGTATCAGGCATCACAGTCATTTCTTTTTCATCGTGCAAAAAGAACTGGGTGTGCACCTGCAACACTTCCGGACAGACCACCAATCATGAGATAGACAATGAAACACTGCTCAACGCCCGCAGCAAGTGCAAGAGCTACGAAGGCAGCGTACTCGGCGTGACCACTGTGTGCAATCTCAATTAATTTTCTGTATCAATGAATAAGAAACAGGGTAGTCTGCACGCAGGCTATCCCGTTTCTATTTATATAATCAGAGCGTCACTCAGGCAACATTCCCAATACATATCTGTTATGGTTGCAGCCATCATCATTTCATCATGCCAGAGGACAAAGACTTTCAAAACCCGATCAGCCGGGACCGGATCACCGATATGCCCAGCCTGCTGCCCTACGCACACACGGTAGGCAGCGCCATCATACGCCCCATAGATCAGGGCCGCACGCGTGGCGAGGCCATGCAGGCCATGTATGAGCAGACAGACACGCAGCTCACCCAGATCAAGCGGCAGGTAGAGCTCCTCATCACACAGGCGCAGGAGATACACGACCGCATCCGCATATCAGAGTCCATCTACCTGGCCGAGTGCCGCTTCCGGCCCAATATCAGCCAGCGCTATCATCTCTATACCAAGCCCGACGGCGGCAAGCTCCTCAGCCTCATCAGCCCCGAGGAGTGGGGCCCGCGGTCTCCCTTCCGGTTTGAAGCGACGGTCAAGCTCCTCGCCGATCACACCTGGGAGATCATCTCCATGGCCTGACCGACAGCATATATCCCCGGTTATATGTACCCGGGATTCATCACTGACAGCCACAGCCGCTTCTCTCCTTTTTTTGTGAATAATTCTCCGGCAAAACAATCCCATTGTCAATAACTCCCCCGCAAAAAGTCGCTCATTTTGCAGACCTTTGCATCTATACCACGCAGCCATTCATCCGCTGTAAGACCTATGAATATCTCCGTGGTTCCAGCACCTGATTCTGTATTCTCATGAAGCCCTCTCCCTCGGAGAACTTGTCCGCCGCGGCGGAGAGGTCCTAAATTCTGCAAATTCCGATTCAGACAATGCATTTTGTATTCAAGTCCCTCTCCTTGGGAGAGGGATTTAGGGAGAGGTCGTATTTGTATTAAAGTCCCTCTCCTTGGGAGAGGGTCCCGAGGCTTCGGGATGGAGAGGTCTCAAATCCAGCAAATTCTGATTCAGAAAATCTGTATTCCTATGTGATCTATGTGCCCTATGCCTGCCTGCCGGTAGGCAGGTGGTTCAAAATGTATTTCTGTATCTATTCTGTCAATTCTAAAATCCTGCAAATTCTGATTCAGACATTGTATTCGCATTAAACCTCTGCGCCTCTCCGCCTCCGCGGTTAATAAGTGTATTCCTATGTGATCTATGTGTCCTATGTGGTTCAAAATGTATTTGTATTCATTCTGAATTATTCAAGTCATTCTGAAAATTCTGCTCCGTATTACTTCACTCTAAATAAAATCACCTATGTCCGCACCAGCCGGCAACACCAACGCGTCC
>CAZIBY010000010.1:0-166382 GCA_964537475.1 uncultured Chitinophagaceae bacterium | reverse complement strand
TCCTGCTCCTTCAATGATGAATAATATCTCCAAGTTAAGATATCGGTCAGCATCGTTGGCAAACATAGGATGACGATGTTTTTTTGACTAGCGCTAAACTGCCGAAATCCGAAATCCGACACCTGTCTGCCGATAGGCAGGTCCGAAATCCCACCAATCGCTACCTTCGCCACACAAAGACAAAACATGGACATCTCCTACATCCTGAATATCCTCGGGGAGGACCGCGAGGAATACTATGGTGCTGTGGCGCCGCCTATCATACAGTCGAGCAATTTTGCCTTCCCCACCGTGGCCTCCCTGCGCGGGGCCTTTGAGCGGGAGACGCAGGCGCACCTCTACACCCGTGGCAATAACCCTACGGTGGAGATACTGCGGCGGAAGTTGGCAGCTCTGGCAGGTGCCGATGATGCGCTGGTGCTGGGTAGTGGTGCCGCGGCGATGGCTACAGCCGTGATAGCAAGTGTAAAGGCCGGGGACCACATCGTCTGCGTGCGGTGGCCCTATAGCTGGACGGAGAAGCTTTGCAGGATCATTCTAAAGCGTTTTGGGGTAGAGACGACCTTTGTAGACGGGCTGACCGTGGAGAGCTATACGGAGGCTGTGCGGGAGAATACGAAGCTGTTTATACTGGAAAGTCCCAATACTTTCACCTTTGAGCTGCAAGACTTACGGGCGTTAGCCTCCTCGGCTCGTCAGCGCGGTATCACTACCATCATAGACAATACGTACTCCACGCCCATAGGCCAGCGCTGTATAGAGATGGGCATAGACCTCGAGGTACACAGCGCGAGCAAATACCTGAACGGCCACAGCGATGTGATAGCCGGCGTGATCATAGGCAGCCATGAGCGCATCGGCGCGATATACCGGTCAGAGTTTATGAATCTCGGTGCCATCATCTCCCCTCACGATGCGTGGCTGATGCTGCGCGGCCTGCGTACCCTGCCCATCCGCATGCGCCAGACAGGTGAGACCACAGAGGCGGTGGTAGCCTTTCTGAAGGGTCACCCTGCCGTACGCTCAGTGCTGTATGCCTGGGACCCTGATAGCCGGCAGGCAGCTCTGGCACGGCAGCAGATGACGTGGAATGGCGGCCTTTTCTCCATCCACCTGGCTACAGATGATATCAGCCGGATAGAAAAATTTTGTGAGGCGCTGCAATACTTCAAGATGGCGGTCTCCTGGGGTGGCCACGAGAGCCTGATCATGCCCGCTTGCGCTTTCTATCCAGTGAGTTATGACGGTGTGCGTACCTATCCGCCCGATCTGGTGCGGCTGTACATCGGCCTGGAGAGTGCGGAGGTGTTGATATCCGACCTGAAACAAGCTCTGACTTGTGTCGTATAGTCTGGTATGAGACTGACCCGCCTACCCTTCCTCGCACTCTTGTGCCTCATGGGCACGACCATGTGCGCCTATAGCCAACAGTTTACTATTCTGGACCTGCACCAGCAGGGAACCTCGCACCTGCCTGCCGATCCGCTGGCCTGCCAGCAGGTGGTCATGCTGGACCTCTCTGATGACCAGCTGACCGAGATACCACCATCTGTCTACCAGATGACCAACCTCCGCAAGCTGATCCTGCGTGGCAATAAGATACAACGCATCCCTGACGAGATACGCTCCCTCACGAGCCTGGAGGAGATCTATGTGAGCCAGCCTTTTGCTGCGCTACCTATGGATACGACCACAGAGGCCGCTACGGTGAGCGCAGAGCTGTTTCGCCTGCCGCACCTGCGGGTGGTGGACCTCTCCTACTATGGCCTCAGTGAGTTGCCCAGAAACGTGGCGCAGAGCCGCGTACAGGAGCTATACCTGAGCCACAACCGGATGACGGAGGTCGGTCCGGAGCTATTTGCCGGAGGCAAGCTGAAAGTACTCGATCTCTCTGACAATCTGATAGATGGCCTGCCGGCCAATATCCCTGCCAACACTGCTCTACAGGTCCTGAAACTGAATGGTAACCTGATCACTGAGCTGCCACCGTCTATCACCGCCCTGAGTGAGCTGCGCGAGCTGGCCCTGGGGTCTAATATGTTCGTACATGCTGCGGTAGATGTGAAGCGGATCATCCCCATGACGCACATAGCCCGCCTGGACCTGAGCGGTGCCGATATGACCGAGGTGCCCGAGGAGCTGGCCCAGATGAAGAGCCTGCGCGACCTGAACCTGAGTGATAACAAGCTGACCCACCTGCCGGAGTGCATGGGCTGCCTCACACAGCTGGAGCGGCTATCCCTGTCGGGAAACCAACTGACTACACTTCCCGCCTCTGTGGCTGGCCTGGTAGCGCTGAGCAAGATAGACCTAAGTCATAATTCATTCAAAACCATACCGATGGAGCTGGCCACTATCGCCTCTCTCCGCATGGCCAACCTGAGCCACAACCCGGAGCTGGCCTCCTACTCAGACGATTTTAAGGCGCTGGCAGCGTTAAAAACGATCAATCTGAAACATACCGGTTTCAATTCCTTTCAGCTGGAGCATATGAATGACATCCTCGCAGACAGCGAGCTGGTGTACTAGTTTTATTGTTTTGTTTTAAAAGTTCCCGCCGTCATGGTTCGTCCTGATCGCGGGGCTTTCTTTTTATAGATCGTGAGTGATTTCGGACCCGCCTTTGCCGGCAGGCAGGTGTGGGATTTCGGATTTCGGCAGGGTGGCCGGTGTGGCTAGTGCTGGATGGATTAGCCAGTCTCTCTGCCCTCCAGACCTCCCTAAAGGGAGGCTTCAATACACTTCAAACAGTTCTGTATCGGCTGTTTAAGTCTCCCTTTAGGGAGTCCCGAAGCCTCGGGGATAGAGGGTCGGCTGTTCTGTATTCTCTTGCTTCTTGTCTCTTGGTTCTAGCCTCTCTCAGTCCACTATTATTGACACTCTTCTTCCTCAAAAGTGCAAAAATTCTACCGCCGTTAGATTTTCCTGTCAGGGATAAAATTTTTCGGTACCTGTTTGCGTTAAATACCTTATAGACACTGGATTGTAGCTACCTGAAATGCGCAGATCAGCCACTGGCGCGGGTTTCAGCCTGTGAATTTTTATTAACACGTGCAACCACGGGCTTTTTACCTTGGCAGATTTATGTATTTTCGGCCTACCAGAAGGAATTTTACTGACCCGAAAAATTTTTAGAAATCACTCAATGGTTTTAAAAATGAAACTCATCAAAAGGCTCTTACCTATGGCTGTGGCTACCGTCATGGCATCCGTACCTGCCTGGGCGGTCAATCCGTTTACCGTAGACAGTGTGATGCGGGCGGATGTAGACCCGGTGGTCATCTCGCTGGATAGTATGTCTTACCAGCTTTTCACGCGGGATAAGCTATTTGGCACCAGTGCAGAGCTGGAGCGCTGCGTGGCGATAGGCCGTGACCAGCTCCCTACCTACACCCCTGCCGAGATGAAGAAGCGGATGAAGATGATCCCAGCAGTCGTCTCTATGGACTACAATGCTGACGTACAGGCTTTTATAGACCTGTTTGCGTTTCGCAAAAGGGAACTGATGACCAAGCTGCTGGCCAGCTCGCAGATCTACTTTCCACTCTTTGAGGCGGAGCTGGACCGAAACCAGATGCCTGACGAGCTGAAGTACCTGCCCGTGATCGAATCTGCGCTGAACCCTCAGGCAGTCTCTCCGGCAGGCGCTACCGGCCTCTGGCAGATGATGTACAGCACCGGCAAGATGATGGGCCTCGATGCCAATAGCTACTATGACGAGCGCCGCGACCCGATCAAGTCTACCAAAGGCGGCGTGAAGTACCTCAAGCAACTGTACGACCTCTACGGTGACTGGCAGCTGGCACTGGCCGCCTACAACTCAGGTCCCGGCTATGTCAATAAGGCGATAGCACGCGCCGGTGGCGTCAAGAACTTCTGGGCGATCAAGAACTTCCTGCCTGCCGAGACACGCAGCTATGTGCCTACCTATCTGGCCGTGGTCTATGTGATGCACTACTACCGTGACTACAAGCTGGTCTCTGCCGAGCCCCGCCGCGAGCTGTATGCCGTAGATACGGTATCTGTGAAAGGCCACGTGACGCTGAAGCACATCGCGTCTACCCTCGGCATGCCACTGGAGGAGCTGCAATTTCTCAATCCGGCGCTGAAGGCCTCTATCGTGCCGCTCATGGCCAATGGCTACCCGCTCAATATACCGGTCAACTACTTTGCGAGCTTTGAGGCCAAGAAAGATGTACTGCAGAATGACCCCGAGCTGAGCGCCCTGGCCAGTATCAACGAGATGTATGCCAACCCTGTGATGGTCCGCGTGCCACGCTATGTCTACTACAAGGTGCGCAAATATGACAATATCTCTACTGTAGCAGCCCGCTATGGAGTATCTGCGGCTGAGATACGCGAGTGGAACCACCTGAAGAACAACTACATAGCCCGTGGGCAAAACCTCAAGATACTGACCTTCCCTGAGGTGCCTAGCTATCAAAACCAGCAGGCTGCCGCCCAGACACAGGTGAAGCCTGACAGCGCTACTGCTGCTGCCTCTGACACTGCGGGCCATGTGGTATCTGAGCAGGTGGTCTACTACTACGGCCAGGACAAAATAGATACCGCCAAGACTGTAGCCGCCCCTAAAAAGGCTGCCCCTGTAGCTAAGACCCAGGCTATACGCTACTACCGCGTGCAGAGCGGAGATAGCCTCTGGAGCATCACGCAGCACTATCCAGGCCTGACCATAGACAAGCTGAAGGCTGACAACCGCCTGCAGGGCAAAACCCTCATGAAAGGCCAGGTACTGAAGATCATACTGTAACTAATAGGTGACTGTTGGCTGGTGACAGTTGGCAGGAATGCATAAAACTAAGAAGCCCCGGTAAGGGGCTTTTTCATTTGAGTTATTCTGAGTATTAGCAGTTACTGCGCATGCATAGCCCCGTTTATTACCATCTAAATCTCCCTAAAGGGCAACATCTAATGTTTACTTGATGCAGGTCATTAAAGCCTCCCTTTAGGGAGATTGGAGGGTTGTATTAAAGTTTCGGATGTGCCTCACTGGCTGCCTTCATCATCGCCTCTATCTGCTTTTGGGTAAAGCTGCGGCCATCTACCTCCTGATCGTGGATATAGTACCGCTCACCCCTGATATCCCGCGCCACCTCAAAGTGGTATTCTTTCTTGCCCATGTTATTGGCCTCATAGAGCAGCGCCTCCGGTTTATCTATGATGAACTTAGAGAAGACAGACACCGGGTTGTCTTGTGCATCCTTCCTGCGCTGGGCTATGGTAGCGGGCATCTCCGTGTAGCTCATATCTACGATGATGGCAAAGCTCGTATCCGGAGCCGTGATCACCACCCCCTGATCAAAGGTGACAGCCGAGCCCACCGGCACCTTGATGAGAAAGGGCAGCGGAGGATTGACCGTATCGAGGTCTATGTCGGCATACTCTACGGCCTTAGGCTTCACGGGGAGTTTGGCTACGGTAGCGCTGTCTTTTCTGGCGGGAGCCGGGGCAGCTTTGACCGGCTGAGTGTACGTGCTGGTTGGCTTTGCAGCTGGTGTGGCCTTGGCCTGTGCGGTGCAGGTATGCACCAGTAGCGCGAGCGCGCCGAGGAGGACTATTTTCATGAGTAGCGGGTTTTAGTATATCAAATATAACAGAATGAATGCTTCGTTTATATTCGCAGGGCATGGTACCCATCACCCTCGTCATACCCACGCTGGATAGCAGCAGCTTCATAGCGCAGACCATAGCGCACTATGATGCCATGCTGAGGCGCGGGCTGCTGGAGTCTGTGATCATAGTAGATGATAGCAGTACTGATGCTACCTGGCAGGCCCTCTGCCGGGAGAAAGATGCCCTGGCCTCCTCCATCCTGCTGCTACGGCTGGATACACGCTATGGCCAGCTGATAGCCTACAGCGCAGGCGTGCAGCGGGCCGCTACGGATATCATCCTGCACTGTGATGATGACGTGCTGCTGTCTGAGGCAGACCTCCGGGCTTTTGCAGCGGAGTTTGAGCGTACAGGAGCATCGATCCTTTATGGCCTTGCCAAAGGAAAAAGCGATCATCCACGGGGCCGTAGCACCTTCCTCTGGCTGGTCAAGACGTTCGTTTTCTACAGGCTGCCTGACAAGGAGTTTAGCAGCCTGGTGCTCTATAGCCGCAGCAGTATGGATCGCATATTCCGCCGTGCCTGGGGCTTTCGCGGCAATCTTTTTACACCGTGGATCTTTCACCCGCATGAGGTCCATCATACCTATTTGGGCGATGGTTCGCGGATACTGCCCCATGAGAGCCGCTATAGCCTGGCAGGGTACATTCACCACCAGAAGTTCCTCTTCATGATGCTGGCCCGGCTGCTATCGCTCTTGCTCACCGTGAGTATGGCGGCATGCATCCTGGCTGGCGCAGCGAGCCGTTTTGT
Source organism: uncultured Chitinophagaceae bacterium (assembly GCA_964537475.1). Taxonomy (GTDB): domain Bacteria; phylum Bacteroidota; class Bacteroidia; order Chitinophagales; family LD1; genus UBA1941. The sequence goes on along the minus strand of CAZIBY010000010.1, from coordinate 159,995 downwards.
TTATGCTTTGCTGGTACTTGGTGTTGTTCTTTTTGCAGTGAGCGCCTTTCTTATCAAGGTGAAATCGAGATTGCATTTTGCAGTGGCGGAATCGCACTAGGCCTACCCAATGGTTTCATTCATATATAATATCCCTTGCACATTTTGGGGAAATTAAGGCTTTGGCACAACCTTCGTTTTAGCCTTTGCTAAATCAAAGTCATGAAAGCAACCATCTCAAAAGCGCTGCCTGTGATCATGGTGTTCGTCACCCTGTCTATCTCTGCCCAGATCAATACAGGTATAGGCTATATGCACGGCACAAACAAGAAGAATGATACCTCCACCGTATCAAAGTACGATGCGGACAAGGCCCTCGCCAAAAAGGACCATGCCGATACAGTGGTGATCAAACGCACCCCTACCGCAGCCAGTGAGGCCAGGGATGAACGCATAGAGCGTGAGCGCAAGGAAAACGCGGACAATACCGACACTACCGGCGGGACTGCTACTACTACCGTAGAAGATAACGGAGCAGCCAGCAACTCTACAGCCACGTATATATCTACGGTAAATGGTGACTGTATATCACCTGCCTGGCGCTATGCTGCCGTGGGCCTGGGCCTCCTCTCCCTGCTGCTCATCCTCCTGCTCGTGATGGGGAGAAAAAAAGATGAACCACGCAGGGCCTAGCTCACTCTAGCCTGACACGTTTCAGGTCGAGCAGATTCAGGCCATTGGGGCGGAGGTTCTTGACCCGCTTCTGCGTAAATCGTAACACTTCGTCATAATACAGGGGCACCACCGGTGCCTCTTTTATGATGATCTGCTCCAGCTGATGATACAGCGCATAGCGCAGGCTGTCATTATTCTCTGTCAGAGAGCGCTCGTATATACGGTCATATTCGGCATTGTGAAATCTGGTATAGTTTGGCGGAGCCGTATTGCCACTATAGAATACCGTGAAGTAGCTCTCTGCATCCGGGTAGTCTGCTATCCATGACCCGCGGAAGAATGCCACCTGCCCCTCGCTCATGCGCTGGCGGAGTATGGCCGGCTCGGTCACCTCTACTTTGAGGTGTATATTGACCTTCTCCAGTTGCTTGGAGAGCATCAGGGCCATCTCTTTGTAGGTGTCGTTGGTATAGAGTGTCAGCGCCAGTGCCTTGCCACTATAGCCCACTTCTTTTAGCAGCTCCTGTGACCGCTGCGGGTCGTAGTGGTAGCCTCTGATCCCGGCATCAAAGCTAGGCAGGCCGGGGGGCGTGAAGCCCTGCTCCGCAGGACGCCCTATGCCATTGCGCAGGTAGCGTATCAGCTCTGCACGGTCAAAGCCATAATTGATAGCCTTTCGTAGCCGCACATCATGGAGCGGCTGTGTGCTGTCTCCCGTCATCAGAAAGCCGAGGTATTCCGTATTGAGATAAGGAACTTTGCTCAGGTCAAAGCGCTCACTGAGTCCCTTTTTCAGCGCTCCATTCTCATCCAGCACTTCATCCTGAAAACTGGCATCTATGCCCGAGATCAGGTCCAGCTTGCCTTGCTTGAAGGCGACAAATTCTGTCTTTTTATTTCCAATGAAAGAAATGCGCACGCCCTTGATATGTGGCAGCCGCTCGCCGTTTTCCGTTTCAAAGTACTTTTCATTTCTGGCCAGGATCATAGCGGAGCCTTCACGCCATACCCGCAGGTAAAAGGGACCCGTACCCACAGGATGCGACCGGAAGTCAGGTCCATACATCTCGGCGGCCTCATGGGGTATTACAGAGCAATACTGCATGGTGAGGATGCCCAGCATGGGCCGGAAGGGACGCAGCAGGTGCAGCACAAAGGTGGAGTCATCAGGAGCCTCAAATGGTCGCAGCGTGTCCACCCTATCGTGAAAGACCCAGGCACCCGGAGAGGCAGTGCGCGGATCAGCTACACGGGTGAGCGAATAGAGTACATCCTGAGCGGTGACATATCGCTCCCGCCCCTGCAGGCAGGCATCAGGGTGAAAAGCAACATCCCGCCGCAGGTGAAAGATATAGGTGCGGCCGCTATCTGCTATGTCCCAGCGGTAGGCTATACATGGCTGCACGCGCAGGCTATCGTCCAGCTGCACCAGCCCGTTGTAGAGTGCGTCGCAGGCCCAGATGCCGGACTGGTCACGCGCAAAGGCAGGGTCGAGAGAGGCGATGCCGGCAGCCTGATTGTAGTGAAAGACCTGCCTGTCAAAAGGCAGGTGATCCTCCCGGCAGGACTGCAGCACCAGCAGGCAGCCTGCGGTCAGTGATAGAAAAAGCAAACGGGTATACCTGCGAATCATCCGTGTCTAAACTCTCAAATCCCCGGCACATTCTCACGAAAGTAATACACATAGTGCTGTGTAGATTACTTCGGATTTTCTCCTATATTTATTCAAAGTTAAGATGCATATTTATCTATATTAACTATCGGAATTTGCAAACCAAAATCACTCAATTATGAAAAAACTCAACTTGCTTTTGATCCTTGTACTGGCGGTAGCTATCCACTCATATGGCCAGTATTGGACAGTCAAACTGGGAGGTGGCTACGCCTGGCCGGGGCTGCAGAATAGTACTACTGTATTGACCTTTCAGCCGGGTGCCAGTCCGGACCCTGCAGATGCATCTATTATACCTCTGGTAGCCTACAATACTACCAAACTGGATACCGCCCCAAACAGGTATAAGAAAAATATATACGGCACTTATGGGCAGGGCGCGCACTTTGACTTTTCCGTAGGCTATATGATCAACCCATACTTTGGCGTAGAACTGGATGGTGCATACCTCTGGGGATCTACCATATCAGCTACGCAGGTAGGCGATGTAGGCGGTGTACTGGGCAATGGTGCTACGATCGTGACCAAGACTCACTCCAATGGTCTCAGCATCAATCCATCACTCTACTTCCGCGCAGCTAAACCAGGCTCCAAGGTTGCTCCCTTTGCCCGCGTAGGCATAGCACTACCGGTGTTTGGCGCGCTCTACCATACACTGGATATTGATGCCCCCCACTCTTTACTGGACCCTAACGGAGTGAAAGCTCATATCGAGGTAAAAACGGAATCTACGGTATCACTTGGTTTCCAGGGTGGAGTCGGCGTGGAATATACTCCTATACCGCTGATAAGCGTCTATGGCGAGGTCAATGCCCAGTATCTGATGGCACGCGCCAAGCAGTCTACATTGGAGGCATACACACTGGCCCTGGGCAGCCAGCCGGCCACTAATACTTTGGGCAGCTATACTACATATAGCAAAGTGACCACCTTTGTAGATAATCTGACCTACTCCAGCAATACTACTGATTTTGGTAAGGCGCGTGACGTAACAGGTGCGCATAACGGCGCAGCCGGGTATGTAGATGAGTCTAAAGGCCATGACGAGCTGCGCCAGGTAGCTAACATTGCCAACTTTGGCTTCACTATAGGCGTCAGGATCAATATGAGCAAACGAACATTTCAGAACCCGACAGGAAAGGTGCGTACTGAAAAATAATATGTACAGGAGCTAATGAAAAGCCGGATCCGTCCGGCTTTTTTTATGCCCGGAGTGATCAGAGGAAAATCTTGTTCATCAGCTTCTCGTAGCCTATGATCTTCTCCAGATAGGGCAGCCTGACCGACTCACGGATATAGTTCAGGTGGCGCATATTATGGAGGTCGGTAGCCACAAAGTCTATCATGTTGCTGTCTATAAGGTGCTGGGCTGTAGACCGCGCACCCTCACCATAGGTACCGGTCAGCGAGGAGATATTGAGCTGAAAGTAGACACCCTGGTCTTTGAGCATTTTATACTCATCCAGATCGTCGCTGTAGTAGTAGGGATACCGCTCAGGGTGAGCCAGCACCACCTTATAGCCATTGGAGATCAGATTGTAAAAGTATGATGTGGTACTAAATGATTTCATAAGGTAGGATAACTCTACCAGCACATAGTTGTCCCCCATGGTCAGCAGGGTTCGCTTCTCTATTTTAGGCATGATGGTCTCATCCAGGTAGTATTCGGCCCAGGCATCAAATTCTACATTTATGGCTGCTTCTTTCAGGGCCTGACGCACCCTATCGCGTCCACCTAGTATGATCTCAGGTGTATTATTGTAGCCACCGCTCATGATATGCGGTGAGGTGATGATCTTGCGGTAGCCGAGATCGGCCAATCCTTTGATCAGGATGAGCGACTCCTCCATCGTCTTGGCACCATCATCTATGCCGGGTATAAGATGTGAGTGCAGGTCTACACCCAGTCCTGACAGGTCGGTTAGATTGGATAGAGGTTCTTTTTTCTTAAACAGATTACTAAAGATGCCCACTGGCTGCTATGCTTTTAACAAATGTACGACAATCATACCGGTATGGGGCAAAGCACACCTGTACTTAATAACATAAAACTGTTAAAATCTATCTTGGGCAAGTGGTCGCCCATTGAGATCGCTTCGGATGACTACCGCCAATAATAATTATCTTGGCCGTTCGTTATGCTGTCTAATACTACCCTAAAATGAAGTTTGTCTTTACTTTCCTATGTACAGTGTCCGTACTGCTGGCTACAGCCCAGGTAGAGGAGCTGCGTCCATTGCCATCTGATCCAAGACTTTATCACACCTATCCGGCCAGGCCCTGGGCACATGACCAGCACAAAAGTGGCCTGATAGTACAGCATGGTACTTTGCTGATCGAGACAGATACCCTGCCGATCCCTTTTATAGATGATTTCTCTTACAACACGCTCAAGCCATTCCACTTTGACCAGTATATCTATGATACCATCTTTCGCGCCTACGGCCCCTGCGATAGCATCATGGGTGTAAACGTGGACACGATCCGCCTGAGTACTATCCAGTCTTATACGTATTCCTATGATGTGACCCTACAACGGGTGGACTCTACTCCTACTGATCCTATTGTATTTCACTATTATCCTCAGCTCGGTACCGACTGCTTTAACCACCTTGCAGATTCTATAACGTTATATCCTCTGTGGTATCATTATACCTTTGACTCTGCGGGCAATGCCTACCATCCTGTACTCGATAGCATAGCCAGAGATACCCTGATCACCTATGCAGCCATGCTCCTGCGTGGCAGGATGCCATCATATACCAAATGGCTGGATAACTATGCTACGCATAACTACAACTATCCCTACCTGCCGCCCTCTATAGGTGTAGCAACCCTCGACGGGCTGAATGAAATGGGTCGTCCGTATAACCTGCATACCGTATCGGTCTATGGCTCTGCAGATACCCTGACCTCAAAGCCGATAGATCTGAGCACCTTGCAGGATGCAGATTCGGTGTACCTCAGTTTTTTCTATGAGCCTCGTGGCTTCGGTGACTGGCCTAACCTTTATGACTCTCTGAAGCTCCAGTTTTATAATAACTATACCAGTGTCTGGGACCAGGTATGGGGCATACCGGGCTATCAGGTAGTGCCTGCCTATCCGGATACTTTCAGGCAGGTCATGATCCGCATACCGAGTACGATAGTCCCTACCCAGGACTATATGTACAAAGGCTTTCAGTTCCGTTTCCTCAACAATGCCTCCACCACCGGCATGAACGACCACTGGCACATAGACTACGTCAGGCTGGATAAAAACCGATCGGTGACCGATACATCCATCACTGACATTGCATTCCAATACCAGTTTCCGTCCATCCTGAAAAACTACAGTGAGATGCCTGCCTGGCAGTATACTGATAGTAGCGACCTTGCAGATTCACTGACACTGTATGTGACGAATCTGGACCCCGATCAGGCTATCAATAACCCTCCGGCCACAGCCTACTCTATAGTGGCCACAGAGTCATATCCTACCGCTCAATCTGTCTATGCTACTACCAGCTCATTTAACGCGACACTGGAAAACACAATTGAGCTGTTCCCTTCTTCCAGTTATAGCGTAGCGTCGGGTCCGGATAGTACCGTGATCCGATCTATGGCGACCATCAATGTGCCGAATGCCCTCCGTCTCAATGATACGATCAGCTCTACTCAAACACTAAATAATGTGCTGGCCTATGACGATGGTACTGCGGAGATGGCATATGGTCTCCGAAACCTCTACCTCAAAAAATTTGGTTACGAGTTTAATCTACATCATCCGGATACGATAGTAGGATATCAGGTATTGTTTACCAATACAGAGTCAGATGTGCATGACCTCGTTTTTGTTTTCAATCTCTGGGATAGCATCTCCCTGCACAACGTACAAGCTGATGATACGCCCCGCTATACCTCCGATAATCAGATACCATTATACGTAGATTCTGTGAGTGGATTTGCGACCTACCGTATAGATCCGCTGCCTGTGGGTACGCACTTCTACTTTGGCTGGTCTCAGACGGATACGCGCAGCCTGCAGATAGGCTACGACCGCAACAGCACCAAGGGATTCAAGCACATGTTCGTTTACTCTAACGGTGTGTGGCTGCCTACCGGAGTACAGACGCAGGGATCACCTATGATCCGCCTGCTGATGCGGCGCTCCAGCCAGATAGCAACCGGTCTGGAAGAAGCCCGGCTAAATACGATAAAGGCCTACCCAAACCCCACTACAGGACTTGTGAAATTTGACCTGCCCGATGAAAGCGGTACGTATCACCTGGCAGTATACTCCTCAGGTGGGCAGCTCTGTGTTGATCAACCTTTGCGCCCGGATCACACGGCAGACCTGCAGGCCTTACCCGTAGGCATCTACATGCTGCGCCTGACCGATATGCAGAGCGGCATCACGTATCAGAATAAGATCAGTCGGGCCGGTCAATAATATCAGGATATGATCACCTGCTCGACCATATTATTGGCAAAGGAGTAAGGCATAAATGTGAGTGAAGGCATCGGTTTCGTGATCATGATGCTGGCCCTCTTGCCGGGAGTGATGGCTCCCATCTCCTGCTCTACACCCATAGCATAAGCCGCATTGATGGTCGCGGCATTGATAGCTTCCTCCGGCATCATCTTGAGCTTGATGCTCGCGAGTGAGAGTATGAACTGCATATTGCCGGATGGTGACGAGCCGGGATTGTAATCCGTAGCCAATGCTACAGGCAGCCCGCTATCTATCATCTGCCGTGCAGGCGGCTCATGTAGCCCGAGGAAGAAAGCCGTGGATGGCAATAGTGTGGGCATAGTATCAGACTCAAGCAAGGCCTTGATCTGATCCTCGCCTGTATACTCCAGATGGTCTACGGAGAGGGCGCGGTACTTGACCCCGGTCTCTATGCCTCCTGAGTAGTCCAGTTCATTGGCATGTATCTTGGGCCGCAGGCCGTAGCGTGCGCCTGCCTCCAGTATGCGTGCAGTCTCATCAGCCGAGAAGAATCCACGATCGCAAAATACATCTATGTAATCAGCCAATCCTTCATCAGCTATAGCTGGCAGCATCTTATCGATCATCAGGCGGATATAGCCTTCATGATCCTGTTTATACTCCGGTGGATAGGCATGCGCCCCGAGAAAAGTAGCTTTGAGCCTGAGCCGTGACCGATCCTTCAGTTTTTTTATCGCCCGTAGCATTTTGATCTCTCCTTCATAAGAAAGACCATAACCGCTTTTGATCTCCACGGCACCCGTACCAAAGGATTCCATCTCAGCCAGGCGGCCCAGCGCTGCTTCTATTAGCTCACTTTCGGCGGCAGCTTGCAGCCTCTTGGCAGAGTTGACTATCCCTCCTCCCCTCTGCGCTATCTCCTCATAGCTGAGGCCATTGATCTTGTCTACAAACTCCCCCTCCCTGCTGCCGGCATATACGATATGCGTATGAGGATCGCACCAGCACGGCAGTACATATTTGCCCGTAGCATCTATGACTATATCTGCCCGCTCAGGACACTCCGACATCGGACCAAAGGAATGGATAAGGCCGTTTTCTATCAGCAGGTGCGCCTGACTCAGTACAGGCAGCTCTTTCATAGCGGCACCTTTGACCGTAGGTACTGCCTCAGGGCGTGCCTGCACGAGGCCTTTGATGTTTGTGATAAGGGTCGACATAATATGTACAATCTGCTGCCAATTTACGATTTAACCCCGTAGGTAGGCTACTCAAAGTGTGCTTTCTATTCTCTACTTTTGAGCTATGGCAGGTAACAGTTTCGGGCAGGTATTTCGCATCACTACATTTGGAGAGTCTCATGGCGAGGCTATAGGCGCAGTCATAGATGGATGCCCGGCAGGATTGGAGATAGATCTAGCATTCATACAGTCTGAGATGGACCGCAGACGTCCGGGCCAGTCGGCCATTACTACCCAGCGCAAAGAATCAGATACTGTACGCATCCTATCCGGCGTTTTTGAGGGTAAAACCCTGGGTACACCGATCATGCTGCAGATACCAAATGAAGATGCCAATCCTGCTGACTATGACCAGATCAAAAAAGCCTACCGCCCGTCGCACGCTGACTATACCTGGGACCAGAAATATGGCGCCAGAGACCACCGGGGTGGTGGCAGATCATCAGCCCGGGAGACCGCAGCAAGAGTAGCTGCAGGCGCTATAGCAAAGCTGCTGCTACGTCATAGCGGTGTACAGCTGCAGGCTTATGTATCAGCAGTAGGGACCATATCCATCGCCAAGGAATACTATGAGCTCGATCTTTCACTCACCGAAACCAACACTGTACGCTGTCCGGACCCCGAGACTGCACAAAAAATGACGGATCTGATACAGGAGGTACGTGCTACCGGTGATACACTGGGAGGTGTAGTGAGCTGTGTGATCCGCCACTGCCCTGCAGGTCTGGGCGATCCTGTCTTTGACAAGCTGCATGCTGATCTGGGCAAAGCAATGCTGAGCATCAATGCGGTCAAGGGTTTTGAATACGGGAGCGGATTTGCAGGTACCCGTATAAAGGGATCTGAGCACAACGATATTTTCACAGCGGGGACTACCGGTGAAGTGACTACAAAGACCAATCACTCCGGCGGCATACAGGGTGGCATCTCAAATGGCATGGACATCTACTTCAATGTAGCCTTCAAGCCGGTGGCCACCATCATGCGTGATCAGCAGACAGTCACTGACAGTGGCGATGAAGTGACGCTACATGCCAAGGGGCGCCATGACCCGTGCGTAGTGCCACGGGCAGTACCCATAGTAGAGGCGATGGCAGCCCTCGTGCTGGCCGACCACCTGCTGCGGACGAGATTAAACCGCCTATAGATAAAAGGCAAACGCCACCTTTTTGAGGTGGCGCTGCATGATCTTTATCACAGACGGCAGATCTTATTGCTTTATGATCCGTGTAGTATATCTTACGGTATTGTCGGCATCCCTTAGGCTGAGCAGATAAATGCCATTTTCCAGAGATGATATTTGGACTACCTGGCGCTCTGCAGACACGGGTTGAGTCATGACCATCCTGCCTGTCATATCTGAGATATCTATAGCAGAATAGCTGCCTGCACCCATATCTACTACCACCTTATCATTGCTCGGCACAGGGTATACTTTGATTGAATTTTTGCCCGGCGTAATCACACCTGTAGGATAGCCTATCGTGAGCGGTGCAGTAGTGAGGGTACATCCTGTACCAGTAGTCACCGTTACTACATACGTACCTGCTGTAGTGACCGTGATGGTCTGTGAGGTAGCTCCCGTATTCCAGGCGTAGCTATTATAGCCGGAGCCGGCATCGAGCACTACACTGGTCAGCGGATAGTCTGTAGGTCCCTGGGCAGTGATATTGGCAGATAGGCCGGCGCACTGCGCGTTGGCCCGGGTACCCTGCGTAAACCACACAGAATACTGTGAATAGTTGGCCAACCAGACTATAGATCCACCACCATTTATGAAGTCAGAGGCCAATGGCTCGATCCCTATCAATGGCACGGACGAATTATCCACAGAGGTGAAGGTTATGGCATCGTCGTTGGTGCTGTAGGATGGTATATTGGGAACCGAGTTCCCAGTCACTACGGTACCGATATCACCAGATGTCAGGTTAGCCGCCTGAATGTCAAAAGTATTTCCATCGCTCACATCAAAAGCTACTATATCAGCATGATTTTTTGAGAAAACAGGATTACCAATGCTAATACCATCCGGCAGGTCATTGACCAGTTTACTGATCTGGCCATTTGCAAAGGTATTACCTGCTATATCCCATGCATCCAGTACGCCGACATCCCAGTAGCTGATATTGGTAGAGCTGGAGGTATTATTAAACTCATTGTACTCATCATATATCACATACTCGCCTGTAGGGTCCCAGTCCAGTGCATCTGCATATAGGGGACCATTAGTGACCACTCCTTGCGAGTAGGTGGGATTATACAGGTGGTATTTCACAAACTGCTGGCTCACTCCATCATAGATATAGATGGCAGTATCCTGATATTGAGATACCAGCGCCAGCCTGTTGCCATCACGGCTTACGGCCACATTATCCCAGTCACCTGTATTGGTCATCTGGGTTTGCACTGGATTATTATAATCTGCGGTTATATTGTAGAGGTTATGATCCGTACCGATAAAGAAGGCATAGGAGCCATCATCTGTGATCGATACATTATTCAGTGCAAAAGTAGTATTGAGAGCATGGAAATCTGAGGCCTGAGGATTTTGAGGCTTCACTATATACAGCGCATTAGAGCCGGCCGAGGTGTTGCTATTCTGTACCATGATCCAGTCGGTACCCGTCACAGGGTTTGTGTTAGTAGGATTGGTATTGGTACCGTCATATATCTCCACATTATCAAAAGCTGTTTTAGCAGCCTGTACTTCCGTGGCACCATAGAGATCCTGTGCTGCCTGCACTACTGCGAGTCGCGCATCCAGAAACTGTGAGTTTTGAGTGAGGTAGTTTTTGAGTGCATGATAGTACACCAGTTCGGCTTTTTGCTTTGACACAGCCGTAGCGAAATAATAGAAAGCATGATTGGTGATACCACTATTGGTATGCACGCCACCGTGATCACTGGTCGTATTGACATACTCGCTCATTGTAGCAGGCTGCCAGCCATTTCCTCCTTGAGATGCGCCATTGTGAGGATTAGACAAATCGCGTAGCGCGTTTGACGGGAAAAATCCCGGCAGGCAAACCTGCTCCCCTATTGTCCAGTTATTGCGGTCTATCATCGCACCGAATACATCTGCCATACTCTCATTGAGCGCACCGGACTGATCCTGATAGGCTAGATTTGCTGTACTCTGTATTACGCCATGTGTCATCTCATGTCCGGCCACGTCCAGCCCTCCGGCCAGTGGCTTGAAAGCCTGATCTCCATTACCGTAGGCCATGAGCTGGCCATTCCAGAATGCATTATCCATAGGCTGCCCCTGATCATCATTTACATTGATCACAGAGATGATGGTGCCGCCACTGCCATCTATAGAATTGCGACCATGAGTGGTCTGATAGTAGCTATATGCTGCGGCCCCATTGGCATACGCAGAGGCTGCATTTTGCGAGTTGGGCCAGGAGTTGATATTGCTCGTGCTGATATGGGCCACCTGTATATTGGAGGAGGCTGCTCCCTGGGCATCGAGTGTCCATATAGCTCCTACCGGATTGTCAGGCATCTGTGACTGTCCGGCATTATACATGCCGCGCGTAATGTCGATCATATAATAGGTGCCATTACTATGTTGGTACACATTTACCGTCTGGTTGACACCATTCAGATCATTGAGATGCGTCACCGCCGCCCCTGTCGTGCAGCTTATGTTATTGCTATGTAGTACGGCTCCGGTTTCAGCATCTACCATTACTTCATACATATTGATAAAATCAGTCCTGAGCGTCACTTTGTACGCCCAGCGGTCCTTATCATTATACTTATCCTTCGGATAAAGCACGAGCTCCGACACCGGGCCATTGTATTTGAGCAGATCCCTCGAATATTGGTTCATCTCTTTGAGGCCCCGGCCATCAGTGAGCATATAGACGGCCTGCGAGACAGCTACCTGCTCACCTACCAGACCCGCAGGTACCCCTGTAGCAGGCGTGGCTGCCCAGCGGCCATTGATGGTAGTGCCATGAGGAGAAAAGTGAACGATCAATTCCTTACCCATGACAGGGTACCCTTTATAGCTCTGCGAAAACTTAACGTGTGTGAAACCTATCGCATCCTGATCTATATCTTTGACACTAAGCTCATGTGCAGGATCATTAAGTGATAGAAGCGCTTTACACTGATCCAGAAACTGAATCGCTGCTGCACCGATCTCTGTGCGGCTGGCACCCGGAGCGATCGAGATGATCCGGTCACTCGTGACGAATATAGGATTCTTCTGATCCTTGGCGTATTTCACCTCTTTGATAGCCCAGGGATCATAACTGCTTTTTTTATAAGCTATCCCGTTAAACTTGACGGAACTAAGCGCCTGCTGGATATGTCCGAGAGAGCCCAGCCCCTTCATATTGGGAGAGCCCTGATTTTTCGTTACGGCTTTGAAGTTATGTGGCGTAGATTGTCCTGATGCCGGGCCGGCGGCATGTACACTCAGTGCAGTAGTGAGAGACAGGACCGAGAGTAGTGTTTTGATCATGATACAGAGTTTATTGTTGTTTAGGAACTAACGAATTCAACTTAGCCAGCAGCTCATCGAGAGCTGTATTGCCTGATGAGCTACCTGAAGCCCATGTATTGGTATAAGCCTTGCCGTCACGTGTCAATGTCAGAAAGGACGACATATTACCGGGTTGATTGACTGAAGCACCCGCAAAATTAGCCTTGGTGATCAATGCTTCTATCTCTTTGAGGTCCTTCTTATTCACTGTCGCGAGGTCCTTCTTTCCGAGAAAGGATGAGGATGTTTTATACAATTTGCCATCTTCCTGGAGCGTATAGGTGGTGACTACGTTAGTAAAACCACCTTGACTTCCAAAGTTGAGCTGAAAGGGTTGCAGGCTTTTGCAAGAGGAGAGTATCAGCACTGCCGTCAGGGTTATCAGGGTTTTTCTCATATCGGTGTGATTAGGGCACAAGATATAGTTTATAGAAAAAAGTAAAAACAATCTATTGATTGGACACATTTTAGCAAATGCAATGCCAAATTGGTAGCAGCCACCTTCGCCATCTGCTTTATCCAATTATTATATCTTTAGCTTGTAAAGTATGATCAACGATATCTTTAGAAAGAAAACCGTAGCCAAAGTCATCAAGGATGCTCAGGACGGGTATGGCGACGGTGAGGCACATAATGCATTGCAGCGTTCGCTGGGTGTGCGCGACCTGACGGCACTGGGTATAGCAGCCGTCGTCGGGGCTGGTATATTCTCTACCATCGGCAAGGCCAGCTATGATGGCGGCCCCGGCATCATTTTGCTATTTCTCTTCGTGGCTGTAGCTTGTGGCTTTTCTGCTCTTTGCTATGCAGAGTTTGCCAGTATTGTGCCTGTCAGTGGGAGCGCCTATACTTATTCTTATGTTGCTTTTGGAGAGATCGTGGCATGGATCATAGGATGGGACCTGCTCATGGAGTATGCCATAGGCAACATAGTGGTAGCTATATCCTGGAGCGATTATTTTACCGCTTTTCTGGACGGCATAGGCATACACGTGCCGGCATGGCTCACTATGGGATACATGACTGCTACCCAAGCGGCTACGCCTGACGCACTGGCCGCGCTGAGCACAGCTCCTATCCTTCTCGGCATACCTATCATATTTGACCTTCCGGCCGTATTTATCGTGATCGTGATCACCTGGGTCACATACATCGGTATCAGGGAAAGCCGCAACTCTGCCAATGTAATGGTAGGTATCAAGCTCGCCGTGATAGCGTTGGTGATCTTTGCGGGAGCATTCTACGTGACCCCGAAGAACTGGATACCCTTTCTGCCAAACGGCGTCGGAGGTGTACTGAAAGGCATATCGTCTGTATTCTTTGCCTATATCGGCTTTGATGCGATCTCTACCACTGCGGAAGAATGCCGTGACCCACAGCGGGACCTGCCACGAGGCATGATCTACTCACTAGTGATCTGTACAATTATTTATGTCGCGATAGCGTTAGTACTGACAGGTATGGTTAGCTATCAGCAGCTCAAGGTAGGAGAACCTCTGGCCTTTGTCTTCCGCCAGGTGCACCTGCCGTGGATGGCAGGTATAGTGGCAGTGAGCGCAGTGATAGCCACAGCCAGTGTGCTCCTCGTCTTTCAGGTGGGGCAACCTCGTATCTGGATGAGCATGAGCCGTGACGGGCTTCTACCTCCGGTTTTCAGTCGTATACATCCCCGTTTTGGTACACCATCTTTTTCTACCATACTTACCGGATTTGTAGTAGGCATACCGGCGCTCTTTGTCAATATGGATGTGATGGTCGATCTGACCAGTATCGGCACCTTGTTCGCATTCGCACTGGTATCCGGAGGGGTCATGATGCTGGACAGTATGCCGGATAGACCACAGTCCAAATTTCGTACTCCTTACATCAATTCGCGCTTCATATATCCTCTGATGCTGATAGGTGTACTTACCTTCTGGATCGCAGCATACAGACCTGTATTCGTGGAATATCTGGGGCTGCAGGATGGCTGGGTGTTTGACAATATAAGGACTGTGGTTCCGCACTACCTTTTCCTGATCCTGCTGATAGTGCTGGCCGTGCAGGCATTTCGCAAGAACCTTTCCCTGATCCCCCTACTAGGTCTTCTTGCCTGCGCGTATTTGCTATCAGAGTCAGGAGCCACTAACTGGGAGCGCTTCTTTATCTGGCTCATCATAGGATTAGTATGCTACTTCCTCTATGGCCGCCGTCATAGCAAACTCGGAAAAAATGCGATGTAAGTGGCCATATCGCACTTTAAGACGGATGCTATCTGCTTCCTCTTTGATATTGATCTTATTAGGGCTGCTTGCCGGTACCTCACAGCGACTGTCAGCACAGAGTACGGATACGCTGGACTACTCCTATCTTAGTTTCACAGATCTGCACAACTATTATCAAGCTAAAGACATCAATATCATTGAGGCGGAAGACCCAAATCTTTATTTTGAGACGTATGCCTGGCTGGGCACACCGTATCACTGGGGCGGCAAATCAAAGAATGGCACTGATTGCTCCGGTTTTGCCTCTTCCGTATTCAATAGATTGTACGGGACGGACCTAGGGGGATCTGCCGGTGATATATTCAAGAAATGTGATGTAGTACTACCGAGCGAACTCAAGGAGGGGGATTTTGTGTTTTTCAATATCAATGGCCATTATCTATACCACGTGGGTATCTACCTTCAGAATGGCAAATTTGCTCATGCGGCAGTGCATGGCGGAGTGATGGTCTCCAGCCTCGATGAGCCCTATTACAAGCGTTGGTTTTACAAAGCCGCACGACTACGCACTGCTGATGCTCCGGCTGAAGCTACCACTCCGTAAAATAAAAGAGCCTCCCGTAGGAGGCTCTGCATTTCATTCTAAAGTACCCTTTAGCTTTGCTTCCACTTGATAGAGCAGCCCACGGACTTGGTCTCACTCACAGTGACAGCCTTGCCCGCCATTACTTCGGCTATAGCATCAGCCAGGTAGTTTTTTGTCACCTTTGCCGCGTCTTCAGTATTATCATCTATGGCACCGGCATACTTCAGTACCAGTTTACCACCTTCCTTATTTACCAGAAATACGTGAGGGGTCTTGGTAGCGCCAAAAGCCTGTGCTACCTGCTGAGTTTCATCAAAGGCATAAGGGAAAGAATATCCTTTCTCCTTTGCTCGCTTGCCTAGCTCGTCGTAGGAGTCTTCAGGAGTCACTGCAGGATCATTAGGGCTGATAGCTATGACGGGGTAGCCCAATGCAGCGTATTTTTTATCCAGGTTCATGATCCGCTGCTCGTACTTTTTGGCAAAGGGGCAGTGATTGCATGTAAAAACTATGATATAGCCTTTGGCATTCGGGTAGGACGCCATAGACACATACTTTCCATTCTCAGTATTCTTTAATTTAAAATCGGCCACATTATCTCCGATCTTATAACTTTTGCCCGGTGCAAAGGACATAAGCAGAGCTGCGATGAGCGTCAGCGCTACTACACCAAATGACTGAACTCTTGTGATCTTTTTCATTGCTGTTTATTTATAGTTTTAGTAAAAGTTTCCTCTAATGACTGTGGAGTAAAGTCGTGATCAAAAAAGCCATGAATACCCTTCGCCACATTGATCATCAGTGTGACCGGGATCTCTCCGCCCCAGGCTTTATCTACTTTATCGATCCAGGAATTATAGTCAGGCTCGTCCAGGAGCAGCACTTTTGCCTCTATCGGATGCTTAGCCAAAAAAGGCACAAGGGTCTTTTCCCTTTCGCTGGCAAAATCAAGGCTGATCATCACCAGTTTGACTTTTTCATTCCGGTGCTTGTGTGCGAGCTCTTGAAAAGCAGGGAACTCTTTGACGCAGGGTACGCACCATGTAGCCCAGAAATTTACTATATAGGTCGTATCATTAGCAGAAGATAGCACCTTCTGCACCTCAGCAAACTTTGCTACCTCAGCAGTTTGCCCATAGGCTGCACATATGCACAGGTGGAGAAATACCGCCAGAAGCTTATTCATAAAGTCAAAATAAGGGCATTCAAAGATCAATAAATACATAAAGATGTTAATAACGGTAGACCATTGAAAAGACCATGCAAATCAGGATGTAACGCCATCATACATATGTCCTTTAATGATTATCTTCGGATCATGAGAGCAACTTTACTGGGCATCATGTTTTTTCTTTGCTTCAATATAGATTCCTATGCCGGACAGCATGGATTGGCCAATGGCGATCTCGAAGGTTGGCGAAAGGGACAGTTTCGTTGCTGCGGGAGAAATGTAGACACTCCTTTTGACTGGGGCACGCCGGAACAAAGCTGCGGGATCAATTTCAATAAGTTCGTCTTTCTAGAAGAAAATTCATACAATGTGCATTCTGGCAGGTATAGCGCTATGCTGTTTAGCGACACTACCTTCTTCAATAGCGTAGTACTCCAGCCCGGTATGCTGGTATACGGCGGCTATCAGGATCCATTAGATAGTGTTATTCGCATAGGGCAGCCAGTGCCCCAGTATGGACTGCCCATAGACAGCAATCCTGTCCAATTGGATTTTTGGCTTATGATGAGCCATGACCTGGCCGATACTTTCAGCTATATGTACTTATTCACAAAGTGGGATAGCCTCTCTCACAGGGAGGACACGCTGGCATTCTCTACAGTAGACGTGCCTGATACGCATATCATGTCCGACTTGTGGTTTGAAGTAAAAGATAGTATCCATTATATCAGGGCAGGCCAGGCTGATACCGTAAAAATGATTTTTTATGGAGGTAGATTCGGGAATCCAGCCCTAGCGGGAAACATAACCTGGATAGACGATATCCGGCTGCTCTATGAGGGCGAAGATACGACAACCTCGGTAAACACCAGTATAGCAACACAAACAGCAGAATCCTGTGCCATATACCCCAATCCGGTCTCAGACATACTGAACGTACAAGTCAGTAATTATCGTTCTGGCGTGGACTTTTATCTCATCGATGATCTGGGGCGTACCGTGCTTAAAGTAAAACTGAATCAAAATCAAATCCATCTTGACGTTTCCCCTATGAGTCCTGGTGCATATATAGGGCGTCTATCAGATGACGATGGCAATCTGATGTATCAGCAGAAGATAGTGATAGCCAGATAAAATTACGCTTTAAAACATACGCTTCGCAAAAGAAGAAGCGTCATACTCGGCTCTCAGGGTCTGCAGCTTTTCCTCCTCCGGCAGTACAGGTTTGGTACCATAGGCCAGTTTGTCTATCTCCGTACGGAACGGTGCAGATTGTGCCATAAAGTCTCCTTTATACTTTTTAGCCAGCGGCTCACTAAACTGAAGCTTCTGCTTGAACGGATCCACTTGTTGGCCGTCCTTCCAGAAGCGATAGCATACATGAGGACCGGTAGCGAGACCGGTGCTACCCACATACCCTATCACCTCTCCCTGATGCACATGCCTGCCACGATGCATACCCTGAGCTATTTTGCTCATATGGAGATATTGCGTCTTGTATTGACCATTATGGCGTATTTTGACATAATTGCCATTATACACGCCGAACTGGGCCTCCTCTACTACACCATCTGCAGTAGCCAATATAGGCGTGCCATAGGCCGCAGCGTAGTCAGTACCGAGGTGTGCACGCCACTCCATGGCCACAGGATGAAACCTATGCAGATTATACCGTGATGTGATCTGAAAAAACTTGAGCGGAGCTTTCAAAAACTGCTTACGCATACTATTGCCCTGCTCATCGTAGTACTCGCCCACGTGCGCTTTGTCCTTTTCATAATAAAAGGCATAATAATCTTTGCCGCTGCTGGTAAAACATGCTGCACTGACCTCCCCTACACCTATTGGCTTATCATCTACAAAGTCCTGATCATAAATGATCTTGAACTTATCTCCCTTTTGTATCTTATAGAAATCAATGGTACAAGAGAATATATCTGCCAGTCGCATAGCTAGACTGGATGGCACACCCAGGTCATCAAACGTCTCGTAAAGAGAGCCATTGATCACTCCTGCTACCTCCTGCCTACGGCGCTTCACCTGATTGGTACCGCGATAGATATATAGAGAGTCGTCTAGATTAAATACAACATAGTTTAGCTTATTCTCCTCGTATACTATCTTTTTGGCCACGAAACCCGTGTCGGTATTAGTACCTAGCACAGTATATTTAGCGCCGGCCTTCATCTTGCGGAAATTGAAAATATCCTGAGATTCCTGTAGGAGAACTTTTACGGTTTGAAAGGCTACATTATGCTTGACCAGTATATCTGCGAGAAGTTCGTTGCGCTCCACTTTTTGGTCTATCACCACAAAATCATTCAGGTTCAGCCCGTATTTGTATATCGGCTCTTTTATTTCCTCTACCGCATCCCTGGTTTTATCCAGAGCCTCTGAGTATAGTGCAGGGTTGTGATAGCCACGAATGACAATACCAGTGACCGACGCAACAGCAGCTACGGATAAAAACGCTATGATGATTATATAAGTCTTCTTCATGAGCAAAGATTGAGAGAATAAAAATATCTCAATACGCTCAGCATCATAAAGCTATAAGTGAACGGGAAACAGAGCAAAGTGCACTAAAAAGGACAAAAAAATTAATCGGCTTGTGTCCAGACAGAGGTCCTGCCCAAAAAGGACATACCTAATACAAATCCGCGCAGTTCGGCTGTGTTACCTTTGAGTGTCAGGTGGCAATCATAGGTTTTACCATTCTTGGGATCGTATACCTTTCCATTATCGTAATAATTAGCTTCATCTTTACTCTTGACCAATCCCTTCAGGATCACAAGACCTAAGGCCGGACGCGTACGCAGCTTCTCATCGGGATTATTCTTGTCCACTTTAGGTTTCCCATTTTCATTTGGCTCCTTCAGCCAGATGATCTTTGCTTCAAAAGTATTGCCTACCTGATAGACTTCTAGTTTAGCATCCTTCTCTTGATTGTACCACACCTTGCAGAAAGGGTCTTTGTCAGCCATAGCTGCCAGAGATATCATCGAGAACAAGGCCATGGATAGCAGAAGTCTTATTGTGCGCATAGCTATATTGGATTGATTTGACTAATGATTACTAAAGATGCAGTTTTTTCAGTTCCCAAAAGTGTTTTAGGTTTTATTATTATATGACTAGAACCAAGCTCCTTTTTCACAGGCGGTCGCAGCTCAGCTGAGATACCATCCACATCTGAGTATCAGTATCACGCGATAAGAGCATTTTGACTTCCGAAGTTTCCGATTTGAAGCGTCTGCCTTTTTGAGACTGAGTACGATACTCTGCCGTGACCTCTACTTGAGCCTGCGTACGGTCCTCAGAGATATACACCTTATGAAAAGCAGCTCCGATCAGCTGCATCTGGTTGAATCCCAATTTAAAAGTATCGATACGCTCGACCAATTCTTCCCTGTCTATACTCAGCCCGAGGTCATTTTTCATCTCCTCGGCCAGCACAAAGTCCGGAGAAATGAACCCCTTATCAAAAATCAAAGCCAGAGTGTGTCCTGCCTGATTCTTTATATCAAACTCGTCACTGGGGTAAAATTCCTCATATATCAGGTGTATGGTCCAGTTTGGCATCCTGATATTCTGTATCTCTTGTTTAAATACCTCCTCCGTAATAAAGCGGTACAACTCACGATCTGACACCCCGCTGAGGGTATCTACCACTATCCCTTTGCGTGCCAGCAGCTTCCTCAGTTTTTTCAACTCTTTAGGCACCTCACGATCCGAAAGGTCATGCACATGATTATAGAGGGGCTCACCTATGAAGTCGTAAATGCGGATCATGCCCGCCTTGTCATGCATCTGGTGAAACTTATTGATCTGGCGGAGAAAAGCGTTCTCCACATCCGGAGGGAGGTGCTCCGATCCGGCAAAATCACCGCCAAACTCCGCCATCATCTTTAGCTTCATCAGTTCATTTTCGGTAGTCAGCTCGTCTTTGGTCTTTTTGCGTCTCTTTGCCATCGGACCCTAAATTTACAAAATGATGATAAACAATCTTAGGCTTTAGGCTATTTTAGCCTTAGACAAGTTTACCCTATGTTTAAATTCCTAGGCCGAAATCCATTTGTACTCTTCTATATCGTATCCGGATATATCCTCGTCTTCACGCTGTGGTGGGGCTACCTGCTCGCGTCTAAAAATGAACAGGCATTTTCTGAGAAAGTAGAACTGAATCGTGTAGCGTATGAAGCGCAGGGTAATAAAATGAAATATGAGGATACGGACAGCTACCTGAAGCTCTTCAGCAAATACGAAAGGCAGAAAGTGATGATACTGGGCGAGGGACTATTCTTTCTTATCCTTCAGATATTGGGCCTGCTGCAGGTACGCAGCATATTTGGCAAGGAAATAGAGCTGGCAGCCCAGCAGCGAAACTTCCTGCACTCTATCACTCATGAGCTCAAATCTCCACTCTCTAGTGTGAAGCTATCTCTGGAAACAATGCTAAAGAGACAACTAAACCCCGAGCAACAGGGCAAGCTAATAAATAATGCACTGGGCGATGTAGTGCGCCTGGAGTCACTGGTAGACAATATTTTGTTTGCCGCAAAAATAGAAAGGGATACTCATGGTTTCGCTAATGAAGAAGTAAACCTGTCGGATATAGTGGAATTGGTAGCCGCTAAGTTTCGTGATAATAAGAATGGAATATCGATACAGACGGATGTGGAAGAAGGTATATACTACCATACAGATCAGGTGGGATTTACGTCTGTCGTCATGAACCTGATAGAGAATGCGATCAAATATTCCAGGCAAGATACAGCGATCTCTGTGAGCCTCCACCAGACATCTGGTGCCATACGGTTAGAGGTGCGAGATGAAGGCTATGGTATACCCGACACAGAAAAGAAGAAAGTTTTTGAAAAATTCTACAGGATAGGCAGCGAAGACACTCGCAAAACAAAAGGCACAGGCCTGGGATTGTTTATCGTAAAACGGTTTGTAGAAATATACAAAGGTAAGATCGAACTGATTGATAATAGTCCGGCGGGATCCATATTCAGCCTCACCTTTCCCGGCTGAATCAGAGAAAAGCTTTCACCCTTTCTACGTCCTCAGGCACATCTACAGATATACTCTCATGATCGGTCAGGGCCGTGTGAACGTTGTATCCATTTTCCAGCCAACGGAGCTGCTCCAGGCTCTCGCATAGCTCTAGTGGTGAAGGCTTCAACTTCACTAATTCACGCAATATATCCGCCCTATATCCATAGATACCTATATGCTTATAAAAGCGTGTTGCCTCGCTCTCATTTCGCTGAAATGGTATAAGGCTTCGGCTGAAGTAAAGCGCTTTAAAGTGAATATCCACAGTAGCTTTGATAATAGAAGGCCGCTCAAGCAGAGGCATATCGTCGCACCGCCTGATGAGTGTACCTATGCTACAACTCTTGTTTTCAAACAAAGCCGCAAGCGTATCTATCTGCTCTGGGTTTATGAACGGTTCATCACCTTGTATATTGATGATCACCTCTGCATCAGACCTCATCAGGGTCAAGACCTCCGCGCACCGTTCGGTACCATTCTGGTGGTTGGCAGAGGTCATCACCACTTTGCCACCAAAACTGATCACCTCATCAAATATCCGGTTATCATCTGTAGCGACTACCACATCGTCGAGACGCACAGCTTTCTGCGCCTGCTCATAGACCCGACGTATCATGGTTTTGCCGCCTATATCAATGAGAGGCTTCCCCGGTAGCCGGGTAGAAGCATAGCGCGCAGGTATGACGCCGAGTATCTTCAGGACTTGTTCTGTTTATTTCACTACTGTGAATCGGGCACTGCTTATCACCCTACCCTCGTTTCCTGTGAAGCGGATAATATAGATGCCCTCGTTGAAAGAGGAAACGTCTATCGACATACCTGAGGTCACATTATCAGCTTTTACCAGGTTGCCCAGCATATCGTAGATCATCAGGTTGCTGATATTGCTGTTAGAGGTATTGATATGCAGCCTGCTGCTGGCAGGGTTAGGATAAATGGCAGTCTGATTAGAAGCTGCTACATCCAGGACACCCGTATTTGGGGTCACCTGCATCGCCACCTTAGCCGGATTGGACTGATTGCTGCCATTGGCCGAGGCAGTGTAATAGAAAGTATCAGCACCGGAGTAGCCGGATACCGGTGTGTATATCACGCTATCACCAGATACAACTGCCGTACCGTGCTGAGGCTGTGTCGAGATAGTCACCACCTGAGTAGCACCATAGCAATTCTGGTCATTGGCGCTCACCTTTACGGTAGATGGATGGCCAGCCAAAGCGGTGCCTGCATCATCTACTACGAGCGGAGGCAGGATAAATCCTACCACGGTATCTACAGTATATAGACTATCTACGTTCAGCGAGGAACCTACATGAAGACCTGTAGAGCCGCCGAGTACTACACCACTGATGCCATATGGATTACCGGAAGATATGGTATAGACCAAAGTATCAGGCTCCAGACAATTGTAATAAACAAAAGGAGCTTCAAACAGCTGGAAAGATGCGTCTGTAGAGGAGTGCAGCAGCTTCGCCTCTGCTACTACTGTACCGCCCTGGCGGAGTACAGCAACGATGTAAGCAGTATCACCCAGTACAGGACTATACTTGATATACCCACCTATTTTTGCCAGGCGGCCTCCGACTGGTACACCTGCGCCAGTCAATAGGGCTGGATTAAAATTACCGCTGAGGTTGGCAAAAGCAGATAAATTTATCGGAAAATCACCATTGACAGCGAAACCCGGACAAACGAAATTAAGATTTAAGGTGCCTACCACAGGCACACCAGACAGCTGCGCATGGACAGAATCACTCGTTAGTTTGATCGAGTAAGCTCCTGACCGATGCGTCGCATCTTGAGTCACGAGCACTTTATTCTGAAAAACCTGACCGGCTGTAACATCGTTAGAGGTTGTCCAGTTAGTAGGACTATTGCTAATAGCTGTATCCAGGATATTGGGGGTAGTAAGGGTCAAATCCAAATAATTGGTCTTTTGCGCCCAATTTTCAAAATCTGCATTCAATACCTGAGCCTTTGCAGCCGTGATGCACACCAGTAAAACGATAACAGAAAGTACTTTGTTTTTCATGTGTTGTTTTTAATTTACTCATCGTAAATATACTTTATCTGTAGCACATTTTGTCATAGGATTATCATTTTTTAGCAATCCTGTATTACTATCTTCACGGCCACAAACTGCTCATGCTGTCAACTGCTAATATCACTATCCTACTCATCGTCATCAATCTTGTGGTGTCCTTTGCCGGGTTTCAAAATCGAAATGTCTTCGACCAGTTGTGCTTTTCACCAACTCGGGTGTGGTATCACCGGGAATATTGGCGCCTGCTGACCAGCGCCTTTCTCCATGCTGACTGGATGCATTTCTTTTTTAATATGATGGCGCTGTATAGCTTCGGCCCTATCATAGAGTATTATTTTGATGCGCAGCTGGGCAGCTCCAATCATCTCGGCTATCTTTTCTTTTATATCATGGCAGCTATCCTGTCCAGCGTGCCGGATTTGATCCAGCAGCGAAACAATCAATACTTTCACGCTGTAGGTGCCTCTGGGGCGGTATCAGCAGTCGTATTTGCTTCTATACTTTTCACACCGATGACCGGCATCAGCATTATGTTTTTGCCCGGCATTCCGGGTTTTATTTTTGGGTTCATCTATCTGGCATATTCAGCATATATGGCCAAATTGCAACGTGACAATATCGGTCATATGGCCCATTTTTCGGGAGCGCTTTTTGGATTTGTGTTCCCTTTATTCTTTCGCCCCGAGCTATTTATGGCTTTTATTTCTCAAATCTTACACCGATGATCATAGACCTTCGCAGTGATACATTGACTAAGCCTGGTCGCGCTATGCTGGACGCTATGTACCATGCAGAGGTAGGGGATGACGTTTTTGGCGAAGATCCAACCGTCAGGAAATTAGAGGAAATGGCAGCCACTATGTTTGGTATGGAGGCAGGGCTCTTCTGCCCTAGCGGTACTATGACCAACCAGATCGCCGTCAAGGCCCATACCCAGCCACTGGATGAGATCATCTGTGACAAACTCTGCCATATCTACAACTATGAGACAGCCGGTTGGGCGTTTCACTCCGGTGTTTCGGTCCGTCTCACAGATGGAGACCGCGGCATTATGACCGTAGACCAGATAGAGCGCTGCATCCTGCCGGACTATGACTGGTATCCCAATACCCGCATGGTATGCATCGAAAACACCGTAAATAAAGGCGGAGGAGCCGTCTATAGCATAGACCGGATGAAAGAGATAGGCGCTTTTGCCCGCTCGCGTGGGCTGGTTTACCACCTGGATGGCGCACGGATATTCAATGCACTGACCACGCTAGACAAGAGCCCGTCAGATATCTCGGGCATCTTTGATAGCATATCTGTCTGCTTATCCAAAGGCTTGGGCACTCCGGCTGGTTCGGTCCTTTTGGGTAGCAAAGACTTTATCAAAAAGTCACGTAAGATCCGCAAAGTAATGGGCGGCGGTATGCGCCAGAGTGGCTATCTGGCCGCCGCAGGGATATATGCTCTGGAAAATAATATTGCAAGGCTGGCTGACGATCATGCCCGCGCCAAACAGATCGAGGCAATGCTAAGGCAATGCGACTGGGTAAAACAAGTACTACCGGTCGAAACCAATATTGTGATCTTTGAGGTAGCAGACAGTGCCCGCACAGCAGATATGCTCGCTGCCAAAGGCATTAAGACGTCTCCCTTCTCTCCCACCCTGGTGCGCATGGTCACCCATCTGGATATCACTGATGCCATGGTCGCGGAGATGCAAATGCTCCTCTGATGCTATCGTAGCGCCCTGCCGCGAAAGATTATCCATATCACAAACGGCGCTCCGATCAGCGATGTAATAGTATTGATGGAGAACACCAGGCCGTGAATAGGAATAGCTGTCAGAAGGTTACAAAGCCCGCTGATAGATGCTCCAAGCAAAATAGTAGCCGGCAAAAGCACCTTATGATCTGAAGTCCTGAATAACCCTCGGGCCAGATGCGGCACTGCCAGTCCTATAAAGCCTACCGGACCGCAGAAAGCAGTGACACCACCGGTGAGTAGACAGGTACTGATCACGATCCAGAAACGACTACGCGACACATTCAATCCGGAGAGGCGGGCATACTCCTCCCCTGTCAAAAGCAGGTTGAGTGGTTTGATAAGTGTTATACTGATGGCTAGGGCAGTGCTGATCACAGCTATCATGACAGGCACCTGTGCCAAAGTGATAGTGCGGTAGCTCCCCATGGTCCAGAATAGATAACTTTTGATAGCATCAGCAGTAGCTACAGTCTGTATGGCTTCGATCAAAGCATTAATGAAAGATGCGAGCATCAGGCCTATGATGAGCATAGAGACGGCATTATTCAGCCGGTGCGCGATAACGGTAACCAGCGTAAACATTAAAACCGCGCCAATAGAAGATGAAAGTATCAGCCCACCGGGTATATCTGCCATGATGCCGAGCAATCCTGAGAGCATGACAAAAATAGCCACACCAAGAGAAGCTCCCGATGAAATGCCTAAAACAAACGGGCCGGCTACGGGATTGCGAAAGTATGTCTGCATCTGCAATCCTCCCACAGCTAATGCGGCCCCGCCAAAAGTAGCGGCTATAGCGGCAGGCAGGCGTGACTGAAGTAGTATGTCCCGCACACCCGGATCAATATTTTCAACGGAAAGCAGATCCGATACAGATACAGGATATGAGCCTACCACCATCTGGAGGAGAAAAACAACGACTACCCCGCCGGCGAGCAATATCCACCATATACTTCTATAACCTGACTTCACTTCAATCTTTTATAGTAATAAAGCCCTTGAGATGATCCACCATGAAAAATAAGGGAAAGGTCTCTCAATACAATATCGGGACGAAATGTACCAGTCTCCCACATATCCATGCCACCTCCCTTAGAGAGCCGATTGGTGCAATTATACACCTGGCCCGTCCGATACGCTTTAAACAGTTTGAACTTGGCATCCTGATCACTGAGCTGCGCCAATGAAGAGGCCACACCCGGATTCATCCAGAAGTCTGCATTGGCCGCTCTCTCGTATACCTGTTCAAAATTAAGTGTGAGGTTCAAGCCATTGATCGGCTCATCTTTTTGCCACAGAAAGGTGCTACCGGCATCAGCAAAGAGCCTAGCCACATAATTCTTTCCGCAAGGCATATACCATATCCCATTATATGGCACATTACAAAAAACCGTAGGGCGATCTCCCGTCTCCGCAGTACCATTTCGGATGAAGCTATAATCAGCTTTCACCTTATTGAAAATACTATCAGCCATTTTCTCTTTATCTACAAAAGTTGCAAAAAACTTTATCCATTCTGCGCGTGCCAGCGGGTCTTGCTCAAAGTAATCCCGCGATGAGGCAACACTAATGTGCAGAGCCTTTAGTTTTTGCAGAGTCTGCCCCGCACTGCCGCTTTCTCCATCAGTAAACAGAACCTGTGGCTGTACGCTAGCTATCACTTCATAGTCGGGCTGATAGTCATGCCCGGCGTTTTTGATCTTCCCATCCGCTATCATTGCGCTCGCCTCTGAGTCGCAGATCAGATCAGTATTAGCAGCAGCAGCTATTAGTCCTCTGCTATTTAATAATTGCAGTGCACCGACATGAGTAGTAGAGAGGCACGCTATGCGAGATACGGGAGTTTCGATCCGTAGAGCCCCCTTCAGATATTCAGGCAGATTCACATCCTTACTGCAAAGTACGTACTTGGCAGGCTCCATCTCGCCTGGCTTATAGACTTTTATCAGTTTATAGGTCTTGTAATATTCAACCCTGAAGCTATGCGAAACGGCAGGGATAAGGGAATCGATCATGGCATCTGTGGATGTGGAATCGCCTCTTTTTACAGGGTGGCATGCTGACATGAGCATACCCCATAGTGCAGCGACGGCCAATAAAGATATGACACGCGATGCTCTCATCTGAATACAAAGCCGTTTGTGATGATACCCGCGCTGAATGCATCTATCTGACCGCCATCCTTGGTATATCTCATGATGCGCGAGGCCTGCTGATAATCTATGGCATCGCTGATATAGATATCTCCATTGTCAGGATCTGCATTGAGTCCATAGATATTCCAATGATCGGAAGCAATGAAGGAATTACGAGGCAAAGTGGTATCACTCGGCGCCATCTTGTAGATACCGTCCATAGCAAATAGCAACTGATGCGTATAACCGGAATATCGCAAGCAGGATGGTTTTGCATTTACATCAAAATCAAGCCTACCCAGGACGGCAAGCGAAGCAGCATCTATCTGATAAAGGCTAGCCGGTACTGCCGGTGTCGCCTGCAGTGAGGTCAGCACCCGTATTTTATGATCATCAGTCAGCACCATACCGGAGGGATCTGTAGCAAGGTCGAGATCATTGACTATCTGATCAGATGCCGGGTCTATCATGAGCAGCTTATGCACCGGTGCTTCAGATGGAGTTGTCTGCTCCAGTACGTAAACCTTGTCATTGTAAACCAGAAGCTGTTCGGTCCATCCCGTCACCGGAATGCTCCCAGTGACACTACCGTTGCGATAATCGATGATCCATATTTTGTGGGCATATAGCTCCGTGACATAAGCCTTGCTCCCGCTGACGGGCTGGAAATATCGGGGCGAAGCATTAGGCATAGATATGTGACCTATATACCGAAAGTTTTGACTGGCATCTGCGATGATTATCTCTTTGGAGCTATTCATGACTATGTAGGCAGTATCATGGAGCAGATAGACGCATTGTGCCACATCTCCCAGAGTGAACCCATTCTGAGCAGAGAAGACATTATTCACGATGGACTTCGACGAGGGATCATATACTGATATGGATGCATCCCCATGATGGAATCCTCCCTCATTGACCACTATCACATGCCCGCTCGCATTGCCACTTACCTTTCCTTTGCCGCAGGAGCAAACAAAAGCCGTTAATGCAGTAAGAACAGCCATCAGTGTTTTTTTCATTTTGATAAGTTTACTTTTAAGGTACCCTCAAAGCTCCGGCCCGGCATGGGGCGCTGAGATACCAGTTGATATTGCTGATTAGCTATATTATTGGCGCGAAAAGACAGGCTGATACGCTGATCGTTTAGATACAGATCTTTTCCCACCTCTATATGCGTCAGGATATACGGATTCAATGCTTGTGAATTGTCAGTGGCTACATATCGCAACCCAGTGTAGGTCTGTGTGGCTTGCAGATAGAAACGACGGTACTGTACCCTGACTGATGCTATAAAATTATGCAGAGGCACGTAGATCAGTTGTTTGCCTTGCGAGTTGTCATTTGCTGAGATCGCATCCAGCGTGACAGTGTTGGTGTAAGTATAACTCCCCCCTCCGCTTATAGCAAACGCCCTGGAGCTCAGATCTTTCACACTCTGCATCTTTACCTCTACGGTCATGCCGCGAGACGCTACGCGTTTTAAATTTTGCGCGGTCCAGATGGCGCTGCCACTCTCCGGCGACCACTGTATCCAGTCGCTCACATAATTATAGAATCCATCTGCCAGGACCTTTATCCAATGGGAGTGCAGGAATCCTACATTCAGATCACCTTTCCAGGCCTTTTCCGGACGCAGTCCGGGATTGCCACCTGCGCTCCAGTACAGGTCATTCATGCCGGGTAAACGATAGGCATGGCAACCAGTAATGGAAATAATCAGCATTTCCCTATGGAATTTTCCAACATACCCCACACTGGCCATGGCAGGAATAGGCAGTATGCGTGTACCCTGCCCTTCTACACCTACATTTGCCTTAGCATTGAGACCGTTCTTATGATCATATCGCACCTCTATGATAGTTCCATATAGGTCTCGTGCCCAAGTACGGTCATATCCGGATGACCGGGCCATTTCTCTGTCATAATGTGCCCTGCCCTCCAGGATCAGATTTGACCTCCACTCATATCGCGCTGAAAAGATATTGCGAATGGCCTGAGATGCTGACCTGCTATCTATGGCCGTGGCTGAATCAACATACCTCAGCCTGTCACACAGATACGCAGACCTGAGATCATACTTCCACTTTCCTTTGCGTCCTGACAGATGTGCCATGACACGATAAGACCTATCCCATTGCCTCTCACTATTCTGATAGATAGTCATAACCGGAGGTAATTGCCGATCAGCATCAGTCATCCAAAAATCGAGGCCCAATACAACTGCTTTGGGGAAAGAATACTGTAGCTGCTGCATGAGCGACAACAATCTGGTAGCAGCATTAGTTTCACGGACTATGGGGGCGCCTACTGTATTACTGACAAAAGTAAAGTCGTTATCTGCGCCCAGATAGCAGACCCTCGTCGCACCCATAAATTTATGGAAACGGTATCTGTTGTAACTTGCGACCGCATGCTCACCAAAACTTCCTATTCGTATAGTATTATCAGAGCATACCGTAGTATTGCGTGGCATCTTCAGCTCATTTTCTATCGTCACTACTCCGCCCACGCTATTACCATACGTACCGTGGTCAGAGACCGTTAGTCTGTCACCATTACCGATATCAAAAAGGGAAAGATCTACCTGTCCTGTATTGGGATTATTTAGCTTGATGCCATTCCATTGCAGCTCAGTCTGCGCTGCAGAGCTCCCTTTGAGCGAAATAGAACTGAGCTGACCTATTCCATAATTTTTGAGATAGATCCCGGAGAAGTCAGACAGCACCTCAGAAGCTTTGCGCCCACCTGCTCCGGTAAATTCCGTCATGGTGGTGGTATTCCAGTGTATCATCTCTGCATGCCTATACTGTGTGGTGTCTACCACCACCGTACCCAGTTGCACAGTGGTATCAGTCATGCCTATAGCATGAACATGCAGGGATAGAGCCAGCACGACAATAGCACAGCCATATTTACGGATCTTATTCACTGCTTCTTCTTGAAACCATATGGGCAATGACGACATCCATTTTTACAACAATACCCACGAGCTATATGGTAGGCAGCGGTGAACACCAACAGCCCATTCTCTATATAGTAGAGCGGCTCCGCAGGCTTTGATTCCTGTTGTGCACCAGCGGCTTCTTTGTCTGTGTCCGGCCTTCTCATTGCTTTATGATCAGATGAGTACTATGGCGGGATGCCGAGGTGACAGTCACTTCATACACTCCTGCAGGATACTTTGACATATCTACTACAGCCGCCTCAGAAAACGAAGAAGACAGTAGCTCCTCTCCGGCAATAGTATACAATGAAAGAAAGGCGGGTTCATAAGGCGTGTAAGTCTGAACATAGAGTCGGGAGACCACAGGGTTGGGATAAACCTGAATAGAAGATTTAGGAACATCTGATATGCCCGTGAGCCCCTCGGCATGCATCACCCCTACAGCATCCAGATCAAAACCACACGAAGCGAATGGCGTAGGATACGGATCATTGATCTTGTGCCCTCGGCTATCGCGGGTAGCATAACTATCACTCAGCGTCCCCACTACATCCCTGATCCGCACATACAGAATGTGATTGATATCCAGTCCGACGGAGTCTCTTAGCTCTGAAAGGTCAAACGGGGTGCCATAGCCCGATGTGTACTTTCCGGCCAGGTTATTCAATCTGGCCGCATTCATTGTGCCACCGTTACCTATTTGTATGCTATCCTGCGTGTCATCCACAGCCGGGAAACGTACAAACCGCTGACCATCGCTACTGACCTCAACAAATCCTAACTCCAGAAAAGCCTGCTCGGGTATGGCCGGACTAAACCCATTTTCGAACACAGCAAAGTCAAAGCCTGGACCATCGATTATGGCATGAGAGAATGACAAGGTAGCTATCCCGCCATCTCCCAGGCTTACTATGGTATTGCCCCCTGCGGGACCGATAGCCTGAGATGAATCACCGGCGGTCGCGTACCCGGAGGTGGCTATAGCTATATCCTGCAACCCGCGTACAATAGTGCAGCCCTCAGCCCACATCACGATAGAGTCTGCACTGGCTGGTACGGCGGTACTGCCAGATAGCCCTGCCGCAGGGGCATATTGCCCGCTGCATACCGTCCTGAGAGAGAGCACCAATACGGTCAGGAGGAGCCTCGCGGCTTGAAACCTATGCACATAGCAAGTGGTCATTGCGATCTCCTTATTGCTTGATCAGCCTCTTTGTGGAAACCTTGCCAGACTGATATACTGATACAGTATATACCCCATCGCTTAGAGAGGAGACATCCATTGCAGCAGATTTACTACCTACCTCGGCAGATACTAGAATGCGACCCGAAATATCCGAAACCACAATAAGACTGATCGTCTCACTTGAGGTTACGCGGAGCATATTGAAGGCAGGATTAGGGTAGATGTCAATGGACTCGGCTTGCACGTCAAGCACAGCGGTATTTACCAAACCATTAATGGTCAGTACGACAGTGGCGGTATCGCATACATTAAATTCATCGCAATAGCTGTATACGATCGTATCCTGCGTCCTCAATCCTACTACCGGCACATATTCCAACTGATCAGCTGCATTAATGTATGCTGTGGCGCCGACTACCTGGGGCCCGGACACGATGCTGACAGTGCCATATAGAAATGACGAGAACACATCATTAGAGAGGATGCTTACCGCTATAGAGTCTGTATATACTGTGCTGGCAGTATCGTCCTGCGCTGTGGGAGCCGCTACTATCGTGGCTCCATCGGTGGTCATGAAGTTATCCATACAAAAATAAGCCGGTGTATTCATGCCAAATGAGCCATTGTCAGTAGAACTAAGTGAAAAGGATAAGCTATCTACATTGCCCAGGCTCAGGAGGCTTACAAACTTCCAGGACTTAAGAATATAGTCGTCTGTATTATTGGCAGACCGAAAATCCGCCAGATAAGCATCGACAGAGTCTGTAGTCTTAGCACCATTGCGCCATCCCTTTACGGTTACTTTAAACCAATCAGGATCATTTCCGGATACCCCGCCAAACTTCTTTGCAAAGGCGTCTCCGTTTTTCATGCTCAAATAGGCATAGGTGCTGTTAGTAAGATAGAATCCAAATACCGGATGGCCTGGCGCGAAACCACGAAGCCCTACAGTAATATTACCTCCGGCAGAGTTTGCCACGGCATAATTATCACTACCAAAGACACCGCCAGCAGTAGCTGCAGCGTATTCATTGGTATAGCCCGCTGTAGTATCGTTTTTTACATTGCTGTATATAAAGCCGCTGGCCCAAAACTGATAAGTAGTATCATAGCTATTATAGAAGTAGGCATCTCCTGAAAGAAAGCCACCGGCAAGGTCAGACCCGTCATAGTAGCTATTGGCGGATAGACTAAAGTTATCAAAAGTAGCCCTGTTTTGAGCCTTTGCAGAAAGGAAGAGGACGCATAGGAGGACGAGAGTAAAGCTGATTTTTTTCATGTTTAAATCATCAATGAGTTAAAAAATCAACTTCGGAGCAAAATGAAAAGGAAGAATAACGTTGTACACCGTATCCTGCCCAACTTTTTTTCCCGAAAGTTGTAGTACTATTTTAGCCTTGGCAGGTCTTCTGACTTACTCCAGTCTGAGCGCCTTCCCATCCTTAGGACAGTGGCATGAGAGCTCAGACACTTACAGAGCTTACAGCAGCGGGAACTGTTCACGATTCACACGTGATTCCCTTTTAATACCAGATCACAAAACATGATCCTGTAACCAGTGCTGATGCAAAGGAAACAAAAAAAAGCGTAGCCCCTGATTTATTTTAGGATAGATATAAACAAAAGAAGGCTTCCTATCGGAAGCCCTCTACAATTAGATCATTAGCTGCTTACTCTTTTACAAGCCGCGTAGAATACGTTCTATCCCCTGCTTTAAGCTTCAGGATATAAACACCACCGGCTAGGTCATGCAGGTCTATCTGCTCAGATACACTGCGCGTATGGCCCAGATCCTTGATCCATACTTGCTGACCCAGCAGTGATGACAGTGCGAGCTCCACAGCCTGTGGTTCATTCATATCGACAGTCACCACGCATTTGTCAGTCGCCGGGTTTGGTGCTATAGTATAGTGCAGATCATTTGTGATGTCCACTATGGCATTCGGCCCCACTCCTACTGTGGCAGTGGCTATGGTCATACAGCCAAACATATCAGTGATAGTACAGGTGTACGTACCCGGAGCGAGCTGGGTGGCAGTCTGCGTCGTCTGATTATTATTCCATACGTATGTATAGTTTGGAGCGCCACCTACCGGATAGGCAGTAGCACTACCGTTATTGGACGTAGCAGTAGTAGACGTAGTGGCATGCACAGAGTCCGTCAGAGTGGAGGCTTGCTGCGTGATATTGGCTGTGGCGATAGCTGAGCAGTTATGGCCATCCTTGACAGTCACAGTATAGCTACCGACCACCAGGCCCGTGATAGTCTGGGTGGTCTGGCTGGTACTCCACAGGTATGTGTAGCCCGAGCCGCTGCCTCCGGAGCCACTGGCAGTAGCCGTGCCCTGTGTAGTACAGATGACCGGAGACGAACTGGTAGTCACAGACACAGAGGTAGGCTCTGAAATAGAAACACTGGCTGTAGCAGAGCAGCCGGAGTTAGACACTGTCACCACATAGGTAGTAGCCGTCAGTCCGGTAGCCTGTGCAGTATTATTACCATTACTCCACGCATATGTGTAGCCACCCGTACCACCGGTAGCTGAGACTGTAGCTGTACCGTCAGAGCCTCCGTGGCAGGTAGCATCCGTATGAGAGGCGATACTTGCACTGAGGCCTGCAGTAGTGCCTACGGTAGCAGAGGCAGACGCACTACAGCCGTTGGCATCTGTAATGGTCACCGTATAGGTTCCCGCTGCCAGATTGCTGAGTGTACTGGTCGTAGCTCCTCCCGGAGACCATGCATATGTGACGCCGGTAGCCGTAGTAGTCGCAGCGGCAGTACCATTATTGCCTCCGCAGCTTGCATCCGTTTTGCTCACAGACACGGTCAGCGTAGGAGATTGATTGGTCACAGCTACCGAGGTCACAGCGGAGCATTGCCTGCTGTCCTTCACCGTCACAGTGTAGGTGGCTGCGGTCAGTCCCGTAGCCGTAGCAGTGGTCTGTGCGTTGCTCCAGATATAGGTATAGCCTCCCGTATTACCACCGGTAGCCGTCACTGTAGCTGTGCCTGATGTATTGCAGATCACAGGTGTAGCGCTGGCAGTGGCCGAGACGGCTGCAGATGGCCCACCGATCACTACTGATGCAGTAGCCGGGCAGGCCGTACCATCGCTCACTGTGACGGTATAGGTACCCGCCGGTTTGCCGGTGATATTAGCTGTGGTAGCACCACCAGGTGCCCACGCATAGGTGTAGCTGCCCGAGCCACCTGTGGCGGTCACACTCGCACTTCCGTTAGAGTTGCCATAGCATGTGACAGGTACAGAGGAGGTGGTGACATTAGCACCGTTTGAGTTTTGCACATTGATAGTAGCGCTCGCAGAGCATCCGTTTGTATTTGTAATGGTCACACTGTAGGTACCCGCCGCGACGTTTGTCAGTGAGGTAGCATGAGAGCCACCGGGAGCCCATGTGTAGGTGATGCCTGTAGCGGTAGTGCTGGCTGTCACACTTCCATTACTATTGCCGCATGTAGCATCTGTTTTACTCAGAGATACCGAGAGAGTGGTAGACTGGTTGGCTACTGTCACCGACGCAGTGGCTGAACATTGCTTATTATCCTTCACTGTCACTGTATAGGTGGCTGCAGACAGGTTAGTAGCCGTAGCAGTAGTCTGCGAGTTACTCCAGAGATAAGTATATCCCCCTGTATTACCACCTGAGCCGGTCACCGTAGCGGTGCCAGCCGTGGTACAGATCACAGCTGTAGAGGTAGCGCTGGCAGTGAGTACTGTCGGCTGTGATATGGTAGCCGAAGCCGTAGTCTGGCAGCCGTTGCCATCGGTGACTGTCACGATATAGGTGCCTGCCGCTTTATTGGAGATAGTGGCTGTAGAGCCCCCTCCGCTCCATGCGTAGGTAAATGAACCGGTACCAGTGGCGGTAGCCGTAGCCGTGCCATTATTACCACCGTTGCAGCTCACTGGGGTCGTGCTCGTAGTGACAGTAGCGCCGGTCGTAGAGCGCAGGGTATCAGACTTGGAGGCCGAGCAGCCCAACGCGTTTGTAATAGTAACTGTATAGATACCGGCAGTCACGTTTGTGATAGAGCCCGTCGTATCACCATTGCTCCAGTGATAGTGCGCCCCATTGCTAGATCCGTTTATGGTCGCTACTATGGATCCGTTTGTCTGACCGCAGGTGCTATTGGTATTGCTAAAGCTGATAGTGACGGTAGCTGTCTGGCTGGTAACCGCTACAGAACTAGTCACGCTGCAGCTTTTGGAATCACGGACCGTCACAGTGTAGGTACCTGCTGCCAGATTGCTCACACTGGAGGTAGTATAGCTACCAGGGCTCCAGCTATAAGTGAAACCACCGTTGCCTCCGGAGGCAGTGACACTTACCGAGCCATTGCTATTGCCGCAATAGGCGCTGGTGGCAGATGTAGACGCTGCCAGAGCACTAAACGGCTGGCTGATAGTGATAGACGCGGTGGATGAGCAGCCATAATTGCTGGTCACAGTCACTGTATAGGTACCGGCCGGTTTATTGCTGATGGTAGCAGTGGTAGCCCCACCCGGCGCCCAAAGGTATGTATAAGAAGTGCCTCCTGTGGCAGTCACAGTAGCAGATCCTGTACTACCTCCATAGCAGCTCACGGCTACACTGCTCATAGAATCTGTAGGAGCAGCACGCACCGTTATATATGATGTCTGTGTATGGGCATTATTGCCGCCAGCATTAGAGGCGGTCAGCGTCACAGAATATGTGCCTGCGGTATTAAACGTAAAGGTTGGATTCTTGACCGATGCTACCATATTCGCCGGTCCAGTCACCTGCCAGGACCATGCTGATGGGCAGCCTGTAGACTGGTCCGTAAAGAGCACCGAGTCACCTACGCAAAGGGATGTCTTGTTAGCAGTGAATGCTGCCGTAGGAGCGGTCTGAGTACATTGCACAGGGAAAATGTAATAGCTGAAAGGGAACCAGTCACTATCTACTGCAGCCCACTGGCTGGTGGTAGCATTGATATAGTTCAATTCATATCCCTGGTATGGGTGGTTGGCGTTATTAAAGTATGAAGTCGTCCCCATCCAGATAGTATCTCCTGCCACATAGTTTATATTAAAGCCTACGTAGAAAGTACTACCCGTGGCCACAGGACATGAGAAGGTAGCCTGAGTGAACCGGCTGTTAGCCACATTTGTCATCACAGTACTCATTGCCACTTTGGCCGTACCCAGTATCGTCCCTGGCAGACCGTTCGTACCGTTGGCATCCCAAATATTTATGCTCACAGAGTCTGTAGTACCTGCTGACCGCGCGTATACGAATCCAAGCAGTACAGAATTTATAGGCCGACCATTGACATTCGTGTACTTCTCAGCTTTTGCCAGGTCATGATAGCTGTTCGTACCCGCTATGACACCCCATGTAGAGTTGCCATCACCATAGACCCGCAGGGAGTCATTGGCCAGTAAATGGCTGAGTGTGTCGCATCCTGACTGGGTGCTGGCTGGTACCACGGTTATTGTCACCGTAGTGGAGTCCGACCCACAGGAGTTAGTCACACGCAGCTTAGTAGTATAGGTACCCACCGTGCTGTAAGTCACTGCACCCGGAGCCTGCGCTGTAGAAGAGGCAGGTGTTCCCCCTGTGAAAGTCCATGCCCAGGCTGTCGGGCTATTGGCAGACTGATCTGTATAGGTCACCGTACTGCCCTGCGTGACGGTGGTAGGCGAAGCAACAAAAGCTGCAGTAGGTCGTGTACACCCGCCGGTACCGGCCACTGTATCAATATTGATATTATCCAGGAGCAGAGATTGTCCATATTTATTGATATTGATAAAGGCAAATTGTACTGAAGACATACCCACATAGGATGCAAGGCTGATACTGGAGTCACGCACCCACTGTGTAGACGTCGGTACAAACTGGCTGGTATAGGTAGTAGTAGTAGTGCGGAGTTGCGTACCGCCCTTCTTCCAGAGAGAAGACCATGTCGCACCACAATCCGTAGAGATCATGATCTGCAGGGTATCCGCATTGGTGGCGCTATAAAATGCATAAGCATAATCAAATTTTAGTTTCGATGTCGAGTTGAGGCCATGAGCAAAACTATACACCGGTGTATACAGATAATCCTTTTGGCCCGAAGCGTTGTAGTTATAATCGTCCATAAAGGCACATGCGGTAGATTGACCAAAACCACTCGCGCTGGTAGTACGCACCCAGGTAGTAGATGCGTCCGGATTGCCTATAGACCATCCCGTCGGAGGGAAAGTCGTGCTTTCAAAACCCTCCCTGACCGGTAGCGCAGTAGTGCCAAGGACAGTGATATAGTTAGTCTGGGTCAGAGGGGTAGAACCACCTGCATTAGATGCTGTAAGGGTCACCGAATAAGTGCCTGCGGTATTATAGACTATATTCTGAGGATTTTGAACATTAGAAGACGTAGTAGCCGCTCCAGGGAAGGACCAGGCCCATGCCGTAGGGTTACCTGTAGAAAGGTCTGTAAAGTTGATGGACTGACCTACGCATACAGTGGTTTTATTGGCAGTAAATGCTGTGACTGGTCCCCCTGAGGGAGGTACGCAACCCTGAGAGCTCAGGAGTGAAGCGCGAGCTCCTCCGGTAGCAAAGTTGGCTTGAATACGCGTGTTCTGACCATTGGTAAACATATACATACAGGCATCGTCTGTATAGTCCATATAGTCCATGAACATTACACCCGGACTTGTAGTAGTACAGGCATCTGTATGCGGATAAGTAGGGCATCCATAGTTCATATTTGCCTGATTGGGCGTATCGTTTACCTGATCGGTGCCCGTACATGCGCCATTATCGTCACCCCATATGTGGTAGAGGTTTAGCCAGTGACCGATTTCATGTGTTGCGGTTCTGCCCTTGTTATAGGGAGGTGCGGTCGCCGACCCCACACTTCCGAAGGCCGTATTAAGGATCACGACCCCATCTGTGGCCGCAGTGCCCCCCGGAAATTGCGCATATCCCAAAAGGCTATTGCCCAGGTCGCACACCCACAGATTCAGGTACGAAGAGGCGGGCCAGGCATCGTCGCCACCCTGGCTGGTATATTTTACCTTATCATCAGTAGTCCAGGATGTAGCTGTATTGATGCGCTTTCTTACCACGCCATTGGTCGCTGCACCGGTCGGCGTTCTTTGCGCCAGGCAGAACTGTATATTGCAATCTGCTACCAGACTCTTCCATGGAGCCGGTACGCTGGCAGTATCAGAGTTAGATTTGTGATAGTCGAGATTCAACCGGTCTATCTGAGATTGTATCTGGGCCATACTGATATTGCCTGCAGAGTCATGGTAGATCACATGGACTACCACGGGTATGGTGATCACGGTACGCTGACCACTATTTGACACGTGAAAATTCTGAGCAAACTGATCTATATCCTGCCTGTGCGCAGCATAGTGAGGGTCACTTTGCAGCAGCAACTGCTCGTGGTCCATAGTACCGCAGGTGCGCTGCTGAGACCACACACTAAAAAACGAAAACACTGCTACAGAGAGTAGTAGGAACTTCTTCATCCTGATTAGATTGATTTGTAAATGTTTAAGGGGCTAAATTTACCCTAGAATCCATAATCTACAAATGCATATTGTGGATAATACGGTGAATTATGTTAAATGTGAGGTGGGTACAATCGAACGTCAGCCAGATTTAACAATTCATTTTTTCTTCAGAAACACAAAACCGTTTTTCCTGTACAGTTCGGTATAGTGATCCAGAAAGCTAAGAGCATGAAGTTTGTCCACGCGAGTGACAAGGTAAACGGGCTTTGTAGTCGGGCCCGTCAAAATATAATCTCCATCCAGTTCCTGGGGGCTCGCAGGCGGTTGTTTTCCCTTATAAAACAATTGAGCATAACTCTTGAAACCTGCTACTTCCACATAGCAATCTTCCAGTTTCTTAGACTCTACAAATTCTATCATCGCTGCCTGAGAGTATTTTTCTATACGTGGGACTATCAGGGCCAGAGAAAGATTTGTAAACAAACATGTGCTCAATAAAAGAAAGGCCATACCTATCACAGACCGGCCCCTGACCAGCAATACTATAGATGCGATCAGGCCCATGGACAGGCCCGCAGGTACAAATAAATCTCCCAAGGTCCAGTAAACTCTTGCCTTCATAGCCTCCATCGCAAAAGCATCGGCCTTGATCTGGTAGAGAATATCCGGATGCACGCCTAGCCAGATAGCACCGGACACAGCTACCGAGAAGGCCGCTCCTATCAGCGCCACTGGTAGCGTCTGCCTCCAGGTCCAGCGCCAGCGTCCTTCGGTCAGATGATAAATATAGTAGGCCCCAAGAAAAGTGACAGGGAAATAGCTCAGCGATGAGTAGTGAATGATCTTGGTCTTGACGATAGAAAACACTATAAGCACCACTACCAGTAGCACTATCATCCACCTTTTCAGCGAGAGCTGGTGGAGCGTGTCATCAGGCTGCCTCCGAAATGCATCCAAAGCCAGTACAGAAGCAGGGAAGCACCCAAGAAAAACCGCCAGCAAATGAAAGTAAAAGGGTCCGCCGTGTCCCGCATCTTCCGTAGAGAAAAGGCGGATCTGATATACTATAAAGTTATGGACGAAAGTCAATCCATTGGCCCTGATCTCAAAAGAGAGCCATGCTGCTATGACTAGTGTGACCACCAGCAGCCATAGGATCAGGTCGCCTAGGCTGAAGTTCAATTTGCCCCGATTGAGCAGCAGAATTATCGTCACCACCATCACTATGATACCCAGTGCTACAGGGCCCTTGGTCAGTACGGCCACGCCTGCAGCCAGCGCCGAGGCTACCATGTACCACCGGTGATTCTTGCGCCGCATCTTGCTGGGCTCGAAATCGTCCCGTATAGAAATACTAAAAAGGAAATACAGACTTAGGAAAATGAAATAATTGAAAACAGGATCAATGATCCCGGATTTAAAATACATCTGGGGGAGCACAGAGCAGGCAAATAGCAAAGCCCACCAGATGCCCATGCTTTTATCAAAGTACTTGCGACCCACATTATAAACAGTGATCATGGTCAGAATACCAAATACAGCATTGGGTATTCTCGCTGCAAATTCATTGACACCAAAGTAACTCATGCTCAGGGCCTGCAACCAGATAAAGAAGGGCGGCTTTTCGTAAAACGGCTGAAAATTGATCTGTACTGTGCGATAATGATGAGTGAGCAGCATCTCCCGGGCGGACTCCGCAAAATTGATCTCATCCCAATCAAAAAGATGCGCGTTTCCCAGAAACGGGATAAAGAGCAAAACTCCGATAATGAAAAGAAACACCCAGTGGGGCACGTCAGAAAACCGCTTCAGCACACTATTCATTGTTTCACTTGCCTTTTAGTCAGCCGCTCCCAGAGAGAAAAGTCTAAAACCAGACTATGTCTATGCATGATAGGACGCTGCAGCGCAATATACACCAAAAGCGTAACAGTGACTCCCACCAGCGAGCCAAAATAGACATCCACCCAGAAATGTTCCAATAAGTAAATACGCGAAAGCCCGACGAGAAGCGCCGTACCGAGCAGAAGCATACTGACCCAGGTGCGCCGGATAAAAATGGCAAGCATCAAGGCCACAGCAAAGGCAGAGGCCGTATGGCCCGATGGAAAGCTGTAGCGCGATAAAACAGGTCTACCCTCCACAAAACGCAGATGCTGCGTACTTCCAAAAAATAAAGCCGGCCTGACATGATCAGCAAAAACCACATGCTTGAGCCAGATGATCACGGCTCCTACTATGAGCATATTAATAGCGAACATCAGAAAGTAACGCAACCTCGAAAATAGCAAGACAGTGAAGATAACAGACAACGAAATACCCTCTACCAACTGAGTGATAAAAACAAAAAAGAAATCCATCCAGGGTGTATGATGACTATCCATAAATAGCGTCTCACTCCCCTGTCTGTACCAGATGAAACTAAGCGCCCCGGCTATGATGTATAGCGAAAATATCCCGAGGAAGTAACGATTATGATATATGATCTGGCGGGGCATATTAGCGCCTTGTTTAAGAAATGAAATTAGGAAGTAAATTCATACACCAAACTATAGACTTAATATACACTTAACACGGTCTTGCTATCATGCACACTATGAAATACATCTTATGGGCACTACTATTCACTCCATGTATCATAAGTGGTCAATCTTTAAATATACTACCCGAGCCAGCCTCCTTTATAGCGCTGCCTCCGTATGACTCCATACCCGTAGCCGACTTGAAACCTTTGCAGCGCGATACTCCTCACGCTCCGACTTGCTTTAATCCTGATGGTTATGTACTCGTCATCTCCAGAGGTCAATCAATAGTTTACGCTAAATCGGATGTGGGCTATGCCTACGGCAAGAAAACCTATGAACAAATACGCGCAACTTACGTTGGTTCGAAAGTTCCTTCGCTGGAGATAGTAGACTACCCTCGCTATTCCTACCGGGGCATGCACCTCGACGTTTGCCGCCACTTCTTTTCCAAAGATTTCATCAAACGTTATATCGACCTGCTGGCTCAGTACAAGATGAATGTTTTTCATTGGCATCTCACCGATGACCAGGGCTGGCGGATAGAGATCAAGAAATACCCACGCCTCACCGAGGTAGGCGCCTGGCGCACCGAGCCTGATGGCAGCAGATACGGTGGCTACTATACCCAGGCCGATATCAGGGAGATCGTAGCCTATGCAGCCGAGAGATATATCACGGTCATTCCGGAGATAGAGATGCCGGGGCATTCATCTGCTGCGCTCGCGGCCTATCCTGAGTTTGGCTGTACAGGCCGCCACATAGACGTACCCCATACATGGGGGATCAAAAAAGATATTTATGCTCCTACAGACAGTACGTTTCAGTTTTTTGAGGATGTAATGGACGAGGTTTGCGCTCTTTTCCCCTCCCCCTACATACACATAGGTGGCGATGAAGCCCCCAAAGCGCAGTGGCACACTAGCCTACCAGCACAAACTGTCATACAGCGCCATCAGCTCAAAAATGAAGAGGAGCTACAGCACTACTTTATGCACCGTATAGAGAGCTATCTCAATAAAAAAGGCAGGACCGCTATAGGATGGGGTGAAGTAGTAAAAGGCGGACTCAGTGACAGTATGGTAGTAATGAGCTGGATGGATAAAAGCGCTGGTATCAAGGCCGCCAGACATGGCAACAAAGTGATCATGGCTCCCCGCGGGTACTGTTACTTTGACTATCCTCAGAAAGGGGATAAAGCAAAGGCAATATGGATGCTGCCACTACCCCTTAAAAAGGTTTACGCCTTTAGCCCCTCCTCAGGCAGACTAAATGACCGTGAAAATGCGCTGATAATCGGTGGAGAAGCAACCCTGTGGACCGAGTATGTAAAAACAGAAGAGCAAGCACTGCACCAGTTCATGCCACGTCTGGCTGCTATAGCAGAGGCCCTCTGGACGAACCCGGCACAAAAAAACTTTACAGATTTCAAGAGGCGGCTCAGTATTAATCTGCAAAAATAGCTGCCGGTGAATAACGATAGAACCTTACATTTGCGCCCATC
Organism: uncultured Chitinophagaceae bacterium; assembly: GCA_964537475.1. GTDB lineage: Bacteria > Bacteroidota > Bacteroidia > Chitinophagales > LD1 > UBA1941. Next base: position 116,890 of record CAZIBY010000010.1, on the reverse strand, counting down.
AATTTAATGATCATGAAAAACCTTATCATTTCAGGCCTCCTACTGGCCGGACTTTCTTTGCCATCTTTTGCGCAAAAGGATTCGACTATCACAGTCAACGTGCCGGCTGATTCTATCACGTTTGCGATAGTGGGAGATTTCGGTGAGAATAGTAAAGAAGAAGGCGCTGTAGCTGACATGATCAAAGCCTGGCCGATTGATTTCATCATCACTATGGGAGATAACAATTATTTCCTCGGTGCGCGGAAAAGCCTCAAGAAGAATATAGGGAAATATTATGGCGACTATATTTATAATCCTGACGCACCTGTGATGTTGCGATGCGGTGGCAAAGCTACCCGTGATAAGACTAACCGGTTCTTCCCGGCCCCGGGCAATCATGACCACTACTCGCGGCATATGAAACCGTACTATGAGTACTTTACACTGCCGGGAGATGAGTCTAACTATACCTTTACATGGGGACCTGTGCAATTTTTCAGCATGAACTCCGGATCTGATGGCCGGGTAGACTGCTGCGACTCGCCGGAGTCTAAATGGCTCAAGCAAGGGCTGGCCACAAGCACAGCCCCTTTTAAGTTCATTTACTTCCACCATCCCCCCTACTCTCCCGGAGACCACGGTAGCGCTACCCACCTCCAGTGGCCGTACGCCCAGTGGGGTGCCAGTGCGGTACTGGCAGGACATGAGCATTTCTACGCGCGCATACAAGACATGACCACTCCCGAGCTACTCTACCTGATCAGTGGCAACGGTGGCAATACCAAGCTTTATAATTGCAATGCCAACCCACTCGACAGCACCCGGTTCAAAGTAAAATGTGACGGCAAGAACTTTGGAGCGGTCAAAGTAAAAGTCAATAAAGATGTGGCAGTATTTGAATACTACATCACCAGCGACCCATCACACCCGACGGACACCTACATTCTGCACAGACATTGATGCAGATATATAATGAATCAGCATTAAATTCGTTACACTAAAAGACGAATGCGCTGATTTAAATGAGATTTACGTTACTTGCCGCTTTGATTATCCAGTTACTGAGGCCTGCTCTGATGGCCCAGAGCACAAGTGACACCATAGATCCCGACCATCTCAATAAGGCGCTCGTCCAGTCACTCTACATGGAGGAGCTCAATAGCCTGCGGAGCCAGAAAAAACTCCCCCCGCTGAGCGATGATCCCGTATTGCAGAAGGCTGCACAAGACCAGGCAGACTATTGCAATAAAAACAATCTGACCACGCACCGGCAGTCCGAATTTCCTAAAAAATACTCACCCAAAGATCGTGTCATATTTTATCATGGCAATCATGCCATAGTAGGAGAAAATATCCTGATGACCTATCTCCGGACTACCGCTACTGATCCCAATACACAAAAGGATTTCACTATCTGGACTTATGGCGAATTAGCTCATGCACTATTCAGCCAGTGGCAGCACAGTCCTGACCACTATGCCAATATGATAAACAGCGCTTACACCAAAAGTGGCCTTGCAATCACCCTTTACCGGAATAAGAAAGTACTCTATGCTGCACAGGTCTTTGCTTGCGACCCGTATGTACCATCTGCCAATGGGGATCTCGTCTACTCTGACACTACCTGGGGAGTCAAGGAAATGGAACCCGGCAAGTGTCGCACCTATGGCCAGTATGACTTTCTGGCGAGCATCTTCTCCAGCTATCTGATACAGCTGGGAGATACAGTATATCAATACTATCAGGATGTCAATCCTATCAAGCATATGCTCACAGGCCCACGTGATGGCCTGGCGCTTGACCTGGTATACAAGAATCAGTTCTCATGCCGCCTGGATAATAACCTGCACCCGTCTACAGTTTTCGATGGTTATATGCTCCAGCCGCATTACCGGGATGAGATATTCCGGAATAATAAATACAAAAATGGTGAGCTACTGAGCTATCTGGGCACTATACCGCACGAGGCTCCCAGAGAATCGGCGGGGCTGCAGGTCAATACCATTCTGATACAAAATGGCATGATGTGCCGCTACTCCTACCCTATCCGTGTAGAGCAGGATATACTGAAAGACCTCCCTATCTACCCGCAGTGGTGTGAGGCTGCCGGCAAGATCAATGGGGGTATAGCTGATTTTGACAAGGAATTTTATATACCCTTTGCCAAAAATGAGACGAGACAGGATACTTTCTATTTCAAAAAACTCAAGGAGCTGATCTCCACATTTGATGGGGCGATCACCAGGGTGGAGATCACAGCATATAGCTCTATAGAAGGTAGTGCAGCCAATAACCTGATGCTGCAAAAAGCACGGGCCGACTTTATTGAGAGGTTTGTCAAGAGCAATATGCAGCAGTCAGTAAGTATCGAAAAAAAGGCGATCGAAAACTGGCCGCGCATGATGGAGCAGTGCGGCCTCGATCCGGCCCGCAGCACTCTGACAGCCTATCAGAAAGACACGATCCGTCGCCGGGTCAACGCGCACATGTATGATGACGACATTAAGGCAATGCTGGATGATCAACGCGTAGCTAAGGTCAGGATCCATCTACACAAAGAATATGATGACAAGACAGAAGTGCGCTTCATGCCGCTCATTATTCAGGATAAAATCTACAAGGGTGATTCTGCACAGGCTATCATAGCATACTCGCGTGTCATAGACGCCTATCGCAAGGGCAACCTGAGTAAGCACTTCCTATCTGCCATAGAGATTCCTCTGGAGAGGCAATTTGCGCCAATGGTGAGCAACTATCTCGCCTCTATCATAGTACAGTCGGACATTTTTGATTACAGCGCTTTCAGTGGCACATATTTCAGATACATTGATAGTGCTGAGCACCTCTTCCCTGATTTCAAGCCGCTGCGATTCAATATGGCTGTCTACAGGACCCATTTGTACTTTCACCAGCAGCTCACAGATGTTGATCAATTTCGCAAACTAGGCCAGATCGTTGACTCACTGACTAAAGATGAAAAACTAGATAAAAAGCTGCGCTACCAGTTAGAATTCAACTATTACCTGTCCGGTAGTATATTCTATTTTCATCAGCGCCAGTTCCGCGATATGTTTGCCAGCTTTGACCATGTCAAACAACTTTTACCGTTGGCCTCTCTGCGCGCGCAGGAGGTGTACGATATAGGGCGATATTTTAATTATTTCGCCCGGTATACGGAGACGACCAAACTATTGGAGACCTATCTCGAGCAGTACCCTGATGATGAAGACCTGATCTACCTGTATGTCAACACCGGTGCCATCGTTAATTTTAACCTCAACCAAAAGATCGACTTCTACTACCAGCAGATGGCAAAGCTCGCGGCAAAGAACAGGCCCCGTCTTTGCCGGTGGTTCAATGAAAACTATCAGCTATTGCGCTATCCTGACTTCAAGGCAAAGATCTGCCAGGAATGTACGCTGACCGGCGGCAGAAAATAATTTTAAGATCCGCTGTAAGGTGGCTGATGCCATCCCGTCCAATCCTCCATTATTTCATCTCAAAATTTTATCTTTTATGAAAAAGACCTTTTTGATGCTGGCCCTGGCCGGCGGTGTCCTCGCTGCCCACGCTCAATCTGACAAGAAAGAAGAGCCTAAACAGGAGAAAAAAGAAATGGCTATGAAAAAGCATGTGTGCACGGATGAGTGCCACAAATCCGGCAAGCATGTCTACGCGCATGGCGAAAAAGGGCATGTATGCACAGATGCCTGCAAGAAAAAATAGGCACATGAAGATCAAGGGAGCTGCAATACGCGGCTCCCTTTTTTTGTCTCCGATTAGTATTGTTTCTTTGATGCTATAAGCATCAAAGATGATCCGAAGCCTTATACTCATATTTAGTTTTGCGGGGCTATGCAGTGCCGCCGCCCTTGCACAGCTAGATACTACAGACTATACCCGGTACGCAGACCCGCTGAATGGCACCAAGGGTTTGATCTTTTATTATGGCCGTACGACTCCATTTGTCGGGCCTCCTTTTGCCATGACCAAATGGTCGGCGTGCACCCAGCCGGGCAGGGTAGGCAGGCCTATCTATCAATATCTCAATACACATATCACAGGCTTTCGCGCCACTCACAAACCCGCCATGTGGATGGGCGACTACGGGCACGTGACATTGCTACCTGTATTGGGTGAAATGACCAGCGAAAAGCTGGAGCAGAAACTCGGCTACTCACACCGCCACGAGATAGCGACACCCCAGTATTACTCCTTGCAGGTGTCCCAGCAAAGTCATAAAATGAAAGTCGAGATGACGGCCACATCACGCTGCGGCATCGTCCGCTTTTCGTATCCATCTGGCGAAAGAGGCAATGTGGTACTGGAGAAACTACACGGCCATATAGAGATAGATACTGTGCTGCGTGAGATACGCGGCTGGAATACAGAGCGGGAATCTGAAGCGCTGGGACCTCCACTGCCTCATTTCAAAGGATATTTCATCATCCGGTTTGATCAGCCCTTTGCCGCATGGGGCACCACAGACAGTAGTAAATTAATGCCATATGGCGTATCCATCAGTAGCGCCTCGTGTGGGGCATGGGTATCATTCGCCGCGCAGCGGGCAGAGGCCAGAGTTGCCACCTCCTTTATCAGCCTGGAGCAAGCTCGCGAGAACCTGAATAAAGAGATAAGAGGTAAAGATTTTGATCAGATAGTATCTGAGACCAAAGCCGAGTGGAATACATACCTGAGTCGTATCAAAATAGAAGGAGGTAATCGGCATGCACGCGACATTGTGTACGCGGGTATGTATCATGCACTACTTTTTCCCCGTGAGTTTTCTGAGTACGGGCACTACTATAGCGCATTTGATGACCAGGTTCATGCAGGGGTGAGCTATAACGACTACTCGCTCTGGGACACGTATCGAGCCGAGCACCCTTTGCTGCTCTTCATAGCTCCGGAGCATGTACCCGGCATGGTGCAGTCTCTGGTACAAATGTATCAGGAGGGCGGCTGGATGCCCAAATGGCCTAACCCTACCTACAGCAATATCATGATCGGTACGCATGCTGATGCTGTGATAGCTGACGCCATGATGAAGGGGGTGAAAGGGTTTGATGAGCATGCCGCATACCAGGCCTGCCTGAAAGACGCGATGACGCCGCCTGACGGCGATGCGCATAAATACTGGGGCGACCGTGTGCCATGGACCTCCTATGAGGCACGGCAGGGACTCACCTACTATGCTACGAGAGGGTATGTACCGGTGGATAAGACCGCCGAGTCGGTTTCCTGCACGATGGAGTATGCTTATGACGATTTCTGTGTGGCCCAGGTGGCGCGCCTCACAGGTCATTTTGATACCAGCCGACTATTGCTGCAGCGTATGTACAACTACAAGCATCTTTACAATCCCGAGACAGAGTTTTTCGCACCAAAAAAATATGATGGCACCTGGAGCGAAGACGTCAAAGCCGGATTCACAGAAGGCAGCCCATGGACGTATCTCTTCTCTGCCTCTCATGATATATCCGGTATGATCGACCTCATGGGAGGCCGTGAGCATTTTATAGAGCGGCTGGATGATATGTTTAGAGGCTGGCACTATGTGCATGAAAATGAGCCGGGCCACAACTACACCTATCTCTATGACTACGCTGATGCGGCCTGGAAAACCCAGCAGCGGGTAGCACACTACAGACACGCTAAATATCGCGACCAGCCAAACGGAATGAATGGGGATGACGACTGCGGGCAGATGTCTGCGTGGTATATATTCAGCTCATTGGGATTCTATCCGGTGGTGCCCGGCACGGATGAATATGCTATAGGTACACCAGCCTTCCCCAAAATGACGCTTTTCTTTGACCCCAAAGACCACAATAAGAAATTTGAAGTGATAGCGCACAATGTATCCGGACGTAATAAATATGTGCAGTCAGTGACGATCAATGGACGAAAGCTAGAGAGCCCATTTATACATCATAGTGATATAGTATCGGGTGGTCAGCTCATATTTGAGATGGGTGCACGGCCCCAAAAGAAAATGTGGAAGTGATATTTTAAGCAGCAGCCATTTTGTTGTATTTATTGCGATACTCTATGGGCGTGAGCCCCGTTATCTTTTTAAAGACGGTCCTGAAGGCCTTAGTATCCGTATAACCGACTTCATACATCACTTCGCTGATATTTTTTCTGCTGCGCTCGAAGCTCCTCTTGGCTGCTTCTATGCGTACCCGTTGTATGTACTCGAGTACTGAATTATTGGTAGCTTGCTTAAACCGCCGCTCAAAACTGCGCCTTCCTATAGCTACTTTATCTGCCAGCTCGTCTACGGTGATCCTGTCACCTACATTAGACTCTATGTATTCCTGAGCTTTCAATATATCGTCATCATTATGCGTCTTCTGCCCTTGAAACATGGCAAAGGCCGATTGATTGTCTCGTCCAATGTCTATAGCAAAATATTTAGCCGCCAAAATAGCAGTATCCCGATCCGTGTATTTCTCCAGCAGGTGCAATAGAAGATTCCAATACGAATTAGCCCCACCGCTGGAATAGATACCGGCATCCTCTGTGATGACCGCCCCATCTACTAGCTCTATATCAGGATAAAGACTCCTAAACTCATTCACAAATACCCAGTGGGTAGAGCACTTGCGGCCATCGAGCAATCCTGTGGATGCCAGCAAAAATGCGCCTGCGCAAAGTGAGGCCAGCTCAGCCCCTTGGCTGTGACAGGCAGTAGCCCACTCCATTAGTTTAGCATTCTGTTGTATTGCCCGCTTCTTATCTCCAAAGACAGCCGGTATGATAATAAGATCAGGCGCATCTGCATCTGCCACCAAGCTATCGCAATGCACTACATAGCTTCCCTCATTCAGAGCGATATTAGCTTTGGTCCCCACCAGCTGCACATTAAATAGCCGGGCGCGGCCCGAGGCCTCCAGAAATTCATTGGCCATAGAAAAAAGATACTGAGGGTCCGCTATGGCTTGCATCACCGATGCTTCAGGGACCAGAATGGCTATATTTTTCATACTTTAAATATAGAAAATAGCCGTGTCGCAACTAGCCCTCGTGATTGTCGTTTGCGCACAGCGCTGCTTTACAAAAACGGCAACATCTTTGCGGTGTACTTAAATGTTCATTCTCCTTTAAAAACAAAATCAATGGATACACAAAAGATTACTATCGAAACTATGATCAATGCCCCAATCGAAAAGGTATGGGAAAGCTGGACAGCTCCCATCCACATTGTGAAATGGAATAATGCCTCAGATGACTGGCATACGCCACATGCCACTAATGATCTGCGGACTGGCGGCTCCTTTACCTCCCGCATGGAGGCAAGGGATGGCAGCATGGGCTTTGATTTTGGCGGCACCTATGATGATGTGCAGCTGCACAGCCTGATCGCTTACACTCTTGGAGACGGGCGCAAAGTAGATATCCGGTTTTCAGAAGACAATGGCCAGGTCAAAGTGTTAGAAACGTTTGAAACAGAGCAGACACACCCTGTCGAAATGCAACGTATGGGCTGGCAAAGCATCCTGGATAATTTTAAAAAGTATACTGAATCCAATCAATAGTATGGCGCAGATCAATCCTTACCTCACATTTGCCGGCCAATGCCGGGAGGCCATGAGCTTTTATCAATCCTGCTTCGGTGGCGAATTGTACATCCAGACAGTAGGCGAGTCACCTATAGCCGATCAACTGCCAGAAGATATGCGGCAATTGATCATGCACGCGTCTCTGACCAATGAAAAGATCTCCATAATGGCATCTGACATGACACCCAAAGGGGGAGTTTACACGGGGAATAATGTCTCGCTGCTGGTAAACTGCACTAGCGAACAGGAACTAAGAAACCTGTTCGACAAGCTTGCCGAAGGCGGAGAAGTAAAACACCCTGTAGATAAAACATTTTGGGGAGCACTGTACGGGGATCTCAACGATAAGTATGGCGTCCAATGGATGATCAATCTGAATGAGTCATAAAAATAAAGAGGCGCTTGAAACACAAGCGCCTCTTTTAAACTATTCCAAGGTGCTTACTTCTTCTCGAGAGCGTTCAGTCGCTTCTTTAGATCCTCATTTTCCTTTTTCAGTTCATCGATCATTTTCTGCTGCTCCTGTATCGCACCTACGACCACAGGTGTCACAGCATTATAGTTGACCGCTTTGAAGTCAACCTCAGCCGAAGTTTCCTTCTTAGTCTTAGGGTCCTGACCCGCCGGCTGTATTGTGTATTTGACGGCCGATGGTATGACCTTCTCTACATCGCTCGCGAGGAATCCATACTGGCGGCCCTCTGGCAAGTTCATCTGAGGATACTCTGCTGTCTTGAAATCATACACCTTAGGATGTAGTGCGCTGATCATACCGAGCGCATTATCTACGCCGGCGATATTCTGCTTCAACTTCTCATCTGAAGCAGTAAAGCTGACGGTAGAGTATGCCGCTCCTGCAAAATAGCCTGCATAGTTGGTAGAAGAGCCGCCGGCCGCCAATGCATATATACCATAAGCATTGGTACCACCATATCCATAGAAATAACCGCCATAATTACCGCTGGCTCCATACCATCCCTGACTATAAGTACCATACCTGGTACCGGTGCCAGACAGCGTAGCAGAGTTATAGCTGCCTATATAGCCGCCATAAAACTGGCCACCGTATCCATAGAATGCTGTATTATTAGTAGAGCCGTACACGCCAACGTAATCTGTGCTGGTGATACCATTCACAAAGCTACCCGTCCTCGCATTGCTGCCTTGAGCATCCAAAGTATAGGCAGGGCTTGTAGTACCGATACCTACATTGATAGCAGGAGATACAGAACCGAGCACAATGCTATTGGAAGTAGCCACTGTAGCATAGGCCCCTACCGCCGTAGCATAGGTCAGCGCCCCTGTGGCTACATTGGCATATCTGCCTAGGAAAGTATTGTAATTACCCGTGGTATTTGCGTTGCCCGACCACTCGCCTATGGCAGTATTGCCTATACCTGTCGTATTGCCATACAAAGAGCTATTACCAAAGGCCATATTAGCTGCACCTGTCGTATTATTGTACAATGACTGATCGCCAAAGGCTCCATTATAGCTTCCTGTAGAATGATAAAGTGCATTTGTACCAAATGCCTGATTGTAAATACCTGTCTGATTAGAGTATAGGGCATTCCTGCCAAAGGCATCATTGAGGTATCCCGTCGTGTTAGCATACATGGCATATTCTCCTACAGAAGTATTCTGATAGCCTGAGCTGTTTACCGTCATATTGTAAGCACCCATAGCTACGTTATCTGAGCCTGTGTTTGTAGCGCTGCCCATAGCAAAGAATCCCGCAGCCAGGTTATTATTACCCGTGGTAGTGTACTGCAGGGCGGCATTACCGAGGCCGGTGTTGTTGTTACCTGTCGTGTTGCTCAGCATGGTCCAGACACCGATAGCAGAGTTTGAAGACCCTGTCGTATTTGACTGCAAAGTACCCATACCTATACCGCTATTCCACGCGCCGGTAGTATTGGTCACCATCGAGTTGAGACCTATAGCTGTATTGTTATAGCCTGTAGTGTTGTTAGCCAGAGCCGATGCACCTGCAGCCGTGTTTGAATAGCCTGTAGTATTGTCATAGAGCGCCTGATAGCCGAGCCCTGTGTTGTTCGTACCGGTAGTATTATATGCCAGAGACCTCGCTCCCAGCGCAGTATTGTAAGTACCTGAGTTATTATTATTGGCGAGCGCAGAATCTCCGATGGCCGTCAGATCGCTGGCTGTAGTGACAGTCATGAGTGATCTGGTACCCACTGCCACATTATGATTGCCCGAGGCATTGAAAAATCCTGAGCTATCACCGAGGAAGACATTAGAGCTTCCGCTGATCGCATGGTAGTCAGCATCTTTACCCATGTAGACGTTACTAGTACCTGATGAGGTAGTTCCACCCGCACCGTCACCTACTGCAGTATTATAGCTGAAAGTTCCAGTGGTGAAATATCCACCCAACGAATAGTTGCCGACTGCCACGTTGGCTCTGCCAGCCTGGTTACCACTCATAGATTGATAACCGATCACTACATTCGATGGACCGGAGGTCAGATTATACATGGAGTATGGTCCTATGCCGATATTCGGCGTGCCGGTTGTACTCCCCGAGTTGCCATATCCTGCAAAATTACCGATAAATACATTCCAGTCAGCTTTGTTGTTCTGACCTGCCCTAACTCCTATCAGAACTGCATTATTAGATGAATCATAAAAGCCACAATAGGATCCCAAAACCGTATTACTAACCCCTACGAGATTTGGAGCCGCAAATCGACCGACAGCAGTATTATAATCTCCAGATGATCCATACTCCATAGCCCCTACACCCACAGCTGTATTCTGGCTTCCAGCCAGATTGGCCCTAAAGGCACGCCATCCCACCGCTACGTTATATAGCGCAGTCGTGGCACTTTGCATGACCTCGGTACCTACCGCAGTATTGTAATTTGCCGTAGTGGCCGATTGCATTGCATTTAAGCCTATGGCAATGTTGCCATCAGGAGTCGAAGCTGTAGACAGGGCATTAGATCCCATGGCTATATTATTACTACCTGTGGTCATATTGTACATTGCATTAGTACCTACGGCATTATTGCCGGCACCGGTAGTATTCAGTTGCAAGGCGCTCGCACCTACGGCATTATTCCAGTAACCCGTCGTGTTGGTAGTGAGTGCAGTATTACCTACCGCTACGTTGGCACCTGATCCCGTGGTGGTAGCTTTCAGGGCCTGATAACCAACGGCTGTATTCCAACTGGCCGTAGTCACGGTAGTAAGAGCCTGAGTACCTATTGCTACGTTATTGGCACCAGTGGTATTCGCAAGCAACGCTTTGCTACCGACAGCCAGATTGCCTGCTCCGGTACTATTACTACGAAGCGCACTATCACCTATAGCCACCTGATTAGAAACCGTAGTGCCACTATAAGCAGCATCTACACCTATTGATACATTACTATTGCCATTACCATTCGCAGCCGCTTGATATCCCACTGCTACATTGTTACCGCCGGTGCTATTGTTTAGCAGGGAATAATATCCCGCAGCTACGTTATAGGAGCCACTATTATTATTCTGAAGAGAACTTGCACCAAACGCGCTGTTGCTGTACCCGGTCAAGCTATTTCTCATAGAGCCATTTCCCACAGCTGTATTGGAGGCACCGGTTGTATTTTGCGCCAGAGCAGTACAACCTATAGCGGTATTCCACCATGCTGTAGTATTTGACATGAGTGCATTGTATCCTATAGCTGTAGAGGCAGCTGTACTAGTACCGCTCATAAGCGCTTTGCTACCTACCGCTACATTGTAAAAACCCGTGGTATTACTGCGCATTGCGCTATCACCTATTGCCACCAGATTAGAGGAGGTGGTAGATGTGTAGAGCGCCTCGCGACCTATTGCGACATTGCTATTACCTCCATTGATACCATAGCCTGCATTACTTCCGATAGCGGTATTACCTCCACCAGTAGCAATAGTGGCCAGAGCATTGTAACCCAAGCCCGTATTGTTAGTGCCGCCATTGGATGGAGAGAGCGCATTGACACCCCAGGATGTGTTTGCACCTGCATTATTAAGGAAACCGGCCCTTACATTATTACGTTTGAATACAACATCATTATCATCTGTAGTTCCCATGAAATTCGTAGCGGCAGTAGTACCTGCATTGCCCGTGATCTTCCAGAATAGGCCATCACTCGATGAAGGTGTCCAGGCGGTACCATTATAGAGCAGTATCTGCCCCGTGGTAGGCGTAGCATTGCTGACAGGTGTAGTTTGTAAGCCAACTACGGTGGGATTAGGATATGTGCCGCTCAGATCGCCACCTGCAGTCCCGAGCGGGCCGGTAGGACCTGTAGGACCGGTGACGCCTGCTGTGCCGTTCGTTCCGTTTGCACCTGTCGGACCTGTAGCACCAGCAGTACCTGCAGGGCCAGTAACTCCATCCAAGCCAGAGGGGCCAGTAGGACCTGTAACGCCTGCTGCACCATTACTACCCGTTGGGCCAGTGACACCATTAGTTCCATTCGCACCAGTGGGACCGGTAGCACCAGCAGTACCTGCAGGACCAGTAGCTCCATCTAGGCCTGAAGGACCAGTAGGACCTGTCACACCTGCTGTACCATTACTACCCGTTGGGCCAGTGACACCATTAGTTCCATTCGCACCAGTGGGACCGGTAGCACCAGCAGTACCTGCAGGACCAGTAGCTCCATCCAAACCAGACGGTCCCGTAGGACCTGTTACGCCGACGGTGCCGTTATTACCAGTAGGTCCAGTCACACCATTTGTACCATTTGCTCCCGTCGGACCTGTAGCACCGGCAGTACCTGCCGGGCCAGTAACTCCATCCAAACCTGACGGTCCCGTAGGACCTGTTACGCCGGCGGTACCGTTATTGCCTGTAGGTCCTGTCGGGCCAGTCACACCATTTGTACCGTTCGTGCCATTAGCCCCTGTTGGACCTGTCACACCATTGGTACCATTTGCACCCGTCGGACCTGTAGCACCGACAGTACCTGCAGGGCCTGTAACTCCATCCAGACCTGACGGACCAGTAGGACCTGTAGCGCCACCACCTGCTCCGGTTGGACCGGTAGCACCCGTCACACCTGTAGCGCCGTTTGCACCGGTAGCTCCCGTTGCACCGTCATTACCTGATGGACCTGTAGGACCTGTCACACCTGCTGTACCATTACTACCCGTTGGGCCAGTCACACCATTAGTACCGTTAGTTCCATTCGCGCCTGTAGGACCTGTTACGCCGGCGGTGCCGTTGTTACCTGTAGGTCCTGTCACACCATTTGTACCATTTGCTCCTGTCGGACCTGTAGCACCGGCAGTACCTGCAGGGCCAGTAACTCCATCGAGGCCTGACGGACCGGTAGGACCTGTTACACCGGCGGTGCCGTTGTTACCTGTAGGTCCAGTCACACCATTTGTACCATTTGCTCCTGTCGGACCTGTAGCACCGGCAGTACCTGCAGGGCCAGTAACTCCATCCAGACCCGACGCACCGGTAGGGCCTGTAGCGCCACCACCAACTCCTGTCGGGCCAGTTGCACCAGTTACACCAGTTGCGCCGTTTGCACCGGTAGCTCCCGTCGCACCATCATTACCTGATGGACCTGTAGGACCGTTAGTACCATTGGCTCCTGTGGGGCCAGTATTACCATTTGAACCTGTAGCACCAGTTGGACCCGCTACACCATTAGCACCCGTCGGGCCTGTGACTCCATCGATACCGGAAGGACCAGTAGGACCTGTAGCGCCACCACCAACTCCTGTCGGGCCAGTTGCACCAGTTACACCTGTAGCACCGTCATTACCCGATGGACCAGTTGGGCCGTTAGTGCCATTGGCTCCTGTCGGACCCGTCACACCTGTAGCGCCGTTTGCACCGGTAGCTCCCATCGCACCATCATTACCTGATGGACCTGTAGGACCGTTAGTACCATTGGCTCCTGTGGGGCCAGTATTACCATTTGAACCTGTAGCACCAGTTGGACCCGCTACACCATTAGCACCCGTCGGGCCTGCAACTCCATCCAGACCTGACGGACCAGTAGGACCTGTAGCGCCACCACCGACTCCTGTCGGACCAGTAGCGCCCGTGACGCCGGTAGCGCCGTTTGTGCCGGTAGCTCCAGTCGCACCGTCATTGCCCGATGGACCAGTGGGACCGTTAGCTCCTGTTGCGCCTGTATTACCGTTTGAACCCGCAGAACCTGTTGGACCTGCTACACCATTAGCACCCGTAGGGCCGGTGACGCCATCCAAGCCTGACGGACCGGTAGGGCCAGTAGCACCACCACCAACTCCTGTCGGGCCAGTTGCACCAGTTACACCAGTTGCGCCGTTTGCACCGGTAGCCCCTGTTGCACCGTCATTACCGGATGGACCTGTTAGACCGTTAGTACCATTGGCTCCTGTGGGGCCAGTAACTCCATTTGAACCTGTAGCACCAGTTGCCCCTCCTGCACCATTGGCACCCGTAGGGCCTGTGATTCCATCGATACCGGAAGGACCGGTGGGGCCGGTAGCGCCTCCACCAACTCCTGTCGGACCAGTAGCTCCGGTGGGGCCCGTGGCGCCACCCCCACTACCCGTGGGGCCTGTGGGGCCGGTCATGCCATCTGCACCAGATGGTCCCATAGTCCCTGTCGGGCCCGCCACTCCTGTGGCACCCGTGGGACCTGTAAGTCCATCCGCTCCCGAAGGTCCTGTTGCGCCTGTAGCTCCACCACCTACACCTGTCGGTCCGGTAGGGCCCGTCGTTCCGGCGGATGAAATTGTACTGGTGGTACCATCAGTATAAGTAATAGTGATAGTCCCGTTACCATTGTTGACTATCGTGGAAACTCCCACACCTGTTGCACCGGTAGCTCCTGTCGCGCCTGTTGTACCAGCACCCGTAGGGCCAGTAGCACCTGTAGTGCCTCCCGATGATATCGTACTGGTGGTACCATCAGTATAAGTAATAGTGATGGTGCCGTTACCATTGTTGACTATCGTGGAAATTCCCACGCCCGTAGCCCCTGTTACACCAGTGGCTCCCGCACCCGTGGGGCCAGTAGCACCTGTAGTGCCCCCCGAAGATATAGTACTCGTTGTTCCATCAGAATATGTGATCGTAATGGTGCCGTTACCGTTGTTGACTATCGTGGAAACTCCCACGCCCGTAGCCCCTGTTACACCAGTGGCTCCGATTGCGCCAGTAGCTCCCGTTATACCGTCATTGCCCGATGGACCCGTAGGACCTGTCGCACCACCACCTACTCCTGTCGGACCCGTAGCACCGGTTGCCCCTGTGGCTCCGCCTCCACTACCCGTGGGGCCTGTAGGGCCAGTCAACCCGTCTGCGCCAGATAATCCTGTTGGACCTGTTGGACCGGCTATACCATTAGCACCCGTAGGGCCTGTGACTCCATCGATACCAGATGAACCAGTGGGACCAGTAGCGCCTCCACCTGCTCCGGTAGCTCCAGTCGGTCCGGTGGTACCTACCGAGGAAATTGTGCTGGTAGTTCCATCACTATAAGTTATTGTAATCGTTCCGTTACCATTGTTGACTATCGACGAGACTCCGACGCCGGTTGTTCCGGTTGAGCCGTTAGGACCAGTTGGACCAGTAGCGCCAGCACCTGCAGGACCAGTGGGTCCCGTAGTGCCAACGGAGGAAATTGTGCTGGTAGTCCCATCACTATATGTTATTGTAATCGTTCCGTTACCGTTATTGACTATTGATGATATTCCTACACCTGTAGCCCCTGTGACTCCACTATTCCCATTATTGCCGGTAGGACCTGTAAGGCCCGTAGCTCCAGCCGCACCAGTCGGCCCAGTGACACCATCCAATCCTGATGGTCCTGTAGGACCGGTCGCTCCGCCACCTACTCCCGTGGGACCGGTAGCTCCGGTGGGTCCCGTGGCTCCGCCACCACTACCTGTGGGGCCTGTAGGGCCGGTAAGACCATCCGCTCCGGAAGGCCCTGTAGCGCCGGTCGGGCCTGCCACTCCTGTGGCACCCGTGGGACCTGTAAGTCCATCCGCTCCCGAAGGTCCTGTTGCGCCTGTAGCTCCACCACCTGCACCTGTCGGTCCGGTAGGACCCGTCGTTCCGGCGGATGATATTGTACTGGTTGTTCCGTCCGTATAAGTAATAGTAATTGTACCATTACCATTGTTGACTATCGTGGAAACTCCCACACCTGTTGCACCGGTAGCCCCCGCACCAGTAGGACCAGTAGCACCTGTAGTACCTCCTGATGATATAGTACTGGTTGTTCCGTCAGTATAAGTAATAGTAATTGTACCATTACCATTGTTGACTATCGTGGAAACTCCCACACCTGTTGCACCAGTAGCTCCTGTTGTACCGGTAGCTCCTGTCGTGCCTGTTGCCCCCGCACCAGTAGG
Organism: uncultured Chitinophagaceae bacterium; assembly: GCA_964537475.1. Taxonomy (GTDB): domain Bacteria; phylum Bacteroidota; class Bacteroidia; order Chitinophagales; family LD1; genus UBA1941. The sequence goes on along the minus strand of CAZIBY010000010.1, from coordinate 100,982 downwards.
ACCAGTAGCACCCGTAGTACCGCCCGAAGATATTGTACTGGTTGTTCCGTCAGTATAAGTAATAGTGATGGTGCCGTTACCGTTATTGACTATTGTGGAAACTCCGACACCTGTCGCACCGGTAGCTCCTGTGGTGCCTGTTGAACCAGCGCCGGTAGGACCGGTAGGCCCCGTAGCACCTGTAGTACCTCCCGATGATATCGTACTGGTTGTACCATCAGTATAAGTAATAGTGATAGTACCGTTACCGTTGTTGACGATTGTGGAAACGCCAACACCTGTTGCACCGGTAGCTCCCGTCGTGCCTGTTGTACCAGCACCCGTAGGACCAGTAGCACCTGTAGTGCCGCCCGATGATATCGTACTGGTTGTACCATCAGTATAAGTAATAGTGATGGTGCCGTTACCATTGTTGACTATCGTGGAAACTCCCACACCTGTTGCACCGGTAGCTCCTGTTGTGCCTGTTGCACCAGCCCCGGTAGGACCAGTAGCGCCCGTAGTACCGCCCGATGATATAGTACTGGTTGTACCATCAGTATAAGTGATCGTGAGAGTGCCGTTACCGTTGTTGACGATTGTAGAAACCCCAACACCTGTCGCACCCGTAGCACCAGTTGTGCCTGTTGTACCTGCACCCGTAGGGCCAGTAGCACCTGTAGTGCCCCCCGAGGATATTGTACTCGTTGTGCCATCAGAATATGTGACCGTGATGGTGCCGTTACCGTTGTTGACGATTGTGGAAACTCCGACACCTGTCGCGCCGGTAGCTCCCGTCGCTCCTGTTGTACCAGCACCCGTAGGGCCAGTAGCACCTGTAGTACCCGATGGCCCTGCCACGCCAGTAGGGCCAGTAGCGCCAGTGTGGCCGGCAGGGCCTGTAGCACCGGTCGTACCGCCGCCTGCATTGCCGGCAAAGAGTGCATAAGGCACACTCATCATCTGCTGCGTGCCCATATTGGTATAGTTGGTACCGCCATTTACATCCACCTCTACCTGCAGAAACTTGGGGCCGCTGCCCCAGGCCACTGTAGCCAGGTTGCCTCCACCTGTGCCTATGACAGCATTGAAGAGGCCAAACTGGTTAGTGGTTTGCGCGTGCGTTTCCTGGAATACCACGGTGCCCGTGGCAGTCTGATCATGTATCGTAAACCGGATGGCTATATGGGTGTTAGCCACTACATTACCGGCACTATTACGTACGATGGTCTGGTAGTTGATACCTTGCGGTGGCGCCTGGGCCAGCAGCCCCAGTGTGCAGATGGATAAAATAAATAGTAAAACTTTTTTCATATCAGGGATTTATTGACTCTAAAAAAGCAACAGGACAGAGAGGCTATGGACAGCACCAGTGCACAATGCACACATGACAAGCATGGACGGTGAAAAATTACCGCAGCTTAGATATCAGAAAAGGCAAAGAATAAGGAAAGGAAGAAAGGACGCATCTATCCGGTAGAACACTACAGAGATGTAGGGACGATACACTTATAGCACATAAGTATACTAGCTTCATAATTGGGGTTTAAGGTTCAGCAAATGTACCTATTTACCCCATTCGACTTATGGTTTGGGCTAATTATTTTTAGACAAAAAGAGCCCAAAACCTCTGATTATCACCAGAAAAGGGTATATATCTGAGCAAAAATCACCTCAATTGTGATTTTTATTTAGCAGCTGGTTCTTCTTTCAGCTTAAAGGTTCTCTCTACACCATTGAAAGCGCAAGGCACCGGTTTGCCACTCTTGTCCAGGAGTTCCAGTTTCACCCTGTTATCTCCCATAGGCAGACCCTCCATGAAATACGGTTCCCATTTGTCCAGCATAAACTCATTACCATTGATGGTAGCGCGCACCTTATAGCCCTTGGCAGAAAGCTCACAATTGATCAGGTAAAAGTCCAGCATCACTTTTTCAGTTTCCTTCTTTCCCACATATTCACCCTTCGGCCGGCTGTAAAATATCTGTGGCGCCTTTGCATCAAACTGATCGATCCCCTTTTTGCCCGCATCAAACTCCTTTACTACAAAAGCATTTTTTGCCTTCAGGCTCTCATGATAGGACCGCGAGAGAAATGCGAGCAGTACATGATGACCGGGCTTGAGGCTGGTCGTGACATCCGGCGCATAAGAGGCGGTGTAGGGCTGATTGTCCAGGATAAAGTGTATGTGCTGGCCTTTGGCAGAGTTAGCGCACATTTTCTGATCGGCATCGGGGGTCTGAGCGCCCAGAGTATAGTTCTCCACCTTAAATTTAAACTCAGCCTTACCTGTATCGATCACGTCTTTGCCGGCAAAGAGGCTATTATCCAGCGTCAGCTTTGCATCCAGAAAAGTTTTAGGATTATCTACGCCGGTCAGTTTGATTCCACCTTTTTCTGCGGTGAAGTTGCTCGATTGGGCTGCAAGCCCCAGGCTCAGCAGGGAGGTACACAGGAGTGTTGCGATGTGCTTCATTTGATTGCCATTTATCTTTCACAAAAGTAACCAACCCATCTTATAATCGGGACGATAATATTCAATACATGGCGCCATTATCCGTCACATATTGCCCATTCATAGATTTTTGCCGACTTTGGTACGGTCAATCGGCCATTAATTTTGATCAATAAGCTCAAATCCCTGCTTCGCCCTTCTACCCTGTCCAGCCTGCAGCTTTTCCAGCTCACGCGGTATAGCGGATTTGTACTGATAGGCATCACCTTTGCAAAACTAGGTATACCCAAGGAGCAGATCGGGCAGTTTGAGTCGTTTCTGTGGCTCATGGGGCTTTTTAGCTTCTTCTGGATAGCCGGGCTGATGAATTCCATGCTGGCCATCTATCCCGGTCACACGCCGGAGGGCAAGCGGAAGCTCCTGTTTGCCACCTTTAGCCTGATAGTCATGCTCAGCCTGGTGGCAGGAGCAGTGCAGATCGTGACGGGAGGCACTATATTCGGCCTGGCCTATCTCCTCTTCAATAATGCAGCCTACGTAGTAGAGTACATTCTTTTCTTGTCTGACAGGCGCCGCCAGCTTATTATATATGGTATCAGCATGGCAGTGGTCCAGTTTCTGCTGTGCGTGATACCCATATACATATATGGAGATATCCGCCTCTCTATATATGGACTGATAGTAGTGGCCATTATCAAGTTTATTTATGTAGTGTGGTTGCTTCGCCGGCACACCATTACGCGCTATGAGCGAGCGAGGGTGCAGGAGCTCTTCATAGCTTCGCTGCCACTTATGATGAGCTTTTTTGTCAATGGTTCGGCAGAATATATAGATGGCAGTGTGGTAAAGCATTATTTCAGCCTGGCCGACTTTAGTGTCTTCAGGTATGGCTCGCGGGAGTTTCCACTGTTCACCATATTGGCAGCTACGCTGAGCATGAGCCTGATACCCCGTGTGTCAGAGGATCTCAAATCCGGCATGGAGGCTATCCGCCGCGAATCCCTCCGGTATATGCACTTCTTCTTTCCCATGGCCATTATATTTATTCTGAGTGGCCCGTGGTTGTTTTCTATATTCTTCTCTGCTCAGTTTGCTATGAGCGGGCGCATATTTTCCGCATTGATGCTATTGACTATACCCAGGCTGCTTTTCCCTCAGACTATTCTCACCGCCCTCCGCGAAAACCGCATCATATTATACTGCGCTATTTTTGAGATGCTTATTAATATAGTAGCCAGTATTGCTTTTGCCAGATATTATGGTCTGATCGGGGTGGCTTATGGCACTTTGGTGGCTTTTGTGATGGAAAAAATACTCATGGCCATCGTACTGTATAGTAAACACGGGATTATTTTTACGCGCTACGTCGATCTCGTCCCCTTTTCAATTTACAGCGTAATAACCTGTATATCATACGCTTTATCACTGTATCTGTAGCAGTATGCGGCAGGGAGCCAGTCTTTTTCTTATACTTTCTTCCACTTTTTTTCGATCAGGCGAAACTATTTCCAGTGGCTACCGTAAAAGAAAGCATAAAACGCTTGCAAATGAAAAAGATCAACACTAACACCCTGAAAAACCTGATCACCCTTGCAGCAGTTATCTTCGCAATAAACCTCACAGCATCCGCTAAAACATATGTAGCTATCAACTCTGGCAAATGGTCAGATGCAGCTACCTGGGAAAACGGCGCTCCCGGCAATGAGATCAAGGCCGATGATGAAGTGATCGTAAAGAATCACATCACTATGAACACTGACGTAACAGTGAAAGGCAAACTGACCATCGAAAAAGGTAAGACTATGATGAGCAATAAGAACCTCTTCGTAGCAGCCAGCGGCCAGGTAGTAAACAACGGCAACATCACAGTAAAGAGGATCGTAAACGAAGGCTCTATAGCAAACAACTCAATGCTCGAGTCTATGAACGAAATGGAAAACAAAGGCCTCCTCGCCAATAACTCTAACATGGTAGCCGGTACAAACATCCTCAACTTTGGTGGCAACGTGACTGGTAACAAAGGTACTTACTTCGCTAACGGTACAGTGATCTCTACAGGTGATGCTAAGTTTGGCTCTGATGTAAAGATCTACGCTAACCCTGAGCAATCTGGCGCAGCAGCAGCTGACCTCGGTGATGATGACAAATAAATAAGAAACGGACTACTTGCCTCGGGCAAACTGATAAGCGGGCTAAAGCAGCTATCAGACTAGGAATAAGGGTTCGGGTTTTAATAATGAAAGATCGGTCGAAAGGCCGATCTTTTCATGTTTTATAAAGTCTCTGCTCTGCCAGGATCACAGACCGAACTTCTGCCTTACCAGTTTGTCAAAGAGTTTGGCAGACTGCATATCCCCTTTCCATTGATATTTTGGTAGCAGCTCCGTTTTGATGTACTCAAAAGCTGCCTCTATGGTCGGACTTTCATTGATCCGGCGGATAGCGGTTTGAAAGGCCTGGCTATCTCCACCGAATAGTTCACTGGTCAGTACATGCTTCCGATTGAGGTCGAGCAGACTATTAAGGTCAGTGCCGGCAATGCGGTCATTGAGCGCACGCTTCTTCTCTCCACCTGCCATCGTATTGAGAGAGCGCTCCTCCCCTGTGAATACTTCATTCAATGAAGCGGGCTTTGGACCACGCACGGGTGCGCCCTCATGATAGTGTATCCGGCGCGTCTCCAGCTGTACCGGCTCCTCTGTTATCTGCTCTTTTATGATCGGCGTTTCCACTTCAGCTACAGGAATCACCTCCACCTCAGGTGGTGCCTGTATACTCTGCACTACCGGCTCATCTTGTATAAACTCTATGACGGGCTTGGTGGCCTCTACCACAACCGGCTCTTGCCTCGGAGCGGTAGATTCTGCCACTGTCTTCTCCACCTGCGGAGTCTGTGTGACAGGGCTTATCGCCTGTTCCTTTTCAGAGGTTTGTCCCTCTTTTACCAGTAGATATAATTGCCGCAGGTCCGCTAGCAGGATGTCTCGCTCTAATTCACTGAGCGCACCACCTTCCAACTGTTGGGAATACTCTTTTATGCGACTGGCTAACGTCCTGATATCCATTTCTGCGGTATTATTTGTACAAAGCTACGTCTGTTGCTCTATACACTAAAATGAATATCTTCACCTTTTAGTATCTACTGTGCAAATTATTAGAAAATGTTCATAGAGCCTGGCAAAAACAGGGACGGAAAGGGATGGATAGAGGTCGTGTGCGGCTCCATGTTTAGCGGCAAGACGGAGGAGCTGATCCGCCGTATGAAGCGCGCCCAGATAGCCAATCAAACGGTAGAGATATTCAAACCGGCCATAGACGTGCGTTATGATGACATCATGGTCGTGAGCCATGATGCCAATAAGATCCGCTCCACGCCCGTCACCCACTCTGACAATATCCTGCTGATGTCTACCAATATAGATGTGGTGGGGATAGATGAAGCACAGTTTATGGATGCCGAGCTCCCGTCGGTCTGCGAGAAACTGGCTCAAGGCGGTACTCGTGTGATCATTGCAGGGCTGGATATGGACTTTGAGGGCAAACCATTCGGCCCCATGCCTGCTCTCCTCAGTATAGCAGACTACATCACTAAAGTACACGCCATCTGCGTGAAATGCGGCGAGATAGCCCACTTCTCCTATCGCACCGTGGCTGATACGTCTAAGGTGCTGCTGGGGGAAAAAGATAGCTATGAGCCACGCTGCCGTAGCTGCTACTACAAAGGTCCGCTGGCCTGAGAATGATCTATTTCTTGTATCTGTGCAGGCTCTTCTGCATGATCACATCCGAGAAGTTCCTGAAATCATTGACCGTTTTCTCCAGGTGCAGTTTCTTCTCTCCTCCTAGTTTGAGCTCCTGTATGGGATCTATTCCTGCGCCCATAAGATTAAAAGTAGGCTCTATGCTACCGGTCGCTACCGGTGCATACATCCACTCATTGCCACGCAATACGTAGCGGTCATTACCTTCTATGAAGCAGAACTGGTTGTATTTATACTGATCCATCGTCTTTCCCTCATTATTGTACCAGTAGCTCTGCAGCATAGGCATCGTCACCGGTGTTTCCTCAAAGAGATTTCCATTCTGCGTTTCGCAGCCCGCAGCCTCCAATATAGACTGATAGATAAAACGTGAACTCACATTGTGACGCAAGGTCCGGGCAGGGGTGTGATCATGCCCCATCCAGAAAAGCGGCACCCTGTTGCCCGCGTCAGTTACATTATTGAAATGATATTGCCAGCCCTGATCGCCAAAATTCTCCCCATGATCCGAGCAGAAGACGATCAGATTGTCCTGATCACGGTGTATCTCTTCTATAAACTCATCCACATGGCTGCGTACCATCAGCCAGGCGCGGCGCTGGCGCTCTTTGAATAGCTCCAGCATATCCTCTGCTATGGTCTGCTTGCCCGTTTTCATAAAGGTCTGGGACAGCAGGTGATAAAAGGTATACCACTCACGGGCCTTGCCATAGATAGACTTGCTGAGCAGCTCAAAAGTATCATTCACATGATAGGGATAGTGAGTCTCCATCATGTTGAGAAAGAAGAAATTGCTCTGGCCCTTATCATTATTGGCCTTCATGAGCTCCTTCGTCTTGGCAAAAAGATCAGTACAGGTTTTTTGTGCCCATACCAGGCCTTGTGACAGATCCTCAGATAGTTCGCTGAATATTTCGTCATTAGGCTTCATCACCATGCGGCGTATGCGCGGCCTGTTGAGCATGAGCACCAGGCGCAGCAGCATGGGGTGGCGGCTATCTACATAGTTCCATATCTTATAGAGCTCGTCAAAATCCTTCGAGAGGTTAAACACCTCAGTGGTCACGCTATTGGCAGTCACCATGATCGGCTTGTAGCCCTGCCCTTTCAGCCTGCCGGCCAGAGATGGTATTTCATCCTGAAACTTGCGCGAATGGGTATTGGTACCATGCTCATGCGGCATCAGGCCTGAGAAAAGGCTGGAGGTAGCGGGCAGGGTCCAGCAGGCTGCGGACCGTGCATTGGAGAATTGGATACCGTTCTCCTGCATATATTTAACCCCGGCCTCACCGTCACGGTATACTGTATCGTACCGGAGGCTGTCTGAGACCAGCAGGATGATATTTTTAGGACGAGAGGCCATGTTTAGCCCGCGAATCTATGATAATCACATTAATTTAACACCCCTTTCACCAATTTCTTAACGACTTGCACTTTATAATCGGTCATCGGCTCTTATTCAGCGTGCAATCGGGCATTATTTTCATTGTTCCTTACCATTCAGCTATTTTGCAGCTATGAAGCAGAAAATCGTAGTCCTGACCGGTGCCGGCATCAGTGCCGAGAGCGGTATACAAACTTTCCGGGGCCAGGACGGCCTCTGGGAGGGCCATCGTATAGAGGATGTAGCCTCTCCTGAGGGCTGGCGCAAAAATCGTGAACTGGTGCTGGATTTCTACAACAAGCGCCGCCGTCAGCTCCACGATGTAGCGCCAAACGCAGGACACAAAGCCCTGGTAGATCTGGAGCAGAAATATGACGTCACCATCATCACGCAGAATGTAGACGACCTCCACGAGCGCGCAGGCTCGTCAAACATTATCCATCTACATGGAGAGCTATTTAAGGTACGCAGTTCGCTGGATGAATCACTCGTGTACGAATGGCGCAAAGACCTGAATATCGGTGATAAATGCGAGCGTGGATATCAATTGCGCCCGCATATTGTATGGTTTGGCGAGATGGTGCCGATGATCGCAGTGGCACAAGAGGTAGCGGCGCAGGCAGACATGCTCATAGTAATAGGCACCTCTCTGGTAGTCTATCCGGCAGCAGGTCTACTGCACTATGCACCACGTGACAGCCGGAAGTTTCTGATCGATCCCTTCGCAGATTCACTGGGTACATCAGGCGTACCTAATCTACGCACTATAGCAGCGCCGGCTACCCGGGGCGTACCTGACGTCGTTCGGCTATTGATGGACGAGGCGGATGGCCTTTGATAGCTGTCGTTGGCTTATATCTCTTTGGCACTTTACAGCTTATCTTCTATTTTCGGTGTATGCAAAAGATAGATACAGCGCTCACCCGGATGCTCAATCTGGACTACCCTATTATCATGGCACCTATGTTTCTGGTGTCTAACGCGAAGATGGTCATCGAGGCCTGCCGCTCCGGCATAGCGGGCTCCGTGCCGGCGCTGAACTATCGCTCTGACGCTGACTTCCGCAAAGCGCTAGACGAGATCAAGGCCGGCGTGGGTGATCGTGCCTATGGCATCAACCTGATCGTCAATAAATCCAATATCCGCTTTGAGGAGCAACTCAAGACCTGCATGGAATATAAAGTGCCTTTCATCATCACCTCTCTCGGTAGCCCGCAGCGGACCATAGAAGCCTGCAAGCCACTTGGCATAAAGGTTTTCTGTGATGTGGTGGATATAGCATACGCAAAGAAAGTAGAAGAACTCGGCGCTGATGCCGTGATAGCAGTCAATAATGAAGCCGGTGGCCACGCCGGTGATATGAGCCCGGAGCAGTTGCTGCCCCTTCTGGTGAAAGCCTGCACCATACCCGTGATCTCTGCCGGCGGCGTAGGCAATAGGAAAGGCCTGGATCGCATGCTGGCGCTGGGCGCAGCAGGAGTATCTGTAGGCAGTCCTTTTATAGCCTCGCTGGAGGCACCTGTTTCCAATGAATATAAACAGGCTATCGTCGACTATGGCGAGGGTGATATCGTGCGGACGACCAAACTCTCAGGTACGCCTTGCACAGTGATCAATACGCCGTACGTGCAGCAACTCGGCCTCGATCAAAACTGGCTGGAGAAAATGCTCTCGCGCAATAAGAGCCTGAAGAAGTACGTCAAGATGCTGACCTTCTACAAAGGCATGAAAGCCCTGGAGAAAGCTGCCTTCAGCGCTACCTATCAGTCCTACTGGTGCGCAGGCAAGTCTATCGAACATGTCAATGCTATCAAACCTGTATCGGAGATCACAAAGGGATTGGTAGAAGCCTGATAAGATTTCGGATTTTAGATTTGGGATTTCGGCAGTTTAGTCAGTTTCAGCATTTGCTACCCGATGCCTAAAATCACTCTATGCTTATCCTTGCCGAAATCCGAAATCGCATATCCCAAATAAGGATTAATGACTCACCGTAGGCACCATGCCGCGGATACCCATATCCACTACATTCTCACCGCTGAGCGCATCCCACTTACCATTGCCATTGAGGTCTTGCCACTCAAAGCTTTTGTTGGTAGAGAGTCCTACTGTCACGACGATATCCTGAGTCTCATTGCCGGTGATAGTCAAAGGGGTAGTAGGAAATGCAGCAGTCACTACACACGAACCCGCAGGTATGGGCGAGGTAGCAAAAAGAGGATTGACCACTGTAGTGGCTGGGGCTTGACCCTGTTGCGTGAAAGTTTGAGAATAGCTATACTGAGATAGATCTATTTTCTCCTCAGCTCCCCAGTATCCTTGTAGCTTATTGCTGTTCACAGTTACCGACTGCGTATTAATACTGTAGCTTGACAAGAAGGTATTGTAACCCACAAAACTAGCGACTGTACAAGGAAACTCTTGATTGATAACAACAGGATAAGTAGTACCGCCTACGGTGTAATAAAGCGTAGTATCCACGAAAAATTTCACATCATAATTCTGATATGCCAGAGACACACGTAGATATTGATAGGTACCGGGAGTCACGTCTTTGAGTGATACCGAGTAGATCACATCACCGGTGTTGCCCTTGGCCTCTTTTGTAAAGTCGATTGCCTCTGCTCCTCCTGCTGTAGTCGTAGCTGTCTTGTACAGCACATCCCCGTTTCCTAGTGCGGTATATGCATTTTGCGCCAGCTCGATATAGTGTACACCCATGATGTGGAATGTAGGATCCTGACCAGCGTGACCTGAAGGCATTGCAGCTACATTACCAAAATTATCCAACCGCGCCTGCGTAGGATCCATTTTATATTTGAAAATGAGCTTCGGCCCAGAGTCGCTGTTCTTTTTACAAGAGGTCGCCATGAGAATGACAGACAGGGCTATCCCGAGGATGATACTTTTACGCATTATGTGTATGGTTGTCAGGCAATATTAAACCTTCTCGGTCTATAAACAAAAAATCCCCCCGGCTCTGACCGGAGGGACACCAAACCTAGTTTAACCCTTAAAACTAAACTCTGACTATAAGACGAGCGAAAAGGCCATCACAGTTGCAAAACCATATGGTTTAACGCATAATTAACGATTCTGACAAAATTATGACATTTAACCAATTGGATTCATTTTATAGGTAACACATTATCAGTAAATTACAAGAACATCTAACCGATTGACGGCGTTAATTGTAAACCAAATTGGCGCGAAAATGTTTAGGGTTTATCGTCCAATCGCCCTATTATTGCCCTACTAAACAACCAAACAACTATGGCACTGACTCCCGGACAAAAAGCTCCCGACTTCAAACTCTTTAATACCGACAAAAAAGAAATTAGCCTGGCTGACCTAAAAGGCAAGAATGTAATCCTGCATTTCTTTCCGCTGGCGTTTACCGGCGTCTGTACAGCGCAGCTCTGCAATATGCGCGACAATATCGACTACTACACCGGCCATAATGCGGTTGTGCTGGGAGTTTCGATAGATACGATCTTTACGCTGGAGCAGTTTAAGAAACAACAGAACTATAACTTTGACCTCCTTTCAGACTTCAATAAGGATGTGATCAAAGCATATGATATGTACATTCCTGATTTTGCTTTTGGCATGAAGGGTGTAGCCAAACGCGGCGCAGTAGTGATAGATAAGGATGGTACTATCCTCTATGCTGAGGAGACTGCCAACCCCGGCGTACAGGTAAACTTTGACGCGATCAAAGAGGCTGTAGAAAAGCTCGGCTGAACGCTATAGGAAATGTGCTGAATGCGTGGGCAATGGCTCACGCTGATTTTTCTATATTTACCCCCGTTAAGATAACTCTAATCATACTGCATATATGGCATCTTATGAGCTGATCATGCCCAAAATGGGTGAAAGTATCACCGAGGCGACGATACTCAAGTGGAACAAAAAGGAAGGCGATGCGATCAAAACTGACGAGGCAGTCCTCGAGATAGCTACCGACAAGGTAGACTCTGAAGTACCCTCTCCTGTAGCCGGTACCCTCACAAAAATGCTCTATAAGGAAGGCGATGTAGTAGCAGTAGGCAAGGCCGTAGCGATCATCGAGACGGGTGGCGGCGGTGCTACCTCTGCACCCATCACAGTAGCAGAAAAAACCACGACCACCACAACTGCTTCCACCAGCAAGCCCGTACAGACAGCATCTGTTCAAACTACTACTGCTGCCGCTGGTGGCGATAGATTCTACTCACCGCTCGTGCTCAATATAGCCCGTCAGGAAGGAATCTCCATGGCAGAGCTGGAATCTCTGCCGGGCACAGGTGCCGGTGGTCGTGTGACCAAGAAGGACATCCTCTCCTATGTAGAAAATCGCGATAATACACCGGCACAGCCAGCACAAACCGTACAGCAGACTCCAGCACAGACTCAGGCCGAAGCACCAAAACAAGAGGCAACTGTAGCCCCTGTCAAGTCCTACTCCGGTAATGTAGAGATACAGGAGATGGACCGTATGCGCCGTCTCATAGCTGAGAATATGGTGCGCTCTAAATCTACGTCAGCGCACGTCACCTCTTTTGTAGAAGCTGATGTGACCAACATCGTGAACTGGCGAAACAAGATGAAGAAGAAGTTTCAGGACATGTATGGTGAGAACCTCACCTTCACTCCTATCTTCATCGAGGCAGTGACCAAAGCGCTCCGCGACTTCCCGCTGATCAACTCGTCCATAGACGGCAATAACATCGTGGTCAAGAAAGACCTCAATATCGGTATGGCTGCGGCCTTGCCATCAGGCAACCTGATCGTACCGGTGATAAAGAACGCCGACCTCCTCAACATAGTGGGTATAGCCAAGAAAGTAAATGATCTAGCCAATCGCGCCCGTATCAATAAGCTAAAACCAGACGAGATCGAGGGAGGCACCTTCACACTGTCTAATGTCGGTACCTTCGGCAATGTGATGGGCACACCTATCATCATGCAGCCACAGGTAGCGATCCTCGCTGTGGGCGCTATCAAGAAGAAGCCCGTGGTGATCGAGACACCGGATGGTGACGTGATAGGTATCCGCCACATGATGTTCCTCTCCCACTCTTACGATCACCGCATCGTGGATGGTGCACTCGGCGGCTCCTTTGTCCGCCGTGTAGCAGACTATCTGGAGAAGTGGGATGTGAGCAGAGATATCTAGTAGTTGACCTTATCGATTCTGTTTAAAGACTGAATTACTCACAAAGTAATGCGGGATTAATTCTGATGTCTATATTAGCGCGGAAACTACCCTGCATTGGACACTACTGATTCTACCCTACTCCATACGATTGCCCTCACACTCGTGCCAGATATAGGCAGTGTGCTGGCGCAAAACCTCATAGCCTACTGCGGCAGTGCAGAGGAGGTTTTCAAATGCTCCAAGAAAAAACTGCTATCCATCCCTCAGATCGGTGAGGAAAGAGCCAACAGCATCCTTTCGGCAGATGTACTGAGAGATGCGGAGACAGAACTCAAATTTATACAGGACTACAAGATCCAGCCCCTCATCTATACAGACGCTGCCTATCCTCAAAGGCTGCGCGAGTGCAATGACCTCCCTATCATACTCTATTATCGCGGCAATGCCGACCTCAATGCAGCAAAAATAGTGAGCGTAGTGGGCACACGCCACATCACAGAGTATGGCAAGGAGTTCACCAGGAAATTTGTGGAAGAACTGGGCGATCAGAATATTTTAGTAGTGAGTGGCCTGGCTTATGGAGTAGATGTGGCCGCGCATCAGGCTGCGCTGGACAGCAATATGAGGACTGTAGGTGTGCTGGCCCACGGCCTCAATACCATCTATCCAGCCCAGCACAAGACCATAGCCCGCCGCATGACCGAGCAGGGAGGCCTCCTGACCGAGTACACCTCTAAGCATGAAATGTCACCGGGCAACTTCCCCGCGCGTAACCGCATCGTAGCAGGTATGGCTGATGCTACGATCGTGATAGAGAGTGCTGCCAAAGGTGGCGCACTGATCACTGCCGGTATAGCCAATACATACAACAAAGAGGTCTTTGCCATACCGGGACGGGTGAGCGATAAATATAGTGCAGGATGCAACTTCCTCATCCGCACTTTCAAGGCGACCATGATAGAGAGCGCTGCACAGTTTCTGGAGGCTATGAACTGGCAGAGCAATGCTACACCTAAAAAGCGCAAGGCGCAGCTGTCGCTGCATCTATCCGCACAGGAGCAGAAGATATATCAGCTCCTGTCTGCCGAGGAACTCGAGATAGACCGCCTGGTCCTTCTGTCTGAGATGAGCGGTGGCGAGATAGCCGCTATCCTGCTCGAGATGGAGATGAATGGCATGGTGGTCTCCCTCCCCGGCAAACGGTACAAGCTCGTTAGCGCCTGACCATTATCTTTGCTCTATGGCATCTGCTTTTTCACACGCCATAGCCTCACTAGCTATAGGCAGGGTTACACCCGTCATACGCGGCTGGCGCTTTTGGCTCATAGGAGCCATGGGGGCTGCCCTACCTGATATAGATGCACTTGGCTATTGGGCAGGTGTACCATACGGCTCTATGTGGGGCCACAGGGGTATCACCCATTCTTTTTTCTTTGCTGCGCTATACAGCCTTGCTGCTATCCTTCTCTTTTACCGGTCAGATAGCCTGGACCGCAGGACCCGTACCATACTCTTTGTATCATTCTTCCTTTCCGTCTCCTCGCATGCGCTGCTTGATGCCTGTACCACGGGAGGCCTGGGCGTAGACCTTTTTGCGCCATTTCACGACGAGCGCTACTTTTTGCCATGGCGTGTGATCAGGGTCTCTCCTATCAGTATTGGCCGCTTCTTTTCGCACCGCGGCCTCGAGGTGCTGAGCAGTGAGTTTGTCTGGATATGGATACCGACCATTATTGTGTTCGTACTGGCTGCCGCTTGGGACAAACTCAAGACCAGCACCGCAACGTGACCTTGAAAACTACCTCCATTTAATATAGATTTGAGAAAAATGTAAAGCCCGTGGCAGCATCGAAACCAAACAAAAGACCAACACCACCCGCTCAAACACCTCCGGCTGCAGACCGACCTGTACCCGCCTCCACCGCTCCTAAATGGTATGAGGCATCCTATATACCCTACCTTATCATTTTCCTTTTCACGATGGGCATCTACTTCAATGCCATCCGGGATAAGTATGCCATAGACGATACCCTCGTACTCACTGACAATAAATTTACCCTACAGGGTATAGGCGGCATACCGGACCTGATGACTAAGGATGCCTTTGTGGGATTTTTTGGTGAGCGTGGTGCAAGCCTCGTGAGCGGTGGCCGCTACAGGCCGCTGAGCATCGTGACACTGGCTATTGAGGTATCTCTGACCGGTGGCCTCCATCCGGGTGTCAGCCACTTTATTAATATCCTTCTTTTCGCTCTGACGTGCATGCTCATCTACCGCCTGCTCAGAGATATCATACCTCCGCGCCGGGGCACAGTATTCTACCTCACTATCCCGTTTATTGCTGCTATGCTGTATGCCGGGCATCCGCTGCATACAGAGGCTGTGACCAATATCAAAGGCCGGGACGAGATCATGGGTATGCTATTCTCCCTGCAGGCGCTATATGCCGCAGTACGCTACGTCCGCACCAGCAATCTGCTATATATAGCCGGAGGCACGGTAGCTTATTTTCTGGCGCTGCTCTCCAAGGAGAATGCCATCACATTCCTGGCCATAGTCCCCCTGACCTATTATTTCTTTACTAAGGCTAAACCACAGCACTACCTCATATTGGTCCCTTACCTGGCTGCCGCAGGCGTTTTCCTTTTCATGCGTTCTATATACACTCAGTCAGGCCTAGGGGCAGAGTCTACAGAGATACTCAATAACCCTTTTGCACACCTCCCCAAAACGATGGACGGTTTCCTGACGCGGTACGCCACCATTATTTACTCTTTCTTATTGTACTATAAGCTCCTGATCTTCCCGCATCCACTCACGCACGACTATTACTTTGATCAGATCCCATACGTAGGGATCAATGATCCGCTCTTTATAGTGGCCCTGCTTTCCACTTTGGCACTCGGTATTTATGGTATTTATGGCCTTTTCAAAAAGAGCATTCCCGGCTATGCTATCCTATATTATTTCATCACCTTCTCAGTGGTGTCCAATCTCTTTTTTACTGTAGGCATCATCATGAATGAGCGCTTCCTGTATATGTGTTCGCTTGGTTTCTGCATACTGCTGGCCTACCTGCTGGTGAAAGCCCTGGACAGGAAATATATCAATGCCAGTGTACTGTCAGGCCTGCTCATTGTGATATTAGGGCTCTATTCTGTCAAGACCTTTAGCAGGAACTTCGCATGGCACGACAATCTCACGCTCTTTATCACGGACGCCAAGGTCAGTACACGGAGCGCCAAAGTGCAGATGTCTGCAGGCGGCGATCTGGACAAACTGGCTGACCAGAACTTTGACACGCTGCGCAGCAACGGGGAGCTACAGCACTACCTCGACCTCCTGGACTTCAATGAAAAAGCAAGTGACTACCCGGACTCTACACTCAAAAAACAACTGCGTATCCGCGCCATTCAGTACATTGACACCTCTCTAGCCTACTATCCCACCCACTCCAATGCATTTGTCCTGCGGGGCAATGCAGCCTACAAGCTGTATCATGATGTACCGAGCGCGCTGAAAGACTATGCCGATGCTGCCAAATATCGCGTAGGCGGCTACTATGACGCCTGGTATAATATGGGCTGCGTGGAGATAGAAAACAATATGCCTCTGCAGGCTAAGGATCACTTCCTCAAAGCGCTGGCCATAGATCCGGAGGTATTTGCCGCCAGGTACAATCTGGCTGAGGCATATGACAAGATAAACATGCCGGACTCTGCCATTTATTGGTTCAAAAAGACATTGGAGCTAAAACCCCTGGATGATAAATCCTACTACAAGATCGGGACGATCTATGGCAAGAAGCTGAACAATCTGGATCAGGCCATCACCTATATATCAAAGGCGATCGACTGCAATCCGAATGAGAAATTATACTATGAGGATCTAGGCGTAGCATACGGCCTGTCCAGGAGATATGATGATGCCATAGCTATAGCGCAAAAGTGCCTGCAGAAGTTTCCTGACTATGTACCGGCCTACATGAACCTGTCGGTTTCCTATCGTAATAAAGGAGACGCAAAGACTGCAGATATGTATCTGGCCAAGGCGCAGGCGCTACAGCAGCAGGGACAGCCTAGGTAAGCCTTATACGCCTTCAGTAAATAATGAGCGCAGCTCAGTAGCGTCTGCAGCCTTGAGCCTGCCCGCCAGTACCAGCCGCAGCTGACGGCGACGCAGAGCACCATCGTAGTGCTTCTTCTCTACCTCAGTTTCCGGTACTACTTCCACACATTTTTTAGGTCGGCCATTGCTGTCCAGCGCTACGAAAGTGTAATAGGCCTCATTGCACCGGTAGCGGGTTTGCGTCGGCAGATTCTCAGCCCATACCTCTATATGCGTCTCCATAGAGGTATTGAATGCGCGGGTCACTTTTGCGGTGATGGTCACTACATCTCCGAGCTTGATCGGATTTTCAAATGAGACATTATCTACGGATGCTGTCACCACGACTGCATTGGCATGCTTGCCGGCAGCTATGGCAGAGGCTATATCCATCCAGTGGAGTATTTTGCCTCCGCGCAGGTTGTGCAGCGCATTGGTATCATTCGGGAGTACGATCTCCGTCATTACGGTCATTGATTCTTTAGGAGTCTTGCTATTCATATGTGAGATTGATGCTTATTGTTCTTTTACTATTGCTTTGTGTGCCCGGCGGCGTCTTGTGGTGCGCTTCTTAAAATCATCTGACACAACGCTTATGTTACCGTCCACTTCCAGTACCGCGAGGTTTACATCCTCTATGCTCTTGACACCGTGCTCACGCACTGCGGCCTCTACTTCCTCTTTAGAGATCATTGCCCTCTTGCAGTGCTCATTCAGCAGCTTGCCTTCATAGATCAGCATGATCGACTCACCTTGCAGCGCCTTATTCACTGATGCATACTTATAGCTGAGCGTTTTCAGTATGTAGTTTACGATAAAGAGTCCCAGCGCTGCTGCTATCCCCCCTTGCAGGCTATTGTCACTGCCCACCATGGCATTCTGCACCGAGTTACTGATCAGGAGTATGAAAACGAGATCTACCACAGATAGCTGCGCCAGCTCTTTTTTTCCAAATAACCTGATGGCCCCGAGTATAAACAGGTATACTACAGAAGATTTTGCCACAATGATCAGTAGGCCTTTCCAGTCAAACATATCAATTGAATTCCTTTAGCCAATAGTGCAAAGCCGCTGCGCGCCACACCAGCGTAGACTTAGATACGTCCCCTTTCTTATATTGCTCTACTTCTTTGCGCAGCGCATTTGTATTGAGGAAGGATAACCGTGAATAATCAATATCCATCAGGAATTTCAGAGGGCCGTTCAGCCACTCTACCTCTCCCGGCGTTACAAATCCTTTTTTATCCTTCCGCTCAGATATAGCCTTCGGCAAGATGCCCTTTAGCGATTCGCGTAGTATATATTTGGTCTCAGCCTGCCTGCTGATCTTATCCTCATCAGCTAGCGAAAAGGCAAACTCGATTAGTTTATGATTTAGGAACGGAACACGTGATTCTATAGAGAATGCCATCGACTTCCGGTCTTCAAAGAACAAAATCGGTTGCAGCGTTGTATGGAAAAGTAAATGATACAAAAAGTCATTTAGCGGATTTTTGAATTTCCGCTCCAAAGTGATATCAAGATCACGGGTAAGATATTTTTTATACTTACCATATTCCAGCTTATATATTTGCTCCTCTCCTGATACGGCGGAGGCTAGGCTTTTCTTAATAAAATCATTTCGCTTAGTGCGGTTCCATTGCTCTCGGGCAGCCAGATTATTGATCAGTCCGAGGCCCTTACCAAACTTCAGGTGTCTGAAATCGTTACCCGCCATTCTGTATATCGAATGCAGGTAGCCGCCTAAGTATTCATCCGCGCCCTGACCATCATTGACCACGGTCACCCCATTTTGCCGGGCCATCTGCATCACAAAGAAGCCCGCAAGATGCGATGACCCCCACAAAGGTATATCAGAGTGCCATACACCTGTGTGCCAGTACTCTGCGACCTGTGCATGAGATGGTTCTGAGTAATATGGCTGTATGTTAGGATATTTATTTATGACTTCTTTGACAAACGGGCGCTCATCCACTCGGTTAGCTCCTTCAAAGTAGATAGTAAAGGACTTGATAAGTGTTTCAGGGTACATTTCAGAAAAAACTGAAGCTATGGCAGAACTATCGAGTCCGCCACTAAGGCAGATCCCATTTGGTACATCCGCCCGCGCATGAAGCTTGACTGATTCATAAAACAATTCCCGAAACTTTGCCTTTTTGTCCTCCCAGCTCATGCCATTGGCGAGAGATATATTCTGATCCGAGATATCCCAGTATACGTTTGCAGTGAGTTTACCCTCCAGCCAGATCATATTAGTAGCAGGCGGCAGTACTTTGATCTGTTGGTAAACTGTTTCTTCCTTATAGTCACACCAGCCAAAAGCAATACCGCGATCTAGCATAGCCAGATTAAGGTCGCTTTTGAATGCAGGCACCAATTTCAGTGCTTTGATCTCAGAGGCAAACCACATGCGCCCTCCTTCTTCAAAGTAGTAAAACGGTTTAATACCAAATCTATCGCGAGAGCAAAAAAGCTGCTTTCTGGTGCGATCCCACAGTGCAAAAGACCACATACCTATGAAATGCTCTACACAGGAGGTACCCCAGTATTTGTAAGCTGCGCAGATAACCTCGGTATCCCCGGTAGTGCGAAATACCATGCCATAATGCCGCAACTCATCACGCAGTTCGATATAGTTGTATATCTCTCCATTAAAGATTATCGCCACATCATCATATTCAAAAGGCTGATTTGACACATCGGAGAGGTCAATGATCTTTAGCCTGTTGTGTCCCAGTGTGACCTGGTCATAAAACTGATAAGATGAAGCATCCGGGCCACGATGCCTAGTAGAGTAAAGCATATCGCCTATTAGATCGCGGCGCTTATCCTCGTTTAATCTTTCGTCTATAAATCCTGCAATACCACACATTGCTTTGCGAATATCCTTAAAATTATCTTACTAATACAGTTATAATTTCTAATATTGTTTGACATGCCAGCCTCTGTATACATATCTCCAGATTTGGCCTTCAGGCCCATACTATACTACACGCTTCAGCTAATAGCTGCTAATAAAAAAACACAATTCGAATACGTTTCAGCCGCATCAGAGGCAGCCGTCTGCATAGCTACAGAAGAAAGTGACTCTATCGGCCTTTGCGCTCGCTTTTATCAATATTTAACTGAGAAGAACTTCAAAGGCTTACGTGACCTTGCAGATGGTTCATGGCACTTCTACAGCGAGACCGGTCAGCCTGATCTGCTCGCATCTATCTTTTATCTGGTGAACTGCCTTCAAGAGTTTGATGCAGAACGATTTGACAAATGGGGTCGCTTCCCATATACCGATAGTCTCCAAAAAAAAAATAACATCACAAGCCAGAATCTCGTACAGCAACTGATCAACGACTTTTGCCGATCTATCACTGTGCTAAAGCCTTTGACGGGTCAAACAAACAAATCATCAGTATTCCTCACGCACGACATAGACACCGTTTATGGAGCGCGAAATGAAGATGGCAAATATGCCCTAACCAACTTTAAATGGTTTAATATCCCCGGGCTCGTGTACCGCCACCATGTAGGCACGCCAGACTGGATGAATATGGATCGAATAGCCGCGTTGGAGCAGAAGAATGGCTACAGTTCTGCGTTCTACTGGCTGGTGCATCAGGACAAACTGAACTCCGATTATGACATTCACTCTCCTATCATCCAAAAACAAATAGCAGCAGTGGAATCTGCAGGATGCGATGTCGGCCTCCACAAAAGTCTGTGCAAGACCACATTATCTGAAGAAGTAAAGATCCTAAACCGATCGGTGACTGGGCAGCGATATCATTTCCTGAGCTTTCATCAGCCTAATGTCTGGCAGCGATTGGAAGAGTCTGGTATCAAGATAGACACTTCTCTGGGCTTCTCGGAAGAGATGGGCTATCGCAATAGTTATGGCATGCCATACATGCCTTATGACCTGAATGAGCAGCGCGTGTACAACGTTTTGGAGGTACCGATGCAGATAATGGATCGCACATTCTTTAATCAAGGTCTCACACCATCTCAGGCAGGAAAAAGGATTATCGATTGGCTGGACCAGAATAGGGAGGACAGTGTGATTACGATCAATTTTCACAACAACTTCTTTTTTGACAAGTTGAAATACCATGGCTACCACGACATTTACGAGACCATTCTGCGTTATCTGCGCGAGGAGAATATCAAATCCATGAGTCATGACCAGTTATTAAGCGCCTTTTATAGGCCTGACTTTTTTAATATCGAAGCATGAGGATCTTAGTGCTCGACGCGGGCAATCAGAATACACTAGCCATAGTCAGGGCGCTAGGGAGTATAGGCCATGAGATAGTCCTCGGTGGCTACCAGAAGATGTCACTGGCTTTCTTCTCTCGACACTACAGCCGTAAGGTGATGCTGACCAACCCCAAAACGGATGAGCCGGCCTTTATCAATCAGATATTGGAGCTGCTTGGCTCGGATAATATTGACCTGGTCATGCCGGTCGGATTCAAGTCTTATCAGGTATGTACCAAATATCAAAATGAAATACGTCAATATGCAAACCTGATCGTGACCACTGAGGCCAATATTGAGCTGGCTATAGACAAGCGCGCCACATATGCGCTGGCTGAAGAGATAGGCATTCCTTATCCCGAAACCTATCGCATAAGCGATATAGGCCAACTGGAGGCACTACCAGTCTCTTTTCCTTGTGTCATCAAGTCAGCCTTTGAGTCAGGTAAAAACGAGGTAACATATGCCAATACTCCGGCTGAACTCAAAGCTAAGTTTACGGACATGGTTCAGCGCAATAACTTCGCACCGCAGGATTACCCCGTCATACAGGAATACATCACCGGTGACGGTTATGGTTTCTTTGCCTACTACGAGGATGGCAAATGCCGGCGTTCGTTTATGCATCATCGCATCCGCGAATACCCGGTCACAGGTGGTGCTAGCGTCTGCGCAGAGAGCTTTGAAGACGAGACGCTGCGCCAGCAAGGCGTCAAGATACTCGACCACCTCGGCTGGAATGGCGTAGCTATGGTAGAGTTCAAAAAGAGCAATATCACAGGAGAATATATGCTCATGGAGATCAACCCCAAGTTTTGGGGCTCTTTGGAGCTGGCTATCTCAGCTGGCGTCAATTTCCCCGAGATGCTTGTACAGCAGACTGCGGGCCAGAAAGTACCAGTTGATTACACTTTCCCCTATACCCGCTTTGAGTGGCTGTTGAATGGAGAGTTGTTTCATTTTCTGGAACGTCCATCAGCATTACCAGCTATCATCCGGGATTTCTTTGGGTCGCATACGGACTTCCGCATCACAGATCCCCTGCCTAATCTTTATCAGCTTTTGAATATCTTCATCCACTACTATAAAAAACTTAGGTCCTTATGTACTGGGTAGATTTTCATCTGCATACCTATCACTCCTATGATAGTTTCATGAAGCCGGAAAAGCTCATGCGCCTGGCACATCAGAGAGGGCTAAGCGGTATAGTAGTGAGTGACCACGATACGATAGCTGGTGGCCTGGAATGCCAGGCGAAAAATCAATATCCCGATCTCAAAGTTTTCGTATCAGCTGAGATCAAAACCAATGTAGGCGACATCACAGGCATTGGACTCAAAGAGGAAATACATGAACGCAATTTCTCGGACGTCGTCACACAGATCAAAAAGCAAGGTGGCCTTGTACTCCTCGTACATCCTTACCATCATCACAAACTCAGCGAGATTAACTTTGATGCGATAGATCTCATAGAGGGTTTCAATGCTCGTGATTTCCCTGACAATAATGCAAGGGCAGTAGAGCTGGCAAAAAAACACAACAAACCTATCATAGCCGGTAGCGATGCACACCTGTATGGCGAAATAGGAAACGGCAGAACAGCCTATGACTCGCTGGACGATCTAACACGTCCTATAGAGATAGCCACTCAGCGCAACCTGCCCCACCACGAGATATCCAGTCAATTCATAAAAGCCTACAAGCGTTTTGATGAAAAGCTATTTTACAACTGGGCAAAGTGGGCTCCCAAATATCTCTACCGCCGCTTGAAATAAAAAAGCGACATCCCGATAAAGAATGTCGCTTTGATACTTACTAGGTTGGATTATTCCTTGATGAACTTCCGCTCAGCATCTTCGCCAGACTGAGTTTTAACTTGTACGATATAGACACCGCTAGCATACGCAGACACATCTATCCGGTTTACAGCACCTACATTTTTATCAGATTTGTATACTGTTTGCCCCAGGTTGTCAAATATAATTATCGAGTTAGCCTGCACAGTTTCCGGTATCCTTACCTCTATCCCCGTCCGGGCAGGATTAGGTATGACCTCAAAATCCGAGGTTCTTTCTAGTCCTCCTACACCTGTACATTCAGATACATTTATCGTACGCGAAGACATGGTCGTACAGCCTTGTTTATTCGTGACAGCCAATGTATATACGGTTGTATTGAGAGGAGTAGCCATCACGACCTGGCCAGAGGCAGGGGACAAAGTAGAAGTAGGCGACCACGTATAGTTGCCACCCGAAAGCACTGGTGCTGTCAGTACTACTGAGTGCCCGCGGCATATAGTGGTATCATTGCCCATAGTCACTATGGTAGTACTATCTACTGTCACTTCTACAGTGTCAGATGCCGTATTGCCACAGTAGTCAGTCACACGTACGTAGAAGCGACCTGCTCCATAAGCAGTGTAGGTGGAGTCGGTGGACCCATTCTGCCAAAGATATGACTTGAACCCTTCATGTGCATTGAGTACTGTCACGCCAGCGTAGCATTCTACCGTATCCGGTCCCAGATCGAGATTGGCTGTTTTCAAGTTGTATATAGTGAAAGTGTCGGTACCGGCATTGCAGGTATTTGCCACATCTACGGCCAGCCTGACTACACCATTGCTGGTAAAATGTAAGGTAGCAGAAGTATCGCTCTGCGAATATATAGTAGCGCTGCCACTGACTATCGTCCAAGTAGTTATAGCCTCACAGCTTTTTTCTGCTATGAGTTTATATGTCTGGTTTTGAGAGGTACTGCAGATAGAATCAGGCCCATCAATTTTCACCTTAGAGATAAAATAGTTTGACAAAAAGGTAGGCAATCCAAAGTTGCAGTGATAGCTTCCAAGGTACAGTCCACTCGAGGTGAAGCCGGCCCCCGTTCCGCGCACATCCGGATGATTTATCACCCCCAGGTAGGAACTGTGAGTAGAGGAAGATGAGCTAGCTATACTGACATACGTCTTACCATCCGGTCCATTTTGCACTTCAGCATACATCAATGGAGAAGACTGCGTAGCCAGCACAATACGTGAAGCTGTAATGGCAGCTGAACTGGATAGAGATATATCATATTGTGCCAGTACAGATCCAGCATACGCATTAGTAGCATAGAGCATTTTGCCGTTTGGCGAAAATTCGATGCCATAGTAAGCACGACTACTTCCAGCACTATCTATGACCAGAGGATTGGAGAAAACGCCGCTGCTGTTATTAAAATTATAGAGGGCAATCTTCTTACTGTTATTGTATGGATCTGCCGCCCTTTTGCCATCCGGAGAGAACTTTAAATAACCAATGTAGTCTATCACAGAGGTGGTGTTGCTGTAGACTGGGCCAGCGATGCTATTGACAGGATTCGCATGAAATCCGGTAGAGTCGATGAGGTACGCCATCAGCTTGCTGGTACCTAGCTCGTGAGTGGCCAGCCATACATACTTATTATTGCAGTGGCGTGTAGCGGCTATTTTTTCTGTTGCATGGTTAGCATCCAGGATCATGGTGTTTTTGCTGGCGGTCACTACATCACCCATACCATAGTTGAGTCTCATATCCACTATACTGTACCAGAATCCCTCACTGGATGGGACATCCGCAGATCCACTGTAAAATATGTAATATAATGCCTGATTACCCGGATGAGGGATGATGAGTACCGTGGTCGCAGAGTTATGCCCCAAAAGGCCAGACCCGTTCGCCATCGCTTGATTATTTCGGTTCCACACCGTTCTTCCGTCAGTGTAGAAAAGCAGCTTACCATTGGGATCTGATATGGAGGCTGAGCCTTCATCCTGATACAGTTGTGAGCTAGCGAGCACACTCGGTGGATTAGTGTTGAACGACAAAGCTGCATTTAGCCCAAAATACCAGTTATTAGCCTGTTTAGGACTACATTTGGTGCAACTACAAGATGGATCTATGCAGTCAAAAAGATTATTTCCATCATCATCTACACCATTATCACATATCTCTATGCATGGATTGCATACAAACATCCGAAATGAATCCACACTGCTGCAATAACTATTAGAAGCTGTCAGCTTGACCCAATAAATACCATTGGCGGGGAAAATATATGTGCTATTAGCCGTAGTGGCAAACTGTGTTCCGTTCATAGTCCACTGATAGCTTGTGGCCCCGGTACTATTGCTCGTAAAGGCAATGGAAGTATTGGGCCCTACAGCGGCAGGATAGCCAGTATACGTCAGCGCGGCATGAGTTGAGCACGTCACGATGATAGTGTCCATTTTCTGGTCATAGCAGTTGGGATCAGCATTATTAGCAGTTAGCTGGATCACATAGGTGCCCGGTGCTGTGAAGGTATAGATAGGACTGCTAGCCGATGAGAAATTGTTACTATTGGCCGCCCATGTATAGCTCGTAGCATTGGTGGAGGTATTGGTGAAGGTCACTGCAGTACCTGTAGTGACAGTATGTGTAGAAGCTGTAAAACCTGCAACAGCCGGACTCGTACAAGGGCTCAGACATGACCGGCACGCCAGCATACCGGCGCGAACGTTGTCCAGTGTCCAGTGCATACGGTCACTCTGCCCCTGCGTAAAGACGGAATAGCAGTGAAAATCGCCATAGTCCATATAATCCTGAAAAAGGTCAGGCTGATCCGTCGTAAATCCGGAGAGCGCATCTGTAGAGCAGGAGTTGGGCGCGGCAGAGCACGGCACGGCAGCAGTAGATGCATCTGGTGGAGTATCGCACACATGGTCACCGTCATTCAGGCAATTATTATTTGTACAGCCACCCTCAAATGTATGATAAAGGCCCAGGTAGTGTCCCACCTCATGTATATGTACGCCCGATGCTGCATGACTGCTACCAAACCATCTCGCCTCGGCTACAAGGCCATCTATATTGCTCCCGGCCGCACTGGGAAAGTAGGCATAGCCCGCCACTCCACATCCTGCACTATTACTGCATATTTCTTTTACCAGCCACATATTCAGGTAGCAGGATGGCGACCATCTGTTCAGATTCTTCACTGACAGGTCATCAGTTTCCAATGTCATATTTGTATAGGTCGAGACATTGCGGGTGATGCCTGTGGTAATATTGCCGTTCGGATCCCTTTTGGCCAGGCAAAATTGCACGCGCGTATCCACACCCGTAGTAGGATCATAATATCCGATATTAGCATAGGCATCATTCAGGTCCTGTATGCCCTGGATCACCGTCGCGTCACTGATATTCTCTGTTCCATTATTATGTATGATATGTACCACTACGGGTATCACGTACAGCGCGGTCGGACTCGTACTCCTGGGGCGCTGAGCAGAGCGCGCCGTCATATCAGATGCATAGGTGCTATCCAGATACTTCTGTCTACCTACCAGCTCGGGGTGCATGGTCGTAAGAAGGTCATCCAGATGTCCGTAGTCAACACAATATGGACTGGTGGTAGAGGGCAGGTCCTGTGCCTGCAGCACACCAAAACAAATAAATACCAGGAAGGTTAGTAGGATCGCTTTCATAAATATTTCTATTTGACCAAACTAAATTGAAATTTAGTCAAATATATGACTAATAATTTAGTCTGTTAGCTGCTTTAGAAATGTAGCATAGGTATCGAGTGTACCTTCATTCAGAGAGTAGTAGTGGTTTCTTCCCATCTTCTTCTGCACGATCAGGCCCGCCTCCAGAAGTATCTTGATATGATGCGAGATGGACGGCTGCGCCAGGGCTATAAAACTCTGTATCTCAGAGCACTGCCCTAGACCCTCACTTTGTGCTATATATTGCAAAATCTTGAGCCTGTTGGCGTCGCCTAGGGCTTTGGAAACTTTTTCTACGGTGGGTATCCTGTGAGGTGCCATGCATTGGTAAATAAACCAACGCTAACATATAAATTGCAATTGATATGTTTTTAACGGTATATAGGCATGAATCAGCATTTGATTGAATTCACCACCGTTTGCTAAAATGGAACGAAATCGTCTTCCGGACCGGCAAAGTCATCTTTACCGTGCTTCTTCTCCGCATCAAACTCATCATTCATCTTGGATTGTATCTTCTTGAAGATACGCTTCTCCCCTCCTGCCTGCACTTCTATGATCGCATCATCCTTCTGGAATTCGTCAAAGTCTGCAAACTTGGCAAAGCGGTCTATGAATCGTGCCTTTACCGTCTTGAGTGGTCCGTTACGGTGCTTGGCTATGATGATCTCCGCTATACCCTTCAGGTCGATGCCATCCTCATCTGTGAGCAGTCCATAGTACTCCCCACGGTAGAGGAAGATCACGATATCCGCATCCTGCTCTATAGCTCCTGACTCACGGAGGTCAGAGAGGATCGGCTTCTTGGAGCCACCACGGGTTTCCGTAGCACGGCTCAGCTGAGAGAGGGCTATGACAGGCACATTGAGTTCCTTGGCCAGGCCTTTCAGAGAGCGCGATATTTGCGATATCTCCTGCTCACGGTTGCCACCGCCTTTGCCCTCACTGGTGCCACTCATCAGCTGCAGGTAGTCTATGATGATCATCTGGATATCGTGCTTCTGCTTGAGCTTGCGGCACTTGGAGCGCAGTTCAAATATGTTGATACCCGGTGTGTCATCTATGAAGAGCTGGCCCTTGCTGAGAGAGTCTATCTTGGATGTGAGCTGCTGAAATTCGTGCTTCTCCAGGCTGCCCCTCCTGATCTTTTCAGCAGGTATCTCAGACTCCATAGAGATGAGACGCTGCACGAGCTGATTGCCACTCATTTCAAGTGAGAAGAAGGCTACCGGCTTTTTATAGTCTACGCTACTGTTTCGTGCCAGCGCCAGGGTAAAGGCCGTCTTACCCATACCCGGGCGGGCTGCCACAATGATAAGGTCAGACTTTTGCCAGCCCCCTGTAGCCCTGTCCAGCTCCATAAACCCGGTAGGCACACCATTGAGGTGCTCATCGTTATTCATGCGCACATCTATCTCCTCCAGCTCCTTGCGGATAATGGAGGCGATATCCATACTGCTCTTCTTGGCATTATTCTCAGAGATGAGCATGAGATTGCTCTCGGCTTTATCGAGTAGCTGAAATACATCCGCGCTATCCTCGTAGGCTTCTTTGATCGTCTCACTGCTGGACGATATGAGCATACGTTGTATATACTTCTGAGACACGATACGGGCATGGTACTCCAGGTTCGCAGCAGAGCCCACCTTATTGGTTAGCTGGGCGATGTAGTAGGCGCCACCTACCACCTCCAGGTCGCCATTCTTGCGCAGTTGCTCGGTCACAGTGAGCAGGTCTACCGGAGATTCTGTGAGGTAGAGTTGCTTCACAGCCTTATAGATCTTCCTGTGGGCATCTACGTAGAATGCATCCTCCTGCAGGAACTCAATAACATCGTCTATGGCATTATCCTCTATCATGATCGCACCCAGCACGGCCTCCTCAAAGTCGCGTGCCTGCGGTGGCAGTTTGCCAAACTCACCTGCCGTCGGGTCAATATTATTAGCGCCTGAGCGGCGGTTTACTGCGTCAAATTTCCGTTTAGTGCCGGTATCCAGTTGGTCAGCCATGTTCTTACTCTCCTAAATATTTGCGGGGGTGCAAATGTTCATTTTAGCACTGATTTATGAAAGTATAAGTTCGGAATAATTTCTGAACTCATCACTCACACGCTCCACCTTAAAATGTTCACAATCCGGTCGTGGAACCTAGTGGAAACGCCAATGACTATCAGTCCAGTGTGAATAAATTGTAAAGACATTATTTGGAGAATGAAAAATGAATCAGTATATATTAAGAGAGATTTATACGCGCTGGCCTGTGTTTTTGCACTAGCTTCGCAGCAAATAGAAATGAATGGCGCTCACCCCCTCTCAGATGATAGATCTTGGCTCCGCAGCCCCCACCTTCTCTCTACCGGATACAGTCAGTGGCCGGACCTTCTCACTTGAGACACTGAAAGGTGAAAAGGCCACCGTCCTCATGTTCATCTGCAATCACTGCCCATACGTCAAACATATCAATCATCAGCTCGTTCAGCTCGCCCATGACTATAACGCGAAAGGTATTTCATTCATTGCTATCAGCTCCAATGATGTGACGGCTCATCCTGATGACTCTCCAGAAAACATGAAGCGCGTAGCCGGTGAGTTACATTACCCCTTCCCCTATCTCTATGATGAATCACAGGCAGTAGCCCGCGCCTACGAAGCCACCTGTACGCCGGACTTTTTTATTTATGACAGGGATATGAAACTCGCCTACCGTGGCCAGTTGGATGACTCGCGCCCCGGCAATCAGACAGCTAATGATGGCAAAGATATAAGGGCAGCACTCGATGCGATACTGAATGGTGACAAACCTTCACCCCGCCAGCGCCCGAGTATAGGCTGCAATATCAAGTGGAAGAAATAGGGATTAATCCTCAAGCTCAGAATCAGACTCCGGCTCTTCATCAGGGTCCTCATCATCTTGCTCAGTAGCCTTGGCAGTACCAGCGTCTGCCTTGCCCCGGCTGTGAAAGTCTTTGTTGGCCTCTTCTATAAATTTGAGCAGTATCTCTTTGCCCACCTTCTTTTCAGATGAGGTCACAAACATATCGGGCAGCTCGTCCCAACTTTCTTTGAGCGCCATCTTAAAGTGCTCGATATTGACGAGCGTTTCTTTGCTTCCGGCTTTATCAGCTTTGGTGAAGACAATGACAAACGGAATGTTTTTCTCTCCCAGCCAGTTGATAAACTCGAGATCGATAGCCTGAGGCGGGATGCGTGAGTCTATGAGTACAAATACATACTGCAGCTGCTCGCGAAACTCCAGATAGTTATAGATCATTCCCTTCCACTTAGCCCGACTGTCCTGAGAGACACGAGCATAGCCATAGCCCGGCAGATCCACCAGGTGCCAGCTATGATTGATCACAAAATAGTTGATCGTTTGGGTCTTGCCCGGGGTGGCAGAGGTTTTGGCCAGACCCTTATGATTGCAGATATAGTTGATAAGGCTTGACTTGCCTACATTGGAGCGGCCTATCATGGCATACTCCGGCATAAATGAGTTGGGACACTTCTTGACATCTACGTAGGTAGCTACGTATGCTGCATTTTTCACCTCCATATGGCGGCGAAGATATTAAATAGCCGCTAGACTATTGCGTGAGCTTCACATCCTGCCAGGTAGGTACGGAGCAGTCCATCTTGGCCAGGTCCATGCTCATGTTCTTATTGCCTCCGGCAAAATCCAGATTAGCAAAAGTGATCTCACCATTGGCATGCAGGCAGATCTTATCATCTTCCTTGATTGAGCCATCGTTATTCTTGTAGCTTGGGTTTACACTACCGTCAAAGATGATGTCCGGCACCTTATCACCAAAGAGTGCAGTCAGTAGTTTGCCTAGTGTCACACTGGCATCCGCCCTGCCGCTGCCGCGCTTGATCGTATTGTCATGCACGAATATGCCACCGCAGTATGGATCGTAGTCCTGGTCCTTATACGGCTTCTTCAGCACGAGGTAGCTGATGATGGCACCGCTGGTCGTATTGTGGCCGGTGATCTCGTTTGAGTATATCTCGCACTGATTGGTAGCCATGATGATAAAGCCTGTACCGGCCGGCACCTCAGCCACGGAGGTACCCTTGGTAGCAAAGTTGACCGTATTGTTATTCGTTATCTTGTTATTGTGCACGCGGCAGCGCATGCCATTCTTGACCGGCAGGTCAGGATTGTCAAATACCAGCAGTCCGCCTGTATTGTCATAGCTGTTGTTTTCATATACATCAGCATCCACACAGTTTTCTATCTCTATGCCGGCTACATTATCATGTACCTTATTCCTACGCACGATGATGTTTTTAGACTGTCCCACGTACACACCGGCATCTGATGATCCATATACCTCGCAGTCCTCTATCAGCACATTGGTACATGACACCGGATATAGTGCATAGGCACCATTCTCTGTAGAGTGCAGCTTGGTCCACCCGGTCTTGATCCTCCTGATGGTCACATTGAGTACATCCTCCAGCTTGATGCAGTCGCCTTTGGCATTGATGATGGCAAAGTCCTCGAGCACGATACCGTTGGCAGTGACACGCAGGCCCTCTGCTCCATCCTTCTGACCTGCAAAGTTGAGCGTAGTCTTGTCCATTCCTTTACCCCTGATGGTCACGTTCTTCACGCCATCCAGTATCAGCGGGCGCGAGAGATTGTATGTGCCTTCCGGCAGCTCTATTACATCACCCTCCTTTGCATTGACCAGTTTCTCTTGTATTTGCTTTTCAAACTCGGCAGAGACCTTGGCAGGCTCTTCCTTTTTATTGTTTTGGCAGCTAGCCATGATCAGCGCGGCACAGGATACCAGCAGCAGATGGAGAGGGTATTTCATGTAGTTATGTTTGGGTGTAGCGAATATAGCTGCTCGCAAAATAGCACTAAAATCTTTTCGCTGAAAGCGTGATATAACCCGTCAAAAAAGGGAGCCTGATTACCTGCCGGCCATCTGAGAGATAGATGGCACCAGAGACGGCAGTACGCCCAGAGCAAGTGTGACTATCAGACATATGGCAGCGATCGCTACGTAAGATATAGCGCCTCCGGCAGCGGCTTCACCCTCCTCACTGTCTCTGGTCCACATGGCCAGTATCAGTTTGAAATAGTAATACACGCTGATAGCGGAGGTGATCACGGCTACGATCACCACGGCCAGGTGCTGCGTCTTGATAGCTTCGAAGAAAACATAATACTTGGCAAAGAACCCTGCCAGTGGCGGTATACCTGCCATAGACAGCATAAAGATGGTAAGCGCCACCGCCTGAAACGGATTACTCTTGCCCAGGCCATTGAAGGCTTCGATCTTTTCACTCTTGCGGCGCTTCATCACTGAGATACCGATAGCAAAGGCACCGAGAGAGGCAAAGGTATAGGCGACCGTATAAAAGAAAAGCGCGTTAGCAGAATTCTGATAGAGAGACATAATGGCCAGCAGCATATAGCCAGCGTGAGCCACACCGGAGAAGGCCAGCATACGCTTGAAAGAGTCCTGATTGAGCGCCGTCAGGTTGCCTACCAGCATAGTGAGCGCAGCTACTACACTGAGTATCCAGGCAAATCCGGAGAAATTATTAACGAAGCTCACGCTGAACAATCTGTAGAAAGCGGCCATGGCTGCTACCTTAGACAGTGTAGCCATCATAGCAGTGGTCAGAGTCGGCGAACCTTCATACACATCCGGTGCCCAGAAGTGGAATGGTACTGCTGATACCTTAAAGAGCATAGCGATCAGTATCATGATCACACCTACGGTAAAGATAGGATCCACATTACCCTCTGAAGCATAGACGCCTATCTGCACCAGGTTAAAGCTGCCCGTAGCGCCATATACCAGCGTGATGCCAAAGAGCAAAATACCGGAGGCAAAGGATCCCATGAGGAAATACTTCATCGCGGCCTCGTTAGACCGGATATCGCGCCTCTTGCTGCCCGCCAGGATATAGAGGGAGATAGATAGCACCTCCAGGCCTATGAAAAGCATGGCCATATTGGAAAAGCTCACCAGTGCGATACCACCGCACAGCGTAAATACGATCACAGAGATATAATCCGCCAGTTTCGTTTCCTCCGCATCATAGAAGCTGCCACTCATGGCCACTAGGCCCGCAGCAGTCACTATGAGCAGTCCGGTGAAAGCCAGGGCAAAATTATCGGCACGGAGCATATCATTATAGAAAGATATACTAGAGCCATTCCACTCTGTAAAGTTGATACCGAGGATAGCCAGCAGGGCCAGCACTACTACCGGCACTACGATCTTGCGCAGGTTAAATATCTCCAGCACGAGGCAGGCGATACCGAGAAATGATGTATATGTGAGTGCCCTCATTTTCTATCCCAGAGTATGTTTCAAAATTTCCGTCAGCGCCGGCTGTGCTATCTCCATGATCGGCTTTGGATATACACCGCACACGAATATCGCAGTGATGAGTATGGCAAATACAGCCAGCTCACTCGTGGTCAGATCAGGGAATGCAGACACAGTAGCCCTTTTCTCGCCCAGCATCACGTACTGGTACATCTTCAGCATATAGACAGCACCGAGTATGATGGTCAGGCCAGCCACTATAGACAGCCAGGTATTGTACTCAAACACGCCAAAGAGCAGCAGAAACTCACCGATGAATGCATTGGTAGTAGGCAGCGCTACAGAGGCCAGCACGATAATGATGAATGCCGTGGCAAACCTCGGCGCGATGCTCCGGATACCACCTAGCTGATGTATCTCCAGCGTACCGGTCCTGCGCAGGATCACCTCACCGGCAAAGAAAGCTCCGACTACGTTCACACCGTGCGCCAGCATCTGTACCACAGCTCCCTGCATACCTTCATTGGTCAGAGAGAAGATACCGGCTGCTATCAGGCCTACGTGCGCAAAAGATGAATAGGCCAGCAGCCGCTTCACGTTCTTCTGCTGTATAGCCAGAATAGAACCATATACTACGCCTATCACAGCCAGTACTATGAAGTAAGGTATCAACGTTTGCAAGCCTTGAGGCGCTACCGGCAGCAGCCAGCGCAGCAGACCGTAGAGACCCATTTTTAGCATGATACCTGACAGCAGCATAGTACCTACCGTAGGAGCCTCGGTATAGGTATCGGCCTGCCAGGTATGGAAAGGGAACACCGGTATCTTGACAGCAAAGGCAAAGAAGAATGCCAGTGCTACAAAGATCTGCTCTGTATGAGAAAGACTCAACCCATACAATGCCTGTAGCGACAGACTACCTGCCTTAGAGTACAAGAAGATGAAGGCCACCAGCATAAAGAGCGAACCGATGAGCGTATAAACAAAGAACTTGAAAGTAGCCGTCTGGATAAAAGCCTTGTCTTTGCCTTGGCCCCAGAGCAGTGCTATAAAGTAGATAGGTATCAGCGCCAGCTCCCAGAAGATATAGAACAGCAAGCCGTCTGTAGCGATAAACACGCCGATCATGGCAAACTGCATCACCAGGATCAGGGCATACAGGGAGCGCGCATTAGCCTGCTCTGTACCAAAAGATGAAAGGATAATCACAGGCACCAGAAAAGTAGCCAGCAGCACCAGCAGGAGGCTAAGCCCATCGCAAGTGATAGTAAAGCTGATATTAGGATTGGCTATCCACGCATGAAAGTATGACAGCCCCTCAAACTGGCCATGCACTACATGCTGCAGCGCCACCAGCGATACGGCAAACTCTGCTACAGAGGCTACGAGAGCTACCTTGGCGGCCAGCTTATTGCCAGACAGGTAGACTGCCAGCGCTGCGACCAGAGGGAGAAATAAAATGACTAATAGCAACATACTTTGTTCTCTACTTCTTTATTGCAGATAGGTCAATACGTAAATAAATATCCCGACTATACCCAGCACCATGGCCAGCAGGTAGAAGCCGATATTTCCACTCTGTATCTGGCGCAGTTGCTTGCCGGTCATCATGCTCAGCTTGCCGGACCAGACTACTACACCATCTACTACTATTTTGTCCAGTACGCTATACCCCCACTCAGATGCAGCCAGCAGCGGCTTTACGATAGCGACATTGTACAGTTCATCTACATAGTACTTGTTATATACTACCGAGCCGACACCCGTTAGTTGGCCATCTTCTGCAGGCAGGGTCCTCTTACTCACGAAGCGTGTATACGCCCAGCCGATAGCCGCGAATGCGAGCACTGTGGCGATACCCATGAGCATGAGCTCAGTTGATGCGCCCTCTGCGCCTTCGCCTTCCTTCACAGCCGGTATGACTGGTGCAAGAAAATGCGAGAGCCAATGAGTCATATGAGTGACAGGAGGCAAACCCATCACACCACCGGCTGCTGCCAATACCGCCAGTACGACCAGTGGCAAGGTGATGCTGATAGGTGACTCATGGAGATGGTGCTCCTGATCATGTGTACCACGGAAAGAATTAAAGAACGTCAGGAAAACCAGCCTAAACATATAATAGGCAGTAAGCAGCGAGGCTACCGAGGCCATGACCCAGAGTACTTTATTATGAGCAAACGCTCCGGCCAGTATTTCATCCTTTGAGAAAAAACCGGAGAGCGGCGGTACACCAGAGATAGCCAGTGATGCTATCAGGAAGGTAGCAAACGTAGTTGGCATCCATTTCTTCAGGCCACCCATACGGCGGATATCCTGCTCCCCTCCCATCGCATGGATCACAGAGCCGGAACCGAGGAAGAGGCAAGCCTTAAAGAAAGCATGTGTCACCACATGGAAAGCACCAGAAGTATATGCACCAAAGCCGAGCGCCATAAACATCAGGCCGAGCTGAGATACAGTAGAGTATGCCAGCACTTTCTTGATATCATTCTGCATCA
The DNA here is from genome assembly GCA_964537475.1 of uncultured Chitinophagaceae bacterium. Classification (GTDB taxonomy): domain Bacteria; phylum Bacteroidota; class Bacteroidia; order Chitinophagales; family LD1; genus UBA1941. Next base: position 65,603 of record CAZIBY010000010.1, on the reverse strand, counting down.
CGCCGATAGTGGCAGCAAAGAGTGCTGTAGCTGCACCTACTATAGCTATGATATTGAGTGTCTCAGGTGCAAGGGAGAAAAGGAAATTGGCCCGGCAGATCATAAAAATACCCGCAGTCACCATCGTAGCTGCGTGGATCAGGGCCGACACTGGTGTAGGACCCGCCATCGCATCAGGCAGCCAGGTGTAGAGTGGTATCTGAGCAGACTTGCCCGTAGCACCGATGAAAAGGAACAGCGTGGCCCAGAAGATCAGGTGATGATCTGCGCCATCGGCTACTGCAGCCTTTAGTCCGTTGAAGTCGAGTGTATGAAAGTTATACAGCAGCAGGAACATCCCGATCAGGAAACCGAGGTCCCCGATACGGTTCATTACAAATGCCTTCTTCGCAGCGATGTTATAGTCCTGATTTTTGTACCAGAAGCCGATGAGCAGATATGAGCAGAGGCCCACACCTTCCCAGCCTATAAACATCACTACAAAGTTATTGCCTAGTACGAGCAGCAGCATGAAGAAGATGAAGAGGTTCAGGTAGGCAAAGAAGCGCTGGAAGCCATCATCATCATGCATATACCCCGTAGAATACACATGTATAAGGAAACCGATACCCGTCACCACCATCAGCCACAGTGCAGAGAGCTGGTCTATCAGGATACCAAAGTTGATATGGATATTGCCAAAAGATATCCAGTCAAAGATCTTGACCTCCGTAGCTGCAGCGCCGCCCACCAGACCAAAGAAATACATGCATGAGATAATAAAAGAGCCAAGTATCGTGGCAGAGCCGATGATCCCGGACAGGCTCTTTGACAGCTTGGTGCCCAGTAGTCCGTTTATCAGGAATCCGGCCAGCGGCAGTAGAATGAGTAAGTATATGGTCAGCATCTCTATCCCGGCTCTTTTTTAGTTCTTCAGGTTTTTCAGTTCGTCTATGTCTATCGTATGCAGGTTCCTGAATATGGTCACCAGGATCGCCAGCCCCACTGCGACCTCCGCAGCGGCTACCGCCATGATGAAGAATACGAAAACTTGTCCGCTATTGTCATGATGATAGGTAGAGAAAGCGACCAGCAGCAGGTTCACTGAGTTTAGCATCAGTTCTATGCACATGAAGATCGTGATCGCATTGCGGCGAAAGAGCACCCCGAATACACCTATCGTAAAGAGCATGGCGCTCACCGCGATATAGTGATTGATCGAGATGTGCGGATCGGCAAATATGTTGAGTAGCGTCATTTCAGTGCCGCGGTTTTATCTTTTTTCATCAGCAGTACTACACCTACCATAGCAGATAGCAGCAGTACAGATATAAACTCAAATGGATAGAAGTACTCGCTCAGCAGCACCGTGCCGAGAGACTTGACATCGCCCACGCTGCCAGTGATAGGCCCCATGGTCAGGATCACGTTGGCCTTGCGTACCGCCAGCATCAGCACGATGCCTAGTGCCACTGCTATCACCAGTGCAGCTATCTGTGCGATGGCCGGCTTGTGCTTTTCGGTTTCCTCATTGAGGTTCATGAGCATGAGTGTAGTGAGAAAGAGTACCATGATGGCACCCGCATAGACGATGATGTGAACGATGAATAGGAACTGTGCATTCAGCAGCAGGTAATGGCCGGCTATGCTGGCAAAACAAACGAGCAGTGAAATGGCGCTAAAGATCGGGTTCTTGGCGATCACAGTGTAGATCGCAGTGATGAAAGCGATGGTAGATAAACTCCAGAATATGATCTCCTTTATATCCATTCCTCCTTTATTATAGCACCTGTTGCTCTGGTTTCATGACCAGTTTGTCCTTCCCAAAAATAAATCCCTCGCGGCTGTAGTCTGCGTTTGATATCTTCTCCGTCAGGAAGATCGCTTCCTTAGGGCATGCCTCTTCGCAGAGACCGCAGAAGATGCAGCGGAGCATATTGATCTCATAGACAGACGCGTATTTCTCCTCACGGTAGAGCTTCTCCTCTCCTGGCTTACGCTCGGCAGAGGTCATAGTGATCGCTTCCGCCGGACAGGCCAGTGCGCAAAGGCCACAGGCCGTACAGCGCTCAGCGCCATTCTCGTCACGCATCAGGATATGCTGGCCGCGATACACCGGGCTAAACTCCCTCTTCTCGTCAGGGTACTGCACGGTGACTTTCTTGCTAAAGAAGTGCTTGAGCGTGATGCCCATACCCTTGATGATACCCGGCAGGTAGAGCTTTTCGCTAAAGGTCATCTCCTTTTGAGAGACGTCTACCTTGCGACCTGTGAGTGATATGGAGCCGTAATCTGTCATACTATAAGCGCTGCAAAAATATATTTAACCTTCAAATACCCTAAATCTAAATTCCTAATTTGTCAACAGTACTTATGCTCCTGTAGCTATGAGTACAAATCCCGTGATCACGATATTCAATATAGCCAGCGGCATCAGTATCTTCCATCCCAGGTTCATGAGCTGGTCATAGCGGAATCTTGGTACCGTCCAGCGCACCCACATGTAGAAGAAGATAAAGAAGAATATCTTGGCAAATAGCACCAGCGTACCGATGATCGTTTCTGCATTACCGCCTAGCGCTTTATGCACCCAGTCCATGCCGGGATAGTTGTACCCGCCAAAGAATACGATCGCGATGATCGCTGACGAGATGAACATATTCACATACTCTGCGAAAAGGAAGAAACCCAGCTTCATAGAGCTGTACTCCGTGTGGTAGCCACCCACCAGCTCTGACTCGCACTCCGGCAGGTCGAATGGCGTACGGTTTGTCTCTGCAAAAGCACAGATCAGGAAGATCAGAAAGGCCAGCGGCTGCTTGAATACATACCAGCTAGGCCAGGCGAAGGTGTGTCCATGCCAGTTCCAGTCTATAAAGCCATGTTGATTCTCTGCTATATCATGGATACTCAGTGAGCCGGATACCATCAGCACAGCGATCATAGAGAGGCCCATGGCCACCTCATAGGAGATCATCTGTGAGGAGGCACGTACCGCACCCAGCAGGGAGAACTTATTATTAGACGCCCACCCTCCTATCATGATGCCATATACACCTATAGAGATCACGCCAAACACATACAGCATGGCGATATTGATATCCGCAGCCTGCAGCGTAGCAGTGTAACCGAAAATCGTCAGCTCTCTGCCCCAGGGTATCACTGCACTGGTCATCAGCGCAGTGGTCATGGCCAGTCCCGGCCCGAGTATGAAGAGAAGCTTATTGGGAGTATCAGGTATGAAATCCTCCTTGGTGAACATCTTTACACCGTCTGCCAGCGGCTGCAGCAGGCCACCCGGACCTGCACGGTTAGGACCGAGGCGATCCTGAAAATATCCCGCGAGCACACGCTCTGCAAAAGTGGAGTATAGCGCGATCAGCATCGTAATGCCAAACACCACGAGTATGATCACTCCCTTCTCTATTAAAAATGCACTTTCCATGTTATTCTTTGATGGCTATACCGTCACTTTTCTCTTTTACTTCTTCTTTGCTTCTTCCGGAGCTACCATGCTGATACGCTTCCTGTCCTGGTCACGTCCCAGCAGCAGCGCCTTCTCGGTATCTATATTCACCTCGGCGGTACGCTTCATGTACTTGCCTTGGTTTATCACAGACCACTTCTCCAGTTTGCGCGGGCCTTCTATGGTCCAGTCAGCTTTATTCTTGTGTTCAAAGCGGCACTCATTGCAGATGAAAGATTCTACCTCATGGTATTCATCCTTGCGAGCGGTCACACGGTATACATCATTGCCAAACATCCAGAGATCCACCTGTCCGTTGCATTTCTCATGAGAGCACTGGCGGTGCGCACGATATGGCTTCAGAAACCATACACGGGACTTGAAGCGGAATGTCTTATCCGTCAGGGCACCCACCGGGCATACGTCGATCATATTGCCAGAGAAATCATTGTCTATCGCGTGGCTGATATAGGTAGATATCTCTGAGGCATCTCCCCTGTTCAGCACACCATGATCGCGATGCGGAGTGAGCTGGTCAGCTACATATGTACAGCGGTAGCAGAGGATGCAGCGCGTCATATGGAGCTGTATCTTATCACCGATATCTATCTTGTCAAAAGTACGGCGTCCCTCCTGGTAGCGTGTGGTTTGCGCACCATAGTCAAAGCCGAGGTTCTGCAGGTCGCACTCGCCGGCCTGGTCACATATGGGGCAGTCCAGCGGGTGATTGATGAGCAGGAATTCTACCACTCCCTTGCGCATATCCTGTACCTTCTGCGAGGTCATATTCTTCACCTCCATGCCATCAGCTATCGGCGTACAGCAGCTGGCTTGCAGCTTTGGCATCGGGTTAGGATTGGCTTCGCTACCCTTGGATATCTCTACGAGGCACACACGGCATTTGCCACCGCTACCCTTTAGCTTAGAGTAGTAGCACATAGCTGGCGGCACCAGGTCACCACCGATCTTGCGGGCTGCATTGAGGATCGTGGTACCAGCCTCGACCTCTATGGATACTCCGTCTATTGTTACTTTAGGCATCTTTCTTTATAACTTAAAATTCAAAACTTAAACCGCGACTGCTTCCTTACTTCCCATCAGGTGCTTCACCTTTTCCCAAGGCTCATATTCAAAGTGCTTACGGTCCTTGATCTTCTCCGGATAGCGTACATGGTATTCAAACTCATGACGGAAGTGGCGGATAGCCGCAGCTACAGGCCATGCAGCAGCATCACCAAGCGGGCAGATGGTATTGCCTTCTATCTTGCGCTGGATATCCCAGAGCAGGTCAATATCTTCTTGAGTACCGTAGCCATTCTCCAGGCGGTAGAGTATTTTCTCCATCCAGCCTGTACCCTCACGGCATGGCGAGCACTGGCCACATGACTCATGATGATAGAAGCGTGCAAAATTCCAGGTATTGCGTACCACACAGGTAGTATCATCATACACGATGAATCCCCCCGAGCCGATCATCGAGCCGGTGGCAAAGCCACCGTCAGACATAGACTCATAGGTCATCATGCGCTGCTCACCCTTAGCAGTCTTAAAGAGCAGTTCTGCCGGCAGGATAGGCACCGACGAGCCTCCCGGCACACAGGCCTTCAGCGGGCGGTCAGAATACATACCACCGAGATACTCATCACTCATCACAAACTCCTCTACAGAGATGCTGAGATCTATTTCATATACACCCGGATTCTTGATATGACCGGAGGCAGAGATCAGCTTGGTACCGGTTGATTTACCTATACCGATCTTTGCAAATTCCTCACCACCATTCATTACGATCCATGGTATATCCATGATCGTTTCCACATTATTCACCACCGTAGGATTGCCATATAGGCCCACTACTGCAGGGAATGGCGGCTTGATACGTGGATTGCCGCGCTTGCCCTCCAGTGATTCGATCAGAGCAGTTTCTTCGCCGCAGATATAAGCACCGGCACCACAGGTCACATAGAGGTCGAGATCATAGCCTGACCCTTGTATATTCTTGCCGAGCCATCCCTTGGCATATGCCTCATTGATAGCGCGCTCCAGTATACGGTACACCCACATATATTCACCGCGGATGTAGATATAGGACAGATTAGCCTCCAGCGCGATAGATGATGTGATCATACCCTCCACCAGCAGGTGAGGTATCTTCTCCATCATATAGCGATCCTTAAAGGTGCCCGGCTCAGACTCATCGGCATTGCAGACCAGGTGGCGCGGACGACCTGATTTCTTGTCTATGAAGCTCCACTTCATACCCGTAGGGAAACCAGCTCCACCACGGCCACGCAGACCGCTTTTCTTCACTTCTTCTACGATGTCGTTTGGCGCCATTTTGAGCGCCTTCTCGACAGAGCGGTAGCCGCCGTGCTGGCGATATGCATCATAGCCCTGTATGCCGGGTACATTGATGTGTTCTGTTAGTATTTTCCTACCCACTATATAGATTTATACTTTGCTCAATTTTTCTACTTTGCCCGCGCGGCAGTCCTCTATCAGCGCATCCATCTTTTCCTTGGTCAGAAACTCATGGTAAAAGTCGCCCAGTTGCAGCATAGGCGCATAGCCGCAGGCTCCGAGGCACTCCACGCCCTTCACCTGAAACATACCATCTGCCGTCACTTCATTCATGCCTACACCGAGTTTCTGGCAGGTGTACTCCATCAGATCCTCTACACCACGAGTAGCGCAGCAGGACGTACGGCAAAACTCAAATACATACTTGCCCACCGGTTGCTGGTTGTACATGGAGTAGAAGGTCACTACTTCGTATACTTCGATCGGTTTGATGCCGAGTACTTCGGCTACCTTATCCATCACCGGTACGCTGAGCCAGTCAGCATGCTCGTCCTGTACCTCGTGCAGCACAGTGATCAGTGCCGATTTCTTCTTTCCCTCAGGGAAGTGAGACTTCAGCTCCTCTATGCGCTTCATCAGCTTCTCGCTGAATACTACCTGCTCCGGTTTTACTTCTGCTAATGCCATTTATTCTCTAAAATTTATGCGTCCAGCTCTCCTGCTATCACATTCAGCGAGCTCAGGATGAGGATCGCGTCAGAGAGATAGCCCCCCTTGATCATTTCTGTATAATATTGATAATAGATGAAGCACGGCCTGCGGAAGTGCAGCCTGAATGGCACCCTGCTACCATCGCTCACCAGGTAGAAACCCAACTCGCCATTGCCACCCTCTACGCAGCTGTACACCTCGCCCTTAGGCACCGGTATCTCGCCCATCACTATCTTGAAGTGATAGATCAGGGCTTCCATGTTGTTGTACACGTCCTGCTTAGGTGGCAGGTAGTAGTCAGGTACATCTGCATGGTAGCCGCCCTCCTTGGGCATCTTGGCGATAGCCTGGCGGATGATCTTCAGCGACTCACGTACCTCCTGCTGGCGTACCATGTAGCGGTCATAAGTGTCACCGGTCTTACCTACAGGTATATTAAATTCAAAATCTTCGTAGCTGCAGTATGGCTGTGCCACACGCACATCATAGTCCACACCGGCAGCACGCAGGTTAGGACCGGTAAAGCCGTACTGGAGGGCCTTCTCTACACTCAGCGGGCCTACATTGAGGCAGCGGTTCATAAATATGGTATTCCTGGTAAGCAGGCGGTCAAACTCCTCCCACGCATCAGGAAACTCAGCCATGAACTTGTGAATCTTGGCCCATGCGGCATCACTCCAGTCACGCTCAAAACCTCCTATGCGGCCCATATTGGTAGTGAGACGAGCGCCTGATATCTCTTCAAATATCTCATAGATATGCTCCCTGTAGGTAAAGATGTGGAGGAAGCCTGTAAAGGCACCGGAGTCCACACCCAGGATCGAATTGCAGATCAGGTGGTCGGCTATACGGCTCAGCTCCATCACTATCACGCGCATATACTGCACGCGCTTCGGTATCTCTATATTCAGCAGCTTTTCTACGGTCAGCCACCAGCCCATGTTATTGATCGGTGAGCTGCAATAGTTCATCCGGTCAGTGAGCGGTGTGATCTGGTAGAAAGGCCTGTTTTCAGCTATTTTCTCAAAGGCGCGGTGGATATAGCCCACGGTAGACTCTGCGTCTACTATGCGCTCGCCATCCATCAGCAGTACATTCTGGAAGATACCGTGTGTAGCCGGGTGTGTTGGTCCGAGGTTAAGGATCGAGAGCTCGCTGCCGTCCTCATTCTCACGCACCCGTATCTCATCGTAGTAGCGGTCTTCTATCTTTTTGGTCAGTGGCTGGCTCATCTTAGCTCGTTGTTGGGTACATTATTGGTCTGCGGCACTCTGCCAAAATATCTGTCATCCTTGTCCGTCCGGCCCGGATCCTCCATAGGAAACTCCTTCCTCATAGGGAAAGATTCCATCTCGTCCATATTCAGGATGCGGCGCAGGTCAGGGTGTCCTTTAAACTCTATGCCGTAGAAGTCATAAGTCTCACGCTCCTGCCAGTTGGCCGAGGCGTAGAGATCAGACATGGTATCTACCGCTACATTATCTGCGGGCAGGAAAGTTTTGATGCGCAGCCGCACATTTTCTATCCAGTTGTGTATATGATATACCACTCCAAACTGTTGCTCTGGGGCATTGTCTGCGTAGTGCATGCCGCACAGTGTCGTCAGGAAGTTGAACCCCAGCTCATCCCTCAGGTACTTCACCAGGTCGTGGGCCTTAGCCCTGTCTATGATCACAGCCGGCAGGTCCAGAGAGTCCTCATCCACGCGGATCGCCTCTCCATATCTGGCTGTCAGTTTCTCTATCAATTCTTCTTTGGTCAGCATCTTTAGTTTTGGAGTATGAGGGCAGTTCGTTTGCCCTTCATTTTCAAATCTTCAAATCTACCTTTCGGTAGACAGGTCAGCACATTTTCAAATTAGTTCACAGTGATCCCGTAGCTGGCCAGCAGCGCCTTGTACTCAGGCGTATTGCGGCGGCGCAGGGACTCATTCTTCACGAGATCTTGCAGCTTCATGATACCATCTATGATCTGCTCCGGGCGCGGCGGGCAGCCCGGCACATACACGTCTACCGGTATGATCTTGTCTATACCCTGTAGTACCGAGTAGGTATCAAATATACCACCCGAGCAGGCGCAGGCACCTACTGAGATGACCCAGCGTGGCTCGGCCATCTGCTCATACACCTGGCGCAGTACCGGTCCCAGTTTCTTAGAGATCGTACCCATCACCATCAGCATATCTGCCTGGCGTGGAGAGAAGCTAGGGCGCTCTGAGCCAAAGCGCGCAAGGTCATACGTAGAGGCCATCGTGGCCATAAACTCGATACCGCAGCACGATGTGGCAAACGGGAGTGGCCACAGAGACTTAGAGCGCGCCAGGCCTACTACCTGATCCAGGCTGGTGGCGAAGAAGCCAGGGCCTTCTACTCCCGCAGGACCGGCCACCATCTTCACTCCGCTGTGGTTGCTTACATTATTATCTATTACTTCTGACATGGTCGTTTTAGTATTTTATGTTGGCAATGCTGTCACGCTATTTAGACGGTCCGCATTGCCACTGGCTTACTCCCACTCGAGAGCTCCTTTTTTGATGATATAAAAGAAGCCCACCAGCAGCAGCCCCATAAACAACAACATTTTGTACAGCCCTATGATGCCCAGTGCCTTGAAGTTGACGGCCCATGGATAGAGGAAGATCACCTCCACGTCAAACAATACAAACAGGATCGCTACCAGAAAGTACTTTACCGAGAAAGGAATACGAGCATTGCCATAAGACTTGATACCGCACTCAAAGTTCTCATCCTTGATCTGCGATTTGCGCTTAGGGCCTACCAGATGCGACAGACCGAGCATCGTGGCTACGAAACCGGCTGCAAACACTGCCTGAATGATGATAGGGATATAACTGGACTGTGGAGTCTCCATGCTTGACGTTGGTTTAAAACAGAACAAAAGCGCCTTGCTCCTGCCTTTTTGCCTTTTATAACAGGCAACAAAAATAAGATACGGGCACTATTATCCAACCATTTTATCAACAAAACAAATAGTAACTGTCAGATATGCCTTTCACAGCCAAAAGTATGTGGTATGACTCAATTTTCAGCCCTATATTCACCGCCGTTTTCGTTTTATCCTTTCGTATTTTAACAATCCGAATGTCTCCATCCCCCAAACCTTTAGAAGTAGCCATTATAGGTGCCGGATTTAGCGGTATGATGACCGCCGTACAGTTGATCCGCAAAACAACGGTCCCTTTGTCGCTCTATCTTATCAATGACAAATACGAGTTTGGTAAAGGGCCGGCGTATAGCACCACGCACCCTAAACACATCCTCAATGTGCCCGCAGCCAAGATGACCGCCTATCCTGACCAGCCCAATCACTTCCTTGACTGGGCCCACAGGCAGGAAGCCTATAGCGAAATGGACAAGGAGGTGCTGGGTAAGGTATTCCTCCCCCGCCGCGACTATGGCCGCTACCTCTCCGAGGTATGGGCTGAGGTACTGGTTGCAAAGCGACCGGATACCGCCGTACAAATCATACAGGACAAAGCTGTAGATATCACCACCTCGGAGGGACAAAACAAGATTGAGCTGGCCTCCGGCCAAACCATCACTGCCGACTACGTGGTCCTTGCCACGGGCAATGAACCTCCCAGAAACCTGCCAGTCTCCGACCCGGCACTATACGATGATCCAAACTACATCGGCGACCCCTGGAATAACAAGGCAGTAGAAAACCTCGACCCCGACCGGGATATCCTGATCATAGGCAATGGCCTGACCATGGTCGATATCGTGATCGGAATCATGGACACCGGCTACCGGGGTGTGATACATACTTTATCGCCTGATGGGCTGGCTATACTGCCTCATAGGTATGGCTACATAGGCTACGGCAAGCTGGCTGAGGAGATTAAAGCCCCCTATAAACTAAACGAGCTTTATAGACTGATAAACAAACACATAAAGGTTTTCAAAAAATCAGGACTTTCGCCCGAACCGGTCATTGACTCGCTGCGTCCCCATACGCAAAAGATCTGGCAGGGACTCGGCCTGGAGGATAAGCAGCGCTTCCTGAAATACCTGATGCCGCACTGGAATAAGATCCGCCACCGCATGCCCGGTCACATGTATGACTACCTGATGCAACGGCAAATAGCCGGCGGTATGGTAGTGCACCGCGGCCGCCTGCTTAATATGACTCAAACCTCCGGCGGTCTCTCTGCGGAGATACTGGAAACCAATAGCGACAGCCCCATCAAGCTCGACGTGAGCCGCATCATCAACTGTATCGGCCCTAATACCTATGTCTCGCAATCACTGAATCCGCTGCTCCAGAAACTCGTCTCCAAGGGAATGCTCCAGGCGGACCCACTCAGGATAGGTATGCTGGTCACAGATCACTGGACACTGGTAGGCGCTGATGGCCGCGAGATCCCATCACTCTATACCATAGGCGGCAACCTCCGCGGCCTGCTCTGGGAGACCACAGCCGTGCCAGAGTTGCGCGGACAGGCGGAGACACTGGCCGGCGAAATCCTCTCTAAAGCAGCGAAAGTCTGAGGGATTCCCTTTATTTGCAGCAAAGCGCTGAGAGTAGATGAGTTTATACCATAGGATAACTGCAAAGATCAGGAGGACCTGGCTTTCAGCCGCTATCGTTGCGCATAATTCATACAACAAAACCTTTGGGCTATCTCACCTCCGCCGGGCAATAGCGACATACCGCGTGCCTGCAGGTTTTGAGAGCTACAATGCGGCTGAGACGAGACAGATCGAGGTGCAGCCGTCCGATCGCGATCTGGGCCAGGTTATTCTGGGCTGCTATTTTATCCATCAGGCGGACCCGATCAAAGGAATCATCCGGAGAAAACCGGAAATTGACTATATAGCTCCTTGGTATGATAGCGTTACCAAACTTGGTTTGACCGGCATCATCATACATGACGGGCTGGATGAGGAATTTATAGCGCGATACACGACATCTCACATTTCATTCAGACGTTACCGAGGTGGTCACTACTCCATATTTGAGGAGCGCTGGTTTGCCTACTATATGTGGTTGTCACAGTCCGGAGTGCAGCGGGCATTCATCGCTGATATGAACGATGTCTATATCACTCGAGATCCTTTTGCGCTTAAGCACGAAGAGCTGACGCTGTATGTAGGCCGTGACCTGGCCAATAAGATAAAGGATTCCGGATGGCTACTGGCCGAGCAGGAGCAGTACTGCCACGATGCTGGCTACCAGGTACCACTCCTTTACCCGTATCAGTATGTATATAATGCAGGTGTAGTGGGCGGCTCCAGGCAGGTACTGCTCCTACTTATGAGCTATATGATCACCCGGACGGTGCAGACCATGACTGCCGCTCACAAGGATATGACGCTTCTCAACCTGTTTATTTATGAATATTTCTTCCCTTATATTGACATCAGGCTGGATCGGCCACGGCTGGCCACCCCAGAGGATGACCGGCGGGCCGCGCATCGCTACCTGGTGACCGGCTATCCATTCAATAGTGACTTCCAAAAGTTTCAACTCGACTCTGATGCCTGTTTCATCCATAAATAATCTTACCACTATGAATGATACACCACTGGTGAGTGTGATCATACCGTGCTATAACGCAGGCAAGCTTCTAGAGGAGGCCATCGGCTCTCTCCGGAAACAAAACTATCCTAACTATGAGGTCATCATAGTGGATGATGGCAGTAGTGATACATTTACGCTGGAGTACCTCAGAGAGCTATCAGGCTGGGCTACGGTCATCCATCAGGAGAATGCAGGCCCATGCGTAGCAAGGCACAATGGCATACTCCGTTCTGCCGGCAAGTATCTTTTCTTTCTGGACAGTGATAATATGGTAAGGGATACTTATATCGCCCTGGGAGTAACTGCCATGGAGCAGGACAGCGCTATCGGCGTAGTCTATGCAGATATGCAGTACTGCGGCACACAGAATACTATTCGTCGTAGTATGCCATTTGATATCGAGCGGCTGATCATCATAAACTCTATCGATATCTGTAGCCTGGTACGACGCCTGGCATATGATGATGTGGGCGGGTTTGATATGTATCTCAGCCGCCTGGGCCTGGAGGATTGGGAGATATGGTTTACCTTTTATGAAAGGGGATGGAAGTTTCACTATCTGCCGCAGCCACTGTTCGATTACCGGGTACATGATGTCTCCCGCACGCAAACCGTGGCCAATAAGAACCTCGATACGATCATCCCTTATGTACACCGCAAGCACATAGAGACCGTGGCCAAATGCTACACCAGCGTCTATTACGAGAGAAAACGGCTACAAACCTCCCTCAACACCAGAATAGGCAACGCCATCCTTACTCCTTACAGGGTGTTGAAAAAACTATTTAAAGGATTAGGTACCTAGCTTGATACAGGCACTCCTCCACCTGTAGGTATCACCTCTCTTATAATGCCGTCCACTTTTGTGCGATAACCCCTTTCTTTGTAATACTCATATGTTTCACTCTGTTTCACCTGATGAAACACTGAAACAGTGCCCCCCCAAAAAACGAAACGAGCCCCCGGCCGCGAGGCGCAGGGGCTGTCTCAACATTCAGAACCCATCCTATCGGATAGACTCTATGATAGTCTTCTCGGCATCGTAGGCCGCGCCCTTGGTGTCGTAGTATGGGTTATTGTGTATCATATAGCACTTGCCTTTGGCCTGTACCAGCATCACAAAGTGCTTCTCAGTGCCCTTGCCATCGGCAGCAGGCTTGTCCAGCTTGATACCGATACCGTTTTTGAGCTTCAGCTCCTCGGTCACGGTGGCGCCCTGGTAGTCGGCGTTCTCCAGTGTGGTAGACTTGAGCACGGCTGCGTCCAGCTTGCAGTTTTCCATTTTGAGGTATTCTATGATAAAGTCGCCCTCGCCTTTGTGCTTGCTAAAGCGGGCTGAGGTCTCGAGGTCGGTAGGTGTCTGCCAGTCGTCCGGCACATCCAGTGTGATAGGTGCCTCAGCAAAGCCGCCGGTATTGAGGGTCTTTTGTTCGATCTTGGGCGCGCAGGAGGTGAGCAGGGCTACCGCTGCGGCCATTACGATGAGTTTTTTCATGATGTAGATGAGTTGAAAATGTTGAATAATTTAAGTTTGGTCAGAGGGTCACGGTGTCTGCAGACGTTGTCCTCGTATCGGTGGCAAAGATGTGCGGTGCCGGCCCTGCGGACAATCACATTTTGCACCGGAAATCGGAAAGCTGGGGAACATTTACAGATTTACCGAATTACAGATGTACAGATTTACAACTCACGATTCCGATGATGCAATACGTAATTCTGTCAATCAGTAAATCCGTAAATCACACAGAGCTCCTGTCATTTATGTTAATAAATCTTTGGTATATGACTGGAACTGTGGTATTTTTATTGTGTCCAAGTATTGCAAACCAAATACATCCCGATGAAACAACTCAACACTCTCCTCACAGTCGTTTTGATGCTATGTATGGTGGCCGCCCGCGCCCAGAATAAGGAAAACCCTGTCCTGCTCGGCCTCGGTGCCCACGGCCCCAATATGACCTTTGGCGATGACAAAAAGAACTATTACAAAAACTGGAACATCACCCCTGCCCTCTCGCAGCTCAAGATGTTTGGCTACATGGGCAAGGGCCTCAGCCTGGGCTGGCAGCTCAGCCTCGGCACCGCCAAGAGGTTTGACTCTACTGACAGCAAGTTTTTCCTGCAGTGGGGCGTAGACCTGAAGTATAGCTTTGCCAATGGCTACATCCTGAAAGAGAAGAGCTGGTTTGACCCCTACTTTCTCGTAGGCGGTGGCCTCAATAAGTGGGGCAACGTACGCGGCAGTATCAACTTTGGCGCGGGCCTGAACCTCTGGGTGGTCAAGAACTTCGGCTTCTTCGTACAGACGCAGTATGACTATATGCCTCACGGCAAAATAGCCCCTCATGCCAATGATCCTCGCCCGAGCTTCATGCACCACTCCTTTGGCATCATGGCGCGCGTAGGCCGCGGCAAGGACACCGACCATGATGGTGTGCCTGATACCGAGGATGAGTGCCCTACCGTACCCGGCAAAAAGGAACTGCGCGGCTGCCCCGATACAGATGGCGACGGCATAGTAGACAAAGATGACAAGTGCCCCACGGTAGCAGGCCTGCTGCAGTATATGGGCTGCCCTGATACCGATGGCGATGGGATCACTGATGCAGATGACGCCTGCCCTACACAGGCCGGCCCCGCCAGCAGCAAAGGCTGCCCTGACAAAGACGGCGACGGCATAGTGGACAATGAGGATGCCTGCCCTACAGTACCGGGTATGGCCAGCGCCCAGGGCTGCCCTGACCGAGATGGTGATGGTGTGAAGGATGCAGATGACAAGTGCCCGGATGACAAGGGTACCGCTGCCAATGGCGGCTGCCCTGACTCTGACGGAGACGGCATACTGGATAAAGACGACAAGTGCCCTAACGTCTACGGCCTGGCGTCAAACAATGGCTGCCCTCAGGCCGCACTCCCTGCGGAGAAGAAGGCAGAGGTGCAGGAGAAACTGGCCGTATCTGCCAAAAACATCCTCTTTGAGACGGGTAGTGATGTGATCAAGAAGGCATCTTATAAGGAGCTGGACTCTGTCGTGTCTATCCTCAGGCAGTATGAGTTTCTGAAGGTGACCATAGACGGCCATACAGATAATGTAGGCTCTGACCGCACCAATCTGGACCTCTCTGCCAAGCGCGCTACTGCGGTGATGAACTACCTGATAGAGCATGGCGTGAGCGGTGGCCGCCTGACCGCCACCGGCTACGGCCCATACCGCCCTGTGCAGGACAATAATACTGCCGCAGGCCGCGCCGCCAACCGCCGCGTAGAGATCAATATCAAAGAGTAACCTCTCAAACATACATATAGCAGTACAAGGCCGCAGGCGCACTCCGCTTGCGGCTTTTTTATTGATGAATAAGACTGTCCTGGCAGGGACAGGTCGCGACCTGTCCGTACTGCACGGGGGCTATAGGTTTTATGGATAAAAGGGCGCCGATACCGCCGATTATTGCCTAAGTTTACGCCACAAAAATCTAGCAGTGGCAGACCATATCATCAAGAATGCAGCGATCATCAATGAGGGACGCATCACCTCGGGAGATGTACTGATCCGTCAGGGGCGCATAGAGCGCATAGACCCCTCCTTTGATGTGAAGCACAAGGTAAACGAGATCAATGCCGAGGGCCTCTACCTCATGCCGGGTATCATAGATGACCAGGTACACTTCAGGGAGCCGGGCCTCACGCACAAGGCCAATATTTATACCGAGTCACGCGCAGCAGTGGCGGGTGGTACCACCTCCTTTATGGAGATGCCCAATACCAATCCTCCCGCCCTGAGCCGTGAGCTGCTGGAGCAGAAGTATGAGATAGGGCGCAACACGGCCCTGGCCAACTACTCCTTCTTCATGGGTGTGAGCAATGAGAACTTTGACGAGGTGATAGCTGTAGACCGTGATCAGCGTGCCAAAGAGCTGCGCGATGTGTGCGGCATCAAGATATTTATGGGTAGCAGCACGGGTGCCATGCTGGTAGATGATCCCGGTGTGCTGGAGCAGATATTTGCAGAGGCAAAGCTCCTCATAGCCACGCACTGCGAAGATGAGGCGACGATCAAAGCCAATGCCGAACGCTACAAGGAGGAATACGGCGACAATATGGACGCATCCTTTCACCCGCTCATACGTGATGCAGAGGCCTGCTACAAGTCATCGTCCTTTGCCATCTCGCTGGCCAGAAAGTACAACACCCGCCTGCACATCCTGCATATCTCTACAGCCATAGAGACAGATCTATTTGAAAATAAAACACCGCTGCGTGACAAGCGTATCACCGCCGAGGCCTGCGTACACCATCTGTGGTTTGACGCCTCAGACTACGCCCGCCTGGGCAATAAGATCAAGTGCAACCCTGCCATCAAAGAGAAGCAGAATAAAGAAGCCGTGCTAAAGGCGCTACTCGATGATCGTATAGATATCATAGCCACTGACCATGCCCCGCATACCGCAGAGGAGAAGGCAAAGCCCTACCTCTCCGCCCCTGCCGGCCTGCCCCTCGTGCAGCACTCGCTGAATGTGATGCTGGAGCTATACCACCAGGGCAAGATCTCTCTGGAGCGCATCATAGAGAAGATGTGCCATGCGCCTGCGGAGTGCTTTCATGTGCATGAGCGCGGCTACCTGCGCGAGGGCTACCATGCAGACATGGCGCTCTTTGATACTACTACGAGATGGACCGTAGCTCCCGACAATATTTACTACAAGTGCGGCTGGTCGCCGTTTGAGCAGTATGAGTTTACCGGTAAGGTTCACAAGACCTTCGTCAACGGCCATTTGGTATTTGACAACGGTACTTTTGATGAATCACAAAAAGGCCAGCGCCTGCTATTCAAATAAACGATGCTCACCGCCACAGATCTCAGCATAGGCTATCATAAGGATAAAGCGCTACTCTCCGGCATTACTTTCACCGCGGGTGCAGGGCAGCTCATGCTCCTGCTCGGCATCAATGGCATAGGCAAATCTACCCTCCTGCGTACGCTCTGCGGCCTGCTGCCACCCGTAGGCGGGCAGGTACAGATAGACGGGCGAGATATCAGTGCCCTGGCGCCGCAAGACCGGGCAAAGCTGATCAGCGGCGTCTTTACCGGCAGGGACTTTGACCCCTATATCACGATCAGGGAGCTGGTCACACTGGGTCGCTACCCCTACACAGACTGGGCTGCACGGCTCAGCCATACCGATATGGCTGCCATAGACCGCGCTATAGGTATAGCCGGCATAGAGCACCTGTCCGGCAAAAGGATCAATCAGGTGAGCGATGGAGAGCGCCAGAAGGCCCTGATAGCGAAATCTATAGCGCAGGATACCCCTGTCATCATCATGGATGAGCCTACTGCTTTTCTGGACTACAAGAATAAGGCCGAGCTGCTGCGTACTATCCGCATGCTGGCCACAGATCATGGCAAAGCGGTTCTCCTCTCCACTCATGATATCGCGGCAGCCTTGCCGTATAGTGACCGAGCGCTGCTCATAGCCGAGTCGGGCACCTTCCATGAGGCAGCCGGTGCAGCACTGGAGGAGGCCAGCCTGAAGAACTACATGGAGACTCACTAAAAGCCTTTCCCCTATTGATTCTCAGTATCTGCCGTGTTAATTAACAATTCCACCAGTCCTGACAATAGTGTGACCAAATTTTTAAGCACAAATCATAAGAGTCTTAAGTTTTTGGCTAAATTTGAAACCTCTTAAACAAAATTTAAACATGAAAAAACTCGCTTTACTCTCTCTGGTTTCAGTGATGGGTTTATCGCTGGTAGCAGGTACAGACCTCTCCAGGAAGCTCAAGCCGACGCCACGCATGATAGCGCCAAATGCCACGCGCGCTACTGTAGTGAATAATCCGAACGCACCCAAGAGGGCTGCCCGCTCGGGATCTCTGCAGAAAGTAATGGTAGGTAGCGCAGGCAACCTGCTCACTGTACTCAACAGCGCCAGCCGCGATATCGTATGTGATAGCACGATCAATACAGTACTCTTCATACATAGAAATGACCAGACTGCAGCCTGCTGCAATACCGGCAATAACAACGTGGGTATGTACCGCTTTGACTACTCAAAGAATGGCGGTACCACCTGGACGCTCAATCAGGGCGTACTGAACCCGTCTAATGACAACGGGTCTCCGGGCATCAACGGTCGCTACCCACAGGCTATGCTGGAGCGCCAGCCATGGCAGACCAATGCTGACAGCACATGGTTCATATATGACGGTACCTGGCACAATGGTGAGTCTATAGCTGTATGGGAAGGCAACTACTACGGTGTGGGCCAGCTCGGCGGTGGCAATGCTACCTACACTGAGTACCGCGACACAGTGAATCATGGCGAGGTAGAGATCTTTGAAAGCCTCACCCGTGGTGCACCTCATACCTACTGGAATATCACAAGGGCCTATATCCAAACATCCAATACTACTGACTCTATCTATGGCCTCGTAGTAGAGAAGGGTGTATATGATACTACAGCCCATGCTACTACATGGACCAATAGGGTGATACCGGTTACTGCGTCTCACTTCTATGATGCCAATGGCAACCCGGTAGGCCACGCGCTGCTCAATCCTACTATTGCCTTTGACCCTACAGGTCAGATCGGCTGGATACTCTTCACGGCTGACCTGGTAGAGGACCAGCGCTATATACTGCAGCCGCAGGTGATCAAGACCACCGACGGGGGCGCTACCTGGGGAGCTGTCGAGACTCTGAACCTGGACGAAATGCCTGGTATGTTCACAAACACTGTGACCACTGCAGGTGTGGCCAAGTCTATCATGGGCGATGCTCAGATCACTGTAGACTCTGCCGGCAATCCGCACATCATAGCGATAGTAGACCAGGGAGATACCGCCTCCAATCAGTATAGCTTCTACCCACTGGCTGTGAATGTACTCTATGACATCTATCGCAACCCATCTATCCCGGGCTGCAACTGGCAGGCAAACTTCCTCGCACAGGTATTCTCATACTCGGCTGACTATACAGTAGCATCAGGCTCTGATGCAGCTGTGAATGAAGGCAACCGCGTACAGGTGAGCCGCAGCGATGATGGTACTAAGATCTTTGCCGTATGGACTGATACAGACACCTCTGTCGTAGCATCTCTGACGGATCCAAACAATACTAATACCAGCCCTAACCTTTTCGGCGTAGGTATAGATATGACAGCGCGCAAGGTGACTGATATCAAGAACTTTACTGCCGGAGACTCTATGTTTGGCGGTATCACTGTAAACTATCCTACAGCAGGTGCGGTAGGTGGTGCCCTGTTCCCATCTGCTTCCTACAATCCACTCCACAAGACTAACGGCGACTGGAATATCCCTGCTGTGCTGACCAATCCTGACTACCGTGCAGCTGTAGGCAGCAAATCCAGCGGCAACCCTGCTCAGTTCTACTACTGCCAGAATCTGAACTTCAGCCCTACTGACTTTGTAAACAAGTTTGACAACGCTCCACCTACACTCGTAGTAAACGGAGCAGATACAGTATTTGTACAAAAAGGACATCCATACAATCCGCCTACAGCTACAGCATCTGACTGCCAGTACGGTGTGATCACTCCGGTGTATACTAATAACGTACCTGTAGATGGCAGCAACAATACCGACTCTGTGGGAGTATTCTACGCTACATGGACAGCTACAAACCCTGACAATAACACCAGCTCCTTTACACAAACTGTGATCGTGGCTGACGTGCCTATCGCGCACATCACCTACCAGAAGCTGACCGGCCAGCTGTTCCACTTCCAGGATAGCAGCGAAAACTTCCCTACTATGCATACCTGGAGCTGGGGTGATGGCACCACCAATCCGTTTAACGTGACCTCGGTAAATAAGACCTACTCGTCTAATGGTACCAAGATGGTGATCCTCACTGTGTCAAACGTGTTTGGCTCAGACAAGGATACAGCGTTTGTAAACGTGACCATCGGCATCAATGATCCTGAGTTTGAAAAGACCATCAGCGTATATCCTAACCCAACCAGCGGTGTGGTAAATATCGAAATGGGTTCTAACTCTACCGACGACGCTACCGCTACAGTGTATAACGCTCTCGGCGAGATCGCTACAGAGGCTACAGCACTGAAGGGCAGCAAGACACAACTCAACCTCAGCAACCTGGCTCCAGGCGTATACATGCTGAAGATACAAACTGCATCAGGCAAGAATGCAGTGAAGCAGATATCTATAACCAGGTAATACCTGATTCACAATATTTGTTTAAGAACCCTGCTTTGCGGCAGGGTTCTTTTTTTGTGTGCAACCCTGAGCACTATACTCCCATCATAGCACTGGACAAACCGCAGGAGGCTTAATTATTTTTAACGGTATTTTGTACAGCCCCCTGCCCTTGTTAAATTAATTCTGAATAGATTTGGCCATCAAACAAACAAAGACCAGAATGAGAAAATTTTCTGCTACACTCTTCATTTCTATCATGGCTTTATCCCTGTTTGCAGCAGGGACCGGCAAGGGGCATAACATCAAGATCACGGTGCGCAACCTGCCCAACAGCAAAATGATACTGGCCTACTACTATGGTGACAAGCAGTACGTAAAAGACACCGTAAACCTGGATGCTACAGGTACCGTGACGCTCAAGGCGGATACCAATCTCCCTGCGGGCATCTACCTGGCGGTATTCCCAAAGCTGGGCAATAAGTACTTTGAGTTTATAGTAAATGAGCAGCACTTTGCCATCACTACAGACACGAGCGACCTGGCCAATAATGTGAAAGTATCGGGCTCAGAAGAAAACCAGATATTCTATGACGATATGCACTTCCTCAATAAGGAACGCAAAGAAGGCGAAGCCCTCAATAGTGCCATGAGGAATGAAAAAAATCCCGTCAAAAAAGAAGAGATCAGGCACAATCTGCAGAAGATAGACTCCATCGTGACCAGCGAGAGGCTGAGGATCACCAAGGAGGACCCGAAGACATTCTATGCAGCGATCATCAGGGCCATGGAGCCCGTGAAGCCTAAAGAGGCACCACGCGATGCTGTAGGCCGGCTCAAGGTAGACTCAAACTGGGTATGGCGTGATTACAAGAACCGCTATTGGGAGAATGTGGACCTCAATGATGACCGCCTGCTGCGTACACCTGTATTCCACAATAAACTCAAGGAGTTTTACACCCGTACCATCATACAGGTACCCGACTCTATCATAGAGGATGGTGATGCCCTGCTGAAGAAGATGCCACCAAAGGGTGAGCTCTTTAAGTATACGCTCGTGTATATGCTCAATGAGATGGCTAAGTCAAAGATCATGGGCTTTGACGCTGTATATGTACATCTGGTCAAAAACTACTACGCGAAAGGATATACGCCTTGGGTAGACTCCGTGCAGCTCTACAAGATCACTGAGCGCGGCCGTATACTCGAGCCACTGCTCATAGGCAAGAAAGCACGCAATATCAACCTGGCAGACACTACGCTGAAGCAGATGCACTCACTTTATGATGTCAAGAATAAGTTTACCATCCTGTGCTTCTGGGATCCGGATTGTGGCCACTGCAAGAAGGAGGTACCAAAACTAGTAGAGGCCTACCACAAGATGAAGAAGGAGGGTATAGACGTGGCCGTATATGCACCGTCCATCATGTCCATAGAGGAGTTTAAGAAATGGACAGACTTTATCCGTGAGCATGACCTGGACTGGATCAATGTGGCTGACCCGTATCGCCAGAATAACTTCCGCTTTGAGTGGGATATACAGAGCACACCACAGCTATACATACTGGATAGCAATAAGGTGATCAAGGCAAAGCGTATAGGCGCAGAGCAGGTAGAGGATTTTATCCGTCATGAGATAGACCCTAGCTACAAGCCTAAATCTCCTCCTATCATCCACGATGAGAATGAGGAGGAGCCGCACTAGTAGTGCCATTGTCTATAAATGCAAGCACTCAGCCCATCGTACGCACGCCGGCTGTGGATATTATAAAGATGTATAACATTTGCTACTGACTGCTGCTTGTTAGCTTTGTAGACAAATTAAATTTATGTCTGACATGTATCCCACATGCAATCTGCTGATGATAGAAGACAACCCTGCCGATGTGCGCCTGATGATAGAGGCCATACGCGAGGCCGGGCTGGACGAGATGACCACCACCAGGTATGCATATGATGGGGACGAGGCTTTCTCTATACTGGAGTCGGGGCATAATATGAGTGAGCCCTTCAGCATGATCCTGCTGGATCTCAATATGCCAAAAGTAAACGGCAAAGAACTGCTGGCCAGGATCAAAGGAGATACACGCTTTGCTACGATCCCGGTATTTATCATGACCAACTCGGACTATAAGTACGACATGATAGACTGCTACAACCTGCGTGCAGATGCCTACATACAAAAGCCTACAGATTTCAAAAGATTGATAGACTTCTTTATCTCGGTGCGCCGCTCGCTCGAGATCAATCATCGCCTCTCGGTATTTCAGATAGAGAAGCGCTACGACGAGATGAGGGTGGCAGTATAGTCTACGCCTTCTCTCCTTCTTCCAGCTCTACATATACGCGCTCCACATTTCCCTTTAGCGGTGGGTTGTGCTTGCTCACCCGCACTTTGATCCACACTATCTCCGGGAAAGTAGTTTTCACGGCGTCCAGTATCCTTTTGCAGACGTGCTCTATCAGCTTGGAGTGGGCCTCCATCTCCACCTTGGTGATCTGGTAGATCTGCTCATAGTTGATGGTCTTATTGAGCTGGTCTGACTCAGCAGCCTCAGACAGATTGGTACGCAGGTAAATGTCTACTACATACTTGCCGCCCAGCACCTGCTCCTCCTTGTAGTAGCCATGATGGCTGTAAAACTGTAACCCCTCTACTCCTATCAGACCCATGAGATGATAATATGGGGTTAAAAATAGAACTTTATCGCTATCCACAGCGCGCGTTTTGCCACCCTGCGGCATACTCCCTACTCGCGACTATTTTTCTATCTTGCACCCGATTTAAAGAAAGAAAATCATGAAACAAGACCTCTATCAGCACCACGACTACTACAATATAGACGATCTGCTCACTACCGAGCACAAGCTCATCCGCCAGAGCGTACAGGCCTTTGTGAAGGAGAAAGTAAGCCCTATCATAGAGGACTACGCACAGCGCGCAGACTTCCCCCGCCACATCGTAAAAGAACTGGGCGAGATAGGCGCCTTTGGCCCGAGCATACCGGCGCAGTATGGCGGCGGTGGGCTGGATGAGATCAGCTACGGCATCATCATGCAGGAGCTGGAGCGCGGTGACTCAGGTATCCGCTCTACAGCGTCCGTACAGGGCTCTCTGGTGATGTATCCTATCTACAAGTATGGCAGCGAGGAGCAGCGCTACAAGTACCTGCCTAAGTTGGCCAAGGGCGAACTCTTCGGCTGCTTCGGTCTCACGGAGCCAAACCACGGCTCCAATCCAGCGGGCATGGAGACAAAGTTTGAAGATAAGGGCGACCATTATCTACTCAACGGTGCCAAGATGTGGATATCAAACTCACCGTATGCTGATATAGCAGTGGTATGGGCCAAGAATGAAAATGGCAAGATACGCGGCCTCATAGTAGAGCGCGGCATGGAGGGATTCACCACTCCTACTACGCACAATAAATGGTCCCTGCGCGCCTCTATCACCGGGGAGCTGGTATTTGACAATGTGAAGGTGCCAAAGGAAAACCTGCTACCAAACGTGGAAGGCATCAAGGGGCCGCTCGGCTGCCTCTCTACTGCCCGCTATGGTATAGCATGGGGTGCCATAGGTGCCGCACTTGACTGCTACGATACAGCCCTGCGCTATAGCAAAGAGCGCATACAGTTCGGCAAGCCGATAGGACAGTTTCAGCTCACGCAAAAGAAGCTGGCAGAGATGATCACCGAGATCACCAAGGCACAGCTCCTGGTATGGCGTCTCGGCGTACTGAAGAACGAAGGCCGTGCTACACCAGCCCAGATATCTATGGCCAAGCGCAATAGCTGCGATATGGCGCTCAACGTGGCTCGCACTGCCCGCCAGATACTCGGCGGCATGGGCATCACCGGAGAGTACCCTATCATGCGCCACCTCATGAACCTCGAGACAGTGGTCACCTACGAGGGCACACACGATATACACCTGCTCATCACCGGTATGGATGTGACGGGGCTGGATGCATTTAAATAACTAGCCATAAATATCAGAAGGGGTACAGATGGATCTGTACCCCTTCTGATATTACTATAGCGATGTAGCTGCTTTGGATTTCTTCTTGCCGTCAAAATACCACGACAGGTTCAGGCTAAAGTTGTGAAGCATCTGAAACTGCTGGTTGTTAGCATTCACTTTGCTCAATGTTGTAGTTGAAACATCATATCCTAGCTGCGGATTGTCACTGCCGGTGTTGGTAGTAGATGATACCTGCTTTATATTCCCTTTATTTACGGAGCCATTGAATCCCAGATTTGCCATTGCTCCTACTGCAAGATTCTTGTAAAAGAAATATTTGCAGGATATCAGCATTCCTGCACCGATACCGATGGATATGGGGCGGATATTGGTGACCTCTGTGGTGGTGCTATAGTTTGGTGCCGTCGTGATGTCTGTGTTTACGTCTTTGCTACTTGTGCTGATAGATAGCGGTAAATTGGCACCCAGCCCCAGATCGAGGTTGCTTTTTATATTAAAATGGTACAGAACCATTGGGGCGACGCTTACAGTAGAGTTTGTGGTGAGCAACCTATGCTCCATCTGCGCCGGTACATATCCACTATTGGCCAAAACATTGGTAGGCGAGAATTGAGAATTTGTAGAACGGTTGTAATTAAAGCCGATACTACCACCAAACTCCACATGGTCAGTGAGGTAACCCGTGATATATACATTCTGCGTGACGGGTACAAAAGACACCCCATACCAGATACCTACGGTACCTTTTCCGGGTTTATTGTCTTGTGCAGTAGCGATGAGGGTGGCTGCGATGAAGACCGCAGAGAGGAGTGTCTTTTTCATATAGTCTGATTTTTAGTTTTGCTAGTAACGACATAGATAGTCAAACCGTGTCCTGCCTTATGCCAAAAATCATTAAATGCGTTGCGCAGAAAGAAAGCGGATAGACTTTCCGGGTTTGTCATAGATATGTCACTTTAGTATCCGGTACATCTATTTCTACTTAGAGTTATCTACTTTAGAGCTACCTAAAAACATGACTATGAAACAACTATTTACGCTCACATTCATTTTTCTCTACTTCATCACATTTTCGCAGAACTGGGTACATCAAGGATCTGTATGGACGTATAGTTACAGTGAAATGGGAGGAATGGGCTACGTGACCTATAGCTATGAAAAAGATACGCTGGTCAGCAGTGAATCCTGTCAGAAGCTGGCAGCGATCAACTACAGCGCCGCAGCCTTTGGCCCTATCTACCGCTATGATACCACCAGCGGGGCAGTGTATACGTTCTCCAGACACGACAGCGTATTCTTTTATGACCAGACACACAGTGCATGGCGGGCTACTTACTTTTTTAATGCTCAAACAGGTGATTCGATCTTCATTCCCAATGCGACCTGGTTTGGAGTGGACTCACAGATACATGCCGTAGTAGACACTACCGGCATTGTAATGATTGACACCACTCACTTGCGTTTTTACAAGTTTCACCTCACGGACACCTGTCAGATGGGCTGGTATGGCAGAGGCACAGTGATAGAGCGGATGGGCATACAGGACAATGACATCATACCCTACTGGCACTGCGTGACAGATGATACCTATTACGGCTTTTGCAGCTATAAAGATGACTCCTTTGCCATTTACAAACCATACGCACACTGCGATGAGCTGCCTACGGGTATTCAGGATGCAGAGCGAGATGAAGCAATAAACATACATCCCAATCCGGCCTCCGATCAGGTGCTCATAGACTATCCATACAGCACTGAAGCCACTGTGACGATCACCACTGTAGATGGACGCATGATACTGGCAGAAAAGTATGCTAAAAAGATGTCTGTGGCATCTGTACCTGACGGTCTATACATGGTGGTAGTGAGCGATGGTGATCATACGCGCAGAACCAAACTCATTATCTGCCATTAGATCTATACTCACCTGCTCATCACAACATGGATGTGACAGGGGGAGAGGCTTTCATGTAAACTGCGATGTAGATAAATATCAGGTAAGACTTTATATCGTTTATCTGTCATCAGTCTTTTGCTCCAAGGGGCGGCTGCAATCTATACTAAACTGATGGATACGCTTGCGCATCGTAGCTGAGCAACCGGCGCATTGACTAAGCATTCTTCCCTCCATATGTGCGCGCGTCTCATCGCTCGAATGCTCTGACGCATTCCCGCCACTATACCTTATAGCTTCTACAAAGATGGCATACATATCACTATCACCGGGCCGGTCCATAGCCATAAAAAATTCTTTAGGGTACGCCTCCGCATACCTCCTGGCAGGCAGCCCGACATTCTCTGCGAGACAGCCGTCAGAGATGCGCAGCGTCATGAAGAGACACCATACATAAAGTGGGTGAAACTTGGGATCCCCGCGCAATGACAAGGCCAGCAACTCATCCGTCATCCGGTCGCAAGATGGCCGCCAGTTGCCGCTCAGGAAACCTATAGCATTCGCAGAGCATGCCGTATCAGAAGTATAATAATCGAGTGGATGCCCTGCAATAGAATCCCGCTCGCTATCATGATACCGGAAGCCAAAAACCTCGCGCCAGTCGTAGTTATTGGAGATATAAATGGTATCATGCGCGTACACAGTATCCCTCTCAGGTGCAGTCTGTGCGTATCCATGATGCGCCACAAAGAGCGTAAGCAATAAGATCAGTACACGGGTATACAGGCAGGTTTTCATATCATATAGCCGTAAAGGAGTCAGCAGGCCTATCTATCAGAATAAACCATACAGCTCCGCGCTCACACGCTGTACTACCTCTGCGAGGGCGTCTGGGTCTTCGGCAAAGTTGGTCTGGTCTACGTCTATCACGAGCAGGCGGCCCTCATAGGTGGCTATCCACTTCTCATAAAACTCATTGAGCCTTTTGAGGTAGTCGAGGCGGAGGTTATCCTCATATTCGCGGCCACGCTTCTGTATCTGGTTTACCAGCGTAGGTACGGAGGCCTTGAGGTAGACCAGAAGGTCTGGCGGACGGATCAGTGAGGAGATGGTCTCGTAGAGGCGGGTATAGTTCTCAAAGTCGCGTGTGCTCATCAGGCCCATGGCATGGAGGTTAGGTGCAAAGATGCACGCATCCTCGTGTATGGTACGGTCCTGTATGATCACGTCTGCGCCTTTCTGTATGTCTATGATCTGGCGGAAGCGCGAGTTGAGGAAGAATACCTGCAGGTTGAATGACCAGCGCGGCATGTCTTCGTAAAAGTCATTGAGGTATGGGTTATTCTCTACATCCTCAAAGTTTGGCGTCCAGCCAAAGTGTCGGGCCAGCAGTGAGGTGAGTGTAGACTTGCCGGCACCGATATTGCCGGCTACAGCTATGTGCTTGATCTGTCCCTTTGGGATAGGCGGTGACAACTTGTGCTGGCTCGGCTGCTCAGCTACAGCAGCAGCTTTCTTCACAGGCTCCTTAGCTTTTGCCACAGGCTTCACAGCAGCTTTTGGTGCCGGTTTAGCGGCAGCTTTCTTCACTGGAGCACTTTTCTTTACTGGTTTCTTAGCCGGAGCTTTGGCAGCAGGCTTGGCAGCCTTTGCAGGTTTCTTAGTCGTCTTTGCCATATCAGAGTTTCTCACCGGCGGTAGGGGCCGCAGGCTAGCTTGGTTTAAATTGGGTTTTTCTTCGGTCTAAATATATCAATTCTACTTTTCTCAGCGGCTTTTCAGTCCAATTATTTCTCTGACCTCTGTCACCGTTTTCTGAGCACTGGCGCGGGCTTTCTCGCCTCCCTCCTCCATCACGCGGGTCAGGTATGCCTGGTCTGCGCCGATCTCTCTGATACGTTCGCGTATAGGTGTGAGAAATATCGTCATATCTTCTGCGATTTGCTTCTTCATATCACCATAGCGGATAGCGCAGTCATTGTAAGCTTGATCATAGTGCGATATCACATCAGGCTTCGACACCAGTTTCATCAGGTCAAAGAGGTTTTGTACCGCTTCGGTCTTAGGCTGTCCCGGCTCAGTAGGGCCGCTGTCAGATGGTGCCTTCATGATCTTCTTGCGGATCGCGTCCGGCTCATCCATCAGGTAGATCACCGTGTTCTCGCCTTTAGATTTGCTCATCTTGCCCTCACCATCCAGGCTAGGTACAGAGAGCGGCACATCTCCATAGTTGAATCCTATCGGCTCTTTGAAGTACTCTACGCCATAGGTATGATTGAAGCGGTTGCCAAAGTTGCGCGTCATCTCGATGTGCTGCATCTGGTCCTTGCCCACAGGCACTTTGGAGGCATGATGAATGAGGATATCTACAGCCATCAGTACCGGATAGGTGAGCAGGCCGGCATTGACATTGTCAGGCTGGGTACGCACTTTATCCTTGAAGGTAGGCACCTTGTGCAGCTCACCGTCATAGGCAAACATATTGAAGATGAGGTACAGCTCTGATATCTGCGGCACATGGCTCTGCACGAAGAGCGTACATTTATCCGGATCGAGGCCGCAGGCCAGGTACTCTATGAGCGTCTGGCGCACATTGGCCTGGAGGTCTGCCGCACGGGGATGCGTGGTGAGCGAGTGCAGGTCAGCTATAAAGAAATAGCCGTCATATTCCTCCTGCATCCGCACAAAGTTCACTACAGCTCCCAGGTAGTTGCCCAGATGCTGCTTGCCCGTAGGGCGTACACCGCTGACTGCTATTTCACGCATAGATGACGACAGAAATTTTAATTTTGCGAAGTTATATCATTTCGCTACATAGACAATGGTAGCCGGATACGGCACTAAAACTGATAAGAAAATGAAGATAGATAATGCACTGGTAGACCGCCTGGCTGAGTTGTCCCGCCTCGAGTTTGACGACTCGGGCAAGGAGAAGATCAAGGATGACCTGCAGAAGATATTTGACATGATGGACAAGCTGAACGACCTGAATGTGGATGGCGTAGAGCCGCTGATCTACATGTCTGACGAGGTGAATGTACTGCGCGCCGATGAGGTGAAGGGTCAGGTCTCCCGTGAGGAGGCACTGCTCAATGCCCCGCAGCACGACTCAGATTTCTTTAAGGTGCCTAAGGTGATCAAGAAATAGACAAGAGACGTTAGACAATACAAGATTTCACCGCGGAGACGCTGAGACGCGGAGAAATGCAAAATGCTTTATCACAGAGTGAACGGAGAGATGAGTAAACAGCCTATCTGAGTACACAGAGTAAAAAAACAAGCGATCTCTGAACTCTGAAACTAATAGTCGAAGGATATAACGCCTCAGTGCCCCTGTGATAAATGTATTCTCTGCGTCTCAGCGCCTCTGCGGTTAAATTTAGGCAATGATATATCTGTTGGGCTAAACATTATTTTGTTCTCGTTTTCTTGTTGTCTTTCTGCTTGTCTTTATTGACGCCAACAACCGCCCTAAGTAAGTCTATAAACTCACCATTGAACTTAATCTTCGGCTCATATTTTTCTGCGCGTTTCTTTTTCTCTTTTGCCATGATACTAATTTACAATTATTCTATATCTTTGTTATTGTAATAACATATTAGCGTTAGCTATATTCTTGTACATAGGAAACTGGTAATCTCCACACAAGTAAAACAGAATATAGGCTTGACTCGTCGTAACGGCGTGGGCATGGTCTATTCGTTTTATTTGGTCATACCAGTACCACTATGTACGGAAAAGCTAGAAGCCCACGCTACTTTTCCAAACATTCCAATAGGGCTGATGGATTAAACTCTGTCACATGGTACATATTGCTAATGTTCTTCATGAGTTAGTACTTTATATTAGTATTATCGGAATCAGTTTAATCGTTGGTTCTGTAAGTTGGTTTTTCTCTCATCTCTTTCCAAAATTCAAAGACGTAGTAATTATAAACTTCATTATTATAGGATTTATATTTGCGTCTATAATCTCATCTTTTGAAATCAAAGATAGTAACCTCGCTTTTTCCTTGTTGTGCTCAATATCTTCTATTGTAGGGTCATGGATTGGTTCTAATTCTACAAAAACAAAGTCAGAACAAATTTCAATTAATCAGTAACTTTATATTTCCGGAGCATCTTTATGGTCGTATCTGGAGTATGGCGGACACGCTCAACAAGGACGAGATTCTACAGGAACTCAGATTGAGGTGTCCGCTTTTATTCTCCAATCAAATCGTCATACTTTAATCTCTTTCTACCAGCCATAGACATAGCTCTTATAAACCTATTCTGATCGTCAAACTTTCTTGTGTTGTATCTGAATGAAAACTCATCACAATACCGCTCGAGATGTTTCACGCTTACGTGGTGATAGATTCCATACACTCCTCTCTTTAAGTGACTCCAGAAATTTTCTATACCATTCGTATGTATTGAACTACCTCTAACATACTCACCTCCGCCGTGATTTACAGACAAATGACTATAACCATATTCATGTAGTTTGTTGTAACCTAAATGCTCATCTGTATGCACAACAGAGCTTTCATCCACATTAACTCTTACAAATCTTTCTATTTCTTTTCTCGTAGTATTCGGCACAACCCTTAACACTAAATTCCCATTTCTTTCTAATGCACCAATCACTGGTGTTTTTGTTTTCGTACTCCTACCTTGAGTGTTCTTAGTCTTTTTACTGGCGTGTTTGTTCTTCTCTTTGCCACCTATATAGGTCTCATCTATCTCAACTTCATTAAACAATAAATCCGTAGTCTCTTTCATACTTTCTCTTATTCTATGCAGAATAAACCAAGCAGTCTTTTGTGTCACTCCTAAGTCTCTCGACAGTTGATGTGAACTGATACCTTTCTTGTGTGCCGTTATTAAGTATATAGCAGCAAACCAATACTTCATTGGTATCTTAGTATTTTCAAATATAGTTCCTACCGTCACTGTGTATTTCTTTTGACACTCTTTATTGGCGCATCTGTAACCTCTGTTGGTTTTGTATGACTTCTCTTGATTGCCACAATGAGGACACTTCGGTTTGCCGAGCCAGATTTCCTGCTCTAATAATGAAATGCAAGTCTCATTGTCTTTGTAATACTCAAGTACCTGTAATACATTTTTGAATTGTGTTTGCATAATATCTATCTTTTACATATCAAAGATAATACTACGCCCTTTAAATACCTAATTTATTTAGTTAAAACTAATACTTTTATCTTCGCCCAACAGATATATCATTGCCTAAATTTATTCTTTGCCTTTGCTCTCCACCTCTGCGGTTAAACATTAGTCAGCCACGGAGGTAAAACAAACAACGATGAACGAAGTCATCCAGATATCACACCTGCGCAAGACCTTTCGCCTCGGCGATCAGATCATCAATGCGCTGAATGATGTGAGCCTCACGATACACAAAAATGAGTATGTCGCGCTGATGGGCCCCTCCGGCTCCGGCAAGTCTACCCTCATGAATATCCTCGGCTGCCTCGATAGCCCGTCTGCCGGTTCGTACCGGCTCAACAATACCGAGGTAGCAAAAATGACCGATGACCAGCTGGCCTATGTGCGCAATAAGGAGATCGGCTTTGTATTTCAGACCTTCAACCTGCTACCCCGCCTCACTGCGCTGGAGAATGTAGCCCTGCCGCTGATCTACGCGGGTATGGGCGGCAAAGAGCGCCAGCAGCGGGCAGAGTATGTGATGGAGCAGGTAGGCCTCAAGGAGCGCATGGGCCACAAGCCAAACGAACTCTCCGGCGGCCAGCGACAGCGTGTGGCTGTAGCACGTGCCCTGGTCAATAGCCCCTCCATCATCCTGGCCGATGAGCCTACAGGCAATCTGGATACAAAGACCAGCTATGAGATCATGGGACTATTTCAGGATATACACTCGAAAGGAAACACAGTGATACTCGTCACGCACGAGGAAGATATAGCCAAGCACGCACGCCGCATCATGGGCCTGCGCGATGGCCTAATAGAGTATGACAAGGCCAATGAGCCTGTGAGGGGATTCCTTGTGTAAAGCGCCGGGGTAATAACCGGTATTTAGTGAGTACAATTATTCCTTGGTCCGCTTATTTGTCAACCCTCTAAATCTCCCTGAAGGGAGACTTAACAGCCATTTCCTTTATTGTATAAAGCCTTCCTTTACGGGGGTAAAAGGTTCTCGCGAGTATAAATATGGCAGCGACAGGACACCCAAAAGGATTTCCCCTGTCGCCACTATAAAAATCTTAGTTATTAGTCTATCCTGCTCACTGTCAGCGTGCCCTCTATCCCGTCATCCATCGTTTTACCAGTGATGAGGGCTGTGGCCATGGCAGCTATTTCGGCTACTTTGCCGTGCTTGGTATCCCAGTAGTAGCCCTCGCTAATAGTGACTTTGATGATGCTGACATTCGGGTCATCTACGCCATCTTTGAACCATATCTTGGCTATCGGGTTCCAGAGTTCCTTGATCTTCGCCCTGTCAAATGACAGCGCAGCATTGCCACGCAGCGAGAGAAATTTGTCATTGCCCTGGCCATAGAGCAGGTCTACTGTACTATCGGCCAGCACCTCCTGATTCTTATCGCTATTCTTGTCTGAGAGGAACCATATCACGCCCTGGTCATCTACCTCCTGTGAGGACATGGGGCGGGCTTTCAGTTTGCCACTCTCATAGGTGCAGAACATGCACGTTTTAATTTCTTCGGCCAGCTTCTGGATCTCTTTGATCGCTTCTGTGCCGGTCAGGTTTTTGTGATCTCCCATTGTTTTTGGTTTTAGACATAGTAGGGAGTAACAATCATGCCACGCGCCATTTCTCCACACTATGCTGACGTGTACACCGGCCTGTGGGGAAATAATACCTGCTATGGTGTATATTGCATGAACATTTCGAGCGACTACTGATTTAGATAGCATGAAGATATATACCAAGACGGGAGATGTGGGCGAGACCTCACTCTTTGGCGGCAGGCGGGTGAGCAAGGCCGACCTGCGCATAGAGACATACGGCACGACAGATGAGCTGAACTCATGGATAGGCCTCGTACGCGATGTCAATACCACCAGGGCTGAGCGTATGGTACTCAAAGACATACAAGACCGTCTCTTCACCATCGGTGCCTCACTGGCTGCCGTCCCAGACAATCATAAGCTCAAAACGCCAGACCTGCACGAAGAAGATGTGACCGCATTGGAAAATGCCATAGATGAAATGGACAAGGTATTGCCGCCGCTCACACACTTCGTACTGCCGGGAGGGCATCAGCACGTCTCCTACTGCCATATAGCGCGCACGGTGTGCCGCAGGGCAGAGCGCCTCACTGTAGCGCTACACAAGGACGAAGAAGTACACCCGCTCGTGATCAAATACCTGAACAGGCTATCAGATTACCTCTTTGCGCTGTCGCGCAAAATGGCGCATGACCTCGGTGCTGAAGAAGTAAAATGGCTGGGGCGCAAGCAATAAAATAGAATAACCTACCTTTACCATACTAAAGAAAACTACTATGAAATATTTACTGCCGCTGCTGACACTGCTACTCCTCTGTACAGACGCTGATGCCATGACCTACAGGCGCCACCGCGCTAAAGAAGGATTCATGGGTGCGCCGGAGCGCAAACCACATCGCAATAGAAAAGAAATAGGTAACGCTATAGCCGGAGCGGCCAT
The DNA here is from genome assembly GCA_964537475.1 of uncultured Chitinophagaceae bacterium. GTDB lineage: Bacteria > Bacteroidota > Bacteroidia > Chitinophagales > LD1 > UBA1941. Next base: position 31,889 of record CAZIBY010000010.1, on the reverse strand, counting down.
CAGCACTGCCGGCAATGCTGTGATAGAAGACCTGAAAAGGAAACGCTCGAAAGACTACTCGCCAGACTACCCTAAGTACTAGAAAGTCACGGTAAACTCCTTCTGCTCCCCTCCTCTTTTTACGATCACTTTGGTGGTCTTGCCCTTGTCAAACTTATTCAGGGCGTCCATATAGCTGTAGATGTCCTTCACCGGATAGTCGCCCAGCTGGATGATCACATCATCTGCCTTGAGGCCGGCCTTCTGTGCAGGTTTATCGTCTGACACACCGTCTACGCGCACACCCGGCTTGTCATAGGCGTAGTCCGGCATGATGCCCATTGATACTTTGAAGGTGGACGTCTTTGACTCATGTGTAGCCGTTTTCTGAAAGGCCAGCTTAGGATAATTCTGTGCGGAGTCTACTACCAGCTTTACCAGGTCTATCACTCGCTTCTCCCCTTCGTAGTTGATCTTGTCAGCCACATCGGTCGGCTTGTGATAGTCGCTATGCTGCCCGGTGAAGAAGAACAGCACCGGAATATCCTTCAGGTAGAAGGAGGTCTGGTCAGACGGACCTATCCCCGCAGAGTCATATTTCAGCACTACATCTGAGCGCGTATTATTCAGCATGGGCTCCCAGATACTGCTCGTGCCAGTACCATAGACTATCACCTTGCGCGTAGAGTCGTTGAGGCGGCCTATCATATCCATATTGATCATGCAGTCTGTCTCGTACAGCGGGATAGTGGGATGGTTCACATAGTACTTGCTACCTATCAGCCCTGCCTCCTCTGCCGAGAAGCAGATGAAAAGTATGTTGTACTTCTCCGTCACACCATTGCCGGAGAAGATCCGCGCCAGCTCCAGTACGCCTGCCGTACCGGAGGCATTGTCATCAGCGCCGTGGTGTATCTTGCCCTTAGGGTTTGCGTCGAGCGAGTTGCCGCGGGTGCCATCGCCCAGATGGTCGTAGTGCGCGCCTATCACGATGGTATACTCTGCCTTATTGTCCAGCAGGCCTATCACATTCGTACCGTGGTACAGCTCACCGGTAGTCGCCTCCACAGTATCATGAGGGTTCTTTGACATGTGGTAGGTGAAGTGCTGGTAGAAACTATTCTCCGCTGTCCCCTTGGGCGTGAGGCCATATTTCTTAAACTCTGCCGCGAGGTATTTCTGCGCCAGCTTCTCTCCTTCTGATCCGGGCATACGGCCACCCAGCTCATCAGAGGCCAGGTAGGTGATATGCTTCCTGATATTGCTTACTTCAGCCTTCTGGCCGTAGGTAGTGATCGTAGCTAGCGACAGCAGTACACAGCAGGTCAATATTCTTTTCATCTCTCGGTAGTTTTTCCGTCTCAAATCTACAATTTTCCGGCAGGTCACTCCTTCCAGTCGGCTATGAAGAGATTGGTATCATGCGTGCCGTGGTTATCCCTGTTGCTGGACCAGACCAGTTTCTTGCCGTCATGCGAGAACATCGGGAAGGCATTGAAATAGCTCTCCGTCGTGATCTTTTCCAGCCCGGAGCCGTCCAGGTTGACGGTGTAGAGGTGAAAGTCATAGCCGCGCTGTGAGGCATGATTGGACGAGAAGATGATCTTATTGCCCGATGGTGTGAAGTAGGGTGCCCAGTTGGCCTTGCCGAGATGTGTCACCTGCCTGAGGTCAGAGCCGTCTGCATTGCAGGTATAGATCTCCATATTGGTAGGCGCTACGAGGCCCTGCGCGAGAAAGTCCTTGTACTCCTTGATCTCCTCAGGGGTCTTTGGCCGTGAGGCGCGGAAGACAAGTTTCTTGCTATCTGGCGAGAAGAAAGCGCCACCATCGTACCCCAGCTCATTGGTGATCTGCTTTACATCTGAGCCATCGAGATTCATGGTATAGATCTCGAGATCGCCGCTGCGCATAGAGGTGAAAACGATCTTCTTGCCATCAGGCGAGATCGTGGCCTCTGCATCATAGCCTTTTGTATTCGTCAGTTGCTTTGTGATCTTGCCCCAGCGGTCTGCTACGAAGATGTCAAAGTCGCTATAGATCGGCCAGAGATACTTGTGGTCCGCGCGAGGCGCTGGTTTAGGCGGGCAGGTATCTGCGCCGAGGTGCGTGGAGGCATAGAGAATGTGCTTGCCATCAGGCAGGAAGAAAGAGCAGGTGGTTCTCCCCTTGCCCGTGCTCACCATAGACGGGCGGTAGGCCGTATCGCGCTCCGCGCGGGCTATCTCTACATCAAATATCTGGTCGCACTGCAAGCCCCACTTAGGGTTGGTCACCTGCACACTGAGGTAGCGATCGTCAAAGCTGAAATAGGCCTCCGCATTGTCCCCGCCGTAGCTGAGCTGTCGGATATTGGAGAGATGCTTTGACTCAGTGGCTTCCTGCGCAGAGGCGCAGAGCGAGACGGCACATAGGACGGCTGTTGCGATCTTTTTCATACAGAGAGAGGGATTTTTTGCGGCAAATAAAGGAAAGCGTCGTGCGAGTATTGTCATAGTATTGTCATGAAAGAGGAGCCCCTCTAAATCTCCCCAAGGGGGAGACTAAACAGCCGTCAATCCACATTGATGATATCTGGGGTGAAGAGATCCTTTTTGACCGGGGTGCGGTTGCTGATCGTATTGCCCATGAGGCTAAACTGCCGCTGATCCGGTACGTGGAGGCTGGGATAGTAGGCCAGTGTGACCTCCAGGAAGCCGAGGCCTATGCCGAGATTGCGCAGGCGGAAGCCGAGGCCCACACCTGACTGAAAGAACCGGTACTGCGGCTGCGGCTGGTAGACAGAGAGGTCTGCGAAAACAAAGTAGCTGGTAGAGAAGCCCAATATGGGTTTGGTATAATAGAAATCCGCCTCATAGCTGAAGGCATACGTACGCACACCACGCAGGTAGAGCGAGCTGAGCCCGCGCAGGCCTGTGGCATTATTCACGATCAGTTCACGACCATCAGGGCGGCTAAAGCCGAGGCGGATGTTATTGGTCAGGAAGCTGCGCCAGTTCCACCGGCCCATCTTGACGGGTATGGAGTAGAAAGTATTTTCCCAGCTGATGAGGCCCTGATCCACCGTGCGGGGACTCACAAACCCGCCCCCCTTGATATAGGTCAGGTAGTAGCCCGCATTCACAAATGAGACACCGTACTGCAGGGCCAGCGCCATGTACGTGCGCCGCTGCAGTATCTCATCCATCTGAAAGCCGCCTATGAGCGCCGCACTCACGCCCTTGGGGAAGTACTCCGCCTTGTCCAGGCTGTACACATTGTGGTCTATATAGTAGTCCCACTGCGCTATGCCCATCGCGCCGAGGATATTATTCTGGTCTATGAAGTTGATGATATTGCCGGGGCCCTGCACGTAGGGGCGCTCTATATAGTCTGTACGCTGCGCCCGTGCTGCTACTACAAATCTGGTCAAGGGGTATTTCTGCTGCAGCTTGCCGCCTAGCTTGAAGGACTTGGCCAGCCAGAAATCCTGTGAGATGGTGGAGACCCATGAGTTGGCATAGCCGGCGCCCTCCGTAGGCAGTACCAGATTATTGCGCTTGCCGGTCACGAGTATGCGCCCCGCCCACTCCGCCTGGCTGGAGTAGAAGTTTCTGGTCACGGCCAGTGTACCGTTCTGATTGAGTATATCATAGGCTCCGTCCAGTCCTACGTTTATAAAGGAGTGGCGGATATTGTTGTAAGCATAGTTGAGGTGCACGCGGTAGGCATCAAACTTTCTAAAGTAAAAAGACCCGTCTACCTGCAGGATCTGCGAGAGGCCAAAGATGTTATTGAACTGGAGGCCCACCTGTACATAGTTGTACCCCGCCGAGGTGAGAAAGCCGATATTCCACCGGTCACGCACGAAGATGGTCACATCTACCATATCGTCTCCTATCTCCTCTACCAGTATGCGGATGTCTTTGTAGATGTTTTTCTCCCAGAGGTTGCGCTCCGTATCAGCAAATAGCTGCGGGTCTACCTTGTCTCCTTCCTTGAAGAGCACTTCATTTTTGATCACCTGGTCACGCGTGCTAAACTGAAATTTATTGGCCCGGGCCTGCAGCTTGGTAGGGTGATAGTAGTAGGGCGAGTCCAGGCTCACGCCGTAGGGATAGACCACCTCTACCTCCAGGCGCCGGATGGTCTTGCCCTTGTAGCACTCAAAGGCCTTGGCGTCTTCTATCGGACGGTCTATGCGGATATCACAGTAGTTGAGAAAGGACAGGATCTTGATGGCCTTTTTGATCTTGGGGTTCTTCTTCAGCTCGTCAAAGCGCACCGTAGTACGCACGCGCACACGGCCGGAGTCCTGCGCAGAGAGGGCGCAGCAGCACACGAGGGATATGAGCAGCAAAAGACACTTCATGGGCGGCCGGGGCCTGAGAGGTTTACCTGTACAGACGTAAGTTAGGGAAAAGCGGCCGGAGTTTTGAGATTTGAGTCCCGCTTTGTCACAGGGCGTTGCCCTGCTCTGGAGATACCACCGCCCTGTTGGGGCTTAATACAACAAGTACATCACGATGTAATTCAAGCCCTGAAAGGGCAAAAATATATCAGAATACGGCATCGTCGTATGATGGCAAACGGCAAATATTTTTACAGCACATAAGCCTCGCTCAGAAACTTGACATACCGCTGTGCGCCCTCCTGTATGGTGGTGAATGGCCGGTCATAGCCCGCAGCGTGCAGCTTGTCCATCCTGGCCTCGGTGTAGTATTGATACTTGTCGCGTATATCTGCCGGTATGGGTATGTACTCTATCTGAGGCTGCACGCCCATGGCAGCAAAGGTGCTTTGCGCCAGCTCGATAAAGGTATTGGCATGGCCCGTGCCCGCATTGTAGATGCCATTGGCAGGACGGTTTTGATAGAAGAAAAGAAGGATGTCTACTACATCACGCACATAGATGAAATCGCGCAGTTGTTCGCCGTCCTTGTAGCGCGGATCGTGAGACTGAAATAGCTTCAGCCGGCCCGTCTGGCGTATCTGGTGGTAGGCGTGATAGATCACCGAGGCCATGCGGCCCTTGTGGCTCTCATAGGGGCCGTAGACATTAAAGAACTTCAGCCCCGCCCATACCGGTGGGCGCCGGCTGCTCTCCAGCACGTGCATATCAAAGAGTTGCTTAGAAAGGCCGTAGGGATTGAGCGGCTTCAGCTGAGGTATAGTGGCCTCATCATCGCCAAAGCCCAGCTCGCCCATGCCATAGGTGGCTGCGCTGCTGGCATAGACCATGGGTATCTGGTGCACACTGCATATCTCCCACAGTATTTTGCTGTACGAGAGATTGAGCGAGTCCAGCACGCGGAAATCAAACTCGCCTGTATCCGTGCGCGCCCCGAGGTGAAAGACAAAAGACACCTCACCCGCATGATCGGTAAACCACTCCGGGAATGCATCTCTGTCCATACGCTCCAGCCCGGCCATGTCCTCTACATTGGAGTACTTGGCCGAGTAGCGGTCCTCGGGAAACCGGTCTACCAGCAGCATATCTGTGATGCCCAGCTTGAGCAGCGCCCTCACCAGGTTGCCCGCTATGAAGCCCGCTGCGCCTGTCACTACTATCATACGGGCAAATGTAATTTTTAATTGAAAATAGCCAACTGCTATTTGATAACGGGCGTGCAGCAGGTGTATTACTTATATTGCAGACTTTCTAATGGAGAGAGGCACAGCGCGCAAATCGCCATTTCACTTTTCCATTATCCATTTTATCTTCATCGCATGTTTCAATCTGATCTCTTCAAAGACAAAGTAGTGCTGGTCACAGGTGGTGGCAGCGGTATAGGATATGCCATAGCAGAGCAATACCTCAGGCTCGGCGCCACGGTCATCATCGCTTCGCGCAAAGAAGAAAAGCTACAGGCTGCGCTGGTGAAGCTGGCCCCGCTAGGCCCCTGCCGCTATGTGATGCTGGATATACGCGACCCCGAGCAGATAGAGAAGGTAGCCGCCAATATCAAAGATAAAGAAGGCCGCCTGGATATCCTGATCAATAACGCCGGCGGGCAGTTCCCCTCTCCTGCTGAGGATATCAGCTACAAAGGCTGGAACGCCGTGGTGAATAATAACCTGAATGGCACCTGGTACGTGACGCAGATCATGGCCAAGGCTTTCTTCATACCGGTCAAGGCTGGCCGCGTGGTCAATATCATAGCCAATATCTATCGTGGCTTCCCCGCTATGACACATACGGGCGCTGCGCGTGCAGGTGTAGAGAATATGACCATGAGTCTCTCCGTAGAGTGGAGCCGCTACAATATCCAGATCAATGCTGTAGCACCGGGTATCATCAAATCTACCGGGCTGGAAAACTACCCGCCGGAGTTTCTGCAGGGCATAGAAGAGTCAATACCCGCCAAACGCCTCGGCACGATAGAGGAGGTGGGCTACCTGACCCTTTTTCTCACGAGCCCTATGGCTACCTACGTTACTGGTGAGACGGTGTACATAGACGGCGGCCAGCGCCTCTGGGGCGATCTGTTTAAAATGTGATTCACTACTACTACACAGAGGACTCAGAGCTTTTTTTGCCGATCGAGGCTATGACCTCTGCCCGCAACGAAGTAATACCGAACCATATTGAGTGGTTCTGATCATTTTACTCTGTGCCCTCTGTGTAGTGCTGTTCTTATCTCTTGAACTGGCGGAAGAAATCATCCTCATAGATGCCGCCTATCGGTATTTCTTTATCTGCCGTGTAGACCACCTTATTGCGCACATTGTCTATCCGGCGCAGCGATACGATGAATGAGCGGTGCACCCGCACAAATTCCTTGGCAGGGAGTTTCTCCAGTATGCTCTTCATGGTCATGCGCGCTACGACTGTCTTCTGGTCTTGTATGAATATCTTGATATAGTCATCCAGGCCCTCTATGTAGAGGATGTCTGCTATCGTGATCTTGACTAGCCGGTAGTCGGCCCGTACGAATAGGTACTGCTGCTGCACAGATGAGCCGGCATTATTGCGGTAGTTGTAGTATTCATTGGCCTTCATCGTAGCCTGCAGGAAGCGCTCATAGGTGAAGGGCTTCAGCAGGTAGTCTATCGCATTGAGGTTAAACCCCTCTACCGCATACTCTGTGAAGGCTGTGGTGAAGATGACCATCGTGTCCTGCTTCATGCCTTTGTAAAAGTCGATGCCTGATAGTGACGGCATCTGGATATCCAGAAACAGCAGGTCTACCGGAAACTTGCTCAGGTGCTTCTGCGCCTCGGCAGGCTTAGTAAAGGTCTTCTCCAGCGTGATGAAATCAGTCTGTGCGCAGAAGGCCTCTATGACCGCCAGCGCAGGCGGCTCATCGTCTATGGCTATGGCTCTGATCATAATGTGATGGATAGGTATACACTAAATTTATCGCTATCTTCTTTGATGAGCAAATCATGTTTGCCCGGATAGAGCAGCTTGAGCCTGCTCCTCACATTCACTATGCCGACACCGCCGCGCAGGTTCTCGCCCAGGCTCCTGACCACTTTGCGGTTTTCCAGTATCATGATCAGGTTTCGGCCGCTGGTGCTGATCTCCAGCCGTATGGGCGACTCCTCCTCAGGATTGACGCCATACTTGAACGCATTCTCTACAAAGGGAATGAGGATCAGCGGCGATATCTGCAGGCCGGGGGTAGAGATATCTGCCTTGTATGTCAGGCTCATGGTATCTCCCAGGCGTACGCGCTGCATCTCTACATAGTCCTCTATGTACTGTACCTCTTTATCCAGAGATACATGGTCCATAGCCGCATCTACTATCACATAGCGCATCATACCGGAGAGCTTGACCACGGCCGGGGCAGTCTTGTCAGAGCGCATGAGGGCGAGGGAGTAGATGCTATTGAGCGAGTTGAAAAAGAAATGCGGGTTGACCTGCGCCTTGAGGAATGACAGGTCTGCGGTGAGCTTCTGGCGCTCGGCCTCCTTCCACCGGTTATTGATCTTCAGCATACTGGAGAAAAGCAGCACCACCAGAAACTGTGAGAAGTGGTGCAGGAAAAACATACCATGATGATGGGGCACATGACCCGGCGGTGGAGTAGCCGGTATGAGCACTACCGGCAGGTAGGCTATGCCGAGGTACCAAAGTAAGAGCGTGACACCAAACTGTACATACTTTTTCTCAAAGTACAGATTGGGTACCAGCACGTAATAGTTGATGTAAAAAAACACCAGCAGCAGTGCATAGGTCATAAAGTCGCGCTGGAAGTATGGGAGCCTGAGAAACTCCAGTGAGCGGCCCAGGTCAGGCGAAAAGAAAATAGGGATAGTCAGGAAAGCAATGCCTCCGAGTACCTGCGTAAAAACCCTCCTGTATCTGACCGCCATAGAAATGCACCTCTAATGTCTGCTAATAACGACACAACACCTAATGAAATTGGCCTATAGAGGTGAGCTAAGATAATGTGTCGGTTAGTCTCGTGTTAGTTTATTCTACAACCTCCGGATCGTATCTTGCTTGTACGGCACAAAGGGACTTTTGTATGTGTTATCTTACAGACCATCCCATTATGCCCGAAACGGTAGGTGACTTTTCCATTTTGGCAGTATTTTGCCGGTTTTTCCCACCACAAGCCGCATTTTGTATTTCTCCTGAAACGCTGTGATAGCAAGGGTTTCAGCGCACCCACACGACCATCGTGCCAACTCAAGGCACGCGATTAGCAATACGGCTCACACAACAAATTATTTTAACCAACCCCAAAAAAACAACAAGATGATCACAGTAAATGTAGCACCGAGAATGAGGAAACTGAGGGAACTGATGGGCTGGAAGCAAGCCGCCGTAGCCGCCTCTATGAATATCACACAGCAGGCCTTCAGCTTTCTGGAGCAGGGCAATGGCAGCCCGCGTATAGATACGCTCATGCGGTTCTGCGAGGTGATGAATGTACAGCTGCACTACCTGCTCTCTACTGATGTGCCTATCACAGAGGAGACCCTCCGCAAATATGGTACCCGCCCCTACTCAGAGTTTATCACTGAACATCAGAAGCTGGAGCAGGGAGCGCAGTTTCTGGACCAGCTGCTGGCCGCACACCCTGAGCGCCTGTCAGCATTCAGCCACCTGAGCCCGGCCGCCTGATATCTTTCCCCAGAAACCAAACCCCTTGATAGTTTATGAAGAATGCTACCGTACCGGTGCCCCCGCTCAGGGAGGCTGCAGCAGGCCAGGATACCGGCCAGCTCCATATACAGACTTACCCAGCCTCAGACCAGCGTGTGCGCCTGCGGTGGATAGGCCCTGACCCTGCCCGCACTATGGATACCCCCGCAGACAGGCCGCGCAGCCTGGAGCAGCGCTTCTTTGCCCACTCCATGGATATGCTCTGTGCTATAGATGCAGATGGCAGATTCGTCAGTGTGAGCCCTGCCTGCCAGCGCATGCTGGGCTACCGGCCGGAAGACATGGAGGGGCGGTATGCTACCGAGTTTGTAGTGCCGGAGGATATCAGCAGTACGGTCTCTATCAGGCGTGCCGCCATGCACGGACTGAACTGCCGCAACTTTGAAAACCGCTACATAGCCAAAGATGGCAGTATAGTGAGCCTGGCATGGTCCGGCCGCTGGAGCGAGGAGGACCAGCTGATCTACTGCGTAGCACGTGATGACCGCGACAAGAAGGCAGTAGAAATGGAGCTGCACAAACTCAATGAATCTCTGGAGCAAAAGATAAAGGAGCGTACCGCTCAGCTGGAGCGTAGCAATAAGGAGCTGGAGGCCTTCTCCTACTCCGTATCTCATGACCTGCGCGCCCCGCTCCGTATCATCAATGGCTACACCCGCCTGCTATCTACCGCCAAAGAGCATGACCATGACTCACGTGAGTTCATAGATGCTATACTGGAGAGCACGCGCTATATGAGCTGCCTGATAGATGACCTGCTGAACCTATCCCGCCTGGACAAGGAGGCAGTCAATCTCATGGAGGTAGACATGGACTATGTAGCCCGCCTCGCCGTCAACCAGATGACGGCAGAAGACCCGGCCCTGGCCACACAGATAGAGATACACCCGCTGCGGCCTGCAGTATGTGACTCCTCCCTGATCAAGCATGTATGGGCCAACCTCCTCTCCAATGCCGTAAAATACTCCCGCAAGAAAGACAACCCGCAGATAGAGATAGGATGCTATGAGACAGACACCAGCATCGTATACTATGTCAAAGACAACGGCGCGGGCTTTGATATGAAATTTGCAGCCAAGCTCTTTGGCGTATTTGTGCGACTGCACAACAGGAGCGAATTTGAAGGAACAGGTGTAGGCCTGGCCATCGTAAATCGCATCATATCCAAGCATAATGGCAAAGTCTGGGCAAACGGTAAAGTGGACGAAGGCGCAGTATTCTACTTCAGCCTGCCCAAAACCGATGCCGCCATTGTATAGCCTCATGGAATAGGTATATTTGCATATACCATCATGAGAGCATTTTTCCTTTTTATCTTTCTCAGCCTGGCAGCCTGCCTGTCACTACGCGCGCAGGATACAGTACCCTATAGCACGCAGGGCAGGCCACACTCGGTGATCCGCAGTGACAAGGAGGATGGCGCGATCACCTCCTTCAATGGTCACAGTACGAGGTACAATGTCCCTGATAAATTTGTCCGCAAGAAAAACATAGGCATAGGCCTGACCGTGGCCGGTATCGGTATGCTGGCTACCGGCATCGCCCTCTATGCCACGGCCCCCAAGCAGACCGGGTACAACCAGTATGGACAGTCCACACAATACACCACGCTGGGAGGCGTGATAGGCGTGCTGATGATACCCGCCAGCCTCGGCCTCACCATACCGGGAGCCGTACTTTGGGGCAAATATGCCCGCAAGATCCACAGGGGGCAGTCGCGCTGAGCCGAACAAAACCTGAGGCATAGTAGTTGATATAGTATCTGTCAAAATCAATTATTATGAGTACCATGTCATCATACAATACCACACACGAGACCAGGCCGTGGCTTAGGAATGCAGGCATCTTCATAGGCTGCCTGATACTGTGCCAGGCGGCAGGAGCACTGGGCACCATAGCCACCATCCCCAATATACCTACCTGGTATGCCTCTCTGAATAAACCATCTTTCCAGCCGCCAAACTGGCTCTTCGGACCGGTGTGGACCCTGCTGTATACGCTCATGGCCGTCTCTCTGTACCTGCTGATACGGGCCGTACCATCGCAGCAGCGCACCCGTGCCATCTCCCTTTTTGCGGTACAGCTACTGCTCAATACGATCTGGAGTTTCCTGTTCTTCCAGTTTCACCTGCTGGGCATCTCTCTCGGTGAGATATTGCTGCTGCTGCTGTCTATGATCGCCTTCTGCATAGCGGCCTGGCCTGTCCATCGCGTAGCGGTCTATTGTTTCCTGCCGTACATCGCGTGGGTATCCTTTGCCTCCCTGCTGAATGGCAGTGTCTGGTATATGAACTAAGTACTGATATATCCATAAAAAGCAAAAGCCATTCGGGTGCGAATGGCTTTTCTTTTTGCGTGATAGCTTTGGTTTATTTACCGGTTGCCTTGGGGTCCTTGCCGCCGCCAGCTTTCTCGGTGCCCGGTTTCCGCTCTGCAAAAACCTCAGCGAAGAACTTTTTCATTTCCTCCCAGGATTCTTTATCCGCCTTCTCATTGTAGGCTATAGGCAGGTTAAACTTCTTGCCCGTCTCAGTAGCCGCGGGATTGGTAAAGGCGTGCTGCGCACCATCATAAGTCTTGAAGATATAGCTGACACCGGTGGTATCCAGATTCTTGCGGAATGCTTTGATCTCTGCAGCCGTTACAAACTTGTCGCTACCGCCCTGGCAGACCAGTATCTTACTTTTGACTTTACCCTTGATAGCGTCCACACCGGCCAGTCCTCCGTGAAAGCTGACCGTACCGCGAAAGTCCTCTCCCATCCTGGCCAGGTCCAGCGCCATAGCACCGCCAAAGCAATAGCCTATCAGGCCGATATTCTTTGGATCCACACCGGGAAAGGTCTTGAGCCGGGCCAGTGCTGCATTGACACGGGACCTGGCTATGGACGGATCTTTATAGAAGTTTCCCGATGCCTCTGTGGCATCTCCAGGTGTATTGACCACTTTGCCACGGCCATAGAGATCTACCACCATCGCTACGTATCCGAGCTTGGCCAGCATCACGGCACGCTGGCGTGGGTATTCATTTACTCCCCACCACTCCGGCAGTATGAGGATGGCCGGGCGTGGTGTCTTGATGGCAGGATCATAGGCTATGTAGCCCTGGCATGGCATCGTACCATCTGCATAGTCCACTTCTTTGAGTTGTATGGCAGGTTTGCTAGTACTGGCAGCGGTCTGTGCGGATAATGGCGGCAAGCCGAGCGCGGCCAGTGTGATGAAGAGCAGGTATTTCATGTTTAGCATTTTGACAGCGGCTAAACTAATCAATCTCTGCGCTCCTCGTATGCCTGCATCACGCTTTGTCCGTATCACTTCCTGATCATGGTGATACTGACCGGTGCCGATTGGTCATTGTAGGCAAACTCACAATCCTTGAAAGCCGGTGCCTTGATCTTTGGCTTATAGTTATTGGAAAAGCCATACGGGTCTGTAGGTATACCTATCATATTCTTGCCTATCTGGCCGTCTGCATCGAGGTCCTGATAGGTAGCCACGGCATACTGGCCGTAGTCCAGGTCAGTGAGTTCTACCTTCAGTTGCTTGCCTGATGGGTTGAAGCGGTACTTCTTCATCTGGCCGTCAGCAGTGGGAAACTTATCCCGCGGCGAGTAGATAGATATCTCTACCGGCGCTGAGGGTGACTCTAGATTGTCTATCACCAGTACGAGGGGCTTTTTATTGGCTGTGTCTGTCATGGCACTTGTTTTTGCAGTATCTGTTTTACCACCCACGCTACTGGTGTCCGGCAGCGGAGTGGCATGATCTACCGGTAGTACGGCAGATGTATCTACCTGCTCTATATGCTTTTTGTCCCCGTCAGCTTTATTCTGGCAGGCAGCAAAGGTAACAGTAATAACGGCGCTGATGGTCAGGAGGGCGATGGAGTAGTAGTATTTTCTCATCTGATGGGGGATCAATATGTTGGGGAATATTTTTTACTACTACGCAATGGTCAAAAACCGTACCTGCAAAATTTACATAATGGAAATACACACTTCCAAAATGGCATGGTTTCATTGTAAAGCACAACATATACTTTTATGTAATAAAAATTAGTATATACTGACTATCAATATTTTAACTCAATTCCGCGCCGTTGCGTGCCAAAAAGGCATGTGTTTAGCCCTCAGTCCATCAAATAACAATAACAAGCAATTAAAACGTACAGTTATGTCTATCTCATCACGCATGAGAAAAGTAAGGGAAGTAAGGGGCTGGAAGCAAGCTGCAGTAGCCGAGTCAATGAAGATCACACAGCAGGCGTACAGCTTTCTGGAGCAGGGCAATGGTAGCCCGCGTGTGGATACGCTTCTCCGATTCTGCGAGGTGACCAAGGTAGAGCTGAGCTTCCTGCTCGCACTGGATGTACCGGTGACAGATGAGACCGTAGCACGCTATGGTACCAAGACCTTTGGTACACTGGTCACTGAGCACGAGCGCCTGGAGCAGAAGGTAGAGTTCTTCAACTATGTGATCAAGACCAATACGCCTGCCCGTATGGGTGAGAAAACTGCCGCCCCGGCAGCAGTGCCAGCGCGCGACTACGGCCAGCCGGTCTACGCACAGAGATAATAAAAGCGGCCTGAGCCGCTACAAAGATATGGCAGACACTGCCAAAGACAGGGTTTGAGGTTTTGTATTTAAAAGGTCCTTTAGCGAAAGCGAGGACCTTTTTTCTGTATATCAGCGGCCATGCGCCCTGCGGATACTATCTATCCACTGCTGGCGCTGCTCAGGTGTCATATTCTGTATGGCATTGACGGCATTCTGAGCGCCCTCGTGCATGGCACCGGCGTAGCCGCCCTCTGTCTTGGTATAGCCCGCCAGGCTGAAGAGTGCTGCGGGATTGCTGCGTACCTCGGCTTTGACCAGGTCCATCTGGATATTATGCCCGTGCTCACCCGCCACTATCCGCACCGGAAATCCATCCGCGCCTTTGGCAGCCAGTGCCTTGTACATAGTAGCGGAGGTATACTTGGTCAGAGAGGCCTTGTACTTGTCATAATTTAATACACCCGAGCTGGTCCAGAGGTCCTCCTCCAGCTGTGAGCCTTTCGCTTTTACCTTCACGTGCATGGCGTCATAGCCATTTACTTTCTCCCGGCCTATCACTGTGACCTCATAGTCCGTGTGATCTGCCATAGAGGGTTCTTTATCACCCATCGTATTGACCGTGTAGGTCTTGCGCTCATCATTGAGCAGGTAGGAGGTCTTGGGGTCGCCTTTCAGTATCAGCGCTGTGCGCTTCAGTGCGCCACCGGGCATAGCAGGCATGACCATATTCATCTCCGTCCGTACATTGCCGTCCTGGGTATAGGTTTTCATCGTGCCACCCATACCCTCGGCAGAGCTCATTTTAAACTCCAGGTAGGTGCCTTGCGCCATCATAGCACAGCTCATGAGGAGCGCAGAGAAGATCATTGATAGTTTCTTCATAAAATTGGTTTTGCCCATAAAGGGATGGTGTCGAAATGTTTTAACTATTGTGGTAAAGATACAGTCTATGCGCCTTGCAAAAAATTCTATTTTAGCACACCGTAGTTTTTAAGCTCCCTTAACTATTAAGTAATAAATGAATCTCCTCTCTACTCCTGCCGGCCTCCGTGCTGTGACCATACGTTTCCTGGCTACGATACTGCTCGGTGCGGCTTTTGCATCAGACGCCTCCGCCCAGTGCAATCCTAACCTCACACTGACCCATAGCGGTACTAGCTGCGCAGGTACGGACACCCTGCTACTCACAGGCATCGACTCTCTGGTTCAGATCACATGGTACGATGACACTACGGTGGTCAGTACGGGTACTGACAGTATGTATGTGCCGGCACAGGCAGGTATCTATCACGCAGTGGTAGCTACGAGCACCTGCGCAGATACCACCACTGCGCTGACGGTCGCTGCTATCCCGTCTGCCACGATCACAGTGCAGGGCTCTCTGCGCCGCTGTCCCGGAGATAGCGTACGGCTCACGGCACCTACCGGCAATACCTACCTCTGGAGCAATGGTGATACTACCCGTGTCATCTATGCTCATGTAGCTGGCCCGTATAATGTGACTGTGACCAATGCCGCAGGCTGCACTGCCGTATCCGGCAATGACACCATGGTGATCCTCACCCCTGTACAGCCGGATGTGACCATCAGCTCAGACGCCGATGACACGATATGCATGAACACGCAGGTGACCTTCTACGCGCAGTCTGTAAATGGCGGCAGCAACCCGCAATACCAATGGAAGCGCAATGGTGCCAATGTGAGCAATACTGCTACCTATATCGGTACCCTGCTGCACGATGGAGAGGTGATCTGGTGCGTGCTGACCAGCAACGCTACCTGTGCCACGCCGAGACGCGACACGAGTGTAGCGATCACTATGACTGTACTGGCCAACCCATCTGTATCTATCAGCGGCAGTAATGTACTCTGCACAGCAGACACCACTACCCTCACAGCGCAGCCCACCGGCAGCAGCTACCTGTGGTCCACAGGAGCTACGACCGCATCTGTACAGCTGGCTGCGGCGGGATCATACAGCGTGACCGTGACAGATGCCAACGGCTGCTCCGCCGGTACTGCACCACACGTATTGACGGCCTCCAGCGCACAGCAGGCTGCTATCACACAAAATGGCGATACGCTGTCTACTGTGGCTACAGCGCAGTTTTACCAATGGTACTATGATGGTACGATCATAGCAGGAGCTACGGGACCGCTGACACCGGCTACAGCGAGTGGCTTCTACCAGGTAGCCACCATAGACAGCAATGGCTGCCGCAGCACCTCTGCTGCAGTAGCTATAGCAGTGAGCGGTGTGGCAGATATAGCCGCCATCTCAGGTATGCAGGTCTATCCCAATCCGGGTAACGGCTCCTTTGCCATCACATGGACAGATGGCACCAGCCGCAGTGTAGACATCACTGATGCGATGGGCCGTATCATACTGGCTGAAGATAATATCACTGACCGCCGCCGGCAGTATGACCTGAGCGGTGTGGCAGCAGGCTGCTACTACATACACGTGACTCAGAGCGGCCAGAGCAGGACTGCAAAGCTGGTCATAGCCAGATAATCTTATTTGTTACCCACCGGGTAGGTAGACTTTTTCACGCTTGGATTCTTTTTGCGCTCCCAGTGGCTCACGCCATTGAGCACCGTAAAGCCCTTGCCAAACTTCTCCTTGTTAGAGCGCTCCTTGATCGGTGCGTACCAGACCTCTGCTATGCATCTGTCATAGGTCACATCCAGCGTAAAGTAACCATGCTTCGCAAAGTTGACCCAGCGGTGGTGCGGATTGATGCTCTTGCTGATGCTTTGCACGAGCGGTATGCTCCCCTTGGGTACTACCTTGCGGTCGCTCATATTGCCACGCGTGATGCTCGGCCCGAGAAACTCCACTCCCACTGCTCCCTCGCCTGTATGCCGGTTATAACTTTGTTTATTCTTCGGCTCTTTGGCCAGGTCTATCACAAAGGTCATGTGCGCATCGCCCGTCAGTACTACCACGTTTTTGATATGATGGCTGTCTATGAAATTGTAGAGCCTCATGCGGTCCTCAGGATAGCCATCCCAGTTGCCCGGGTCAAATACGTGGCCATTCCCCGGCGCGTGAAACGCCTTTGGCAATCCCTCACTGAGCCAGCTCCCCATCATCTCCTGATTGCCTATCAGGTGCCAGGTAGCCTGCGAGGTAGCGAGTTTCTCCTTCAGCCAGGCATCCTGCTGCAGGCCCAGTACAGAGCCCTTGCCGGGTGCATATTGCTCCTTGCCGCGAAAGAGGTGCATGTCTATCATATCGAGGTCTGCCAGCGAACCAAAGCGGAACTGCCGGTAGATACGCTCCGGATGTGACTCATCAGGCACGCGCACAGGCAGGTACTCATAGAATGCCCTGATAGCCTCCAGTACATCGCCACCGTTAATATTCGTATCATGATTATCCCACTCGGCTATCCAGGTTTTGTTTTGCCGCGCTGCGCGCAGGTCGGGGTCCAGCAGGTAGTAGGTATGGCGCTCGCGCCACTCGGCCAGCGTAGAGGGATCTACAGGATACACCGCCGGCATACGGCGCAGCTCCTCTTTGTCAGCGAAATCATACACATAGTCACCCAGGTGCACCACATAGTCTATATCACTGCGCTCCGCTATGCGGCGGTAGGCATTAAAGTATCCTGACCAAATACTGGCGCAGGATACCACAGCAAACTTGACATGCTTCACACTATCATCAGGCAGCGTCTTGCATTTGCCCGTTTGAGATACATGGCGGTCTATGGTCTGAAAGCGGTAGTAGTAGTCATATCCGGCCAGCAGGCCTGTCACATCCACTTTCACAGTATAGTCATGTTCTTTTGATGGTGTCACCAGCCCTCCGGTCACTATATCTTTGAATGCGCTGTCAGTAGCTACCTGCCACTTGAGCGGTGGAACTTTGCGTGATGTATCAGCTACAAAGACTTTGGTCCAGATGATCACACGGTCTTGCAGCGGGTCACCCGATGCTACACCATAGTAGAAAGGTGCATAGGCGGTATCAGCATAGATATTGTCAGGGTAGAGCTGCTGGGCACGCAGGCCGATAGCGGCCAAAAACAAAAAAGCAGCAAGGGAAGTCCGGATCATATAGACAAAAAGATGTTTGAGTGAGTCTGACAAAGATGCCAAAAAATCCAGCGGCAGGAAAAGTATTCCTACCTTGCGGTATCATGACCGTACCATTCAGTATCGCAGCTTTCACGGCGCTGCCGGCAGCTTTCCCTCCGGGCAAAGCACCATGGGAGATCACAACAGAGCTACCAGCGCTGATAGAGACCATGCTATCTGCCCTGAGCAGCGACTACGAGGTGAAGGGCAATATCGCCATACACCACTCGGCTAAGATAGAAGCAGGTGCTTTGGTCAAGGGGCCTGCGATCATAGGGCCGCACTGCCTCATAGCGGCGTATGCCTACCTGCGTGGTGGTGTCTGGCTGGGAGAGGGTGTGACCATAGGCCCCGGCTGCGAGGTGAAATCCAGCATCATCCTGTCTCACAGCACTGCGGCGCATTTCAACTACATAGGCGATAGCATCATCGGGGCCAATGTCAATATGGAAGCGGGCGCTGTGATAGCCAATCACTACAATGAGCGTGTAGACAAGACCATATCGGTAAAGTATGATCAGCAGCGCATAGCAACGGGAGTGACGAAGTTTGGAGCGGTAATAGGCGACTACTCGCGCATAGGGGCTAATGCAGTGCTCTCTCCGGGCACCTTACTAATGCCAAATAGCATCGTGAAAAGGCTGGAGCTGGTGGAGCAGCTTCCTGAGTAAAATGCGGCAAGTGTAAATTGGTTATTTAAGCACGATGCCCCTCTCGACCATGATGGTACCATTCTGGCAGTTGAAGATCTTGGCGGGATAGCGCTCTATCACCTGGTAGTTGTGCGTGGCCATGAGGATAGCGGTATCATGCTCGCGGTTGATCCGGATCAGGAGGTTCATGATATCTGCAGCAGTCTCAGGGTCGAGGTTGGCCGTAGGCTCATCGGCTATGATCACGGGAGGGTTATTCATCAGCGCGCGGGCTATGACCACACGCTGCTGCTCACCTCCGGAGAGCTGATAGGGCATCTTGCCACCTTTGTCCGGCACGCCTACCTCGGTCATCACCTCATCTATGCGGGCGGCTATGGTGTCTTTGTTTTCCCATCCGGTAGCGCGCAGCACAAACTCCAGATTTTGGACCACCGTGCGGTCATTGAGCAGTTGGAAATCCTGAAAGACGATACCCAGCTTTCTGCGTAGCAGTGGTATATCGCGCTTCTTTATATTGGTCATATCAAAGCCGCAGATCGTAGCCTCGCCTGTCCTGACAGGTACATCGGCATAGAGCGTCTTGAGCAGGCTGGTCTTGCCGCTGCCCGTCTTCCCGATCAGGTACACGAACTCGCCCTTCTCGATCTCAAAGGTCACATCACTGAGGATGAGCCCCGAGCTCTGATGGATGTCTACGTGATTGTATCTGATGATGACTTCGGCCACTATAGGTGCTATTATGCTGATGTGAAAATATCAAATCATGTATGGTCAGGCCGTATAGGCCGGGTATAGTAATACACAGGTGTCTGTGAAATGCTGCAAAGGCTCTTAAAACAGATGCACCTTCTTGTGCTTCAGCATAAAGATGCTGCCCGCCAGCATGACCAGCCAGTAGATCCACTCTGCGGTCCATATCCAGGACAGCTTGACATCCTCTATATGGAAGAGGCCATAGAAGTATCCGAAGTAAACGATCACAGCCAGTATCTCTATATACAACGCCTCATGCGTGGTCTCCCCTACTGATACGACCCCATTGAAAAAGATCACCGTGAATGACATCATAAGCAGCGCCACGATCACGATCCAGAGGATAGGCACAGACTGCTCTATCAGCTCTTTACTATTGGTAAAGATGTAGAGGATATCACGCGGTATGATGGCCAGCAGCAGGCACTGCGCCGCTACGAGCCCTATGCTGATGATACTGATCCGATGGATGGCCACCTTGATCTCATCGAGGTCATTTTGAGCGGAGAGATTGCTCACTACCGTATTGGTCACAGAGCCCAGCGCCCATACCGGCACGCCTACGAATATGATAAGCTGGCGCAGGATACTGGATATGGCCAGCTTGTCCTGTCCCATTTTTTCTATGAAAGTAAAAAGGATGAACCAGGCGCCATTGGCTATAGCAGACTGGATCACCAGCGGCACTGCTACTTTGGTCATACTACCTACCAGCGGAAAGTCTACCCGGCGGATATTAAACAGATTGAAATCACGCCGCCTCTGGCGGAAGAAGACCCCGATCACGAGTATCACCACTGAGAGCCACTCTGCTATAGACGATGCCAGTCCCGAACCACCTATACCCATAGCGGGGAGGCCGAGCTTGCCATAGACCAGCAGGTAGTTCAGGATGATATTGATAACGACCATGAGCCCAATGGACGCCGTGAGGATACGCGTGCGCCCGATACCTGAGTAAAAGGAGATGAATACACAACTGGTAAAACTGGCCATGATGCCCCAGATACGATAGCGCAGGAAGGTCTCACTGGCTGCCACTACCTCCTCATCGTGCATCATCCAGTGCAGCAGGTGCGTGGCAAATACCTGCACCAGTATGAAGAGTATAAGCGATGAAGCGAGCATCACCGCGATCGCATTGTCCGCTATCTCCCCCACCTCGCGGGGCTTGCCCTCTCCCATTTTGCGGGCTATCAGTATCTGTGTGCCGCGCGTATAGGCAAATCCGATCATAAAAAGCACAGAGTAGAAAATACTGCTGGGGCCGATAGCAGCCTGTGCCACCTGGGCCAGATGCAGGTCGGGTATCTTGCCCATAAAGGCCGTATCGCATATACCGATCAGGGTATAGACCAGATTGCCGAGTATCAGGGGGTAGGCTATATGCCAGATCTCACGGTATGTAGCTTTCAGCTGGGACATGCACCATCATTCGTTCACATAGCTAACATAGCTTAACTATTTCAATATCT
This sequence comes from uncultured Chitinophagaceae bacterium, assembly GCA_964537475.1. Lineage (GTDB taxonomy): Bacteria > Bacteroidota > Bacteroidia > Chitinophagales > LD1 > UBA1941. The sequence goes on along the minus strand of CAZIBY010000010.1, from coordinate 11,278 downwards.
GTGTACTAATACTGTACCAATTTATCAAACGATAGAGAGAGCTTTATATTGGGGAGATGGCGGGAAATACATTTATTACCGCAGAGGCAGAGAGACGGAGAGGAATACATTTTAATAATGCAGCCTGTTATTTATCATGCTTATCCTTGATCGCGCCGGCCTCTATCACGGCCATAGTGGTGGAGCTCTTGGCTACTGTCACCTTCTCCTCTCCCTTCATATAGTATATCTCGCTCTCGCAAAAGTGAAACCGCTTGCCGGCCTTCTCTACCCAGCCCGTAGCATAAAAGCGATCAGAGATACCGGGATTATAATAGCTCACCTTGCACTCTACTGTAAAGACCTGCTGCCCCTCCTCAACCATCGAGTAGGCCGCATAGCCTGCCACCATATCGCAAACTGCTGAGGTCACACCACCATGCAGGTAGCCATTCTGCTGCTCCAGCATTTCCTTCATCTCCAGTTCTGCCTCTATCAGGCCCGGCTGCAGATTGGTAAAGTGAAGGCCTACTGCTGCACAAAATTTATTACGGTCTATCTTGAGCTGAAGGTACTCGCGCCAACGGCTGCTACGTGGTGTCATGGCCGCAAACGTAGTAATTTTTCAGGTGGCGGGTTTACTGGTGGCGGGTGTTAGTTGGCTGTTGGCGGGAAATACATTATACCGGGCTATTTCCTTCTGTAGCCATGTATGCCAGCCACCTGCCACCCATCACCTGCCAACTGCCACCCGTTTTCCTATATTTGCCCCGTGAGCACAGCCACACATACCAGAAACTTCTTCAATGCGATAGGCGACCCTGCAGATGTGCGTGGCGATGGTACTGAGCATCTCAAGCTCAGTATAGATCACAGCCATATACGCTACTTCATCTCGCAGGGAGATAGCACCGTTTACTATGGTGAGTATGCGCTCCAGTCTGTGACCTCTGATGCGGAGCTGCGCGGGCAGCTGGAGATCATACTGGATAAGGATGCTTTCCTGAATAAAGATTTTTCCCTCGTGTACATCCTGTGGTCAGGAGGCTTTGAGATCGTGCCGACCATATTCTATGAGGAGGAGGAAACAGATGATACTGCCGGGGTCAATGACATCATGGGTGGTGAGGCGCGTTTCGTCTTTGAAAAGGCGGAAGCAATCGCACAGCTGCTCCGCAGCAAATACCCCACGGCGCTCCATTACCACTCCGGCGCAGTGCTGGTCGAGACGCTGCGCCGCACCGGCCAGACAGAGTCTCAAAACCTCTTTATAAATGTAAACGCGGGGCGGATAGAGGTCCTTTACTTTGACGCATCAGGTGGGCTGCGCATCTACAATCAGTATGAGTACCGCTCCACGCAGGACTATATCTACTTTGTGCTGCTCGTAGCAGACGAGATGGGTATCAACCGGGCTGAGACACGTGCCATACTCATGGGCGAGGTGAGCCAGGACTCGCAGCTCTATGATATGACCACACGCTATTTCCGGTCGGTTACTTTTGCCAAAGAGCCTGCCGACAGAACTTTCAGCGCAGCCTTTGAGGGATACCCTATGCACTTCAACTATCCACTATACAATCTGTAATCCATGCGCATCATAGGAGGAGAATACAAAGCGCGGCAGTTTCACCCGCCGTCCAATATACCTACGCGACCTACTACGGATATGGCCAAAGAAGGCCTGTTCAATATGATCAATAACAGCTTCAACTTTGACAATATCAAAGTGCTCGACCTCTTTGGCGGTACAGGCAGCATCAGCTATGAGTTCTCCTCGCGCGGCACGACTGATATCACCACGGTAGAGATCTTTCCTAAGTGCGCCAATTTCATCAAGAAGACCGCGCAGGAGTTTGGCTTCACAGGCATCAAGGTGATGCAGATGGATGTTTTCAAATACATGGAGAGCTGCCGCGAAAAGTATGACGTGATATTCGCAGGTCCGCCATACCCGCTGCCCAACCTCGGCGATATACCGGATATCCTTTTCAGTTATGACCTCATAGATGGCGAGGGCTGGTTTATACTGGAGCACAATCCTGACCATAATTTTGAGAAGCACCCCCACTTTGTGAAGAGCAAGACCTATGGCACGACCACGTTTGCGATTTTTACCAATGCGGGTAAGGAGAAATAATACAACCCTCCCGGCCCTCCCTGAAGGGAGGGCTAACAGCTACCTCCCCCTGCCCTCTCTGAAGGAGAGGGTTAATACAAAATGCAATCCTTAAAATGAGCGACCTGAAGCTATACATGATACTGATAGGCTACCGGCCTAAAGGTTTTAATACTGAGCAGCATGATGTGGTATTCCGTGTGGGAAAGAATATAGAAGACCCTGCATTTTTGGCTGAGCTGCGCTCCTCTATCCCTCTACCAAAGTCAGTCTTGGTACATATAGACTGCTATGCTGAGATCACTCAGGCCGATGGCTATGCTGTATCTGTAGTACGCGACCGCGATGCAGCAAAATCTAACGATGGCCGCAAGCTATACTATGTCAATCTGGGCGGCTACAGGCACGGCGTCTTCCAGGAGTATCACAGGTCTATCCTGCTGGTGCTGGATGATCCTAATGACCTGAAGAAGCGCGCCCTGGCAGATCCCTTTGCCACAGAGATGGACAGGGACTTTGCTGCAGATGCACGTCCCCATGTGGATGACAGAATGAAACTAGGCGTAGACGTAGACGATCATCTGGATGTGCAGCAGAGCCTGGACGACTGCTACCTCGTGCTGACGCCAAACGCAGGTGGACGCGACTCCATCCTCGACCCCGTGATCAAGGGGTATATGAAGCTGGAGTATTGAGTTGATTTCACCTTTCTGTTATATCATTTGTAATACCAGACCCTTCTTACACTACTTCTTTTTGCTTTCCCATTGATCAGATCATGGCGCTCGATCCAATTGCCATGAGAGTCATAGACGTAGCGGGTCTCATAAATTTCTTCAGGTTTTTTTCTCGCCGGACCGTCGTAGCGTTCTACACGAGATACATTACCATGGGAGTCATAAAACATCGTATCCGTACTGATAGTAGTTTTGTTTATATAAGTTTCGGAGACAGGTAAACTAAGCTCATTGTATCTATAAAGGTATTGCCAAGTCCCATACCTCAGTACACTTGAATCCGAAATACAATTACCTCGACGATCCCATCTGTAAAAGTGATGCTCTGCAAGACTCGTATCATTGTTGAATTGAAGTTTTTCCAGACAATAATCCGAATCTCCATAAAAATATAGGTCTTTTGCACTGCGTAAGCTATCGTAATAGATCATTGCCTTCTGCCTTCTCCCGATGCTATCGTAGCTGAAATAAATATGATCAGGAAAAAGAATTTGACCTTTTTGTTCGCCGAAATGATATTGTATATCCAGACGATGTCTATGCTGATCATATGCGGGTGAATCCAGGTAGCGCAGATGTCCTTGTTGGTCATAGGTGGCATAAGTCATCACCTTCCCCTCCCGATCATACTGTGTCTCAAAAGTAGCCAGCCATTTAGACCTACCATTTCCTGCAACAACTTCATAGTTCTCCGTGCGCACTTTCATAGGATGGCCCAGGATATTTTCGCTAAGCGCAGGATCATCATCCTTAGGTATTTTACTACCTGAAAAACTCATACCTACGAAGGTGGCCGTCAGAAGTAAAAAGAATTTCACGCTTTTCATATGCGATTTCCGTAATGGCTTCCTGCAAGATAATCATCGCTTCCTGCATTCCCCACAAGTCTGTTATATTTACCCACCATTAATTCATCTTCACAGCATGAAAAAGATCGCCATCTTCCCCGGCTCCTTTGATCCTATCACCTCCGGTCATGTAGACATAGTGAGGCGCGCGGTGCCGCTATTTGATCATATCATCGTGGCCATAGGCACCAACTCACAGAAGCAGTCACTCTACCCGCTGGAGAAGCGCATGGAGTGGATCAGCCGTGTATTTGGCGATGAGCCCAAGATCAGCGTAGAGAGCTACGAGGGCCTGACGGTCAATTTCTGCAATGAGCGTGGCGCAGACTATATCGTGCGCGGTATCCGCTCGGCGTCTGACTTTGACTATGAGAAGACGATAGCGCACCTCAATAATGCCATGTTTCCCAATATCGAGACCATCCTCATACTGGCCAAGCCGGAGCTATCATCCGTTTCCTCTACCATCGTACGCGAGATCATCCGTGGCAAGGGCCGCGTGGGCAAATTTGTACCAAAGGAGATAGCCAAAGAACTAAAATTGTCATAAAAGGGTCAGATATAAGCCCGCTACCCGTCTGAGTGAAATAGATACACTATGTTCACGTTTAACTAGTTGATATGAATTTCCGCCTCTTTATACTCTCCGTGCTTTGGTGCCTGACGCTGACCGGCTACACCCAGGCTGATGATCAGAAAGTACTACCGTCAGATCTGGCCCGTGCCCGCTTCCAGGTCAATGATATCCATGCCCGTGGCATCATCGTGCGGCTGCACACAGACCTGGAGCGTCTGCGTGCCCTGCGCAGCCAGGGCTATGTATCTACCGCTACACAGGTAGAGGAGCGAAACCATATATCCAATATGTTTTTGTGCTACGCATTTATCACCCGCTATTCCTTTGCGCCAGTCTACTTTATGGAGTCGCAGCATACAGGCCAGCTCATGCGCGATAGCCTGGTAGCGCTGACCTGGGATCTCCAGCGCGACACTGTGATCCATATGGCTCATGATACATTCTACCTCGTAGACTACGGCCAGCTGATGGACAATATTCCCGCCAAAGGAAATGCAACGGAGGCCGGCAATACCCCTCTGGCCGGCAGCTACCTCGTGACCAAAGGGAGTGACCTGCAGCAGCTACAGAATCCACTGCCCTTTGCGGCCAAAGTCTGGGGAGACCAGGAGATGTCGACAGATATACTGCAGCCGGTATCGATACCGGCAGACCTGTCTGACAGTATAGCCACCTGCCTGCGAACCTACGCTACCACGCGGGAGATGATCCGCTCTGATAGCAAGAATGCACTGGCACGGTACCTCATCCTCATGTATGATCATATCCATGTAGGCATTTATCTCTCCGGGCGTCAGAAACCCCGTGCATGGAGCACCCCTATATCTGAAGCTACAGAAAGGTACAACGAGCATTTTATTGAGTATTATTGCAAGCGGCTGGACAAAGACAAAAATATAGTCAGCAGCGATAATCCGATATACTGGTGGCTGAGAAATCCCAACATACGGTACCTACCATACCTGCGCGACCTCGAGCTGAGGCTGAAAGAAGCGTTAGACCCACGGGAGAAGTTTACGCCGACACACTAGCGCTGCAGCTCCGGCTCTATGAGGCCAATCTCGCTGCCAAAGCCGCCGGCCGCCCTACGCATAATACGCTTATCCTCTGCGAGCATCCGCACACCTACACCCTGGGCAAATCAGGTGACCCCGCCAATATGCTGTTCCGCCCTGAGTCGGTAGGAGCAGCATTTCACAGGATAGAGCGTGGTGGCGACATCACCTACCATGGGCCGGGCCAGCTGGTGGTGTATCCCATCTTTGATCTCGACACACTGGGGCTGGGTCCTGCTGCCTTTGTGGCGGCACTGGAGGATGCCATCATCCTACTGCTGGCAGACTATGGCCTCACCGCCACCCGCCTGGAGGGCGCACCCGGTATATGGCTCGACGCCGCTACCGCTCCACGCAAAATATGCGCTGTAGGCCTCAAGATCAGCCGCGGCTGTACCATGCACGGCATCGCGCTCAATATCAAAACTGACCTGAAATATTTCGGCTATATAGTGCCGTGCGGCCTGCCGGACAAGACTGTGACATCCATGCAGCATGAGCTCGGCAGAGAGCTAAATTTCGCAGAGGTCCGCGACGCTTTTTTGCAAAAGCTGCAGCTGGTATTGCCGCTACATCTCATCTGAAAATCTTACCTGCGGGCAATAGACGCCCCACAATCTTAGTACAGCTTTTGCAGTGTATAGAGCAAAACTATACTATCATGAGCGACGATAAGAATAAAGAAAAAGACAACGAAAAAAATCCACCGGAGAAACCAAACGAAGAGAAGAAACCGGAGATACAGGTGCCGGATAAACCGGAAATAGAAAATCCCGATGTAGTACCTGCTAAACCGGAACCTGAGATACCTAAAGACCCTCCGGCACCGCCTACGAGAGATAATATGTTTCCTCCGCCTATTACAGACGGTATCCAGCCCTGAGCGGTTATTTGCAGTAGAGCGAGAGCTTTTCGCTGGCTTCTTTATCGCCTAGCAGCTGAGCCTTGATCAGGTCCCCGCAGGTAGCATCCAGATCATCCAGCGCCTGCTCTACCAGCGCACGGAGGTAATAGCCATGAGCATATTTAGGGTCTATCTCCAGTGCCTTATCATAGTCTTTCCGTGCTGCGGCAAATCGCTTGTTATATGCTCTGCTCCATCCCCTGCTCAGGTAGCCAAAAGCAGAAGTTGGGTCCAGAGAAATTCCTTTGTCGTAGTCCAGGGTTGCCTTGAGATCGTCACCGTTATAAGTATGTGCTTGTCCCCTGTTGCTATAGGCACGCGCATATTGGGGATTTAGCTCGATGGCTTTATTAAAGTCAGCAATAGCCTTTTTATAATCATGCAGTCCCATCCAGGCGCATGCACGGTCATGCCAGGCTTCAGCATCCCTGGAGTCTGCCTTCAGCACACGATCCAGATCAGCTATAGATCCTGTAAAATCTTTGTTGAAGTATCTCGCAGTGCCACGGTTGAAATAGGCTTTCGTCAAAGTACTGTCGAGCGCTATGGCCCGGTCATAGTCAGGTAGTGATGCCACATAGTCTTTTAGCAGCCCTTTCACACTTGCTCGCGCATTGTAGTATTGCGCATTCGTTTTATCCCGTGAGATGGCAGTATTGAAATGCAAAACTGCTTCAGCATAAAGGCCGCGTGCCACGAGTGCCTTGCCAGTGTCAAAGTGGGCGGGAGCAGGTAGCTGGTCATGAAGGATGACGGAATCCGGTGCAAAAGCCTGCTGCGCAGAAACTACCAGCGGCAGAGTGCTAAGAATAAGGAGTAGTGCTTTCATAAACAGGTGATGAAGGTAAGTATCTCACCGCGGGGCTGCAAAACTTTTCTGCTGCCAGTGCATGACCCCGGTGCCGCGCTGCATATCTATATTAGTGAGCATAAAAGTATAGCCTTCATGCCGCCATCCGGGTAATAAGCAACGTACAGCAATGACGTACAATATGACTTTCCTCATCCTAAAAACGGAACTACCTGAGCCACAGTTGATCGCCGAAAGTTAAATAGCGTCAACGGTTGACTTTTAACGTTCCGTGTTTAAACATTGTACTAACTTCCGTATTGACAATACCTTATCAGAGGCGTTGCCAATAAAAACATCAAAAATGGATAGAAAAGAATTTGTAGTCACAACCTGTGCGCTATGTGGTATCGGTGCGGCTCTATCGCTCCAGAGCTGTCAGAAGTATAGCCCCACACCAGTCGATTTTACTCTTGACCTGAGCTCCTCTTCTAATGCTGCGCTGGCTAATACCGGAGGCTACGTGATCAGCAATGACGTCTTTGTGATCAATACCGGATCTGGCTACAAAGCCATCTCTATGGTGTGCACACATGAGGGATGCATCGTGAGCTATACAGGTAGCGGCTTCAACTGTGGCTGCCATGGCGGCAGGTTTAGCAGCGATGGCACACGCCTGAGCGGCCCGCCACCGTCCAACCTTCCTACGTATACCGTAACCCAGTCGGGTACTATCCTCACCATCAAGGGGTGATCATATTTTTTTGTCGCCTCAGTTAATTTACATATAAAAAATATGTGATTAATATATCTGTTTAAAATTTAACACATAGAGGCTTTTCCGTCTTCGGGTCAATATTTATCTTTAGCCCATACCACTCTTGGATGGAAAGCTCTGTGCATTGATTGAATGTGCTGCAACCTCTTTGTGGTCATACCCGACTTTATGATATATGACTTGTTGATCCAGTGTGCATTTCAAATAAACTATGCCCATACTTTTTGCTTTTAAAAAAGTAAATTAACCTTTTGATAACACCCCAATATCCAGACCTAACCCTGAAAGAATGAAAGATAAATTTTACACACTCTGGCTACTACTATGTATCTGTGCCCCCCTGTGGATCGTAGCACAGCCGGCCAATGATAACTGCTCTACTGCCCAGCCTATCTCGCTACCCTCTACGGGTCAGACCTGCGTGAATGGCACGACGGTAGCGGCTACCGCTCAGACATGGACCAGCGGGGCCTGCGGCCAAAACAACTGGACCAATGATGTATGGTATACCTTTGTATCTACCGGATCATATACTACTGCTACAGTGACACCCTCCGGCGCGTCTCCGGCATCAGGCCTGGGTATAGCCATCTATACCACCCCGGACTGTAGCAACTACTCAGGTGCCGGGGGCGGCTACTGCAATATAGCCACGGGCAGCAATGCTGCCTCTGCCCAAGCTAATCAGGCCGTAGGGACCACCTACTACGTAGAGGTCAGTTCTTTTGGCACTGCGGGTACTTTCAATCTGTGCATCAGCAGCACAGACCCTCCAAATCCACCCGGCAGCCGGTGCAATACAGCTACCAAGCTATGTACTACAGCGCCATTCACTCTGGCATCAGTACCGGCCGGTGGCTCTAATTTCACTCCAGATTGTTTTCTCTCTGTGCCGAGCGCAGGCGTATGGTACCAGTTTACGGTAGGCGTAGGAGGCCAGCTCGCATTCAATTGTGATCCTACAGGCAGCGGCATTGAGCTGGACTGGGCTTTGTATGATATCACAAACGGGTGCCCCACTAACTTTAACCAGGCCAATGAGGTAGCATGCAACTATAACTATGCCGGCTCCGCTTCTGACCCCATAGGCATGTCGGCCTCGTCTGGTACGGTTTGCCCTACTGATCAGTATACACTGGATCCTACCCAGGAGATTTGCCCCTCGCAGAATGTGACGGTAGGTCACACTTATGCCATCTTTATCAATAACTACTCTGCACCTGTGCCTACAGGCTGGAATTTTGACTTCACCGGCAGTACCTTCCAGATGGCCCCGGTCAATAGCTTCACTGTAGCGCCCGATACGATCTGCGGTAATACCGGTACAGTGTCTGTGACCAATAACAGCGCAGGCATCATCTGGCAGCAGTGGAACTTTGGTGACAACACCACCTCCCTGCTCACCAATCCTCCTGCACATACCTATTCTGCTCCAGGTACTTATTTCATCACGCTGAAGGACTCTACTACTACAGGGTGCAAAGCGGTGACAAGCAAGTCGGTCCTGATCACACCTGATCCTACTGTGACCATTCCCAATGATACAGCCTGTAGCGGTAGCGTGACGCTTACTGCTACACCATCAGTACCCGGCGGCACCTATCACTGGAGCAATAATGCCACCACATCAGGCATATCAGTCAACCCCGCTAGTACGACTACTTATACTCTTACTTACACCTCTCCCACCGGCTGTACGGGCACAGGTAGCGGCTCAGTAGTCCGGGCTGGCACGGCTAATGCCGGGCCTGATCAGGCGGCATCATGCGTCACATCCTTCCCCGGCGGCTCCGTGACTATGGCGGGCAGTGGTACGGGCACCTGGACGCTGCTGACACCAGCCCCCGGCACTGCTACGATCTCTTCTCCGACATCACCTACCAGTATCATACACAATTTCAGTGCAGCGGGTACTTATATGTTTACCTGGGGCAGCGGTGTGTGTGTAGATACCGCGCTGGTGGTCGTATCAGGCAATGCAAGCGCCGGTGCGGACCAGACGGTATCCTGTATAGTACTGCCCGGAGGGACCACTACTATGGCAGCGACCGGCACAGGCACCTGGAGCCTGATCACTCCGGCGCCAGGCACAGCTACGATCGCACCTGCCACCTCTCCTACTGCCACAGTCAGCGGCTTCACTGCGGCGGGCGTATACTCGCTCAAGTGGACCAGCACCGCAGGCTGCTCAGACACGGCTACTATCACTGTCTCGACTAAGCCAAACGCTGGTGCAGACCAGACCCTAAACTGTATCACGCTACCGGGCGGCTCGACTACGATGGCGGCTACGGGCACCGGTACATGGAGCCTTGTCACACCTGCACTGGGTACTTGTACGATCACTCCGGCTACCTCGGCTACGGCTGTAGTTTCTGCTTTTTCGGCAGCAGGTGTCTACTATCTGAAGTGGACCAATGCAGCAGGATGCTCCGACACAATGACTGTGACCGTCAATGCAACTGTCAATGCGGGAGCAGATCAAACGGTGACATGCGCGGTGGTGCCAGGTGGCTCCGCTACTATGGCTGCGACAGGTACCGGCACATGGAGCCTCATCACTCCGGCGCCGGGCACAGCTACTATTGCTCCTGCTACCTCTCCGACTGCCACCGTTTCTGCATTCTCGGCGGCGGGTGTATATTATCTGAAATGGACCAATGCAGCAGGATGTACAGATACGGCTACTGTCACTGTCACTGCCAAGCCTGATGCAGGCCCGGATAAAACTGTGAGCTGTGTCATACTACCGGGTGGCAGCACTACTATGACTGCGACCGGCACCGGCACGTGGACACTCATTACACCTGCACCCGGTACAGCTACCATCACTCCGGCTACGTCGGCTACAGCTGCTATCTCTGCTTTCTCAGCTGCAGGTGTTTACTATCTGAAATGGACCAATGCATCCGGCTGTAGCGATACTGCCACCATCACCGTGACGGCTAAACCTGATGCCGGTCCCGATCAGCACCTCACCTGCTACCCGCTCAATAGTGCCGTGACAATGGCTGCGACGGGCACCGGTAGCTGGGCTCCTATCACCTCGGGCAATCCGGGCACTGCTACGATCAATACTCCGGGCAGCAGTACTACTTCTATTTCTAACTTTAGTACACTGGGTACTTACACTTTTGTATGGACCAGCGGTGGATGCACAGATACAGCGCAGGTCTTTGTGACCTCACGACCTAATGCAGGCTCAGACCAGAGCATCTGCCAGTATACCGGCACCTCACTCGGTGCTGCGGGTAGCGGTACATGGAGCGAACAGCCCGGCAATCCATCTTCCCCACTGACCTTCTCTAATACTTCAGATCCGGCCTCCTCTGTCACAGGCTTCAGTTTACCCGGGTCATATTATCTGATCTGGACGAGTGGCGGCTGTGACGACACGATGAAGGTGACGGTGCGTGCGAAGCCGGATGCGGGCCCAGACCAGAACATCTGCCAGCGCACCACAGCCACGATGGCTGCGGTCGGCACAGGCA
>CAZIBY010000009.1:0-188456 GCA_964537475.1 uncultured Chitinophagaceae bacterium | reverse complement strand
ATGGCGAAGAGCCTTATACTCAGGAGGAACTGGACTATATCAATGATCCGGCCTATAAGGATTTCAGCGATAGAGAGACGGATGATGAGCAGATGAAGTGGTTTCGCGCCGATGCCCGCAAGTATCCGGACCTCTACACTGCCAAGACACCTGTCCGCGGCAACTATATCAAGATCGCAGAGGACCTTTATTCGCCGCTGTAGGCGCTTAGATAATCATAGAGCACCATAGAGGACGAGGCTATATAAACTCATCCAGGTCGCGCCTGTCCTTTTTGGTAGGCCTGCCTGATTTATTCATCCGCTTGCCTGAGTGAAAGCTGAATGAGAAGGCAGACTTCTGCGCTTCTATTACCTCAGGCGGTGTCAGGTCTTTATAGTGCTTGACCGCCTCAGTGTATTGTAGCCGGTGGTCCAGTACGGCGGTGACCTCTATCACCCAGCGGCGCGCCTCGGTCTTGACGTGATATACATCGCCCACGGCTACCATGCGCGAGGCCTTCACCTGTGCGTCATGGAGCTTTACCTTGCCGGCATCTATGGCAGCAGAGGCCTGCGAGCGCGTCTTGAATAGGCGGATAGCCCACAGGTATTTGTCCAGTCGTACTTTGCCCGTATCGGTCATAGCCCAAAAGTAAAGCAATAACCACAAAGAGCAGCACGCAGGCCGCGGGTTTTGTCACAGCGGTGTCAAATAAGTGAATAGATACATATATGACTGACTGCCATACTATCGGAGATTGGTACAATGGCTGAAATCCTGTATCATTGCGCTCCGATTATGACCCTGACGATGAAGAAAATAATACCTGCTGTCTGTGTCGCCCTGACGCTGAGCGCCTGCGCCTTCTCTGCCAAGAAGAAGGCTGAGGCTATCAGTGCACTGGAGCTGAGCATCAGCGAAAGCGCTAAAAAGAACGTAGCAGACACCACCAAGGTGAAAGAGCTGCTGGCCGACTACGACTACTATGTAAAGCACTATCCTAAAGACAGCCTGACCCCGGTATACCTGATGCGCTCCGCAGATTTTGACCGCGCCATAGGCCTGTCAGGGCAGGCGATAACCTGCTACCATCGTGTGTATATGGAGTACCCGCAGTACCCCAAGGCAAATATGGCGCTCTTCCTGGAGGGCTTCACCTATGAGAATGACATCCATGACCTGGCCAAAGCCCGTGAGTCATACAATCTCTATCTGCATAAGTACGCCGACAGCAAGATGGCCAAGGATGTGAAGTTTCTGCTCGACCACCTGGGCATGACACCTGATCAGATCATGCATGAGGTAGACAGCGTACGCCGCGCGCGTACGGCAGCGCCTGTGGATACGACTACTACGGCGCGGAAGTAATACCGTTTTCCTTACAGGTCTATATACCTCTCGCAAAGACGCAAAGGATTGAAGGAATACAAAGATTTTCTCGCTAAAACACGAAAACACCTGGCCGTTGTTGGTGTTTAGTGCGATAGCACGTCACCGACAACCTACTTTAGCCTAATACATCTAATTGGAAGATCGCTTCGCTGTCGCTGCAATTAAAACTCCATCAGCTCGACGATCTCATAGGCAGAGAGGATGTCCTTGATAGGAGCGTCCTTTTTGCAGAAGCCGAGGATGAAGCCACCGCCACCGGCGCCGCAGATCTTGAGGTAGTACTCATTATTCATGAGTCCAGATTTCCATATCTCCCGATAGGCCTCGGGTATAAACTCCGGCAGGTGGTCGTAGTGTATCTGAGAGATGAGTTTGAGCGATTTCCAGAAGGTGCTGTAGCCGGGCTTTAGCAGGCTCTTGATGCACATATCGTTGGCCTTGACCAGAGACTCATCTATGATAGACCGGAACTTCGGGTCCTTATATTTCTGGAGAAACAGCTTGACGTATGGCGCTGTCTTGCGGGCTTTCTTTGTGTTTAGTACGAATACTTTGAAGTAGGACTTCTCTCCTGCCTTGAGATCAAAGGTTTCCTTCACCTCGCCTCCATCCAGCAGTACCGCCTGATCCATGAAGGATACGAGCGGGTCGAGGCCCGAGCTTTTGCCGTGATAGAAGCTCTCTAGTTTTGCCAGTTCTGCTTTGATAGCTGTGAGGTCCTTTTTATCGACCGGCTTCAGCCGGTAGTGGGTACAGAGCGCAGCGATCAGCGCACCGGAGCTACCGAGGCCGTAGCCCTGCGGGATATTGGAGTGAAAGTAGAGGCCATGCTCCAGGTCCGTGAGCAGCGCATTGGTATCATACAGTTTGCAGAGCGCCGCATCATGTATGATGTACTCGGCCAGCTCCTGTATAGAGCAATTGGAGGCGATAGCTGATTCGTTCAGCTCCTCTTTGATGAAGTCAAACCTGCCGGAGAATTTGCCAGTGGGCACAGCCAGGCCTTTCGCCCCTGTATTGATGATATGCTCACCAAATAGCAGGAGCTTCGAGCGAAAGGTTTTGTATGTGGGCTTTTTCTTGGCTGCAGGCACGAGGTGATTTACGGATTTACAGATTTACGGATTTACAGACTTACTGTTTTCCCGCATCCCGGATTTTCTGATTGTATACTATTTGATCGCCGAGGGGCCTTTGCCCACTTTGTCCCAGATGATCTTGCCGTGCTCACAGTGCTCGCTCAGCTCCTCCTGTATGAACGGTATGACCTTGTTCTTGATATTCTCGGGATAGAGCAGGTGTATATTCGGCCCGGCATCCAGCGTGAAGTAGAGCGGCAGCTTAGTGCTCTCGCGGAAGGCCTTGATGCGGGCTATCATGGCGAGGGTACTAGGTGTCATGAGGATAAAGTTGGGCTGCGAGCACATCATCAGCGCATGCAGGGTCATGGCCTCGGTCTCTACTATCTCGCCAAACTTAGTGAGGTCACCACTCTTCAGCGCGGGGAGCAGTTCGGCCAGGTTGTCATTGGCCTGCTTGTAGCGCACCTTGGCAAATGGGTTGGTCTTCATGAGCTGGTGGCCTACACGGCTGGAGACTTTCTTCTCCGCGCTGCTGGCTATGAGGATGGAGTTCTGATAGGTCTTGAAGGTTTTGTGCATCTCCTTCTCAAACGGGATGGCGTATTCATCCGAGGAACCTTTGACGTGTTTCGCCTCACCCCATAGTGATGCTACCGGGAAGACAGAACGCGAAGCACTACCGGAACCGATGCGGGCGTAGTAGGATGCCTTCTCCAGCAGCTTGTCCTTGGCTATCTTTTTGCCGCGCAGCGCTGCATCCATATCACAGAGGCAGAGGGCAAGGGCGCTCATGGCCGAGGCAGATGAGGCGATGCCGGATGAGTGCGGAAAGGAGTTGGTCGAGTTGACCTGCAGGGCGTATTTAGTGAGGAAAGGAAAGTCCTTTGAGATGCCCTCAAAGAAGCTGAGTATCTTGATGCGGAAGGCGAGGTTTTCTTTTTTGTCAAAGTAGAACTTCAGCTCGAGGCCTTTGTCTTTGCTGGTCTTCTCAGATACGGAGAGTGATGTCTCTGAGAAGCACTGGTCGAGCGTGAAGCTGATAGATGGGTTCTTTGGCAGTTGGTTGCCGTGCTTGCCCCAGTATTTCACGAGGGCTATATTAGATGGGCTGCGCCAGGATGTCTTCTTGATCTCTTTCATGGTGTGAAGATGAAGAAAAACGGCCACCTCTCCCAACCCTCTCCAAAGGAGAGGGCTAAATGCAGAAGGTAGTCCCCATCCCAACCTTCCCCAAAGGGGAAGGCTTTAATACGCTCATTATTGCTTAACACGAACAAAAAAAGATGTTCCCTTTTTAAATCTGGTTATATGATAGTTGCGATTGGGAAAATCACGATAGTCCTGGTACTGATTTTCAGTAGTTGGTACATCGTCCCAAAAATGATCCCGTTCCATAACGGTAACAGATTGCACGTAAAACTGATTATCTAAATAAAACTCATTAGAAAAGTCATCTTTGAAAGAAAGGGCAAGGAAGTTTCTAAAATTGAGTGGAGAGTTATCAGAGGTAAACTGCTTAGAGTAAATAACAGTTTGGACTTTAGCATTATCATGGCGTGGAACGGTACTTTGAGTAAAGTCTGATCCCCATTTTTTGAAAGGCTCTTCTATCAAATAAATACTGAGTTTCTGTAAACACGATTTGGGAGGAATTGAGCTAATCTTTTCTTGCGCAGATTTATCGGCAATAGTTGAACCTATGTACCCTTTAACAGGAGGAAAATTGACGCTGTTAGCTTTTGCAATTGCCTCGTAATTCACAGCTAGCTTCGCATTATCGCTCCAGTATTGCAATCGAACTCCATCTCCGATATAAGCAGACTTAAACCAATTAATGTATAGAGGTTTATCACTCTTATTTAAAATACGAAAGGCCATTATCCCATTATTAGCCCAAAAAACATAGTCGATTCTTAGAGTATCATTCTCAAATACAAAAGAGCTACTATCTCCTTTACAATTTATAGCTGCAGTCTCAAACAATTGCACTAAATTCTTTTGAGCATTGGCTTGGAGGGTAAAAGAGAAGAGTATTATCAAAAAGTACTTCATAGTATGGAATTGCTCTAACAAGATAAAATAAAACCAATACTGATAACTGGCCCCCAAACAAAAAAGGCGCAGCTTGCGCTGCGCCCCGTCGTAATCCTATCCCGACGAAACAAGTACCACACTCTCCTATGGTTCTTGTATAGGTTTGATAGTATTAGTATTGTTCATTTTCTGATGCGGCCACACGGAAGGTCACATTTACTTTATAGCCGCTCTTGACGTCCAGTCCAGCGGTGCTGACAGTATAGCCCTTCAGTTGATTGCGGAGGCTTTTGATGAGGATCGTATTATCTGAGATGATATCGTCTATGGCTACCTTGCCGTCGTCCTCTATGTGAAAGTGTACCTCGGCGCGGTACTCACCCGGCTCTTCCATCAGTACCGGAGGGATGATGAGCTGAGAGCGCACCTCATAGGTCACGCGCTGCTCGGCAGTAAGGACAGGTGTAGTGCGGTTAGTGCCTGCAAAGGCGGTGGCGGCTGTAGTGGCAACGAAAACGAGTGCGATCAGTATCTTTTTCATGATATGTGGTGTTTAGTTGGTTTAGAATGATAATTTCTAATGCAAAGATATATTCATTAACCTGTATTATGCAATACAAAGTACTAATTAAAATTACAACTAACTGATTATTAAAGCATATATTTTCAATAATGAGCTTTTTGGCATATTCACATCGAAATTATTCGATAGTTATAACCAGAAAAACAGGGCTGAAAATGGCAGGAAGGTGGTCTCCGGGGGCAAAAAAAGACCGGCGCTTTTCGGCGCCGGCCCTTTACACATAAATAACCACTGAAAACTTACTGACGGTGCGAGACCGCCCTGATATCTTTACCTAAACGAAGCAACGCCCGCTTTACCCCGGGCGATAGACCAAAGGTCAGCATTAGTATGACGGCCACCAAAAAAGTGAGGTAAGTCAGCACAGGTCAGAGGTAAACTAGTGCGACGGATAATTGCCATTTAAGCTTACTCCATCACATCCTCCAGGCGCTGGGCACGGCTGATGATGGGCGAGATGATGGTGCCCAGCACATCCAGTATACCGCAGACGCCCAGCAGGCGGTAGAAGGCCTCGCTGATCGTATCGTCATACCACACCAGCACGATGAGCATGAGGCCGAGGAGCGCGATAAAAAAGACCGTCAGGCCCAGCACCCATGAGACGAGCCGGGTGGGATGCCGAGTGAGCAGCGTGAGCGCGATATGCGCACAGGTAGCAGAGAGTATCACAAAGGTGAGCACCATGTTGAAGTTCTCCAGGCGCTCCCACCACCAGATGGTGTAGAGCAGCAGGCCCATGGTGATGGTCACGATACTGATGCCCACTATGGAAAACCACTTGTAGCGGGTCTCCCAGATGGTAGCACAGCATAGGCCGGCCAGGCTGCAGGCGCCGACATCCAGTGTGCTGAAGAGTATCTTCATCTCGCGCGGGTTGAAGTCGGCAAAGAGGAAGACAGCGATCCCTATGAGGCCGCTGGCCACGAGCGAGAATATGAGCACCCAGAGGAGTATGCGGCTGATATGCATGGCTATGGTTTAGGAGGCGTGGTGGGCCACCAGCTATTGCCCCAGGCGTCTGTGATACCGCAGGAGCGGCCATAGGGCATATCTGCCGGCGGCATGATGCTCTGCGCACCGGCGGCGAGCGCAGCAGCATAGGTAGCATCTGCATCTGCCACATAGATGAAAAGGCCCGCTGTGCGCACAGGGTACTGGTCCGTAGCATCGGCCAGCATGATGGTGCTGCCACCGGTCATGATCTCGGCGTGCATGATGATGCCCGACTGCTCATCTCGGAGGACCTTGTAGGTCTCCTCGGCGGCAAAGACCGCCTGCATAAAGGCGATAAAGCCCGCTGCATTTTTGATGATGAGGTAGGGCATGACGGTCTGGTACTGTGGTGGTATATCGGGGAGTCTGTCTTGTGGCATGTGGCGCTGGGTTTACTCTGATGAAGATAGTGAAATACAGTTTTTGCCACATAGAAATACATTTTTTACCGCAGACGCGGAGGTCAAATACATTTTCTGGCCACCTGCCTACTGTCAGGCAGGCATAAGACATATAGAGACATAGAAATACACCGCGCGTATGAGATGTATGGATGCTTGGAAGCGCATAAAGATGTCTCGCTGCGCTCGACATGACAAAGGATAACCGCTGAATCTTTATACCCCTCTCCTACTGATGCGCTATGAAGACGGGGACTTTGGCGTCTTTGATGAGAGCGTTGGATAGGCTCTGGTGCAGGAGGCGCGAGAGGGCATGGCGACCATAGGCACCCATCACGACCACAGAGCCAGCGCCGTCCTTCTTCATATACTTGCTGATAGCCGTAGCAGGGTCGCCCTTCACTACCTGGTATTTGATATTGGGATAGAGGCAGTCTGTTAGTTCGCGGATGGTGTTGTTTGACTTGAGGTGGGTGCTCTCCTTCTGGTCTATCACGCTCACCAGGGTGGTGCGCCTGTCTGCCCACTCGGGAAAGATATAGCGGAACATCTTCATGGCATATACGCTGGAGGGGCTGCCATCATATGACAGCGTGGTGTAGCGTATGCTGTGGTAGGTATCAGGCACGATCAGTACCGGGCAGTGCGCCTCTACCAGTATATCGCGCAGGCTGGAGCTGGGCACATCTGGCAGCAGGCTGGCTATATTCATCCGGGCATCTGTGATGATCAGGTCTGCAAAGGCACTCTCCTCTATCAGCCCTGCTATGGGTGCATCCTGATCCAGCAGTACATGGTACGCCACACCCGCAGCACTGCACTTCTGCTGAAAGGTTTTGATGTTCTTTGCCGTAGCTGCTTTCTCTGCCTGACTCACTACTGCATACCCGGAGGTACTGGTGCCGAGCATTGTAGCGTAGGTGAAGCCTGCATACTTCAGGTCGCGCATGAAGACGCCTATGAGCACAGAGCCAGACCCTTTGGCTATCTCTATAGCGTGGCGCAGGGCGGAGGCAGAGATCCGGTCTCCCTCCATAGCCAGTATGATTCTCTTTTTCATATGAGCTGCTTTTGCTGCCGCAAAATAGACAGGCCGCTACGGCAGAAACATGACAACAACCGCCTTTGCTATGACTTTCGTCAGGTGTTTTGATGATCATGTCAGATAAATTTGATATATTAAATCTTGTCTTGTCACAATTGCCTAACTCCCCATCTGACTGCTGACAATGTCCCTAAACTTCAAACTACTGCGCCGCTACCGCGAGATAGTGAACATACTGGTGAAGTATGGATTTCAGGATATACTGGCAGATGCAGGCGTATCTCTCAAGGCGCGGGTGCTCGAGGCCTTTCTCTCCGAGCAGACCGTAGAGCATATCCACTCACAGACCAAGTGGGAGCGTATGCGCCTGGCAGTAGAGGAGCTGGGCACTACTTATATCAAGTTTGCCCAGATCCTGAGCAACCGGCCCGATGTGATACCCGTCGAGCTGGTAGAGGAGTTTGAGAAGCTGCAGTGCCATGTGCCGCCATTCCCGGGAGAGGTAGCGCGCCAGATCATAGAGGAGGAGACGGGGCACAAGATACATACGGTCTTCAGCCACTTTGAGGAGAAGCCCTTTGCCAGCGCCTCCATAGCCCAGGTGCACAAGGCCACCCTCAAGAGTGGCGAAGAGGTGATACTCAAGGTGCGCCGCCCCGATATCATAGAGACCATAGAGCTGGATATCCGCATCATGAAGTATATGGCCGGTAAGATGGCAGAGCGGCACATCATGGAGCAGCTCGACCCGGTAGGTATCGTCAAGGCCTTTGAGAATGCGATCTACAAGGAGCTGAACCTGCTGCACGAGGGCTACAACCTGCAGCGCTTCGCGCAAAACTTCCGCGCGAGCGAGATAGTAGTGATACCCAAATACTATCCGGCATATACTACCAAGAAACTGCTGACCATGGAGTACATAGACGGTGTGCACCCCTATGATGCCAAGGGTATAGCGCGCATAGGAGATGATCCGCACATGCTGGCGCGCAACGGTATCTACTCGCTCTTTCAGCAGATCTTTGAGCATGGCTTCTTTCATGCGGACCCGCACCCCGGCAATATCTTTGCCATGCCGGACAATAAGATCTGCTTCATAGACTTTGGTATGATGGGCACGGTGCTGAAGAGTGACGTGGAGTTCTTTGCAGACATCGTATATGGTGTCACTGCGCGCGACTCTGCCGGCCTGATATGGGGACTGAAAAATATAGCCGTGAGCCAGCAGTTTGAGGGGAGCAGGACCTTTGAGTATGAGGTGGAGGAGCTGATCAGTGACTATCACGCCCTGCCTGCAGACCAGGTAGATATGGCAGAGCTTTTCACCCGGCTGCTGGACTTTGTCAATAAGTATAACATCCACATGCCGGCAGACTATTTTCTGCTGAGCAAGAGCCTCATCACCATAGAGGGGGTGGGCCGCAGACTGGACCCGAAGCTGAATATCATAGAGGAGCTGACACCGCATATCAGGAAAACACTCGGGCAGGCCTTCACCCCGGCGCAGCTGATGAAGAACCTCTTTGAAGCATCTAAGGACCTCCCTACCCTGCTGACCAACCTGCCACGCGACCTGCGCGAGATACTGGGCAAGCTGAAACGCGGCGAGACCAAAGTGACCATAGAGCACGAGGGGCTGAATGACCTCACACACAAAATAGACCTGGCGAGCAACCGCATAGCGGGAGGCTTTATCATAGGCTGTATCCTGATGGCGAGCGCCATACTGATAGCGGTCAAGTTTCCGCCGCTGTACCTGCACATATCGATCTTCGGCGGCCTGGGATTCATACTGGCCAATGTACTGGGCCTGCGGATGCTGCTGACGATCTTTAAGAACAGGAAGTACTGAGGAATACAATGTAACCGCAAAACGCGGAAACGCAAAAAGAATATTCCAATAGAAGTCTAATAGACCTGCGCACAAAAAGCAGGAATGATCAACCGCTAAAGCGCTAAAACGCAAAGATAATAAGGGCGCATGCAGATAAACGATGATGAATGACTATTGAGGAAAAAGCAAATCGTTTAAATTAGCTCCATGCTCCATCATCACGGCCATACGCGTACGCTGCGCCACAACCTGCAACTGGCGGGCCTGCTATCCTTTGTAGCAGGCGTAGTGAATGTATGCGGGTTCTTTGCCGTAGAGACGCTCACTACCAATGTGACCGGCCACTTCGCCTTCTTTGCCCAGGGCATGCTGCGGCGGGACTACGCGGTGGCCTTTGAGTACTTTGCGTTTATCGTGGCGTTCTTTCTCGGGTCTGTCTTTGCCAGTGTGCTGGTAGAGGTCATCTCCCGGCGCAATGCCCGCTTTGTATATCTCGTGCCGGTAGCTATAGAGATCACGATCATCACGGTGGCTGCGCTGGTGCCCGTGGAGCACAATTTCACCTATACTACCGAGCTGTCTTGCTTCCTGCTATTCGCTATGGGCCTGCAGAACTCGCTGGTGACGATCATCTCCAGCGCGGTGGTGCGCACTACGCACCTGACGGGCCTCTTCACTGATCTTGGTATAGAGGTGGGTCAGCTCTTTTTCTATAAGGAAGCTGACAAGCGCCGCAAGCTGCGCGCCTCTGTCGGCCTGCGGTTTACCATCATAGCAGCGTTTTTCAGCGGTTGTACAGCAGGAGGCATCGCTTATTCCTTCATAGGCCTGGATGCCATGCTCATAGCCTCTGGGGTGCTGGCCGGCGCGCTGATCTATGACGGCTGGAAGTATGCACGAGCGCAGTAATAGACAGCCTTTATGGAATAAAAAATCCCCGCCTCGGGAGGCAGGGATCTATAGTTTGATGTGTGTGATCGCGCTTAGAATACGTTCAGCAGGGAGCGCATGTGCTGCCATGAGCCACCCTCATATGCGAAGGCGATGATAGCCCATATGAGGAATGAGAACGGCAGGATGCAAGTCAGGAAGAAACCCTTGGTCTCATTCTTGAGGTGCATAAAAGTACCCATGATGTATACCACCTTCACTACTGACATGACAGCCATGAAGAGGTTGATCAGCCACTTGAAGTTGCCTCCGGTTGGGTTGAAATGATCGTATGTGATCGCTACGCCTACCTCTACCACTGTCACGATAGACAGGATGATGATCGTCTTCAGTACCTCACCCTTGCCATGAGAGTACTCCGCGTCAGAGAGGTGCAGGTGGCCTTCCGGCATATCTGTGTGTTGTTCCATATTCTTTTAGTATTGAGTCTTGAGTCAATTACAGTTTTTGAAATAATAATTAGAGCAGGTAGAAGCAAAGGAATACATATACCCATACCAGATCTACAAAGTGCCAGTAGAGGCCGAGCTTCTCTACCATCTCATAGTGGCCGCGCTTTTCAAAAGTACCGTTCCAGGTAGCTACGAGCAGCCAGGTATTGAGCAGGACACCACCGAATACGTGGAGGCCGTGGAAACCCGTGATGATGAAGAAGAGCTGACCGAAGTTTACCACCTTGGTCACATCTGCTGCGTGAGTGGGGGTCATACCCTCAGCGATCAGGTGAGACCACTCCAGGTACTGGCAGCCGAGAAACATCAGACCGCAGATGATGGTAGGGATCAGAAACTTGATCACACCCCAGCGGTCCATACGGTAGCCCTCCTGTACCGCGCGCACCATAGTGTAGGAGCTCACGATGAGGAGGAAGGTCATGAAGCTGACGAATACAAGCGGCGCCTTGACACCCTCAAAGATATGCAGCGGTATAGAGCTGAATACCTCAGCCGGATTGGGCCATGTGAGGCTCTGAGTGAAACGCAGTGATGCGTAGGTGATCAGGAATGATGCGAAGGTGAAGGTATCAGAGATGAGGAAGTACCACATCATTACCTTGCCGTAGCTGATGCCAAACGGGGAGCGCCCGCCCTTCCAGAGCTCGCGCTCTGATACTACTCCGTGACCTTGTTCTACTGTAGCAGATGCCATTGTTGCTTTTTATTTTGCTTTTTAATACTCTTTTAATTCGTTTTCAGTTCCTGATCATTCGCTCACCTGTAGTTGAAATACAAGAACAGGTAGAGGTATATCCAGACGATGTCTATGTAGTGCCAGAATGTGACCAGCAACTCCATGTGCAGTTTGCGTTTGGGGTTGATCACATCTTTCAGCTCATAGAGCGGGTCGCGGCGCGCACGGATGGCCAGTATCAGTACAATGCCTGTGACCAGCAGCGCCACGGCTATATGAAGCCCGTGTGCGACAGCCATCAGGTAGACGAACTGTCCTGCGATATTGCCTGTGAGCGGAAAGCCCATATCAGCCAAAGCGCGGAAGCCCAGGTACTGCATGACCAGAAACGCGATGCCGAGTACGAACCCCAGCGTGAAGAGCCACCTGAAGGCAGAAAACCTGGCCTTGCGATAGCTGATCAGCGCGGCGTGCATAGCTATGCTCACCCCTATGATGACCGCTGTGCTGGCCATGAAGATGGATGGCAGCCGGAAGTTTTCCCAGCTTTTAAAGTCTCCCTTCTTCAGGATCAGCGCACTCGTCAGTGCTGCAAAGAACATTGTCATACTCGCCATGCCGAGCCAAAGGGCAAATTTCTGCGGGTGCACTCCGGTGTACTCCGTAGTACCTTTCAGCTCCTGCATGTATTCATCCTCACCTCTATTCATCGCTATAGTACGATTCATACTTTATATACTTTTTCCCTTCCGGGAAAATTCTTTCAATTTATATCCTGCCCAGCACCAGTGCCAGCTGTACTACCGGCAGGTACAGGAAGGATGTGTAAAGCACCTTTTTGGCAGAGGCATCGGTGCACTTCTGATAGTGCTCCAGCGCCAGCCAGAGAAATACGGCACCAAACGCTGCGATCACGCCGGCGGATATGATGCCTATCCATCCCATGAAATAAGGCACCATAGATACGATCAGCAGACCGGCACAATAGATCACAGAGTGTATAGCTGTCATGCGTGTTTTGCCGGAGGCAGATGGCATCATATTGATACCGGCATTCAGGTACTCTTCATAGCGGATCCATGCTATGGACCAGAAGTGCGGAAACTGCCAGAGGAACTGGATAGCAAAAAGGGAGATCGCTACAAAGTAGTTGACCTCGCCCTGCCCGCTGGCACATACATACCCGATCATAGGAGGCAGTGCACCCGGTATAGCACCTACGAATACTGCGATAGAAGAAACCTTCTTGAGCGGCGTGTAGATAAAGGCATAAGAGAGCAGAGATACAGCTGCCAGTACACCTGCAGTGAGGTTAAACTGGAAAGACAAAATGAGTACGCCTACCACGCCCATGATACCGGCAGAAAGCATGGCCTCCGCCACAGACATATTGCCTGTAGGCAGTGGGCGATTCATGGTGCGGGTCATCAGCTTATCCGAATCCTTCTCGATGATCTCGTTCAGAATATTAGAAGCACATGTCACCATCAGGCCGGCTGCAAAGAAGAGGCCGAACGATGCCCAATGGATATTGTGCAGATCAGCACCGAAGAGATAACCCAGACCGGCAGAAATACCTACAGTCAGGCTCAGCCTGATCTTGGTCAGCTCCGCATAGTCCCTGAGCTTCTGCACCAGCAGGCTCGGTTGCTTTTCTATGACATCTACTTTTTGCACGATCTATCTATACTAACCTTTACTAATCTTAATTTATCAAGTGTGCTCTACCTCACCAGGAGCCAGTGGCGTATTCTGAGAGATATAAGGCTTATCATTTACGCTGTAGTCATATGGCCACCTGTATACAGATGGTATCTCGCCGGCCCAGTTGCCGTGTATGCGCTCGATAGGTGCAGTCCACTCGAGAGTGGTACCTTCCCATGGATTGCCATAAGTGTGACCATCTTCTGTGCGCTCTACATCTACCTTGCGGCCGTTGAAGATGCTGTAGAAGAAGTTTACTACAAATATCAGCTGCGCGATGAATACCACGATAGCCGCTATAGAGATAAACTGTGTGAGGAAGTTGAAGTTATTGAAGGTCTCAAAGTTGGCAAAAGTATAGTAACGACGAGGGAGACCAGTCATGAAGTGCATAGGGAAGAAGATCGCATAGCCACCGATCAGCGTCACATAGAAGTGAATGTAACCCAGCGTATCATTCATAAAGCGGCCATAGAACCGAGGGAACCAGTGGTACACTCCGGCAAACATACCGAAGAATGCCGCTACACCCATTACGATGTGGAAGTGCGCTACTACGAAGTATGTATCGTGGAGCTGGATGTCTATCGGAGAGTTACCCAGCATCAGACCAGTGAGACCACCGGAGATGAACATAGATACGAAACCGATAGCAAACATCATCGGTACAGAGAGGCGTACGCTGCCCTTCCAGATCGTACCGATCCAGTTGAACACCTTGATAGCCGATGGCACCGCGATGAGGAGTGTGAAGAGTACGAATACTGCTGCGAGGTTTGGATTGAGACCTGTCACGAACATGTGGTGGGCCCATACGAGGAAGGAGATCACCACTATGGCCATGATAGATACCACCATCGCACGGTAGCCAAAGATAGGCTTGCGGCTGTGTACAGACAGTACCTCAGATACGATACCCATGGCAGGCAGGATGATGATGTATACCTCAGGGTGACCGAGGAACCAGAACAGGTGCTGGAACAGGATCGGAGAGCCGCCACGATAGTCGAGCAGGTGGCCATTTACTACGATCATATTCAGGTAGAATGAAGTACCCAGCAGACGGTCAAACTCGAGGAGTGCCACACCTGCGAGGAGCGCAGGGAATGACAGGATACCGAGGATAGCCGTAAACATGAATGCCCAGATAGTGAGCGGGAGCTTCATCATGCTCATGCCCTTTGTGCGGAGGTTCAGGATGGTAGCTACATAGTTGAGGCCACCGAGCAGGGATGATACGATGAAGAAGGTCATAGCGAGCGCCCACATATCAAAGCCCAGGCCGGAGCCCTTATTGATAGCGATATCGCGGAGGCCATTCAGCGGCGGGTAAGCCGTCCAGCCACCTGATGCAGGACCAGTCTGGAGGAAGAATGATATGAAGAGCACTACCGATGCTGCAAAGAAGAACCAGTAAGATAACATATTGATAAAGCCTGAGGCCATATCACGTGCGCCGATCTGGTATGGTATCAGCAGGTTAGCAAAGGTACCTGAGAGGCCACCGGTGAGTACAAAGAATACGAGGATCGTACCGTGCATGGTCACCATAGCGAGGTAAAACTCATTGCTGATCTTGCCACCTTCAGCCCACTTGCCCAGAAATGACTCCAGGAACGGGAAGGTATCATTAGGCCAGCCGAGCTGCAGACGGAAAAGGACTGAGAGCAATCCACCTACGATACCCCAAAACATACCTGTGATGAGGAACTGCTTGGCGATCGTCTTGTGATCCGTAGAGAACACATACGTCTCGAGCCAGGTAGGCTCATGATGGTGTTCATGCCCGTGAATGTGGTCTGTATCCACATGCCCGTGTACATCGGCGGTTGTTGTTGTTTGAGCACTCATGACTACTTCTTATTGATATTTATTAGTGTGCAAAATAGCACTGCTATTTTTTAGTTTATGATTCTTATTTCTTGACCAGTGCAGCTACAGGTTTGCCAGTCTTAGCGGCGTCCTTGCCGGTGCTGTCTGTAGCGGCTGTAGCCGGAGCAGCAGCAGTATCTACAGAGGCAGACTCAGACTTTGGCGCTACATAGATAGGTGTCTGCTTCTTCATCCACTCATCGTATTCAGCCTGGTCTTTCACTACTACTACCTCCTTCTGCATACCATAGTGAGAGCGGCCGCAGATCTCAGTACAAGCGAGCTCATACTTGAAGGTCTTCCAGCGAGGCTCACCGGTCTCAGGGTTGATCGTATTCCACCATGGCAGCGTCTTCAGGTAGTCGCGCATTTCCTCAGTAGTATACTTTGGTGTGAAGTAGAACTGAGTAGGGATACCCGGCACGCAGTCCATCTTGACACGGAAGTGAGGCAGGTAGAATGAGTGGATCACGTCCAGCGCACCCAGCTTCACGAGTACAGGCTTGTCCTTGATGAAGACCAGCTTGTCAGACCAGAAGTCGTCATGGCTGTTTGGATCGGTCCAGTCGATACCCAGTTCATTGGTAGGAGTGATATGAGCAGTGTCCAGTATGCGGTGGCCAAACTTGCCGTCTGCACCGGGATAGCGGGCCATCCATTGAAACTGCTTGGCAGTCACCTCTACCACGAGTGGATTTTTATCGCGGCCTTCTACATTGAAGATGCCAAACCAAACCCTCATACCCATTACCACCAGTACTGCGAGTACGATGGCCGGGATCACTGTCCAGATCACCTCCAGCTGATTATTGTGAGAGTAGAAGTATGCTTTCTTATTCTTGCTCTGATTGTACCTGTAGGCAAAGTAGAAAAGTGCAAATTGAGTCAGGATAAACACGATGGTCATAAAGAACAGCGTCACATAAAAGAGGTTGTCTGTCTTCTCACCGTGATAGGAAGCGGACTTAGGGATCATGATAGGAGCCAGCAGCTTGACCTGATATACGATGCTGATGAAGAATGCTATGACAAAACCGAGGAGCAGGTATCCGTTCCACTTGCTCTTGGCGTCATAGTTCATGCCTTTGCCGGCTATGTCTTCAGACAGTTCGTTGGTCTTGCCTATGAGGACCAATACTGTGAAGAACAATACGATCAATGCAAAAGTGACAAATGCTAACATGATTTTTCTTTATTGATTTCCTTATAATTTCTTACTCAACTACTAGAAACTAGTCTTTACTTTATTTTGTTTTCCGGTCCGGTGCAAATATAACGACTCCAGCGGCTTATGCGTACTCTACATGGTGGCGGAGGCTCTCCTTCAGATAAGGGTCATTTTCGTTAAATGTGCTATCCTTAGAGAACTCATTGAAAAACATATAGAGGAACATGCCGAGGAAACCCACGAAGGTCAGTATCTCAGGCAGGCCGAGAGACGCCTTGGTCTGCAGGCCGCAGCAAGCCTCCTCTCCTTCTTTACCTTCTTTGCACTCAGCCATGTGCTCCTTGCACTCGCCTTTGCCCATACCGGCACAGCAGGCTTTGGTTTCACCCTTGCCTTCTTCTGCCTTCATTTCTTTTGCTTCGCCTTCTGTCTGCGCAGCAGCCTCGTTAGATGACTGGCCTTCTGCAGTGTTTGCATCAGTAGAGCCCTTCTCCGGTGTCACTACAGTCTTACCTACAGTGCCCTTAGCGGTGCCGGCATCAGCCTGTGCGTAGAGCACAGTAGCCGTAGACTCAGCAGCAGCTTCCTTCTTCTCACCCTCCTTGCCTTCACCCTTAGTGCAGCAAGCCTCTGTACCAGCCTGGATCAGATTTGGCTCGAACATGGTCATATTGAAGAAGTCTACATAGTGACCGAAGATCACCAGTACAGCGATGAATGCAGCTACCTTCAGGTTACGCTTGGCACCTCTCTTGATGAAAAGCAGGAGCGGCGCGAGGAAGTTGACAGCGAGAGACAGGAAGATCGTAGTCTTGAAAAGCGGCACGTCAAACCTCTTTACCCAGTAGTTGGTATCTTCCGGAATATTCGCATACCACTGGAGCATAAACTGGGAGAACCACAGGTAAGTCCAGAAGATAGAGAAAGCAAACATGTACTTGCCCATATCGTGGATGTGGTTTTCATTGACCTGCTGCAGGTAGCCGCGGCTCTTGAGGAAGATAACGAGCAGGATAGCCATAGCGAAACCCCCACAACCGTAGCTGGCAAAGTTGTACCAGCCGAAGAGGGTAGAGTACCAGTGTGGATCCTGGCTCATGACCATATCCCAGCTCACAAAAGACTCAGATACTGCAAAGATAACGATCCAGAGTGCAGCCATGAGCTTAGAGCGCTTGTAGACTTTCTGATCGCCGATGTTCTTGGCATTGATCGCATTGATCACAGCCTTACCTACCAGGATCCAGAGCGTAAAGTAGATCACCACGCGCGCAGTCCAGAAGCCCTTATTAAAGAATGCCTGCTTTACGTTTGGCAGTTCTTTCATATTCTCCGCCAGGGACCAGTGTGCATAGAGGTTGTGATAGTTGCCCCATACACCGCCTATGATGATGAGTGCAAATACCGCTCCGATCACCACAAAGCCGGAGAGCGACATATATACCCTCTTCACCAGCGTGATCCAGCCGGAGTAGCCGAGCTGATTGGCCGAGACGAAGAAGATACCAAAGATACCCATGCCCGTGAAGTAGTAAGTATTGAGGAGGATATTTGACCAGAAGCGGCTGTGATTGTCATGCACACCGTTGGCAAAGAAAGCCCAGATCAGGCCGAGCAGCCCCACCCCCATCATAATGAAGAGGTTCTTTTTCAGCTTGCCGTCAAATTCAAATTTTTCTACCATGTCTTTAAAATTACTTGTGTTCTGCTGTCTTTATTATCTCTGTTACGTTTTCCGGATTATCCTTTCTTTTTAGCATCAGCCTTTGGCGCTTCCGCTTTAGCGTCTTTGCTATCACCTTCCTTAGCTGCACCCGCACCTGTAGCTGCACCGTCTATGCCGGCGAGGCTCTTGATGTAGTGTATCACCTGCCACCTTTCGGTCACATTCAGTGAGTAGCCGTAGCCACCCATCATACCCTTGCCATAGCTGACAGAGTAGAAGATATTGCCATCCTTGATCTCAGCGAGCCTCTTCTTGTAGTCAGGTGGTACTGCTGTGTACGGGCCGTCTGATCCGTCTTCCAATACTACGAGGTTGCCCTGGCCATTGCCTGCTGCGCCGTGGCAATTGATGCAATGTGTATTGTAAAGCTTGGAACCCGCAGCTTTATTTTCATCGTTATACTCCAGCGGGTCTTTCAGCATAGCACCGGCCTTGTCATACTCTTCCTGCCATTTGGCCGGATCATGTGTGAAGTAGCTCTTTGACATATATGACATGAGGTATGCCTCATTTGTCCTGATCTTCTCATCGGCAGGTATCCAGCCGCGAGGGATCGTGCCCGCTACCGGCTTGCGCGTAGATACGGAGTCTCCATCCTCATTGACTATCACGCTCGGAGCGTAAGTCTCCAGGGCGTTTGAGTAGGTCATATCCGGCATGTATGTACGGCCCGGAGTCTTAGGGTCAAAACCGCATGACGAGAGCAGTGCCAGAGAGGCTGCTACCAGTGCTACGTTTATGATTTGCTTTCTCATTCTCTTATTCTTATTGAGCTTCTATCTTTTCTTATTGCTTCAGAGGTTCTGTGCTTCTGATTATTCGCCGTCTTTGAATGTGCGGTTCTTCACCTCCACTGCACCATTGCCGCTGCAGAGGGATTTGATCTTTTCGATCTCTTCGCCGGACTTGCCCTCTATGTCAAACACCAGAGCGAAACGATCATCTGTAGTGCGTGGCTCATAGATACGCGGTACGTAGCCGGGGATCAGCTTATTGCGCACACAGTATGTGAGTACCATACCCCATGCAGAGAAGAGGACGGTGAGCTCAAACGTGATCGGGATGAAAGATGGCAGCGGCCAGTATGGTTTGCCACCAAAGTTCAGCGGATAGTTGAAAGCCATCACCCATGTCATAAATGACAGCGCCAGTGTGGTACCGGTAGCACCAAAGAGGAAGCCTGCGGTATGGAGCCTCGTCTCGCGATAGCCGAGCGCCTCCTCCAGGCCATGGACCGGGAATGGCGTCAGTGTCTCATATATCTCCAGTCCGTCATGGCGGATATGCTCTATAGCGTGGAGGAATACCTCCTCATGATCCCAGAGACCGAGTACGAAATTGTTGCTTTGTTTTACTGCACCCATCTTTCTTTATTTACAGAATTACTGATTTTACGATTACTGATTATTTACTTGGCGTCTTTGTCCAGGATACCGAATGTGGTGAGGCCTACAAATCCGCCACTGCTCTGACCTAGTTCCTTAGCACGCTCAGCCTTGGCTGTAGCAGATGATGTACGGAAGATAGATTTCACCTCAGCTATCGCTATCACAGGGAAGAAGCGGCAGAACAGGAGGAACAGCGTCATGAAGAGACCGATAGAGCCGATGAAGATGCTGATATCGACCCATGTAGGCTGGAAGTATGCCCAGCTCGATACCAGGAAGTCATCTGCCAGAGAGGTCACGATGATCACGAAACGCTCGAACCACATACCGATATTCACAAAGATAGACAGACCGAAAGTGATCCACAGGTTGCGGCGTGCCGGTTTGAACCAGTATGCCTGCGGAGACAGCACGTTGCAGCTCATCATCATGAAGTATGCCCACCAGTACTTGCCGAGTGCACGGTTGTAGAAAGCGAACTGCTCATACATGTAGCCGGAGTACCAGGCGATGAAGAGCTCTGTGATATAAGCGATACCCACGATAGAGCCAGTCAAAACGATGATCTTATTCATCGACTCGATGTGGTTTACCGTGATGTAGTCTTCCAGTTTAAACACCTTGCGCACGATGAGCATCAGCGTCTCCACCATGGCGAAGCCGGAGAAGATCGCACCAGCCACGAAGTACGGAGGGAAAATGGTAGTGTGCCAGCCAGGTATGACCGATGTAGCAAAGTCAAAGGATACGATGGTGTGTACGGAAAGTACGAGCGGCGTAGAGAGACCGGCGAGGATCAGAGAGAGCGACTCAAAGCGCTGCCACTGCTTGGCTGTACCTGTCCATCCGAATGACAGGATGTTGTAGATCATCTTCCTGTATTTGCCCTTGGCCCTGTCACGTATCGTAGCGAAGTCAGGCATCAGACCGGAGTACCAGAAGAGGAGTGATACAGAGAAGTAAGTGGAGATCGCAAACACGTCCCAGAGGAGTGGTGAGTTAAAGTTAACCCAGAGCGGACCACGTGTGTTAGGATACGGGAAGATGAAGAATGCATTCCAGACACGACCCATGTGAAATACCGGAAACATACCGGCGCAGATCACCGCAAAGATCGTCATCGCCTCCGCAGCACGGTTGATACCCGTACGGAACCTCTGGCGGAAGAGCAGGAGGATCGCAGAGATCAGCGTACCTGCGTGACCGATACCGATCCACCACACGAAGTTGGTAATGTCCCAGGCCCAGTCTACCGTCTTATTCAGACCCCAGACACCGATACCGAAGAATACTGTCCAGCCGAGGGCAAACACAAACAGGCCAGCCAGTGCGCCGAAGATGATCAGCAGGAGCCACCATCCGGTGTAGGTCTTCTCTGTAGGTGCTACGAGCTCGTCAGTGATGATGGTATAGTTCTTATTACCATTGATGAGCGGTTCTCTAAAATCCGATTCGTAAGCGTGCATCTTTTTTGTTTTTATCAGAGCGAGTAGTGGGTAGTGCGTATGGAGTATTGGGATGAATACAACTGATACTTTCTACTTGCTATTCTGCTCTTTTATTATCGACTTTATCTTAATACTTAATACTAATTACTTAATACCTTATGCTTCCTTGGTAGCTGCCTTAGCTTCCTCCTCACGGTTCCTTACCTTGGTCAGGTAGGTCACGTTTGGCATGGTGTGGATCTCCTCTATCACGCCAAAGGTACGTGGGTCACGCAGCCTTTCTGCTACTACGCTCTCCTTGTTATTGCCATCACCAAAGACGATCGCATCAGTAGGGCAAGCCGTCTGGCAGGCGCTCTTTACTTCGCCATCCTTCAGTGGACGGTTTTCCTTCTTGGCAGCGAGTTTGCCCTCCTGAGTACGCTGTACGCAGAATGAGCACTTCTCTATCACACCACGTGAGCGGACAGTCACATCAGGATTCAGCACCATGCGGGCCAGTGGCTCATGCATAGAGTTGGTCACGTCTGAGAGCAGTCCTTCGTTTGCCCACATCTTGCCTACACGCTTGCCATCGAAAGAATCTGCAGCCTGATAGTCATACCAGTTGAAACGACGAACCTTATAAGGACAGTTGTTAGCGCAATAGCGGGTACCGATGCACCTGTTGTAGGTCATCTGGTTCAGGCCTTCGCTGCTGTGTGTAGTAGCTGCTACCGGGCAAACGTTCTCGCAAGGAGCGTTGTCGCACTGCTGGCACAGCATCGGCTGGAATACCACGTCGATATCCTCACTCGGCAATGGCTTCTGGCCGTTCTTGGTTTCCGAGTCTGTAGGATCTGTAGCATCCTGCTCCAGCACATTAAACGTAAAGTAGCGGTCTATACGCATCCAGTGCATCTCGCGTGAGCGGATGACCTGATCCTTGCCTACTACAGGTACGTTGTTCTCTATATTACAAGCCGTCACGCAGGCCCCGCAGCCGATGCAAGAGTTCAGGTCTATGTTCATCTTCCAGTGGTGGCCAGGGTACTCATGCTTGTAGTACAGGGTCACCAGCTCTTCGAGTATTTCCTTGCGGTCTTCATTACCGGCATCAGGGCTCTTGAGGTACTCAGGCAGCGTAGTTTCCTTTACGAGCTTACGCTTCTTGATACCGCCGAGGTCTTTCAGCACGATATTGTGGTGAGACTGGGTGATCGCTACTTTCTCCTCCTGGTTCAGTACTTCTACTGTCGCCTTGGTCACAAAGGAGTAGTTGTCACCCATCATAGCCATGAGAGGATATACGTTCTTGCCTACCTTCAGGTCGTCTCCGGCTGCGCCGTTCGTCACAGTCTTGCCGTAGCCTACTGCTATAGCAAAGGTACCATCAGCCAGGCCCGGTACTGCTACTGCAGGCAGGGTCACAGACTGGCCGTTTGCAGTCACCTTTACGAGCTGATAGTCTTTCAGCTCAAGGTCGTTCTTGATTTTATTAGCCCTTCTGAAGTTAACCGAGGTCAGGACCACGTTGCCCCATGTGATCTTAGTGATCGGGTCCGGGTTTTCCTGCTGGAATGGATTGCCTGCCCATGTACCATCACCTATGGCTACAGACTCATATATCTTGAGCTGCGAGTCGCCCAGGTTGCCGTAGGCAGCAGTGACCGCAGATGCTGCGTCAGCAGCTGTAGCAGAGTAGCTACCGGCCCATGTACCTACAGATGCCTTGTCACCATCCAGTACCAGCTCACCATCATGTACGGTCACATCCCACAGCGCATTGAAGCCTGTGAACTTAGACTGCTTGCCACTGAGGTTTTTATCCCAGTATGCACGCACATAATCGTAGAAGTTTGTGTTATTGCCAGCCCATGTGAGGAGTGTCTCCTGCGCCTGGCGTGTGTTGAAGAGCTTTGTGATAGTAGGCTGAGTGATATTGTACACACCGGTCTTTGGTGATACGTCATTCCAGGACTCGAGCCAGTGATTGTCCGGGCAAACGTAAGCGCAAGCCTCAGATGTCTCATCAGCTACCTCGCTGAATGATACTGATACTGCCGCCTTCTTGATAGCATCCTTCAGCTTGGCAGCCTGAGGGTGCGTGAGGAGCGGATTGCTATTGTAGAAGATCACCGCCTTGATCGTACCACCGTCCAGGCCTGCTACGAGGTCAGCGGCAGCCTTGTCAGAACCTTTCTTAGTATTGTATGTCTGAGAGTCAGAGATGGTAGCACCATAGCTATCCAGCGCCTTGTTGATGGCGTTTACTACTGTCTGTACGTTAGGATCGTTTGAGCCTGATACTACCAGGGCAGCACCCTTGGCAGCCACGAGTTCCTTGGCTACTGCATCGGCCTTCTTATTGCCGGATGCGCCACTTTCTACAGCCTTCAGCAGGTCTACTGCAAAGGTCGCTTCTTCGCTTGGCTTTACTACATACCTCTTGTCAGCGGCAGAGCCGGTCACAGTGAGTGTAGATTCTACCTGTATGTGGCGTGACATTTCCTTCTTGCCATTCAGCTTGCGGTTCTTAGACCAGTCTTTGGCAAACTCGATAGGCGACAGCCATGTACCGAGGAAGTCGCACCCGATACCTACGATCACCTTAGCCTTATCAAAATGGTAGGCAGGGATCGCGCCACCATTGGCAGCGAGGATACCTGAGTATGATACGGCGTCAGACACGAGGTGGTCAGCGCCATATGCTTTCTTGAATTCATCTATAGCAGCGAGTGTAGATGGGGACGGGATGGTAGCAGAGTAGATCACGATCTTGCCGCCGGCGTCTTTCACCGCCTTGAGCTTCTCTCCTATTTCCTTGTCAGCAGTCTCCCATGTGATATTCTCCTTGCCCCTCATCGGATTGCGATAGCGGCCACCATCATAGAGAGACAGTACTGCTGCCTGTGCACGGCTGGAGGTACCACCCTGGCTCACAGTAGAGAGGCTATTGCCTTCTATCTTGATAGGGCGTCCTTCGCGGGTCTTGACCAGCACTGCTGCATAGTCACCACCCTGATAGGTAGCAGAGGCATAGTAGTTAGCTATACCCGGCGTTACTTCCTCCGGTTTGAATGCATATGGGATGGATTTGCGTACCGGCATCTCGCAGCCGGCAGCTACCACAGCGGCTGTGGTGCTGAATCCGAGCATTTTCAGAAAGTCCCTGCGGCTGGTAGTGCCCTTGGTAGTGATAGGCTCCATGATAGAGCCGAGCACCGGCAGCTCATCTGCAAACTCTCTGTCGTTTTGCTGTGACGGCTGCTCCAGTTCTTCCAGACCTTTCCAATATACTTTGTCTTCCATGTCGTTTATTTCGAGTTAAACTTGATCTTTTAAATTCTTGCGTTTCCTTGGTTCCCTATTAACTATCTACAGATTAATAGTGGCACTTAGCACACTCCGTACCGCCTATCTTCTCCACGGTCACCTTGTCGATCTTCTTATTCTTCAGATCCTCGTGCAGCTTCTCGTAGGTGCTGTAGTAGTTGTTTGAGGCAAACTGTACCTCAGTCTGACGGTGACAGTTGACACACCAGCCCATAGACAGCGGAGCGTACTGGTATACCTCAGCCATGGTCTCTACCGGACCGTGGCAGGTCTGACACTGTACCTTGCCGGCTACTACGTGCTGAGAGTGGTTGAAGTATACGTGGTCAGGCAGATTGTGTATACGTACCCACTCTATAGGCTTAGGTGTACCTGAGTAGACTTTCTTCTCTGGATCCCAACCCACGGCCTTGTAGATCTTGGCGATCTCCTCTGTACCGTATACCGGGCCCTTGCTCACCGCCTTGTGGCAGTTCATACAGGTATTAAGGGTAGGTATGCCGGAGGTTTTGCCCTTGTTGGCGCCTATGTGGCAGTACTGGCAGTCTATCTTATGCTTGCCGGCGTGGAGCTGGTGGGAGAAGCGGATAGGCTGTGTAGGCTGGTATCCCTTCTGACGACCCAGGCGGATACCCCCCTCTGCCAGCCAGAAGATACTACCTACAAATCCTATCAGGATAGCAGCAGCTATAAATGAACGTGTCTTATAGAATGGTGTACCCGGCTCTACCTTCACACCCTTCTGCTCACTCAGCACAGTATCCAGGCGGCGGGTCACCGCTACGAGTATACCTGCCAGTACAAACATCAGTATGCCGAGCAGATAGAGCGTCGTGTTAGAGCTTTCCTCAGGCTTGGCAGCAGCGCCACCGGCCCCTGGTGCTGCGGCTGCAGCTGGTGCAGGGCTACCTGCGTCAGGGTTCTCTACGTAGAGGAGTATCTTATCTATATCCTCGTCCTTGAGAGACGGGAAGCGGTTCATCTCTGATGGCGCATAGTTCTGGATGTTTACTGCATACGGGTTCTTGGCCGCTACAGCGTCACTCCAGTTCTTGATCCACATGTGGAGCCAGTAGGTGCCGGGCTTGCCCTGGTAGGCACCGCCGTCTTCCCACCTCTTGGTCACCCCCATGAGGGCCGGACCGGTCTGTGCTACTTTAGGATTGTGGCAGCTCGCGCAGTTGCTTTTGAACAATGATTTTCCATCATTCCACTTTGCCTTATCGACATCAGCGGCAAATGAAACAGTAGATAAAAGATTGAAAACCAGAGCAAAAGCGAAGAGCAGGGGCAGATTTTTCCTCATCAGAGTACTTCTATTTTCCATCATAAATGGTATGAATTGTCAGAATAATGTCATAAAAATGACGGGGGCAAATATAATGGGGCAACTATTAAAAAAGCAAAAAATAACAATAAAATTTACACCTTAACTTTTGTGACAATAGTCATTGAAAAACATAGTGTTTATCAGGGTTTCAGACTATTTAGAAAGATTCTAAACTAGTATTGTTGATAAAAGTTTTCCCCACTGGACAATTTGCCGGCAGAAAAATGACAAAACTAGAATTGTCATATAACAGGAAAGGGCAATCCAATGTTTACTACCCATCGGCAGACTACAGGATGAAAATATGACGAGATCATGACAATGAATAATCGTGACAAGAGTCTGACAATGCTACCTTTAGGAAAATTAAAACTATGAAATACATCTTTACACTGATGTTGGGCGTTTCCGGTTTGATGGTTGCTGCCCAATCCGCAGACTTTACACTCACCTTTGAGGACTCGGCAGTCATTGCACAGCATTATTACACGGACAGCCTACTAGATTCTCTCAGGATTTGGCAGATAGGAGCACCCCACAAAAGCAATTTTAGCTCCTCCTTTTCTCCATTCAAAGCAGTGGTGACGCTGACGGATTCCCTCATTCCGGCGAGCACAGAGGCCTCTTTTATCATCATGCTACCTGACGTCTATCTCAATAGCTATACTGGAGGCTTTCTATCTTTTCGCCATAAATATGATATGGATAGTGCGCATGGAGAAGCTTACGTTGACTTCTCTGTAGATAGCGGCCAGCACTGGCATAGCGTGCGGCCGGCAAGTGAACGGCATGATTGTGAATTTTATACCACTATACTTGATGGGCTGCAATTTTATCCGCCTACCTGGTGGGATAACCTCTCGCGCCGGCCAGATGCAGATAGCAACTACTATCTGTATGGTAAGACAGGTATTTGGCAGACAGATACGATCGGTTTTGCTCCATCGTGGTATGCCGTGAAAACCGATCAACTGACAAACTTTATGCTGCGCTTCACAATCAAAACAGATAGTGATGCCATCCCGTCAGAAGGATGGTTGATAGATAATATCCAATACGCAGGCTACAGCATCTTTTGCGGAGGTGGTATCAACGACCTCAATTCCTCTCGCATGCGCATCAGCCCTAATCCTGCCACCGGCGCCTTCCAGATAGCACTGACAGATCAGCCGGCCCGCGACTATACGGTGACTATGACTGACCTGATGGGAAGAAAGATGCTGGAGAAGAGCTTCTATGGCACCGAGGTGCTGCTATATCGGGATGGACTATCAGATGGGAGCTACCTCGTGAGAGTGACCAATGATAAAACCGGAGACTCCTTCTCAAAACGAATCGTCCTGGAGTAATGAGTAATTAGTTTATACGACAACATTTATCTGAAAAGCGCCGGCTGGTCCGGCGCTTTCCATTTGCCGGTACTTTCTGCTTTAGTTTTTTAAGCGATTGCAGGATAACAGGTTAGCCCGGTTTTTAAGACTTCATAACAGTTTGGCATGGTTATCGCAAACCTCTACCCGTCGGCGCTTTTGAGAGCGCCGTAATCATCTGACAATAACTAACTGCATGGGAGGAGAGCTGTACATTTTTATTTTTTAATTACTAAAAACTATAATCATGGAAAGCAATCAAAAAGGCACCGTCAGCAAGAAGGTCTTCTATTCGACGATCATCCTTCTCGTACTGCTGAACATCGGTACAGCATATGTCCTCTACAATACGGACACAGAAAAGAAAAGCGTCACCGCACAAAAGGTTTCCCTCGAGAAAGAATTTAAAAACATCTCTGATACACTGGATGCTAAGCGCGCTGAGCTGACAGCCTACATGGGCAAGAATGCTGAGCTGGACAGCAAGATACGTGAGGATCAGGAAATGATAGACCACGAAAAAGCTCAGATAGCTGAGATGGTACGCAAGGGTAACCTGACATCAGGAGAGCTAGCCAAGGCACGCCAGATGATCTCTAAATATGAAGCATCTATCAAGGACCTCAATGACCAGATAGCAGCGCTCAATACTAAGAATGAAGAGCTGACCAATCAGAATACAGACCTGACAAAGAACCTGGATGCAGAGCGTGTGACCACAGCCCAACTGTCTGACCAGAATAAGGGCCTGGCTAAGAAGGTAGAACTCGGTAGCCTGCTGCAGATATCCAAAGTAGACGTAGAAGCTATCAAGAAACGCCACAGCGGCAAGGAAGTACCTGTGAAGAGGGTCAAGGCTGCTGAAGAGCTCAAGATCACTTTTGAGACCGGTAATAATAAGGTACTCGACCCGGGCAATCTGGACCTGTATGTGCGCATCATCAATCCTAAGGGCGAAACTGTAGCACAACAAGATAAGGGCTCTGGCACTATCGCTGCTGCTGAATCTGACAACCCGGTACAATACAGCAAGAAGGCTGATATCGATTGGGACCAGAAGAGCAAGAAGGTGATCATGTATTGGGAGCAGCACCTGCAGGACCCCGGCACCTACAAGGTACAAGTATACCAAAAGGGCTACGTAGTAGGTGAAGGTGAGTTGAAGCTCATCTAATTAAAAGTCTCTCTCTAGTCTTCCATATAGTGAGCCTCCTCTCCCGCATAGGGTGAGGAGGTTTTTCTTTTGTGAGCCCGCGTGATCTCCTGAGCATAGGGTGGGGTCAGATGAAGGGAATTGTTATGTGAATAAGTTGAATGCTTTATCAACTGTGATTGTGATGTGTTAGCACCATTTTTGTAATACCCCACTGGCATGACAACCCAACCAGAAGCAGAAAACCAATTCACACCGGAAGCTGAGAAGAGCATTAATGCGCTCATGCAGCTGATGGACCGCGTGCGGCGCGCAGCCAGAAAAGATGACAAAGGCGACCTGCAGGCTGCCTTATTACTCTCAGCAGATGACATCGCAGCGCTGGAGCAGGATGTGGTGCGGCTATTTGCCGAGGCCGATATCTCCTATGTCCTGACAGAAAGCGGTATTCCGGTCGGTGGCTCCTTTCTGGAGGAGACATACCGCCTGGCCAAGGCCTCGATACTGCCCTATGTACTGGATGAGCGCGACCTGCGTGTAGTGATCAAAAAGATATTTCATCAAAAAAAGGATGCTGAGCTTTTCTCAGCGCTGATGCAGCGATTTGGCTCTCAGTGGATCTGCGACAATGCAGCGATCCTACTACCTGATAACGCCATCATACAGACCTATCTGGAGAACGCAGCCAAGGTCATATCATACCGTATCGCCGCTATAGGCATAGAGGAGGAGCTGCTGATCCGCGCAGGCAGAGACGAGACGCTGATCACACCATTCATGGAGCAAAACAGAGAGGTAAATGAGCTCCTGGTATCTATAGAAAAACAAGACCTCGCTAAAATGGCTGAGGACTATGGCCAGGCTATAGTCATGCTGAAGCAATGCTCTGAAAATATCAGGAGCATGGACAAAGCTGCAGCCCTATACGGTACCTCGCTACGGCAGACCTTCCTGTTCAATAAATCTGCTAAACTCATAGAGCGCCTCACACGACTCCTCGCGCTGATCCAGGAAATAGAGACCGAGCATAAGGTAGCGGGGTTCTGCACGCTGATCATAGAGATCATAGAGTCAGAGCTGCGGCCAAAGAAGCTGCGGGAGTTTGTAAACGATAATATACAAATGATAGCCTATCGTATCACTGAGCATAAGCGGATGACGGGGGAGCACTACATCACCTCTGGACTGGGTGAGTACCGGCAGATGTTTCTCTCGGCATGCGGAGGTGGCTTTATAGTATCATTTATGGTCATCATCAAGTTGTTTCTGCACTACGCCCACCTGCCACCGCTGTGGGAGGGCCTCGCGTACTCTATCAACTATGCTTCAGGCTTTGTGATCGTACAGTTGCTCGGCTTCACTATCGCTACAAAGCAGCCTGCCATGACTGCTGCCTACATAGCAGGATCTCTGGATGGTGCCGAGGGCAAAAAAGACTTTGTGCGCTTTGCGGCTACGATAGCATCCGTATCACGCAGCCAGATCGTCTCCTTTGCAGGCAACCTGCTGGTGGTATTCCCATTTTCCCTGCTATGGATCTACCTGATAGGGCTGGCAGGGGGCGATAGATTCATAGAAGGTCATACCGCTGCCAAAGTACTGCAGGACATCTCCCCTATCCGCTCCCTCTCGTGGCTTTTTGCTGCGTTTGCCGGGTTTGACCTCTTTATGGCCGGGCTGATATCAGGATTTGGTGATAATAAAGTGATCGTAAGCCGGATAGGCATGCGGCTACAGCACCACCCCTGGCTGATCAGGCATGTCACGCCCGGCAGGCTGATGCGCCTCTCGCTATACCTGGAGCACAACCTTGGCGGCCTGATGGGCAATGTGGCAGTAGGTGTTATGCTGGGTATGACTGCCTTTGTGGGTCATATCACAGGACTCCCTTTGGATATACGACACGTGACATTCTCTACAGGCAATTTCGCACTGGGTGTATATGGTGCCCATTTCCATATAGTCCTCGGCACTATCCTCTCATGCGTGGCCGGCCTGGCAGTGATCGGGTTTATGAATTTCCTCGTGAGCTTCTGGCTGGCGCTGTTTGTAGCTATGCGCTCGCGCGGGTTATACTTCCGCAACTATCCTGACCTGATACGGTCAGTATGGAAATACTTCAGAAAGCATCCGTCGGAATTTTTCTGGCCGAAGAGGGAGGAGAAAACTGTAGAGCTGGTGGAGGCGGAGGTGGTGTAAATCTCTTACGCCGCCTTAACTCACCCTGCCTCTCCTAAAATAGGAGAACGTGACAGCCAATACGCAAGCTTCCTCGCATCTCATTTAAAACAAATAACAGCTTGCCTATCTTTTTTGAATCTTATGTTTGGCTATTCTATCTTGCCGATCTTAAAGCATTCCATTGAAGCATATCGTTGCCCTCTTTATTATCGCGGCTATCGCCTGCTTGTCATTTGCACCGGCACCTACTGATGGCGATGAACTGCGTATGAACCAGGTACAAATACTGGCCAGCCACAATAGCTACCACCTCCGTACCGACAAGCGCGTGCTCCGCTATATCAAGAACCTCTACAAGATGGGCCTGCTACCGCGCGACCTCAATCCTGATGAGCTGGACTATCAGCATGTGCCGCTCACGGAGCAGTTTGATAAATATGGCATACGCGGAGTGGAGCTGGACGTGTATTATGACCCGCAGGGCGGGCGCTACTACTATCGGAGGCTGAGGTCATTTGTAGGACTCAAGGCAGCTTCCGGCATACCCGAGCTGAAGAAGCCCGGCTATAAGATGCTGCATATCCCCGACGTGGATTACAACTCTACCAACCTGACCTTCAAAGATGGACTCGCGGAGGTGAAACACTGGAGTGAGGCGCACCCGCACCACCTGCCTATCTTCATACATGTGGAGGTGAAAACTGATGCTGTGGGAGACCATGTGCCGGCGCTGCGGCGCTTTGCCAAGGCCTTGCCGTTTGACTCGGCAGCGGCAGATGCACTGGACGCAGAGGTGCGAGATGTCTTCGGCCAGGACCTGAAAGGAGTGATCATACCAGATGACCTGCGCGGCACCGATAGCACGCTGGAGCATGCCATCCTCACCCGCGGCTGGCCCACCCTGTCTGAGGCACGAGGTAAGGTGATATTCACCATAGACTGCAACGGGGATGAACATGAGACCTATATCAAGGGGCATCCCTCTTATCGCGGCAGGGTGATGTTTACCTACGCCAGGCCGGGCACCCCCGAGGCTGCCTTTGTGAAATACAATGACCCCGAGCGGCACTTTGCCGATATACAGGCAGCGGTAAAGAAGGGCTACATCATCCGTACACGCTGCGACGAGGGTGCCAATCAGGCACGCGCCGGAGACTATACAGAGATGCACCTGGCCATGAATAGCTGGGGGCAGATACTATCTACAGACTACTATAAACCCGACGATAAAGCCGGTACCAAAGGCTGGAGTGACTATCACGTGCAGTGGACTCAGCCGGGCATAGCCAGGATAGACTCTATAGCTACCGGGGGCAAGATGGGCATGCTGGGAGAATAAGATAATTACAGATTTACGGATTTACTGAATGACGGATTTCTAATAGAAATCTGTACATCCTTAAATCAATCCAAGGGTACTACCAGCATCGGAATGCGTGACTGGTCTATGATCTGGTGCGTGATATCCTGGCCAAAGACGCGCTTGAGGAAGTTATGCTTGTGCGCGCCTATGACGATCAGGTCTGCGTCCAGCTTGCTAGCCTCAGCAAAGATCGTCTCCACAGTGGGCCCTTGTATGAGCAGCGCTTCGGACGGCACCCGCTGGTCATGCAGCTCCTTGTGATAGGCACGGAGCGCTTTGTGCTCTGTACGCAGGTCATCAGCCAGCGTCTTGCGGACATACATAGGACCGGCATCCATGCCTACAAAATCCGGATCGGGCATAGCTATGTGTACTACCCACACTTTTGCCTTGGTACAAAGCGCAAGCTCTGCCGCTTTATTGAGCAGGAGGATATCTCCCTGCTCCAGATCTACCGCTACGAGTATGTTTTTCATGAGAGGATGGATGGTTTATATCAAAGTTACTGATAAGTCAGGATAAAGGCATGACCGGAGTCATGGCTTATAACGGTATTTATCACAAGGGGTGTGCCACATAAATGGCCGGTGCCTGCATGAGCCGGGATAGAATGGCTATAGGGAGAGTGCTTAAATAAAAATAGCCCCGGCATGGCAGCACGAGGGCTATGGTGACATCAGCGACACACAGAGAGCTGACATCGATTCTCTACCTAAAACTTATATGACGCGCAATGCGTCAAAAAAAGCCAGAGCAAGAACTCTGGCCATTGTGCTGTTGGAGCAGGAGTCGAACCTACACGAGGAGGTTAGTCTGGTTGCCGTCTTGCTTGCTAGGGACAGGTCGCGACCTGTCTACGACAGGCAGGCCTGTCCCTACACTCAATCTTTTCACCGGATTTGTCCCTGGCTCCTCACCCCCGAGACAGGAGGGCATGTCTGCCAATTTCATCACCCAACAATATTGCGATTGCTTCCGCTTTCGTAATACAAAGATAACATGACGCGCCATTATTTACAAATAATTCAAAGAATTAAACAATTATATACAGAAGTGACAATTAAAACCCCTTTCTTTACCATTATATAAAAACAGCACGCAAAAAATGGCTCTGAATTACGAAATCGATAACCTGGATCTACGGATATTGAATACACTGATGGAAAATGCCTTCATTCCTTATACCGAAATAGGCAAAAAGCTCTTCGTCTCTGCGGGTACTATACACGTGCGTATGGCCAAGATGGAGAAACTAGGCATCGTAAAAAGTCCACGCCTGCAGATAGACCTGGCCAAGCTGGGAATGGACGTGACCGCCTTCATAGGGGTATATCTGGTGCGGAGCGACCAGTATGATAAGGTAGTCAAGGAGCTACGTAAGATACCGGAGGTGGTATCCTGCCACTATACTACGGGCAACTATAGCCTATTCCTGAGGATCATCTGCCGCGATACACAGCACCTGCGCGAGGTGCTACATGACAAACTGCAAAAGATAGAGGGTATCAATCGCACTGAGACACTGATATCACTTGATGAGAGTTTTGACAGGCCGCTGCAGATAGCGCTGGAGGAGGAATAAATACAACCCTCTAAATCTCCCTTAAGGGAGACTTGAAATACAATCCCTAAGTTGAAGATTGCTTCGCTCCGCTCGCAAATCACATCATAAAAAAACCCGCCGGATGCCGGCGGGTCTTGATTAATGCTTGTCGTATTTCTTACTTGAGCGTCACTGAGCTCTGGCCGATCAGGTAGCCTGCCTGGTATAC
The DNA here is from genome assembly GCA_964537475.1 of uncultured Chitinophagaceae bacterium. GTDB lineage: Bacteria > Bacteroidota > Bacteroidia > Chitinophagales > LD1 > UBA1941. The sequence continues at coordinate 155,235 of CAZIBY010000009.1, read as the reverse complement.
TTCTACTTTGTAGGTACCTGCAGTCTTGATATTTTCAGTCCAGTCTATCGCTACATTCTTGCTGGTCTGGTCCCAGTCGAGATCTACCTTCTTACTGTACTGCATATCTGTACCGCCGTCAGCCAGCTTCAGGGTACCTGAGCCCTGGTCAGCTACTGAGATGGTCTCGCCCTTAGGATTGATCACACGTACATAGAGGGAGAGATTACCTTTTTCCAGTACTTTATTATCTCCTGTAGCGAAGCTGATCTTGAGCAGGTCTATGCTCTTGGCGCTGGTCTTGGCTACCTCCTTGCCGTTCTTCTTCTTCTTCTCTCCTTCTACTTTCAGATTCTGCAGGTGGAGCAGCGAGCCCAGCTCTACCTTCTTAGACAGTCCCTTGTTCTGATCAGTGAGAGTAGCTGTCGTTGTCTTCTCCGCATCCAGGTTTTTAGTCAGGTCGAGATTCTTGGCGTTCAGCTCCTGGTTTTGGGCAGTGAGCTCCTCTATCTTCTTTTGCAGTTCGGCATTCTGAGCCTGTACCTGCGCTACCATATCCTTGTACTTCTTCAGCTCGCCGGCAGAGAGGTTGCCACGCTTCTGAGCAGCAGCCAGCTCTCCTTGTATCTTCTCTATCTGAGCCTGACGATCATTGACGATGCTGTCCAGCTCAGAGTTTTTGCCCTTCATGCTCTCGAGGTCCTGCTTGGCAGTCTCAAACTGCTGATTGAGCCCCTTGAGTTCTGTATCTTTTTGCTCGATGACCGCCTTTTGATCTTCACGCTTTTGGTTTTCATCATACAGCTTGTAGATAGCACCGCCATTGATCAGTAGCAGGAGAATGATGATGGCTATGTAGATCTTCTTGCTACCGCCGGCACCTTGCTTATTGTCTTCCATTGAGAATTGGTTTTTTGATTTCTGTAAAAATATGATTTAAAAATATGATACTTCTTGTCTTATTACAGCCTGCATGTGGATAGCCATCATCCATACCAGTATACTGTACAGCTACACACATGATCCTAACTGAAATGCCTAGAGGTTGAATTTTAACAGTGCTAAATTCATGCCAAATTCTAAATATATGTTATCAAATTTCGGCAGACAGTATGTTTTACCTGACCAATGAGAACATCTACCGATTTGTCATGGTTTTGCAATAAGTGATGGCGAAAATTGTAGCACCGCAATACCTCTCAGAGACCGGCGTTGTAATAGCCAAAATGAGGCACAGTGCGGTGCGCAACACACCGTCCTTATTTTTGAAACAAAATTTTGAATAGAGAATTAAAAATCTATTTTTGAACTTCTCAATAATAAACCATTAAACTAAAAAACAATAAGTATCATGGCACAAGCTCCTGCTAAACAACAACAAAAGGGATTCGACTTCAGCATCCTGGTAGTACCTATCGCATTGATCATCGGTTATTGTATCTGGAAGTTTTTCTGCGGTAACTATGTAGATGCAAAGGAAGAGCCACTGAAGAATGCAGATGGCAGCTCAAACATCTTTGGTCTGATATACAAGGGTGGTTTCATCGTACCTATCCTGATCGGTATGCTCATCACCGTAATCAGCTACTCTATAGAGCGTGCTATCACTATCACTAAGGCTAAGGGTACCGGTTCTATCGAGCCATTCCTGCAGAAGATCAAGACTGCCCTCTCTAATGGTGACGTAAACGGCGCCCTGGCTGAGTGCAACAAGCAAAAAGGATCAGTAGCAAATGTGGTACAGGCCGGCCTGCACAAGTATCAGGAGATGGCATCTAATACTGAACTGGAAGGCGAAAAGAAAGTACTCGCTATCCAGCAGGAGATCGAAGAGGCTACCTCTCTGGAGCTCCCTATGCTGCAAAAGAACCTCGTATTCCTCTCTACTATCGCCTCTGTAGGTACCCTCGTGGCACTCCTCGGTACGGTGATCGGTATGATCAAGTCTTTCGCCGCTCTCGCTACTACTGGCTCTCCGGACCCTACTAAGCTCTCTGCAGGTATCTCTGAGGCCCTCGTCAATACGGCTATCGGTATCGCTACCTCTGCGTGCGCGATCATCCTGTACAACGTATTTACCAGCCAGATCGACTCCCTGACATATGCTATAGACGAGATCGGTTTCAGCATCGCACAGTCATTTGCCAGCCGCAAGAAGTAATTGGTAATAAGCAGCATGCATAAAATAAGCCTGGCGCTTATGGAAATGCAACTCTTTTGTCATCACTAATAATTAAAGCTGGTAAAATGCCTAAAGTAAAAATACCAAGGAAAAGCACCTCAGTAGATATGACCGCCATGTGCGACGTGTCATTCCTCCTGCTCACGTTCTTTATCCTCACCTCAAAATTCAAGCCTACCGAGCCGGTAGCCATAGACCTGCCAAACTCCCGCTCGGAGATACAGGTGAATGATGCTATCAAGATATCTGTAGATAAAAACGGTAAGGCCTATATCAACTATCCCAGCGCGACCTTCCGCCTGAAGGCTCTGGAAAAGATGGCTGAATACTATAAGGACAAATACCCTAACCTGGTAAACCTGACTGACAAGCAGAAGGCAAACTTTGCGCAGGTAGAGACATTCGGATTTAATGCAAAAACGAATGTGGGCGAGCTGCTGAATAAGAAGCCTGATGAGATCAGCGCAGAGAGCACCGGTATACCTATAGACTCTGCTGACAATCAGCTGGGAGACTGGGTCATGGCCGGCAGGTATGCAGACGTGGATATCAACCACCCTAGCGCGCGCAACGCGATACGCATAGCGATCAAGGGAGACAAGAATACCGACGTAAAGGCCGTACAGGAAGTGATCAAGACCCTGACGGAGAAAGACATCCATACCTTTAACCTGATCACCACCCTGGCGGGTGGCTCTTCTGCCGCAGCAGCGGAGAAGAAAGAATAAATTCTTAATCTAATAAAGACCAGGATACAATGGCAGAAATAGATACCTCCGGGGGAGGCGGAGGCAAACATGGAGGAAAAGTAAGGGGCAAAAAGCTCTCTACCAAGGTGGACCTGACGCCGATGGTGGATCTGGCGTTCCTGCTGATCACCTTCTTCATGCTCACTACGTCTCTCAATAAGCCTAAGGCCATGGACCTCTCCATGCCTAAGAAGGACGATACTAAAAAACAAGACGTAAAAGAAAGCCAGGTGCTCAATGTACTGCTCGGCAAGGATGATGTGGTCTGGTACTACGGCACCGAAGAGGGCAAAATGACCGATATGAAGCAAACTACCTTTGCTGGTGACCAGGGTATCCGTGAGGTACTGCTCAAAAAGCAAAAGCAGGTAGAAAAAATGCACGGCCATGACAAAGAGTACGGCGATAAAATGATCGTGCTGATCAAGATGGCCGAAGGCGCAAAATACAAGGACATGGTAGACATCCTGGATGAAATGGATATCACCAAGACGCGTATCTACGCCATACAGGACATCGTGCCGATAGAGCAGGAGACCATAGACAATAATGGGAAGGTCAAGGCTGGCGAAGAAATAGAAAAGGTGACCAAGTAAGGTACCCTTATGGAAAAAATTAAAAATCTGCATCAAACCAAAGCATAACCGCAGAGCATGGAACAATCAAAATCATTTCAAGGCTGGTCGTTTGACGATATTGTGTTCTATAACAGGAACCAACAATACGGCGCCTACCAGCTGCGTAAAGAAAAAGCAAGGAACTCTATCATAGGCCTGCTGATCACCATAGGTGTAGCAGGCGTACTGATAGCCGGCTCTTTCGTAGACTTGTCCTTTCTGAAATCCAAACCAAAGGAAGAGGTAGTAGAGACGACAGTGACTCTGGCAGAGCCACCGCCACTGAAGGATGAGACACCTCCTCCCCCACCGCCGCCACCACCACCACCGGTGAGGCCTACGGTGAAGTTTCTGGAGATGGTAGCCAAGAAAGACGAAGAAGTACGTAAAGAAGATGAGCCGGTCAAGGTAACAGAGATCAAGGACCAGACCATCAGTACTGAGACCCACGAAGGCAAGGACGACGCTCCGGCCGTGGTAGAGGCACCGGTGATCGAGTCAAAACCGATCGTAGAAGATAAGATCTTCACCGTAGTGGAGCAGATGCCATCCTATCCGGGCGGCGAAGGCGCTATGATGAAGTTCATACAGGAGCATATCAACTATCCGGACATGGAGCGTGAAAACGATATCCAGGGCCGTGTGGTAGTAGGCTTCGTAGTGACCGAAGATGGCTCCCTGACCGATATACAGGTAAAGAAGGGCGTGAGCGACGGTATCAACAGGGAGGCACTGCGTGTGGTACGTATGCTCCCTAAGTTTAATCCCGGCAAGCAGCAGGGTAAGCCTGTAAAGGTTTCCTATGTACTGCCTATCATGTTTAAACTGGCTAGTCAGTAGTCATTTGCTTTTCAAAATACTAAAAGCCGCCACGGGTTCCGGGCGGCTTTTTTGTTTGGATAGCGCTCAAGTACAATTCATGTATATTCACAGTACTATGAGTGAAACGATATCTGACGAGGAGGCGCTAGCTTTTTTCAAACAGCTATGGCGCAAGATATATCCACACGAGCATGCCGATATGAATACGGCAGAACACTTGATCGTATTGGATAGGCTAGAAAATGAGCACGCTATCTTTTTCTACATCCTAGACGGTCGGCACCTTGATGATTTGCGGCCGCGCTACTATAATGGAGCAACCAGCTATTGGCAAGAGCTTTATTACTATAGCAAAGCTTCTCAGACATTTCAAACGATAGACTTGGATACAGACAAAGGTCCTTCCATAGGTTTTAAGAATGAAGAGGTGATGGAATTTCTTTTCCCCGAGGACACTTACTATGATGCAAAACATAAGCTTGAGCGCCTGAGGGAGGTCAGGATCAGTTTTCTGTATAAACTATTGCCCGCTGTATCCGGTGGAGAAGATATATGGCAAATGTATAATTATGATGGTCCACTAGCACAGCCCTACACTGATCCGACCAGAGTACCTACTCCCTTTGACAAATCAAAAGTGAGCGTGGCAGCCGAACACCTCATTCCCCAGGAGATGGTCACTTTATGTTCAATACATCCGGCAGATTATCTCGCTGCTCTGGAGCAGTGCCTCACCGACCTCGGCATCACTCACTGGCGAGAAGGAGAAAAGGTGGTCATAGATCGCTACTATCCGGGTAGGACACAGGTCATTTAAATATTGGTTTTTCTATATCTTTAAACCAATGCGTTAAAACGCAGTCCTAGCTGATATCACCAAAAACACAGAATATGAAAAGATCCCACTTTCGTCTGGTACTGGTACTGATAGCCGCCTCGGGCCTTGTACTTTCCTCCTGCAAGAAAAATGACACTGCAAACGACCTGTCCAGCGCCCAGGATGAAAACACCGCCACACAGCATATGAATGCTGTGATGGATGATGCCGGAAATGCTGCAGGAGGTAGCAGTAGCCTCTCTGGCAAAACTGATGGTTTGTACACGCTCGTAGGCGCTACTATTGATAGCTCGCAAGCTGCTAGCGGTATTTTGACTATCACCTATGATGGCACTACGATCGTAGACAATAAATTTAAGCGCTCAGGTACAGTCACACTCACGCTGGAGGGCTATACCTCAGGCACCAGGTGGCGTGACCCAGGTGCTGTGCTGGATGCACAATTCACCGCTCTGGTCATCACAAACGTAGCTACCGGAGGCCACGTACAATATGATGGCCTGAATAAGCTGACCAATGTGACAGGCGGTCTGGCCTGGCGGGTACTGGCGGGTCTGGATCAGGGCCCTGTGGAGCATCGGCATACAGCCACAGGCGTGCAACTCACCTTTGATGACGGTTCTCACAGGACATGGAGCGTAGACCGCAGCCGCAAATTTGCTAATAGTAACGGCGTGCTGAGTATAACCCTGAGTGGCAATGCGACACAGGGTGGGCATACCAATGTAGATATGTGGGGTACTAACCGTAAAGGTGCCGACTTTGTGAATGAGATCGCAACTCCTATCATTTTTGATAATTCATGCAGTAGCTACCGTAATCCGGACAGCGGCGAGATGAAGCACTATGTGAATGGCAACACGCTGGATGTACTCTTTGGCGTGGATGCCCCGGGTAATGTGACCACGAGCTGCCCATACGGCTACAAGGTCACCTATACTACCTCGCGCAACCGCACTTATACCGCCGTATTCCAATACTGGCATTGATCATCGTCTCTTCATCGTTTAATTATATGGCCGCATCCGGGAAAGGTGCGGCTTTTTATTTGCAAGCATCTCTCAAAACGACATCCGCCTGAAGTCCATGATCGCTCCGCGCCCTCCTTCATCCAGCAGCACAACCCATCGGAGAAAATTTTTCTCCAATTTCAATATCTGAACTCTGCTGATGTTTCCACTCTCGATAGACCGCAAAACAATAGTATCCGTCTGCATAAAAAAGATGTAGTGTGTGGGCACGGCCAGTGTATTCTTATTGCTAATCAACCGAAGATCGCAAGTCATATCTTTATGAAAAGTATAATCAAAAAGAGTACTATCATCATTGTGCCTTTCGGGCACTGCACACCTCCATGTACCGAATAAATTGCTGACGTCATATTTCTTTGAAATATGATAAACCGGAATTTGCTGTTGCCCGAATGAATGACAAAACAGGAATACAAACAATACGCTAAACGGGACAAACAAATATGCTCTCAGGGCTGGCATATTCCACCAATATTATTGACCCAAGCCAGCAAACACCTTAGTGTCGTGCAGTTGCTTCTTGTCACGATTGAAGCGGAAGCCTACAGAGAACTCATGAGTAGGGCCTATATCGCCGTGATATTTGGAGAAATTGAGATCATAAGCATAAGAGAGCCTGACGAGGCCTTTGATCTCTATGCCCGCATCGAGTATGGCAGTGCTGGTGCTGCGATAGGTGCCACCCACCCAGATACCATCCAGGAAGGTAAGGCGCAGACCGATATCGCCCTGAGGTGGTGCATTCTTGACCCAGCGGAAGGCACCGGCAGGATCTATACTGAAGATATGCTTGTACACACGGATCTTACCTCCGAGCAGGAAGTTGAGGTGCTGCACGGTCTTGATAGCAGCGTAGCCATCACGGCCTGTATAGTTGATGTTCAGGCCCATGACCTGAGGTACAGAAAATCCCGCATAAAGATTTTCCTTCCACTGGTAGTAGACGCCAAAGGCTACATCAGGGGTCAGCTTATATGCATTGCTGCTATAGAGGCCGGGGTCCCCTCCCTGATCAGGGTGCAGGGCGCTGCCGTTGAGGCGGTACTGCATGAGGCTAACGGAGAGCCCAAAGCTGATCATGTGCGTCGTGGCAGTATTGTAGTGTGCGTTAGGATTATTTGATTTGCCCAACTTGAGCTGATACGCGGCAGCGAGGGTCACGCCGGTCTTGCCCGTAGGGCCAGTCTGGTCATGTATGAGTGATGCACCAATGCCGAAATTCTTGTCCGCTACCTGGCCCTGCATATTCATGTAAGCCGTATACGGAGCATCTGTGATCTGGCTAAATTGCTTGCGGAATGTAAAATTGCCTGACAGGAAGCCTTGATTGCCCACCATAGCAGGGTTCAGCGCCACGGCATTCTCGCGAAATAGCGAAAACTCCTCTATCTGCTGTGCATAGCCCGCATAGCTCAGGGCAGCTATAGCTGTAGTGAGCAGCGCTCTTTTGAAAATATTACCAACTGGTATATGTCTGATCATTTCTTCGCCGTTTTAGGTTTATCTCACCACCGTGATAGGCCCGTTAAATGTGACCCAGTTGCCGTTTTCGTCTTTTACCTTCAGGATGTAGTAGTAGGTAGCTCCCGGCAGGGGTTCCCCTTTCCACGTACCAGTCCAGTCCTGCTGGTATGGTGCCTCAAAGAATAGTTCATCTCCCCAGCGGTTGATGATACGTACTTCATTCTGCGGATAGCGGTCCAGGTCGCGGATATGCCAGAAGTCATTATAGCCGTCACCGTTTGGCGTGATCACGTCAGGGATGAAGAAGTTTGGTATAGGCTTATTGCGCACCAGGACATAAAGACTGTCATAGTCGTAGCAGCCCTTGCTGTCCTCTACAGTGAGATGATAGATGGTACTCTGTGACGGCCATGCGAGGGGATTGCTCACACTGGCATCGCTGAGGCTATCTGCCGGGCTCCAGGCGTAGCCCACGCCTCCTGATGCCTGCAGTTGGATGGTATCAAGTCTCCAGATGATAGTATCCACACCAGCCACAGCAAATGGCTGAGAAGTGATAGCGAGGGCAAATGGTGAGTAGCTATAGTCATTCCAGCGGAACTTGGCCATCTTGGTGAATGGCGAACCCGGTACTACTGTGTCACGGTGGATAGACTCCCACTCAGGCAGGTTTTGCCAGTGCACGATATCATTCCACTGGCCATCGGCTGCAGGATCGTAGAAGATAGCCAGGTCAGCCGAGTCCGGTCCGTATGGATGGTAGATCCTATGGTACCAATTGGGATTGATAGAGCAGACGAGGTGGAAGCGGATATTGCGGTCAAAGCCCTCGGCCGTAGGATCGATATTCGCAAAGCGGACTTTGTATTGGTTATTCTGAGACGCTGTAGGTGTCATCTCTATCGGCCTGTAGCGTGAGGTGCCAAGGTTAGAGCCAACAGGATAGAGATAGGTAGAGTCAGAGTCAGTATAGCGAAGGAGACCGCCATCTTTCAGCGAGGAGAGGAAACCGGTGGTACGACGTACGGACTGCAGGCGCGGATTGCGCACCCAGATGGTATTGGTATCTACGCTAAATTCGCGGTCAGTCATATCCAGGAAGCCATCTACTTTGGCGTCGAGGTCGGCATACTTGGTGCCTAGATTTTTCAGTATCAGATTGTGAAAGTAGGTCTGGTCGGTACCCTTGATACGCTGATCGGCTGCGTACATGTACACATAGCCGGTGCCCGCGGGTACGAGTATAGAGTCAAAGGCGTGATTGCCGGCAGTATTGCTCCAGTCTCCGGTGAGGAAGATCGAGTCAAAATTGTAGTAGATGCCGCCGTTTGAGTTGTACATGTCCCCTATCACGGAGACGAAGGATGTATCGCGTATAGAGACGAGTGCGCCGGCATTGCTCCAGAAGCCGCCCTGCGCCATCGCAGCACCACTCACACATACAGCCAGTACAAAAGCCAGTAAACTTTTATGCATTGACAGAAAGTTCGGTTTATCCTATAAAAATAGAAAATCTACCGAGATAGAAAAGCGAAATATAAGGGTGTGGGAAAGATGTTTGCTGAAGATGCTAGAATCAAGATTCGAGAACCAAGAAAAGGCGAATAACCTCTTCTATTTCCCCTTAAAATCCGGTGCTCTCTTCTCCACAAAAGCCTTCATTCCCTCCTTCTGATCCTCTGATGCAAAAGTCAGGTAGAAGTTCTTGCGCTCAAACTGGAGGCCCTCGTCGAGTGTGGTCTCGTAGGCTTTGTTGACTGACTCCTTGGCGAGGCGCACGGCTATCGGTGATTTGGCGGCTATTTGCCTGGCAGTTTTGACGGCTTCTGCCAGCAGTACCTCCACAGGCACGACACGCACCACGAGGCCGGCGCGCTGTGCCTCCTCTGCTGTGATGAAGCGGCCGGTCAGTACCATCTCCATCGCGAGGCCTTTGCCCACAGCACGAGTGAGGCGCTGGGTACCACCCGCGCCGGGCATCGTACCGATATTGATCTCCGGCTGTCCAAACTGGGCCGTCTCAGATGCGATGATCAGGTCGCAGGTCATGGCCAGCTCACAGCCACCACCGAGCGCAAAGCCGGATACCGCAGCGATGATCGGCTTCTTGGTCTTCTTGATCTGATCCCAGGTAGAGAACTGATCTATACCGAGCATAGAGATGGCTGTAGCATCTGCCATCTGCTTGATGTCTGCGCCTGCGGCGAAAACCCTCTCTCCTCCTGTAAGGATCACGACGCGGATATTATCGTCCTCATCCCACTCGCGCAGTACATCGCGTATCTCCAGCATGAGCTGGCGATTGAGCGCGTTGAGCTCCTTGGGCCGGTTGAGCTCTATGAGGCCTATATGCTTATCGTATTGCGGATTGACTTTGATGAATTCGAGTTCCATGTTGTGTGATTTTGTAGCAGGGTAAATGTATGGAAAAGACGAGAGATATGAGACTTGAGATTAAGAGATAATACAATCAGATCATGCTGTTAGTTTGGAATGTCGGGCCATCAGAACCTGACCAGCAGCGCGGCGATGAAGCGTGTCTCCTGGCGCACGAGGTCAGGCATCCAGCCGGCAGGAATCGTAGTGCCATTATAGCCATCAGGAGAAGTCACACCGCCGTGACCTGCAAAGTAAGGCACCGATGCCTCGCGATGTACTACCTCCAGCCGGAAGGTGATAAGCTCATTGGGCATCCAGTCTACATTGGTAGAGACATCCCAGCCGTCAAAAGGATCACCCGGATTGAGAGAGTACGGATGCGTACCGATTGTCTGCCCCGTCTGGGGATTGAGATTAGGATCGGCATCACCGCCAGGTGCCAGCAACAGATAGCGGCCCGGATTGTGCATGGCGCCTCCTCCCACAGTCCAGGCAAAGTGATCGCGGCCAAACCACAAACGATGGTAGACCATCACACTCAGAAAATTGGACTGAGGTGAGCTACTGAGCAATCCGAAACCTCCCAGGCCTCCGCCTTTCTGAAAACCCAGGTCGGCTGCCAGGCTGATCGCTTCTTTGCTGACCTTGCCTTCCGGTTTATTGAAAAGCCGCACCTGGAAGCTATTGTCTGAGTGGAAACGGAATGCCTTAGGGTTATTGGCTACATCGGTGCCCAAATAATCGTTGGTCACTACGCGTATATATTCCTTTGGACTCCAGAGAAACTGGCAACCTAGCCCCGGCATACTGTTAAACTTGCCATAAGACTGCCAGCCATTGATGACCCACACCTCTACTTTGATCCTCGTAGTAGGAAACATCTGCAGGCGCACGCCATTAAAAAACCAAGGCGTATTATCTGAAGTAAATGAAGGCTGGTAGACCCAGTTCTCAGCATTGTAGTAGGAGTTCATCCCTATGTATGACATGAAAAGTCCTGCATCGAGATTGATACCCTTCATGGCATTAAAGTGGTAGCCGGCATAAGCCTCACTGAGATAGCGGTACGCTGTCTTGAGATCTCCCTGGCCGCGGTTCCAGCTGGCATCGTTGCGCGGCACGAGTGTGGTACGGGTACCAAATTGCAGCATCAGCTTTGCACGGACGTTATGATAGTTAAACTCGCCGCCAAAGGCAGCCAGAGAAAGCTCTATCTCATTATTCCGCGCCAGTGCGGTAGATCCGACTACTGTATTGTCTATCGGGTGATGATCTGATGCGGTATAGTTGACATCCAGCATGGCAGAGCCGGTAAAGTACTTGGTGGCGAGCAAGGCCTCATGACGGCGATCATTGCCATTGAGCCAGGTCAGGTCATACTGTGCGAAGGGTTCGCCGGAGCTGGTGTCCCGCTGGTGATGACGCCTCCGGTCCAGAAAGCCATCTGCGAAACGCTGGCCAAAAGCTTTGGCGTCGGCAGTATTGGCTGAAGGTTTTGTATTGACGTATACGTCCTGAGCTGATATCGACGTGACGAAAGAGAAAATGCAGATAAAAGCGAGTAAGCCGTGCTTCATGCGGAGTCTTAGTATACCGGCGAAGATACGGTGTCCATGTACTAATCTGCAAAAGCTGCACCTGAAATAAATCAGTCTGCCTGCTGACCAATGTGTTTTGCCGCCAGGCGGTACAATAAAAATACCATCCCCCCAAGCACTATACCCAGCATCGCACCGGCAGTGACATCTGCCGGATAGTGTATACCCACATAAACCTGTGAAAACGCCACCAATGCCGCCCATACTATCAATACCGGCGCCATCCATCCATACCTGCGAAACACCAATGACAAGAAAACCGCGAGGCCGAAATGGTTAGTAGCATGATTGGACGGGAAGCTGTAGGTATCGCTACAGTGATCTATGAGTAGCCGTACCCCCGGCTCCAGATGGCAGGGACGCAGGCGATGCACGCTCCACTTGATGGCATTGGCCGACTGATCGCAGCAGAGGATAGTGATGCCCACCCCTACTAAAATGAATACCCCCTGCATACGATACTTATACAAAACATAAATCCCCCCGATGATATAGAATGGTAGCCACGTGAATCTGTTTCTCAATACAGGGCATAGAAAATCGAGGACGGGATTTGCCAGCGTCTGATTGATGAGATGAAAAAGTGTGTGGTCTAGTACAGGCGCCACAAATCTGTTTTGGGTGAAGTTACCTTTTCCGCGCTACTATCACTTGCCTATTGCTCTCGCCAGCCTTGAACGGGACCAGATCATAACTACCAAACACCTCTGTGATAGTCAGCCCTGCACCTTCAAACAATTTGCGAAACTGCTCGGGTTTGATCATTTTGAGCTTCTCCTGGTAGTGGTGCTCTGCTCCCTCTGCTATGAAATTTATGTCTTTGATGATAAAGCCATTTTCGAGTTTCTTCTGCAGGTGAAACTGTATATCTCCGCGATTGATAATATCACGGGGCTTCATGAGCTTAGAGATACATTCAGGATTCATATAGTCGAGCACGAGAGTGCCTCCCGGCATGAGATCATCGGCCATAGCCCGTATGGCTGCCTGATCGTCCGCCTCGTTGTCAAAATAGCCAAAACTGCTAAAGAGATTGACAACGAGTGAGAAATAATTTGCCCGATAGACCTTGCGCATATCCCATACTTCAAAATGAAGATTTGGGAGCATTTCCTTTCTGGCCTCTTCTATACTGTGCGGCGATAGGTCCAGACCCGTGGTCTCGTAGCCTAGTTTGGCCAGGTAGCGGCTATGGCGGCCCTTGCCACAGGCTACGTCCAGCACCCGGCTACCTTGGGGAATCTGCAAATGGCCCACAAGATTAGAGACAAACGTGCGCGCTTCCTCATCATTGCGGTGGCTGTAGAGCAGGTGATAGTAGGGTGTATCAAACCATGTTTCAAACCATTTCTTATCAGCCATTTGTCATATATGAATGCCGGTTATGTTTATATTTAGGCATAATTCTAGCCCCTCTTTTTCGTACATTCGTCGTCCCAAAGTTAAGGATAATCTCCCTTTTGGGATATTTGTTGCAACAAAAATTATAACCTTGTCCCTTATCAAATCAATATCAGGTATCAGAGGCACCATTGGCGGCTTCCCGGGTGCTAATCTCACACCCGAAGATATCATGAAATTTACCTCGGCATTTGGCCATTGGGTCATCGAGACCAGCGGCCAGCGCAAGGTGGTAATAGGCCGTGACGCACGTATATCCGGCCAGATGGTATCCAGTATCGTGGCGGCTACCCTCCAGTCTATAGGTATAGATGTAGTAGATCTGGGCCTCTCTACTACTCCTACAGTAGAGCTGGCCGTATATGATGAGAAGGCCGGTGGCGGCATCATCATCACTGCGAGTCATAACCCGAAACAGTGGAACGCACTCAAACTGCTCAACTCTCAGGGAGAATTTATCTCAGCCAAGGCCGGAGAAGAGGTACTGCGCATAGCAGAAGAGCGCAGCGTGGAGTATGAAGACATCAACTCGCTGGGCAGCTATACGCTGAAAGATGGCTATATAGAGAAACATATCCAGAAGATATTGGACCTGAAACTGGTAGATGTAAAGGCCATACAGGCAAAGAAATATAAGGTAGCCATAGACTGTGTAAACTCCACCGGAGGCATCGCACTACCCAAGCTGCTCAAGGCGCTGGGCGTGGAGGAAGTGATCGAACTCTACACTGAGCCTACGGGCCAATTTCCGCATAATCCTGAGCCGCTCCCGGAGAACCTCGGCGACCTGGCCAATGCGGTGCGCAAATACAAATGCGATCTGGGCATAGCGGTAGATCCTGATGTGGATCGCCTGGCGCTGGTCAGTGACAATGGCGAGATGTTTGGCGAGGAGTATACGCTGGTGGCAGTGGCGGACTATGTACTGCAAAACAAGAAAGGTAGCACCGTGTCTAATATGTCCTCTACCCGTGCCCTGCGTGACGTGACCGAGAAGTCTGGCTGTGAGTATCATGCATCTGCTGTAGGCGAGGTGAATGTAGTACAGAAGATGAAAGAAGAAAAAGCAGTGATCGGTGGCGAAGGCAATGGAGGGGTGATCTACCCTGAGCTGCACTATGGCCGTGATGCGCTGGCGGGCATAGCCCTCTTCCTCACGCACTTGGCCAAGTCCGGCAAGACAGCCTCTATACTCCGCTCTACCTATCCGAGCTACTATATCAGCAAAAAGAAGATAGACCTGGACACTTCTGTAAATATCGACTCACTCTTCGATCAGGTAGAAAAGAAATACGCTAACTATGAGGTGAGTACGATAGATGGCGTCAAGGTGCAGTTTGACAAAGACTGGGTACACCTGCGCCGTAGCAATACAGAGCCTATCATCCGCATCTATGCCGAGTCAAACTCAGAGACCACGGCAGATAATATCGCCAACCAGATCATGAAGGACCTACAGGAGTTCAGCAGATAATAATTTCTTATCCAATATCGCTTAAAAATGAGTCATAGCCCAATTCTATTATTTCTATAAGACGATGAGGTTGCCTTATACTAGAAATAGGTAGTTTTCTTAACTCATCGTGTATTTCCCCTATGAAAGTGCATTCGCTTGCTTTTAACAATCTCCAATCCGTCGCCTTTAATGCTTTATATTGATTGGTAGCTCTGAACGTAGGAGGTTCAAAGTCTGATTCAATCAACTGCTTACCAACCCTTTGCCAAAAGCCCTCCCGTGCGCCGTATCTTACCATAGTGTGATAATGACATTTCACGCCGAAGCACCAAAGAAGATCGAAATCAAAAACAATCATGGGCTCAGCAGAATTATAATTGAAAAGTCTTACCAATTCTCCGCCAAGATAATTACGATCAGCATAGATGAACTGAAAGTAATGATATCGATCCTTTACTCTTGCTTCAAAAACATCCCCCTCCTTTAAAACTATACGCTTTCCTTTAAACATAAATTCTATTTACTCATTTCTGCAAAGTACTGGAAGAAGTAAGGTATTGTCTCAATTCCCTTATAGTAGTTGAAAAGGCCGTAGTGCTCATTTGGTGAGTGTATAGCGTCAGAGTCCAGACCAAAACCCATCAGGACCGTCTTGGTACCCAGCACACGCTCAAACATGGTCACAATAGGGATACTACCTCCTGTGCGCTGTGGTATCGGTGTTTTGCCAAAGGTCTTCTCCATCGCCTTGGATGCTGCGCGGTAGGCCACGGTATCAGTAGGCGTCTCTGCCGCCTCTCCGCCATGCAGGTTTGTCACCTTTACTTTCACATATTTAGGCGCGATGCTTTTGAAGTGGTCTTCAAAGAGCTTCGTGATCTTCTCAGAGGATTGATTGGGCACGAGGCGCATGCTGATCTTGGCGTAGGCCTTAGATGGCAATACTGTCTTTGCTCCTTGACCTATGTAGCCGCCCCATATACCATTTACATCCAGTGTAGGGCGTATGGAGACGCGCTCTG
This sequence comes from uncultured Chitinophagaceae bacterium, assembly GCA_964537475.1. Taxonomy (GTDB): domain Bacteria; phylum Bacteroidota; class Bacteroidia; order Chitinophagales; family LD1; genus UBA1941. Next base: position 139,697 of record CAZIBY010000009.1, on the reverse strand, counting down.
GCGTGCTATAGCCTTTCTCTCCCAGTTCCAGTGCCATATCAAGGTCCTTATTATACTCCTCCTGGCTGAATGGCGCTTTGGCCATCTCTGCGCGCTCTGCATCAGATACTACTGCCACATCATCATAAAAGCCCGGTATGTTTATTTTGCGATCTGCATCGTGTAGTGACGAGATCATATCGCAGAGTGCATTGATAGGGTTAGCCACAGCACCGCCGTATACACCTGAGTGCAGGTCGCGGTTAGGTCCGGTGACCTCTACCTCCAGATAGGCCAGGCCTCGCAGGCCGGTAGTGATAGAGGGGATATCATTAGCTATGATAGATGTATCTGATATCAGCACTACATCGCTCTTGAGCTTAGCCGTATTTGCCTTGACGTATGTTTCGAGGTTTTCAGAACCTATCTCCTCCTCTCCTTCTATCATAAACTTCACATTGCAAGGCAGCGCGTTGTTCTTCATCATGGCTTCAAATGCCTTCACATGCACGTACATCTGGCCCTTATCATCAGCGCTGCCGCGTGCATAGATATTTCCATCCTTGATCACCGGCTCAAATGGCGGTGAATGCCACAGCTCATAAGGATCTGCAGGCTGTACATCATAGTGGCCATATACGAGCACTGTGGGTAGTTTGGGATCTATGATCTTATCGCCGTAAACTACAGGATAGCCTTTGGTCTGCTCCAGTACCACATTATCAGCCCCTGCAGCTACGAGCTTCTCTTTTACAAACTCAGCAGTGCGCAATACGTCTGATTTGAATTTTTCATCTGCACTGACCGATGGTATGCGTAGCAGGTCCAGCAGCTCATCGAGATGTTGTTGTTTATTGGCTTCGAGGTATGATTGTAGTTTTTCCATGACTTAGATTGAGGCGGCTAATATAGATGTTTTGCAATGCCCTCCCGCTGATTTTCGCGCACCGGGTGTAAACAAAAAAGCCCCTCCTGAGAGGGGCTTTGCTATCTTCCTTTGTATCAGTTATTGTATTACAAACTTGCGTGTGTATGTAGCGCCATCTACACTCAGGCGGGCAAAGTAAATACCTTTGGCCAGTGCCTTAGGACCCATGTCCATAGTATAGGTACCGGCCTGATTGCGCTCTTCCTTTAGCGTAGCCACTTCACTACCTGCTACATTTACGATTGTAGCCTTGACGGTAGCAGGGTTATCGAGTGTGTACATCAGGGTGCCCTGATCAGTCATCGGATTAGGATAGACCGCAAACTTGATGTCACTGCTCTTCACCTCATTCACAGCAGTAGTAGCCAGGCGCGTAGTGTACATATAGTAGAAAAGCTGCATCTCATCAGCTGTAGTATAGCCGAAGTGGATGAGGTTACCGCCTGTGTTATTCCAGGTGGTCTGAGCCACGATGCCGCCGCCATTAGAGAAATCCACAGGGCGTTGAGGCACAAAGTACTCTACAGAAGGGTGCTCCCAGTCATAGTACCCGCGATCAAACAGCATCGCTCCGCTAGGATCATACTCGTAGTCACCATTGTACAGTGTGTCTGTGCTTATGCCGTTATGCGCTGATGGGTCATTCACATATAGGTTATAGGCCGTGCCATACTTGTGTGTGTGTGATGACATCATCCAGATATAGCGCATTTCACCATTGCCATTATCTCCGTCAGCGTATGGCAGGTCTGCCGTAGCATGAGGGAATATGATCAGGCCAGGATTATTGACCAGACGGGTCTTCATCTCTATCGTATTGGATGTAGGCAGGTGCGGTGTCGTAGCTACATTCAGGTAAAAGTCGAATGGCTGCACACCTGAGTTGCCCGGTGCAGTATAGTTTTTCATGTGATAGTTCAGATCCAGGAAGGTCTTTTGCGGCCAGAAAAAGGCTGTCTGGGTAGGAAGTGAATATGTCTGGCTGGTCTGCCAGGCGCTGCTCAGTGACTTATTGCCATCAAAAGATGAATTGCCTGAGGTCAGCAGTATCCTGCGCATACCATCGGGCATTGCAGCTGCAGAGGCAGAGTCATCAAAGCGGAAAAGCAGGAAGTGGTGAGACTGCGGGTTCATATTGCCCTCTGTAGCGGTCACCTCTACATTACCGGCAAAGTCTACTTCATGCTTGAGGCAATACTCTACTTCTGTAGTACCTGTACCCGGTACGAATATAGGCCCCATATGCACCTGCACCCCAGTCCCCGGAGCAGGTTTGGCCGGCTTAGGGTAGAAAGCTGCACGGGCAGAGTCATTATAGTACGCATGGATCACATTGGTATCTATATAGTTGCCTGTCTGGCCGGCACCGTACATGATCCACTGACGGATAAATTCAGCCTCAATGTTGCTCAGGCCGGCATTCACGTGTACAGAGTCAGCCTCTGCAGCAGGGATATCCAGGTCCGTATCGAGCCAGCTGGCAGCCTTCTTCAGCAGGTAGCTGTCATATGGCTGGTTGACCCAGACCAGCTTTTCATTTCTGGCCAGGGATGCAGTATTGCTAGGCAGCTGGTTGACCAGCGCTGCATATACCGCAGCTGAAGAACCATCAAACTTCAGTGCTTCTGCAGAGGATGCACTATGGCAGGCTGCATTGGAGCATTTCGTGTGAAGGGTCGTATACACCATGTCGTAGGTATTTTGGGCAAATACTGACACCGGCATAAAAAGCACAGCAAAAAGTAATTTTTTGTACATGACTGGTTTACTTGTGTTTTTTGATTATCGGATAAAGATAGCTAGTAATATATGATACTGCAAGGTCAAAGGCTTTTTAGGAACGTTAAAATATCTACGCCGTCTGCATAATCAACCAACGACGGTTTTTGTGCCGTCCCGAAAGGCATAATATCTATATCTAACAATGGTCGAACCTCATCTCCCCCCACCACACATTGAATCTGCTCTATATGCCGGTCTATTTCCTGCTTCAGACGGCCCATATCGCTATACCTTTCATAATAAAGCATCGAAACGGGCGACGCGATGGCCGCCTGCTCCTGTATCATCAATATCTCATTGGCCAAATGAGGTGTTTTATTCAGCAAGAGAATGGTCCGGTTGTAATCATAGTTATTCATGTACTTGGTATGGTGAAACATCCACTGGTACCTGTCAAAATGGGGGAATAACCGTGTTATATCATAATCTTCCGGAACATAAAGCTTAGATACATTGCGGCAGCCAAAGCCAAAATACATAAAGATGTCATCGGCGAGCGCTGTCAGCTCTGCATCACTTTCCCTACCGGTCAGTATGGCCACAGAGTTGCGATTCTTGCGGAGGACCTTCGGCTTGTCGCGAAAGTAATACTCGAAGTAGCGGTAGCTGTTATTGCTCCCCGTGGCTATCACCGCATCATAGTCCTGTAGCTTCTCTACGATCTGCGCCCGGGCCGGTAGCGTCGTATCCAGTTTACACAGCATATCAAATACTACCGGAAAGAGGAGGTCATCCTTGCCGGATAGTTTGACCTGCATAGGGTTTCCCATCACATATGCACAGAGAAAGTCATGAAATCCCACCAGGGGGATATTGCCTGCCATGATGATACCCACCCGGACTGCAGGGTCCTGCACTGGCAGATCATAGGCTGAGAGCCATGTGCGTAGCTTTTGCCCATCGAGCATCTCCTCTACTATCGCCCTGATGGCAGCGTGCGTGAAATCACTGGTAAAAAAGGGATTGGTGGTGGCAGTACGGTTTATGACCGCCTCCAGCAGCTCGTTATCCTGCATTTTGCCGGCCAGGGCCACCAGGTGATCTATCCTTTGCTCTATTCTGTGGTGCATTTTTGTCTATCTATTTAGGCAGTGGGGCAGGTTTATCTACTATCAGATGAAAGAATCCCCGCTACCGGGGCACAAATATCCATTAATTAGCGTTATAGTGCACATGCCGGTAGAGTAAATACCGGCTGCATCAGGACATCCTAAATACAAGAGCATGAAAAAGAATATCGCAGTCATGTGCGGCGGCCCCGGAGCAGAGGCAGGCATCTCCCTGAAAAGCGGCGACATCGTATGTCAGTATCTGGATAAGGAGAAATATAACGTCTATAAAGTACTCATAGAAGAGCACAACTGGGTGGCTGAATACGAAGGTAATCAGTCCGTAGTAGACAAAAATGATTTTAGCGTGGTGATAGCCGGTAGCAAAGTGAAATTTGATGCTGTATTTATAGCCATACACGGTACACCCGCCGAGGATGGCAGGCTGCAAGGCTACCTGGATATGATGGGGATACCATATAATTGCTGCGGCGTGATGACGGCTGCTATCACGTTTGACAAGAGCCGTACAAAGGAATACCTCAGGCAGTTTGGCATTTTGTCAGCGCAGTCTGTGGTGGCCAAAAGAGACGATGACCGCAGCCAGCTCTCGCAAAGGATCAACAAGGAACTGACCTACCCCCTGTTTGTGAAGCCTAATAAAAATGGCTCCAGCTATGGCGCCTCAAAGGTAGACACAGCAGATGCACTGGATGCTGCCATCAGGCTCGCATTTGACTATGACGATGAGATACTGGCTGAGGAGTATATCAAAGGCACCGAGGTGACCTGCGGGGTGATACGCTACCAGGGCAGAGTGACTGCCCTGCCGCTCACGGAGATCAGGAGCAAGAATGCTTTCTTTGACTATCAGGCTAAGTATGAAGGCCACTCCAGAGAGGTGACCCCGGCAGAGATCGATCCGGCCATAGCGCAAAAGATACAAGGAACATCAGCCGCTATCTACGAGAAACTAGACTTCAAGGGTATGTGCCGCATAGACTACATCCTGCGTGATGGTCAATACTACATGCTGGAGGTAAACTCTGTGCCGGGCCTCTCTGCAGAGAGTATCGTACCACAGCAGGCACGGGCTTTTGGCCTGACGCTGACGGAGCTCTTTGGCAACTCTATAGATGCCTGCCTCTCCGCGGCTAAGGCCGACTATGCCGATATAGAGTGACCCTCCATATGCTCTGAGGCATAAAACCTGAAAAGGCAATAGGTAGATACTGCACAGAGTATATGCCATGCTGCATGCCCCTGCAGAGGCGAGTATGGATCGCACAGAGAAGTGCCTGTGCCACTGATATTCCAGATAAAGAAAGCCAGCATCAGGCTGACAAAAGCCGCGCCTGCCCAGCGGATATCGTGATGCATACCCCGGATGAAGCGATTTAAAACCTCAGTGATGATAGTGAGGGCGATCAGTATGGCAAAAACCGTATCACCAAAGAAATCAAAACCAATATGTATATCCTCTCTCCCATCCGCCCATATACAAAATGAGAGGAAGACCGTAAATAAAATAGCAAAATGCAGCGGCCGCCAACTGAAGAAACGCTCCAGCGCATAGGCCCAGGTGAATGAAGCCACGAGATACATGGATAGCATATCAAAGAAACCGCCGAGATCAGAAGTAGTAGCATGCATGCACATAGAGCCAGGCCCGAGCAGCACCACCAGCGAAGCATAAAAGATTGCATAAAAGGGCTTCCGGGTCAGAATATTCGCATTGGCGTCATAGTCTCCGCGCATCAGCTGCCAGGCTATGATGATACCGGACAGTATGAAGGAAATATTAGACCAGGTATTATAGGGCTGCTTGATCAGGCCGGGGCGTGCTGCCTCACAAAACTCACCAGCCACCACACCACCCGGGCCAAACCAGCCACTCACCAGCGCCATAAAAAACAGCAGCATAGATATGACTGCTACCAGCACCGGAATGATCAGTATGAACCTATTGCCTTTGATACCTGCCATCAGCACCCAAGGTAAAAGATTTTGCACCAAAAAAGCGCTGCTCTGAAACTCATAAATCTAACCGCCGTATAAACAAGTACTTATTTGTTTAACCCTTATCGTAACCCGAATGTCAGCAGAAGTACCTTATCCTTATTTCCACGTCAGAGACTAAATAGCTCCTGTCACGCCAGAGAGTGCAGCGCCATGCCGTTACCTTCGGTATCGGTAAAGAGTGCCATATAGCCGACCTCATCTGATATCTTTGTTTTAGGGCGGTTTATCTTGCCACCTGCAGCCTCTACCCTGCCCAGCACCGCCGACAGATCCGGATTGGCATTAAAATACAGCAGCGTGCCGCAGTCTCCCGGTTTCCTCATCTCATGCCTGACCAGTGCGCCCGATACTTTTCCATTGCCGCTATCCGCCGGGAAAAGCGCCATAGTCAGCGCGCCGAAATCCATCACCTCCAGCCTGACCTGAAAGATCTCCTCATAAAATGCCTGTGCTCTGCTGAGATCGTCTACGTATACTTCAAACCAGTTGATGATATTGACTGAACCATCCATATGGGCATATTTTGATTTAATTTCTGAGTACCGAGAGATAACCCTTCCTCAGCCTGTTGCCATTGTTATCTATCAGCACATAGGCATAGTTGCCTACAGGCACATCTGTCATATCTACCGTCAGCATCGGTCCTGATATAGGTATATCTTTGACCAGTACGCTGGTCTCGGCTTCTATGATGATACGGCAACCTAGCAGGGTACTATCTGCGCGCACCTTCATGACGGTCTCCACCACATTAGGCATCAGCCAGAGCGAGTCTGCCTGCACCACAGGCCGTACAGGAGGCGGGAAGCCATACCCCCAGACCACACCATCTATCCAAGTCTCATTGCCCCGGGCTGCTACATTGCGCATACGGCCGCCGTATATAGTGATGCGTGCTGTATCGGGTACTTCCAGGTTGAGGTATTCCAGTGTATCTGTGAAGAGCGCATAGCCGGACATGATACTGCTATCGGGCAAAATATCCTGCCTGTCTATGGCTACAGTATCTCTGGTGCCTCGTGAGGGGCTCCACCGTGTCAGCAGCACCCGCACGCTGGCCGTGTCTGCTACAGGATGATTGAGCCGCACCCAAAAACTCAGTGTAGATGGCCGGGCACCCAGCGCTACTCCTGATCCGACCCAATAGCCCCTGGGCTGCGAAGCAGTACCCACAGCTATCACACCCGGCATATAGGTAAAATCATCATCCACCGTGCTCCGGGCTCCTGTCTTGCCATCTGTAGCGATACCTGTAGTATGCACGAATGTGCCATAGGCTTCGCTATTGACCCACGCGCGGCCATGCAGCGTATCTGCAGCCAGCCTCACGGCAGATACACCGCCATGTACATAGGCCGGACGTGTCTCCTGGGTGACCCACTTATTCACAGACAGCCCCAGCAGTCGCTCCGTAGTAGCCCAGCCATCAGGACGCACAGTATCTATACCGCTCCAGGCTTCAAAGCCGCCATTGGTGATCTGGGGCTGTGCATAGGAGCATAACCGTAAAAAAAGGAGCAATACCAGAATGGGTGTATACAGTATCTTCATGGGACAAGTTTAGTGAGTCAGGATCATCTATCCTCTCAAATTTAGCTATTTCTATGCCATATGCTGAAGATCATAAATTAGAGCAGTGCTTTGCTTTATATTTACCCGGCCTAAAACAACTACAATGAATACTCGCCTTACCCTCTGGTCTGCCACCGCACTGCTCGGCCTGTGCCTGCTCGCCTCCTGCCACGACAAGCAGAATACCAATAACACCAATCCCAATATACCTCCCGATGTCAGTACCTCTGCAATAAAGGGATACGGGCTGTTGTCTCACATATCCGGCATATGGGATGGACCGGTGACCTCTACCACGGCACTCGGCGGCTATCCCGAGTGGATAGTTGACTTTCGCCCTATCAGCGGTGGGCAGGTCTCTGCCAAAAACGAACTGGATACACTGAATGATATCTTTATGTCATTCTTTATAGTATACGATAGTACAGAGTACAAACTTTGCTTTCGCAATGGTGGCAGCTTTGCAGGTATGAAGCGGATCTCATACCTGATAGCAGACAGTGTATCAGAGACCGGCTCTCAGGCCTATTACCGCTTTTCAGATTTCGTCAAAGGTACGAGGCGTGCCTGGTCAGAGGTGATCTTTCACGATGATAGCATGATACTGCGTAGCTATACCAATAAGAATAACAGCCTCTCCTCAGCGGTGCTGCACATGGAGTGGCGCGCCGGACGCCAGGATACCAGTAGCTGCCAGGCAGCAAATCAAGCCTTCGGCTATCCCAAAAAGGAAATGGTCAAGAACTTTTCCTCCACTTTTGCCGGCCTGACAGAGAGTATCTTTTACACACTGAACGGAGACCCCTATCCGGAATCTGCGCAGCCCTATCTGGGTCAGGCTACTTTGTCGTACACCTTCTCCCCGACCCTACCCGCACCGGATCCCAATAAATCTGTCCTGCTGGTCGTGACCACGCAGCCCATGATATCCGGTTTCTCTATCAACTATGCCAGCCTCAAGACGCGCTCGCGCTACGTGATCCTGGCCTCTGGTGACCGGTCCTTTACATTCAACTATATGCATCCCGGCACCTATTACCTCTACGCCATCTACGACGCTGATGGCAACCGTACTATGAGCAGCGGAGACTACGTGAGCACTACCAATGCGACCTTTACGCTACCGGCTACCGGCACGGTCGCTCAGTCTACTCAGATCAACTATCAGGTACCGTAGGCTTTTAAGACCTCACTCCGAGGCTGTGTATACTACTTTTTGCTGCAAGGCCTTATTTACCTGCTGGAGAGATTGCTTCATCAGTCCGATCTCACTGTGGGGCAGTGTGTGTACCTTCATCTTCAGCTCTGTGCATATGGTCACTGTATTGTCATCTGCCTTTATAGACTGGCGGTGAAAAAATACGAGACCATTGTCCAGGTCAGCATCTGGTGGGAGGCTCACCTCTCCAGCCGGAAGATGATAAACGAGCTCTTCCCTCTTATCATCAGGAAAGCCCAATACCAGATTGTACTTTGATGCAGTATCTGCAGATAGATTTTCATACCAATGAGCGATCCTTGTAGCCGGGAGAAATGATTTGGAGCCGTTTTGAAAATCCGATATGCGGCTCAGGAGCCCGTGAAGGGCAATAGAAATATATCCGCCGCTGTCTGCCGGCCGCGCCAGTGCCACCTCTTCCGGCCGCTTGATGCCTATACCTTTGAAGAGAAAAGATAACTGATCATTTTCCTTGCCGCCTATCAGCCTCTCACGTCCTGCCAGCCTAAATTCACCACACATCGCTACCTTGCCTGTCAGTGCAGCGCTGCCATCCTTCTGCGCCACTATATCATGAGAGATGAGCAGCCGGCTATGCTCAGCTACGGATGCCGGCGTACGCATCAGCCTGCCATCTTTTGCTACCATCAGTCCGTATCTATTTTCTGTGAAAGTGCCCAGGAGGCCCGGCTCCATAGAGGTACTGGTACACTCGAGCCACTCCGGCTCACCATCAGCCACTGCATACAAAATAACATGATCAAATTTATTGGCGGGGAAAGTCGTATCGATAGCCGCCGCGCGTTCACCGCTATTGATCAGCACAGGGTAAGACCTGACACCTGCTACATCCAGCATGGCGCACATATAGTTACTGAGAGCCTTGCAGTCGCCATAGCGGCAGCGGTGCACTGTGGCTGCATCAAATGGTATGATGCCTCCTATGCCCACCTGTATACTCACATAGTGAAAATTATGCTGCAAATAGGAATATAGAATAGCTACCTTTTCATGATCTGTACGCGCGTCTTTGACCATGTTGCGCACTTCTGCCTGTATGTCTTCGGGCAGCGCCTTTTTGTCCTGCCACATACCGGCTATAGCCCCAGCAAAGGAGGCCCAGGTGGACAGAGAGCCTTGACGACCGTCTATCTCAAAGTCTGACGGTGCCAGGTCTATATGTGGTAAAAACGACCTCGCTGCATATGGCCCGGCAGGGATGATCTGAGACCGGAGGCCGCTGGCCACCCAATACATCCTTGTCTGATTGGTCTTTTCATCGCGCGTTATTTCAGGCTTGATAGCAGTGTGGTATCCTTTCCAGCGTACCATGCGCGAGACTGGTGCCAGGACAGTACAGCTGGTCTGCTGTACAGCCTCGCCCCGATCCTGTATCTGCCAGTCGGGGTAGTCTAGTACACCATCTATCTGTATGGTAGTGGTGAGGTCTATGGTGACGGGATAGGACCCGCCACCCGTCTTGAGGTACCTGACCCTCTCATCACTGTATAGGGCATCACTGACCATCGCGTAGTCCTCCATCTCATAGCCCATGTGCTTATTGATCTGGTGGCCAGCATAGTCGTATGTCACAGAGTGTACATCCTTTATTTTTCTGTATTTGTCGTATGGCACATAGATGGTCAGCTCATCTGCACCGGCCTCATCCAGTATGGTCACCACCCGGTGCAGCGAAAAAACAGCATGACCGGCATCCTCTATATCCAGTATATACTCGGCACTGCGCACTACACTATGCGCACCGGCTATGAGTGAATCGGGTATCAGTGCTACGGCCAGGTCTTCACGGCTATTGCTGTAGACCTCCGGTGCGATCAGCAGTACCAATAAAAAGTAAATGATCCTGGTCATAGCTATTTCTTATGGAGGACTACCGGTTTTTGCCGCAGATCATAGTATCGTTTCTCAAACTCATAGAGTGCCGGATAAAATTTAGCCGGATAGAAGGAGTGCGAATAGTCTATCTTCTGAGCGCAGCTCACCAATCCGTCAGACGCTTCGGTCCGATTGGTAAATATGGCTGATGTGTCACTCATCTGTAGCTGTGCTGCGGGCAGCGAACTGTCTGCACGCAGCGTGGGTGGTATGGCCAGTTTCATGGTGATCATAGTGCGGTCCGTATAGCCAAAGTCTACATCTGCCACACGGCGGCGACTTACGAAAGGATTAGTGGGATTGCCATAGATGTTTGCGATAGATACGTATACGTTGCCATCATTGTCGGTATTTGCAGTCGTAGAAAACTTTATTTTTTGGATATAGTAGCATTTATCTGCTACGATACTATCAGAGACCGCGTCAATATTTATATCAGGAAGGGCAGCCTTGAGGGACTCAGTGATCGGTCCCTGCTTGCCGGCCCTGCGCTTATTGATGAGCCACTCCGCGTTATGATTGGTATATGTGATTTCTATCGTGCCCGCTATCGTACCGGATTCGTCCAGTGCCGCGTTGATAGATACTACTTTCATACTTTGTTTTTTCTCTTTGATATCATACCAGAAGTGATCATTGACACCCCTCACTACCCAGCCTGTAGTATTGATCTGTGCCGCAGGTGGCTCGCCAAAGGGCAATTCTTTCTCAGCAGCATCCAGTACCAGCGCATTTTTGCTATCCAGCATGACCAGTGCGTCCACTGCCTCCCAATTATGAAGGATGGGGTAGTCAAGGTTTACATTGTCAGCGTGCCTGCTACTCACCAGTATGGGGTACGCCTCCAGACCGGAGGCCCGCAGCTCACTGATCAGCATCATATTGATCTCAGTCTGTGAGCCTGTTTTATCCTTCCACACCTTGGCATTTGAGTTTTCGGGTATGAATCCCGATTCACCATTGTTTGATATGTTAGTGCGTATATATTCAAATATAGTTTTGGCCATGACCTCCTTAGACATATTGTCATTGAGCATGGTCATCCAGAGCTTGCGCGGTATCACGTGGGTCTCCAGGCCATCTACAAACCTCTCGGATGTATAGAGCTGCTCCGATAGCTTGTCAAACGAGGAGACAAGATTCTTGTCAAAGCGCAGTGGCGGGCGAAACATAGCTAGTTGAAACCCTATCCAGCTCTTATAGTTGCGGGATGAATTGATGAATGGCTCGTCCTGATAAGATTCTACATTAAATGCTGTATAGGTCTGGCGTACCCCTGTCAGTGCCTGAGGTACATAGCTATCCTGAGGGGGTAGCATGATGGTAGAGGTAAAAGGCTCCTGGCGCGTCTGTAGGGTATCTCCCACCAGATGTTGCTCTACATAGTAGATCATCGCGTCCAGATATCCTACCGTGATACTGCTACGTGCAGACGGCACATCTTTGGTAAAGTACCATCGCGGCAGGTGGTATGTCACATACTCTTCACGCTCATAGGCTATCTCTACCACGCTACCAGCCACTACCCCGGGGACAGCAAAGGACACTTGCTCCGTACCATCGCTGAGCTGTGTGCGATGTATATCAGAGGGCTGGAGGATAGTTTTTTTGATCTCCCCATTCACGAGATTATAGCAGGTACCAAATATATTTTTCAGCTTCTCCTGCGTAGATCCGGTACTGATCAGTATTTTTTTGTCCGTGTGATGAGTTCCGCTTTCTGCAAAGATCTTGTACCGCTGATAGTAAGCGGTATTGATACGAAAATGGCCGGAGGCGGCAAAGCCCTCTGAGGCCAGCCGGTAGTGTACCTCGCCCAGATCCAGCAGCAGCATGGCATCGGCCTTTTTTTCAAAACTGCACTCAGTCAGCTTTAGGTCATCCATGGTCACATGGCCCCATTCAGAAAATCGGGGTTCCGTGTTTTCTGCAGAGCAGGTAGAGGAAAGGATAAGAAATGCGAATAGAAATACAAGCAGCGTAGATTGTGTTTTCATATGCAACAAATGTAAAAAAATGAAGCATTTGAAAAAGACAAATAATTACCTATTTCTTGAAAATGAAATAGACAGCCAGCACCAGCAGTCCAAAGCCTATGAAGTGATTGACGCGGAGTGTCTCATTGCGAAAAGCGATGACGGAAAAAATAGTAAATACAGAAAGTGTCACCACCTCCTGTATCACTTTGAGCTGTAGCAGGCTGAATGGCCCGCCATTTTCCTGAAAGCCGATCCTATTGGCCGGCACCTGAAAACAGTACTCAAACAAGGCGATCCCCCAACTGATGAATATGATACTGATCAGGCCAAGATTATTAAAGCCTTTCATGTCTTTAAATTTCAGGTGACCATACCAGGCCAGAGTCATAAAGGTATTGGAAAGAATGAGCAGACCGATGGTGAGGAGGACTTTTTTCATATCGCAAAATATGAAATCTCAACTATAAAAAACTGTGCCAGTCATACAGCACCCTGTGCTTTCAGGTCTGCTATGATCTGTTCTATATTTTGTGCAGTGAGCGGCTTCTCAAAGTAGGCCTTGATCTGAGGGTATGCTCCGGCTCTCATTTTATCCTGCTCCATCGAAGATGATGTGAGCATGTATATGAGGGTATTGTCTGTGCAGCGGCCTTCACCTATATATTGATCCAGAAATTCAAATCCATTCATCACAGGCATATTCATATCCAGCAGGATCACATCAGGGCAGTTGGCTCTTTCCGACAGCATATCCAGTGCAAATTTGCCGTTAGACGCTTCCCTTACGGTGCATTCCAGTTTTGATTTGTGCAGTGTTCTTTTGGTCAGCTTGACGAAAGCATCACTATCATCCACTATCAGAAAGTCTATTATTGCCATTTCGTTTTCTACATTATTGCTGGTAACCCTCATGATACACTATATACGCAATACTGTGCTCCTGGGGTCTAGGTTAATCACAATTTACACATTGTAATGTAATGCGAATTAATAATATACAATTCTATAATTCCTTCAAAGTCCTGCGAAACAAGAATTTAACAGGGCAAAACTATCGATACAGCAGGTGGAGATCAATCGTCATCAGCGCCTGGGGCCACTCCCCATGTGTGCGGGAGGTGCTGCAGGCGCCGGCGCCACACGTATCTGCGGCTGTGACGGCGCACCACCACCATTAGTAGGCGCGCTAAAACTGCGGGCTGGTCGCTGTGCAGGCTCAGCACGCTGATAAGATGGCTCTGCACGCTGATAAGATGGCTCTGCACGTTGATAAGATGGCTCAGCACGTTGTATCTGAGGTTGCGCAGAGGGCCGTGAAATCTCTGGCTGCTGCCGCGGCTGCTGCGCTGGCTGAGACAGCCCGCCCATAGGCTCTGACTGTCGCTGGGGAGCAGGTCCGCTACCCCTGTCAGTATTGGCGGGGCTGGCAGTGCGCGCAGGTGCCTCCTGTGGTTTTGCCGCCGGCCTGATAGCCGGCCTGTAGATACTTATACTGCCATCAGTCACACGTGTAGCCTCGGGCCTCGGAGCTGCGCTCAGCGCAGCACGCGGTATGGAGTGACCCGCTTCTTTCTCCACTTCTTTGAGTTTAGGACCGGCAAAAAACTTTGACCCGTCCAATGCGCTTATATGATCTATATGGATGATGTGCGGCTCCAGGCTCCCACCTTCGGGACGGACCACCGTCGGGCTCACGATATGGTTTGAGAGATCGTGATCTACTATGTGGTTTTGCTGCGTAAAATACCAGTGGTGATCTCTACTGCCATAGTGCGTAGACGTATACTCGCCCGGCCACAGTGGTGCCCAGCAGTAGTAGCCCTCATACTGCCCCCAGTCTACCCAGGCCGGTGCCCATAGTGAGCCGGGCACCCATACCCAGCCGTAGGTAGGGTCCATATACCACCTGCCATAGTGGAAGGTGGCCCAGCCCCATGCATAATCTGAGACCCATGTCCATCCATACTCGGTGTACTCCCAGTACCCATTAGTCAGATAGGGCTCAAATCCGGCGCCCGCCTGTGCAGGACTCCAGACGTAGCCATAGGCAGGACTCTGTATCCAGCGCCCGTATGGGTCCAGGTCATTGTAAAAAGTCTGATAGCTGGTAGCAGACTGGTCCATCTGCGCTTCAGTTTGTGTATTGTCGGTGTAGACATCGTCTCCCCCGCCATTGTTATTCTCATAGTAGCGGTCATCCTGTGCATGCACAGCTACAGCACCGGCCATCAAAAGCAGTGCTATCCATATTCCTTTCATAAACTCTTTTAGTAGCCTCAAAATTAATGTATATCAATACCATCCGCACGGCAATATGCAATATTTAACTAAAACCATATCGCTTCAAATGTACATCCATCCGGTTTAGGCGGTTATTCTGTACATTCATGCCATATCCAAATACTATACCCATGCTGCCACAAGCCCCAGATTCTTTGAAGTCATTTGCAAACGGCCCTGTCCCTTTCGGGCTTTATGCCGGCCCGGTGGCAGATATGAGCACCGCCCCCTGGTCGGCTCTGCGCCGCTCTCAGCGCAAGGCATGGATATTTACCAGTGCCTTCAGCACGAGGTATTGTGTCGGGTTTGCCATAGCTGATGCGGGCATAGTGGCCACGGCCTTTGTTTACTTTTTTGACACGCAGACGGGCCAGTATGTAGAGGAGAAAACAACCGTACCTCTGGGGTTCAGTGCCGCTTTTGATCCCGACCTCCGCAGCACCTGGCAGTTAAAAAATTTCTCTATCAAAGCAGACACAGACAGGATCACGTGCTCTTTTGCCGGCAAGCCTATCCATCTCAACATATCCTTGACAGAAAACGGCAACGGCAGCACTACCATCGCTCCCGCGGGTGACAGGCCCTTTCATCATACTTACAAAAATCTCTTGATGCCCGCTACGGTGGAAGGTACGATAGACGGCGCTCCGATCAAATTTGATGGTACGATAGGTGGTCTGGATTTTAGTAAAGGTTACCCTCCCCGTCATACATTCTGGAATTGGGCCTCTATGAATGCGGTCACCGATCATGGCGTTGAGTTTGGCGTCAATCTCGTCGGCGATTTTAATAACAGCATAGAAAATGCACTATGGGTAAATGGTAAAGTGCAGCAGCTATCGCAGGCCACCTTCAGCTATGAGCGACCTGTAGATAAAAATACCTGGCAGATCACGACACTGGATGGCACGCTGAACATGAAGTTTACCCCTCGCGGCGCTCGCGGAGAAGATATCAATGCGCTCGTGATGATGAGCAAATTCAAGCAGCCATTCGGGACCTTTGCGGGTACGGTCAGGCTAGACGGAGTACTGCATAATTTCACAGGTCAGGGTGTGGTAGAGGAGCATTTTGCCAAGTGGTGACTCAGGATACCGCCCAGTCATACTTATCAGGCTCAAAGTTTTTTGTCCGCTTCATAAATGTAAACGTGAAGCCCGGCCATAGTGTCACATTCTTGCCATCTTTATTTTGATACCAGCTATGGCAGCCACCGGACTGCCACACGGAGCGCGATAGCTCATCTTGCAGTTTCTTATTGTAGTCTTGCTGTACCTGTTTCTTCACATCCAGATACCTGGCAGATCGCTGCGTAGCCTGCTGTATAGCCTGCACGATATAGCCTACCTGTGCCTCTATCATCAGGATCATGCTGCTGTGCCCCAGGCCTGTATTAGGACCTACTACCAGAAACATATTGGGGAAGCCGCTGACAGTAGTACCCAGATAGGCCTCTGCGCCACTCTGCCAGGCTTCGTTCAGGTCACGGCCGTTCAGACCTTTGACTGCAAATCGGGTCACATTCTCTGCCGCCTGAAAGCCAGTAGCCAGTACTATCAGGTCTACGTCGTATTGTTTGCCATCTGCAGTGAGTACTCCCCCGGAGTTTATCTCAGATATGGCTTCTGTCATGACCGAGACATTTGGTTTTTGGAGCGCGTGATAGTAGTCATTGGAGAGTAAGATACGCTTGCAGCCTATCACATATGAAGGCATGAGCTTTTTGCGCAAATCCGGATCTTTTACCGAGCGGTTGATATGTCTTGCAGCTACCTTGCCAAAGAGGCGCAACAATGTGGGGTTGACCACAAAGCCGATAGCCATGAGCTCATGCTGCCAGTAGAGCCTCCACCTGTAGAGCGCACGCATGAATCCCAGGCGCTCATACATCGCCTTGCGGAAGGATGAGATAGCCTTGTCCGGTTTGGGTATGACCCACGCAGGCGTCCGTTGAAACACTTCCAGTTCTTTGACCCGGTCTGCTATAGCAGGTATGATCTGTATCGCACTCGCACCGGTACCGATCACTGCTACACGCTTGCCGCTGTAGTCATAGCTATGATCCCAGCGCGCAGAGTGGAAGATCTTTCCCCCGAAAGTATCAATACCCTTGATGCCGGGGTAGGCAGGATCGCTCAGCCCACCTGAGCACGATACAAAAAAACGTGATGTATACTCCTGCCCGCCGCTGACTGTGATATACCAAAGACCCGTGCTCTCCGCAAAAGAGGCAGATACGACCTCCGACCGCAGGCGGATACTATCCTGTAGGGCATAGGTACTGACACAGTGATCCATATAGCGTAGTATCTCCTGCTGCGGCCCAAACTGTCGGCTCCATTTAGGATTAGGCGCAAATGAAAATGAATAGAGGTGAGACTCCACATCACATGCTGCTCCGGGGTACGAGTTGTCATACCACGTGCCTCCTATCGCATCATTGCGCTCCAATATGAGCAGATCCTGATGGCCAGCCTCGCGCAGTTTGATGGCCATACATATACCCGCGAAACCCGCTCCGACTATTATAGTCTCGTGATAAATAGTCATACCTGTGCTATTATTCATTTAATGCCTCGTAAAATACTAATTTCCAATGCTATATATCAACCTAATTCTTCATTTAACGAAATTTCGGTTGTCAAAAAAACTATTGAAATATAAAACTTTGGGGCGAACATTATTGAATAATTACAATACGGCATTTATCTTTGCGCACCTTTTTGAGACTCAAGATAAAAACCCTTTTGCGCCTCATGACGTCCAAACCAATTTATGTAATGCTGGCCGATGATAGTCCCGACGAGCATTTTCTTTTTATTCACACAGTCAAAGGTATAGATAAATCTATCACCATCTCTACAGCTGTAAATGGCGAAGACCTGCTGAATAAACTCGCTGGAGAAAGCAACCTTCCAGACATCATTTTTCTGGATATCAATATGCCTTTCAAAAATGGTAAAGAGTGCCTGTACGATATGCGTCAGGATGTGCGCCTCAGAGATATCCCCGTTGTCATTTATTCCACATCTGATGAGAAAAGTGATGTAGAAGAAACATTCGTATTGGGTGCAGATATGTATCTCAAAAAGCCGCAGGATTTCATAGAGTTGGAAGACATATTGAAAGAACTCTTTAAAACATACCGTGAGCAGGGTTTCCATCGTGGCGATAGGGACCGTTATATTTTCAGATTACCTGATCACCAGATTTGATAAAACCACGTCCATACAACATTCTACTTGTAACTAAGTTGACCTTAAATAAAAAAAGAAGAGCCCTCCGGTATTCGGAGGGCTCTTCTTTTTTTATTTCGGCGATCGCTTATTGATTGCACTGTACCTGATAGGTGCCACAGCTGACTTTGAGCTGCTGGTAGCATCCCTTTTGTGTGGTGACCGTCACCTCGTCTTCGCTACATGGGCATGAAGTACCCACATCAAAAGTTGCTATACCCTTGGAATCTGTGTACTTGGCTGGCTGCCCTGTACACGGCGCTGATACAAGTGCTCCGGCTAAAGGCTTCATATTAATATCCAGCGTGATTATGGTCAGGGGCATTTCACCGCCGATACGCTTTACTGGTTTTGCAGGTACCTTTACCGCACTTGAAAATTCTGGCGCAGGATCAGTCGGCTTGTGATGGCGATCTGTAGCCGCAAAAACTGTAGAAGTAGCAAATAGCAGGGCTATAGCTGCAAAAATTTGGATCATTTTTTTCATACATTTGAAATATTGGTTGACTTACTCCTACGTATTTACCGACCCTTTTGTTACACGCTGTGCAATGCTCCAATCTGACGAATCACATCAACAACAACTCGATGAAGCCTACACTATGTATAGCAGGCGTGCATTTCTCGAGGCGCTTGAGATACTCAATGAACTGGAGGCTGCTGGTGATGAGCATCTGACACTGCTCACTCGCATGAAACTGACCAGTCTGAAGGGGGTGATCTATTTGAACCAAGGTGACCTGAAAAAAGCGGAGACCTATAGCCTGCTCTCTCTGGACCTGGCACAGAAACATGGCGACCCTGTCTATATCTTCAAAAGGTATGATAACCTGGCCGCCCTATACTCACTCAGCAAAGACTATCATCTGGCTCATGACTATCTGCAGCGATCTATAGAACTAAAAGAAACAACCCAGCACGAGCAAGATCTGATACCAGGTCTACTACAGTTGGCATCCCTTTTCTTTCACATAGATATTCTGGAGTCGGGAAAGGATACCATCAAAAGAGCAACAGAGATCATGGAGCGCTACCCTCCTGACGAGCAGCTAACCATGCATTTTGACTTTCTGCTAGGTATGCAGTACAAGCGTGAAAAAAAGTATGAAGAAGCGCTAGAGCAATATGACAAAGCAGCGGAGAAGGCGCGCAAACTCTGCTTTCCGCTGGTAGAGTGCCGATCATATACCAATCAGGGTGACATATACGTGCAAATAGAGGAGTGGAGCAAATCTCAGGAAAGCTTCGAGCGCTCACTAAATATCTCCAGTGAAAATCACCTCAACATCGATCAGCGCAATACCTGCATACAGCTCGCCTTTACGGCACTAAAACTGGGAAATATCAAGCGCTGCAAAGAAATTTACATGCGTGTGCGAGAGGAAATTTATGCCTCAGGAGATAACGTACTACTTAAGGATCTGGAAACCGTAGCTGCATTGATGTATGAGGAGGAGGGTGACTACAAGTCTGCTCTCAGCGCCCACAGGCGATATACAGAGCACTACAAAAAGCAATATGACAATGAGCTCAGCCATAACATAGTCAATATACAAGCCAAGTATGAAGCTGAGCGAGGTGAGCGGCAACTGAAAGAATCCCGCCTGCTACAAGTAGAAAGTGAGCTCAAAGCGCTGAAGGCAGAGAATGATCTTCAGACCACAGAGCGCAGGTTTCGCACCATGATAGAGAACAGTACGGATGGTATAGTGATCATGACAGCTATGCGCCAGCCGGTGTACATCAGTCCTTATGTCACCAAAATACTAGGCTATAGCGAAGAAGAGATAGCCGGTGTAGATACTTTCCCGATGGTGCATCCTGATGATCAGGACAAAGCCACAGAAATGGGCCTGGCCGTGCTGGCTAACCCAGGCGTACCGATACACGGGCAGTTTCGCTTCCCGCAGAAAAACGGAGTATACGTGTGGATAGAAGGTACCGGTATCAATCTGCTGGATGATCCCGCAGTCGCAGGAGTAGTTTGTAATTTCCGGGATGTATCTGAGCGCAAACAAACTGAAAGCTCGATTCAGGAGATGAATAAATCCCTCGGCACTCTCGTCTCTGAGCGCACTGCAGAACTAGAGGAGGTCGTAAAAGATCTCGAAGCGTTCAGCTACTCCGTTTCTCACGATCTGCGCTCGCCTCTCAGGATCATTGCCGGCTATGCCAAGCTGATCCAATCAGATCATGCCGCTGCGCTGAATGCAGAAGCTCAGGAATTCATAGATATCATACTGGATAATACCAAACGGATGGGCCAGCTGATAGATGACCTGCTGAATTTCTCCCGCATGGGCCGCAAAGCCCTCTTTAAAAGTCCGGTAGATATGAGGGCGATGATAAACATCGTACTGGATGACCTGCGCAAGGCAATAGGCTACCTGCCTGAGCAGATCAGTCTGCATGAACTGCCACCTGCCTATGCAGATCACGCGCTGATCAAACAGGTCTGGGTCAATCTCATTTCAAATGCTGTAAAATATTCTTCCAAAAAATCTACTCCTTGTATTGAGATAGGTGCTGTGCGACAGGACGATGAGACTGTGTATTTCATCAAGGATAATGGAGCAGGCTTTGATATGCGCTTTGCCCACAATCTCTTTGGCGTATTCAAGAGGCTCCATGACCGTTCAGATTTTGACGGCATAGGCGTGGGACTCGCTCTGGCACACCGCATAGTCAAAATGCATGAAGGCCGGATCTGGGCCGAGGCGGAGCCGGATAAAGGAGCTACTTTTTATTTTACGCTGGGTCCTGATGCCTGATCCGCTTATTCGCCCTTGACGAAGCATTTATAGCTGTATCCGGCCGCAGACTCAAATCTGATGAGGTACGCACCCGGGCTCAGCATATTGCAGTCGGCTCGTATGCTTTCCCCGCTTTGCACGTGTGGCACTACGATGCGCTGGCCGGTCATGTCATAGAACCTGACAGTCACCTTATCATGAGCAAAGTAGGAAGATACAGCCGTAAGCATATCAGAGACAGGATTAGGATAAAGCCCTATACTCATCATATCTATCTCTGTGACGCCTGCAGGGCTCAGTACGGTCAGCGTGTGCTGCCCTGTGCTAGTACAGCCATATGGGTCAGTATAGAGGTAGGTCAGCGTGTGTGATCCCGGACCGGCTGAGTCGACAAAAAACAAATTACCATTTACCCCCGCCCCGCTGAATACACCACCGGAGGGAGACACTGATAGCAAAATAGGATGGGTGTGAGCCATGACAGTATCTGAGCTGATACTCCACACGATCTGCGCAGCAGTATCTACGATCAGATGGAGTACTACCACGCTATCGCATCCATGTATATCAGATAGCGTATCTATATACGTGCCCGAGGCAGTCAGTGTCTGACCGTGAAAGGTATAACTGGTATCGCAGCTGACTGCCTGGTACGAAGACCCGGTGGCGGCATAGACAGTCAGATCCAGCCTGACCATACTATCGCAGCCGTGCTGATCTGTGAGTGTGTCTCTATAGACACCTGCTGTAGTGAGCTGCTGACCGTGAAAGGCGAAACTAGTACCCGCGCAGGTAGCCGCAGCATACGAGATGGTATCCTTTGAGAGTACACTGAGTGTAAGGGCTATGACGCTGTCACATCCGTGACTATCAGACAGTGTATCGCGGTATAGTCCTGACTGAGTCAGAGTACGACTATGAAAGTGATAAGCCACACCCGCACAGGTCTGATCGCTGTAGGCATATCCAGGCTGTCCATAGCAGCGGGTATAAAGGGGACAGATCTGAGCAGCAGTGAGTACGTGGCCACTGATGAAGGTAGAGCTTAACGGCAATAGCATTTTATCTCTGATAGAGCCGGCATTGCCACCTTGAGCATTGAGAAAGTTGGAATTACTCCATGGATCATTGCCCGCATATGCTGCATAGAGGCTGCCCATATCAGTGACCATGGTAGCACTTGGCTCTCCGAGATTGACAGGTATCACATGCTTCAGCTGTTTGGTAGCTCCGCAGCCGGGGTTGCAGATGATAGAGGAGCCACAGCCGCCTATAGTCAGGTAGTTTCCATGCTTGTCAGGAGAGGCATATACGGAGTCTGCTCCCCATGACACATACAGGCTGCGCATGGGTCTGACCTCGATCTGCTGGCACAGTGTACCGGCATGGGAGACGGTCTGTATCGTATCTCCCATCCAGTGGCTCATGATGGTATCATACATCCACCCGGCTGTAGTGTCAGGGCCGGTGTACTTTAGCGAGAAATTGAAGCCCTCCACATCGGCAGTATGGCCCAGTGCACCGCAGTCCTGGCCATATAGCACAGCACAGTTCACTTTCACCTTAGGGTAGTACCAGATGAGACCGGGTACCAGCTGATGGGCCGGCACCAGTGCCACCGGATGTATCAAAATAGAGTCGTAACTGGTGCTACGCGTATACTGCTGTGGTATAGGATAAATGTGGCACGCTATGAGGTTACTATCGCCAGTGCCATCCAGAGCAGGGCCGGGACATGACTCATCACTAAACTGTATGATCTTAGGCATAAAGTACACCAGCAGCTTCTGCTCCAGTCGGTCGTCCATACCATCCTGATCTATATCTATGATAGATGGAATGGTGACTATCTCCGTCCCGCCGCACCTGCTGATGACTGTGGCCTGTTGCTGAGCCAGTAGATGATCAAAACAAGAGATAGCAACAAGGAAAAGAAGCAAAATATTACGCATGAATTAACGCTGTGTGATCATTAAAAATAGGACTTTTCGCTTTTAACGGTCAGGTTCACTATATGGCCCTTTTTCAATATAACTTTATCCATATACAAATTATATTTTGTGTTAATAATTAAATGAGCTAAGGGGCTCTGACCAAGTCCCATATATTCATAAAAACAAATCAGGCAGACCTCCCTGGGGTGATCTGCCTGATCTTCTTCATACCGATTGCAATAAGTCCTATTGCAATTTTGCGTTCGTCTCCTTACGGGCAAACTACGTTGTTAGTGCCGCAAGATACCTTTGGCGACAGCTCACAGCCAGTGGTAGTCACTGTAGCCGGAGAGTTGTTGCATGGACACGCACCAGAGCCAGACCATGACGCTGTACCGTGTGCATCGGTATACTTAGGGCTACCAGCACATGGTGCAGTCACGTATGCACCTTGCTTAGGATTTCCCTTGACATCGGTCACCACGATACCTACGACATACTCGGTACCTGCCATAGGGTGGACTATCATACCACTGGCATCGAGCGTAGTGGTCTGAGACGTCTGAGCGGTCTGTGCGTGAGCGCTGCTAGCACACAGTAGAATAGAAGCACAAAAGACGAAGAGCAAAGTTTTTTTCATTAGCTTTGAATTGTTTGGGGTGATAAAAAAATTTAGCGCGCAAACATATATACTCTGCTCGTAGAATGAAAAAAAAGCATACGAATATTTCAACATCTTTCCTCTTTTCTCAAGCAGAAGTATCGTATCACAACAATAACTTTGTAGAAGCTTTAGATATTCTAACGCTGTTAGACAACGAGCTCGCTTATGCGCCCGATCCGCTGCTGGAAATGAAGAGCTCCAACCTGCGTGGCAACATCCATTTCAAGCAGAGTGAATACGGACCCGCCGAGCAGTATTTTCTGAAATCGCTCATACTATCGCGCCAGATCGGCGAGTCTAGGTACATCTATAATAGATATGATAATCTCGCAGCTGTCTACTCTGCTACCAAGCAGCACAGGTATGCCATAGAGTACCTCCAAAAGTCAATCGAGCTGAAAGAGGCAATGGGCAATACAAAGGACCTGGCCCGTGGCTTTATCCAGCTTTCTTCTCTGCACTTTTTTATAGAGAATTTTCAAGCGGGTAAGGAAGCCCTGAAAACTGCGGAAGAACTGATCAAAAGGTATGATCAGCGCGAGCTTCTGATGCATTGGCATTTTGCCATGGGCATGCAGTACAAGCGTGAAGAAAACTTTGACAAAGCCCTGGAGGAATATTCCAGCGCGATCAGGTATGCTGAGGAATATAATTCTGCCGTCGTCATAGTAAAGGCATACTGCAACCAGGCTGATATCCTGATGCACAACCGGCAATGGGAGCCGGCGGAAGAAAACTATACTATCGCCCTGCAACTGGCTAAGGATAACAACATGCAGCTGGATCAGCTCACCGTGTCTATTCAGCTGGCATTCGTAGCAGTGGAGCGAGGCCATCTGGACCAGGCCAGAGCGCTCTATAATGATGTGATACATGGAGCAGATAGTATAGATAATGACATATTGCAAAAGGACCTGGCTGAGCTGGGAGCCCGCCTGTACAAAGCAGAAAATAATACTGCCGCCGCACTCGAGTCCTACGAGCGCTACATCACCTACTATAAGAAACTCTATGATACAGAGATGAGCCGCACCGTGCTGGATGTGCAGGCAAAGTATGAGAATGAAAAGAAAGAGCGCGAACTGCAAAAAGTAAAACTCCAGCAGGTAGAAAGCGAGCTGAAGAGCCTCCGGGCTGAGCGTGCCCTGATGGAGCATGAGATGCGGTTTAGAGCGCTGATAGAAAACGGAGCTGATCTTATTTACATCATAGACAGAGATCTGATGGTAAGGTATGCGAGCCCGTCAGCATTTCATCTCCTGGGATTTGATGAGACCAACCCTTTCAAATATGGCATGTATGATATGCTACACCCAGATGATGTAGAGATAGTACGTGACCGGCTGAAAATAGTACTGGAAAATCCGGGCCTGCCTGTCTTTGGGCAGATGCGGCTGCCAAGGGCCGATGGAGGCTATGTGTGGGTAGAGGGTACTGCTACTAATCTATACCACCTGGAGGCGGTCAAAGGGATCGTTTGCAATCTGCGCGATATCACTGAGCGCAAGCAGGCTGAGGCAGAGATACACGAGCTAAACGAATCACTAGAGCAAAAAATAGTGGAGCGTACAGCAGAGCTGGAAGAAGCTAATAAAGGTCTCGAAGCCTTCAGCTACTCAGTATCGCATGACCTCCGCGCTCCGCTACGGATCATCAGCGGCTATACAGGTCTGCTGCTCAAGAAGCATACACATGAGCTCAGTGATGAGTCTCAGGAATTTCTCAATAGCATCAAGGACAATGCCCGTCACATGGGTGAGCTGATAGATGATCTCCTCAATCTATCACGCCTGGGCAGGCAGGAGCTGCAAAAGAAAGATGTCAATATGTACGCGATAGCCAATAGCACGCTGCGCGAGATAAAAGATAGTGAGACAAAACTGAATGCGGAGATCGTAATACTACCACTGCCCGAAGCAGTAGCTGATGAGGGCCTGATCAAGCAGGTCTTTTCAAACCTGATAGGTAATGCAGTCAAATATTCGCGCAAAAAATCTCAGCCCAAGGTAGAGATAGGCGCCAATAGCATGGATGGCAAAACAGTCTATTATGTCAAAGATAACGGAGCCGGTTTTGACATGAAGCATGTAGACAAGCTCTTCCGCCCCTTTCAGCGGCTCCATGACAAGAGCCAGTTTGAAGGAACCGGCATCGGCCTGGCTATAGTGTACAGTATCATTACAAAGCATGGGGGCGAGATCTGGGCAGACGGCAAAGATGGCGAGGGTGCGGCATTCTTCTTCACCCTGAGCTAAAAAAGCCCCGGCATCTCTTACCGGGGCCTCTTAGATGTTTTTTGTCTTATTCTTTTATAAACCTGACAGGGCGGTGGCTGCCGTCTGTGGAGTAAATCTCTGCGACATACATACCCGCGGCCAATCTTCCTATATCTATTCCTCCGGATGTGTAGGTAGTGGTAATCATTTCCTGACCGGCAAGGCTTGAAACTATCACCTGTGATATTTTTGAAGACTCATCCTGCCGGATATATAGCCTGCTACCTGCAGGATTAGGATATACTGATAGCACTTTTGACCCGAGGGCTGCAACACCATTGGCAGGTGCCCCCTTCTTGTAGATATCAAACACATTCACGGCCAGGTATTCATCACCATTATAGCGTAGGAAATAGTCGCCGTAGGTCTGATTGTCTGCGGTGGTAGGCAGGCCGGTAGTATCCCAGGCCAGATTAGCCAGACCGGTAGTCGTGCTTATCACATCTGGTGCAGAGGGATTATGGCTATTATTCATAGCTGCATAGAAAGTCTGTCCGTCTGCATACATTGCCCATATTTTCTGCGGTGTATTATCAGTTGCCTTGTTGATCAGTCCATTGTCATTGACCAGTGTCCAGTGGCTGCCGCCATTATCCGAGTACCAGATACCTGAGGTACTGTCATTGGCCCATGAGCCACCGACATACAGGCGGCTACTGGAGGCATCCGTGATGATACGGATAGTACGAAAGTCTGCCGGCAGGTCCGTATTGCGCAGCACCCACGCAGCGCCATAGTCTGCCGAGATATAGAGGCTCTGGAAGTTATTTTTGTAAGCGTACATCGTATCGCCATACCATGTGATAGGATCAGCCGGAGGGAAGATCGCGCTGCCGTTCAGGTCTGTTATATTGCGCCATTGTATATCACCGGTATCCTTGATAAAATAGGCATCATTAGTACCCAGCAGGATCTTACCATTGTGGTATTGCATATTTACTGCGAGTGTAGCGCCCTGTGAGATAGTGCCTACCGTATCCAGTATCATGGTCTGCCCGCCATCATAGGAGTAATATATCTGAGATGACGTGCCATTGAGCGTGGCTATATACATTTTATTGCCTGCATCCTGTATCAACCGCGGGCCGGCAGCACTGGTAGTGACAGCAGTCCATGAGCTACCTCCTGCGTCTAGCTTATACAGCTTGGAGGGTGTGAGATCCACGAGGATGGCATACAGGTTTCCCTTATGTACTGTCATATTACCTATAGGCAGGTATGGCAGGTTAGTCAGGTTGGTTCCTTGCCACTGAGCCCACAAGGGCGACATAAGTGCCACTGCTATCAGCGTGAGTAATTGCTTTTTCATGATCTTTGGATTTTGACGTGATATAATACTGCAAAACAAGGCAGTCATACACGTATTTTTTCTCCCAAAAACCTGAAACCTTACTGTTTGCCGGCTTTCATCCGGCTGATGTCACACAGCATATCAGAGTGGATGTTGAGACCGATATTGGTCATATTATACACGTGCTCGGAGGCTACGAGATAAACTATCTCGCATATCTCGCGCTCTGTATAGTATTCCTTCATACGGCTGAATGTAGCCTCATCCACTTTCTTATCCCGGGTCAGCTCCGTGACATAATCCAGCATGGCCCGCTCGGCGGCGGAGAATAAGGGACTGGTCCGATACGCTGCCAGCGCGTCAAATTTTTCCTCCCGCATGGAGCCTTTGATCACGATGGACCTTCCTATATCCATACAAAACAGGCAGACATTCAGGTGCGCTACCTGCTCCCTTACCAGCATGACCGTTTCTGCCGGGAGCGTCAGTTTTTTATCCAGTCGGGATATTTCACTTTGCCATTTGCCAAAGGCCAGCGGCATACGGGCTCCAAACACTTTCAACGGCGTCAGTACCTTCCCGAATTGCCTCTCAGTGAGATAATAGACCAGTTTCATGATGAGGCTGTCGGGTTTCTCTATCGGGGCGAGATATGTATCCATGGTGATGTATTTATCCTATAGACAAACAAAACTAAGCAGTATGGACAAGCAAATAGTATTTATCTCCCGGCCTTGTCAGTCCATCAGTGCTGCCTCTCTCCTATTTCTTCTATCATTTTGGCGCAGAATGCAGGCAGATCATCAGGCTTACGGCTGGTCACGAGGCCACTGTCCACCACTACCTCTTCGTCTCTCCAGTCTACGCCTGCGTTGATCAGGTCAGACTTGATGGAGGGATAGGAGGTCATATGCCTTCCTTTCAGGTGGCCTGTCTCGATGAGGGTCCAGGGGCCATGACAGATAGCAGCTATGGGTTTGCCCTCCTCCAGAAAGTTTGCGACAAATGTCACCGTATCCGCATCGGTACGCAGCTTGTCCGGATTCATCACACCGCCGGGTAGTACCAGTGCATCGTAGTCCGCTGCCTGTGCTTCTGCTATTGTCTTATCTACAGAGTACTCTCCACCCCAGTCGGTATGGTTCCAGGCTTTGATCTTGCCCGGCTTTAGAGAGATGACCTCTACAGTGGCGTCTGCTTTCTTCAGCGCCTCTATAGGCACGGTAAACTCAGATTCTTCTACCCCGTCCGTAGCTACTACGGCAATCTTCTTATTAGCTATTGATCTTGACATAGTGTTTTATTTTTAGCACTACGCCGCAAGATTCATACCGCTACCCGTATGAGGAAATCTATGCACTACTGCTCATCTCTGATGGTATCATCCAGAGACCGTATCACCTTTGAGAAATTGTGAGGGATCAGCCTGGCGGCCAGCGCCTCGATGGCTGATAGCACAAATCCGGTCAGAAAGATGGAGGATTTAGCAGTCTTCTTGATGCTAAAGATACCGCTGAATGTCACTTTGGTGCCCTTACCGGCTTTGGTACAGGCTATAGAACCTATACAAGAGATATCTTCTACCTTGTAGTGTGTCTCTATCGAGAACTGGCTGGAGTGTGTCTCATTATCCCAGATAGCATCTTCTGTCCAGAGCATCATCTCCGGCTTGATCATGTTTTTCAGCATGGCCGGGAGCGGTGGCGCAGCCTGCCACTGGCTGATCACGTGCACCCCATCCGGTTTTTTCTTCGTCCTCTTGATCACTTTCACATACTCCATATCATCCTGCAGAGCGGCTATCTCAGGCAGTCTGTCGCGGATGGTCTCCCATACTACCGGCAGTGGGTGGTGCAGTGTTTCTGTACATTTAAATTCCATACTGTGTGCATGATACTAAAAAAGCTGCTCATCAGCCATCTCTGCTATCCACAGGGCAAATAAAAACGGCCTCCGGGCAGGGAGGCCGTTCATTATAGATTTTGAACGCGGATCAGAGATTCTTCAGAAGCTCTTTGGTCAGCTCATTATTAGGGTCGAGGTCTTTAGCCTTGTTGATGAAAGGACCTGCCGTGGCCTTGTCATTCTTATTCAGGTAGTAGGCGCCCAGGTATTGGTAGCTCTCTATCAGGAAGTTCTTGTACCTGGCCTGATCAGTACCTGCCTCGGCCACTTTGATAAACTGCTCATAGTATGGCTTGGAGGCTGCAGTCTTCATTTCCGGATCGAGGTAGCTGTTTGCTTTTGCCCTCCACTGCCAGCTATCAGG
The DNA here is from genome assembly GCA_964537475.1 of uncultured Chitinophagaceae bacterium. Taxonomy (GTDB): domain Bacteria; phylum Bacteroidota; class Bacteroidia; order Chitinophagales; family LD1; genus UBA1941. The sequence continues at coordinate 110,568 of CAZIBY010000009.1, read as the reverse complement.
TACGGTAGCATATTTAGTGGTCAGGTTAGAGAACACAGTGTCTGCCGCCTGGAAGTATTTAGCCGCAGAATCTTTTGCTGCCTTGTCATCCTTCTTGGAATTCCAACCAAGGGCTATATTGTAATTAGCACGGCCCAGCCAGTAGTAGTCATAGAAAGTAGGACTAGGAAAATTAGCTATCCTCTTGGTGTAGGCTGCTACCGCATCCGGGTACCTCTTGGTAGTATACATCAGCTGCGCATAGTCAGAGAGGAGCTCTGCATTATTACTATCTACAGACAGTGCCGTATTAAAGTACTTGAGTGCAGCGGTAGTGTCGTTGTTTTTATTGGCCACCTTGGCGCTATATACGTAGTCCATAGGGCGTACGCGTGATACCGGAGCCGCTACCCAGAAGCGCTGCATATAGTCGCCGGCCTCCTTGTAGTGCTTCAGCTCATAGTTAGAGTAGAAAAGTGCACGCAGGATGACCATATTGGTTGGATCAGCATCCAGCATTTTCATACCCTCTGATACTACCTGATCATATTCCTTAGATGCAAAGAGGAAGCTGAGGAACTTTGTCTTTGCCTCTGCATCATCCTTATTCAGCTCAATGTACTTTTTGATCTCAGCCTTGGCCAGGTCGTATTTCTTGGCCAGAAAGTAGGTCTCAAACAGGTCATAGTGCGCCACCGGATAGTCCGGCTCCAGCGCGATAGCCTTTTGCAGTGCATTGATCGCATCGTCATAGGTACGGGCGCGTGTATTCAGACGGCCTATCTTGATAAAGGCCATCGTCAGCTTAGGATTGACCTCAGCTGCGCTCTCATATTTGCTCATAGCTTTGCCACCTTCATTGTTGTCCAGGTAGGCATCGCCCAGTTCCAGCGCGTTGTTGGTATTCTTGGGGTCTATTTTAAAGGCATCTTCAAAGTTCTTGATAGCCTCCTGCAGGTCTATGATATTAGGCTTATACCAGGCATCTCCTACCTGATTGAGCACATCTGCATTCTTAAATTTAGAAGTCACCACGGCCTGCTCAAAATATTGCTTTGCCTTGGCCTTGTCGCCATTCAGCAGGCTCAGGCGGCCATTGGCCAGTAGTCCGTAGATGGTCTTATTTTCAAAACCCGGTACCCTGTAGCAGATCTTGGCTGAGTCCGGATCATCCATTTTCAGGTAGGTATTGCCCAGGTAGTATGCTGTCTGCACCCTGTCTGTGGTTCCATCTGCCAGTGCCTTTCTGAGTACATTCTTGGCTGTAGCAAAGTTCTCCTTCTCCAGTTGTTTTTTGCCCTCATCCAGCGCAGACTGTGCGAATACCTGAGAGGACAATAACAGCATAGCAGCTGCGATCTTGATACTTTTCATCCTATTATCCGGTTTTTTTTAACGATTTGCAATGATAGCGTTTTTCAATTATTTCAGTCCGTCCGTATTGATGTTGATCGTGCGCGATGGCATGATAGCCGGCACCAATCCCGACTTCAATATAATACGACCTGATCTATCTTTGTACAGGAAATTAACAAACCCCGTGCCGACCTTCTGATCCATGCTATGCTGTATGAAGTTGATAGGGCGGGCAAAGGGATAAGATTCATCGGCTATCTCGCTCTGAGAGGCGGTAGACGCGATGATGCGTCCAGTGGAATCAGCCTTGGCCACGTACAGCAGCTTAACTTTCTTTAGCAGGTCGCGGACAGATGCTACGTCTTCATCGCTGATCTTATCATAGGGCAGGAAGCCTATCGCTTTATCGTCTTTCTGCAGGTATTCTACCAGTTCGTCCGTACTCTTCACCGCAAAAGCAGAGTGCCCTGAGGTTTGCGAAAAGAGGCCAAACATATAGCTCAGTACCCCTGAGCCATTTCCCTCAAAGACCACTTTGTACTGACCCGCGCGCCCGGCTACCAGCTGGCCCACCAGCCCGTAGGGCAGTGTATCCTGCGGGAAGGCAGGGTTAGCAACCAGGGCTATCGCATCGCGCGCGAAGCAACTCTCATCGGGCATGATGTGGTTATTCTTGAAAAGCTGCGTCCGCTCTGACTCACGGAGCCTCCGGCCTATCACTACCGTAGAGAAGCTATCCGTGTTCAGGTGCTTCAGTACCTCGGCCTCGGGCAGGTAGATGACCTGCAGGTGCTGCTCCGGTTGGTCATTCTCATATACACGGACCTCCTGGTCTATGATATAGCGGAAGGCCTCATCAGCATAGACCGTGATCGAGTCTATATGCGCAGGCCCCTCCATGGTGGCGGGGGGCAGGGAGGCCTGATCCGGGTGACGGCTGCAGGCCAGGAGACTAAGGCAAAAAATAGCGATGAGGTAGAGTGGACGATACTGCACGTTCAGATATTTTGAGCATTGGGGCGGTCTGTCAGCGCCCTGATCAGGCGAAATGCTCCGTAGATGATAAAAACCCATGATAGGATAGAGCGGTACGTCGGCTCTATGAAGCCCAGTATCTGCTGGCTGTAGACCATCAGGTAAACGCCCAGGCCTATGTAGCATAGGGCTATGGCTAGTTTCAGTATGCCCATCGGGCTGGTCAGGATGCTGCGGAGTGACGCCATCAGTTACTTTTAATGACAGATGCCAAAGGTAAGTCTTTTACATAAAAAACTATGGGATATGACACTGCTATGACAGACGGCTATCCTCGCGCTGTATTTTACGCCTGCTCCCAGATAGCCTTGATGATCTTCGTCGCATTGGCACGGTTGCTAAACTCGTGGTCCAGCAGCTGCCTGCGCTTATTGATATGATGCTGGTCAAAGTCCAGATTCATCATATCGGTGATCAGGCGTTTGGTAGCATTGGGATTATCCTCTATCACGCAGAGAGACTCCAGCCCGGTATTATTCACCATCTTGGAGTTGACCAGGCAGAAGCGGCCCCTGTACAGCGAGTTGAGTAGTTTCAGCTTGATGCCAGTATTCTGAAAAGTGGTCAGCAGGTTGATATGCGCATTGCTGAGCAGATCAGCGATCCGCTCAAAGGAGGGATTTTCTACCATTTCTATGTGCGGGTACCTAGCTATCTCTTTTTTGAGCGCGTCAGTGGGATTTTTACCCGCTATGATAAATGGCACAGTCATCTCAGCAGCTATCTTCTTTACGATGAAAATGGCCGCCTGATTATTCTCTACCACGCTTAGGTTGCCATGATATAGTACATAGCTGCCGCGCCCCGGCTTGGATGTCACCTCCTCATTGGAGTGAAAAGCGGATACAAAGTCGATATTCTCGTACGACTGGCGCAAGTACTCATAGTCGCTCTTGCTGATGGCAAAGATCCTATCCGCATGCCGCAGCTCTTCTTCAAATTTCTTGAGACGGCTGGCTTCTACATTAAAGTAATATTTGATCAGGAAGTTGCGCTCCGCTTCTTTCAGGCTTTTGTAGTACTCCCACTCCACATTGTGCATACGCACCGCCTTTATCTTTTGCCGTATAGAAGGATGGCCCAGGTAGAAACAGGTATGCAGCCCCTCAAAAAGCACCGGATGCTCATCTCCGGCCAGAGTACTCAGCAGTTCATCTGATTTTCTCGAGCCTACGATATAGGGAACCGATGAGTAGATAGCCTGGTAAAACTTCTTGCGCTCATAGTAGTGCACACTCGCACAGATCTCCTCCAGCTCCTTGGACTCCTCCCTGCCATAGTGAAAGCAGTGCAGGTGTACTTTGACGCCCAGGTCGTGCAGGGCTTTGATCTTGTAGTAGACATCTATCACGCCACCATAGTCGGGCGGGTAGGGCACATTAAAAGATACTATATGCAGATGCCTGTCAGTAGAGCCGGTCATAAAGCGCGATCAATTTTCTCTCCTCGTTTTCCCATGTGAGTTCCCGCCTGCAAACCAAACAATTCTCCTTCACTTTGACGTAGAAATCTTTGTCTTCCATTAAACGTTTCAACGCACTTTTTATCGTATCGGTGTCCAGATCATCTACCAAAACCGCTACATGATATTGATCATTAATGCGCTTATACTCCGGGAAGGCTATGCAGACCTGCGGCACACCTGCCTGGATATAGTCGAGAAATTTATTGGCCAATGAATAATAATAACTCAGCCCTTTCATCTCCAAAAGGTTGATACCTATAAAAGCACCAGCCGTAATCTGCTTCAGATCGGCAGGTTTGACATAGCCTGTAAACCTGACCTTATGTTCTGATCCCGACCTGCGCACTTGTGCTTTGAGCGCCTCAGTGATATCCCCATCTCCTACCAGCCATAGCTCTGTATCCATATCAGCTACTGCCTCTATCAGATGCTCCAGGCCACGACCCTCATTCAGCGCGCCTTGATAAAGCAGATAGCCAGATGTACCCGCACTTTTTACTTTTTCTTGCTGCGCCAGAGGCAGGTTGCGGATCGTAGCTACATCCCTTTTATATGTCTTCGCAAAAACCTCTGAAATGCTCTGCGTCGTGGAATACACGAGATCCATCTTAGGCACGTAAGTACGCTCGACCCACTGCCATACTGCGCGTATGCGCGGCCTGCGCACCACCTCAGGCACCTCAGGGAAGTACTCATGCGCATCGTATACTTTTCTCATACCGCGCAGTACTGCTGCATAGTAGCATGCTACTATCGTATCCAGGTCTATAGCACAGACTATATCATGTCTATGAAAGAGCAGGTAACAAAATAAGCGGAGGTTATACTCCAGGTAAAAAAGTTTGCCCCTGTCAAACCAACAACTCAATCGCACCTGCTGAAAAGAAAATTTGTCTAAGGGCAGAGATTGTGCCCTCTCTCTCCCCACCAGCGTCACATTATACCCTGCACGCCCCAGCGAGGTACAGATACGCTGCATGCGCTGATCGTAGGTCAGGTCATTGGTCACGGTCAATATAATACTACGGGCGGGCATAGCGGCGAAGCTAGTTTTTTTCAAAGAAAGTCAGAGGTTTACTACACAGAGGGCGCATAGGATACGCAGAGGAATAGAATTTTATCAGCATAGCAAAGTACTATAGATGTTTCCGCTAAAATACCTCTGAGAAAAACTCTAAGCCTGTGCAGTGAGTGGACTACCGCCTAAAGACGCGCCCATCCTCTGTACGCGCCACCCGCCCCTGATCTGCCAGCCAGCGGACTACTTCACTTACCTTTTCGGGGTTAAGAGAAAGTTTGTCAGCCAGTGCGCTGAGGGGTAGAGGTTCAGTCACTGCACTCATGATGGAGGCAGCGATCGCCTCAAACTCTCCGGCGCTCAGTGCTTCCTTCTTGCGCCCTATACACACATCGCAGATGCCGCAGTCCGGCGCATCAGCCTCGCCAAAGTAAGCCACCAGCCAACGGCTACGGCAGACACTTTTATTGGTCACATACTGGTAGACCGCCTCCAGGCGCTCCCGTGCTCCCGCGATACGTGCCTCCACGAAGCTTCTGTCCATGGTGAGATGGTCCGGGCGCATCCGCGGCTGCCGCAGTACCAGCTGAGGCTTGTCCCTGCGGGGGATGTATGAGAGTATATCCAGCCTGTCGAGCTGTAACATAGCCGTGGCCAGTGCTTCATATGACATATGCACCTTAGCGGCTATCGCCACCTCATTGAATCCTACATAGTCCTCAAAAACACCCGCACAGGTGCGCAGTATCATCTTGATCAGCGGCTCATACTTCCGGTGCTCCACCTGAAACTTATAAAGCACATCCTTGCCCACCACTATCTTTACCTTGGGCTGTGACTGGAACCCATCACTCACTTCCAGCAGGTTTTGTGTCTCCATGAGCTTGAGCGCACTCATTACCTTGACAGGTCCATATTGATATTTCTTAGCAAAGGCGGACAGGTCAAAATCGTGTGGCTGGTGTACGCCTGAGTCATAGGCTATATTCAGCTCCCCTCCTATCTGGTCATATATCACACGCACCTCCTGATAGGTCGGTATATCCTTTGCTTTGCTTTCGAGCAGGTCCGCTTCATCATTGGCCGTCATGAGCTGTATGGCATAGGCGCGCTGCTCATCGCGACCCGCCCGGCCTGCCTCCTGAAAGTAAGCCTCGATCGAGTCCGCAGGCTCTATGTGTACCACCACGCGCACATCCGGTTTGTCTATCCCCATGCCAAAGGCATTGGTACTGACTATCACGCGGGTCTTACCCGCCACCCACTCTGCCTGGCGTTTATGCCTCTCATCGTTCTCCAGACCGGCGTGATAGAAATCCGCTTTAATGCCCTGCCGTCTCAGGTAGTCAGCTATCTCCTTGGTCTTGCGCCGGTTTCTCACATATACGATGGCCGATCCGTGTACTTTCTTGAGTATATCCAGCAGTTGCAGATACTTGTCATCTGCCTGCCGCACTACGTAGCTCAGATTGCTCCGTGTGAAGCTCTTCTGAAACACCTGCCCGTCATGAAACTGTAGCCGCTCTTGTATATCATCTACCACTGGCCTGGTGGCCGTAGCAGTGAGCGCGATCAATGGCACTCCGGGCAGCAATGCTCTCAGCTCTGAGATACGCAGATAAGATGGCCTGAAATCATACCCCCACTGAGATATACAGTGCGCCTCATCTACGGCTATGAGCTTCACGTTCATATTAGCAACACGCGCCTGAAACTCATCCGTAGTGATCCGTTCAGGCGAGATATAGAGAAACTTAACGTCACCAAACATGGCGGCATTCAGCAGGCGGTCTATCTCTCCATGCGGCAGGCCGGTATGGATCGCTATTGCTTTGACTCCCTTTGCCTGCAGGTTTTGTACCTGGTCGCGCATCAGTGCTATGAGAGGCGATACAACGATGCATAAGCCATCCATGCATAATGCCGGCACCTGAAAACAAAGTGATTTTCCCCCGCCGGTGGGTAGCAGCGCCAGCGTATCATGTCCCTCCAGCACCGACTGCACGATCTCCTCCTGCAGTGGCCGGAAAGCATTATAGCCCCAGTATTGCCATAGTATGTCGCGGGGAGCATTCATTATTCGGACAAGTGTAGTGAGTTTTGCGCCGACGGGCAAGTTTACAGCCCGTCAGCTATACGGCCATCCTTCATCACGATCTTGCGGTCAGCCATCTGGGCCAAGTCCTCATTATGCGTCACGATGATAAAGGTCTGCCCGAGTTGGTCCCTGAGATCAAAGAAAAGCCTGTGCAGGTCACGGGCATTATCTGAGTCCAGATTGCCTGATGGCTCGTCTGCCATCACTATGGCGGGGTTATTCATCAGCGCACGCGCCACAGCTACGCGCTGCTGCTCACCCCCTGAGAGCTCATTGGGCTTATGGCCTATACGGTGACCTAGCTTCAGCATATCCAGTAGTTCTTTAGCGCGTTTCTCGGCAGCCGCGCTCTTTGTACCGGCTATAAAGGCCGGTATGCAAACATTCTCCAGCGCCGTAAACTCCGGCAGCAGGTGGTGAAACTGAAAGATAAAGCCCAGCTTACTATTGCGAAACGATGCCAGCGCCTTATCCTTTTTTCCTGATATACTTTCACCGGCTATGGTCACGGTGCCGCCATCCGGCCTATCTAGTGTGCCGATGATGTGTAGCAGGGTACTTTTGCCCGCACCCGAGGCGCCGACTATAGAGATCACCTCTCCTTTCTGCACCTGTAGCGATACGCCATTGAGTACCCGTAGCGGGCCGTAGCTTTTCGTTATATCTTGAGCGTCGAGTATCATTACTTAGGTGCGTACACCAGCGATTTATCTTTAAAAAAATCCTCTTCGTACCATTCCGACAGGGGTGTGAGCTGCACCATTTTCAGCCCTGCCAGCTCCTCCGTCAGGTCACCTCCTTTCAGGCAGATGATGCCATTCCGTTTTTCGTTCTGGTGCTTAGGCAGAAACTTCTTTGTAGACCATTGCATCAGCTCCCGCATAGGCGCTACAGCACGCGATACTACAAAGTCATAATCATATGGCATATCCTCGGCGCGGGAGTGGAAGGTAAACAGGTTTTTCAATCCTGTCGCCTCTTTGGCTGCTTCTATCACTTTGAGCTTTTTGCCTATCGAGTCCACGAGATGAAAACGGCAATCAGGGAACATAATGGCCAGCGGCACTCCCGGAAATCCCCCACCAGTACCCAGATCCATGATCTTTGTCCCGCCCTTAAAGCCGGTAAACTTTGCGATAGCCAGCGAGTGCAGGATATGCCGCTCATACAGGTTCTCTATATCCTTGCGCGAGATCACATTGATCTTCTCATTCCATTCTACATACACGGGTCCCAGCATGGCAAAAGCCGCCTCCTGCTCTGCAGTGATATCGGGAAAATACTTTTTGATCAGGGAAACACCCGCTTCATTCATGCGGGCTAAAATAGCGTTTTATCGGAGGGTTTACTACACAGAGGACACGGAGGTAGCGCAGGGGGATACGGCGATACCCTATCATACAACTAATAATTTTGTTTAAAAACTCTGTGAAGACTCTGTGCCCTAGGTGTAGTAAAAAACTAGAGCGCATACCGGGCCAGTGGCTCCACATCCAGTCCGCTAAATTCCTTCCTCTCATACTTGTACTCCGCCACCTTGGCTATCATGCCGGCATTATCCGTACAATACTCAAATTTCGGGATGTAGGCTTTCCACCCATGCTTTGATGCCAGGGCTGCAAAACGCTCGCGCAGCTCAGAATTGGCAGATACGCCACCGGCCAAGGCTATTTCTTTCACACCATGCGCTATGACCGCAGCCTCCAGCTTCTTGAGCAGGATATCCACGATGGTCTTTTGTATGGATGCACATAGGTCATTCATATTCTTCGCCACAAAATCCGGATCCTTCCTGGTCTCGGCCTGCACAAAGTACAGGATAGATGTTTTCAAACCGCTAAAGCTGAAATCGTACTGCGGTATCTGGGGCTTCGCAAATTTGAAGCGTTCTGCATCACCTTTTTTAGATTTTTTATCTATCAGTGGCCCGCCTGGATAGGGCAGCCCGAGTATCTTGGCAGATTTATCAAAGGCTTCACCGGCAGCATCGTCTATTGTTTCACCTATTACCTCCATTTCCAGCGGCCCCTTTACCAGTATGATCTGGGTATGGCCACCTGATACCGTCATACAGATATGAGGATAGGCGGGCGTCTCGTCTATGAAATTTGCCATGACATGCGCCTGCATGTGGTTTACCTCTATCAGTGGCAGGTTCAGCGCCATCGCGAGCCCCTTGGCAAAGGACACTCCCACGAGCAGTGACCCTATCAGGCCCGGACCGCGGGTAAAAGCTATCGCATCAAGGTCAGCCTGCTTTACACCTGCCTTTTGCATGGCCGTATCCACCGTCACGATGATATTTTTCATATGCGCGCGGGAGGCCAGCTCTGGCACCACGCCGCCCCAGGCCTCATGTACCGCCTGAGAGGCGATAACGTTGGCAAGAATTTTGCCATCTTTACAGACCGCAGCAGATGTATCGTCACAGCTTGATTCTATGGCTAGTATAGTAGGCATCGCGCTGCAAAGAAAGGAAAGAATAAGGAACTAAAGATTTTTAAAACGCAGGCATACCCATACTTTAGGGCGTGGCTAGGCGTTGGTGCACATAAGATGAAGAAAGGGCTCAGGATACTCGGTATCATCATACTGCTGGTACTATTGCTATGCGGGGGTGTCACCCTTTCGCTGCGTATCCCTGCCGTACAGAACTATGTCGCCCACATAGTCGTCAACTACGTATCCAAACGCCTGGGCACCAAAGTATCCATAGACCGCTTCCAATGGTCACTGCTCCGCAATGTAGACCTGCAGGGCTTCTACCTGGCTGACAAAAAAGGTGATACACTGATCTACGCGGGCACCCTCAATGCCAACATCTCCTACTGGAGCCTTTTCAAAAAAGAAGTAAAGATCAAAGGCATCACACTGGATCATGCCCGCGTCAAGCTACAAAGTGATACCGCCGGCAAGCTCAACCTGACCACGCTCTTCGCCTCGGATAAACCCTCTACTCCTATAGTGACGCCACAGAAGGATACGATAGCAAAGTCTCTCGATGTATTGATCCAGCTCAAGACGATCGGCATCTATCACACTGACTTTAGCTATGAGGATCAGAAGAAAAAATCTCTGACCAAAGTGCTCATCCCTTCCTGTGATGTAGATGTAAACGAGATCTCGATCAAGAATAAACTCATAGCCCTTCAGTCCATACGTATAGACAGCGTCCGGGCCGCCATCATAGGTGGTATCAGGGATACGAGTGCGCCCAAGCCCATCGAGGCTATCCACTTCATGCCACCTGGCTGGCAGCTCACATGGCAGGAGGCCGCTATCACACATTCCACCTTCTCCTATGACAATCTCAACCTGGCCTCAAGCCCCAAGGGTATAGATTTCTCTCACATCCTATTTACCGGGATCAATTTTAAAACGGGCCAGGCAGGTATCCTGCGTGACTCTATAGGGATCGACGTACGCACACTGACCGCCGCAGAAAAGAGTGGCTTCAGCATCAAAGGCCTGACAGCAATGGTCAAGGCTACCGATAAAGAAGTAAGTCTAAGCAAGCTCAAACTGGAAACGCCGAACAGCAGTATCAATAACTATCTGGGCGTTACATTCAGTGAATACGAAGACTTTAATGATTTCATCGGAAAGGTCACGCTGAAAGCTGATCTCGACAAGGCCTACATCTCGCTCAAGGACTTAAACTACTTTGCCAAGGGCCGGCTCGATGCTTTAGCGCACAATAAGATATTTATCACAGGCCATGTGAAAGGGCGCATCAATGACCTGCAGGGCAAAGGTATAGCGCTCAGCATAGGCCGCAACACGATACTCAAAGGGGACTTCTACACCAGCGGTCTGCCTGATATCAATGAGACATTCCTAAACCTTCGTATCAGCCAGTTTACCACCTCGGCTGATGACATCCGCCGCATCTATCCCACCGCACCCTTCCCTGCCAATTTCAATACACTCGGCAATATCAGCTTCACCGGAAACTTCGACGGCTTCCTCACAGACTTTGTCACGCAGGGCAGGCTCTATACCGATCTCGGCTCTGCGTCTTCGGATATCAACTTCAAGTACAATCCTAAACTAAAAACAGGTTCCTATTCGGGTGATCTCGCATTGACAAATTTTGACCTGGGCAAATGGTTTGGCCAGCAACAGTTATTGGGCAAGATCAGCCTCAAGACGCACATCGTAGGCAATGGCATCAAACTGGAAACGGTCAACGCCAAACTGGATGGTGCCGTCAGCAGCCTGACCGTGAAGGGCTACGAATACCAGGACCTAAAGGTAAACGGTGTGATCAAAGGAAAGTTTTTCAATGGTGAGTTGATCTCTCATGACAAGAATCTCGACATGGACTTCCGCGGGCTGGTAGATCTGACTGAAAAACTACCACGCTACAACTTTACCGCAGATATCAGAAACGTTTCCCTGCGCGATCTTAATATCACCAAAGACACGCTCAATATCCGCGGCACACTCACCGCAAACTTTATAGGCAAGAAACCGGATGATATGATCGGCCTGATCATAGGCCAGGACTTGTTTGTGCAGCATCGCTCAGACTCTGTGATCGTTCACAATCTGACACTCACCTCTACCGTCAATCCCGATCAGTCTAAGAAGATCACGCTCATGTCAGACAAAGCAGAGGGCGAGATGGACGGTCGCTTTACATTCTCAGGTATGACCCGTGCTGTGACGCGCTACCTCAATTATACTTTTACAAAGGACTACCGTGATACGGCCTACGTCTATCCGCAGCAGTTCACTTTCAATTTCAGGTTTTATGACTCCTCCGCTATCACCAGGGTCATAGATCCTAAGTTTCGCATGATCAGAAACTCTGTGATCTCAGGAGAGTTTAACACCGCTAAGGAGATACTCAATCTCAATGTCTCAGTTCCGGAGATCGTTTATGACAAGTATACGCTGAAGCGCTTTGACTTTGACCTGAACTCTCATGAAGGCAAGGTAGATATGCGCACCACCGCAGATAATTTCTACATAGGAGATAGCCTCATGGTAGATACGCTGATAGCCAAACTCAATAAGGAAAAAGAAGAGTTCCGTTTTGACCTGATGGCATCAGATGCACACGGATTCAATAAAGCTGACATCACCTCCTATATCAGGCCCGTGGCTGGTGGCGTAGAGATACGTATGACTCCATCAGAAGTACTACTCGGCGGCAATCAATGGAGCTTCATGCCTGACAATCTCCTGACCATCCACGGCAAAAAGATCGTGACCAGCCCATCGGGACTCGTCTTTGTGAATGGGCAGCAATCCGTCAGGCTCGACTCCTACCTCAAGGGCGATAGCTCCACGAGTATCAACCTTACATTGAAAGACGCAGCCTTGGCAGACTTCCTCAATATTTTCAGCAGGAAGGTAAAAGACATCACTGCTACTGTAAACGGGACCGTGAAGGTAGAAGACATTTTCTACAAGCCTGCTATCGTAGCCAACGTGGAGGCGCGCGACCTGACCATGAAGGATATCAATATAGGCACGCTGCGCATCAATAGTGCACTGGACAATATCAATCAACGGGTGAATGTGACCGGAGGCATAGAAGGTGATAAAAATGATATAGCCATCAATGGATTCTACGATATACAGCGCCAGGATTTGAATATGGGCATTGATATCCGCTCTCTCAATCTGAATTTCCTGAATCATCCCCTCTTTGTCAAATACGTGAAGGAGGTGAGCGGCACTGCACGCGCACATATAGACCTCAAAGGCCCTGTCAAAGCACTCGTAGCGCAGGGATCCCTGCATATCAATGAAGCCAAAGTAAAGGTCTCCTATCTCAATACTGCCTACACGCTGAAAGATGAGGACATAGAGCTGGGAGATGGCTATTTTGACGTCGGCACCATCACCGTCATAGACCGGTTCAATAATACTGCCCTGGGTACGGGTCGCATCTATCATGACCACTTCCGCAAATTCACACTAGACCTCCATGTCACCACGCAGCGGGCCGAGTTTCTCAATACCACGGTCAAGGATCAACCTATATTCTACGGGCAGATCATGGCAGCAGGCAATGTAGACTTCACCGGCACGATACCTTACGTCAATATCAGTGCCTACGGCTGCACCACTCAGAAGGGCACCTACATCCACATCCCGATCAATAACTCGTACGAAACGAACCGCTACAATTTCTACCGCTTCATCACACCGGGCCAGGAGGATACCATGGTGCACGCTCGCCGCAGCCGTGCACCTACAGGGGTCAACTTCACAGTCAGCGTAGACGTGACTCCCGACGCGCAGGTAGATGTCATACTGGATCCTGTAGCCGGAGATATCCTGTCCAGCACGGGCAGCGGCAATATGCGTATAGAGATCCTGCGCGGTGGCGACTTTAGCATCCGTGGCTCCTATACTATTGCTCGTGGTAGTTATCTATTTACGCTGCAGAATGTGATCAATAAGCGCTTTACACTCGATCCCGGTGGTACTATCACATTCAATGGCGACGTGTACAATGCGCAGCTCAATGCTGATGCGATCTACAAGGTACGCACCTCTACCTATGACCTGATATCAGACCTGCTGGGCATCTACAGCGCCAATGCCGTCAGCACCACCTACAATGAAGAAGCCATATCCCGCTCCAAAAACCGCATCGTGGTAAACCTGCTGCTGAATCTGAAAGGGATACTGTCTGCCCCTGAGATATCCTTTGACATCGCTCCGCAGAATCCTGACCCTGTGATACGTACCTATATAGACAATAAGATACAGCTCATACGCACCTCAGATGCCGAGATGAATAAACAGGTCTTTGGCCTGCTGGTCATGGGCAAATTTCTGCCGACCAACTCGCTCGCAGCGGGTGACGCGACGAGTACCCGCTCCATCAGCGGATCAGTAGCCAATACAGTGAGCGAGTTCCTCTCCTCACAGCTATCGCTCTATCTGGGCAGTTTCTTTGACAACCTGAACGTGCATGACCTGGATTTCAATTTCAACTTCAAACAGTACGACGACTGGTATGGCACCGGCGCCACCTCTGCAGATAACCTTAATACGCGCCGCGAACTCCAGCTCGCGTTGACCAAGCGCTTCTTTAATAACCGCCTCTCTATAAACGTGGGCGGCAACTTTGACTTTGGAGATAACAAGGGTGTGGGCAGCAACACCGTCACCAATACCAGCAATCCCAACGCTTATGTGACGGGGGACTTCCAGATAGAATATGTGCTGGATAAAAACGGCTCCTGGCGCGCCAAGACCTACAACAAAAATGACTACGACAACTTTAACCAGCGCAACCGCAATAAGACCGGCATAGGCCTCTCTTATCGCAAAGACTTTGACAACTGGCTGGATCTCTTCAAGCGGCGCAAGAAAACACCACCGCCACCCGCCCCCGCTGCCGCCAAACCAGAGGAAACACCGGCGCCTGTCGTGCAGCCTAGTGATAGGTAATCGCTCCGATACTTATACCGCTAGGTTGCGGAGTAAGATAAAGTAACAGTACCTAGGGTGTTATTACTTATTAGGTTTGGCAGGGCGTGGACTGACCTCAGGCGTTGGCCCCTTAGCATTTAAAGCACCTCTACGGCCAATATAGGAACTTGCCTTTTTGGGGGCAGTCTTCTTAGCTGCTTTTTTAGGCGATGCTTTTTTTGTCACTGCCTTTTTAGGAGCAGTTTTTTTTGATGCTACCTTTTTGGGGGCAGGCTTTTTAGCTGCTGCTTTCTTAGGCGCAGCTCTTTTGACAGCTTTTTTGATTGCCATAGATTTTAAAGATTTATTTTAATGAAATTTAAAATATTAATTGAGCCAATCAGGATCAAAGTCATTACACCTATATTGATAGCTTGAGTGATTATTTCTCCTTTAATGTAAATTTTCCTCTTGTTTTCTATATCCAGCGCGTACCTGATAAGCAGCTTTTGCACCCACACGCTGGCATAATGTCCTAACAAGGACAAGAATATCGCTATCGACAATAGGATCCACCCCTGTATAAGTAGCCCTTTGAAATGGCAGCTTTTTAATGGGACCACTTTATCTATAAATGCATAGCTGACACCCAGCACACCCGATGAAATATAAGTAAGGCTTTTGTCAAACTCTGTGCTCCCGTAGTCGTAATCTTTATAGAGCTGGGCTATATAAGCCTTTTCACTCTCTGATTGCTCAGGTTGCTCTGCTTTTTTTTGCTCCGGCTGTTTCGTTTCCTTGACTATAGTCAGATAGTTGATCGTCAATTGATCTGGTCCCTTTATTTCCTCAGACATGGTCAGGTAGTTTATTTCAACAAAAATATTTCTATATATCATTAAGACAATACCTATAAAAAGGTATGTGGATAACAGAGATGGTTGACAAACTTACCTTGAGTTTCAGCGGATACCCTGCTAGTTCAAGTTCCTGTACCCATTGATAAAATACAAAAAAGCTGCTCGTAGATGAGGGTGGCCCCGAAGCTCGGGATTTAGAATCCTTGACTAACTATCCGTGGATTTAAACTCCACCAACACCTTCTAACCTCACAAATCCGAAAAACTTTGAATTGACGAAAGCCTCTGACTTCATCTCATAAGCTCAAGCTCCTTGCTACCAAATCCGTACATCCGCAATTCAGTAAATCTGTAAATCAAACACATCCTCATTTTGGGGAATCCCACACTTTGGCGCAGATTTTATGACCTCATAGGTGATTTATAAACTTAAACCAAATCGATATGAGATCCATCATCACTTTCGCAGCGGTCCTCACGCTCCTCACGTTGAGCTCCTGCGTCACAAAGAAAAAATACCAGGCCCTCGAGAGCGAACTCTCCAAGGCCAAGAGCGACCTGCTCAGTTGTAACGAGATCAAAGACAAGCTCACCAGCCGCCTCAGCAGTTGTGAAAACGACCTGGCCATGTCCCGCACCAGCCTCGGTGGCAAAAACGATCAGTACCAGCAGCTCGAGGCACAGCTCAAAGACTGCCAGCAGCAGCGCGACAAGCAGTTGACAGCTGTGGGTGACCTGACCGTACTCTCCAAGGGAGCCAATGAAAATATAGGCAAGACTCTCGCACAGCTACAGGATAAGGACAAGTACATCCAGATGCTGCTGGCTGCGAAGGATAAAGCAGACTCTATCAACCTGGCGCTCGCTGTCAATCTAAAAGGTGTACTGAAAGAAGGCCTCGATGACAAAGACGTAGACATCAAGGTAGACAAGACAGTGGTCTATGTCAATCTATCTGACAAGATGCTCTACAAATCTGGCAGCTACACCATCACAGACAAGGCTGGGGCTGTACTCAGCAAGATAGCATCTATCGCAGCGTCTCGTCCCGAGGTAGACGTGATGGTAGAGGGCTACACAGATAATAACAAGATCAAGACAAACTGTATAGATGACAACTGGGACCTCAGCGTGAAGCGTGCCACCAGCGTAGTACGCGCGCTGCAAAATGACTACCACCTCGACCCTAATAAGCTGATAGCAGCAGGCCGGGGCGAGTACAATACACTCGTGCCAAATGACAATCCTGAAGACATGGCTACCAACCGCCGTACGCGTATCATTTTCCTCCCTAGGCTCAATCAGTTCTATGATCTGCTCGACCCTGCTAAGGCAGCTAGCAAGGTCAAGTAAAAGGGATCTCGATCATATCACTACCCAAAAGCTCAGGCATCCGCCTGAGCTTTTGCATTTCCAACATTCCGGTAGCCCCGGACTTTAGTCTGGGGATGATTAGGTTTCATAAACCGGCTTTAGCCAAAATACACTATGAGATTCAAGTGGATATATAAGGGTGCTATGACCACCGTTGTATATTGCCTTGATAGTCATCGCCATCGTAGCTCATCCTCAATAAAACAGCCCCTCACTCAAGCTATCTTCACCGCCCTTAAACCCAATGATACCAATACTTTCATAGTCGGAAAACTTGCCTTTGGGCACTTATATAAAACAGCAAAGCCACTCCCTTATCGGAATGGCTTTGCCAGTTATCTTTCTTACATCCGGTAGCCGCTCCAGCCAACTGCCAACTAGCACCCAACACCTCCTAGCCCACCAGCTCAGCCTTCTGCTCAGCCACGCGGTCGCTATTGATATACTCGTCAAAGGTCATGTCCTTGTCGATGATGCCGTTAGGTGTGATCTCTATCACGCGGTTTGCGATGGTCTCTACCAGCTCATGGTCACGAGAGGCGATGATCACATGTCCCTTAAAGTCATTGAGGCCATTATTCAGCGCTGTGATAGACTCCAGGTCCAGGTGATTGGTCGGCTCGTCCAGTATCAGTAGGTTAGCCCTCATCAGCATCATCCTGCTGAACATGCACCTCATCTTCTCTCCACCTGATAGCACGTTGCACTTCTTCAGCACCTCTTCTCCACTGAAGAGCATCTTGCCCAGGAAGCCACGGATAAAGGTCTCGTCCTTCTCCTCCGGAGAGTACTGGCGCAGCCAGTCTATCAGGTTCAGGTCCAGCCCTTCAAAGAAGGAGCTATTGTCATTCGGTATGCTCGCGATATTGATCGTCACACCCCATGTGAAGGTACCGGTATAGTCCTTATCAGTACCATTCAGGATATTGAGCAGCGCAGTCACCGCGAGGCTATTGTCACCCACCAGCGCGATCTTATCGCCACGCTTCATGGTGAAGGTCACATTCTTAAAGAGTGTCTCGCCGTTCACCACCTTGCTCAGGTTGCGCACCTCCAGTATCTCATTGCCCGGCTCGCGCAGCATGTTATTGAAGATGATACCGGGATACTTGCGGCTGGATGGTTTGATCTCCTCGAGGTTGATCTTCTCCAGCGCTTTCTTACGGCTGGTAGCCTGGCGGCTCTTAGAGGCATTGGCAGAGAAACGGCGGATGAAGTCCTGCAGCTCCTTGATACGGTCTTCAGCCTTCTTATTCGCATCAGCACGCTGGCGCGCCACGAGCTGTGAGGACTGGTACCAGAAGCTATAGTTGCCGGAGTAGATGGTCATCTTGCTAAAGTCGATATCGACTGTATGCGTACACACCGCATCGAGGAAGTGACGGTCGTGGCTCACTACCAGGATGATACCCTCATAACCCGCGAGGAAGTCCTCCAGCCACGAGATCGTATGCACATCCAGGTCATTCGTAGGCTCATCGAGGAAGAGGATATCCGGATTGCCAAAGAGAGCCTGCGCCAGGAGTACGCGCACCTTCTGATTGCCATCCAGTTCCTTTACCAGCTTGTAGTGAAACTCCTCCTTGATACCCAGGTGACTGAGCAGCTCAGCAGCTTTAGACTCCGCATTCCATCCATCCAGCTCACCAAAGGTATTCTCCAGCTCACCCGCACGGATGCCATCCTCCTCATTGAAGTCTTCCTTGGCATACAGCGCATCTTTCTCCTGCATGATGCCCCACAGAGTCTTGTGCCCCATCAGCACGGTGGTCATGACTGGTATCTCATCATACTCAAAGTGGTTCTGCTTCAGCACTGCCACCCGCATACCTTTGGAGAAAGAGACCGTACCCGTGGTAGGGTCTACATCGCCTTGCAGTATCTTGAGGAATGTAGACTTGCCGGCACCATTGGCACCGATGATACCATAGCAGTTGCCACTGGTAAACTTGAGGTTAACATCATCAAACAGGGTACGCTTGCCGTAGCGCAGCGAGAGATTATTGACTGTGATCATTGTGGAAATCCTTCTTAAGAGGCCGCAAAAGTACGCATTTTGCAGGTAGGAAGCAAAGGCTATTCATCTATTGTCAAAGGAGACAATACGGCACAAAAAAACCCGCTCCTTTGAAGGAGAGGGCTTGATCTTCCGGTCATTAGCACCGGTAGTATCCGCTGCTTAGTTTGGGATCGGGACCAAACCCGGATCCTTTTACTGGATCATCCCAGACCGGAAGGCCTGCATTCTCAGCCCAAAAATTATGCCGATACCACCTCTGGTTACTTTCTACTGTCCATACTTTTGTATATTGATGCCATGAGCAAGACCACAAAACCGCACCCTATGCGCGACCCGCATACCGCCCCTGTGTGGTGGGGCATCCCCAAGCGCTTCTCAGGGGTCACCGCACAGCGCAAGATCAGCTGGCTGGAGCTCTTTTATGATCTGGTATATGCCGGCGCTGTGGCCCAGCTCACAGATTATCTCGCGCACCATACCGGTATGCAGGCATTGGCTTATGTAGCTTTCCTGTTTGCCTTCCTCTACTGGGCCTGGCTGAATGGCAGCTTCTATCATGACCTACATGGCACACCGGGTGTGCGGTCGCGCCTCACTACGCTCTGGCAGATGATGTCTATGGCTGCCGTAGCAGTGACCCTGCCGGAGGTGTTTGAGGGGCACTACACGGGCTTTGCAGTATCATTTGGTATCCTGCAGGCCATCATCACCTATCTCTGGTGGAGCACCGGCTGGTACGACCCTCAGCACATCGCATTAAACAGATGGTATGTCTTCAACTACAGCGTAGGTTTCATCCTCATTGTTGTATCCATATTTACACCACCCTACCTCACGCGTATCTTATGGGTAGCGGTACTGATACTCGACCACAGCGCTCCGGTACTTTCACGCCGGTCTATACAGAGCACACTCTCTCAGCGGCGGCAGTCATTTGACCTGTCCGACTCTATGATCGAGCGCTTTGGCCTCTTCACCATGATAGTGATCGGCGAGAGTCTGCTCGGTATCATCCATGGTGTAGGCGACTGCCGGGGCGCGAGCGCGACCACATGGATATGCTTCGTGCTATCTCTGCTCATTGTATTTCTGCTGTGGTGGGTGTACTATGACCTGCTGGGAGAGAGCCATGCCCGGCCCGGCTTCGCCAGTTATATTTATCTGTCAAGGGGATATTTCCCATTGCTGTTTGCCTTTGCAGTGATAGGCTCCTCCCTCCGCTCCATGCTCGCAGATACCGTAGGAGCGACACACTCTGTAGCCCGGGCGCTGATGGGCTTCTCCATTGCTATCATTCTGTTTGCTACTGTCTTTATCAGCGCGGGTATGAAGCAGGACGAGGCTGAGACCCGCGCCGTGCGTATGATACTGTGGCTGGTACTTATTTCCTCGGCCATCATGGCTGCCATTACGGTGCTGGGCTATTATGTCAGCCTTACTGCATTCCTCGCACTGATAGCCATCACATTGCTGGCAGCCATCGCCTTTGCTTTTCGCATCTGGCTGGGGTATGGACTCTTCGGAGCGGACGAATAACCTGTCTGATGTTAACTTTTTAGTAACCTTATTCCATCCGTTTTCCCTTCTTTTGAGGCGTGTTTATTAACGCTCGCTTAACGTTTTTGTGCTTGCTCCTGAGCTTTACTATTATAAGCCTGCCGGCGCAGACTCCACGCACCACCGCGCAGCAGTCGAGTATGTGGCTATGGGTATCTGGCCAGGTGCGCCTCACCAGATACTTTGGCCTGCAGACCGAGGCTATTCTTCGCTTCAATGAGTTTCAGCGCAGCCAGCAGCATGAGTTCCACCTGGGCGGAGACATTTATCTGGGCGACCGATTTGTGGTGACGCCTGTGGCTTATGGCTTCTTCCTCAATTATCCTTACGGCAAATTCCCGGCACTCGGCAGGCAATATGAACACCGTATCTGGCAGCAGATCCTCTATCGCAATAACTGGGGGCGGGTAGGATTTAATGCACGCATCAGATCAGAGGAAAACTGGCGGCAGCGACAGATAAAAGAAGCAAGCGGCAATATCCTGGATAACGGCTACGCCTTCAAAGCACGCATACGCACCAGGCTACAAGTCAATATCGCCCTCAATCATCATACACTGCAGCAGGCTAAGACACTATCTCTGAATATGTGGGATGAAATGTACGCAGCAGTAGGACCCGAGGTGACCTATCACTACCCGGAGGAAAACCGTGCGCAGATAGGCCTGGGGTATCGCTTCAACAGATGGGCCGTACTCTCAGCCGGATACATGCATCAGCTCATCCTGCGAAACAATGGCACGCAGGCCGAGTCAAATCATACGCTGGTAGTCTTTGCCCTCTTTCAGATAGACGCGCGCAAAAAGAAGTAAGTTTAATTTTCGGGCAGGTTTCGCAGCCAGAAGTCACGCACATTGCCTCCCATTATCTTCTCGATATCTGAGCGCGAATAGCCAAGATTTATAAGCTCCTTCACCACCTCTGTGAAGCCGGTGATATCATACGTAGCATCTACAGCTCCGTCAAAGTCCGATCCCATCGCTACATGCGCCACTCCTATCCTGTCGGCCACATACTTGATACTATTCGCCGTAGCTGCAGCATCTGTACCGCAGATAGCCGTCTCCCACATACCTATACCTATAATACCATTCCGCTTGCCTATCTCCTGTATCTGCGCGTCGGTCAGGTTGCGGCCATTGTCGCAGAGGCCACGTACTCCTGTGTGAGACACCATCAGCGTGCCAGTGGTATTAGCAAAAATATCTTCAATTGTCTTTGTAGACTGGTGAGCAAGGTCCATCATGATATGGAGCTGCTCCATCCTGTGCAGGAGTTCTTTGCCTTTGGCGGTCAGGCCACCTTTGGCCATACCATGCGCGGAACCCGCCCACTCGTTATCAAAGAAATGCGACAGCCCGATGTAGCGCACTCCTGTTTTATAAAAGGTATCCAGGTTATTGACATCATTCTCCAGGCAGTGGGCACCCTCCAGTCCGAGCATGCCTGCGGTGAGGCTGCGGTTGGCGCTGCGATCTTTGATGTACTGCTCCAGTCCTCCGCGGGTAGTGATGACACGAAAAGCCCCCTTGCTGCGGGCGGCTGACTGGTGCAGGTCCTCACACTGATGCAGTGCGCGCGCTTTTAGGCTAAACCAGTCTGACGGGGCACGTAACTGAGCGAATGACAGTAGTGCGATCTGATCTGTCTTGTCTGAGTTGTGGTCATAGTTCTGATGGCGGGGTGTCTTGCTCACTATGGTGAAAACCTCAAGCGCCACATTGGCCTCCTGCATGCGGGGCACATCCACATGGCCATAATTGTGGCGGGCCAGCAGGTCGCGATGCCACAGCAGCTCATCACAGTGCAGGTCAGCTATGAACGGTATCGAGTCATACCACGCTACCTTGTCAGCCGCGTTGGTCTGGTGGATAGTCGTATTGATCTTTTTATCTATGATACCGGGCACGAAGCCAAAGAAAACCACAGCAGCGACCAGCAGGATCACCGCCGCTGTATAAAGTATCTTTCTGAGCATGTCTGTGAGATTGATGCGCTGAATATAGCCAAATCCCTGCTTGCATCGGCCGCTCAGAATGAAACTCCTACCGACAAAACCATGCGCTGATACGTCCTCCGCGTATCGTAGATAGTAGATCCATCGTACTGATAGCTATAGCGCACATGGCTGTACATGCGCCTGTACCCGGCGCTGATCAGGACAGATGCCCGGCCCCTGGTGTAGATCCTGACACCGCCTCCGGCAGTCACATAGGCACCTCCCTCGCGATGGTAGCTGCTGTAGCCATCCGTACTGGCTACATTATCGGCTACCATCCAGGCATAGCCTCCGTCTGCATAGACATAGGGCGTCGCCCTTTTTTTCAGAAACTCGCTACACAGCCTCCCATAGACCGGAATAAATGTCTGCCGGTAGCTCGTCAGCCTGTCCACCCCTACCCCTGCACCTACGAAGAGGTACGGCCATACCTGATAGCCATTCACCGTGTGGATACCAAGGCCTATATCATCTGTACCACCGGCATAATAGTAATAGTCTGCAGGACGGGTGCCGTAGGATAGCTGTAGCTCTGTGATATTGCGATAACCCCGGTCATGGTGGTAGTAGCGGGTGTGAAAGTCACGGAGTATGGCTTTCCGCTCCGGCTCCTCGCGTACAGAGTCTATATCACCGGGCAGAAAGACCAGCACACTCCCGTCACTCATCCGCATCTGTACTTTATCAGCCGCCATTGTTGCCTTGCCATATAGTATGCTGCCATTGTGCAGGTACAGGATATTACTGCTAGTACTCTGAGCACTTAGGGTAGCTACTATGATCAGAAAGGTAATCGTGATAAGTGATCTCATGGAATTATTTTTTGTGCTCAGGCAACTGTTCTCAGGTTCATAACGTTTCTCTTCAGACAACGGTTGCCTGAAGACTTTTAAAACCACAAACACACCATTATGAGAAAATTCATCGCCCCTCTGATAATGCTCACGATACTCGCAGCATCCTGCAAAAAGGACCAATGTGAGCAGACCCAGACCTACTGGAAGTACACCCCCCGCTACCGCCAGATCACAGATATTATTCAAGACGTAAAAACTACGGCACCTACGCCACTGAAGAAGACCGGCAAGATCTTTCTGACCGGGCACTATATCCTGGTGAATGAATACATGGCCGGCATCCACGTGATAGACAACTCAAATCCGTCTGCGCCGCAGAATGTCGCCTTCATAAACATCCCCGGCAATATAGACATGGCTGTCAAAGACAATATACTCTACGCTGACTGCTACACTGCGCTGGTAGCCTTGAATATAGCTAACCCCGCCAGCCCTTCTGTGGTCAATACCGTCTATGATGCACTGCCTCCGCTCTATGTGAGCTATGCTGATGGGAGCAGCGGCGTACTGACCGGATACGACTCTGCCCGTGTCACGGAGAAGGTGGGCTGCAATGCCGGCGGACCTATCATGTGGATGGAAGGCGATATGGCAAAGCCGATGAATAACGTGGCCAGCTCGTCTACGGCTAATGTCCCCTCCTCTCCCAATATCGCCGGCTCTACCAGCCGCTTCGCCATAGACCGCAATGCGCTGTATATCGTAGACCAATCCTCCCTTCGTGTCTTCAATGTGAGCAACGCCGCTGCGCCCACCGCATCAGGTAGCTCCGCGATAGGATGGAACATCGAGACCATTTTTGCCTATGACAGCCATCTGTATATCGGCACCTCTACAGGTATGCAGATTTTCAATCTTAATAGCCCATTCAGCCCGCAGCATGATGCCACCTTCTCTCATGCGCTGTCTTGCGATCCTGTGGTCGTGCAGGGTCACTATGCCTATGTGACCCTGCACTCAGGGTCCACCTGCAATAACTCCGTCAACCAGCTTCAGGTAGTAGATGTGACCAATACGACCGCACCTACGATAGTAGCTACCTATGAGATGCATAGCCCACGTGGCCTGAGTATTGATGATGCTACTTTATTCATCTGCGATGGTGACGAAGGGTTGAAAGTATATGATGCCGCAGATATCAATAGTATCGGCAGCCATCAGTTGGGCGCTTTTGCCAGTATCCAGTCTCAGGATGTGATAGCATGGAATAAAATCCTGCTCATGATAGGCAGCGATGGCCTCTATGAATATGACTACTCAGATCCACAGCACGTCACTGCATTGAGTCATATCGCCGTGGCAAAATAACAGACGAGCCCGATTTAGTAACTTAGTAGCGATGCAGGTGTCCTATCACAAAATGCTGGATGAGATCATAGAAGGGTGCAAGCGCGATGAGCGAACAGCGCAGAAGCTGCTCTATGAGCGCCTCTTCCCGCGTATGATGGGCACCTGTATGCGCTACGCTGCCGACCGCGACCAGGCTACAGAGATACTCAATAAGGGTTTTCTCAAAGTCTTTACCTCCGTCAAAGACTATAGGAAGCAAGACAATGCCGGCATAGAGGCATGGATACACCGCATCATGGTCAATACAGCCATAGATCACCTGCGCGCAGAGATACGCCACCGCCATAGTGATATAGAGCAGACCATCTATATGGAGGATACGGCAGATATAGTCTCAGACCTGACCGTAGATGAGATCATGGCGATGGTCAATAGCCTCACACCGGCCTATCGTGCCGTATTCAATCTATATGTAGTAGAGGGGTACACGCATCCCGAGATAGCCAAACTGCTCGAGATAAATGAAGGCACTAGCAAATCTAACCTGGCCAAAGCAAAGGTGAAACTCAGGAAAATGATCGAACAAAACAGAATAGTCAAAACAGATGAATATGGCAAAGAATCCCAACGATAAGGCCCTGCGCGAAAAGCTGCTCTCTGCGGAGTATGCTTACGACCCGCAAGCCTGGGCCGCCATGGAGCAACTCATGGAGCGCAAGAAAAAGCGAGGCTTCCTGTGGTGGTGGCTAGCATCAGGGGCAGTAGCTGTAGCGCTGCTGGTGAGTGCAGGTGTCTACTATGGCCTGTACGAGAGTGTGCACGCGCATGGCCCGGTAGCAGCCAATAGCAAGAGCGTAGCAGAACCATCTGATGCCGCCATCTCCGGTACTACAAACCAATCCACAGCAGATGTAAAGGCCACAACGCAATCTGAATCCGCCACAAATACTGGTGAGGCTGTGCCAACAGATAAAACAGCTAAGGCGAGATCCACTTCTTCGTCTTCAGACTTTCAACCATTTTCTAAACAAAAAAATCAAAACAGGAAACAAGGGCACGCTACACACATATCTCACGTGATACCGAGTGTAGCAGACCACGCACCTACGGGCATAGTAGCATCAGAGCATGAGGTAGCTGCTAATGACCTCGCACCCGGTACCGGGACGCTGCTTGCTACCGATGAAAAAAACAGGGAGCTAGACCCTGACGGAGCATCTACTCAGGCTATACCGCTGCACCACAAGCATAAAGTATCTATCTCCTACAGCCTTGGCGCTGAGACGGGGGTATTTGAGTCTTATACACGTCGGACCTTTGCCTCAGTCCCTACGTGGTCTGCAGGCCTTTCACAGCAGGTTGCTATAGGTAAGTACTTTGCCATCACAAACAGCATTCTTTACTCTGAGGTCAATTTCAAGATCAACCGACCTGCATATCCTGATAATCAGTACAGTGACCTCATGAGCTTTACCTCGCATATACAGGAGCTTGCTATTCCGATAGGTATCAAGGCATATCCATATACCTCTCGTCACCTGCGGCTGAGTGTGGGTGTGTCATATGTCAATCATATCAAGTTAAACGAAAGCTTCACCTATCAGTTCAAACCCAAGACACCTCCTGCTACGTTCGTACCGGCAGATGTGGCTGATTTTCCGGATGTCAATAATTTTGAACCCGGTAAAGCGATTAGCAGCATAAATGCTGCGGCAGATCAGCTTGATAATGGGAAACTGATGAAATATTACTCGCTGGGCAACGGTAAACGATACTATGGATCGATGCTATATACCCTGGGCGTAGATATTTTGCTACCACACCGGATTTCGATCTCTGCTGAGCCTGCCATGCGCATGAGCATTGATCCGATCCAGATGCAGCATAGCCGTGTATTTGACATAGGTATCAATACAGCCATCAGGTATACTTTCTGATCTGTCGGTTATGAGACAAAGTATCTATCTTGCATACCCAAATAGCAGGACATGATAGACTATAGCACACAGTTTCTGGATTTCTTTGTCCGTGACCTCAATAAGCTCAAGGAAGAGCTATCTGCATACGGCAACGAGGCCAACATATGGAAAACGAGTGGGCAGATCAGCAACTCTGCCGGCACGCTGACCCTCCACCTCATAGGCAATCTCAATCACTTTTTCGGCGCCACGCTGGGCAATACGGGTTATGTACGGCAGCGGGAGCTGGAGTTTTCTACCAGAGATGTAGCAAGAGGCACTCTTATTGCAGATCTGGACCAAACTATCGCCATGATGCAGTCTACATTTGCCAGACTGGACAACCGGTCCCTGGGGGATACTTTTCCGATCATGAAGCATGAAAAGCATGAAACCACGGGGCACTTTATGATACATCTCTACGGTCACCTGGCCTATCACCTGGGCCAGGTCAACTATCACCGCAGGCTGCTTGACCTCTGATCATTTCAGTACCGTTACTTTGCTCCTGTAGAGATGGAGCTTCTCGTCAGTGGTGATAAGGATATATACACCGGATGAAACCTCCCCTAGAGAAAGCGTTACCACTCCGCTGACGGCATCAGCGGCAGCTACCAGGCGCCCCTCTGTGTCATAGAGGTGAGCACTGTGCATATAGTGGTCAGTAGATGCGCTGCGGATATGCAGTATATCTGTGGCAGGCACAGGATAGGCTACTACTCCTCTCCTATCTTCCGATTTTTCGCTGAGGCCCGTAGGCAGGCTGGTACCGGTACCCCAGTATGCATCTGAGAAAAGTGTGACCCCACCGCGTATATTACCGATCAGATAGTCATTTTGCCCGTCGTGATTGACATCAGCTATCGCTACTGTACTATGTTGCCCGGCAGAGATGCCTGTCACATCATTGCTCACCAGCGCGAAACCACCATGCCGTATGCTATCTCTATCCACGCGGTATTTTGATATCCACCCCTCCCGCGAGCCGGTGTAGAGGTAGGTGGTCCCCTGCTCTGTCTGCACATAGGGACTGCTATACTCCAGTGTCTGCACAGGTGTGCTATGGATGTAGATGTGCCCCAGTGCATTGACCACTGAGTCAGGTGAGAACTGCGGTACAGCACGCGTACCAAAATTCCAGTAGAACCGGATATTGCCACTGGTCCCGCCTACCAGTATATCGCACAGGCTATCGCCATTGAGGTCATAGATACATAGCGTAGATGCTGTGCCTGCATGGATGCCAAACCAGGATGCTGCAGTCATAGATGGGAATGATGCCGTATCCGCTCCCGCGTTATGAAAAAAGTCCAGCTCACCTGTCTGCGTGCCTATCAGCATATCTGCATGGCCGTCGCCATCCATATCGCCAAAGGCCGGATAAGCGCCGGAAAGTGAATAAGCGTGCAGGCCGCCCCAGTCGTCAGATACCTGTACAAAGGCCGGGCTATCCACTGTACCCGAGTTGGCATATAGTGCCAGCTGTGGCCAGTCATGATAGCGGCCGTAGCGGCCTATCACCATATCCTGCAGGCCATCTCCATTGTAGTCAAAGAGTACCGGATGAGACTCTGTACCTACATCCAGTGTAGATGGTGTGATGAGGCTATCGCCCAGATAGTGGAAAGTATTGAGCGGTAGTGATGCGCCATTATTATGATAATACTGCAGGCACTTTACATCTTCAGATTTCATGAGGTACAGGTTATTGCTCGTGAAAGGTGCCACCAGCATATCCGCATAGCCGTCATTATCTGCGTCTGTACCGTAGGCGGCGGGATACACGGGTATTTTCACAGAGTGGTCATAGCTGGGAAAGAGCGTATCCGTATACCCTACGGCAGGATTCATCGAGTCTCCGTCGTTACGGAAAAACTTGATCGTACTGCATGACATATCTGCCAGCAGCACGTCCATATCATGGTCTCCCTCATAGTCAAAAGCGTATAGTGTGCCGCCCCCGTCCCGCGGAGTGCGCGGCGCCAGGCCTGCCAGTCCTTCGGCTCCCGTCTTGCAAGAGAAAAATGATACACCGCAGCCACTGTTCATATAGATATTGCCCCAGCAGCCGTCTGCATTGACATAGATCAGTGAGTCGCGGCCATACCCCAGCTCCACAGACCTGTTGCGATAGAGATTGATACGGGAGCCGGTCATATCGGCAGTCAGTATATCCATATCGCCGTCATAGTCCACATCTGCCAGTACCGGCATATTATCTGCATTCACAAAGATACCGTCTACACCACCTACCCCATATGTATAGGTCAGGCGGGGGCAGACCAGATCAAACGCCAGGCCGCCGCCCGGTATGCGGCGTCCATGGTAAACCGTGATATTGCTGATACCGGTATAGGCAAAAATATCGGGTGCGCCATCACCGTCATAATCGCGTACCAGCGCCCAGTCCTGCATGCCACGGGGGAAGGTCACATCGTACTCCGGCGCATACAGAAAGGCCGGATGACCAGTGCTACCTACATTCAGAAATGCTTGTGCCTTCCATGCAGCCTTGTCATAGATGAAAAGATCCATGAGGCTGTCCTGATCCAGGTCTATGGGAGAGATGACCGGATTATTGAATCCTCCGCTCCAGCCATTGAGCAGGGGCTGGCCTGCATGGTAGAGAGGTACGCCGCTGATCTGATACAGCCGCTGGGCCGGTAGCGATACAGCCACCATCCAGGCCAGTGAGAAACATAATATCCTGATATAAGTCACTATCATACAGAATAGCAATAAAGATATAAGCATTCGCTGAATACCCATTCCGATTTTGAGAAAATGTGTTCAAGTTTGCCTCGAAAGATCCACCTCTTCGTATGAAAGTATATTTCGTGTTGCTGGCCATGATGCTCGCATTCACTCCGGGCTATGTACATGGGCAATCTGCAGATACCGGTGCCATACGTATCATGACCTGGAATATCAAAATGCTGCCGCGCATCTTTCGCTACATTCACCACAAGCCTGTACAGCGCGCCAAACTGATACCGCGCTATATCATAGCAGAAAACACAGACGTGGTATTGCTGCAGGAGGCTTTTGATGATCGTTGCTACAGGATATTAAAGCGTAAGCTGCACAGAAGCTACCCTTATGTATTAGGGCCTGTCAATAAAGAGGCCGGCACCATCTTCAGCGGTGGAGCGATGATATTTAGCAAGACCCCACTGAAAAAACTGGAACAGATACGCTTCTCCTCCTGCTCGGGAAATGACTGCTGGGCACGCAAAGGAGCGCTGCTTGCTGCCACTACCATTCGCGGGCACGAGGTCCAGGTCATGTCTACGCATATACAGGCCGGTGGTATCCCCCGCATACACATTGACCAGTTTGCTCAGATCGCTGCGATGCTGCAGCGTCATACGAAGCCTGGTGTGCCTCAGATACTGGGCGGCGACTACAATACATTTCGCACTGATACGGTACTCTATCCTGCTATGGTAGATATACTGAAGGCAGAGGATGGCCCGATCTCAGGCGATATGCACTACACCTCAGACGATGTAGTATGTGATATGAGCGAAAACTACTGCAAGGTACTCCTGCACCCGGAGCAGGATATCATAGACTATATTCTTTACAAACCGAATGGCCGGCTGTACAAAGATGTCTCCAGGCATATCTTCCGCTACACCACTCCATGGGACCTGGACCATCAGGACCTCTCCGATCACATGACGCTGATCATGGATGTGAAATTTTGAGCCTTCTATTGCCTTGACATAGACAGATATTCGCTCACTGAAATTTAACTGCCATATTCCAAAAAGCATTTAACTTTCCACACGGCCATCCTAAACCATGGCCGCCCAGACCATGTCCGTATTCAGATCTAAGATCAACCGCAACTCTGACAGCTACCAGCGCAATCTGGAGCAGATGCAGGAGAAAATAAAAGAACTCGAAAGCAAGCAAAAAGAAGCCCTCTTTCAGGGAGAGGCCAAGTACCTGGAGCGCACGAAGAAGGCAGGACGCCTGCTGGCGCGTGAGCGCATAGAGCTGCTGCTCGATCAGGACTCTCCTTTCATGGAGCTGCTGCCATTTGCGGGCTGGGGTATGGACGGATTTGGCACGGGCGGGACCATCGTAGCAGGTATCGGTTTTGTAAGCGGCCGCCTCTGCATGCTCAATTCAAACATCGGTACGATCAAGGGCGGTGCAGTAGACTACGCCACCCTGCAGAAAGGCCTGCGCATAGGCGAGATAGCCCGTGATAATCGCCTACCGATGATCAATATGGTGGAGTCTGCCGGCGCCAATCTACCCGACCAGGCCAAGATATTCAACTACGGCGGGGCTAATTTTCGGGAGATCACGCGCAGGTCTCAGGCGGGTATACCTACTATTTCAGTTGTCTTTGGCAGCAGTACTGCCGGCGGCGCCTATATCCCCGGCATGTCAGACTATGCAATCTTTGTGAAAGATGAAGCGAAGGTATTTCTCGCCGGTCCACCACTCGTGCGCATGGCTACCAATGAGATCACTGATGAGGAGTCTCTCGGCGGCGCGAGGATGCACAGTACGATATCAGGAGTCTCAGACTACATGGCCGAGGATGAGATGGACGCTATCCGGCTGGCGCGCGAGATCGTGGCTCAGCTTCATGAACCCGAAGAGGTGCATCCGCAACTGGCCAAGGAACCTCTATATGACAGCGAGGAAATACTGGGCGTAGTATCTGCAGATGTGCGTATTCCTTTTGATCAGCGCGAGCTGATAGCGCGCATCGTAGATGGCTCCGACTTCTCAGAGTTCAAACCGCTCTATGGCGCTACACTCATCACGGGATATGCACACATAGACGGCCACCGCATCGGTATCCTGGCCAATAACGGTGTGCTATTTTCTGAAGCTGCCAATAAAGGCGCTCAGTTTATACAACTGTGCAATCAGAATAATACGCCGCTGCTCTTTCTGCAGAATATCACCGGCTTTATGGTCGGCAAAAAATATGAAGAGGAAGGCATCATCAAGCATGGTGCAAAGCTGATCAATGCAGTGAGTAATAGTACGGTGCCAGCCATCACGATCATCACCGGAGCCAGCTACGGTGCGGGCAACTATGCCATGTGCGGTCGCGCCTATAATCCCCGGTTTCTCTTCACCTATCCGCAGTCGCGTATCGCCGTGATGGGCCCTGACCAGCTGGCGGGCGTGATGCAGACCATAGGCCGCGCAGCAGCCGAGAAGTCAGGCATACAGTACGACGAAGAGCAGGGCAAACAAATGGCGGGCTACATGGTGAAGGAGGCAGAGAAGCAAAGTAACGCCTGGTATGCATCCGGGCAGCTATGGGACGATGGCGTGATAGACCCACGCGACACGCGCAACTATCTCAAGCTCTGCCTGCAGGTCATACACCGCACAGAGATAAAAGGTGCCGAAGGGTTTGGAGTGTTTAGAATGTAATCTAAACTGGGATTTATTTGATTATTGTGATGATGTGATGATACAGTGGAATAATCTGAAGCGAGTAACTTATGATAAATGAAACTTATAAATATTCTGAACTAACCGGACGGATCATCAAATGCGCCATGACTGTGCATTCTGAATTGGGCAACGGATTTCAGGAAGTGATCTATCAGAGGGCTTTGGAGATAGAGTTTCAATACTGTGGGATACAACATGCGAGGGAGTTTGAGATGCCTGTATTTTTCAAAGGGCACCAGATCGGAACAAGACGAGTGGATTTTCTGGTAGAAGATATCGTGTCAGTAGAAATAAAAGCTACGACAGGATTGACCAATACCAACTTCGCACAGGCGATAAACTATCTGGAAGCCTATAATCTCGAAATCGGCCTCTTGATAAACTTCGGTGAAA
Source organism: uncultured Chitinophagaceae bacterium (assembly GCA_964537475.1). GTDB lineage: Bacteria > Bacteroidota > Bacteroidia > Chitinophagales > LD1 > UBA1941. The sequence continues at coordinate 78,490 of CAZIBY010000009.1, read as the reverse complement.
ATAGTTTGGTGTTTAAAAGATTTACGAATAAAAAGTACAAATCGGAACTAAAGCGATAATGTATTTCTCAAAACAATCTAATGGATCAAAAGAATCATAGTTCAGACATGATACGCAAGATACTAATAGCGAACCGAGGTGAAATAGCGATACGCGTGATGCGTACCGCACGAGACATGGGTATCAGTACGGTGGCAGTCTATTCTGATGCGGATAGAGATGCGCTATTTGTGCGCACGGCTGATGAAGCAGTCTGCATCGGCGGCACACATGCCTCTGAGAGCTACCTGGTACAGGACAAGATCATAGCAGCGGCTGTGCAGACCGGTGCAGATGCCATACATCCGGGGTATGGCTTCCTGTCAGAGAATGCATCTTTCTCCCAGCGCTGCGCTGACGAGGGCATCACCTTTATCGGGCCCTCGGCTGCGGCTATCACTGCTATGGGCTCCAAGATCGGTGCCAAGGAGCTGATGAAGAAAGCCGGCGTACCTGTAGTACCGGGATACAATGGTGCGGACCAGACGGCTGCCACACTACTAAAAGAAGCGGAGAAAATAGGCTATCCCATCCTGCTCAAAGCGTCTGCCGGCGGCGGTGGCAAGGGCATGCGTATCGTAAACAAGGCTGATGAACTCGAGGCGGCTATAGAGGGTGCCTCCCGCGAGGCTACTAAGAGCTTTGGTGATGGCAGCCTGCTCATGGAGAAATACTTTCCATCTGCCAAACATATCGAGTTTCAGATCTTTGGTGACAAGCACGGGAATTATACGCACTTCTATGACAGGGAGTGCTCGCTGCAGCGTCGCTATCAGAAAGTAATAGAAGAAAGCCCATCGCCATCCCTGACGGAGGCGCTGCGCAGGCAGATGGGTGAGGCGGCTGTAGCTGCGGCTCGTTCTATACAGTACAGCAATGCGGGTACCGTAGAGTTTATCCTCGACCAGAGCGGCAGTTTCTACTTTCTGGAGGTCAATACGCGACTGCAAGTAGAACACCCCGTGACGGAGGAAACCACAGGACTGGACCTGGTGAGGCTGCAGATAGAAGTAGCACAGGGTATGCCGCTGACTGTGAGCGCTGAGACAGTGAAACAATCCGGCCACTCTATCGAGTGCCGTGTGTGTGCCGAAGATCCGGAGAATAACTTTTTCCCCGCCACGGGAGAGATACTGTACTGGCATGAGCCACAGCTCCACGGTATACGGTACGATAGCGGTGTGGTGAGTGGCAGCAAGGTAGATGTGTTTTACGACTCTCTCATATCTAAGGTCATCTCTAAAGGCGCTACACGCACCGAGGCTATCCAGCGGATGGTATATGCCCTCGATCATATGGCCGTGCTCGGTATCACTACGAATAAAGATTTTCTGAAGGAACTCCTGCTGAATCCATCTTTTACAGATGGATCCTTTGATACAAAGCTGATAGAGCGGCAGTATACCGGCTATCGCAAATCTATAAGCGAGCGGGGTCGCCGCGACTCAGCCATCGCCGCGCTACTCTACGACTGGCACCAGCGCCGCGCGCAAACCTCATATGCCCGGTCACTCACTGGCTGGCGAAATATCAGCTATCAACCGCAGAGCTATCTGCTGGAGTATTCCGGAGAGCCACTGACCGTCGCCTATGAATATGCCGGTGAAAACCGTTTTGAAGTGTATATCAATGATGCGGTACTGGACATTGTCCTGACGGAGGTCAGCGGCCACCGCCTCACCTGCGTGATAGATGGCTACAGGCTATCTTATTACATTGCGCGTGGTGGAGCCGAGATATTTGTGCAAAGTGCGGCTCATGGTACTTTCAGATTCAGGGAGGTGCCACGGTTTCCTGAGCCGGGCGCGGCCCTCACTGCCGGCGGCTACGCGGCACCCATGCCCGGAGAGGTCATCAAGGTGCTCGTGCAGCCCGGAGATAAAGTGAAAGCGGGCAAGGGTCTGCTCGTCATGAGCTCCATGAAAATGGAAACCACCATAGAGGCGCACAGCGATGGCGAGGTCGAGGAAGTCTTCGTGACTGACAAGCAGTTTGTAGAGGCGGATACGGTATTGCTAAAGATGAAAGAGTAGTGGCCGTCATTAAACCTTTATTTAAAACGCATTAACCGAGAAACACGCTGATATTGGACCTGTTGCTATAATATTACCGTTTAAATAAATGCTTCTATGCACAAAATTAGCTACCTGCTCCTGTTGCCTCTGCTATTGCTGCTCGGCTGCGGCAAAAGCCAGAACGAAAAAGACGATGCCATCCTGAAGAAGTATATCAGTGACAAGGGACTCAATGCAGTGGCCGAGCCAAACGGTCTCTACTATGTAGAGACGCAGGCAGGCACAGGCGGTAGTCCTACTGCTACCAGTACAGTCTGGGTCAACTATACCGGTTATTTTATTGACGGGACCATATTTGATCAGTCTGCCGTTGGTACGCCGGTGCAGCTCAACCTGGCCAATACCATAGGCGGCTGGCAGGAAGGGATACCGCTGATGAAGAAGACCGGTAAAGCAAAATTGCTGGTCCCTTCATTATTGGGCTACGGAGCATACGGCAGCGGTGGCATACCCGGCAATACCTGCCTGATCTTTGATGTAGAGTTGGTCAATTTTCAATAGTAAATGACAAGTTCCCGGCTTAAGCCATAGGCTAAAGATTTTCCCGCTTCAGGTATTATTTCTACATACACTTTTCTATACAGGCTGCATTGTTTTACTCAAGGCACCTTGTAATGTTTTACCCATCTTACCGCAAAGATTTGTAGCACAATCCTATCCGGTCGGAGTACCCCTGTGGCATATCCTTTGGACGCATTCCTTATTCCAATAAATAAAAAACTAAACAACATGGAAAGCAAGGACAAATCCAAGGGCAGCTCTGCCAAGGGCACCAAAAATTCTTCGACCTCCTCCGGTACTTCCTCCAAGCAAAACGCTAAAGCTACCTCCGCTAAAAGTGGCACCAAAGCAGAGCAGACTGATATGATGGGTAGTGAGTCTTCTCAAGACAACTCAGCGACTCAGGGGTCATCTACCAAAAACTCCGGCAAGGCATCTAAATCATCAGAAAAGACACAAGGCCAGTCCGGCTCCAAAGAGCAATCCGGTGCTCAGGGCCAATACGGACAGTACAATCAAAGCAATGGTGGCCAGCAATATGGCGGCCAGGGCCAATACAATCAGGGTGGCTCTTACGGTACTCAGGAAAACCGTCAGGGATGGGTCAGTCAGCAAGGTAATAAGGCTGAGTGGAACCAGCAGCAAGACTACAATGACTATGGCCAATATGTAGGTCATGGCGGCCAAAACTATCAGGGATCTCAATACGGTAATCAGCAAGGGCAATACCAGCAGGGTAACCGTGGCGGCCAGTACAATCAGGGCTGGCAAGGCAACCAGGGTCAATATGGCCAGGGCGGCTGGCAGGGAAACCAGCAAGGACGCAGCCAGGGCAATGGCCGCGACTGGAACCAGCAGCAAGACTACAACGATTACGGCCAATATGTAGGTCAAGGGGGCCAGGACCGCAATAGCCAAAACGGCTGGCAGAATGACCGTAATCGTGGCAGCTACAATGACTACGAAAGAGGTGGCTACAGCGCAGGCCGTGACCGCTACTCTGACTATGATCAGCATGGCAATCGCAATACCAACCGCTCACAGCGCGACCAGCAGGGACAGGGTGGCCGCAGCGACCGGGGCAGAAATGACTACTCCGGATACAACGACGGTGCAGGTAGCTATGGCTCACCGCGCCAGCAGTCCGGTCGTGGCGATTGGGGCCGCGATCAGTACCGCAATATGGGCTCCGGTGGTCAATACTCCGGCGGCGGATACAATGACCGCGGTGGAAGCTACCGCGGTGACAATCAATCGTACTCTCAAAGCGACTATGGCCGCGGTGGCGGACGGTCCTCCTATGGTCAGTCCGACAACTATGGTGGTGGCAGCGGAGGCTATAATAGTCAGTACAGCGACCGCTACTGGGATGATAACGAACCATCAAACGGCAACTACGATCGCTCCGGCCACTATAGCCGCTCCAATGACTATGATGACCAGTATGACGAATACGGTGATGATCAAAACTACAATGACCGCAGCCGTCAGGGACGCGGTGAAGATGAAAACGATCGCCGCTATGACAGCTATGATGAATATGACGTAGATAGCGAAATGGATGAAGATGCTGACGATATCTCTACCTCGCGCTCTAGCCGTGGTATGGGTCGCACAGGATCCTCCGGCTATGGCTCCTCATCCGGTTCCTCAGCCGGCCGCTCATCAGGTGCTCAGTCTAAGAGTACAAAGGGCAAATCTTCATCACGCAAATAATTTGCTGCTCCTCTTGAAGCCAAAGGCAGGGTGTTTACCCTGCCTTTATTTTTTGTACGGTTTGGATTAATATTTATCTTGAGTGGACTAAAGTTCAGATTATGATAAAAAGACTACTCCTTCCCATATTAGTTCTGTGTCTGTCCATATGGACTGCGGGTGCGGCTACACCATGCTCATCAGCCTACAAACAGGTGATCGTCAATATCACACCGGACAATTTCCCGCAGGAGACACACTGGAGCATCCGCAATGATCTCACCGATGCGCTGATAGACTCGGGCACGGTCAATAGCGATACCATATGCGTAGACACCGCTGCCTGTCTGCGCTTTACCATCTTTGATGCATACGGTGACGGTATCTGCTGCAACTATGGCGCGGGCTCCTATCAGGTCAAGCTCAATGGCGCCATAGTAGCCAGCGGAGGCAGTTTTGGCCACTCAGAGACCACATACTTCAACTGTCACCCCGGCCATGACTGCAATAATGCTGTAGCAGCCACTAAGAATGATACCATCACGGCACCCCTGCCCGACACTTGGTATACCTACACACCGGACTCTACCGGCCTGTATAATATATTCACCTGTGGTATGGGCAATACCTGTGACACTAAGATCTACGTCTACGACCACTGCGTAGGGTTGGTATATACCAATGACAACCAGGGCACGATCATGTATAATGATGACAACTGCCCCAACTATCTCTCCCTGGTCTCCGGCGCCATGCAGGCCGGCCATACCTACTACATCCGCATAGGCCAGTATGATACGAGCTGTGCACATCACTGGATCAAATGGCGCATTACTTTCCAGGGCCCTATCAGGGGCTGTATGGACTCTACCTCGTGCAACTATAATCCTCTCGCCACCATAGCTGATACCAACTGTGTCTATCCGCCCAGCCCTCTCTGCCCGGCGCCTGACCTGGCTGTAGACGGGATAGAGCTGAAGCATTCCCTATACCTAGATACGCTGAACGTGGCCAATGGCGACTGCTATGTGAATGAAGGCTGTCTGGCCGGCTATGGTCATCGCAGGCTGATACGCTTCACTACGCATATCCGCAATATCGGCACGCAGGACTACTACATCGGCGCGCCTGATACGGTGGGCAACCAGTTCGTGTGGGATCCATGCCACCAGCACTGGCACTATGTGGGCTACGCTGAGTACCTGCTCTACGATCACAATAATCAGCAGGTGCAGGTCGGCTTCAAAAATGGCTTCTGCGTCCTCGATCTGGAGTGTAGCGGCGGCGGTACGGGTAAATTCTCCTGCGCCAATATGGGCATCACAGCGGGCTGCGGCGATATATACAGCTCGGGGCTGGCCTGCCAGTGGATAGATGTGACCACCATAGATACGGGAGACTATACCCTGGTGGTCCGGGTCAATTGGGACCGCTCTCCTGATAAGCTCGGTCACTATGAGTCCCGCTATGACAATAACTGGGCGCAGACCTGCCTGCGTCTTTACTACGGGGCCGGAGGTCAGAAGTATTTTGACACCCTGCCATCCTGTCCGCTCTATGTAGACTGCGCCGGAGATACCTTTGGCAATGCTGTACTGGACTGCGCACATACTTGCGGCGGCACTGCTGTACGCGGCGACCTCAATACCAATGTGCAGCGCGACTCTACAGACCTGGGTATGTACCTCGCTGGCATGACAGCGGAGACGCTGGGCCGGACCGACTGCAATGACCTGAACGGCGATGGCCACCTGAGTGTGGTAGATGCCGCCCGCCTCAATGGCTGCCTGCGCAAAACAGACAGCACCCTGACCACACTCAATAACCCACAGAGTTCGCAGCACCTGTGCGAGTTTCCATATAATGTCTACAATCCGTTAGATTCTGTCGTCTTTGGTATAGGCAATGTGAACTGGCAGCAGCACTATCTGGATATCAGCGTGTACAACCCGCTGTGTAAACTCATGGGCTATGAGCTGAAGCTAAGCGGTATGACCGTAGACTCTGTGGCCAATCTGGCGCTGGGCAACTATACTCCCGATATACACCACTCCGCCTCGGGTCACATCCTTGAGCTGAGCAATGAGGATCAGGCGCTCTTCAAGCAGTTGGCTCCGCTCAATTTCCTCCGCGTGTACTTTAGCCACATGACCGATAGTACTATCTGCATAGCCAATGTGATAGATGCCGTCAATGAAAACTATCAGCAGGTACTAAGCCTGAAGAGTGATGACTGTGTGACCCTCCATAGACAGGACTCCACCGGTGTGGGCCTGCAGGAGGTGATCAGCGCTACTGATCTGCGCATCATACCAAATCCATCTATGGGCACTTTTGAGTTGTATACCAGCGGACAGTCACTCTACGGTGCGGCTATACACATCTATGATGCTGTAGGCAAAGCAGTCTATGAGGAGAAGCACTTTGAGGGACTGACCAATAAGGTACACTTTGACATGACCAGTGAGGCTGCAGGCGTCTACCTGATGCAGATCAACCTCGCCGGCACCTCTGTCACAAAGAGGTTTGTGATCAGCAGGTAGGCGGCTATTTGGCTATAGCAGCGCTATGACTGGCTGAGTCCAGCACTACGCTGGTCGTATCCTGCACCGGTGGTCCTATGCGGTCACCGGGCTCCGGCACGCTGTATTTATATACAAAGATGATCAGGATGACCAGTACTGCTGCTATGATGATAATGGAAGTCTTGCTTTTCATGGCGGTGGATTTAGTGCTGCCTTTCTGCCGCAAATAAAGTATTTCTCCCGAAAGTCACAGGTTGATTTTTAGCAGTTCAGTATGGCCAATAGAATAGGTCGGATAGTTTCTGATTGATACCGCTAAGCCTCACTTTGATGCTATAGGGCTATGTACAGAAAGGTAATATGATAGCATATGACATAGCCTCAATGTGGTCACTACGTATTCCCACTCTCCTGTCTTTTTAGCATTTTGCAGCTATGAAAAAGCTACTCACCCTGGCGCTGATAGCAGCAGCACTGACGGCCTGCGTATCCCTGCCCAAAGCCGCTCAGACCAAAGACGAAGTCATAGCAGTAGGCCCCGGCCCGGAGGATATGGTCATAGATACCGTCAGTGAGCAGCCCCGCCTGCTCGTCTCCTGCAATAGCCGCCGTGAGGGCCAGCCCTACTACGGCGAGATCAATGTCTACTATCCGGCCAATGGCCAGGTGAAGGTACTGCCCCGCCACGAACCTGCAGGCCTGCAGTTCTATCCCCACGGCGTGGACCTGGTGCGTCTCAGGGACACCCTCGTCCTGCTGGTCGTGAGCAATGCGCCCAATGAGCAGGCCATCCTGCGCTACCGTGTGTATCGTGATAGCCTTGTATTCCTCAATAAGATCACCGATCCGCTCATCGTCTCGCCCAATGCTGTGACGGGGCTACCTGATGGCAGCATACTCATCTCAAACGATATGGGTAAACTGGGCAATTTCTGGGAGGCGCTCTTCATACTCAAGCGTGCAAAGATCATCTACTGGCACTATGGCCACTGCTCTGTGGCCGCGGGGCGGTTCTGCTATAGCAATGGTATCACCAATCGGGATGGCAAGGTCTACCTGGCCAGTACACGGCAGAATAAGATCTTCTCCTTTGATATGAAAGATAGCCTGATGGTCAATAAAAAAGTCGTAGCCAAAATGCATGGCCCGGACAATCTGCGCTTCACAGGAGACGACCTGCTCGTAGCCTGCCATCTCCGCTTTCTGGACTTTCTGAAACACCGCAAAGACTCCACGCACCTCTCTCCCAGCACCGCCTACCAGGTCAATGTGAGGACGGGTGAGAAGAAGGTAGTCTACTATGACAGCGGCGCCCAGGTGAGTACCGCAGCTACTGCGCTGGAGTATGGCGGCTCGATATATCTGGGGGGAGTCTTTGACGCCAAAATGGTGCGCAAACGCAAATAAAAAAGCCGCAGGAGGTCCTGCAGCCTTTCATTAACGCTTAACCCTTTTTTTACAGCGTTACATTATAGGTATTGCCATTGATGGTCAGTGTAGCCGCACCTCCGCCCAGGAAAGTGATATTACCATTGAATGTATAGCTGTTGCCATTGCTCACTGTGCTCGTCATGGTCACTGTGCCGGTACCTCCCGTGATCTCATAGGTGGTCTTGCTCACCGTGAGGTTGGTCACGGTCACAGTCATATCTACAGTATAGGTATAGCGGTTTCTCACCTTGGAGGTGTGAGAGCCGGTGCGGGTCAGCGTACCATTAAAAGTATACGGAGTAGAGGTGCTGCCTGTGATACCGCTCAGGACCCATTGGCGCTGCCCACTATTGGTAGACGATATGCGCGGCGCATCAAAGTTGCCGCTGTAGCTGCCGGTCATGGCCAGGCTCTGGCTGCCTGTGCAGGTGAGCAGGTACTCCCACTGCCCGGTATAGCTGGCTGTGGTAGCGCCACCGCTATAGCTGAATGCCACAGTCGTATCAAATGCTACACCGCACTGGAGCGTCTGCGCGCCGTCTGTTTTGTAGGCGCCCTGTGCTACAGCGTAGCTCGCCGCAGTGGATACCTGAGAGGAGAGGCCATCAGTATTACTGCTCAGCGCTGCGCTCATCGCGTCTGATGCATCATCGGCAGTCAGTGTAGCAGTATTGTCTTTTTTGCAGCCGGCCAGCAGCAGCATAGCTGCAGCTATGATCATAATGGAGTTTGTTTTGATCTGGTACATACGATAGTTTTTTTAGTAGTGAAACAATGCCGTTTATGACATAAAGGTCGTCCCGTCGTTTAACTATATACCGAGCAGTATGACCAAACACATGTAAAACTCTATCTGCTATTTCTGATCCGTGGGTTTCATAGATAGAAACGTGACTTTCACGGTCAGAATGAGGTATCCGCTCCTCACCTGGCGGTAAAATCCATTAAAGAATGCAAACGTCACAATCAGGCACGCTTTTAGAACGTTGACATAGAGATGAATAAAACGTACCTAAACTGTTTATCATGATACGCCGCGCATACCTGAGCTACCGCTCCTACCTCAATGAGATCATGGCCCCGATATCCGGTGGCAAGAGCTTCAACATAGTAGGTGTCTTATCACTATCTGCCAGTACCCTGCTTATCATAGCAGAATCCTGGGCGCTTTTCATCTGGAAGGTACTGGAACTGGCGCAAGGCATCCGGGCGGGATACATCACACTCTAGAATGTATTGCCTAATATACCCATAAAAGATAAGACGCTGGCGAGCATCATCAGCGCAAAAAAGAGATTCAGGTAGCGCCTTTTGAAGTCATCTAAAAGGATGACCTGATGGTCTTTTTTGTCTATCATGAGCCTGGCGTGAGTGGCACCTGCGAAAGTATTGGACAAAATATTGTCTCCATAGCGGCACGCGTGCTGCTGCCCATCATAATCATACCGCAGCAGATACAAGCTCGTAGAGAGTCCGTCGTCACCTTTGCTCTCCTGCTCCAGCTCTACTGTAGCCACCACACGCCGGAATCCACGCATCAGGTACACTATGTAGGCCAGCTCCAGGATCACCTCTCCCACCACGGCTACCAGCGCAGGCAAATGCAGCCATGGGAAACGCTCCCAGGTAAATAGCGCTATCATAGCAGCAGCTATGAGTGTCATCCTGATGTAGTGAAAGATAGTAAGCGTACGGTTGGGCTGCTTCATAGAGCGATCAGTGCAATTCTTTTTTGAGTTCCCTGACCTGCTTGGTACCAAATCGCAGCAGAGGTACCCCAAATGCCATCGGGATCACTGTGAGTACGGTAGCGCCGAGCCCTCCCAGAAACATAGGATCTTTGGCTATTGGTTTATAGTTTCTGCGGCCGGTCTCATTCATCGCCACACTGGTCCAGAGCAGAGTCTGGCCACCTGCAAAGAACAACACCCCTAGCCCCGTCACCGCTCCGCCCGTGGTCTTCATGCCGCGGTAGTACTTCAGCTCCGCGCGCAGCTTTTCCGTTTTATCCTTATAGTATAATGAATCAGTGGGTGTGCCCGTGCGCATGACTACGCTGCCACCTGCCGGTCCGGCTGCATGCGTGCTGCCGGTACATACCAGGATCAGCACTGCTACTATGTAAAAACTTTTGAGCATCACTACGAAGATATAAGAAAAGGCTGTCTAAAATTCGTCCAGGTCTATCGGATTGTAGCTGCGCGATGCTCCCCAGCCAAAGACCTTTTCAAAAAACGGCAGCCATGCATGGGTCCTTATCTTGCCGAGAAAGAAAACCTCGTGCTCTTTCTCCTTGATGCCCATCTCCTCCAGTATGTCGTCATGACGGGTGATCCCCTCCGTGTGAAAGAGGTCTTTCATGCGGTAGTATTCATTTACATTGCCGCTCTCCAGCCTCCCGGCAAAGTACATCGGCATGAACCAGCCTATCACATAGCAGCTCCAGCTGATCGTTTTGCCTATCAGGTAGTACTTCACCTCATACCATATAGACACAGATACCTCGTACTCGTGCATCAGGCTCAGCACCTCGGCGCGGTGTATCCATTCGTCATTTTCTATCTCACGTATGCGGGCTTTGTCGTCGTGATCGCGTGCGGGCAGGGAGCCGGCATGGCCCTGATAGGCAAAAGCTGCAGCTCTCTCTGCAGAGTAGGCCTGCCTGAGCAGGTCCCGGAGTTCATAAGGCAGATCCATGATAGGGGTATTAGGTTTTCGGCTGCGAGTTAGCCATTTTTTGACTGTTTGCGCCATGCGCAGATATTTTTTTCACAGCCTTTATCAATAAAAACCCGGCTGCTGCGTCTACATGCATATAGCACAGCTGCTGAGCGCCCTGCATGCACGCTCAGCGCACTATCTTTTTTCAAATCACAATAACAACATAACATGATACGCAGATTCAGATTTCTATTCATACTCGTGCCGGTAGCATTCGTTACGGCGGCAGCATTTGCCACTATGGGCCTTTGGAATTGGCTCATGCCTTCGCTCTTTGGCTTTGGCACACTCACATTCCTCAAGGCCCTCGGTGTTTTTGCACTCGTACGTCTGCTCTTTGGCGCCCGTGGCTGGGGTGGCTGGCGCCACCGCCGTCTGGCATGGGCTACCTATGGCGGCAGGGGCCGCTTCAGTGATGCTGAGTGGCAGCAGCGCATGCAGGATCGCTGGCAAAACATGAGCCCCGAGCAAAAGGAGCGCTTCCGCTCCCGCTGCGGCAGCAGGTTCCACTTTGAGGAGCCGAAGCCATCCTCCTCAGAGAGCTAACGACATGGTTTCTTGATTGACACAGAAAAGCGGGCAGCAATGGCCGCTTTTTTTGTTTGCGGTCTGGGGTATTTATTACCCTCAGCAGTATCAACTTTATGTGAATCATAAGGTTGGACAGCCGTGGCATTGATATTGCACCTCAGAGGCAGTGAATAGGCCCCTCGCATCTCATCTCACCGTGCGCAGGCTGCTGATCACCGCCACTATCATAGTAGCCGTGATCATAGTCGTGATAGCCTGCGCCTCTCCCGTGGGCAAATACATCATAGAAAGCTATGTGGGCCCGACCATTCTGGGCCGTCAGGTCAAAACGAGCTGGGTCTATGTCAATCCCTTCACGGGGTACGTGCACATCAGCGGCCTGAAAATCTACGAACCCGGAGGCGATAGCCTCACCATCCTCAAAGCCGACGAGCTAAACGTACACTACAATATCCCCAAGACACTGACCAAAACGTTTGAATTTACAGATGCAGACCTGGTCAGGCCCGTGGGCTGGATCATTCAGGATCACAAGGTTTTTAATTTCACAGACCTCATCATCCACTTCTCCCCCAAACATCCGCGCCCGCCCGGGCCCAAGGTGCGCCATCCGCTCCATATCAATGTGCTCAATTTCAAGATCACAGATGGAGAGTTTCACTACATAGAGAAATCGATCCCGATCAACTACTATATGAAGCATGTCAACATCTCCAGCACGGGCAAGTGGTGGGCTATTGATTCTTTTCATCTGAAATTTGATATGCAGTCCGGTTCCGGTACGGGCACAGTGCGCGGGGAGGGCTACCTCGACCTCTACAAACTGGACTATGGTGTGTCCGTGAGCATGCGGCACCTGGATCTGCAGATACTGGAGCAGTACCTGCGCGACCTGACCAACTATGCCAGCCTGCGGGGCACCATAGACGCTGATATAAATAGTACGGGCAATTTCAAAGATAAACTCGCGCTGCATGCAGATGGGCCTGTCAGCGTATATGACTTTCATGTAGGCAAATCGGCCACCTCAGATATAGTGGCCTTTGAGCGACTGAGCTTCAGCATACATGACCTCACGCCGCGCAGGTACCAATACTGGTTTGACTCTATCGCCTTGCAGCAGCCCTACTTCGTCTACGAGCGGTATGACTATCTCGACAATCTGAGGAATATGTTTGGCGCAAAGGCGCAAAAGGTAAAGGCCGCCCAGGCGGATAACACGAAGTTTAACCTGATACTGGAGATAGGTAAATACGTCAAAGTGCTGGTCAAAAATTTCCTGCAGAGCTCCTATCGCCTCGATCATTTTGACATCTATGACGGCGATCTGAAATACATAGACTACGCGCTCCGCGAGAAATTTTACATCGGCGCGAAACACCTGTACACACACGCCGACTCGGTGTACAAGGACAACCCGCACATACTGGTATCCATCAAGACTGACATCAATCCTCACGGCACCTTCACCGCGAGTGTCGGCATCAATCCCGGCACCTATCAGGACTACGACCTGCACTATCAGCTCAGTCGCCTGCCTGCAGCTTTGTTCAACCCCTACTTTATCACTTACACCTCTTACCCTGTAGACCGGGGCATCATAGAGCTCGGAGGCACTACTACGGTGCGGAGCGATATGCTGCATAGTGACAATCGCCTGCTCATACTCGATACACGCGTGGCAGGTCGTATGCGCAAGGGCGATACCAAATACGAACCCATGCCGCTCATCATAGCGCTGCTGCGCAATCCCGGCAATGCTGTAGACGTGAGCCTGCCCATAGCCGGCAACCTGCACGACCCGCACTTCAAAATATGGAATATAGTCGGCCAGATAGTGCGCAATATCATTATCAAGCCGCCGTACACTGCCTATATAGAGCACACCAAAAAGGTAGAAAATACGGTAGAGAAAAACCTCGCCATCAAATGGGAGCTCCGGCGCTGCGACCTGCTGGAAGATCAGGAGAAGCACCTGCAGCAGATAGCAGACTTTATGCAGCGCTACCCGCAGGCACAGATAGAGGTCACATCATACGAGTATGTAGCGAAAGAAAAGGAGTACATCCTGCTGTATGAGGCTAAGAAGCGCTACTACCTGGATAGCAGACACCAAAAGGCCACGGCATTTACGATGGATGATTCACTGGCGGTAGACCATATGTCTGTCAAGGATTCAGGCTTTGTGCATTACCTCACAGCACAGCCGGGCATAGAATTATTGTATTCTGTACAGGAAAAAGCAGCGCACCTGCTGGGGCAGCAGCTCGTTGATCAGCGCTACGCCCAGCTCTGCACCGCACGGCGCGAAAAGTTCCTATCCTATTTCCGGCGCGATGGCACTGCTGACCGCGTCCACTTTACCCGCTCACATGATATCATCCCGTTTGACGGCTATTCGGTCTACAAGATAGAATACAAAGGCAAAACACCGCCTGAGCTGATAGAGGCTTATGACAAACTCGTAGCGCTAAACCACATAGACCCGCGCCTGAGGTACGCAGCCAAGCGGCGCGCCCTGGCAGGTATGCTGATAGATGATAAAAAGCTCAAGCAGAATGATACACCTGCGCAGTCAAAAGGTAAATAGCCCTGTTGATTGTTTTTGACGCGCCGCTACTGGCAGACTCATCCTGCTGTGCTTATCTTTAGCCGCATGAAGATACTTATCATTGGCTTTGGCAATATGGGCAGGACCTATGCGCGGGGCTTCCTGGCATCACGTTTCATCAATCCGCACGATCTCTATATACTGGACAAGGTGTCTCAGCACACCGAGGCACGCAGCATACAGGTGCCCGAGGACCAGATACACTATGCACCATCAGATTTTGTATCCCTGGCAGATATCATCATCCTGGCCGTCAAGCCGCAGGACTTTCCTGCACTGGCAGAGAGCGTGCGTCCTTTCATCCGCGCGCATCAGGTCATCCTGTCTGTCATGGCAGGCGTGCGCATAGCCACCATAGCATCGAGCCTCGGCGCTGGCAGGATCGTGCGCAGTATGCCCAATCTGCCTGCACAGGTAGGCATGGGTATGACCGTGTTCACCGCCACCCCGCAGATGGATATGAAGGAACTCTTCATCGTGCAAAACCTCATCAATACGACAGGCAAGTCACTGCACGTAGAGCATGAGGAGATGCTGGATGCTGCCACCGCCGTCTCGGGCAGCGGGCCGGCCTATGTATTTTACTTTATGCAGAGCATGATACAGACTGCTGTCCGTATGGGGTTCAAGGAGTCTGAGGCCGAGCTGCTCGTACAGCAGACCTTTCTCGGTGCAGTGCACCTGCAGGGTAAAGGAGAAAGTACCTGCGCGGAATGGATACAGAAAGTGGCCTCTCGCGGCGGTACTACAGAGGCTGCATTAAGAGTCTTTGACTCCGCCCGTACCAGTGAAGGCGTGCACGATGCGCTATACGCCGCGCTCAATAGAGCGAAAGAGCTGGGAAATTAAAAACCAGGGTGATGATATTTCTGGTGCGACAGCCCGAGCCGCCTGGCTTTACTTGCCTTGACCGCTCCTACTATCATCATAGGTAGCCCGGCTATCATAGACACTATACCTACTCCGCCTACCAGCCCCACATTGACCGTGGCCCCGGCACCATAGCTATTTGAGTAAGAAGACGTCTGGCCATTACTGGCCACACCGCCGGCCAGCATTGCGATCCCTCCGACAGTGAGAGCGCTTCCCACCACGGCCAGCCCTATTCCGGTACGGTGCTTTCGTACTATGTATTTGGGTATCGTGGGGTCGGACCAGTCCACCGAGGGGTATTCTTCTTCAGATACCTGCTTGAGAGAGTCGATTTCTGCTTTCCGCACTGCTTTGACGGCAGCCGCATGAGCATCGCCTGTAGTATCTCTCGGAGCCGCCTTTGTCAGGGCATCGCCCGATCCGTCTGCCAGGCGCACCGAGGCGATACTGGACGTGCTGACGTAGTGCAGATGCCCGTCTTGCGTGCGAAATTGCACTTCAGACCGGCCTTTCCTTTCCAGCTTGCCATAGTAGACAGTACCATCATTCCAGATGAGCGTATCATCGGCAGACTGAGCGATAGCGGATACAGAAAGAAGGATCGCGAATGCGAGGAGGAGCGTTTTCATAAAATGTAACTCGTTAGTTTTAATAAAGTTGCCGCAAAAATATAATTTCCCGATACTCCTGCAAGACACCCGTCGATGGATTATGAAATTATCCTGTATCTTAGGGTTACACCAATCACATATCAGATGAAATACCTGGCATCATTCCTACTGGCTCTTATCACCACGGCGGCTATGGCCGAGACACCTTTTGATATCGGCGGCAATCGCGGCTTTCGCGGTATGTATCCCGAGAATAGCATCCATGGCTTCGTACGCGCCGCCAAGCTGGGGGTCAATACCATACAACTGGATGTAGTGATCAGCAAGGACAATCAGGTAGTGGTCTCTCACGAGCTGACCATGGATGATGCCATCTGCTCCACGCCTGATGGCAAGCCACTGATGGAAGCCGGCAAGGACAAATACAAGATCTACCAGATGACCTATGATGAGATCAAAAAATTTGATTGCGGCCTGCGTGGCAATAGCCGCTTTACCGATCAGGTGAAAGAAGCTGCTACTAAACCACTGCTCAGTGAGGCTATAGATGCCGTGGAGAAGTACACCAAAGAAAATAACCTGCCTCCGGTCAACTACAACATCCAGATCGTATCATCCAAAAAGGGTGACGAGGTCATGCACCCTGAGCCACCGGAGTATGCCAAGCTGGTATATGCTGTAGTGCAGTCCAAAGGTGTGTTGCCGCGTACTATTTTTGCCTCGCTCGATATGCGCATCCTGCAGGAGGTACACAAAATAGACGGCTCGGCCCTGACCGGCCTCATGTCAGAGAAAAGTACCGACGTACTGGAGATCAACCTCAAAGACCTGCACTTCAACCCCACCTACTACATGCCTACGTTTCTGCTGTGCAATAAGGCCATGATAGTAAAGTGCCATGCACAGAATATAAAAGTGATAGCATGGACACCAAACGAGATCACGAAAATGACAGCACTGAAAAACGATGGCGTGGATGGTATCATCACAGACTATCCTGACCGCGCTATCAAGGCACTCAGGCCTAAATAGCACGCATCTCTTCACTCATCCATACCCCACATCATGTACCGATATATCCTTCTTATACTTTCTATCTTTCTATCCGGTAGCCTTTTCGCCTCCGGCAAAGACACGACCGGCTCACGGCAGATCAGTATCATGACATACAATGTCAAGCTACTGCCGCGCGGCGCTACATGGATACACCACTATCCGGTGAAAAGAGCGCGCCTGATACCTGGCAAGGTGCTGGAGGACCATCCTGATGTAGTCGTGTTTGAGGAGGCATTTGACGGCGTATCGGTCAGGCTTTTGAAGAAAGGCCTTCGGTCAGCCTATCCGTACATGGCCGGACAGCACAATAGGCGCCTGGTCACCTACAAGCGCGCGGGTGGTGTCTTGGTCTTCAGCCGGTACCCCATGCAGGAGCTGGAGAGCATCAAGTATAGCCAGTGCAAAGGCGCAGACTGCTATGGTCACAAAGGAGCCATACTAGTGCAGGTAGAGCATCCCGCCGGGCGCATTCAGGTGCTGGGTACCCACCTGCAGGCAGGCGGCAGCGTAGATCTCAAGGCCAGTCAGTACATAGAGGCAGCGGGCCTGCTGGACCGCCACCAGCAGCAGGGCGTACCTCAGTTCATAGCTGGAGACTTCAATACGCACAAAGACGATACGCTGCTGTACAATCGGCTCACGACTGCTATGAAAGGGGCCGATGGTGATGTGGATGACGAGCTGAAGATACTCACGGCGCATACGCTCAATGACCTGCGCCGCAAAAAGAATGGTCACTCAAAGAAATCGAAAAGCATCATTGACTACGTATTTGTCAAGGCCAATGGCGCCCATATCACATCACAGCACCGCTACACGCGCGAGTACCAGCAGCCGTGGAGCCAGACCAATAAGGACCTCTCGGATCACTTTGCTGTGATACTGGATGTCCGGATGTAGCTATTTCACCGCTATGAGGCGCACTATATCTGCAGGGCCCTGATGGTAGGGGCCTTCATTCAGCGTAGTCTGCGTTTCTTCACACAGCACTATCCGCATATCAGCGCACAACCCGCGGAGCACCTCTGCGGTCACGAGCATTGATATGTCTTTAGGCCCGCCGGAGGTATTATTTATTTGACTCGGTGTAAAGGCTTCCACTATCAGCACCCCGCCGGGCTTGAGCCCTCGGATCACCTCAGTATAGAGATGTGTGCGCAGCGCCGGCGGCAGGTGAAAGTAGATCAGCGCCACTGCATCATAGCTGCCCGGTACAGCAGCATATAGCGCCGCATCTGTGACAGAGAAATTTATTTGCACGCCATGATCCGCAGCCAGGCGCAGCGCTTTTTCCCTCCCCTTTTCACTGAGGTCAAAGGCATCTACCCGCCAGCCCTGTGTAGCAGCATACACAGCATCACGCCCCTCACCTGCTCCTGCCACCAGCAGCCTGCCGGGTTTTATTTTACCAATCTCTGACTTGAAAAACTCATTTGGCTCGCGCCCATACGCATACTCATCCGCGCCGTAGCGCTGCTCCCACATTTCCCGCATAGTTGATCGTTTTGATAGCAAAAGTACAGCATTGCGATAGCTTCTTATGTAACATATATTCCATACCATTCACCTATAGAGATTTTGTGTTTACCGAGGGCCGGCGACATCCCGATCTCATTGATTGAAAGATAGCCTCCATTGGTTCGATAGATTTGCACAGCGGCGGTCTATTGGCAAAGTTTACACGCTGTACTACGCACATAGCTCTCACATAATAAACCATTTGCATATATGCAAAAAGACGCCAAGCACTCCTCCGGTACACTCACAGCCGGAGCTCCGGCTCCTTTTATTTCAAAGTTCCTACACCAGATCACAGGAGGTGTCGCGTCGGTACTACTCATGCTGCCCGCTCCCTGGATGGGCGCTGTAGTAGCGGTAGGACTGGCCTGGGACCAGCTGTGGCTGCGTATCAGTGAGAGTGCACCGGTCCGCCTCATAGGTGGCAGCTTCAGCAGGCTGGCGGTATGGCTCGCTGCCCGCATCATGCGTGATGAGCGCAATGCTCCCTACCTCCACACGCTCATGGGTGTGGGCATCTGGACTCCGGTACTCTTCTGGGCTTGTTTTTTCTGGCAGGTGCTGCATGGCTTTCAGACGCCGTGGTACACCCAGCTCGCCGTTGCCTTTGCATACAACGTGCTGATGATGGGCCCCTACTTCCGTTTCTTTTCCAATATCGCTACACTCATACACAAGGAAGGCCATGATACCCGCGGCCTTTTCAAGGCACCCTATGCCTGGCTGAACAATGTCTTCGGCTGGTGGCTCGGGATTTTTTACGGCCATGTGCCTGAGACCTATCCACTCGGCCATCAGCGCATCCATCACAAGTATGACAATGGTTACGGCGATGTGACCTGCACACTCGACCTGGACCGCACCGATCCGCTGCAGTGGTTCGTCTACCTGCGCCGCTTTGCGCTGTACTGGACAGGCGTTTCTATCCTCACCTATTTCATCAGGAGGAAACAATGGAAGCCTGCCGGACGCATGGCGCTCGCTATGGCCTGCTACTACGGTATCATCATTTCCTTTATGATCGTCAATCCGTGGTTTGGTTTCGCCTTCCTGCTGCTGCCACACCTGAGCACCATCATCTACCTTGCCGCGATCAATTACATCTGGCATACCTTCTGCGATCCTGCCGATCAGGACAATGCGTATATCAACTCCGTCACGATCCTGGACGGCCACTACAATGTATTCAACGAAGACTTCCACGTCACGCACCATCACCACCCGCAGATGCACTGGACCAAGATGGCCGACGACTACTACCGCAATGTAGAGAAGTACAAAGCCAACAAGGCTTCCGTGTTTCGCGATACGCAGGAGTTTGAAATGTTCGTCTGGCTCATGATGGGGCGCTACGACCTGCTGGCCTCGCACTATGTAGACCTGACAGGCACGATGAGCCAGGATGATATCATCGCACTGCTGCGGCACCGTATGCAGCCTATTACTGAGTTTACATCTGCTGAGGCCGCGTGAGGGCATTGCACGCATACTCCCGTCCGCACCTCGCTGCGGTGCTGTGCCTACTCTTGTGCGCATGCTCGCTGCGTGCTGCTACTGATGACTGGCGCCTGGGCACTGACAAGAACGGCATCAAAGTGTACACGCGTAAGAGTGAGCAGGGCAAGATGCGTACCTCTCGCGCAGAGATGCTGCTGCCTGTCAGTGTAGATCAGGTCATCGCCGTGCTAAACGACTTCAATAGCTACGGCGGCTGGTTTCCGAGCTGCAGGTCTGCACGCATCATCAGGCGCATATCTGACACCGAGTTTCTGGCTATCCTGACCTACAAGACTCCCTGGCCCCTGCCCGATCTGGACTGTGCGGAGCGCATGACCATCGTACACCACCCTGACACATCTTTCATCAATGTAAACTGTGAGCCCGATGCTGCGCCGCTCACCTCCGCCACCCGCATCCGCCAGATGCACGCCTACTGGAAGCTGATACCTGTCAGGGGAGGCACCTATGTGATCAATGAGTACTATACAGACATGGGTGGCATCATCCCTGCCTGGCTCGCCAATACACAAGCTGTAGAGATCCCATTCAATATCTTCACAGGCGTGCGCCAGCACGTCAGAGATGTCTATGGCAAATAGTACAACACTGATCTCCGAAAGCAGTAATATTGCAGTATCACTATCGCACTATGCCTGCCACACTGCTCGTCAAAAACATGGTCTGCACCCGCTGCATCATGACCGTAGAGGATATCTTCCGGCGCACGGGCATAGCCTATGACCGGATATTGCTCGGAGAGATACAGCTACCGCAGCCACTCACTGCTGCGCAGAAACATGCACTCATCCCTCAGCTACATGCCGTAGGTTTTGAGATCATAGATAGCCATAGTACCGTGCTGATAGAAAAAGCCAAGCAGCTCATCATCCGCCGTGCGCGCTGCGAGGTAGAGCCACGGGAGGCAGAGCTGACCCTGTCGCGCTATCTGTCAGATCATCTCAACTATGAGTACACGCATCTCAGCAGTATGTTCTCTGCCGTAGAGGGGCGCACCATAGAGCAGTACTACATAGAGCAGCGCATAGAGCGCGCCAAGGAGCTGCTGGTATACGGCCAGCACACCCTGTCAGAGATAGCGCACCAGCTCGGCTACAGCAGTGTGGCGCACCTCTCGGGCCAGTTCAAAAAGATCACAGGGCTCACACCGTCTCACTTCCGCGAGGTAGGCGCTGCCCGCCGGCAGTCGCTGGATAAGCTTTGAAAACACCCAAAGTCCTGTAACAGTCACCCAAAGTAATGTAAACGCGGGGCACCTGCCTCGCCGTACCTTTGTATCATCAGATCACCACAAAAACAGATACAATGGAATCACAAGAAAAAGAAGTCAAGACTACCACTGCTACCACCCGCCACTGCAGCAATCCTAAATGCACCTGCACCAACTGCCAGTGCGGGGATCACTGTAAATGCGGCACCGATGACAAAGGCTGCCAATGCGGAGACAAATGCAAGTGCGAGCCGGAGTGCAAGTGCTAAATGAATGGCAAAGAAAAGCCGCCTCTGAAAGGGGCGGCCTTTTAATGTTTTAATCGCCCTCGGCTGACTCGCTGCTTACGTTATAGTTATTTGCCGCAGAGCACGCGCAGCCGCTCTGCCAGCTCGGGCAGGCTCAGGTCATGCGCTATGATCCGGCCATCGCGGTCTATCAGCCAGTTTCGCGGCAGCTCCTGCACATCATACAGCGCAGCCCCCTTCCCGCCTTTCCGGATTTGCAATCCGGAAGTTAATATTATAGGCATTTGCAATGCCTACAAAAGTCTTCTCCACCACCGCTCGCGTCCCGCGAGTAGCCCGAAGTTGATAAGTTGGTGGCGCTATGATACGAAATGAAGCCATACCTTGACTACCTACTCCCTGCTGAGATACTATTCCTTTACCAGTTTGCCCGTCTCGACATGGCCGGCGCCATCAGATACCGTGTAGATATAGATCCCTGAAGATAGCCCCTGCACCTGTACCACGCTCTTTCCCCTGCCGGTACTATTCACGAGAGTTTTGCCGGTGAGGTCCGTGAGCGAAAACCTGAATGCCTCATTGCCGCTCAGGTCCATATGTATCTCTCCCGCAAAGGGATCGGGATATATGGATGCAAAGCGCTCACCCGGGTCAGGTAGCCCGGTGGTGCAGCTGACCGCCTGGGTGCCATAGTCATAAGAGTCCATAAAGTTTGGGAAGCCATAGCTCGCCACATGTCTGCCCAGATCTACAGCAGAATCCTGATACTGGCTCGATACACCCGCACTGTCAGGATAGTTGATCACCCCGATATAGTGATTGCCCGCAAAAGGGGACCTCGCTACATAGATTTTACCATTGTTGGCCAGCTGCAGCGCCAGATAGTTATAGGTCCCGGCCAGTTGCACGCGTGAGGCACGCACAGCCGCAGTATCGCCCCCGCCGGCAGTGAGGTCAAACTGGTACAGGCCATTGCCATTGAGGGTGCACGCGGCATACAGTTTTGTATTGTCACGGGAAAAGGAAAGCCCATAGAATCCGTAATAGGGATTCCATTGCAGGCTGACAGGCCGGCTCACCACACCCGTTTGCTTATCAAAGGAGAAATACTCCAGTATGCCCGGTGTGACATTGAGATTGGCCACAGCCAGCATCGTACCATCAGGAGAGGCTTTCATCTGACCCTGAGCCCCTATGCCATACGAGGAGGAGGTGATATGCACAGATCCCGTGTGTGACACCACCGTATCAGTGATACCTGATGCCCCCAGCAGATAGGCATGAAATGCATCGTCGCCGTAGGTATGCACGATCACCCAGTATCTCCGCCCGTCAGCATGTTTTACGGCAGTTAGCTTTTCCGTCACGGTATCCAGCAGCAGGATGTTCTTTTTGCCGGCCTCGATATCGCCATATCCTTCATGCAGGCACATATCTACCACTGAGTACCGGAATCCATATCTCAGCTGATCCAGGCTCAGGTCATCTACGGTGAATAGGTAGTACTCATGACTGCTACCGGGCAGCGGCAGGATGAGGGAGCTCTGTGTGGCTGATACATTGCTCATCAGGCTGTCTCCGTTCGGCATGACCAGGTGCCTCCTGTCCCACACCTTGCTGCCATCGCTATACATCAGCAGCCGGCCATCTACATCCGCTATGCTGGAGCTGCCCTCACTATGGCACTGTGGACAGTATATCATACCCACCTGACCACTGTCTATCATCACAGGTGAGCCGGAGCTGAAATCCAGCCCTGCACTATCTCCAAAAAACCAGATATCCCCCTGTCTCTGAGCAAATGCAAAGCCGGGCAATAAGAGTAGTATGATACAGATCGTTTTCATGGTATATCAAATTTGTAACTTGAAGATATTACATCCGGATCATTAGCGCAACTCCGGCACAAGGCAGCTTACCCCACACTAGCGCGGAACTTAGTTCCGTGCCGAAGCTAGGCGCCCACCTGCCTATAATGCATTTATGGAACTTAGTTCCAACGCCCTCTCTGTCGCGCGATTGTATCGCGTGACCACTTGTATGGCGTTTGCAACGCCCCCGCTCTTCCAAGTTTAGCGCAGCATAACTTGGGACTCACAATAAACTCAAGTCTCCGACTTGAGGCTGCAACCTGGTTATCCCGCCCATCGCGCGATTTCATCTCATTTTCACCTCGCTCGCGTTTGCAAGGCGGGGCAGTAGCGTGCGTCTCTGTCAGTCCTGAGCTAACTGTCAATCATAAGCATCGCAGCGCCGAAACACCATAAACTGTTTTACACCCAAAAATTCTCTTTCTAATGGCCACGAGCGCATATGGTCTTGCAATAGGGTATTAGCTTCTTCCCATAGCTTGTTATTCAGCACCGCTTCGATGATGGGCTGTTCTCCTTGAGAGATAGATAAATATATCTTCAGCGTATTGATCTTCTGATCCGGCGTTAGTACAGAGGGCAGCAAAGGCCAGAGAAGATTTAAAAGTACATGTGCATCACCGGCCACAGTTTCTCCCCATTTTCCCTGCATAGCTAGCGGGCCGGGATGTGGGTGCCACAGCACTTCTCTGCCACCATTTGTACTCTTAAAGTCTATAGACTCATCATGCCTATCCGACAGCGCCTCTACGATGGGAGGAAAGGTAATTTGCAGAAAATTATCTATTGCAGCTTGCACTTTTTGCTCCAGCGTTTCTCCGACACCTACCAAATAGTCCTCTATCCCATCAGGGAAATGAGTCTTCTGAATGGTCATGAGTAGTACCTGCATCAGCATTGGGTGATTATTGGGGTTTGGGATGATCACAGGAGCGATCTCCAGCCCATCCCCCAGATGGAGCGACAGTACTTTAGGGTCCTTCTCTGGGGCATAGCCCATAGCTGCCAGCCTACCCCGTAGCTGCAGCAAAAAAAACAGGTTAGGCTCTATAGACCTTGCATCATTCGCGGCCGTCTTCTTTCCCTTCAAAAAATCCAATATCCCCATAGTTCTGATCTCTTTTATCACAATATACATATCCGTCCCAGCTATCAGTAGCTGAAAATCAAAAAGCTGTTCATATAGGAAAGAAAGCCTGCTGCTCGACCACCACTTTCCCTCCCCTCTATCGAGCGATTGATCTCGTCACCCACACTAGCGCGGAACTTAGTTCCGTGCCGAAGCTAGGCGCCCAACTGCCTATAATGCATTTATGGAACTTAGTTCCAACGCCCTCTCTGTCGCCCCCGCTGTTCCAAGTTTAGCGCAGCATAACTTGGACCACCTCTGTCGCGCGCTTGTATCGTGTGACCACTTGCCTGGCGTTTGCAACGCTTAAATAATCTTCCACTTCCATATCTCCCCGCATTATCGCATCTTACGCCTACCTAAAAACAACAGCGCATGGGTTGGAAAGCATCCTTCATCGTCATCCATCAGCCGGGAGAGGCAGCTATAGAGCAGCTATTGCCCGCACTAGGCTACCGGTCGCTCACGCCTATAGCAGAGCAGCCCTTTGAGGCCGTGATCAATCCTAAGAACGGCGAGGTCTACATAGGCCGCGCAGGAGACAATATCATCATCTGCTCGCCGGATATACCGGAGCGCGTTTTTAGTCCCGAAGGCCATCCTGCAGAGGCGGCACTCAGCGGTCTTTTCCCTGACTCGGAGATAGGCTACATCATCCTGCACAGCGCAGTAAACCTCTGGGGCTACATAGTGACCAAAGGTGGCCGGCGACTGCGCGTCCGAGCCGGCAGCTCAGAAGATGGCACCTTTGCAGACGAGGGCGAGCCACTGCCCGAGGAGCTGGGTCTGCTCAGCGGATCGCGCCTCACTGAGACCGGAGAGCGTCTTTATGGAGAGGGTGATGACGAGATGACAGAAGACCAGATGGGCGAAGAGTTTGTTTTCTTTATTTGCCAGCGCTACTTTGGCGAGAGGTTGGACTTTGCTGATGATATACTGTCGGGGAGCAGCCTTCAGGGCTACACCTATAGCCAGCCGGCTGCCAGGATCATCAGCCAGACTGCCGACGCCCCACCCACGCCACCGGCCAGCGGCAAACCTTGGTGGAGATTCTGGTAAAAACCCAGATAAATCTCACCCTGCACCGCAGTAGAGATCTTTCAATTTAATAAATAAAAGCATGCGATAACAAAATAATATTAAATCCATATTACATTTATAATTATTATACATATCAATTATACAAACCCATAAAATACATTAAAACATTTCTTTACAAAACATAGTTTTGATCAACAATATCGCTCTCCAGTCGAAAAACGAAATCCTACCCTACCCTCACTTGACCACAAAGTCCCATACATCATAATCTTCAACTGAGCCTCCGCCCCTACTCTGTGTAGTCGCCCCCAAAATGCCTATCTTCGCAGCCCGAAAGCCGCTACAAAGTTCTCCGTGCTCCCTCTGTGACCTCCGTGTAGTAGGCTGTTAAACAACAAGACATGACCTTCACAGAAGAACTACATAAGCGCAAGACCTTTGGTATCATAGCCCACCCCGATGCCGGCAAAACGACCCTCACCGAGAAACTCCTCCTCTTTGGCGGGGCCATCCAGACCGCAGGCGCCGTCAAGAGCAATAAGATCAAGAAGGCCACTACCTCTGACTTTATGGAGATAGAGAAGCAGCGGGGTATCTCCGTAGCTACCTCGGTCATGACCTTCCACTACCGCGACCGCCTCATCAATATCCTCGATACCCCTGGCCACAAGGACTTCGCCGAGGACACCTACCGCACCCTCACTGCAGTAGACTCAGTGATCATCGTAGTAGACTCTGTCAAGGGCGTAGAGGAGCAGACCCGCAAGCTGATGGAGGTATGCGCCATGCGCAAGACGCCCGTGATCGTCTTCGTGAATAAGCTGGACCGCGAGGGCCGCGACCCATTTGACCTGCTGGACGAGGTGGAGAAGGAGCTGCACATCCGCACCCGCCCCCTCACCTGGCCTATCAACCGTGGCAGCCTCTTCAAGGGTGTCTATGACCTCGCCAATAAGAGCCTCAACCTCTTCAAAGCATCTACCACCCGCGTGGCAGATGACGTAGTAGCCATCAGTGATCTGAATGACCCATACGTAGACCAGCACTGCGGCAAGCAGGACGCAGACAAGCTTCGCGAAGACGTAGAGATGATAGAAGGCGTCTATGACCCGTTCGATCGAGAGGAATACCTCAAGGGCAACCTCGCCCCCGTCTTCTTTGGCTCGGCAGTCAATAGCTTTGGCATACAGGAGATGCTTGACACCTTCGTAGACATCGCCCCTACGCCGCAGGGCCGCGAGAGCGACAAGCGCTTCATACAGCCGGAGGAGCCCAAGATGACCGGCTTCATCTTTAAGATACACGCCAACCTAGACCCTAAGCACCGTGACCGTATCGCCTTCATGCGTATCGTGTCGGGCAAGTTCGAGCGGGGCAAGTACTACCACCACGTACGCCTGGAGAAGGACTTCCGCTTTAGCACACCGGTCACCTTCATGGCATCGGACAAGAACATCGTAGACGAGGCATACCCCGGCGATGTAGTAGGCCTCTACGATACAGGCAACTTCAAGATAGCAGACGTCCTCACCGAGGGCGAGGACTTCCAGATACGTGGCATACCGGCCTTCTCACCGGAGATCTTCAAGGAGCTGATCAACACCGATCCGATGAAAGCCAAGCAGCTCGAGAAGGGCATCAGCCAGCTCACAGACGAGGGTGTGGCGCAGCTCTTCACCCAGCAGCCCGGCAATCGTAAGTTTGTAGGCACCGTAGGTGAGCTCCAGTTTGAGGTGATCCAGTACCGCCTGCTGCATGAGTACGGCGCCAGCTGCCGCTTCCAGCCTATCAGCATGACACGCGCCTGCTGGCTCCGCGCCAAGGACCCGCAGAAGCTCGAGGAGTTCATCCGCTTCAAGCAGACCAGCATCGTGAATGACAAGGACGGCAACATCGTCTACCTCGCCCCGTCAGACTGGTTCCTCAAGATGGAGCGTGAGAATAACCCCGACATCGAGTTCCACTTCAACTCCGAGTTTAAGACCGAGCGCAATGATACCATGGGCTATGTGCCTTACGGCAGATAACTGAATGTTTATGGCTTGTCCTCAGTCACCTCCTGCGCGAGAGTAGCATCGTCCGGCTTATCCTTCAGCTCCCGGTCCAGATTGTAGAGCATATCTACATCTGCCTTCTCACCGCCGGCTATTTTTAGCTTATCCAGCAGGTCGAGCGCCAGCGTCTCCTCTTCCGTCTGTTCTTTCACAAACCACTGCATGAAGTTCCACGTGGCCCAGTCCTGCTCATCAAAAGATAATTTGACCAGTGCATAGATAGCAGTGGTATTGTCCACTTCATGCTGAAATACTTTCTCAAAGCATTCATGCAGGCTCTTAGGGTCAGCGGGCGGGGCCGGGATAGCTGTGACCGTTGGCTTGCCGCCGCGCTTGAGTATATACTCCAGTATCTTCATCATATGGTTACGCTCCTCATGTGCATGGCGAAAGAGGAAATTGGCCGTGCCTCCATAGCCCTCGCTATCGCACCAGGCACCGTATGATAAATAGATCTGTGCAGCATGGGCTTCCTTAGTCATCTGATCATTGAGCGCCTGTTGTATCGTTTTTGAAAGTCTGTTGGTATTCATGAATGGATGTTTTCCGTACAGCATTGCAAATGCTTTGCCTACATGATGGGTTGGCATACTTTTCATAACTCTATAGGCTAAAAACCTAAGCATGGCTACGCTTTCACTATCATCCTGGCGCGATCGCATCACTCACTCATGGGACCATATCAAGTCAAGCTGGGGCAGAACTTTCTCAAAAATGCCTCACTGGATGCAGGGCACCATCACTGTATTAAAGAACTCTGTAACGCTCTTTCGCTCTCATGATACAGCAGCACTGGGTTCGGGCCTGTCTTACTTTACCATCTTCGCTATAGCTCCCCTGCTCATCATTTTGATCTCTATCGTGGGCTCGATATATGGCCCGGAGGCTGTGACCGGCGAACTGAAAAACCAACTCAGCAGCCTGATGGGGTCCAATACCGCAGAGCAACTGCAGAGTGTAGTGAAAGCCGCCTACAAGCCGGGCAAGAACTGGATAGCTACTACAGTTTCCATCGTACTACTGCTCACAGGTGCCATCGGCGTCTTTGACCAGCTGCGCACCTCTCTCAATATCATCTGGGACCTGAAACCGCAGGCCAAAAAACCTTTTGTACGCTATATCATAGACAGGCTCTTTTCTTTTGGTATGATAGCGAGCATTGCTTTTCTCCTTATCGTATCACTTACGCTCAATGCCGCTATAGCAGCACTATCAGGGTACCTGAGCGGCCTCTTGCCTGCCATATCACAGATCCTCATACAGCTGGTAGAGGTAGTCGTATCCTTTGGGCTCACCACCTTGCTATTTACATTGATCTATAAGTTTATGTCAGACGTCAAGATGAAGTGGCGCAGTGTACTGTACGGTGCCATGTTCACCTCTGTTTTATTTGCCGTAGGCAAATACCTGATCAGTATCTATATCAGTCATAGTAGCGTAGCAAACACCTACGGAGCAGCCAGCAGTGTGATAGTAGTATTGCTATGGGTGTATTATTCTTCTCAGATCGTGTTTTTTGGCGCAGAGTTCACACGGGCACTGGCAGACTACAGGGGTGTAAAGCTGGCGCCTGCCGTGGGTCCACCGCCGCCACCTAAGCCATAGGTATTATACTCTCTCTGTGAGCCTCGCCAGTTTGTCCAGGCTCTCACGCCAGGCCTGCTCCATCATAGCCATGTACTTGACTCCTTCGGGCTTAGCGTTTACCACCTGGGCACGGATACTCAGCGTGGTCTGATCATCATCTCCGCTAAATGTCACAGTATTTATCACCTCCAGCACAGGATGCCCGGCCTCATCCAGCTCATAAGTAGTAAAGACGATCCTGTCCGGCTTCACTTCGTGAAACAAACCCTTCACCTGGCGCACAGCGCCATCAGGAGCCTCCATATGTACGAGCATCGCGCCACCATCATGAGGATGTATCTGGCAGTGCGAGTTGACATGATCTTTGGGTCCCCACCAGCTGCAAAACTTGTTTGGGTAGATCCAGTCTTCAAATACCACCTGAGGAGTAGCATCAAAATCTCGTGTGATCGTTACTTCGCGGAGTTCACGGCTGTTTGTCATGAAGAGTGTTTTTAAGGGTTAATTCCGCGTTAAGCACGAAAACCATGCCGCCATTCAATACATCCGTATACAACATAGACATTGTCCTTCGTGGAAATCTTTGCGCATTTCCCCGGTAAGGTACGGCTATCCGGGTGGTATAGTTTATGATTCTACATTCGCAGAAAATACTTCGGCTATGGACTTGATATTTGATGATACAGCACTACCGGTACTGGAGGCTATGGGATACAAATACTTCTGCACCCGTGAGGAGTGGATGCCAAACTCAGGCGAGGATAACTATATCTATTGGGAGCTGGTGCCATTTACCTCCCAGTATGATGCCCTTGATTTTTACTTTGAGTGCTATCAGCTACAGCAGCGCTGCCACGTCTTTATAGACGGAGATGTGATAGATGAGCTATCCCGTGGTATACCCGGTCTGGTGATCCGCATCAAGACGGCTGAGGAAATATTTGACTGCTGAGTGGCATACACTTTGACTTATCACCTTTAAATAAATGAGTATGAATACGCTGACTAAGAAAGTAAGAAACCTGGATCTCCTTGATCCCTTTGGCTATCCCGTGTATGAAGACGAAGCAAGACAGAAAGGACAGCAACCGGCCCCCACACCTAAGCCCAACGATACATCAGGTGAAAAGAAATAAATACGATCAGTCGGCCTTGGTCTGTGGCTCCTTGTAGAAAATGTAGATAATAGCCGCAAAGGCGCATAGCACGGCACCTACCACACCGCTCATGCGGAGGCCGAGGTCATGACCCGGATCTTTGCCCAGTGTGATCAGCATAGCAAATACTGTGATGCCTAGCGTCTGACCTATCTTCTGGAAAAACGCGCGCATACCAAAGAACATAGCTTCTTCATTAGACCCTGCGCGGTCCCGCTCATGGTGCGCTATATCTGCCACTACAGTATTTGGCAATATCTGCAGGAAGGCATTGGGTATACCGAAAGAAACTACCAACACGGAGGCCTGCAGGATAGGATGCAGTGGCACGTGCCCAAGGAAGAATATTTCTCCAAATACTACCGCCGCCACAGCAAAAGATGCGATCATCATCTTCTTGCGGCTATATATTGTTCCTACCTTATTTACAAATCCATAGGAGACCATGGTGATCACTACCATGGCCAGCATAAAGGCTGTGCCCAGGCTCTCATCCAGACCGAGCATGGCCCTGATATAATACAACAAACCCGTGCTGATGATAGCGATAGCCATAAAGTAGCTGGCATCGGCCATAGCAAAGATCCTGAAGTTGCGGTTCTTCAGGGCCGACGTCAGAGACTTAAATGCCCCGCCGGTGGTATGCTGCCTGCTGTGAAACTCACGCTCTTTGATACCAAATGCCGGCACTGCCATGCAGGCCGCTGCTATAATATTGAGTGCGATGATAGCATACCGATAGGCAGATAGCCTGTCGGTAGTGATACCCAGATGCAGGATCAGCCACACGGCGGCGGTAGATGAGGCACTGACCATAGCACCTGCCATAAATCCTACAGACTGAGCCGTAGAGAGGTCTACCTTCATCCGTGCATCATGGCCCAGGTCTGCCAGCAGTGCATTGTAGGGTATGGTATAGAGGCCAAAGAAGAAATAGAAAAGCATCTGCGTCACAGCCAGCCACCATATATTGGCGGCATGGTCATGCCTGTACAAGGGTATAAAGACCAGCGCGCAAAATACACTGAGTGGCAAAAATGCCCAGCGCATAAATGGGATACGGCGTCCTAGTTTGCTCTTGCTCTTATCGCTCAAGTTGGCTATGAGCGGATCGAGCACCGCATCGAGTCCACGCCCTGTGAGCAGGATGATGGATATGATATTGACAAATCCAAACCATATTGTGCCGGGTATGAGGTCGCGCATACCAGAGTTAGTAGGCGGCAGGTAGATATAGTTTAGCAGTACGGATATGATATTGAGCCCTATGCTCCAGCCGAAGCATCCGAGGCCATAGATGATCAATATTCTGAGTGGAAGCTTACTTTGCGGCATTCATTTTATTTATTCCAAATCTCCTGCCATATACATAGTGGAAGATAATAAAGATATAAGAAGTGCCCTGGTGTAAGGGTAAATGGATACACGATCCGCTCGTACCCAAGGCCTGATTGAACTAACCCCAGAGAGGCTTTGGCAAAGTCTGATCCGAAAAAAATTGCTAAATAGCACGTATTAACCGTCACCCAAACTGATGAAGAAAATTGATGCAATTCAGGCACTTAGATGTGTATGCGTTTTTATGGTGGTTTTTTTTCACGATAAATCACAATTAAATTCTAATCCCTTTTTTAAGGCCGGAGATTTTCTCTTCTCAAACGGTAATAGCGGTGTCGATATATTTTTTGTGATAAGTGGATTTATCATGACATATACCGCGGGTAGCAAAAGCGGGTTTCAGGCTAGTATGAGATTTATACTCAATAGACTGACACGTATTGTACCGCTATATTTACTCGCTACAGTGGTATTTTTTCTCATTTTACACTCGTATACCTGGTTTCTGGTGCCTGCCAATATCCTTAGCTTTCTGAAAGATATGCTGTTTCTACCTACAGCTCTTGATAAAGATCCGCCATTCTACGGCTATCCTATGTTATTTGTAGGTTGGACATTGCGCTATGAGATGTTCTTTTACCTGATCTTCGGACTCTCACTTCTATTCGGCCGGTTCAAGTGGATCTTCAGCTATAGTGTTTTCAGTATTCTACTTGTATTTATTCCGCTGGCCACACACCAAGTGCGCCTTTTCAGTACGACGGCTACTCAGTATCATCCCGCTATTCTCAATATGCTGACCAATCCTATCATTGCGGAGTTTCTCGCAGGAATGATCATCGGCCAGATATACACATCTGCTATCCGGCTACCGAGGCCGGCATCGCTAGCTATTCTGGGTTTGGGCGTAGTATCTTTTATAGCGCAGTATTTCGGAGATTGGCTTCCGGGACATGGGCTGGCGGGCTGGGGGCTATTTAGTACATTGTTTGTCTTCTCCCTCGTCATGTTACATAAAGAGCAGCCACTTCAAGCACCTCGCTGGATGGTGTTTCTCGGAGATATTTCATATTCCATCTACCTCATTCATACAGTTGTCGCAGTGACATTCCTTTTTGCGGCCAGACGCCTGCACCTGCCCGACTTTTCCGACCATTTCTTCTATGCGCCATTCTATATCGCAGCATTGGTAGGTATATGCTATCTGACATATGAGTACATTGAGCAACGCCTGTCTAATTTTATCAAGTTCCAGCTTTTCAAGATCCTTCATTTATAGGCGTCACGTGCAGGTGCATACTTTGATCACATGCTGTAGGACATTGCTATAGCAAAAAAAGCGCAACCTCCTTTCAGAGATTGCGCCTCAAACCCAATTCTACTTAACTATTCTTTATGCTTGCTTGATCACTTGCACTGTAGCGAGGAGCTTTACCTCGTCAGACACTACTACGCCACCAGCCTCTGTAGCTGCGTTCCATGTGAGGCCATACTCGCTGCGGTTCAGCTTGCCGGTCACCTCAAAGCCCGCCTTGGTTTGACCATATGGGTCCTTGGCAGTGCCGCCGTATTCTACGGCCAGTTCTACCGGCTTCGTCACGCCATGCAGCGTCAGGTCGCCTTTCAGGATATACTCCCTGTCACCCTTCTTGGAGAAAGAGGTAGAGGTAAACTCCAGCTTTGGAAAGTTGGCCACGTCAAAAAAGTCTGCTGACTTCAGGTGCGCATCGCGCTGCGCCTGATTGGTATCTATGCTATCTACATTTGCAGAGAAGGTGATCTTAGCATCGCTGAAATCATCTGCGCTGGTCTCAGCCGCACCTTCAAATACATTGAATGAACCGGTCACATTGCTGATCACGAGGTGTTTCACTTTGAAAAGTACCTCAGAGTGTGTCGGGTCTATTGTCCACTTTGCCATGATGTTTGTGTTTTAGATTTTAGTTTAATTATCAATTGCGATAGCAAAGGTAAATACAATTAAATGTTTAAACAACTAATTTTACGTAAAAGTCTTCTCCTCAGTTCCAGACCGCGCTTTATCAAATCACAAAACAATAGAAATCAAAAACTTAACCCTCCTGTACTGATATACAAAAGGATAGTAGCTCAGCCTCCTGTATTCCTCATCCTGATGCATGAAAACCGTAAAGAAGAACGGCTCACCTCCTCTGCCACTGACCATAGATCAGCTACAAACTCTACCTGTACTCCACGTGCCGCTAATGCACCTAAAGGCTGAGAAATGGCTGTCACACTGAGGGGCTGCACTACCTGATAGGAGGTATAGTAGCCTGCATTAGTATCCAGCAGTTCAAAACCTTCTGAGGGCAGCTCATAGCAGTAAAGCACGGTCTCCCTTAGCGCGGGCCGCCATACTGCCTTCACCGCCATCACAATGGGCGACTGCCCCAGAAAATCCATCCGGTCTCTCTCGCTGGTACCGGGTCCTGCCATATAGCACACCCGCGGACAGTCTCTCGGCGTGAGGTATAGATGCAGCATCTCCTCTGAGATGGCAAAGACCACATCTCCCCGCACACTGCTATACCGCTGGGGGGATTGGCGCGGCTCAAAGCGCTCTATACCAGGCTCCTCACTGACACGGTACAATCGGATCATCCTGTATAGATAGTTAATTGTCGAAACAAACTTGCCAGCCAGCCGTATGAAAGTATGGCTCCCCGGCCGATCCTTTATCAAAACACCCCAAATGAAGATAGCAGCTACTACCATCTGCGCAGCGCTATGCTGTGCCATATCGATGAGTATCCATGCTCAGCCCACGCTCATATCGCAGCAGGCTCCCATTCTGAATGACGCCTCGCATCCATGTATCAGCGATGCCATTTACCAGATCATAGAGCAGCGCTGCTCTACCAATGTACATGCACTAGGCCTCGACCACCTGAGCAGTCAGCGCAATAATCCTGTGGCGCTCAACTGGCCGCTGCGCATGGCCAACGGCCTCAGTGATAACAGCTACTACATCATCTCTGCATACGTAGATCAGGATCCAGGCTCCGGCAGCTCTAAAGATTGGAACTGCGGCACCAATACCTATGACACTCACCGTGGCACTGATATATGCACCTACCCATATCCATTTTATAAAATGGATAACAATCAGGTAGAGGTCGTAGCGGCGGCGGCGGGTATCATCATTGACAAGCATGATGGCGAGTTTGATAAGAACTGCGTGCACTCCAATGCTCAGGCAAACTATGTAGTGATAGAACACGCTGACGGTACTTTTGCCAACTACTTTCACATGAAGAAAAACTCGCTCACATCTAAGAATATAGGCGAGAGTGTAGCAGTGGGCGAATACCTGGGTGTAGTAGGCAGCTCCGGCGATGCCAATGGCCCTCACCTGCACTTTGAGGTACGTACTGCCAACTCCGCGAGCGCATACAAAGATCCATTTGCGGGTGGTTGTAATT
This sequence comes from uncultured Chitinophagaceae bacterium, assembly GCA_964537475.1. Classification (GTDB taxonomy): domain Bacteria; phylum Bacteroidota; class Bacteroidia; order Chitinophagales; family LD1; genus UBA1941. Next base: position 43,707 of record CAZIBY010000009.1, on the reverse strand, counting down.
CACTGAATACGACCTCATGGTGGGCTACTCAGAAGCCATATACAGAGCCGGCAGTACTCAAGGCTCAGATCGGTAACGTAGATCCAGTACTCGCCTCCTGCCCCAACACAGAAACTCCAAACGAAAGCCCCTGCCTGCAGCCTGGCAGCGATGCGCGCATCTATGTCTTCCTGCGTGATGAGACACAAGGTATGGTGGTCAATATCAAGATCAAAGACTCTACGGGACACGCCGTACTGAGCTGGCCACTGACTTCTGCGCAGACGCAACTGGCCTCGATCTATGGCTGGCAGCAGCGTCTGCCTACTCAGCAAGGCTCCTATACACTGGAGGCCAGTTACAACAATACGACATCCGTCAGCTCCTTTGAGATCACTACAGCTCAGTGCCGTGTGGCCTCCGGCAGTACTGGTTTAGCAGAAGCGGAAAATGCCAATGCGATCAACGTATATCCTAATCCCACATCAGGGCGCATCAATATCTCCTCTACCGGTCTGGCAGCGGGCACATATGCTGTGACGCTCCATGATATGCTGGGCCAGGAGGTGATGCAGGATGACATGATCGTGTCCGGCGCTACAGCGGAGAAAACTATGTCCGTCTCAGGCCTCATGGACGGTATCTATCTTCTCTCCATCCGGGGCAATGGCACCACACTCACACGCAAGATCCAAAAGGCAACTTTCTAAGAAAGGCGATCCAGCTTCTGCCGGATAGACCTGCGGTCTGCACGTGTCACCGCCAGTGAGAGCGCTTTATCCAGATATGATCTTGCCTTCGCTTGATCCTGATCGGCATATAGCTCACCCAGCAGCGTGTAGTAGTATGGGTTAGTGGTCAATTGAAGTTTTTCCGCCTCCGCGATCGCTTCCTCTTTGCTTCGTGCTTTGGCCAGCGCAAAGGTCCTGTTTAGCGCTGCTACGGGCGAGTATTGTATCTGCAAAAGGATATTGTAGAGCTGCAGTATGTTTTCCCATTTCTCAGGGGTATCCTCCTTGATGGTATGCCAGTACGCTATACCCGCTTCTACATGGTACCTGGTGAGCCTTTCACCACGTGATGCAGCATTGATATAGCCGACACCGCGTGCTATGAGCTGCTGGTCCCACAGGCTCTCATCCTGATCTGCATAGAGCACCATATCTCCCTCGCTATCCCTGCGTGCCGCAAACCGCGATGCGTGAAAACACATCAGTGCGAGCAGCGCATTCACTGCTGGGATATTGGTCTGCTCACTATCCGTCATCAGTGATGCCAGCCGTATGGCCTCGCGGCAGAGGTCCTCACGTATCATCTCATCATGGGTCTCAGAATAGTAGCCTTCGTTGAATAGCAGGTAGAGCGTGGTTAGTACGGTATCGAGGCGCTGCTCTATCTCTGCCGCCGGCGGCAGGTCTATGACGATACCTTCATCACGCAGCTTTTCTTTAGCGCGGTGCAGCCGCTTATTGATGGTTTCCTTATTGCTCAGCAGTGCATGGGCTATCTCGTCTATACCCAGCCCGCAGAGTACGCGCAGTGCGAGGCCGATCTGAGCCTCCTGCGGTATAGCCGGATGGCAGATAGCAAAGAGCATCCTGAGCTGGCTGTCTTTGATATTGCCGGGAGAGAGGTCGATGTCCTGAGCGTTTACGGTTTCCTCACCGCGCCTCAGCTCCGGTGCTATCTTCTTCTGAAAGTTTGTATCCCGCGCCAGGTAGTTCTTTGCCTTATTAGCAGCTACTGTATAGAGCCAGCCGGTAGGATTATCAGGTATTCCCTTGTAGGGCCAGGTCTCCATAGCGGCCAGAAAGGTCTCTCCCGCTATGTCCTCTGCCACCTCTATATGCGCTATACCAAAGCGCCACGCCAGTACGGACGTGATCCGCCCAAACTCGGTACGAAACAAATGAGGTATAAGCGCAGACTGATCCATATATGAAAGGGGACAGCCCGGCCGGCTGTCCCACGAGTTTTGTTTACTACATACCTGCCTGCTCGCGTATCTCTACACTGCCGCCCATGTTCAGTACCGGGCATCCGGCTGCCATTTGCAGCGCCTCGTCGTAGTCTGCAGCTTTCACCAGAGAGTAGCCACCGAGCACCTCCTTGATATCGGTGAAAGGTCCGTTGGTCACTACATTGCCTGACCTCAAAACACGGCCGGTAGCCTCCAGCCTGCTGCCGCGGCTTACGAGCTGGCCCTTTGCGGCTATGCCGCCTATCCAGTCCATCCATAGCTGCATGACCTGAGCGGCCTGCTCCTCGGTACGGTTAGGGATTGTGTTCATGTCCATTCTGTATAGCAATAAGTATTCTTTCATTGTCTTAGTGTTTGATAATTTGATAAAAATGATTTTCCGTTTCCCAAAGTCAATGCACGCCATCACGGCTGGCCACGCGGCGCACCTCTACGGTGTTGCCCTCGCCCTGTAGCACCGGGCTTCCTTTGGCAAACTCGACCGCCTCATCTATAGATGCTGCCCGCACGATCACATAGCCCCCTATCGTTTCCTTGATATCGCCAAATGGCCCATTGGTCACGACGCCCTGATGCCCTACTACGCGCGCCTCGTCAAAGGGGAGGCCATTGCCCTGTACGAACTTATTCTGTGCGGCTATGCCGCCTATCCAGTCCATGGTCTGCTTCATCCAGACCTGCATCTGCTCGGGGCTGGCTATCTTGCTGCCATCCTGATGCCGGAAGATCAAAATGTACTGCTCCATACTTGTTTGGTTTTAATGGTGAATGAATATCGAATACATACCCATAACAAACAAGCCGGACAGGATTGGACAGATGAAAGAAAGAAAAGTGCTATCTCCGCTCCGCTATCATCTGCATGCCATTCTTGGGGCGCAGCGTGACGAGGGGCTCCTGCTCTACCTCAAAGCCCTCCCGCAGACGGAACCGGAACCGGCGGTAGAGCGTGATCAGGATGATCTGCATCTCCAGCATCGCAAAGTTATTGCCTATGCAGAGCCTCGGTCCGCCACCAAATGGCATATACACATAGCGGTCTATAGAGTTGCGTTTCTCCGGGGCGAAACGCTCCGGCATAAACTTCTCCGGCTGGTCCCAATACTTGGGACTGTGGTGCAGGTATATGATCGGTACTACCACATTGGTCTGAGGTGCGATGCAGTACCCTCCTATCTCATCTGTCTCTATGGCGCGCCGCCCTACTATCCATACCGGTGGGTGCACGCGCATGCTCTCATCTATCACCTGCCTCACATACTGAAACTCATTCACCGTGGTGAAATCGACCTTCACGCCGCTATCCAGCTTCTGGTCTATCTCAGCTATCATCCTGGCCTCGGCCTCGGGGTGCTGCGAGAGCAGGTAGAGTGTCCAGGTCAGTGCATTAGATGATGTTTCATTGCCGGCCAGGAAGATCGTCATCACCTCATCGCGCAGTTGCTTATTGTCCATGCCTATGCCCGTCTCCTCATCCTGCGCATCTATGAGCATAGACAGCAGGTCATCTTTAGATACCCCCTCCCTGCGGCGCTCGTCTATGATCTCGTAGATCACTTTGTCCAGCAGTTCTATTGACTTGCGTGCTTTTCTATTAAACGGTGTAGGTATGGTCTCCGGCAGGCGAAATGGCTGATGCAGCCGCTCCACGGTATGCTCATTCAGATAGGTGATCTGGTCTCCTACTATCTGGGCCTTATCCTCCACACCCTTGCTGAATATAGCCTTAGAGATCACATCCAGTGTGAGTGCCGTCATCTCGGGCAGCACATCAAAGGCCTCTCCCCTGGCGGCATGTGCATCTATCCTATCCACCCAATGCTCCGAGCGCTCCACCATCATGGCCGTCAGATCCTCCAGCTTTTTCTTGTGAAAGGCCGGTTGTATCAGCTTGCGCTGTTGCTTCCAGAAGTCGCCCTCACTCGTCAGCAGGCCATTGCCCAGCAGGGGCTTCAGCATATCATAGGCCAGACTCTTGGTGTAGTTCTTATTATTATCCAGCAGCACATAGCGCGCATAGGCGGGGTCAGCTACCACCACACCCTTGTGAAAAGGAATAGCCAGGCTAAAGATATTTCCATACTTGCCTATGAAATCTTTGACCATGCCAATGGCATCCTCGCGCATCATATTCACATGGCCTACCAGCCAGTGCTTTTCTTTGGGGGTAGGCGGGGCTTTGCGGGTGATGGTTGTTTCAGACATAGCTATTGCTTTAGTATTTCACTAAGATATGCTAATTAGCTCTAAGTCTGTCACTAAGATCATGAGCCTGATGTCAGCGCTGGCGAGGTGTCGATTAATGTCTCTCAGGCATACATTACCATCAATCCTTCCGGCACTCTTCTACAATAAAATTATCCTGAGATACATTTAAGAAACAATTAAATTCACATATCCATGAAATCTTTTATCGCAACGATTATTATTGGGGGACTTTTGCTAAGTCTAAGCAGCTGTGATCCCAGAGTCAGTAGAACACCCCCAGCGCCGCGAGTAAGTAATGACACCATCACTACACAACACGTCCCACTTGCAGACTCTTCGTACATCCGGGGTGATTATAAAGTAATAGCCCGGACGGGCATTCCGTTTAAACTTCTCTGGAAGGGCGAAAAAAGCTCGGGTAGCACAATCACTGATACGATCTATAGCGATAAGGAAATTACGCTACTAGGCTACAAAAAGGAAAGAGGTATACAGCTATATAAAAAATACAAATTCACTACGAAGTTTGAGGATTTCAAAGTCGTACCCTACAAAGGTCCTCTTGCTAAACCTGATTTCGCCACTGACCCTAAAGCCAAACGATATATTACAGCCATAAAAACGGGATGCAAAGAACTTGGCATTAACTATGCAGGCCACTATACACTTATTACTATAGGCTGCGGTTCAAACTGTGCCTTTATGGCGATCGTAGACCGTATCAATGGTAAGATATTATATTCTTGTATTCCGTTTTACATAAGTAACGGCTGCGAATTTCAGACGGATAGCCGCCTTTTTATTTTGAACGCAGCAGGATTAGATGACCAAAAGAAATATTACGACCTATTGTACATATACGGCGATGCACCAAAATCTTATCAGATCAAAGATGAGCGGCTTGTTCCTCTGAAACAGAATTAGCCTTTTACACCGCCAGCGGCAGCTCTATTTTAAATACACATCCATTCGGCTCATTGCCCTCTATCCAGATGCGGCCCTTCATACGCTCTATATTGCGCTTCACAGTAGCGAGGCCTATACCAGTACCATCTTCGCCCGTGCTATTCTCCACGCGCTGATACATTTTAAAGACATTCTCACGCTCACTCTCGGCTATGCCTACCCCATTGTCAGCGATAGACAGGATACACTTGCCATCCGTTTTTATGAAAGAGATATGCACCTTCGGTTGCCCGCTGGCGTTATACTTGATCGCATTGGTCACGATATTTTGTATCACCTGCAGCAGCTGTATATCATCGCCCATCACTATAGGCAGCGGATCATGCGTCAGCAGTGTATTTTTTTCTTGTGCCAGTTTGCTCAGGTTTTGCTCAGCCTGCGAGGCGATGCGATTCAGGTCCACCGGCCGCAGGGCTACGTCCTGGCTCTTCGCAGCACTGAGGATACGCGTGATCATATCATCCATGCGGCGTGCCCCATCCACGGCGAAGTGCATGAACTTCTGCTCATCGTCAGAGAGTTTGTCATTCAGTTTCTGCGATAGAATGGTCATATAGGTCGATATCATGCGCAGCGGCTCCCGCAGGTCATGCGAGGCAGTGCGTGCATAGGACTGCAGGTCAGTATTGACACTCTCCAGCTGGCGCATATGGCTTTGCATGTCTTCATTGAGGGCCTTTAGGGAGTCGGCCTGCTCCTTCATATTTTCCTGCTTGTGCCGCTCCATATTCATGATCGACTCCAGGGTGTTTTCTATCACCTCAGCGTCCACATTGCTCAATTCTAACTGTGACCAATACTTGTAGGCTTGCTCATAGTCTCCTTTGGCTACATATAGCTGATACTTCATAGCAGTCTTGACACGCGGGGTAAAGTAGGCATCAAACTCATCTGCCATCTCAAAAATTTGCTGCATCAGAGTCTCTCCTTCCTCATCGCGCCCCATTTTGAAATACAGTTTTGCCAGCGCATCCATGGGATGTAGCCTTTTGAATCGCTGAAGCCCTCTTTCCCGGATCTCAAGCGACTCAAGCAGGTACTTTTCTGCCAGATCATAGTTACCTGTGTCTTTGTAGGCTCCGCCCAGATAGTCCCGGAAGATAGCCCTGTTCTCATCGCTCGTCAGGAGCTCTTCTTCAGGCAATATCTCCCGATATATTTTCAGCGCCTCTTCATGCTTCTTTTCGATCACAAATTGCTTTGCTATGGACATTTTGCAGCGGATGATAGATTTCCTGTCTCCTGATCTTTCCGCATACGACAAGGCTTTGGAGATACTCGCCATAGCCAGGCGATTGAGGCCCAGAACCTGCTGTAGTATACATAGCATCACGTGCAGGTCTACCATCACGCTCACATCTTCCGGGCCCATGTACTCTATCGACTCCATATGAGCGAGTGCCTCATTGCAATATTGGATCGACTTATGATACTGCGCCAATACTCTGTATACACCCGCTATCATCAGGCAGACCTCCGCCTTGAGTAGTGCCGGCACTTTATACTCGGCCAGCATACGGTCTGCCAGCTCCGCGTATTCCAATGCTTTTGGCAGATTGCCGGCAGCATTGGCATAGTACAGCCCCATCACCCTATATATACGCAGTATCTGTAGCGTGTCCCCGGCATCCACGGCATCGCGCAGCAGGCGCTGTCCATACTGCTCTGTGGTAGGGTCATGCCTGGTCATGAGCGCCCTGAGTATATCTACACTGCTGACTGCTGATGTATCTGACATACCTCAAAAATAAAGAAAAGATAAAGGCCCCGTGCAACTACTAGAATACCTCATTGAGATTGGTGGCCAGGCCATTGCTGCCGTGCGTACCAAAGCCGTAATCTATCGAGGAGTTTGACTGGGTATGCTTATTAAACTTGATACGCAGCCCCACGCCACCACCGGGCTGTATCGCGCCAAAGTATTTGCCCGGATAGTCTGACAACGTCTCTACATTGCCAAAGACCACGCCGCCCAGCAGACCGTTTCGCAGGATGTCAAAGCGGAACTCCGTCTCAAAGTAAAGCATACTGCGTCCCCGGTACCTGCCCGCTGCATAGCCGCGCCCGGTATTATTATACGAGTCCCAGCCTACACTCGGCATATCGAGGTAGGGCGGTTTGCCATTTAGCGTGATCCAGGCATAGCCCCAGAAGGCGAACACAGTGTACCACTTGCGCGTCACGGGCACATACTGGCGTATATCTATCACGAGTGAGTTCCAGTTGCTCGTACTGCCGAATGGTTTGTCCCAGGTATTAAACTGGATATTGACATAGTTGCCCTTGATAGGTCGGTTGGCATTATCCCTTGAGTCGTAGAGGAAGTTGGCAGAAAAGCCGCTGGACATACTGCTGCGGGTGAGGCCATACCTCTGGTAGTCTGAGAGCGTGCCATTTGCATTGGCATTATGGTCTTTGATATTCCACCGGTAGTCCATGTTGTAGCCCAGTCCCACGTACGTATTGTCATAGACCTGGCGGTACACCGTGCGGTAAAAGCGGAAGTGCTCATAGTCTATATTGTCTGCAGCAGATGGCAGCGAGTTGCTACTGAGGCCATACGTGTAGGTGGGAAAGTGAAAGAACCGTATATCTCCGGGAAACTGCCACTTCTCATCACTCGTGTAGAAATTGGACAGGGACTGAAAGATGACCTGATTGTATTGCGTGTATTGAAACTGGTTATTGATAAAAGACAGGGTACCCTTGGGATTCTTCTTCGTACGAAATGAGATATTGGCTACGCCCACCCCGGCAAAACCCGTAGCGATAGCATAGCCCGGATAGGCTACGATGCTGAAGAAGGGGCCGGTCTCACCCTTGCGCTCAGATTTGCGCAGGGGGTCACGCTTGATACCAAGTGCCATCTTGATTACATCTACTACATCCAGTTGGGGTACCGGTGTAGGCACCGTATCTACTACCTCCTGATGCACTACCTGTGCATGTGCACCGGTAGCCGGGCCGAGGCATAGCACGAGTGCCAGCACGACCATCGCCATGCTGCTCGGGCTTCCCTTTTTCAGATGTAGATATATTCTCCTCACTCCTTTTCTGCTGCGCATAAATACAAGGAATAAGCCATATATCAGGAGCGCCTGTTCTCTTTGCCGCAAAGCACTGCATATCATACCCCGCAGTACCGCTCATCTACCGCTCTTCCGCCTTCAGACTAGCTTTATTTACAATTAATTACAAATTAAATCCGCTTTGACCGAATAAATTCGTTTTATGACCGAGTTTCTGTTTATTGCATGAAAAGCATCGTAATTTCATGGTGACTTTATGCCCAATAGAAGAAGGATATATAGTGTACTGATACAAGTGGTCATATGGTCTGTGTTTCTGATTCTGCCTTATGTCAATCTGCCACGGACTGCCACTAGCCCTCACCGCGAGCTGCTGGTCAATAGAGACATGCAGCCGCACTGGGAGGAGTACTCCTTTTTATATGCCTTCGCTATCAATTTCTGCCTGCTCATTTTCTTTTACATCCATGGGCGTTATATTTTTCGCCTCATACGTACCAGCCGGTACATAGAGTATGTGGCGGTCATCATCCTTTCCTTCTTTACCGTCTTTACGGTCACGTATCTTTTCCGCGAGGTACTTCAAAACTACTGGCAGCTCTACGATAGCCCCCTGGAGCTGCGCAATTTCATACGCGTGGCGCTCTGGTTCTTTGTGATCCTCTTCGCTGCCTTTGGCATGGGCATCACTGACCTGTGGCGTGAGGCAGAGCAGCGCACGCGCTCCATAGAGACGGAGCAGCTGCGCACAGAGCTCGCCTTTCTGCATATGCAGATCAATCCGCACTTCCTCTTCAACTCGCTCAACACCATCTACGGCCTCTCTCTCAAAAAATCTGACAATGCGCCCAAAGCCGTGCTGAAACTCTCGCAGCTGATGCGCTACATGATAGAGGAGAACGGCCACGACCTCGTACCGCTGGACCAGGAGATCAACTACCTCAATAACTATATCGATATACAAAAGATGCGCAGTTCTGCGGCTGTACAGGTCACCTTTGACGTGACCGGAGATACCAGCACGGCCATGATCGCCCCCATGCTCATGATGCCCTTTGTAGAGAATGCTTTCAAATACGGCATCAGCAATAGTGCACCCTCGCCCATAACCATCACTCTAACTGTAGACAGGGATAGTATTATATTTATCGTGGCCAATAAAAAATTTGATTACCTGGAGCGGCACTCATCCGGTATAGGTATAGCCAATGTGCAGCGCAGGCTGGACCTGCTCTACCCCGGCAAGCATGAACTGGATATCCGCGACCATACTGACACTTATTCTTTAAGCTTAAAAATCTTGTTATCATGATATCATGCGTAGTCATAGACGATGAGCCGGTAGCGCTCGAAGTGATCGAGGAGTTTATATCCCGCACACCTTCTCTGGAGCTCAAAGGGGCTTTCTCCGATGCATATGCCGGAGCGGAGTTTTTGAAAAACAATAAAGTGCAGCTGCTGTTTCTGGATATACAGATGCCGGGCATCACGGGCATCCAGCTGCTGAAATCGCTCCCTGAGCCGCCACTGGTGATCTTTACCACAGCCTATAGCAACTATGCTGTGGAGGGCTTCAACCTGAATGCCATCGACTTTCTGCTGAAGCCAATAGATTATGACCGCTTCCTCAAGGCTGTAAACAAGGCAGAGGAATATATCAGCTACCGCGAGAAGCCGGCCGAGACACAGGTAGCAGCACCGTTCATATTCGTGAAGTCAGACTACCAGATCGTCAAAATAGACGTAGATGATATCACGATGGTAGAAGGTATGGATGACTATGTCAAGATCTTTACCAATAAGAAAATGACGCTGACCAACATGACCATGAAGGACATCCTGTCCAAACTGCCTGCCAATAAATTTGCCCGTGTACACAGGTCCTATATCATCTCCCTGCTGCACATAGAGAGCGTGCGCAATAAGCGCATCAAGATCGGTGGCAAGCAGATCCCAGTGGGCGATAGCTTTGCAGAGAGCTTTTACAAAATGCTCGGCGAGAATGGCTGATATGAGCGGTATTTGATAGTTTCACGCCTGCCATGTCAGACCACAAGCATCCACATAGTCTCAAAGACCTCGTCCTCTACTTTATGAAGCTCGGCGCCACGGGCTTTGGCGGTCCTGTAGCCCTCATAGGATACATGCACCGCGACCTGGTGGCAGATCTCAAGTGGTACACCGAGGAGGAGTACAAAGAGGGCCTCACCCTGGCGCAGCTCGCTCCGGGCCCGCTGGCCTCGCAGCTCGGCACCTACCTGGCCTATCTGCACTATGGCTACCTGGGCGCTACGCTGGCCTCTGTAGCATTCCTGCTGCCCTCATTCGCTATGGTAGTGGCACTGGGTATCGCTTACAAGGTATTCAACGGGCTGCCCTGGATGCAGGCTGCCTTTTATGGCATAGGAGGGGCTGTGGTAGGCATCATAGGCATCAGCACTTACCGCCTTACCACCAAGTCTATCGGAGATTTTACAGCCGCATCTCTGCGCAGCAAATGGCTGCTCTGGGTTTTCTTCCTCACTACTTTCATCCTCACCTTTATCTCACAGGCACAAGTGCTGTGGGTATTCGTCGGAGCAGGACTGCTGTATATGTTCCTTAAATCTCCTCCGGATTGGTTCAGGCGGAGCGGTGCCCGCGCCAATGCACTCTGGCTCATAGCCAGCGCTGGCTTCTGGCGCTGGGATACCAAGGTACTCCGCCAGATGGCGGTCTTCTTTGCCAAGGCCGGAGGATTCGTCTTTGGCAGCGGGCTGGCCATCATCCCTTTCCTCCATGCCACAGTCACAGATTATCATTGGATCAATGAGAAGACCTTTCTCGATGCGGTAGCGGTGGCCATGATCACTCCCGGCCCGGTACTCATCACAGTTGCTTTTATCGGCTATCTCACACAGGGTTTCCCCGGTGCGCTCGTATCTGCTTTCTGTGTTTTCCTTCCTACTTTTCTGATGACGCTCATCGTAGCGCCTTACTTCAAGCGCATCGCACAAAACCGCAGCATCAAGTCCTTTGTAGATGGTATCACTGCAGCAGTGATAGGTGCTATAGCAGGATCTGTGGTCATGATAGGATACAAGACCTTCGCTCCTGACAGGGTGCACATAGACCCTGTGCCGGTGGTCATGGCCATCGTCACTGTACTCTCGCTGCTCTTTATCAAAAAAATGCGTGAGCCGTATATCATACTGGCGGCGGCAGCGGTGGGTATCATAGTACGCTATATACTCTGATGCTGAGTGCGGCTTTTATACAAAAAGTTGCTAAATGTGAGCAAAGTGCATTTCTGCCCACACGGCACATATCTAAATATCATACATTAGCTGATATGAAAAAACTACTCCTCGCTGCAGGCATGTGTATGGCGCTGGCAGCTACCGCACAGGACGCCCTGAGTACATGGACGGCACAACCAGTCACCATAGATGGCCGTGCAGATGAGTGGCCGCAGTTCTTCCGCTTTTATGCGCCGGGCACTAAGTTTCAGTTTGATGTGATGAACGACAAAAACAATCTCTATGTCTGCGTGCGGGCTACCGAGATGCAGGCCCAGGCGCGGCTTATGCACTCCGGCCTCACACTGTGGTTTGACCCATCAGGCAAGAAGAAGCAGAAAGAGGGCCTCTCCTTTCCGGTGAAGCTGGACCACACCGCAGGTGAGCTGGCCCGTGGTGAGAATACCGGCAGGCGCCAGGAGGGCGATGGCTCTGCCTCTCTACACCGCCGTGTGAATGGGCTGAAAGAACGCGTCATGCTGTCACAGACTGCCATCAAGGCGATCAGCCTGCCCGGCATCACAGAGCAGATGCTCCCGCTGACCAATGCCAACGGCCTCAATGTAGCCTATGGCTGGGATAGCATCGATATACTATTCGTAGAGTATGAGGTACCGCTGGCTGTTATATTGGGCCATAGCCCTACAGCTGCCGAGCTACAGAAGCCGATAGGCCTGGGCCTCGATGTAGGTGCTATGGAGACTACAGAACACAGAGGTGGCGGTGGCCAGGGAGCAGGCGGTGGAGGCGGCGGCATGGGCGGCGGCGGCGGCGGCATGGGTGGCAGCCGCGGCATGGGCGGCAGGCCGGGTGGTATGACCGGGCAGGGACAGACCATGTCTGGTCCCAGCTATGATCCAAACGGTGCCGAGCAGAAGACCTGGCTAAAGTTGCACCTGGATAGCAAATAAAGTTCTGCCATCGTCGATAGTGTCTGCACATCGAATCAATAAGCCTCAATTACTTATCTCAATTAGGCTTGTTTGAACACGTAACGCGTTGTTGAAATTTCATGTCGTCTTATCATTGACCGTGCAACTTATAATTGTACATTCAGGTCTTATATTCTGAAAAACCCAATGTTTCATCTAAACCATATTACCGTGAAAATTTTTAGACTACTCCTCGTCCTTTTGGTGGCATCATGTAGCTGGGGTGCATTGCATGCGCAATGTAACCTCACAGCCGGTATCACTGTAGGCATCGATACTCATAATAACATAGATACGCTCCGCTCCACAGTGACCGGAGCTACTGCCCCGGTAAGCTATCAGTGGACAGTCGATGGCACCACCCTTGGTGCTAATACACCCACTGTGATCAGCCAGTTGACACCCGGCTATAGAATGATCTGCCTCACCGTGACTGATAGTGCAGGATGTAGTGCAGGGGTATGCGATACAGTGCTGGTACCGACCTCCTTCTGCGGCAATCTGGCGGTCACCTTTCATGACTCTGTAAACGGCTCCGATCCTCTCCTGGTAGCGAGCGTCACAGGGCCTACACCATGGCAGTGTACATTCGTATGGAGTACAGGTAGCACAGGCTACCAGGTCACGCCCGCAAGTCCGGGATCCACGTATTGTGTGACCGTCACTGATCCTAATACCGGGTGTACCACCACCGGCTGCACGACTTATTGCACTTTCAGCGGTTCACTCAGAGATTCCATAGGTGCGACCAGCAATTATTTTTCATTTGTAAATAATAACGGAGTCCCTTCCCTTCAATTCTATTGGAACGGAATGAGGGGTACCAGCCACTATCAAACCTCCAACACTGCATCTTTAGTAAAATTAATCGTGGTAGACGCCAATGGATGTTTCTTTGTTGACAGCATTCACCCTCATCCTTGCCACCTCAGTAATACGATCACTTATACGCACGACGCCTTCAACCGCTATGCATTCCAGTCTGCAGCCACACTGGGCACAGCACCTTTTTCCTACGCCTGGACCATCAATGGCTACACCGCCACCGGAGCTACCTCCAGTACCTTGTCAGATTCGCTCGTTCCGGGCACTTACCAGATCTGCTCTACCGTCACAGATGCTAACTACTGTCAGTCGCAGACCTGCGATACTGTAGTGGTAAGTGCTGCACTACAGTGCCACTTTTCTCTTGGCCTTCATGACACACTGATCAGCTCCTCTCACTTTATCGCCCCATATCTATATGACAATACAGCAGGAGCTACCAGCTACTCATACCAATGGGCATCCGGTACTATCCTTAATACTGATAGCGTACTACCAGGTGTGCACAATTACTGTCTGACAGTCACTGATAATGTCGGCTGCTCGGCATCCGGCTGCTACAACACGTGCACCCTCACTGCAGCAGCTACTGCGGTGGCCAGCGGCAATGGCTGGAACCAGCATGTCACCGTTAGCGGATCTGTAGGTACTGTGCATTACCATTGGAGCAGTGGCGATTCCACTGCAAATTTCTTTACAACTACCCGTGGTGTGTACCATGTCACTGTCACAGACAGTAGCGGCTGCTCCGTAGTACTCACTGACACCGCAGGATCGGCCTGTTACTTCTCCGGCGGCATCTCTGTATTGCAAAACACAGGCTCCGCTGTGATCCTGTCAGCCGGCGTCTACAATAATCATGGCTCCGTCTCATACATATGGTCGGGCGGCTCAGCATTCGGCCACATAGATACTATCACCAGCTCAGGCCGCTACTGCGTCACCGCTACAGACTCGATAGGATGCGCCACTACCCTTTGCGATAGTTTTGTAGTAGGCTGCCACCTGGTGGCGAGTATCACTGACAGTTTCACCGGCAATGCATTCCTGCTCACAGCGCACGCCGACAGTGGTGATGCACCCTATGGTTATTATTGGAATGGCCTGAACCAGCCGCCCTCTACATCCACACAACTCGTTTCTATCAATGGTAGACACTGTTTGTTTATCAAAGATCATAGCGGCTGTTCTGTCCTTGCGTGCGATTCAGTATACCAGCCATGCAATATCCACGTATCCATAGCAGACTCAAATTACGGCACGTCTCATATTTTGAATGCTAACGTGACTGGAGGCTCACTGCAAAGTCATCCTTTTATCAGATGGACTGATGCCAGCAACACTGCATTAGGATTTTGGCCACAACTCGTAGTTCAGATCTCAGGTAGTTACTGCGTATTCGTGCAAGATACCAATGGCTGCACAACATCCGCCTGTGATACCGTGAACCTCGGCTGCCACCTGGTCACATCCGTGACGTATACATCAAACGCGGCCAACCTCTACACCTTTACTTCTCACATCAGTGGTGGCTCGGGGCGCTACAGCCATGACTGGCGCGTAGATAATTACGCTACCGGTATGAATGCGCTGGATCCATATAGTACTACGCTGAGCGTAGGCCTGCACCATATATGCCTCTTTGTTTATGATACGGTCACCAACTGTACAGACTCCTTCTGCCTGTCCGTCACTGTACCGGCTAACGGCTGTGCACTGACTGCATCTATCACACAGTCTGTCACCGGCTCCGTGGCTATCCTCACTGCTCATGCGTCAGGTGCCCATGGTCCGCTCACGTACTACTGGCCTGCCGGCAGCACCAGTGCCATACTGACCGCCATCCAGTCCGGTACTTACTGCGTCACTATCACTGACAGCGCAGGTTGTACCGCTACGGCTTGTGATACTCTCACGCTCAATACCTGCAGCCTGCATGCCGCATATACCAGCACTCACACCGGCAATGTATATGTATTTGCGGGTACCTCTACAGGGGCACACGGTCCGGTTACTTATCAGTGGCAGGTAGATGGAGGCAGCCTTGCCACGGGCTCTCCGTATACAGCTACCCTCGTAGCCGGTACCCACCAGATATGCCTGTACGCCCGTGACTCTACCCTCTGCCGCGACTCGCTCTGCCAGACACTCACTGTGACCAGCACCGGCTGTGCTATCAGCGGCTATATCAAGGATTCCGTGAGGCATATCACCTGGGTGGGCAACGTGCACTACTATGTACCTGTCATATCAAATGGTACCGCACCATATACCTATCACTGGAGCAATGGCACCACCGGCTCAGTCCTGTACAGTGGCTTCTGGCAGCCGACCTTCAATGGCACCGTGACAGTGACAGATGCCAATGGCTGCAGCGCAGTACTGCACATGAATAGTGCCTATGTAGATACCTTCTGCGGCAACGTATTCAACGATCTAAATGGCAATGGTGTGCAAAACTCCGGTGAGACCGGTGTGGCAGGCCAGACCGTTTACTTGTATGCCGGTAATACGGTGGTCGCCACGGCTACTACAGATGCCTATGGCCACTACGCTATACCTGTACATCCCGGCACCTATACCATACAGTACACGGCGGGCACCTCTTACGCCATCACCATCCCGCTCGGCACCAGCACCACGCCAAATCACGCGCAGTACGGACCATTTACTATCTCTACCAATGCCAATAACTACTGTGGCTACAACTTTGGTATACGCTCTACCAATGTGACCATCACAG
Organism: uncultured Chitinophagaceae bacterium; assembly: GCA_964537475.1. GTDB lineage: Bacteria > Bacteroidota > Bacteroidia > Chitinophagales > LD1 > UBA1941. The sequence continues at coordinate 27,766 of CAZIBY010000009.1, read as the reverse complement.
GCTATGTCTATCTCGATGCGAATAACAACGGCATATTTGATGCAGGTGAGACCCCGGTAGCCAACCAGCTGGTACACGTAGGACCTCACGCAGTCTATACCAATGCAAATGGCCAGTACACCTATGTGGGCGCGGCAGGTACCTATGCTATCACCTACACACCATCCAGTGCCTATAGCGCATATACAGTGGTGCCATCCAGCCACTCTGTCACGGCCTCTGTACCGGGCACTACATATGGCGGCAATAACTTTGGCCTGCAGCAGACCAGCACAGCCTGCAACATCACCACTACCGTGATCCCGATCACTACCATTACGGCGGGATACCCATCCTGGTATTATATCTATGTATCCAATCACGGTACCAATGTGGCCAGCGGCACTATGACCTTCTATTATGATCCTGCGCTGACCTTTGATCATGCCAGTCCTACTGCGGCCTCTGTCAATGCAGCTACGTATACAGCCAGCTTCATTTATGCCGGCCTGCAGCCCGGCACTTACACAGTATTCTACGTATACTTTATGGCAAATACGACTGTCACCGTAGGCCAGTCTACTTTTGAGATGGCTACCGCTACAGACAACTGTATTGAGAGCAATTTTGCAGACAATACAGATACCCTGCACCAGATCGCTACCGGCTCGTGGGATCCTAATGCCAAGACAGTCACCCCTGCGGGTGAGGGCGCTCAGGGCCTGATCAGAGCGGGCCAGGAGCTACGCTATACGCTGAACTTCCAGAACACAGGCACGGCCCCTGCTGTGAATGTGGTCCTGCACGATAGCCTGCCTGCTACGCTCGATCCGTCTACTATCCGCGTACTCGGCTCCAGTCATCCGGATTATGTAGTAGAGGTAGAGGGCCAGGAGCTCACCTGCCGCTACTCGCAGATCATGCTGCCGGATAGTTTTGACAGCGAGGCTGAGAGCCACGGCTTCCTGAGCTTTGCTATCAGCCCTGTGGCAGGCATAGCAGATGGTACACAGATACAGAATACAGCATCTATCTATTTTGACTATAATGATGCGGTAGTGACCAATACCACGCTCAATACGATAGACTATACACTCTCTGTAAAAGACGTGATAGGCGGCGCTACGATCACTGTACAGCCAAATCCATTCAGCACCTACACCACTATCCGGGTGACAGGAGCAGATATGCATGATGCTACCCTGGAGGTGTACAATGGGCTGGGGCAGATAGCCGGCACTACCACACCGTCGGAAGATGGTGTCTTCACCCTGCAGCGCGGTGGCCTGAGCGCAGGTATCTACAGCTATCAGATCCGGCAGTCCGGTCGCACCATAGGCGGCGGCAAGCTGGTGGTAGAATAAGCATACTTTCCTTGAAAACGCAAGGGCGGGGCAGATGCTCCGCCCTTTTTATTGGTACCGGTTAGCATATTATTTTCATCCGCACGTCTATATCTGAAATAAGCACATAGATGAAGAAGGTAATACTCATCACAGGTGCCTCGTCAGGCATAGGCCTCTCCGCCGCTAAGCTTCTGGCCGCAGAAGGACACATAGTTTACGCTGCGGCGCGCCGTATAGAGCGAATGAAGGAGCTGGAGCCAGCCGGTGTGCGCCTCATAGCCATGGACGTCACAGACGATGCCTCTATGATAGCAGGCGTGAAAGAGATCACAGACCGCGAGCATCGTATAGATGTGCTGGTCAATAATGCCGGCTACGGTAGCTACGGAGCGCTGGAGGATGTACCTATCAGCGAGGCCAAATACCAGTTTGAGGTCAATATCTTCGGTCTTGCGCGCCTCACACAGCTTGTATTGCCGCATATGCGCGCGCAGCGCTCAGGCCGCATCATCAATATCTCCTCCATAGGAGGCCGGATAGGTGAGCCTCATGGTGCCTGGTACCATGCTACTAAGTTTGCCGTAGAGGGGCTGAGTGATAGCCTGCGCATGGAGCTGAAAGAATTTGGGATAGATGTGATAGTCATACAGCCCGGAGCTATCAAAACGGAATGGACCGAGATAGCCCGCCAGAATATGCTCAAAACCTCCGGCCACACTGCCTACAGTGAGCTCACGCAGGCCCATGCCCGGATGTTTGAGAATGCCGATGACCAGGGCTCTGATCCTATGGTGATCGCGAAGGTGATATCCAAAGCCGTCAACCGCCGCCATCCATGCACACGCTATGCAGCAGGCATGGGAGCCAAGCCCATCCTCTTCCTCCGCAGCATCCTATCTGACAAGGCTTTTGACAGGCTCGTCCTGTTTGGTATTCGCACGCAGGGACGGCAGAGATAGTTGCTATTTTACTGGCTGCACTTTCATGCTTTGTACCAGCTTTGTCAGGTCATCCAGTGTTTGCACATTGTCACCCATCATCACTACATGATATACTAGCCCGTCCTGACTGGCTAGCTGTATCTTTTGCTCTCTTTCTACCAGCTTTTCTGATGGTACATCAAATTGTAGCCACTCCACTTTCTTGCCGGAAAATGTCCCGTCTACTTTGTGTCCGTCGCTTTCTTTTAGTCCGTAGTCAGCATATACGCTGTGTGGATGATCTCCTACGTATACGAATAGATCGGACCATGCATCACTACCCAGCAGGTTATAGTGATGAAATCTTATCACCTGAAAGTCATACTGCTGATCAATAGAGATATCGTAATTGGCAGGCAGGTCTACTGTCAGGCGTTTCCCTTCATCTATCAGCGCTACCGTATCTCTGCGCGCGGTGAGATGGGCAGGACGGTTGCCGGCTGTCAACGTGCTGAAAATACGTTCGCTGAGCTTTTGGATATTTTTCAGCTCAGGATACGCCGCCGCATTGATGTACACAGATATTTGCATCAGCGTGTGATCAGGGGTGCGTATCATAAGCCTGTTTACGAGCGTCTGATCTGATGATTCAGGTGCCAGGGCAGTTGTCAGTACCGCAGATATTCCACCTTTATCTACGAGCTGTTTGCTTATTGTCTGATTAGCGGCATCGCTGGCCTGCAGTGTAGCCAGCAGCTTATCATCTGCCAGCGTATATAGTTCTCTGGCAAAAAACACAACGAGCATGCCGCCGGTATCTATCATGATGCGGGTCTCCTCATTGATATTGGGATCTGCAGCCATGATATCTACAGGCCTGTGCCGGTTCTGAGCCACCGCAGGGAAGGTCAGGTTTACTTTTCCATTTAAAATAGATTGCGTATTGACCAGCGGCAGTTGAGATAGCTCCTGGGCAGGAACTGTCAGTGATAGGCCTCCCAGTAGCAGGAGGGTAGCAATTTTGAGCGCAGTTTTCATGATGGTAAATTGATGAATGGCCAATTTATCAATTTAACTGTGAAGTTCAGTATTAGTTACTCTCCGGGTCCAGTCGATAGTTCTTTGCGCCCCAGCTACCTTTATGAAGGTATAAGATAGTGGAGTCTGAGGTATGCGCTACTATGCTGTCACTATCATCTGACAGTGGTAGCGCCAGGCGGTGGCTGATATAGATCGTATCTGCTCTGCCCGTAGTATCAGATGGATAGTAAAACTCGCAGTAGTCACCGTAGCCACTATCGGTGCTGGTCACCACGCGGTGGATGCGCTCCGCTTTGCCATTGCCGTAGGCCAGTATCAGGTGCCACTGTGGGTAGCCGCAGGCAGGATATCCGGCACTCAGCTCATATACATGCACATGATCAGAGAGGCGCACGTGATCCACCTCCGTCACATCTAGGTCGCTGGCTACAGTATCATATAGCGTGCTGATGCTCCCCTTGGCACTGACGAAGCGTACCATCAGAGGATTGACCGGCACCTCTGTCAGCGTATCTCTCAGATAGCTGCTGTATCCATAGAGCACCAGGTCTGCTGCACCATCATTATCAAAGTCGCTGTGAAGGCCATAGCCTAGTGACGTACCACGGATGTATCCCTCCCTGCCCTGCCACGACACAGGATAAAATTTCTCCGTAAAGTAACGTTCAAAGCCATCCTTAGTGACCTCAAGGTATTGCGCCAGGCTCACTACCGTATCCAGATACAATTTGCCATCTCTGAGCACGTACAGCGGTGCTACAGTATCCATCACATAGGCCGTATCTGTCTGCTTGTCCCCATCGGCTTTTGCCATCCACAGGGTCAGGCTATCTACAGCTATTGAATCGGTAAACGTGTACTTCGCCGCTCCTAAAGGACTGTGATCTCCCGTACAGCTCCCCATAAAAAGCAATAAAACACATGCAAGAAACATCAATGATCTCATGTCATAAAGGTAAGAAATAAGGTAAATCCTGACTAAAGGAACATCCCTGGTCTACAGTAAATAAGTAAAATCGATCCTTCGTCTAGTATCCATTAAAAAGTTGAATTTTCGGTATATATTTGTAGAATTAGTTAATTTATAAGCAATTAATAATATTTAAATAAAAAACTAATACATAATATATTATTTTAAGCCCGCTTCAAATCCCCCGACATATGAAGACAAAACCTTGGCTAGCTTCAGCCTCTACCCTTTTATTTATTGCATTTAGTATTATAGTACAGGCACAGAATGTCGGTATTGGTACTACCTCTCCCGGCACTAAACTCGATGTGAATGGTGCCATTACCATGCGTGAGGGCAGCGCTACAGTATCCGGCACAGGAGTGACTATCCCTGATGGCTACAGCCAGGTCAAGCTCACAGGCACGCCTACGGGTACCTTCACCATCACGGCACCCACGGCTCCGGTCAATGCCGGGCAGCGCCTGGTGATCTACAATCAGACCACCGGAGGCTATGCCGGCACTTTTCTCGGTAGAAGCATAGATAACGGTACGGCCGTGGAATTTATATTTACCAATAGCACGTGGGTGGCGACCTCTGTCGCTGCCGTCGCCGCCGGTACCTATATACAAAATCAGACTGGTACAGCTCAAAGCGGTGCGGGGTTTAATACTGCCGGCAGCGGTACTATAGGCGGCACACTCAGCGTATCGGGAGTCTCTACGCTCGCGGCACTCACTCAGACAGGCACTACCAATATCAATACATCCGGTACTGCCGTCACTACCATAGGTAGTAATAGCGGTGGTAAGGTCAACCTCAACACTGGCTCCGCTATCGCTGTCAATACGGCATCGCCGAGCGCATCTGCGGTACTGGACCTCAGCGGCAATACCAATAAAGGTATGGTCATGCCTATGCTGACCACCACACAGCGAAATGCTATCACCGCGCCGGCACTCGGCCTGATGATATACAACACGGATAATAACTGCCTGGAGGTAAACGCTACATCCGGCTCTGCCAACTGGCTCTCTAGCTGTCCGTGCAAGGCCGGTCCATCCTCTCCCGGCGCAGTGACCGGTACGCTGACTGGTCTCTGCTCAGGCAATTCTTATACCTATGCTGTCCCTACCGTAAATAGTGCGCAATACTATGTGTGGACGATCACTAATGGTACGATCGTAAGCGGCCAGGGTACCAACTCTGTCACCGTCACATTCAGCAGTTCATCAGGTACCCTCACTGTAGCGGCAGGCAATAGCTGTGGTATCAGTACACCTACTGCTGCCTCACTTAGTTTTGCCACTGTGGGCAGTGCTGGCACGGTAGCCAGCGCATCAGGCTATACTATATTCAACTACAACGCAAGCGGAGTAGTATTTACATTGCCGGCAGTGACCAATGCGACCAGCTATACATGGTCCTTATCATCCACAGCTACAGCCTCTATCACTGCGCAATCTTCCAATAGCTGTACAGTAACTTTTGCAGGCACGCTCGGCACACCTACTACCATCACTGTCAACTGTACAGCCAACGGCTGCTCAAACAGTGTAGCAGCCACTGGCCTGTCTGTACAGTATGGCGGCAAAGCTACCTATAGCGGTACAGGCGCTGCGCAGAGCTGGGGAGGCAGTACTTATGGCGTCACATCGGCCAATGTGCAGCTGTGGGGCGCCGGGGGTGGTACCGCATCTGGTGGCCTCTACAATTGCTCCAGCGGCGGTAGCGGTGGGTATGTGACGGGCACTCTGGCTGTCACGGCAGGCTCTGCATACAGCATCGTAGTGGGTATCGGTGGCACCACCACTGCTACTACCGTGTATGGCGGTGGGGGTTCTGGTGGCTACAGCGGCTATAGCGGCGGTGGCGGTGGTCGCTCAGCGATCATCAATGCCTCATCAGTAGAAGTAGCTACTGCTGGTGGTGGTGGTGGCTCGGGCTATGCCTATGGAGCATCCTATGGAGGAGCGGGTGGCAGCACTACCTCTACTGGCAATGGCGGTACCGGCGGTGGTGTCACCGCGGCACTATCTGGTAGCAATGGCGGTACCAGGGGATGCTACAGCGGTAGCTACTGTGGTACTAATGGCAGCACAGGCACGGGAGGCAATGGTAATAATACTAATTACTACGGCGGCGGTGGCGGTGGTGGCTACCTGGGCGGTGGCGGCGGAGCAGGCGACTACGGCGGTGGCGGCGGCGGTGGCTCATCTTACTCCGGAGGCCTTACCAGTCCTACCTCTACGGCAGGCACCACTAATACAGGCGCGCAGACATTACCGGGATATACGTCGGGAGACTATGTATCCGGTGTCGGTACCGGTGGAGCTAATGCCAATAACACTGGTTCTTACTCCGGTGGGAATGGATACGTAGTGATCAAATATTAAATCAAATCTTGTGATAAATAAAAATGCCCGGCAGATGTCGGGCATTTTTATTTATCGGATCGCGAGACCACGCAGACTTTACGATCTTAGTTAGTCAGCGGCTTATTCAGTATCGCGCGCGCCTCTGAGATACTGGCCACCTCTTTGCCCAGCATGCGCACGAGGCCTGCCGCCGCATCTATCAGTTCGCCGTTGCTCTTTGCCATCTCTCCTGATGGCAGGTAGAAGTTGTCCTCCAGTCCCGCACGGATATTGCCATCTATAGTGATAGCCGCTGCTATGGCCTGCCACTGCTTGCGGCCTATGCCTATCACCTGCCAGTTGCTGCCCGGTGGCACAGAGGCTGCCTGGTGCAGGAGGTTGCGCGTAGAGATCGGGATACCACCCAGCACACCCATCACAAAGCTAAAGAAGTATGGCTTCTGCAGCAGGCCCATATCTATCAGCGGATTCGCATTATTGATATGCCCGTTATCAAAGACCTCCATCTCCGGCACCGTACCTGCCTCTTTCATCTTCTCCAGGTAGAACTTGATATCGCCAAAAGGATTCTGAAATACAAAGTCGTGGTAAAACTCCTTCGTCTTGGACGAGTAGATGCCATAGTTCATTGAGCCCATATTGAGTGCCGCCATGTCCGGCTTCAGTGCGGTGATGTGATGGATACGCTCCTCACGGCTCAGCCCTACAGCACCTGTACTATAGTTGATGATCACATCGGGGCAGAGCTTGCGCACCTCTATACCTATCTGGCGGTAGGTCTCTATGTCGTAGGCAGGCAGCCCATCATTCTGCCGTGCGTGTATGTGCAGGATGCTTGCTCCTGCGTCTACAGCGCGCTTGCCTTCGGCAGCTATCTCCTGCGGAGTATATGGTATGTGGGGACACTGCTCCCTGCGTGCCAGCACCCCCGTGAGAGATGCCGTGATGATTACTTTATTGGCCATGCTGATCAATGTATCTGGTTGGTACTATGAAAATATACTTTCCATCAGTATCTGCCTAACACTTCAATCAATGCAGGAAATAGTCTATCAATTGTTGCCGCTTGTGGCTCATATACGCGGTCCGGCCTCCCCATAGGGATTACCCGTCACCCTGCCTTACAGATGGTAGTCTATAAGCTCTACACCCTTCCGCTGAAATGGTGACCAGCTGGAGAATTGATATTGCAGATGTACCATCCCCACGCCACGACCTATCTCAAAATTTTGATGCAGGTACGCATCGGCTATATCTTGTATCTCGAGAAATGCCTGCACATCATAGGTGCTGTTCAATACCGTGAATTGCGGCTGATGAGACAGTACAGTCAAATCCTGAGGGAGCATGGAGATAGTAGTATCCTCGATCGTAGCCTGATCGCCGGGTTGATTTGGTATGCGAAAAACATAACCAGCCAGCCAGCGGCTACCGCGAAAGTATACCAGTGAGTCACTGACAGAGTAGGTCGTAGTATCTATCAGCGCAGCGCCCCGCAGCACATGACAGCTCCATATCACGGTGCTCCCACTCGTGGTGGACGATACAGCGGTGAGTGTCACTGTGTCAATAGTATTATTGACGGAGTCTGTGACTTTGTAGCGCCAGGTACTTCCGGCCCTGACAGATGGCAGATCTGCTTTAGTAAAAGTGTCTGAGGAGGAGGTAGCCTTTTTACAGGAAGTGAGAGATATAGCCACTACAGCCATACTCAAGAGCAATAGTTTAGAAAGAAATGTTTTCATGGTATAAGTATTTATAGACCAAGATAACGATAAGGAATGACAAACAGTTGCTACGTAAGAAGCAGCAATCGGAAAATTCGGCCAATCACAGGTATAGAGTGCTGACCCTGAGCGCTATTAGAGACGGAAAATTAAAAATGATAGTCTATCAGCTGCGCGCCAAACTTGCGCTTGGCGCCGGCAGGTCCTTTGTAGTTGTAGCCCTGATATACCACACCGATATTGCGCGACACCTGAAGGTGCTGGCGGATCGTGTCGTCATATTGCAGGCGCGTACGGGAGATATCCCATACCCAGTAGTTTTGATGCTGTACATCTACATTGAGCTGGTATGGCAGCACCGAGATAGCGTCGCTGTCCGCCGTAGTCCAGCTATCACCCGCGCTGAAAGGTAACCTGATATCAAAGTTGCCCAGTTTGCCTGCCGCCGAGGTGAAAGCTAACTGCACATCAGACACCGTCAGCGTACCTGAGTCTATGGCCAGGCCTGTATCTACTACATAGCAGTATGCAGTGTAGCCTGTACCGGCAGTCGTCACAGAGGCTACGCTCAGCGTGAGTGTATCTGTGTGATTGCGTATCGAGTCACGCACCAGGTAGCGCCACCAGCTGCCCGTATTCACTGCCGGCACATCGGCCTGGGCATATACCGGCTCGTGGTATGCAGACTTGCTGCAGGACGCTATGGCGAGCATAAAAGCTAAAACGATAGAGAGGCAAATAGATGTAACCTTCATGTAAAATGTCTATGGCAATAAAGATAAAAAAGTCAGGTCATAACAGAAACGAGCGCAAATCTGCCGAAATCGAAAATCCCAAATCCGAAATGGCACTACTCTCCTTTCCACACCGGCTTCCGCTTCTCTATGAAAGCCTGCAGTCCCTCCGCTGCATCTGCCGTCTGCAGTGCCAGGCCCAGCATATGCTTCATATGAGATTGAGCGTCCTTGCCCGATATGGACTGGAGATCATTGTAGGCTTGTAGCCCCAGGCTGATACCTGACGGAGAGTATTGCAGCAGGTCATCTACCAGCGCCTGTACCTCGGTATCGAGTTGATCGCCTGCCACCGCTTTGCTCACGAGCCCGATACGTTCTGCCTCAGCAGCATTCACCGTCCGTGCGCGCATACAGAAGTCCAGTACCTGCCGCGGCGGCATGATCTGCAGCATGCTGTACATCACCTGAAACGGGAACAATCCCCTTTTGACCTCCGGCAGTGAGAAAGTAGCGGTATCTGCCGCCACCACGTGTGTACAGCCGCAGATGATCAGGAAGCCCCCCGCAAACACCGGCGCATGCACCCGCGCGATGCATGGCTTCGCCAGGCCGCTGAATACATCTCCTATCACTACCTCGCCATTAGGCTCCGGTACCGTAGAGACTGTAGCCTCCGTCTGTCCGGCAAAGGCCTTAAGATCGGCACCCGCGCAGAAGACATCTCCTTTGGCGGCTATCATCACCACCCACACAGACTTGCTGTGATGTGCATAGTATAGCGCATATGCCAGCTCGCGAAACAAAACCGGGTTCAAAGCATTCTTCTTATCCGCGCGGTCTAGTGTGAGGGTCAGTACATTGCCTGCCTGCTCCACCAGCAGGTGCGCAAACTTGTATTCTTTCAGCTTCAGCGCCTGGTCTACAGTATATAGTGTATTCATGAGGCTAATCTAGTAATGTTAATGTACAATTGACAGTTGATAATTGACAATTATACCACCGCATTTCCTTATCCATTATCAATTGTAAATTGTCAATTACGAAAGCCTATTTTTGCCCACCTAAATCAGATCGTCTATGTCTCAGCTCTTCACACCATTACAGATCCGCTCACTCACAATGCGCCATCGCCTCGTCGTTTCTCCCATGTGCCAGTACTCTGCCACAGATGGCTACGCCAGTGACTGGCATTTTGCGCATCTGGCAGCCTTCGCGGTGGGTGGTGCAGCAGTTGTTTTCACCGAGGCTACTGCTGTGAATCCTGAGGGGCGCATCTCGCCACAGGACCTCGGCCTCTGGACTGATGACCAGATCGCTCCGCTGCAGCGCATCACATCCTTCCTGTCAGAACATGGTGCCATACCGGGCATCCAGCTCGCCCATGCAGGCCGCAAGGCTAGCACCTCTGCCCCCTGGCTGGGAGATAAACCGGTGACAAAAGAAGAAGGCGGTTGGCAGCCTGTAGCACCGAGTGCTATTCCTTTCAGAGAAGGCAATCTCAACCCCGCAGAGCTGACCATCACACAGATCAAGGGAATCGTGCAGGACTTTCAGGATGCTGCGCGCCGCGCATTGGCGGCGGGCTTCCGCATTGTAGAGATACACGGCGCACACGGCTATCTCATTACCGAGTTCCTGTCTCCTTTCAGCAATCATCGCACAGATGAGTACGGCGGTTCTTTTGAGAATAGGACGCGCTTCCTCCTGGAGATCATAGACGCTATCAGGCAGGTATGGCCCGCTGAGCTGCCACTCTTCCTACGCATCTCCGCCACCGAGTGGAAAGATGGCGGCTGGAGTGAAGCCGACTCCGTAGCCCTCGCCAAGATCGTAGGCCAACGCGGGGTAGACCTCATAGACTGTAGCAGCGGCGGCAATGTACCCGGTGTCAAGATCCCCATCGTGCCGATGTATCAGACCCCTCTGGCAGAACACATCAAAAAAGAAGCAGGTATCATGACCGGAGCGGTAGGCCTCATCACTACCTCCGCAGAGGCAGAAAGTATCATAGCAGAGGGACGCGCCGACCTCGTCTTTATGGCGCGCGAGATGCTGCGCGACCCGCACTTCCCCCTCCGCGCCGCCCATGAGCTAGGCGCCGACATCACCTGGCCAAAGCAATACGAAAGGGCTAAATGGAAGAAGATGTAGAGACGCAATATCTTGCGTCTCCCACGATAATATATTGATCCTTCTATACGGTCGCAGTACTACGTGACAAACTAAGCTTGCGTTAAATGTATTCTGTATTCCCTCTGGCCTTGCGCAGTTAGCCGTTAAGAAACAACTGCGTCGCATGGCAAGGTTGGCGGTCATTGTGTGAGCCATCTCGCAGTATCACGCATAGGTTATGATAAGAGCATTTCAACTTAGATTGCAAAAAGCACGCGGCGAGTTTGACCGGCAGCGGGTGGGTGCAGTTGTTTTAGGCTAAGTGCGCAGAGCCTTGTCCCGATGCTTCGGGATTGTTTCTTTTGGATCAAGCCAAAAGAAAGACAGGGAACCGGCGGCAGATCAAAAAAGTTATCCAAAGCTCCGCATCCACTCAAACGGTATCCGAAACATTCCACCCGTGCGCTCCAGCACATAGGTACCCAGCACACTGCTCAGCGGCAGCGGTCTGTACAGGTGTGGGAACTCCTGCCCTCTTTTATACAGATCCTCATAGCGTAGGTGCTCTTTCTCCGCAGCACTATCTATCGCCACCAGCAGCAGCCTGTCTGCCGAGCCAAAGTGCCTGTGCAGCGTACTGGCCAATTGCCCCTCCTCTGAGCAATGTATGAATCCTTCTTTTTCAAATGAAGAGGGCTGATATACTCCACCGCCACTATCAGCAGCAGCACTATACTCTTTAGGATCAGCTATGTGAAATATCATGGGCCTGATTGATATACTAATATACTATTTCAATTTATCTCGCGCCTCCATGAGCGTGAATCCGAGAAGGTTATCGCCCCTCCATTTATTAGGATCCAGCGCCCGGGCATCATCTTTACTCAACCCGATCCCCCAGATGTGATCTACAGGGCTTGCCTCTACCAGTACACGGTCTCCCGTATTTAGCAGAAAGGTTTTCATACCATCATGCTGGCCAAATTTGTGAAGGTTACCTTCCAGTACGATCTCTGCTCTTTTATCTAACCATAAAACCTCATCAAAGTTCAACACCTCTCTTCCGATAGCCTTTGCCTTGCCAGGCGTATCCGAAGCGATGATCTTTTCATAGGCGTCGTTATCGTTAAACAACAACGCTTTCTGCGCCATCATCCAGTGCTCAGCTGTCAGGTAGGTCACGCCTTCCGCCACAAACGGAGACTCGTACCATTGGCTTAAACAAGATGCACTCACCTCACCATTTGCTGGCTTCTGATGCCCCCAAAAGAAAAGGTACTTTACCTGATTGGTCTTGCCATATTCTATGAGCCAGTTCTTATCGTATTTCATGAGGTGATAACTATTATTTTGTCTCGACTGCCGCCCCCGTCATCTCCGCCAGCACCACCCGCACCTCATCCAGCGAGTGATACAACTGCTCAAAGCTATCTACGATGAAGTAAGTATCCTGCATGATATCATTTCTGTACGGTGTGGCCATGATCGCACGCACATCATAGTCGCGGCGCGTACAGTCGCCCACCATGCAGTGCAGCGTCTCGCCACGGCTGCTCATGATACCCGCACCATAGATCCGCAGCGTGCCATCTGCCTGCCGCATCAGCCCAAACTCTATCGTAAACCAGTAGAACCTCCCGATCAGCTCGAGCGCCTCTTCATCATCTGCATGCTCCATAGCCAGCGCACCGAGGCCGGTGAGGAAGCGGCAGTAGTCAGGATCACTCAGCAGCGGAATATGCGCAAAGACATCATGAAACATATCCGGCTCCTCTATATAGTCGAGCTGTGCCATGGTCCGCACCCAGCACGTAGCTGTGAAGCGCCGCTCCGCCAGGAAGCCAAAGAACTCCCTCGCCGGGCTGATACACGGTACCACATGGATACCCCAGCCCGTGCGCGCTGCCAGTATCTCATTCACCTTGGCAAAGTCCGGTATCTCCTCACCGTTAAACTCCACCGTATCTACCGCGCGCAGATAGGCATCGCAGGCATACTGACGGAGCTGGGGCATCTGCCGCTCATAGAGCGTCTTCCATACCAGAAAGTCCTCTGCCGTGTAGTCACTGTAGATCTGCTGTGTCGGTCGTTTCATTGTCTTTAGTTTTTACATAAAATAAAAATGCCGCTCTCTGTGAGGGCGGCATCGTGTGATATCTTTGAGTCTCGCTCAGTACATTACCCTACACGCCCGCCGGAGCAGCCGATATAGTAGTAATAATATGCGCGATTGGTCAGTTTCATATCCTGAATATAGCAAGCTCATTTTATAAATGCAAACAGGTCATCGCATTTTTATCATTTACATATAAAACATAACAAAATCATGACAGAGCCTCAATACCATTCCCCCCATCGACTTGTGTTAAAGCCTCTCTTTAGGGAGGTTTGGAGGGTGGCGTACTAAGATTATAATGACCTCTACTGGTAGGGACAGGTCGCGACCTGCCCCTGCCCATCACACCATACGATCACCCTCACCCCCACATTCTGCCGCTTAGCCTAATAACGGATACGCCTCAGCATCATTCCTATGGCGTTCAGCAGCAGATATATTAGATTTGAGCGTTATCACATTGATCGGCTTAAACCTCAAACCCGCCTATTAGTCAAACCTATACCCATTCTGACCAGCGCTCATTTGTGCATGGTTTTTGCTTTGTCCTAAAAGGTTTTGATGCAGTGGCATAGACTCTTTTTACTTTTCCTGACTGTGATGGGCCTCACGGGTGCCTCCGCGCAGCGCACCTCTGTGTCCGGCCGCGTAGTGGACAAGAAGACCGGGCAGCCCATAGAGTTTGCCATCGTACGGTTCAAGGGAAGCACGGAGGGCGTGATCACTGATTCTGCAGGCGCCTTCTCCATCAGCGCTGTAGTCGCCCCTGCGGCTGTGGAGGTGTCGCTCATAGGTTACCGCGCGCTGGAGTACCCCATCAGGCCCGGCATGGCCTCCCGTGTCACCATCCAGCTGGCACCGGATAACATCGAGTTGAATGAGGTCATCATCAAGCCTAAGAAACGCAAGCGGGTGATAGATACCACGGCGCTGCTCATCTACCACCATGTAGTGGAGGCCCGTCCGCACAATAGGCCCACCAATATCCGCAGCTACTACTTTGAGGAGTATAACAAGATAGACTACTCGCTGCTGGATGTACCCAAAAAGTTTATCAACCGCAAGTTCTTCAGGCCGTTCGGTTTCTTCTTTGAGAAAAAAGATACCCTACCCAATGGCGAAGAATATATCCCCCTGCTGGTACAGGAGGAATACGCCGAAGAGTACTACCGCGAGCAGCCCAAAAAGAAAAGCCGCATCATCCACTACAAGCGCATCTCCGGCGTCAAGGCCCCCAATCTGGTACGCCTGCTCAGCAAGCAGTTTGAGACGGTAGATGTCTATAGCGATGTCTATATCCTCTTCTACCTGTCTTTCACGTCTCCCTTCTCTCCCTCTGCGCGCGCCGCCTATGACTACCACGTGCTGGACACTGCCCGCATAGAGGGGCGTACCAGCTACAAGCTGAACTTCGTAGGCCGCAACCCCAATGACGTGACCATGAAGGGCTACGCATGGATAGACTCTGCCACCTGGGCCATCAAGTACATTCGCATGAAGCCTAATGAGAATGCTAACCTCAACTTCATGCGCGACTACGAGATCGCGCAGACCTTCCGGCAGGTCAATGACAGCAGCTGGCTCATGATACGCGAGAGTGTGCAGGGCGAGGGCAATCTGGTGAAGAGCGTAAAGAAACTATCCGTACTGCTGCAGAAGACCCTCACGCGTCGTAACGTACAGACCGACATCCGCATACCTGACTCTATAGCCCATGTGCCGGATCAGATAGTAGATGCAGATGCCTACAAAAAGAAATTTACCTATCTCGACACGATCAGGTTTGACTCGCTCACTGAGCAGGAGCACCATGTCTATCACAATTTTGACACCCTGCATACAGTGCCTAAGTACAAACAACTGAAGTGGCTCTACTCCCTTTTTACCACTGCCAATTTCAAAGCAGGGCCGATCGAGTTTGGCCGTATCTACAAGATGGTAAGCCGCAATGCTGTGGAGGACTACCGCCTGCGCCTGGGTGTAAGGACCAACTATGACTTTAGCAGCAAGATGCTCCTGAGCGGCTACACGGCCTACGGCACCAAGGATAAAACATGGAAGTATGAGGGTGATGCCCGATTCCTCCTGCCCAGCAAATACGACCGCTGGCATGCCATTGAGTTTGAGTATAAAAAAGACATGACCATCATAGGCCAGGAGAATGTGAACCTGTCATTTGACAATATCACCACCCTCTTCAGCTCTACTGCCAATCTGGACCAGGTGGTCAAAGTGCGCGAGGTCAATATCCTCTATGAGCGCGATTGGTTCAAGGGCCTATCGAGCAATATCGGCTTTACTACCAAGAAATATTTCTCGCTGCCCGGCATTTTTGACTTTAAGCGTCCCGACTATACCGGCACTACCTACACCCCGCAGAATGTACATAACACTGAGTTCTCTGCCGACCTACGCTACTGCAAGACGGAGCAGTACTTTGACGGCTATACCTACCGCTACTGGGTCACTACCAAGGCGCCCGCTATCACGCTGAAACTCGCAGTAGGCGTGCGAGATCTCTTCCATGGCGACTACAACTATCAGAAGATACAGGCGCAATTTTATCAGCGTGCGCAGTACCCCGTACTCGGCCATGCCAATATCACTATCCGTGCGGGCTATATCTTCGGCGATGCGCCGTATCCTGTGGCTTATCTGCCCTCCAGCAATATCGGCTTCATACGTGATGACTACAGCTTCCAGCTCACACGGCCTTTTGAGTTTGTGAGTGACAAGTACCTACAGATATGGTACGAACATTACTTTGACGGCCTGCTCTTCAACCGTATCCCCTATATCAAGCGCTTCCACCTCCGCGAGTTTGCGATGGTCAAAATGCTCTGGGGCGGCTACAGTGCGCACAATCAATCCCTCATCCTCCTGCCCACCGGCATGGGCGCTCCGAGCAGCGTACCCTATGTAGAGCTGGGCGTAGGTATCGAGAATATCTTCAAGGTCATCCAGCTCAACTTCGTTTGGCGCGCCACCTACCGCAATGTCCCCGGCGCCCAGAACTTTGGCTTCAAGATTGGCATCAAACCAGGTTTCTAAAATCGTTTCACCGCAAAAACGCGGAAACGCAAAAGAGATCGACCTTGTTGGTAAAAACAACCCTGCTTCAGGCTTTCAGAATTGTATTTCTATGTCTCTATGCTTCTATGTGGCCCAAAAGTATTCTGAAAATTCTGATTCTGACCGTGCATTAAAGCCTCCCTTGAGGGAGGTTTGGAGGGTTGTTTTTATATCCTTCACTGCATTCTTCCGATTCAGAAACTCTTATTCTGAAAAAGTGTATTTCGATGTTTCTCTGCGACTCAAAAAAGTATTTTGCATTCTTCTGCAAATTCTCAAATTCTGAAAATTCTGATTCTGACTTATATTAGTCTCCCACAAACCCAACTCATGTCCAGATTCACTACCCTCTGTCTCATTATACTTATAGGCTGTAGCGCTATCGCGCAAAAGTACCCCAACCTCGCTCCCACCCCACCTATGGGATGGAATAGCTGGAATATTTTCCACTGTGATATAGATGAGTGGAAAGTGAAAGCTATGGCCGACGCGATGGCAGCCAATGGCATGAAGGATGCCGGCTATCAATATGTAGTGATCGACGACTGCTGGCAGGTAGCCCGTGACAAGGACGGCTACGTGATAGCCGACTCTGCGCGCTTCCCCTCCGGCATCAAAGCATTGGCAGATTATATTCATTCCAAGGGACTCAAGTTTGGCATCTACTCCTGTGCCGGCAGGCTCACCTGCCAGAAGCGCCCGGGTGGTGCGGGCTATGAAGACAAGGATGCACAGCGCTATGCCGAGTGGGGCGTAGACTACCTCAAGTACGACTGGTGCAACTCTGACGGCCTCACCTCTCAGGTACAGTACTCCACCATGCGCGATGCCCTGCACAGGGCTGGTCGGCCTATTGTATTTTCTCTCTGCGAGTGGGGCTCTACGAGGCCGTGGCTCTGGGCGGATACTGTAGGCCACCTCTGGCGCACTACCGGCGATATACGCCCTCGCTTCCTCAAGCATCATGGCGTACTCGCCCTCTTCGACGCGCAAGCAAAGATCCGCAAGTACAATAAACCAAACGGCTGGAATGATCCCGACATGCTCGAGGTAGGCAATGAAGGATTATCGCTCACCGAGTCGCGTACGCACTTTACCCTCTGGTGCATGATGGCCGCACCGCTGATGAGTGGCAATGACCTCCGCTCTATGCAGCCGGATGTACTCAAAATACTCAGCAATAAGCACGCTATAGGGGTAGACCAGGACAAACTCGGCGTACAGTGTTTCCTCTGGAAAAATCAAAACGGCGTCGAGGTCTGGGTCAAACCATTGACAGACCAGAGCTATGCCATATGTTTCCTGAATAGAAGTAACAAGACAAAATCATTGGACTTTGATGCAAAAGGTGTTTTCACCGATCCTGACTTCCAAAAGACATACTCCATAGACAGTAACTATGCTGTCTATGATATATGGGGCGATAAGACCTTGAGCTATCCGCTGGAAAACATAAAAGCAAAGATCGCCCCGCATGATGCATTGTTTGTGCTGATGGATAAGGTAGTGCAGGTGATGATCAAAGAATAATGAAATAATACCCGGTCATAACCAATGAACAAAACCCGACTCGAAGCCTTCAGCGATGGTGTCATAGCCATCATCATCACCATCATGGTGCTGGAGTTTAAGATGCCTCATAGCGCAGAGTGGTCTGACCTGCGTCCGCTCATACCTACCTTTATCAGCTATGTGCTCAGCTTCATTTACATCGGCATCTATTGGAATAATCACCACCACATGGTACATACCATCAAGCATATCGGCCCCGGCATCATGTGGACCAATCTCAATCTGCTCTTCTGGCTCTCACTCGTACCCTTTGCTACTGCATGGATGGGTGAGAATCACTTTGCGGGCGCTCCCGTAGCAGTTTACGCCATCGTCCTCATCATGTGTGGTATCTCTTATGACATCATGCGCCGCTTCATCATCTACTGCCATCCGCACGATGCAGAGGTCCGCTTCCTGCTATCCCGCCAGCGGGGCAAAACCCTCGCCTCCACCTTCTGCTACGCAGTAGCTATCGCCTTCTCCTTCTTTTATCCATATGTTTCGCTATTCCTATTTTTTCTGGTGGGTACCTTCTGGTTCATCCCAGATAAAAACATACAACAGAACGCCGATAAGAAAAGCTGACAGAGTAGTGAGATAAATACAATAGCACGGAAAGGATAACCCTGCTATAATGCTGTCAATTCTAAAATTCTGATTTAGAACTTGTATTAACGCCTTAGTTGCACTTCCGCATTTTCATAGGACTCAGCATGCATTTGAACTCCTCGGCGCCTCTCCGCCTCGGCGGTAAATAATTTGTATTCCCCTCGTCCTTCGCCCTTCGCCCCTTTTCTAAGGCGTATACGCCGTCCGCTTTTTCGTCAGCTTGAGGTCCTGCAGGGTAGGGTTCACGATCTTCAGCTCGATAGAGAACTGCTGATACGTGAGCGGCCACGCCGTCCAGTCAAAGTCTAGCTCCCAGCAGTGCAGGCTGCGCACTACCTTGACCTGTGTCACGGTCAGTTGTTTGGTATTGAAATCAAAGCCTGTATTCACGGCCACCTTCCACTTAGGCGTTAGGTTAAAGTCACCGTTCAGTTTAAGGTACGGAGTCCAGACCAGTGAGTCATTGTGTGTATAGGTATCATAGCTCGTATGCACATCCATGCTAAAAGACGTAGCCAGGTTCCACGGGATATGGAAGTCATAGTAATCATTAGGATCATAAGACACGTAGTCCGGTATATCGTGCACAGCTTTATTAGTGGGTGCCGCCACGGGCTTGGCTTTGCCGTGAAAGGTCGCATTGAGGCTCACATTGGCATTGGTAAAGCGCAACAGTCCTTTGTGCGTCACATCAAAATAATACCGGTTGATCGTATAGCCATTCGCGCCACGTGCATACGGATCCATGGTCCAGCTGAAGTTGGCGGTCAGGTTGTTCAGGATATTCATCGTACCGCTGAAAGTAAACGGCTGCAGGCGCAGGGAGTCCGCAGCAAAGTTGTAGCCGCTGCTGATATTGAAGTGATCGAGTATACCCAGTTTCTTCTCATGATTGATCGAGTCAGATTTTGAGAAGACCTTCATGTCAAAGTTGTTGTTGAGTGCCCAGGTCATCGTAGCATACTTGCCGGTAGCCGGCTGTCCATACACGCCATTCACGATATCAAAGTGGCTGTACTGCGTCATAGTAGGATCATAGAGCCCCTTGCGCACAAAGGCATAGTACCCCCAGTTAGGGCTACCAAAGTCAGGGCGGTAGGAGAAAGCTACCTGAGGAGTGAGGATGTGCCGGAGGCCCTTCACATATTTCCCGTGAAAGTGGTAGATACCCGTCACCTTCGTACTGGCACTGAGATTGACAGCAAAGTCACGCGCCGCCTTGAATCCATAGATCGTATCAGTCTTGAGGTAGCTCGCTCCGCCCGGATTCAGTATGGACACGCCTCCCGGCAATATGATCTGCTGGTCTTTATTGATCCATGTCTGGTTGATGGATTGAAAGTACCACCGCTCTGTATACGTAGCACCCGGTGTCAGGGTAAAGTATTTAGCGATAGTGAATGGCGCATCGATGGCTGCATTCTGGCTGATGCCATAGCGCAGGTTTTTGTAAAAGTCCGGCCTCGTTAGCAGTGTGTCATAGGTGTTGATCGTATTCTTGGCCTGAAATCCATACGTGATGCCGATATTCTGGTACCACTTCGGGCGGCCGCTGGTTACCTTGCCCTTGAATGGCGTCACGCGCGATACATTCAGGCGAAACTCAGGGAATGTGACTTGTATCGAGCGGTTTTGCAGGTTCTGGCTGTGGCTCGCAGCTACGGATATAGAGAGAAAAGGCGCACGCGTAAAGGACTTCTGATAGTTGATATTGGAGTAAAGAGACGTCTGGAAGAGTGTCTGGTCAGTGACACGGTGGTCAGTGTTGTAGCTCGCAGTAGAGGCATTGACAGCCGCGCTGAAAGAATGCGTAGGCGCTGCCTTGGGGTCTAGCTGAAATGTCCAGTTGATCTTAAAGGCATTGCCTGCTTTCTGCCCCGGCAGATCGGGGTCTGCCGGTCTCGTGCGGATGTAGCTCAGCGCCAGGCTACCGTTGAAGAGATAGTTGTACTTATACGATACTGACGGATCTATCTCAAAGGTCCCGTTGGTATATACCGTGCCGATAAACTTCAGGCCGAGATTATCATTGGCTGCCCAGTAGTAGCCGCCATCTCTGAGAAAGAATCCGTTGGCCACATCGGTGCCATACTTCGGTATGATGGCACCTGACCTGCGGCCCTGTTTCACCGGGAAGATACCAAAGGGGATATACAGCGGCGTAGGTACGTCTGCTATCCAGAGGTTGGCCGGGCCCGTTACCATTACCTTGCCGGGCACCAGCTTTATCTTCTTTGCCTTGAAGTAGAAGTGCGGATGGTCCAGGTTGCACGTGGTGTACTTCGAGTTTAGCCCAAACCAGCTCGTAGAGTCTGCCCGCTTTACGGCCTCACTGTGCAGGTAGGCGTCACCCTCGCTGGTACTCACCTCATATACTTTACCGTGCTGGTTTTTAAAGTTATAGCGCATCTTGGTGGCGCGGTATTCCTTATCCTCATCCTTAAAGATCGGCTTGCCTGATACCTTGCCCGTAGAGTCTTTGGCACCCTGCGCCATCATCTCCATAGTGGTCCAGTCAAACTCCACGGCATCGGCATTGAGCTGTATTTTCTGATAGTGGGTCTCGCCCTTGTTATACAGATACATCTTTTTTGACGTTATATCATAGACTATGGAGTCTTCAGCCTTGTAGGTGATCTTATCTTTGATCTCGCTGCTGCCCTCTGTATCTGCAGTGTCTACTGCTGCCCGGGTACTGATGCGCAGCCTCGTGGTGTCAGCCTTGCCTGTAGCTGAGTCTGTGGTGATGATCAGTGAGTCGCGCGTATACAGCCGGCTCACAGAGTCTATGCGGGCGCGGGTAGCAGAGTCCATGGGAGCATCTGCTCCTGTCTGGCCTCCCATGCGATGTGCTTTCTGCGCTGAGACAGTAGCGGCACACATGAAAATGAGAGTACACAAAAAAAGACACTGTCGCAGCCACTGAGGACTACTAATGAGCGGTATGTGAGCCTGTGCTAGAATATTTGACCTACTTTGCTGGTGATATTTTGGATGAGCCAAAAATAAAAATCAAAACGTGATTCGCTTAGTTTCATTATTGGCACTCTTTTGTTTAACGTCTTTTGCATTTGCCGTCGGGCCGGGGCAGCAGGGCACTGCCGTGCGCACCCTGGTGATAGATCCCGGCCATGGGGGCATGGACCCTGGCGCTATAGGCCCCGGTGGCCATCATGAGGCAGACCTCGCGCTCGGCGTATCGCTAAAGTTTGGGGAAATGATCAAAGAGGCCTTTCCCGATGTCAAGATCATCTATACACGTACCACTGACAAGTTTGTCTCTCTGGCAGACCGCGCCGATATGGCCAATAAAGCCAAGGCGGACCTTTTCATCTGCATCCACCTCAACTCTGCTACCAATCATGAGGCCTATGGTACCAGTACCTACGTACTCGGCCTCCACCGCACGGATGACAACCTGGAGATAGCCAAGCGCGAGAACGCGGTAATAGACCTCGAGACCAATAAGAACGCCAAGTATGAGTTTGACCCAAACTCT
Source organism: uncultured Chitinophagaceae bacterium (assembly GCA_964537475.1). GTDB lineage: Bacteria > Bacteroidota > Bacteroidia > Chitinophagales > LD1 > UBA1941. The sequence goes on along the minus strand of CAZIBY010000009.1, from coordinate 5,724 downwards.
CCGGAGGGCCACATCATTATGAGCATGAAGCAGAATGCTTTTCTCGATCAGAGCATCCTCATAGCCTCCAAGATAGAAGATGAGCTGGCCGTACTGGCCAAGCGCAAGAGCCGCGGGGTGAAGCAGGCGGGATTCTGGGTACTCTACAAGACAGCCATGCCGTCGCTACTGGCAGAGATAGGCTTTATATCCAACCCTACCGAGGAGCAGTACCTGGCCGGTGATGCAGGCCAGAGCAATATCGCCACGGCTATCTTCAAAGCTTTCCGCTCCTACAAAAATCAGATAGAGGGCAATAAGGACACTGTAGAGGAAGTCGCCAAAGCCACACCTGCCCCCGAAAAAAAAAAGGAGGAACCAGTCCTGACAGGCACGCAGCCATCCGCCCCCAAAGCCCAGGCAGCAAGTCAGGCAAAGTCACCGCCGGCAGCAGAGGCAAAAGCAAATCCGGCTCCGGTAGCAGAGGCAAAGTCTCAGCCAGCACAGCCGGCCGAAGCAAAACCACAGCAGGCGTCTACCACCGCCCAAAGCCATCCCGAGGCTAAGAAAGAGGACGCCTGGGCGCCTGACACCTCAGATATAGCGCCCGCACCACAGGTATTTCGCGAGGAAAAAGCAGCAGAAAACTCGACTCGTATAGATCAGATAGCAAAGCCGGTACTCAAAGATACTGTGAAGCCGGCGGCTACTACAGATCCTCGCAAGACTGCTCCTCAAAATACTGAGGTCGCCACCACGGCTAAAAAAGAAGAACCTAAACCTGTCATCGTCACTACTACCAAGACGATAAAGCCGGCAGCAGATACCATAAGCAAGGTGACCACAGAGGTCAAAACCGCAGCGCCAAAAGCCACAACTCAGACCACTACTGCCAAAGCAAAGACTGATACTATAAAGCCTGCCCCGCCTAAGGAAGCAAAGCAGGTGGTCAAAGAGACCGCTACCACCGCAGCTAAAAAAGAGCAACCGGCTACTACTACGAAGGCTACTGCAGCGAAGGCCACTACCGCCCAAAAGGAAACAGCTCCTGTAGCAACAAAGAAAGAAGCGCCCAAAAAGGAAACACCAACTGCTAAGAAAGAAACAGCACCGGTGAGCAAAGGCGACGCTCTGGCTACTGACAATGACAATGTGATCTTCACCGTGCAGATCGTAGCAGCGCATAAAGCCCCGGCAAACTATGACGACCTGGTCAGCGCTTTCGGCCTGATCAATAGAGAAGAAATAGGCGATGGCGTGGTGCGCTACATGGCGGGTCAGACCACCCACTACAAAGAGGCCGAAAAGATACTCGCGAAAGCAAAAGCCAAGGGGTTCCCTGCGGCCTTTATCATATGCTACGTCAATAACGAGCGCCAGACTGCTGCCCACACCCGTGAGATAGGTGCCAAGCATCCATAGTACAGCCACTGCATTGCATTAAGCCCTGAAAGGGCGACAATATATCAAGCGCACAGGGCATCGCCCTGTGCGCTTGATAAGTCGCCTCACAAAAACCTCTCCCTCAGTTCCGCTGTCGGCATCATACAACTGCACAGTCGCGCGATTGCATCGCCTGACTCCTCTGCTAAGCGTTTGCAACGCGAATATCCAGCCGCGAAGGGGCGACACACCTCTAGCGAAGGGCATCGCCCTGTGCGCTTGATAAGACGCCTCACAGAAACCTCTCCCTCAGTTCCGCTGTAGGCACCATACAGCTCTCCCTCCTGCCAAACCATCTGTACCTGTATCTCGCCACCACATCATACACAGCATCACGCACAGGCCTCGGTACGATGACAAAAGCATACAGCCACTGCCAGATACCACCCAGATCGCGCAGCAGATAAAGTGCTGCTGCAGAGCGTTGATAGAGCTGCCCCTCACGCAGATAGACAAAAGAATCAAATAGCTGGTCAGCAGCTAGGCCATGCGCCCGCAGCACCTCCTGCCCTACATCAGACTGCAGCGCAGCAAAGCGAAACCGCCCCTCTGAATCATGCCTGATCACAAACTGCACCGATGCATTGCAGAGGTTACACACCCCGTCAAAGAGTACGAGCCGCTCTGGTAGTAATTTATCTGATATATGATCGCTTGACATCTGAGCGTAGTATCTGGGAGGCCGCAGCGCTGTGCTATTTTGATTTCCGGCTCAAATCAATATTTTTGGTTAAAATACCGATAGTGAACAATCAAACAAAGGTAGGCCTGTTTTCCCTTATTACTGTCATCATTTTCATTTTTGGATTCTATTTCCTCAAGGGTGTCAACCTTTTCACTACCAAAAGCAAGTACTACGCGGTCTTTGAGAATATAGACGGCATCTACAAATCTAACCCCGTCACGGTCAATGGCCACCACATTGGCTCTGTCAATGCAGAAAGTTTCGACCCAAACTCAGGCAAGATCGTACTGGAACTGATCGTAGACAATGACTTTGTGCTCTATGATAGCTGCATGGCTTCTATCAACTCCACCGACCTCGTAGGCAGCAAGGAGATAGCCATCCGCTACAAGATATCCGGCAAAACATACAAAAGCGGTGATACCATCGGCACCTACGTGGCCCCTGACCTGATGAGCAAGCTGAGCAGTGCCATAGACCCGCTGAAAGACAACATCACCCGCACACTGCACAATCTTGACTCTGTGCTCCTGGCGGTGAAGGGTGCCCTGGCCAAAGACGACCAGACCAGCACCGTACACAAGCTCAATGCCGCACTGGATAATATACATACCCTCACAGCCAAAGGCGGCTCACTGGACCAGACACTGGCTAACCTCAAATCATTTACCGGCAATCTGGATAAGAACAACGAGAAGATCAACCATCTGCTGGCCAATGTCTCTGACCTGACCGACACGCTCAAGAATGCTGACCTCGGCGCTACAGTGGCCAAGGCCCGCTCTGCACTGAGTGGCATAGACACACTGATGCATGGTATCAATAACGGCGAAGGCACCATTGGCAGCCTGATCAAAGACAAGCAAGTCTACAATGATCTCGATAGCGCCGTGCTCAGCCTCAATACGCTCCTCGTAGATGTCAAGGCACATCCGTATCGCTATGTGAATGTCTCCGTATTTGGCGGGGCCAAGCGTGATGCGAAGTACAAGGAGAAGCTGGCAAAAGAAGAGGCTAAGAAAAAAGCCAAAGCCGCCTCCGGCAAATAGACTAAATGCCGCCCGCAGCCGTTGGTACGGGCAGTACTAATCACTGACTGTGCGTCACTACCGTCCATATCGCTTCTATATCACCTGCCTGGCTATATGCCTGTCTCTCGGACTCATGGCACAGCAGCCAAACCAGGAGCCGCCTCGTAATGATGCTAATGTGACAGAACAGCCCGACTCCAATCAGGAGGTGCGCGAGGTAGAGATCCTCAATGCAGATAAACTACACTTCGAGCAGCAGGGCGAGAAGAAGCTCACGCGCCTCGTAGGCAATGTAGCTATGAAGCAGGATCAGGTCCTCATGTACTGCGATAGCGCCCTGCTGGACAAGCAGGAGAACAAGATGGAGGCCTGGGGCCATGTACACATAGAGAATGATACTGTCAATGCCTACTCAAACTATCTCAACTACGATAGCAAGAACAAGCTTCTCATCCTGCGCGACCATGCCTGGCTCACAGACAGCAAGGCAAAGATCATAGCTGATGAGATATTCTACAAGACCAAAGAGAAAGTAGCCTACTACCTCACAGGCGGCCATGTATACCGCGAGAAATCGGTGATAGTGAGCCGCTATGGCTACTACTATACCAAGGGCTCGGAGGTGTACTTCAATAAAGATGTAGACATCACTGACCCCGACTATCACCTCACCTCAGATACGCTGAAGTACAATACCAGTACTGACATGGCCACCTTCTTTGGCAATACGACCATCTACAATAAGTCCAGCCGTATCTTTTGTGACAATGGCTGGTTTGATACCAAGCAGAGTATAGGTTCTTTCGGGGTGCATACCCGTATCTATGACGGTGCGCAGGTGCTCACTTCTGACAGCCTCTACTTTGAGCGCAAGATAGGCTTCGGGCAGGCGTACAAAAACTTCCACTGGCGCGATACCTCTATGGACTTTGAGCTGGTGGGCCGTCGCGGCGAGTACACCGAGACGCTCTCCAAGGTCCGCGCCTGGGATCATGCCTTCCTGCTCAACCGGATGGAGACCGACTCGCTCTTTATGAGTGGAGATACACTGCGCTCCCAGTACACCTCTGCCACGGACACCACACGTCTCTTCTTCGTCTATCATCACATGAAGATGTTCATGCGCGACATGCAGGGTGCCTGCGACTCTATGAAGTATTCTTTTGCGGACTCGACCTTCCGCATGTACTACAAGCCCATCCTGTGGGCGGACACTACGCAGATGACGGGAGATACGATCTTCCTCACGGTCAAGCACCGCAAGGCCGACCAGCTCTACCTGCGCAATAATGCCTATATCATCATGCCCTCCGGCCGCAAGTACTACGACCAGATCAAAGGCAAGAACATCTATGGCTATTTCAAAGACAACACGCTGGACCGTATGTTCGTAGACGGCAATGCAGAGAGCCTCTACTATGGCAAGGATGAGAAGAACAAGTACCTCGGCGCCAATCATGCTACCTGTGTCAGCATGTGGATGTACTTCAAGGATAAAAAGGTCAAGAGCGTCACCTTTATCCAGAAACCTGACGCTGTCTTCACACCGCTCAAGATGATGACCGACGATGACCGCAAGCTCAAAGGCTTCGCCTGGCAGATAGACCGCCGCCCGCAGAGCCGCGAGGAGATCATGGGTACGCATCCCGCTACCCCCGTCAAACCTGCCATCGCACCCGTGCACACCCCCTCTGACTCCATCCCTGCAGGCCCATCCCCCATCATCCACGGCAAAGCAAAGATGTAAAACACGCATCCAGGGTGCATCAATTTCATAAGCGCGCTATTATCAGGTTTTATCATTTCCATCTCCGGGAAATACTTATCCTCAAAGCCTGCTTTGTGAGTAATTCCCAAGAAAATCACCCAAGCTTTTGCAGACCTTTGCATCATCCCACGCAGCCATTCATCCGCTGAAAGACCTATGAATATCTCCGTGGTTAGGCATCTGATTCTGTATATGTATTAAAGTCCCTCTCCTTTGGAGAATTTGTCCGCCGCGCCGGAGGGGGTTCCGAGGCTTCGGGATGGAGAGGCCTAAATCCTGCAAACTCAGATTCAGACAATGCATTTGTATTCAAGTCCCTCTCCTTAGGAGAGGGATTTAGGGAGAGGTCGTATTTGTATTAAAGTCCCTCTCCTTGGGATGGGTCCCGAGGCTTCGGAAGAGGTCTCAAATCCTGATTCAGACAATCAGTATTCCTATGTGATCTATGTGTTCTATGTGGCCCAAAATGTATTTCTGTATTTATTCTAGGAATTCTAAAATTCTGTAAATCCTGATTCAGAAATTGTATTTGTATTAAGCCTCCGTGGTAAAAGTGTATTTCCCTTTTTCGTTTCCGCGTTTTTGCGGTAAAAAAAATGTATTTCATCACTCTAAATAAAATCACCTATGTCCGCACCAACCGGCAACACCAACGCGTCCAGATGGACCCGCGAGAAAACCATTGCTACCCTCCGCCAGATCGAGCAGCTCGCCCTCGATGAATTCTCCATCACCAACACACTCACCGAAGCGCTCTTCAAAATCCGCTGCTACAAGCAGCTCTGGAGCTACTGGAAGAAGAAATGGGAAATGGACGA
>CAZIBY010000008.1:0-198228 GCA_964537475.1 uncultured Chitinophagaceae bacterium | reverse complement strand
GACAAAAAAATCGGTCTTAAAGCTTGCATGTAAGCACAGTTCATTGCGAGGAGTGCCGCCTCGGCACGACGTGGCAATCCCGATTTAGCTCATCATGCACTATGCCTTGCATGCTGCTGACATACTACGATGTCTTTGACTCCAGATTGCTTCGTCGTGCCTCCTTGCAATGACGATGGGAGGGAAGTGTGTCTTCGCCATGTTAGGTGTTTAGCGGAGCGTCACTGACAACCTGCGCCCAGCCTCTGTCGCCGGGGACGCGCTATCGCGCTAAACACCTGCAACGGCGAAATAACACTTGAATCGGCTCGGTATTGGCATTCCAATAGCCCCGGACTTGAGTCCGGGTGCATCATCGTCAAAGTGGTATCGGCTTTAGCCTGACTTGTTATCTCACCACCACCAGCTTTGACCTCACAGGTGCACCGTGGCCACGTATGTCTAGGGTGTAGTGCCCCGCTGCCAGTGCTGACACGTCTATCACACCACTACCACTGATGGTATAGCGTGATACCTCTGCACCTAGCTGGCTGATGAGGCGTATGTCCATGCTACGCGCGTCTGCGGCGTGTATGTAGACCCTGTCTGTGGCGGGGTTGGGGTAGATGCTGATGCCTGCGGCGGCGGCCTCTGTGATGGCCGTAGGGGCTATAGTGACGGTCACGAGCGCGGTGGCACAGTTGGGGCAGGAGGCATTGGTATGGTCGCAGATCATGTAGCGGAAGGTATCCGTGCCGGTATAGCCCGCAGCGGGTATGTAGGTGATGCTATTGTCCGCGTGGGTGGTGGCTGTGCCGTGGGTGGGAGTGGTGCGGAGATTGACGTAGAGCGGGTCGCTCTCGTTGTCTGCGTCATTGTCTGCTACGTGCAGGGTAGCGGTGTCTCCCGCCTGTAGCTGATAGGTATCATCTGCTGCCACAGGTATCTTGTTTGGCTTGTGGCCAAAGACGTATTTGTACGGTTCATTCACGCGAAAGGTCCAGCCCGTGATCTCCGTGCCGCTGGCATCTACCGCACTCAGGCGCAGCGAGTCATCTGCATAGACCTCTATCTTGCTGTAGGCCGACTCAAAGTTGGTCCCCTCGCAGAGGCCGCTGCCGCCTTTATTCCAGATATTATATCCCATAAATGCCTGATTGACCATCCAGTCCATCGAGTTGGCTTTGCGCAGGATGCCGCAGTTCAGCTCGGGCAGGCCGGAGTTGGTACCATCATCCAGCCCCACAGTGTGTGAGTCACCACTGACCACAAAGACATTCCTGATATTATTGTCCAGTATGAATTTCAGCAGCGTGTCAGCATCCTCCTGGTAGCCGGCCCAGCAGTCGGCGTAGTTTTGCACGGCAGAGTAGCCGTAGTTTGGCAGGGTCACGCCCGCCACGGCTGGCGCCCAGTAGGGCACACGGCCATTGCCTATCTGCAGGCAGGTATCGTAGGTGAGCTGCAGCGAGTGGTTGAACGGGTCACTGCTGATGATCACCTTCCAGGTAGCGGTAGAGGCGGCGAGGGCGCTTTTCAGCCAGGCCATCTGCTGCGCACCGGTGAGGGAGTAGCCCGCAGGCGGCAGGTGCATCCACTGGCTGCCACTCTTGCGTATAGCAGCGGCCTGCGGCGTACGCATGGCGCGGAGGTCAGGCACGAAGACCTCCACATTGCCGGAGCGGAAGCTGTGGTAGATGCCCTCCGTACTATCTATAAGCGGATAGGCGGGAAACCACTCGCGGTAGGCCTCTATAGAGTTGAGCCGCGCTATGGGGGGCATGCTGTAGACCTTGGGGCCGCCCAGGGTGCCGAGGATATTGAGGTCAAAGCCCGAGACGGCATCGTCAGCGCAGTTGTCATTGAGGAAATCATGGTCATCATAGACATAGTCCACGGGAAAATTATGCAGGAAGGACAGCGAGCCGGCACAGGCATAGCGGCGCTTGTAGAAGGTGCGGTGATTGTCCATATGCGCGGCAAAGGACGTGCTGGGGTTATTGACGTAGACATTGATCGTGCCGCTGTCTGCATCAGGGTAGCCCCAGTCGCCACTCTGGATAAAGACCCTCGGGCTATCCATGGTCATGCGCACGTACAGCGAGCTGTCAGGACTCAGGATATCATAGTGGCAGCTACCTGAGGTAAACACCTGATGGATGGCCGCTCCCGGGTGCGGAAAGGTGACAAACGAAGACGCCCTGCCCGATGGCACACCGCCTATGGTAGCGCGCACGTAGTAGCGTGTATCTGCCGCGAGGCCGCGCACAGTGGCGATAGCCACCGTATCTGTAGCGGCATCTGTAGTGACCGTGACCGTGGCCGCTATCGCACTGAAACTGCTGCTGGTACTCAGCTCTACCACCACAGCCGTACTCACATCCGTACGGACAAAAATGCGGCAGGCAGTATCAGACACCGCGCCGATGATAGGCCCATGCGTGACCTGCTGCGCAGCGACAAAGAGGCTGCAAAATGCTATCAGGAGGGTAAAACAGTGCTTCATCTATCGGGTGGTTTAGCCTCTAAGATGCGAAGAAAATGTGAAGCGCGGAAGGGAAGGGGGTAATGACGGCTGAATGCCTGGTGGGATTTACGGATGTAGGATTTCGGATGTCGGCAGGGTAGCGCTGGGTGTTCACGTTCACGATGTGTTCACGCCTGGGTGTTCACGTGAACGTGAACATGAACGCCGTGAACGGTGTGGGTGTTCACGGTAAGCGTGAACGTGAACATGAACGCTGTGGTTTTTGTCAGGTTGTAAGTTGAGCCAAACTTAGTTGCGTATTGGCAAATTGCTGTGTCCAAAAACCATGTATTTTACCATTGACATAGTTTTTATCAGCTTCTCGTACCTTTAGAATTTCCTCTCTAGCCTGTCGGCTTAATGATTGCAAAGCTTCCTTACGAGTATCTGCGGTAATCGACATTAACCTTTCCTTTGGAATGAAATGTGCTTTTAACCGACCATTCAAATCCCCTCTCCAACTAAACCTGGTATCTGAAGATGGTATCTTGAAAAGTTCCTTTAATTGCGGCGTATCAAGAACTATAAATCCCTTTTGGTAGGCTTTTTCGCCTATCTGCATTTGGTGGTCTTCTACTAATAGCAAATAACCATCATCGGCTAACAGGCTAGATATCTCACCGCCTTCGGCGAAAAGCTTCAACCAGTCATTAGGGTCTATCTCATGTAATACGTTAGACATCAAAACGACCTGAAAAGACTTCTTATCATGATCAGAAAGCAAAGACGACATATCATTGTAATAACGCCCCTCTGATGTGCCATAAATAGATGCAATAGTAGCTTCGCAGATTTCTTTATCACCTTTATACTTGTCGTATCCAACAAAATCAAGTTTATCTACTACTGATTGTGACCCTGTTTTGTCAAGGTCATTAATGTTAGATATCACTCTAGCTTTCCCTACACCATATTCAAGTATTTTAAGTTTACCTTCTTTGACTATAGATAGCAATTGATTTCTGATTTGCTTAGGCTGAGGATCGGAAGCACCCGTTACTACAGCTTCTGGCTGAAACAAACATTCAAAAGCGTGTCGGCTTGTCGCGAATTGGGCCGGAAGACTTATAAGGTCTTGTAGTTTGGATACTTGTTCATCTCCACCTAAAAGCCCCTTTAAAACCTTCTCTGGAGTCTTGCCTGCATGAGAGACCTTGCCGTCCTCAATATACCAAAGAGAGGAAGGATCAAAGTGCGCTAATAATGGTATAGAGTGCGTGGCTATCCATATTTGTCCGTCAAATGCACTATTACTTATGCGATCTATAACATCAATAATTACTGACGGGTGCAGATGATTTTCGGGTTCGTCCAAAAATAGAATGGATTCCCTTAAATTGGAGCCTTGGCAATAGAGGGCGGCACAAAACTGGATTAGTATTTTTTGACCATCAGACAGTAAAGAGGATCCTACTGGCAATCCAAAAATCGTCGCATTGCCGCTGCGGTCGCGGCCTATAGAGGTGTTTAATATCAGTTTAATGATATCTTGTAAATTTTTATAGTCGCGCTTTATTTCTTGGATTGTGGTCTCGGCCAGTTCACTATTGGGGTGTGTTGCTTCCCTCCACTCATTTTGGACACCCTGGATTAGCATAAGAGAATTCTGCAAATACCTTATTCCAGGCTGTTTAAGATGCATAATGCCTGTTACAATTTTACGGTTGGAACTTATACTTGGATCATCTAATCCTAGACTTTTTGGGACAAAGTCTATAGCTTCATATTTTTGTTCTCTTGGTGTATCTATCTCGATTTTATTCCAAGTAAGCACGTCTTCCCAATTCTTAATACTAACCTCTGAACTCTTAATTGCCTTTATATAAATATCTTGATCGGTAGGACTTCGTTCTTTTACCGGTTGAGATAAGATTTGCTCCAGTGAATTTTGCCAAAGTTGATTATTCCGATTTTCTTGATCGAGGCCTTGTTTTGCAGTTTCAAGTTGAGATTTAGTTGGTTTTTGCCCAAGTTCAAGTTTTATTTTTCTAAGCAAGCGAGACTTACCGGCGCCATTTTTTCCTGCAATTAGCACAACCTTTCCTAATCTAGTCATCATAATATCTTTAAGCCCTTCGTCTTGCGCATCTGCCGCAGCAATATTTACACTAGTTATTCTCATATCCTAAAACTACAAATTTTTTATACTGTTCAATTATGTTGTTCTACGTCCTCCGCCGTCGTTGGTGTTTAGCGTAGCGTCATCAACGACAAACGTATAGCGCCTCAATAGCACACAACAACCCAGCCTCTGTTGCCTGTGACACGCTATCGCGCTAAGCACCTGCAACGGCGACAGAAAACCTACAAGTGTTCATGTTCACGCTTACCGTGAACAGACCGTGAACACCCAGCGTGAACACTACCGTGAACATGAACACTCGAAAGAAGTGAGGAGTACCGCCTACTTAAATGACGGCCTGTAGACACTGTTTTACCTTCCCACCCTGCCTACCGGCAGGCAGGCTCCCTAAAATAGGGAGGCTTTAATACATAATACATCTGCTCGCAACGGCTGTTTAAGGCTCCCCTGATTCAGGGGAGATTAGAGGGGTTAAGACGTACAGCGCCTACTTAAACGACGGCCTGTAGATCTGCTCTGAGTGCTTGAGCCAGTAGCTGCGGTCAAAGGTCTGGTACCTCGTCTTATGCGCCGCAAAGCGCTCCATCTGGTCATTGTAGTGCGGTGATGTGGGGTCGAGGCTATTGCCTACCGGCTGGAGGCTCTCGATGCTCTCAGCGCCGTCCTTGCCATACTTTACAAACATGGTGTAGGTGTCTCCATACTCAGGGTTAAACTCCGTCTTGCCATTGTAGGTGTGCGGCTTGGGGTAGCTGGGGGAGAGCATATCTGCAAAGCTACCCACAGGCACGGCCTTATTGCCACGGCGCAGCTTGTGTACCGATCCCCACTTGACATTGATCGAGCCAAAGTTGCTGAGCATATACTGCTGGGCATCGCGCAGGTACTGCACGGCGTCCTGCTCTGTGAGCGGGAAGCCCATGGCAAACTGCTCATCGTCATAGCCGCGCTTGTGCCACATCTGGTCTATGAAGCAGCCAAAGCAGGTGATGCCCGTAGAGGCAGTGTCTGTATTGCGGTCCCAGTCCTTGAGCGTGGTGATATAGTTTGAGATGTCGGGATATTTGCCAGCGTCGAGCTGCCATAGCGGCTGCAGGCTGCGCATGAAGATGCTATTGGCATACAGGTGGCTCTCAAACTTGATGGCGCGAAACTGGTCAAACGTGACGCGGTCATGCGTCTTAAAGAAGTTCTTGAGCGTCTCTGCGCGGTTATTGTCACCGGGGCGCTGATTGGCATAGTCCGGCAGGCGCTTTGGGTTGTCATTTTGCCCGTCGCAGGTGGCATCATACACGTTGTTATTCGTATTGAAAACATAGCCACACTGCGGGTCTATGACGTGTGGCATACTGTCTACCGGCACGAGGCTGGTCCATAGCGTCTCAGAGGTATTGCCGGGCAGGATGCCGCCCCAGTTGTACTCCTGGTGCCGGCGGTCAGGCATGGCACCCTGAGAGACGTAGAAGATATTGTCACGGTCATCTGCATAGACCATGTTGAATAGGGCGATGGCGTGATTGCTGCGCATGGCCTGCCAGAACTGGTCGTAGTTCTGAGACTTGGCCATCTCGTAGAGCTGCTGGCCGGCCTTGACATACCAGTCAGCCGGGTAGCGCACGGAGAAGTAGGTGTCAGACTTGCCCGACTTGAGCGTCATGCCGTATTTGCTCCAGTAGGCCATCTTGCGCACCGGCACTACTATGCCGTGCCAGTTTACCTTGAGCCATACGGGGCGCTTCTCCAGCTTCTCGCTTTTGCCATCCAGCAGGTAGTGCAGCTTGTGCTTCGGGTCGTTCTCCAGGCGGTACACATCTACACGGTCAAAGTAGTTCCACGTAAAGGCCCAGCCGAGGTGCTTATTGGTGCCCATCGCATTGCTCGTACCACCGTAAAACATATTGCCTATGAAGTCCAGCCCCTCATCGCTGCTCAGGTGGCACTCATAGAAGCTCAGGATGCCGTCTATCGGCATGTGCGGATTCACACAGAGGTAGGTCCTGCCATCGGCAGATTTGTTGCCATTCACGGCATAGGCATTGGACCCCATAGGTGGCTGCGGGTGGTGCATGTCTACGGCGGTGCTGTCATACTTGCCATCCACTATATCGCCCACCTGGCCCTGCACGCCTATCAGGAAGCTCATGATGGTGATGTACTCCGCGCATACGTCCTGCTCTGTGATGGGGAAAGCCCTGCGTATCCTGACCTGCTCGGGGTGAGAGGCGGCATAGGCATTGACACCCTGCACATAGCCGTTGAGGTATTTTTTGAAAGCCGGTGTGAGGTCACGGTCGTAGTGCTCCGCCACGATCCTGCGCGCTCCTATGGCATGCTCGAAGAAGTCGGCCTTGGCCCCCTCTATTCCCTTGGCGCGGCCCATGTAGCCCTTTACGGTATAGATCAGGTCCTGCGTCTCGCTGAAGGCGTCCTCGGCATTGGCCCATGCCAGGCCATAGGCCACCTCCGCGTCTGTCTTGGCAAAGATGTGCGGTATGCCAAAGCTATCACGCACGATAGAGATATCCTTGGGGTCGATAGCGGGATAGGCAGATCCGGAGGTGCCGGCAGAGAGCGATAGAGAGGTGATGGCGAAGCACAGGAGGGCGGTGTATTTCATCAGTGGTGATTTGCGGTGCTGAAATTAGTGCCTTTTAGCGAGATGGCTGATACCGTAAAGGCGCAGTAGGGTTAATTCTTTCCTCTTTTTGCCGAAGGCTGGAAATGATTGGGTGAATGAACGAGAGGAAACAAAAAAGCCCCCACGAGGGAGGCCTTTGAATATTGTAGTGTATCAAATTACTTAGCAGGCTGAGCAGGTGTCTGCTGCGGAGCTTGTTGCTGCTGCTGTGGTGCAGGTGCTGCCATGCGGTTAGCCGGAGAGCTGGCACCCATCTCACGGGCACGCCTTTCAGGCTCAGTTTCGTTAGCTGCAGCAGCGTTGGAAGCCGGCGCTTTGCCATTAGGCGTAGCAGCGGTCACAGCGCTGGCCTTTGGGAGCAGGGCAGCAGAGAAGAGGCTGATCACGAGCAGCAGTACACCGAGTGTCCAGGTGGTCTTTTCTACTACGTCTGTGGTGCGTGAGGCACCGAATATCTGCTGGCTGGCGCCACCGAGGGTAGAGTTGACTCCGCCGCCTTTAGGGTTTTGGATGAGGACCACGAGGCCGAGCAGGACAGCTATGAGTATCAGGATGACAGTGACGAATACGTACATTTCTATTTGGTTTTTAATCTTTCAATCTGGACGGCGAAATAAGCACTTTTTTCGGGATTCTTCAAACTGAGCTGCTCATAGGCTGAAATAGCCTTATCCACCAGCCCCTGGCGCTCGTATATTTTAGCCAACGTCTCGGTGACCAGGCTGTAGTCCGTAGGCTTGGCCGCAGGTGCTTTTTTCTTCTTCTCAGAGGCTATGAAATGCTCCAGCCCCTTGGCGTACTGGGTCTCAGACTCCAGCTTGTCGTGGAAGTAGGTGGCAGGCAGGCTGCTCTCTATGAGCCGGTCCAGCTCGTCTGCGGCCTCCTGGCGGGCCTGCGGTATCTCTTCTATGGTCTTCTTCACGCTGTGCTTGCCCTTTTTGAAATGATCCAGCCACTCATCAAAGGTATGATCTGCTATGATAAAGCGGCGCTCATCTGCCGGCGCTATCTGTGATGGTGCGTCGTCTTCTCCCTCTTCCTCCTCCTGTGGCTCTGTGGCAGGGGATAGGGCAGCCTCCTCTGTGATGGTATCCGTCGCTGTGATCGCCTCCTCCTCTTGTATGGTGCTGGTTTGCTCCTCGGCTATGTGCTCTACCTCCTGCTCCACGAGTGTCTGCTCATCAGCAGTGACCGGACTTTCCTCTGTTGGGATCACAGCGGCATCATGTGCAGGTGTATCTGGATGATTTTCTTCCTCCGGAGTTATGACTTCTGCTATCGGCTGAGTGGATTCTTCCTGTATAGGTTTCTCGGTGACGGATGGTACTTCTTCTACCGGCGCTGCAGGAGCTTCGGTTTGTTTTTTCTTCTTGAGATAGTCATAGAGTGCCTTGCGGTCGTGGCTATAGACAGATGCGCTGGATAGCTGCTGGTCTGTACTTTGCCCTGCTGCCTGATCACGCTTTAGTGCGAGCAGTCGCGCCGGCTGGAAATAAGGGAACTGCTCCTTGATCTTCTCCAGTTCATCCTGAGAGAGGCCGAGGATCCGCTGCGGCGTTTTATATATGCGCGACTTTGACACTACTGTAATATTACGGAATCTACGCTGCTTTTACCACTTGACCAGTGCCTTATTGAATATATCATCTATCAGTTGCTTGCTAATATCTGCGATCAGCTGGTCTTGCACATCATTCAGATTGGATGTACCCGGCACATCTGCAAAGCGGCTAAAGGTCTCCGGCGTCTTCCAGCTATCCTTAGGGTATTTCTTATTGATATAGGTCATCTGCACGGTGATGGTGAGCCTATTGACACCCGACTGCACCTGTGCGGTCGGCGCCTGCGAGGAGAAGGTATAAGAGGTAATGGAGCCTTTGAATATCAGGTCGCCATCGGTATTGACCTGCGTGAGGCTGGCCTCCGTCACAAACTTCTGCTTCAGCTTGTCAGTCAAAGTCTGATTGAGGGAGACAGGTCCGTTTGCCGCCAGGTTTCTGATGGTCTCTACCGTCACGGTCTTGACATCGGCAGGCACAGAGGCACCTGTAAAGGAGTAGACTTTGCAGCCGGAGAGGGCTATTGCTATGAGCAAGAGAGTCAGAATCCCCCTCACCCCCTTTGAAAAGGGGGAATGGCAACAAGGAGTCATGGTTGTGATCGGTGTATTTCCTGCTTTGGTCTCTTGTCTCATGTCTGGCGTCTCTTGTCTATTCTCTTATTTCTCCAAATCGTATTCCTTGATCTTGCGGTAGAGTGTCCGCTCTGAGATACCCAGATCGGCTGCTGCATCACGGCGGCGGTTGCGGTGTTTCTTCAGGGCTTTGGTGATGAGTTCTTTCTCTTTATCCGCCAGCGAAAGAGATTCTTCTATGGTCTCATGTGCGTCATAGTTGGGCGCATTGATCACGTAGCTTGGCTCGTCATTAGCAGGCTGTGCAGGCATCACGGCAGGCACATTACTCACTGGCTGAATATAAGAGGATGTACCATTGAAAGCAGGTGCCTCCATGCGCTCCATCTGAGGTGGCATCGCCATACCTCCGCCATGCTGCGTCGCCTCAAAGACAAACTGCTTGAGGTCATTGAGGTCCTTCTTCAGGTCAAAGATCAGCTTATACAATATCTCGCGCTCTGACATGCTGCCGCTGGCCTCAGAGATATGATCCTTGACCACAGGTAGCCTGTTTTGCGTGATGTCAGGCACGATCTGTATCAGTTCCTGTGCGCTGATATCTTTGTCTACAGAGAGTATGGACACCTGCTCGGCTACGTTTTTGAGCTGGCGTACATTGCCGGGCCACGGATACTTGAGTATGAGCTGGCGGGCCTCTTCGGTCAGCTTGACAGGTACCATTTTCATCCTTTCAGCAAAGTCTATGCAGAACTTGCGGAAGATAAGGTAGATGTCCTCGCCACGCTCACGCAGTGGTGGGATATATATCGGCACGGTACTGAGACGATAGTACAGATCCTCGCGGAATTTACCCGTACGTACGGCATCCTGCAGATTGACATTGGTAGCAGCTACTACACGTACATCGGTCTTGGTGGTCTTAGACGAGCCTACACGGATATACTCGCCCGTCTCCAGTACGCGGAGCAGGCGCGCCTGTGTGCCCAGGGGCAGCTCACCCACCTCATCGAGGAAGATGGTGCCGCCATTCACCGTCTCAAAATATCCCTTACGCGCATCATGTGCACCGGTGAAGGAACCCTTCTCGTGACCGAATAGTTCTGAATCTATCGTGCCCTCCGGTATCGCGCCGCAGTTGACAGCTATGAAGGGGTTATGCTTGCGGGTGCCGAGCTGGTGGATGATGTGGGAGAAGACCTCCTTGCCCACGCCGCTCTCACCGGTGATGAGCACGGTCAGGCTGGTGCCTGCTACGCGCTCTGCTATGCTGATGGCATGATTGAGCAAGGGTGAGTTGCCTATGATGCCAAAGCGATTTTTTATTGATTGAATTTCCATTTATATGAAACTTGAGATGTGAGACATGAGACCTGAGATGATCTCTTGTCTGCTTTGTCGTCTGTCAACGAGACGGCGATATTGTTTTGTATTTTCTAAATACCTGCTTGCCGCAGGCAGGCTTAATACTAACTACTAACTACCTTCTACTACTTCGCCGATCAGTGTGCCGGAGGTGCAGGAGTTTACCTTTGCGTAGACGTACTGACCCGGCTTCAAATTGCCTCTGGGCACGATGATCACTTTATTCTGAGAGTTGCGGCCAAATAGCTGCTCCTCGCTTTTGCTCGATACGCCCTCTATCAGTATCTCAAAGGTCTTGCCTACATCGCGCTGGTTGCTGGCCAGGGTATGGCCACGGTGCATCTCTATGACCTCTGCCAGGCGGCGCTTTTTGACCTCCTCTGGCACATCATCTTCATACTTCTTGGCAGCCGTGGTGCCGGGGCGTACATTATATGCATACGTGTACACCAGCTCATACCGGAACATATCCATGAGGCTCATAGTATCCTGATGCTCTTCATCTGTCTCAGAGCAGAAACCCACGATGATATCTGTAGCGATAGCTGCCTCCGGCACGATGCGCCGCACTGTATTCATCCTGTCTATATACCACTCACGGGTGTAGCTGCGGTTCATCAGCTCCAGCACGCGGGTATTGCCGCTCTGCACAGGCAGGTGCACATATTTGCAGATATTAGGATACTTTGCCATGGCGTAGAGCACATCATCAGTCATATCCTTAGGGTGCGAGGTAGAGAAGCGCACACGCAGGTCAGGGGCCACCTCTGCCACCAGTACCAGGAGCTTTGCGAAGTTCACTACATTGTCGTCATACTTGGCGTCTACCAGCTTTTTGCCTACCAGGCCATTGTCATCACTATAGCGGTAGCTGTCTACGTTTTGCCCGAGGAGGGTCACCTCGCGGTAGCCATTATTATATAGGTCGCGTGCCTCCTCTACTATCGTGCGCCAGTCACGGGAACGCTCACGCCCACGGGTGTGCGGCACCACGCAGAAAGAGCACATATTGTCACAGCCGCGGGTGATAGAGATAAAGGCTGTCACACCATTAGAGTTGAGGCGTACGGGATTGATCTCAGCGTAGGTCTCATCGCGGGAGAGGAGCACGTTGACAGCTTTCTGGCCCGTCTCAGCCTCCAGCACCAGGTCAGGCAGGCTGCGGTAGGCGTCGGGGCCAGCCACGATATCGAGGATCTTTTCCTCTACGAGCAGCTTCTCTTTCAGCCGCTCAGCCATACAGCCGAGTATGCCTACCAGGGCACCTTTCTTGCGCTTCTTCACAGAGTTGAAGTGCTGGAGCCTGTGGCGGATACGCTGCTCGGCATTATCACGTATAGCGCAGGTATTGATCAGCACCAGGTCGGCGTCGTTGTGGTCGGTAGTGGCATCAAAGCCTGCTCCTGCCAGGATAGAGGCTACCACCTCGCTATCGGCGAAGTTCATGGCACAGCCGTAGCTCTCTATGTAGTACTTTTTGCCGTTGCTCTGCACACCTGTAGGACGGGCTGCGGTCAGGGTCTCGCCCTGCCGTGATTCATCTATCTTCTTGGTTTGCAGCTCAAAGGCTATGTCGTTCTGATATAAATTGCTGCTCATTTGCTCACTTATTGGCCTGCAAAGATAGGCAAAAGTGACAAAATGTCATAATGGCGGTCTGACCTCAAAAGCGCGGAAAACATATTTACCGCAGAGGCGCAGAGACGGAGAGGAGAAAGTGTAATTAGAGTCTCCCCTCTGGGGAGATTTAAAGGGTTAAGGGCCCCTCCCGGCCTCCCCAAAGGGGAGGAGAAATACAATGAAGCGGAGACATGGATTGGACTGTTAAAGTCTCCCCTTCAGGGGAGACTTAGAGGGGTTAAGAGAAAGACATAAAAACAACCCACCCGACCTCCCTAAAGGGAGGAGGAATACAGGGAAAGCGAGACATGGATTTGGCTGTTAAAGTCTCCCCTCTAGGGGAGATTCAGAGGGGCTTGGGGCTGCTTATTTCTGCGTACAGGTGTAGCGTCCGTTACCCTCATAGTACAGGGCGTATTGGTCCGCACCGTCTTTTACATTCACACAGTAGTCCTGGGTGTAGTTAGGCGTGGTCTGCGTACAGTTGTAGCCCGCAGCGGTGTATTGGTCTTTTTGAGTCTTGAAGGTATGCAGCGAGTCTGAGCAGATCACCTGGTGGTCTACCGCTACACCCAGGCTGTCACGCAGGGTGCAGCTATAGCAGGTAGTAGAGCAGGTATAGCACTTCTTGCAGGAGGGCAGGAGGCACAGTATAGCTGCCAGGATGGCCAGAGCGGATAGAGCTTTCTTCATATCTGCCAAATGTATTGTTTTTTCAAATAATAGCAAAGGTGCTGCAGCAGGGTAGGAGCAGTGGCTACGTGCCGGATGTGGATAGCTTTTGTCACAATGACTGACAAAAAATCAGACAAAACCCATTGGCATAACTTATGATTGCTAGATTCGCACCGAATTTTTAACTAAATCAAAATAAAAACTCAAGCAATCATGGCAGACGTTAAGATCAAGCCTCTGGCAGACCGGGTGGTCATCAAGGCAGCAGAAGCAGAAACCAAGACAGCTGGCGGTATCATCATACCAGACTCAGCTAAGGAAAAACCGCAAAAAGGCACTGTAGTAGCAGTAGGCCCGGGCAAAAAAGACGAGCCAACGACTGTGAAAGTAGGAGACTCCGTACTCTACGGCAAATATGCGGGCACCGAGATCACTATAGATGGCGGCGAGTACCTGATCATGAAAGAGAGCGATATATTCGCGATAGTGTAAGTGATTTATGATTTGTGATTGTTGATTTATGATTGAGTGCAAATTGCATTCTATCTCATGTCTCAAGTCTCACATCTCAAGTCTTTTCAAATTAAACTATAAAAATTAAAAAATAACGAAGCAATGGCAAAACTGATCCTTTTCCAAGGTGATGCCCGCGATAAACTCAAGGCGGGTGTAGATAAGCTGGCAAATACAGTAAAAGTAACCCTCGGTCCCAAGGGCCGCAATGTGGTAATAGATAAGAAATTTGGCGCACCGACTGTCACCAAGGACGGCGTGAGCGTGGCTAAAGAAATAGAACTGGAAGACCCGATCGAGAATATGGGCGCCCAGATGACCAAGGAGGTAGCCTCCAAGACTGCCGACCAGGCTGGTGACGGTACTACTACCGCTACTGTACTGGCACAGGCTATCGTAGGCCCGGGCCTGAAGGCACTCGCCTCCGGCGCTAATCCTATGGACCTCAAGCGCGGTATAGACAAGGCCGTAGCTGCCGTAGTAGAGAGCCTCAAGAGCGCCTCTGAGACTGTAGGCAAAGACAACAAGAAGATCGAGCAGGTAGCGACCATCTCTGCCAATAACGACAGCGAGATAGGCAAGATGATAGCTGAAGCTATGGAGAAAGTGACTACCGAAGGTGTGATCACTGTAGAAGAAGCCAAGGGCACGACTACAGAGGTGAAGATCGTAGAAGGTATGCAGTTTGACCGTGGCTATCTCTCTCCATACTTCGTGACCAATAGCGAGAGCATGGAGGTAGAGCTGGAGAGCCCATTCATACTCATCACTGACAAGAAGATATCTAACCTGCAGGAGATCCTGCCGGTGCTGGAGAAGACCGCGCAGGCTGGCCGTCCGCTGCTGATCATAGCAGAAGACGTAGATAGCAACGCGCTCGCTACCCTCGTGGTAAACAAGCTGCGTGGTACGCTGAAGGTGGCTGCTGTCAAGGCTCCGGGCTTTGGCGACCGTCGCAAGGAGATGCTCAAGGATATCGCTATCCTGACAGGTGGTATAGCTATCAGCGAGGAGCAAGGCTACAAGCTGGAGAATGCTGACCTGAGCTACCTCGGCACCTGCGAGAAGGTGACTATAGACAAGGATAACACGACCATCGTAAACGGTACCGGTGAGAAGGAGCAGATCAAGGCCCGCATCAATGAGATCAAGGCTCAGATCGAGAAGACTACCTCAGACTATGACCGTGAGAAGCTGCAAGAGCGCCTGGCCAAGCTGAGTGGTGGTGTAGCAGTCCTCTATATCGGTGCTCCGACAGAAGTAGAAATGAAGGAGAAGAAAGACCGCGTAGATGATGCACTCCACGCTACACGTGCTGCCGTACAGGAAGGTATAGTAGCAGGTGGTGGTACAGCATTCATCCGTGCGCAAGCTGCTGTAGACAAACTGAAAGGTGAGAACGATGATGAGACTACAGGTATCGCTATCGTGCGCCGCGCTATAGAGGAGCCACTCCGCACCATAGCTGAGAACGCAGGCCAGGAAGGCTCTGTGATCGTACAGAAGGTAAAGGAAAGCAAGGGTGACACAGGCTATAATGCCCGCACAGGCGTCTACGAAGACCTGAAGAAGGCCGGCGTGATAGACCCTACCAAGGTGAGCCGCGTAGCTCTCGAGAACGCTGCCTCTATCGCCTCTATGCTCCTCACTACTGAAGCGGTGATCGCTGACAAGCCAGCTCCGGCAGGTGCAGGCCACAGCCACGGCGGTGGTATGCCAGACATGGGCGGCATGGGTGGTATGATGTAATACCCGTTGGCTGGTACTAGGTGACTGGTGGCTGGCAATACAGATACAAAGCTCCTTCGTGAATAGCGGAGGGGCTTTTTTGTTTGTGGGCGATGGACGGACAGTCCGACACGTCTCCAATATCATTTAAGTATGATAATTTATATTTTAAGTTTGTTAGAAAATTGAACTATGGCAATATTCAAGATTTCCGAGTCGAGAGTTGAAAGTGTAAAGCTTTCAGAATTTAAGCTTGAAAAGGATTTACAGAACATTATAGAGGCAAACTTGCAGACTATCTTTAATTGTCGCTTGATCGCCTCAGAATACTCAACGGGTGCGGTGCATGCGGGAAGAATTGACAGCCTTGCATTATCAGAAGATAATAATCCAGTTATTATTGAATACAAGAAGGTAGCATCTTCAGAACTCATTAATCAAAGTCTTTATTATTTACATTGGATAATAGATCACAAAGGTGATTTTCAAATTGCAGCCAATCAAGTTTTAGGTTCAGAGATATCAATTGATTGGTCCGACATACGAGTGATCTGTATTGCGCCTGAGTACAAAAAATATGATTTGCATGCGGTCAAAGTAATGGGAGCAAATATTGAATTATGGCAGTACAGACTGTATGAAAATGGGATTTTGAGCTTAGAAGAAATATTTAGAAGAAGCGAAGGTGTATCGCCAAATGATACGTTGGAAATAAGCGCCAAGAATCCTAAAATGGTGGAAGCAGGCAAGAAAGCTGCACTGACTCGCAAGACAGCAATATATGATATTGAGGACCACCTCAATAGTCTGGATGGCAATCTAAAACAGTTGTTTTGTGACATCAGAGAGTATATTTTAAGTCTTGATGAATCCATAGAGGAAACACCTAAAAAGGAATATATAGCTTATAAAACAAGTCAGAATTTTGTTTGTCTTGAAACTCAAAAAAGGAAAATGCTTTTATTTTTAAAAGTGAAGCCTGACGAGGTAAAGCCTTGGTTAGAGCAGTGTCGTGATGTGAGAAACATTGGGCACTATGGGACCGGTGATCTTGAAGTCTCAATAATGAACGTAGACGATTTTGAAAGAACTAAATACTTGATCGATCTTTCTCTTAAAAATATTGGAGGGTAGACATTCTCACTCTTATTATGGACGGTCAGTCAGTCAGTTTGTATAGAAAACTGACTGACTGACCGTCTGACTATATGAGTCATTCCTTATCTTGCAGCTACACTAAAACCACTACACATGGCAAAACTCATTTCCTCCCTGCTGCTCACGCTGGATGGCTATGCCGCCGGGCCTAATGGCGAGCTGAACATCTTTCCTGTCAATCAGGAATTCTTTGACTATAGTCATCAGTTCACAGATAGGGCGGGCACGGCGCTGTATGGACGTCGTACATTTGAGATCATGAACAGCTATTGGCCTACCGCCGCAGATGGCCCGGACGCCAGCGAGCATGACCGCAAACATGCCAGGTGGTATAATGCTGTGGAGAAAATAGTCGTCTCTCACACCGTAGCCGATGCTGGTCCGGGTACGCGCATCATAGGCGCTGACCTGACCGCACAGATAGGCCAGCTCAAGCAGGAGAAGGATAAAGATATCGTGATGTTTGGCAGCCCGTCTACGGTCCGCTCTCTCATGGCGCTGGGCCTGATAGATGAGTATTGGATATTTATGGCGCCCATAGTGCTGGGGCAGGGCTTGCCTTTCTTTTCGCTAGAGACAAAGCGTGCCGATCTGCATACCATCTCCAGTCAGAAACTATCTACCGGCATGGTAGTACTGCACATGGAGCCTAAGGCCTAGATCAGGGTGTCCGCGTCAGCTGCTCTGCTATCAGCCTCCACTGGCCATTATCTCTGCGTATCACAGCGGTACCCCTGCCGGCACCGGAGGCCTCCTGCCCGTTTATCAGCCCGCGCCAGTGGTAGGCGAAAGCATATACCGCTACGTCTTCACCAGCCTCTATCCAGTGTATATCAGTGACACTGTAGTCCTCATTTTTGATGAGAGAAAAGTTGCGCTCGTAGGCCATACGGATAGCATCTGCGCCGATATGGACAGCACCGGTAGAGAAGGTGACCACTGCATCGGGATGTATGAGCGGTGCCACCTGATGCCAGTCCTGACTGGCCAGCGCTGCGCTATAGGCTGTGATGAAATCTGATGCTGTCATGAATGAGATCAAATATACTTTTCTACAGGGCACAAAAAAATCCCGGCCATTGCGGTGCCGGGATTTATATCGGGTATGTCGTTTAGCTTATTGCTTCACTACTTTAGAGATGGCAGTGTGCTCACCGGCCTGCACCTTTACGAGGTAGATACCGGCAGAGAGATCACCTATGGTGAAGGTGCGTGTCTGAGTACCTGTATTCATAGCCTCGTCAGCGAGCAGCGTGCTCACCGTCTGTCCGTTCAGAGAGAGTAGTTCGATGCTCACCTTCGCATCGCGGCGCAGGTCAAATGCCGTGGTGATCGTATTGCTGATCAGCGTAGGATATACATTTACTGAACCCAGGTCTGCAGCTATCTCAGAGATAGCATTCGTGCCAAACTCGGTGATTGTAGTACTTGTGTTATTCCATTTGTCTTCAGGGCCATTGGTGCCGTCACCGTTAGCTGCGTTGACCACTGCATAGAGCTTCACAGCGCCAGTGCCTGCAGCAGGAGCTGTCCAGCCTATAGACTCTACATAGGTAGTGCCTGCAGCACCTGTGCCTGATGTCTTAGGGAGCTGCACTTGCTGCTCTATCACGTTTGTGTTAGCGGCCAGTTCGATAGAGTTTTGTACCCCATTAGGCAGCGAGGCCGACCAGGTGCCTGCCTGTTGTGCCGATGACGTGCCGGCGCCTGTAGCCTTCACGGACGCGAGCCCAAAGCCAAAGACAGGAAGGGTATTAGATGTAGTATTTGTAGCAATCATTTTGACGGTATATGATCCGCCGGGATGATAGGAGGTCACAGCCACGCCGGCAGAGTCGAGCTCTACGGATATCGTGATACCCGCCGTGGCGCCATTGCTATGGCAGCCACTACCGCCGCAGCCCACCGTGGAGCTGATAGCACCGGTGCGGCTGTCTCCGTTGTTATTGGTATAGCCTGTACTATTGCTGGAGAGCAAAAGGGCAAATGCCCCGAGAAAAACTGACAAAGAAATGTACTTAAGTTTCATGCGCGAGAGGTTTGTGTTTTGTTTTGTGATATGAATGCGGAAAATAATAACAAATGATTTGTCATACAAATGTAAAATTCTCCTTGCCTTGTTAAATTGTAGATTTAGACTCAATTTTTGTATTTCTACCTAACTGGGATCTCCATAGCCCTCATAGCGCAGATAGGATCCGTCGGCAGGAGAGGAGGGATAGTACTTTTGCCATACCAGCTTGAAATATTTAAGGAAGACAGTGTAGCTCTTTCGGGCTTCCTCCAGTTCCACCTTCTGGTCTGCCCTACGCAGCAGATAGATGGTCATTCTATAGTTGAGCCATAGAGTCAGCCCTATCAGCGCGTACATGACCGGCCCGTAGGCTCTTAGATAATAGAGATAAGAAGAAACCTGTATCTGCATATCTTTGGCCCAGGAGCGGCCGGTGCTGGCAGAGTTGACGTGCCAGATTTTGACTGAAGAGCAGTGATAGTTGCGGTACCCTGCCTCATGCACTCTGCGCGACCAGTTTACATCTTCGTAGTAGAGAAAGAAGTCTTCGTCAAAATACAAGCGTCCATCCGTGATCTTGCGCCGGCTGATCAGCGCACATGCACCACTGGCAAAGTCTACTTCATGATCCTGGTAGTGCATTTCCTGTCCGCTATATTTCTTTGCCATGCTGACTCCTAATATCCTGCAGAGATAGATATATAGCGGATTGGCTCTTATGATCTGGCGTATCGATGGAAATCCCAGTCCGGTACCTATGGATAGGCTATCATCTACTGATGAATAGATCCTGCAGGTCAGCAGCCCCAGCCGCTGGTCACCATCATGCTGGCGGTAGAATGCCACATAAGGAGCGAGAACATTCTCACGAAACTCTGCATCAGGATTGAGTATTAGAATATACTCGCCTTTCGCACTTCTGATACCCATGTTATTGGCGCGGCTGAAACCAGCGTTGTACCCGCTCTCCAGCCAGATCGTATCAGGAAACCGGGACAGTATCATATCGCTCTGCATACGTGTATCATTATTGACCACTATGATCTCATAGGTCACGCCCTCCGAATAGCGATGTATAGAGGATATGAGGGCCTCGAGGAGTCGTGGAGTACGATAATGTACAATGATGATAGAAACTGCTGGCCCTGTCACTTTAGTTTTATTTTAGAAATTGTCATTATCGCCTGTCGTGATTCTAAGGGCAGAAAAAGGGATCGCACCTGTATAATTGATACCTCCGATAGCGTATGACTTGTCAAATAGCCGCCCGTGGCGCTTGAAGTTGCGCTCATGAAATGTGCCCCGGCTGGTATGAAATCTGATATGATGCAGCCCGAGTAGCCGGGCAATATTTTTTAGTCGTCCTATCACCTTATCAAAGGTGGGATCGTCGCAGCGCTCCATGTCTCCGATCAATAGGAAGTTTTCATCATGTTTCACCCATACGTTTATGCCATGCACACATATGAGGTAATTCTGGCCGTATGTCTTGTAGGCAAAAAAATCTGCATCGCGTATGACCCCGGCTATACCCGGCTCTATGACCGAATTTTTAAACGGTTTGCCCTTAGGGACAAGTGATAGGATAGCATGGCACCATGTCTTATGTAGCTTGTTATTGAGCTTTAATGTATTCTTGATCCGGACCCAACTGAGAGTGCGGGTAGATATCAGGTATATTTGAAAGTCATCAAAATGCTCCCAGCCGGGTGTGGTAATGAAACCGTGGTAGGAATTGTCATTAGGCAGTCCGTAGAAGAAGTTGATGCCTAGTTCCCCGGTTTCCTTGTGGAGCAAGGCGCAAATCTGCCTAAAGAGTCCTCGCCCTTGGTGAGCCGGAGCGGTCATGATATCTCCCTGCTGTGCTATCAGGTACTTGACCCCGTTATACTCTGCATAGTATGGATACATGGCATAAAAGCAGGCCGGCTCACCCTCAGGTGAATAGCCTATATAGCCTATATAAGACAAATCTCCGGCATAGGTGCTGAGCTTTTTATGTATATATTTTTCATCAAAGTCTGCGTTGAAAGCTTCTTTGAAAAGGCGGGAAGCGTCTGCCAGGCGGCTGGGGTCTAGTTTCTCAAAGCGATATCCGGACATATCTTTTACTATCAGCCAATAATACAATATTTCATGCATTATCAGGCACAGGCATCATAGTATTATACAGAGGGGCCATTTTACCTTTGAAACCGAATGGTTGTCTATATTTGCCGCCATATGATGAGAAGAGACCCCTTTCAGGCTATAGCAGATCCCAACCGCCGCGCCATACTGGCGCTCATAGCCCGTGAATCTATGAACCTCAATACCGTAGCGAGCCACTTCAGTGTGAGCCGCCCGGCTATATCAAAGCATATCAAGATACTGCGCCAGTGCGGCCTCGTAGAGATACGCCAGAAGGGACGTGAGCGCTACTGTGAGGCCCGCCTGGAGCGCCTGAGTGAGGTAGTAGCGTGGCTCGAGGACTACCGCAGCCAGTGGAGCACCGAGATAGAGACTCCGCCTGTTAGTGATTCGCATATGGAAACTGCAAAGCAGGAGGTTTCAGTCGGGCGGACCGTCGCGCCGGCACCTGCCGATATCCCTGCTGAAACAATCACAGCAGCTGAGACAAATGACCAGCCGGAGGTAGTAGAAGAGGTGGAAGAGTCTGTAGTAGATACCATCGAGCCGCCTATTGATATCACTCACCCGGAGGCATCCATCACATCGCACGCTGCTGCGGGCTCAGTACCCTGGGAGGACGGCTACGTAGCTGAGCAGGAAACCACAATAGAGGAAGATGTCCTGGACCTCTCTGCCGAAGCGGTGACCGAGCAAAGAACAACGGGAGATAACGCTCATCCGGAAATAGAGCCTATAGCAGACACCCACGAGGTGGCTATAGCACCTGTGAAAGAGCCCGCTATAACAGCAGTTCCCGCCCGCAAGCCATCACGCAAGAAGAGGGAAGCGCCTCCAGCTGACTCCGGACAAGGTAGTTTGTTCTAGCAGTACCCGTTTCTTAGAGGTTCCTTGGTGCTAGTGCTTTGGGTGGGGATTCTTTTTCCTGCGTATGCCGCCCCACTCGCCCTCATAGAAGAGTACAAAACAAAAGATACCGATGATAGCCAGCGGGATGATAAAATCCCAAACCATGGGCAGGTGCACGATGGTTCTGAAAATATTGAGTAGCATGACTTTCTGATTTTATGATTAGAAAATAACGCCTTGATCAGAATGACAGGTTCACGGTATATGGTACAAATGGGAGGCCAATATTGGGGGGGTAGCACAATCCGGAGGCGGGTGACACAGATAAAAGCGCACTATTCCTATATTTGTCAACTTCTTAAGTACTGTCATATTTATGAAAACTATTTCGCTCGCGCTCGCCCTTTTTCTTTCTCTGTCCGTACTGGCCCAGGCAGACACCAGCCAGGTGTACACCGTGGTGCAGCAGATGCCGCAGTTTCCCGGCGGGCAGGACTCGATGAATAGGTTTCTGATGACCCATATCAAGTATCCCGCCGGAGCCGCAGATAGTGCGGTGCAGGGTAGGGTGGTCGTAGGTTATGTAGTCAATAGGGACGGCAGTGTATCAGATGTGACTGTGAAGCGGGGCATACATCCGCTACTGGATGCGGAGGCCGTACGGGTAGTGCAGACTTTCCCGCCTCACAAGGCGGGCATGCAGAGTGGCATGGCAGTACGGGTCGGGCAGGTAGTACCTGTTACCTTCCGGATCACCAAGGTGCCCGAATTTACGCTGCCGGTTTTCCCTGGTGGGGAGCAGGCCATGAAGGACTATGTGAAAGCAAACCTTCGTCACAAGGATGGCGCTGATGGCTTTTTGGGCACAGTGCCGGTAGGTTTTGATATAGACTCCGCAGGTAATGTTTCTAATGCCCACTGTATGGTGAGCGTACCGGCTGATATAGATTCAGAGGCAGTACGTGTGATCAGTTCCTTTCCCCGGATGAACCCTGCCCGTCAGATAGGCAAACCGGTCAGCTCGCAGATCA
Source organism: uncultured Chitinophagaceae bacterium (assembly GCA_964537475.1). Taxonomy (GTDB): domain Bacteria; phylum Bacteroidota; class Bacteroidia; order Chitinophagales; family LD1; genus UBA1941. Next base: position 175,784 of record CAZIBY010000008.1, on the reverse strand, counting down.
TTTTTAAAGTAAATTTCTTTGATGAGAAGCTGGTGGTAAATGCAGATGGCTATTACAACGGGATGGCCCTGGATCGGCAGCCATCGTTTGCGGGAGGCAAAAAGGCAGAAAAGGATTTTTTTGAAAAGCAGCTCTACCGCTTTTATCAGATGAAACCAAAAGACCAGAGGCTGCGCGTAGAGGTGGCGGTCAACCCTGATAGTACTACCACAGGAATAAGAGTAGTGAAAAGTATAGATGCTAAAACTGATGCTGAACTCCTACGTGTGATGAGTCAGGCCCGGTTCGATCCGGGAGTCTATAATGGCAAGGCGGTCAAAACTCATTTGATATACGACATAGACTCCGTGACAGATGTCAGTGATACCGCCGTGGCGGAAATGGCGCTGCCAGTGTTTGAGGGGATGCCCCGCTTTCCCGGAGGGGAGCTGGCTATGATGCGTTTTATCCAGATGAATATACAGTATCCTGCACAGGACCGTGAGGTAGGTATACAGGGGCGGGTCATTGCATCTTTTGTGGTCAATAAGGAAGGGCAACTGGAAGATATACAAATCAAAAAGGGGGTATCGAAAAATATAGATGCCGAGGCCTTGCGGATCATACACTTGTTGCCAGACTTTATACCCGGCACACAGCAGGGGAAGCCTGTCAAAGTCAAGTATTTTTTACCGCTCATGTTTAAATTGTCCTGAGAAAACTGTACCCTACTATGAAAAAGATCATTTATACCCTATGCACAATGCTCGCCGTGCTGACCATGTCGGGCCAGGATATCAAAGACGCTGCTGACAAAGTCTATGAAGTAGTGGAAAAGGTGCCGACGTACAAGGGCGGCGACGTGGCGATGATGGGCTTCATCCAGAGTAATATCAGGTATCCGGATCTGGAGCGCGAGAAGGATGTCCAAGGGCGCGTAGTAGTCAGTTTTATAGTAGAGCGCGATGGAGCGCTATCGGACATACACATCTATAAAAGTGTGACAAAGGGCATAGATGCAGAAGCGCTCCGCGTGGTACGCCTGATGCCAAATTTCGTACCCGGCGAGAACGATGGACAGAAAGTAAGAACGAGAGTGCTGCTACCCATCAAATTTAAACTGGCTGGCAATGAAGAGGAGATGAGTACCGCAGTAGATACGGCCGTGAAAAAGTCGGGGCTAAAAGATATGCAGATGCTCTATCAAAAGGGGATCGTATACTACGACTATGAAAACTATAGGTCGGCACGGCCATGGCTGCAGGCTGCCGCAGAGCTGCATTATCCGCCCGCCCTCTACTATCTCTCTAACATGTATAGCTATGCCAAAGGATGTGATCAGGACTACGCTACCGCGGTCAAATACCTGCACGAAGCAGCAGACTCCGGCTATGGAGATGCACAGCTAGACCTGGGCTACATGTATGATGTAGGTCACGGATATGACATAGATAAAAAGGAGGCTGTAAAGTGGTATCAAAAGGCTGCTGACCAGAATAACCGTATAGCGATCTGCAATCTGGCTAACTGCTATATCAATGGCAAAGGCGGTCTGCCCAGTGACGATACGATGGCGCGCAGGCTATATGTAAAATCTGCTGAGATGGGGTGGCCAAGAGCCCAATACCAACTGGGGCTGATGTACGAAAAGGGTGAAGGTGGCCTGCCCGTAGACTCATCTAAGGCCCTCATATGGTTTCAGCAGGCAGCGGGTAAAAACCATGCTTTGGCTATGGTTCGCCTGGCGGACTACAGCCACGGAGGGCTGGCAGGCATGAGGCATAGCGAGTCGATAGCAGTAGACTACTACCTGCGGGCGGCCAAGTCTGGAGACGCATCGGCGCAATATCAGGTGGCATACCGCTATGAACATGGAGAGAATGGACTGCCGACCGATAAGGAAAAAGCTTTCTACTACTACGGTGAGTCTGCCAAACAGAATAACGCCAGCGCGCAGAATAATTATGCGTGGATGTGCTACCTGCAAAGGCGTGATACTGCGCAGGGCCTGGAATATGTGCGCCTGGCTATCAAGGCAGATACCACGGATAAAAACAGGCGCGATACCTATGCTGCCCTGCTCTTTCTAAAGGGGGACTATGCAGAGGCAGAGCGCCAGCAAAAGAAGGCTCTGGATATGGGTGGCAAGTCGGCGGGATACCTGGAGCGGTATGGCAATATCCTGATGAAGCTGAACCGCAAAGAGGAAGCCGTAAAATACTGGCAGCAGGCCCTGGCCCTGCCAGACCACGGCAAACGGCTGGAAGAAGAAATCGCGCAAGGCAAATACATAGAGTGATAAGCGCCACATGAAAACGATTTTACTAACGTGGGCTATGTGTGCGACCATGGGCACGTTGGCTCAGGTAGATAGTGCAGGCGCAGATCGGCCGCCGTCCTACCCGGGTGGTGATAACGTGCTGAATTCATTTATAGAAAGATGCAGACACTATCCGGACTCCGCTTACAATTATGGTATAGAAGGGTGTGTGATCCTAAATATGGTGATAGATACTAATGGCGCGGTGACAGATGTGCGACTGATAAAAGGGGTATCCGGAGATATAGATGCAGAGGCGCTACGTATAGCGCGCATGTTACCTGTCTTTGCTCCTGCTATCCATCAGGGGCGAAAAGTAAAATTTATCTACAGCCTATCTATTGATTTTCAACTTAAAGATAATCCACGCAGGTATTGACGGGAAAGCTGGGATATCAGGATTTACTATTCACTATTCCACCAGGGCAATAGCTAAAGGCATTATATCTTATATTTGGGCCTACAACCTGCTTCTGATTTGAATACTGAGCTCTTTATAGTCCGCAAAATAGCCTTCAGCAGGTCGAGGTCGTTTTCTTCGTTTATCATCCGCATAGCGATAGCAGCTGTAGCGCTCAGCGTGGCGGTGATGATCGTGACATCTTCATTTATCAATGGCTTCCAGAAAGAGATACGGGGGAAGATATTTGCCTTCTGGGCGCATATGCACATCAAGCCCTACAGTATGGCAGACTCCTATGAGTCAGGTGCAGTATACAAGTATCAGGACTTCTACAAGCATCCGGAATTGCTGCCTTATGTCAAGCACATTGAGGTGTCTGCCATGAAGGGCGGCCTGCTCAAAACAAAAGACGACTTTGATGGGATCGTACTACGAGGGGTAGGTGAGGACTTTGACTGGTCGGTGCTGCGGCCCTATCTGAAGCGCGGTCATATCATCAGCGCTGACAGCATAGAATCCATGCGGCAGATATTGATCTCCAAGGCTACTGCTGACCGCCTCCAGCTCGATACGGGAGATAAAGTAGTGGTCAACTTCATAGGACAAGAGATGCGGGCGAGGCCTTTCCGCGTACGCGGCATCTACGAGACAGGCATAGAGGAGTTTGACAAGGAAATAGCGATGGTGGATATCCGGGTGATACAGGATATCAATGGCTGGGGGCGTGACTCGGTGGGTGGCTTTGACGTTTTCCTGAAAGACGGGCAGCTATTTAAAAGCCGGGCAAGAGCGTACTATTTGTCCGTATTCGGTGGGCTGCTGACCAAGGACCGCTACGATGAGCTAAACCGGGATCCAATAGATGACCTGACCACACGCATGAACCACGAGATCAATGCCGACTACCTGGAGGTCAACTCGATCAAGGAGCTAAAGCCGGGACTTTTTGACTGGTTAGATCTACAAACGATGAATGAGCTGATCATACTGGTACTGATGATACTGGTGGCAGTGATCAATATGGTGACTACGCTACTGATCCTGATACTGGACCGGACCAATATGATAGGCCTGCTCAAAGCCCTGGGTAGCAACAATGCCTCTATGAGCAAGCTATTCCTGTACTATGCGCTGGTGATCATCGGCGCCGGGCTCCTGATAGGCAATGTGGCTGGCCTCGGTATCTGCCTGATACAGCAGTACCGGCATGTGATAAAACTACCTCAGGAGTCCTACTACATCTCATATGCGCCTATCAGTATCAGTTGGCTGTGGATAGCGGCAGTGAACGTAGGTACGGTGGTAGTATGCCTGGTGCTACTGATCGTACCGTCAAGGCTGGTGAGCAGGATCACACCCGTGCGGGCGTTGCGGTTTGAGTGAGGTTTGCCTTCTCGATTTTCGTAGGGCGATGCCCTACTTTAGGATATTCTCGCCCTTTCAGGGCTTAATACAAAACTTAGTAGCTAATCTCCACATTGCAACCAATAACTTTCTGTGATGTCTCCTAGCTAAAGCTTACTTTTGCGGCCATGCAAGAAAAAATACTGATCGTAGACTTCGGTTCGCAGTATACACAGCTCATAGCGCGCCGCATCCGCGAGTCTGAGGTCTACTGCGAGATAGTACCCTTCAATAAAATTCCAGCCCTGACACCTGACATCAAAGGCGTGATCCTATCCGGGTCGCCGGCCTCCGTACGTGACGAGTCAGCACCGGATATCGATATAGAGAAGCTGACCGATCAGGTGCCGCTGCTCGGTGTCTGCTATGGAGCACAACTACTTGCACAAAAATTTGGTGGCAAGGTGGAGAAGAGCGATAAGCGCGAATATGGCCGTGCGCACCTGGATATACAGGACTATGGTACCAAGCTGTTTGAGGGGGTACCTGACCACTCACAGATATGGATGAGTCATGGTGACTCTATCACCTCTGTAGGCGATCGGTTTGATGTCATAGCAAAGTCTGACTCCATCCCTGTGGCGGCTTTCAAAGCCAGGGATAAGGCTTTTGCAAATACGGTTTACGCCATTCAGTTCCACCCGGAGGTGTATCACTCTACAGATGGGCATAAGATATTGAACAACTTCCTCTTTGGGGTTTGTGGTCTGGCGCACAAGTGGACTCCGGCGTCTTTTGTGGCTGAGACTGTAGCCGGTCTGAAAGAGCAGATAGGTGACGAGCATGTGCTACTCGGTCTCAGTGGGGGTGTAGACTCGTCTGTAGCCGCACTGCTGCTGCAAAAAGCGGTAGGCAATAATCTGCTCTGCATATTTGTAGACAATGGCCTGCTGCGTAAGAATGAGTTTGAAGGAGTGCTGGAGCAGTACAAGGATATGGGCCTGAATGTGGTCGGTGTACGCGCCGGGGACAAATTCCTATCAGAGCTGGCTGGAGTGACCGACCCGGAGCAGAAGCGCAAGATCATAGGTCGTGTGTTCATCGAAGTATTTGAGGCCGAGGCAAACAAACACCCGGAGGTGAAGTGGCTGGCTCAGGGTACCATCTATCCGGATGTGATAGAGTCAGTGTCTGTGAAGGGACCATCTATGACCATTAAGTCTCACCACAATGTAGGTGGGCTGCCGGACAGGCTGAAATTGAAACTGGTCGAGCCGCTGCGTTTGCTATTCAAAGACGAGGTGCGTCGTGCGGGTAAAGAACTCGGATTGCACCCTGATATATTGCACAGGCACCCTTTCCCGGGTCCGGGTCTCGCTGTGCGTATCCTGGGTGATATCACTCCTGAGAAAGTCCGCATCCTGCAAGATGCAGACGATATCTTCATAGGCAATCTGAAGAAGTATGAGCTATATGATAAAGTATGGCAGGCTGGTGTGATCCTGACCCCGATCAAAGCAGTAGGAGTGATGGGCGATGAGCGTACCTACGAGAATGTGGTAGCGCTCCGCGCGGTAAACTCTACAGACGGTATGACGGCAGACTGGTCTCACCTGCCTTATGAGTTTCTGGCGAAGACGTCGAATGAGATCATCAACCAGGTGCGCGGTATCAATAGGGTAGTCTATGATATCAGCTCCAAGCCGCCAGCTACAATAGAGTGGGAGTGAACTAACGCGTGTTAGTTTTTCACAGTCTCTACGCTATGTAACAATCATCCCACTGATAAGGATAATCTGCTTAATATAGCAGCATCATAGATCATCCCCCGCTATGAAGCATATCCGTCTCTATCTGACGATAGTAGTGCCTGTGGCCGCTGCTATCTGCATAGCCCTGTATATGGGTGGCGCTGCATATCCGGCGCTGATATCTCATGCTACGCCCGGCATCGGCCTTCTGTCATTTCTCCCCAGCGCCTATCATGACCCCGTCTCTACTGTGCTGCTACAGCTGATCGTAATCCTCTCAGTGGCCAAGGGGCTCGGATGGATATTTACCCGCATAGGTCAGCAGTCGGTGATGGGAGAGATAGTAGGCGGCGTACTATTGGGCCCATCGCTGCTGGGATGGCTGGCCCCTGAGGTATATGCTACGGTCTTCCCGCCCGAGTCACTCACGGTACTCAGCATCCTGAGCCAGCTGGGGCTGCTGCTTTTTATGTTTGTGATAGGTATGGAGCTGGATATAGATGCGATCAGGGAGCAGATCGGGGCGTCTGTAGTGATCAGCCATACTAGTATAGCCGTCCCTTTTCTGATGGGGGTGGTGTTTGCGTACTTCTCGTATGAGCAGTATGGTGTGATGCAGGGTGGTTTTACCGCTTATGCACTCTTTATGGGTATCGCTATGAGCATCACTGCTTTTCCTGTACTGGCGCGCATCGTGCGTGAGCGGGGCATAGCTGCCAGGCCTACCGGTCAGATGGCCCTCGTGTGCGCTGCTATCAATGATGTGACGGCATGGTGCATCCTGCCCGTAGTAGTAGCCGTGACCAAGGCGGAAAGCATGCGTGGAGTAGCTGTGACGATAGCTGCCACGGTGGCCTTTGTGCTGCTGATGGTACTCGGGGTCAAACCAGCCCTGCAGCGATACTATATGAGGCAGGGAGGCGCTGATAGAGGCAAAGACATAGCGTTTATAGCAGTGGCTATCCTCGTGCTGCTAGCATCTGCCCTGGTATCTGAGATCATAGGGATACATGCCTTGTTTGGAGCCTTCATAGCTGGTGCGGTACTGCCCGGCAGCAGAGAGCTGCGCCACCATCTGACTGAGCGTCTGGAGGGGGTCAGCGTTTCACTCTTATTGCCCGTATTTTTTGTGATCACAGGGCTAAGAACGAAGATCGGTGTATTGTCTGATGCATCTTTATGGCCGGTGTTTGGAGCTATCCTGCTGCTGGCCGTGGCGGGCAAGCTGGCAGGTAGTGCTGCAGCAGCCAGACTATCCGGTTTCGGCTGGAGAGATAGCCTCTCTATAGGCACGCTGATGAATACGAGGGGCCTGATGGAGCTGATCGTACTCAATATCGGGTACGATCTGGGTGTGCTAAAGGCTGAGGTGTTTACCATGATGGTGTTCATGGCGCTATTTACTACCCTTATGACCGGGCCACTGATGGACTATCTGGATCGCCCGGCCCGAGCTTAACACACAATTAATGCCTTGTCATTTCGTCTGTTAAAAAGTAAGCACTTGCGTGTTTACACGTTTATATTAAGGAGAGAAGTGAGATTTCAGAGGTTTTATGCTTAGTTTCAACAAATAAAGGAGTCTAGTATGGATCAATATCTGGTAGAGATGACGCTGCCTGAGTTTACGGAGGAGTTTATGGAGCTGATACCGGCGCAGCGCGCATTTGTAAATGAATGTATGGTCAAGGGCACTATCCTCAGCTATTCGCTGGCAGAGGACAGGTCAAAACTTTGGATCGTTTTTTCGGCAAAATCCAGAGTAGAGCTAATGAAGGTACTGCACAAGTTTCCGGTGATAAAATTTGTGACTGTCAAGACTTTCCCCCTGATGTTTCACAACTCTATGGAGCTGATGCTGCCGGCTATATCGCTGAATTAATACCTCACCTATCTGCCTTCGGCATCTTTCCTCTCGGGAGGAGAGGAAAGAACCTTAAAGAAAATTTTAGCGCTTTATAAGCAGTGCTTATGCAGATTTAATAGTACTGCCGTGACCACGGAGAAACTCTTCTATCCCCATTCTTTTTTTGCCTTCTAGCTGTATGTCCAGCAGATCGAGATAACCGTCTGTGCAGTAGTAGCGCAGAAAGGTTTTGCCATCTGTGTCTGGCACACCGATAGGCATACTGTGGGCTATCTCGCGCTTCTCCGCCTTGTATATCTTGATGGTCTTGCTATAGATGCTGGTCCAGGCCGCCGGATAGGGGCTCAGGCCGCGGATCAGGTTATAGATGGAGGCAGCATCTTTGTTCCAGTCTATGCTACCGGTCTCTTTATTGATCTTAGGGGCGTGCCTGATATCGGTGATATGGTCCTGTGGTATCTGCGGGTAGTCGTCGGCAGCAATGGCATCTATAGTGCGCAAGAGCGTGTGCTTGCCCACCTCCATCAGTTCAAGGTATAGCTCACCTACGGTCTCATCATCGCGTATAGTGACTTTATCCTGATAGATGATCATGCCGGTATCTATCTCATGGCGCAGGCGGAAGGTGGTCACCCCGGTTTCTTTTTCGCCATTGATAATGGCCCAGTTGATCGGCGCTGCTCCTCGGTACTGAGGCAGGAGGGAGGCGTGCAGATTGATAGTGCCGAGCGGGGGCATATTCCAGACTGCCTCGGGCAGCATACGGAAGGCTACCACCACAAAAATGTCTGCCCTTATCTCTCTTAGCTCCTTGAGGAAATGTTCGTTCTTGAGTTTCTCCGGCTGGAGGAGGCGGATATGATTGGCCACAGCATATTTCTTGACTTCAGATTCAGAGAGGTGCATGCCGCGGCCTGCAGGTTTATCTGGCGCGGTGATGACGGCGGCTACCTCATGCTGTGAACGATGCAGGATATCCAGCATGGCTACCGCAAACTCCGGTGTGCCGAGAAAAACTATCTTGAGAGGACGGGACATGGTCTATGCTATTGCGGGGTAAAGAACGCAAAAGGCGATTAAATCCCCAAAGAAGACCTAATGTAAAAGCCACAAAATACAAAAGCCCCATAGCGGGGCTTTGTAGTAATATAGAATCAATACTGAATTAGTCAGCAGCCTCTGTCTCAGCAGCAGACTGGAACTCAACCGGCACCTTGCTGTCTACCGTCAGGGTGATGTGGTTGCTCCTCTTGCGCAGGCGGTATGCACGGCCCTGTGGCGCAGGGAGGAAACGCTTCATCGTAGCGCCCTGATCTACAGACACAGACTTGACATACAGCTCATGGCCTTCGTCAGCCTTGAGGTTGTTCTTCTGCTCCCAGTTATTGATAGCAGACAGAAGGAGTTTCTCCAGCTTGCCTGCAGATTCTTTCTTGTGAAACTTCAGTATAGCGAGGGCGTCACCGATTTTCTTGCCACGGATCAGGTCTACTACGAGCCTTGTCTTGCGCGGAGATGATGGGTTGTTCCTCAGTTTTGCTACTGCTTCCATTTTATTATGGTTTATGTTTTTGATCGGTGATTCTCATCACCATTATTTTTTATCTAATGCTTTGTCCTTACTTTATTACTTCACCTTCTTAGAAGAGTGGCCCTTGAAGATACGTGTAGGGCTGAACTCACCGAGCTTGTGGCCTACCATATTCTCCGTCACATATACAGGGATGAACTTCTGTCCATTGTGTACTGCAAATGTGTGGCCTACCATATCAGGGATGATCATAGATGACCTGGACCAGGTCTTGATCACTGACTTCTTATTGCTGTTATTCAGCGTCTCTACCTTAGCGAGCAGGTGGTGAGCGATATACGGTCCTTTCTTTATTGATCTTGCCATTGTCTTACTTTATTATGGTTTGCCTGGATTATTTATTGTTTTGGTTTGCTATAGCACCCTTGCGACGCTGTACGATCACCTTGTCAGATGCCTTGCGTGGTGTACGGGTCTTCTGGCCCTTAGCCTTGATACCGCCACGTGAGCGTGGGTGACCACCTGATGCACGGCCTTCGCCACCACCCATCGGGTGATCTACAGGGTTCATCGCTACCGGCCTTGTGCGAGGACGGATACCCAGCCAGCGCTTACGACCAGCCTTGCCGAGAGACTGGAGGTTGTGGTCAGGATTTGACACAGAACCTACAGTAGCCAGGCACTGTTTGAGGATCTTGCGCACCTCACCAGAAGGCAGCTTGATGACTACAAACCTTTCTTCCTTGGCCATGAGCTGAGCAGACGCACCGGCAGACCTTACGATCACACCGCCGCGGCCAGGATGCAGCTCGATATTATGGATGATAGAACCCAGTGGGATATTCTCCATAGGGAGTGTATTGCCTATCTCAGGAGCAGCACCCTTGCCGGATACTACTGTCTGGCCTACCTTGAGGCCCTGAGGAGCGATGATATACCTCTTCTCACCATTGCCGAACTGTACGAGGGCGATGAATGATGTACGGTTTGGATCGTACTCTATGGTCAGCACTTTGCCCTCTATGCCGAAGTTTTCGCGCTTGAAGTCGATGATACGATAGCGACGCTTGTGGCCACCGCCTGTGTAGCGCATGGTGAGGCGTCCTGATGAGGTACGGCCACCTGAGCTTTTCATCGGAGCGAGGAGGCTCTTCTCCGGCTTATTGGTGGTTACCTCTTCAAAGTTTACGAGCGTCGTATGACGGAGGCTCGGTGTGGTCGGTCTGAATTTTCTGATACCCATTTGATTCTTGCTTTGTCTTATCAGCAGTTTTGCTTCTGCTATAGTTGTTTAATTAATTAACTCTTAGTCGATTATACAGTGCCGTAGAAGTCGATCTCCTGACCTTCTTTCAGGGTCACGTATGCCTTCTTGAAGGCTGGCTTCATACCGCGGGCGATACCCTGTTTGGTCTGGCGTACTTTCAGTTTGCCAGGTATGACAGCAGTGTTTACGTCTTCTACTTTTACATTGTAGGCTGTCTCTACTGCCTTCTTGATCTGGAGGCGGTTAGCTTCACGGTCTACGCGAAATGCATAGCGGTTGAGCTTTTCTCCCAGTTTGGTAGACTTTTCAGTGATGATTGGTTTGATCAGTATATTGCTCATTGCCTCAGATTAATTAGTTGTTAGTGAAATTTGCTTCCAGTGCCTTGATAGCACCCTCAGTGAGGACTACCTTCTTGGCGTCCATCACATCAAATATACCTACCTGTGTAGCAGGCATTACATTTGTCTTAGCGATATTGCGAGAAGAGAGGAAGAGATTGTTGTTTTCTTCGTTTACCAGAACGAGTGACTTGATGTCAGACAGGTTGAGGCTCTTGAGGATCGCTACGAAGCTCTTGGTCTTAGCTTCAGAGACAGAGAGATTGTCTACTACGATCAGGTTGCCGGCCTTTACCTTGTGAGCGAAGGCGGAGATCTTTGCCAGATCTTTTACTTTCTTATTGATCTTAAAGTCATAGGAGTGAGGCTTAGGGCCGAATACACGGGCACCGCCGCGTACGAGTGGAGACTTCATGTCACCACGGCGGGCACCACCTGTACCCTTCTGGCGGAAAGCCTTCTTGGTCGTACGGGCTATTTCCCACCTTTCTTTCGCCTTGTGCGTGCCCTGATGCAGCGCAGCCTGGTGCTGACGCACAGCGAGCCAGATGGCATGATCGTTTGGCTCAGCGCCGAAAATTGCATCGGAAAGTTCGATTTCCCTGCCTGTTTCTTTTCCTTCCTGGTTGAGTACCTTGACTTTCATTTCTATCTCTTTTGGTTTGTGTCCTGAGAAAAATGAAGTCGTGCGCAAAGCGTTGGTACACCTTGTGGCCCCGAAGGATCGGGAGCAGCGAAATCATTTCAAAGAGGACGGTGACGTTTTCTCTACTTTTAGAAAACGGACTGCAAAAGTAGGATTCTTTTTGAAATGTCCAAATATCTGGTCAAAGAATTTTTGATCAGACTTGTGGAATTCAAGAATTGACAGAATTGAAACTGGTGGCTCTAGTGCAAATATGAGTTAAATAGCATGAGGAAAGCTGAATTTGACATAGGTACTGCTTACTTTTCCCTGAAATCTAATCTCATGCAGCGCAGAACCCTTCTTCTCCTTACCATCTTAGGCCTCTTGATCTTCCATAGCACCCGCCACCATACGGCTACTATAGGACGGGACGACGCCTGGAGCTATCAGGAGCCACTGCTGGTAGACCTCCATATACCGGATCAGGTCACCACGCACAGCAGCCCGCTGCATCTGCATATAGCCAGCACAGGCGTGAGTCTCGTGCCGCCTGACGGATACGAGCTTCTCGCCTCGATGAATGGATACGGCAATGCCGATACGACCATTGACGTGGTAGAGTATGGACAGCGTTCCTACATGGATAAAAAAGGAGAAATAGATCAATACATAGCGTACCTGGCCAAAGATAAGGGGGACGACCAGCCTGTAGCCTATCACAAGGATTTCCGCTTTAATGGCTATCCGGCGTCGGTGATCTGCCTGTCTGATACCACCCGTAGCCGGACGGCTATCTATATGATCTTTGGAGATGAGCACTTCTGCGTGGCTATGACGGGTACTACTACCTCAGGCTCTGCAGCAGGGCAGGAGGCCATCATCCAGACCATGCTCACGGCTGTCTACACACGTGCCTGAGAGATTTAAGGAAAAGATAAACTGCCGCCTCCCTACAGAGTGGTTTATCTTTTTAGCTTTACGGTATACCATTATGTTTATCTCATGGATACCAGAAGAGAATTTCTGAAGAAAGCTGCTATGTATTCTTTTGCTGCGGGCGTCACGCAGTTTCTACCCGGCTCTATTCAGCGGGCTTTTGCCATAGACCCGGAGGTAGGCAGCAGCTATCTCGATGCAGAGCATATTGTTTTTCTGATGCAGGAGAATAGGTCCTTTGACCATACGTATGGTACGCTAAAAGGAGTACGCGGCTACAACGACCCACGTGCGATACGCCTGCCTAATAAAAATATGGTATGGCTGCAGACCAACGATAAGGGGGAGACATATGCGCCATTCCGCCTGGATATCAAAAACACTAAAGCTACGTGGATGGGCTCCCTGCCACACTCCTGGAGCAACCAGGTAGACGCCCGCAATGGCGGCAGGTATGACAAATGGCTGCAGGCCAAACAGCCAGGTGGTGATTATAAAGATATGCCGCTGACCATGGGCTACTACACGCGTGAAGATCTGCCATTTTACTACGCGCTGGCAGATGCTTTCACGGTATGTGATCACAACTTTTGCTCCTCACTGACAGGTACGACGCCAAACAGGCTACACTTCTGGACGGGTACAGTCCGTGCCCAGCAAAATGAAAAGTCCCGTGCCAACGTCTGGAACGAACAGGTAGACTACCCCGAGATGGCCGGCTGGAAAACGTTTCCCGAAAGGCTGGAAGAGAACGGTATCTCATGGAAGATATACCAGAATGACATCAGCGTAGATGGCCTGGTCACGGGTGAGCAGGACTATTGGCTGGACAACTTCACAGACAACCCCATCGAGTTTTTCAAACAATACAATGTAAAGCTCTCTAAGAGATACATAGACTGGCTGACCAAGAAGGCAGAAAGCCTGCCGGCAGAGATCACCGCTGCCGAGAAAAAACTCTCTACCATCAGCGCGACTGATAAATCACGCAAAGCAGCTCAGGAGGAAGTGGCCAACCTGAAAGCCCTCCTGGTCCGGGTCAATAAGGAAAAGCCGCTGTACACGCGCGAAAAATACGACCAACTCTCTGCATTTGCCAGGAGTATACATGAGAAGGCCTTTACCACTAATGTAAAAGACCCGCACTATCATGACCTGGAGACGCTGCACTACAAGGATGGGGCAACGGACCGCCAGATCAATATACCGAAGGGTGACGTACTATATCAATTTCGCGAAGATGTAAAGACGGGGAAGCTGCCTACCGTCTCGTGGATCGTCGCACCGGAGGCTTTCTCAGACCATCCCAGCTCAGCCTGGTTTGGTGCGTGGTACCTCTCAGAGGTGATGGATATCCTGACCAAAGATCCTGAAGTGTGGAAGAAGACCATATTTGTACTGACCTATGATGAGAATGACGGCTACTACGATCACCTGCCGCCATTTGTGGCACCAGATCCGCACAACGCTGATACCGGGCGCACCTCTGCCGGCATCAATACAGCAGTGGACTACGTGAGCATGGCCCAGGAAAAAGCGCACCGCGCCAATGCACCTGAGACGATGCGCGAGAGCGCTATAGGTTTAGGCTTCCGGGTGCCGATGGTCATAGCCTCACCATGGAGCAGAGGCGGGTATGTCAACTCTCAGGTCTTTGACCATACATCATCACTCCAGTTTATGGAGAAGTGGCTGGCTCACCGCACGGGCAAGGCGATAAAGGAAACCAACATCAGCCCCTGGCGCAGGGCGATCTGCGGGGACCTGACCTCCGTCTTCCGTCCCTACAAGGGCGAAAAAATGATGATGCCGGAGTCACTGAATAAGGAGCTATTCATAGAGAGCATCCACAAGGCAAAATTCAAAGCGCCGCCATCTGATTTCAGAAAAGTGTCGGCTGCAGAAATAAAAGCCATCAATGATCACAAGGAGGGCAGCTCTAAGATGATCCAGGAGAAAGGCATCAAACCGGCCAACGCCCTGCCATATGAGATCCACGCAGATGGCAGATTATCGGCAGATAAGGGATCTTTTGAGATCATGATGTCAGCGGGCAATAAGGTCTTTGGTGCAAAGGCGGCAGGTGTACCATTCAATGTGTATGCACGAAAAGGTGATGATGTGTCTATTCGCTCCTACGCTGTGCTGCCTGGAGACAAGGTGTCTGATACGTGGACCATGGCAGACGACCCGGAGATAGAGGTATACGGCCCCAATGGCTTCTACCGGCTATATAGAGGAAACAAAAACGGTACGATAGAGACGGAATGCCGGTATGGCGGGGATAGTTTCAATCTGATCATCAAAAACAACAGTAGCACCACTCAGTCTGTGGAGCTATACGACCACTATAGCAAGACCACGCAAGCCAAAAGCGTAAACGCCAATGCCACTGCCTCTGTGGTGCTGGAGACCGGCAAATACTACGGCTGGTATGATGTATCTCTTGCTATCAAGGGTGACAATGCTTTTAGCCAGCGCTATGCGGGCAAAGTAGAGACCGGCACGGAAAGCATGACTGACCCGATAATGGGAGGAGTGGTATAAGGTGCCTGTATTGGCTACCTTTGCCGGATGAAACTGTCTGATATCATAGGGATGACCGGCGTGATCATGATGCTCGCCGCATATGTACTCAACCTGGCCAAGATCCGCTCGCAGGATAGCCTTTTCTACATACTGATGAATATGATCGGAGGCGCGCTGTCTACTACGGCTGCGGTCATGATCGTGTACGTGCCCTTCATCCTGCTGGAGGGTGTGTGGACAGCAGCCTCGCTGGTAGCCTTTGTCAGCTATCTGCGTGTCAGCAGAACCGGTGCATGAAGATGAGCCTCTAGCCTGGCAGCCAGTACCATAGCGCGGTAGTGAGTAGCGAGAGCAGGATGCCGATGCTGACGGTCAGATTGGCGAGACGTGGGTTCAGGTTGTACTGCGTGGCTATCACACCTGCCGTGATCATCGGTGCCATAGCAGCCTCAAAGACGCTGATCTGACGCGAGCTACCGGATGCGTGCAGACCGGCTACTGCGATCATCACCATCAGAGGTGCAAGTAGAAGTTTATACACCAAACTCACCGACAATAATGGCAATTCCTCCCGCCAGCCTTCAAAGCTGAGCTGCATGCCTACGGAGAATAAGGCCATCGGCGCCAGTGTAGCCGCAAATTTATCAAAGAGCGGGACGGCAGGTGTCAGGTCTACGAACTGCGGCAATATAATAGCCGCAAGAAAGCCGATGAAAGGAGGGAAGGTGAGTAGCTTTTTAGCCACGGTCAGGGCGCTTGGTTTCTCCGAAGGAGATGTACCGTCTGCTATATCAGGTGGCGTATTCATGGCCATGACGGATGCTACGGTAGCCATGATGATAAAGCAAAGCTGATCGCAGACCACAGCTATCGGTAGTGCCTGCTCGCCGTAGTAAGCTGAGACCAGCGGGAATCCGAGGAAGGATGTATTGCCCAGGCCGGAGACAAGTGTCAGTGCGGTACGTGTAGCCGGTGAGATAGGCCTGAAGCGGCTATACAGCAGAAACAGTAGCCACGAGCCGACCCAGACGATAATGGGTGACAAGGCTGGCACCAGCAGCTCCGGCCCCCAGTGGATAGTGGGTACATACTTCAGCGCTACGGCAGGCACTGCCAGGTATAGCACCCAGATATTGATGCCGCGATGTGCCTCTGCAGGCAGCACGCGCAGGCGGCGCAGCAGCCAGCCGGCAAAGATACAGACCAGGATCAGGACGAGATTGACCATTGACGCCGCGAAGGTCAGGAAATAGGAGGGAAGATGCAAGATGCCAGAGACAAGAACCAAGAATCAAGAAATAAGAGAAAATCAATGGAAGAACATGGATTACGAAGTAAGTTTTTAAGGTCTTGGTTCTTGACTCTTGGCTCTTAAGTCTATTTGCTTACATTAGCGTTATTACATCACCTAAAACCTAATAAAACGTATGCTATTCGTATTCGGATGGGGTCGCCGTACCCGCACAGACTATGGACAGACCATACCGGTCAAATGCTCCAAATGCAATAATGAATCCTACTGGCACCTGTCGCGTATGCGCACATGGTTTACCCTCTTCTTCATTCCTGTGATACCTTATGAAAATAAGCATGTGCTCTACTGCAACGTATGCTCTAATGGTGTGGTGCTGCCATCTGCCAATGTAGACCGGGCCATAGAGCTCAATACACAGACCAAGCGCTACCTCAATCAGGAGATCACACGCGAGGAGTACGACCGCTCTATAGACCAGAGCCAGATACTGGCCTAGAGGTTAGAAGCAAGAGTCAAGATACAAGAACCACGACTTTCGCTATAGAATTTGTGTCTATTTATGCTTTTAATATCTTGGTTCTAAATTCTTGATTCTTGGTTCTCGACACTGCACCTGATAAACTAGCCTTCAAAAGCCGACTGCGGGCGCACTGCCTCGCACTGATACAGCAGCGTATAGATACAGCCACTGCCGCTATGGAGCAGGCCCAGGAGTCTGCCAATAGCGAGGACAAAAGCAGCGCCGGTGACAAATATGAGACAGGCCGCGCTATGAGCCACATAGAGCGCGACAACTATGCCTACCAGCTCAGTGTAGCCATAGACGACCGCAACCAGTTCCTCGGGATAGACTGCGAGAAGCAGTATGATAAAGCTGAGAACGGAGCTATCATCTCCGGTGGGGATGTGCTGTACTTCATCGCGACGGGGCTGGGTGTCATGACCTTTGAAGGGGTGAAAGTAGTAGCGCTTTCGCCGAAGGCGCCACTGTCAGGCCTGCTGCGCGGCCAGGTGAAAGGTGGCGCGATCACGCTGAATGGCAAGCCCATCACTTTATCCGATGTTTTCTAAAACGTATATTGGTGGTCTAAATCTACCCCATGACCTCCAAAGAAGTACTCGCTGAGCTGCAAACCCTCGGCTCGCCCTCTGTCAAGAAAGTTCTCACCGCTCATGGTGCGCGGGAGCCATTCTACGGCGTGAAAGTGGAAGACCTCAAGAAGATCATGAAGCGCGTCAAGACCGACTACAAGCTGTCTATGGATCTGTTTGACTCGGGCGTGTCTGATGCCATGTACCTGGCCGGGCTGATAGCAGACTCGTCTAAAATGACGAAGAAAGACCTTCAGAGATGGGCCGATAAAGCCTACTGGTACATGCTGTCGGAGTACCCTGTGGCATGGGTCACCGCAGAGAGCCCCTACGGGCTGGAGCTGGCGCTGGAGTGGATAGATAGCGACAAGCCGCAGATAGCCTGTGCGGGCTGGTCTACGCTGGGCAATATAGCTGCGCTAAAGCCCGACGCAGAGCTGGACCTGAAACTCTACAAAAGCCTGATAGAGCGGGTAGGCAAGGAGATACACAAAGCGCCTAACCGCGTGCGCTACTGCATGAATGGCTTTTTGATAGCGGCAGGGGCTTACATCACCTCGCTGACTGACCTGGCTAAGAAGACAGGCGATAAGATAGGAGCGGTGTCTGTCGATATGGGAGGCACTGCGTGCAAGGTGCCCAACGTCTCTGACTATATAGCTAAGATAGATGCCCGAGGCAATCTGGGTAAGAAGAAGAAAACGGTACGCTGCTAAATCCCGCCGGGCGGTATTTTCAAATCCTTTTACGGTGTTTTAAACGCTTTGTAACTGAATAGCTACATAGGGTGCCACTTTGCACTTTTGTAGCTGTACTTTGCGAAGCGATAGGTATAAGTTGAGGTGTTGTAGCTGCGATTGCCTTTGGGATAGCTGTATTTTGACCGGGGCGAAGCCTTATCCACAAATGTCAATATTGAGTTACAGAACTTAAAAGCCATTCAGCCACTTTTGCACTGACAAAACTGCCCGCCATGCTGACGCTCAATCTTAGCCGGATATTCAAGGCCCGTAATATCCATCAGCCCTACAAGTTTCTCGTAGAGAGCGGCTTTGTGCCTTTCATAGCACATAAATACAAGAATCATAAGGTGGCTCAAATACGCATTGACCACATCGAGCGGCTCTGTGTAGCACTAAACTGTACACCCAATGACCTCTTTGAGTGGTTTCCGGACAATCTGCTGGATAACCGCGAGGACCACCCGCTACACGCCATCCGCCAGCGGGAGAAGAAGACGGATATCAATAAGCTACTGGCCAAAATGTCCCTGCAGCAACTGGAGGAGGTAGAGAAGATGATCGTGGCGGCTAACTGATGCAATACAGGTTTAACCGCTGAGACGGAGAGGCGCGGAGGAGATACATTTGGAACCACATAGAACACATAGGTCACATAGAAAATGTACTCTGTTTCTTCACAAAACAAAAAGCCCCGCCGGTGGCAGGGCTTACTATCTTGATGTAGCTTCTATTATTTCTTGACCAGCAGCTTGAAGCCTGTGCCGTGGACATTCAGGATCTCTACGTTAGGGTCTTCCTTCAGGTATTTGCGCAGCTTGGCTATATACACGTCCATACTGCGGCCGGCAAAGTAGCTATCGGTGCCCCACACGGTATTGAGCGCTATATCGCGCTCCAGCAGGCGGTCCAGGTGTACGGCCAGCATCTTGAGCAGTTCTGATTCTTTGGTGGTGAGCTTGAGCGGGGAACCGCCATCCAGTGTGAGGGTGCGGCTGGCATTATTAAACACGTAGCGGCCTATCATAAATTCATTCTGCTCGCTCACTTCTGCCTTAGGCACACGCTTGAATATATTGTCCATGCGCAGGGTCAGCTCCTCCATGCTAAAGGGCTTGGTCAGGTAGTCATCTGCGCCGATCTTGAGGCCTTCTATGGTATCTTCCTTGAGCACCTTGGCGGTGAGGAAGATGATAGGCACCTGAGAGTTGGTGCGGCGTATCTCCTTGGCCAGGGTGAAGCCATCCTTTTTGGGCATCATCACGTCCAGGATGCACATATCAAACTTGCCTGTTTTGAATTCGTTCCAGCCGTCTTCGCCGTTACGTTTCAGCGTCACATCATAGTTTTTGAGTTCGAGAGAGTCCTGGAGCAGGTTTCCGAGATTGTTGTCATCTTCCACCAGCAGTATGCGCCTTTTGATTGCCATGGTCGGGTTATTTTTTAACAAGTTAGACAAGGTTAAATTTAACAGTTTAACCATCATTAACCAATTAACAAAACTTTACAAAATTGTCGGCGAACGCCTTAAAAAGGTAGGAAAATCTCAAAGCGACTGCCACGGCCCAGCTCGCTGGAGACCCTGATCGTGCCGGCGTGGGCATCTACTATGATCTTGACATAGCTCAGGCCGAGGCCAAAGCCCTTGACATTGTGGATATTGCCGGTAGGCACCCGGTAGAATTTCTCAAAGATCATCTTCTGGTTTTCGGCAGAGATGCCTATACCATTGTCCTCTACGGCTATGGTCACACCGCGGCTATCGCTGGAGGAGGACACCTTGATATGCAGCATTTCCTCCTTGCGGTATTTGATCGCGTTCTCTATTACATTATAGATCACATTGCTGATATGTGCCTTATCGCCGCGTATCTTGTCATTCACCGCATCCAGGTGGCGTGTCAGCTCGCCATTCTCTGAGGAGATGCGTAGCTCCAGGCTGTCGCAGATATCGCCCAGCAGCTCATTGATGTGTATGTCAGACAGGTTGAGCTTAAACTCACCCTTGTCAAAGCGCGCCACCTGCAGTACATTCTCTATATGCCCGCTCAGGCGCTTGTTTTCCTCCTCTATGATGCCCGAGTAGCGTTTGATCTTGTCAGGGTCTGCCAGCACCTTCTCATTCTTCATCATCTGCGTAGCGAGGGAGATAGAGGCCACAGGCGTCTTAAACTCATGCGTCATGTTATTGATAAAATCGGTCTTGAGCAGGTCGAGTTTTTTCTGGCGGAAGATGATGTAAAACGAGGTGCCAAAGGCCGCCGCGATGATCAGCACAAAGGTGATGGTAGTGGCCAGCATCAGCCACATGGACTGCAGCAGGTAGCTTTTCTTATTGGGAAAGTAGAGCACCAGGATGCCGGAGTTCTTGTACAGGTCATTGGCAAAGAGCGGCATGGTGTAGTAGTTCATCTTGACCGCCTTGGGCATATCTTTGAGCGTGCCTATGATGGGCACGTGGGAGAAGTGGTCAAACACCGCATAGCGGTAAGGCGTCTTGATGCCCGTCTCGACTATCTCGCGCTCTATCAGGGCGCTGACGCGGGCCGAGTCCACACGGTCGTGCAGGCACTTGTCATCCAGCATAAACTTGACCGCGAGATCCTGAAAGAGGGTGTTGTATTTCTTAAACTGCTGCTCTATCAGCTTGCGCTCACGCTCGGCCTTTGACATGGGCTGGGCGAGGTCATATTTATCTTCTACGATGGCCGAGGGGTGCTCCTGCAGGTAGGTCACCGTACCTATAAATTTGCTCACAAAAGCCCCTGACGTATCGCTAAAGCCAAACTTGATCGCGTGCTGGCCTACAGAGTCTATGAGGCGGAAGTTGGTGTACTCCTTCATGCTCTGCACGGTGTCATACATCTTGCTGACCATCTTGCCCATGTTTGGGTAGCCGGCATTGTGAAAGTAGGTGTCGGCCTCATTCATCTCGAGATTGAGCGAGACCTGGTTCATAGCCTGCAGCACGCCCTGGTCAAAGCGGTCCTCCCTGAGGCGGTAGCTCTGCCACACCCAGGCCACCTGTATGCCTACGAGGCCTATGAGAACGAGGCAGGTACCTATCAGGATCGCGTTTATATTACTGAGCTTCATGTGCATGCGAATCTAACGTTTTCGCCGAAGAGGGCTGACGGGGCTTAACAGAGATTAACGGGGGAGGGGAGATTTATGATTTCGGATTGCGGATTTACTGAAAACAACCAAGGGCGTCATTCCGAAGTTTTTCCAATCAATAAAAATAGATGTGATAAAAACTGAAGGAATCCCCGAATACACGAATCCCGGTGAGCGCATTACAGGCCCTTTTGAGGTTGGGATTCCTTCGAAAATAGCTCACTTATTTTTCACGGGAATTTTCTTCGCCGTCGTTGGTGTTTAGCGCAGCGTCACCAACGACAAACAGGATCGCCATCTGAATGGGATCAGTATTGCATTCCAGTAGCCCCGGACTTTAGTCCGGGTGTATCATCGTCAAAGTGGTATCGGCTTTAGCCTAACTTGTTGATTGACGAAACAAAGGCTTAAATGCGCGTAGAAAATTTAGGCTAAAGCCTGCCCCCGCTTACTTCTTACCCCAGACTGAAGTCTGGGGCTACTCAAATATGAAACAACAAAAATCCCGTTAGCCAATCCCGCCACTCTGCCAAAGCCTTTTCTGTCCGTGGTCGGTGTCCCCACCGATCACAGGCTGGGCGCTACACTTGCGCGCAACCACAGGCAGCAGGGGTCTCAAGTCTATTAATCCCCCACTACGCAACCTATTTGCGCAGGGAAACTTTCTAATTTTCAGCCATCTTTTTACCCTCGCTTTTACTCAGATTTTCTGAATAACTATTGTCGTGCAAATATTGCGCGGAGCGCGAAAGGTGACTTATGTTTACCACAGCATAGGAGAGGTGATACCTGCCTGTGCGGGCACTGCGCAGTGCGTCCCGTACGGGACTGACGGACCTTGACTTTATACAGCGGCCCCACGGCAGCGACACACATTTTTTCTTATCACAAAATCAAACTAAAATTTCCAATCAATATGGATACCAATGAATCTATGCCCGGCACTGAGCCACAGGGCCTGACCCCCGAGATGATCCTCGCAGATATAGACTACCACACCTCGGCCGTGCCGCCCGTACCGGGCGAGCGCACCGGTGAGTACCTGCGGCAAAACGCTACTGATGCGATCCCCTTTCTGGTAGATGCTATGCTACAGAGTAGCGGCCTCGCCTGCCTGGCGGGCAGCTCTGACACCGGCAAAAGCGCCCTGCTGCGCCAGCTCTGCACCGCTATCTCTACGGGCCAGAAGGAGTGGCTCGGCTTTCACCTGAATGCGCGGCACAGCAGCGCCCTCTACGTCTCTACGGAGGACGGCGAGGAGGCCACCCGCACCATGCTGCTACGGCAGACCTCCCATCACACGCCGGGCGAGCTGCGCACGCTGCGCTTCCTCTTTGAGTGGGAGGATATCGCACCATCTATAGACTATAGCCTCACCATGCAGCCGGCAGATATCGTGATCGTGGACTGCTTCTCTGATGTCTACGGCGGCGACCTGAAGGACACACAAAAGATACGCGCCTTCCTCCAGCTATTTCAGGCCATAGCAGAGCGGCACAAGTGCCTGGTCATGTTCCTGCACCACACGGGCAAGCGCACCGAAAACCTGACGCCGAGCAAGAATAACCTGCTCTCAGGACAGGGCTTTGAGGCCAAGATGCGCCTCGTGGTAGAGCTGCGCAAAGACCACGTGCGCAAGGACCTCCGCCACCTCTGCATCGTGAAGGGCAACTACCTGCCCGATGAGGCCAAAAACGAAAGCCACATCCTGACCTTTGATGCCGACACGCTGTGCTTTACCCGCACGGAGGAGCGTGTGCCATATGAGTGCCTGGCGAAGGGGTATGAGGTGGATGAAGGACGCGAAAAGTACGACCGCGCTATAGAAATGCGGGCTGATGACAAGAGCTACGACTACATAGCCGAAAAGCTGGGCTATAGCTCCCGCAGCTCTGTGATGCGCCTGCTGGAAAAAGGCAAGAAGCTGGGCTGGGATGCCGAGGACGCGGGAGATGGCGAAGATGCAGAGGAAACTACGGAATAGGAAGTTTGTTGCGTGTTGCGCGTTCCGTTTTCATGGTAAAACGGTACACGCAACAGCGCAACAAAGAGGAGAGAAGATTTATCTTTGTAAAAAAACAATAAAGTGAATCCTATCAGTGACGAAATCTTATCAGCCTTGCTGGTAAATGATGGTCAATCTATTCAGACCAATGAGTCAAAGATCATCGAGTTTAAGTCTGTCTGGGACTGGAGCAATAAAGAGCTCCTGTCTAAAATAGCCAAGACTATTGCCGGAATGTGCAATGCAGATGGCGGATATATGTTCTTTGGTGTAGATGATGGGACTAAAGAGATACGAGGTGTATCAGATTTTGATAAAACAGATGCATCGACACTGACCAGCTATCTCAATAATTACTTTTCCCCTTCTATAAAAACGCAGAAGCGATCTATACTGGTCGCAGGCAAAAATATAGGAGTGATATATACTGAAAAGTATCAGGATATACCAGCTATATGTATCAAATCAAGTGGAGCAATTGTAGATGGTACAATTTATTATAGATACTCTGCTATGACAGAGGCTATAAAGGGGGTAGAGCTGATTCACATGATGCATGGCTTAAAAGCTAGCAATCATAAAGAATCTCTTGAACTACAAAAGATAGATCGTAAAAGAGCTGCCAGACCTAGATTCGAAATGAAAACGCCTTGGTTTGAATTTAATAGGCTTTACATGCATTTTCAAAATAAAGGAGAAGTTGCTTTTATTGACGACATCAAGTTAAAATCAGGCAGTTATGAGTTCTTATGTGACCGCTACAATACTTGGGTAGAGAAGAACGATAAGTTTGTAATCCATGGAGTGCCTAAAAAGTCATTAGGCTTTGACAGATATCCACCTGGAGCATTTACTTTGGAGTATTATGACGAGATCAACACCAAGTATACTCTAGATGTTAACTTTGATACTGGCGTCTTTTCTTTTGATGGCCCATTTGAAATAACTGATTAATCCCTTGTTGCGCTGTTGCGTGTGCCGTTTTACCATGAAAACGGAACGCGCAACAACGCAACAAACCTCCACTAACCTCCCTACGCCCCGAAGGGGCAACAATAGCTCAGAATACGGCATCGCCGTATGATCGCGGCGTGCGCCTCGTGTCCTGCGCAGGGCGATGCCCTACGCTGGGTGGCGTCACGCCCTTTCAGGGCTAAGGCGATGTTGTGCTTTGTGTATTAAAGCCTCCCTGTTTTAGGGATTCCCGGGGCATCGGGATGGAGAGTTGGCACGCATCGCCGTATGATCGCGGCGTGCGCCTCGTGTCCTGCGCAGGGCGATGCCCTACGCTGGGTGGCGTCACGCCCTTTCAGGGCTAATGCAATGCTAAGCCCCGTGTTTTGAAGCTCCCTTCAGTAAGGTTAGGAGGGCGCCACGCCTTTCCATTATTTTCTATTCATTAATCACTATTCATTAATTCCTATGAACTACTCCTACAAACTAGAAAAGTACAAAGGCCTATCTAACCGTTATGCCTGTCCAAAGTGCGGTCACCGGCGCAAGTTTACCCGCTATGTGTCGGTAGAGACGGGAGCCTATCTGGCAGACCATGTGGGCCGCTGTGAGCGCATCGAGACGTGCAGGTATCATTATCCTCCGGCACATTATTTCCGCGATCAGCGGGCTTTGCAGCCTGTTTTGAGGCAAGGTGATAAACCTGTCTTTCAGCCAACGGCGAAGGGGGCCTTTCCGGCGCAGCCGGTGGTGAAAAGCACCGTGCCTATCCTGCCGCCACAGGAGGCTGAGACGGAGCGCATCTCCTTCATACCCCACGACACCTATCGCGGCAGCCACACCCGCTATGCGGACAATCACTTCGTGCAGTACCTCTACACCCTCGGGCGCGACAGGGCCATCGTAAACCGCAAGATACTGGAGTACCGCCTCGGCACCTCTGCGCGCTGGGCGGGGGCTACGGTCTTCTGGCAGGTAGATGTGGCGCAGCGCGTACGCACGGGCAAGATCATGCTCTACGACCGCACCACAGGCCGCCGTGTGCGGGAGCCTTTCTCACATATCTCGTGGGTCCATAGCGTGCTGGAGCTGGAGGATTTTCAGCTAAAGCAATGCCTGTTTGGCGAGCACCTGCTCCACTGGCGTGAAACGGCTCCGGTGGGCATCGTAGAGGGGGAGAAGAGCGCCGTGATAGCCAGCCTCTACCGGCCCGATATCATCTGGATGGCCGCAGGTGGCAAAGAGCTGCTGAGCGAGCAGAAGCTACTGCCGCTGCGTGGCCGCAGTGTGACGCTGTATCCCGATGGCGGTGCCTATGGGCAGTGGATGGATAAGGCAAAAGAATACCGCCACATCCTGCCCCTGCAGGTGAGTGACCTGGTAGAGAGCCGGGGTGAGAAAGGCATGGATATAGCCGATGTACTGGTGCGGATGCATAGTTGACGCTGCGCATCGTTATACCTGTCCGGCCACAGGTAGCTGCGCACATCCCGCCGTTTGTTACTTTTCTGTCATTTCTCGCTTATGGATTAGACAGTCTGGTCTTTTCGCTGTAATTTCCGTATGGAAAAAGCGTTATAGAAACATCTATCACCTAAACAGATTCAACCATGAAGAAACTTACCCTTACCATCGCCACTTTCCTGATGCTGACCAGCGGTGCCTTCGCCGGTGTGATCAGCGACCTCTCATCTGCCGAGCTGAAGGCTACCGACCTCTCGGGCCACTACACGGGCAAGCGCTACCAGTACACTGCTGACCGCAAGAGCATCATGCAGACCTTCCAGTATGAGTTTGAGCTCAGGCAGGAGGGGAGCGCCATCACCGGCACCTCTACTATCATCAAGGACAACGGCGACTATGCCGATATCAAGCTGCGCGGCACCATCGTGGGCGATAAGCTGTACTTTGAGGAATATGAGATAGCCAATCAGATCAAGGACCAGAACATGGTGTGGTGCTTCAAGTCGGGCGCGCTCAATATCAAAAAGGACGGCGACCGCGTCAAGCTGGTAGGCGCTACCAATAGCTATATGGCAGAGTACTACCTGCCCTGCACCGGCGGCGAGACCGACCTGACCAAAGTAGAGAGCAGCCCTACGCTGAGTCCTGACGTGCTCAAGACCGGCACTACCGGCCTCCCTGCCTCAGACATCATGAGCGTGTATCCCAATCCCTTTGTAGACCAGACACAGATCAGCTATACGCTGGCCAGTGATGCAGCTCATGTGACCACAGAGGTCTATGACATCACAGGCAGGAGGGTAGCTACGCTGGAGTCAGAGGCACCACGCAGCGCGGGTAGCCACTCGGTAGCATTCAGCGCCAAAAGCTACGGCCTGGCAGCCGGTGTGCTCATAGCCAAGGTGAGCGTAGACGGCGTGGTGTACAGCAGCGAGATGGTGCAGATGAAATAGGCCCCATCCAAACCTTCCCCAGAAGGGAAGGCTTAAAAACAAACATGATGGCTGTTAAAGTCCCCTTTGGGGATTTAGGGGCCGCGATATACATCCCTTCGGTTTCGGCTGAAGGGATTTTTTATTGGTGGGAGGCCCCGGCGGCAGCCGTTTTACCGACTCAATAAGTCGTTCGCTGTTAATATGAGAGGCTTAACAATTTCGTGTTTTGCCGCTCCGCGGAAAGTGATACATTTAGCCACCTTTGAAATATAGTAAACCCATTTTTCACAAACCATTACTTACCCATTTATGAAGTCTTTACGCAAGATCTTTGCGGCAGCCATGCTGCTCGTAGCTACCTGCTATACAGCGCAGGCGCAGTACTGCGGCCACAATGGTGCCAGCTCCGGCTCAGGCTCCTCTATCTGTACCGCTACCACCAGCCTCTCGGTACCCGGCTTTTCACCTCCGGCAGATAGCGTACCATGCGCTGTGCGCGGTGTGGCCTACGCCCAGACCGTACAGGTCAAAATGCCCAACTCTGTGACTCAGAGCGGCTCTACCTACCGCCTCAAAAGTATCCGTATCGACTCCATAGGAAACCTGCCCTGCGGCCTCTGCTGGGCTACCAATAAGACCAGCAACACCTTTGACTCCAGCGAGCAGTTTTGCCTCAAGGTGGCCGGTATCACCTATGACAATCCGGGCCAGTTCAAACTCAAGATCATCGTGACTGCTACTGTCTATATCGGCATCGGCACCCTCACTACCTCGCAGCAGGCAGATGCCAGTGCAGCGGGACTCAACTTCTGGGTACGCGTGCAGCAGACCAATGGTACCTGTACGCCTATAGATACCCTCGCCGCAGGCAATACAGCCATAGCCGTGGGCGCAGTACCGAGTAGTGCTGTGACAGCGGGCGGTCCATTGACGTTCTGCTCGGGCGGGTCGGTCACCTTTACCGCTACGGAGACGGGAGCCACGGCCTATCAGTGGTTTAACGGGACCAACGCCATAGCAGGCGCCACCTCGCGCACCTATACCGCTACAGCCGCAGGTTCTTATACAGTATATATAGAGAAAGGCTGCCACGCCGTGACCTCTGCCGCGCAGACAGTGACCGTGAATAGCGGCCCTACCGTCTCTGTGACCCCTGCAGGACCTGTAGTAGTATGTACCGGCAGCAGCCAGGTGCTCACTGCCACCACCTCCGGCGGCACCCTGCAGTGGTACAATGCCAGTGGCGCTATCGGCGGCCAGACAGGTACTACCTACACAGCTACCGCTACCGGCAGCTACTATGCTATAGGTACGCAAAACTCATGTGCCACCACCTCCAATACTGTGAGCGTACAGGTGACGGGTACACCGCCTACACCGACCATCTCAGCTACCACACTCAGCCTCTGCTCCGGCGCTACTGATACGCTGGACGCCGGTGCGGGCTACAGCAGCTATGCCTGGAGCAATAGCCTCGGCACTGCCCAGAAGGCATATCCTACCGCTGCGGGCACCTATACCGTGACCGTGACCAATGGCGTCTGCTCAGGCTCTGCCTCTGTGGTGATCTCTGCCGGTCTGGCACCCACTACACCTACCGTTTCGCCGGCAGGCAGTGTAGCGATCTGCTCCGGTAGCAGCGTGACGCTGACCAGCTCTACGGCCTCTACCTATCACTGGACCGGTGGTCAGACCACTCCGTCTATCTCCGTATCTGCGGCAGGCTCCTATGCCGTGACAGTGACCAGCACGGGCCGCTGTGGCACAGCATCGTCTACTGCCACGACCATCACCGTGACTACCACGCCGGTAGCAGGTGTCTCTCCGGCGGGTCCGGTCATCATCTGTGGTAGTGGCAGCCAGGTACTCACAGCCTCCGGTACAGGCACCTATCAGTGGCTGAAAAACGGCGCACCGCTCTCGGGCCAGACCTCAGGCACCTACACGGCCACTACGGCAGGCTCATATGCAGTCGTGGTGAGCAGTGGCAGCTGCTCAGATACCAGCACTGCGGTGAGCGTGCAGATAGGCTCGGCACTCAGCCCTACCATCACCACCCCTCATACTTATCTCTGCTCCGGCGCTACTGATACGCTGGATGTGGGCACGGGCTACAGCTCCTACACCTGGAGCAATAGCCTCGGCAGCACACGCTATGCCTATGCTACTGCCGCCGGCACCTATACCGTCACTGTGACCACCGGTGCCTGCTCGGGTACTGCTACCATCACGCTCACAGCGCAGGGTGCTACGCCTACGCCTACTATCGCTGCGGGTAGTGCTACTACTTTCTGCCAGGGCGGGTCACTGGTGCTGACCTCTTCCTCTGCCTCCGGCAATGTATGGAGCAGCGGTGCTACCACTCAGGCTATCACCGTGACCTCAGGGGGCAGCTACACCGTGACCAATGACAATGGCTGCGGCGCAGCTACGTCTACAGCTACCGTCGTGACGGTCAATGCGATACCAAATGCCCAGATCAGCCCTGCAGGCTCTACACTGATCTGCGGTGGCAGTACACAGACACTGACGGCTACACCTGCCGGATCTTATATATGGCTCGACGCCAATGGCCCTATCTCAGGCCAGACCGCAGCTACCTACTCAGCCTCTGCCAGTGGCAGCTACAGCGCCGTGGTGACGGTGAATGGCTGCTCTGACACCTCCAATGTGGCTACTATCTCAGTGAGCGGTACACCGCCTACACCTACCATCACTGCTACCGCCCAGACACTCTGCCCGGGCAGTATTGATACGCTGAATGTGGGCGCAGGCTATAGCAGCTATGCATGGAGTGGCAGCCTCGGTACAGCCTCTACCGCTACAGTGACCACCGGCGGCACCTATACGGTGACCGTAGCGAATGGCGTATGTGTGGGCACAGCTACCATTACCATCACGCAGGGATCAGGTGCTACAGCGCCTACCATCTCACTGCAGGGATCGCTGCACCTCTGCGGTACAGATAGCGTAGTACTGACATCTTCTGCTGCCTCCGGCAATGTCTGGAGCAACTCTGCTACCACACAGTCTATCACCGTGAGCAATGCCGGTATCTATCATGTGACCGTGAATGGTGCCTGTGGCAGTGCTACATCGGTAGATGATACCGTCCTGCACTTCAGCCTGCCGCTAGTAGCGCTGGGCGCTGACACCGGCACCTGCGCCGGAGATACGCTCTCACTCAGCGCCGGCAATGACGGTACCTCCTACCTCTGGTCAAATAGTGCTGCTACCAGCCTGACCAGTGTGACCAGCCCCGGTGAATACTATGTATCTGTGACCAAAGATGGCTGCACCCGGGTAGATAGCATCCACGTGAGCTTTGATACGGCTCCTACAGCTACATTTACTGCCAGCAACGGGCTCCTGACAGCCTCTGCCGGAGACTCCTGGCAGTGGTGCAATAGTAACGGTCCGATAGCGGGCGCTACGGCACAGACCTATGATGCCTACACTACCGGGCCGGACCAGTATTACGTGATAGTCAGGACAGGATTCTGCGGTACGAGGTCGGCTGCGCAGTTTATCACCGGCATAGCAGACCTGAGCCAGAGCCTGATATCATACATCTATCCCAATCCTGCCAGTAAGAGCATCACAGTAGTGTATACACTCCTCCGCAGCCAGGAGATGGATATCTATCTGGCCGATATGACTGGCCGCACGGTGATGAGCCTGAGTAGCGGTACACAGGCAGCGGGCGACCATCAGGTACAGGCTGACCTGTCCACCCTGGCCGGTGGGGTCTATATGGTCACTTTCCACTCCGGTGAGGGTACAGCAGTGCGCAAGATCGTGAAGGAGTAATCCTAAAGATAAAGCGGATGAACACGCAAGGGCGGGCCAAATGGTCCGCCTTTTTATTTGCTGCCGGCTGCCCACATTCTCCGATACTTTTTATATTAGTGGCAAACATCAAACAAAATGGACAATCGTGAATACGACCTGGAGTTGTTGCGCCACCAGGTGAAACAAGGTGCAAGCTGGTTTTACTGGATGGTAGGCCTCTCACTGGTCAATGTGGCCCTCTACCTGGCCGGGGCCAATGTACACTTTATCATAGGCTCCTCACTGGTAGATATGGCGGCGGGAGTGATGAAGATCTACTCCGTATTGGGTCTCATACTGCTGGTACTCGTGGTGGGTATGTACGGAGGGCTGGGCTATGCTGCCTCGCGTGCTGCCAGGTGGGCCTTTGTGGTGGGTATGGCCATCTACCTCATGGATGGTATTCTTTATTTCTTTTTTGAAGACTTCCTGTCAGGGCTCTTTCACTTTTATGTCTTGTACAAGCTGTATCAGGGCCTGCAGGCTATCGCGCCTATGCGCGCCCTGGAGCAGGATATCGCCATCAATCCCATAGTCGCTACCGAGACAGCGTCAGACCACGCTGACTATATGCCGGCGGGAGCGGATACCGTGCCGCTGCCTGCCACCTCCGGTGAGGACACTGCAGAATGATCATCCGTCATAAAACCAGAAAGGGCACCCGCTGAGGTGCCCTTGTCTTTTTTTGATATATCGTGTATCCTTATTGCTTGGTACCAGTGAAGCCGCAATTAGAAAAAGAGCCGCTTCCGCTCACCTGATACTGATAGCTGAGGGTGATGCTGTTGCCTGAGAGGTTACCGGTTCCGGAGAAGGTTGCCACATTCGTCCCATTGCTCACAGTTTGCGCTCCGATACTTACTGCATAGTTGTTGCTGCCGGGATACTGCTCAGATAAGCTCGCAGAGACTGTATAACCCTGATTAGCAAAGTTATTGAAGGTCACATATTGCACTCCCTGCGACGAGGTAGTGATGGTAAAGTTGTAGTTGGTGGACGGACTACCGCCGCAGTTCTCTATAGCCAGGTAGGTACCGGTAAACTTTGACCGGATCTCCGTAGCGCAGCCGTAGCCTTCATAGCCGGCAGGGCAGATGCATATCTGGTCAGCGCTGTCACAAGTGCCTGCACCGCAGTGAGCTGTGTCGCAGTAGGTCACGGGCCTGTTTGAGGTAGTAGTGTCTTTTTTGCAACCTACCATAAATCCCGCGGTGAGCAGTATGATAGAGAGGCATGCCATGGTGAAGTTTTTGAACATCTTCATGATTCTGTTGGTTTTAGTTTGTTAATGGCCGCAAATCTAATGGCTTTTATGAATTTAACAACCAGACTGTCTATCTTGGATATATGAAAACATCTTTGGATTTTTTGAAACAGGCGGGTCTGCTAGTTTGCTTCTTGTTCTCGTACGGGCTGACTATTCAAGCCCAGCATTGGGCGCTGCCATCCTCCCAGTGGCAATATGTGACCAGTGGCTGCGGGCAGCCAGGACCATGCTATGAGTATTACAGTGATCATTATATAGTCGCTGGAGATACGGTCATTCTCGGCCATACCTGCGCACATGTCATCAATACTATGGCTAGCTCAGCACATTCATTTTACACCTACAGCTCGGGAGATACCGCTTATTTCCTGCTGGGAGCGATATTTCGACCTACTTTCTACTTTGCCGCGCATGTAGGTGATACGCTGCGTTTCTATGCCGAGCAGGATACTTTCTCCAGCCTGTATGTGGTAGATAGTACTTCTTATCTCATATCAGGTACAGATACTTTGCGTGAATGTCTGGTCTATCCCTTGGAGGGCGGAGCAGCTTTCAGCTATGCTGAGCGTATAGGCTTGTTGCATTCTTTTGTGTCGCCATTTTACCCGCAATTATCCTCTATTGTAGACGCTGACGATATATACCCTTGCAATTATGGAGATAGCGCTATTTCCACCTTCTGGGTCTACCCCTCACGTTCCTGTACCACAGTAGGTATTCAAGAGATTTCTTCCGGCTATAGCCTTGGCGCTCGCCCTAATCCCACAGACAAGGACATCACTGTGGTGTACACCATGCTGCATAGCCAGGAGCTTGATATCTACCTGACTGATATGACCGGTCGCACAGTGATGAGCCTGAGTAGCGGTACACAGGCAGCGGGCGACCATCAGGTGCAGGCAGACCTGTCCACCCTGGCCGGTGGGGTCTATATGGTCACTTTCCACTCCGGTGAGGGTACAGCAGTGCGCAAGATCGTGAAGGAGTAATCCTAAAGATAAAGCGGATGAACACGCAAGGGCGGGCCAAATGGTCCGCCTTTTTTATGAGTTGGCATTACCAAAGGATACGGGTATCTTAGCTGCTCCTATAGTTTATCATATGAAAACACGTCTTGTTTATCTTCAATCTTTGCGCAGCTTGGTCGCTGTCTGTCTCATGCTTTTGTTCGTACAAACCATGGTAGCTCAGCATTGGGCGCTACCGTCGTCGCGGTGGCAATACTACATTTCAGACCATGAGGTTTTTGGGCCTGGCAGCGATTATTTCTGTTGTGAATATATGGTTACTGATACACCCACGTTGGCTGGGCATCAGTGTTATGAAATTTCTAACACGTACTACATCTATGAATCGGGAGACACCGGTTATATCTATCTCAACAATGCGTTTCGTTCGATATATTATTTCGGAGCGAACCAGGGTGATACCCTAAGCTTTTATGTCGACACTATGACCTATGGCGCGCCGGCTTCCTGGCAGCCTTATATTAAAGGCGTAGTTGACTCCGTCATTGGGGTTAGTACGAATGGTATCGGTATGAAACACTTTTATGTTTCAATGGATTTGCAGGGCAATTATAATTACCTATCTCATTTAGAATATTCAGAAAAGATAGGAATGTTAGCCGGGCGGGCTTCCGATTTCTACCCGAAGATGAGGCAACCGTCAGATGCTCCGACGCAGGTCAATTGTAATTATGGAGATGACTCTATCCCTGGTTTCTGGCTAAACCCTAATAATTGTAGAACTGTGGGAGTCGAAGATTTAAGTATAGACATCAAGATAAGCGGTCACCCAAATCCCTCCACAGGCACTTTCACGATCGACCTACCCATGCCCGGAGAGAA
Organism: uncultured Chitinophagaceae bacterium; assembly: GCA_964537475.1. Taxonomy (GTDB): domain Bacteria; phylum Bacteroidota; class Bacteroidia; order Chitinophagales; family LD1; genus UBA1941. Next base: position 142,378 of record CAZIBY010000008.1, on the reverse strand, counting down.
ACTGCTACATATATATGATATAGCAGGCAGGGAAGTCCTAAACCAAGCAGTCTCAGACCAGCAGCTCACTGCGAGGCTTACCGTGGCAGGTATCTATATGGTGGAGGTACTGCAAGGTCAAAGTCGCTATAGGTCCAAAGTGGTGGTCCAGTAAGCCAATCTTCTTAAAATAGCCTTAAATGTGGAAAAATAGCCCTCCGGATACTTTGTCGAGGGGGTGTTTATTCTGTACATTCGTGCCTCAAAATGGCTTAAAATGCGTTTTTATGAAAAAATGCCGACCAAAGCCCATTTTGGATGACTAAAATCCTTGACAACTGCCGCGAGGCCCTGACTATAATATATGAGTGACGAGATCAAAGACGAAAACACCGAACTAACACCCGAGACCCCGGAGAACCGTATCATCCAGATCAATATAGAGGATGAGATGAAGACGGCCTACATCGACTACTCGATGTCGGTCATCGTATCGCGTGCCATCCCTGACGCCCGTGACGGTCTGAAGCCGGTACACCGCCGTATCCTGTACGGTATGAACGAGCTGGGCATGGCGCCTAATAAACCATACAAGAAGTCGGCCCGTATAGTGGGTGAGGTGATGGGTAAGTACCACCCGCATGGTGACTCTGCCATCTATGACTCTATGGTGCGTATGGCCCAGGACTGGTCCCTGAGGTATCCCTTTGTAGACGGTCAGGGTAACTATGGCTCCATAGATGACGATCCACCGGCAGCGATGAGGTACACTGAGGCACGCTTCCGCAAGATAGCCGAGGAGATGCTCATGGATATCGAGAAGGAGACCGTGGATATGCGTCTCAACTTTGATGATACCCTCGAGGAGCCTACCGTACTGCCTACCCGCATCCCAAACCTGCTGGTCAATGGTGCCTCCGGTATCGCCGTAGGTATGGCCACCAATATGCTCCCGCACAACCTGTCCGAGGCGATTGACGCCTGCGTACATTACGTTGATAATAAAGAGGCTACTGTAGAGGACCTCATGCAATACGTGAAGGCTCCCGACTTTCCTACGGGAGGTACTATCCACGGTGTGGATGGTGTCCGCCAGGCCTTCATGACCGGTCGTGGCCGGGTCGTCCTCCGCGGCAAAGCTACCATCGAGCCGATGGGTGCCAACCGCGAGCAGATCATCATCTCTGAGATCCCATACCAGGTGATCAAGAGCGACATGATCAAAAAGATAGCAGACCTGGTAGAAGAGAAGAAGATAGAAGGTATCACAGATGTGCGTGACGAGTCTGACCGTGACGGTATACGCGTAGTGATCGAGCTCCATCGCGACGCTATGTCCAGCGTGGTGCTCAATCAGCTCTACGCCCTGACCCCGCTGCAGACGTCCTATGGAGTGAACAATGTAGCGCTGGTCGGTGGCCGCCCTATGCTGCTGAACCTGCGGGACATGATCCGTCACTTCGTAGACTTCCGTCACGATGTGATAGTCAGGAGGACCAAGTATGAGCTCCGCGAGGCTGAAAAGCGCGCCCACATACTCCAGGGTCTCCTCATAGCCCTCGACCATCTGGACGAGGTGATCAAGCTGATCCGGGAGTCTCGCCTGCCTGAGGAGGCACGCGAGGGGCTGATCTCAAACTTCGGACTGAGCGATATTCAGGCTCGAGCGATACTTGATCTGAGGCTACAGAGACTCACTGGCCTTGAGAGAGATAAGATACGCGAAGAATATGACGAACTCATGAAAACCATCGCCTATCTGAACCGTATCCTGAATGAGGAACCCCTCCGCTACGAGATCATCAAGACCGAGCTCCTGGAGATCAAGGAGAAGTATGGCGACCTCCGCAGGACCGATATTGAGTTTGCCGAAGGCGATATCAATATAGAAGACCTGATCCCTAATGAGGAGGTGGTAGTGACGATCAGTCACCTGGGCTATGTCAAAAGGACAGTATCAAGCGAGTTTAAGACCCAGAATAGGGGAGGACGTGGATCGAAAGGCTCGGCCAGCAGGGACGAGGACTTTATCGAGCACCTCTTCGTGGCCAATAACCACAACTATATTCTCTTCTTTACCCAGTCTGGCCGCTGCTACTGGATCAAGGTTTATGAGCTGCCGGAAGGAGAGAAGACCTCAAAGGGTCGTGCCATCCAGAATCTGGTGAACATCCCTAAGGAGGATAAGATCGTAGCCTACCTGCCGGTACTCAATCTGAAGGAAGATGACTATTTGGATAATAACTATCTGATATTCTGCACAAAAAATGGCATCATCAAGAAAACTACTTTAAGAGCTTACAGCAATGTACGTAAAGGTGGTGTGAATGCTATCGAGATCCGCGAAGGCGATGATCTGGTACAGGTAGCCATGACTGATGGCAAGGCAGAAATCGTGATGGCTACCAGTTTTGGCAAGGCTATCCGCTTCAATGAGGGCAAGGTCCGGTCCATGGGCCGTACAGCATCAGGTGTGATAGCGGTAGATCTGGACGATGAGGCCGGCCACAATGAGGTGATCGGTATGATCACGGTCAATCCGGAGAATAAGGAAGAAACGATCCTCGTGATCTCTGAGAAAGGCTACGGCAAGCGTACCGATATAGAGGACTACCGCATTACCAATCGGGGCGGCAAGGGCGTCACTACCATCAAACGTACTGATAAAACCGGTGATTTAGTTGGAATACTCAATGTGACTGACAATGATCACCTTATGATCATCAACAAATCGGGTATCGCGATCCGTCTGGCAGTCGAGCAGCTGCGTGTGATGGGCCGTGCTACGCAGGGTGTGCGCCTGATCAAACTGGACGCTAAAGACAGCATCGCAGCTATCACAAAGATAGTGAACGGCAAGCTGAACTATAATGCCGAGGAAGATGGTGAACTGGGTGCGGCTGATACCAGCGGCGAGAGCGCTGAGTAACTTTTTTGTCATAAAAACATAGATCATTGGTTTTCAGAGTGCTGGTCAATAGCTTTGCAGCATCATGAAAACTTATTCTAAACCATATTTTCATCCAAAAACAGCATTTTAACATGAAAAAGCTATTTTTTGCCTCGATTTCGGTGTTTTTTGCCACATCGGCTATGGCCCAGAGCGGCAAAGTGATCTCCGCATTCAATGCGATGCAGTCCTACAATAATAAGGAAGGAGCGAGCTATCTGGAGGAAGGCGCTAAGAATATAGATATCGCCATCACTGACGAGACCACCTCCAAGGCTACTAAAACCTGGTGGTACAGGGCAGAGATTTACTCATATATAGCTTCTGATGAGGCTATTCATGCCAAATACCCTAAAGCATCACTAGAAGCTGTGAGGTCTTACAAGATGATGCAACAACTCAATGAGCCGAAGTTTAAGGATTGGTCCGATGCTACCGAAATGATGAAGGCGCTCACATCTGTCCTGTTTAATAATGGGGTGGAAGCTTTTCAGGCTAAGGATTTCAAGTCGGCGTATGAATTCTTTATGGGGATCAGTGATGTAAACGATGTTCTGGCCGCTCACAATAGCAAGGTAACAGAGAACACCCTGAATACAGCGCTGCGCAATGCCGGCCTGAGCGCCGAGAATGCGAAAGATACAGTAGCGGCAATAGGTGCATACAAAAGGTTTCTGGCGGTCGGTCCCGACTCTCTGAAGCCAGCTATGTATCAGACACTGGTCGCTCTCAATAAGAAACATGACCTGGCTGAGGCCAAAAGGCTGACCGATGAGGGACTAGCCAAATACCCTGATGATAGGGAACTGCTGATAGACAAGGTTAATTTCTTCTTTAGTGAGCAAAAGCAAGGCGAAGCCATCGAGTTTCTCAAGAAATTGTCGGCTAAAGACCCTAACAATGAATCTATCCTTTACAATCTGGCTGTGGCCTACGAGACCACAGGTGATACGGTGACTGCCCGCCAGGGATATGAAAAAGTGCTGGCCATCAACCCCAATAACTTTGACGCAAACCTCGGCCTGGGGGCACTGATCTTTAATAAAGCTAATGCTATCAATAAGGTAATGAATACATTATCTATGAGCCCGGCGGACCAGAAGAAATACGATGCTATGAAGGTGGAACGCAACGCACTCTTCATGCAGGCCAAACCATACCTGGAAAAAGCCAAAGCGGTAAAGCCGGATGACCCGGAGGTCAAGAAGGCGCTCACTACGATCGAGGCGATTTCTAAGTAGTTGGCTGTAATATAAATTGACAACATTTTTACTATAATTAATATTATGTTAAGTAGGCTTTCAGTGAGAGCCTCCCATTAAACCTAATCCATGAAGTATCTGTCTATAGGAATCAATGCAGTTTTGGCAATAGCGGTTGCTATTCTCTTCTACCTTCATTTCAAGGACTGCAAGCCGAGCAGCGTCAGCCTCCCTACTCCACCTGCCAGCGCCGGCACCAATCCCATTGCCTACGTAGATATCGATACGCTGGAGATCTACTACAACTACTATAAAGTCAAGAAGGCCGAGCTGGAAAAAAATCAATCCGGTCTGGAGGCTAGCCTCAAGGCAAAGGCTACCAAACTGCAAAATGACTACTTAAACCTACAGCAGCGGGCCCAGGCCGGTACCCTCACCCAATCTGAGGGCGAAGCAGCTCAAACTGACCTCCAGAACCGTGGAGCACAGCTCGAGCAGGAACGCGACAACAGCGCAGCACAGATCCAAGGCGAAATGGCCGCCCTCCTGAAGGAAGTCAACGGCAAGATAGACACGGTGATCCGTGACATCAATAAGGACAAGAAATACACCTACGTGATCTCCTACAGCTCAGCTACCAGCCTTATACTTTACAAAGATCAGGCACTGGATATCACACGTCCCGTGCTCGATGCGCTGAATGCCAAAGACGAAGCCGCTAAGAAATAGACCTAATAGTTATGTTAAATAGAGGCGTGCTGCTTCCTGCATAATAGCCACGCCCTCTGAGAAATGAAAAGCCCGACCTCAATAAAAGGATCGGGCTTTTTTGTTGTAATTATATGCAGCAACTTATTCGGCTTTCAATGCTTTCTTGCCTGATTTTTTAGTAGTGGTACTGGTATTGGTATTGACCTTGGCTTTCCCTTTTTTCTCAAACACTCTCTCCCCGTTTTCGTATTTGGCTACAAAGGCCCCCTTGAGTCCTAGTTTCCTGAGGTCTCCTGCAAAGTGTTCTGCCTCCTCCTTAGAGTCAAAGTAGTTTACTACATACCTGTTCATTCCTTCCGTTTTCTCAAAGCCTACGATCTTTGGCTTAGCGAAGTCGCTATTGATGTCCAGTTTTTTGTAGAGTCCCAGTTGTACCTTGTAGACCGTGCCTGTTACAGGAGCCGCCAGCGGGTCAGCAGGCTCAGGGCACTTAGGCACAGGCTTATTCTGACATTCCTTGAGCTGGTTTCCCCGCTCGATCAGTTTCTGCTGAGCATCGGCAAAGTCGTTTGTGAGCTGGCTGATCTGCTCTTTGTTCTTGTTTATAGTCGCTTCTGCAGCGTCCAGGTCTTCCTTATTCTTGTCCATCATCGCTTTAAAGCTGGCAGGGTTCTTCTTATACTGCTTCAGCTCAGCTTTGATCGCTTTCTTTTCCTCCTTTGTGAGTTCAGCGCCGTAGGTGGTAGACACCAGCGTCATAGCCACCAGAGATGCCAGAATGTATTTATGCATGGGTTGGTTTTATGAAAATCAAATATAAAAGGCTCCTACCTGTTACGAGATTTTTGTACATTGCTTTTCCTGACACTACACCATAGTCAGTCCTAAAAAATAGACTTAACCCATAACAAACTCTGTATGTACACAATAGAAAACAAGCATCTCCGCGTGAATGTGCGCAGCAAAGGCGCAGAACTGACCTCCGTTTATGACAAGGTAAACAACATAGAGCATCTCTGGCAGGCAGACCCTGCTGTGTGGGGCTGGCACGCTCCTGTCCTATTCCCGGTGGTAGGGCGCTGCCTGGATGATCAGATCGAGATAGGCGGCCAGCATTATAATATGGAAAAGCATGGTTTTGCCCGGCACGCTGAGTTTGAGCTAGTCAATCAAACAGTGGATAGCCTTACCTTTGCCCTGCATAGCTCGCAGCAGACGCTGGCTATATACCCCAGCCATTTTGAGTTTTATATCAGCTTTGAACTCAAGGAAAATCACCTCCATCAGACTTTTGAGGTGATCAATAAGGGGACAGAGCAGATGCACTTCTGCATAGGCGCACATCCTGCCTTTGCTGTGCCATTCAAAGATGGCGAGCATTATGATGATTACTTCCTGGAGTTTGACAATGACACCGAGCTGGAGCGCGACCATATAAATGCTGATGGTTTCTTTGACGGCCGCCGCTCCAAGGCGATGGTAGATACCAATCAGATCCCGCTGCGTGGCAGTCTCTTTGATGATGATGCGCTGATCTTCAAAAACCTGAAATCGCGCAAGGTGACCATCCGCTCAAATAAAAATCCGCATACCCTCTCGGTAGCATTCAAACACTTCAAATATCTCGGTATCTGGGCTAAGCCTAACGCCAACTATGTCTGTATAGAGCCATGGCAAGGCTGTGCTGATACGATGGGCAAATACACTAACTTCTCCCAGAAAGAAGGAGTGCTTTCCCTACCGCCGTTAGGGAAATTTGATAGGTCAATTATTATCTCCGTATCGTAGGTTTTCTCTACTTTTGATACACTCAAAAAATGGTGGATGAATACACTTGCAGACATTCAGTTTGAAGAAGAAGTATTAGTAGATGAGCTGGAGCTGACCACCAGCCGCCTGATCATACATAATGATGAGGTCAATACTTTTGACTGGGTCATACAGGCACTCATAGAGGTCTGCAAACATACGCTGGAGCAGGCTGAGCAGTGTAGCTACCTGATCCACTACAAAGGCAAATACGCGGTCAAGAGTGGTGCATTCTCTAAGCTGAAGCCGATGAAGGACGCCATCACTGAGCGCGGTATCAATGCCACTATAGAGTAAAAGCACACTACCCTACCTGCATGGCACATCAATACTTTACAGAGGATCACGAGCTCTTCCGCCAGTCAGTCAGGCAGTTCATACAAACCGAAGTCAAGCCCCACGTGGTACAGTGGGAGGCCGATGGCCAGGTGCCACGAGATATCTTTCGCAGGATGGGCGAGCAGGGTTTTCTTGGCATCAACTTTCCCGAAGCATATGGAGGTACTGATAATGACTTCTGGTATTCGGTAGTTTATCTTGAGGAGCTCAATAAAGCTGGCTTTGCCGGTATCTCGGGCGCTGTGAGTGTGCATCAGTACATGGCTACCAACCACCTGGCACAGGCCGGTAGTGAAGCGCTCAAACAAAAATACCTCCCCAAAGCTATCTCCGGAGAATGGATAGGCAGTATAGCCATCACTGAGCCGGGTGCTGGATCTGATGTGGGCAATATCCGTACGACAGCCGTACGTGAAGGCGACCACTATGTGATCAACGGCAGCAAGACCTTTATCACTAATGGCGTGTACGGCAACTTTGTGACGGTGGCAGCCAAGACCGATCCATCTGCCGGTATCGGTGGCATCAGCCTGATCATGGTGGATCAGGGCACGCCCGGATTTACTACCAGGGAGCTCGACAAGATGGGCTTCCGCTCATCTGATACTGCGGAGATGTTCTTTGATAATGTACGCGTTCCAGTCACCAATCTGGTAGGCAAAGAAGGACAAGGATTCTTCTATATCATGGAGAGCTTCCAGCTGGAGCGGCTCATAGCAGGTATACTTGGAGTAGCGGCTACGGAAGACATCATAGACATGACGCTGAAGTATATGCACGAGCGTGCAGCCTTTGGCAAGCCGTTGGCTAAATTTCAGGTGTTGCGTCACAAGATCGTAGACCTGGTCACAGAGCTGGAGGTGATCAGGCAATTCGTCTATCACTGCTGCTGGAAACAGGCCAATAATATATTTGCAGTAAAGGAATGCAGCATGGCCAAAATGAAGGCCACCGAGCTGTGCAAGAAGGCCTCAGATGAGTGCCTGCAGATTTTTGGAGGCTATGGCTATATGACCGAGTATCCCATAGAGCGCGCCTACCGGGATGCACGCCTGGGCACCATCGTAGCCGGCACTACTGAGATCATGAAGGAGATCATCTCAAAGACCGTGATAGACGGTATCAACTATGAGAGTACCTATCAGAATATGCGCACTGCGGCTGAGGCTACGCCGGAGCCTGCACCCGCAGCTCAAGCTACTAAACCGACTTCAAATACAAACATTAATAAAAACCAAACAACACAAACAATGAGCGACATGACAGCAAAGGACATCCTCTACTCCCTCCCGGGCCGACTGAAAGAAGACAAAGTAGACGATTCTACTTACGGCGTGTTCCACTTTATGATGGAAGGCGAAGGCGACTTCACCATCACGATCAAGGATAAGAAAGTGACCGTAGAAGAAGGCCTGCACGGCACTCCTACCTGCGAGGTGAAGGCTAAGGCACAGGACTATGCCGATATCGAGACCGGCAAGACCAACCCACAGATGGCATTTATGATGGGTAAGATCAAGATCAGCAACCTGGGCGAAATGATGAAATTCATGGGCCTGTTCCGCAAGATGGCATAAGCTCTTTTGCATTAGCATATCAGAGAGGCATGATGTATCATTGTGCCTCTTTTTTATTGCCCATACATGAGTTTCACCTCTACCCTATCTGCAGATGGCATCTATATAGCCCGGCAGCATAGCTACCCTGGCCGGCCTACGATCGTGTTTCTCCACGACTCACTGGGATGTACAATACTATGGCGTGACTTTCCTCAAAGGCTGGCTAATGCTACTCAGTGTAACCTCCTGATCTATGATCGTCTCGGATACGGACAGTCTGCGCCTATGCCTACCTATGAGCGACCCGTCAACTACATGGAGCTGGAAGCAGATAAACTCAATGACCTGCTTGTTGCTCAAGGGATAGGTGATGCTATACTTTTCGGACACAGTGATGGAGGCACTATCGCTCTGATCACCGCCAGCAAATACCCTGACCGCATCCGGACCGTGATCTGTGAGGCAGCGCATATCTTCGTAGAGGAGATCACGATCGCAGGCATCCGTGCAGCGATAGAAACATACGGGACGACAGACCTCGCTCAGCGGCTGGCCAAGTATCATGGCGGCAAAGTAGATACACTCTTCAAAGCCTGGACGGAGACATGGACCCGCAGCAACTACCGCGATTGGACTATCGAATCTCTCCTGCCAGCTATCACTGCCCCTCTCCTCTTCATACAGGGTGACGCGGATGAATATGGATCACTAGATCAGGTACGCCGGACTGTCTCACAAGTGAGTGGTCATGGAGAGGAATATATACTAGCTGGTATAGGTCATACGCCGCATAAGGAGGCACCTGTAGAGGTATTAAATGCTTGCATGAAATTTATTTGCGACACAGAGCTAAGAGATTAGTCTGACTTCTGTTATCATTGCGGTAAAAACTATCTGCTATGAAAAACAGACTTCTCCTACTAGGCATGCTTTGCTTTGCAGGCTTTTCGCAGGCCCAGACCGCATATGCTATGACCTATGAATCTGTAGTGACCCAGTCCGATTACCCCATCATGGCCAAGGTGGGCACAACTATCAATTTTAGTATCAAGTCCAATGCGGATTACGCTGAGTTTAATAAGACCTACATAGGTAAAAAAGCGAATTCCCTTCTCAATCAGCACCTGCTGCTAGACGCCAAAAACAAGGTGACAATCCACCTGAATGATGAAAAAATGATGTACTCTATAAATGGACAGGATACTACCAAGGTGGATAGTGCAAGGCTGGTGGATGGGCACGCGGATGAAACTGTGAATGGGTTTAAGTGTCACCTGTATACACTGGATGGCGACATGACAAAATACAAGGTATGGATAGATCAGCATCGTGATATCAATCCTGCTGTATCATCTCAGCTCCTGTCGCTACTTTTGGGGCCACTGTACACCGGCGCTGCGGACCTGCCAGGCCTCATCGTCAAGATAGAATACGAATGGAAATATGAGAAAAAGCAAATGCACGGATACTATTCTCTGCTCACCTCAGATCGCAATCCGGTGGCGGCTTCAGCCATTAGCATGCCATGGACCAATGCCGGTTTCAAAGCTGCTATCGCCTGTGTAAAAGTGACGGTGGGTAAGGACGGCAAAGCCACCTATCTTTTTGCCGATAACCCGTATATGAGTACTGGCACATACAAAGAGCGCGTAGCTGACACCGAACACAACCTTGAAAAACTGCAACTACTTTACAAAAAGGTGACAGGCAGCATACCTGCACATTTTGAATGTTCCTCCATCCCATAGGATGATCATTATCCGGCTTTTGCCTTCATCTCTTATATTTGCGCCATGCGCATAGACATCATCTCCATCATACCTGACCTGCTCACCAGCCCTCTCTCCCACTCTATACTAAAGCGGGCACAGACCAAAGGACTGCTGGAGGTCAATGTAGTGAGCCTGCGCGAGTATGGCCTCGGCACCTACAAGAAGGTGGATGACTACCAGTTTGGCGGCGGAGCCGGCCTCGTGATGATGTGCGAGCCGATAGCGGCCTGTATAGATGAGCTGAAATCTCAGCGCGACTATGACGAGATCATCTACATGACACCTGACGGCGAAACGCTCAATCAGCGCATGGCCAATAGCCTCTCGCTACGCGGCAACCTCATCATCCTCTGCGGTCACTACAAAGGCATAGACGAGCGACTGCGCCAGAGCTATATCACTAAGGAGATATCTATAGGAGACTATGTCCTCAGTGGAGGTGAACTGGGTGCTGCTGTATTAGTAGATGCTATAGGTCGCCTGATACCCGGCGTGCTGAATGATGAGACCTCTGCCCTCACAGACTCCTTTCAGGATGGATTGCTCTCTCCCCCAGTCTATACGCGTCCTGAGGATTTCCGTGGAATGAAAGTACCTGATATACTGCTCTCTGGTCACGAAAAGAAAATAGCTGACTGGCGGCACGATCAGGCGCTCGAGCGTACTAAGACGCGGAGGCCGGATCTGCTGGAGGATTGATTGCTTTTAAATATCACTTTGGCCTCCCATTTGTACCATATCCTGTGAACCTGTCATTCTGATCAAGGCGTTATTTTCTAACCATTAAATCAGAAAGTCATGCTACTCAATATTTTCAGGACCATCGTGCACGTGCCTATAGTTTGGGATTTTATCATCCCGCTCGGTATCATTGCTATCTTTTGCTTTGTACTCTTCTATGAGGGTGAGTGGGGCGGTATCCGAACGAAAAAGAATCCCATCTCAAGCACTAGTATCAAGAACCTCTAAAGAAGATGTATTACAAAAACAGACTGCCCGGAGTCCGCAGGAGTATCTCTACTCATAATTTAGATAGAGTTTATTGCTAATAAAATAGGCCGTTGTATTCAGAAGAGGTGGCTAGCTCTGCATCAATCCCAGCAGCTGCCCGATCTTGCTCTTCAGCTCCTTGCGGTCTATGATAAAATCCAGGAAGCCATTCTCCAGTTGAAACTCCGATGTCTGAAATCCCTCTGGTAGTTTTTTGCGCGTGGTCTCCTCTATCACACGCGGCCCGGCGAAGCCTATGAGGGCTCCCGGCTCGGCAATATTAAAGTCTCCCAGCATGGCAAAGGATGCTGTGACACCACCCGTAGTAGGATTGGTCATCAGCGATATGTAGGGCAGTTTGGCGTCTGCTAATTGTGTGAGCTTGGCTGAGGTCTTAGCCATTTGCATGAGTGAGAAAGCTGACTCCTGCATACGCGCCCCGCCGGAGCGGGATATGATCATAAAGGCAGTCTTATTTCTGATCGCGTGGTCTATGCCCCGTGCGATCTTCTCTCCCATCACGGAGCCCATGGATCCACCTATATAGCGGAAGTCCATCGCTGCTACTGTCAGCCCATGGCCACCGGTTTTGCCGCTGGCCACACGCATAGACTCGCGCAGTCCGGTCTTGTCTTCCGTCTCCGTGATGCGCTTGCTATACGGCTTGCTATCAGTAAACTCCAGAAAGTCCACAGGGATCAGCTCTTCAAATAGCTCCTGGTAGTCCTCCTCATCAAAGAGGATAGAAAAATAAGCCTCAGCGTCTACCCTCTCGTGATAGTTGCAGTGAGGGCAGGTATAGAGGTTTTCCTCCAGTTGTGTAGTGAGATATACTTTTTTGCAGCCGTTGCACTTATGCCAGACACCATCCGGTGTCTCCAGCTTCTGCTCGGTGTTTGTCTCTACGCCTTTGCGCAAGCGCTTCCACCACGGCACTCTTTCCTGACTCATATAGGATACTCACCGGTCTTGCCTATCAGTGGCACCACCGGCACATTTATACAGTGAAGAAATACAATCACAGATTGTCTGATTTAGTGACTAAAACCACTTCCTCCGTCATCAGGCTACCCTTATCGACGGATATGGACAGCCATAGATTTTTAAAGATACGAAAGATTACGCGATGGTCACATCTTTGCTCAGGTACACATCCTGTATCGCGTTGAGCAGGGCTACGCCTTCCTTCAGCGGACGCTGGAATGCCTTGCGGCCAGAGATCAGGCCCATGCCACCAGCACGCTTATTGATGATCGCCGTAGATACTGCTTCAGCCAGGTCAGAGTCGCCAGACGAGGCACCACCTGAGTTGATCAGGCCTACGCGGCCCATATAGCAGTTGGCCAGCTGGTAGCGGGTCAGGTCTATAGGGTGGTCGGTGGTCAGGTTGCTATACACGCGCTTGTCTGTCTTGCCAAACTTCAGCGCATTGTAGCCACCGTTATTCTCTGGGAGTTTCTGCTTGATGATGTCGGCCTGGATGGTCACGCCTATATGGTTGGCCTGGCCTGTGAGGTCAGCAGCTACATGGTAGTCTACGCCATCTTTCTTGAAGTTCTCATTCCTTAGGTAGCACCACAGCACAGTAGCCATACCCAGCTCATGCGCATATTCGAAGGCCTTGGCTACTTCTACTATCTGCCTCTTGCTCTCAGCTGAGCCGAAGTAGATGGTAGCACCCACTGCCACAGCGCCCATATTCCATGCATCTTTGATCGTACCAAACATGATCTGGTCGTAGCTATTGGGATAGCTGAGAAATTCATTGTGGTTGATCTTGACTATGAACGGGATCCTATGTGCATACTTGCGTGCTACTGAGGCCAGCACACCGTAGGTAGAGGCTACTGCGTTGCAGCCGCCTTCTATCGCCAGCTTCACGATATTCTCAGGATCAAAGCAGGCAGGATTTGCGGCAAAAGAAGCGCCGGCAGAGTGCTCTATGCCCTGGTCTACAGGCAGGATAGACACGTAGCCACTATTTTTGAGGCGGCCCGTACCGGCTATGGTCTGCAGGCTGCGCAGGGTCTGTATATTGCGGTTGCTGTCCTTCCAGTAGCGCTCTACGAAATCCCTCCGTGGGAGGTATAGAGAGTCCTTTGCAAATGTCTTGGATTCATGGGCCAGCAGGTACTCGGCTTTTTCCTCGCCAAGCAGCTTTACTATTTCTTCTTTGGTCATCTGAGTTGTAGTTTGATATGAGGTGGGCAAAGGTAGGATTTTTGACCACAAAACCGAGATTTAAGCCCCTTTCCCGGCCAAAATCCGGTTTTTAAAGGCATTTTTCATGAAAGGATAATATAAGTCATACGTCGAACGCCGTGATAACGGAGTGTACTTCACTCCTGTATTTGTCTAAAGTCTATTGTCTCATGTCTATCGTCTATTTTCTTACATTTGCTCCCGCAATTTTCTAAACCAAAACATATCATGAACAACGAAGTATATATCGTATCTATAGCCCGCACGCCGGTAGGCAGTATGAGCGGCGTACTCTCTCCCCTCTCAGCGGTCAATCTCGGCGCACAGGCTATCAAGGAGGCCATCAAGCGTGCCGGCATCACCGGAGACCAGGTAGATGAGGTCATCATGGGCAATGTGATACAGGCCAATACCGGCCAGGCTCCTGCCCGCCAGGCAGCCCTCGCAGCAGGCGTACACGTGGGTGCCACCTGTACTACTGTCAATAAAGTATGCGCCTCAGGTATGAAGGCCGTGATCTTTGGCGCACAGTCTATCATGCTGGGCGATAAGGACATAGTAGTAGCCGGCGGTATGGAGAGCATGACCAATGCACCATATATGCTGGACAATGCCCGCAATGGCTACCGCTATGGCAATGGCACTATACAGGATGCTATCGTGCGCGATGCGCTTCAGGATCCATATAGCGGCCAGATGATGGGCAGCAGCGGTGACCGCTGCGCTGCCAAGTATCACTTCAGCCGTGAAGATCAGGATGCCTATGCACTGGAGTCATACCGCCGTGCAGCAGAAGCCTACAAAAATGGCTGGTTTAGCGACGAGCTGTTTGACGTAGAGATCAAGGGTAAGGAATCGACCTTTGTAAAGGAAGATGAAGAATACAAGAAGCTGAAGCCTGAGAAGGTCGCTTCGCTCAAACCTGCCTTTGGCAAAGATGGTACTGTGACCGCGGTGAACGCCTCTAAGATCAATGACGGTGCTGCCGCACTGGTACTCATGAGCGGTGCCAAAGTAAAAGAACTCGGCCTCACTCCTATCGCAAAGATCACCGGCTATGCTGATGCAGAGCAGACACCGGATGAGTTCACCACTTCTCCATCTATCGCTATCCCTAAGGCGCTGAAGAAGGCCGGTAAGGAAGTGAAGGACGTTGACTTCTTTGAGATCAACGAAGCTTTCTCAAACGTAGCCCTGGCCAATATCAAGCTCCTCGGCATAGACCATGCCAAGACAAACGTATTCGGCGGTGCTGTAGCCCTCGGCCACCCGGTAGGCATGAGCGGCGCGCGTATCATCTGCACCCTTCTTTCCGTGCTGAAGCACAAAGGAGGCAAGGTAGGCGCAGCAGGTATCTGCAACGGCGGCGGTGGCGCATCTGCCATCGTGATCGAGAAGCTCTAAGCAAGATCGCATATAACATAAAAGGCCTGTCTGATAAAGACAGGCCTTTTGTTTTGTACCCTATCTATCGAAGTTCGTATTTGTATTTTTCATTCGGCCTTGCGCAGTTTGTCGTGAAGAAACAACTGCATCGCATAGCAAGGTTGGCGGTCACTGTTTGAGCCATCTTGCAGAAGATGTTAAGCGCTATGAAATTACTACCAGCATAAATTCCATTAGTAGACAGCGAGTTTGACCGGCAGCGGGTGGGTGCAGTTGTTTTAGGCAAAGTGCGCAAGGCCTTGATCTTTTGTTTCTTTTGGATCAAGCGGTAACTATATACGAGTTAGACCACGGTAAATGACTTATTTGTTCGTATTTGACGGTATTTGTAAGAACTTGTCAGGATATGCCCCTCTATCAGTGAGGGGCTTTCTATTTTTGATTGTGAACATTTTAAGGTGTGCAGCTATAGTAACAATAAAGGTTGCATTAGTTAATTTTGTAAATACAACTGAATCTCATTTGGGATTTAGTTTCGGGAAGCGAAACATTCGCCTTAAAAGGATTTATTTGTGAAATAAGCCCCATGTGCATAAATACTTATCCACAATCATGTAAAGCGCTCAAAGCCACGCCTCCACTGTGTTCCACGGTAGAACTTTTGCACAATTTGAACTTATCCCCGTATCCCCGTACCACCAAACTGGTTAGCTTTACGGGGTATGCGGGAAAAATCGGTACTTTTGTAGTGGTTAAACAAACAACAATGAACATAGACTCATTAACACCAGCGGAAGCGCGAGAAGTAAGAGAGGCTATCCAAGATAGAATCTCCAAGCAGGAGATTAAGAAGGAGGAGTTACTTAGGACAATCAAGGAGATTGACGCCTCAATAGAGACAAATAAGTCTATGCTGGCTAAAATAACGATAAAGAGAGTTGAGCTACCATCCGCTCCTGTAGCTCGGGCTATAACCGAGGTAGATGCACCTCAACTTGAGCTAAGTTGGACCAAGCTAATAAGGAAATACCTATTCGACGCAGGTAGAGCAACCAGTGCTGAGATTGGCCAGGCAATAGCTGATGAACATAAAATAATAAAGCAGAAACAGATCATGGATATTAAAAATAGAATATCCGGTACGTGTTCAAGCCTGTATCTGCACAAAAAATTAGATAGACAAAAAATAGAAGGTTCAGATGAATATATATACTGGTTAAAGGACTAAAACAGAACAGCCACCTGTTGGAGGGTGGCTGTTTATGTTAAAGGGTTAGCGGCTGTAAAGCCGAAGTTTATTGGTCGAACAAAAAATTTCTCGATATATCGAGCTGACCCCTTTTTGTCATTACAAAGGTAGTAATTATTAAATATTAAACAATAGCAATCATGCGAAACACAAAAAGCGAGACTGGGTTAAATGGGCAGACCCACGGTAAAGTTGTCCTGATTACATCACGTT
The DNA here is from genome assembly GCA_964537475.1 of uncultured Chitinophagaceae bacterium. GTDB lineage: Bacteria > Bacteroidota > Bacteroidia > Chitinophagales > LD1 > UBA1941. The sequence goes on along the minus strand of CAZIBY010000008.1, from coordinate 126,017 downwards.
TAAATCGGATCGTACCAAGTATGAGCAAGACTGACAACAAAGAAGATGGACAGGAGATATTCTGCCGCTACATCGTTCGCAACGGTGTAAGGATATATCCTAAGAACGGTAAGTTCTTCCATTTCATAGTTAAGAAAAAGAAATAGGCGCCGAGCAGGGCGCCTATTTCAAAATGCTTCGCATTTGGGTTGACAAGCCAAATGTATGACTTTACAACTACCGCAGGCATATCTGCAAAGATGTGCCTGCATTTTTAACAAATCCCGTTCCAGCGGGGGAGAGGTGGGCATCAATTATATGATGTCAGCTGACATTACAGGTTCCGAATACTGATACTGGTCTCATAAGCCAAATATTAGACGTCGGGGCCTCTCTTTTTTTACAAAAGTAATAGCATTTAACAAAAAAATCAAGTTGGAAGTTTGCAACTATCAATTATGTACTTATCTTTGTTCTATGAAAGTCGAGGTAAATAATTTACAAACAATAAAAAACTACTCAGTGGCGAACGGTGTAACTACATCCTACATCTACAAACTGGTTAAAGACATGAAGATGTCAGCAGTTGTGATAGACGGTGTACAATTCATTGACACAGCTAAATATCCTAAGCTGCCAAACAGGTAGCCATATATTTTTTGTCTAAATAGTCCATAGTTTAAAACTATCAACAGCATGAAAACATTCAAATCCATACTACAGTTTCAAAAGGCTTTCGATACAGACGAAAAGTGCAGGGAACATTTAGAGCAATCTAGGTGGAACGGTACACCCGCTTGCCCGTTCTGTGGCGTTACCAACGTACATCGTTTCCCTAATGGTAGAATATTCAAGTGCCGTGACTGCCGTAAGAAATTCAGCGTGACCGTGGGTACAATCTATGAGAATAGCAAAGTTCCTTTGACTAAATGGTATCTCGCTACATACATCCTTACTACTCACTCTAAAGGTATTAGCTCACTGCAATTAGCTACTATGCTGGACGTGACCCAAAAGACCGCTTGGTTTCTCAATCACCGTATCCGTGAAATGCTGACAGAAAAGGCACCTGAATTGCTCACAGGAACAGTAGAAGTTGACGAAACTTATGTCGGTGGATCCGATAAGAATAGGCACCAGCACTTAAAAAAGGGTGCAGATTCTAAGACTATGGTAGTAGGTGCTGTGCAGCGTGGAGGCAAAGTAAAGACGGCTATTATACCTAAGACTGATATAAAAAATGCCACTCAGTTTATACTTGACAACGTTGAATTGGGCGCAAATATGGTAACAGACGAGAGCCACGCCTATAACCGCGTAAAGCAGTATTATAACCACGAAACAGTTAACCACAGGGCTAAAGAGTACGTGCGAGGCACTGTGCATACAAATACTATAGAGGGCTTTTGGAATATTCTTAAAAAACAGATAAACGGAATACATCATTCAGTTAGTCCGCAGCACCTTAAAAGGTATTGCAATGAATCTGCGTACAGGTATAACCGTAAGGATTTGACACAGGATGAAAAATTTGCAGATGCACTGGCTAACTGTGAAGGCAGGCTAAAATACAGCACACTAATAGCAGCAGAATGAGCGAAAAGGAATATATCAAAGCGATAGGCGCAAAGGTCAGGGAGGCACGGAAAGCACGAGGCTATTCTCTGACCTCTCTAGCTCCCTTATGTGAGTTACACTATTCTAGTCTATCATTCCTAGAAACGGGTCGAACAGCAGCTAATATTATAACTCTATACCGGATAGCTAAAGTGCTAGCAATGGACGTAAAGGATTTTCTATAACTTTACAGAATGGCAAAGCAAACTAAACCTAAGAAGGATAAACCAGCTATTACAGGCACATGGGAGGACGTTATTAAAGCCTCTGTATCGGGCAATCCAAAGCCTAAGGATAGGGCTATGCCAAATAAAAAAGCAAAAAAATAACTATGGATACTAAAACAATCTTATTGGAGGTGCTGGGAGGAAAGGAGTTCAAGAAAGTACCGCTAAGTTCTACCGTTTATTATTTCCATCTCTCTTGGGTTACACAAGGCGACTTGAGCGTTCTTATTGGTGACAGTAATAAACAAAAAGGCAAAGGACTTATAGAGGCTTATGTGTTTGAAGAAGACGGCAAAATCTTGTTCGGTTTGGATGGTCATAAGTATACTCCAAAGTATATCGGTATATCTTTTGATAATGATCGGAAATGCGAGGTTACCCTTTTGGATATAACAACACACGAAGAACTTAGATTGAGGGAGGTTGGCAAAATTCAATACTAAACGTGGTCTAACACGTATATAGTTACCGATCAAGCCAAAAGAAAGGCAGAGAACTTGTTTGTGAAAAGGGAAAGACAGAGACATTGTACTCAAAACCCCTTCAGCTCCTCATACACCCTATTGATAGGCAAACCCATCACGCTATAGAAGTCGCCATCAAATTTCCGTATCGCTACCGCACCGATCCAATCCTGGCAGGCGTAGGCACCGGCTTTGTCGTAAGGCTTATAGTTGTCTACATAGTAGGCAATCTCATCCTGCGTCAGCGTATTAAACGTCACATAAGTCGTCTCTGAGAATATCACTTCTTTTGTCTTGTCCGCGATATAGACACCAGTCACCACCTTGTGCGTATGACCACACAGCTCAGAGATCATGCGGATAGCATCCTCACGGTCCACAGGCTTCTCATACACTTTACCATCTAGTATCACGATCGTATCAGCACCTACCAGTACTTCACCATCCGCCAGCTCCGCTACGAGCGCAGAACCCTTCAATTTCGCCAGATAAGAGGGTATTTCTTCAGGAGGCGTATTGGCCGGGTGTATCTCAGGCACATCTTTAGAGCGCACTTCAAATGTAAAGCCTGCCATCTTCATCAGTTCACTCCTTCTAGGAGATTTAGAGGCCAGTATGATCTTCTTCTTTGTCATTTTTTTGATTTCATTTTACTGCAGCGGCGGAGAGACGCAGAGAATACAAAATGCTGAATAGCGGCAGACAGATACAAGCCATTCTATTCGCATTTCCTCTCCGCCTCCGTTCCTCTGCTGTTAAACTTGTATTCTGGCTTTAGTATCCTTCTTAATACTAACTACTTAATACTCGCTCACTTCCACACCGTGATAAATAAATAATAAACCGGCATAGAGAGCAGCCCAAAAAACATCAGTAGTTTCAGTAGTACACTGATATTATGATAGTCCTTACTGTTCTTCGCCGGTATCACGGTGAACATATTAGTCACCAGTGGAAATTGCAAAAAGAAGATGGAGAACCAGAAATGCTTCTTCAAACCATGCTGCCAGAAGAACACCTCCACATATGCTATGACCCCTCCCGTCATGAGCATGAGCAGTACTACTACTGTATTCACAGCCCAGAGCGGCAGCACAGCCGGCAGTGTTTTCATGTTATATGCCATGTCTGCCCCACGGTCTTCGGCGTCCTTTACGATCTCCCGCATCAGCGATACCATAAAGGCAAAAAAGCAATATAACTTTAGCTGTACATGAATGCTGTGTGCTGCCATCTCCTGATAGTCCGTCTGAAAATAATCAGACAAGCGGGGTTCAAAGAGTACCGGCATCACAAATACGATAGCCGACAGCGCAGCGATCAGCACATTACCTATCAGAAAGTACTTCTTCAATGTCTGCGAATACAGCCACAGCATGGCCACCGCAGTGATAAAGATGTAACCCAACCTCAAATGATCAAAATGCCAGGCCAGAAAGAAACCAATAAGGATGCCCCCCACATTGAGACCCAGTTGCAGGTTGAAGGCTGTATCCAGCGATATAGCCTTACCTATGATCACCCTGTCAGGACGGTGCTCCGTATCCTGCTCATAGTCCAGGTAGTCATTTACCACATTACCACCGGCAGCGATCAGTACTACCGCCAGCACCAGCAGTGCAAAGTAAGGTGCGGTCATGGTCAGCGGCACATCTGCTGCATAGAGATAGGTGCGTATCACACAGTATTGAAATAGGACCATGCTCAGCGCGATGATCACCAGATTGACCCACCGTGTCAATCTCATTATAGCGTATATCTGTTTGATCATTTGGTCGGGTAGAGATCCTGTATAGAGGATGTGAGTAGCGAATATACTTCTTTCAGGTTTTGATGCCTGCTCAAAAGATCGAGATGCACATCCATAGTGGAATGATCACGCCTGATAGCGGGCCCGGTCTGCAGCTGAAAGGGAGACTGCTCCATCACGCGCCGTACATGTGCTGCTACGAGCGGGCGCAGTTCGTCAAATGAGAGGCCGCTCTCCTGGAGTAGCTGCTCGGACACTGTATAGAGATAGTTAGTAAAGTTATTGGCAAATACGGCGGCCAGATGTAGTGACTGGCGGTCGCGTTCTTCCACCTGCTTCACTTTGCCGGAGAGTGTTTGCGCCAGTCGTGTCAATGCCTGCAGTGTAGCCTCATCATTGCCCTCTACCATCATCAGCACCTCACGAAAGTCGGTCTCGCTATCTTTGGTCATAGACACAAAGGGATAGAAGATACCATAGTGAGCGGAAGAATGTAGAAGGTCTTTGGATTTGATGCCGGAAGTATGCGCCAGTATCTTGCCGCTCAGGGGCAGCGCTTTTGCTATCTCCTCTATCGCGTCATCTTTTACCGACAGGATATAGACTTCTGCATCGCTGTTTATGCTTTGCAGATCGGCAGTAGGCATAGCATTCAGCTCGCGGGCCAGTACAATCGCATTCTCCTCCGTACGGCTCCACACCTGCACGATCCGGTGACCTGCGTGGCGTAGTGCCCGCCCCAGCGCTGTAGCGGCATTGCCTGATCCTATCAGCGTGATAGCTGCCATAGGTTATGCCTTAGCTTTGTTTTCGCCCATGCGGCGGTACATACTGAGCAGCACACCGAAGAAGGTGATGATACCACCTATCCACACCAGTTTGATACCGGGGAAGATGATAGCTTTCATGATAATGAAGTCACTGGCCAATTCCTTTTCATTCACCACAAAGGTGAACTTCTTGGTATCCGGATTGATCCTTCCTATAGAGATATTCAGGCCCATCTGTTCATTCTCAAATGGCTCTGAGGCGGTCGTATTGTCAGCCATATTGATGATATAGACCGGCTCTGCCTCCATCACATTGCCATCCAGAGATTTGATCTCCAGTTTGGCACCCACCACCAGCTTGTTATCCTTGTCCACTCCTGCGGGTAGCGGCGGCTTATTATCCAGCGCTTTAAATACTACAAAGTTTTTCTTGGTAAAGAACGTATCACCTACGGCCAGTTCAAAATTATTACTCTTCTCTTTGAGCTTAGAGTTATCAGGCACAGACGATACGTGTGTAAAGACATCCTTGGTCAGGTAGTGCTTGGTATCGGGATTTGCCACCATGCCCATCTTTGGATTGATCTGCGCATTTGGGAAGAGTGAGAACTGCTCATCTACAGTGCCATCCTTACCTCTCCTGACATAATCCACCTCGTAGAGGTTGTTTGGTTTCTCTACCTTCAGGCCGCGATAGCTGATCTCATAGCCACCCATTTTATAGACCGAGTCACGCAGCAGCAGCATATTCTCTGCCGTCTCCTGCGCTTTAAACTCCTTGCCAAAGTTCACTCCCGCGGTATTGAGAGAGATCACTTCCTTCTTGTATTGCGAGATCAGCACACCCACCAGAAAGACTCCAAATCCAAAGTGTGTCACAGCACCACCCCATAGCTTTGCATTTTTCTTTAGCACCACCAGTGCATAGGCCGCATTGGCCAGTACCGCATACATAGCTGTCCACAGCATGAGGAAATACGGAGAGATGAATTTAAATGAATGCTCACGTATAGACATCTCTATGATGAAGTCAACACTCATACCGTAGCAGATGCCGATGGTCACTACCAGCGAGGCCGCGAGCATATACCATGCCCAGCGGATCACAGATGGCGCTTTAGCCGATTTGTAGGCCAGGTACTGTATCAGCGCTGTGCCTATCGCCACCAGTATCGCCAGCCAGATCTGGATGCTATTGTAGTGGGCTACGGCGTCAGCAGGAGGTGCGATCTTGCTCTTGTCAGCAGCATGAAACAGGTTCGTCAGCAGCAGGTTCCACACAGGGATAGAGGTGGTGAATGTCTGCTGCATAGCAGAGAATATCAGCACCAGCGAACCGATAAACATCCAGAACTCCCTCGACAGCAGCTCTTCCTCTTTCTCCTGAGAAGGCATAGAGCCCACCCGAATGAAAAGTAAGATGAGTGACGGTATGAGGAAAACAAACAGGTAGATGAGTAGCTGCCCGGTCATGCCCAGATCTGTGAAAGCATGCACAGAGGTATCTCCCAGCACGCCGCTACGCGTGAGGAAGGTAGAGTACAATACTGCTACGAAGCCTAATATATAAAACAGGAATGCGGAGAAGAGGCTGTGCTTCGTATACTTATAGACCAGGTGCATGTGCACGCCCGCTACTATCAGCAGCCACGGCACAAAGGACATATTCTCCACCGGATCCCAGGCCCAGAAACCACCAAAGCTTAGTGACTCGTAGGCCCATGCACCACCCATCAGGATACCTGTGCCAAGTATAGCTATATTAAAAAGTGCCCACGGCAGTGCAGGCTTGATCCAGCCTGTATAGTCCTTGCGGACGAGTGCAGCCACGACAAATGCAAATGGGAACAATGCTGACGCAAACCCACAGAATAGTACCGGAGGGTGTATGGTCATCCAGTAGTTTTGCAGCAGCGGGTTCAGGCCATTACCGTCTTTGATAAAGGTGAGGTACTCCGGCCGCTGGAAGATAGGTGCCTGCGCCATTTCATTGCGCAGCAGCATGAAGGGATTGCTGCCGATCTTGTAGCCCAGTATCGTGATGCCGAGCACCATAGATCCGAGAAAGGTCTGCGTGATAGCCGTGACCGCCATGACGGGGCTCTCCCACTCACGCCAGGTACGCATTCCCACCCAGCCCAGTATCACGATCCAGAACTGCCACAGCAGGAAGCTACCCTCCTGCCCCTCCCAGAAGCTCGAGATGATGTACTTCATAGGCAGTTCTGTAGACGAGTGCCTCCAGGCATAGTGGTACTCAAACCAGTGATTGAGTATCATCAGGAAGAGCATCACAAACACGCCTAGCACAGAGACACCATGTATGGAGAAAGCCCAGCGGCCTATGGAGCGCCAGGAGGCCTTCTCCGCATGAGGCTTACTGAACTCAGCCGCCGTATATGCCACAAAGGCCAGTAAAGAGGCGATGAAACTGACCACCAGAAAGAAGTGGCCCAGATGGCCCAGCCAGAGGTGCTCACCTACGAAGCCATGGGCACCAAAACGATCTTCAAAAAAACTCATATATAGACCCTCTGCACTATCTGGCAGAGCCGGGCAAATATAGCCCTAAAATGTATAAGCCAGTGATATAAAATATCTATGACCGACTACGTGGTCTGACCTGCTCCTCACCCATCAAAAACAAAACAGCCCTGCACAAAAGTGGAGGGCTGTCAATATTAGTAACCGAAGGGTAGCTCTAGTTGCCGGTATAGCAGACCAGCTCTACGCTATTGTAGTCTTTCAGGCTCAGAGAGCGTGCCACGCGGTCGCTCAGCTTCACCATATAGGCGCCGGTATCCACCTCCGGCACTCTGCCCACTACCACGGCATAGGTGCTCTTGCCGTTGTTAGCATTGGTCAGCTTCAGTATCGTTCCTACGGTAGCATTGTTATAGTATGCTATGAAGGCCTGGTTATTATCCTGTGTCAGCTTGGCTACCCCCTTTTCCGCCTTTTTCGCCAGGCCCGAGTAGACGCTCTGATAGTATACAGACTCATACTCACTGGCAGCATCATACGCAGGCCGTGCGCTGGCACGGGCATTTTCCATACGGTCTGTAGCACTCTCGGTCTTCCATGATTTTACGGTCTTGCTTCCCGCCAGGCCTACAGACATAGACGAGGCCGTGGCATCGCCGGAGTTGGTACTGACATTGGGCTCCTTTACGGTAGGTATGATATTGAGGTATGGAGTCTTTTGTTTTGCCTCATCATCACGCGCTGGTTCACTGACAGCAGCTACAGTCTCCCTCGCTGGCTCCGGTCTTTTAGCCAGGGCTTCATGTTCGCTCGGATGTATCACCAGTTTTTGACCCAACTTCAGGTTGAGATCGGCCAGTTCATTCCATGATTGCAGATCGTTACGGTCTACACTGTAGAGCCGTGCGATACTATAGAAGGTCTCTCCTTTTTTGACGGTGTGTACTATCTCGCCGGTAGCTGATGGCGCAGATACGGCTATAGGTGCAGCGGCTTCGTGTTTGGCCGCGACTTTGACCTGGACCGGCGCAGGGGCTTCTGCCTTCTCCTCTACAGAGGCGGGCACACGCAATTTCTGTCCTACTTTGATGGACATACTGGCACCTACGGCATCATTGTAGGACGCCAGCTCTGCAGGTTTGATACCATACATACGGGATATGGAGTACATGGTCTCTCCTTTCTCCACGGTATGCCAGGCATATTTAGCACCAGGTGCTGCGCAGATGGCTGCAGCCGATAGGCCCAAAAAAACAAAGAGGGTAGCGATCTTCATGACTATCGAGTTTTGTAAAGGATACGGACACACCGTCTCCTGCCGCTACATACGATATTCAGTCAGATTGGTTACGCTATCAGGGCAGAATATAGCTCGATACCTCTACGAGAAACTTGTCCTCGCTTACCTTGAGCTGGCCGGCAGCCTCGCTGCTCAGTTTGAGTATGATGTCGCCCTGCACATCCGCCTGCGGCACCTTGCCTATCACTTTCACATAGATAGCTTGTTTGCTCATCAGATTGGTCACCTTGAGTATAGAGCCCATCTCCGCATAGTTGTACAGCGCCAGATATTGATTGCCGGGATTCTCACTCTTCAGAAATCCTCCTATACCCCTGTACACTACTTTACGACGACCCTTGGCAGCATAGCCGTCATAGACGGTAGCATAGTCAGCCGGGGCTACGTCACTATTCAGCACGGTCTCAGCCGGTTTGGCAGGTGTCATCTTCTCTTCCCTGACCACTTCTTTCTTCACCACCTCCTTGGGCTGGTCAGATACAGGAGGTGTGGTCGGCTTATCATCCGTCACCTTTACGGGCGTAGATGACTCCACTATTTTTATCTCTTCTTCTTTCTTCTCCGGGGCTTTAGGCTTCTCACGCACCGGCATATCATGGCTCGAGAGGTACTCATGGCCGGTCGGAGCAGGTGCCTTGGCGGCTTCGGTGGCCGCAGGCTTGTGGTTTGCCGGCTGGTAGGCGGCGTCAGGATTCTTAGATGGTATGGTCAGGCGCTGGCCTATCTTCACGCCTGCATCATCGGTCAGGCCGTTGGCCTCGCGCAGGTTTTTGACCGTCACGCCGTAGACACGGGCCAGGGAGTAGAGAGACTCGCCCTTCTTTACCACATGCACACCTGCCTGAGCAGGCTCAGTAGCCGGCGCATTGCCTTTGGGCTTTTCTGCCTCAGGCCTGGCGGTAGCAGCTGGAGCTTTACTCGCAGTAGTTACTTTGGGTTTCTCTGTGGTCTTGCTGTCTGTCGCAGCCTTGGGCGCAGCAGCACCGCCACCGGGTATGGTCAGCACCTGGCCCAGCTTCAGCTTGCTCTCTGCGGTCAGGCCGTTTGCCTTCTCGAGGGCTGCTACAGTCACGTGGTACTTCTTGGCTATGGCATAGAGGGTCTCACCCTTTGCTATCTTGTGTGTCGTACCCTGTGCAGACATCGCCAGCACCGCACATCCCATCCATATCGTCAATACTATCTTCTTCATAAAACACCTGCTATATACTGCGTCCAAAAGTAACCTAACCCACCTACACCTGCCGGCCTGCAGTCATCACATTTCAACAACGCCGCACAACCAGTTGTTGTTATAATAAGACAATTTATATATTTTAATTAATTATTTAATAGTCAACACCTTAAAACTACTCCGTCGGTTAAAAAACAATTCTGACCCGCGGCAATTTAACCCATCTGCATTGAAGCCCCCCCCTTCTTCGGGGATTGGTCCATCGGCGGAGGAGCGTTTAGAACCGATATCGTGAGGACCGGAAATTACATACCTACAGCTGAGACTGGGCGTGCGCACGGGCGGCCAGTGGCATACCGGCACCGGCAGGGCGGGCTATACGATACACCGCGGCCTGAGCAGGCCTGTGCGGCAGGGAGAAGAAGAACGAAGTACCAGCACCGGGCTGACTCTCAAACCAGATATCGCCGCCATAGTGGTTCACTATCTTCTTGCAGATGGCCAGACCGATGCCTGTCCCCTCAAACTGCTCCTCTGAATGCAGCCGTTTGAACATCTGGAAGACCTTACCGCTGTACTGGGTGTCTATGCCTATGCCATTATCACGTATCCGGAAGACATACCTGTCTCCCTCTGTAGCATGGCTGATCTCTACCTGCGGATCCGCAGCCGTGTTGAATTTGATACCGTTTGATATCAGGTTCTGGAAGATATGGTGTATCAGTGTCTGGTGTACCTCGCGCAGCCGTGGCAGTTCCTCTCGTAACAGCACCTGTGCGTTGCGCTCTTTAAACTTCTCTCCCAGCTCCATCTGTATGATGCGGACTATGGCATTGGTATCTACCGTGCCGGCAGGTGGCAGGTTGCGGGCTACCTTGCTGTAGGAGAGCATATCCTCTATCTGCCGTGACATGCGCTCAGCACTGCTCTGCGCCAGATCTATGAACTCCAGCGCCTGGCTATCCAGGTCGACCTCATACCTACGCCGTAGCAGGGTCATAAAGCTGCTGATGCTCCGCACCGGAGCACGGAGATCGTGCGAGATGATCGAGCCAAACTCCTCCAGGTCTTTATTGGATCGCTGGAGTTCTGCCGTTTGCTGCCTGAGCTTCTCATTGCTATCGGCCAGTTCGGTCTCAGTGGTGAAATTATAGTATGAGAGTATGTATATGGCCAGGCCAAAGAGCGCAAACTTCATCCACAGGTTTACATTATAGATAGACTGCTGCATAGCAGGGTCCAGATTGTACACGGTGAAATACTGGTATGTATGATTGTAGATATAAAAAGCGCCGACCGCAGCCAGCACACCAAATACGATATTCCGGTAGTCGCGCACGCTGAAAAGCAGGAAGGGTACGATATATGAGATGTAGAAGAAGTCATGCACGTGGCTCTCATAGCCTATGAAGCACGAGTTGATATACACAAAGCCATTGACCACTAGCAGGTACGTATAGCGAGAGGCATTGGTATAGCCCAGCCAGTTCAGCCATATCACGCTGAGCACAAAGAGCATGTCTATGGTCTGCAGCGCTGCCAGCAGGTACTGCTGTCGCCATATACTCACGGGTATATATACGAATACAGCCAGCGTAGTGAGCGTGGCTATCACGTTGGTGAAGCGGACGTACTTGCGCTCGTTGGCCTCGAGGTTTTCTGAAGCGCCTACTGAGGTGAGGCAGGTCCAGAACTGATTGAAAAGGGATAGAGTCTTTTGCATGTTGGGGTAAAACCATATACGAAAGACCCGCGCACAAGGTTTAGACTGTACGGCTTTTTTATGACCTGCTACTTCGGCGGATTGTAGCCTAGCTGCTGTGTAGCAGGGGCCTGTTGATGGTTGCCTGCCGGAGCGCCCGTATACCGTGCTATGAGGGCTACCAGCAGGATAAAGAAGAGAGTGGTAATGAGTTTTGGGTAGATGGTACGCATGTCTCGGGTTTTGCATGGACAAATGTACGCCTCTCAGGTAAAGACTAAGTTAAGCTTCTGATACTAATAATCAAACAAATAGAGGTTAAAAAGTTTTGTCACTCAGAAATTTCAGCCAACGCTCATATTGCGCCCCTTTCATCACACGGGGAAACTTGACCTGGGCACCTTGTTTGCCCAGCTCTGCCAGAAACTGAGTGAAAGCGTCATTGGGCAGAAACCGTACCGTCACCTCTCTGAGCGCAAAATCCCGCTCTGTGGCATAGTCATCATTCAGTTCCTTGAGTTTGTCATCCAGCATCCGGGTGAAGGCCTCACGGTCCACCTCTCTGTCGATACTCACATACCACTCATGCCCAAAACCTGCCTCCAGCCTGATGCCTGCCACGCAGTACTCCTGGCAGTGCATACCAAAGGCAGCAGCTGTGGCAGCCAGTGCGTCGTTCATATTCTCTACGGAGAGGTGCTCCTGGCAGAGGCTCAGGTAGTGCTTGGTGCGACCGGTGATAGATATCTCCATATGCTTCAGAGACTCAAAGCGGATGGTATCTCCTATCAGGTACCTCCATGCGCCCGAGCAGGTAGAGATGATCATGGCATACTCCTGTCCTTCTACGATCTCCTCCACATGGTGCGTCCTGGGGAAGCGGTCACGCAGGTTGCCCTCCTCATCAAAGTACTCCTCTGTGAATGGGATGAACTCAAAGTAGACCCCGTTGTTAGCGATGAGCTTCATACCCTCCGCATGGAGCCTGCTCTGGTAGGCAAAGAAGCCCTCAGAGGCCAGATACGTCTCAAAGAGAAAGACCTCCTCTGTGAAGAAAGACCGCAGCGCAGTGAGGTAAGGAGTGATAGCCACGCCTCCATGAAAGTAAACCTTCAGGTGTGGCCATATTTCATGTACGGATTTGACGTTATACTTCTCACACATCTCCTCAAAGAGCATGATGATCCAGGCTGGTACGCCGCCTATCATAGATACATCCCAGTCCCGTGCCTGATCTGCTATCGCATGTATCTTATCCTGCCAGGCCATTTTTCGCGTCTGCACACCCGGCTTTGCAAAGGCCTCAAACCACAGCGGTATACGCGTGGTCACGATACCGCTCAGGTCGCCCTCCTGATGGGAGCCTACATAGCGCAGGTTGGTACTGCTGCCCATCATCACAGAGCTATGGCTGAAGACCGACACTGGCACCTCTTTATCTTTCAGTATAGAGGCGTATTGTTTCAGGCTGGAGCGCTGTATGGCGCGGATCATGTGCTTGGAGACCGGTACATATTTGCTGGCACCTTCAGAGGTGCCTGAGCTAAGCGCAAAGTACTTGATGGTACCCTTCCAGGTGATGTCGCGCTCGCCCTTTCGAGCCCGGTCCCACCACACCGCCATATCGCTATAAGTATGTACCGGCACCCTTCGGCGAAACTCCTCCATCATGTCCTGATGGTTTAGTATATCAAAGAAGCCGTGCTGCACTCCAAACTCCGTAGCAAAGGCTGTCGTCAGCAATTTCCGCAGCACCTTTTTCTGGTCGCGTATCGCTTTGCTCTGGCCGCGCAGACTGAATCTTACCATCCGGTACAGGTGATTAGGCTGGTGATATTAGAGCGCACCCACACTCATCCGCTTCTTGATATCCTCCAGCTCGCCCTTAGGGATAGCGTTGATCAGCTTGCGGGTGTATTCTTTCTGAGGGTTGTTGTATATCTCGTCAGATGGTCCCATCTCTTCTATCTTACCCTTATTCATCACCACCATGCGGTCACTCATAAACTTGACCACAGACAGGTCATGGGAGATGAAGATATAGGTAAACTTAAATTCCTCGCGGAGCTGTATGAGCAGGTTGAGCACCTGCGCTTGTACAGATACATCCAGTGCGGATACGGACTCATCACAGATGATAAACTTAGGGTTCAGCGCGAGTGCCCTCGCTATACAGATACGCTGACGCTGACCGCCCGAGAACTCATGCGGGTACCTATAGTAGTGCTCCGGCTTCATGTTTACCTTGGCCAGCAACTCCATTACTTTCTCTTTGCGCTGCGCCTCATTGGCATGGATACCATGTACGCTCATAGGCTCCTGTATCGCAGCGCCGATGCTCATACGCGGGTTGAGCGACGAGTACGGATCCTGAAAGATGATCTGCATGTGCCTGCGCAGGTCTTTCAGCTCATTATTGGGCAGGTCGAGGATATTGCGCCCTTCGAAGAGCACCTGACCACCTGTAGCAGGAGCCAGTCGCAGGATCGTACGGCCCAGTGTCGTCTTGCCACAGCCTGACTCTCCTACCAGCCCTACGGTCTCCCCCTCATGCACATTGAAGCTCACATCATCCACCGCCTTCACATAGCCGGTCACACGGCCAAAGAAATCATGCTTGGTCGGGAACCATGTCTGCAGCCCTTTGATCTCCAGGATCGGCTTGCGGCTGAGCAGGTCCTCGCGGCGGCGGTCGGTCTCCGCCTGAGTGATCACGTTGGCAGCTATGGCCTCCTTCACAGTAGTAGGCAGCTCTATGATCTGCCCATTCTCCTCGCGCATGAAGTCTACCACCGTAGGCAGTTTGCGCAGGCGGGTTTGCAGCGGCGGGCGACAGGCCAGCAGGCTCCGTGTATACGGGTGCTTAGGATCACTGAAAATATCCACCACAGTGCCCTGCTCTACGATCTTGCCCTTGTACATCACGATCACATCATCTGCTATCTCAGCTATTACGCCCAGATCGTGCGTGATAAATATGATACTGGACTCTATCTCATGGCGCAGCTGGCCCATCAGGTCCAGGATGGTGGCCTGCACCGTCACGTCCAGTGCGGTGGTAGGTTCATCTGCTATCAGGATGCTGGGATTGCAGCTCATGGCCATGGCTATCATCACACGCTGCTTTTGTCCACCGGAGAGCTGGTGCGGATAGGCATCCAGCACGCGCACCGGATCCGGCAGACGCACCTTTTCAAACATCTTCAGGGTCAGGTCACGCGCCTCTTGTTTGGTCTTTTTCTGGTGGAGTATGATAGCCTCCATCACCTGGTCACCGCAGGTGAAGACAGGATTTAGTGAGGTCATCGGCTCCTGGAAGATCATAGCGATCTCATCACCTCTGAACTTCCGCATCTCAGCCTCTGATATCTTGGTCAGGTCTACCGTGCGGCCATCTTTGGTGTGGTAGATGATCTGGCCCGATGCGATACGGCCCGGTGGATTGGGTATGAGGTTCATGATAGAGAGCGAGGTCACAGATTTGCCCGAGCCGGACTCTCCTACTATACCTACTGTCTCTCCGCGGTAGAGATTAAAGCTTACATCATTGACCGCCTTGACGTAGCCATCATCGGTCTTAAACTCAGTGACGAGGTTCTTCACCTCCAGTAGCAACTTTCTTTCCATCAGGGTAAAAATAGGAATAACTCTATCAAATCAAACCCGGGCAGATGTGGAGAGTGTAGCATCTGATACAGCGGTCGAGCAGCCACCCTACCGCGCATTAGCGGTTGTGGCAAACCAGTCGGCGCTTTAACTGTTCAAAAGGATGCCATAATGTCACAAAAATACGTGTTGGCACGCTTTTTAACGAATCCTACAATATTATTAAAACGTGGTCGTCTAACATATCAATTCATGCCAAGTAAAATGACTACTTTAACCCTCCCGATGGCCTCCGATCCAAGTAACGTAAAGATCGTTCAGACTTTCTCCAAAGAGAGCAAGAGGCTACTCAATTTTATCAAGCAGCGTGTACCTACTACAGAAGATGCTGAAGATATCTTGCAAGATGTCATGTACGAGTTTGTCAATACATTTCGCGTCATGAAGCCTGTAGAGCAGGTGGCATCATGGCTTTTCACCGTAGCACGCAACAGGATCACAGACTTTTACCGCAAAAAACGCCCTGAACTGCTGGAGGATCAGACCTTTGGCTATAAAGATGATGGCGATACACTCTCTCTGGCCGATATGCTGCCCTCTCATGACGGTACAGCCGAAGGCAAGATGATGAATGACCTGATCATGCAGACCATCACCGAGAGCCTGAAGAAACTGCCAAAAGAGCAGAGTGAGGTCTTTATCATGCACGAGCTGGAGGACAAAAGCTTTCAGGAGATCGCGGAGATCACCGGAGCCAATGTAAATACCTTACTTTCGCGCAAAAGGTATGCGGTGATGTTTCTACGCAATGAGCTGCAGTCTCTGTACGAAGAACTCTTCCAGCAATCATAATAGCATATGGATCGCTCAAAACTCATCGGTAAAGGAATAGGGATCGGCGCACTGGCCATAGTGGGCTTCCTGTTTTTTGTTTACGCTTTTCAGTACATCTGGAATATCACCATCCCCGAGGTTTTTGGGCTGAGGACGCTCACCTACGCGCAGGCCCTCTGCCTGCTCATCATCTCCCGCATCCTCTTCGGCGGTTTTGGGTTCCGCTGGGCCAATAGCGGCAAGAATAAATTCTGGAAGGAGCGCGTCAAAATGAAGATGCAAAACATGTCTCCCGAGGAGCGCGAAGAGTTCAAGCGCAAACTCTCTCAGAAGTGCAAGGAGTGGTAGTATTTTGAGCCTGTCAGTTGATAGGTATACAAGTATTGATCTCGACACATCCTATTTGTATTTTATTGGGCCTTGCGCAGTTAGCCGTTAAGAAACAATTGCATAGCGGGGCAAGGTTGGCGGTCACTGTTTGAGCCATAGGGCATTATCTCACAAGTGACTTTTACAGTAAATTTACCTCCGGCACCAAACGTAGACGGCGAGTTTGACCGGCAGCGGGTGGGTGCAATTGTTTTAGGCTGAGTGCGCAGAGCCTTGATTTTTTGTTTCTTTTGTATCAAGACAAAAGAAAGGAAGAGAACAAATTGCAGGGGCATTAGGCCAGCATACACTTTTTAACGACCCTCGTTATAATTAATTCTGCTATTCTCCGTTACCTTTGCTGATCATCAAACACCAGACATGAATCGCATTACCCTGCTCGTCCTCGCCCTCTTATCTCTGACCCTTTCCGCACTTGCACAAAAGATCCCCTCGCCTACCATCCTGCAGGAAGGTAAAGGTTATGACGCCTTCCAGCCCAAAGACTGGGATGTGGCGCTCATAGACTCGGGCGATTTCAATAATGACCTCTATGAGGACTACGCCATCGTATACCAGGCCGGCACAGACTATCTCAATACCAATCACTTCGACACAAAGTTCAATGGCAATCCACGTATCCTCGTAGTATTATTCGGCAAGGGGAATGACTCTCTGGTCTTTAATATGAAGTCGGACAGTATCATCCTGCGCAATAACAATGGCGAGGGCGATCCTATCACCAATACCGTAGATGGCCCGCTACATACCGATGGCAATCAGATCATCCTCAACTATGCCGGTGGCGTGTCCGTACAGTGGACCGCCCAGTACAAACTGGCCTGGCGCAATAAAGAAAAGGAGTGGGTACTGCAGTCCTACAAGGGTACCGAGTATAACACCAATGAAGAAGATGCACCTATCAAAGTGACCGAGGTAGACTTCGGCAAGAAGCTGATGAAACAAGACAAAACCAAAACACCACTTCCCAACCTACCCAAGATAGACCCGCGCACCTTCCGTCCGCGTACTCTGGAGGTAGCACCGGGTGTGGTGCTGTAGTGCATGGCAGCAGCCGCTACATACAAAAGTGGTGTACTGATTAGCTTGACCATCTTGCTGATGGTTGCCAGCCTTCTTGGTTACTACTTTTGGCCGGAATCTAAATTGCCCGGGAATAAGGTCGTATCTCGTTTGGTTGTTATCAAGTCAGAGAGAAAACTGCAGGTATATTCAGGAGATGCGTTGATAAAATCATATTGCATTTCATTAGGCCGTGTGCCTGTCGGCAAAAAGCAGATAGAGGGTGATGGCAAAACCCCTGAGGGCAATTATTTCATTAGCAACAAAACTTCGGTGGCTTCAAAGTTCAAAGGCCTACTGATATCCTACCCCAATGACGCAGACAAAAAGAATGCACTTCAAAAAGGCCTAAAGCCGGGTGGCGAGATATTAATACATGGCCTACAAAAGAAAGAACGCTGGATCGGAAAATTCCAGAGATGGCGTGATTGGACCAATGGCTGTATCGCATTAACAAGTAGTGAGCTCGATGACCTGTATGCACGTACTCCAGTAGGTGTACCAATAGATATCATGCCTTAACTTAATTCACCCAAGGTATAATCTTGTTTCTGGAACTGCATCGGTAGCATGTGAATGCTTTGAGCAATCTCAATTTAACACGGCGTTAAAAATCTCATATAGTGCCGTCATGTCACCACCATTGCTACGTACAGATTTAAACTTTGGGTCCAAAGACCAATCACACTATTATGAAAAGAATAACGATCATCCTCGCACTCGTGGCTCTCGCGCATAGCGCCTGGAGCCAGACCTCCACAGACGACACCTACTATCAGGACGACCAGTCCTCCGTGACCGTACAGGCACAAACTGCCCCTCCTCCTATCCCAGACTACGTACAGCCACCCTGCCCTGTTGACGGCTACATCTGGACTCCGGGCTACTGGTATTGGAATGGCAGCGCATATACATGGATTCCCGGCGTATGGGTGGCCCCTCCATCTCCAGGCCTGCTCTGGACACCCGGTTATTGGAGTTTCTATGGCGGCTACTACGGCTGGCATAGGGGCTACTGGGGTGCCAGCATCGGCTACTACGGCGGCATCAACTATGGCTTCGGCTACTACGGTACCGGCTTCGTAGGTGGCCGTTGGGACGGTGGCCATTTCCTCTACAACACAGCTGTATGGCACGTAGGTGGTGGCATACACAATGTCTATGTAGACAAAACTGTAGTCGTAAACCACCCCGTCAATCACGCCAGCTTCAATGGCCCTAACGGTGTACACTACCGCCCTACCGGCCACGAGGTAGAGGTCATGCACGGTACCAATCATACAGCACCCGCACAAAACCACGTAGCTCACGAGACTACCTTCTCAGGCGAAAGAGGCCAAGTGCATAATCCTCAGCGACACCCGGCTGTACACAGCGTCAGCCAGCCCGGCGGCCAGCGCTTTAATCAAGGCGGCCACGCCGTCCGAATGGGCGGAGGCCACGGAGGTGGCAGACACTAAAAAGGCACATAAAGCAAAAGCCCCTGCTCATTGAGCAAGGGCTTTTGTATTTCCAGTCAACTGCCAACTGGCAACTGACACATGATTACTAGCGGATGAAGAGCATCTCCCTGTACTTAGGTAGTGGCCATGCATTGTCGTCTACTATCAGCTCCAGGGCATCTATCTCATCACGGATCAGGTCAAAGGTAGGCTTCACCTTATCACAGTATGCCTTAGCCTCATCTGATACGTTCTTTGCCTTGTGCGCAGTGGCTATGGCAGCCTCCAGTTTGGCTACCCCATCCTGTATCGAGTTGATATGGCCGGCTATCCGGGTAGCGAGTTCCTTCTGTGCCTTGGCAGCTGTAGCAGCTACACCTATTTCCTTCAGGCCCTTGATATTGGTGATCAGGTTATTGAGGTATTGTATCGCGGTAGGTACTATCACAGTGGTAGCCAGGTCAGCCAGTGTCTTGGCCTCGATATCGATCTTCAGCACATAGCTGTGGTTCATGATATCATAGCGGGCTATCAGCTCACGCTCAGAGTAGATACCGTTCTTTACAAATACATCCTTAGCCTTCTTGCTCACATAGAAGTCCAGCGCGTATGGAGTGGTCTTCACATTGCTCAGGCCGCGCTTCTTAGCTTCCTTCTCCCATGCCTCTGAGTAGCCGTCGCCCTCAAAGCGGATCTTCTTGGAGTCAGCTATGTAGCTGCGGAGCACACGCATTATAGCGCCGTCTTTGCTCTCGCCGTCCTTTATCAGCTTGTCTACCTCCGCCTTGAAGCTGAGGAGCTGCTGGCCCATGATGGTGTTCATCACGGTCATGGCCTGAGCACAGTTAGCCGATGATCCTACCGCGCGGAACTCAAACTTATTGCCAGTAAAGGCAAACGGAGAAGTACGGTTGCGGTCAGTATTATCCAGCATGACGTCCGGTATCTTATTGTGGATATCCAGCTTCAGGTTAGCATTGCTCAGCTCGTCATACTTGCCGGCTGCCACACGCTTCTCTACTTCATCCAGCACATTGCTCATATACGAGCCTATGAAGGTAGATATGATAGCCGGCGGCGCCTCATTGGCACCCAGGCGGTGGTCGTTATTGGCTGAGGCTATAGAGGCGCGCAGGAGGTCTGCGTGCTCGCTCACAGCCTTGATCACGTTTACGAAGAACGTGAGGAAGAGCATGTTGTTCTTTGGTGTCTTGCCCGGGCTCAGGAGGTTCTTGCCTGTGTCTGTGCCCATAGACCAGTTGTTGTGTTTGCCGGAGCCATTGATACCTGCAAATGGTTTCTCATGCAGCAGCACGCGCAGCTTGTGACGGCGGGCTACACGCTCCATCAGGTCCATCAGGAGCTGGTTGTGGTCTACTGCCACATTCACCTCTTCAAACATCGGTGCGCACTCAAACTGAGCAGGCGCTACCTCATTGTGACGGGTACGGACAGGGATACCGAGCTTGTGGCACTCTACCTCCAGGTCCAGCATGTAGGCATATACGCGCTCAGGGATAGTACCAAAGTAGTGGTCCTCGAGCTGCTGGCCCTTGGCCGGAGATGAACCCACAAGCGTACGACCGGTAAACATAAGGTCCGGACGATTATAGAACAGCGCCTCGTCTATCAGGAAGTACTCCTGCTCCCAGCCTAGAGTAGCTGTGACGCGGGTAGCGTCTTTGTCAAACATATGAACCACAGGCAGTGCAGCCTCCTCCAGGAAGTGGCTGGACTTCAGCAGTGGCGCTTTATAGTCAAGAGTTTCGCCAGTGTAAGAGATGAAGATAGTCGGGATGCAGAGAGTTTTGCCATCACCGATCTCCATGATAAAGGCCGGAGAGTTGGGATCCCAGGCTGTGTAGCCACGCGCCTCAAAAGTAGCACGGATACCACCACTCGGGAAGGAAGAAGCGTCCGGCTCCTGCTGTACCAGCGCATCACCGCTGAATACCTCTATAGCGCCATCACCCTTGGGAGTGAAGAACATATCATGCTTCTCGGCAGTAGCGCCGGTCAGTGGCTGAAACCAGTGCGTATAGCTATTAGCACCCTTGCTCATAGCCCAGGCTTTCATGCCCTGCGCTACAGACTCAGATATCTCGCGGCTGATCTTTTTGCCGGTCTTGATCGCCTCGCGGACTGCTTTATAGGCATCATCAGAGAGGTGGTCGCGCATGGCTTTGTCGGTGAAAACATTAGAGGCATAATAGTCCGACACCTTGGTACCTGCCAGCATAGGCGGCACTACCTCACGGTTGATCACGGTGTCTACTGCTTTTTTCCTGGCACTTGACATAATAAGTATTGTTTTTGGTTGGTGAAATGTTTGGAACGGGCAACTGTCCGATTGCGCCGCAAAGGTAGGATTAGCCTTCCAGAAAAAAAATAGAAAGACGTCGATTTATCCACTTTTTGTAAAGAAAAGCAGGAAATCCGCTACAGCGTTCTGTTAAAAACAAACTTTGCGCTACCAGCAAGCCATTTTTCTGCCGCTGGAATCCTTTTTATATCATATATAAATTTTCTTATACTGATATTTGAGGGTGTCAGGATCAAGAAGAAGAGTAGTCCGAATACCTTATACCGCACCAGTGCCCCTATGATAGGGATCGTAATGCCTACTACACCATAATTCAGCACTAAAAAGACCAGACAGAAGGCTGCCAGCTGCATCTTGGCGCGTTTGGGCCGCTTGAAATACCGGAGGGATACCAAAGCAAAGATCAGCACAAGGGTATTTTCCAGGCCAAAGAGCTTATTCATAGCGCCATGGCTCCAGAGGGCAGGCTGCAAAAAGACATTATAGATAGCCGTAGGGATCAGTTTAAAGGGCTCTGTGCAAGTAGCATCCCGGATAGTAGTATCTGCCAGGCTGCCGGCATTCATAGCCAACCCGAGATGTATAAATTCATTACGCTTCACTATGAGAGAAGCCATCGCCTCGCATATAAAAGTCTGGTGCAGGTATAGCACTCCTAGTGCAATAAAGATGCCCAAGAGTATTGTAATGATTCGCGGCAGACCTTTGAAATTGACCGTGGCCATGACATAAAATCCTGCCAGAAAACTCAGCGCTATGAAAGGTTTGACCAGATACATGAGCAGTACCCAGATGACCATCAGGACCAGATTTGTCACTATATTCTGGAAGCTCAGCACTCTGAAGGCTGAGAAGGCCATGAGCCCCAAAAAGCACATGACCAGCGTCTCCTTCAGCATCCCTGAGGTCCAGAAAAGGATAGAGGGCACGAGGAAGACAGGCGCTATAAGAATGCGCCCCTGACCATATTCAAAGAACGGCTGCAACGCCCGGTACAGAGCCACACAGCCCACAAAAGATAAGAAGCAAAAAAACAAAGTGTGGATGTATATATTGCCATGAGATATGAAGCGTAGCAATACATGCAGCCGTATCAGCAGCCTGTTATTGACCTCGCCTATACCGTCTTCTTTTTTATCGAAATGCTGGGTAGGGTGTATCACGGCTTTGAGTTCCGGGTCATCCTTGTCGTATCCTATACCTGTGATCACGTGAAAGCAGGTACGCGGATGCTCTCCTATCGCTTCGTAGATCACCCGGCTATCGTCAAAGTACTTGTAGATATCGGCCGTAGCCCGATCTGTATAGTAGTAAGTGTAGACCAGCACGGTAGCTACGCTGAAAAGCAATTTGAGACCAAAAAAAGCAGTCAGTCCTCGGCGGGATAAAGAGCTGTGGGCAAAAAGTGGCAGACGGTCAAAGGACCAAAGCATCAGCGCCAGATATAGCACAAAGAGGGCAAGGTCTATCAGGTACTGGCTCATGGTGTGCCCGGTGGGCAGCTTCGGTTTGGTGAATCTTTATAAATTGCATCCACAGGGATGATGGTACTAAGTTAAATTTAATTGAACTTCTTGCAACAGAGCATTACAAACACATCGCTATTCCGCATACTGTCTACAGTATCAAACTTCCTGATAGCACTCCTGCTGTCCCGCTTTCTCGGGCCAAAGGTAAAGGGCGAGGCTACTATCCTGCTCACTACCATCACCTTCCTTGTCTTTTTCTGCAGTTTCGTAGGTGGCCAGGCGCTGGTATATCTGGTACCCCGATTCCGGATAGAGCGGCTTATCATTCCAGCTTATATCTGGACCATACTGGTAGCGGCCTTATCTTATATTCTTCTGCGCCACTATCATGTATTCACCTGGCGCCGTTCGCTGAATATATGCCTGCTATCTGCACTGGCCTCCGCCAGCAATATACATGGCGCAGTACTCCTGGCCAAAAGGGAAATACGCAAGTATAATATCACCTTCCTGCTACCGGTTTTACTCACCCTGGCTGGTCTGGCCATACACATTCTGATCTTCCATCAAAAAGATATATATGCCTACCTCTACCCTCTCTATCTGGCGTATGGCATCACTGCGGCGCTGAGCTTCTTTTACTGCTTTCGCTATATCTCCTGGCGGCCGTCAGCAGAGGTCTTTGACGATCTGGATAGCTCCTTCAAATATGGCCTGGGCTACCAGATGTTTGAGCTATTGCAGTTGCTCAATTTCCGCCTGTACTTCTATCTGCTGTATCACATACAGGGCGTCTCTGACCTCGGCCTTTACTCTATCGGTGTCTCCATGCTGGAGGTGGCGTGGATACTGGGCCGCGCCGTCTCTGTGATACACTACAGCGACTTCTCCAATCATGACAATGAGCGCGTGGCTGTAGAGCAGACCCTCCGGTACCTCAAGGTCGTCTTCATCGCCTCGGCAGCCATCCTTTTTGTGATCGGCATCCTGCCTGTAGAGTTTTATAGTATGGCCTTTGGCCGGTCCTTTATGTACGTCAAATATCAGGTCAAGTGGCTCTACCCGGGCATCCTGATGTACAACCTCATGCTGGTGATACAGAGCATCTACCTGAGTAGGGCAGCGTACGGCAGGCTGATCTTCGTACAGCTCCTCGCCCTGATCAGCTCAGTTGCCTTGTGCTACACATTGATCCCGCAGTATTACTTCTCCGGTGCCAGCGGTGCGGCATCAGTAGCCTTTATCATCAGCGGGGTACTGATGCTGGCTATCTTTATGAAAGATTACCGCATTGCTATCTCCAGATTATTGATAGACAGGCATGATGTCTTATTTATCAACAATACTCTAAAATCCCTGCTGCGGTTTAGAAAGGATGGCTAAATTCGCGGCGCGATACGTAGTGAGTAATGAGTATTGCGTAGTGAGACAGCAGCCAATGTATTATCTCAATACTCAACACGCACTACTCAATACCAAATACTTAACACTAACTACTTAATACCAGCACTATATGTCAGATGCATCTCTCGCTACTACCACAGTGGAAACCGCTCAACAACTAGGCCTCCGTCCGGAGGAGTTTGACCAGATCAAAAAGATCCTTGGCCGGGTGCCAAACTTTACCGAGCTGTCTATCTACTCAGTGATGTGGAGCGAACACTGCTCGTACAAGAACTCTATCAAATGGCTCAAGACGCTGCCACGCAAAGGCAAGCACCTGCTGGTAGAGGCCGGTGAAGAGAATGCAGGCCTGATAGACCTGGGCGATGGCCTGGGCTGCGCCTTCAAGATAGAATCACACAACCACCCATCTGCACTCGAGCCATATCAGGGTGCAGCGACAGGTGTAGGCGGTATCCATCGCGATATATTCACCATGGGGGCTCGTCCTATCGCAGCGCTCAACTCGCTCCGCTTTGGCGATCTGGAGAATGACCGCACCAAGTACCTGCTTAAAGGTGTGGTGAAAGGTATAGGTGACTATGGCAATGCCTTTGGCGTGCCGACCGTGGCCGGTGAGGTGTATTTCGACCCGGTATATCAGACCAATCCGCTCGTGAATGCGATGAGCGTGGGCATAGTGAAAGTAAGTGAGACCGTATCTGCCACCTCTCATGGAGCCGGCAATCCTGTCTTCATCGTAGGCTCTGCTACTGGCAAGGACGGTATCCATGGTGCCGCTTTTGCCTCAAAGGATATCACAAAGGACTCAGTGAATGACCTCCCTGCGGTACAGGTGGGGGATCCATTCCAGGAGAAGCTCCTGCTGGAGGCTACGCTGGAGGTGATCAAGACAGGTGCTGTAGTAGGCATGCAGGATATGGGTGCTGCGGGCATCACCTGCTCTACCTCAGAGATGAGCGCCAAGGGTAAGTCAGGCATGAAGGTATGGCTGGACAAAGTGCCTACCCGCCAGCCTAACATGAAGGCGTGGGAGATACTGCTCAGCGAGTCTCAGGAGCGCATGCTGATCGTGGTAAAGAAAGGCATGGAGGCAGAGGTGAAGGCAGTATTTGACAAGTGGGACCTCCACTGCACACAGATAGGTGAAGTAACCGATGGGGGGATCATAGAGTACTATATGGGCAGCGAGCTGGTGGGCAAGATACCCGCCGAGTCCCTCGTCCTCGGTGGCGGCGCACCCGTCTATGATCGCGAGTTTCGTGAGCCGGCATATTTTGCCAGCGGCAAAGGCTTTGACATGAACTACATGCAGGAGCCTGAGGACATGAAGGAGGTAGCGGAGAACCTGATCCAGTCACTCAATATCTGCTCTAAGAAGTGGGTATATGAGCAGTACGACTCTATGGTAGGCATCCCAAACATGAGCACCAATAGCCCGAGCGATGCAGCTATCGTGCGGATAGAAGACTCAAACAAGGCCCTGGCTGTGACAGTAGACTGTAACGCCCGCTATGTATATGCAGATCCATTCGTCGGTGCGCAGATAGCGGTGGCTGAGGCCGCACGTAACATCGTCTGCTCTGGTGGTGAGCCGTCAGGCGTGACCAACTGCCTCAACTTTGGTAATCCATATAATCCGGAGGTTTACTGGCAGTTTGTCAATGCGATCAAGGGTATGGGCAAGGCCTGTGAAGCACTCGGCACACCTGTGACAGGTGGCAACGTAAGCTTCTACAACCAGTCTACAGATGGTGGCGCAGTATTCCCTACGCCGACTATCGGCATGGTAGGTATACTGGAAAACAAGTATGCTGCCATGAGCCTGAACTACAAAAATGACGGTGACAAGATCTACCTGATCGGCGAGAACCGCGATGACATCTCATCTTCTCAATACCTGATCCAGAATTTTGAGGTACAGAACTCACCTGCTCCATACTTTGACATAGACGAAGAGCTGGCGCTGCACAAGGCTATCAAGGCGCTGATCAAGTCTAACCTGATCAACTCTGCCCATGACGTATCAGAGGGTGGTATCTTCGTGACGCTGCTCGAGTCAGCTATGTCCGGCAATAAGGGTTTTAACATAGAGTCTGACCCTAATGTGCGCAAGGATGCTTTCCTCTTTGGCGAGTCTCAGAGCCGAGTGGTAGTCACAGTCCCGGCAGACCGCGAGAATGCTTTTATCAATCTGATGATGAAGCAGGATTCAGAGTTTGCCATGCTGGGCGAGGTGAAGGGCACACAGGTGATCATAGACGGCGAAAAGTGGGGCACCGTGCATAGCTGGAAGGAGAAGTATGACAATGCACTGGAGAGCTACCTGGTAGCAGAGGAGGCAGAAGCGTAGGCATATCATCCACACAACGTAAAGCAATATGTTCACACTAGAAGATATCAAGGCTGCACACTCTAAAGTCAAGAGTGGTGCAGACTTTCCGCGATACGCCAAAGACATGGCAGCACTGGGCGTAGCACGCTACGACCATCATGTATCTGACGGCCACACTACCTACTACGGAGAAGGTGTCTACTCACTATCATCTCCATCTAAATGGGATGCCAAATCTATAGCCGACAACTCTTCGACAGAAGCGCTGACAATAGTGCTAAAAGCGCATCAGGCAGGTCAGACAGACTACCTGACTTTTTGCCAGCAGGCAGCAGATAGTGGCGTGGATAAATGGACGGTAGACATGATCGGTATGACCTGTATCTATTATGATAAACAGGGGAATGAGATGCTAAAGGAAACCATCCCGACAAAGTAGTTAACTCACAAACTCAGGCCGAGTATTTCGTGGGTCCTCCTCCTTGTCTCAAGAGCCAGTTCCTCCTCATGGGCGAGGGCGTGGCCATAAGTCGGTATCATAACTTTGAGTTTACTCAGCCATGCCTCAGATTTCATCTGCTCAGGAAAGCAGCGGTGCAGTACATCCAGCATGATAGAGACAGATGTCGAAGCTCCGGGCGAAGCACCCAGCAAGGCAGCAATACTGCCATCAGCAGCACTGACCACCTCAGTACCGAATTCAAGTATGCCTCCCTCCTTCTCGTCCTTCTTGATCACCTGTACGCGTTGGCCGGCTATGGCCAGGGTCCAGTCCTCCGGCTTTGCCTCTGGGAAGTAATCCAAAAGCGCTTTGAAGCGGTCTTCATCAGACTGAGTGACCTGCTCTATGAGGTATTTAGTCAAGTCGAGATTATGAGATCCCGCCCCGAGCATAGGTACCAGATTATCCAGGCGCAGAGAGCCGGCAAGATCAAAGTAAGATCCTTCCTTAAGGAACTTGGTAGAGAAGCCAGCATAAGGTCCAAATAGCAGGGACTTTTTGCCGTCTATAACGCGGGTATCCAGATGCGGCACAGACATTGGCGGTGAGCCGACTGAAGCCTTGCCATAGACCTTTGCATGGTGGCGCTCTATGACTGCTTCATTATGGCAGACGAGCCACTGACCGCTGACAGGAAAGCCGCCAAAGCCTTTGCCTTCGTCTATGTGAGACTTCTCCAGCAGCGGCAGCGAGCCACCACCGGCACCTATGAAGACAAATCTGGCTCGCACGTGCAGGTCCTCATCAGTAGAGAGGTCACGGATGCCCAGATGCCAATAGTCATCCAGACGATCAATATGGTGTACCTCGCGATTGAGATTTACCTCTGTGCCGTGGCCTTCGCTCAGATGCCTGAAGAGGCTCCGTGTCAGGACGCCAAAGTTGACATCCGTTCCGATGGTGATACGGGTAGCCGCTACTGGCTGAGTCGGGTCCCTCCCCTCCATGATCAGCGGTATCCACTGCTGTAGCAACTCGTGGTCCGTACTAAACTCCATACTGCGAAACAGATGGCTCTGTATCATGGCTGCATGCCGTTTTCGCAGGTACGCTACATTCTCCGCGCCCCAGACGAAGCTCATATGAGGGGTGCTGTTGATAAAGTCAGAAGCCGCTCCCATATAGCCATGGCCGAGCAGATAGGACCATAGTTGCTTTGACACCTCAAAGGTCTCGGCTATTTTAAGTGCCTTGGAGATGTCTATAGTACCATCAGCAAGCTCAGGAGTGTAGTTTAGCTCACACAGGGCTGAGTGGCCCGTTCCGGCGTTATTCCAGGCGTCTGAGCTTTCCCCTGCTATGCGGTCCAGACGCTCGAAAACGCCAATACGAAGATCGGTATGCAGCTCCTTGAGAAAGACACCTAGTGTAGCGCTCATGATGCCCGCGCCTATCAGGACCACATCGTACTCTGACGCAGGCAGGTTCATATATGTAGCCATTGAGTTACTTATTAGCCGAAGTCAGGTATTTGAGTACTTGTACCTTTTCGGTTTCATTTAAGTGGGCCTTGGGGGCCATGCGGTCCATTGTTTCGCCCCATCCGGCATCATCGTGCTTGCGCGGGCTAGGTAGCTTGTGGCAGGCACCGCACTTATTATCAAAAAGATCGTGCCCGGCATTGATCTCGGCCATCTCCGGCGTCGGCTTTGCTGGTTCTGCAGTAGTGGCTGCCTTCTTGGTTTTACACTCAGAGAGGAGGATAGTAGCTGCTATCAGACTGGCAGCCAGCAGTAATGACTTTTTCATGACAATTCCTTTTCATCAAAGATAGGAATTGGATCAGGTATTAAAGGAGATGTTTAAACAAAGAAAAGAAGGACTATCCTATTTATTATACTTATTCATAGCGCGCTCCAGGCCTTCAAACATAAAACTATTCACAGCCTCGCAGGATGCTTCGATACGGGCATTGAGATCCTTCATCTCATCTACAGTCCATTTGCCCAGCACATAGTTGACCTGGCGGCCTTTTTCAAACTGCCTACCAATTCCGAAGCGAAGGCGTGCATAATTATTATTGCCCAAGGTAGCATCGATATCCTTCAGGCCGTTGTGCCCACCATCAGAACCCTTGCCACGCAAGCGTAAGGAACCAAATGGTAACGCAAGATCATCGAGTACCACCAGGATATTTTGTTGTGGTATTTTCAGCTCCTGCATCCAGTAGCGGACAGCCTTGCCACTTAGGTTCATGTATGTGGTCGGTTTGATCAGATGCACATTCTTGCCCCGGGTCTTGTAGCTGGAGTAGTGGGCCAGCCGGTCCAGAGTGAAGGTGCTAGCATTTTTAGACGCGAGCGCCTCTACTACCTTGAACCCTATATTGTGTCTGGTCTCTGTGTATTCATCGCCTATATTGCCCAGGCCGGCTATGAGAAAATTCATAGGCGCAAAGATAATAGAACCAGGAGTCAAGAACCAAGGCAAATACTGAAGCGGCAGGAAATAAAAAGCCCCGAAGGTTTTCCTTCGGGGCGGTATGACTTACGAGTGTTAGTCTTACTTTTTAGCAGCAGCAGGTGCAGCAGCCGGTGCTTTAGCGGCAGCAGGTGCCTTGGCCGCAGCTGCAGCTTCTTCCTTCACCGCACGGGTCACCTGCAGACGGGCTACAGGGATATTCTGCGAGTGCAGGATAGTGACGCCAGATACGCCCAGCTCCTTGATACGCTTGATATGACCAAAGTCCATATCAGATACTTCCAGGGTGATCACGCTAGGCAGGTCCTTTGGCAGGGCCAGGATGTTGAGCTTGCGCATGGTTTGCTCTACCTTACCACCCATAGCAGCAGCCTTTGGTGTACCGGTGAACTTGAGCGGCACAGCTACCTTTACAGGCTTATCTTCTACCAGCTCCTGGAAATCCAGGTGGTCGATCCTGTCAGTCACAGGCTCAGCCTGCAGATCCTTCAGGATGGCGCGATATGTCTTGCCGCCCAGAGAGATCTCTGCGATCTTGAAATCAGGCGTAAAGATGATCGACTTAAAGCTCGACGCAGGAGCGTAAAAGTTGATGTTTTCCTTACCGCCATAAAGATTGCAAGGGATGTTTCCTTGCTTGCGCAGGCCTTTAGACGCCTTCTTGCCCAGGTCAGTCCTGAGTTGCGCTTCGATTTTTACTACTTCCATCTTTTACTTCGGTTTTTATGATTAAAAAAAATAAACAAATCTGTATTGAGTAGTGAGACTTGAGTATTGAGATAATACAAAGTCACAGTCCTCGGTTTTAATTTTCAATGGTCATCTCACGTCTCTTATCTCTTGTCTCAAGTCTTATACGCTCGGTGTCAGAAACAGGTCATTGATGGACGTGTGCTCATGTGTATTCCTGATAGCCGTCGCAAAGAGCTGAGCTACAGAGAGCTGCTTGATCTTTGCGGCATCTTTGCGCACAGGCAGCGTATCAGACACCACCAGCTCTGTCAGCACTGACTTTTCTATATTCTCATATGCCTTGCCAGATAGCACCGGGTGGGTGATCATGGCGCGTACGCTTTTAGCGCCTTTGCGCATGAGCAGATCGGCAGCATTACAGAGCGTGCCGCCCGTATCTATGAGGTCGTCTACTATGATCACGTTTTTGCCTTCTACATTGCCTATGAGTGTCATTTCAGCCACTTCATTGGCACGTTTGCGGTATTTGTCACAGATCACCATGTCAGACTGGAAAAACTGGGCATAGACACGGGCCCTTTTTACAGAGCCTACGTCCGGCGCAGCAAAGCACATATCGTCCAGCCCCAGCTCCTTGATATACGGTATGAATACCGCTGAGCTATTGAGGTGATCTACCGGTATATCAAAGAACCCCTGTATCTGCCCGGCATGGAGGTCCATGGTCATGACCCTCTGGATACCCGCCGCACGCATCAGGTTGGCTACCAGCTTGGCAGCTATAGCTACGCGCGGGCGGTCCTTGCGGTCCTGACGAGCATAGCCGAAATAAGGCACCACAGCACAGATGTAGTCTGCTGAGGCTCTGCGGGCTGCATCTACTATCAGGAGCAGCTCCATCAGGTTGTCAGCGGGCGCGGGTGTATTCTGGATGATGAATACAAAACTCCCACGCACAGACTCATGTATCTCCGGCTGCATCTCCCCGTCACTAAAGCGGTGCACGTCCATACGTGCCAGTGTGCTGCCATAGTGTTTTGCCACTTCGCCTGCCAGATATTGTGAGCAGGTACCGGCCAGGAGCTTGACTTCGGAGGTCATATCGTGATGTGTCTTTTTGGAAAAGAGCCGCAAATATAGTGTTTTGGTTTACAAAAAGTGGATAAATTCTTTCGATTTCAACATAAATAACTTCCCCCGATTAAATATCCACATTGGCCGAAAAAATGTAGTGTATAGCAGACTGAAAACAATCAAATAACATACTTTTAACCCCGAACAAAATCGCTCACCATGAGAAATCAATTTCTACCTAAAATTGAATCTGTGAAAATATGGTGTTCTCTCTTGCTGCTCATGGCTTTGTGGCAGGGACGTGCTGTGGCGCAGTGTACTACGCCTATCACGACTTTTCCCTACACTGAGTCATTTGATGCTGCAGGGTTGCCCGCCTGCTGGACGCCGGACGCAGGAGCCGGCTATTCTGTGCTGTGGGACCAGACCACAGCTGATGGTACCTATGGGGTCACTGGCCCCTACGCAGGTGCCGGCTTCATTTATATGGATGTATATGATGGTGACACACCATATAACCCATATACCATCACTACTCCATCTTTCACCCTACCAGCCGTGGCTCAGCAGCTCAGCTACTACTACTACCTCGGCTCAGGTGGCTACCAGGGCACAGGTGGTGATCCGAGTCCGCTGGTAGTACAGATCAGTACCGACGGTGGTGCTACCTGGACAGATATTTATAGCCACGATGCTACAAACTCTACGTTTGCATCCAGTAGCGCCACTTCAAACTGGCATCTGAACTCTATCAACCTGGCAGTTTATTCAGGTATGACAGTACAGTTCAGGTTCTATTCTACTTCTAATTATGGCATTGGCTATACCAACCAAGGTATAGATGAATTCTCTATAACTACTGCTCCTAGCTGCAACCCACCTACTGGTGTGACAGTCTCCGGTATCACACCTACATCAGCCACCCTCAGCTGGACCGCCCCTGCGGTCGGCAGTCCCGTAGGCTATGGATGGGAGATAGTGGCTCACAATGCTGGCCCATGGAACGGTGCTGTAGACAGCAATCTCGTGCTGGGCAGTACTACTGCGAGCAGTACAGCTCTCAGTCCTGCTACTACCTATGATGTATACGTCAAGTCAGGCTGTAGCCTGTCTAATCTCTCCGATACTTCGGTTTGGTCCGCGGTGGTCAGTTTCACCACACCGTGCCTGACCGTGACTTCGCTACCATTCCTGGAATCCTTTGACGCTGGCCTGTCTGTATGCTGGACCGCCAGCGAGGCAGTGGCCGGATCTACTGTACACTGGACGGCGGGTGCCGCTGACGCCACACATGGGGCCGCAGGTCCTGCTGCAGGCGCCGGATTTGCCTACCTGGATGTGTACGACGCTTATACTACTTATAATCCATACTATCTCACCTCTCCTTCTATCACGCTGGGTGCTACGACTCAGCAGGTTAGTTATTCTTATTTCCTGGGATCGGCCGGCAATACGACCAGCCCTCTCCTGCTGCAGGTATCTAATGATAATGGCGCGACCTGGAATACTATATATACGCACACATCAGCCAATTCTACGCTGGCTAGCTCTTCAGCCGTATCAAACTGGCATCAGAATAGTGTAAACCTGGCGACCTATGCTAATCAAACTGTGATCTTCCGCTTTGTAGGAACCTCAAACTATGGCTCCGGCAGGTGCAATATGGGTATTGATGAATTTTCCATCACTACTGCTCCTACCTGCTACCCGCCTACAGGCGTGACGGCTTCTAATGTTACTTCTACCTCGGCTGACCTGAGCTGGATAGCTCCGGCACTGGGCTCTCCTGCAGGATATGCATGGGAAGTAGTAGCACACAATGCGGGCCCATGGGCTACGGCAGTAGCCAGCAATGTGGTGGCCGCCCCTGCTGTCACTGCTTCTACTGGCTCAGTGCTGACACCCAATACCATATATGATGTATATGTAAAGACCGGCTGCAGCCTGACTAACCTGTCAGACACCAGCTCGTGGTCTGCGGTTTATAGTTTCACTACGCTCTGCAGCGCAGTGACTACGCTGCCGTGGACAGAAGGTTTTGAAGGACTCGGCACTGGTGTGGGTACAAACATCTATCCTAGTTGCTGGGCATATACTAATATCACCAGCACGAATTATTCGTGCAATGGCACCTGCCACAGCAATGCAGCCCGCACTGGCACCAACTCTATAGGCGGCTCATGGTCTTTCAACGTGTGGGAATTCACTCCAGGATTCCAGCTCACTGCAGGTACATCTTATGACTATTCATTCTGGTATCGCACTGCCGATAACACGAACGGATATGTCGTCGCCTCTGCCTACGGCACTGCGGCCAGCAGGACTGCTATGACGAATACTCTGGGTACGATCACCAACGCTATATCCTCCACAGGATATACCAAGGTCACGTACACATTCACACCGGCTACGTCAGGTGTGTACTACTTCGGCCTGCATGACTCCTGCCCTACTTCGGCGCCAAACGGTATAGCTTTTGACGATTTCACTCTGGAGCTGACCCCGGCATGTACCGTACCATCGGCATTGACCGCTGGTGCTCTCACTGCTACCGGCGCTACATTCTCATGGACAGCCTCTACCAGCAATCCATCAGGTGGATATAACTGGGAAGTGGTAGCTTCTGGTGCGGGCTCTGCGGGCACAGCAGTAGCCTCAGGCAGCGTAGCTGCCGGCGTGACCACGGCTACAGCGTCCGGCCTTACCGCAAATACTCCGTATGATATATATGTACAGGCAAACTGCGGTAGCGGCACCAGTACATGGGTAGGCCCTCTCTCAATCGTAACGGCATGCAACGCGATCAGCACCCTGCCGTGGACTGAAGGATTTGAGACACTACCAGCCACAGCAGGTACAAACGTATATCCTAGCTGCTGGAGCTATACTAATATTACCAGTACCAACTACTCTTGTAATGGTACCTGCCATAGCAATCCGGCTCATACCGGCACTAACTCTATCGGCGGCTCATGGTCTTTCAACGTATGGGAATACACCCCGGGCTTCCAGTTGACGGCCGGCACTTCATATGACTATTCATTCTGGTACCGTACTGCTGATAACACGAACGGATATGTGGTAGTATCGGCCTATGGCACCGCTGCCAGCAGGGCTGCTATGACCAATCCTCTCGGTACGATCACAAACGCTACTTCTTCCACAGGATATACCAAGGTCACATACACCTTCACACCTGCTACATCAGGCGTGTACTACTTCGGCCTGCATGACTCTTGCCCTACTTCTGCGCCGAATGGTATCGCGTTTGACGACTTTGCCCTGCAGCTCACGCCATCTTGCGTAGTGCCTACAGCGCTGACCGCAGGATCTGTGACTGCTACCACTGCTGCTTTCTCATGGACTGCTTCTACCTCTTCTCCAGCCAATGGATATGTATATGAGGTAGTAGCCGCCGGTGCAGGTGCCACTGGTACTCCTGTCACTACCGGCAGCGTAGGCGCAGGCGTCACTACCGCTACCGCTACAGGTCTCTCTGCTACTACATCTTACGATATATATGTACGTGCAGCATGCAGCGCTACAGACTCCAGCACATGGGTAGGTCCGCTGTCTGTCACTACACCATGCGTGGCTGTGACTGCACTTCCTTATACAGAGTCTTTTGAAAATGCCACGCTTGCTGCTGATTGCTGGAGCGCTTCGGCAGGTGCGGGATACGGTTACCTGTTCCAGCCGGTAGCAGCAGATGCTACCTACGGTGCCGCAGGCCCACAGAGTGGTCTGCAGTTTGCCAAGCTGAACGTATTTAACGCTCAGACCGCGTACAATCCATATACTATGACCTCTCCGAGCATCGTGCTGCCATCTGTGATGCAGCAAGTGAGCTACTACTATTTCCTCGGAGCAAATGGCAATACCAGCAATCCACTCAGGCTTCTGATATCTACTAATAATGGCGTATCATGGGATACTCTGTACACCCATACTACTACCAACTCTTCATTTGCCAGCACAAATGCTGTGACCAACTGGCACAAAAACACGATCTATCTCCCTGCCTATGTAAACACTACGGCTATATTCCGCTTTGTAGCGATATCAAACTATGGCTCAGGTGAGTGCAATATGGGCGTAGATGAGTTTTCGATCACTGCTGCGCCTACTTGTTTCCCGCCTACTGGCGTGACATCTTCAGGTGTGACAGCTACATCTGCTACTCTGAGCTGGACAGCTCCTGCGCTGGGCTCACCTGCAGGATATGCATGGGAAGTAGTAGCTACAGGTGCCGGCTCAGGTGCTACTCCGGTAGCCACTAATATTGTGACTGCGCCGACCACTACAGCTTCTACCGGCTCAGTGCTGACGCCTAGCACTACATATGATGTGTATGTGAAGACGGGATGTAGCCTGACCAACCTATCTGATACAAGTACCTGGTCTCTGGTATATACCTTTAGCACACCGGCTACCTGTGCTGCGCCTACAGCGCTGACCGCAGGTGTAGTGACATCGTCATCTGCAGCCGTATCATGGACTGCGTCTGTGACCAATCCAGCTAACGGATACATATGGGAGGCTGTAGCTACAGGTGCAGGCTCAGGTGGTACTGCGGTATCAAGCGGCACCGTAGGCGCTGGTGTGACCAATGCCAACGTGACCGGTCTCGCGGCACAGACAGGATATGACATCTATGTCCGTTCTAACTGCGGTCCGGATAGCAGTGTTTGGGCAGGCCCACTGTCTGTCACTACACCGTGCAACGCGATCACTACGCTGCCTTGGACTGAGGGTTTTGAAACACTCCCTTCTTCTGCCGCTGCAAACGTATATCCGGCCTGCTGGACATATAGCAACATCGTAAGCACAAACTATACCTGCTCGGCTACATGTAATACTAATACCTCTCATACCGGTAGCAACTTTATGGGTGGTAGCTGGAACTTTAACGTATGGGAATATACTCCTGGATTCCAGCTCACAGCAGGTACAAACTATGATTATTCCTTCTGGTACCGTACCACAGATGCCACTAATGGATATGTAGTAAGCTCCGCATACGGTACAGCTCCGAATGCCGGTGCCATGACTACTATCCTTGGTACTATTACCAATGCAGTATCATCAGGTTCATATACGAAGGTGACTTACACCTTCCAGGTGCCTACCACTGGTGTGTACTACCTGGGTCATCATGACTCTTGCCCTACTTTCGCTCCTAACGGTATCGCGTTTGATGACTTCTCTCTGCAGTTGTCTCCTAGCTGCGTAGCAGCAGGCATTCCTACCCTGACTACAGCTACATCAAGCGGAGCCACGATCTCGTGGACCGCATCACTCTCTGCTCCGGCTAACGGATACATCTGGACCGTAGTACCATCAGGCTCGGGCCCTTCGGCTACTCCGGTAGCCAGCGGGACTACCGCAGCAGGCGTCACTACTGCGACTATCACAGGTCTCAATACCAATACAGCCTATGTAGCCTATGTACGCGCCGTTTGTAGCAGTACTGACAGCAGTGCATGGACTGACTCCTTGCACTTCCTGACCACTTGTACAGCTGCGACCCTTCCTCTTATCGAAGGATTTAACAGCACCACCAGGCCTTCCTGCTGGTCACAGCAGATCATTGCCAACAACTCTCCTATGCTGTATGTAGCCACGATGAATAATCCGGTGACTGCGCCTCAGGAGGGTAGTGATTTTGTAGAGTGGAGTTCTTATACTTCTCCTAACACTGCCGGCACTGAAACACGCCTCGTATCTCCTGTGATCAATACATCCGGTGTACCGAGCGTCGACATCAGCTTCTACTGGCTGTATGATGCGACTAACTATACCACCGGCGCCTATCTGAATGAAGGCGTGACCGTACAGTACTCACTGAATGGCACTACCTGGACCGATGTACAGTTCTACCCTCGCGTAGATCTGGTACAGCAGCCTACCGGTAGTGCATGGTTCCAGAAACTACTGACGCTGCCAGCTGCTGTAGCTAATCAGCCGACGGTTTACATCGGCTTCAAGTTCCACTCGGAGTACGGCAATAACTGTGCATTTGACAACCTGCATATCTATGCCACACCAGCTTGTGCAGGATCGCCTTCGGCCCTGGCTATAGGTGGTGTGAGCTCGACTACTGCCAGTGTCAACTGGGCAGCAGCCTCTCCGGTACCTGCTGTAGGCTACCACTGGATCATTACTCCAGCTGGTGCTGGTCCTGGTGCCGGCATCGACTCGGGAGATGTGACTGTAGATACAGCCAACATCACCGGCCTGACACCGAATACAATGTATGACTTCTATGTGCAGTCTGACTGCGGTGGCGGATCAGGACTGGGTAGCTTGGCTGGCCCTATCACAGTGCAGACCACTTGCGTTAATGCTACCCTGCCACTGATAGAGGGCTTCAACAGCACTTCTATCCCATCTTGCTGGTCTCAGCAGTACGTAGTGGGCAATGATGATCTCCAATACCTGGCATCTTCATTCAATCCTACTACCACACCACAGGAAGGTACAGACTACGTTTACTGGAATGGATACGGGATCACAGGCGGCAATGAAACACGCCTCGTATCCCCAGGTATCACTACTACCGGTATACCTAGCGTAGACATCAGCTTCTATTTCTATAATGAACACAGCAACTACTACAACTCAGGTAACTACCTGAATGAAGGTGTGACTGTACAGTACTCCACTGACCTGATCAACTGGACTGACGTTCAGTTCTTCCCTAGAGAAGATGCGTCATTCGCACTCGGCACAGGCGCATGGCGTCAGAAATACCTGACTCTCCCTGCTGGTGCGGGCAACCAGGCTACTATCTACGTAGGCTTCAAGTTTCACTCAGAGTTTGGAGACAATGTAAGCTTTGACAACCTGCATATCTTCCAGAGCAGCCCATGTGCTGGTGGCCCTACAGCTATCAACGTAGCACCACAGTCTACTACCACCGTGGTCGTAAGCTGGGCAGCAGGCTCTCCGGCTCCGTCTAACGGATACAACGTAGTAGTAGTAGCCGCCGGCGACAGTGTGAACGGTACCGTACTGGCTACCGGCTCTACTGCAGCAGGTGTGACTATCGATACTATCACAGGCCTCACTGCCAATACAGCATACGATGTCTATGTACACTCTAACTGCGATACTGTAGGCGTAGGCTACTGGGTAGGCCCTACAGGCTTTAGCACGCCATGTAACGCGATCACCTCTATACCTTGGTTAGAGAACTTTGAAGGTATGACCACGGTAGGTCCGGACATAGTACCTAGCTGCTGGCTGCCTACGCCTAGCGGAAGGTGGGAGTCACAAGATGCTCCATTCATCTTCCCTGCCCTGGATGCCCGTAGTGGTACGCACTACCTGACAGACAGGTACAATGCTGATGATACGATCTACACACCTAGCTTCTCCCTGACAGGAGGTACACAATATGAGTTCTACTTCTACTATCGTACAGATGGCTACACAGGTTGGGATTCACTTTATGCGCTGATGGGTACCTCACAGTCCCCATCTGGTATGACTCAGGTGATAGGCACTCCTGTAGCTGGCCCTACTAATACACAGTACATGAAGTACTCTGCGATCTTCACTCCGGCTACGAGCGGTGACTACTTCTTCGGTGTGAAACTGCTCGCTTCTTTCTCTCCGGATGATATCGCATTTGACGACTTCGGCCTGCAGGAGGTAGTACCATGCCCTAACCCACCACTGGCTGGTGTGATCAGTGGCCCATCGAGCGTATGCTCTGGCAACCTTGCCAGCCTGTCTCTGACCGGTTACTCTCCATATACCCAGCTGCAGTGGCAAGGTTCACTTGACTCTATCAACTGGCAGGATCTGACAGGAGCTACTAACGACTTCTATCAGGACTACCCTACCAGCGTCACATACTACAGGGTCAAAGTAAACTGCGCTGACTCTGCATATTCCCCTGTATTTACTGTGAATATGAATGCTCCAACTCTGTGCTATTGCACCAGCGGCCTCGGCGGCTTCTGCGGTGGCAATAACATAGACACGGCTCGCATACTGGGCACCAACTTCGATGTGAACTACACTGCATGTAATACTACCTCTGGTGGTGATGCTTACACATTGTTCCCTGCTATTGGAGATTCTACTACTACGCTGCAGAGAGGTGGTGCTTATACCTTCTACCTGCACATGACCGGTAGCTCTATCACCTCTGTATGGATCGATACCAACCAAAACGGTGTGTTTGATACATATGAGTGGATACAACCTAGCACAGCATCTACCAGCGGTACTGCAGTATTTACTATCCAGGGCTATACAAGGCTCGGTACTACCGGTATGCGTATCAGGAGCAGGGCCAATGGCAACACCAACAACGCATCTTCTGCGTGCCTCAACTTCGGATCAGGTGAGACATTTGACTTCCAGATCACGATAGTGGATACCAACTGTAACCATACTCCTACTGTGACACCTACAGCTACTATGCCTACCTGCTACGGCAGCAGCAATGGAAGCCTCTCTATCGCCCTGAGCGGTGGCCTGGCACCATTCACGCATATGTGGTCTACCGGTGATACTACTACCAGCCTGAGCAACCTCAGCGCCGGTGTGTACACTGATACTATCACATTCGGAGGTGGCTGTACTTATGTTTACGCTGATACATTGACTCAGCCTGCTATGCTATCTGCTATGGATACTGTGACACCGGTACTCTGCTACGGCGGCGCTACCGGCACCGTGACTGTGACTGTATCCGGCGGCACACCTACCTACACCCACACGTGGAGTACGGGCGCTACAGGTGCCCAGCTGACAGGTGTCGCTGCGGGTAGCTATACTGATACTATCGCAGATGCTAACGGTTGTACACTCATCCTGCATAGTGATACCGTGACTCAGCCGGCTGCGGCAGTCTCTATCGTACTCGACTCTGCTACTGCGGCCAAGTGTAATGGCCAAAGCAACGGTGTTATCTACACTACTGCAAGCGGCGGTACTGGTGCATATACTTACGCTTGGACTGGCACCTCTCAGACTACAGGTGATGTGACAGGCCTGGCAGCAGGTGGCTACGTAGTAGTAGTGACAGATGCCAATCAGTGTACAGCTACGCTCACAGACACAGTGACACAGCCTGCCGCTGTGACCATCGTGACAGACAGTGTAGTAAATGCGAAGTGTAATACATCAAGCGACGGATCTATCTATGTGCATGTGACAGGTGGTACTGTACCATACACATATCTCTGGACTCCGGGCAATGCTACTACATCCAGCCTCTTCTTCAAGCCTGCAGGTACATACACTCTGAGTGTGACAGATCACAACGGATGTACTGCTACTGCATCTAATACTATCACTGCTCCTAGCGCTATCAGCCTGACTACCAATATCACCAATCAGGTGCAAAACGGTACGCTGGGCGCTATCACAGTGACTGCCTCCGGCGGTACGCAGCCATACGCTTACCATTGGACTCCTGGCGGCGGAACTACTGCTACGATCTCGAACCTGAATGCTAACCTCTACAGTGTGACTGTGACAGACGCCAACGGCTGTACAGCTACACGTTCTGACTCTGTACGTCTCATAGTAGGCATCAAGGATGTAAACAGCGATATCACCGATATCTACGTATATCCTAATCCATCTTCGGCTATCTTTAATGTGACAGTGAAACTGTCTCACTCTATGCCGGTAGATGTAGAAGTATTTACCGTGACCGGTCAAAAGATCGATGTAGCTACCAAGCAAAACAGCGCAAACGAAACTTTTGTACTGGATATGACCAATGAGGCATCAGGCGTCTACATAGTGAAAGTGAAGGCAGGCGACCAGGTCGTAACACAACGTGTGACGCTCGTGAAATAACATACAGGATCCACCAAGATCCTTTGACCTCAGGCCTCGCCTTAATTGGCGGGGCCTTTTTGTTTGTGGTCATACAGCCTTTGGGGGCAAAACGACGTCTTTTGTTAATATTAAAGTAATGTATATCAACCCTGAAATGCTATTTTTGCAGCACCTGAATAAGCAGATATGAAGTGGAGGCCTTTACACGTAATCAGTGTCTTTATAATTTTTATTTCTCTTTTGGGATCAAGGGCTTATGCTCAGCTCCCGACCAATTGCTTTGAGATATCATCTATCCTGGTAGATGCCTGCGGTAGTCCTGAGGGTGAAAACGAAATGTTTCGCTTTCAGGTAGGCCCCAACCCTCTGACTGTTTCAGACCTGACAGTCACCTGGCCAAACAATTCCTTTCTGGGATGGTGTGCGGATCAGGCTCTGATAGATAGCCTCAATGCCACCGTAGGTGGATGTGGCTACCTGCTCCCTCCGGTGGCCGGCACTACCCTGCCGCCCTATGCGCAGGTGCTGGTAGTGACGAGCACAAATATGAATGTGGCCTTCAACTCCTTTGCTAACCTCAGCGACACTGTGTATATCCTCTTCCAGTGTGCCGGCAATACCAGTGGGCACTTCGCTAATTATAGCACTTCGGGTACTAATCAGGCGCGGACACTCATACTCCGCGACAATGCCCTGGGCTGCAATGACACAGCGACATATATGAAAAACCTGCTGGTCAATGCAGCGGGAAACCATGCTGCAGCTGACGGCGCGACTGTCAATTTTGACTTTGCAGGCAATGCCACATATGTCAATATCGGCTGCAATGCTCCCTTTGTGACTCCTTCTGTCAATGCCGGCAATGATACGACTGTCAACTTCTGCCATGCCCCTCTTACGGTGCCGCTGCATGGCACAAAATCCGGCTCTTTCCGTCACTTGCATTGGACCGGAGGCAATGGTACATTCTCGCAGCCGGACTCTCTCAATACTACTTATACTTTTTCACCTCTGGACGTTTCACCTCTCAAGCTTTACTTCTACGGTACACTATGCCCGGATACACTGCGCGACTCTCTGGTGGTGACAGTCATACCGCCTGCTCAGACCAGCCACTCCGCCACTATCTGTGATGGCAGCAGCTATACCGTAAATGGTCATACTTATACCGCCACCGGGCTTTATCATGATACGCTCACTGCTGTGAGCGGCTGCGATAGCATTGTCAATACTAGTCTTACTGTCCTCACAGCGGTCAGCCAGGTAGTAAATCTGACAGGATGCAGCAGCGTGACATATAGAGGCACGACCTACACCAGTAGTACTGCTTTTTCTGATACGCTCAGAGGGGTATTAGGGTGTGACAGTGTGCATATAGGTGTCTTCCTGACGGTAAACTACCCATCATCCTACACTCAGCAGGTAGCGCTATGTCAGGGACAGGCGTTGACCGTAGGTACCGCATCACATACCACTGCCGGCACCTACCATGATACTATACCAAACGTATCCGGCTGTGATAGCATTATCACTTCCATTCTGAGCTATGCTCCGGTGACTGTGGACGCCGGCGCCAATACTGCCATCTGCCGCGGCAGTTCTACTAACCTGCAGGCTACAGGTGGCCTCAGCTATACCTGGACGCCGGCCGGTAGCCTGAGCAATGCCAACATAGCTAATCCTGTAGCTACGCCCGATACTACTACTACCTACACTGTGACCTCTCAGGTAGCCTCGGCCAATGAGATCGTAAACGGAGATTTCAGCAGCGGCAATACCGGATTTAGCTCTAGCTATGTGTATACTACAAACAATACAAACGAAGGCCAGTATACAGTATCAGGTAATGCCAGCACCTGGAATGGTGGCATGGCCCCATGCGGCGACCACACCACTGGATCAGGCAATATGCTGATAGTAAATGGTGCTGTGACGGCTAATGTCAGCATCTACTGCCAGACGGTAAACACAGTACCCGGCACTGATTATGCTTTCTCTACATGGCTACAAAGCGTCACTGCATCAAACCCAGCCCGGCTGCAGTTCTCTATCAATGGTGCGCTGATCGGCTCCGTATTTAATGCGCAGCCCACCAACTGCGACTGGCAACAGTTTTATACAACATGGAACTCCGGCACCGCCACCTCCGCTCAGATATGCATTGTAAATCAAAACACCATCGCATCCGGCAATGACTTTGCCCTCGACGATATATCCTTCTCTCCATTGTGCGTACAGACGGACACTGTACAGGTGGTGGTAAATCCTACCTACCGCGATACAGTGAGTGTGACTGTATGCGCTGCCAGTACTCCATACACACTGCCTGACGGCGCTACCGCGAGCCACACCGGCACCTATACCAGCAACCTTCATACGGTGAATAACTGTGACAGCATAGTCGTAGTAAACCTGACGGTAGACACCGTGATCCGTGATACTATCACGCTGCCTACAGCCTGCGGTCAAACCACCTATAATGGCACCACCTATACCAGCAGCAGCACTGTCACAGAAAACTATCAATACACCAATGGCTGTGACAGCCTGATCAAGACTGTCTATGTGGTAGTGAACCCTATCGCGACATATTCTCAGACTGCTACGATCTGTCTGGGGCAAAGTTTTGCAGTAGGTAGCCATAACTATACATCCACCGGCACTTACCTGGATACAGTGACCGGAGGCTCATATCTGGGCTGTGATAGTATCGTGACCACGGCCTTGACTGTGATATCTCCGGTCAGTACCTCTACCAGTGTGAGCGGTACCTGCACAGTATCATACCTGGGCAATACATATACCGCTGATACCACCCTGCTGGACACTATAGTCAGCGCAGCTACTGGCTGTGACAGTATCTACCATACTACCACTATCACGGTCGCGCCTATAGTGGTGACTACCGTACCCAATAATGTCTGCATCAATACGGGACAAACTTATTATGCAGGTGGGCAGAATCAATCTGCTGCCGGCATCTACCAGGATACCACCCGCTCAGTAGGCGGCTGCGATAGCGTGGTGCGCATCACAGATCTGCAGGTCATCACACCATCTACAGTGACCCATCGTACTGATAGCTGTAGCCAGGCCACAGTAGGCGGTGTCATCTATAGCAGCGATACGGTACTTTCCTTCACGCAGACATCTGCACTGGGTTGCGATAGTATCATTACCATAGACAGCATTTATATCCATAATCCCGGAGGTATTACGCTGTCGTCTTCCGCCTCACTGCCTATAGAGGAGGGTGACTCTACTACCATCACTATCATTCCATCCGGTACATATCACAATATC
Organism: uncultured Chitinophagaceae bacterium; assembly: GCA_964537475.1. Classification (GTDB taxonomy): domain Bacteria; phylum Bacteroidota; class Bacteroidia; order Chitinophagales; family LD1; genus UBA1941. The sequence goes on along the minus strand of CAZIBY010000008.1, from coordinate 81,885 downwards.
GTATGGACGCCTGACTCAAATATCACCAGTGTGAGCAGCATAGCACCGGTCGTATCGCCACTGCATACCACTACCTATACCGTCAATGTAGCTGATAGTAATAACTGCGCCGCTACTGCATCTATAGAGATATCTGTCACAGCCAGCTCGCAGCTCGACTTTATCATGCCTACCGCCTTCTCTCCAAACGGAGACGGGCGCAATGACGTCTTTAAAGCTATTTTGCGCAGAGGCGCAGAGATCACGATGTTTCACATCTACAATCGCTGGGGTGAGCTGATCTATGACATCAACCTCAACTCTGGTGACGGATGGGATGGTACGTATAAAAATGTAGCCCAGCCGATAGGTGTCTATGTTTATTATATCTCAGTGAAAAGCGCCGGCGGCAATACTACCAGTCAACAGGGCAACCTGACTCTGGTGAGATAAGCAGCATATCAGCGATTACCATCTTTCACATTTTTTGCTAGATTGCAGTTTATCAATCTAATCTACAGCCTTTTTTATGCAGAGATTTACGGGACTATTAGGCATCGCGCTGATACTGGGCGTTGCCTTTTTGTTATCAAACAATAAGAAGAAGATCAACTATCGCCTCGTGCTGAGCGGCCTGGGGCTGCAACTCGCACTGGCGCTACTGATCCTGAAGGTTCCCCCTGTGCAGGCATTTTTTCAGACATTAGGCAAAGGCATGCAAAAAATAGAAGCGTTTGCACGTGAAGGAGCCAAGTTTGTTTTGGGTGGTGTGCTGCCTGATGCCAGTGAGCTAGGCAAGGTCTTCGGGCCGAGCAACGGATTTGTATTTGCCTTTAATATCCCTGCTACCATCATTCTGGTCTGCGTGCTGGTAGCTATACTCTATCACATAGGCCTGATGCAGCGTGTGGTAGCCATCATAGCCAAAGGTGTCAATGCCATCATGAAGGTGAGCGGAGCAGAGGCATTGAGCAATGTAGCCAGTGCATTTGTGGGGCAGGTAGAGGCGCAGGTCATGATCCGCCCCTATCTGGAGGGCATGACCCGCAGCGAGATACTGACCTCTATGGCGGGCAGCATGGCCTGCATAGCCGGAGGCATCCTGATAGTGTATGTCGGTTTTGGGGTCAAGGCTGACTACCTGATAGCTGCCAGCCTGATGGCTGCACCGGCTGCTATCGTCATATCCAAGATCATCTACCCGGAGACTGAGGTGCCCCAGACGCAGGGCAAAGTATCTATAGAGGTGAAGAGCCACTATGCCAATGTGATAGACGCCATCTCTCATGGTGCAGCAGATGGCATGAAGATATCTATCAATGTCATAGCCATGCTGATAGGCTTCATAGCGCTCATCGCACTGATCAACTATCTGCTGGTCAAAGCAAACGGCCTGCTAGGCAATCCCATACCCGGCCTGAGCCTCAATATGATCTTTGGCTGGCTGTTCTGGCCCTTTGCCTGGGCTATGGGTATACCTTACGACGATGTGACCAAGTGTGCCACGCTGATGGGCCAGAAAATGACTATCAATGAGTTTGTAGCATACCTCAACTTTGTACAGATCAAGGCAACCATGTCAGAGAAGGCGCAAGCCATCGTAAGCTTTGCACTCTGCGGCTTTGCCAATTTCTCATCAGTAGGCATGCAGATCGGTGGTATAGGTGAGCTGGCTCCCAGCCGCCGGGCAGACCTGGCTCAGCTGGGCATCCGCGCGCTGATAGCCGGCACACTGGCCTCCTATCTCAGTGCTACCATAGCAGGTATCGTGATAGGCTGATGCCTTCGCAGATATTATATATATCTTTTTTGCTGTTTTATAAAAAATGCGGATACTCATTTGATATATCCAAGTGATAGGCTACATTTGCCGCGCAATTTAACAACACAAAAACACTATATAATGGCAAGCAATATCACCCTGACGATGATCAAGCCGGACGCAGTAGCAGCCGGCAACTCCGGTAAAATAATAGACCTCATCATCCAGTCAGGATTCAAAATACAGGCGATGAAGCTCACCCGCCTCTCCAAGGAGAAGGCTGAAGAGTTTTATGCAGTGCACAAAGAGCGTGGCTTCTTCGGCGACCTCGTTAAATTCATGACTGAAGGCCCTATCGTAGCCGCAGTACTGGAGAAAGACAACGCTGTAGAAGATTTCCGCAAGCTGATCGGTGCTACCAACCCTGCCAATGCTGCAGAAGGTACTATCCGCAAGCTGTATGCTACAGATATCGAGCGCAATGCTGTACACGGCTCTGACTCTGATGAGAATGCTGCTATCGAGGCATCGTTCCACTTTGCCGGCGTGGAGAGGTTCTAAGCATCTTTCCTAAAATATACTAACCCATCACTACCCTATCGGTACTTTGACGGTTTTTGCCGAACTTTAGCCCTATGCTCACACGGCGAATACTCCTGCTATGTATGCTGCTCTCCTCTGGGCTGGCGCAGGCTTCTTATGTACTGATCCCTATGGACCTGGCGCAGAAGAACCACCTCAAGGCCTATGGCATTGCTTTCTGGATACTAAAGAATGGCGGTGAGGTAGACTGGCTGCTCAACTATCGCGGTGGCAGTTTTGCTACCAAATATGTCTCTAATATCGAGACCGAATGCACCGTACGCGGTGTCTCTGCTGAGGTGATAGCCGATGGCCAGTACACGGGAATACTGAATGAAATAGCCAACCCTGAGGCGAATATGGACGTGGTGAAGCTGGAGAAAGCGCCACGCATGGCAGTCTATCAGCCGCGCTCCATGCAGCCGTGGGATGATGCGGTCACGATGGTGCTCACCTACGCGGAGATACCATATGATGCCATCTATGACGATGAGGTGCTGGATGACAAGCTGGCAAAGTATGACTGGCTGCACCTGCACCATGAGGACTTTACAGGTCAGTATGGTAAATTCTACGCCTCCTACTCTACTGCCAAATGGTACCAGGACCAGGTAGCAGACCTCGAGGAAATAGCCAAGCGCCGGGGCTTTGCCAAAGTCTCTAAACTCAAGCTGGCCGTGGCTCAGAAGATACGCGCCTTCGTAGGTGGCGGAGGGTTCATGTTTGCTATGTGCAGTGCAACTGACTCCTATGACATCGCTCTGGATGCATATAATACCGACATCTGCGACGTGATGTATGACCACGACCCGCAGGATCCCAATGCACAGCAGCGTCTGGATTTCACACAGGGTTTTGCGTTTGAGAACTATCACCTGCGCACTAATCCATATGAGTATGAATACTCTGATATAGATGCCAACTTTGGCAGGACGGTGCAGAAGGACCTCGATTACTTTACGCTGTTTGACTTCTCTGCCAAATGGGACCAGGTGCCTACCATGCTCACCCAGTGCCATACCAAAACTGTAAAGGGCTTTCTGGGGCAAACGACCGCCTTCAACAAGAACTATGTCAAGAAGAATGTCCTGATCATGGGCCAGAATAAAGCGGCAAATGAAGCGCGCTACATACATGGAGAGTTTGGCAAGGGAATGTGGACCTTCTACGGCGGCCACGACCCGGAGGACTACCAGCACCTCGTAGGTGATCCCAAGACTGACCTCAACCTGCACCCTAACTCACCAGGCTACAGGCTGATATTAAATAACGTCCTATTCCCTGCTGCACGAAAGAAAAAACAAAAGACATAACCCGCCACATGAAGTTCCTAAAGTATATCACGCTGCTCCTGCTCTTCTCCGTCAGTGCCGCTGCGCTCCACGCGCAGGTGGCCGAAACTCCAAAGGCTGACAAGAAAAAGCACAAGAAGCCTAAGACGGAGAAAATAGAACCTGCAAAGGAACAGGCCGAGGGTAGTGATACTACTGAGGTAAAACAAAAGAAGGCCCCTAAAGACCCATCAGAGGCTACCAGCGTGACCGGCAAAAAGAGGCACAGTAAGCCGGCAACGGCAAAGTCTATCCGCGCAGACTCGCTGCGCAATGTGAAGATCATGAACAATGCCCGCAAGAAAGAAGCTGCTACCAAAGCTGCTAGGAAGGCAGAGCATGACAAGATAGAAGCCAAAAAAGAAGAAAACCGCCCTAATAGCAGCGCGGAGGAGAAAGCCAATGCTGCGGTCAAAGATCCCGAGGACCGCACGATGAAGGGGCCCAGCGGCCAGAAAGTATACAGCTCGCCCAAAGGTGGCAAATACTATATCACGGGCGCAGGCAGCAAGGCATGGCTGAAACATGACAGGAAGTAAGGGCGTCCATAGAGATTTCTATATTTGAGAATAGGCTATAAAGAAATCCGATGGACAATCTTATATGGGCAATACTTACTATCGCTTTCTCCTTTGGAGCCTATGTTCTTTCTTCCTATTACCAGCGCAGGGACAATTACATATGGGCGGTGTTCCTGCTCATGATCGGTGGGCTCATTCTACGGGTATTTACAGCTTGTGATTTCTTTCTTCATCCCTGGGACGAAGTTTTTCATGCCGTCGTGGCAAAGCACATGATGCAACACCCCTTCGCACCTACGCTTTACGAAAATCCGGTCCTGCCCTATGACTATAAAAACTGGGCAGGCAATCATATCTGGCTGCACAAGCAGCCTCTCCCACTTTGGACCATGGCTTTGAGCATGAGTATATTTGGGGTCAATGAGATAGCCCTTAGACTTCCATCTATATTACTAACCACGCTAGGTGTATATCTGACATACTATATCGGATCATATTTCTTTGACAGGCGCACGGGTTATCTGGCGGCATTTTTTTATTCGGTGAATGGGCTCATTATAGAAATGACAGCTGGCCGCGTTGCCACAGATCACGTGGATGTTTTCTTTCTCTTCTTCATTGAGCTTGGCGTATTCTTAAGTATTGTGTTTGCCCGTCGGCAAAAGAGCATTTACAATATAGCCGTCGGCATTAGCATAGGGGCCGCTATTCTCTGCAAGTGGTTACCTGCCCTGATTGTGTTGCCCATCTGGCTCCTTATTGTTCTAGACTCAAAGAAATTCAGCACCAAACAAATCATCGGTCACCTGGCACTGCTTATATTCATCATAGCTGCTGTTTCCCTTCCATGGCAATTTTACATACGTTCGGTTTTCCCACTAGAGGCGCTCACAGAATCATCACACAATTTTCGTCACATTACCGAAACACTGGATAGTCAGGGCGGTCCATTTTACTATTACCTGGATAAGATTCGAATAAATTATGGCGAATTGCTCTACATTCCGTTACTGTGGTTGATGTTCATTACATGGAGGTCAAGACAAATAAAGATGATTGCTTTAGCGATTTGGATATTTGTACCTATCCTATTTTTCTCTTTTCTCAAAACGAAAATGCAAGGCTATATTTTGTTTTCAGCGCCGCCTCTTTTCATCATTACAGCAGCATTCTTCGACCTACTCCATCGGTACACTTGGAATCAAGCTACAAGGCCTGTTTATAGGTACTCCTCATATCTCTTGTTGATATTATTCATAATACTTCCAGTACGATATGCGTTTGAGCGCATAAAATTTTTCAGTTGGGAGCGGCAGCCGCAGTGGGTAACAGTCCTGAAAAGTCAAATAGGGAAAGGCCGACACAATGTTGTTCTTCTTAACCATCCCAAAGCTATAGCAGTTATGTTTTATACAGATTGGACTGCCTATGAAGGTATCCCTCAGACAGAAGTAATTCAAAACCTTTTGCGCTCAGGATACGTTGTGGTAATAAATGATAAAGTCAACGTACCGGCTGACGTCCGTCAAGTGAAAGGAGTTGAGTTTTTAAAGCTTTATGAAGCAAACAATTAGTTGCAATAAGTTTCAGGTAAAATCCTTAATTTGCGCAATACTGCTTAATTAATGAGAACATTCTGTCGAATCTTTGGATTCCTACTTTTGATAGGCACTTTTTCATCTTGCAAAAGAGATGGAACTGGATGGGATGCAGGTCTCGTAGCGCCATTGGCTACCACCAATATTACGATTGGAGACCTTGTAAAGGACTCGATATTAAAAACCAACTCTGACAGTACCTTATCAATCGTATATTCCAATACAGTGTATGAACTCAATCTTGCTGACCAGTTCATCCATATACCTGACACTTCAATAGGACAAAAATACACTATTGATTCTTTAGGCTTACCCAATGTGAGTATTTACTACAAGATATCAATGGGGGCAATGGCACAAAATCTTATTGCCTCGGGAAATGGATTCATAGGGCAAACTCTTATCAATGAAAATGGAACTTATAACACGCTACCTGCTTTGACCGGACTTACCCTTACGCCCTTCTACTTTTCTGCTGCTAGCTATTTTCAGACTGCAACATTTTCAAATGCCAGATTGACCTTCAATGTTGACAATCGCTTACCGATTACTATTACCGATGTGAATTTCGAATTACGTAACGTCAATGCTAACAATGTTATCCTAACGGGCCATTATGATAGTATCCCAGGGGGAGCCTCGGGGTATTTAGGATATCAGTTACAAAATGTAACTATAGAATCCAATCTTGCAGTCAGAATTACAAGCTTTTCTACGCCAGGCAGCAGAGGCAACAATGTATTCATTGACACTTCCAACTATATAGGTATTGGCGCGTATATAGACAACCTTCACGTGAGTGATGCTATTGCCGTCTTCCCAGCTCAGGATCTGATTTCACTGGACCAAGAGCTCACTCAAAATATTGCACCTCGAAAATTTACATACATCGACTGTAAAGAGGGAACGCTGGATGTTCAAATTACCAGTGCTATCGAGCAACCCATAAGGCTTACCTATCAGATGCAGGGTGCTTATAACAAAAGTGGACAGCCACTGATCGCAACTTCAAATATCCCCGCAGCTCAGGGTGGCAACCTTTCAACAATCACTCAATCGTACGACCTAACAGGCTACTCCATTAACCTCACAGGAACCGATGGTACTAAGTTTAATACTTACACACAGGTCATAAAAGCGCACATCGATTCTACCGGTCAGCAAACTCACATTTCAAATTCAGACAGCATCCACATCCAATACTTCCTTCGCAATATTAAGCCGAGGTATATAAAGGGGTATGCTGGGCGGGATACGATCAGCTATACTGGCAATTCACCATTCTCTCTTGCAGATCTTTTTGCGGGCAATTCATCTAATGCGCTGAAATTTGACAAGGCCTCACTGTCTGTGTCCGTAGAAAATGGGATAGGTGTGGATGGTCAGGTATTGATCAATAGCCTGACGGGGATCAATAACAACGGCACCACAGTATCGCTTGCAGACCACTCATCCAGCCCTGTCATAGGCAGGCAGCTATATGTAGGCAAGGCGACCGATTTCCCTCTCACTCCACGCACGACCACTTTTAATATCAATAGCACGACATCAAACATTGCCGACTTTATCAGCAATCTGCCCAATCAGATAGCGTACGATGTCAAGATACAAACTAACCCTAACGGCAACCGGGGCACTTACGACGATTTCGCCTACATAGACAGCCGCATGAAGGTGAACCTCGATATAAACCTGCCGCTTAGCCTGATAGCCAATAACCTGACCCTGCGCGATTCGTTCAATTTCAGCCTGGGATACAGCCAGAAGGACGTGGCAAATATCAAAGATGGTGTGCTGCACGTGATCCTCTACAATAAATTCCCGCTGCAGTCCAATATCACACTGGTAGCCTATGACAGCGCATGGAATAAGCTCGACACCCTCCTGAATAATGCGCAGGTAGATGCAGCTCCGATCAATAGCAGCTGCAGAGCTACCGAATCAAAGAAATCAATCATCAATGTAAACGCCAGTGCAGAGGTGATAGACAAATTACGCTTTGCGCAGCATGCTATCATGACAGTAGTATTCAATACAAAGTCTAGTAATGCTACCTGCAACGGGCAATACCTGAAAATATACAGTGACTACAATATCAACGCTACGATCACGGGCGATTTCAATTACAAAGTAAAATTCTAACGCAGCGGGACCAAGCATGAGAAACTTCTATACGGCCTTTATCCTACTCATTCTATCAGTTTGTACATCCATGGCGCAAGACACAGCCACCGCAAAGGCTGCAGACACGGCCTGCCACTGTGTGAGGGTGACGCCACCGGTACCTACATTCCACAACGATCATCTGTACAGCTCGCTCAGCCCTCTCCTATCCGAGTGCTATGATGCCAATGAGATACAACTCGACTTTGACTTTCACGTCAACTCAAACTCTATCGTCACGACCTTTGCCGGTGCCTTCCTCACGGGCAGGGAGATCACCGGCACGCTCAAAGACCGCGTAGCAGGCTATGCTCCACGTATGATGAAGTACGAAGATGAAATGAAGGCCGGGCTGGCATACAAGCATTATTTCAAAAAGCCATCTGTCTCCCTTTACATGTCCTATTATCATCGCAATATGCGCTTTCTGACCACAGACCGTGATGCGTTTGAGCTTGCCTTTTATGGCAATAAACGTTTTGAAGACAAAACTGCCAGCCTTAATAATATCAACTTTGAGAACCTGATGTACAATCAGTACTCTATAGGCGTGAGCAAATCCGATGGCCACTTCTTTGGTGGTGTCAATGTGTCTTTCCTGCAAGGTTTTAGCGACCAGCAGCTCAAAAATCCCAAGGGAAGCCTGTACACGGCCCCGTACGGTGAGTACCTGGATGTGGCCTATAGCATGACATTCAATCAGGCTAATAACGGTGCCTCCAGTTTCTTTGATCTGGATGGCAAGGGCTTCTCTGCAGATCTGCAGCTCGGCTACAGTGCGGAAAACTGGCGCCTCAGTGTGACGGTACAGGATCTGGGATATATCAACTGGAACCGCCGCCCGACCAACTACATCGGCGATACCGCACTACGCTATAATGGCATAGTGATCAGCGACCTGACCAATCTCTCCGGCAGTGGCCTGGCAGGATTGAAACTTGACTCAGTATTTGGCGTGATAGGACCAAAGAAGAGTAACAACGCATACGCTACCAATCTGCCTACGATCTTTCAGGTCAACTATTCACGACAGGTCAAGCTCAAGAAACACAGCATGATCCTCACTGCGTCGGTAAATACCAGACTACTGAAAAACTATTATGCCTATGGCTATGTGAAAGCCGCCTTCCTTCTGGATCATGACTGGACCACATCTGTCAGCGCAGGTGCCGGCGGCTACTCTTTATTTAACCTGGGCATGGATGTAGGCAAACGGTGGAGGAACCTCGACTTTATCATAGGCAGCAATAACCTGATCGGTTCTCTGCTCCCTATGTACTTCCCGGGATCATCTGCTTACTTTCGTGTAGCGGCGCATTTCTGACATGGCATCCTCTGACATCCTGATACTCGGCGCCGGTCCCGGCGGGGCTGCTACGGCCCTCTTTCTGGCTAAACAGGGCATACCCTGCACCCTTATAGACAAAGCAAAGTTTCCTCGTGATAAAATATGCGGCGATGCACTGAGCGGCAAGGTAGTCGAGGTGCTGAAGAAGCTCAACCCGACAATGCTAGAGCAGTTGCAAATACGCAATGAGTTTCTCGGCTCATATGGTGTGACCTTCGTAGCGCCTAGTGGTGACTCACTGAGGGTGCCATTCAAGAAAGACATCGGTGAAAACACCCCGCCGCCGGGCTTCATCTCAAAGCGCGTAGACTTTGATGACTGGCTGATAGAGCAAGTGAGAAACCAGCCGCTCATTACGCTACGGGAGCAGACTGAGATCAGGCAGTACGAGCGTACGGAAAATGGCTATCGGGCGATCGCTAAGTCAGGAGAGATTTTTGAAGCCAATATCATCATAGCTGCAGACGGTGCGGGCTCTACTTTCACTAAGGACATAGCAGGACTGGCCGTAGAGGCGGAGCATAATTGCTTTGGGCTAAGGGCTTATTACAAAAATGTATCCGGCCTGGATCATCAGAACTTTATCGAGCTGCATTTCCTCAAAGAATTCCTGCCGGGGTACTTCTGGATATTTCCTCTGCCCGGCGGCTATGCCAATATCGGTGTAGGTATGCGCGCCGACGTGATGAGCGATAGGAAGCTCAATCTCAAAAAGGAGTTTGAAAAGATAATCACCGGTCACCCCGCTGTGCGTATGCGCTTTGAGCAGGCCGAGATGATCGGAGATGTGAAACTGCACGGCCTGCCGCTGGGCAGCAAGAAGCGTCAGCTATCCGGAGATCACTACATGCTGGTAGGCGATGCGGCTATGCTCATAGACCCCTTCACCGGAGAGGGCATAGGAAATGCGATGATGAGCGGCATGCTGGCAGCCCTACAGGTATCGCGCTGTATCGCCACACAAAAGTTTGACGCTGCTACAATGGCGCAATATGACAAGGCTGTATACGATAGGCTATGGAGCGAACTCCTGCTGAGCTACCGTATGCAGCAATTGGTGAATTATCCATCGATTTTTAACTTTGTAGTGCGTAAAGCCAATGGCAATGCGGTGCTGCGCGAGACGATCATGGCCATGTTTGAAGACCTGGACATACGCGCGCGGCTCAAAGACCCGAGGTTTTACTTCAAATTGTTATTCTCATAAACACCTCAATACAAAAAATGAAAAAGATCGTGATCATCCTCTCCGCAGCACTGCTCACTGCAGGCTGCACCTATGCTCAGAAAGGCCAGACATGCGACCCCGCCAAAGAATCAAAGTACAAGTCACTCAGCAATGCGAATAGTGCTGGTGGCTATGGCGCTGTGATCACAAAGGAAAAGGCGGTGACAGTGGCACAACTGGAGAAAGAAATGAAGGAACAAAATGTATCGGAAAAGAAAAATGTAAAGATATCAGGCAAAGTAAACAGTGTCTGCAAGATGAAGGGCTGCTGGATGGAAGTGGCAGATGGCAAAGGTGGTACCATGCGCGTACGCTTCAAGGATTATGCCTTCTTCGTGCCACGCGACTGCGAAAACCAGACTGCCTATATGCAGGGTACAGCTCGCTATGATACCACGTCTGTGGCTATGCTGAAGCACTATGCAGAAGACGCAGGCAAGTCTAAGAAAGAGATAGCCGCCATCACACAGCCGGAGGTATCACTCACATTTCTGGCTGATGGTGTCCTTTTCGACAAAAAATAAATTGTCCACAGGGCTATAAAAAACCCTGAGAGATGATATATTTGCATCCGCTTTAAAAAGCAGGTCGTTTCCGTAGCTCAGCTGGTAGAGCAATACACTTTTAATGTATGGGTCTCGGGTTCGAATCCCGACGGGAACACAAAAAGCCACCACACGGTGGCTTTTTTATTTATACCCCTCTTCTACAAAATATTTCTGCTGCAAACCTATATGATGCAGAGATCCTGCTCTAACTTGCGCGCGATTTCTGATCGTTCTTCATATTTTAAATACTCGCACTATGGATCAAACTAAGAGACAGCGCGTAGAGCTGGCAGTCATTGTACTGTTCATCATCGTCATTTCCCTTCTCGTCTGGAATATCACACCCTACTCCTCCACTCCGGCCCGTGTAGCGCCGCTCACAGAAAATTCGTCATCGCCCTCTACATCATCAGCCCCAAAGGCTCCGGCAGATCAACAATGGCAACATGGCAGAGAACTTTTCAAAAGTAACTGTGCATCCTGCCACAATCCTAAAGTAGCTCAGACCGGCCCGGCCCTGATAGGTGTGACGAAAAGATGGGAAGATGCCGGAAGCTATCAAGGTAAGACAGGTAAACAATGGCTCTATATCTGGATCAAAAACTGGCACGAGCCCGTAGACGCGAAGTATCCATATGCTGTTAGCATTCAAAACTACAGCCCGTCCTTTATGAATACATTTACCAGCCTGAAGGATGAGGATATCGATGCGATCCTCCACTACGTAGAGACACCGGCACTGGCGCAAGCGACTCAGTAGCACCGCACACCTGTGTATAGGGTATTTGAGGGATTTGTTTATTTTGCCCGCCGTAAAACAACAGCATGGATCTCAAAGGCAAAAACGCCCTCGTGACTGGTGGCTCCCGTGGTATAGGCCAGGCCATAGTACGCAAATACGCCGAATATGGCGCCAACGTGGCTTTTACCTACCTGAATAGCGCCGAAAAAGCCCAGGCACTCGTAGATGAGCTGACAGCCCAATATGGCGTCAAGGTCGTAGCTTACAGATCAGACGCGGCCTCTTTTGCAGCCTCTGAGCAGTTGGTCAATGACGTCGCCGCCGAGCTGGGCCGCATAGATATACTGGTAAACAATGCCGGCATCACCCGTGACAACCTGATCCTGCGCATGAGTGAGGAGCAATTTGACGAGGTGATACAGGCCAATCTCAAATCGGTTTTTAACCTGACCAAACAGGTGGCCAAACTGATGCTGCGTCAGAAGTCCGGCTCTATTATCAACCTGACCTCTATCGTAGGCCTGCGCGGCCAGGCGGGCCAGAGCAACTATGCCGCCTCCAAAGCCGGCATCATAGGCTTTACCAAGTCCATAGCTGACGAGTTTGGCAGCCGGAGCATCCGCTGCAACGCTATCTCCCCCGGCTTTATCGAGACAGATATGACCCATGTACTGGGAGAAGATATCAAGAAAGGCCTCCTGACCCAGATACCTCTGGGCCGTATGGGCAGGGCTGACGAGATAGCCAATGCCGCACTATTTCTGGGCTCCGACCTGTCTGCCTATATTACAGGACAGACCCTGTCTGTGTGTGGAGGTATGAGCCGCTGATAATCAGGCTAACTTTTTCGCCCGGATATGCGGATTTTCCGTAGAAAAGGATATATTTGCATTCCGTTTTCAAAATCTGAGTAAAATAATCTGAATATGAATCCCACTATCAAACTAGTGAACGACACCTTCAACCAAGCCAACAAGCATCCAAAATTTGGCCCTGGTGACAACATAACTGTAAGCTATAAGATCACCGAAGGAAACAAGGAGCGTATCCAGGAGTTTCGTGGTGATGTGATCCAGCTGAACGGCAACGGCGCTACTGCCTCTTTCACCGTGCGTAAGATATCTAACGGTGTAGGCGTAGAGCGTGTTTTCCCTCTCTACTCACCATTCGTAGATGAGATCGCTGTCAATAAGGTAGGCCGTGTACGCCGTGCGAAGCTGTACTATCAGCGTGACCGCAAGGGTAAGGCAAGCCGTATCTCTGAAAAAAGGCAAGCTGTGGCAGAATAAGCCTCAAACTAATATATTACGAAACGCCTCCGATACCGGGGGCGTTTTTGTTTTAGGGAGGTAAGAGCCTGGTAAAGAAGCGCGACCGTCAGAGCTGTACGATACGTATGGTATCCTCCTTGTCGCCATCTATCGCGGCCATCAAAGCCTCTACGTTGTCAAACTTCTTCTCATGGCGGATGAACCGGATGAACTCCAGCATCAGTGTCTCGCCGTAAATGTCTTTATTGAAATCTAGGACATTGACCTCTATGGTCTGCTCCGTACCATCAAAGGTAGGATTGAAGCCTATGCTCAGCATTCCCTTGTACACCTCTCCGTCGCTATGCACCTTCACGGCATAGATGCCCGTGCGCGGGATCAGCTTATTGGGGTCTGACACTTGCAGATTGGCAGTGGGATAGCCCAGCTTACGCCCGTTTTGCAGCCCCTTGACCACTATGCCGGATACCGTGTAATTATGCCCGAGCAGATCATTGGCCTCGGTCACGTTGCCCTCCTGTAGTGCGTAGCGGATATTGGTAGAGCTGATGGCGATATCATCCAGCATTTGCTTGCTGATGGCCTCCAGCTGGTAGCCATACTGTTGCTGGTATTTCTCCAGCAGGGCAAAGTCGCCCGCCCTATTGCGCCCAAAGCGGTGATCATAGCCTATCACGATATGCGCCGGATGAAAGTTGCGCACCAGAAAGTCACTGATGTATTCCTCAGCCGTCTGCTCGGAGAAGTCCCGCGAAAAGGGCACTACGACCACATTATCTACTCCACAGCGCTCCAGCAGTTGTATCTTTTCCTCCACCGTATTGAGCAGGCGCAGGCTGCGATCGTCTGGATTGATCACCAGGCGCGGATGAGGATGAAAGGTGATGATGATGCTCTCCCCTCCTATCTGCTGCGCTACATCGCGGATACGCTGTATGAGCTTCTGGTGCCCCTTGTGCACCCCGTCAAAAGTACCTATGGTAATAACTGCGCGCCGGAAGTCCGGCAGGTGATGGAGGTCTCTGAAAACACGCATGGTGCAAATGTAATACGTTTGGCGATGGCAATACAATCCTGCGCCATAGATATATAGCTACTGCTGGTTATCTATATACTCTCTGAGCGCGGGCACCTCCCAGGCTTCGTTCAGCCGAAACTCACCTATGCGCGTGCGGCAAAGGCCGGTCAGATAGGCCCCGCTATCCAGTGCATGGCCCAGATCGCGCGCCAGTGAGCGGATATACGTACCCTTGCTGCAGACCACGCGAAACGAGACCTCGGGCAGCTCCATATGCGTGATCTCAAACTCCTTGATGGTCACGGTGCGTGGTTTGAGCTCGAGCCCTATGCCTTTGCGCGCTGCGCTGTAGGCAGTCTGTCCGTTCACTTTCAGCGCCGAGAATGCCGGTGGCATCTGCTCTATCTCTCCTATAAATGTGGCAGCGGCAGTCAGCACCATATCTGGCGTGATATGCGCCGTAGGGTATAGCTTATCCGGCTCCATCTCGGCATCCAGCGTGGGTGTGGTGGCACCCAGCAGCAGCGTACCGGTATACTCCTTTTCCTGCGCCTGGTAGCTATCTATCTGCTTAGTAAATTTGCCCGTACAAATGATAAGCAGGCCTGTAGCCAGCGGATCCAGCGTACCGGCATGGCCCACCTTGATCTTAGAGCCATACTTGCGCTTCAGCGCACCACGTATTTTATTGACTACATCAAAGGAGGTCCACTTCAGTGGCTTATTGACGAGTAGTACCGTGCCTGCGGCAAAGTCCATTACTGAGCTTCTTTGATCTGGAGGGAAATATGGAAAACGTAAGGCAACAGGAGCAGCAAGACTCCCAGGGCTATACGATAGTAGCCAAAGAACTTCATGCCGTGCTTGGAGATAAAGTCCACAAAGTATTTGACAGCTATCATCGCCACGATGAATGAGACAATATTGCCTATGACCAGCAGCGAGACCTGATCGCCATGTATGTGGCGAAAGTCCTTCATGGTCTTGTACACCGCAGCAGCGGTGATGGTCGGCACGCCGAGGAAGAATGAGAACTCCGCTGCCTCGCGCATGGTCAGCCGCTGAGAGAGGCCGGCTATGATCGTAGCCGCAGAGCGCGACACGCCGGGTATCATGCCCAGTGTCTGCGCAAAACCCACCAGCAAGGACTGCATATAGTTCAGCCGGATGCCGGATCGGTCAGGATCCTGAGGCGTAGCCTCTTCATCTTCCGCCTTGGTATGCAGCTCTTCCTTATCGTGTATCTGGTCTTTGAAAATATAGTCTGCCGCTATCAGCGCGATACCGCCCAGTATCAATGAGGCAGCGACCACTTCTACATGCTTCTGCAGTTCCTCTATCACATTCTTGACCGCCAGGCCTATGACCACGGCAGGTATGAATGCTACAGCCAGCTTAAAGTAAAATGAAGGTGCCCTGAAATTGAGGAAGCGGCGCAGGTATAGTACTACCACGGCAAGGATCGCCCCAAACTGGATATTGACCAGGTAGATACTGAGAAACTTAGACCCCTCTATGTGCAGGAGTGCCTGAGCTATGATCATATGGCCGGTACTGGATATAGGCAGATACTCAGTGAGCCCCTCCACGATGCCCAGTATCACTGATTCGAGTGTGGTCATGCTTGAGCGGCGGCAGGTCTTTTCAGGATAGCATATACCTCTACCAGAAATCCGATCATGACCACCACCGGCGCCAGTGTGACACGACGGAAGCTGTAGATCTCATCTGCATTGAATACAGAAGGATTATCATTGGCCGCACCCGTCATGAGCAGGAAGCCCACGATGATCACTGCCACACCGGCAGCCATGATCATATAGTTGGTCTTATCAAAAAGGAACGGCAGGTCGCTGGCCGGTTTCTTTGGTTTGGCCGCCGGAGCGGCTGCAGGAGATGCGACCGGTGCCTTGGTCTTTATTTGCGGTTTTGTCGTAGCCATGATACGATATTAATACAGATCGTCTAGTTTATAATTGAGGTATCGGGTCAGTGCTATCACAGTGCTGACCATAGTGATCAGTACACCTGACAGCGCCAGTACACCCGATAGCATGGCGAAAATAACCAAATCTGTGGTCAATACAAGGTCTGAGAACTCATAATGCAGGTAGTAGCCGATGGCGTAGACCACCAGTGCAGCCAGCACTCCGCTGATCAGGCCATTCAGTATACTGCGCCCCAGGTACGGCCGGATGATGAACCACCGCGTAGCGCCGAATAGCTGCATACTGCGCACCACCTGGCGGCGGGAGAAGATATCGAGCTTCACGGAGCTGAAGATCAGCGACACGGCAAAGGCGAGGAAAAGCGCCCCGATGACCAGTCCTATAAAGGTGAAGTTGCGCATGGTCTTGTCCAGCTCACTGAGCACAGTCTTCTGTATATGTACCTCCTTGACATCAGGCAGGGCTGCCAGCTCACGCTGTATGCGGTCAGAGCTCGCAGGATTTGCCCACTGCTCTTTGAGATTGATGCGAAAGGACGGATAGAGCGGATTGTAGCCGAGTATATCGAGGTAATTATCCCCCAGTTCTTTTTTTAGTGAGTTGGCAGCGGAATCCTTAGAGACAAAAACGATCTTTTTGACAAAGGCCTCACGCTCGAGGTCCTGAGCCAGTACGGCTACTGTGTCTTGGGATGTCTCATCGTCCAGCACCAGCTCGACGATCAGGTTCTCTTTGAGCGCCACAGATATGCGGCGCGCCTCGACTGCCATCGAGATCACTACCCCCATCACCACGAGCACCAGTGTGGTAGCAAAAATGGAATAGAAATAAGCGGATGTACTCTTCATATGCAGCTCAAACGTACTGGAATAGCAGGGCTTTGCCAATTTTTTACGGTCATCTGCCTTATTGTTTGTCCACAGCTGTGAGTGGAAATGACGGACACGAAAATCAACGCCTCTGCGCGACACAATAATAACGGCCTGACGCTGTTAAATCTTGCGAAAGCCATAAAGCGGCACTCCATTTGCCATGAATAAGTAAATAGATTCGTACCTTTGTTATAGATTCATATTGTGAAAAGTATCCCCTACATAGCCCTCCTGATCCTCCTTTTACCTGTCATGGCCTTTGCGCAAAAGAAGGAGCGTCCCGTGGTGCAGTTTTCGGGCTTTGCCATGTCTCAGGACTCTATGACGGGTATTCCGTTTGCCCACATAGGCCTGCGAGGTAGTAACCGTGGTGGTGTGGCCCGTGTAGATGGTTTCTTTTCCTTCGCTGTGAATGAAGGAGATACGCTTTATTTTACCTCATTGGGCTACGAGCCGGCTACGTATATAGTACCTAGCAATGTAGAAGACAATAAGATATCCACCATTATACTCATGCGGAGAGGCTCTATCATAGGACCTACCGTGACTGTATACTATTGGGGAGCGAGGAGCAATTTCCATCAGGCATTTGTAGATGCCCGCCCGCCAAAAGACCTTGACGAGCGCGCTATGGAAAACACCAATGCCAGCCTGCTCAGTGCACTGGGCGAAAAGCTACCTATAGATGGTGGCGAGGCGGCTCAGCGGTATATGCAGATCAGGGCACAGCAGGCCTACTACTACCACCAGCAGGCACCGCAGAATATCTTCAATCCTCTCGCCTGGGCGGAGTTTATAAGAGCGCTGAAAAACGGCGACTTCAAGAAAAAGGCACCACCGGAACTGCCTAAGAATGACTATTGATCCGGTAGTATCCTCCCATCAGAGTTCCGATTTTTGATCAAAATTTGAATGGCCTTGTTTTTGGGTGTAGTGTATCATTGCCATGTCAATTTTTACTCAACATCCTAAATCAAAACAACATGTCCTTTATCAAAAAGATCAAACAATTCCTAGGCATCGGCACCGTATCTGTGAAGCTGTCAGTACCACCTACTTTCAAAACATCTGATACTATGGTGTCAGGCTCACTGACCATCACCGGCAAGAGCGACCAACGCATCAAGAGCATCGAATTTAAACTGGAGGAAACCTGGACCACCGGCACCGGTGACAACAAGACCAGCAAGGAATTTACCCTCGGCAAAGTCAAGTTTGATCAGGGCTTTGACATCAAAGAAGGTGAGGTCGTGACCAAGACCTTTGACCTGCCCTTCCAGTTTCTGCGCTCGGAGAATGACCGCATGAAAGAGTCCGGCGGTGTGATGGGAGGCCTCGGCAAGGTAGGCGCCTTTCTGGATGGAGAAAAGTCTGAGTACAGTATCATAGCCACAGTAGATGTAGATGGAGCCAAACTGGACCCTAATGATATAGCCAAGATCAAGAAAGTGGTCGGCTAACTACAATCGAAATAATACCAACAAAAGGGACGGCTCAGGTCGTCCCTTTTTGCGTTTATACCGAGTTCACATTATCCTTTCTGATAAAAGGTTTAAATTGGTACAATTATTGACTCAAGCCTTTAAAAATCAACCCACATGCTCAAGAAGATCCTGATAGGCGTAGGTGTGTTTCTCGTACTTTTCGTAGCAGCACTGATCGCTATCCCTTATCTGTTTAAAGACCAGATCAATGCCGCTATCAAAACGGAGATCAATAAACAGGTCAATGCCAAAGTAAATTATGCAGACTATGACCTCTCTCTGATCCGCTCCTTCCCTAACCTGAGTTTTGGGATGAAGAGTCTGTCTGTAGCCGGAGTCAATGATTTTGCCAAGGACACACTGCTCTCCGTGCAGGACTTTCGCGTGGTGATAGATGTAATGTCTGTGATACAGGGCAAGAAGTATAAGATCAAAGAGATCATAGTAGGCAGCCCCAAAGTACATGCACTCGTGACCAAAGCGGGTAAAGCCAACTGGGATATCATGAAGCCTACCACGGCATCAGAAAAGACCGGCGGCAGCAATTCGGTCTTTGCACTGGAGATCAATACCTACAAAATAGAGAACGCCTACATAGTCTATGATGATCAGAAGGGCGGCACCTATCTATCTATCGGTGACCTGGATTTCCAGGGCAGTGGCGATGTGACACAGGACCTGTACAAACTCAAGACAGAAACAGAGATCGCATCACTGACCTTCAAGAGCGGTGCGGTATCATACCTGAGCAGCGCCAAACTGTCTGCTAAAAATGATATAGACGTAGACCAGAAGAACTCCAAGTATAGCTTCAAGCAAAATGAAATAGACCTGAATGACCTGGGGCTGTTTTTTGATGGCTTTGTGCAGATGAATAAAAAAGACATCGGCATGGATGTGACCTTCAAGTCAAAACAGGCTGACTTCAAGAGTATCCTTTCGCTGGTACCTGCCATTTTCAAGAAAGACTTTGACAAAATAAAAACCTCGGGTACGCTGGCGCTGGATGGCGCAGTGAAAGGCTCGTATGACTCCACTACCCTGCCGGGCATCAAGCTGAACCTACAGGTGAAGAATGCAATGTTCCAGTATCCGTCCCTGCCCTCTGCTGTGACAGATATCAATGTATCTGCCAATATCAATAAACCTCAGGGCTCTGCTGACCTCACGGTGATAGACGTGCCTGCGCTGC
Organism: uncultured Chitinophagaceae bacterium; assembly: GCA_964537475.1. Classification (GTDB taxonomy): domain Bacteria; phylum Bacteroidota; class Bacteroidia; order Chitinophagales; family LD1; genus UBA1941. The sequence continues at coordinate 62,297 of CAZIBY010000008.1, read as the reverse complement.
ATCTGGCTATAGCCAGCGATCCTATAGATGCATCTATCCACGTGAGCACGCCCGTATCTGACCCCAACGTAGCAGCAAAGATCAATGGCAGGCTGGACCTATCCAGCGTGCCTAAGCTATACCCAATGGAGGGACTGAAGCAGCTCACTGGGCTGCTCGTGGCCAACCTGAACTTTAAGGGCCGGATGAGTGATGTGCAAAAGAAAAACTACACCGCCATACAGGCCAGCGGCAAGGTGAAAGTGACTAACATGGTATATGACTCTAAGTCTACTCCTATGCCGGTGAAAGTATCTGACCTGGGCCTGACCTTCAATCCACAGAAGGTATCTCTGGATAACCTGAGTGCCGTACTGGGCAAGAGCGACATCAATGCGCAGGGCTCTATGGATAACCTGATCGGGTATATGTTTAATAAGGGCAATCTGGTCGGTGTGGTGACGCTGAAGTCTAATCAGTTTGACGCCAATGAATGGCTGGTAAAGGATGACGCTACTACCACTACAGCGCAGAATAGCCCTGCAGATCCAAAGAATACTACGAGCACTCCTGCCGGCGGCAAGCAATACTTTGATGTGCCAAAGGGCATTGACTTTACAGCGAGATCTCAGTTTGGCAAGATACTGTATGACAAGCTGGTTCTCTCTAATGTGACGGGCAACGTACATATCTATGACGAGTCCATACACCTGCAGGAGCTGTCTGCCAAACTGCTCGGCGGCTCGGCGATCATCAGTGCGCTGTATGATACCAAGGGTACCAACCATCCTAGGGTCACCTTCAGCTACAATATCAAGAACTTTGACATCACACAGACATATACCGCTGTAGACATGGCCGCCAAGATGGCACCTGTGATGAAGTATATACAGGGATCATTTGGCTCTGACCTGAGCGGTACCGGCGCGCTGAAAGAAGATATGAGTGTAGACTACAATAGCCTGAATGGTAGTGGCAAGGTTTCGATACCATCTGCCCGTGTAGTAAACCTCCCTATCCTGCAAAAGATAGCCGAAGCTACGAAGGTGAAGTCGCTGGATAACCTCGCGATCAACAATGCTTGGACTATTATCAAATTTCACGATGGCCGGGTAGATGTAGAGCCTTTTGATATCAAGTTTGGCAATGGCTATAATATCAATATTTCCGGATCGAATGGCTTTGATGAAACAATAGCCTATGACCTGAAGGCTGACATTCCTACATCTGAACTCAATCAGGCTACAGGTGGCCTGATCAGCAAGATACCGCAGATACCGGGCGTACCATTCAAGATGCCTGACAAGATCAATGTGACGCTCAAGGTAGGCGGCACAGTGAGCAAGCCGACCGTGAGTGTAGGCAATGTAGCAGGTATAGGTGGCTCAGTAGGCGGTGCGGTGAAGGATGCAGTAAAAGACGTAGCCAACCAGGCCAAGCAACAAGCCGAAGACGCAGCTAAAAAGGCTGCAGACCAGGCCAAGAAACAAGCACAAGATGCTGCAGACAAGGCGGCCAAGGACGCTGCTCAAAAACTAAAAGACGCGACCAAGGGTATCAAGCTACCATTCTAAACATACCCAGATATCATTTCAGAAACGGCTATCATTGTTGATAGCCGTTTTTATTTATCCTACCTTTGACGGCATGACACCCATCAGAGAGAGAGGCCTGGAGCGCGAGTGCAGTTTCACTGCAGCACGGAGCAGCGGCCCCGGAGGACAGAATGTGAACAAAGTGGCAACGAAGATAGAGCTGGCATTCCATGTTATGAACTCACAGCTGCTTTCTGATGAGGAGAAGGCTGCTATTTCGGAAAAGCTCTCTACTAAGATAAATGAAGATGGCTACCTGAAAGTCTCCAGCAGCGAGTCCCGCTCGCAGGCTGCTAATAAGGAGGCAGCACTAGAGAAACTATATGACACGCTGGAGAAAGCCCTCATCAAACCCAAGAAGCGTAAGCCTACCAAAATGCCTAAGGCTGTGAAAGAACAGATCAAAGCTACCAAGCGCAAAACCTCTGAAAAGAAAGCCTCCCGACGCATGGATAAATCTGACTGGAGCTGATGCTGCTGGGTAGCCTATACATAGCAGACAGCCCCGGCAAGGGTAAAGGAGTCTACACCTCTGAGCCTATAGAAGCAGGCACAGTGGTAGAGATAGCACCTGTACTCATACTACCTGAGAAAGATAGTGGGCTCATAGATCAATCTTTCCTGTACAACTACTACTTCCTCTGGGGCGAGGCTCATAAGCAGTATGCTATCTGCCTCGGCTATGGCTCGTTGTACAATCATGACTATGACCCTAACTGTATCTATGAGACCTACTATGACGATGGCACGATACACTTCATAGCACGGCGCGACATAGCAGCCGGTGAGGAGCTGACAGTGACATACAACCAGGACCCAGATGATAAAACGCCGGTGTGGTTTGACAAGTAGTTAGCCCCTCCAAACCTCCCCAACGGGGAGGCTTAATACATTAAGCCTCCGATAGAAACTGATCTACTGCCGCAATAAAAGCCTGCGGATTATCCGCATGTACCCAGTGCCCTGCGCCGGGTATTTCTGCCAGTTCATTGTGCGGGAAAAGGTCCATGATCTCAGAGTAGTTGGATGCGTCTATGTAGTTTGACTTCTGGCCTTTGACGAAAAGCGTTTGTCCCTCAAATGGCTTATCAGACCGTACTCCATCAGAGATAGCGTAGTAGGCATCATAGAGCGCCTGTACATTGAAGCGCCACTGAAATTTATTTCTATCGTCGCGATACAATCCTTTCATCAGAAACTGTACGGTAGACTCATCATTGCCGAGATACTGGCGCAGGATCGCCTCTGCCTGCTGGCGGCTCTCCAGGGCAGCGAGATCCACCGCAAAGAGTGCCTTGAATACCTGGCTGTGGCGGTCCTCATATTCTACCGGAGCTACATCTACTACGATCAGCTTGTCTACCATAGCGGGGTAGCGCAGTGCAAACTCCATCACCACTTTGCCCCCCATAGAGTGGCCCAGCAGGTGCGCCCTCTCAATGCCATGCTGCTGCATAAACTCCAGCAGGTCTGCCACCATCCGGTCGTAGCTCATCTCTGCACTATGCGGCGAGCGACCATGATTGCGCTGGTCTATGGCATAGACCTGATAGCGCTCACTGAAGTGTTTGGCGATAGACTGCCAGTTATCCAGAGAGCCCATGAGGCCATGGAGTATGATGAGTGGGAAGCCTGTGCCGAAAGATTTATAATTAAGGGTCATAGTTTGAATATTTTTCTGCCGTATGGCGTCATATATTTTCGCCAGTCTTTGGCTACAAATTCAAAGCGGTATTCCCACAAGATATCAACCGCCCTTAACACGTGCGGGAAGCAGCGCTCTATGGTAATAGCAAATGTGTTCTCACCTATTTCAAGCCGCTTTGGATCAATACCACCGATATCAGCTGCGTCAGCTCTACAGTCTGAATACAGCCGGTATATCGTAGCGCTATCACCGATCAGGTTAGAGTCGCCAGCTATGTATAGTTGAAAAGAGTCTCTAAGGAAGGTATTAATTCTAGCATTCTTCATACGGTTTAAGGAATCCATAATCAGTGTCTCAGCTCCTGGCATAAAAATATCTTCAGGCTCGATAGGCTTTCCTGTTTTACTATCAAAAGTATAGTACTCATTGTACCTCTCACAATATGCCGCGCAGGCGTCATAACTCACGAGGATGGCCAGCACGCCGTCATCGTTTCTGGAAACATCAAAACCCATGTCTGAATAGGTTCCGCTGAAGTCGCTATCCGGTAAAATTCCAGGCACCTGGTTTATGATTGCATGATTGATAGAATCTGCTACTGCCGGCACCTTCTTACTAGTGAAATGCGGGTATACATTGCGCAACTCCGGCTTTATGGAGTCTACGACCTCATAGAAATCAAAATATTGAGCTTCTATACTACTACTGCTAAATAGGCAGACAAGAAATAACAAAGCAATGCGAGCCGCCATACCTCTTGTCAAAACATCTTGGACCGCTTCATAAGAAATGGCATTAGCACCTGCTTGTAGCCTTGATTGATATCCGCCTCTACGAACTCAATCTTGTACTGGCCGCAGCGGAGCTTGAGTTCTTTTTCAAACTTTGCCATCTGATCCACGTAGTATTCTTTGACCTGCGCAGCCTGTAGTTTGACCTTCTCCCCTGTCTCCATATCTACGAAGACATACGGGCGGTTTTCAAACTCAAAGTCTATCTCTTTGGATTTATCTACTACGTGAAATAGTACGACCTCATGCTTATTGAACTTCAGGTGCTGAAGTGCGGCAAAGAGTTCTTCAGACCGGTTGCCACCGAGATCATCAAACATATCACTGAATACGAGTATCAGGCTGCGGCGGTGTACGGTGTCAGCTATCTCGTGGAGCGCCTGTACAGCATTGGTGCGTACATTGGCTGGCTTATCCTTCAGCAGTGCATCGAGATGGGCAAAAAGCATCTGCTGGTGCTTGGTGGTACTGCGGGCAGAAGTATTGACCTTCACACTATCACTAAAGATACTGAGACCGGCAGCATCGCGCTGACGCTTCAGCAGATTGATGACTGCGGCTGCACTATAGACGCTGAACTTTATCTTATTCATAGCCGCATCCTGCGGAAAGTACATGGACGACGAGGCATCTATCACGATCTGGCAGCGCAGGTTTGTCTCCTCTTCATAGCGCTTGATAAACATCTTATCCGTGCGCGCATAGACTTTCCAGTCGAGGTTCTTAGTCGGCTCGCCCGGATTGTAGAGACGGTGCTCGGCAAACTCGACAGAGAAGCCGTGAAAGGGAGACTTGTGCAGGCCGATGATGAAGCCCTCTACCACCTGATTGGCTAGTAGCTCGAGGTTATCAAAGTCCTGTACCTGTGAGAGTGGCTTATCCATATGAGGCAAATAGAAACGTCCCGGCATATACCGGGACGTCTAAGTTATATAAAACTACTATGCCGTGGCATAGATTATTTGTGCTTCTCGATAGTAGCAGCGAGTTGCGCCTTAGGCACTGCGCCTACCACCTTGTCCACTACCTGGCCACCCTTTACAAAGAGGATAGTAGGGATGCTGCGGATACCGTACTTCATAGATACCTCGGGGTTAGAGTCCACGTCCAGTTTGCCTACGTTTACCTTGCCTGCGTACTCTGTAGAGAGCTGCTCTATGACAGGGCCGAGGGCCTTGCACGGGCCGCACCATTCTGCCCAAAAGTCTATGACGGTGAGTTTATCTGATTTGATGACATCTGTGTCAAATGTCGCGTCTGTGAAAGTAGTTGCCATTTTGTTTGACGATTTATATGGTTTTTAAAAGAGACTACGAATATACTTTGATAATGCGGAAGAGGTTTTGTTTCGATATTGACATATTAACACCGATCAGCCTAGTAAAGTTTCGATCTGTGCTATCAGTGCTTCATCTGCCGGCTCAGTGTTAGACGGATAGATATTCACCACCTTACCACTGCGATCCAGCAGGTATTTGAAGAAGTTCCACCTCGGCCGGGCCTCCTCTTTGCCATCAGACAGGAAGTGGAAAACAGGATGTATGCCAGCGCCGGCCACGTCTACCTTGCTCATCACGGGAAATGTAACCCCATAGTTTCGCTGGCAAAACTGCGCCAGCTCCTCTCCCTCCAGCGGCTCCTGAGCGAAGCTGGCAGATGGGAAACCGATCACTACCAGACCGCGCTCCTGATACATCTGGTGCAGCTCCTCCAGCAGGCCGAGCTGCGGCGTATAGCCACACTCAGATGCGGTATTGACTATGAGGAGTACCTTGCCTTTATAAGTCGAGAGGCTGACCGGCCTGCCGGCTGTGTCATGCGCCGAGTATTCGTAAATGTTTGGTGCCATAAGGTGGATTTAGGATTATCTGCCGCTGCCTGACCGGCTATGCGGTATAGCATTCTGGATGGTGGTAAACATCTCAAAGGGCTGCTCTACAGACTGGGTATTGGTCATCCAGTCAGGTATGCCTCCACCCGGATTACTGGAGTATTCATTGGTCACTGTAGCGCCGGAGCCATTAGGCACGATACGCCATGTGGCATACATCTGCTCTATACGCACTACATCAGACTTCCGGTTGATATACTTTGGCTCAGAGGTCTCAGAGATCACTACGACACCCGTAGCCGGATCTCTATCTACTTTGACCCGCACCACGCAGTCACGGTCTGCCAGCGGCCAGGGGCACTTGACTACCGTATAGCCTATAAATTCATTATCGCTCAGCCTTGCCAGCACTTTGGCAGCACGGCAGCGGGGCATCCAGGAGGGGTAGTTGTCAAAATCTGTGATAAACCGTACTACTGCGTCTACATTGGTAGCAGGCAGTACCATTACGGCCTTGGAGTCTCGGAGCTTGCCCCATTTACCTTTGCGTGTGAAAACCTTGACGCCTTTCTTTTCACGCTCGAGCAGCCAGCCGTCTACCTGCCACCAGGAGAAGGAGCTGAGCGAGAGAACCAGAAGGAGGAGGTATAAAATTTTGGTTTTCACATCACAAAATTATGCATAATACCAATCTAAAATCAAGCCAACCCCACCGAAGCGCCGAAGAATAAACTCCAAACACCGATTATCGGATACAGACGCTCAAATCGGGGAAATATTGCCAGCGAGGGCTATAAAAAAGTATAGCTACCAGGCACAGGTATCGGTCATGAGCGAGGCCAGGCGCTCGCCTACCTCGCTGCCTATAGCTACGCCCATGCCACCCATGCGGACACCGAGGTATACGTGCGGACTGTGCTGCTGTATCAGGGGGACCTTGTCACTGCCAAAGGCCATGATACCGGACCATGTATAGTCTATCTCAAAATCGGTATGCGGCAGGATGATGCCCGCCAGTTTGGAGCGGAGGTCTGAGAGGATCAGATCCGTGTGAGCGAAAGCATCTGTACGCTCGCCATCAAAGTCCAGATGCCGCCCTCCCCCAAAAAGAATGCGACCGTCTACCTCGCGAAAGTAATAGTAGCCCTGGTCAAAATGGAAGACACCTTTGATCCTGAGCCCCGGTATAGGTTTGGTGACGAGCACTTGACCTCTGCCGGGCTGTACGTCCAGGCCCGGGAGGAGTTTATCGGTGAAGGCATTGGTACAGATGGCTACTTTGCGCGCGCGAAAGGTGATGTGCTCACCGATATGGCTATGCGCTACCTGCACCCCGGCATAGTGCGGCCCCTCCTCGATAGCGGTGACGTTTGCCCCGGTTTTGATCTCTATCCCGCCGTGCAGGCACTTGGCTATCAGCGCACGCATGGCCCTACCGGTGTCCAGTTGGCCCTCATGATCATTGCTGATGAGATGCCTGACGGAAGGGCCAAAACCGAACTGGCCGATCCGATCATCGCACCGGCTAAAGGCGTCACTGCCCAGAAGTGGTCTTAGCAGGTCATTGACGTGATAGAGATGGTCCAGCGCAGTGACCTCTCCGTCTGTGATCAGCTCATAGCTGCCGTTCTCAGCATAACCTATGGCCTCATCTCCCAGCCGGTCCCGCAGGCGGCGCAGGCCGCTGCGCCGCATAGCCACCAGGTCTACTACCTGTGCGGGTGTCATTGTACCGAGATCATCGAGTATCTCGGTCAGGCTGCCTATGCAGGCGAACCCTGCATTGCGGGTGCTGGCACCCGTGGGCAGCAGGCCGCGCTCCAGTATCAGGATAGAGGCAGCCGGATACCGCTGCCGCAGGCTCAGTGCCGTAGACATCCCTACGATACCTCCGCCTATGACGATATGATCGTATGACAGAAATGACTCTCTCTCCCAGTAGCTTAGCATAGGTCAAATGTAGAGAAAATTGATTTTGAACCGACGCCGGGAAATGGGGGAGTTGGTTGACAGGTGGCTGTCGGCTGGGCCACAAGAATTGATTTTGAACCGGAAGCCGCGGCCCGCAATGTACTGGTGCATGTTAGATTAATTGAATTTGAACCGGCGCAGTAAAATCAAATGATCGTAGACTGGTGGCTATCGGCTTGATCACCGAATTGATTTTGAACCGGAGGGAGCATTGCATATCACTGTCTATCAAATCAAAAGGCCACTCCGGGTGGAGTGGCCTTTTAGTATAAGGTGTGCTAAGACTACTTAGCGATGTTGATCTTTGTAATGAGGTTCTTGCCGGCGGCAGAGAGCTCGAGGATATACATACCGTTGCTGAGACCGGCAGTATTGAGGTAGAGAGCGTTGTCACCGTTCACTACATGGCCTTCCTGTGTCAGGGCTACGCGGCCGGTCAGGTCTGTCATGCGTACTGTGTACTCCCCATCAGCATCGCTCATGAAAGCGGCAGTCACCTTGGTAGTAGCCGGATTAGGATATACAGATGCCATCAGTGGGTTTGCGATATCATGGATACCTACATTCTGCAGGATGAAGTCAGCACGCTTGCGTGGCTGGATAGAGTATCCGTTGCTCAGCGTAGCGTTAGAGCCATACTGGCTGCCGAAGCCTACTACATTGTAGATACCGGCTGCAGGAGCAGCACCCTGCCACAGATCAGGAGACATGAAAGAATCTACGAAGAAGTAGAGATTGCCTACGTGTGCACTGCTAAAAGAGTGATTAGGGTGAGTAGCAGGCCAGCCTTGTACCTGGGCCATATCTACACCATCTATCTCTATCAGGCTAGACTCATACAGTTCACCATTTGAGTTGAGATCAGCGGCAGTGATCACTGCCGGGCCTACCTGAGTACCTGCACCGAGGCTGATGATGGTATCACCTGCATGGTTATAGTTCAGATTGAGCTCGGCATCACCATGATAGTGGCCTATCACACCTACTACTGTCACGGAGTCACCCTCAGTCAGTGTGTATTGGAAGCGACCCTTAGAGTAGATCTTGATAGACTTGGTAGCGCCACGGAGCATAAACTGGTGACCGTTTTGAGTAGGATAGGCATCAGGACCGTATACTACACCTGTGAGCTGAACAGTCAGACCGCTGTCTACAGGCACACCGGTATTAGGATCATTGGTACGGGCAGAGTCTATCGATATGACACTCTGCGCATTAGTAGCGAGCACAACAGCCAGCATCAGGGTAAAGAGGGTAGTAATTTTTTTCATCTAGTTATTTTTTTGCAAAGTTAATTTATTTCTAAAAATCAATGTAAAGTCTAGGTTAAAACAGGTTATTTTTTGACAAAGCGGCCAGCGTGGAATCCATCTACACCGGTTACCTTATAGGTATACACACCAGTAGATAAGCCGCTGACATCTACAGACTTGCCCCCACCAGCATCAATCTGCGTTTCAATGCAAGTACGTCCAGACATATCGAATATTTGCAATGTGCATAACTCAGGGGCCTGTACTTTGACCATGTTATCTGCAGGGTTAGGATAGAGCTTTATAGCTGCATCCGCAAAGGGATCATCGATGCCCGAAACTGTCTCCTGTCCTGCCAGCCAGATGGTAGCATTCATGAGAAGCTTTTTATGATTGCCATTGGCATCTGCCGTCCAGCCATTATACAGCTGATCACCTGTATCACCGGTACCATCATCTGTAGGAGAGCTGTCTCCTATCGCTGCAAAGCGCCCTTTGCCATAATAGCCATGCGCAAAAAGCACATTAGTAGATCCTGAGCCGCCTGTCTTGTACACGTCAGCCTTCACTGTGGGATTGGCAGAAGTATTGAGTGTCATAGAGGTACCGCCGCTCCACTGTACCTGTGACGCAGTGCCATAGGGACCATTCAGGCAGGAGTCTCCCGCTATATTAGTGATGCCATATGAGCCGGAGAAATTGTCCAGGTCAAAGCTGATCCCAAAAGGATTGGCATGGACACTGTTGGTGGTGAAGAGGTCATTCCAGATAGCAGGACTGTCCCATCCATCAAAGTTGCGATCGCTCTGGGTATGATCGGACACGATGAAAAGCCCTCCCCCGTTGTAGACAAAGTTTACGATAGCCGTCTTTTGCGCAGCAGTAAACTGGATATTGGGTTCGTCTATCACAAAGACCTTATAGTTAGACAGGTCCTGCGGGTTGCTGCTATTGCCATAAGAGATAGCCACATTATACGGCAGTGACTCTACAGCCAGGCCCGATTTGACACACTCTATGCCCCAGGCAGAGATCGCACCGGTCCAGTAGTTCTCCGGTGTGAGGCTCGTAATATTTGACTGGGCCGGTGTAGGATAGCGCTGCGCATCTGACTGCGAGCCGGTATTGGTCACCCCCCCATTGCTGCTAAAGTAAAGGTCATGCAGGTCCGCATCTATCACCCAGTCACCATTACCAGACGACTCAGCTTTTGTGTTATCAAAAAGGACCTTCTTCTGCCCAAAACTATGGCCTGCAAGCAAAAGCGCAAGCCCGATCATTAAGTACTTTTTCTTCATTTAATATTACCTATCTTACTATTAATCTGCCCGATCCGGTGCGGCCTGCGGCGGAGACGCGCCACTGATATACCCCTACGGACAGCCCGCTAATATCAATATTCTGATTGTTAACTCCATATTTATCAATCAATAATCTACCCACACAGTCAAAGATGGCCACATTGCACTCTGTGCAGCTGAGGCTCACATAGCCGTGGGCCGGATTGGGATAGAGGGCAAAATCGGCTGCTTCCACAGCCTGTATGCCAGAGGGCTGTGTATAGCCTACTATGGCAGACTCACTGCCTGTGCAGCCCTTATCATTGACAGTGCTGAGCGCTACCAGGTAGTTCTGAGAGTGGGTATATATATGGTATGCCGTCTCGCCGCTGTCCACTGCGCCATCACCAAAGGTCCACTGATAGCTGACCAGCCCTGGCGGCGCTGCTGACACGTATATAGTGTCATGAGATACGGTATAGGTGAGGTGTACTACGGGGCAGGTATCGGTCAGTATGGATCTATAGGCTGTATCGGCACAAAGGCCATTGGTCACTATCTGGCGGATAGTATAGCTGCCTGCACCGTGATAGGTGTGTGTCGGAGCAGCCAGCGTGGAGGTGCTACCATCGCCAAAGCTGTACAGCCAGCCGGTAGCGCCCTGCGCACTGTCTGAGAGCTGCACTACCGTATGTGTCACGACTTCGCCAAAGGCAGCCATCGGTGGCGCTACTACGTGTACATAGAATGTATCAGGGTCGCCATTGACTTCATTGCGGCTCATCTCTCGGGCTATGACCATATATGTGCCGGGCGCAGGCCATGACAGTGTCACACTGTTATTATTGAGGCCGAGCAGCGTCGCGCCCGTGTAGGTCCAGCAGTAGTGGCTACCAGCACGCGGCTGCACGGTATAGGTAGATGAGACACCGCTGCACAGGGCGCTATCTCCGGCTATGGTGAGCGGTGCCGGCTTCAGTATAGAGTAGAGAAAAGGCTTCTCATACTTGAAGCAGGTATCCAGTAGCTGCGGCGCCAGCAGCCAGGGCTCATGGCTATAGCCATAGAGTGGATGAAGCTCATTCTTAATGCCCAGATGATCCATACGTGCATGGATGGGTACACTACCATCTACCACCGGAAAAATCGGATAGCCGAAAGGGCTGCCTACAGTATATGGCACAAGGTTGTCCTGATCACCATGGAGGGAGATGACGGGCACATTATCCTTGGCGGTAGGCCGGATAAATGAGGTATCCAGGATAGCGCCCCAGTGATTGATGATGCCGCGTATCTTGGGCATCACACGGTTATTGTCAGCATTGGTAGAGCAGTCATAGCAGCCGAGATCGCTCGGCTCCAGCGTGATGCCATGTATATCTGAGGGCACGTCTGAGGGCTCCATAAAGCACGAGTGCAAAGCGGAGAAACAACCTGCGCTGGAGCCGGTGAGGAAGATAGCCGTAGTATCTATCCTGTACTGCGGGTAGCGCTGGCAGAGGAAGCGGACGGAGGCCCTGAGGTCCTGAGCAGCGCGATAGACCGCGCGGATGGCGCTCCCGGTACTCAGTACATTGAAGCCGATGCGATAGTCTATAGAGGCGACAGCATAGCCACACTTGGCATAGTAGGTACAGTAGTCGGGTATAGGGGGCTGGTTTCGCGTGCCGATCAGAAAGGCGCCGCCAAAGGCATAGACGATCAGTGGACGGCTGGAGAGGGTATCACCCGTGGGTTCGTAAAAGTCCAGATAGAGGTCCTGAGAGATACCCAGCTGATTATCAGCTGTACCATAATAAATGGCGCTGGTCACAGTCGCATCATGAAAGACTGTATCGAGGTAACGGCGGGACGTACATTGCGCATTTATATATAATGAAAAACATATGATAATAGTGAGTAAAAAAGTCTGCCTCATGGCTATCTGGTTTTGAATAGGAAAGTAAGAAAATCCTGAAAACCAAAATGTTAATGGTTTAAAGCTCACGTTGGGCGGTGCCCAACGCCAGTGGCGTGCCGCCCCGTTGGGGCTTAATGCAAATAAGTCGTCAATTTTTAAAAGGTACCTCTTTGACCAGATAGCGGCCGTCCAGATCATTCCACTGGCAGAGAGGTGAGAGCACCTCGGCAGCGTCACAGCCGATGGCGGATTCTGACATGCAGCCGATCAGCAGTTTCATTTGCAGCGTCTTTGCTTTTTCGGCCAGCTCCTTTGCAGCCCAGAGGCCGCCACATTTCTGCAGCTTAACATTGATGCCATCAAAGACTCCGGCTATCCGATCCATATCATAGATCCCCTGGCAAGCCTCGTCAGCTATGATCGGGAGGCTAGTGCTATAGCGAAGCTTTTGCGTCAGCTCCATATCATTTTTATGAAAGGGCTGCTCGATCAGGATACAGCCCTGAGCGGTCAGCATCCTGGTGAGCCGGTCAGCTTGTTCTATCGTAGTCCATGCCTGATTGGCGTCTACTGCAAAAGAGGCATCACTCAGAGAGCGGAAATCGCTGACCATACGCTCGTCATCCTTGCCATTCAGTTTTAGCTTGAAGGTTGTGAAGCCCTTTTCTTTGCCAAAGGCGAGACGATCTTTCATCTCCTCCCTGTCACAGACAGCTATGGTGTAGGTGCGTATACTGTGGTCCTCCCCTGCTATACCGAGCAGCGCGGGTACGGTGGTGGCTTTGATCGTCGCCTCCAGGGTCCAGAGGGCCATATCGAGCGCGGCCAGAGCTGGTGGCTCTATAGCCATGGGCAGGGTAGTCAGCACCTGACCCGTGGTAAAGCTAGCGTCCAAATGGCTAAAGTCTATTTGCCGGAGGCAGTCCAGAGTAGAATGCTGCGAATACGGCAGGTAGGGCGGCAAAGTAGCCTCGCCAAAGGCGATGACACCGTCCAGCTCAAGCTCTACAAAGACGGCATCAGTATGCGTCCGTACGCCGTGAGCGATGCGGAAGGGGAAGATGAACTCGAGCCGGTAGGGATGCAGTGTGATTTTCACCTGCGCAAAATAGCCAAATGCCGAGACTCTGCAAGTCCACGTGGCGGGCTCAACTTTACAGGACGCAATACCAAAAAAATCATACTTTTGGTCAGTTTTGAAAAATCGTGAATGAATTCATTTCAGCAAACCATAAAGCAGGAGTTCACCATGAGTGGTGTAGGACTGCATACCGGCCAGCATGTCACGCTGACCTTTCATCCTGCTCCGGCCAATCATGGCGTAAAGTTTCAGAGGACGGACCTGCCCGACCAGCCGATCATCCCTGCTGACTGCGACCTGGTGACCTCTGTAGATCGCGGCACTACGCTGGAGAAAAACGGTGTGAAAGTAGCCACGGTGGAGCACCTGATGGCGGCCCTCGTAGGCCTGCAGGTAGACAATGTGCTGATAGGCCTGGATGGCATGGAGGTACCGATACTGGATGGCAGCTCGGAGCCCTTCATAGAGGCGCTGGAGAAGAACGGTATACAGGAGCAGTCGGAGCATAGAGATGTGTTTGAGCTGCGTACCACGATGAACTTTGTAGACAAAGAAAATGGCGTAGAGATACTGGCTATGCCGAGTGACCACTACCGCGTCACTACCATGATAGACTACAAGTCTGATGTACTGGGCCAGCAGCACGCCTCGCTGAATAAGGTGGGTGAATTCAAAAAGGAGATCGCATCGGCACGTACTTTCTGCTTCCTGCATGAGCTGGAGATGCTGTATGACGCAGGCCTGATCAAGGGTGGTGACGTGAATAACGCGATCGTGATCGTAGACAAGCCGGTGAGCGAGCCGCAGATGACCAAGCTGCAAAAGATGTTTAATAAGCCTGATATCACAGTAGTGGAAGAAGGCATCCTGAATAATGTAAAGCTGCGCCATGCTAATGAACCTGCGCGCCACAAACTGCTGGATGTAGTGGGTGACCTGGGCCTCGTGGGCACGCCGGTCAATGCGAATATCATCGCTACACGTCCGGGCCATAAGTCTAACGTAGAGTTTGCCAAGAAGCTGAAGGCCTTTATCAAAAAGACACGCCAGCATGACAACTCCCCTGAGTACGATCCGAGCAAACCGCCGGTGTATGACTCTGAGGGCATCAAGAAGCTGCTGCCGCACAGGTATCCATTCCTGCTGATCGATAAGATCATCCACGTGGATAAGAAGACCGTGGTGGGTGTAAAGAATGTGACGATCAATGAGGAATTCTTTAACGGGCACTTCCCGGGCAACCCGGTGATGCCGGGTGTGCTGCAGATAGAGGCGATGGCGCAGACGGGTGGTATACTCGTGCTGCAGGAAGTCACTAATCCGGAGGACTACGACACTTATTTCCTGAAGATAGACAAGGCAAAGTTCAAGCACAAGGTAGTGCCGGGAGATACGATCATCTTCAAACTGGAGCTCCTCTCTCCTATCCGCCGCGGGCTGGTAGAGATGAAGGGCAGCGCCTATGTAGGCAATAAGCTGGTGGCCGAGGCCGAGCTGATGGCACAGATAGTAGACAGGAAGAAGCTGGCGGCGAAGCAAAGCGAATGAGACGTAAGATGAGAGACTTGAGACGTGAGACTTGTGGTATTGAGTAGTGCGTCCCGAGGCTTCGGAATGAGTAGTGAGACAATGCAAGAACCAAGAATCAAGAAATAAAAATCAAGCACTGAAATAAAAGGATCCAACACCCGTTTATCCGAAATCAAAATCCGACATCCGAAACTCCATGAATCAACCCTTCTCCTATATACACCCGAGTGCCAAGGTAGCCGACAATGTGGTGATAGAACCCTTTGTGAGTATCAGCAAGGATGTAGAGATAGGTGCGGGAACGTGGATAGGGCCGCACGTGACCATCATGGAGGGCGCGCGGATAGGCAAGAACTGCAAGATATACCCCGGCGCGGTGATCTCTGCCGTGCCGCAAGACCTGAAGTATAAAGGCGAGCAATCTCTGGTAGAGATAGGCGACAATGTGATCATCCGCGAGTTTGTGACTGTCAATAAGGGTACCGAGTACTCTATGACCACCAAGGTGGGCAATAACTCGATGCTGATGGCCTACGTACACGTGGCTCATGACTGCCTGATAGGCAATAACTGCATCCTGGCCAATAATACCAACCTGGCCGGGCATATACAAATAGAAGACTTCGCGATACTGGGTGGCGCTTGTAATATCCAGCAATTTGTAAAGATAGGCAGGCATGCGATCCTCTCCGGTGGCAGCCTGGTGAATAAGGACATCCCTCCATTCGTGCGTGCGGCGAGGCACCCGTCCTCGTATGCAGGTGTCAACTCTATAGGTCTACGTCGCCGTGGTTTCAGCACGGAGCAGATCAACCATATACTGGACATCTACCGTATCATATACGTGCGCGGGCTGAACGTATCCAATGCGCTCAAGCTCGTGGAGACGGAGATACCGGATAGCCCGGAGCGCGATGAGATCGTGACCTTTATCCGTGAGTCTGTGCGCGGCATCATGAAGGGCTTCAACAGTAAGTATGAGGATTGAGCTGGACAAGGTCTCCAAGAAGTACGGCAGCCAGTGGATCTACCGCGGCGTGTCGGCCATCTTTGAGCCCGGCGGCAGGTATGCGATCACCGGAGCTAATGGCTCCGGCAAAAGCACGCTGCTAAAAGTGATCTCCGGCATGGTAACGCCCAATGAGGGCAAGGTGACCTATACGCACAATGGCGGTACGATCCCTGCCGATGAGATATACAAACACATCAGCTATAGTGCGCCCTACCTGGACCTGCCGGAGGAGCTGACCGTGGCTGAGATGGTGGCCTTTCACCAGCAGATGCGGTCGCTGCATGGCATCACTGCGGCTGATCTGCTCAAAGCAATAGATATACCCGCTACGAAAGAAATACGCGACTGCTCCTCAGGTATGAAGCAGCGTGTGAAAATGGCGCTGGCCTACTACACGCAGAGCGACATCCTGCTGCTCGATGAGCCTACTGCGAATATGGACCATCACTGGCGCGACTGGACAAATACGCTGGTGAAGAATGATCCACAGCAGCGCATCGTGATCATCTGCTCTAATGAGGAGTATGAGTATGAGGGGGCGGAGGTGGTCGTTCGTTTGTAGGAGGTTTACTACACAGAGGCTCAGAGTTTGAACGGCCTTTATCACAGAGGACACAGAGGTTTTATTACTCATAGAGCTGATTGTTTGAGATCACGGAGGAATACAAACTCAACAGCCTTACTACACAGAGTTCATAGAGATTTTCTAACTCATAAAGCTGATTGTTTGAGGTCATGGAGAAGTAACGTAGTTGCTTTGTGTTCTCAAATTGGCTGTTTTACTCAAACCTTTGTGCGCTCTGTGATACCTGTATTCCTGGCGATCTCCCACAAAACAATCCCTACCGATACTGAGATATTGAGTGAATGCTTGGTGCCGTATTGTGGTATCTCTATTACTTTATCAGAGGCGGTGACGATCTGCTGGTCTACGCCGTCTACTTCGTTGCCGAATACTAAGGCTAGTTTTTCTCCTGCGTAGTTCAGATCGTGGAGCATGGTGGCGTTTTCGGCTTGCTCTATGGAGGCAATTTGATAGCCTTTGGTTTTGAGTTTGTCTATGGCTGCTGCGGTGGTGTCAAAGTATTTCCACTCTACAGTCTCTGTGGCGCCGAGGGCGGCCTTGTGAATGTCGCGGTGCGGGGGTGTGCCGGTGATGCCGCAGAGGTAGATGGCCTCTATGAGAAAGGCATCTGCAGAGCGGAAGACAGAGCCGACATTCAGGTGCGAGCGGACATTGTCCAGCACGATGATGACGGGTAGCTTCTCATTAGCTTTGAACTGCTCAGGGGTGAGGCGGGTGAGCTCTGAGTTTTGGAGTTTGCGCATGGAGCGAGACGTTAGACGATAGACTTTAGATATTAGACAATGCAAAGAATAATAAAGCGATTTAAAATCCAAAAATCTGTGACTTTCTGGTCCTATTTTGAATTATAAGTAAAACAGCCAATGAAGTATGTTCATTTTTTCCTTTTGCCTATCTACCTGATTAGTTCGATACTTTTGGGAGGATGCCATTCTAAACCGGCAGCGCTGATCCGATTTCCATGGCAGACTACAATTTGTTTTCCTGACAATCCTGATCTACGCAAAATTGACACACTTAATCTGACAGCAGTAGATGATCCAGACTGTTATCAGGATGGGCATCCCATACGATTCGGTTTTTCTGACACTTCTGCCACATTAGAGTTTGCGGCTTACCGGGATACGGTATGCACTATAAATCCAATCACAAAAGAGGATATGCTCCAATACATAATAAATGAATATGTTTTTAACGGCCCGAGTCATCTCAACCGAATCACTCACCGCCTTAATGTAACTTTTAACGACACATTGCCTTTAAGATATTACTATAATGAACTAGACAGCTACCATGTCCAACTGATACTTTTAAAATGAATTCGGCTCTGTGCAATTCATGTTAATATCCTTCCCTTAGAATAGCGTATGTTCGGCCTCCTAAGACATGGCCAAAACACTCATCAAAAATGATGGCTCGGAGGTGGAGACACCGATGATGAAGCAGTACAACACCTTCAAGGCGAAGTACCCGGATGCGATCCTGCTTTTCCGCGTGGGGGACTTTTATGAGACCTTCTCTCGGGATGCGGTGACGACGGCGGGTGTGCTGGGCATTACGCTGACGAAGCGCGCCAATGGCAAGGCCACGGAGGTGGAGCTGGCGGGTTTCCCGCACCACTCGCTGGATACGTACCTGCCGAAGTTGGTCAGGGCCGGCTACAAGGTGGCGGTGTGCGATCAGCTGGAGGACCCGAAAGCCGCCAAGGGCATCGTAAAGCGCGGAGTGACCGAGATGGTGACGCCGGGCGTGGTGACGGGCGATAATATCCTGAATACAAAAGCGAATAACTTCCTCGCGTCGGTGTTTTTTGACAAGGATGTGTACGGGGCGGCGTTTGTAGATATTTCTACGGGGGAGTTTCTGATAGCGGAGGGTACACTGGCCTATATAGACAAGATCATACAGGGCCTCGCGCCGTCTGAGATACTGTACCCGCGCGCGCGGCAGCGGGAGTTTACGGAGCGCTTTGGCACCCGCATACCGGCGGCGCGGATGGAGGACTGGGTATATACCAAAGAGCATGCGTATGACACGCTGCTGAAACTATTTGAGACCAACTCGCTGAAGGGCTTTGGCATAGAGAATGAAGAAACGGCGATCATCGCCGCCGGTGCGGCAGTACAGTACCTGAAGGATACAGAGCACCACAACCTCTCTCACATCTCGCGCCTGACGCGGATCAATGAGACGAGCTATGTCTGGCTGGACCGCTTTACCATCCGCAACCTGGAGCTGGTCTACAGTCCGCATCAGGGTGGCCGCACGCTGCTGGATGTGCTGGACTGCACGGTGAGCCCCATGGGTGCGCGCCTGCTGAAGCGCTGGATCGTGATGCCGCTCATAGACCTGGGCGCGATACAGGAGCGGCTGGATGCCGTGGAATATTACGTGAAAAGCAACAGCGCCGGTGACGAACTGCGCAAGCACCTCCGCCTGATGGGCGATATGGAGCGCCTGATCTCCAAAGTGGCGCTGGACAAAGCCAACCCGCGCGAGATATCACAACTCAAGCGCGGCCTGCTGGCACTGGAACCGGTGAAGGAATCGCTCAGCAGATCGGGCCACGACAGCCTGACGAAACTATCAGACAGGATAGCGCTCCTCCCCCACCTGACATCGCGCATCGCGCATGTGCTGCGGGATGATGCCGGGCCGGTGATCTCTAAGGGCGACTTCATCAATGAAGGCGTGGACAAAGACCTCGATGAACTGCGCCTGATCAAGCATTCGGGCAAAGAATACATCCTTAAGATACAGGAGGCAGAGATGCTGCGTACTGGCATCACCTCGCTGAAGGTGGGCTTTAATAATGTCTTCGGCTACTACCTAGAAGTGACCAATACGCATAAGAGCAAAGTGCCGACAGACTGGATACGCAAGCAGACGCTGGCGAACTGTGAGCGCTATATCACAGAGGAGCTGAAAGAATATGAGCACAAAGTACTGGGTGCCGAGGAGAAGATCCAGGCGCTGGAGGAGCGGCTCTTTGCCGAGCTGGTGCGGTATGTGAAGGAGTTCACTGTGACGATACAGCAGAATGCGCAGGCGGCGGCGCAGGTAGACTGCACGCTCTCTATGGCAGAGGTGGCAGTGCTGAATGGCTACACCAAGCCGGAGGTGAATGACAGCCACACGATCTACATCAAAGATGGCCGCCACCCGGTGATAGAGAAGCAACTGGATGTAAGCGATAAGTATGTGCCGAATGATGTCTACCTCGATGACACGCAGCAGCAGATCCTGATGATCACCGGTCCGAATATGAGCGGTAAATCTGCACTGCTGCGACAGACGGCGCTCATCGTGCTGATGGCGCAGGTAGGCAGCTATGTGCCGGCATCGGTAGCTACAATAGGCTATGTAGATAAGATATTTACCCGAGTGGGCGCGAGCGACAACCTGAGCGCGGGTGAGTCTACCTTTATGGTGGAGATGAATGAGACGGCAGGTATCATGAATAACCTGACGGCGCGCAGCTTGATCCTGCTGGATGAGATAGGACGCGGCACCTCTACCTATGATGGTATCTCGATAGCCTGGTCGCTGGCGGAGTTCCTGCACAACTATCCGCGCGCGCATCCGCGTACGCTCTTTGCCACGCACTATCATGAGCTGAATGAGCTGGCAGATAAATATGAGCGCATCAAGAACTACCACGTCTCGACCAAGGAAGTGGGCAATAAGGTGATCTTCCTCCGCAAGTTGGTGCCGGGTGGCTCAGAGCACAGCTTTGGTATACACGTGGCGAAGATGGCAGGTATGCCGCGCCTGATAGTAGACCGCGCCAATGAGATACTGGCAGAGCTGGAGTCTAAGCGCGTGCAGTCTGATATCAAAGACACGATGAAAGGCATGCAGGCCAAGACGATGCAGATGAGCATGTTTGACATGACGGACCCGAAGCTGAAAGGTGTAGCAGCTCAGATAGAGAAGCTGGAGATCAACGCGCTGACACCGATAGAGGCGCTGATGAAGCTACATGAATTGAAGAAGATGCTGGAGTAGCACCTCACCCATCCCGATGACTCGGGACTCTCCAAAGGAGAGGGCTTTAATACAAATATCAACTTCTTGTTTTGTGATGCAGGTCTCTAGTCATCAGCCCTGCGCGGGCAGTGAAAATAGAACGTAGCCCCCTCTCCTACTTTGCCCTCTGCCCAGACGAGGCCACCATGCTTCTCTATGATACGCTTGACCAGCAGCAGGCCTACACCTGTACCCTACAAATTCGGAAGCTCCGTGTAGCCTCTAAAAAACTCGAAAAGCTTGCACCAAACTCCGCCTCGCTCCAATTTGATAGTTCATTTTTTACCATACAAATGACCTGACTGCAAATACAGAGAACCCGACAAAATCAATTATAAGATAAAATAGCAACAAGGTTATGTTTCGAAAAAGATACCCCAATGTCATCAGCCTGAAAAACTGATGTGCCAGTAAAATGAGCGTCGCCAATACATAAGTAGTAGATGTAATAGTATATACCCTATCTCCCTCCGCATGCGGCCACACTGCTATTATGCAGATGAGCCCTGCCAGACAGAGAAAAACATCAATCAGATATGAATACCTGCGATACATACGTTTGATTCAAGCTTAATCCATGATTTCCAGGGCAGCCCTCAGCTCTCCTGCTGTCTTTTTATCCCCGGCGGCGGTGGCTTTATCGATACCGGCCTTGTAGAGGCTTTCCGCGGCAGCGGTATTTCCTGCCTCCTCTTCCAGTTTGCCATACTGATAGTAGGTGGCCACGTAGTCCGGATGGTCAGTGACCAATCGTTCGAAATAACGCCTGCTTTCGGCCATATTTCCCTGAGAAACATACTCCATGGCGAGGGCATATTTCAGGAAGGGGTCTGTGGGCGTAGCCCGCTCCATTGCTAGTAGTGTAGCCAGTCTGTCCATGTGATTTTTACCGACCTTGGTTTGATAAACATTTTTACCAAACGATTGTTTGGTAATGCAAACTTATTAGATAGATTTGACCCCGCAATTTAAAATTTAACAGCAATGAAAATATTAGTACCGATCAGCAAGGTGCCGGATACTACATCCAAGATCGCCTTCACTGACAATAACACGAAATTTGCCACTGACAATGTACAGTTCATCATGAACCCTACTGATGAGTGGTATGCCCTGACCCGCGCTATAGAGCTGAAGGAAAAGCTCGGCGGCGAGGTAGTGGCTATCAATGTAGGCCTGGCAGACAATGAGCAGATCATCCGCAAGGCGCTCGCTATAGGCGCAGATACCGCTGTGCGTGTAGACCTGGACCCTACTGATGCCTATCAGGTAGCAGTAGAGATCGCGGCGCATGCCAAGTCTGGTGGCTACGACCTGATCATCACCGGCAAGGAGACCATAGACTACAATAGCTTTGAAGTAGGCGGTATGATAGCTGAGTCTCTGGAGTGGAATGCTGTAGCCCTCGTATCTAAGCTGGAAGTGGAAGGCACCAAAGCCCTCGCTACCCGCGATATAGAAGGCGGTACTGAGACCCTCGAGATCGCCCTGCCTGCTGTGATCTGCGCTACCAAGGACCTGGCCGCAGCCCGTATACCAAACATGAAAGGTATCATGGCCGCCCGTACCAAGCCACTGACTGTAGTAGCCGCTACCACCTCAGACAAACTGACGACCATAGCCAGCTACACACTGCCAGACAAGGCCAAGCAGATCAAAATGATCAGCCCGGACAATGTAGGCGAGCTGGTAAGATTGCTCCACGAAGAAGCGAAGGTCATTTAAGAGACGTGAGACTTTAGACATGAGACATGAGATAATGCACTCGTCTCACATCTCAAGTCTCATATCTCAAGTCTGAAAATCATAAATCAACAATCAAAAATCAGAAATACCATGTCAGTATTATCAATTATAGAAGTATCTGAAGGCAAAATAAAGAAGACCTCATATGAGGCAGCGTACTACGGCGCTAAAGTGGCTGAGACGCTCGGCACTGAGGCTGCCGCTGTAGTGCTCGGTACAGCTACCGCAGAGGAGCTGGCCAACCTGGGCAACTACGGTATCAAGAAAGTACTCCACGCCAATGACGCACGTTTTGACGTGTTTGACAGCAAGGCGCACACCAAGGCTGTAGCTGAGGCGGTAGAGAAGGCCGGTGCCAATGTAGTAGTATCATCATTCAGCCCAAATGGCAAGCTGCTCGCTCCGCGCCTCTCTGTGAGGCTGAAGGCAGGCTATGTGCCGGGTGCTAATGCACTGCCTACCTTTGAGGGTACGACACTGCACGCTACCAAGGGTGTATACTCTGGTAAGGCGAAGGCTACCTACGCTGTAGCTACTGAGAAGAAAGTGATCGCAGTAAGCCCTAACTCACTGTCTCCGGTGAAGGGTAGCGGTACTGCTGCAGTGGAGGCGTTCTCTGCATCTGTATCTGACGCTGACTTCACTACTACTGTCAAGTCTGTAGACAGGGCTGTAGGCGAAATATCACTGCCTGAGGCTGACCTCGTGGTATCTGCAGGCCGTGGCCTGAAGGGCCCTGAGAACTGGGGCATGATCGAATCTCTGGCGCATGAGCTGGGTGCGGCTACTGCCTGCTCCCGTCCGGTATCTGACGTAGACTGGCGTCCTCACCACGAGCACGTAGGCCAGACAGGTATCACCGTGAAGCCTAACCTCTACATCGCTATCGGTATCTCCGGCGCTATTCAGCACCTGGCAGGTGTCAATCAGTCTAAGGTGATCGTCGTGATCAATAACGACCCTGAGGCGCCATTCTTTAAGGCTGCCGACTACGGTATCGTAGGCGATGCCTTCCAGGTAGTACCAAAGCTGATCGAAGAGGTGAAGAAGTTTAAGGCTGCTGCACACTAATTTTTCGTTGTCGGTTGGCAGATGACTGTTGGCTGACAATAAAAGATATAGAGGCCCGTTTCATTGCGAGACGGGCTTTTTTGTGCCTTGTTCATATTGTCGTATCATTATTGTTCACTAAAAAAACGTTTCATATGAAAATGTCTTCTCTTTCTCTTTGGTCTGTCCTGATCGTCGCTCTCTGCCTGACAGTCTATTCCTGCAAAAAGACAACCGACGATTGCACCGTGACTAGCCTGTCAGCGGTGAGCACCCAGCCAGGTCAGGCTACCTTGAAGTGGAGCGGTGGCACTGCCCCCTACGCCATACAATACAGGGAGGTAGGTACAAGCACCTGGAATAGTACCTCCAGCACCACAGACTCCGTAGCACTCCGGCGCCTGGCTGGCGGTGTCAGATACGAGTGGCAGATAAAAGCTGCATGCGCCAGTACGTTTACTGCATCTGATATTATTTTGACCACCGGCTGTGACCGCGGATATGAAGGAGATGGCTGTGCTACTGAGATCAGGGCTAAGTTTATAGGTAGCTATACAGGTACGCAGCAGTGCGATTCAGGCTCTAGTACCGGCACTACACCTCTGGTCATCTCAGCATCCAATACGGATATACTAGCCATAAACGTGGTAGCAGGTGGTGGCGGCTCATCTGTGAGTGCCACTGTGATCAGTGACAGCACTTTTAGCATTCCGGCGCAGTCTATAGGCAGTGCCAGTATCCAGGGCAGTGGTACCCTATCCAGCACCGGATCGGGATACACCCTGGTGATGACATATACCACTACGAATGGCGGCACCTTCAGCACCTGTATATATACAGGAGTGAAGCAGTAATCGCGCCTCCATATAGCTGACCGTGTAGTAGCCCCGTTGGATTAGTTTTCAGCGAGGCTACTATTTTTATTACCCGATTTGGCGTTGTTACTTTTAAGCGAAGCGTCGCAACAATGGCAGATAAATATATTGGCCACATCGCCTTCACTGAAAGAAAAAATATGGTCGCTTAGTACAGCTTTGTTACCATATTTATTCTCTACTTTCATGGTTCATTTCAACCATTCACTATCATGTCTGTACAAAAAGAGATCAAGCGCGTCACTACCCATACCCTGCACGAGTTTAAAGCCAAAGGCACCAAGATAGCTATGCTCACGTCTTATGACTTCTCTATGGCGGGGATCGTAGACCAGGCAGGCATAGATGTGATACTGGTGGGCGACTCTGCATCAAATGTGATGGCAGGCCATGAGACCACACTGCCCATCACGCTGGACCAGATGATCTATCATGCATCGTCGGTGGTACGTGCTGTCCATCGCGCACTGGTGGTGGTAGACCTGCCCTTTGGCTCCTATCAGGGCAATAGCCGGCTGGCTCTGGAGTCATCCATCCGCATCATGAAGGAGTCAGGCGCACATGCGGTCAAACTGGAGGGCGGCAGCGAGATACGCGAGTCTGTGGAGCGTATCCTTACGGCAGGTATCCCGGTGATGGGTCACCTGGGCCTGACGCCTCAGTCTATCTATAAGTTTGGCACCTACAATGTGCGTGCAAAGGAAGAAGCCGAGGCGCAAAAGCTGAAAGAAGATGCCCTGCTGCTGGAGAAGATAGGCTGCTTTGCCATCGTACTGGAGAAGATCCCGGCGCAACTAGCCAAAACCGTTTCTACCAGCCTGCAAATCCCGACCATAGGTATAGGTGCCGGTCCTGATACAGATGGGCAGGTGCTCGTACTGCATGATATGCTCGGGATCAATAAGGAGTTTCGCCCGCGCTTTGTACGCCGCTATGCAGAGCTGGCCGACGTGATGCACAATGCCGTATCATCATACATAGCCGATGTCAAGAGCAGGGATTTCCCTAACTCTGGAGAGATGTATTAAGCCCCATTCTGAGGTAAATAGCACAAGGCGTACTGTCAATATCCATAAGGCTTTGCGGGGATAACTAATTTGGGCAATGCAGGTGTAAATCCTATTTTTGGCAGCAATAATACTGCTCATGAAACTACGCAACCCGGCCCTAAAAGGCTTGTTTCTCCGAAGGTTACTTTTACTCTCTATTATATTCACCGCTGTCAGTGCTGCCCAGGCCCAGTGCCCGATACCCTTTACCCAGGCTGATAATGTTAATACCTATCGCAACGTGGCCGTTTCTACAATAGTCACAGCCAATGACCGTACGTCTTTCAGCAATACGACTCCTCTGGTGCCAGCCTCCCTCAGTGTCACGGCAGCACCTACACATGGCACCACGTCAGTGCTCAATGACTCCACTATCCTCTACACGCCTGCTGCCGGCTATACCGGCATAGATTTCTACACATATAATGTCTGCAACGCCTGCGGCAACTGTGCCCAGGGCAATGTGACCATCAATATCAGCGTCTACTGCCCTGCTCCTATAGCTGTAAACGACAACTATACCGTCTATAATGACCGCGCCAATACCCTGCCTGTCACTGCCAATGACACCAATACATCTGGTGGCCCTCTGACTACCAGTATAGTGCGCCAGGCTGCACACGGCACTGCCTCCGGCTCCGGCAGCTATGTAGTGTACCAAGGCAATGGCACCTATGTCGGCGCGGATACTGTGGGCTACCTCGTGTGTGACACCTGCCCGTCTGCCAACTGTGATACCGGCTATATCTACCTCACACTGGTGGCCTGTGCCCATGTGGTGGCCAATACTGACCGCGACACCCTGATACAGGGCGCGACAGCATCGGTAGACCTCACTGCCAATGACCAGAATACTACCGGCTATGGTGTCGCTACAGTCACGCTGATCAATGGCTCACACCTCGGCGCGACGGTGACACTCAGCGGCCATACACTGAGCTATCATGCGTCCAATAACCTGACCGGCCTGGACTCTATCCGTTACCGTGTGTGTACGGATTGCGGCTGTGATAGTGCGTGGGCCATTTTCAAAGTAAATGCGGCACCATGTACGCGCCCTACAGCCTATGTAGACAATGAATATGCGGGCTACTCTATCACCTGCTCGAGCAGCTATGATGTGCTGGCCAATGACAACCTGCCTCCGGGCGGCGGCAACGTGACCGTGACCATTGCTACGCAGCCGGGCTTTGGCACCGCCACTGTGGTCAATAACCGCATAGTGTACACCTGCACGGACTCTACGCGTATCAATCAGGTAGACCTCATACGCTACTCCGTCTGCAATGCCTGCCTCTGCGATACAGGTACTGTGGCCGTGCACATCACCAGCTATAGCTGTAATGGCCGTAATCCTGTGATCAATCCTGACTCCGGTACGGTATGCCGCAACTATCCCGTAACGGTCAATGTGGTAGCGAATGATGTAGATCCCGAAGGCACCGGCATCCGCCTCGATACTATCGTGGGCCAGGCGCAGCACGGCATAGCGCGCAAGGTGAGCAATACAAGCATCTCTTATACGCCTGCGGCAAATTACACAGGGCCGGACTTCTTCGTATACCGCGCCTGTGACCAGGGTACGCCGAGTCTTTGCAACATAGCCCGTGTAGATATCGTGGTAAATGATTGCAACAGCGCACCGGTAATACTCAACTCTGCCGGCGCCCCTACCGACACGGTACAGCTGACGTTGTATGAAGATTCGTTTGCGACCTACTGCTTCCACTACACGCAGGCAGATAGCCCGTATGTGTATATCGCGTACATAGGGCCGTCTATAGACACGATCAGGCCGACGGCGGGCTCTACCAGTCTGGGTACATCGCCGTGTATCTACATCGCTCCTCCGTATCAGTTCCGCTTTGGAGAGCAGGTGCAGGTAGTGATCTGCAATGCCTACCCGGTATGCGATACGGTGAACCTGATCATCAACGTAGTAAAGATAAACCACCGCCCTCACGCCAATCCTGACTCTGCGGGCTATACCGGTACCGCATGCCTCCCTATCAATGTACTGCGCAATGACCTCGATGACGATATAGGCGATCATATGACCATCACTGCTTTTGATACAGTGACGGCTCATGGAGGCCATGTGACACTATCCGGTGACAGTTCGCTCTGCTACCAGCCATCGCCTGCCTATGCGGGGCTAGATACTTTCCACTATACTATCTGCGACAGTAGCAATACCTGCGCCACTACCTACGTGATCGTCAGCGTACCGCCTGTGGTGCGCCCTGATCATGCGTCAACCATACAAGACATGCCTGTGCATATCGACGTGCGGGCCAATGACACCCACCTGCCCGGCCAATACCTGTCTCTGTGCAGTCAGCCGGCGCATGGACAGGCTGCGCTGGATAGCACTGGCCTGATCACCTATACGCCTGACAAGGACTTCCCATCCAGCCCGCTGGACAAGGACACCGTGCCGGGCATCGATTCTTTCTGCTACACGCTGTGCAGCGTGATAGTGGGCGATACGATGTGTGCCAATGCCGAGGTGACGATCGTAGTCGAGGCTAAAGGCAAATTCTTTATCCCTCAGGGCATCTCTCCTAATGGCGATGGCGTGAATGACAAGTTTGTGATACCGGCCTCAGAGGAGCTGCCTAAATCGCAACTACTGGTCTTCAACCGCTATGGTGATGAGGTCTGGCGCAATGAGACAGATGGCTATCAGAATGACTTTGATGGTACATGGAAGAAGAACGGACAGCCACTGCCGGACATGACCTACTGGTATGTATTTAAGTACAATGACGGCGTGCATCAGGACCGCATGGGCTACATCGTCATAGAGCGCTAAACCACCTTTACCCAAACTCAACCGCATATATCGCATGAGAAAAATATTGATCTTCCTATCACTGCTCGTCACGCTGGCCACACAGGCACAGCAGGACCCGCAGCATACCATGTACCGGTTCAACGGGCTGATATATAACCCCGCTTATGCCGGTAGCCGTGATGCCCTCAGCCTCGCTGCTATCTACCGCTGGCAGTGGGTGAATATCGACGGCTCGCCGCAGACGGCCTCCTTTGGCATCCACTCTCCGCTGAAGAATGATCACATCGCGCTCGGATTTAATTTTGTAGCAGACAGGTATAGTGTGGTGCACAATGACAGGCTGGAGGGTGATTTTGCCTATCGTATCAATATCAGCAAGAAGAAAAGGATCAAAATGTCATTTGGCGTAGGTGTGAGCGCTACCAATGTGCGCGCGGCGCTGAGTGATGTGGGCCTGGTACAGGGGCAAGACGCAAAGTTTCAGAACAATGTAAACCTGTGGCTGCCAAATATTTCTGCCGGTATCTACGTATACAGCCAGAAGTTCTTTGCTGGTATCGCCGTTCCTCAGATACTGAGCAATTCACTCACGCAAAAAGGAAAGGTGTGGGAGCGCAGCGTAGACAGTGCGCACCAGTACACCAGTATCTACGCTACAGGTGGTTATGTATTTGACCTGGGCCGCAAAGTAAAGTTTGCACCATCTGTGCTGATCAAGTGGGTGCCTAAATTTGCGCCGCTCAGTATGGACTTCAATGCCAACTTCATCTTCGTAGACCGCGTATGGCTGGGCATCAGCTACCGACTATCCAATTCGTATGGATTTATGGCAGCTGTCAATATCACACGCCAGCTGCGTGTAGGCTATGCCTATGACCTGACCGTCACACCTATGTCGCATTTCACCACCGGCTCGCATGAGGTCATGGCAGGTTTTGATTTTGATTTCCGAAACAGGAAGATGGTCAACCCTCGCTATGTGCGCTACTTCTAAACCTAACCCTACCCAAAAGAAAATCTGAGCAAGATGATCCGCAGCAAGACTATCCTTTCTATCATATTCATCGCCACCACTCTTAGTGTATTTGCACAAAGTAATGCTGTGACGCGCGGCGATAAGAACTTCGCAAGGTTTGAATTCAGCGCAGCTGCCGAAAACTATGCCCGCGCCGTGGCCAAAGATGCCAATAACCTCATAGCGCGTGAGAAGCTGGCACACACCTACGTGCTGCTGGAGGACCATGTAAATGCCGAGGCGCAGTACGCACTGATATCCAAGATGCCTAAAGCGCCGGCTATAGACAAGCTCTACTATGGCCTGGAGCTGCGTGCCAATGGCAAATACGGAGAGGCCCAGAAGGCATTTAACGAATACCTGAAGGAAGCACCAGATGATAGCAGGGCAAAGGAACTCAGCGGCCCTGAGGACAAGGTAAGCTCACTGGCTACGGACAATCGTGTCTTTGAAGTCACTGACCTCAGAGCAGCGAATACAGAAACTTCGGATATGGCCCCTGCGTTTTACAAGGGGGGTATCATCTTCAGCTCCAACCGCGGCCACGATGGTGGCGCCTCGCACCATGAAGACGCCTGGACCAGCCGCTCTTTCTACGACCTGTACCAGCTCTCTGCAGCAGACACACTGGCCCAGCCGGTATATATCAAAGGCAGGCAACCGAACAGGAAATTTCACGAGGGCTCTGCCACCTTTACCTCAGACGGTGGGGAGATGTACTTTACCCGCAGCAACTATGTGAAAAGCAAAGCCACGAAGAGCAAAGAGAAAATAGTAAAGCTGCAGATCATGCATGCTGACTGGAGTGAAGCAAAGAAACAATGGGTGAATGTAAAGCCGATCAACCTTAATAACAGCGAGTACAACATCGCCCATCCCAGCCTGTCTAAAGATGGCAATAAGCTGTACTTCATCTCTGATATGCCCGGCAGCCTGGGCGGCACTGACCTCTACGTGAGTGAGCGCACCGGCAATAGTTGGGGCGCACCGGTCAATCTCGGTAAAGATGTCAATACACAGGGCCGCGAGATGTTTCCCTTCATAGCTGATGACAATACCCTGTACTTTGCCTCTGATGGTCTCACGGGGCTTGGCGGTCTCGACATCTACAGCGCTACCTACACCGGTGGCAAATGGACCAACCCGCAAAACCCCGGCACGCCTATCAATACGCGCTGGGATGATTTTGGCTATATCACAAACGCGAAGAACACCGCAGGCTACCTGACCTCAAACCGTGAGCGTGGCAAGGGGGAGGACGACCTCTATCGCTTTACGCGCAGCGGCGTGACCGTCTGCGGTGCTGTAGTAGATGCACAGGGCAAGGCACCTCTGGCCGGTGCAGAGGTGAAGCTGACAGAAGGCGACAACCTGATCCAGAAAAAGAAGACGGGCGAGAAAGGCGAGTTCTGCTTCACAGCGCTGCCTAATAAGAGCTACAAGGTATCTGCTATGCTGAAAGAATACGAGACCAACAGTACCGCTGTAAGCAATATCAAGGGCAATCAAAATGTACAGCTACAGCTCACAAAGGCTGGTGGCATCACGCTCACCGTGTGCGTACACCAGCGCGGCGGCGGCACGGTAGAGGGTGCAGTAGTAGAGCTGACCAATAAACGCACAGGCGCGGTCAAGACCTGCACGATCACAGCAGACTGTAAGTGTAAATTTGACCTGGACGAAGAGGCTGACTACAGGCTCTGCGCCAGCAAGGAGTCGGGCAATAGCAAGGGCTCCTACACGCATCCATGCCAGGCGCTGACCACCAGTGACCAGGTAGCCCCGGCCAATCTCTATGAGAATATGGAGATGGTATACCTGGAGGAAAACATGACCGTAAAAATCGATAACCTCTACTATGACCTGGGCAAGTGGGATATACGTCCTGATGCTGCCATCGAGCTGGACAAAGTAGTCGCACTGATGAAGGAGTTTCCCGCTATGCAGATAGAGCTGAGCAGCCATACAGACTGCCGCGGCAATGCGCTGGCCAATGACGAACTCTCTACCAAACGGGCACAGGCCTGCGTAGACTATCTGGTAGCAAACGGTATCGCAAAGAGCCGCCTCACCGCCATAGGCTACGGCGAGCGCCATCTGGTCAATAACTGCGCCTGCGAGGGCAAGCAGAAATCTACCTGCACCGAGGAGGAGCATGCCGCCAACAGGCGCACGGAGTTTAAGATCCTGAAGCTGAAGTGATCCCATGCCGATCTGTCGAGGCATGATTTTCATCAGAGCTTCTCCTTTGCCAATATCAGTGCCAGGCTATGTGGCTTTACGGTATTGTGTTTGACCATTTGATTTTTTACATTCGCTGCTCATTTTAGCATGAAGCGGGTAGTTATAACTGGTTATGGGATATGGTCTTGTATAGGCCAAGACGTAGATGCTGTGCGCGAGTCTCTGTTTCAGGGCCGCTCTGGTATCCAGTATCTGCCTGAGCGTAAGGAGTTTGGCTACCGGTCTGCCCTGACGGGTGTGGTACCGCGCCCGGAGCTGAAGGGCCTGCTGGACCGCCGCAGCCGCCTGATGATAGGCGAGCAGGGCGAGTACGCCTACATGAGTACGCTGGAAGCGCTACGTATGGCCGGCATAGACCAGGAGTACCTCGATCACCATGAGACGGGCATCATCTACGGCAATGACTCTACCGCCAAAGCCACGACAGAGTCTAACGATATCATCCGGGAGAAAAAGAATACGCAGTTTGCAGGATCAGGGGCAGTATTTCAGACGCTGAACTCTACTGTCAACATGAACCTCGCCACGATCTTTAAGCTGAAGGGGCTCAACTTTACCATCTCTGCGGCCTGTGCCAGTGGCAGCCACAGTATCGGCATGGGCTATATGATGATCAAGCACGGCTATCAGGACCGTATGATCTGCGGTGGCGCTCAGGAGACAGACATCCTCACCATGGGCACCTTTGATGCACTGGGGGCTTTCTCTGTGAATGAGGCCAATCCTACCAAAGCATCGCGACCATTTGACCATGACCGTGACGGCCTGATACCTAGTGGTGGTGCCGCCACTGTGATACTCGAGTCACTGGAGTCGGCGCAAAAGCGTGGCGCAAAGATACTCGGCGAGATAGTAGGCTACGGCTTTAGCAGCAATGGCGGCCATATCTCAAATCCTACTGTAGACGGGCCTGTGCGCAGCCTGATGATGAGCCTCTCAGAGGCCGGCATGAAGGCAGGAGACATAGACTATATCAATGCCCACGCCACCTCTACCCCTCAGGGAGATGCGAGTGAGGCGCAGGCTATCAATGCCGTCTTTGGCGCGTACAAGCCGCTGGTGAGCAGCACTAAGTCTATGACCGGCCACGAGTGCTGGATGGCCGGCGCCAGTGAGGTGGTCTACAGCATGCTGATGATGCGCGATGGCTTTGTAGCCCCCAACATCAACTATGAAAACCCGGACGAGTTCTCTGCACGTATCAACGTGGCTGCCACTACCAAACAAAGGAATATTGATGTATTTTTGTCCAATTCATTCGGCTTTGGGGGGACTAACTCCACCCTCATAGTCCGCAAATGGAAGCCTTAAACACCCCTTAAAGACAATGACGAAAGAAGACACTATCAATCGGATCAATGAATTCCTATCCGAGGAGTTTGAAGTAGAGGTAGGAAAACTGCAGCCGGATGCCATCCTGAAAGATACCCTGGAGCTGGACAGCCTGGACTATGTAGACCTGGTGGTACTGCTGGAGAGCAATTTCAGCATCAA
This sequence comes from uncultured Chitinophagaceae bacterium, assembly GCA_964537475.1. GTDB lineage: Bacteria > Bacteroidota > Bacteroidia > Chitinophagales > LD1 > UBA1941. The sequence continues at coordinate 29,541 of CAZIBY010000008.1, read as the reverse complement.
GGTAAAGCAAGAAGACTTTACCAGCATTCGCACCTTTCAGGATCTCTACAACTATGTGATAGCCAAGTCTCAGGCATAATGGCTCAGTGGGAGGGCAAGAGCAAAGGCACGCCACTCGGCTACCGTATTTTCGTAGGCATACTCCGCTATCTCGGCCTCTGGCCTGCCTATGTGCTGCTTTCCTTTGTAGTGCTATACTACTTTCTTTTCTCCTGGAGCTCTACCCGCCACATCTATAGTTTTTTTCGGCGCAGGTGCCATTTCAGTATAGCAAAGTCTATCGGCATGGTGTACTGGAACTACTTCATGCTCGGCCAGAGCCTGATAGATAAAGTAGCGATCCTATCAGGCCTCTCGGCACGATTTACCTCCCGCAGCAATGGCGCTGAAAATATAGAACGCATGGCTGCTGCCAGACGCGGGGCTATCATGCTCGGAGCACATCTAGGCAACTGGGAGATAGCCGGCCACTTCATAGCCCGCTATGACACAGTGATCAATGTACTGATGTATGACGGTGAGCATGAGCACATCAAAGCGCTGATGGAGTCAGTCATCGGCGGCAAGAAGTTTAATGTGATACCTATACGCGAGGATCTGAGCCACGTCTACCAGATGAGCGAGGCGCTGGCGCGTGGTGAGACCATCTGTATGCACGCAGACCGCTATGTAGAGGGCGCACGGGCGCAGGCAGTAGAGTTTATGGGAGAGCCGGCGCTATTCCCCACCGGTCCGTTTCAGCTGGTCAAAGCGCTCAAGGCGCCTTTCACCTACGTGTATGGTGTCAAGACAGGACCGACACATTATGAGTTTTACGCCCGGCCGCCAAAGGAGGTTAGTGACTTTGCCAACCTCGGTGAGATGATGAAGGATTATGTCACGGATCTGGAAGGTATGGTGAACAAAACACCTTCACAATGGTTTAATTATTACGACTTTTGGAAGAAATAATGTATTTAGGAACGTCGTTTGCTTACTTTGTAAATGATTGTGCAAAGCAAAGAAAATGGTGAAGTATGAAAAGTGCCCCTGAAACCCTGCCCAATGGCAAGACAAAAGAGCTGAAAGCCGTAGCGCGTATCAAAGTGCGGTTTCACGAGTGTGACCCGCTGGGTATCGTCTGGCATGGCAACTATCTCAAATACTTTGAGGACGCCCGGGATGCCTTTGCAGAGAAGTATGGCTTTGACCTCTATTCCTTCTACGAGAGAGGATACGCCACCCCGCTCATCCACTCAGAGGCCACCTACAAGCGCCCCCTGCGGTATAAGGATGTAGCCTTTGTAGAGGCACACTATATCCGGACCGACGCCGCCAAGATCATCTTTCACTATAAGATCAAGAATGAATCCGGCGACCTGATCTGCACAGGCTCTACCACGCAGGTCTTTGTGACCAATGGCGCTATGGAGCTCGCACTGACCGTACCTGATTTTATCAATGACTGGATGCAGCAGGTAGGTCTCAGGTAGTCATGTCTTCTCCCGTTTACATTGTAGCTGATAATGTGATCTCTCCGCTGGGCACCACCTCGGCAGAGAACTATGCGCGTGTCTCCGCAGGCGATTCCGGCATCTCGCTCATATCTGACCTGCACCTGTCCCCTACCCCTCTCTATGCAGCTCGCATAGATGATACTACACTGCCCCCGGCGGATGAGGCACACACACGCTTTGACAGGCTGTGTATCCTGTCCGTCACAGACGCTCTGGCACGTACTGCCATCAGACTTGACGACCCGGACACCATCTTCATTCTTTCTACTACCAAAGGTAATATCGAACTGCTGGCAGATAGAGCACCGGAAAGTGAGCTCTCCCTGTCACGCTCCGCCGACTGTATCACGGCACACTTTCACGCAGTGAATAAACCTATCGTAGTCTCCAATGCCTGCATCTCAGGTGTAGTGGCTATCATCACCGCCAAAAGACTGATAGACTCTGGCCGGTATAAGCATGCCGTAGTGACCGGTGCAGATGTGCTGTCACATTTTGTGGTATCGGGCTTCCAGAGCCTCATGGCAATCAGTGATGGGCCTTGCCGTCCATTTGATAAAGCGCGCAAAGGGATCAACCTCGGTGAGGGTGCGGCCACACTAGTTTTGACAAATGATCTATCTCAGCTGGGTGCCAATAGTATCGAGGTACTGGGTGAAGGCCTGACCAATGACGCTAATCACATCTCCGGCCCGTCGCGCACGGGCGCTGAGCTGGCAGATGCCGTGACCAAAGCTGTCAGCCGTAGCAGCATCACGACTGAGGATATTGCATTCATCTCTGCCCATGGTACGGCTACACTCTACAATGATGAAATGGAGAGCAAAGCGTTTGAGAGAGCGGGGCTGAGTGATACGCCGTTACACAGTTTGAAGGGTTACTTTGGCCATACGCTGGGTGCTGCCGGCGTGATAGAGACTGTTATGACCATTCATTCGCTACGCGAAAAGAAAGTGCTGGCCAGCCACGGCTATGCAGAGATCGGTGTGCCGGGCCTGGTGAAGGTCAACAAGGTTTTAGTATCTTCTGACAAATCTCATGCGCTGAAAACCGCCTCGGGTTTTGGCGGCTGCAATGCAGCTCTGGTGCTGCAGAGGAATACAAGTTTTTGAACCACATAGGACACATAGATCACATAGAAATTTACTCAGAGAACATTAGACTTTGAATCTATAATGGAAGAAAACAAACCAAGGATAACCAAGAAGTGGCTAGATGAATTAACCTACAGGGTGATCGGTGCTGCTATCGAGGTACAAAAACATATGGGGCATGGCCTGTTGGAAAGTACCTATCAAAAGTGTTTTGAGCATGAATTAAGATTGATCGGGCTGCGCTGTCGCACGGAACTGTCGGTCCCCGTAGTCTATAAAGGACTAGATGTGATGGCAGACCTCAGATGCGATGTACTGGTGGAGGATTGTTTTGTGGTAGAGCTGAAAACCGTAGAGAGTATATTACCTATACATCGTGCTCAGGTCCTGAGTTATATGACATTGCTCAGGGCACACAAAGGAATTGTTATTAATTTTAACGCATACAATATTTTCAAACTGGGTCAGGAAACCTTTGTCAATGACTCCTACAAAGACCTCCCCGATGAGTAGAAATTGTATCAATGTATATCCTATGTGATCTATGTGTCCTATGTGGTTCAAAGTTTATTTTGTTTTTACCTAAAGTGACTTAACTGTATTAACCTAAAACACCCTAAAATTCAAATCAATGACAACTGAACAAGTAGATGTACTGGTGATCGGCGCAGGCCCGTCAGGCACGGTGGCGGCAGCTATCATAAACAAAGCAGGATATTCCGTAAAGATCGTGGAGAAGGAGCAATTCCCGAGGTTTGTGATCGGTGAGAGCCTTTTGCCGAAGTGCATGGAGGCGCTTGATGCAGCAGGCTTTCTGCCCGCTATCAAGGCGCACGGCTTCCAGGAAAAATTCGGAGCCAAGTTCGTCAATACGTCAGGTCAGGTCATGGATTTCAATTTTTCTGATCAGTTTACAGAGGGCTGGTCGTGGACCTGGCAGGTCAAGCGCGCTGAGTTTGACACACTACTGGCAGATGAGGTACAAAAGATGGGCGTAGCCGTAGAGTACAGGACTACTGTCACTGACATCAAATTTGGTGATGGTGGTACCAGCATGACTACCATGACCACCGCAGCCGGAGAGACCAAACAGGTACAAGCAAAATTTATAGTAGATGGCAGCGGCTATGGCCGGGTCATACCGCGTATGTTCAATATGGAGAAGCCCTCTACGCTGCCATCACGCAAGACACTCTTCACCCACATCCGCGATACCCGCCGCAATAACTATGTAGAGCCGAACCGCATCCTCATAGTAGATCACGCGCCGGGTGTATGGGCGTGGTGCATACCTTTCGCAGACGGTGTCACGTCCTGCGGCTTTGTCAGTGAGCCGGGCTTCTTTGATGCCTTCACAGGTACGCCTGAGGAGCAGCTCCGCGCTATCATAGCCAGCGACCCCAATATCGCTGAGCGCTTTGAGGGTTGCGAGTTCCTCTTTGAGCCGCGTGTGATACAATCCTGGTCTGCTACCTGCGATAAATTTTATGGCGATGGCTTTGTACTCACGGGCAATGTGACCGAGTTCCTCGATCCTGTTTTTTCATCTGGTGTCACGCTGGCAGTCACCTCATCCAGGCTGGCCGCAGACCTGGTGGTCAGGCAACTGAACGGCGAGCAAATAGACTGGCAGAAAGACTACATGGACGTGATGATGACGGGAGTAGATACCTTCCGCACGTATGTCATGGCCTGGTATGATGGCAGGCTGCAAAAGATCTTCTTCAACGACTACCGCCCTACAGATGTGGTCAATAAGATCTGCTCCGTACTGGCCGGCTACGTCTGGGACGTAAAAAATGAGTACGTAAAGGATTCAGAGAATCAGGTGAGCCGACTGGTCAGGATGATCGACCTGAGCAAACAGATCTCTGCCTAGATCAGCGCTTGAACTTCAATAAATAAGTATCCGGATTTCTGAGCTGGTACACGATCTCAAACTGATCCATGTTTTTCTGCACGGCAGGTACGAGGTATTTAGCCGTGGAGGAGAAGCCCAACTGCTCGATCACTACATAGTCCACTTTATTATCACGGAAGAATTGCAATACCTCCTTGTCATCCAGAGAGGGTTTGTCTCCCACGCAGGTGCGGTCAGCGTAGTAGATAAACATATCTGCCTTGCGCGCACTAAAGATGGCATCTTTTGGAGTGTTCTCTTTTGCCCAACGCGCTATGTCAAAATAGTTGGAATAGTTTGAAGGCATCTGCTGCTCCGATTGATCTTGAAGCGCACCTATTGCCTTTGTATTCATCAAACCAAAAAGGATAAAAATATACGGCGCATACGTCAGCCGCTCCTCTCCCACTGCCAGCGCCGCCAGCTCTTTCAAACCATATAAAGCAAGAAAAATAGCAATAGGGATCAGTGGCAGGATGAAGCGGATGCCACCCCATACATCCGGCCAGATCAGTAGGATAGCTAGCGTGCCTCCTATATAGCCCAGGAGCAGCAGGCGCAGATCCTTTAGCCGCCATATCCCCCACAGGGCGAGACCGATGATGAGTACTCCCAGCATCCAAAGACCCATTTTTGCCTTACCATTATCCTTCACATAGGCATTATGTGTCTCCTGATCGTCGAGGTTCATAGATAGTACGCCTACCGGTATATCCATCGATACATAGCGCTCAAAATTATTTTTGACCCGTTCCATAAAAGTGGCAGACGTCAGGTTGCCCAGTTCGGGCTTGTATGGATTGACCTGCATGAGCTGGCCCATGTGCGAGCTACCGAGGTTTTTGTCGCGTATGTAGCCAGGCAGTGCCAGGAGGCCAAAGCCTAGTACGACCACAGCGAGCCGCTTCCAGTCCTTCGCAAAAAGTAAATAGAGACCGGTACCAGCCACTAGTGCTATAGCAGTAGTCTTAGTATAGTAGCAGGCAGCTATGCATACTACGGAGAGGTATATCCATGGACTCCTGATGCCACGCTCATCCTGCACGCCCCGCAGAAAAAAATACAGCGCCAGCATACTCACAAAGAGAAAGGGCACCTCACTCATCGTGATCGTAGAGCTGCGCAGCAGGTGCGAGTTGAGCGCAGTGATGAACGCAGCTGCAAAAGCCAGCGAGGCCGATGCAGTGAGCCTTTTGATGATAAAGTACAGCAATAGCAGAGAGCCATAGAGCATCAGGCCATTCATAAAGTTTATCTTGTCCTGATCATCTCCGAGCACTTTGATAAACACCGACAGCAGCGCAGGGTAGCCGATGGGGAAATGGGTGTGCGGCGCATGGTGGATATCCGTAGCATTGGTAAAGCCTTGTCCCGTAGCGATACGCTTGCCTAGCAGGTAGTAGGCAAAGTTATCGCCATTCATATCCGGCTTGTGATCGAATATAGTAGAGTACACAAACCAGAACAGGATGGTGATGATGGCCAGGTGTGTCCAGTCGGCAAACTTTGCAAATGAAAATGGTTTGGCAGCAGGCTTCTTAGCGGCAGCTTCTGCCTTCTTGACATGGATCGGTTTGGTCTTGGCCATCTCTGATTGAGCTTTTGGGTATAGCCCAAAGGTAAAAATTAATGCGAAGCCTGCTATGCTGCCCCTATCCGGCGCAGAGCAGTACCTCAGTGGGAAACGGGGAGAAATGCTAATCTACCCAGCTCATGTAGTAGGTAGGATCCTCTATCTCCAGGGCATCCTTGCAGATCAGCAACGGGTGAAAGGTATCTACCATCACAGCCAGTTCTCCTGTCTCCTTTTTGCCGATACTCTTCTCTACGGCACCGGGATGCGGCCCGTGAGGGATACCTATAGGATGCAGGGTGATCATGCCCCGCTCTACATGCTTGCGGCTCATAAAGTCGCCGTCTACATAGTACAGTACCTCATCGCTATCTACATTGCTATGAAAGTATGGCGCCGGTATAGCCTCGGGATGGTAGTCATACAGGCGCGGCACGAAGCTACAGATCACAAAGTTGCGCGCCTCAAAGGTCTGGTGTACCGGAGGTGGCTGGTGCACGCGGCCTGTGATGGGCTCAAAGTCATGGATAGAGAAAATGAAAGGATAGTGGCAGCCGTCCCACCCTATGGCATCAAACGGGTGATGGGCATAGTGATAGGGATAGAGCATATCTTCCTTTTTGATATGCACTACAAAGTCTCCTTTCTCATCGTGCGTCTCGAGGTTCTCAGGTGTGCGGATATCACGCTCGCAAAAAGGCGAGTGCTCCAGTAGCTGGCCAAAGTCATTGCGGTAGCGCTTGGGGTAGGTGACAGGAGAGAATGACTCTACGATAAAAAGCCTGTTGTCCGGCGTATCAAACTCCATCTGGTAGATCGTACCGCGCGGTATCACGATATAGTCGCCGTAGCCAAACTTCAGTTCTCCAAAAATACTCTTCATCCTGCCCGTACCTTCATGCACAAAGATCACCTCATCTGCACCGGAGTTTTTATAAAAGTAGTTTTGCATGGAGTGCTGCGGCGCTGCCAAGGCTATGTAGACATCCTTATTGACAAGCACATACCGGCGCGACTTGAGATAGTCCTCCTCGGGGCGCACTTTAAACCCTTTGTAGCAGCGGTTTTGCAGGTTTTTTTCTGCTGCGATCTTTGGCGCTACATTGACCGGAAAATCTACCTTGGTCACTGCTGTAGGCGGGTAGGTATGATAGATGAGCGAATATAGATTGGAGAAGCCCTCTGTGCTCACGAGCTGCTCTGAATAGAGTCCCCCATTCGGCTTTTTAAACTGTGTATGCCTTTTGTGCGGCACCTGTCCTCTGCTGATGAAATGTGGCATATATTCGTATTGTGATCGCCGTGCGATCTGTTCTTTTGTTCAGTAAAGTTAAATAAAAATCCCACCAACATCCTGTGACGAATATCAGCTGGCGAAAGGCAACAGAAGCAGACCGCGAGTTTTTCCGCCGGGTACATCACGGCAGCTACCGCCGGGTGATAGAGGCGGTTTTCGGATGGGATGAGGCACTGCAGGACCGCTTTGCCGACCATGATTTTGATACGCGCAATATCCACATCATTTATAAGGATGAGGCACCATGCGGTGTGCTGGGCTGGATAGAGAGTGAGCAGTCTGTAGAGCTAGGGCCACTGTATCTCACAGATGCTCATCAGGGTGTTGGGATTGGCTCATGGATCGTCTCCGATTTTATCTCCCGCTATCGCGGGAAAGCCCTCATACTCAAAACCCTTAAGAGCAACGAGCGCGCCAAGGCTTTGTATGAAAGGCTCGGCTTCATAGTGACAGAGGCAAATGACAAATACTGGCACATATGGCCCAATAATGGGCCGCTTTACAGATCAAAACAACCTCTACACTAAATGAGATCAAATACCGGAGGCGGGATTATTGATATCGCCGGTTAGGCTGCCTGTCTTGTCCTTGCGATGGCGTGTCCTGTATATCGCAGCGGCTATCAGTCCGATAGCTATGACAGCTACAGCAATAATCCAGAAGTAACCGCTGGCGGTACCGACTGGCTGAGTTGACATATTAGCGTTATCTGCCTGGGCGTAAAGCGCCTGTATACTGGCCACCATCATCGCGATGAATGAGAGGATGACTGTTTCTACCTTCTTCATATTGCGTTGTTTATAGTGAGAAAAATGTTTCAGACTCCTGAGCCGGGATTATCTATGGACTGCGTAGTACGGGGAGATGGTTCTGATTTATTCTGATCCTGCATCCCTCCAATGTTGCTCCTGCGGTTTTTGACCATGTAGAAAATACCCACTCCCAGCACTATCACACCGATACTGATCAGTGCAGTCCCTACAGCTGTCATACCTGTATCCGCTTTTTTGTCGGCCACCGAGGTAGTACTGGTAAAACCATTGGCCTCTGCCGTATCCTGCGCAGTCAGGGTGTAGCAAGCGGCAAATACGGTGAGCGCGAGGAAAAGCGTATAGATCCTGATGTATTTCATGGTAGTATCTTTAGGCAATGGTGCCGCAAGGTTCATACCACGCTGCTACGACCCCATGCTGGGCATTTTTAGTATCATGACGGTGAATGCAAGGTATTTGCCTGCCGGCAAAAGCAGCGGCTGCTGTAGGTTGGGACAGATTTCTTAGTTTTGCCGCATCTCATTTATGCTCAGGTACAAAGCAGACAGGCGCACCCTGATCGTCGTAGCACTTTACTATGCCGTGGCCATAGCGCCATGGTTTCGCTGGCCATATATGTCATCGTGGGAGGTGGCGGCCTGGGTAGTGATCAACTGTCTCCTGAGTTTCTTTTGCGCTGTGATAGTGCATAATACGATCCATGCACCTATCTTTTACAGCAGGACACTCAACAGGCTTTTCCAGTTTGTGCTGTCCTTCAGCTATGGCCACTCTGTGAGCGCATACGTACCGGGGCACAATTTCAGCCACCACAAGTATACTCAGGAGCGTGAGGATGCCATCCGCACTACCAAGGCGCGCTTTCGGATCAATATCTTCAACCAGCTTTTTTTCTTCTACCTCATGAGCGGCGATATCCTGAAAGGCGAGTTTGCCTTTGGGCGCAAGATGTACTATGAACGGCCGCGGTGGTTCTGGCAGTATGCGCTGGAGCTGGGCCTGGTCATAGCGGTCAATATCATTCTGCTGGCGATAAACTGGAAGTGCATGCTGCTCTTCTGGCTGCTCCCCCATCAGTATGCTGCATGGGGTATAGTGGGGACCAACTACTTTCAGCATGACGGCGCGGACGACAAACATCCTTACAACCACAGCCGCAATTTCAGCAGCCCTGTTTTGAACTGGTTTTTGTTTAACAATGGCTACCACGGCGCTCATCACAATAAACCGAACCTGCACTGGAGCCTGCTGCCAGAATATCATGCAAAGCACATGAGGCCCAACCTGCATCCCAATCTGGATCGCGTGTCACTGCTCAGCTACCTGATAGAGGCGCATATCTATCCCGGCAAAAGGGTGGACTACCTGGGAAATCCAATAGTGCTGCCACCGGCAGAGGCTGACCTGGACTGGGTAGGTGAGATCAATGTAAAGCAGCATGAGGACGACATGGCTGCGTAGTACCTAAAAAATTACTGCTTGATGATATGATAGGAGGTGCTATGCTCCGCATTGGCTACTCGTATGATATACTGAGCAGGTGCCAGAGCCCTCACATCGAGATAAGTAACAGAGGCATAGTCCGGTAGCATGCCAGATGCTACGACCCTCCCATCCAGCGTGTAGACCCCATAGATCAGCTCCCTGCTCTCAGCGGTAGTAGCTACGCAGAGGCTGCCTGTGGTCACAGTAGGATATACACTCACACCCTGACGGAAGGCAATATCAGCTAACCCCGTGGTATAGCTGGTAGTATCATTGCCATGATGGATACCGGTGGTATCGAGAGTACTGGTAGAGTCAGTCACTACTCCTCCCCCCCCATGGCAGGTACCGGCACAGTTGCTCGGATTATTATTGAGTGCTCCATATCCTGCATGGCGCGTACACGATCCGACGCCGGATCCGGTTATTTTGCCATACTGAAATAGCAAAAGACCGATCGATAGAATAATACCTGTAGTGTACGTTTTTTTCATAAGGGAGAGTGTTAGAGTGATACAATAGGCCGTTCGATTGTATTCTAAAGATAATACAAAAAAAATGTAAAGATTGTCACAACTGCGTCAAAAAAATATGACAATTCCTCAAAAGCCATTGAAATGCACCTAAGTGCTCTTTGCTATTTCGGCACTATAATGGTATAGTATTTAGTGGCATAGCCGGCCCAGGCACCTACGGCACTGTCGCCGGTTATATTTGATTTGACCCTGAGCGGAGCAGAGAACGGGCTACCGCCGCCATCATTCTCCAGCGTATTGTAGAAATCAAATGTGCGGCTATCTATGTTAGCCCACTTTACAGTGACAGTATCTCCTTTCCAGAAATAGCCATAGGTGACCGGGTCGGGATTGGTAATGTAGCCGGGTATGCCCCTCTCCAGTGGTAGGGTCAGCGTTTGCCCCAGCCATAGCTTGTCATCATATACAGAGCCGGAGTAAGGCGTGTAGAATGGTTCATCGTTCCTTTGGGTCCAGTAGCGGATAAAGTGCCCGTTGCTCGGCGGCACGGTGATGGTAGCCATGACATTGACCAGGCTGTCATTATTAGGTGCATCGCGTATACTGAGGCCGTCTATGCCCAGTGCCTGAGGGATAGTAGTATAGGCGGTAAGCGTCTTGCCGCCCACCTGTATATTCAGATGATAGGTGTGCTGCTCTGCGCCACAGTGCGGGCAGCTGCCGGTATTGTAGTAGGCGGCCAGCTCACTGAGTGGCAGGGTATATACGCATACATCGGGCACGGATGACGAGTCATACACTGTCACCCCGAGAGAATATAGTAAGGTCCACTTCATAGAGTCTGGCACAGCCGTGAGGTCACGCAGGCATATCTCATCCAGCGGTATCCTCGTACTATCATTGTCTATGGTCATGTACATCACCGCACCATGCAGGAAGAAGGCGCCAAGATCATTGATATTGAGATCACCAAAGACACGTGTGCTGCGCGTGAGCAAAACCACCGGGGGCTTACCGTTTTCTATATTGCCGTCTACTACCGTGCTGGTACCCAGATCCGGCAGGTCGCCGGTTATGTCCTTGGTGCAGGATGACACCACTGCGCCGGTGACAAGTGCCGCTATGACCAGATATATTTTGCACACTGATGACACGGATAAGACTATGTGGCTAAAAAACTGCTTTCTCATACTTATCCTCCAAATTTAAAGTTCCAGGTAATAGATGGCAGTATCGGAAATAATGACACCTGCTTCAGAGACGTTTTGATACTGCCGGTATACGGATTTCCCTGCACATCTACATAGACGAAATATGGGTTTTGACGGCTGTATGCATTGTAGATGGAGAGATTGAGATCTGAGTGGAGCTTAGGGAAGCGCTTATGCTTGAAGGTATAGGTCACACTGAGATCCAGACGGTGATAGGCCGGCAGGCGATAGAAGTTTCTGGGGCCATATATCTCATGGATAGTCCCCTCCTGATAGAATAACTGTACTGGTAGTGTGGTCGTATTGCCTGAGGCATAGACGAATGTAGCGCCCAGCTTCCAGCGCTGATTGATCTCGTACATCAGTACTATATTCAGGTCATGGCGGCGATCATACTTGGCTGCAAACCACTGACCATTATTGATGCTGGGAAATTTGCGCTGTGTCCATGCCAACGTATAGCCTATCCATCCCTGAAATTTGCCTCTCGCCTTCTTGAGAAAGAACTCAGCACCGTAGCTCCTCCCCTTGCCGAAAACAAAGAAGTCTTCTACATCCTGATCTATGCCGGGCACATTGTTATCTCCATACTCTATCTGATTAAAAAGCTGCTTGTAGTATCCCTCTATCGAAGCTTCAAACATGTTGTCGTGAAAGTTCTGAAAGACACCCAGCGAGTACTGAAGCGCCATCTGAGGTTTTACCTTTAGCGTGCTAGGCACCCAGAGGTCAAATGGCAACGTAGTAGTAGAGTTTGAGACTAGATGTATGTACTGCTTGGTCAGGGAGAAGCCTGCCTTGATGGAGGTGGCTTTCGCTACCTTAAACCGAGCACTGGCACGCGGCTCCAGGCCGTAGTAGGTCTTGACCGGCTGGTCTACTGCATAGTTCAGGCTGTCTACCTTGGCCCCGGTCGAGTCAAAAATACTCTTCTTGTACGGCCCCGCCAGGCAGAAAAGAGAGGCGCGCAGGCCCAGATTTATTTTGAGCCATTTATTGACCTCAAAGTCGTCTGCCACATAGGCCGCCAGCTCATGGCCATACTTGGATGAGGTATTGGTATTTTGTATGCTGACAGAGTCAAAGACCCCCTGCGTCTGGTATGGCGTGAGCATGTGATTGGTATAGTCTACGCCAAACTTCACCATATGCCCTACCAGCGGCGAATAGTCAAAGGCCAGTTTAGCGCCGAGGTCGCGCGTATCACTACTCACCCCAAACACTACCCCGCGATAGTCTGACTTGATATCAAAGCGATAGTCATTGTAGATGAACATGGCATTCATGAAGAGCTTATCGCCAAAGATGTGATTCCACCGGCCGGTCACAGTGCTATTGCCCCACGGGAAATGAATATTAAAGTCACCCTCCGGAGCCTTGAAGTCAAAAACATCACGCCCAAAATACGCACTGACAAACAGCCGGTCTTTGTCAGAGATGATATAGTTCAGCTTGGCATTCAGATCATAAAAGTAGTAGCCATCTTTTTTGTATTTGCCGCCTTGATACGTAGCCAGGAATGGCTTGGTGAGCAGGTCAATATAGGTGCGCCTGCCGGAGAGGATGATGGAGCATTTATCCTTCTTCAGTGGGCCCTGGACTGTGAGCCTTGAGGCTATCAGGCCTATGCCACCCGCTACCTCCCAGTGCTTCATATTGCCCTCGCTCATCTTCACATCTACCACAGATGAGAGGCGCCCGCCATATTGAGCCGGCATAGCTCCTTTCTCTATCGCTACTGACCGCACGGCATCAGAGTTGAATACCGAGAAGAAGCCGAACAGGTGGCCTGTATTATAGACCACAGCTTCATCCAGCAGCACGAGATTCTGGTCAGGACCGCCACCGCGCACATAGAAGCCTGTATTGCCCTCTCCTGCCGCCATCACACCCGGCAGCAGTTGTATCGTCTTCAGCACGTCTACCTCACCCATAAAGGCAGGTATCGATTTGACCGTTTCAATGGTCAGTTCCTGCCGGCCTACAGATGTACTGGTCACATTGGCATCTTTCTTTTCTGCGGTGACCACTATTTCTTTAGTAGCCATAGCAGCGGTGTGCAGGTCAAAGTTCATTTTGACAGTGCCGGTCAGATCCAGTGGTATGGTCTGGGTCTCATAGCCCACATAGGATACCTTGAGCGTATAGTGGCCTGCCGGCAGGTCGAGAGAGTAGAATCCGTAGTCATTGGTATTGGTACCTTTGGTCAGCTCCACCACGGCTATGGTAGCGCCTAGCAGTCCTTCACCATTGGCGGTATCTTTGATATACCCGGATATCGTATACTTGGGCACTGACTGTGCCTGCAGTGTAGAGAAAGCAGCAAGGCTCAGGAGAATCAGGAAAAAGCAATGTAAAAATCTCAGCATAGGGTGGTACTTCGGACTGCGAAAGTAAACCAACCTGATGATATGTAGCGATATCATTCCGTGATATTCAATCTAATGCAGTTTAAATAACGGTGAAAGAAAATGACAGCGCAGCGCTGATCGCACTGCTAATGATAAGATAACAATGAGTAGTGGTTTTGGTTCGCCCGGTGTCAGGTCCGTGCGTCCAGTATGCTATCACGTAGCAGGGACAGGTACTCTGCCGCCTGCCTCAGGCGGGAGCCATACCAGGAGAACATCTCTCCGTCTACTATCATGATCCTGGCAGCCGGGCATAGCTGCTGAAACTCTGCCATATGCCTCTCTGAAAAGCTGTAAGGCTCAGAAGATAAAAAGACGAGGTCAGGCCGTGCCTCTGACAGCTGTGCGGCTGTGACAGCAGGATACCTGCTCAGCCCTGCAAATACATTCTGTACACCTAGTGCGCCGAGCATGTGGTCTATAAAGGTATTATCGGCTGCTACCATGTATGGTTTGCGCCAGATCAGGTAGGCAGCAGTCAGCCCCTGCGGCAGGGCCCTATGACGCATCAGCGCAGCAAATTCATTTTGTATCTCGGCTACCAGGTCGCGAGCAGTGAGCTCAGTAGCTGTCATCTGCCCGATAGCCAGCATCATCTGATAGGCATCATGAAGGCTATAGATATCACTCATCCACACCGGAAACTTCTCGCGCAGCGCAGCGATCCCCTCAGGATAGTTTTCCTCTTTATTGCCCAGGATCAGGTCCGGGGCCAGTGCTTCTATTTTCTCAAGGTCAAAATCTTTGGTGCCGCCTATGCGTTCTTTGGCTTCTACCGATCCTTCGGGATGGATACAAAAACGGGTCACCCCTACTATCCTATCGCCCAGGCCGAGATCAAAAAGCAACTCAGTCTGAGAGGGCACCAGCGATATGATGCGTCTGGCAAATGGCGGTATCTCTACCGGCTGCCCCATCTGATCTATGAATCTGCTCACTTATGGATTTGTGTCGGCTAAAATTGGCACAAATTCTGATATATGCTACCAAACATTTCAACCGCTCACACATGAAAAAGCCCCTCATCATCGTCACTAGTATGCTGCTACTAGCAGTAGCCGGTTCCGGATGCCGCAAAGACATATATGGCTGCACCGATCCATATGCTTCCAATTATGCACCTAATGCCAATGTAGATAATGGGTCTTGCCGTTATGTGCGCTACGGAGATGTCATGTTCTGGACCGACAGAAATGAAGGTAATGTACAGATCACGATCGGAGGACAGACTGGTACGATCACCGGCTATGTGACCGGAGGTACCCCTGGCTGTGGCAACGCTGTATCTGCCAATTTCTCCCTGGAGGAAGGTTCCTATACCTACAGTGTAGTAGCCGGTCCTTCGCAGGCATACCCTCAGGGCTACACCTATACCGGCACTGCTGTGGCACAGAATGGCATTTGCAATGCCTATCAACTGTAATATCGATCAGGCCAGCGCCTCGATCAGGTCAAACTCAGTGATGATGGTCCAGTCACTGGTAGGGAGCTGCACCATCACTGCTGTATTATCCTTGGATATCTGGCGGGATATGTCTGATACGGATGCGTGATAGGCCACTGCCGGAAACTTGCCGCCCATGACCTGGCCCACCTCGCGCTCGCGAGACTGGTGGTCATCCATCAGCAGTTGCAGGATCAGGTTCTCAGACATGCTGCCTACCAGTTTATTATCCTCCATCACAGGTAGCTGCGTGATGCCCTTTGCCTTCATCACTTTGAATGCCTCCGCCACCGTTTGCTGCGGAGATACAGACACGAGCTGCTGGTAGCCCTTTTTGCGCTCTATGATGGTCTTGGCTGTCACCACATCATCTACCAGAAATCCGCGGTCGCGCATCCAGTCGTCATTATATATCTTGCCTACATAGCGGCTACCGTGATCATGCAGGATGATCACCACCACATCTCCTTCTTTGAACTGGTCTGCGCGCTGCAGTACACCCTGCACAGCTGCGCCCGCCGAGTAGCCGGCAAAAATGCCTTCTTCTGTAGCCAGCCTGCGGCACATGATAGCGGCATCTTTATCCGATACCTGCTCTACGGCATCTATGACATTAAAGTCAAAGTTGCCGGGTATGATGTCCTGGCCTATGCCCTCTATCAGGTACGGATAGGCCTCCTTCATATCCTTTTCACCGGTCTCTTTATACTTTTTCAGGATAGAGCCATAGGCATCCACGCCTATGGTCTGAATGTCCGGATTCATTTCCTTCAGGTACATAGAGGTACCTGTCACCGTACCCCCGGTGCCGATAGTGGTCACATAGTGGGTCACTTTGCCATCTGTCTGGTCCCATATCTCAGGGCCTGTAGTGAGATAGTGCGCCTTGCGGTTAGACAGATTCTCATATTGATTGGCAAAAAATGAATTAGGTATTTCCTTAGCCAGCCTTTCGCCCACCTGGTGGTAGTTGCGCGGATCATCATGGGCCACATTGGTAGGGCAGACTATCACCTCAGCACCGAGCGCACGGAGTATGTCCACTTTTTCCTTGCTCTGCTTGTCCGTCGTACTAAAGATGCACTTGTAGCCTTTGACCGCCGCTGCCAGTGCGAGCCCCATGCCGGTATTGCCCGAGGTACACTCTATGATGGTACCACCGGGTTTCAGCTTTCCTTCTTTCTCTGCATCTATCACCATCTGGTAGCCTATGCGGTCCTTGATGGAGTTGCCGGGATTAAAGTATTCTACCTTCAGCAGGAGATCTGCCTTGATGCCCTTGCCTATTTTATTGAGCCGGACCAAAGGGGTGTGGCCTATCGTTTCCAGGATGTTGTTGTAAACCTTCATTTCAATTCACTTTGATACGGGCGTAAATATCACAAAATCCCCCAAATGGCCGACCATCGGTAGATATATTGTAGATAAGTAGTGAGGGGAAGAATAAGACCGGCTAAAAATAAAAATGGCCACCTCTTTCGAGATGACCACTTTGAACCTATGAAAACGTAGTACGAATATAGGAATCAAGATGACTCTTTTGCAAGTTCGGACATCTATTTTTACATTTTTTTAAAAAAGCGTTATCACAAAAGCTTACTGCACGATTCTATGCAAAAAAAATGGCCACCTCTTTCGAGATGACCACTTTGAACCTATGAAAACGTAATGCAAATATAAGGAGTGTACTCATAGTTGCAAGTTTTTTTCGGGAAGAATGCGGACTTTCATCCCCATTATCTAATCGTCCGCCGATTTTATGATTTAAGTCAGGCGTTTTCAGCCACCACACGCTCCAGATTTTCCAGAAAGCTGAGCGTAGCAGGACAACGCGGCGAGTTATTGATGTATAGCTTCTCACTGACCTGATGATAAAAGTCCCTGCGTACATGATGCGGGAACCCGCTGCAATCTCCGGGGCGGATATCATATACGCGGCATTTATTGTCCCGGCCCAGATGCTGGCAGGGTTGTTTTTTATTGACGATATCGCCGTTGTCTTCGTCTACTGTCAGGTACTTGTCAAAGTATTGATCGAATGTCATACCTACACGCTCCGCTATGCGCTTGACCTCTGGCCTGGTAAAGGTAGGCGTCATGGTCTTGCAGCAGTTGGCACACTCCAGGCAGGCCACCTCCTGCCATGCTGCCTGATCGGCCTGCTTCAGCATCTTTTGTAGATTCTTTGGCTTCTTGCGGGATAGCCTTTTCAGGAAGAGGGCCAGGCCTTTTTTCTTCTGATGGGCGCGGCGCACTCTGGCGGCGACATTAAATTTGGGCATGTACGGGGAGATATATTGAAGCGATAATACTAAAAAAGTTTTTCGAGGTCAGCGGCAGTATACTTGTGATTTCTTTCCACAAAGAAACTACCGGGAGTGCCTTTCTTCTTGCCACGAGCCGATAGCCGATAAAAAAATGCGATGGGCGAGAGAAACACTACAAACACAACACCGAGTATGATACGGCTGGTCACAGCACCTATCTGCTCTCCTATCCATTTCCACCCGGAGGTTACTTTATCCAGTATCCACGGAGACGCAATACCAGCCACCAGTACGACACCCGCTGCTACCATCAGCCAGGGCTGATGCAGCCGCCAGCCTATCAGCGTGAAGCCGGCCCAGATGATGGCGAGTGCCTTATACTGCTCTTTGCGCTTCTTGGTCATCGATCAGAACATAGGATAGACAAATGGTGCTACAGCAGAGTTGCCCCCTATCACTATCAGCACACCTATGAGCAGCAGTACGATCACGATCGGCAGCAGCCACCATTTCTTCCTTACCTTCAGAAAATCCCATAGTTCTTTCAGAAACTCCATCAGCTATATTTTTAGTCTAATTTAAATCGTTTTTTCGGTAAGGTACTACTCATATCCGGTTGCTCAGATTTCAGCAATATATAGGAGCCCAGTACCAGCACATCCATCTCGGTATGCATGAAGCACAGCAAGGCATCTTCCGGCGTGAGTACCGGCGGCTCACCCCTGACATTGAAACTTGTATTGACCAGTACGCCGCAGCCTGTTTTAGCCTTAAATGCACTTAGCAACTGGTGATACAGCGGATTTGTCTCCCTGCTCACAGTCTGTACCCTGGCCGAGAAATCTACGTGCGTGACAGACTGCAGGGTGGAGCGCTCCGTATATAGGCGCTCCATCATCGGCTTGCCGGCATATCCCGGGGATACGGGCTTCCTTATATTACTATTCACATCAGCCACCAGCAGCATATACGGCGACTCACCGTCCAGGTCAAAGTACTCAGCCACATCTTCTGCCAGCACACTCGGAGCGAACGGACGGAAGCCTTCGCGGTATTTGATCTTCAGGTTCAGCTTTTGCTGCATCTCGCCGTTGCGCGGGTCGGCCAGGATAGTCCTGTTGCCCAGAGCCCTTGGTCCAAACTCCGCTCTGCCTTGATACCAGCCCACCACCATGCCCAGCTCTATCAGTTCTGCCACAGCATTACAGAGGCTTTCTGTAGTGAGATAGTGCGTAGAGATGGCTTTGTACTTACTGAGTACTGCTTGGATGTTTTCATCTGTATAGGCAGGGCCCAGATATGCTCCCTGCATACCATCATGCTGCCCATCAGTAGTACGTGCCGTGCCTGCATAGATGTACTCCGCGGCCAGGGCTGCGCCCAGTGCGCCACCGGCATCACCGGCAGCCGGCTGTATCCATATATTTTTAAATGTCCCCTGCCTGAGGAGTTTACCATTGGCTACACAGTTCAGCGCTACGCCGCCAGCCAGGCAGATATTGTCAGACCCCGTCAGGCGTTTGGCCTCAGCGGCCATTTTGAGCACGATGTCCTCTGTGACCTGCTGTATGGCCAGCGCCAGATCGCAGTGCGCCTGAGTCAATGGCTCATCTTCCTTCTTGCGCCTTTTGAAACCGAACAGATCAGTCCAGCGTACATCACGAGCCATGCGCAATCCCACAGCATAATCAAAGTATTGCTGGTCCAGCCGTATCGAGCCATCGTCACTGATCTTTACCAGTTTCTCGCAGATGATCTTTTTGAAATGCTCGACCCGCTCAGAACCGTCTATACCGTATGGTGCCAGGCCCATGAGCTTGTACTCCCCGCTATTGACCTTAAAGCCCAGGTAGTAGGTAAATGCAGAATATAGCAACCCGACGGAGTCCGGGAAGTGTAATTCCTTGAGCACGGTGATATCGCTGCCTTGGCCCTGAGAGATGGACGCAGTAGCCCACTCTCCCACTCCGTCTATAGTGAGTATCGCAGCATCCTGATAGGGAGATGGGTAAAAGGCGCTGGCGGCATGAGAGAGATGATGCTCGGGGAAAAGTATCTTGACTTTCTTGCGGTCATACTCCATCACCTCCTCCAGTTCATCCTTGATGATATTGCGCAGAAAGAGCTTCTCTCTCATCCATATAGGCATCGCCTTCAGAAATGATATGATCCCCTTAGGTGCATAGCTATAGTAGGTCTCTATGAGCCGCTCAAACTTGATAAATGGCTTGTCATAAAACACTACAGCATCCAGCTGATCTATGGTCAGACCCGCATACTCCAGGCAGTAGCGTACTGCGTGAATAGGGAAACTATCATCGTGCTTGATACGGGTAAAGCGCTCCTCCTGCACAGCAGCTATGATCTGCCCATCTACAGTGAGTGCAGCAGCAGAGTCGTGATAGTAAGCTGAGATGCCGAGGATTTTCAATCTAATGCTGTTGACAGTTCAAATTAAGGGAAAATATGATAGAGGACGCAAAAGAAAATATAGTTAAATACCAATGATTTATACCAATACCAACTGCATTAGCCGAGAGACTACCTAAATACTTTAGCTATATTTTAAGAAAGACATATCTTGCACTTTGCTCATTACCAATACATTAAATACAGTATACATATAAATAAAATAATTATGAAACGAGTAATAATTGCCCTGTCCATATTCTTAGCCTGCGGGTTTGATACGATCCGTGCTCAGAATGTGGGTATCGGTACCACCACTCCCTCGGCTAAACTGGAGATCACCTCTACCAATAGCGGCGTGATGATCCCGAGGGTAGCACTCACTGCTACCACTACAGCCTCGCCTATCACATCACCCGCTACCTCTACACTGATCTACAATACCGCTACTACAGGCACCTACCCTACCAACGTGACTCCCGGCTACTACTACTGGAATGGATCCGGCTGGATCAAGCTGGACGACAATACCAACAAAGACTGGAACCTGCTGGGGAATAGTGGCATCAACGCACCTGCAGCGCCTGCTACCTATGGCACGAGTACGATAGGCAGTACTGAAAACTTCATAGGCACTACAGACGCCAAGGCCCTCGTCTTTGGTACGAGTGACAAAGAGCGCATGCGCATACTCAGCGGCGGCAATGTAGGTATAGGCACGGCCACACCGGCCACGCCGGCAGAGATCTATGCCAACGCTACAGACATTCTGAAAGTATCCAGCTCTATAGGCAGTGCAGGCAATAAAGCGTACATCGACTTTCTGACCTATGCCAGTACGGCAGGGGTATCGGCCCGTATAGGTGCGCTGGATATGGGCTCCAATAACGGATCGATCGTCTTTGAGGTGGGCAATACATCTACCGCCAATAGTGCTACCACTACCGAGGCGATGCGCATCAGCAACAATGGTAATGTGGGTATAGGTGCCACTACCATACCATCAGAGTCAAATCTGGTACTAGGCGCTACCGTCAGCACCGGCAGCAGTGAGGGTGGCCAGCTACAACTCAACTCCGGCACCGCATACACGCAGGCATGGTTTATAGACAACTATCAAGGTACGATGCGTGTACTGAGCGGTACTAACTCAGGCTCCAGCGGACTGGAGCTGACGCTGGAGGCGGACGGTGACATGAGACTGCCAGGCTCCGGGTCCAACGGCAACACGATCCACATGCCAAATCAGGTAGCCTATGTGATAGACCGGACCGAGCGCAGCTACTCCAGTAGCCTTACCACATGGACCACAGCCAGCAACTCTACCAGCAGCCTGAATGTGGATGCGGGAGACATCGTAGTAGTGACGGCCACATTCAAATTCAAGTTTACCGGTGGTAGTGGCAATGACGACGTGCAGTTCGGATTTGTGCAGACTGGATCTTGTGGCACAGTGAACCTCTACAATACCTATCAGGATGAAAATTTTGACAATGACCGCGACGAGTATCAATCTGTATCGATCCAGACGGTGATCACGGCCTCCTGCACAGGGCAGGTAGCATTCTACCTGGTCATGGATGCCTTCTCAGATGCTGACGATAATGCCAAGACCGGCGACGTAGTGATCGTAGCTCACAAATACTAAATACCGGACTCGAGGTATTTTTTCACGTTGCTCTCTATGCGCGACTGGATATCAGAATTATCCGCATGCTGAAACTTCTGTCCCGTCACACGCTCATACAGCTCTATATAGCGCTCCGTGATGGTATGCACAAAATCATCCGGCATGAATGGCATGGTCTGGCCATCTTTACCGGCAAAATTGTTTGCCATCAGCCACTCTCGTACAAATTCTTTGGAGAGCTGCTTCTGTGGCTCACCCGCAGCCTGGCGCCCGGCATAGCCCTCTGCATAAAAGTAGCGTGATGAGTCCGGCGTATGGATCTCATCTATCAGGTATACCTCCCCATTGTACAGGCCAAACTCATACTTGGTATCTACCAGTATCAGGCCCTGTCTGGCAGCCATCTCCGTACCCCGCGCAAAGAGCCCATAGGTGTACTGCTCCATTTTCGCATATTGCTCAGGCGTCACGATCTTCTTGGCCAGTATCTCTTCACGACTGGCATCTTCATCATGGCCTTCCATAGCTTTCGCCGCAGGCGTGATGATAGGTGTAGGAAATTTATCATTCTCCCTCATCCCCTCCGGCAGCGCTACTCCGCAGAGCGTACGCTTGCCCAGCTTATACTCACGCGCTGAATGGCCTGCCAGGTAGCCGCGTATCACCATCTCCACCCGTATAGGCTCGCACTTCTTGCCTATAGAAACATTGGGGTCCGGTGTGGCCTCCAGCCAGTTGGGGCAGATATCGCGTGTCGCATTGAGAAAGTAGGCTGCGATCTGATTCAGCACTTGCCCTTTGTAGGGTATAGGCTTCGGCAGGATGTGATCGAAAGCCGAGATACGGTCTGAAGCGACAGCTATCAATTTATCTTTTAGAAAATAGACATCGCGGACTTTGCCGTGATAGACATCCGTCTGGCCGGGAAAATTGAATTGAGTATCCTTTATAGCTGACATTGTGGGAATCAGAATTTACAGAATTTTAGAATTTACAGAATAATACAACCTACCGGCATCAGATTTTTGTCGCCGCTTTGTATTGGCTATTATTATTAAATATTAGTTTGTACTGCAAGCTTGTCGCGCCGAAATTAATAAGAAGTCCCTTTTGAAACTGGTATGCTACAAGATAATTTTTGGCTTGAGCCAGGTGTACATCTTCAAGATTGATTATAGCCTTTAGTTCGACCACCAATTTACCCTCTATGATAAAATCGGCTCTTCTGGTACCTACCTCCATATCATCGTAAAAGATAGGGTGCTCTATCTCACGTGCAAAATTCAGTTTTGTCTTTCCTAATTCGATGGCTAAGCACCGCTGATAGATGACTTCCTGGAACCCATTACCTAACTTATTATACACAGCCATGGCGCAGCCTATGACAGTATAGGTTAGTTCATCCTTCTCCATCTCCCCTGATCTGCATTAATTCTATCAATTCTAAAATCCTGCAAATTCTGATTCAGATCATTTCTGCCTATTCTGCTCAATCCTTCTTCAGCGTATCATACGCCTTGATGATCTCGCGTACCAGCCTGTGTCGTACTACGTCTGAGTCGTTGAGGTGGATCATAGAGATACCATTGATATCTTTCAGTATGCGCAGGGCTACCGGCAGGCCGGATTCATGCGCACGCGGCAGGTCTATCTGGGTAGGGTCGC
Organism: uncultured Chitinophagaceae bacterium; assembly: GCA_964537475.1. GTDB lineage: Bacteria > Bacteroidota > Bacteroidia > Chitinophagales > LD1 > UBA1941. The sequence continues at coordinate 6,410 of CAZIBY010000008.1, read as the reverse complement.
CTGTGATGATACATTTAGAGTTTGGCCCGATACGGGTCAGGAACATCTTGAGCTGTGGTGAGGTAGCATTCTGCGCCTCATCCAGCAGGATAAAGGAGTAATCCAGTGTACGCCCACGCATGAAGGCCAGCGGCGCTACTTCTATCACGCGGTTCTGCATATAGTAGGCCAGCTTGTCCATAGGGATCATATCCTCCAGGGCATCATAGAGCGGGCGCAGATAGGGGTCTATCTTCTCCTTGAGATCTCCTGGCAGGAAGCCGAGGTTCTCGCCCGCCTCTACAGCGGGGCGCGTCAGGATGATCTTGCGCACGGTCTTTTCCTTTAGCGCCTTGACAGCCAGTGCTACTGCTGTATAGGTCTTGCCGGTACCGGCAGGGCCTATGGCAAAGAGCATGTCATTCTTCTCGCACTCCGTCACCATGTGCTGCTGATTGGCCGTACGGGCGCGGATGATATGGCCGTTATTGCCGTGAACGATGACGTTCTTGATCTCTTTATCGCCCGGCACTTCTTTTTCTTCGCCGGTGAGGATACGCTCCATCATATCCTCGGTCAGTTTGCCATGGCGCTCTACGTGGGCTACCATGCGGTCTACCTTGTCGCGAAAGATGCTCAGGTCGTCATCTATACCCTCGGCCTTGATCGTATTGCCGCGGGAGACCATTCGTAGGGTAGGGAAAGACTTTTTGAGAAGGTTAAACTTGGAATTATTGACCCCGAAGAAATCCAGCGGGTCTATACCGTCTATGTGAATTGAAATTTCTGTCAAGTGCTGCGTTTTTAGTATTTGCAATCTATAACAATATTAGTGTCGGCTAATCAGGTCACGCTATCCACTTTCCCACAAGTTGTCCACCTAGTCCTTCTGGCCGATACAATATATTTGTAGCATGCAGCATACCGCGTGAAACAGATCGTCACCATCACTACCGACATGGGCGAGTCCGACTACTACCTCGGCGCGCTGAAGGGAGCACTCCTCTCCCGCTGCATAGACATACAGCTAGTAGATATCGCTACACGCATCACGCCATTCAAACTGCGCCAGGCTGCACACGTATTGCGCCATGCGTATCCATATTACCCAAAGGGCACCATACATGTGATGAATGTGAACTCTCCGGAGAGCAAAGGCCGGATGCTCTGCGTGCACCATCACGAGCAGTACTTCATCTTCTTTGATAATGGCGCGATCACACTACTCTTTGATACGGTGCCGCCCGAGACCTACCTGATCAATGACGACGTGAGTGAAAGCTCCAACATGCTCTTTGCCGAAGGCATCACTAATATCATCAATGCTATCACCTCCGGTCTCGGCCTGGCCATCATAGGCCACCGCATCCAGCAGGTGCGCAGCCAGCGGCTCATGATACCGCAGCACTCTGCGGGCTTTATCAAAGGTACTGTGATCTACTTTGATCAATATGGCAATGCCGTGACTAACATCACCCGGCCTATCTATGACCAGTGCATAGGTGACAGCCGGGTACGCATTGAGTTTGGTATCTATGAGATCAACAGGCTGTGCCGCCACTACGGCGAGGTAGACGAAGGGGAACTGCTGGCCCTCTTCAACGGAGAGCAGCGGCTGGAGATAGCCCTCAATAAATATAACGCTGCTAACATGCTCTCTCTCAAGCTGGATACCAGCTCGATCCTGGTGCAGAAAATCGGTTAATCCGGTTGTAAATAGTTGGATTTTATCTATTTGTTAATTAACAACCGGCAATTGCTTTTTGACCTTTCTTCGTAACCTTTCAATCACCGGTGCGTAAAAAACAATCAAAAAACAACAAGAATGAAAGTAACACGAGCCCTGTTTGTAGCAGCTTTTGCTGCCTCTAGCTTCTTTGCCAGCGCGGCCTCTATGGTCAGCGTAGAGTGTACCCAGGTAGACGCCAAGACTTTCCACATCGCAGCCACAGGCTCTGAGGGTCCTGTAGCAGATGCACTGATCAACTATGATGTAAAAAGCACTGAGGGCCGCACGCTGGCCAGTGGCTATGGTAGCAATATCAACTTTGACGAAACGACTCTCGCAAAGGGTGAGGCCTACTCCATCACCATCTATACCCTCTCAAACGGTAACGTAGAATCTCAGACTATCACCCGCCACGCCGGAGTGAAGTAATCCAAGATAGTTTTAAGTCGACTGAAAGGCCTGGTGTCATAGCCGGGCTTTTTTATTTGCCCTACCACGCCAGTGACAAAACAGGCCGCACCTCCTGCTGCGATCCAGATAACGGATTGATCTTGCCATCTGCCGCTACCTGATAGCAATGTGTCGCGAGTACTTTGCGGTCCACTACTTTATTGCCCTTGTAGCCGGCGCTCAGCGGGTTTTTCTTCCAGATCTGCTTCAGGTCTGTAGAGGTTATGAGGCCGGAGCTATCTACCACGGCGGTGGTGATATGTATCGGGCTACAGGAGCAGCCTATCTTCTGCTCGCCCAGTTTATGGCCGGCCCTGTCGATATTGATCAGTACGAAACCACTCGGTGCGTCAAAGGTCTCCCAGTCCCAGCTATTGCCGTCCATATTCACCAGGTCCTGATCAGCATAGATGTAGGTATAGAAACTATCACTGAGATGGAGCGAGGCGACAAAATTGACACTATGATCTGTAGAGCGGGAGAAGTACCTGTTTCTATTGCCACGGATCAGGTCGCGCATGGCATCGTCGCTCACATTGTATACATGACCGTTAAAGCCATCCTCATTCTCATAGCCATGCTTTCTGAAGACCTCCTCAGGGGTGAGATCATATGGCAGCGAGGTACGAGAGGAGTGCGCCATAGTACGCAGCGCAGCAGCCTGTCCCTGCCAGACAGACAGGTGCTCATCCATGAGCCTGTAAAAGGGCTGATAGGCGTCCAGCCGCTGAAAGTAGCTATCAGCCGCTATCTGCCATCCTACAGTAGAGTCGTCTGCCATGGACCAGCCGAGTAGACGGACACATACGTCGCTATCGCCCTTGGCCAGCGCATATCTGGCAGCAGAGAGATAGTATGAGGGCGGCCATGAGATACTATCGGCGAAGGCTCTTAGCTTATTGTACACTACCTCTGTGGCAGGGTTTCTGTCGTTTACAGCATTGGATAGCGTCCAGTATAGCTGCCGTGCCGGGAATAGCCGCACTGCCCTGGCCATCAGCCGCTGCATCTCATACGTGTCCTGCATGGTGTCGGTCATCACATCTAGCCGAACAGCCTCTGCCATCGCTGCGGGGTCAGGTTTATACCGATGGATGGCCGCGAGATCAAAAAGCCCGGCAGTATCTATCACCAGCGAGTCGTTATTATCGTTAGCTGCGTAGGACGTAGTGGTGTCACTCGTAGTGACTGTCTTTGTCCATTGCGTAGTGTATGTCGGACGGGAGAAAACATACACACCGATCGCGATCGCCACCAGCGCGGCAGCACCTATCAGTGTTCTTTTCATGGTCATTGGGTTTAGATCATTTATACGCTATATGGCCCATCTTATTGCGTATGAGCGTCCAGAGCTACCGGCTTCACACTTTTTAGCATAGATGCGACTACTGCAATCTTTCCATAACGTCGACGGTCAACTGTCCACCGTCCACGGAATGGCAATATCATCCTCGTCGACTGTGGACCGTCGACTGTGGACAAGACCTTCTTAGTGTTGGCTAGGCTTACTAGGTTCCGATTTTTTGTCCACGCTCTCCAAAATCTCCCCATTTCTCCCTATTTTTGAGCGTGAGCGTTTTGAATGAAGAAACATACCGGGAGGTGCACAGCATCTTCTCGGCCTACCTCGAGCAGAAAGGACAGCGCAAGACCACAGAGCGCTACGCGATACTGGAGGAGATATACAGCCGCACAGATCACTTTGAGGCGGAGCAGCTATACACAGACCTCGTGGCCAAAGGCATCAACGTATCCCGCGCTACGATCTACAATACGCTGGAGCTCCTCGTCTCCTGCGACCTGATCAAGAAGCACCAGTTTGGCAAGAATCAGGCACAGTATGAAAAATCATACGGCTACAAACAGCATGACCATATTATTTGTGTAGATTGCAAAAAAGTTGTCGAATTTTGCGATCCGCGCATACAGCAGATCAGGACGATGATGGGCGAGCTGCTCAACTTTAAGATCACCCACCACACCCTCTACTGCTACGGCGTCTGCGGCACCTGCCAGGTACGGAGAGAGATGGAGCACAAGGCATCTAAAAACTAAACGATATGGAGATAAAGAAAGAAGTAAAGGACGGCGTAGCCGTGATATACCTGAGCGGAAACCTGCTGGGTGAGAATGCCAACGGCCCTGTGCTGGAATACGTAAAGGAGCAACTGGAGGGCGGTGTGAAGAAGGTCCTCTTTAACCTCACCGACCTGAAGTACATCAACAGTACCGGTCTCGGTATGCTGATGACCGCCCTGGCCAAGGTCAAGAACGCCGGCGGTGATATGTACCTCTGCAATGTGCCTGAGCTGATGACCAAGATCCTGAAGATGATGAAGCTCGAAAGCGCCTTCAGCATCTCCGCCTCTGAAGAGGAAGCAGTGAAGAGCCTGGCGTAAATTTCAGAGAATAACGATTAGAGAATAATGAATAGTGATTGATGTTCCATACTATTCTCTGTTCTCTCCTCTCTATTCTCTCTGTTTATTATTCATTATTAATTATTCTCTAGAAAGAAGATGTTCGTCGATATACTTTTAGGATTGCAGTGGGGAGATGAGGGCAAGGGCAAAATAGTAGACTACCTGGCCCCTCAATATGATGTGATAGCACGCTTTCAGGGCGGGCCAAATGCCGGCCACACGCTGGTGATAGATGGTGAGAAGACCGTACTCCACACCGTACCCAGCGGCATCATGCACGGCAAGCCTGTCAATATCATAGGCAATGGCGTAGTGATAGACCCCGTGACCCTCGTACGCGAGATCACCACACTGGAGAGCAAGAACATACCTGTGAAAGGCCGCCTCTTTATCTCCAAGAAAGCGCACCTGATACTGCCTATGCACAAGGTACTCGATGCTGCCTCAGAGGCCGCCAAAGGCCAGTCTAAGATAGGCTCTACGCTCCGCGGCATCACTCCTACCTATATGGATAAAACAGGCCGCAATGGCCTCCGTATGGGCGATATCCTGTCCTCAGACTTCAAGGGGATGTACCAGCGTATCAAGGAGAAGCACCTGCACCTGGCGAAGCAATACGATTTCGCTTTTGACGTGACAGAGGAGGAGAATAAGTGGTTTGAAGCGATAGAGACACTGCGTTCTTACGAAAACCTCATCGACTCTGAGTATTATCTGAATGATATGATCAGCAAGGGCAAGACGATCCTGGCCGAAGGCGCACAAGGCACTATGCTGGATATCGACTTTGGCACCTATCCTTTTGTGACTTCGTCAAATACTATCAGCTCCGGTGCCTGCAATGGCCTCGGTATCTCCCCGACCAAGGTGAAAGAAGTGATCGGCATAGCCAAGGCCTACTGCACCCGCGTGGGTGGTGGCCCCTTCCCTACCGAGCTGGACAATGAGACCGGCGAGCGCATCCGCCAGATAGGCTTTGAGTTTGGCGCTACCACGGGCCGCAAGCGCCGCTGTGGCTGGATAGACCTGCCTGCCCTCCGCTACGGCATCATGATCAATGGCATCACCCAGATAGCCATGACCAAGGCCGACGTGCTGAACGACTTTGACCAGATAGAGGCCTGTACGCACTACAAGATAGACGGCAAGCAGACCGATACGATACCATACGATATCAATGACGTGCAGATAGATCCTGTGTACCGCTCCTTCCCGGGCTGGAAGCAGGACCTCGGCCCGTACGGCTCTGTAGAGGAGCTGCCTGAGAACCTGCGCAGCTACCTGACATTCCTGGAGAGCCACCTGGCTACTCCTATCACCATGCTCTCCACCGGCCCTGAGCGCGAGAAGCTGCTCTTCAAAAATAAGCTGGAGGCGATAGCGTAACGATTGGTTTACAGATTTACTGATTGCCGACCAGATTTTATGTCGTAGCCGAGTGAAGATATTTTGTATCAGGCAAAAAAGCCTATGCTACCCCAGATTCCTTTGGCAAACTGCGCAAGCCGACAGAATGACAATTGCATAATCACTTTCCCATTGATACACCCCAGCCGGCGATAGCGACGTACATGTTCAGTGTTGCCGAGCGGGAGCCGAGGCGATAGTGAACGTGTACGAGCAGAGCGAGGACTTTATAAAATAAAAAAATCATCGTCGTTGCGAGGAGGCACGACGAAGCAATCTGTCATGTGCCAGTCGGAGGATAGCCGTAGCTCACTACTGACATCATACGATGTATTGAGATACGGATTGCCACGTCGTGCCGAGGCGTCACTCCTCGCAATGAACTGTGCTTACATGCAAGCTTTAAGACCGATTTTTTTGTC
>CAZIBY010000007.1:288745-348729 GCA_964537475.1 uncultured Chitinophagaceae bacterium | reverse complement strand
GTGTGGCCGCAGGTGCTTCAGACTTAGGTGTTTCTGCCGGTGGTGTAGCAGCAGGAGTCTCTGTCGGTTTCTCCGCGGCAGGCGGTGGCGTCTCGGTCTTAGGCTGTGTGGCCGCAGGTGTTTCAGACTTAGGTGTTTCTGCCGGTGGTGTAGCAGCAGGTGTCTCTGCCGGCTTTTCGGCAGCAGGCGGTGGCGTCTCGGTCTTAGGCTGTGTGGCCGCTGGTGCTTCAGACTTAGGTGATTCCGCCGGTGGCGTAGCAGCAGGCGTCTCTGCCGGTTTCTCCGCGGCAGGCGGTGGCGTCTCCGTCTTAGGCTGCGTGGCCGCAGGTGTTTCAGACTTAGGTGCCTCCGCCGGTGGTGTAGCGGCAGGGGTCTCTGCCGGAGGTGTCACCGGAGCTTCAGACTTCGGCTTTTCTGCCGGAGGGGCCGCCGGAGATTCTTTCTTCTCCGGAGTAGCGGCAGGAGGCGCACCGGAACCCGCGGTATCCTGCTGCGCAGGAGGTGCCGCCGCAGGTGTAGCATTTGGATCTTCACCGGCTTTCTGCTTCAGCTTCTCAGCCCTGCGCTGCGCGGCAGACTTAGGCTTTTCTTTTTCCTTAGGTGCTTCGCCTCCGACGCTGTCTGCGGCAGCAGGTTCAGACTTAGGTGCGGCAGCAGGAGCGGCCTTCTTGCTGGTATCAGGAGTCTCGGTTTTCATTTGTGCCTTCGCCAGGCTGTCACGGTTTATCTTAGGCTTCACTATGATCTTCTCTGCCGGCAGGTTTGGATTGGACTTGTCTTTCATCGCATCCAGGAAGGCTGACTTATTGATAGTAGAGCCTATGTTGTAAGTATAAAACAGCCCCTTCTCTCCTGTTATCTTGCGCTTGTCAGGCGGTGCGGCAGTCATAGAGGCTACTATCCTGTTGTAATCATCATAAGAAGAGATCAGGCCGAGTGTACCCGGGCGATATTCAAAGAAGAACCATTCGTTTGACCCCGTCTTGAGATAGATATTAAAGGTATTAGCCTTCAGCCCTACCTCTATGAATCCTTCTATGCGCTTGTGTATCGGCTTCTCTCCTATGAATGAGATATTGAACCTACCATAAGAGCGCAGGGTCAGGTCATCAGGATCATAGATGAAGCGCACATCATCAAACACGAGGTAATACTTGAAATCTTTAGGACGCACAAAGGTCGGCGCCACAGACAGGTTTGATATCAGCTTGGCATCAGTCTTGGGATCAGCCAGATTGGTATAGACCATCTTAAACTTATCTCCCTCATATGATGCATCCGGACCATCTGCATTATCGGTCACCATGATCTGCTGAAACTTCTCATCGAGGGTCTTATTATTCAGGTTCATGTCGATACCAAAGGTCATATTAAAGAGGTACTGCTTCTTGGCCAGGTCTACCTCATTGGTACCCGCTATGGCATACTTGATCACGCCAAAATCAGTACCGAAGCTCATCTTGCCCTCGCCGCGGATGATACCCTTGGCCTCGTTATAGCGCATGAGATTGCCGGCCAACTCGCCTGAGTCTACACGGCCGGGGTTACCCATTACATATTCGCCGCTCTTTTCATTGTAGGTCACGACGCCGGGTGCCTTGAAGAGGGCCGGATCACTGTGTGCCATGACCGGTGTGAAGATGGCGTGATACATGACCGGCGTCTCGCTGGATTTATTGAAATAGACACCCGTCACTACCGGCGTACCATCAGAAGATTTGGTAGTACTGTCGTAGTGCAGGTATAGCTTGTCAGGGTTTACATCATCTATGATCTTGAAATCCGACGAGGTGACATTAGGGTCTTTGAAATTGATCTTTGCATAGCCCTTGAAAAACAAATACGGATTGTGTCCGAAGAGGCTCACATCACCATTGAAAGTTACTTTGGGATAAATAAAGAATCCGTCAGTAGTATCCATGATCTGCCCCTTGGCCACCAGGCTATATGCATCAAACTTATACTTAGAATCACCAAGAGTCTCTTTGCTGCAGAAGATATTATTGAAGGTGATCTTTTCATCCTTATGATCCTTTGTAGAGAACTTGTATTCCCCGGTGCCGCGCAGCTCAGCCTTGCTGATGATATCTACCGTACACTTCTCTATCTTATGCTTGCTGGTCAGTGTATCTGCTATGATGGTCGCATTGTGAAGCTGGTCTATCTTGGCTTCGCCCTGTACCACCACTATGCCGCTATCAGGTATCACCTTGGCATCGGCTATCAGGATATATGGTACCTGCTCTGCGCGCAGGATAGAGGTCTCCAGGTTATAAGTAGCTCTCTTGGCTAGAAACTGTAGTCCCATCTGGCTCTCGCGCGTAGAGGTGAAGTACTCACCCTGGCTGCCAGGCGGCACGCGGAAGTCGAGTATCTTCTGGTCTATGTACCACTTAAACTCGGCGATCTTGGTCTTAAACTGATTGTAGGCAAACTCAGTAGGATTGTCCGGTATGTTAGATTTGAAGTCACCTATACGGTTCTTAAAGTCGATCTTGGCATTGACGTTAGGCGTCTTGAATGTCACCTTGTCTCCTGAGATAGACTTGATATTCATAGAGGCTGTATCTGCCGATAGGTTCTCGGTCTGGAAGTGGAAGTCCTTTGAGGTCAGGTTAGCCTCTGCCCAATCCAGAAATCCATTGCCCCGCAGCCCTTTGCCGGTGAGCAATAATGTACCGTTAAAGGAAGTCTGATTTTCATACATCGCAAAGGCTTTGTCCTTCACGCTGTGTATGATCATGCTATCTGTCTTCGTTTTCCAGAAGATATCATTGCCTGTACTGGCCACCTCCGGTGTCTTGACCCCATCGAAAACTTTCTTGATGTGGAATGAATCACTCGTGGCATGCAGCGAGTCGGGATAGAACATGATATTGTGAGAAGTAAATGTAGCGGTCAGGTGCTCTATTTTACCCTTGCCCGAGAGGCCGCTATGATTCAGTGTCAGGTCGCCTTCATACTTGCTGCCATCCTTGTAGAGCGCATAGCCACCATCCGGAGAGATGATATCAAAGCCCAATGAAAGATCGGGCATGATATGCAACTTGTTTTTGATATCGGGAAAGATACCGCCCGATACCAGGCGGCCATCCCAGTTGATCACCGATGGCGTAAAGGTATTGAGACTATCCAGGCGGAAGGGCTGCAGCTCAAAGTAAAAGTCTTTGCGCTTGTAGGCACCACCGGCTATATCATCGTAGTAGGCGTATGATTTATCCTTGCTCGTCAGCTTGGGAAACTGTGACAGGCGTGTACGCCCTGATTTATTGATAGGCGCATCTACCTCCAGCAGGCCTTTGACCCCTACTATGTCTGTGAGCAGCGTGCGCAGCATGGGCTCTCCATTGGCATCCAGCCGGCCTGCGCTATCAGGTATATTGATACGCATAGAGTCCAGTCCGTTCAGGTCAAAGGTGAATGGCTGGTAGTCAAACTTGTAGTTTCTGCCAAAGAAATCAAGGCGACCACCATACACCAGACCGTCAAAGGTCATGTCTCTGTTCTTCTGGATATTGATGGACCTGTTGTACGGGAAGATGACCACCTTGGCCGTATCACTGATCGGCACGGCATCTACACCTTTCAGCTCTACGGTATTGCTCTTCAGGTCTATATAGTCTGTGCCGGTCTTAGGCACAGATTTCAGGCGGATGATATCATAGTCCAGCTTCTTGGAGTTTGACATCACATAGTTGATCACCTTGTCACGCATGGTCACAGTACCCGTATTCTCGTCATAGCGTATAAAGCCGCCCTCTACCAGCATGTAGTATAGGGACTTGGCCTGCTCCTCGGTCAGGTGCGGATCTATGGCCCTGGCCAGGTCTGCAGCATTCAGCTCTCTGCTGCCTGTTTTCTCATACATCCGCTTGATGATAGAGAGTGGCTCGTAGGGAGCGCCACCCTGTATCTGCCTGATACGATCTTTATTAAAGAAATTGTTTGACTCAAAGACAGAACCCACCTGGCCTATACCATTCAGCGTACGCAGCTGCATACGGGCCGAGTCGAGGTTCCAGAAAATAGCATCTACCTCAAACTCATGATTGTGATATGAGTCAAAGAACTTAGACTTTGAGATACCAGACTCACCGCGCAGCAGGCGCAGCTCATTGTTCTTGGCCTTGTATGTCAGGGTGAGCTGCGGATGATAGATGGTATCATTACCATTGAAGATGATGACCTCTGCCTTTGGCGATCCGACCTCTTCTCCCTTTTTGATCGTAAACGACTGTGAGTAGGCAGTCACAGCCTTGGTCTTATCGCGCTTGTAGAAAGTCACACTAGCAGGTGTATCAGGTACGCCATAGCCCATTACCTTAGGACCCCAGAGGCCAAAACCTCCTGAGTATACGGCATTAGGCACGATCTCTTTCAGTGTCACATGCTTGGACCATGAGTCAAAGCGGGGATAAGAAGAAGCTGAGTCATTGCCACCTACAAATTTGTCAGTGAACTTGCCATACAGCGGTGTAGCGAAAAAGTCCTTGTAGTAGAACTCTACGGAGTCTACAGTGTATATGGTATTATCAAAGTTGATCACATAGTCTGACCTGAAATTGGCGTAAACATTGGAGTTGCTCAGCTTGTTCCTCTCCCAGTCTACATGGCCACCTTTGCCATACCATTTGTTTTCTGTAGGGAAGTACTTACCTGATGTGCTATTGATGTATATCGTATCGCTGCTGGTGGTACCTGTCAGTTTGCCCAGTGGTATAGAGACTACCGGCTTCCATGATTCATAGCCGAGGGTGTACGACTTAGCATCAGAGCGCCAGGTCTTTGACATAGAGGTGTAGAGTGCACCTTTGTCAAAGAAGGCTACTGAAAACTCAAGGAACTTGCCCAGGTCGTGATTGTCTCCTTTCTTTTGCCCCTTAGTGACCTGGCTCAGGATATCCAGCCAGTTAGTAAACTTGTCTTGCGAGATCTTGTTCTTCGCCAAGGCATTGATGGTGGTAAAGAAATTGTAATAGTATGGAAAGGGAGCCAGGTTGCGCGGGGCGAGCACATTGGTAGATGCTATGATCTGCTGTAGCTGTGCATCTGATATGGCTCCGCTCTTGATGTTCTTATTGAAGTCTTCATCAGCCTGCATGAGGTTCTCGGCCTTGGAGCCGGTCATCATCTGCTCTACAGCCTTGATGTATTTATCTCTCTCCGTGGGAAAGGTGGTCAGGGTTTGTGCGTTCACCCGGGTGAGGACTGATACTATAAACGCGAGGGCCAGGAGTTTTTTAGTCATTTCTGTGTATTGTATGATTCAGGTTCAGCCCCTCCGCGATCGTCAGGGACTGCCGGTGAGTTACAGTTTTGATAAAGTGATCTGTTCCAACCGGGACAAATTACTTAAAAAAAACGTTTCGGGTAGGATGCCGGTCAAAAAAGTAAACCCCGTCTACGCGTGGAAACTGATGCTGACCCATCCGTCACGTGTGAGCTGGCGTATCACTGAGCATCCCAGGCCGGTAGCCAGGTTAGTGACATCCTTAGTATCTGTGACCAGTATACCGCTGACTACTAAAACGCCTCCCGGCCGGATGAAAGTGCGCCAGGATTCTAAATTTTTCATAATCACATTGCGGTTGATATTGGCCAGCATGGCATCATACTGCTCTGACACCACAGACATCGTATCCGCATGTATCACCTTTATCCTGCTCACCTTATTGCGCTCTATATTCTCGCGGCAGTTTTCTACCGCCCACTCTTCATTGTCTATAGCCACTATATGCGCAGCACCGAGTTTCTCCGCCAGGATGGCCAGGACACCGGTACCGCTGCCAAAGTCCACTACATCTTTGCCCTGCAGGTCCATATCCAGCATCTGCTCTATCATGAGGGCGGTGGTAGCATGGTGGCCGGTGCCAAAGGACATCTTGGGCTCTATGATCAGCTCATAAGCTGCCGGCTGCGGCTCATGAAACGGGGCACGTATGCTGACACTGCCTGCTATGGTGAGTGGCTGGAAGCTCTTCTCCCACTGCTCATTCCAGTTTTGCTGGGCTATGACAGAGGTCTGATAGCTAATGTGGCCTAGCCCATTCTGCTGGAGCAGCTCCAGTATATCCTCCTGCCTCACTGCCGGGCCCGGGATGAAGGCACGCACTGCATCAGGCACCTCTTCAAATCCGTCAAAGCCCACCTCAGGCAGCAGCGCTATCAGAAAATCCCGCAGGGCTTCCTCACGGGTAAAAAATTCATATTGTATATAGTCCACGATCGTTGATTGGTCGGATGAAATAATATCAAACTGCGGCGATAATGGCCTTGAAGTCATCAGCCTTGAGTGAGGCGCCACCTATCAGGCCGCCATCTACATCCGGCTGTGACAGCAGCTCTGCTGCATTATCCGGCTTCATACTGCCGCCATACTGTATGATGATGCGCTCCGCTATGTCGCGTCCATAGCGCGCAGCTATACGCGTGCGGATGAAGTGGTGCATATCCTGTGCCTGCTGCGGTGTAGCCGTGAGGCCGGTGCCTATAGCCCACACAGGCTCATATGCTATGATCACCCGCTGTATATCATCTTCGCTGAGGTGAAAGAGGCTCTCCTCCAGCTGGCGCTCTACATAGTTCTCCTGCTGCTCATCCAGGCGTATCTCTTTGGTCTCGCCGCAGCAGAATATGGGCTTCAACCCATGCGCCAGTGCGATATCTATCTTATCTTTCAGCATGGCGTAAGACTCATGATAGTAGATGCGCCGCTCGCTGTGACCTATGATGACATACGGCACGCCGATAGAGGCCAGCATAGGTGCTGACACCTCTCCGGTAAAGGCGCCATGCTCCCGATCGGCACAGTTTTGCGCACCGAGGGCTACCTTACTTCCCTTCAGTATCTCGGCCAGTGCGGTGAGATAGGGGAAAGACGGACACAGGATCACCTCATGCCTGTACGTACCCTCACCCTCACGGATGGCAGCGGCCAGCGCCTTAGCCTCTTCATACTTCAGGTTCATCTTCCAGTTGCCTGCTATTATTTTTCTTCTCATTGCTTCTTACTTGCGGTATTTCTCATCACGGTCAAAGGCCACTTGCATCATATCTATATCACCCTGCGATAATGTGATATCCCTGCGCGCCATCATGCGCTCTGCCACCTCCAGCGCCTTGTCAAAGCGGAAGGTCTCCTTTTTATCCGCTCCTCCCCACGTGAAGGATGGGATAAATTTATCAGGAAAGCCGCCGTCAAACACATTAGCCGCTACACCTACAGTGGTGCCGGTATTGAACATAGTATTGATACCACTCTTGGCATGATCTGCCATGATCAGCCCATGAAACTGCATGCCGGAGGATATATAGCCCTCCGTAGGGTAGTGCCACACGTCTACGGTGCCGTAGTTGTTCTTGAGGTTAGAGCAGTTGGTATCCGCTCCCAGGTTGCACCATTCGGCTATCACGGAGTTTCCTATAAAGCCATCGTGGCCTTTATTGCTATAGCCAAAAAAAACTGCATTGCTCACCTCTCCTCCTACCTTGCAGTGCGGCCCAATGGTGGTGGCGCCATAGACTTTGGCAGCCATCTTCAGGCCACCATGCTCTCCGAGCGCAAACGGCCCGCGCACGTGGCATCCCTCCATGACCTCTGCATCCCGGCCTATGTAGACCGGCCCGCCTTTGACATTGAGAGTGCTGCACTCTACCGAGGCTCCCTCCTCTATGAAAACCTGACGGCTGTCGCCTATCACCGTGTTAGTACCGCTCAAGGGCATGGATATCCTGCCATCTGTTATCAACTTAAAATCGGACTCTATCTCTGCCCCGTTGAGCCGGAAAATATCATAGGGAAACCTGAGCTGGCGGATATCCTCCGTGTAGGTCACGTAGTGCGCCGCCGAGGCCGCAGCCTCTATCTCAGTCCATGTCCGTGGTATATCAGAGCAGTACGCCAGGGTCGTACCATTCACATGGAGTGCCTGGCCGTCCTTCAGGGTCAGCACCAGGCGAACCATCTCTGCCGTAGGTATGATAGAGCCATTGATGTAGGTATGTGTACCTGCCTCCGTGGCAAAAGGGAACCGGCCTGACAGGTAATCTTCCGAAAGGGTCAGCGTGGTCTCACCTAGCAAGTGCTGCCACTTCTCCCGAATGGTCAGGATGCCTACACGGCAGTCTGCCACCGGGCGCATATATGTGAGCGGCAGCAGGTCCATACGGATCGCAGCCGGGTCATAGAGTATGTACATGCGCTAAAGGTAGAAAAAGGGAATTGGTATTCATAGAATAGCAGCCTCCCATCAGCTGCCACCCAGGCGCTTCAGGCCATCCTGTGCCAGCTTGTAGTCAGGCTTAAAGTTGAGGCAATCCTGATAGAGGGACTTTGCCTCCTCCAGGTGTTTCATTTCCTCTGCACACCGTCCCTTCTTGTAGTAGGCCTCTGCATACTTCGGGTCCATCTGTATGGCCATGCCAAAGTATTTGTAGGCAGTCTGTATAGAGTCTACCTGCATATAGCTCACACCGAGTGCGTAGAGGGCCTCCTCGTTCTTGTAGTCGCGCGCTATGATCGTTTTGAAGGTCTCTATTGACTCTTTGTATAGGCCCTGCTCCTGCTGGGCAAAGCCTTTGGCATATAGTGCATCCGTAGCTTTGGGATTTGCCTTCACAGCATTATCCAGATACTTGTCCGCCATCTTGTCCTTGCGCGCATGGAGCAAAAGGCCTATCTGCAGATAGGCGTCTGAGTTTTTGGGGTCCTGCTCTACACATGTCTGGAAGGCAGAGAGCGCCCTGGTCGTATCGCCCATATCCAGATAGGTCATGCCGCGCCAGTAGTAGAGGTCCGGATTAAAGATGTCTATCCTGATGCCCTCATTGAAGTGGGCCAGCGCAGCGGGATAGTCCTTGATCATGTAGGAGAACTTGCCGCCGTAGACATAGTATTTCACATTGGCAGAGTCGAGTGAGATGGCGTGATCAAGCAGGGCTATGGCCCGCTTAGGTTCCTTATCCTGTATGAAAAGATCAGCCGCGTAGAGGTTATAGTCGTTGTTTTTAGGATCTATCACTCCTGCCAGGTACATATCTGTGAGGGCAGACTTCAGGTCACCGAGGCCCTGGTACAGCTGTGCCCGTTTGAAGTAGAGGTCTGCATTGAGTGAGTCCTTCCGGATCAGCAGGGATACAGCATCTATAGCCGCGGAGTGGACCTTGGTAGAGTCATAGTTTTCCGCCGTCGCCTTGTCCTGCTTCTGCCCTGACCGCCAGCAGCCGGAGAGCAGGCTCAGGCATACGAGTACTGCCGGGATGCCAATAAAAATAAATCGCTTCATCCCGTCAAATTTAATCTGAAAGGTGTAACTTCACACTAGTTCTTTGATAAAATTAACCTCTTGCCCTGCTGTCTCTCCGGAGACGTCGAAACGTAAGCAGTGGCAAGAGTTTTCAAAATATCCCACACAGGAAGATGCGTTAGTTGGATACTATTAGTAAACCGGGCCTATAATCGTCCTTTGCAATGGCGGGCCGCACTTCAGGTAACTGAAGCCTCGTCCACAAAACAGGTTAACGGCGGATTACAGCGCGAAGGCTAAGCCCAAATCCTGACATTAAGCAACTTAACGTCAGTTCCTGTGTGGGTTTTTTATTTTATAGACTTGAGACTTTTCTATGAAAATCCCTTTCCTCTTTTTGATGTTCTTCTGCAGCCAACTTAAAAATAACGGGGGAACGTTAGTTTACATAAAAATCATAGACAGGCAAACGAATCTCCCCTTACATTCATTTGATGTATCCGTCTACGGTTTGCCTGGAGATAATATTGAGTTTATCACTTATGACACGACTGATATGAATGGTATAGCTAGAATAGCGATACCATCGCCATACGATCATGGCTATAGGTTCAAAATAATGGCAAACTAGAACGACACAACAAAGCCGGACCTCTATAATACAGCCATTTCTTACATTCAAAAATTTAGTTCAGACACATTAATTTTACCAGCCGATATAAAATTGGACAAACTAGACTCTCATCAGAGTTTATATAAATAATCATCTAAAATCTTGTAAGCGCCTCCTGTACTTACGCATCAAAAATCCTGTAGCTATGCCACGCATATGGCGCCATTACGTGCCTGAGGGCGGAGCCGCTCTACTCTATATGCCACCTTAATCCCACATATCCCTTTATGCCTTGATTGGGCGCATAGATGTAGCTGGCATCAAAACGGTAGTTGTGCGGATTATTGTCCAGATCGGTCACGTATTTATTGAAGGGGTCATTGCCACGGAGGATCAGGTTTTGCGGGCGAAAGTTGAGCAGGTTGCTCCCACCGGCATAGATGTCCAGCCCAAATTTGAAGGCCTTGGTCAGCTGCAGGTTCATGAGGCAGTACCAGGGCGAGCGCTCAGGGCGGTCGTCTCCGTAGACCGTATTGAGATACATGGGTGAGTTGATCAGGCCGGTCCAGTCTATGGAGAGGCCCGGCTTTTTGAAGGCATAGGTGATCACATAGTTGGCAGTATAGGCCGGTGCATTGATCACATTGCTGTAGACATAGTGGCCGCTGCCATCCTGAGAGAGGTCCCTGTTTAGCATGCCCGTCATGCCGATGTGTGCGGATAGCGGTATGCGGAAATTCATATCTACGTTCACGTTCACGCCAGTGCTGATATTGAGGGAACCGTCATTGCTATAGATCACCGCATCCGGGCGCGAGTGGATATCTACTTCTATCTTGTTGATGATGGTATTGAAAAAGCCATTGGCCTCGATATTAAAGTTGCCCCTGGCGTCTATTTTGCGCTCATAGCTCAGGTGAGCGCCGTAGCTCAGCTCCGTCTTGATATCGCCGCTGATGATGATCTTTTTATTATTGGTAAAGGCGTACCTATCATCCGAGAACACATTAGGCGTGCGAAAGCCGCTGCCGAGGCCAAAGCGGACGAAGTCCAGCTTCTTTAGTGAGTTCCACTTATAGTCAAAGCGCGGGCAGATAGCATTGCCCTTATAGAGTGAGTTATATTCATAGCGGATGCCTGCCAGTATTTCATTCTGCGGATTGAGATGGATCATGTCTTGTATGAAGACCGCCGCAAAGTGATTGATCAGCGCATGCGTGGCCCCTGTGGCAGAGTCTACATCAGAGATATTGTCCTTGTACCAGTAGAGCTTGTACATAGCTCCTACCATCATCTCGCTGATGCCGCCTATTTTATTGTCATACAGTAGCTGCAGACGCCCGTTGCGCTCATGGTTATTGAAGGGGTTATAACCATACCAGGCATTCTGAGCATGGTCGGTATAGGATATCTGCAGAGAGACGTTCTCCCTTTTGACCGGCAGCAGAAAGTTGCCAAAGACCTCAAACCTGTTGGTCCTGATCCGCTCACCGTAGACAGAGTCAGAGCCAAACCACCTGCGCGAGTAGTCGAGCTGCCCGCCCATGCGGTCTTCATAGATGTAGCGGCCATAGATAGACGAGAGCTTCTTGTACTTATTGCGAAAGGTCCACTTGGTAAACAGCGACCCGCGCGTCGTGAGCGGTATATCTGTATAGCCGTCATGGTCCTTATCCCAGTGTGTGCCCATCTGGTACAGGTTGGCCGTGATGATGCCGTTTGCCTTCTGGGCTTTGATGTTGAAGCCTACCTCGGCGTTGAGCTCATTGTAGGTGCTGTACCGCACATTGCCAAAGAACTTTGGCGTGCGCTCGGAACTCTTAGTGATCACATTGACCACGCCCGCCACTGCATCGGAGCCGTATACGGTAGAGGCGGGTCCCTTGATCACCTCTATGCGGTCTATGATAGCCATAGAGATACCCTCCAGGCCATAGACATTGTTATTGCCGCCGGAGATGGGCAGGCCATCTATGGTGATGAGCGTGTAGATACCCTCTTGCCCGTTTATCTCTATGTCGTTGGCACCATCTATGGAGCCGTCCAGATTGGCCTGTATGCCGCTGATCATGGTCATGGCCTGCGAGAGGTTGGTCACGTTGCTTCGGAGGAAGTATGACTGCGGGTATATCTCTACAGGTATGGCAAAGTCATCCTTGCGCAGCTCCTTGAGCGTACCGGTATAGACGAACTCTTTGAGATTGACAGAGTCACGCTGCGCCCATGCAGGCACTGTGAGCAGGCAGAGCAGGCTGCACATCAGTCGGGTGACAGATCGGCTGAGTAGGGCTGAGGTCATCGTACCTGCTAAACTTAGTGAGATTTTCTGACGGTGACTGTTACATTTTGGGTAGGGTGGTTTTGTGTCGGTGAAAATTGATTTTGAACCGAGGCGATATCAATGCAGGGCCATGCTTTTGTGGGCAGCGTCTACGGCTTTGAGCTCATCGGCGGTATAGTCCTGTATGGTGTAGGTGGCTATGGAGTCTGTGTGCATCTCATCGAGCAGGGCTACCATCTGCTCATAGCGGCTACCGGGCAGGAGCTTGATGATGCAGAGCAGGGGCTTGGAGGTGCCATCATTGTACAGGCAATGCGTTTTGAGAAAATCCCGCTTGGCTTTCAGCCTTTGCCCGATGCTGTTGCGACCGGTGAGATCTATGGGGGTCACGGCCTTGCACTCTATTCCCTCCCAGGAGTAGTACCTGCCGCCGGAGTCTGCCAGGAGGTAGACCAACTGGCACTCTGACACATACGTATCTACGTTGCTGTGATTGTCAGGTGTCTTGACATCCATAGCGCGCTGCTCGAGGAGTGTGGTGGTGAGCATAAAGAAGGTGATGAGCAGGAAGGCGAGGTCTACCATAGGGGTCAGGTCTACTCTTACGTTGATCTTCTTCGCGCGGTTACGCTTGTGCTTGCCTGTAGTGGTGGTGCTTTCTCCGATGTCTGCCATAGTGTTGGTTTTATAGCAGGATGATGTGGTGGGGTGGATTCCACAGGGTGGACATTTTTATGACAATGGGATGACGGAAATCTCTGCGCCGCCCACCAGACGATGCTATATCGCTGCCTTTCTTTTGGCTTGATCCAAAAGAAACAAAAGATCAAGGCTCTGCGCACTGTGCCTAAAACAACTGCACCCACCCGCTGCCGGTCAAACTCGCCGCGTACTGAGGGAATTTTAAAAAGTAGTGCTCACTTAAATCCCGCAAGGCTACTGCGAGATGGCTCAAACACTGACCGCCAACCTTGCCATGCGATGCAGTTGTTTATTAACGGCAAACTGCGCAAGGCCGGATAAAAGGCCGGATGCAACATAAATAATACTAGCGCCGATGATGATGCTTAGTGTGTTGAGAAGTATGCTCTGTATTTTTCCCTGTACTTGTGATCACGGCAGCTGACTGTAGAAGAGGCTGACGGATATCATTAGACATCTTCGTATCTTTTCCTGTGCCCTCTTTGCGCGGATTGTCTGAGTCGGAAGATCCGGCCGCTGCAGTTTCTAAGTCTGCCACAAGATGAGAAGGTAGCTCATCTTTGCCTTCGGCATTATAACCGTAATTTTGGCGGAGGATGAAATAGCAGGCGGAGGGGTTGAGGCGCTTGAAGAGGGCACCTTCTTCGAGTTTTGCGATAAAGATCTGCTCGATGTAGTAGATGCGGTCCATGATATCGCCATCCAGCGCCCAGGTCTTTTTCCAATAGCTCCAGAGCTGCTTGTAGCCTTTGACTTTGAGTAGGGCCTGAGATAGGGTGTGGATGGTTTCATCCCAGGCCAGCTCCTCTATCTGATCGAGCATATCGTGGGTTTGCTGATAGGTCCATCTGGTTGCGTTGGTATTGCCGGCAGGTGCGGACATAGGTATTTATTTTATGATGAAAAAATGAGGCCCAAAATCTCCAAAAGGGACTCTGATAGAAAAATAGTCAGCCCTCCATTCCGAGGCTTCGGAACTCCCTAAAGGGAGGCTTTAATACAAATAGCCACCTCTCCCAACCCTCTCCGAAGGAGAGGGCAAATACAGAAGGACAGCCTTTGAGAGCTTTGGCCGGAAAGATCAAAGATAGACCGTCACTGCGCAATGGATTTGCGTAGCAGCAAAAAAAAATACTGCGGCTGGTGAGCCTGACCTATATCAGGTATCCTTTTCTGCGCCAGTCATGTAGGTTGGCTTGATTTGCGTATTTTAGCGGTATGACGGTAGAGCAACTATACACCGGCTGCCTCTCGGAGGCTGCCTACTACATAGAGAGCCGCGGCGAGGCCGCTATCATAGACCCGCTGCGCGAGACCGGCCCCTATATCCGTCGCGCGGAGAAGGACAACGCAAAGATCAAGTATGTCTTTGAGACGCACTTTCATGCGGACTTCGTCTCCGGCCATGTAGAGCTGGCGCAGAAGACGGGTGCAAAGATCGTCTACGGACCTAATGCTTCTTGCGGCTTTGACTGCTATAGTGCAAAGGACGGTGAAGAATTTAAGATAGGCGATGTGACCATCCGCGTGCTGCACACGCCGGGCCACACGCTGGAGAGCAGTACGTACCTGCTACTGGATGAAAGTGGTAAGGCGCATTGTATCTTCACGGGAGATACCCTCTTCATAGGAGATGTGGGCCGTCCCGACCTGGCTATCAAGGCTGATGTGACCATCACTGACCTGGCCGGTATGCTCTACGACTCGCTGCGCCATAAGATCATGACACTGCCTGATGATGTGATAGTCTACCCGGCACACGGAGCCGGCTCTGCCTGCGGCAAAAACCTCTCAAAGGACACCTCTGACACGCTGGGTCACCAGAAGGAAACTAACTATGCGCTGAAGGCGCAGACCAAAGAGGAATTTGTAGCGGCGATCACCGATGGACTGGCCCCTGCGCCGCGGTACTTCCCGCTGAATGCCATGCTGAATAAGCAAGGCGCGCAGAGCCTGGATGAGGTGAATAAGACGGGCCTCCGCGCCCTGTCTCCTGCTGACTTTGAGGCGCTGGCCTATACGGGCGATGTGCTGATACTGGACACCCGCGCACCACAGGAGTTTGCTAAGGGCTTCGTGCCCGGCTCGATCAATATCGGTATAGACGGACAGTTCGCGCCGTGGGTGGGGGCACTGATCCCTACACTGGACCAGCCTATCCTGCTGGTAGCAGACGCGGGGCGCGAGGAGGAGGCCGTGATGCGTCTCGCGCGCGTAGGCTATGACAACACACTGGGCTACCTGAGTGGTGGCGTGAGTGCATGGCGCGATGCAGGCAAGGATGTAGACACGATAGAGAGTATCTCTGCGGCAGACTTTGCCGCGCAGCACTGGAGTGATGGTATCAATGTACTGGACATACGCCGTCCCGGTGAGTATGAGACCGGCCACCTGCCTCAGGTACCTAACCGCCCGCTGGACTATATAGATGACTGGATGGGCGGTATAGACAAAGACAAGCAATACTATATCCACTGTGCAGGCGGCTACCGCTCTATGATCGCTGCGTCTATCTTCAAATCGCGCGGGGTGCAGCACGTGATCGATATAGCTGGTGGCTATGGCGCGATCGCTAAGACGGAGCTGCCCAAGGAAAATGGAGTGGCGGTATAAAGCTGCGCACTTTCAGCAAAATTGAGTCACAGCTTCCTATTGCCTATACTTTTGGCTCGATGTAGATGTGCCAATATGTATAAGGCTTTCTATACACGTTTGATTGAAACTTGCTCTGTGTTCACCGATAGATTTTATTAGTTTGCGGGGTTAACAAAACCTTGACATGAGTGTACCCCAGGAGCTGATCCTCACTATAGACCTCGGCACGTCCGGCCCGAAAGTTTCCGTCTTTGACTGCCGTGCGCAAATGATAGATTACGAGTTTGAAGAGACGCCGCTGCTACTGGTAGGTGAGGATGGCCGCGAGCAGCGCCCGTCAGACTGGGTAGATGCTATCAAGAAATGCTATAGCGCGATACGCCAGCGTGGCAAGTTTGACCCGCAAAATATCATCGCCCTCAATATCACCACGCAGTGGTCAGGCACCGTAGCGCTGGACGAGAAAGGCGAGCCGCTGATGAATGCCATGATATGGATGGATAGCCGCGGTGCCAAGCAGGCGCAGAAGCTGATGCACGGCCCGATCCGCATAGACGGCTATGGTATAGGCAAGGCGCTGAAGTGGGTGCGTATCACCGGTGGCGGTCCCAGTCCCTCCGGCAAAGACTCTATCTCGCATATCCTCTACATCCAAAAGAAGCTGCCGGAGATCTATAAGAAGACATACAAATTTCTGGAGCCAAAGGACTATCTGAACCTGTACTTCACAGGCAAGTTTGCGGCCTCGTATGACTCGATCACGGTGCACTGGCTCACGGATAACCGCGACATCAACAATGTAAGATACTCTGAGGAGCTGCTCCGCATCTCCGGCATAGACCGGGAGAAGCTGCCCGACCTCGTACCGACCAACTCCCTACTGGGCACCATCAAAAAAGAGCTGGCCGAGGAGTTTGGCCTGCGGCCTGACCTGAAGGTGATATCCGGTACGCCGGATACGCATTCGGCAGCAGTAGGATCAGGCGCTGTCAAGGACTTTGAACCGCACCTGTACATCGGTACCTCATCATGGCTGATTTGCCACACGCCGTGGAAGAAGACGGACCTCTTCCACAATATGGGCTGCATCCCATCCGGTATACCGGGCAAGTACATGCTGGTGAATGAACAGGAGACCACCGGCGCCTGCCTGAACTTTATCAAGAATAATGTCTTCTACCATGAGGATGACCTGAGCATGGAGAAGGCGCCAAAGGACTTCTACAAGCGCCTCGATACAGTAGCGAGCAAGGCGCCGGCAGGCAGCAACGGTGTGATCTTTACCCCGTGGCTGAATGGTGAGCGCTCTCCGGTAGATGACCACTACGCGCGTGGTGGCTTTCACAACCTGTCGCTGAATAGCAACCGTACGCACATGATCCGCTCAGTCTTTGAAGGGATAGCGTGCAATAACCGCTGGCTGCTGAGCTTTGCAGAAAAGCTGTGCGGGCGCAAGTTTGACTTCATCCACTTCATAGGCGGCGGTGCCAACTCTGAGGTATGGAGCCAGATACTGGCGGATGTGATGGACCGCCCCGTAAAACAGATGAAGCAGCCGCTCAATGCCAATAGCCGCGGTGCTGCCCTCCTCGCCCTTATGAGCCTGGGCAAGCTGAAAGTAGAAGAGATACCAGCCATCACCGAGGTGAATAAAGTCTATCAGCCTAACCCTGAGAACAGGAAGCTGTATGATGACCTCTTCACTCACTATGTGAAGATATACGAGACGAATAAGGCGCTATATAAGGAGTGGAATAAATAATGTGCCAGTGAATAGGGAATAGAGAATAATGAATAATAAAACAAACCCTATGAATGAAAATATACTTAAGACTAAATCGTTTCTATTTGCGGTACGGATAGTCAAGCTCTATAACCTGCTACGGGAGACAAAGCAGGAGTATGTGATGAGCAAGCAATGCCTGCGGTCAGGTACCTCTGTAGGCGCTATGATACGAGAAGCGGAATATGCGGCCTCTAAAGCTGATTTCATCCATAAACTCACGATCGCTATAAAAGAATGTAACGAAGCCTTATATTGGCTAGAGCTATTGCAAGAGACCGAGTTTATCGAAAAGAAACTGTACGTCTCACTCAATACTGATGCTGAAGAAATTCTTAAACTATTAACTGCAAGTATCAAGACGGCTAAAAAAAACATATAGCATTTGCATTTTCTTATTCATTATTCCCTATTCACTATTCATTAGTTATGTCCTTTGCCATATCAGAATATCACGATACCGACCAGGTTTATGCGCAGCTCAAAAACCTCATGGCGCAGCCGCCGAGGCATTTACCAAAGCCGGTGCTGGAAGCTTATGTAGCCCAGATAGAGCGGACCTGTGCCAAGTCTAAGGTCATGACCACCGAGGCGATGAACTACATACCCGGTGGTGTGCAGCACAACCTGGCATTTAACTATCCCTTTCCTATCGTATTTAATAAAGCGGATGGCCCCTATCTCTATGATCTGGATGGCAATCGCTATATAGACTTCATACAGGCCGGTGGCCCTACGGTGCTGGGTAGCAATCCTGCCATCGTGCGTGAGAAGTGCATCGAGCTGCTCAATACCTGTGGGCCGTCTACAGGGCTCTTTCACGAGTATGAGCTGAAGATCGCGAAGATGATCTGCGAGCATATGCCGTCGGTGGATATGTTCCGCATGCTGAATAGCGGGTCAGAGTCGGTGATTGCTGCGGTGCGTACGGCGCGTATCATTACGGGCAAGAAGAAGATCACCAAAGTGGGCGGTGCCTACCACGGCTGGATGGATCAGATGGTCTATGGCATCCGCATACCGGGTACGGGGCGCTTTGAGTCGCATGGGATACCTCGTGCATATACGTCGCACACGCAGGAGGTATACCCTAATGACCTGGGCCAGCTGGAGCGCACCATGCAGCTCAATGTACTGCGCGGCGGCACAGCAGCTGTGATCCTGGAGCCGCTGGGCCCTGAGAGCGGCACCTACCCTACACAAAAGAACTACAACAAAGCTGTACGCGAACTGTGCGATAAGTACGGCGCGTTATTGATATTCGACGAAGTCGTAACTGCCTTCCGCGTGGGTATGAGCGGCGCACAAGGTTACTTTGACATCAAGCCTGACCTCACGGTCTTTGGCAAGGTGGTGGCCGGTGGCTATCCATCTGCCGGTGGCCTGGGTGGCAAGAGGGAATATATGGAGTACCTCGCTGCCGGCCTCGGCGGTGCCAAGAAGAAGCAATCTAAAGTAGGCGGCACGATGGCGGCCAATCCGCTGAGCTGTGTAGCGGGATATTATACTTTGGTAGAGATAGAAAAGCAGAATGCCTGTGAGAAAGCAGGCCGTGCGGGTGACAGGCTGACAAAAGGCCTGCAGGAGATGATGAAGCGCTACGACCTGCCATTTGTGGCATACAATCAGGGGTCCATCTGTCACCTGGAGTCTGCGGGTACGCTCTTTGTCAAGATCAACTACCTGAAGATACTTAAAGTGCTGGCCGAGATCAAGGAGCGCAAGCAGATGATGGAGGAGATGGGCGCGGCCTACACGGCAGAAGGTATCATCACACTGGCCGGCAGCCGCATGTACACGAGCATGGCTGATACAGACGAGGTGATAGACGATGCGCTGAACCGTTTTGACAGGGTATTTAGCAAGATGAAGAAATGATCAGCGCAGAGGAAGCAAGAGTACTGGTATGCGAGTCAGGCAAGCGCCTGCTGCGCGAGGGTCTCGTAGCCCGCACCTGGGGCAATGTGAGCGTGCGCATCAGTGATACGCACATGATGATC
This sequence comes from uncultured Chitinophagaceae bacterium, assembly GCA_964537475.1. Taxonomy (GTDB): domain Bacteria; phylum Bacteroidota; class Bacteroidia; order Chitinophagales; family LD1; genus UBA1941. Next base: position 329,510 of record CAZIBY010000007.1, on the reverse strand, counting down.
ACGCCGAGTGGCCGCCCCTATGCAGAGCTGACACCGGCAGATATGGTGGCGGTCAATTTTTACGACTTGAAATATGAGGGACATATCAAGCCCTCGTCCGAACTAAAACTGCACTGCGAGGTTTATAAGAAGCGTCCGCATATAGAAGCCGTGATACACACCCACCAGATGTACGCCTCCATCGTAGCTGCTGCGCAGAAAGATGTGCAGGTGCTGGACCCGGAGCACCAGCGCATACTGGGCGCTGCGGTGATCAAGGCTGCTCCCTACGCGCTGCCAAACTCAAAGGCGATCACCTTTGGTACGGAGAAAGCGATAGAGGAAGCCAATGCTGCGCTGATGGCCAATCATGGCTGTGTATGCATAGGCCGCAGCCTGGAGGATGTGTTCTTAGTTTGTAAAACACTGGAAGATGCCTGTGCGCTGTATATAGATTCCTTTAAGAAGAAAACTATCGCATCATGAGCATCAGGGACGAGAAAGAAACCTTCCTGGCTAATGTGGAGAGCATCAAGGCCGGCTACCGTAGCTGGGGCGATGTGCAGATACAGGAGATCGTGCTGCGTGATGGCCTGCCCACGCAGGATGTGAAGCTGTACCAGGCTATCTTTGCGGCGAAGAAGAGTGTGCAGTGCATACTCGTGACGAAGCAGGAATACGGCTCTGCGCTCCGCGAGAAGGTGCCGCCGATACTCGATGACCAGGCACAGCTGCTCGGCGTATCGATACGGATAGCAAAGGATGCCGGTATCGCGTCTGTGATCAAGGCGCTGAATAACCGCTACGCTGCTGTGCTGCCGGACGGTCGCTGCCTCTGTATAGGCAGTACCGTAGATGATGCATATATAGCCGCACAGCTGCTGGAGAAAACAGCCAAGGCTTGGACAGAAGCCAAATACCTGGGCGGTGCCAAAAGCATCAACCGCCTGGAGGCATGGGGCATGCAGATGTACTATCAGTTTAAATACGCCAAGGAGGCGAAGAAGAACCGATGAACGATTTGGTATTTAGTAGTTAGTAGTTAGTATTTAGTATTAAGACTAGCTGCGAATACAAAATGACAAATGATAAAACAAGTATGAAGTAACCGCAACAAAGTGTATTCATCTAAATACTCAATACTGACTACTAAATACTCATTCCTAACTAACTAATAAAAACACTGAAGTGGCCTCTATAGAAACCATATCCAAAAGACTGAGCTGGCTGCCAAAGCCGGTAGCACGCTACTTTGAAAAGAAGATGAAGAATGTAGGATCTGTGCAGCAGATGATACAAAAGGAAAGCGACAAAGTAGAAGCAACCCTGGAGCATACACTGAAGCCCTATCGTGGCCGGTATGACTCCTACCCTACTATCCCTAAGCAAGGTATAGATCGCGAAAAGATCCTCGCCGATATGCAGCAGATGCATGACGATGAAATCGGAACCTGGGAAGGTGGCTACGTATCGGGCGGCATCTACAATGGCAACAAAGACCATATCGACTTCCTCAATAAAGTCTACGCCCTCCAGTCTCAGAGCAACCCATTGCACACTGACATTTTCCCTAGTGCGACCAAGTTTGAGGCGGAGATCGTGAGCATGGTGGCCGGCATGATGAATAGCGCTAATACGCCGGACGGTGCTCAAGTATGTGGTGCTGTATCATCAGGTGGTACGGAGAGCATTCTCCTGGCCATGAAGAGCTATCGCGACCGCGCCTACGAGCAGGGTATCACCGCGCCGGAGATGATCCTGTGCGATACAGCGCACACGGCCTTTGACAAGGCCTCGCACTACTTTGGCATCAAGCAGATCCGCATACCTATGCGCGCAGACTACGGTATAGATGTAGAGGCTGCCCGTCGCGCTATCAACCGCAATACCATTGTGATGGTGGGCTCGGCGCCTACCTTCCCGCATGGCATCATAGATGATATCCCGGCGCTGTCTGAGATCGCACGCCAGGCCGGCATTGGTTTCCACACGGACTCTTGCCTCGGTGGTTTTATCACGCCATTTGCAGAGAAACTCGGCTACAAGGTACCGGTCATAGATTTCCGCCTGCCAGGTGTGACGTCTATGTCGGTAGATACGCACAAGTACGGCTACGCCGCGAAGGGTACATCTGTGGTCCTCTTCCGCTCGCCGGAGCTGCGTCACTACATGTACTATACTGCCACGGAGTGGCCGGGTGGACTGTATATGTCGCCCACCATAGCCGGTAGCCGCCCCGGTGCGCTGAGCGCCGCGTGCTGGGCTGCGATGCTGAGCATGGGCGAGGAGGGCTACCTGAAAGCCACTAAAGCGATACTCGATACGGCGGACTGGATCCGAACCGAGCTAAAGACCATCCCCGAGCTGGAGATCATGGGCGATCCGCTGTGGATCTTTGCCATCAAGAGTCGCGATGAATCGCTGAATATCTATGAGGTGCTAGATCAGATGGGCAAGAAGCGCTGGAGCCTCAACGGCCTGCATAAGCCATCCTGCTTTCACATAGCACTGACGCTGCGCCATACGCAGCCGGGCGTGAAGGAGCGCTTTATCTCCGACCTGAAAGAGTCAGTAGCCTACGTCAAGGCCAATCCGGGTAATAAGGAAGGCCTCGCACCGGTGTATGGTCTCGCTGCTACCCTGCCATTCCGCGGAGTAGTGACGGATATCCTTAAGAAATACCTGGATGTGGTGTACAAAGTATAGCTAGCTAAAAATGTAAGCGCCATATCAGAAGATCTTACCTACCTTGCTACTGCCAGTTTTATATAATGGATACGCCCATCACACTTCACCTCAGCTATATACAAACCTGCTGGCAAGGCAGCTACATTTAGCTCTGCCTTACTACCTGACAATACCGTAGGGCAATTGATCTGATCTCCTGCGATACTCACAATGGATAATTCATCAATTGCCTCAGGAGCCTGAAGGTTGACATAGCTATTAGCCGGATTAGGGTGTATTTCTATCGTAGGAAGAGCCAAGGCTATGATACCCGTAGCGATACATCCATAGCCGCTGGCGGGATCGCAAAGTGAAACGCTGTCCAGTGGAGGACTGCTCATCATATTTAGAGCAGGATAATTTGGCAGGCAGGGAGAGCCGATATCATTAAAGGTAAAGAAAAAGATCGTGTCGAGCCTGGGCAGGCATATGAGAGCGCTATTGTAGGAGCAGTCAAAACCCACAAGGACCGGTGGCAAAGGTGGCAATGATGAAAGCCGGTCACTGTCGCAGGCTAAATAGCTAAGCCGTGAGGGTAATGCAGGAAGGCGATAAAGCGGGTTGTAGCCACAGGCCAGAGAATCCAAAGCCGGGTCAAACGCGGGCAAAGAATCCAGAAAATTATGTGCACAGCTGAGCACCCTGAGTGAGTCTGGCAAAGCCGGAAGGCGATGCAGCCGGTTATACTCGCAATGCAACACTTTGAGCGAAGCCGGAAGCGGAGGCAGTGTATCAAAATTATTGCCGGCACAATCCAGGTAGTGCAGGGATGTTGGCATCACCGGTAGGCTGCTCAGAAAGTTGCCGCTGCAATCTAATTCGATCAAAGAAGCAGGTAGTGCAGGCAAACTATCAAGCAAAACTCCAGTGACCCACAGAACCCTAAGAGATTGGGGCAAAGCGGGTAAATGCCGGATAGGATTAGACCCACATTCCAAAAACGTAAGCGTAGGTGGCAACGGCGGTAGGCTACTCAAACTATCATCCAGGAAAGTAAGCCGCTCCAGCGAATCTGGCAGTGCCGGTAGCGTCATGACCCGACTATCCGTACACGAGATCTCTTTGAGGTGACGGAAGTATTGTACTCCTGTCAGGTCCCGGATATTAGTGTAGGCGATATAGAAGCCGGTATCTACTGCAGCTATGGCGCAGTTAGTATCCAGATACCAGCCTGTCTGGTCGCTGCCACTGAGGCAGGAGCTGTATCCGTATCGGTCTAATGTATGCGCAAAGGCGGTGTCAGGCAGGGAGATATATTGCGCGCGACCTGCTATTCCGGATAAAATAAAAAGGATCATAACAGCTCCTTTGAGGAACCGGTTTTCATAGAAGTTTTTCATAGTATGGTTATTTATTATTAACTATATACAAATTTAATGCATGCTGCGGTTCTACATATCGCACATGACATTTTTGACAAACAAATGACCAAGCGCATTCCTACCCCCCACATTTCAAAGAAGAAGATCATGTACCGGGTCTCGCCGGAGTTGCACAGCTACCTGCGCACCTATGACCGCGAGCGCCCCCTGCCGGTGCAGTATGCCGACCTGAAGCGCTTTGAGAACTCGATGGTGGTCTATGACAAGCACGATAAGGATACGCTGTGGGTCTCAGCCATCTACTCTCAGAGCGAAACGGCAGAGCTGCATCAGGGACTGAAGGAGATCTACTCGATCCTGAAAACCGGCGGTGACAAAAGCGTGCACAAGCACCTACACATAGAGCGCGTAGACTTCTGCACCTTTGGCAACTCGAATCCTTTCCGCGTCAAGATCGTCAATAACTACAATGACGTCTACGACTACTTCTACATCAAGCAGGCCGATGCATCGCGCGTATATGGACTGGAGCTGGAGCACATCCTCTCCCCCAGCCGCATCAATTACTTCGTAGATACGCATACATTGATAGAGGAGCACATAGCCGGCATACCCGGCGATGTGTTTATCACAAACTACCTAAGCAATCCTGAGTTTAACCAGAAACGTATCGCAAAGGAGTTTGTCAAATTTAATGAGCGCTGCTTTGTCCGCCTGCTGGGTGATATGCGCTCGTACAATTATGTCTTTGACATCACCCCGGACTTTGAGGAGGTGCAGTTTCGCATCAGGGCAATAGACTTTGACCAGCAGAGCTACGAGGGTCGCAAAAATCTGTACCTGCCGCAGTTCTTCAAAGAAAACAAGGAGCTGGTAGGCCTGGTCAAAAAGCATATCAATGATGAGGTGATCAAGCAATACCAGAGTGAGGAGCGCACCTTGATATCACAGCGCATCATCGCGTCTCGCGCTCAGCTGCAGTCACTGCTCACCGCCATGGAGCATGACACGATAGCTCCTGCGGAGAAAGTGTCACAACTTTGCGCGGAGCTATCAAAGCACTATAAGGTAGACTTTGGTGAGTGCAGCAGTATGGGAGATATCCTGCGCGCCAGCCTCAACATCATGATAGGCAAGAGCGCCGAAAAGCTGAAATGAAACAAACAGAGCATGACTCATGCCAGGCATTTATTGTTTCTCCTCACTATATCTCTCTGCCTGCACTGCGGGGCAGTGACAGGAGATGGTCAGGTCACGACGGTAAAACGGAAGGTGGCACAGTTTACAGCGCTCACGATAGATGGGCCATTTCAGATCGTGACGAGTGATGATCCTTATACAGATTTCTTCATCGCTACCGAGGCGGATCAGAATCTGCAGCAGTACATAGATGTGACGGAGACCGCGACAGCTGCCCATGTGCGCCTCAGGCCGGGCACCACGATAGACCGGTATACCAGGCTCACCATACACGTAGACACCCGCACCATACAGTCGCTGACCATACATGCCACCACTGACCAGCGGTGTGACATCACTATGCCCGTGATCTGCCACGGAGGCCAGCTCAAAGTGACAGGGAGCATCCCTATCACGATACATGTGAAAGTAGCCTGCCACAAAGTAGCCCATCTGCCGGGACCGGAGGGCGCATTGCAGCCCGGAGGCATCAACTATGCACACCTGGTAGCTGAGATCAACAATGCCAAGACCACTACGCTGACCGGAGATATAGAGGAAGTAGATATCCTCCACGAAGGTCTCGGACAACTCTCTGCCTACGAGCTAAAGGCGGACCTGGTGCGCATCAGACATACCACGCTGGCGGCGGCAGAAGTGTATAGCGATCACGAGCTACAGATCACCGGCAGCGGTGCCGGCTATGTGTACTACCGTGGAGCGGGAAGGGTTTCATCTATCAGTCTATCGGCAGGGGCAGTAGCCTGCCATGAGGAAGGCGGTGCTTCTCTCGCCACTCCCCTACCCATCGTAGCGCTGCCGACAGGAGTAAAAAAGCAAGTTAAAGATTTTGATACTGACAGCCTTTTCGCAGAGATGATACTGCGCGACCAGGCACACCGGCGCAATGGTGTGACCACAGAGACGCTAGCCGATGATAGCATCAACTTTGAACTGCTGCGATGGTACCTGGATAGATATGGTTATCCCGTATTTGAAGCGGATTCTCTGATGGGGATGAGTGCTGCGTTATTCATGCACATAGATCGCCGGGATCATTTTGAGCTGATCAAGGCCAAACTACAGCGAGCTGTCAAGGATGGCAAGATGCTGGCAAACACCTACGCGTATACCTGCGACAGGTGCATGATAGCAGGCCATGAGGCACCGGTCTACTACTACTTTCCGCCCGGCTCCGATTTTGACCTGAAGTATGTGCCGCAGGGCGCTGCGCTGGAACGAGCTAACAGGGATCGGACAGACATAGGCTTGCCTCCATATCATAGCTGGCTGCATGGTAAATATTTTTAGCTAAAAATAAATTATACCAATCGGTATAATCCATTACATTTGCCTAAGCAATGAGCGAGACACTATCCAAGGCAGAGCGCACGCGCCAGTACATCATAGAGCGTACAGCACCAATCTTTAATGAGAAGGGCTATGCAGGCACCTCCATGAATGACCTCACTGACGCTACAGGACTGACCAAGGGCAGTATCTATGGCAATTTTGAGAATAAGGATGAGGTAGCGCTGGCAGTGTTTGATTATAATTTTGGCAGGGTCACGGCCTACCTGCGCGAGCGGATCATGGCGCAGGATAATGCTGTGGACAGGCTGCTGGTCTATCCGCGCGTGTATAGTGACTTTCTCAAGATACCATTCCTCAAGGCCGGTTGCCCGCTGCTCAATACTTCTGTAGAGGCTGATGACACCCATCCGGCACTGCGGGAGAAAACCTCACAAGCGCTGACGTTCTGGAAGAAGTCACTGGAAAACCAGGTGAAGCGCGGCATAGAGCGCAAAGAGATACGCAAAGATGTGAATCCTACTGAGGTGGCTGTGATCCTGATGTCACTGATAGAGGGAGCTGTGATGCAGGCCAAAGTACACGGCCGGGCCACAGAGCTACGTATCAGTATGCGGTACCTTGAGAATTTTATCCTGAGCCTGAAGGCATAATTTTTTTTGGACAATAAAATACCGATTGGTATATTTTAAACGATTTATAATCCAAAACATAAAACAAGATGACTACTACAACCTTGCCCAAAGAACTCGAAAGCCAATCGGTGATCCGGTTTCCGGATTGCGACCCGTTTAACCATCTCAACAATGCGCGCTACATAGATTACATCATCAACGCCCGCGAGGACCAGCTCATGAGCTACTATGACTTTGATGTATACAAGCTGGCGCGTGAGCAGGGCCTCTCGTGGGTGGTGGCACAGACACAGATAGCCTATCTCGCCCCGGCCGAGCTGATGGAGATCGTGACCATACAGACACGCCTGACGGGCTTCACAGACAAAGCCCTGATGGTAGAGGCTGTAATGTGGAACGAGGCCAAAACACAGATCAAAGCCGTCATGTGGACAAGGCTGGTACACTACAACCTCCGCACCCGCAGCGGACACAAGCACTCTGATGAGCTGACACAGTTTTTTGAAAGCGTGGTGGCACCTCTGCCCGCACCGGTTTCTTTTGAGGAGCGGGTAAAATCCCTACGCTAGTATAATCGTCTTTAATATTATTCAACCAATAAAACCAATCATATGTCATCAGACTATCTGCAGAGCGTGACCAAGCAGTTTGAATACTATAAGCTTCTGGGAGAGAAAAGCTTTGCGCAGCTACCGGACGATAAGCTCTTCTGGCAGTACAACGAAGAGAGCAATAGCATCGCTACGATCGTAAAACACCTCTCGGGCAATATGTTGAGCCGCTGGACCGACTTTCTCACTACAGATGGCGAAAAGGAATGGCGCAACAGGGATGGGGAGTTTGAAGCAGACATCACTACGCGCGAGCAGATGATCGCTCTCTGGGACAAAGGCTGGAAAGTATTTCTGGATACACTGCGATCACTCACCGACGATGATCTTTCTAGGATCATCTACATCCGCAATCAGGGGCACACCGTAACAGAAGCCATCAACAGGCAGCTGGCGCACTACCCTTACCACATCGGCCAGGTCGTCTTCATAGGCAAGATGGCTGCTGAAACATGGACCTCCCTCTCCATACCCAGAGGCAACTCACAGACCTATAATGCCGACAAATTTGCGCTGCCAAAGCAGAAGGCACACTTCACTGATGAATTTCTAAAGGACAAACAGTAATGGAGTTTTCACTGGGTAAAACGCTGGAAATACTACGTGGTACTCCCAGCGTACTGGAGGCGCAGCTAGGTCAACTGAGCGCTGAGTGGATAGATGCCCGCGAAGCTCCCACCGACTGGAGCCCGCGCGAGGTAGTAGCGCATCTGCTGCTCTGCGAGCAGGAGAACTGGATGGTACGTGTCGGGATCATCATGGCAGCCGCAGATGTCAGGACATTCACACCTGTAGATATGGCCTCGCATCTGAAGGTGGCGGCGGCTACGGCTATGATAGAACTGCTCCGGGAGTTTCGCCGGCTGAGGCAGGATAATGTGGCGCACCTGGTATCGCTGCAGCTCTCTGATGCTGACCTGCGGCGCACCGCTATACATCCCCGCCTAGGCATTGTGACACTGCAGCAGCTACTGGCTACCTGGGCCACGCATGACCTGAGCCATCAGATACAGATAGCGCGGACATTGGCGCGTGCCTACAGGCATGAGGTAGGCCCCTTCATAGAGTTTCAGAAAGTACTGGAATAAGAGCGGAGACTCATGACTCAGATACTGCCGGTGCCTGATGTATGTATAGATCCTTATCCAAGCAGTCCAGCATAAACTGTGCGACATGCTTTCTGCTGATCTGAAAGGATGGTGGCGCGCCGTGGAGTGTGACATGCAGCTTTCGCAGTTCGTCTTTGTCATTTAATCCTACCGGCCTTACAAAGGTCCAGTCAAGGCCGGATTCCCGGAGCAGCTGCTCTTGCATATTGTGGTCGGCGTAGACTATTTTAAACCTGGTCCAGCGCATGAGCAGGCGCATGATCCAATGTACATCGGGATAGCTATCACCCGCGCCCAGCGCAGTCTGTACGATGATGCGCTTCACTCCGGCTTCTTTCATCGCCTGGATGGTAGGCCTCATGCTCCGCTCCAGGGTATGCGGCGGGTCTATTTTGCCCAGTTTGAGTATATCAGTCTGGTGCAGCGCTCCGAGGGTGCTCAGCACCGCATCGCAGCCCTGTATGGCGTGGCGTATATCATCCAGGCTGGTAGTATCGCCTTGTACCACTGTGAGCTGTCCGCTCCTGGCGGTGATACTGCTGCTATCCCGCACCAGCGTCACTACCTCATAGCCGCGCTGTAGTGCCAGATCCAGTACATGACGGCCTGTGCGGCCCGTAGCTCCATATAGCAGAATACGTTTCATGTAATGTGTTTTAAGAATTTGTTAATAACAAATATTTAGCCAAATGGCTCCCCTATAGATTTTGGGCGTTGACGGGTATCGTTTACCGCGAATGGTTTTTTGAGATATTTTTATCAGTATGAACGGCAAGAAAAAAGTGCAACTCGTACTCGGCAGCGGCGGAGCCCGCGGCATAGCCCACATAGGTGTGATACAGATGCTGGAGGAGGAGGGCTATGAGATAGTAGGCGTGTATGGCTGCTCGATGGGGGCCATCATCGGCGGACTGTACTGCGCCGGCATCATGAAGGAATATACCGACTGGCTGATCAAACAGACCAAGAGCGATGTGTACCGGCTCTTTGACATCACCTTCTCCATGGCGGGCTTTGTGAAAGGCGAAAAGATATTCGGACTGCTGCAGCAGATGTCAGGCGCGCGCAATATAGAGGACCTGCCCATAGAATTCATAGCAGTAGCGACAGATATCATCGCGCGTAAGGAGATACACTTCAGCAGCGGTGATCTGTATAAGGCTATCAGGGCCTCGTCGGGCATACCGGGTGTCTTTACCCCGATAGCGCACGAGAAGGGGCTGTATGTAGACGGCGGTGTGCTCAATCCGCTGCCGGTAGATATATTTCAGCGGAGGGATGATGCGATAGTAGTGGCAGTGAACCTCAACGGCGCAGTACCGCATGACCTGGTGGCAGACGTGGCTACACAGACAGTGACACCGGAGGAGACGGAAAGCAGCGCCGCCCAGATCATAGCCAAGCTGAAGAGCTTCTTCTCCGGCGAGAAGGACAATGACAGCACACAGGATGAGGATCCCGCCAAACCCGAAAATGCGGCAGAGCATGTCACTACCAAAGAAGTGCAACAGATCACAAATCTCCCATCTTTGTCTATGTTTGAGCTGCTGAGTGAATCCTATGATGCCTCTCTGGACCGGCTGGTAGAGATCATGCTGCAGATGCACCCCGTAGATATCCTCATAGAGATACCACGTACGGCGGCGTCAGTGTTTGAGTTTTACCGCGCAGCAGAGCTGATAGACGTAGGCCGCAAAGCATATAAGGAATCTATGGATACACTCAAATCCACTAAAGAAGAATCAACCCTGCCCGCCCGTGAAGCACCAGCAAAAGATAAATGACACCGTAGACTACGTCAAGGCAACGCTCTCTGCAGCCGAAGGCGGCCATGACTGGCACCACATCTACCGCGTATGGCGTACCACCAAAGAAATAGCGGCGCACGAAGCCTGTGACACCTATGTGGCAGAGCTGGCAGCGCTGCTGCATGATATAGCTGATTCCAAATTTCATGGTGGTGATGAGGAGATAGGTCCGCAGCGGGCAGCGGCATGGCTGCGCTCTATCAGTGTGGAGGAGGAGGTGATCGCGCATGTGGTGCAGATCATCCGCAATATTTCCTTCAAAGGCGGCAAGACGGAACGCACTTTTCACTCTACAGAACTGGATGTGGTGCAAGACGCCGACCGCCTTGATGCTATCGGCGCGATAGGCATAGCCCGGGCCTTCAGCTATGGTGGCTACAAAGGTCGCGCGCTATATGATCCGGATATCGCGCCCGACCTGCACATGACCAAGGAGCAATACAAACACTCCTCCGCTCCTACTATCAATCACTTCTACGAGAAACTCCTGCTGCTCAAAGACCGGATGAATACCGCCAGCGGCAAAGCAATGGCGCAAAAACGCCATGATTTTATGATCAACTACCTGGAGCAGTTTTATGAGGAGTGGGAAGGGAAGAGCTAAAGGCCTTTGAGCGGATGCCGCTACTCATCGCGTTTCAAACGCGAGTATGATGAATCCTCGTCAGAGACGAGTACTAGAGAGGCTAGGCCCCACCCATCCCTCCCCAAAAGGGAGGGCTAACTTTAACCAAGTTTCTTCTCTAATTCTGCTATGCGCTTCATCAGCTCAGGGATAAGCTTGATATGAGCGAGGCCCTTGTAGTGATCGCGGAAGTCGCCGGCTGGTGAGCCTGTCACGGCGCGGCCCTCAGTCTCTATGGATTTTGAAACGCCGCTCTGGGCATTGATCTTGACACCATCTGCTATGCGGATGTGACCTACGATGCCTACCTGGCCACCTATCATCACTTGCTTACCAATACGTGTACTGCCGGAGACGCCGGTCTGCGCAGCTATCACGGTATTGTCTCCCAGTTCTACATTGTGTGCTATGTGGATGAGGTTGTCCAGCTTCACGCCATCATGCACTACAGTGGCGCCCATGGTGGCACGGTCTATCACGGTATTGGCACCTATCTCTACGCGGTCGCCTATCTCTACGATGCCGAGTTGCGGTACTTTTTTGAAAGTGCCATCTGCCAGCGGCGCAAAGCCAAAGCCATCACCGCCTATCACCACACCGGCATGGATGGTGCAGTCCTTTCCTATGCGGCAGCCCTCATAGACCTTCGCGCCCGCGTGGATGGTCGTATTATCTCCGATGGTCACACCATCTCCGATGAAAGCTGATGGATAGATCCGAACATTGGCACCAATGGTCACATTATCTCCTATGTAGGCAAAGGCCCCGAGAAACAGGCCATCGCCATGCTTGCTATTCTGACCGATGTGCGATGGCTGCTGGATGCCGTTCTTCTGTGCAGATGCCATGACCTGCTGATACAGTTCGAGCAGCGTAGTGAAAGCTGCATAGGGATCTTTGACACGGATGATAGCACCGATCTTGTCATTGGTCACTGCCAGCGACTCACCTATCAGCAGGATGCCTGCCGGTGCCGTCCGGGCGTATTGCTCGTATTTAGGATTGGCTATGAAGGAGAGTGCACCTGCGTGCGCTTCTTCTATCTTGGCTATGGTCGTGACTGCCTGATCAGGATTGCCCTCGAGGCGGCCTCCGAGCAGTGCAGCTATGTCTCTGGCTGTAAATTGCATCAAAGCGAATATAGCTAATAGTGAATAATTTTATCTTTAACCCGATGTATATACACTCGCACCAGATCAGGGTACGCTATGCCGATACAGACCAGATGGGCTATGTCTACTATGGCAACTATGCCCGCTACTATGAGGAGGCACGCTCTGAGGCTATCCGCTCGCTGGGCCTGCCTTATCGTGAGCTGGAGCTGGCGGGCATCATGCTGCCTATCACACGGATGAACATCAAATACATTGGGCCAGCCACCTATGACGAGCTGATCACCATCCGCACCACACTGACACGGATGCCTGACCGCTTCATGCACTTCAGCTATGAGGTATATAATGAAGCAGGCAAGCTGATCAATGAGGCGGAGACGCAGCTCGTATTCGTAGATGCGCAGACACGCAAGATGGTCCATGCGCCGCAGTACCTGGTAGACCAGCTGGCCCCTCACTTTGCCGGAGCGTGATATTTCGCTGTAAGGCTTATATTTGACCGGAATGATAAAGCTCTGGAAGAAGCTGGTGGAACGGAATCCTCACCTGGAGGAGTGGGATGAATGGTTCAGAACGGTGAGCCTGCCGGGCCTGGATGGCGTGGCAGTGGCTGACGTGTACAAGTTCTTTATCTATGAGATCCGCAAGAACAGCCTGAACCTCCGGGCGCGGGCCATAGCTTTCAGCTTCTTTCTGTCGCTCTTTCCCGCTATCCTCTTCATTTTGACATTGGTGCCATTTATCTTTCAGTTTTATGGCAAGGTGGGTATAGACGACTATATCCAGAATCTACTCAAGAGCGTAGCACCCAGCCCCGATGTCTTTAAGTTTCTGTGGAACTTCGTAGGGCCGATACTCAAAGAAGTGAGCAGCAGGCGGCCCAGCCTCCTGACCGGTACCTTTGTACTGACCCTCTTCCTCACCAGCAACGGGGTGGTGACGATGATGAACTCCTTTGACAAGAACTATGACCACTATGTGCGGCGCAATCCGCTAAAGGTGCGATTCATAGCCCTGCAGATATCACTGCTGCTGGTGGCGCTCTTTATATTCTCCTTTATACTGGTAGTACTGGGCCAGAGCCTGCTCACCTGGGGCCTGGATGCACTACACATACATGACAAGTTCACTAAGTTCCTCTTCACCTTCATCCGCTTTTTGACCATCGTGCTGGTGTTCTTCTTCTCCATCTCACTGATCTACTACTATGGCCCTGCCACCAAAAAGAAGTACCGCTTTATCTCTACCGGCTCCACCATCGCCACGGTGCTCTCTATAGTGGCTTCGGTGGGTTTCTCCTACTACCTGAGTCACTTCTCCAGGTATGGCAAGCTATACGGCTCTATCGGCACCGTGATGATCATCCTGATCTGGCTCAATATCAACGCCTTTGTACTACTGATAGGCTATGAGATCAATGCGGCCATCTACTATCATCACTCCATACGCCAGCATGGCCAGCTGGAAGAGAATACAGAAGCTTAAAAGCTAACATTCATCAGGCCATGTGTTAAATCCTGAAACGGGTCTTGTTTTTTATTTACCGTTTGAACATCTTTAAGATTGCAAACTGATTTTCAGTTTATTGTAAACACATATAACCCATTTTTTAATGAGAAACAAAATTTTACTTGGTGTATTTGGTATCGCTGCTATGGCTGTCCTTATGGGTAACTCGAATGGCTATAATTCTAACCGGACCGGCGCTAACAGTACGACAACCGGCTGCGGTGGCGGCTGTCATGGATCTACTACATCTATAGGTACTGTCATCGAGATGGATTCGGCCGGCACACCGGTGACCGTGTACCATCCCGGCGTGGCCTACACTGTCAAGATCTCTGCCACAAATAATACCACGACTACCAACCTGTCTAAATATGGCTTTCAACTCTGCGCTGTGAAAATCACCGGTGCAGGTACTTCGTCTGCCACACAAGGCGGCACCTGGGGTACGCTGCCTGCGGGTACCCAGCAGAATGGTGGCACCCTGAAATATATCCAGCACAACCAGGTCCTCTCGCCGGTCAGCGGTACCGGTGGCGTAGGCACCGTCTATACCATCTCTATACCATGGACAGCACCTGCAGCCGGGACCGGCTCAGTAAAATTTTATGGGCTGATCAACGCTGTAAACAATAACGGCAACGATGACAGTGGAGATAAATACCAACTGGCCAACGCCATTACCGTGACTGAATATGTAGCTCCGGTGACAGCCTCTGTCTCTATATCCGAGACCTCAGGAACCAACCCTACCTGCCAGGGCAGCTCAGTGACTTTCACTGCTACACCTACCAATGGTGGTACGGCTCCTACCTATCAGTGGATGGATGGCGCTACCGCCATAGGCACCGGCACTACACTGACCACCTCCTCTCTCAGTGCAGGCACGCACTCCATCACCTGCGTGATGACCTCCAACCTCAGTGGTGTGACAGGTAACCCTGCCACGTCCAACGCTATCAGCCTCGTGGTAAATGCCCCTACGGTAGATTCTGTACATATTGCGGCTACTGCTACCAGCTTCTGTGCAGGTACATCAGTGACCTTCACCGCTACGCCATACAATGGCGGCACCTCCCCTACGTACCAGTGGAAAGACGGCACTACCAATATCGGCACAGGCGCCACGCTGACCACCAGCACCCTGACTGCAGGTAGCCATACGATCACCTGTGTGATGACTCCATCAGGCACCTGCGTATCTCCTGCCACCTCTACGTCTAATGCGATCACTGTGACGGTGAGTACGCCTACTATTGACTCCGTCAGTGTGTCGGCCACGGCTACCACTGTATGTGCCGGTAGCTCGGTCACATTTACAGCTACACCGCACAATGGCGGTACCACACCAGCCTATCAGTGGAAAGATGGCACCACCAATATCGGCACGGGCGCTACACTCACTACCTCATCACTCACAGCAGGCACACACAATATCACCTGCGTGATGACTCCATCAGGCACCTGTGTATCTCCGTCTACCTCTACCTCGCGTACTATCGTGGTCACAGTGAGTGCCTCAGTAGCACCTACTATCACGCTCAGTGGTACGAGTACCGTGTGCACTGGCAGCCCTGATACGATCCGCGCTGCGATCACCAATGGCGGCACCAACCCGAGCTATAGCTGGACAGTCAATAGCGGTGCTGCAGGCACCAATAGCCCTACGCTGGTGATACCATCTATATCGGCTAACTCCTCTGTGGTGTGCACGCTGACCTCCAATGCCAGCTGCGTATCACCTGCCTCAGTAGCTTCTTCTGCTTTCACCATCACAGTGAGTGGCGCTGTGACACCTACCATCTCCATCAGCACGGCGCATGATACGGTCTGCGCAGGCAGCACAGCGGCCTTTACCGCAGTGAGCACAGGCGGCGGTGCCACACCATCCTATCAGTGGCTGGTGGGCAGCACACCGGGCGGGACGAACAGCAGCTCCTTTAGCAGTGCTACATTGGCCGATGGCTCTGTAGTGACCTGCGTACTGACCTCCTCTCTGGGCTGTGCTACACAGCAGCACGTGACCAGCAACGGTATCACTATGACAGTAGGCCCTATGCCATCTCCGGGCATCACGCCATCCGGCAATGTGCACGTATGCGCAGGAGACTCCGTACTGCTCACTGCGAGCGGCGGCAGCACCTATACCTGGAGCAACGGTGCGACAGGCGCGACCACTTATGCCGGCCAGTCTGCCGGCTACAGCGTGACCGCTACCAGCAGCCTGGGCTGCAGTGCAGCGCTCGCGGGTGGTGTAGTCGTATCTGTGAGCTCACCGGCTGTACCGACCATCACTCAGTCAGGCTCTATACTCACCTCTACTCCTGCTGCACACTATCAGTGGGTGTTTAATAATACACCTATGCCGGCAGACACCATGCAGTCTGTACTGGCCAGCGCTAATGGCAACTATGTAGTCGTAGTATCAGATGCAGACGGCTGCTTCACTCCTTCGGCCGCATATAATGTGACCGGCGTAGGCATACAGGATGTAAACGCGATGAATAACATCCGCCTCTATCCGGTACCTAACCATGGCAGTTTTGCGGTGGATATGCAGTACTATAGCGGTACCACCCTAGCGATCTACGATATCTATGGCAAGGAAGTATACCGCCGTGATATCACTGCCGCTCACACGGAGGTAGCTGACGCCGATCTCAGCCCTGCGCTGTACTTTGTACTGGTGCAGTCTGCCGCCAGCCGCTACACGGTGAAGATGCAGGTAGTAAAGTAATCCATCAACTCTCTTCATATCAATGGTGACGCCCTCCATAGTGGGGGCGTCGCTATTTACTATTCATCCGCCAAATGATGCTATTGAAATCTCTTATTTTGCAGGATGGTCGGTGTGCTGCTGATAGTGATATTGTTATTGCCTTACGCCTTGCTGCTATGGCGTGAGTTTAGCCTGCCTATCCGGCTGATCTTTGCAGCCATGCTCGAGATAATAGTAGCAGCATGCATGATCGTGGCTATTATTGCGCTTGACCTTCCTGTGGGTGGCGCAGGTTATTTCATTGAATTTATAGCTGTACTAATCGTTGGTGGCAATCTCCTGGTAGCTGTAGTGATAGCCATCAACCGCAGAATATGATGCCTTTCTTTAAAATCTTTAACTTCCCACTCCATAGCCCCGTGGCAATAGTTTTGCAGTAAGGGCGTTTGTGTCACGTATGGATATTTATCAAAGACGATCCAGTCTCAAACTGATCTTGCTGCTGATAGCAGTGGGCATCGGGCTTTTTACTACCATCTATACCAACTACCTCACCAATAAGATGGCCAAGGAGGAAAAGCGCAAAGCGCAGCTCTGGGCCTCGGCCATCACTAGCCGCGCCAAGCTGGTGCGCTATACCAAGGACCTCTTTGAGCGGCTGGCTACAGACGAGCGCAAGAAGGCTGACGTATGGTCTCAGGCTACCAAGCGCCTGTCTGACCCCACGATAGAGGATGGCGAGGAGCTGGCGTTTCTCACGCAGATCATCACCGGCAATACGGACATACCAGTAGCCCTCACAGACGAAGACGGCAAGCTGCTCATGTACCGCAACTTTGAGATAGAAGGAGAGAAATCGAAACTCAATATCAGTGACCGGCAGTTTGATGTCTTCCACACTTACCCGCCCATCATCGTGGCATTTGGCCCCAAGAAGAACTATATCTACTACAAGGATTCTAACCTCTTTCGCGACCTGAAGAAAACACTCAATGACATCCTCGCCTCCTTTATCACAGAGGTAGTAATCAATACTGCCTCTGCGCCCGTGATCATGACAGACCCCGCCGGCACTGTCAAAGCCTTTGGCAATATAGACTCTGCCGAGATCAAAAAGCCGGAGCGCGTCAGGGAGCTCGTGGCAGACATGAGCCTGCGCCACGATCCGATAGAGGTAGACCTCGGTGATGGTGGCAAGAAGTTCATCTACTATGATGACTCTGCTGTGCTGAAGCAGCTACGCGTCTTCCCATATATCCAGCTGGGTGTATTCAGTTTGTTTCTCGTGTTCTCCTATTTTGCATTTAGCAGCTCGCGCCATGCCGAACAGAATATGGTGTGGGTGGGCATGGCCAAAGAAACCGCGCATCAGCTCGGCACACCTATCTCCTCTCTCGGCGCCTGGATAGAATACCTGAAAGAAACCGAGCCAAACCTGAACGAGAACAATGCACTGGCTGAAATGGAGCATGATGTAGAGCGCCTCACACTGGTAGCGGACCGCTTCTCCAAGATAGGCTCAGTGCCACAGCTGAAAGCTGAGAATGTGAAAGATACCCTCCAGCGCAATGTAGACTATATGCGCAGGCGCTCCTCAAAGGATGTGACCTTCACACTGGAGGTAGACCGTGATGACCTGACCTTTGCCATCAATAAGCAACTCTTTGACTGGGTGCTGGAGAACCTGTACAAAAATGCGCTGGATGCGATGCAGGGGGCAGGCAGCATCACCACCATGGCTACAGGTGATAGCAAGTGGGTATACATAGACGTGACCGATAGCGGCTGCGGTATACCGCGCGCCAATCAGAAGACCATCTTCGAGCCGGGCTTTAGTACCAAGCGGCGCGGATGGGGCCTCGGCCTCTCACTGACCAAACGTATCGTAGAGTCATACCACAAAGGCAAGATCTATGTGAAGCACTCTGAGGTAGGCAAGGGGACGACCTTCCGCATAGAGGTGCCGCGGGAGGCTTAGGACCTCTCCATCCCGACGGTTCGGGACCTCTCCAAAGGAGAGGGACTTTAACAGCCACTATCAATATGCAGGGCTGATAGCTTCACACATTTATATACTTTCGCAGGATGGCAAATACACTCACTACAGAGGGCAGAAAGCAGATACAAGACCGGCTGGAAAAGCTGACACCTGACACTGCCGCGAGATGGGGTACTATGACTGTAAACCAGATGCTGGCGCATATGAATGACGCGCACAAGATAGCCCTCGGTATGAAGCCGGCTGCAGACAAGTCTAACTTCTATACTAGTAAGATCATGTTTCCTGTAGCAGTCTATCTGATGCCGTCCTGGCCCAAGGGTGAAAAGACCGCACCGGAGCTGGACCAGAAGCAGGAAGGCACTAAAGCCAAGGACTTCTACACCGAGCTGGAGTTTCTCTACAAGATGATGGATATTTTTGGTGAGCGTGAGGAGTCAAAACTGCACCCGCACCCTATGTTTGGCAAGCTGAGTAAAAAGCAGTGGTCAGACCTGCTGTATAAACACTTTGATCATCACCTCAGGCAGTTTGGCGTTTGAGTTTATATGACCGCAAAAGCGCGAAAACGCAAAAACTAAACATTACAACGATCATTAAGAAAAAGAGTCTCGCTTAGCTCTTACCTCTGTGTATTCCCTCCGCGTCCTCTGTGTAGTAAACCGACCTCACCTCTTTTCCCTATCTTCGGGCGAAATAAAAGAGAGTAATGAAACTGGATATCATGGCCATAGGTGCGCACCCTGATGATGTAGAGCTGAGCTGTGCGGGTACGCTGCTGGCGCAGATAGCGCGCGGGTCAAAAGTAGGCCTGCTGGACCTTACCCATGGTGAACTGGGTACGCGTGGTACCGGAGAGATACGCCTGCAGGAGGCGGCAGATGCGGCGCGGGTGCTGGATATAGAGATACGTGAGAATGCAGGCTTCGCAGATGGTTTTTTTCAGAATGACAGAGCACACCAGCTCGCGCTGATAAAGTACCTCCGCAAATACCAGCCTGATATCATCTTGGCTAATGCTATACATGACCGCCATCCGGACCATGCCCGTGCAGCACATCTGGTAGAGGATGCCTGCTTCCTGTCCGGCCTGCCTAAGGTAGAGACCGAACTGAATGGAGCTACGCAGGCTCCCTGGCGCCCCAAAGCAGTGTACCACTACATACAGTCACTTGATATCACGCCATCCTTTGCTGTAGACATTACCCCTTATTTCGATCAAAAGCTGCAGGCTATCATGGCATACAAGTCCCAGTTTTACAATCCTGAGTCTAAGGAGGCATCGACCTTTATTTCCTCTCAGGAGTTCCTGGATTTTGTGCGGAGCAGGGCAGTACATTTCGGCGTGCCGCTTGGTGTGAAATTTGCAGAAGGATTCACCATGAAGCGCCACATAGGCGTGCGAGACCTCAATGATATATTCTGATGTCACACGACCACTCACATAGTCACGACCACCATGACCACCACCATGTGGTAGAGCTGAAGCATGTGAGCCGCGCCTTTGTGATCGGTATTGTGTTGAATATCGCCTTTGTGATCGCAGAGGCTGTAGCCGGCCTGTACATACACTCACTCTCCCTGCTCAGTGATGCAGGCCACAACCTGGCCGATGTAGCTACACTGGCGCTGGCGCTCCTGGCATTCCGCCTGGCCAAGGTACAGGCGTCAGACCAGTACACCTACGGCTACCGCAAGACCTCCATACTCGTGGCACTTTTCAATAGCATCGTGCTGCTCGTAGCTATCGGCGCTATCTGCTACGAGGCGGTGCAGCGCCTCATACACCCCGAGCCACTACCGGGTGTGACCATCTCTGTGATAGCCGGTATCGGTATCCTGATCAATGGCGGCACCGCGCTGCTCTTCATGGCAGACAAGGACAAAGACCTGAATGTGAAAAGCGCCTACCTCCATATGGCAGCAGATGCGCTCGTCTCACTGGCACTGGTGATAGGGGGTGTGATCATTTACTTCACGCAATGGTACATAGTGGATACGATCCTGAGTATAGGCGTGGCGGTGGTGATCCTCTTCAGCACCTGGAGCCTGCTGAAAGACAGCCTGCGCCTCTCACTGGACGGTGTGCCTGACACGATACGCGTAGAGGAGGTGAAGCACATGATCCGCCGTATGAATGGCGTATCTGAGGTACACCACGTACATATATGGGCTATCAGCACTACGCTGAATGCGCTCACGGCTCACATCGTACTGGAAGAGCAGGTGACGCCTGAGGCTGAGGCGCGGATCAAGCATGATATCCGGCATCAGCTGGAGCATATCAGCATCTATCATGCTACGCTGGAGACAGAGCGCGTGGGCCAGGCCTGCGATGAGAAAGTCTGCCACCAGCATGAGGGCGTATAGCCCAAACAAAAATGCCATCACATGAAGCGATGGCATCAGCACTAGTTTCTTTCCAGTATCGTTTACTTCTGCATTTCTTCCTGCAGCGCATTCTTCATTTGTTCCTTGCGGGAGGGATCGAGTGTATAGGATTGCTGGCCGTCATTGACGCGCTCGGCCAGATGGTGATAGCTGCGGTCCAGTATGGCAGACTGGTCAAAGAAAGCCTTACATAGCTTGCAATAAACCAGGTGGAGCCAGACTCCGAAACGTTCGGCCAGGCTCAGCTTGCCATCGCGCTTTTTCTCCACCACCGCTGTAGCCTCTGCACAATTCATAAACAGTGTATTCTTCAGACCCATCCGCCTTATTTATTTGTTGAACCAATTTTTCTCCATACAGTCGCGCAGCGCCAGCTTGGCCCTGTGCATCATGACCCAGTAGTTAGACTGAGTGATGTTTAGTTCCTTACAGATCTCTTCCGTTTCGAGGCCTTCCATGTTTTTCATCACAAAGGCGGCGGCTGTTTTCTCTGGCAGCTTGGTGAGGCAGGTGCGCAGTATGTCATTGAACTCATCGCTCTCTACAGATGTCTCAAAGGTACGGCCCCACTGATTGGGGCTGGCAGATGAGGTCCAATGGCCGGGCTGAGAGGCCTGATTTTCAAAGAAGAAACCGATGGCCCCGTCCTCTCCCTCCACAGGTTTGTCCAGTATGTTTAGCTCATTCTGGGTAGATTTTTTCCGATAGTGGTCTATGATCTTCCGCTTTAGAATGGATACCAGCCAGGTCTTCTCAGAGGCATTTTGCAGGAAGGTATCCTTGGCCCTCAGTGCTGAGAAAAACGTGTCCTGCACGAGGTCCTGCGCCACTTCCTCCTTGCGCAGGCGCGCATAGGCATAGCTATACAGATAGTCGGCATAGCGCTCTATCCAGTGGTCGGGGTCTAATGTATTTTTCTTTTCTTCTGCCACCTTCACTTTGACTTTATCGCAGATATCATGCCTGAAAGGCTCTTGATCCGCTTATTAAGTGATCTTTGTAAAGGTAGAAAAAGAAATGAGGGCATAGCATTCCTCCGCAGATACATTAAACAGCCTTTCAACGTTGAAGATTGCTTCGGAAAATATCATGTCTATTTTTTATAAGATGAATTTTCCTCGCAAATGAACCTTGTATAAAACAAAAAGCGCCCGAATGACTGGCGCTTTCTTATTTAAACCGAAAACTATAAAAAATTAATAGCCGTAGAGTTCCTGCAGTGTCAGCTCCTTCACAGGGCCAAGGCGCTTCATGGCAGCCATATCCAGGTCGCCCTTGCCACCGAGCACGAGGTAGACATACTTCTTACCCTTCACGTGATCGTCAAAGAATTTGTGCACCTCGCTGAGCTGCATCTTCTGAGCGTGCTCGTAGATGTCCTTGCGGATGTCGTAGTCCAGGCCGCGCTTTTGCGCGCGCTGCCAGGCCCAGTAGATATCAGCACGGGTGATCCAGTCTGTCTCTATGCCCTTGATCACCGCATCACGCGAGAGGTCAAAATTCTTCTGGCTCTCAGGCAGGTCATTCAGCAGCTTAGATACTTCTGTAGCTGCAGTATTCATCTTGTCTGCCTGGGTGCCTACATAGGCCATGACGTAGAACTTCTCATCTTTTTTGACCGGTGAGCCGTAAGTACCATACACCGAGTAGGCCAGCGCCTGCTTCTCACGTATCTCCTGGAAGAGGACCGAGCTCATATTGCCGCCGTAGTACTCGTTGAACATAGCGAGATCAGGCACAAGTGATTTGTCATAGGTGCCATCCCATGAGAACATGATCATCTCTGCCTGCTTCATAGGATAGGTGGTATAGTATACTTGTGTCTCTGTAGGTACCTCTGCATATGTGCGGGCCGGCGGATAGTCATTCAGCGTAGCCGGCACCTCGTGCAGTTTATCCAGCGTAGCCACTACATCGTTCAGGTCTTTGGCTCCGTAGTAGAATATCTTGTGCTTGTAGCCATGCAGCGACTTGATGATGCCTACGAGTTCATCCGCCTTTACAGCTTTCACCTCATCATTGGTCAGGACATCATTGAAAGGATTTTTTGCACCGTATTTGCCATAGGCGGTGAGCGCACGGAAGAGTATGTTATCCTTATCCAGTTTGGCATCTGCACGCTTCTTGATCACATCCTGCGCAAAGGCATCGTATACCTGCTGATCCGGCTTCACATTGGCCAGCATGTATTCGAAGAGTTTGATACCAGCATCGAGGTTCTCCTCCAGGCCGCTCAGGGTCACATAGACCTGGTCGCGTGATGAGTTGACACTAAAGCGGAGGCCGAGCTTGTAAAACTCCTGCTTGAGCTGTGCAGCATCATACTTGTCAGTGCCGAGGTATGGCAGGAAGTCAAACGCGAGGCCGAGCTTCTTGTCATTGTCCGTACCCATATCGTAGATATAGTGCAGCTCAAAAGTCTTATTGAGATCATTGTGTATATAGTCTACTACCACTGGCTTTGCCATGTGGCTGTGCTGGATATCCTTGCTGAAGTCAGCGAACTTAGGCTCCAGTTTGGAGAAAGGCATATCAGCTACATCCTTGCGGAATTTTGACACAGAGTCCTTATTGAGCACTACCGGAGTGATGTGCGGCTTCTCTACCTTGAAGAGGCTAGGCTGGCCCATCCTCTTGTAGCAGACAGCATAGTTATCACCATAGTGCTCATTGGCAAACTTGACGATATCGGCCTTGGTGATCTTTGAGAGCTCATTGATCTCCTGGCGGCGCTTCTCCAGTGGTATGTCTTTCACAAAGGCAAACACTACATCAAACACGCGGCCCTGATTGGTCTCGGCCTGCTTCATCATATCCAGCTTCATATTATCTATGATAGCAGGCAGCAGCCAGTCTGCAAATTTGCCTTGCTTCACAGAGTCGATCTGCGTGAGCAGGAGGTCCTTTACTTCCTCCAGTTTCTGGCCCTCCTTTGGCTCGCCATAGAGCTTGTGTATCGTGTAGTCCTTATTATCTGAGTAGGTGCTCACTGCCTCCAGCACTTTCTGCTTGAGTTTAAGGTTGAGGTCCATGAGGCCGGAGCCTTTGCCATTGGCCAGGATCGCATCTACCAGCTTCACATAGAGGTAGTCCTTGCTATCTGCCCCACCGAAGCGGTACCCTATGAATACATGCTCCGGCTGCTGGCCGCGCTTCTCGGTATACATGGCGTGCGTGATAGGCACAGGCGGCGCCTTTACAAATGGCTCTACTGCCTTATCCTTCCAGCCGCCAAAGTATTTCTCGATCAGTGCGATGGTCTTGTCCGGATCGAGGTCACCGCTCATCACGATGGCGCAGTTGCTCGGCACATAGTACTTGTCAAAGTACTTGTGGATATTGACCATGCTCGGATTCTTGAGGTGCTCACTGAGGCCGATGGTAGTCTGGCTGCCATACGGGTGGTTTGGCATGAGCAGTGAGTCTACCGCCTGAGATGACCACTCGCCATCCTCTGCAGTATTGCGGTTAAACTCCTCATACACTGCCTCCAGCTCTGTGTGGAAGATACGCAGCTCCAGGTCCTGAAACCTGTTGCTCTCTATCGCGAGCCACTTCTCCAAACCATTGGACGGGATATCATTGATATAGCAGGTCAGGTCGCGATCGGTAAAGGCATTGGTACCCTTGGCGCCGAGCGCCGCTACCATCTTGTCATACTCATTTGGTATGGCATACTTAGATGCCTCGTAGCTGAGGGAGTCTATGCGGATATAGATCTCCTTCTTCTTCTTCTCATCCTTCTCATTCATGCGCTGCTCAAAGAGGTCAGAGATCGCATCGAGGTATGGCTTCTCCTTAGCATAGTCTACCGTGCCAAAGTCCTTGGTACCCTTGAAGAGCATATGCTCCAGGTAGTGCGCTAGGCCGGTGGTCTGTGGCGGGTCGTACTTAGAGCCGGCCTTGACCGTGATAGCAGTCTGTATGCGCGGCGCATTTTTATTGACAGAGAGGAAGACCTTGAGGCCATTCTTTAGTGTGTATTCCTTTACCGGAAAGTAATTGTCTGCAGCAGCGGCAGATTGCGAAACACCTTTGTCGCGGTGGCAGCTTGACAGTACTACCAGCAGGGCAACAAAGAGACCCAGCTTTAATTTCATGTATATTATAATTTGAGGGATTAAACATACGGGAATAACGCAGAAAAGAGAAAAAGCCACGAAATATGGCGGAATGGCATATAGCGCGTTCGTTGGCCATGACTTATGAGTGGCTGATTTGCAGGGCAGAAACGGCGGTTATGGCGTATATTGGGGGCAAATTCTGTGGATGTTAAAAAAGTTTACCCTCTGTCTCTCGGTCCTGTTTGTCTTTGTCTCCGGTGCCTGTGCCCAGGCCGTGATGCTCGATACTGCCCGCAATCAATACATGAAAATAGATGATGTGACCCTGCGCTACCGTGTCTGGGGCAAGGGCCAGCCTGTACTGCTGCTGCACGGCGCCATGGAGTACTGGCGCGAGTGGGAGCGCCAGATACCTGCGCTGGCCAAAGAGTTTAAAGTGATAGCTGTAGATACGCGCGGCCACGGGGAGTCTACCTTTACCGACCGCGAGCTGAGCTACGAGCTTTTTGCGAATGATATGCTGGCATTTGCGGATAAACTGCATCTGGATAGCGTGGATATAGTGGGCTTTGGCGATGGCGGCATCATAGGCATGCAGATGGCTATGAAGGAGCCGGCCCGCGTACACAAGCTGATAGCCATAGGCCCCAATATCTCTCCGGATACCAATGCGGTGTACAATGCAGTGCTGGAGAAGGTCCGCTCGTGGGACTATGAAAAGATGGCCTTCTACCTGCAGGTCAAGTTTAAAGAGAACCCCAATGTGAAGCTGCTGCCTGTCATGGCCAAAAGGATGCAGAAACTACTGCTGACCCAGCCTCACTATACACTGGACGACCTGACACGCGTACAATGCCCCACCCTCATCATGGCGGGCGATCATGACTTCATCAAAATGGACCACCTGAACTATATCTATACGAACCTGCCTAACGGCTATATGAGCATCATCCCCGCCGGCACCCACTACTGCATCAAGGAGAAGTACAACATCGTCAATACAACGCTCGTAGACTTTCTGAAATGGAAGGCGGAGAAGGTGGTGCGGTATTAATAGCTCGCGGCCCCATCCAAACCTTCCCCCAAGGGGAAGGCTTAAATTCTAACAGCCACCTCTCCCTCCCGATGCCTCGGGACTCTCCGAAGGAGAGGGCTAATACAATTCGTACGGCAAGAAACCAGAGCTTTAGCATCGCGTTACAAACGCTCAGCTAGAGGCATCCGTGTTGAAAACGCGGACGAGTACGGGACTTCAGTCGCTCTTTTGCGTTAGCTCCCAGTTCATGGTGTTCCATGAGATATCATAGAGGTAGCGGCGCTTTTGCTCATCTTCAAAGGTCAGCGTGGCGCTGTATGCTGTGCTCCGGTCGCCCTTGATATCGAGCGGAGTATAGGTATCATCTGTATCCATCGTCAGTGTGAGCGGCAGCACATCCAGCCAGCGCACAGAGGGATCTGCAGAGCGGATGCTCACGAGGGTGAGCGGAGTACCGTAGTTGGTCAGCATCAGGGGGCTCATGGTATCGCGGGTATCGTCCTCGCCATAGGTGGCCAGCATCGGCCCGTCAGGTATGGAGAGGATATCACTGATCCGGTAGCGCTTGCCATCATGGAGCAGGTCGGGCACCTTGTAGTCTTTCACATCATCCTCGTAGGCGCCGACATTGGCCTCGCGCAGCTGCTGTATGGGCAGCGTGATCGTGTCCGCCGCCGCCCCCTGCAGGAGAAACATCCTGCGGATATTCCACGGGCTATTGTCATTATACTCATGCAGTGAGGCATCGAGCCGCTCCAGTGTCACGGCAGATCCATTGACGTTTCGCACATGCAGGTAGGTATGCCCGCCGGAGTAGCGGTCTGTGATATCCAGTAGTTTGATATAGTGCTCCGTGCCGAGGCGGTCCAGTCGGGCAGCGGTGCTGTCTGCCTGCTCCCGCTGCGCCGCCTGATAGAGCTGAGTGCGGTCGTAGCGGTGCTTCCAGGTGAGGCACTGCGATATGATGAGCCCGGCTATGACCAGCAGCGGCAGCGCAAAGGCATAAAATGGCGTGCGGTGCGGCCCTCGCGCATCTACCGCAGCGTGGAGGTGGGCGGGTAGGTTGTAGAGCTTGCCATCGCTGAGCTGCATGGCGTAGAGCCTGCCTATAGGTAGCACCGGTATATAAAAGATATGAAAGACCCGCTGGCGCAGCAGGATAGGTATATCGCCGGTCTCTGTCTCGATGCCGAGTTCTGACGAGCTGTACTTCTTGATATTAAAACTGTATGTGCCAAATACGATAAGCATGATCGGGGATTTTTTGATTTGAATGATGCGATAGTAGTGGCTTCCGTGCGGATGGCATACTCAACCTGACAATGAAAATCGGAAGTCTGATCGCATACCGGTGCGAAATTTAGTACTGCGCAAGTATCAGGTTCAAGCTAGGACGCTTAAACCTGCGAGAGAAGCCAAGATTATCTATCGTAGTAGATAAAAGTTTCTATCACCGTCTTATTGTCTGCTATACCGACCTTGTCTCCTTTTCTAATAAACTTGTCTGGCTGAGTGCTTTCTACCAGGTTTTCATAACAGATAGCCATATCATCTACCTGAAAACAAATCGTAATACGATGTGCAGTAGCTGAATATGTAAAAAGATGACCACATCTATATGGGAAAGTAATCAGGCTATCCTTGCTCTCAATATGCGAAACGGCAGTTATGCTTCCGGTTTGTCTATGAAGTTCAAACGACTCCCTTAACTCTTTGTTTCTTATCAGACCATCCTTTACATTGTAGCTGTTCATCCTCACGTCTCCGCCATTCATGATCTCAAAATCACAATCGGAGAAGTCGCTAAAAACGTAATACTTCCAATTATTCATAACAGAATCATTGGCCTCTTCCAATAAGCATAAGTCATCAGTCGTATCCCTTACAATATCGACTTTGCCTCCCGACAAAGTATACCTTCCTATACTGACCCTACACAATCCTGACATAGACGCATCAAAGAGAATCACCCTGCCTTCCTTCATATAAAGTTTGACAACACTTTCATCCTTTTGAGTAAAGTATAGGTATGGTGTTGCTTGTCGCAAGGTGTCCACTCTTCTCTGGCCATAGATATTTATACTCAGAATAAGTATCAATAGAGTCACGAATATTTTCATAGTTGCAGATTTCTGACTTCCCTGTCACAAATTAGCTACAGGGCATTCCAACCAGAAGTTTACAGTTTCTCCAGCCTGTACTTTCGCGTTTTATTGATGCTGAGGATGTATATGCCCGCGCCGAGATTGGCCGGAGGGGAGAGCTCCCAGACATTATTTGGGAAGGTTACGGTTTGTATGGAGGTGCTCCAGACCTTCTGGCCCGAGAGGTCATACAGCTCGGCTGTATTGAGCAGCGTGTCATTATGCAGCTCGGTGATGCCGACCTTGATAGTGGTGGAGAAAGGATTGGGGAAGGCACCTGTAGGGCGGCTGACATTAGGGATGGTATCCTGCGGGTAGAGCAGCTTTAGTTTGTCATAGGCCAGGCCGAAATCAGGTACGCCATAGCCGTAGTCAGCATCAGGATGCGTATACTGCGAGCAGGTCTGGCGCACCACGCTGACTATCTCGGCACTGTAGGCCGATGGAAATGCCTGGCGCAGGCAGGCAAAGGCACCGGCAGTGATAGGACATGAAAACGAGGTGCCATACTCTGAGGTGAGCGTGGAGTAAGGTGTACTGAGCGCTGCAGGCGCGCCCTGGGCGCACATATCCGGCTTGATATTACCGGATGAGTTGGGTCCACGGCTGCTGAAGCCCGCTATGACTGCAGATGGATCTACCGCACCGATGCTCACGCCGCTATCAGCATCTCCCGGGGTACCGACATAGTGCCAGGTATCATCGCCTTCGTTGCCCGCGCTATTGACCACTATGATGCCTTTGAAGGCGGCAGTATTGACTGCGCGGGCTATGGGGGTAGTGTGGCCGGTCATATCAGCGTAGGTATGACTATCTGCTGCGTCTGACGCATCAAACGTAGTGTAGCCCAGCGAGGTAGAGAATATATCTGCGCCCATGCTATCTGCCCGCTCTGCGGCAGCGGCCCAGTAGTACTCCTCGGCGATAGTCTCTGAGCGATTGTCCTCCGTCTGGAAGAGCATGAAGCTGGCATTGGGCGCAGTGCCGACCATCTGGTAGGGTATATTGGCTGCTATACAGGAGAAGGTATTGCAACCATGCGGATAAGCGCGCGGCGCACCAAAAACCTCGAAGGTATCAAAGACAAAGTTCCATGTATAAAGCATACGGCCCTCCTCAAAGACACGCCGCATATAGGTGACGCTATCTGCATTGTAGAAGCCGGCATCCATCATAGCTATCACTACACCATCTCCCCAGTAGCCCAGGCCATGCAGCGGCTGCAGATGGATCATGGTAGTCTGGCGCGTGGCTGAGCCGTAGAGGGCAGTATCTACCGCCTGCACACCGGATCTCAGTACAGGTGCCGGATCCAATACCTTGACACGGGTATTGGGCCCGCCGGTACTCAGCACTTTCACTGAGGAGACAAAAGGCATAGCCTGGATACGCGTAATGATGGCGGGGTCCGTAGTACGGATAAGGAGGCCATTGGTCCAGCGCAGCGTGGCTGCTATGCGGCAGAGCGGCGCTATCTGACGGACGTAGGCGCCGGAGACGGGGAGGTCATTGTCCGCCACGGCGATGTGCTGCTGCCTGCGGCGCTCCAGCGCCCGGGGCGACAGGTACGCCTCAGGATGGTCAAGGCTGTAAGGGCTACCGGCCTTATCACGCAGCTGTACATAGCAGGTATAGGTCTGCGCAGTTGCCATCTCCGGCAGCGCTAAGAGGACCACATATACACTCAGTACCAGAAATCTACGCAGGGCACCATTTACCATGCCATAAATCTCGGCAATATCAGTGAGATAAAATGCTAAAAAAGGCTTATCCACCGTAGGCATGCAGCCTCATGCGGATGCGGAAACCGGTGGCTTTATTGGGAGCATTCCACGAGGCGGTGACATCCTGCTTATTGATGATCTCCCACTCCTTGTACATCAGGCCCACATGATAGGCATAGGTCTCCCGGCTGAGCTTTTTGTTGATCAGGTTCTCGTCATTGACCTCCGTGACTACCAGTGCGGAGTCAAAGCCCAGGCCACTGATAGCCTTCGGGCCATTGACGTCAGAGTAGGTATAAGACCAGCCGGCGTAGGCATGATAGACATCTGATGTAGTATCACTGGCAGGCAGGTAGCTATTGCCATTCCAGGTGATACCATTGACCGGCGGGAAGACGAGCTTGATGAAATGCAGGTCATCTTCTACCTTCTCATAGCTATTCTGCGTGCGGAAGCTGTACCAGGCGCGGTCTACCACTGTCAGAGAGCCTGTAGTGTCGTAGCGTTTGCTCACCTCTATGCGGTAGGCCACATTGCCTGTAGCGTCATAGAATGTATCTGATATCATCTCCTGTATCTGGTAGTGGACGGTGTCTGCAGTCTGTACGGGGTCTGCATAGGTATAGGTGATGGAGTCTACATCATACAGCAGGTAGTGGCCTACCCTGAGTGGCGCATAGTCATAAAGCATAGGCGACAGGGTCATGTGATCGGTGTCCTGCTTGCATCCTGCCAGGATCAGCAGGGAGGCTATGATAAGGCTGTAGGAGATTCTTTTGATCATCCGGTAGTTTCTGTAGACCTAAAGGTATAAATAAATCAGAACTGAGCTATAGGGCTTTGCACAAGGTACAGCCCTATGTGTACCCTGTGATACGGACGGGGAAGAGATTAGTTTGGCATGGACAAAAAACTACTTGTCTGCTGCTATCTGAAAGCTGGAAAAGATATTGCCGCCACCTATCACATCGTCGCCCTCATAGAAGACGGCGCTCTGCCCCGGCGCGATGGCAGATACCTCGTGCATAAACTCGACCTTGATCCGGTCATCTCTCTGGAAGAGGACGCTGGACTCACCATCATGCTTGTAGCGCACCTTGGTCAGTGCAGGAGTGCGGTCAGATACCTTTTCGCACTTCTGCATATTGAGATTGCCTACCCACATACCGTTGCGGTTTAGCTCGTGCTCCTCTCCCAGCACTACCGTATTGGTCTCAGGGATGATCTCAGTGACGAACATAGGCTTGCCAAAGGCAACACCGAGTCCCTTCCGCTGGCCGACGGTGTAGAAAGGATAGCCCTTGTGTACACCAAGTTTATTGCCGGCAGTATCTACGAACTGGCCCCCATCTACCCGCGCCTCGAGGTCAGGCATACGCCTCTTGAGGAAGCCGCGGTAGTCATTGTCAGGTACGAAGCAGATCTCAAAGCTCTCAGGCTTATTGGCTATATCGAGATAGCCCATCTCGCGGGCCATCTGCTTGATCTCAGGCTTGTGGTATTTGCCCATGGGAAACTTGGTCCTGCTGAGACAGGCCTGTGAGATGCCCCAGAGCACGTAGGATTGGTCTTTGTTCAGATCGAGGCCGCGGCTCACATAGTGACGGCCATTGGCAGAGTTGAGCTGGGCGTAGTGGCCTGTGGCTATAAACTCGCAGTCCATCGCATCGGCACGCTTCAGCAGGGCCTCCCACTTGATATGCGTATTGCAGAGCACGCATGGATTGGGAGTACGGCCGGCCATGTATTCGCCTACGAAATTATCTATCACATAGTCACCAAACTCGTCGCGTATATCTACGATGAAATGGCTAAAGCCGAGGTCTACTGCTATAGCGCGGGCATCATTGATAGAATCCAGAGAGCAGCAGCCAGTCTCTTTCTTAGAGCCGCCGGAGGTGGCATAGTCCCACGTCTTCATGGTGATGCCTATGACCTCATAGCCCTCCTCATGCAGCATGACCGCGGTCACGGTACTATCTATACCGCCGCTCATGGCTACCAGTACTTTTCCTTTCTTGCTCATCCGGGGGCGCAAAGATACAGCACAACAGCGAGTAATGAAAATGAGAGTTGCAACAGCGATCTTACTTTCACGAAAGTTTCCTACATTGAGATATAACCAGTTTGTAATGAAGCCTATCAGTCTCATGGTGGCATGGATCATACTCGTGATGGCCAGCCCGGGCTGCCATCAGGACGAGAACCTACACCGTGCACAAGTATTGTACGACCAAGGTCAGTACAAGGCATCCATCAGGCTGCTGGATACGCTATGCAGTATAGAGCCGAGAAATCATACAGCTCTGAAATACCTGATGCTAAGTCACCAGAAGCTGGGCCAATACGATCTGGCGTATATCTATGCTGATAGTGCGATCAGTTGCGGAGACCACAGTTTTGATGCCTTTGTCAATGCCGGCGACCTGGCATATAAACTGGATAAAAGGGAGCAAGCGTTTAACACCCTGATGATAGCCTACCGTATGGATTCAGCGGGCCGGATGGTAAATTATGACCTGGGTATTTTACTCTGGCTAAAATTTGATGGAGTGACACAAGGATTATACTACATGAAAAGAGAGGCTGCGCTCTATCCGGACAATACTGATGCCCTATCCGCAATAGGACAAATGTATTTGAATATAGATAGTATCGATTCTTCCATGTTTTATTTCAATAAGGCGGTGAAAGCCGCACCTGACAACTATTTATATTATTATCTCAGGGGATTGGCATGGGCCTCCCAGTCTGACTGGCGCAATGCCGTAAAGGATTTTTCTTCAAGCCTGGCACTAAAACCTGATTTTTCTGACGGATTATACTACAGAGCTATCGGGTATTTGCAACTTGGCAAAAAAGATGATGCCTGCAACGATCTAAGCAACCCGAAACTATCCGGCACCTACGAGCAGGCAGATAGTCTGATTCGGGTATACTGCACGCGTTAGGTTATACCGCAGCATTGCTACGGGACCTGATACCAGCCAAGGCAGCATCCCATAGCGCTATACGTGCTCCAAGGGCCTTTTTTACAGCCTCTGTGGCGTCGTGCCATTTGCGCTCATCAGTGCCACAGAGCTCCGTGGTCATCTGATAGGCCAGCTGTGAGTGGTGGCCGCCATCCACCTCTATGTGACGCTCTATGTAGTACTCCAGCGTGCCGAGCTGACCGCTTAATGATTTATTGAGGTCCCTGATCAGCGCCAGAAACATATCAGGTATCAGGTCCTCCCGCCCAAAGGTGAATACCGCAGCCTGCAGGTGGGTCTGCTGGGAGCCGATCACATCAAACGTACTACGCATAAAGGTGCGCACGCCGTCACTCAGGCCGGCACGCTGCGCGGCAATATCTACTGCACAGCCATCGCGGACCTGCGCTATAAAGGCATGTATAACCTGGTGGTCTGCGCCTGACTGCTGCATGGCATCCAGATACAGCTCAAAATGACTGACACGGCGGCCCTGCTGGTCTACATCACTCTCCTCACCGGTCACTATCTCATTGATCAGGTAGCGCGTCTGGGCGCTACCTACCGGTACCCAGGGCAGTGTGACGCAGGTCAGAGACCGCTGCAGCGACTTCAGCAGGCTCATAAAGTCCCATACGGCATAGACGTGATGCTCCATGAATATGTGCAGGTCCTCTACAGTACGTAAATGGTCATAGAGTGGGTGGCGGATGATCTGCTGCCGCAGCGGCTCTATCTCTGCGCGCAGGTGATCTATGTATGTATCGGTCATATAAAAGTGATATACGGCGCGAATGTAAGGGACAAATACCACACCGGCCAGACCAATATACGGAGACATCTACCCTCCCGGATGGGAAAGCATCATGCGCATATAAAATGCTGACTGAGTCGGAAGGATCAGTCGACTATAGCATGCAGCAGGAAGTCGTTGAACTTGGCCGCAGCTTTATAGTGCCTGAGCACCACTTTGTCAAAGTCTTTGCTGAGCACATCTTCCTTTTTGAGCTGGGCCATATAGTAGAACTGCTTATTGGCTATATACGGCTGCTCCTTTGCAAACTCCTTGTACTCCGCCGGCAGGATCTTATTCTGCTCTCCCTGCACCACGCCGCCATAGAGCGCCTTGAAGCTCTTATCGGCCAGTAGCTTCTTGAAGGTATCCGCGTTATAGTATATCTCCTGGCGGATCTTCTCCAGATTGGCCTTGTCTACATCATACATGCCACCACCCAGAAACACCTCTCCCGCTCCTATATGCAGATAGTAGCCGGGGCGTACATCCTTGGTACCGGAGCGATTGAAGAGGGCGCCGACATTGGTCTTGTAGGGTGATTTATCCTTGGAGAAGCGGATATCCCGGTTGATGCGGAAGATGGCCTTAGATGGATTCTGCTGAAAGTCGGGGTGGTCTTTGGCCAGCTCAGTCATGATGCGGGTCACAAACTGCTTGAAGGGGCCTTTGACTTCCTTCTCATAGGTTTCGCGGTTCTTATCAAACCATTCTTTGTTGTTATTCTTTTTGAGCTGATCAAAGAACCGGAAAAAGGCAGGGGTAAAGTAGGACATGAGGCGATTTATGATTTATGGTTGTTGATTTATGATTGTCGCAAACATAATGTGTGAGACGAGAGACAATACAATAACCTTACATGCCTTTACGCAAGGGCTGCACCTTCGGTGCTGGCTTTGTATTTATCAATATGAGCGTGCATGACTTTAAACCACAGCGGTGGGAAGAGCGCCAGCACCATCATGCCCGGATAGCCGGTAGGCATCTGCGGGCTCTGGTCAAAGTGACGCAGCACCTGGTATTTGCGCGAGGCCATGTAGTGATGGTCAGAGTGGCGCGTCAGCTCAAAGAGCATGAGGCGTCCCACGGGGTGGTTTGAGTTCCATGAGTGGACAGGCATTACTTTCTCATAGTACTCGCCGTCTATCTTTTTGCGGCGCAGGCCGTAGTGCTCGATATAGTTGACCGTCTCCAGCAGCAGAAATCCGATAGTAGAGGATACGATGAATGCCAGCATGACTTTCCAGCCAAAGCCGATAGCTATGGCCGCCAGCAGCGCGATCTGGACCAGCTGATAGACCAGCATTTCATTTCTGAAAGAATACCATAGCGTGTTTGTCTTAGCCAGGCGGTCACACTCCAGGTGCCACGCGCTGACCCAGCCATCTGTGACCGAGCGAAACCAGAAAGCGTAGATCATCTCACCCCTGCGGGATGAGGCCGGGTCCTCATCAGTAGAGACATTTTTGTGGTGGCCACGGTTATGCTCTATGAAGAAGTGCATGTAGAGTGTAGAGAGGAGCAGGAGCTTTGACATGAGCTGCTCGTACCAGGTACTGCGGTGGCCCAGCTCGTGCGCTACATTGATGCCGAAGACACCACAAGAGATACCAAATGCGAGAATCATGCCGCCGCGCTCCCACATGGGCAGGGTCTCATTGCCTACACGGGTGAGGAAGATCCACATCATGATATACTGTACAGGCAGGATGAGCCAGACGAGTATGTCAAACTTGAGATCCTTTTTGGCTACCTCCTCTTCGGCCTTGGTATAGTTCTCCTCAGAGCCCTGCATGAATAGCTCCAGCCCCGGTATCAGCACAAAGGCATAGACCGGTGCAAAGAATACCCAGACACCGCCGGCAGTGATGGATATGAGGATGACCACCACGCTGATAAAAGCTGACATGTATTTCAAGAACTTGAGATTCATACTATTGCTTTTACCCAAAGCTAATACAAATGCGGTGCTTGCAAATATTTTTTTGAACGGAGATCAATGAGCAGGCAAAGCCAGGCTCTATCAGAAGTTGAGTGCGAGATTGGTACCGTTTGTACTGATATAGGCCTGATGATGATGCCTGTAGAGGTGAGGATTTCCGCCGCAATACTTCCAGCCCTTTGCCCTGCCCACAGCGAGCGTGGGTATACCACTCAATATCCCAAGCATCCCGACCCCTCCTATCACACCGCTTGCGATGTACATACCTTCTGCGGGAT
The DNA here is from genome assembly GCA_964537475.1 of uncultured Chitinophagaceae bacterium. GTDB lineage: Bacteria > Bacteroidota > Bacteroidia > Chitinophagales > LD1 > UBA1941. The sequence continues at coordinate 293,521 of CAZIBY010000007.1, read as the reverse complement.
CGTAAAAACTGTAGTCCTCTATATGCCTCATGGTATAAATAATGCCTGCCGTGGCCAGTATTAAACTCGCCCCTGCCATTCCAGTGCCGGTAGCTATGAGTATAGTGCCGGCCTTTCTCATGCGCTTAAAATGATCGCACCTGGCCTCCAGATCTGCGGGTACTCCAGTGGTGAATGAATAATCTATAGCAGATGCGGTGGGTTCAAAGTCGCGATGCAAAAAGAGTACTGAGGTGTGCTGCGCAGAGAGCCGGAGTGAAATAACGATAAGCAAAAAGGCAGTAGTGTATTTCATAGAAGGTTGCGTTTTGCTGCAAGATAGTAAAAGAGCGGAATTCGCTATGTAGGAGGATGCGTGGACGCTCGAACCTGCTATGTGAATCCCCTATTTACAGGTATGTCCGGGTCAGAAGTTCAGTGCCAGATGGGTGCCGTTTGTACTGATATAGGCCTGATGATGATGCCCGTGCCGGGGGATCTCATCGTCACAATAGTCCCTGGCCTGTACCTTGCCTACGATGAGCGTGGGTATACCGCTGAAAACCGCAAGCAGCCCGACGCCCCCTATTACGCCGCTAGATATGAAGATCGCCTCAACCTTCCGATCAACGAACATATCACTACTTGTCAATTCATAAAAAACACCTCCGGTAGCCAATCCCAAGCTTGCTACTGCCATCCCGGCACCACCAGCTATAAGTATAGTGCCAGCTGTTTTCATTTGTTTAGATTGGTGGCATTTAATATCATCATCTACAGGTACACCGGTGGTAAATGAATAATCTATAGCAGATGCGGTGGGCTCAAAGTCGCGATGCAAGAAGAGTACTGAGGTGTGCTGCTGTGCAGAAAGCCGGAGTGAAAGAACAATCAGCAACAAGACTGTAGTGTATTTCATAGAAGGTTACGTTTGCTGCAAGATAATGAAAAAGATTTTGGTTGATTATACAGGTAAGGAGGGGTATTGCAAATACCTTCATATCCCTTCCAGATTACAAATTCTGAAGAGCGAAGGTCGTTGGTGACGCTGCGCTAAACACCAATGACGGCGCAGACATACCACTGCAAAAACCTTATTTTCTGCAGTAGTATTTAGATTTAGCAAGGACTAGTTGCCTCTTAATATCATTAAAAACTTCATCATAATATTTAGCATAGCTCGGCGTGGAGTTATAATAGATAAAATAGACATCTTCACTATTTAACTCCCTCCACTTTCTCCCATTAGTAATTTCTATTCCCCATTTATCAAGTACCTTTTTTTTATTACCCTGACCTAATATTTTATATTCTGAACCTCTACAACATGAGAAGTCTGTCATTGAGATAGAAGCTAGAATTAAACGTACTGAATCTGTTTTATGCATTAGATGGTAAGCATAGCCTTCAGCATTGATTGTTGTATCAGCATAATATTCAATCTTATTTACATTTAGCTTTATTTTTCCGGTATCTGAATAATAAATTTCATATGCAATTTCTTTGCTTGAATCTTGAGCAATACAATCGAAACTCATAAATAGTAATATGCTATAACCTAGCTTTTTCATTTTTTAATTTGCTTCTCTAAAGTTTTAATAGTTTCCTGTACATTAGGGTTGCCCCGCTGGTACGGTTGTTACATCCACGGCAAGCGAGGCGCCTAGCGCCTTATCACAATGCCACAACGTTGTTTTCTAAATATCACTACAATTTACCGTTCTTGAAAAGTCAATTTTTCTGATCTCCGGGTCAAATTTGTAGTATATGAGCTTATAGCAATTTCCTATGCGGATACCTTGCTTTTGCACCTCCTCCATGTCGTGAAAAGTTTCGTCTTGCTCATAAGATCCGCCATTTGCATCTGTATATTTATACTGGACATAGACCCCGATTTTGACTCTATAAATTTGAGTGACGCGAGCGGTGCATTCTATACCTGCGGCTTTTAGTTTCTTGTTGTCTTCCCTATCCATGTACAGATAGATATAGCGTACTGCGGGCAATAAGACAATCAGCATAACAATGCCGAGCGCATTTGCCCAATTTCGTTTGATCCAACTTTGATTCTTATACATGCCCGCACTAGAACATGATCAAAACAAAAAAGGCTCCGAAGATCGGAGCCTTTTGCTGGCGGAGGAACAGGGATTCGACGCCATCCCCTGAAACCCGCGCTATAACAGCACTACGCGGCAGTCATTAGGCCGCGCTGGCCCACTTCGTTAGCCCCCGCTCCAAAGGAGAAGGTAAGCTGTGCTTTATTACGAGTGGGCGCGAGAAAAGGGCCATTATTTCCAGATAGCGCCTGATCTAGTTTATCTCTTAGCCAGGCAACCTCTTTCTCGTATTTTTCTACCTGTTTTTCCATGAGCCGGTAGGCTTCGTCTTTCCAATTACTATCATTCGACTTATCTGATGATTTGTCAGCAAGTGCTAATAGATCATTTTTCGATATGTCAAATGCTTCGCAAGTCTTGTTTACAGTGTCAAAAGAAGGTTCCGTTCCGCGCTCTATACTAGATAGTGTCACGCGACTAATTCCTATTTTGTCTGCAAACTGCTGCTGGCTTAAGCCTTTCGCCTTTCTTAGCTTATAGAAGCTGTCTTTGAAACTGTCCATATTGTTGATTTAATGTTTACAAATACAATTAAAACGACTTTGCAATGACGCGTCAATGACATACTATTGCAGTGTCGAACTGTACACGGATGTACATCCATGTACAAATTAATGCAATAACAAGCATAAAACCAAATAGGGGATATGAGAGGTACGGTAAATAATATGGTTGCTGAGGTAGAAGCGCCTAAAGCGGAGCTGAAGTATTCTATCCTTTCCATTATAGGGGGATTCTCAAGGGAGCGCCGGAGCGGTCTGCGCAGGGCTATCAGTACTGAGCTGGGTATCAATGAGCGCACCTATGACCGCTGGGTCAATCTCCCGATCAGCTCTACAGTTGAGATACCATACAGCAAGCTCCAAAAAATAGCAGCACGCCTCGGCGTATCAGTAGATACGCTGGTAAACACGTAAAAACCACAGGTAGATAGACTGCTGTGACAGCAGCCAACTTATAGTGATCCATCCCGAAAGGGGTAATTGAATTGTCAGAAGATTCACCGGATAGCGGGTCCCTATCCATGCCTTTATTTTTTAACCACAGGGGGCGCAAATGCGCGCGGGGACAGTCCCTAAGCTGTCCCCGTACCTCCCTGTATAACCAACGGCATATGCTTTCCCTATTCGCAGTCATAGCCCACGTCCTATTTATCCTGTCAGGGCTGGAATTAGTGCTGATCTATATTCCAGGGGTAAACGCCTCTTTAGAATACCACATGGAAGAATACGGGAGATATGACCGCAGTCCGCGTGAAGTGTATCGCATATTCATGGTGCTGCTATATGGTAGCTGGATCGTGTTCATTCTCTCGGGAATTTTCATCGGCTGTAAAAATATCCTTTGAAAATATGAGACTGAAAGCACTTTCCGACAAGCTACTTGCCATAGAAAATAAACCGTGGACACTCAAAGGCACTACCGGCACACTACGCAGGATCAAAGGCGGCACCGAAATGAACAGCGCTTATATAGAGATACGCCGCGAAGGGATTGCGGAGCCTCTGATAATGAATATAGAAAAGGAGACGCCGGGACACATCTATCTGTTCTCCTATCTATTTGGTCAGGAAATAAAATTGCGCCTCTCGATCGCTGAGATCATGGAAGCGCTAAAGCTTAATTCACCTAAACTATTTGCAGATGCAGTGTAAAGTGATAACACTATATCAGCCCTGGGCTACGCTGGTCGTACTAGGCATAAAGAAGTTTGAAACACGCTCATGGTATACCAACCACAGGGGGCAAATACTGATTCACGCAGCGCTGGCACATAGCGACATTGGACGCGCACTATATGAAGGTCAGAGGGTCCGCCTGTATGGTCATGATATGGGCTATACTGACCATGACCTCCCACAGCTATATAAGCGCCTGCCGTTTGGGTGCATTATCGGTAGCGTGAATATACAATCTGTGATCCCGACCGATCAGATACGCAAGGTAGGCAACCTGGCAAGCCGTCTGCAAAAGCAACAGTGGGGACAGGTAAAGAAAGCCGACTTTGACCGCGAATCGCTCTTAGGTGATCTCTCCCCTGATCGCTTCGCATGGGAGCTGACAAACCCGCGTCGCTTCGATCATCCTATCATGGCTAAAGGCTATCAGCGGTTATGGAACTACGATTTAACACCGGAAGTATTGGAGGTACTCTATAGGCCTCAAGTATTATCAATGTCATCAACACAAACACAAATAAAATGAGCGCAAACCTGAGTTTTCTCGGCGATCCAGCCGTGAAAGAAAAACACATCAAACAGCTCCAGTATCATCACGACATGGATGAAATAGTACAGGGGCAATATTGGGAAAACGGTAAGGGCTGTGATACCGGTTGCACCTTTCATGACAACGACTTTACCCGGTGGGAAACAGAATTAGGTATCCCGATACAGATAGGATACCTGAGGGAACGGATTTTTGAATCATTACCCAATGACAAGGCAAAGGAATTTCCGTTAGCTGTATCCAAAGCTACCCCGGTAGGAGTAGACCTCACAAAGGTATGGCAGCAGGCTATAGTATGGGTACTCGTGGATGAAAAATATGGCGTCATAAATGTGACCGAAGATACAGACCTCAAAAAGGTTATACAAGATGTAGCGGATGCCTACGCGGACCTTATAGCAGGTAAGGAGGTAACTCCAGAACGCTGGGCAAAAATTGGGGGTGCAGC
>CAZIBY010000007.1:72227-288645 GCA_964537475.1 uncultured Chitinophagaceae bacterium | reverse complement strand
GTGGGCAGCGAGGGCAGCGTGGGCAGCGTGGGAAGCGTGGGAAGCGTGGGAAGCGTGGGCAGCGAGGGCAGCGTGGGCAGCGTGGGAAGCGTGGGAAGCGTGGGAAGCGAGGGCAGCGTGGGCAGCGTGGGAAGCGTGGGAAGCGTGGGAAGCGAGGGCGAAAGAAATCTTCGATACCTACTACATAGCTCTAAGTGAAAAACTAATACAGCTTTTACAAGATGCAAAATAAGATGCGCTACTATGTGGTATGCAAGGGGCGAGTGTTATCCGCTGTTCACTTCGATGGGAAGTGGGTAGCACTCGCAACTCCCTTTAGGAGCTTGGCTACTCCATTGAAATATAGAGAGGCGTTAGCATTCTCTCTCCAAAGAAAACAGAGCAAGGTGTTGCATGAGGTGCAATTTCGTCACTATGACCTGCAAGGCGATTCCATCAAAGGTTTTAAAGTACGTTACTAATGGCCCGTATCATCACCACTAAGACATTAAAGTATCACGAGGATTGTACTTGCGGATACAACTTTCACGACCAATGGGAGAAGTCTACCCTTACCGTGAGAGAGCTGGTAGCTCTAGGGTATAAGCGCCGCAAATTTTCAGACGGCAAACCTTTCTTTTTTAAACAGGTGAAGCAAACTACCTGTTCAGGCAATCACTACTAAGATTAACGCATGAAAGAAAAATTTGAAGATCGCAACCTCACTGGAGTAATTGCATTGACGCTAAAAGATCCATCTACAGGTATGACGACCAAGTGGACAGCGGATAAGGCTGTACTGATCGAAAATATCAGCAAGATAGTAACGGAATATGCAAGGCAAGGCTACCGACTTACACTAAGACAGCTATACTATCAGCTGGTCACTAAGAACGTGATACGTAACCATGATACTATCTATAAAAAACTATCATCCATACTGGACGATTGCAGATATGGTGGCGTAATAGATTGGAATGCTATAGAGGATCGTGGACGAGTACCTTTTCTGCCATACTTTGTGAGCGGTGTAGATGAAGCTCTCGCAGATACATGGGAGCAATACCGCATAGACCGCCAAATAGGTCAGGACACGTGCATAGAGGTATGGACTGAGAAGGATGCCATTAGCGGCATACTACGGAGGGTCACATCTGAATATCATGTTCAGCTAGTAGTAAACAAAGGTTATAGCTCCAGCAGCGCCATGTATGAAGCTTACAAGCGCTTCGCAAACAAAATACAGGATGGAAAGAAAATAGTGATACTGTATTTGGGCGATCATGACCCTAGCGGCTTGGATATGGTTAGAGACATTTGCCAGCGCCTTATGATTCTGTTTGCGAATGGCACAGATATGCAGAACAGTGATGTGCAAGATGTGATAGATAAATGGTGGGATGAAAGCGACTATAGCGATCACGATTTAGCCTATAATGATGACTACGGCTTTGACTACGACAAGTATGAGAGACTGCACAATATAGGTGATATGAACAAGGCGCGGGATATGTACGTAGCTGCACAAATCAGAATGTGGATCATGGAGAACAAAATGTTTGAGGTGAAGCATATCGGCCTGACACGTGAGCAGATAAAGCAATATAGTCCACCACCAAACCCAGCCAAAATTACAGACCCACGCGCTGCTGAGTATATCAAGAAGAATGGGAATATATCCTATGAGGTGGATGCCCTCAGGCCTGAAGTCTTGGTCAGTATTGTGCGCAACTCTATAGAGGGCATTATAGACATGGACAAGTATCGTGATGCACTTGGCCTGGAGCAACAAGGCGTAGAAACTATTAAGAGTCTGATTAAAGGTGATAGCGCGGCAGATTCAGAGTAGTGAGCAACACGATCAAAATACAGATACCAAAGGGTCTACCGCTGGTCGTGGCACCGGATAAGCCGGTGCGCAAGGCTGTAGCGTCGCTGCTAATGCTCAAAGCCTACTATAAGGATCAGGGATTGATCCTACGTAGCGAAGTAGCTACCGCTGCTGACTTCTGCCGCGTATCTGCCAAGACATTGCGCAGACGGCTACAGCTCCTACAGGACGAAAAATTGATATACCTAAAAGACGATTGCAAAGGGGGCGCATTCTACTTTGCAGATTGGGGTACTATACGCGCTCACTTCGATCTGAAACATGCAGGATTCACTTACATACGCGATACGGGCCGCGATCTGGTAGACGTACTAGAAGCACTAGCTATGCGCGCACCTGTAGACGCTCAATATAAAGCATACTACACACGAATAAAATACACTCCTAACCTGAAAAATGAACTGTCAGAGGTGACGGGCGGCAAAACCAACGCCGCAGCCGTATTACAAGCACAGTTGAATTGTTTCATAGCAGAGGGCAGAGGGTATGACGAAAACCAGCAGTATGTTTTAAACACGGTCCGGGCTGACCTTATGGTAGATACGCACTACTATAACGACATGTTCAATTATCACGGCCTGGGATCAATGGCCTATAAAAAGCGCAAACTGCAAAGCGAAGGACTGATAACCTACGTGCATCGTACTTATGAGCTGGAGGGCCACACGACGCGTAGGAGCCGCGAAACAATGTTAGGTGATGTAATACCTCCAGTGAGAGGCGGCACACGCTCTAAGCCACTCCTAGTGATGCCTGACCTTATAACCTTTCATTCACCCAGCCTCCCGCGCCCTACAGCGCAGGCGGGCGCAAAATCTTCGCCCCTTGCCTAAAGGACAAAATTTGATTTCACTCAGTGGAATTACGGGGATAGAATCCCCGCTAGTTACTCAGTTACTCAGTTTCTCAGTCTACTCAGATTCTAAGAACTTCTTAGAACTTTCTTAGAAAGCGAATCGCGATTTTTTGAAAAAAACCAACGATAAATGACAACTTCTGCCCCTACTCACCCCGCCATCACTGCTACTGGCAAACCACGCGCCGCATACACTATGCTAGGCCACTTCAAAACCCGCTCAGTCGCTCCCAATGGTGGCGGCGTACTGGATAAATGGACATGGCGCGGAGATACAGTGATACGTGAGTACGCTAAACAGAACCGCTTTGAAAAATCTGAAGTACTGGCCCTGCTGACGAAGTTGCTAGAGACATACAACCGGCTAACTACTATCGTGATCTATGACAACAGACCGGAGGCTGTACAGTCAGTGTTACTAAAGATCGTTCACGGAATGATCGTAATAAACAATTTGACTGGCAGCGAAGCGGACAGGCTGGCAGTGATCCGTGAAAAAATGAACCAATGAAATTAACGCTATCAAATCTCGAAACTGAACAGTTTTTAAAGTTACTAAAACTGCACAGTGAGGACATGAAAGAATATAGGCCGCTGTCTTCCCAGGCCACGGCCACGTATAAATATACTGTTATCATGGCAGGCACAGCGCTACATGCGCTGTATCTCCGGCTATATAACCGCTATGAGCGGTATAAAAGCAAACCAAATTTTTCCATTACTCCCACACGCGGCGAAATATCTGCGATCATGGTGCTACTCAATATAAAACCTTGCCCCGATCAGTTACGTCACCGTATTGTCGTACAAATAGGCCCGCATATCTAATTGTCATAAATCCGACAAAACCCCGAAAAAAAAAACAATGTCACAAAACGGACAAAGAGAGTATTGCTCCCGCTGTGGACGCCGCCGCTACATTGAAAATCTTACACTTGTTTTTAAACATCCTATCCTGAATAAAAAGGGTGTGTATCTGTGCAATGATAAGCACTGGAAACATGGGCAATGTGACGTAGCTATGTTACCTGAAATTATGATGTATAGCGATACAGGTAGGTTAGTTATCTCAATCGCAAAGTAAGTTTCACAGACAAGATTGTACAGAATTGCGCAACGCTGTCTGTTATAAACTTGCTTGCTATTGCATGCCTTTTACATGCTGCTAACCTTTGCAGAAAGCAAGCAAAAGCATGAGCGCACTAGGTCGTAAACTTTGGTCACTTGACCGCCTCCCCGAAGAGCAAAAGGGATTTCTCAATAACACACACACCAATATCGGTAGCTATACGATGGATAGTGGTTTCCGTGCATTCCTGAGAGCTGCACTCAAAAAGGCATTCCCAAAAAACAAGTCACTGTAAATCCTAACACAATGATAAATTTCAACGACTACTACAGCCTGGAGCAATTACAGTTTATAGCCTACACACTGGCAATCCTGCTCATGCTTGCTACTGTCCTCTTTTTTGCTGGTCGCGCTATCTTTCGCGCATTGCGTCGCGGTCGTTGGCGTCGCAAATATGACATGTATGACCGTATAAAAAACGTTGCTAATGACCATAAAGACCTATGGGATTTATTCACCAGTGTGAACCGTCGCACTGATAAGCATGCAGAGCTGACAAGCAAGCGGCTTGACGATATAGAAGCCACCTTGCGGACTATCTTGCCTAAACCAGCCAAAAAGACTAAAGCAAGCCAAGCAAGCCCCCGTAAATAGGGCGTTCCTGCCTTGCATGCCTGCGAAAGCATGCAAGGCATGCTAACCTAAACTTTAAAATAAAAAATATAAAGCATAAGCATGAAACCACTATCCATAAAGCTTGATGACAAGCTGCGAGATGATTTCGACGCTCTCTGCAAGTCAGAAGAAAAGACACAGGTAGCCATGTTTGCAAGCCTGCTGGAAAGCTACAGTAGCAAGCCTGCCAATGCCCCTGAAATAGAGGCTTTGCAAGGAAAGCTTGCTGATTTGCAAGCTGAATTGCAAGCCTCCAAGGATGCCTATTCAGAGCTAGATCACCTTGCGGGTGAGGTTCATGAAGAACTGGCTATATCTAAGAAAGCCAATGCAGAGCTACAGGTAAGCATAAGGGAAAAACAGGCAAGTATTGACGATCTGACAGCGCAGATAGGCCAGGCTGCTAATACTGCCGACCTCACCAGCGACGTGAAAGAGCTTGGCCGTATAGGTGTGCTGGAAACTGCCATACACAACTATGGTAAATCCCGCGTACGTGCCAAGTTTGGTAATACCGACCTGCTGTCCAAAGAAAAGGCGGTAGAAGGATTCGTGAACACTTTTAAAGACTAAGCATGCTAACTGATCCTGATAAGGAATTTGACGACTGGATAGACAGGAATTTTGGCAATGATCCTGCCGCCGCTCTCATGCAGAAGCCGAAAGTAACTACCGGCTTTTCGATGGACGGCCCACCGGTGGTAAAGGACGGTCCCGCAGAAACGACAAAAGCCCCGGAGCCAGAAACCACTATAGACGACGACCAGCCGTTTATTGATCCAACTAAAAGGGTTGTGAAGGTCACTGAAGAAAATGAGGTGGATTGGTCGGATGCCTCTCGCAATATCGTCGAATTTTTCAACATCATACAGGCGGCAATATTCGGCTTTGTGGCTATGGCCGATGTAGAGGAGCGAAAGCTTTTCAAGTTTGACGATGCAACTATAAAAGACCTCACACGCCTGACTAAGCCGGTAGCTCAAAAGCACAACATCAAGGTAGAACCGGAATGGCTCCTAGGTGTCATGCTCACAGAAATCATGGTGAACAACGGTCAGCGTGCATGGCGTATGCGCAAGGATAAGAACGCTACCGCAGCACGGGAGGCGGCAGAGCTGGCGGCGGCATACACACCGGAGCCCGCCCCGACCATGCAAGTAGTGAAAGACGAAACAACTGACGCGAAGTAATGAACCAACGCATACAGACTTTTGAGGACAAGCTACGCGAATCTGAGATATGGCTCTTTATTGGGACTAAGCGTTGTGGTAAAACCACGGAAGCGTTGAGGCTATGCAAAAAAGCTGGCCTGACTGTCTTTATTGTCAGCTACAGCCCTAAAGATCGTGGCCTAGCCAAGTTTGCTACCATAGACAGTGAGTGCATAGACATGAGCAATATAAAGCCCGGCGCAGTGCTCATGGTGAACACGCTACGTCCCGACAAAACGATCTATGATATACTGGCAGACCTGAGCGAACGCGTCTATAATTCAGTTATCATACTAGACGACAGTAAATCACAGGTAGGGGCAAACCCAGGCGGTGAATTTATCAAGGCTACTGGAGCCGTCCGGCATAACTGTAATGACATCTACCTGACCTATTGGAGCCTGAATGATCCTTCGCCTTATATCTATCAGATGTGCGACTATGTGGCCCTTTTCAAAACTGGCTTTACATCGTTCAATCGTTCGTCTGAGAAAATACCCCGCTCTGCGGATATCGGTGCCGCATATGATTGGATTCAACGGGCAGAGACACCGGACTATAGTTATGCTTTTATCAGCATGCACCCTATGAGTCCACTGAGCCAAAAAGGATTTATCAAAGTCTTACCTCAAAATAAAAATTAATGTCACTATTCGGAAAGGAGATCACGAAAGAACAGGCCGTAGAAGCGCATATGATGGCACAGGAGCTACAAACGCTGTCCGTTCGTACGCCAGAGCAGGAAAAGGCCTTGCAGGCTGCTACGAAGCTCGTAGCAAGCTATCAAAAGCAAATGGAGGATATGGAGGCAAACCTGCGCCTGGGCTTAAAGGCTGCGCTCAAACTGTTTAAGACGTTCCTGCCATCGCGTATATCCAATCAGATACCGGACAATGCCGTAGAAATGATTTTTGGCCTGTTACAGAAGCCGGAGATCATTTTGGACTATTGCAACAAGCAATGGCAAGACTTCTGCGATAGCTGTGAGATACCAGCCGAGTGCATTCGTGTATTACAGCAAAAGCCGGGGAGAACGGCAGACCTGGAGGGCGTTATTCTCGTGTACAATCCACAGCTAGGCTATTGGGTTCCCACGGAATTTAAAACCCGTGATCTGCTGGAGAAAATACGGCCTGGAGGCGTAGCAAGTGACAATGTGCTGAACATTAAACCACGTCTGAAACAGTTATACAGGGCTACATCTGATTCTGAAATCAAAGCATTAAACTAAGTCAATGACCGAGGTAAGGGCTATGAGTTGCAAGGAGCTACGGGACTACTATGGTGTCGGGCGCAAGGCTTTCAAACGTTGGATCAAAGTGTTACCGGACGATCTCCGCGCATTGATACCGGCCACTAACGCTATTATGCCTCCCGCTACAATAGAAAAGCTGCGCTTGCATTGGGGAGAGAGATAATATTAAACCCTTCGGCGTATTGACAGATCGGTTTGGCCTCGCTATATGCGGGGCTTTTTTATGCAAACTGCACACCCATTGCGGCCAACTTGCGACCATTGCGGCCACCTGCGGCCCGTTGCGGTCGCACCCCCTGTGAGCTGCTGTAATTTTGTAATCGAAATCAAAGGGAAAATAGATCAAAGTCATGTTCAAAGATTTTTCATGGGGAACGGCGCTCAGTGTAGCGGTAGGACTGTTGGTAGTGGGTTTGATATTTTTCGGCCTGCACTGGCTGATGACGCCAAATACTAAACCGGCAGATAATAGCACGGGTACAGACACGGCCCCAACTGGTTCTACATCGACTACGACTACAACTACCGATAAAGGCTAAACAACTATCTGTATGAAATGGTACTATGTAGCACTGATAACCCTGCTGGCAGCGGGTGCAATCGCTTACTTCTTTTGGCCTGGTGCGGCCAGCGTCGCTAAAACCGATGTGAAGTACAACCCGCAAACCGGAGCGGCTATTGATCCGGCTTCTGTCACTACCAACCCTGTCACAGGCGCGAAGTATTAAGCGGCAGAAGGACACACATTTTCAAAAACAACCATAACATAAAATGGCAAATCTCACCGATCTCTCAAAGACACACGTGAACCTCGCTAAGACAGCGCAGGTAGACGCTAAGACACAGCAAAGGAACGCAGGCCGTGCCGGTCTCCGTGCGCAAGCTATGCCGGACACCATCACCATACAGATGTACAACAACACCGGTGCTGATCGCGTTTTCTCGCTCTTCAAAGCGTCTCACATGGACCGCGCCTATGCACGCTTCTCCGGTGCTGCCGCAGTTATCACAAATCAGCTGCTGGACGGTGACAACGCCGTGATAGCTGACATCACCTGTGACCTTCCAGCCGGCATAGATGCGCTGCGTGATAAACTCAAGCTCTCAAAGGCCATCGTAGCTGCATACGGCCTCAAGGTGAGTGCAGACGCGAACGTAGATCAGTACGATAAGAAGTTCTACTTCTCTACAGTAGACGGCCTCCAGCAGACCGACACGCTGATAAAGGACATTGCTACTCGTGTGGATGCCAATCTCCAGCAGCGTACGCAGCTGATATGGCCTAAGATACACCAGATCACAGAAGATTGTGACTTCCTGGCTACTGTCAAGGCTGGCACAACTCTCGTGATAGTGCTACAGATCAGCGAATATCCGGTAGTGAACTTCCTGCCGAAGGCGAACTAAACCCTCGATACCTCCTCACACGCATAACCACAAAAGCCGAGCCGGTCAATCGGTCTCGGCTTTTTAAATAAAAATCAAATGGCAGCAAACGCAACAACCTCAGACGGCTATACAGACATGAGCGGCACCACAGGCCCAAGCGGTACTGATTGGATCAGCTCTATCACCGGTGGCCTTGGCAATGTGCTTAATGGCACCTCTAATGTAATCAATGCGGCTAATGGCACTACGCCGAGCACCGGAACTACTACGGTAGTAGCACCGGCAGCGCAAAGCAGCTCTAGTACGATGATATGGGTAGCAGTAGGCGCGATAGTGCTTCTGGTAGCTGGCGGGCTGATGTTTGTGGCTTTTCGTTCACCTAAAAAATCATCATAATATGAAGTGGATCATAGGAATCGTTATTGTGGTTGCAGTTGCCGCGGGGGTATGGTACTACTATTATGCAAAAAAAAACTCGACGCAAGCGTCGGATACCTCACAGGCATCTAGCGGCACTACGAATAGTACTGGCACTAGCGCTACAGCGCAATCAACCCAGGCTATGCAGACGGCAAATACTACCAATTCAAGTGTGGGCACATCTTCCGCAGCCGCTAATACTACAACATCCACTATTAGCGCTGGCACAATGGCAGGCAACGGTGCAATGTCCGGTGCTACTATTATGTCCGGTGCGGTCGGTGCGCCTGTATTGGTGTCGCACGTTAATGCCTCTCAGATTCATTTTTAAGCAAGGATCATGACAAAGAAAATAATCATTGCTGTAGTAAGTGTTGTCCTGGTGCTGGGTCTCATGTACTATTTCATTATCTACAAAGGTAGTGCTAGTACAGGCACACCGGCTGCTGCTGGTGCTGATCCGTCGCAAGGTCGTCCGCCATACTACAGTAAGGCAACCTATGACGTGCTGGCATCCGGCACCCTGAGCGGGACGGCGCTACAGCAGTTTGGTGTGTCCGCTACTTCTGATATTCCAAAGTGGCGCGAACTAAACACAGAAGAATGGGGTAGTGTATATGGCACATTCGCATGGGAGCTCGGCTACGATATGCACAGCCCTCCAGCCGGAATGCCCGGTATGGACAGCGTCCTGCAATGGTACAAGGGAATGAATCTTGATCCGGTGCACCTGCAAGGCTATGTAATACTCTTCAAAAGCGACATTGTCCAGTTTTCACAGAAGGCAAAACAATACGCTTATCCATTTACTGAGGTATCTGCGGGTTACTTTTTAGCTACAGCATAATGAAAAAATTTTGGGATCAATATAAGGTTTGGATTATTATCGGCGGCGTTGTCCTGCTGATAGTCCTATTTGTCGTGCTATACTTTGTCGTGCTGGGTAAAGGTCAGTCGCAAGGTGTACGCAAGGTGCTGGCAGATATACCCAATCCCGACACCAGCGCACCTTATACGGACGATGAACGCAGGCAGATAGCTCAGATCACCAGCGATCTGGAATCCGTCATGAGCGGCTTTTTGTGGACCTCCTTTTGGTCAAACACACAACCTTTCTATGATCTCAGTGCGGCAACAAGCCGCGTGCAGGTAGGTGTATACATACAGTATAAGCAAGACCGGCCCGATCAGGATTTGATCACGGATATACAGTCCCTCAACTCGCTGAACTATGATTTCAGTACCATGCGCACGAGCCTTATACAGTCACTTAAAAACGCACTCTCACAATGAAAAATGCAACAGGATTTATAGCAGCTGTAGTGTTGCTACTGATAGCAATAGGAGTAGGTGTATATCTGTACATCAGCCGTAAAGCTAAAGCCACCACACAGGCGGGAACGCAGGCTACAACGACATTGCAGGACGCTTATACCGACCAACTCACAGTGGCCGCTAATGGTGATGTGATAGACGCTAACGGTGATAAGATCGGCACAGACAATGGTGACGGCCTGACCTTTACGGACCTGGCAGGCAATGTGCGCTCACTATCGCTTTCTCTTGCTGTATTGCAGGATTTACAACAGCAATTTGGATATGGTACGGTGACGGTCACAGGTTAAATATTCTGTGACTGATCTGATTTTTTAATAGCAATAAAAGACACTCAATATGGACACATCGGGACTTTTAGCCGGTAACGTGAACATCAGTATTTCACCTGTCAAAATAGATACTATGTCGCTCGTGGAGCTGTGTGTAGGGCTGGCCTTGACAGGTGTTACGATCATCGTAGCCTGGGCCGTATTTAAGAGCATCTCAAAGTAAAAGCTAATGGCTCAGGACGAAAAAAAACAGACGTGGATCATCGTAGCGGTATCAGCAGTAGTTATACTACTAGCGGGCCTCGCTATGTATTTTTATAGCAAAGGCGGTATCACTGCCGCTTTGAATAAAAATGCATCCACTTCCACTACTGGCACAAATGGCACGACGACTACCGGAACAGGCAGTAATAGTCAGGCAAGTACAGCCAGTAGCGCGCTAGGTCTGTTAGGCCAGCTATTCAGCGGCATTGGTAGCATTTTTGGTGGCGGCAGTAGCTCCGGTAATAGCGGCAAGCCTAAAACACAAACTACTGTAGGCGGCGGCATTGGTCAGGCAAGCGGTGGCGGCGGCGGCAGTACATCTTTTGGCGGCGGTAACAGTGGAAGTAGTGGCAATCAGTGGTCAGGCAGTAGCAGCGGCGGTAGCGGCTGGAATCCATACACCGACCCCGAGGAGGTAAGCAATCCAAATAGTCCTTACTATAATCCTGATAGTGCATACTACGATGAAAGTTTGGATAGTACAGGGGGGCAAGGATGGGGCAGCGGGAATGGCAATGGTTATTACCCTGAAGAAGACCCATTAGAAGTTAGTAACCCGAATAGCGAGTATTACGATCCCTACAGTCCATACTACAACCCACAGTATGACCCGACCGCTGATGAATATAACCAGCAGTGGGCTCAAAACCCAGGCGAGGAAGACCCGCAGGAGGTAAGTGATCCTGGTAGCGTGTTTTATGATCCGTATAGCCCGTACTACGATCCCTCACTGGATTGGAGTACCTGGTAAAATTTAAAAAGCCTGACAATGACAATAGCAGTAATAAACAAAGCCAATTATCAGCCCATCACAACGGCTTTAGCAATACCCTACGATCAGTACGGTAATATGATAATGATTAGCGCCGGTAATGGATATGCCTATCTGACCAACGCTACAGGTACTGTAGATGTGCCTGATACGATAGACGGCTATACGGTAGCTACAGTAGTCGTTTATGCTGACGGATTCCAAAGCGTTTCACTCCGGCCCGACACCAATAACCTCAATACCGTCTACCTGATGGCAGGACACGATGCGCCGCCTGTCGCTTTATCTACAAGTACTTCACAGGCTGCTAATGGCCTTGGCTTGGGTTCGTCTGCGATACAGCAGGCCAATCAGCCGCAAGCGGGTACACAGACCGGCAGCGCCAATACTGGCAACGGCAATGTTACAATGGTAGACAATAGCCTCTCTAGC
This sequence comes from uncultured Chitinophagaceae bacterium, assembly GCA_964537475.1. Lineage (GTDB taxonomy): Bacteria > Bacteroidota > Bacteroidia > Chitinophagales > LD1 > UBA1941. The sequence goes on along the minus strand of CAZIBY010000007.1, from coordinate 276,825 downwards.
GATATACGTACGCTCACTGATAGCATTCGCAGTCACATGCGCATCGTACTCGGTGTGTCCCTGTTCGCGCTGGGTGCTATAGTGGTCGTTTATATCTACAAAAATCGCAAAGGATAAACACATGAAAAAAAGAGTATATACGTCGTTCGTTGTGCTGTGCATGGCGTTTTCATTATACGGTCAAAGCAACGTGCCCTACCGCATCAATGATCTTTGCGCGACCCTGGAGCTGGTCAATCCACATACCGGCGCAAGCAGTACAACACCTAAGAGCAATCTTCAAGTAGTAAAAACCGCTACCTATCTGCAAATACAATACGGTACGGGCCCCTCTAGTGTGATTATAGCGCAATACGTGGATAGCAACGTAGTTTACCTTGCCCCGACACTGGACAGTGGTAGAACGCTTCTAAATCGCTATTTGGGCTATATCTGTACACAGTGCGCAGGTGCTACCGTAGGCCCGACAGGCGCTACCGGTGTCACGGGGCCGACTGGATCAGTAGGGCCGACCGGTGCAGGTGCTACCGGTGCTACTGGTATAACAGGCCCTACGGGAGCAAACAGCAATATATATAATGCCAATGGCACCATAGACACAGGTCGGCAAGTATATATAACCGAAGGAAGCTATTTATGGTTTCAGTTTGGAGGTATAGACACCTCTCTATATTCAAGAGGAAGTGTTACTGATACGTCAGGTTTTATTATCACTTGGGGGACTTTAGGAAAAAATGGTGATGATAGTTTATCAAGTAAAATAATAGGGTTTGCAGTACAAGACACCGCAAATAAATTCGGTTGTACGGTGGCCCGTATACTATATCAGAATGATACCTCTGCCTTAGGTATGTCTCTATTTAGTGTAGGCAGCTTTGGCGGCGGTTATTCTTTTAGTCTGTTTAATGGCCTTGATGGTACAGGGCAATCCACGGGAGCATTGGGCTTCACAACGCCTCATTCAGTATACAACCTAACTGACTATGGAATGCAGATGGGAGGCGGTTATATACAAACTAATCAAAGTGGTGTAAATGGTCAGAATCTTGTCTACAGGAACGGGGCCGCTAATTGGGAAAATGCAAGCGGTGAGAGCGGAGTAATTTATTTGTCTGACAACATTGCAGCCGGTGATAGTATGACGGTATTTATGGACACGGCTATCTATATCAGGATGGGCAATGTGATAGATGTATCTGTCTCGTGTACGTTAGGTATATCCACTACTGGAGTACATCAGTTCAATGTGGCTTTGCCCGTTGCTTCCACACTGTCGCGAGGCAGTCAGCTAACAGGCTCAATGGTGTTAGGTAGTGTAGATCAGTATACATCTGCCAAAGTCAGTGGCGATACATCCTACAATACCGCTAAATGCAAATTCTCGGTAGGTGCTGTAGGTACTTACAACTGCAATATCACATTCAAGTATACCATACAGTAATCAATGCAAGATAGTATAGCTACTCAGGTAGCAAACAACATTGTACCGGTAGGTCTCGGGACTGTCGGTTCACTAGCTACGCAGGCCACCAATTTTGCGGCTACACTGCCTACTATGATAGCAGGTGCTATAGTCGGTACTGTCGTAGGCTTTATAGTGAATAAGGGCCTCAAATGGCTCTCAGAAAGATTTTTTTAACCAAACATAAAGTCACACATGAAACTCTCAAACATTTTCCGCGCCTGGCTGTCTACACTGATCGGCCTTTTTATACCTGTGATCGTAGGAGTATCTACGCAGCTCGCCACAGGTCAAGTAGACTGGAATAAAGTAAAAATATCACTGATAGCCACCGGTCTGCTGGCGCTGACTGACCTGCTGAGTGAGGTAAAGAAAAGCCTCGACGGCAATAACCCTGTGTCTGTGATCCTACTGCTGATCGGCCTCGGTGCCTGTCTGTCAGGGTGCGGTCTATTTCATGCAGCGCAGCAAGATTGCAACATTACCTATAGTGCCCCAAGTAGCACGGATAGCACCTACTACATGTGCCTGCACTGCAAAGGGAAGATAGTGACAGATGTAGTAGATAGCGCACGGGTCATAGTCAAGCCAAAGAAGTAAAACTGCATGGCACTCGATCCTGTCACGGCGGGCCTCTCCCTGGGTGACGCTGTTGTGTCCCTTATCACTAAAACGCTGCCCAGCGATGAGCAGCGTTTACTTGCATTCAAGGCGCGCTATCCGCGCATCTATGCACGGGTCAGGATGCACACACTACGGCAGATGCTTCGCTATCTCAGACATCACAGGGCTATCAATGTAGCGGAGTATGTGGCCTTTATTGGCGGTGGCTATACAGATGCAGATCGGGCCGCGCTGGTCAGTATGATAAACGCAGAGCTGGGCAATGGAAAGTAAAAACGACAATTGGATCATTGTAGCGGCTTCGGTCGTGATAGTGCTGGGAGGTGCTATGATCCTTTATTCATACCGCAGCAAGATTGCACCGGCAATAGCTAATGTTACATCTAAGCTGCCTGCCAGCCTGATAGCGCAGATCGCTCCGGCCCATACCCCCACTACAGCGGCCAATCCTGTTTTTATTGATCTCGCTACCGTATTGCCGGACAGGAATGCGCTACAGGATTTTATAAAGACGCTCACACCGGTGAAAAAATCTGACCCCTCTGCCAATGCTCCCAAATATGAGTATAGGTACAACGGTTACTATCTGACTGTAATAGGCTGGTCAGTCAATGCGGACGGGACATTGCAGCAACCAATGATAGCGGACGTGTACCCTAAAGCGCCTGCCGTGCTGGGTTATGAAATCAATTACGGTAACGTGCAGCAAAAGTACTCCAGTTTCAAACTAAAGAACAACGCGCCTTACCTGCAATCATTTACAGCCGTAAACGGTTTGCCTGAGCTAAAGTAATGGAGAATAAAGACGACAATATAATCATCATAGCGGCTTCGATCGTGATCGTGCTGGGAGGCGCAATGATCCTTTATTCATATCGAAGCAAGATCGCGCCCATTGTAGCAAAGGTTACATCTAAGCTACCTGCCAGTCTGTCCGCTCAGTTAGGTACATCACAGACGGCTATAGCTACGCCGCCTGCTACTACCACGACGTCACCTGCACCTACGCCTACACAGACACCTACAACTACGTCAGCACCTACACAACAGCCCACACAGCCCCCCTCTACAAACTCACCTTACATTGATCTGCGGACTGTCATTACGGACTACCCGACGTTTAAAACTTTCATAGATAATCTTACACCTATATCAGTCAATCCGGCTGGTCATTCCGCCAAATACAATTACAACGGCTACCTTCTCGGTGTAGGATTTTATCCCTCTGCATCCAACCCATTCGACACGCCTAAGGACATAAACATTGAGCCTAAAACTCCATCGGTAATAGGCTATAATGTTTACCTGGCATCGCATAGCAGTACGATCTATCAATTTAATGTTTTGGATAAAGATCAGTGGGGCAATATATCCGGTCAGACCGGCCCGGTACAAATAGATACACCTCTGCTATGACAAAAAGAACTTGGATCATACTCACAATAGTCACGCTGGTCCTGATCGGCCTCGGCATCGCAGGCTACTACCTGTATAGATGGTACGTAAGCCAAAAACAGATTATTCACGACACTACAGACGATACGCTACCCGACACATCAAACCCTACATCAGATATGTATACCGACAAAGACTATAGAGGACAAACTAGCCTCCCGCTGGGGATTCAAAACAACAACCCTGGCAATCTCCGCGATAGCGGTGACAAATGGCGCGGCCTCGATCCCGCGCAGAAAACCTATTACGGCTTCCTGCGCTTTGTGACGCTGGCCTATGGCATTCGCGCCAATATCACAAACCTGTCTAACCTTATCAAAGCCTACGGCTCTATACAACGCTATATAAGCCACTATGCACCACCTACGGACGGAAACGACACGCAGGCTTATATCAATAGCGTTTGCGCCTATACGGGCCTCTCTGCATCTACAGTGCCCGCCCTGGACTACAATACGCTGAAACTGCTGATCCGTGCCCACTACGAAGTAGAAAACGGGGCTGGTGTCTGGGATTACATCGGAGACGAAGATATAGACGCGGCCTTTGCCATGACACCGTATGCACCTGTAGCGGCATAGACTATCATTCTATCACTCAAAAACTATATATCATGCCTACAAAGAAGAAAAGCGGACAACTTGCGCTGTCCTTTAGCAAGCGCAAGAAAGCACCGGCGAAGAAAAAAGCGGCCACCAAGTCGGCTACCGGAAAATCTATAGCTGCCATACAAAAGGAACTGGACAAACTCAAGGCCCGAGAGGCCAAAGAGCGCAGGGAGCTAAAGAAGCTCAGGCCCAAAGAGAAGAAAGAGCGTGCGAAACTCAATAAGATTCGTCGCAACTCCCGACCGGTAGCCAGGCGCAAGAAACGAAAGCTGCTGTGATCCTGTCTATCTACTGTGACTTGTTTTATGTGAGAGCCCTAGACCTACGGTCGGGGCTTTTTTATACCCTTTTCTAGGTATACACAGAGTGAGGGAAACGAATAACTTTGCAGGAAACATCTATCAAATGAAGAACATCTTAACTGCTCTGCTATTTCTGTCACTTCTTTCTATGGCTTCATGCACCAAAACGGGGCCGCAAGGACCTGCAGGAATGGGTGCAAAGGTCAAGAATATTACTGTTACTGCATCTGATTGGGTGCAATATGGGACCAGTGGGCAGGCCGGGGCACATGTCTACTACAGGCTGCAAACTTCAGATGTAGATTCTAGTTGTTATTCTTCCGGTACTGTGCTTGTGTATAGATCAATGATAAACACTTTGCAAAATGGTGGCTGGAGGGCTATTCCATATAGCTATACTAATCCGGCCAATATTAGCTTTGATTGGACATACACCTATGCGCCCGGTTATGTGGATATTGAAGTTTACTTAAGTGATCTTCATTTTATGTCAGCACCGCAACTTGACTATTATAAGGTTGTAATTGTTCCAGGCATGTATAAAACTGCTCCATGTGACTACAGTGATTACAATGCTGTTAAGGCTTACTTTCACCTAAAAGATTAAGCGGCCCGCTGTAGGGGGGGAGGCTGCATGCTGTGCGTTCGTATGTTCGGGTTGTCTATCACACCCATAGAGCGTAAATATTCGTCTACCTGATCTAGTGAGTGATGGCGCAACTGTAGCTGTAGTGCTTTTATATCTTTTTGTGCCCTGTAGAAATTGACCGCACCGGTGTTCTTCCAGCTATAAAAGCTATATTGTTCGGTATCGTAGCCCAGGCGCTTTAGTATCTTGGCATGCTGCTTAGTAAACCAATCCCCGCGCGAGACCTTTTTGCCGTCTACCGTAAAAAAGTACTTTGCACCGACTGCACATTGCCGGTCGTGCCATTGCTGCACGTCATGTAGGTAGGCGTCGGGGATCACTACCGGCTGTGTGCGTTTATTTTTGCTGTAGGAGGCGTGAACGGTGATAGAGGCGTCTAAGGGGTAGACGTCGTCTAACAGTAGCTCAGATTGCTCCGTATTGCGTATGAAGCAATAGTAAAGCATCTTACACCCCATCCATAGTAAAGGATTTTCCTTTTCGATCACCGCCGATAGTTCAGCTATTTGCCTCGCTGTAAAAAATTTTCTTGCCCGTCGTGCCTCGGGCCGTTTTTTGATCCCATCAAAGGGATTGGACTTCGTTAGTTTGGCTTCTATCAGGTTATTGAATGAAGATCGCAGATAGGTCCGGTAGTGGTTGCGCGTGGTAGCACTGTGTCCTACTGTGTTTAGAAATAGCTCTGCATGTTCTTTAGTGATACGCTCTAGCCGGTATATTTTATTATCCGACAGCCATTTGCAGAATATAGTAATTTTTGATCGGTGTGTAGAATGTGATTTAGCTCGTAGCCCGCGCCTCTCCAGCGTGGTCAATAACAGGTCTTCAATGTGCATGGTCAGCAGTATTACGATAGCATGAATAATTTGGTTACACTGGCTAAAAAAGCGAAAGCCCCGTGGTTAGGGGCTTTCAGTGCTGCTATAGTGCGGGAGCGGAGGAACAGGGATTCGAACCCCGGGTAGGCTCATCACCTACGACTGTTTTCAAGACAGTTGCAATCAACCACTCTGCCATTCCTCCGGGGTCAAATATAGGAGAGTCCGCGAAATTTCACAAACGGGCATTAATTATTTGAAAAATAAATGGATAGCCCCCCGCCTGAAACGCTGTGCCGGCGCGGCTTTGGTCACAGGAAATTTTTAAGCTCGCTGAGCGCGGCTATCTCGTAGGTGGCTTTGTCGCGCGTCTTTTTTCCCAGCGGATTGAAGAAGACCTGGTCCATGCCGGCGGCCTTGGCACCCATGATATCGGTGGCCATATTGTCGCCTATCATGAGGGAGTCCTCCGGCGTGCCGCCTGTGACCTCCATGGCGTGCAGGAAGATCTCCCGCTCCGGCTTCTGGTGGCCTACGCGCTCTGATATGAAGACATGGCGGAAGTAGACCTCCAGCCTGCTCTCGCGGATCTTGATGTCCTGCACCTCTGAGAAGCCATTGGTGATGATATGCAGGCTATAGCGCTGCGAGAGGTAGGTGAGCACCTCCAGTGTATCGGGGAAAATGGCAGTCTTGTATGGCGAGCGGGAGAGGTAGAGGTCCGCCAGTAGCTCCGCCAGCGCTACATCATCTACGCGGAAACGGCGCAGCGTCTCCAGAAAGCGGCCCACGCGCAGCTCCTCTTTTGGCAGCAGCTTGTGATGATAGCGGGCCCAGTACTGCGAGTTGATAGGCAGGTAGGTCTCGTGAAACACCTCAAATGACGGGATGCCCCGTGCCTGCAGCCCCAGCTCATCAAATAGCTCTGAGAGCGTAGCGCGCGAGTTGGCCTCAAAATCCCACAGTGTGTGGTCCAGGTCAAAGAAAAGATGCTTGTATCGGGATGGGGTGTCTGGCATGATGTACTAGCGGATATCCTGGCAGAGCTCTATGAGCACACCATTCGCGCTTTTGGGGTGAAAGAAAAAGACCAGCTTACCATCGGCACCCTGCTTGGGCGCGGCGCTGATCGGTGTGAAGCCCTCGTCCTTGAGCCTTTTGATCTCGGCCTCGATATCCTCTACAGCAAAGGCGATGTGATGGATACCCTCTCCCCGCTTCTCTATGGACCTGGCTATGGCGCTATCCGGGCCGGTGGCCTGCAGCAGCTCGATCTTAGACTCGCCTATGCGGAAGAAAGAGGTCTCTACCGCCTCGCTCTCTACCCTTTCGGTCTTGTAGTGCGGGGTACCGAGGAGCCGGGCGTAGGTCTCATTGGCGCTCACTATATCCCTGACGGCTATGCCTATGTGCTCTATCTTGTGCATGGAGAGGAGGTTTTGAAATGTAATGACGGTCTGTCCGTCTAATAAGCTACTATCGCCGCTGAAACCGGCGGGCAGGTGCAAATCAACAAATTTGCCGTAACTTTGTAACCATAAATCGAGACCAGTATGCTTTTCGTATCAGACAATGCCAGCGCCAAGATCAAAACCATCATGCAGGAGGAGCACATGACTCCGGAGCACTTTGTGCGTGTGAGTGTGCTGGGTGGTGGCTGCTCAGGCCTGTCATACAAAATGGATTTTGATGACAAGATCCAGTCTGATGACCAGGTGTTTGAAGATAAGGGTGTGAAGCTGGTGACTGACCTCCGTTCCTTCCTCTATGTATGCAATACTACGCTGGAGTACTCAGATGGCCTGAATGGCAAGGGCTTTGAGTTTAAAAACCCTAATGCTACACGCACCTGCGCGTGTGGGGAGAGCTTTGCGGTGTAATTACCTGAATCAGCATCTTGATCAGAATTTTCAGAATGCTTGGAATAACTCAGAATTAATACAAAAGACCTTTTAATGACTGGGTTTGATGGGGAGGATTTTCAGGATGTTACGTTTGAGAAGGTAGACTATTCTGAGAAGCGCCTGTCGGGTAAGACCTTTTCCAACTGTACTTTTGTCTCCTGCACTTTTACCAAGACCATTTTTAATGCATGTACTTTTGAGGAGTGTACTTTTGACAAGTGCGACCTGAGTATGGTGCAGGTCAAGGGTAGTACCTTCTCTCAGATCAAGCTAAACGGCTGCAAGGCGATCGGAATACTCTGGTTTGACATCCGCATTCCCTTTGCGCGGCATGCCTTCACCATATCCTGTGCGGATACTAATATCAGCTACAGCAGTTTCTTTGGGATGAACCTCAAGAAGGCAAAGTTTACTCAGTGTGTGGTCAAAGAAGTTGATTTCTCTGAATGCAATATGCAGGAAGCCGAGCTGAAGGGCTGCGATCTGGAGGGCGCACGATTCTCCGGTACGGACCTCACAGGCGCTGACCTGCGCGGGGCCCGGGACTATCAGATAGACATCCACGGCACCAAGGTACGCGGAGCCAGATTTAGCCTGCCTGAGGCCACTGCCCTGCTTGATAGCCTGGGGATCATCATAGATTAGTTGCGGCGATTCATCTGGCCTACTACAAAGTAGAGGATGTCTGCCGGGGCCACCGCCGGCGGATCAGGAAATTCCCCTTTCTCAAAGTTTTTGCCCAAGTAATCTGAGGCAGCGATAGTAGTCTCACTCATGAGCAGCACCATAAAGATCATGATCTCCTCTGCACTCATCTTGTGGCCGTCTTTGGCCTTCAGGTATAGGTCATTGTAGAATGTGATGATAGTCTGCTCCCCGTTTGTGATCGAGAGCGCATAGCCGGCCTTTACCTCATTATCCGCACCGAAGACGAGCTCCGGCATATCCAGCCAGGTACCGGTCAGCTGGGTCCTGTCTCCCTCCTCTACGAGCAGATCATGCTTCTCATACTCGTAGTCTTCTATATAGTAGTTCATAGCACTTGTATTTACACTGATACAGTGTTAAATCCGTGCCAAGTTTTCATTATGGGGACTCCACAACACTTTTTTAGACATCCGTCCAAATGCTGATTTTCAGTCACTTGTAAAGGTGTTATAAAATTTTAGTTGCGAATACCTTGGAATATCCACAGCGAAACTGTACTTTTGCAGTCCTTTTAGAAAAAGACTAAAAACACAATAACAAGTGGACGCATTAAGTTACAAAACCAAATCTCTGTCTGCCAGCGACGTGACTCGCGAGTGGTATATAGTAGATGCAGAGGGCAAGACCCTCGGCCGTATGGCCTCAAAGATCGCCTCTGTACTGAGGGGCAAGCATAAGGCAACCTTCACTCCAAACGCTGACTGCGGTGACTACGTGATCGTGATCAACAGTGGCAAGGTAAGGCTGACCGGCAATAAGATGAATGTAAGGGACCGCGACCACTACACCGGTCACCCGGGTGGCCAGCGCCACCGCTCTCCAAAGGAGATCATCCAGAAAAACCCTAACGAGCTCATAGAGCTGGCTGTAAAGGGTATGCTGCCAAAGAACTCCCTGGGACGTCAGCAGTATAAGAAACTATTTGTGTATGCAGAGGCTGCGCACCCGCACACTGCCCAAAAACCTAAAGATCTATAATCATGAGCAAGGACAAAATAACTGTAGGCAGGCGTAAGGCAGCCGTAGCACGTGTAGTACTGCGCAGCGGCAACGGCACCATCACCGTAAACGGTAAAGACTATAAGGACTACTTCCCTCTGGACTTCATCCAGCAGAAGGTAGAGGCTCCTCTCAAGACTGCTGATGCATGGGGCAAGTTTGACGTGACTGTCAATGTATTTGGCGGTGGCGTGAAGGGCCAGGCAGAAGCTATCGTACTGGGTATCGCCCGCGCACTCGTGAATGACAACCCTGAGGTACGCCCGGCACTGAAGAAAGAAAAATTCATGCGTCGTGACGCACGTGAGGTAGAGCGTAAGAAGACCGGCCTCCGCAAAGCACGCCGTCAGGAGCAATTCTCTAAGCGTTAATCGAAGAGGGACAGATTTAATAAAACTTATAATCGAAATAAAACAATGGCTAAAATATCTCATCAGGAACTGCTCGACGCAGGTGTTCACTTCGGTCACCTCCGCAGGAAGTGGAATCCAAAGATGCTCCCATACATCTTCGCCGAGAAGAAAGGCATCCACATCATAGACCTGAATCGTACTATAGATAAGCTCGACGAGGCTGCCGCTGCTGTCAAGGCTATGGCTAAAGCCGGCAAGAAGATCCTCTTCGTAGCTACCAAGAAGCAAGCAAAGGAAGTAGTAAAAGAAGCTGCGACACGTGTGAATATGCCTTATGTCACTGACAGGTGGCTGGGTGGTATGCTGACCAACTTCCCTACTATCCGCAAGAGCGTAAAGAAGATGCAAAGCATCGAGAAAATGCTCGCTGATGGTACTCTGGAAAGCGTAACCAAGAAAGAAAAGCTCGTACTGAGCCGTGAGAAAGAGAAGATGGAGCGCGTACTGGGTGGTATCGCTGCTATGAATCGTGCCCCTTCGGCTGTATTCCTGGTAGACATCACTCATGAGCACATCGCTCTGAAGGAAGCTCAGCGCCTGAACATCAATACCTTTGGTATAGTAGATACAAACTCTGACCCTACTAAGGTAGATTTTGCTATCCCGGGCAATGATGACGCATCTAAGTCTATCTACATCCTGACCAACTTCATAGCTGATGCTATCGCTGAGGGCCTCGCAGAGCGCGCTACAGATGGCAAGGACGAAGCTGAAGAAGAAGACAGCAACGCTGACAACTTCGAGCGTGTAGCCGGCCTGGAAGATGGCGGCGATGGCAAGAAGGAAGGTGGCCGTGGTCGTGGCAGGTCTGGTAGCGGCGGCGGATCGGGCCGTAGCAGGATCGGCGGCGGCACTGGCAACAGGGGCGGCGCAGGTGCACCTAAAAGATAATATCGATTTAATCGTCTCCTGATATTACTTGCCAAGTTGCCCAGCATCTTGGCAAGTCTTTTTAAAGGAGTACAGGAAATATGAAAACGCAGGAAGAAAAAGACTCTAATTTTTAAAACCAATAATAAAAGGATAATCAAAATGTCAACAATCACTATCACCGCGAGCCTCGTAAATGAGCTGCGCAACCTGACAGGAGCTGGCCTCATGGACTGCAAAAAGGCACTGACCGAATCAAACGGCGACGTACAAGCTGCCGTAGACTACCTGCGCAAGAAAGGCGCTAAGGTAGCCGAGAAGCGTGCCGGCCGTGACTCTCTGGAAGGCTGCATCGTAGCGCTCACTACAGCAGATGGCACACGCGGTGTCGTATCATATCTTTCATGCGAGACTGACTTTGTGGCAAAGAACGAAGACTTCCGTGGCCTGGCTGAGGCTATCGCCAAGGCAGCACTGGAGGCTGATGCCAAGACGCTGGACGAGGTACTGGCGCTCCCTATGGATGGCACTACCATCAAGGGTAAGGTAGAAGAGAAAGTATCTGCTATCGGTGAGCTGATCGCAGTATCTGCCTATGAGACACTGGCAGGCGAAAACATCGTAGCCTACAACCATGCAGGCAACAAGATCGGCGTACTGGTATCTCTGAGCAACGCGAAGAGCGATGCAAACGCAGTAGCAGGCAAGGACGTAGCAATGCAGGTAGCGGCTATGAACCCACTGGCTGTAGATGCATCCGGCGTATCTCAGGAGGTGATAGACCGTGAGGTAGCTATCGCAAAGGAAAAGGCTGCTGCATCAGGCAAGCCTGAGAATATCCTCCAGAAGATAGCTGAGAGCGCTGCTCAATCATACCTGAAAGAGAACACCCTCAATACACAACCATTCGTAAAGGATGGCAGCAAGACGGTAGCTCAGCACCTCGGCGAGGTAGAGAAAGGTCTTGCAGTGAAGGCTTTCAAGCGTGTAGCGCTGGGTCTGAAGTAAGTACTAAGTAGTTAGTATTAAGTATAAAGACAATACAGAATACAACTTCAATAAAAAATGGCGGCTCCGGATGGGGCCGCTTTTTTTATGGCAATAACTGTAGCTTTGATGTATGTACAGCCACCTGATAAAACATATCAGAAACTACGTACCGCTGAGTGATGAGCAGGGCGAGATACTATGTGCGCATATACGCCCGATAGAGCTCAAGAAAAAGGAACACCTGCTACAAGAGGGGCAGATATACCGGGCCAATTACTTTGTAGAGCAGGGTGGGCTGTGTATGTACTTCAACCATGAGAAAGGAGTGGAAAAGCTGACGCAGTTTGCGCTGGAGGGATGGTGGATCTCAGACTATATGAGCATGGCCATGCAGAAGCCTGCTACCTTTGGTATCAAGGCGTTTGAAGATTCGCTGGTGCTGGCACTCGACGTGGAGGCTCAGGAGAAGGTATATGCAGAACTACCGCAGCTGGAGCGCTACTTCCGGCTGATGATGCAGCGTGGCTATGCAGCGCATCAGACGCGGCTCAGGTATATAAGGGAGCGGACCGCCGAAGAGACCTATCTTTCCTTTCGCAGCCAGTTTCCGGATTTCGTACAGCGCATACCACAGTATATGCTGGCATCATACCTGGGGCTCACACCGGAGTACCTCAGTGAACTCAGGAAAAAAGATAGCACCCGCATTTCTTAAACCAGCTTAAGAGTCTGCCGAATGGTGCTCTGTACCTTTACTATCACAAAAAACAAATAGCAATGGAAAAAAGACTGAATATGTCAGCACTACAGCCAGCAGCCTATCAGGCCATGATGGCCCTGGAGAAATACCTGCACACCACCCAGCTCGCGCCCCTGCATAAGGAGCTGATCAAGATCCGCGCCTCTCAGATCAATAAGTGCGCCTACTGCCTGAATATGCATACCCGCGATGCACGCAAGCTGGGTGAAACAGAACAGCGCATCTATGTGCTCAATGCATGGAGGGAGACTGTTCTATTTGATGAGCAGGAGAAAGCGATCCTGGCCCTCACTGAGGAGATCACACTCATCAGCGACCACGGCGTGACAGATGGCACGTATCAAAATGCTGTAAAACAACTGGGCGAGGTATGCGTAGCGCAGGCTATCATGGCCATCATGACTATCAATGCGTGGAACAGGATGGCCATATCACTACAGCTGCAGCCTGACTGATCCGTGTCTATTACAGATTCACCTGATCAGCGTCACAGCCCCTTTGCTGTGCGTGGTGTAGCCATCATTGAAGGTGGCATCTACCAGATAGACAAATGAGCCGGGCTCCTGCACCCTGCCGCGATAGGTACCATTCCAGCCTATGCCGGGGTCAAAACTTTCAAAGACCTTCTCACCCCAGCGGTCAAATACTTTCATGTTGAAATACTTTGCCCCTACAGGGTAGGCATAGAAAATGTCATTGGTGCCGTCGCCATTTGGTGTGAAAGCATTGGGTATGTAGAGCAGGTGCTCGCTATATACTTTCACCCGTACCGTATCAGTGAGGTGGCATACACCGTTATAGCTGACCATGATGGCGTACTGATAGGTGCCGGCACCCGACTGAAAGACCGGCTCCGCACAGGTACTGCAGTTGAGACCTGCAGCAGGCTCCCAGGTATAAGATACCGAGGCCGGCGCAGGTGAGAGCAGGCTCGTGAAATAAACTGCATCTCCCTCTCTGATGAGCGTATCTGCCGGCAGCACCTCCAGCGTCACAGCAGGTGGCTCATGAATGGTAAAGCTCATCGTACCGCTGCAGCCCGCAGGGTCGGTCACGGTGAGCGAATAGGTGCCGGGTGTCAGGTGTGTGAGCACTGAGTCGCCACCTGCGGAGCTCCACTGATAGCTATCATGCGTAGAGTTTGATACGCTGACTGATATGTAGCCATCATCAGATCCGAAGCAGCTAATGTCTGCTATAGAATCCTGCACAATATCTAGCGGCTGCAGCACTACACCTATCTGAGTAGTAGCGGTGGCCGTACATTGATTCTGATCAGAAACGGTGACTGTATAGGTGCTGCCTTCATACAGATGGCTCAGCGTATCAGCAGTAGTATGCGCGGCGTCACTCCAGATATAGCTGTAGGGCGGTGTGCCTCCAGTAGGCTGAGCTATAGCGGCACCATCACTATTGTAGCAGGTAGCATCTATCTCCGAGGCTGTGGCTGATGGCCCGCTCACCGGTGTCACTATAGCAGTATCACTCACCGCTGGGCAGCCGGCTATGCTATAGGTCACGCTGTACGTGGTAGCTACCGCAGGCGATACAGAGATACTCTGCGTAGTGGCAGCTCCCGGCGACCAGCTGTATTGCCCGCCGGGCGGGCTGACAGATGCCATGATGGTCACCGGCTGCCCGCTACAGGCTGCCGCATCATCTATCTGCACCTGTGGCATTGAGATCACTGTCACGACCACCGTGTCGTACACTACCGGGCAGTGGTTCTGCGCATAGCTCACTATGTATGTGGCTGTAGCGCCGGGAGAGACGATCGTATCCATAGCGCTGCCGCTACCGGGCTGCCAGCTATACGTGCCGCCGGGCTCAGAGGCAGCAGAAGTCAATAAGACAGATGAACCCGCGCATATAGCAGTATCATTGCCCGCATGCAGCGTGGCACAGATCACAGGTGTGCAGGTGTCTATGATATTAAAAGTGAAACTGCGGCTGATGCCACAACTGTCATAGGCTATGATAGAGTAGGCACCCTGAGCCCCCGTGGGGAAGTAACCGGTATTGGAATACAACATCATTGTGTCTACGCCCGGCATCTCGACAGTATATGGCACCAGCCCCCCATAGATATGATACTCCGGCAGAGAACTGCTGCCACAACTGTAGAGCACATCTGAGTAGGGGTACGGCACAGAACCATAACCCATATATACATTGCCGGTATCAATAGGGCATATCGTGTCATACTGCACGAGGGATGTATCCCCAGCATATGACGTGGCGTACAGCTCGTAATGGTACCAGCCTGAATCTGCCACCTGCAGGTCCACATCTATCTGGCCCACAGGATAAATAGTATTGACCAGCACGCTACCGCTGTGATATACTTTCAGCAAAATGTTATTGCAGTATAGGGCAGGTGTATCGGCTATATGGATGTATTGCCTGCCGCCGCATGCGCGGTAAGAATACGCAACCGCACCAACAGACGGCACCGGATCAAAGGTGGGTGTCCAGGTGCAGCCGCTATCAGATACGAGAGTATAGGCACCGGGATGCACATTATAAAAGTTGACCACCGGCTGCCCCCCTCTGGTGCCGGGTATAGCGGGCAATACTGCACCAACTGCATCAGTGAGTGTATAGTGCTCCGCAGAAAAAGGCGTGATGCTATACTCCCATGCTGACTGGCAGGTAGCATCTTTCATAATATAGGAGCAGCTAGGTGGCAGGTGCGGCAGCGTGACCACAGTCTGCGTAGGCGCGAGACACGCACGCGGTGCATATACTATGACCAAATACGCCCCGGGAGGCATGCCGTGGAAGATACCTGTATTATTGACCGCTATAGTGGTCTGCGTAGAGAAATCCTTCACGACAAAAGAATCGATCAGAGATAAACTGACAGGGCCAGTGGCGGTGGAGAGTACTACTTTGAAACTATTGCACCCCAGATAGGTGGTCTGGATATTGCCTGAGGCCAGCGTCGGTGTAAAGTGCGCATATACAGTATCACCCCCACAGTTAGATGTCACCACCGTGATGGCATATGACTGTCCCAGACTAATATGCTGGAATATTGGTGCCCCCGATGGCGGATTTGTGATGGACTGCGTAGGGACACAGTTAGTGCAGATATACGTGACTGAACCGGGAGTGGGTAGACCCGGTGTGTGTATGAAATGGGTAAGATAGATACTACTATCAAACGGGCAATGGCCGGAAAACTGAACTGTGGTAGGGATGAGCTGAAAAACATCTGTCCTCCCGCAGGCATCTGTGATGGAGAAAGCACCGGAATATCCATGACCGAGTCCGGTAAAGGAGCCAGTGCTGTTAGTTTGACCGGCGGCAGTATAGGTATAAGGACCGTGGCCGCCCTGTGCAGTGACCGAGAGCGTGCCTTGTGTGAAGTTGACACACTGGAGGGTATAGCCCAGCACATACATAAAATTGATACTACTGGTATAAATATTATTGCAGGCATCCTGTACCCTCACCCAATAGGTCCCCGGGCAAAGACCGCTAAACGTATTCGATGATTGATACGGACCAAATCCTGTATTGGCACCACTACTGGATATGGCGTATTGGTAGGGTGGTTTGCCCATAGATGCATTACAGACGATATCCAGGCCTGACTGAAGAGCAGTGCAGGAGGGAAACTGGTAAGTGCCGGGTACAGCAGCATTGACGGTGCTTGTGGCGCCGGTAGCATCAGTAGCCTGTACCACATAGACTCCTGAGGGCAGATTCACAAAAGTACTATTGCCGGGGGGTAGCGAGATGGGATAAGAGATAGATGGTACGGCGGGACCGGAGAGTATGGTATAGGTGTATGGTGCTACTCCTCCGCTGGCACCGGCTGTGATGGTGCCGTCATTGGCACAGATAGAGGCCGTACTGGTATATGTGACCGTGATCTGGGCCATGGCCAGCCCGCCACAGAGCATCAGGACTAAGATCAAACATGTAATGGTAAAGCCTTTCCTCATAGAAACAAGCCAGGTACGGCTTATAAATGTAATGCTATTGTGACTAATATCAGGTATGAAGACGCCTTTATGAGGGTTTTCGTTGTGCTGCAGCCTGACATAAAAAAGAGCGACCTTTGTGAATCGCTCTTTCTGAATCTGTTATAAAGTCGAAAAGTTTACCACTTCAGCAGATACGCAAAGATCAGCGGCGCTACGATAGTCGCATCTGATTCTACTATAAACTTAGGCGTATTAATGTCGAGCTTACCCCAGGTGATCTTCTCATTCGGCACGGCACCGGAGTACGAACCATATGAGGTAGTAGAGTCACTGATCTGGCAGAAGTAGGACCAGAACGGTACATCATGCCACTCCAGGTCCTGATACATCATAGGCACTACACAGATAGGGAAGTCTCCTGCTATGCCACCACCGATCTGGAAAAAGCCCACGCCTTTGCCTCCGGAGTTCTTGCGATACCAGTCTGCGAGCCACACCATGTACTCGATGCCTGACTTCATGGTCGTAGCCTTCATTTCTCCCTTGATGATATAGGAGGCGAAGATGTTGCCCATGGTAGAGTCTTCCCAGCCCGGCACTACGATAGGGATGTTTTTCTCGGCAGCGGCCAGCATCCAGCTATTCTTTGGGTCTATCTCATAGTACTGCTGCAGCTCACCAGAGAGCAGCATCTTGTACATGTACTCATGCGGGAAGTAGCGTTCGCCTTTGTCGTCTGCATCCTTCCATACTTTATGGATGTGCTTCTGCAGGCGGCGGAAGGCCTCCTCCTCAGGGATGCAGGTATCTGTCACCCGGTTGTAGTGATTCTCCAGCAGGTCCCACTCTTCTTGTGGCGAGAGGTCGCGGTAGTTTGGTACGCGTTTGTAGTGTGAGTGCGCTACGAGGTTCATGATATCCTCCTCCAGGTTGGCACCGGTGCAGGAGATGATCTGTACCTTGTCCTGGCGGATCATCTCTGCCAGAGAGAGGCCCAGCTCGGCAGTACTCATGGCACCTGCGAGAGTGATCATCATCTTGCCACCTTCGGCGAGGTGTGTCTCATAGCCCTTGGCTGCGTCTACGAGGGCAGCAGCGTTGAAGTGGAGGTAGTGCTTGGTGACAAAGTCACGGATAGGAGTAGCGCTCATGTCTGTATGTCTGAAATTTGAACCGCAAAAATACAATTTGCGGCTAGAGTGCAAAACTCATAGGATTTACCGAAATCTATTAGCTGGAATGGTCCGTTTGTAGTAACTTTCTGATAGAAAAAACCTGTATGAAAAAACGTATCCTATTCTTCGCCTTTTGTACAATGATACTTACAGCTGTGGCACAGTCTGCGTATCGCCCTATGCTCACTGATAGTGCAGAGTTGAAAGTAGATGTATTTTACTGTCTCGATTGCAATCAGTATCAGGGACCTCCTATAGAATACTATTACACTTATTATTACAAACTAGATGGAGATACACTGATTGATTCCGTTAGCTACCATACTATGTATCGGAGCTTCTATTTCAGTTGTCCGCATTGTCCGCAGGGTCAGTATTTATACAATCCTTACTGTAGTGGCTTCTATCCATATTTATTCCTGAGAGAGGATACCACTTTGAGGAAGGTATTCTTTTATGATACACAGGCGGGCAGAGACAGTGTGCTTCTCGATTACTCCCTGAATGTCGGAGATTCATTTTACGTGACATATCAGCAGTATAATTTTAATCCTGACCATGACTCGGGCTATATCTACGTGGATAGTATAGGCTGGACAAACCTATCCGGTGACACAGTGAAAACGTGGTATTTTAGCAATCCACGGGTAGCTACCCTGGATAATCCAAGTATTATGCTGTATGAAGGGCGGGGCTTCTCATATGGCTTTGACCTGGCCTATGTTTACGCCGATGGTACAGGTATAGCAGGAAATTTAAATGGTTATTGCAAAAATAATTCTTGCTGGTCAGCGTGCCGGCCTACCAGCGTAGAGGATATTTATGATGATAGAAAGGTGTCTTTGTATCCTGACCCCGCAGTCAATACGATATTGATCGGGTCTGAAGATGCATTATTTCTTTCGGCCAGTATTTATACTGCGGATGGTAAAAATATCAGGCAAACAAAATCTGCAAGCCTCAACGTCTCAGATCTTTCACCCGGGCTTTATCTGGTCCGCATAGAAACTTCGAAAGGATTTTGCTACAAGAGATTTGTAAAGACTGAATGATCAGGGCAGCGGCTTCCGCTTGGTGATCTGCCACAGGTGAAATACGAGCAGGCCGGTGTACGCAAAGTACAGACTAAAGAATGGCAGGATAAAGTACTTATCCTCTATAGGGCGGAAGAAGATGAAATAAGATACAAATGTAAGCGAGGCGAATGATTTAATAGCAAAGGCGGACCCAAATGCCATCATAAAACTGGAGTGGTCTTTGATAGCCAGTGCGCGCAGGAATATGAGATACACCAGTGCCGTGACCCCAAACATAAAAGCAAGGCTGATCCATACAAAACTCTGATAAGCAGCAAAGAAACCCTGCGACTGCAAGGCAAAAAGCACCAGACCGGATAAGGCAGTAAGCAGCACCAGCTTTAGAAAAAATCCCTTCATCATATACTGCAAAGTTAAGCCTATTTCGCAGGCTTTATGAAATCTTTGATCACAGAGTATAGTGCAATGCCCACGCCTGCCACAGACAGGCCTATGGTCCACCACTGCCTCTCTATGTGGTAGTGCTGGTCTATTTTGTACCCTGCAAAGGCGAATATCCCGATAGTAGCGGCCATCTGAAATGCCATACCGGAATACTTCATATAAACGTTGATCGGTCTCTTGTCCATATCAGCTATAGATCAAGTTCTGTTCCAAATAAAATCAGGGACGAAACGCATTACAAAAGATGCGAGGGCCCATTTGGCCGGGATGTAGGCTACTGTCCGCTTTGCCTCTATAGCATCAGCTATCAGCCGTGCGGCATAGGAGGAGTCGACCACCCAGAACATCCCCTTCTGACCTTTTGTCATGGGCGTATCTATAAAACCCGGGCGAATATCTGTGATGGTTATATCCTTCTTCTCCGCTGCAGCTTTGTGGCGCTGTGCCTGCATATAGTTCCACATAAAAGCTTTGCCGGCCCCATAGCCTATAGCATGCCTTGTGCCCCGAGTGCCAGCCACAGACGATACACCTACCAGCTGCCCTACCCCCTTATCCCTGAAGTATTTGAAAGCATAATTGGCGATCGCAGCAAATCCCACCGCATTGATCTCGTGCATCTGATGCTCCTTCTCCCATTTACCACTGGCCTCTCCTATTCCGGCATTGTAGACTATGATGTCTGCACTGCCCATCTCCTCTATCAGCTCGCCCAGTCTGGTGCGTGCCTCATCATGCTTGGCCATATCTATCGTTTTGATATAGGTCTTTCCGCTGCACCTGGCCGCTACCTCCTGAAGCATCTCCAGCCTGCGAGCAGCGATGCCCACCTCATAGCCGCGTTTAGACATTTCTACCGCCAGGTCGCTGCCTATGCCTGAGGAGGCGCCGATGATGATAACTTTTTTCATTTTTGTGAGTATTGAGTAAAGGGTATTCCCTAGTGAAATAACAAACGGTACTGATGGTGAACAGCCCGTAACATAAATGTAACAATATTACATATAAAATGGACAGGGAATGTTAGCCCGCTATTTGCTACTTTTGCACCATGTTCTCTGTAGCAGATATATTGACTATCACATTTACGCTCTTTGCGGTGATAGATGTGATAGGTAGCCTGCCGGTCATCATCAGCCTCAAAAACCGTCAGGTAGAGTTCCACCCTGGTATCTCCACACTTTTCGCAGGCTTTCTGATGATAGTCTTCCTCTTTGTAGGCGAGCAGCTCCTGAAGCTGATGGGTGTAGACGTCCAGTCATTTGCCGTAGCGGGTTCTATCGTGATCTTTATCCTCGGCCTGGAGCTCGTGCTGGGTATCAATCTCTTCCGCACAGATCCTGATCTGGGCCGGTCTGGTAGTATTGTGCCCCTGGGCTTCCCGCTGCTGGCAGGGTCAGGTACACTCACTACTATCATGTCCCTCCACTCTGTCTATAGTTGGCAGAATATAGTAGTGGGCATCCTGCTGAACCTCGTGGTGATCTATATCGTACTGCTGTCTGTAGACTGGCTGGAGCGCAAGATAGGTAAGTCTACCCTCGGCGCGTTGAAGAAGTTCTTTGGCGTGATCCTCATAGCTATCGCAGTCAAGATCTTTGCCGCTGCCATCTATCAGTTCAAACCACACCACTAGTCATGACCAATAAAAACATACTAATCGCTATCTGCGCACTTGGTTTCCTGGCAGTAGCCACGGGGGCTTTTGGTGCACATGCGCTGAAGCCATACCTGAACGACTACCAGGCGCGCATCTGGGAGAAGGCTGTAGCGTATCAGTTTTACCATGTGCTGGCCGCTATGATCGCCTTTGTACTATATGATGTCAAGGGTGTGCGCTACCTGCTCACTGCTGCTTACTTCTTTCTGGTAGGGGTGGTGCTCTTCTCAGGATCTTTGTATGCACTGGCTACCGCAGATATGACAGGCCTGCCCAAGGAGGTCTTTGGCCCCGTCACCCCTTTCGGGGGATTATTTTTTCTGATGGGCTGGGGCACGATGATCTTTGCGGTCGTTAAATACTCCAAACTCTCGGAGAAATAAGGCATATTTGCGCGTTTTCAAAGACGCATGGAGATCAGTCACGAACTTATCATGAAGGGAGTCAAGTTTGCCGTAGTGGGGGCTAGCTCATTTGGCGTTGACTTTGGCACACTCTATCTGTGCAAGGAGAAGCTCAAGATCAATAAATACGTTTCCAATACGATCTCCTTTGTCCTGTCTGCTTCTATCAATTTCTGCCTGAACCGCGCATGGTCTTTTGACAATCACGATCCTGATGTGGCCACACAGGCCATGAAGTTTGCAGCATCTATGACTATCGGCTTCCTGATCGCCATGGGAGCGCTGTACGTCTTCTCTGACAAGATGAAGCTGAACTTCTACTTCTCCAAACTGCTCTCTGTGAGTATCGCCATGATATGGAACTTCTCCATGGCTAACCTGGTCATCTTTAGCAAAACCTAGTAGTAACAAAAATGGCCGGTATCTCTACCAGCCATTCATTTATTGTCTTAAGTCTTGTTTCTTGACTCTTGTATCTCTTAGTCGAGGATCAGCATAGCGTCACCGTAGGTGAAGAAGCGGTACTTCTCCTTCAGCGCTACTTCGTAGGCCTTCATGATCAGGTCATACCCACCAAAAGCTGCTGCCATGATGAGCAGACTAGACTTAGGGGTATGGAAGTTGGTGATCATCGCATTGGCTATCTCAAATTCGTAAGGAGGGTGTATGAAGAGGTTTGTCCAGCCCTTGTACGGGGTCAGGTAGCCCTGGGCAGATACGCAGCTCTCTACCGCGCGGGTAGTAGTAGTGCCTACAGCGCATACCTTTTTGCCGGCATCCTTTGCTGCATTTACGATCTTGGCAGCCTTGTCACCTACCTCTATGTACTCAGCATCGGTCTTGTGCTTGGACAGGTCCTCCACATCTATCGTGCGGAAGGTACCCAGGCCGGTGTGCAGCGTCACCTCTGCCAGCTCTATACCCTTGATCTCAAAACGCTTCAGCAGCTCACGACTGAAGTGCATACCGGCCGTCGGGGCTGCTACGGCACCTTCGTTCTTTGCAAATACGGTCTGATAGCGCTCTTCGTCGCTCTTCTCTACATTGCGCTTGATCTGCTTTGGCAGCGGAGTCTCGCCCATGCTGTAGAGTATGCGCTTGAACTTGTCATAGTCGCCATCAAAGAGGAAGCGGATAGTACGGCCACGGCTGGTAGTATTGTCTACCACCTCCGCTATCAGCTCGTCATTGGCGCCGAAGTAGAGCTTGTTGCCCACGCGGATCTTGCGCGCAGGATCTACCAGTACATCCCAGAGCAGGGCACTGCGGTTCAGCTCGCGCAGGAGGAATACCTCGATCTTTGCGCCTGTCTTCTCCTTGGTGCCATACATACGTGCCGGAAATACCTTCGTATTATTCAGCATCAGTACGTCGCCCTCGTCGAAATACTTCAGGGAGTCTTTGAATGTCTTATGCTCGATCTTGCCGGTCTTCTTATGTATCACCATCAGTCGTGACTCGTCACGGTTAGGTGTAGGATAGAGGGCAATAAGTTCTTTGGGGAGATTGAAATTAAAACTGGAAAGCTTCATTTATAAAATTGAATTTTACGGAACTCAAAGAGGCATTTCTGCCGGAATGGAGAAAATCGAGGGGCGAAGATAATAAAATATTTGAGCCTGCCGGCAAATTTGACCGGCGGCCTTTACATCCTACCATCCCTTCATGGCTTTGGCTATGAAAATAGCATTTAGCAGCACATATGCTATCAATACGCCACGCCTCATGAACTGGTTGAAACGGAAGGCTTTGGAGTGCTGGTTTAGCTTGCTATATCTCAGGTTGACGGCATTGCCTATGATGGTCAGGATAATGAATAGCAGGGTGATGCCATGCAGCAGGTCTACCAGCGTAAAGGTGACAGACTCCGGCAGTGAGGCGTCTACGATGTACTTATTGCCCACTACTGCAAAGAGCCCTCCTACACTCAGGCTGAAGCGGGAGTCGGTATTGTCTATGTGAATGTAGAAACACATATAGGCTACGAGAAAGGCCATGTACATCCCGAGAAATAGCTTCATGAAAAGGCCAAAAGCATCGCGGCTCACGTCTATTCTTACTTTGAAAGAGCTATACTCCATATGGGGCTTCACGATCCTCGTATCTCCGAAATTAGTCTCGTATTTACGCATACCACTCAGTATTTTCATGGTATCTATATTCCAGCCGCGCAGGGTAAAGCGGGGATCAAAAGACTGGCCGACCGTATCTACGGCAAAGACCATTGCCTTGGCATCATACTGCGAATTTTCTACCGAAAAGCGAAGTGTCTGCGCGTCAAAAGGGAAATTGCCTATGCGCCAGGAGTCCTGCATCACGCACTGTAGCTTCATGAGCAGGTAGAGGTCATCGCCACTGGAGTCCAGAGTGGCAAAAGATTTCGTCACTGACTTGGCCTGCGGCACCTCCAGGTTATTGTACAAATCCAGAGCCGGATTGCGGTACCGCATCCAGAGCCACATATCTATGGTGTACTCATTCTGCTTGAAGTCTATGTCATGGATGCTGGTGATATAGACCCCGGTGCGGACGGTATCGCAGTGCGGTCGTTGGTCTATGGCCGGCGCTGAAGTATCTACGGCTGCGGGTGCCAGTGCGGCAGCGCACAGGCTGCTACACAGCATAGACAGTAAAAAGATTTTTCTCAAGGGGGGATCGTTTATATATGACAAAACCAATAACCGTACCGCAAAATACATAAATGTACTGTATAGCCGCTCACCGATATTTATCCCTTTCCGGGCCTGATATGCCCGTAGGGAAGGTGGCCTTGTCATTTTCTATGCTTATCATTGCCCCATGATACTACTGAGATGCTACCCACGCCTCACTGACTGGCTCAGCGATGTACTCCATGTGAACCTCCACTGGATCCCCATACAGAGCTACGGCTTTATGGTGGCTTGCGGCTTCCTGGCAGCGGCTTGGGTGATCACACGTGAGCTGAAGCGCCGCGAGATGCTGGGCTGGATGCCCGCCCTCAGCCACAAGAAGGGCCACACCGAGTGGACCTCAGACCTGGTGGGGGACCTGGTGATCATCTGTGCCATATTTGGCATCACAGGCTCCAGCTTTTTCAACTACCTGGAGAGTCCCGAGTCATACAGGGGGATGTTTGACCATCCTACGCCATACTCGCTCATCAGTACGCTCTTCAGCGGACTGTCAGTATTTGGCGGTATGATCTGTGCGGGCCTGGCCCTGCTGGTATACAGCCTGGTCAAGAAGATCCGTATCCCTCATATGTTTGACGCGCTGGCGTATTGCTTCATCCTGGCTGTAGGTATAGGCCGTATAGGCTGCCAGCTCTCAGGAGATAGTGACTGGGGCATACCCCACCCGGACCCCAAGCCGGCCTATATGCCCCAGCTGCTATGGTCAGATACCTACGCTCATAATATAGCTAACAAGGGGGTGCCAATACCCGGCTGCGTAGAGGAACCCTGCAAGGAGCTGCCTGTGCCGGTCTACCCTACTCCGGTATATGAGTTTCTGGAGTGTACGGCCATCTTTCTGATGCTGCACCTGCTGCGCAAAAGGCTGACAGACAAAGCGGGCAGCCTGTTTTTTGTCTTCTGCATCCTGACGGGCATACAGCGCTACAGCATAGAGCAGATCAGGGCAGTATCTGAGCGGGATACCTATCCGCTGTTTGGCCACTACTTCCGCCAGGCTGAGCTGATCTCTATGGCCATGGTGGTGATAGGCATACTGGGCTTCATCGCTCTGCAGATCTACTATGGTCAGCACCCCGCCAGGAAACCCGCTCCGCTGGAGATACCGGCAGGAGAAGAATCAGTCCAGATCGACGCCACCAGCGGACAGTCTGGCGAGTGAATGTTTATCACGGAGGGATATACCAGGCTACTCAGATTCGTTACTTGCTACTTTTCAGTAGATTAAGGTGTGTTCTTAAACTATTTTTAGAGAAAAATTTTTGTGGATTGGGATAAGTTCTTAGTTTTAGCCACTAGAAACTAAACCCTTTTTATGAAGAATACTTTACGCAGTATTACCCTTGCTGTATTGTGCGCAGTCGCATTCACTACAGCAAAGGCGCAAGACCCCCACTTCAATCAGTACTATACCTTCGCCTCCCAGCTGAACCCTGGTCTCGTGGGCAACTATGATGGCAGCTACCGCCTGGCCGTGCTCTACCGCCAGCAGTGGACGTCGGCGCTGGGGCAGTCATATGGCTTCCGCACGGTAGGCGCTGATGCAGATGTATCTCTGCTGGAGGGCTACCTGAAGCATGGCAAACTCGCGCTGGGTGTGGGCTTCCTGGATGATAAATCCGGCCAGGCAGGACTCGACTACCTGAATGCTACACTTTCCCTCGCTTACCATCAGGGCTTTGGCAAGGATGGTGCACACCGCCTGTCTCTGGGTCTGCAGGGAGGCTTCATACAAAAGCGCCTCGACCAGCCTACTTTTGCGGATCAGTTTGTGAGCCACGACCAGACACTCACTACTACCCATGAAGAGTACGTACGTGGCTATACTGCGGGTGATTTCAACGCAGGCCTCTACTGGAAATCAAACTTTCATGACAAGGTACGCTTCGGTATAGGTGTAGGTGCCTACCACCTGATCCAGCCTAAGGAGATACTGGTGAATACCGGTATCAGCCATGGCAACCTCTACCGCAAGATCACAGTGGACTTTAACCTCGAGGCATTCCTGGACAAGAAGCATAAGATGAGTATCTCTCCTGAGTTCCTCTTCCTGACGCAGGGCCCAGCACGCGAGATCACACCGGGCCTGTTCTTCTCCTACTACTTCCAGACCGGCTTCCGCAAGAATAATACTATGAGCATAGGTCTCCGCTACCGTGTAGGTGATGCTGTAGTGCCTATGGCCATGGCAGAGTTTCGCAATATCCGCCTGGGCTTCGGCTATGATGTGAACGTATCAGGCCTGTCTACTACTACCAAGAACCGCGGTGCCTTTGAGCTCAGCCTCTCATACATAGGCGAGAGCATCAAGTCATACAAGGGCAGCAGGTCACTCCCTAGCAGGAGGTTCTGATATGGGGCAGGCAGGATACTGAGATATGAATCCATAGACAGCAGATGCTAAACCATACTATAAAACCTGCAAGCTCCGGCGAAGCAGGTTTTTTTATAAACCCAAACTAATTGCCCTTTAAACTAAACCCATGACCAGAAGAAGTTTACTCATGATACTGCCGGCTATACTGATGACACTATCAGTATATGCGGGAGACCCGCTCACCAAGCGTGAACTGCCCAATGGCCTGACCAAGAATGCTACGCTCAGGCTGGCAGACAGGTATTACGCCGAGTCTACTTTCTACACTGCAGCGGAGAACTATAAGCTGTACCTGACCAAGAAGCCGGACGACCGCTATGCGCGCTACTGGCTGGCTATGGCACTCTATCAGGCACGCGACTACAAGGGGGCTGAAGAGGCGTTTGAAGCATTCTACGCTATCAAGCCTAGCGGGAAGAAGAAAGAAACCGCAGAGACATTTGCTAAGCAGGATAAAGAGTTTTTTAAGCTGGGACACCTCTACTATGGCATGGCCCTGCACCGCAATGGCAAATACGATGAGGCACAGGCCGAGCTGCGCAAGTTTCGCAATACCTACTACACTACCGATCCTGCCGAGGAGGCAGCCCTCATACGCCTGGCCAAACTGGAGACCGAGGGATGTGACACGGCCCGTGCCGCTATCAAAGCCAAGATCAAGATCAAGCGCCTGGGCGAAGGCATCAATAATCCGTACACTCAGGCAGCACCTTTCCTGATAGACGCAGACCACCTGATGTACACCAGCCTGGACCAGACAAGCCTCGTGACCTATGACGATATCAAAAACAAGAAGTACACCTCTATCTACATATCAAAGCGGGAGGGCAAAGACTGGCCCAAGGGCGCACCACAACCGGCTACGCTCAACGAGCCAAAGTACTTTACCGGCAATGGCACCTACAATGAGGACCGCAGCCGCTTCTACTTTACCAAGTGCCTGGAGATGGACGATGACCGCTCGCTGTGCAATATCTTTGTAAGTGAGGTCAAGAACGGCAAAATGGGCGAAGCCAAGCGCCTGCCTGAGGGCATCAACTTTGAGTCAAAGTACACTACCACCCAGCCATGCGTGCGCCGCATCAATGAATTCCGCGAAGCGGTATACTATGCCACTGACCGCGAAGGAGGCAAAGGCGGACTGGATATCTGGTACACCGTGCGCAAGAGCAGTGGCGAGTTCATCGCTCCGCAGCCGGTAAAGGGTAAGATCAATACGGTAGGTGATGAGGTGACACCATTCTTTGATGATAGTACACAGACGCTCTACTTCAGCTCTGACGGCCTGCCGGGCTTTGGCGGCTTTGATGTATTCAGCGCCAAGGTAAAAGAGGATGATGATAATAGCTATGATGATCCGGTCAATATGGGTAAGCCTCTCAATACCGGTGCCGATGAGCTCTATTATACACGCGCCAAAGATGAGACTTATGGCTTCCTCACCTCTAACCGCGAAGGCTCCGTACCGCTGGCCGGTATCTCTACTGCTTCTGACGATATCTACTACTGGGAGAATCTGCACTATGCTGTAGAGGGTGACGTGACCAAGAAGAACGACCCGCTGGCCAATATGACCGGTGCGCGGTTTAACCTCTATGTGATCAAGGACAATGGCAAGAAGGAACTGGTGTCTATAGACTCTACGGGCAAGAATGGTTCCTACTTCTTTAACCTCAGCCCTGACAAGGACTATGAGGTAGAAGTGGAGAAGCCGGGCTTCCTGCCTACTACCACGGCCCTCACCACCAAAGGCCTGGATGATGAAGACACACTGAGCAAGAAGCTGCAGGTAGCCAAAGATGCCTTCATAGTATATGGCAAGATATATGAAGACGACTCTGCGCGCATGCCGGCTATCATGAATGCTTCCCTGCTGATCTACGAGCTGCGGGATGGCCGCGAGCTCCTCTTCCGCGAGCTCAGTGCACGTGACAGCATGTACTATACGGTGCTGCCTACTGAGAAAGACTTTAAGATACTGGCCCGCAAGGAAGGTTTCTTTGCCGGCAATACGCGCCTATCGACTCGGGGACTGGCGCCTAATATAGACTCGCTGCGGGCTGATATCAAGCTGAAGCGCGTGATCGTAAACAAGGAGTACAAGCTGTCAAACATCCTGTATGAGTTTGACAAGGCTACGCTGACCGAAGGCTCTAAAAAGGTACTCGATACCCTGTACGATATCATGAGGGAGAACCCGACATTTGAGATAGAGCTGGCCTCGCACACAGATGGCAAGGGCTCTGACCCGTACAACCTGCGCCTCTCACAGGCACGCGCCCAAAGCTGCGTGGACTACCTGATCAAGAAAGGCATAGACCGCCACCGTATGAACCCTATAGGCTACGGTATGCGCAGGCCTATAGCGCCAAACAAGAATGAGGATGGATCTGACAACCCTGATGGCCGTGCGCTGAACAGGCGTACTGAGTTTAAGATCGTGAAGCTATAGCAACTACAGACACCAGCTATTCAGAGCCCGGAGCACACAGCTACCGGGCTTTTTTGTGCAACTCAGTGCGTACAAAGGTGCAAGTTTTCCGACTATAGCGGAAAGATTAGATATTTAAACATCAAACCATTACATGTTTAAATAAATCACAAACTAAATTGTCTTGAAATCCCTATCTTCTGTCAAAATGGTGCGCTCCATGAGGTCATAGACCCGCTGCTGCAGGTCGTGAGCATCATCCACATGCAGGCCGGCGGTGGGGATGGCATCCAGCACTCGCACACGTACGGTACCCGGGTAGAAGCGGTAGCTATGCACCGGCTGCAGCGACCGATGATCCAGAAACAGGAATGGCTGCACGGGCACCTGTGCCAGGATAGCAGTACGGAAAGCGCCACTGTAAAATTCTTTCAGCGGCTTGACCGTCTTATTGCGCGTGCCCTCGGGAAAGATGAGGATAGAGAGGCCCTGCTTCATCAGTTTCGCTACCTGCTCTGTGGTCTGGCGCCGGCTCTCAGGATTGGAGCGGTCTACCAGCAGGCTCGTGGTGCCGAGGAGGTAACCCAGGATGGGTACATACTTCAGCTCCTTTTTGGCCAGTGACTTGTAGTAGTGGCGGAGAAAGTAGCCGCCCATGGGCAGATCCAGCATATTGGTATGATTGCAGACGAACATATAGGTCTGCGTGGGGTCGATCTTCTCCTCCCCCTCTATCACTTTCCGGTAGCCGCAGAGGAAGAACCATATACTGGCCACAGCATGGGTGATCTGATAGCAAGCCAGGGTGCGTCTGCGCTCCGGGAGTACAGATATGGCTATGAAGCCCAGCATCTGAAAGAAGATGACGACAAAAAAGATGACGATGCACCATGCGCTGTAGATATGGTTAGCTATACCGCGTAGAAATGACATAGCTTAAATATACTTCTTTTATAAAATATAAATGAAATACCCTTTTAGCTAATACTGTTGCTGCTGATTCACCTTTGCACCACCTGCCTTGGCAGGCAGGCATAGAACATAGTGACATAGAAAATGCAGACACAATCATGCCTAGAAATATTATGGTTTACCCTCTGTGCCCTCCAATTTTATTGACTCTATGCGTAAGAATACCCTGTGTCCTCTGTGATACTTTTATTAAAGCTTGCCTTTGAAGAGCACATCATCCTTACGCAACTCGGCGTCTATTAGGGCGCGCACGCGGGCGCTGAGAGCTTTGGTGTCTTCCTCTGTCATACCTACGCATGATATCGGATCGAGGAAGCGCATAGTGACGCGGCCTGGGTAGATCAGGTTTGAGTCTACCGGCTGCAGGTGGCGCAGATTGATCAACACAAAGGGCGCGATATTGGCTTGGGCCTCTATGGCAGCCTTAAAGGCACCGTCATAAAACTCTTTGGTCGGCTCTGGGGTCCTGTTTCGCGTGCCCTCGGGAAAGATGAGCAAGGAGAGACCTTTCTTCATTACGTTCACCATCTTATTGTAGGTAGCGTGGCGGCTCTCGGGGCTCTTGCGGTCTACGGAGAGGGAGGTCATCTGCAGCAGCGGCCCCAGGATAGGGGTCTTCATCAGCTCCTTTTTGACGAGCGGCTTGTAGTAGTGGTCTATGCATGAAGCAGTGAAGGGGATATCCAGCATATTGGAGTGATTGCAGACGAAGGCGTAGGTCTTGTCGTCCTGTATCTTCTCGCGGCCCTCTACTTTCACAGTGATGCCCACCAGATTGGACCAGATCCACTTGAGGAATATCTTATTGAAAATATAGATGATCTTCATACGGGTGCGGTCGTTGCGTATCAGCAGCAGCGGCACATAGAGTATGAGCATGATGATGAGGCATACCATGAATACGATGGCCACATAGCCGAAGTAGATATAGGCGAGGAGCTTTTTCATAGGGTAAACATAGGGTATAGTTTTGGGACGGGCAAAGGTGGGTCTGACACACCGTTACAGCCGGAAGCTGTCCGTAGCTCACACTCGCCGAAGGCGGGCGGGAAACAATACAAATATTGACGGTAGTATTTCGATATATTCATAGGTATAATGCATATACTCATGACTGAACTGCATAAACAGATATCCGCTCTCGCCGACTCTACTTTGAATCAGGGTGTTTGCTTTGTCACGGTATTAGCTAAAAGAATGAGTCCTTCATACAAGGCATTTTCTGATCAAACGGGTTTTGGAAATCCAAACAGGCTTTATGAAATGATCCAGATAGGAGAAAAATCAGTGGCCGCCCCTTTTGAATATGATGATGATACATGGCACGCTTTGCGTACAGAGCTATTAGATCTGGCTCCCGATACAGAGGACCATCCAACCGCTGCTGCAAATTACGCTTTAGATGCGTGCGCAGCTTGTGACTCTGTACTAGCACTGCTTTCAGAAGAAGATTCCAACGCACTATACCGGTCCGCACAGTTGTGTTTTGATAGCCTATCTATTTTCCTGCAGGAGCAAGGTATCCTGAGCGACAGTGCTATACTGGAACATCCTACAATGAAAAACGAGACGTCCTTTCTGATAAATCTGATCCAGCAAATTCTGGTAGCTCCGGAGAGTGAACTTTGGGATATCATATCAAAGACATATCCTCCATTATTGCCATAAGATTGGCATTTACCCACAAATTCCCTGATTTTCACCAAAAATATTACCTTTGCGCTCCCTAAAAATGCGGGCGTGGCGAAATTGGCAGACGCACTAGACTTAGGATCTAGCGCCGCAAGGCATGGGGGTTCAAGTCCCTCCGCCCGCACTACCAGATGGAAACGAGTACTCTAACAGGTGCTCGTTTCCGACTTTTTTGAATAACTGTATTAGTCTTAATACCTGCATACCGGCAGGCAGGCTAACTACTTACTACTAAATACTAAGATGGATATCACACAAGAAAAAGCAGGCGACCTGAAATCTATCGTTCGCATCAAGCTGAAGAAAGAGGACTACGAGCCTAAAGTGACCAGCGCGCTGAAAAACCTGGCCAAGAAGGCTAATGTACCGGGCTTCCGCAAGGGCATGGTACCTACCGGCATGGTAAAGAAAATGTACGGCAACTCTGTACTGGCTGAGGAGATCAATAAGAACCTCAACGACGAAATGTGGAAGTACCTGCAGGATAATAAGATCGACATCCTGGGCCAGCCTATACCGGCAGAGAGCCAGGACCTGCTGGACCTCGATATCAATAATATGAAGGATGTGGACTTTGCCTATGAGGTGGGCCACGCTCCTGAGATAGACCTGGGCTATATCACCAAGGCGCCAGCCTTTACCAAATACAAGATAGCCGTAGAAGAGAAGATGATAGACGAGGAGGTAGACCGTATCCGCAAGCGCTTCGCTACCTATGAGTACCCTGAGAATGTAGAGGCCAATGATATCCTCTCCCTGACCATAGAAGAACTCAATGCTGACGGCAGCCTGAAAGAAGGCGGGGTAAGCACTGTATCATCTGTGATGATGGACCTGATCAAACCTGAGCACCAGGCGGCATTCCTCGCACTGACCAAGGGTGGCTCTCTGGAGGCTAATGTATGGGACATAGTAGACCGTGACAAGGAAGGCATAGCCAAGAATATCCTGAACATGAGCGACCTCTCTAAGATAGATGAGGTAGGTACCAGGTTTAAGCTGACACTCAATAACATCACCCGCTCTAAGCCGGCTGATATAGACGAGGAGTTTTTCAAGAAGGTATATGGCGAAGAAGGCCCTAAGACTGAGGCCGAGATGCGCGACAATATCAAGAAGGAACTCGAGTCATACTTTGACGGGCAGGCAGATGGCTACCTGATCAATGACCTCTACAAGGCAGTAATAGAGAATGTAACAGTGACGCTGCCGGATGACTTTATGAAGCGCTGGATCAAGCTGGCCAATGAGAAGAAGGTGACGGACGAGGAGATAGAGAAGGACTATCCGCGTTTTGCCAAGCAGCTGCGCTGGGACCTGATCACCCGCAAGATCGTACGCGAAAACAATATCCAGAATACCGCAGAGGAAGTACGCGAGCGCGTACGTATGAACACGATCCAGCAGCTGTATAGCTACGGCCTGCGTGATATGGGTGGTGACTGGGTAGAGCAGTTTATAGACAAGCAGATGGCTGATAAGAAGAACCTGGAGCAGACAGGAGAGCAACTCCTGATAGACAAGGTGATGCAGCACATCAAGTCTCTGGTGAAGACCAAGGAGCAGCCGATATCTATAGATGAATTTAAAGCACTGAATGAAAAGGCTGCTGCAGAGCAGGAGGCCAACGCATAAATTTTTAAGATTGATATGAAGAGAAGCCCCGGTCAAAAGCCGGGGTTTTCTATTTTGAGAAAAAATGATTTCAGTTTTACCGCAGAGGCGCAGGGACGCAGAGGGAATACAATCTCCTTTCGCAAAATGTGGAAACAAAATACATCATATAAAACCTTCTATCACTTCTAGTACTCTCTGCCCCGCGCTCTAATAGTAATTCATTTTTGCGTTTTTGCGGTTAGAAGCTTTCCCTTGTCCACACCTTCTGCACGTGTGACGATGGTCAGGGATATATGTTCCGCAGATTTGAAAATCTTGCGCCATATTTGGGGTCCCGTAAGTTTTTAAGACAACAGACGACTAACCATAGTCACAATTAATAGTTTATGAGCGAAAAGATCCATTGCCTTATTATCGGTTCCGGTCCTGCCGGCTATACTGCTGCCATCTATGCTGCCCGCGCAGGGCTGAAGCCTATCATGTATACCGGCCTGCAGCAGGGTGGCCAGCTCATGAATACGACAGACGTGGAGAACTACCCCGGCTATCCCAAAGGTATCCTCGGCCCTGAGATGATGAATGACTTTAAGGAGCAGGCAGAACGCTTTGGTACGGATATCCGCTTTGGTATGGCTACCAAGGTGCAGTTTAATGAGCATCCGCCTCACAAGGTATGGATAGATGAAACTGTAGAGCTGGAGGCTGATGCTGTGATACTGGCTACCGGTGCGGAGGCTAAGTGGCTCGGGCTGGAGTCTGAGAAGCGACTGAACGGATCAGGCGTGAGTGCGTGTGCGGTGTGTGATGGCTTCTTCTACAAAAACCAGGAAGTAGCGATAGTAGGTGCAGGTGATACTGCTGCCGAGGAGGCGCTCTACCTTTCTAAGATCTGCTCTACGGTACACATGATCGTACGCCGCGATGTGATGCGCGCGTCAAAGGTGATGCAGGAGCGCGTATTGGCTACGCCGAATATTAAGGTCTACTGGAATAGCCAGACAGACGAGATACTCGGTGAGCATGTGGTAGAGGCTGTACGCATCAAGAACTGCGATACACACGAGAAGACCGAGATACCTGTCAAGGGATTCTTCGTAGCGATAGGCCACAAGCCAAACTCAGATGTCTTCAAGGAATTTATCCATACAGATGACCAGGGTTATGTGATCACAGTACCAGGATCTACCGAGACCAATGTAGAAGGAGTCTTCGCCTGCGGTGATCTGCAGGACAAAGTATACCGCCAGGCGGTGACTGCAGCCGGTACAGGCTGTATGGCAGCACTCGAGACGGAGAGGTATCTGTCAGCAAAGGAACATGCGCCGCATGTAGAACCTAGTGGTAGCTTGTCTAAGTAATCGGGTGATCAGTTGATCTGTTGGATCAGGAAATCGGTGAAATCCGGGAAGGCCGTTTGGCTTTATTGCATTTACTGATCAATTGATTTCCGGATCAACTCAAAACCGAACTCGTCAGTCCACGCACATCCATCCCTCCAAACTGGCCACTGGTCATAAGCAGGAGATTGCTTTGCGGCCATTTTTGTGACAGCAGATAGGATCGCAACTCATCCTTAGAAGTAAATATTCGCAGGTCTCCCCTGCCGAATGAAGTGCGCACCAGTTCGTGATCGAGTGGTGGCATCTGCTTCAGCTTCATGGCCTCATCATCCAGGAAGACGACCGCTACATCTGCACGGTCCATGGCACCTGCGTATTCGCTGAGGAAGTCCTTATTGAGACTGCTAAAGGTGTGCAGCTCCATCACAGCTACGAGGCGGCGCTGCGGGTATTGCTCCTTCATGGCATTGACGGTAGCTTTCAGTTTGGAGGGTGAGTGGGCGAAGTCTTTGTAGACCACAGTATCCTTATTCTCTCCTAGTTTCTCCAGCCTGTTAGCTGCGCCCTCAAAGCTGCCCATGGCGGTGTAGAACTGGTGATCGGTGAGTCCCATCTCAGCGCACACACGGCGGGCTCCTTCGAGGTTCTGCATATTGTGCGCACCGAAGATGATCATCGGATACTCGGCTGTGTCTGTTGTTACATAGCATTTGTTATCTCGCACCTCGTAGCGCGATGTATCATAGGCGAAGGTGCGGGCCGGACCTCTGTAGGTGGCGAATATCTGCTGTAGCTCGGCATCGCCCTGATACCAGGTGATGGCGCCTCCCGGTTCCACACTATTGGCAAACTTGCGGAATTGGTCTACATAACCCTCATATACAGGAAAAACATTGATATGATCCCATGCCACACCGGTGATGAGTGCGATATGCGGATGATAAAACATGAACTTAGACTCACGCTCCAGCGGTGAGGCCAGGTATTCATCTCCTTCTATGACGATGACCGGCGCAGTAGTGCTGAGCCGGACACCGGTGTCAAAGCCCTTAACCCTGGCGCCTACCATATAGTCTATCTCTATCTCATTGTGATGTAGTGCGTGCATTACCATGGAGGTGATAGTGGTCTTGCCGTGGCTGCCGGCTATGACGATGCGCTTCTTGTCCTTTGATACCTCATAGATGAAGCGCGGGAACGAATCTATCCGGATGCCCAGCTCCTGCGCCTTTAGCAGCTCAGGATTGTCTATCCGTGCATGCATGCCGAGGATGATAGCATCTATATCTGCAGTGATCTTCTCCGGGTAAAAGCCCTCAGAATCAGGCAAAATGCCCTGATTTCTGAGGTTTGTACGGGCGGGATCGGCTATTTTGTCATCAGAGCCGGTCACGGTGTGGCCCTGCCTGCTGAGGGCTATGGCCAGGCTGTGCATGATGGCTCCTCCTATGGCTATGAAGTGTATGCGCATGGCACCAAATTTGCACTAATATCGCTACATTCTTATCCACAATCCATTACGAGGCAAGTGTTTAATCTAAAATAAAACACATATCTTAGCGTTATAAAATAAAACAGACCAACAATGACAGCCACAAAAAAGAACATCACGATAGCTATCCTTGCTTTCGCTTTTATGTGTGTGGCACTGGCCTCTTGCGATCGCCATACCTGCCCCACCTACTCTAAGACTACAGAGACATCTGTAGAAAACAGGGGATAATACCATCATGGACTGGATAGCCCTCACTGACATAGGGCAGCTAGACGAGATCATCCGCGACTCTGCCCGGATGCCAATAGCTATTTTCAAGCATAGCACGCGCTGCTCCATCAGCGCTATGGTCAAGCGCGCCTTAGAGCGCGACTGGACCGCGAGTGCAGATACTTTGCCCGTGTACTACCTGGACCTGATAGCTTTTAGGCCTATCTCCAATGAAATAGCGAGCCGTTTTGAGGTCATACATGAGTCTCCTCAGATGCTATTGATAAAAGACGGCAAAGTGGCCTATCATGCCTCGCATTCTGAGATAGATGTCACAGATATCATGCATGCGGCCTAAGTAGTGGCTTGCCTTTTGCAGGATATTTTGCTAGTTTCATACGCATACATCTCTCTACTATGAAGAAATTTCTCACCATCACTCCTGCTGGCCTGCCGGTAGACTTCGGACTCCTGGTACTGCGTGCAGGCGCCAGTATTTTTATGCTCCATCACGGCTATATGAAGATCCAGCACTTCCCTGAGATGCAGGAGAAGTTCATTAGTTTCCTGGGATTCAGCGGATCTATTTCCCTATGCCTGGCCATCTTTGCGGAGTTCTTTTGCTCTATACTACTACTAGTGGGCCTCCTGAGCAGGCTGGCTACCATCCCGTTGCTCGTCACTATGGCCGTAGCTGTACTCGTAGCGCATGACGGCGATTTCCTGGGCAAAGGAGAACCGGCTACTGTGTTTTTGGTCATTTACACCGCATTGCTTCTGGCTGGGCCGGGTAGGTTTAGCATTGACAAGGCTTTGTTTAAATGATGGTATATTTGAGATATGTCGTTAGCCAAACCCATATTTGACAAGAGAATCTTTTGGGATGTAAACCCTGAGAAGATCGACTATGATACCAAGGCAAACTGGGTAATAGAGCGTGTATTTGAGCGTGGCGATGTAGCAGATATACGGCAATGCAGAAGGTACTATGGAGATGAGAAAGTAGCGGAAGCTCTTACTATGGCAAAGTGGCTTTCTTTGAGAACAGTTTATTTTGCCGCTGCTATTCTGGATAATAAACCTGAAGATTATAGATGCTTCACTACCGCACAGTCGACTCCGGAACATTGGATATACTAAAATCGCTCATGGCTATGCCGGAGTTAAAGGATTTTTTCCTTGTCGGGGGTACTTGCCTGTCCCTTCGGTATGGACATAGGCTCTCAGTAGATCTTGATCTTTTTTCTACGGTAGATTTTGATATACCACAGATCATCGCGGCTCTTGAGAAACGATTTACCGGGTTCTCTTATAGAGATACCAATAGCCCCATTGGAATTTTTGGCAACATCGGATCAACTAAAATCGATTTAATCAAGCATCACTATTTTATTCAAATATCTAACCCCGAAATCTCGGACACGATCAGGATGTATGGGGATCGCGATATCATGGCCATGAAGGTATTTGCAGCATTAAAAAGAGGACAAAAAAAGGACTTTTGGGATAT
Source organism: uncultured Chitinophagaceae bacterium (assembly GCA_964537475.1). Taxonomy (GTDB): domain Bacteria; phylum Bacteroidota; class Bacteroidia; order Chitinophagales; family LD1; genus UBA1941. The sequence continues at coordinate 239,289 of CAZIBY010000007.1, read as the reverse complement.
TGCAGAGTTGTTGGACCATTACTCTGTACAAGACCTCATTGATGCCTATTTTGAAAAATATCCTAATCACCGGGTGGCTGTGTCCATACCCATGGCCATCACATATTATGTGGATGCTGAAGAATCCGAAGACCCCGTGAGCCTGAAAGGCCAGACTTGGGAGAGCGTTAAAGACCACATCAGTAAAAAAGTAAGTGATTACCTTCGTTAATTATTCCATTTGTGATGAGCAAAAATGCCCTATCCCCGGCGCAGAGCGACCTGAAGTACCACCTGATAGACAAATACCGTGCACTCATATCAGGCCGGTATGAAGATGTGATAGCCCACATAGAAGATACAGGCATAGACCTGGAGCCCGAGGTGGCGCAGGAGATGAAAGATTTCTTCCTCACGCACGTATACCCTGAGTCTGTGCAGCGCCATAAACTGGATGCTGCCTTTGCCGAGCTGGGCAACTTCGTGCATAACCCGCAGCTCGTATGGGGACTGCTGGGCAGCCTGCCTGTGGCCATCTTTCAGTTTGGGGCGCAGCTCCCTGCCGCGATCCGCGCGGGGTTGAAATCACTGGAGGCCTTTACGGCTGCTACAGGCTTTGAGGCGCAACTGCTGCAGGCGGCCCTGGACAAAGGATACAAGGCCCCGCTGACCGATGCACAGTTTCTGGAATGCCTCAAAGCTATCCCAAAGCAGAGCCTCAATAAGTTTATCGGAGAAACCTCGGTGCTATTCAGCGTAATATCTGATACCACCCTCCTCTCCAAGACCATCCTGATCATGAAAGACGTGATACGCCGCATGGAGGCCAAGCCTAAAATATATACCAAAGACCAGATCGCGGCCATAGGCCTGGGGCTGGACCTGATGGAGCGCGGCTATGCCCTGCTGGAGCCCTATGACGAGCAGACTAAAAAAGCGATCATAGAATTTATAGCCTCTACAGAGATGCAGTTTCTAGATAGCCTCCACGGCAAATAACCCATTTCGCAGATCAGATTAGTTTTCGTTTATTGCCATTGCTAAACCCTCTACTATGGCAGCTACCGAAGCATACACGCTGGCAGATACGATGGATAAGACACGCCAGCTGATCCGCTACTATATCTCCGGCCTCAAAGCACAGGACCCCTACCAGCCGATAGAATTCGGCGGGCTGACCTTCAATAGCATCTACTGGCTCACCGCCCACCTGATATGGGCTGAGGATAACCTGATAGTGCGTAGCTCCGGTCGAGGGTCTGTAGCACCCCAGTGGATACAGCACTACCACATAGGTGCAGATGGCTCCCTGCATGAGGGCCACGGCGACTATAAGGCACTGCTCGACACCATGAAAGAAGTGCATGAGAAAGCCCTGACGCACCTGCGCTCACTGACAGATGATCAGCTGGCGGCGGAAAACACCATGGGTATGGCCTTTGGCGATGGAGATAAGTCGGTACGTATGATGGTCATGCACGCTATCCGCCACGAGGGTACGCATATAGGCAACTATGCATACCTGTGCAAGATGAAAGGCGTAAAGATGGTCTGATGCTTTTTGCCTGATCCGCATATGCTGCACAGCATGGGAATAAGTATTTTTCGCCCGGTTTACATTTTTGCATTATTTCAACCTACTAATCTAAATCCGTATATGAAAAAACTCATCTACCTCGCACTGACAGGCCTCTCCCTGGCCTCCTGCAATAATAACAATGGCAGCAGCGCCATGAGCGGCGGCCCCAAATACACTGAGGCTGAGATAGCCGACCAGTCAAAAAAAGTAAATGACTTTCTGGACCGCAAATTTGATGAAGCAGTAGACCGCTCACCGGAGTTTGCCTCTACGCTCGGTCTCAAGTCTCACTATGGCGACTGGAATGACCGCAGCGATGAGCATTTCAAAAAAGAAATGGATATCCAGCGTGCCAATATAGACTCGCTGAAAAAGTTTAAGCTGGATGCGCTGGACGAGCAGACCAAGCTAAGCGTACGCCTGGCCGAGGAAGACCTCAAGCGCAGCGAAGATGGTTTTAAGTGGCGTTTTCACGGCTACTGGATCTCGCAGATGGGTGGCGAGCACACAGATATCCCAGCCTTCCTCGTCAATGTGCACCGTATAGATACGATCACAGATGCACAGGCCTACATCAGCCGTCTGCAAAAGCTGGGAGGCGTGTTTGACCAGGTACTCGATCAGCTGCACAAGCGCGAAGAAATGAAAGTCATACCTCCCAAGTTCACATTCGACTATGTGACCAAGGATATCAAAAACTTCATAGCTGGCTGTGACAAAACGGACGCATCCAACGTGCTACTGAGCGATTTCTCAACGAAGGTAGATGCGCTGAAGATAGAAGATGCTGAAAAGAAAAAACTGAAAGACGAAGCAAAAACAGCTATCACTAAAGTGGTAAAGCCGGCCTACGAAAAGCTGCTGGCCTACTGGACAGAGCTGGACAAGAAGACCAGCGAGAGCAATGGCGCCTGGGCGCTGCCTGATGGCGGAGCATACTATGCCTACTGCCTGCGCAGCAATACTACTACTGACATGACCGCCGATCAGATCTTTGAGACCGGTACCAAAGAGGTGGCACGCATACACGATGAGATGCGCAAGATCATGAAGCAGGTCAACTTTAAGAGTGACTCACTGCAGGAGTTCTTTACCTATCTGCGCAAAGATCCAAAGTTCAAATACGAGAATAATGACAATGGCCGCAAGCAGATACTGGCAGATGCGGAGAAATATATCAACACGGTACGCGACCAGTACCTGGACAAACTTTTCCTGCACAAGCCTAAGTCTCCTATCGTAGTAAAGGCGGTGGAGAAGTTCCGCGAGGCATCTGTGGCGGGAGCTTTCTACGAGCAGCCATCAGAGGATGGCTCACGTCCGGGCCGCTTCTATGTAAACCTGCACGATGTGCAGGCTACGGCACGCTACCAGCTGGAGGCGCTCTGCTACCATGAGGGTATACCGGGCCACCACATGCAGATAGCGCTGGCACAGGAGCTGCGCAGTATCCCTAAGTTTCGCCGGTATGGCGGCAATACTGCCTATGTAGAAGGCTGGGCGCTCTACTCTGAGTTCGTGCCTAAGCAGATGGGCCTGTATCAAGACCCATACTCTGACTTTGGCCGCCTGAGCATGGAGATATTCCGCGCAGCGCGCCTGGTGGTAGATGCCGGCATCCATAGCAAGCACTGGACTCGCGAGCAGGCCATCAACTACTTCCTGACCAATACCGCCAACACCGAGGCCGACTGCAAGAGTGAGATAGAGCGCTACTTCATCTGGCCGGGCCAGGCTACGGGCTACAAGGTAGGCATGCTCAAGATCATGGAGCTGCGCAAGAAAGCAGAGTCAGATCTGGGAGACAAATTTGATATCCGCCAGTTTCATGATGTGGTACTCATGAATGGTGCCGTACCACTCACCGTGCTGGAGGAACTGGTGAATAAGTATATCGAGAAGACCAAGGGAGAAAAGAAAAGCTAGGTAATAGTTTATGAACTAACAGTAAAGGGTGAGGCAAGGTCGTCTCACCCTTTTTTATTGAATGGGAAAAATGACCGTTTAATTATCAAAGTGTAAATACTCGAAAGTTAAATCCATGATATTTTATTAAACTTAATGAGACAATTTTTGTCATATTCTAAACTCAGGCTATGAATAATAACCTACTCCTACCTGCTGCTCATGTATCTGCTGCTGATCTCGCTCAGCGCTCATCGCGCAGTGTGACCAGCACATTGGCACCGTATGCCGGGCAATGGACACGCATAGAGGCTACTCACCTGCTACGGCGGTGCATGTTTGGCGCTGCAAAGGCTGATATAGACCAGGTACTGACCATGACTGCATCTCAGGCTGTAGACGCGCTTCTAAATAATACAGCAGGAACTCCTGCTCCCCCCTTGAACAACTATTCTACCGGCACTAATACGGACCCTAATGTACCCTTTGGCGCCACCTGGGTAAATGACACCTCGCCTGGCACTATGAATGCTGGCCGTAAGAAATCTCTACAGGAATGGTGGATCAGCAACATGCTGGGACAGATGATCAGCCTGGAGCAGAAGATGACACTTTTCTGGCACAATCACTTCTCTACCGAGCTCAACAATTATGGTGATGCGCGCGCGGGATATAAGTACATAGAAACCGTCAGGACCAATGCACTGGGAAACTTTCGCACGCTGGTGACGGCTATCTCAAAAGATCCTGCTATGCTCACCTATCTGAACGGCTATGTGAATACTAAAAATGCTCCGGATGAAAACTATGGCCGTGAGCTGCAGGAGCTCTTTACAGTCGGCAAGGGGCCAAACTCTCTCTATACCCAGGCAGATGTGGAGGCTGCTGCACGCGTATTGACCGGGTACCGCATCACCAGCAGTTCCATGACTTCTTACTTTGACAGTACTAAGCACGATACTAATCCAAAGCAGTTCTCGGCATTTTATAATAATACGGTGATCAATAATTCCGGCAATAGCGGCGCTGACGAGCTGGATGACCTCATCACTATGATACTGGCTACTAATGAGTGTGCTATGTACCTCTGCAGGCGGCTTTATCGTTTCTTTGTCTACTACGATATAGACAGTACTATCGAGACCAATATCATCACGCCTATGGCGGCGATGCTGCGGAGCAATAACTATGATATCAAGCCTGCGCTGGCACTCCTTTTCAAAAGCGAGCATTTCTTTGACGTACTGAATCAGGGGTGCTTTATCAAGCCGCCGGTAGATTATTTCGTAGGCATGATGCTTCAGATGGGTGTGACATTCCCTGATAATACTGATCTCGCTACACAATATTATATGTGGGGCTACATGGAGGGCTGGAGTGCACTGTGTGCGCAGGATATCCTGAATCCACCCAATGTGGCTGGATGGCCGGCTTTCTACCAGGAGCCGGAGTATCATGAGCTATGGATCAACTCAAATACGCTGCCCAATCGTACTGCCTTTGCAGATCTGATGCTATACACAGGATATACACGTGCCGGCCAGAAGATCATCATAGACACGCTAGCCTTTACCGCAGCTATGCCGACACCTGACGATCCGGTAGCACTCGTGGATGATACACTGGCACTGCTGCTCAGCCTGGAGGTAGACCAGACCGTAAAAGACTACCTGAAAAGCATCCTCCTGTCCGGTCAATCTACCAATGCCTACTGGACCACCGCCTGGAGCAACTATATCAACAACCCGACCAATACCGGCTATCAGACCACGGTCACGTCCCGCCTCAAGCCATTCTACCAGTATATCATGGATCTGCCGGAGTACCAGCTGCAGTAAGTTTCATTAAACCCATCTAAAATCAGTATGATGAAAAGAAGAGACTTTATAAAATCTGTACCGCTGGCGGCACTGCCCGTGGTTCTCTCCGGTATCAGCATGAGATCTCTGGCAGTCTCACCCCTGCTCTCTGCGCTGGCCGCCTCTGCCGCGGTCAATGACCACGTACTGGTGATCATACAGATAGTAGGCGGCAATGATGGCCTCAATACCCTGATCCCGCTGGATCAGTATAGCGCCCTCTCTACGGCGCGCAATAATATCCTGATACCATCTGTGCAGGTGCTCCCGCTGAATGGCACCAGCGCTACCGGCCTGCACCCATCCATGACCGGCATGCAGCAGATGTATAATAACGGGTATCTAAAGATCATACAGGCAGTCGGATATCCCAATCCCAGCTTCTCACACTTTCAGGCTACAGATATCTGGATCACTGCAGAGGACTCGGGTCAAAACCTGGCTACAGGCTGGATGGGCCGCTACCTGGACTATGAGTATCCGGGCTTCCCTACCGGCTATCCTAATAGTACTACTACAGATCCTCTGGCTATAGAGATCGGCACCTCGCTTTCGCCTGTCTTTCAGGGGCCGTCTGCAGGTATGGCTATGGCAGTGACAGATCCATCGTCTATCTACAACCTGGCCAATGGCATACAGAGTACCGCGCCCGCTACCCCGGCAGGTACTGAGCTGACCTATATCAGGCAGGTATCGCAGCAGACCAATCAATATGCAGGCGTACTGGCTACTGCATACAATGCAGGTACTACATCGGCATCACTCTATCCATCGGGCAGCAAACTAGGTGCCTCGCTGCAGGCAGTAGCCAAGCTGATATCCGGCGGACTCAAGACCAAAGTTTACATGGTGAGCACCTCCAATGACGGTAGCTTTGATACACACCATGCGCAGGTAGTGAATGGCGCTACCGCTACGGGCACGCATGCTGACCTTTTACAAAATCTTTCTGATTGCATCAAAGCCTTTCATGATGACCTCCGGGCTTCGTCTAATGCTGACCGTGTAGTGGGCATGACCTTTTCGGAGTTTGGCAGACGCATCATATCCAATGCGAGCGTAGGCACTGACCACGGTGCCGCAGCACCCATGTTTATCTTTGGCAATAAGGTACAGTCAGGCATACTAGGCACTAATCCTCAGATACCGGCTTCTGCCGGGGTGAACGACAATGTGCCGATGCAGTATGATTTCAGGTCAGTATATGCTTCTTTGTTGCAGGATTGGTTTTGTGTGCCTAAACCAGATATAGATAGTACGATCCTGCTGCAAAACTTCCAGTCACTGCCGCTGGTAGATGCCACCGACTGCACTACAGCCATACATGAGATCAATAGCAAAGCCGGTGTCACCCTGATCTCAAATACGCCTAACCCCTTTACCGCTTCCACCAATATTACTTTCACCACCGGTGGAGGACATACACTCGTACAGGTATTTGACGGTAGCGGGCACTTGCTCCGCACCCTGGTAGATCAGGATATGCCGGCAGGAGATCACACGGTATCCTTCGCATCAGAAAGTTATGCTACCGGTGTGTACTATGCCCGCTTCCAGAATGGAGTAGTGCAGCAGGTACGTGCTATGGTACTGGCACGCTAAGATCCCGGGAAACTTGATTTGCCTGCATGGCTTCTGATAAATGGAATGAAGCAAAAAAGTCCTTTTATTTTTTCAAGGGGCTCCTTAACTTTGCGCTGAGGGTAATCCTCATTATACACCTTAACACGAAAGCGGTGTGGGGACGGGTCCTATGCCCGTCCCTTTTTTTTACCTCCATTTCCTCCGCTTGTAAATTCTGCTGCATTCTGCTTTCCTTTGCGCTATCATGAGACTTTCTTTCTACAAGTACCAGGGTACAGGCAACGATTTTGTGATCATAGACAATCGTAGCCTCGGGCTAAAACGTGAAGACGTGACGCATATCCGCCGGCTCTGTGACCGCCGCTTTGGTATCGGGGCAGACGGACTCATCTATTTGCAGCAGCGCGAGGGCTATGACTTTGAGATGGTGTACTATAATAGTGATGGACGCGAGAGTACCATGTGTGGGAATGGTGGCAGGTGCATCGTAAAATTTGCTCATGATCTGGGTCTGGGCAAAGAAGAGTTCTCATTTCTAGCCATAGACGGCCCTCACGTAGGGCGCATACTGCCTGACGGTATCGTATCCATCCAGATGAAAGACGTGACACATGCGTCGCACCGCGTCGACCACTACGTGCTGGATACGGGCTCACCACATTATGTGCAGTTTGTAGACGGCATTTCGACTTTCCCTGTCGCAGATAGGGGCAGATCCATCCGCTACTCAGATACCTACCGAGCGGAAGGTATCAACGTAAACTTTGTAGAAGAACTTTCCCGCGGTCACATCTTTGTGCGTACTTATGAGCGGGGCGTGGAGGATGAGACCTATAGCTGCGGAACCGGTGTAGTGGCTTCGGCCATTTCATATTTCTATGAAAAGGACGCCGGACTGACCGATATACAGGTAAAAACGCTGGGAGGCGACCTGAAAGTACGCTTTGACCTGCACGGCCCGCAATTCATAAATGTCTGGCTTACAGGACCTGCCGAGCAAGTTTTTAGTGGAGAAACAACCATCTGAAGCACAGTGTCGTCATATTTTCAACCAAAGTGGATTTTCGGTTTTGATCACTTTTCGGTGAAAAATGGGCACTTTTTCTACCAAACGGTTGGAAAAACCACCAAAAACTTTAATTTCATCAGATAAACAATAACCCGGTATGAAGAAGTTTTTATTCGTTTTATCTCTTATTTGTTTAATATCTAATGCGTACGGCCAGGGCAATGTCGGCATCGGCAATCCCAACCCCGATCCGAGTGCCGTGCTCGACCTGACGGCGACTGACAAGGGTTTCCTCGTGCCGAGGACCAAAGTCGGTCTTATATCTTCGCCTGCCACGGGCCTCGTGATCTACGATACAGATACAAACTGCTACGTGCTCTACAACGGCACCTCATGGAGCAACCTTTGCAATCCGAATATCCCGGTGCATGCCTCTGCCTATAATAATACTGTCTACTTCACGCCTGGTGGCTATGTGACAGTAGTAGATAGCGATGGCAATCACATTTTGACCAGTACGCAGGCAGCGTGGCTGACCAATGGCAACTCAGGTACTACGGCAGGAACAAACTTTGCCGGTACTACCGATGCGCAGGATTTTGTGATGAAGTCCAACAATACGGAGGTGATCCGCGCGACCACCGCAGGCGCTGTAGGTATCAACCAGCCTACACCTGACTCACACGCTATCCTCGATATACAGAGTACTACAAAAGGTATACTCGTACCGGCACTGACGGACGTGCAGATAGCTGCTATCACGTCTCCTCCTGCCGGACTGATGGTATACAATAGTACGATCAATGTGCATCAATTCTGGAATGGCACCTGCTGGGCCAACGTGGGCCAGACTGTTTGTGCTTTTGACTATTCCGTTTCACAAAGCCATACCTCTGACTGTCTCTTCAAATCTAACTTTGGTAGCGTAGCAGATACGCTCACAGTGAACCTCGTGACGGGTACCGCCTCTCCGGTAGTGCTCTCCGCTGCCGGTGTACCTGCGGGTATCCTGGTAAACTTCTCTAATAACTACCTGCTGCCTACAGGTACTTCTATCATGACGATGACAGCACTCCCCAGCGCAGCGAACGGGACCTATACTATTACCATCCTCGCTACCTCTGGCTCTACTGTCCGGACACTGACATATACCTTGACCGTATTTGACTTTGCTGTGAACCTCTCACCTGCCAGCTCTACTATCACGCTGGCTACAGCGCAGGGCGCTGGCGGTGGTGTAGTAGCCTCTACTACGGTGACCATAGGCAACCCAAGTGCATGCGCTGTCAATGCCGGCAATGCGGTACTTAGCTATACTGTTTCTCCTAGCAATCCGGGCCTGCAGGTTAGTTTTGGCAATAGTACACCAGCTGTGCCAGGCAGCACTACTATGGATATCAGCTCATCATGCGCACTGCAGGGTACATACCAGATCACTGTGATCTCTACGGTAGGTGTGAGCACCTCGAGTGCAGTATATACGCTGACCATCACAGGTGCTACTGCTATTCATATCTCAGCCAATACCTTTAATGTAAATCTCTTCACGCTCGCAGGTTCGCCATCTTGCGCTGTCCTGGATACCTTTATCGTAGATCCGGGTGTGACCGTAGGTAGCAATACGCTGAATGCAAGTGGCGTACCTACACCAGCTATGACTACAGGAGTCTTCCCATCCGGCTCGCAGATCACTATCATCAATAAGGGTACGATAGCCGGACGTGGTGGAGATGGAGGCGATAAGACAGGCTATGGCAGCTATTTTGGTGGCTGTGCAGGTATAGGCGATGGCCATCCGGGTGGTGATGCTATCTTCGTAAGCGGCAGCAATGTCAAGATCATTAACCAAGGCCTCATCGGCGGCGGTGGCGGCGGTGGCGGTGCAGGTTCTGACCTCTCCGTGACACTCTGTACCACAGCTATCAGGCCTGGTGCCTGCGGTGGCGGTGGCTCAGGCTCTATACCTGGTGTCGGTGGTGTCACTACGGGCGGCTCATACGCAGGTCAGTCTAATCCTGGTCAGCCTGGTGGCGATGCGGCGACCGGCAACACTACAGGTGGCGCAGGTGGCGGTCAGACCGTGCAGGGTCCATGCTTCCTGAGCTTTGGTAGTACCTTCCACAACGGTGTAGGTGGTGCCGGAGGCGATCTCGGTATGCCGGGTGCGAGTGGTGGCAGCTCCAACGGGGTAGGCGCTACAGGCGTTTGTCCTCAGGGCAACGGCGGAGCTCCGGGATGTGGTATCAACTGGAACAACAACACTCAGAATTTCTCCGGAACTCTGCCGGTTGGTTCAAATGGTGTATGCCCATAAAGCAAAAAAAATATTGATATCAAGGCCGGTCCAGTACCGGCCTTTTTTTATGCCATAAAATCAATGTACTGCCTGTGGTTTTTGACAGATTATTGTCACATTAGCGCAGCAATAAAAGAAGATAGCACATGTCATTCAAATACAGCAAAGACGAAAACAATATCGTGACCCTGACCATGGACCTGGAGGGCCGCTCGGCTAATGTGATCAACCTCGCTTTCGGAGCATCTTTTCGCGAGGCGCTGGCCCGGCTCCAGGCAGAAACCGACCTGCGTGGTGTGATCATCACCTCTGCTAAGGAGACCTTTCTGGCCGGCGCGGATATTGATGAGATGTTTGCTACGAGCGATGCAAAAGATTTCTTTGACCGCGCGCAGGAGCTCAAGGCGGGTTTCCGCTGGCTGGAGACTCAGGGTAAGCCTGTGGTAGCAGCCATCAATGGTACAGCTCTCGGTGCGGGATTTGAGCTGGCACTGGCCTGTCACTACCGCGTAGTGTGGGACAAACCAAAAGTAGAACTGGGCTTGCCCGAGGTCACTCTCGGCCTGCTGCCTGGTGGTGGTGGCGTGACACGTATGGTGCGCCTGATAGGCCTGCAGCCTGCATTCCTCTACCTGACAGAGGGCAAAAAAGTAAATCCCAAGACAGCGCTGAGCGATGGCCTGATACACGCGCTCGCTACTGACAAAGAGGACCTGCTCAAGAAAGCCACGGACTATATCCTCGCTAATAAATCGGTAAAACAACCATGGGATCAGGATGGCTATAAGATACCGGGTGGATCTCCACTCACACCAAAGGTGGCTCAGATGCTGCCCATAGCGCCTGCCATGCTGGCCAAAAAAACACATAACAACTATCCTGCCCCGCTCGCTATCATGGCAGCAGCGGTAGAGGGTGCCATGGTAGATATCGAGACGGCTACGCGCATCGAGTCGCGCTACTTTGCGCAGCTCGCCACCGGGCAGGTGGCCAAGAATATGATCAACGTATTCTGGAAGCAGCTCAATGCGCTCAATGCGGGCAAATCACGCCCGGCTATCAAGGAGAAGTTCAGCTTTAAGAAGGTAGGCATCCTCGGTGCAGGCATGATGGGCAGCGGCATAGCATACGCCTGCGCTATGAGCGGCCTGGAGGTCGTGCTGAAAGATGTAAACCAGGAAGTAGCGGACAAGGGTAAATCCTACTCTGCCGACCTGCTAAAAAAACGCGTAAGCAAAGGCAAGGCGACTAAAGAAAAAGCAGAAGAGATACTCAATCGCATCAAGGCCTCTGCAGATCCCGCCGATCTCGCCGGCTGCGACCTGATCATAGAGGCGGTGACAGAAAACAGGAAGATCAAAGCAATAGTGACTGCCGAAGCCGAGGCACAGATGGATGCTACAGGTGTATTTGCTTCTAACACTTCTACACTGCCTATCACCGGACTGGCAGAGAAGTCATCACGACCTAAACAATTTGTAGGGCTTCACTTCTTCTCTCCGGCAGACCGGATGCCGCTGGTAGAGATCATCGTAGGCAAGGAGACGTCTGAAGAAACATTGGCACGTGCGTTTGACTTTGTGAAGCAGATCAAGAAGACGCCGATCGTGGTCAATGACTCGCGTGGCTTCTATACATCCCGTGTGTTTGCTACCTATGTATTGGAAGGTATCGAACTGCTGGCAGAGGGTAATAACCCACGAGCTATAGAGGCTGCGGGCCTGCAGGCAGGTATGCCGGTAGGACCACTGGCACTCACTGATGAGGTGAGCCTGGGCCTGATAGCGCACATCCGCACGCAGACAGAAGAGGACCTGAAAGCCGAAGGCAAAACACCACCCGTACATCGTGCCTACGAGGTAGTAGACAAGATGGTCAATGACTACAAGCGCATAGGAAAGGCTGCCGGCGGCGGTTTCTACGAGTATCCCAAGGATGGTAAGAAGTTTCTCTGGCCGGGACTGGCAGAGGCATTCCCACATACTACGGATGATGATCAGAAGACAATGATCGAGCGGATGATGTTCATCCAGTGCCTGGAGACCGTGCGCTGCATGGAGGAGGGTGTGCTCACCTCTGTGGCTGATGGCAATATCGGCTCTATCTTTGGCTGGGGCTTTGCCCCATTCAAGGGAGGTACACTGCAATACATCAATGATTACGGCTTCCCTGCTTTTGTATCGCGCGCCAGGGAATTGCAGGCTGCCTATGGAGATCGCTTCGCGGTACCTGCCCTGCTGGAGCAGATGACAAAGGAAGGAAAGGAGTTTTAACGACTGCAGTTTCCGCTTTCGCGGCAGATGAAATATAAATCCGATGAAGCGAACTTATCTATCCCTGCTCTCTATCACAATAGCGCTGTCTCTGGTATGCTGTCTGGGCAGCTGCAAGAACGCACAGCAGTTGGTCACTGCCGGCAGGCAGAAACTCGCTAAAAATCCTGATAAAGCGGCACGCTCATTTCGTATGGCACTGGCCAAAGACCCGATCTGTGCTGATGCCTACTTCGGACTGGGAGATGTAGCATCTGCAAAGGGCGACCTGAATGGCGCCATAGCCAATAAAGAAAATGGCGTCAAACTCGCACCTAATGCCTACGCACAGCACTGGGACCTGATGCGCTGGTACTGCCAGCAGCGCAATAGTACTGGTGCCGTACTACACATGTACTACCTATACAGTGATAGCCTCTACCGCCGGTATATACACCAGTCTGACACCATACCTGCTATAGACCTGATCAGGCAGACAGCAGGCTACCGCAGATGGCACGCCGGGATAAGGCGGCTGAAGATCCAGCCGCTGGATGCCTTTAGTAATGAAACGGATAAAGGAACGGAGAACGATCAGTTTGTCACCATAGTCAGTGAAGGACGGGTAGTGCTCGCCACCAAGACCATAGAAAATAAGAATCAGGCATACTGGACCAAAGACTATGTGATACTGGACAGCTATGTAGATAGCCTGATCACTGTGACGCAACTGGACGATGATTATATGTTTTGTGATGTGCTGTCATCCGGCACCATAGATCCGCACTACACCGGTGAGCGCATGATACGTGCTACTAATAGCCACCTGCGCCTGATGGTATCTGACTGCTACGATCCCGTGCAGACCACAGGCACGGGCCTGCCTGCCACTCCCAGTCTCTCCACTACGCTCAAAAGCGTAAATGCCACACGGGTACTGAGCAATCCGGAAGAACTGGATAAAACAAGAAACCTGAAGTAGAAGATACTCACCTACAGCCATGTTCATTGTAGTAATGAACCATGCGCTCAAATGTCTCATAGGTAAAAGTTTCTGCTTTGATCATTGCCACCATCTCCGGACATTTTTGAAAGAACTCCATCATATCCTTGCGGAATCCCGCCCGGGGCACGGGCCATAAGCTACTTGTTCCCTTCTGAATCAAAAACAAAGTATCCGGGCCCGCCAGCAGGGCACCCACTGTGCCACCCAGCGCTGTAGCCACCGTATTGAGTTTGGGTAGATAGTAGGCTTTGCATCTGCCGTCTATGTAGCGTCTGACAAAGACCTTGCTACCATCCCCCATAGGTTGGTAGGGTATATAACGTATCCATAAGCCGCTGCTGTCCTGATACTCATAGAATGCGACATCGTCTGCTTTGTATCGCTTATCCTTGACTCCTGCTCTATGCATCCTGATAGCAGCCGGATCATATAGCCAGAATTTAGAGGATAATGGTGTGTTGAGAAGTCCGCGGATGGTATCTCCGTTTTTCTGCATGACTACATAACCTTGCGTCCAGCCTGTATATTTAGGCAAATCGGGATCGCTATAGACATCATCCTTAACTGTAGCATCCTTACGACCCTGCGCAAGCCCCGAAAGGCAAACCAATAGAAACAAAATGAGTGAAGTCGTTTTCATATTGCCGGGAGAAAGGGAAAAGTGGGCTGTATAGGGCTCGAACCTATGACCCCCACGTTGTCGACGTGGTGCTCTGAACCAACTGAGCTAACAGCCCTCTAGTATCGGGGACGACAAAGATAGAAATGTAGACGGAATAACGAAACGGCATGGACGATGCCTGTGCCCCTTCGATACCTTATCTACATTTAATAAGTCCTGTCCAGTACAAACCAGCCGAAAGCGCGCATGTTTAGCTTCACCATAGAGTCGCGCAGCAGCGGCTCAAGACGCCACCAGGCTTTCTCCAGCATGGTACGTGCCTCACGCTCACATTTTTCTATCACCTTATGTTTATCCAGCAGGGCTATAGCCTGTGCGAGCTGGTCTACATCACTGGTCTTTGCGCTGACTATCTTCCAGAGCTTCTTGCGGTCATTCTGGTCCAGCATCGCCATACCTACCGCTATCGGGTAGGTGATCTTGCCCGCCGTGATATCCTCAGCTTTGGTCTTGAGGTTATCTTTAAATCCTTTCAGATTAAGAGTGTCATCTATGATCTGGAAAGCGATACCGAGCTTCTCATAGTAGTCTCCCAGTGCAGCGATCTGCTCCTGAGACGCGCCACCTATCAGCGCTCCGATCTGGGCCAGGTAGCTGGCGGGTGCGGCAGACTTGAGCCGGTGTGTGGCGAGTACGCGCTTGGCGAGGAGCTTTGCTACCTTATCATCTTTCAGCGCGGCGGGCATCATGTAGTCCAGGCCTTTGATATCCATAGCCTGGCCGCTGTGAGAGGCACGCATAGCCTCAAAGTACCAGTTGTACACCTGCACCTTCTCCTCATAGTGCATATCCGCCTCGTAGATACATATCTGCCCGAGGAAGTAGGCCGCAGTACCGGAGTTGATAGCTGTAGCCTCACCATGCACCGTATGGGCAGCAGGGCCGCCACGACGCACTTGAGATTTATCCTGCACATCATCTACCATGAGGGAGCCTACGTGCATCAGCTCAGGCAGGGCCAGCCAGTCTATGGCCACCTGAGAGTTGCCACCCACTACGTCGCAGCAGGCTATGGTAGCATAGGAGCGCCATGACTTGCCGCTACGGTCTGTGATCTCACGTATGGGTCGGATGAATGTATCGATGTATGCTTCTTTGTCCAGGTTTTCTGTGAGGTGGTGATTACCACGCTTTGATACTAGTTCTTCAAATTTCTGCTGGCCGAAAGACAGCGGGATGATCTTATTCACTGAGCGCAATGTCTGCTTTGAAACCGCCTTGAGGAAGGATTTAAGATCGGAGCTATTGATGAAACCATGGCGCTCGATGTATGCGGGTCCCGACACAACCTTGCCGCGCATTTTACCCTTTACATTCATGCGGCCCTCCCAGAAGGCAGGCTTGGAGATGACAGTGGCAAACTCCTGATTGGGAAATGCCGCCTCAATGACGAGGTCTAGTTTAAAATCCGGAGCGACGAGTTTCCAGGCGGTAGGATAGGTATTGAAAGTGCGCGTGCTGGTCCACTCCTCACCAAATGGCTTGAAGGAATAATTGCGCGAGTGGTGTCTGTTTCCTTTCTCATCTATCAGTATGATAAAGGAGCCGCAGTCCTCACCGGTCTTGAGATCTACGAGGTCATAGGCCGAGAGCTCACATTTATTGTCCAGCTGTACAGCGATCCAGTTCCACGATACATCCTTCTTCGCCTCATCGCCTTCATTCTTCTTCTCCGGATGCGCGCCAAACTCATGATCATACCAGCCGGAGGCGGATGTGATGACCAGCTTCTCCCCTTTCAGATTGATCTTGCCGGTCACTTTATTGCGCGGGATGAAGTAGTAAAACATATCCTCTGCAGAGACACCACGCACTACACCATTATCGCCATGGCGGGTAGGCGGCTTTTGCGGAGTGAACTCTATGTCCACGCTAATATTGAGTTCTTTGTGCGCCAGGTGCAGCACATAGTTGCCATCCTTTTTCTTTTTGAATGTGTTACCGTCATAGTCGAGCGATAGTTTGTCGCTGGCTATCACCACATCACGGGTCAGGAGTTCATCAGGGTACGGTACTACGCCTTTGTCCAGCATCTCCAGCGCTGCACGCTTCAGGTGTGGATCCTTGACTAGCTGCCCCTTCTTGATGCGCTGTATACCTAGCTCCGGTGCACGCTTGTCTACCAGAGATACCGTATGGTACTTTTTATTGTCCAGGTCTGAGATGCCCCATATCACAGAGTATCCGTAGTCCGGCTTCTTAGCTTTCTTATCGTAGCCTACTACCGTCAAAAAGAAGGAAGCAAACAATGAGAGATTCCTTTTGCCGGCCTTGATGTGACTATGCATATACCACCACTCCGTGGTAGAGCTGTAGTGCGGCAGGTCGTGTATCTTCAGGTCTATAGGGCCATCTGCAGGCCAGTCAGCGGGGAAAAATGCAGGAGCAGCTGCAACGGTCTTTTTAGCCATTGTGGCGGTAGATTGTTTGAGGGTCAGCAAAAAAATAAGGTGGTGCGATAAATATAGCCAATGTACTCATAGGCTGCAATAGAAATCGGTGATTAAGATCATGATAACCCTTTGGGAAATAGAAAATTAACTATCCCCAAGCGTCAGGGGTCCAAAACCGGGGGAGGAAATCCTGAAATCCATTATACAAATGAATCTTTGTATAATGTCACTTGCGCGCGGCGCTTTCGTATACTATATTATAGGAAAGCCGACCCCTGATGAAAGGTTTTTTCAGCTTACTGCTCCTCTCCTGTCTGACAGCGGCCAGCTATGGCCAGCACCGTCAGTGTGGCTCTATGGAGGCCCTGGACCAGATGCTGCGGGATAACCCGGCCATCGCTACCACACGCCAGGACATAGAGACCCAGACAGCAAGATTTATCTCCCTGCATCCTACGGGAATATCTTCGCGATCTACGATCACCATACCCGTAGTCGTCCATGTGGTATATAGCACCTCTGCTCAAAATATCAGTGATGCGCAGATACAATCACAGATAGACATTCTCAATGCTGACTATAGCCGGTCTAATGCCAACTGGTCTTATACGCCGGCCGTCTTTCAGCCGGTGAGTGGCAGTACGGGCATACAATTCTGCCTGGCCAAACGTGATCCCGAGGGCAATGCTACTACGGGCATAGTCAGAACACCAACTTCGGCTACAATTTTCTCTACCAGCAACTCCGTAAAATATACCGCACAGGGTGGCGATGACGCCTGGCCTGCCGCCAGCTACCTGAATCTCTGGGTCTGCAACCTGGGAAATGCACTGTTGGGCTACGGACAGTTTCCCGGAGGGGCATCTGAAACCGACGGTGTAGTGATCAACTATACTGCCTTTGGCAGCATGGGAACGGCTCTGGCACCATATGACAAGGGCCGAACCGCTACGCATGAGATAGGCCACTGGATGAACCTCTACCATATCTGGGGCAATACCAGCGGTGACTGCAGCGGGACTGACTATGTAGACGATACTCCGCCTCAATATTCTGAGAATTTTGGCTGTCCTGCATTTCCGCATGTGTCCTGTACCAATGCGCCAAATGGTGATATGTTCATGAACTTTATGGACTATACAGATGATGCCTGTATGACTATGTTCACAGCCGGGCAGGCACTGAGGGTTCAGTCGCTTTTCGCCACAGGTGGCGCCCGCGCATCTATAGCCAGCTCTGCCGGATGTGTGCCTCCCGCCTCTGCCACCGGAGCCTGCGGTACACCTGCTGCGCTGACATCGGGTACGGTCGCCTCGCCTACCGACACCATCCAGTGGTCTGCCGTATCGGGAGCCACATCATACATACTGGAGTATAAACCGTCCGCCGCCGCCCAGTGGGCCAATGCCACTGCCAGCACTCCTGCCAAATACCTGACAGGGCTGGTGCCCGGTACTACCTATCAATATCATGTGAGCGCTGTGTGCCCTACAGGCAGCAGTGCGTATTCCGCTATCCGTTCGTTTACCACTGAGGGTACTGCTACAGGCCTCACCGATCCAGGTGTGCAGATAGCGTATACGATCTACCCTAATCCTACTCATGGCAAGTTTCAGCTGATGATCGCTGCCGCTGACCCCGTGGAGCAGGTATCAGTGCGCATCACTGATGTACTAGGTAATGTAGTGCATGAGGAGGCTTTCACGCATATCAATGGCCTGTACTCCTATCAGATAGATATGACCGGTGTGGCTACCGGCATCTACAATGTCTCGATCAGCGATGGCACCCACACAGAGGTGCGCAAAGTGATGGTTCAGTGATAAATGTTCCCAAGCTACAAAGGGGAATACGTTATCTTTGCACTCAAAATCTACCATGACTGCTGACGATAGCCTGCGCAAACCCGGAGAGATGTTTACCGCATCTGCGCTGAAGGGAGCCACTCCGGTGAAGCAATTTACATTTATCACCATACTGGGTATCCTCCTGCTCATAGTAGCCAAATATGCGCTGCACTCTGACGATCTGGTCATGTATGCCGGCTGTTTTGGGGTCGTGTTTTATGTCATGTTCAATCCGTGGCTTTGTCTCCTGGCCACTGACAATAAAAAATACCTGATAGCTTCATTTCTGTTTTATGCTGTGATAGCCGTCGTCATGTACGGTATCGTTTACCTCATGACCGGCAAATACTTCTCAAACTCATGGGAGGTACGGATCATTCTTATTACCACTACATTCTATATGGTGGTAGCTTATGGCATGATGCTGGCGCTCAAAATGCTCTTCGTAGATGTGAGCGAAGGCGGCCTGTGATACCGGGAGCGGCGTCATATATAGAATAGTCACAATTCTGTCAATCTTTTGTCATTTAACGAACTGAATATTGCGCATTTGCCATATTTTGGCCTACTTTGGTTTTATAAAAATCACTAATGAAACACCTTTATTCTCTCGCACTGATGTGTCTGATTTCTGTAGGGGTCTTTGCCCAGTCTCAGAGCCATCCTATAGGCTGCCTGGCCGGTGAAATGAGCCAGCGCCAGTATGACCAGCATCCGGAGCGCCTGGTATCCAAGCAAGTGCTGGATTCCTTTACCCGCGCATTCATCCGTGAGAATAGGGCTAACTCAGGCCAGCGTACAGGTCCATACGTAGTGCCGGTAGTATTTCACATCATCCATGATGCCGGGGTAGAAGACCTTACGGACTCTGTGATCTTTGTAGAAATGCAACACTGGAATGAGTATGCCAGCGCTACCAATGGAGAACTGGTAAATGTGGTACCTGCTTTTGACACTCTGATAGGCAATCCGAATGTAGAGTTTCGCCTGGCGCAAATAGACCCGGACGGCAACTGTACCAACGGCATCGAGCGGATCTACTCCCAGACTACTTACGATGGTGATGATAATAATAAGCAGCACCCATGGCCTCGCGAAAAATACCTCAATGTATGGGTGATAAAGACTATGAGCAAGGCCAATAACTCGGCTCTGGCATATGCCTATTATCCCGGCTCGGTATCTACATACACTAATAATGACATCATAGATGGTATCCTCGTAATGTCTGAAGGTGTGGGCAATAGTGATCCATACGAGCGTCCTACCCTGGCCCACGAGAGCGGCCACTGGATGAACCTGGAGCATACCTGGGGCAATACCAATGACCCGGGCGTAGAGTGTGGAGATGATGATGTGGATGATACCCCGATCACGAGAGGAGACTTTGGCAACTGTCCGCTCAATGAAGCATTCTGCAATCCGCCGATCATAGAGAATGTGCAGAATATCATGAACTACTCAAGCTGCCACTACATGTTTACCAAAGGACAGGTGGTAAGGGCCCACGCGGCGCTGAATAACTCGATATCCGGCAGAAGCAATATCTGGAGTCAGGCCAATCTCGTAGCCACGGGCACAGATGTGGCCGTGACATACCCTAATCCCCAGTCTTGTGCCATACCTGTAGCTGACTTTGCTGCCAATCTACGCTATGTATGTCCGGGCCAGGCCATCAAATTTAAAGATGTATCATGGAATGCTGAGGTACAAAGCAGGACATGGACATTTCCTATGGATGTGGATATGGGTACCTCCACTACATCTGATGCAGCTCCTGTAGTGAGTTTCACGCTGCCCGGCTGGAAAGAAGTAACCCTGTCTGTGACCAATAACAACGGAACCTCTCAGAAAGTAAAATCGCTGGTATACGTAACAGACGGCGTATCTGTGCCGGCTCCGTATTTCGAGGGTTTTGAAGATGCGACTGCCAGCGACCGCTGGGCATCCATCAATTATGACAACAACAATACCTACTTCCGCCGCGTGACCTCAGCAGGCCACTACAGCGGTGCCAGCCAGATGCTCAATCAATACAACAGCAGACTGGATGGCGATATAGATGAGATCGTATCTCCTCCTATAGATATGAATAATGTAGACGTGAGCCAGATGACCATCTCATTTGACTACTCCTACGCTACCTATGACAATAACCATATGAGCGATTCTATAGCCGCCCTCTCTCTCTACGTATCCAGAGACTGCGGCGCTACATGGAACAGGCTGTATAATAACGAAGGAGGCTTTAACCTATTCAATGCCGGTGCCGTCACATCCGGGCCATATACCCCGGGCCAGACAGACGAATACTGGAAGACTGTGACTGCTACTATACCTACTGTGTACAATCAGTACACAGGGGTGCTCTTCAAGATCACAGCGCGTAGCGTACGCCAGGCTAATCACCTGTATATTGACAACATCAATATTGGCCAGTCTACCGCAGGTATCTCGCATATCAGCTCGGCAGTAAGCGATCTGACCATACAGCCTAACCCGGCTCAGGGCTTAGCTACGCTGTCTGTGATGAGCAATAAGGCCAGCGAGGCTACGGTTGACCTCGTAGATATGACAGGCCGCTCTGTCAGGACCATCTATGCAGGCCAGCTACCAGCCGGTGAGCGCAATATCACCTTTGATACTCAGGGTATCTCTAGCGGTATCTACCTGGTGCGCGTGTCAGATGGCAAAACCTCTGTGCAGCGCAGATTTGTAAAAATGTAAGATCACACCAACTAGTTATCAATGGCCATCCTCCAAAGGGGTGGCTTTTTTTGTGTGCCAGCCCTCCTGCACAAACGATTACAAATTTGCCTACACGCCACCGGGCAGCAAATAAAAAGCCCCTCCACAAAAGTGAAGGGGCAAAAAAAATATGCTTTTTGAGAAATTTACTTGGTCTTCTCGAGTACTACGTATGAGCCGATAGCGCCCGGTACAGAACCGCCGAGGAGGATCAGGCTTTGATCAGCCATTACCTTTACCACTTTCACGTTCTGAGTCTTGATACGGTTGCCACCCATGCGGCCTGCCATGCGGAGACCCTTCCATACGCGGCTAGGATCAGATGATGCACCGAGGGAACCCGGAGCACGCATACGATCATGCTGACCGTGAGAGCCCATACCCACACCGGAGAATCCGTGACGCTTTACTACACCCTGGAAGCCCTTGCCCTTAGATGTACCTACTACAGTCACTTTCTCGCCATCTGCGAATATATCTGCAGCGATAGCCTCGCCTACAGCCTTCTCAAAATCAAAATTGCGGAACTCTACATACTTCCTCTTAGGAGCGGTGTTAGCCTTCTTAGCGTGGCCTTTCTCTGCATTGTTTGCAGCCTTCTCGCTCTTGTCGTCAAAACCTACCTGCACTGCTGAGTATCCGTCAGTGTCGTTGGTCTTCACCTGAGTCACGGTGTTACCTTTCACGTCTATTACAGTTACTCCGACATACTTGCCGTTGTCAAAAATGCTGGTCATGCCGACCTTCTTACCGATGATACCTTTCATTGCTTTTTGTTTTAGCGGAACCGCGGCTCGCGCCGGGGCTCATAAATGATTAAAATAATTTCAATACCTCTCCTCTCCCTTCCTTTCGGATAGGGTCGCAGCCCTCACTTGCTGCTTTTGTATTTTTACTTTGTCCAGTGCACGTTTGCTACACCGTTCCTCTCGGCGGCGTGGACACAGATGGCTACTACGCCTTGATCTCTACCTCTACGCCACTTGGCAGCTCGAGCTTCATCAGCGCGTCTACGGTCTTCGATGAAGAAGAGTAGATGTCGATGAGCCTCTTGTAGGTGCAAAGTTGAAACTGCTCCTTAGAGTTAGCATTCGCATGCGGTGAACGCAGCACTGTGAAGATATTCTTGTGCGTAGGCAGTGGCACTGGACCGCTTACTACTGCACCTGTGTTTTTCACAGTCTTTACGATTTTCTCTGCGCTCTTGTCTACCAGGTTGTGGTCGTAGGATTTGAGCTTGATCCTTATTCTTTGACTCATTTTAAAGGACGTTTATTGTGTTTAAATTTTGACTTTGCTGTCGTAGTTGGCTGTTCGCATTATCTCAATACTCACTACTAACTACTCGATACTAATTACTCTTCTACTTCCTTGATCTTACCAGAGTTCTTAGCGATCACTGCCTTAGCCACACCTTCCGGTGCCGGTGCATAGCTGTGAAACTCCATGGTAGAGGTAGCACGGCCTGATGTCAGTGTACGGAGCTGTGTCACGTAGCCAAACATTTCGCTCAGTGGCACCTTAGCCTTTACGACCTGTGCGTTCATCTTAGCCTCCATGCCTTCTACGATACCACGACGACGGTTCAGGTCACCTACCACGTTACCGGTGTTTTCGTCCGGAGTGATCACTTCGAGCTTCATGATCGGCTCGAGCAGTACCGGACCAGCCTGGCGGGCAGCGTTACGGAATGCCATCTTGGCGCAGAGCTCAAATGAGAGGGCGTCGGAATCCACCGCGTGGAAGCCACCATCAAACAGGCGCACTGTCAGCGCGTCGATCTCGTATCCTGCGAGTACACCTGTCTTCATGGCTTCCTTGAAGCCCTTCTCTACAGCCGGTATAAACTCACGTGGGATAGATCCACCGAAGATATCATTGATGAAAGTAAGACCCAGTTTAGCGTCTTCAGTCTCTTCGGTTGGTCCGATCTCGATCTTGATATCGGCATACTTACCACGACCACCTGATTGCTTCTTGTATGTCTCGCGGTGCTCTACCTTCCTGGTCAGCTTCTCACGATAGTTCACCTGTGGTGCACCCTGGTTCAGCTCTACGTTAAACTCACGACGCATACGGTCTACGATGATCTCCAGGTGGAGCTCACCCATACCTGCGATGATGGTCTGGCCTGTAGCCTCATCAAAGCTCACCTTGAATGTAGGATCCTCCTCAGCCAGCTTACCGAGTGCGAGGCCCATCTTGTCCATATCCTTCTGCGTCTTAGGCTCTACCGCGATAGAGATCACCGGCTCAGGGAATATCATAGACTCGAGTACGATCTTGTTCTTCTCATCGCAGAGGGTATCACCTGTGCGGATATCCTTGAAGCCCACACCTGCAGCGATATCACCAGCCTCTACGCGAGGTACGGAGTTTTGCTTATTGGCGTGCATCTGGAAGAGACGAGAGATACGCTCGTTCTTTTGTGTACGTGTATTGTATACGTATGAACCTGCATCGAGGCCACCAGAGTATACTCTGAAGTAGCACAGACGGCCTACATACGGGTCAGTAGCGATCTTGAATGCCAGCGCTGCAAACGGGCCATCTGTAGATGCCTGGCGCACGATAGGCTGCTCAGTATCAGGATTTGTACCGTGTACTTCCTTCCTGTCTGTAGGAGATGGGAGGATAGCGCATACTGCATCGAGTACAGCCTGCACACCCTTATTCTTGAATGAAGAACCGCAGAACATAGGTACTACCTTGTCAGCGATCACCGCCTGGCGTACAGCCGCGCGGATCTCCTCTGCAGAGATAGAATCCGGATCAGCGAAATATTTCTCCATCAGCGTATCGTCAAACTCAGCTACCTGCTCGAGGAGCTTCTCACGGTACATCTTCACGTCATCTACCAGGTCAGCCGGGATAGGCACTACCTCGTAGGTCATACCCTTGTCAGCCTCATTCCAGATGATAGCTTCGTTTGTCACGAGGTCTACCACACCCTTGAATGTTTCTTCATTGCCGATAGGTATTTGCATTACCAGTGGGTTAGAGCCCAGCATGGTGTTCACCTGCGTTACCACGTTGAAGAAGTCAGCACCCTGGCGGTCCATCTTGTTTACGAAACCGAGACGGGCTACACCGTAGTTATTGGCCAGGCGCCAGTTAGTCTCAGACTGAGGCTCTACACCGTCCACAGCAGAGAAAAGGAATACCAGACCTTCGAGTACACGCAGGGAGCGGTTCACCTCTACGGTGAAATCCACGTGGCCCGGGGTATCGATGATGTTGATGTCATATTTCTCCCCCTTCCATGTCCATGCGCAGCGGGTAGCGGCAGAGGTGATGGTGATACCACGCTCCTGCTCTTGCTCCATCCAGTCCATAGTAGCTGCACCATCGTGCACCTCACCTATCTTGTGGCTCACACCTGTGTAGTACAGGATACGCTCCGTAGTTGTAGTCTTGCCGGCATCGATGTGTGCCGCGATTCCGATGTTTCTCGTGTGGGTGAGGTCTTTTCCTGCCATGATTTCCCGTTGTTATTTTTTATCGGCGTTGCCGCCCTTTTTATTTATTTCTTCCTGTCTATTTCATCACGAAAGCGCAAAGACGCACCATCATTTCAATTTTGCGTTTTTGCGCTTTAGCGATATTTACTTTTAGCTATTAGAACTTAAAGTGGGCGAAAGCCTTGTTGGCTTCAGCCATACGGTGCACATCCTCACGCTTCTTGAATGCGCCACCTTCACCCTTGCTCGCTGCTATCAGCTCGTTTGCCAGTTTGTCTTCCATAGACTTACCGTTGCGGCTGCGGGCAAAGTTGATGATCCACTTGATACCCAGAGACTGCCTGCGCTCAGGACGTACCTCTGTAGGCACCTGGAAGTTTGCACCACCGATACGGCGGCTCTTCACCTCTACGGCCGGAGATACATTCTGTACCGCCTTCCTCCAGATCTCCAGAGGGTTTTCCTTAGTGCGCTCTTCTATCAGGTCGAGTGCATTGTAGAATACGGTATAGGCAGTGGACTTCTTTCCCTCGTACATCAGGTTGTTTACAAACTGTGTCACGATCGTGTCACCGAACTTAGGGTCCGGCTGAGGGAATCTTTTGGGTGCTCTTGCTTTTCTCATTGTATTATAATGATCTTATTGTCTTTTTTCTTGACTCTTGATTCTCAATTACTTCTTCTTGGCCGGAGCTGCTGCTGCACCTGCCTTAGGACGCTTGGTACCGTACTTAGAGCGGCTCTTTTTACGGTTTTCTACGCCGGCAGTATCGAGGCTGCCACGTACGATATGGTAACGTACACCTGGGAGGTCCTTCACCCTACCACCACGGATCAGCACGATAGAGTGCTCCTGGAGGTTGTGGCCCTCACCCGGGATATAAGCGATCACCTCTATAGAGTTGGTCAGACGTACCTTAGCTACCTTGCGGAGAGCCGAGTTTGGCTTCTTAGGGGTAGTAGTATATACACGGGTACAAACGCCCCTACGCTGAGGGCAGCTATCGAGCGCACGGCTCTTAGATTTCGCACGGATGATGGTCCTTGACTTGCGTACTAACTGTTGAATGGTTGGCATTAACGCTATTTTTGGGACGGCAAAAATACTTTTATTCCTTAAAGTTCACAACGAATGGTGAAAAAAAGTTGAATTCTGGACAGATTTCAGCCTTTTGAGGGACCTTGGGAGGGTCGGGATTGCGAATATAAGGTTAAATGTGTCTCTTTTAGTGGAAAAGCGCAAAATGGACCGACAAGCCAGCAATATTGTTTTTTGAGTAAGAATTAACTAGCGGTATTCAGTTTATGACTAAAGTGTTTTATACTTTTATCCTGTATCTAAAAAGAAAACCTTTTGAAAAAGATTGTCCTCCCCATCCTTCTTCTGGTCATATTGCTCACTGGCTGCGGCTCGGCAGCAGATCTCTGGCACGCCTACACCGCCACGCAGCAATTCACACAGTACCTGAATGACAAGGATTATGAGAAGTGTATAGCGATGATGGATATGCCGCTGATGGAGGCAAATGGCTATACAAAAGACTCGCTGATCGGCCAGATGAAGCTGGTCAACTCTACTATAGATAGAGCCTTTGGCAAAGTACAATACAGCGCCCCTACTGTCAAAAAAAATATGCGATGGACCACCGAAAAAGGTGGCAAGGTATCCAACCCTGTAGCGCATGTACTGCTAGATAATGGCAGGGAGTTTGGGCAAATGGATATCACATTTGACGCCCGGTCCAAAAAGATCCGTGCTTTTTATCTGGTAGATGCCAAGGCTCCGGTACCGAGCATGATCCCATTCTGGCTATTTATGCTGGCAGGTATCTGCAACGCTGCCTTTATCATCTACGTGATCATACGGGTCAGGCGTAGCTCCACCCAAAATAAAAAGCGCAAATACGCCCTGGCAGCTCTGCTCAATCTACCTACTATATCGCTGCATACTATGTCGGGAATATCGCTGCAACTACTTCATATACAGTTTCTGCTTGGTTCGGGTTTTTCAAAACAGGGATTTCTGGCTACCTGGGAGCTGGGGCTGCCGCTCGGTGCCTGCATCGTACTTTACAAGCTGCGCAAGGAGAAGAAGGCTGCAGAACTAGAGAAATCACAGATAGAGGAATACCTCACTAATAACAATGAGACAAGCTTCACAGAAGAGCGTACAGATTGGGAATGCCAGGCAAACCAGATAGACAGACAGCCCGGATAGCGTTTCTAATTGCGACCTTTCCTCCTCTCACACTTCTCGCACATCCCAGCCCGTTCAAGCCTCCTGGCTTGAACCATCCACTTTCCACGCCGTCAGCCTTGGCAGCCACCTCGGCACATTTGCCTTATACTGCGCATAGTCATCGCCAAAGCGTGCCAGCATGCTCGGCTCCTCTTTGAAAATGAAGTACATCGTATTCATAAAGAAAAACCAGATCGTCCAGCACAGCACCCCCGTCGCATTCAGGTACAGCGCCTCACCTAGCAGGATGAAGAGTACACCAGTGATCATCGGATTGCGCGTATAGCGGAATGGGCCATAGATCACCAGCTTCTGCGTCGGCTGCCATGGGGCTAGTGTGCCATATGCCATCTTCCAGAAGAGATACACGGGTATAGCCCACAGTATCAGCCCGATCACAAAGATGGCCGCCCCTGCATACCTCAGCGCATTACTGTCCGGAAATGGATGGCTATCTATATGAGACAATGCAAATGGAATAACGATACACACGATGCCGGGTAGTATCAGGATGTCGCGTATGTGAAGCCAGATGGAGGGAGATTTCATTTTCTGATTTTACCAGTAGCAAATATATATTTCTACAGGTCACCTGAAAGTTGCTTTCCTCCCATCACACTTCTCCCACATCTGCACAAAGTACTCCGCTGAGTTCATAAAGCCTTTCATCTCTGTGCTGCTCATTCCTGCGAGCGGCCATGATCTCACATAGTCCGCCAGCAGGCCGTAGTGCGCCATACCATCGGTATTGATATCCCAGGTGCGGTTGCCGGTCTTGCATCTAGTGAAGGTATCATCATAGATCACCCTGATGGTGGTATCACGCTGCGGCTGTGCTGAGAAGCCGCCTACATCTGTCCCTATCGCCATGTGAGGCTCCCCCAAGATTCTTGCTACAGTGTGATAAGTATGTACAAAGTCCGTAGCATCCACACCGTGGCCTACGCCTATCATCCCTCCTACTCGCTTGATCTGGGCATATTGCAGCAGCGTGCGGCCATTTTCATTATGAGAGATACTACGCGGTTCATTGTGTCCGCTATTGACAGGGTAGTCTGCCGCTATGGCCATTCCTAGTACTTCATTGGTCATCCGCTCACTCATGTGGTCTATGTCTATCATGTAGCCTTTCTCCATCATATAGCGTATGGCCGATCTGCCTCGCTCCGACAGCCCGAGTGCATTGCGCTGTCCATAGCCGGGCAGCGTATCCCATACAGTATAGTTTACCGTTTTAGCGGGGTTCACATTTTTAGGCATCAGCAGTGGCATGAAGGCCTTGGCGATAGCCGGCAGTCCTGAGCCGGGGTGCTCCAGGCGAAAGGTGATCCCGCTCGTATCGGTGCGCACCTGCTCAATTTTCCACTCCGCACCGGTAGCAAATTTATTAGCCACGTTCAGTGTCTTATTGAATACAGCCGTGCCGCCAAATACCGTATTATTCAGATGCACCGGAAAGATATATCGCACCCCTAGTGCATACAGCTTATCCAGTTCTGCCTGCACTTGTGCTTCTGTAGGCTCCGGATTGAAGGTCGCTTTGTCATAATGATCCTGAGGGTTGTAGAAGTTGCCGATGTTATCCATCTCGCTGCCTATGATCACAGCCAGCCGGCCACTGGCTACTATGCGCCGCGCATCTGCCGGCGTATACGCCACCTCCATGAAATCTGAATGAGCTACCAGATCCTTGATGCCCTGCACGCAGTCCAGTAGCACCTGCTCATCATCATAGGGGCCGTGACCTTTGGAGGCGTAGGCTATGGTGTGGCTACTCACTGCCAGTGCGACCATGATATTTAGCCCGCCCTCATGCGCCCTTTTGATCCAGTCTACCCACATCTGCTGATGCAGGATAGAGCACCACGCAGGCCATGAGGTGAAGTCGGGATAGCCCTTTTTGCCGTCACGCCATGTCGGGCTATTCTGCTGCTCGGTCTGAGCGGCCAGTATACTGCGTACCAGATTGCGGCTATGGTCATGCCGGCAGTCGCCTAGCGCCACACTGATATCGCCGTATGGCGCGCCATAAAAAAGCTCTCTGCCGTAGGCCAGGTCACCGCGCGGATGCGCGTGCATGTCTACGAAGCCACTGATGGGTTGCGCCCACATATCAGAGGCCAAGAGGTATAAGCAAATGAAGCAATAAAGGTAGCGCATAGGATGAGTTATGCAGTAAATGACCTGATTTTGCCCGACAGGTAGAAATGTATTCAATATGCTGCCTGCTATTTCTGCTAATAGCTCAAATAAGCCTCCGCCAGGTAGACGTTTTCGCAAACACTCGCTCGTGTAGCGGGATTGATGAAAGCAACTGTGAGAGAAGATACTTTATAGGATTGGCGGTGCTCTATGAGCTTCAGCTTGATGCCCGCTTGCTGCATATCCTTCCATCCGTACTCAGAGGTCGCCACGATCAGGTGCCTCTTCTCCTGTAGCCTCGCCATCAAAGTATGCCGGTCCCAGATATCCGGAGGCGGCGCCTGCTGTGAGTAGAATACATCCTCATATCCTGCCAGGTAGTGGTAGGTGACAAATGGTGTGTCTCTATGTACCCGCGCATACCTGCCAAAATCACTACCGGGCTGATAGCGCATGATAGCCGGGAAATAGAAGCCGCTCATCAGCAGGTTGAAGGCGAGGATGGCAGCAGCGGATGCGCGTATGACAAAACCGGAACCTCGTATGGCGAATGCCGCCACGGCAGCTATACCCGATACAGCGACCAGACTGATCAAGGAGACAGTATCTGTTCCCTTGAAGCAATATTGAAGCAGCCCGGCTACTCCGGCTATAGCTACAAGCAAAAGCACCTGAAGCGCAGATAATACTTTGAAGATCTTGGTACCCTTGACTCTTTCATAAAAATCTGCAGCCATCACCGCACCCAGCGGATATACTACAAAACTATAATGAGGCAGCTGATAATGCGAGCACATCAATGCGATCAGGACCAGTGTAAAACCACTGACAGAAATATATTCACGCATACCGGTCCTATCTCTCACCAGCGCTAATAAAGATGTGATCCAGCCACCCAGCAGAAACAATGTCCAGGGCATAAAAGCCCACGCGGTGCTATGCAGCAGAAAGAATGTATCAGGATGATTATTCCACTCGCTCTCTCCGGTGATCCGGCCAAAACTCTGCGTCCAGAAGTAAAAGCGCAGGCCCTTCGATCCAAACTGGTCATAGAGGCCTATGCACATAGGTATAAGCATTAGTGCGATGACGGCTATACCTATCATTGCTTTCATAGAAATGACTGACCGCCATTTACCTTTTAGTACCACTTGCGGTAGCAAAGCAGTGCCGACTGCTATCAGTCCGATGGGTCCCTTGGATAGCAGGGCCAGACCTACGCCTACAGCGCCCCACAGGAGGTCTTTGACCCTATCAGCCTCAGTATACGCCGCCAGCCGCCAGATAGCAAAAATAACTGCCCCCATCAGCAGCGTATCTGTACGCACATCATTGGTGATCAGAAAAAGCGCCTGTGTAGTGGCCAGCATCAATGCTGCCAGTGCTGCCGTCTGTCTGCTGTAGTATAGCAGTGCAAAGCGGTACGTACTGTAGATACCCAGCAGGGCAAAAAGCACAGAAGGGAGCTTGTAAGAAAACGTGCCGATACCCAATACAGAAAAACTCAGCGAGCTGAGCCAGAAAAGTAGCGGTGGTTTATCGAGGTAGTCATGGCCCAGCGCATGTACCTGCAGGAAGCTCTTGGTGCGCAGCATCTCCAGGCTGATCTCGGCATATTGTGCTGCATCCACAGCCATCACATCTACGCACATGCCTGCTGCATACACGGCCAGGATTATTGCAGCTATTATGAAATATGGGACGCGCATATAGACCGGACCAAAGAAACAAAAAAGCCCGCACGGGGCGGGCTTCTTATAGGAGTTTGACTGATTTATTTCTTGATCAGAAGCTTCATGTAGTCATCCAGCTGCGGCATGATCACGATGGTCACACGGCGGTTTTCTGCACGGTGCGCCGGCGTATCATTAGCAGCGGCAGGCTGGTACTCTCCACGGCCAGCAGCGGTCATGCGCTCCGGCTTGATACCGTACTGCTTTTGCAGTATGCGCACCACTGCGCTGGCACGGCGGATACTGAGGTCCCAGTTGTCCTGTATCGTCGCTGTGTGTATCGGCTTATTATCTGTATGGCCTTCTATCATAAAGTTCATATCAGGATATGCCAGCAGTATCTTTGCCACTTTGCCTACTACATCCTTGGCATGCGCGGTCAGGTCCGCACTACCACTATTGAAGAACATATGATCTGTCAGGTCTATGTACAGATTGCCCTTGTCAGATGATACCGTGATATCCGTATCGCTTTCGCCACCTATAGAGCTTTTCAGGTTGCTGATCAGGTTAGCCTTCATAGACTCCGGTGAGAGGCCAGCCGCGCTGATCTGCTGCAGGGACTGGTTTACCGTCTCAGCCTGTGCAGGCGTGATCACTGACATATCTTTCAGCATATTGACCAGCTGACCACCGCCCTTAGCTTCTTTTTCTATTGCCTTGGCTTCGGTCACCATGCTGTCTACAGTGCTCTGCAGTTCCTTTACCTGATCATTGAGTTTTTTGATCGCCACCGCGCTCTTGGCTTGCTTGGCCTCGCAGTCTGTCTGGCTGTTTTGGGCCATCTTGAGGGTCTGGTCCAGTTCATTGTACTTCTTCTTGGTCACGCAGGCGCTCAGTGTAGCAGCCATACCGATCAGAATGATAGCGAGTCGAGTTATTCTCATGTGATGCTTGGGTTGAGTGGGTTGATTTTTATCACCGTAAACGTATATGGTTAAACTGACATATCGGAAATAGTTTATACCCATGGTCTTACAAGGTATGGCTAGTATAGTATGCAGTATTGATAAGGGATAGTATAAAATAGAAACAGGTCCTGACTTTCGCCAAGACCCGTCCCTAAAACCCAATTTATGAAATCTTTACTTCCTCACCAGCAGCTTGAAGAATTGGTCCAGCTGCGGCAGGATGACTATGCGTGTTCTTCTATTATGTGCGCGGCCCTCAGCCGTATCGTTAGTATCTATCGGCAGGTACTGGCTGCGGCCTGCGGCAGTCATACGTGACGGGGCTATACCATATTGCTTCTGGAGTATCCGTACGATGGCCGTCGCGCGCCTTACACTCAGGTCCCAGTTATCCTCCACACAGTCTGTATGGATCGACACAGAGTCGGTATGACCTTCCACCAGAAACTCAATATCAGGCTGTGCATTCAGCACTTTGGCTACCTTGCCCAGCACTACCTTTGCATTTTCGGTCACGGTAGATTTACCGCTGTTGAATAGCATCTTGTCTGATATATCTATATAAACGGCGCTTTTGTCCACTTTGATATCTATATCCTTATCATTCAGGTTTCCTATAGCGCCTTTCAGGTTCATGACCAGCGCCATATTCAGGCTATCCTTGCGGGCCATGGCAGACTGCAGTCCCTGTATATAGTTATCCTTCTCGCCCATAGCCTGCAGCGTCTGCTTTACGCTTTCTGCCTGCTTATTGCTCAGCACAGACATATCCTGCAGGGTATTGAGCACCTGTGCATTATTCTTGCGTGCGTCCTCCAGTTGCTTCTTCAGGTCATCTATCTGAGTTTGTAGATAGCCATTCTGAGTGTTGAGCTTGTCGTTGGCTTCCTTGCTGGCTGCCAGCTTGGTGTCGCAGTCAGTCTTGGCAAATTCCATCTGCTTATACTGTGCATCGAGTGCACCGTATTTCTTTTTGGTCACGCAGGCTGTCATGCTGAGCGCTATCAGGGCAGATATAGAGAGCACCTTGACCGGTGCCAGGATATGATGATATGTATGTGTAGGTGTAGACACGATTTCTTCTTTCACGGTACAAAGCTAAGACCATAAATATTATAAAAAACAGAAGATATCCACTTTTAATGCTTCTTAACAAAACTAAACAAAACACATATAATCTACATACAATATACTATATGATGCGCTGCGTAAGGGTTTGACGCTACCGGACCCGCCCATCTTGTTAAAATTTGCGAAGAAAATATGAGCTATGTCATCTCATCATCGCCGTGGTTGTGCATTTCTGAGTAGCACATTTATTTATAGCTTTAGTCTGATTATCATTCCTTGTTTTCACCTGAACTACGACCATGTCTGATACATTTGACTACATCGTGATCGGCTCCGGCTTTGGCGGCTCGGTCTCGGCCATGCGCCTCTCAGAGAAGGGCTACAAAGTGCTCGTGATAGAGAAGGGCAAACGCTGGCGAAACGAAGACTACGCCAGGACCAACTGGAATGTAGCCAAATACCTCTGGATGCCACTGGTCAAGTGCTTTGGCATACAAAAGCTCACTTTCTTCCGGCAGGTCTTTATCCTCTCCGGTGTAGGCGTAGGTGGCGGCTCCCTGGTATATGCCAATACGCATATGATGCCCAAGCCGAGTTTTTACACCAATAAGATATGGTCTCATATCAAAGACTGGAAAACAACGCTCGCGCCGTACTATGAGCAGGCCAGGTTTATGCTAGGCTCTGCCAAATACAATAGGGAATATGAAGAGGACCGCGTGCTGAAAGAGGTGGCTGCGGACATGGGCCGCTCTGAGACATATGGCCACGTGGACTATGTCGGTGTGTACCTGGGCCGGCCCGGCGAAGAAAAAGATCCCTACTTCAAGGGCCTGGGCCCTCTGCGCAAAGGCTGTACTGAGTGTGCGGCCTGCATGGTGGGCTGCCGCGAAAACGCCAAAAATACGCTGGATAAAAATTACCTGTGGTTTGCGGAGCATATGTTTGGTGCGGAGATACTCGCTGAGACACTGGTCACAAAGATAGAGCACATAGACGGCGAGTACCTGATCCACACGGAGTGCAGCACGTCATGGTTTAATAAACGCAGGAAAATATATCGCAGCCGTGGCCTCGTGATGAGCGGAGGTGTGCTGGGCACGATGGACCTGCTGCTACGTATGAAGTATGAGGCCGGTACGCTGCCGCGCCTGTCGGACCGGCTGGGTGAGAATATCCTGACCAACTCTGAGATGCTGAGTGGCATCGTATCTGCAGACCGCAAGCTGAATCATGGTATAGCTATCAACTCGATCTTTGACCCGGACGACAAGACCCACATCGAGCTCTGCAAATTTCCGGATGGATCTGGCGCTATGCAGAAGCTGGGTGTGATGGCCGCAGGAGATGGCCCCGCACCCGTGCGCACTGTCAAAATGCTCGGCAATCTCATCACCCATCCCATACAGTTTCTACGCACGATTTTCAATGGCAACATAGCGCGTACATCTATCATCTTCCTCATCATGCAGGAGCTGGAAAACTCTATGCGAATGGTATGGCGCAGGGGCAGCATGTCTATGGTAAATGATAGCGGCCAGAAGGTACCGAGCTTCATACCTATAGGACAGGAGACACTCTATCGCTACGCAGCCAAAGTGAATGGCGTACCACAAAATGCCTTCAGCGAGGTCTTCTTCTCACTCGCATCTACGGCACACATCCTAGGCGGCTGCCCTATGGGCCTGACGCGCGAAGAAGGTGTAGTAGATGAAAACTTCCGTGTGCACGGCTATGACAATTTCTACATCCTCGATGGCTCTATCATGCCTTGCAATCTCGGTGTGAATCCCTCTCTCACGATCACCGCCCTGAGTGAATATGCCATGGATCAGATACCGGCCAAAGCCGGACCAATTGTTAAAACCCTATCCCAAAGACTGGACGAAATAGTGGCCTAGACTGTCCGATTTTTTGGAAGTGTGGTATAGTGGATAGGACATAAACAAGTTATATATTTAGATATAGCAAATCGACATTCGTCACGCCCTCATTATCAGCATCTTAACACCATGTTAAGTTTTCGCTATTGACCCGCTAAAAGCGGCGAATGACCCCAAAAAAAAGCCGGATTACCTTCGTTGGCAGGGATATTGTCAGTAGCTTTGCGCCTCCTAAATTTCAAACATCCCCCGATGAAGAAGAAGATCGACTTCCTACAGTCTTGTGGTTTATCTATTAGCAAATCTCTGCTGACCCTTTTTCTAGTAGCAATGAGCCTTACTGGATGGTCGCAAGCTACACTTCCTTTATCCAGGACAGCCTGGGGAACAACACCTACAGGGTGGACAGACAACGCTGGAGGTAATTATGCAACGACCTTTGCCTGTTCGACAAATGATGGTGGCAAATTCGCTACGACAGCAGATAATTATATTGTCAATTTTAGCAGCCAGGCGGGTACAGTTTCATTTACAACAAAAGCTACAGCAACGCCTACTGGTTGTAGCCTGCTGTTACAAGAGTCATCTAACGGCAGTACGTGGACTACTGTGAGCGGCACCATTACTCTATCTACCTCGTGTACAAGCTATGGACCGTTTACACTTCTAAGTACGAGTCGCTATGTCAAATGGACATATACCAAGTCGGGATCAGTTAATCTAACCATTGACGATGTAAGTATAA
Organism: uncultured Chitinophagaceae bacterium; assembly: GCA_964537475.1. Classification (GTDB taxonomy): domain Bacteria; phylum Bacteroidota; class Bacteroidia; order Chitinophagales; family LD1; genus UBA1941. Next base: position 203,965 of record CAZIBY010000007.1, on the reverse strand, counting down.
CTTCGGGATGTACCACACCTACCGTATCAATTTCAGGTACTACTCCTGGCTGTGGATCTATTACACTCACTGCGTCCGGCACGAGTGGTAATACCTATGTATGGTCAAACAGTGGAGGCAGCACCTCTACGGCTACCTACTCTTCTAGCGGTACCTACTCAGTGACCGCCACCAATAGTGGTTGTACCGCCTCTGCCTCGAAAGCCATCGTGGTGAATAGCAACCCGACCCTCAGCATATTAGGTACGACTACTGCCTGTGGTACAGTGTCACTGACAGCCAGCGGCACAGGTACATCTTACGTGTGGTCAGGAGGCAATTCTACAAACACGGCGGCCAATACATTCTCCTCCACCGGCACCTACACCGTCACTTCTACGCTGGGCTCATGTACGGCCACAGCATCACAGTCCATCACGGTCAATCCCAACCCTACCCTATCCATATCCGGTACTACGCCGGGCTGTACCAGTGTGACACTCACGGCCAGTGGTACCGGTACTGGATATGCGTGGTCAGGAGGTGGCGGTAGCAGTGCGAGCGCTACCTACTCCGGCAGTGGCACATACACAGTGACATCCACTTTAGGCACCTGCACGGCTACGGCATCTCAGGCCATCACTGTCAATACCTCTACCACTACCATAGCCCCTACAGCTACCCAAAACATCACTGCTGGAGTGAATGGCAACACGCTCACAGTGACAGAAGGTACCAGCGCACCCACCAGCCGCCAGTGGTACTATGGTACAGCATCGGGAGGTCCGTATAGCAATACTATAAGTGGTGCTACCTCTACTACCTATACACCAAACTTTGGTTCTGCTGGCACCTACTATGTGGTCTGCCAGACTACCTACGGCGCTCCGTGCAGCAATACTGTGACCAGCAATGAGGTCCAGATCAACGTGACCAACAATTCGATCACTACCGGCACGGTATCCGGCTCACCTTTCTGCCAGGGAGTGTCTGGTATATCAGTACCTTTCACGTACAGTGCTTCATCTGCGTTTCCTACCGCCACTTTTACGGCACAGCTTTCTGATGCTGCGGGTAGCTTCGCCAGTCCTACAGCACTGCAGAGCATCGTATCTGATGGCTCAGGCAGCCAGTCCATATCCATCACCATACCATCCGGTGCCACTGCAGGTACCGCCTACCGCATCCGCGTAGTGAGCAATACACCTGCGGTCTCCGGCAGTGACAATGGTACAGACCTGACCATCAACGCCAACCCGACCCTGTCTATCTCCGGCACTACCACTGCTTGCGCATCGGTATCGCTGACTGCTTCCGGCACGGGTAGCTCGTATGTATGGTCCGGCGGCACCTCTACCACTACTGCGGCTAATACATTCACCTCCAGCGGTACCTACACGGTCACCTCTACATTGAGCGGCTGTACTGCTACAGCATCATCTGCCGTGACAGTCAATACTAATCCAACGGTATCCATATCAGGTACTACCCCGGGCTGTAGCAGTGTGACACTGACAGCCTCCGGCACAGGTACTTCATACGCATGGTCAGGTGGTGGCGGCAGCAGCGCCAACGCTACCTACTCCAGCAGCGGCACCTACACTGTGACAGCCACACTAGGCAGCTGTACAGCTACTGCCTCGCAGGCCATCACCATCGTGGCTGCACCATCGATATCCACTCACCCATCTACGTCGGCACAGACTGTTTGTGCAGGCACAGCTTTCTCGCCTACCTCCGTATCAGTCACGGCATCAAATGCTGCAGGCTATCAGTGGTACGTCAATACAGCCAATAACAATACGACCGGTACACTGATCACAGGGGCTACCAGCGCATCTTACACGCTGCCGGCTACGGTAGGTACGTACTATTACTACTGCATAGTGACAGGCAATAGCCCATGTACCACCGTGACGAGCAATACATCCGGTGCGATCACTGTCAATGCCCTACCGGCAGACCCTACAGGCACGATCAGCGCCTCGGCCAACCCTAGCTGCGGAGCGGCTACACTGACCTACAGTGCGCCATCATCCAGCATCTACTGGGAGACTACCGCAGGTGGCACGAGTACTACCTATGCTACCAGCGCTGGCTACTCCCTGGCTGCTACCGGTACCATCTATGCGCGCGCCTACAGTGGGACCTGCTGGTCTGCCAATACTGTGAACTCCGGTAGTATCACTATCAATACTGCCATCACCATCACCACCTCGCCGACATCTGCCACGGTGACAGCAGGTGGATCTAAGACATTCACTGTAGCTGCCTCCGGCACTATAGGCGGCTATCAGTGGCAGTACAATGATGGCACAGGTTGGGCCAGCCTGAGCAATGGCTCTCCATATAGCGGCGTGACCACCGCATCGCTGGTCGTCAACCCTACAGCTACTACCATGTCGGGCTACCAATACCGCTGTGTGGTGAGTGGCACCACGCCATGTACGGCTGCGACCTCAGGCTCGGCTACACTGACTGTGAACCCTGCCGTATGGGAAGATTTTGAAGCCGGCTCCAAGACGGCTTATGCTGCCGCCAATGTGACCTGCACAGCTGGTAGCTGGAACTTCAGCAATGCCCTCCTCGGCACCAGTGCCAGCGACCTCAAAAACGGCAGCCAATCTGCCCGCGTGAATACCGCCGGTATCATCAGCATGAACTTTGACCTGACCACCGGGCTCGGCACAGTGACGGTCTCTCACGGTATGTACGGCTCAGATGCCAGCGCGACCTGGAGGCTGGAGGCTTCTACAGATGGAGGCTCTACCTTTACAGCTTTTGTGAGCAGTACATATACTGCGTCCGCAGGTTCATTCTCTACGCAGGTCATCACTGTAAACCTGACCGGCAATGTCCGCTTCCGCATTGTGAACCTGGCTGCATCCGGTACTAACCGTATCAACTTTGACGATATCTACGTCACACCCAATACCTGTACCCAGCCTACCATCACCGGCACTGCACCGGGCAGCACTACCTGTGGCAGTGGTACGGTGACACTGGGCGCTACGGCATCTGCCGGCACGGTCAATTGGTATACTGCATCCAGCGGTGGTACTGCTATCGCTACCGGCAATAGCTACTCTCCGACCATATCCTCTACCACCACCTACTATGTAGACGCGACAAATGCAGGATGTACTACATCGGGCAGGACTGCTGTAGTAGCTACGCTGACTACACAGCCTACCACTCCTGCGTGCGCCACTCCTGCGGCCATATGCGCAGGGTCTACCGCTACGATCACAGGCGCGGGCAGCACAGGGGCCACCGCCTACACCTACTGGACCGCATCTACCGGGGGCAGTGCTGTGACTACCGGTACCACCCCTGCAGGCACAGTATCCGGCAATAACCTCACTACGCCATCATCTCTGGCAGCAGGTAGCTATACCTACTTTGTACAGGGTGAGAACGGCTCCTGTCTGAGCGCAGCGCGTCAATCTGTGACGGTCACAGTCAATAGCGTACCATCTACACCTACAGGTACCATCTCCGTAGCATCCAATCCCGCCTGCGGCTCTACTACCCTGACTTATAGCGCACCGTCTGCCTCACTCTACTGGGAGACTGCGGCTTCAGGCACCAGCACCACCTCTCCTACCACTACAGCCTATACACTGAGCAGCTCGGGTACCATGTATGTGCGTGCTATCAATAGCGGATGCCCGTCAGCAGGCGCTGTGAGCTCTGCAGCCGTGACTGTCAATACTACCACCTCGATCACCGCCCAGCCGTCAAACATTACGACAGGTGTCGGTGCTTCGGCTACTTTCTCAGTGACTGCTGCAGGCACAGGCCTCACCTATCAGTGGCAGAAGAATGGCAGCAATATATCAGGTGCTACGGCTGCTACCTATACCATTTCTCCTACTGCACTTACCGATTCCGGTAGCTTCTACTCCGTGGTGGTGACCGGCACCTGCGGTACGGTGACATCCTCTAATGCCACCCTGTATGTGACTAACTTTACCTATCAGGCAGGTGACTACAGGCCGACACTGGACGGCACAGATCTCTCCTATAATAATGGCACCGGCAATACCAGCAATTGGGAATACTATAATGGCACCAGCTGGACCACGACTCCGGGAGACAAAGGACCGCAGAATGCGACTACCACCCCTACGCGCGTGATAATCACAAAATATGTCTTTGGCGGTGGCAATGCCACACACTCTTATAATGATATCATCATCCTGAATGGCGGTACCCTGGACCTGGAGGCTACCGCTACACCTACGGTAGATTTCATCAAGGCAGGAAAATCCCTCGAGGTACAGTCGGGAGGTACGCTCTTTGACTATGGCCAGATACAGATGAACTCCAGTGCCAACCTTATCGTGCGTAGCGGTGGCTATATGGAGCTGGGCAGTACAGATGTGACCAATGGGCACGTAATGTGGAATGGCCTCGAGAATTTTGAACCCGGCTCAGAATTGTTTGTAGCGGACTGGGGGTTTGCAGCCAGTGGTGCGGGTAGCTTTATGAATGTGACCACCACTATTACTAATAACTCAAGCGGTAAGAAATTTGGTACACTTGACTTTGTAGTGACGCCTACCAGCAGCTCATGGACCATCATAGGCGGTGGTATCACGGTGAACCTCTGCGATACCCTCTGGATCAATAATCGCTCAGCGAGCAATGTGATAGGCATGACCTCAAATACCGGTAGCCCGGTAGTGACCGTAGGCAGGATGTCCGTCTACCAGGGTATCGTAGCTCTCTCCGCCTGCTATAGCGGCAGCGCTACGCAGACTGTAAATATCACAGAAAACCTAAAGGTATATGGCGGCAGTACACTGAAGCTCTTCCACAATGGTACAGGCACGGCAGGCAATATCAAAATAAACCTGGCCGGCAATCTCACCATCGATACGCTGGCCTCTGTGATCAACGATGCCACCTCAGATACAGGAGCAATATTCAATTTTAACGGCACGTCTACACAGCTCGTAGATATCACCCCTACAGTGACAGCATGGCCTATGAATATCAACTCAGGTGCTACTGTCTCTCTGGTCAATCATGGCCTGACTGTCAACAGCAATACCAGCCGCACTTCCACTTTCACTGTGAAAAATGGCGGTACGCTTGACTTTGGTTTCACTTCAGACAACCTGACGGCAAACGTGATCAAGAAAGTAAGCTCGGGTGCAGCCGGTACTAATAACTTTGCTACTGAGCAAAACTCTACACTCAAGATCACTTCACCTGATGGCATACAGCAGGCCTCAGCTACACTCGGCAATGTGCAATTTACCAGCAGTAATAAGAACTTCAACCAGCTTGCTACATTCTGGTACACCGGTCACGCCAATCAGGTGACAGGCGACGCCATCACTACCAGTTCCAATGGCAAGCAGATCATCATAGACCTGCTCAATAAGAGTCTATCTGTCACGCTCACGCAGTCTACGGGCCTGACCAATGCTACTACCATCAGCGCTACAGGCGGCAAGCTGGATATCCGCAAGGGACAATTCCTCGAGACAGCTACGGCCTATATCACAGGATCTACCGGCACGCTGACCATGGCTGCAGGTACGCTCTATCAGATACCTGCGCTCAGCACCAGCAGCTCTGACCTGATACCACGCATGGATGGGGTCAGCAATGCCTACACACTGAATGGCGGCACTATAGAGCTGGCCGGCGCAGGTGCGCAAACCCTGCGTGGCAACAGGACCTACTACAATGTAAAGTTCTCGGGGTCTAACATCTATGGCACTGACTATAAGAACCTGTCTACCGATGCCACCATCAATGACTCCCTGATAGTAAGCGGCGCTAACACTGTAGTAAACTGTGTGGATGGCTCCGGAGGAGCGGTTTCCTTCTCGGGTAATGGCGGCCTCATCATGGATGGCGGCCGCATCATGATCCGCAATCTCAATACCACTCAGCCTGTCCTGACAGGCACCACCATACCATACTCACTCACCGGCGGTACGGTAGAGTTTTACGGATCTAATGCTACTAACCATCAGGTGCTGCGTGGCACAGATGGCAATAGCAATACCATCAGCTACTATAATGTAGACATCAATGCAGATGCTGCCAATACCACAGACTACAACGTCGGCCCTGCAGCCAGCTTTGCGGTCAAGGGCAACTTTAACGTTTACTCGCCGGCTGTCTTCCAGCTGGATGAGACGGAGAATGTAACCGGCACGGGCAATTTTGCGATCAACGCCGGAGCCACCTTCAAATATGGCTCACCAAATGGCATAAAAACCTCAGGTACCACTACGAGTGATGGCAATATCCGCATCAGCGGCACACGCACATTCTCTACTTCTGCCAGCTACGGTTTTGTAGGCAATGGCGATATGGTATCAGGCAACGGCCTCCCGTCTAGCATAGTAAATATGTATGTGCAGAAGTCCGGCACCTCCGATATCGTGACGCTGACCAATACTGCTAATGCCAGTGGCGTGATAGCATTCACAAAAGGCCGCATCTCTACAGGCAGCAATGAACTGGTAGCATCCAGCACATCGACCACTGCCATCACAGGTCACGGCCTCAATAAATATGTGATCGGAAACCTGCGCCGCTATGTAGCTGCGAGTGGTGCTTATGATTTCCCTGTGGGCAATACATCTTACTACGACTTGGGCAACATCAGCTTTAATGGCCAGTCGGGTATCACCAGTCTGTTGGGTTATTTCACTACCGGTCAGTCCGGCACTGCACCATCCACATCTACCTGCCAGATCAACGGCTCCAAGATCAATGATTATCTCAATAACGGATTCTGGACATTTACTCCAAACAGTACTATGAGCGGAGGCACATACGACGTGACACTGAATGCCATGGGCTACAGCAATGCACCTACGGCTGCCAACCAGATGGGTGTGATCAAGCGCTCCAATGCCAGCTCTCCATGGCTGGGCTGCGGTCTGCTGAATGGCTCAGCACAGTCCAGCGCATATGGTAGCCATAGCAATGCTACACAGTCTATCTCCGGCGGTGTAGCCACAGCGGTGCGTACCGGTGTGACCGGCTTCTCTGATTTTGCTATAGGTCTCCATCAGACCAATACTCCCCTCCCCGTCACGCTCATGTACCTGACCGCTACCGCGCAGGATGACAGATACATCACACTGGAGTGGGCTACCGCCTCAGAGATCAATAACAGTGGCTTCCAGGTAGAGCGCAGCACAGATGGTATCGCCTTTGAGCCGATAACATGGGTAGACGGCAGCGGCAATAGCAACAGTATGATCAAGTATAGTACGGATGATCACCAGGTAGCTACAGGTATCATCTACTATTATCGACTGAAGCAGGTGGACTATGACGGTAAGTATGAATACAGCAACATAGTCTCCGCCAGCCTCACCGGTAGCAACAATGGGATCACCATACACAATATCTATCCCAATCCTGCCGCTGCGCAGGTCACGGTAGACATAGTAGCGGCAACAGAAACACCTGTAGCTATCAGCTTCACAGATGTACTGGGCCGCGAGGTACTCAGCGCGCAGTGGCAACTCAGTGCAGGCTACAATGACCGCAGGTTTGATATAGCTGCGCTGGCAGATGGTGTATATCACGTCACCGTAAAGACCGGCAATAGCTTCTTTACCAAAGTGCTGACCATAGCTAAATAAGATCGGGAAAACTCTATACCGGAGCAGGGCAGGAGATCACTCTTGCCCTGTTTCATTTTGCGCCCCTGCGAAATGTGCGATGACCAGGGCAGCCTTGCTATCTCCTATCACTTCTGCTATTTCATTTTGCGGTGCCTCTTTGAGCTTCTTCACAGATTTGAAATGCAGTATCAGCTTTTCGAAAGTTTTATTGCCTATCCCTTTGATACCGGTGAGCTCTGAGGTGGTCTGGCTCTTGCTGCGCTTATTGCGGTGGGCAGTGATACCGAATCGGTGCGCCTCATCGCGCAGGCGCTGTATCAGTTTCAGTCCCTCTGACTTTTTATTGATATAAAGTGGTAGGCTATCTTCAGGAAAGTATATTTCCTCCAGTCGTTTTGCGATACCTACTATCGGCACCTGGCCATAAATATTCAGTTTCTCCAGGCTCTTCACGGCAGCGCTAAGTTGACCTTTGCCGCCATCTATCACTATCAGGTTTGGCAGTGGGTCACCCTCCTCTATCATGCGGCGGTAGCGGCGGTACACGGCCTCCTCCATTGTAGCAAAGTCGTCCGGTCCCTCTACCGTCTTTACATTAAACCAGCGGTAGTCCTTCTTGGATGGCTTCGCATCGCGAAATACCACTATAGCTGATACCGGATTTGTACCCTGAATGTTAGAGTTATCAAAGCACTCTATGTGCCTCGGCAGGTCCTTGAGTTTCAGGTCATCCTTTAGTGTCTTCATGATACGGAAGGAAGGGTTCTTCTCTTCCGATGTCATCTGCTGGTTGATACGCTCTTGCCTGGCGTAGAGTGCGTTCTTAGTGGCCAGGTCTACGAGTTTTTTCTTATCACCTATCACAGGCACAGCCACACTCACGCCCTCTACCGGTATCTCTATAGAGAACGGCAACAGCAGGTCATCTATCTGGATATTATCAGAGAAGCTGCATTCACGTACCGCCGCCTCCAGCATCTCTTCGCGCGTCTCATCCAGCACACGCTTCAGCTCCAGGGCTTTGGTCTGGATGATCACGCCATTGCCTATACGCAGGTAGTTGATAAAGGCCGTGGTCTCTGTCTCTGTATAGCCATATACATCTACATTGTTCAGCTTCGGATTTACGATCGTCGATTTGCTCTGGTAGTCCGTGAGCAGATCTATCTTCTCTTTAAACTCATTGGCCCGCTCAAACTCCATATTCTCTGCATACTTCTGCATCTTACCTTTCAGGTAGTACATCACCGATCCGAAGTTGCTCTTCAGGATGTCCTTCACCTGCCTGATAGACTCATCATACTCTTCCTTGCTCTGCAGGTTTTCGCAGGGCCCCAGGCAGTTCTTGATGTGGTACTGCAGGCATACCTTAAACTTCTTTGCGGCGATATTCTTTTGCGAAAGTGGCAGCGTGCACGTACGCAATGGAAAGATAGTGGTCAAAAGGTTCAGTATGATGCGCACCTGCCCTACAGAAGTGTACGGCCCGAGGTATTCCGAGCCGTCTTTTATCAGCTGCCGTGTCAGGAAGACACGCGGATAGTCTTCATTCTTGATCACAATGTAGGGATAGGACTTGTCATCCTTCAGGCTCACATTATAGCGCGGCTGGTATTTTTTGATCAGGCTATTCTCCAGCAGAAAGGCATCCTGCTCTGTATCTACTATTGTAAACTCTATGCGGTTTATCTTGCGCACCATATGCGCTATGCGAAAGGTGTGATCATTCTTATTGAAATAAGATGACACACGCTTCTTCAGGTCTTTGGCCTTGCCTATGTACAAGATAGTGCCCTCCTCATCATAGTAGCGATACACCCCCGGCTGATTAGGCAGGCTGTCCCGGTACTGCGCAGCAAATTCTTCTAAGATCACAGCTTAAAAATAAGTAAAACTCTGCCAGCAGCGGAGGATGCAACGGGTAAGTGCACAAAAAAGCCCGCACGTCCTGTGCAGGCTTCTATATCTTGACCGGAGGTCTATTATCTTACGATCACCAGTTTCTTTGAGAAGGTCTTCTCGCCGGCCTTGATCAGCACTGAGTAGGTAGCGGCAGCCAGTGCTTCAGTATTGATCTGGTAGGTATTGGTGCCATACTCCAGTTGATAGGCATTGCTTATGATCTCCTTGCCTAGGATATCATAGAATGTAATGCTGGCAGGAGCGGGCTCCGTCGTGCTGATCGTGACCCTCACGGAGGCGCTCGCAGGGTTCGGCTGCAATGCTGCTACAGTGATAGCCGAGCCACCGATGATCTCACCTGATACGATCTCTGTCAGCTCAGTCTTGCCGTCAAAATCTGTCTGCCTCAGACGGTAGTAGTATTCTACATTGGGCTGCACGGTATGGTCATTGTAGAGATAGCTATGCTGCTCGTTCGTATTACCATTGCCATCTACCCAGCCTATGCTGGTCCAGTCTGTACCGTTATCGCTACGCAGTATTTCAAAGCCCTTGTTATTGATCTCGGAGGCGGTGATCCAGTCCAGACGGATATATTCGTTATTGACAGGTGTAGCTGTCAGGCTGATCAGCTTCACCGGCAGTGCCTGGCTACCCTGATTGCTGGAGCTGGTAGCTATGGCGAAGTGTGAAAAGCTGGAGTACCTGCCACCGGTGATCCCATCACCATCGCCGCAGGTAGTAAAGTTCTTAGAGTTGCTGAAATAGCTATAGGTGACCAGGTCAGAATAATTGGGAGCTACAGATGTCTCCAGATCGCTTTGGAAATTTGCTACGGTAGGCACCCCACTGAATGCTGCAGCCGAGGTGCGGAGCATCCGCTTATTGGGGTTAGTGCCATTGGTCACCCACTCACTGTAGCCATGTGGATAGGCTTCTATCACATAGGTGGTACCGGAGAGTGCCGGGCTGGCATTGAAGCTCCAGTAGCCGTGGGCCTTCAGTATTTTGTCCATCACCAGCCAGTTGCCATTCACCGGGCCACCGCAGGCACTCTGCTGAAAGATATTGAAGCCCGGATTTGCTACATAGTCTATCGGATATTGCGAGAGGTTCATCGTGCTGGCCGGCCAGGTAGAGTTGGTCTGGTCAAAAGTATTAGTGAAAGAAGTATTCGTATTTGCCAGCGCGTACTCCGTAAACTTGGAAGACAGCTTCATAGAGGCCGATGGCGTACCTGTAAAGAAGATCTTTACAGGATTGTAGGTACGATTTGGAGAGCCGATAGGGAATACATAGGTAGCAGACCTGTCTGCCTGGCGGGCAAATCCTGAGGTTACGCCGTCTACCCCACGGGTACTGATATAGGCATCATTGGCAGTGCCTGACAGAGCGGCTGTATTGCTCACAAAATTGAAGGAAGAGATGGAGTGATAGCCGGCCAGTGCGGTTGGTGCCGCATTGGAGAGATAGAGCTCATAGTCATTGGTGCCGGTGAAAGTATTGATGATGCCATGGCCTCCCGGGGTCACGCCGCGCACTTGCATGAGGGTTGCATTGCCCAGGGTAGAGGCATAGCTGCCAGGTACGTAGTAAGTACCTGCGGTAGTACTGACACCCCAGACCAGTGCATTGGATACCGTCACATTATTGCCCAGTGCTACAGACTGGCTCGCACTACCCTGGTCCACTACCAGATTGTAAAAAGATGCTGTATTGCTGCCCTTGATTGTTTGCACGCCAGTGGTAGTAGAGCCCGCCACTGTACCATTGCCTATCAGGCGCGTAGTACCTTCGCCCACTGAGCCGTCTGTATTAAGAGTAGCATTATTGGTGATATCTCCTTCCACATTCAGCAGGCCGTCATTGGTCAGGGTGCTGCCCGTGGCATTCACTACGTCTCCCTGTACATGCAGCACTGCGCCGGATTGCACGTATACTGTGGCTCCATTGGAGTAAAACAAATTAGAATAGCTCGTCTGTCCGAAGGCGGCTTGCAGTGATATGGCCGCGACAGAGATTAGGGTAAAAATCTTCTTCATCAAGGATTCTCTTAAGGTCATAAAATCAGATCAGCCGACTTCTTCATTTAGGCGGCTATTCAGGGTTTTAAACCCTGTAAATGTAAACATTATAACCCAGATTTCAATACTTGTCAAGGGGGTACAACCTCCCACTGGTAAAGTGCCGTGGCTATCAGTTACCAAACTCTTCAGACCGGTCCTTCTTTTGCCCGGCGTAGGTCTTGCAATTCAGGTCTATAGAGAGTCTTTCAGGCCGCTCAAACTGGCGGGAAGGCGAAATACCCAGAGCAGTAGAATCGGTAAAAACCTTTTGCAGAAATTTGGCACAGATAGGCAGCGCCGTGCTGGCACCCTGGCCATACTCCATACTGCGAAACCGGATGAACCTATCCTCGCACCCTACCCATGTGGCCGTGACCAGGTCTGGGGTGCAGCCCATAAACCAGCCATCAGAGTTGTTTTGCGTGGTTCCGGTTTTGCCTATGATATCTCCCGGCAGGTGATAGCGGTAGCGCAGGCGTACACCGGTACCATAGCTCACCACACCGCGCAGCAGGTCTACCATCACATAGGCTGTAGGCTCGTCCAGCACCTCTCGCTGCTCTGTTACAAAATTGGCTATGACCGTACCCGTCCTATCCTCTATCCGCGTCACAAAGATGGGGTCCACATGCACCCCCTTATTGGCAAAGGTCGTGTAGGCTCCGGCCATTTCTATCAGCGATATATCTGCAGTGCCGAGACAGATAGAGGGCTGGTCGGGTATCTCACTGGTCACGCCCATATCATGTACGAGCTTGACCACCGTGGCAGGACTCATCTCGTGCATCAGGTAGGCAGTGATTGTATTCACTGAGTTGGCCAGGCCCTGCTTCAGGTTCAGCGTACCACCATACTTGCTGTCAGAGTTGTGCGGTGTCCAGTCTTCCTGCAGGTGAAATCGTGGGTCACCCGCCTCAAATGTCACAGGCTCATTGGGCACCTCATAGCAGGGAGAGTATCCTTTCTCTCGGATCGCCGCCAGGTAGACAAATGGCTTGAATGTAGACCCGATCTGGCGTTTTGTATTCACATTCACGTGGTCATACTGGAAGTACTTGTAGTTCACCCCTCCCACCCAGGCCCGCACATTACCGGAGGCCGGATCCAGTGCTATGAAGCCATTCTGCAGGATCATCCTGTGATAGCGTATCGAGTCCCACGGACTCATCAGCGTATCCTTCTCTCCTTGCCAGCTGAAGATGCGCATCTCTATTTTCGTCCGCATGAGCGTATCTATCTCCTCGCGCGTCTTGCCCTCAGCCTGGTATTGCTTGTAGCGTGAGCTTTGCGTATAGGTGCGCTCCCACTCCTCCGGGAACTCCTTCCATGGGTCCTTCGCACTCATTTTAAAGAATAGCTTCTGCCACTCCTCCAGGTGCTCCCGCTGTGCCTCCTCTGCATAGCGCTGCATACGCGAGTCGATAGTGGTATAGATCTTCAGTCCATCCTTGTAGAGGTCGTACTTGCTGCCGTCTGGCTTGGGATGGTTGTCCAGGTAGTCGGCGATGTACAGGCGCAGGTACTCGCGAAAGTATGGCGCCAGCCCATCCTCATGTGTACCCGCATCAAAGCGCAGTACGATGGGCAGCTTGGTCAGGGAGTCATATTGATGGTCTGTCAGAAAGCCATAGTTGGCCATCTGAGACAATACTACATCGCGGCGCTTGCGCGATGCCTCCGGGTTCTGATGCGGATTGTACGCTGTAGATGCCTTGAGCATACCCACCAGCACGGCGGCCTCCTGCACATTCAGAGAGTCTACAGGCTTGCTGAAGTATGTCTCCGCAGCGGTACTGATACCAAAGGCATTATCACTGAATGGCACGGTATTAAAGTACAACGCCAGTATTTCTTCCTTGGTAAAAGTATGCTCCAGCCTCGCAGCTATCACCCATTCTTTAAACTTCTGCAGCGCCAGTTGTACTTTGCCTATGTGCCTTTTGCGCGGGAAAAGATTCTTGGCCAGCTGCTGCGTGATGGTGCTACCACCACCCTTGGAGTCGCGGATCACCACGCCGAGCACAGCGCGGCCTATGGCCTTCAGGTCTATACCTGTATGATCATAAAATCGCACATCCTCAGTAGCCAGCAGTGCGTCTACGAGGCATTTAGGCAGGTGGTCGTAGGTCACATTGGTGCGGTTCTCGCGAAAGTATTTTCCCAGTACCACGCCGTCTGCGCTGATCACCTCCGTAGCAGTGTTAGACTTCGGGTCCTCCAGCTCATGTACGGATGGGAGGCGTCCCCACATACCTGTAGCGATAGCAAAAAAGAACAGCACTACACTTGCAATACCGATGGCCCACAGTACCCAAAAATATCCCGCAGGCCTCCACACCTTATCTCTAAGAAAGCTCATGGGGCTAAGGTAGTAAAAACGCTGTGAGCGGAGACACACCGGGTCTGTAGCAGTATGCGGGGATTGATCATCTGTAAAAATTTCGGTCAAAAAGGATGCATTACACTTACAATCAATCCATTGGCAAAACGGCATTTCATGATGCAACTATTGACGCCTCGATTGCTTCTCTTTGTATACATAATAGAAATGAACGCGTAGGTTTTAAGCCACTTATGTAGCGCGTCCCGACGCTTTTTCACATAAAAGTCACTACGATAGATGTCACAGTTTTATCCCTTTCGCTCCCTCCTGCTGCTATCCTGCCTCTGTTTTCTCAGCATAGGTACGCTCTACAGCCAGGCCTGCCCTACCCTGACCATCACACCAGATACCAGCATCTGTCCAGGCAGTTTTGTGTTGCACTCGGCTATATCATCCGGCACCATCATCTCCCGCGCGTGGAAGCCTAAATACGGGCTGAGCGATAGTACCGTGGCCAATCCCACTGCCACGGTCTCCCATGATACATCCTACACCTGTACGGTCACTGTCAGCTCTACTACCAACCTCATCTCCAATGGTGATTTCTCTGCCGGCAATACAGGCTTCAGCAGTGGCTATACCTATCTCAGTGCACCTCCGGCACAGCCCTGCGGCTCCTATGGCATACTGGGCTGTGAGGCTGACTATACCATCAATACCAATCCGCGCAATACACACACGCAGTTTGCAAACTTTGGCGACCACACTACCGGCTCAGGACAGATGATGATCGTCAATGGCGCAACCAGCCCCAACATCAGCGTGTGGTGCCAGACCATTACCGTGCAGCCGTATACAGATTATCAGTTCTCCGCCTGGGTGTCTAATGTGGACCTCAATCCGCAGCCGCTGCCCAATCTCCGCTTTAATATCAACAATGCTCCCGCAGGTCCGCCCTTCAGCCCGGTGATCTCTGCAGGCGTATGGACGCAGTTTTACACCGTGTGGAACTCCGGCGCCAACACCAGCGTCAATATCTGCCTGACCGACTCCAGCACGGCCGGCGGTGGCAATGACTTTGCCCTCGATGATATTGCCTTCATACCTATCTGTATCCTGACTGACACCGTGCACATCACCACCTTTGTCAAGCCTACCGTGGCGCTCCCGGCAGATACCTCCTTTTGCGATAGCGTGTACACCAGTATCAGCCCTGTAGTGACAGGCACGGGCACACTGAGCTACCTCTGGTCTGATGGCACTACCCAGCAGCGTGACACTGCCCGCCTGGCCGGCACCTACTGGCTGCAGGTCAGCAATCAATGCGCCTCGTCTGCAGCGCGCGATAGCATCCTCATCACACTCGGCCGGACACCTACGGCTGACCTCGGCCCGGACTCACTCATCTGCGGCGGAGCGTCTATGGTCATAGTGCCCGCAGTGACCGGCACCTCCCCTGTGTCATACCTCTGGCAGGATGCCACTACAGACTCGACCTATACCGCCTCTGCGCCCGGCATCTACTGGCTGCGCGTATCCAATGCCTGTGGCGCTTATACGGATTCGGTCAGGATAGATACCCTCTCAGCTCCGGCGGCCTTTTCCATCGGTGCAGACCAGGGCCTGTGCAGCGGCGCAGAGCTGACACTGCGAGCTGTACCTGTGCCGGCTGCCGGCCTCTCGCTGCTCTGGCAGGATGGAGTCACGCAGACGGATACCTTCCTCGTCACGGCGGCAGGTACCTACACCCTCACCGAGACCAATCGCTGCGCGGCTACAACCGCCTCTGTCACCATCACCGCACTGCCCGCCCCTACCGTAAGCCTGGACCCCATACCTGTGCAGTGTGATGCCGACAGCGTGTTGCTTGCCCCCGTGACGACAGATGCCAACAGCTATAGCTGGAGCACCGGTGCCTCACAGCCATCTATCTATGCGCACACTGCGAGCACTTATACTGTGACCGTGAGCAATACCTGCGCCAGTGCAGATGCATCTGTCACCGTAGCGCTGCCCCGCTCACCCTCGCGCACATACAATGGTGCTATAGTAGATAGCTGCTCGCGCGCCAGTGTGACCCTTGATGCAAAAAACGCGGGTCGCAATTTCCTCTGGTCTGATGGGCAGACCACACAGGTCATCACGGTGACAGACTCGGGTCTCTATACGGTAGTGATCAGTGATACGGCAGGGCTCTGCCCCGTCATAGATACGGTGCGTGTCGTCTTCCACCGCTGCGACTCCTGTCCGGTGGCTATCCCTACCGCCTTCACACCTAATGGTGATGGCAAAAACGAAACCTTCCGTACCTACTCTGCCTGCACGTATGACAGCTACCATATCACGATCTACAACCGCTGGGGCGAGCTGATCTATGAGTCATCTGCGGAGGCCAGCGGCTGGGATGGCACCTACAAGGGTGTAGCACAGCCCGCAGGAGTCTATGTCTACATGATCCGCTACCGCAGCACGGGCCTGCCTCAGGAGCATGCGTATACAGGATCGGTCACGCTGATCAGGTAGGGTAGCTTCTTATAAAGGATTTGATAATACAGGCCTATCTCATACTTCGCGATGCAGGCCTGGGTAAAGTATCTTCGAAATACTCCGCAGGTCGCCATACCTATATCTGAAAAAGCTCATGGAGCTAGGGTAGTAAAAGGCATAGGAGGCAAAAGACAGCTTAATCTTCCGCTGCCTGTTCTTTCGGCGTAGTTTGAGCGGCTATGGCCAGTATTACTATATCCACCAGGATCATCGCGAGCAGGTACCCCACAGGTTTTTGATGAGACATACCCTGTAGCACCCTTGCACCGCCTATCACCATAAGCAGTGCCGTCCAGACACCTCGCAGATCACTGGCGGAGTATCGGGCTTTCACTAGTATTTGCAGTAGGATAACAATGCCGCTCAGTATGGCAAAAAACAAGAGGAACTCCGGCCCTTTCAGGCTGTATGGACTGAAATGTCCATAAGCAGATGATATGTATATAAAGGGAAGAAAAAGAAGAAGGGAATAAAGAAAAAAGCTTTTGGGTTTTAGTTCGTTCATATTTTTGATTTAGTGAGATAATCGTTTTCATACAAGTCCATGGATATGGCGCTTCATGCTATCCGCCACATCCTCCGCAGCCACAACATCCTCCTCCGCAGCCTCCGCCACAACTACTACCGCATCCGCTACTACAGCTGCCGCTGCCATCACCAGATCCATTGCCTATAGCATTTGCGAAAGTGAACATCAGAAACACCATCGCTACAGCTCCGAAGAGTGCCGGAGCAGCCGGTATACCCAGTGCGGCAGAGAGGATACTGAGTCCTCCCGCACCTGTCATCAGCATCAGTGAGGTGCGGGTATCCATTTCATTGTAGGTTGTTTTAGCGGCTTGTGCTCCTTGTTCTGCATCTTCCAGCACACCTTGCATTTCCTGCGGCTTGCCCCAGATGTCTGCCGGAGGGCTTTCACCGAAGGTGTCCCTGTATAGCAGGTATGTCTCATCGTACCACTTATGATGTTTCGCCAGCTCCTCAGCGCCGCCCTGAGATGGATGATGATGGATGTCTCTGCCCAGCGTATCCTGGCAGAACTCTATCCAGTAGCTGACGCTGTAGGTGAGGTGGAGGTGCCAGACCTCGTCTACTATGGGTGCGGGAGAGGCGCCGGTGGGTGAGATGCAGCAGAGGTAGATGAATCGTTTGTACTCTGCTATGGCGCGGTGGGTGTAGGATGCTGACCAGTGCATCTTTGCGGTCAGCTTTTTTGAGAAGGGAAAGGATGCTTCGTCTGCATCGAGGTTAAAGTCTGAAATTTTTTGCCACAGTGGGTCTTCTTTGTATGTCATATTTTTTGTTTTCGTGAATAATTATTTCTGTTTGCATGGTTGGTATTTGTTGTTTCTGAGGTGGTGTCATTGTCTTTATTTTTTATAGTACAAAGGTGCAGCCGTTATTTAATACCGGAATCTTAAAAAGATATTTAATTGTCTTATTTTGGTATTAAATCCGTATTGAAAATATGCCCGCCCAAGAGATAGAGAACCTCGAGAAACTAGTCTGCTACATGGCCTACCACTATGTGAGAAAGGCAGAATGGCAAGACGTGACCAAGAGCGAATGGCTTAGCATCACTGACACGCTCAATGAAAATCTCAGCCGCGCCACTTCCGGCAAAAAGATCCAGGACAGCAGCACCATAGGTGAGAACTATATCTACGAGCACATCATCATCAAGAAGCTGAAACCCTGGCGGCTCACCGGCCAGCTACAGGCCGTGCCGCATTGGAATAAGCTCAACCTCATAGCCAGCGCGCTAGGCTTTGAGGGCTACATTGATTTTATCAATAATGCAGCCACAGAAAATCACTTCAATGAAATCAGGATAGACCTGCCCCATGCCGGAGGGATGAATACAGCCCTGCTGGATAACCTCGTAGGCCATTGGTATAGCTACAATCGCAACCTCGCCTTTGAGAAAGGCCGCAATGCAGACACCCGCATCTGGAGGTCTGCTATGGAGATATTTCGCGTGAATGATGAATACTGCATAGAGCGCACCGGCATGGACAGCCACAAGTATTACGGTAAGGTGACCGCCTACGGCAACTACCTCTTCATCCTCATGAATAGCACCACCTTTATCCGCCAGCGGCACTTCATAGCCCACCTCAAAACAGAAGTGAGCAAACTACGCCAACCCACCTACAGGGTCAGCCGCATCAACCTCATTAGTACCTGCGTCAGCTTCAACGAAGAACCCATAGCCCTCCACGAAATATTCGAGCGCGTCACCGACCTGAAAAAGTTCGTCAAAGCCTCCATCGACTTTGATCTGGATAGCTCGGAGATACCTCCTTATGTGCTACAGCATTTGAGCTCCGTGGAGAAGACCCGGCTGAGGTGAAATGCAAAATTATGAGGTATGATGTGTGTACCTGTTCTAAGCTTAGTGCAACATAACTTGAAACCAACAATAAATAAAGTCTTCGACTTCAGGCTGCGCCGCAAGCTTTTACGTGCCCTGGGCGTTTATCAAAATGATCCAATCCGCAAGCGATATTATTTTGATCTTATTGACCTGCTTCATATTCAGTAGCGGATGATCATTAGTTACTATGTAGTATGATTTTGTCGTATAGGCCAGATCGAACAGAAAGTTATCCTTGATATCAGGCGCACGATCAAACCGTTTATCGATTACCGCAAGCTGAGAGATACTTTCAATAAAACTGATGTAGGCAGATACTGGCTGGGATAAGTACTGTCTGATTTTTCGCCTGCGTAGTACGTCAGCTAGCTCCGCTACCAGTTCATCACAGATATAAATGGTGATACGTCTGTCCTTATACCATTCTACCAGTTCATTTAAACGCTTGCTTATTATCAATGTGACCAGCACATTCGTATCCAGCACGACCCTGTCAGTCTTCATGCCTTCTTGCGCTTTGCGCGGACCTCTGCCACTACATCACATACTTCCTCTATCGTAATCTTATTCTTTTTTACTGATTTATTGAGTCGTGCGGCCTCATCCAGCAGCACTTTGCGCTCCAGTGCGTCCAGCAGCTTTTTCTGGTCGCTCACCTTGAGGGATTCTACGTAGTCATTGATCCTGGCTACTGTATTTGATGTAAAGTCCATACCCGAATTTACTGAAAAAGTAACATAGTTATCCTTTCGTCAATTTTTGCTCCCCAATCTAGTCCTCGTCGCCGACGAGGATTCCACACCCTCGCGTTTACAACGCGACAAACTCACACCCTCTTCACCCCCAGCCTCAACTCCCCCTTAGGGCGCAGCGTCACCAGCGCCTCCAGCTCCAGCTTAAATCCATCCGGCACCGAGAACTCATAGCGCGAACAGATCAGCGCCAAGATAAGCTGCATCTCCATCATGGCGAAGTTATTGCCGATGCACAGCCGCGCCCCACCGCCAAAGGGGAAGTACGCATACCTCGGCCGGTCCTTCATCCGCTCCGGCAGGAATCGGTCCGGGTCAAAGCGCAGCGGCTCCTCCCAGTACTGCTCCATCCGGTGGGTCAGATAGGGGAATAGCATCATCGTGTCACCCTTCCGGATCAGGTAGTCGCCTATCACATCGTCCTGCGTGGCCTCGCGGCCTATGATCCAGGCCGGCGGGTAGAGGCGCATCACCTCCTTCACCACGCGAGTAGTGTAGTCCAGCCGCATCAGGGACTCGTAGGTCAGCGGGCCATCGGCCAGCACCGCCGCAGTCTCCTCTCTGATACGCTGCGCCGCCTCGGGGTGGCGCGCCATCAGATACAGCGCAAAGGACATCGCATTGGCCGTCGTCTCATGCCCCGCCAGGAAGATCGTGATCACCTCATCGCGTAGCTGCGCATCCGTCATGCGCTCGGCCGTATCTGCATCCTCTACCTCCATAAGCATGGAGAGCAGGTCATCGTGCTGCGCCTTCGTAGCGCGGCGGTCAGCTATGATGCCCAGTATCATTTTATTCAGTATCTCCCGGTTGCGCGCCATGCGGATATTGTATGGCGTGGGCATCCATTGCGGCAGGCGGATCAGCTTTGTGGTCTCTGTGCTGAGGCCCTTCATCAGGTAGCCCAGCGCATCACTGATCTCGCGAAACCAGCCACCCGTATCCGTACTCAGTAGCGTGCGGCTCACGATGCTCAGCGTGATCTGTGTCATCTCGGCGTGTATATCCATAGTAGTGGCGCCGCGCTGCTCCCAGTCGGCCATCAGCCGCTCCGTACAGTCTTTGATCTGCTCTACAAAGGTCGCCAGCCGCCGCTTGTGAAACACAGGCTGTATCAGCCGCCGCTGCTTCATCCAGAACTCGCCCTCATTCGTCAGCAGTCCATTGCCCAGCAGGTATTTGAGATTGGCATTTTCGCGGCCCTTTGAGTAGAGGTCGCTATGCGAGAGGATATGCTCGATCATGTCCGGCTGGTAGACATTCACATAGTAGTATGGCCCGATACGCAGCCGCGAGATATCCGGGTACTCCCGCTGATGGCGCTCTATCAGCCCCAGCACATTGGTACGTAGCTCCCTGGCAGCCGTGAAAATAATATTGCCCTTTGGCCCCGTAGGTACTTGCGGTGTATTCATATGGGAATGTAGCGAGATTCACCCGTAGCCGCTCACATCAGTCAGCCAACGGCGGGCGAGTCATATTCAACTCTCACTATCGCTCTCACTCTGGTCTAAGCTTCCAGCTTAACACTAAACTATTGTAAAGCCTTTGTATCGCAATGCTGTCCGTAGACGAAGGCGGCCCGCGGCAGGCTTCTACGGACTTTCCATATCAAAAGCCACTCAGCAGATCAACAACAATCGCACCCTCCCATCACCCTCCACCGGAGCTCTATGCACACACGGCAGTACCCCGCTATCCGCACAGTCCACCGCCAGCCGCCACAGGTGGCCCTGGCCGAGACTGACAGGCTGCGCATCCGGCCTGGCCCGATAGTGTAGATCAAAAAAGTTCTCACTTAGAAAGTCATCAAACCCATCAGCCGGTCCATCATATAGTTTGAGCAGTTCTGCACGTATCTCCGGTACCAATATTTTCTGCTCAGCTTGTGTATTAGCCAGGATCTCGCTCCGAGCACCATAGTACGTACAGAGGATCGTATCAGTAGGGATAGGCGCTCGGTCCACATGCCACGAGTACACATCCGTCGGGAAGAACGGCACCGCATCATCCCGCTCATAGTGCCGTATCAGGTTCAGCACCGGCGAGGCACCGTGCACAGTGAGTAGCTTCAAGTCATTTAATAATATCTCCCGCGCCAGATGTCCCTGTTCACTCAACTCCAGTGATGTCAGCATCTCCTCTCCCACCACTGTGATATTACCCTCTATCGGCACCTTCCCCACTATCTCCGCAAAATCCCCCACCAGTTCCCGCTGCCAGCACACAGCATTCATCGCCCCATCGTGTGGCGTAGACACCAGCGCCTCAAAGCTTGATACATATTGCACCTGCTGCGCACCACCATATAGATCTGTCATGCAGTAATGTTACATATAACTTAGAAATTGTTTACCCTCCTCGACCCATCACATAATAAATTGCATTCTATATTAAAGTCTCCCTTCAGGGAGATTTAGAGGGTCGGCTGTTAGCATTTTCTTTTCCTACCATTTTAGAACCTCCTTTTTAGACTATGATCGAAGGGAGCTTGATTATGTTAATTAACAAACCGATCCAGCCAGATGACCAAACAAATTTCGTTTTACCATTTGGGCAGCATTTCTTTACTGTATGCGCCCATATACCAATCTTCTGCCTGACTCATTCCCATTCATGTCGCGTATTTACCAGAGTCGTAGTATTGACACTATTTTGGCTTTATCCAAGGTAGCAGCTTTGGGAGCTATCCATACCATTTTTAGATATCCTGATATATTAAATGTGTGAAAATTTCAACGAGGAAATTAGACCTGATAGTACTAGTAACTCGAATCCACTTCTTACAGGTACATTCTAAGGTGTACAACTCTTAAAATGAAATTGATTCACTGAAGACAAAAAGAAATAGTATGAAAAGAACTTTTTTGAGCTTGACTATAATTCTAGGGTTTCTCACGGGCTGTATCAAAAGCGAAGATCCGTGCCACGGCATTACGCATATCCGGGCAGACTTCCAGATGAAGGAATTTTGCAATAACAACTTGTGTCCGGATCTTTGGCTGGATTATGTTTCCGACCGTAGTTCCGGTGGCTGGATGAGATTTGTTTCCACCTCTTATATACATTTCCCTGCCATACCGAGTGATACTGTTTCATACGAGTGGCATATAGGTGCAGGTATTTATCATGGAGATTCTATAGAGCTGAATTTTAGCAATGTGGCTAATGGATCTGTCATCCCCATTATGCTGATCATTAAGCAAAAGGCAAATCCTGGCTGCATCAAAAACGACAATGGAATCGATACAGTGCTAAAATCAATGAAGATCGATAGAGGCACTCGTATGTGCTACGCTCAGTGGAGAGGAATCTACCTCGATGCGCCTTCTGACACTACGACTATCATTATCGGCAAAGGATTTAGTCAGTCGCTTAGTGACTCAATAGCATTTATCAAATACTTATATCCTGCTACCATTGACACCTTGATGGGTCGGCTTTCTACAAAGGAGGAATATATACAAGAAATTGCAGTTGGGCTCAGCGGCAATAACCTCTATTCTTCCGGGAGTGCTTTGACAGATTCCACAGGTCAAAATATTACAATCTACTATCACTATGAGAATCTACCGAATACGGAAACGCATTATAGAACCTTTAAAGGGAAAAGAATATGAAAACAACAAATCCATTTATTTTGATACTAATATACACTCGGCTGGCTGCATCGTGCCCTTCCGTATTGACCCACACGATCCCTAATCCCCTATACGTGCCGCCCACCACTCCGCTGTTCCAAGTTTAGCGCAGCGCAACTTGGAACACTCAATAAATTGAAGTCTCCGACTTCAGCCGGCCAGCAGCAAGCGGACCTGCCTGGTGGCGGGCAAGTAGCCTTAACCGCAGAGCCTCCATACCCTTAAAACCACCCTCAAAAACAAAATTCCACCCACCTTTTGTTTATTTGTGGCAAAAGACTACATTTGCAGTCCCAAAATAGTAAAGTAATGTACGCAATCGTAGAAATAGCAGGACAGCAGTTTAAGGCCGAAGCAGGCAAGAAGCTCTACGTCCACAGGCTCGAAGGCAACGAGGGAGACAAAGTGACCTTTGATAAGGTCCTCCTCACTGACAATGGCAGCACGGTAAACGTAGGTGTACCTACCGTATCCGGCGCAGCTGTATCGGCCACTATCCTTAAGCACCTCAAGGGCGATAAGGTGATCATTTTCAAAAAGAAAAGGCGCAAGGGCTACAAGAAGCTGAACGGACACCGTCAGGCTCTGACCCAGATCAGCGTAGATAGCGTAGCTTAATTTAAACACTAAAGACAAAGGAGAAACCAAGTCATGGCACATAAAAAAGGTGAAGGTAAAGTAAAGAACGGCCGCGAATCACATAGCAAGCGCCTCGGTATCAAGATATACGGTGGCCAGGAGGCCTACAGTGGCAATATCATCGTACGTCAGCGTGGTACAGCATACCATCCGGGCAACGGTGTGATGCTGGGCAAAGATCACACGATCTTCGCAGTAGTAGACGGCGTGGTCAAGTTCAGCAAGGGCGCAAATGACCGCCGCTTCGTACACGTAGTACCGGTAGCAGAGGCATAAGCCGACCCTGCGTCAAGCATATTTTAAGATCCCGTCCCCCTGAAGGACGGGATTTTTTTATGTTCGCCATAAAATACAACTAATTGATTATCAATCAATAGAAAATCCCCCTTTAGTTGGAAAACTTGCCATAAGAAAGGACGTTGCTTCTCTTTTCCTTACCCCTTCTCTCAGTCGAAAAACAACTCCTTTAACCGTCCCAAAGGTGCATTCCGTCCCCCGACCTCCGTCCCTCGTCCCTTCCTCCTACAGTCGAAAAACAACGCTCCTGACCCGCCCGGTGGTGGCTTTCCGACCTCCGACCCTCCCCTCTCGCCTCCTACCCCTATAGTCGGAAAACTTGGTCCACCCTCAGGCATGGCGGCTCGCGGCGGGCATCTCCACCACACTCATATATGTTAAAACTTATGGAAATCAGACCTTATCAGGCAGGGTGCCTATCACAGTGATACCGCCCTTCACCTTCTGCTTCAGGTCTACATCTATGCTGGTGCCTAGTGGCAGGAAGAGGTCCACCCTAGAGCCAAACTTGATGAACCCAAACTCATTGGCCTGGTCTATAGAGTCGCCCTCAGATACATAGTAGCGGATCTTGCGGGCCAGCTTGCCGGCTATCTGGCGGATCAGGATCTCTATACCATCCTGATGCTCTATCACTACTGTGTTGCGCTCGTTCTTTTCAGATGACTTGGGGTGCCAGGCTACCAGGTACTGGCCCGGGTGGTACTTCTGGTAGGTCACCACGCCGCTCACGGGGCTGCGGTTCACGTGTACATTGGCCGGGGACATAAAGATCGAGACCTGTATCCGCTTGTCTTTGAAGTACTCTCCCTCCTCTACCTGCTCGATCACCACTACCCGGCCATCTGCAGGGGCTATGATCTTATTATTCTCCAGGCGGAAGTCCCTGTGCGGGATACGGAAGAAGGAGATAAAGGCCAGTATCACTACCGTAGACAGCAGCGCCACCATGACCGCCAGGAAGGTGCTCTTTGTGATGATAGCCAGAGGCAGGTTGATAGCTACGGCTATAAGGCCTGTGACAATTATGATCCCGTGACCTTCACGATGGATCGACATTTTCCTTGGACGCATTGAGTCTGTTATAAACGAACTACAAAGGTATAAAAACTCGATAAACAGCGGAATATTCGCCCAAGAGAGAATGTAACTCCTTAACTCAGAAAGTCAATAAGTAACCTGATCTCTCCTATACGGTCTGTAAACCAGATGACCAGTACAGCAAATGGGAGCGCTACAAGTATGGCATCGAGCCTGTCCAGAAAGCCACCATGGCCCGGCATGATAGAGCCGGAGTCCTTAATATTGAGGCTACGCTTGAGTAGTGACTCTACCAGATCACCAAAGGTGGCAAAAACCAGCGTCACTGCGCCGATGATCAGCCAGTTGATATTAGTATACGTATCGAGCGGGAGCTGCATATGAAATTGAGCACCGAGGTAGGCAAAGATCTTATCAAAGAAGAAGACAAAGATCAGGGACAGTACCATGCCTCCTACCAGGCCTTCCACGGTCTTCTTAGGAGAGATGCGCTCTATGAGTTTGGTCCGGCCAAACAGTGACCCGCAGATATAGCACATAGAGTCATAAAACCAGATCAGGAATAGAATGCTGAGTGCAAAGAGCGGGCCTTTGTCAAAGTAAAGCCAGTTTAGCAGCATGACAGGAAGCACGACATATACGAAAGGAAGGATGCTCCAGCCGATCTCCTGAAATGGATTGTCAGACTTAGTAAACAGCTCCCGGACAAAGAAGAAGAACAATACCGCAGGCAGTAGCACTGCGATATCAGCAAAGATGAATGGACGCTTATTGAACAAGACTGAGAACAAAGTGACGACTACTGCCAGTGTCACAGTCAGAGCGCGGCCCTTCGTATTGCCGTGGCGGGCAGGGGCAGAGATAGAGTAGAACTCATACACGCCGCCGGCTACAGCTATCATCACTATGACGCCATACGTCATCCAGCTATACAATGTCCCCGCTATAAACAAGGCGGCAACGACGAGACCAGAGGCCAGCCTTACTAAAAAAGTATTCATGTCTATGGTTTAGTATTTTCAAATATAGTCAAATCGTGGTGCCGTCAGCTTACGGCCGCTCCAGCGGCTGAGTATGACCAGACCCGCTACCATCACCAGGCCCGCGGGGATAGTATAGTAGGGTGGCAGCGCATCTGTACTGACCAGGTCCTGCCGGATCACTCCGGTCATGTGATAGTATTTGAAGGCCACTATCATAAAGTTATTGAGGAAGTGGGCAGTGATACACACCCACAGGCTATCTGTGTAGTAGTATAGCAGGCCGAGCACTACTCCCATGCACCAGATGCCTAGTGTATTGTCAAACTCCATGTGGATCACGGCAAAGGTAAAACCACTGATCACTATAGCCCCTATCGGTGTGATACCAAAATCGCGCAGCGTATTCTGGAGCGTACCGCGAAAGAATGCCTCCTCTGCGATAGCGGGCATCAGCGCCATAGCCAGTGTCAGCGCCACGAAATATCCGGGTGTGGTGTCGGCAAAGAAAGCATTCAGCATTTTGTCAATAGTCTCGCCGGCCGCACGCATAGACTGCAGCACCGGAGGCAGCGGTATGAGCTGCATGAGCTGTACGAGCAGCTGAATGAATATACCCGCAGATATCATGGTCAATATAGCTACCAGCCAGTACTTCGCAGCGGGCAGTGACAGGCGTAGCCTGTCTGCCATATCCGCGCGAAACAGCATCAGAAACATAAGCGAAGGGATCAGAAAAAGCCCAACGGACGAGGTGATGACCTGCATATACAGTGTAGCCTGAGGGTAGGCTATCTGTGCGGGCTGCGAGGCCATAAATGATACCGGGTCTGCTACGCCAAACAGGCCGGGCAGTGTCACCTTCACGATCAAAAATGCCAGAGATAAGCTGACCAGCATAGACGCCACGATAGTAGCTGCTACCACTATAGCCCGGAGCGGTTTATTGTCAGGGAAGGGATACCTCATCTCGCACAAATGTAAATATTACCATTATATACCGTTAAAATTATAGGGATGGACCGGAATAGTTTCAATGTATGTTGGTTGTTGCGGTATCATTGTCTACTTTCGCTGGTGGTGAGGAAATTTGTATCCATATTATTGACCGTGGCTATACTCGCTCAGGGCATGGTGAGCCTGGGCCTATGGGCATACTATGAGGTCAATAAGAAAATGATCGCAGATAAACTGTGCGTGAATAAGAATAACCCTTCCCTCCATTGCAACGGTAAATGCTACCTCTCCAAGCAGCTGAAGAAAGCCGAAGAAAACGAAAAGCGCCAGTCACGCTCCCTGACAGAAAAAGATGAAGCTGTATCTGCCTATGATCAGGTAGAGCTGCCTTCGTTTATCCCTTCTTATACAGTGGTGAGCCTGCTGCAGGTCTATGAGGCCAGGCAGATATCTGCACCGCATAGTGTACTCACACCGCCTCCCTGCGCGTAACCTGAAGGATCTATGCCTGAGCTCCGTCATGGTGTGAGGGCAATATTGTTTTCTCAGGTTAAAGCATTTATCATGAAATACAAGATGATGCTATGTCTCTGCCTGATATGGCTGGGCATAGTGAATGGCAAGGCACAATCGTGCTGCGCCACAGGATCGGGATGCAACTATAGTGTACTGCCCGACCTCAATAAACATATGGCAGGCCTGCGGTGGACCTATAGCCAGTATGAAAACCGCAACTTCAGCCTCATACCGGAGCAGAACGGCGTGAAAAACCATGAGATGGTGAATACGCTGGAGGCATTCGCGAGATTCAATCTGCCTAAGAGGTTTCAGTTGTCAGTATTTGTGCCTGTTACGTTTATCCATCAGTACTCCACCCTGTCTGACACCCACGACAGGGGGCTAGGAGATATGAGTGTGCTGGCGCAGTACCAGATATTGGACCCTAAAAAATTTGGGGTGGGTCGTGTCAAACACCAGCTACGCGCAGGCGTAGGTGTCAAGCTGCCTACCGGTAAATACAAGACCGGAAAGAATGATCTCTACAACACAAGCGTACAGCTAGGGTCGGGTAGTACTGATGTGCTGCTAAGTATGATATACAGCCTCTCCTATCGCAAGCTGGTCATGAACGCCCGTGCCTCCTATAAACTCAATACAGTCAATAAATACGGCTTCCGCTTCGGTGACAAGGCGGAGACAGGTGTACGCTTTTCCTATGTAGCGAAAGCGGGCAAGATCACACTCATGCCGATGATAGGTGCTTCATACATCTATACACAGAATAACTATAACCACCGCCAGCCTGTATATGAATCCTATGCACACCTGCTCACAGCTAACGCTGGGATGGAGGCCTATGTGAAGCATTTTGCATTTAGCGTGAGCGTGACACCCGTAGTGTATAACCGTGTATTTACTATGGCTTACCGCCAGCTGGTTTCTACGGAGGTGGGTGCCTTTTATCTTTTTTAAATCAAACCAATCAACTAATAAAATGAAACAGACTTTGCTCTTTGTGCTGATCTTCTCAGCATTTGCCTTTACTGCCTGCAAGAAGAAAACGACTATCAGTGATTATCCATCACTCTCCATCACGTCTCCTACCTCGGGACAGAATTTTGCCGCTGGCTCTGCCCTGCATATCACAGGTACGGCTACGGCATCAGGTACTGATGACGCTCACCTGCTGCATGAGCTGTCTATCACAGTGACCCGCACCTCGGATCATACCCAAGTCTGGATGGCAGATTTTTCCGTACATGACTATGAAAGCTATGCTATAGATACAACCTTTACCCTGCCCTCGCCATCTGCCA
Organism: uncultured Chitinophagaceae bacterium; assembly: GCA_964537475.1. Lineage (GTDB taxonomy): Bacteria > Bacteroidota > Bacteroidia > Chitinophagales > LD1 > UBA1941. The sequence continues at coordinate 175,037 of CAZIBY010000007.1, read as the reverse complement.
AAGACAGCCTGGTGCTGGAGGCAGAGGTAGTAAACCACCTGACCAATAGCGCTACGCAAACGGTAGGTTTTACCGTTAATCCATAATTTCTATCACTAAAAAATAAATCAGACATGAAATCGACAATCAAGTTCTCTCTGCTGGTCCTGGCCGTCGTACTACTGTTTACCGGCTGCAAAAAGAAGACGGATACACCTCAGACTGCTATGCTCATGCTGCACATTCACACCAATATCGATACAAACGAGGTAGACCAAGGTGGCGTATACACGAATCAGGCCGGCCAGAGCATCTCGCTCACCCGTGCTGAGTACTATATCTCTGGTATCAAACTCACAAAGACAGACGGCTCTACAGTAGATGTGAGTGGTACGAAGCTAGTGCAGTGGGGTGTAGAGGAATATATGATCGGCGATATTCCTACAGGCAGCTATAAAAGCATTTCCTTTAATGTAGGAGTGCCATCTGCAGATAACCACAAAGATCCAGCTACACAATCCGGAGACCTGGCTACTCAAAACCCACTTATGAACTACAGTACTACGGCTAACGGCTATATCTTCCTGGCTGTGGCGGGCCTGGTAGATAGCAATGCATCAGGAACCCCAAACAAAGCTTTCAGCTATCAGATAGGCACAGATGCACTGCTAAAGACCGTAACCCTCGGAGACCACTCTGCCGCTCCATATAACGCTCCGTATGTGGCTACAGCCAATGGCAGTATCACTATCCATATCATAGGTGATTACGGCAAATTGTTTGGCACTACAGACATGATACAGAATGGCCAGACCAATAGTGCGGATGTGAATGCAGCCCTCGGTACCACCTTGGCAGGCAATATCCCGTCTATGTTTGACTACGAGGAGTAATGAAGATGGCCCGCTACATATTTCCTTTGCTGATCCTTCCCATGGTGCTGGGGCAATGCTCCAGACCAAAGGAAGGGATCAGCTGTACGGGCACGATGTCATTCCGTCACGACATCATACCGATATTTCAGGAGCACTGTGCCATATCAGGCTGCCATACGGGCGCCAATCCTACAGGCTACCTGAAACTGGACTCGGCAGTAGCCTATAGTGACCTGCAGAGTGGTAGTTATTTCCATGCCGGGCAGGCTAACTATAGCATCCTATACAATCAGGTGACAGGTGGCGGCGGTGCGCCTATCATGCCCCCCACCGGCCAGCTGCCGGACTCCCTGACCCATAAGATATACTGCTGGATACAGCAAGGAGCACTGGATAATTAATGAAAGTTGTCAAAAAAATCCGCCGCCTATTGTTTGATTAGAAGAGGAAATAGCAAGAATCTTCTGTCAACTTCGTGTCCTTGGAAATATCTTTCCTTAGATTATAGACTTATTATATTGACTGCAGAAACGTACATTTGCTTGAAGAAAACCAACCTAGATTACAATAATACCTACTAAAACATGCTAAGATCGATCACTATTCTATTCGCAGTAATCTTTATTCAGAACTATACTGCTTGTGCGCAATGGTCAACCGTGGGATTTCCTAATGAACTGAAGGTAATCGGAGACATACAGGCAATGTGTCTCGATCATGCCGGAAACCTATACGTGGGCGGTGGCTTTCTCGATTCTAATGCGTGTAGCTATGTGGCAAAATGGGACGGGACCTCGTGGACTACAGTGGGGCCCGCTAATTCTTTCTCTCAACACCGGTACATTTATAGTATGTGCAGCGATCCTGCAGGCAATATATATGCGGCCGGAGACTTTATAAATAGCAATGGCAAGTGCTATGTTGCTAAATGGGATGGCGCTAACTGGGTAGAGCTGGCAGGTGCAAACTCTCTGGCAGCCGATAATGTCATTTACTCTATCTGTAGTGATCCATCTGGTAATATCTATGCTGCTGGGGATTTTAAAAACGGAGCAGGAGCGCGGTATGTAGCTAAGTGGGATGGCAATAGATGGAGTCAGCTAGGTGGCATTACTGCTCAAACTGCGTTTAATGCAGATAGCATTATACGTACTTTATGTTGTGATACATCGGGTAATATTTACGCCGGAGGAGACTTTAATGATGGCACGCACTATTTTGTAGCGAAACTAAACGCTACCACTTGGTCTAGTCTGCCTGTTACTGATGTGATGGCCCCTCATGACATGATTGCAGCACTATGCACTGATCCTTCAGGAAATGTCTATGCGTCAGGCCTTTTTGTCGATACTTCTATTTCCAGTGTCGATTATTATGTAGCCAAATTTAACGGCGCGCAGTGGGATGCTCTTGGAGGAAATGGCTCATTGCATTCGGACGCCGGCTCAACTACACTTTTCTGCGATGCGTCAGGCAATATTTATACAACGCGCCACTATTACGACCCTAACGGACAGGGTACTACAATCGCAAAATTTGACGGAAGCACCTGGAGCCGGCCTGGGGGACCTGGAATAGGTATGACTTCCAGTAGCCTTAGTATGTGTACGATCAAGGATGCTGCCGGTACCTTGTATACTGCTGCACACAAGACATTTGCTTTGGGAAGTTATTTTAGTGTATATCAATTTATCGATACAGGTGCAAGATACTACTCTGTGAATGATACAATCTGCAGTGGCACATCTATTTTCATACATGGACAGAGTCATACTCAGAGCGGCACGTATACGGACACTGTAATCGTGACCCACGGTGCTGATAGTGTAATCGACCACCATGTGACAGTCCTTTTAGATAGTTTGCACTTACGACTTACTATTCTACCATCAGCTCAGCCTCATCACTGGTATGTATTGGATCAGAGTACGGGCACTGGCACTCTGAGCTATATCTGGTCTTGGGGAGATCAAACTCCTAACGATACGACTCCCATGCCTTCTCATATCTACGCAGATTCGGGATTTTATACGATTTGTCTTACTATTAGTAATGACCGCGGCTGTTCTACCACGCTATGTGATTCCAATATGTATATATATAAAACAGGATCAAGTGGAGTCATTGAATTAAATGTAGTCCGTCAGATTCCTACAGGTATTTTACCGATTCAGGGAGATGAGCCCAGGGTTTACCCTAATCCGACGAGCGGTTCATTTACTATAGAGAATCCGGGAGGTAACCGCTCTGAGTGCGTCATTACAGACATTCTTGGACAGGTCGTACTGGATAAAGAGCTAACTTCTGACCTCGAGCATATCAAATTCAATGCTGTAACCGGAGTCTATACAATGGTCATCAAAACCTTTGGCAGCGACAAAGTTGTAAGATTAATAGTGCAATAACTTAGCGCGCAAAAGCATGCACTAAATGCAGTATTGCCTGCATGATAATATTGGCAGAGACGCCGTTGTTTTTCCTTATCTTTGCTGGCTACGATGGCCAAGATCGCACATATAGACCTGGGTGAAAATCCGCTCCTGCTCGCTCCGATGGAGGACGTGAGTGATCCGCCATTTCGCCGCCTCTGCCGCAAGCATGGCGCAGATATGCTATACACGGAGTTCATCTCTTCTGACGGCCTGATACGCGATGCAGACAAGAGTGTGAAGAAGCTCGACATCTATGAGGATGAGCGCCCGGTGGGCATCCAGATATTCGGCGGAGAGGAGGAGGCGATGTCCCTCAGCGCTAAGATCGTAGAGCGCGCCAATCCTGAACTGCTGGATATCAACTACGGCTGCCCGGTGAAGAATGTGGTCTGCAAGAATGCCGGCTCAGGCATCCTGCGTGACATAGACAAAATGGTGCGTCTCACAGAGGTGATAGTCAAGTCGACTAACCTGCCTGTCACTGTCAAAACCCGCCTGGGCTGGGATGCAAACTCAATACGAGTAGTGGAAGTGGCGGAGCGCCTGCAGGACGTAGGGATCAAGGCCATCTCCATTCACTGCCGCACCAAGCACCAGATGTATACCGGCAAGGCCGACTGGACCTGGATAGAGAAAGTAAAGAATAATCCGCGCCTGCATATACCTGTCTTTGGCAATGGGGATGTGGCCACAGGTGAAGACGCCAGAAAACTGATCAATACTTACGGTGCAGACGGCGTGATGATAGGCCGTGCGTCTATTGGCTATCCGTGGGTATTTCGTGAGATCAGGCACTACCTCAATACCGGCGAGCATATGGCTATACCCACGCTCTCTGAGCGCCTAGACGCCTGCCGCGAGCATGTGCGCCACTCTATAGAGTGGAAAGGCAATAATCTCGGCCTCCTGGAGATGCGCAGGCACTATGGCCCATACTTCCGCGGGCTGGAGAATATAAAGACCTTCCGCTCCCGGCTGGTGCAGACCATGAGCGCGCAGGAAGTATACGATATACTCGGTGAGATAGAGACCCACTACTCCGGCATGGAGAATATGTGGGCCAAGCCCAATACACCTGTGGAGTATGCAGGTTTTGATGCCTGATAGCTTCCCGCTTTTATCCTTATCATTGCGGCTGCAGAGAGATGGATCCATACACCCTTCATATCCCCAGCTGGTATCCCAGCGATACCCATGAGCTAAATGGCATATTTGTGCGTAAACATGCCGAGGCTGTATCTTCTTTCCGCAAGGTAGTAGTAATGTATGTGACAGGCAGTGACCGGGCCTACAGTACCGAGACTGTAGTGAATGAAAACATGACCGAGTTTACGCTCTACTACAAAGAGAGTACCTCCCGTGTGCTCAATCAGATCAAGTACATCCGCGCACAGATGGATGCCTTTCACTATGTACTGAGCAGATTTGGATATCCTGATCTGATACATCTGCATGTAGTATTTCCGGCAGGGATGTTTGTTTGGTTGCTGCTGCTTTTCCGGCGTATACCGCTGGTGGTCACCGAGCACTGGACCGGCTATACCGATGAGGATGGCAGGTATCAAAAGCTCCCGGCCATAGCCCGCTACATCTCAGAGTCACTCCTGCACAAGGCGCGCAAAATATCTGTGGTGTCCGAATATTTCAAGCAGGTCATGATAAGCAAGGGGCTGGTGCAGCGGGACAAGCTGGTGACTGTCTACAATACGCTGAACGTACCTACGACAACCTACCGCTATACAGAAGATAAACGCCTGAAGGCCCTCTATGTAGGCAATATACTGGAACTCCAAAAAAATATATCTGCCCTGATAGGAGCCACTGAGATCATACTAAGATCCTACCCTGACTTTCAGCTCACGCTTGTAGGCGGGGGCAATGACCTCGAGTACTTTATGGCAGTATGCCGGCAAAAAGGATTGCTGGATAGGTCCATCTTCTTTCGCGGCTTTGTAGCTAATGCCGGGCTCGTACCTATCTACGAGGAGCATGGCTTCTTTGTCCTCACTAGCCACTTTGAGACATTCAATATAGCGGCGGCAGAGGCCATGATGTCGGGCCTGCCGGTAGTATCTACGCGCTGTGGAGGTCCATCAGAGTTTGTAAATGAGAAGACCGGTATCTGGGTGGATGGCGACTCCGCTGCAGCAGTAGCCACCACCATGCTGGAGATGATCAGGCGCAGGGACGAATTTGACAGCAGTCAGATAGCAGCTGAGACCCAGTCCAAATTCAGCGATACGACCATCCAGCGTCAGCTCAGAGAGCTGTACGCCTAAATACATGGATGCATGCTACGCTAGTTTTTTTAAATTTGAGCCTTCCGTAATCTAATACAATGATAGATACCATAGCGAATAGCCTCTCTTACCTGACCCGCAGTCTGGCCTTTGTACCGGGCATGTACTTTGTGACAAAGCCGCTGCATAAGGCCTTTACCCGTCACTACTCTAAGCAAGGCGAAGACAAAGGATGGAGGGTCATCTCTGTAAATGGCTATAAGCTCAAAGTAAATATCACGCACCGCATGGCTGCCCTCATCTACTGGCGTGGCGCCCATGAGTGGGCAGCACTCTACCTGCTGCGCCATGAACTCAAAAAAGGCATGGTAGTCTATGATATCGGCGCCAATATCGGTGAGATGTCCATCTTCTCTGCGCATCTGCTGGGGCCTGATGCCAAGGTATTTTCCTTTGAGCCGATGAAGGATACCTACAAAATTTTGATAGAGAATATAGCCCTGAATGGTTATGAGAACCGGGTCAAAGCTTTTGATATCGCGCTGTCTGACAAATCCGGCGAAGCAGACCTCTATGCGGCTACCGAGTACAATGAGAATGGCTCCTTTGAAGATGGCCTGCATACGCTGTATGCCACTAATGACCGGAGCGTAAAGCTGCAGACCATCCGCATGGAGACACTGGATAGCAAGCAGGGAGAGCTACCGGCACCGGATTTTATCAAGCTGGATGTAGAAGGCGCCGAGCTGCACGTACTGAAAGGTGCTGTCAATACGCTGCGTACCAAGCATCCGAAGATCATGCTGGAGTTCAATAAAGATACTTTTGAAGCGGCAGGCTATAGCCAGCGTGAGGTGTTGGATTTTCTGCGCCAGTTTGACTATAAATTCTTCACTGTAGAGACACGGGGCAGGCTGGAGCAGCTGGATGAGGCCCATATGCCTGAGCTGGTGAATATCCTCTGTGTATAAGAACTCTTACTTTTTAGCGTAAGGGGTAGCCTTCAGCGTAACCTCGAAAGTCTTGTTAGGCTCTGCTATGTAGGTAGCGTAGGCACTCTTTACACTCTCATGTATATATACACCGCACAGCGAGTTTGACACGCGGTAGATATGCTTGCGCTGCTCCGGAGAGGCACCGTCCATTATCGCTCCGATCACTTCGTTCCGCTGATCCTCGTATGAAATACCGCAATCATGAAAGACTATGATAGACTTTTCATTCTTAAGCATTTTAAAAGCATTGATCGTGTCACTTTTGACGGCATCATAGCTATGATCACCGTCCACAAAGATCAGATCAAACTTTTGATTTAAAGAATTAAAATCAAAAGTAAGAGAGTTGTGGCCTATACGCTTTATGTTAGGTTCATTATTGAGAAAATAGCCGTCCACCATGATACAACGGGGATCGAAGCCCATTTCTTCCATTTCCTTTTTGGAGAGAGACAAGGATACGACACTCCTGCAGAGCGGCGCTACATTCACCAGGCTCTCGCCTCTCCAGCTACCTATCTCCAGATAGTCGCATTCGCCATTAAATCTCTTTGCCAGCCCCTTCAGGATCGCAATATCTATCACTCTGGAGGTACCCTCCAGAAAAGAAAAACTGGTGATGGTCTCATTGAGACCGGGCAGCAGGTCCAGGATATCAATAGTCGGCAAGCCTTTGGCAAAACCTAAACGCTTCATTTGATCATCCGCATAGCTTACCTCCGAAAAAGCCATCAGGCTCTTCAGAAATTTCCCCCAATTGCCGAGGACTGCTGGAATGAAGTAGCTTATAGCTTTTGACTTACGACTCATGTAGCTTGTTTTAAGAAGCCCAAAAGTAAAATATTAACCGAAATATTTATAGCTCTTACCCAATGTCCTGATCACGATATTGAACCAATTTGGGGGGAGCACAGTGTATAATATTATATTTGTCTATACTAATAATGGAAATGTACTCTCTCCGAATCTTTAAAACTATACTACTCCTGACAGGACTATCGATACTCTGTCTGGATATAGATGGGCAGACCTGGGTGCAGCGTGCATCGATGCCTGCCGGCAATGGTGGTTTCGAACCGGCATCTTTTGCTATCAATAACAAACTATACGTAGCAGGCGGCTATTTCAACGGTTCTTTGCTTCGTACTACATTTGAGTATGACGCTGTATCCAATACCTGGACACGGAAGGCCGATATGCCTGTAAATTTATATGGTGCAGCCTATTTTTCCCTCAACGGGAAGGGATACGTCATCTGTGGTGTAGCCTCAGGCCTCGTGAGCAGCGTATATGTGTACGATCCGGTGACTGATTCCTGGTCTCAGAAAAACAACTTCCCGGGTGGTGGGAGGCAGGTTCCTACGGGATTTGCACTCAATGGCAAGGGATATTTAGTGGGTGGCTTTACCGGTGGGTCTTCGGCAGCCTATGATATGTGGGAATATGATGCCACCGCAGATACCTGGACCCAGAAATCAGATGTACCGGGAAACCTGGATAGAAACGCCCCCATAGCAATGATACTAAATAATCAGGCATATGTGGGCATGGGCTGCAATGGGGCCGGCAATACAGCCTACACAGATTTTTATAGATATGACCCTGTGAGCGACAGCTATACTCAGCTTGCAAGTATTCCGGTGGCAAGGGACGCTTGCGCACATTTTGCTATCGGGGGTACAGGATATGTAGGCATAGGGCAATCCGGCCTTTCGGTGATACAGGACTTTTATAGCTATAATGTGAGTACAAATTCATGGACCCGGCTCAATAATTTTGGTGGTTCAGCAAGAGGGTGGGGATTTAGCGAAGTACTATTTAATGAACCCTACGTCGGGGCCGGGGCCGATTTATTTGGCGGTGTATTTTTCAGTGATAACTGGACCTGGGATAACTGCGGGCTGTTTACGAATCTCGGCCCGGACACTATGCTGTGCAGTGGGTCGATACTTACCCTTCGTGATACTACTACAGGAGCTACATTTTTATGGAGTACCGGAGACAATACAGCTAGTATCAATGTGACCAGCTCCGGCAGGTACTGGCTTCAAGTGAATAAGAACGGATGCGTGGGCTCTGATACCATCAATGTAACCTTTGTGAACCCATCTGCAAACATAGATCTAGGCACTGACACTGTTTATTGCGGCGGATTTACGCGAATGCTTTCTACGGGCGATCCTGCTACTGTCTGGAGTACCGGAGCCAGGGGGGCTTCCATACTTGTTTCCGCGCCCGGCCTTTACTGGGCCGAGGTATCCGATCCATGCGGTACAAAGCGCGATACCATAAATTTATTTTCTTCCCCCCTGCCAGCCGTCAACTTGGGTAATGACACAAATCTATGCCCGGGTGCCACTATCACTCTGGATGCTACGGTCCCGGGTGCTACATATACATGGAGTGATAATACGACGAGCCCCGTGCTGGGAGTTTCTGCGGCAGGTACGTATTGGGTAGATGTACAGGTCAACGGATGCACGAACAGGGACTCTATTCTCATAGGTTATATCACTCCCTCCTCCTTTAATATAGGGATGGATACTACTTATTGCGGTGGTTTTAGCCGGACTATATCCGGAGGTCTCGCCAATATCATTTGGAATACGGGAGATACTGCTACGTCTATCACGATCACTCAGCCTAGTTTGTATATCGGTACCATCACGGCCTGTGGAGCGACGCTGAGCGATAGTATTCTCATTTCACAAAATCCAATACCTAACGCCGATCTGGGCAATGATACCATGCTCTGTAGCGGTATTACCCTCTCACTGGATGTCACTACCGCCGGAGGAGCATACCTGTGGCAGGACTCCTCATCAGGCCCTACGCTCGTCGTCTCTCAGCCGGGAACATATTGGGTAGATGTGATAGTTAACGGATGTAGCAAGAGAGATTCTATCGTAGTGGGTCATATAGTCGCTCCGGTAGTGATCGGCATAGATACGACCATCTGTGAAGATAGCATCATGGAGTTTAATGTCTATCAACCCTATGCTAGCTATCAATGGAGTACCGGTGATACCACATCACACCTCACCACTACTGTAGCGGGTCAGTATACCGTCACAGTGAGCAATGTATGTGGATCCGCTACTGCTACAGAAAACCTTGCCACCACGCAATGCGCCTGCAAGATCGCCATCCCTACAGCTTTTTCTCCAAACGGAGACGGAAAAAACGAGCAATACGGCGTTCTCACCATATGTCCGCTGGATAATTTTGAATTTAGTATCTATAATCGCTGGGGGCAAAAGATATTTTTGACGAATGACATAACGGACAAATGGGATGGCACTTACAAAGGTGCTCCCCAACCCATCGGTGTCTATGTGTACTTCTTCAAATACAGGGATCCGTATACGCATGATTATCATCAGCAGAGTGGTAATGTGACCTTGCTGCGATAAATTTTTTCCATCAGTTCCTTTTATCCGCTATACTTGTATTTAGAAAATTGTCTCATTGGGCATTATACAGCGTCAGGGGATCAGGAATAGCATTATTACCTACACTGGTATCATTTTAGGCGCTATCAGCCTGATCATTATCCAGCCACGTTTCCTCACCAAAGAGGAAATAGGACTCACGCGCATCCTTTTCTCATTCTCTGCATTAGTAGCCAGCTTTATGCCATTGGGTACCAATGCGACCGTCATAAAGTACTTCCCTTATTTCCGCCGGCGAGAGGAGGGGCACTATGGTTTCTTTGCCTTCATGTTCTTATTCCCGCTGGTAGGATATACCATATTTGCGGTCTTCCTGTGGTTATTCCGGGATAATGTGATCGCCCATTATATCCAGCAGTCGAAACTGTTTACTGACTACTTCTATTATATTTTCCCGCTTACCTTCTTCCTCTCTTTTATTACTGTACTGACGTCTTACTCGTATTCCATATTCCGCACATCCGTGCCCGCCCTGATCAATGACGTGCTCGTCCGTATAGGAGGTGTGATAGTTTTCACACTTTATTATATCCATTTCATAGACAGGGATCAGCTCATTATGTTTTTTGTAGGGGTATATGGCCTGCAGTTTCTAGGGCTTATCATTTATATCATCTGGGAAGACAGGCCCTCGCTACGTGTGAAATGGAATAGCTACCGGGAGCATACGCCTTATAAGATGTTTAAATATGGCATGGTGATGAGTATCAGCGGTATGGCCTCTATCGGACTGAAGTATATGGACACACTCATGCTGGGCATGTACAAACCTAAAGAAGCATCTCTCAATGCCCTGGATGTGGTAGGCATATACTCTATTGCAGCATTTGTGGCAGTATTTGTAGAAGCACCTATGACTGCATTGGACAAAATAATCGCTCCCAAATATGCAGATGGGTGGAGAAACAATGACCTGGAGGATATCAGGCAGATCTATTATAAATCTGCCAAATACCAGCTACTGGCAGGAGGACTACTTTTCCTGCTGATCAATCTGAATATTGATTCGCTCTTTCAGTTCATACCTGACAAAGACTATTCGCTGGCAAAAGGGGTTATATTGATCATCAGCATAGGCACCCTGATCAATATGGGTACAGGAAATTCTGACGGATACCTATACACCTCGAGCAGATATAAAGCAGTAACTATCTTACTTATCCTTTTGATGTTCATAGCCTTTATCAATTATAAGATATTCATACCGCTCTTTGGCATGAAAGGCGCTGCCCTGGCTACGGCCTTATCGGCCACGGTTTATAATTTCTCTAAATATTTTCTTATCTGGTACTACTACAAGATGCAGCCCTTTAGCCTGGATACGCTCAAGATCCTGATTGTCATTATCGTGACAGGTACCATTGGTTACTTCATACCCTCTATAGGCAATCCATTCCTCGATATCGCACTCAAAGGAACGGTAGTAGCAGGTATCTTTGCGGGCCTGGCTTATGCGCTGCGTATCGTGCCGGAGTTTCACCACCTGATACCACTCATAGGCAAGAAGAAATAAAAAAGGCAGGATAAATCCTGCCCTTCTATTTGTGTCCGATTGATATTTACAATTCAAATTTTATGCCCTGTGCGAGTGGCAGCTTGGTGCCATAGTTGATGGTATTCGTCTGGCGGCGCATGTAGGCCTTCCAGGCATCAGAGCCGGACTCACGGCCTCCACCGGTTTCCTTCTCACCACCGAACGCACCACCGATCTCAGCCCCGGAGGTACCGATATTCACATTGGCTATACCACAGTCAGAGCCCGCTGCAGAGAGGAATGACTCAGCCTCGCGCATATTGGTAGTCATGATAGCAGAGGACAGGCCTTGTACCACACCATTCTGCAGGGCTATCGCCTCATCTATGGTCTTATATTTCATCAGATAGAGGATCGGAGCAAATGTCTCATGCTGTACTATAGGCATGCTGTTTTTGCCTTCTATTACAGCAGGCTTCACATAGCAGCCGCTGGCGTAGGTTTTACCCTTCAGCACGCCGCCTTCTACCCACACTTTGCCGCCTTGCTTTACTGCTTCAGAGATAGCATGCTCATACATGGCCACAGCTTGTTTGTCTATGAGCGGGCCTACGTGATTGCGCTGATCCAGAGGATCGCCTATCTTGAGCTGGGCATATGCCTTCTTGATGCGTTTTTTTACTTCCTCATACCTGGATTCATGTATGATAAGCCTGCGCGTGGTCGTGCAGCGCTGGCCGGCTGTACCTACAGCCCCAAATACTACTGCTACCATAGCCATATCGAGATCGGCATCAGGTGTGATGATGATCGCGTTATTGCCACCCAGCTCCAGCAGGCTGCGGCCCAGACGGCCAGCTACTGCCTGCGCTACGAGCTTGCCCATACGGGTAGAGCCGGTAGCGGATACTAGCGGAACATTGACATCATGAGACATCAGTTCACCCACCTTGTAGTCGCCGATGATCAGGTTTGATATTCCCTCCGGCAGGTCATTCCTCTTGAATACTTTTGCCACGATATTCTGACAGGCTATACCGCAGAGAGGTGTCTTCTCAGACGGCTTCCAGATGCAGACATCCCCGCAGACCCAGGCCAGCATAGAGTTCCAGCTCCAGACTGCCACCGGGAAATTGAATGCGGATATGATGCCCACTATACCCAGCGGGTGATACTGCTCATACATGCGGTGCAGCGGACGCTCTGAGTGCATGGTGAGGCCATGCAACTGGCGCGATAGGCCCACGGCAAAGTCACAGATATCTATCATCTCCTGTACCTCGCCAAACCCTTCCTGCAGAGACTTACCCATCTCATAGGAAACCAGTTCACCGAGGGCTTCCTTATGTTTGCGCAGCTCGTCACCTATCTGGCGTACGATCTCGCCTCGCTTGGGCGCTGGTATATTGCGCCATACTTCAAATGCCTTCTGCGCGGTCTCTACGATCACTTTGTATTCTTTCTCAGTACCGGCTATTACTGCACCTATTTCTTTGCCATCTACAGGAGAATAGCTTTTTATGACCTGTCCTTTTGATTTCAGCCACTTATTGCCGGTAGAGGAGCCGGCATTCTCTTTACTCAGTCCGAGTTCTTTCAGGAAACTTTTCATTACACTTTGTATTTGAAAAACGAAATTACACTAATGCGGCAATATGCCAATGTTTGTCAACAGTCCACAATCTATGGTCAGTAGCCCAGCCGCCTAATGGCAGCTTTTAGGTAAATTTGTGTCACAATGTCATCTTCCGGCACACCACTACTCCCCGTGATGGAGCACTTCTACACTATACAGGGTGAGGGCTACTATCAGGGCCGTGCAGCCTACTTCGTACGGCTGGGTGGCTGTGATGTAGGCTGCCCGTGGTGTGATGTGAAAGAAAGCTGGGACGCAGAGGCACACCCCAAAATGTCTGTAGAGGAGATAGTGGCGGCGGTGGATGAAGCCGGGGCTAAAATATGTGTGATCACCGGCGGCGAACCGCTGATGTATGACCTCACAGCACTGACGGCCGCGCTGCGCGCAAAAGGCATACGCTCTCATACCGAGACATCAGGTGCCTATCCCGCGCGAGGAGAGTTTGACTGGATCACCGTATCTCCCAAGAGATATAAACCGCCTGTAGAGAGTATACTCCCGCTGGCCAGTGAACTGAAAGTGGTGATCAATCACCGCAACGACTTCCGCTGGGCCGAGCAGTATGCAGCCAAGGTGAATGCTGCATGCAAGCTTTTCCTGTCTCCCGAATGGGAGCAGGAGGAGGAGATGGTACCTATGGTGATAGAATACGTGAAGGAGCATCAGCAGTGGGAGATCTCACTACAGATACACAAGTACCTGAATGTACCGTGACAGGTATATAGTAGTTAGTATTAAGTATTAAGACCAATACATTGATGAATAGATCCACTCTTCTTTTGCTGGCTAGTCTGATAGCGGTACATTTTTCATTCGGGCAGGCTGTGACCTATGAGCATGCTAAAAAGCGCGCGCAAAACCACTATGACGCCGGCAACACTGCTTATGCTTTCGGCCGGTATGTACAGGCAGACTCGCTGCTAAAGATCGCTGTAGAGAGTGAAAAGAACTTTGTAGACGCTCACTGGCTGCTCGGTATCATGTACCTGGAGAATCAGCGTAACTACACCGGCGCTGTAGAAGAATTAAAACTCGTAGCACAGCTCAAGCCCGACTACCAGCCTGACGTAAACTGGCAGCTAGGCTTAGCCCTTTTCAATAAAGGCGACTTTGACGAAGCTAAGAAGGCTTTTCAGGCATACAGAGCGCAGCGCCTGACACCGGACAGGGAAAAAGCTGCGGATAACATGATCAAGAACTGCGATTTTGCCAAGGATGCGGTAAAGCACCCCGTAGCATTCAAACCGATCAATCTGGGCAGCGGTGTCAATAGCCCCGAGGATGACCTGATGCCCGCACTGACGGCAGATGAGCACTGGCTTTACTTTACACGGCTGGAGCGCATAGGCCGGGCCCATGATGAGAATATCTTTGTATCTGAGAACCGTAACGGGCAGTGGAGCGAGGCGGTACCGGTATCTGAGAGGGTCAATACACTAGAGTTTAACGAAGGCGCACATTGTATCTCTCCGAGTGGCAAATATCTGTTCTTTACCTCCTGCGACAGGCCAAACAGTATCGGAGGCTGTGATATTTATTTCTCCAAGAGGGATGGCAATGAATGGGAGCCGGGCAAAAACCTGGGGCCGGTGATCAATACCCGCGCTAAAGAGACCCAGCCATATATCACAGGCGATGGCCGTACGCTATACTTTGTCAGCGCCAGAAACGGTGGCTATGGCGGCGGGGATATCTACTCCTCTACCCTGGGAGATGATGGCCGCTGGAGTGAGCCCAAAAACCTCGGTCCCGAGATCAATACCGATCAGGAGGAGGAGCGCCCCTTCATACATCCCGATGGCTATACCCTATATTTTACATCCCGGGGCCATGAAGGGATGGGGGGAGCAGACCTCTTTATGTCCCGTCGGCAGGCTGATGGCACCTGGGGCAAAGCTATCAACCTGGGATACCCGATCAATACACCCGGCGATGAAATAGGCATATATGTCACTACAGATGGGCACTGGGCTTACTTTGCCTCTGAGCAGCCCGACACCAGGGGCGGTATGGATATCTACAAGTTCGAAATGCCGGAAAACCTGAAGCCATATCCGGTGAGCTATGTGAAAGGCGTAGTGACGGACAAGGACAATGGCCGTCCGTTGGCCACTAAGATCCAATTCTTTGATCTTGCATCAGGTGTGATCTACTCCACAGCGTCATCAGACGGCAAAACAGGTGAATACCTTGCCACCCTGCCTACCGGCAAGAACTACGCCTGCCAGATATCCAAAGAAGGCTACCTTTTCTACTCCGCTAATTTCTCTCTGAAGGATGTAAAGCAAGGCGGAGCCTATATCATGGATATACAGCTCGAGAAGATCAAAGTGGGCAGCGCCGTGGTGCTGAATAATGTCTTCTTTGAGAGTAACAGCTTTGAGCTGAAGAATGAGTCGCGCACTGAGCTCAATACACTCATAGATCTGATGACCAAAAACCCGACGATGAAGATTGAGATAGGCGGTCATACAGATAACTCAGGTATAGAGAAAGATAACGAGGCGCTCTCTACCAATCGCGCAAAGTCAGTAAACGACTATCTCGTATCTAAAGGTATCTCGCAGGATCGCCTCACCTATAAAGGCTATGCTGCTACCAAGCCGATAGCGGACAATAAAACGCCGGAGGGCAAGGCCAAGAACAGAAGGACTGAGTTTATCGTGACAGGGATATAGTCACTTCTGTTTGCCGCCAGATAGTATTGAGCCAAGGATCAGTACCGGTACAGCCTGCACAGCATAGATGATCGGCATGATGTAGCGGAAGTTATTGATAGGCGCGGCGATGGTACTGGCACCACAGAAAGCACCAACAAAAAGGCCCAATGCTGCTATCACCAGTTTCTGCTCCAGCGTCAGGTCTAGCCTGCGTATCATCACCAGCCCGGCTATAGCCGAGATAAAAAACAACACCCACAGGGCACTATCGCATACCTGGCGGATAGTGGTGAGCGGTTTGAATACATGCTTTTTGAAACCGTAGCTATCACGATCTGTAGTAAAGAGCTGCTTAAGATTAGCATCGGCGCGGAAAGTGTCCGTCTCTCCTATCGGATGCGCCTTGAAGATGAGCTTAAAGTTTGGCAGGATGTAATGTTTGATATACTCCCCGCGATAGTGCGACTGCAGGAAGTCGCCATATTTCTGCATCTCTGTGCCCATGATAGCCCAGGCCTGCAGGTAGGGTGTACGTGTCTGCTGTATGTACTGCGCCAGGCAGGCCTTGCCCGGATAGGTACGCGTCCACATAAAGCTGGTAGCTATAATGGCATCTTCATTGAAGAATGAATCAGGAAACTGCCTTACGATCTGATGTATTGATTTGGTCATAGGATCAGTGATCAGTGCGGTGTCTACTTTCACGTAGGGAAGCACAGAGACCCCGTTATTGGCCGCCTGCCAGCCACCAAATGAGGAGAATGTATCCACGCCCAGTTCCTCTTTCATCTGGTCCTTTGCAGATGAGTAGTAGAAAAACAGCATCAATAAGGGTATGGCACCACCTACTATTGCCACCCAGCGGAAACGCCTCCATAGCGCCCACGCCATAGCTGCTCCACTCAGCACCGGGTAAAATAAGCCTATATACCTCGTATCCATACACCACCAGAGCAGCAATAGATTTGAGAAGAGCGCCACATAGCTACCGTTGTATACGATCCACATGAGGGTGGTGAGGAAGAGTAGCGTCAGGCTCACAAAAAGGCTGTCACTCATCAGGTAGGAATCCATGTAGATCACAGATGGATTGAGGATGGCCATGACGCTCAGTAGGTAGAAAGCCCAGCGCGGTAGCTTTGGGAAGATGTACTTGACAGTAAAGAGGAAAAATGATACTGAGAAAGCAGTCATGAACCACTGCCACGTGGTCACAAATTTTACATCAGAAGATATACCGGTGAAAAACTTTAGAAATCCTGAATAGCCATAAGGACGATAGCCATTTATTTTGCCCGTGATGGCAGATAGGATATAGTTTCCAGAGTCAGTCTCATAGCCGGGATAGGGATAATAGATTTTGAGAAAGATAAGGATCGCCAGGAGCAAGCCACCTATCAGGCCCCAGTCTGCCCACTGCTCGCGCGCTATCAGAAACTTAAGGAAGCCTGGGCCGGCTGGCTCCGCTTTCTGCTTTGCTTTCGCTTTAGGGGTCTCTTTTGGCGCCGGTTTAGGTTGCTGTTTGGCCATATACTATCACTGATTTTATGGAGCAAAATAGAAAATAAATACCAATGGCGATCCCCGCCGGTCACATAGAAAGCTCCAGAAACTTCTTGCGAAACTCTACCGGATGTGCGATATTATTAAACACCTCATTAGTGCCACCAGTACCCACTATCCTGATAGTACCGTAGCCCAGTATACGACCCAGGATGCTCTGGTCCACATTTACTGTCTCTACCTTATTTAGGTTCATCTCCAGGGTATGGCGGCTGATGAGGCCTGTTTTGATAATAATACGATGGTTGGTGATGGCAAATTCATCAGACCAGCGCAAGAGTACAGGGCGGATAAAAAGTGTGAGGATAGACTTCCAGTGCAGAAATATGATCCAGTGATAGGTGGTCTCAAAAGCGACTGTTTCGCCCTTGATCAGATTGTTATTGACATAATTGCCCATGAGCGGTCTTTGAGCAAATATAATGCTACTTAACTCTGAATCAGGATAAACAATAATTTTGCCTTAAATCCGCCCTTATAGGGGTGTGAATACCAAAGCATAAATCCGACCGATGTCATTTTTTGAAAACATAGCACCATTCAGCTCCTGGAGCGGAGATAAAAAGCCCCTGATCATAGCCGGGCCCTGCAGCGCAGAGACCGAAGACCAGGTGATGCAAACTGTGAAGCGCATGGTAGCCGCCTCTGAGCATATCGGTATGATACGCGCCGGCGTATGGAAGCCGCGGACGCGTCCCAATTCCTTTGAGGGCGTGGGAGCCATAGGCCTGCCGTGGGTCAAGGCTGCCGGCAATGCGGTAGGACTGCCGGTATCGGTGGAGGTGGCCAACTCAGGCCACGTAGAGCTGGCCCTGAAGAACGAGATAGATGTGCTCTGGATCGGCGCGCGCAGTACCGTATCCCCATTTATAGTGCAGGAGATAGCTGATGCGCTCCGCGGCATAGATATACCCATCATGATCAAGAATCCGGTGAATCCGGACCTCGAGCTCTGGCTGGGAGCGATAGAGCGCTTCATACAGGTAGGTATCACTAAGATAGCGGCGATTCATCGCGGTTTCTCTACCTATGAGAAGTCTGCCTATCGCAACCCGCCCATGTGGGAGATACCTATAGAGCTGCGGCGTAGGTACCCGCAGATACCGATCATAGTAGACCCCTCTCATATGGGTGGTACACGCGACCTCATTTATCCCCTTTCTCAGCAGGCTATGGATATGGGGTTTGATGGCCTGATGATAGAGACTCATATCAATCCTGATAAAGCCTGGAGCGATGCAAAGCAACAAGTAACGCCTGAAGTGCTCGGAGAGATACTGCGCGAGCTGGTAGTACGCCAGCCGCACCTGGAGGATAATGAGTTTCACACCTTGCATGAGCTACGGGCCAAAGTGGACCGCATAGATGACTATATCATAGAGATGCTGGCCGAGCGTATGGGTATCAGTGAGCAGATAGGCCAGTTCAAAAAGGATCATGATCTGGCTATCCACCAGAGTGAGCGCTGGGCAGCTATCGTCAAGCGCGCCCTGGCCAATGGCAAGACAGGTGGGCTGACTGAGGATTTTATCCTCAAATTATTTCAGCAGATACATAACGAAAGCATCATACATCAGGGCAAAGTGATGGGGAAATGATATTTAATTACTCAATAGCCAATCTAAAGATTCATCTACAAGTTCTTGTGAAGTAAAATTTTGGTCTTTCGTCAAATCTACCCACGAAGTATTCCCGTCTATATCTTTATCCAGATTAAATTTTTCAAATCTTAATCTTCTAGGTTCATCTCCCGGATAATAAATAGCATTATTATCTAAAGTTTTCAATCCTTTCCATCGACCTATATATAAAGTTAGGCCCTCTGCAAAGTCGCATGCAATAGTTATGCTATGCCGATTATACTTAAGTGATATTGCCTTAGGATTAGGGCTTTCCTCGCTAGCAATAAGAATATTCTTCGTCTCGAGTATTTTAATTTTATTTTTTATCTCTTCTACGAGATCATTCATCATTTCCAGAGCAACATGTACTCCTTCCTTAGAAAGCCTAAATTTCTTACGCTGCTCCTGAAATTCTTTTTCCTCCCGCTCTGCATCCAATCTTTCCTGAAGTAATTCGAATTTGGTTTTTACCTTCCTCTTGGGACTAATGAATGAGAATGCCTCTTGATTTTCTAGATCATTTAGCAAATTTTTAAAACAACTTGCGAAAGATTCAGTTTCTGTATTCAGGTTATCTGATCCTGCGAAAGAGTATGGAAGATCTATTTGCTTATGTATAAAACCTTTCAAAATATCAATAATATCTATCTCGATTACCGGCATTACTTTTTTCCTTAATGCGGTAGCAAAACCAATTTCCTGATTAATCCATTGAGTGTTGTAAGATCCTTTCGTAAGAATGGGAATAACTACTGCAGAATTAATAATTCCCTCAGAAACCTTATCTGCTAGAGGCTTTAAAGCCTCTCTATTAGAAGCTATTATTACCGGTTCAAACAATTGATTTTCTAATAATAGCTGCCTAATTAGCTCGACTTTTCCGATATCTATATTGGAGTAACTAATAAATAATTTCTGCTTCATGTTGGCAATCTATTTTACCCCTAAATTAGGTGCTTTGTACTCAATAGATGCCTTATTTTTCAACAAGCTTTAGGCACGGCGTTTGAAGCCTTTTTATGCGAAGACAAGTATTTGTAAACGCATAAAAAGTGAAATCATGTCTAAGACTAAAAAGCAACAACCGCACGCCAAAAAGAGTGAAACTACTCCGGCGCACAAATCTGCCAAGAGCAATCCCAAAGGGGATAAGAAGTATGCCTCTCTAGAGCCATATCCTGCCAGTGAGGATGTATATAGCCAGGACGAAATAGACAGCAGCGTAGATCCCGATGATCCTACCCGCCGCAAAGCCCGCAACGAGGCACCTGATGCACCCAATGAAAAAGGCTTCCAAGATGATATGACCGGAGAGGATCTGGATATTCCCGGCAACGGTGAAGATGAACACAGCCGTGCGAACGGTGATGAAGACGAGGAAAACAACTACTACAGCCTGGGCAGCTAAAAACTGCGGCCAGCGTGATTGAGGTAAAACAAAACGCTGAAGCAGGCGATCATAAAGCTGGATGAAAGCAAGGTCATGCGCGCTGAGTGCGCGAAATCGGCCTTGCTTTTATCTTTTACAGTGATAATAAACCAATAAAGAAAATAACCTGTGACTGGCAGCAGGCAGATATTGAAGATCAGGAAATGATCCTGTGTGTAATAGCTCGTAAAATAGTACCAGGCTAAGGCATTACCCGCCAGAAAGAGCGCGGCAGTAAAGACAAAAGTGCCGATGATACCGAGCCTATAGCTAATGGTCATATCGCCGCGCGAGCTGTCCTCCTCATGCTGATAGACCTGTGTCAGTGGATAAAAGCCGCCGATGAGTAAAGTAGCAATAGCCATGCACAAAAGATGGGGAGTAGTAAACCAACCCATCGAGAAGTCATTTACGGCAGTCATATTGACCATCATAAAGGTGTAAGCTCCCTGAAAGATCACTACCACTAGCCAGGCCGTGATACCGTATTTCTTCAGACGGATGCCATGCCAGCTGTATGCTTTGGACATGGCAATATAAATGGCGATCAGGATCACCAGTCTCCATCCTACCAGCAGGCTTAGTGCCAGGCCTATACCATCCATCACCATACTGGCATAAAAGAGATTGCGGGTCGCTTTCGGTGGATTTTTGAGGCCACCTATACTGCCCTCATCCTGATCCATATAGCTATTGTAGGCATTGCTGCCGGGGTAGATGAATAGGTGCAGGACAAAAAACAAAATGATGGTAGGATACCACTCAATACCTCCGGCCTGGCTCAGCGCAAATACATAGATAGGTAGCAGAAAAAAGGAGAAAGGTATGCGTAGCAAGGTGATCGTATCGCGATCAAAAATTCCTAAAAGGGAACTACCTGCATATGGGTCAGCAGCGGTGTGTGCCATACGAGTGGGGAATGGTGCAATAATTGCGTCTCAAAAACCGGACCTCATTTCTTATAGTATATACCAGTAAAACCATCCGTCTCATGTCCCGTCCCAATATTTACAGTATAGGTACTGCACTGCCTCAGCATAAAATAGCCCAGAGCACGCACCACGAGTTGCTGCAGGCCTCACCGGCCATAGGCCGTAAGCAAAAGCTACAGATCAGAAAGATTTACGGCAGGACGGGCATAGACTACCGCCATAGCGTGCTGGAGGAGTTTGGCCGACCTGAAAATGGGGAAAATATTCTCTTTTTCCCGTCAGATCAGGAGCGCATGACCCCAGTTTCCACGCGTATGAAGATTTTTGAAGAACAGGCGCCCGATCTTTGTATGAAAGCAGTGAATGATTACCTCTCGCAGTTGGATGATTTTGACCTGGCGCGGATCAGCCATATTGTGACTTTCAGCTGCACAGGTATGTACGCCCCGGGGCTGGACATCCAGCTGGTAGAGCGCCTGGCGCTGAATAAGAATGTGGAGCGGACTTGTGTAAACTTTATGGGGTGCTACGCTGCCATCAATGCCATCAAATCTGCCTACTATATCTCCAGGGCTGAGCCCGAAGCAGTAGTACTGATAGTAGGGATAGAGCTATGTACCCTGCACTATCAGAAAAACGAAACCGAAGACCAGATCGTAGCCAATGCACTATTTGCAGATGGTGCTGCAGCGGCTATCATATCATCTGCCCCGATAGCCAGGTCAGACGAGGCGTCCGTGCTGGCTCTGGATAGCTTTTATGCAGAATTTGAATCTGCAGGCAAAGAAGAAATGGCATGGCGCATAGGTGATCACGGCTTTGACCTGAAGCTAAGCTCCTATGTACCGGACCTGATAGAGAAAAATATCAGGACCATCATGGAGAAAATATTTGAGCGAGCAGACCTCACGCAGGATGACATTAGTTTTTATGCCTTACACCCGGGCGGGGTCAGCATATTAGAGGCCTGTGAAAAGGCGTTAGGTATAAGTAAGGAGCAGAACCGCCACTCCTATGATGTCCTCCGGCATCATGGCAATATGTCATCTGTCACTATACTCTTTGTCCTGAAGCAATACATGAAGGAGCTGAGGCGCAGCGATACAGGCCGCAAGATGCTGGCCTATGCGTTTGGCCCCGGCCTGACCATGGAGTCTATGATAGCAGAAGTATCGATCACCCACAAAAAAGTAAAGTATGCCAAACCTCACCATCAGAGCGCATGATACAGAGCTAATGGACCTGCCTACAGCAGGCGAAATGGAAACGCGCCACGCGCTGCGCGAAATAGATGCTATCAACCGACTGCTGGGTGGGTATAGTGTCATATTTGATGCGCTGGAGAAGCTGCACTGGACTGACAAGACGATGACCATAGTAGACCTGGGCAGCGGTGGCGGTGATATGCTGCGCGCCATATCTGACTGGGCGCTGCATCACAAGAGGCACGTCAACCTCATAGGTATAGACTATAATCCCGTGATGACAAACTATGCCCGGGAGCAGTCGGTAGTTTTCCCAAATATTCATTTCCGCACTATGAATGTGCTGGATGAAAGACTGATGGATGAACGGGCAGACGTGATTATCAATTCTCTTTTTTGCCATCATTTCGATCAGGAGCAGCTCGTCACGCTGGTGCAGCGTATGCATGCATTGGCAGCACAGGCAGTGATCATCAATGATATTCACCGGCATTGGTTCGCCTACTACTCTATCAAGGCCCTGACGTGGCTCTTCTCGCGAAACCCGCTGGTGCGCTACGATGCTGCCCTGTCAGTAGCACGCTCGCTCACGCGCAAAGAATGGCAGGCAGTACTCAAAGCGGCAGGCATAGAAAACTATACGCTGCGCTGGATGTGGGCTTTCCGCTGGCAGATCATCATCAGAAAATAATATGGCTACCGCGCGCTCGGAGAGAGATGTGATCATCATAGGCGGTGGACTGGCAGGACTGACAGCAGCCATAATGCTATCACGTGCAGGGCTGGACGTATTAGTTCTGGAGAAGGGAAGCTACCCCTCTCATAAAGTTTGCGGAGAATACATCAGCAATGAAGTATTGCCCTTCCTGAAATCTATAGGCCTTGACCCCTTCCGGCTAGGTGCGAGTAGCATATCGCAACTGCGCATATCTACACCATCCGGCAAGAATATTCATACACCATTGGATCTGGGAGCCTTTGGCCTCAGCAGGTACGTACTAGATCAGGCGATGTGTGACATCGCTATAAACAGTGGCGCAGAGGTGCTCACAAAAAGCAAGGTAACAGATGTTTCTTTTCAGGAGAATTATTTTGCCGTGCGGACCAATACTGAAGAATCTTTTACCGCTTCACTGGTGATAGGTAGCTATGGTAAAAGGGATACACTGGATAAGCAGCTTAATAGGAATTTCATACAGGAGAGGACAGGATACCTGGGTGTGAAATACCATATCGGGACTGACTACCCTACGGATGAAATAGGACTGGATAATTTTGAAGGAGGATACTGTGGTATATCCCGCGTGGAAGACGGAAAGTATAATCTCTGCTACCTCTATCACCGTCCGCGAAATGCTGTCTACAAGACCATACCGGATATACAGGAACACATCATGTATCGCAATCCTGTGATCCGGCGCATTTTCACAAACTCTGATTTCCTCTTTCCCAAACCGGAGGTGATAAATGATTTTTCTTTTGCGGCAAAGAAAGCGGTAGAAGACCATATACTGATGTGTGGAGACGCAGCCGGGCTCATCACGCCGCTATGTGGCAATGGCATGTCTATGGCCATACACGGGGCTAAGCTCCTGAGTGAACTCATCATCGCAACTGATGTAAGTACCATCACTCCGCTGAAGCGAAAGGGGCTGGAGGCAGAATATAGCAGACAATGGCAAAAGCATTTCGGCAGCAGATTATTCTGGGGCAGGACCATTCAGGGACTATTTGGCAATGAAACTGTCTCTGAGATCGCTATCCGCGCGCTCCACGCTATACCACCTGTAGAGCGGGCTCTGATAGCGGCTACCCACGGTGATCCGATCTCTATCTGATCAGACAGGAAAGTAGAGGTAGAAAGTGGCCCCCTCTCCGGGTACTCCCCGTGCAGTGATAAAGCCATGGTGTGTTTCCATGATCTTTTTGCAGAGCGCAAGACCCACGCCGGTACCTCCAAAGGCAGCATGCGCATGTAGCCGGCTAAATACTTTAAAGATGGATTGGCTGTATTTATCTTCAAACCCTATCCCATTGTCAGATATAGACACCAGATGATATAGCTTCAGCGGCAGGTGCTCTATGGGCGTGTACTCCTTCATGCCTTCGTAGCGGATGGCGATATGCGGTGTGATACCTTCCCGAGTAAACTTCATCGAGTTGCGAAGGAGATTGCTGAAAAGCTGTGCTAGCAGGAAAGAAACACCCTGCAGCTCCGGCAGCTCATCATAGTCTATCGTGGCCTTGTGAGTGGCTATCTCATCGTCCAGGTCATAGATCACACTATGCACTATTTTATCCAATGATACAGCGGTCAGCCTGTCCTCGCTATTGCGCACGCGCGAATAGGTCAGCACATCGTTGATCAGCGTTTGCATACGGCTGGCAGATCCCTGTATCTTCTGGAGGCTCGCCTGTATGCTATCCGGTAGCTCCAATGCCTCGGCATCCAGGATACGCGAGGCAAAGACCTGTATCTTTCTCAGTGGTTCTTTGAGGTCATGGGTACTGATCCAGTTGAGGTTTTCCAACTCCTGATAGGCCTCTGTCAGCCGCACACTGAGTAGCCTGTATTTGGTCTCCTCCTCGCGCAGGAAAAGCGTATTGATAAACTTCTGGAGTGAGTGCGCATAGTTGGCCGCTGCATTTAGCTCAGGTTTTTCCCATTCTATACTGCGGCACTTGACTATCTGTTTCCAGGCCTGAAAGGATCTGCGTGGCGATAGCTGATCCCTGTCTTTCTCTATGGCTTTATTGGGATCGCCGGCCCAGTTGACCTCGTGGATCGTCTCGGGTCGAAACCAGATAATGCAGTTTTGCTGCATTTTATCCAGCGCATGATAGATGATGCCTGCCGCCGTCTGACAGGCTTCTTCTGCATCCTGGTCCGCTTCATGTACCTGCGAGGTACTGAGGTAGCCGTTCACTGCATTCCCTGCTGCCCACCCCGCCAGCCTTTGTATCTCGTAGTCTCCGGGTGTGAGCCCTCCTGTGTAGATCACATCATCCAGTACTATGGCTACGCCGCGCGCGCGGCAGAGGTCCAGGAGGTCCGGTTCATTTGCGATCGTATGAAATGCGCTTCTGTCCAGGTCAAAGTTTTTTGCCAGAAGGCTGTCCAGCGACTGATTGACCAGTTTAGATGTCTCGTATTCTTCTGCTATCTGGCGCACACCTATCTGAGACGCCATGAAGTGCCCCTGCAGACGTGCTGCGATACGAGCATGGCTATTGATGGGCCGGGGACCATGATAGTGATGGCAGGCTATGAGCCCCCACAGGCGCCCCTCATGCATCAGTGAGATACTCGTAGAGGCGCTGACACCCATATTGTGCAGGTACTGCACGTGAATGGGCGAGACGCTGCGTAGTATCGAGAATGTCAGGTCAAGGTCCTTATTGGTTTTGCTGCTGCGCGTATAGATAGGCACGGGCGTATAGTCTATGTCTCCTATCACACGGATCAGGTTTTTGCGGTACAGCTCGCGTGCCTGCGGCGGGATATCAGTGTGCGGATAGTGCAGGCCAAGGAACGATTCCAGCTCCTCTATTTTGCTTTCAGCTATGACCTCACCATTATAGTCCTCATCAAAGCGATAGACCATCACCCGGTCATAGCCTATGATATGGCGGGTACCATCAGCTACAGCCTGGCAGAGCATCTGCAGGCTCGTGGCCTGCTCCATATAGCCTACGAACCTGCGCGTCTGTGTATAGAGCGCCGTGAGGTCGGGCAGGTCGGTGATAGCGGCTTCAAACTCCAGCACCCAAACATCTCCTGACCGGTGTATCGTAGTCTCAAAATGCTTGCCTCCAAGTGTGAGACCCAGCGGGGCCGTGAAGGTGCCTGTCAGCGCATCCAGGTATTTCTGCATGGCGGACAGTTGCTCCGTGCCTAGTATCGAGGCGATATCTTTGCCCAGCAGCTCATCATATGGCATGCCGGTATACTCGTTTACATTACCACTGCAAAACTCTATGTGAAAAGTACCCACATGCACCCCTATGAGAAACCCATGAGGCTGTATGGACCCGGGTATATGTATTGGTTCACTCTCGCAGTTCTCCAGATTGACCAGATCGCGATTGACTATATCTTTAATGCTCATGCTGACTATTAGCCGCAAAGTAGCGGTCAATAGCAGCAAAGGCATGCACAGCACCCTTTATGATCTCGTCGCCATTGCCACCGCGCTCTGCGTAGTTGGTTAGGTTTGATAAAAAGTTTTTCCACTTCACACCTGTCTCTGCGCCATATCCGGCAAAAAAACTGGCTCCGCGATGTTCATCGAGTTTCAGTTTTTCCTGCACATGCTTCAGTATGACCCTGCCGCCCAGGGTTGAACCCTCTATGACATACATATATCCCAGCGCAAACGGGACATTGAATTCGTTTTCATCAGGGTGGAAGAGAGCAGGTTGCTGCTGCTCCTGACTATGGAGCGATACCAGGTCTGCATGGATGTGTTGCAATTTATGCCGCTCATGCAGATCGGGCACGATATCCTGCACAGCCGGGAAGATGACCTTCTCAGTGAATGCGACCACTTCACCCATTAGCGTGAGGTAGCGTTTATATATTTTTTCATCGAGAGCGGGTGACATCAGTGATGTGGACACAGCGTTAGCCTCCAAAGCCGAATGCATAGGAGCGGTCTCAGTTCTTAGCTTTCGGAGGAAAACATCAGCAGCAGTACCGGAAGGGTGAGAAGGAGTAGATGTCATTTTTTTAGGAAGCTCGGAAGACAAAATTTTCTTTGGCAGTATCAAAGGTTTTCCAGTCTATACCCAGACTATGTCGCAGCACATTTTTGATAGCCTTGTAGCTGGTAGGTTTCGGTACATAGAGGTTGGCACCCAACTCGCGGGAGCGGTTGATCGTTTTCTCATCATCAGAAGTAGAGAAAATTACTACCGGGATATTTCGTGTCTTAGTATCTTTTCTGATCTCAGTGAGCGCCTGATATCCATTCATCAGTGGCATATTGAGATCGAGGAAAATGACATCGGGAGCAGGTGGGGGACTTTGCAAAAGGTTCAGTAGTTGGCGGCCATCGCTGCGCATGTGCAGGTCATATGAACCACCGATCTCTTCTACTGCCTCTCTGAAAAGCTCCTGATCATCCAGATCATCATCGGCGTAAAAGATATGCTTGTTGTTATTCATGATGTAATTTATTCATAATCATGCCAAAACGAGTATGTTTTGGGCATTTAATCTTTTTCCTTCGGTTAATGCAAAAGTGCATTTCCCAATGTGGGGAATTAATTGCTTTTAAAGCCAACAAAGTCGTTATCAGGCTGTTTCTTTAAGTTTTATAATTTGCAGCGATAAATAAAAAAGATATGTCAGCTACTACAGATAAAAGGATCATAACAGCACCACGCGGTACTACTCTATCATGCAAAGGATGGGTGCAAGAAGCAGCCCTACGCATGCTATGCAATAACCTCGATCCGGAAGTGGCCGAGAGACCTGAGGACCTGATAGTATACGGCGGCATAGGTAAGGCTGCGCGCAACTGGGAGTCATTTGACAAGATCATCTCCTGCCTGCAAAACCTGGGAGAAGATGAAACACTGATGGTGCAAAGCGGAAAGCCCGTCGGTATACTGCGCTCGCACAGGGATGCACCGCGTGTATTGATAGCCAACTCAAACCTGGTAGGCAAATGGGCTACGTGGGAGCACTTCCGTGATCTGGAGAAGAAGGGATTGATCATGTACGGACAGATGACCGCAGGCTCGTGGATCTATATCGGTACACAGGGCATCGTGCAGGGCACATACGAAACCTATCTCTCGCTTGCCGCGCAGCATTACAGCAACTCCCTGAAGGGTACGCTGAATGTGACAGCCGGGCTGGGCGGTATGGGTGGTGCTCAGCCTCTGGCCATCACTATGAATGAAGGTGTAGCACTGATAGCAGAGATGGAGGAGTGGCGTATCAAGAAGCGCATAGAGACACGCTACCTGGATGAATATTACACTGATATAGACCAGGCCATAGACCGGTCTCTGGAGGCCAAAATGAATAAAGAGGCAGTATCTATAGGCGTACTCTGCAATGTAGTAGACCTGCTGCAGCGACTGCTGGACAGGAATATCATACCTGACACGCTCACTGACCAGACATCAGCCCATGATGAGTTGATAGGTTACTTCCCCGAGGGGCTGAGCGTGGAGCAGGCCCGTGTACTAAGGGATAGTGACCCTGAGGAGTACAAGCGCCGCTCACTGGATACGATGGCGCGCCACGTGCGCCAGATGCTGGAGCTCCAGCAGCGCGGTGCTATCACTTTTGACTATGGCAATAACCTGCGCGGACAGGCCAAAGACAAGCGTGGTGTACAAAATGCTTTTGACTTTCCTGGTTTCGTGCCTGCTTATATCCGTCCTCTTTTCTGCGAGGGCAAGGGACCTTTCCGCTTTGTGGCGCTGAGTGGAGATCCGGCAGATATCGCAGTATGCGATGCGAAGTTGAAAGAATTGTTTCCGGATAACACCGGTCTGCTACGCTGGCTGGAGATGGCCAAGGAAAAGATCGCCTTTCAGGGCCTGCCGGCACGCATCTGCTGGCTCGGCATGGGAGACAGAGAGAAGGCAGGCCTCGCCTTTAATCAACTGGTGAAAGAAGGTAAAGTAAAAGCTCCGATCGTGATAGGACGTGATCATCTCGACACGGGTTCCGTAGCCTCGCCAAACCGTGAGACGGAAGCCATGATGGATGGCTCTGATGCCATAGCAGACTGGCCTATCCTGAATGCCCTGATCAATACTGCGGGCGGCGCGAGCTGGGTCAGCTTCCACCACGGAGGCGGCGTAGGTATTGGCTACTCCCTGCACGCAGGTATGGTGATCGTAGCTGATGGTACGGATGCTGCTGCACAGAGGCTCGGCCGTGTGCTGCATAATGATCCTGCCATGGGTGTGATACGCCATGCAGATGCAGGCTATGAGATAGCCAAAGAAACCTCACGGAAATTTGGGCTTGATATTTGATTCTATCGGGCCAAACATTACCGCGCTATGTACGAAAAGAAAATAGAGCCATACCTGGTATCTCTCGGAGATCGTTTTTTGCACTATACACCGCGACTGATCGCTGCGGTCATATTCTTCGTAGTCGGTCTTTGGGTGGTAAACCGGCTGACCAAACTGATAGCTAAGGCCATGCATCGCGAGAAGATGGACTCCTCACTGCAGTCCTTTCTCTCCAGCCTCATCAGCATCGGGCTCAAGGTATTTCTGGTGATCACTGTGGCAGAGATACTCGGTATACAGACTACCTCTCTGGTAGCAGTGATGGGTGCTGCCGGCCTGGCAGTAGGCCTCGCGCTGCAGGGTTCGCTGAGCAACTTTGCGGGCGGAGTATTGATACTCGTTTTCAAACCATACAAAGTAGGTGATACCATTGAGGCCCAAGGTCAGGTCGGTACGGTACAGGAGATACAGATATTCAATACCATCCTGCTCATGGGCAATAACAAAACGGTGATCCTCCCCAACGGTGCGGTCTCAAACGGCACCATAGTCAATCAGACGCGCTATGGTACGCTGCAGGGAGAGTTTCTGGTCACGATAGCCGGCGATAGTGATCTGGCACAGGCGCGCGCCGTGATATTGCAAACAGTAAATGCTAATCCTCGCGGCCTCAAAAGTCCCGCTGCCTCCGTAGATGTGACCCAGATCAATAACGGGATCACACTGGCTGTTCATCCTTTCGCTAAAACAACTGACCTGGGACCTATGATGTCAGAGCTGCAGGAGCAGGTCAACAGTGCACTGATCAAAAATAATATCAAGCGGCCCATACCGACCACTATCAGCATTACAAAGAGTAGCTGATATCATTTCTCAAAACCGAACTCATGGAATACCTCAAATAGCTGCTCATAGATATACTCCTTGCTGAGGCTGTATTTTTCGAGGCTGTAGTCGTGATTAGATTGATAGTTTTTCTGACGGCGTTCCTCTTTCTCCAGCGCTGCCATGAAATGTGTTGACACATCCCAATTGAAATGCTTATAGACCTTCAGGACAGTATCCTTAGGTTGCTCTACCAAGTCATCATACTTCAGGGCTATGAATTGTGAGGGAGGTATCACTTTGCGCATTTCTGCCAGGTACAGGTAAAACTGTATGCCCAGCTCTGCAAATGCAAGGCGGCGTGGATCATTGTCAGGTATCGATTTGCCATACATCACGGAGAACATACTCGTCATAGACGGCAGCGCCTCATACGGGTGCCTCGCTATATAGATGATCTTGGCATCAGGGAATCGCTCCAGCAGCGACTGAAACCTGCCCGTACTCATTACGTTCTTGGCCAGGTAGGTGCGATCCTTGCCGGCTGCATGCATAAAACGTTTCACGCTGCTCTCATAAAAGTCCATCGCATTCTTGCGGACGTGCTTAGGCTCATGGTCCAGAAACTTATTGCCGTGTATCACATCATAGTAAGGAAAGGGTATAAATGCGCCGATGCTCATCATCATCTGTGCAAAGACGAGCTCATCTTCCTCAGCCTTATTGAACCCCATGGCGTGAATATCATCCCAGCCACCCCAGAAAACCTCGTCAAGTTTATTGAGCGTACGGCTGATAAACCGCCCTGCATGCCGGTCTATCCACTGCACGAGATTGGCCAGCCGCGTGAAGGAGGCCGTCATAAAAAAAGTGTGAGCAAACTTAGTGTAAGCAAAATGCATATCGTCCAGGCTGATGAGCCTGTGCAGGTAGGTCGTACCACTGCGCGGATTGGCAATAATGAATACGGGCTGTTTGATCTTTACCTTATGAAAGCCGCTGTAGAATATCTCGTCTATCAGCCGGAAGATGAGATTTACCAGCTGATTGAGAAAGAACATGAATATGAAAAAAACGGAAAGCAACCACACCTTAAGGCTGAATTTGCGATAGGTATAGGCTATGATCTGCCCGAGGATACGGTAGCGCACATAGTAAAATCCTGCGGAGAAATATTTCATACAGTAAGTGGACGATACAAAGCAAGGAAAATTTGGCCACCTGTGAAATGGACGCGCCATGCATGTGGAAACTTTAGAAACAAAGCGTGTGAAATGAGCGCCGAAACGTCCATTTGTCGTCTGGTCTTTCCTATATTTATCAAATGCTTACGCCGAGACAGGTATTCCTGCAGCATGTGGCCCAGACCAGCACCGCCCCCCTGATGATAGAGATAGAGCGGGCAGAGGGCATATATATGTATGGACCGCATGGAAAAAAATACCTGGACCTGATATCGGGTATCAGTGTGAGCAGCCTGGGCCATAGCCATCCGCGCATAGTACAGGCGGTGCAGGAGCAGGCCGCAAAGTATATGCACCTGATGGTGTACGGAGAGTTTGTAGCATCGCCACAGACCTCATATGCACAGGCACTGACGGCGTTACTGCCACCTGCTCTTGATTCTGTATACTTCACTAACTCGGGCGCGGAGGCCGTAGAGGGGGCCATGAAGCTGGCCAAAAGGCATACCGGCAGGACGCAGTTTGTCCACTTCAGAAAATCGTATCATGGCTCTACACAGGGTGCGCTAAGCCTGATAGGCGATGAATACTTCAAAAGAGCCTTTCGCCCGTTGCTACCTGACGTAGTGGAGCTGGAGTATGGCCATATGGATAACCTGGAGCAGATCACGCCGCACACGGCCGCCGTGATCATAGACCCGGTACAGACAGAGTCTGGCGTGACCATCCCTACTGCCTACTACATGCAGGCGCTGCGACAGCGCTGTACGGATACAGGCGCCCTCCTGATCATGGACGAGATACAGACAGCCTTTGGCCGCTGTGGCTCTATGTTCGCCTTTGAGCAATATGAGATCGTGCCGGATATCCTGCTACTGGCCAAAGCTTTTGGCGGTGGTATGCCTTTGGGAGCATTCATAGCGGACAGGCGTATCATGCAGGACCTGACAGACAATCCGGTGCTGGGACATATCACCACCTTTGGCGGGCATCCGGTCAGCTGTGCAGCAGGACTCGCTGCGCTACAGGTTTTGCAGGAAGAGAACCTGATAGCAGACGTAGAGCGCAAAGGATCGCTATTTGCATCGAAACTCCGGCACCCAAAGATAAGATCGGTACATCGCAAGGGCCTGATGATGGCGCTGGAGTTTGACAGCTATGAGCAAAATAAAAAGATCATAGATAGCTGTATAGCAGATGGCGTTCTGACGGACTGGTTCCTCTTCGCTCCGCAGTCTATGCGTATAGGGCCGCCACTGATCATCAGTGATGCCGAGATAGACCATGCCTGTGGTATCATACTAAATGCTATAGAGCAGTGCTGAAGTTTTTTACATATATCAGCATGGCTGTGATGCTCCTGGGCATCGCCTCTTGCCACAAGGGAGAGATCACGCTGCACACACAGCGGATAGACGCACACACAGCCTATGACCTCAATGATGTCAAATTTGTGAATGACTCTGTGGGGTATATATGCGGGGGGCCTCGCTATGCGTCCGGTATTTTCATACGTACACTGGATGGAGGCCGTACATGGTCGGTGCCTGACTCAGTGATGACGTCCACCTTGTATACGATGCACTTTTTTTCGGCCCGAGAGGGATTCGTGGGTGGTTTTTATGGCCATGCTACCTACACGGCTGACAGCGGGCATACTTTCAGGGATGTGTCCTTTAGCAGTATAGCTATCAACCAGCTTTCTTTTTATGGCAGGCAGAGAGGTGTAGCAGCCTGCGGCTGGGGATACAAGGGTGGTCCGATCTATAACACTACTGATGGAGGAGCCACATGGCAGCAGGCATATTTTGACTCCCTGCATACCTTTATAGGCTGCGCCTACCTGGATGATAGTACAGTAGTAGTCTGCGGCTATGGTACTGTAGTGCGCTCTACAGATGGAGGGCATACATATCGGGTGGTCAAAGAAAACGGCGATTTCTACCAAAATATGAAGTTTGTAAACTCTATCACCGGATATGCAGTAGGCTATCAGGGTGAGATCATCAAAAGCACGGATGCCGGCAAAAGCTGGCGCATAGTGAAGGGCGGCAATGGCCTTTTTGGCAAGGTAGACCATCTCATGGGCCTGGATTTTATAGATGAGAATAATGGATACGCAGTAGGTGAGTCAGGCCTGATGGTGCATACGTCCGATGGCGGGCTCAACTGGCAGACTGTAAAACCGTTCACCGGGGAAAGGCTGCGCGGTATCCATATCTTCTCTGCCACATCAGGAATAGTAGTGGGAGGTGGAGGATCGGTCTACCTGTTCCAGGAGTGATCAGTGGCTGAGCATATCTTTCTCTATTACCTGCATTGGTATATTGCCATAGCTGAGAAATTGAGCGTGAAATTTTCTGATATCAAAACCAGACCCTTGCCTTTTTCGCAAGGTATCGCGTAGCTCCATGATCTTGGCTGCGCCGACCTTATAGCTGAGCGCCTGTGCGGGCCAGTTAGTACAGCGTATCACCTCGCGCTCTGCTATATCATCCTGTCCATATATATTTTGCTTCCAGCACAGCAGAGCCTGCTCGTGTGTCCATCCTTTATAGTGTATGCCTACGTCTATCAGTATACGCACCGATCTGACCAGGTCCCACTCCCATTTACCCAATTCAGCATAAGGGTCGCTATAAAGTCCCATCTCCTTGCCGTAGTACTCTATATATGCCGCCCACCCCTCTACATTGCCGGGATAAAAGAATAATTGTCTGAAGGAGTCCGGCTGTGGTAGCCTGGCTCTGGTGCTCCACTGATAGTGGTGACCAGGCACCCCCTCATGCATATAGAGCCAGTCCATTGACCGTTTGCTGTGGCGCCCATTATAAAAATTGAAAAAGAAAACGCCTTTGGCATATTGGTTGTCGCTGGCAGGACTGTAGTAGCCGGGCGGCGTCTGCTTATTGGCACCAGGCCACTCCATAAATGTGAGTGGAGCTATATCTGTGTCCAGAAACAAATGACCAAGGTGCTCAGATACGGTCTGGCCGATGCGGGTATAGCGCTTCATGATGTCCGACCTGTCTGTGAGATAAAAACTATCTGACTGCAGCATCCTGTAGAAGCCTACTTCATCACGTCCGTATCCCAATTGTATTTGTATACGGTTTATCTCTGTTTTGACTCGCTTTACTTCCCTTTCACCGAAAGCATACAGCTGATCGGGTGTAACATCAATGCTTGTGTAACACTTTATATAGTACTCATACCACTTTTTATCCAGTGCATGCAAACCTCCGGAGGGGATACTTATATGCTCATTGCTAAACGCCTTTTCCAGATCTATCCGCTGCTCATTGAGCGTTATTTCATAATCTATCTGGTCATATGCTACACGGTCAGCGCCTTTCAGTGCTGAGCGATCGATATCCCGGAGCTGCTGACGGATCGTAGCAAAGAAATGTCCCTGCAGATCAAGGGTATCCATCGTCTGTATATGCGCCAGGTTTTCTTTATAGTCAAAACCCATCGTCCTTATGCCGATAGCTTGGTAGCCTGTGTCAAAAGATGATTTCAGCACATCAAACTTTTGACTGTCATTATGACCTGAGGATGAGCATGAAAGGGCCGCCAATACGATCACGACAGACAGGATGATATTGTAAAATCTCATGTGGATCACACTTAAAAATCTGACCGGTCCAGTGAGCGGCCCCTGAATGACATCGGAGTGAGATTATATGAATTTCTGAAGAGGCGTATAAAGGAGGAGGTA
Source organism: uncultured Chitinophagaceae bacterium (assembly GCA_964537475.1). GTDB lineage: Bacteria > Bacteroidota > Bacteroidia > Chitinophagales > LD1 > UBA1941. Next base: position 139,826 of record CAZIBY010000007.1, on the reverse strand, counting down.
TTTTCAAAACCTATCTCGCCGCATATATTGCGCACCGGCATATCAGATTGTATCAGTAGTGCCTTAGCTTTCTCCAGCCTGCGCTGTATGATATACTGGTGCGGCGTGATATGAAAATACTCTTTGAAAAGACGCTTGAGGTGGCTCACGGAGAGGCAGCAGTTTTGTGCAATATCTTCCAGCATGATATCCCTCGTGTAGTTTGAATCTATATAGTCTTTTGCCATACTGATGCGCTTGTACAGTTCGACACCGGTAGAGGGTTTCACATATCCGCGGGTACGGATATCACTGTATATATCAAAGTGTATCTCCATCAGTCGCTCCAGGAGGTGCGTATATTTATCCTCCAGATCCGCCGGTTCTGTATCAGCAGTATCACTATGGACTGCCTCCCTCAGATCCCCTAGCACGCCGTTGATCACAGGGTCTGCTGTGTAGGTCTTCTCAAAAAAGCGCAAAGGCTCGTTGGGTTTAAAAGCAGGATTATCCAACAGCCACTCCTCCGTATTGGTGAGGCTCTGAAAGATGCCTTCTGCAAATCCCGGCCTGAATCCTACAGTCATCATCTCAGCATCCTCTCTGCCCTCAAAAGAGGTTTTGTAGGTTTGGCCCTGATTGATGACCAGAAAATTGTCAGGGGTCACGGTGCACTCCCGGTCGCCTATTTTATAGTGCGCCTCACCATTCTGCATACGGCTGATAGACAGCCGCGAAACATGCCAGTCGGTCTCTTCCAGTTTTGGAGCTCTGATCAGCAGCGTACCGGTATCGGGCTTCTCCATGCCTTCACCGCTGCGGGAGCAATACACATTGCCCGCCATTGCAGAGTTGACGCTGTGACAATACGGACAATAAGATGCCATAGCCACATTATTTAAAGTTAAAAAGACTATCCTGCATCCTCTGCCATAGGAGAGTAGGCAGATTCATGCGGAGCAGGATATGATAGCCGCGGCGTCAGCCGCATTTATCATCAGAATTTAGGACAGTACATCGGGTATTGTATCCACTCGTCTTTCTGACGCTTGAATATATACACGATAGACGCTTCGAGCGCACCCTGGGATTTGCTCGCACCGCTCAGTCCTGAGATATTGATATCATAGGCCACACCTATACGCGCGCTATACACGTCTACGCCTACATTCAGGATAGCTGCATCAAACGCAGCCTTGCTATTAGCACGGCCAAAAGCACCGCCGAATACGCCCAGATGCTCATTGGTGGTCTGATAGTTGATGCCCAGGCCAAAATTATACTGCTGTGCCTGACCCTGCATCATGAAGAGCAAGGTAGGCACGAAGGTCCATTGATTGTCGTAGCCGGCATTGATCTCGAGGCTGCCATGCACGTTAAACCTGCGGTTTATCCTGCTGCTCTCATCACCCAGGAAACTCTGACGCGGTGCAGCTATGTGGTTTACCGAAGCTCCGAAGTTGTAAGCAAATTTCTCAGTAGGGCGGGATGCAAAAGCGACGCCCACATTGACATCAGGATAGATGATCGGTTTGCCGGTAAATGCTTCACCACTATTGATATTCCTGTTCCACCCGAAGCCATCGAGCTGAGATTCAAATATCAGGTTCTGGTACTGTACCTGCTTCATCACAAAACCCGCCTGCAGACCAAAAGATAGGTGCGATTTGCCGTAGCGGTCTACTGCCTGGTGGTATGCCACAGAGGCCATAGCCGAGTTAGTAGTCAGAGAGCCATCACCTGCTTTGTCATTAAAGAACATCAGGCCTACGCCAAACTTATTATTATTAAGACGCTCCGAAGCTATCGAAGCATCTACCGAGGCCTGCATGGTCTGGTAGGGTGAGGTCTGATTGAGCGTAGGGATAAGAAACCACTGGTTGCGATAGGCAAAAGTGGCCCTGATAAGACCGTTGAATTTGCCCGTCAGGGCAGGGTTCATAGCTACCGGGGTGGCCCACCACTCAGAGAAGTGTATATCCTGCGCGAACACACCACCACTTATGAGCAGAAAAATAGCTGCGTACAGTTTCTTCATATCAGGCAAATTGAAATTGAAATTTAGCCTTTTTCCGCGAAGTTCAAAAAAACTGAAGCTGCGGAAAAATTAACACTATGTATAAGACGTTGATAGGGCTCCGGGGGTGGTATGGACGCTATCACTATTTGAATATCTTTGGCTCTTATGACAGGGGTCGTGATCAAATCTACCGGTAGCTGGTATGAGGTGCGGACAGACAGCGGAGCTACTATCTCCTGCCGGCTGCGAGGGGTATTTCGCCTGGACGAGACCAAGGATACAAACCCCGTGACAGTAGGCGACCGCGTGACCGTGGCCGAAACGGAGGGTGACTGGATGATCACAGAGATAGCCGAGCGGCAGAACTACATAGTCAGGGCCTCGCCTAAGCATAAAGGCGCGCGTCAGATACTGGCAGCCAATATGGACCAGTGCCTGCTGATCGTGACGATGGCGAATCCGCGTACCTCCACAGGGTTTATAGACCGGTTTCTCCTTACTGCAGAGGCATACCACATACCGGTGCATCTCGTTTTTAATAAGCAGGACATCCTCGATCCCAAGGGACTGAAAAAGCAGCAAGCGGTCACGGAAATATATAGCCATATAGGCTATCCTTTACACCTGGCATCTACCTACACCGGACAGGGGATCAGCGAGCTACGCGACCTCCTGCGCCACAAGACGACGCTCGTAGCCGGCCACTCAGGCGTAGGTAAATCATCCCTGCTCAATAAGCTGGACCCCGCACTGGACCTGCGCACTACAGATATATCTCAGATCACAGGCAAAGGCATGCACACGACTACTTTTGCGGAAATGCACTTTATGGATTTTGGAGCGGCTATCATAGATACGCCCGGTGTGCGAGAGTTTGGGCTCATGCACTTTCTGCCCGAGGAGATCAGCCACTACTATGTAGAGATGAGGGAGTTTATCCCGCTCTGCAGGTTCAATAACTGTATGCATGACAATGAACCCGGCTGTGCGGTAAAGCAGGCCTATCTCGATGGCAAAATAGCCGAAGAAAGGTACATCAACTACCTCACTATCATGGCCGACTATAAGGCCAATTATAAGCACTGGGAGGAATAGGTATTTATGTTTTGTCCTGATACTGACTAACTGACAATATGCGCATCATCATACAGCGGGTCTCGGAGGCCGCGGTCTCCATAGGTGGCCACATCAAATCTGCCATAGGGCCAGGATTGCTTGTATTGGCGGGTTTCGAAGAGTCTGATACTACAGAAGACCTGGAGTGGATGGCGGCGAAACTGGTCAATCTGCGCATATTCACAGATGAAAATGGCCTGATGAATCTATCTGTAGGGGACACGAATGGAGACATCATTATAGTATCTCAATTTACGCTCTACGCGCAAACTAAAAAGGGAAACAGGCCATCCTTCATCCGTGCCGCTAAGCCGGATATAGCGATACCCCTTTATGAGAAATTCGTTTTTCTGGTGTCTAAGGAACTCGGTAAAAGTGTCGGTACCGGAGAATTTGGAGCGGATATGAAAGTATCGCTTATCAATGATGGCCCGGTCACGATCACTATAGACTCTAAAAACAAGGAGTAGCCATGTATATACCGGGACACTTTGAAGAGAAAGATATGGCAGTGGTGGAGGCGCTGGTAAGGGAGTTTGGTTTTGCCACGCTGGTGTCTGTGGTAGACGGCCATCCGTGGGCTACCCACATCCCGCTGGAGCTGGCAGTAGATGGGGATACCTGGACATTGTACGGTCATATAGCGCGCGCTAATCCACAATGGAGGCAACTGGCAGCGCATCCGGAGGTGCTGGCTATTTTCACCGGGCCGCACAGCTATGTATCTCCCAGCTGGTATGATCAGCGCAACGTGCCTACATGGAACTATCAGGCTGTACATCTCTCGGGTAAGGCCACTATCCTGGAAGGCGAACTACTGGAAGACATGCTACGGCAGCTGATGCATCGCTACGAATCTGCCCACGCTGCACAGCCTCATACCTATGATGGCCTCCCGGCAGAGATGCGCGAGAAGGACCTCCGCGGCCTGGTAGGCCTGGAAATACGGATAGACAAAATAGAAGCCGTAAGCAAACTGAGCCAGAACAGGAATGCGGCCAGCTATGACAGTGTGATAGATCACCTGAAGGAGATGAAGGCATATGATGCCGTGCGTATAGCAGAGGAGATGCAGAAACGAAAAAAGAAATAGCCATGACTATCAAAGAAGCTCAAGAGACAGTAGACAAGTGGATCACTACGACAGGTGTCCGCTACTTCAATGAACTGACCAATACAGCCATCCTGATGGAGGAGGTCGGAGAGGTGGCCCGCATCATGGCGCGAAAGTATGGGGAGCAATCATTTAAAGAATCTGAAAAAGACAAAGATCTGGCCGATGAGATGGCAGATGTGCTGTGGATTCTGCTCTGCCTGGCCAATCAGACCGGCGTAGATCTGACCACCGCGCTGGAAAAGAATATAGACAAGAAGACAAAGCGCGATAGTGACCGCCACCGCAATAATGAAAAGCTAAAATAACAAAGCCCTCATGAGAGGGCTTCGTTATAGTTTATTCAAAGACGATCTTGTCCGATCGTAGCTTTACAGTTCCTGTGTGATCATAGTATTGCAGTATATACATCCCCGCACTAAGCTCACCCTTGCGTATATAGTGGCGTCCATTAGCCGCCAGGTCAAAGGATTGCATCAGTTTGCCATCTATACTATAGACCTCTACCTGCAGAGCCTCTGCCTCGTGGGAGTAGACGGTCAATATATCATCGGCAGGGTTGGGTAGCGCCGAAACCGAAATATGGTAGTCGGGATCTAGTATCCCCGTCTGCCCGATGCGTGTCGAGTCACAGTCTGTATGAGCATAGAGGAAATCCTGCAGGACCTGTATGGTAGTATCCATATACAGAGAGGCCGGAGGTACCAGAGGTATAGGCAAAACAAACGGCGCATGATCTGCACCATAGAAAGGATAGATATAGCCCGTAAAACCGCTGCCGAGATGGTTCATACGATTGATGATATCACCGCCTCCAAAGAAGCGCTTTTTGATATCCTGTGCGCCTAGCGCACTGTCATAGTAGAAGGAAACAGTATTGTCTGCAGTGCCATGTACACCTACCAGCATAGGTCCCCCGCGCTGGAGCCATACTGTATCAAAAACAGCACCACACAGGTCTATTACTCCCTTGACGTTAGAATTATAACCCACATTATTAGTGCCGTCCGGACCACCTACTGCACCAAAGGCCAGGAGGAAATCCAACGGGACAGGACGAGAGTATACATTCAGATTCTGATAGGCCTTATTTAGTCCTATAAAGGCACCGGCCGAAGTACCACCGATATAGATCTGATTTGTATCTATCCGGTAGTGGTTGTTGGTATAGACATCCTTGTAGAAATAGCGAATGGCACCATTCATATCCTGAATACCTCGCAGCACTGCCTTGTACATAGATGTGTCATCTCCATTCTCTTTGCCTATGCGATAGTCTATGGTAGCCGTCACAAAGCCACGCTTAGCAAAATCATTGCATAGCTGGAGGATATCCGGGCTCTGTCTGACACCTGATGTAAAGCTACCGCCAAAGGCCAGGATGATCAGCGGACGGCGGGCAAAGTTATCTCCCGAAGGCTGGAAAATATCCATATACAGGTCCTGATTGCTCCCATCATATTTAGGAGCGGAGCCGTATTGCTGCTGTACGTTTGTAGACACGCCAAAGATCTTGTCTCTGTAGCGGCCATTATTGCACTGGGCAGAAGAATCAAAGGTAGAAAGGCCAAAGGTCAAAAGACAAATACAAATAATGTAAGCCTGTTTCATGATCTGTAATTTTTTTAGTACTTATTAAAGCTACAAAAAAATTAATATGACCCCAAGGTTAATTCTGTAAAAAAATCTTTTAACATAAATCAATAAGACTGCTGAGCCGGATCAGGGCATTTTATCCAGTACGCCCATGCCAAAGAGCGCAAAGTCATATTTCACCGGATCGGCAGGGTCAAAGGAGCGCAGGCTTTCCGTCAGCTCCAGCACCGCCTGCCAGTCAGTTTGCTTTCGTTTGAGCAAACCCAGGCCTCGTGCATGCCGGTCTACATGTACGTCCAGGGGAATCAGTAATTGAGATGGTTTGATATCCTTCCAGATACCGAAGTCAACGCCATTTTTATCTTTTCTTACCATCCATCGCAGGTACATATTGAGCCGCTTGCAGGTAGATTTGCGCGCCGGAGAGGAGATATGCTTCTTGGTGCGCTGCGGGTGATCTTCCAGCGAAAAAAATAATTCTTGAAACCCGATCAGCGCTGACTCTGTGTGCACACTACGGGCCGACATACCGGACGCAAAGGCATACTCTAATGAGTCATGATTATTATAAAACCACTTGAAAAACTCAATAAAATAGAGAAGATCAGTATCGTTGAAAGTACGGTGCACGAAACCCAAAAAGCGCTTCAGGTCCTTGTCTTCATGATTTAAGATAAAATCATGAGGACTATTGTCCATTAGTTCCAGTATTCGGGTCGTATTTCGGATAATGGTCACGCGCTGCCCCCATGCCAGCGTAGCAGCGAAAAAACCTGCGATCTCTATGTCCTGCTTCTTTGAGTAGCGATGTGGTACCTGCACAGGGTCATCAGCTATGAAGGACAGCTTGTTGTACGCCTGATATTTCTGTTCCAGCAGCTCGTAGACCGCCTCGCGCGTGAGCTTCTTATCCTTTGCCATTACTTTGTCTCCAGCGCTTGCTTCAGATCTGCTATGAGATCCTCTACGTCCTCCACGCCTACAGACAGGCGCAGCAGGTTGTCTACCACTCCTACCCTCTCGCGCTCTTCCTTGGGGATAGAGGCGTGTGTCATAGTGACTGGGTGATTGATCAGAGACTCTACGCCACCCAGAGACTCGGCCAGCGAGAACACATGAAATGAGGATGCTACACGGAATGTCTCATCCAGAGACGCTCCCTTCAGGACTATGGAGATCATCCCTCCAAAGTCGCGCATCTGCTTCTTTGCGATAGCGTGATTAGGATGGTCTTCAAACCCCGGCCAGTAGATCTTTTCTATACGCGGGTGCGTCTTGAGAAACTCGGCGATCTTGCGGCCATTGTAGCAGTGGCGCTCCATGCGTAGGTGCAGCGTCTTTACACCGCGCATCACCAGAAAGGAGTCCATTGGGCCGGGATTGGCTCCACAGGAGTTTAGTATAAAAGAAAGGTCGGTATGCAGCTTATCATCATTGGTCATGAGCGCACCCATCACTACATCGCTGTGCCCACCGAGGTATTTGGTCACAGAGTGCATCACGATATCAGCACCGAGTAGCAGCGGGTTTTGCAGGTATGGCGAGGCAAATGTATTGTCTACACAGAGCGTTAGTTTATGCTCTCTGGCTATGGCTGCGCAGGCCGCTATATCCACTATCTGCATGGTAGGATTGGTAGGGGTCTCTACCCATATTAGTTTGGTGTTGGCGTTGATATACTGCTTGATATTATTGGCATCGGTCAGGTTTATAAAGTGGAACTTGATGCCATAGTTTGCAAAGACCTTGGTAAAAATCCTGTAGGAGCCACCATATAGATCATCTCCGGTGATCACCTCATCTCCGGGGCGGAGCAGTTTGATCACAGCATCAGTAGCACCCATACCTGATGCAAAACAGAGGCAATGCTTCGCCTCCTCCAGCGCCGCGAGGTTTTTCTCCAGCGCCACGCGCGTAGGATTTTTGCCGCGTGCATAGGCATACCCTTTGTTTGTGCCGGGGCTCTCCTGCACATAGGTAGATGTCTGGTAGATAGGAGTCATGATCGCTCCTGTAGTAGGGTCCGGCTCTGCGCCGGCATGTATCGCTTTGGTGCCAAATTTCATTAACTGTCTTATTTTCTGAGAGCTAATGTAGCTTTATTTTATTACGCCAAAACGCACACTAAAAAGGCCGCGACCGGCGTTAAATATTTGTACCGGAAAACGAACAAAATTTAATTCTGCAAACTCCGGTTATGATGGAAAGTCTCTACTCCAGGTGATCAGTGCTCCCTTTTGTCAGGTCGGTCTCTCCACGGCGGGAAGTAGTAAGCCCTGAGCCAAGGCACCCATCACCCTACTAATTTGTCATCACATCATGATGTATAGCCATCCCCGTAAGGATGGCTTTTTTTATCCGGCCTGTATACCTGTCAGTGGTACATGTGATATACCTCAGAAAAGTATCTCTAAATATTTCTGATATTAGTATATCGCAATGAATATCATCCTCTTTACTCTTCTTGCATTGATAGCAGAGGTCATAGGGACTATCGGGGGCTTCGGGTCATCTATGTTCTTCGTGCCCCTCGCGGGATTCTTTTTTGATATGAAAACAGTGCTGGGTATCACGGCCATTTTCCACGTCTTCAGCAATATCAGCAAGCTCTTCCTGTTCCGCCGCACCATTGACTGGCGGGTCACACTGGCCTTTGGCATACCGAGTGTGATCTTTGTCATCCTGGGGGCCTGGCTCACTACTGTGATCTCTTTTCGCTTTGACCAGCTGGTGCTGGGCGTCTTTCTTATCGTCTTCAGTGCCACCCTGCTGGCCCGGCCCGGCTTTCGGCTGCAGCCATCTGTGGCTACCAGTACTGTAGGTGGCGGTCTGGCAGGCTTTCTGGCTGGTTTTGTGGGTACGGGGGGAGCAGTACGAGGCCTCTGCATGGCGGCATATGATCTGGAGAAGAACCTGTTTGTGGGCACCTCGGCGGCTATAGATCTGGGCGTAGACGTGAGCCGGGCGGTGATCTATACCGAGAGCGGCTATGTGAGCCAGACGGGCTATCAGCTCATACTGGCGCTGGTAGGTGTGTCACTATTAGGATCGTATATCGGCAAGGTACTGCTGCAGAAGATAGACCAGGAGAACTTTCGCCGCATCGTACTGCTACTGATCCTGGCTGTAGGCATCACCGTACTGGTGAAAGCCGCCTGGCCGCTGCTAAGTGCCAGTTAATCCTTCTCAGTCTCTTGCTCCAGCTTCTTCTCTTCCAGTTTCGCTTCGAGGCCCTCGGCCTTCAGGCTGGTACGTATCAGGGCATGCAGACTCATGTAGAGATTGGCTATCCACACGAGTGCAAATCCTGCTATAAAATACCCACGCCAGTCGTCCATCAGTAGTCGATAGCCCGTGACGGTCACCGCTGCAATGGTGACATAGTGACTAAAGCAATACTCACAAGTAAAGAGGTAGAAAAATTTGCGGGCCCAGATGGTCCTGCAGTTTTGGGATCGCTCTATACAATACTCCCTGGGCTCACGAAAGATCTCTTCATGCGTCACTGTCCACGCTATGCAGGCTATAGGTATGGCAAGGATAAAGAGCCACGCGATCTGAGTCAGCAGGTTGGGCATAGCATATGGTGCAACACTTTCTATGCCAAAAGGCCCGTTACCCGGTTATACGCTCTAGCGTCCGTCCCGGCGGCGCCTGTTCTCTGTAAAAGAGATCATGCGCATCTCCTGCGCATCCCAGAGGTTCGCATTCACCGTCTTGAGGCTCTGCCAGAAGCTAAGTGCATTCACGTGCTTCTCAAAGATGGGCATATTCTTGTGGCAGGAGCGCAGGTGATAGTTTGGGATAGTAGGGCACAGGTGGTGGATATGGTGGTAGCCGATATTGCCCGTGAGCCAGTGACCTACGTATGGCAGCTTATAGTAGGTACTACCCTTGATAGCTGAGAGCACATAGTTCCAGTTCTCCTTGCTGTTCTTGTAGATATTCTCATACTGGTGCTGGATGTAGAAGAACCACAGCGCGTAGGTGCCAAAGAAGAAGAGGTTAGCAAACTGCACCAGCAGAAATTTTTTGAACCCGAGGAAATAACCCAGCGCCAGGTATAGTACTACAAAGGCCACATTGCTGATGGTTACGCTCTTTTTCACCTTGGCAAAGCCACCCTCGCGCAAAAACGCAAACCTATTGTACAAAACTACATATACGAAGCCACCTACAGTAAACAGGTAAAATGGACTACGATAGATCCTGTACCGGACCTTCGCCCAGGTACCCAGTGCATTGTATTGCTCTGTAGTGAGTACCTCTACATCGCCTATATCACTCACCTCCAGCTGACCATTGTGCGCATGGTGAAAGTCGTGCGACTTTGCCCAATACTTGTACGGTATGACTGTAAAGGCACTGGATACCGTACCGATAATATCATTAGCCAGTTTGCTCCGGGTAAAAGACCTGTGGCCACAGTCGTGCTGTATGATAAAGATACGGCCCAGCAGTAGCCCGTTCAGCACAGCTATCATGATCGTAAAGAGCGACGAGCGGTCATAGAGCCAAAACTGCAGTATCCAGAGACCAATATAAAAAGAGAAGCTGTTGAGTATCTGTACCACTGCCTTTCTTGTATTAGGTATCTGGTATTTCTTCAGTTGTTGATTCCAGTTTTTGAAATCTGCGAGCACCTGCTCCGCATTGAAAGATTGAGACATTATTTCAGGTGGATTAGGCTGCAAACCTAAGCATTAATCCCCTGCCGGCTGAGTCTTTAGCACTGTTTATGATTCACCATTTGTAACACATTCTTTTTCAATGTCGGCCTAGTCATCTTCTATAGTATCCTGAGCCAGGCTATCTGCAGGCATTACCAGCCGCTTGGCCGGCCCAGATAGTGTCACTTCTGCCTTGAGGCCTATGGTATCTGCTGGTGCGAGCACATTGCGTATCACCATCCGCTCGGTCAGGATCTTAAAATAATTGCTCAGCGAGAAGCGCAGCTGCCCCTGTTTATCAAACTGCCAGGCAAAGGATTTCGGCCTCGGGATGATGCTCGCCAGAAAGAGGCTCTCCTGCAGCGTGAGCTGCGAGGGACGCTTGTTGAAGTAGAAGTGTGCTGCCTCGCCTATGCCATAGACATTGGGACCCCACTCTATCGCATTGAGGTAGACCTCCAGCATGCGCTCTTTGGGTACCAGACCGAGGTTCTCTATCAGGTAGACTATGAGTGCCTCTTCGGCCTTTCGTGAGATGGTCTTGTCCCTGCTCAGAAATATATTCTTGACCAGCTGCATGCTGATCGTACTGCCTCCCCGGGCAAATCGATGTTCCTTGTAGTTCTTAGCTATGGACTCACGAAATGACTCTTGCAGGAAGCCGCGGTGATGCATGAAGAAAGGGTCCTCGGCCTGCAGCACCGCCTGCGGCAGGTAGGGTGACATCTGGTCCAGCCGGGTGAAGAAAGGATTCTCCGGGCCGATGGTGATACGCCGCACCAGCCGGTCTTTATCATAGGCATCATAGATAAAGTCGCCATTGATGCGCGCATAGTTTTCCTCGCCGTAGTGATTGATCTGCAGGTCCTTCTTGGTCAGTGCAGAGTTGAAGAGCAGTGAGTCAGGATCATTGGTATGTATCAGGAAGTCGAGGTCATATCTCAGCGAGCCTGTGCAGGAGATGCCTCTCAAAGTACCGAACATACCCTGAGGCAGTGACTGGAAGAAGCTATCTGCAGGAGTTTCTGCCATACGCACGTGCAGCGCAAAAGTCGTATCCGGCTTCAGATCGTAACGGGCAAAAAGGCCACACTGCGCGTGGGTGAGCCTGACGGTAGACGATGAATCCAGCTCTACAGCATCATCTCCTATCCGCAGCGCCCCGGAGAATGACGCATCAGGCAGCACTACATCCTCATTGGCCAGGCGCCAGTGGTGCAGGTGAAAGTCTCTCGCAGCAGCATTGACCGTGATGATAGCATCGTCTCCTTTCTCATCAAATTTCACATCGGCCTTCAGGTACCCAAACCTGCACCTCAGGCCTCTGTCAGCATCTAGAAACGGCAGATAAGCTGTATCGCGGCTCATATGTTTTACCTCCAGTTCATACTCCTTCTTCTTCCTGATCACGCGGCCGGCGAGTACCATGGTATCATGATGCACTTCATCTATCAGCACGCCTGTCAGGTCACGCTGAGTCATAAAGAAATGCGGAATGAGCACCTCCTCCCTGCGCAGGGTATCCTGAAAGGTGATCCTGATATCATCGGCCAGCAGGTTTGTACCCAATATCTTGAGCAGCCTGGACTGCCATCCCGTCCATCTCTCGCGGAAGCTAACCACAGCTTCACCGCCACTGGCAGGAGCCTGAGCCTTGCGAAATGGAGAAATATTGTCCCTCTCCGGTGTATGGTAGATACGGATATCTGCCCCCCTGACCCGCAGCCCGTCGAAGTCAGCACGCCCGCGCAGCAGGGGTAGTATTGCTACATCTACATCGGCTTCTTGTATATGGGCCAGCGTATCCTGCCCTTCAGGCACCAGCGTGATGCCCTTTACGACCACATGGCTCAGCCCGGTGAAGGCTGCAGAGGATACGGTGAGCGATGCATGGTACCTGTCCAGCATACGTGCCTCTACCCTGCCCAGCGCTACCTGTAGCAGCCTGCCGCGAAACAGGAAGAAACCAGCTACCAGAATGACACAAATGACGACGATAGAGACTCCTATCCCCTTGAGATACTTCATGTGTGTGAAAGTAGGTCTAATGCCTGTCTATTCAAACTACTTTCCGGCATTGGCTGCAAAGAACCTGAGCAAAACTGCATTCACCAGTTCAGGATTATCGGCGGTGATGAAGTGGCCACTAGTGGGATCATAGACAGTCTCCAGATCAGCGCAGTATTGTTTGGTATTGTAGGTGAGTTCCTTACCCAGGGCCTTGTCCTGCTCGCCCCAGATCATCAGTACAGGCATAGGCAGCACAGAAGAGACATCCGGCGCATCAGGATAGCGCAGCGCAGCACGATAATAGTTGATCGGTCCGGTCAGAGCACCGACATGGCTATATGCCTTGACGTACTCTTGTATCTCCTCATCTGTGGGCGCCACCCCGCGTGGGCTGAAGCTTTTGAAAACATTGGTGAAAATCCGGGCCAGATCGCGCGCCATGAACCACTCCGGCAGCCGTGGCAACTGGAAAAGAAACATGTAATAGCTCCTCGCCCACTGCCGCAGGTTGAAACCGCGTAGTGCACGACGCATCTCCAGTGGATGTGGCACATTGATGATACCCAGTTTGACGATCAGGTCAGGATGTGTAGCCGCTACTGCCCAGGCTACAGCAGCACCCCAGTCGTGCCCTACCAGTATAGCGCGGCCACCACCCAGCTGTGCTATCAGCTCTGCAATGTCCTGTACCAGTACATCCATTTTGTATTGCCCGATATCTTGTGGCTTATCACTGAGATTGTAGCCGCGCATATCGGGAGCTACGACTCTGTAGTGCCTGCCCAGCACAGGTATCTGCCTCCGCCAGCCATACCAGAACTCCGGGAAACCATGCAGCAGTATGACCAGATCACCACTCCCCTCCTCCATATAGTGCAGGCGGATGCCATTGACGCTTATGTACTTTGACTCCATTGAGCTAGTAAGGTAAGCTTTCCGGCACAGCAGAGCGAAGCCTTTCAGCAAGTGGCAGCAACTTTGCTGTAAGCTGAGTATGACACGGTATCAAAATCTGGGTGGTAATGGTGGTGTCACGGCCTATGAGGCGGGAGCAGATTACATAGCACTGCAGTTTCACGATGGTAGGGTATATGTATATGACCATCACCGGCCGGGCAGGAAGCATGTAGAACAGATGAAGCGGCTCGCGCTATCAGGCCGCGGGCTCACCACCTACCTCAATAAATATGTTCGGGATAACTATGCGCATATGCGCTAAGGCTATTTGCAGATACCACAATTATAATCGTGGACCATAGCCTGCCAGTTGTCATAGGTATACTGCTTATTCTCCAGCCGGGCTAGTATCACCGGGCACATGGTGAATAGTTCGCGCATGCTTTTCTTGAAACCAATGAACTTTAAAGGAATGAAGTCTCCCCGGCCCAGCTGTATGTACTTTTTCTCCGTGGCCAAAAGCGACGGGGCTATTGATTTGCCGGAACTCATCATCACCTCACTCTCGCGTGTCAGGGTCACAGTATAGCCATAGACCTTGCACGCACCGGTACAGAAGACACGGGAGAAAATATGCCCGCCACCCTCTCTCGGATCGCTCACAGATTCCAAAACGATCTTGACCGGCCTGGAAGCCTCCTCCGTCTCCAGCGCAAACCCTTTCAACTCCACAGGAACGTATTCAGTGATTTGTCCATCATGCTCAAAGGCTACCTTGCGCTGGTAGTCATAGTACACATCCAGAAAGCGGATATCTTTTACCTTGCCCACCACTGTGTCATCATTAAGCGTCACGATATATCCCGGCTTCCAGCGCTTAGCCTCTTCCGGATCGGTGCTATTAGGCTGCGCGCGCAGATGGCCGCTCAGCCAGATAAAAAGTATGATAAGGGTCAGCCTCGACATTCGTTTCAGGTGTTTGATACACGTATACGATGTAGTATTAATATTGTTTCTATGTACATTGATAAATAGGAATTTATCCATCCACATGAAATCAACAATGCGCTAAAATGAATCGTTTAGCGGGATAAGGCAAGTACTGTGCCATGTATCTGTCAACAGAAGTATTGAAAATGTATACTTCGATTATTTGCAAATCCCTGCATTATAATCCTTCACTATCTGCTCCCAATTGAAATAAGTATACTTCTTTTCGTCTATACCGTTGAGTATGAGTGTACAGGATGCAAAAAACTCACGCATATTATGCTTAAATCCTATTTCCTTTATTAAAGTCATGTCAGACTTGATACGGATCAGATTGCGGGCAGTCAGGGTCCGCACATAGGCGTTAGAGACGTATTCATAGTAGACCAGCTCCTGGCAAGGACCATCTATAGGTATCTCACAAAAAACTACCCCAACACCACTCAGCTCGGCGGGCACATCTACAGCCACATACACTACCAGGCTATCTCCTTCTTTATACCCATACCCTCTGCTTTTCATAGACGATACGGTCCTCTTGAGACCATCTTCGCCTATGATCACGACTTTGTATCCAAACTCCTCCAGATTAATATCTATAAACCTCACCTTCCTGATGACACCCTTGATAGTATCGCCATTGAGCATTACCACATAGCCTGGCTTCCATAGAGCTGGATCCAGGTCCTCTACTTTATAAACTTTGCCCTTTTGTGCTACCGCAGTAATACATCCAAACATGGCCACCAGAGCCATAAGGTGCTTAATCGCTTTCATTATCCTGTTTTATAGATCAAAGTGCCGGCCACTCACCGGGATCTACCTCGCTCATCATGCCGTATATCACTTCGAATATTTCCTCGGCGTTTGGCTTGCTGAAGTAGTCACCATCGCTGCCATACGGTGAGCGGTGCGCCTTGGCAGAGATGGTGCGCGGTGGTGCATCGAGATAGCGGTAGATATCCTGATGCTCAAACACCTGCTGGAACATATACGCCGAGGCACCACCCGGCACATCTTCATCTATGAACACCACACGATTCGTACGGCGCACAGACTCACCTATCATACCATTGATATCAAAAGGCAGGAGTGTCTGCACATCTATCAGTTCCACAGAGATACCGGTCTCAGCCAGTAGCTTCATAGCATCCTGCACGATGCGCAGCGTAGAGCCATAGCTCACTACCGTGACATCAGTGCCCGACTCTATGACCTCAGGTACGCCCAGCGCCACAGTGAAGGACTCTATATTATCCGGTAGTTGTTCTTTGAGGCGGTAGCCATTCAGGCACTCCACTACCAGAGCGGGCTCGTCACTTTGTAGCAATGTATTGTACATACCGGCAGCCTGTACCATGTTGCGCGGCACACAGACATGCATACCGCGAAGCGTGCCGAGTATCATACCCATAGGGGAACCGGTATGCCAGATACCCTCCAGTCTGTGGCCACGCGTGCGCACAATCAGCGGTGCCTTCTGTTTGCCCTTAGTGCGATACTGCAGGCAGGCCAAATCATCACTAAGTGGCTGCAGGCCATAGAGCAGGTAGTCCAGGTACTGTATCTCGGCTATCGGACGGAAACCACGCATAGCGAGTCCCATGCCCTGACCCATGATGGTCGCTTCGCGAATGCCTGTATCGAAAATACGTAGCTCGCCATACTTGTCCTGTATACCGGCGAAGCCCTGGTTTACGTCACCTATCTTGCCTACATCCTCACCAAAAGCTACTACCTCAGGATACTTCTCAAATATCTTGTCAAAAGCAATGTTGAGTATTTCAAAGCCATTCAGCATTTTGCTATCGGCAGAGTATTCCGCTTTCACCTCGCGCACCTTTAGCGCGGCCAAAGGTGACTCGCTGTACAGGTGAGAACTGTAAGTCTGCTGGTACTTTGCTACAAAGCTATCTGTCCATCTGCGCAGCCTGTCTATCGCACTGAACTCCTGCCCGCGAAACTGGCGTATCACCACTTTGGCAGTCTTGATGATATCCTTTCGTATCGGGTCCATAGCTGTTTCGATAGAGGAGATCGCATCGTATACTTTTTCCTCGCCGCTCTCAGTAGCCACATCATTCAGCAGCTCTATGAGCTGGGCTATCTCTGCTTTGATCGGCTCGTTAAATTTTCGCCACGCTGCATTGCGGCCGTCTTGTGCTTCTTTCTTAGCCTCCTGCTCTATCGCTTGCAGCTCTTGCTCATCTGCTATCTCATTAGACAGAATCCACTCGCGAAATTTCTTTATGCCATCATAGTCTTTCTCCCATTGCAGGCGCTCAGCGTTTTTGTAACGCTCGTGAGAGCCGGAGGTAGAGTGGCCCTGCGGCTGCGTCACCTCCGTGATGTGGAATAGCGCCGGCCTGTGCGTCTTGCGCATATTTTCTATCCCTTTGCGGTAGGTGGCTACCAGCTTAGGGTAGTCCCAGCCTTCGCAGACGTAGATATCATATCCGTCCCCGGCTTCATTTACGGCGAAGCCACTGAGCGCTTCTGATATAGAACTCTTGGTAGTTTGATATTTCTTAGGCACAGATATACCGTAGCCATCGTCCCATACACTCACAGCCAGCGGCACACGCAGTACACCGGCAGCATTGATAGTCTCCCAAAAGATACCCTCACTGGTAGAGGCATCGCCTATAGAAACGTAAGAGACCTCATCCCCATGATTGGTAAAGTTTGACGACTGCTCACCCAGTTCTTCATTCTGACGATAGAGCTTAGATGCCAGGGCGATACCCAGTGAGCGCGGCATCTGTGAGGCAGTAGGAGAGGCATCGGCAGTAGAGTTGTACCTCGCAGTGAGGTCCAGCCACTGGCCATTCTCATCCTGCATAGGCGTAGCAAAGTGCGCATTCATCTGCCGGCCTGAGGAGAATGGGTCCGCCTGAGGATCAGGGTTGGCATATAGCTGGGAGAAGAATTGCTCTACGGTCAGCTCACCCAGGGCCATCATCCAGGTCTGGTCTCGGTAGTACCCGCTGCGCCAGTCTCCATGGCGGAAGGTCTTGGCCAGGGCTACTTGTGCCAGCTCCTTGCCATCGCCGAATATGCCAAACTTAGCCTTGCCGGTCAGTACTTCTTTGCGGCCCATGAGGCTCATCTCACGGCTGGCCATCACGACCTTGTAGTCGCGTAGCACCTCTTCTTTAAATTGCTCCAATGATATCTTTTGCCCCTCGGCAGCCGCTGCACCTGCAGCAGGCGCATAGGCTTTTCCTGCTTCAATACTCATAGGCCGAAAAATACGAAAAATGGGCCAAATGGCACTTTACAGAGCAGCATCAACCCTTTAGCTCCTGCTGGACCTGCTCCAGTTGCCTGATCACTTCATTCAGCGGTGCCAGCTGCCGGCGGGCGGTGCGTGGCCTGATATAAAACCACGCCAGCCCTATCCATCCAAATGTAACAAGGTAGGCGATCAGGCCATACCTGCGCCCCAGCATCGTGGCATACTCTATCATATACAGCGCCATGCCTGCTGATAGTAGCACATAATATAAGGTCATGATCGTCTTCTGCAGGTACTCCTGTTTTTGCCGCAGGCGCAGTAGCTGCGCCAGGTAGCTAGCGGTATCCATATCCGGCTCATCGCGAAAGAGGAACTGTAGCATAGAGGTAGATGTGATGATATAGATAGCCATGGAAAGTATGATCAGCACGATGCCGAACTTTGTGGTGAGCATCTGTGGCTGGTAGTGTATCCATACCCAGGCGATGAATATAGATGTCAGCACGAGGAGCAGATTGCCCCATATCATTTTGTTGCGGGCTTTTCTTTTCACCGTGGTGGCACGCGTGAGCAGGGCCGTGATATCCGGCGCGGGAGCTGCTATGCCCGCACCCCATAATGCCTTCAGGTCATCATTATTGTCCATCATAGTGCTTAAATTTTTCAGTTAGCTTATCTTTTATCCTGTGGATCTTGACCCGTACATTGCCCTCAGAGATGCCGACTATCGATGCTATCTCCGCTTGTGGCAGCCCCTCCAGCTCCAGTGAGATGATGATCCTATCTGTCTCGCTGAGCTCCGATATCGCCTTGTAGAGGTAGGCTATTTTGCCCTCCGGGGCAGCTTCATTTTTCTCTTCGATCTCTCCGGGCATAGCGGAGCGGGGCATTCTTTTGTCGCGTGCTATCTGGCGCAGGCATTGGTTTGACGCGATGCGGAAGATCCACGTGCCTATAGCCGACTCTCCGCGAAACTGTGGCAGCTTCTCCCACACGGTGACAAAGGTCTCCTGTGCTACGTCCTGAGCATGGGCGGGGTCATTGAGGTAGCCCATGCAGAGGCGGTAGACCCGGCTCCAGTATTGCTCGTATATTTCTTTGAAGTCCTGCATTGCTATTTGACAAAGCTTTTCAGTTGTGCCTCGTACCAGTCTTTGTCATCATACATGATGAAATGTAAACCTTTTGTAGCATATCGGTAGTCGCCTGTTTTTAGCAGCTTGTATTGATCTTCTATGGCTGGTTTGAAGTTGACAAAGTAAGACTCAAGGAGGATCAGCGCGGGGCACTTTACAGTACTTAGCTTTGACCGTAGGTCCGTATTAGAGAAATCACAAAACATACCGGCTAAGACAGCCCTGTCTGACTTTACTGACCAGTCTATCGCCTCTCTACGATGAGCAGTATCTGCCATGAGCATCGCCATGCTCCCCTCCTGCATCTGCATAAATTGTGCGTCAGGCATGGCCTTAAATTGGGCGATGGAAGCAGAACAATCTACTTTGTCCCTGGCCTGTGCAGACGGGTCCCTCATAGCCGCCAGGAACGGAAGGGCATCTACCACTACCACCTGAGAGGGCAGGTCAGGATAGTCCGCAGCTATTGCCAGCGCCATGGCGCCACCCATGCTGTGCCCGATGATGACCGGCTTACTGATCTTATGCTGTTGTATATAGTGTGCTATGGCCTTCTCCCAAGCCTGAAAGGTAGCTTCGCCTCTGGCTGGTACGCCAGCAAAGCCCGCCATGGTCAGCGTATAGCAGGTATGATCCTTTTCAAAGAGCCGGCGGGTATCATCCCACACAGCGCCGGAGGAGGCAAAGCCGGGTATGAAGACGATTGCCTTGTCTCCATGGCCGGTTACTTTGACCTGAAAAGGTGTAGTGTCCTGCCCAAATACATTGATGCAAAGCGCTCCGAAAGCTAGCATGATGAAGAGCAGGAAGTATTTTTTGCGGTTGTCTGCGTACATGATCTTGGTTTTTATTTCCCTTTGGAGACAGGACCGGATGAAATGTTACACCCTGGACGCAAAAAAATCTCTCAGGCTATGATATTACCCTGTGTATAAGCTATGGATAACCACATTTGTGGTAACAATAAAATTTATAGCTTTGGCCTTCTTACAAATTAAAAATCAAGTATAAAATGGGTTATCTCTTCACATCGGAGTCAGTCTCCGAAGGACATCCGGATAAAGTAGCAGATCAGATATCTGACGCGCTCATTGATAATTTTCTCGCATGGGATCCATCGTCTAAGGTAGCCTGTGAAACACTGGTGACCACCGGTCAGGTAGTACTGGCAGGCGAGGTGAAGTCTAAGGCCTACCTGGATGTGCAGACCATAGCCCGTGATGTAGTAGCCAAGATCGGCTATACCAAGTCTGAATATATGTTTGAAGCGCACTCTTGTGGCGTGCTGTCTGCTATCCACGAGCAGTCATCTGATATCAACCAGGGCGTAGAGCGCACCAAGAAGGAAGACCAGGGCGCCGGCGACCAGGGCATGATGTTCGGCTATGCGACCAATGAGACTGATGACTATATGCCTCTCGCGCTCGACCTCGCTCACAAGCTCCTCATAGAGCTCGCTGCCCTGCGCCGTGAGAATAAAGAGATCAAGTACCTGCGCCCTGATGCCAAGTCTCAGGTCACGCTGGAGTATGATGACAATAACAAGCCGGTACGCATCGATGCGATCGTAGTGTCTACGCAGCATGACGACAATATCAAAGCTGAGAAGATCAAGAAGGATATCATCAATATCCTGATCCCTCGTGTGAAGGCTAAGTACAAGAAGTATGCGCA
Source organism: uncultured Chitinophagaceae bacterium (assembly GCA_964537475.1). GTDB lineage: Bacteria > Bacteroidota > Bacteroidia > Chitinophagales > LD1 > UBA1941. The sequence continues at coordinate 119,386 of CAZIBY010000007.1, read as the reverse complement.
CTTCTTTGACAATAAGATCAAGTACCATATCAATCCTACCGGCAACTTCGTAATCGGTGGCCCTCACGGCGATACCGGCCTGACAGGCCGCAAGATCATCGTAGACACCTATGGTGGCAAGGGTGCTCACGGAGGTGGTGCTTTCTCTGGCAAGGATCCATCTAAGGTAGACCGCTCTGCGGCCTATGCTACCCGCCACATAGCCAAGAACCTGGTAGCTGCCGGCCTCTGCGATGAGGTGCTGGTACAGGTATCCTACGCTATCGGGGTGGCTCAGCCTATGGGTATCTTTGTCAATACCTATGGCACAGCCAAGGTAAACCTGAACGACGGCCAGATAGCCAAGATCGTAGAGAAGGTGTTTGATATGCGCCCTTACTTCATAGAGCAGCGCCTGAAGCTGCGCAATCCTATCTACTCTGAGACTGCTGCCTATGGCCACATGGGTCGCAAGAATGAGGTGGTAGAGAAGACCTTCACCGCGCCTGATGGCAAGAAGAAGAAGGTAAAGGTAGAGCTCTTCACATGGGAGAAACTCGACTATGTATCTAAGGTAAAGGCAGCCTTCAAGCTGAAATAATCATATTGTGAAATACTTTCGGAAGCCGCTCCTACACTAAGAGCGGCTTTTTTACGTCTTATAGTCAGCCTGTTGGGCGGTTTTTATCTGCTTTTGACCCGACCGGAGGTGGATAGGATGTTTGTAATCAGGAGCACCCTATTTGTTTATATGAAAAAAAGCGTTTTTTTCGCCGACAATTAAAAGGAAACCGCAAATATGTTTTGGACACTCGAATTAGCATCATACCTGGAGGAGGCTCCGTGGCCAGCTACCAAGGACGACCTGATAGATTTCTCCATCCGCTCCGGCGCACCGGTAGAGGTGATAGAGAATCTGCAGGAACTGGACGACGATGAGGAGCTCTACGAGGGCATAGAAGATATATGGCCCGACTATCCTACCAAAGAAGACTTTTTCTTTAACGAAGAAGAATATTAATCAGGACGCCTCACTTTGTGGGGCGTTTTTGATTTACCTACCAGTTAGCCCAAAAGATATTTCAATAGATTCGATAGCAATCCTTGAGTTTTATCTTCGTTTGAGCCCGGTCTTCGCACTGTGATATATTCTAATGGACCCGCTCTCTTAACTTTAATAGTTTCATTGATTGACATACTAAAGTCTATCAGATTCAATGTAAAACCTACATTGATATCTCCATACATATAAGAACACATATCTCCTGTGACCGCATTTCCCACTTGAGTCGTGACATATATATCATACACTTGATAGTCTGGGTATACTACCTCTTTTAGTCCATTATGATCAAAAATAAGTATGGAGTAATGCGTACTGGCTATGAAATAATCCGGTGCCGTGGTACTAATCGCACTCTTAAAAAGTGGATACTCATGTGATTGATAGATAAGCCTTCTATTTTCAATACCTATGAGGTATCCTATACCTCCTGCTATGACGAATGCGCAAGCACCATCAGGATCAATAACAACCTTATCAAATGCCGCAGGATGGCGTGGTCGAGCAAAGCATCCCAGCCACTTCGTATCATTGCCAGAGTCAAACTCTACCCACAATTTATCATGAAAATGCTCACCGAAATGGTGTTCGGGGTAACTTCCAGAAGGAGGTACAAAATCCAATAATTTTGCGCTCATGGGTCCGGAGTTTGAAATATAACGTCGTGTACAGATCTACTGCCTCTTATTCATCTCATCTCTGATACGCGCGGCGCGCTCATAGTCTTCATTCTCTATGGCATGCTGCAGGGCTTCGTTCAGTTCTTCTGCTGACATGTTAGAGAAATTGGTGCTGGCACCGGGCTGGGCAGATACAGAGGTGAGCTCTTCTATCCGCTTCTCCAGGTCTCCCTCAGAGACAGTGCCTCCGGCCTCCATAGTGGCATCGGCTTCTACGCCGGCTTCCTCCAGTATATCTTCATTCACGTAGATCGGGCACTCAAAGCGCACAGCGAGCGCCAGTGCATCAGAGGTGCGGGAGTCTATCTCCACAGTCTCGATAGAGTTGCTGAACACAAGATTGCTGTAGAACACCCCATCGAGCAGCTTGCTGATATAGATATACTGCAGCTCCAGGCCAAATGTATCACAGACGGTCTTCATCAGGTCGTGTGTGAGCGGGCGTGATGGCTTCATATTATCCAGCGCTACGGCTATAGCCTGCGCCTCAAATCCACCTATCACGATCGGCAGCCTGCGCGTACCGTCTACCTCTCCCAGCACTACGGCAAAGGAGTGTGACTGAGTGACGCTATGCGAGAGGGCTATGATCTCCAGTTCGATCTTTTTCATTGCATCCGAAATATAGGACTAAATCGCAAAACGCCTACCCTTATTTCATACCGTGGGGAAAAATATTTACCTTGACCAAACCGATACCATTCTGCCTATGCATTTTACACTAAAACACTATCGCGATCTCAGCCTGGATGAGCTGTATGCCTTCATGCGGCTCAGGCAGCGCGTATTTGTGCTGGAGCAGCGTTGCGCTTTTGTAGATTGTGATGATCAGGATCAGGAGAGCTGGCACCTGATGGGCTATGATGATAAGGGCACTTTAGCGGCCTATAGCCGCCTCCTGCCCGTTGGCCTCTCCTATCCCGGCTATGCGTCTATAGGCCGCGTAGTGAGCGAGCCGGCACTGCGCCGCGAAGGGTACGGACGGATGCTGATGGAGGAGTCCGTAAAACGTTGCAGTGAGCTATTCCCCGGTGCGCCATTAAAAATCGGCGCACAACTCTATCTGAAAAAATTTTACGAGGGTTATGGATTTCAGGCCGTAGGTGAGGTGTACATAGAAGATGATATAGAGCACATCAAAATGATCCGCGACTAGGCTTCTATCACCAGCTCGTCATAGGCTATCTTTACATTGGCGGGCAATCTGCCCTCCATGTCAGCATGCCTGCCAAACTGGTGACTCATGTGTATGAGGTACGCCGTCTCAGGTCCTATCTCACGGATCAGCGCCAGCGCCTCCTCCAGTGTGTGATGTGCTATATGCTCATTGGCATGGAGCGCATTGACCACCAGGGTGCGAGTGCCCTTCAGTTTTACCTTTTCGCTGTCAGTTATTGTTTTGGCGTCTGTGATGTAGGTGAAGTCTGCTATACGGAATGCCTGCACCGGCAGTTTATAGTGCATGACCTCGATCGGTGTGATATGGATACCCTGTACCTCAAATGTCTCATGCCCTATCCGGTGGAAGTTGACCTTTGGCGCAAAAGCGTAATCCTTGTCACGAAATGCATACGGATACTGCTCATGTATCATAGCCTCGGCATGACGGTCGCAGTAGAGGTCTACCACCTGCCCCTGCAGGTAATTGAAAGGGCGGATATCATCCAGGCCGCCTATGTGGTCGCGGTGACCATGCGTGATGAGTAGCGCATCTATAGAGGTCACATTGGCCCGCAGCATCTGATAGCGGAAATCAGGTCCTGCATCTATGATAAAAACCTTGCCATCTACCTCTATCATGGCAGAGGTACGCAGGCGCTTGTCACGCGGATCAGGAGAGGTGCAGACCTCACAACTGCAGCCTATGATGGGCACGCCGCCAGATGTACCTGTACCTAGGAAAGTCACCTTCATACCTGCAAATATAGGATTAACGTGTCGGGCTTATAACACAAAAAAATCACCTCACGCTCATCCTGCGTATCATGATAGAAAACACAGAAGGGAAATGCCGCTTCATCCATACGCCGAGGTTCTCTTTGAAGCCGCCTATTACGATCTCTTCCTTCTCTTTTTTGATCGCATCTACTATCACGCGGGCGGTGTAGTCTGACTTGAGGCCATTGCCCGTCGCACTATCCATACTACGCAGTGGGGCGCCATCTGCGGTCAGCGCATTCATAGTGATATTAGTGCTTACAAAGCCGGGGCACACGATCAGCACGCGCAGACCATCGTCATAGCACTCCGCACGCAGCGAGTCAAAGAATCCATGCAGCGCATGCTTGGATGCCGAATAGCCACTGCGCCATGGCGAGCCGAACTTGCCCACAGCAGAACTCACAGCCACCAGCATACCACTCTTTCGCGACAGCATGTATGGCAGCACAGCTTTACTGAGTGCCAGCGTACCAAAGAAATTGACCTCCATCAGCTCGCGGTCTACCTCTACCAGTGTATCACGCGCCATAGAGCGCTGGCTGATGCCGCCATTATTGATCAGCACATCTACATGGCCAAATTTATCTATGACCGCCTGTACCTGTGGAGAGTAGTCCTTGTTATTTGCCAGGTCGAGCGGGACGATCAGGCAGCGATCATCCGTGAGACCAGCTGCTTTGACTACGCGCTCCATCTCCTCGGTGCGGCGTGCGGAGAGGACGATCTTCGCGTTTTCTTTTGCGCACGCATACACCAGCTGCTCTCCTATACCGGAGGTAGCACCGGTGATCCAGACTATCTTATCTTGAAGTGTTGCCATAGTTTACTTTTACGGGTATGGATAAAACAGATGCAGGGCGTAAGGTGTCATTGCGGTACATTTGCTGTCCCTTGTCATAGCGCAGTTCGAGAGAGATGTTGCCTTTGCTATCAAAGAATATCTCACGCTCGCGATAGGTGCCATCATACTGTACATAGCCTATGAGTTTGCCTTTGTAGTAATTTTCCCGTACATCCAGCACACCTGTGGGGCCGACATGGTCTACGACTCCATTTTTGATGTTCACCCTTGGCTCTATGTACAGAAACTCTCCCCGCTGGCCAAAGGCATTTCGCACCTTGGTGATCTCGTCTATACTGCGGTGGTGTACGGTGGTGTGAGTGGTATTGTCTTTCGTGATGGTCCAGGGCTCAGCAGGGCTTTGCGCTATAGCATAGCTGCACAGGGCTACCGATATCAGCAAAAAGAGAAAGCGATTCATATTGACCTTTTCAAAAAGAAAATTAACCGCTTTTCCGATAGCAGGGTAAAATTTTCTGCTACCTCATCCGTGTATCTATGAAATCCCGACCCATGGCCTCCATCATAGACTCCCTGACCAAAAGTATTTTCAATAAAGCCGTTCTGACTTACAAGCAGCAGATCGCTCCGCAAACCTGGCATATCCGTATACAGAGTAATGCACTGGTGGGTCACACCTTCACAGCCGGCGAGCACCTGCGCCTTTTCGTAGGTATGGACCGCGATATGGCTATGAATAGCAAACTGCGCACGTATTCCATCTGGGCCTTTGATGCAGCATCAGGCACTGCAGACCTGGCCATATGCGTCCATAGCAATGGGATAGGCAGTATATGGATCAAGGAAGTAACCGTAGGTGACGCGATCTACTACATGGGTCCGAAGGGCAAACTGGTAATAGACATGGCCGCAAAGTCTCACCTCCTGATAGGCGATCCCTCTGCCCTCTCTCATCTCTACGCTATCCGTAGGCATCTCTCCGCTGCACAAGAGGCTGCTGGTATGTTTTACTCACCTGACGAGGCTGATCACTATGCAGACCTGGACGGTAGCAGGCCGTTTCAGTTTCTCTGGGTGGGCGGTGTCCCTACGGAGTCACTCATCGCCGCAGCAGAGCAGCTCAAAAGCGCGCTGCCGGCAGCCCTCACCATCTACATAGGCGGCGACATGCGCGTCTGCAAAGAATTAGGTCGCTATTTCCGCCAAAACTGGCCCCACGCAGAGGTGCGGGCCAAGGGCTTCTGGATGCCGGGCAAGGTCGGAATGGATTAAAAAAACGTTACGACATCATTTTATTGTATTGATTATCAATAAATTTCTGTTCTCCTAAAATATTACCACTAATTAAACGTTTGTTTTAATCAAACAGTTGTTTAGTTTTGCTCCGCATTCAAAAATTATGGAACAGATAGATAAAAAAGCGGCCATCCTGATCGAAGCAGAAAAGCTCTTCGCAGATCAGGACTTTGATGCGGTGAGCGTGCGTGACCTGGCCAAGGCAGCCAACGTAAACATCGCAATGATCTCCTACTACTTTGGGTCAAAAGAGAAACTATTTGAAGAGCTGATCATCTCGCGCATGGCCAACTCTCAGATCACCATCCAGAGTATAGCCATGGATCCCGCTCGGACATCTATAGAGAAGCTCATGGCTGTGGTAGATTTCTACACTGACCGCCTGATGAATAACCCGAATGTGCACAGGATGATCAATCGCGAACTCTCTAGTAGCAACCGCCCAGAGCTGCGTGAGCTGCTGATCTCTAAGATCGAAACTAATAAAACCTACATCGGCAAGATGCTGGAGGAGGGCAAAGCCAATGGCACCTTCCGCCCGGATGCTGATATGGGCCTGGTCATGATCAATCTCTTTGCCTGCATCCAGTATATCGTAGGCTCACCATACTACTCCTGCAAGATGCTCGATGTGCCTACAGAGGCCCAGCTCTTCGACCCCGAATTCAGGACACGTATCAAAACTTATTTTAAAGAATTATTCTCCCACTATTTACTTAAAAAATAACACCCATGTTCTCAATTGTATCAAAAAGGATCCCCCTCCTGCTACTGGCACTGACCGTGCTCACAGCCGCCCAGGCACAGCAGGTACGCAGGCTCACGCTGGACGAAGCCGTATCTCTGGGGATGGACTACAACAAGCAACTCAAGATCAGTCAGGCCCGCAGTGATGTGAGCGGTACGAAGTACAAGCAAGAGCTCTCCGCACTCGCCCCAGCGATCTCGTGGAACTCCAGCGTAACCCGCAATAGCCCGAATATTGGCGAGTTCACCATTCCGGCAGGAGCTTTTGGCCCTGGCAGCCCAGGCGGCCTGATCAATGCCACTTCTCACAACTATTATCTCAATGGCCTCAGTATTTCGCAGGTAGTTTTTGCCGGTCTCCGCGGCTGGAACAGGCTCAAGACAGATAAAGAACAGATGCGTGCATCAGCACTGGATGTAGAGGCTGATAAGAAAACTGTGAAGAACAATATCATCACTGCGTACTACAATCACTATAAGCTACTGGAATCTAAAAAAGTAGTGGACCAAAACATACAAGTGCTCAACCAGCGGCTGAAGGATGTACAAAATATGCAGACCGTAGGTATGGCCCTGAGGAATGATGTACTGCAGGTACAGGTCAATCTCTCCAATCTGCAAAGCAGCGCGGCGGAAGTGCAAAGTGCTATCGATATCAGCAACTTCAACCTCGATGTAATGCTCGGCCTGCCTGAGACCACCAAACTGGAGATAGCCGAAGAGGGCCTGACCAGCACCAAACCTGACTTTAATATCCAGACAGGACTGCAGGATGCAATGACAAAAAGGCCTGAGATCAAAGCATCTGAGCTGCGCCTGGATATGTCTCACAAGGCACTGAAAGTGGCCCGTGGACTTTACTCTCCCGTGATCAGCGGCGGCTTCAACTTTTACTACAACAATCCCAACCAACGCGTTTTTATCGTACCGGAACATCAGTTTAACCAGTCATGGGATTTAGGTGTGAAGCTCAGCTGGAATATTACGAGCCTCTTCACCACCCAGTATCAAACTAAAGAAGCCAAGCTCAATATCAACTCAGCACAGGCTCAGCATGAGGCGCTGAATGATAATATCAAGATGGAGGTAAATGCCAACTACTCTGCCTACATGCTCGCACTAGACAAGATCAGGCTGGACCAGACCTCAGTAGACCAGGCTGCAGAAAACCAGCGCATGACCAAAGATCAATATGCTAACGGCGTGAAAAATATCACCGATATGCTCAACGCTGACAACCTGGCCGTGACCACCCAGATCAACCTCGTGAACGCCAGGATAGACGCAGAGATAGCATATGCCAAACTCATGAAAGCCACAGGAAACGATTAATCAATCTCATAAACTCAACAAACAACAACATAGTCATGGAAAATACTGAAACCAAAAAGAAATTTAATGTCGCGCCGATCATAGGCGGGATCATAGGCATAGTCGTACTCATATTTGTAGTGCGCCAGGTGATCTACTCCCTGCACAATGAGGATACCGACAACTCCCAGATAGAAGCAAACATCAATCCGATCGTACCAAAGGTAGCGGGCTTCATACAGGAGATCAGAGTGCGGGACAATATGTTTGTACATAAAGGCGATACCCTCGTACGTATAGACGATCGCGACCTCCAGCTCAAGGTAAAGCAGGCTGAAGTAGCACTGGCTCAGGCGCAAGCAAACGTAGAACTGGCGCGTGCCTCTCAGGGCTCTACCAGTGCCAACGTAAATGTAGCTACCAAGGACATCAATCCGGCTCAGAGCGCGATAGATGCTGCGCAGGTGCGCGTATGGCAGGCTACACAGGACTATGACCGCTTCAAGAAACTGCTGGACCTCGGCTCTGCCACCCAGCAGCAGTTTGACAATGCAAAGGCGGCAAAAGAACTGGCCGAGAAACAACTAGACCAGGCTCAGAAATCTGTAGCATCCTATCAGGCGCGCCTCGCAGCCAGCAGCAGCAACCTGAACGTGAGCGCCAATAACCTGAAAGTAGCTCAGATACAGGTAGAGCAAAGGCAGGAAGAACTCGACCTGGCCAGGCTCAACCTGAGCTACGCTACTATCGTGGCACCATGCGATGGCTATGTGTCAAAGAAAAATGTACAATTGGGCCAGCTGGTATCTGTAGGGCAAAACCTCTTTGCGGTAGTAGATGAAAGTGAGATGTGGGTAGTGGCAAACTTCAAAGAAACACAGATAGAGAAAATGAAGGTAGGCCAGAAGGTAAAGATAGAAGTGGATGCCTATCCTCACTCTGAGTTTGAAGGCACGATAGAGTCTATGTCAGCCGCTACAGGTGCCAAGTTTGCCCTGCTGCCTCCAGACAATGCTACCGGCAACTTCGTAAAAGTGGTACAGCGTATACCTGTCAAGATCATACTGGACAAAAACCAGGATAAGGAACATCCGCTCCGCGCAGGTATGAATGTAAAAGCAGTAGTGAAAGTATCATAAGCAAATGTGCTGATGTGATAATTTGAAGATTTGAAAATGGAAAACCGTTTATGTGTAGGCCATTTTCAAATTGACACATTTTCAAATTTTCAAATCCGGAAACAATGGATCAAAGTTCAACATTAGAATATGGATGGCGGCGGACCATCATCACGATCACGGTCGTAGCCTGCTCCCTGCTGGAGCTGATAGATACGACCATCGTGAATGTGGCCACCACGCACCTGATGGGCAACCTCGGTGCCACGCTCAGCGAAATTAGCTGGGTGATAGCCGCCTACAGCATAGCCAATGTCATCGTAGTACCGATGGCAGCCTGGCTCTCTATCAAGCTGGGCCGCAGAAACTACTTCGGCGGATCGGTGATACTATTTACCCTCGCATCGCTGATGTGCGGCTTCTCTGACAATATCAACATGCTTATTTTCTTCCGCTTCCTGCAGGGTATGGGCGGCGGTGCGCTGCTGGCCACCTCACAGACCATCCTCACAGAGATATACCCTCCCGAGGAGCGCGGCAAGGCCAGCGCCCTCTACGGCATCGGTGTGATAGTAGGCCCTACGCTGGGCCCGACTCTAGGCGGCTACATCGTAGAGAACTGGCACTGGTCTATGATCTTCTTTGTAAATATACCGGTGGGCATCATCGCAGCCTTCCTCACGTTCACCTTTATCCGTGATGTGAACTATGTGACACCTGAGATGAAAAACTCTAAGGTAGACTGGACCGGCATCCTCCTGCTGATCATAGGCGTAGGAGCACTGCAGCTCGTACTGGAGAAAGGCGACTCTGAAAACTGGTTTGAAACAGGCTATATCGTAGTATCTACGGTGGTAGCCATTTTCGGGCTACTAGGCTTCATCGTGTGGGAGTTTATCACAGACCATCCGATAGTGGACCTCAGAGTGCTACGCAAGGGCAATGCCGCCATCGGTACGGTACTCTCCTTTATCCTCGGCTTTGGGCTCTTCTCATCTACTTTTATCTACCCGATATTTGTGCAGCGCTTCCTGGGCTTTACAGCCCTGCAGACCGGCCTCTCCATGCTACCCGGCGCGCTGGTGAGCGGATTTATGATGCCGGTAGTGGGCGTCATGCTGTCTAAGGGTGTCAAACCTAAATGGCTCCTGCCTTTTGCCTTTGGTATCTTTGCACTTTTCACTTTCCTCATGTCGCATATCATCACCTCGCAGACTGGTGAGGGCAATTTTTTCTGGCCATTGATACTGCGCGGCATCGGATTGGGATTCTTGTTCGTACCGCTTACTACGCTATCTCTGGGCGGCCTGAGTGGCAAGGATATCGGCTCCGCAGCGGGCCTCACAGCTATGATCCGTCAGCTGGGTGGATCGTTTGGTGTGGCTATCTGCTCCAGCTTTATCACCCACATGACCGTCGTACACCGTGCAGACCTGATCACGAAGGCTACTATGTACGACAAGTCTACGCAGGACTATCTGGCGGGTATCACAGCGAGCATGATGGCCAAGGTGGGCGACATAGTCAAAGCCACTAATATGGCGTACGCCACGCTGGAGTACAATATCACGAGCCAGGCTACAATTTTGACCTACATTGATACGTTTCAATACCTGGGTATCTTCTTTGTGCTGGTCATACCACTGATACTCCTGGCCAAGGATACTGCGCCGGTCAAGAAAGAAGACCTGGAGGCTGCGAGCCACTAAAAATAAAAACAAGACATAGCATAGCTACAACTCGAATTGGGTTTTAGGTTGGAGGGGCGGGAGAGATCCTGCCCCTCCTTATTTTTTCCATCGGTAGGCTATAAACAGTACTGCCACCTCTGAGGGAGATGGCAGTGCTATATTTTTAATAATGTAGAGCGGACTAGAGGTCGTAGTTCAGCACGATGCCGTGGCTCTTGGGGTGGCTCTGGCAGGTGAGCACGTAGCCTTTGGCTATCTCGCCATCTGTGAGTGACTCGCGGTCATCCATCTCTACCTTGCCGGCGATCAGCTTGGCGCGGCAGGTACAGCAGGCAGCTACCATGCAGGAGTATGGAGGATCGTAGCCGGCATCCAGTGCGGCATGCAGGATGGTCTCTTTCTCCGTCACGTCAAACTCTACTTCGTTGCCATCATAGATGATCTTCACTTTTGTCTTGCCGGTGAAAGGCACTTCTGATACCGTACCGGCACCCACATTGGCCGATACGCGGTCTTCTTCCAGTTTGGCAGTGAAGTACTCGATATGTATACGGTCTTTAGGTATATCCAGCGCCCCTAGTGCATTCTCTACTTCCTTCATCATAGGGGTAGGACCACAGATGAAAAATTCCGCTCGCTGGAAATTGAGGTCTGTATTCTCTCGCAGGAGTTTCAGCGCCATTTCTTTCACTATAAAACCTGAGTAGCCTGTCCAGCCCTCCTCTGCCTTATCCAGGATATGCACGATGCGCACCCGGTCAGCATACTTTGCCAGCCACTGCTCCAGATGCTGGCGGAAGATGATACTCTTTGTATCGCGGTTGCCATAAAACAGTGTAACCTTGCTCTTAGGTTCCTTGAGCAGGACCGACTTCAGGATAGAAAATACAGGAGTGATCCCTGAGCCACCGGCAAAGAGGATATAATGCTTCTCATTATTGGCATCCAGCGCTGCCGGATGAAAGTTTCCCATAGGCTCCATCACCTCCACCTCTACACCGGGTTTCAGTTTATCATTCACGTGGTTTGAGCCCTTACCTCCCTGCACACGTTTCACAGCTATGGTCATAGGTTCCCCTGCAAAGGGGGAACTACAGAAAGAGTAGCTACGATTTACCAGCTCGCCATCTATATTCAGGCGGAGCGTAGTATACTGGCCCGGCTGGAAAGCGTAATTTGTCAGGAGGCTATCGGGCACTTCAAAAGATACCGAGACCGAATCCGGTGTTTCATTTACCACGGCCTGTACCTTCAGCTTATTGAATTGAGACATCACTTTTTTGATTTACGGGGGCAAATATAGTAATGCAAATGTATTGAGTGTGGGTACCGAAGCTTCGGGATGAGTATTGAGGCAAATACATCGGCATTAAATTAATAAGGCCGGAAAGACCGGCCTCACTAAATATTGTAACAGGATGTTTAGCAGTAATGTTCGAAAACTTTTTTGAGGTGCTCAGAGATAGTAGCGGCAGAGTTGCCCTCTATCTGATGGCGCTCTATGAAGTGTACGAGCTTACCATCTTTAAACAGGGCCATAGACGGGCTCGACGGCGGATATGGCAGCGTGTACTGGCGCGCTTTGTCCACTGCCTCCTTGTCCACACCGGCAAATACAGTGACGAGGTGCGTAGGGAGCTTGGAAGCTGCTTGTACAGTACTCTTCAGCGCAGGACGTGCCGCACCTGCAGCACAGCCGCATACAGAGTTAAAGAAAAGGAAGGTGGTGCCTTCTTTATCAGCCATGGCAGTATCTACGTCTGCGGCGGTAGTGAGTTCTGTGAATCCTACTCCTGTCAGGTCTGCCTTCATCGGGGCTACTAGTTCTGCTGGATACATTTTTTTTGATTTATGATTGTTGATTTGTGATTTATGATTGCTTGCTTTTACGATTGTTCTGTTTGGCGGTGATGGATGTAGGGGCTTATCACATGAATCCCAGCTCCAGTTTAGCCTCCTCGCTCATCATATCCTGGTTCCACGCGGGTTCAAATACAAGCTCTACCACCGCGTCTGTCACACCAGATACACTCTTGACCTTCTCCTCTACCTCGCCGGGTAGCGTACCTGCCACTGGGCAGCTAGGTGAGGTGAGTGTCATCACTATTTCTATCACATTTCCCTCCATCACATTCACCTCATAGATCAGGCCCAGCTCATAGATATTGACCGGTATCTCCGGGTCAAATATAGTTTTCAGCACCTCTATGGCAGCAGCCTTTATCTCTTCCTTTGATCTTTCTTCAGACACAGATGCAAATTTAGACCAATTCTAAATAAGATGTACAAGTGTAGACGGATTTTGCGAAAATTTATGTTGCAACGGCTATCAAATAATAGTATAACCCGCTATACCTGTCCTTTGCCTTGTACAATTTATGGCAGCCATTCTGCGTTTGGGTAGACGGTTCTATTGTCAAACCTATATATTTGTCATAAACGCTCCGGCATTGAAGAAATACCTGACCAAAACACTCCTGTACAATATACTGATAGCCATTGGATTGACTATCATTCTCTTGATGCTGGTCAACTGGGGCCTGCGCGTATATACCCGCCACGGGCAGACATTGGTCGTACCTGATATTCACGGCCTGCAGTTTGACGCTGCCACTGATACCCTGGCCAAATACCACCTGGAGTACGAGATCATGGACTCAGCCTATATGACGGATAAACCGCCGCTAAGTATAGTAGAACAGAGTCCCAAGGCCGGCAGCTCTGTCAAATCCGGCCGCACCATCTATCTGACGGTAAACGCCAGCAGCGCTCCGCTGGCAGATGTGCCTGACCTGGTAGGCAAGAGCTCCTACAAATATGCCAGGATCCAGCTGGAAGGTATCGGATTTAAAGTAGGCGAGCCGGTGTACAAACCTGATCCGCATCGTGACGCCCTGATCGGCATGCTGGTCAATGGACGGCCTCTCAAGGCGGGCAGCAAAATACCTAAGGGTAGCACGATCACGCTGCTGGTGGGCGAAGGCCTCGGCAATGCTACTATTCCAGTACCCTATCTTATTGGACTACATTATGACGAGGCAGTCATGAAACTCAAGGAAGAATTTAATCTCACGACCGGTGCAGTGATGGCCTCCGGTATGTCTGACGCTGAGAAAGCCAAAGCCTTTGTCTACAAGCAATCGCCTCAGTATGGCGGAGGGCGCATACACCTGGGTGGTGAGATAGACCTCTGGCTCGCAAAAGAAATGCCTGATGATATAGAGGTAGACCCTAGCAAATACGATTCTCCCGGTGCAGACGTGCCGGACAGCTCAGATAGCAAATAGTTTTCGCAGTTACTTCCCGCTTACCGGAGGCACTTCATCCTTCTTGTGCCCGAAGTGGTATTCATACAGCGACATATGCGGGCGGATCTTCTCCAGTGTCACCGTACATTTGCGGTTGGCCGCGGCCTTCTGATCATCATCTGAGGAGAAGGTCATACTGGTCCCGGATATACGGCTCTCCTCGATACCTGCCTCATATAGCGCTTTGGCTATTTTCATCGCGCGCATCATTTCTATGCGGAGGTATTTCACTTTCACTACGTCAGGCATAGCCTTGCGAAAAGTAGGCGTATTCCGTATAAAGTTAGTGACCGTGGTATCATATGCCTTTACAAACTCACTCTTATCAGAGTAGCCGTTTACCTGCACGTGTACATCCGGATTTATCTTCAGCCATTGTATCAGGCGATAAAGGTCTGTATACCCTGAGCTATCTATATCAGTCACATTTTGAGGATATGTGAAAGTGATATCCCTGATCGAATCATTCAATGCATAATAGCGCTCTGCCGGCGGCACCTGAGTGATCGCAGCTGGATCAGTATACACACATTTCACTCCGGCATGGTCTATAAAGTAGTCTGATATATAGCGGCGCATAGCAGGCACATCTACAGACACGATGCTATCTGCCAGCGTGGCAAAATAATTTTCATCATTTGCAAACCTGTATTTGGCTACCTGCATCATAAATAAATGCGTCTGGCTACGCAGCTCGTTAAATTCACTTCTGATGCGCTGGTGCTCGGCAGCCAGATCATCCCGACTGAAATAATTTTTCTTGCAAAAATCCGCTACGCAGCTATCCAGTATCGCAAAGGCCTCCTGATAACGGGCAGATGGTACATCTGCCGTGAGCGTAAAGGTTCCTTGAAAATTATTGCATTCATATGCAGCCTTTACATTGGCCAGCCGCCCGTCCTGGCGCAGTCTCATCCCCAGTTTCGAAGATGGATCATTGGCCAGGGCTGACAGCATATAGGCGCTGTAGGTGGCTGCCCGGTCCTGACGGGCACCCGGCTGCTGATAGCTGATAGATACCCTGTGCTCACCGGGAGCTATAGACAGCAGTTGTATAGTGGTCACGGTAGGTTTGAAATCAATGACGCGGGTGATCAGCTCCGGGTTGAAGTCGATCCTGCGAAAGTCATTAAACACACCCTGAAGCTTTTGCACGAGAGGTTGCTCCGCAAAAGTACCGCACAATACCACCGTGTTATTCGAGGGCAGGAAGTACTTATCATGAAAGGCGTTGATCTCCGTTAGTTTTACCCGCTCATAGCTCCTGCGGTCTCCGTATACATCCAGTTTCCTGATATCCTGTCCCCAAAGGCTCCTTTTGAGCATGAAATCAGTACTGGCCTGTACGTCATGGCTCATACTATCCAGGTCCTGCCTCATCTTCTCTTTCGCAGCCTGCAGGTCACCTGCACTGATCTCTGTATTCATGATCTGATCCAGGATCACATGTGCCACGGCATCTATGCCGGCAGATTGAAAGTGAAATCCAAATTGGGACGCAGATAGCCCACTCTGATATCGGATGCCCTTGCCTGATATAGCTTTAGTCACCTTTTGATCGATGGCATTCAGGAGTAGCTGCGAAATACCACTCACAGAATCCTGTTCGTACACCGATCCTATGCGAAAATAGATGTCGGTATATAGTATGCCACCGGTGGCAGATTGCACCAGCAGGTAGGTCTGACCATTGCTGCCACCTATAATGTGATAATCATCTGTCTCAGTCTGAGCGGACAGCATGCCCCCAAAAGTCAATAATACTGTCGTGAGCAGATAGCCGATATACTTCATATTCCAAATGTATCTTTTCGGCGCTACAGTGCCAAAAAACCGTTTCCACCGTCCTTTGTGGCTTGATCGGGCTATATCAGCAGTCAGCCCATATTGGCATCCGTCATGATCCGGTCATATTTTCGGAGCTTTTATTCCAAAAGTGCAGGTTTTCTTTATATTAGCCGCTTCAATCAGAGATCATGAAGAAGACCATACTCCTCGGTACCACACTACTTTTGCTCGCCATTGGCATGGGCTCATGCAAAAAATGCTATATGTGTACCCTCCCTCAGAAATCGCAAACCCAGAGCGGGGCAGACACTACGGTAGTACTACAGAGCGAGCTGTGCAATAAGGGACCTCAGGGTGCCGGCAATAACCTCAAAGTATCCGTGGCTGACGAGGAGCGCAATGGCTACACCTGCGTGCCTGAATAATCCTGATTATACACACCGCCGATAGGCTACCTGACTGGCTTTTAGCCAAAAATTAAGAGTTTATTCCCACACCTGTTTATCAGGGCTTTAGAGGTTCAGAAAAGAGCGCGTCTTTTACTAAATTCGCGCATTCTTTTACAATACTTCTTTCCCCGTTATGATAGACTTAAAGTCCACAGACGCCTTTCGTGACCGCCACATAGGTCCGGATCACCATGAAACAAAGCAAATGCTCGCTGCCATCGGCGCTACGTCAGTAGAGGAGCTGATCCGCCAGACTGTCCCCCCATCCATCATGCGCACCACACCGCTCTCCCTGCCGGCAGCACAGAGCGAGTACAACTACCTGACCGAGCTGCGCAAAAAAGCACAGAAGAATAAGCTCTACAAGAACTATATCGGTGCCGGTTATTATGGTACCATCACCCCGGCTGTGATCCGCCGCAACGTGTTGGAAAATCCGGGTTGGTATACGCAGTACACACCCTACCAGGCCGAGATAGCCCAGGGCCGTCTCGAGGCACTGCTCAATTTCCAGACTATGGTCGCAGACCTCACCGGCCTGCCTATTGCCAATGCATCTCTCCTCGATGAGGGTACTGCCGCCGCAGAGGCTATGCACCTTTTCTGGGGGGTGAAAAATAAAAAGGATGCCGAGTTCAACAAGTTCTTTGTCTCAAACCTCTGCCTGCCTCAGACCATAGATGTAGTAAAGAACCGCGCAGAGATCCTGGGCATAGAGGTAGTAGTAGGAGACCATAATACTGTCACGATAGACAATGCATTCTTTGGCGCGCTGGTACAGTACCCGGCCGTAGATGGCAATGTGTTTGACTACAAGGCCTTCACAGATAAGTGCCACACTGTAGGCTGCGCTGTGACGGTAGCCTGTGACCTGATGGCGCTCACACTCCTCACGCCTCCCGGTGAGTGGGGGGCAGACTGCGCGGTGGGCAATTCGCAGCGCTTTGGCGTGCCGATGGGCTATGGTGGCCCTCATGCAGCATTCTTTGCCATCACAGATGAGCATAAGAGGGTGATACCCGGCCGTATCATCGGCGTATCTGTAGATGCGCAGAATAATCCGGCACTCCGCATGGCGCTCCAGACCCGTGAGCAGCACATACGCCGCGAGAAGGCCACCTCAAACATCTGCACCGCGCAGGCGCTCCTCTCTATCATGAGCAGCATGTATGCAGTATACCACGGCCCGCGGGGTGTGAAGAACATCGCCCTGCGTATCCACACACTCGCCAGTGTGCTCGGTACTGAGCTCAAAGGAATGGGCTACAAGGTGAGCACCGCAAAATTCTTTGACACGATCACGATAGACACTGATGGCAATAAAGATCTCTTCACAAAGATCCAAAGCATAGCGCTGCAGCATGAGACCAACTTCTACTATAGCTGCAATAACTTCGTCTCTATCTCTGTAGATGAGACGCACCAGCCGGAAGATATCGCAGATGTTCTCGCCATCTTCGCAGAGGCTATAGGCCAGTCTGGCTACAAAGCTGATGTAGAGAAGGTAGCCGCCTCTCTTGACATCGAGGTAGAGCGCACTTCTGCCTACCTGACGCACCCGGTGTTTAACACGCACCACTCTGAGTCAAACTTGATGCGCTACATCAAGTCTCTGGAGAATAAAGACCTGAGCCTGACTAAATCTATGATCCCGCTCGGATCATGTACTATGAAGCTGAACGCTGCAGCAGAGCTCGAGCCGGTGAGCTGGGCTGAGTTTGGCGGGCTGCATCCGTTCTGCCCGGTAGACCAGGCTGCGGGCTATCAGGAGATCATCCGCGAGCTGGAGAGCTACCTGTCAGAGATCACAGGCTTTGCTGCTACCTCGCTGCAACCAAACTCCGGCGCTCAAGGCGAGTATGCAGGTATACAAGTGATCCGCGCTTACCAGAAAGACATCGGTCAGGGCCACCGAGATATCGCACTGATACCGGCCTCTGCACACGGCACCAATCCTGCCACCGCAGTGATGTGTGGCTGCAAAGTAGTAGTCGTAGCGACAGATGACAAGGGTAATATCAACTTCGACGATCTGGTAAAGAAAGTAGAAGAGCACAAAGACAATCTCTGCTGCCTGATGATCACCTATCCGTCCACACACGGTGTGTTTGAAGATAATATCAAAGATGTCTGCGCTCTGATCCACGCCAATGGCGGGCAGGTATATATGGACGGTGCTAACCTGAATGCCCAGGTAGGCCTCACCGGTCCCGGCTTCATCGGCGCCGATGTGAACCACATCAACCTGCACAAGACCTTCGCTATCCCTCACGGTGGTGGTGGACCGGGCATGGGTCCTATCTGCGTGGCAGCACACCTCGCCCCATACCTGCCGGGCAATCCGCTCATCAAGACTGGCGGTGAGAAGGCAATCCACGCCGTGTCATCTGCACCATACGGCAGTGCGAGCATCCTGCTGATCAGCTATGGCTATATCCGTATGCTGGGGCCAGATGGTTGCAAGAAGTCTACTGAATATGCGATCCTGAATGCGAACTATATCAAGGCACGCCTGGAGGACCACTATCCTGTGCTCTACACCGGCGCATCCAATGGCCGCGTAGCGCACGAGCTGATCATCGAGTTCCGCCATTTCAAGCATACTGTCGGTATAGAGGTAGAGGATGTGGCTAAGCGCCTGATGGACTATGGTTTCCACGCGCCTACGGTGTCATTCCCGGTGGCCGGCACGCTGATGATAGAGCCTACGGAGAGCGAGGACAAGGCCGAGATAGACCGCTTCTGCGATGCGCTGATCTCTATCAAGGGCGAGATCGAGAAGATACAAAACAAGACCTGGGATGCGACCGACAATCCTTTGAAGAACGCTCCTCATACAGTAGAGATGCTGACCGCAGAGGAGTGGAATCACGGCTATACGCGCCAGGAGGCCGCTTATCCGCTGCCATGGGTACGGGAGGGCAAGTTCTGGCCATCTGTAGCGCGTATCAATAACAGCTACGGCGACCGCAACCTGGTATGTACTTGCCCTGATGTGGCGAGCTACGCTTGAGGAGACTTGAGATCTTAGACTTGAGACATTATATAAAAAAGGAGAGCTGACGGCTCTCCTTTTTTGTTTTTGATGGAAATTTGCCTCAGACTTTCACCTCATAGGGAGGCTTGTTAATACTGATAAAAGTGTTCAATCCCTTTCCTATAACGGCTAATGCTATCATATGGCCAATAATTTTTGACCCACAGACAATATCAGAGTATTTATACTTAGAGCCTCCCCTAAAATAAACCCAAATACAACCTAGATCAATTTCAAAAGCTACAATACCAGAACGCGTATTCTTATAAGTTTCCATCTCCGAATAAATATTTAAAGTCGTCGTCATTCCCTTCCCAGCAAATTTCTCCATCAAGCTTCCAATTACCGAAAGAACGCAAATGCCTAAAACTCAAATAAGCCCCATACTTATTGATTACAGACATTATGAGCAACTCGATATCCTCACTATAACCACATTGAAACAGCTCTACTGAAATCACTTTGAAACGTGATACGCAACCGCTTTCAGCAATGAATTTTAGAACTCTCTTTTGTGGGTTTAATGAACCATTTGACATCAGCATATATATTTATAAGCCCCAATATACGTTCATTTTTAGTAATTACAAACTAATTTAGTAATCAAAAGGCCCGATTGATCCCGATCACCCATCTGAATTTCACATAGCGTGAGTCTGCAGCCGGTGTGCTGGAGATGAAGAACGGCACGTCAAAGCGGAAAGTCAGCGGCTTGATGTTTTGCAGAAAGCCCCACTTCTTGATCGTGAGTGCTACGCCGGCGCCACCGTCAAAGCGCACTGCGGATAGCTCCTGTTCGCCGTGTGAGTTTTGATACGCGATGGCACCCAGATCTCCGAAGAGGTAAGTATTCAGCCCTACCGCATCTTTGAGTTTCTGATTTTTCACCGGTACGATGCGGTTGAAATCCAGCTCGCCGTTTAACGCAAAGCCTGATTGCCCCTTGTAGGCGGGCACTACCACGCCGTACTTATCACGCTCCTGTATAGCATAGCCCGAGTAGCCTCGCAGGTTGAGGCCGCCGCCATAGTGCATGTGATTAACATCGGCGCCATAGCCGCTCCATTGTTGTGGGAAGAAGCCCGCTGCGCGCATGTATTTATTCTCCATCATTTCCTCCTCATTAGCCGCAGCGTAGTAGAGCGCAGACTCACTCGGCAGCAGGCTACCCATGCCAAAGCGGCCATATACGCGCGTGCGCAGGTCAAAGCGCCAGAAGCTTACGCGGTCTATATGCGTCAGCTCTAGATAATGATAGTTAGATGAAGTGCTGAGCGTGGCAGAGCGCACATGCGCCGTGACAGAGCCAGCAGCTTTCGTTTTACTGTAGGTGTAGGTTGCGCTGACATTGAGCGAGGCGTTGAATTTGTTTGACGTTTCCCAGTAGGTATCCCATTCGTTTTGGTTGACGAGGTAGTTTTTCCAGTATGGCCTGTTCCTCGTGAAGCCTTTGAAGTGAATATCGAGGGAGAAATTATTCGGAAGGTTCTTCGTGATACCAAACTTATACATCTCGTAGCCATCCAGCCAGCGCGACTGAAAGTAGAAGCTGGTATGCTTCATCACCTTATTGAGCGGTGTAGAGTAGCTAAACGTATAGTTGAACCATCCGGCCTTTTTCAGGTCAGCATCGGCGTAGTGATAGGCACCACCCTGGGCCAGATGTGTATTGAGCCAGCCCGTAAACTCAAATTTATGCTTCACATACATATAGCTACCCTCCATGTGGAAGCCGAGCTGGAATCCTGCATACGAATTGTACCACAGGTCAGGGCGCATCCATATCCTGTACTTTTGCCAGCCTGTAGGCGGATAGATATGCGAGTCAAACCGCACCTCAGTATTACCCCGGAGCCGGTTGTCATAGGCATTGATATCCGCCAGTCTACCGCTGGGGTCTATGATCACATTTTTTACGCCGCCCGGCACTACTACCGTAGCGGTATAGGTTGGCCTTAGTTTATCCCATCCATACCACTTGGGCAGGGTGCTGTCATGTGCCGGATTTTGAAACTCTGGCGTAGTATATGGATCCAATTTTTGCGTCAGGTCTTTCTCATACCATGTATTGGGGATCGCATAGTCATATACTGAGTCCTTCCCGGATATCACGCGCAGGTCTATCGGCATCTGCATGCGGTCCTTGCGCTTCAGCCTGATACGGTAGAGATCCCTGGTATGGAGCGTATCGTGCACGTGGCGCACAGACGCTATCTTATAGTCAAGGGTCTTGGTTGTTTCGATCCATTCATCAAAGAACCAATTCAGGTCTACATGGGTAAACTGAATGATGGAATTGCGGAAATCCTCCGGATAGGGGTGGCACATCTTCCATTGCGCTACATAGTGGCGCATAGCCGCCAGAAATACGCTATCACCCAGCACATACTGCAGGTTGTAGAGCATAGTAGCCGTCTTATTATATACCAGGCCGTATCCTCCTCCCTGTCCCAGCGCTCCGTTGAATGCATCGCTGTGCGTATTGATAGACTCATCTGTATGCAGCGTTGCGTCGCGCAGGTAGCCGACATAGGCGCGACCGTCTCGCGTCCTGCCCCGCTCTGAGAAGTAACGCACATACCGGTTCTTTGCAGGCTTGTCAAAAGAGCTATCGCGGTCTATATGCTCCATGCCCCATATCGTGAGAAACTGCGTGAAACCCTCATCCATCATGGCGCGATAGGTCTCATTATTGCCCAGCATACCGTAAAACCAGTTGTGTCCTACCTCGTGCACCAGGAGGCTGTGATACCCGGGATCGCGGCCCGCATCCATGGTGATCATCGGATACTCCATACCATCTGCCGCATCGGCCACCACCATCTTTGGCCATTCAAACTTTCCCACAGATTCAGAAAAGCACTTCACGATCTTCGCACAATACTCAGCGCTGTTTTGCCAGCCCGAGGCGTGTGGCTCCTGGCAGATACCTACGCAGCGGATACCGTTCCACATGGTATCTGCTATACGGTAGCTCGGGTCTGCCGTCCAGGCAAAGTCATGCACATTATCTGCATGGTAGATCCAGGTCTTGGTCTCGCCTTTTTTGTAAGGGATAATAACGGAGGGTTTCTCCTCCCACTTCTTGTCTTTGAAATTGCGTATCTGCAGTTTTGCTTTCAGCGTATCAGGCAGCACTTCTTTTTCATTCTGCAGTACGCCTGTCGCCTCTACGATATAGTTTGACGCAAAAGTCAGCTCCACATCAAAAGAACCGTAATCGCCATAAAACTCACGATTGAGATGCTGATCCGTATTCCAGCCACTCTTGCGGTCATAGACACATATCTTAGGGTACCACTGACAGCCGTTATAGTGGGTGAAGCCGTAGGCTTTGTATTTTTTCATACGCCTGCGTGTACTGCCTGCATCAAAGAAAGTGCGAAAGTTAATATCAAAAGTCACCGACTGCCCCGGCGCGAGAGGCTTGTCCAGAAAAACTTTCATTACCGTATTATCCAGCTGTGTGCGTAGCGGCTCCTCGCCCGACTCTATCTTGTCTATGAGTGTACCCTCCTGCTTCTTTTCATAGCGGCCGTATTTAGGTTGTACGTCATTGTGGTGCTGGAGGTCGTCCAGGTAGCTACCCGGCTGAAAGGCATTCTGGTAAAGGTTGAAGTAAACGAATCGCAGTGTATCCGGCGAGTTGTTGTAATAAGTAAGATGCTCCTCCCCTCCCACTATGTCAGAGTTCTCATCTATGGTCGCCTTGATCTTGTACGCTACATCCTGCTGCCAGTAACCGGGAAATGGCATCTTATTCTTCCAGTACATGGGATTGGCGGCTGAGCGGAAAGTACTCTGCGCCTGCAAAGAACCAAGAATCAAAACACAAGAAACAAGACTAATAGATAATCGGAGTAGCGAAGACTTCATCCATGAAATTTTCACCAAATCTACCAAAATCTGCCGTGGTGATCACGCCTCGGAAAATCTATCAATGATAGTACCTATTATGACGAGTGTACCAAGGAAGATAAAGATGCCATACCAAAAGGAAACTCCGATATGCATGAATAAACCCTCCTCCTCCGTGTAGATCCTCTCGCCTTCTGGAGATACATGATAATTTCGGGTAAATAGCTGTACCAGAATTCCTGTCACAATAAGTACGAGTCCTGATAAAATATGCTGACTCGTATTATCAGCAGTTTCACCTATCCAAGATCTCATAAGCCCTGCCAAACCGAAAACGACAATCGTAGATCCCACAAAGAAGGGAATTACCAGCCATCCTTTACCCTTGGATTTCAAGCTCCAAAGAATGATATGCAGAATAACATGCATGACTTAATTTTCTGTCAGTTTGCCAATAGCCTTTACGATACGATTCATCCTAGTCTCCTCCTTCTTCGCATCTTCTATCCACAGCACCCACTCCCGCTGATGCGAGTAGCTCATTTTGTCAAAGGCGGCCTTGAGTTTGCTTTCCTTCAGTGCTTTGGCAAAGTCCTTTGGCACGTCCACCTTGCGCTCTTCCGTATCATGCCAGACCGCGATATCTACCATATCGCCTATATCCTTGCCTATCTTTGCGCGGATACTTTTCAGCACTAGTAGCATGTGCTGCGGTGTGCCATACTTGATCAGTGAGCCCTGATAGGGTTCGCTATCTATCGTGGCGCGGATAGGTACACGTCCCTTCACACCGAACATCTCCTCTGTACTATACGGAAACAACACATACACGCCTCCTCCACCTGCATCCCTCAGCTCTGCCTTAAATTTTACCGCCTTGGTCATCTTTAATACTCTATCGGTGTGCTTTTGCCCTCACACCAGAAGATCGTCTCACCGCGCTGCAGGGAATAGGACACCGTAGCATTATACATATTGTATGATGTCACGATCTGGTCGCTCACATCGACTTGCTTGCCAAAATAGTAACCCTTGAGCCTGCCATACTGGTCCTGATACACCAGCAGGTCGCGGTACACTTTTACAGATTGAGGTTTGAAGCGCTCCAGCAATTCTACTTTGCCCTTATACCATACCCAGAAGTTATTTGACTTATCAGTATAGGCTATGATGTTGTTAGCTACTGTGATATCCTGTGGCTGGTCCTGCGCTATGATATTTTCTTCGCCATCATACCACACGGCCAGCTCACTCTGGATGTTGTAGTAGGCAAAGAACCCCTCACCGAGCCAGTAGCGTTTGATGTTATTGATCGTGGTCTCATAGCTCACTCCCTTGTAGAAGAACTTGAAGTTGTTGTTGTAGTCGATGTACACTATAAAGTCACGAGCGCATTTGAACATCGGAGGCTCATAGTTCTCTACATTGAAAACCTTATTATTATAGAAAGCCTTAAAAATGACAGACTGATCTACGTAGGCGAGTATGTTGGGCCCGATGCTGACGTTAGAATAAGTAGTAGTACCATCAGGCGCTGTCTTCTGCTGCGGCAGAAACTGGTCTATAGCCCGCGTCTCCCCTCGATAGAAAACGCGCAGGTCATTGAACTGGCTATTCCACGCGATCAGGCTATCGCCTATCCAGTATTCGCCATTCACTTGCTTATCGAGCGTCTTCAGCTCATTATTATAGAGTACACCTAGCAGGCCAAAGTTCTTCCACACAAACCAGTTATCCGTGGCCCAGTAGTCAGCGGCATTTTCGCAGACCGTGTATACCTTATCGCCATAGTAGACGCGCAGGCGCGAGTTTTGCCCGTTGATAAAGGCCAGGAAATTCTTGCCTACCTTGAAAGAAGTAGGCTGGATCGGCTCCAGAAAGTGTCCCTCACCGTTTTCGTAAGCATAAAAATTGTTAGAAAGATTGGAGTAAGGCGCTACACACTGCGCCTCCGCAGCGCATGAATAAAGCACTAACCCCAGTATCAGTAGTCGCAAATATGTCATAGGCTCAAAGATAAACATCATTCGTGCCAAACCAATTTCCTGAAAGTTAGGTTAAATTAGCCGCCGTCATGAAGATCAGCGGTTTCACTATGGTGCGCAATGCAGGCAAGCTCTACTACCCTATCAGGGCCTGTATCGAGAGCCTGCTGCCGCTGGTAGATGAGTTTATAGTGGCGCTCGGCGAGGGCGATGCAGATGATGACACCCTGCAGCAGATACTGAGCATCGGCTCTGACAAAATAAAGATCTACCCGCGCGTGTGGGATGAAGTGCTCTTCAAAGACGGTGCGATCTTCCGCGAGGAGACGACCTTTGCCCTGCAGCAGTGCACGGGCGACTGGTGTATCTACCTCCAGGCCGACGAAGTGATCCACGAAGACGACCTGCCCAAGATCAAAACCGCCTGTGAGAAATACTACAACGATAAAGAAGTGGAAGGCATGCTGATCTGGTACCATCACTTCTTTGGCGACTATGAGCATGAGGTGATCAGCCACGGCTGGTGCGCGCATGAGATACGTATCGTGCGCAATGGCCTCGGCGCAGAGTCCTACAAAGATGCCATCTCCTTCCGGATTGACAATCGTAAGATGAAAGTGGCCGAGATAGATGTACCTATCTACCACTACGGCTGGGTGCGCCCGCCTGAGCTGATGACCAAGAAGCGCAACCTGCAGCATGATATGCATCATGGAAAGGAGGGCGGCGAGGCATACTACACGCAGGATCTTTTCCAATACGGCCCGCTGGGCAGGCTGGACCGCTTTCGCGGTACACACCCGGCAGTAATGAAAGGCTGGCTGGCAAAGTTTAACTGGGCGCATCAGCTCAACTATACCACGCAGCACCGCCACCTGAACCGTGACCTGTACAAGCACGAAAAGCCCAAATATCGTGTCCTGAACTTCATTGAAAAGAACTTTAACAACCGCCGCCAGATCTTCACTTTTACCAATTGGGTCACCGTGCGAAAATAACCGCCAAACGGCCCGTATTTTATCCTGCGAAATCAGATTCCTCGCTTATTTTTGTGCCGCTTTTAGCATTCATATCATTTAAAACAGCATAACAGACTATGTCAGTTTCACAATTCAACTTCCCTACTATCATCCGTTTTGGCGCAGGCGTGATCAGCGAGCTGCCCGACTATCTGAAAAAGAACAACCTCTCGCGCCCACTCGTGGTCACCGACCCGAATGTGGCGCAGCTCGGCTTTTTCAAGAAAATAGTGGAAGACCTGAAAGCAAAGGGGTTTGCCGTAGAAACATTCCATGACATTCATAAAAACCCGGTGAAGTCTGACGTATATAAAGGTGGCGACGCCTGGGACGCGCACAAAGGCGATGTGATCATCGGTATAGGTGGTGGTGCCGCGCTGGACGTAGCCCGTGCCATCGTGCTCCGCGTCAATCACCGTGAGGACCTCTTTAAATATGACGACCTGATCGGCGGCGATATCTATGTGACCAATGATGTACCGCACTTCATCACCATCCCTACCACGTCCGGTACAGGTAGCGAAGTAGGCCGCAGCGCCATCATAGCAGATGATGAGACGCATCAGAAAAAGATACTTTTCTCGCCTAAGCTGCTGGCAAAGGTCGTATTTGCTGACCCTGCGCTGACCATGGACCTGCCGCCATTCATCACGGCGGCTACGGGCATGGATGCGCTGACACATAATATGGAGGCCTTCCTGGCCAAGAACTACCACCCAATAGCAGATGGCATCGCACTGGAGGGTATCCGCCTGGTATCGCTCTCTCTGGAGAAAGCTGTGAACAGTCCTGACATAGAGTCGCGCTCCCAGATGCTGATGGCGTCTATGATGGGCGCTATCGCCTTCCAGAAAGGCCTCGGCGTGGTACACTCTCTGGCACACCCGCTCTCCTCTCTGCTCGATACACACCACGGCCTGGCCAATGCGGTGAATATCCCATACGGCATGAAGTTTAATGTGGCTGGATTTGAAGATAAATTCCGCCGCATAGCACGTACGCTGGAGCTGAAGAATGAGAATGCGGAAGGCGTGATCCAATACCTTTTTGACCTCAACTCAAAGATCAATATCCCTCACCGTCTGAGCGAAATAGGTGTGAAGGAAGAGCACCTGGAGACACTCTCCGATCTCGCCTTTGCGGACTTCGCGCATCCCAACAATCCGAAGCCAGTATCGCGTGCGGACTTCCGCGCGCTGTATGGCGAGGCGCTGTAGCCAATACAGTCTAACCGCGAAGGGCGCAAAGAACGCAAAGAGATTTATATTCCTTTGCGTTCTTTGCGCCCTTTGCGTTAGTATATTAGGCTTGTTAGTTCCTTTCTCCTACGTAGTCACTGAGGTACCTGTAAGGCTCATTCAGCTCGCCATCCAGCGCGATGGTCGCCTTATTGATCGTCGTGCTCCACTCTTTGAGCAGTCGCGGTATCACGCGGCTCATGAGCATATTACCAAAGTCCTCTGATGCATCACGCGGCAGTTCATTGGGCAGATTGTCTATAGACATGATGTCTACACTATTCCCGTCAAATGGCTCCGTCTGCGTACCCGTTTGCGGATCATAGCCGAAGAAAGGCTCCGCAATGGTAGATGCAAAAAGCGTAGACGGTACCGAGGCCTCAGGTGCGATATCGCAGGTGATATCGCCTATGATCTTGATATTAAAATCCTTCTCCTCCATCTGTTCGCGATTGAAGAAAACAGGTATGCGCTTGTCCCAGTAGATGCCATTGATAAAGACATCTGCGGCCCGCGTAAAAGGGAAAAAAGACGACCTGTACAGCTCGGGATGCTGGTGGTAGTCCGGCGCGTCAAACTCCTCGTGCCCCTCACGGTAAAACATATCCTTGGAGTGCAGTTGCGTATAGACTACTTCATCGAATTCTTTGTAGACAAACGAGTGCGGGTCTACCTTGCGGATCTTCATAATATCGAGCAGGAAGGCAGCCCCCTCAGATACACGTCCATCACCACTGAGCACGATCTTCCACGGTGGCAGGTCCAGCTTGGCGAATTCTTTTTGCGCCTCGGCAAAGTTGTGGCACTCATGCATGGGCAGCATATCAAAGCGGCCTGTACGGAGGCCGATGGCCCTGATCGTATTATATGCGCCCACTATACCTGCCCACCTGCCAAAGGCGATGATGCGCTTGCCCTTATCGTCCTTCAGGCACTCGTAGTCTATCAGGCGTATCTTCTTCTCCAGTACGGCACGCAGCAGCTTGCGGTTGTGCGCCTGCTTCTTGATGGTATGGGAGAAGATCATGTAGGTCTTATTGGGTATGAGCAGGTGCGGCGGTATCTCTTTGACCCCTAGCAGCAGGTCACAGTCCGAGAGGTTCTCCCGCACGGCTATGCCCTGGTAGCGGTACTCATCATCGGTGTAGCAGCGCGTCTCACTGGGCTGCACTGCCACCCATATATTGCTATACTCCTCCATCAGCGTGCGGCACTGGCTCGGTGTGAGCGGCACACGGTTATCTTCCGGGGTTTTTTCTTCTCTGAGGATTCCTATTTTCATCTAGCGCACAGTTGATTATTCACGCGGTAAACCTATAAAATTCCTTTTAAGTCAGTATGGACCGGGACATACCGCTGCCACGTTGCATTTATCCATTAATATTACTTTTGGCAAAAATTCTGACACTGTGGCCGAGACACTCCTTTACATCATCATAGCCTTTATACTGGCAGAGTATATATTTTCAGCCGTACTTTCTTATCTCAATATGAAGTCGTGGGATCAGCCCGTACCGGCCGAGCTACGCGATATTTATGATGATGAGAAGTTTGAACGGGCCAGGGCATATGCCAAAGACAACAATCTTATCTCATCTGTGTCCGGATTTATCTCTCTGGTGGTCACGCTTGGCTTTTTATATTTCAAGGGCTTCGCCTGGGTAGATAGCATCGCCCATAGCATCTCTGACAATGCGATCATTGACGGCCTCATATTCTTTGGTATCATCATGCTGGCCAATAGTATCATAGACCTGCCATTTGAGCTGTACAAGATCTTTGTGATAGAAGAAAAATACGGCTTCAATAAAATGACCATAGGCACCTTCATAGGAGATAAAATCAAGACTGCCGTATTGCTAGCTGTAATAGGTGGCGCCATCTATGCGCTGCTGGCCTGGCTCTATGGTCTGCTGGGTGGCTACTTCTGGATCGCCGGCTGGGCGGTGGTATCATTTGTCACGCTTTTTATAGCGGCATTCTACACTTCTGTGCTGCTGCCGGTCTTCAATAAGCTGGTACCGCTGGAGAGCGGCGACCTGCGCAGCCAGATAGAGCGGTACGCAGAGAAGGTCAGCTTTCCGCTCACCAATATCATGGTGATGAATGGCTCTAAGCGTTCGTCCAAGGCCAATGCATTTTTCAGCGGGATGGGCAGCAGCAAGAGTATCGTGCTCTATGATACTTTGATAGAAAAAATGACAACGGACGAGATCACAGCCGTGCTCGCGCATGAGGTAGGCCATTACAAGAAGAAACATATCCTGCAATCTATGGCCATCAGTGTAGTGCAGATGGGCATCATCTTTTTCATCTTCGGCTGGGTAGCCGGCAATCCACTCATGGCAGAGGTGCTCGGAGTGAAAGAAAACAGGTTTTATCTGTCCCTGCTCACCTTTACGATGCTATACAGTCCTGTATCTACCCTGATCGGTCTCGGCATGAATGTATTCAGCCGCAAGAATGAGTATGAGGCTGACGCCTACGCCAAAGAAACATACAGCGCTGCGCCGCTCATCTCCAGCCTGAAAAAACTGTATGCTGACCAGCTGGGCAATCCGCAGCCGCATCCGGCCTATGTCTTTGTACACTACTCACATCCTACCCTGCTGCAGCGTATCCGCGCCATGATAGGCTGATCATACCACAGATAGGCAGATATCTACAACTTTCCCGGGCAGGGATGCCTTTGTTTTGCTATCGGAAGCTCCGAAAGGTTAAAAAAGACTGCTATACAGCCGGTGACGACCGAAATGTACAAGACAAGGGCTTTTTTATACAAGTGGGGCGGCCAAGGGAAAACTATTTTTAAATCGTTAAATTTAAAGTCATGAAGAATATATTACTCTTCGCAGCGCTGCTCCTGACGGGATCAGCCGCACAGGCAGGTACCTTTAGCATGGTGCAGATCAACCCCAATGCGGGCTACTGTGACAATGTCTGGAGCGACAGCAGCAAATACTACTACGGCGCCGGTGACCTGAAGCACTTTGCACAGCTCAATGGCCTGCTGTACTTCGTAGCTACCGACCAGCCGTATAATGATGAGCTGTGGGTCACTGACGGTACCCAGCAGGGCACGCACAAGGTCAAAGACATCAATCCAAACGGTGGCTCCGGCATAGGAGACCTGCGCGTGGTAGGCAATAAGATTTTTTTCCTCGCCAATGAGACCAAGAGCGACGTCGCACCTACGGATGACTATGACCTCTACACCAGTGATGGCACTACTGCCGGCACGATCAAAGTAAAAGACCTGGATCAACCCTTCAACACACTGCTGGGTGAGGACAATGCTGGTGTGACCAATGGCAAGATCGTTTTCTGTACACAGACTGACGTGATGGTCACAGATGGCAGCACTTCGGGTACCCGTAGCCTCGCCGCTATCAATCTGACCGGCTATACCACTGCAAACGGCTACTGCGAAATGAACGGCAATGTCTACTTTATAGTGAATAGCGACATCTGGAAATCTGATGGCACCACCACGGGTACCAAGGCTGTAAAATCTATAACCGACAGCGCCAACTGCCACTGGAATCTCGCTTTTGCGAGCAAGATCAAAGCATTCAATGGCAAGCTGTACATCATTGGCTCACAGTCAGGCTTTGGTCCCGACCTGTATACCTTTGACGGTACGGAGATGGGTGCGGTGACTAAAGTCCTGAGCCTGCCCATGGGCAATGCCTATCCGGACAATCTCCGCGAATGCGGTGGCTCGCTTTGGTTTTCTGCTTATGACACCAGCAGCTATGCCTTGTTTAAAGTAAACGGTACAGACGCAGACCGCATCTGCACCATCAATAGCACACTGAGCTATAGCGGCAATAAGATCCTCTTCCCCAATGACTGGAATAACGGCTATCATGTAGTAGATGCGCTCACAGGTGCGCAGTCAGAGTTTGGCCGCAGCAGCCTGCCGCTGAATGGTATCGGCTTCGGAGCTTATCCCAATACAGTATTGGTGATGGGTGATATGTTTATCTATCAGGCATATGATAGTGCCAGCACGCGCCAGGTCATGTGCATCACAGATGGCACCAGTGATGGCATACAGGTAGTGATGCCTGATGATGCAGCCACCACTCATCCATTTGATTATATCCTGAGCTGTGGCCTGATAGATGTGTTTGACTTTACTACTTATGGCAATAAAGTAGTGATCCCGGCAGATTTCAATAACGCGGGCCGTGAGCTGTGGTTCTACGAGTCTGCAGATCTCATCAATGGTATCAGAGAGCAGGCGCAGTCTCATGTAGCCATCTATCCTAATCCGGCACATGACCAGCTCACCATAGACCTCGGCAAAGAACAGTCCCTGAGCAGTGATGTAGCTATACAGCTGATAGATATGAGCGGCAGGGTAGTATCATCAGCAGCTGTAGCAGAGCAGAAAGCACAGATCGCTGTATCATCACTGGCCACCGGCAGCTATGTAGTGAATGTGACCAAAGGCAATAGCCTCATAGCCCGCCAGAAGGTGACGGTAGCGCACTAAATATCAATCCTAAAACCACCTCAGAAAGTGATGGACAAGCAGCAACACAAAACCGCGCCTGTCCATCACTTTTCTACTTTGAGTGATATACGGTTCAGCTTTATCACGATCAATGAGGCCAACTTTGAAGTGCCTGATGTAGCGCATCGCCACCGCCATTGGTCCATCTTTATTTTCATGGAGGGAAATGGCAAACACACGATTGATTTCTCCACCATAGATACCGCTCCCGGCTCTATTCATTTCGTCTTGCCCGGCCAGCTCCATGCGCTAGATGGTCGCGAGGGTTTCCTGGCTCATGTACTGCTTTTCACCGAGGAGTTCTTCCTGCTGAAAGACGAGACCAAAAACCTGCTCATGAAGCTCTTCAGCTATATGGATAGTGGTGAGCCGCCTGTGCTGCACCTCAATGCGGATGACAAAGAGTACATGCACCACTTGCTCTATCTCATGCAGCAGGAGAATAAGACGAAGTCCCAGAGCCGTGACCAGATACTCCTCGACCTTCTCTCGGTCTTTGTAAACAAGTGTATGCAGGCCATGAATATCCCGCTCATGCCTATGCACTCTGCCGAGGCGCAGCAGTACCTGCAATTCCGCAATGAGGTGGAGAAGAACTACCGACATATACATAGCGTAGCCGAGTACGCTCAGCGGCTCAGCCTATCTACCAAAGCCATCAACGATGTCACGCGCCAGTTTGCCGGTATGAGCGCGTTGGAGTTCATCCATCAGCGCATCTTCATAGAGACCAAGCGGATGCTGCGCTACTCGCAGAAACCCATCAAGCAGATAGCATATGACCTCGACTTTAGCGACACTGCCCACTTTACCAAGTTCTTCAAGCAAAAGGCGGGTATCCCACCACTGGAGTACCGCAATAGCCAGTAGCAATTTCATAAAGCCTGTTAGCTTTGTGTAAAATCACTTTATGCAGGCCTTTGACTTTACCAAAGACTACATTCTCGAAGATGACCGTGTACTGCTGCGACCGCTGTGCGCGGAGGACCTGGAGCACCTTATACACTTTGGTATGGAGGAACCAGAGATATGGCGCTTCTCGCTCGTGCGCGGCGGTGGCGAGGGAGGTATGAAGCGCTATCTGGACATTGCCCTGGCGGGCAAAGCGGATAAGAAAGAATATCCGTTTATTGTTTTCGACAAAAAGGCACAAAAGTACGCCGGCTCTACCCGCTTCTACGATATACAGCTGAGCAATCAAACCCTGCAGCTAGGCTACACCTGGTATGGCAAAGACTTTCAGGGCACGGGGCTCAACAGGCACTGCAAGTTCCTCTTGTTGCAATTTGCCTTTGACGAGATAGGCATGCTGCGCGTAGAGTTTCGCGCGGATAAGAATAATGCCCGCAGCATAGCCGCTATGAAGGCCATAGGCTGTACAGAAGAAGGCATTCTCCGTCAGAATGTACCAAACCCCGACGGTGGCCGCCGCGACAGCATCATCCTCAGCATTCTGAAAAGTGAGTGGGATGATAGCGTACGGGAAATGCTGAAAAGCAAATTAACTTGAGGGAACTAACTAAAATCCTCCTGCACCCTGCTATAATCCTCCGGTATACCGATATCGATAAAGTAATTGTCAAACTCGCAGCCGTGGTAGTGCAGCGGCAGCAGGTGTTTCTCCAGTATATCTTTCTCAAAGGAAAACTTCTGCGGCAGAGTACCACCGCCCAGTTCTGCGGCCTTTGCAAAAAGGTCTTTACTTAATACATAAACCCCACCATTGATCAGGCCCTCTGCGCGGTGCTCTTTCTCCTGAAACTGGAGTACCCGCTCCTGATTGCCGATATCTACCGTACCATACCGGTCAAAATCATACATGCGCTTTAGCGCCAGAGATATGTCAGCGCCATGCTCCCCGTGAAATTTGTAGAGTGTAGCCAGGTTGATATCAAAGAAAGTATCGCCATTCAGCACGATGGCATCTGAGTCTATCATACTCATGGCCTGCGCTATCCCCCCGCCGGTGCCCAGCTGCTCCTCCTCTACCGCGTAGCGGATACGGATACGGTCGTACACTTCGCCAAAGTAATCGCGGATCACCTCATGCTTGTAGCCTACAGACAGTACTACATCCGTCACGCCCTGGCGGTGCAGGTACAGAAACAGATAGTGCAGGAAAGGTTTGCCATTTACCGGTGCCATAGGCTTGGGCAGGTCGCTGATCACAGAGCGCAGGCGTGTGCCCAGCCCTCCTGCCAGTACGATAGCGGGTATGCCGATAGGTGCAGCCATTGTTACATCATCATTTCCTCTACCAGCTGGCAGATGATATGGCCTATCATGATATGAGACTCCTGTATGCGCGGCGTATCCTTGCTGGGTACATTGAGCAGGTAGTCGCTGCAGTCTTTCATCTTGCCGCCGGTCTCACCGGTCAGTGATACCACGGTCATACCGCGGCGGCGTGCTTCTTCTTCTGCCAGGATGATATTCTTAGAGTTGCCCGAGGTAGAGAGGCCAAAGAGCACATCGCCCTTGCGGCCCTGCGCCTTGACCATCCGCTCGTATATCTGGTCGTAGCTATAGTCATTGGCCACAGCCGTGAGGAAGGAAGTATTCACATGAAACGCCTCTGCCGGTAGTGGCTCGCGGTCATGGTAAAACCTGCCGGTAAACTCTGCCGCCAGGTGCTGCGCATCTGCCGCACTGCCGCCGTTACCGCAAAAGTAAACGCGGCTACCATCCTTGAATCGCTCTGCTACGAGCTCTGCTACCTTCTGTATCTTTGCGATCATCTCTTTATCGCTCAGGATCGTCGTTTTGACGTCTATAGAGCTCTGTATGATCCCTGCTATTTTATCTGTCATCCTTATTATTCGTCTATTGAGGTTCTTCCTTACACGCGCTCTATGATCGTAGCCACACCCATGCCACCGCCTACGCAGAGGGTGATGAGGCCGGTATTCTTATTCCTGCGCTCCAGTTCGTCCAGCACCGTGCCGAGCAGCATAGAGCCCGTAGCACCCAGTGGATGGCCCATGGCTATCGCACCGCCGTTCACATTCAGTATCTCGTCATCTATATCCAGGCTGCGCTGAAACTTCAGCACTGCCGACGCAAAGGCCTCATTCATCTCATAGATATCGATGTCCTTCTTATTCATACCGGCCAGCTTCAGCGCCTTCTCAGCAGCATAGGATGGACCGGTCAGCATGATGGTCGGCTCTGCAGAGGTCACTGCTGCAGATACGATACGTGCGCGTGGCTTCAGTCCCAGCTTATCGCCTATTTCTTTGTTGCCCACCAGGGTGATGGCCGCACCGTCTACGATGCCTGACGAGTTGCCTGGTGTATGTACGTGGTTGATCTTTTCTACAGAGGTATATTTCAGCTGCGCCACTGCGTCAAAGGCCATCTCTCCCATCATCTCAAATGATGGTGATAGCTTGGCCAGGCTCTCCATATTGGCATCCTCGCGGATCGTCTCTTCATGATCCAGGATCAGCAGGCCATTCTGGTCGGTCACGGGTATCACAGACTTTTTGAAGTAGCCATTCTTTTGTGCGTGTGCCGCCAGCCGGTGCGAGCGCAGTGCATAGTTATCTACCGTCTCGCGTGTGAAGCCCTCCACCGTAGCGATCAGGTCGGCGCTTACACCCTGCGGTATGAAGCCGAGATGGTTATTGACCATCGGGTCCAGGTACCAGGCACCGCCGTCGCTGCCCATCGCATTGCGGCTCATAGACTCTATGCCGCCTGCCACTACCAGCTGCTCCCAGCCGGAGCGCACTTTCATGGCGGCCAGGTTGATCGCCTCCAGGCCTGAGGAGCAGAACCTGTTGATCTGCATACCTGCTACGATAGGGTCCCAGCCCGCATACACGTGTGCAAACTTCGGCAGGTCACCGCCCTGCTCACCTATCGGAGTCACGCAGCCCAGCACCACATCATCCACCTCTGAGGTGTCAAAGTTATTATTGCGGATCTTCATCGCGCGGAAGAGCGTAGCCAGCAGATCTATCGGCTTCACCTCGTGCAGGGAGCCGGTCTTCTTGCCACGGCCGCGTGGCGTGCGCACCGAGTCGTATATATATGCGTCCTTCATTTTATAAAACAATCAATTGGTTGTAGCAGTATTGCCAATGCTGTAAATGTAAAAATTTTTGTTGTTAGGCCTTGTGCTTCGCGCGATGTACCTTTAGTTTGCGTTATATAGCCGCGAACCTCCGTACCGGGGCCCTGTTTTGGAAGTAATAGATCGTTGGAAAAACGTTAATTGCAGTCATTTTTGGCCCCTGAGCAGATCGTACAGGATCGTGTTGGCACAGATATTGACTTTAAAGGCTTCCCGTAAAAATTTGAACCTCAAACCAGATTGTATGACAAAATATCATGACAAATACCTGTCGGGACCTCTCGGAGAGGACGACGTGGAGTTTCTACCTATACTACCGGATGATGAGGACCCGCAGGCCAAAGGCGGCGAAATACCTGAGGAACTGCCCCTCCTCCCCCTGCGCAATACCATCCTTTTCCCGGGTGTGGTGCTGCCTATCACCATCAGCCGTGACAAATCTATCCTGGCTGTCAAAGAGGCATACAAGAAGGACAAGCTGATCGGCGTGGTCGGACAGATTGACCCAAATGTGGAGGAGCCGGAATATGACGATGTCTACAAAGTAGGCACCGTGGCCCAGATCCTCCGTATGATCAAGATGCCTGATGGATCTAATACGGCCATCATACAGGGCCGCAACCGCTTTGCGGTAAAGGAACTGACCGTGACAGAGCCGTACATGAAGGTGCGCATAGAGGTCCTGCGCGATGTGACGCCGCCAAATGACAAAGAATTTGACGCCGAGATATCTACCATCAAAGACCTCGCCTCAAACATCGTGAAGCTAAACCCGCAGATACCATCTGAAGCGGGCATCATGCTAAAGAATATCAGCAATCCGATCACGCTCACGCACTTCATTTCATCTAATCTCAATATCGACACGGCGCAGAAGCAGGCACTGCTGGAGATAGCTGATATGAAAGAGCGCATACGCACCCTGCTCAAGCATCTCAATACCGAGCTGCAACTGCTGGAGATGAAAAACCAGATCCAGACCAAGGTGCGCGCAGATATAGACAAGCAGCAACGCGAGTATTTTCTCAATCAGCAGCTCCGTACCATACAGGAGGAGCTGGGTATGAATAGTCCTGACAAAGATATCCAGCGCCTGCGTGATAAGGCTGCCAAGCTGAAACTGCCTGACAATGTGAAGCTCGCTACGGATAAAGAACTGGAAAAACTCCAGCGCATGAACCCCGCCGCTGCCGAGTACTCCGTAGTGATGAACTATGTAGAGCTGCTGCTGGACCTGCCGTGGGGCATCTATACTACTGATAGCTTTGACCTGAAGAAGGCCCGCCAGATACTGGATAAGGACCACTATGGTATAGACAAAGTAAAAGACCGCATCATAGAGTATCTCGCAGTGCTGAAACTGAAAGGCGATATGAAGTCGCCGATACTCTGCCTCGTAGGTCCTCCGGGCGTGGGCAAGACCTCTCTCGGCCAGTCCATAGCCAAGGCGCTGAACAGGAAATATGTGCGCATCAGCCTCGGCGGTCTGCATGATGAGGCCGAGATCCGCGGCCACCGCAAGACGTACATAGGTGCGATGCCGGGCCGCGTAGTACAGTCGCTGAAGAAAGCCGGCTCCAGCAATCCTGTCACCATCCTCGATGAGATAGACAAGATCGGTGCTGACTACAAAGGTGATCCATCCTCTGCCCTGCTGGAGGTACTGGACCCGGAGCAAAACTCTAGCTTCTATGACAACTATCTGGAGCTGGAGTATGATCTGTCCAAAGTACTTTTCATCGCTACCGCAAACTCCCTCAATACCATCCAGCCCGCGCTCCGTGACCGTATGGAGATCATACCGCTGGAGGGCTACTCTATAGAGGAGAAAGTGCAGATAGCCAAGAAGCATCTCGTACCGCGCCAGCTGGCCAATCACGGCCTGAAGGCAAAGGATGTGACCCTCTCTGACAAAGTGCTGGAGGTGATCATAGAGGAATACACCAAGGAAAGTGGTGTACGCGAACTCGACCGCGTCATAGCAGCTGTCATGCGCCGCGTGGCC
The DNA here is from genome assembly GCA_964537475.1 of uncultured Chitinophagaceae bacterium. Lineage (GTDB taxonomy): Bacteria > Bacteroidota > Bacteroidia > Chitinophagales > LD1 > UBA1941. The sequence goes on along the minus strand of CAZIBY010000007.1, from coordinate 81,471 downwards.
AAGCACATCGCCATAGAAGATGCCTATGACCGCAATATCTCGATAGAAGAAGTCAAAGAAATACTCGGACCTGAGAAATTTGACAAGAGCATCTATACCGAGGAGAATATCCCCGGCGTGGCTGTAGGCTTGGCCTGGACCCCGGTAGGTGGCGACATCCTCTTCATAGAGGCTACGATGAGCAAAGGCTCTGGCGGCCTGACACTCACCGGCAATCTGGGTGATGTAATGAAGGAATCAGCCACCACGGCTATGACCTTCCTGAAAGCAAACGCTCAAAAATACGGCATAGATCCCGACCTTTTCAGCAAGGTAAATGTGCACCTGCACTTCCCTGAGGGAGCCGTGCCAAAGGATGGTCCTAGCGCAGGCATCACCATACTCAGCGCGCTCGCTTCGCTCTTCACCCAGCGTCGTGTCAAGCCATTCCTCGCCATGACAGGTGAGATCACGCTGCGCGGCAAAGTAATGCCCGTAGGTGGTATCAAAGAAAAGATCCTTGCCGCCAAGCGTGCCGGCATCAAAGACATCATCATCGGTGAGAACAACCGCAAGCATGTAGACGAGATAGAGAAGTCCTACATCAAGGGCCTCAAGTTCCACTTCGTAAAAACGATGGATGAAGTGCTGGAAAATGCACTCATGCCCACCCGTGTGAAAAACGGGATAGACCTCGAGGCACTAGCCAAAGCACCTGAGGACAAAGCGAAGGCTAAAGTCAATATGAACTAATAAGAAAGCCCGCTGATCCGCGGGCTTTCTTATTCCTCATCATGATATTTACCATCTATATGATATCTCTTGGCTTTACCGTTGCCACCGCATAAATAGGATTCTACAATATCATATTGAGGCACTCCATTTAGTTCATATCTCAAATGGATATCGCAATCTCCCTTTATATCTATCCACTCCGTCACAGACTCGCCCGGTTCCAGCCGTGCTATTTTTTTTGCTTCACAGCCTTCTATTTTTAAATCTGTGATCGCAACTCCTCTGTCATTTATCAACCTGACTCGAACAATATTCATCAGGCAACCCACAAAACAGATATACAACATGGCCACCGGGAGATTTACCAGCAGGAGACCGATAGTCTTAAGCACTTCCCTCCAGAAACTTTCGTACCATATCAATGAAACAAGAAGCGTCAAAACCATTAATACATTGAGCATGAAAGCACCACATGTAAAAACCATTCCAACAAACATGATTTCCCGGGTGTAAGGGATGAAAACATACGCCAGCATGATAGCACTCCCTATCAGAAACGACAGCAGCGCCAGCACCTTCGCATATCGGATCAGTTTATCCATACAGGTTTACATTACGTTTCTCAAAGAAAGCACTTTGACAACTGAAACGTATAGCCGACTTTAGTAGTATGTCCGACTTCACTTGCACCGTTGAGAGCCTCATCCACTCAGACCGCGCCACTCTCTGGCGCCACGTCACTCAGATGCAGCATGTGAATGACGAACTGCTACCCTTCGTCCGTATGACCTACCCCGCAGATCGCGCCAGCCTCGCCGGGCAGACTGTGCCGATGGGTACGGTCTTGTTTCGTAGCGTGATATTACTCTTTGGCATCCTGCCCATAGACCTGCATGCATTGGCTTTTGATAAAATAGAAGACAACGAAGCCTTTTACGAAAACTCCACCACCCTCACGCACCGATACTGGAAACACACCCGCTCACTCACAGATACAGAGGGAGGTGTGATCGTAAAAGATGAAGTTCATTTCTCACCACGCTTGCCGCTGATAGGCCATATGTTCCTTCCCATCTACCGTGCCATCTTCCGCCACCGCCATCGCCAGCTCGCAAAGGCATTTAAGTAGTATCTTGGCCTTGTGAAGAAGCGCTATATCATCCTGCTCATCTTTCTGGCAGTCCTCCTGCTGCCCTACCTCCTGCTGAGCATGCGTGTCAGTGACCAGGCCGCCATCAGAGAGTTTAAGCACAAAGGCCTTTCGCTGCAGACACATACCGCAATGATCGCCGGTCACCACCTGCACTATGTATCTACAGGCAGTGATACGTTGCCTGCCATGATCTTCATTCATGGCAGCCCCGGCTCCTGGTATGCTTTCCGCGGCTATCTGATGGACACCTCCCTTCTCTCCCACTATCACCTCATCGCCATAGACCGGCCCGGCTTCGGTTATAGTGATTTTGGCTATGGCGTTCATCTGCCCGTTCAGGCGCAGATCGTAGCAGGTTTTATAGATAGCATTCGTCATGGCAGGCCATTGTATCTGGTCGGGCATTCGCTGGGCGGTACACTCGCCCCGCTCGTAGCCGCCGAGCGGCCAGATAGTGTGGATGGATTAGTCTTGCTGGCCGGTGCCATGGACACGCTGACCGAGCCCGCCGAGCGGTGGCGCGGCTTCTTTACCGGCCCCGTCACCCGCTACCTGATGCCGGGTGCCTTGCGGCCCAGTACAGAGGAGGAGTGGTGGTACAAGACCGAAATGTACCACTATCCGGACCACCTGGGTCGCATCCATTGCCCGGTCTATTTACTCCATGCGGAGGACGATCACATCGTAGACATAGCAAATGTTCAATATTTGAAAAACGCTATGCCCCATGCCATTATCACCGTAAAACGATTTAAAACCGGGGGGCACTATATCCCCTGGAACCATAAGGACTCCATTTTGCCGATACTCCTCTCTCAGTCGAAAAACAACTAAGGCTCTCTCAGCTCAGTCTCCAGAAAGACCCCAAACTCCTGCGGAAAGTTGACACTCACCCGGGCGTGAACACTCCCCTGCGCATCATAGAAACGGGCCGTAGGGTCTAATGGGAAGATACCCTCGTGCCACACACCCGGATGTATATACAGGCCCATAGTCCCGTCAAAGTAGAAGTTGACAAACTTCTGTGGTGTCACATCATCACCCGGCAGTGCCAGTGGTGTCACGAAGGGCGTACCATCCAGCGGGTAGAAGAGCTGCCCGCCATCAGGGTGATAGTTGGCATGCCAGAGCAGGATGCGCTGTGCGGGCCTCTCGCGGATGATGGTGCGGCTGGCCTCGCCGGGGTTGACTGCCCAGCCGAGCAGGTACTCGTCCTTCACCGCTTTGTTGCGGCCGTAGAAGTAGTCCCCCTCTCGCCAGAACTCAAAGATGCCCTTCTTGGCACCAGCCTGATCACCTGTACCGGCATCTACCGGGCGCCCCTCGGGCTTCGGCCACTGCACGATCTCTATCGGATAGTTTTCATACTCCGCTACCAACGCGCCATAGCCTTTCAGCGTCTCATTGGTAGCCCGCACCAGTGGTGCCGTGACCCACGGCAGCGATGGCGGTATATCAGGAGAGAGGTAGTCTACGGGCTGTTTAGCGGCTTGGCTCATGTGGTTGTTTTAGATATTTAAATATAATCAAGTTCTATTGCGCCTTTACGCTCCTGCATTATCTATTTGTGAATTTTACTATTTTGCCGGCTCACCCATTCTAAATAGCTATGAGAACATTCTTCTTATCCATTTTAATCCTCTGCACTTCCGTGATAGGCTACAGCAAAACGCCTGTCCCAAATAAAGACGGTAAAACCCCTAAACCTGTACAAATAGAGTTAAACGACTCTACAGACCTGGACGAGTTGCTCGCATCCATGGATACCTTGAAGTATCAGAAAACAGGTAAAGTAGATCTGGGCTTTGTAGCCACACTTGATATACCTCAGGGCTTCAAATACCTCGATGGCAGGCAAACTGCATTTGTGTTACACGACTTGTGGGGCAATCCTCCATCTGAGTCCCTGGGCATGCTCGTACCGGAAAATACGAGTCCTTACCTTCCCGGCTGCTGGGCTATCAATATCACCTACGATGAAGACGGCCACGTGAAAGACGACGATGCCAAGGATATCAAATATGATGAACTGCTGAAGCAGATGCAGGAGCAGATCAAGGAGTCTAATCCTGAGCGCATCAAAGCGGGCAGCCAATCCCTTGAGCTCTTAGGCTGGGCAGAGCAGCCATACTACGATCCGGCATCACATAAGCTCTATTGGGCTAAGCGTCTTCGCTTCGGCGATGATTCGATAGAAACCCTGAACTATAATATCCGCATACTGGGTCGCAAGGGGGTACTGGTGCTCAATGCCATCGGTGGTATAGACCAACTGGCTGAGATCAAGGGACACAATTCGACCGTCCTACAGGCTACTAATTTCAATAAGGGGTATACCTATGAGGAGTTTAATAGTAGTATAGACAAAGTAGCGGCCTATGGCATAGCGGGTCTCATAGCAGGTGGCATCCTGGCCAAGACGGGACTGCTGGCCAAGATAGGTATCGTGCTGCTAAAGCTGATCAAACCTATCATAGTGGGTATCGGCGCTATAGGTGCCTGGATAGCGAGGAAGTTTAAGGGCCGCAAAGAGAGAGACGCGTAGTCGCAGTCTGACATGCCTCTGATCAGTCGCACCGGTGAGATATATCTCATTGGCACATTACCTTATTTTCAGTTACTTTCGCCCACTCTAAACGGATAAAATACTATGTACAGGACAAAGACTTGCGGAGAGCTACGCCTCAGCAATGTGAATGAGACAGTGACCCTGGCGGGATGGGTACAGACGGTGCGTGATTTCGGTCACCTAGTATTCATAGATCTGCGTGACCGCTATGGTATCACTCAGTTGTCCCTCAATGCTGATAGCAATGCTGCGCTCTGTGATATGGCGCGCAAGCTGGGCCGTGAGTTTGTGATACAAGCCACCGGCAAAGTGGTAGAGCGCACCTCAAAGAATACCAACATACCTACGGGCGAGATAGAGATCTATGCCGATACGCTCACTATACTGAACGAAGCTGAGACACCGCCTTTCACCATAGAAAATGAAAGCGACGGCAGCGAGGAGCTGCGCATGAAATACCGCTACCTCGATATCCGCCGCCCACACCTGAAGGATGTACTGGTGACGCGTGCCACCATGATCCGCGCCATGCGCGAATACCTGGATAACAAAGGCTTCATAGAGGTGGAAACTCCCAACCTGATCAAGTCTACACCGGAGGGTGCGCGTGACTTCCTCGTGCCATCACGTCTGCACAATGGTTCCTTCTACGCACTGCCGCAGTCGCCGCAGATACTCAAGCAGCTCCTGATGGTGGCTGGCATGGACCGCTACTACCAGGTGGTGAAGTGCTATCGCGATGAGGACTTCCGTGGTGACCGCCAGCCGGAGTTCACACAGCTCGACTGCGAGATGAGCTTCGTAGAGCAGAATGACGTGTTTGAAAACTTTGAAGGTATGGTAAAGCATGTCTTCCGCAAGACGAATGGCGTAGAGCTGCCGGACTTCCTGCGCCTCACCTTTGCTGATGCTATGCGCCTCTACGGCTCTGACAAGCCGGACCTTCGCTTTGACTGCAAGATCATAGAGCTGAATGGCAACCTGCCTCAGTCGGAATTTGCAGTATTCAATAATACTATCACATCAGGCGGCCTCGTAGCTGCGCTGAATGCAAAGGGCTGTGCCAACTATACCCGCAAACAACTCGATGAGATCACAGACTTCGTCAAGGCATCACACCGCGGCCTGAGCGGTTTGGTCAATGTCCGATTCAATGAAGACGGTACGGTAAAATCTTCAGTAGATAAATTCTACACTGAAGAACAACTGCGAGAAATAGGCAAGGCATGTGGCGCTGAGAAGGGTGACATGATCCTCATCGCTGCTGAGAAAATATCTAAGGTGCGTAAATCTCTCGGAGACCTGCGCCTCGAGCTGGCCAAGCGCCAGAACTGGATCACACCGGGCTCATGGAGCGTATTCTGGGTAGTAGACTTCCCGCTGTTTGAGAAGGATGAAGAGAGTGGCGAGATCAACTTCGTACACCATCCATTCTGCTCGCCGCATCCGGAGGATCTGCAGTACTTCGATAGTGATCCGCTGCGTGTACGTGCACAGACATATGACATGGTGATGAATGGCAATGAGATCCTATCCGGCTCTATCCGTATCCATCAGCGCGACCTGCAGAACAGGGTCTTTGCAAAGCTAGGCCTCTCAGAAGAAGAGATCGATCACAAGTTTGGCTTCATGCTGAATGCATTCAAGTATGGTGCGCCGCCTCACGGTGGTTGTGCCTTTGGCCTGGACCGCTGGGTCATGCTCATGACAGGTGGCGAAACGATCCGCGACTCCATGGCATTCCCTAAGGCATCTAATGGCAAGGACCTGATGATGGACGCTCCGGCAGTAGTAGATCCGAAGCAACTCGTTGAACTCGGCATTGCCGTTGTCAATAAGGACTAACACACATATTAAATCCGGCTCATTAACATTTATTGAAAGTTAATGGGCTGTATTTCTTTATCTTTACAAAAGTGAAAAAAGTCATAGCTATATTAATGCTCTTCGTGGTACTCGTAGGTACCGTGGTCAAGGATACCTCTGTATCCAAGGCTGCCAAGAGCATGTACAGCATGAATGACACCGATAAGGATGACTCCTCCTCAGACGATGATAGCACAGATGGCAAGGAGTACGGCAAAGAATCTGCTGACCAATTTCACCTTACGCATACCGAGTTCACGTTTTCATCTGATATCTATCAGACCTTATTCAGCAGTGTATCTACGCACTGCCTCTCTATAGATGATCCATATCTGGACTCCATCTCCCAGCCTCCCGAGGTAAAGGCATAATTTCTCTTAGCTGCATCTGACCGGATGTACATAGCACCATAGCTATGCCAGGCTACCCGTGCATCTTGTGCACTTCATTTTCCTTTACCCTCATTAAATCAATCATATGTTCTCTAAAATAAAGAATGATATTCCTTCGGCTATTGTCGTATTCATCGTAGCGCTACCGCTCTGCCTGGGTATCGCACTGGCGTCCGGCGCGCCTTTGATCGCCGGTCTTATGACAGGCATCGTAGGCGGTATAGTGGTCGGCCTGATCAGTGGCTCACACACCAGCGTCAGCGGACCGGCTGCGGGTCTCATACCTGTAGTAGTAGCGTCAATGGCTGCCATAGGTGGCAATTTTGATGTATTTCTGGCGGTGGTAGTGGCAGCAGGAGTTTTCCAGCTGGGCTTTGGCCTGTTGCGCTCCGGCTTCATAGCCAGCTACATTCCTTCTAATATTATCAAAGGCCTGCTGGCCGCCATTGGCATTATCCTTATCATGAAGCAGATCCCGCATGCAGTAGGTTTTGACCGCGATGCAGAGGGTGACTTTAGCTTCCTGCAGGCTGATGGTGAAAATACATTCTCCGACATCCTGCTTATCACAAAGTATTTCTCACTCGGCTCTATTATCATCAGTGCCGTATCTATGCTGGTACTGATCTATTGGGATAAGACACCTCTGAAAAAATTAAAATTCTTTCCGGCATCCCTTGCAGTTGTGTTCATCGGCATTGGCTTAAACTATGCATTCCAGACCTTCAATCCATCTATGGCGGTACTGCCGAGCCACCTCGTCACACTACCCAAAGTATCGCTAGGCAATCTGCGCGAAAGCCTGCATTTTCCTGTGTTGTCTGCCTTTCTCATGCCACAGGTATGGCTCTCAGGTCTGATCCTGGCCATAGTGGCATCAGTAGAGGCCCTGCTCAATGTACAGGCGGTGGACAACCTGGACGAACAGAAGCGCCAATCGCCACCCAATAAAGAACTTATAGCACAAGGTATCGGCAATATCGTTGTTGGCTTCCTCGGTGGCCTGCCTATCACCTCAGAGGTAGTGCGCGGCTCGGTGAATGTATACGCAGGTGCACGGACCAAAGCCTCTACGATACTCCATGGCGCGCTGCTACTACTCAGTATCCTGGTGCTGACACCTTTTCTCAATGTGATACCGCTCGCATCACTGGCCGCAGTACTCATCATGACCGGCTACAGGCTCACACGCCCCGCTGTCTACCGTGAGATGCTGGACAAAGGCTGGAATCAGTTCATCCCTTTTGTGGTCACGGTGGTCGCTATCGTGTTTACAGACCTACTCACCGGTATCATCATTGGTATGTTTGTGAGCGTGTTCTTTATCCTGCGCAGCAACTACAAAAATCCATTCACCGTAGAAACTGTGAAGCATGTAAATGAAACGATCCATATAGAGCTATCCAGCCAGGTATCCTTCCTCAATAAGGCATCTATAAAGGATACCCTATGGAATATCCCATCAGATAGTAAAGTAGTGATAGATGCCAGTGGCACAGAATACATAGACCATGATGTGCAGGAGCTACTGCGCGACTTCAAAAATGTATTGGCACCGGAAAGGAATATCACACTCAATATGATCGGCCTGAAGAATCAGTACATAGCCTCAGACCATGTGCAGTTTGTAAACGTGGTAGATAAAGAAACCCAGGCACAGCTCTCTCCGGCAGAGGTGGTCGACATCCTCCGCTCCGGCAACGAAAGATTTGTGACCGGCAAGAGTGTCAATACGAGATACTTTCACCAGCAGATAGATGCTACGGCCTACCAGCAGCACCCTATGGCCGTGGTGCTCGGATGTATAGACTCCCGCACCTCGCCGGAGTTGGTATTTGACTCAGGCCTGGGAGATATCCTGTCCACGCGCATAGCCGGCAATATCGTATCACCAGAAGTGATAGGCAGCCTGGAGCTGGCCTGCGGCAAAATAGGCAGCAAGCTGATCGTGATCATGGGTCACTCCAACTGTGGTGCAGTGGCCAGCGCTATCCACAATGTGAAGCATGATAACATAGGCTATGTGACGGCCAAGATCCGCCCCGCTGTCTATACCATGCAGGCGATGGCAGACGGCAGCAAAGCCGAATTTGAGAAGGCGGTGACAATACAAAACATAAAAAACTCTGTGACCGAGATCATGCACAATAGCAGCCTGCTATCAGATATGATACGCAGTGGAGAGGTAGGTATCGTAGCCGCATACTACGACACAGAGACCGGACTGGTCACATTTTATGATAATATGGCGGCGCAGCAGCCTGCTGCCGCCTGAGTATACCTACCGGCTATACCGGTAGCGAAGTTTCAGGGTTAAAGGAAGGGGTCCTCGTTTGTCTTTGGCGGGGGCCCCGATTTTTTTCCTATTTCCAAGTAATAAAACACATCAAGTAAAAAAACCTCACCTAAATGTGAGGGGAGTTATGACGGACCAATCTGTCTGACAGGTCACTTGTTTGCCCTACGTACAGCCTACCTGTGGTGGCTGATTCTAGTATGTAGACGTAGAATGACATCAAATAAAAAAGCCCTCACAAATGTGAGGGCTTC
>CAZIBY010000007.1:0-72127 GCA_964537475.1 uncultured Chitinophagaceae bacterium | reverse complement strand
TATGTAGACGTAGAATGACATCAAATAAAAAAGCCCTCACAAATGTGAGGGCTTCTGTCGGGGTACCAAGATTCGAACTTGGGACCCTCCCGACCAAGGTCGGGATGCGCTAACCAGACTGCAACTGGATCCATGCACGCACTTTGGATGGATTCTTCCAGGATTTGAGCTGCTGCTCCAGCTGATATGCTTCTGTCCTGCCAGGCATCAGTTTCGAAAATAAAAGTAACCATGGCCCCTTGCCGGCAGTGTATTTATTCCGTCCGGAGTTATGACGGACCAATCTGTCTGACAGGTCACTTGTTTGCCCTATGTACAGCCTACCTGTGGTGGTTGATTCTAATATGTAGACGTAGAATGACATCAAATAAAAAAGCCCTCACAAATGTGAGGGCTTCTGTCGGGGTACCAAGATTCGAACTTGGGACCCCCTGCTCCCAAAGCAGGAGACATCGGTTTTATATGTTTTCATGTGTACTTGAAACCCTCATAAACACTCACTTTTTTATTTTATTATTTCATATTGATACAGATAAAACCTAAATTTGTTTGTGAATAGTTTGTGAAATCAAAACTGAGTATCCATGGCCTTTTCTGTATCACTTACGCTGGACAAACGGGTAAAGAACGCTGACGGCACATATACAATCGTTGTTCAGGTTATCGTCAATAGAAAGATGACAAGTATCGCTACGGATTATTCAGTTCCTGAAAAAGATTGGGATGCCAAGTGGCGTAAAATTAGAAAATCTTCGGCCATCGCCGGAAATATCACACGTATCAATAACATACTCGATAATCGCCGAAAGGAAATAACCGATAAAGTAACCGCATTAGAAGAAGCCGGTCAGTTAGATAAGTTACCACTCAAACAAATTAGGAAACGAATTATTGCTGACGAACAGGTAAATTACGTTTTCGCATACACCACTAGCCTTGTCGTCACTATGAAAGAGAACGGAAAAATTGGTAATGCTCGAGTCTATGGTGATATGCTTGCAAGTCTCAAAAAGTTCACAAAAGATACTGACCTCCCTTTTGCGCACATTACAGTGGAATGGTTAGAAAAGTATCGCGCATTTTATTTTAAGGATGGTGGTAAGAGCGTGAATGGGTTTGGCACATACGCGCGTACTCTCCGATCTGTTTATAATAAAGCTATTATCGCTGGGTTTGCGAAAGTATCTGCCTATCCGTTTAAGCACTTTAAAATAACCAAACTCAAGACGAAAAAGCGGGCGTTGGAAGAAACATCTATTAAGAAATTCAAAGATGCCGATACCCAAGACGGCCTTAGAAAGACTAGGGCAAAGGATTATTTCTTGGCCTCTTTCTATTTGAGGGGGATTTCGTTTGTCGATCTCGCCCATTTAAAAGTTCAGTATATCAAGAATGGGCGCCTCAAGTATGAAAGACAAAAAACTGGATATACTCAGCAGCTCGACATCAAGATCGTTCCACAATTACAGGAAATCTTTGATAGGTATATTATTGGTAAATCGTCAGAGGACTATATTTTTCCTATCATAAAGCGCAAGTCACCGGAAGATATCTATAAGGATATAAAGACGGCAATAAGGCTTTATAATCGAACTCTACGAATAATGGCTGATGAAAATGAGATGCCTGAGTTGCCGTCAAGTGGTTGGGCACGTCACTCCTGGGCTACTAGTGCTAAAAGAAAAGGCGTACCAACGGCGGTGATATCCGAAGGCTTAGGACATGATAGCGAAAAGACAACACAGATTTATCTTGATAGCTTCGAAACAGATGTTTTAGATGACGCAAATGCTCTTGTTGTAGGATAATCTTTATGCGTAGTGAAGTTATCTCACGTAAATAGATAGCTATTTCTTCTAAATGAAGTATTGGAAATCTTGATTTACGTTTGCCCCATCATACTCAATATTCGCTGCAATTGCTGTTACTTTTGATTATTTGAGTGAGCAGGATGCTTCCTCATGCTAACTAAGAAGCGTTTGTAGGTTTGAAAAAACCCGTTGCTTCGAAGCATCAGAATCTTTATTCCAAATATCTGCCAGCAGGCTTATTGCAATCGGTGCATTTAAAGGAGTCAAGCCTACAGCGTCATATTTTGCAAAAGGAGCATCTGTTTCAGTAAGTAACTTGTTAAGCGGCATTCTCTCTACAAGCATCTTACCTTTTTGAGTAGCTAGCATCGCTGGTCCAACACTAAACCAACATCCTAACTCAATTGCTTCATCTAATTGTTTTACGCTTCCAGTAAACCAATGTAGGATAGGTTTCCCTGCGCCAACATTATTTTTAAGAGCCTTAAACACTTCATTCTCTGCACCTCTTGAGTGAATACTGAGTATTTTATTTTCGCTCTTTGCACAACGCTTTAATATTGCATTAAACACCTCAGTTTGGTCTACGATACTATTCCTATATTCTTTTGATCCATCAATACCTATTTCACCAATATATCTTGTTTCATCAATCAACTCAAAAAACAACGGCAATTCATGTTTGAACTGTGCTACCAATTGAGGATGGAAACCTAATGCGGCTCGAACATACTTTGTATTCTTTGTGATTGCCTTATTCCTTTCCCAAGCCCGCGGAGTAGTCGTTACAGCCAAAGTATAAATCCTGCTTTGCTCACACTGTTGGACGATACTTTCAAAATCTTTAAACAGATCAAGGTGGCAATGGAAATCAACTAGCAAACTCATAAGAATTCTTTCAATATCTGGATGAATAGGTTTGGACGTTTGTCAAAAGCGAACCAACTTCTTTCATACCGCGAAGATACACACTTGCTAGCTCATCAATTCTATTTCCTTGCCCACTTAAAGGACCTTGCTTATAAATGAATAGTTTGGCCAAATTGGGGTTTGCATTTAAACGCTCAATGGCAAACTGGAAAGCCCTAATTTGAATTCCCTCGGCCTTGGTAGAATCCAATTGATGAGTATACAGATCAATATTTCTGTAACCCGTGGGGTCGTTTCCAACTCCATATGCATGATTAATTGCTGCTTGGCGAATTATGCACGGTACACAGTGTCCGCAATGACTCTTATCATTACTTGTATATCGACCAGAAGATGGAGAAGCACAAGATACTGTCTCTGCAATTATACTTGTAAGAAATGATGGGTTTTTACATTCTGCCGCCATTTCTCCTTTGGTCTTATTCCAATAAGGATTCGAAATATCACCTGCAATACCTAACGCTGCAATTATAGAATTCCACTTCTCAATGTAATAAGGATGGGTTGTTCTTGTGCTTAAAGAACCAAGCCGTGTTGAATCTAAAGGGACATTCAAAGCAATCAAGCCATTTTCAGGAATGTTTAGCTTAAACCTGCTACTAAAACCTGAACCTGCAAATGTCGCCAGTGCAAAGAAAAGGAATGATCTTCCTCGTGTGGTGTTTTCCTTTCCTATTCCCGGAAGATTTGAAAATCTGATAGCAGCAAAACGAAGTCTGTGACACGCCTGGGAAGATTTATATTGTTCGGAAATTGCATCAAAAACATCCTGTTGTGGGCTACTTACAGCTCCCTCCCCGGCATAACTGATAAAAAGTGGAGAGTGTCCCGTTTCAAGTAAATCAATAGCACCAATGGTACTATCAAGCCCACCTGAATAAAGACTCAGTTGATCAAATACGGGAAAGGGGCTTGACGATTGTTCGGGCGATTTAAAGACATACTGTTTTGAGTGCGCTCTAAAGTCAATTTGCCAAAGATCGCCGGTCAGAAAATTCAAGGTATCTTGAAATATATCTTTCGCATCATGCCACAGTTGCAAATTTACTACTGGCAGCACTATTTTTATTTCCCGCCTCCAAGCATCCTGCGAAGTTTGTACCCTATTAATGCGGCTGTCCGCAATCTGAACAAGGATCGCGAGATTTAAGAGCTCAAGCCCAACCATACTTGGAACGATCCCCAGTTTTAGCAGATCATCTAAAGCTCTGCTGACCCCAAATTCCCAAGTGGTCTCTGTTTCAGATAGAGAAATTGGAAATACACTTTCACCAGTCGTGGGTGAGTATGAGGATGCAAAAGTATCTGTGGGACCTAAAGTGCCGATGATAGTATATTTACTCATTGCTTGCGTCTTCTGAAAGTGATTGAAGTATTTGAAATGATCTTTCCATGACAGTCCCAATACTAGATTGTACGGCATCAACTGATAATGTTGGTCCTATTTCTGTCATCGCATCCGATACAGCGCCTGATACGAAATCCAACAACTGGGATAATATCCCCTGCACGGTCTGGATGCTATCTGGCAATGAAACAACATTAGTAGCTATCGCATTAAGAATCCTGTCTCTTATTGAATTGGAAATGAACTTTTCAATGATGACAAGAATTGTGTCTTTGGACGGAGTATCAAGATCAGTAATACCTAGCTCAGCAACTTGAACGATGGCTTCAATATAAGCGTCCCTGCTAAACGAACCATCTAAATCACCTCCAGGAGGACAAATTACATCTACCAACGCAGCATAAATTTCAATAGTAGGACGATTAGTAAGATGATTGAGGTTAAGCCTCCTGACAACTTCATTGATCCCATTTCGGCTTGCATCTGCCAATATTCCCGCAAAGTTAGATATTGCGGTTCTCTCTGCTTTCATCCTTTGCGCTGCCCGTCTTGAGCCGCCGGATGCCCTAGAAACATATGATGATACAGCCCGACCTAGTTTTGCTCTATCCTGTCCTCCGGATCGAGTAAAAGCATTAAAGCTTTTCCTTGCCGTGGTATAGCGGTTCGTTGTAGCAGGCTGATCAGTAATCTCTCCTGACCCATTTTCAGATCCTGTAGAGGGTTCAGAGTTGCCCGATTGCTGATTATCGTCACCACCTCCCGAATCCAACCAATCCGGTATTAGTGGATTACTATTTTTACCTCCTGCAAATGATGTTGATGTTCCCATGGGTTTTCACTTTTTGGCTAAAGAAGAAAGGGCCGCTTTGAACGCCTCATTTTTCGCTTGGCCCAACCAGTGAACCACTAACTTGTTAAATCTATCCCTGACTTTGTCATCTGTTATAAGCGCATCATGTCCGGCTGCAGCCCATGGACCCAATTTCAATACTGGCAATTCTTCTAGCAATTCCACATATCTAGATTGTAGTGCAGGTTGTTTTTTAATCAACTCAGCCAAACCCAATATTGCTGTAGGTTTTGTAGCAAATGAATCGCTTCCTAAAATTTTTGACCGCAATTCCTTAAATAAGCTTTCGATCTCTCCTGCTGAAAGGGATGAAAGGGACCCTGAAGCTTGGCGGGCAGTTGCCTCTCCTCCAAGAAGCTTCTGCAAAAGTCCAATCAGCTTGGGTGACAGCGGAGTAGAAGTCGAGAGATAATTCTTACGATCTTTGATAACAAATAAATACGGTTTAAGTGATTTTCCTCCAATTTGAGGTTCAATTCTTGCCCATCTCATTACATCGCTACGTATTTTCCAGTCTTCCAAAATCGGATTAATTTCTTCGACCTCTTGAACTTCTTTTACTGTAGCTTTTGAGGTAGTAACAACTTTCCCAGCTTCACTTTCTAGTTGCTCTATTTTATTCAATTCAGCACAGGTACCATCAGACGAACTTGCTACAGAATTTACTATGTGCTCAAAAACAGATGACGGCAGGTACAGTTCTGCAAGCATAAGCTTAGCAAGAGTGCTTTCATTTATAGAATCATGAAATCCCCTTTCTTTAGACAAGCTGAGTCTTAGGCTAAGCGCATTTAAAAATCGTTTGATTTGCCTAGGGTTGCCTTTGGTTCCAGCTGACAGGATAGGGGATATCTGATCAGATAATAAAAGTAATCCTTGAACGGATTCAAATCTTTCCTTGAGAATTTTCTTTATATCATCATGTTCTATCCCTTTTCCCTCCCAAGGTGTTTGAAGAGCCTTACGCCCCAAATCAAGCAGCTGTGTATATTCCTGTGATTCATTATCAATGGCACCGCCTAACAAAAGCAATGTCACGTATATTTTTGTTTCAGTATCACCCAAAGAAGGAATTCTCAATGGGACTTGTATTAACTTTTCAAGATAATTTCGTGCATAGCTTTGAGAAGTACTTGATTCAGGTAGATCAGGAAAATGTTTGCGTACAGAATACTCAATCATTGCTTCGTCCGCACCTATAATAAAAACGGTACTAGGAAGGAAAATGAAAAGCCGAATTGCTTCAAGAGTCTCGATAGCAGTTTCTGGTAGACATCTATCCAAATCATCGATAAGGACAATAAGCCGGGATATTTTTGATTTTTCCAATAGCTTTTTGAAGGCTTTTCTAAACTCCTGTATTTCCTTAGGGACATTTTGACTTTCTCCCTTTTCCTTAAGTAATCCTGAAAGGGCTGAGCTTACCTCGCCAGCTTTCTCAATGGCATCTGCACCGGTAATACCGCCTAAAGTACTTTTGGCTACATTAATGACGCTTTCTATTGTATCAAAAGATGGAATCCCCGTGAACGCCGTAAATGCTAGACCTCCGGCTTTCTTTGCCACTTTCAACCAGTCTATGCGCTTTAAAATCTCTTTTACCTCCTCGGCAGCTTTAGTATAGAGCGATCTCTTCTCAATGAGTTCTGTAACAATAGCTTCAATAACAGCTATCTTCGCATCCTCAAACCCCTGAAACTGCCAGCCATTAAATTTTAAACATAGAACATCATCGTTTGAAGGCATACCAGATTCAATCATTTCGAGAATGCTGGACTTTCCTGCTCCCCAATCCCCATGGACACCTATTGTAATGGGATTTTTTTTATTCTGTTCTATTAGGCTAATAATTGTCTTAGCAATGGCTTCATTGTTAAGCAAATCGACCTTTGTTTCATGGTCGGTTATAAAGGCAATAGATTTAGTAGTACTTTCCATTCACAAGTTCTCCAATATTTGAGATGATCTATATTAACAAATATATAGTATTTTGTATAAATCGATAGTCATTTTTTGATTTATATTGAGGAGGATATTGGTTTTCTGAAAAGCATACTTATAGCTGTTTTACCTAAGGTCTGCTAATTTTGATTCCGCCTTGCGAACCTATGAGAATGTAAAAATTGATTTTGGATTTCTTACTTCTACTTGTTTTGGAAGATTAAAGATGGAAATTTACTTTTATAACTATGCAAGTGATTTGCCTACAAGATGAAGCTTTGTATAAGCTTGTTGATGAAGTTTTAGCTCGCTACGCACAGAAACAAGCTGTCAAGGAAGACCGCTGGGTGACTGAAGAAATTGCTATGCAGAAGCTTAATGTCAAAAGCAAAACCACGATGCAAAATTATCGAAATGAGGGGCGTATAAGGTATACTCAGCCAGATAGAAAAATCATACTTTACGATTTGAAATCCATTTATGAGTATTTGGACAAACATGCAAAAGATACGATAATATGAGTGAGGAAAAGGACTTTACAAAGGAAGAAAAGGCTACGTATGCACGGGGCTTTAATCATGGATATGAATTGGAGAGGGAAAACCCTGAAACGATGAATGCCTTGCGTAACGGAATTCAGGATAAAAAAAGCCTGTACTTCCAAGGTCTGGATGAAGGCTCCCAAGAATTAAAGCGGGAAAAGTTTAGGGAGGAGCTTCAAAAATCAAAAGAGAAGCGTCAGCGCAACAAAGAAAAGGGAAAGGATTTTGACCGTTAATGCAATAGGGATAGGAGCAAGTATCATGTACTGCGGATAGCCCGTGATTGCCATAAATTATTTCCGAGTGCAGATTGTGAGAAACTTTAATTACGATCTTACGGCGTAGATGTTTTCTTTTTTACTATTTCGATATCTTCTTTTAGGGATGCGTCTATCCTTCTAATCAAATCGGAGCTATTTTTAAAAGTACCAGCGCATTGATTTAACTTGGAAAAAATATAATCTTTGAGTTCAATTCTATTTTTCCAATCCTGAGATTCATAAAAATGAGTTGGCTTACCTTCAAAATCTTTAAAATACACGTAAAATACAAATGGTTTTTCTCCTTTAGTAAAGCGCTCTTTAGCTTTATCAAATTCCTCCTTGGTAAATTTTCCGACGGCATCACCTATCAGGCATATAAATATATCACTCTCGTTTACTAGAGCTTCGTTGAAGTCTTCTTGCTTATAAGTGTTATTAAATCGAAGAGATTGTTTTTCCCAAACATTGTAGTAGAGGTAAATACCATCATCCACGAGAGTGTCATTCTCCCTGAATAGGAAAGTTTCTATTTCCTCACGTTCTTCTTTAAGAGAATGAGATGAAGCAATGCATATCTTAATTTTTTGAATGGCAGAAGGTTTCATTTGTTTGAATATTTCGTTTAATGTATCTAGGTTATATTGTAAATCACTTAGCTTAAGATCGACGATATCAGCCACTAATTCGCCGCCATCCTGTTCTATTTTAGTATGGAAGTCAGCATTAGCTAAAATGTCTTTTTTACTCGCTAGAAAATAGCCGATGGATTTAATGTTAGATAAGATTTTCTCAACTGTAATCATGCGAAATTTAATTCATAGAGATTTAGAAACTTTACTGAATCATATTCCTTTTTGAACTCGTCATTTGTTCTTTGAGCATCATAATTAAAAATAGGGAAATAGCATACAGGATATTTGCCTTTGTTACGGAGAATGTCAGCAATTGTTCTGAATGTTTTACCTGTAAAATTGGCTTCATCGAGAATGACTATTGGTTTGTCAATATCTTCGATCTGTTTTAGGATCTTAGGAAATTGTTTTTGAACCTTATCCCAATCCGCGTTTTTCTCTTCCAACAACTTAATCATTTTCCGAGGTATGCCTAAGTAAGTGTACTTATTGTTGTAAAAATTTAGGCATTTCGCAAAATATCCAGAAGGGGTTTTTTCAATAGATTCAGGAAGCCCATCTTCATAGTCATTTTGTGTTTCATCGGGGAATAAGATGACGATTTCAATATTGGGGTATATTTCTGCTAGTTTTAATTGCTCCTCAAATTTAATCGCCAATAGAGTGCCGTTTTTTTTGAAAAGTTTGAGAGAGTGGGGTACTAACCTATTCACATCTTCTCTTCTTCTAGGACGGTAATCCTCAATTTTATACCCTGATTCTTCGCTCATTAACCACATTTCATAGCTTGATAAACCCGGAAGAATATCGGCTTTTATATTAGCTGGCGGGAGCAGATTATGTTTGCACATATGGCATTTAGTGCCGTTGGATGATCTCGGAATGTAGATTTGTTCAACTTTTTTAAAATATCTAACAACGTGGCTGTTAATTTGAAATTTCCTATCTGTTTCTTGATTTGTACTTTTATTCTCTTCATAAGCATGATCTGTCACCAACGCACTCAAGCAAGTGATTTTCGCATTAGGGAATTTCTTAGAAACTTTCTTTATTTTCTCTTTAAAGGTATTTCCAGTATGAATTAAGTCTGTAATAAATACGATCTCCAATCCTTCTTCATCTGAAATCCAATCATCACTGTTTCGTATGTCGTTAACACCAGCAAGATTAAGATGATTCTCGCCTTCAGTGGAGTGCTTTTTCGAATAATGCGTAAACACATCCTCGAATGATCTTGATCCAATAGTATTCGACACGGACTCGATTGCTCTAGTTAGCCATTCAGAATATAACGTATGATATACGATGTAATGAGGGTTAATACCCTCCTTGTGCATTTTAAGGAGTTCTTCTTTTAAAAGCTGAAAAACTTCTTCATCACAATTTTGACCTTCGTAAAAAAATTGTTGGCAAGCGGCCCATGAATGGCTGTTATCATCCAGCCTTTCAAAATGATTAATTTTTCTTACGAGTTTGAATTGGAATCTTTCGAGTGCTGAAGTAGAAGTGTCGTTTACTAGCGTGTGAAGATTACTATCCGCAGCAATTTCCAATTTGGGATTAAGAAAATTGCCATTTTTGTCAAAAACATAACAAAAATCTAAGATCTTATTTGAAGCATGACTGGTAAATAATTTATCATAGGTCAACGATTTACTTTCTAATTCATCAAAATAAAGAATGAAATTAGGGAACGTACCCGTTTTTAATTTATGCTCATTTTTAATTTTTATAATCTCTGGTATCAAAAAGCTGTCAACGAATTTATGACTGTAGACGCTCTTTATATCAATAAACAATATTGATTGTTGAAAATCTGCGATGCCATACTCGTTTAATCTCTCTGTAAATCTATTTCCAAGTATTGGTGTATACTCAGCATCTTTATCCGAAATTGCAATGCAATCGTAGCTATCAGCGGATTGATTTAGGTTAATGTTTATACTGTATTTCGCTTGGAAAAAAACTCTGACAGATTCAATAATCTCTTTAGGAATACTATAATTGAATGAAATTCCAAATCGAAAAAGAAAAGGATATAGGGTTATCATAGGCTCATTTGCGGAATATGAACAGTAATCATGTTGCCTTCAAAAGGAGGGTAATTATTAGAAAATTCCTCAACCTTGGCTCTGAATAAACTGTTTATAATCTTCTTATTTTGGGGTTCAATATTCTCAGCGTCATATTTTTCTTTATAGTCTATGACGTAATAATCGTTTTTGAAATTATTAAAGAAAAGCGTTGGTAAAGTTTTATAATCTTTTTCAGCCTGTTTGATGTTTACAAAATAGTTACTAGTTCTTATCCGAACTTCTCCACCAAAATTTCTAACTGCCGCATTGATAAGATAAGTTAGCCCTCTTCCCGTTAAGGGTGGCTTTTCGACTTCGTTAAGGATTTTTCTCTTATCATAGTCAGCACCTTGGGGATCTCGTGTAATACCCGGAAAAAGGGAAGAAAGCAAAACAAACCATTTCTCTTTTCTATATAATTTGGTTTCATCCACCTCATTTAAATTGGGGATATCATAGGAGAAGAAATAGTCGAAGTTCTCAGCCTTTGGTCGACCAGGTATCTTATTTTTTACGACACAATAACAAGAGTGAAAATCATCGTCAGATGATTCCGCTTTTATTGAATTTCCTTTTTCCAATTCTCCCATTAGCGTTTCAACAATGCTTTCTCCATTGTCCCAAATCACAAGTGTATAATAGTTGTCTTGTCTGATACATGAGATAACAAGCTTACCACTTTTGGGGTGTCTAATAGCATTGGTAATACTTTCATAGATGATATGTTTTGATATTTTATCACCTACGACCACTTTTTCGGGGAGATTTTTCTGAATAATTGAAACAATAGGTTTCCCCTCTGTCCAATTCTTAGGTTCTTCTTTTAATGTATTAGATTTCTGAATATCATCTTCAAATGCCAATGATGATAGAGGATAGAAGCCCTTTTCTTTTAAATATTCTATTTTTTCTTTCTCTGTTAATTCACGCTGTGTCCCGTCCGGTGAAAGTTCAAATTTTGACCGTTTGAAATAATCAATTGACAGCGCTGTTTTCTCAAAATTCGCAGGTAAGTCAACTACTAAATCTGTAATTGCTAGGCCGCAGACATCTTCAATCGTCTCAAAGAAACGGGAAGTATTAAGAAACTGCCGGATAGTAGTGTTAGAATAATACTTGATTTTAGTCTCAATATTTTGCTTGTGACGTCTTGCAATAAATGAAACAAGATACACGAGAGATTCGACGCGAATAAATTGAATCGAACTGAAGTCTAATAGCAATGGCGGCTCTGGGTTACCAGCACGAAATTTATCAATGATGCGCGCCTCTAATTCGTCGACGAGCCCTTCATATAATCCAAATTCAATTGTCTGCATCTTACTATCCTTGCTAGGTAAACTTTGCCCTTTTTTATGCAGTAAACTTCTTCATCATTTTTGAGATCACTACTGTTGAATTTATACTACAATTTCTCTGTTATTAACAGGGAGTGCAAAAGTACCTTTTTGATCAGAAAAATCAATAATATAGATTTCATTGTAGGAGGAGTAGGCATAACTAATTGATTATTAGGTGTAAAAAAGATTTAGTAAATTGATCTGCTTACCCGTAATGCGGTATAAATGCTCTACCGCCCTAGCAAGAGATTTATCATCCCTTGAAGTAAGAAGTCTTGTTAATTGGACTGAGACCTAAAATAATTCTTTAGCCTCAATCTTAAGGGCCTTACAGATTTTGAATATCTGAGTTATAGAGGCACTGTTTTCGCCTCTTTCAAAGCGTCCTATCTGATTG
The DNA here is from genome assembly GCA_964537475.1 of uncultured Chitinophagaceae bacterium. Taxonomy (GTDB): domain Bacteria; phylum Bacteroidota; class Bacteroidia; order Chitinophagales; family LD1; genus UBA1941. The sequence goes on along the minus strand of CAZIBY010000007.1, from coordinate 59,995 downwards.
TCGCCAATTCCTGCTTCCCATGCAAGCTTCTCCTGGCTAAATCCCTTTTCTTTTCGGATAGCTGCAAGTCTTTTTCCAAACTCCTTTAATAATGTTTCTTCACTCTTTGGCACATATCAAAGTTCGGCTAAGTAGAAACCCCTACCACCCCAAATTTGGGGTATTTGATTTTTTTGTTTTGCTTTGCATTTCACAAATCCGCACCCGCCATGAAATGCATTTTTCTTACAATCATTCTATCTCTCTCAACGGCGATGAGTCTTTCAGCCCAAGATGTCATCGCTAAGCAATCACATGGGCAAACAAGGTTTTATTACATTACTGCTCCTTACACCCGCTACGTCTTACAGCCCATCATAGATTCCGCATTAACCGGAGATACGCTTTACTTACCCGCCGCAAACTTTCAATTAGGCGGTACTCTTTACATTAAATCGGGCGTTGTCATTGTTGGCGCTGGCGCTGATCCTGATAGTACTATACTTACCCACTTTGATTATGCTAGTGGCGCACAAATTGTGTTTCAAAATGGTAGTAGCAATGCCGAGATGCATGGAATTGACTTTACCAATCACGTCTACCTATCCATTAATGCCAATGATATAACATCCGGTATTAAGTTCTATCGCTGTAAAGTTGACTACTTGCTTGCTACAGGTAATACAGCTTTCAATCATATTTCAAATCTCAGCTTCAAGGGCTGTGTCATAGATTATATTGATCTCGGTGGCGCAAGTACGGTGAATATTGACGGTTCATACGTTCATTGGATAGCTGGCGCGGTGAGTGGTACAATTATAAGTAATAGCATCATAGCAAGTGCAAGTACCTTTAGTGCTACTAGTCAAAATCAGGGCGTGATCTACAAAAACAATGTTATCCTTTTCAGTACTACTGCTGCCCTGAATGTAGACGAGCATTCAAGTTTTACAAATAATGCATGGATACTCAAACCGGGGGGGTCTCTGACATTTGGGACGCATATTGTTAGCCAAACCCAAAATCCTTATTGGACTTCGCCCAATTCAATCTTCACCTACTGGTACAACCCTAACGATTACACAACCTATAGCTTTGTCAATGACTTCCATATTATCAATCCGGTTGCTGATACTTTGGGTATTGGACACACCCAAGTGGGTATCTATGGAGCACAATATAAGTGGAAGGATGGAATGGTGCCTTTCAACCCCCATTGGATAAGGCTTAATGTAGCGACCAATACCAATAATGGAATGTTAGGGTTCAGCCTAGGGGCATCAGCGCAAGATCCTAATATCTCCAAGATTAAGGCTGTCCGTTATTGGACAGATCACACAAACCCGCCAAGTGATATGGCTTATATCAATTTCACGCCTGCGCGTGTAATTGGCTATAATAGCTTTATTGACTTCTGTAATAGCGCGTATTCAGGCACAACTAACTTTTATTACCAGTTACAGGATAACTTAGCCAATTGGAGCGTTGTTACATCCTCACAGCCATATCTAGCCACTGGTGCACCTTCTTCCGCTACAATCTATGATAATGGTACAGGTTTAGAAAGTGATGCCTCATTTGGCAATCAATGGTATCTGAACGGCGTTTTAATCCCAGGTGCAACAGGCCAATACTATAATCCAACACAAAACGGCAACTATACTGTTATCGTTACCAATAATTGCGGCTCGGCAACATCTAATTCAATAGCCTATACTTCAACAGGGATAAAGAACGTTGGACCAAATGCAATAGGCATCTATCCTAATCCTAATAATGGTTCATTCATCTTTCAAACGCCAAACTCGGGTGATGTAATCCTATATAACAGTATTGGCGAAAACGTGTATCAGCGACAAGTAACGGAAAATAAAACTCCAATCAGCCTTGAACTGCCAACGGGTCTTTATCTCTTACAATTTCAATCTGCCAACAAATCATTTTCTCAAAAAGTAATTATTCATCAATAAAACAATCTATTTTTTATGAAACAATCAATATTGTATTTTTCACTACTCACCCTGCTGATTTTTTCTTCGTGCAAAAAAGACAATTCCGTTAGCAATGGCAATGGAAACGGCAATTCCACGACAACCAAAGTTGTATCGTCAATCATTACTGATAACTCAAATGGCAGCTCCATCACTGAGTATAAAACCTATCAGTATGATGCACAAGGTCGGGTGACTTACGCTAACGGAGAAATCTATGAAGAGAACTATTCTTATAGCGGTAACTCAGTAGTCAGGATAAAACTACCGCACATACTCGGCTATTCTTACGATACGACTACCTTCAATCTTAATACCCAGGGTCTAGCAGTCAGTGATAGCAAGGGCGGTATCTACACCTATGATGGTAATGGTTACTTACTTAGAGCGATTAACTATGATCCGGCACTTGGTCAAATGGATACTACAGTCTACGTGATGTCCAATAGCAATATAATTTCCTCAAACGTTCTAAATATTAGCAATACTCTCATCACATACAGTTTTAGCCAACAAAAAGACAACCGCGATTTTGGTTTGAAATTTCTAGGTAAGCACAATACAAATCTTATCAGCTCATCAACTCAAGGAAACATAAATAATAACTATACCTATCAAACGGATGCGCAAGGTCGTGTTACAACGGAATTGCAAACTATGCCATCCGGGACAATTACAACTTCATACAATTACTAGAGTATACTTTGTTTAATACGTTCACGAAATCAGCTTTAAGTTTTCATAGGTTCAGCCGTCGTCTCGAAAGGGGCGGCGGTTTTACATTCAATCCCCTTTTCAAGGGTAACCTATAACTATACCCTTTTTTGGGTATTGCACATATAAGATAATTTTATTGATTTTGTAGCTCAATAAAATTTATGGGCCTAAGGAAGGAACTTGCCAATTTCATTAAGGAGGTAAAGTTTGAGATCAATGATTCTCTACGAATAGCAAAAGAAGCGTTTCATAAACTTCGCAAATCAATGACTCGACCTACTCAGGTCGACAATGAGGAAACTTCCTCCAACGATAGTAATTTTGATAATAAGGCTAATGCCGACACACAACCCAGCTCAACTGTTAATGAGGTGTTTGAGCCAAATATTATTACTGAGGATGAGATAATCAATAACACACCTGTCTCTGATCGGTTATGGAGAACTTGGAAACTCTATTGCATACATAATTTAAAAGAAGCGTGGCGTATTCTCAGACCATTCATCATCTGGTACGTAAAGCTTTATCTGAAAATATCATTGAAAATTGTCAGGTTCCTTCTATGGCCATTTAGAAAGGTGTTTCCTTACAAGCTGCAAAGTCTTTTCTACTACGATTTCGAACAACTCTTTTTGAATCGCACATATTGGAAGGAAGTGATGCAAGCACTCTTTCCCCGTGTTGAGACAGAAGAATTCCCCTATATGCTGTGGCTGTTTCTTTTATGCATGATTAGCCCAGCATCTGCATGGTTAGCGATGGCTTGCTATCGCTGGGCGTTTGATAATTTGAAACTGCGAGATGCTAAAGTAGACCCTGTATTAAATGGACAGCCTAGGCTACTGTATGTAGCCATGATCTTTGGAGCTATGGTACCGCTCTACATTGGTTTGGCCACGGGAGCTATCGCCTTTTTTCTTTTGCCTGTTATATTAATATGGGGTATAGCAAACATCGCGTCAGAATATGGCTTTGGAATCTTTCATACAGCGTATCAATATTTTATATTTTTTCTCCATCTGATTCCTAATCTCATTCATAACATGCATATACATATGCCTAAGTTCATGAGTGTGATTTTTGCAATTCTCGTTCCTATCGTTCTATTCATTGTCGTCCCCATATTATTGATCGCATTTTTAATCACATGGGTCTCAACGGCCTTCGCATTATTTAAGGCTTCATGGTTTTTCTTTGAGGGATGGCGGCACAGGATTTATAAGTATCACTTCGACGTTGCAAAACACGGTACGGCTCGCTTTGCAACAGAGGAAGATTTGAAAGATAGTTTACAGTCGGATGAAGAGGCTAAAGGGATATATATTGGTAATGGACAGTACTACGACAAAAGAGGCCATATTCTTACGGTTGCAGGTACAAGAGGAGGAAAAGGAGTAAACCTTATCATTCCGAACCTTACTAAGGTTGGACGGTTTGAAGGTTCATTTTTAATTGTTGATCCTAAAGGAGAGAATGCGGCGGTTACCGCAAGAATACAGGCAGAAAAGCTTGGCCGTAAAGTCATTATTTTGAATCCATGGGATTTACTCGTCAATGAATGTCCTCATCTTAAAGGCTCATCATATAATCCCTTAGATCTTTTGACAAACAAAGATGATGATAATTTTGTTGACGATGCCAGCATCATTGCCGAAATGATTATTCCGATTAGCAAAGCGGAAACTAACAAAGATACATTCTGGGACGACCGCGCAAGGTCACTTGTTGCGGGCTTTATCATGCACATTGCAGACAAGGCTCCAAAGGATAAAAAAAATCTCACTTATCTCTATGAAGTAACCAGGTTGGCCGAAGATGAATTGGACGAATTTCTCATACAAATGGCAGGTAGTACTATTTTAGCTGTTAGAGCTGTGGCCAGTGAAATAATTGTCATGAGAAATAATGAAAAAATGTATAGTGCGATCATGGCAAGCGTCTTTAGTAATACTGACTTTATCAAGTCACCGCCATTGCAGAGAGCGCTTCTTTCAACTGAATTCAAAATGTCTGATTTGATGGATGGTAATACTGCCGTCTATGTTATAATCCCAGCCGATAAACTCACAACGCATAAACAATGGCTGCGATTGATTGTGACTACAGCATTAAGAACTGTAATACGTAACCCCAATAAGGATGTTTGTTTCCTGCTGGACGAATATTATGCGCTCGATTATATCTCAGAAGTAGATACCGCATTAGGTACTTATGCCGGATATGGAGTACATATTTGGGCAATCTTACAGAATTTGAATCAACTAGCAGATATGCATGGAAAGCATTGGGAAGGATTCATGAGCTCCTGTTCAATACGCCACTTCTTCAACATATCAGATAATTTTAGTACGGGATATATTTCACAAATGTTTGGGCAAACCACACATGCGCTTCATAGCAGGCTCGGATTTTTAGATGGTGCTGAAGGGCGATTATTGATTAACCCTGATGAACTTCGCATTGCATCGGGAAAGGAAATCTTTACTGTAATAGACCAAAACTATCCAGCGCGATTTGCCAAACGCTCATATTTGGATATGCCTGAACTTATAGAGGGCGAAGATTACGATGCTAATCCCTATCACAAGAAGCGAGGTTAACGATCATAGTCTCGATCTTTATTCTTACCTTTTTCCTTTTGTGCATTTAAACGTTCCCGATACTGTTTCATCCTTTCTTCACTTTCTTGTTGGCTAATTTCTTGCTGTGAGTTGGAGGAAGGTTTTTGCTCTTCCGTTTTATTTTGTTCAGGCTTGTTCAAAGTATTGCTTTCGGGGTGATCACTTTTTTCGTTCGGCGACTGATTGTTGCTGATCTCATTTTTACCCTTTGGTGATGGATCACTACCATTTGGGGGACCATCATCAGAGGGTCCATCAGTTTTTGAATCAGAAGGACTATCTGATGGATCACTTCCTCCGCCTAACATGTTTTTCATTTTGTCCTGGCTGTCATCCATCGACTTCTCGGACTTTACAGAGTTACGTTTGCTCTTAGACATTTCATGCTCACTCATAATCTTATCTTGCGATTCATCGAGTGAACGTTTCGACTTTTTTTCCCTCTCTGCTTGCTTCTCTCCAAGATCTATTTCGTGGTCTAGCCAATCCACAACCTTTTGTTGATCATCGCTATATGGAGCTGAATTTTCGTCTCGCTTTTCTTCAATGTGACGTTTGAAATCTTTACATCCTTTAAAAATGATTTTATCCAGTTCTTTATCAAGATTAGTCCAGTTTTCCCTAGTACCTTTTGGTTTTGTTCCAGGAGGAAGCAATTGCGCCTTAGCGTAATAACTTTTGGCTCCGCTATCGTCATGCTCGTCACGGGCCTTTGACATTTCTTCTTTGACTCGCTCTGAAGTTCGCTGCAGTTCTATTGAACTTTCATCAAACTGTGCTATTGCAGCTGTTGATAAATCCTGCCATTTTTTAAAGTGATAGAAACTCATAAATTCTCTTGATTTAATACCAAAAATATGCGAAAATATCCATTGTGGAGGCGCTATGAACGTAAAAAATATGACGCTTGAAGAATACAGTAAGCATCTCGAGATAGTTAGAGCACCTTTTGTAAATGATGCAAAATATCTAGTAGAGAATTTCAGTCCATCGTGGAAGAAAGATCCGAATTCTTTCTCTTACGACTATTGGGTGCGTATTATTGCATGGCTCCTATATCGTTTTACAAATAGTACATCCGAACATATGGAAGAGGAACGAATTTATGAGATCGCTGAATATCTTGAAATCACTCCTGAGGAGCTTTTGAACGGCCCGCCATTACCCTTCTAAAAACGGATTTTATTCTTTCCACGTCCATTTTCGTAGTGCGTAATATTTCTTCCGGGGTGTTGCGTTTAGAGGATCAATCTCATTTTTCCGGCAAAACCAGAAATGATAGGTTGAGCCGATAACAAGTATCAATGCAGGGAATAATAGCGACCAGTGACCAAGCCAAATAGATAGCGTAATTGTAATGGCATCCAATAACAGCCACTTAAGAATCTTCCTCCAAGCAGGTGTTTCCACCTCAAAGACAGCGAACATTGAACTGCCTAAAAGCTGTATGAGCATCAATACTCCCAATTCGATTTGAATATCCATTTTATAGATTTTATATGATTAATCTTCTTTGATCGCTGGATTAGTCTTTATAGCTATGATAAAATAAACAATGACAGCAGCAGTAACTCCGGCGGTAATGTAAAACGTCAATGATGGTGAGTAGTGTGACCAGATAAAACCTGCAATGATACTGGCAAACAACGTCAGGATGCTATTAAGGGCAGCATATACTCCCAATGCCGAGCCTGTATCTTTTTTAGAAGCAATGTTACTAAGCCATGCTCTGCTTACTCCCTCTGTACTCGCCATATACAAACCATAAAAAAAGAATAGTACATAGAAGCCATAGAGATTTGTATTCAATCCCATTCCTGCATATACTAAAGCGAATATGACAAGACCAAAACAGAATATGACTTTTGATCCAAATCTATCAGCGAGTTTGCCCATAGGGTATGAGAATAAAGCATAAATGAAATTATAGAAAACATAAACTCCTATCGTTGCTATATCGCTTTGACCACTTGCTTTAACTTTAAGTATTAGAAAGGCATTGCTGCTATTAAACAAAGTAAACACCAGTAGGCCTATGAGCAGCTTTTTATACTCGATTGGGCTTCGCCCGATGTAACTGAAACTTGACAAGAAACTCCACTTACGTTTACTTTCAGTGACAGCCTTTTTCTTTTCCTTCAATATCAATATTGCTAATCCTGCTGCTACAGCCGGGATAAAAGCAATAAGGAACATAGGACGGTAGTTATTCGGATAAAAGTATAAGTATAGCAGGCCGATACATGGCCCTATTACTGCTCCCAAAGTGTCCATTGTACGATGAAATCCAAATACGGTTGATTTGGTGCTATTATCTGCTTCATCAGATAATAACGCATCACGGGCAGAAGTACGAATACCTTTGCCGAAAAGGTCAAGTGATCTTGCTGTGGCAATCCACAAAGGAAATGTAAAAGCTGCCATCATAGGACGAGCTACAGCACTAATCCAATACCCACCTTTCACAAATGGCAGTCGTACACCCTTGCGATCCGACAGCTCGCCGAAATAGGCTTTACTCAAACCCGAAATAGCCTCTGCTACTCCCTCGATTATACCTATTAATAAAGCTGAATATCCTATGCTCTTTAAAAAGAGCGGTGTTATAGGATAAAGCATCTCAGTAGAGATGTCTGTAAAGAATGATACTATTGATAATATCAGAATACTTCTTGTAATTGCTTTAAACATTTGCTCTTAGTTGATAGGTTATAATTTCATCCTTTGTATTCGCACTGCATTGAGTATAGCTAACAGCGCCACACCTACATCTGCTATCACCGCCTCCCATAGTGTAGCCACTCCACCCGCGCCGAGTATCAGTACAATAACTTTTACTGTCATAGCTAATGTTATGTTTTGCCAGACTACACGCCTCGTTATCTTCCCGATCTTTATAGCTGTGACAATCTTTGAGGGCTGATCATTCTGGATCACAATGTCGGCTGTTTCAATAGTAGCATCACTGCCAAGTCCTCCCATTGCTATACCTGCGTCAGCCAAAGCTACCACTGGGGCATCATTCACTCCGTCACCCACAAAGGCAATATGCTTCCCCTCGTTTTTCAAAGCCTGTACCTTTTCTACTTTGCCCTCCGGCAATAAGTCCCCATGTGAAGTATCAACTCCTAATGAAGTTGCTACCTTAGAAACAACAGCCTGCTTATCACCGGATAGCATAACTGTTTTTATTCCTAATGCCCGTAACTCATCAATGGCCTGTTTTGCATCTTCTTTGATCTCATCTGCAATGGTTATGTGGCCTGCATACTTACCGTCAATGGCTACAACTACAATGGTATCTACCAATGATTCAATTTCTACCGGGAAAGAGATGTTGAACTTCTTTAAAAGTTTTAAATTTCCGGCTAAAACAGTTTTACCCTCGATAGTGCCTTTTAATCCGTGTCCGGCTATTTCTTCGACATTATCAACTTTGACATTCTTACTATTATCACCTGCATAAGCCACTACAGCCTTTGCAATCGGATGTGTGGAATTGCTTTCTATGGCTGCTGCAAGCCTCACCAGTTCGTCCTTCTCTATGCCATTAGTGATAACTTCCTGTACCTTAAATACGCCTTTGGTCAGCGTCCCTGTCTTATCCATGACCACCACATTCACCTTAGTGATCACATCGAGAAAATTTGATCCCTTGAATAAGATACCACTCCGTGATGCTAAACCGATACCTCCAAAATATCCTAAAGGAATTGATACGACTAAAGCACAAGGGCAACTGATCACGAGAAATACCAATGCTCTATAAAACCAAACATTGAAAATATACGGATGAACAAAGAAATAGGGCAATAGGCATACTGCCAGTGCTAATGCAAAAACAATAGGAGTATAGATTTTAGCAAATCGGCTGATGAATAGTTGGGTCTGGGATTTTCTTGCTGTGGCATCCTGTACCATTTCAAGTATCTTACTCAGCTTGCTGTCCTTGAATAGTGCCTTTACTTTGATCTCGGAAACCTTATCGAGATTTATCATACCTGCAAAAACCTGTTCCCCTTTGCGTTTAGTATCTGGTTTACTTTCACCTGTCAAAGCTGCTGTATTGAATGTAGAGGCTTCTGAATTTAACTCTCCGTCCAGTGCTACCTTTTCTCCGGCTTTCACCTGTATGATTTCGTCTATCTGAACCTCACTAGGATTAACAGTTAAGGTTACTCCATTTCTTAAAACCGTTACCTCATCCGGGCGTATATCTAAAAGGGCCTTGATACTTCGCTTTGCTCTGTCCACAGCAGAATCCTGAAACCATTCACCTATCGAGTAGAAAACCATCACAGCAACGCCTTCACTGTAAGAACCTAAGGCAAATGCACCAATGGTCGCAACACTCATGAGGAAGAACTCATTAAAGAAATCTAATCGTATTGCCTTACGAAAGGCAAGGTTCAGCACATTGTACCCGGCGAGTAAGTATGCAGCCGTGTATATTATTAGGTTGATCGGAAATGGGGGCCGATACTTAAAGCCATATTCCAAAATTAGCATCACTAAAAGAATAGCCAATGCAGTTAATAAAGGCCAATGACTTAACCAACTTGCAGAGTTATCACTTTCGTGGCTTTCATCATTATCCTCGCCATCCTTAAAGGTCACGAGATCATCGCTACCATTTATGGCTGTAGCTCGCAAATCTATTTTGCGGTTTATCTTTTTATCTGAACTGCAACATTCTTTCGACATATCATTATTTTATTGAGTAATTCTATAAAGTAAAGCTCTTGACTATTCCACATCATTCATGATTCTCGCCCTCTCCCTTTGTAAGCTGACTTAGTAGATAATAGGCTCCTGTAGTCACAATACGACTACCCGAGAATATATTTTGAAGGGGAGTTATTTCTGTGAAGTTCATATCAGTAGTGCCTACTGTAACTTGTACCTCTTGGTATTTGCCGTCACCTTTATCTATAAAAATATAGTGGTCGCTGCCATTGCTAACAATAGCTTCATTAGGCAAGCTCATTGCTTCATAGTTGTCTATCTGTACACGGGCCTCAATGAACATACCAGGTAAAAGATTGTCATCTATAGCATTGATTTTGGCGTGAGCTATGACTGCCTGCTGATTATCTTCAAAAGCCTTGTTGATGCTGAAAATTGTCGCGGTATGTGGATGGTGGGAGTCATTGATAATAGTAAACAGGACCTGCTGCCCGGTCTTTATTTTAGCTACATCTTGCTCATATATAGTAAGGTCAATGTGCAAGTAGCGATTATCGACGATCTCAAAGATTTGCTTATTAGGCTCAGCGTATTTGCCTATAAAGACATCTATATGTTTGATAGACCCGCTTATAGGAGCGGTAATAGCAAAAGTCGATTTTACTTTGTCAGATGTTAGGGTTTCTGGATTAACTCCGAACAACTTTAATTTAGCAGATAACACCCTGCTTTTAGTTACAGAGTTAGTATAATCTGCTTCTATCTGCTGAAAGGTTTTTGTAGAGTTGATATTCTCCTTCTGTAACTCCCTTTGACGGTTGTATTCGGCTTCGAGATATTTCATTGAGGCTTTATTCTCCAAAAATTCCTGTTGCACCTGCAGGAATTCTGTATTTTCGAGTGTTGCCAGCACATCACCTTTATTGACAAAAACGCCCTCTGTCACTGGAATGTCTTTAACAATACCGCCTATCAATACTGAAACTTGTGCTTGATTTTGTGGTGGCAACATGAGTTTGCCATTCACCTTAAGGGAAGATTTTAGGTTGCGGAAGCTAACTGTATCTGTTTTAAGGCTAATAGCTTTTATCTGATCGGCGGAAAGTTTCACCTCTGATGTACTTGCCTTATCCTCTTTCTTAGCATCCTTTACCTCTGTCCCTTTTTGTTTGCAGGAGGTTAATGAAAGGAGCAACAAGGAAGCTATCGTTACATTTATGGCATTTGATTTTATATCGCTGAACATGATTGTTTTATTATTTGTTTAGGTAATAATTGAGTGTGACCACTGACTGATTATAGTTAAGAAGCGCTTGTAAATAGTCGCTCTTTATTGTATAGGCTTGTTTGATACTGAGGATATATTCAAGATAGCCTATGTCTCCTGCCTTATAGCTTTTAGAAGCTGCATTTGTTATAGCATTGGCAAGCGGTAAACCTTCGGCTCTATAATAGTTCACAGCTTGGAAATACTTATTGTACTGCTGCAAAGCCTGTAAATAAGCAGTAGTTAGCTGTAGGCGAAATGATTCATAATCTTTCGTGGCAATCTTTGATTGCAATAGAGCAGCCTGCGTACGTCCCTGTTGTCCCGTTTTTATGAATGGAAGCGACAATCCGGTATTCCATCCACCAAAGGGAGCAACCCGTTCGAGGCTTTGCACAAAGCCACCAAATTGAATAGAAGGTGCCCACTTTGACCTTTCTAATTTATACTCAGCCTGACTTACTGTAACTTGCTGTTCACGCAGATTTAAAGCGGGGTATTTTGATATAGCTGATGTGTCTGCTATTAGAGGCGGAGGTAATGCGCTTAGTGTATCATCGACAATATCAAAGTTACCTTGATAACCGATCCATTGCTGTAGTTCAGCCTGATAAGAGTAAATATCATTCTGCGCTTGCTGCTGCTCCAGTTGGATTTGTTTCAACTGTGCTTCGGCAGATAGTTTTTCGAGTTGATTGCTTTCGCCTAAAGTGTATTTCTTATTGGCATAGGTAGAAAAATCTTTATAGGAGTTTTCGAGATTGGACAACATCTGAAATCGCTGTTTGCCAAATAGGAATTGATAGTATGCTATAGTGACATTTCGTATCAACTCTACTCTTGTCACATTTAACTGCTGCTTTGCCAGTTCTACTTTTTGATTTTGCAGCTTGGTTTGTGCGACAATGGTCGTAGGGAATGGAATACCTGTAGTAGCAGAGATATTGTAATCAATAGGCTGTCCGTTTATTTGCCCTCCCTGATAGTTCACATTGATACGGTCAAAAGCGAAAGAGGTCTTTTTCAATTGTTGCTGCTGCTCTACTCCAAACCCTGCTGCTGCAATAGATGGATGGTTTCTCAATGCTACACCTATACAACTATCTAAAGACAGCGTAGTTTGTGCGTTTACATTACCAGATAATAGCAGTGCAAAGATTAGCACTACACCAACAGCCAATCCTTTCTTTTTCTTGGTAGTAAGGAAGCTATACAATACGGGCAGTACGACCAGAGTTAGCAGTGTAGACGAAATTAAACCTCCTATCACTACTGTAGCTAAAGGCTTTTGAACCTCACTGCCTGCGGAGGTGCTTACAGCCATAGGGAGGAATCCAAGGGATGCTACAGCTGCCGTAGCTAATACGGGACGCAAACGGGCTGCTGTACCCTTTAAAACGCGCTGCATGGTATCTTCTTCGCCCTCTTCTTCCAAACGATTAAAGTAAGAGATCAATACAATGCCGTTTAATACTGCCACACCGAATAAGGCAATAAAACCTATCCCTGCACTGATACTAAAGTTCATGCCTCTGACCCAGAGAGCCAATATGCCGCCAATAGCAGCCAATGGTATTGCCGAGAAAATGATTAAGGCTTCTTTAAAATTGCGAAAAGATAAATACAACAAAACGAAAATCAGTAACAGTGCAACCGGAACAGCAACCGTTAGACGAGATTTTGCTTCTTTTAGATTTTCAAATGTCCCTCCATATTCTATAAAATACCCAGAAGGCAATTTGAGATTTTTATTCAGAGATGCTTCGATGTCAGTGGCTACACTTTGTATATCTCTATTGCGCGTATTGACTTCTACAACAATTCTTCTTTCACCGTTATTTCGGCTAATCTGAGCGGGAGCAGTTCTGAATGTCACATCTGCTAATTGGCTGATCGGAATTTGTGAGCCATTTGCAAGAGGGACAAAAATGTTTTTGACCTTATCTATGTCAGCATCCCTATAATCTGCTAACCTCACTACTAAGTCAAATCTTCGCTCCCCCTCATAAACAATGCCTGCATGACCTCCGGCAAGGGCTGTATTTAGCACCTTATTTACATCCGCTATATTCAGTCCGTATTGCGCTATCCGATCACGATTATACTTTACGACAAGCTGTGGCATCCCTACGATCTGCTCTACCTTAATATCCACCGCTCCCTTTATATCACTAACGAGTTTCTTGACTTCATTACCTTTCTGAAAGAGTATATCTAAATCATCACCGTATATTTTGATGGCAATGTCAGATTTAACACCTGCTATAAGTTCATTGAACCTCATTTGTATGGGCTGCTCAAATGATAGATTTATACCGGGTATCACACTCAGCTTTTGGTTCATCAGCTCTGCCATTTCTTCACGACTATGGGCAGTTGTCCAGTATTTCCGCTCTTTCATTACAATAATCAAATCGGCACTCTCTACTGGCATTGGGTCTGTCGGGATTTCAGATGAACCAATTTTAGAAACTACTTCCTTCACCTCTGGGAACTCTTTGAGTAGGATATTTTCAAGTTGTGTTCCTACGGCAATGGTCTGGGGCAGATTGCTTCCCTGACGGATCGTATAGTTTACTGCAAAATCTCCTTCGTCAAGTTCCGGTATAAATTCACCGCCCAATCGGGAGAATACTATCACTACTCCTATGAACAAAGCGACAGCCGAAACAATGACTATCAATCTGTGTTTGAGAACCTTTTCGAGAAATGGGGTATAATGCCTTTGCAGCCAATGCGAAAATCGCTCACTATACGTTTCTTTTGTTGCTACCTTTTTAGATAGAAACAAAGAACTCATTAGCGGTACGTAGGTCAAAGAAAGGAGCAGCGCACCTATGATCGCAAAGCTGACAGTTTGTGCCATTGGGTGAAACATCTTGCCCTCGACACCGATCAGGGCAAAGATCGGGACATAAACAATCAGGATCACAAACTGTCCAAACACAGCACTTTTCATTATCTGCGAGGAACTTTTAATAACCTCCTCATTCATTTGCTCTTGCGTAAGTATAGCTCCCTTAAACCTGGTCATTAGAAGAAACATCATACTTTCAACAATAATGACCGCTCCATCAACGATAAGTCCAAAATCAAGTGCACCCATGCTCATCAGGTTAGCACTCACTCCAAAGAGATTCATTAGGATGATTGCAAATAATAGCGACAACGGAATAATAGAGGCTACAATTAAACCAGCTCTTATATTTCCCAAAAGCATAACCAAAACGAAGATTACAATTAAAGCTCCAATTAAGAGGTTTTCGCCAACCGTACTGATCGTGCGATTGATGAGCTTTGTCCTGTCTACAAAAGCATCTAAATAGATGCCTTCAGGCAAAGACTTTTCGATCTTTGCCATGCGCTCCTTTACAGCTTTAATGACCTGCACAGAGTTAGCGCCTTTCATCATCAATACGACCGCCCCGACAGTCTCGCCCTTACCATTTCTAGTCATAGCTCCATATCGCGGCGCGTAGCCAAATTTTGCCACGCCTAAATCCTTTATATATACGGGCATTCCGCCTTGGGTTTTTACGACTATGTTCTCAATATCCTTCAATGAGGTAATTAAACCCTCACCTCTTATAAAGTATATGTTAGGCCCCTTATCAATATAGCTGCCTCCCGTGTTTTCATTGTTCTTACTAAGAGCATCATACACCTCTAAGAGGCTTATATTCATACTTAGCAGTTTCTCTGGGTTGATTGCGACTTCATATTGTTTGAGATAACCGCCAAAGCTGCTAACATCGACAACTCCGGGAACGCCGAGCAATTGTTTTCTTACAATCCAATCCTGCGTACTGCGTAAATCCATTGCAGAATACTTCTTCTCATAGCCGGACTTCAAAGCAAGAGTATATTGATATATCTCACCAAGTCCTGTGGTGGAGGGTGTTAATTCGGGTCTGCCGTACGAAGCGGGTATCTGCTCCTCTGCATTTTTGATGCGTTCTGTAACTAATTGCCTGGCTATGTTCACAGGCACATTATCCTTGAATACAACTGTGATGACAGACAATCCACTGCGGGAGATAGAACGAAGCTCCACCATATCGGGAATGTTTTTGAATTGTAGCTCTAGCGGAGTAGTAATAAACTGCTCGACTTCTTGTGTTGCAAGGTTCGGGGCACTGGTATTTACCAAGACCTGATTATTCGTTACGTCAGGCAACGCATCTATTGAAAGATTGATGGCGGAGTATATCCCATAGGCTATAAAAACAGCTAGGAATAAACCCGTCAACATTTTATTGTTCACGGAAAACCGGATAATACGATTTATCATTATGTTTCTTGAAATGGTAGGTCAATGAAATAGTTTGTCTACAATGGTAATATCGTAGAATAAAAATTGTCATTAAACCAACCGCGGAGGCTGCCAGATAGAAACAAGAGAGGTAGAGATAGTCCTCTCAGTGTAGCATGGGTGATCTATTAGCTTTGGAGTAGTTACAAACGTAACAGTTATTGCAGATACGAGATTAGTAAATCCTTGACAACATGCACACAGGCAAAATGGGGAGCAAATGTCATTATCCTGCTCATGGTGATCTTGAGCTTGTGATACAGTTACAACAAGGTTTTGTTGGTCATTATGCACATCATTACACGGCAGAGCCGAGAGGCTGAGCGTGTAAAGGGCAAGAATGAAGCAGATAAGTTTCACAATGTGAATATAAAGAAAATGAAACAAAGTCATCGGAATATGGATTCAGTGTTACGTTGCTATCATTAAGGATTAAATTCGGGGTCACGATCTTTCTCCTGATCTTCTTTCCCTTTCTTGGCTACCTCAAGATTTTCCCTAAACTTTCGCTTTCTTATCTCCGATTCATTTTCAGGTTGAGTTATTACCTTACTATCCTCTTGCATTGCATTTAGTTTGCCAGCCGTCTTGATTTGTGGGTATTTAACTTGGGGTTGCTTTTGATCATATGTTTGATCAGGTAGATGGTCGGATTCTTCTTGACGACTTTCCCTAAACTTTTTTATTCCTTTTATAAAATAATCTTGTTTTGTATCTATGGACTCATTGGTAACATGCTTCCCCTCTTGTTTCATCTGCACAGCTTTATCCTTCAACATCTGTTGCTTTTCTTTCTCCGCAGCTCTTTTTTCTTTAAAACTGTTTATACGGTCAACAAACTTTTCCTGATTATCATTCAATCCTCTTTCAGTCTTTTTAGACTTTGCTAAAAGCAGGGCTTTTTTCTCTGTCGGTAACTGTTGCGTCTTAAATCGCTCTCCGACATCCTTCATTTTGATCTTGTCTAAACTTTTGATAAGATCAAAACTCCTTCCAGATTTATCTACCACGATATATGGCCGGTCTCTACCCGTGGCGATTAGGTAGCCCCTTTTTTCTGCTTCTTTGATAAAGGCATCTGCGGACCTGTGTTTATTCCACAGAGCAGTTAGCTCAACTTTCATATTAGCTTTATTGGCATTCCTTTCAGGTGTTCGTTTTTGTCCAAATTCCTTTTCAATGGTTTGACGTGCGCGATCCTGGGCATATCGATTATAACTATCGGATATCATGATGCCCTTCTCATGATCATATCTTTCCCAGACAACATGAGCATGAAAGCGACCATTCTTTTCATGCATAACAATAGCTCTTTTTTGTCCTGTGAGCTTTAATTCGGTTTCAAGGATATCCGCAGATCGTAACCAATCCTCTCGAGTCATTACTTGATCTTCACCGACTGCGGGATTGATTTGTGCGTGCAATAGCCCCTTTCCACTTTTGGTAAGCTCGGAGGTAAGCGACATTTCCAAAAGTGAGGCCCTCAGATCGTCGGGCTGCGAAGTGCCCCTAATATCCAGAACCCGAATATTTTCATTCTCGCCCTTTGTCAAAAGATAGTTGGCGAGTTGCTTGCCGTTACCTCTTGTCTTCCCTTTAATAACCATTTTCGAGGGTATTAATTATACGCTTTGACAGCTCACTTATCTCAAAAAGAGCATCACTGAACCTATCTCTCAAATTATCCGTTGGAACATCTTCTAAGGAATTTACACCCCTAGCAATTGCATTGATGTTGTCACGAATGCGTCCCAAATCACCCAGCCCACGAATGAGAATTTCCCGTTCTGGAGTCGCTTTCCTGCGCTTGGGATCAACTCCCATTGTTTTAAGTTTAAAGTAATCTGTGACGGACAATCCCTCATCCGCTGCCAACTTCCTCAGCTTAATATCTTCCGCCTCAGTGAGACGAAATTGACGCGGTATGCGCTTCTTAACATCGTCTTGTTTTACTGGTCTGGCCATAGGCTCTGATTGTTCAAAATGGAATGATAAGCTTGATATAAGGTTTCACAACGCAGTCCTTAATGCGAAAACCTAATGGTTTTTGTAATGACAACACACGTCTTGCGATGGAATCCATTAGGCCTATACCAACTCACATATAACGGAAATTACAACTTAAAAATGAAATAGAAAACCTGAAATATTCAGTAGTAAATGAAGCCTAATGGCATGAAGTTTAGAGGATATGCCCTACCTTTAAAAATCAAAATTTAACAATTTAAGCCACATCCTAATCTTATATAAATGAAGGAGCCTGATCAAAAAATAAAACGAAATGATCCCTGTCCTTGTGGTTCGGGGTTGCAATATAAATACTGTTGTTCGGGAATTAAACTTCGTGAAAAGGTCATACCGGTTTGGGAAGATCAGGAGACTGGGAAGAAGTTATCTCTCAACTTTACTGAGGATATACTAAATGTCGTGGCAACATCCGACCTGCCGCTAAAGACCTTTTGTAAAGATAATGGCTTCTATCTTTTTGGCTCGGCCACTACTGGGTTGGATGAAACAAATCTAAATACCAAGTTAAAGGCTGGCACTCTAACTACACAAGATGTCTTTGACGCATTCAAGGATAATAGCTCCCATGAATACATCTTTAAGATTTTGGATTTTGCTTGTAACGAAATGGACTGTTTCAAGAAATTCCATCATATTTTAAGGGAAGGTTTTTGTGCCCACTTTGAAAGGCGGTATATATTATCAATTCCAGTTTTATTTATTGCATTAGAAGGAATACTCAGAGAGTATGGCGGTCTCGCAAACAAAGATAATGTGAAACCTGTTATTCCCGATGATGTTTGGGATAACAGAATGCTATTTTGGTCCACTGACGATGCGAAGCATTACAATGGATTTATTCAAAAGCTTTTTGCAGGGTCGGGTAATCCAAGCGATTTCAACAGAAATCCTATACTCCATGGTATCAATGTTAATTACCATAGTGAAGAAAACTCTCTTCTCTTAATTTTGGCAATACTAGAGATTAGAAACTTTGATTTCTTCTACAAAAATTCTGAAGATCTTACCAAAAGATTTGATGTAACAAAGGGTCAATTCAATACTTAATTTGGGATATGCTTTTCGCTAAGCACCGCTTAGGGGAGATGTCTGACAGTAATTCATTCATGGCTGTTGTATGGGTGTGCGAAAACGGAGTGGGCTAGTGTTATAGCTTTGATGGGGCGGCGCAAAGGCTCCAAGAGGTTAAAGGACAGATGTGTCCTGACCTCTAACCTTTGCGTAAGGACCTTGCGAAGATAACACTGGCTCGCGCAGTGTCGCATACGCATACTTTCGGCCCCGATTGCATGTGCTGCAGAATATAGCAAAGCGGAATGTAGCAGCTCTTGCAATCGGGCATCATTACCCTTCTCTTAGAAAATTCATAGGAGGTCAAACGAAAAAGCCCCGATCTTCACCGGGGCTTAGTTTTAGGAAAGGGCAAATCTTTTTAAGATTTCATCAACTGTTGTTATTTCTAACTTATGCCGCGCAGCCGCTGCATAAGCTGACATAGGATATTTGCCAACAAAATCCTCATCGCGTTCAAGAAAGACTAGCTTTTTAGGGATGGTGGCACTTTGCAATTCCTGAATGCTCACATAACCCAATTCAGGAAAGCCCATTCCTAGATCACATAGGCCAAACGCAATGTCTGGAGCCTCTGGATCAATTTCTGACAACAACCAGGTACAAGCCGTATTTGTCATGAATAACTTAACGACTGGTGTATGGTTTTTATCCCGGTTCTCGGAGGAACCGTTTGATCGCATTTTTTCAAGTTGTTCATCTGTAAACAAGTTCATTGGTGCTCCTTTTTGAAAGAAAATGTAAAGCCCCGACTTTAATCGGGGCTTTAACACGATTACTCAGGCATAGGTTGTAATGCATTTAAATAGTCGCAAGCCTTGCTTGCATCGCTTGCAGCTGAGATAATTGAATACTTATTGTTTTTAAGAACTTCCAGCCAATGGGCGATATAGCTTGCATGGTCTCCCTTCTCTAGATTATTAATGCCAAACTCGGCAGTAAGAAATGCAGCACCCAATTCAGCAACAAGTTCTTCCTGTGCATATGCACTATCACCGAAGCGTTTACCATGTTTTCTATTCAGCCGCTTTTCGCTTCCTGTCCAATGTGTCAGTTCATGAAGTAATGACGAATAGTAACCTTCGGTAGCGTTGCAAGTCGGGGTATCGATGAATTTGTCACGCGGTGGCATATAGATAGTATCTTTACTTTCCGAGTATGCAGCATGACCAAATTCTTCAATCTTAGCTCTCGTATTGAAGATAAAACTTTCTACATGTTCAATGCGTTCTACAAGAGAACTGTTATGTGACGGTTTAGCTTCCTGATCAGGCTTATATCCAGTAAGCTGAGAACGGTTGAATACTATCGAGTACTTTAAGAATGGAATTTTCTTGATTTCACCATCTTCTTCTTTCTCAAATGTATCGTAGTAAACAACCATACTACCTTTTTCGTTTTTGCGAATGCTTTCTCCCTTTTCTTTCCACTGCTTGAAAGAAGCCCATTCATTCGTTGTCAAATTCTTTTCCTGGGTAGCTGCCCAAAGAAGGAGAATATTGATGCCACGATATTTCTTTCCGCTAAAGTGATTTTTGGGCATCCGCATAAACATACTATCATTTCCAATCCAAGGTTTTTGCCAAGGAACCGTGCCCAACTCTAATTGACGAATAATTGTGTCAGTTACTTTTTGATGTAAATCACGTTGGGGGTAAGTTTGGTTGTCTTCGAGTTGTTCAGTTTGTTTTGCAGTTTCGATTTCCATTTTATTTCCTTTTCTGTTTGAGTTGTAATGGCCTCGAGGGATGAAAAACCGAAGGACTAGCGACCAAACCAGCAATAAATTTTGGCTGCGCGAGGAAGACCTGAAAGGTCGGGGAAAATTTTTGTTGGAGACGGGAGCGGCTTCGGTTATCCCAGAGAGGTAGCCATTATCAACGCATTTAAACCAGAAAGGAAAATAAAAAGCGAAACAAGCAAAACAAAGAACAAGGAACCAACGGCATCAATAGCGATCAACAAACTCACCAAGCAATGGGCACACAGCAGGCGGTTATTGTGAAAAACCTTGGATTGGAAATGATGTTTGTTTATTATTGACACCTCTCGGGAGAAGCATAATGTGCTTGTAAATCATTCCTCGAAAATCATATACATTGGGAATGATACGTATGATTCTTTCTCAATCAGTACGCCGGGCTAAAGAATACTTTAATGAAGCGCTCCGCAAAACCGACTACTACTTGAATGACCAAGAATTAAGTGGTCACATTCAAGGAAAGGTTGCTGCGCGTCTATGCATTACTGGTAAGACATCAAAGGATGTCTTTCATGCTTTGTGTGAGAATATTCATCCACTCACAGGTGAGAGGCTTACGCCAAGGACTAAAAGCATTCGACGAATAGGTTATGATATCAACTTTCACTGTCCCAAATCAGTTTCAATCCTTCACGCATTGGCTCAAGATGCACATATCCTTGACGCGTTTACTCAGAGTGTAAGTGAAACTATGTTCAACATTGAAAGGGATGTTCAAACGAGAATTCGAAAAAGCGGGGTTATAGGTAAGGCAAATGAAAATAGATGCACGGGGGAACTAGTGTGGGCGGACTTCGTACATCAAACTGCGCGACCCGTAGGTTTAGCTGATCCCGATCCACATTTACATTGTCATTGCTTCACTTTCAATGTGACCTGGGATAACGTAGAAAAGAAATTTAAAGCAGGTCAATTTCACGATATCAAGCGTGACATGCCTTTTTATCAGGCTCAATTTCACAAGATACTTTCGGATAAGCTTATTGCCCTTGGTTACCATATAAAGCGAACAGATAAGTCTTTCGAAGTTGAGAACATTCCCCGGGCAGTCATTGACTTATTCTCAAAACGTACCAGTGAAATCGGATTAATCGCGCGAGAACAAAATATAACAGATCAAAAGGAGTTAGACGCATTGGGTTCATTGACGCGATCCCAAAAGTCTAAAGGCAAACCAATGACTGAGTTAAAGTCACAATGGCGCAAGCAAATTCGGAAATTGGATAAAGTTATAGATGAGAATACTCCTGTCCGTTTTGCCAATCATCTGGAATCTAATGGCATTAGCGCTAAAAATTGTATTGATTACGCATTGGATTTGCGGTTGGAACGAGCATCCGTTGTACATGAGCGGCGCATTCTCGAAAGTGCTTTACGTCACGCAATCAGCTTTTCGCAGGTCAGTTTTCAGGAAATCATAGAGACGTATTCCAAAGATAGACGAATCTTAAAAGTTAAAGATGGCTCCAAAACTCTTTGTACAACTAAAGATGTCTTGGCCGAAGAAAGGCTCATGGTTAGCTTGGCTAATGCTGGTAGAGGGAAATTAAAACCTCTATATAATATTTTGCCGTCAATAAAGCTCTCCGGTGAGCAATTAGAGGCTATAAATCATGTTCTGACCACGACAAACCGAGTATCTATCATCCAAGGCCGTGCTGGAACGGGTAAAACAACCCTTATGAAGGAAACGATTAAGCTCATTGAACAAATGGGCAAGGAAGTGACTGTTGTTGCTCCTACTGCGCAAGCTTCAAGGGGGGTGTTGCGGAATGAGGGTTTCAACAGTGCTGAGACAGTCACAAAATTGTTGACCACCCCGGATTTGCATGCCGTATTGAGAAATGGTGTGCTTTGGGTCGATGAGGCAGGTTTACTGGGTACAAAAGATATGTGTTCGCTACTTGCATTGGCCCAAAACCAAAATGCGAGACTTATACTCAGTGGTGATACAAGACAACATTCGAGTGTGGTGCGCGGTGATGCCCTGCGCATTTTAAACACAGTAGCGGGCATTAAGTCGGCAAATGTAAGCCGGATATACCGTCAGAGAGCTGAAGATTACAGGGAGGCAGTTCAAGCGTTTTCTGAGGGTAATATAGTAGAAGGCTTCCATAAGCTTCTGGAAATGGGTGCATTGAAACAAATCAACGCGAAAAGCAACTATAAAACCCTTGTAATGGACTATATGGAAGTGGTTGGTAAAGGACGCAGTGCCTTGGTGATTGCACCCACACATAAAGAAGGGGATAAAGTAACATCAGAAATTCGACAGATGTTGCGACAGTGCGGTCGTATTGGAGTGACGGACATTCTTGTTCCTATGCTAACCAATACCAATATGACGTTAGCTGAAAAATCTGATGCCCGAAACTATAGGAAGGGTTTGAAAATTCAATTCAACCAAAATCTCCAAGGTATTGCGCGCGGATCGGTGTGGACGGTTGTTTCAAACAATATTACCAATATTGAAATTGAAACGCAAACTGGTGCTAAAGCAATTTTACAGTTAGATCGTTCCAATGCCTTTGATGTTTTTTATCAAAGTTGCCTCCCTTTATCAGAGAATGACACGATTCAAATCACTCGTAATTTGTATGATCTACAGAAAAGGCGATTAGATAATGGTACTGTTCTTAAATTCCTTTCAATTGATAAAAATGGCAATCTAAGATTTTGTAATTCTGTTAGCAAAATAGAATATTTGTTGCCAAAGGACTTTGGTCACTTAACTCATGGCTATTGCATTACATCACATTCTTCTCAGGGCAAAACCGTCGATGAAGTTTTTATTGCTCAGCCAAGCTCAACCTTTCCGGCGACGAGTTTGAAGCAATTCTATGTATCCGTTTCTCGCGGACGTGATAAAGCAACAATTTATACAGACGATCTTCAAGGTCTCTTTAATCATGCTTCTGATGATGCTGATAGGCGATCTGCGATAGAAGCTTTGGGTGCTAAAAGTGTTTCGGTTAAAGCAGCAGAACATTTGGCCCGACTAAACCAACCAAAAATAATTCTTCGAAATCATGAAATTCTAAACTTCCAGTCTTTTCACATAGGTGATGACAATGACATTAAACCACAGCTTTAGTGATAATTTTGCTGAAGAGCAAATTGACAATGAATTGTACGACATCGGATGTGCGGTGCGCAATGTATGTTTCATTTCAGAAATGGGGCGAAGAGCATTTTTTAATTATGCATACCTTGTTTCCGTAGAACTCTTGTCTAGCGATAAAATGGATATTGTGAAAGTTTACTTTACCTCCCAAGTTATTGTATTAAAAGGTTATAATCTTCAAAGACGCTTTGAGCAACTTATGAACCACGCTCTCAAGGTTATTGTTGCAAAGGATGCTAGATACATAACAGAAACGGATATAGCTATTGGTGTAATTACTTCGATTAAATTGGAATAGACAATAATCACAAATATTGCTGTAGTAAAGCTGAGTTGCAGCCTTACTACAGCTATGAGTTGAAACTAATGTTCTTTATTCTTGCACAGCCAGTCATTTACATCCTTGTAACCTTTGTACAAGTTGTTCATCGGCTTATGAGTGAGATTATCTTCTAACTTAAAATATTTCGCGAAGGCTTTAGTAGCTTGGTGTCCTTCAATGTCATTATCTAGCCAAGTATATCCCGTGGTGTAGCCATAATTTTTAATATAAGCTACTGCTTGCTTCATGCACAAAAGCGAGTTTAGGATTATACTGTCTCCATCAAATTCAATTCCATTCCGATAAATGATAGCTGATAAGTAATCCATGAAATCATCAAAGATATTCAGGCTCTCGTGTTTAGGTATTTTGCCTCGAATAAATGTAATGTCTCTTCGACGGATATTTCCTTTGAATGTAGGATGACGTAATTCATAACCGCCTGACTCATTCCTCAAACCCAAGGTTAGAAACGTGGTTTTGCTTTCGGAATCGTAAATCCTCACTTCTTTCAAATGTTTGAAAGCTAAGCTACATGGTATGCCTCTGCTTTTAAGATATTTTATAAGACCAATATTTTCAAGAGGTTTAGCATTTCGAAGTACAAATCTACGATCCTGCTTTGAGTAATCCGGGACGTGCACAGACGCAATTTCCCGAACTGGTCCAAGCATATTTTTTATCCAACGTAAAGCATCCTGAATTCGATAATTTTCATTTGAGTATTCCAGATAAGCGCAAACAAGGGCTATAGTATCACCCTCTCGCCTTAAACCTGTATCAAACCAGAAGTTTTTATCGCTGTTCACGTAAAAACTAGGATTGCTTTCATTGCGTAGGGGAGATAAGTACCAAGTAATACTCCCAACTCGTTCGATAATTCTTGCATTCATTTTCTCCAAAACATGGACAATAGGAATACGCTGCGCCTGATGAATATTCATCGCGTTCTCTTTCTCTTTAGATGATTAGATTGAAATTGGCTTATTGCAAGCTATTGCTTCGATTTATGGCTCTTGACCATTCTGCGATTGATATAGTTATCTAAGGCTGAGCGTCTGTATCGAACTCTGTGATTACCTATACGAATTGGTTCTAATTCATAGTTTCCGTGACATTCCCAAGTAGCCAGGGTATTTGTCTTTAATCCAATGTACCTTGCGGCCTCTTTTCGTGTAAGTAGAATATCTTCTTCCTTAATCGTCGTCATTCCTCACTCCAACGTTCTAATCTCAAATGCTGTTTCTTCAAACAGCCACCCTTTGACCTCCAAAAGGCAGCAATTGAATAATATATTAATCGAATAAAAAACAACTTAAAATTGTCATATCAATCACTATCAACAGCTATGAATAATTATGAATAGTATTTATAGACGAAAAGTCTAATTAAAATCATAAAAGGGTAGATTTTGGCTGGAATGGGGATTTTGAGGGAAATCGATTTGTGCGGTTGCCTATAGGTATCCTATAGTTCTTTACCATATTTTTCAGTTCTATTAAGTCTTTGAAAACATTGGTGGGCGGTGAGGGATTCGAACCCCCGACCACCTCGGTGTAAAACATTTTCAGAGCATTTTATAACCTTTCGTTGTTTTCGATTTCTGGATCAATTGCTTGTATTTACTGGCATGTCGAGCTACTATTCCTCTATGAAGTTTGACGACTTTTCATTTCTTGGGTATCCTATTGGTATCCTATTTTGCATCGGAGGCTTGGAGTGAAGCAATCAGTGAACTTAACAATTGCACTAATTGATAAACTTCCTGTTAAAGGAATTCAATATGATGTAGCAGACACAATCATTAGAGGACTTAGAGTTAGGGTTAACCCATCTGGGTCTAAAACATATAATCTTGTTCGAAAGATCAATGGTAAGTTTATGCGAGTTAAACTCGGTAGATTCCCAGATCTAAAATTGCAAAAGGCTAGGGAGATCGCTGATGCAATGAATGGACAAATCGCCTTAGGAGAGCATCCTCTCGCGGGAAAAATGGAATTGAAAGCTGAGCTAACTTTCAAAGAACTCTATACTCGATATTATACAAATCATGGTCTGGTCTTTACCAAAAGACCCAATGATAATCTCAAAATGATTACTAAACATGTCTATCCTGTTTTTGGAAATCATAAATTATCCACTATAAAAAGTGATAAGGTCAGACAACTCCATCAGTCCATAGGTAAAGATCACAAAGTCATGGCAAATAGGGTCGTTGAGATCATGAGTGCTGCCTATAACTTTGCGATTAAGGATAATCATTATACAGGTTTAAATCCATGCCTCGGAGTTAGAAAATTTAAAACTTTCAGCCGAGACCGCTTTCTAAGCAAACGGGAACTCTTCAAATTTATCGCTGCCACTAATAGGGAGAGTGACTTATTTCGAGATTATTTCATGATCCTTCTTTACACCGGTGCGCGAAAATCTAATGTTCTAGCTATGAAGTATTCGGATATAGATTTTGATTTAAGCCGCTGGAGGATTGATGCAAAAGAATCCAAAAATGGCGAAGTGAATATTGTACTGTTATCTGAAGCCTCCACGAAAATACTAAAGAACCGATATGAAGCTAATAAGCAATCTGAGTCTCCAAATGTATTTGTGTTTCCAGGAGAAGGTTCAACGGGCCATCTTCAAGACCCTAAAAAGGCATTCGGCAGAATCAAAAAACGAATGAGAGTTCAGGATATTCGCATTCATGATTTACGCCGAACTTTTGGTAGTTACATGGCAATTAGCGGCGCAAGTCTTCCAATGATCGGCAAAGCTCTCAATCATAAAAGTTCAGCGGCAACTGTTATATACGCACGTCTGGCACAAAGTTCTGTGTTAGACGCAATAAATGCTGCGACACATACAATGTACGGCTCTAAGAAAAAGGTGGCAAATTTGGGACAAGCTGCTTTAACTCAACAAATAATACGCGATTGACTTTTCCCTAAAACAACAGAGGTTGAGCCATTACTATGATGGACTTTATGAACATATAAAGGAAATATTTCTCTTGACTCATACCAGTAGGGGGTATATACTGCTCTGATGAATGTAAGAGTTTTAAACAGCTTCGTAGCGGCATTATTGTTGCTTCCATCTACAGGACAGGCTCGCCCTGTATCTTATCCGGATGGCTGGATGGTGATGACGATGAATGATAGCACCGCAAATTCAACCATATTAAGCTATTCCCCTACAGCCAAAGAGGCTGTGGGGATTCAAGTTGACTACTTGCGGAATGATCAAACTTGGCTTCATACTCTAACTTATAATCGCTTACTGCAGCGTTGGAACAACTCAGGTTCTCAAGCTAACATGTTCCTTATAACTGGCGCGGGTTTTGGCGATGATCATGGCAAAGTTGCGCCGGCAGGTTTCGCTGGTATTGAAGCTGACTGGGAAAGTCGCCGTTATTATGTTTCCTATCAAAACCGCCTTATCGCTTCTTCAGTTAATGGCCAGCCCTTTGATCAGAAGCTTCGTATCGGCGTAGCGCCATATCTTGCTGATTATAATGCCACCCATACATGGCTGATGCTGGAACTCGAAAACAACCCTAGCGCAAATGAAAAATTCACCTTTACGCCCTTAGTAAGATTTTTCAATACGAAGATTCTAACAGAAGTTGGGTATAGCAGCAATAAAACCTTACTGCTGAATGCGACATTACAATTTTAACAGGAGACTAAACATGAAAAAGCAAATCACAACATTAGCGGTTGCCCTTATGCTGCTCGCTAGCCCAGCCTTTGCTGAAACAATCCATATCGGTGTTGGGGGCCTTGTATGCGCCTTCTGCGCAAAAGGTATTGAGAAAAGCTTCAAGTCACAACCAGAAACTGAAAAAGTGGATGTTAATTTAGATGAAGGTTTGGTAACAATTACAACTAAAAGTGACACGACCATAAAAGACGAAACCATCAAAAAGATTATTACAGACGCAGGTTTCGAGGTGACTAAAATCCATCATATGAATATGAAATGATGAGCATTAAAATAATGAAATTCTCAAAAACTGTTCACGCGTTAACTCTGATCACGTCTTTCAGTACGCTATTCTGTTGTGCATTGCCCGCTTTGTTTGTCGCAATTGGCGCGGGCGCGACTTTGGCAGGCATTGTATCAACCGTTCCTCAATTGATCTGGTTATCTAAACATAAGATATTTCTATTTGGGTTTTCAGGTCTTATGCTGCTCTTTTCAGCCATTATGCGCTATATAAGTCGCAATACACCATGTCCGATAAACAAAGATTTGGCTAGCGTCTGCATGAAAACCCGTAAAATCAGCTTGTGGATATATATTGGCTCTGTAATAATTTACGTTACGGGCTTTTTCTTTGCTTTTATAGCACCACGCTTTATAGGATGAACTATGAATGATAAAAATTGTTGTACGAAAAAAGAACTTTATCCTGATTATTCGAAAGAGTTAAATAGGCTGAGCCGGATAGCTGGCCAAATCGAAGGCGTGAAAAAGATGGTGAGTGAGCGTCGCTATTGTCCTGATATACTGATTCAATTGCGTGCAATAAGAGCAGCAGTTACAGGAGTTGAAGCAAATATACTTGATGGGCATCTTGATGCATGCGTTACAGATGCTTTTGCATCAAATGATCCAGCGAAAAAAAATAAGAAGCTTAATGAGCTAAAAGAGCTTTACCGCAAACATAATATTTGAGAACCGCACATGTCGGCTTTAAAACTTGGCTAAATCACTCCGAACGTTCTCTGGAAATAAATGTAGCCTACCATGCTGTGTTATCAGGTTTGGAATATTTGCACTACCTTTAGCAAACATCAAAGCACCACGCTAATGAGTTTTCTCAAACCGGCTATTTTCCTAGGACTATTCTTGGCTTTAACAAATATCGCCGTGTCCCAGAGTTATTCCGTCACCCCTAATGACACGTCTGAGATGACGGGCATGAAGGAAGACCTGCAATCTCTCATGATCTCGCAGCTCAATACATCCAGTGACACTATCCGGTTGAAATGGAAGAAAGTAAGCGAAGTCGTCCCCGCTAACTGGGACGCCACCATTTGCGATAATGCAATCTGCTATGGCTCCTTGGTGGATAGTGGACAAATGACAAAGACAGCTCCGGGAGCCACAAGCTTTTTGCTTTTGCATGTGACGGCCCATGTCAATTACGGCACGGCGATAGTGCGATATGCCGTCTGGGATGTGACGACCCCTGCGCAAAGGGATACGCTGACATTCATAGTGAACGTAACTGCTACCGCCGGAATCGCCGATGCTAGCGACATCTCTACGGTGATGCTGTACCCCAATCCAGTGAATAATACGTTGCAAATCACCTCTAACCTGCAAACTGGCTTTGCCTATATCGTCACAGATCTTTCAGGCAGAGAAGTTCAAAGGGGCAACGCATTGTCTTCATCGTTTTCTCTTTCCACGGCGAACTTCCCTCAAGGCAGCTACTTAGTTACGCTTTCGGATAACAATACAATCTGCACACACAAAATCATCAAAGAATGAAGCAACTCCTACTCATTGCTTTCGCCTTTTCAGTTATTCTTACATCTGCCCAAAACGGCATCACATGGGATGCAGGTGCGGATATAGCTGCAAACAGCTACAGCAACATGCATCCCCGCATAGCCTTGGACGGCTCAGGCAATCCTCTTGTTATCTGGGGACGCATGAATGACGAATCCATATGGTTTGCCCGTTGGAGCGGCTCCGCGTTTACAACGCCGATAAAACTAAATCCTACAGGTACTACAGTAGCTACGGCATCTTGGATGGGACCTGACATCGCATCGAAAGGCGATACAGTCTACGTGGTCTACAGGCAGACGCCTGAATCAATGGACACGAGCAAGCACATCTATATCCTGAGTTCTTTCAATGGAGGCATTTCCTTTTCACAACCCGTCAGAATAGATCACATCGGAGACAGCGTTACGCGATTTCCAACGGTAGCGATAGACTCGAATGGCAATCCAATCGTAGCCTTCATGAAGTTTGACAACATGTTTAACAACGCAAGGTGGGCTGTGGCGAGATCTTCGGATCGCGGAGCCACATTCTCAAGCGACGTTAAGGCGAGCGGCTGGAGTGGATCGAACTCTACGGTGTGCGACTGCTGCCCTGGGGTGATCGTATCCTCCGGCAACACGACAGCGATAGTGTACAGGGACAATCTGAGTAACCTGCGCGATATGTGGGCGGGTATTTCTTCCGATAACGGAGCCACGTTCGGAAGGGGTTTCGACGCGGATAACACTAACTGGAGTATCAACTTCTGCCCGTCGAGCGGTCCTGATGCCGTCATAGTCGGCGACAGTCTTTATACCGTGTTCATGAGCGGCGGCAGCGGGGCTTACAGGACTTATTTGAGCAAAACATCTATTAGTACGGGAACGCAGGATTATAAGATTAACCTATCCGATACTACAATTCCTAATCTCGGTCAGCAGAACTATCCGCGCATAGCATCAGATGGCAAAGCAAGCGCCATTGTATGGAAGCAGAACATAGGCGGGAATGCGCAGTTGCCCATGCTCTTCACAAACAATATAGCAAAGGGTTTTCCTGCAACGTATGATACGGTTGACCTCGGGGACATAACCAACGCTGATGTAGCGGTGGCTAACAGGAAAGTGTTCATAGCATGGCAAGACGACAATTCCGGCACCGTTAAATTTCGCTCAGGTACGTTTACTCCTGATACAGTTGCAGTACTTCCGAATTCAGTTGCGGACGTGAAAGAAGTGGCATTTGCTGTCTACCCGAATCCAGCCACTGATGTGCTTAACATCACTGCGCCATTCAATGAAATGATTACGATAGCCATATTCGATGCGCTTGGTGAAAAGGTGTACAGTGCGGAATCCCTAATGAATAATCAGCTTTCTATCGCCTCGCTTTCAAAAGGCATATATTCTGTACAACTTACCACGCATGAGAGGGTTTATGTTTCAAAGTTCTCAAAACAATAATTAATAAGTCAGAGTTAGTCCCGCTCCCAACCCCATATCACTATCGTAGTGAGTGGATACCGATACGTACTTGTGAAGAATGTATCTCAGGCCTATAGCATATTCTTTATCCGTATTGAGCATAATATTAAACCTCAATCTCTTAGTCAGAGGAACGTCCTCTCTGCTCAGTTGCACGCGCACCTTGCCGTTCAAGTCAACCCTGAGCTCTGCAATAACAAGCATGGGCAGAGTGTATTGCACACCGAGCGTTGCCGTATGACGGTTGGTCTTATCACTGATCTGTCCAAACATATTGCGGTACTCGTTGCCAAATATATTCGGGGCAATGAGATAGTCCAAAGGTTCCTTTCTCATTCCACTGCCCAACGCCTTGTAATGGTAATCGAAGCCTACAAAGACGTACCACCACTGCATTTTGCCAAGGTATCTGCCTACAGTGGTTTCACTCTCGTACCCGTGGGCGGGATGGATGCCCAAATGCCACATAGTCTCAAATTTCCATCTTGTGTTGGCGAGCATTGCTTCTCCGTCGGAACCGTTGCTCTCGAACCCAGCACGGATCATCGGATGAAACTCCCTGTCGTCTCTAAAGAGCTTGCGCTGTGCTGCCCTTTTGTTGGGCAATTCGGGATTGTCCGGAGAGTTTGCGTAACTGAAAATGCGACCCATGCCGCTCATCATGTGGTAGAGGATGTGACAGTGAAAGAACCAATCGCCCGTCTCTGTCCCCGCAAATTCTATCGTGTCGCTTTCCATTGGCATGATGTCGAGGACATTCTTGAGAGGCGCGTATTCACCCTGACCGTTTATGACGCGGAAGTCATGCCCGTGCAGGTGCATCGGGTGACGCATCATGGTGTTGTTGTAAAGGATTATGCGGATGTTTTCACCGCGGTGAATCAATATTTTATCAGCCTCTGATACGGTCTTGTTGCCTATGGTCCACACGTAGCGATTCATATTCCCGGTCAGCTCGAAATACAGCGTCCTCGTCGGCCAGTTCGGGAGAGAGGTTTTCTTGGGCGCGCGAAGCATATTGTAGTTCAAGGTTACGAGATCGGCACTGTTATGGCTCATGTCCATGCCCTCCATCCCAGACATGTCGTGCATCGGTGGCTGTTCCTTGGGAGTTTCCTGTCTATGCTTCCTGTGACTCTTTTTTTCTTCCCCCGTGATTTCAGGGTACATGACGGTGTTCATGTCCATGATCTGATTCTTCATTTCCATGCCGTCCATCTTTTTCAAGTTGCCGCTCATTGCCATCATGCCGTTCATCATCTTCATCCCCTCAAAGTATTTTAGCTTTCCGATAGGAGTGGCAGATCGCTTCGCCCCGCTACCGAGCCAAAGCGACGCATGCTTCGTCCTGTCTTCCGGGGTCACAAGAAATTCGTAACTGCCGCTGTCAGGTATGGTCACGACTACGTCATACGTTTCTGCAACCGCGATGATGAGCCGATCCACCTCTACTGGTTCCACGTCGTTACCATCATTTGCAACTACGGTGATCTTGCCACCTGCCCAAGACAGCCAGAAATAGGAGGAAGCGCCTCCGTTGACTACCCGCAGTTTGATTTTATCACCTGCCTTGTACTGCTTCTGTTCATTGTCGGACTCGCCGTTTATGAGGAAGCGGTCATACGCCACGTCGCTTACGTCCATAGCCGTCATGCGCTTCCATTCGTTCAGCAACTTAGTCTTGAGCTGTCCCTTTACCATGGCCTCGCCGTAGCTTTGGACGCTATTCTTGCGAATACTGAACCAGTCTGTCTGGTTGTGCAGGCTTCGGTCTATTTCAGACGGTCGCATGTCAGCCCAGTCGCTGAGGACTAAAGGCAGTTGCTTAATATTCGGTTCCTCTCTCTTATAAAAGATGAGCGCTCCATACATCCCGCTCTGCTCCTGAACTTTTGTGTGGGAGTGGTACCAGTAGGTGCCGTTTTGGACAACGGGAAACCTGAACAGATGCGTTTGCCCCGCCTTGATCGGTGCCGTGGTCAGATAGGATACGCCGTCGTATTGGTTAGGCAAGATGATGCCATGCCAGTGGATCGAAGTCTCGTGACGCATCTTATTGTGAACGTATATCTCCGCCGTATCTCCCTCGGTAAAATACAGGGTTGGGGCGGGTATGGAGCCGTTGATGGCGATGGCACGTTTCCTCTTTCCTGTATAGTTTACGATGGTATCGTCCACATAAAGGTCATACCTTACGGTATGCGGCGGATGTGCCTTTATCGTTTTTCCCGAGGGGTCAGAGGTCACGGTCTTTTCCTCGCGCCTGGTTTCCTCGCGAATCGGCAGCGTGTTCGTAGAATCCTTCAGCCTCGAACTGTCACTCGTTGCAACAGTTACTCCCTGAGGCTCATGGGCAGTATGATGCGAAATTCCCTTGCTCCCTTTCTTTTTATGTGGCTTGCCAGCACCATGCGTCCCCGTCATATCCATGTTTTTCATGTCCATTTGCGCATGCGCGTATATAGTGACAAGCATCAAGGCGAGGGCTAAAAATTTTCCCATACTCAGTTTTATTTGAAAAGCATCGTGCAATTATTTAAGTGTTTCCGTCACCTTGCCGCAGGTGGGCATCTGGCTGCCGTAATAAGGATTCTTTATGGCTTCGTCCTTGCTTATCCAAGTAGCCTTTTGCATGGGGCAGTATTGTTGGTACGCCGTTCCATTGTTGGCCTTGAATGCCTTAACCAGCTTCCATACGTTGTTTGAGAATGCGCTGAAATGCTCCCGCATGTGATCTATGTTAGGGGCTGTCTTGATGTGCTGCGCATCGT
Organism: uncultured Chitinophagaceae bacterium; assembly: GCA_964537475.1. Taxonomy (GTDB): domain Bacteria; phylum Bacteroidota; class Bacteroidia; order Chitinophagales; family LD1; genus UBA1941. The sequence goes on along the minus strand of CAZIBY010000007.1, from coordinate 26,358 downwards.
AGGCAAGTTTCTCTTGCAGCGGCATATAAAAGGTGTGTTCCTGCGCGGACATCTTTTTCATGTCAACCGCATCCAGTGCGGTTTCAAATTCTTTGGCCTTGGCAGAAGCAAGTTTCTCGTTACCGCTGACTAAAGCGTCTTTTATTTGATAATAGACCGTGAGGACATTACTGATCTGTTGCCTTACAGTAGTGTCGGTAGAGGAAAATTCAGCAGATGCCGCTTTGTTGCCTTGAGCGAATGATGAGAATGAGGTGGCGAGTATTGCCACTATGACGACTAGACTTTTCATGTTACTTATTTTTTGACTTGATTAATTCAATTGAAGACGGGTTTGTATGCAATACAAACGCCTTGCCATCTCTGCATGGCTGGATAATTGAAATAGAATCAGATAAGTAACCGCCTGTTCACGATGTAGAGGCGATACGAGGGGAAATCGGGAGGATCGCCAAAAGCGCGTTCATTGGTCGAAGCGTATGGTACATAGAGATGAATGGGCACCGCGATCTGTGGTTGGCCCAAGGCCGTATCGTCCTTGATCAAGTTAGGTATGACAACCTTGGCCTGGGTCTGGTCTGAACTTTTGCACTTAAGGAACACATCCTTGCAGCATCTGTTAGGCTTTTCCCCTTTATTGCAACATCCGGACTTATGGAATTGGGCAAGCGTGATGGACTTCAGGTGTCCGCTACAGAAATGCAAATTGTAGCCTGCGCATACAAAGGAGCATGCATACGCAAAAAGCAATAATATGGAGAGCTGTTTCTTCACTGTACAAAGGTAAGAGGAAAAATGCGTGCCTGTTTTATTTAAATCAATTATTTTAACAAAAATAGTATGTCTGTAGCATTACTAGGCAGAGAGGGCTAGGCTATCGCCTTTACCCGCAACATTTTTGCATTAATCGCTACAATCACGGTACTTAAACTCATTAATACTGCGCCTGCTGCCGGACTAAGCATGATATCCCACTTATATAGCACCCCTGCGGCTAGCGGTAAGGCAATCACATTATATCCTGTTGCCCACATGAGATTTTGGATCATCTTCCTATGTGTGGTCTTGCCAAAGAGAATAAGGCTTGCCACGTCCTTGGGGTTGCTGTTTACCAAAATGATACCCGCTGTTTCCGCAGCAATATCGCTTCCGCTTCCCACAGCTATGCCAACATCAGCCTGAGCCAATGCCGGTGCATCGTTTATGCCGTCGCCCGTCATAGCGACAAACTCTCCCTTCTCTTGCAGTTCTTTGATTTTTGCCAGTTTCTGATCGGGCAGGACTTCCGCAAAATAGCCATCCATCTTTAGTTCATCGCTCACGCTTTTCGCAACGGTGGCGTTGTCCCCGGTCAGCAATATGGATTTAATCCCACTCTCATGGAGAATGCGGATAGCCTCGTGAGCTTCGGGACGGATTTGATCGGCTAATGAAATGTAGCCAGTAACTACATTGTTTACGATAACAAACACTGTCGTTTTTGCATTGCTACCCACAAAGCCCTCCGGCAATGGCATTGCCTTACTCTTCAAATAGCCAGGGCTTACCACCTTGATATTTTTTCCTTCCACCTCAGCCTCGACGCCGACACCTGAGATTGCGCTAAAGTTACTTACAGCCGGAACGGTAACTGAAAACTCCTTTGCCTTAGACATGATACCAGTGGCTATTGGATGCTCGGAATTTTGCTCAAGTGCAGACGCCAAACGGATGATCTCCTTTTCATCTGCTGATGCTACTAAGGACTTTATTCTCGCCACTTCAAATTTACCCACCGTAAGCGTTCCCGTTTTGTCAAAGAGGAGTGTCGTTATTTTCCTTGAGTTCTCAAATGCAGTTCGGTTTTTGATCAGAAGGCCGTGCTTAGCTGCAAGCGATGTAGATATCGCGACAACTAATGGGACTGCTAACCCCAAGGCATGGGGGCAACAAATCACAATCACTGTTACCATTCTTTCTATTGCAAATACAATGGGGGCTTTTGCTACCAGCCACCAAAAGAAAAACGTGGAGAATCCCGCGATCAAAGCCACAATGGTAAGAATTAGCGCTGCTTTGTCTGCGAGTAACTGAGTATTAGATTTTGTTTTCTGCGCATCATCCACCAACTTTATGACCTTGGATAAATATGAATCTTTGGATGCATGGCTCACCGTTACCTTTAAAGAGCCATTTCCATTAATCGATCCAGCTATTACCTTATCTCCATGTTGCTTTCGGACTGGAACCGATTCACCTGTAAGCATGGATTCATTCAGGTAGCTTTCTCCTTCCAAGATAGTTCCGTCCGCTGCGATCTTTTCACCGGGCTTGATCAGAATGACATCTCCCTCTTTGAGGGAATCGGTTTTTACGTCGTGAACCATGTTACCCATTATCATGTGAGCATCTGAGGGCATTAATTGTACGAGTAGTTCAAGTTCACGAGAAGCACCGGCAATTGATTTCATTTCTATCCAATGGCCCAAGAGCATAATAAGGATGAGCGTACAGAGTTCCCAGAAAAAATCCATTCCCTGCAGCCCCAAGACAGTCGCAAGGCTGTATACATAGGCGACCGTAACCGCGATGGCAATTAGCGTCATCATGCCCGGCCTGCGCTGTTTCATTTCCACAATAAAGCCTGTAAGAAATGGATACCCACCGTATACAAAAACAACAGAAGACAATCCAAGCAAAATATAGTTGGAACCCACAAAGTTCCATTTGACACCTAACCATAACTGTATCATGGGAGATAACAGCATGACGGGAATGGTCAGAATTAGAACTGCAATGAACCTTCTACGAAAATCGTCAATCATGGAACCGTGGTCATGGCCCGTATGAGCGGGCATGTCCTTAGCGGGCATTGAATGGTCGTGCATATGGTCGTGATGATTATTCATACTCAATATGTTTAGTATAGCACTGTGAGCACATTTACATGTAAAAATACGACTAGGACATACTTTGCATGTTACAAAATTATGGGAAAGAGTTACACAATTACCGGATGATCTTTATCATCTCTCTGCCTTACAAAAGTGAATATGGCTAGTTTGGTTATCTGTGCTCATGACCGACAAGAAATATGAACCTTGAGCAAGTGTGGAAGTGTTTATTTGAATACCAGCTGTATATATTCGCGAGATGTTGATTAGCGTGCGTCCCTCAGTATCGGTTATGGTTACCCCTTCTATCAGATTTTCGGAAGCTATCTCAAGGACGTCTTGTACGGGATTAGGAAAAACTAAAAGCCTGTTAGCTTCCGTTTCGTGTATGCCCACGGTCTGTTGCACTACCAGAAAACTGCCCATCATCCCATCATCTTCGTGATGAAGCAAGTGGCAGTGATACATGTACGGCACCGTGGAATTTGCGAATGTCTCGAACCTCGTAATGAACTTAACGCTGTCCTGAGGCATTACCAGCACTACATCCTTCCATCCCGTTTCAGATGGCGAGGGTGAGCTGCCGCTTTTCTCGATGACATTGAATTGAACGTCATGTATGTGGAACGGATGGGCAACGAGAGTCTTATTTACAAGCACCCATGTTTCCGTTGCATTCAGATGGACAACCTCATTTATACTGTCCATGCTAAAACTCTCGCTATTGATACCAAAAGGACCGTCGGCAAGGTTAGGCCGATCAAGGGGCAACGAACGGAGAGTGTCAAATACTAAATATCTCGTAACGCTAGCGGAATCCTTATCGTACGGACTGAAAGGAGCAAGCGCAATCGGAATGGTTGTGACAGGAGTGACAGTTGCGTTAGTTACGCTTATTTTCAAAATCTTAAAATCCGCACCGTTAAGAAAATTCTGGTTGTAGCCTTCTATTGTGTCCTCTTGCATGCCGACCCTGGCAGAGCCGAAAATGCCGTGTGGCATTTGTGAGGCGTAGCTCATGAGATTAAGGGTCTGTCCGCTCATTCCTTGAAAGTCCACCAATATCTCCGCGCGCTCGCCCGGTGAGAGCAACAGCCGCGTCAGAGCTACGGGAGTATCTTTGAGCCCTCCCTCAGTGGCTATCTGATAAAAGGTTTGACTGTTTGAAAGTCCGAAGTTATATGACCGTATACTGCTTCCGTTAAGCAATCGAAAACGAACAATTTGTGCAGGAGCTAAAAATTCCGGGTCTAATGTCCCATTCACAAAAATGGCGGTATCCATTTCCGTCGAAATGGCGATCTGCTGCAAGGCGTCGAATGCCTTGCTCTGCACGATAAGGGGAATGTCATCTACGCCGTAAGTGCGCGGAAGATTTAATGAGGACTCCACGCTATCGTGAATAATGATCATGCCAGCCAACCCCTTTGACACCTGCGGGTCTGTTTGGCCAGCACCGTGCGGATGATACCAATAAGTCCCTGCCTGATTTCTCACGACGAAAGAAGGGCTCCACGATGCATTCGGCGCAATTACCTGATGCGGTCCGCCGTCATTATGAGGGGTGACATGCAGCCCGTGCCAGTGCATGGTGGTGGGCACGGAAAGTCCGTTGTGAACAGTGAGGGAAATGCTATCCCCTCTATTTAGGACGAGCGTGGGCGACAACAGAGCGCCATTTACCCCATAGGTCGGCGTGGTCGTTCCGGTATAAAATACCGACGTCCCGCTTTGTACATTTAACTGAAAGGTTGTACCTGTAATGGCGGGAGGGATGCTCAAAGGATTTTGAGCATTACCCATCCTGCTCAATAGGAGTGTAAGCACTACGATTGTCAGTCTTAATGTCATTTTCTCTGATCTAGGGTTTTATAGCTATGGAAGCTGGGCTATTCCCAACGACTATCGTATTGGTAACTGTATGGCTCGATGCGTTGACAATGCTAACTGTGTTGCTGTTTTGGTTTGCTACGTAGGCCAAAGATTCGTCGGTATTAAAGGCAATCCATCTCGGGTTTGTGCCGACAGAAATGGCTCCTTGCTCTACCCACTGAGATGAAACACTTTTGAACCAGTGCACCTTTCCGTTGGACACATCGCTCATCCACATCTCCGACTTTGCCGAATTGTACTTTATGAAGCCGGGCTTAAAACCGGGGATTACTGTATCCATAACCAAACAGGTGGAAGCGTCAACTTCGAACACGGTGTTGTTCCCGTCACAGATCACAAAGTCGGTATGGTGGTCCGAAGGAAAAGCTCCGATGGGATGAACCGGCAAGTAGGTATTCATCAGAAAGTTCTTGCTGTTCGCATAGTACATTTGCACCGAATCGTCGCCCGAAGTACAGGTAAACGACATGTCCCCGTCACTGCAAAAGGTTATCTCGGAGAGCCCTTTGGTTAGCGGAATGGTAGTCTTGAGCGTCCAGTCGGAAACGTTGTAGATGACTATTTTGCTTTGGACATCTTCAGCTTGCGCGATCCACAGTTCTGTTCCGTCAAAACTGAATATTGCATTGCTTGCCAATCTGGTTAGAGCGATTTCCTTAACGACCTTTTTCGATAGAGCGTCAATTATCAAAACCTTATTGCCGCTATTATAGCTGTCAAAATTAGCGGTCGGAAAACCAGCACTCAGATTGTGATTGACCACGGAAACGGCCAAGAGCTTTTTGTCGGGACTGATGTAGATATGATAAGGCGCGATGGCATTTGATAGCATAATGCTGTCAGCCACTGTGCCCGTATTGGTATTAATCACAGAAATGGAATTGCTCGAAGTGTTCACAATATAGGCAGCGGGATAACTGACGGAGCCAGATTGCGATGGCTCGTGCTTGCACGAATTGGCGAATAATGCCAATAGCGCGAGTGCGGCGATTTGAAATTTTCTCATGTTTGTTTTTTTAATTCGTAAAGGCCTCTACGCAGCTCTTGCACGCCTCAGAACATGTCTTGCAGCATTCCATTTTTTCTGCATTTTTACCGCATTCCTCAGCACATGCCTTGCATATTTCCGCGCACAGCGAGCCCAGTTTGTCCGTAAAGGCAGAACCTCGCGCCTCGAATCTGATATAAAGCGAGCACAGGTCGGCGCAGTCCCGGCAGTAGGTGCAGCAACTCGCGCACCCGTTTTTGCTGCACTGGGACATGCAATTCTCGCAGGCGATCACACAGGCTATGCACGCCTTCAGCTTATTTGATTGTTCCATGTCGTTTTTTTATGATTTCTTAATGTGTTATGGTCAACTTTTGTGATGCGCTTTTGTTATTTACCGTAAGACACAGTGTGTAGGTGCCCGGTGCGAGCTGTCGGGTGCTGTACGGGATTGACGCATGGCCACTGATGTTCTGCTCTTTAATTACCACAGCGACCTGTTTGCCTGTCATGTCGGTTATGTCCAGGGATGCGGTGGCAGCTTCAGTAAGAACGAGGTCAACACTGATGTTGTCTACAGCCGGATTTGGGAATACCTTGAATAAAGAAACACTCTTAGGCAGTTCATTGATCGCAGTGGTGTTCATCAGCCCCATTATGCTGTCCTTGATGGTCGTAGTGTCCGAACTGGAAAATGCCTGTGATACGAACAGTACCCTGTGGTCCATCCCACCGAGAACAACCACCGTAGGCATCCCGAATCCTCCATAATTAGCTACTCCGGCTGCACCACTATCCATTGGCGTATAAATCGTGGACAGTCCGTTGCTCGATACCCATGAGGACGAGTATGCGCATGTAGTACTGTTTATGTACGGAAACGCATACCCCTTTACCATGCCGGGGTGCATCGCATTGATGCCGTTGGCCATGTTTTGGAGAATTCTGGCAGGCGGAGGGCACGACCCGCAGTTCGGCATGAAGAAGTGAAGCAGTACGGCCTTGCCTGAATCGAGATCGGCAAACAAATGGTGCGTATCGGTGCCGTTGCAGTCCATCTTGTTAAAGTCCAAGGCGGTGAACTGGGCCTGTGTAAAGAGCGCTGAAAAGATGAAAGCCGCTATAATAGCTATTTTTGTGAAAATGATTTTCATGAAATTGTTTTTGATGATATATAAATAGAAACGAATAGAACGCCGAATGCCGCGACGTTAAAAAAGAACCTTACTCGAATTCTAAATTCTGAAGACCTTATTGAGCAGATAAAGACTTAGGCTTTGAGGGCCAGGCGGTGGATCAGTCCACGTAGAGGAAGGATCTACTGTATAGTTCGACAAGAAAGAATATGTAGAAAATAGGATCGCCTTGCAGAATTGGCTAGTCTTAAGACTTGAGTGTGCGTTAATCTTTTGAATATTGTGATCTTGAGGCGCTTTTACGAAAGTGACTTTGTTCTCGCAGCAGCCCTTTTTCATTGCCTTTTTGCCACAGCAGCACTGAACACTCTTTGAGGGGAGAATTGAAAAGGATGTAAACTTACCCCCGCAATAGTGCGTTCTGACCGATACCCCCAAACAGGGGATTAAGTAACAAATGAACAAAATGGTTGTGATTATCCTTTTCATTATCAGGTTAAAGGAACAAAAAAATAATTGGAAACAGAAATACTTGTCTTTTTGTCTCAAACAAAAATTCAATTTGATAGCTCACTATTTTCATTCGATTTATTGAAATATCCAATTCATGCATCACCATATTGTTAGAAGCTGAGCATCTACCGTAAAGCTAACAACGGATGTATCGGGTACGGCTGTCGTGCACACCTCCGGTAGGCGATCCTAAACGCATAGTGCCGTTGTTTTCAATTACAAGCAAAGGCTTTTGATTACTCCCTCCTACTAATGTTCCGACATCAACGTTTCGTTGCGTTATCACGCCGGAATATGGCGAACGAAGAGTTAGATAATCCTTTAGCTGCCCATACGCATTGAGTTTTGACTTGCCGCCTCATAGGGAGGAAGTCCTTACTATTGGGGCAATTAACATCTTGAATTACCTTGATATTTCTCAATGTGTATTTAGGACATACCCCCAAATATACCCCAAAAAAACTTTGGTGAGAACTGCAAAGCTTAACCTTTATAGTCAAGTTAGTCCCCACCTGTCACTGTGGATTTAATTTACAAAATAATAGATGTATATTAGCACTTAAAATCACCGAACCCGTATTATGCTTGACACCTTTATTAAAGATAAGTCCCAACTGATATCTTACAATCGTATAGAAATGGAGAACATTTCAACTACCCTAAGTAATCTCAAGAATATCATTAACAATCAACCTCAATTTAGAGCCCCTTTTCTCGGAGGTTCATACAAAAGAAGAACGATGGTTAAAGGAATTAGTGATGTAGATGTGTATTTCGAATACATAGGTAATGGTAATTCACAAGCTGCCCTTGCAACACTAAAGAGTTGTCTAATGGCCAGTTATCCAACATCAGACATAAGGCAGGATAAACCTTCAATACTTGTAGATTTTAATAAAATACCTATCAATATTACCCCGTATAAACTTGAAAATGGTTTGATGGGAATTCCAGATAATGTTCTGCTCAATTGGAAGGCGATAAACTTTGGGCAACTTGAAAATGCGGTAGACGCTTTAAGATCAAAAAATATTGAATTTATTGATCTCATTAAAATTTTAAAGTTGTGGAACTACAACTACAAAAGAGGATTAAAAAACTATGATATTGAAATTCGAGTTTGCAATCTTTTCTTGAATTCTCATGTCGCAAGTCAAGGTATAAGTGATTGGATATGGACATTCTTTCAAAACAATAACTTTAAAGCCGACGCTGTCAAATTTTTTGGTTTAATGAAAAACAACTTTGACCCTGCTACTTTAAAAACTGAATGGCTTAAATTCATTGATAACAAATAATGGCTACCTACTCACCTCAATACAGCTCCTTTAAGATAGTCAACTCGATTAGCTTAGCAACAGGGATCATCTTCTGGGCTATTTTTGGCTTTTCTATTATTCCGGTGGCATTCAAAGAGTATTGCGATCGCTGGCATATCCTACATGCCATTGATATTTTGAATATGATTGGCATTAGTATCTTTTTTGCATTGGAATTGATCCGTGATTATATCCTCATTCCTCTTACTGATAAAAAAAGAAGGGATGACTTTATCGACAATTCTTTTGGTTCCTCATTTTCGACAAATAGTTCCGTTGACTATTTTGACAACGAAGAAGTAAGTCAGGGCTTATATAAGGCTGCTGTAAATCTTTTTGAAAACTGCTTCTTTACACTTTCATTGGTCAAAGAAGTAACACTTAGAAGAATTATTGTACCTGTAGTAATGCTCATTTTCATGGTGGTATTTTCCTATTATGGCTTTGAACAAGTTCCCTTCGCTCTTTCAGTATTGCAAGCTCTTTTTTCCGCTAATATCCTCGGTGGTTTAATCAAGCATCTTATTCTACAAGCGCATTTAGAAAATATTCAAAACTCCTGGATTACTTTATTTCAGCACTCTGATCTAAAATCTGATACTACCAAGTATTATGCCTCAATTTACAGATATTGGCTTGAATACGAATCACTACATAGCCGTATCAATGCAGAAATTCCGGAGAAAGTTTACAAAAAGTATAATCCGCCTCTCACAGCGGAATGGGTCAGGATTAAAGCGAGATATAACATCAGGTAATGGCAACGATCAATTATAGGTTACAAAAGATTTCCGCAGATCTTTTTATCAAACATGGCTCTCCTGAAAGGTTAGATATACAAAACAAGGTAGCGATCTTTGAAAAGAGCATTAAAGGGTATTTTGGCAATGAAGTAAACGAAATCCTTGTCTTTGGCTCTTATAAAAGAGATACGATACTACCGAGAAAATTCGATGAGCATTCGGATATAGATATTCTTGTCGTTTTTGACCAAGCAGAAAGAGAGTACATACCAGAAACATACCGTAGTCAGCTAAAGAGATTTGCCACCACAAAATATCCTACGACAAGGATACTAAAAGATCATCCATCAGTTGTGCTTGAAATGAGTAAAATCAAGTTTGACCTTGTACCTAGTAGATGGAATGAGAGCTTTTGGGGCAGTTCTTATCAAATTCCAAGTAAAGATGGACAATGGATGGATACTGATCCTCGCGGTTTCAATGACAGCCTTACGGCTGCAAATAATAAATACTACTCTATAGTTAAACCAATCATTCGTTTACTAAAATGCTGGAATGCCTATAACGGTTATCCTTATCCATCTTTTGAATTGGAAACAATCATTGCCGACATGAATTTTAACAATGATAACTATGAGACAGGATTTTTATATGCAATAAAAGAACTGCCGACTTATAATCTACCCTCTACACAATCTAATAAAGTGCAGGTCTTAAATAATAATGCTGAATGGATTAAAGAATATCTCGCTCGGGATAATCAAGATAAAGCTATTGAGGTTGTCTGTAGAATTCTTGGTATAAATCTTTAGTTTCATCAATCCCAAATACTTTCCTGGGCGAAATGTGCATCGCTCCTAATTTTGCAAGAAGGTCCCTCACCTTTCTAGATAAACTGAATCACAGGTCTAGTATCTTAATCAATTGCATTTTTAAAAAAATAGGTTAGATTAGCTTAGTTGCTTCCTAAAAGCAGTCTAGATTTAGATATTTCAAAGCCACTCCTCTAATCGGATATATATGAATTGGGAACCGTCGCCCCTTCCTTTAAAAGAGGACTTGGAATCTAAGGCCACACTAAAGCTATTGGCTGTGGCACATCGTCATTTAGCTGAGCTAAAAGGGGTGTCTGCTACTATCCCTAATGAGCAGATTTTAATTAGTACCTTAACCTTACAAGAGGCTAAAGATAGCTCTGCAATTGAAAATATTATTACGACCCAAGACGAGCTTTTTAAAGCGGAACTAGACGCGACTTTTGTTATTAGCTCTTCTACTAAGGAAGTACAAAACTATGCCAATGCTTTGAGAAAGGGATTTGCTATTGTACGAAAGGATAAAATTCTCACTCTAAACCACATCTTGCAAATTCAACGCGAATTAGAGCAAAATGATGCTGGGTTACGAAAGCTCCCTGGTACTTCACTGAAAAATGCTAAAACTGGAGAGGTCGTTTATACGCCACCTCAACATCCAGATACGATTCTACAATTAATGCAAAACCTAGTAGACTTTATTAACAATGATGAACTTTCAGATGTTGACCCTCTTATAAAAATGGCGGTTATCCATCATCAATTTGAAAGTATACATCCTTTCTATGATGGCAATGGTCGTACTGGGCGTATCATAAACATCTTGTATCTCGTTTGTAAGGATATGTTACAATTGCCAGTTTTGTATCTAAGCCGATTTATTGTTGAAAATAAGCCGGACTACTACCGCTTATTACAACATGTTCGAGATACTGGTGAATGGGAAGAATGGTTAGCGTTCATGCTAAAGGGGATTGAGGAAACCTCTAAACAAACTATCGATCTCGTTAAAAGTATTCGGACCTTAATGCAAGATTATAAAGTAAGGATGCGAAAGGATTTACCTAAAATATATAGTCAGGATCTGCTAAACAACCTTTTCAAACACCCTTACACCAAGATTGAGTTTGTTATGAATGACTTAAGTGTAAGCCGTCCGACTGCGACCGGTTATTTGGAAAGTCTTTCAAAAGCGGGATTCCTGCAAAAGGAAAAAATAGGCCGGAGTAACTATTTTCTTAATATCCCACTTTACCAGGTATTTATGAATGTGAAAAGTGATGTGAAAAGCAATTAGAATAAACTTTACATGTTCATCTTAACATGTAAAGAAAACGCCGATTTCTTTACATGTCCCTTTTGAACTTAAGGAAAAGGCGAAAATCTTAATGAGCATTAAAAATCATTTTCCCTTGGATTTAAGGCGTATCGCTAGTTAAGCAAGTTGATACCTTCTCTTTCTAACTTTAGGCTGGCTAAGTTGGCAAGAGTCGTAATTATTGATCTCCTGAAAGAAGTTGCTTACTCCATTGCCGATTTTCTTGGCTCTGTCTAAAAACACATCCAATCGTTCTTGTTCAGTTTGTTGCTGTTGTAACGTTGCTTTCAAAGTAGCTATTTGCACAAAAACCCCAAACGCTTCAACTCCCGCTTGCAGAAGATGGTTAGAACAAATTACTGTTGATCCTCTTTTCATGTCATTTCATTTATTCTCAATATAGCGATTTCAATAGCCGAGAAGGGAAATATTCAGCTAAAAAACGTCCATTATCAATGTACCGCCCTAAGAATGTTTGTGAATTGTTTGTGAAAGAAATAAAGAAGGGTTTCAGGAAAACCTGAAACCCTCTCTATCATTGTGTCGGGGTACCAAGATTCGAACTTGGGACCCCCTGCTCCCAAAGCAGGTGCGCTAACCGGACTGCGCTACACCCCGAACTTATTTGTCTCTGCGCGGTGAGAGAGGGATTCGAACCCTCGGTACAGTTTAACCCGTACGTCAGTTTAGCAAACTGGTGGTTTCAGCCTCTCACCCATCTCACCATTATGGTAGCCTAGACCGTCCCTTCCTTTCAGACGGGGACGCAAATATAGAAAAATCCGGACAGCAGCTAAATTTTTTTGATCGAAAATATTCCCTTCACTTTATAAGGCCCCAAACCCGGCGTAATGCAAGATTTAAACCCAAAGACGTGTGACAATCCTCGCCCCGTTACTTTATCTTTCAGTCGCTACAACACATATTATGTATCATTATTTATTTTTCGCCGTATAGTAAATTGACCTAATGTTTCCTGTGCTTCTGAAAGCATGAAGAAAATTGGAAAGAAACTCAAACCTTAACCCGGTGAAAAAAATCTCTTTGCTTCTGGCCATATGGCTATATAGCTCATGGCTCATGGCTCAGGCGCTGGCCCCTCAGGTGGTAGCCAGCGGCGGCGCTTACGCATCCTCTTCGGCAGGCAGCATCTCCTATACCGTAGGTGAACCCATCACGCCAACTCTCTCCGGTGGTGGCCAGATCATCACTCAAGGCTTCCAGCAGCCCTCAGAGATTATTAGTGGATTGCTGGATATGGATAGAGAGGCTGACGGTTCGTTCAGCGTTTATCCCATACCTGCTACAGACAAGCTATGGTATGGATATGAATTTTCTGATCAGGGCAAGGTAACTGTAGAGCTGCATGATGTCCTCGGGCAAAGAATAGACTATGGCCTCACCGAGGCATATGCTTCAGGCAAAGTGATCCACTCCTTTGACTGCAGTTCTTTTGCAGCAGGCCAATACGTTTTATCCATTAGCTTTAGCGTGGGCGCAGCAGCTCCCAGGGTATTAAGCAAACAATTTTTGATCATACACTAATAATCCCCCAACCAATATCTCATTATGAAAAAAAATCAACTCCTGGCTATTGCTCTGCTGTGCCTGCTCTCTGTAGCAGCTGCAGCGCAGGTACCGCAGCTGATCAACTATCAGGCTGTAGCCCGCAATGCATCTGGCGCGATACTGGCAAATCAGAGCATCAGCGCCCGTTTTACCATCCATGATGCGTCGCCTACTGGCACTATAGAGTATCAGGAGGTCAAAAGCGGCCTTACGACCAATCAGTTTGGTCTCTTCACCTATGCTATAGGATCGGGTACCGTGACCAGTGGCTCCTTTACGAGTATCACCTGGGGTGGCGGAGAGAAATTCCTACAGGTAGAGGTAGATCCTGCCGGAGGCTCATCTTATACTATCAATGGTACCAGCCAGCTGTTGAGCGTACCATATGCCCTATATGCCGCTAACGGTGCCCCTGGACCTACAGGCGCTACCGGTCCGGCAGGAGGTATAGGACCTACTGGGCCTCAGGGAAGCACGGGTGCTACAGGTACAGCCGGAGTCAATGGCACGAATGGTGCGACAGGAGCGACAGGCCCTACCGGCGCTGCGGGCACCAATGGCGTAAATGGTGCAACAGGAGCAACAGGACCTACGGGCGCAGCAGGAGCGAATGGAACAAACGGTAACAATGGTGCCACGGGACCTACGGGTGCCGCGGGCAGTAATGGCACGAACGGCGCTACCGGACCCACAGGTGCGGCCGGTACAAATGGGACAAATGGTGCTACGGGACCCACAGGAGCTGCGGGTAGTAATGGAGCAAATGGTGCTACAGGATCAACCGGCGCTACCGGTGCCACAGGTGCAGCAGGTGTGAACGGAGCCATAGGTCCGGTGGGGCCTACAGGCGCTGCAGGTACAAATGGTAGTAATGGCTCTACGGGTGCGACAGGACCTACCGGAGCTAATGGTTTGACGGGTCCTACGGGATCTGCCGGAGCTACTGGCGTTGACGGCGCTACAGGTGCGACAGGACCGACAGGATCTGGTGGCGGAGCTACTGGTCCGACTGGTCCATCTGGTGTAGACGGAGCAGCAGGCGCTACGGGTCCGGTAGGTGCCAATGGCGCTACTGGCCCTACAGGTCCAGATGGTATCGCAGGCCCTACAGGCCCACAAGGTGTCGCTGGCAATAACGGTTCCAATGGTAATACGGGCGCTACCGGTGCTACTGGCCCTACAGGTGCTGATGGTATCGCAGGTCCTACAGGCCCGCAAGGTGTAGCCGGCAATAACGGTACAAATGGTAATACTGGCGCAATCGGTGCTACCGGCCCAACGGGTGCTGATGGTATAGCAGGGCCTACAGGCCCGCAAGGTGTGACGGGCAATAACGGTACAAATGGTAATACTGGCGCTACCGGTGCCACAGGCGCTACCGGTGCTGATGGTATCGCAGGTCCTACAGGCCCGCAAGGTGTGACCGGCAATAACGGAACAAATGGCAATACCGGCGTAACCGGTGCTACCGGTCCTACAGGTGCTGATGGTATCGCAGGTCCTACAGGCCCGCAAGGTGTGACCGGCAATAACGGTACAAATGGTAACACAGGCGCTACCGGTGCTACCGGCCCTACAGGTGCTGATGGCATAGCTGGCCCTACAGGCCCTCAAGGTGTGACAGGTAATAACGGTACAAATGGCAATACCGGCGTAACCGGTGCTACCGGTCCTACAGGTCCAGATGGTATCGCAGGCCCTACAGGTCCACAAGGTGTGACCGGTAATAACGGTACAAATGGTACTACGGGTGTAACGGGCGCCACAGGCCCAACTGGCTCAGATGGTATCGCAGGTCCTACAGGCCCTCAAGGTGTGACCGGTAATAACGGTACAAATGGCAATACGGGCGCTACCGGTGCTACCGGCCCTACTGGTGCCGATGGCATAGCAGGTCCTACAGGCCCGCAAGGTGTGACGGGCAATAACGGAACAAATGGTAACACAGGAGCAACCGGTGCCACAGGCCCAACCGGTGCTGATGGCATAGCTGGTCCTACCGGCCCGCAAGGTGCAACAGGTAATAACGGTACAAATGGTAACACAGGCGCTACCGGTGCTACCGGCCCTACAGGTGCTGACGGTATCGCAGGTCCTACAGGCCCGCAAGGTGTAACCGGCAATAACGGTACAAATGGTAATACTGGCGCAATCGGTGCTACCGGCCCTACAGGTGCTGATGGTATTGCAGGTCCTACAGGCCCGCAAGGTGTGACTGGCAATAACGGAACAAATGGTAATACGGGCGCTACCGGTGTTACCGGCCCTACAGGTGCTGATGGCATAGCTGGTCCTACAGGCCCGCAAGGTGTGGCCGGTAATAACGGAACAAATGGCAATACCGGCGTAACCGGTGCTACCGGTCCTACAGGTGCTGATGGTATCGCAGGTCCTACAGGCCCGCAAGGTGTGACCGGCAATAACGGTACAAATGGTAACACAGGCGCTACCGGTGCTACCGGCCCTACAGGTGCTGATGGCATAGCTGGCCCTACAGGCCCTCAAGGTGTGACAGGTAATAACGGTACAAATGGCAATACCGGCGTAACCGGTGCTACCGGTCCTACAGGTCCAGATGGTATCGCAGGCCCTACTGGCCCGCAGGGTTCTACTGGTGCAGATGGAGCCACAGGTCCGGGAGGCGGGCCTACTGGTCCTACAGGTGACATGGGTCCAACGGGTGCGGATGGACCTACGGGTACTACCGGTGCCGATGGTGCTACAGGGCCTACAGGTGCGCAGGGTCCTACCGGTGCAGATGGAGCCACTGGTCCCGCCGGTGGCCCTACAGGACCTACCGGTGATGTAGGTCCCACCGGTGCAGATGGACTTATCGGCCCTACAGGTGCTGACGGCGTAGCAGGTCCGACAGGCCCTCAGGGTGCCACAGGCAATAACGGAACGGATGGCAATACAGGAGCTACAGGTGCTACAGGCTTCACCGGTGCTGACGGCATAGCAGGGCCTACCGGTCCACAGGGTGCCACAGGCAATAACGGCTCAGATGGCAACACAGGTGCGACAGGCCCAACTGGCGCTGATGGTATCGCAGGTCCTACTGGTCCGCAAGGTGCGACAGGTAATAACGGCACAGATGGCAACACAGGCGCTACCGGTGCTACGGGTGCTGATGGCATAGCAGGTCCTACTGGACCACAGGGGCCATCGGGCATGGATGGTAACGTAGGAGCTACTGGCGCTACCGGCGCTACAGGTATTACCGGTCCTACAGGTATCACAGGTGCTACCGGCGCTACGGGCAGTACTGGCGCTACGGGTGCACAAGGTATCCAGGGTGTGGTAGGTCCTACAGGTGCTCAGGGCATTACCGGTCCCACAGGTGCCACAGGTGTGACCGGCGCCACAGGAGCGACCGGCGCTACAGGAGCTACAGGAGCGACAGGCCCTGTAGACTTCATAGGATCTGCCAATATCGCTTTCAGTCGTGATGATATATCAGGATGGATCACTGCTATCACGGCAGGAACTGATGACGGCACTGTCAATGTACCACTGGGATTTTCTGTGACTATCAAAGGCGTATCCTATTCTACCATTGATATCTGCAGCAATGGCTTCCTCCAGTTTGGCGCAGCAGGAGCCAATCAATGGGTGAACTCACAATTGCCTTCATCTTCCTTTACTAATCCTACTATCTGCGCTTATTGGGATGACCTCACGGCTACCGGCAATGGCATCAGGTACACTACTCTGGGCACCTTCCCTAATCGTGTATTCCTGGCTGACTTTGAAACACAGATACAAGGTTTGGGTTATCCTGTTACCTTCCAGGTACAAATACATGAGACTTCCAATCTGGTTAATGTGCGTTATTACGTTAACGACCCTAACGCTTGTGGTCAAGGCGCTACTATAGGTATACAAGGCGCAGGTGGCGCATCTGCAGCAGCCTTCCCGGTTTCATACAATGCCAAGGTACTGGATGACAACTACAATCCGGAGAGCGTCTCCTTTGTGATGCCTAAATAACAATTGCGCACTCATCTTTTAAAGCCTTCTCTCCCTACGAGAAGGCTTTTTCGTGCTATAGAATATGCCTGCAAGTGAAAGATATTTATTGGTTTTTATGAAGATGCCGATTATCTTGTCTAATGTTAAAAAGAGTATGCGTTATAACCACTGCATAGTGCTGCTCCTGTTTAGCCTGCTGACCACTTCAGTGCGCTCCCAGTCTGAGGAGCGGCTAGCAAGGCTGCACGCGAGCTTGGATCAGGCGAGGTCTGATACAGCACGCGCGCACCTGCTATCTGACGCAGTCTGGGATATACAGGTGCGAGAGCCGGCGCTGGCGGATTCCATAGCCACGCTGGGCATTAGCTATGCCGAAAGGTCAGGAGATGACCGGTATATCGCCACGGCTTATTCTGATGCCGGCGTAGTCAAATACAGGCTAGGGGATTTTGCTACCTGTGAGAAAGATCATCTTCATGCATTGGAGCTGCGCAGAAAACTGAATGACGAAAAAGGCATAGGAGCCAATCTCGGAAATCTGGGCGCCCTGTATCAGAAAAAAGGAGACCTGGACAAAGCACTGCAGTATCAGCTGGAATGCCTGCGCATACAGGAGAAGAATAACAACCAGCTCAACATTGCTCTGACGTATAATAACATTGCGGTCATTCATAGCAATCAAAAGAACTATCACAAGGCCATAGACTATGCTCAAAAAGCATTGGCCATCAACTATCGCTTGCCTAATCCCCACGGACTTATCACAAACTACAACACGCTATCTGGAGCTTATATGGGGCTAAAAGATTATGACAGTGCACGTCTGCTGCTGGATAGTGTAGTGTCTCTATCAGGCAGGATAGGTGATAAATTTTCCCGTGCATCTGCACTGAGCAATATCGGCTCTATCTATGAGCGTACGGGAGATTCCGCGCGGGCACTCTCCTATTTTGAAGAAGCCCTGTCACTCGCCACCGAAGTGCATAATAAAGCTGCTATAGGCATGTACTCTCAAAATGTAGGCAACATCTATGAGGTGCATGGCCAGTATGACAAGGCCGAGCCATATCTGCTCACCGCATATGAGACCGCCAAAAGCCTTGATCAAAAACCAGTGCTGTACCTGGCCTGTATGTCGCTGTATCAGGTGTACAAGCATAATGGTGATATGGCTAAAGCTACGCGCTATATAGAGGAGTCAATAACTGTGAAAGATTCCGTATTCAACGCCGAAAGCTCCAGGCAGATAGCTGAGATGCAGACAAAATATGATACGGAGAAAAAAGAACAGCAGCTACGGATACAACAGCTGGAACTGAACCGGCGCAATATCATACTAATAGTAATGAGCATTGTATTTCTGCTCTCGGGGATCATCGTTTGGCTGGGCTACAATAGATACAAGCTGCGGCAAAAGGCGCTCCTACAGGATGAGATATTACGGCAGCAGCAGATACGTGCGCGTGCCGTACTGGAGGCGGAGGAGGCGGAGCGACAGCGCATAGGCCGTGACCTGCATGATGGTGTGGGTCAGCTGCTATCGGCTACCAAGCTGAACCTCTCCGGCCTGGAGGCTTCTATGACAGCCTCAGACATGCGGGGCCATGATGTATTGCACAGCGCTATGACCCTGCTGGATGAATCTGTACGTGAGGTACGGAGCATCTCTCACAGCATGATGCCTAATGTGCTGATCAAATCCGGCCTGGTATCAGCAGTGCGGGATTTTGTCAATAAAATGAATACCTCTAACCTGAAAATAGACCTGGACATAGTCGGCATGAACCATCGGCTCGATACTACAGCCGAGGCTGTGATGTACAGGGTATTTCAGGAGATCATCAATAATACTATCCGGCACTCCGGAGCTAATCACATCACTATACAACTGCTACGGCACGAGTATGAACTGGTCCTGATGGTAGAGGACAATGGACGCGGTTTTGATGTGGCCAAGGTCCTGAATGACGAAAACGGTATCGGAATAAAGAACATCAGCTCACGTGTAGAATACCTCCACGGCACTGTCAATTTTGACTCTGCACCCGGCAAAGGTACTACCGTGACTGTCGAAATACCACTACACAATGAAACTGATCATAGCTGACGACCACCAGATCATGATAGATGGCCTGAAGTCTATCCTGCAGGGGCATGCCCATATATCCATCATAGGAATAGCGAAGAACGGAGTACAGGTGCTGGAAATACTGAAAAAAGAAACAGCTGATATCGTGCTCACGGATATCAGCATGCCTGATATGGACGGCATCGAGCTGACACGTACTATCACACGTACATACCCTCGTACGCGTGTCATTGCCCTATCCATGCATGGAGATACTACCCACATCAATGGCATGATAGAGGCCGGTGCTGCCGGTTATATTTATAAAAATGCGAGCAATAAAGAATTAATAGATGCTTTGGATAAGGTGAACAGTGGTGGTCAGTATTTTTCTGATGAGATAGCAGGCACGATCATCAGGTCTATGAATGAGCAAGTGCGGCTGAAGCAAGAGGAGGAGCGTGTGAACCTGACCGATAGAGAGCGCGAGATCATAGACCTGATAGCCAAGGAATACTCTAATGCGGATATAGGCAGGCAGCTGAGCATCAGTGAGCGCACTGTAGAGACCCACCGCAAAAACATCTACCGGAAAACGAACACGACCACTATCGTAGGGCTTATCAAATGGGCTTATGAAAACAAGGTGATCTGATGCCTTCTTCAGAAAATCAATTGTCCTGATCAGAGCAAACTATCTGAGTTACATCCGGTTTATCAATGTGATATGAATCTGCTATTTGTTTTCCTCAAAAATGTGAGAGACCCGGAGCGATCCAAACTGGCGACCATCCAGCCCCGAGGCACTATGGGCGTAGTATGGGACCTTATCAATAAGCAGACGGAGTTGCCTGAAATAGATAAACAAAAGATCCTGTCCTCTAGCGGTATCACAGTAGCCCACCTCGATAAAATAACTTCGGAACTGCTGGGAAAATGCTACCATGCCATTTTTGGTGATGATGAAATAGCTCTATTAGACTATCTGTGTAGCAGAGTCTCTATGAATAAATTGTTTTATGCGGCGTTGCCCCGGTTTCTGAAGCAGAAAGCTGCCTCAGGGGATATCACTCAAAACATGATCTTCATTAAAAAGATCCTCGATATGATACAAGACAATATGCCGCTGGTATACCGCGAGGAAAAAACGCTCAAAGACCTTTCAGAAAAATATATCGCTCTTCATACCGGCAAGGCAAAAAGTGATGCTGCATATTTCATCAGTTGCCGCCAGCTGCTTTATGATATGGAGCACCTTTTTGCGTCTCTGGAGTTTAATGAGCGTAAGGAAGAAATAAGGCAGCGTTTAGATACACTCTCCACGCCGGATCCTGCGTACAGCATTACGTCAAGGCTGGAGTATTATAAGGTTCGGCTTTACTTTTATCAGGCTGCATATGAGCATGAGGAAGGTCTCGCATTTGCTCAGAATGCGCTGAAATCTATACCAGGTGAAACCGATCCTGAAAATGAGAGAAACATCCTTCGCATAGAACTAAAGATCAATGAATTTATGTATTTCACCAGCAGATTTGACGGTGCATTTGAGCGCTATCACAGGCTGATGACCGCTCCCTCCACGCGTGATATCCCTGACTTCTTTTACCATCAGACTAAATATCTGCAGCTGGCCATGATCACAGGGCATATGGATGCTGCGGCAGCGGTGTTTGATCGCCTATTTGCCGACTATGGCAGCAGAACCAAAGAGCTAATGCTGGTGCGCGATGTGATCACATACGTGAAATTTTGCATCCTGAATGGCGACCATGATCGGGCTTTTGAATTTTTGCAGCTTGGTTTTGAAAAGAACTTTAAAGCAACATACTTTCAGTATGAGCTTGAACTGAGAAACCTGCAGGTGGCCTATTTTTATCTATCCGGACAGCAGGACGTGGCACTGGAGAATTGCCGTAAGCATGTCAAGTTTCTAAGGAATAACGGATACACCAGCACCAATAGTACATATCCCGGATACTATACGCTGATAAAAGTCTTTTTTGATAGTAGAGGCGAGAAAGCACTATCCCCAAGGTGTCAGAAAATCTATGATACCTATCAGAAGGGGAGTTACGCAATATACGGTATGCTACTAGACAGGATGCAACGCATGCGCTGATCCAAGTAGTAAGGTTTTGCCCTTTTTGGGCAAAGTACGGATGTACAGCCTTGTACATTTGTCTTATGAGAATAATGTTCCTTATTCTTTTCATCACCTCCGGCAGTATGTCATCCTACAGCCTGGAATCCGGTAGCGGGAGGAAACATGACGCACCAATGCAAGCACATACTGATCTGCTCTGGGATGATATTATTTCTCCTTTACGCTCCGATTAGTTTCGTATCCGAGTACATCTTATTGGATTTTGACGTGGGGCTGCCCTTTGGGTGGCCCCTTTCGTTAGGACAAAAAAAGACCCGCCTTGGGAGCGGGTCTCAGTATTATTATCAGGATATCCATCATCGCAGGAGTAGCAGAGAACCTTTGTAGTTTGGCTGTGCATGATTGTCTATAAACACTACAGAGATATCATATACAAAAGTACCAGGCTCCAGCTTAGTGCCTTTGTAGGTACCATCCCATTGGAAGTTTACATCATTTGAGAAGAAGACTCTTTCACCCCATCTATTGAAAATTGAGACCTCTACAAATTTGAATGTTTTCTTATTGCCATATATCTCAAAAACATCATTGATACCATCATCATTAGGCGTGAAGGCATTTGGCATAAATACATTGTAGGCTGGTACTACGGTGACCTGTACCTGTGTCACTACTGTGCAATGCTCACCATACGGATCTATGTAGGCTGTCACGGTATATGTCATGGTATTATTGGTAGTCACAGATACATTGCTGCCCGTGGTATTGCTCAGGCCATCAGCCGGGCTCCAATTGTACATGACCTCATATGGCGAGTTGGAGCTGGCTTGTATCACTGTGGTCTCTCCCAGGTCTATGGTAGGATGCTCCGGCGTGATAGTGATCTGTAGTGAGTCCGGCTGAGGCACCACGACCTGGTAGGTCTGCGCACAGCCCCTGCTGTCTGTCACAGTCACTCCATACGTACCGGCCACGAGATTTTGATCCACGCCGGTAGTATTGGATATACCTCCGCTAAAGTCATACGTATACGAAGGTGTGCCTCCGGTAGAGGTGACAGTGAGCGCGCCGTTGCTTTCTCCATAGCATTTCACCGGAGCTATGGCGATATTGACCGTCACCGAATCCGGTGCGGTAATGGTGGCCGTGGCTGTGCTTGTGCAGCCGTTAGCATCCGTGACCTGACCTGTGTAGGTACCTATTTTGAGATCGGTGAATACACCGGTACCATTTGGAGCAGAGAAAGTCACTCCATCAGGAGATATAGCATACTGATATCCCGGCGTACCACCTGAGGCTGCGAATGTGATCTGGCCATTACTATCGCGGCTGCACGATACGCTGATCACAGATGCAGCAGTCAGCGTGAGCGCCGCAGGCTCGGTGATCGTAGCCGAGCGGGATACGCTACAACCCAGCGAATCTGCCACTACCACAGTATAGCTGCCGGCGCTAAGACCTGTGGCGGTATTGGTCGTACTCACGTTTGGAGTCCAGGTATAGACATATCCTGTAGATGCCGGTGTACCGCCTCCGGCAGTCACAGTTATGGATCCATTATTGCCACCATTACAGAGTTCATTGACTGATGATAGCTGTGCTGTGATAGCAGGTGGCGCCGTGATATTGAATGTGGCCTGCACGGTGCAGGAGTTATTATCACTGACTACCACAGTATAGCTGCCCGCTGCGAGGCCGGTAGCCGTATTGCCAGAACTGACTGATGGAGTCCAGCTGTAGGTATATACACCGCCTGGTGTACCTCCGGTAGCCGTGAGCGTAGCGGTACCATCGCTATTACCACTACAGGTCACATTTGTCTGAGATTGGGCGGTGATCGTCACGGCAGTAGGCTCTGTCACCACTTGTGTATTGGTCACAGAGCAGCCATTGGCATCCGAAATGGTCACATCATAGCTGCCGGCGCCGAGATTGGTAGCATCATTACCCGACCCTGCTGCACTGCCGGACCAGATATAATTATATGTGCCCGTACCGCCACTGACCGTATACCTGATCTCGCCATCACTGCCGCCGTTGCAAGATACATTCTTGACATATACAGGTGTGGCGAAAGTAACCGCAGAAGCAGGCTGCGCTACTGAGGCAAATGTATCAAGCTGGCAGCCATTAGCATCTGTCAGGGTGACCTGATAGGTGCCCGCGGCCAGGTTGCTAGCCGTAGGAGAATTGCCCGGAGAGCCGGCATTGGCACTCCAGGTGTAGCCTATCGCACCTGTGCCCCCACCGGATGTCACAGTGATAGAACCGTCTGTACCTCCGTAGCAGGTCACATTAGTCACAGTCAGCTGGGCTGTGATTGCAGGCGGTGCATTGACAGTGGTACTGCCCTGGGCGGTACACCCGTTAGCATCTGTCACGGTCACGGTATATGTAGACGGCGCGAGATTATTATCGGTAGAGGTCAATGGATCATTCTGAGTATAGCCCCCGGTCCATGAAAATCCATATGGCGAGACACCTCCACTCACAGTAGCGGTAGCAGAACCTGTACTGCCCGAGCTGCAGGTAGCATCTGTCTCAGTCATGGTGAGTGTCATACCGCCTGTAGCAGGCTGTGTGATTGTCACAGATCCTGTCACCAGGCAGCCGTTATGATCGCTATCAGTATAGTTGTACGTACCGGCCAGAAGATTATTGCGCACATTGCCAGTCGCTCCATCTGACCACCATGCTGTGCCGTATGGAGTCGTACCTCCCGCACCGGTCAGAGTGATAGATCCGGTGTTATTGCCAAAGCAGGCTATATCCATATGAGTTTCAGAAACTGTAAATGCTGAAGCTGGCTCGCTGACTGTGACACTGCCTGTCTGCTGACAGCTATTGGCATCAGTCACTGTATAGCCGTAGGTACCGGCTGCCACGCTGGTAGGATTCGTACCACTCAGGCCACCGCTCCAGGTCACAGCATTGTATGGCGTGGTGCCACCTGTCTCTGTCAATGTAATAGTACCTGACGATCCGCCCTGACATAGCACATCTGTATGAGAGGCAGTTACTGTAAATGCAGCAGCAGGTTGAGCTACGGTCACACTACCGGTCTGTTGGCAGCTACCAGCATCTGATACGGTATAGGTATATGTGCCTGCAGCTACGTTGGTAGGGTTAGTACCAGAGAGGCCGCCTGTCCATGTCACGGCACTATATGGAGTCGCTCCTCCTGTTTCCGTCAGAGTGATGGTACCTGTGGCTGCTCCATAGCAACTTACATCTGTGTGAGTAGCCGTCACTACAAAGCCATTGGCAGGCTGCTGTATCTGCACGGAGTCTATGACCAGACAGCCATGAGAATCAGAATCTGCAAAATAATACATGCCGGCAGGTAGATTGCTGCGGCTGGTGCCTATAAATCCATCGAGCCACTGCGGTGTGGCGTAGACCGGCGTACCACCGGATTGTGTCAGGTTAATAGTACCGGTAGCGGCCCCATAGCATTGTACATCAGTATGCGTTTGCGCTACGGCAAATGCATTGGCAGGCTCTGTCACTGTCACACTACCTGTCTGCTGGCAGCCATTGGCATCCGTCACTGTATAGCCGTAGGTACCTGCTACTACGTTGGTAGGATTGGTGCCACTCAGGCCGCCACTCCAGGTCACTGCACCATATGGAGTCGTGCCGCCTGTCTCAGTCAGCGTGATGCTACCCGTAGAAGCACCGTAGCAATTGACATTCGTATGTGTGGATGTCACAGTGAAGGCAGATGCTGGTTGAGTGACTGTCACACTGCCTGTCTGCTGGCAGTTATTCGCATCTGATACGGTATAGTTATAAGTTCCGGCAGGTACGTTGATAGGATTGGTGCCTGTCAGACCGCCACTCCAGGTCACTGCACCATATGGTGTCGTGCCGCCTGTCTCAGTCAGGGTGATGCTACCCGTAGAAGCACCGTAGCAGCCTACATCAGTATGCGTAGCTGTGACGCTAAAGGCTGCGGCTGGTTGGGTGACTGTTACGCTGCCTGTCTGCTGGCAGCTATTAGCGTCAGTCACTGTATAGCCGTAGGTACCTGCTGCTACGTTAGTAGGATTGGTGCCTGTCAGACCGCCACTCCAGGTCACTGCACCATATGGTGTCGTGCCGCCTGTCTCAGTCAGGGTGATGCTACCCGTAGAAGCACCGTAGCAGCCTACATCAGTATGCGTAGCTGTGACGCTAAAGGCTGCGGCTGGTTGGGTGACTGTTACGCTGCCTGTCTGCTGGCAGCTATTAGCGTCCGTCACTGTATAGCCGTAGGTACCTGCTGCTACGTTAGTAGGATTAGTGCCTGTCAGGCCACCGCTCCAGGTCACAGCATTATATGGTGTGGTGCCACCCGCCTCAGTCAGCGTGATACTGCCCGTAGAAGCGCCGTAGCAATTGACATTCGTATGCGCGGATGTCACAGTGAAGGCAGATGCTGGTTGCGTGACGGTTACACTGCCTGTCTGCTGGCAGCTATTCGCATCTGATACGGTATAGTTATAAGTTCCGGCAGGTACGTTGATAGGATTGGTGCCTGTCAGACCGCCACTCCAGGTCACTGCACCATATGGAGTCGTGCCGCCTGTCTCAGTCAGCGTGATGCTACCCGTAGAAGCACCGTAGCAGCCTACATCAGTATGCGTAGCTGTGACGCTAAAGGCTGCGGCTGGTTGGGTGACTGTTACGCTGCCTGTCTGCTGGCAGCTATTAGCGTCAGTCACTGTGTAGTTATAAGTTCCTGCAGGTACGTTGATAGGATTGGTGCCACTCAGGCCACCACTCCAGGTCACTGCACCATATGGAGTCGTGCCGCCTGTCTCAGTCAGCGTGATGCTACCCGTAGAAGCACCGTAGCAATTGACATTCGTATGTGTGGATGTCACAGTGAAGGCAGATGCTGGTTGAGTGACTGTCACACTGCCTGTCTGCTGGCAGCTATTAGCGTCAGTCACTGTATAGTTATAAGTACCCGCCGGGACGTTAATAGGATTAGTGCCACTCAGGCCACCACTCCAGGTCACTGCACCATATGGTGTCGTGCCGCCTGTCTCAGTCAGGGTGA
>CAZIBY010000006.1:91300-372954 GCA_964537475.1 uncultured Chitinophagaceae bacterium | reverse complement strand
GCGTGATACTGCCCGTAGAAGCGCCGTAGCAATTGACATTCGTATGCGCGGATGTAACGACGAAAGCGCTGGATGGCTGCAATATCTTGACAGTATCTATGACCAGACAGCCGTGTGAGTCTGAATCCGCAAAGTAATAGTTGCCTGCAGCCAGGTTGCTCCGTGTAGTACCCGAGGCGCCGTCCAGCCACTGCGGTGTAGCATAGGCCGGTGTACCCCCCGACGGCGTGAGTGTGATGGTCCCTGTACTATTGCCATAGCATGCCACATCTGTATGCGCCTGCGCTACCGTAAAAGCTGCTGCGGGCTGTCCTACGGTACCACTGGTCTGAGCGGTACATCCATTGTGGTCTGTGATCGTGACCGTGTAGGTGCCGGCAGGCAGGCCATAGTCACCCGCGCCAATGGCTGTACTACTATTATTCCATTGGTACGTATACGGCGATACTCCTCCCGACGCGCTCACCACGGCACTTCCCGTGGAGTCTCCTCGGCAGTTAGTATTGGTGATCGCTACCGTACCCGGCACGATGGCCGGTTGACCCGACACGGTACCCGTGGCTGTGGCCGTACATCCTAGGTTATCTGTAACAGTCACTGTGATCGAACCCTGACTTAAATTGGAGGCACTCGGAGAGTTGCTCTGCCCGGAGGCACTCCAGGCATAGCTATATGGTGAGTTGCCATTGGCCGTAATAGATGCCACTGCCGACCCATTATTCAGGTATGAACATGTGGCATTGGTAATCGCTAAGCTAGCTGCCATAGCCGCGCCGGGTTGATTGACTGTGACAGTACCTGTAAATGTCTGGCCACCGGCATCACTGTAGTGGTAGGTATATGTACCAGCTGGCAGGTTGCTCACTGTAGCCGTAGATCCCACTGTGCTACCGCCACTATTGGTCCAATATATGGTGGGACCGGTACCCCCTGTTATTGTCGCTGTCACAGATCCGGTACTCTGGCCGTAGCAGTTTACATTGGTGCTGGAGGTAGAGACCGAATATCCGCACGGCAGGCTGTTTACCGTCTCTCTGTATGTGAGTAGTGCACTACAGCCATTGGCATCTTGAAAGTTTGCAACGTATATCGCTGCCGGTACGTTATTGAGCACATAGGGGCCACTACCACTACCGGCAGCAGCTGCACCATTCCAGACCACATTTGTATACGGTTGTGTACCTCCACTGATAGTAATGCTCACAGATCCATTGTTAGATCCACAGGAGGCATCAGTATGAGATGTGACGGCTGTGATAGCAGCTGGCTGCGTCAGAGTATAAGATGCAGTAGCCGAGCAAACACCGTCATTCACTGTGACGGCGTAGGTACCTGCAGTGACCCCTACCTCACCTGAGGTAGAGACACCATTGCTCCAGGAATACTGGAACCCTCCATAGCCTGCTGAAGATCCGAACCCGCCTGTGATCGTAGTCGGAATATTACCATTGGAGCTGCCGTTGCAGGTGGGAGACTGCGGCGTAGCGGATATACTGATGGGCGGGTTGATGGTCACTATGTGACTATAGGTATTGGTGCAGCCTGTCACATCTGTGATGGTCAGCGTGACTGTGAATGTCCCTGTAGTGGAAAATGTGTGGGTCGGGTTTTGAAGTGAAGAAGTATTGCTGCCGCCGGAGCTGGGATCTCCAAAATTCCATGCCCAGGTTAGGACTGATCCCACATTTGTCGTTGAGATATCGTGAAACTGCATAGTTGGACTGCAAGACTGGTAGTTAGTGCCCGCAGTCCAGTTAGAGGTTTGAGTCACGCAGAAGCGCTGATCATTATTGCCGCCGCCCGTACTGCCACTCCAGCCCCAGTTTACCACAGGGTTACCTCCAAAAAAATTGTTGATGATATTGCCTGTATAAGAAAGTCTCAAGACGCCATCAAAGTAAACTGAGTAGGTCTGTGTATTCACATCCCATATGATCTCCGTAGTGTGCCAGTTGCAGTCATCTATATTGCTTTGGCTGGCCAGGGCAGATACCGGTCCTGCCACATTGTGATTTACGCTACCACCACTTTCAAAGGCTATATGGTCATAAGCCGGATCCTGAGAATTTTGCCATGTGTCATATTCTACAGCAAAGGAATTGCCAGGGAGCCCGCTATACCCCAGACCTCCGCCCTGAGAGCCGATACCGGTAATATTATTGGTCAGGATAAATACAATGCCATCGGC
Organism: uncultured Chitinophagaceae bacterium; assembly: GCA_964537475.1. GTDB lineage: Bacteria > Bacteroidota > Bacteroidia > Chitinophagales > LD1 > UBA1941. Next base: position 370,766 of record CAZIBY010000006.1, on the reverse strand, counting down.
CCCGCTGGATCCGTTGCACCCCAGAAATACGTTGAAAACGTAGTCAAAGGAGTTATTAAGATTAATGGTATTGTTTTGATAGACACCGCCTCCTTGATTATTGACAGCCGGAGTGAGCCGGTAGCAATTACAGCCGCCATATACAGTAGCATCATTTAGAACTGTATAATTCTGGGCAGCCAGTCGCCCGGAAAAAAAAGTGGTAAATAGCACGCAAACACTTAAAACAAGTAAATGTTTAAATGACATATATGAGTGGTTGTTAAAGAGTAAATAATAACGAGTTTCTAAATATAACCAATAAAAATCATCTCTTCACGTGAATAAGATCATAAAGACATAAAAAAATCCAGTACCACCAGATAGTGGTTTTCACTACTTAGACGCAAAAGAGAACCGCCCCGTTGTCCGGGGTACAGAGCTATATAAAAGCCGCAAAGGCTAGGTAATGACTAGATTATCTTTTCATTAAACAATGGTATCGCCTCGCTCTGGCGCCCCCCGGTCAAACTTGTCTTGCAAAAGTCCGAAGCAGTTGCATGAAAAAATCCCTGGAATTTATATATTTGCAATCCCCAAAAGGGAAGGGTCTTGTAGCTCAGCCGGTTAGAGCATCTGACTCATAATCAGAGGGTCCCTGGTTCGATCCCAGGCGGGACCACCACAAAATCAAGCGGTTCGGCAGTTTTGCCGGCCGCTTTTTTGTTTCTGCGCATGTATTGCGCATGTGGCTTCTGGCTTGATTTGCGCTCATTTGGACGATTGTCATTCTATCTCCGGCTCCTGATCCTGTTCTTGCTCTCGGCCGCCGTTGATCTGGTCGAGCTCAGCAAGGCGCGCCTTCTCCTTTTCGCGGTCCCATTCCCTTGCTCCCTCCAGCAGTCCCCGGTCGTAGTCCTTGGACTCGTCTAGGCTGTCCCTGAGCTTCTCGAGGAGCTCGGGGCTGTACCTTTGCAGCTTGTATCCGCTGTTGAAGCCGGCGACGTACGTTTGATTTTCCTGTTCCATCATTTCCGTCTTGAGTGTTTTTCGATGTAGTCCAGGATGCTCTGGCGGTCGTAGAGTACCACCTTCTTGCTCATGATGGAGACCCTGACATCCGGGGAATCCTTTACCGCCTGCAATGTTGTGCGGCTGGTTATGTTGAGCATCCGCATTACCTCGCTGCCGTCTATCCATTGCGGCTGCTTGGGCAGATTGAACTTTGCGTCGATGTGCTCGATTACCTCATCGATGAGAGCATAAAACGCATCTGTTCTGATGCATATCGTATCATTATTCGGCATTATCATACCATTTTTTCTTGAGCATTTTTATTGCCTGTTTCTCGAGATTGGATATATTATTCATATCTATTCGCTCTGAGGAAATTGAGAATGAATCTTCAACATCTTTCATATCCGTAAAGAGACCTTGTCGGAGTGGAAACCCGTAACTGCCGACGGTGGGAAAGATAGTCTGCTTGGTATCTACCCTTATCAGTACCACATCGCTCCTGTAATTATAGATACCTTCTTTTATTGCGCAAAATCCGATTAGGGCCCTTATCTGGTCGTTGGCTAGGTCATCTCCAAGGAGGTGTAAAAAGTACTCATCGTGTCCATTCTGTGTTTGTAACCTAAATTGTAAGTAAGAGTAGTCACATTCGACTACGTTACCTTGCCCAAGATTGTCCCCTTCTTTTATCTTTACTATGCCATTAGCCCCAATGAACACCACACTGCGATAATATTGATCAGGAAGCGTTAAGTAAGGATACCCGCATCGTTCTTCGTGTATACATATGTAGTGGCCCTCAATAAGAGTTAATCGCGAGAACGTCTCATATCGCTTGAGGGCTTTATCGACAATCGGAGCATCTGTTTCTAGGATGCGACCGGACACTTCTAAGGTGTAAAGTGGATTGCGATCCGACTCATTGTTTATCTTGTGTAGTACTTCCGAAAACAGTGGGCATTTTTCCATTATAATTTCGGCGCAGATAGTGTTAGACAACGGGTCCATGAACATTATTGTTCCTGACATAATATGGAGAAAACGCCATGATCTTGCAGGATCCTGTAGCACAAGCATCGCCTTTCTATCATTATCTGCCTCCATGTATAATAAAAGCATTAAACCAAGTCCCGCGCTATGGACGGACCTCCAAAGTAAATACTGCTCGGAATGCGCTTCAAATTCATAATAGTATGCCACTTCCGAACTTACATCAAAAGTGGCCAAGGCGTAACCTGCTTTATTAATAGTTCCTTGGGCTATATAAGTAAAATAGGTTTTCAATTCAGGTGTTTCCAGACCCAGCTCATTGCATCTGAGTCTAAAAAGCGAACGTACCGCCTTCTTGACCTCGATGTCTAAGAACTTATAGTATCGAGCCTCATCCAGTTTTGCGAGCAGTCGAGGGGTCGGGAAAAGTTTGGAAGCGAAGTCTTGCCAGTTGGGTTCAATGAGGCCTTGTACATCCCAAGCGCCACTTAACTTGTAGTGATTCATAATGATTGCTGCAATTTTCCCAAGTTCAATGGTACTCATTCCCGTTGTGTTGCTGGCTTCTGCCTCAAGAGGAAGTCCTCTGTAATTGCGCACAAAGTTCGTGTTGCTGGCAACGCCGTCTTTTTTTAGAGCCTGATCCAGCTTCTTTGCATAATCCTTATCCGTAGCAAATTGAGATCGATCCAAACCCCTGCACTGCGCATAAAGGTCGTGGAGTGCATATAGAGCGAAGATGGGAGGAGAAGGATTTGCAATTCTTGCCATTATAAAATTTTATATTTAGTAATAATTAAGTAAATTTCTATTATTAAAATATATAAATTGAAATTTTGAGTAGCTATTTTGTTGATAATTATTTTTACTAAAAGAAATAATTAGTCAAATTTAAGCAATATATTCGTATTACAAAACGAAAAAAGTGCAGTCTGGTAAACCATGGCTGCACTTGCGGAGGGATAGAATATGATATTGGGAACCTAACTTCTGACATCAGTCCCGTTATCATTCTGAGACCAACGCGAGGCAAGTTTACCATAATTTCCTCGCAATGCGCAATCCTTCCGTAGGCCTTCTGCGCGGGCCTTTGTTTTCCCTTTTCGGCTTTTTTACGGCTGGCGGTATTTTCCCTTGCGGCGCAAGGTTTCCTCCCGGCTCTACTGACCTCAGAAAATATTGTTTCGACACACTGAAAGGTATTCGTCTATGCCCAGGCATCATTTGGCTCCTCGCGGCCGCCTGAGGTGAGACGGACGGAAACGACTGCGCCTGGCGGGGACGGCGCACTCTGGACGTTTTTTTTAACATCAAAATATTGTTTATGGTAAAGATTAGATCTTCCCCAAGCGGGGACCAAGACCTTATTGAGTCCAGCAAAGCCACACTCTTGGAGGCGGCGCGTATGTATGGAAAGCGGGACGGGCTTATGTTGCGGCCCAAGGAGGGCGAAAGCCCGAACACCTATCTGGGCGCTTTGGTTGGCGACCATCGGTCGCTTCTCGCCAAGGCCATGAAGAATCTCGACATGGACCAGGAGAGGCTCATGGAAAGCGAACGGCGGCTGATCGAGGAGAGGGCAAAGGCGACAAGGCAGAGGGTGGACAAGGCGGTCGAGACCCGAAGGGTGACGGCCCTCGAGCGTGGGGAATTGCCCCTCGAGCTCTCGATAGTCGAATCCAGTAAATGGAAGTTGGCGCTAGGAACCCTCGGTGCCTGCATCGAAAGCTATTACACCGAACCAGCCTTCGAACTCTCCCATTACGGGGGGAACAACCTTACCAAAATTGTCGCATACTTCCTTCTGTCCGGATTTTTCTTCGGCTTGGGCCACTTGGCAGCGGGCCTGATCAGGCAGACGGAATCAACCAGTAACAAGTGGGTCATTAGGGGCGCCGCTGGAATCTTCTTCGTAGGCGTCTTTTACGGGCTCGGCAAGATGAGGCTCATCTACATGCAGAATCTCCAGATGACGACGATGCAGACTGTAGGGGTCAGCAGCTTCCTCGTTCTTAACCCTGTATATTATGTGCTGCTCAGTCTGCTGCTGATGTCTGTCTCTACGTGGTGCGCATTGTCGTTAGGAACGAGGGGGCAGAAGGCTGCCACTAACCACGCCAGGGACCTCGACGCAAAAATAGCCTCCCTTGACGGGCAGATCGAAGGCTGGAACAACGAACTTGACTCGTACCCCGACCGCCTACATGGCCTCGAGGTAAGAAAGGCCCGGCTGGAGGCAGAGGCCGAGAGTACAAGGGCAAGGGTAACTTCGCTCTTCAGCTCAGCTGTGAGCGCCTACCAGCAGAGCAACCTTTCGTACCGAACTGACGGCGTCAGGCCTTCGTCGTTTGACGAACCGATTTCTCTTGATTTACTAAACCAACAAAAAGGACAAAGCATATGAGAAAAATAGTAACAGTGTATTCAGCAATACTGATAATCTGCGGCGGATGCAAGGAAACCGCGCGTACGTTTGACCAGGCACCGACGGTCGCGATTACCACAATCGGCGATCCCACAGACAAGCTCGTCCGAACCCCTCGAGGGACAGACGTAATCGACCTCTACCGGATCAACGTCGACGACAACATCCACCGGGGGTACGAGTGCCGCTACCGCGAAATCTCGGACGTGTCCCAGACGGACGTCCTGACCTTATCCGTCAGGCCGGAGTATCCGCTTCTCGCCAACAACAACGAACGCATAGCGGAGCTCAAGGCGTTCGAGGAGAGGGTAGGCAAGATGTTCGGCGACGCGGAGAAGGACTACCAGAGGCCGATAGGCCACTCCCTGGTCTACGTTTCGCTGGTCTCGGAGGCTAACAGGATGGCCCGTCTGGGAAAGGAGGTGTCGGAGAGGTATATACTCGTATATAGCAATATGATTGACAACGCGGACTACCTTTCGATGTACCAGCCGTCAGTGCAGGAGATGATGGCACACCATCCTGAGGCCGTCATGGCGCAACTGGAGCACACCATGAAGCTCGATGACAACCTCAATGGGCTCAGGGTGCTCATCATATATCAGTCGCCCAATGGCGACACCCACAATGACAAGCTGTTTCTCCTAGCCTCGAACTGGTACCGCCTGCTTCTCGAGAGCCACGGCGCGAAGGTGCTTATTGTGCCTAACATTTCCGCAGCGCTGAGCGACGAGACCCTATGAAGGCGGGGAAAATCAAGTGGGGAGAGCTTGCGCTCTCCCTTTTTTTCAAAATCGGAAGGGCCGTTTTGAAGCTTGTCGGCTTCGCCTCATGGGTGATCCTCAGCGGGATCAACCTGCTCCTGCGGGAGCTGGCGGACAGCCTCAAGCGCTGGCTTTTCCCCAAAGACTACGACTGACATGGGCAGACTATTCAAAGATATCACCTCCTTGGGAGCTGCCGCCGGAGGGATGCTGTTGGACAACGCCGTGCGCAAGATCAAGTACGGCATCGAGAGCTTCGAGCGACAGAGAGGGCTGGTCTCATTCGGCGACCTTGAGGACGTCACCAGCGACGACCCCAACGGCATGTCGGTGGACGGCGTTCGGTCGCTCCGCCCGGAGCACCCCAACATCGTGCTCTTCGGAGCCACGGGAGGCTTCAAGAGCACCGTCGCGATCGCCACCCAGCTCCTGAGGGCCGACGGCCCGACCTTTGTCGTGCACAACCCGGCCAATACCATGTACCCCCTCACGGCTCCGAGGCTCGCGCGCCTGGGCTACGGGATACACAACTTCGACTTCTCCAACCTGCTCAACGGGTGCAGCGGGCTGAACCTGATCGACCTTGTCAGGAGCGACGAGGACGCGAGTTCCATCTCCAACCACTTCTTCAGGGGAAAGCTCGACGGCGGCAAGGCGGACCCGTTCTTCCACCTCTCCGCATCGGCCCTGGTGTCCTTCCTGCTGCGGCTCTCCCTCCGCTTGGAGCCCAGGTACCGGACGCTTGCGAACGTGCGGCACATGCTCGACGCGCTCCTCTCCAAGGGGCTGCACAAGGTGGCTGCGAAGTACTGCACGGACCGGATGTTCGGCGAATACAAGAGCCTCATCGGCAACGGCAGCGAGAAGACCCTCGGCAGCATCGTGCTGACGGCGCAGGCCGCGCTGGACTACTGGGCCAACGAGGCCCTCTGCCGGGTCACGGCGCTGTCCACCGTGGACCTGGACTCGCTCAGGGCGAAGAAGCAGGTCATCTACCTGAGCACCTCCAACTACGACGCCATCTACTACCGCTCGCTCACCTCCCTGATAGTGAACGAGGCCATGCACGCGCTGATGCGCCAGGTGCCGCGGGAGGGTTGCAGGCCCGTACACTTCCTCATCGACGAGTGCGACACGCTGTCCCTCGACAACCTCGGCAAGCTGGTCTCCAACACGAGGAAATTCTCGATTTACAACTACCTGATATATCAAAATCCCGGTCAGCTTGAAAACAACTTCAGCCGCGGAGAGGCCCAGAACATCCAAGCCAACAGCTGCAAGCTGTACTACGGGCCGCAGGACCTCGCCACCTCACGTGAACTGGCCGAGATGATGGGCAGGCTCCCAACCCGCGATGGCAGCAGCAAGGGCGCGGCGCGATACCTGATGGACGCCCAGGAGGTCCTCAAGATGCCGAGGGACCGAGGCATCCTCTTGTGCAGGAACAGGCCCTACCGGCTGCGCCTCCAGCCGTGGTTCAGGCAGCCGCTGCTTAAACAACGGGCCAATGGGCCCGCATCTGCATTCGTGAACAGCAGCATTCCCTCATCCGTGCCCTTGATCAGCCTGCAATGAAGTCAAGGCAAACAGACGGGATGTGGGAGTACCTGAAAGCGACGGGTGTCCTCGACAAGGGCGAGGATGCGATCAGGGCCGCCAAGAAGGAATGGAGGAAGATATACGACACCCGCTACAAGGCAGAGCGGCGAAGGCACGTGTCTCAGCACGTGGTGAGCCTGCTGCCTGACGAAAGGAGGCTGCTGGCGGCAGGTGCCGCCAGGCACGGGCTAGGCGTCGCGGCGTTCTTGAAGAAGTCCGCCATCGCCTATGCGACCCAGACCTATCTGGTCCACGACCCCGCAACCGTTAGGAAGATCGAGTCGCTGCTGGTGAGGTGCCTTTCAGCACTGGAGCGAATAAATATGGACGCAGGCAAGGGTGGCTGGCTATCCCGGAAGGGTTCGGCTAACGACGCGAAGGAGGCGGTGGAGGCGCTGCGCGCGGACATATACCGGGAACTGAGGAAGCCGGACCTGCTGGTCGCGGCCATCCTCGCCAACCCAGATCGGTGGGACGAGATCAAGAGACTGATCCATGATAGTTAAGAGCATCGGAGCCAAAGGCTCGGGGTCCTACGGCCGCCTCATAGACTACGTCCTCAGGGACGGGGCGGCGCTGCGCGACAAGGAGGGCAGGCTTGTGACCATACGGTACAACGTGTTCGGCTCCCCGCAGGAGATAGAGCTCCAGTTCAGGGAGAACGAGGCGCGCAGGCTTCACCACCGCGCCAACAACAACGCGCTGCTGCACACGATACTGTCCCTCTCGGGCAAGAACAACGGCGACATCACCCCTGAGATGCTGGAGCGCCTCAGCCTCGAATACATAAGGATGGTGGATCCCGACTGCCTGGCCTACGGGGCCATTCACATGGGCGGCAACCCGCACGCCCACATCCTAATCAGCGGCTCGAACATGCTCGGTTACTCCACGAGGGTCAGCCGCGAGGAATTCCAGCGCATCAAGCAGGAACTCCAGGCCATGCAGATGCGGGACTACCCCGAACTGGCGGACTCGGTGGTGGAGCATGGCGGCGGGCACATGAAAAGGAGCGAGGCCGAGTACCAGATCGAGCGGGCGGGACGGCAGACGAGGAAGGAGCAGTTGAAGGAGATCATATCGGTGTCGCATGACCTGGCCGGATCGAGAGAGGAGTTTTTCGACCTCTTAGCCCAGGACGGGCTCACGGTCTACGAAAGAGGCGGCGAGATAAAAGGTATCAGGGACGAAGGCAGAAGCTACCGGTTCCAGACAGTCGGTGCCGACCTTGCCGAACTCGACAAGAGGGCCGAGCGGTTGGCGGAGCTTGAGACTACGGACGGAGACAAACATCTAGATTACGATATGGAACAAGAAAGTCAGGATGCGTATGATGGTGGGCAGGATGAAAGTATGCCGGAGGAACGAAGCATTGAGGAAGACAGGATGAGAGAACTGGACGAGCTTGAGCAGCTCTGAGAAGAGGCGAGGGCAAGATTGCAGTTGGACAATCCACTTTGTAGATTTTGTCCAACTGCTATCTTGCCAAAGGGAGGCCCTTTGGAATCCCATTTAGGAGCACCCATTTCAAAGTCGGCTTTAATATAGGATAACGAGCGTCAAAGGCGATGGAAGGGCTCATGCACCTTCCTCCGCTCGCGAACAGCCCGGCTCGCTGCGTAAGGAGCCTTCGCCCGCTACTCGCAAGAGCGCCCTCCACTACCGACCCGAGCCAGCACAGCCTATGCACCGCGAAGCCGGAAGCTGCCGCCCAAGGGCAGCGCAGGCTTTCCGATCTTCCCGCCGCATGCCCCGATCCAGTCCTGGGTCTTCCTCTGCGAGCGCCCTTGGGGAATCCCGCCGGTAAGAGTTAGGGTGCCTCGTCGTGAGCGGAGGTCAGGCCAACGTTTGCGAGCTTCCACCCGCTCTCGTACTTCACGAACTCGGCCCTTCCGGTGAAGGAGACCCGGTGCCCCGTCCTCATGAGCGGGGAGGTGCCACCATACCCCTCGCCCAGCGGCGGCGCGTCCGAAACGTCGAAGCGCACATAGGGGAAGCCTCCGAGGCCGTTGGCCTTGTAGCAGTCGCCCGTGTACCGGAGCGCTCCTGAGAAGAGGAGCACGTACCACTTCGCGCCGTCCGCGTCCGTCTCACGCCCGTCCGTCTTCCGGAGGTCGACGAGTTCGATGAGGCCGTCCGACTCCTGCTCCATCCGTTTTGCCAATGCGTCCTTGGCCGTAGCGGTCCTTCCGTCAAGGAACCCGCATCCTGTAAAGCACGACGCCGTTAGTGAAAGCGCGACCAGCGCGCAGATGATCCTCGTTCGCATGGTTTTGATTTTTGGGGTTGGATGATGGTTACTGCGCGGTGTAGGTGATGTACTGGACGGGGCCTCCCGAGCCCGTGTAGTCCGTGACCGTGGTGTAGTCCGCGCAGCTGTGGGCCGACACCTCGGTCTTGAAGACGGTGGACGAACCGGAAGGAGTCTCGACCAGGTAGTCCACGCCGTTCTCCGTGGTGAGGCTAAAGGAGCGGCTGGGGTAGTAGTTGTTGCTGCACCCGGACGGGACGGTCACCGTCTCGGAGTGGCCGGAGAACGCGATCCTCGCGCCGGACTGGCAGGGGTCGGCGAGGCGCTGGGATGTCACGTCGCTGGAGTTCCCGCCGGTCATCTCCACGATTTTGGTGATGCGGAACGTCTTGCCGTCCAGTAGCGAATACTCCCACGCCGTACAGTTCAGATGGTTTGATGCATTGCTCGGTTCTTTCTTACATGACGGGAGAAGGATGCCTGCGAGCAGAAGTAGTGGAATGAAAGCCTTATTCATTTGGTTATAAGATTGGTTATTGAATACGGCTAAAATAAAAATTACTACTATAAAGTAGTAATTTTAGTGAACATACTTAGGTGTAGTACCTCGCCGATAGGAATTTGGGTTGCTTTATTAGATGAAAAAGAAGGCACCTAAGAAGCCGATGACCGAGGAGGACATCAGGTCACTTCTGGAAGAAATGGGAAAGAAGCTAACGTCGCTTCGCAAGGCGGAGGGCTACAAGAACTATGAAACCTTCGCATACGAGAATGCTATACCAAGGGCTCAGTACGGAAGGTACGAGAGAGGCCAGGGCCTTAAGCTGTCTAGCCTCTTGAAGGTCCTGCATGCTCTGGGAATCAAACCGTCGGACTTCTTTGGTCAAATGGGGCAGTAGCTTACATTTTCTAGGTCCAAAGTAGATGGCCTCAGCATTTACCCGCGCAAGTGCGCGTGGGTGATCGCGAGTGCCACCGCGTGGAAAAGTCCCATGCTGTAGTCTTCTTTCTCGTACCACTTGCGTTCTCTCGGTCGTCGTACCGCTAGGTCAGGTAGCATCTCTATGATTTTCTCGACAATCTCATGCTTGGTTTTGGCCCCGAAGATCTCGAAAGTGTCCTGCACCTGTTCCCTCGTGTAGCGGTAGACAGGCAGCCCCATCTCCCCGCCGAGCGTGGTTATCGCCTCTATAAGCTTATCAGTTCGTCCGCTTCGCGAAGAGGACGCCGTTTCTTTTAGGAGGATGAGTTGAGGCTTGTAGTAATCCATGAACTTCTCGGCGCGTCGGAGTAGCTTGCTGTTGGATATGGGCTTTGCCGTCGTTACTCCGAAGTCCAGGAGACCGTTGGGTATCTGAAGACATGCGTAGCCAATTCCAATCGTGTTGGGGTACAGCGCCAGAATAACGGGAGTTTTAGCTTCCATATGCTTCCGACGTTAGCCTGTGAAATGCTGACTCCAGATAGGTTGTGCGGTTTTGTACCTTGGGATCTGGATTGAGGGTCCTGAGGTATTCGATCCTGTCGCGAATGCGCGGTACGAGAACCTTGCGGATCTCATGCTTTTGCCTCTCGAAAAGTGACTCTATGGGCACGCCGAAGACGAGGTGATAGCCGAGCAGTACCTCGACATTGGGAGTCTTGTGTCCCTGCTCCCATCGGGAGACGTTGGCGAAATCCGATATCTTGAGAATGGACGCGATGTCCAGCTGCGTTAGCTGTGTGCGCTTGCGGGCGATCCGCAGAAAATTATGTTGAATGAACATGGTGAAAGGGGCAACCATTGTTACGGTAGCTGCCATCACCTATGGTATTCCCGGCAGTTAAATTAAAAATGGACGCATTTTGTCGGAATCAACAAATTTTTTCCGAAGTGGTAACCTGACCCGTTGTTAGCTATATGAACCTACGGCCCTCACGCTTTCAGAAAGTGAAAAGCGCCTCCTGTGAAATTGCTAGAGGCGCTTCCGCCCCTGAAAGCATGAAGGCATGTCAAGGGCTTATGAGATTATTCAGCGGATGCTTACTAACCTGCGCGCGCAGGTGCTCGACAGAAGCAGAGAGATAGATCGTCGTGGTCTTGATGTCCGAGTGTCCCATCATACGGCTGAGGCTGTAAATGTCACAACCGCCCTCTAGCATGAGCGTGGCGAAGGTATGCCTCAGCTTGTGGAGGCTGAACTTGATGCCGGAGGCCTTTATGATCAATGCCACAAGACGTCTAATTCCGCTGTCGCTAAAACCTTTGTTATAGGTCGAGGATGCGAAAAACTCGGGACAGGTCTTATTGGTCCTCTTGCGTTCCGCCAGATACCGGTTGAGTGACTCGGCGAGCGTGAAGCTCATGGGAACGATGCGGTCCTTGGCTCCTTTCCCTCGGCTCACAAACACGGTTAGGTTTTCGGTGTCCACGTCGGTAAGCTTAAGATTCAAGACCTCGCTTTTCCGAAGCCCCGTATAGATGAACATGGAGAATATCGCATGGTTCCTATACCTGAGGAATTTCGATAGATAGGGATAGTTGTACGCCACCTCCAGAAGCTTCATGGCATTCTGCTTGGCTACGCCCCGAGGCAACAACTTATCCGGCTTGGGCATTTCCATGACCGGCACCGGATTCACCGCTATAAAGCCTTGCTTATGGCACCACCGAAAGAATACCGTGAGCGACTGATAGGCCCTGATCGTTGTGTGCGGTTTCCAATTTCGAGTGACACGACCAAACACGAAGAACTCGCGTATGCTGTTTTCAGTTACTTCTTCCACCGACGTGGCACGGCTGAACTTCATGTAGTATAGGAGGTGCCCCCTGATACCTCGGACGGTGTGCTTGGATAGCCGTCGCTCAAGTAGATAGTAATCGTAAAATCTGCGGGCTAAAAATTCTATGTCCATAGTGCATGGGGTAACCATGCTATTTCTTGAGCCATTGGTCGGACTCGAACCGACGCGAGCCGCTTTACAAAAGCGGTGCTCTACCAACTGAGCTACAATGGCAACAGGGGCTGATTATTCGGATAATCGCCCCGTTTGGCTTCGATTTTTCAATTTCGCCCTTATGATATCAAGTGATTTGTCTAGATACAAGTGAGGTATATCTTTACAAATAATTTACCCGTAATTTGACTTGGAAAATACGTTGCAAACAAAGGATAGAATGAAATTTTAGCCTGTTTTTGATTGCCAGTGAAGCGGCCTGATTACTTCCGTTGGAGAAGCTCAAAAAAATAGCGCAGTTGTTAAGTTGTTAATGTAACAGGCTGTTTGAATATAGCATGACGAACAAATGTTGCATAGTCCCATTCGGCTTACATTCATTTTGCTAAATTAGCTTGATGGACAGATCACCTATTGATGAGTTATTCAACGAGCTTTTTGGTTATTATCCGACTAAGGCTGGAAAAGCATATGAGCTAATCGTAGCAGCAGCGCTGAAAGTTATTACCGGAGAAGAAATCACCTACGACCAGCATGTGAAGGGCTTATTCAGCGGAACTGACTACCAGTTAGACGGCCTAATTGAGAAGGATGACTCTAGCAAGACGATGGTAGAGGCTAAAGATTATACCATTGACGGAGATAAGGTTGGTAGGGGGGACCTACAAAAGTTACAGGGCGCTTTGACTGATTTGCCAGTCTCAGGCGGCATTTTCGCATCTGCTACCGATTATACTAAACCTGCTCAAAAATATTCTGATGGTTCAAGGTTGAATCCATCGAACAAACCAATAACCCTTTACCATATTAGGCCTTCGACAGAACTCGATTTAGATGGGCGTGTGAAAAGGATAACCATTGAAATGGAGGTCATACTACCTGATTTCCTTAGAGGAGACTATAAGGCATATTTCACAACTGCATCAAATGAACTTCTTCGGTCAAATCACGTCAATATTCCATCTTACAGGCTTGACACTTTCTACGATTCTAAGGGAAAAGCACATTGTAGCTTTTACGATTTCTGCCTTAAAAATCAACCTATCTCTGCGAGCATATCTGATGAATACGCCTTGGGCTGCTGGGTTTTGACAAGCATGTTTGTAAAAGTAGGTGAAGCATTGTACGAACTTAAAGGCATAGACTACAAAATCCCTTATACGAGAACCGTATATCCATTCGACATAGGAAATGAAGGGAATCATAAATTGCTTATCAAATCCCATGATGGTTCAATCAATAAACTTTTGACAGATGTTGAACTAAAAAAGATAATGTTCTCCAACGGCAAAGTCCAGCAATCTTGATTTTTACGCAAGATTTTCAAATGATATTTTGTTCATATCCTCAGCAAGTTCCTCAGCTTCGATAGACCTCAAATACATCTGCGTCATGCGTAAATCCGAGTGGCCCATGAGCTTCTGTATCTTGATAGCTCCGACGCCCTGCATTCCCAAGTTCGTGGCAAACGTATGGCGCAACCTATGCAAATGGAAACGAACCCCTGATCTCTTAGCCGTCCTTTCTACCCAATGCTTCAAGCCGTGCAGGGTGAGCGCGCTATCCTTGCCCTGCGACACGAAGAACCTGGACACTTTGCATTTCGCTTGCTTTCTCACGTCCAAATACTCCTTCAGGTAAGGCCTTAGGAATACGTTGATCGGCAGCTTGCGGGTACGCTTGGATTTGGAAGTTTCGCTGCGTACGGTAATGAAGCCGGCCTCTATGTCCACGTCCATTGTTTCAAGAGATATGAGCTCGGTACGACGGAGGCCGCAAAACGTCAAGATGCCGACCATGGCCAAGTCCCTTTTCATGATGAAGGAGGACGAGGAATGCTGCACGATGCTGCCCATGATTCGCTTGACTTCGTCCCCGGTGAGCGCCCTGTGGTCCGTGAACTGCGGCGCGGGGATTTTGAACGTATCGAAAGGATTGGCTTCTATGGCCTTCCGGTCCTTAAGCCATTTGAAGAAGGTTTTCAGCCTGCATGCGTATGCCCTGATCGTGACGTCCTTGATGCCCACCACCTTCGTGTTCTTGCCTACCGTCCTTTCTCGCGTTTGTAGGCGCATGAAGAACGCCGTAAGGACCGGGGGCGTAACGTCGCCGCATTTCTCGATCTCGGGAACGACGCGGACGAATTGGCTGTACGCATCCCGCGCGGCTTTGATCGTTGCAGGGCGGAGCCTTTTGGAATATGTGCATTCAATGATGTAGTTTTCAAATTGCTCATTGAGTGACATGCCCATAGCATATCTCTAATGTTTATTCAAAACAGTTGAGTCAATTTTTGCATTTCAACAATTTTTGAGTGGTCTACAGTTCGTTTTCTAGTGAGTGAAAAATTAATCCATGCATGACAAAGTGATCAAGTTTTTAAATAAAAAATTACTGCGCAAGTACATTGCGTTTAGAAGATATATTTTTAGGTTCTATTATAGAAATAGTCTTAATTAGCGGCTAGGCAATAATACAATTTACTAACTCATTTATTCACAGCTAGATAACACTAAGGTGGGGTCGCAGAAATCATATCAATTCATAGATAATGCTTGCATAGAATTAGATTATGTAAATGGTGATCTAATTACTGTATCAGATACTGCCAGTTCCGAATTTACAGAGAAAGGAGATTGGATAAAATTATGCGAATCCTTAAGTAAGGATAATCGCTACGAAGCAGAAAGGATTTTCTTTGTAAATAATGAACCTATCATCATCTTTTATAAGACTACCAACACAGAAGATTTATATCAGATATATAATCGGGTTTGGTGCATGGCTAGACCCCGTTTGTTATTCCTAGAAACTTTAACAGAATTATTGGTATTAGATTTGGCTAAAAAGCCAGTCAAGAATGACCGAGAACTGGAAGATAGTGCTTTAACCATTGTCAAATCTGTCTTAGAAATTAAGGCAAAATTGAGTGAATATCGAAGAGAGCAAATCGAATCGGGTAAAACTTTTGAGGATGAAAAATTTTCTGATATTGATTATAGAGCTGATCGTTCTTTAATAAGAGACCTTACGCAAGTCAGAGATAAGCTTTTTAACGCAGGACTTAGCGGCGAAAAATTGAAATATGCTCACTCCCTTATTGGAAAGTCAATTTTTATCAGATATCTAGAAGATAGAAAGATCTTATCAAAAAACTACTTTCTGCAAATAGCGAGTTCAAAGCCTGCCTGGCAAAAGCTATTAGAATCTGAACCTCAAGTATCATATGCGGAAGCTGGCATGGCGAAGATTATATATCCCAAATTGCTTGCAAACAAGTCCTTTACTTACGCTCTATTCGAACAGATTGCTACGGACTTTAACGGTGATATTTTCCCTACAGACGACTTAGAAAAGCAAACTGTTACCCAAGAACATTTGACAATCGTTAAAAATTTTCTGGATGGTAATGATGGTAATCCTCAATTATTCTTTTGGGCTTATAAGTTTGAGATAATACCTATTGAGCTCATAAGTAACATTTATGAAGAATTCTATCATTTTGGTGAAAATGCACTTGGCAACAAGGACCAATCTAGTAAGCCAGATGCAAAAGGCACATACTACACACCTGCACCACTTGTAGAATTCATTCTAAGTAGAACTTTGACAGTCGATGTATTAAATAGGCGTCCGCGTGTCCTCGATCCTTCATGCGGATCGGGGATCTTCTTAGTTGAAGCTTATAGGAGGATGGTTAGATATGAGTTATTCGTGAAGAAAAAGAAAAGATTAACCTATTTAGAACTCTTAAAGATACTTGAAAATCAGATTGCTGGAATCGAGCTTAATGATGAAGCTATCAAAGTTACCGCATTTAGCTTATACCTAGCTTTTCTGCATTATCAAACACCGCCTGATATCCTTGTGCAAATTGAAAATGGGAAGCGGTTACCGCATTTAATTTATACTTCTAATCCCAAAAGTGACGAAGTCTACTTTAATATACTTTTACAATCTAATGCTTTCGATACTCAAAATATTCCCTCCGGTGAGATAGTACATAAATTCGGCAGTAATTGCGCGGACGTTATTGTGGGTAATCCTCCTTGGGGCTCTCCGCCTAAAACTGATGAGGATGGAAGAAGAGCACTTCAAATTGCAATGGATTGGTGTAATGAAAAATCATTGCCGACTTCGGACTTGGAGCGGTCACAATTATTTATCTGGAGGGCCATAGATTTATTACGGGAGAATGGCATTGCCAGCATGTTGGTATCCAGTGGCGTTTTATTAAAACAATCCGATAAGAGCAATATTTTCAAACAAGAATGGCTTCATAGTATAAGTCTCAAAGAGGTTGTGAATTTTATACACGTCCGAGATGTGTTTTTTAGTGGAGCAATCTCTCCTTTTATTAGTATTACCTTCACAAAGACAATACCGGAAAGTAACTGCTTCATCGACTATTTAACTGCTAGGCGAACAAAAATAATAGAAAACACTAAGTCGGTTATTTTAGACAAAACAGACTTCAAGTTTTTCTCATATTCTGAAATTTCGACTACAGACATCTGGAAAATATTCTACTTTGGAAACCATCGAGATTTATCCCTGATAAATAGGCTACGCTTATTCCCAGCCTTATCTACTTTGGAATTTATTCCAGAAATCGGCCAGCCAAGAAGACAGGGCTTCATAGTAGGAAATGAAAAATTGGATTCTGATTGGTTGTGTGAATACAAGGAGTTACCGGCTAAATATTTTGAAAGTAGATACAAAAAGATTCAGTTTTCTAAGGTTCTGACTTCCGTACCCCTAAAAGTTAAGGAGCGTGGAGTTAAATATATCTATGAAGGAGAGCGGTTGTTAGTTGGAAAGATAGCCCAGAAGACTGTTCCTAAAGGTCAGCTCGTTGTTAGGCTTGAAAGTAAAAAGTTCGCTTTTAGAAATACAATTAATTGCATCAAGCTTAGTTCAGATAAGACGAAATACTATAAATTGATTTTAGGAATACTCTGGTCATCTTTAAGTAGATACTATTTCTTTATGACGGCCAGTAAATGGGGCGTTTGGCACGATCAAGTATATCTAGACGAAATTCTAGGACTACCTATTTCCTTAATGGACAATTCTCTTAGTCTGAAAATCGCATCGGTTGTTGAGCAATTATCTAACAAAGAATTTCAGCAACCCCGAGGCGATGGCGACCTCTTTTCTCCGGTTGTTCAAAAGGTTCAGTATGTGAAAACACAACAGCAATTGGAGAAAGAGTTGGATGAGTACGTCTTTAAGCTCTATAAAATCTCAGAATCGGATAAGGATCTTATTAGAGATAGATGTAAATACGATATCGATTTTTTCTACAATGACTCAAAAAGTATCGCAGTTTCTAAATTGAATCAAGTCGTTTCAGAAACTGGAGATTTACAAAGCTTACATTCGAAACGTCTGCTACAAAAAGGGATTAATCGCTATTTGCATACCTTTATGACACTTTGGACGGAAGAATTAGAAGGTGTTAATAAATTGACGTACCGAGTAATCTACCCGAACAATTCACCTTTGCTTGCCGTTGTTTTTGAGGTAAAGCGTAGAAACGCTAAAGTATATCCTATTTCAAGTATAGAAGATGAATGGAGACATGTTCTTAATCTTATAGACGTTGAAATGAATTATAACTATAGCAAGAAAATTTACGTTGATGGCATAGTAAGAATCACTACAGATGATCAAATTATAATCATTAAAAGGAATGAACAGCGCTTATGGACTGGCACGGCTGCTCGCGAAGACGTTGATGCTACGATTCTGCAAAACATTATGAAACAACAATAGCTATGATTACCAAGAATACTTGGCAAAAACGTCAAAATTCCTACTTGGATGTACTATTAACCTCTTTACCTATACTTCAGGCGAAAGGAAAGAAAAGAAATGGTAGCTATGCTGAAGAGGATGATATAAGTCGAGAGTTATACCTAGCAATCCAAAAGGTGATTTTCAGTCCCAGATTTAGAAAGAAAAAACTGGACCTACCAACTTTTCAGTCTAACATTCAACCTAATCCTAAGAATAAAGTGAAAGTAAAAAGCGAGGATAAACGTCCTGATTTTTTATGGTCACATATTGATTATGTCAATCGAAAACGTTTAGACTTTCATATCGAGTGCAAACGACTTAGACCGGATAAAACCTATCATTGTAGAGAATATGTGATGAGCGGGATATTAAGATTCATAACAGAAGAATGGAGTTACGGGGTTGATTGTGAAAATGGACTAATGATAGGTTATATAGAAAATCTCACAATTGATGAGTGCATTCAAAAAATTTCAGAGTATTTAGCAGCGAATGATATCCCTGCGATGAGTTTGAGAAATACTAATAACAAATGCTTATCAAAATACTTACATACACTTGATCGTAATAGCATAAATAGGCCACCGATAGCGCTCCATCATTATCTAGCAGTTATCTAGTTAGGCCCAAATACTCTGCAGCTTACAACAAGTTCATTTAGTCTTATTACACAAATTTCCTCAAGTTTTCTGCTTTTCTGTTGTTTGCGAAAATGCGAACATGAACACAGACATTACGTACTTCGCAAGGACCAACTTCCGCAACCAAGGAACTAAGTTTGGCATCTGGCAGAAGGACAGATTGCTTCACACTTACATAGTGGGAAAGACGGGCACGGGAAAGTCCACCATGATCAAGACCATGTTCATGCAGGACGCTATGGCGGGCCGCGGAGCGTGCATCCTCGATCCTCATTCCGACCTCGTGACCGCCATCTGGGAATCCATGCCTGAGCATCGGAAGAAGGATGTCATTTACTTCGATGTTACAGATTCCGCCCTTAGCCTCAGATACAACCCTTTCAAGCGGGTGAGCTACGACAAAAGGTCCTTAGTGGCATCGAGCATCCTAGACGTCTTTAAGAAGCTTTGGTCGGACGCATGGGGCGTAAAGCTGGAGCATATCCTGCGCTATTCCATCCTGACGCTCCTGGACCAGCCGTCTGCCACGCTTGCGGACGTGCCGAAGCTGCTATTGGACAAGGCGTTCAGGCGCTCGTGCATGGCGCAGGTCGAGAATCCGAGCGTCAGCATGTTCTGGGAACGGGAGTTCCCCTTTTACACTAGGCTCGACCTGCTACCCGTGCTCAACAAGTTCGGCGGAATGCTCGCCCATCCGGTCATACGGCGAGTGCTCGTCGAGAATCCAGACGAGGTGTACCTAAGGAAGGCCATGGACGAGCGGAAGATCATCCTGTTCAACCTGTCCAAGGGGCACGTGGGAGAGGACGTGGCTCACTTGCTCGGGGCGCTGTTCGTAAGCTCCATCAATGCGGCTGCGTTCAGCCGCGTGGACGCGGAGGAGGAAGCCCGCGTGCCGTTCATGGTCTACATGGACGAGTTCCACAACTTCACGACGCAGTCCCTGATGGGCATGTTCTCGGAGCTGAGAAAGTTCAAGGTGGGCCTGATACTCGCCAACCAGTACCTGCACCAGATGGACGACGGTGTGAGGAGGGCGATCCTCGGCAACGCGGGAACACTCATCTCGTTTCGGGTCGGGACCGAGGACGCGCAGATCCTGTCGCGCGAAATGCATCCGACCTTCAATGCCGATGATTTCGTCAATCTGCCCAACTACTCGATATTCCTCAAGCTGATGATCCACGGGGTTCCGAGCAAGCCGTTCAGCGCGACCGGGATGGACCACGATGCCGATATGGGGCCTCCGTAGCGCCACCGCGCGATCCTGCATGGATGGCAAGCATGAGCACCATGAGGTCGCTTATCCGGGCCGACTTGACCCGCTGTTGCAACTGCGCGAAGAACGCCGAGGAAAAGTCCGGGGCGGATTCGGATTCGGCGGCTATGATGGCGCGGATTTCGCCGTCGGCGCGTTCGATCTGCGTGAAGAGTTCGTCGATGCGCGCGATGTTTCCGTTTTCCTTGGTTGTCATGCCCTCCATCTTACGCTAGGACCATAAGGAAAAAATAAAAGGAAGGTAACGCCTTCCTAAACCGCCCGGACATTATCAGCTAGTTCTTTAATCATGTGACCTATTTATCCCTTTTCTCGGGTATCGGGGGCTTTGAGCTAGGGATTGGCAGGAGAGGTCAGTGCATCGGGTACTCCGAGATCGATCCTTATGCCATTTCCATCTACCGCTCTCATTTCCCAGACCACAAAAACTATGGTGATGCTACAAAAATCGACCCCAAAACACTCCCTCCCTTTGATCTTCTGGTCGGAGGATTTCCTTGCCAGGCGTTTTCCATTGCTGGCAAAAGGAAAGGATTCGCTGACAGGCGAGGAAATCTCTTTTTTGAGATCGCAAGGATTGTCGAATGCTGCCGGCCTCGCTTTCTGCTGCTTGAAAATGTCAAAGGGCTTCTCTCTCACGACGAAGGGAAGACCTTTGCCACAGTCATCCGTACGCTTGACGAATTGGGGTATGACCTGCAATGGCAGGTGCTTGACAGCAAAGATTTCGGGCTTGCCCAGAACAGGCAGCGGGTCTACATTATTGGAAATATTAGAGGCACGTACCGACCCGAAGTATTTCCTATCCGAGAAGCGCGGGCAAAGGATATTGTGCAGGGTACCCCGGTAGTAGCGGTGCGCGAGGCAACTACAACAGGCTATGCAGTAGCTGCGGTCGGTGACGGCGTTGATGTGTCATTTCCCAATTCAAAATATAGGCGTGGCAGGGTTGCCAAAGGACTGTCGCACACGCTTACTACAAAGAGCGAAGTTTATACGCCTACGTCAGAGGGTAAATTGCGGAGGCTGACACCTCTCGAGTGCGAACGCCTGCAAGGATTTCCTGATGGGTGGACTGAAATAGGCGTAGATGATAAAGGCAATCGGGTCCGCATCAGCGAAAATCAGAGGTACAAATGCTTGGGCAACGCTGTGGGCGTGCCTGTGATCGAATGCCTTACTAAAAGAATAATTGGTTAAGGCTAGAAGGTCGCTGTGCGCTAAAATGACATAAATAGTTGATTGTCAGAAAATATTGACACTTTTACAGTTATATGGTATATTTACCTGGCAGCTTGCATAAGTGGAAAAAGCATGCTATCTTTGACTATAAATAAAGGCGTGCGCAACATTGTGGATAAATGTACGTATACTTTTATGGAGAATAATTTGGATTTTTCCGAAAAGCTCCTTATCTTTGTATTCAATAAAATAAAACAGCAGGTAAAGCTTGATTAAGCGTGATGGGAATTTCCTGTCATAAGTGCATTACTTAATGCACCGCTCTCAAGGTCTGCTGTTTTTTTATTTTAGTGAATGCACGTTTACTTAGACGAGAGCGGTGATACTGGATGGACCTTTACATCTCCTTATGGGAATGGAGGGTCAAGTCGCTATCTTACTATAGGCTACCTAATTGTCCCAGAAGACAAGAGACATCTCCCGAAGCGTTTGGTAAAGAAAATTTACGAGAAATTCCATTTTCGTCCTGGTACTGAAATTAAGGCGACTGCCCTAACTATTCCCCAGAAGGAATTCATCTGTTCAAAAGTGATCGAAATGCTTGAGCGCAATGAGGACTTTAAGATAGGTGCGATAACCGTTAAGAAAGAGTTAGTAGGCTCCCATATCAGGAAAGAATCCAACACCTTATATAATTACTTGATCGGCAAATCCGTTTTGGGAAATATATCTAAATTGCCAAAGGTAATGCTATACAGGGACGAGAGGACCGTGAGCGTCGCGAGTGGCAATAGTTGCATAGATTACCTCAGAACCACATTGTGGTTTGAGCACGAATCTGAAACTGATCTTATTGATCGTCCTACAGCAAGCCATACAAATTTAAACGTAATGCTCGTGGATTGGATAACCAATATAGTTTGGAGCCATTATGAAAGAAATATTGATGCTCCTTTTTTGGTGCTCTCTCCAGGCCTGTTAAATCAGACCCTATTTTTTTAGGTCAATTTCTCCAAACATGCTGAAAAACCGCATCTCTGCGGTTTAAAACTACTCGATAATCTTCTTGTGAAAGTCGTCCATGATGTCGCTCGAAAGTCCGCTCAGGTATACCTCGGTAGTTTTTGTATCAGAGTGACCGAGCATGTCGGAAATGGCCGCTATCGGCACGCCGAGGTTCTTTGCACGCGTAGCGAAGCTGTGGCGGCTTACGTAGCTGGTCAGGTTCTCAGTGATGCCGCATAGCTTTGCGATGCGCCGAAGATTGGCGTTGAACCGCTTGCGCTTAGCCTGCACCTCATCATATTGCGCCTTTAGCTCCGTATGCGTGATGATGGGAAAAATGAAATCCGAAGTCTTCTTTCCCGGCAGATACAGGTCGAGTATGGTCTGCAATTCGGGAGTGATCTTGATGTCGTAAGGCTTGTCAGTCTTTTGCCTGTCGTAGAAGATCCTCCCGTCGATGATGTCGGAGACCTTGAGGTGTGCGAGATCGGTATACGATATGCCTCTCATGTAGAAGCTTGCCATGAAGAAATTACGAGCGTTGTACAGGTGGCTTTTGGGGTCAATGCCGAGGCTTTGGATCGCCTTGATGGATTCCATGCTGATCGCCCTCTTGCGCGTCTTGGTAGTGCGGATCGAATACGTATCAAACGGGTACAGCTCCTTGTCTACCATCTTGCGCCGTATGCCCTCGTTGTAGATTGCCCGGATAGTGCGGAGATAGGCTGCAAGCCCGTTGAGCGCATACCCTTTCTTGAGGTGGTTCTGCTCGAACTGAGTGAGGAACGAGTAATTGACCTCGCGGAACGACAGGTCGTGGCCCCTGTTGAATTTCCTGAGCACGCTTATGGCGCACCTGTAGGACCTCGCATTGCCTAGGCGGTTGGCATCAACGAACTCCTGCGCGAGTGCTTCGCCGAATGATAGGAACGACTGGGAATCGGACTTCCTCTCGATGAGGGTTTTGAGGTCGAGTACGGAAAGGGTTTCGAGCACCTTCTGGTCGTCGAGTTTCGCCACCAGGTCGATGGCTTCCGCCTTTTTCTTTTGGAGGTAGTTGTTGAGCCGGGCTACCGACTCCGAACCCCTGTAGGAGGCTCTTATCTTCCGCGCGCTATCGTCCCAATCCTGCTCCTTGACGTAGATGCCGAGCGTGATCGCGGAGATTTTTCCGAAGTGGGATATCCTCAAAAGGATAGGGCAGGTCTGGTCCTTTTTGGGCCTGCGGGCATCCAAGGAAAGTACTATGAATGTCTTCATTTCAAAGAATTTTTTGGTGAACAAATCTTGCCTCAGTATGCTTTCGCGACTGTCGTGTTCATATGGGCGCAAATTTGTTCAAACGAACATAATGACCTCCTCCCTAAAAACCGGACCATTGTAAACTGGAGAAATCGGGCAATTATTAATAGGTTTAAAAACATTAATTGCCATGAAAAAAACAAAGTTCACAGAGGCGCAGATCGTATTTGCGCTCAAACAGGCCGATACGGGAGTATCGGTTCAGGAAGTTTGCCGGAAATTAGGTATTAGCGAGGCTACTTTTTACAATTGGAAGAAGAAGTATGGTGGGTTAGGGGTTTCAGAACTCCGCAAGCTTAAGCAGCTGGAAGAGGAAAATATGAAGCTCAAACAGATTGTGGCAGATTTATCTCTGGATAAACAAATGCTTCAGGATGTTTTTAAAAAAAAGCTTTGAAAGCCGCTCAACTGAAGGTACTGGCCAATGAACTGATGAACAACTATCGGGTGTCTCAGCGCAGAGCCTGCTCAACAGTTATGCTTCATCGTTCATCGTTGTATTATGAGCAGCACAAAAGAGAGGACGGCCCGATCCGTTATCGTATAAGGGAAATTGCAGAAACAAGAGTAAGATATGGCTTTTGGCGGATTCATATACTTCTGCGCAGGGAGGGATGGAAGGATAATCATAAGCGAGTTTACCGCATCTATAAAGAGGAAGGCCTGAATCTAAGAAGCAAGCGACCAAGAAGAAGTAAGTCGGCAGCTCATCGCCTTGACAGGCCACAATTGAAAGAGCCTTATCAGTGTTGCAGTATGGATTTCGTAGCGGATCAACTCTTTGATGGACGTAAATTTCGGGCCTTAACTTTAGTTGATAATTTTAGTCGTGAATGCATGGAAATACATGCCGGACAATCATTGAAAGGAGGTGATGTTGTTGAGGTATTGCAACGCATAAAACAAACCCGCGGTATTGTACCCAAGCGCATCCAGGTAGACAATGGTAGCGAATTTATTTCCAAAGAACTTGATCGCTGGGCTTACGAAAACAATGTTATCTTGGACTTCTCAAGACCTGGTAAACCAACAGATAATCCGTTTATCGAATCGTTTAACGGGAGCTTTCGTGATGAATGCTTAAACGTCAATTGGTTCTTATCAATGGAAGATGCAATTCAAAAAATACAGTTGTTTAAGGAGGAATACAACAACTACAGACCTCATAGTTCACTGGGTGGATTGACACCAGCCGAGGTCATAGAAATGAGTAAAAAAGACCCGAAATTCTCTACTTTATCCTGGCTCTAAAAACGGGAGGGGCTCAAGTTAAGAATCCTCTCAACTTTCAACTGGCCGAATTATAGGGGAGCCGACAGTTGCAAGCGAAATACTTGCTTCTTACTCATGCTGCATATCCTTGTGATCTGCTTACTGTATGTTTAAATATTTTGATATGATGTTTCGATAAAGCCTGCAATTTCCATTGAAGCTAAGAGATTACTAAATGCTAGGGCGACACAGAATCGAATAAAGATTTTTGAAAATTAAGGTGAAAAGCAAATCGATGATTAGTGAACCAATGATGAAACGAAACTCTCAAAGCATATAGTCAGAAGCTGAGATTAAAAAATCGAATGTACAATCCGGCTCAAGGAATGACCGTTGGCCTCAGAAGGGCTCAATGCCTACTCTAAAGCTCATTTAAGGTTCAGACTTTCAATTCATGGCCTTGCTCGATGCATTAATATTTCGACTTAATTGTGTGCGAATATTCCATCTGCCATCAGGTATTTATCTATTAATTTAAGCCCATTTTGCATTTGAGAATTTGGACTAGGGGCGGCTTTTAATCAAGGTAAAGTTAGGTAGCAAAGCAAAGAGTTGTCCAGTACAGATTATTCTAGACAACATTAAGGAGATTCAAAACAAAACAATCAATCATGTCAGCCATTATACAGCGTTCAAAGCCTATCATATGATTTTCAATTATTGTCCGCTAATTTGCGGAAAGGCAGTCTGAATTTGCTTGAGTAAATTTCATTTCCGAATAGTATCTCCTTAGCATCTCGTATATGTAGATTTCTTGAACCGATTGACTCTGAGATAAAATCCTATTCGAAGTCATATGAATGACGCTGAGAAGAATATCATTTAAAAGGTCTTCTCTGGAAATTTTATCTAGAATATTTACAATAACTAAATCATTTGCTTTAGTCCTTTTCAAGGCTATTTTATAATAGAATTCAAATGGTTTTTGGTTGTTATACTTGCCACCTAATAGTTCATGAATCTTTGGTTTGTGTAATGAGTACTTTTGCCCGATTTTATTTTTTATATTTTTATCTAAATTTTTTACCCCATCCAACATATATATTCTGCTAAGTGAGTTAAGGATTTCCCCTTTCTCATATAGATCCAATGAAAAATCAGACAATAATCTGTCTATGCTGAACATAGCAAATAGCCATTCGTTGTTTTTGTTCTCACCAAAGGAAGCAAAATCAAATGCCATTACACTATCATTGAAAAAAATTGATTCTATTTCGTTTATTATTAGCGGATTATATCTTTCCAATTCGCGATTGTAAGTATCGATGGTTATATCTGTAACTTTCTTGTTTGTACTCATGATTTTAAATCCGTTCATGACCTTGTCATGAATTTTATACAAATCATTTTTGTTATCCGAAAAAAAGCGCAACCTTATATGAAATCTTGGATCCCCGTATCGAATAAAGAAAAACTTAGTCGCTAGTCCAGCTTTAATGATATGGTCACACAGGTTTTTAATTCCTGCAATAATTGAGTTGGCACTCTCAGAGTTGCAATATATCTTATAGTATAAGCAATCTTCAAACGGAAGAAAGGTGCGTCTCTCATCGATAATAGGTGATATGGCTGAAGGTGCAGATATAATTGAGTTATTTGATGTTTTGTAAGCAATTAAAATTTCATTAAGAAAAAGTTCCTCGCCCCGTTGCGAAATAGACTTCTCGGTATTGAATATTTTTTCCTGAATTAAAATTTGAGTCCTTTTTTTCATTTCACTTCGCAGAAGCTGTTGACATAGTGGGCTCTCCGAATCTATTACAAGCTCATTTTCATCCTCAGCAATAGCGATAAATCTTGGCATGCGGTGTTTGTTTCTCCACTTAAGAAACGCTTCGTCAAGCAACGAGTCTGAGGCTGATAGGATTTCCTCGTAATCGCTCTTACTCAGATTCCAACATGCAGGTTTCAATACCACATTTTTATATTGGACACGCGGCAAAAATTTAAAAATTTCTAATAGTCTGTTCCAGCGAAAGGTAAAGGAGTAGGTTCTATTATCATATTGTAGGTCACATAGGAAATGATGGACAGACAATCTTGAGGCGCTATAATTCTGAGCAGAACTAAACTGAGGATAAATCCTTCTGCCATCAATTTTTGATCTTAATATTATTGTATTTCCACTTACTGATATTAAGATGTCCGAAATGTTAATCTGCTCGGATTTTCCTAAGCTCGACTGTCCGTAAAATGGTATTTCAAATTTGCTAAGAATAGGGCGTTGAATTACATTGCACGCCCTTGCTGCGGGTATATGAACCACTTCTGCTATGACCCCACCATCTGAAACTTTCATCTGTTCATAATCGGCGATCGAACCGCATAAATTCGCGATGTCTCTATTACCAACTCCGAATCGTGCTATCATAGGATTCGCAGAGGGGCCTCCCGCCGCAATGAGTTCTATCAAATTATCTGTATTGGTTCTGATCTGTGAAGGTGAAACACTAATTAGCGCACTAAATGTAGGGGGGAGAGGTTTTTCATCAACGGAAAGGGCAAAATCTGGCAAAATTGACTTGTCCAGCTTTAAAACATAGCTGTGTTGACTAATTGAATCAGCACATAAATTAGCCAAAAGTAAATCAGTATTGCTCAATTCAATTTTTTCAGTTTTACGCTGATTATGGAGATTATCAATAAGACTAATATTACCCAAGGTTTCTTTTGTTATTGGATAAGTTAGTCCAGTTTCGATATCAAATACTTGAGCTAATGAAACTTCTTGATCTTCGTATCTTTTCTTAAACTCCGTTTTAAATTTTGCAAGGTGTGCCTGCTCCATTCCTCGGTTCAAATAGTTCGTTATCTCTAAAGCCTGTAACACAGTTTTGGCTATATTTTTATCAATTGTATTCTCTGCCAGAGATACAAACGTGTCTAAATGAAAAGTTCTTTGTGGATTAACTTTAATTTCAAACTTCTCAAAAAGGGAAAATACCGTCTTGTAGATTCCAAGATTTGTTTGAAAATCATTAGAATCATTTTTCAGCTTTGAAATTTCACCATTAATGGTACTGAGTAAAATACTAATTGCGGAAGGGTGTTTTTCCTGGAAAACTTTAAGAAGGCGATTAAAATTGTTTTCACCTGTAACCGTTAACATCATCTCGCTTTGAAGAATATTGAGTGCTATGAGATTGCATATCAGCTCGACCAAGTAAGATTTTTCGATTCCAGTATAAAAGAGTTTCTCTACGAGCTCGTTAATGGTCTTACCATGGATGCATTCTTCCAGAATTAATTTTGTTATTTCATTGTTTGCAATCTGTGCTGTTTCAAATTCGCCATTTTGAATAGTACGGATATACTTCAATATATTCCCTATTCTATAAATTGTATTGTTTGGAAAGTATTTAATGACATTTTTTACATCGTTATTTTCTCCGATCTTTTCTATGACATTATGAAGTAATTCTAGATCAATTTTGTAATCCCTAGTAAAATCTTTAACAGGATTCACTATTAGCGAACTCTTTTGAGATAATTCAACAATTGAGCATCCAGCAAACAGTCCGAAAGGAGTGCACCTAAATGCTGAGCGTAGCAAGTATTTAAGAAGAGTAGTTTCAAGCTTAAGCGTCTCCTCATTCGTTATATTCGGACCGTTCAACCAATTTTGCATCTCCTCATACAATTGCGGTGAGGCAATGAAAATGGCTTCCTTTAAATATGAATTTTGGTAAGCTGCTTTCAAAGATTGGCTGTCCCTTACTTGTTTCAATGCGATGTTATATGCCATCAATGGTAGCCTTACAACAGCTTGATCAAACCATGTGCTATTCTTTATGCTCATATCTTAAATTTAAGAAATTAGCAGTGCTCTTGTCCATTTAGAATATTGGGGGGCGACGGCTGCTTGGAGTGCTAAGCTTACTCCTGCAAGCCCTTCAAGTAGTCCGTATGTGTTAACCCAAGCACCTGCTGAATCATTTTCGCCAGGCTCCCAAAATTTGAATTCTTCTTCATCACCTATGGGTAGTGACATTTTGAGGGTTTCTTCTATCCAAAATAAGGCTGTCAATCTGAAATCCTCTATGTGTGTTTCTTGATAGAGCATGTTATATATCAAGATTAAACCGGATGTACCATGGCAAATGCATGCATCGTAAACTAACGTACTCCTAAAATCTCTTCTTTCAGATGCTCTTTGAGCAATATTTATTGCCTCTTTTCGCCATGAATCATTATTAGTTGCTTTAGAGGCATGTAACAAACATATAGCAATTCCTAAATCTCCATAACACCATGCTAGTCTACTTTTGTCGTATGCGTCATTTAATATGCTAGGGAACAACGACGCTGAACTCCCTTTTGTCTTCTTTTGAGCTAATAGCCAGTTAATAGATTTTTCTATCAATGAAGCGCAGTTTTCAGGTGCCACACCCTCTAGTTTTATCAGTGATAACAAGCAGATCACACTCGGTATCCCGTGCGCTAGCCCCAAGTTGAATTCAAAAACGGATGTTCCATCGTAATTCGAATCCCACATTATTTCGCCTTTTTCATTGTTCTCAATAGCTATATTAGATAAAGTTCGAACTATATCAGCCAAATATTCGTTCCTACCAGGCAAGCTTTGAAGCCTATCGAGAAAATAAATAACCCCGCTCAATCCACCATGTAAATAATCAAAATTACCTCCTTTTAACGCAATGAGAGTTCTTTCTTGTAATTCAGCGTCAAGTCGATTCAACGTCTCATCATCTAAGTCATCTATACCATATTCTTTGAGATTGGATTGCAAATAAAGTGCAGCCCAACCCACCCCTGCTGAGCCATTACAAAAAGTGAAAAAGTCTAAATTATTCTTCAATTCGAACTCAAGAATGTAGTAATAGTCATTCAGAAGTTTGGAGAACCAATATTCATTTCTTATAAGCCGGTAAGAATTTAAAAGGCATATTACAACGCCTGTGCGCCCCGCTAATAGGGAAAAATTTAAATCTAGTTTATTTTGATTATAAACAACGTCTGATAATTGATTATTGATTGAAGCTATTTTAAGCAAAATCGCTTCGTACAAGGCGCTAGACTTTTCTACGATTGGATTATATGTCATTTATGGGCATGTATTAACTTAAGAATGTAGCTTAAAAAATCTTCTTTTGAACCCTTAGAAATTTCATCAGGAATTATCTCGAAAATATCAGGGCGTATACCAATTTTCAGATATTTGTCACTCCCTGCCACGATTTCAGTTCCCGTATAGGAAGCAGTAACCTCCCCATACAAAGGGATGGTTACAAATTCTCCTGTAGCACCAGCTGTAGTTGTGCCTATCACTATAGGATCAGCGCCTAAAGTTTTCAAAAGAATGGCAAAGTACTCTCCTCTGCTAAAGGTGTTTTGAGAGACGAGAATAGCAGTTTTTATGGGATGGAATTTGTACAATTTATAAGGAAGCAGTTTTGAGAATTTGAATCTTGACAAAGAGTGAAAGTCGACTGATTTTGATAGACAAAGTGAAGTAGGCTTGGAGAAAAAATTTTCCAGAGCTGTTATATTGTCCCAAAGCGGATATTTTCTTAAGTCTATGACGGCAATTTTCGCCGTCTTCAAATCTGATTTCAATAACTTAAGATTAACAGCCTCTGACAAATCTATATATATTACAGAGTCGGCATATTTAAAATATGCTTGAAATTTAGAAGTTCTTAGCCTGCGGGAACTTACAATTGAATCGAAAGACAAATATCTTTTAGTTTCAAGTGTACTTAGTTGACCTGTAGATGATTCACATGTAAAACTGATTTTAGAGCCTGAATCACCTGGTAAAACATAAAATCTTAGAATATTACTTACGAGCCTTGCTGTATCTGCTACATATTTAGAAAATCGTTTTTCGATGGAATCCAAAGACATGTGATCAATGGATTTTATTCTAATTACTGATTGTTTAGTTAGCAAGGTATCAGAAAATGATTCTAAAAGTAATTGCCCGTTTATATATTTTAAATCAATAGGCGGAAAGAATTTATTTCCAAGATAGCCTATAGATCCTCCGTACACTCCGGCATGCGGATCACATGTACTGCTCATCATTTCTAAAATGAGCCAATCAAAATCCTTTTGTGAGATGGATATTTCCAAATTTTGCAAAAGAAATTCTAAAGTCTTGCTCCATCTGTTTGCGTTGATTTCTCTATCCGGAGATAAGAAATTCACAATATTCCACAATCTAGCTACAATCAACAATTTATATGCATCAGATTTTAGGAATTCCGGTTTATAGGTTACTTCATTTTTAAAGCATGGTATTGAGTTGAGGCAGCCTTGAGTTGTGTAAAAAACCCCAGTTTTCTCAGAGCCTAAAAGCATATATAATTTACACGCATGCTTTTCATCGATATTTTTAAAATGTATGTGAGTGTTTGTTGTCACCCCCGATTTTACTTCTGCAAATGAATCAATGTCTCTGTAGAGGGCTACATAAAAAGAGTCTTTACTTTTAAAATCTGTGATTGCCTTATATTTAGCAATAAAATAAGCATCAGCATCTATCTTACCTTTAGAGAATTTGGGTGCATAATATTTCAAGATACCCCAAACTTTAATCAAATCATACTTTTGGTCAAAGTATGAAACCTGACCAAAAGTATGAATGTAGATTAAAAGGAAAGAAATGAGAAAGACAATTGTTCTCAAAACACTTTTTTAAATGCACCTTCTTTTAGATCCTCCCGGGCAGTAATCAGTTCTGCATGTGCTATAACCTTGATTGGTATTTTCGCAACACCTTCCAGTACCGCATCTTCTTTTAGATAGTTTATCATCCATGTCTAACGCATTCCCGCCAGTTACGTGAATGACGTTGGTAAGTGCTAATAGATTTGGCTTCTGTACTACATGCAATATAATTTTAGAAGCTGTCAAGCCTAATGCTCCAGCTAATGCACCATTTATGCCAGCAATTCTTCCTAAGTCATTTAATATGTCTGGCATTTCCATTGAAAGAGATTGCAATTGAGAAAAACCAGATAATGCTCCTTCGAAAGATGCAGATACCCAGAACGGGATGTTGGGATAATTCAGTGCAATATTGCTGTTCAAAAATCTTGTCCAACCGTTAGTTGTATTTATAGCGGTCATCCAGAAGTCATAACTTGCTTTTGCAAATACTATAGCTGCGAAGAGTGGAGTTTTTAAAGAAACAGATAATTCAGACTGAACTACTAATTCGCTGGCAGAATCGAAATAGTCATTCAGACTATCAATTGTGTTCATCTTAATTCCCTCAGATATTGCCCGGATTAAAGACTGTTGTTCTGGGTCTGAATAATATTCGGCGGTTACGATTTCATTATTTGTAAACGAATTGACAGTGGTAGGCAACAATGAATAAAATGCTCCTTTTACGATTGGGCTCAACGGATCTTCTGATTGAAGAATCTGTGTATTAATATAGGAGAGAACCTTATCATTAATAACATTCAGGTCATTACCAGTATCCGGAAGGTTAGCTCCGAGGTATGTAAATCCATCAGTAAGTTGAGAGCTTATCGAATCGAGTGGGTTATATTTTAAATATGCCATATTTATATAATTTAATAGTTATGAAAAAAGTAGCGGGGATTAGAGTGCTCGGAGGACTGTGATTTTTAGTTTTCAATTTCAAAAGTTTTTGTGAAAAAATGCCTTGATCGAGATGCTCATCGGTTTCAATCGAAAAACACGAGCTTGTTTGTGGGTAGGATTTTATTCATAGATTAAATTTGTTCTAAAATAGGAAAAAAGATTTCCTGATCCAGCATTTTACTAAAAATTTCAATCTATGATTAGGGATAGGTGCAGTAGCCTACCCATAATTAGGTATATAAAATATTAGACAGCTTGTCATCCGCGACTGAGGATTCAGTCAAGGCTTCTTAGGTTCGCCTTAGCTCTGAAGCTATCAATTAATATATAAGTGTATGACGAGAGATGAACCCCAAAATTGCACACAAAATCTTGCGCATGTAATGCGCATGTGGAGGCGAGTTTCAAATGGTACCGGATGTGTCCAAAAGGACGCAAAATGAGGGTGTCATTGAGTTTGAGAATGTTTGCGGAGGAGAAAATTAAAGCAAATTCCTTCTCATAATCAGAGGGTCCCTGGTTCGATCCCAGGCGGGACCACCCACAAATCAAGCGGTTAGATATTAAAATCTATCCGCTTTTTTATTTTCACAAGCATTTCACAAACATTCTCTAAATAGGAGTACCCGTTTAAAGGCTTTCAACACTGTCCCCTTACTTTGAGTATCTTACATTAAAATTTATTTTAGATGGGTGATATATGCGCCTTATGTAGTAAAGAGGATGATCTTAGGATAAGCCATATCATGCCCAAGTTTTTTATAAGGTGGCTCAAACATTCTGGAGTAGGATTTATTCGTGAGAGCCGGAATTTCAATATTAGAAAGACCGATGGACCTAAACTGCTAATGTTATGTTCTCGCTGTGAAGGAATGTTCAGCAAAAACGAAGCATTTTTTGCCAACTCTATTTTTTTTCCGATAGTAGAAAATAGTCTCAAATCGTTCCAATATGACAAAAGATTAGCCCACTTTCTTATTTCAGTTTTATGGCGTCTAATAGAGTATGAGGCCTTGCCAAATTCCTCCAATAAAACTACGTACCAATCCTTTCAATTTTTCAAAAGATTTTAGTGTCGGGGGAATGGGGGGATGGAAACTTAGAATTTCCAAACGGAGCGATAATTTTTTTGACCTATTAGGAGGATTAGGCGTTGCAGATGTAACTTTCGATTCCAGCACCACGAATAACAAAACCGCAGTTGCTATAGATAGACCTGCTGTAACACTATGCTTGGGAGCTGCCTTTGAATTTGGAAGGGCTCAGATAGGTATATTTACTGGATGGGATTTGGTTACTGATAAAATAGCTAGAGAAAGTGGATGGGCTTATCAAAATACCCCATGGGTATCTATAGGAATCGGATTACAGATAATAGGCTCCAACACTTCATCTAAAAACAATAAGCCAGATCTTTTGCAAAAGTCCAATACATATCAGCATGATACGAAACTAGGAATTGGACCTAAAGGTAAAATCCGTAGAGAGACAAATAGCGACTCGATACCATTATTGAGTGATCCAAATGCAGCAGTAGCACCAGTACCTGCACCAGCGCCTGCGGTAGCACCAGCGCCTGTGGTAGTAGCATCTGCACCTGCGCCGATTCTAAACACTAAAACTTTCGCTCGCACACGAAGAACTCAATAAATGTGTAATAGCAAAAAAAAGGCCGCCCCTTGCGGAACGACCCTTGAACCTATAAAATCAAAAGCTTTTACAGCCTTGTGAATTTCTGCCTGTAGACTTCTTCAGCAGTTCTTACCTCGATAGTATAAACCCCGCTAGCAAGGCACTTTATATCTATTACAGGCTTATACTCCGCTTCGTAGAATCTTTGCCCTGTTAGGTCATAAATAATCACTGATTCAGGCTTACAAGCGTCTAAGGTGATGTAAAGCTTCTCAGTAGCCGGGTTGGGGTAGATTGAGATACCTTGCCCCATTGCTTCATTAATTCCTGTAGCTAGATTGATCATCCGACTAAATGTATCCGATCCACAATCGTTATAAGCTATCTGCATGGCTGTATAGCTGCTACCACCTGGGTAAGTATGTGAGGGATTTGAAGCTAAAGAAGAATCCCCATCCCCGAATAGCCATTTGATATTACTAGCGTGGCTGGAAGCATCTATAAAGTCATAGTCATTACCAATATGGGCATAAGTGAATCCAGCAATTGCGGCGGGCTTTACAAACACTGTTAAACTGTCGGCAGCGTTATTGGGGGATAGGCAACTTGCAGTGCTCATTACCTTACAGGAAATCACATCGCCAGTATTCAATGCGGAGCTAGTATAAATAGACGAACTGTTACCAGTGGCTATTCCATTTACTTGCCAATGATATGCCGGAGTAGCAGCATTGGTAGTAGCCATAAATACAGCATTTACATTAGAGCAAAAAGTATCATTCGGAGACACGCTCAACGTAATGTTTGCCGCTATTATTCCAGTGTCCTTCGATTCATAAGCACCCATGTCATAAGCTCCTTTCACTGGCCTAGTAACACTGTCCAAGTCAATGACTGGCGCATTTGTGGCTGTACCTATATTCACACATGGGCTACATGATGCTATATGAAAGTCGCTATTGTACCTATCAAGGAATAACGGATCAAGAGCAATATTCCCCGTTCCTATGTAACCACCCTCAATGTCTGAATAGGTTATGTTATTCAGGGATGTTGAGGTGACAGCAGGCGTATAAGTGTAGAAATAAGGCGCTGAATTATTCCAAAAGATCGAATTGCGGACTGTTACGATACTTGTTGAGCTAGAGCCGCCCACTTGATTAAAGATCAGACTGGCAGTGGAGTTACCCGAAGTGTCCTGAGAGAAGGTGCAATTGTCTATTGTGGGTAGGCTGGTTCCGTTTCCAGCTCTTGAATATAATGTGCCACCGTTACTAGCTTTGTTATGAGTGAATAAGCAATTAACATAACTCGACCCAACTAACCCTGATATTTCAGCAAAATCATAACTGACAGAGCCATAGGTAGCTCCATTACTGATGAACTTGCAGGAGGCCGCTGCAATACTGCATGTACCACTGGATGCCTCCGCGTAGTTGTACAGGCACCCTCCAAAGGTTGCGGAATTATTTTGGAATAGGCAATAAGTTAGCTTTGGAAATGCGCGACCGCTACTATTGGCGGTATTGTACATTGCCCCACCATAGTTACTTGCAAAATTGTTGATGAACGAGCAGTTTATTATTACAGGACTGCTTTGTACAAGTGAGCTATAAGAGCCATCATTGTAGATACCACCGCCATAGGAGTTTGCATTGTTACCGCTCGCATATCCGGCGGTAATGGTCAATCCGTCCAAAAGAGTAGTACTATCCGCGTATTTGAACTGCACAACATGATAGCAGTTATCAGTTATTAAAGAGGTGGCTATCTCCCCGCTTAGTATGGTTTGATTGCCTGTAATGTTACGATCAGCAAAAGTTGGGTTCCCTGAAGCGGGAAAACCTCCGTAGACCTTTACACCACTCGGAACAAGGAAAGAACTGTCGCGTCCATTCCCAGGCGTGTAAGTACCAGCTGCAAGCCAAAATACAGTGCCGTAATTGGCTGTTTTCAAAAAGGAGCGAAAGGCTGCACCGTCAAAGGCATCTGCCCAGCCAGTACCGTCTTTGGCACCTGCCCCATTTTGAGTTACGTAGTAAGTGTTTTGCCCGAAAGCAAAACTCATCCCTGCCAAAAGACAGGCGATCAGGAAGAAAGGTTGAGGTCTCATGTTTGTAGTGTTTTATGAGACAAAAATAAATAAAAGCTCTTTATATGGAGCAAGTATTTATAGAGTAACAATAAAAGAAGCATTTAGCGTGGTTTGCTTAATGAAAGGGCAAAATTCTCCAAAAAAGAAAAGCCAATCGAAAACTGAGGACTTTGTTAAGAATGACCTCAGGAAAATTGGTGAACGATTAAAACACTATCGTAAAGAGGCTGGCTATACTAGTTACGAGTTCTTTGCCTATGAACATGGTTTTAGTAGGCCTCAATATGGTAAGTATGAAGCTGGCGCTAACATTACTATTGCAACTCTTGCCAAAATACTAAAGGCGTTAAACGTCTCTTGGGAGGAATTTTTTAAGGATTTTGGAAGCTCAGTTGCGAAGCCATTAAAAGGGAAGCGAGCGACAATCTGATTTAGGATTCAATCAAGTTCACCAATTATAATTTCTTTTACGAAAAGCTCTATTTCACCTTCCATATCATTGCCAATATTTGATTGAATATACTTTACCCGATATGCTGTCAGGAAAGTATAAAGCAGCCTTAAGTTCCGGCCGGTGATAGTGATTTTCTTTGAAGCAGTCAGTATCTCAATACCGTCCGAAGCATCAAAATATATCTCGGCAATGAATGAATAAGGGATAGCTACCGCCCTCCCCTCCGTCAGACGTAGGTCTAAGCAGGATAGAAAGGCGTGATTATTCTCTATACCGAAGAACTTAGTATCTAAAGCCTCTTCGGTATTCTCATTGGCAGCCACGGGTCTATTGCCCGAGCTGTATTGTTCACGCCTCTGTTGCAGTATCTTATCTTGAAAGCCCATGTCTTACCGGAATTTTAGGATTAGATTTAACCTTCTCAATCGCTATCATGGCCTTTTCTTTAATGCGCTGCATCAGACCACGTCTGTTTAGCTCTATTACATTGCTGACCTTTTGCTTTAACAGCTCATGGGCCGACATTCTTTCATTTGACTTTGATACAGCTTTTAATAGCTCCACCTTGCTATCAGTATATATTGAAACTGCCTGCCGACCCCTCGATACCGAAACGTAGAATTGCTCTTTAGAAGAAGCTCTCAGGCTCATGGAGCTTTGCGAGATGATCACTTTGTCAACTGTCTTACCTTGACTGGCATGAGAGGTTACTACATAACCCAAACTAAAATGCCCAAAATCCTTCGATACCGTGGAGCCGTTCGAAAGCTTGATATTATTATGTCTGTCAAAACCCGTTACATAACAGCCCGAGCCATTGAACAAATGCTTTCCTCCAATGGCTTTACCATTGCCCGTGAACCTGATCTTATCTCCTTTGGACAGGCAGGTTTCCTTTGGCTCATATACTTGAAAGCATTTGGATTTATCGGTAGATAAAAGCAGCATGTCACCCTGTCCGTTTTTCACAACCACCTTATCCTTGTCCGTTCCAGTGATCTCAAAGCGTGAGCCAGCTTTTACGCCTTTTACGTTCTGGTTAAAGATGATCCAGTTACCAGCCGTATAGTTCTCAGGCTTCATCTTTTCCGCTTCAGTCAGATTAAGGTTCTTGAATGTTCTATACCTTCTATCGTCCTGGCTGATGATATTCCTCTCCTTCAGCCTACTCCTGATCTCAGCTGTAACCCTATCTCCTTCGGCATGGGTCGGTGAAACAACCAGTACCTCTTTAGGCTTTACCCTGCCATGAGCTGACCGCAGATAATCTTCAGCTATGCTTTTCAGTCTGTCGGAGTCACTCTCCATTTCATGGATCGCCCCGCTCTTATCCAGTTTACGAAAGCCCTTATCAGTATCTGATTTGCCCAATGCAAATACAGCTTCCCTATAGCTTTGGTTTTTCTGCCGCTGGATCTTGGTGATCTGGGCGGGTGTTATTCCCGCCTCCTTTATCATTATCCGCATAGCATCACCGCGCTCTACACTTCCATGCTGTTTAGTATCACCTGTGATTATAAGCCGTGCATCGGCCTTGTTTACAATATGCAATAGCTTATTCGCATCCTTATTTGATAACATTCCGCCCTCATCCACCCAGACAACCTGGCCTTTTATCTTCTCCTGTAGCTCCTTATTATGGAATAAGGCCGCTACAGTTTCTGCATTGGTAAAACCTTCGGCACGTTGTACACCCCTGCTCGCCTCAGCGGAAGGGGCGAACGCAAATATATTTTTGCCGGACTCCCTGATACCGCTTTGGACTTCCTTCATGGTTGTTGTTTTGCCCGTTCCGGCCTTCCCCATGATCAGAATGATTCCGTCAGAGGTTGACAGCGTATGCCTTACTACATTCTTTTGCTCTTCGGTCAGGTTGGCGATCTTTGGTTTGTAATCCTCATTGATCGGCTTGAATCTCCCTTTGCTGGTAATAGCCTGTGAGATAAGATGGTTTTCTTCATGTAAAGCACCTTTAGTGGTTACGTAAGTTTTACCTTTTTCTTTAACAGTGATTACCTCGTCGTTCTTTTTGAATGCCTCATTAATATGCTCTGCACTGGCAGCACCTATACTAGCCTTGATAGCGGAGGCCAATATCTCCTTATCGGTAGCTACAGACCTTCTTTCTAAATGATGATGCAAGGAATGTTCCACCGCATCCTTTGCGATGATGTCGAAGCCGACCCTATCGCTTTTACCTTCACTGTAATTATCTTTTCTGAGATTCCGTAGACTAGCCTTTTCGGCCTCAGTTAGCCGCTTATTCCAGTCCTCTCTTTGCTCTATATCACTTACTGCATCTCTTTTGCTTTCTCTAGTGTGTGAACCGATAGCGGCTTTCTTATCCTTGTCGCTGATGTTCTTTTCCCTTGCAACCTTTTCTATTTCTTCTGTCCGCCGTGAGAACTTCTCTATTGTTTCCCGGTCTATACCTTTTATCTCAAACCCTGAGCGGCTTTTTTCTACTTCATAGCCTAGTCTTTGCAGCTTAGTGGCAAGATTAGAATGAAATACAGCCTCATAGTATGGCGCATTTTCTTTTATCTGACAAAACTCTCCAGCCTTCCATTTATTTTCTGTCTGGTCATAAGTGGCATTAAACACAAAACAATGGCTATGGAGGTGCGGGTCGGTGATACCATCAACCGGACGGCTGGTAAAATGGGTGAATTCGCCATAAACTATGTTACCTGTTTCCCGATTGTCATTCTGACCTTTCATCCTCACTCGGGTCTGCATACCTTGTTCAATTTCGGTCATTGTCTCTTGGGTCGCCTCCTGAAAGGCTTTCAGAATGTCTTTTTTGTCTTGCTCATTTCCGAAGGTGTAGGCAAGGCTCACTGATTTTGAAGCATTGAAGGTCAGGTCATAGCCTACACGTCTTTCAGCTCCATTCCGTTCCGTTAGACGCACTTCGGTGTTTGGGTTCAGATTGTCGCATAGCGCAGCAAAATCTTCCTTATATATCTCACCCGAGAGTCTGAGCTTTTCGGCGGCCTTGCCACCCCACAAACCAATAGATTGCTCTTTCTCGGAATAATAGTCTAACGTATTCTTGCCCTCGCTATAGTAAGATTCACTATAGTATTTCTTGGCCCCGGTGGCTGACCTGTTTACCGTTATTCGTAGCATA
The DNA here is from genome assembly GCA_964537475.1 of uncultured Chitinophagaceae bacterium. Taxonomy (GTDB): domain Bacteria; phylum Bacteroidota; class Bacteroidia; order Chitinophagales; family LD1; genus UBA1941. The sequence goes on along the minus strand of CAZIBY010000006.1, from coordinate 331,426 downwards.
CTGTTCATTTGAATTATCCGCCCTGTCAGGCAGCAGAACATAAATCACGAACACAAGTCTATGTAAGCCCCTTGTCTTAAAGAATATTTGTATTAATACAGCCTAACATTGCCTGATACGGTATGAGACAATGAATTAATTTGGTTTGATATGGGCTATCCCATTTAAGTGTTTTTGGGACGTATTGATCCCTGAGTCTTTCATTGCCCGATTCCTTTACACCACCCATCATATTTCAAAATGATACCTAGATCATGAGTAACTGTCAGCGTTGCTGACCATGCTTAAGCACTCCCTTTGGGCAGTTTTAACAGCATTAGTATAGGTAGTTTAGAAAAGTAAAAATTGGAACAGACGTCTCTCCTTATAGGGCTAAGAGATGTTTGAATGAGATATTAATCCTTCAAAATAGCAGTATTGTCATTCGATTGAGTTATAGTCTTATTAAGGTGTATTCCTTCCTTTAATTCCCAATCCAAATAGAATTGATTGTATAGATCCTGAACGGGATATTTAGGGTAATACTCATAGTAAAGATCGGTCACAACCTTGTTCTGTAGAAACTCATGTTTTTGCCAATCGCTCATGGTCGGGTAAAGTATATCACAAAGCTCTATGGCTTTCATTGTCCATAGTAACCCTTTGACATATTCATTGTTGTCGATGTAATAAGCAGCAATCAGTGAGAGGAAGTGTATATAGTCGTCTTCGTAAGGCAGTGTTGTTAAATGTTTGTTATCCTTTTCTCTTACTATTCTTATGCATTCCATGTAATGATACTGAACAAATGCCTTGAGATATTCTATTGATTCTGCATCGGTTGGTAGTCCAGTCGCTGCTCTGATTCTCAGATATCCATTATAAAGTCCTTCAGCACCTTTTTGTTTTGCCGACTGAAATAAAATTTCTTTTTCTAAATCCTTAAACATATCTTGCCTTTAAATAATTGAATTTCTTACATTCATTATACCATAAAATCTTACCTATGGCAAAAGGAAATGAACCGCCCAAGCACCCTGAAATGGTGAAGCAAACCATCAAAAACATCCTCGAAAAGGGCAGTGGTGCTAAAAAACCTGATGAAACCCATGTCCAACACCAAGAAAGACGAGAGGCTGAGAAAAGGCCTAAGGTAGACGCGAAAATTGAGGAAAAGCGTAAAGAACAGGACAAGCCTAAAGACCCTTCTAAGCCTATAGTTGGGAAATTTACTGAAGCCGAAATGAAAAGACGCGATGAGCACGATAAGCATGAGTAATAGCTCAGACTTCGCGTCAAAAGTACTGCTCAAATTCTCTAATGACCCAAAGGATACCTGGACCGTGGACGATGCCACCAAGGGTACTTCCATTATGGGCAGCACTGGCAGCGGCAAAACATCAGCCTCGGGCAAGCAGTTAGCGCATACCTTCTTAAAAGAAGGTTGGGGTGGTTTAGTACTATGCGCTAAAAACGATGAAGCCGCTTTATGGAGGAAATACTGCAAAGAAGCTGGCCGGGAGGACGACCTCATAGTCTTTAGCAAAGGGGCAACCCATAACACAGGGGAGCAAAACCAGCAAACGATAGTATTCAATCCCATTGACTATGAAATGAAGCGTGCCGGGGATGGCGCGGGTGAAACCCAAAACCTGACCAATATCTTCATGAACATTTACCGCATGGGCAATAGGATTGCCAGCGAAGGAGATACAAGAGAGGAGCGATATTGGGACACTGCCCTTAAACGGTGCCTTAATCGGGTCATCGAGCTTATTAAGCTGTCCGGTGAAGACTTGAGCTACGCTAACATGGTCAAGATCATTTCTTCTTCAGATAATCTGGTCAAACAACCTTTCACAGAGGCCATAGTGAGGTTGGAGCAAGAAGAAGACACAGACTTTGTTAGTGATGATAACAATTACTGCCTTAAATGCCTATTAAAAGCCTATGTGGAGCACTTTTATCAGATAGAGGAAACTGACCCTGAGAAAGTCAATGCCTTCGATCTGGTAGAGGACTATTTCTCACAAGTCATGCCCAATATGGGTAGCCGCACTAAGTCCGTGGTTACAGAAAGTTTCATGGGGCTGGCCGAGCCGTTCCTCTCCGGTTTATTGCGTAAGCACTTTAGCGGTAGCACCAACATCTTCCCAGAGTGGACTTTTGAAAAGCATAAGATCATTGTACTGGATTTTCCCATCAAAGAATTCCTTGATGCTGGCATTATAGCGCAAAGTGTTTTTAAACTGTTGTTCGAACAGGCCGTTGAGCGCCGTGATACCACAAAATACTCAACACCTGTTTTCCTATGGTGTGATGAAGCGCAGTATTTCATTAATCCTTATGACCAGATATTTTTGACTACCGCTCGCAGTTCCAGGACAGCAACGGTTTTTCTGTCCCAAAACATATCAAACTATTTCGCGGTCATGGGTTCCGGCTCTGATGCCAAAGCAAGAGTTGATAGCCTGATGGGTAACCTATGCACCAAGATATTCCATGCTAATTCCGATGCTGAGACCAACGAATACGCTAGCCGCCTCATCGGCAATACTATAACAGCATTGAGTAATAGCAGCGAGCAACGCGGGGCATTTCAGGCTTTTGGCTCTTATACTGAAGGTATAAGCACACAATATCTTCCACAGATACAACCTAGAGAGTTTACTACGCTCAAGACCGGGGGAAACGGCAACAATTATGAGGTAAACGGTATAGTGGCTGTAAATGGTAAGCAATGGGCAAGTGGAAAAAATTACATGAGGGCCACGTTCAAGCAGAAATTTGATAACCTAAAATAATAAGCCCATGTCACCCAACTCAATCATTCCCCAATCAGACGATAGGTTACTTTCTTATTTTCTTGCAGAGATTGCAAAAAGTATTTTCGGTATAGGAAAGGATAAGAATTCCAAGAGCGATGATCTGGTCATACTCTACCTGCTAGGTCTAATCTTTTTGGTAGCAACCGAACCATACAAAGTTCTGATCAGGAAGAATATCGGAAAGCTTTCGCTGAGCCTGTTTAGGCTTATAGCTTGTGCGGCGTTATATGCAATCTGGGGAGTACTCTTGCTCATCCCACTTTTAAGTGATGAGTTCTCAGAGTTACATTCAGCTTTCTTGGCTGGCGCAGTGTTCTATTTGCTATTGGCAATTATGCTTTGTGTAGTAGGCATTATAGAATATATAAAGGCATCAAGACGATATAAAAGCTCTGAGAATATCATAGAGCATATCTATAGAGGTGACAGCATTTTGTTTCAGTCTAAAGTCGATGCAGGTACGGATATCAAAAAAATATGGCAGGTAAAAGAGCCGTTAGCTTGCCTTTTGTTTTCGCTCACACTAACGATAATACCAATGTTTATCCATCCTCTGTTTGGTTTGATCGGCGCACCACTTATAGCAAGCTCCCTTTCGTTTTGGTTCAATGAATGGTTTCAAATCAATAATGTCTGGAACGTGCAGACCAAAAAAATTCTTCGCGAGCAGGCAAAAATTAAACAAGGGCCACCTAACGCAATCGATGAACCGTATCAGATAGTAACCAACGATTAAATCCTTAAACTTAAAACTTGAATTTATGAGCTATCTATTTTGGCTGTTACCTGTATTGCTTATCGGATTTGTTGTGCTCAGATTTCTGCCTAAAGAAAGGAAGAAAACAGAAGTTGCTTTAAAAATTCCACATTTATACAAGCGATTTGGAATTACCCTTTCAATAATTGTTCTTATTGCAATAAGCGGATATTATTTCCTACGTAGTAGTAAGCAATCTCACGCAGAACCAGTTCCAACTACTATAGAATGTCCTGTAACTATGACACCGGAGATTTTCAACCAAATGGACTTATTCGATGAAAGTAGTATTGCCGGTTACTTTTATGATAAGAAATTCAAACGTGTCACCGAAGTGCTAGATGCCAATGATCCGTTAAAGAAAAGAAGAGTGTACAGATATAAACTACATTCTGGTAAGTGGAATGAAGAAATCTTTGAAGAGGATAACTTTGTAAAAGAATATGCTTATACTTTTTCTACTACCCGTGGTTCCTTATTTTATGTTTTTTTCGATCATAAGGTTTATGATGCTTATACTGATTATCTTAAAAGCCTGAATGCAGATAGCTTAATATCATCTGACTACACAAATTTTGATGAACTTTTATACAGTGATAAGCCCGTGTATAGGTATCAGAAGCGTGTATTTAACAAATGCGGATTTTGGCCGAATGTAAATGGATATGTCTATAAAATCTCCGAATTTGATAAACTTAAGCTTGCTAACAATCTATTAGATTCTACTGGACGAAAATCTTGATCTGCTTCCCTTCGGTCGGGCTATTCGCTGCAATCTTTTACAAAGGATTTTCGCTGCTATCCCTAAGCTGAATGCAAATAGCGAAGCGGCTCATGGCAGCTCATTCCATTCCACAAATGAAAAAGTTTCTTACCGCCATGCTATATTCACTTTGGGTCATTTGTTCCATTGCATTTCACTCACCTTCGCCGGAATACAGCAAAGAGTAGTTCCTTCATTTCAAAAGGCTGCTTACCACTGTTTATTCACTGATCGGCTGATCACCCAACCCACACCTATCTTATTATCCAAATCAGCTTCTAAACGCCTCACACAAGCCTTTATTCATTCACTCACCACCCTTGCAGTATAATAACCAAATCCAACCCCTATCTGGCGTAGCATGTAATTCTAAAATGAGCCGAATGAGTAGATTATTCGGCTCATTTTTGCCTATTTTTGAGCCGATTAATTGTAATCAGCTTTAAGGTATGCCTAAGGCATCCAGCAAAAGCCCTAGGTTTTTTCCTGTTACCAGGGGACGGTCCTGACATACTAAGTGCTATGCTTCAGCGATATATTCATAATATACCCAATTAACTACCCAATAATATCCAATTATGCACCTCATTAAACCAACTAATGAATTAGGTAGTTGGAAACTACTGTGACAGCGGGCGGCTCACCTCTCCTGTTATAGTAAATAACTAATTTTCAATATGATAGATAAAGTATTTGCCTTTTGCATTGGTAATGTATATCTTTAAAATCAGGTTTAAGCTGATATTTTAGATATGAAACATAAAAACATTTCGCAGCGATCTGGAGAGTTGTTAGCCTATTTCAATGAAAATAGTAAGCCTTGCTTTACCATTGAAGATGCCCGAAAAGTTCTTACACAGACTAAAAAAGGAGCAGTCCTGGAATTGCTAAGTGATATGAGTCACAGAGGACTTTTACTGCGCATTAAGCAAGGGGTATATTATATTATTCCTTATGAGCAAGACCCGAAGAGTTTTATGCCTGACTGGCACTTATTGGCAAAATATATAGTGGGTGATGCCAAGTATTATATCGGCTATTTTTCCGCCATGCAAATACATAGTCTTATTACACAGCCAGCCTTAAAGGAACAAATAGTTGTAAACAAACAGATCAAACCTTCATCAATTGAGATCAAAGGGGTAACCTTCCAATTCATTTACCATAATGAAAAGCACTTTTTTGGAAACAAGAAATCTTGGGTAGATAGCTTTAATAAAGTGGAGTGTTCCGATCTCGAAAAGACATTTATAGATGCCTTGTTCAAACCTGAATATGCAGGTGGTATTACTGAGATAACAAAGGCGCTTCATAAATGCAAGGATAAGCTCGATTATACAAAGCTTTTAGAATATGCCTTGAAGTTTGATTCTATAGCCGTAAATAAACGATTGGGATATTTGTTAGAACTGTTGCAGATAACTACTCCGATCATAGAATCCCTAAGGCGACAAAAAACAAGCTCATATTTTCTTTTAGAGCCTCAAAGAGTCAAACAAGGTAAACGTCTTTCCAAATGGAATATCCAAGAGAACATAGATAAAGAATCAATCCTTTCACCAATTTATACTTAGTATGATTTTACCTAAGGAATTAAGCAGACAAGCCACCGAGAACAAAGTAAACGAACGACAGATAGAGAAAGATTATGTTCTTACTTGGGTCTTGTTTGGCATTTCCAATAATGAAATATTGAAAAAGGCTTTGGTATTCAAAGGTGGGACTGTATTGAAAAAATGCTACTTTAATGATTATAGGTTTTCTGAGGATTTGGATTTTACCCTAGCAGACGAAAGCCTAAGCCATGAACAATTAGGAGTACGTTTGCAGGAGGTTTTCAATTGGGTAAAGGAAGAAGCAAATATAACCTTACAACATAGAGATAATGGTATTCACGAAGCAAGTGGAAGCTCACAATTCTATATTGATTATGTTGGCCCCCTCGGCGGCAATATTGGGAGCAGAGATATAAAGGTAGATATTACCAGGGGCGAGAAGATGGAGTTTCCGATCGAGGCAAGAGATGTTTTTATTACTTATTCGGATTTACCAGAGGAATCCTTTAGCCTGCAATGTTATTCCTTATCAGAAGTATTGATCGAAAAGATGGCTGCGCTTATGGGCAGGACTGAGCCAAGAGATTTATATGACTTTTGGTATTTGATGGAAGTTGATAGGATGAAACGCAAAGAGCACGAAATCGAATTTATAAGTAAGGCTAAACATAAAGGGCAAAACCCAGAAGAATTTGCTGAAAAAACATTGAAGAAAGAAGCAGTATTTAAAAGGGATTGGGATAAGAAGCTTGCCAACCAGATACATGATCTGCCAAGATTTGATGATGTGATGCGGGAAATAAAACGCCATCTAAAATAGTATCGATTCAGAAAAATCTTAAAATCGATACTATTACTATATAACGTGGGAACTTTTCAAACTCATAATATGAGTTTCTAGGCACAAGCCTTAAGATCTCTTTGAGTCAATAGTTCTGTTTTCCAATGCAGTATTTCACTTTCTAACCAGCCTACAGAATTCGCTCCCAACGATACTTGTTTAGGGAATGAGCCATCTTTTATTTTTCTATAAATAGTGCACTCAGATAGACCGGATAATCTCTTCACCTCTTTCATTCTTAAAAATCTACTCATTAGTCCTCCATAATTAGTTTGAAGTCTTATAGTCTAAGTGATAGAGTATATGGAAGTCCCTGAGTGAAAAAAATAGTAGAATGTTCAAATAGGGGTTCGGTTAGGGGTTCGGTTAGATACAGGAAAAGAAATAAATCTTAAAGTTCAAGCGGTTGGTAAATTAATTCGAGTCCGGCCACGAGCACCAAAGGTTACTTTCATCCAATATCAGGTACTTCCTAAAACATAGGCATTCTGCTATACTCAGGTGATCTACCGTGTCACAGCCTGTCACCACCTGTCATCGAATTTCAGACAAATCAGGGGTTCGGTTTGGGGTTCGGTTTTAACCATAATGTAGGAGGTAAAATGTCTTTAACTGATGCAAAGATTAGAAAGATAAGGGCTAGTGAAAAACAATACAAGATATTCGATAGAGAGGGCTTATTCCTATTGGTTAAGCCTTCTGGCTCGAAGATATGGAAGTATAAATACCATTTTGGTGGCAAAGAGCGGCTGCTAACAATTGGCAATTACCCTGAGATAAGCCTGCTTCAGGCAAGGAATAACCAGTTTGAAGCAAAGAAGAACCTTATGCAGAATATTGATCCAAGCCAGCTTCAACGGGAAAGCAAACAGAAGCTGAAATTTAAGGTCGCCAATACCTTCAAAAGTGCTGTAGATCTTTGGCATCAAAATAATAGCCATAAATGGCTACCACATCATGCAGAGGATATAAAGCAAAGATTGGAGAATCACGTTCTGCCTGCTCTAGGGTCAAGGCAACTTGATACCATAAAGCCTATGGATATTTTGCACCTTTTGAAACCAATAGAAAAGCGCGGTAATTGTGAAACCGTACATAAGCTACTAGGATATATCCGCAGCACCTTCCAGTTTGCGGTGATAGCAGGCTTAGTTCAGACCAATCCAGCCCGGGAGCTTAGCATTGCCTTTAAGCAGCCTCTAGTTAAAAATCACTTGACCATAAAGGCTGCTGAACTACCAGCCTTTCTAAAAGAATTGGAAACCGTTAATACATCTATCAAAAATAAGATCGCTGTAAAATTATTGCTTGCAACCATGCTGCGTACTGGCGAACTGCGAAAGAGCAAATGGGAATATATCAATTTTGAAACCCGAGAATGGATAGTTCCTGCGGAAATAATGAAGATGAAATTACCGCACATAGTGCCTTTATCCGATTATGCAATTTCCTTGCTTCGTCAACTCCAAATAATTACCGGAAGTGGAGAATATATGTTCCCCAATGGTCAATTCAGAAAGAACCCATACATAAGCGAAAATGTGATCAATAACGTAATAGATGAAACCACCTTTAAAGATAAACTTGTCGGTCATGGCTTCCGTTCCCTAGCCTCAACTACTTTAAATGAGCATGGCTTTAATAAAGATGCTATTGAGCGCCAGCTAGCACATAAAGAGCCTAACAGGATCAGGGCAGCCTATAACCATGCAGAGTATATCCTAGAGCGTAAGGAAATGATGCAATGGTGGAGTGATTTTATTAAAAAACATTGCTATGCAAGCATAAAATAATTATCATAATTGCTCTATGCCTCTTTTAAATTCATCAATATCCGCATGTATATCTCTATCAAACAAAAGACTTTTATCATTGCTCAACAATTTCTCTTTAAGTCTCTTTATTTTATCAATGAGTAAAAGTTCATTTGTGATTTCATATCCAATCTTTTTCCCATTTCGCTGTTTAATACGCACAACAGTACTATTATCCATTAGCATAAAGTCTACAGGTCGGGATTCCGAAAAGATACTTGAACACATTTTTTTGTAATATTCGCATTCTACGAACTGAATTTGAATGTTTATTTCATCTTGAAGAGATGCAACATCACGCAATGCTTTTATTTCATCTTCATCTTCCTTGTTCACTATAAAAATCCTTATGAAAGAGTTTTCCGTTTTTAACCTTTTCTTTATTTGGCCCTGAAATTTAATTATAGCTCTATCTGAGCTACGTCCAAGCGATGTACTATCCCTATAATCAAAATTTATAGTAAAAATCGATTTACGAGCGTTACTCAAAACTTGACGCCATAACTCCTCTAAATCTTCTTCATTATCGGAAATGAAATCAAAATGTATGGAACCTTCCTTCCCTAATGATTTAATATGTCTGGTAAATAATCTGATATTAAAAGACAAATAGTATATATACATTGCCTTCAAATACCCGTTTCCTTTTAGGTTAATATTAGTGCCGAGATTTTGATCGTGTAAAACAAATAATTCAGACAAACTCCCCAAGAAACGGTTTGTATCTGTTTTATCATACTCCGATTCAAGGAATTTAATAATCTGAGTGTATTCGCTTAAATAGGTAAAAATAACGTCTAACCTTTTCTTGATATAATCCAATCGATATATAAACGTTACCAGAAAAGTAGTGGTGATTAAAAGGAGTTGATTTGTGCCGGATAAAGTTTCGTGCTCAAAAAATTTAAGTATTGGAGAACTAATTAATATTGCGGCAGAAATAGTAGCTGCTGAGATTTCGGGAAACCATTTATTCTTTGTAGACATATGCTCTATTTTATTAACGCTCGTGCGACTACAGAATATCTGGAACCATAGTTTATTGGTAAAACTTTATGTATATAATCGACCCTAAATGCAACTATCCTACCAGCCCTGCTTTGTATTTTCATTTCTTCAAAATCACAGAATTGAAATTGACCACCTTGATCTGCATTCATGTCATTTAAAAACAATGTCATGGTGTAATCACCCCCTATAACAAGAGTATTATTACTTTGGTGATTAGCAATTTCCTTTTCTGTTACCATATCATGGTGCTCTTTAAAACCCGGCCCTTTTTCATATTTATAAATTTGAGGAACAAACTTAAAATTCAAATCAAACTGGAATCCAAAGTATGGTGTCAGATACTCAATAATGAATGTTTCAAAAAGATAGAAATATTTATTGGGAAGATTGACACTTTTGCAATCTCGATAGGCGATATTTTCCTCACCTTGATATGTTCTTCGTTTTGCATTTCCGTCATCATACTCATTTATAATATTCTCACAGGTCTCTTCTGAAATAAATGAATCTAGAACTAATGGGATTTTATCTGGGACATTGTTAATTATTTGATTAAAAATCTTAGGCGAAATGTATTCACTGCTTAAAACCGGCAAAGGCAGCTGAAACTTTTCCATCCGACTTATGAAGTCATTTTGCATTCTTCTGTGATTTAGATTGCCCCTATTTCCAAATCTAAGTATTTATTTTTAAATAATATTTTAAGGAAAACTTCAATTGATTTCATGTCCTCTCAATGATATAATAAGAAAAACCCGAAAAATGGTAGCCCAATGGGAAATGATATAAAAATCACCATCAAAAACGAAAATAAAATTAGCCAGGATGCTAATCGACTGATTAATGAAGTACAAAAAAAGTTAGTTGAAAAGAACTTTATATGGCAAGACGACAATTTTATTTCAGATTCCGAAAAAGGAGAACTAGATAAGATTTCTAAAACATTGACAAATGCTAAAGTAATTGTTCATAAGGACGGCAAAGGCGCAACTGTAGTTTCCTCTTCCGGAGCCTTTGTTATTATTGGTAAGGAAGAAGTAGCAAAAGGCACTGATCAAACAGAAGGTAATACTCCTAAACAATTTGAATACGCATGTGAGGAAGCTCTCAATAGTTTGAAACAAAACACTATAATTTCATCTTGCGATAAGACTAAACTTGAAAAGCTTGACGATATATTAAGCGATGTCGTAATTATCGTATCAGATAATGAAAAGAGTGTCCTTATTGCGGACAGCACTGGAAAATATAAAGAAGTTTCAAATCAAGACAATACTAGAAAATCAGTTCAAATTAAGACTCGATAAAATTATCTTTCCCTTTCAATTTCTTTATCTCCTTTAAATACTTCCTTAGAAGAGATTTTAGGATGGTTTTGCTCCAAATGATATTCTCTACCCCCTGCCTTAAATGCAGTAAAATAGTCATCTATTAAATGGAAATCATTAGCTAACATTTCATATAGCTCAGGAGCATGTTGAGCTATTATATAACCATGATTGAAGCCGTCCTTACTTGCATCTAATTTATCTGACATAGGGTTAAAATGTTTCGTTGGTGTGTTTAGCAAGAAACTCGTTTATAGAATCAGAATCATAGAGAATGAGCTTTTTATCCGGCTGAGAGAATCTTATCCGTCCCTCATCTCTTAAGCGTTGTAAAGTGGTTTTGCTTTTTATCCGCAGCATATCCATCGCCTCTTGTGGAGATATCCACTTATCCTCCTTGATTCCCTCTTTCTCTTTAATGTGCTGAACAACTCTTTCGACGAGTGCGAAGAATGCTGGTTCCTGTAAACATATAACCTCCATAGCTGGCTAATTGTATGAACCTAAATTATCAAAAGATCATAATATAAAAAGCTTTTACCTGAGAAATATTTAGATGTTTCATTCAGGGAATGCGCTTTTCTATCGAACATATCCATTGGGCGTAAATCCTACTCTTAAAAACCTTCTGCAAAGGTAGCCACGGCACAGTTTCCACAAGGTCAAGCCTGCGGTCACACTCAAAAAATTGGGGTTTCCCTATCGGGAGCCTCCACAAATTTTTTGCGCGTGAACCTTGATGCAAACAGTCCACGCTTGGCTTAGAGGCCAGCAGGTTTTTAAGACCTGCATTTACTAACCAATAATTAAAATCTTATGTTCGAGCTAAAGACTTACAACGGCCAATTCCCTGAAAGAAATCGCATCTATATTCTTAACAAGGGAAGCAACTCAGGCAAACCCTCTTTTATGCCTTTTACTAATTCTTTCGTTCTCACAGCAGAGAGTGAAGATGAGGCCAAGCTTTATTACTTTATCTGCTATGCGCTTTGGAAAGCCAGAAAGTTTCACTTTTATCTTGTCGGATCGGTAATACCATTCATTCGTAAGAAGGAATTGCTCCAAGTGATAAATGCTGGCTCTAATGCAGCCTTTGGTAAAGGTGATTTCGTCAAGGCAGTTCAGAAGATGATTGACCTGGAAAAGCTTTTAGCTACTAGACAGCAGCAACTTAAGAAGATGGAGGCCATGAAAGCCGCCATTCTCGTAAACTACATCTCTTAGGAGGTGTAGTTTCTTTACTTTTTATAATCTCATAAAGGAATTTGATATGATATATGTATATGCAAAATGGACTATAGACGAATTACCGGAAGATATGATAGAGTTCTATATTCAATGCGGTATAGAAACCGATGAAAGAAGCGAAGATTGGGAATCCTTCACGATAGACGATAACCGGGCAGAACTAAAAATCACCAAGCTTATAAAGGGTTATCAGGTAATACTCATTGTGCCTTCCCTTGGCCATGAGAAAGAAGAAGGTTTTTGCCTGTCTCCAGCTTGTATAAACGATAATCACGAAGCAAAGGAATTTGGCGACTGCCAGTTCATTGCAGGCGAATTACATTTTAATCGCTGGTATTAGGTCATAAATAAAAATGGCCGCGCCTTTCGGCAACGACCACTTTTGAACCTATGAAAACTTTAAACAATAAGCTAATTAGACCGTGTAAAAATAATGGTTTCTCATTAATATTTAAACACTTTTTGAAACAGAAAACTTTGGTTTTTATTTATGCCAATATAATAGATACCTGCTGCTAGATCAGAAATATTAATCTCATTACCTTGTATTATCACCTGATAGTATTTGCCCAACTGATCTATCACCGTTACTACTTCACTATTTTGCAGACCCTCTATGATTACTTTTCCTGTAGTTGGATTGGGATAGATGTATTGGAGGCGGGAGACTTTTTCGTCAATGATTCCCGTATGCCCTATTTGGCTATAATCATAAAGAGTATCCCCGAGATAATCAACTCGGCAATCAGGATAAACGCGAAACCTCCACAACCAGAACTTCAGGCAACTTACCTGACAATCATCAAAGCCATGCTGATAGATAAGGTCAATAAATCCAGTACCAATACTATCATCTATCAGGTCCGCATTTCCCTCACATCCCGTTTCACTACTTGTAAAGCTGATACTAGTATTTTGAATCCGAGCTTTCTGGAGAAGCAATGCACTCGTATTATAAAAGCTATCCGAGTGCAGCACAACATCATATAGCGCAGGGTTAGAGTTATTGCCAGCCGAACTACTTAGAATTACAGAATCGAATCCATAGCCAAGTAAGAATGTATCAAGGTCGGCATATCCCGTAGGAATGTTACGACTTATCAAATTACGCATCCAAGGATAACTCGTGTCGGCAGTTACAACTATAGTTTGGAATGCCTGCCATCCTGTAGGACAAGTTGCGTGCGCGGGAAATAGCCGCGTAACACTATCGCTAGCAACATGGGCAGTGTCATTATAGACCGCAATAAGAGCATTCAGAAAAGTATCAATATAAGCCTGAGGAACACCGATGCTATCTCTATAGCCACCAAAAGGAACGGAGTACATTCGGCGTATAGCGAGATTTATAGCATCATCTCGATAGTAGGCTTTGAGGCTGTCATTGCCCACACAGGATGATACAGCAATCTGGCCGCTGGCACAAAAACATCCTAATAAAATAGCAATGACAGCCCCCAGCCGTTTCATTATCAATATTTAGTGAATTTTATAGATCGTACAAATCCCTGCCCCTGCACTCTGTAAAGATACACCCCACTTTCCAGATTCTGAATATCGACCTTGTACTGGGTCGCTCCATCCATAGCCTGTCCGTCAAACACATTTCGGATATATTTTCCCTGAACGTCATATAAAGTGATCTTCAATGGCTGCTCCTTATCCAGTTCTACGATCATAGTGTTTGACTGAGCCGAGGGATTAGGGAATAGTGAAAGGGTATAGCCATCTTCCTTTAATTCCTCCAAACCTGTAGATACGCCATCCCATATTCTCATAGAATAACTGAGTTTCATGGATAATGTGTCTGCGACACCTAGCGGATACCAGCATTGATCGTGCGATGTTTGCGTATCCTTTATCATGTAGAAATAACCTGTTAGCGTTGCAGATGTATTTGTAACATTACTGATAGAGATAAGGTCCCTATCTAGGATAGTTGCATTACTAGAAAGGCTGCCCAAAAGGTTTGAAGCATTAGCACGCACCCAATAATCCTGAATTTGTTCATTAGGTTGAAGATTATGGGTAACTACAACAGTTACCTTGTAAATATCCGCCTTGTGAGAAATATCCTGATTAAAAAGCTCGTGATTACAGCAAACAGTACAGCTATATGCGTCATGACCGGGATCATCACCACTACGCGTCTTTAGCTTTACGATAGTATCAGATACGATCTTTTGAAACGTAAGTGTCGAGGGAAAATGCTTATTGTCAAAGTGCTTTACGTAGAAATGTGGCTTTTGGATAGAATGTAAGGTGGCGCTTGCATTCACCCGGCCATAGCCAACAGTATCACTATGGAAGGGATATACATTACCTTGTTTTTGTATCAAAAACTCACAATCCTCACTCTCTAGATTATTAAACCCTGTATCTGTAGTATTGATATAGCTATATAGTAAGGAAACCAGACCCGAAACGTGAGGTGCGGAAGCAGATGTTCCTTCAAAACCTTTCAAATGATTTCCAGTGTCCAGGGCCGTTACAAGGAAGCTATAGTATGGAGCTGTTACATCAATATCGTAACCATAGCTAGCTGATGTAGCCCACTCACTATTTGCACCTGAACCTCCAACAGCTATTACGTGTTCGTCAGGATAACAGGCTGGGAACTGAATCGTTCTTTTGCCACTATTGCCGGTCGAAGCTATCACGGTGACCTTATTTCTAACTGCATCCTTAACTCCGTTAGCCATTTCTTTAGCCAAATACATCCCATAGGTGCTAGTATCCTGCCAGAATCCCCATGAGCAGTTGATCACATGAAAACCAAAACTATAAGGATAGTTAGGATCAATTGTTGAGGCCATTTCAAAAGCCTGAGCGACCTGGGCTTCATTAGTAAAAACAAGCGTGTCATAAGGAGGTCCGATGAACTCAAATATGTTCATGCTGTATAAACTTACTCCGTTGATATTGTTATTAGCAGTATCACCAGCTATATACTGTCCTCCGGCAATACCCGCAATATCACTTGAATGTCCGGTCGCATAGTTATTTCTTACTGCACCGATGATACTTGCACATGACGTGCCGTGACTTATAGGGTCTGGCGTGGCATCTATACCCATAGAATGGCTTGGTGAATTAAAGTTCCAGCCATCCTTTACGCGGTCAATGCAATTAGCAGTATTATTAAAGCAAAAATCATCATCCCTGAAATCAACACCAGTATCAAAGATGCCTACCTTTATACGAGATTTCCCCGTTTCTATATCCCATGCACCTTCTGCACTTATATGTGCGTTAGGATATGTCAGTGTAGAATGTAATGATGGCTCATTAAAGGCATATTGGTAATCATTAGGACCGTTATCAAGATGGCCGCAATAGTTAAGCTGTGTATGCTGCACATGGCCTGTAACTGATATAAGACTATCCATTACGGTTTTATAGTCCTTCGATTTCGTTAGATACCCATCTGGTATATGTAAAAGGATATGTGACCATAGCGGCCTGACTGGCACCGTGTCACCGTTTCGGGCTATTGAATGAGTGACCTTACGTGTAAAATATGGATATATCTTTTCTGCTCCCCAGGAACCCACACTAGCCCCAAGTTTATTAGATAAGGTCGTGATCAATGGTGAGGGAAGGACTTTATTCAGAGTGGTATATACTAACCCTCCGTTATCAGTGAAATTCGTATCTATGTCTGAAGGGTCAAAATCTACTATGACCTGATTCTGCATATAGAAAGGTCTGCCATCCGAGCCTAAGACAACGGACCTCGATAAAGACACACCTTCATACTTCATTGTATTGTATGTATAGCTAGTGCCAATAGCACTGCGGCCATACACTATTACGCCCCCACTACTGTCTATCTTTACATTTTTACCTTCATCCGAAGATGCACTTGAATTATTGAAAGATTGTTCCCATTGGGTCGTACCCAGACTATCCATAGCAATAGTTATTTGTGTATTCCGCTTTAAGTTATAGATGCTACCAGTGACATAGATGTTGTTAGATCGGTCAAGATCTACATCGAATGCCTGAGCATCTTTGCCTGTAAAGGAACAAAACCTTCTCTTATCCCAGACTATCACGCTATCCCGCATTTTAAGGGTCCATATTGCTTTAGAGCCATCTGTATTACCGGCCCAGCCAGTCATGATAATATTATTGCGGCTATCTATCTTAATAGCAGATACACCATCATTCTTGCTATTGCCGCCGTCTATGTATTTACGCCATTTTAGATTCAGCAGACTATCCATCTTGACGATGACGATATCATCCATTTTGCCTGCATCATTAGATATACCAGCTAAATAGATGTTCTCTGCATTATCCTTTGCGATAGCGATTGGGCGCGTTACATAAGCACCGCTCGTATTAGTACGGCTCTGGCTTTGCAGTGCGCCAGTGCTGGTATTATATACCCGCGTGATAATATCGCCGCTAGTACTTGAAAGCCCACTGATACCATAGACAAATACGCTGGATGTAGAAGCTTTGAGGTCCACACCAGCATCATATAATCCTACACTATCATAAGTGGCAGTCCATTGCGGGCTGCCACCAGCAGTTTTATATTTTAAAACTGTCATCGCGAAGTCCGCTAGGCCTGTTTGGCTTGTACCACAGACATAAAGAGCCGTATTAGATGGATCAGGAATGATGCGGAAGCCTAGATTGTATTTCTTGTAGGCATTCTGGTACTTGGCTGTCCAGACTATATTGCCTACACTATCGAGCTTTAAGGTAGTGATGTATGTGACACCAGAAACAGTGTCCCCCTCTACACCAGTTACATATATGTCGCTGCCTATTGTTGTTACATCTGTAGCAAAGTCGGTAGAACTGGCAGAGCCATCGTATTCTTTCTTAAATACAAGCACTCCATCCGCGTTGTACTTGCTGATTAGAAAATTTTCGGCCTGTCCATAATGAAAAGTATTGCCTATCACCACTACAGCATTGGTAGGACTTATAACGTGACTGGCTTGAAAATCATAAATCCCATTTGGGGTTCCCCCAGAGGTAAGCCAGTCTTGGTTTACTATAGTTTGAGCATGGAGAGAAATGAAGAAAAGTACAGAGGCGAGTAACAGGCAAAGCCTGATCGTAGGTCGTTTCATGTTGTTTAGATTTTGTGAGTGATATGAAAAAGGTCAGCACACAAATCCATAGGTAAGGTCATAAGTAAGTTCTTGGTAATCGTAGTAGAAATACACCGTCTCCGGCAGCGATAGGTTTATTCTGTGGGGCTCAGACAGTATTCTGAAATATGAATTCCAGACAAAAAAAGAGGGCGTGAACCCCTGCAAGCAATCCACACTCGGTAAGGCTCTGGAAAGCCCGTGAAGCAATGAAAAACAGCAAAAGCCACACCCCTGAGGGTGCGATGCTTTTAACTGTTTCCGCTTCACTCAAACTTCCAGATTTTACCGAGTGGAAACTACGTTAGCAACGCAATCTTTTATATTTCGTTTTATTTTTCTCTGAGACGAAAGTCAGATATTGATCCGATAAAAACAATACCCATTTTAGGGTATATGACAAATAGGCAATTAAATATAGTTTCACCTTAAATAATTTCCTTTCTTAAACTGGCTCGACAGCATTAAGGTCAGCTGGTATATCGGACTAAAACACTAAATCATAGAAATCAAATAATATGGAAGCAGGGAAAAGAAGCATCAACGATATTTTCAATGGGAATAAGATTTTGGAAATCCCCTTTTTTCAGCGTGCTTATGTATGGGACACACCACAATGGGAAAGGTTCTTGTCAGACATGGAACATATCTCGCACACTAATAGGCCATACTTTTTGGGTTCAGTCATCCTTAAACAGCAGCTTACCAATTCGCAACAAAGTGTCGGTGACAAGAGGACAGTTATTGACGGCCAACAGCGTCTAACCACCTTGAATATATTTTTCAAGGTGTTGAGCATGAAAACTAATAATTCCTACCTCTCAACATTGTTTAGGCTTCCAATGAAAAACAATGAGATCGCATTGCTTCACAATCATAACGATGTCGAGGCTTTCAATAGGATTCTGGATTTAAAAACAGAAGATAAATTGAACGGGGGCGATAGTGTTACTAGGGCGTATGCATTCTTTTCTGAGAATATTGATGTCACTAAATTGAATTTTCAGAATATCCTTACAAATATCATGTTTGTAGGCATTGACCTCGGTATAGACGAGGATGAGCAACAGATATTCGATACGATAAACTCCTTAGGTGTCAAGCTAACTACAGCCGAGCTTTTGAAAAACTATTTTTTCGGCAGAGATGATATACAGCTTTATAAGGATTATTGGCTAAGTGTATTTGAAAAGGATAATGACACTAAAGATTTCTGGGATACAGAAGTAGTCACAGGCCGCCTAAGAAGGTATTTCATAGACCTATTTTTCTATTCATTCCTTCAGATAAAAGTCCAGGATTCGGCATATTCAGTTACCACCGATGATAAGGATGAATTCAGCAAGGTAGAAGGCTTGTTTGACTCTTACAAGAAATTCATCAAGAATTATGGCATCAATAAGATAGAACTGATTGCTGAGATCAAGGAATATGCAAAGGTCTTCATGGACAATTTTGACACTGAGGTCATTGACCGAGACCTATCTGTTGATAATAGTGTCGAAAGAATAAACGCTATAATCTTCGGACTTGAAAATACGACCCTCATTCCATATGTGCTTTTTGCTCTTAAAAACGTAACCGATAATGCTGAGCGTGACAAGATATTTCAATATTTGGAAGCCTATATAATGAGAAGAATGGTGTGTCATGCAAATACTAAAAACTATAATCAGTTATTCGGGGAGAGGTTTATATCGAATAAACTCCTGACCAAAGATGATTTGAAGAGTTTTATTGAAAAGCGCTCAGATAAAGTTAATTTTATGCCATCCGATAGCGAGTTAAAGATCGGATTCCACGATTCAAAGCTTGTCAATAAGCAAGCGGCAGGTATTCTGTACTTCATTGAGTCAAAGGTGCGGGACAGGGCAAAACACTCAACAGCTCTATTAGGACTTGACCGTTACAGCCTAGAGCATATCATGCCCAAAAAGTGGGAAAATCACTGGGGCAAGCTTTCCGACGAACAGCAGAAGATCAACAGGAACAGAAAGCTTTTAACCCTAGGCAATTTGACAATAATAACCGCGTCTCTTAACGCATCTATCCGTGATGCAAGCTGGGACGTGAAAAAATCGGGAAAGAACAGCAAGTTCGGTCTGACTCAATATGCCGGTGGGCTTGATACGTTCAGCCAATATTTGACTCTGCCCAATTGGGATGAAAGTGAAATTACCAAGAGAGCTGATTTTCTCTATGATAAGGCGGTATCGATTTGGGGAAATGTCTAGCGGTTGATTACTTCAACCGGTTACATGCTGAAATATCCAGTCCTGAGCCAATAATATTGCAAGAAGGACAAAGTTAGATTGTAAGGTGAGAACATATTGGGGAGGAATGGCGCGGGTCTAAGGTCAAGGCCGTATAATTTGCTTATAACCCTATTCCCACGCCCATATCGCAAGAACCTATCTTTGAAGTCGGATAGATTATCCCGAAAATCGTGATACACCTCGCTATGAAATGCAAAAGACAACTGACCAAGATTTAGTAGTTTAAATCCCAGATCAATATCCTCGCCCCCGGCGAAAGTTATATCTTCATTGAAACCACCAGTAAGCTCAATTGCGTGTTTCAATATGAGGCAATTTGCGGTAATCAAATAGTCTGGCCGGGCAATGCCGTTCTCATAGACTTTAGGCGGCATTAGGATCTCTTGCAATTCGTAGTACCTAGATATCCTATCATTGCCTAGTGATTTTACTTTGCCAGCATAACCTATAGAAGTATTTTGCCCTTGCAAATAGCCAGATATGAAAGTCTTAGTCGGAATACAATCACTATCTGAAAACAATATCCAATCAGTTATCGCCCGTTGTACACCTTTATTTCGTGCCGCCGCAGGCCCTATTTTGGAACAAGACAAGAGCGTAATTTTAACAGGATAATCTTTTTCTAAGATATAGATCGATTCCCTTGAATTATTATCAACGATTATAATTTCTGAAGGGTAGTATTCTGGAGGTGTTACGTGAAAAAATGTTTCAATAAAATCTGTTATTCCCTTTTGGTTGTCTCTCACAGGAATAACAATTGAAATTTGCTTAGAAGTTTGAAGACGTGGTGCTGAAAGCAGCGAAACTCTCTGGGGCTTATACCCCATCCTACTTATCATTGTCATATAGTAAAAATAGAAGAAAAGAGCTTTATCCAGTCACCAACTCATTAGCCGCATCAATTACACTATCCTCAAAACTGTCTAGGTATATCTGCGTTGTTTTTTCTGTTGTATGCCCCAAGCTCTCAGATATTATCGCCGTTGACACCCCTTTTCTTTTGGCTATTGTCGCCCATGAATGACGTGACCAGTAACCCGTAAGATTCTCTTCGATCTTACATTCATCTGCAATTACTTTTAAGCATTTGTTATAGCGTTTCATGGAGTTCTTTACATCACGATAGACCAATTCAGCGCTTTTACTTTTGATAATCGGAAAGATGTAATCTTCCGGCCCTTTACCCTTCAGATATTTATCAAGCACGTCCTGTAAGCGCGGCGTGATCTTGATATTGATAAGCTGTTTGGTCTTTTGCCGTTTATAAGCTATTCGCCCGTTATGAATAGCACAAACCTTTAAGTGGGCTATATCCATAAAAGAAATACCTACCAGATAGAATGATGTCAGGAATACATCCTTTGCTAATGCCTCCCGTTTTCTTTTTCCAGGATCAAAGTTCCTGATGGCTTCTATCTGGGTTTCGGTCAATGCCCGCTTGATAGTAGGTTCCTTCACTATCTTGTAATGCTGAAATGGATAATCTTCTCTCTTGATTATCCTTTCTTTAATCGCCCGGTTGCATACAGCCCGTAAAGCCCTCAGATATACACCAAGCCCGTTTTTGGTATTCCCCTCTTTAGACAGATAGAATTTCTCATATTCTTTAAGCCACGCGTATGTCAGTTGAATGAATGTAAAGTCCTTTTCTTTTGTAAACGTCTTTACACTTTGCAGCGACATCTTGTAGGAACGAGCATTACCTACATTGCCTATCGCAGTGAGTTCCGCGATCATTTTATCATAAAGCTGAAAGACGGTCTTAGTTCCATGCTCATTTGTGATTAATCCCCTTATTTCCTTTAAAGGTAATTTGTCCAGATTACCATTGTCGTGCAGAGCAGTTACTTTATCCATCACCTCCGCTCTTTTCTTATTCAGAATGTTGTTTATCCGGCTGATATTACGTGCTATTTGACTAGTATTTCTTATCTGCCGCTTCTTATTATCCCAATCTTTTTCAGCAACAGAATATTCGGTTGCTATACTCGTCATTTTGCGATTGACAATGATCTGAACATTGATCGTATAACTGTCATCACTGTT
This sequence comes from uncultured Chitinophagaceae bacterium, assembly GCA_964537475.1. Lineage (GTDB taxonomy): Bacteria > Bacteroidota > Bacteroidia > Chitinophagales > LD1 > UBA1941. The sequence continues at coordinate 309,862 of CAZIBY010000006.1, read as the reverse complement.
CTTGACCCTTTTATCCAATGCGAGAGATACAGAAAAACCCATGACCTGATGTTTTAAGTTTCACAAACATTTCACAAACAAATTTAGGTTTTATGCGTGTCAATCCGAAGTGATGCTGAAAAAAAATATAGTATTCATGCGGGTTTCAGGATATATTGAATCATATTGAACCAAAAATCACCCGACTCATAATCAGAGGGTCCCTGGTTCGAGCCCAGGCGGGACCACCCAAACAATCATAAGGCGCTGAAAATCAGCGCCTTTTTTGTTGTCCATAAGCAATTTACGTAAGATTTACGTAGACTTGATTATAAATTAAAAAGCGGAAATGGATGACATTAACAAAACAAAGGCGCAAAATATTATTAATGTGCTCAAAGCCATTGATAAGAGAGATTATAAGACAGCAAGAGTTATTTTAAAGCATGATAAATTAAATTCCGCTGGAGATGGATATTCAACTTATGAAAATAATTTTGTCGCGAAGTTCAATGAGCAATACGGTATTTTGATTTCAAAGGGTACTTTACCAGAACACGGAACATTACAACGCCAGCTTCAAATTCCTAAAAAGTACATTTACTCTGACCAAAATGACCCAGAGGTAGAATTCGGCTATAATAAGTTAGAGAAGCTTTACGGCCATGAAGTGGGAAAAGAATTTGAGTTTACAACAATACCTGATTTTTTTATCCATAAGGACGAAATGGATAAAGAGGAACACAATCAAGAAATGATATTAGAATTTAAGACTGAGCTTGACTTGCCAGAAAAAAGATTTGCTTGGGATTTGTTTAAGCTTAACCTATACATTGAAAAATTTAACTACCAATTTGGAGGCTTCATTTGCCTTAACAATCCCAAAAAGAAAATTGAAGATTATCTCCTTAATTATATAAAAAATCGAAACTACCTTACTAAAAAAAAGGACCGTGTATTTATTTTTATTCAAGAAGATTCAGATAGCGAGATAGAATACGACACCTTGGATATGTTCGCTTATAACAAAGGAATCAAACTATAAGCTCAAGAGTGGCGAACTTGGCTCAATAATTAAAGCAATGATACATTATATCATATTTCATCCCGATTGTCAAAGGGATAACCCCTTTATTACTGGTGAGGCAATAATTCAAGGCAGCATCAGTCCCTTACCCTGGAGTGGAAAGGTATGGGTAGATAGCATGGGTAATGGTCAAACCAATGAAGACCCTTTTGTGTTTAATGATAGCTGGATGTATTCATATTGTCATGCGACACAGCTTAAACGTAATTCTACCGTTTCAGGTAGATACTTAGATGCTGGTTCCTATATTATCTTTTGCAGTGGAGATAAAGCGAATCAGGGATTGCTTGAAATCGATACTATTTTTGTAGTTGGGAAAGTACATTTCTGGCAAACCAAGCCATCCTACATACCGACTTCTTTGATGAATCATAAATCTTCCTCTTCACCATTGTGGATGCGACACTTAAAATTAGGCTTACCATCAGCGAATCAGCATTTGGGTAAATTTACGTATGAAGCAGAAATGTGGGCGGTTGGCAAATCTGATTTCTCTTTTTTGCCTCTCGATATACACCTACAAAAAGTATCAATACCGTTTAATAAGTTAGGGGCAATAGGTTTTAAAATAGCGAGCAAAGTTAAAGGGAAATACCCCGTTCAATTAAATTCTTCAGAGATAACCTGTGTCCTTCCATGTGACTATACGCAAATCAGCTTTTACATCTTCATCGGTCTCTTGAATTTCTTTGAGTAGATTCTCCACCTCTACTTTTGACGATTGATGATCTTCATATTTAATATTCTCTTTGACATATAGAGACGCTAAGTCAATTATCCCCGTGCCTTTACCAGTAGCCTTATTTTCCAACTGGCGAACATTGTTTTTTAGCTTACCGTATGCCTCGGGATTAGTCTCTTTGATAAATTCTATGACATCAGAAAATACCTTTCCTTTACCGATTGGAGGAAGTTGGTTGGGATCGCCAACTAAGATTAACCTATTTACATAATTCCAATTAATGGCCCTAAATAGTGCGGACATTAATTGAAGATCGATCATAGAGGATTCATCAATGATGATTGTTGAATATGAAGTTTCCTTTCTTCCTCCCTCTCTTTTAAAAGTAAAGTTGGGATTCATCCAGCCGGTCTTTGTTAGAAAGCCATGTATAGTTGTAGCATTCTCTTCTGTTTTCTCGCGAATCCGATCAGCTGCTTTACCAGTAGGAGCTAAGAGACAAAAGGCTTCTGAATTGCCGGAGGTAAACCTTATAGCATTAATGATAGCTTTTATTATTGTTGTTTTACCTGTACCCGCCGAACCTGCAATGATACTGACTGGCTTATTGAAAACATTCGCACAGATTTCTGATTGTCCCTTTATTGCCTCCTCATATTCTTTAGGTGCATTTTTTGCTAAGTCTATATCAGATTTAAATAGCTCATTTTTCCATTGACTTTCCTTGAATGGTTTAGTAAGGCCTATATCTGACCTGCTGATTAACTCCCGTATTTGAGTTTCTATTATTCTTTCATCATCCCAAACTGATTTTAAGTATAAATATTCCTTTGATCTATCATCATTTAAACGAAACATGACTGCTTTCTCGAATTGCTCCTTATCGTATTCAATAAACCCTTCGTTAAAGCTCTCTTTTTTCCAATCAGGGTAATGCTTTAATTTATTGTTTATGTTTGATAGGAGTGTATCACGATTTATGAATGAGTGAACGGTTTCTTTTTTTAATTCATCAACCAATAACGCTCGTAGTCTTCGCCAATCCTCTTTTGGATAAAGGTTGTCTAATCCTAACTGGGGAGAAGGAAGCACGGCATGGTCCATTTTTGTGAAAGAAATCTCATCGCCCAATTCATCACCAACATATTGTTCAGTCAAGATATAAGGGTTATCCAGTACATCTTTTAATGTATCCAAGATTCCATTTTCAGACCGATTTTCCTTTAGAATGTTCTCAATTTGTATCTTTTGGATCGCAATTCTGCAAAGGACCTTCTCAATTAGCTCCCTGGCTATTGGTCTGTTCTTTATATGCCATTGCTTTCGATAATTGTCAAGAGTAGGGAGATCAATGCTGCAATCTTGAATCCCGGTTTGACTCTTGTCATTAAGGAATTTGAAAATTGATTCAACGCTTTCCTTTTCTTTACCCTTTTTAGTCTGTTCATAATGATGTTGAATAAGTTGCATAAAACCCAAGTGATCCAGAATCGGAGCCATTCCTGGATAAGCACCTCTATTTTCCCATAATTCAGAAAGAAGGGACTGAAGCCATTCCCTTCTTATTTGCCAGTTCTCGGTATCATCCTTTATTAAAATTAACTCATCTACTATTTGAATTAATCTTTCAATATAAATAAGTGCATCATCATCAGAAATATGTTTAGCGGCGTATTTAAAGTTGTTACTATTCTCCGGTACATATAGGATACGAGACAAAATATCTTCGTTATTCAAATATTTATGGTATGGAATGCGGAATCCTTCGTCTGGATAATGAGATGTTACAGGCATCTGCCAAACAAACCCATCTGCATACTTCTGTTTATTTTTCTCACTGACATTATTATAGAATAAAATATCGCCTGTAGTTTTTAAGCGCGAAACTCCCACTAAAACATACACTTGATTATCATCTTCGCTGATTGGATTACTCTTATTCGCATAGTAAAAAATCAGCGTCTTGTCATTAGATAGTTCCTTGAAAAAATCTTTGGCATTATTCAATCGCTTACGATAATCAAAAACTTGTTTTGAACCCGCAGGAAGCTTCACGTCATCACCATACATTTGTTCGTACGGCCAGATGCAAGCTGTTGACGGTGGCAAATCAAATTCTACTTCTTCAGATTCATCATAGAAAAAATCAGGTGGAGCAGCGTTAGCTTTTATTTTTTCACTTCCAAAAGCATTAATACTATAAACGCAACCTGGTATTTTTCCAAGCTTGGAACAGTTGCACCCTGCCACATCCGGCTGAGATTCCCACTCGAGATCACGTGTTGTTGATATTACATCCCCAGAGTATGAATGTTGTCCAATACAGTATACATTAGACTTGGGGTTTTCACAGATATTTCCATTCCAACCTTCATTGTGCCAAGCTAATCTTAAAGAAAGGTGCTTTGTCATAGGTCATAATTTAAACGAATTAATATAATAATACAAATATGACCTTTCATAAACAAAAACTAAGCAGAGAAAAAATTATAGCGATCAGACCCCTCGCAACACTTTAATTCTTACGGATAATACCTTCATCCGTGGGCCGGAGACTATGAACCCGGCTGTAATGCTTTAATCCAGGCTGCTGGGTCGAGCAATGGATTACTTCTTTAGGGATTCAATTGAATCTTTAGAGGTCTAACCTACACGTTGCCTATTGGCGCTATGCCGGCCCCGGATTTTTTTATGAGAACATTCACAGCATACATTAAGCCTGAGTACATTTTACGTCGTCTCGTAAAGAAGAGAGTCGATATAATAACTAAGCGCCATCAGCGAGTTTTCTATGCCAACATTAGTGGTGGGCGACAGTACTCGCCAATGTCCGAGGCCAATCGACTTCTGACAACCTTATTCCCTCCCGCAAAGAATGGCAACGCATTGGTCAAAAAAAGCGGTACAAAGCGCAGAAGGAGGGTTCAGTGGAAGAACAGCAACTGCTTTTAACTATCAGGAAGACCCGGCAGCGAGGTCTGCGTCCAGCATGGCTCATCGCCTTGGATGAGCAGATTCAAGATATCCGTTCAAGGATGATCGATCCGGACTGTGTGACAAGGCTGACACCTATCGGCTATATCTTTCAGGCCAAACGAAAAGGTGGTACGGAGTACAGGGCAATTGTCAAATATGAACTTAGTGATAATATTATATCGAGCATTGCCTCGGCCTATCTGACAGATCACGTAGACACAGCACTGTCGCTACCCTATTTTTCATCTGCAAGCTATGCCTTCAGAAGCAGCAAGCTCAATCAGCCTGGTGAAATACCATACGGGTATCACAGGGCAACCGCCGACATTGAAATGTTCAGGAAGGAGCATATCTCTGATGGAATATATGTCGCAGAAATAGACCTCGCTAAATTTTTCGATACTGTCAATCACCTAGTACTCAGGGATAAGATTGATCGTATGGTTAAGCACTTCGAGCTTAATGGCAGGCCTTTCGATGCGCGGCCACTTCGTATCCTTGAAAACTATATCGCCTCGTTTGCCTTTAACCGCCAAATCTTGCCACAAGAGGTTGCGGGCAGGCGGGAGTTCAACTGGCCGGCTGCGAAGTTATCGGAACTCGGAGTTGATGTTAATGACGAGGATGTCGGGGTCGCTCAGGGCGGCGCCTTGTCTTGCTTTTGTGCTAACCTTATCATGCACGAGGTGGACCAGCTCTTTATTAACGATGATAAAGAGGTCAGATATCTTCGGTATTGTGATGATTTTATCATCCTGCATACAGACAAAGACCGTTGCAAGCAGTATGTAGATATTACACTGGAGAAAATAAGTACTCTCAAGCTGGTGGCGCACTCGCCGGATAGTTACCAGCTGACAGACTACAAGCGGCAAGTTCCAAAGAAGGGTAACAGGAAAATGGTCAACGAGTTTTGGAACTCCTCGAAGTCGAAAAATCCTTACCGCTGGGGACCTGTGACTGATGGATACAAAGATAATGTTCCCTACGTTTCCTTCGTCGGCTACCAAAGAAAATATGATGGTCGCCTACGGGTTCGGAAAAAGTCCCTGAAGAAAGAAAGGGACAAGCAGTTTGAAGTCGTCGCAACCGTCCTGAAAAAATTGGGCATCATACAAGGGGGCAAGCAAGTAATTAAAGTAACAGCGCCGTCTGGCCTGTCGTACCGTCAGATAGTTTTTCGGGCTGAACAAAAACTGGTTGCAATGTCAGTGGGTAAGGTAAATCAGTATAATCTTAACCGTCCTCTGGGGTTCTGCTGGGCAAGTGGGTTTCGGCAACTAAAGGACGTGGCAGTGAACTCGCAGCTTCGTTACCTCGACCGCTCACGTGAAAGTGCCTTAGGAAAGCTAAGAAAGGCTCTACGAGAAGCTTACAAAGGCCCCGCGGCTACTAGGAAAGGTAAACCCACCGGACGCATTCGAAGAGCGCTTACGAGCTACTTCAGATATTACAATTTTCATAAATAAAAAAGGAGACGAGGCCTTGCCTCTCCTCGTGCAAGAAAAGAGGCGCTATAGCCCTGTGGCCATACTTTCGTTGATAAAAGCTGATGCTATTTACTGTAGAATCGTTCGGCATAACTATTAACTAATGGAAGTCCATTGTTTAAGGAAGCTCGGATCACAAATAGCTACCGGGCCTACAATAATCTCTGTACTTCCATAGTATTGAGTCCAGACACCGGTAGCAAGCAGGTTGGTGGACATATCAAGAAGTTTGCCCTCATCATTTACAATTAATTGTTTATCTGGAAGACCTGGCCTACGCAGAGGGATGATATCAATCCAGCCACCCACGTATTTCTGTAGCTCAGCTAATTCAAAATAATTTCCTGTAGCCGGAAGTATCTGTTTCAGTGGATTGTCAAGTCCATACCATAATGCCCGGGTCTTTATATCTATTGAACTGCTTTAAGATCTTCTCTTCATTTTTCCCTTTTCTCTTTCCTATTGTTTGTTTCATCTATAGCTGTGGGTTTAACGGTGATTATCTATACCCGGCCCGTTGTAAGAATAGCAGAGTTGAATAACTTAGGTAAGCTTTATCGGAAATAGTTTAACCATAAACGTATTTATTTCCAATTCAGGATTATTGGTTGGCGTTCAGTTTTTGGTACTTCTAAAAATTGTAAGTAAAATTTTTAGAATGATCATACCTTGGAAAATGAATGTCAGATAAAGCGCAAAAAATGGCCGCCACTTTCGTGACGACCACTTTGAACCTATGAAAACTTTATCTGAGAAATAAATGAATACTCGAATATAGCGTTTAAGATCGTCTGAAATAATCCATTAGCAGTTTTTTGCATGAAAAGGGCGGGCTTCCACTGGATACCCGCCATTTATAAAACAGCAAAGAAAACTACTTGATTTTATAACCCAGCGCTTTTGCTGCTTTTAGGAAAGGCTGAATGTTCTCGCTGGTCCATTGATTGCATACGACTATTATCTTGCCCTTAACCTTGATCTGGTGCTCCTCTTTCCAGAAGTAACGATCTCGAGCTCCCTGGATGGATTTTGCTGTGTCTTCATCCTGGAACACGCCGAACCTCCTCAGCAACTCATCAGGAAAAGCGTCCTTTAACTGCTTGATAGTTGGCTTGTGATCCTCTACATATTGCCTGACTACTTCTCTTACCAATGGCCCCTTGCCGTATTCTTCTTTCTGCCCGTTGATGCGGTACTTCTGGTTACGGCCCCTACCTTGTATACTCTCTGGTGCTTCTTCTTCCTCGACCTGTGTTTCTTGTGCCGCAGGTTGATCATTTAGAGAATATATCTTACCATCGTCGCCTTCAGCCTCCATCAGTGAGCCTTCGGTTGTCAGCTTCTTGAATACATTGGTGAGTACTATGCCCTTCACTCCGGTCGCCTCGCTTATTGCAGCCTTCGTTGAGTCAGGATTCTTTTTGAGGAATTTTGCCACCAGTTCCGCAGCTTGTTGTGTTGTCATGTTGTTACGATTTTTGTTTGTGAATAATTACAACACGAGTGTAGCAGCAACCGCCGGAAACGGGAAGTTTCCAGCAGAAGAAATGGAAAAAGCCAGGTCATTCTTGCGTTTATTAGCAATAATGGAGAGATATCCTTGGTGATGCCGGGCACTCACAATTTTTGTAACATTCAATTATTGACAGAGGCTAGCCCCAAATCGCTCTCGGCTTCTAAGTGTAGCCAAGCATAAGGTCGAACAGGGATCGTGCCCCATAAATTCCACCGGAGAAGCAATCGGTGAGTCCGGGCACATTACAAGGGCTACGCCCATCAATCAACTCTGGAATAGTCAGATTTCTTATTATTTCCTTATAGCTGCGTATAGAGGGTTTAGACCTGTTCTAGGTGGATAGCTGCTGTTAACTGTTCTTTACTTGCGTTTAGGAGTGTTGTCCCGTTAAGTGAGTATAGTGCGTATGAAGCCTGTTAGGCATGTAAAGACTGTTAGGTCCTATAAAGTGTTTAAAGTGTCTGACCGAATTAAACTCTTTACTAAATCCAAAACCGGAAATTTATGACCAATTTTATATGCCCGTTTCGGCAGAATGTTTCACCTTTTGAAAAAATATTTGCGTCATTATCAATTATCTTGCATCACACCAACCTTAGTCTTTAACGACAAAGAACAAGAAACCCACTATAGCCTGTCGCCAGTATGTAAGAGTCATGTATAAAGAACGCGCGCATGTATACACATGCGCGCGCGACGAAATTGAATAGACTATCGGATCAATACTTGACCCACTTGCTGACTTCTCCATTAAGAAATAGAAGGTAAATACCGGGCGTCATGCCTGAGACATCCAATTGACTTGTGCATTTATCCATTTCAAAGATACGCTGCCCCTCTATGTTTGTAATAGTCAAATGCAAGCCGGGTTCACTGATGTAGAGAATGCCACTGGTTGGGTTGGGATATACAAAGTATTTTTGAGCGTTTATCTCCTCTATGCCATTTGGCTGGACGCTCCTGATATTGGAATACAATGTATATGCGGTTCTTGGATTGCAACTGGCGCCGACAGCTTCTATCCTGTATCGGGTATTTGGCAGGATAGCTGCATTCGTATCATGCACGGTTATGGGTGAAGTATTTGCTGTAATAGTGTCGAGTAGTGTCCAGTTGTTATTGCCATTAGCATCGCGCATTACGGAGTAGGTACCTGAAAATGATCCCTGATACGGATACCAGGTTACATCACCGTTATTCGGCTGTAGCTGAAACATTGTGGTAACACTGTTGCCAGGAAAATATATTGGTAAGAGTCCGCAGACATCTTTAGCTGTGATGCTGTATGTCCATGCCTGGAGAGATATGTTAGCATTATTATCCTGAAAACTGCTATATGAGGTGAATGGCTGTGAACCAATTTGCTGGTTGCCCCTCATAATCAAGAATGAATCGATCAAGGAATAGTGAAAGGTATCAGATGGTTGGTTTTTATCCCATACTATAACATTATGAATTAAGGTGCTATCCAAGGTTACTGCACATATATCCTGGAAGGGAGTTGTCTTAACTATAATGTTTGCGGTCTTTGTAGTAGATAAATTATTACAATGCGCGGAGGTATCGATGTATGTGCAGCGGTAGATATTGTTATACCCCAAAGGCGTAAGACTATCACCGTTGACTATGACCGTTTTCCCGTAAATAGTATCATTGTTACGTGGATTGACCCATAAATACATGCCATGATTTACTGGTCCAGTAGCTGTAAGGTTGATGGTCGCATTTTGACAGATAGACCTTATTGAATCAACCATTATAATAGGATTTGGATAGGGCAGGTGCTGAATATTGAATGTATCGGAGTTATGTTGATCACTGGTCACCAGATTAAGTGCGAAGTGAGTAGTGTTATAGTACCGGGTGGGGTCAATCAGGTAAAATGCGCCTGTATCATGTATAGATGATATAAATGAGATCGATCGAGTGGTATTGAGCATAGTGCTATCCAAATAAAACGATAAACTATCAGGGAAAACGTGTCCTGCCAAATAAGGGGTATACTTGAAAGTATCCGGTGGGAACGCATAACCTGATACTCGCAGTGAATCTTTGAAAATCGACCTGTCAGGACCAATGTGTATGGATACGCTGGTCATGAAAGTTCCTGTCGGACAAACGGTATCCGGGCTAACTGAAACAATAGTGATCTGTGATCTTGCAGTAAGTATCATCATGATAAACAAAAGCGAAAAGAAGAGTTTTTGCATAAACGGTATTTTTAGATTGATAAAAAATCGAATATAACCGCCAGATAAATGCCCATTACGTTCTTATAGTTCATTCCGTTCATTCCGTTCTTATAGTCCAATCAGCCAACCGCTTTGTTCCAAAAGCTACATTCGATGTTGTAAAAAGAGTGACGGGTGTTATCGAAAATTATCAAGGAGAGAATTGAGCGCAAATTTGGTCAGGGTCCCATACGATACCCCGTGCAGTGCAACGCCCTGGCAGAGGAGATAAGCGCTGTGTGCAAGGCCAAGATCAGTGCGAGTACATTGAAACGGCTTTATGGGTTTGTTACAGGAGCAAGTCAGGAGCCGCGTCTTTATACTCTGGATCTTATAAGTCAGTATCTGGGTTACAAAGGATGGGAGCATCTGTTGAGTGATATAGCTCCGGATACTGAAAAGGAAGCACCAAAAATCGAAAAGCTGCCGGCGGGACAGATAAGGAAAGATCAAACGGTGACAATTTTATATGAGCCGTCTAAGAAAGTTGAACTGAGAAAGACCGAAAATGGTTTCCTGGTCATTTCCTCTAACGATAGGAAGCTGCACCAAAATGATATTGTGTATTTCCGGGTGCTTGAACTACATCTTCCCCTGGTCCTGGACACAGTCTTCCGCAAAGGGATAAATCAGGGGAAGTTACAGATTGCTACCGTCAGTGGTCTTACCGGGATCAGGAAAGACTGACAGCTCTATCGGCAAGCAAATGCTAAAATAAATGGTCTGTTTTGGGCTCTCCTGGGACACTTATAAGGTCGGGCCATGTATTTGGCCGCTTTTGTTGTGTTTTGACCTCAGGAAGCACATGGAGAGTAAAAGAAAGTGTCTGGACTGATTCCACGACATTAGCCGCAGCATGTTTTGGCCTCGGATAGTTCATCCAACCCCAAAAATGATAGGCATTGGTCCTTTCCGTGCATTTGATGTACACTTCTTTAAGTCAAAGATACTCGAATCCCAACTTAGCCCCTAAACCCAAGGTTTCACCGGACCCAAAAGAGCACCGACCCACGCCATTTGCATGTCCCCGCTATTGAGCATTAATTGTTTTCTGTCGCCGAGAAGGTCAACGGAGTATGCCCGGAAGCCGTTTCCGCAGACGATTTGGTCCAAATCAAATTGTCCCGCTATCGATTTAGCTTGTCCCTCTTCTACATTTTGTATAAAAAGGTATCGGTTAGAGTTCTTGGTCTGATCCGGTAGTAATCCGCATATAATCTCTACCTCAAAAAGTGTAAAATCCAAGTCGATTTGAGTCAGGTACAGACCAATATCGCTGGCTTTTTGTTCATCTAACCATTTCCCGGTCCTTGTATTATACAGCGGAAAGATCGCAAAAGGGACTTCCTCGTTAATGTATTTCCAAATTGCATTTGCTGTGACTTGATTCACGAGCTCTTTAGCCTCTTCAGTCTGTTCGGATATGAAATCCTTGTATCGGAATAGTGAGTATGCTTTCATTACCTATATATGATCGCGCGCGAGAGGAGTACTTCCAATACAGCGAAAAGGGACTTACAATTTTTGTAACTCACGATTCGCTAATCGCATTTTACGATTTTTGTTTAACTGGCTGAATCTATACTAAAGAGAATTGGGTTAACTACCTTTCGGGTTTGGTTTTAAAACAATAGTATGACTTGGCAGGATATGACAGTCTCAGAAGATAGCACTCGCTTCCTATACAATGGTAAACCTGCCTTTGACAAAAAATTCATCGAAGTATTGAAATTTCATGCGCCAGGCCTTGCTCCGGTAAAGGACGGGACCGGGTCGTATCATACTGATGCCTCTGGCAAAGAAATGTATCGGGAAAGGTATTCTCGGACGTTTGGCTATTACTGTAACCGTGCTGCTGTAACTATGGATGATCATTGCTTTACATTAATGAAAAAGGAGGCAGAGTATACGCAGATTTCTATTCTTGGGTAGGCAATTTTCTGGAGAACCTTTGCTCGGTCCGTGATCAGGCCAACAATTATTTCCATATCGACCTTAATGGTAACCGTCCTTACTTAAAGAATTACACCTACTGTGGGGACTTTAAGGATGGCTATGCCTGTGTTAGGGTTTCCAATGGTTTATGGCGCCATATTGATAAAACTGGAGATTTTCTCCATAATAAATAGTTTCTTGACCTTAGGGTATTTCACACTAACTTCGTAGCGGCAAAGGTTAAGGATTGCTTGTTTCACATTGATAAGAAGGGTAATGAACTTTATTCAAACAGGTTTTTAGCCGTAGAGCCATTTTATAATGGGTTCGCTCTAATAGATAATTTTATTGGCAAAAAGGCAATCGTGAATGAAAAGGTAGAATCCCTTTATCAAATAAAGAGTAATTTTTATTAAGAGTATAAATCACTACCCTTAAAATTGGCCCCTATTTAAACTATGAGCAAGCGCATTTTAATAAGTATAATGTCAACTAAGAGAAATCAATAAGCATTCCGGCCGCTATAGCCGGCCAAAGTCCCAAAACAACCATAAAGCACAATACTGTTTGGTTGCTAGGGAAGAGTTTGAAAGGATTGTCGATGGGATGAAGTTTTAGATTAAAGGAAAGGTGGTCTGTAAACCAAATTTTGTCGGAGTTTGTCGGAAGGAATTATGCCCCTCCGCATATTTAAATATGACAACCGTTGACTTTTTAAAAGTAATGGAGCTTAAATCAAGAGATTATGTGCCGAATGATGGCTAAATTATCTATAGAAGAAACCACAATTGCTAATGAAATGCTTCATTGTCCTTATTCCCTACAGTATTTGTCAGAGAAAGGCGACCAGTTAGGAAGTGAAGAAATTGGATTTCACAAAGATGGTTGCGGGTTAGGTTATGTACAAGACAATGAATTAGTGATAGAAAAGAGGGGTAGTAGCAATGCTTGGGACAAATCGTATGTAAATGCAATAATTACTGCAAAATCCAAATTTTTTGCTGCACACAATAGACTATCTTCTCTCTTTCTTAATAATAAAAGCGATGTTTCTGGCGCACAACCATTTGGGAAAAGCGGCTACTTGTTTTGTCATAATGGTGAAATAAAAACCTTCGCCGAAGAGGCTAATAAAATGGCCACCACAGATTCATTTATATTTTTTAGTAAATTAATTGATGGTGCACCTGTGACTATAGACTCTGTTCGTGAGCGACTGATATACATTGCTGCTAACACGAAATACAATTCAATGTGCGGTTTCTTGGGTAATGAAAATGAATTGTTTGGATGGAGAATTTATAAGGGCGAGAACTCAAATGAGGCAGATTCCTTTGAAAAATATTTTACTCTTAACGTTTCATTACAAAAAAGTCATGTAATAATATCGTCACAAAAGTTAAATGCACAACATAACGAGTGGACGAATTTACCGAACAACACATTGGTTCATGTTAAACCCAATGGACTAAAAATGGAATTGAAAACGTGGGACTTACAATAATAGAGTCTATGTAGATACTGGAAGAAATGAATATGAAAATTGACCAGCAGGTATTTTGATTGGTTTCTGTCGGAATTTGTAGGAGGGTTTATTGAATGATAGTGTATAATATTATAGGTCAAGGCAAGGCAAAAGAAATTCATTTTTAAATCTTCTTTATTAAAACAATTAAAATTAAATACATGAGGGATTTGCAGTTAAAAGATTACATGAGAGATTCATCAGGATTGGTTAAAGAGTTTAGCACGCTTGATGTATTCATTTTTAATGTACTTGGTTTTTCTTTAGGAGTAGTCTTAGCTGTAGCTCCTACATTTCTCGGTAAAAATTTCCCAAATGCTAATCCCTATTTAGTTCTGACATTGGGAACCTGTTTGGCAATTCTTAATGGATACGTTTATAGTTTGTTTGCTGCCGCTATGCCGCGGTCTGGTGGTGAATATGAATACGTGGGTAGGACATTCAATCACAGATTGGGATTTATTGCAAGTTGGGGCTTTAGTTGGTCACAATTTCTGGGATTGGGTGTTTATACAGCTTGGTGTGTTCAAACAGCACTAAGCCCTTCACTACTAAATATAGGATATTCAATTGACAGCAATAAATTAGTTGCAGTTGGCAAATTGGTAGCAACACCTTGGAACTCCTTTATTATCGGAACAGTGATTTTGATTGTTGTTTACCTCGTTTCTTCTTTAGGAATCAGAACTCTAAAAAAGTTTCTAAGCATTTTCTTTTGGATTTCACTTGTTGGAACGGTAGTTACAGTCATTCTCTTTTTTACAACAAGCCATAATGAGTTTGTTGGACTCTTTAATCAATATATGCTGAAACACGCCAACTACAGCAACGCCTATGATTCAGTATTGACGTTAGCCAAGAAACAGGGGTTACAAGAAGGCAGGCCTTCAAGCCTTCTCGATACCATTATGGCTTTACCAATAGGATACTGGCTATTTATTGGTTTTACTTATTCTGCTTATGTAGGAGGAGAAGTAAAGAAAGCGGATAAATCTCAAACTAAGGGAATTATTGGTGCGTTGCTTTTTGGTTTTGGCTTTTACCTTCTTTCATTTTATGCTTATTATTCTACTGTTGGTAAGGATTTCAATAATGCAATCAGTCTAATCCAAGGAAGCGAAAAGAATCCTTTATTAATTGATAATAGTGTAAATTCTCTTGCAGGTGTATTAACTCAAAGTGTTTTTTTAAATGTACTAATGGGGGTGAGCAATTTCCTTTGGTATATGTTGCTGCTTTTTGTAATGGCTCAGGTATGTTCAAGAAATTTATTCGCATGGGCACATTATAAAGTCCTTCCAAAGCAAGTATCGAAGGTGAATGAAAAAAATGGCGCCCCCACAGTTTCACTTTTTTTGATTGTACTAATGGCCATCGGTTTTCTTGGATTATTTCTTTTCGCTGGCCTAGCATTCATTAATTACATAGCCATTTTTAGCGTTTCATTTTTGATTACTGGTATTGCAGCTCTAAAATTTGCTTCAAATAATAATCCAGTTTTTCTTAGGTCGCCTTCTATTGTTACAAAAAAGATATTGGGATTGCGTTTAATGAAAATCGCTGGTGCAGGAAATACGATTCTTTTTCTTCTGTTACTCTACAGTTCTCTAACAAACGCGGGTGTTGGTGGTGCGAGTGGTGTTTTGCCCATTGTCTTGCTTATAGGAATTTATGTAAGTGGCTTTATTGTATACGAAATTTCTAAAAAAATAAATGAGAGTAAGGGAGTTGATTTAGATAGCGAAATGAGTATTACTCTGAGTGAAGAATAATAAGCCGTTATGAACATTGAAAACCTAAATGCCGTTTTTGAAAAAATTCTACCACATGTTGAACGCAATGAACTTTGTCTTAAGGTCTGCGGTAGTTATGGGATTTACCTCTCAAGCAGTTTTTTAAAGAATAATCTCATAGGAGATAAATTATCCATTCAACATGAAGATGAAGTTCAAGACTTTTTTTGCCGCAACTACAGTCCCCCGAGAGACATTGATTTAGTATCAGTAGTAGATAAGAAACCTACTATTGAAAAGTTGTTTCTTGAATTGGGGTTTACTAAGGATAAAAGATTTGACACTGTACCGGGAATTAAGAGAAGTATTTTTTATTCCGGGGAAATAAAGATTGATATTTTTTATGATGGATTTGATTTTAACCATTTCATTGACTTGACTATTTCACCCGCTAATATTTCGGATAATATACCAAAATCAAATAACAAAAGGATTGACACTGCGGGAGTGACAATTCCTCCTACCGAGCTCTTACTACAAAAATTACAAATCGTGAGGCCTGGACAAAAAGATTTAATTGGGGCTTGGTGGATTCTAAATGAAAATGAAATTACTAACGAAACCAATACACATTCAGATAGTAGAATAATTCTTCCGCATATTAGTTTTTACACCTCAAGGCAATGGGGTTTTTATAAAACAGTATTGCAAAATCTGAAAAATTTGGAAGTGCTAATTAATACAGTTGTTGCTAACAACCATTCAGGTTCAGATAAAGTCACAAAAAAAATTGAATCAATTATTGACACTTTACAAAACTCGCCCAAAAGTCTCTCATGGAAGACGCGAGCACTGCTGGGGTCAAAAGTAAAATGGTATAATGAAGTAGATGAAATATAGAATCAAGTATTAAAATGAAGAAGTTTTTTAAAAACATATTTAACCTTAAAGACTCTGCTGAAGAAAATGTCACGGATTATAGAGTATTGTTCGCAACCGATATACATGGTTCCAATGTCTGTTTTCGTAAACTTCTCAATAGCGTAAACCATAATCAGTTTAGACCGGATGCTATTATCATTGGGGGAGACATTACTGGTAAAGATTTAATCTACATCGTAAAAGACTCTGAACGGGAAAATTATTATTCAACGGAGAGGGGTAAAACAATCGTCCTAAATTCTAAGGAAGATGCTCTATCACATGAAAAGAAGGTCTCTGATTCAGGTTCTTATGTCCATTGGTGTGAGCGTGCCGAATATTTGCAACTATCTACTGATAAAGCAGGACAAAATGAGCTGCTTAAAAAGCTAATTGAAGAGAGAATTAAAGAGTGGATTGTGTTAGCAGAGAAGAAGTTAGCGGAAACGGATTGCATATTTATTATGAATACCGGTAACGATGATTTTTTCTCTATTGATGAATTAATAAAGAAAAGTTCGAGGGTAATTTTCCCTGAGGGGAAAAATATTTTACTCGGTAATGGGGTCACTCTTATTTCCTGTGGCTACGCAAATCAAACACCATTTAATTGCCCAAGAGATATTAGTGAAGAAGCGCTCACTATTAGAATAGAGTCTTATGTTCAGGAATTTTTAAAGAATGGTGGCAATGTGAAAGAGAGCATCTTCAATCTTCACTGTCCTCCAGTAAATTCAAAACTGGATATTGGGCCAAAACTGGATAATGAAAAGCGTCCGCAAATTTCGGCATTTGGGAAAGAAACTGATAGTGTGGGTTCTATTGCAGTAAGAAGAGTTTTAGAGAAATATGCCCCCTTATTAGGACTACACGGACACATACATGAATCACCTGGTATGGACAAAGTTGGTGAAACAGTAATAATAAATCCGGGCAGCGAGTACCAATCGGGCATTTTAAAATTTGCTGTTATTGACTTTGAAAATAAAAAACTGAAAAAATATTTTTTACGAACAGCGATATAATTTGACAATGGAAAATAAGACTAACGATTTGAGCATACAGTTAATTCAAGAAAGGGATTCTGAGAAATTGATTGGATTGCTGAATACATTTTGGGAAGGGTTACTGGAAAAAAGAAAAACTCTAAAAATTACACCAGGAATTTTACAAAACCTACCGGACGTAATAACTAAAGACCCGTATCCGGTCGAACACACTTGTTTGGAAGATGTGTTGAAAGAAGTTTACGAGGAAATCATGCCTTATTGTGTCAACACATCAAATCCACTCTTTTTGGGTTATGTAACGCCTCCTGCGTTAGATATTACTTGGCTTGGCAATGCAGTTATTGCTATGCTAAATCAGAATGTTTCGTTTTCGGCATTGTCTCCAGCTGGAACTGCCATTGAGCAATATGTTGTCAATCAACTCTGTAAATTAGTTGGGTATTCTGGAAACAGTGGGGGTGAAATTTTAAGTGGTGGCTCGACTGCTAATTTGCAAGCATTAATAACCGCAAGAAGAGCAATGCTTGGTGAAAGATTTGCCCTTGTAGGAAATTCCTTATCAGGTGGTAGTCAAAGAATTTATTGTTCAACGCAGATTCACCGATCAATCCATAAAGCAGCAATCATGATGGGTATTGGAGTTGAAAATGTAATTGAAATCCCATGTGACAAAAACCACAAAATTATTGTTGACGAACTTAAAAGGAAAATTTCTGAGGACGTAAAACAGGGTAAACACCCAATTGCAATTGTTGGTGCTGCAGGCACAAGAGCATGTGGCTCCTTTGACGATTTAAAGGCATTATCCGATGTAGCTGAGGAGCACAAAATTTGGTTTCATGTAGATGGCGCTTTTGGTGCCTTTTTGAAAGTTGCTCAAAACAAACCAAAAGAGCTTGAGTACTTGCATTTAGCTCATTCAATAACTCTTGACCCACATAAGTTATTGTTTATGCCTTTCGATAGTGGATGTCTAATTGTAAGGGATAGACAAAAACTGATTGATGCTTTTGGAATAGAAGGAGAGTACTTGGAAAAATTCCACCCAGTTGGTCAAGACTATTGTGACTATGGAATACAATTGGGAAGGTCAATGAAAGCATTTAATGTTTGGCTCGCATTGAAGTACATCGGGATTGATTTGTACAAAAAAGAGTATGACAGACTACTGGCTTTAGTAAATGAGTTCAAATCGTTGATAGAAAATGAGTCAGATTTTGAATTGGTCGGTCCATCAGAAAGTATTATTGTCTGTTTTAGATGGAATCCAAACTCGCCATACATTTCAGAAGCTCAGCTCGACATATTGAACGAGAAGATAAGAAACACATTAATAAAACAGGGTACGGCTTTTATAAATGGCGTCAGTATTGAAAATAGGTTTGCATTAAGAATTTGCTTTTCAAACTTTAATACTTCAATCGATGATTTAAAAAGATTACTTGTGCTCGTACGAAGCGTTAATAAAACTATTGGATAATTAAATATGTAAAAATGCTTACTGAAATTTTTCACAAATATCTGGAAAGAGAAATTCTTACTTCCGAATCAAAAAATTTGGATTTGGAGTATCTGCATTTGCACGAAAATGATATTAGTGAACAGTTGCATGGCTACAATCTTTTAGAATATATCTTTAGGTTTATTGAATCAATTCCGGGATTAAAGGAGGAATTAGATAGTTTAATTTGTTGCTTTTCATTTGAAAAAAAATCCGGTACTGTTGCTCAAAATTGTAAGCGGGAAAAATTTTACTACTTCAAGTTCAATGACTTTAGTTGGAAATCTCCAGATGATTTTTTTGAGAAATATCATTTTTACAAAGCGAGACCCAAGCTCATTCAATTTAACGATTCAGAGGAGGGATTGGTTAGCTTACTTGAAGGCTCTGATTTGTTGCAGCCGTACATTTTAAGGGAAAAAAATAAAAGTGTTGAGCCCATTTTTGGAATTGAAAACACTCCCAAACCTGCGACCATTAAATATCTACTCAACCAATATCAAACCGGTAATTCTTATCAATCAGCATGGTATGGTTATAAGTTCAAAACCGATAAAGCAAAATATTGGACTAAAACTAAAGGGGTAAACGAAAAGTGGCAAATCTTAAGTGTGGGTTTCATCAGCCATGTTATTCAGTGGAACTATGAATTAAAGAATGCTTATGAAAGAACAAAAACTCTTAATGAGTTGGAATTCTCAACTCTTATAAATATTTCGGCGCATGTATTCAAGACTGCTATAAAAACAGATATAATTTCAGAGATTGAGACAATTAAGAATGAGCGTAATGCAAAAGAATTAGAGTTGTTAGAGGAAAATGCACAACATCTGTTTGTCTTGACAGGGATTTTGAATTTGCTAACAAAAATAAATGATAGAGAAGCATTTAGAGAATCTGCTGATAAAGATGAATTGCTTTCTACCTCAAAAACTGATTGGAAAATTAAAGACAGAATCGAATACTATAGCAAAAGATTGTATAGAAGAAAAGGATTTAAAGTTATTCCTTCGTACGAGAGCAAGTTTTCTGAACCCAACATCTGCATTCACGGTTTGTTTTTTTCAGAATACTTGATAAAGAATTTCTTCAACACTCTCTTAGAAAACATTGAAGCACATGGTTTTTTTGAAAAATACAATGAAGATGAAGTGTGCTTTATAGAAGTCGGGATTAATGGTAAAGATTGGACATTCAAGAATAGAGCAAAGAAGAAGTTTAAGATTGACAGCCACAAGCTAACTGGAAATCTTTTGCTCTATAAATCACTTCTTGAAAAAACAGGTTCTGGGAATATGACAATTGATTGTAAAGAGGAAAAAGGTAAGATATTTTTTGTGCTCACCATTAAGACAAAATAAAATTGGTATGGACAATAGTCGCATCAACATTCTTTGGATTGAAGATAATCCCTTGCTTTCCGAGCGAATAGCAAATAATGGCCATGACGGCACTGAAAAAGTAAAGAAAGCTGGAAAAGATTTTATCATTCCATCAATGAAGTCATTAAAAAATGATTCTAATCATTTCAACCTCAAAATTCTTCAACATCCAGAGGAAATAAAAGAATATCTGGCAATGTGCAGTAAAGTTGTTGAAACAAAGGGGGCGAATTATTTATCACATGCCGATGGAGTTATTCCGGATATTGTTGTGTTTGACTATATGCTAAATGAAAATTTTACTACATCAACTAAGAATAGCATCAGTTATGCAACAGTAATGAAGCCAATAAGAGAAATGTTCAATCCCACTTATTCTTTTTTGAAAAAAGAATATGATGACATATTTGGCAATTATGTTCTGTTTCCTGAAAGAAGTAGTAACTACACTGACGAAATTTTATTTCGGCAAATCAATTATGATAAAGGCCATAGGTTGGCTAAAACAATAGAGAAGGATATAGCTAATACTAAGGATGATGAATTTGGTCTGTATGCAGGGGTTTTAATAGTTAGATTTTTTAAAGAATATGTTACCTGCGGACTTCCTGCAACTTTTAATAAGAAGGATAGAGGCAGTTTACAACCAACGGCAAAATACTTTGAATGGCTGAATGGCTACGATTTGGAAAGTGCCTTACAAAGAGAGAATAAAGGAAACAAAAATTGGAAAAATATTTTAAGCGATGGAGCGGCTCTCCTTAGAAAGAGGATTGAATCGCAACTTGCAACGGGTAAAATTATGATTGCCTACTCTCATTTGAATGAATTATCAAAAGAAAAATTACCGGGCGAACGTGTCTTTACTTTTGAAAGTATTTATGGAAGCAAAAACTTACCATTAGATGGTTTGTTTATTGATGTAGGTAAAAATGAGAGGGATGCAACAATAAATGAGTGGGCGAAGGTTCTATTAGGAGTTTATGCTTCGAAAAGTGGATTTAAATTTAACGAGTATGAGAAAGCAAAGGATATTTCTCTTTCACTAATTAAGCAATATCAGGCTAACGAAGAGGTTGATAAAAGGGATAAATTATCCGAACTAGTTGTAAAATTAATTCTTGGAAATTTATCAGCGGAAGAAGATAAAACTCTGCAAGATTTGATGAGTCATTTTGGCGTTTCCGATAGAGCAATTAAGTTATTTATGGAAGGGCAGGATGCCGAGAACTCCAACCTTACAAAACATGATGTTGATTTTAGAAAGTTAAAAACTGGATTGCCCAAAATTGATAGGCTAATCGTTTTGTTTTCGGATTTATGGTTACACAAGGTTTATCAGGACTTTACCAAAAGGGCAGGTAAAGGGGAGGAACAATTTTACTTAATAAATCAACTTTTAGAAAGGCCTGGGTATAACGAACTTCGAGCTGTACTATTCCCGATAGCAAAGAACCCTTTAGTTCTACCCTATCACTTCATGTATCTTCCCGAAAAGTATCAAGAAACTAAGTCCGGTAAAAAAAAGAGAGACCCATTCGATAGTTGGGATAAGCATTTAGGTCGTGACATGGGAGAATTTCACATCGGTCCCAAAACAGAATATCCGGCCAATCTTAGCGATCCTGAAAAAAGAGTTTGTTTAAGTTTCACTAACGAGATTAAGTTGGATAAACATTTTTACCCCAACTGGCTAAATAATTGAAGATACAATGAAAGATAGCGCAATAATAAAATTTGAACATTATTACTACACAATTAAAAAAATTCTCTGGGGTTACTTTAAGAAGAGACGAGTGACTTATCAAGACTTTGAGGATTTATATCAAGATATATTTAGTTGGGGAAACTATGAAAAGGGAATAAACTCTTTTGACATTACCAAAAGCAATGGAAAAACAGAGGTGGAATGGATTGCCTTCGTTATGGGTAGAATTATTTCTGGAAGATTACGTACTGAAAGAAGGAGAAAAGGTAAGTTAGTGGAGATTGATGCCCATGAAAATTTTGAGCAAAGTCGATTCTTTGATGAAATAAAAGATAAAGTATTTGTGTTTCAAGTTGATAAAGAATCTATCCCTGTTTTTATTCCAGATTATTTGATTAGTAGTAAAATAGAAAGTGGGTTAGTAAAAATTGAAAAGAGAGGTCGGGGCTTTTTAGAAGCAAACCTTATCAAAGCACACCTGCAATATTTGAAAAGAAAAGTTTGGACAAGTAAAAATTTAGTCACTGAAAAGAATTATCAAGAGATAACTCAAAATAGTTTTAGGGGAATGAATACCCCACAACACTATCATTTTAGTGACCCAATGTCAGTGATTAAAATCAAATGCTGGGTGGCCTGCTCTAAAATTGAATAGGATTTTATTTCAATAGTTCATTTCGGATTTTCTGTACCGTATCAAACAATGTTCCTTCCAGGTTCACAATTTGTTTATCACCTTTGCAAATACCCGCTTTTATGTTTTTTGTTTCCTGAATAACTCCAGCCTTCCTTTTGCCTTCTGAATCTCTCCCGTCTTTTAAGTTTTCCAATATTACTTCAGCCGATTCTGGCTCAAGAATAATTGTGTAAAATGGGAATTTACCTTCCCAAAAGTTTAAGCGGTTTACATCCCATTCCAGTACCGGAAATACCCCTTGCTTCAGTAGTTTAGAAATCGCAGTATACTGGATGCCGTAGTATGTACCATCCTTTTCATTAAAGTTTACCAGTTCTCCGTTCTTATTCATCTCCTGTAATTCTGATAGGGATACCTGCACTTTTTCACTTCCTTCATTTGGCCGAATTTTTCGCGTAGTTAATACTGTAACATACTTAAAGCGGCTATCTGTAATTGTAAGCATTCGTGCTACCGTTGATTTGCCGGTGCCGGATGGCGCACACAATAAGATTAATTTGTATTCCATGTGTTTTGGTTATAGTTTATGATTGAGGTGCGTTTTCTTAGCTTCCAAGTGTTTCCTGTTTTCATCATTAGGTTCAGTGTGAATGTTTACGAATTCGCATTCATAACCATTTTCGGTAAGAGCTTTCATCTTGTATGGATTGTTGGTCTGCAACATCAGTTTGATGTGGGTTGGAACCTGGAAGAACTTTAGTATCGCTACACAACCCAAGAAGTCACGGCTATCAATGATGGCAGTTGTATTGTAATGCTCGGTGTTAATTTCTTCAACTAATTCAGCCCTCAACAAAGAAGCCTGTACGGTATCAATGCCCAAATGCTCGCAGATTGAGAGCTGGTCTAACTTGGAAATAATCCCTTTACCTCTGCCTTCGTGCTTTTTGATGTGAATGATAGCCCCCTCACCATGATAGGCAACTCTTTCAATTGCCTTGTTTAACTGAGCCATACAGTCGCAGGTTTTATCACCGAAGAGCATTTGCGTTTCGCAATGGCTGTCAAATCTTGTGAGAAAATATTCTCTCATTTTGAATATCGGTAACCGATGTTTGTCAAATTCTTCTGCTTTCACCAGTACGCTATAATCAGTCCAACGGTCATTTATCTCAAATGCGTACTCCATGAAATTGCCAAATTGATTCTTGATATTTCCTATTCCTTTGCATTGGACTTTAAGTTCTTTCAATGCTTCGTTATCCTTAAGGTTTATGGTTTGGGTTTCCGGCCTGTTGCTGGGAAAAATGAAATGTAGTTTCCCCAAGAGTTCTTCTTCTGAAACCCCTAATTGTTTTGCAACTTGGCAAAGGATAGGGTAATTTTTTTTCATAGTTACTTCTTTAGTTTTTTGTGTATCGTTCCGTGAATAAGTCGGAAGGCTAATCGGCCTTCTTTAGAATATACCATCGGAACGGCTATAAGTTTCCGACAAAGGCAGACAAGGTTTGGTATTTGTTTTTCCGTAAGTGCAGGGTGGTAAACCGGTATATTAAATTCAGGATTGGATTCTAATATTCTGTCTAAATACAAACGATGTAGATTGCCAGTCCCGTCTTTCTGATATGTGCAAATTTTCGTGTTGCAGTTTGAACACGAAATTTCGAGCACGTAAGCTGTGCCTCCTCTTGCCCTGTAAAACCTATCCTTCTTAATTATTGAACTCATGGTTTTTAAGTGGAAAAAGTGCAACAGGTTTCCCTGCTGCACTTTTGGGTCATATTTATTCAGCCATTACCAACCGTTTATTCTCATTAAATCCGTTATCCGATTTGAGATTAACAATGTAAATGGATGCAGGAAGATTGGTCGGCAGTTTTAATTTCACGCTACCGTTTGTTGTTGCTTTTGTAAACATTAGCTTACCATCTACTGTGTAAATTGAAATCAGAACCTTCTCTGGCAGTCCTTCAAGCGAAATCTCCTGCCCTATCTTAACAGGGTTTGGGAAGATTGAAACCTGGCTAATAGCATTTTGTTCTTCACCAATTCCCGCTGTTATATTACCATCAGAAACTGTAATGCTTCCTTCAAAACCTCCTTCATTTTTAGCAGAAGCAGTTGTAAAAGTAACTACAGAGCTTGGATTTGAACTACTGCTTCCGCAATTAGAACTTACCATGAAGTTATATGTGGTTCCCGCTGACAAATTTCCCAATGTTACGGGTTTATAGCTATACCCGCTTAAAAGTGTCCAGGTAGAAGCAGTACTCTTCTTGATATAGTAATTATAGCTTACAGCTCCGGTAGAAGTCCAATTGAAAGTAGCTGTAGATGCCGTAATAGAAGAAACATAGGGTGATGTAGGCGCATTACATATAAAAACATTATACACCCGTGGAGTATAGCCTGAAAGTTGCGCAGGTGTATAGGTGTAGTAAGATGTTCTCCAATCTCTGCCCGATGATTCTACAACTGTTGTGTTCCCTGTACTTGAACTATAAGAAGAAACAAGGCGAACATGTCCACTGCTGTTATAAATATCACCTTGCTGTACAAGAGAAGGGGTTGTTGCAGTAGAGATTCCGTCCAACATTGAACAGTTGTACTTTGAACCCAGCTGCCACCAATTAGTCACTCCACCTGAACAATCATCCCCGCTGACACAGGATAAACCTGCGCCACCTGGAGAATTGGTGCAACCGCCTGAATAGCCTGAACAAATATCTCCAGCACTTTTACCGTTGCTCATAGCAGTGTTGTGTTGAGCTATTGTTGACCAACCACCCCAAGCATACGGCATACCCCAATTTGTACCTGTAATGACGCATCCTCCGTAAGATGGAGAGGCATAATAAATGTATCTTCCGCAGCTATATGTTCCGCTCCACTTGTTTGAAGCAGTTGCAGTCCATGAGTAACTTGCATTGGAGAAAGAGTAAGCGTTATTCATAATCTGCGTTCTTGTGATTTGAGCAGATGATGAAAATGATACGCTGATAAGCAACAGGCATACAACGATGCTGTCCTTAATGGTTGCACTCTTGAAGCAACTTTCGATTTGAGTAATTAAACTTTTCATTTTGATTTACTTTTAATTGTTTGTGAATTATTTTTCTTCGGGGTTAATCAAGTGTTCATTGAAGTGATACGTCTGTGCTGTGATAGCTTGCGGATAAACTGTAACCGGTTTTGTTCCTGCTTCAGCTTCCGCCAATGTGAACACAAATACACCACTCGGAGACGTAATCATGTGGTACAGTATGCCGCTTGTGGACACATAAAATTCTTTGCTTGCAAGTACATAATACATCTGAGGTACTTTGATTTCGGCAACGGCATTTCCTATTCCAGTTTGGGTGAAAGAAATGCTTTGAATTTTTCTCTCAACCCCAACAGGATTTTCAGAAGTATAACATTGCACATCAACAATTACTCTGTCGTTTGTTGCACCAACAACAAACACACCAGCAACTTTTTTTTCCGTAGTAAAAGTGCTTTGTGTTTTATTGCTGTCAGTTGTGATAACTGTTACTGTATAACTGTTGTCGCTCGTCATTTGTGTTAGAACTCTTTTTCCTGTTGAGGTGATGATGCCTTTTGTTTCTGTTCCAGTAATCGGAGCTCCATTTGATTCTATCTGCAATGAGTTCCCATTTGGCAGCAACAAATAAGTAGCGTTGTTGTAGCGAGTCAATCGCACAACACCGAGATATTGCTTACTATACTCAATGGTGTTGGTGAGCTTGCCGGAAGCATCATAAACACCAACTGAAAAGTCATTCAGCACAAAATACTTCCCGTTATCATAAGTAAAATCACGCGGGGCAATACCGGCCGAGAATTTGGAAATTGCTTTGCCGTTTTTAGCGTCAGTGACAATTATTTCAGCAGACGAGTTGCAGAGATACGCAATATGGTTTGCATTCAAAACTTGAAATGACGTTGCACCAAGGTTTACTCCAGGCACTTGTTTGTAGGGTAGGCCATCTACCATGTTCCACGCAGCGGCACTTAACTGCGTTACTTCGAAAAGCGGTTGCTGACTTGCTGCTGCATTAGTTGGTTTGGTCACTGTCTGGCCAGAAACTGCGGTTATGTTGCAAACAAAAAATGCGAGCAGGACGTATAGCCCTCTGAGGTGTGGCGTTACCGCAATTTTGGAAATCATTTTTCCGAAATTGCTCTTGTAAGAATTTTTCATTTTAACTGATTTGTTTGTTAATAGTTACTGGTGCATTTGTCGGCCTGCCCATTACAAGGAGCTCTCTTGTTTTCAGGGTTTGCCATATCACTTTAGGCAGGCACCATTTGCTGCTTAAAGTGCTTTTCACTTGCAACTCGGAGATTATCATTTAGAGTCTCACAGAACTGAAAGCGGTAAAAAATCAAAGAACGTTACATGTAATATGCTACTCAACCCATAGCGTTCCGACAAATGGTTTTTCAGATTAAGAACAGGATATTGATTAATGAGAGGATTGGCAGTTGTCCGCCTACAGGGTCTCTTTATTATTGCATTACTTTCAACTTTTATCCCCGCGATTTGCCGGTTATACAAGTTTCAACACAAACTTCGTTTCCTGCCGTTGTTTATATTTGGTTACAATTAAAAGGGACGTCAACAACTCCCTTTTACGCGCAATAATGCAGAAGCGCTTTTTAATTGGCGATTGTGAACAACCGAAATTTATGTGGCTGCCCAGCTGGGCCAACTCAGACAGAATCCGAATGTAGGTTATTGCAGTTTGAGACAGGACTCTAATCGATTTCCCAGAATGGCTCATGATGGGTCAACCAACTCCCTTCTTACAAAAATTGTAAGTAGACCGTAACTCGTTTACGTAGACTCATTACGTAGACTTTGATTCCTAATACGGCAAGAACACTCTTAACGTAAATAGTTTATAATCAGAAAATAGAGGTATATTTGATTGGATGTCAAAGCTATTATTAAAGAGTAAACAGTACCCTCCAGAAGCTGTATATTAAAAGACCGGCTCAGGCGGGACCACCCAAATAAACATAAAGCGCTGTTCGCAGCGCTTTTTTTATATAGTTAGTTCCTGATCGGTAGTGTCTACGATTGTTTTATCAACTCCTCCCAATACTCCGCCGCCCTCCGGGTATGTGGTATCACTATGGAGCCACCTACCAGATTGGCTATGGCAAAAACCTCATACATTTCTTCGGTGCTCACACCTTCTTCATAGCTCTTGCCCAGATGGTACTTGATACAGTCGTCGCACCGCAGTACCATAGAGGCTATCAGGCCCAGTAGCTCCTTAGTCTTGGAGGGTAGAGCGCCATCAGCATAGGCCTGATTGTCCAGACTCCAGAAGCGCTTCAGGACCAGGTTGTCTTTGGCCAGGATCACTTCATTCATCCGCGTGCGGTAGTCATTAAAGTCCTTTATGAGTTCTGACATGCAATAAGTTGTTTGGGGTTTCGTCCTCTGATGTATGCTAAAGTATAAAGAACCCGGCAAATCACCGGCAGATAGCTGCCAGTCAGGTTTATTTTGCTATTTTACAACTACAAACCAAAAACACAACCATCCATGAAAAGCATCTTCAGGCTCCTGAGTCTCATGATCATAGCAGCTTCGCTGTCATCCTGTGGCTACAACTCTATGGTAGAAAAACGCGAAGCCGTATCACGCGAGTGGGCCAATGTAGAATCTGCCTATCAGCGCCGCGCCGACCTTGTGCCCAATCTGGTCAATACCGTAAAAGGCCAGGCTAACTTTGAGCAGCAGACGCTGACTCAGGTCATCGAGGCGCGCGCCAAGGCTACCAGCGTACAGGTAGATGCCAGCAAACTCTCTGAGGAGGATATCCAGAAATTTCAAGCTGCCCAGGACGAGCTGAAAGGATCTCTGTCGCGGCTCCTGGTCACCGTGGAGCAGTATCCTGATCTGAAAGCTAATCAAGGCTTCATGGAGCTGCAGGCTCAGCTCGAGGGTACTGAAAACCGTATCAATACAGAGCGCAACCGCTTCAATGAATCGGTAAATGACTACAATGCCTACATCGCTCAGTTTCCTGCGGTCCTGACTGCCAAAATGTTTGGCTTTACCCCTAAGGGATACTTCCAGGCAGAGGCAGGCAGTGAGAAAGCTCCTACCGTAAAATTCTAAACTTAGACCGTGCTTTTCAAAAAACACATCTTCTCCGCATCTGAGCGGCGCCAGATAGTAGATGCTATCGGCCGGGCTGAGAAAATGACCTCCGGTGAGATACGTGTGCATGTAGAGCCCAGGTGCAAAGGCGCTGTGCTGGACAGAGCGGCAGACATATTTCACAAGCTGGGTATGCAGAAAACTGTTTTGCGCAATGGTGTCCTGATCTATCTGGCCTGGGAGGACCGCAAGCTAGCCGTGATAGGAGATAAAGGTATCAATGAAGTAGTGCCTACCGATTTCTGGGATACGACAGCAGAGGAGATGACAGCGCTTTTTCGCCAGCAGAAATATATGGCCGGAGTAGTGCATGGTATAGAGCAGGCCGGGACCAAACTGACACAGTACTTCCCCTACTATGCCGGAGATAAAAATGAACTGAGCAATGATATCAGCGAAGGATAGTCACTCATCATGGTCCATGCAGGCCACCATCAGAGGTGGCTGGCTTATGGTGTGCTTTGTCGCGCTTCTGCTGCTCAGTGGCCGCACCTATGCACAGGATATCAAGCTGCCTGACAGACCGGATCCTCCGCGCCTCGTCAATGACTATGCCGGCATGCTCAGCGCCGGAGACGCAGAGGCACTCGAGGCCCGGCTGGATCAATATGAGAAAGAGACCTCGACACAGATAGCTGTCGTCATCATCACTACCCTGGATGGTGCCGACCGGGCCCAGTATGCTACTGAGCTGATCCACGAGTGGGGCATAGGGCAGAAAGACAAAGACAATGGAGTGCTGCTACTCATAGCCAAAGAGGACAGAACAATGTTTCTCGGTACCGGTCGCGGCGTAGAGGGTGCACTGCCGGATGCTATCTGCAAACGGATCACCGAGTACACCATCAAACCAAAATTCAAGGAGGGAGACTATATAGGTGGTATCAATGCCGGGATAGATGATATAGAAGCCAGCCTGAAAGGAGAATTTAAGAATGATGAGCCCCAAGACAATGGTTCTTCATTCGGTATAGGTTGGATCATCCTGGCTATCATTATTGTTATTATCCTTTTCTCTATTTGGGGTGGGGGCAATAACGGACGTACATATTCAGGCGCCGGATCCTCTCTCCCATGGTTTCTGCTAGGAGCGCTCTCTAGCGGAGGCGGTAGCAGTGACGGAGACAGCTGGGGTGGCGGAGGAGGAGGCTTCGGTGGTTTCGGCGGCGGTGATAGTGGCGGTGGCGGTGCAGGTAGCAGCTGGTAGATCAAATTTTTGCAATACATGAATGAACATCTGAAATTTCAACTCCATCCATGGCATGGCGTAGATATAGGCGAGAAAGCCCCGGAAACGTGTACGTGCTTCATAGAGATAGTACCCACCGATACTATCAAGTATGAAGTAGACAAACCGTCCGGCATACTGAAGGTAGACAGGCCACAGCAGTTTTCTAATGTGTTTCCTGCATTATACGGTTTCCTGCCGCAGACCTTCTGCGATATAGAGGTAGGCAACTACTGCATGGAGAAAACAGGCCGCACCGGTGTGATAGGAGACCAGGACCCTCTGGATATCATAGTTCTGACTGAGAAGATCATAGCCCGCGGTGGCATTCTGGTACAGGCTATGCCCATAGGCGGTTTCCACATGATAGATCAAAACCAGGCTGACGATAAGATCATAGCTATCATGAAGGGCGATGAAGTATACGGGAGATGGACTGATATATCGGATGTGAATGAAGCAATACTCACCCGACTGAAACACTACTTCCTCACCTATAAAAAGAACCCTAATGAAGATGCCAACAGGGTACAGATAGACGGCATCTATGGCCGGGAGGAGGCATTTGAGGTCATACGGCGTAGCCAGGCAGACTACCGGCATAAGTATATAGACGTAGACTGATATGCGCGATCGGATAGCCACGACTGTAGTGATTTTGATAGCCATTGCTATCGGAGCTTTTTTCTATAAAAGGTACCACATCCCTCCTCATGTAGATATACCATCTGTAGCCGTCACTGATCTGCGTGGTCAGCCGGTATCACTGCAGGCATACAGCGGCAAACCGCTTTTCATTTCTTTTTTTGCCACATGGTGCGGCCCCTGCATGAGGGAACTGCCGGACCTGGCTGCACTGCATGACATGATGCGCGACAAGGAAATGGTCATCACTTGTATATCAGATGATCCGGTAGAAAAACTCCGGGTGCTCCAGTCTGAATACGGTGACAAGCTGATATTTCTCCACGCTGCCAGCCTGCACGATATCGGTATCTACACCTACCCGACCAATTATATCTTTAATGCTTCTGGCCGGAAAGTATATAGCCAGGTCGATGCAGAAGACTGGGATGATCCGGGTATGGCGGAGAGAGTGACCGTCCTGCTAGATCAATAGCATAGCTGGAGAAAAGCCTACAACCACTTATGGTACCATAGCTCCATTTTGCCAGTCCGAAATCCGACGGATTCATATAGCCGTATGGCATTGGTATTACGACCTTGTGTCACAGTTGTGATCACCCCTATCCCTTTTGCCAGACATTGATTTATCACATAGCTACAAAGCTTTTTGCCCAGGCCCTTTCCCTTATTCTCTTGGCCTAACCCTACTAATCCGATAGATGCGCGACCTCTCTGCAGATGCCTGATAGTGACAAACCCTAACGGGAGGTCACCCTCAAATATACAATAACATATATGGTCGAAAGTGCCTAGTACGGCCTTTTCTACCCAGGTATTATATAGTCTGCTGATGCGGCTGTGATCAAAATTGCCATCAAAATAATACCGGCTATCTCTATAGAGATCAGTACTGAGACGGATCAGCTCCGGGATATGACGTGGCTCTGCGATACCGTAGCTCAAGCCTATTGGCAGTGCATCGATATCTATTGCGCGTGTCTTTACTTCAAAAGTCACACGAATATCAGTAAGATTAAAACCGTGTAGCTCAGCTGTGCGTACACTATCTCTATCCTCAAGGGAGCATAGATACTCCAGCATCCTGATATCTTCTGACAGCATGGCCTGCCTGACCTTTGCATATACATTGCTAGTCAGTTCTTTTGTCCTCAGGCTGCCTATACCGTAGCCCCAAAAATCTGTATCCCACTCCAGCTTTTTAGCCAGATCGGTCAGTCCTATGAAATCGAAATCAGGATGATCCAGAGAAAACGCTGGCCCTGCAAAACGCCCCTGAGCGCTACCTGCCCGGTAGTCTATCACGATATCAGCTACGCTGCTGTACAGGGCCATAGGGCCGAGAATGACTACTACAGTATTCATAGCCTGCAGAGCCTCTATCAGGTCGGTAGAGATAGCCGGTGCTATCACTACGTCATACCGAGCATCTCTGATAGCCTCAGACTGACCTTCATCCAGTCGGTCCGCTCCTCTGAGTAGTGCCTGAGCCAGCGCTAGCTGTGCGGTATAATCATCTGTGCGAGTGCTGGTGATGATTAGTTTCTTCATACTATGCGCATCCTGAGCTATACTATTTGAGTATTTTTAATAATAAGAAAAAAGTAATCATGTGTTACTCATATTAAATAGCATTGCTACTCTATAAAACCAAAGCAACATCGCGTTATTTTTTTACTTTTGATGCTAAGGAAATAAATTTAACCCAATACGTGAAAGAAAGTAATGAGGACTGGACTATCGTCATCAAACCTAAGTCCGGCCTCTTTGATATAGACCTCAAAGAACTGCTGCAGTATAGAGACCTCCTTTATATTTTTGTACGCAGAGATCTTATGGCTGTATACAAACAGACCATACTCGGCCCGATATGGTTTTTTATCCAGCCGCTATTAACTACATTGGTCTATGCGTTTGTATACGGAGGTATTGCCAACATTGGTACTGACGGAAAACCCCGCCTGCTTTTTTATCTGACCGGCACAGTTCTCTGGGCTTATTTTTCAGAGTGCCTGGTCTCTACCTCCAGCACTTTTACAGCTAATGCAGTAGTCTTTGGCAAAGTTTATTTCCCAAGAGTCATTCTACCATTAGCTAAAGTGATCTCCACGCTATTCAAAATGGGTATACAAATGATCCTGCTCGCTATAGCATATGCTGTATACATTGCACTAGGTCAATATTCATTTCAGGTCAATGGTTATATTCTCACACTACCCCTGCTTATCATTATCATGGCTAATTTAGGTCTGGGTGCCGGTATGATCGTAACCTCCATGACCATCAAATACCGCGACCTGCAATATCTTGTAGCTTTTGGCGTGCAGCTACTCATGTTTGCTGCGCCTGTAGTATATCCACTTAGCAGATTTCACGGCAAATTGCTGCTCCTTCTAAAACTAAATCCCGTATCTGCAGTCATTGAGACATTTCGCGCAGCGGTGTTAGGAGGAGTGGTAGACTGGTCCATGCTGGGCTACTCATTTGCAGTCTCTTCGATTTTGCTTTTGATCGGCTTTGTGATATTCAATAAGGCTGAAAAATCCTTTATAGACACGGTATGAGTACAGTAATCCGGATAGATCAGGTATCTAAGATGTACCGTCTCGGCGAGGTAGGCACCGGTACGCTCACACATGACCTGAATAGGTGGTGGGCTCGCCTACGTGGTAAAGAAGATCCTAATAGCAAAGTAATAGACGTAAATGATCGTACCAAGGTATCGGACAGCCAGTACGTCTGGGCACTAAAAGATGTCTCCTTTGACGTACAGCAGGGCGAGGTACTAGGGATCATAGGCCGCAATGGCGCAGGAAAGAGTACGCTACTGAAAATACTTAGCCGTACTACACTACCTACAGAGGGAACAATCAAAGCCAAAGGACGGATAGCCAGCCTGCTGGAGGTGGGCACTGGATTTCACCCAGAGCTCACAGGCCGCGAAAACATTTTCCAGAATGGCGCTATACTCGGTATGACACGCAAGGAGATCACGCGCAAGTTTGATGAGATCGTAGACTTTGCCGGAGTGGCAAAGTACATCGATACACCTGTAAAGCGCTACAGTAGTGGTATGTATGTGCGCCTGGCATTTGCTGTAGCTGCGCACCTGGAGCCGGAGATACTCATAGTAGATGAAGTGCTGGCGGTAGGTGATGCCGAATTTCAAAAAAAGTGCCTCGGCAAAATGAAGGACGTCAGTACCAATGAAGGGCGCACAGTACTATTCGTCAGTCACAATCTGGCAGCTGTCAAAACACTATGTACCCGCTCTGTACTGATGTCTCAGGGTACAGTACGCGATATCGGTGAGACCAATAGCATCGTCACGCAATATGTCAAGCTCAATGCGGAGCATATGACACAGCGCATAGAGTATAAGGGAGAAGCGAATGCTCCTGGCAATGACAAGATCAAAGTACTGCGCGCCGAGGTCACCCCAGATGTGATTACTGTAGAAAATAAGATCACTATTTCATTTGAGCTACTAAACCTCACTCATCTAAAAAAGTTCAAAGTAGCCTTTGATCTGGTCAATGCTAATGAGCAGATAGTCTTCAGCACAGCTGCAGATATGAGCATAGATCATAGAGGTGTAGGTACTGCCAGGTGCCAGATACCTGACAATTTCCTGAACGACGATATCTACTCCGTCTGGTTCTATATGTTTACTGATGAGATGAGTCATCTGCTCCTGATCAAGGATATGCTTAATTTTGAAATAATAGACAAAAGCCGAGACAATGCGTATCTGGGCAAGATAAATGGCGTAGTACGCCCCACACTCCGTTGGGAGACATCAGCATAAATTATTACCTTACTCCAAAGCAGTATATGAGTACTGAAGCAGATCAAGTAAAAGCTAAAACCAAAGAGCCACTAGGTGATTGGATCACTATTCCGTTCAACAAACCATACCTCTCCGGCAGGGAAACGGAATACATTGCTCAATCTGTCAACTCCGGCAAAATATCTGGAGATGGCCAGTTTACTAAGAAATGCCACAAATACTTTGAGGAGCGCTACGGCTTTCAGAAATGCCTGCTCACTACCTCCTGCACAGATGCGCTGGAGATGGCTGCGATCCTGATAAACATTCAACCGGGAGACGAGGTGATCATCCCATCTTTCACTTTTGTGAGCACAGTAAATGCCTTTGCACTGCGCGGCGCCAAGATTGTCTTTGCAGACTCTGAGAGCACCTTCCCTAATATAAATGCCTCGCTGCTAGAGAGCCTCATCACTCCGCGTACCAGGGCCATAGTGCCGGTGCACTATGCCGGTGTAGCCTGTGATATGGATGCTATCATGGCACTGGCTGCGAAGCATAATATCTATGTGATAGAAGATGCCGCCCAAGCCATTGATTCTTTTTACAAAGGCCGTCCGCTGGGTAGTATAGGCCACCTTGCTGCTTTCTCTTTTCACGAGACAAAAAACATTATCTCCGGTGAAGGAGGCATGCTCGTGATCAATGACAAGCAGTTTAATGAGCGCGCAGAGATCATCCGGGAGAAAGGTACCAACCGCAGTAAATTTTATCGCGGCGAGGTAGACAAATACGGATGGGTAGATATTGGCTCTTCGTTTCTGCCATCTGATATCATTGCAGCATTCCTGTACGCCCAACTGGAAAATCTGGATACCATCCAGGATAAGCGTAAGGCCCTATGGGAACGCTATGACCAAAACCTGAAACCACTGGAAGATGCGGGTAAACTCAAACTGCCACATATAGGACTAGATGCAACAAACAATGCGCATATGTACTTTGTAGTCACAGATGATATCGCCGTGCGCACATCCCTTATTGCATTTTTAAAGGAGCAGAACATCCTGCCGGTATTCCACTACCTGAGTTTGCACAAAAGCCCCTACTTTGAGGGTAAGCATGATGGCCGTGAGCTACCATACAGCGATCGGTACACAGAATGTCTGCTCAGGCTACCATTTTACTATGAACTGACGCTGGATCAGGTAGATCTAATATCAGGACTGATCATTGAGTTTTTCAAGACCCGATAAAATACTCAGCCCCGGGAAAACTTCACGCATGGGATTTATCAAAGACAAAACACTCGGCCTATTTGTGAGAACCAACGGCCTGCTCTCTGACCCGATCTATGGGGGTATAGGAGCATGTTTTGTGCTGCACAGGGTATTGCCACCAGCACTAAGGGATAAATATACCATCAACCGTGGCCTAGCTATCACGCCAGAGTATCTGGAGCGGGTGATACACTATTTGCAGCAAAAGAACTGCCGCTTTGTCTCCCTGGATGAGCTATGCCAAGTACTGGAGTCAGGTCAGAAGCCTAAGCATAAACTGATCTGCCTGACCATAGACGATGGCTATCGTGATAATATGGAGTTTGGCTTACCAGTGTTTCAGAAACATAACATTCCCTTTACCATCTATGTGACCAACTGCTTTCCTGAGCATACTGCGTTGCTATGGTGGTACTGGCTTGAGGCCCATATCGCGCAGCACCGCCACCTCATACTAGAGACGCCTGAGGCACTGCGTGAGTTTGAGTGGCAGAGCGAGGAGCAGGGTGCAGCGATGTTTATGGAGATGAGGGCTGCTATCATGTCTATCCCAAAGAGGTATTTCGCCAAAACACTCAAAGCAGCCTTTGGCAAAACAGACGAAGACATAAAGACCGAATCTGCAGCAGTGGCACTGACGTGGGATGAAGTACGTCAATTGAGCAGTGAGAAGCTGGTGAATATCGGTGCTCATACTATGAACCATCTATCCTGCCGTACACTGACAGACGACGAATTGGAATATGAGTTGGGCCAATCCCGCCAAATGTTAGAACTAAAGACGGGCAGTCAGATAGAGCATTTTGCCTTTCCATACGGTGGTGTAGGTGAGGCCTGGATCAGGGAATATGCTGTAGCCAGGAAACACTACAAAACCACCACCCTCAATATACGGGGCAATATATCCATGCAGCAACTCAGCCATCTGGAGTGTATACCACGTATGGCTGTGGGCAATAGCACTACCACTCAGAAACTGGACGAATACCTCAATGGTATTACACATTTCAGTGATAATGGATTTAAAAAGTATATCAGCTACTGATCACTGCCATGCTTCACAAGATCAAAAATAAACTGCTAGCAGGAGGCCAGATAGCTAAACGATTGGAGATCACTATCGCCAGGCTCACTACTATCCGCCCTGATGGTGATGTGCTGGCTCTGTATGGTTCGCCCACAGGGCCGCATTGGCTGGGCATAGCCAATGCTACCAAGGGCCTCTATGCCAGTGCAGCATTGGAGGTGGCGCAGTCCTATTCTAATCCTGTCTATAACGACGCCCAGCTGCAGTCTCTTTGCAAAAAAATTATTTCACTAAAATTTCGCAGGGTCATTGTTAGTGGCTTTGCGTCCTATTTCTTTGACATTATAGATCAGCTTGCACCGCATTGCGAGATACAGACCATTTATCATGGTACTATCAGCGAGTTTCATGATGCAGGCCAGCAGCAGCTCATTCAGCAGCTGATCACATATGCCCGTGCGGGCAAAGTAAAGGAGCTATCATTTGTCAAAGAGGGACTGGATCAGGTATTTATCCAGCTCTATGGTCTGAATGCATCACACATCCCTCTACAGGCCCCGGATATCCCAGCAGAGATCAAGCCTATATCACTGGATCAGGACAAGATCCACATAGGCGTATTTGGCGGAGATACTTTCAATAAAAACCTGCACAATCAGGTGATCTATGCGCTGATGATACCTGGCACCGTAGTGCACGTGCTGGACGCAAAAAAATTTGCTTATCTCGGTATGGGAGACAGAATAGTGGGTCACGGCTCGCATCTGTCCAGAGAGGCATTTCTCAGTATACTCGGCGCTATGACGGTCAATCTGTATATGTCGTACTCCGAGTCATGGGGCTTGGTGGCATACGAGAGTGAGGCCATGGGTGTACCGGCTGTACGTATGGACCATGTGGACTACCAGCATCAAATACAAACTGCTATCAGATCGCGTAGCCACTGATCGCCACAGATTTTATCAGCATGAAGATACTACATATCATCACAGACCTACGAAAGGGTGGCGCAGAGCGGATCGCGACGGATATCGTGCGCGAACTAAACAGTCGTCCGGGCATCACTGCTATGCTGGTCCTTCTGGAAGATCTCATCACTTATGATATCAGTGATATAAAGGATTTTGTAAAGATCATTCCAGCTTCAGTTACGCTTTCAGTTTTCCGACCTACGCGGTACACCTTGGACGCATTAAAAGCATTTGTAGATGAGTTTCGTCCGGATGTGATTCATTCGCATTTATTTATACCAGACCTCGTGAGCCGCAGTCTGGAGTATCATGGAGCCAAATGGTTCACACACTGCCACTGGAATACGAGGGAGATGACCCGCCCCTCATTTCCGCCGGTCAGCAGGCAGGACATTATAGACTGGTGGGTTTACCGATATATGCTGCAGCGTTATCTGTATTATGATAATCAGTTTATAACCATTTCTCCAAATACGCACGAGTTTTACAAAGCCAATCTACCGGCACTCAAAGACAATATGCACTACATGGCTAATGCCATCAATGTAGCAGCATTTGAATCCTGCAGAGCGTCAGGTAATGATAGCGGGCCTCTACGCATCATATCTGTCGGCAGCCTTATAGAACGAAAGAACCAGATGCTACAAATAGAAGTGGCTAATGTATTGCACCAGCGGAGAATAAATTTTCATCTGGATATATACGGCCATGGCCCCACTCGCAGCATGTTGCATGCCCGCATCACTGCGCTGGGCCTTCATGACCGGGTCACCCTGCGTGGTGTCAATGACAACATAGGTGCCGAGATGGGTAGCAGCTCAGTCTTCCTCCATACTGCAGTGTATGAACCTTTTGGCCTCGTCATAATAGAGGCTATGGCATCTGGCCTGCCTGTGGTGGCTCTGGATGGAGGGGGCAATAGGGAACTGGTACTGGATGATATAAATGGCTATCTTATACAGGATCCAGATGCTGATCGCATAGCGGATCGTATCCTACAGGCATGTGCCTCGCCTCTTCATGCCACATTAAGGCAAGGAGCTATACGTACTGCTCAGCAGTATGACATAGCTCCCTATGTCTCAAAATTATTAGATTTATACGCACGATAGTGGACTGCAGATCTATAGCACGCCGGCATGGCAGTAGCCTGTGCAGCCACAGCCGCCTCGCAGTCCTTGACGTGCAGATACCCTTAGAGTCATAGACCATGTGCGGAATAGCAGGCATCATAGACCATAGTACATCCCTGGATATCAGCGAGGCGCTGCTGAGGGACATGTCTTTCCCATTGCGCTATCGCGGGCCTGATCAGGAGGGCTTTTTTGTACATAAAGATGGCGCCTGCCAGCTAGGCCTCGCGCACAAGCGTCTCAGCATCATAGACCTCAGTGAAAACGGCCGCCAGCCTATGCATAGTGCCGACTCCAGGGTCACGATCATTTTTAATGGCGAGATATACAACTACCTTGAGCTAAAGGCAAAACTGTCTCAGGAGGGTTGTCGGTTTCGCACCACATCTGATACAGAGGTGATACTGGCTGCGTATCAGGCCTGGGGCATAGATCGGACACTCGACGCACTGGAGGGTATGTTTGCCTTTGCGCTATATGACTACCAGACTGCTGCTCTCACCATAGCCCGTGACCGGTTTGGAGAGAAGCCGCTCTACTATATGCATCAGGGTCAGAGGCTGGCCTTCAGCTCTGATATACGCTCCTTTGATGCCATACCTGGTAGCAGAACCATAGATCAGGAGGCGCTCGGCTACTACCTCTCAGAGATGTGCACACCCATAGACCGGAGCATCTGGCAGCAGATCAGAAAGCTGCCACCTGCACACTACATCACATTCAGTACTGCCGGCCTGGAGATCAAAAACTACTGGCATCCCGACTACCGCAATAAAATATCCGTCAGCCTGTCAGAGGCAGTGGAGCGCTCCGAGGAGCTGCTGGTAGCCTCTATCAGGCGGCGCCTCGTGGCTGATACACCTGTGGGCTGCTTCCTCAGTGGAGGCATAGACTCATCACTGGTCACACTGTTTGCTGCGCAAAATTACCATCAGCGTATTCAGACATTCTCCGTAGGCTTTGAATATGAAAGCTTCAACGAGCTGCCATACGCACGCCAGGTAGCTGACATCGTAGGCTCAGATCACCACGAGATCATTATCAATCCAAATGACCTTCATATAGCAGATGCGCTGCTCACAGAGTATGGAGAGCCATTTGCAGACTCCTCTCAGATACCCACTTATTATGTATCAAAGTTTGCCTCCTCTATGGTCAAAGTGACGCTGGGTGGCGATGGAGGCGATGAGATATTTGCCGGGTACAAGACCTATAATCAGGGCCTGCGTATGCAGCAGTGGTACCGCCAGCGGGCTATGCGCCCCCTCATGCAGGCGGCGGCGGCCTTGGGCGTATCAAAGGGTGCCTATCTGGCTGGTGTCATGGGCAAAGATCCTGTCACACTCGCATCGGCACTATACAGGAGCATGGGATTCAGCCTTGCGGATATGCACCTGCTCGTACGGGATAATAAGGCGGTAGCAGATGCAGCGGCCAGGGTCAATACTGCAGCTATAAGCGAGGGGCTGGCTCATGCAGGCACTATCTTTGACACCATCCTATACGCCAGTATCAAGACACGTCTGGTCAATGACTATCTGGTCAAAACGGACCGTGCTTCTATGTTCACATCACTGGAGCTGCGCACACCTTTCCTGGATAGGCCACTGCTGGATTTCGTCTCATCATTACCTGCAGACTACCTGATCCACGAGGGGGTCAATAAATACATCACTAAAAAGATAGCGGAGAAGCATTTCTCGCGCGAGTTTATATACCGGCCCAAAATGGGATTCAGCATACCGATAGGGCAGTGGATGCGCGGCGAATGGAAAGCACACATAGCGGAGGTGATCCATACGAGCAATCCATATATACAGCTGGATGCTGCCTATATAGAGCGCATCTGGACAGAGCACCAGCAGGGCACCCGGGATCATACCCATAGGATATGGATACTCTATGTGCTGAACCGGTGGGCCGACAGGAATCAAAAAAAAGGATAACCCCATATGCCCCTCAAAAAGATCATCATGCTGGCATATTTCTTCCCTCCCGCTAATTTTGCGGGTTCCTATAGAGTAGGCTCCTGGGCCAGGCACCTGCACAAGTTTGGCTACTACCCCATCATAGTGACACGCTGCTGGAACAAGGACCAGACTACTACGACAGAAGCTGTGATCAATAATACATTGCAACACGAGAAGTACGATACGTATGAAGTATATCGTATCCCCTATCACTCTAACCTCAGGGACCGCCTGCATGCCAGATATGGAGATTCCAAATTTACTATCATTAGAAAAGCGCTGACCCTTCTGGAATTGCTGTTACAGAATTTCGGCAATGCAGTGATACCATACCATAATCTATACGATTTTGCACTGCAGCTGCTGGAGTCGCACTCAGTGAAAAAATGGCTTCGTTCTGCCGCCCTGTTTACGACTCGCTCTGACGACTGGGTAAAGCAAATAAGCGCCTACACCGGTCGCGCAGGCCGTGTGGTGCTAAACGGATATGAAGACAATATCATGGCACATAGGCACAGCCGTCCAGCCTCTGATACCCTTACCATCGTACACGATGGCACTATATACTCATCGCAGCCTACCGAGATAATTTTTAGAGGTCTATAAAAGATTTATAGATGCCACTCCGTGAGTCCGGGTTCGGATGTTATTTCCCGGAGTAGATAATGACCCTATCGAGAGTGGTCGTATCCACTGGGCAATGACCACATATGAAAGCTATTATGAGGTCACACCGCGGATACCCAAAGAGGACCTCATCCGGATCATGTCTTCAGCACATCTTTATCTGCTGATCGGCACTCAGGGAGTGAAAGGTCACCACTCCAGCAAGATATTTGAATACCTGGCCATGCAGCGTCTGGTGCTACTCTGTCCCGACGATAATAATGTAATGCACGAGCTGAGGGAGGGCACTAACGCCGGATACATCACTAAAAATGCAGAAGAGACGACAAGCCTTTTGATCGACCTTTATCAGAAATTTACAGAATGGGAGCCTATTCCCTACGCACCCAAGCCTGAACGCGTAGCCTTTTACTCACGTGAAAAACAGGCAGAAGTCCTCTTTCTGATACTGGATGAAGTAACAAAGTAGTGAGGCCACACGGCCGAAGCGGCACTATGAGAATGACATAATACAAATCGGTTGCGTTTATTTTTACTAAGTTTACTTTCAA
This sequence comes from uncultured Chitinophagaceae bacterium, assembly GCA_964537475.1. Lineage (GTDB taxonomy): Bacteria > Bacteroidota > Bacteroidia > Chitinophagales > LD1 > UBA1941. The sequence goes on along the minus strand of CAZIBY010000006.1, from coordinate 268,167 downwards.
ACGTCTGAATATCAGATATGCCCAATAAGAAATTTGCGCTGATAGGCGCTGCCGGATACATAGCCTCCCGCCACCTGAAAGCTATCAAAGACACAGGTAATACCCTCGTAGCTGCACTGGATAAGTTTGACAGTGTAGGCATCATGGATAGTTTTTTTCCGGAGGCAGACTTCTTTGTAGAATTTGAGCGCTTTGACAGGTACATAGATAAATTGCGCCGTGAAAAGGCACCCATAGACTATGTCTCCGTCTGCACACCAAACTATCTGCATGACGCACATATTCGTTTTGGCCTGCGCAGCGGTGCCGACGTGATCTGTGAGAAGCCGCTTGTACTCAACCCTTGGAATATACAGGGTCTCGAAGAGTATGAGAAAGAGACCGGCAAAAAGGTATATAACATATTGCAACTGCGTCTCCATCCAGCTATCATAGCACTGCGTGATGAAGTAGCCAATGCACCAGAGGATAAAATTTACGAGTTTGACCTCACTTATATCACCTCGCGTGGCCACTGGTACTACACCAGCTGGAAAGGAGACATCTCTAAATCAGGCGGCATTGCTACTAACATTGGAGTGCACTTCTATGATATGCTATCTTGGATCTTTGGCAGCGTGAAGCAGAATATCGTACACGTACATACGCATGACCGTGCTGCGGGCTACCTCGAGTTTGACCGGGCCCGTGTCAGGTGGTTTCTGAGTATCAACGCTGATACGATCCCTGCCGAGGTGCAAGCTGCCGGCAAACGTACCTACCGGTCTATGAATATTGAAGGCAGAGAGATAGAGTTTAGTGATGGATTTACAGACCTGCACACCCGCAGCTATGAGCAGATACTGAGTGGAAACGGATTTGGCCTGATGGAGGCCCTGCCATCTATACAGATAGTGCATGACATACGCCATCAGACACCTGTAGGTCTGCAGGGAGACTATCACCCCTTTGCTGCCCAGGACCAGGCGCCTCACCCTTTTCATTCATAACTTACCACTACGCGCATGTGCGGCATAGCAGGTTTTTTTTCTTCTCGAGGTGCATGGTCAGAGGCTGACCTGAAGCGAATGACGAGCTGCATAGCGCACCGTGGGCCCGATGCAGACGGCTTTTATCTCGATCCGGTACATGAAGTGGGGCTGGGTCATCGGAGGCTTAGTATCCTGGATCTGAGCTCTGCCGCCAATCAGCCTATGGCCTCACATTCCGGCCGCTACCAGATATGCTTCAACGGAGAGGTTTACAACTATCGTGAGATAGCAAAGCAACTCGGTATACAGACGCATACTACCTCTGACACAGAGGTCATCCTGGAGGCCTTTGCCATGCGCGGACCGGATTTTGTTCACCTGCTCAATGGTATGTTTGCCATAGCGATCTATGATACACAGGACCATACTTTGTATTTGTTTCGCGACCGTCTGGGTATCAAGCCTATTATCTATTACTGGAAGGATGGTGACTTTGCATTTGCATCAGAGCTCAAGGCGCTGCTACAGTTGGACTCTATCTATAAGAGCAAAAAAGTAGACCGTCAAAGCATCTACAACTTCCTCTATGCCGGCTACATACCCGGCCCCAATACGACTTATGAAAATATATCGCGACTCCCCTCCGGCAGCTATGCAGTGGTGAAGGGCGGCGTACTTACCATTAAAAGTTATTGGCAACCGGAGGATAAAGTCTCGGCTAGTAAAATCAGCGACTTTCAGACAGCCAAGAGCCAGCTAAAAGAGCTGCTGAGCAGCTCTGTAAAGTACCGCATGATCAGTGACGTACCCTTTGGAGTGTTCCTCAGCGGGGGTATAGACTCCAGCACTGTGGCTGCCATCGCACAAAATGTATCAGGTGAGACCATCAAGACCTTCTCCATAGGAGTGAAAGATGACAAGATGGATGAGTCTGTATATGCGCGCAGGGTGTCGCAGCATCTGGGCACAGAGCACTATGAGTTTATAGTTTCTGAAAAGGAATCCCTCGAGCTGGCAGACCGTATCCTGACCGCCTATGATGAGCCCTATGCAGATTCATCTGCCATACCTACTATGCTAGTATCACGCCTGGCGCGCCAGCACGTCACTATGACCCTCAGTGGTGATGGTGGTGATGAACTCTTTATGGGCTATGGCGCCCATGCATGGGCTGGGCGCCTGGCTATGCCGGGTATACGATCGCTGCGCCAGCCTATCCGTGCCGGACTCAGCCTGCTGAGCAACCGGTATAAACGTGCCGCCGGTATCTTTGACTACAACGATGAAGCTCATATCAAGAGCCATATCTTCTCTCAGGAGCAGTACTTATTTTCTGAGAAAGAACTCCATCAACTCATGCAGCCGGGCTATATCCATCCTCTTATTTTCGATGAAGACCTGAGCAGCTTGTCGCGGCAGCTTTCAGCCAAAGAGGCACAGGCACTTTTTGATATCAAATATTATCTCAAAGACGATCTGCTGGTCAAAGTAGATATAGCCAGTATGCAGTTCTCTCTGGAGGCACGTACTCCTTTTCTTGATTACAGGGTTGTAGAGTTTGCCCTGGACCTGGATGAGCGGCTCAAAGTAAATAAAGGTGTAAGCAAATACCTTCTCAAAGAAGCCCTCTACGATTACGTGCCGAGAGAATATTTTGCACGTCCTAAGAAGGGCTTCTCTATCCCACTGATCAGGTGGCTGCACAGAGACCTGAAGTACCTCCTGGACCGCTACCTTTCCAAAGAAAGTGTTGAGGAGGCGGGATTTGTAAAGTATGATCAGGTAGCCTCGCTGTTGAGTCGTTTTGAGGCTGGAGAAGACTATCTGTACAATCGCCTCTGGGCACTCATGCTCCTGCACAAGTGGGCACAGTAAAACTACCTTATCATGGCTGATCAGAAGGCACTCTATATCTCCTACGATGGCATGACCGATCCGCTCGGTCGCTCTCAGGTCATACCTTATCTGATAGGCCTGTCTGCCACAGGTATAGGTTTCACTTTGATGAGCTTTGAGAAACCGGAGCGCTATGAGAAGGGCAAACAGGCTATCGCTGACCTGCTGCTATCAAATGGCATCCGGTGGCTACCACAGCTATACACTAAACGTCCTCCCATATTATCGACGCTCTGGGACGTATGGCACATGCGTCATGCCGCTGTACAGGAGTATGAGCGCGATCCCTACGATGTGGTGCACTGCCGCAGCTACATCAGTGCGCTGGTGGGGCTCTGGCTCAAAAAGAAATATGGTGTAAAGATGATCTTTGATATGCGCGGCTTCTGGGCTGATGAGCGCAGAGACGGCGGCATATGGCCACGCGAAAAAGAACCTTATAAAACCATCTATCCCTTCTTTAAGAAAAAGGAAAAACAATATCTGCTCACGGCTGATCAGATCATCAGCCTCACTGACAATGCACGTCAGGAGATGCAATCCTGGCATCTGCGCAGTACACCGCTGCCCATCACGGTCATTCCCTGCTGTACAGATCTGAGCAAGTTTGACCCAGAGAAAATAGAAGCCACTCAGCGTGATCAGCTCAGAAGCCGCCTGGGTATCAGTGATCAGGATATTGTGATGTCGTATCTCGGCTCACTTGGCACCTGGTATATGCTCGATGAGATGCTGGACCTTTTTGCTGCTGCGCTGGTCTCTCACCCTCGGCTGAAGTTTCTTTTTATCACGGCAGATGCTCCGGCTATGGTATATAGCAGAGCGCAGCAAAAAAATATCGCGCCTGACAGGATCATTGTCACAGAGAGCCCATATGACCAGGTAGCCAGCCATCTGAGTTTGTCTCAGATAGCTATTTTTTTCATCAAGCCGGCCTACTCTAAAAAGGCCTCCTCTCCCACCAAACAAGGTGAGCTGATGGCTATGGGCATACCTATGATATGCAATAAGGGGGTAGGCGATGTAGATCACATCATAGAAGACACACAGGCTGGCATCGCCCTGGATGGTTTTACTCCATCTGACTATGCATACGCAGCAGCTCAGATAGACCGCCTGCTGGCTATGGACAAGGAACACATCAAGCAAGGCGGCTACAGGTACTATGCTCTGGCCGAAGGCGTAAAGAAGTATAAAGCGGTCTATGATAAACTAAAGGGCGCAGATGCATGACAAAGATCTACTTCATAGTACCCTATCCGCATGGAGAGGCACCGTCTCAGCGCTTCCGTTTTGAGCAGTATTACGGCGCGCTCACCGCTCGGGGATGGTCTTTTCATATCAGTCCTTTTCTGGATCATGACACCTGGCATATACTATACCGGCCCGGCCATACTGCCTCCAAGGTAAAAGGTATCCTGACCGGATTCTGGCGCAGGTGCATGGACCTGATCCGGATACCGGCCTATGACTTTGTGTTTATCCATCGAGAGGCATCGCCTATAGGCCCCCCTGTTTTTGAATGGATCATAGCCAGGGTTCTCGGCAAAAAGATCATCTATGACTATGACGATGCTATCTGGCTGTCAAATACCTCCGCTCACAATAAAATCGCCTCCGGGCTGAAATGGCACGGCAAGGTGGCCTCCATCTGTCGCTGGTCGTGGTGTATATCCTGCGGCAATGACTACCTGGCTGACTATGCGCGCCAATATAATGACCGTGTAGTGATCAACCCTACGACTATAGACACAGAGCACCTGCACAATCAGGTGAAGGACCAGCATACTGGCCGCATCGTGATAGGCTGGACAGGTACTCACTCGACTGCGCAGTACCTGGATCATATTATCCCTATACTGGCACGGCTGGAGCAGCATTACGACTTTACCTTTATGGTCATTTCAAATAGGAAGCTAAAAGCAGAACTACGGTCTCTGCGCTACAAGCACTGGAATAAAGAATCTGAGATAGCAGACCTACTTCAGTTTAATATTGGCCTTATGCCGCTCACAGATGATCAGTGGGCAAAAGGTAAATGTGGATTCAAGGCACTCCAATATATGAGCTTGGGCATACCAGCGCTGGTCTCGCCCGTAGGAGTCAATACCAAGATTGTAGATGATCACGTGAATGGTATGATCTGCGCCACAGACTCAGACTGGGAGCGTGCCATCATCACGTATCTCTCAGACGCTGATCAGCGCATCCGTGCCGGTGCCGCTGCCCGGCAGAAAATCGAAGCTCAATACTCTGTAGCCAGCAATACCCCTAACTTCATTGCCCTGTTTAGTTAAAATGCTTTTGCCTTGGTGCCTTTCTTGCTCTGCTGGGCATGATAGTTAGCCAGCACCAGCGCCATCATAAAAAACGGTAGAGCGGGTATCTTGTACCGGTCCAGTGCCCCAAAATTATAGCTGGTAAAGCCTGCCACGAATGCATAAAATAAACTGAAAGTAAGAGAGAAAAGGATCAGTGGATCCTTGGTGATAGCCGATATGGCCGCAAACCGCGCGGTGACCAGCGTATAAAGAAGGTATAGCAGGAAAAATAAACTCTGCAGCGCGGTGATAAGCTGAAAGCCGGAGTGCGCCTCTGTGATATATGGGCGAAATAGGGTAACATTCACGGCCTTGGGAAATACTTGTATCAGGCTGGATGTACTATAATCTGTGATACCCAAGTCGTAGGCCGATCCTCCCAGAGATCCATGCCAGCTCTGAAAGCCCTCCGCCTTGTGCTGCAGCGCTTCAGCGCTCAGGCTCTCATCTGTGCTCATCACCCGCCCCAGACCCAGGACAATCACGATACTGGATATAGCGAGCAAGAGGGGAAAAGACAAGATCTTTAGCGTTTCATTTTTGATGAGCCTGTCACGAAACTCCGCAAAAAGCCAAAAGCCAATACACGGAATAAGAATAATAAGGAAGAATAAGCGAATACTATACATCAGATATAATCCGAGTATGAGTGAAAGCACCTGACCGAGGCTGATATTGCGACGAATGAATATTTCGTATACATTGTAAGATACCAGAAATAGGCCACCCAGTGTCAGGGTGTCTTTAAATACACCACTACCCCAAAAGAACACCGAGGGAATATAAAATAAGCAATAGGCAAACCGCTTTATCAGTTTCTGGTCAGGATAGAGATCTGCCAGCAATACAAAGAACTTCCAGCTGCAGTATAGCGAGAAGAGGCTAAAATATAGAGAAATGACCGGATAGGAGTCAAAGGAGAACAAGTTTACAAAAGCTGCGACGCGCACCATGGTCCAGGTAGTCACGTCATACATAAATGGTAAATAGCTGTACTGTGCTAGCTCCGGGTATGTCCAGCCGGGGGAGGCGCTGAACATATGAATGCCGTCTATCGGCTTGCTCCAGAAAAGTGAATAAATGTAACTGGCAGAGGTATAAAACTCCATAGTATCACCTCCCTGATAGTAGTATTGATACACCAGCACACTAGCCAGGGCTCCGATCATTTTGAGGGTCAGAGCAGGCATAAAGTATTTACGTAGGTCTTTCCGGATCTTACCTTTCACAAAACTATTTGCAATGGCATAGATCAGCATTATAAAAAGTGGCACAAGAAAAAGGTCGCGTGCCTCAAGGTATTGATACTGATAGTAATGTTGGTAAAACTTATTCAAATCTATACACCTCTGGTATGTTGCTCATCACAATGATACACAAAAAAAATGGCCGCACCTTTCGGTAGCGACCACTTTTGAACCTATGAAAACGTAATGCTAATATAGCAATAATTTGATCTCAAAAAAATTATTGGGCAAGGTAGATATCCTCGCTACCACTATACAGGTGCAGGTTTTTGGCAGAATGCTCCTTTATCTCATATTGTACAGCGTCCATAGAATCGTTGGTCTGCAGGTATTTATTGCCATTGATCAGTACCCAGGCGCCTCTTACATCATTATAATGTACAAATGGTACAATGGTACTGGTCGTGATCGTACTGTCAAAAACTATAGTCATACTGGTAGAATCATAGTGCTGGATGCTATCTATTGTATAGACTCGCCCTACACGATTATCCGTCCAGGTCTTGTGATACTTGCCATCCGCAGTGAAACTCCATTTAAAAATCGTATGAGTCGTGTCAAATGCCAGCGTCTCATCCTTACCATCTACTATGTACCTGGACATATGCCAGTCACCGGTAATATCGCTGACCAGCTTTTTTTCATTGCAGCCCATGATAGCTAATGAGAGCAGCGCAGAGAGGATGATTATCGTTTTTTTCATTCTGTTTACGTGACAGTGATTGCAGGTTATTGAAATTTCCTCAGGTAGCGGTCTTCCCTATCTTTCAGCAGCTCCACATGGTTGCCCGTCAGATTAAAGATGGTGTAGGTAGTAGCCACATTGGCGGTATCAGTCATGACCAGCTGTCCGTAGCTATTTTGAAACGCCCAGGTGCCTGTGCGGATATTGGAGTCTGCTCCCTGCGGATTCATTTCCAGGTATTTGCCGTCAGCGGTATAGGTGATGCTATAGTTTTGGAATGAATCACCGACCAGATGCGTCTGGTCCACATTATCCCGTGTTATTTTGTAAATGTACCACTGGCCGGTCAGATCATTGACATACTCTGTCTGATGCGAGCAGCCGATCAGCAAAAAAGCGCCGGCCAATATCCAAAATGCCTTCTTCATCCTTGATTATGTATTGATTTTAGCTAAGATATCCAAAAAAAATATAAATAAACCCTGGCTAATCGTAAATATAAGTCATTGCCCGACTTCCTCAAAAGTTCCATTGCTTTTGTTTTTCCTCACATTGTCCCAGGTGAAGCATTTACCATTCATAGCCACATAGACACCCGGAGGCAGGGACTGGACAAAGGCCAGTGCTGTACCCAGGTTGAATAGGCCGTCCGAGCTACCAAACTTGTAAGGGATGATAGCGCCTGTGAGGACTATCGTCTTGTCCGTGATGGCCTGTCCCAGCGCACGGGCTGTGACAGCCATGGTATCTGTACCATGGGTGATCACTATATTGCGCTCTTCACAGTTACGGCAGGTGTTGACTATCAGGTCACGGTCTTGGTCTGTCATGTCCAGGCTATCTACCATCATCAGGGTACGCATATTCACATCCAGCTCGCATCGGCCCAGCTCGAGTATTTCCTGCAGGTGCGTATTTTTAAAATAAAGCTTACCGTGGATCTCGTCATATTCCTTGTCAAACGTCCCCCCGGTGATAAATATCTTGATAGCCATAATACTGCGTGTAAGCGCCGCAAGATTGCAATTATCCCATAACTGTCAAAATCACAGTATACACGGTTATGGATACGAAAAACTGAGAGGATAGATACCTCCGGAGGGGATAAAAATTCCGGATCAATTGAGGCAGAAGTAGTAGCTGACTGGATTCGTCAGTATGGTGCTGGCCTTGGCGCGGTCCAGGTGAAACACCTGCCGGCGCAGCCGGAAAGTCATAAAGTTACGCTCCGGATCATTGTCTATCACCCGGATCAGGTCTCCCGGGAAACACCCTGCTTCAAACAACTGTGATATCAGGTTTTTGTCGGTCAGGTCTACGATATAGCCAAACTCCCCGCGGAGCAGGTCGGATAAGGGTCTCATGTCTAGCAACTTAAGTGTAAGGGGTTCTAACAACCGTAAGATAACAGCCCCAGGCACTTTTGTCAATAGACAAGTTATCCACGGGTCATCAGTGCTTCAGTCTGTGCCCGCCAAACTTGGGGCAGTCGCACTTATTGGCTGCACAGCCGGCGCTCACCGTGGCGGTGGCAGTGAGCAAGATCGCTATAGCGGCGACTATTACAGTGCGGACATAAAAACGGGGTACCGACATAAGAAGTAAAGGTTGCTTTTAGTTACTTTAGCTGGCGCAATATGAAAACGCGCTCCGGCAAATTTAATTATCCCGTTGGAAGAAAACATCAAGCATAAAAAGTTTCTCATCTGTGTGCTAAACTGGGGCATAGGCCACGCCAGCCGCATGATCCCCATCATCCACCTGCTGCGCCGCTACGGACAGACGGTATACCTGGCCAGTGATGGCGATGCGCTGGTCATGCTACGGCGGGAGTTTCCCGATATAGAATATTGTGTTTTGCCGGCGTATGACCCTGTGTATCAGCGAGGCGAGAGTGGCATGATGCCCAAGATGCTTTCGCAGATCCCAAAATTTTCCGGGGCTATCCGCCAGGAGCATGTGATCACAGAGCGGCTGGTGCGCGAGAAGCGCATAGACATAGTGATCAGTGACAACCGGTACGGGTGCTACTCCCGCAGGGTGCGTAGCATACTCATCACCCACCAGCTCACGATACAGATGCCGGACATGCTGGACTTTCTGGGCACGTTTGTCAACTACTACAACCGCCGGCAGCTCAGGCATTTTTACCGCGTCTGGGTACCTGACTACAAGGATACCCGAAACCTGACAGGAGCCCTCTCTGCCTCTGGCACCGTAGACCGTCGCTATATAGGTCAGCTCTCCCGTATGCATGAGCTGGCAGGAGTACAGCAGCAGTACGATATCATGGCGCTGATATCCGGCCCTGAGCCGCAGCGCACAAAGTTTGAAGACATCATGCGCTCGCAGCTCGCTGAGTATCCTGGTACCTCCCTGCTGGTCAGGGGCAAACCTGACGGTAGCAATGAGATCAAAACCCGGGGCCGCCTCAGCGAGGCCGACTATCTGGATGCTGAGCAACTCAATCTGGCCCTGCAGCAGACCGGGCTGGTCATATCCCGCTCCGGCTACAGCACTATTATGGATCTGGCCCGCTTGGGCAAAAGCGCGATATTTGTGCCTACACCCGGCCAGACCGAGCAGATATATCTGGCACGGGAGCTGGAGAAAAAAGGTATAGCACTGTACCGGGAGCAGCGCGATTTTCAGCTGGACAGGGCCCTGAGCAAGGTCAAGCTCTATAGTGGATTTAAGAATGTTAACTATGAAAATGACATCCTGGAGAATATCATACTCAAACTATTGAAATGATCCCTCAGAGCGCTATCAAACTGATCAAAAGCTTCGGCTATGCCTGGAAGGGCATAGTAATAGCCACGCGCGAGCAGCTTAATATCAAGATCCATTGGCTGGCTATCATCTGCGTGTGCATAGCGGGCTGGTACTGGCACATCCCTGTGCAAGAGTGGTGCTGGATCATATTGTGCTTTGGCATGGTGCTTTGCGCAGAGCTTTTTAACTCTGCCATAGAGGACCTGGTCAACTTTATCTCACCCGGCCATCACCACCTGGCCGGCAAAATAAAAGATATAGCCGCAGGAGCCGTGCTCATCACCGCTGTAGCTGCCGCACTCATCGCTTTCCTTATCTTCGCAAAATATTTACCATTCATATGAAGAAGCTTTTTGCATTGCTCCCGCTCATGTTTGCGCTCTCTGTCGCGTTTGCACAGGATTTTTCCGGTGCTCTGCGTACGGAATACAAAGATGAAAACGGCCGACAGAACAACGCGGATGTACTTATCAAAGGCAATAAGTACTACATCCGAAAAGTATCCGGAGGGGCCAAATACAGCGCTTATATCCTCGATATCACTAATCATAGCCTCACCTGCCTCAATGACCAGGGCAATAAGACCGCAGTGATCTTTGATATAGACAAGGTGCTGCCACTATATGAAAAGAACAACTACCTGCCGGGCTTTAAAGTGCACGATAGCCAGGCCTACCACACTACGGGGGTTACAGAAAAAATAGGAGAGCAGACTGCTGCCGTCAAAAAAGCTATCTCTGACAGTTTATCCTATGAGATCAAAACCTCCGACCTGAAGATCAATATGCAGCGCCTCATACCAGTGCTGAGGCTAGCCGGTTTCTGGAACTCTGCTGAGGATGGCAATAATGCCATACTCAAGGGCAAAGTGACCAATCGAAAGACATCTAAAATCAGCACACTCGCTATGAACCCGATCAAGATGGAGCCCGATACTAAAGTATTTGATGTACCCAAAGACTATCAGGTAGTGGACATCAATAAGTTTATGGCCGACCAGGCGCACAACGCCAAGATGGCCGATTTTGTGAGAGGATTCGTGGGTATCTGATCCGGGGTTTCCAGATCACTCGGTCACTGCCGAGATATGGCCCTCTGCATCCGGCCCTGTCACATCAGGCATGAGCTCTGCAGTCTGGTCACTGTCACCTGCAGCACTATCAGATACAGGGTGCTGGAAAAACGTGCGATGGAAAATAATGATGATAGCCACGCCTATCGTGATCGCCGCGTCAGCTATATTGAATATCGGGCGGAAAAACTCATAAAATTCTCCCTTCCAGATCGGAAACCAATCAGGGAATACGCCGTGTACCACGGGAAACCATAGCATATCCACCACATTGCCGCGCAGGAAGCCCGCATAGCCACCACCCTTGGGAAACAGCTCAGCCACACGACCCACACTATCTGTAAAGATCAACCCATAAAAAGCACTGTCTACCATATTGCCAATAGCACCAGCCAGTATCATAGCGCCACTATATACCAGGCCCGGATGGTATTTGTCTTTGACCAGGCTGCGCAGCATATAGATGATAAAGCCGATGGCTACGAGGCGGAAAAGTGACAGCAATAACTTACCATACTGAGAGGGCAGCTCCATGCTGAATGCCATTCCTGAATTTTCTACAAAGTGTATCCGAAACCAGCGGCCTGCTACGAGTATCTCCTCCCCTTCTATCATGTGCGTCTTGATCACCAGTTTGATCAGCTGATCCAGGAACACGATAAGGAAAACGATGATAATGGCGTTTCTTGTGGTCTTATTCATTATTAGTTGAGTTGCACGCTTACCTTCAGCGTAGAGTCATTGAATTCTATTTCATCAAAATCAGTCAGCGTATCCACCAACTCGATCTTATTGGCCAATATTTCATTGGCTATATAGTCGTGATATTGGTGCAGCGCAGCCTCCAGAGTTGCCTCCTTTACTACAGCTACGCGGATGCGGTCCAGTACCTGAAAGTCCTTGTCCTTTCTCAGGTTTTGCACCTTGTTTACAAACTCGCGGGCTACGCCTTCATTGCGCAGGTCGTCTGTGATATTGACATCCAGTGCCACGGTCAGCGGACCATCATTGGCTACCAGCCAGCCCGGTATATCTTCAGAGATGATCTCGATGTCCTCTGCTGTGAGGTCAAAGGTCTGGCCATCCAGCGTGAGCTGATAGGCTTTATCTTTATCAAACTTCGCTATGTCATCTTGCGTGAAAGCTACGATGGCTTCCTGTACGAGCTTCATCTTCGCACCGGCCTTCTTACCGAGAGATTTGAAGTTTGGTTTTGCTTTCTTCTTTACGATGCCAGCAGTGTCTGTCACATACTGTATTTCCTTTACGTTCACCTCGCTCAGGATGTAGCTTTCTACTTTCTCCAGTTGGGTCTTCATCTTGAGGTCGAGCACCGGTATCAGTACCTTGCTCAGCGGTTGACGTACCTTTATGAGTACCTTCTTGCGGAGCGATAGTATCAGTGAGGTGAATCGCTGCGCCAGCTCCATGCGCTCCTCGAGATCCTTATCTACCAAAGATTCATCTGTCTTTGCCAGTAACGTCAAATGGACTGATTCAGCTTCATCGGTTTGGCTGTTAGCCCTCTCCTTTGGAGAGGGTTGGGAGAGGTTCCTATACAGCCAGTCACTGAAAAATGGCGAAACAGGACTCATGAGCTGGGCCACTGTATAAAGGCACTCGTGCAGCGTTTCATAGGCAGCCTGCTTGTCACGACTCATATCTCCCTTCCAGAAGCGGCGGCGTGAGAGGCGCACATACCAGTTAGACAGGTGTGCGTCTACGAATGCCTCTATAGCACGTGCGGCACGTGTAGGCTCGTAGTCTTCATAGTAGCCCGTCACTTCCTTTACGAGTGATTGCAGCTTTGATATGATCCAGCGATCCAGCTCTGTGCGCTCGGCCATCGGTACGAGGTTGGCACGGTCTACTTTAAATCCATCGATATTCGCATACAGCGCAAAGAAGCCATAGGTATTGTACAGCGTACCGAAGTGCGAACGTGTCACTTCTTCTATCCCCTTGAGGTCAAACTTCAGGTTGTCCCACGGGTCGCTATTGCGTATCATGTACCAGCGCGTCGCATCGGCGCTGTATTTCTCTATGGTCTCAAACGGCTCTACGATATTGCCGAGGCGCTTGCTCATCTTCACGCCATTCTTGTCCAGGAGCAGACCATTTGATACGACGTTTTTATATGCTACGGAGTCAAAGAGCGCGACACCGAGTACGTGGAGCGTAAAGAACCACCCACGCGTTTGATCCACACCCTCTGCTATGAAGTCAGCAGGGAAACCACCGGCCCCTACACCCCCAAAGGGGGCTTCAGATGCGCCCACTTTAGGTAAAGTCGGCCTTTGGGCAAGTTCTAATGAAATAGCATTTAAAACACCATCTATTCCTCCAATCACTTCCTGATTGGTAAAGCGGATAACTTTATACCCAAGATTATTTAAAAGATCTGTCCTGGCTTTGTCGAATTCTATTTGATCGGGCTGATTGTGATAGCCACCATCTACTTCTATTACAAGCTTCTTACCAATACATACAAAATCGACTATAGATTCCTGTATTACATGTTGCCTTCTGAATTTGTAGCCACCAAGTTTTTTACCACTAAGCTGCGTCCAAAGTATCTCCTCGGCTTCTGTAGGCTGATTTCTGTTTGATGCAGCATGATCCTTCAGTATTTTATACGAATGTGGATTAGCAGTTTGCCATCTCATGGCTGCATTTGCTTCATCGGTCTCGGGGTCGGTTCCCCCTTTGGGGGTCAGGGGGCCGAATGGCCAGTGCCACTGTGCATACGGCATAGCACCCGAGTCAAACCAAACATCTATCAGGTCAGATTCACGATACATAGGTTGGCCGCTCGCTGACACCAGCACCATCTCATCTACGTGAGGTTTGTGCAGGTCAGTGAGGTCTGTATTTTGGTCTTTGCCATCTGGAGATTTGATCCCAGCAGCTATCGCCTTTTCTACTTCTTTCTTGAGCTCCTCTATCGAGCCGATGCACTTCTCCTCCTTGCCATCACGGGTACGCCAGATAGGCAGCGGGGTACCCCAGTAGCGCGAGCGGGAGAGATTCCAGTCCACGAGATTCTCCAGCCACTGGCCGAAGCGTCCCTCGCCCGTGTAGGCAGGCTTCCAGTTGATCGTCTTGTTCAGCTCTATCAGGCGGTCCTTGATAGCAGTGGTCTTGATAAACCAGCTATCGAGCGGATAGTAGATCACCGGCTTGTCAGTACGCCAGCAGTGTGGGTAGGTGTGCTCGTACTTTTCTGATTTGAAAAGCTTGTTGTCTTTCTTCAGTTTATCTACGAGGCGTATGTCTACATTGAGATAAGTATCGCGGCGCTGCTTCTGAGCATCGATGGCCTTTTCCTCTTCAGATAGGTAACCCTCCTTTACAAACTCACCGGAGAACTCACCCACACTATCTGTGAAACGGCCTTGTTCATTTACCAGCAGGAAGTCGGTCACGATGCCATTCTGCTTGGCTACACGCATGTCATCTGCACCGTGTACAGGTGAGATGTGTACCACACCCGTACCATCAGTAGTGGTCACAAAGTCTCCCGCTATCACTCGGAAGGCATCTCCCTTAGGCTGAGAGAATGGGAAGAGCTGCTCATATTTCACACCTACAAGGTCATTGCCTGTGCCTATATCTTTGCGGTCGCGTATCTCGAGGTTATTCCATGCAAAAACCTTTTCTACCAGATCGGCAGCGAGTATCACACTCACCTCTTGCTTACTGTAGAAATTGACCGTCTTGACCTTGACATATTTCACACCGGGGCCTACTGCGAGAGCTACGTTGGACGGGAGCGTCCATGGCGTAGTAGTCCATGCGAGAATGCGGACATCTTCCTCTGCGCTGTCAAAAAGTGCGGCTGACTTGTCATCCTTTACAACCTTCCACATACCTATCGCTGTGATATCTTTCACATCACGGTAGCAGCCGGGCTGGTTCAGCTCCGCTGCACTGAGGCCTGTGCCCGCTGCCGGCGAGTATGGCTGTATGGTAAAGCCCTTGTACAAGAGGCCTTTCTCATAGAGTATTTTGAGCAGTGCCCAGAGTGACTCGATGTAGGTATCGTCGCAGGTCACATATGGATGCTCCATATCCACCCAGTAGCCCATCTTGGCGGTGAGGTCCTGCCAGATGTCAGTGTACTTCAGCACATCTGCGCGGCAGTGCTTATTGTATTCTGCCACTGATATCTTGGTACCGATGTCCTTCTTGGTGATGCCGAGTTCTTTCTCTACATTCAGCTCTATGGGCAGGCCGTGTGTATCCCAGCCGGCCTTGCGCTCTACGCGGTAGCCCTGCAGGGTCTTGAAGCGGCAGAAGAGATCCTTGATCGTACGGCCCATCACGTGGTGGATGCCGGGTTTGCCATTGGCAGAGGGTGGGCCTTCGTAGAAGATGAACCGCTTGTCTTCCGGGCGGGAGGTCACGCTCTTTTCAAATATCTTCTCATGCTCCCAAAACAGCTGAATATCCTTCTCCATAGACGGGAGGTGGAGCTGGGAGTACTCAGGATAGCCGGGGCTGTCAGTGTTTTTGGGTTTCATTTTGAAATAAATATGTCTGGTCTGTGATATGAATAAAACAGTCAGCCCACCTGGGCTGACCGCCTATTATGGGCGGCAAAAATAGGCAAAAATCCCGTACCTGTACCTGCTATCTTGCGGGGTACAGCGGGCCGGGAGTACCATCATAGTGCTGTGTGAGCCAATATTATAACGCGATATATACTATCGGGCGGCATTCGCCGTTAGAGACGGGATTTTTAGATACTTTAGACACATGAAGAAGACCTTTTTGAGTTTTTGTTTGTCACTGGTAGCAGGTACGGTCCTTGTGGCGCAGCAGCGCCCCCTGGGCACCTGGGAGAGCTTTCCCCCCTACAATAGCGCTATACAAGTAGTACAGAGTGATGACCGGATCTATTGTGCCACGCCGTATTCATTGTTTTACATAGAGAAGGCCGATGGCAGCACGACACCTATCACCAAAACTACAGGCCTCAGTGACGCAAGCCCCACACACCTGGCCTATCATGCGGGCAAAAATACGCTGGTGATCACCTATAGTACCAGCAATCTGGACCTCCTGGTCAATGGTACTGACCTCTACAATATACCCGACATCAAAAATACGACTGTAGGCAGCTCAAAGAGCATCAACGATGTACAAATAATCGGAGAATATGCCTATCTGGCTACTGACCTGGGTATCTCTGTACTGGACCTGGACAAAAAAGAGATAAAGGAAAACTACATCATAGGTGATACCGGTCAATCAGTAAAAGTATTCAGCATAGCCTCTGATGGTACGACACTTTTTGCGGCTACTGACCAGGGCGTCAAATCAGCACCCCTGTCTTCCAACAATCTACAGAACTTTAATAACTGGACAGTTTACGGGTCTGCGAATGGCCTGCCGGCCGGGCCGGCTACACTGGTAGGGCAGCTCAGCGGGAGGTTTTACGCAGTAGTAGCTGATAGCCTCTATCTGCTCACAGGTAGCACCTTTGCTTCTGTCCGGTATGATGCAGGCTTCTCATACCACTCTTTCTCTTCTGCCGGAGGCTATCTGTACGCATTCCTATGGGACAATAGCTACTCCTCCAAAGCACTGCGCATCAAATCAGATGGCACCATAGACGAAGTGCATTTTGTCAATACCCCCCGACCTAACCAACTGATACAATCAGGATCGGATAACTATATAGCAGACTCCTGGGGCAGCCTGATCCGGTATCAGGATACAACCTTTATAGAGCACATCAGCCTATCAGGCCCCCCGGGATCAGGCGTATTTCGCCTGGCCTCTGCCAGTGACAATACACTCTTTATGGCCGCTGGCGGTACTAACCCTAACTATCTCACTTATAACTATGACCGGACCGGACCTGTGATCTATGACCACTATAACTGGAAAAGCTATAACATCGACGCCTATGCACAACTACCCAGAGCCTACGATCTGGTAGATGTAGCCGTCAATGAAGTGACAAACAAGGTCTACTACGCCTCTCTGCGTGGTGGTGTGGTAGAGCTGGATAGGAAGACCGGTGCAGTGACGGAATATGACAATACCAATAGCGACGGCATGCTGCAGCAGCAGCCGGGCGATACTAGCGTGGTCAAAGTGAGCGCGCTATGCGTAGATGGCAATGGAAACCTCTGGATGAGCAATACGGGTGCTCCACGATCTCTCGTAGTACTCACACATGACGGCAAATGGGGAAACTTTTTTGTACCCAATGACCTCACCACGGCGCGCCAGCTCCTGGCCGATGACTATGGCCAGATATGGATAGGCGGCCGGGGCAACAATATGATAGTCTATAATCCCGGCAATAAAATACTGGATGCGTCTGATGATACATATGCATACATGACCAATGCTACGGGCTCCGGAGGCCTGCCCAATACCAACATATGGACTATAGCCAAAGACAAGAACGGCGATCTCTGGGTCGGCACAGATGTGGGTATCGGTACTTTCTATTGTGCAGGTAGTGCCACATCCAGCTATGGCTGTGATGCTACCCGTATCAAAGTAGATCAGGGCGGCTTTATCGGCTATTTGTTTTCTACAGAAATAGTGCAGGCTATAGCAGTAGATGGCGCCGATCGCAAGTGGATAGGCAGCACAAATGGCGTATGGCTGATCAGCGAAGACGGTACAAAGCAGCTGCTGCATTTCACCGCTGACAATAGCCCTCTGCCATCTAATAATATCACCAGCATAAATGTCTGCGAAAAGAGTGGCGAAGTATTCATAGGTACTGAGCTCGGCCTGGTCAGCTATCAGGGTGATGCCATACTGGGTGACGAAACGAAAGGGAAAGCCCTCGTGTATCCTAACCCTGTACGACCTGACTATACCGGCCCGATCGCTATCAAAGGCCTGGTAGATAATGCGTATGTCAAGATACTCGATGCAGGAGGTATACTCGTCTACCAGGGCCGGGCCAATGGTGGTCAAATGATCTGGGACGGCAAAGGATATAATGGTAATCGCGTGCATACCGGTGTGTACTTTGTCTATGCAGCCACAGACCTCGGCAAAGAACACAATGTAGGTAAGGTAGTGGTGATCAACTAGGCCTTCGCCAGGCTGTAATGCATACAGCAGTAATCAATACAAAGAACGAGAATACGCCGAAGATAAAAGCGTAGCGTGCGCCGGCTGGGGCAAAGGACATGACCACCTGATGCTGACCGTCGGCGATATGACATGCGATGAAGTGATCGGCGCTTTCAGTCACAGCTACTGCACTGCCATCTACCGTGGCACTCCAGCCCGGGAAATATACCTGACCTAACCTCACCTCCTGATGGTGGTCGCCCCTCACTGTAAAACCAATGCGATCAGGGCCAAAACCTGTGATCTGTATTTCTGTATTGCTATCGGCAGAGATGAGATTTTGCTTGCTATATTTTGCATAGAAGTCCTCTCTGGCGTAGATCAGGTTATAGTTCCTTAGATTGAAGCTATTGTTCCCTTCAAATGAAAGTTGCTTCCTGATAAATCCGGCATTTTGCCAGATAGGTGGTGCGATCTTCGCATCGTTCCATTGATTATAGGAAGTTATAGGAACATTGGACGGCAGGGGGAATCCACTTGGGTAAGAATTCACATTTTGCTGCATCTGACTTATCCTGCATTCCGAAACTATAGTTTTGTGCATAGCCCATTGGACTCCTATGCCCATATCCACTACTGTGAGGAGAGCCAGTAAAGCCCGTCTGTACTCAGCCTTCAGCCCCGGCACAGCGATGATCAGTAGCGCCGCCAAAGCATACAATACAATAGGAAGGCTATGCGCTGCGATCACTTGTATCGTAGACTGAGACCGGAGGATATAGTGGGATGCTATCCAGAGGGCAGTGGCTAAGAGCAGCATTACTACGATAAGTAGTCGGTATATAGCACGTGCTTTGTAGCCGTGCAGGCCATCCAGCGCATCAAATCCACGCGCCGCCAGTATGATCCAGCCGATGCAAACAAACAACCGGAATATGCCTGCATGCCTGAAAAGCTTCATAAGCGGCAGATAGTCGTATAGCCAGCCACGGAGAGGCGTATGATCGCCCATGGCTGCCAGTAGCAAGATACCGGATGCCAAAGCTATGACATATGCAGATCGGCGCTGCCGCCCTAGCAGTAAGGTAGCAATGAGCACTAGCGGAAGGATGCCGATATAGAGGCTTTGCATCGTGATGTCTGTACCAAAGGCCATCTCCTGCGCACCGACGAGCTGAGGATAAAAAATGGTGATCAGGCACCTGGGACTGAATGGTACATTACCGGCAGTGATCCTGGTCACCCCCTCTCCCCTGTCTATATATGGCTGCCCCTGCGCTACTGCATAGAGATAGCTCACCGAGACGAGCAGCACTACTATGACAAGCCATACGTGCGCCTTGGCTACTGCCCCCGGCGATGACCGGCCGTCACGTACCAGCATGTAGTAAATGAAAAGACCGGCCATCACATATATCAGGATGATCGTGA
The DNA here is from genome assembly GCA_964537475.1 of uncultured Chitinophagaceae bacterium. Taxonomy (GTDB): domain Bacteria; phylum Bacteroidota; class Bacteroidia; order Chitinophagales; family LD1; genus UBA1941. The sequence continues at coordinate 248,719 of CAZIBY010000006.1, read as the reverse complement.
TACCTGCATAGCCCCCTGTGAGCTGCAGCACGAGAAACAGCGCGGTAAGCAGCACATCGCGTAAGCGCTGATGCTCTATCATCCGGATATAGCTGGCCAATAGCCACGGCAACCAGCACAGGCTCGCTGTCAGGGTAGAATGGGACGCATGACCCGTAGCAGGCCCGGACATAGCATACACCAGAGCAAAGACGGCAGCCGCACCCTTGCTCACATGGAGGGTCTGCAGCAGGTACCGCATGCCCCAGGCGGCGAGTACTATATGGATGAAGAACTCAAAGTTATTGCTGTATAGAGAGTAGTGACCGACGACTGCCAGGAGCCAGACCACAGGATAGAACAAGCCGCTCTGGGGATCTGCGTAGAAGGGGTAGCCTAGCTTGCTATAGGGTGCCCAAAGGGGTATGATACCACTATGAAAGCACTCACTGATATACCTATGCCAGACAAAGGCCTGATTGGTCATGTCCCAGTCCATGGTATAGCGGCACAGGGCGGCCTGCCAGTACGCTATGACCAGCACCAGTGTCATCCATATGATAGGGCGTATTTGAAGAAGTCTTTGCATTTTTACTGCATGGCCGCAGCGCGATGAAGATAGCAAAGGCTGCCCTATTTGCACGGTAATATTGCACCGGTAAGAGCATGGACATCAAGACCAAAGGGATAGTACTCCATACTGTGAAGTACTCTGAGACATCTGTCATAGTGCGGATGTATACAGAGCGCCTCGGGCTGGTGAGTTATATCGTGAATGGTGTGCGCAGCAGCCGCTCTACTGCCAAGGCAGCCATGATGCAGCCACTCACGCTACTCGATCTGGACATCACTCACAGAGACAATAAGAACCTGCAGCGTATCAAGGAGTATCGCAGGGCATATATGTACAGGTCTCTGCCCTTTGATACAGTGAAGACGTCTATCGCCCTGTTTATATTGGAGGTGGTGAGTAAGTCTCTGAAGGAGCATGATGCCAATGAGGAGATGTTCCACTTTGTGTATGACTGCTTCGTGCATCTGGATGAGATGCAGCCTGTGAACCATGACTACCACTTACAGTTTCTGGTGTACTATGCGGTGTACCTGGGCTTCCCGCCGCATGGGGTGTGGACGGAGGAGGCCCCTTTCTTTGATATGCAGGAGGGTGGGTATACAGGGCGTGAGAGTGTGAGCGGACTAGTGCTGGGGCGCGAGGTGAGCAGATGGATCAGCGTGCTGTCCACCACTAGTATGCTAGAGACGCCTGACCTCAAGCTGTACCGCGGTCAGCGCCAGGAGCTGATGCATACGCTGCTGCGCTACTATAATATGCACCTGGATGGATTCACCGGGTTGCGTTCGCCGGAGGTGCTGGAGATGCTGTTTTCATAGTTGTTTTTCGACTGGAGGAGGGGTGATATGTGTGCTGGCTGCATACGTATTTTGTTGTGTTTGTGTGGGTCGGTGGGGGTTGAGTTTTGCAAGTTTTTGGAGTGGGAATTGTCCTCATTTTTGTGGATAGGTTTTGTGAGGGTGTAAATTGCTTTATTGGCGTATTTTGCTTATTATTGTGTTCGTCTTTATGTGGTTCTGCTATTTCTCGCAAAGGCGCAAAGGGATCAGGGAAATGCAGAAGAGTGTTTCCGTTTTTTGTCATAGGAGGGAGATTTTTTAGCTCGTGTGTCAAATCCCCCTTAGTCCCCCTTTTTAAAGGGGGAATGGCAGCAATTCTTGCTTTTGTTTTGGGGTCTTGGTGCTTGCCTCTTATATCTTGGCTCTTGCTTCTTGTCTCTATTTTCTCTCAATAAATAATAATGAACCTATGGCTCCTGATGGAAACCAGAATGCGGTGAAGTGGACGCTGGAGCGGACACTGGAGACGCTCAAAACGATCGAACAATACTCGTACAGCCCGGACTGCCAGTACCTGGGGCATGCGCTCTCCCTGGCGCAGGTGTATGATGATGTGTGGGCCTACTGGCGGCGCAAGTGGCGGGGCCACTATGCTGTGACCTCGCTCATGAAGGTGATACAGCAGCGCTTTGAGGCGCGGATCGTAGATAAGGCGATCACGGGCAAGATGCCGGTGCACTTTGCCACGTTTATGCTGAAGCATCACTATGGGTGGAACAGGGAGGCCACGGTGGTGACGCCGCAGCCGGATATGATAGAGCTGGCGGGCTGGGATGCGCTGCCGGACCCTGAGCCGGAGGCGGTGGTGGTGGAGCAGCCCGCGGCTGCAGCGAGTGCGCCGGAGGTGGCACCGGAGAAGGCTACGGCACTCTCCGAAAAGCCGGTGCAGAAGCCTACCAAGGCGCAGTCTGTCACCTTTGAGAAGCTGACGCGCTACAATAAGCTGCACCCTGACAAGGCGCTGATACCGCCTATCGCGTTCTTTGATGGCAAGCCGCCATCCTACCTGCCGGCGGTGCTGTTTGAGGATGGGTATTTCGTGCGGGCGGAGTTTTAGCGGCTTTTGGGGGAGAGTGGTTTCTCGCAAAGGCCTGCCTGCCGGCAAAGGCAGGCGCAAAGGGCTTAAGGAATGCAGGAGGAACAGCCGGCCCCTAAATCCCCGAAGGGGACTTAATACAAGTTGCGCGTTTTGTGAGTAGTGACATGCTTTATTGGATTGTGTGTCAAATCCCCCTTTGTCCTTCCCGACCTTGCGGTACGGGATCTGCGACCTTTCTAAAGCCTGCCTGACGGTAGGCAGGGGGGAATTTCAACAATGGGACTCTTATTGAGCGGGTGCGACACGCGATGTATTTAGTGTCGTTGGCATTTCTATTATTCACTATTCATTATTCTCTATTCATTGTTCACTATTCCTTATCCCCTGTTGATGTAAATCAGCGTTTTTGAGGTGGGAGATGTGGTACCTTGCGGGGATAAAACAGGAGTCATGCAGGTAAGCGGTAAGACGGTGGTGGTGACGGGCGGAGGTGCCGGTGTGGGGCGGGCGCTGGTGCTGGCGCTGCTGAGGCGCGGCGCGCGGGTGGCGGCGGTAGACCGCAGCGCGGCGGCGCTGGAGGAGCTGGTGCGGCTGGCGGCGGCCGGCGGTGCGCTGACCACGCATGTGCTGGATATCACAGACCGCGCTGCCGTAGAGGCGCTGCCGGCGGTGGTAGTGGCGGCACACGGCCAGGTAGATGCGGTGATCAATAATGCGGGCATCATACAGCCCTTCGTACACATAGCTGCACTGGACTATGCTACCATAGAGCGGGTCATGGCGGTCAATTTCTCCGGTACGCTCTATATGACCAAGGCGCTGCTGCCCCTGCTGCTACAGCGGCCCGAAGCGCACGTGGTGAATGTATCGAGCATGGGCGGCTTCCTGCCGGTGCCGGGGCAGGGTATCTACGGGGCGAGCAAGGCGGCGGTGAAGCTCATGACCGAGGCGCTGCACAGCGAGCTGCAGGGCACGCCGGTACGCGTCACGCTGGTGCTGCCCGGTGCGATGGCCACGGACATAGCGGCCCATAGCGGCGCCAAGATGAAGGAGGGCCTGACGGCAGAGAGCAGCGGCATGCGCCTGACCACCGCTGCTGAAGCGGCAGACCAGATCCTGGCGGCGATGGAGGCAGACCGCTACAGGGTGCTGATAGGGCGCGATGCGAAGTTTCTGGACCTGCTGTACCGGCTGGCACCGCGCTATGCGGCGAGCTTCATCTATACGCAGATGAAGAAGGTGATGTAGGGCTGCACAAGAACACCATACACAGGCCACGATGCATTCTTGCACCATAGTGGCAGGGCCTAGCTTCGACACGGAACTAAGTTCCGCGCCAGTAGGATATCCTCAATACAGTATGGCTCGCAAAAACGCGAAAATGCAAAACTCTGTACCGCTTGTCGTCATTCAGATCCGCCGCGGCGGAGAGGAATCTGGAGTGTGACCCGGATGGCTACAGGCTGCCCATATGGGCTGCGCGAGGGCAGTATGCGGGAAGGTTCGTAGTCGCCAACCCGCTGCCCTGCTTCGGACTACGAACAGCATTATTTTATTGGACTACGGATAGCTGCGACTTGAAGTTATTCCGAGTTCCAAGTTGCGCTGCGCTATACTGGGAACAGCGACGAGGTATAGCTTGCGGCACTGCAAGTGCCTATAATAGCGGCTTCCGGAGTGCAACTCCGGAAGGGCGGGGTTTCTGGACCTGCTGTACCGGCTGGCGCCGCGCTATGCGGCGAGCTTCATCTATACGCAGATGAAGAAGGTGATGTAGGGGCGGTACAAGAACACCACACACACCCCCCCTGCATTCTTGCGCCATTGGTGGCAGCTTGTCCTCTGACTGAACTCGGCTAACAGCCCCATACTGCATTCTTGCCTCATTTAAGAGGTGTTTCTTATCTTTGTATAGAGTGATAAAAATGAGAGGAAAAATGCAGCCCAAAGCTATAAGCCTTTTTGCCGGTGCAGGAGGGTGTTCATTAGGATTCAAGCAGGCCGGCTACAGTATACTTTATGCTACTGATTTTGACAAATCTGCTGTTAAGTCTTACAAAGCCAATTTTCCGGATACAAGGGTTGAGTGCAAGAATATTAGCGATATCAACTTTAAAGAACTTCTTTCTGACTTAGATTTAAAGGAAGGAGAGTTAGACATTTTGATCGGCGGACCTCCATGCCAAGGCTTTAGCACGGCCGGACCAAGATTTTGGGATGATCCAAGAAACCATTTACTGAAGCAATATATAAGAGCTTTGGAAACCATTCAGCCAAAATGGTTTCTTATGGAAAATGTCGAAGGATTATTAACATCTAATGGAGGTCAGTATATTAAAGAGACTGTTAATGCATTTATCCAGCTTGGATATTCTATTAGATTAGAAAAAGTTTATTCTCAAGAATATGGGATTCCTCAACGAAGAAAAAGAGTCATAATTATTGGTAATCGATTAGGAATAAAATTTCTATTTCCAAAACCGCAAGTTTATTCTCACGGAAAAATTTTTAGAAAATCATCTGTTACTATTGAACACGCATTATATGGATTACCGGCTCCTTCGCGATCAGGAGAGGCAGTTGCTTATGGTATTCCTTTTGAAAATAGTTGGGCAGGCTTCTTAAAAAGTTCTAATAATCTTGTTGCAGATCATATTGAACAAAAAGTCGATAAACTACAGTTAGAGAGGATAAGTAAACTACAGCCAGGACAAACGATGAAAGATTTGCCCGAGCATTTACAGCATCCTTCCTTTAAAAAAAGAGCCGCGAGAAGAGTAAAAGATGGCACCCCTAGTGAAAAACGTGGCGGTGCTCCCTCTGGCTTGAAGCGGCTAAAACTGGATGAACCCTGCTTAACTATAACAGGAGCCGCTATTCGTGAATTTATTCATCCTACCCAACATCGATCTTTAACTATTAGAGAGTGCGCTCGCATACAAACTTTTCCAGATGACTTTTTATTCATAGGTAGTACCGCTGAAAAAATCCAACAGATTGGCAATGCCATTCCGCCACTACTAGCGAATATATTTGCAAAACATATTAGGGGTTTAGGGTTTGAAAACACAGAAATTAAAGGTATGGGTAGTTTATTAGATTTTACACTGACCAAATCAGAAGGATTAAGTCCGGCTTTACAAAAAACAGAATTATTGTTATCTCACCTTAAATCTCAATCAAATTCGCAACTAGTAATTTTTGAAAATGCCAATTAACTCGACCGTTAAAAACCTTTTTAGTAAATCCCGACTACTAGATACTGGATTCCCAACGGTAACTTTAGGAGAGTCAGAGTTATACTCAATTTTTATAAAGACCTGTGATGACTTGGATTGGAGCTACAACCAAATCGGATTAAATAATCCTCAAATTTCTGCACCAAGCAAAGAGTATTATCAAATCCCTTTGGAATGGTTTTCATCCCATAACAATGTGCCAACTCTTCAAGAATTACAAGAATGCCTAGCAAAGGCCATTGATATAAATTCTGATTTTGGCTTATACTTTTTAAATCTATGTTCAATACATAAAAGAAGATTAAAATTCCAAAAAATTCTTCATCATCAACCGAAGCCAACAATGGATCAAGTAGGCCCGAGAGGATTATTAGAATACGGGATTTGCGACAATCATTTATTGAATAGTTGGTTAATTTGGAGAAAATGGATCTTTGATATTGACAATAGATCCGGGCAGGAAACAGGTTACTTATTTGAACCAATTCTGGCAAGTAGTTTGGGAGGTGAGGCTGTTGGATCTACAAACTCTCCCGTAAAGCGATTGGATGAATCCGGTAACCCTAAAACAACTGGTAGACAAATCGATTGCTATATTGGCGGCGAAAACCTTGCATATGAGTTTAAAATACGTGTAACTATAGCAGCAAGCGGTCAAGGCAGATTTGGAGAAGAACTCTCCTTTCCAAAAGAATGCAAGGCCGCAGGTATTACTCCTGTACTGATTGTATTAGACCCAACACCTTCCTCTAGACTTACAGAATTAGCTCAGGTGTTTAATGAAAATGGTGGATTAGTTTATATTGGCGACAATGCTTGGCATCATCTTGAAGAAAAAGCTGGAAATATTATGTCTCATTTTATAGAGCATTATATCAAACCTCCACTCAAAGCCATCAATGAGTTTGACACTTCACAACTTAGTTCGATCCGTTTTACATGGACTCCGGAGTTAATATCTATTGAAAGCGATTCAGCCAAGTACTCGATAGATAGAAGACTATAGTATAATCATCTGTTCAGTCCATCTTAATAATTGAATTTAACATACTACTCGTCTATAACGAAAGGTCATCATGCTCCTCTTCTAGTCCTCGTCTAAAACGAGGGTTCCCAATACTAGCGTTTAAGACGCGAAGGTAACGGCAGCCACGTTACTCCCGATGTTTCGCGACGCGGACGAGTGGACTTTTTCCTTGGTACATACAGCGGTTTGGTAGCCGCTGGAAATTGCTTTACTTTGACGGCTTAGTCTATAGACCATTATGTCAGCTGTTTCAGATAAATATGAGGTGATAGTGGGGCTGGAGGTGCATGCGCAGCTCAGTACCCTGAGTAAGATGTATTGCGGGGACTCTGCGGCCTTTGGCGCGGCACCCAATACGCAGGTGAGCCCGATCTCGCTGGGGCATCCGGGCACCTTGCCACGGGTGAACCGCAAAGCGATAGAGTATGCCGTGAAGATAGGCCTGGCTACGGGCTGCACGATCAGGCGGGAGAACCAGTTTGCGAGGAAAAACTACTTCTATGCGGACCTGCCGAAGGGCTACCAGATCACGCAGGACAAGACGCCGATCTGTGAGGGTGGCTATATAGAGTTTGAGGTGGCGGGCGAGAAGAAGCGGGTGGGCCTGGAGCGTATCCACATGGAGGAGGACGCGGGCAAGAGCACGCATGACCTGGACCCGTACTTTACCCTCGTGGACCTGAACCGTGCGGGTGTGCCGCTGATAGAGATAGTGAGCCGCCCGGACATACGCAGCGGTGACGAGGCCTACCAGTACCTGACTGAGGTGCGGAAGTTGGTAAGATACCTGGATATCTGCGATGGCAATATGGAGGAGGGATCGATGCGCTGCGATGCGAATATCTCGATCCGCCTGAAGGGTGATACAAAGCTGAACGCGCGCGTGGAGGTGAAGAACATGAACTCTATGCGCAATGTGAAGAAGGCGATAGAATATGAATTTGAGCGCCAGGTGGAGCTGATGGAGCGCGGCGAGCGGCTGGCCCAGGAGACGCGCGGCTATGATGCGCTGAAGGGGATCACCCTCTCGCAGCGTAGCAAGGAGATGGCGCATGACTACAGGTACTTTCCCGAGCCGGACCTGCCGCCAGTGATCGTGACCGATGAGTATGTAGACGCGGTGCGCGCGGCGATGCCAAAGCTGAGCCGTGACCTGATAGTGGAGTATACTACTACGTATGGCCTGCCGGAGTATGACGCGCGCGTGATCACGGATGATAAGGACACGGCTTTCTATCTGAATGACCTGCTGGCGCTGACCAAGAACTACAAGGCGGCGTCTAACTGGCTGCTGGGCCCGATCAAGTCTTACCTGAATGAGAATGCCCTCGAGATCTCTGAGCTGACCGTGAAACCACAGACGATAGCCGACCTGATAGCGCTGATAGATGCGGGCAAGACGAACTTTGCCGTGGCGTCGCAGCGGGTGCTGCCGGAGCTGGTGGCTAATCCACAGGAGAGTCCGCTGGCGGTGCTGGAGCGCCTCAATCTGCTGCAGAGCAGTGATGAGGGTATGATCAAGGACCTGGCAGTGGCTGTTTTGGCTAAGTACCCGGAGAAGGTGGCTGCCTATAAGGGTGGCCAGAAGGGTCTGATGGGGCTCTTTGTGGGTGAGGTGATCAAGGGGTCGCAGGGCAAGGCGGATCCTAAGCTGGTGAATAAGATCATGGGGGAATTGCTGGCTTCTTAATACAGGTTTAACCGCAAAAACGCTGAAACGCAAAAAAGGTTTTAACCGCAGAGACGCAGAGACGCGAAGGAATACAGGTTGAACCACATAGAAACATAGGGACATAGAAAATACAGCTTAACCGCAGAGGTGCAGGGACGCAGAGGAAATACATTCTGAACCACATAGAACACATAGATCACATAGGAATACGGGGGCTGCCCCCAAATGGGTAAACGCAAAAAGATTTTAAAATAGGTACTTTAGCTATAGCTCCGGACAGGGGCACTCAAGAAACAATACAATGAAAAGACTGACATCTCTCGTGATACTGATACTGGTGGCCATGACCTCGTGCAATAGCGCGGGCGATGGCACAAAATATACCATAGATGGCGCTGTGAAAGGCGGCAGCGGCACGATCTACCTGGAGCGGCTAAACCTGAGCCAGATCACGGTGATAGATAGCGCTAAGATCGCTGCTGGCGGTGACTTTCATATGTCGAGTACGGCAGAGAAGGGCTTCTACCGCCTGCGCATAGACAATCAGCATGCATGGCTGATGCTACTGGAGAATAAGCCATACAAGGTAGAGCTGGACTACAATACGCCAGGCACAGGGGCGAAGTTCAGCAAGGGTACTGAGAGCAATACGGAATTTCAGGAGGCGATCAAGACCATCAGCGAGCAGCAGCAGAAGCTGCAGGCGATGAATAACGAGTTTCAGATGGCGCAGAATAGGGGCGCCGGCATGGATACCCTGCAGCAGATGGCTACGGCTATACAGGCCGCCGGCATGCAGCTGGAAAACACCATGAAGCAGAAAGCCGCTGCCACCAAGGATGTACTCGTGGCGCTGTACTATACGAGCTTCCTGCGTATGGACCACTACCCTGCCGAGAATAAGGCCATAGTAGAGCGCCTGGAGAAAGAAATGCCAAACTCGAGCTACGCCAAAGAGATGCGCACCCAGCTGACCAATATGGAGACACAGATGAAGCAGCAGCAGCTGGCGGAGCAGTCTCAGGCTATGACGGCTATCGGCGCGCAGGCACCTGAGCTGGCATTCAAGGATCCGAGCGGCAAGGAGGTGAAGCTGAGCAGCCTGCGTGGCAAGGTGGTACTGCTGGACTTCTGGGCGTCATGGTGCGGCCCGTGCAGGCGGGAAAACCCGAATGTAGTGGCAGCATATAATAAGTTTAAGGACAAGGGCTTTACCATCTATAGCGTGTCTCTGGATCAGGATGGCGAGAAGTGGAAAGGCGCGATAGCGCAAGACGGCCTGATATGGCCATACCATGTGAGCGACCTGGCTGGCTGGCAGTCTGCCGCGGCGCGCACCTACGGTGTCAACTCCATACCGGCGCAGTTTCTGCTGGACAAGGAGGGCAAGATCATAGCCAAAAACCTGCGCGGCGACCAGCTGGAGGAGAAGCTCCGCGAGGTGCTGCAATAACACCTGAAAATCAAGGTTTTCTGTAGTTTGTCCTGAATGGCAAACAGTTTTTCAATGTATTCATTTTCAATGACTTGAAAGGCATTTTATGCCTATGCAAATTCCTATCGTTAATATTCTTGGTTTCTAAAAAATATTGTGATATTCACATCACGTTATTCTTTACTTAAAAAATACAAAAACAACGGCAATGAAAAAACTTTACGCGCTTTTTGCAGGCGCACTTCTCTCTGCCTCGCTGACTGTGAGTGCCCAGTCTACGCCGCGTGTAGTCCTTTTTGAGGAATTCACAGGCGAAAACTGCGGTCCGTGCTCGGGTATCAACCCGTATCTGGACAAGTACCTCCAGACGCACACCACTGACTCTCTGATCCACATAGCATATCAGAGCCCGATACCGTCTGCAGGCCCTATCTACAATGCTTACAAGACTGTGACCAATACCCGTATGACATACTATGGTGTGAACTTCGCACCATCTGGCTGGCAGGACGGCGGTGGCTACTCTCCGATCCAGGGGCCTACCACCGGTAACAACAGCGTACAGAACTTCGTTCCATTCTGGTTTGACACTACGTCTATCCACTACATGAGCAATGTATATGGTACTGCATCGGGACTGGCTGCTTCTACTCCATACTCTCCGAGCTTTACCCAGCGCCGCACTCAGCTGTCACCATGCGCTATCACTGTGACGCACACCTACTCTGCCAATAACGACTCTGTATACGCAGTAGCAGTACTGAATACTACAGACAACTTCCACGCAAACTCGGCAAACAGCCTGAAGTTCCGTGTGGCAATGGTAGAAAACTCTCTGGACTATGCTAATGCTCCGGGCACCAATGGTGAAACTCACTTTGCCCAGGTAGTGAGGGGTATGTATCCTAGCGCCGGCGGTTCACAGCTGGTAGATACCCTCTTGGCAGGCCGTACAGATACTTTCCGCTTTGCGGTAAAGATCCCTAACTATGTACGCTCTAAGGCTCAGCTGCGCTTCGTAGCATGGGTACAGGATGACAATAACAAGGACATCAAGCAGTCTGGTATCAGCCAGCTGGTGACACCAAACAACCTGGTAGAGCTGGTAGCTGATCATGACTCAGTACCTCAGATATCTTGTACTAATACCGCTACATCATCCATAGGTGCATACGTGACTGTGATCAACACCGGCAACGTAGCGATCAACTCTCTGGGTGTGAACGTACTGGCCGGTACTACCAGCCTGAACAGCTTCACGTACAGCCAGACTATCCAACCTGGTGCCACTGTAGTGATAGATGGCGGACCGATAGCTGTACCGGTAGGCAATGGCTACCCTGTCATCACCTTCGTACTGAGCAACCCTAACGGCCTGAGCAACTACTCTGTATCTATCTTTGATACAGTGAAGACCCAGCACCAGATCTTTGGTGCATCTTATGCAGCACCTATCATGCAGACTTTCACAGATAGCACTGTATATCCTCAGAACTATGAGGCTACATCAGGCGATGACATCTGGTATCCAAGCTGGTACTACTCTGAGTACTACAATGCATATCAGGGCTCATATCCTAACAGAACCTACCTTGGCTCTGACGACTATCAGAGTATCTACTTCTGGTTCTACTTTGACCAGCCGGGTGTGACAGGTGACTACTACCTGGAGAAGGCAAACTTCACAGGCCTGACCACTGCACAGATGACCTTCAAGCATGCCTACAGCCAGTATGACAATACTACCGATGACGAAGTAGATGTACAAGTATCTACAGACTGCGGTACTACATGGAATACTGTATGGAACAAGGCAGGTGCAGCACTCGCTACCGAGCCTGCAGCTCAAAGAAACTCTCCGGGCTTTGGCCCTACCTCTGCCAGCCAGTGGGTAGGTGATACCATCAGCATGGATACTTATGCCGGTCAAAACAACGTATGGGTACGCTTCCACGCGATATCAGCATACGGTGACAACGCCTTCATAGACCAGATCAACATCTCTGAGAAGACAAACGTAGGTATCCGCGATATCTCTAACGTGAGCACTGTGAGTGTATACCCTACACCTGCTAACGATCAACTGAGCATCGAGCTCGGTGTGACTGAAGCTGCACAGTTTGATATCACTATCGTCAATACTCTGGGTGAGACTGTGAAAGTAGTATCAAACAGCGACCTCGGCCAGGGTATCTACAAACTGGATGCTAATGTGAGTGACCTCGCTGCAGGTATCTATAATGTAGTGATAGCCAGCAACAACCAAAAAACGGTTAAAAGATTTGTAGTGGCTCATTAATTTGAGTAGTTTTGCTACACCTTACAGAGGAGCAACCCGCTAAGGTTGCTCCTCTTTTTTTAAATACCAAACGATGAAGAAACTCTTTACGCTTGCTTTTGTGCTGCTTGCCTCGCTCACTCTCGTGAATGCACAGGGGCTGACCTTTGACCACGATACGGTCAGCTACGCGGGTACTACCAGCGCCAGCAATGAGAATGACCTCATAGGCAATTGCACTAATAATACCAATGCGACCATGACTGTCAACTGGACCGTGATAGAATCTACAGGGCCAGCCGGATGGGAGTATCCCGGTTTTTGTGATAAGAACCTCTGCTACGTGCTGAACCTGGGCGTAGTGCATGGTTTCTCTCTGAATGCCGGCGAAAGTGGCATCATGAAGCTGGAGATACTCGGTCACTGCACAGCCGGAAGCGGCCACGCTACCCTGCGCCTGTGGAATGCTGCCGATAGCGCCAATAGCGTCCTGACCATCCCATATACTGCACGACTGAATCAGAGTGTGACATGCCCTACCGGTATCACCTCTGTGGAGGCAGGCAAAATAGAACTCTATCCTAACCCGGTACGCGATATAGCTCACCTGTCTATACCAGGCGTGCTGGACAATGGCCAGATAGACATCTACAACCTGCTGGGCAGCCGTGTGTACAGCACAGCTGTACGCGGTGACAAGGATATAGACTTGTCTAATCTGGATGCCGGCCTGTATATAGCCCGCATCTCTGATGGTGGCAAGGTGATCGCTACCAGGAAATTCACTAAGTCCGAATAATAACTTACTGATATAATATTCAAAGAAGGATGCTGCCAGGCATCCTTTTTCTGTTAGTACTTCTGCCGGGTTGTGTTTCGCATAGTCGCGTTGCAAACGCTGCACAGGGTGGTCACGCGATACAATCGCGCGACAGTGGAGGAATCGCCAGAACCAGCATCAAAAGTTTCGGTTACAGTCCTAATGTCAGCGCACCACTCATTTTAGCCTCGTGATCCAGTAGCCATTTTTTGCGGTGCAAACCTCCGGCGTAGCCTACCAGTTTGCCATCACTGCCTACTACGCGGTGGCAGGGTACGATGATCCAGAGTTTATTCTTGCCATTGGCAGTGCCGGCAGCACGTATAGACTTGGGATCACCCAGGGCTTTGGCGAGCTGCATATATGTGATGGTCTGACCAAAAGGGATGGCGGTGAGCTGCTGCCAGACTTTCTGCTGGAAGGGCGTGCCTTCTTGTGCCAGTGGCAGATCGAAAGTTTTTCTTTGGCCGTCAAAGTATTCTTGCAGTTGCTGTTTGCACCGGCGGATGGGATCTGTCTCGCTTTCTTCTATGGGATCTCTGCTATCCATGACGAGTACAGACAGGATGTGATGCTCATCTGCTGTGATGAGCACGGGGCCCAGGGGCGTGTCAAAGTAGCTTTGCTGTGTCATGACCTCTCCCTAAATCCCTCTCCGAAGGAGAGGGACTTTAATACAAGTTGAGCTTGATCTAAAGCATCCGTCCACATGTGCTAATTTTTAAGTTGAAGATTGCTTCGAGAAATAACGCTGATGTTTTTTCAGTCGAATTACTCTCGCAAATAATGTTTGTTTTTTGAATAGCCGGTTCGTTGGTGCCTGATATTAATTTCCTTTCAGTTCGTCTACGTCTTTCTTGAGTTCCTGCATGAGGTGGAGGATATTCTGATAGGACAGCTCGTTGCCTTTATTCATGTGGCTGATGTGCAGGACGGCTTTCCAGACCTCGAGGACTTCATCTATTTTGATAGAGTAGGCTGGGTAGGCTGTATTGTCAGAGCGCAGCACGAGCGTACCGTTTTCTTCTACCTGATTGAAGATGCGCTTGTACACGATGCCTTCATTCTTTGAAAGGACTACATAGGTATTGCCGTCTTTGATATTGCGCCAGTTGTCTACATACTCTCCCACTACTATCGAGCCGGGCAGCATGGGTAGCATGGAGTCACCTTTGATCTCAAAGGCGCGATAGGTACCCGCCGGGAGAAACGGCAGGCGGAAGCGGTTCAGCTCTTTGAGGAAGGTCGGATCACCATAGCCATTGAGATAGCCTGCAGCAGCCTTGACGGGCACCATCTCTATGTTCTCGCGGTCTTCTTTGTCTACCGTGATAGCGAGCACGCGCAGATTTTTGCTGGCCTCATCCATCTGCTCAGCAGAGAAGATCGGCACCTTCTCCGTCAGGCGCAGGTCACGCGTGATGAGATTGTCTATAGAATGTTTGAAAGTCCTGGCTATGTCTGCCAGCACCTCATAGTTAGGCTTGGCGCGGCCCTCCTCGTAGCTGCCTATCAGGGAGCGCTTGATATTGAGCTCCGTAGCGAGCTGCTCCTGAGTCCATCCTTTCTGCTTGCGCAGAAACTTGATATTGGTATGAATAAAATCCATGACACAGTATTTTATGCAAAGCTAAATTTTTTAGTAACAAAATACTAATTTTAAAGGCAATAACTAATCTGTGTCTGACCCGCGTACCATTATGCATATGGACCTGGATTCGTTCTTCGTATCTGTAGAGCGCATCAAAGATCCCTCGCTGCTAGGCAAGCCCGTGATAGTAGGTGGTGTAGGTGCGCGCGGCGTGGTGAGCAGCTGCAGCTATGAGGCGCGACGGTATGGAGTGCACTCAGCTATGCCGGGCGCGCAGGCGCATAAGCTATGCCCGCATGGCATCTTCCTGCCGGGAGACTATGCTGCCTACTCTGACTACTCGCGGCGCGTCACCCAGATCATAGCAGATGCGGCACCACTGTTTGAGAAGGCCTCTATAGATGAGTTTTACGTGGACCTGACAGGCATGGATAAATACTTTGGTGCCTACAGGTGGGCTACGGAGCTGCGCCAGAAGATCACACGGGAGACGGGGCTGCCTATCTCATTTGGACTATCGGTGAATAAGATGCTGGCCAAGATGGCGACCAATGATGCGAAGCCAAACGGCCAGCTGATGATAGAGCGAGGCAAGGAACAAGAGTTTCTCGATCCGAAGCCGGTGGGCAAGATACCATTCGTAGGAGAAAAACTGGAAGAGTCTCTCAACAAGATGGGCATCCATACGATCTACGACCTGCGCCAGATGCCACTGGAAAACCTCCTGAGCATCTATGGCAAAACAGGCACTGCGCTGTGGAACCGCGCGCGCGGGCATAGTGACTCGCCGGTGGCCAATTTCCGCGAGGAGAAATCAGTCTCTGTGGAGCGGACCTTTGACAGTGATAGTGCAGATGATGAGTTTCTGCTGTCAGTGCTCTTTGTGCTCACAGAGAAGCTATCATACGATCTGCGCAAACTAAATCGTATGACAGGCTGCGTGACGGTCAAGATCCGCTATGAGGGATTTGTGACGACCTCAAAACAGCATACGGTAGACTACTCGCTCTCCTCAAAATACCTGATAGAAGAAGCGACCAAACTTTTTCACCAGCTCTATGAAAAGGGGCGGCCTGTACGCCTGATAGGTGTGCGATTTAGCAGCCTGATCTATACGGGCACGCAGTATTCGCTATTTGATGACAAGGAAGAAGAGACCAAGCTCTACTCCGCCATAGATAGCGTGAAGAATAAATACGGTACGGGCAAGATCATGCTGGCGCGTGGCATGGACATGGGCAATGTGAAACGCAACAATGACATCAGCGCCGCGATGAAAGAGCAGGTGAATAGAGAAAACTCGCAGCACAACCGGAATAACGCTGCGGAAGAGCAGTAGGATCATAAAACACAAAGGCTCTCAGGCTGATCAGGCCTGAGAGCCATGAAATATATTGCAGCACCTGTATCGCCTACCAGCGGATGACCACTCTGCCCGCACCGCCAGGGCCGGCGCCCAAGACTGTGAAATCGGCAGTGCCTGCGGGGCTGAGGTAGTCCGTATCACTCGCCCCTCCGGGCTGAACATTACCGGCCACATTGGCACCCGTTCTTTGAGGTCCTATCAGTGCGTTCTGCTGGGCTACTACGCTAAAGGAAGCAGCTGTCGTATAGAAGGTACCGCCACCACCACCGCCACCACCGCCAAATACGGCATAGGGTCCTGTACAGATCGTGCCGCCCGTGCCACCATAGTAGCCACCACCGCCGCCACCACCACCGGCGCTACCGGCGCTACCAGCCAGTGCGAAACCTGCACTGGTCACACCACCGCAGCCTGATGCAGAGCCACCGCCATTCGTACCGCCGCCGCCACCACCGGGACCTTCATAAGAAGGCGGTCCATAGACTGCTACATTGTCTGCGATACCGGCCCCGCCGCCGCCGCCGGCTATAGCTATGGCATTGCCCTGCTGCGGAGACGATGATGAAAATATGCCGCTGTATCCGCCACCACTACAGCTCGTGCGCGTAGTAGCGGGATCTGTGCTACCTGTACTGCTGGCACCGCCGCCGCCATATGTAGCGCCGCCGGCCAGCTGTCCACCCTGGCCGACCACTATGTAGTAAGTAGTGCCCGGTGTGACATCCATTGTACCACTGATGAAGCCTCCCGGCCCGCCACCGGCAGCATCACTGCCACCGGCTGCTCCCCACAGCTTGACATAGATACTGGTGACACATGCCGGCACTGTGAAGGTCTGTAAGGCACCTGTGTACGTAAATGCCTGCACACCGCTGGCAGTAGTGCCGTGACTCCTGATATTGGAGCTGGGACTGGTAGTGCTGCAGCCATTGTATGCCCGCACACGTACGTAGTAGGTGGTACATGGCGTGAGCCCTGTGATGGTATAAGAAGTCGTATTCCCCAGATCATAATTGCTGATAAGGATGGGATAAAAACCTGCATTGGTGGATACGTCTATGTAGTATCCTGATGTGTTGGGCACGGCGGCCCATGTAGCCGTGATGGAGGTAGTGGTAGCTGCAGTGATAGGCTGCAGCACGGGTGCAGCTAATGTAGAACTGCCTGTAGCGACACTCTGAGTAATGGCGGTGCTGGTACCGCATGGATTAGCAGCTACCACAGTCACAGTGTAGCTGGAGCCGGTACCATTGAATGTGATATAGGCCGAGGAACCATTGCCTACCGGCTGGATCACTGCAGCGGGATCTCCGGGTACGGTCCATATATAGGAGCTGGCACCAGCCACCGGCGTGACAGAGAATAGCTGAGGGGCGGTAGCGCAGAGACCGGCAAACGTACCATAGATACGCGATGGCGGCGATGGCGCAGCGGTGCAGCCGCACCCGATAGCCTGCCATGAGCCATTGACATAAAACTCCAGACAGCCTGTGGTAGTATTGAAAAGTGTAAGGCCCAGGGCGGGTGCAGGTATGGCATCGCGCTGCTGTGTGCTGAGGCGCGGGTAGAGTACGCCCTGCGTGGTAGAGGTGATATCCAGTGCTGCGCTGGCGCTGGGAGATGTAGTGCCTATGCCTACATTGCGCAGTGAGACACTCATCACAGGCGTCACGGAGTCGCTAGTGCCGCTGAGGGCGGAGTTGCCCAGAGAGACGCCATTGTATCCGCCTATGGCTATGCGGTCAGTATTAGATTGCCATTTGATGATGTCACTTTTATCTGTAGGATCTGCGCGCAGATAAATATTGTGCCCATCCATATGGAGGTTGCCCTCTACCTGCAGCTTATTGACAGGCGTGAGAGTGCCTATGCCTGTATTGCCTGCGTTATTGACCACCAGCACAGGCGTCACAGAGTCTCCCGATGTCCGGTCTGTGTAGCCGATCTCTGCTCCGCCAAAACCGCCCATGGCCATGCGGTCACGGTTAGGGCTCCATTTGACCACCTCATATTTGTCACTGCCGCCACCGCCTCTGAAGAATACCGAATGCCCATCCAGGTGGATATTGCCTTCGACCTGTAGCTTATTGAGCGGATTGATAGCGCCTATGCCTGTATTGCCGTTTTTCAGTACTGTGACCGCGTCAGCACTGTTGCTAAAGCCAGTACCATTGCCGATGCTGAAAAGTTTGTCTGTAGGTATCCATGTAGTGGCATTGCCCGGTGTAGCTGATTCATTGAACTGGCCGAATACGGTCTCCATGTAGGAGCTGGCTACTGTGTAATTTCCAAATGCTGCTGAGTATTTACCGTAAGATTGATTGCTCGCT
The DNA here is from genome assembly GCA_964537475.1 of uncultured Chitinophagaceae bacterium. Taxonomy (GTDB): domain Bacteria; phylum Bacteroidota; class Bacteroidia; order Chitinophagales; family LD1; genus UBA1941. The sequence continues at coordinate 230,530 of CAZIBY010000006.1, read as the reverse complement.
CCCATAGTGAATGATGCATCGCCATAGGCGCGGTTGCCATAGCCCAGCGAGACCGCATAGTCTCCGGAGGCCAGCGCATCCCAGCCCGCTGCCAGCGAGTAGCGGCCCATCTGGTTTTCATAGATCTCGCCATAGCTATTGTGAAAAGAACCTGATCTCAATGCAGCCCGGCGGGCGGAATAGAACATGGTGCTCTGACCCAGCGGTATGGTCTGAGCTGTGCCACTATCTACGGTACCGGTCACCATCAGTCCGTCGGTACCATTGATATACACAGCGCCTGCATCTGCAGTGATAGTGCGCCCGGCGCCCACCCCGCCAAAATCGTAGGCCTGATCGAGTGTGCCGGAGCTGTCACTGCTACTATGTGTGAGCGAGCGCCATGTGCCGCCCACGCGACCCTCAAAGTCAGTACCTGTGTAGCGGATGGTACCATTGTTTGTATTGCCGGTCGTACCGAGGTGGATAGCTCCTGCTACGTCGAGCCGCTCTACCGGATTGATATTGCTCAGCCCTATGTAGCCGTCTGCATGCTGCAGCGTGAGCACCTGTGTAAATGCGAGGTCGCTGCGGCTGGCTATGTAGAGCTTGCGGCTCTCACCGGAGCCACGCGCGCTGACCTGCCAGCCATATTCTACACCCGACTCTGTATGACCGAGGTCTATCTCAGATGGCGTATCATTTTTAGATTGAATCTTTAACGTAGCGCGGGTAGGATTGCGCCACCCGGTCGGTGTGATACGGATCATCCCATCTGCCGACTCATAGCGGCCTTCGCCTGCCACATGCAGATTGGCCGCAGGGCTGGACTGACCTATCCCTACATTGCCGCCGTTGTTGTATATATTGCTGCTGCTCACTACCCACTGGCTACCGTCCCAGTATGGCGTATTGCCCGCTGCTGTACCGGCAGGCAGTATGCCTGTAGCACCTGTAGCGCCCTGCGGTCCTTGCGGCGCCTGAAACTCTACCCAATGCGAGGGGTCCGTATCAGGCTCCGAGCCGGATATAAAAGAACCTCCTTGCACGATCCACATCGAGTTGACCGTAGAGTCAGCCAGCGATGGCGCGAAAACATAATCTCCCGGATCATAGGTAGTACCTGCTGCCCAGCTACCACGGTTATTCAGGCCGGTACCTGCGGGACCGGTAGCGCCGGTGGCTCCATTGACTCCATTGCTACCAGTCGGGCCGGTAGGACCTGTATTGCCGTTTAGACCGTTGTTGCCATCGGCACCGGTAGCGCCTGTCGGGCCGGTGGCTCCATCTACGCCCGCACTGCCTGCAGGGCCTGTGGCACCAGTAGGCCCGGGGGCACCCTGAGCGCCGGCCTGGCCCATCGCACCTGTGGCACCTTGTATACCTGTAGCACCTGTATAGCCAGTAGGACCAGTATTGCCATCTGTGCCTCTGGTACCGGCAGGACCGGTCGGACCTGTAGCCCCATCCAAACCTACTGCGCCTGCCGGACCTGTGGGGCCAGTCTCACCATCAGCGCCGGTAGCGCCGTCATTGCCTGTAGGACCTTGCGCACCCGTCACGCCATCTACTCCATCAGCGCCTGCGGCACCAGTAGGGCCAGTGATACCTTGTTGACCTGTAGCGCCATCATTGCCTGAAGGACCTTGCGGACCTGTGGCTCCATCTACACCATTCATGCCTGCAGCACCTGTAGGACCAGTGACACCTTGCGATCCGGTGGCGCCATCATTACCTGAAGGACCTTGCGGACCTGTTGCACCATCTGCACCGTTAGCGCCTGCAGCACCAGTAGGGCCCGTAATGCCTTGTGCACCTGTAGCACCGTCACTACCTGTAGGACCTTGCGCACCCGTCACGCCATCTACTCCATCAGCGCCTGTAGCACCTGTGACACCTTGCGGACCGGTAACGCCGTCATTACCTGAAGGACCTTGCGGACCTGTCGCTCCAGTTACACCATTCGTGCCTGCGGCACCCGTTGGGCCTGTGACACCTGTTGCACCAACTGCACCGTTAACGCCTGCGGCACCAGTAGGGCCCGTAATACCTTGTGCACCTGTAGGACCAGTGATACCCTGTGCGCCTGTAGCACCATTCACACCGTTCGTGCCTGCGGCTCCTGTAGGGCCAGTGAGACCTTGCGCGCCAGTAGCGCCGTCATTGCCCGTTGGGCCGGTGAGACCATCAGAGCCTGCTGCACCCGTAGCACCAGTGATGCCTTGAGCACCTGTCGCGCCGTCATTGCCCGTTGGGCCTTGGGCACCGGTAGCTCCACCTGCACCATTCGCACCTGCAGCGCCTGTTGGACCAGTAACACCTGGTAGGCCAGTAGCACCGTCATTGCCCGTAGGGCCCTGTGTACCGGTAGCTCCGTTTACACCATTCGCACCTGTAGCGCCAGTAGGACCCGTAGCACCCTGTGCCCCTATAGCGCCCGCAGGACCTGTAGCACCCTGCGCCCCTGTAGGGCCTGTGGCAGAGCTGCCGGCATTGCCTGCAAAGAGTGCATAGGGCACACTCATCAGCTGCTGCGTACCCATATCTGTATAGTTAGTACCGCCCGTGACGTCTACCTCCACCTGCAGGTATTTCGCCCCCGTGCCCCAGTTGACATTGGCCAGCTGGGCCAGGCTACCAGAGCCGCTGCTGCCTATCACGGTATTGAATAAGCCAAAGGCATTAGTGGCCTGATGATGTATCTCCTGAAAAACGATGTTGCCCGTGGGTGATACATCGTGTATGGTGAAGCGTATCGCGATCTGCGTACCGGCCAGGGGCGATCCCTGTGCATCACGGGCTATAGCCTGGTAGCTGATGCCCTGAGGCGACTGCGCCGCAGCTATCATGGACAAAACTAATATCACGGTGCAGAGGATGGATCTGAGATGGCTCATCGGTAGTGGGTTGTGATGATAAAATTGGGTTTGTGTATACCGGCAAAACTAGGCAAGCGGCAAAGTGCGGCGTGCGACAAATCGGGGCTATTATCGGAATGCGCGCAATAGTGAATTACAGATTTTGCATTAATTTTCATGTAAACATGAAGAGTGCCTAAAAAGGATTACCTCGTACGACTGATCCGCTCGCTGAATGCTGCGGAGCGCAAGCATTTCCTCTCCTCTGTGGGTGACTCACGCTGTGACAGGCAGTACCTGAAGCTATTTCACATGCTGGAGGGTGAGCAGAACTATGATGCCAAGACGCTCTGCAAAAAGCTGAACATACAGCCCAAGCAACTGGCTGATGATAAATATTACCTGGATAAAATGCTGCTCAAAAGCCTGCGCAGCTTTGATGATCCGGACTGGAAACATACCCGTCTGCTCAAGGACCTACAGGACGCCAAGATACTGGCGGATCATGGTATGCATGACGATGCGCTGGTGGCAGTAGACAAAATAATTAAAGAGGCCACCTACCTGGAGCATTATGGTTTTGTGCTCTATGCATATAGCCTGAAGCGCACCTGCCTGTGGGCACTGCTGCGATACGATGAGGTGAAGGCTACGGAGGCCGAAAGGAGACAGATAGTGGCTGCATATGAGGAGGCATCTGACCTATGGGAGCTCAGCTCGGCCAACTACAGCATGATAAATGCCGGCGACAAGAATGCAGAACTGAAAGAAATGCTGAAACACCCGGTACTGAAAAAAAAGGCGGAAGGACTGAAGAGCATACAGGCTAAGTCACACTGGTATGACATCTATAAAAGGACCTATGCACAGCTCAATGACATGCAGAAACTGCAGAAGACCGAGGATGCATTCAGAGAGTTTCTGACGCTGCACCCGGCCATGAGAGATGTACATGCCGGCGGCTATATCTCTATGCGTATCAACTCCGCAGTGCAGGACTGTATGCAGGGCAACTATGAGCGTGCCCTCTCTATGCTGGTGCAGCTGGAGACAGATATGCGCACCCCGCTGAGATATCTGGATCAGAGCAGCATCCTGAGAGCACAGTATCACATGACTCACCTGAGGTGCTACATAGCCCGCAAGACGGGCAAATATGAAGAAGCCTGCGTCTGGGGTGAGCGCACCTACCTGACCAAGTACGAGATGCCCGCTCAGGAGCGGTTTGATGTGCTATGGGAGTGGGCCATACCACTGGTGCATGCAGGCCGGAGCAAAGAAGGCTATGAAAAACTGGATGCACTGGCAGCGACCAAAGATATCAGAGCAGACCTGCAGCCATACATCAGGCCCCTGATGGTGATAGCGCAGATAGATATGGGCCACTACGATGTGGCGATATACCTGATCAAATCATCCAAGCTATGGATGAAGCGCAAGAAGATAGCGCTGCCGGAGCTGGAGCTGTTTTTCAGCCATGCGTATGCTATAGCCAATGCGCCTGCACTCTCGCGCAAAGATGCCATGCTCAAACTGCAGCAGGCTGTCAAGGCCGGGAAGCTAGCCGTGACAGATAGCCAGATAGATGTAGGCTACTGGGTGGAGAGATCTCTGAGTCTCGCGCCCGCTGGTCTTAAGAAGAAGCCTTGATACAATAACTGAATCAGAATATTCAAAATGCTACGAATGACTCATCGTAGCACAGAACCATATTTTGAGTCACACATGGATTTAGTAATGTGAACGTTTCTTTGACTACATGTTTTCAATAACGAGTGTGAAACTGAGCATGACGATATATTTTAGTGAATTGATACTGACCATTATGACGGCGGTACTTATGACTGCCTGCGACAATAACTCAAGTAAGCCGCAGCAGTACAATAGACTGACTCAATCTGACTCCACGCACATTGACTCCGTAGTAGCTTCCTACATACGTAATCATATAGAAACCGCGATAGATCCTGGGGATACAGTGACGATAGACACGAGTACTCCCGAGGGCCAGCTACGGTTTATCAAAAAGCAATTTGACTATGAGTATTCTCCGTCAGGTAGTATGTACGACACACTGGTGGATGTAAACTATGATGAATATAAAGACTATGTGATAGGATTCTATAGTGGTAGTGGTACAGGTATAAAAAATGGAGCAGTGGTTTATACCTATCAGCCCGCGCAAAAAAAATATTTGGAAGATACAGTGCTTTCATACAGGCCCAATCCGACTTTCTATATCAGTCAAAAGAAGATGAGCTACTTCTATCTGGCGAATGGTGGCGGGCAGGGCGGAAGGCTGATTTACCAGCATGGTAAGTGGATAGAAGCAATGCATTTTGATGTAGATAATAAAGAATCAGAATCTACATGGGATATCTCCTACCCAGTCAGTGGTAAAAAGAAAACTATGCGCCGACCCTATCAGATGGTTCCTCCTGACGAAATATTGGAGACCGGCGTGACAGAAGATGATTACCATCCGTTTTTGTAATGATACTATAAAACAATAGCCCGGACGAGCCGGGCTATCGGGTATACGTTAGTTCTTACTTTCTTATCTTGCTACTACTACACGCTGCTGGTAGGTCTTGTCATGTGCCTGTAGTGACAGCACGTATTCTCCACCGGCAAGGCTGCTGAGATCGAGATCGGCCTGGTGCCAGCCTTCCATGTAGTATTTATTATCTGCCAGCGTAGACACAGTACGTCCCTGCAGGTCATAGAGCCTGAGGCTGGTCATACCGCTATTGCCCAGGGTAAAGCCGATCTTTACTTTGCCGCTGGCAGGATTTGGCGCTACAGGGTAGAGCCTGTCACCTATATAGGAGATATGCGGGTCTGAGATGCCTGTAGCGACCGTGCCTGTACTATCGAGTACGAGATTCTCATCGCCGCTGCGGTAGCTGACCCACTGCAGCGGGAGGTAGTACATCTCATCGCTGGTGTTTTCGCCCCAGCTGATCTGCCTCGGAGGGCTATACGGATTGTTTACGTTATTGGTGGTATTGTCATAGCCGGCGAGGGCATGTATCACAGTGCCCTGCGGCAGGTGTATGAGATTTTTGAAATCGAAATTGCCCTGCCAGTTGAAGTCCCACGAGTTGATCTTGATGAGCGGCACTGTATCGCCTGTAGGCTTTATGGCAAAGACATACCAATGCGTACCGAGCTTGTGCATATGCGGCATGGTAGAGAGCATACTCGCGTCTTCAGGCATGGTGTAGGTACCGTGAAACTCCTTGACCTGATTGGCCGGGATGACAAAGGGACCATTGATCAATACACCCGGCAGCGGCACCATCACGTGGCTCTTGACGTAGCGGGTGGCTGGCTGATGGGCAAAGAAGAGATTGAAAGAAGTAGAGTCTGTCTCATCAGTAGCGATAGGGGCATAGTGAAACTGTGCCTTGAGATAGCTGCCTGCGTGGAGGCGGTAGGCCATACCATTACTCAATACGGTAGTCTTCTGACCGGGTACATAGCTCGGTAGCTGATTGTCTATCTCGCTGAAGATAGAGTTGAGGTTGCCGGTCCAGCCGTAGCCCGGTGCAGCAGAATCAGCCGCTGCGGACTGTCCTGTGGTATCCTCCCAGAAGAGCGCATGGTGTACGATAGATTTATTGCCGGGGCGCACCTCGAGCGCTATCAGGTCGCGGTCCTGTGTGAGGCCGGTAGGGATGGCGAAGTAGCGGTACTCGTCTGTGTTATTGCCCACGTGTGTATAGGCCTGATGAAAAGCTATGACGGTATCAGGCATACCTATCTGCGATCCTGTAGGGAATACGGGCAGCGGCGGCTCCAGGGCTGGATCGCCCTGCGGTGTACCGGCGCTGACCCAGTCACTGATCTGCTGTATCTGAGCAGCGCTGAGGTAGTTTTCCTTCAGGTAGTGCTGGTAGGTAGGGTCGGCCTTCCACGGTGGCATATACTGTATGCTCGTGGCATGCTGGATGCTCTGCGCATAGGCTGCCACCTCTGCATAGCTGGTGAGGGGAAACGGCGCTATCTCTCCTGCACGGTGGCAGGTAGTACAATGGCTGTAAATGATGGGCGCTATGTGCTCGCTATAGGTGACCGAGGCGCTCTGGGCCATAGCTGTGCCGAGCATAGCTACCATCATGGTGGTGAGAAAACCTTTTATCATATCGGGAGTTTATGTTTTTTCTATAAAGCAGCCTACAGGCTCTGTTTTAGTTGTTCCTATCTTTTTGCCGTGCAGGATGCTCTCCAGTGCATCATGCAGGTAGTGCTCAGTGACCACCTCTCTCCTGCGGCCTATGGCCTCGTAGCTATTGTCCACCTTGCCGCGGTAGAGCACCTTGTCATCCTTGATCCTCACGACTACTATCTCGGGCGTGATGGTAGCGTTGTATTTCTTTGTGAGCCGCTGCCCGGCATCACCCTGCAAAGGATACGGGATGCTATACTTCTTTGTAAACTCAGCTCTTGTCTGGTCAGTACTCATCTTTGCCGACGGGAAAACCCCGGTGAAGGCAATACCCTTGTCATGATAGCCACTGTAGAGATTCTTCATCTCTATGGTAGTACTGCGGCAGATAGGGCAGGTCTCTGCCAGGAATATATATACCCGGATACTATCATGTGCCTGCGCCCTGCCCAGTACAGACAGAAGCAGGATAGCTACAGTAAAGAAAGGTCGCAAGCCGGTCATTATAGTGTTGACTATAATATTACGGAATAGTTTAACGCGAAGCGAGGGAATCTACCAAAACAGCCTTTTCATCTATCAAGTATAACGATCATCTCGCTATGACGATACGCCTGCTCCCCTGCCCTCCCGACGCAATGAAATGTATGGTGTACACGCCTACAGGCAGTGCGCTTAGATCCAGATCTGTGCTCTCCTCACTCAGTGTGCCCTGATAGACCTCACGTCCTATGGCATCACTGATGGTCATAGCTGTGCGGCCTGCCTCTGCCATGAGGATGCGAACATGGCCTGTGGTAGGATTTGGAGCGATGGTGATAGATACGGTAGGATCCTGCTGCTCTATACCTAGCGGGCGGGCATCCAGTGTGAATGACTGTGTGGCACCATTGATGACCACCGTATCTCCTGTGCTGGTGAGCGCCAGCATAGGAGATGCGAAGAGGCTGACGGACTGCAGCTGTGCAGTAGCAGCATCTACCACATACCACACCTGTGCTATAGCGCCATGGCCTGCTGTGTCCCGATGGTCTATACGCGTCTGGGCCATATAGGCTGCACCGCCCGGCGCTGCCACGCGGGCCATGCTGAGCTGCTGGCCTGTCCATGACCGCGACTGGTCCATGCGCACCACACGCGCTGTGCCTGTACCGCCATAATCCACGCGTAATGAAACACCATAGAGCTGCTGCACGGAGACATTAGTATCGCCGATCGAAATCGTAGCTCTGATAGTATCATGCAGGTGATAGACCGCAGCGTCTGTGGTGATGGTGAGGAATGAGGTGCCTGCGCGGGCTGCTTCCTCTGTTTTAGGATGTGTGAGACCCCAGTTTTGAGATATGGCCAGCGTGTCTGCGTAGGCTATCAGACCGTCACCATCGCAGTCTGCATAGGCATAGTCACCGCCAAAGATGAAATGATAACCCCAGCGCGCCGCACACTGCGGAGTCCAGACGATAGAGGCTGCAGGACGCGGTGGTCCATATTGGCCGTAGGCGATGCCGAGATAGAGCAGGTCATTGTTATTGACCACGTGGTCGCGATTGACATCTCCGGGCCAGACAGTCTCGGAGAGTACAGTGATGTGTGAGGTATCGGTATGCACCTGACCCCCATTATCTACCATGACCAGTATGACGTCGCTGCTCTGTGACGGGTGGTAGTAAAAAGATGCTGCGGTAGATAGCAGGCCAGTGCTGTCGCTCCAGGCATAGGTAGCAGCATTGGATGCAGAAAGAAGAATAGAGTCGCCGGCGCATAGGGTGACATTCTGCGGCGTATGTATGCCCTGAATAGTGACCCGCACTAACGTGGAGTCGGCCTGAGGACACACGGAGTCGGCTATGGATGCTGTATACCACTGGTCTGACTGAGGATGGGCAGTGGTGTGGAGCGTATGGGCGCTATCTACAGCATTGAGGCCGCTAGCGGGCTGCCACTGGATACCGGTCGTATTGCCCTGATATATGGCTGTACCAAATTTTACATTGAGCCGCTGGAAGTAGCGGCTGTATGCTACCTGTGTGTTTTGCTGGAAGCCAGTATAGCCACACTGTCCTGCGGGATCATTGCTATAGGTGCAGTAGATGGATCTATAGGTCGTGGTGGAATAGCGAAAGCGGGAGTTAATATTGCCTGCGGTAGTATTGAGAAAGCACATATCGACTACAAGATCTGATACACCATCCCATATATACGGATGGTCAAATACCAGCCTGTTCCAATCATACTGCGGAGTAACTGTAATGGGACTCACCACCGTTTTCAGGTCGCTACCACCAATGTAGCCAGTAAGGCTATCTGCATGCACGCAGGCTATTTTCACCGTAAAATTGGTCAAGGCGCTTGTACTATTCAGCATGCCTATCTGGAGGCTGATACTGGACAGAATACGTGAGCCTCCCAGCGCGGCCTGTAGCTCGGCTGCTTTGAAGAGTATCTGGTGACGTGCGGATTTGAAGTAGTTGCCAAAGGGACATGGATAGCCAAATCCAGTGATACCCTGTATGGCAGTATCAAGGCCTATACGCACCTCAGATGCCTGGCTGACACTACTATCTGCTATAGTGGTACAACCCGGCAGATAGGTCAACACGGAGGTCCGCAGGTGGGCTACTGTAGCGGGAGCCACGAGGGTATCGCCTGTGGCAGAAAGCCGACCGGGACCACGGACGATGATATGTACTGAGTCTGTGATCTGACAGCCGCTGGTATCTGTGACTACACAGGTATATGTACCCGACTGAGCTGTACGGAGCACAGGGAAGCTGGTATGCGCACCGGGCAGGCCTGATGCTGTATAGAGATCTGCAGCCGGTGACCAGGTATAGCTATATAGCCCCGAACCGCTGACCATATCATGTAGCTGGAGTTCATTTCCATTGCAGAGGGCTGTGTCATGTGAAATGGAAGCGGTGAATGCGGGAGCGGTACGGACCAGTACCGAATCTGAGCCGCAACCTGTGTGTACGCTATACCAGGTAGACGCAGCCGGATAGACATCTACAGAGGTACCTGTGACGCCGGAAACAAACGCCGCAGGAGACCATATGGGGGTACTAGCACTGGATACAGTAAGACGCACCGGCCTGCCACAGTAGATCGCATCTCGCGGCTGGATCTGCACACGCGCAGAAGGGCAAAAGCGTATGCCCGTGTAGCTGGCAGCCTGCACCGGACAGTCATCTGAAGTAGCCTTGATATATACATAGTGACAGCCGGTATCTACACTGCTCCACTCTATGTGTGCATTCATACTACTGCCTGAGCCGGATGGCGTGAAGGTCATACCAGGGAAGTAAGAACCGTAGGTGGAGATATTGCTCTCCAGAGATGCTATGATGCCGGCAGATGTGACCGGGATATCTACTGACAGCCTGTCTCCCTGACAGCCTGTGACCAGGTCATTATTCTGCAAGATACCACCCTGCACGACCGGCGTACCAAAGAGGGGCGGCACCTCTGTGCAGTTGAGAATTTTGACCTGTACATCACGCATGACGGAGCCTACCAGTACACCATGGCGATACTCGCTGATGCGGTAGGCGAGTACATCTACATTGGTCTGAGTGGGGTCATAGGTGAGGATACCGGTATTGGTGTCAAAGATGCATGGAAAAGAACTGACAATAGGCTGCGTGACACTGAAACCCGGGTAGTATGTAAGAGGAGTATTGTGAGCAGAAAGCGGTGTGGTCAAAGCATAGACCACAGAGTCACCATCAGCCTCTACGGTGCCATTATTATAAGTCAAAGGAGCTGCATTATTCAAACATACAAAGGGTACAGGGTCATTGAGAAATACAGGAGAATTGTTAGCATAAGGAAGACCTGTACCGGGATCTATAGCATTATTGATCACTGCCTCTATATACATATCTGCTGCTCCGCCGCCGCTGACATTGTCTGAATTATTGCGTGCGTTTTCTGCAATGGAGAGGTACCACTTGTCGCAATTGTATGCTGAGATATTGCCCGGTAGTGTGAGATAAACCTGGTAGACATATTTCTGCATACCGGGAAACTGTGATCCCCCGGCACACGTGCTCGAGCTCAATGCAGATGCACATAGATGTGATACCTCGCAGCCGGTGGCGCCAGATACGCCTCCAAACGGGCAAGGCTGTCCCGTGACCATCTGCATGGTAGCGCCCATAGCGTATGTACCACCTGTACACAACGTGTCTGTAACACTCAATATAATAGTGTTGGGCGCGGTGATACCTGAGCAGTCCCGGTAAAAGGTAGCAGTAACCAGGTATTGCGTATTATGAGTCAAGGTGTCGTAACTCACAAATTTATACCAGAGATCTGCACCCTGCGCATGAGAAGCGCGCGCGATATATGGACACAGTAATAGAGTACAGCAGAGGAGAGACAGGAACTTTTTCATAGTGCGGATTGTATCGCGCAATATACAAAGTATCCCTCGTCCAAACGAAAGATAATATTAGTACTTGGCCATCTCCGGGTCTATCTCGTCGGCCCAGGCCAGGATGCCTCCTTTGAGATTATAGAGATTGTCAAAGCCCTGGGACTCCAGGTACTCTACTATACGGCCGCTGCGGGCACCACTGCGGCAGTGGATCACCACAGGTTTATCTTTTGCTATCTCGTCTATATGATCAGGGATCGTATTCATAGGGATGAGTATACCACCTATCTGGCAGATCTCAGCCTCATGTGGTTCGCGTACATCTATCAGTTGAAAGTCTTCGCCTCCATCCATCATGGCTTTCAGTTCTGATACTGATTTTTCTTTCATGGCAGTAGTATTTATCTAAAGATACAAAATGAGATCAATCCAGTATGATACCTGCACCGACAGTCACATTGGTGCCCTCGTCTATGAGTATGAATGAACCGGTCTCGCGATTGCGCGTGTAGGGGTCATACATGAGCGGTGCCGTAGTGCGTATGCTGATGCGGCCTATGTCATTGGCAGCTATTTCAGGATTCTCTGTGATACGGTGCAGGGTACTGATATCGAGTTTGTACTTGATATCCTTGATCACTGCCCGGGCATCGCGAGTGGTATGCTTGAGGGCATACTTGCCGTTAGGCCGGAGCGGCTGGTCTCCCAGCCAGCAGATCATGGCCTCTATATCCTGCTCTATCTGTGGTTTGTTATTGTCGCGCACAATCATATCGCCACGGCTGATATCTATATCATCATTGAGCAAGATGGTGACAGACATGGGTGCAAATGCTTCTTCGAGTTGCTTGCCATCCAGCTCTATGGCCTTGATGGTACTCTGAAATCCTGAAGGTAATACAGTGACCTTATCGCCTGGGCGCAGTACGCCACCAGAGAGGCGGCCAGCATAGCCACGGTAGTCGTGAAACTCATCATTGTACGGACGGATCACATACTGTACGGGGAAGCGTGCATCGATGTGATTAGTATCGCCGGCTATGTGTACCGTCTCCAACAGATACAGAAGTGTCACGCCCTCGTACCAGGGCATTTTGGCAGAACGTGTCACTACATTATCTCCGTGCAGCGCAGAGATAGGCAGGAAGTGGATGTCTTTTACCTTGAGCCTGGCGGCAAAATCGCGATAGTCCTTTACGATCTTGTCATACTGCTCCTGAGAGTAGTCTACGAGGTCCATCTTATTGATGCAAACGGCTATGTGCGGTATACCGAGCAGCGAGGCTATGAGTGAGTGGCGGCGCGTCTGCTCTACTACGCCATTGCGCGCGTCTACGAGTATGATGGCGAGATTGGCAGTAGAGGCGCCGGTCACCATGTTTCGCGTGTACTGTATGTGGCCCGGCGTATCTGCTATGATAAACTTCCTCTTGGGCGTAGAGAAGTAGCGATAGGCTACATCTATCGTGATGCCCTGCTCGCGCTCAGCACGGAGGCCATCAGTGAGCAGGGCAAGATTGACATAGTTCTCCCCTCTCCTTTCACTAGTAGCCCTGATACTCTCCAGCTGATCTTCAAAAATTGATTTGCTATCATAGAGCAAGCGGCCTATGAGGGTTGACTTGCCATCGTCTACGCTGCCTGCGGTAGTGAAGCGCATCAGCTCCATATTGAGATAACTATTGCTGTCGAACATTCCTTTTAGTATTGAGTATTGGGTATTGAGTAGTGAGACAATACAAGTCTCTCTATACTTTATACCATTCAGTTTTCTTTAAAAATATCCTTCCTTCTTGCGGTCCTCCATGCTGGTCTCGCTGCGCTTGTCGTCCGCGCGGCCACCGCGCTCTGTGACGCGGGTGGAGGCTACCTCCTGTATGATCTCGTCTATGGTAGCTGCCGTGCTCACAGTGGCACCTGTGGAGGTAATATCGCCTATGGTGCGGAAGCGGATCATTTGCTCCTGCGGTACCTCATTAGGTTTCATAGGGATATGCTCACTCTCTGCCAGCAGCACACCATCGCGCTCAAATACCTTGCGCTTGTGAGCGAAATACAGTGTAGGCAGCTCGATACCTTCCATGGCCATATATTGCCAGACATCCAGCTCGGTCCAGTTTGAAATCGGGAAGACGCGAAAGTGCTCGCCTACATGCTTGCGGCCATTAAAGAGGTTCCAGAGCTCCGGGCGCTGGTTCTTGGGGTCCCACTGGCCAAACTCATCACGATGCGAAAAGAAACGCTCTTTGGCACGGGCTTTCTCCTCATCACGGCGGGCGCCACCGAGTGCACAGTCAAATTTGAACTCCTCTATAGTATCGAGCAGTGTAGTGGTCTGCAGCCGGATGCGCGATGCGTTGAAGCCCTTCTCCTCGGCTACACGTGCCTTGTCTATCGACTCCTGCACAGAGCCTACTATCAGGCGTACGCCGAGCTTTGCCACGAGCTGATCACGATAGGCTATGGTCTCGGGGAAGTTGTGCCCCGTGTCTATGTGTATGAGCGGGAAAGGGATCGCCGCAGGATAAAAGGCTTTTTTGGCCAGATAGGTGACGGCGATGGAATCCTTACCTCCGCTGAAAAGGATGCATGGATTCTGAAACTGGGCGGCGGCCTCGCGGATCACGTAGATCGCCTCTGACTCCAGTGTCTTGAGATGGTTGAGACTAAGACTCATCTATACGATGCTGATTTAGATTTGTGGGTGTAAATAAAGGCATAATAGGCGTAGCAAGGAAATATGACCGGCTGAAACGGCCCAATATGCCTGCGTGGCTGCTACAAATAAAATAATGCCAATCTGCTGTGGGGAAGGCGCGGTATATCAGCGCTGGACTATGACGAAGACGTCTTCACTATCCCTTTTCATCATATAGTTCTCACGGGCGTAGCGCTCCTGCGTGGCGCTATTGGTAGTGAGCTGATCTATCTGATCATCTACGCGGGCTATCTCCTGGCGGTAGTATCTGGCCTTGCGGCTCAGGTCAGAGAGCTGGTGACGGCGGTGGTACTGCACCATCATATTATTCTCATCAAAGAACAGCATCCATATAGCAAACGCAGCTCCCGACAGGAAGAACACATTGCGGAATACGGCAGGCAGCCGGAGAAAATATGACCTGAGCTTGTCAATCATTGCTTCAAAAGTCGGATGAAATCAGCTATTAAATAAACGCGCTTGTGAACGGGTATTGTGTATTGTCTGATTTTGTGGCCCCTCTGAATCTCCCCAAAGGGGAGACTTAATCTTCACTACCTTTTTCTGGGTTGTCTTCATTAGGCTCACACAGAAGAATCGCGAAATAATGGCACCCCTCGAATGGCATAGCCTTCAAAGAAAAAGGGGAGCATATGCTCCCCTTTTCCGGTATCTTGATCTGAATATTAATAGTTCCAGAGATCGTGCTCAAATACGAACATATCGTTTTTGATACGGTCAGACTCCAGCAGGAGGTCTACACCAGAGGCATACTCCTTGATCTGGCGGTCATATACGTTTGACTCCTTGTAGATATAGCTCTCAAACATACGTGCCTCAAAGAGGTCCTCCCAGCTGATACGTACCGCATCATTCTTAGGGTTGTACACCTCATACTTGGCCAGTATAGGGCGCAGGTCAGGATAGTAGCACCAGTACATCACGAGGTCACCACGATAGTTGCCATCGGCATCCTTGTCCTCCATGACCGGAGCCAGACCGATGATACGGCACATCATGGTAGATGTCTCCTCATCAAAGAGCCAATCTTCCTTCAGACGAAACTTAGTGACACGATCCCATGTGAGCTCGTTCTTTACCACTTTGGTTTCTTCCTCCAGTGTCACCGGATTGATGCTGGTGATGGTATCTTCCTTGGAGCCGATCTTCTTGACATCGTCTACTGCGAGTACAGCCTTGAACTGATCGCCATTTTCCACGGCGTTGTCATATACTGTCAGCTCACCATTTTTAGCGGCTGTGTGTACGATCTCTATGAGTGGCTGCTGTGGATAGGCAAACGGGAGATTCATTTTCTCACGAGTGTCTATCACTCTCCAGATACGCTTCTGCCAGAAGATATCAGCCTCACGCAGATAGTCGTATGGGATGATCTCTTTCTCCTTGGTCACCGTCTTCTGGTAGGCACCATCCAGTGGCTCCTGCGCAAAGAGTGATCCGGCTGAGACCATCAGCCCCACTGCTGCCAGTATTTTTCCTGCTTTGAACATATTATCTTGCTTTGCTTGTTTCTTTGTTATTGTACGGTGAATACGATCTGACCGATCTTACGCGGTGTACCATCCGGACCTCTTACCTTGATCTCCTCCAGGTAGATCACATCCTTAGGCTTGGCACGGCTGATGAATGTGAGCATCTGAGGGCTGAAGAGCGGACCGGATGCTGTAGCACGGAAGATCTCACCCTTAGAGGCGAACACCATGTCATAGCTTTCTACATTGAAGCGTGCTTCAAAGTCAAAGTTGTCAAGTACCGGTACGATACCAGTCTGAGCCTTCAGCGTACCAGGCTGTGCATTACCTCCACGCAGTTTGCCACCGAGTGTAGGTACCGGATCCGGGATCCTCTTGACACGGATAGGGAAGTCAGTCGCCTTGCCACCTGTCACCGCTACCTTGAGGTTAGCCTTCAGGTCAGGTGTAGTCGCCTTCACGATGTACTTGCCAGGACCTGCGCCCTTGGCTACTGACATACCACCACCAGATGGAGTCACGCTGGTCTTCTCAGCACCAGAGCCTGACGATACAGTGATAGGGTTGTCTACACCGATGTATACCACGTTCATCTTGTCGAGCATGACCGCAGCACCTGCAGGTACACCTACTTCATACTTCAGCTCGCCCTTAGCTTCTTCGAAGCCACCAGACCTCTTAGGTATCTTCACGAGTGTAGGCACTGTGAAGCTACCAGCTGAGTTTGCGTTTACTGTGTATGTAGCCTTGCCATCCTTTACTTCTACGCGGCTACCGCCTACGTAAACCTCAGGAACGATCGCCGTGCTATAAGCACCGAGACCTATCGTAGCTTCATACTTATCACCCACGAGTACATAAGAAGACTTTGCACTAACCAGCGGCTCAAACTTGTCGAGGGTTACCTCTACAGACACCGCTTCTTTGGCCAGACGGTCGAGGCACATAGCTTCGGTCGTCTTTACGTCATTCTTAAACTTATTGAGGATAGTCAGCGCTGCTACCTTTGGCACCATGTGAAAGTATGCCTGCCTCCACTCGAGCTTCTGGCCGCTCTCCGCAGTCTTAGGCGGAGTCACGTCTACAGGTATAGCCGATGGGAGCGGATACTTGGTCATGATCTTAGTGATATCAGATGAAAAGCCTTCCAGTTTTTGTTTTAGCAGCTCGCCATCCTTGCCCTCAGCGAGCAGGTGTGTGCCTACCTCCAGGTCAGCGTCGTTTTCAGCCTTGTTGAGTTGTTTCTCCAGACCTTCTATGTAGCCCGCTGTTTCATCTGATTTAGCCTTGATCTCTTCTACGAGCTTCATCAACTCTGCTACCTTCTCAGGTTGATTTTTCCTTTCATTCTCGAGGCCTTTTACCACCTTCTCATTCTTTGTGTCTATCATCCCGTTTGAGTTGGTGATAGAGTTATTCACAGTTTTGAAGGCGTTCAAGATCTCTGCAGAAACGTTCATAGCGAGAAGCGCTGTCAACACGAGGTACATCATGTTGATCATCTTCTGCCGTGGCGTTAGTTTACCTCCTGCCATTTTTTATTCTCAGTTTAAAGGGTTAAACGAATTATTTACTATCAATTACGCGTTGTTTGTCCTCATAGCTGAGAGCATATTGCCGTATACAGAGTTCAGATTAGCGAGATTCTTATTGAGCTGACCTAGTTGCTCCTTGAATTTGGTCGCATCGTTTGCTGTCTCAGACAGTACCGCAGCGCTCTTGCCTATATCAGATACAGCGCTGGTAGCAGTAGCTGCTGCAGAAGCGAAGTTTACGATATTGCCGGAAGCGCTTTTAGCGTTCTTAGCGAAGTCATTTACAGCTACAGAAGCCTCAGTGAGGTCGTTCAGTTTGCCGGTGCTGTCAGCGAGGCTTGAGAGGCCTTTGCCCAGGCTGCTGATCAGCTCAGGACCTACCTTATTTTCAGCCAGCATCTTGTCGAGCTGCTGAGTGAGTGGCTTTTCTGATGATTTCTTGGCTACAGGCTCAGTAGAGAGGAGCTCAGGATATACCCTCTCCCACTCGTACTCCAGATGCGTATCAAACTGAGGCTCGAAAGCTGAGATGAGGAATATGATAACCTCAGTACCCATACCTGCGATGAGCATTTGGTTGGCACCCGGCCAGTGCATGATCTTGAAGAGTGCACCCATGATTACGACTGCCGCACCACCAGAATATGCATAGTTGAGAATTGTCTTACCGCTTTTGGTGAGGAAGAAAGATTTGTTTTGTCCAGCCATTTTTTTCGATTTTTTGAGGGTTAATTTGAAAGATTGATATGGTTGATAATATGAAAACCTAATTAGGACCTAAAAGTCACATTGATGCGAATAATCAATATCAGATTTTAGTGGTCAGAGATATCCCTGCCGAGGAATGTAGTGATGCAGCGGAAGCCTATGTAAGACTTAGCTGAGTCTGAATACTCCCAGTGGCGGGTACCGGTCTCTATATAGTAGCCGATATCCTTCCATGAGCCACCGCGGATCACCTTGCGCTTCAGCGTCTCAGACTCTGCAGTCTCAGCGTCGTAGCGGATGTCGGGGTTCAGGTCATGGATAAAGGAGTATGCATTCTCGTAGTAAGCAGAAGAGGTCCACTCTGCGGCATTACCCGCCATATTATACAGGCCGTAGTCATTAGGCCAGTATGCGTCTGCACGTACAGTATAGAAACCACCATCTTCAGGATAGTTGCCACGGCCCGGCTTGAAGTTTGCAAGTACGCAGCCCTTTGAGTTGCGCACATATGGACCACCCCATGGATATGGAGCGAGTTTCTTGCCACCGCGTGCAGCATATTCCCACTCACCCTCTGTAGGCAGGCGGAAGTTGTCCATCAGAGGGATACCACGCACAGTATTGTAGTCCATCCACAGGCGGGTTCTCCATGCGCAGAAGGCATTGGCCTGAGGCCAGGTCACACCTACTACAGGATAGTCGTCAAACGCAGGGTGGTGGAAGTAGTTGCGTGTCATAGGCTCATTGTATGAGTAGGTGAAGTCACGTACCCACACCAGTGTATCGGGATATACCTGGCACTTCTCATGGCGGATATACTTGCTACGCTCTGTATTACGGTTCTTAGACTTGGCGGCTTCCTTGAAGTCTATCCAGTCATACACATACCAGAGTTTATTGACGTCGATCTCCTTGATACCCCAGTAGCGCTGAGCCTCTGGCACAAAGATCTCTTCCAGCTGCTCATTGCCTTCCGTCTTTTTCCAGTCTATTTTCTGATTCCAGTCTATCTGAGATTTACCGCTATTGGCATCCTCTTTGGTATGCTCCAGCATGACATGGGCTACGGAGTCACGCACGTAGTTTACAAACTGGCGGTACTCGTTATTTGTGATCTCTGTGTCATCCATATAAAAGCCAACTATGGAGACTTGTTTGGCCTTGGCTACATGGGCGCTATTCACGTCCTGATCGCTGGGGCCGATGTGGAGGACACCTGATGGCACGAACACCATACCGTATGGTGTCACCGGATTCCACCGAGGCCTATCTTGCTCACCGAGCAGCTGCCCGTTGTATCCTCCGCTGCAGCCTGCCAGAAACAGAGCTATGGCAGCAGAAGCGATGCACAAGATGCTTTTGATTTTTTTCATTTTTCTCAGAGTTAGATTGATTTCGATAAAATTTTGAAGGTCGTAAATGTAACAAATAAATACTCTAAATGCCAAATATAGTTAACCAAAATTATTTTACGCATGCAACCCGACTTTGTTTCCACACGTCAGGCCGCTTTGTCCACAAATATTTTTACAAAAACCTCGAATTAAAGTAATAATAACCGGTCCTTGTACGTTTTTTCAACCCAAATAGATACGCGGCACTGATCTCATGGCTTCCGGTATTGAATCCGCTGAGATATGACGCATTTATATCATACGAATAGACCAGGCGGAAGCCCTTGTACCTGAATCCCGCATAGACCACAGCGGCATCCAGGCTACGCTGGCTGTATCCTCTGAACGCTATTCCTGTCAGGATATTGTCATAAATGCGCATGGTCAGGCTCAGCTCGGCCTGTACCTGACGCAGGTCAGACTTGACCAGTGCAGAGGGCATCATGTTGAAATGTTTCCCCAAAGTAAAGTCATACCCACACATGACGAGGAGGTTTCGGGCATAGCCCAGATTGGTGTTTTGCAGCTTGGTGATGGTGTAGATATGATCCACAGCCACCCCGGCAAACCATTTTTCGTTATTCATGTAGATACCGGCAGAGAAGTCGGGAGAGAGGCCATTGGCCAGCGTAGCAGGCACATAGTTGTCACGATGGTCTATAGAGCCTCCGGTATAGATCCCCTCCGGGGTGACCAGTTTATCACCCTGCAGGCCGGTCTGCACGATGCCGGCACCGATACCCACGGCCAGTGAGAAGGAGCGGAATTTCTTGCGGTAGTCATAGTTGATCCCCACGGTAGTAGTGCGGAGATAGCCGATCATATCGTTTGTGACCTGCAGGCCGATGCCACTGCTGATCGGGTCCAGCTGCATATTGAAGCCAAAATACTGTGTGGAGGTAGACCTATTGCTCAGGCCCACGTACTGTGTGCGGTACAGCGCATTGAACTCTACCCCATCTCCCGCACCTGCATAGGCAGGGTTGAAGAGCTGCCTATTGTACATATAGTGGCTGTACTGAGGCTCTGACTGGCCATAGACCACACCCACCGACGCCGCTATCCACAGAAAAATATAAAGAGTAAACTTCATTATCGCTTTACTAAAATAGCCGATTTTTAACGACTGCCTCAGGGTGATTTGTTAAAAATCGGTGAATAGCCTGATAAAACAGGTTGCAAAATTACATATATGTCCGGTATACTTGATCTCGGTACTTTAACTAAGTGATTTAATGTGCCGTTGGCATTAAGGGATTAGATTTGCTTCACATTTATAAACTTTAGAAATGAAAAAGCTCGCTGCCGCCCTTTTGTTGCTATTTATCATCAGCGCTTACGCCCAGACCAACTCCTCCCCCTCTCTCCCTACCAAGCCAAAGATCGTGATCGGCATCGTAGTAGACCAGATGCGGTGGGACTACCTCTACCGCTATGCAGATAAATATACCGCGACAGGATTTAAGCGGCTGCAGACGGGCTACAACTGTGAGAATACGCATATACCATACGTACCTACCTACACGGCACCGGGGCACACCTGCATCTATACAGGCTCTGTACCCTCCATACACGGCATCATAGGCAATGACTGGTATGACCGCGATACCAGGCAAGTAGTGACCAATGTAGGAGATAGCAGCTATCACACTGTAGGTGCCAATGGCCCGGAGGGTATGGTCTCTCCCAATAAGATGCTGGCCACTACGATCACAGACGAACTACGCGTGGCTACTAATTTCCGGTCAAAGGTGATAGGCATCTCTGCCAAAGACCGCGGTGCTATTTTGCCCGCCGGTCATGCGGCTAATGCAGCTTATTTTTTTGATGGCAACTCGGGCAACTTTGTGACATCGAGCTACTACATGGACTCGCTCCCGGCATGGGCCAATGCATTCAATGCAAAGAAGCTGCCGGCTGCCTATGTGAAAGACAACTGGAAGACGGTGCTGGAGCTGAATAAATATGCTGAGAGTACGGATGACGATGAGGACTATGAGAAACCATTTGGCAAGGAGAAGAGGCCTGTCTTCCCGCATATGGTGTACGATGAGGTGGTATCACATCCCGGCGCATTGATCGCCACGCCGTGGGGCAATACACTGGTGTTTGACTTTGCCAAAGCAACACTGCTCGGCGAGAAGATGGGTATGAGCGGCAATACTGATTTCCTGGCTATGAGCTGCTCCTCTACGGACTACATCGGCCATACCTTTGGGCCTAACTCTGTGGAGACAGAGGATTGCTATATCCGCTTTGATCGTGACCTGTCAGACTTCCTCTCCTGGCTGGACAAACAGTATGGCGCGGGCAACTACACTGTCTTCCTCTCTGCAGATCATGGTGCGTCTCACTCGAGCGGCTTCAACCAGAAGCACCACCTGCTCTCCGGTGTGTACAAGAATGATACACTGGTCAAATACTGCAACGAATACCTGAAATCTAAATACGGGCAAGACAACCTGGTAGAGCGCGTGACCAATATGCAGCTCTACCTGGATCACAATAAACTGGCAGCAGCCTCTCTCGATCTGACCGCTGTCAAGAAAACAGTAGTAGAGTATCTGCTCACGCAGAAGAATGTGGCCAAGGCATTTGACCTGGCGGCGCTCGGCGCAGAGCCACTACAGAAAGATTACAAGGAGATGTTCATCAACGGCTACTATCCTAAGCGCTCCGGTGATGTGCAGGTAGTCTATGAGCCGGGCTACCTGGAGGGCTATACTAAAGGTACTACGCACGGCACTGTGTACTCATACGACACACATATCCCACTGCTCTGGTACGGCTGGGGTATCAAGAAAGGCTATGACTACTCTCCTACCTACATGACGGATATCGCCGCCACGCTCGCAGCACTGCTGCACATACAGGAGCCTAGCGGCTGTGTGGGCAGGCCGATAGAAGGGGTGTTACTTAAAAAGTGATCTTGCATTATATAGCAAATCTAAAACGCTATGTCTGCGAAATACTTACTCCCATTATTGCTACTATTGAAAGTTACGTTTGCGGTGGCACAGTCAAAAGACACATCGCATTATTGGGTGGAGGGTTTCACATCCTACGTACTGACAGAAGGCCCACATAACGATACGCCATGGGTGGCCCGGCACTGGGAGTTTGACACACAGGGGCGGCTGATCCATGAAAGTTCCTCTAAAAGTAATCCTCTGGCAGATCAGGAACTACGGGAGGAGCACTACACCTATCGCGGCGATAGCATCCTCTCAAATGACATAAAGGTTCGGCTCAATGAAGCGGGGAAGCCAATCTCCTATTATCGAACTAATGAGCTAAATATATCTGCCACTTATGATACAGCAGGAAACCTAAAAACATTGATATACGAACCAGACACGCTCACAAACATGATATGGAGCAATGGTGACCTGATCAGTTTAGATGACATAGGAGGGTTCGGAAGGCCGACCTCTCATTACCATTTTAGCTATGACACCAATAAAATTTTCAATCCCCCATTTAGAAATTTCACAGCAGTGAAAGGATTGTATAATTGGCCATTCGGTATATTTAATTTTCAGGCATTCAGCAGGCATGTTTTGATACAACAAAGCATTAACGGAGGCTTTTCTGAGAAGGAAGCTATACGAAAGTATACCTATACATTCGCAAACGGTCTGGAAAAAGAGATCACTGTAAAATACACTGACGAATATATGGACAACTACCCCGTCAATATTTTTGAGTTTAATATCCGGCAGAAATAGTCCAGTTAACTTAATCAGGACGTAGCCCACTCCAGGATCACTTCTGGCCTTTCTTCAGACACTGCTATCGGCACGGGCGGTATCAGCGGTGTATACTCAGGCATTACATCAGCCCTTGGCGCCTTGTGCTGGGCGAGGTATTCTTTGCCGCAACCTTCAAACTCCATATAGCCCTTGCAGATCGCAGCGATATTTCTCGCTGAGGTCCCGCCGTTTTGATCCGGCATCAGCCTGTATAGCTCAGTCAGGTCAAAGTAGGAGTGCACCTTTTTGCCAAGCCCGATACCGATATATACCAGCGTAGAGTATTGCGTGATCAGCTCCTGGCAATTGGCTATCATGTGCTCGGCATTACCAGTGGTGTATATCTCTGCATCAGGACCTGCCACCTGCCGGATCTCGGCTACAGCACGTTCTACCTCTTCATTAGGGTGCAGTTTAAAAATGACGCGCCGGCCAGCGGCTATATTCATACAATTTTTCAGGAAGGCAATGCGGTCATCTTCTCCTTTGCACTCGCGTATATCTGACGTGGCTACCAGCACATAATCTCGTTCAGGAAAATCATTCTGGCTCAGCGCCGCAATGTTGTCAAAATTTGGAATGCCGGTGACCGCTATCTTGCGCCGGTCGGTTCCCATGGTACTGTAAAAGTCTTTGTACCCCTCTGACCCCACACAATAAATGTCGCAGATATCCGAGCTGCCATTCAGCGAGGTGCCCATAGCAAAGTAGCGCGGTATCACGAGAGACCAACGCACAAACTTAGACCACCATGTCACCCGGTCTACCATACCCTCCTGCACCCAGACCATCTTGGCATGGCGCAGCCTGCGCGGCACGATCAGGTCAGTGCAGAATACGACCATATCGTACTCATTCTTCTCTGCCAGGTAGTCGCTCTGCAGGTTGTGCCTTTCGAGATAGGCGTCCGCGTTTTTTTTGAATTGTCCACCTAGTATGGTGAAGTCTATCCATCCCTTGCGCAGCGCCCATCGCTCATACCAGGTATCCGGCATGAACTGGCTGAACCAGCAGTCGTAGTCGTCCTTCAGATATTCCGATATCTGGTGCATCTGGCTGGTCTGATTGGCAGAGCCGACTATGAATAGTATTTTTTTCTTTCCCATTAGCTGTTTGTCGGGTTGGTAAACAAATAGCGCACCGCAGCCGTAGCCGCAGAGGGAATTGGTGTTTTGGTTAACTTTTAGGACGGGCTTTCAAAGCGGAAATTTTACGTTTCAGGCGCTGGATTCGCTTACTCGCAGTATAGCAGGTGACATCTCCGGTGTTATCTCAGGAGACAACAACTTCCCGCCTGCGGAGTTATTTTTTCGTTTGAGGATAAGTAACCGCAGACCTATCCGTCTGATAGGGATTCATTCTTTATCTTTGCAGGCTTCCATGGAATTTAATATCACATCCAAGTATATACCTACCGGCGACCAACCAGAGGCCATCAGGCAATTGGTAGAAGGCGTAAAGCGCGACGACAAGCACCAGGTGCTGCTCGGCGTGACCGGCTCGGGCAAGACATTTACTGTAGCCAATGTGATACAGGAGGTCAAGAAGCCGACGCTGATCCTGACGCATAATAAGACGCTGGTATCGCAGCTCTACGGAGAGTTCAAACAGTTCTTTCCGGACAATGCGGTAGAGTATTTTGTGTCTTACTATGACTACTATCAGCCGGAGGCATATATCGTCAGCACTGATACCTTTATAGAGAAGGACCTCTCTATCAATGCGGAGATAGAAAAGCTGCGCCTCTCTACTACCTCTGCGCTGGCATCAGGCCGCCGCGATGTGATAGTGGTTGCCTCTGTATCCTGTATATATGGTTTGGGAAATCCCGAACAATACCACGATAGCATCACCCGCATTCATACCGGCCAGAACCTGAGCCGTAATGCATTTCTCTATCAGCTCGTAGAGTGCCTCTACTCGCGCTCCGATGCGGAGCTGGCGCGAGGCACCTTTCGCGTGAAAGGTGATACGGTGGAGATCGTGCTTCCTTATCTCGACTATGCATACCGCGTATCATTCTTTGGCGATGAGATAGAGGAGATACAATCTTTTGAGCCGTCGTCCGGTCGTAAGCTGCAGACACATGGCAGCGTAGCCATCTTCCCGGCCAATATGTATGTGACATCTAAAGAACTCGTGAAGCACGCCATAGACCGCATACTGTTAGAACTGAATGCGCAGCTCGAATACTTCCGCAGCATCGGCAAACATATCGAAGCTGCGCGACTGAAAGAGCGCGTAGAGTTTGATGTAGAGATGATGCGGGAGCTGGGCTACTGCTCCGGTATAGAGAACTACTCCCGCTTCTTTGACCGCAGGGCGCCGGGTACGCGGCCATTCTGTTTGCTGGATTATTTTCCCGAGGATTTCCTCCTCGTGATAGATGAGAGCCACCAGACCATCCCGCAGATAGGCGGCATGTACGGCGGGGACCGCGCACGAAAGATCAATCTCGTAGACTACGGATTCCGCCTGCCATCAGCTATGGACAACAGGCCGCTGAACTTTCAGGAGTTTGAAGCGCTGGTGCCGCAGGCGATCTTTGTGAGCGCTACGCCGGGCGAGTACGAGCTGGAGAAGGCACAAGGTGTAGTAGTGGAGCAGATCGTGCGCCCTACGGGCCTGCTGGACCCCCCTATAGAGGTGCGCCCAAGCCTGAACCAGATAGACGACCTGATGGATGAGATAGACGAGCGCGTAAAGAAACAAGAGCGCGTGCTGGTGACCACCCTGACCAAGCGTATGGCGGAGGAGCTCGACAAGTACCTCTCGCGCCTCCACGTCAAGTGCCGCTATATCCACTCAGAGGTCACTACGCTGGACCGTATAGAGATCATCCGCGACCTGCGCCTCGGCAAATTTGACGTGCTGATAGGTGTGAATCTGCTGCGTGAGGGACTGGACCTGCCGGAGGTATCTCTGGTAGCGATACTGGATGCGGACAAAGAAGGCTTCCTGCGTAACAAGCGCTCCCTCATACAGACAGCAGGCCGCGCCGCGCGTAACTCGAACGGCCTCGTGATCATGTATGCGGATAAGATCACTGACTCCATGCAGCAGACCATAGACGAGACCAGCCGCCGCCGTGAGAAGCAGATCCGCTACAATACCGAAAATGATATCACACCGACCACAGTCTTCAAGACGAAGGATGAGATAATGAAGCAGACCTCCGTACTAGAGATACGCAAGCCTGAGCCTCAGGCCTACATAGAGCAGGAAGGCGAATACAGCATGGTAGCAGAGCCTGTAGTAGCCCAGATGACCGCCGAGCAGCTACATAAGGCCATAGACGACTCCCGCAAGCAAATGCTGCAAGCGGCAAAGGATACAGACTTTCTCACTGCTGCCAAGCTGCGCGATGAGATGCAGGCGATGCAGAAGTTGCTGAAGGAGAAGTTTGGAGCCTGATCCTAATTAGATTTTTTGAGCGCTCTGATTTCCGCCGCTGGTTCAAGCGTCCTCGCTTGAACCACATTAATACTCTATCACCTTAATAGGACTATGTGGACAAGCACTACTGTAGAAGTATTCATTTGCTTCTGCTACAAAACCAGCCCTCACAGGATTTTCGTGGATGTATTTGATCTTTTGTTGTATGACCTCATTCGAGTACAAAGAAGTAGGATGACTTCCATTTTGCCAAAACTGCCATTCCTTGTTTAATGCATTCTTTTGACCATGAGAAGCAAAATGGGAAAGCATCCACTCTTTCCTGCTTTCAGCAGAATTATTAGAAATCTTTTCTATTAATTTCTTCCCGGTGTAAGATTTGAAATCTCTTAGGAAATCACTCATACTTAATCCTTCATTCATTCTGGCAACAAAATGTAGATGATTGGTCATGATCACATAGGCAAAAAGTTCAAAACCCTTGTTCTTTTGACAGTATGCGATCTGCTCTGCCAGCCACTGCTTATATTCATTCCTGGTGAAAACATCTACCCAGTCCACTACTGTAATCGTAAGAAAATACAGTGAATCATCGTCAGAAATTCGTCTCATTGTACAAAGCTAAATCTTCTGCGCACAAATGCGGTTCAAGCGAGGACGCTTGAACCAGCGAAGAATTGCTGAATGAGAAGTTTGGAGCTTAATTCATCATCGCGATAAACTCATCAAACAGATACCGCGAATCATGTGGCCCTGGGCTGGACTCAGGGTGGTACTGCACAGAGAAGGCTTTCTTACCCTTAACACGGATACCCTCGATGGTCTCATCATTCAGATTGACGTGGGTGATCTCTACCCGTGGGCTCTTCTTGATATCAGCAGCGCTGACCTCAAAGCCGTGATTCTGTGAGGTGATCTCAGAGCGTCCTGTCACGAGGTTCTTCACCGGATGGTTCAGCCCGCGGTGGCCGTGGTGCATTTTGTAAGTATTGACACCCTCTGCCAGTGCGAGCAGCTGATGACCGAGGCAGATACCGAAGAGCGGCTTGTCTGCTGCGATCACTTCCTTCACAGTTTGGATAGCATAGTCCATCGGGGCCGGATCTCCGGGGCCGTTGGAGATAAAGTAGCCGTCAGGCGCCCACTGCTCCATCTCTGCGAATGACGTGCGGCAGTTAAATACCTTGGCATAGAGACCGCGGTCAGTGAGGCACTTCAGTATATTTTCCTTGATACCACAGTCGAGCACAGCTACTTTTTTTCCGGCATTAGGATCGCCGTAGTAGTACGGCTCCTGGGTAGAAACCTTCTCTGCCAGGTCGAGGCCGTTCATATCGGGCACGGCGGCCAGTTGCTTTTTCAGCGCCGCTACATCATCCGTCTCAGAGCTGATGATGCAGTTCATAGCGCCGGCCTGGCGCACGTGCACCGTGAGCGCACGGGTATCTATATCGCTGATACCTACCAGGTTATTGATCTCAAAATAGTCTTGCAGCGACTGGCTGCCATTCAGGCGGGAGAAGTTATTGCCGGCGTACTTCTTGCAGATCATGCCGGCTATCTTGATAGACTTAGACTCCACCTCGTCCTGCTTCACACCATAGTTGCCTATGTGGTCGCTGGTCATGATCAGTACCTGACCGAAATAGCTCGGATCGGTAAATACCTCCTGGTAGCCGGTCATGCCCGTATTGAAGCATAACTCGCCGGTAGTAGTACCGATCTTGCCAAGTGATTTTCCTTTGAAAACTGTACCGTCTGCCAGTACGAGGAGGGCGGGTGCCTGAGTGAAGCTTTTGCTCATTGCCGATGTTGATTATCGGAATGCGAAAATATACTTTTTGAAGCAGAATCCCGCGCCAATGTTGAAATCTGGTGCAGACAGTGTATATCGCCACCTTTGCCTATTTTCACGAGGCAATTCAGCATCCTTAAAATCAGGCATTTGGCAGACCTCCTGGACAACTGGAAAAAAAAAGCGACCGACAAGCGCAAAGAGAACCGCGAGTACCTGAAGCGCGCGGCTAAGAAGCGGGGCATAGAAAAGGAGCTGCCGGAGCTGCATGAGGAGGCTTTTAGCAAAATAGACTGCCTGACCTGCGCCGGCTGCTGCAAGAATATTTCCCCGAGGTTTAAAACGCCGGATATATCCCGTATAGCAAAATATCTCCGGATCAAGGAATCTCAACTGATAGAGCGCTACCTGCGCCTGGATGAGGATGGCGACTATGTGGTACAAAAGAGCCCCTGCCCCTTTCTTGGTGCGGACAACTATTGCTCGATCTACGATGCCCGGCCCGGCGACTGCCGCAAGTATCCCTACACTGACTCCGGAGACTTTTTTGAATACATTAACACGACGCACCTAAACACAACTATCTGCCCGGCTGTTTATTATGTATTGGAAAGGCTGAAGCAAATCGTACCTTAGTAGGGCAATAGCGAAAGCTCCCCGCCGTTTATCATACCTAAACCACTGTCAC
The DNA here is from genome assembly GCA_964537475.1 of uncultured Chitinophagaceae bacterium. GTDB lineage: Bacteria > Bacteroidota > Bacteroidia > Chitinophagales > LD1 > UBA1941. Next base: position 201,685 of record CAZIBY010000006.1, on the reverse strand, counting down.
CCGCATGAAACACCTAGCATTCCTGTGCTTCATTATCCTTTGCCTCACTGCCGGTGCGCAAACCGTGATCGGCACCGTACTGGACCAGGAGGGTCACTCGCTCTCTTTCACCACATTCTCCAATGTGCGGACACAGATAGGTGGCTATACCAGTGAGAGTGGCCTATTTTCTTTTGATGCAAAAGATGCAGCGGACACGACGCTTGTTACCTTCAGCCATATAGGCTATGAGGAGGTACACCTGACCATAGCGCAGCTAAAGGACCGCAAGGAGCCTATCGTGATGAAGTCAAAAAACTACGGCCTGCAGGAGGTAGTAGTACAGCCTACAGATGCAAAGGGAATGCTGCGGGATGCCCTGTCCCACATAGCTGACAACTATCCCGCTGAGTTTACCAAAAATCATATCATCTTCAAGGACTACAGCGTCGTATCTGGCGAGAAGAACCACTACAATTATTTTGACTTTGACATGTACCTGCCCAGCTACCTGGCCAAGGACAGCCCGCGCATCTACACGGTAGACCACAAGCACGAGGTGTATGAGCAAAAGGGCGCGATGTTTCATGTGCAGATACCGCCTACTGTACTGCTAAAAATCATGTACCCTGAGAAGCTGTTCAGCGAAGAGCGGATGAAGGAGAACGACTTCTCCTTTGTATCCTCTACGGCTGTGCTGGATGGTGAAGAATACGATGTGATCAATTTCCGCCGCATACCGCAGAAGAAAGATAAATCAGTGCGCGGCAATGGCTATGTCTACATCAATAAGAAAGATAAAGGTATCCGCTACATCGAGCTGCATGTCTACAATGAAAAGCCTGAGCGCTATATGCTGGTGGCCAAAATGGACACGCTGAATGTAAATGCGAAGATCGCCTTTGCGAAAGTGGATGGGAAATATGTACTGGACTACATACAGCAGTCTACCTATGCCAGCGGAAAATTATTTGGAAGCCATCAGAACCTCGTCTACTCTACTACCGCTAAAGTAGTAGACCGGACCATGCACCTCAAAATGAATGAAATAGTGATGCGCTCAGAGGTAGATGACATCGTGCTGAATGAGAAGCCACGCGACATCAAAGAGCTGGTCAATGCGCCGGATATGAAGTAGTGCCACAACATAAATTTTGAAATTCAGATTTTAATGTTCTTACTTTGCCCTCGTTTTCCGGGGGCGTTCTCGCCATCACAGCGAGATCTGAGAAGTACCCTTCGAACTTGATCAGGATAATGCCTGCGCAGGGAGTGAACAGCTCAAATAGCATCCGCTATTGTAGCCTCTCACGTTTTCTATTGCTAGCCGGAAAGCAGCAAAAAACAACACCATGAGAGGTTTATTTACGACTGCTTATTTCCTTCTTTCCGCAGGCTACGCGATAGCGCAATCAGACAGCCTGAAGAATATCACCACACAGGAGGTGACCATCACCGGCACACGCGCCGGGGCCAATGACCCGACCACCTACCAGAATATATCCGCACAGGATATCCAGAAGAATAACCTGGGCCAGGACCTGCCCTATATGCTGGACCTGACGCCTTCGCTCGTCACCACCTCAGATGCAGGTACCGGTGTAGGCTATACCGGCATGCGCATACGCGGTACGGATGCTACGCGTATCAATGTGACGGTAAACGGCGTACCGATGAATGAACCCGACGACCAGAGCGTCTACTGGGTAGATATGCCGGATATCGCCACCTCTACAGAGAGCATACAGATACAGCGGGGCGTGGGTACCTCTACCAATGGCAGCGGGGCGTTTGGCGCCTCCGTCAATATGAAGACAGATGCTATCTCGCTGAAGCCCTTTGGCGATGTGACAGCCTCCTTCGGATCATTCAATACCCGTAAGTTCAGTGCAAAAGGTGGGTCGGGCCTTATCAAAAACATATTCTTCGTAGAGGCTCGTGGCTCGTATGTAGCCAGTGACGGCTACGTGGACCGCGCCTCGGCCAATCTGTGGTCCTACTTCATACAGGCGGGTATCGTGAAAAATAAAACCATGCTCCGCTTCGTGCATTTCAACGGGCATGAGAAAACGTATCAAGCGTGGAACGGCGTATCGCAAGACTCTCTGGCCACCAACAGGACGTACAATGTCTCCGGCTTTGACTATGGCGCCTCAGCTATACCGTGGTACAATCAGGTAGACATCTATCAGAAGCAATACTTTCAGCTCGTACTCAATCAGGGGCTGGGCCACAATTGGAACATGAATGCAGTAGCCTTTCTCACGCTGGGCAAGGGCTACTATGAAGAATATAAAGTGGGAGATGCCCTGGCTAACTATGGCATCATAGACAGCACGGTGACCAATGCCAACCTGCTGCGCCACAAATGGCTGAAGAATCGCTACGCAGGTGGCGTCTTCTCTTTCAACTACAACAACAATAAAAATGTAGATGCCACGATCGGTGGTATGTATGCCAATTTTGCCGGCAACTACTTTGGTAATGTGACCTGGGTGGAGGGCTTTACTAACTTCAATCCTAATGCGGACTACTACCTCAATAAATTTCATAAGAACGAAGCCAACGTGTATGCAAGAGCTAACTACAGCCCCGTGAACGTGCTGAGCCTATACGCAGATATGCAGTATCGCTTTGTAGAAATGGGCGCCCATGGGCTGGATGATGCGCAGATGCCGGTAGATTTCTCACGCACCTATCATTTCTTCAATCCCAAGGGGGGTATCTCGGTGAAGACAGGTAAAATAGGGCGCGTGTATGCCTCCTACGCACTGGCGCACCGCGAGCCGGTACGTGATGACATCATACAAAATCTCAACGGCACAGCGCCGCGTCCTGAGAAACTGCACGACATAGAGGCAGGTATCGACATCACCAATGCGATGGTAAAATCGCCAAAGGTCTGGGTCAATTTCCCCGTGCACCTGAATGGATACTATATGTACTATGTGGATCAGCTCGTCCTGACAGGCGCGCTGAATGATGTAGGTGATCCTCTGCGTGTGAATGTGCCGCAAAGCTTCCGTGCAGGCGCAGAGCTGCTGGCTGAGATCAACTTTAATCGCCCGGAGACGACGACCAAACTTTTCGGTATCCGCTACAGCGTTTCCTACAATCTCTCCAAGATCAAAAACTACACGGAGGTAGTACCTGCATACGATTCTACCTACACCCCGGTGACGGCGCTTAATAAAGTAACAACCTACCCCAATACAGATATCGCCTTCTCCCCGCGCTGGGTAGGATTCGTAGAGCTCAACACGATGGCAGTAAAGAATCTGGAGATAGCCTGGGCTTTCAAATTCATAGGCAAACAATACCTCGACAATACGCAGAGTGATGAGCGCAGCCTGCGCCGCTACTGGTATAGCAATATACGAGTGAGCTACCTGCTAAAGATCAAAAGCAGGGCAGAGGTCAGGTTTACGATGCTCTTCAATAATATCTTCAACAGGCTATATGAGAGCAACGGCTACACCTACCGCGAGCGCTATCAAAATTCAGATGGCAGCGTGACCGATCCGGTCAGCTACAACTACTACTACCCGCAGGCAGGATTTAATGTGATGGGAGGGATCAATGTGCGGTTCTGAGCCCGATCAGTTTTCCAGCTTGATGATCAGCTCAGTCATGCTTTCTGTGACAGACAGGCGGCTGTATTCCGCCTTGAAATTAGTGATCTGGTAAACCTTCATTTCCTTAGATGCTACCTTAGACTGGCCTGTATAGATCGTCTCAAACTTATTCTTGACCAGCTGGAATGTGGCATCAGAGATGCGTATCTCGCCTGCCTCAGCCATTTTCTCGATAGCTGATGCAGCCTGTACGGTCTCGCCCCAGATATCTGCGGCGATGGTGCGCACGCCTACTATACCTCCGGCTATCTGGCCGGTATGGATACCGATACGCATCTGGAAGAAAGCCTTACCGTCCTTCATATGCCGCATCTTGATCTCATCCATGTAGAGCTGGATCTTGATAGCAGCATTCACCACATCCTCAGGAGTACAGTCGCGGCTATTGGCCAGGCCACCTATACAGAGGTAGCCGTCGCTCAGTGTCTTCAGCGTCTCCAGCCTAAATTTCTTGCAGACATCATCCATACCCTTGAAGACGAGGTCCAGCTCGTCCATCAGCTCTATAGGATTGAACTGCTGCTCTACGCTGGTAAAGTCATCAAAGTCTATGAACATCACGGTAGCGAAATTCTCTGACTCTGAGATACCTGATGCCTTGATACGCGTCTCGATCTCTGCAGGTATGATATCGCTGAGCAGGCGCTCCGCTGTTTCCTTTTCTTTGGTGATGAGGATGTTCTTCTCTACGAGCAGTTCCTTGGCGCGGCGGCTATTGCGGTACGCCATATAGGTGAGCGCCGCTATGATCGCTGCCATGAGCCCGACTACTACCAGGAAGTAGTTGAACCAGCGCTCACGCTTGCGGTCTGAGGCCGTCACTTTATCCTTCAGGTCCTGCTCCCGGCGCTGCTGCTCCTTTACTTTTTCAAAATCATAGTTGAGCTGCAGTTTGGTCACTGCGCGTGCATTGCTGGTATTGAAGATCTGGTTGCTGATCTCTTTTGAGAGCTTCTGGAAATGATAAGCACCTTCATAGTTCTTCTTCTGCTCAAATATATAGGCTAGCCCATCATAAGATGCCTTGAGCTGGTCATTTGCCTTGATGGCCTTTGCCACGGTAGCACTTGCTACATAATTCTTTTCGGCTTCGTCCAGGTTTCGCGATTTGGCGGCCAGGTAGCCTTTTGCATTGAGTACCTCTGACTGTCCGTGTTTATCTCCCAGCTCAGTAAAGACATTTTCCGCTTCAGATAGTTTGCCCTCGGCCTCCGGATATTTATTCTGATAGGTGAGGCAGTACCCCATATTCAGCAGGTCAAGCGCCAGCGTAGGCTTATAGTTGAGCTGGCGGCTGAGCTCCATTGACTTTGAGATATTGGCTACAGCCTCGTCCAGGTTTCCTATGGTCAGAAAGTTCGCGCCGATATTGCAGTAGGCGTCTGCCACACCGAGCTTATTGCCTATCTTATTGCTGATGGTCAGTGCCCGCTCGAAGTATTCATTGGAGCGCGGGATATTTTCTTCCAGAGAGTTGATATTGCCCAGCTCACGGCAGCTATTCATGATGATCTCGTCATTCTTTATCGCCTCGGCAGTTTTCAGCGCGCTCAGGAAGTGTGCTGTCGCATCAGCCAGCTCGCCCGTATTCATATCTATGATACCGCTGGCTATCTGGCACTCTGCCAGCAGCTGATTATCCTGCAGCTCTGCGGCTATGGCAGATGATTCTTTGATCAGGTCTTCGGCCTTCTCGGGGTCACCGGTAGCGCGCTTGTAGTCGGCCAGCTCCTTGAGGCAGACTGCATATTCATTGCGCTTGTCTATACTTTTGAAGAGGTCTGCCGCTTTTTGGAGGTTTTCGCCGCTTTCTTTCAGTGCGCCGGCGTTGGACAGGTATTGTCCCTTTTTGAGATAGCAGCGGGCTATACCCTGCTTGTAGTCTATCTTTTGCGCTATGGCCAGCGCCTCATCTATCGTGGTCAGGGATTTATGAATGTCAGAGAAGCGATAGGCCGTAGAGACTTCTATCAGCTCGTTGACTTTGGATTGCTCATCGCTATTAGCCTTTCCGGTAAATGCCGAAAAAATCAAGACGATCAGACATAGTAGGGTTGCGTAGCTTTTCTTCATGCGCGCATAAATGAAGACAATAAATAATATATGCACTACGCTTACAAAGTTCGACTTGTTACAATATGTATTGATTTTAACAATGATACATGTTGCAACATTATGAATATACGCCAATTACATAATAGGGTGTCAGTGTTTGACACAATATTTCATGATATTTTCTTTAGCGCGGGGATTGCCTAGCTCCATGAGTTTCTGAAAATCGCGACAAGCGTTATCTAAGTCATTGACCCTCATATAGCTACTCGCCCTCTCCTCCAGTGCCTGGGTATGGCGTGGGTTGAGGCCCAGCAGTATGTTAAAATCGCGGATGGCCCCCGAAAAATCCGAAGCGTTAGCTTTTGCGAGTCCCCTTTTGTAGAGCGCCTGCTCGTCTTTGGGGTCTATAGACAGGATTTTATTATATATCTCTATGGCTGCCTTGTTGTTCCTCTTATAGTAGCAGATCACAGCCAGCTGGTGCAGCGACCGGACATCCTCTGCGCTGATCTGGAGCGCGTGCTTGAAGTACACATTGGCGCTATCATATTTCTTGGCGTCCATCTCTATACTGCCCAGTTCATACCAGGCATCTAGATAGCTGCTATCCAGCACCAGCACCTGATGAAAGTCCATAGCTGCCGCCGGGCTATTATTTGTTTTGAGATAGGCCAGGCCCCGGTTGTACAGGTAGCCCACAGTATTAGGCTTCTGCCGCAGGGCGTCGGTATACTTGATGATCGCTGTAAAATAGTCGCCATCATAATACGCCCTCACACCCTCGCCATATAGTGCTGATGCATCTTTATCCTGCGCCACCAGCAGTAGCGGCAGCAGCATGATACCACTCAGTAGAAATTTTACTGCTTTCATCAGGCTGGTCTTTCAAATTTCAACCGAAGGCGTGCTACCGGACGGTCATTGACCAAATGCTCTTCTACTATCTCGGCCACATCACTGAGCTGTACATTGCCATAGAAAACGCCCTCCGGATAGACCACCACGCTCGGCCCCAGTTCACATATATCCAGGCAGCCTGTCTTTTGCGCGCGCATATTGACATTCAGCCCGTGGTCTTTGATCTCTTTCTTGAAAGCCTGTACCAGCTCCATGCCGTGTGCCTCGCCGCAGCTGGGGCGCTCGCTGTTTACCCGCTGGTTGGTACAGATGAATATATGCTTGTCGTATTTCAGATTACTGTCCATTCCGTTTCTTGTGCAGTAAATGTCCGTATTATTTATTGGAAATATAATAGCTACCCATTTCGGCTATACACAAAATAGGACCGGCCCGCATAGCAGGCCGGTCAGTATGATAAAATCTCTTTGAAAGATTATACGGTCATGATCTCTTTCTCCTTTACCTCTATGTGCTTGTCCACACGGGCAGAGTAGTCATTCAGCGTATTCTGGACCTGTGTCTCGGCATCCTTGGCGCTATCTTCCGGCAGGCCGTCCTTCTGCATTTTCTTGATCTTTTCATTGGCGTCACGGCGGGCGCTACGCAGTGATATACGGCACTCTTCGGCTTCGTTCTTCACCTGTTTTACCAGGTCCTTGCGGCGCTCCTCAGTGAGCGGCGGTATATTAAGGCGTATGATCTTGCCATCGTTTTGAGGTGTGAGGCCGATATTGGCCATCAGGATGGCTTTCTCTATGGGAGCGAGCACGGAGCTATCCCACGGCTGTATGCTGATGGTCCTCGCATCCGGCGTGGTCACGTTGGCCAGCTGGTTGATAGGGGTCATAGCGCCATAGGCCTCAGCATTGATGCCTTCCAGTACCATCGGGCTGGCTTTGCCTGCACGTATTTTGCTCAGTTCATATTCGTAGTGCTCCAGCGCTTTTTGCATCTGAGACTTCACATCGCTGAGTAGGTTCTTTACATCTGCATCTGTCATGGTTGTCTATTTTATGAGGATCTTACTTATTACTTTACGAGTGTACCTATACCGTCGCCAGTCACTACTTTCATCAGGTTGCCCGGTGTATTCATATCAAATACGATGATCGGGATATGATTCTCCTGGCAGAGTGTGAAGGCTGTCATGTCCATCACGTTCAGCTTTTGTGCTATCGCATCTACATAGCTGAGGGTAGTGTATTTTTTGGCGTTTGGATTCTTCTCCGGATCGCTGTCATAGATGCCATCCACCCGTGTACCCTTCAGCACCACATCTGCCTCTATCTCTGTAGCGCGCAGCGCAGCAGCAGTATCAGTGGTGAAGTACGGATTGCCCGTACCGGCACCAAAGATCACTACGCGTCCCTTCTCCAGATGGCGTACTGCACGCCTCTTGATAAAGGGTTCTGCTACCTGGCGGATCTCCAGCGCGGTGAGCAGGCGGGTATGTACACCTTCCTTCTCCAGTGCACTCTGCAGTGCCATACTATTGATCACGGTAGCCAGCATGCCCATATAGTCGCCTTGCACGCGGTCTATGCCGGTGGCCGTAGCCTGTATGCCTCGGTAGATATTGCCACCGCCTATCACGATCGCTACCTCCACGCCTTTCTCCACCAGCGCCTTGATCTCGGCGGCGTATTGCATCACCACTGTCGTATCTATACCGTATTGCTGGGAGCCCATCAGAGATTCGCCGCTGAGCTTGAGGAGTATCCGTTTATATTGCATAGCGGCGTGAAAATACACGATTGATATGAATAAAAAAAGCGGCCACGAGGGCCGCTGCGCTTACAGGCTTTCTATAAGATCATATCAATGTGCTATCGAGAATTTTCTGACTGCTACTCCGCTACGCGTATGGATGCGGATGTAGTAAATGCCACTGGCCAGGCTGCTCAGATCTGCTGTGTGCTCCGTCTGTGTGCCTGTCCAGGTGTAGCTGCCTGCTACCTCGCCCAGCGTATTGACCACCTCGGCAGACTGTGCTACCGTCTTTGCCGATGTGATATGCAGCAGGCTATTAGCCGGATTAGGATAGATGGCTACGTCAGCGTCTGCGGTCATGCTATGCACACCCAGCGGCGTGTAGCCTACCTCCGTAGAGTCAGCGCCTTCATTGACCTGCAGTACACTGCCGTGCTGGTCTATGGCGCGTACATCAGAGATGATGATCTGCACGGGATAGTACGAGAGGTCCTTGCCATCTATATTATCTGTAGTGACGATGGCCCTCATCTGCGCTATGACACCCGAGCCCGAGCGGGTAGTATGGTCTATGCGGGTCACTGCCGTTTTGATCACACCCTGGGCAGGCAGGTCTTTACTGATAGATATCATGTCTGCGGAGCTACCCAGCCATGAGCTGCCATATGTGAAAGTGGTCTTGGTCGTGTCCAGCACGGCAGGATCATAGTTAATCGTATAGGCCAGGCCATATACGTTAGTAGCAGTGAGCGACACATCACCCAGATGGATGTCTACTGTGAGGGTATCGCCGTTGGCCACCGTATCTTTGCTCAGCAGCGGATAGATGACAGGGTCACCTGCCCTCCACGGCTTGCGATAGATGGTCTTGCTATGTGTCAGGCTGAAGTTTTGCGTGATAGCCGTCGTATCAGTCGCGTCGATCATGCCATCGCCATTGCAGTCCGCATACTTATAGTTCACCGCAGGTGTATAGCTGCCAAATGACTGCGCCCAGTCTGTAGCCTGATTTCCCTGCCAGACGATAGAGGTCACAGCGCGCGCAGGTCCTGTGCTATCATAGCCCAGGCCGATCGGCAGCAGGTCATTATTATCTACCAGTAGATTGGCATCCGCATCTCCCGGCCAGACGCAGGTGGTGCATGTTCCCACTATAGCGGTATCTGTTATGCCGCAGGCGTTGGCATCTATCACGGTGAGCGCATAGCTACCCGCAGATAGATTAGTGGAAGAGTTGGATCCGGCTCCATTATCCCATATGTACATATATGGTGCGGTACCTCCGGTGACAGTCGCACTCGTAGTGCCATCATTAGCACCAGGAGAGGTTTCGTCGGTCACAGTGATGGTGACGACCATAGGCGCTGGTTGTGTGATTTGCACACTGTCCAGCAGCGCGCAGCCATTAGTATCTCTGATCACTATCTGATAAGAGCCGGGGCCGAGGTCCGTGATACTATCTGTAGTGGCAAAAGTAGTCCAGAGATAAGTATAGGGAGCAGTCCCCCCGCTGACAGATGATACAGATGCGATACCGTCTGCACTATCAGCGCAGGTCACGTTAGATGCCAGCAGGCTGGCAGATATAGCTGCAGGCTGCAGGATGGTCGCAGCGGCAGTCGTGCTGCACCCATTCATGTCCGTCACAGATACCATATAGGTGCCAGCGGGAGCGCCGTTCATACATGGCGTAGTGATCATGGCTGGTGCCCATGTATAGGTATATCCTCCTGTTCCTCCGCTGGCTGTTACACATGCCGAGCCGTCATTTTGTCCATTGCAGGTAGCATTGGTCACACTGGTGATAGATAGTATGAGTGGTGCCGGCTGCGTAATGATATCTGATATCGTGGCAGTGCAGCCGCTCGCATCAGCAGCAGTGACACTATAAGTGCCAGGCGATAGACCGGTGATCTGCGGTGTGGTGGCTCCATTTGACCATGAGTAGGTATACGGCCCGGTACCGCCAAAGGCCAGCGCGACCATACGTCCATTATTCATACTATTACATGTGACGTTGAAGGCTGAATCAGCAACTGCTATGGTGCTACCTATCTGCAGGATCGTCACCGTATCGCTCACCTGGCAGCCATTCGCATCACTTATGGTATAGCCATAAGTACCCGCCGCTACATTCGTAGGATTAGTGCCCGTCAGGCCACCGCTCCATATTACTGCGCCATATGGTGCAGTACCTCCGCTCAATGTCAGCACGATGCTGCCGTCTGCAGCGCTGCAGTGTGCATCAGTATGTGTCGCAATGGATGTGAAAGCACTGGCCGGCTGCGTGACTGTGTCAATGCTCGTAGCGGTACATCCATTAGCATCGGTCACAATGAGTGTGTAGATACCCGGCTGTAGTGGTGTGACAGCTGGTGTAGTGAAGAAATTCGACCAATGATATGTGTATGGTGCCGTACCGCCTGTCACACTGCTAAAGATCCGCGCATCACCACTACCATAGCAGGATACATTTACTACCGAGTCTGAGACCGATAGTGTGCTACCCAATTGTGATACGTGCACAGTATCGCTCACCTGGCAGCCATTCGCGTCGCTGACAGTATAGCCATAAGTACCCGCCGCTACATTCGTCGGGTTAGTACCCGTCAGGCCACCGCTCCATATCACGCTGCTATATGGTGCAGTACCTCCACTCAATGTCAGCACGATGCTGCCGTCTGCAGTGCTGCAGTGTGCATCAGTATGCGTCGCAGTCACAGCAAAAGCCGTAGCCGGGTACGACAGACTTGTAGAAGCCGATGCAGTGCAGCCATTGATATCAATAGTAGTCACAGTATAGGTAGCTGAACTCAACACATTGATACAGGTGGTGGTGGCTCCGGTAGCCCATATATACGTAGTACCTGAGCCTGACGCGCAGATACGTGCTGGCTGGCCGTAGCAGAAGCTATTGGTCACAGTAGTTGAGACTGTGGGGTTGGCATGTACTGCCACATGCACTGTATCACCGGCACTGCATCCGGATACCTGGTCTACTACGGTCACGGTATAGGTAGTCAGAGTCACCGGCGAGGCGATAGGATTTGATACTGTAGCGCTGGAGAGGCCAGATGCCGGAGACCATAGATACTGATAGCTGCCAGATCCACCGGCAGCGGTAGGGGCGCCACCGATTGTCACGAAGTCCCCACTGCACATAGACTGATCCGGGCCGGCATCGGCCACAGGCAGGGCATTGACAGTCACATATGCCGTATCCGCACCAGTGCTACCATTCCATATATAGCCATACACACCGGAAGATAAAAACCCATAAACCTTGGCGGTATCCGGGCCAGTGTTCATGACATTAGAGGCAGTAGGATTGCCTGCAAAGGCCGCCCAGCCACCCGTGCCACCTGAAGACGTGATGAACACCGAGTCGTTCTGGCAGACCGTGTAGTATGAGGACCCCGCCAAAGCTGCTGTACCCCAAAGTGACAATACCAGGAATAGTGTGGTGGACAGGGTCCGGCAGTTACGTTTTGTTTTGATAGTAGGTTGTGTTTGCATGTAGATACTATTTGATGGTACAAAAGAACAAACCATCCCTGCGGAAAACAAGTTCATTATTTGTATATTGTACCTTCATAGTTTTCAAATAGATAACATATTATATTGATTTACAGCAATTTTGTATATTATTTGTACAATACTCTTAAAATATGCTCTCAGTCGAAAAACAATCCCTGATACAAGATAGCAAACTGGTGGCAGTACTGGAAAACCTCTCTCCACAGGAGCGCAGGCACCTCTACCAGTTCACCATCTCTCCTTACTTCAATTCCGATGAGCGCCTCACAAAGCTGCTCACCGTGCTGACCAAAGCTATCGATAATGGCAATACCTATCCCAATAAAGCAGTCTTGTATTCGTCTATATACTCAGGGCGGTACGATGATGTCAAAATGCGTCGTGCCATCTCCGACCTGCTCAAGCTGACTGAGGACTTTCTGGCATATGAGAAGTACCAAGCAGATCATGCATATCGGCTTTCAGATACTCTGCACCAGATCAATACACGAGGACTGACGCGCCATTTTGAGGTAAACTACTCTCTGGCGAAAATAGTACAGTCGCGCTCAGGATCTAAAGATGCGGGTCACTACTACAATGAGTTTCTGCTGGAGGCTGAGCTAAATCAATACATCGAGCTAAAGAAGGAACGAACGCAAGAGAAGAACATCAGTAATGTACTCTTCAACCTTAATGCCTTTTATTGCATCACTACCCTGCGCTACGCCTGCGCCATAGAGCACTACCGCAATGTACTGCACATGGAGCAGGAGATAGATATGATAGAGGCGGTGCTGGCGCTGAGCCTCAGGGATAACTTTGCCGCTATACCGCCTATAGCAGTTTATTGCCACACCTACTATATGCTGCGGGAGCAGGATGGCGAGTCACACTACCGGCACCTCAGAGCCCTGCTTAATTCCGCTACGGATATGCCTCCCGCTACAGAGCGCGACGCCTATGTGTTCAGTATCAACTTCTGTGTCAAGCAGATCAACCGCGGCAAACTGGACTATCTCCACGAAGTATTTGACCTCTATAATATCGCCCTGCAAAAGGACATTCTCTTTGATAAAAATGAACTCTCCCCTTGGGACTATAAGAATCTTGTCACCCTCGGACTGCGCCTCAAAGAACAAACCTGGACAGAGAAGTTCATCAAAGACTATAAAGAGAAACTGCCGAAAGCCAATCGCAGCAATGCCTATACCTTCAACCTCGCTAAGTTCTATTTCTATATCCGCCGCTATGATGACGTGCTCAAGCTATTACAGAGAGTGGAATATGATGATGTCTTCTACCTGCTGGACTCCAAGACCCTCCTCATCAAGACCTACTATGAGATGGATGAGTATACAGCGCTGCACTCACTTATCTCGAGCTTTCGCGCATTGCTGCGCCGCAAACGTACTATCTCAGATTCGCATCGGAAAAACTATATCAACCTGCTCAATTTCATCAATGAGCTTTCACGCATAGACATAAGAGACAAAAAAGCACTAGAGGAGCTTAAAAAAGACTTTGAGAAAACAACCCAGATAGCAGATGCCGGCTGGCTGAGAGAGAAGTTTGAAGAGCTGGGTGTGTGATAGCTAGTCTTCAAAGGTACCCGCCATCTTATCAAAGACCTCATCTGCGCGCTCTATCATGTAGGCAAAGATCATCCATGCCGGCAGGTAGTCCAGCCTGATATAGCCGAGTATACTAAATGGGCCGGAATACTCCCAGGGGCATCGGCCCAGTATCTTATCCAGTGTGAAGCCACTGGTGAACTCGATCACAAAGATCCCTATAGCTACAATAAAGATGCGCAGCAGCAGGTGAAAGCCCTTCAGATGATGATGCCCAAATGGAAAGATGACAGACCCGGCACCATAGATAAAGATCATCCAGACATACGTGTGTCCTGTCAGGCTCCAGTCGGGTGCGCGGTGCGCTGATATAGCATTAAACAGATCCGTAAAGGCCGTGAAAAATATCTCTGTGCAGAGCCCGAGAGTAGCCCATAGATAAAACCGCAAAACCTTCTTATACATCAGCCCTGTATTGTCTCATATCTCAAGTCTATCATCTCAAACTAGATGATCTCAAAATACCTCTTCGTCTCCCAGTCTGTCACCACGCGGCTGAATTGCCTCCACTCCCACTCACGGGTCTGCGTAAAGTGCTCGACAAACTTCTCACCAAAGAGTTCCTTTGCCACTGGTGAGTCGCGCATAGCGACAGTAGCATCATGCAAATTCTTAGGGAAGCGGCCATTAGACTCATCGCGGTAGCCATTGCCTACTGTGGCAGGTTGCTGTAGTTTGAGTTTCTTGCGGATGCCGTAGAGGCCTGCTGCGAGGCAGGCTGCCATCGCGAGGTATGGATTAGTGTCGCTGCCCACTACACGGGTCTCGAGGCGGGTAGACTTGCTACCGGCAGGTAGTGCGCGCAGTGCTACAGTACGATTATCTACCGCCCATGTCACCGTAGTCGGCGCCCAGGCGCCTTCTACGAGGCGCTTGTAGGAGTTGATCGTAGGAGCTACCATCGGCAGGATGTGCGGCAGGCAGTGGAGCTGACCGGCTATGTAGCTCTTCATCAGATCACTCATGCCGGACTTGTCCTTATCACTATGAAAGAGATTTTTCGATGATTTGCTATCCCATAGAGACTGATGCACGTGGCCGCTGCAGCCCGGCAGGTTCTCATTGATCTTCGCCATAAAGGTGGCAAGTATGCCATGCTTGTAGGCTATCTCCTTTACAGCGGTTTTGAAAAGGACAGCGCGGTCTGCAGCAGTTAGTATATCGCCGTACAGTAGTGCCACTTCGTACACACCCGGACCAGTCTCTGTGTGCAGGCCTTCTATCGGCACATCAAATTTTTTGAGCTGATCAAACAGGGCTGTAAAGTAGTCCGTGCGCAGTGTAGACCTCAATATAGAGTAGCCAAACATACCCGGCGTCAAAGGCTGTAAATCGCGGAAGCCTTTGGCAGCAGCGGACTGTGGCGTCTCTTCAAAGTTGAACCACTCAAACTCCTGTGAGAAGTAAGGTTTGAAGCCTTCCTTCTCTGCCTGGCCTATCACCTTCTTGAGCACCTGGCGCGGGCATACATACAGCGCATCATTTTTATGATCTATGAATTCACCCAGGAAAAAAGGCACATCATTCTCCCATGGTATTTTGCGAAAAGTAGAGAGATCGATCGTGGCCTTTGCATCAGGGTAGCCGGTATGCCAGCCTGTATAGCTCGTATTGTCATAGGCCACATCACCTGCGTCCCAGCCAAAGACCACATCGCAGAAACCAAAGTTGCTATCAGCTATACCGAGGAATTTTTCTGTAGACACATACTTGCCGCGCAGGATGCCGTCTATATCTGCTATCGCGAGTTTTACTTTGCCGGAGGGATGGTTTTTGACGTAGGCGAGGATCTCTTTCGTGGTCATTATACTGGTTAAGTTTAGACTGTGACCGCAGCCGGGAGATCAATGCTCCAGCACTTGCGGCTTGAAAAGCCTAAATATAAAATAAGCCACCAAAATGATAGCCAGAAATATGGCAGACAACAGCAAATTATACCAAACGACGGCTACAAACGATACAGCGGCGATGACCAGCGCGATAGCCGGCGTAGCCGGAAAGAAGGGCACCGTAAAGGGACGCTCCAGCCCGGGCTGCGACCTGCGAAGCCGGATGACACTGATCATAGATACGCTGTATAATATCAGTGCACCGAGGACGGAGAAAGTGATGATCTCACCGGTCTTGCCGGTCAGTAGCGCCGCGATGCCTATACATGAGTTGAAGATCAAAGCCACTGCAGGCGTCTGAAAGCGGCTGCTGACTTTGCCAAGGAACCTGGGCGCAAAGCCCACACGTCCAAACTCAAAGGTAGCCCGGCCCGATGCCAGTATCAACCCATGAAACGAAGCGATAAGCCCGCAAAGGCCGATGCGGATGAGCGTAGTGTACAGGATATTGTCATGCGAGATCACCCTGCCCATAGCGAGTGGGAGCGGCGAGTCAGAGGTCACATGCGTATTGGCCAGGTCAGGATAGACCACGCTCTCCCACCCGGCCACACCTACTGCCGCTACAAAGGTGAGGATACACAGCACTACTAAAGTCACCAGCGCCCAGCCAAAGCCTTTGAGAATATCTTTCTGCGGATTCTTTGTTTCCTCTGCCACATTGGCTACACCCTCTATACCGAGGAAGAACCAGATAGCAAACGGCAGCGCAGCAAAGGCACCGGCCCAGCCATTGGGCAGCGGATTATGCGTCAGGTTCTCCGCATGAAAGTGTGGTAGTGTGACTCCTGCAAATAGCAGCAGCTCACCCACCGCCAGCACGGTGATGATCAGCTCAAAGGTAGCGGCAGCCTTCACGCCATAGATATTGAGAGCTGTGAAAAGGACGTAGACACCGATAGCGGCGGTCTTGATATCGAGTGAAGGAAACTCCAGGTGGAGATAAGTACCAATACCGATGGCAATAGCGGGGGGTGCAAAGACAAACTCTATGATCTGCGCCAGTCCCGTGATAAAAGCGACATCATTACCCAAGGCCCTCCGCGCATAGTCAAAGGCACCACCAGCCTTAGGTATCGCGCAGGCCAACTCTGAATAAGAGAAACTGAAAGCACTATACATGATGATAGCAAAGACCGTCGCTACCGCCATGCCCAGCGTACCGCCCTGCTCCAGGCCGAGATTCCAGCCGACATACATACCGGAGATCACATAGCCCACACCCAGCCCCCAGAGCAGGAGTGGTGTCAGTGTTTTACTGAGAGATTGTGGTTGTTCCATCGCTGGTGGAAAATACGAAAAATGTACACAGCCAATGGCGGAATATTGGTCGAGATCTAGTGTAGAAATGTAGCCACTTCTTTCATCCACTCAGTCTTATACTGTTTGAAGTAGTCTTCATGCCGCGCCATAGGAAAAGTCACCAATCTCTTAGATCCATTGAGATGAGCATATATCAGGTCTATTTCTTCCTTGCTCACCTTGTCATCCTGGCCGCCTGCCATGAGTAGTGTCGGGCAATTTACACTTGAAGCGTAATCCTGCGGATTGTGACTGAATGGCCAGAAGTCACACTCCGCTCCACCCCAAAACATCAACAGCCCGGCCATTGGGAAAAAAGGTACGTGCATCTCTCTGAATCTGGCGCAAGTAGTCTTATACATCGAACCAAAGGGGCATTCTATAATGATACCTACTGGTTGAAAATTGTAATCGTGGATGCTTTTGAGGATAGCAGCAGAACCCATAGAGTTGCCGAAAAGGTAAACAGGGTGCTTATCTCTACTCGCGATATAGTCGTAGCAGTCCTTTACATTCTGAGCCTCCTTGTAGCCTATCGTGGTCTCATTGCCCTCAGATCCGCCTGACCCCATGAAGTCAACCAACAATACGTCATATCCCATTTCCAGAAAGGCATCGGAACGATTAAGAAGTGCTGATTTATTGGAGCTATATCCGTGGAAAAGCAAAACGGTACCTTTTGAACTATCCGTGTGTATATACCAGCCTTGCAGCTTTACATTGCTCTGAATGTAGACTGTCTCATATGACTGCTCCGGGGTAACGGTATTGACAGGGCGCGGGTGATTGATACCGAAGACGACGGTTTGGAGCTTTTCTGCGAAAGAGAGCTTTCGCGCATCCTTTGTCTTCACACCACTATGAGAGAAGTGAGTAAACTTATAAGCGTGTGCTGCGGCAAGTGCATTGAGCAGGATAAAGCCTGTCAGAATAATCAGTAAGACTTTACTGCGCAGGGTGCGTTTCGTTTTCATATCCTGGTTTAATAGTTACTTCCACTCTTCTACTTTATAGCCTTTCCTGCGCAGCAACTCTATCACACCACCCTCGCCGGGTAGGTGCAGCGCGCCGATAGCGATAAAAGTGGACTGCTTTTTTACAAACTCCGCTATACGGTCTGCCATGCGGATATTGCGGTCTGTGACCAGCGCCTTATAGAACTTGTCAGGCATCTTTGCATCATCACTCATAGACAGCAGGCTATCCAGGTCTTGATCGATATAGTATTTCAGCAAGTCTTTATCGGTAGCGCCTTCGGGATGGCGCATCTGCTCTATCGCATCCCTGAGCTGGTCTGCCTGCTCCTGATAGCTGAGTGTATGGAGGGCAGCTATCTGTTCGTCCACTGTCTCGATGCCTATCTGCTTTTTCTTTTGGCTTTTAGCTTTCCGGTAAAAGTAAAGGTCCATCTCTTCAGACATATTACCTGTATCAGTAGTAGCCACGCCCATACTGCTCTCCTCCAGCATGGCGGTGATGAGTACCGGCTCTACCCTGTCCAGAGGTGCCAGGCCGATGCCCGTGGTGGATCTGACCACTGAATCTGCAAACCTGTAATCAGAATCAGGCAACATCTGGCTGATGCGGCTGCCATCCTTCATGATGAGCGAGAGAGCCACGGCGGGATTGAGCATCTTGTCGGGGTCCAGCTCCATGGCGTAGGCCTTGCTCGCATCAAATGCTTTCATGACCTTATCTCCGAAATTAAAAACCCTTCTGTCTGAGACGTGCATCGTGCCGTACAGGTAGGACGGCTGCTTCAGGCCGCTACCCGTGATGCGCCAGCACAGGGAGTGGTACTGTGCCGATACACTAAAAGACACAATCAACGCCGCGATGAGGCAAAACACAGATTGGGACGAGCGGGGGGATATACGTACTTTTGGTGGCAAGGCCATAAACCGAAAATAGGAATAAGTGCTATCAATAGACAATAAAATAGTCAGCGAGGATATACTGGAGGAGCACTTCGTGTGTGACCTCAATGCCTGCAAGGGCGCCTGCTGCGTGGAGGGTGACACTGGCGCACCACTGGATCAAAATGAACTGCAGATACTGGAGGATATATATGAAGCAGTAAAGCCCTATCTGACAGCCGAGGGCATAGAGGTGCTGGAAAAGAAAAAATATATGTGGGAAGCGGAAGATGAGAAATGGAAGACGCCGCTGATCAAAGATGGCCCCTGTGCCTATGTGAACTATGACAACGGCATAGCAGTCTGTGGCATAGAGAAGGCATACCTGGCAGGCCGGGTAGACTTTAAAAAGCCGGTCTCCTGCCACCTCTACCCTATCCGCATCACCGAGTATAAGTCATTTGAAGCGGTCAACTACGAGCGCTGGAACATCTGCAAGGCAGCCTGCAAGAATGGCAATAAACTAAAAGTGCCGGTTTTCCGTTTTGTGAAAGATGCGCTGCTGCGCAAGTACGGAGAGGAGTTTTATAATATCCTGGAGGCCTATTACGGACAGATGCGAAAACGATAAAAACACAGATGAAGTTCAAACTGAAGAAAGTCAATTTCAATAATTTCTGGGAAGTCTTCAAACTGGTACAGATCGCGCTCTGGTCTTGCATCCTGCTGGTCTTTCTCTTCTTCGTGGGTGTCAATGCAGGCCTGCTGGGCGAGATGCCCGACCTGGAGGCCATACAAAACCCCAATAATGATGTCTCTACCACTGTCTACTCTGCCGATGGCGAAGTACTGGGCAGCTACTATAATGAGAACCGTATAGAGATAGCCTACGATGACCTCTCTCCCTATCTGGTCAAGGCGCTGGTGGCTACAGAAGACAAGCGTTTCTACGAGCACTCGGGTATCGATATGAAGGGGCTCTTTGCAGCTATACTCGGTCCACTGCTAGGTCGCGACCGTGGTGGTGCCTCTACCATTACACAGCAGCTGGCCAAGAACCTTTTTCACCAGGATTTCTATAAGACTAGCCGTATACAGCGATCTAAACAGAAACTAAAAGAATGGGTGCTGGCTGCCAAGATCGAGCGGATGTTTTCTAAAGAGGAGATCATTACGCTTTATTTTAATACGGTAAAATTCGGTAACCAGTCTTTTGGTATCAAGACGGCCGCGTGGACCTACTATGGCAAAACACCAAAAGATCTGAAACCTCAGGAGGCGGCACTACTGGTAGGGATGGTCAATGCACCCAGTAAGTTTAATCCCAGAAAACACCCTGACAAGGCGGAAGACCGCCGCAACATCGTGCTGAAACGAATGGTAGAGGCCAGAATCATAGATCAGGCCGCCTGCGATACGCTGAGCAAAAAGCAGATCAAGCTCAACTTTCACAGTGCAGACTACCGCGAGGGCCTGGCCACCTACCTACGCGAGAACCTGAGGCAGGAGCTGAAAGCATGGTGTGACAAACATAAGAAGCCGGACGGTACGAAGTACGATATCTATACGGATGGCCTGCAGGTATATACTACGATAGACTCTCGTATGCAGCGCTATGCTGAGGACGCCATCAGGGAGCATCTGAAATTTCTGCAGGACTCCTACTTCAAAGAATGGCATGGCAAGGAGCCGTGGAAGTTTGGAGAGAGAGCCAAACCCGACCTGCTGGACAAGGCTATCGTACAGAGTCAGCACTACCAGGACCTGAAGGCGCAGGGCAAATCCGATGCAGAGATCCGCAAGCTGTTTAATCAGAAAACGGATATGACCATCTTCTCCTATGATGGCGACCACGGATCGTATGACAAGGATACGTCTATGACCATCACCGACTCGCTACGCTACTACCTGCAGATCATACAGTGCGGGTTCCTGGCAGTAGATGTACACACCGGTGAGATCAAAGCCTGGGTAGGCGGGCCTAACATGAAATACTTCCAACTGGACCACGTCAAAAAATCTACCAAGCGGCAGGTGGGCTCTACCATGAAACCACTGCAGTATGCAGTAGCCATAGAGCGTGGCTATGATCCCTGCCACCAGATAGAGTATATCGCTCCGACCTGTGGCGAAAATGGATGGAACCCAGCGGGCAGCAAAAAATTCAAAGATGGCGACCTGGTGCCGATGCAGCAGGGCCTCTGGTACTCAGACAACCGTATGACGGCAAACCTGATGTGCGACTTTGGCCCGCAGGCCCTGATAGATATGGCCCGCAAACTACATATAGAGAGTGATCTGGACAGGGTGCCGGCACTCTGTCTCGGCGTGTCAGACATATCACTGATGGAGATGGTGGGCGCATACCTGACCCTGGCAAATGGCGGTGAGTATTGCAAACCTTTTTACATCACTAAGATCACAGACAAGAAGGGTAATGTGCTGGCTACTTTCAATCAGGAACACTCTGCGGCTCTCTCTCCCACCGTAGCCTACACTACAGTAGAAATGATGAAAGGCGTGGTAAACCGTGGTACTGCTGCATCTATCCGTCCGCGCTATGGACTGCCCAGCCTGGCGCTGGCCGGCAAGACCGGAACGACTCAGGCTAACGCAGATGCATGGTTTATCGGTATGACCCCTGATATCGTAGCGGGCTGCTGGGTAGGATTTGAGCAGCCGAGTGTACACTTCGCCTCATCAGGTACCGGAGCTGCCGCTGCCCTGCCGGTGGTCGGGCGCTTCCTGAACAGAGCCTATGGTGACTATAAACTAAAGCTGAATATGAACGCGGCCTTTCCTGCGCTACAGGATAGCACGACTGAGATCAATTTTGACTGCTCGGTGGTGCATATGGACTCGGTAGAAAACAGCAAACCGGAATAATGAGCGAACCCCGAAAGACAGGACGCCTGTATCTGATACCATCTTTTCTCGGAGAGAATGATAATGCGATCATACCCGATCAGGTGAGAAATGTGGTCAATGAACTGCACCACTTCATCGTGGAAGATGCGCGCACTGCACGGCGCTACCTGCGTGCTATCGGCTACAAGAAAAACTTTGACACGGAGGTCACTATACAGGAGCTGGATAAACATGAGTCCAACCATGCGAAGCAACTTCTGGCGCCGATAGAGTCGGGGCATGACATAGGTATCATCAGCGAGGCTGGCAATCCCTGCATAGCTGATCCGGGATATGAGATAGTGAGCTACGCGCACATCCGCGGCTATCAGGTATCACCACTGGTAGGCCCCAGTTCTATTTTGCTGGCACTGGTGGCCTCCGGCTTTAGCGGACAGCAATTTTCTTTTCACGGCTACCTGCCTATACAGAGTGCCGACAGGGCCAGGAAACTGAAACAACTGGAAGATGCTGCTAAACGCGGCGGCACTCAAATTTTCATGGAGACCCCATTCCGGAATGATGCTATGCTGAGGGATGCGCTACAGCATCTGAGCGCGGATACGAAACTCTGCGTGGCATGTGACCTGACGCTACCCACTGAGTACATCGCTACCAAAAAGATATCGGACTGGCGCAGGCAGGTACCCGAGCTTCACAAACGATACTGTATATTTCTGATAGGATAAAAGACTGCTACATCTGCCGCAGATCCTCCGCCTCTATTTATTAGAAACTTTCAGGTAACCATCCAGCGCCGCTATGATAGATGGCGCGCCCTCCAGTGGTGCCATCAGGTGTATCTGCCATTTGGCCTCCAGCACAGCATCGGCTGTGGTCTTGCCATATACCCCTACTTTCAGTTTACCAGGCTTGAATGCCGGGAAGCTCTGGAAGAGAGAGTGTATAGCTGACGGACTAAAGAGCACCATCATATCGTATTTGCTGAGGTCCACCTTGCGCAGATCGCTCGGCACGGTGCGGTACATCACCGCCTCTGTGAATGGGATATTCTGGTCAGACATGAATGAGGTGATCTCATCCTTGCTGCGGACCTCCGGGCCTATGTAGAGAAACCTGGTCGTATCGCGATGCTTCAGGATCAGCGCGCGCATCTCCTTATTGCTATTAGTATCGCTGAAGAAAACCTTGCGCTTGCGGTATTGGGTATATTTCTGCAGATAGAGAGCTATAGCCTCAGACGTGCAGAAGTACTTTGTCTCCTGGCTCATCTTGACACGGAGCTCCTCGCAGATACGAAAGAAATGGTCTATGGCATTGCGGCTCGTAAATATGATTCCGCTGAAATCATTAAGAGAGATACGCTGCTTGCGGAAGTCCTTGCCTTGTACTCCCTCTACAGTCACAAATGGTGTAAACTGAAACTTGACTTTATATTTTGACTCCAGATCGAAGTATGGAGATTTGATCCCTTCCGGTTGTGGCTGGGCCACGATGATATTTTTGAGGCGCGTCTTAGGCTCAGTACTCAGAAACTCACTATAGTTCTTATCATTTTTAGGTTTCAGGATTTCGGAGAGTCTTACCGGCTTCTTTTTTTCTTCGGCAGGTGCGGGTGCTGCGGTAGCTGCGGTTGGTTTTTGAGCAGGAGTAGCGGAAGATTTGGCTGGAGATTTTGCCGGAGATTTCTTGACTGGGGCGGCCGGAGCTTTGGGAGCCGGCTTTACTACTTTCTTAGAGGACACAGAGGCTTTATTTAACGATGGCTTTTTAGTCTTACTGCTTTTCAAAATAAAAGCAGTAGCACTCGGTTTAGTTGATTTCTCATCAGCCATCTTGCGACCGGAAGTGCTACTGCTGTTAGATCTTGATTGCTTGCCCGAGCTTACGCTTTTTTTTTAGGGGCAGCCTTCTTAGCGGCCTTCTTAGGGGCAGCTTTCTTAGCAGCCTTCTTAGGGGCAGCCTTCTTTGCTACCTTCTTAGGAGCGGCTTTCTTAGCAGCCTTCTTAGGGGCGGCTTTCTTAGCAGCTTTCTTTGGGGCAGCTTTCTTTGCTGTTGACTTTGTTGCCATGTTAAATAGCTGTTTTGGTTAACAATTTAATAAATAGAAATACTGGTAATATTTCTCCAACACAAATGTATATTAAAAAATGATACAGACTGCTGTACATCACTTTATACGATGTGGATAAACCTCGGATCACGATCATCACCACGCCAGCGCTCAATATCACAAGTGATGCGATGAAGATGAAAAGGAAATATTTTTCTGATGATGCGTATAGCATGAATAGTATTGGAATCATTGCAATACCAATGGTTCTGACTATGGCAGAGAGATTAAACAAGTACTCATCTACTGATGCGCGCAGCTCAAAAAGATTTCCGATGTAGCGTAGCAATGCAAACTTCGCTACGAAAAAAAATGTGAATAAAATGATGAGCTTGACTATTGAAAAATTGTCGGACAATGCAGAGTAAGGATAAAAATGCAACAATACAAATCGCGTGAAGATAGACATGGAGACTACGAAGATGCCATTCATGAGAAACGATGATAGCGATAGATCCTCGCGTGATGTGCGTACGATCTGCGATGCGATATTAGAGCTCGCTACGGATCTGAAGAGGTCTGTGAAATCGTTGCTGAAAGCCAGTTTCAGCGTGGTGAGTACGATGAGCAGCGCTACCAGCAGGAGAAACATAAACGTATTGTCAGGCATGCGGCGCTCCTGCTCGATGTCATACCATGTAGCTCTCGCGCCTCCTGTCAGAGCAGATGAGTAGTGGGCTACACTGTCTGCATGATAGACCGCAGCAGTATCTATCACGATCACCTGCGCGGCAGAATCTGCTACAGGTATACTATCCTGCACCAGGGCCAGCGTATCATCCTGCGCATGCAGCGATACAGCGAAGACAAGAAACAGGAATGTGATGATCGCGCGCACTAGAAGTAATTTATATAGCCGAAGTGTATCTTGCCATTCTTAAATGAGATCGGGTTGTCCAGCTGCTTGCCCAGCGCATAGGTCAGGCCAAAGAGTCCGATCTTGGTCTCAAAGGTAGTGCCCGCTCCGAATCCAAACGGAAAGTCGAAAGGCTTATTGACGTAGTGGCCAGGTTCCTTCACCAGTGCAGCATTGACGAAGGCGAAGAAATAGGAATTTTTTGAGATCAGGTAGCGGTACTCCAGGTCACCCATGCCGTAGTATGGCGTGAAGATGGACCGGTCATCAAAGCCTCTCAGAGAGGTCACACCGCCTATCTGGTATTGTTCATTGTCCAGTATCCTGTCTGCAAAGAAATATTTTCCCTCAAACATGGTACGGATCGTCATACGGCTATTGATCTTCCAGAACTTGTCTATCATCAGCGCGAGGTGTAGCTGAAAAGTGGTCAATCGCACAGTATCATACAGGCTGGCAAAAGTTCTGCCCTCTACCTGATCGTATAGGCTGGCTATGGTCGTATTCTTTTTGATAGTCCTCGCTCCTGCCGCTATACTGGTCTGGAGTACAAAACCCGACACCGGGTTGAACCGGTAGTTGAGCTTCTGCATATAAAACTCCAAAGCAAATTCATTAGTGCTCAAATCCAGGTTGGTGGGCAGGGCACGGTTTATCTTGACATAGTTCGTATCCGGATCCAGAATGATGGAAACCTTCTGGCGATAAGATGCCTTGAGGTAGTCGTTTCCGGAGAGCTGGTATTGCACGCCATAGTCTCCGTCTATCTGTAGGTATGAGGTATCCTTTTTATAAAACTGAAAATTGACATTCAACCCTAGCGGCAGACCGAGCAGATAGGGGTAGATGATCCGTGCGGTGAGCGTTTGAGTCTTGGGTTGTAGTTTCTGCCACTGCACGTAGAGATCCTCCCCGGCACCAAATGGCGCGACGAGGTGTATCTTGACATCACCGGTGATCAGCACCTTTTGGCCGGAGCTGCCCGGCAGCACGCCTATGAGCAAGTCAAACTGGCTTGTCTTCCTATCTTTCAGGAACACATTGATACGGGCTTTCTCAGCGCGAAACTCGACAGTATGCGGCTTGATCACCTCGGCAAACTGAAGATCATTCAGCCGCTGGGTGATGCGCCGCACACTGGCTTCATTATATACTTTGCCGGGTTTGATACCGAGATAGTTTCGCAGAAACAGCGGGCGTATTTTCGTTTTGCCCTGTATCCGCAGCGTGTCATAGTGAAAGAGATCGTGAAGTTTCAGGTATACCCTGGCAGATAGCTGCCCGTCTCTCATATCAAAGCTATCCAGCCACACCTCTGCAAACGGGTAGCCAATATTCTCGCAAGACTGGATCACTTTCTCCTTGAAGAGCAAAGTACCATCAGCGGGGATGGTCTTGCCATCGCCCAGTTTCTTCAATCCGATATCCGGCAGGAAGTCCGGCGGGATATTACCATTATATATAGTGATGGTCTCAAACTTATCCCCTACATATATATATGCAAAGGTAGTGTGACCGAGGGTGACTATGCTGTCCATAGAGGCAGTCAGGTATCCCTGGTTTCTGATCTGGGTATACAGATAGTCTAGCTCCTTGCGCTGACGGATGGAGTCAGGGAACGTAGATCTGTATGAAAGCTTCTTTGTAAAAAAGACAGCGGGCTTGTCATGGCATACCACCTCCAGGTGCCAGGGTTCCTGTGCAGCAGCTACCTTTAGCCAAAACACGGCCAGCCATAAAAACCATCCTTTCATCCGATCAGCTAAAGATAACGCTAAAGATGGATTTAGATTTTGGCATTGGCAATAAGATTCTTGATTTTTGGATCATGGCAGGCATCTATATCCATATCCCCTTTTGCCGGCAGGCCTGTCACTACTGCAATTTCTATTTCACTACATCTCCGGCCCGACGTGATGAGCTGGTAGCTGCGATCATCAGAGAGGTGGAGCTCACCGGTGGATACCTGGATGGGGAGACGGTAGAGACTATTTACTTCGGTGGTGGTACTCCCACTATGCTGGCGGCAGGTCAGCTACGGCAGATACTTGAGGCTATCTATAAAGCATATCCCGATGTCCACCTCGGAGAACTGACCATAGAGGCCAATCCCGATGACCTCACCGCAGATAAAATAGCAGAGCTCAGTAGGCTTCGTACGCTCGGCCTGGGTAGACTATCCATCGGGGTGCAATCGTTCCGTGAGGCTGACCTTATATATATGAACCGGGCGCACAATGCGCAGGAGGCGCTCCGTGCTATAGAGCGGGTACAGGCAGCCGGATTTCAAAACCTGACCATAGACCTGATATATGGTACACCCGGTATGACAGATGAGGCTTGGCGCGATAATATCCGACAGGCCATCGCACTGGGTATTCCGCATATATCCTCCTATGCCCTGACTGTAGAGCCCAAGACCTATCTGGATAAAAACATACGAACCGGCCACGCCGTACCCGTAGATGAGATACAGAGCTCCCGCCAGTTTGATATACTGATGGAGGAGATGGCTGCAAACGGCTATGACCAATATGAGATCAGCAACTTTGCCCTCCCCGGTCATCACGCTATACACAATACGAACTACTGGCGGGGAAAGAAGTATCTCGGCCTGGGACCATCAGCTCACTCCTACGATGGCACCTCGCGCCGGTGGAATGTGGCTAATAACAATACGTATATCAAAAGCATAAGCGAGGGAAAGCTACCCTACGAAGTGGAATACCTGACCACCGCCCAGCGCGCCAATGAATACATCATGACTTCCCTACGCACCATGTGGGGCTGTGACCTGAGCCGGCCGGAGGTCTCAGCATTCAGGGCGGAGATCGTCGGCTCGCTACAGGATACAGACGCTTCCTTCTATATAATGGAGGGGAATATAGTCCGCCTGACCCAGGCCGGACGTCACTATGCAGACCGGATAGCGTCAGACCTGTTTGTAGATGAGCCGTGAGGCTGTCACTTTTAGGCCAAAAATTTTATCTTGGCTACGTAAAGATCTGTAATGAAGAAAGTACTACTCCTGGCAGCAGGTATCGCAGCGGGCGTGATGGGTATCGCGCAGGGCACATACGTACCGGTGGGAGGAGACACGTACGACTACGTAGATCGCCTGGATGTGAAGTATGGCCGCATACTGCCTATGATCCATACGGGAGATAAACCTTTTATCCGCGGAGAGGTGGCCGGCATGGCAGAGAAAATGCACTTCTCAAACCTGAAGCAGAATAAGGTCAACGAGTTTCAGATACAGTACCTGATGGATGATAATGCAGAATGGCTGGACAGTGTGACGAGCAAGACACGCAAGCCATTCCTCAAAAAGCTATATCGTGAGCCGGCGAGCTTTGCTCATGTGTCTTCAAAAAAGAAGGGACTCTTTGACCTTCGATTCAATCCGGTAGTGGATGTGCATGTGGGCGGTGAGTCTGCCGGCGGGGGGCGCTTCAATTTCTACAGGAGCTTTGGCGTTGAGTTTCGTGGCAATATCAAGAAAGTGCTGAGCTTCTACCTGCAGGCCACCGGAGGCGCCGAGCGGGCTCCCAGCTATGCAGCAGATAGAGCCTTTACCTCTCAGGGTTATGTTTATGGGTTTGCCTACTACAAGGGTTACTCATCTTCTATCTTTAAATTCAAAGACGGGACCAACTGGTTTGATGCGCGCGGCTATGTCAATATCAATGTGCTGAACTATCTCAATATCACCTTTGGCCGAGACAAGCACTTCTGGGGTAACGGTATCCGCTCCCTATATCTTTCAGACAACTCGGCTCCGTACTTATTCCTGAAGTATAAACTAACCTTCTGGAGATTTGAGTATGTCAGCATGATCACGCAGCTCACCAATCCTGACCGCACCAGCTATGGTAGTGTAGACGGAACCTATCTGCAAAAGTATGGCGCGTTCCACCACCTCAATATCAAAGTGACGCGCTGGCTGGATCTCGGCCTCTTTGAGGGAGTCATCTCCCGCCGCAGTGGTAATAATCTGGACCCATCGTATCTGAATCCCATCATCTTCTACCGTGCTGTGGAGCATGCCCTTGGTAGCCCGGATAACGTATTCGTAGGTGCAGACTTCAAGGCGAATGCCTTCAACCATATGCAGCTCTATGGTCAGCTCGTGCTGGACGAGTTTAACGTGAAGAATATGATCAAGTCTAATGGCTGGCGGGGAAATAAATACGGTGTACAGCTGGGTGTGAAATACATAGACATCATACCGAACCTGGATGGGCAATTTGAATTTAACGCTGTGCGCCCATTCACCTATACCCACGAGGGTGACCTGAGCTATACCAACTATAACCAGCCACTGGGTGATCCGCTGGGAGCTAACTTTGCAGAGTTTATCACACAGCTGCGCTACCAGCCGGCTCCGCGCTGGACACTGACCCTGCGCAATATCGAGGCGCGCGTAGGCCAGGATACGACCATCACAGCTACAGGTGTACTGGGCAACTACGGCGGAGATATACTGCGCCAGGACGCGGCCACTAAGGAATTTGGTAATAAGATAGGACAAGGAGCACGCGGCCTGATATCATATATCAACCTGCGTGTGAGCTACCAACCATGGCATAATATCTATGTGGACCTGGAGACCTTTTATAGAAATAAGAGCAGTGAACAAGCGGCTTTCCGCGAAAGTACATTCTACTTTGGTGTAGGTGTGCGTATGAATCTGGCTCAGCGCAAATACGACTTCTGATGCCGGAGCTGCGCTACAATCCCCTGCTAGATACCTGGACGATGGTAGCTACCAACCGCCAGAACCGCCCCCATCTTTCTGCTGATTATTGTGCCTTCTGCCCGGGAGAGGGTAAGAGCGTGCCCGCTGCATATGATGTGTACGCATATACGAATGACTTCCCGGTTCTAAGTCAGCAACCGGAAGGTGTCGACAAGAAAAAGACGGGTAAGAATTTCATAGCGGAAGAGGCGTATGGCAAATGTGAGGTGATCCTCTACTCATCACAGCATACGCAGAAAATCTATGAGCTGAGCGATGAGCATGTACTGAAGATCGTAGAGCTATGGACGGACCGCTACCGCGAGCTGAGCCGGGACAAGAAGATCAAGTACATCTATGAGTTTGAAAACCGAGGTGAGGAGGTAGGCGTGACCATGCTGCACCCTCATGGACAGCTGTACGCCTACTCATGGATACCGGACAAGGTACGCGCGGAGCTGAACAACTGCAAGAAATACTATAAGCAGCACGGCAGCAATCTTTTCAAAGACCTGAATGCCGCCGAGAAGAAATACAAGAAACGCGTAGTGCTGGAAAATAAATCCTTCATTGCATACATACCCTATTTTACGGATTACCCTTTCGGGCTTTTCATAGTCAATAAGAAACTGAAACAGAATTTTACGGAGTTTACGCTGAATGAAAAGAAAGACCTCGCCGTGATGCTCAAACAGGTCGTAAAGGGATTTGACCAGGTGTATGACAGGCCATTCCCCTATATCATGGCTATCCATCAGAGTCCTGTCAATAGTCCGGCATACAAAGATTCTGCGGACTACTTTGCTTTTCATATAGAGTTCTATCCGCCGCTGCGGGCCAAGGATAAGATCAAGTGGTATGCCGGTAGCGAGATGGGTGCCGGCGCCGCAGCCAATCCGCTGGATGTGGATGAGTGCGCAGCGATACTAAAAAGTATAATCAAGTAAAAATGATCCTTGAGCTCAAAGATCTTTTCGGCAAGGCTGGCAGCATGGGGTATAAGCAGTACTTCGCTCCGGGCCGTGTTAATTTGATAGGAGAGCATATTGACTACAATGGCGGCCTCGTAATGCCTATAGCAATCAATCAAGGAATCAAGGGAATATTTAAAGAAAATCCGGAGAGTCTCATCCAACTAAAATCCACTACCCATAGCAATCTTACACTCTTCACTGCTGAAACTATACCCGAGGCCTATTCATCTGAGATAGGTTGGTGTAATTATCCGCTAGGTGTGATCCAAAGATTGCAGAATGATGGATTGAAATTGGATGGTTTTAATCTTTTTTTCGATAGCGATTTGCCTGAAGGTTCCGGTCTGTCATCCTCTGCGGCCATCGAGGTACTGACGACTTTTATTCTACTTACTGAATATGGAGGAAAGATCAACTTGCCAGAAATAGCAGTGCTCTGCCAGAAAGTAGAGAATGAATTCATAGGCGTAAAATGCGGTATCATGGATCAGTTTGCAGTAGCCAATTGTAAAAAGGACCATGCGCTGTTGCTGAACTGTAATACGCTGGCTCATGAGCATATCCCTTTTGAGCTGGATGACTATGCGCTGCTGGTGATCAATAGCAAGAAGCCGCGGAGCCTGATCAAGTCTGCGTATAATGAACGCAAGGCTGAGAGCGATGAAGCAGTACGTGTTTTGAGATCAAAAGGGGCTTTGACCGAAGGTCAATACCTGGTAGATGCGACCATGGAAACGGTAGCTGGTATCGGCGACGATGTAATACGGAGGCGTGCGCGCCACGTGGTATCTGAAAACCTGCGTGTGAAACATGCTGCTAATGCACTACGCATGGGTGACCTTCATACTTTCGGCAGGCTGATGACGGCGTCTCATACCTCTATGAAGGAAGACTATGAAGTAACCGGACTGGAAATGGATACGCTGGCAGAGACAGCTCAAAATATAAATGGGTGCCTCGGGGCACGGATGACAGGGGGTGGCTTTGGTGGCTGCGCGATAGCGCTGGTCAGGAAAAATACGATCCAATCTTTCACAGATATCCTATCAAGGAGGTATGAAACGGTGACGGGACTACAATGTGAGATCTATGCCTCACAGGCATGTGATGGAGTGAGAGCGATGTAGATCAATCGTACTGCAGCAGGAAGCGCAGATAGAGTACGTGCTTGCCATATGGATTCACAGAGTGATCCAATACGATACTACCCAGCTTGGCATTTTTCAGCTCAAAGTCTTTGGGCCCCTTAGGATCTTCAGGATTTACAGTATAGTGGTACACCCAGCCCTCAGAGTTAGGGAAGTCATGTTTGAGTGCCGTTTCCATCTCCACATACTTGCTGCCTATAGCCGCGCTGGCACCATCTGTCTCCTCCAGCACTGATACAAAGTCCAGTTGAGACTTTTGAAAAGGAAAGCTATACAGCATATTATACTTCTCACCGGGAATGGCGATGGAAGTAGCGTAGGTGTATTTATAGTTCCAGAAGTTTGACCTGGCGCTGGGGGCCTTCTGGATATCCTTAAACATTTCTTCTTCTCCCGATTCTATCACGCTCATGATAGCCTTATAGAATTTGCTCTTATTGGCCACTGCTGCTGCTGTACTGGTCTTGCCAAAAGTAGCAGGCACCGGTAGAGAGGCCACAGTCTTGGTAGGACTCGCTGCAGCTTTGGCGTTATTATCTGTAGCAGCTTTGGCGGCAGCGATACGTGAGTCACGGGTAGAGGCATCAGCCTTGGCAGGTACAGGTGCTGCGGCTACTACAGGCGCCTCGTGGCTACCCTCCAGGCGGTATGGACCTACCATGCCGATATTCTGAGTAAATTTCAGGAAAGCGATCTTTTTCTTGGTGACCGATTTGAAATACACGTTGATCGTGATGCCGTCTTTCTTAAATTTCAGACGATCCTCTCCCCCGCTTTTTGCCTCACCGAGTTTCTGGATCAGCGTTTCCTCTCCGTCATCAAAAGTGATATTGAAAGGCAGCGCCTGATTGAATTCCTTGTACTTGATGTCATTGATCTCGTGGCCACCTGCTGTGAGCGTGATGGCTGTGACCACACTGATGGAGTCATGTGTCACGGTCAGCTTGATACCCAGCTCAGGGTTTTTCATGGCCTTGTCTAGCAGGTACTCTGTTTTGAGCCTGCCGGCCACAGGACCATTGCGGTCTTCACCGAGTACTTCCAGCATCTTATTGCCGGTAAATTCGCCCGCAAATGCATGCAGCACCGAGCATAAAAAGACAATAACAGCGACAATCCGGGTCATAATCTCATTTCAGTCACAAAATCGGCCAGTACCCGATCAGACGGGCAGGGCTCCATATCCTTAAACGATTATTTGTATTTAAAGTTTCTGCCCGGGTAGTCCGCCATCACGCCCAGCTCCTCCTCTATGCGGAGCAGTTGGTTGTATTTGGCTATCCGGTCAGTGCGGGAGGCCGACCCGGTTTTGATCTGGCCGCAGTTTAGCGCTACAGCCAGGTCAGCTATGGTGGTATCCTCGGTCTCTCCTGAGCGGTGGCTCATCACAGAGGTATAGGAGTTGTTTTTAGCCAGGTTTACGGCATTGATGGTCTCAGTGATAGTACCGATCTGATTGACTTTGACCAGGATGGAATTAGCCACTCCGGAGTCTATGCCTTTGGCCAGGCGGGTCACATTGGTCACAAAAAGATCATCACCCACCAGCTGTACTTTATCGCCGAGCTTATCGGTCAGCTTCTTCCAGCCCGTCCAGTCATCTTCAGACATACCGTCCTCTATAGATACGATAGGGTACTTCTTGCACCAGCTGGCCCAGTACGCTACCATCTCATCAGAGCTGAGCTTCTTGCCATTAGACTTATGGAAGTGGTAAACTTTATTCTTTTCGTCATAGAATTCTGTCGCAGCAGCATCCATGGCGATATAGATATCCTTGCCCGGCTTGAAACCAGCAGCCTCTATAGCCGTGAGTACTGTCTCGATAGCCTCTTCGTTGCTGGCTATATTGGGTGCAAATCCACCCTCATCACCTACATTGGTCGAGTAACCTTTCTTTTTGAGCACTGCCTTGAGATGATGAAATACCTCCGTGCCCATTTGGAGCGCCCTGCCGAAAGTATCAGCACCGGTAGGCACGATCATAAATTCCTGGAAGTCTATCTTATTGTCAGCATGGGCACCGCCATTGAGGATATTCATCAATGGTACAGGCAGCGTGTTGGCATTGACACCACCTATATAGCGGTACAGGCTCATATCAGATGCCTGAGCGGCAGCCTTGGCCACCGCCATAGAGACGCCGAGGATAGCGTTAGCGCCGAGTTTGGCCTTATTTGGCGTGCCGTCCAGTTTGATCATGACAGCGTCTATCAGGTTCTGCTCATCTACCATGATGCCGGTGATCTCTTTGGCTATGATATCATTGACATTCTTCACAGCCTTGGCTACGCCCTTGCCCATCCATTCACTCTTCTTGCCGTCGCGCAGTTCCACTGCTTCATGCTTGCCTGTAGATGCACCCGACGGCACAGCTGCCCTGCCGAGCTCCCCGTTTGTGGTGATCACATCTACTTCTACTGTAGGATTGCCACGGCTATCCAGTATCTGGCGTGCATGCACGGCTGCTATCTGACTCATGTCTTGATAAAAATTAGAAGGTTAAATAAAATGGTAGGTACCGCGGGCAAATGTAGTCAAAGGCTGTCTTTCGACCCACTCGTTTTTCAACAAAGGAAAAAGACCTCCGCTGGCAGCGTACAGTAAACCTTACAGCGATGGATCACTGCCGGGATTCACTCTCCAGGATCAGTTTTTCACCTGAGAGTTTGTAGCGCTGGCGCATCACGCCGGTGGCTGTGCTGTCATGAGTACTGCTGAAGTAGGGAGTGAGCCTGATGATACGATCATCGTTTAGAAAAAATGTATCCCGGCCGCGATAATGTGCATCCTCGTTTTTGAGAGTAGCAGTGATCCTGCTCATCTGCTTCGGGCCATTTGACTCATAGGCATAGAGCGTGACGGGGCCTTTGTCGGCTATCACGGGTGATTCGTAAAAAAAGAACTCGCGACGGCCATTGCCATCTATATCACTCATCCAGCTACTCCGTACTACACTGGCACGTCCCGCCTTGACCACCGTGTCCTGGCGCGAGTGGGACCTTCTTATCAGTATAAATTTTGATTCCCATTCAGGGTTGCTTGATCCCCTGGGCTTGTCATAGGCCAGGAAATCATAAGCGACGGAGTCACCCTCGGCAAATGTGCGCAGATACTCATATGAGCGGTCCATATTGACCTGCATACCCGTGTCAGCGCCTATAGCCGCGCTGTCCAGCTGGCCAAAAGTTTCGATAGCAGGCTTGTGATCCTGGCAGCCGGCAAGTAGAATAGCCGTGCTTATAGCAAAAAATGAAAACACCCTGAAATTCATGAGGCAAATATATTGGCTAAAAACAAAAACCCCTCATAGAGATGCTATGAGGGGTTTTAGAAGGTTATTTATCCAGATTATTTGGCCGGAGTAGATGCTACAGGCTTGCGAGGAGCCCTGTTCTTCATCATCTCCGTGCGTGGGATATAGTTGATCCTGTATTCATTGCTCATACCGTAGAGCTCAGGATGCAGGTATTTGCCCGCATCCTTGGCAGCCTTTTGTACTTCAGCCACCACCCTGTGGTTCTGAGCCCAGGCATCATTTCTTACGCCTGTCACCATCCAGCTTACTTTTACGTTTGGCTTGTCAGTCTTTACTACAAACTGATTGTTTGCAATCTCCTTAGACACGATAGCTTGTGCAAATGCACCTATTACAGTGAGTTGATAGCGGAAGTCAATGTTCTCTGCCTCAAAGTAACCAGGCAGGTCTACGATAGCCTCACCGTTTGCATCTGTAGTGATGTTACCATTGTAGATATTCATCATATCAGGGCTCTCTACAAATGAATGATAGAGGTATTTGTTAGCCGGATCTTGCGGGTGGTCTATCTTGAATGTACCGCTGCTCTTAGAGAGAGCACCTTGTACATCTACATCACCAAAGAATTCACCGGCCCAGTTTGCAGTAGCACAGTTAGGGCAGCTACCGGCATCACCTATGATACCAAAACCGGTAGTACCGATAGATGTATCCACTTCGCCGTATACGCCTACATTGTAGCCTGCACCCAGGTGAGCGAGGCCGTGTACACCTTCATTGAGTGAGGAGGTACTGCTCAGTGCGCCGTCTGCTACGCCGTAGACACCTTGATTGAAGCCTGCAAACTTAGAAGAAGCGAAAGCCTCTACTGCGCGGCTGGCACCCCTTGTACTATCTGTAGACGCAGATATTGCCTCATTGTATGTATAAGCAGAGCCGTAAGAGCTGGCATCAGCTACTACCGCCAGGTTGAGGCCATAGGCTGTAGGATTGGCAGTAGTGGAAGCACCGGATGCAGCAAAGTAGCCACCTACATTCTCCGGGCTCGTGGTAGCTACGCCGTTTGATACGCCGCGCACAGCTATATTAGCAGCACCGGTAGCTGTCACGAAAGAAGATACACCTGTATAAATAGCTGTGGTACTGGCAGTACCTGTGGCAGAGATCAGGAGTGCATTGCCACCGGTGGTCATCGCATTGTTCAGCGTTACTTTATTAGTAGCCAGCGGAGAGGTAGTACCTATCGCGATGCTGGTACCATTGTCCCATATCTGGGAGTTGCCCAGCGTAGTAGCAGTAGCAAATTTAGATACATAGTACTGTGTACCGCTCACACCGCCTGTACCGGTAGGGCCTGTAGGACCTGTGATACCGACTCCTGTAGGACCCGTAGGACCGGCTGCACCTACAGTACCCGCTGAACCTGTAGGACCAGTAGGACCGGTATTACCATTCGTACCGTTTGTACCATTCAGACCGTTAGATCCATTTGTACCTGCGGGGCCAGTAGGGCCAGCCACACCGGCCGTACCTGTAGGACCAGTAGGACCAGTAGCGCCACCACCTGTGCCGCTAGCACCAGTAGGACCAGTTGGGCCGGTAGGGCCAGTAGCTCCACCGGCAGAGCCAGATGCACCTGTAGGACCAGTAGGGCCTGTGGCACCAGCACCAGTAGCACCGGTAGCACCTGTAGCACCTGTAGATCCTACCGCACCTGTAGAACCGTTCAAACCATTAGAGCCGGCAGGACCTGTAGGGCCTGTAGGACCAGCTGCGCCTGCTGTACCCGCACCCGTAGGGCCTGTAGGACCTACAGCACCGGCAGGACCGGTACTACCAGTGGCACCTGCAGGCGAGTTGGCTGCATAGAGAGCGAAAGGAACGCTCACCAACTGCTGTGTACCCATGTCTGTATAGCTGCCAGTGTTGTTTACATCTACTTCTACTTTCAGCCACTTGGTACCTGTACCCCAGGTCACGGAGCTAAGAGTTGAGTTGATACCTATAGCGGTATTGACCAGTCCGGATGGATTGGAGGTCAGAGAGTTTGATACTTCTGTGTAGACAGGAGTACCCGTAGATGAACCATCAAGGATGGTAAAGCGGAATTTGACAGC
Organism: uncultured Chitinophagaceae bacterium; assembly: GCA_964537475.1. Taxonomy (GTDB): domain Bacteria; phylum Bacteroidota; class Bacteroidia; order Chitinophagales; family LD1; genus UBA1941. Next base: position 165,136 of record CAZIBY010000006.1, on the reverse strand, counting down.
TGTGCCACCAGCGACTGGTGCACCTGCTGCGTTTCTCACTACCGCCTGATAGTTGATGTACTGCGGTACCTGAGCTGTCAGCCCTAGCGTGATCAGCACTGCCAGGACTGTCAATAGTTGTTTGATTGCCTTCATGATTAAGGGGGTTGTTTTTAAAATGTGTATTAGGGTTTAACAAAAAAATAATGCGAAAGATAGGGAGACAGCAACGCGGTGAACCCGCATTCACTTACATCCAGCCTGATGCGCCGGAGTTTAGTTGATCACCTGGAATTTCTTGCTGAGGATCACCTCCTTGCCGGTAGATGGTGTCAGCTTTACGCTCAGGACGTAGTTGCCCGCTGCGTATGAAGAGCAGTCAAAGCTATGGATCTGCTTGCCATTGTCATATGACTCGCTGAGTGTATAGTCCAGCTTCTGGCCTACGATGTCGTACAGAGAAACCTCAACTTTACCTGTCTGGTTAAACTCATAACCGAACCACAGTTTGTCGCTGGTAGGATTAGGATATACGCTGAAAGCACCATCAGCCTCTTTCTCGATATCAAGAAGACCATTCACTACATCATTAGGCTGCTGGAAACCCTGCGTGAGTATCGTGCTGCCCTGTGTGAGGGTGGTGATGACGGGCTCGCCTACTGTGGAGGAGAGGCTATATCCGTTAGATCCGGTAGAATAACTGCCCGCTGTAGCGATGACAGTAGGAGACAGTGTCTGTGCATTGGCGGCAGATATCCCGGCAAAAACAAAAGCTGCGAGTAGTGCTTTCTTCATGGTATTGTGGTTGTGGTTTAGAATCCTAAAACTATATAATGTCGCCCAATAAGGCAAATTTGTTTCTCACATTAATACAAAATACGCGCTTTGATGGTGTTTTTCACGCCTTTAAGCAGTGCAAAAGCCTCATTGGACAGCCGTGTATCAATGTCCAGTACCACATATCCTATGCTATCGTTGGTCTTGAGATACTGACCTAAGATATTGATTCCGTGTGAGTAAAGCTTAGAGTTGATCTCTCCGAGGACACCCGGCACGTTATTGTGGATATGTAATATACGGTGCGTCCGGGCCTGCAGGGGCAGATTGAGCTGCGGCACGGTGTGGGAGCCATTGGAGGCTCCGCGCTCCAGGTAGTTCAGCAGCTTAGAGGTCACATCCAGGCCTATATTGAGTTGCGCTTCCTCCGTAGATCCTCCTATATGCGGGGTCAGTATCACATTCGGCAGGTTTTGCAGGACGGACTGAAATTTTTCTCCGTTTTTCTCTGGTTCCTCGGGAAATACATCGACTGCTGCGCCCGTCACCGTTCCATTTTTGATAAACGTCCTCAAAGCGTCCAGATCCACTACATCACCGCGACTATAGTTGATCAGGATAGTACCCTTTTTCAGATAGGCCAATGTCTGTTCATTGATCATATTGCGGGTACCAGCATCGCTAGGTACGTGGAGCGTCATGATATCCGCTTTCTTCATCAATTCACGCAGCGAGCGCACCTGCTTCGCATTGCCATGGGGCAACTTTGGCTCAAGGTCGTAGTAGATCACGTCCATACCCAGTGCTTCCGCCAGTACCGACACCTGAGAGCCGATATTGCCATAGCCTACGATACCCATTGTTTTGCCGCGCATCTCGTAGCTGCCTTTGGCGTCTTTCTGCCAGGTGCCTTCGTGAGCAGCTTTGTTTTTATCCGGTATGCGGCGAATGAGCATGATAGAGGATCCGATCACCAGCTCCGCTACAGAGCGGGTGTTAGAAAAAGGGGCATTGAAAACTGCAACGCCCTTCTTAGTAGCTGCTGAGAGGTCCACCTGATTGATACCGATACAGTAGCAGCCTATAGCGAGCAGCTTGTCTGCTTTGGAGAGCACCTTCTCTGTGACCTGCGTCTTGGAGCGGATACCTAGCAGGTGTACCCCCTTTATCTCGGCCATGAGTTCCTTCTCGCTGATCGCGCCGGATAGCTTTTTGATCGTAGCATAACCGGCGTCTTTCATTTCCTCTACTGCTGCATCACTGATGTTTTCCAGTAGCAGGATCTTGATCTTGTCCTTAGGGTAAGAGGTGGTCTTAGTTTTTTGAGTCATTGTATTGAGTGAATGGTCTGGCACGTATTCTTACAGTGCCACTATCTTATTTTTTGTATCGAGAAACTCTGTCCATATTTCATTCACGATGTCGGCGGCAGGTATGATCTTTTGAATGGTCGCAGCTATCTGGCCTATCTCGAGTTCTCCCTCTGTCATATCTCCTTCAAACATGCCTTTCTTAGCGCGGGCACGGCCAAGTATTTCCATGAGGTCGCTGGCATCGGCACCTTTGTCTTCTGCCTGCTGTACGAGCTTGTAAAATTCATTTTTGATAAGGCGTACTGGTACCACTTTTTTCATAGAGAGTTTCGTGTCCCCTTCTTTAAGGCTGGCTACTTTGTCTTTGAACGCGGAATGCGCTGATGACTCCTCGCTGCAAACGAAACGAGTGCCGATCTGCACCGCATCTGCGCCAAGCGCCATGGCCGCCAACATAGCTTTGCCGGAGGCTATACCGCCTGCTGCTATCACGGGTATCTGCACTGCTTCGCGTACAGATGGTATCAAGCAGAGCGTTGTTGTCTCTTCACGACCATTGTGGCCGCCGGCTTCAAAACCCTCTGCTACTATCGCATCTACGCCGGCATCCTCGCATTTCTTTGCCAATACTGAACTAGCTGTGACATGTACTACTTTGATGCCATTATCCTGCAGCGTTTTGGTCCAAACTTTAGGTGAGCCAGCGGATGTAAATACTACTGGCACTTTCTCTTCGATAATGATCTGAATATGCTTATCGATATCGGGATAAAGCAATGGCACATTGACTGCAAAAGGCTTATCAGTATGAGACTTGCACTTCTGGATATGCTCGCGGAGTACATCAGGATACATAGAGCCGGAGCCGATCTGACCGAGGCCGCCAGCATTGCTCACTGCTGCTGCCAGGCGCCAGCCACTGCACCAGATCATGCCTGCCTGGATGATGGGATACTGTACGCCGAATAGTTTGGTGATCCTGTTTTGCATGCTTCTTATTTGCTACCCTCTCCGCGCAGGTCTATCTCTGTGTTGTCGCCAATATTGAGGCTTTGCGTATTGCCATGTATAGTGGTATCGCTTCCTATGAGAGAGTTTTGCAGCGTGACGCTGTCCAGTTTAGAGAAACTACCTATCACTGAGTTTTTGATCATGGAGTTGCTGACCTCGGAGTTCTCCCCTATCGTGACATATGGGCCGATGATAGAGTTGCGGATCTTGGCCCCCTTTGAGATATGATATGGGGAGATAAAGATGCTATTGTCCTTGATACACTCATCGCAGCTCTGGTCGCCATTTTTGCGTAGCAGCAGGCCATTTGTTTCGAGCAGAATATCTTTTTTGCCCACGTCAAACCAGTGCTCTACTTTATAGCTTTTGAACTTGACACCATCAGCGATCATATGCTGTAGCGCATTGGTGAGGTAAAACTCATTATTAGTGCGTTCGTTATTCTCGACAATGCTATCCAGCGCTTTGAAAAGCGCTTTGGTATCACGTATAAAATAAAAACCTACGAGGGCCATATTTGATTTGGGGATATTAGGCTTCTCTATCAGATTTTTGATAAAGCCATCATTATCCAGCTCTGCTACGCCGAAGGCGCGCGGGTCTTCTACCTTCTTGATACAAAGGGTAGAATATTCAAAAGAAAGGATGGTCTTGATATCTGCATCGAGGATCGTATCGCCCAGCTGAATGATAAGCGGCTTGTCCTGATCTACATATTCTTTGGCGGTGTAGATAGCGTGGCCGAGGCCGCTGCGCTCTTCTTGCGTGACGAAAGTGGCATTGACATTAGGATAGTTTGCCTCGACGTATTCGCGGATCTTCTCTCCGAGGTAGCCGATCACAAAGACGAAATCAGTGACACCGTTTTCGAGGAGGTTCTCTATGATGTAGCCGAGGATAGGTTTGCCGGCTACTGAGATGAGCGCCTTGGGCTGTGTATATGTGAGAGGCCTGAGTCTTGTTCCTGCTCCCGCCACCGGGATGATAGCTTGCATACTGCTGCGTTTGGGGCATGAATTTACGATTTTATCGCGAAGCGGCGTGTTATCTTCTCATTACGAGTTGTTGTAAAAATATTCTTGGAAACCTGCCATCGTTTGATATACATTTGGGCACACAAAAACGATATAACATGCAGCGTGATACCGCCATCTTTGACCTGATCAATAAGGAACTCCACCGCCAGCGCGAGGGCATCGAGCTGATCGCCTCTGAGAACTTCACCTCGGCGCAGGTCATAGAGGCCATGGGTAGCTGCCTGACCAATAAATATGCAGAGGGCCTGCCCGGCAAGCGCTACTATGGCGGCTGCGAGGTGGTAGACCAGGTGGAGACGCTGGCTATCGAGCGCATCAAGCAGCTCTTTGGCGCGGTGTGGGCTAATGTGCAGCCGCACTCAGGCGCACAGGCTAATGCGGCTGTAATGCTGGCCTGCCTGAAGCCGGGTGACAAGCTACTTGGGTTTAACCTCTCTCACGGAGGCCACCTGAGCCACGGCTCCCCGGTCAACCTCTCCGGTAAGATCTATCAAGCTACTCACTATAACGTAGAGCCGGACACTGGCCGGGTAGATATGAATAAAGTGCGTGAAATAGCTCAAAAGGAGCGCCCCAAGCTGATCATCTGTGGTGCCTCTGCCTACAGCCGTGACTGGGATTATGCGACCTTCCGCGCTATAGCGGATGAAGTAGGCGCAATCCTGCTGGCAGACATCGCACACCCCGCCGGCCTCATAGCTGCTAAGCTACTGAACGACCCAATGCCGCATTGCCACATCATCACTACCACTACGCACAAAACCCTGCGCGGACCACGCGGTGGCCTGATCATGATAGGCAAGGACGGCGATAACCCTTTTGGCGAGAAGACACCTAAAGGTGAGCTGAAATCGCTATCTGCGGTCCTGGATGCGGCTGTATTCCCTGGTACGCAGGGTGGCCCACTGGAGCATGTGATCGCTGCAAAGGCGGTAGCTTTTGGCGAGGCGCTGACGGATGAGTTTAAACAGTATCAGGTGCAGGTGCAAAAGAATGCCAAAGCGCTGGCTGATGCCATGCTGGCAAAGGACTACAAGATCATCTCTGGTGGTACGGACAACCACATGATGCTGATAGACCTGCGCAATAAGAACATATCCGGCAAGCAAGCCGAGAACGCGCTGGTGAAAGCTGACATCACCGCCAATAAGAATATGGTGCCTTATGATGATAAGTCGCCGTTTGTCACCTCTGGTATCCGCCTCGGTACGCCGGCCATCACTACCCGTGGTATGAAGGAAAATGACATGGCCCAGATAGCGACCTGGATAGACCGCCTGGTGGCAGATATCGAGAATGAAAGCAACATTGCCAAAGTGAAAGCCGAGGTAAATGAGTACATGAAACAGTTTCCGCTGTACTGATCAGTATGCCGAACCTATACATCATAGCCGGCTGCAATGGTGCGGGGAAAACAACCGCGAGTAACACGATATTACCTGAGATACTCCATTGCCGCGAGTTTGTGAATGCGGATAATATTGCGGCAGGCATATCTCCTTTTAATCCTGACGGTGCTGCCATAGAAGCCGGCAGAATCATGCTGACGCGCATTAATCAACTCTTAGCGGAGGGTAAAGATTTTTCGTTTGAGACAACGCTGTCTACACGGAGCTACGTATCTCTGGTACGCAAGGCGCAATCTCTGGGATTCAAAGTGACTTTGGTGTTCATCTGGCTCAGTTCGCCGCAGGCGGCTAAAGAGCGTGTAGCAATAAGGGTTAAAAATGGCGGCCACTTTATAACTGACGATGTAGTGGAGAGAAGGTATTACAGGGGCATTGAGAATCTGGTTAAGCTATTCATGCCTATCTGTGACTACTGGATGATCGGAGAAAGCGCCTTGCCTGAGGTAAACATCATAGCTACAGGGAATGGTTATATTGAAATCGTGGTAGAAAATCACGATATTTGGGATACAATAATGAAGCAAGCGAACAATGAGCGCTGAAAGCATACGATTAAAAAACCTGATACAGGAGGGATTTAGACTTTCTAATAAAAAGCTGATAGAGGCCTGTGCTGCTAAGAACGAGGTAATGATCGTAAGTGATAACGGCAAGGTAAAACATATACCAGCCAAAGAGCTTCTTACGCAAATTAACGCGGCTAAGTAAGATTTCTTAGGTTGCTTTTCGTTTAATCCGTGTAGCATTATTCTTTGTCTTCCTCCATAACATATGCCGATGTATTACTGCCGTTAGCACTGCCGCAGAACTATACCTATGCCATCCCTTTTGACCTCGTGCCTTTCGTGAAAGTGGGGCAACGGATCATCGTACAGTTTGGCAAGAATAAGTTCTACACCGCTATCGTAAAGCGGATACACAACGAAAAGCCGGTCTTTGAGCCGAAGCTGCTGGAGTCTCTGGCGGATGAGCATCCTATCGTGACAGAAAATCAACTCCGCCTCTGGAAGTGGATGTCAGACTACTACCTCTGTACTGAGGGTGAGGTGATGCAGGCTGCGCTACCCGCCGGACTGAAGCTATCCAGCGAGACCAAGATCATCCTCAATGAATTTTATGAGGGCGACTATGAGAGCCTGAATAATGAAGAATTTCTGATCGTACAGGCACTGCGGGAGCTGCGGGAGACGACTGTGCCGCAGATACAGGATATGCTTCAGCGAAGGAATGTCTATCCATACCTGCGTACACTTTTTAATCTGGGCATAGCGCACTCGGCCGAGGAGGTAGTAGAAAAATTTAAACCGAAGACGGAGACCTATGTCAAGCTGACTGAGCAATATCAGGACGAGGAAAACCTCAAACAACTCTATGGCGACCTGGAGCGCGCACCAAAGCAATTGCAACTACTGCTTGCTTTCAATCAACTAAGCCTGAAGAACCGATACGTCAAAAAAAATGAGCTGCTCGCCCTGAGCCAGAGTGATGCTGCTACTCTGAAGCGTCTGGTGGATAAAAAGATCTTTCAGGAATATAAAGTGGAGGTATCCCGTCTGGGGACTTTTCACGACGATGACATCACTACCGCAAGTCTGAGTGAAGATCAGCAGCGGGCGATTAACGAAATAGACGGGCACTTTCAGGATAAAAATACTGTACTGCTGCATGGTGTCACCTCCAGCGGTAAAACGCAAGTCTATATCGAGAAAATGGCGGAGGCCATCCGTGAGGGTAAACAAGTATTGTATATGCTACCGGAAATCGCGCTGACCGCGCAGATCATCAACAGGCTCCGCAAATATTTTGGCAACCAGATCGGCATCTATCACTCTAAGTTTAACCAGAATGAGCGGGTAGAGATATGGAATAAGGTGCTGAATGGAGAATATAAGCTGGTCGTGTCTGCGCGATCAGGATTGTTCCTCCCATTCCGCGATCTCGGCCTGGTGATAGTGGATGAGGAGCATGACAACTCCTTCAAGCAAATGGACCCGAATCCTCGTTACAATGCGCGGGACATCTCTATAGTGCTGGCGCGCTACTTTGATGCCAAGGTGATCCTGGGCTCCGCCACGCCATCTCTGGAGAGCTATCAGAATGCGGAGCGCGGCAAGTACGGCCTGGTAGAAATGACCAAGCGATACGGAGATGTATCGCTGCCGCAGATAGTGGTGGAAGACATCAAGCGCGAGCGCAGGAAGATGGCCATGCACCACTCTTTTACGCAAACACTCACTGTGGCCATACAGGAGGTGCTGGCCAATAAGGAGCAGGCGATCTTGTTTATCAATCGGCGCGGCTTCTCACAGTACCAGACCTGCCGCACTTGCGGCTTTGTATATAAATGCCGCAACTGTGATGTGAGCCTGACCTACCACAAGTTTCAAAATAAACTGGTATGCCACTACTGCGGCTATACTGAGCCGGTAGGCCGCGCCTGCAAAAGCTGCGGCACTATAGACCTCGATATAGTAGGCATGGGCACCGAGCGTATAGAGGAGGAGATAGCAGAGCTATTTCCAGAGGCAAAAGTAGGCCGTCTCGATCTGGATACTACGCGTGGCAAGCATGGTCACAGCACCGTGATAGCATCATTTGAAAATCGTGAGGTAGATATACTGGTGGGCACACAGATGGTGACCAAAGGACTCGATTTTGAACATGTGAGCCTGGTGGGCATCGTGAATGCTGATCATGCGTTGTACTTCCCCGGATTCCGGAGCAATGAACGAGCCTTTCAGGTGATGATGCAGGTGGGTGGCCGCGCAGGGCGCAAGCAGAAGCAGGGCAAAGTGATCATCCAGACCAGCAATCCGCAACACCGGATCATCAAGCAGGTAGTGGAGCATGACTTCGCTTCTTTCTACCGGGCTGAGATGCAGGAGCGGCAGCAGTTTCACTATCCGCCGTACTCTCGGATGGTGCATATTACGCTACGGCATAGGGAGCTACCGATGGTAGAGAAAGCAGCGCTCTTCCTGGCTAATAATCTCCGCAAAAAGCAAATAGGTGAAACCCTCGGACCCACCACACCGCTGATCTCAAAAGTGCGCAACTACTACCTGCGCGATATCATCATCAAAACGGATCATCGCACCAACGACCTTCAAACATTTAAACTAGCCATCAAAGATTGCCTCGATATGCTGCGGGCAGATCAGGAGCTAAAGAGTGTTTGGATCAGTGTGGATGTGGATCCGTGAGTAAATTACATGCTGTCTGTAGCAGTTAACAGCTGTTGGAGATATTTACCTCTCTCTTTCTTATAGTCATCACCCCATCTATCTAATAGTATTGGTAACATCTGTCTTTGAATTGATATCCTCGTTAGGGTTTTCATGCTTTGATCAATCTTGCCTTCAATTACAAATTGACCAAAACCTGTAGCAACAATAGCCTGATCTATCCCCATTAGTTCAAGATTACCGATAGCCTCTTGAGATATGTATTTATCTATAACTGCAGGATTGATTGTGTAAGGGTCAATAGGTCTATAGCCCCATCTATCGAGTGTTTCGTAAAATGAATTTATTGTACTATCGGTCTTATGATTTTTACGCCAATTCTTGAAATTCCAAAAGGCGTCGCGCCCATCGTCGTTACCGAATAAAGAAAATTCATCTGTAGTACTCCAGTAGAAATCTTCTCTTAATAATCTGCGTGCCTTGGGATGTATTTTCGCTACGGTACTATCGAAATAATCTATATTGGAAATTTTTTGTTGTTGGAATGTATCCGAAATCACTTTAGGTACAGTAATCGCTTGAACTTTCTGTTCCGGAGTATTGTTACATCCTTGCAAAAAAATCAAAATCAATGAAGCCACAGATATGTATAAGCACTTCATACTAAGCCTCCGCTATCACTTTTAACTCAATCGCTATCGGTGACGGCAGCGACGTGATCTCTACCGTAGTCCGGCAGGGCTGATTCTCTTTAAAATATTCTGCGTAGATGCGATTGTAGGTAGTAAAGTCGCGCTTCATATTGGTGAGGAAGACTGTGACGTCCACGATCTTTTCCCAGGAGCTGCCTGCTTCCTCCAGCGCAGTCTTCACGTTCCGGAAAACAGAATGGACCTGCGCCTCAAAGTCAAAGCTCTTGTAATTGCCATACTTATCCAGCTCCAGTCCGGGGATATTATCACTGCCAGCCTCGCGTGGGCCCATGCCACTTACGAAGATGAGGCCGCCGGCTTTGCGGGTCATTGGGTAGAGACCCATTGGTTTTGGGAGATTGCTCATAATACAAGTAGCTAGTATTTAGTAGTTAGTATTCAGACAACACGAAATTAGTAAGCTGTAGCCAGTTCTTGCATTTTCTAAATACTTAATACTAACTACTTAATACCCTTAATATTTAACGCAGACATTCTTGGCTTCAGTGAAAAACCGCATGGCTTCCCAGCCACCCTCGCGGCCCACACCAGAGGCTTTGACACCACCAAAAGGAGTGCGCAGGTCACGTAGTAGCCAGCAATTGATCCAGACGATGCCGGCCTCTATTTTTTCTGCTACACGGTGCGCGCGCTTGAGGTCAGTGGTCCAGATGGATGAAGCCAGGCCGTATTTCACGGAGTTGGCCATAGTGAGCACTTCTTCCTCCGTGTCAAAAGGCATCAGCGTAACTACCGGGCCGAATATTTCTTCCTGATTGGTCCGGCACATATGGTCTAGCCCCTCTATGACGGTCGGCGCTATAAAATAGCCTCCTGCACATCTGCTAGTTAGCTTTACTTCATTACCTCCTGTGAGGATGGCGCCTCCTTCTTCTTTAGCCAAATTTATGTACGAGAGTATTTTCTCCTTGTGTGGTAGGGAGACGATAGCGCCAAGATTGGATGTGTCCTCATCGGGATCACCTACACGCAGCGCCTTCACTTTCTCTACAAATGCGCTTTTGAATTTCTCATAAATGCTCCTCTCAATAAAAATACGCGAGCCACAGAGGCATATTTCTCCCTGATTGCTGAAGGAAGAAGTTACGACTTGCTTCACCGTTTCCTCAAAATCACAATCAGCAAAAACGACTGTTGGGTTCTTGCCACCTAGCTCCAATGAAAGTTTCTTGAACATCGGCGCTGCGGTTGCAGCAATACGTTTACCTGTCTCCGTACCTCCGGTAAAGGAGATCGCCTTGATCTCCGGATGCTCTATAATGGCCTGGCCTGTTTTGCCGCCGAGGCCGTGCACGATATTGAGCACGCCTGCAGGCAGGCCGGCTTCTATGCATACCTGTGATAAAAGAAAGGCCGTATATGGCGTTATCTCGCTCGGCTTTGCTACGACGCAGTTGCCTGTAGCGAGTGCCGGTACTATTTTCCAGGTGAAGAGATAGATCGGGAGATTCCAGGGAGAGATGCAGCCGACTACACCTATAGCCTGGCGCAGAGTATAATTGACCCCCACCCCCGGCATCTGATGCGACTCTGATGCGAAGTGCTGAAGGCCGCTGGCAAAGAAGCGGAAGTTAGAAACCGCACGCGGTATATCTACTGCGCGGGCCAGTTTGCGTGGTTTGCCATTGTCTCTGCTCTCTGCTATGACAAACTCATCCATACGGCGCTCGATGCCATCGGCTATACGCAGCAGGGTCATCATACGCTCCTCCAGTGGCGTGGCGCTCCAGGCAGGGAAAGCTGCTTTGGCCGCTTTGACTGCCAGCTCTACGTCTGAGGCGTCGGAGTCAGGTATATGAGAATAAACCTGGCCGGTGGCCGGCTCATAGTTGTCGAGCCATTGGGCGGAGAGCGCTGGTTGCAGCTTTCCGTTGATATAGTTTTGTAGTTGCTCCATACTGTGGTGGCAAGCACTGATACTTGTCAGGATAAAACTAAGATATTCCTGATACAGAGTGCCTCGGGCAGATTTTTTATCTTCGCGCGATATGCAGGAGATTTTTGACAAGGCTAATGCCGTACTCGCGGCTATCAACGACGCTAAACCCGCCACAGCAGAGGAGCTGGAGACTTTTCGTATACAGTATCTGGGCAGCAAGAATGTGCTGAAAGACCTCTTTGGCGCTATGGCGCAGCTGCCGGGCGACCGCAAGAAAGAATACGGCCAGCTGATGAATACGCTGAAAGCGGCAGCAGAGGCGAAGTATGAGGAACAGAAAAACAGCGGCGGCACTACCCAGCAAAAAGTAGATGTGCCTGATCTCTCTGCGCCGGGCTATAGCCTGCCGCTTGGCTCGCGTCATCCTATTTCTATTATCAGGAATAAGATGATCGACATCTTTGCGCGGATAGGCTTCACCGTGGCCGAAGGGCCGGAGGTAGAGGATGACTGGCACAACTTCACCGCATTAGGCACGCCCAAGGACCACCCGGCGCGTGACATGCAGGATACGTTCTATATATCAGAAGATAAGCACTGGCTGCTGCGCACGCACACCTCCTCTGTGCAAGTGCGTATGATGGAGACTCAAAAGCCGCCCCTGCGCATGATCATGCCGGGCCGTGTATATCGCAATGAAACTATCAGCGCGCGTGCACACTGTACCTTCCATCAGGTGGAGGGACTATATATTGACGAAAATGTGTCCTTCGCTGATCTGAAGCAGGCTATGTACTACTTTGCACAGGAGATGTTTGGCCGCGATACACAGATACGTTTCCGTCCTTCGTTCTTCCCCTTTACAGAGCCTAGTGCCGAGATGGACATCTCCTGCTTCATCTGTGGCGGTACCGGCTGCGCTGTGTGCAAGCATAGCGGCTGGGTAGAGATAGGCGGCTGCGGCATGGTAGATCCCCACGTACTGGAGAACTGCGAAATAGATCCTGCCAAATACAGCGGCTACGCCTTTGGCATGGGCATAGAGCGTATCACGATGCTGAAATACCAGATCAATGACCTCCGCCTCTTCTTTGAGAATGACATCAGGCTGCTGAAGCAGTTTGAGTCGGCCTTGTAACTACATTTACATGAAATATATCTTTGCAGCCTGCTTCGCATTTTTTATTGGCAAAGTTGCCGCACAGGATAGTCCTCCCTGGTACCACCATACGACCATCTACCAGATATACCCTCGCTCCTATTATGATAGCAATGGAGATGGCATAGGTGATCTGCAAGGCATCATTCAGAAGCTGGACTATATCCAGTCCCTGGGATATGAGACGGTATGGTTTTCGCCATTCTATGCCAGCCCGCAGCGGGATTTTGGTTATGATATATCAGACTACCTGGCTATCGCGCCGGAGTATGGTACACTGGCAGATGCGCAGCAGCTGATAGCTGAGACGCACCGGCGAGGCATGAAGATCGTTTTTGACATGGTAATGAACCATACGTCTGACGAGCATCCGTGGTTTAAGGAATCTAAAAGCTCACGAAATAACCCTAAAGCTGACTGGTACATCTGGACCGACAAGCCAAATCACTGGCACAGTGTGATAGGTGGGGGTGGGTGGCATTATTGCAAAGAACGCAACCAATACTACTGGGCCAGCTTCCTGCCTTTTCAGCCAGACCTGAACTACCGCAACCCAGAAGTAAAAAAGGCCATGTTTGACGCCTGCCGGTACTGGCTGGCTCAAGGGGTAGATGGTTTCCGGCTGGATATGATCAACTCGATCTATAAAGACTCCCTGCTGCGAAACAATGCTGCCTCTCGTAGGGCCGTCCGTCATGCGCCGGGTTCCGGCCAGTTTATTCATACTGTGAAAGGCTACCTCAATCAGCCGGAGACTTTTCAGTTTGCTAAAGAACTCCGTGCAGTCTGTGATTCCTTTGGTGACAGGATGCTGCTCGGCGAAGTCTATGGCACTCATCCCGTGGTAAGAGAGTTTCTCGGCGGAGATAAAAATGACGGCCTCGGCCTCGTATTCAATTTTGAGATGCTCCGGTTTAATTACAAAGCATCATATTTCCGCAAGCTCACCGCAAGCCTGGAGCGCGATTTCCCCGATCCTTTTGCACCTGTGTATGTATTTAGCAATCACGACCGCCGCAGGAGTATGAAGCGGCTGGATGGCGATATGGCGCGGGCAAAACTTTTACAATTTTATCAGCTCACTACGCGCGGTGTGTCATGCATGTACTACGGGGAAGAGATAGGCATGAGTGACCTGGCCATTCCTTATAAAAACGCTCTCGACCCTATAGGTCAGAAATATAAGAAAGTGCCCCGCTGGCTCACTGAGCTGGCAGACGAGACGCTAAACCGTGACGACCTCCGCACACCCATGCAGTGGACCTCAGGGGTCAATGGCGGCTTTTCTACCGCGGCTAAAACATGGCTGCCTGTACATCCCAATCACGATACGATCAATGTAGCTGCAGAATCTATAGACAGCTCGTCCATATTAAATGAAGCGCGTACACTCCTCCACCTGCACAAAAATAATGGTGCGCTACACTATGGCAAACTATCCATACTGCCGGGACAGCCGCGCGGTGTACTGGCCTACAGCCGGCAGATAGGCAATGAGGAAGTGATCGTACTGCTTAACTTTTCACGAAAGGCAAAAAAAGTCGCCATACCCGATAAATATCATTCTGTATACAGCCTCTATGCCGGAGATAAGTCTGAAGGCCTGACCGTAAATCTGAGACGATTTGGGGCCGCCATTCTGAGTAAATAATGGCCCTTTTTGCCTGTGCCCAATCTTTTGTAATTATGCATCTGCAAAATCGTCTAACTCCAACTAAATACAAGATATGGCTACCGGATTTTTTAAAGTTCCCACACCGCATAATGAACCTGTAAAAACCTATGCTCCGGGTACACCGGAACGCAAAGAGCTGAAGGAAAAACTCGCCGAGATGCGCAAGGAGGTGCGCGATATACCGATGTTTATCGGAGATAAAGAAGTCCGCGAAGGGCAAAAGATAGAACTCCGTCCACCACACGATCGCAAGCATCTGTTGGGCTACTTTTACAAAAGTGATAAAGCGCATGTGACCCAGGCCATAGAAGCCGCCCTGGCCGCTCATGAGAAGTGGCAGGCATTGACCTGGGAGCACCGCGCCTCCATCTTTCTCAAAGCTGCAGACCTCATAGCCGGTCCGTATCGCGCCGAGCTGAATGCAGCTACGATGCTCGGCCAATCAAAGAATGCCTTTCAGGCAGAGATAGACTCAGCCTGTGAGATCATAGACTTCCTCCGCTTCAACGTGAAGTATATGACGGAGATCTATGCGATGCAGCCGGACTCTAATCCCGGTATGTGGAACCGCATGGAGTGGCGGCCGCTGGAGGGTTTTGTATACGCGCTGACTCCGTTCAACTTTACTGCTATAGCAGGCAACCTGCCCAGCTCCTGCGCCATGATGGGAAATGTGGTAGTATGGAAACCTAGTAATACACAGGTCTACGCGGCTCATGTGCTCATGAAGGTATTTCGCCTCGCGGGCGTGCCGGCTGGCGTGATCAATCTGATCTATCCATCAGGCCCGGATGCGGCAGATGTCATCTTCAGGCATAAAGATTTTGCTGGTATACACTTCACAGGTTCTACCGGTGTGTTTCAGGATATATGGAAATCTATAGGCAATAATATCCACCTCTACCGCTCTTATCCACGCATAGTGGGTGAGACCGGAGGCAAAGACTTCGTATTGGCCCATAAATCTGCTGATCCGCATGTGGTATCGGTAGCGCTTTCGCGCGGTGCCTTTGAGTACCAGGGACAGAAGTGCTCGGCTGCCTCGCGTGCCTACATCCCTAAGAGTCTCTGGCCAGAAGTGCTGAACCTGATCACTGCTGACCTCAAGGACATGAAGATGGGTCCGGTAGAAGATTTCAGTAATTTCATCAATGCTGTGATAGATGAAAAATCTTTTGACAAACTGGCCGGTGCGATAGAAGATGCTAAAGTGAGCAAGGATGCTGATGTGATAGTGGGCGGTAAATATGACAAGTCTAAGGGCTACTTTATTGAACCGACCATCATCCAGGTGAAAGACCCACACTATATCTCTATGAAGGAAGAGCTTTTTGGCCCGGTACTTTCGGTGTACGTTTATGACGATGAAGCCTACGAAGAGACGATACAACTGGTAGATACCACTGCTATATACGCCCTCACCGGCTCTATCATTGCCCAGGACCGCTACGCTATCGAGCTGGCTACTCAGAAGCTTAGCAATGCAGCGGGCAACTTCTACATCAATGACAAGCCTACAGGTGCAGTAGTGGGTCAGCAGCCATTTGGCGGTGCGCGTGGCTCGGGTACTAATGACAAGGCCGGCTCTATGATCAACCTGCTGCGCTGGGTACAGCCGCGCACGATCAAGGAAACGCTGGTGCCACCTACAGACTACAGGTATCACTTCCTGGCGCAGGATTAAATCCAGGCTGGTATGCAATACTTCCTGCGCGTAATTATTATGATAGTTATAGTTGTGCCTGCAGCTATCTCTACTTCGGCGCAGGCAAGCATAGATCTGGAGAGGCAAATCCTTCAAGTAACGCCCTCTTACGACAGTGTCTTACTTTATTATTCCATGGGTACGCGCTGGATGCCGGAGCGATTAGACATAACAGGAGTAGCAGTTCGGGCAAACAAAGTTTTTCGGCTTAAATATAATTTCCATGTACTAAACAATGTTTCTCCTCGCAGATTTAAGTTGGTGAGGTTAAGCTCGCGACGGATCGCTAAACCAGCATTGATAGACTCTGTGAAAGCGATCAGCTTTTCATTTGCCAGGGACAATACAGAAAGTACATTAAATTTTCCTGATACTCCCTCTCGAAATCCGGACTATTTGATAATTAGTGACGGAAGTTTCGATGTGCTGTATTACATTTCTCGAAATAAGCCTTATATATTGTCGTGCTACCTACCTGATGATTATCAAAAAATTGCTCCGACTCATAAGAGAGCAGAGTTTATAGATATGTGCCAAAGGATAAAGCGCTATTCACAACCTACTCAAAAATCTAAACAGTGAAAAAAATTCTATTCTGCCTTTTGACCGGGATAACAACTCTAATATCTTTTGCTCAATGTACCTCCTGCACTATCAATATCACTGGCAATGATCCGGCTGATCGAGTGGTGAGCATCGGTCAGACACTGTGCATACAGTCCGGTGGCACTGCCACCGGCCGTATACTGATCTCATCCGGTGGCAAGGTGTGTAATCAGGGGCACATTCACACCACCAACATTTTGGTCATGGCCGGCGGTGAATTGGATAATTATGGAATGATAATGGCGGATAGCCTGCTGGTATCAGGGCCGAGCGCTGTCCTTAATAATTATAGCTCTATCACTGATGACCGGCTGGCAGTCACCTCCGGCGGCACGATCAATAATACCGGCGCGATCACCTTCAATATCTTTGGCGACTCGACGTGTACAGTGACCAATCAAGGTAGCTTCATTGCCAATCAGGACCTCGCTCAGGGCTATGGCGCGACTTTCAATAATACAGGCCGCGTATCTGTAGGGCGTGATTTTTACAATAGTACCGGTGCCACCTTCACTACCTCATGTATGGTATCAGTGCAGCGCGACTGGTACAACACAGGTGCGATAGATGGCCCTGTCAGTGGCTGCGGTGGTTTTGACATCACGGGCCAGTCTCTGAATACAGGCACGATAGGCACCAGCGGGCATGTAGATATCTGTGATGCCGGACATCCGGCGCTAGGCCTGGATGGCAATACAGGAACTACCAATGGAGTGACCTTTTGCCAATGCACTACCTCCTGCACCGCGCTCGGAATAGGTGAGGCAGATGAGCCTCTAAGCTTTGAGGCATACCCCAATCCAGCCTCCGATGTGATCTATCTCAAAGTGCCGTCCGGCGCGCAGTCTGCTACACTTACTGACATGCTCGGACAGGTGATCGCTGTGCAGCCCGTGAGTACGCAGACGCGGATAGCAATACCTGTAGCCTCCATAGTCAGTGGCATATATATTGTCACCGTACAGAGTGAGTCCTCCAGAGCTTCACGCCGGGTGGAAATACTGCGCTAAAACTGTTAGCCTTTTTGCGTAGACTTGCAGGTACATCAACCTGCTATTAGCCCCGCATGTCCCCCTTTCTTATTGTCAGCATTGTATTTTCTGTTTTGTATGCATGGCTGATCCTGTATTTTCTGGTGGGCTGGATCAAGCTGAAAGGCATCATGGAGGAAAAGCAGGCGAAGAGTACTATGCTTCCCTTTGTCTCGATCATAGTACCCGTGCGCAATGAGTCTGAGCATATACAGGAGTGCCTGAGGGCCATATTGTCACAGACATATCCGCATCATCTGTATGAGGTGATCGTGGTAGATGACTATAGCACTGACCCTACCTATCGCCTTGCTCGCGAGGTCGAGGCTGACAATATAACTGTACTGGATCTGTCCAAATACTTCGGAAATGCTTCCGAGAAAATACCCAATAAAAAGAAAGCGCTCACTATCGGTATCAAAAATGCCAAAGGACAATTGATCGTGACCACTGATGGCGACTGCCTGATGAGCGAGCAGTGGCTGGAAACGATGGTAAACTTTTACCGCGATCACAAGTATAAATTTATCACGGGCCCTGTGCTGCTGCGCCCTGCCAAAAATCTGCTTACCCTCTTCCAGCAGATAGATGTGATCAGCCTGCTGGGTATCACAGGTGGCACGATAGCCAATGGCAGCCCGACCATGTGCAATGGCGCCAATCTGCTGTATGAGAAAAAAGCCTTTCTGGAGGTAGATGGCTACAAGGGTAATACGGACATCCCTACAGGTGATGATATTTTCCTGATGCAGAAGATCGAGATGGCACATCCTGATTCTATCGGTTTTGTACGCTCTATGGATGCCTGCGTCTACTCTCAGCCGGAGCAGCGGTTCAGCGATTTTCTGGCGCAGCGCGTCAGGTGGACCAGCAAGTCTACTGCCTTTCAGAAAAAATCTGTAACGCTGATTCTCACGTTTGCCTATCTGTTTAACCTGCTCATCCTCGTATTCATACCTATTGCCTTTCAGCCCTTTGAGATGGCATGGCTGCCACTGGTAGTAGCATTTGGTACCAAGTTCTTCTTTGATTTTATCTTCAATATCGGCGCTACGGGCTTTTTCAGAAGGCGGATACTACTATTGCTGCTGCCGGTTTTCGAACCGCTGCATATTATTTATATTGTATGCATCGGTGTACTGGGCTTGAGTGGCAAGTATACCTGGAAGGAAAGGAAAATATCCTGACCCGCAGAGCTATAGAAGACCATAGCATGACAGATCCTACCAGCCCAAATCACAAAGCATGGAGGCGCTTCCGGCGCAATAAAGCTGCTGTAGCCGGGCTGGTGGTCATCATCCTCACGTTTTTCATTGCCATTTTTGCGTATGAGATAGCAGCGGATAGCACACCTGATGCCAATGAGCAGACGCTCGCCATCGCTATGTCGCCTCCGGTCACACGGGTCCGGTTTATTGAGGTAGTCAAACCTGCTCCGCCCGCATCTGTATCCTTTCTCGGCGCATTCTTCATGGGCCAGCCCTCCCGCTACGAGTCATGGCCTATTACTGGCTTTCGTATGAAGTACGATCACATCTTTGTGGATGTGTATAGGGGCAAGACACGTGCGGCGGAGACCAGACGTCTTGCCTACACCAATATAACGGGCCTGGATACCTTCTACGATCCACAGGGGCATAGGATAGCAGTCACTGACATGGACAGCGGCTCTGCCACCTACGCCAGATTTTATGAAAAAACACGTGACGCTGTCTTTCGAACTATGCTGCCGCAAAAAACCTTCTGGCTGGGCACAGATCGCTTTGGCAGAGATATTCTCAGCAGGTTGATCATCGGCAGCCGGGTATCTCTTTTTGTAGGACTGGTAGCTGTACTCATATCTCTGCTGATAGGAGTGGTAGCGGGTGCCCTGGCAGGCTACTACCGCGGCTGGATAGATGAGGTCATACTATGGATCATCAATGTATTTTGGTCCATACCCACCATTCTATTGGCTATGGGTCTCTATGTAGGTGCCGGTGCAGTGATAGAGTCCAAGGTATTCCTCATCTTCATAGCAGTGGGTCTGACTATGTGGGTAGAGGTAGCGCGGATAGTGCGGGGTCAGTTTATCCTGGTACGTGAGTTTGAGTATGTGACTGCAGCACAGAGCATGGGTTTTGGCAGTGCACGCACCATATTCCGCCACATACTGCCCAATATCCTGGGGCCCGTGATCGTAGTAGCGTGTGCCAACTTTGCCAGTGCCATACTGATAGAATCCGGACTGAGCTATATCGGCCTGGGCGTGCAGCCACCCACACCCAGCTGGGGTGGTATGCTGAGCGAGTACAAAAATTTCATCGACTCCGATAAAGCCTTCCTGGCCCTGGCCCCGGGTATCGCTATCATGATCCTGGTGCTGGCATTCAACCTGGTGGGAAACGGCCTCAGGGACGCGCTGGATGTAAAGGGTAAACCTGAGTGATCCGTTTAGGTGTGATCCGGTACTTATTTACCGGTTTCAATGTAAAAGCAAATTGCTATTTTGGCTTTTAATCTCAACCCATTATGCCGCTGACCGAGATAGATTTCTACAAATCCCGCCTCTCAAAACTGGAGCCGCTCTTTGCGCTAAAGCAGCAGCAGATCAACTCCCTGCTGGAGATCACCGAGGCGGTAAATAACAACTGGCCTATCAATGCCCTGGTACGCGTCTATGAGTCTATACTGATAGCTCAGCTCGGTATCCAAAAGATAGCCCTGCTGGTCAAAGGTGATGGCAATAAATGGGATTGCATCTCCTATACCGGCGCTGATGTAGCATTTCAGCAATTGGATTATAATGCATTCGCAGAAAAATTTAATGATCTGACGACGGTCTCTACTGTGAGTGGGTATGAGCTGCCAGAGTTTGAGTTTGTGATACCTGTAGCGCACAAAAAAAGTGTGATAGGCCTGGCCTTTCTGGGCGATTTTCGCGCCGGTGAGGAGCTGGATACCAAAGAAGAAAAGCTCAAGTTTACTCAAACGATCACCAATATCATCCTCGTAGCAAACGAGAATAAGCGCCTCTTTAAGAGCCAGATGGACAAGGCTATTCTGGAAAAGGAACTGAAGCTGGCGGCCGACATGCAGAATATGCTGGTGCCCACCACTATGATCAGCAATGAGCACATTGAGACTGCAGCTTTCTACAAGCCACACAAGGATATAGGCGGAGACTACTACGATTTTATCAAGATATCTGAAGAAGAGTTTGTCTTTTGCATCAGTGATATCTCAGGGAAGGGCGTGCCGGCTGCTCTGCTCATGGCAAACTTCCAGGCCAATCTGCGCGCTATCGTAGCGCGCAACTACGCACTGGATACAGTGGTAGACCTGCTAAACCGGAAAGTAGGCGAGATCACCAAAGGAGAGAAGTTCATCACGCTCTTTATAGCAAAATACAACATGAAGTCACGCCTGCTGGAGTATGTCAATGCGGGCCACAATCCTTCTATCATCCATAGCGCGAGTGGTGTGGAGCTACTGGACAAGGGCTGCACTATACTGGGCATGTTTGATATCCTGCCTTTTATCAATACGGGAGAGGTCAAAATAGAACCCGGTGCGCTGCTTATCAACTATACAGATGGCCTGACAGAAGCTACCAATGAAAAGGGAGAGCTCTTTGAGGTAGAAGGCCTGATGGCGTACATAGCTGCGCATTATTCACAGCCGCTCAATATGTTTAACGCAAACCTGGTAGAACACATCAATGAGTTTAAAGGTAGCGAAGACTTTGACGATGACCTGACACTATTGACGGTCCGTTTCCATTGACAAAGCGCCCGTATCAAAGAGGGCGAGCATAGCCAGGACCATAAAAAAGAATGGTCCTACTTTGTCCGACTCCAGCATATCACTTAGTATGAGATTGATAATGATGGAAAACATGACCAGCAGCAGCGTCATGACAGCTCGTTTGTTTTCACGGGACTTCATCTTGTAGTAGATATACTCGCCGTAGATGAAAGCCACAAAAGTGATCAGCACAAAGATAAAGAGGCCGGGCCAGCCCTGCTCACTGAGCATGAGCAGGTAGTAGTTGTGCACCGTAGAGCGTTCTTCATTGTCACTGATGTATGTCTCAAAATCAGTGACTGTATACGAGCGGTAGAAGTTATAAAAGTTGCCGGAGCCTACGCCCATCCATGGCCTGTCATCTGCCATGCGTGCCGCTGCTACCCACCTGTACACCCGCTCCATACTTGATACGTCCTTGCCCTGAAAGGTAGACGTGAGATGTGCGCCAAACTCATCATGGTATATAGTCTCCTCATAATTTGGTGCAAAGCGCAAATAGTGATTATCATACAGCAGCCAGCTAATGCCTATACCCGCTACTACTGCAAAACCTGCCATGGCTATACGTGTCATTCGCCATTTTACCATAAAGTAAAATGGGATCATGCCGAGTACGGCGAGCATCGCAGTGCGGGTAAATGACAAGTAAATAGCTACTATGTAAAGAAGAATACAAAGGAGCAGCAGCTTATGGGTAAAGGAATTTTTGGCATACCAGCTGGCGGCCCAAAGGATAAAAGGAAAGAAAATGCTGATCATAGCAGCATAGTTCACGTGATTTCTAAAGTACGGGGTCACACAGTGATTGACATCAGAAAAGGAAAACTGGTATATCAATCCGTGCCTGAGCAGGGTGATTATGATCAGTATAGTGAGTGGGGTAAAGATCAACCAGAACCATCGCTTCATATCCTGCCGCGTACGAAGCACTATGGCCGTCAGCAGCGTAAAAGGAGCAAAATACCAGATCTTTGCGGCAAATACTTTGTAGGAAAAGACCGGCAGCTCCGAATTGATCGCGCAGATGAAAATCCAGAAAAGATGGAGTAACAACACTACTATCAACGGATTACTGATAAATCCACGCGGCAGCAGATCCTTGCGAAAGGCTACAAGCGTCAGCGTGACCAGCGTCAGCCCCACCATCAATGGCTCTGTAGGCAGGTCGGTAGCCAGTCCATTGGGGAAGTAGTACTCTATCGAGCATGGCAGCATGGCCATCAGGGCGAAGTACATCGCCTTGTAATTCAAAATCGTAAAGAAGACTATGAGCAACAGCGCCGGTACTGCCAGCAGAAACGTAGTTTCTGTCTTATACGCAGCCACTACACTGGCGGCGGTGGCAGCAGCAAACCCGTAAAAGAGGGTGTACTCTGTTTTACTGATATTTCTACCAGCTATCATAGCCGCTGACGGATCTCCTGCACCTGATCTACCAGCAGCGCGCCAAAGATGGAAAAGACGAATGTCAAGAGGAACGTAGTGAGTACTATCAGCGAGCGGACCGGCTTCTCTTTCTTCTCAGCTATGGTCGGTGCATCTATGACAGCCAGAGAGCGGGCATCATTTCCCAGTGAGTTTTCTATCTGCTCCTTGATATTCGAGTTTTCATTGTACTCGATGAGCGCATTTTTTTGTTTTGCGTAGATGGCTTTATATATCTGTACTCCCTGCAGGTCATTCCCTTCTATGATATCAGTCTTGTCAAAGCCAGCTTTGACAGTGACGCCATATTTCTTGCCCAGTATTGCCAGCGTGTCACCATACTCTTTGATCATCTTTTCGCGCTCGGCCAGCTGCTTAGTAAAAGTGGCTAGCTGTTGCTTCTTTGATCCCATCAGGCTCGCACGAAAGATAGAATCCGTTTTTTCTATCACATCATTTACTATATCCCTCGCCAGCTTTGGGTCAGTATCATAGAGGCTGATCTCTACTGCACCCTGGTCAGTTTTTATCACCTTATAGTTGCTTTCAAATTCCTTTTGCGTCTTTGTTTTGTAGTACTTCTTATCCTTATTGATCTCATAGTGGCCCGCCAGGTCATAGCCATTGATGATATAGCTCTCTATAGGCTTGGATTCAGCTATGGTCAGTACCCTATTCACATCCTCCTTGCTACCATAGTAGTCTATATGCTCCAGGTTGAATATTGCTGAGCGGTCATTATATGCCAGATTGATAGGGTACAGTGTAGCATAGCTGAGGTAGTAGTCCTTCATAAAGAACCACGAATAGCCTGCCGCTAGCAGCGTGGCTGTCACAGTAGCTATGATGATCTGGTTTTTCCAGCGTATCAGTACCCGGATGGCTCCGAGCATATTATATTCATTATCCATTCCGGTTGATTTGCGGTCAAATATAGAAATTCCGACTTAGTGCGGGCTTTTAAGGAGTATGAATGCCTGAAAAGCCCCGCGCCTTCCGGTTCGGCAATACAACGCCGGTGCCACTGGTTTATTTTAGGTAGCAGGTTTACTCGGATATGCCACCTCTCAGCAGGGATACCAGCCTGAATGGTACCAGCTGCAGACCTAATACCAAAGCCCCCAGCAAAGCCCCGTTCACAATAAGCCTGGCCATCCACCCTGCCGGTATATACAGACAGGCCCATGAGACCAGGATACCTACCGACACAAAGGCCGCCAGACGGATCAAAAGGCTCCATTGCCACCTGACTTTGAAAAGGGCTGTGACCACCCATACATGCAGTCCTGCCACTGCCACCTGAGTAGATAGAGTGGCGACTGTAGTGCCCAGCGCACCATAGCGCGGTATCAACGCCACGTTCAGTGCTACATTTACTATGATACCGCCTACAGCTATCATATTGAGGATGCTCATGCTACCCTGAGCCGTCAGCAGCGTACCAAATATGTAAACGCTGGAAATGGGTATAAATGAGATCATGAGCAGCCGGAAAATGCTAGCCACATACGAGTCCGCAGTAGGATATAGCAAATGCATGATCTCATCTGCATAAAAACCGCATAATATAGCCACCGTAGTGGAGAAGACGAACATCAGAATGGCACTAAAACGTAGCAGCTCCTGTATATCCTCGCGCTTGCGGATCATATTGGCAAAAAGAGGCAGCAAGGGTACCCCAAAGAGATAGCCAAACTGATTGACAGCATCCAGGAGGCGGTATGGTTTAGCGTATACGTCAGTCTCTATGGCGCTGTACATACGCTCTAGCATTATGGCATCTATCCGGTAGTAAATAGTCATTAGCAGCCCTAGCATGGCAAAAGGTGCAGACTTCATCAATATGGATCGGATATAGCGCCAACGCCATAGCTCATAGTGAAACTGCTGCCTGCCCCGTAGAAAGACGAAAGCAACAATAGCAGTAATACCAAGAGCCGCAGTCTGGGAAAAGATAAAATAATGGATATCAAAATGTGCCGTCTCAAATACCGGCAGATATAATAGTGATGCGCAAAAAATGATAGCAAGCAGACGGTCCAGTATAGAGATGAAAGAATCTATGCGAAATAGATGCAAGGCGGTCAGATTAGACCGCAAGTAAAGGATATAAGATAGCAGCACCTGATTGAGCGCGAGCGCCATGAGCATCTTGATCTGTAGATCGCTATATCCGGTGAGCATAGCTCCGAGAAATGCCACGGCGAAATAGATAAGTGATAGTGAAACTTTCACCACCATCAGATTAGGAAAGTATGTAGCTAGCCGTGAAGGATGGCGCGCTATGGCGCGATTATTAAAATTGTTTAGGCCAAAGTCCAGCAGGATTCCGAAAAGGAATGAAAAATTCATAAGCGCCAGATAGGTGCCGTACTCACCCGGCGCGGCACGATTCTGCACGACGCGGTCTATACCAAATATCCAGAATGGTTTGACCAGCACATTGACAAAGATGAGCAGCAATAAGTTGCCTGCAAATTTTTTGCGCATAGCGGAGCGGCTAAGATAGGATTTAGACTCTAAATCAATCCTTGACAGTGGAAATATCAGAAGCAAGCCTCACTAGCAGTGGAGCGATCTCACCGGGGCGCACAGTGTAAGCCGGGGAAAAAAGCTGCAGGGCGCTACGAGGCATATAATCCACCTCCGCCGTTTCCGGATGCTGGACAATAGTGATACCGCCATGTTGCTCGATCTCATACAGCCCCTCCGCCCCGTCGGCGTTGGCTCCGGACAGAAGTACACCCATCGCGCGAGGGCCAAAAACCCGCGCAGCACTTTCAAAAGTAACGTCTATACTGGGGCGGCTGTAGTGTACCTTTTCTGAGCTATCTAGCGCAAAACTGCCATCCGGCTCAAAGAGCAGATGATAGTCCGCAGGTGCTGTATATATGATGCCCCGCTGTGGTTGATCTTTTTCCTCTATATCACGTACAGGCAGGCTGGCCCTGGCTGAGAGCAGCGCCTCCAGCAGTTCTTCTGACCGGGTGTGACGGTGCATCACCAGTACCACGGCAGCATTGATCCTTTCTGACAGTAATGGTAAAACAACCAGCAGCACCGATAGGCTCCCGGCCGATCCTCCTATCAGGATCACCTTTGATGGTGCTTCTATTTCTTGCCCTTGCGCCATATTTTATCCTTGCCTGTGATCTGCTGGTAAGAAGCAGCTACTGTAGAGAAACGTATAGATTCCTTACTGCCCAGTCCTATAAAGCCCAGCCCCTCCAGGCTATCATCAAACAGATGAAAAACGCGGTCCTGAAGGGTCTGATTAAAATAGATGAGCACATTGCGGCAGATGATGAGCTGAAACTCATTAAATGAACTGTCGGTAGCCAGGTTATGCGTAGCATAGACGATCCGTTTTGTCAGAGCGGTATCCATTTTGACCATATCATACTGCGCCGTATAGTAGCTGGAGAAATCTTCCGCTCCGCCGGCTGCGACGTAGTTTTCCGAATACTTCTGCATCTGAGCCAGAGGATAGATGCCCGCACGTGCAACACTGAGAGCAGTAGGATTGATGTCCGTAGCGTAGATAATAGACTTATCCAGGAGTTTGCTTTCCTTCAGCAGGATAGCCATAGAGTATACCTCTTCACCGCTGGCACACCCCGCATGCCAGATGCGGATCAGCGGATAAGTGGCGAGGACCGGGAAGATCTGTGTGCGTAGCGCCGCATAGAAAGATGGATCACGAAACATCTCCGTCACATTTACGCTCACCATATCTATGAGCCGCGAGAGATAGTCCTTATCAGAGTTGATCCGGTAACGCAGCTCTGCAAAAGATACAAAGCGATCTACTGTCATGAGCCTGGCTATACGGCGGTGCAGGGATGCACGGGCATAGTCGCCAAAGTCATACCCATACTGCCGCTGTACATCATCTATCAATGTATCCAGTTGGTCCTCTGTGAGCTCTATCTGCATCAGTCCAGGTATGAATGAAGGATGGCCAGCATAGCATCCTGATCTATAGGTTTGGATATATAGTCATTAGCGCCGGCCTCCAGGCATTTCTCCCGGTCTCCCGCCATGGCTTGCGCAGTGACAGCTATGACCGGTATAGCTGCCAGACCGGCATCGCCCCTGATCTGTGAGATAGCGGTATATCCATCCATATCAGGCATCATCATATCCATAAATACAATGCCAATATCTCCATCCTCTCTTAATTTTTCAATCCCATCATTGGCATACGCAGCAGACACACTGGCGAACCCCTTTGCCCGCAGCACTGCCGTCAGTGCAAAAATGTTCCGCGCGTCATCGTCTATGATCAGTATTTTTTTCCCTCTGTTCATTGTACATTATTGTTCGTACAGCCAGACGCGCAGCAGCGACATCAGCTGGTCTATGTCTATGGGTTTTGAGATATAGTCCGATGCCCCTGCCTGTATGCATTTTTCCCGGTCTCCTACCATTGCCTTGGCCGTCACAGCTATGACGGGCAGGGTCTTCATCTTCAGTTCGCCCCTGATCCGTTTTATAGCTTCATAGCCATCCATCTCAGGCATCATGATATCCATCAGTACAATATTGGTATCAGGATTCTGACGCAGTGTCTCCAGTGCTTCCTTGCCATCGGTGGCACTCAGTACATTCACTTTATACTGCTCCAGCGAGTGTGTGAGGGAATAGATATTGCGTATATCATCGTCTACTACCAGTATCTTCTTACCCTTCAGCACTTCGCTCAGGGCACCCAGTTGCTTATACTTAGAGGTTTGCGCCTTCTTGCCATTGGACTCTATGAGATGGAGGAAGATAGACACTTCATCCAGTATGCGCTGATAGCTATGGGCAGTCTTGACTACTATGGAGTCGGCATATGCCTTGATGCGGTGCTCTTCATTTTTAGACAGGCTCTTTCCCGTAAATACTATGATAGGCAGGTTTTCCAGGCCCGGATTCTTTTTGACTTCCTCCAGCATTTTATAGGCCTTTTGATCCGGCACTCCCATATCCAGGATCACACAGTCTACTCCATCCTTCTGCAGGGCCGTCACACTCTCCTCCACATTATTTTTGATCTCAGAGTTTACAGCATAGGACTGCAGGAAATACGAAAGAGCCTGAGCATGCTTATTGTTTTCCTCTATGATGAGGACTTTCTTATCCTTTTTTGTGATCACATTCTCGAGCTTTCTGAATACCTCCGGCATCTGCTCAAAAGCGATCGGCTTATTGATAAAATCTACAGCTCCGCTCATCAGGCTCTCCTGGCGCATATGCAGCGATGACATGACATGTACAGGTATGTGGCGTGTAGCGGAGTTTGATTTCAGCTCTTCCATCACCTCCCATCCGTCCTTTACGGGTAGCTGGATATCCAGCAGGATGCCTATAGGCAGCAGGGCCTCTGCGAGTGCTATACCCTCATCGCCACTCACAGCCACCACGCCTTTGTAGCCCTGCTGGCGGGTGTAGCTGAGCAGCGCCGATGCAAATTTTGTATCGTCCTCCACGATCAGGATCACGCGATCCTTTAGCGTGATATCTTTACGATCATCAGGTATGGATTCCGGCTTCGCATCTGCCAGGTATCTTTTGCGCTCCGGTGCTATCCTGATAGACTCAGCCAGCTGTGTCATGGCCGGCGCACCCGCCTGTGGCTCCTGTAGTTCCTTACGAATAGGAATGGTTAGTGTGAAGGCAC
This sequence comes from uncultured Chitinophagaceae bacterium, assembly GCA_964537475.1. Lineage (GTDB taxonomy): Bacteria > Bacteroidota > Bacteroidia > Chitinophagales > LD1 > UBA1941. The sequence continues at coordinate 136,778 of CAZIBY010000006.1, read as the reverse complement.
TACCCCTACCAGGCTCACTCGTCACGCTAATGCTGCCACCCAGCAGCCGTGATAGCTCGCGGCTGATAGATAGGCCCAGGCCTGTGCCGCCGTATTTGCGGCGTGTAGTACCATCAGCCTGCTGGAAAGCTTCAAATATCAGGTCCAGTTTATCTGAGGCGATACCCACCCCGGTATCTACCACCGAGAACGAAATATGGTCCTGCCTATCTGATTTGGATATATGGAGCGACACGCTGCCTTGGTCCGTAAATTTAAGCGCGTTGGATATCAGGTTTTTCAGGATCTGCTCTATACGGATCTGATCTGTCTCCACATAGCCTGGCACATCGCTACCCACATTGATATCAAACACCAGTTTCTTCTCCCTGGCCACTGGCGCAAAGAGTGACCTGAGATCATCTACTATAGCCTCCACCATTACCGGCCTGAACTCAATGGTCATCTTGCCGGATTCTATCTTAGACAGGTCCAGTATCTCATCTATCAGCCCGAGCAGGCTGCTACCCGAGGCCTGTATCACGCGTGCGTATTCTATCTGCTCAGAGGTGAGGTTCTTCTCATTATTTTCTGACATGAGGCGCGATAGCAGCAGGATCGAGTTGAGCGGCGTGCGCAGCTCGTGAGACATATTAGCCAGAAACTCCGACTTATACTTGGTGCTCAGCGCCAGCTCCTCTGCCTTCCTCTGTATCTCTATATTACGCTCTATGATCATCTGGCCTTTTTCTTCCAACAGTTTGGAGCGCTCTTCCAGCTCCTGATTGGTCTGCAGCAGCTCTTCCTGCTGTACCTTCAGCTCCTCCTCAGATGCCTGCAGCCTCTGGGTCTGCTCCTCCAGCTCATTATTGATGCTTTCCAGCTCGGAGTGCTGGGCTTGCAGTTCTTCGGACTGTGCCTGGGTCTTATCCAGAAGCTCTTGTAGCTTTTTGAAGTTTATGGCGGCATTTACCGCGATAGCTATCGGTTCACGTACTGACTCGATCAGGCTGATGGTCAGCTCAGATGGAGGCACTGTGAATCCCATCTCTATCAGCCCTATGACACGCTCACCCTGGATGAGGGGTATCATGATGAGTTGTACCGGATCCATTTTGCCGAGCGCTGATGCCACAGACAGGTACCCTGCCGGCAGCTCCCTGACGATCTTTATCTCGCGGTCGCGTATAGCCTGCCCGGCCAGCCCTAGCCCCTCGGTGATCTCCGGTGGCGCACCTTGCGCAGCGTAGCTTCCGGTCAGTTTGTAGAGACCTCTCTCATCCAGCACGTATGATACTGCAGTCTTGGCCTGTACGTATTGCGCCAGCGCACTCACCACTTTATCTGAGAGTACTGTGACCTGCATCTGCCCGCGCACGGCCTCGCTGATGCGCACTGCACCGGCCTGCAGCCATGACCGGTCCCTTATATCTGTAAAGCTCTTCTGCAATGCCCAGACCATATCATTCAGGGCGTGGGAGATGCGACCCAGGTCATCGTCCACCTGGTCCTGACTGCGCACTGTGTAGTCTCCGCCTGCTATCTGGCGGGTCACGCCCTCTATCACTGTGATACGCGCTGCTGTCTCCTTATACCGGCGCTCAACCTCATCCTGCAGCGCCATACGCGCATCGAGGTCAGACTTGATCCGGAAGTAGCTGGATATCGTGATCATGATAGACAGAAACGAAGCTATCAGGATAAGAATAGGCGTATAGGTAGAATACCTGGTCTGGTCTGATACGCGGCCGGATAGCAGCCGCTCCTCCTCCCTGTCTATCCTCGCAGACTGAGCCCTAAGCTTCCACATGAGCTGTGTGCCTACTTTGATAGCCTCGATCCGTACACTGAGGGTAGCAGCCATTGTACTATCCTGGTGCAGCAGCTTCTGTAGATGATTGATACGTTCATCCATTATCGCTTTGAAATCATCCAGGTTTTTTTGCTGCAGGGGATTATCACCTGTGATACGGCGTAGCGTGGCAAACTGATTATAGGAAGAATCTACAGCCCATTTGAAGACAGCCAGGGTAGCCGGATCTTTCGTGAGAAGGTATCCTCTTTGGGCATTTTCTGCATTCTGTACCGCGATGAGTACCTTTTGATTGGCCGATATCACATTGTAGGTATGATTGACCCAATAGGACCGGTCTACCAGCTTGGATATGCTGTAGTAGGATGCATAAGAGCTGGCCAAAAGCAGCAGGACAGATAAGATAAAAACAACCTGCAGACGGCGCACGATCGGATTGGTAATAGTACTCATGAGCGGTATTTCGTTTGAGGTCCGTTTATAGATAGTATCATAGTAAAGGTTGTTCCTTCATTTTCGCGACTGGTGGCAAATATATGGCCGTGATGATTTTCGATGATCTTTTTGGTCACAGCCAGGCCGATGCCTGTTCCCTCATATTTATCACGTGTATTGAGCCGCTGGAAGAGGACAAAAATTTTATTCAGGTATTTCTCATCAAAGCCGATCCCATTGTCTGCCACATCTATACGGATATATGGACCGGGATTGATCACAGGGTTGATAAAAGAGCACTCTTCTTTATGCGTGGCTGTGATCTTGATCTGGGGATCTACACCCGGCCGTGAAAACTTGAGACTGTTACTGATGATATTCTGGAATACCTGGCGCATCTGTCCGGGCAGGCTCTGGATCACAGGCAGCTGATCATATACGATATCTGCAGATTTTTCATTCCGGCTTAGCTGCAGATCCTCCAGTACATCTGCCAGTACGCGATTTAGGTCCGTCGGGACAAACTGGTCCTCACCGGAGAGGCGCGAGTACTGGAGCAGGTCATCGAGCAGGCCCATCATACGGCCCGTGGAGCTATTGATGCGCTGCAGATAGTCATTCAGCTCGGGCAGGCCGGCGGCTAGTTCCTTCTGCCGGATCATATCTACGAACATCTGCACTTTGCGCAGTGGCTCTTTGAGATCATGAGAGGCTACGGTTGTAAATTGCTGCAGCTCCAGGTTAGCGGCTTGCAGTTGCTTATTCTTTTCGGAGAGCTCGTGCGTACGCTCGGAGACTTTTTGCTCCAGCAGCTCGTTGGCTATCTTCTGCTCATGTATATCTGTGAAAGTGCCCACCCAGTGGCTCACGTACTGGTCTACCAGCATGGGTACTGCCCGCCACAGGTAGTAGCGCTCCTCACCGCTGCGCAGGTCAGCTATTTGTACCTCCTTCTCAAAGGCGACCTTCTCTCTCACCAGCCGTACCCAGGCCTGTGAGATGTCCAGGTCATCACATTTGCCCTGTGGCCAGCTATCATCATCCATCGCATATTCATACCACTTCATATTGACATATTCCAGCTTGCCGGAGGCAGTAGCAGAATAGGCTATCTGAGGCAGTGCCTGGAGGGTGGCATGCAGCTGATGATTGCGCTCCGTGAGCTCGGCCTCAGCATGTTTCAGCTTGCGCGTCTGCTCGCCCAGCAGGGAGAGTATCCGTACCTTCAGTAGCAGGATATCTACATCCACGGGCTTGACCAGGTAGTCTATCGCGCCTGAGTCGTAGCCTTTCTTTACAAATCTTTTATCTGTATTGACCGCCGAGAGGAATATGATCGGGATATCCTTTGACTTGCTGCTGCCCAGTACATTTTCTGCTACCTCATAGCCATCCATATCGGGCATCTGCACATCCAGTATGATCAGATCGTAGGTATTTTTGAGTACTTTGCGCAGGGCCTCCTCGCCAGAGGCAGCAGTGTCTACCTGAAAGCCATTATACTCTAAGGTCTTTCCGAGAGAAATGATATTTTCGGACTTGTCATCTACTATCAGTATCATAGCGGGCTAGAGATGGGAAAAATAAGAAACTTGACACGCAACTAGCCGAGGATAGAGATAAAAAAATGACAAAATAATATTATGGGGATTATCTACCCCATAGAGGCCATGAGAAGAATGCATACTAAGCCGCCGCAAATGTCATACCGATATAAAATAGCTGTCAATACACGTCTCCTGATCAAGGATAAGATGGATGGCATCGGTTACTTCACCTATGAAACAATACAACGGATCGTAAAATGGAACCCCGATATCGAGTTTCATTTTCTGTTTGACCGGGCTCCTGATCAGATGTTCATATTGGGTCCTAATGTAGTACCGGTCGTATTGCCTCCGCAGGCCAGGCATCCTTTCTTGTGGTATCTGTGGTTTGACTGGTCAGTAGCGTCATATCTGCGCAACCATGATCTTGATCTTTTTATCTCACCTGACGGGTACTGCAGCCTGAGATCAGATACTCCGACCGTAGCGGTCATGCACGATATAGCTTATGAGCATTATCCGGAGTACGTTCCATTCCTCGTTCGTCGCTTTTATCAATACTTCATGCCGCGCTATGCCGCGCATGCCAGGAGAATAGCCACCGTATCCGGATTCAGTAAAGATGACATCACCAGGTACTACCACGCTGATCCGGGCAAAATCGACATCGTCTATAGCGCTGCCAAAAACATTTTCCGGCCTTCCCCTGTAGCAGAGATCACGGCTACCCGTGCGCAATATACCGGAGGAGATCCTTACCTGATCTTTGTGGGCTCCATACACCCGAGGAAGAATCTGAAAAATATGCTACTCGGCTTTGAGCAGCACCGTAACCGGCACCCTGAGTCTACGCTCAGGTTTATAGTAGCCGGTGCCTTCGGCTGGCAAAACAGCGAGCTGAAGCAGGTGATAGAGACCATGACTTACAAAAAGGATGTGATCTTCCTTGGCCGTCAGTCAGAGGCAGAGTTGTCCAGGCTGATAGGCAGTGCATTTGCATTGATGTATGTATCCGTTTTTGAAGGCTTCGGCGTACCACCGCTGGAGGCCATGCAGTCCCATGTACCTGCTATCAGCTCTATCACATCCTCTCTACCCGAGATAGGTGGTGATGCCGCCCTCTATGCCGATCCTCAGGACCCCGCATCGATATCAGATGCTATCTCACGCCTCTGGGAGGATCCTGCACTCCGCGCTCAGATGATAGAGCGCGGCATATCGCGTGCAGCTACTTTCACCTGGGACCGCACAGCACACCTTCTATGGGAGTGTTGCGAAAAAGTACTTCGTCCGGTTTAAAGTTAAAGCTGCCCGGGATGCGCATAGTCTCCTGAAGGATAATGGCGCAGGAGGTCTTTGCGCATCGTATCAATGATAAATTCTTTGCCAGCTTCCACGCTACCCTCCTGAAAGGATGAAGCCGGTACCGGAGCATGATAATAGACAATGAGCCGGCCCGGATATATGTAGCTCTCGCCACGTGGCCAGCGCTCTCCTGACCCTACGAAAGTGAGAGGCAAAACTGGTATGCCAGTATCCGCAGAAATGCGAAAGGCCCCGTTGTAAAAATGCGCAAAGAACTGATCCGATCTATTGCAGGTGCCCTCCGGACAGATGAAAAACGAAGCCCCGGTCTGTAGTTTATCCTCCACTGCCTTTATACTCTTGCCTCTATCTTCTTTGTTTTCGCGCTCTACAGGCACATAAAACTTGTCCAGCAGGTAGCCTAGCACGGGCCATTTGAGCATCTCCGCCTTGCCGAGAAATTTCACGTAGTTAGGTATGACCGCCCCAGCTACTACTGCATCTATCAGCGAGCGGTGATTGCTTATAAAAATGTATTGACCGTGTGGATCGATATGCTCTCTGTTTCTAATCTCCAGCCGGATGCCAAAGAGGAAAAGGCAGACGCGCGCCATACGCGTAGGTATGAAATGAGCCAGAAAGATGAGCCTCCTGCTGCGGGACAGCACAGCTATGACCAGCATGGGAAACAGCAGCAGGCACAGTACCATAAAGACTGCTATACACCAGACTGACCAGAGGCGGAGAGATATTTTGCGGAATGTACCCATAGCACTATGGCAAAACTAGCCGCCGCGGGCCAAAAGCCAAAAAAACTAATCCCATATGGTTTAGATTGCTCCTATCTGCTATTCTTCTATATTTGCAGCCCGATGGCAGACAGCCTTATCATCATCCCCACCTATAATGAGCTCGGCAATATAGAGCGTATGGTACGAAAGGTATTTTCGCTGCCGCACGACTTTCATTTGCTCATTATAGACGATGGCTCGCCCGATGGCACTGCCGATATAGTCAAGGGTTTACAAAAAGAATATGAAGGGCGCCTGCACCTCATGGAGCGCCGTGGCAAACTGGGACTGGGTACGGCATATATAGCCGGCTTCCGCTGGGCACTGGAGCGCAGCTATGAGTATATATTTGAGATGGACTGCGATTTTTCGCATAATCCTGATGACCTGATACGCCTGCATGATGAGTGTGCCAATAATGGGGCAGACCTGGCCATAGGCTCCAGATATGTGCGGGGCGGAGGCTTTGTAAACTGGCCCAAGGACCGCATCTTCCTGTCTCGCGGTGCCTCTATCTATGTGAACCTGGTGACCCGCATAGGGATCAAGGACCCTACGGCGGGATTTGTCTGCTTCCGCCGCAAGGTGCTTGAAACCATAGACCTGGACAAGATCCGCTTCGTAGGCTATGCATTTCAGATAGAAATGAAGTTTGCTACCCGGCGTCTGGGCTTCCGGATCCAGGAGGTACCCATCATCTTTACAGAGCGGGTAGAGGGCGTATCCAAAATGAGTGGCAACATCATTCGCGAAGGTATAGGTGGTGTGCTCACCATCGAGTGGCGCAGCTTCTTTGAGTCGTATAGAAAATAAAAGTACTTTGTTGTAACCCGGTCGGAGCTTTTGACGTATGCCCTAAGGCATGAAAAACCTGACCATAGTGATACTAGCCCTTTGCCTGGCCCTGTCTGCTACCGCAGGCGTGAGCGTCAGGGCTACTCTGGTGCAGGGAGAGCCTAAGACGGCTAATGACTTCTTCCAGATAGGCTTTGCTGCGGCTAATAACGGCAACTATCAGCTGGCCGTCAAAAACTATGACCTGGCTATAGGCCTTGATCCCACACGCATCTATTTCTATTATCATCGCGGACTGGCGCACAAGGCACTCGGGCACAAGGCGGATGCTGCCAACGATTTCACCCAATGCAATAATATGAAGCCCATTGCAGAGGCTTATTACGAGCTGGGCGTACTGCGCTATGACGCACAGGATTTTGTCGGTGCCCAAAATATGCTGGAGTCTGCACGGGCACTGAAAGAAGACCTGGAAAAAACAAACTTTTACCTTGGACTGATATACTACAAACACAACCAACTGGACTCTGCCGAATCCTGCCTGACACGGTACACCCATCTGGTCAAGAATAACTCTGACGCTTTCTTTTATCTGGCTACGGTCAAGGTAAAACGCCATGAGTATACGGACGTATCAAAACTGCTGGAACTGGCCAGCGTCTATGGCACCAATGACTGGAAGCAGCACCTTAAACTGTACGAGGTGTATAAAGAAATAGGCGACAAGCAAAACATGCTGGCCAATATCAGTATGGTGATAGAGATGGGACAGACCAAGCCTGAATACTACAATATACGCGCCCAACTTTATCAGGATCAAGGCGATCCGATGCGCGCCCAGTTTGATCGGGATGCGGCCAAAGGCCTGGCCGACCAGCAGCCTTAATCAATTCACTTTACACTAATTCATATACTCTGATATTTCTCATATCAGTTACTCTTTCGTTGCCGCTTCCTTACACAGCTTCTGCTTTAGGCTCCTATTCACATTAATTGGGGTATATTTTTTGCATAAATCATAGGGGGAGCGGCGGACTTTCACTACTTTTGGAAACAATCATCAAAACAAAAACACAACTATAACAATGAAAAAAACACTACTTGCGCTTGCTCTCGTAGCTGGTCTTTCCTTTGGCGCCTCTGCTCAGTGCACGCCTGACACCACACATTTCACCAGTACTACCAAGGTGTACCCTGCCTCCCTGCCTACTATCACCACCGGCCAATCATTCACCGGTACAGTGACCATGCAGGTGCCTGATAGCCTCGATGCCAACTACTTCGTATCACAGATCCCTGCAGGCTATGCCAAGGGGTACATCGATTCTATTCAGATCACTACTATATCAGGTATGCCAGGCGGCATCACTACTGCCAGCCTGCCGGGCCTCGGCACATGGCTGCAGCACGGCCAGTGGTCTTGCACCACTTTCAGCGGTACTGTGAATGGAAACACTGTAGCAGCAGGAGACTATACCCTGACTATCTCGGGTACAGGTTGTGGCCATATCAGCTACAACGGTACTCCATACAGTCAGTGCCAGGCATTTGATTTCACCCGCGTTTATCCATATAAGCTCACTGTAGCCTATCCTGCAGGAATACAGGAAGTACTGAATGGTGTGGATATGAAGGTATTCCCAAATCCAAACCAGGGTTCTTTCAACGTCACTATCTCTGCTGATGACCGTATCACTGGCGACATCAATGTGCTGGACGCTCTCGGCCGCACGATCCACACTGAGGCGCTCGATGTGACCGGCACTAAGCAGATAGCACTCGACCTCGGCAATGTAGCGTCAGGTGTATACATCCTGATGATCAACACTGCTAACGGTAAGGCAGTGCGTCAGTTCACAGTAAAATGATCTGATAAAATAAACTGATAAAGGGGCCGGTTCATCCGGCCCTTTTTTATTTGTAGATGCGGCGGCGGATGATGGTATACATCAGTACCACAAAAAGCACTCCGGCAAAGCAATAGCCTACGAAGCTCCATTTATTGATACCGTAGTAAAATTTCATCTCCTCCGGATAGTTGCCCAGCAGAGCGATGGACGAAGACAGCATCAGCGCACAAATGATATAGGTGATAGACATCCTGTTGGTCACGCTATCCCACTTTTTCAGTGCGTAGCCGTAGCCCTGCAGCTCTATCTCAAAGTGCAGCTTGCCGCGAGAGGTCTTCTGCATGATACCACGTAGTTCTTGAGGCAGTGTGCCAAGAAAGGAAGAGAATGTAGAAAAACGGTTATTGGCCTCTTCTGCCAGATTCTCAGGCTTGAGCTGCTCGGTCACCAGCCTCATGCCATATGGTTTGATAAAGTCGTAAGTCTTAAACTCAGGGTGCATCTTCTTGCCTATACCCTCCAGTATGGCAAAGGCACGGAAAACAATAAAGATACCGCCCGGCACCGTGATATGGTACTCATACATGATCTTCTGCAGGCGCTGTATCACATCCTGTATGCTGCTCTCGCTCACATCCAGATAGGCGTAGTCCTCTATCAGGTCATTGAGATCATAGATGAACTGGCGCATATCCGTGATATTGTGCTCCACGGCCAGTTTGATCATATTGGCGGCCATCTCCCGAGCATCGCCGCGCGCCATAGCTATGAAGATACCTGCAAAGGCATACTTATCTTTCTTCATCAGTTGGCCTATCATACCAAAGTCCAGTAGTATGATCGTACCATCTTCGCGCACCAGTATATTGCCGGGGTGCGGATCACCGTGGAAATAGCCAAACTCAAAGATCATGGTCAGGTATATCTCCATGCCGCGCTCCACTATCACACGCGGGTCTATGCCCCACTTGCGCAGTTGATCCATGTCAGTGATCTTGCAGCCTTCTACAAACTCCATGACAAGTATCTTGTCGGTAGAGTACTGACGATAGACCAATGGTATGTAGAAGTCGGTCCTCTCCTTATAGGTAGAGCGGAAGCGCTCTATATTGCGGGCTTCGTTGCGGTAGTCCAGCTCCTTCAGGATGCTACGCTCAAAGGTACGTACGACCTCATCCGCTTGCAGGATACCTTGCTTTTTGAGATAGCGGTCCGCGCGCTGCACCACATCTTTTATGATCTGCATGTCGCGGTCTATGATCTCAGCCACCTCCGGGCGCTGTACCTTGACCACTACCGTCTCGCCTGTCTTGAGCTTAGCCCGGTGCACCTGGCCTATAGAGGCAGAGGCCAGCGGCTTCTCATCAAATATTTCAAAGACGTCTTCTATCTTTTGCCCGAGTTCTTTCTCTATGATCCGCTTGGCCAGCTCAGTGTCAAACGGAGGCACCCGGTCTTGCAGCTTTTCAAATTCTTTGACCAGTCCCTCCGGTATGATATCGGGCCTGTTGCTGAGTATCTGTGCCAGCTTTACAAAGGTAGGGCCGAGATCTGCCGCTGCCATGCGGATACGCTCATAGCGTGTATGCTCCATCACAGGTTTCTCGTCACGCATCCAGCTGAGACGGGTCGACTCAGGTACGAGGTTGCGGAGGGTAGAGTTGATCACTACATCCTCAAATCCCCACTTGATGAGGATACCGAGTATTTCTCTGGTTCGGCCCAGATTGCGAAAGGCGAGATCGAGCATATGTGCTAAAAGTAATAATTATCGATTTAATATCAAGCCGCATACAACAAAGCGCCATCATAATACAGCCACCATCTAAAACACAATAGGCGCCCTAAAGCGCCTATTATTGTATTTTCTGATGTCTCTCCTATTATGAAGCCTTCCTCGGTGTCACTGCCTTTCTGGCACCGCCGGCAGCTGGTTTGCTCGAAGCCTTTGTGGTGGTTTTCTCAGCGCGTGGCTTGGTCTCCTTGGCTGGCTTTGCAGCCTTCTCGCCTTTGTCAGCCTTGGCAGCCTTCTTAGCTGGCTTTTCTGTTTCGCCTTCCGCAGCGGCTTCAGATTTTTCAGTTACTTCTTCTGCCGGCTTGTCAGCTATCAGCTCTTCTATCAGACCTTTCGCGTTCAGGATATTGTACCAGCTCACCAGCTTCTTCATATGGCTGGCATAGAATTTCTCCTTGTCATAGTCTGGCAGCACTACTTCAAAGTATGCCTTCAGCGCATCATCTCCCTTGAGGTCTACAGGAGAGTTAGACTTCTCGTTCTTTTTCATAGACGCCAGCACCTCTTTCAGCTCTACACTACCCTCCTGGGTGTAGATAGTGATATTATCCAGCGTGCTGAAGAGATGGGTCCTGCCCGATACAAATTTGGTAGAACCATCTACGAGAGAGGTCGCGATGAGTCCGTCTGTCCTTTTGCCGGAGGTCTTGTAGAGGCCCGGCAGCCCCGTCACTGATACGATTTCTGCTAAAGTCATGTGTACCTTAAATATTTAAAGCGAATTTATAAAATCCGCCCGATGTACCAAGATTATTGCAACCAGGCGGCCCGATCCCTCAAATACACACTCCGATACTCTCATTAGGGATCTAGAAGTATAAGGACTCCATTGATTGCAATCATTAGAGCTTTACGTGATTGGTCAATCTCATGAAGCATGCATGCTACTGACTGCAGATCGCGAGTAGTCGCCTTTTTAAATATAGCCGCCGACCCGACTCATGGGAATGAGGATTATTTGTGGACTGGCATTTCCCATGCTTTATTACGCGTTGTCAGTTGGTGTCAATGCTTAATATAGATCCTTCACTCGTAGTCGTAAAAACATACGGTAAGGTTTGTCTCGAAAGATCACCTTGGAGTGATAGTGTCATGGCAGTGTCACGATCTGTGACCATACCAGGCTGTTTCGCCGGCTGTTATTATTTTCTATTATCTTGTGGCTCAATACCAAAGACCAGGTGCAATGCAGTCTATGGTAGTCCTATTCTCATGAAAACCAACTATGAAAGCAAATCCTATCCCTACGTACCTCAGGCATCGGCCTGCAGTACAGCACACGGCATTATTTATTTCTGGTCCCATGCACCTCTCCGCGGTCGGCAGGAGAATGCTACTCACGCTGGTGACTGTCGTCCTGACCCTGTGCGCATCTGCCCAGCTCACGCTGGATACTAATGCCACGGCTTCCATCCTCGCCAATAGGCTCATAGGGTCCGGCGTCACCGTCAGCAATCCTGTGCTCAACTGCCCCATAGGTGCCAGCGCCACATTCGCTGGCGGCAGTGCTACTCATGTAGGTATATCTGACGGTATCTTTCTGTGCAACGGGCAGGCAGAGCTGATAAACCTCAATCATGACTCACTGGCCAATGTTTCCTTTTTTGAGCCGGGTGATAATGATCTCGGCGTACTGCTATACAATCTGGGAGTGGTCGATACCATTACCATGGATGCCTGCGTACTTGAGTTTGACGTGCGGCCCGTGGGTGATACACTTTCTTTCAAGTATGTCTTTGCTTCAGACGAGTATGACTCCTTCACTTGCTCTACCTTCACAGATATGTTCGGGTTCTTTATCACAGGGCCCAACCCTGCAGGTGGCACTTACAATAAGCAGAATATAGCCCTGATACCAGGCACCACTTTGCCGGTAGCCATCAATACTGTCAATAGTGGATCAGCCACGGGCCAGAATTTCAGCAGTGACTGCATATCGCTGGCATATAGCCAGTACTTCCGGCGCGATACGACGATCTGCTACGGAGGGTCCACTATACCGCTGAATGCGGTAATAGCCGTGCGGCGATGTCAGAATTATCACCTTAAGCTGGCCGTATCAGATGTCGGGGATTCGTTTCTGGATTCGGGAGTTTTCATACAGGGGGGTAGCCTCAGTAGCAACGGAGCCCCGGAGATCAAGGATGTGATAGTAGACCATCAGCTGGAGGATCCGGTGCGCGGCTGTGCGGGTGCTACGATAGAGATAGTACAGTCCAGGCCTTCGGCTACTCCTACTACCGTCTACTATCAGATCCGGGGCACAGCGGTGAATGGCACAGATTATACCCATATCGCAGACTCAGTGATATTTGCCCCGCATGATACCATAGCACACGTGTATATCAATCCACTGATGTATGCAGGCGCTCAGTCCGGCCGCACAGTGATCCTGTATCTCTATGACAATGCCTGCGGCCTCACACCGTACGACAGCGTGGCAGTGACTATACAGGACTCGATACACTTCTCTATATCCGCACCATCAGTAGCCTGTCTGGGCAGTACGATCCACCTGCAGGCTGCCGGCGTACCGTCATGTGTCTGGCATCCCGGCGCAGGACTCTCAGACAGTACCATCGCATCTCCTACGGCCAGGATAGACTCCTCTGTGACCTATATAGCTACCTTCTCTACTGGTACATGTACCGTATCAGATACGGTGCACGTCACGGCGGGATCTGCTATACAGATGGCAGACTCGGTCACGCTGTGTCTGGGCGGCAGTTATACCTTCGGCGGCAGCGCACTCACTGCACCTGGAGTGTATCACCATACTTTCACCTCGCTGGGTGGCTGCGATAGTGTCGTCACACTGACGCTACGCGTAGATACACCTGTCAATCTTTCCTTCAGCAGGCAGATATGTGGAGGTGATAGCTTCCTCTTTGCCGGGCACTATAGGCACACTACCGGTACATACCGGGATACCGTGGTACTGGGGGCTTTGTGCTATGATATCACTACACTCACACTATCTGTAGTGCCATACCTCCATACTGCGCTCACGGCCACACTCTGTCCGGGCGCCTCGGTAGTCTTTGCCGGACAGACCATCACTACTCCCGGCGTGTACAGCGATAGCCTGATCAGTATGAGCGGCTGCGACAGCATAGTCACTATGACTGTAGATACTGCTCCCGTGTGGCATGTAGCTACCAGCGCAGTAGTGTGCAGTGGGCGGGCGCTGCAGTTCGGCGGGCTGGCTATCACCGCTCCAGGTACGTATGTAGATACATTCTCCTCCCGGTACGGCTGTGACAGCATCGTGACGCTCAGCGTAGATACTGCATCACCTACTGCAGCAGTCGTAGCACAGACCCTGTGCGAGGGTACCATATTGCACTACCATCACCTCACCATCACCGCCGCCGGCACATATGTGGATACGCTGGTCAATGCTAGCGGCTGCGATAGCGTAGTCACGCTCACCGTCTCACTGCTGCCGCATCCTGTAGACACCATAGCTGCAGTAGTCTGCTCGGGTGGCAGCTATACCTTTGGCGGGCGCACGCTGACAGCCTCCGGCACCTACATAGATACCGCGGCCGCGGGCAATGGCTGTGATAGTATCACCATACTACAGCTAGACCTGCAGCAGTCTCCAGTGGCAGGGTTTGTGATACAGCCGGCAGGCCCGTCAGTAGAGCTGGGTCCCATCTATGTCACAGTTCGCTCACTGCGGGCAGACTCACTGCTATGGCTGCTCAATGACCAGTTTATCTCCCTGGGCAGCGGCGGTCGCCTGCCGGTGGCAGGGGCCGGCACCTACTGCCTCAGCCTGGTAGCTATCACTGGTGCAGGATGCCGCGATACATCTACAGAGTGCATCACTGTATTTGACAGTGACCTCTTCATGCCCAATGCCTTCACACCAAATGGTGATGGTATCAACGATGCGGTAGAACTGTATGGCTCACGCACGGGTATCAAATTTCTCTCGGTCAATGTCTTTGACCGCTGGGGCGAAAAGGTATTTGAATCCAATGACCTCAATTTCCGCTGGGATGGGACCTACAGGAGCGTACCGCAGGAGCCGGGCATCTTTGTCTATACGCTGAACGTCACCTTTCAGAATGGCCGAGATGTAAAGACCAAAGGCAGTATCACGCTGATACGCTGAGCGGGCGATCGAGCTGCCGGCACTATCGTCGGAGGCATCACGCAATATGCTGTCGTGATTTATCTCGCTTACTCCAGTCTATCCCTGTCGTAGCTCCGCATTCAGCTTAAAATGCCACCGTGCGTCCGACAGCGAGGCTGCGTCTATGCTACTCTATTTGACAGGGATCTTCCGTTAAAGTTCCGATTTCCCTAAAATTTTACGTTCGGAGCTATCGTGTCAGGAGGCCATTTTTACAGCATCTTATCATTCAAACATCCCAAGTGAAAAAAGCAATCATTCTTTGCCATTTAGCCGCGGCTATAGGCATTCTCTTTAGCGCCTGCTCCGGCGCGCCCCGCTCTTTTAATGAACCGTGCCATGAAGAGCGCGCTATAGTACTGATCAATAACAGCGCAGAGCCTTTGACTTTTTATGCACTAGACACAGGGGGCACTACCCTCCGGGCAGAAGTACCTGCACACACCACCCGTAGGGAATGGCTGCGTACGGGTGCGTGGAAGTTTCTCGTAGACAATAAAGACAAACAGACCATCAATGAATACCCGGGTATAGAGGCCTACCTGAAGCGTGACAGCGGCAAGCTGAATATGGACATCTATGATACTGTACAGACCGCATCCAGCACCTGGATACTGTGGCGGGTAGATACCGTGGCCGGCTACTATGACCCTACTATATGGTATGATATGACTGCCAGCCACAATTACGCAGCCTCGCCGGTAGACTTTATGTATGGTGATGACAAGGGCAAAGATGACGCCTGGTATGCCAGGCAGCTGGCGCACATCACCCCACTCTTCTACTCCGGCCGCAAGCCATTTGTAGTATATCAGAGATCTACTGCTAATATCAAGGTCTTCACACCAGAAGAGCTGCTGCCGGCCAAGGTGACCTCATACAAGCACCACATGTGCCTGACCAGCCTGGATACAATGCTGGGCCGCAGCCGGGATGAAGTGACTGCCCGAGTCATAGCAGATATCATGAGTCGCGGCACCACCAGCGATCGGGTAGACTATGGCAATACCCGCAGGCATATAGGCGCAGCCTGCAAGTGACATCCCATTTCATCAGATAGATATTCCCTACATGCAAAACTTCTTATTGATCTTTGGCGCTATACTGCTGATAGGTGCCGGTGGCAGGGCATTATTCCAGCTCATATTTTTCGTGCTCGGAGCTGCCGGTCAGGCAGGCACCAGTATCTCCAGAAATCTCCGAAGGGATGAACGATCCACGCAGGAGGCAGACGAAAATCTGGCCCGCATCAAAGCCTTCAATCAGGCGCGCCTCCGCAGGCTTCTGGCACTGGCTGCTATTGGTGCATTGGGTGCATGCATGATGTATGCCTCAGGATATATGGGGAAGTAGGTTTGGTAGTTAACTTCTCAGGCTTTTTTCTTCAGTACGCAGTCCGGTACCTTCTTGCCGTTCTTCATCTTCATGCCCAGCTTCTCGTAGCCCTTCCAGCAGGGATCCGGGGATTTTGATTTCTTGCTTGTTTTTGATTTAGTAGTAGCCATATATAGCATGTGTCAAGCGGCGTGCCAGTATGCATTTCCCCTTTTCCCTGATATCCTGTTGAGGATATAGCTTGATACAGTAAGGTTTGGGCCGATTTGGGCACTTTGCCGAATGCAGACCTGCCTAATATTGTACGTCAAATTTTTAACGTCAATCCAAAATCAGATTATTATGAAAAAGTCTTCTATCTTATTCGTTGCCCTCAGTCTTTGCACAGCACTTATCCTCAGCGCTACTTCTTGTACTAAAAAGAACAGCACACCTGCCTCTTCCTGCACGATCGTCTTCAATGACTCCATCACCCGTACAGCCGACTCCATCCACTGGGATCTCTATAATGGCACTACCCCGCGCATCCAGGCCTTTATAGGTCAGGTAGCTGTCATCACCCTGTGGCCGGGCTCTACCACCACTCACACCCAGGCGCTCAGCAGGCAGTACCTGTACTGGATCGTAGAGTCTCCCGCTGTTTACTCGGTAGACGGCTCCGGCGGCAGCCTCACGCTGACCAATGATAATAACCTGCTGAACGGCACCTGCTCAGCATCAGGCACAGTCTGGAGCAATGGCAGTGCATCTACTCCCGCCACCAGCTCCGTCAGCGCCACCTTCGCCAATGTCAGGGAGGTAGGGCAATAGTACCATATTAATATTCAGGCGGATACATGGCGGTGGTTTGACCATCCTTATGTATCTGGCTGATCTTCAATAGTGAGGATGGAGCTGCGGCAGCCCCGGACTCCCGGTGGCCCATACTTCGACCACGCCACCAAACCCTCTGGTAGCAATGCTTCTATAGTCGAAAAACTTGCCACAAGAAGACCTACATAGATTCACAAGTTGGACACAATAGGCCTCGGACCCCCCAAGCTAAAACGCTGTGGTAGCAATGCTTCCATAGTCGAAAAACTTAGAGGGCGGAGCCTACAGCGCCAGTAGCTGGTTTGCTATACGGCGGTCATTGCTCAGGCGGGGCACCTTGTTCTGACCGCCCAGTTTGCCCAGGCTCTTCATGTAGCTGACGAAAGCCCCTTGTGGTAAGGCCCTTATCTTGAGCTGCTGGAGGATATTGCCCTCCCGGAGGTCGGCGTAGTAGACATTCTTCTGTTGCAAGTAGCGGTCTACCCGCTCCTCCAGCGCAGCCACATCTCCCGGCTCGCCTGCGAACTCCACCAGCCACTCATGGTAAGGCAGTTCACCATCTGCCGTGGTCACCTGCGGCGCCACGGTGAACTCAGTGATAGCCACACCCATCTCAGCGGCAGCCTTCATCAGTGCATACTCTACCTCCTCACCTATCACATGCTCACCAAAAGCCGAGATGTAGTGCGAGATACGGCCGGTCACGACTATACGGTATGGCGCCAGCGAGACAAAGCGCACCGTATCTCCTATGCTGTAGCCCCAGAGGCCAGCATCTGTATTGAGGATCACGGCATAGTTGACACCCAGCTCTACCTCGGCCAGGGAGACACGCTTCATCGGGTCGCGCTCTATATCCTCCGGCCTGATAAATTCATAGAAGATGCCTCCGTTGATATTGAGCAGCAGGCCCTGCTCTCTCTGCGAGTCCTGATAAGCTATGAAGCCCTCACTGGCAGGGTAGGTCTCTATGCTGGCTATCTTGGTACCGATGAGCTGCTCTATACGGGCACGGTAGGGCTCATAGTTCACCCCACCATAGGCAAAGACGGCGAAGTCAGGGAAGATATCCTTGATATACTTCTTGCCAGACAGCTCCAGCAGCTTCTCAAAGTACATGACCACCCAAGGTGGTATGCCGCTGATCAGCGACATACGCTCCTTCAGCGTCTCCTTTGCGATAGCCTCTACCTTCTGCTCCCAGTCCTCTATACAGTTGGTCTCATAGCTGGGCATACGATTGCGTGTCAGGTAGGCCGGGACATGATGATAGACGATACCACTCAGGCGGCCGGAGGGTATCACGCCATGTTTATCCAGTACAGGTGAGCCCTGCAGGAATATCATCTTCTGGTCAAAGAAGTCTGCCTGCCCTGTCTCATGCACGTACATCAGGAGCGAGTTGCGGGCGGCTTTGATCTGGGCATTGATAGACGTTTTGGTCAGGGGGATATACTTCACACCGGATGTTGTGCCGGATGACTTGCAGAAGTAGAGCGGCCTGCCGGGCCAGAGTACGTCTTCCTTGCCATCGGCTATCAGCTCGATGTAGTGGCGTATACCCTCATAGTCACGGATAGGCACGGAGGCCTTAAACTCACTATAGCTTTTGATCCCGCCAAAGTCATGCTCCCTGCCAAACTGTGTCCTCGCTCCCTGCTCTATGAGCCGGCAAAACACTTCCTGCTGTACTGCCACACCATCGCGGTGCTCGCGGTATATGCGTGGTACGATCAGTGCTGCCGCCCAGCGGGCTATGGTGCCTTTCCATCCCATATCGGCTAAAGTACTGTTTATAAAAACGAAAGCCTGAACAGATGCTCAGGCTTTCTCTATAGTGTGTTGTTGATGTGTATATTACTTAGCTCCCTCTACGAGTACGATCACTTTATTCTTCAGGCACTCTGCGAAGCCACCGCTGATGGTCAGCGTCTTAGTTTCGTTTCCTACCTTATACTTTACGATACCCGCACCGAGTGCAGAGATGATAGGAGCGTGCCTGTTGAGCAGCTGAAAAGTACCGTCTACACCCGGCAGGGTCACGCTGGTGGCCTCGCCGCTGTAGAGCTTCTTCTCTGGTGTCAGTATTTCTAGTGTCATTCTTCTTTAGTATTGCGTATTGAGTATTGCGTATTGAGACAATCAAAGTGGTATTGAACTTGTATTCGTCTCAATACTCACTACTAACTACTCACTACTATTTCGCTGCGTCAGCCAGGAGCTTTTCACCCTTAGCGATAGCGTCTTCTATGTTACCTACCAGGTTGAATGCAGCCTCAGGATACTTGTCTACCTCACCAGCCAGGATCATGTTGAATCCCTTGATGGTCTCGTCGATAGATACCAGTACACCCTTCAGACCGGTGAACTGCTCTGCCACGTGGAATGGCTGAGAGAGGAAACGCTGTACACGGCGTGCGCGGTGTACTACCAGCTTGTCCTCCTCGCTGAGCTCGTCCATACCGAGGATCGCGATGATATCTTGCAGCTCCTTGTAGCGCTGCAGGATCTCCTTCACACGCATAGCGCAGCCGTAGTGCTGGTCGCCCAGTACTGCAGCGCTGAGGATACGTGAGGTAGAGTCCAGTGGATCCACGGCAGGGTAGATACCGAGCTCGGCGATCTTACGGCTCAATACTGTAGTAGCATCGAGGTGGGCAAAGGTAGTAGCCGGAGCCGGGTCAGTAAGGTCATCTGCCGGTACGTATACCGCCTGTACGGAGGTGATAGAACCCCTCTTGGTAGAGGTGATACGCTCCTGCATCAGACCCATCTCAGTAGCCAGGGTAGGCTGGTAGCCCACCGCAGATGGCATACGGCCGAGGAGAGCCGATACTTCAGATCCTGCCTGTGTGAAACGGAAGATATTGTCGATGAAGAAGAGGATGTCACGGCCGCCCTTGGCGTCGTTCTTGTCCCCGTCACGGAAGTACTCAGCGATGGTCAGACCTGAGAGGGCCACACGGGCACGTGCTCCAGGCGGCTCATTCATCTGGCCGAATACGAGGGTAGCCTGCGACTGTGCGAGTTGCGCAGGGTCTACCTTAGAGAGGTCCCAGCCGCCTTCTTCCATGCTGTGCTTGAACTGCTCACCGTACTTTACTACGTTAGACTCGATCATCTCACGGAGCAGGTCATTGCCCTCACGGGTACGCTCACCTACACCTGCGAATACTGAGAGACCAGCGTATGCCTTTGCGATATTATTGATCAGCTCCATGATGAGAACTGTCTTGCCCACGCCTGCACCACCGAAGAGGCCGATCTTACCACCCTTGGCATATGGCTCCAGGAGGTCGATCACCTTGATACCGGTGAAAAGAACGTCAGCATCAGTAGCCAGATCCTCATATGCCGGCGGCATACGGTGGATAGGGTAGCCACCCTCCTTGGATACAGGTACGTTTATACCGTCGATAGCTTCTCCTATTACGTTGAAGAGGCGGCCCTTGATACCCTCGCCTACCGGCATAGTGATCGGAGCACCCTGGTCTACCACAGCCATACCGCGGCGCAGGCCGTCAGTAGAGTCCATCGCTACGGTACGTACACCGTCCTCACCCAGGTGCTGCTGCACCTCGAGGATCACTGTTTGTCCATTGTCACGAGTCACCACGAGGGCGTTCATGATCTCAGGGAGTACGCCACCCTGCTCAAAGCTCACGTCCACTACCGGGCCGATGATCTGCTTTATTTTACCAACGTTTGCCATGCTAGCTATTGATTGATTTTAAGTGTTTTAATGGATCTGCCGCCAGTAGTCAAAAAGCCCACTTTCGACCGAATTCGGGTGCGAAAATAGGCTTTTTGGGGAGATTTAAAAGGGGAAATTTGGGGTGGTGAGGGAATGTGGGTAAGTGGGATGAAAAAGCCCACCGGAGGGTGGGCTTGTAAATTATCTTTCGGCAACTAAACCACAACTGATTGCTAAAAATTTGCTTTTGGGAGGGGTAACACCTGGTATCACCGGACGAGGATAATAGGAAATAGAAAAATCTCGCAGTTTAATTTTTGTAATTTGTTGTGGTAAAGTAATGGTTGGGTAAAGAATAACAAATGAAATGCCAGCAAGAATTATATTAATACCTGCTTCAACAAAACTAAATATTATACTAGTAAAAGCTGCCAGAACTTTATCAAATGGCCATGGCAAACCCGCATCTAAAAATAATCTACCGCTAATTGAAGGTAAAATACTAACTCCATTCGCATTTGACAATAATTTAATGTTTATTTCAGGAGTTCCTCTAACTGATAATCCAATAGAACTACATGCCCATTTCCAAGAACAATCCCAAAATTTTCTGATACATGCCTCTAAGCCACCACCTACATCTATTTGCACGGATCCAGTAATTGATGCATTTTGATTCACTGATACGTTTAATCCGTAAAATCGCATCCAATAACAAGCCCTCCCTCTACCCAAAGCCAAATCTAACCAGTCGGAACATTGATTTCTAGAAGTTGGCATTACTGCATTTAAGACTGTATACAAAAGATACTCATTGACTCCGACACCGAAAGCATCTTTTACTACATCTCTGGATCTTATTTTGCTGATAGGTCGATGATTAGCACTTTCCATTCTTGCTTGAAGGCTTTCTAAATAATTATTTGTTTTTTTAAAAAGCGCATCTATCTCTTTTTTATTTTTAATCTCAATTTCCTCAAAACTATTTGCTTCATCGGGGTTTTTAGATACGAGTTTTAGCAATCCACCGGCTGCATCAATATCTTCTTGCATATTAGCGCTTAGCCTACTGAATTCTTTTTCGAATAAATTAGAAGCTATATTTTCAACTTTATTCTTATCTATTCCCGCACCTATAGTTAAACAATTATCAGAAATATTTAGTAGTGTTGGATATATAGGCTTGTCTTTTACGCTAATAGCTGGAATTTTAATATTTTGAACAAGTTTGGGAGCTTGTTGAGTTGCCAAAAAATTAAACGCAATTACTAATAAATCAGTAAACTTTTCCTGGCATTCATCTAATGCCTGAATTTCTGGCCTACTGATTGCTTTTAGAGACTTAATCGATTTTTTAAATTCGGCGAATGTTGTAGGAGCATCAAATCTAAAAGTTGTCGGTATTACTGTAATGAAATACTCAGAACCGTCATTTTTTAAGACTGCATATGCTTCAGCAAAAACTTGTAAAGGCTTTAGCGTAAATTTCCAATTGGGTGAGCTACCTTGTACTGGATGAAGTTTAGGCCACTCAATCGATATATTAACTTCATTACAATACACTTGAATTTTATTAGCTTCTGTTTCTAGGGCTGTTAATTCCGGCCCTTTGTTACCGTTATCAATCGCATACCATTTACTAGTATCACGAAATTCCCTTGCTATATTTGGGTCTTTATAAGGTGGAAACTGCACCTGAATTGGAGAACTAATATCTAGGGTAATTGTAAACTCTCTAACATCTGTTTGTGTATTTAATTTCTTTTTATATTGTATAGTGTATAATCGGCTGTCAATGCTATGATGTTGGGTTAAGAAATTATTGATTCCATCTTCACTTAATGAGGCAATTAAATCTACATTTTGTGTTCCCTGTACACTTAAGATTTTGTTCCATAAAGTAGGAAATTGTGATGCCATAGATTTGTTTTTTTGTGCCTACTCTTAATAACGTTTTGGGCTACCCGTACCTACTCTAATTCGCAGCTTTTCGGCATTCGCTGTTTTGATAATTATTAGTTATTTAGGTTTAGCTAGCACTACGGCCAAAGCTCCCAATATTACTCCTATGAAAGATTTGGTTAATTCAGTCAATACAGCAACAACAGCATCCTTTTTAAATCCCTTTATTCCCCATACTACAGTTGCTATCATTAGACTAAGAATATAAATATAGCATGCAGATATCTGTAGATTATAGATGGTAGGATCATTTAAAAAAGCAAATGGATTCTGAAAGTGGGCATAGCTGAAAGCTTCAATATGTGATATTGAAAATCCGAGTACTGCCCCAAGATTTATAGCCAATAATCCGCTTATACTTGTAATAAGCCCTGAGGCAATTTCAGGAAAAGTCGAAATATCTGCACCTTTTAAACTTATCACAGATGCCCAAACTACGGCACCGATAAATGTGGCAAAGCCCAAAAAAACAATAAATCCCAAAAGGTACCCGACTGAATTTCCCATAATATTTTCTTATTATATACTAAAATTCTGATCCAAACATCTAAACTTAAGAGATTACAATCAATAGCTCTTAATGGCTATTTTTTATTTCGGAACAATTGTTATATATGAAAATTAGCTGGGCGCTGCTAGAGGTACCGGTCTTCGCCAACATATTCTTGCGATGATTAGCCACAGTGTTACCACTGATATGGAGCTGGTCCGCGATCTGCTTGGAGCTGAAACCGCGGGCTACGAGGGAGAGGATCTCTCTTTCGCGGGTGGTCAGGGAGATGAGCGTAGTGGATAAAGGATCAGTCATAAGGTCTTAAGTTTAGGTGAATAGATATGTGGGGTAATCCTAATGTCTGTAGTCTTTTGCTTTGTATCAAGCGCTTTTCTGAATGGCTAACTACTTTTGGGTATGCATCTTCAACAAAAGCAGCTCTTTTGATATCAAATGGAATATTAAATTATTAATTCCCATACCTATTTTAAGGCATAATGCAACTACCCACACCCGTTCATAAACCTTTTGAACCTTTCGGGAATATGGGCTACTTTTGCAGCCACAAGTGATGGAGCAGACTGAACTGATAAGTAAGATCGAGGCCTCTCTCGATACCATGCGTCCCTACCTGGGTAGCGATGGTGGTGGTGTGGAGCTGGTAGACGTGACCGGTGATATGACCGTACGCCTGCGACTGACAGGTGCCTGCAAGACCTGCCCACAGAGCTTTATGACCATGAAAGCCGGCATAGAGACCGCCATCAAGCAGGCTATACCTGAGGTAAAAAGCGTGATCGCTATAGACCTGGAGCCCGCGCTCTGATCCCCTTTTATTATTTATCGCAATGCCATGTCCTGCCGCAGGGTAGTGAGGCAGTGGAACAAACCGCTATACATGACACTAGACCATCTCACCACACTCATACGCCGCAAAAAGTCCATGCTCTGTGTGGGCCTGGACACTGATCTGAAGCTCATACCGCGGCACCTGCTGGCAGAGGAAGATCCAGTCTTTGCTTTCAATAAAGCCATCATAGATGCTACGCTGGATATAGCGGTAGCATACAAGCCTAATATCGCCTTCTATGAGGCGATGGGTATCGAAGGCTGGCAATCGTTGGAGAAGACGATACAATACCTCAATCAGTTCAAGGATGACGCATTTACCATAGCTGATGCGAAGCGTGGAGATATAGGCAATACCTCTAAGATGTATGCGAAGTCCTTCTTTGAGTGGCTGGACTTTGATTCGGTCACGGTGGCGCCCTACATGGGCGAGGATTCGGTCACACCCTTTCTGGAGTATCAGGATAAGTGGGTGATTCTGCTCGGGCTTACCTCTAATAAAGGTTCCAAAGATTTCCAGTTTACAGAGAGCGAGGGCAAGCGGCTCTACGAGCGCGTGATACTCAAAGCGCAGGAATGGGGTGGCCCGGACAGGCTGATGTATGTGGTAGGTGCTACGCACCCTGCAGAGCTGAAGGCTATACGTGCGCTGGCTCCGGATCATTTCTTTCTCGTGCCGGGCGTGGGTGCACAGGGGGGTGATGTACGTGAGATATGTGCCGCCGGTGTCAATAAATATGGTGGCCTGCTGATCAACTCCACTCGTCAGATCATTTACGCCTCTAGCGGTACAGACTTCGCTGAGAAAGCCAGGGAAATGGCGCTCGCCACACGCGAGCCGATGCTGTCATTTATCCCTCAATAGGCCATTTCGCTAAAAAAACTATCTTCGTCAGCCCAACAACTACTCATATGAAGAAACTCCTCCTCACAGCGCTGATCGCTGTAGCCGTGATGACCACCAGCGTACGTGCACAGGATGCATTTGCCACGCAGATGAAAGTGTATGGCACTGCACTGAAATATTATGATCTGCAGACCGCTACTACGGCACTCTACAATGCCATGGCCATAAAGCCTGAGCGTAAAGACCTGCGCGACTCACTGGCTAATATCTACTTCCTCGGTGAGCGCTACGGACAGGCGTATACCATCGGCGAAGAGATACTGAAAGAGGACCCTAAGCGCGACGACATTCTCGCTATCGTAGCCGTATCAAAGCAATCTCTTGGCTTCGCCAAAGAAGCGCTGGAAGACTACGAGAAACTCTACAAAGACTCTAAGCAGATCTTTTACCTCTACCAGATAGCCTCCCTCCAGCATCAGCTGAAGCGCGTAGGTGAGTGTCTGGCCTCTCTGGATCAGATCATAGCAGACGATGCCTCTACCAAGCAGATGGTGAGTTTGCGCAACGGTAATGGTACCTCTCAGAATGTTCCGATGAAAGCTGCAGCCATCAACCTGAAAGGTATTATCACACTGGAGCTAAATCAGTCTGCCAATGCACGCGCGCTCTTTAATGAAGCGATCAAGATGTTCCCAGACTTTGAGGCGGCGAAGAGCAACATAGCCATCATGGACCAGCAGGATGCTGCTGCTGCGGCACAGGCCAAGGGCGGCGCAGGTACAGCTGCACCAAAGTCTACTCCGGCACCAAAGCCCGCTGGAAAATAAAATCGTTAATTTACTCTAAAGACGGCGGATACGACACTTATACTGTGGTATCCGCCGTCCTGCTTATAGAGGCTTTAGGCGCTTGAGGGTTTTTTCCTAGATTTGCCGCCTGTATTTATATCGAAATCTATATTAATGGCTGGTTTACAATTGCTCCTCGGCCTGTCACTGCTGGTGGCGCTGCATGAGTTGGGTCACTTTCTCGCGGCGCGTGCTTTTAAGACAAGGGTCGAGAAGTTCTACCTATTCTTTGACTTTCTCTTTCCCCTACCTACAGTGCTCAATTTTGCCCTCTTCAAAAAGAAGATCGGTGATACGGAGTATGGCATCGGCTGGTTTCCGCTGGGTGGCTATGTGAAAATAGCGGGCATGATGGACGAGAGCATGGATGAGGAGCAGATGAAGCTCCCGCCAAAGCCGGACGAATACCGTAGCAAAAAGAACTGGCAGAAGCTGATCATCATGCTGGGTGGTATCATTATGAACGTGCTGGTGGCTTGGTTCATTTACTCTCAGTTATTGTTTTGGGGTGGTGAGGCACATATCCCGGCAGACGCTACTAAATATGGGATACACTGTGATACCCTGGCTCGTATAGCTGGCTTTCAGGAGGGAGATATAGTGCTGAGCCATGATGGTGGCAAAAAATTTGAGAGCTTTACTAATATTCCCCGGGAAATGCTCCTGGACGAGATCAAAACTGTAGAAGTCCGTCGCAATGGTCAGGATGCCAGTTTTGAGGTGCCGGCTGATTTTAAAGCCAGAGCAGTAGCGATGGGCGCAAAAGTGCGCGGTTTTATTGAGCCGCGAATGCTCTGCATAGTCGATACTTTTAGTAGTGGCAGTGTCGTATCTGATAAATTTAAGAAAGGAGACCGTGTGATCAGCATTAATGATCATCCTATCAATTATTTCCAGGATGCACCACCTGTAGTGTCTGAGCTTAAAAATAAAGATGCTCATGTAGTCTACTTACGCGGTGTAGATACCATGAATTTTACTGTACGCGTTCCTGAGACAGGGCTTTTAGGATTCTCTCCGGAGCGTGACTCGACTGCTATAGGTTACATTGAGATACACTATTCATTCATCCAGTCATTCGGTGCCGGTGCCAAAAGAGCATATAAGGAGATCCGCGACTACTTCAAGCAGCTCAAACTGATTTTCAGCCCTACGGTGAAAGGATACAAACAACTCGGCGGTATAGGATCTATGGCCTCTATGTACGGGGCTGGCGGCCCTGTATGGGACTGGTATAAATTCTGGAGCACTACCGCATTTATATCAGTGGTGCTGGCCATTATGAACCTGCTGCCTATACCAATGCTGGACGGCGGCTATGTGATTATCTTGCTGATAGAGATGGCCCTGGGGCGCCCGCTGAATGAGAAGGTGCTCGAGAATATCCAGCGTGTGGGATTTATTCTCATCGTGTTTCTTATGCTATACGCCAATGGTAATGATATCTACCGCCATGTAGCTGAGAAGTACTTTCAGCATTAATCCTATCAGTGAAGACAATGACGCTGGATCAAATCAAAACAATAGCAGTAGCCGGTGCCGGTGCCATGGGTGCGGGCATCGCACAGGTCTTTGCGCAGGCAGGCTATAGCGTCATGCTGTATGACCTGTCGACCCCGCAGCTAGAAAAGGCACAGGCAGGCATATCAGATAACCTGACCAAAGCTGTGGCCAAAGGCAAGGCTTCTGAGGCTGATAAAAATGCGGCGATTTCCCGCATAGTATATACCTCTGAACTACACACGCTGAAAGCGCACCTGATCATAGAGGCGATAGTAGAGAAGCTGGAAGTCAAAAAGGAGTTATTTCTAAAACTTGCTGAGATCAATGGTGCAGATACCATACTCGCGTCTAATACATCTTCACTCCCTATCACGCAGATCGCTCGCGGCATACCAAACCCGGAGCGTATAGTAGGCATGCACTTCTTCAATCCGGCTCATATCATGCAGCTGGTAGAGGTGATATCCGGTGCGGAGACATCTATAGAGGTACTGGAGGTAATGAAGGCACTTACGGTCAAGATCGGCAAGGCACTCGTAGTTGCGAAGGATTCTCCCGGCTTTATCGTAAATCGTGTGGCACGACACTATTATGTAGAAAGCCTGAAGGCCATGGAGGAGCGCGTGACCACTATGGAGAATATGGATGCGCTAATGGAGTCGGCAGGTTTCAAGATGGGGCCATTCCGTCTGATGGATGCGCTGGGCAATGATGTGAACTTTGCGGTGACTTCGTCTCTGTTTGATTCCTTTCATCAGGATCCTAAGTTCCGGCCATCACGTATACAGCAGCAAAAGGTGGATGCCGGGCACCTGGGGCGCAAGACCGGACGAGGGTTCTATTCGTATCAATAAACTTGGAGCTGTACGGATGAAATTTGAATAAAGCAGAGTATGAATCTTTCGTCCATCATTTTTACTGCACACATCGCAGTCGCCACGTATGTGTTTTTTTACATTATGAATGAAAGTAAGAAGAGGGAGCTTAATGTTTCATCAATATTACTGTTGGTATTTTTGTTTCCGCCTGTAGCGCTGGGTAGGTGGGCTACACAGGGCAAGGATGAAGAAAGGCTATCTGATACTTATCTCTTCTGGACTGCATTTTCTCGTGTCAATGTATTTTTCTTCGGGCTTGTTATAATTATGATGATAGTTGGTGATCCATTATCACTTTGGGCCATGCTTCGCCATAGTGTTTCCGGCACCTCTCCCGAGGTGCGCAATATGGAGGATCTGGTCGGAAAGGGTGTAGAGGCCGGATTGTTTGTGGTAGGGGCAGGTTTCTCTCTACTCCTCACCGTAGTGATGGTCCTGAGCACTGCCGTGTTGGTTGCGTTTTCACTTTGGTGCCTTTAGCTCTCCGTGGGGATAAGTATCAAACAAGCACCTGACCTTATCTTTTAGGTTAAATAAAAAGCGGCTATATAGCCGCTTTTTATTGTTGCAAATGAAAAATTTTAGTCGAGTATGATATCTACGACCGAGTTGATAGGAATGAAGACACCACCGCGCAGCACGATAAATTTATCGGTACGGGCCCATACGCGTGATACTATCTCGCTCTGACCTTCTTCGGTATTGAAGATGATGCGCACATTATTATAATAATTATTGCCCATCAGCATCGCCATATATAGTTTCTGGTCTTTCATTTTGATACGCTCCTGTGTGTGTGAATTCGTTTCGTTTTTAAAGGTCACTTTCAGCAGCTCGTTTGTGTCCATTCTTTTAGCAGCACCCATTGTTATGCATTTTGCAGCCATACGGCATACAGTTAAATAATACTCTTCTATCAAGGGTGATGTCTCTCGGGAGGGAGCTATAGGGGGTATACATTCTTATACGTACCGGTCCAGAAAAGGTTTTACTCCCAACAGAAAAAATAAAAGCCATAGGCTGTAAATCACTAGGATCACTCCCTGAGCAGCACCTGTATGGTCTGGCGGGAGATCTGGCGCAGCAGGATGTCTTTATCCTTTGTGAGCCGGTCTATGATGCCTGTATTATAGTGGCGGATGGTGAGTAGTGTCAGCTTCTCATTGCGCACTATCTGAAAGTCATCTTGCAGCTCTTCTATGATGTTCTCTATCTTTTCCTTCTTGGTATCCACGCAGATGGAGAAGCTGATCGCAGCATTCTGCATCATGTTGATACGCAGGCGGTGGGCGGCAAATACTGAGAACACTTTGGATAAGTGATCTTCTGCGATGAAGGAAAAATCCTTTGCTGAGAAAGAGAGGAGTGTCTGGTCGCGCTTCAGGATGATGACCGGCGGCAGGAAGCTTGTATTAGCGTTGGCGGATATCATGCTGCCTCGTTTGGCGGAGTCTACAAAGGAGCGCACCTCCAGCGGGATATTCTTATTCTGAAGCGGCTTGATCGTCTTCGGGTGGATCACGCTGGCACCATAGTACGTCATCTCTATCGCCTCCAGGTAGCTGATCTCACTCAGAAACTGCGCATCGGGAAACTCCTTCGGGTCTCCATTCATCACACCGGCTACATCTTTCCACACGGTCATGCGCTCAGCATCCAGGCAGAAGGAAAAAATAGCTGCTGTATAGTCAGACCCTTCACGTCCCAGCGTAGTAGTAAAGCCTTCTGGTGTACAGCCCACAAAGCCTTGGGTGATCACAAAGGCATCCTTAGTCAGGGCCGGTATCACGGTTTGTATCGCTTTTTCGGTTTTCTTCCAGTCTATCTTGCCCTCGGTATAGGCATTGTCAGTGTGGATGCACTCCTTGGCATCGAGGAAATTATTGGTGATGCCCTGTGCATTGCAGTAGGCGCTCACGATGGCTGTAGAGATATACTCGCCCAGTGATACTACCTGATCGTAGATAAAGTTATAGTTGTGTGTCTGATTGGCCAGCAGGAATGTACGCACTTTCTCTACCAGTGCTTTGACTGATGCGATCGCAGTATCCCCTTTGCCGTCAAACAGTTCATTGATGATCGGCAGGTGTTTCTCAAATACACCGTCCAGCGCAGCCTGCCACGCGGCGTCCTTTGCATCATAGAGATTTACCACTTTCTCCAGCTCATTGGTGGTTTTGCCCATAGCAGAGATCACCACTACTTTGTCTTTAGAGCTATTCTCGCGCAGTATTGCTGCGACATTTCTGACTGCGGGGGCATCCTTCACAGATGCACCACCAAACTTGTAAACCTGCATGAAACGAGATTACACACTAAAAGTGTAAAATTTGAATATGTATTTTTTTAAAATCATTCTACGCGTTAGCATTACTGCTCCCGGTAGATGATCTTGCAGTCTATCCATTCATTATCCATCAGCACCTCGTACTTCTTATAGAAATTGATGGCGGGTTCATTCCAGTGCAGTACTTGCCACTTTACCAGATTGGCCCCGCGCTCTTTGGCATCTGCCAGGAAGGCATCCAGCAGTTGCTTACCAATACCATGGCCCCGCATTTTTTCCTTCACATAGAGGTCATCGAGAAACATGTATTTCCCTTTCCACGTGGAATATGCCCAGTGATACACTGCCATGCCCACTATCTCACCATCTGCGGCCTCTGCTAGAAATGCATAGAAATAGGGATGGTCTCCAAAGCCTTCCTCCAGTATCTCTGCCTCGGTATTCCAGACCGCTTCTGGTGCTTTCTCAAACAGTGCCAGTTCACGTATGAGTCCAAGGATATGTCCTGCATCAGTAGGTTCTGCTTTGCGGATAGCAATACTCATAGTTTTGTCATTTTTTGGGAGGTATAGCAGGCGAATACGGATTTTACCCGGCAATATCTATACTTTTAGGAATCTTAAAAAGCGCGACTATGAAAAACATTACACTCTTTCTGCTGATTTGTTTAGCATCACCCGATCTTTGTTATTCGCAGGCCAACAATGATTTGTCAGTTTCTTTTGACACGACAGAGATTGCAGGGAGCAATAGCCATATGAGCCTTTTTTATTCTCTGATACCTTCGGCCCAGGTCTTAGGTATTGACGCGCATGCCAGGTTTGAGAATGTGGGGAATGCTACTCAGACTAGTTGCCGGGTTTCATTTAAGCTAAAGCACGGCGGTGCTGTGATAGATAGTCTGGACGGGTCAGCGGCCGGTGCGCTGCAAAGCGGTGGCGTAGGGTATACTGCATGGTCCACTTTAAACTCATACCCTTCGCCATTGGGGGCTTACAAGCTGACCGCCGCAGCGTCTTCTGACTCTGTGGATGATAATCCTATAGATAATATTGACACGGCATCTTTTACCCTCACTGATAGTATATGGTCTATCAATAAGGATACTAAAAGAGCCGGGGTATATAGATTGCTGCAGAATATGGCTGGTGCAAATTTTCGGTACGGCACCCTCTATGAAGTGATAGCGCCAGACACAGTGACCTCTATCACCACAGCTGTAGTAGGTGGTCCCGGTGGTACTCAGCCAGGCGCCATTATCAAAGGAACGATATACCAAATCACTTCAAACGGAGGGCTGAGCTATACGACCCCATGGGTATCTACCTCTCTCAAGGGACTCAACTCATCAGATATCACCTCTCCCTCCGCTACAGACGTGACACCGGTCACACTGCCACTAGACTTTGGGAGTGGCAATCCCATCTTAGCTCCTGGCCTTTATTGGGTTTGTATTGAGGGGATAGGTACTCCGGACTCTAATATCAATATCGCCGCTACTGCCAGCAGCAAGGGAGGCATCAGCCTGGTAGAGGACTATACTGCGCCTGGCACACTCACCAGATTGAGCAACACAGATGCGATATATTGCAATTTAAATTTTGGCCGAACCGAACATTTTTTTGCCGTAGACTTTACTATGAGCCCTGCTACGCAGCCTGTACATCTGGGCAGATCTATTAATTTTTTGGCGCAGAGTGATGTAAGCACCACTAATTTTTATTGGGATATTACAGGTCTTAATACCGGCTTTCATAGTCACAGGGAGTCACCAGTGATGCATGATACTTTCTACGTACATGATACCTATACGGTCTGCCTGACTGGCATCTATATCAATGACACAGCACGCAAGTGTAGAGATATAGAGACCGATACGGTATTGCCGTGCCTGCTTCAGGCCAGTTTTGGCGTGGCCAATACTGCGCCGCAGGTATATACGGTATATAATTATACTCAGGGTAGCAGCCTGAGCTATCTTTGGGATTTTGGAGATAGTTCCACTTCGGATCAGCCATACCCATCACACACCTATGCTACAGCCGGATATTATGCCATCTGTCTCAATGTCACGGATACGACTATGGCAGGCTGTACTTCTTCCTATTGTGATGCTACCAGGTATTACAATAAAACCAACGGAACTGATGGCATGGTCACGGTCTATGTCGTGCCCGCATCTGTCGGGCTGAAGGATATAAATACTGACGGACAGGTCGCGCTATACCCTAGCCCTGCTACCCAAGATCTGACCATAGATGCAAGGGGAGAATCACCCGAGCGCATACGTATCTACAGTGTCTCCGGACAGATGGTGTCAGACGAGACTAATGCACGAACCCATATTAATGTAAGTGCCTGGAGTGCTGGGATCTATGTGGTAGAGGTGACGATGTCAGACTGTGTAAAGCTTTTGAAATTTGTGAAAGAATAATACTGCGATATAAAAATGAAAAAAGGGATGACAACTGATCATCCCTTTTTCATTTTAGCTTCTTATTCCAACCTTTATTTTAAGCCACTCTCAGCCTATTGATATTCGTCTTATTGATTTTATCCTCTGCGTACTCTAGCGTGATCTCAAATTCTTTCTCACCCTTGATAGACGGCATTTCAAACATGGCATCCGTCATGATAGCCTCGCAGATGGAGCGCAGGCCACGTGCACCGAGCTGGAATTCCAGCGCCTTTGCCACGATGTAGTCTTTTGCCTCATCAGTAAAGGTCAGCTCTATGCCTTCTGATTTGAAGATCTTCTTGTATTGCTTTACCAGCGCGTTCTTTGGCTCTACGAGGATAGAGAGTAGCGTCTCCTTATCCAGCGGATCGAGGTGTACCAGCACCGGCAGACGGCCTATCAGCTCCGGTATCAGGCCAAAGGTGCGCAGGTCGGACGGGCTGATATACTTGAGGTAATTCTCATTATCCACCTTGTCCTTATCCTTACCCTTTTTAAATCCGATCTTAGCCTGGTTCATCCGCTGGGCTATCACCTTGTCTATACCTTCGAAGGCACCACCACAGATGAAGAGGATGTTTGACGTATCTACCTTTACCATCTTTGCTTCAGGGTGCTTGCGGCCACCTTGTGGTGGCACGAGTACCTCAGTACCTTCGAGTAGCTTCAGCATGGCCTGCTGTACACCCTCTCCGGATACGTCACGTGTGATAGATGGATTGTCGCTCTTGCGGCTGATCTTATCTATCTCGTCTATGTAGATGATGCCGTGCTCGGCAGCTTTTACGTCATAATTACATACCTGAAGGAGGCGCGAGAGAATGCTCTCTACGTCTTCACCCACATAGCCCGCCTCGGTAAATACGGTAGCATCTACGATAGCAAATGGCACATTCAGAAACTTAGCAATGGTACGCGCCAGCAGGGTTTTACCCGTACCGGTCTGACCCGCCATAATGATGTTAGACTTCTCTATCTCTACATCATCATCCTTGCGCTGGTTGAGCCTTTTGTAGTGGTTATATACGGCTACAGAGAGGTATTTCTTGGCTTCATCCTGGCCGATCACATACTGATCGAGGAAGGCCGCGATATCTTTTGGCTTGACCCCATTAGGCAGGGAGTACTGGAACTTCTTTGCCTTCTGGAAGAGCTCCTCGTCTATGATCTGCTGCGCCTGTGCCACGCACTGGTCGCATATCTGACCCTCTATGCCTGAGATCAGGATCTGTGTTTCACGCTTTTTCCT
The DNA here is from genome assembly GCA_964537475.1 of uncultured Chitinophagaceae bacterium. Taxonomy (GTDB): domain Bacteria; phylum Bacteroidota; class Bacteroidia; order Chitinophagales; family LD1; genus UBA1941. The sequence continues at coordinate 103,108 of CAZIBY010000006.1, read as the reverse complement.
CCCACAGAAAGAGCACGATTGTTCGGCTTCTTTTTTCATATTATACTACAAATATACGGAAATACCCCCTGATATGTTGGCTAAACACCTCAAGGGGTACCATCTAAACCTTGTAAAAGGCTGATTTAGTCTTTTTTATTATTGCGGATGAGTACCTCATCTATCATGCCATACTCCTTGGCCTCCTGCGCCCGCATCCAGTAGTCACGGTCGCTGTCGCGCTGTACTTTCTCCAGTGGCTGGCCTGAGTGCTCAGAGATGATATCGTAGAGCTCCTCCTTGATCTTCTTCATCTCATTTACAGAGATGAGGATGTCGGCAGTCTTGCCACCTATGCCGCCGAGCGGCTGGTGTATCATCACACGCGCATGTTTGAGTGCGGTACGCTTGCCTTTCTCACCTGCGCAGAGGAGCACGGCTGCCATAGAGGCTGCCATACCTGTACAGATGGTGGCTACGTCCATATTGACATACTGCATGGTGTCATAGATGCCCAGGCCGGAGTACACCTCACCACCAGGGGAGTGGATGTAGATCTGCACATCAGAGCGCGCATCAGAGCTCTCCAGAAAGAGGAGCTGCGCCTGTATGATGCTCGCGATATAGTCATTTACCTCAGTGCCCAGGAAGATGATACGGTCCATCATCAGGCGGCTGAATACGTCTACCTCGCGGAATGGCATCTGGCGCTCCTCTATCACGGTGCGGGTCAGGTTCTGGATACCGCTCTGGGCCGTAGCGTTCATATATTTCTCGAGGTGCATGCTGCTCATACCATGATGCTTCACCGCGTAGTTCTTAAAGTCTTGTGCTTCCTTCAAATTCATAACCTATGTATCTCGATTTTTGTCAAAGTTTGATAAATATATCCAATAAACCCAACCTGCTGTCTCCACATGGCCACACTGGCAGTGCCGGAATGTATAGATGGACGGACTGGACTGGTTTTTATTGTCTGTAAAAGACTGTGCCAAGGGACTCTACCTGACAGAATGGCGGTGGGCACAGCATTTGCAATACGCGGCGGCATGCAAACGTCTTATAAAGAAATCTCTTACCTTTAAACCAACTAAAACGCAAAAATGGAAAACAACAATAACATCAACGAACTGCTCAACGATGGCAAGAAACACCTCTCTAACCTGCAGGCCGAACTGGAGAAGCTGGCCACCACTGCCGGCAAGATAGCCACGATCAAAGCCGACGAGGTATCTCAGCAGGCTGAGGTCCTGATCAATGAGACGCGCTCTCAGGTAGAGGCTAAGGCCAAAGAGGTGCGCGAGTCGGAAGACTTTCAGAATCTGGAAGCAGAAGGAAAGAAGGCGCTGAACGATATAGAGAAGTCGCTGAATGATCTGTCTGCGCAGCTGAATGATAAATTCAAAAACCTGTTTGGATCTAAATAGGTAATAGCCATCAGACAATAACCTTAAATGCAAACAGCCACCGGTCGGTGGCTGTTTGACAATGTTCCAGTAGGCATAAATATGATCAAGCATTGTTGAGCCACTTTATGGCCAAAAGTTGAGAAGACCGCTCACGGAGCTGTCAATAGGTTCCGCTGCCCGATGCACTATATGTCTGTCCGGATATGATGTCGCTCATCGTACAGGAGAATGTAAAACTATTCGGCCCCGTTTTGGTCACTGTACCGCTCTGAGAGGCGGTTTGACTCGACCCATTGCCCACATTACACAGCGCGTATAGCGCACTTGTACTGATATTTGTCCAGCCGTCTGTGAAACTATATGTACCGCTGCTGGCTGTAGGCATATTGTAGATGATAAAGCTGGCACCACTGCCCGAGGCGATCGTGACATCTATACCCCCGCTGCCGCTGACATCAGCTACAGAGGCGCACATCCCGCTATAGCTCCCTCCCCCATACGTAAATTGTCCTGAGCCGGCACTACCACCACCGCCATTGCTACACTGGCTCTCCGTGAGATCTGGCGCGGTAGTGGTCTGATTGGCCGGCACAGTGCTCACAGTGATGGACGTGCCGCCAGTAGCGGATATGGTATAAGACCAGCTACCATTTGTAGCTTCTACCTTGGCCTTATATTTACCGTTTTGATTGGTCACAGTTATGTATTTATCGTATTGGCTCTCGATGGTGATAGGTACGTAGGCTGCCGGTGCGCCACTGCTACACGTCACAGTACCTTCTATCGTACCTGTGGGTACAAATGCATCTATATTCTGATACAGCGTGATGCAGGGCAGGTAGTATTCATTGGCCGCGGTGGTGATCTGAGTGGGTGATCCCCACCTGCCAGTAGCCTGGTCATATGCCCAGGCCTGCGCACCAGTCGTAGCCGGATCAGCCACACCGCCCGGTAGAGTGACGGCAGTTTTTACGGTATTGGCAGGTGTGAGCGCATTGCCATCTGCATCTGTAAATTCGGTAGCTACAAATCCATAAGTTCTCATACCCCCCTCGGCACCGCCGGCATCGGTCGCTGCAAAGTCCCCTCCTGGCATCAGGTCTGCTATTTTACTATTGTTTTTGTCTATATACCGCGCATTTACAAATACGTTGCCCGTATACACGGCTCCACCGGCTGTAGTAAATGCATTGGCAGGAGCTATCACCCTGAGGCCCGTAGCACCGGCGGTGCCACCGGCGGTGGCATTCAGAGCTCCGATAGTATTTTTGGTCAGTAGGACTATCCGGGCCTGTACGCCGGAGCCATCTATATTTTCCACGTTTTTATAATTCACAAAATAGCCGGAGGCCTCCGCTTTGAGCTGGATCGCCCCACTCGCTATATTGGAGAAACTGAAGTTGCCCGATGCATCTGTAGTGGTCCTGCCCGACCTGTAGGTGACGGTAGCACCGCTTATGGCGTTGCCATTTTCGTCCAGTACCTGCCCGGAAATATGGTGACCACCGGAGGAGTCTTTTTTGCAGCTGCCTATTACTATACAGACCAGCGCGATACCAATGATCAGATATTTTTTCATACCGAGAGTTTTAATTGCTTTTTACAATAGTGGCTTTGATAGTCAGAATCGTGGTTTGAGGATCAGTGTTTGATGTGATGGTCACTATTTTGGTGTGCTCACCCGTCTTGCCATTTGGATCAAAGGACACTTCTATTTTGCCGGTCTTACCGGGTGCTACAGGTTCCCTTGGCCAGGTAGGTACCGTACATCCGCAGCTGCCCTCAGCACTGAGTATCAGCAGCGGTTCTTTACCCTTATTGACAAAATCAAAAGTGGCGTATTGCTTCTTGTCGTCTTTTATCACTCCGAAATCATGTGCTGTCTGTACGAAGGCAATATTTGTCTTAGGTAGATCTGGTATAGATCTCAGAGATGGCTGTCCATCCATAGCAGAATGCCCTATAGCGATAGTGCTTTCTCTGCCCCTGCCAAATGTCATATAGCCCGTCAGCGCTACCTGAGCGATCAAAAGTGCCGTGATGGCTACCAGCCATGGCGTGTAGGGGGCTTTCATCCCTTAGTTTAGTTTTACTGTATTGCATCCGCCTGCAGTCACAGTATACGTACCCCCAGGCCAGCTCCGGCTGGAGCAACTAGCCGACACATTATAGGTGCCGGGTGCCAGAGTAAAAGTGGCACAACCAGAAGCTCCGCAGCTAGGCGTCCCGGAGGAATAGTACTGACTCACTCCACCGGAGTAGCCTCCGCAGCTGACACTTATGGTCCCGCACTGCCAGTCAGTGGCAGTCCATACCATCAGCTGACCGGTAGAACCACCTCCTCCTCCTCCTCCTCCACCTCCTCCTCCGCTGCCATAAGACCCCAGGACCACACTACCACTGCAATTTGCTGCAGCTGAAGCGCAACTGCTATAGCAATTGTTCGTACCTGAGCACCAGTACGGAGAGGAGGACGGACAGCAGGTGGTAGCACTCACCTGTACGTAGCCAGAACTACAGCTGCTGCCAGAGTATGTGGAGTAGGTGCAATTATTGCCACCGCCACCACCACCACCACCATTACTATTGCAGTAGCTTTCACAGCTGCTTTCACTAGCAAAGTCTCCACCCTCCACGGAGTAGCAGCTACCCCCGCTACACGACCAGCCGCTTTTTTTGCAACTGGCTATTGCTAGCACAAGAAGTAAAGCCGCAAAGACATTTATTGCATTTTTCATCCTTCTATTTATGGTATTGTAATTATCTGACCTGTGAATTTTTTAGGCGAAGTATTCCTGGGCACCTGAGGCCATTCTCTATACTGCTACATTTCGTATGATGTCCGCATCAGTAGTAATATCTGCTCCGGGCTACGTGAAATGAGCCATTGCTGATATTGATATTCGTAGGGGTTGTACTGAGACCGTATCCATCATCTATTGCTGCAATGTTAAAGGTGCCGTCTATTACGCTATCAGAGCGCGATATATTCACCTGCACAGAGCCGTATTGCTGGCCAAATATGTCAGAGTAGTAATAAGGTAAATAACTGCCATAACTGATGGTGCCGCCACTACCTGATGCGCCATAGCTTCCCGCTGGCGGCGCCCCCCACGCTGTAGGAGTACCTGCAAAAAAGTAAAAGTGAAATTGCACAGCGGGGTTACTCATGACATTATGATTGATAAAGAAATAATGCCCCCCATTTTGGACCGATGTATCTCCTGTCAGCATATCTGAGCCGTATCCGTTGTTATAATAACCGCTGTCACTGAGCATCATCGGGCTGCTGCCCGCTACAGATACCTGATATTGGATGGAGCTGAACACCCATTTATACGTATAGGCGCTGCTGATGATGATTGTCGTATCGAGATTAACTATATTATGGCATTTGGTGATTCCCTGCAGGGTTACATTATAACTACCTGCTGCCGGATAGTGGTGTACGGGGTTCTGCTCTGATGAACTACCACCATCGCCAAAATTCCATGTGTAACTGACAAAGTCAGAGGAGGACGTGGCGGTAAATGTGGCTTGAGTATAGTCATAGTGGCTGCTATGAGAGTAGCTGATACTGATAGTGGTATCACAGTATTGAGGTGTGTTTTTATTAGGATCGGTTTGATCTTTTTTGCAGCTACCCACTGCTATGGTCAGCACGAGTGCACACACGACGAATAGTTTGTTCATACTTCGGATTGGGGTTTGAAGGATCGTTTTGGGATGACGAATTTGGTACAGGTGTCATTGCAAAATTTCACATTCAATTAAATATGTACAATCCCTATTTATAGGGATTTTATCTCATGAGGCCATGTTGAACTATTGGTTATCCTATAATGTAAACAGCCGCTTCATGGAGCGGCTGTTTATTTGTATAACTTGTCTATTGTCTAATGTCCAATATCTATTGTCTGTTTATTTCGCCCGCATCCTGTTACCCTTAGGGTCATGAGTCACCTCTGCCAGGCCCAGTGCCTCCATCAGTGGCGGTATATACATGCCGAAACGGCCGCGTAGTCCTTTCTTCAGCCCATACCAGCCGCCTACAGGGTTCTGCTCTGACCGTCCCCATGCCTCTACCGTCCCTTCTTTGGCAGGCTTCTGCTCATCTGCGCTACCCAGCTCCATCCAGTCGTCATGTTTTTTTAGCATGGCGTGCAGGTCGTCCAGGGCGCGGGCATCATAGTGCAGTACTGTTTTGCCTACAGTACAGACGAGTATCTCTTTGCCATCTTTCTCATCTGTATGCATCGTGTACTCCGAGGTGAGTGGTGGCGTCTTGAGCGCCATTGGTTTTTCTTTTGTTCCTATTTTGTATTTCATTATTGGGTTTTTATGCGGGGAAAATATCAATAGATGCCCCCACTAAAGTTAGTAATTCTGGTTTAGGTGGCGTCTCTGGTCCGCTCGCCTTCAGCTGCTCCTGAAAGCGTATAAACGATGGCAGTTCATTCAGCGCCTTCTGGTCCTCATCCGTCTGCATAAATGCTGTATGAATAAAGCTCCTGCCGTCCGGTCCCAGACAGACATGGTAGTGGATGCCCGGCCTGCTCAGTTGGCGCAGGTCGGCCATCACTTGCCTGATGTTGTTTTGATTTTGCTCCGCGTAGTCTGCCCGGGTGGTGTACGTTACTTTGATGATCTTCATGCTATTTAGTTTTTAGAGTGTTGGATATATTCAGCTTCCTTTTTGAGGTCCATGGCAAATTGCTCAAAGGCGGCGTCAAAAGATGGTATCATGCCCGCAAAGAGCGGGAAGAGCGGCCCGCCTATCCGCTCGGTCATAGTGAAGTCTGCCATATCTGTACCTGTGGCAGTGATGGTATAAACTCGGCTGCCCATCGTATCGCCCCATACAAGACGTTGCTCTGATATAGCTTCTTTTACTTTCAGCCGGAAGGTCCGCTGTGGATCGAGTGTAGAAATGAGGTGTATAGTCTCACCAGCTGCCATAGTGCCGTGCAGGGAGACGATGGTCGTATTCCACCTGGGATAGTCACTGGCATGGGTCAGGAGCGCCCATAGGATCGAGGGATTGGCTTTCACAGAGATGCTGACGGTAGTCTCTCTGCTGAATGTCTTTTTGTGTGTAACGGCCTTCCCGTCTGGCCGGGTGCTGGTATCGGTCATGTATGTGCTGTTTATATTCTGACGCCGCAGCCACTGGAAACGATAGGGTTTTACGATACTTTTTCCGGAATATTTTCCATTACACGTCTATTGTGCTCTAAATGATGTAGTTGCAATTCGGCAGCGGAAGAACTAAACGGATCGATGCCCTGTATGATCTTCATCCGGAGGTCAAAGAGGTGCTCTTTATCGCCTTTGTCCGCTTCTCGCACCATATCGATCTTCACTAGTTCTTCCTGCGCTTTTTGCTTGGGGTTAAAGATGCCATTCAGCTCGGAGCACTGATGACAGGTACCTTCCTTATTGATCAGCGCACACCTGCCATCAAAAACGCTGATCATTTTACTCCGGCCTGTATGCAAGTAGTATTTGACCATAGCGTCTGTGGTGTCCAGTATCACTGCTATTTCCGCCACTTTAAATTCATACACTTCCTTGAGGAAAAGGCAGAGCTGCTGCTCCAGCGGCAGGGACTTTGATATGCAGGTGAAGCAGAATGTGATGTGCTCCTTTATCTCAAAATGCCCTTGTGGCGAGGTAGCCCTGATGTGCATAGCTTCTGCAAAGAACTGCTGATCGCTCATCGCTGCCTCGCGGCAGATATCACCTACATTTTCCGTCCAGCGCTTGCGTGCGCGCAGGTTATCTTTGGCCAGATTGGAGGCTATGGCAAAGAGCCAGGTCTTCAGGCTCGACTCGCCGCGGAAAGTATCGATCCTGTCATGCGCCCGGATATAGGTATCCTGTACGATATCATCCGTATCTGCCACAGAGGCCGTGATGCGTAGGATATAAGACCGGAGCTGCGCCCGGATACTTTCAAACTCACTGCTCAATTCTATCGTGCTCATATAAATCAGTCTGGATTATGTTTTTCTTCAACAGCATTAGTCTCTTCTCTGGCGCTTCATTCTTAGTACCACCAAGCTACAAAATAAAACTGCCACCTCTATACGCAGGCGGCAGTTTAAAATGAATCATTACAGCCGCTTTTTTACTTGCCTGTAATGATATTCAGCCTTTCGTTGATGGCGTCTATCTGGGCTTTCATGGTCCGTATCACTTCGTCATGCTTATTGTCGCTGGCTTTCATCTGGTCTTCCAGCATTTTATTACGTGCATTGAGGCGTTCTATCTCGGCCTGTTGTTCCTTCACGGCATTGATGAGGATAAAGGTGTAAGCCTGATTATTGACCTGGCGCAGGCCGGAGATGTTTTTGTAGTCCTGCTGAGATACCATGTAGGGAGCTACCTGCTCCAGCTCCTGCGCTATCACACCTATCTGCGTGCCATCTGCCTGATACGGAGCATTAGCATTGTATCGGAATGTGACCGGCCGCAGGCGGTTGATCACGTTGAGGCCATCGCTAAATTCGCCTTCCACCGTCTTGATCCTGCTGTCTGAGAAAACACCCCACGCGCCTGTAGCATTATTGGCAGAGCCATTTACCGAGAGTAAGGCAGTAGGAGCGTTGGTACCTATCCCTGTATTGCCATTCTTCATCACTACCATGGCATCTGCCCGGGCATAAGACTGACCATTGCCTATTGTAAAAAGCCTGTCGCCAGACTGCCAGGCAGTAGTGCTGGCCGGAGTGTACTGGGTAGCATAGGCACCTATCACAGTCTCACCGTATGATGCAGCAGTGCTGCCTATGCCGGACACAAATGAGAAATTGCCATTAGCGGAATCGCCCGCACCAAAAGCAGCTGCAGACTGGCCTTTGGTGACATTATACTCGCCTGCGGCGAAGGACTGTGCGTTGGTACCTTTATTGTTGGTGCCGATCACAAAACTGCGGTCACCGTTAGCAGAGTCATTGATACCAAAAGCGGTAGCATCTGACCCCTTTGCCACATTGTTTTCATTGGCCACAAAAGATTGACCATTTGTGGCTTTGTTATTTGATCCTGTGGCGAAGCTCTGAAAGCCAGATGCGGTATTGTACTGGCCAGTCGCAAAACTTGCATTGCCGGAGGCAACATCAAAACTGCCAAAGGCCGCTGCACCTACGCTACTGACAGTATGGTTGCTACCGGCAGCAAAGGCAGAAGTCGCCGACACCGTGTTGTTAGATCCAAAACTTGCAGCATTGCTGCCGGTCACCACTGAGTTGCCACCCGCCACAAAGCTCTGGCTTCCTGCAGCCCTATTGTAGTTGCCAAATGCTGCACTATTGAAACCCTGCGCCGTGTCGCTCTGGCCAAAGGCAGCACTAGCCGAGCCGGATGCTACTGTTTGGTTGCCTGCAGCAAAGGCATAGCTCTGGCTGGCTGTGGTACTGGCGTTTACAGCCATACTGCTGGAGCCGCTGGCACTGGTCTGTGTACCCATCGCTACGGCCCCAAAGCCACTGGCAGACGCATTCTGACCTGCGGCAAAAGTAGAGCTATTGCCCGCACTACTGCCCGATCCAAAGGCCGCCGCATTGCTGCCGATAGCAGTCACAGACTGCCCGGCAACAAAACTATTGCTGCCCTGTACTTTGCTATAGGAACCGAATGCCGCACTTTGGTTACCCATGGCGGTATCACTCTGGCCAAAGGCCGCGCTGGCTATACCCGATGCGATGGTCTGGCTGCCTGCGGCAAATGCGTAATTGGTAGTGGCGGCAGTCCCTGAGTTGATAGCCATACTGGCCTGTCCGGAGGCTGTGGTCTGCACACCAAACGCGGCGGCATTGCTGGCACTGGCAGTGTTACCTTGCCCTTGTGTAAAGGTCTGATTGTTTGACGAGGCATTGCTCAAGCCGAATGAGGCAGCATTGGTACCTATGGCCGTAGAGCTAGATCCTGATACAAAGCTCTGGAATCCTGAGGCTTTATTATACTGGCCAAATACAGCGCTCTGCATACCCGAGGCCGTATCGCTTTGACCAAAAGCTGCTGCTGCATTTTGAGAGGCTATATTCTGATAGCCTGCAGCGAAGGTATAATTCTGTGTGGCAGAGTTGCCGGCATTCACAGCCATACTAGCATAGCCGGATGCCACGGTCTGATAGCCAAAAGATGCCGCATCCACACCGCTAGCTGTTGTATTCTGCCCTTGCGCAAAGGTCTGGTTATTACCCGCATTATTAGCCCAGCCAAAGGCAGCGGCACTACTGCCTGTAGCTACAGAGTTTTGACCTGCCACGAAACTGTTGCTTCCCAGGGCCTTACTGTATTGCCCGAATACAGCACTCTGACTGCCCGAGGCAGTGTCAGTATTACCCATGGCAAAGCTTTGTCCGCCAGATGCGATCGTCTGTGAGCCCCCCGCAAAAGATTGGCTGCCTGAGGACGTAGTAAAAACTCCCGTCGCGAAACTCATGTCTCCACCGGATGTCACAGACCTACCCATGGCTACACTACCGATCACAGTAGGTGTATAGCTGAACTTACCAGTAGTAGCAGTAAAGGTCAGGTTCTTATCTGCCATGACCACGGTGCGGTTGCCGGTCAGAGTGCCATCAGCTTTATAGATCGTGCTGTCTGAGCTGCCTCCGCCCGATGCTACAGGTGTCTGCCATGTCGCATTGCCACTTGCATCACTGGTCAGTACCTTGCCTGTGCCCTGCGTACCATCTACGAGCTTGAAGGCAGGAGAGGTAGTTGATTCTACATGGAGTTTTGTGGTAGGAGCGGAGGTGCCGATGCCCACCAGACCGGTCTCATCTATGCGCATTCGCTCCACCTGCGTACCTGCATTTCCTGTGGTAAAGAACAAGCGGCCACGGCCCGTTCCGTCCAGATTGACGCCTATCCGTGCACGATCTGTACCATCTGCGCTGCTCGGTGCCAGTAGTGTATTTATAGATGAATTGAAGCCCATCCACCAGGTTTCATCAGGATCCGTGCTAAGTGTTCCTACTTTGAAAACACCTGAATTGAGCAATGGGCTGGCTATGACCACCGGTGAGCCTGGCTTCAGCGTACCGATACCTATATAGCCATTAGTATCTATATCAAAGCGTTGTTTACCTGTGGCATTTTGGTAGATCGCAAAGTTTCGTACACCATTGCCAGATACGTCTTCCAGTGCCTGCCAGTCACCTATCTGCATAGACGCACGCCGGCCCGTAGTAGCCGGGATGATATGTATGGCTGCCGCAAACTGCGACGGTGTAGCTACCTCCAGCGGGAATGATGGAGTGGTCGTACCAATACCGACATACCTATTAGCACGTACGCGCATTGCTTCGATGTTATCTGTCTTCACTACAAAATCAGTAGAGTCTATCGTCCCGATGAAGTTAGTACCCTGAGTCGTACCGGAATTGCCTGTCAGGCTCCATGCGTCTAGTGAGCCGCTCGGTCCCGTGGCTCCCTGAGGGCCGGTTGGGCCATCATTACCCGTAGGTCCTTGTACCCCTGCCGGGCCTGTGGTCCCTGCTGATCCTGTCGTGCCTTGTGGTCCTGTCGCTCCATCATTTCCTGCCGGTCCTTGTGCTCCTGTCGTTCCTGGATTACCTGTAGGTCCTTGCGCACCCGTAGCACCCTGAGCGCCTGTAGGTCCGGCACTACCATCAGCACCAGATGGTCCTGTGGCTCCATTGCTGCCATTACTACCCGTGGGTCCTGTCGGACCCTGTGCACCAGCACTGCCCGCAGGGCCCGTAGGACCCGCTGTCCCTGGTGCGCCATCTGCACCGGATGGACCGGTCGCCCCGGCCAGTCCACTGGCACCAGTAGGCCCGATACTCCCCTGGGTGCCGGTGGAACCCGTAGCCCCAACTGCACCTGTAGGTCCGGTGGCACCTCCACCTGCACCAGTAGCACCGGTAGGCCCCGTAGGACCTACTGCGCCATCGGCACCGGATGGTCCTGTCGTACCATTGAGACCATTAGCGCCCGTAGCTCCGGTTATGCCTTGTACTCCCGTAGGTCCCGCTGCGCCATTAGCACCGGATGGCCCTGTCGCTCCATTTATTCCGTTAGCACCAGTAGGTCCGGTGATACCTTGTGCGCCAGTAGCACCCGCCGCGCCGTCATTGCCAGATGGTCCTGTTGGTCCTGTGGCACCGCCACCTACACCCGTAGCGCCTGTGGGTCCGGTAGGTCCTGCTGTGCCATCAGCACCGGAAGGCCCTGTCGCTCCATTTATTCCATTAGCACCAGTTGGTCCTGTGATACCTTGCGTGCCGGTAGCGCCGGCCGCGCCATCATTGCCAGATGGTCCTGTAGGTCCAGTGGCACCGCCACCTACACCCGTAGCGCCTGTGGGTCCGGTAGGTCCTGCTGTGCCATCAGCACCGGAAGGCCCTGTCGCTCCATTTATTCCATTAGCACCAGTTGGTCCTGT
>CAZIBY010000006.1:0-91200 GCA_964537475.1 uncultured Chitinophagaceae bacterium | reverse complement strand
CGCCGGGAGCACCTGCCGCGCCATCATTGCCCGATGGTCCTGTAGGTCCAGTGGCCCCTCCACCTACACCCGTAGCGCCTGTGGGTCCGGTAGCACCCGCCGCGCCGTCATTGCCTGATGGTCCGGTGGGTCCGGTGGCACCACCACCTACACCAGTAGCGCCTGTGGGTCCCGTAGGTCCTGCTGCGCCATCTACACCCGATGGCCCTGTAGCTCCATTTATTCCATTAGCACCAGTTGGCCCTGTGATACCCTGCGCGCCGGGAGCACCTGCCGCACCATCATTGCCAGATGGTCCTGTAGGTCCGGTAGCCCCTCCACCTACACCCGTAGCGCCTGTGGGTCCGGTAGATCCTGCTGCGCCATCAGCACCGGATGGGCCAGTAGCTCCGTTGAGTCCATTAGCACCAGTAGGTCCGGTGATACCCTGCGCGCCGGGAGCACCTGCCGCACCATCATTGCCAGATGGTCCAGTCGGTCCAGTGGCACCGCCGCCTACACCAGTAGCGCCTGTGGGTCCGGCAGGTCCTGCTGCGCCGTCTGCACCGGATGGCCCTGTAGCTCCGTTGAGTCCATTAGCACCAGTTGGTCCTGTTACACCTTGTGCGCCGGTAGCACCCGCCGCGCCATCATTGCCTGATGGTCCTGTAGGTCCAGTGGCACCGCCTCCTACACCCGATGGTCCTGTTGGACCTGTTGGTCCCGCTGCACCATCAGCTCCACTCGGTCCTGTTACACCAGTATTGCCATCTGCACCTGATGGACCAGTAGCACCATTCGTTCCGTTTGCACCTGTCGGCCCCGTCACTCCATCATTGCCTGAAGGGCCTGTCGGACCAGTAGCACCACCTCCCGCGCCTGTGGATCCGGTAGGACCGGTGGGTCCCGTGGCGCCACCACCGGAACCAGTAGGACCAGTGGCGCCGTCAATACCAGCAGGACCAGTTGGTCCTGTGATTCCCGCACCTGTTGGACCCGTAACACCATCTATTCCGGATGGGCCGGTCGGCCCCGTCGCTCCATCATTACCAGATGGACCAGTGGGCCCTGTCGCACCGCCTCCTACTCCAGATGGACCTGTAGGACCAGTCGGTCCTGTTGGTCCAGTTGCTCCACCGACTGACCCGGTCGGTCCTGTCGGCCCCGTGGCTCCATCTATGCCATTATTTCCGGTCGGTCCGGCTATGCCCTGCGCACCTGTAGCGCCATCTGTGCCAGATGGTCCTGTAGGACCAGTCGGTCCAGCAGCTCCAGTCGGTCCGGTTATTCCATCATTACCGGTCGGACCAGTCGGTCCCGTGCCCCCTTGCGCACCCGTCGCTCCATCATTTCCGCTGGGGCCGGTAGCTCCCGTATTGCCTTGCGCGCCTGTCGCACCGGTAGGCCCTTGTGCTCCTGTAGCGCCATCTGTGCCGGTGGGTCCGGTAGCACCACCGCCTGCACCAGTAGCCCCGGTGGGTCCGGTATTGCCTACACCGCCTGTGGCACCTGTGGTTCCCCTAGGGCCTGTAGCACCCGTAGCCCCACCGCCGCCATTGCCTGCATACAGTGCATAAGGTACGCTCATCAGCTGATTGGTACCCATGTCTGTATAGCTACCGCCGCCGTTCACATCCACTTCTACCTGCAGAAACTTAGGCCCGCTGCCCCAGGCCACACTGCCCAGATTGCCACCGCCGGTGCCGATCACGGCATTGAAAAGGCCAAATTGATTGGTATTCTGCGCATGCGTCTCCTGAAAGACCACCGTACCGGTAGCAGTTTGATCATGGATCGTAAAGCGGATCGACACATGTGTATTGGCTACTATCGCTCCTGATGCGTTCCGCACTACGGCCTGGTAGCTGATCCCCTGAGGGGGAGCCTGAGCGAAAGAGATGAAGGACAATAAAAGGGCGCAGAGAAGTGTAGGTACTTTCTTCATAAAAGGGGTTTCTGGTATTAAAGATAGGCCTTTAACAATAAGTGGTTTGTTTTTTTAAAATTCCGCATATCTGCGGCCGCACAGTCAGTCTTTATACACTGCCAGGTTTTTTGATGCAAAATCAAGTGCTGAGGTGCGTGCAGAACCATCGATAAGTATGCCACTAGCCAAATAAATTTAAAACCGCTACCTATTCACCTAAAACAATGCGCGCAGAATACCACATAGCCTTTCTTCGCCCTACCCACCGCGACATTTTTGATCATTAAAAACGTAAAACATGAAAAGCCTTTCGGTCTTCTGCACACTGTTCATCCTTCTCTTCATTACTTCTGTCTCAGCTCAGACTACCTGGATACCAGGTCGTGACCCTCTGCTCATAAATCAGCATAATCAACACAAAGCCCAGCGATCCAGTCAAGAGTTGCTGATCTCCTCTACAAACTATGGAGTGTTTAACGGGCAGCCGTTATCATATGATTCCGGAGTATATGTTTATGGCAATCCCTCACTTGTTTTCACGCCGCGCGGTGCCTACGCCTGGACTGAATTTGATAATAGAAACTGGAATACTGTGACCGGTACTTTCTTTAATATGTCACGTTATACGCAGACCTATGACGCGCAGGGTAACGCGTTGAGTGAAGTGCTGGAAAACTATGATACAGTAGTAAATGTCTACAGGAATGCCCTGCAGTGGATCTACACCTATGATGGCAATAACAACGTGCTGACAGCTACCGGCCAGATGTGGAACAACGTCACCAATGCCTGGGAAGACCAAAACAAAAGGATCAACAATTACAATGCCGCGCACCAGCTGATCCAGACTATAAATCAGAATTGGTCCTCAGTAGATATGGGCTGGAGAAATTCAAGCCAATATATCCTTTCACTCAATGCGGCTGGCGGAGATACCTTGCAGATCTTACAAAACTGGGATACTGCATCTCAATCATGGAGCAATGCATCTGAATATATCTCGACATACAATGCCACCGGTGATAAAACCCAAAGGCTTACATTTCTCTGGAACGGATCCGCATGGGATACTACGCCCCTCTTACGTATAGATATGGCGTATGATGCTGATCATCACGAGACATTTCAAGTCAATCTCAATTGGAATACCAGCACCTTGGCATGGGATTCTGCATATAGATTTACATGGACTTACAATACTTACGGTGATGAGGACGTGAGTACCCAGCACACTTGGCTCAGCAACGGAGAAGCGGATCAAGTACACCGTGCTCACTACAGCCTCCTTCCTACCGGTATCCTGGAGGAGCACGCAGATTATGCGCTACTATATCCCAATCCTGTCACCGACCATCTTTTTATCTCCATACCTTCTGCTGCAGAGGTGAAAATATACAATGCTCTCGGCGACCTGATGACCACCGTCATTGCAGTAGACCAATTAGCAGATATCAATACCTCCGCTATGCCATCAGGCATATACTTTGCCCTGCTGCAATACGCAGATGGCAGCGCTACTACCCGTAAGTTTACTAAAGACTGATAGAAAGCAAAGCCGCCATCTGATACACAGATGGCGGCGCTTTTATCGAGAACAATCAAAGACTATTTATCCAATGTTGATGCGGCTCACATCTACATTGTGTTTTTCTATCAGCTTGCGCAGGTTGATCAGGGCGTAGCGCATACGGCCCAGAGAGGTATTGATACTCACGCCGGTATATTCTGCTATCTCCTTAAAGCTGAAGTCGAAATAATGGCGGAGCATCACCACTTCTTTTTGCTCCTCAGGCAGCATCTCGATCAGGTCTTTCAGTTTGTTTTCGCCCTTCATCACATCCATATGGACGTCATGCGGCACTTCGTCAAACTTCATGTACTTAAAGATATCGTCACCCTCGCTGGTCACGATACCGGGCCCGCGCTTCACCTTGCGGAAGTAGTCGATGCACAGGTTGTAGGCGATACGCATCACCCACTGGATAAATTTACCCTCGTCGTTATACTTGCCGGAGCGCAGTGTATCTATCACCTTGATGTAGGTCTCCTGAAAGATATCCTCTGCCAGGTAGGCATCTTTCACCATCATGTAGATAGAGGTATAGACCTTGTCTTTGTGGCGGGCTACAAGGCGTTCGAAAGCCGTTTCTGAGCCGGAGAGGTACTGCCTGAGCAGTTCCTGGTCTGTCATGAGTGGTGTGCGCATAGACGTACTGTTTTAAGTGGTGATCTAAAAAGTAGAGTCTATGCAGCGATAGGCAGATGTTTTTTAGTTGTGGAGTAGCCGGAGCGGTGTATCAGGACAAATGCAAAATACAGCTCTGCTACCGTCGAAATATGATTATAAAATTGATTAACAAGGCGCGCAGACACTCTATTCACTGATTCCTTGCGGTCTGCATTACTGAAAGTAGAAGATTACTCTATAGCCTTTTTGTTTTGGATATATCCAAAGCTATGGAGGTATTCCGGTATTTCCAAATAATTGTAAAAATTATTTTTCAGGTTAAACTTCACAGAGGCCATGTGCTTTTTAATGCAATTTTCCGCTCCGCCTCTGTCTCTATGTGGTTCCCTCGCTGTTAAAGTCCACTTTGGGGGTTTAGGGACTGGCAACTCCCCAAAACTTCTTAACACATCCCCTATACTCCGCCCATGTAATATAGATGCGCCCCAAAACCCTTATCTTCGCAGCTTGCCTCCGGGCGCAAAAGCATAAATATTTCTGATGTCTACCACCAGCACTAAAAAAGGTACTGACCTCCCTATAAAGAAACAAGCCGATACAAAGATCCTCATCAAAGGTGCCCGCGTGCACAACCTCAAAAATGTGGACCTCGAGCTGCCCAAAAATCAGTTCATCGTCTTCACAGGTGTCTCCGGCTCGGGCAAGTCGTCCCTGTCCATCGACACGCTCTACGCCGAGGGCCAGCGCCGCTACGTAGAGAGCCTGACCTCTTATGCGCGCCAGTTCCTCAGCCGTATGGACAAACCGGATGTAGACTACATCAAAGGTCTCTGCCCCGCCATCGCCATCGAGCAGAAAGTATCTACGCGCACGACCCGCTCGACCGTAGGTTCTCTCACGGAGATCTATGACTACCTCCGTCTGCTCTATGCACGTCTGGGTAAAACCTATTCTCCCGTCTCCGGCCAGCTCGTGACCAAGCATGAAGTAGTGGATGTGGTGGACTATATCTTCTCTCTCGCAGAGGGCACCAAGGCTTTCATCTACTACGATGCGCCCGTCAAAACAAAACTTAATGAAGAGCTGAAGCTATTGCTGCAAAAGGGTTTCACCCGTATGAAGTGGGACGGCAACGTAGCCAAGATAGAAGACCTGATAGACAAGCCGGAGATAGCCAAGTCAAAAGACAAAACGGTCAAGGTCCTCGTAGACCGTATCATCGTAAAACAGGAAGAGGAGCTGAAATCCCGCGTGGCAGATTCTGTGCTTACAGCCTTCAATGAAGGTGGAAATGAATGCTATGTAGAGACAGAACTCAGCCCCTCCCAAACCCTCCCCGAAGGGGAGGGCTTAACTGCGACTAAGAAGACTGCTGTTAAGGCCCCCTTTGGGGGTTTGGGGGCCGAGCTAGTCTTCAACAATAAATTTGAAGCAGACGGCATGAGCTTCGAGCTGCCGTCGCAGAATCTATTCAATTTCAACAACCCTTATGGCGCCTGCAAGAATTGCGAGGGATTTGGCTCAGTGATCGGCATCGACGAGGATCTCATCGTACCGGATAAGGGTCTGTCACTTTATGAAGGTGCCATAGCCCCATGGCGTGGCGAAAAAATGAGCGAGTGGCTCGAGCCGATATTGAAGAAGGGCATCTACTTTGATTTCCCTATCCATCGCGCTTACAAAGATCTTACTGCCGAGGAGAAGAAACTTCTCTGGACGGGCAATGAGTACTTCCAGGGGCTTACTTATTTCTTCCAGTATCTGGAGGAGAAAAGCTACAAGATACAGTACCGCGTCATGCTCTCCCGCTATCGCGGCAAGACTACCTGCCCTGAGTGCCACGGCTCTCGTATCCGCAAGGATGCGCAGTACGTCAAGATAGCCGGCAAGGATATATCTGAGCTGCTCATGACGCCTATCAAAGACCTCTATGCATGGTTCAAAGAGATCAAACTCGGTACAGAGGATAAGAAGGTAGCGGACCGGATTTTATTGGAGGTCAATAGCCGCCTGCAGACCATGATGGATGTAGGCCTCGGCTACCTCACGCTGAACCGCCTCTCCAATACGCTCAGCGGCGGCGAGACGCAGCGTATCAACCTGACCCGCTCCATAGGTAGTAACCTGACTTCCTCCATGTATATCCTCGATGAGCCGAGCATCGGCCTCCATCAGCGCGATACAGCACGCCTCATAGATGTACTGAAAAACCTCCGTGACCTCGGCAATACGGTGATCGTAGTAGAGCACGATGAGGATATCATGAAGGCCTGCGATCACATAGTAGACATGGGCCCCGAGGCCGGCATACACGGCGGCGAGGTGGTCTACAATGGCCCTGCCAAAGACATAACAAAAGACAAGCATAGCCTGACCGGCAAATACCTGAAAGGCGACCTCAAAATAGACTACGACCGCATCCGCCGCCGTACGGCAAACTCTATCTCTGTGATCGGTGCTACTCAGCACAACCTGAAAGATGTAGATGCTAAGTTCCCGCTCAACTCCCTCGTGGTAGTGACCGGCGTGAGCGGCTCTGGCAAGACGACACTGATCAAGAAGATACTCTATCCCGCGCTCATGCGCCAGTTCGATGGGGGAGGGGAGAAGCCCGGCTCATACCGCGAACTGCGCGGTGATATGAAGAAGATCACCGGCGTGGAGATGATAGATCAGAACCCACTGGGCCGTAGCTCCCGCTCCAATCCTGTGACATATGTCAAGGCATACGATGCTATCCGCGAGCTCTTTGCCCGCCAGCAGCTGTCGAAGATACGTGGCTATACCGCCGGTACTTTCTCATTCAATATCGAAGGTGGCCGCTGTGAGAACTGCAAAGGCGAAGGTGAAGTGATCGTAGAGATGCAGTTCCTCGCAGATGTGCACCTGAAGTGCGAAGTATGCAATGGTCGTAAGTTCAAGGAAGATGTGCTGGAGGTAATGTACAAAGACAAGAACGTCTATGACGTCCTCGAGCTAAGTATAGACGAAGCTATAGAGTTCTTTGCAGAGCAGAATGACATCGTGCAGCGCATCGCGCCGCTGCGCAATGTAGGCCTCGGCTATGTCAAGCTCGGCCAGTCATCCTCCACACTCTCAGGAGGTGAGGCACAGCGTGTCAAGCTGGCTTCTTTCCTCACCAAAGGCTCTACCACACAGCCTCTGCTCTTCATCTTTGACGAGCCGACTACAGGTCTCCACTTTCACGATATCAAAAAGCTTATGTCATCATTCCAACAGCTCATAGAGGTGGGCCATAGCGTAGTGGTCATAGAGCACAATATGGACGTGATCAAATGTGCTGACTGGGTAGTAGACCTCGGCCCCGATGGCGGTGACGAGGGTGGCCACCTGGTCTATCAGGGTACACCTGAGGGACTGATTAAGGTGAAAGAATCACACACGGGATACTATCTAAGGGAGAAGCTGGAGGAGGATAATCAGAATTGAGCGATATGAAGATTCCCACCATTCACGGATATATAGACAGGCGTATTCTGATCAATTATGTGGGAGATATAGATGTGGTTAGTCGGTATTTACCTGCGCCTTTCCGGCCAAAGAGTTATAATGGGAAAGCCATTATCGGCGTATGCCTGATCCGGCTCAAGAACATTAAGCCAAAGGGGCTACCGGATTTTGTCGGGATCTCTTCTGAGAATGCTGCTCGCCGCATAGCTGTAGAGTGGGATCAGGATGGGTGCACAAGTGAGGGCGTCTACATTCCCCGCAGGGATACCTCACTTTGGTTCAATGCCATGGTTGGTGGACGCCTGTTTCCTGGCAGGCATTACCTCGCTCAGTTTGACGCAAAGGAAGCAGCAGGCCATTATGATATTCACGTCACAGGCTCTGATAAAACGACTATTTCTATCGAGGCAGATACTACTTCAGATTTGAATAGTGACTCTATTTTCGAAAGCTTAAAAAATGCTTCGGACTTCTTTGAAAAAGGAAGTGTAGGATATTCTCCTGATCACAATTTATTTGATGGGCTGAAGCTGATGCTTCATGATTGGAAGGTCACACCATTAAATGTGAAAAAAGTATCCTCCGGCTTCTTTGAAAATGAAACTGTTTTCCCCAAAGGGTCTGTGAATTTTGATCATGCACTCTTAATGACCAATGCAGAGCATGAATGGCACGGTATCGGCACGTTGAAACGCTGATGAGGATCGGATAGCTCTACATATACGCATGGTCCTTGCCATCCGCCAGATATTGCTTCTCGATCTTCTTTTTTACGATGCTCGCTACCCACTTTTTGAAAGGGGAAAGATCTTTCAGCTTGGGATTCTCTCCGTGTTTTTTAAACCGGTCAAAAAATGCCTTGGTAGATATCACAGCAAATGCCGCACAGGTATTGTGATCCAGTCGGTCTGAGAGGTTCAGCAGTTTGATGTCTTTCTTGCCAGCTTTGGTCATTTTGTCGTAGGCCACTTCAGAGTTTTTATAGTTTACCTCTCGGTCACCCTTGCAGTAGCAGAGTTGCACAGGAGCCTCGGGAGCCCAGTCGGTCAGGTTATTCTCCTGTAGCCTTTTCAGGAATACGAAATTAGAGTCATTTTTAAATCGCTCTACCAGCTCAGGCTTCACTACATCGCTTGGTACAGCGGGCATCACTTTGTCCAGGTCGTCATAGGTTTTAGACCTCACCTCGCCAAAGAATCCCGGCAGCAGCGTATCATACGGAGAGCGGAATGCATTATAGACATTCGGATCGTTGAAGATGTGATATGCCAGCTGGTACGAGATGATCAGGTAGGGCAGGTAGAAAGGTTTAGGATACTTCACAAACATGTACTTTGCCTGCTCACCGGTCATGTCATAGGCGCCGGACATTGGTGAGGTAGCCGTCACCTTAAAGCGCGGATCATGCAGCGCCTCTATATACTTCTGCGCTGCAAAGGAAGAGTGCCCTCCCTGAGAGTAGCCCGTCAGGAAAAGTTGCCCATTGGTCTCATAGTTCAGTTGTTTCTTCAGCTCCTCTACAGCGTAGAGCATGTATACGTATGACATCGCCTCGCTCCATGCGTGTTGGTAGAGGTGATGGCCGTCGCCCTTGCCCATGCCGTAGTAGTCGGGGTACAGCGCCAGGTAGCCATCAGCGGCAAAGCCCAGGCAGACACCCTGCTGTGAGTCTTCATCTGTGATATCGCGCGCCTTGCTGATCTGCGTACCATGGCCAAACATAAATGTCGGTACCTTCTTGCCTTTTGTTTTAGGTACATAGGCTATGCCGGAGCAGTTGATCCAGGTAGAGCTATCTATCCACGGTGCTTTGTAGATCACCTCGTAGATGTCTACGTCATTCCGTATCGGCAGCGCTATGGTAGGGATGTGGTGACGCTTCCACAGAGCATGCAGGCTCTTTTTAGTGTGCTGCTTTACGAGCGTGGCGCTCACCAGGTAGGCCTGCGGCACATTGCTAAAGGAGGCAAAACTGCTGTACGAGATCAGGAGCACAAGCACGAGGGTCACATATCGTTTCATCGTATTGATTTTGGTCAGCATATTTACGTTTAATAGGTTAAGAAAAGTGCGTGGTTACACATAAAATGAACGAACTGATAAAGAACAACGGTGAACTACTCATAGCTGACATATAATAGGAATCTTAAGTCGGTAGGTTCTTTCCTCTTCTTGTAGAGGAAAGATGCCGAAGCCTACCTGCCGACAAAGGCAGGGCAGATAGGTGAGGTGCTGTACTGTCCAAAATTGACACACTGCACACACCTGTCAGGGCAAAATGGCCGCTCCCCTCCTGTGTCCCATGGGTTTAAAATGTACTTTTATACTGACAGGCACTATGCTGAAAACATTATGCCTGTCTTTGCGTAAAACATTCTGGAATACATCACTGACCCGTGCCCGTTTTGAGAAAGTATTGTGCCCTTATCCTAATATTTCTTTGCTCCGTAACTGGAGCAGAGGCGCAGGGACTATTGGGCAAGATCACTGACAATGATAGCGCGGCCACAGTGCTCTTTCAGGCCGAGATCACCCAGTATCAGGATGGCAAGGTGATAGGCACCTATAAGACCTATTACGACGGCTCCTATCGGATAAAATCAAAACCCAATCAGACCTACGAGATCAAAGCTACCTATCCCGGTCGCTCAGATACCACAGTCACCATCACCACAGACAAGTTTGGCACTCTGGCCACAGGTAGCCTCAATATTTCTTTGCGGAAGAACGGCCTGCGCCTGATGGGCTATATACTAGACCAGGAAGACGACATACCCATCAAAGAAGCAGGTATCATCATTCGCAATGTAATGACGCGCAAAGAGGATAAGTATTTCACAGATGTGAATGGCTACTACAATCTCAAAATGGACTTTGAGACAAACTACACCTTCAAGATCGATAAGCGCTCTCCCGGTATTATTAATAAGTTTCAGGATACGAGTTTCAATATTTCCACTATTGGATTCAATCAGCCGCTGGACTTCCGCCTCGATATCCGCCTTGGGCCTGCGCGCGATTTCGTAAAGGAGCGCCCGGAGTATGACCCCTATGCACGTCCTGACAATAAAAATCTAAAACCGGTAGTGCAGGTCATGGGCAAAAGGGATTCCGCCCGCATGCGCCAGCAGAATGCAGCCAT
The DNA here is from genome assembly GCA_964537475.1 of uncultured Chitinophagaceae bacterium. Classification (GTDB taxonomy): domain Bacteria; phylum Bacteroidota; class Bacteroidia; order Chitinophagales; family LD1; genus UBA1941. Next base: position 80,493 of record CAZIBY010000006.1, on the reverse strand, counting down.
AGCTGAGCTGGACCGCAAGCTAGGCAGCAAGGACTCTGCTATAGCCTCTATAGATCAAAAGCTCAAGACCATCAGCACTGCTAAGCAAGATGAAAAGCAGGCGCTGAATACTGATTCAGAACAAAAACAAAAAGAAGCTGCTGAGCGCCAGCGCGCAGAGAATGAACGGAAAGTGCAGGCAGAGCTGAAAAAACGCGAAGCTGAAAAAGCAGAAGCCGATCTCAAGGCACAGCAGGCCGCCGCCGCTGAGGCGAAAAAGAAGGAAGAAGCTGCCGCCGCCGCTCGCCGCAAGGAAGAACAACGTGCCGCAGCAGATCTGAAAGCCAAGCAGGCTGCGGAAGCGGCTGAAGCCGTTAAACAGGCCAAGGCAAAGAAGGAGCAGGAGGAAACAGAAAAGGCGCGACTGGCCAAACTGCGTGAGGAGGTAGAGAAAGAAGAACTGATACGCATAGAGCGGGAGCGCAAGGAGAAGGAGGCCGCAGCACAGGCACCACAGTCGGAGCAGCCTGCAGCCACCGCACCTCCGGATCAGCAGCGTATAGACCGCGAGGCGCAGGCGCTCGCACGCGCAGATAGCGCGCTGGCGGCAGATGAGGCCCGCCGCATACAGACTGGCAAGACTCGCGTCGTGGCAAAGAAAGAGGAGAAAAAGCCTGAGATAAAGAGGGCCCTGACCCGAGAGGAGAGAGAAGCCGAGGCGATAGCCCGGGCAGATAGCGCTATAGCCGCAGCCAAAGCTAAGAAGGGCAAAGCAGAAGAGCCTGCGGTAGCTAAGGCAGATGCCACGCCGGCCAAAACAAAACAGGCGGCTCAAAAAGACCAGGGTAAGATTTCCTACACCGTAGTGCCGTCGGATAGTGCTTTGAGCGACAAGGATCGCCGCGAGCAGAAGGAGCAGGACCTGGCCAAAATGAAAAAGGCACGGGCTGAAGCCGAGGCTAAGGTATTGGCAGAAAGGCGTGACAAAGAAGCCCAGGACAAGGCGGCAAAAAGAGAAAGTAAACGACTGGCCAGAGAGCTGGCGGAGAAAGAAAAACTACACAAACGCCAACTGGAAGATGACCTGAAGCATGCAGAAGACGCTGCTCGTATCAATGCTAAAAGGACAGAGGCGGAGACCCAGCAGCGCGAGCTGGAGGCGCGTCGTGTCCAGGAGCAGGAGGAGCGCAGGAAGCTGATAGCAGAGCGCGAAAAGCTGGTGAGTGATCAGCAGGTATCCGTAGTGAAGAATACAGAAGTAAAAAGCAATAGGCCTGTAGTAAACCGGCCTGTACCGGTCAGGGATCAGGCGGGTATAGATACCGCTCGTGTAGTGGTGCTCAATTCCGGTGTACAGCCGGTAGGCAAAACTGTGACGACCCGTGGACTGGTGAAAAACGGCCAGACCGAAGAGCCTGTAGCAGGAGTCTCGATCAATATCCGCAGGCTGAATGGACTAGTATCTCAGGAGGTCACTACGGACTCTGCGGGTGGCTATACTTTCATAGTAGATAGTGGATATTTCTACCTTGTGTCCTACTTCCGGGAGGGCTATGAGATCAGCAAGCAGATACTGGACCTAACCTCCTACAAAAAGCCGCAGTACACCATGCTGATACAGTATCTCAAGGAGCATGATGAATTCGATCCAGCGGCGCGAATGCCATTCGTCCAGTTTGAAAAAAACAGCTCCAGGGTACCGTCAGACCTATGGGGTGAGCTGGAGCCTATCGTAAAAATGATGCAGGACATACCGCAGCTCAAGATGAAGATCTATGGCATGGCCTCTGCCGATGAGGACTACCCTATGGAGCTCTCCGTGACCCGCGCCCGCATGGTGGCAGATATGATGATGGAGGCGGGCATCAAGCCACTCCGCCTGCGCATCAATGGCCTCGGCGATCTCCGTCCGCGCTCCGGCTGCACTGAGGGCAAGGAATGTACTCAGGACCAGTACCGCCAGGACCGGGCTGTCCTCTACAAAGTCGTAAAAGAGTAATTTTACTCGCTGTCTGCTCCATAATTTATTTCCGGACTACAGGCCAGCTTGTATGCTCAGTAGTCATTTATTACATTGGCATATTGGTACTTTAACCACTTTACTATGATCACCAGAGATTTTGCCCATCACTTTGCCGCAGAGTGGATCGCTGCGTGGAATAGTCACGACCTGCAGCGTATACTCAGCCACTACACAGATGATTTTGAGATGAGTACACCTTTCATTGTCTCTCTGATGAATGAGCCGACAGGCACACTCAAGGGAAAAGAAAAGGTTGGCGCTTATTGGGGGGCCGCCCTGCAAAAGTATACTGATCTGCGCTTTGAGCTGATAGACATACTCTACGGCGTAGATACAGTCGTGATCTACTATCGCAGTATCCTTGGCAAGAAGTCAGCCGAATTTTTCTGGTTCGATGCCTCCGACAAAGTCTGGAAAGCTATGGCACACTACGACCGTTGACCAGCCTGATTTCCGCCGCCTTTCTATGTCTCTATGTGTTCTATGTGGCTAAAATGTATTCAAATCTCTCTTTAGGAGATTTTAGAGGGCGGCTGTAAGACACTCGCTATTCCCTTGCATTTCCTATCTTTGCCCCACACAAAACACAGCTCCACGCCATGCAAAAAGGACGCGACCTCGCAGGATTTCTGCACGAGACAGCAGCAGCAGATATCGCTACACTTATCATCTCGGTAGCAGAGGGTACCAAGGAACTCTCCCACGCCGTGCGCAACCTGGGAGCGATGGGCCTCGGCGGCTCTATGGACGTGACCAATGTGCAAGGCGAGACCGTACAGAAACTCGACGACCATAGCAATAACGTAATGATGCAGGTCTGCAAGGACAGCGGTGTCTGCGCCGGCTACCTGAGCGAAGAGAATGAAGACATCGTCACGCTAAACCCTAATGGCAAATACATAGTCTCTATAGACCCGCTCGATGGCTCCAGCAATATAGACATCGCCGCACCGGTAGGTACTATCTTTTCCATCGTAGAGCGCATTACCCCCGTCGGTACTGATGTCACACGGGAGGATTTCCTCCAGCCGGGGTACAAGACTGTCGCAGCTGGCTACGCCCTCTACGGCAGCTCTACCATGCTGGTCTTCAGCACCGGTGCCGGTACACATATTTTTGCCCTCAGCACAGATGATAATGGTTACTACCAGACACACATCAAAATGTTCATCCCTGGCGGTGGCAAAATATACTCTCTCAATCAAGGTAACCTCGGCAAGTTTGAGTCCACTGCACAGCAGTTCGTAGACTGGTGCATAGCTCACGAGAAGGGTCCCTTCTCCCTGCGCTACATAGGCTCTATGGTAGGCGATATGCACCGCACCTTTATCAAGGGCGGCGTCTTCCTATATCCTGCTGCCAAGGGCGAAAAGCGCGGCAAGCTCCGCCTCCTTTATGAGTGTATTCCCATGGCCTTTATCACAGAGCATGCCGGCGGCCGCGCCATCAATGGCTCCCAGCGCATCCTGGATATCCAGCCCACTGAGCTGCACGAGCGCTGTGCCATCATCATCGGCTGCAAAGACCTGGTCAGTAAATATGAAGAGTTTGCGCAGGAGGTAGCAGTCTGAGCTTTTTTAATGCGATTGTATCCTATATATAGTGGTGAAGCAACGCGCGTTTTAAAAGGTGGGTAGAATCTAAAAATAAACAAGGTGAATAGTGCTAGACGAAGATCCTCATCGGCTCCTCCAGCATCTGCTTCAGCGTCTGCATAAATTTAGCGCCTACAGCGCCGTCTACAGCACGGTGGTCGGATGAGAGCGTGAGCTTCATCATGTTGCCCACTTTGATCTCACCATTCGCCACTATAGGTATCTGGCGGATAGCTCCTACGGCTAGGATACAGGCGTTAGGCTCATTGATGATCGCGGTGAATTCTTCTATGCCAAACATACCTAGATTAGAGATGGTAAAGGTACTGCCCTCCATGTCTGCAGGGAGCAGTTTCTTGCTCTTGGCTTTTTCGCCCCATGCCTTTGCCTCCGCTGCTATGTCAGAGATGCTCTTATTATCTGCAAATTTGATAACCGGTACCAGCAGGCCCTCGTCTACTGCTACCGCCATACCGATATGGATGTGGCTATAGCGACGGATCGTATCTCCCAGCCATGAGCTATTCACAGCAGGATGCTGACGCAGGCTGAGGGCTACTGCTTTGATCACAAAGTCATTGAAAGATACCTTTGCCGGTAGCAGGTTATTCAGCTCCGTACGCAGCGCCACGGCCTTATCCATATTGACATCTACGGTGAGGTAGAAGTGTGGATTGTCATTTTTAGATTGTGTGAGGCGCTTAGCAATGCTCTTGCGCATCTGAGACACCTTGGTATCAGTGTATGACTCCTGACCGGTATAGGTTTTAGCTGCTGGCGCCGTGGCAGGCTTAGTGCTTACATTCTCAAGGTCCTTCTTCACTATACGGCCTTCTTCTCCGGATCCATTGACTTTAGAGAGGTCTATGCCCTTTTCTTTTGCTATCGCCTTGGCGAGTGGAGAGGCTTTCACACGGCCATCTTCCGGCGTCACGGCACTTGTAGCTGGCTGCTGCACCGGGGCGCTGGCAGATACCTGCTGCGTAGATGCCTTGCTCTCTGCAGTCGGCTGTTGCACTGGGGCTTCTGACTTCTCTTCTTTTTTAGAGGCCGCTGCTGCACCGCTATCATTCAGCAGTGAGGAAAAGTCTTCTCCCTGCTTGCCCACTACAGCCACCAGCGAGTTGATCGGCAGTGTATCGCCTTTTTTTACCGCTATGTGCAGGATTGTGCCATTGTAATACGACTCCAGGGGGAGCGTCGCCTTGTCCGTTTCTATATCTGCTATTGCATCACCTACTTTTACGGTATCGCCTACCTTCACATTGATCTCCGCCACAAATCCTTCCTCCATCGTGTCTGTCATGCGGCCCAGTCTGATCGCTTCTGCCATGTGTGCTTATTTTACATCCAAAAGTATTGATTTTTCGCAAACCCACCCTGTCTCTATAAAGCAAAAAACCCCTGCCTTTTCAGGCAGGGGTCTGAAGGAGAGAGATCAAATCGTATTCTTATTTCACAGCGAGCCTGATAGCTGCGTGTGCTGTTTCTGTCGTTACATTGATGATATAGACGCCTGCGCTCATGTCTGCAGTTTCAAACTTGAAAGCATACTTGCCCGCAGCTACATTCTTCTGATCCATGATAGTCTTTACCTGATTGCCCATCATATCATAGATAGTGATATTCAGGTCAGAGTTGTTGGCCAGCGCATAGCCTATCACTGCTTCATTTTGAGCAGGATTTGGAGATACCTGGAGATAGAGTTTCTCCTCATTGTAGGTAGGTATACCTGTAGAGGCAGAGCGGCTATCATAGTCTGTATTGTTTGGATCCCAGTTAGTCCAACCTGCAGTCCACTTTGCGCTATTTGCGTTTTGCGCACCGATATGGTTCTCAGGTGTGAAGAAAGAGCTGGACAGCTTGCTGCTGGTCAGGTTTGGTACCAGGGTAGGGGCATTATAGTTGATGAAGAGAGCAGTAGTATCGGTATTGATGGGTTTGGTAGGATCATATGGATATACCTTGCCGTTTGAGAATGGGTCCAGTGTACCACCTGCTGTCACGTAAGAAGGCAGGGTAGCAGAGTTATATGATATAGGTGAGGTGCTGGTAGGGGTAAAATCAGGATTGGTCAGGCTAAATGGGTTTTGGATACGGAGACCATTTTGCTCAGTGGCATAGATCTTATCCTTATTGGCAGCATCTTTGATGAAAGCCCAAGGACCGGACCAAGGACCAAAAGAGAACACGCCGCTACCTGTGGTATCGGGGCTAGGCAGGTTAGTGGCTGTGAGAGAGCGGGCACCATTGTATACCAGTACTACTTCCTTGCCGCCACCTACAGCATTCAGTTGGATACCAGCTATAGCGTTGTTCTTAAACTCAGCCGCACCACTCACGAGATTGGCTATAGTCGATCCGAAAGCTGTGGAGTCAGACTCATCTATCAGGAGACCTGCAGGATAGCCTACCACTACGCTATTGAGGAGGCTCATAGAGCTACCACGGCGCATATGCACACCTGCTACGAACTGAGGATCATAGGCTGTAGAGCTTGGTTGGACCAGCGGACCTACTACAGTATAATTAGTAAATACCGGGTGTGTAGGCATTGTATTGCCGCCGAGGCCGGTCACAGTACCATTCTGATAGCTATCAGACTCCCAGGCTTTAGAGCCGGAGTTATCTGCTGCATATGGGTCGCGGAGACCGATGCCATATTGGTTGAGACCGGCATAGCCGTTATCATTGTCAAAATCATCATCCCATCCAGCAAAGGCCACGAGATTTTTTGTATTTACAGTACCGCCAAACCACTCATAAGAATCGTCTCCTGAGTAAGATACTTGTATGTGATCTATTTGTGTCGCATCACCCACAGAGCAAAATGTGAGGCCGTTGATCTCATTGTTTGGAGAGAAGGCGATACCGGGAAACTCGATACGCACATAGTGCATTTCACCTGAGTTGTCATGAGGATCCGTACCACCATAGAGTGAGCGTGGACCACCTTCTACCTGTGCTGTACCTGACGACCAGTTGTTAGGAGATTTGCCGCAGAGGATCACACCACCCCAGTCACCATAAGAACGATTGCCCAGAGCCTCATTTGAAGTGAAAACGATAGGCTGAGACGCCGTACCCATGGCCATGAGCTTGGCACCACGCTCCACTATCAGAGAGCCTTTGGTTTGCTTATCGCCGCGGATCACTGTGCCCGGATCTATGGTCAGAGTCGTACCATTGGTCACATATACATATCCCTTCAGAAGGTATTGACGGTCGTTAGTCCAATGCGTATCTGTGGAGATGCTATCCTGTACCGTGACCTTGGTAAATGATTGCGCAGATACCGCGCCACAGAAACCCAGTGCCATCAGACAGGTCGTGAGCTTTTGATAAAAGTTTTTCATTGTGCTTATTTTTTGTTGGCGCAAAAGTCCATTGTAGATGTTACCAAATATTTATGTGCCGGTTAAGGTTAAGCTACTCTGGTCCCACTTATGCACACTCAGGCCCTAGCTATCAGGGGCACCCAGGCTGATCCAGGCCTTGATAATAGCAATGGAAGAATCCGGCATCTTATATGAAGGCGGCATTACCAAAACACCTGAACCGTGATCGATAGCCCTCATGAATTTCGACCCGTAAATGCTGTCGTTGTGATAGTAATAGTTTAGATAAAATTTTAGCTGCGAGAAATCCTCTATATCAAAACCGGCAGCGCCCCCGGCAGAAGCAGAGTCCGAATGACAACTGTAACAGTGCGTTTGAAAAATGGGCTGGACACAAGAATGGTAGCTAACAGACACGGTGTCACAAATGATTTTGCCTGATGCCGGTATTATTGCTTTATCTCTCGTGCAGCTCTGACCAGTCGTAAGGATCACAAGCAGCACTATGATACTTTGCAGCCGCATCAGAACTTTGCCCTTATACCTACAGAATAATATCTATTCATCACATAGCTGCGGATCTCCCTATCCAGGCCATGCTTTGTATCAAATTTGCCATTGCGGTCTATATCGAGCACCAGGCGGGATGACTGTGCCAGTATATCCTGTATGGCCACGATAAAAGTAAGGCGCTTCAGTATGGTATATGATAATGTCAGATCCAGGCTATGCTTTGGCATTTCGCCGATATTGGGGTAAAACTGATTGCCGATCGCGTAGATCCTTGGGCCGGAAACGTTGTAGAGCAGAGATGCCTGCAGGCCTATGCTATCATTCTGGTAATAAAGGCCTGCATTTACGATATACGGCGACTGCCCCTGCAGCTGGGTAGTGCGGCTGAGCGATGGCAGGTTAGGCAGGTAAAGCCGTGAATAGATATAGGCAGCATTTAAAACAAGATTGAAATCAGCCATTACGTTGCGGCCTGAGTGCTGCATGAATCCCAGATTTTTACGGATATCTATCTCCGCTCCTGCTGTATAGGCATGGTCACCATTGATAAATGTGAAGCCCTTACTGTCGTTGCCTCCGGTAGGCGTGATCACCTGCTGGATAGGATCTTTAAAGTATTTGAAAAAACCACCCACATGTACCATATCGCCCGGTGAAGGATAAAATTCATAACGCAGGTCAACATTCTGGATCTTGGCTACATTCAGCACGGTGCCATTAGGGTAAAAGACCGTAGGGAACAGCGAGCCATAGTTGCCCGCGCTGAGCTGGAAGTCATAAAAATAGAACGGCGACCATTCCCTGAATTCAGGCCTATTGACAGTCATACCATAAGCCAGGCGCACCAGCATGCTCTTATGCACGTTAAATGCAGCATTGACAGATGGCAGGACGAAGTGCGTGACAATGCTTGGACTCACACTATCCAGATTCACATGGCTCTGCAGGGATTGCTTATTGTACTCATGGCGGACACCTACGATGATCTTCACAATGTTCTCTACGGGCAAAACAAAATTGACGTACGTCGCTACCTGCAGGTTCTGGGCTTTGTACGCGTCCGAGGGACTGGTGATCTCATCCATGCGGAAATTTGAAGCCTCGCCCACAGTACTCGGATCAAATATCGTAGAGAGTGGCTGCTCTAGCAGGTGCTGAGCTGTGGCGCTCGGCTTGATGGTATATCCTATCAGCCGTGCTGCGAAACTGCGCATTTTATACTCCACATAGTTGCCGGCAGAGATCTCAAAAGTGTATCCGGGCGTCTTGACCTGCTGCCTTATACCATGATTGAAGGAGAAAACGTGCTCTTTCAGATCTGAGTAAAAGCGTCCGCCACCGTTTACAGGGTCGACTACGTTTGCTATCTGTGCCTTATAAACTGAGTCAAATGGATTGTAGGCAAACTTTATCCTCTTGAAATCCGGTTCTTTGCGGGCGCTGTAGGCGTAGCTCAGGTTCCAGTTGTATATTGTTGATTCATTATTAAAATTATGCCCGCCGGCCAGCTGCGTGAGCGCAGTAGTACGCTGCTGGTAGTACTCTGCATAGAAACGTTCATTCTTTCCATTAAACGTGTCGTTTCGCAAAGTGGTCTGAGACATGCCCATCTGATTGAGCAGGGCTTTGATCTCTATCTGATTGCCTCCCCATTTGAATGCCATATTCTCCATGATGCCACTGTATACTGTACGGGTACTGACGGTATCAGTTTGCTCCAGATTCTTGCCTACTGAGTCATAGTCGGCTCTGCGTATCAAATAGGTGGACTGCGTGTTAGTATAAGTGAGTGCCGTCGTATTGCCAAACTGGAATTTGCCCTTTTTGACTACCCGCTGCAAGGTGAGCGATGCCCGCTGGTCTGGTATGGCCTGGCCACGGTTGATACCCCAGTCATTATTAAATGCTTTGGTGATAGGGCTGATATTCGCATTGTTCTTTTGGATGTAAGAAGGCGTACCCGCCGGCATATTCCTGTAGCCATTATCAAAGCCCAGCATATCGGTCTGGCTGCCCTGTGTACTAAAAAAAGGTTTAAAAGTACTTCCCTCTCGGAACGAAGTAGTATAGCTCACAGTCACAGAGTTTTTCTCCGGCATAGCTGGTGTATAGATCTTCACCATACCCCCTGCAAAATCTCCCGGCAGCTCTGCAGATGGAGTCTTGTAGATCAGTATCCGCTCTATCATGCCGCTGGGTATCACATCAAAGGAGAAGGCACGGCGATCAGCCTCTGAGCTAGGTGCACCTGCATCATTTAGAAACACATTATTATACCTATCGCTAAGGCCACGAATATTAATGAAGCGGCCATCCACTATCGTGACGCCGGGTATACGCTTCACTACGTCTGCAGCGCTACGATCCTGCGTCTTTTGTATCTGAGCAGACGATATACCGCTTACTATACTATTGGCTTTGCGTATCTCCATATTCACCGCATTCTCTGTATTTCTGCGACGCACCTCCTGCACAGTCACCTCCTTTATCTTTTGTGCCTCGGGCTCTAGCGCTACATTCTTCGTATTGAGCCCTTCATTGACCAGTATCTCCTGATTGATAGTAGTGTAGGATACGTAGCTGATCCTGATCATATGGTGGCCGGCAGGTATATTTTCAATAGTGTATTGGCCATCATAGTCGGTCTGCGCTGCCATGGTCGTGCTGCTGTCTATCATCACTATGGCACCGATCACAGCCTGCTTTTTATCGTCTATGATCTGTCCGGATAGTGTACCACCTGCTACAGCATGCAGGGCACAGCATATCAACAGAAAGCATACGGATATAGATCTTCTCATCATACTTCAGGTGGCTTATTGGCCGCGAAAATATCTTTGGCAAAAAGCCAAATCGTTTCCTAAACGTTAAGCAATTATTAACACGATAGATATGCACATTATATGGTCGCTCTACTCACATTTATTAAACTTATGTTATGGAAGATGTATCCTTTTCGGTATCGGATTTTCATATTATCTGTGATAAACTCGCGGGTCTTGATGGCGACCTTGGCAAGATCATACAGGAGCATGGTTACCCGCCGCTGTGGTCACGGCAGCCGGGGTTTGCTACGCTGGTACATATCATACTGGAGCAGCAGGTGTCTCTGGCCTCTGCCCGCGCGGCACGGGATAAACTGATAAAACAGATCGGTACCGTGACTCCGTCAAAACTCTTGGCGCTCACAGACGAAGAATTGAAAAATTGCTACTTCAGCCGTCAGAAAATAGCCTATACACGCGACCTCGCAGCGCATGTGCTGGATGGCAGACTGCAGCCAGATGCCTTTGACAGGCTATCCAATGAAGAGATCCGCCGCGAGCTGACTGCTGTGAAGGGCATAGGCCAATGGACAGCTGACGTATACCTTATGATGGTGCTACACCGCTGCGATCTTTTCCCCCTGGGAGACATCGCCCTCATCAATAGTACAAAGGCTGTGAAGAATCTGCCCGTCACCACCAGCCGTGAGGAGATAGCACTCATGGCCAATAACTGGCAGCCCTACCGCACGGTGGCCGCTTTCCTGCTCTGGCATGCCTACATCATACGGCGGGGTATGAAGATCGCACCCTATCCGTGATGCGGTTTATTCAGATAAAAACAGCAACTTTACATAGCTAAATCAATCCTCTCTATGAAGAAAATAGTACTGCTCATTACCATCGTTTCTATAGCTACGCATGCTTTCAGTATCAGTGATAAAGTGAAGCTGGGGCTATTTGCCGCACCGGGGGCCTCATGGATGAAGCCGATGGGAAAAGATATAAGCAAAGGGGTAGCAGGCTACGGCATGACCTATGGCCTGAAGATCGAGTACTATTTCAAAGACCAGAACTATGCGCTGTCTACCGGCCTGTATGGAGGCATGGATATGGGTGGCGTCAGAGGGCGTGATACTTTTACGGTGCTATCCGGAGGCAAATCTGTAGTAGAGCGCTACAACACCAATTATATCATGCTCCCTCTGTACCTGAAGCTCAAGACAAATGCGTTCAAGGACAAATACATCCTCTTTGGCGAGCTGGGTGGCTCTTTTGTATTTAATGTATCAGCGCGCGCCAACTACAGTGATGGTATCAATCAGGCCGGTACAGTACCGCCTTCGGTAGTCTCCATATCAAAGGAGAATGTACTGCAAAATGGCAATGAAGTACAAAAGCTGATCCCGGACTTCCGCTACCAGGTGTTTGATTTCCGCCTGAGCGTAGGGGGTGGTTTGGAGTACGTGATCAATGACAAGACATCTGTCTTCTTTGCCCTGCACTATCACAATGGTTTTGTAAACCAGATGAAAGACACCTCTGTGAATCCAAAGAAAGACGCCATAGTGGTGCGCAATGTGCTCCTGAGCATTGGCGCAATGTTTTAACGACAGTATATGAAAGTAGGACTCGCCCAGCTCAATATCCATGTGGGCAATTTCCGGGCTAATACAGATAAGATAATAGCCGCTATCCAGGCTGCAGAGGCACAGGGTGCTGAGCTGGTCGTATTCAGCGAGCTTAGCGTTTGCGGATATCCGTCCCGCGATTTTCTCGAGTTTGACGACTACATCTCCAAATGCATCGAAGCAGTGAATGAAATCGCACAGCATACGATGAGTGTAGCCGCAGTGGTCGGCGCGCCGGCGCGCAACCCGCGCCCAGAGGGCAAGGACCTTTTCAATGCAGCTTACTTTCTCTATCAGGGCAAGGTGCAAAAGGTGATCCACAAGACACTGCTCCCGACATATGACATTTTTGATGAGTATCGCTACTTCGAGCCCAATACAGTATTTGAGCTGGTAGAATTCAAGGGGCGCAAACTGGCTATCACCATCTGTGAAGACATCTGGAATGTGGGTAATGAAAACCCGCTCTATGTAGCCTGCCCGATGGATGAACTGATCAAGCTGCAGCCAGACCTGATGATCAATCTTTCTGCGTCTCCATTTAGCTACAAGCAGTATCACGAGCGCATGAGCGTAGTACGCGCCAACTGCCACCGCTACCAGCTACCGATGGTATATGTCAATCAGGTGGGCGCGCAGACAGAGCTTATATTTGACGGAGGATCATTAGTCGTAGGCGCAGGTGGCACCCTGGCAGCACAGTTGCCATTTTTCAGCGAAGAACTACGAGTGGAAGATATGGATGATATCAGAGAGCCTGCTACCTTTGACCTGCCGGCACCTGTATCTCTGATACATGATGCGCTGGTGCTGGGCATCCGTGATTACTTTGCCAAGCTCGGCTTCAAGAAGGCCATATTAGGTCTCAGCGGGGGCATAGATTCTGCACTGGTACTATGCCTCGCCGCAGCTGCTCTCGGTAGAGAAAATGTCCTCTCCGTACTGCTGCCATCTGCTTATAGTAGCGGCCACTCTGTAGATGACTCACTGGCGCTGGTCAAAAACCTCGGTTCGCCACATGAGATCATCCCTATAGAGGAGCCCTTTCAGTCCTATCTCAAAACGCTACATCCGTTTTTCAAGGATCTGCCCGCCAATGTGGCCGAGGAGAACCTTCAGGCACGCGTACGCGGCACCCTGCTCATGGCCATGAGCAATAAATTTGGCTATATCCTGCTCAATACGACCAATAAGAGCGAAGCTGCTGTAGGCTACGGTACACTATACGGAGATATGTGCGGTGGCCTGGCGGTACTCGGCGATGTCTATAAAACACAGGTGTACGAGCTGGCTCACTATATCAATCGTAGCGGTGAAGTGATCCCAGAAAACATCATCGCCAAGGCGCCTAGCGCGGAGCTGCGGCCCGGTCAGAAAGACTCTGACTCCCTGCCCGAGTACGACATACTGGACAAGGTCCTGTATCAGTACATCGAACTGCGTCAGGGGCCTAAAGAATTAATAGCCCAGGGCTATGAAAAGCCGCTGGTAGACCGCATTCTCCGTATGGTCAATATGAATGAATGGAAGCGCTACCAGGCACCACCTATCCTCCGCGTATCGCCCAAGGCCTTTGGTATGGGGCGCCGTATGCCGATAGAAGGACGGTATCTGGGCTGAGGCTGCTCCGCCCTTCCTTGCGGTTAAAATAACACAATCTATTGCCCGCTTTGGCGTTAGACCCCGTGCCTGTCAGGCATTTTCGTTAATTGTGTTACTTTAGCGCACCCAAAAAATTGTAGTTTGATGAAGAAAGTAGTATTGGTCCTCCTTATGGTCATCTCTGTAGCTGCCGCCTGGGCTCAGACGGACTCTACGGGCAATAACAAACCTGCCAAGCGGGTAAAGAAGCCATATGTGATGAATGTGCCGAAGGATCGCCTGGTGCTGGATCTCAACGCTACCAACTGGATACACAAAAGCGAAAATGGGATGAAGACACAGTACTACTCCCGTGGTCTCAACCTCTACGCTATGTATGATCTCCAGATCAAAAAGTCCCGCGTGAGCTTTGCCATCGGTGCGGGTATCAGCTGGGTCAATATCTATACTAACTCCCGCCTGACTGACTCAGCGGCCAGCGGTGCTCGGTTTCATCCATATCCTGTGGCCAACTACCATGACTCTATCAAGATCAACAAACTGACCGAGACATGGATAGATGTACCATTGGAGCTCCGTATCCGTACCAATAGGGATAAGCTGGACCAGGTCTGGAAATTCAATATAGGTTTCAAGTTTGGAGTAAAAGTGGATGCTTATACCAAGATCGTATTCAAGAATCCTCATTATAACATCAAAGAAAAGCCATATGGGGACTTCAACCTCTTCCGTATGGGTCCTACCCTGCGTATAGGCTACAGCAGCTTCAATATCACAGGATATTATGGCCTTCTGAATGTTTTCAAGCAGGGACGGGGCCCGCTGGCCAACGAATGGTCTCTGGGTATCTCTTTCAACGGGCTGTAGTAGCTACGGTGCAATACGCTTGCCGGTCATTTCGTCTATCTTGGCAGTATGCTATCCGCTATAGGCAGATTCTTTTCTCAGATACTGGTATACCTCATCAGAGGCTATCAGCTGCTTATATCTCCCCATCTCCCCCGCAGCTGCCGCTACACGCCTACCTGCAGCCAGTACGGCATAGAGGCCCTGCAAAAGCATGGCCCTATCAAAGGAGGCTACCTAACCATCAAACGCATCCTATCCTGCCATCCTTGGGGCGGGCATGGTTATGATCCAGTGCCGTGACCATGTAGATCACGGTTATTCACCGGTCTAAAACGGATAATAGGTCATGCGTCGGCAGTGTGCGCTGATAGTCATGCGCACCTGATGCAACAAAATAAGCTAGCTGTAATAACTGAAACCCATAGTGCAGGCCCTGAACTGAAGCCTACATCCTACTCCGGCTCCTGACCGAGTACGATATTGATACGACCGTTAGGGTTGGCCTTGCTGCCGCTGCTGTATATCACCTTATCCAGCGGGAAGCCATAATCCAGACCGAGGAGGCCAAACATAGGCAAGAAGACGCGTACACCTATACCCACGGATTTATTGAGCATATAGGGGCGGTAGTCTTTGATATCCTGCCATGTATTGCCCCCCTCCAGGAAGGCCAGAGCAAAGATCGTGGCAGACGGATTGAGCGATATAGGGTAGCGTATCTCAGCGGTAAATTTATTGAAGATCGCCGCGCCGGCTATAGTAGCAGGCGGCGAGGTAGGGCTGATCACATCATAGCCCCGCAGACGCACGATCTCCTTGCCGAGAATAGAGTAAGTACTGATACCATCTCCCCCTACCTCAAAGCGCTCAAATGGCGATAGGCCCAGCTGAGAATTGTAGGTACCGAGGAAGCCAAACTTGGCTGAAGCGCGGAAGACGAGATTCTGATAGATCGTAGTGTACCAGTCAGCAAAGAATTTAACCTTGAAAAACTCTATGTATTTATAGCGCTGCTCAGGTGTCACATTGGTGTCTGAGTAGTTGATCTTCATCCGTCCCGGGAACATCTTGGAATACGGCAGTGTACCGGTCACGGACAGCATAAAGCTGGAGCCATGCTTAGGATACAGAACCTGATCCAGTGAGTTGCGGCTCAGTATCAGAGAGAGGTTCAGATTGTGAGAGTTACCTGCTCCGCTGCCATTATCATATGAGAAGATAGGCAGGTAAGAAGAGTTGACGATCTGATAGTACTGATAGGTCAGCGCCGCCTCAAAGGTGAAGAAGTCATCCGGCTTCTTGAGTCGGGTAGCCCATGATACCGTACCCCCTGTAGAGAAGTAGTGACCGGTGGAGGCATAGGTCAGGCCATTGTCATAAGAGTAGATGTTGGTCCGGTTGAAAGCAAATGTGAGTGAGTTTGGCTTCTTGCCGCCCAGCCATGGCTCGGTAAAGGAAAGCGTATAAAACTGGCTCATCTTGCCTCCGGACTGGACGCGCACACTGAGGCGCTGGCCATCGCCGCTAGGCAGCGGGTTCCATGATTTTTTGTTGATGATATTGCGCAGGGAGAAGTTGGTAAACGTGACACCTAGCGTACCCGTCAGGCCATAGTTAGAGCCACCGTAGCCGGCAGAGAGCTCCAGCTGGTCAGATGGTTTCTCAGTCACCCTGTACTCTATATCCACCGTTCCGTTTTCAGCATTAGGTATAGGCACCACATCCAGCTGCTGCGGGTCAAAGTAGCCGAGGTTGATGATCTCACGCTGTGAACGGATCAGGTCCGATCGGCTGAATTTATTGCCGGGCAGGGTGCGCAGCTCGCGGCGGATCACCTTCTCATTGGTCTTGGTGTTGCCCATGATGCGCACCTCATTGATCGTGGCCTGAGGGCCCTCACTGATACGCAGCTCTACATCTATAGAGTCTCCCTCTACCCGCACCTCCGCAGGTGTAATAGAGAAAAAGAGATAGCCATCATCCATGTATAATGAGCTCACATCGCCGCCATTTGGATTGGAAAAGAGCTTCTCCTCCAGAGCATGTGCGTTGTACACTTCACCGCGGTGAATATTAATGATCTTGGCCAGCAGGGAATCAGGATACTTTGTATTCCCATTAAAGAAGATATTGCGGAAATAGTACTTGCGGCCCTCATCTATCTTGATGTTGATCACCAGGTTTTGTGGATCTTCTTTATAGACTGTGTCAAATGCGATGCGTGCATCCCTATAGCCCTTAGTATTGTAAAACTCGATGACCTTCTTCTTATCCTCTTCAAATTCCTTGCGCCGGAACTTTGATGCCTTAAAGACATTCAGGTTTACAAAATGCTCCAGGTAATAATACCAGCTCACCGGAGAGAGGCTACCCGGCACCGTGTACCATTTAGGGTGATAGCCAAATTTTTTGAAGTTGCGGCGAAACTGGAGGATGCTGTCCATCTGAAACTTGACACGCTCCTTTGTCTCCTTCATCTTATGCTTCAGCATGGGCTCTGTGAAGGCGCTCACACCTTCAAAATTGATGGCCCTTATCTTGACTGCTGCCCCCTTGTCTATATAAAAATTGACAAGGGTAGAATTGCGGCGCGCCAGGCTGCGTGTAGTGTCCGGTGTTTCTCTCACTGCCACCACCACATTTAGAAAGCCCTTATCTATATAATAGTTGCGGATCACCTCGATAGATTTCTTCTTGAGGTTGTCACTGAATATAATCCCTGCACGCAGGTCCAGCTTCTTCTTTAGCTCTTCCACATCGGCATTTTTGATACCCTTGAGAGAGAAAGAACCGATACGCGGCCTGTCCTGCACATTGATCTGGAGAAATATCTCGTCTCCTACTACCTTCTCTATGTCCACTGATACATCGGTGAAAAGGCGCTGCTTCCACAGATTTTTGATCGCCTTTGAGATATCCTCTCCCGGTATCTTGATCTTCTCGCCCTGCCTGAGACCTGAGAGGGATATCAGGATAGATTTATCCAGGTTCTCAGTGCCCTTTACACTGATATGAGCTATCGTATATTCCCGGGGTGTATTATAGTCTATATCTACATTGGTAATAGTATCCGTCTGCGCCGCCACAGGCAGGACCACCATCATACAGATAGCTACCAGCATGCATATCAGACGACCCGGATGACCATGTATATATCTCACTATGCTGCCTTGATTCACTTGTATGCTTTACTATCTATCTTAATACTTCGTTATTTCCTTTCGTCCTTTACCTGCTCTGTTGTCTTGCCAAACCTGCGTTCCCTATTCTGATAGGTCAGGATAGCCCGGTACAGCTCCTCACGGTCAAACTCCGGCCAGAACTTCTCCGTAAAGTAAAACTCCGCGTACGCCAGCTGCCACAGCAGAAAGTTGCTGATGCGCTGCTCACCGCTGGTACGTATCATCAGCTCCGGATCAGGTATGCCCGCCGTATAGAGGTGGTCTGTGACCATCTGCTCGGTGATATCATCCGGTCTCAGCGTACCGCTCTTGGCTGCTGCGGCTATCTGCTTTACTGCCCGCACTATCTCAGCCTTGCCGCTATAGTTCAGCGCGAGGATCAGGTCCATGCGCGTATTGCCTGCTGTATCGTCTATAGCCTGGCGCAGCTCCCGTGCGGTACTGGCAGGTAGTGCATCCATATCACCTATAGCCCTGAGGCGTATATTGTTTTTCTGCAGCGTCTTGATCTCTGAGCGTGTGGTCTTGAGCAGCAGGTCCATGAGGCCGGTCACCTCCAGGATCGGGCGGTTCCAGTTTTCTGTAGAGAAAGCATAAAGCGTCAGGTACTTTACCCCCAACTCTGCACATCCCTCCGATACTTCACGCACGGCAGATACACCATTACTATGTCCAAAGAGCCTGTTCTTGCCCTGAGACTTGGCCCAACGGCCATTGCCATCCATGATGATGGCTATGTGCTGCGGGAGCCGGGTCTGGTCTATTGAGTCTTTGAGGCTCATCTATGGGCTTTGCATTAAACGCCGGATGGTCAAAATATTTTGATCCTGATCAGGCTAAGGCTTAATTTAACAATTATACGAAAGTCGGCAAATATAGCCAATTTGGCGGGTACTCAAAGGTAGTAGCGGTCAGCCTGCCCGGCTCAAGGTGAAAAGACCCTTTTATAAGTTTTTTTGGCAAGCGGCCCGCCTTGATCGCTTTTTGCCGATAGGTATGTGCCGTTTGTTGCTCAGTATTTTGAAATCGTTCTAAATATGCCATTTTTGAGATACAACAATCACATAAATGAAAAAACTCTTTACCCTCTGCCTCATAGCCATGAGCCTGGCTGCGACGGCACAATCTCAGCACCGCATACTCTGTGGCAATGAATACCTACTGGATCTCACCGAGCAGCGCCACCCGGGCTACAAGGCTGCCGTGCAGCAGGCTTTTGACCAGGCCAAAAATCATAGCGCCAGCCGCGCTACCAATGCCGTGACCTATGCCATACCTATCATCTTTCACGTAGTATATGGTGCAGCGGCGGAGAATCTGGACGATAGTGTCTTGCAGTCTGAGATAGCAGTACTGAATGCTGACTATAGCCGCACCAATGCCGATGCCGTGAATACTATCTCTTACTTTGACAGTGTGGGGGCAGATACACATATACAGTTTACGCTTCATAGCACGGTGCGCGTACAGACCAGCAATCAGTTTACCCTGGACCTATTCACCGGCCTGCCGGACTCGCTGATCAAGTTTAGCGCTGCCGGTGGCGATGATGCCATAGATCCTGACCACTACCTCAATATATGGATCGTAAACCTGCAGCCGTCGCTTTTCGGCCAGCTGCTGGGCTACTCCTATCCGCCGGATGGTTTGCCAAATTGGCCAGCGGGTCAGTCATCTGCCGCGCCTCAGCCAGGCTACGACGGCGTAGTGCTCGACTACCGTACGGTAGGTGCCAATAATCCCAATCCCATCAACTTTAGTGGTATGAACCTCGTGATCCGTGGCCGCACAGGTACGCATGAGATAGGGCACTACCTGGGTCTCCGCCACATCTGGGGCGACGGAGCTACTTTCGGCACCAACGACTGCCAGCAGAGCGATGGCATAGATGACACTCCATTTGCCAATACGCAATCTAACTTTGACTGCGATACAACCCGCAATACCTGCACACAGGTAGAGGCCTACTACGGAGCCAATGCTCCTGATATGGTGCAGAACTATATGGACTACTCCTCCGAGGAGTGTATGAACCTCTTCACCAAGGGTCAGGCTGCGCTCATGCAGAACACGCTGGAGGTGAACCGTCCGAACCTGGCGACCAAGTCCTACCCGCTCGGTGTGTCGCAGGCTGCAGCCGCTACCGTGTCTATCTATCCTAATCCTACCACAGGTATCGTATACATCCGCTACGCGGAAAACTCAGATGCAGCTACTATCGCTACTGTCTATAATATGCTCGGCGAAACAATGGCTATAAACCAATCAACCGCTGCCGGCGCTATAAAACTAGATATGAGTGCGCTCTCCGGAGGTGTATATACCATTGACCTGCTGAAAGATGGTCAGCATACCACAAAGAAAGTGGTGCTGAATAAGTAAGCCCTCGAGGTACAAGAATATTGCGATGCCATTCCTCGCAGGGATGGCATCGTTTATTGTATTAAGCCCCAAAGGGCGTGCTAGCCTCAGCGTAGGGCATCATCCTACGCAAATTGATCGATTGAGCGTAAAATAAATTCTCACTTCTTTGCCCGCCAGCAGTCCGCAGTATGGTCATTTACTATCCCCGTAGCCTGCATAAAGGCATAGCAGATCGTCCCTCCCAGAAACTTAAAGCCACGCTTTTGCAGGTCTTTGGTGATCTTCTTAGACAGGTCAGTGATAGGTGGTACATCGCGTAGCGTAGTCGGCCTGTTCACCACTGGCTTGCCTCCGGTGAAGCTCCAGATATATTTATCAAAAGAGCCAAACTCCTTTTGTACCTCCATAAAGCGCTGCGCATTGTTTACGGCTGCTTCTATTTTTAGCCTGTTGCGTATGATGCCTTCATCCAGCATCAGTGCAGCCTTCTTCTTTTCATCAAACTTCGTCACCTTCTTCACATCAAAACCAGCAAAGGCTTTGCGGAAGTTCTCACGCTTGCGCAATATTGTGAGCCAGCTCAGCCCCGCCTGAAAGCTCTCAAGTACCAGGAATTCAAAGAATACGGCATCATCATGCACAGGCCGGCCCCATTCTTTATCATGGTAGTCTATATAGATATCATCTGCTGTGCACCAGGCGCAGCGCGTTTTCTTGTCTTTCGGTTTAGTAGCAGTAGCCATATGATGAATGTACCGAAAGATTGATAAATTCGATAGCACTAAAAACCGTTGCTATGAAGTTTGCCACTATCGCACTGATGTCCCTCTTTCTTTTAGGCAAAGATAAAACCACGATACAAGTCAATCCGGCCTACTACGGTAGCTATGGCAAACAAGATGCTAAAGAGCGCGAATGGCTGCTAAAACCCGGCAATAAACCGGATAGGGTAAACTTCTATCAGAATAGCGACACGATACATTATCTGTTTTATGTAGTGATGAAAGATTCGGTACACTTCAGCACCAAGGGTGAATTTGCCGAGCAGCCCGATGGCCAGCCTACCCGCTACTGGAGCGCCAAGGGAGAGTTTTTGCCTGATGGTCAGATGAAGATGGCTGTCAAGACCTCTGACGCGCTGATGAAACTGACAGTAGACCTGGAGGCGCAAGAGAAAGTACTTTATATAAAGAAATGACGGCCTATAAAAAGACTGGCTGCTTTTCGGGCAGCGCTAATGAATGTCCCCTTTTTGCGCTTTAGCGTTTTTGCGGTTGACCTGTATTGGATGCGGTCAATATTTGTTAATTTCTCTATTCATCCAAAATAAGAATCCGTACTTTTAGTTTGTGAATGTAGGCTACCTGCACAGGTGGCATGATTTTTTCGCTTTTTACCCAACCTAACTTTTAAATATCCTACATGGCTAAAACTACCATCCTCTGGGCTGACGACGAGATAGACCTGCTCAAACCACAAATACTTTTCCTCAAAGATAAAGGCTACGACGTGATCACCGTGACCAACGGCAAAGATGCCATAGACGGTGTGCAGAAAAACCCGGTAGATGTCGTCTTCCTGGATGAGTCTATGCCCGGCCTCAGCGGCCTGCAGACACTTACGGAGATCAAGGGGTACAACAGCCAGCTACCAGTGGTGATGATCACTAAGAATGAAGAAGAGAACCTGATGGAAGATGCCATCGGCTCTCAGATAGCAGACTACCTGATCAAACCTGTGAAACCACAACAGATACTCTCTACGCTCAAAAAGATCATCAATAAAACGGAGCTGGTGAGCGAGAAAACAGTCCAGGACTACCGCTCTAAGTTTCAGCAGCTTTTCACCCGCATACAAGATAACCTCAGCTATCAGGAGTGGGCTGAGCTATACAAGGACCTTATCTACTGGGAGATCGAGCTGGAGAAGTCCAAGACCGTAGAGATGCAGGAGGTATTTGAGATGCAGAAGAGCGAGGCCAATACCGAGTTCAATAAATTTGTGATCAAGAACTACAAGAACTGGATCAAAGGCGAGGCGGGCAAAGATGCCCCGATCATGTCTCACACCCTGCTGAAGAGCAAAGTATTTGACCTGATCAAGCAGCCTAAGCCGACCTTTGTGATACTGATAGATAATCTGCGCTTTGACCAGTGGAGGTCTATACAGCAGCTCATCACGCCTTTCTTTCGCGTAGACGAGGAGGATACTTTCTATGCTATCCTCCCTACCGCCACTCAGTACAGCCGCAATGCGATCTTCAGCGGTATGATGCCTGCGGATATACAGAAGAACTTCCCCGGCAAATGGCTGAATGATGATGATGAGGGTGGCAAGAATATGCATGAAGGTGAGTTTCTCGATGCACTGATCAAGAAGACCTTTCGCGAGCCGATCAAGACACAATACACAAAGATCACTAACCACCGTGATGGCCTGCTGCTAGAGGAGAATATCCTCAACTATCTCAACAACCGCCTGAATGTGATAGTCTACAACTTTGTAGACATGCTTTCTCATGCCCGCACAGAGATGGAGGTGCTGAAAGAACTGGCCAATGACGAAGCAGCCTATCGTTCACTTTCAGTATCCTGGTTTGAGCACTCGCCGCTTTTCAATGCACTGAAAAAACTGGCCGGCAAAGACATCAACCTCGTGATCACCACAGATCATGGTACTGTGAATGTGAAAGACCCGTCAAAGTGTATAGGCGACCGTCAGACCACTACCAATATCCGCTACAAGACCGGCCGCAATCTACAGTACGAGGAGAAGGATGTTTTTGCGGTACGTAATCCGGAGGAGATCATGCTGCCTAAATCCAACCTGACCTCTACCTATATCTTTGCCAAGACTGACAAGTACCTGGTCTATCCTAATAACTACAATCACTTCGTATCATACTTCAAGAATACTTTCCAGCACGGTGGTATCTCTCTGGAGGAGATGATCGTACCGATAGTGAAGCTGAGTAGCCGCTAGCACTGGGCTAAAAGTCCCTGTTATTTTTTGTAAGCGACGAGGTATAGTCCATTATACATAGACTCCACACCGCTCTTAAATTCGATGGGCTTTACATCGTTTTCATAAAGAAAGCGATGAAATCTAAGTATAAGCGGTTTTGCGTAACGGATAAAGCGGTTCTCGTTTGTGGTATGTCGCTCAAACTGGATATATAAAACAATCATTTGAGCCAAAGCCCGCTTCCATCCGCCTAGTGCCCCGATGGTGATGTTGTGAAACCCAGCCTTTTCCAAGTGTTTGCGAAGGGAGAATGGGGTAAAGCGGTATTCGTCGTATGGTACTTCGTGCAAATTCCATATAAACGGTACAGTAGCAAAAAGGACCCCGTCAGGTCTGAGCACACGTGCTATTTCCTTCATCGCATTCTGAGTGTCAAAATAGTGCTCAAAGAACTCTGTAGCCATAGCAGAGTCTACTGATTCATTCTCCAATGGAATATGCTGTGCATCCCAGGCTAGATCTGGTACTACCCTGTTGTGATAGTCAGAGTTGACGATATCCATGCCTATATATCTCTCCACCTTGCCGTCTGCCATGATTGCAGATTTATATGGCATCACGCCGCAACCTATGTCTAGCATCGTACCCTTAAAAACACCCTTATTATTACGGACTGCCTCATAGATAGAGTTTCTGACACAATAGAATGTTAGCGTTTTTTCAGAATGCTGTACATTGGTAAAGTTGTCTGCTATGTATTTTTCTAAATCTTCATTCATACTTCTGTTTTGGCTCATGCGATGACCGATAAAATTAATTTATGAAATTAGCAAATCTGCGCTTCACCATTGATGAAAACCGGATAAGAGGTGAGGGCCGGATATTGGGCCGCTCCGTCACATATTCGTGAAGATTGTGCCGGATATCGGGCTGCAGGTAGTTTGCAGCATTGTACATTCTTTTGTATTCTACTTTATTGAGTTCAGTCATAAAATCCTGCTTCATACCATCAGTCATGCCTTCCAAACCCATCTGGGCATACTGCTGTGAGGACAGGTGCGGATCATGTCTCATCCGTTTAAACTCGACAAAAGTAGGTCTGGATTTATACCTAAGAGATTCGCCCAGTTCGATAAACTTCGTCATCTCGTGATAATTATCCTGCTGGACCACCATGCTGATACCCAGTAATGCGAGATTATCAAGTCGCTTTATAAAATTCAGATTTTTCATCAGCTTATCCCAGTCTCCCGGCGGCCTTACTCTGCCATAGACCTCTGCTGAGGCCGCGTCTATAGAGATGTCCGTAGAGAGTCTGAGGTGGTGCAGGCCTGACATACGGTTATACATCCGCTCATCAAATAGCTGGCCATTAGTATGAAAGTGTATCGTCTTTAGCTGAGGATATTTCTTGGCATCAAAGTCCTGCAGAAACTTTCGGAATACCGGACTATAAAAAGGGTCGCCCACTCCTGTGAGTGCGATAGACTCCACCCCCGGCAGTATTTTTTCCTCTACATAGGCCTGTATATATTCTACCTTTTTGAGCTTGTCGCCTTTGTAGTGGATGAAGTCTGCCCTGCATGACGGGCAGCGGAGGTTGCAGGTCTGGTCATAGTTCAGATTGATATGTACAGGCGGGGCGGGCTGCCACGTCTTGGGTGCCTGCTCCAGCGGTATCACATGATAGTTGTAGAGACCGGCTTCTGCATCGGCCACATTGGGGCACCAGTTCTTTTTGCAGTAGCGTAGCGATCCGTCAAACATGGACTCGCGCAGCTTCTGTGCTGCCTCGCCGTACCATATCTCCTCCCACTCCTGCTCAAAGACGTTTCCCATCGGAAACTGGACCCAGTCCGGACAGCACGATGGCCATATATTACCATCATCATCTATAGATATCCTGCCAAAGGGCAATTTGCAAAACAACTTCATACCCCGTCTGGATTCATCATCTGCGAAAACTCCGGATACAGCGCCAGGAAGTCCTCTCCCCTGATCCCATCTACTTCCCTGATCGTATTGCGAAATATCTCCTGCCGCTCTCCTTCTTCTCCCATCATATAGGTCACTACGGTCTTGATATGGTTTCGGATATTGTCCGGAGCCTCCAGCTTTGAGATATAGTCCCGATCCAGGGCCTCAAACTGCTCTACTCCCCTTTGCTTCAGCTCTGGCGATAGGTTTACCACGCTGAAATGCTGCGGGTAGAAGAGCAGGTACAGATTCAGCCGCTCAGGTTTGACCAGCTGCTGGTCTATCATATAGCGTATGAACTCCGGCACATCCAGTACATTCAGCATGCTCACGGTCACATTGACTCCCAGCGCTGCATGCGGGCATTTCCTTTGCAGCTCACGGAGGTTCTCTTCTATCTTTTCCCATTTCTGGCCCTTGCGCTGGTAGTCGCCTTTGGCGCCCATACCGTCCAGGCTGGCCCATATATCTACATTGCGAAACCGGCTCCACATTTCCAGCACGTCGTACTTCTTGTAGCGCAGCGTAGAGAAGTTCGTATTGTAGCTGAGCGTCACTTCAGTATTGCCTATCTCTATGAGATGATCCAGCGTCTCATAGTGCTCATCCATAAAGAGCGGCTCACCTCCGGCAAAGTGCAGCCTGCGCACATATGGCAGCAGGCTCTTGTAGGACTCCCAAAAGGCCGCTTCTTCTTCAGCAGCACGCATCTCCTTTGGCTGGTCTTCCGCCGGCCGGCCCTTGCCCAGCTGGCGCTCCTCTTCATACCACAGCGAGCTGAACTCACTATTGCATATCCGGCATTTATAGTTGCATTTATTGGAGAAGCGGATGTCTATGATAGGTACTTCCTTTATATCCAGGCTGCCATCAGTATTGGTGGCGCGTACACGGTCATAGTAGCGCTTATAGTCGCGGTTATATTGCTTGCGCTCACTATAGCGGCCCAGTGCCTCATATTTGTAGCAGTGGCCGCAGAGGGTGCTCTTCTCCCCTTTCAGCATGTTGAGGCGCAGCTGCCTCATATTAGGTGAGTTCCATGCACTTTCCAGACTTGGGTTCTTGCGAAGGTCGCCTATCTCATTGCCGCTGTAGACGGAGCTCATGCAGCAGGGAGAGACTTTGCCATTTGTTTGGGCATGCAGTTGTATCCATGGCGCCATACAGAATACATCAGACTTCTTCATCAACCTGCTATTCTCTGCCAGCGCCCTATTATATGTATTTGTCAGGAATTGTTTGATACCCATAGAAATATTGGTAGCCTACCAAACTTACACTATTCCGCTGCAATAGCCTAATTAAATTCGTACAGCCCGTTTATTCATCGTGGCGATTTGACTTCATTGCCGGGAAATCTTTAAAAGCTTTATCTTCATGCTACCAGCGGGAGTAGCTCAGGGGTAGAGCGTCAGTTTCCCAAACTGTTTAGGAGATTCATCAAACCCTCATCAAATCACATTTTTAAAGTGCTATTGCAAAAACTGTCAACTTTTCTGTCAAGCTAGATGGTGAAAAAATATGTAAGACTAAATTTAGTTATTTTTCTACTGAAGCAGAATTATACTGATATGATAGATCGACTTGGTAAAGAAAATACTATATAATGTAAGGTCAATCGCCCTTGATTTCAGCATGCGTTAACATTCTACTCTCTAGTCATAGAGCCATTCTACAGGAAAATTTTAACTGATTTTTTGAGATTTTGAATCCTACAGAAAGGTGATACAATATGATCTTTGAAAATTGTTCTACTGAAGATAGTTCAAAACATCTCCTGTCAGATAGGTAACATTGCACAAACACAAACAATCATCTGAAATCCTATGTACCCTTCAATTAATCTTTTGGAATCAAGTGCTCAACTGTTGAATAAAAAATATCGGCAGCGATTGTGTTGCCCGTACTCTTGTCTGTAACTCTAACAGGTATATTATACTTTGGACCAACCATGGCGGTGCAGTCCTCTCCATTAAAAAAGCAATCAGATAGATTCTCAGCAAGTGATTTTGTCTGATCAGGGTTCTCTAAGAGATACTGTTCAATTTTAATGGATGCTGTAGCTCGTGATTTATAAAATTGGTAATACTCATACATTCTTGCTTTCAATTGCGGATTGTTATCCAGTCTATTATATTGAACATAAAAGAATATAGTTATCCCATTTCGTTTAATCCCTGCAATTAGTTCATCAACAAATAACTGAGCGTCCCTTTCACTCTGAACAACGAAAGTAGCCATGAAATGTACTACAGCATTGTATCCTCTATCTTCAAATCTCAATTCAACTATATATTCCATCACATCAAAATTATACCCAAATATATGGGATAAGCATGATTTCATTGACTTTCAAAAATCTCCTTTTTTCAGTGGTTTTTAGTTTACGAGCAAAACAGTCTCAAAAAAAGAGAGTAAAAAATTCAGCATAATGCTCGCTGATTGCTACCTATGGTTGGGTCAACCAATCAGAATAAAAAAATGATAGTAGTAGTAGCTCTTGCCGCTGATAGTATAAACCAAAGTATAGCTCACATCCATCTTGACTGCATTGACTATTAGACTTTCACCCTTTTTGAATGTGTCAATGGCTATTTTAACCTTGACCTCAAATGGGCAGTCAATTTTCAATAAGATACCTTGAGCTGTTACCACTAACAGGCTGTAAGGACTACAATGTTTATTTATCTCTTGGAGTTCTTTATCATCCATGTTCTGATATTAAAGCCTGACCACCAATAGAGATGATCAGGCATGAGATAATGTTATTCCAAAAACCAACATGGTTTATTATTAGCTAAAGCACTTTTAATGCCCATCATGAATAGAGAGGCATTTTCAGCCCTATCTAAGAACTTATCTATATAACTGCTCTTATTAGCCCCAGTCATCAGATTGTAGGCATTCCAGAGACTGATATTCCCTTTGCTATCTCTCCTGAAAGAAGGAGAATTGTAATATCCATCAGCTATAGCGGAAAGCTGATAGTCTCCAAACATCAATGTGGGCAGCAGTTTCTTTTCTTCAGCTGGTAAATGCTGATAAAGCTTTGCTCTACCTATCATCTGTGCAAACTGAGTTGAGGACAGATAAAGCGATGCTAGTTGCTCCATTTCTGCAAGCTGTTTCTCAGCCTGAAATACTTTCAGGAGCTGGAAGATTGCATTATAGAGATCAGTGCTGTTAGTTACCCTCACATCACTTTTGAGGCCATCAGTGAAGATTTTCAGGTTTAGGCACACCTTATTCTGAAATCCAATGAAGATTTTGAAATGCTCGATAGCTCCTTTCTTATTGTATAGATTATCCTCAGAGTATGCTTTTACACCTCCGACTACTAAAGCAAGATCATTGCCATTGATGATACGCCTTATATGAGGTATCTCCATGCAGAAGCACATCCTTTCGTAATAAAGCGTTTTTTCATGCTCCAATAGCTCTTTAGCTGCCTTATTTCTTGCTTCGGGTATTCTTCCCTTGATTGGGTGGCTAACCCTCACACTGGGCTTTAAAATAGCTTCTCCATTGAAATGATCTTTTGCCACCTCACACATGGTCTCTATGAACTCCACATGGGAGATAGTCGTTTCATTGTCCTTTACAAAGACAGGAATGATGTGATTGCTCCTTATCTCCCCCAGTGGTATGGCTATTGTGTTAGCCTCCATAAAGGATAGGCTAGAAGATTGCTCAATTTCTTCAGCGAGGTTAGTTTCTGGCATTAATTCAGGTAGTTCCATTTGTATGTATTTTTTGGGTGGTTAAATTGTTGTTGAGTGCAGTTTTCTTGGCAGTGAAATAGGAAAGAAGGGTTGTTTGATACTCAGGATAGGCGTTATACAGATTTGTCAACTCAAGAATAGATATACAGGCATATATCTTTTGCTTTAGTTGGTCAGTGCTTATTGTCTGATTGCACCATTGTAATATTCTGGTTCCTATTTTCTCAGACATGACAAACTCAGGCATTTTCTCAAATAAACCTGTCCTGTCTTTTGAGACACGAGCTTGGTGCTTCATGTCCAGTTCAAATACAGTGGTCAGCTCATAATCCATACCTTCTCTCGTTATACCTTTCATTCCTACCTTCTCAGGTACTTGTTTGCCATTCTTCTCAGATAGGATATACTCCTGTTTGGCTCTGATAGTGGCAATGATGTGAACTGGACTTTGAAGGATTTTTTGAATGAAGTCGTTGTGTCTTGGAGTAAGCTTGTTCCAGTTGGTAAAGCTATTGCCTGACATATTGCTGTGTATATCCAGTATGCCTCCCAGCCCCTCCCATTCATGACTGATACTATCTATTATTATTACTTCAGCCTGTGCCTTTAGGCATGTATCAATAGCCTGTAGGTATCTCTCTGGTGTAAATGGAGATTCAAGATTTAATACTTTATAGGGGCCGAGATGAGCGTATAGGTGAGCTGATCTATTCTCTGAGTCAATCACTGCTATCCTAGACCAATCTCCACATAAGCCTTTGGCTAATAGAAGCGCAGACATTGATTTTCCACTTCCTGATGGCCCTTGCACGCCAGCCTTGATTTTTACAGTGCTTCGTTTTGCTTGTTGTAACTCCATTTAATTCTACTTAAGATGATAAAATGAAAAGGGGAGAGCACAACGCCCTCCCCATCTACTGAACAGTCACCAACAAATCAGAATGCTGGTTGAGCCTCGAATACTACCTCTTCCAGATTGGAAGGGTTAGGATTGTAGGCATACGTGTGATGAAGCGTGTAAACCTCTCCTGTTTGCTTAGATGCATACTGATATGGGTCTGATTCCCTCCTGATGATTGCTCCAGGCATTTGCCTACCTATCATGCTCTTTGCTGTCTCTGCATCGAAAGTGCAAGGGATAGAAACTTTCCTTACTGTAGCATAAGGTTTACCAGTTGTCTTAGAAGTGATGATTTCTATATCTCCTGTCAAAACGAGGACTGTAAACTCTTCTTCCTTAGCATTTTTGCGTTGCTCAACGCCTGATACTTGTACCATTTCTAATTTTTTTGTTGATGATTAAAATATAGAGGGGGCATAGCCGTCCTCAGGTTTAGGTGGGGGTTTGTGTGTGATCTGCCTTCTAATCGGGACACATATTAATCATCAGAATAATTGAAATCAGCTATTTCAATTATGTTAAAGTGAATGTTAAGGCGCGTGAAATATTTGCCTTTTTCATAAACTATCTCCACCTTTGCATTAGAAAGGAGGAAACTCCTAATATTTATTGAAAATGATTTAAACTTTTCATCTACAGAAAGTCTAATCAGAAATAGCAGCACTTGCTCAGAGGCTGCACAACTCAAGCCGGCATACGTGGTGGAACAAAGTTCAAGTATGCACGATCAGCTAAAAGACGCTGGTCTATCATAAGAAAGCACTTTACAGCAATACAAGTGCTTGTTTTCGAATATTTTATAATAATTCAGTAATGAATGAAATTAGCTTAACATGCTCTCTTAGAGAGATGATTAATTATGTAAAGAATGAACCCAAAATGAAGATGGTTTATTCGGGTATTAAGGAAAATTCAATTGGCTTTGTTTTTGGTCCCAGCAAATCTGGAAAGACAATATTTTGTGAAAATCTCGGCATGAGCATTGCATCTGGCAGAGATACATATATGGGTCTCCCAATTGACATTGAAAATCGTAGGGTTCTATTTCTCTCTTTAGAGGAATTCTACAGAGGCAGAACAGACAGAAACATTAAGCAGATTGCTGCTTTCTCAGATGAAGAGAGAGAGCTTTTTTTTGAGAACTATTTTATTGCTAGTAGGAGCATGCCGAGATATCTATCCTCTGACGCAGACTGGGGATTGATAAAGGGTCTTATAGAGAACCATAAACCGGGAGTGGTTTTTATAGATTCTTTAAGTAGACTTTATGAAGGTAGTATTGAAGATAGTAAAGTAGGAAGGAAGGTAATGATGCATCTAAGGGAATTGTGTGATGAAATGAAGATAACTTTGATCGTTATACATCATACTCCTAAAATTGGCAATAGCCCACTTACTATTGATTCTATGGCTGGTAGTAGAATGTTAGCACAGGACTCTGATTTTGCGATAGGGATCAATAAGGTTAGTACCGGAAAGAGATATGTCAAGGATGTCTTTTTCAGATATGCACCAGAAAATGATGAAATGGTTAGAGTTTTTGAAATTGATAAGGATATATGGCTAAAACCAGTAAAGGAAGCGAGGGAAACCAAGTTACTATTTGCAACTGATAACAGGACTGATAGTACAAAATCAGATTTACTGCTTGAATCATTTGCTCAAGGCGATGAAGTTACAACTGGTTTCTTAATGGAGAAATATGTAAAGACGGAAATGATGTCTAAGCAAACTCTACACACTAGGCTTAATGAGCTCAAAGAAGAGGGTGTGATTCGTGATATAGGTCACGGTAAGTATACTAGAGCTGCATAAGGCATATTGACTATCTTGACTTTTGACTACTTACATAAGGGAAGGACTGGCAAACCTTCCCTTATTCCTACTCAAGGAAGTATTTTTTAATAATACAAGTCAAGTAGTAAAGCTAGTCCATATAATATAATATACTATTCAT
This sequence comes from uncultured Chitinophagaceae bacterium, assembly GCA_964537475.1. Classification (GTDB taxonomy): domain Bacteria; phylum Bacteroidota; class Bacteroidia; order Chitinophagales; family LD1; genus UBA1941. The sequence goes on along the minus strand of CAZIBY010000006.1, from coordinate 49,131 downwards.
TGGTGTACTGATGTTCTTCATCAAGTTCGTCATCCTTATCATGCTGATGCATATACTGCTGATGTTTGCAATCCTTGATATTGTAGCTGATTGCTCCAATCAACCACAATGCAATAATTATCATCCATGTATCACTGGAGAAATTGAGATCAAACTCCCACCTATTCTTTTGGGTTTCTTTAGATGGCTTCATTGGCAAAATACTCGTCTATATTTATTTGAGACCTAAGCCAGATTAAATCAGGGTCAACTTTAACCTTTTTGTAGCTGTAACCGTTTAGTAATGACCTTTGTAGATAGGCCAAGCAGTTATTACTGTCGCGTAAATGGGAATAGATACACGCAATATTGAATAGGTTTTTTGCATCATCAGGACAAGTTTCAGAGGCTTTTATGAACCAATACAATGCTTGGTGGTAATTACCATCCTTGAATGCTTTGATTCCTTTCCTAGAGCAATAATTCCATTGCTCCTTGGGAAACCTATAGGCAATAATGCCAAGGGTTGTAATGAAAGCGAAGAAGGCAATCTTGCTTAAGTAAGAATTAGTAGCAGAATGGATATCAGTGCCAGACTTGAGACTATTATTAATCTCATTTATGCTAAATACTAGGCTATAAGCAAAGCATTGACCAATGAATAAGCAGATGGACCAAAGTAACTGTTCGAACAGAAATTGCATAGCTGAAGTTTAAAGCAAAAATAACGCATATATACGTCCATTCGAAGAAAAGATTGATGGGACATTTACTAAGTGATAAATGTCAAAAATGTAGAACTTTTAAAGGTGTTTGGAGATAGACTAAGAGAGCTAAGAATCTCTAAGAAACTGTCTCAAGAGCAATTGGCAAATTTGGCAGATATTCCTCTTTCTCAAGTTGGAAGAATCGAAAGAGGTGAAATCAATCCTACATTATCCACTCTATCTGCGCTGGCTAAAGCTCTGAAAATCTCAATAGCTCAGCTCGTTTCAATACAAGAAACTGAATTTCAATAGGTTACTATGATATTGACATTCTCAGTAATTGTCTCTTAGTTTTGATAAATTTGAGACTAATCTGAATTTATTAATATGAGACAATACGAGGACCTTCTGCAACATGTTCTAGATAATGGAGTAAAAAAAGCTGATCGAACAGGAACAGGGACAATTAGTGTATTCGGATATCAAATGCGCTTTGATTTACAAGAAGGCTTTCCATTAATTACTACCAAGAAACTTTTTACGAAAGCAATTATTCATGAACTTCTTTGGTTTCTAAAAGGGGATAGAAATATTAGATATCTCTGTCAAAACGGAGTGCATATTTGGGATGACTGGCCCTACGAAAAATTCAAAACAAGTCGCGACTTCAAGGGCGAAAGTATGGAGGCTTTTGCTGAAAGAATCGTCTCTGATGGTGATTTTGCTGAAAAATGGGGAGATCTGGGTCCCGTATATGGATATCAATGGCGCTCTTGGGAATCTCCAGATGGAAGAAAGATTGACCAGATTAGTAACGTCATCAATACCTTACAAAAAAATCCTGACTCTAGGCGAATAATAGTAAGCGCTTGGAATGTTGCAGACATTGAAAAGATGTCTCTTCCAGCATGCCACGCACTCTTTCAGTTTTATGTCGTAGAGGGCAAACTGTCATGCTTAATGTATCAAAGAAGCGCGGATTTATTTCTAGGTGTTCCCTTTAACATTGCTTCTTATGCACTTCTCACAATGATGATAGCTCAGGTATGCGGGTATACGGCTCATGAGTTTATACATTGCTTAGCAGACACGCATATCTATCTAAACCATATAGATCAGGTAAAACTGCAACTCACACGTGAACCTCGACCATATCCTAGAATGTGGATAAATCCGGAAGTGAAAAATATTTTGGATTTTAAATATGAAGATTTTAAATTAGAGGGATACAATCCCTATTCCGCCATAAGAGCCTCAGTATCTGTTTAAACAAAAGAGACACCTATGATTACACTAGATAAAGACTGGCAGATTTATGCAAATCAGGTTAGAGATCGTTGTCGCGATTTAATCTCTCAAGGAATCTGGGGTGGTATTGACATTATTCAACTAGAAACATGGAGAAGAAATTTTAACACGGACGAAGAGAAGTATTTTGCCGCCTGCATTTTAGATGCAACAATATACAGATCTAATGAGCAGACCTTCGCTCTTATTGAGCAATTACTAGGAAAAAATCTTAATAACCTATTTAGGCTTTTAAGGGCTCCTCATTTACAAAATTTCCCCTTTAATCTGCGCGATCCTTATACTGATCCAAAGGTAAGGCTTGTTTCAGCTGTGAGAAGCACTGATCCAGTTACTAAAAGTTCTAATGAAATTTTGAGATTCATGAAGCGATACTTCCTAGTATCAGAAAGGTGGATTGTCAATCCCTGGAACATTCCTGATTTGATAGATGATGATGTACATGCATTTATTTTTATTGATGATTTCCTAGGAACTGGACAACAATTTCATGATATAATTATGCTTGAGAAGCTATCACCACTTTTATCTAAGGTAGCATTCATTTACGCCCCATTAGTCGCCCATGAGCATGGTATTAGCTTTTTAAAAAAAACGTTCCCCAGATTACATGTAACGTATACTGAGAAATTGACCAAGCAGCACCATTCTTTTTTCAAAAACTACTTTCCTAAAGAAGAAGAGGCCGCAAAACGCTTTTATTTGGAGATGCTAGGGAAAAGAAATATCATTCTAATACCGACGCAATCTTATGGATATGGAAACTTGGAAATTACATTTGCCTTTGAACACGCGGCCCCAGATAACTCCCTGCATATTTTGCACAAAAGGCACCCCGAACTAAATCCCCTATTTAACCATTGATACTAGAAAAATGGAAAATCCCATCGCACAAAACAGAGCTGAAGAACTTGGATATGATCTTTGGGAGGATTTTGTAGTGCCGCCATTTTATGATAGTCTAGAATTGCTTTCCGCCAAAAAACCAAGAGTAATTGTCGGCGGCAGAGGGTGTGGTAAAACTAGTTTATTGAGATACTTATGCCATCAATCTCAATTTTCCATAAGACGGCAAGCTATTTCATCAAATGATTTAACCCATATCGGTATTTATTGGAAAATTGATACCCAGTTTGCTAAAATCCTAACTAAACGCGGATTTGATGAACAGGTATGGGAAAGAGCTTTTGAACATATGTCAGTCTTAATAATGGCTCAAGAAGTTTTAAAAAGTCTTGAAAGTATAGCTTATTCTAAAATTAAGGATTTTGATCAAGGGGATTTGCATAGCTTCGATTTCAATATACTAAGTAGCTTCAATCCCAATACTCCTGCGGATTATACAGCTCTAAAAAGATTTTTGCGTACCGAGTTTAACTTCTTTCAGTCTTGGGTTGGAAATATTCGACAACTAAAGCAACCTATCTTCCTTCCGAAAAGCTTTTTAATTGAGCTCATTACTGAGATAAAGTCACAAAATAAGTTATTTAAAAATTCAAATTACTTTGTCTATATCGATGAATATGAAAATCTAATTTCCGATCAACAGCACTTAATTAACACGTGGCTCAAGCATAGTGAAATGCCTCTAATTTTTAATCTTGCTATGAAGAGAAATTCCTTTGAAGATAAAAGTACGGTAGGCAATGAGCAGTTAGCGGAGATTCACGATTATAGGCCATATGATCTTGAATCCTATTATGAAAATGTAAGCTTTGAAGTTTTTGCAGCAGAAATTTTGTTTTTACGTCTCTGGAAAAATGATAGCACCCTAAAGATTCCAATTAATCCAGACGAGTTGAGAAGCTCTGACAATGCAATATTGAGCAAACGTAGATCGGGTGAATATAGAAAAAGAATTATCGCTTCAGCAAAAGCTTTCTTGCCTAAACCATCAATAGAGGATATTGGCGTTGAAATTTTTAGCGATCCAATTTTATCGAATCGCTTGCAACTACTCATAGCAGATTCTGTAAACCAAAAAGGCATCAAAATAGAACCCAAAAATTTGTATTTGAATGATTATCCCCTAGCCAGTCTAATTATTCCAGCGTTAATAAGCAGAGGCATTAAAGCAACAGAATTGATATCTGAGGTGGAAAAATTAAAAAAAGGTAAGGAGAATAAATTTACAGGCAAAACTAATTGGATACATAATTATGCTGTAGGATGTATCTTATTAATATATGAGCCTTTAGGACGATTTTGCCCATTTTATGCTGGTTTTGAAGCATTTTGTCTCATGTCTAAAACCAACTTAAGGCATTTTTTAGAATTATGCTTTAAATCTATTGTCAATGAGACCTTGAATAGTCAAACATCAAAACCAGTTGCCATAAGTACAAAGTCCCAGGCTGATGCTGCCAAACAAGCAAGTACAAGCTTTTTGAAAGAGGTAAAATCTTTTGGTAATAATGGGAATATACTTCATACGTTTGTTTTACGCTTAGGGACTTATTTTAAGTACTCACATAAAAGACTTGCACAAAGCGAACCTGAACAGAATCATTTCGGAATTAAGGGTATGACTAACGATAGGGTGGATAAATTTATATCGGAAGCTTTAAAATGGTCTGTGCTATACGAGAACCCAATAACCAAGCAAAAAGGAGGGGCTGCAAAGCTTGAAGTGGAAAACTTTGAATATGTCCTCAATCCTATCTACGCACCTTACTTCCATATAAGTTATCGTAAAAAAAGGCGGATTGACTTTGATCTTTCTACCTTAGAAACGCTAATCTTCGGCGACTTCAACAAGTTCGATGGTTTTCTTAAGCAAACTCTAAAAGAATGGAACATTTCCCTACAAGAAGCTAATCTATTCTCGGACACTGAATACTAGGATATGAAAATCGAAATGCAATATGGGGAATCACCTTCTGATCTTGATAAATGTCATTGGGATATAGGATTTATCGGAATCTCAGTCGATCAAAGAGGCGAAAAGTCTATTGAATATATAAGAGACAACTCTGCAGTAACAAGAAATATAAAATACATTCCACAAGAGTTTAAAGTCCAAATTGATGCCGATGTTATTGATAAAGACGACCTTCCCAATAAATTAACCGAGTGCCATAGACGTAGGGTTGTAATCGATTCGACTACATTACATTTGCCTGAGATATTAATACTATTGCAAGAGCTGAAAGAAAGTCAGGTATCCCAAATTTCAATACTCTACGTTGAGCCTGGAGATTACAAACACAAGCAAAAGGGAGGTGAGATAATCAATAGAAGAGATTTTGAGCTTTCCGACAGGGTCATTGGTTTTGAAGGTATACCCGGACACGCGCTTTCATTAACACAGGATATAGGGCAAAAAATAGTTTTCCTATGTGGTTTCGAACCAGAACGTTTTGATCGAGCAATGGAAGACTCCGAGATTGTCAGCGCGAATTGCAGTTGCATTTTTGGCGTGCCAGCATTTAGCCCAGGCTGGGAAATGGATTCGTTCGATAATAACATTTCCATCATAAAGGAAAGAAAAATATCAGGCGGAGTTAACTTTTGTGGCGCCACCAATCCATTAGCCGTATTCAACAAGTTGCAGGATATTTATCGGAGTTTAAGCGAAGAAGAGCAAATGTTTGTTGTACCTTTGGCAACAAGACCAATGAATATTGGTGCTTGTCTCTTTTTAATTACTCATCCAAAGAACAGAGTAGCTGTTTTATACGATCATCCAACTGAAAGTAAGGGAAAGAGCATAAGCATTTCAAATTGGCATCTTTTCAATATACAGTTCAACTGATTTATGGATTTTCTTGGGAGATATTATACACAGCGAGTGGTTTCCAACCTTCTTATTCAAAATCTTGATACGCAAAGTCCTAAAACAATTTTGGATCTAGGAATTGGCGATGCATCATTGTCAATTGCTGCATTTGAAAAATGGGCTAATGCGAAATATTACGCTACTGAAATTGAACGAAAGAAGGCCAAGGAGATTAGTCGTAAGCTTACTTTTGTAAAAGTGCATAACTATGATTCTCTGAATCCACATCTATCCAGGAAGCTAAAGATTAGATATGGAGCAATTGATATAGCCATATGCAATCCTCCTTATCTCAAGGTGAAAACTGAAGAATGCTATAGAGCACTTTTCAAAAGCATAGGATGTGAAGTATTGATGAACTTAAAATCACTGACTTCAGAGATTGTATTCCTCGCACATAATCTTTTGCTCTTGAGAAAAGATGGTGAATTAGGAATAATCGTTTCAGATAGCTTGATAACCGGCAAAGAATTTAGAATATTTCGGGAGGTCATACTGAAACAATATAATGTAAAAAAAATAATACAACTTCCAGATAAAGTATTTAATAAGACCGAAGCTAGGACGCATATAATCATACTCTCTAACTCGGCCTCAAAGCTTGATTCTGTCGATTTATTTTATTCAGATGAAAGAGGTGTTTTATCTCAACCCTTAGTAGTATCCCAAAAGGCACTTATTGAAAGAATGGATTATTTGTTCCATTCCGCCGAAAAGATTATTAATGCAGCCTTCCCTAAACTTGCTCAAATAGGAGCAACTATTACTAGAGGTAGGACAACCTTTAAAGAATTGCGCTTAAGTAAACTTTCATTCTTTCATTCTACTCACTTTAAATCGCATGGAACCAATGCTATATTTCTAAAAAAAGTTGGCAAGAAACATAAAGGCTACGCAGCCTCTAAAGGAGATATATTGATGTGCCGAGTTGGTAAAAGATCAGTAGGCAAGACCTTAATAATAAAGTCAGGTAGCGTCATCATTAGTGACTGTATCTACCGAATCAGGGTGCCAGAACCCTATCAGAAAATTGTTTTTGAATCACTCAATAGCGATTTGGGTAAAAAATGGTTGGCAGCTTACTCACATGGAGTTTGTTCTCAAGTTATAAGCAAAAGTGATTTAGAAAACTTTCCGCTCTATTCTTCCCGATGACCATGCTAGATAAAGGCAATGTTATTTAAGAAGTAAATTGCTAAAATTCCTCTTGTATTCTTTAAAGACATCACTGTTGAAATCAAATTGGATTAAAAATTCCATCTGACCTATGAAAACATAAACATAATTTTTAGAAGAGAGATATTTTGATCTGGTAATACTATTTGGCAAATGCCATTTTCCTTGATTAAAGCCCACATAGAAACCTGATTCTTTCATAGTTTTAGCATTATCCCACCATTTTCTTTCCTTAGCCATTGGTGTGTCCGGAATTTTTGCTTCATTCTGTATCCAGTTCAATAATCCATTAAAAGTGGTCTTCCTGTGGGCTGTTTGTTCCTTATTGGCCAAATCTATATTCTCTAACATTGGTTTATACCAATGATCTATGAAACCATGAATTATACCTGTAATGACTCTAATACTCTGTATAGTTTTGAGCTTTGTCTTATGATCGGTAAAGGAAGCCTCAAATCCTTGTTTATTGGCTTCTGGAAAAACTCCTTGATTCAAGATACTAAACGCCTTTACAGCTTCTTCGGCAGATAGTACAAGTAAAGAATTTGCTGTGGGATAGTCTTTTATTCCTTCTAGTGTTTCAGCCGCCTTAAAAAGGCGCTTTGCATTTTCAAAAGTTAGTTTTGCTCCAAGAATATAATCTGTCTGTCTCTCCATAGAACAAAGGTTTATAGAAAGGGCTTAAGTTGCCCCTCCTTAAACCTAAATTCGTGTTTTTTATTACAATCGGCAGATTTTTTCATTCATCTCATCAATGACATCTGAGTCGAATTTATCCAAGTAGATTCCCGTAACCTTATTGCCAAACTCATGTCCGAGAGCTTCTGCAATCAAATCTTTGCTATAGCCCATTTTCTTGGCTATAGTAGCCCATGAGTGCCTGGCTACATATGTTGTGAGTTTTTGCCCTAAGCCTAGCTGCTCTCCCATTTTAGAGAGGTATTTGTTTGTATTCCGAGTCACTTGGCTAATCCTTCTTCTTTCTTTAGCAGGACTATCACTATATAGTTCTTGAGCTTCAGGCAAAATGTATAAACTGTCTGGGGCATCATATAAATTGACTAAATCCTGAGCCTGCTTGGTGAGCTTTACACTATATAGTTTATGAGTTTTTTTTCTCCTATATAGTACCCTACCCTGTTTTATATCTGTCTTTTTCAGTGTGATCATATCAGCAAAAGAAATCCCAATTAGGTTAAAACACAGAAAAAAATAGTTACGTGCATGCCATGCAGGGCTGTTAGTTTTCAATTCCAAGGCTATTAGAGCTTGCATATGTGCCTTAGATAAATTCCGCTTAGCAGTAGTCTCCATTTTGATCTTATAGCCCTCAAATGGATAATTTGCCCTATCAACTACCTTGCTCTTAATTGCCTTATTATATATTGCCCTTATAGTCCTCATGTACATAGCTACTCCATTTACAGTCAGACCCTTTGCAAGCATTTTACTCTCAAGTTTCTTTAGAAATTCGTAGTTCACCTCTTTAAATTGTATGATTTCCTTAGCTGAGTATGTTTTTAATGCACTTATAGCAGACTTGTAGAACAAGGCGTTGCCATGATGCTTACTTTCCTCTTGCTCCTTTACTATAGTCTCTGCAAAAGCCAGAAAATCTAGCTTGAGTTGTGGTTTGACGACAGAAGATTTAATACTTTGTGCTGACCCATTTGTATCTGTCAGCTCCATTTTAAGTGCTGATTCCTGTAGTTTGACAAGATTTTGAGTGATTTTCTGATTAATCTCCCTTCTATTAGGGTGCTTGACGACCCTCTGTGTGGCCTCATCAAACTCATCCTCCATGAGATAAACCTTCAGATTAACAGTTCTATAGGTCCTGTCAGTGAAAATTCTAATGACAAGAGGGAAACTTCCATTTTTACGCTTTCTGCGTGTTTCTAAAACTACCTTAAATGTGGCCATGACAGTGTTTGTGGTTAAACCAACCTGTCAAAAAAGTGGCAAGCTTTATGGCAAGCTAAACCTCAAAAAATGCATTGAAATCTTACTGATGTATCTCTCTAATTCCCTTATATTCACGCTACCAGCGGGAGTAGCTCAGGGGTAGAGCGTCAGTTTCCCAAACTGAAGGCCGCGGGTTCGAGACCCGTTTCCCGCTCTTTTTTTACATCCCCTGCTTTTTGCGAAAGCGGATATTGAGTACCTCTACACCGATAGAGAAAGCCACTGCCACATAGACAAAGGTCTTGTCTACCTCGTGGCCAAAGCCCTCCATGATCAGCGTGACACCTATCATGATCAGAAAGGATAGTGCCAGCATCTGGATGGTCGGATATTTAGCTACCAGCCGGCCCACCGGCTGGGTAAAGAGCATCATGATAGCGATGGAGAGTACCACTGCCATGATCATCACTGCCAGCTGGTCGGCTATACCTACCGCAGTCAGTATCGAGTCAAAGGAGAATACTATATTGAGCACTGCTATCTGTATGAGTACCGAGAAGAAAGCTCCGCTCCGCTCACTGCTACTCACATGAAACTCATCATCATCCCCTGTCAGTTTGTGATGTATCTCTGAGGTAGACTTGTAGATCAGGAAGACGCCACCCGCTATCAGGATGATCCCCTTGCCTGTCAGCTCAAAACCCCAGGAGGCCGGCAGCAGGTTTTCCTTCAGGCTCAGTATCCACCCCAGGAAGAATAAGAGCACGATACGCAGTACCATGGCCAGCAGCAGGCCGATATTCTGGCCCAGCTTGCGCTTGCCCTCCGGCAGCTTTTGCGTCACGATAGAGATGAAGATGATATTGTCCACGCCGAGCACGATCTCCAGAAAGGTGAGGGTGAGCAGGCTGACCCAGGCTGAGGTGTGGGCAAATACGGTGAAGTCGATATTCATAACGGCTAAAAATAGCATTTTGGAAAATATGAAGACGTAGCTGGCCGTCTTATATTGCTGCAAAGCGGTGATTTCCCACGTAAATAAAAACATTAACTAATATGTTCTCTTTTATATGGGATATGCCGAAAATAATCTATGCAAGTGTTTTGATTTAATTACATTTGGTGCGCTCAAAAAATTTATACCATGGCTAATAACGCAACACTCACCTACGATGGCAAATCGTACGAACTGCCGGTGATCACAGGTACCGAAAACGAAAGTGCTATAGATATCTCAAAGCTCCGCGGCCAGTCCGGCCTCGTGACGTATGACGAGGGGTACAAGAATACAGGCGCTACGCAGTCTGCTATCACCTTCCTGGATGGTGAGAAAGGCATCCTGCGCTACCGTGGCTACAATATAGAAGACCTGGCCGAGAAGGCTACCTTCACTGAGGTCAGTTACCTGCTGCTCTATGGTGAGCTGCCTACTGCTGAGCAGCTGAAAAAATTTGAGTCTGACCTGACCATGCACACACTGGTGCATGAGAACCTGGTCAAGGTGTTTGAAGTATTCCCGTCTAAGAGCCACCCTATGGGCCAGCTCATGACTGCACTCTCTGCACTGTCCTCTTTCTACCCTGAGTCCCTCAACCCTAATAATAAGCCTGAGGAGACAAACATGACCATCATCCGTCTGCTGGCCAAGATGCCTACCATCACTGCGATGATCATGAAGAAGGGTAAGGGCCATCCGGTGCTCTACCCGCAGAATAAGTACGACTATGTGACCAACTTCCTCTATATGACCTTTGGCAATGTGACCAGCGAGTACATGGCCGATCCTGTAGTGGTAGATGCGATGAATAAGCTCCTCATACTGCACGCAGACCATGAGCAGAACTGCTCTGCCTCTACCGTGCGTATAGTAGGCTCCTCTCATGCTAATCTGTACGCCTCTGTAGCCGCCGGTGCTGCCGCCCTCTGGGGCCCACGCCACGGCGGTGCCAATCAGGAGGTGCTCGAGATGCTGGAAGACATACAGAACAACTATGGTGGCAATGTAGCCAAAGTAGTAGATGAGGCAAAGGACAAGAAGCGCCTGCTCTTCGGCTTCGGTCACCGCGTGTACAAGAACTTTGACCCACGTGCCAAGATCATCAAGGTGGCATGTGACAATATCCTCAATAAGCTGGGCATCAATGACCCGCTGCTCGAGATAGCCAAGGAACTGGAGCAAGTGGCCCTCAAGGATCCATACTTTGCTGAGCGCAAACTGTATCCTAACGTAGACTTCTACTCCGGTATCATCTACAAGGCGCTGGGCTTCCCTACGCCTATGTTCACTGTGCTCTTTGCCCTGGGCCGTATGCCGGGCTGGGTATCTCAGTGGAAAGAGATGCGTGAGCGCAAAGAAGACATCGGCCGCCCTCGTCAGATCTACACCGGTGCTACACAGCGTCCGTTCGTAGGCATCAAGGACAGGAAGTAATTCTCCTACATTATATCATTCAAAAGGCGGGTTGTACCCGCCTTTTCGCTTTATTGATATCCGACAAATCAGCTTCCAAAAAATATTTATCGAAAACCTGCTGTTGTACCAAATATTTTGAAGACTGGCGCGTCCTAATTGGAACAAACATTCTAAATGATCGGATGTTTGATTCTGTTCATTCTAACCATAAAAAATTACGAAATGTCAACTAACAAGAAAGTAGCGCTGATCACCGGCGCCAACAAAGGTATCGGCCTCGAAACAGCTCGCCAGCTCGGCCAGCAAGGTATCACGGTACTCATAGGAGCCCGCGATGAAAGCCGCGGCAAAGAAGCTGCATCGAAACTGGTAGCTGAAGGTATAGACGCACACTTTATCAAGGTAGATATGGAGCAGCCGGCAGGCTTCCAGGCTGTGCATGATGAGATAGCCAAAACCTACGGCAAACTGGATATCCTCGTGAATAACGCTGGTATACAGGCAGAAGAGGCAGGCTGGGGCCAGAACACGGTGACCTCTACCAGCTATGCAGACCTGCTCAAGACCTTTGATGTAAATGTCTTTAACCTGATAGGTCTCACGCAGACACTGCTGCCGCTGATCCGCAAGGCGGAGGCTGGCCGTGTGGTCAACCTCTCCAGTATACTGGCCTCACTACACCTGCATGCTACACCGGGATCACCTATCTATGACTCCAAGGCCTTTGCCTATGATATGTCAAAGACTGCCCTGAACCAGTTCACCGTACACCTGGCCCATGCGCTGAAGGATACTAATATCAAAGTCAACTCCGCTCACCCGGGATGGGTCAAGACAGATATGGGCACTGATGCTGCACCGATGGAGATACCTGATGGAGCCAAGACCTCAGTGCGCCTGGCTACGCTCCCGGCAGATGGTCCTACAGGGGGCTACTTCCACCTGAATGATACCTTGCCTTGGTAGTTTTTCCGAGGTTCTCTATATATAAAGAAAGCCGGCACAGCCGGCTTTCTTTATTTCTATCTCTTTAGTTATTGATTTTGCCCCTGTAGCGGCTTAGCCTTCTCTATCCTCAGGCCTACGCTCTTGATCTTCTCCAGTGGGTCTACCCGCATATCCTGGCGTAGTGTGAATGTATACTTGCCCGGCATCGGAAACCTGGCATCATGCTGGATCATCAACGGCACATCACAGTTATCTCCCAGGCAGGAGCCATACCATTTGCCATCCGGCTCGCAGAGGGGCAGGTTCACACGCTTCTCCATCTTCTTGCCATCGGGTAGCTGTGTGCCTACCTGCACATATACATTGCGCCAGTCAAACTGAAAGGAATGCCTGAGATTGATGTAGATATTGTATCGTGTAGTAGTGTCCTGCACATCTACTGTGTAGGACTTGATATCATCATACGACCATTTCTCGCTCTTCACGGGAGTATTGGTTTCATACAGACGGTTAGGATCACAAGACGTCAGCAGGGCCGCGCTTGCTGCCAGTATTGCCAGGGATATGCGCTTCATTCCAGTCATCACTATTTAGACTCTGTATTATCAGCTTTGGGTGCAGTGGGCTTATCGCCTTGCGGTTTATTACCTTGCTGCTTATTGCGGTCGCCGCCCTGGCGGTTTTGATTATTGCCTCCCTGATTGCGCTGCTGATTATTGCGATCACCACCTTGGCGGTTCTGGTTATTACTACCTTGATTGCGTTGCTGGTTATTGCGCTCACCTTGTGGCTTCTGACCTTGCTGCTGGTTGCGCTCGCCCTGAGGCTTATTGCGGTCACCTCCCTGGCGGTTCTGGTTATTGCCACCCTGATTACGCTGCTGATTATTGCGTTCCCCTTGAGGCTTCTGGCCCTGAGATCTCTCACCGCCCTGCTGCTGGCGATCATCTCCACCTTTGCCGCCACGCTTATTACGCGCCTTATTGCGGTTTTTGCGTGCTTTCTCATCCAGCGAGGTGAGGCTCACCTGGCCTACCAGGTCATCATGCTTGGACTCATCCACTATCACCTCCTCCACTACATGATAGTTGCCCAGGCTTGCCGGTTTTTTGCCTTGCTTATTCATCCAGATCAGCTCATTCACTGTTTCTACGTCCAGCTTGAATGGTGTACCACCGTGGCCTTCGTAGGCGTACCAGAGCTGCTTCTTGAGTATCTCCGTCTTGCGCAGGTATGCTGTGCCCTCCTCTGTCTCGATCTTATCAGGATTCTTAGGAAACTTCTTCAGCGCATCATTGTAGGTATCCAGCTCATAGTTGAGGCAGCACTTCAGCCTGCCACACTGGCCGCTCATTTTCTCCGTATTGATGGCCAGGTTCTGGTAGCGGACAGCCTGAGTGGTCACAGACTTAAAGTCTGACAGCCAGGTGGAGCAGCATAGCTCGCGGCCACAGGTGCCCATACCGCCTATGCGGGCGGCCTCCTGGCGCGCGCCTATCTGGCGCATTTCGATCTTTACTTTAAAATCACGGGCATATACCTTCACCAGCTCGCGGAAGTCTACCCTATCGTCCGCAGTATAGTAGATCGTAGCTTTCTTACCGTCGCCTTGAAACTCGACGTCGCCTATCTTCATATCCAGCTTCAGGCTCTTGGCTATGGCACGGGAGCGGATCATAGTTTCTTGCTCCTTGTTGCGGCCATCGAGGTAGGTATTGATATCCTGCTCTCCGGCTACCCGGATCACAGCACGGATAGTATCATCGCGCTCACTCACGCGGTTCTTTTTCATTTGAGCCTTGACCAGCTCACCCTGCAGGCTCACCTCGCCCACATCATAGCCTTGCGCAGCCTCTATCACCACCAGTTGTCCTTTGGTGAGGCTCAGGTTGGAGCCATTCCGATAGAATCCCTTGCGCGCACCCTTTTTGAAGGCTACCTCTATGATGTTAAAATTCTCATTGAAAGACAGCGGCATATCTGCCAGCCAGTCGTAGACATTATTCTTATTGCAGCCACCTGTAGAGCAGCCGCCTTTGCTCTGGCAGCCCTGCTCACCTCCGGTGGCTGTACCACACGATCCACATCCCATTTATATAGCTATTGTCACTGTTATTATAATATATAAAAATCCGTCCCTATCTCAGGACGGATTTCTTCACCTAGCGAATATAGCACAAAATGTGGATAAATCAGATGGTTAAAGAAGGGTATTCACCTGCCCTTGTGTCCTTTTCCTTTTCTACCAAAATCCCTTACTTTCAACCTCCATACTTTTAAAACAGTAAAACACAAGATATGTCACTAAGCCAGTCTAACCGCGAGATCGTAGAAAACGCCGTCAAGGCCATTCACTCCCGCGCTTTCTTTGCACAATACCCTGAATCGCCTAAAGCATACGGCGAGGAAGCCTCTACCGAAGGCCTCAAGCTCTACAATGAGCAGCTAGGCAAAAAGTTTGAACTGCTGAAGCAGCAGAACCCTACCGGCTGGGTGGGCGAGGAGGTATCCCCGTATACTATGAAGCCGCTAGGCATCACGTATCCGACATTTGAGGTTGACACGCTGCTGGTACGTGCCGGCCGCGCCTTTGGCGAGTGGAAGAAGGTCTCTGCCGATGAGCGCGCCGAGGTACTGGTAGACGCACTGGAGCGCATCAAGAATAAATTCTTTGAGATAGCCTATGCTACGCAGCATACTACCGGCCAGTCTTTTGTGATGAGTTTCCAGGCATCGGGGCCTCACGCCAGCGACCGCGCGCTGGAGGCACTGGCTATGGGCTGGGAGGAGCTGAAGCGCTTTCCTGAATCTATCACCTGGGAGAAACCTGCCGGCAAAGCAACCCTGAAACTCCAGAAAGAATATCATGCCGTACCAAAGGGGGTAGGCCTCATCATCGGCTGCTCCACTTTCCCTACATGGAATACGGTACCGGGCCTCTTCGCCACGCTGATCACCGGCAATACAGCCATCATAAAGCCGCATCCTAAGTCCATCTACGCGATAGCCATCGTAGTAGCCGAGATTCAAAATGCCCTGCAGCAAAAAGGCCACGACATCAATATCTGCCAGCTGGCAGTAGACTCTTCTGATAATCTGATCACCAAGAAACTGGCCGAGCATCCGCTCGTGAAGTTGATAGACTATACCGGTGGCTCTGCCTTCGGCAAATACGTAGAAAGCCTGCCCGGCAAGACGACCTTCACTGAGAAGGCCGGTGTCAACTCTGTGATCATAGACTCGGTAGCAGACCTCGCCGCCGTAGCACAGAATCTCGCCTTCTCCGTATCGCTCTATTCCGGCCAGATGTGTACTGCACCGCAGAATTTCTTTATACCGGAGGGAGGCATCAGCTCTCCTGCCGGCAATATCAGCTATGACGACACAATGAAAGCTCTCGTAGACGCCATCGGCGGTATAGCCAAGCATCCTGCTATGGGTCCGGGCACACTCGGCGCTATACAGAGCGATGCTACGCTGAAGCGTGTAGACTCTGTGAGCGATATCGCCACACAGCTCCTCGCACCTGGCAAAGTGGCCAATGCCGAGTATCCTGATGCACGCACCTCCTCTCCTATCGTACTGGAGGTCGCAGCCAAGGACTTTGGTATCTATGAGAATGAGCTCTTCGGCCCGATCGTACTCGTGATCAAGACCAAGAATACTGCTCAATCCGTAGAGCTGGCCAAGGAGATGGCAGGCAAGCATGGCGCTATCACTTGTGCAGCCTATAGCACAAACGAAGACACCATCAAACTGATAGAAGAAGAAATGGAATCTGTCTTCACGCCGGTATCATTCAATCTGACCGGCGGTATCTTTGTGAATCAGCATGCGACTTTCAGCGACTTTCACGTGACCGGCGGCAACCCTGCCGGCAACGCCAGCTTTACCAATCCGGAGTATGTCAATAAGCGCTTCGTGTGGGTGGGGCACAGGAGGAATGCATAGTAATGCCATGCTTTCAACGAATAAAACATTTAAAGTAACTCCGGGTTTGGAGGGAAAAATCGTAGATCGCAGCCTGCGTAAATTTATTATTATCTGTATTTGTATGCTGCCGATAATGCTTTGGCAAGGCCATGATATGATCATGATCTTTTCTTTACTATTATCCTATTCTATCTTTGTTGGTATTTACTTTGCTTTGAGGCAGTGGGGGGTATTCATGTATAGCAAATTTACTATACGCATTACTGACGATGAGATATGTAGGGAGCTAGATATAGATGATAATCAACTAAGCCCTTTGAACAGACTCATTTGGTTACGGATGCAGGCAAATACGTCTCGACTTATAGTGATGCGATGGGATAGCATTAAAGGTGTTACTGATAAAGGCACTCATTGGCTTCTCAATAAAAACCGCTCCAACTCGATTGCACCTGGTATCATAATTATACCGAAAGAAATGGAAAACCTTGATGAGTTAGTCACATGGATCAAGGCGAAAACGAATGGATAAAGACTTATAATTTACCGCACCACTACCGGGTAGTCCGCCTCATAGTCTACACTGCCCGGCGTAGGTGTGCCGTTCTTGCCTACAGGTTGATGGTAGAGTATCAGGCGCAGGTAGCCGGTGGCGCTGTCTCCTGTCTGCCAGGTACTCTGGAGGCCAATGGGCAGGCCGTGTGAGTCTTTATCCTGTATCTTATTTTTGATCAGTCCTGATACGGGATCTATCATATATACCATGAGGTGCTTATCGCCCATATGAGTGATGCTGTCTGTCATGTCCAGCACAGGATTATTTGCCTCATCGAGTATACGTAGTTGTATAGAGTAGGATCTGCTCCTTTGCAGCCGGATAGTATCTATCATCGTAGCCGCGCCCCCCTCCGCTTCTCTAAAGTTGACATAAGAAAAGGTATCTGCCGTCTGGTCTGTCTGATCTGTAGCGATCACATCTATGCGGGAGATATACTCAATAGTAGAGAGCGCCGTGTCCGTCTTGCAGGAGTAGAGCCCGGCCATCAGGAGTGCCAGTACGCTGAGTAGTATGACGATCTTTTTATTCATCTCGCGGTTTAAAAATATTGAATATATCACCTCCTCCTATTCACAAGCTAACAGCCTGGCGTGATGGCTGTACACATGCTCCGTTCTCATTCAGAAACGCATTACGGTCAGAATATTGCATCGTCCGGCATTTTGAAGGCAGAGATCATCGGTCAAAGCTCAATTTTCAGAGAGAAATCCCGGTGCCCTAAACTGCACTGATGGCACCGGGATCGATGCTTTTATATCTTAAAATCCAATGGAAACACCACCTTGATGTTTACGTTGGTACCCATATTATAGATACCATTCCTGCCAGAGGCGTTGCCCGGGTAGGGCTCAAAATACTTCAGGCGGCTCAGGTGGTCCTGGTAGGCGGTGTTGAGCAGGTTGGAGCCGAGTACATAGAGGCTCATAATGGTCCTGCCCTTTTTATTGGCAAAACCAGCTCCCACTCCCGCATTCAGCAGGGCATAGCCGGCAGTGGGCGTCTCTGTGCCGAAGGCGCTGTAGACGCGGCCCTGCCTCGCGTAGTAGGTCACCCCTATTTTCACAAAGGCATTGACGATCTGCGCCTTCTTGATGTTGAAGTCATACCTGATCTCCGAGTTGCCATGCATGGGTGCTATGAGTGGCAGGTAGCGCTCGCTGTCTGCCACGGCCCTGCCCTTCTCACCCAGAAAGTCGCCGTACGTCAGCGAAAATACATTCTCTATATGCAGAGAGGTGACCGGGTGAATATCCAGCCCTATCTCGCCCCCGTAGAGCTGCGCACGGGCAGCGCGGTACTGGAAGGTCTGATTGCCTGGTACGAGGATAGAATCACCGCCATTGACGCTTTGTAGTTTCTGATTGTAGATGTAGTTCTGGATATAGTTGTAAAAAACATCTGCAGTCAGCGCCACATACTTTGAGGTATAGCTGATACCAAAGTCGGGCTGGAGGCTAAACTCGGGCTTGAAGTCTGCATTTCCCATCTGATAGATATTGGTGCCGGGGTGTACACCATTAGCTGATATCTCAGAGATATTGGGCGCACGGTAGCCACGGGCAAAGTTGAGTTTCAGCGCGAGTTGCTTATTGACGTTGTATGTCGCGCCGATGCTGCCCGTCACTCCCTGGAAGGTGGTGTGGTAATCAGAAAATACTTTAGCAGCACCTGCTGTATCCGCACCATATACAGGCATATCAAAACCTGTCACAGGATTGGCCGCAGTATAGAGTTGCTGATTATTAAAAATGCGAACGTCATAACGGATGCCTGCTTCTATATCAAACTTGCCTATCTCCTTTCGCACCACGGCAAAAGGCCCGAAGTCTATCTGTGTGTAGGATGGTATCACAAACTCAGTCCCGGCGGCCACATTGTTTTGCTGGTACATGCCATTGATGCCGAGCGTAAAGTTCCAGTGTCTGATCTCCGTCATGTGGTATTTGACATCAAAGTTGATCGTATTGAGCTGCAGGTACAGCCCGGGGATATCATACAGCAGCGGATGGCTGTACTCGCGGCGCACACTGCGCTGGTAGCCAGCATCTATGTCCAGTGTGCCGCCCCTCGGGCCGAGGTGTATATGGTTGTCAGCATTCACACGGTAGTGCTGCACGCGCTGGTGCAGGTTTTCTATATGGTAAGTATTGAGGTCATGCGGTGACACGATCTGGCTATTGCCGTCCTCATCTATCTGCCTCGTGAACTGACGTGTAGCGCTATCTCTGCTGCCATCGGGTATCTCCTGTACATCATCATACAGGGAGAAATTGACATGGGAGTAGCCCCAGTCCCGATGTATACCGAGAGAGGCGCCGGCGTCGGTCTCATTATAGGCTGTATTGAACACCCGCCCGTCATACTTATCAGTATAGTCCATGGCCTGCTTATGCGAGACACGGGCTATCCAGTCGATGCCTTTCTTCGTGCCCTTGATCATCGCAGATCCGCCTAGCTGCCGGTTGTTAGTACCGTAGTCCAGTGTCACATCTCCCTGCAGCGCACCCTCAGGTGCAGGGCGCGTAGGGATGAGGTTCACCACCCCTGCCAGTGCATCGCTGCTATAGCTGAGGCTCGCAGGACCCTTGATGATCTCCGCGCGCTCGACTCCGTACTGGTCTACCTCTATGCCGTGCTCATCTCCCCACTGTTGCCCCTCCTGGCGCATGCCATCATAGAGCGTGAGCACCCGGTTGAAACCCAAGCCCCGTATGTACGGCTTCGATACATTGGGACCGGTGGTCACGGCAGTCACACCCGGTATTTTGGTCAGCGCATCTATGGCATTCGTGGCCGAGTTGGTGAGCAGGTAGTCCTTATTGATCACCACGATGGGTATAGGGCTCCTGCTGATCTCGGTAGCGTGAGACTCGCCCGTCACTACTACTTCGTTCAACTCACCTGCTGAGTGAGAGAGATAGATGGTGAGCGTATCCGGTGTCACCGCTGCGGTGATGGCCTGAGATGCGTAGCCCAGCATCCTGATCTCCAGCAGTACCCTGGCATCCGGCAGATTATTGAGTGTAAATGTGCCTGCGGTATCAGTCAGCGTGCCGCTCTTGTGCTCGGGCAGGTATATGGTCGCTCCGTAGAGCGGTTCTTTTGTGTCTTTGTCATAGACTCGGCCTAACATGGTATGCTGTGCGGGCAGAACCGTGTAGCATCCTATCAGGGCCATGAATAATGCAATATGCTTCATGCTCCTTTTTTTATATCCTGATAAATGAATAGAGGCCCGTATACCTACGGGCTGAAATATAGCTGCGCTATACCTCTTTAAGTTTTCATTGAAACGGTATCAGGCTATGGCAGGAGGGCCACGGAGATAATAGTGCGCGGGCACCGTAGCATGATAGAGCGGCGCTATACGCTCACCGGTGCTACGCGGGAGGAATACTACAGTAAAAGAATAAAACTGCTGCGCATGGTCATAGATATGATTGACATCTATTTTACAAATGTTACAATCGTCTTCCTTGTCTGTAGAGTGTATGTGGTGGTCACAGGCGTGATCGTGCGCCTCGGTATGATATTTGACAGAGAAAGAATAGTGAAGCTCCCGCACTACCGTAGAGTACAGGAAGGAGCTGAGCAGGAACGCTACAGCTATGATCCGGCCTATGTGCCTTATCTTCACGACGGCAAAAGTATCTAAAAACATAGAAACAGACTTTGAAATTAACGTTATGAGATCAGTAGTGCTCATCAGGCATACTAAATCGGATTGGACCAATGCGGTAGACGATTTTGACCGTCCGATACGTGAAGACAGGAAGGAGGATGCAAGGCTCATAGCCCGGGAGATAGCCCGCCGTGGCTTCCGCCCGGACTATATCGTCAGTAGCCCGGCCAGGCGCACCCTGCAAACGGCAAAGCTTATCTGCCAGGAGTGGGATTATAAATATCCGGATGTGGTACAAGACAAAACCCTGTATGAGTCTACCCCCTATGAGATCATACAGCACCTGCGCGGACTGGATGATACAATACAGAATGCGGTGGTGATCTGCCACAATCCATCCATCACCTACTTTCTCAATCGCTACGGAGATACCTACATAGACAATGTGCCGACCACCGGGGCTGCCCTTATAAGATTTGCCAAAGGCCACTGGGCAGATATAGGAGAGCGCGGTAAAATGGAATGGTTCTTGCGGCCAAAAGACCTGAGGAAACAACAACAATAGCGGCCCCGTTTCCGTTATTAAATCATGAGAGTGCTACGCTACATATCAGTCCTGGCGCTGCTGCTCCTGACGCTGCTGGCTACCTCCTGCAATACCAAACGGGACTGCCGCGGCCATATCAAGCACCGACTGCCAAACGGCGTATGGATATGACAATGGTCAACCTATGGGGCAAAATCTGAAAGCTTAACATTGGGTTTGTGATTTCTTTACTACTTTGGGCATCTCTCTATGGTAAAGCACCCAAAGTTCGTCAACCGCGACGTCAGCTGGCTCTCATTTAATCAACGCGTACTGCAGGAAGCAGAAGATAAAACAGTGCCCATACTGGAGCGCCTGCGCTTCCTGGCTATCTTCTCCAATAACCTCGATGAGTTCTTCCGGGTACGTATCGCTACGCTGAAGCGCGTCATGGATTTTGGCAAAAAGGCCAAGACCACGCTGAGGGTAAAGCCGCACAAGCTGCTGGACGAGATACAGAAGATCGTGATCCAGCAGAACCTGAAGTTTGAAAAGATATACAAAGAAATCCAGCAGGAGCTGCGCTCCCACGGCATCTATATCACAGATGAGAAGAAGCTGAATGCCTCTCAGAGTGCTTTTGTAAAGAGCTACTTTGACAATAAGGTGCGTCCATCACTGGTGCCCATCATGCTCAATCAGGTGAAGCGGTTCCCATACCTGAAAGACAAGTCGATCTACCTCGCCGTCAAGCTTTCTACCCGCATGCAGCCGCGACTCACGCAGTACGCGCTTCTGGAGATACCTGCCGACCCTGAGGGCCGCTTTGTCATACTGCCATCGGCCAATAATAATCACTATGTGATGCTGCTGGATGACATCATCCGCTACAATCTACCTTCTGTATTCTCTATTTTCCCCTTTGACAAAATCGAGAGCTATACTATCAAGCTGACCCGCGATGCCGAGCTGGATATAGACAATGATGTCTCCCAAAGCTTCCTCGACAAAATATCCAAGAGTGTAAAGAATCGCCAGAAAGGCGACCCTGTACGCTTCGTATATGACCAGAGCATGCCGGCAGATATGCTGGCCATCTTTACCAGCCGCATGAAGCTACGCAAGTATGACAACCTCATACCGGGCTTCCGCTATCACAATTTCAAAGACTTCATGAGTTTCCCTGCGCTGGGGCCCAAGTCCCTGCGCTATGAAGATCCCAAACCTATCGTACATCCTGCGCTGGGCAGGGAGAAAAGCATGTTTGATGCTATCCGCAAGCAAGACATCCTCCTGCACTTCCCCTATCAGAGTTTCAACCATTTCATAGAGCTCCTCCGCGAGGCTGCCATAGACCCTACCGTCAAATCCATCAAGATCACCCTCTATCGCGCTGCCAAAAAGTCTAAAGTCATCAATGCACTGATCAATGCTGCCCGCAATGGCAAGGACGTGACGGTGGTAGTAGAGCTGCAGGCCCGATTTGACGAGGAAGCCAATATCAAGTGGGCCAAGGCGCTGGCAGAGGAAAACATCCGGGTGATATACGGCGTGCAGGGGCTGAAAGTACACTCCAAGCTCTGCCTCATACAGCGCGAAGAAAAAGGTAAGGCCAAACTCTACGCAAATATCAGTACGGGCAACTATAATGAGGTAACATCAAACGTGTACTGCGACGAGTCACTGCTCACCGCAGAGTCGCACATTACCTCTGAGGTGGCGCATGTATTTGATTTCTTTGACCGCAACTATATAGTGCGCCAGTACAAGTACCTGATCCCCTCTCCGCTCCGTACCCGCAAGAAGTTTATACAGCTGATAGATGATGAGATCTATAATGCAAAGCATAAAAAGAAGTCAGGCATCTTCATTAAGATGAATAGCCTCATAGATGAGGAGATGATCACCAAGCTATATGATGCCAGCAATCATGGCGTGAAGATAAAGATCATCGTGCGTGGCATCTGCGGGCTGATACCGGGAGTGCCGGGCATGAGTGAAAATATAGAGGTGATCAGCATCGTAGACCGCTACCTGGAGCACTCGCGCATCTTTATCTTTGAGAATGGCGGTGAGCCGCTGTACTATATCTCCTCGGCAGACTGGATGACCCGCAATCTAGACTCGCGGATAGAGATCTCTACCCCTATACTGGATAAGAAGCTACAACAGGAACTGCTGGATATCCTCAATATCCAATGGAGCGACAATGTAAAGGCCCGCGTGATCAATGCAGCCCAGGACAATACCTACCGCCACACTGGCTCTGCTATCCGTGTGCGCTGCCAGGACAAGATCTATCAGTACCTGAAGAAGAAGTAAGCGCCTCCGGCGCCTCTGGGTCATCTAACATTCGGTTGATAATTTATCAAGGCTTAGGAAACGTCTGTGGACTAAATTCAACCTTTAGCCAAACAGCTGAAATGGAGATCAAGAAATTTGCCGCTATAGATATCGGGTCAAACTCTGTGCGACTGCTGATAGAACACGTGATAGAGACCAAAGGCACCGAGCCGATGTTCAAAAAGAACAGCCTGATACGCGTGCCGGTACGCCTCGGGGCAGATGCATTCAAGAGTCACCGCATACCGGAGGCTACGGTCAAAAAGCTGGTAGAGGCGATGATAGGCTACAAGTATATCATGAAGGTGAACGACGTGATACACTACAAGGGCTGCGCTACCTCGGCCATGCGTGAGGCCAGCAACGGGGCGGAGATAGTCAAGCGCATAGAGAAAGAAGCCGGTATCAAGATCGAGATCATATCCGGCAATAGTGAAGCGAGCATGATCTTCAATAGCCAGCACTTCATCGCCTCCAATATCGGGCATGACTGCCTCTTTGTAGACGTAGGCGGCGGCAGCACAGAGATCACGATCTTCATCAAGGGCAAGGCTGTAGCTGCGCGCTCTTTTGATATCGGTACCATCCGCGTGCTGAGTGACAAGGTGAGCAAAGACCACTGGAAGGAACTGAAAGACTGGGTCAGGAAAGAGACAAAGGACATCAGGTCCTTTGCCCTGGTCGGCTCAGGAGGCAATATCAACCGCCTCTTCAAGATGGCAGAAGTCAAACAAGGCAAACCGCTGAGCATAGATACCCTGCAGGATATGGTCACCAACCTGAAACGCTACTCTGTAGATGACCGGATGAAACTCTTTGACCTCAACCCTGACCGTGCAGATGTGATCGTGCCTGCCGGTGAGATATTTCTCACGCTGATGAAATTTGTAAAAGCTACCAAGATCTACGTACCCAAGATCGGCCTCTCAGATGGCATGGTACGCGAGGTGTACAAAGAGTATAAAAGCGGTAAGCAGAATAAGCTAGCTTAGCAGTCGTATGCCTGAGGCTCGTACATCGCTGACTTAGAGCAACGTTCCATTTATCATATAGCACTCCCGATATGAGAAAGCAAGACCAACTGGTAGATCTCATCCACAGGCTGACGCCGGCAGAGAAGAAGTTTTTCAAAGAATATACGACGCGGAATAAAAGCAGCCAAAACTTTGTAAAGCTGTACGAACTCCTGCAGAAAGAGGAAACCTACAATGCAGAACGCCTTTGCAAAAAGCTAGGCAAGACCAAAGCCAACCTGGCACACGAGAAAGACTACCTGCAGGAAGTACTGCTGCGTGCCCTGCGCGACTATCACGAGCAGATACCGGATATAGCTACCTCCAATATCATCAGCAATGTAGATGTACTATACCAAAAGGGGGCCTACGATATGGCCCGCGATGTGGCGGCTAAGGCGATGAAAGTCGCTCATCAACACTCCGACTATCCCGCTGCGATAGCACTGTATCAGAAACTGATGCGCATCACCTGGTTTGACCAGACAGATGGCAATAAAAAATTTGAAGCGCACGATGGCTATACTGCTGCCATACGCGTAGTGCTGGATGATATCCGCGACCTGCTGGTGCTTCAAGATATGCAGACTCGCCTGGCACGCATCTGGAATACCTCCATACAGGCCCTGCAACCCGCTGCGAAACAACAACTGAAAGATGAGCTGCAGAGCGATGTACTGCAGCGTGTGTTTTCACAGCCGCTCTTTCAGATGCTGCAGGCAGACCTGATATCCACTATCTATGCGCTGATCGGAGAGCGTGACCTGGCGCTGCAGCACAAAAAACGAGTACTGGCCATTTTTGAGAAGCATCCGCGCGAGACCCGTGTCACTGAGCATGACTACCTGGCTGCGGTGATGAATGTATTTAACTATGCCGTCGGAGCTCGTCGGCCCGATGAAGCTGAAGCGTTTCTAAAAAGGATACGGACTCGTACCTATCATTCCCTTCCGCTGGATAAGGCCTTTCTGGATAAAACCTTTGATGCTCACTACATCGAGTCTATGCTCAGTATCTGCCTGATACAATATCCGACGGGTAATAAGTCAAAAGCCGAAGCACAAAAAATATTATCCCTGTTCAAAAAGGCGCCTCATCCGGAGAAGGACCTCATACCTATCAGTCAGCTGATGCCCTACTACTTTGCTGCACGGCTGGCATTTGCCACTGAGGATTATAGTGATAGCCTGGATTGGTTTGGTGTAGTGATAGAGAAAGTCGAGAAGGGCAGCATGATAGACGCACAGATAGCCTGCAGGATATATGTGGCAGCCATCCACTGCCTGCTGGGAAACTATACCGTAGCACAGTCGCACGCTATCTCTATTACAAAGTTCATCAAGTCTGTACGTACCCCTCTGCAAACAGAAAAGCTGATGCTCAACTTCCTCAGCAACGTATGGAAGAAGGCATATCCCGGAGAGGTGCGCGCAGCATTTGAAGAACTAAGAGGTAAACTCACTGACCTGCGCCAGATACCCGAAGAAGCCCGGATACAGGGCATGTTTCACTATAATATCTGGATAGAAAGAAACCTCAAAAAAGCTAGTCGATCTTGATTTCTTCGTCATGCTCATCAAAGAACTTGTACTCAGTGATCGGGAAGTTCTCATTGGTATGGATCCTGATATAGCGCTTATACTTGAAGAACCACTTCATCCGCAGTGACGGGAATCCCTTGGTAAAGTAAGCCGCTATGATAGGGTGCACATATAGCTTCAGCGAGCGGTGTGTGTTGAGGAGGTGGTCCAGGTCATTCTGTATCTCATCTATGAGCAGCAGAGAGGAGCCAATGGTGCCGGTACCACCGCAGGTAGGGCATTCCTCAGTGGTCACGATATTGACCTCCGGGCGCACACGCTCACGTGTCACCTGCATGATATTAAACTTTGACAGCGGCAGGATAGTATGCGTAGCCTTGTCATTGTCCATGAAGCCCTTCATCTTGTCATAGAGTATCTTTTTATTATCAGGGCTCTTCATGTCTATGAAGTCTATGATAATAATACCCCCCAGGTCGCGCAGGCGCATCTGGCGGCAGATCTCCTCTGCGGCTTCTATGTTTACCTGCAGGGCATTCGTCTCCTGATTGCC
This sequence comes from uncultured Chitinophagaceae bacterium, assembly GCA_964537475.1. Classification (GTDB taxonomy): domain Bacteria; phylum Bacteroidota; class Bacteroidia; order Chitinophagales; family LD1; genus UBA1941. The sequence continues at coordinate 22,827 of CAZIBY010000006.1, read as the reverse complement.
CTCTACGCTGACGCGGTGGCCGGAGTTGACATCTATCACGTGGCAGGCTTCGGTCTTTTCTATGATCACATAGACACCGTTGCCGGTATTTACCTGCTTGCCAAAAGATGCCTTGATCTGCTTGGTGATACCAAAATTGTCAAAGATCGGCGTCTTGCCGGTATAGGTAGATACGATGTTCTTCTTATCGGGTGATATCCGCTCTACGAAACTCTCCAGTTCACGTGCTATAGCAGGATTATTGGTGATCACCCTGTTAAACTCAGGGCTGAGGATATCACGCAGGATACCGGAGGTCTTGTCCAGCTCGGAGAGTACTTTTTTCACAGGATTGGCGCCACGGAGGTTATTGCTCATTTCCTTCCAGCGGGCCTCCAGCATGAGCAGGTCCTCATGTAGTGTCTTGGAGTCCTTGCCCTCAGCCACGGTACGTACTATCACACCAAAGTTCTTCGGCTTCAGGCTTTCCACCAGCACCTTCAGGCGCTTGCGCTCATCTGCCGAGTCTATCTTGCGGCTCACGCCTACAGAATTGGTAAAGGGAGAAAGCACCAGGTACCTGCCGGCGAGTGTGATCTCGCAGGTCAGGCGCGGGCCTTTGGTAGAGATAGGCTCTTTGAGTATCTGTACGAGGATATTGTTTTTGCCTTGCAGTACCTCGCGTACATTGCCGGATTTATTGATCTCGGGGAGTATCTCTATATCGTTTAGCGTGCCGTCAGAGTGGCCCGCTATAGCCTGGCCTGTATATTTGGCCAGTGTACGAAACTCAGGGCTGAGGTCAGTATAGTGCAGGAAGGCGTCCTTCTCATGCCCTACATCTATGAAGGCGGCATTGAGTCCGGGCATGATCTTCCTGATCCGCCCGAGATAGATATCACCCACATGAAACTGGTTGCCGGGTTTCTCCTGATGGAGCTCTACCAGCTTTCTATCTTCGAGCAGGGCTACCTCTACACCGGCTGGTGTAGCATTGATGATCAGCTCCTTATTCAAGACCTATAAGATTTAGCAAAGGGATAAAATGGAAGGATAAATTAAGACACAAAAGCGCAAGGTTTTCTTGCGCTTCTGCATCTATACATATCCATAGGCGCCGGCGGGACCGGCGCTATGGTATATTACTTCTTCTTATGCCTGTTTTTCCTCAGGCGCTTTTTGCGCTTGTGAGTCGCTATCTTATGTCTCTTTCTTTTCTTACCGCAAGGCATGTTGAGTAATTTTTTGGTTGATAATAAATATTTTACTGGCCCTTTCCGAGGCTCTCTTTATATTCTTTGATCTTCTGCTTCAGCTCAGGTTTGTCTACCATCGCAGCGCATTTGTCCAAAAGTGCTGCTGCTTTCTGGTTGTCTCCCTTGCCGCTATAGGCCACAGCCAGGAGGAAAACCGCATCATAATTTTGGGGTCGCAAAGATACAACTTTTTCCAATCTTACAATAGCTTTATCAAATTGACGTGAAACTATGCCAAACTTGCCCAGAAGGAACTGAGCGTCAGCGTTATTGGGGTCCTTATTGACCACATCCAGCAGGATACTGACACCCTGCATAGGGGCTGTACCCTGATCCATGTAGGCGCTGGCCAGCTTCAGGCGGGTGGGTGCAGAGCTGTCCAGATCTGTGGCGGCCTTGTAGCTCTCCACAGATTTTGCCAGCAGGTATTGGTGCATATCGTCCTCATTGCTGATGCCGGCTGTAGCCGCATAGAGGTCTCCGGCACGCACCAGCACCTCGCTGCTATGCTTCATCTGGCCCAGCTCCTCCGTATAGTATGCCTCAGCCACAGACTCTCCCCTGCCGTGGTAAAACTGCACCAGAGATCTCATGTCCGCCTCTGTGTGGCCATTCTCCCATCCCTGCACCAGTTTCAGGCTGTCCTGACTGGTGATACCAGAGGTCACCTTCTTCATATAGCCCTCCCAGTCAAAGGCAGGCCCCGCTCCCTCGTCACTCTTTTGGGCACCCTTGTCACGCGCAGCCATAGGTGCCTCTGCCCGTACCAGGGGTTTTGTATTGTCTGCAAAGAGGTAAATGACCACCACCAGTACGATACTGGCAGCGATAGCGATCCATTGAGTAGTCTTGAGCTTCATCTGAAAAAGTGCTGCCGGCAGGGCAAAAAAAAGGTCTGGAGCCGGGAGGACTGCAAACCTAATCTTAAATGACCTGTATCAAAAATTATTTTTTGGCTGCTGTAGCTACGCGGGCCTTCTTGACTGACTCTACGAAAGTCTTGGCTGGCTTGAATGCCGGGATATAATGCTCCGGTATCTCTATGGCTACGCCCTTCTTGATGTTCCTACCGATCTTCTTTGCGCGCTTCTTGACAATGAAACTGCCAAAGCCGCGCACATAAACATTTTCGCCGGCTTTCAGTGAATTCTTTATCTCCTTAAAGAATGCTTCAAGAGAGACCAATACGTCCACTTTGGCGACTCCTGTGAGTTCTGAAACCCTTGTTACGATGTCTGCTTTTCTCATGTTTTTGTTTTAAAAGTATATTTAATGCTCTCTGGGTGTCGATTTGTAAAGTTAGCTTTTAAGCTCACTGTATCAAGTATATAAATCGCAGGAATACAAATATTCGCTAAATACTATCCATCTGATTTATAGGCCATTGAGTATGGCCTTAATACGAAAGACAAAGGTAATGACTTTTCATAAAGTTGGGCTAAAAGCCTGAATATAATCCCCTTAAAATAGTGAGGTACACCCCAAAAAAGTTAGCTTTTACCTAAAATCAATTTTTACCGCGAACTAACGCGTTTTAATCGCAGCTAAAACACATTATCTCCTGCGGGCTAAAAAATGCCGGATTTCTGGTATAGATTTCGGCACAGGATTCATCTGACCAAACCCATCTTATGAGCAAAATACTGGTGACCGGCGGTGCCGGATATATAGGATCTCATACCATCATAGACCTGCTGGATCATGGCTACGAGGTGGTATCGATAGATGACTTCAAAAGGTCGCTGCCATCAGCACTGGAGAATATACAAAAGGTGACCGGTAGAAAAGTCACTAACCATGATGCCGACCTCTGTGACCGCCCGGCAGTAGAGGCCATCTTCGATAAAGAAAAAGACATCAGCGGCATCATTCATTTCGCTGCACTGAAATCAGTACCCGAGTCTGTACAGTATCCGCTCATGTACTATCACAATAACCTGGAGTCGCTGGTCATACTGCTGGACATAGCTCAGCAGCGAGGCGTGCGGCAGTTTGTATTCTCTTCGTCCTGCTCCGTGTATGGTAATGCCTCCGAGCTACCGGTGACAGAGATGACGCCGCTGCAGGAGGCAGAGAGTCCGTATGCACGCACCAAGCAGATCAGTGAGAAGATCATAGAAGACCACGCTAAGGTGGCTGATATGAAGTATGTGGTACTCCGCTACTTCAATCCTGTAGGTGCACATGAGTCTGCCCTGATCGGCGAGAATCCTAAAGATGGTGTCGTATTTAATATTATACCGCGGGTGACTGGCACTGCACTGGGCCAATATGATCACTTTGATGTGTTTGGCAGTGACTATCCCACACGCGATGGCACCTGCGTGCGCGACTATATACACGTGATGGATATAGCCCATGCACATACGCTGGCTATACAGCAGCTGGATAGAGATGCAGATGCACCAAAATATGATATCTACAACCTGGGCACCGGCAATGGAGTGACTGTGCTGGAGGTGATACATGCATTTGAGCGCGTATCGGGGCTGAAGCTCAACTATAAACTACAACCCCGCCGCGCAGGTGATGTGGTAGCTATCTATGCCAATAATGAAAAGGCCAAAAACAAACTAGGCTGGACCGCCGCCCGCGACCTGGACACTATGCTGCGTACTGCCTGGCAGTGGGAGAATAATAAGAGGAAGACCAGCTAAACACTTACTGTAGCAGCCGCTCCAGGCCATTCTTGCGTGAGCCCTTTATCAGCTGCGTAGTGTTTTCAAAGTGCTGGGCTTTGTACCACTCTTGCAGCGCATCTGTATGCTCAAAGTATAAGAGATCCTTGGCCCCCTTCAGCATATGAAAGCCATCTCCTACAAAGATGCGCTGATCGAGGTCCATGCCCTGCACGATATCGATGATCTTGAGGTGTTCTATTTCACTGTATTCACCCAGCTCCATCATTTCGCCCAGTATCGTGATCTTGTGCGGCGCATCCAGCGCGGCAAAGTTGCGGAGCGCCTCGGTCATGCTGGAGGGATTAGCGTTGTAGGCATCCAGCAGGATAGTATTGGTACCTGCAGTTACCTTCTGCGAGCGGTTATTGGATGGTATATATGACTCGATAGCATGCCTGATATCGGCCATATTTACACCAAAATAGCGGCCTATGCATACCGCGGCCATCACGTTGTCAAAGTTATACTGCCCTACCAGCTGCGTGTGTATATGCGTACCATCAGAGAGGTCCACAGAGAGAAACTCTCCTGACTGTACAGGTACGCCACAGCAATAGTCGCCTGCTTTTTGGCCGTAGTATATCAGCCTGTCCGCACTGGCCAGTAGCTGCGCACGCTCGGTCAGTTTTGCGCTGCCGGAGTTGACGAACAGCTTGCCGCCCTTCCTGCCTATATGTGCGTAAAGCTCAGTTTTACCCTTCAGCACTCCCTCCTCTCCGCCAAAGCCCTCCAGATGCGCCTTGCCTACATTGGTGATCAGGCCATAGTCAGGATCAGCGTAGATACAGTAGCCGGCTATCTCCCGCTGGTGATTGGCTCCCATCTCCACGATCAGAAACTCCGTATCTAGCGGCGTACTGAGCAGCGTGAGCGGCACGCCTATATGGTTATTGAGATTGCCCTTTGTGGCTACTGCCTTATACTTCTTGGAGAGTACTGCGGCTACGAGCTCCTTGGTAGTGGTTTTGCCATTGGAGCCGGTGATGGCCAGCACAGGGCACTCCAGCTTGCTCCTGTGGTACCCGGAGAGGTCCTGCAGGGTCTTGAGCGTGTCTTCTACCAGTATCAGGTGCGGATTGCCCCTGTCTGCCTCAGACTGCAGCTCATCTACTACTGCATAGCCGGCGCCCTTGGCCAGGGCTTCTTTGGCGAAAAAATTGGCGTTGAACTTATCCCCCCGCAGGGCAAAAAAGATAGAACCGGGCTGGATAGTCCGGGTATCTGTAGTGATGCCGGCGGAGGCCAGGTATAGCCGGTGGAGATCTGCTATCGTCATCATAGTATGTAAAAATAAAAAACCCCGGTGATAGCCGGGGTTTTTAGTGTTTTATGATCAGGTGCCCTTAGGGAATTTCCTCTTGCCCTTTTCTTTGAAGTTGTTGCCACCCTTCTGCTTATTGCCGGATGGAGAGCCTACGCGGTCCATAGCGCAGCGGAAGCCGATATCATCAGTAGCCAGTGCCTGATCGAGGTAGCGGCGTGTACCTGGTGAGAGGTAGTATGCGCGGTCCTTCCATGAGCCGCCTTTGTATACGCGGGACTCATCGTTGATCAGAGATGACTGGCCAAACTTGTAGTCTACCTGAGATACTTCATCACCGTCTACATAGTTCCTCACATCACCGGTGCGGTAGTTGCGGCGGTTAGCTGCTTCTTCCTTGGTCACGAGGCGGTACTGTATACGACCGAGGCTATCCTTTTCTACAGGCTTGCCTTCTGCATCTACCACCTTGGTCTGGAATTCGTTACCACGATAAGTACGGAAATCATTACCATCTACTGAGGTCATAGGGCGGTATACGTCCAGTACCCACTCATTCACGTTGCCAGCCATGTTATACAGGCCAAAGTCGTTTGGCATATATGACTTCACTGGAGCTGTGATATCAGCGTTATCGTTCAGCTTGCCGGATACACCCATGTTGTCACCACGTCCACGCTTGAAGTTAGCGAGGAAAGTACCCTGCCACATACCGGCCTTAGGATAGCGGGTAGAGGTACCATTCCATGGATAGATACGGCGGTCAGTCACGCGCTCTTCGCCTGCTGCAGGCTGGTTGCCTATGAGGGCGAGGGCTGCGTACTCCCACTCTGCCTCAGTAGGGAGGCGGTAGGCAGGCAGCATGATACCATCTTCAAAGGTAGCCTTACGGGTACCGTTGCCGTTTGGATTGAGGTCCTTGATAGGGCGCTTGCCGGCAGAACCTTCATACTGGCCCAGGAGATATGCTTCTGTGTTAAAATTGTCATTACCTACCTGAGATGGATTCTCGGCCAGCACCCCGCGGGTGATGAGGATACGCTCATTCACACGGTCTGTCCTCCAGCGGGCAAAGTCCGTAGCCTGCAGCCAGGATACGCCTACTACCGGGTAGTAGTTGTACGCCGGGTGGCGGAAGTAGTACTCTACGTATGGCTCATTGTAGGCCAGCTCATCTCTCCATACCAGCGTGTCCGGCATTGCCTTCTTCACTACCTCAGGGAAATCAGTGCCGAATACACGGTTCATCCAGTAGATATACTCCCTGTAGTGCACGTTGGCTACCTCGGTCTCGTCCAGATAGTACGAGCTGACAGTGGCACGGCGTGGTGTGGCATGATACTCAAATAGCACATCTGTTTCGGTATTACCCATCACAAATGTACCACCCTGTACATACACCAGACCAGGACCTGTCTCCTGACCCTTGTAGTCCCTCACCTCAAATCCGCCGTTCTTGGAGTTATTGTACTCCCAGCCCGTCACGGATGAGGTCGGCTTGCTGCATGATGCCACGCCAAACATAACAGGCAGGGCGGCCAATGCACAAAATTTTGTGAAATTGATTCTCATCGCTGATTTTTCAGAGTTAATGTTTAAGAGTTTGCTAAAATAAAAAAATTCTGAACAATTAAAATTTTAAAATTTCAGGGCACTCAATGTAGTTTTTATTGACCTTGGGATGGAGCGAATTATCGTCATTCCCGGACCAGTTGAAAACGAGCGAAAGCTCGTGGCTGCCCCCCGTCCGGCCCGTGAGCCGTGATACCGTGATATCATAGCTGTAGCCAAAGCGGAACTTGCCCTTTTTGATGCCCACTACCAGTATCAGCGCGTCAGGGTTGCGAAAGGCGTACCGGAACCAGCTCCCAAAGTACACCAGGCTCACACCGGCCATCAGACCGGCATTGAACTGGATATCATTGCCCTGATTTGCTACTAGAACGTTAGGTGATACGAAAATATTGTACTTGTAGTTGCGCCGGTGCTTGATATCAAAATTAGATCCCATATGTGCTACCATGCGGAATGGCGCCCCGCCGCTGCTCCCGCTATAGAAAGATTGGTTGGGCTGCAGCAGGTTGCGGATGGCAAAACCACCATAGATCTTGTCTGAGAAGAAAAGGATGCCTGCACCGACGTCACCGTGTATGGTACTCAGGTTGTTAGGTATCACTTCATTGGTCGGGTTCTGGTTTAGATTAGCATCGGTAAAGCCGGTGTATGGATTGATCATGTCATAAAACTGGAGCTGGTCCCACTTGACATGCTGCTGGATAAAGGAACCCTCCAGGCCGATACGCATTCCCGCCTTTTTGGACAGCTTGATTTGAAAGGCGTATGAAAGCGTCAGTTTATTGCTGGCCAGGATGCCATTGGCTATATAGTCTCCCGTATAGAGCAGGCCTATACCGCTGTGGGCCTTTTGTATATAGCCATCTACGCCGGCCATATAGGTCACAAATCCACCATTGAAACCATCGCCCAGGCTGGGCCACTGATTGCGGTAGCTCACGGATGCGCGCGGACCATAGGAGATACCGGCCAGTGCAGGATTGATATGCAGCGGGGCAGACCAGTACTGAGACATTTCTACTGCCTGTCCGTCAGTATATAGAGATATACCCGTCAGAATCAGGAAAAATGAGATAAATTGCGCCTGTCCGCAGAAAAAATTTTTGATTTTAGAAATGATCATAATAAAAAAACAGGCACGTCGTTTTTAGCGGACCGAAAATACAAATGACAAACGACAAACGTACCAAAATGTTATCCCGAATCCATATAGTACTCCTGTCTGCAGCAATAATACTGCAAATAAAGGCAGCCGCCCAGAGCTCAGACCGCACCATACAGTGGGACACGACCTATAGGACATACACTACCAGCAAAGGTGCCAAAGTGACCATGCCTTATTTTGTGGGTGGTGGTGGATCTGAGAGCAATAACTTCCTCCCTGTATATGGCACTAACATAGCCCTCGCTACACCCGGCACCGTGACTGCTACCCTATCTGATGAGGTCTATGAGGCGGTGACCAATCCTGATGTAAAGCCAGACAACATACCCACTGCCGTCACGATCAGCGCAGGTACCGGCATCTTCAAAAAAAGAACCTACGCCCGGATCTCCTTTGTGCCGCTCCGCAAAAACATGGTGACAGGCAAAGTAGAGAAGCTCACAAAATTTAAGATCAACCTGGCTGTGACCCCCAAACCGCAACTCAAACGGACGCAGGCCTATGCCAGCAATTCTGTACTCAGCTCAGGTACATGGTACAAAGTAGCTGTGACCTCCACAGGTGTATATAAACTGGACTACGATTTCCTGAAAAATAAATGCGGCTTTGACCTGGCCAATACCAGCTTCTCCTCCCTCGCAGTATTCGGCAATGGCGGGGGCATGGTGCCCACGCTCAATGCTACCGACAGGCCTGACGATATACAGGAGAACCCTACCTACATAGCAGACAATAATGGCAACAACAAAGTAGACCAGGGTGACTATATCCTCTTTTATGCTCAGGGGCCTGATAGCTGGAGCTATGATACCGCGCAGCACCGGTATGCCTATACCAAAAACCTGTACGCAGACAGTAGTTATTATTTCATCACGCCGGACAAGGGTACCGGCAAAAGGATCACCACGGCGTCTGTATCCGGATCGCCGGTGCAGACCATTAGCCAGTTTGACGAGCGTGTAGCGCATCAGTCAGACAAGTATAACCTGCTCAATACCGGTAAACTCTGGATGGGCGACCGCATGAGCACGCTCAGCCCTACTGTCACGGTGAGCTTCAGCATGCCCAACCTCGTAATGTCAACTCCGGTCAAGATCTACTCCAATACAGCTGCTGCATCGTCATATGCATCTACCATCAGAGTGACCTCGGGAGGCCAGACTGTACTCACGCACAGCATAGGCGGCATCAATACTACCACGTCGTACCCTAACGCCTATCTGGCCGATGGCAATAACGATGTCTTCTCTACACCCGTCACGGGATCTTTTACTCCGTCTTCATCCAATGTAGACCTGACTTACACTTTCGTCAATCCTGATGGTAACGGAAATTCATTCGGTTATATCTATAACGTGACACTGAATGCCCAGCGCAGCCTGACCTTCACGGGCGACTACATGGACTTCCGCAGTATAGCCTCTGCGGGCAGCAGCCCCACCGCCTTTGCCATAGGCAATGCGACCAGTGGCATGCATGTGTGGGATGTGACAGATATCAGCGCCATACAGGATATAGCAGGCAGTGGCGGCACCTACGTAGCCAATACGCCTTCGCTTCGCGAATTTGCTGCGATAGATGTCAATGGCAACTTTGCCAACCCGGCGCCTTTGTACCCGGTGGGCAATCAGAACCTCCACGCCATAGGCCAGCCGGCCATGATCATCATCAGTCCTGATGACCTCCTCGGTGCCTCCAATGACCTGGCTGCATGGCATAGCCAGAATGACCATCTATCAGTGAAAGTGGTACCGCTCATGCAGGTCTACAATGAATTTGGCAGCGGCAGGCATGATATCTCTGCCATACGTGACTTTGTGCGCATGGTCTACGAAAAAGCCGGCAGCGACTCTACCAAACTGCCACAATACCTCCTGCTGATGGGCGACGGGTCCTTTGACCCCAAGGATCGCACACCGGACAATAACAATCAGTTTCCGACCTATCAGAGCCTGGAGACTGACAATATACTCAGCTCCTACGTGACAGACGACTACTTTGGCTGTCTGGACCCTACAGAGGGCGGCGATATGAATGACTGGACGCAGATGCTGGATATCTCTATAGGCCGCATACCTGCCGCAGATGAGGGTGAAGCGCAGGATATGGTCAACAAGATCAAACTGTACAAGTCTCCCAGTGCGCTGGCCTCGTGGAGGAATGTAGTGTCATTCGTAGGTGACGAGCCATGGGAAGGCGTAGTAGATTTTGAAATAGAGGCAGATAAACTAGGTGAGATCATACGCCTCAACTATCCTGCGTACAATGTAGACAAGATCATCTGCGATGCATACCAGCGTATCTCTACGCCGGGTGGTTTCCGCTTCCCGGATGTCAATACTGCTATCCTCAACAGGATCAATACCGGTACCCTGGCCATCAGCTATACAGGCCACGGTGGGGTAAATAACTGGGCCAATGCCCGCATATTCAACATGAGCGACATCCAGAACCTGCAAAACAAAGAGAAGCTACCACTGTTTGTCACTGCTACCTGCGACTTCAGCCGCTTTGACGATCCGACCAAGAAGACCGCCGGCGAGTACCTCATGACCAATGCACAGGGTGGCGCTATAGCCATGGTCACTACTGTACGCCCGGTGTATCAGGACCCAAACAGCAAATTGCAGGAAGCGATATTCCCTTTCCTGTTTACCCTCTACCACGGCCGCAGGCCTACAGTGGGTGAGGCCATGATGGAGACAAAAAATATAGTGATCCATAATAATCCGAACTTGTCATATGTCATCAATACGCGGGAGTTTGTCATGCTGGGAGACCCGGCTGTAACACTCGACTACCCCGAGTACAATGTAGTAACCACGGCCATAGACAATACGCCGGTGGGCCAGCCGCACGATACGCTGAAGGCGCTGAAATACGTGACCATATCCGGCGAGGTACGCGATGCCAGCAATAACAGGATGACTTCCTTCAATGGCACCTGCTTCCCGCTCGTATTTGACAAGCTGACGACATTCAAAACGCTGCAAAATGACCCCTCTTATCCACTGAGAGTGTTTAATACATACAAGAATAGCATCTTCAAGGGGCAGTGCAGCGTAGTGAATGGGGCATTCAGTTTCTCCTTTATCGTACCTAAGGATATCAACTATGCCATAGGCGATGGACGCATCAGCTACTATGCTACCAACAATACGACGGATGCTAATGGCTACCAGAACGATATCGTGATAGGCGGCTCGGCAGATACGACCCTGGCCGACAAGGATGGGCCCAAGATCAAGCTGTACATGAATGATGAAAAGTTTGTCTACGGCGGTATCACAGACCCCAACCCCAAACTGCTGGCCGAGCTCTGGGATACCAGCGGCATCAATACTACGGGCAATGGCCTGGGCCACGACCTGACCGCCGTGCTGGATGCGGACAGCAAAAACCCTATCGTGCTGAATGACTACTACCAGACCGCGCTGAATAACTTCCGCCGTGGCTCGGTGAGCTACCCCTTCTCCAGCCTGACCGACGGGCCGCACACCCTGAAGGTAAAGGCCTGGGATATCCTCAATAACTCTGCTGAGGACAATACCGAATTTATAGTAGAGGCTTCTGCCAAACTGGCGCTGAAACATGTCTACAACTATCCTAATCCCTTCACCACCCACACCGAGTTTATGTTTGAGCACAACCGGCCCGGGCAGGAGCTAAAGGTACAGGTGCAGATATACTCGGTATCCGGACATATAGTAAAGACGATACAGGAGGATGTAGTAGCCACCGGCTACAGGATAGACGACCTGCACTGGGATGGCCTGGACGACTATGGTGATAAGATAGGCAAAGGGGTATATATCTATAAAATACACGTGAAGGATCAGCAAGGCAATACAGCTGACCAGTTTCAGAAACTGGTAGTGCTCAGATAGAACCTTTTACCGCCCGGATGGCGTATATAGCTCAGGTACAGCACATTTGTACCTTACAATAAAAGCAAGGTATAACTTGGCAAAGAAGGCCCAAAAGGTTAGATTTGCCGTCCACCATATTCAATGCATGAAGCATATCTACCTCTAAGTATTTGATCATAATAAGAACAACAAATGCAGTTTAACGGAAAGAAATACCTTCTGGTGGTGGTGTCGGTACTGGGTAGTGTATGTGCCTTTGCGCAGAGTACAGTGACCCGCGCAGAGCTGGCAAATAAGGTGAATACGATCACTACGGCTGTGCCATTTCTGCGCATAGTAGGTGATACCAGATCAGGCGGTATGGGTGATGTAGGTATAGCTATCAGCCCCGATGCCAATGGCGCCCAGCTAAACGGTGCCAAGATGGCATTTATAGACAAGGACTTTGGTGTGGGCCTCTCTTTCACTCCATGGCTCAAATCACTGGTGGGCGATATCTACCTGGCCAATCTGACCGGCTACTACAGGATCAAGAAGGTGCAGACAGTACACATGTCCCTCCGTTATTTCTCCCTGGGTCAGATACAGTATACTGATGAGAGCGGCAATAATACCATACAGGTACACCCAAATGAACTCTTTGTAGACGCCGGCTACTCACGCCGTTTTGGTGATATAGCAGCTGTAGGCGCTACACTGCGATTCATCTACTCCAATATCGCCCCTAATGCGGGCACTGTGATACCCGGCAATAAACCCGGTATAGCCGGTGCAGCCGATATCACAGTGATGGTGGATAAGCACTTTGAAAACAAGAAGGGTGGCAACATCAGCCATGAGCTGCTCTGGGGCCTGGCCATCACCAATCTGGGTAGCAAGATGTCTTATACCTCTAATGTGGTGAAGGACTTCCTGCCGGCCAACCTCGGTATCGGCTTCGGCTATAAGGTACACCTGGACCGCGAGGACAAGCATACAGTAGGTGCATACCTGGATGTCAATAAGCTGCTCGTACCTACACCGCAATATGTCTATGACACTGCCAGTGGTACTAATAAACCGAGCACCGCCTACAAAAACCAGGGTGTGATCTCAGGCGTTGTCTCATCTTTCTACGATGCTCCGGGCGGTGCCCTGGAGGAGTTGCACTCCATATCAATGGGTGTAGGTGCAGAGTACTTCTACAAGAAGATGTTTGGCCTGCGTATGGGCTACTTCTATGAGCACCCTACCAAGGGCAACCGTAAGTTCCTGACCGTAGGTGCTACTATCAAGTATAACGTGGCTACGCTGCACATGTCGTACCTGGTACCGACCTCCAATCAGCGCAACCCGCTGGACAATACCTTCAGCTTCTCGCTGACATTTGAGTTTAATAAGGGCGGGAACAAAAAAGCAATAGACGAAACCCCGGCAGACAATGTGACCCCTACACCTGGAGGCACGCAGCTGCCGCCGCCATCCAGCAAGCCAGCAAAGAAAGGTAAAGGTGACAGCCCTGCCGGCGGGCCTCAGGAGCCGGACAAGAGCGAACCAAACCCTCTGGGCAACGGTCAGCAATAAGCCTGAAAATAATAACGATATAAGGACCCTCCGGGGTCCTTTTTTTATGTCAGCCCATGCCGGCAGCGCTCCGATAGCCAGGCCACACAGTGGCGCCTCTCTCTCGCACCTGCACTGTAAAAGCTGAAGTATATAAGATAGTCTGCATGTCCGGCCGGTGTCTAAACCCTATCTCCGTATGATGCAGCTCAGAAGGGAAGATAAAACCCTTGATAGCCCACAACCAATAGCATGAAGAGCACCATCATGACCACAAAGAGGGCAGCGTTGATCTGCTGCAGGTTTTTGTATCGCAGTACCTCATCCTGACTGATCTCACTCACTGCCGCCAGCAGCAGGGCCAGCAGCAATACGACAGCGATGACTGACAGATAGAGCAGATTTTGAGCATTGAAATTGTAAAACTGATAGGTCTGGCGAAAGAAAAGGAAGACGATAGCTGCTCCGAGCAGGTATGGCAGCAGCACAGTCTCTATATAATACTTGCGCCGGCGGCTCCGCCTGTTTACTTTGGAGAAAGAATATGCAAAGGACAAGAAGGATCGGGCCGCACCCGATGTACCTGCCAGCAACAGCAGGAAAGCTATGACGCAGATGATGTAGAGCGCCCAGACCGGTACATCTGCAAAGTTGAAAGCAATAGCCAGATTGGTATAGAAAGGCGAGGTCTCATCATAACCTGAGAGCAGAGGGAGCAGGGTCTGCGCTGCCGCTACAGAGTAGGCTATGATACTGCCCCAGAGCAAGACCAGGTTGAGCAGCAGGAGCCGCTCCCTGAGATAGCCGTACAGCCGTGAGCACAGCACGCCTATGAGCGTGATGATGATCGTACCCGAGCTCCATATCCAGAAGGCATTGGCAGTGGTCCAGCGGTGACGGCCCAGCGTAAACTTGATGCCATAGAAATATATCTGCGGATCAAAGCCAAATATGCGACCTACCAGCGCGGTAGACACGCAGAGCAGTGAGAGGATACCCGCATAGGCTATGACAAATGCCATGGCAGAGTTGAAGGCGCGCCCCGCCTTGCTACTGTTCTTCTCTCCTTTGTTTGCCGCTTCGCTGCTATTCACTGTTTCCCGGTTCTGCTATTTTGGTTTGTAGTCTGCCTCAGCCAGTATCTGCTTGGCGCTGTATTTGGTCATGAGTTCCTCCAGAGATACTTTGCCGCGGTTGTTTTTCATAAAGCGGCGTACGATCTGCCAGCCTACCCAGCTACCTACACGGCCCGGAGACTCCGGCGGCATACCGGCAGTAGTGGGGCCATCAGAGGTATAGCGCTTCTGCTCCATATAGTTCACCTTGTAGAGCAGGTCCTTTTCATTGAAGTATTTCCAGATAGAGCCCTCACTCTTGCGGCACCAGTCTGCCTGCTCAGCGGTATAGCCTATCAGCAGGCTGTCCGGCGCATCGGGCATCATACACTCCATAAAGTAGAACTTCTTGCCCTCACTGATCATAGCCTCTATCAGCGGGCGCTCGGCATTGTATGCCGTCTGGTCATAGTGGAGGCTATAGAGCACCTCCATCGCATTGGGCACGATGTACTCGCGGCTCAGCTTGCGCTTCATAAACTCCGGAAACTGCACACTCTCATAGTAGACATAGTGCTGGCCCAGGTACATATCCAGGCCGAGGCCCAGTGTAGTATCGCCGTAGGTGATGGCACCATTGCCAAACTCGGAGATGAATGTATAAACCGTAGTGATAGCCGGCTGCCCCGGAAAGTAGTACTTATAGTGCTTCACCGCTTTTGTCAGTTCCTTCTCTACATCTGAGAAGTCTGCATATTGCTTCTCTACTGTGTCGTACAGGTTCCTGTCAGCAGGGTTCCTCATGAAGGCCAGGATATCTATATGCGGATCATGGCCCGCAGTATCGAGGCGATTGGCCGGGCGGCCAAAGTTCATAATGCCGGTCACATAGTCGTCATAAAAAGCGCCGTACTTCGCCCGCATCTTCATCTCGCTGGCAGAGAGGTCTGCTGTATCCATATGATAGAAATCCTGCTCAAAGCGCTGGATGTGCAGTGTGACCGGTGTAGCGGATACATCTACATGCTTCCACGCATCTGTGCCGCTGCAGCCACTGAGGATGAGTGACACCGCGGCCACACAGGCCAGGCTATAGATACTATGACGGATGCTCATATGGCAAACCTAATTATTTGGAAGATAAAACAGGCAGTGATTTCCCCACTAGTCACGTGTGCATTGGTGCGCGCGGGACCGTGGCCGGTCAGGATCACTTTTTGGCGAGGATGGTCTTGTACTCTCCCTCGGGGTCATGGAGCAGTGCTATGGCGCGGATAGCCAGCGGATCGTTTGTGAGAGACTTCTCTATCTTGCCATGCAGGTAGTAGTAGCGGCCGCAGATCTCATTCTCCAGCAGAGCTGTGATCTCCTTGCGGTTTTTGTCCAGAGCATTCTGCTTGTCAGCATCCAGCTTTTTCTTCATGTCATCGTACTCCACCTTTACAGCATCAAAGTACTTCTCATCTGTAGCTGCTTCTTTCAGTTTGTCCAGCAGGCGGTCGCTCTCGGTCTTGTAGCTGAAGTCGCGGGTACGGGCAAAGGCTACAAAATCGGCATAGTCCTGATCTGTGAGGTGAAAGGCTGCCGACTCTGCTATGGTCTTATGCTTCTCCCGGTACTGCGTGGCATAGTCAAAGAGGATATGGTTATTGACCAGGGCCTGTATGAGCGGCGTCTGTACCGGCTTTGGCATCTGTACATCAGGGTCTATACCGCCACCGTCCAGCACCTTGCGGCCATCGGCGGTCTTAAACTCTTTGCGCAGGGAGTCGGGTATATGCTTTACGCTGCCATCTTCATTGTGCTCGGCATAGATCATGGCCTGTATGCAGCGACCCGATGGGATATAATATTTGGCTGTGGTCACCTTCAGCATGGTATTGTAGCTGAGGTTCTTTGTGATCTGTACGAGGCCCTTGCCGTAGGTCTTCTGACCGAGGATGATAGCGCGGTCATAGTCCTGCAGGGAGCCTGACACGATCTCAGACGCAGAGGCTGAGCCGCTATTGGTCAGCACCACTATCGGTATGCGGGTATCTACGGGCTCATTGAGCGTACGGTACACATTGTTTGACTCTGCCAGTCGGCCCTTGGTAGTGACTACTAGCTTATTCTTGTCTACGAAGAGGTTCACGATATTGACCGCCTCATGCAGCAGGCCGCCACCATTATTGCGCAGGTCTATCACGAGGCCTTTCATATTCGGGTTGTCTTTCTTCAGCTTTTCAAAAGCTTCTTTGACATCCTTTGCCGCATTGGGGTTAAATATCTTCAGATTGATACAGCCTACCTCCGGGGTGATCATGCCATAGAATGGTACATTGGTCTCCTGAAACTCCAGGCGTGTCACGGGTACATCTTTGGTCGTGCCGTCTATGGTCTTGAGTGTCATATTGACCGTGCTGCCGGTCTGGCCGCGCAGAGCCTTGTTCACATCTTCATAGCTACGGCCTTTGGTAGGAGTGCCATCCAGTGCCAGTATCTTGTCTCCTATCTGTATGCCGGCCTTGTCTGCAGGCAGGTCCTTGATCAGGTCTGTGACCACCGGCAGGCTGTCTATCATCTCGTAGTGTATGCCCACGCCTACCAGCTTGTCAGAGTTCTGTATACGGAAGGTCTCTATCTGCGACTCAGAGATATAGTTGGTAAAGGGGTCCAGCGTCTTCAGCATACCATCTATACAGGTACGCATCAGTTTATTGGGGTCGGTCTCGTCTACATAGGAGCTATTGACATCCTTGTATACTGCGGCCAGTACATCTATATTCTTGGATATCTCAAAGTAATGGTCTGCGGCGGCTATAGAGCCCCCGGCCATCAGTCCACCCAGTATCAATCCATATACTACTTTCCTCTTCATATCAATTCTTGGTCAGGATAGATTTCATTTTATCAGGATCATTCAGCACTTCCACTGCCTTGGCTATCTCGGGGTCATTCTTAAAGCCCGCCTCTACGCGACCTGCATTGAGCGTATAGCGCGATGCGATCTCTTCCTCCAGTATGCCTTTGATCTGCTTCTTCTCTTTGTACAGGTCTTTCTTCTTGTCCTGCTTCATAGCCTTCTTCATCACGTCATAGTCTGCAGCTATGGCGTTGAAGTGGTTTTCCTTTTCTGCGGTCTGCTTCAGCTCTTCTATCAGCTTTTCACTGCGATTGGTATAGTTGAAATCCTGCTTTGTACAGTAGGCTACAAACTCGTCATATTCCGCGTCAGACAGCTCAAAGTTCTTGGCAGAGCCTATCGCTTCATGCCTGGCCCTGTACTCCGTAGCATAGTCGAATATGAGGTTGTGCGTCACCAGGGCGATGGTGATCTGGCTCACCTTCTCCGGCTCTGTCTTGATATCCGGGTCTATACCTACGCCATCATATACCGTGCGTCCACCCTTGGTTTTGAAGGCCACCTTCAGCGAGTCCGCCTTGCGCTTCACTGAGCCATCCTCCGCGCGGTCAGCATAGTTGATAGCCTGTATGCAGCGGCCGGATGGTATGTAGTATTTGGCTGTCGTGATCTTGAGCTTCGCATTGTACGGCATAGAGTGCGTAGACTGCACGATACCCTTGCCATAGGTGCGCTGGCCTACTACTACTGCGCGGTCCAGGTCCTGCAGGGAGCCGGTCACGATCTCTGCCGCAGAGGCGGAGCCGCCATCTACCAGCACAGTGACAGGTATCTTGGTATCGACAGGTTCATTGAGAGAGGGGTACTCCTTATTCTGGTCATCCGTTTTGCCTTTGGTAAAGACCACCAGGGTATTCTTGTCTACGAAAACGTTCGACGTATTGATGGCTTCATTCAGCAGGCCACCGGGATTACCGCGAAGGTCCAGTATGAGGCCCTTGATGTGGTCTTTGGCTATCAGCATGTTCAGCGCATTGTGCACCTCAGAGCCGGCCTTCTCGGTGAAGCCCGTCAGCCTGATATAGCCGATGTCTTTATTGACCGTACCGAAATACGGCACATTCTTGATCTTGATCTCCTCGCGGGTCAGCGTCACGTCCATTTCCTTCTCGCTGCCGTCTGCCTGCTGGCGGGATATCTTCAGCGCTATGGTGGTGCCCGGTTTGCCCTTTAGCATGCGGCTCACATCATCTGATGCGAACTTCTTTGCCGACTTGCCGTCTATGCTCACGATCTTGTCTCCAGCGCGGAGGCCGGCCTTGGCAGCAGGGAAGCCATCATAAGGATCAGTGATAGTGACCCAGTCCCCGCGCGTACCGATGATAGCGCCTATCCCACCGTAGCGACCGGTGGTCTGCGTGCGGTAGTCGGCCATATTCTCCTCAGAGATAAAGTCAGTGTAGGGATCCAGCGAACTGCACATCTCCTCTATGCCGGTCTGTACCAGCTTGTCAGGATCTATGTCATCTACGTAGTAGGTATTGAGCTCCTTGTACAGCGTAGTGAAAATGTCGAGGTTCTTTGACAGCTCAAAAAAGGAACCCGAGCTGGCAAATCCAGACAGGCCAAAGATGGCCGTGAGCCCTATGATAGCAGCGCAGAGGAATATTGCGATTTTCTTCACTTGATAGAGAAAGGTTTCTTACGGATTTTAGCCACCGGCCTGTTAAACATAAAATATTAACGCCGGAACTTGAAATTAGTTACAAAATCCGTACCCATGAGGGTTTTTCTCAATTTTTGGGAAAGGAGATAGACTACCATCTATGATCTGTAGGCGCCATCCACCACACACCTGGCACAGCAGGCATAAAAAAACCCGCTCTAAAAAGAGCGGGTCTCTCAAATGTGCCCAGGAAGGGATTCGAACCCCCACGCCTTGCAGCGCTCGCACCTGAAGCGAGTGCGTCTACCAATTTCGCCACCTAGGCATTTGATAGAATGAGAACAGCGACAGCTGCTCCGCATTTCGTCAGTGGGTGCAAAAGTAAAATTTCGCGGCAATTTCCCCAATGTTTTATTTCTAAAGTCTTCTAAAAAGAAAAATACCCTCCGGGCGTTACTCCTTCATATGTCTTATATTGCCCGTGGTATGTATCTCCGGCTGCTCATACTGACGCTTGTTTTGCCCCTGTCCCTCCGGGCGCAGTGGACCCTGACCTGCACGCCTGACGTGACCCAGCAGACCGATCATGGCCGCTGCGGTGCGGCGGTATACTATCCGGTGCCGGTAGTTTCTAAGTCCACCTTTGTGAGTGTGGTGCAGACGCAGGGCCAGCGTATGGGCACCATCTTTGGCGTGGGGGCCACCCTCAATACGTATGAAGCCACAGACAAAGCCGGGGTCAAACAGGAGTGCTCCTTTTATGTCAAGGTGATAGACAAAGAGTCGCCTGTGATCTCCTGCCCGCATGACACGGTGCTGTGGCTGGACAGCAAGAATGGCCGTGTGATCTATGACTATGATGAGCCCGCTGCTACTGACAACTGTACCGTCTCTGCCCTGACGCGGGCCGGCGGCCCCGCCAGTGGTACCGCACTGGGCGCAGGCATCTATGTGATCTCATACAATGCGCGTGACAACTCCGGCAATATGTCGAGCTACAGCTGGCGCGTCTCTGTAGCTGTGAAAGGCACAAAGCTCTCTGATGATCTGATACCACCACTCTTTGAGCGGTATCCGGATATCCGCGTACACTGCGATGCCGGCTCCAGGGCTGCCAGACTCTCCTACCCTGATCCCACTGCTACGGACAATGGCAAACCGGTGGCCGTAAAGCTGGTGGCTGGGCTGCCGAGCGGGGCCTCCTTCCCCACGGGTGTATCCAGCGTGACCTATATGGCGCAGGACGAGGCGGGCAATGTGGCCCAATTTACATTTAATGTGATAGTGGTCTGCGATGACAAATGGATGCTCAATTGCCCGTCTGACATAGCTATGAATGCAGACAAGGGCGCCTGCGGTACCACCGTGGTCTACGCTACGCCACAGGTCACCACGGCCGGCATGGTAGAGCTGACACTGACCAAAGGGCAGATGTCAAAGAGTTTCTTTAAAGTAGGCAGCACGGTCAATACTTTCCTGGCGCAGGACAGGGCGGGGACAAAGCAGGAGTGCTCCTTTAATGTGCAGGTATCTGACATAGAGAAGCCCACTATAGAGTGCCCGCCGGACACCATCATCTGGATAGAAGGCAATGACCCCAGCGTGGTGTACAACTATAAAGAACCCATAGCCCGCGACAACTGCAGCATAGCCGAACTCAAACTAACCGATGGCGCCAAAAGCGGCACGGCATTCACACAGGGGGTACACGTGATCTCCTGGTCTGCCAAAGATGCAAGCGGCAACCTGGCTACGTGCTCCTTCACAGTGACGGTGAAGCGCCGCGAGACAGTAGCTATGCCACTGGCGGTAGCCCCGCTGCGCACCAGCTATGGAGATACGATACGCATCCGCTCGCAGGAGGTGGTGAATGACTGTACCGTGACCATCTTTGTGGCTGATGACGGTATAGAGGACGGTGATACGGTGTCGATCTTTGTGAATGATGAGGAAGTGATCAAACAGCAGCGCCTGCGCAAGGGACGCATAGAAAGCTACGGTGACATGATAGGCCTCACCGTAAAGCTGGACCCCAACCGCGCCAATACCATCGTAGCCAAAGCCTGGAACGTAGGCACCATACCTCCCAATACGATGGAGATAAAGGTCTTCGCGGGAGATGTACTGTCTGACAGGACAGCGCTGCGCACCCAGAAGCCGATCCTCCGCCGCCGGTTTGAGTGCTATCCCGGCCTGACAGATGGTATGACGCTGAACTGCAAGTAAGATGAGAAGAGTAGACAATGTACCAGTCCTTTTGCGGCCACTCTTCTACCTGTATGGTTGGTCCTTCGGCTTGCTCCTGTATGCCTTCTCCTGGCTACTGCACCGCACCTGCCGCATAGAGTGGAAAGGCACCCCTCTCAAAGGCCAGCCTC
Organism: uncultured Chitinophagaceae bacterium; assembly: GCA_964537475.1. Taxonomy (GTDB): domain Bacteria; phylum Bacteroidota; class Bacteroidia; order Chitinophagales; family LD1; genus UBA1941. The sequence continues at coordinate 1,555 of CAZIBY010000006.1, read as the reverse complement.
AATACATTCTCTCTATCTGGCACGAAGCGCTGGTACCTTTCTTCGCCGTGTTTATAGACATGAGTGACCAGGTATGGATGAACCACCCCGCATGGTACATGAAACCTATACACGTGCTGCTGCGGCTGACCGGGGTGAAACATATCTGCCTCGGCAGCAGTGGCAATAGTGGTAAAGAAGCACTGGCAAACGTCATAGGCTATCTGGGCAAAGGCTACAACACTTCACTCGCTGTAGATGGCCCCGCGGGACCCTATCATGAGCTGAAGCCCGGCTGCCTGCTCATGAGCCGTGATACCGGTGTGCCGGTTATTGCATTACGGTTTGAGTGTAGTCGCTACCGCAGGCTGAGCGGCTGGGACAGAAAAATAGTACCTTATCCTTTCTCTACTATCACGGTCACTGCATCAGAGCCATGGATAGTGACTGATGAGAATATGCAGGAGTGCCATGGCAGGATCACCGCCTGGCTGAATGGCGCGGTTTAGTTGCGCAGGTCTTTGCCCCAGCTTAGTTTGTTTTTCAGCGAGGAGATAAAGTTCATATCAGTGAGGCGAACGAGGCAGGCACCGAATGAGGCCTTCTTTACGGCCAGCTCAAAAGAAGAGTCTATACTCTCAAAGCGCGAGTCCAGCGTACACAGGAAGCTATTGCCGCGGCCCGTCACCTCAAATGATAAGACCACATCATCTGACACGATGATAGGGCGCACGTTCAGGTTGTGCGGCGCGATAGGCGTCAGGACAAAGTTGCCCGATGTAGGGTAGATGATCGGGCCTCCGCAGCTCAGCGAGTAGCCCGTACTGCCGGTAGGCGTAGAGATGATCAGGCCATCGGCCCAGTAGTCGTTCAACAGCTCTCCGTTGAGATAGGTGTGTACCGTGATCATGGAGCTCTGGTCCTTGCGCTGCACGGTCATCTCATTCAGCGCATAGGGGAAATCCTGGAAGATGGGCATATTGCTATGCAGCTCCAGCAGGGAACGTTTATCTATCAGGTATTTGCCCTTGGCCACTACATCTATGGCCTCCTGTATCTGGTCCTTGCCGATATTGGCCAGGAAGCCGAGCCGGCCAAAGTTGATACCCAGGATGGGCGTCTCCGTATTGTGTATGGTCGTGATGGCCTCGAGTATCGTACCATCTCCACCCAGGCTGAAGAGCACCTCGGTCTGCTCGCGGATATCATCAAAGTGCCGGTACGTCTCATGCCGCTCTGCCAGGCCGCTCTCATGCAGCAGGCGCGCATAGTGCTCGTCTATAGCATAGCGCAACCCATACTGCCTGAGCAGTGTCAGCATCTCCTCTATATATGGCAGGTTAGCGGGGTTGACGGTCTTACCAAAGATGGCGATCATATGCAGGTAAAGGTAAATAAAAGCAGGAAACAAAATTATTTTGCCCGGTAAAGCTACTGATAGCAAGGTATTTGGGCACCTGACGAATATTAGTCTAGGTAAAGCCGATTTTAATCCGTACATTTGCACTCCACATCGCGGGATGGAGCAGTTGGTAGCTCGTTGGGCTCATAACCCAAAGGTCGCAAGTTCGAGTCT
>CAZIBY010000005.1:56229-398113 GCA_964537475.1 uncultured Chitinophagaceae bacterium | reverse complement strand
TCGGGTAAGTTCCGACCTGCACGAATGGTGTAACGATCTGGGCACTGTCTCAGCCGCGAGCCCGGTGAAATTGAAGTATCGGTGAAGATGCCGGTTTCCCGCAACGGGACGGAAAGACCCCATGCACCTTCACTATAGCTTCGCACTGATTTTGATTAAACGATGTGTAGGATAGGTGGGAGACTTTGAAGCGGGGGCGCCAGCTCTCGTGGAGTCAACCTTGAAATACCACCCTTCGTTTGATTAGAATCTAACTCTGGATAAAGAGGACAATGCGTGGTGGGTAGTTTGACTGGGGTGGTCGCCTCCCAAAGAGTAACGGAGGCTTCCAAAGGTACCCTCAGCACGCTTAGTAACCGTGCGTAGAGTGCAATGGCACAAGGGTGCTTGACTGCAAGACCAACAAGTCGAGCAGGTACGAAAGTAGGGCATAGTGATCCGGTGGTTCCGCATGGAAGGGCCATCGCTCATAGGATAAAAGGTACGCTGGGGATAACAGGCTGATCTCCCCCAAGAGCTCATATCGACGGGGAGGTTTGGCACCTCGATGTCGGCTCGTCACATCCTGGGGCTGGAGAAGGTCCCAAGGGTTGAGCTGTTCGCTCATTAAAGTGGCACGCGAGCTGGGTTCAGAACGTCGCAAGACAGTTCGGTCCCTATCTGTTGTGGGCGTTAGAGATTTGAGAGGAGCTGGACCTAGTACGAGAGGACCGTTTCGGACTGACCTATGGTGTATCTGTTGTGGCGCCAGCTGCATTGCAGAGTAGCTATGTCGGGAAGGGATAAGCACTGAAAGCATCTAAGTGCGAAGCCCACCTCAAGATGAGATCTCTTTTAAGGGCCGTCGAAGACTACGACGTCGATAGGTCGCAGGTGTAAAGGTGGTAACATCACAGCCGAGCGATACTAATAGCCCGTTCGCTTTCTAAATTTTTTTGTGAAACTCGAATTGAGAATTAATTAACTACCAATCTTGTCAAGATATTTGGTGTCGAAAGATGCCGGGTTTCTGTAATAAAAACGTTCGGTACAGAAATACCTCAACTTAATGGTGACTATAGCGAGGGGGTCCACCTCTTCCCATTCCGAACAGAGAAGTTAAGCCCCTCCACGCTGATGGTACTAGGTTAAAACCCTGGGAGAGTAAGTAGTCGCCTTCTTATTTTTAAAGCCTCACAGAAATGTGAGGCTTTTATTTTTACTAAAAGGCGCTGATCCAGGAGAAACACAATAGTGGATCTCGCACAGATCATCACAAACACATTGACACATCCTGTAGGGAATCGTTCGGATACAGGATTCAGACCATAATGGTGACTATAGCGAGGGGGTCCACCTCTTCCCATTCCGAACAGAGAAGTTAAGCCCCTCCACGCTGATGGTACTAGGTTAAAACCCTGGGAGAGTAAGTAGTCGCCTTCTTATTTTTAAGGCCTCTTGGTTCATTCCAAGAGGCTTTTTTATTTTGACACCTGAAACACGAGCTATGACCGCGAAGGACATACAGAAAGAGATTATTAAATCTTACATAAAGCCAATATTAAAGGGCAATGGATATAGGCTCAATGGTCAAACATGGTGGAAAGACAAAGGCACCTTTCTTATTATAATTAACATCCAAAACTTTTCTTGGAATAATGAAGATCATATAGATTTTTGCTTTAATTCTGGCTTGAAATTTAAAGTAGAGATGAGTGAAGCTGAAATTAAGAGACCTACCCCTCATCACATAATCCCATATCTAAGAGAGGGGTTTTATTTGCCAGAGGAAAGAATAACTTATAAATACAGAAATACTACGGGATATACTATCAGAAGCTCGCATTTTATAACTGAGATCATAGATGAATTAAAAATCGATTTTGAGACATATATCTTACCGTACCTTGATAAAATTAATTCTGAAAAAGATGCTTTAGATAAGTTTGGAGATATTCCTTTTTGGGGAGAAAGACTAAAGGAAATTATTGATAACCCCCCTCTGTCGCGCGTTTATAACGCGTGACTACCCTGAACTGCGTTTGCAACGCAGCCGCACTAGCTCCGGTTCAAATTCAAAATATCCCACACTGGCGCGGAACTTAGTTCCGTGCCGACGTACAGCGCATAACTCTCACCCCCGCGCCGCAATACTACCCTCTCTGTCGTCGTTGGTCGCCTGACCGACGACGAACAGACTGGGCATCGGCTACTAATCAGCCGCCGCTCAAAGCCGGCCCCGGTTCAAATTCAATTCTCTCACCGATTTGAGGTCTTCTGATCTAAGCGGCAATATATTGACTACCAGATGCTCACCGGTTCAAAAACAAAAAGCCCATCTCCTCCGCCGTCGTTGGTCGCCTGACCGACGACAAAGAGACGGGTATCCGCTAGCATTCAGCCACCGCTCAAAGCCAGCTCCGGTTCAAAATCAATTTATCCGTAACTGCGCACTTCGCTTTAGTGGCATTATACTCGTCAGCCCCGGTTGGTTAGGCCTGTACAGGATACCAATAATTGATATAAAAGGATTACCTTCAGAGTCTTACTAGTACTTATGAAAACTTGTTTCCTTGCACTTGTACTTTTGTTTTGGCAGAGCTGTTTGGCTCAGGCGTATGCGCCTCTGATCCGGTCCGGACAGACATCTTATTGGTCCGGCTTTGGCTTTGATGTTGCCCCACCGCCTGACAATGCCTCATGGCCCATAGATCTGCATTCTGCAGCAGATACGGTCATAGCCGGTGTGGTATACACAGCCATAAATGACAGCCACGATCTCTTTTATTACCTCCGGGAGGATAGCATGGGCAGAGTGTTTGTCCTGGCAGCCAGGGACTCCGTGGAGCATCTGCTGTATGACTTCTCACTACAGGTGGGAGATAGTATACGCGATACACTATCGGGCTACAGCGTCTCAGTGAATTATATTGACTCGTTTCATACCGTCATGGGTACCATGCGCCGGCTACATGTCACAGGTACAGTGCAGGATACATGGATAGAGGGTATCGGAGGGAGCCAGCTCTTAAACCCTTTTAGCTTTGTACATTTTGAGGATGGATACTGCCTCCGTGAAATGTCAAATGCCTATGGGCTGATGTATCAGGATACCTCATGTAGGCAATATAGTACCGGGATAAGGGACGTGCCCATGATGAGGGTGCAATTGTATCCCGTCCCCGCCAGTGGCGTGCTCTATATCCAATGGACGGATGATGGCAAAATGGATCAAGGCGCTATCACTATCAGGAATATGATCGGGCAAACTGTACTCGCAGAAAACGTGGAACCATTTCAGGCCGGTATGGATATCAGTCTGAATGGTATCAGTGACGGAGTTTACTTTGCGGATTGGCTCAGCCAGGCGGGTGTAGTATCCCACCTGGGTAAATTTACTATCATGAAATAATTATCGTACATGTGTCCGAATGAGCACCTGCATGGAGCTGTATGTCGGTAGTTCACACAAAGGCGCTAGACCCTGTGATAGCTCTGCCCACGATGAGCGTATTGATCTCCTTTGTCCCTTCGTATGAGTAGATAGCTTCTCTGCCGTCGTTGGTCGCCTGACCGACGACGAACAGACTGGGCATCGGCTACCATTCAGCCCCGCTCAAAGCCGGCCCCGGTTCAAATTCAATAAATTGATAGCCAATGCCTCTTCGGTTCAAAAACAATTTTATCAGAAAGGTTTTGGTTCCCTAATCTTATATTTCTTTTTAAAGAGTTCAGCCTGCTTGGTATCGATCTCGCCGTCGGCATTTAGGACATGCGCATTTATTAGTTTTTGGAGAAATGGTTTTGGACCACCACCATAGGCTATTTTGTAACTATCAAAATATACTTTGTTTTCGGGGAACTGCACATAAGTATGGCTGATATATTGACCGTGCACAGCTTCAACCTGAAGCACTTGCTTTCCTGTTTTTATGGATTGAAAATCGGATTTGCTGACCCAACCATCAGTGGTATAGCTTATCGTAGTGGTATAGCTCATAACTGGTTTCGAGTCGATCAACACTTGTCCTGCTTTTAGATTGACTTTTTGCGCAGAAGAAATAAGACTGGAAGCGCAAAGGAATATAACCATTAGATTGTAGAAGATAGACGTTTGCATTGATATTAGCGGGAACCGCGACGCTCCATATCTAAGATAGTCAAATAACCCAGCTTTACGTAGGCATTAAAAATTCTGTTCGTAGATGAAGGGCTGGCTTCTACGAAGCCTTCTGTAATAGTCTATCCCATGGTCAAAAACGATCCAGCTGGTTCAAGCGTCCACGCTTAAGCCATACTTCTCTTCACAGCGATAATAAAGTATGGTACCACCGCGCTACTTCCATCACTGGCTGCTTTCCAGCTTTGTCGTGCGTTTCCAACGCGTGACCACCCTGCTATACTAGCTCTATCTGTCGCAGCCGTCTGATGCGCTGCCACTGCCACAAGATCACTACCAGCATCAGCACAAATAGGACTGGCTCTATGATGCAAAAGATCCAGATGTTGATCTCATTGTAGGAGATGCCGAGGCTGTGTGCGCCCACTACGAGTATATGTACGCACCAGTCGAAGAGCGCGTTTACAAAGCTGTTCCAATCGGATATAGACATGGGTTTGGTTTCTTGTATGGCTAACGGCGGCCATTTGCTATTTATTATTCTGCCTGCAAGCAGTTATATTGGCTTTGATTTATTTTATGAAAACTGACAGGCTCCTCATCCTTTTTATCATACTGATAGCCGGCGCTATCTATCTCAATGTCACAAACTATCATTTGCCCGATCAGTGGTCGGGCTCCCACACTCCGGTGCCTGCATCTGGTGCGGGTCATGTAGCCTCAGGAAGTCTGGATAACTATCCGGATGTGATGGTCAAGCTACAGTTCGACTCTACACCATCTGACTCCATACAGAGACAGATCAATGAATATAAAAGCAGGTACGCCTATAGGTACCGCGCCTGGATCAGTGATATGACATTGGACACCATGAGTGGCAAATACATTATCGGCTGTGACTATCAGGGTACACCATATAGTGAGCATATGGTGCATGAGCTGACAGATAGTCTTTATACTATCGCCGGGCATGATCTTACAGATATCTCATATGAGTAGTCTTGGCATGCCATCTGGTCAAAAAAAAAGGCTGCGCAAGAGCAGCCCTTTTTTGCTAAATGCATGATTAGTTTTTCACACTGCCATCCAGCGACGTAGTATCCAGCACTCCGGCGCCGGCACGATGCGCTACCTTAATGGTTGAGAATGTCACCTGTACCTTGTTGCCATCTACATTGACAGTAGCTGTAGCAGATGCAGGTAGTCCTGTGCTGAGGTAGACATCATTGGCGCCTACATTGGCCTCTACGGCCATCTCATACTGCCCCAGCGTATTAGGATAGGCCTTAGACTCATCCACTATGGTGTAGGTATGAGAAGCTGTAGGTATCTGATGGAAGAAGAGCTGCAGGCTATTGCCGTTAGCGTCCTCTGCCATGATCTGGTCGCTGCCTATGTTATCTACATTTTGCGCATTGTAGGTCACGGTGTTCAGTTCCCAGTATGAACTGGTGGGCGAGGTCGCTCCTCCTTTATTGCAGGTAGACGAGCTGGTCATGAGAGCAAGGGCAGAGATGCCCAGGGCGAAATACAGTTTTTTCATGTGTCAGGTTTTAGTTTTAGATATATGCAATATATATCAGGACCAGCTGACAAATGAATTTAATATGTTAAATAGCAATACGTTGTCTTTGATAGCAACGAGGCCCGTACTCAGATCCTGCCGTCACTTTCTGACACCCAGACCTTCGCTTCATTTTCTTCTGTAGGGAGAAAGTATTTGTACTCACCCGGCACGATCATATTGGCCATAGAGGTCATATTCCGCACCAGATGGGAACCCGATACCACAGCCACCTTGTTGAATCGGGTCAGGTTCTGGAGGCCTACCAGTGCATCTTTCATCCACGCACCCATCGTAAAGTTGGATAGGTCCGTATTGATCACCAGCAGCAGGTTGATATGAGTGCCATTGCCTTTGGCCTGCTCTATGGCCGGTATGATGATGGTGTCATAGTGTTCTTTTGTGATGTCTCCTGTGAGGGTAAACCCGACCGTATTGCCTGCCAGGCCTGCTATCTGAGTGACCATGATGATATTGCTTTGCGTGGTATGCACCAAACTGTATGCCATGCCCCAAAAACAGACAAGCCGGAGAAAACTCCGGCTCGTCATATGAGGAATAGAGGGATACGGTTATTCTTTCACCAGCTTGCGCACGTGGTCTCCCTGACGTACCAGGTACATGCCTGCGGGCAGGTCAGAGATGTCTATGCGCGTGTCAGCAGCATATGATGGCTGCAGGCGTACAGTCCTGCCGGAGAGGTCCTGCAGGGTGATGTCTCCTACATCCGTAGCGCTGCTATGTACTATCACATAGCCCGCTGCGGGATTGGGATAGATGGCGAATGTCATGTCTTGGCTCAGTTCATCTATAGCCACACCTGCTGCAGGATAGTACTTTACGATCAGGTTTGCGTCTATATTGATCGTACCGGTACCCGCAGTCCCGATATAGTTTTCTGCTACAGCATAGAATGTATGTGTGCCGGCGGCTACCGGATAGAGGCGCGAGTGAGAAAATACATTGAATGGATTGGCATACGACAATGCGCTTACTGTCGTATTGCCCGCATTGGGGGTCCACCCACGGGTATTGCTTGCGGCCAGAGTGATACGATCTCCGGGAGAGGAGGTGACGTACCCGTCAAACAGCACGAGCGCATATCCTGCCGAGCCTGCATTGATAGTGATAGAGTCCATCACCACAGGTCCGCCTCTTACATTCAGTCCTTGCATACTCAGTTCAGTATTGTCTATCATAGCGCTGCCACTGGCCGGAAAGAACTCCGCACTCAGATTGCCATAGAAGGCAGCATTGCCTGATCCTGACACGTCTACCACATTGGCGCCCATCGCATAGTAGGTTTCCGCGCCGGAGGCATAGCGTATCCTGCTGTGGGTGTATGGATTGGTACGCTGCGACGTACTATAGGACATAAATGCCACACTTCCTGCGCCCACCAGCCAGGATGGTGCGTCATTGGCGGTGCAGACTATCCGGTCTCCGGGGTCTGATTCTGCCTGCCCGTCTACATGTATGAATACTTTCCCGTTTGGAGCATTACTTATAGCCAGTGTATCCATCCGCTGCTGTGGTCCGGATAGGCTGCCACTCCACTGAAAATCAGAAGAGCCTACCACCGGTCCCGTAGCTGGCCAGAACTCTACCGTCAGGCTGCCATAGACTGATGCTATGCCGCTACCTGATGTATAAACATAATTCTGGCCTACAGCAAAGAAGGTATCACTCCCAGCGGCGAGCGTATAGATGCGCGTATGTGAGAAGCCACGGCTCTCCGTATTGGCATTGGCTACCTCTACGCCTACGTTCCCATCATTTACACCCCAGTCACGATCGTGGCTGGCGGCCAGTATCATCATGTCACCGGAATCTGCATAGCATGTACCATCAAAGCGAACCACAAAGGTGCCCGCAGCATGAGAGGGGAAAGCTACCTGCTGTAAAACGACCGCATTAGTTTGCCTCAGTTCCTGAGAAGAGACGACCACATCGGCCTGCTGCACCTGCACCTGGGCCACTGACGGGGTCACGAGTGCTGCGAAGCAGCCGGTGATGAAAAGGTATTTTAAAGTCTGTTTCATGATAAATAGTTTAGGGTGGATAATAAGTTCTGATACAAAAAGACATAAGTATCATGTATTTGCCGCTGATCGCGGTCAAGTGCGAGGGTGATATTGGTCAAGGCTGCCTCAAGCAAAAAAGGCCGCCCGCAGGCAGCCTTTCCTTAAAAGATTTAGCGTCAGGATCTACTCCTTCTCCATCTGTATGGTCTGCTCGGCCATCTTCTCCAGGTGTGCATCCGCAAAGGCATCGCCAAACTGGATGTACATCTCTGCAAACTGCATATCGCCATCAGATACCGGAACGTTTTTCCATACCAGTTTGAAGTCGTCCTTCTGGCCTTTCTCCAGCGTGAGTGGACGGCTGCGGTGGCCATTAGCATAGGTCTTGCCGTTTGGCATTTTCAGAGAGACCTTGCCGGGATCTACCAGGCCTAGTTTGCTGCCTGAGTAGTAGCAGTCAAACACGATCTCCGTCACATCTGTCTTGCGCACCTGCTTGGTCAGTGTACATTTGAATCCACCTACGGTAAAGTCATTAGCTGATGCAGGTAGTTTAAAGTCTGGCACACGCACAGGGCCGCCGTCGGTTTTGACCTTGTAGAGGCTGCCTATGCGCACACTATACTTATCTACCGTCATGCCCGGCCCTTCTACATTCACCACCCGGCTCTCCTCTCCGCCCGGCCCGATGGTCAGCGGTTTCTCAGAGGCGGGCTTATATTCCTTGCCATTCACCACAAAGATGATATCCTGCGCTTTCAGCACCATGGTCTCACTACCTTTGTTGGCTACGCGTATCTTAAACTTAGTGTAGGCGTCTGTGGCCACAGCATCTACTATGCGGATAGAGGCATCGCCCATATCAGCAGACTGGTCTTTGTACTTTACTTTATCGCCACGGGCATCTGCCGTAGCTGTCAGCGCGAGGAGAGCGGTGAGGATCAGGTATCTCATATGTATGGTGTTTAAATTAGGATTCTAAGGTATGTAAAAAATGAACGAGTGCAGCAAAGGAGGACTTAGTCTTTGGAGCCGATATATACGGCATGCCCGCTGCTATCTATCACTGCCCGGTCTGCTGCAGTGGACCGGATCATATCCATGATACCCGCATATAGCTGGTGATCTTTTTCTTGGGCGGTCAGTATGGCTGCCTCCATGCCATTGCCTATGCCTCGCACAGAGCGGACAGCCAGTTTCCGAAGCCCTGCCTCACTCATCAGCGACTCCAGCATCTCTGTTTTGATGAAATACCCCTCCTGAAATCCCTCGCTGCCTTTATTGCGAAAGCGTCCTGTCTCCACCGCCTCGCGCATAGTATCTGCATCTGCCTGCCCTGACTGGTATAGCGCTCGGGCCAATACACCTCTGATGCCTGATAGCCAGGGTATGTAGGCCGCTATCAAAATGCCACCTGACCGCAGGACTCTATACACCTCTGCCAGACAGGTTTGAATTTCGGACGCGGAGGTGAGATGATAGAGTGGCCCCAGGAGCAACACTGCATCGAAACTTTCGCTTCCATACCTATTTAGATCTAGGGCATCAGCCACGGATATACCTTTGATAAAGGCAGGATCACCGTGCTCTTTCAATTTGATCTTGGCAGTCTCTATGAGATCCGGAGAAAGGTCTGCCAGGTGCATATCGTAGCCGCGCAGGGATAGCGCCGCTGTATAACGGCCAGGCCCGCCACCCAGATCCAGTACTGTACATCCCTTAGGTAAATATTGCTGGATAAGGCTTAGCAAGATATCAAACTCCAATCTTCCTTCAGCAGTATCGAGACGCGCCCATTCATCAAACTGGCTGTAATAAGATTTTATCTTTTCCTGATCTGTCATTGACTGCTGTTTCATTATGGTCCTGAAAGAGAGGAGGAATGTATAAGATGATAAAAATATGACAATTATTTATAGGTATCGCCAGCTATTCTACCGTCCTTTATCGTAGCAAACCGTATGCAGTATGAAAACAAAGTTATTACTCCCCGCTTCACTACTGCTATTCTTCTCCTGCTCCCTTACGGCACAAAACGGTACTGGCATATCGACCATATCATACAAGACGGAAACGAATAATTGCAGTTTGCCTATATCACAGGTGACGCTGGACGTCAATAATGTAAGAGCGACATTGCTCGATGCCGGCGATCTCTGGACAAATGTCGCAACCTTGTCTGCAGGCTACGAAGTGCCCAAAGCGCCCCCCGGGCAGGCCGGTGCAAATGCTATATATGCCGGTGCTATCTGGATATCCGGTTTGGATGCCGGCAATAATCTAAAGATAGCTGCACTCATGTACCGTCAGAATGGTGGGTCAGACTACTACTCCGGCCCGCTGGATAATACGGGCAATACCACACAGGCTACCTGCAATATGTGGGACAGGCATTTTCCGGTATGGGCCACTCAGATCAGGTCAGTGATCACAGCCTATCAGGCTGCGCTCAGCGCGGGTGGTACGCCGGGTAATATCACTATGCCTGTTTCTTCTTTTAGTGACAGCATAAAGTTTTGGCCGGGCAAGGGCAACCCTTATCTCACAGCCTTGGGATATGATATGAGCGGTCCTCTCGCGCCGTTTTATGATGTAGATGGCGATGGTATCTATGATCCGTCCCATGGAGATTATCCTACGATCATGCAGGGAGGAGTGAGCAGTACCCCATTCAATGGTACCTGCGGCCCTCCTGATGCTGCCAGCCTGGCGCAGCATGACGCCTATGCGGACCAGATGATCTATTGGGTGTTTAACGATAAAGGCAATGCGCATAATGGTAGCAATAATGGCCAGGCCATCGGCGTGCAGGTCAATGCACTGGCCTTCGCTTTTCAGACCAACGACAATCTGAATGAGATGACTTTTTATCGCTATCATTTTATCAATAAATCCGCAGCAGTATTGAATAGCACCTATATATCTCAGTTCACAGATCCCGATCTGGGCTGTCCGTACAACGATATGATAGGATGCGATACTACCCGCAATATGGCCTTTGTATACAATGGCGCACCGGCCAATGTGTTTAATTCGCCTGGCTATCCATATGTATGTGATGCCACGGGCAGCGCTGCCTGCTCTAATGGCACGATAGGCTATGGCTGTGTATTGCCTGTATTGGGTATAGTGATGGCAGAGACCCCCAGTGATACTACTACGTATCCCGACCCCGGCAATCCTGCTATACGCATGCATAGACAGCTAGGGATGACATCCTTTTATAGCTTTACGAATAATAGCTCTGGGTCTACTAATGCAAACCTTCTACGTGAGTTCCAGACCGGTCATTTCTCTCCTGACACTGTCTGGGTATCGGGTGGGAACGGTTCCACATTTTATATAGATACTCCTGCCTATGTCCGGTATGAATTTCCCGGAGATCCTGCCGATGCTACGCAGTGGTCTATGTGCCATGATCCTGCTACCGGCACTGGTATTGCCCCCTATGACAGGCGCATGGTGCAGACCACCGGCTCGTTTACTTTTCTTCCATGCGCTTCGCAGTTTATGACCATCGCAGTTACTTTCACCGATTCCGTAGGGAGCAATTGCCCATCCAGATCGCAATTTGGAGTAGAGGCAGATTCTGCGCAGAGTTTTTTCGATCAAGGTTTTCGCCGCGCCAATTATATCGGAATAGCCAGCGTGCTGGAAGATGCCCTCAAGCTTTACCCTAATCCTGTCACCTCTGACCTGCTGATATCCGGCACCAGGCCTGTAGATGAGGTCAGTGTATACGATCTGACAGGGCGGCTGGTACAGACCCAGGCTGGTCATGCTATGAGTACTATAAATATGTCTGCCCTCACAGAGGGTGTCTATATGGTGAGTATCAGGAGTGGTAGCAAGATCACTACACAGAAGATAGTAAAGAGATAAATCTACTTTCTCACCGGAGCCTTGGTCATCGCCTTGGCTTTCGGTGCGGTTTTGTTTGTCGTAATAGCTGGTGGACGCCCGTCGCTCACCAGCTTTTTTTTGATCAGCGTGGTGCGGAGATCTGCTATATGGCCGTAGATCTCTTTATTGCAGTACATAGCCAGCTTCTTAAACTCATCATGGAAGTTCTGACAGGAGATCAGCGACTCCAGTGTACCCACCTCCTCGCATGGTTTGCCACCGCTGAAGTTATAAATAGGCGCGGGCTTGTAGCTCGTCGCCTCAAAATGATAGTAGCGGATATTAGATACTATGAGCACTGCTGCGGCTTTGGTCACTTCTACGCTTATGTCATATTTCAGGTATAGCATCTTGATAGATCCGCCACTGCTGTAGTACCGTATGATACCCAGGCCCTGCATCTTGTCTGCTGCCGGGTCCTGCATCTGTAGCGGACGCGTATTGGCGTACTGCTCCTCGGTGGCGCGCTTGCGTTTATTGGATTTCTTCACCTGCATCGTGTCGAGCGGTGCTATTGCATTGTAGTGGGTAAATCTGGCCGAGTCGGCAAACCAGTCTGTGGTAGCTGCATAGACACTCTCTGTTTTGGCGCCGGGTGCGAGCTTGATAGCCTGGCGGTAGACGACCTGGTGGGCTACCGTATCAAACGGGAAGGTATTTTGCGCCTGCAGGCCGGCTACTATAGCCATGAGGGCTACGAGGGGGATGAGCTTCATCGGGATCGGGTTTAGTACCGCAAGATACTTTTTTATATAGCAAAGTACTTGCGGCATACCTATTGCAGCCGGGATATCAAAATCTCTATATGAAAGAGCAGAACTACGACAATCATATCTTCTATTACTGGCCACATCACTTCTTTTTTTATAGCTCTATACTGGCTGCATTCGTCCTGTGCGGGCTGGGGATCTGGCACTATCCGGAGCAGCGGGCTATCTGGATCATGATGACCATAGCTGTATTCCTGATCGTATGGCTCGCATTTATGACACGTCAGCATTATGCACTCGGCCTGCAAAACCGCCTCGTGAGGCAGGAGATGCGGCTCAGGTATCACATACTCACCGGCAGAAGATTTGAAGACATAGAGAAGCAGCTACCATTTAAAGTGATAGCTGCTTTACGCTTCGCATCAGATAATGAGCTAGAGCCACTGATACAGCGGGCTATTGATGAGCGTCTGACACCTGACCAGGTCAAAAGGAGCATTCGCTCCTGGCTGCCTGATACCATGCGGGTCTGATCATTTCACCTGTAGTATTCCCATTTTCTTGATCGTGGCAAACGGGACTGCCACCAGTTTATTATCGGTCATGCACGGCACCCATACAGTTTTGGTATGGCAGTCACGATAGATATCAGATGGGCCACCCAGGCTTTTGCCCGTTTCCACTTCATAGGTTATCCTCTTGCATGGGCGGTGTACCAGCAGACGACCCTTCACGCCCGTGCCGCCCTCCCTGCGGTCTACCCAGTCAGACACCACTATGCGTCCGCACACTTTCTGTATGCCATCATACACGCCACCTGATCCGTACATTTTGTATTTCTTGCTGCACAGGGCTATCCTCCCAAAGCTACCATCCGGTTTTTCACCATGGCCATAATTGGCTACATACAGGCCGAAGGCGCCTTTATAGATACCATTGGCACCTTGTAGATCACCTTTTACCATGAGTTGTTTTACAGTTCCCTTACGGCAGACTTTATAGATGGCATTTTTGTCAGTAGCAGATACGAATATGCTGCCGCAACCGCGTATGCTGATGTCATTAGCATAGGTCACTCCCTCTTTGCCGAGGTCTGCCTCCCATATTTTCTTTCTCGTCTTGAGGTTGTATGCCACTACCTTGTCTACATCAGCTACGAAGAGCTTGCCGTGTATGATCTTGACACCTTTAGGGGAGTTGAGGCCCGAGATAAATTTCTCCTCTACCATTTTACCGTCTTTGCGCCAGAGCTGCGAGATATACCCATCGCCATCTTTGGCAGATGGATCTGCCTTAGACCCCATATTGCTTACAAAGAGGTATTTGCCACATGCGGCCACGCTCTCAGGGCTTTGCAGCCCGCCGCTTACTTCTTTTACGATAGGAGTTTCTGCCTGTGCTGTAGCAAAGAGACAGACAGAGGCCGCTATAATGATCGATCTTTTCATGATTTATATTTATGATGCGGGTTTCCAAAACCATGCCCGCCATATCATTATCAGTTTTGCTGATATTATTCCACAGGTCACCTGATTGGTTTGAGATGAAATATCTTATCTTGACTATCTAAACTCTAAACATGGAAAACTCCACACTAGGCCCTTACTTCGCACTGCTCACCTCCGTATTTTTTAATGTATTGACCAATGTAGGTTTCAATCTATCGGCATTGAATAAAGACACGCCCTTCAAGTTCTGGGCTTATTTTGCCGGTGCATTGGTATTTGGATTGATCAACTCATACTTCTCTACCGTAGCACTCAAGGATATGTCGCTGCAGGCATTCAGCGCCATCTTCTTTTCGCTCACGGTGGTAGGCTTGCTCATTTCATCACTGTTCTTTGGTGAGCAGTTTACCATCAAGGCCGGCCTCGGTATGGCCTTTATCATCGCAGGCGTAGTCCTCGTCTCCTTGGGCAATACCAGCAAGGCCATACAATGACCACGAAAGACTGGAGACCATTCTGCGATGCCTGGCTAGCTGCCTGGACCGGCAATGAGCCTGATGGCCTGATGCGCTACTACGCTGCAGATGCCTACTACTCAGACCCTGCCTATCCTGACGGGCTGAAAGGAGCTGCACAGCTCTTGCCTTATTTCACCAAGCTTCTGAGCCGCAATCCTGACTGGCGCTGGGAGGCAGTAGAGATCATGAATACCGATAAAGGTTTTACGCTGAAGTGGTGCGCCACTATACCGGTGCGGGATCGACAGCTCACACTCTACGGGCTTGACATAGTAGAGATGGCCGGAGATCTGATCAGTCGCAATGAGGTGTACTTTGACCGTGTGCCATGGATGGAGATGATGAAATAGTCTATAGCGGGTCACCTGCGAAAACCGTATATTTGCAGCCTCAAAAAAGATGCAATGGCTAAAGTAAAAATAGGGACGGTGCAGATGAGCTGCGTAGGAGACAAAGAGACCAACCTCCGCAAAGCTATAGAACAAGTACGCGTGGCTGCCGCCAAAGGCGCGCAGATCGTGTGCCTGCAGGAGCTTTTCACCTCACTGTACTTTTGTGACGTAGAAGATCATGACAATTTTGCGCTTGCAGAGGCTATACCCGGCCCATCTACAGATGCACTATCTGTCGTGGCAAAGGAGCTGAACGTGGTCATCATCGCCTCTCTCTTTGAGCGCCGTGCGCAGGGCCTCTATCACAATACGACTGCTGTGCTGGATGCCGATGGCACCTACCTGGGCAAATACCGCAAAATGCACATACCTGATGATCCGGGCTACTATGAGAAGTTCTACTTCACACCCGGCGACATGGGCTACAAGGTTTTCAAGACAAAGTATGCTACGATAGGTGTGCTGATCTGCTGGGACCAGTGGTACCCGGAGGCCAGCCGCATCACGGCGCTCATGGGTGCAGAACTCATGTTTTACCCTACAGCTATCGGCTGGGCACACAGGCAGAATGCTGAGACCAATGCCGAGCAGTACAATGCATGGCAGACCATACAGCGCTCACATGCGGTAGCCAACGGTGTGCCGGTGGTGAGCGTAAATCGCGTGGGAGATGAGGGTGATATGAAATTCTGGGGCGGCAGCTTCATAGCCAACCCATTTGGTACGCTGATCTATAAGGCCTCTCATGATGAAGAGGAAACCGTCGTGACGGAGGTGGACCTGGCCAACTCGGAATACTACCGTACGCACTGGCCCTTCCTGCGCGACCGCCGCATAGATAGCTACGAGCCTATCACAAAGCGGTTTATAGACAACGACTAAGATCCTTCTAATCTTCTCTTCCGCTGCTGCGGGCAGACTTAAATACAGTATGAGCAAGACTCCTAAAGAACTCGGATATCATTTTCCTGCCGAATGGCACAAACATACTGCTACCTGGCTTAGCTGGCCGCACAAGGAGGCGAGCTGGCCCGGCAAGATACATACAGTGTATGGCCCGTATGCAAAGTTCATCAAGGCAGTGAGCGAAGGTGAACTGGTCTGCATCAATGTAGCAGATGCTGAGATGGAGGCTTTCGCCAAAGAGCAACTGCTAAAGGAAGGAGTCGATCTGAGCAAGGTCAAATTCTACCATCAGCCTACCAATGATGCCTGGTGCCGCGATCATGGCCCTGCCTTTCTCATCCGTAAGGATAGGAATGAAGCTTCCATTGGGGAGGAGGGGGCCGACAAGGTAATAGTAGACTGGGGCTACAATGCCTGGGGCGATAAATATCCTCCCTACGATCTGGATGATGTGATCCCTACCCTGATAGGAGAGAAGTATGGTATCCCTGTCTTCCATCCCGGTATCGTGATGGAGGGCGGCTCGGTAGACTTCAATGGCGCCGGCACTATCCTCACCACCACAGCCTGCCTGCTCAATAAGAATCGCAACCCGCACCTCACCAAAGGGCAGATAGAGCAATACCTGATCAATTATTATGGTGCTGAGCAGATCCTCTGGCTGGGAGATGGTATAATAGGCGATGACACAGACGGTCACATAGATGATATCACGCGCTTTGTGAATGAGGACACCGTAGCGACAGTAGTGGAGGAAAATGAAGCAGACGAAAACTACCACCTGCTGCAGGAGAACCTGGCTGAGCTAAAGAAGATGCGTCTGCCTGATGGCAGGCCACTCAACATCATAGAGCTGCCCATGCCGGATCCCGTGATATACGAAGAGCAGCGCTTGCCCGCTTCATACGCCAATTTCTACATCGCCAACGCGTGCGTAGCCGTCCCAACCTTCCGCTGCGCCAAGGACCAGAGAGCCCTCGATATACTCACAAAGTGTTTCCCCGATAGGAAGGTAATCGGTATAGATAGTACGGATGTGATATGGGGCCTCGGTAGCTGGCACTGCCTGAGCCAGCAGGAGCCTGCGGTGTAGAGACGCATCATTATGCGTCTTTGCAAATGGCTTACTTACCCGCAGCCTTGTCTTTTTCTTTTTGCGCTTTCTCTTTCTTGATGCGGCGGATCTCCTTCTTGCTTAGTCCGGTCTCATTGCTGATCTCGCCTACAGATTTATCGCTGTCCAGCATCTCGCCTACTTTATCCTTGTAGTCCTTCTGTATGATCTGCTGCTTCACCGGAGCTGTTTTGTCCAGTTTGGGTGCGGGGTGAGTAGAGTCTGATGTGGTCGTGTCAGGAGAGAAAACCTGCGATACCTTATGATAGGCCCATGCACCGCCGCCTATGAGCAGCAGTATCACGATAGCGGTGATCACCAGTTTTACCTGCCTGCGTTTTTTGCTAGGGGTACTGATGCCGCAGTAGGGGCATTTCTCAGCCGCGTCGCTTACTTCTTTGCCGCATTCCCTGCACGGTACGAGTGCCATAGATATATTTTGATGCAGCGGCTAAAATACAGAAACTCAGCCGCATCCGCGAATGGCTATTCCGGCTTGCGTTTAGGCCGCTTCAGGCTGTCTGCCGGGTAGGTGGCCTTCATCGTATCCATGATGCCCTGCGCCCATTGTGTCAGGATAGTGCGCTGGTCGGCGCTCAGTATGGCATCTTTGTGTATCAGCGTGTATGACTCCAGCGGCATCTTTTTATCATCCACCATTTTGATCATTTCCTCCAGCTTGTGGTACTGTCGCCGAGGGCTGTAGGTGGCAAACTCTGAGAAGTTGAGCTCTTCTTTACCCTCATTTACGTGGTGGGTGAGCCAGGCGGCCACGGGTTGCACATTGGCGTACCAGGGATAGATGGTATAGTTGCTATGGCAGTCATAGCAGGCGGGCTGCAGTATCTGGCTGACCTGTGCCGGCACCGCATAGACAGTAGCGATGCTGTGCGACTGGTCGTTGGACTCATTGCGCGCCGGGCGGTAGAGCTGTATGGCTATGAGGACCACTATGATACCCAGTATGATCTTGGTAGATGATTTCATACATCAAACTTACTTGATTTGTTAAATACCCAAATAACAAAGGCGGCCAATGGGCCGCCTTTGTAGACGTATACTCAGTGATTTCTAGTTTTTTATGACTTTGTAGGTAGCGGTATTGTTCTGGCTGTGCATACGCACCAGGTACATACCGGTGGCCAGGCCGGAGAGGTCCAGCGTGGCGTGATCGCCTGCTATGATGCCATGTGCATGCTGCGCACCGTCTATGCCGTATACCTCATAGTTCAGGTCGCTGATAGCAGCGTTGACAGCTATATTGACCGTACCACTGGTGATGGTAGGGTAGACACTGAGCGCATTGGTCAGGGTCGGGTCATTGATGCCTGCTACTACAAAGTTGACTGCGCCCGCTGTGCTGGTGCAGCTACCGGAGGTAGTCACATCTACGGTGTATGATCCCGAGGCGGTAGGGGTGTATGTAGATGACGTGGCACCATTTACGACATTACCATTCAGGTGCCAGGTATAGCTGGTGCCATTAGACGGAGAGGCCGTCAGCGTAGTAGCGCCGGCACTGATAGATGCCGATGGGCAGCTGGTAGCCTCTGTGATGGTCAGTGGCGTTGCCTGCTGTGACTTGTCTCCGCTTTGATTGCCGGTGGCATTCACAGCCTGTATCACACCATATATCTTTACATCTCCCGTACCTGCTGCCGGTGCTGTCCAGTTGATCGTCTCTGTATATACCGTACCACTGCCACCAGTGCCCGATGAAGGCGAGAGGAAGCCGGATTGTTCTATCACTGGGATGGTCAGGCCGGATTGTGAGGTAGTCGTATTGCGCACGCTGCCGGGCAGGCTCGAGCTCCATGTACCTGCTTGTGCATTGCTATTGCCTCCTGCACTCGCTGCTGTGATACTCACGAGCTGAAAGCCAAACTTAGGTAGTGAAGAACTGGTGCCATTGGTAGCTGTGATCTTTACGCTATAGCTGCCGCCGGGCACATAGCTGGTCACAGGCGTACCTGCAGAGTCAAACTCCAGGACAGTACCCAGTGAGCTGGTCAGTGTGCTGGTATGGCAGCCACCACCACCGCAGGCAGCAGTGCCGCCGTCAGATCCGGTACAGTTTGCACCGGCATCATGCGCCGGACCGGGACGGTAGCTGCAGAGTAGTACAGCGACCAGAGCAGAGAAGGTCAGTAGTGTAATTTTGTTCTTCATTGACGTAAATGTTTCGGTGAATTATTTTTTTAGTGTTGCTGAAAATATGACAAATCAATGACACGGACCGGCAAAATTATTGTCGGAACAATGATTTAACAAATAGGTATGCAGAAAGCTAACGGCCAGGGTCAGTTGGACGCCACCTGTGGCGCGTCGAGGTCTACATCATACTGACGGTTGACCTCGTTCTCTATCTTTGGCACTGTGCGCAGGTACTGCCAGATGGCGTGGATTTCGTTATCTGTCAGGGCGTTGTAAGGCAGCATGGGGAAGCGCAGGGCATGACCACTTTTGTTTTTCTGTTCATGCATGGCACGGAGGAAATCCTCCTCGGTCCAGGTGCCGAGGCCGGTCTTTTCATCCAGCGTGATATTAGCGGTAAAGATCTTGTTGCTAGCCAGGTTCAGCATCGTATTGCCACCACCGCAATAGCCGAGAGACTTCTCCGGACTGGCCATATCCAGCTTGGTAAAGTCTGCCGAGTGGCAGGTGTAGCAGTCATAGCGGCCCGTCACCAGGTATTTGCCATACTCGGTCACATTTGTAGTATCTGGCTGCGGTACTACAGCGGTAGGATATGGGAGCGGTTTGAAAGCTACCAGGCAGAGAAATTTGACCAGAAGGCTTGGCTGTGATGGTACTGTAGCCTCCTCAGTAGATACCAGCTGCGGATCATCTGAGCGCAGCCACACGATCACGCTCTTCAGGTCCTCATCACTCAGGTGGCCGAACTTAGGCATATATATAGGTGCATACTGGCCATTCTTCCTGACCCCGGTGCGGAGGAAGTAGGCTAGCTCGCTGTCCGTCCAGCCGCCGATACCGTGATCTTTGCTGTGGGTGATATTGGCAGAGTAGATCGTGCCAAATTCCTTCGGCAGTTCAGTCAGCTGGCGGCCTACCAGTTTGTTGTCTTTGCCGCGGTGGCAGACCATACATTGTACACTGGCTATCTTGGTGCCCTGTACCAGGCGCTCTGGCGTCACTTCAGCTGTAAACTCGGGTATCTGCGGGGCATCATATTTAGGTACGCCACGCACCTCCAGGAAGGTGACAAAACCGCCGGCTAACACAATGACCAGCATAAGGGTATACAATAGTATACGAACTAACTTTTTCATGGATTGGGTTTAGACTTGTAAAGCTATGATAATGGTCACACATACCAAATTTTTACAATGACTGAATTTAACATTTAATGCCAAACATTTTTACCTACCAATCGTTTGGTAAGTAGAAAAAGCTTTCTAGCTTCGTAGACCAATTATTAATTTATGCCTAAGCAAAAAGTAGACGAGCAGCTGATCATTATCGAGTCGCTCAAACTATTTCGCAAGCAGAGCTACTACCATACCTCTATGGCAGACATAGCGGCAGCCTGTGGCCTGCAGAAGGGCTCCCTCTATCACTACTTCCCCAGCAAGGAGGACCTGATGAAAAAGGTCATCCGCACGGTACATGAGTACTTCAAGAGCAAGGTATTCGCCTATGCCTACGATAAGAGCCTGACCCCTAACGAACGTTTGGAAAAACTGTTTGAAGCAGCTCAGGAGATCTTTCTCAATGAAGAGACCGGCTCACTGATGGGCAATGTAGGAGTAGAGAGCGCCCTCATGGTGCCTGAGTTCGCAGAGCTCGTTCGCTATTTCTTTACGGATTTCTTTCATGCTATCAAGACCATATATCTCGATAAATATCCTGAGGATATCGCCAATGAGCTGGCCGAAAGGAGTGTGGCTGAGATAGAAGGCAGCCTGATGTTCTCCCGCGTATTTAATGATCACTCCTATCTCAAGAACACCATGAAGCGCGTACTCAACCGCCTCGAGAAAGGCAATGCCGCGCGTCGCGTAGAAATGGAGAAAGTAAACTGATTAACCTTTTCAACAATAAAACACTAAAAACTTCAAATAACACCAACATGGATGCTGTAGCAACAGAAAAGAAGGCCGTGCAAGTCACGCCGGCCAAGACCAGGAAGATCAAGAAGGTGGCCGTACTAGGCTCAGGTGTAATGGGATCACGTATCGCCATGCACTTTGCCAATATCGGCCTGCCGGTAGTGCTCCTCGATATCGTACCGCGCGATGCGAGCGAAGAGGACCTGAAGAAGCCGGCCGTGCGCAATAAGATCGCTAACGACTCCCTGGCATTTGCCCTGAAGTCTAATCCATCTCCTATATATGACAAGGCTTTTGCGAGCCGCGTCACTACGGGCAACTTTGACGACAACATGTCTTGGATCAAGGATTGTGACTGGGTGATAGAAGTAGTAGTAGAAAACCTCGACATCAAGAAGAAGGTATTTGAGCAAGTGGAGAAATACCGCAAGCCAGGTACCCTCATCACATCCAATACCTCCGGTATACCTATTCATCTGATGGCAGAGGGCAGGAGCGCAGACTTCCAGGCGCACTTCTGCGGTACGCACTTCTTCAATCCACCACGCTACCTGCGCCTCCTCGAGATCATCCCTACAGCCACTACTAATCAAGAGGTGATCGACTTCCTGATGAACTACGGCGACGTGTTCCTCGGCAAGCAGACCGTACTTTGCAAGGATACCCCAGCCTTCATCGCAAACCGTGTAGGTGTATTCTCGATAGCTGCAGTGATCAAGCTGATGCAAGAGATGGACATGACGGTAGATGAGGTAGATGCTATCACCGGCACACTGATCGGCAAGCCTAAGTCTGCGACCTTCCGTACTACAGACGTGGTAGGCCTCGACACTATGATCAAGGTAATGAAGGGCGCGTACGACAACCTGCCAAACGACGAAATGCGTGACGTGATGCAGGTGCCGGCATGGATCATGACCATGAACGAGAACAAATGGTGGGGCGACAAGTCCGGCCAGGGTTTCTTCAAGAAGACCAAGTCTCCTGAGGGCAAGAAGTCATTCAGCACACTGGACTGGAAGACTCTGGAGTACAAGCCATCTGCAAAAACTAAATCAGCTACTACTGAGCTGAAGAATATAGACGACCTCAAGAAGCGTCTCGTAGCTGTGTCTAAGTCTACTGACAAGCATGGCGAATTCCTCAAGAAGCTGACCGCTTATGTATCAGCTTATGTGTCTAACCGTATCCCTGAGATCTCTGACGAGCTGTACCGCCTCGATGACGCGATGCGTGCAGGCTTCGGCTGGGAGCTCGGCCCATTTGAGCAGTGGGATGTGATAGGCGTAGAGAAGATCATCGCTGATGTAAAGGCGATGGGCTTCAAGCTCGGCGCATGGGTAGAGGAGATGCTGGCAGGCGGCTTCAAGACTTTCTACACTGTAGAGAACGGCGTACGCAAGTACTATGACGTGAAGTCTAAGAGCTACAAGGCGATCCCGGGCCGCGAGGCTTTCATCATCATGGACAATGTGTTTACACAAAAGCCGGTGTGGAAGAATCAGGATGCCCGTATCGATGATATCGGTGACGGCGTACTGAACATCAGCTGGAATACCAAGATGAACTCTCTGGGCGGTGGCGTACTGGAAGGTATCAATAAGGCGATCGACATCGCAGAAGCACAAGGCTGGAAGGGTGTCGTACTCGGTCACGATAATCCTAACTTCTCAGCAGGTGCCAACCTCGCTATGATATTCATGATGGCTATCGAGCAGGACTATGATGAGCTGGACTTCGCTATCCGCGCATTCCAGCACACTACTGGTCGCTGTCGTTACTCTTCTATCCCTGTCGTGGCGGCTCCTCACGGGCTGACCCTCGGCGGTGGTTGTGAGTTTACCATGCACTCCGATGCTGCGGCTGTAGCGGCTGAGACATACATCGGCCTCGTAGAGGTAGGTGTGGGCCTCATACCTGGCGGTGGCGGTACCAAGGAGATGGCCGTACGCGCATCTGACGCTTACTATGCAGGCGACCCGATGATCCCAGTCCTCGCTGAGAAGTTCACCGCTATCGCTACCGCGAAAGTGGCTACCTCTGGTCAGGAAGGCTACTCAGTAGGTGTACTGGATGAGAAGAAAGACTTTATCGTAGTGAATCAATCACGCGTACTCGCTGAGGCAAAAGCCAAGGTACTCGAGCTCTACAATGACGGCTACGTGCAGAAGCCTATGCGCAATGATGTGACTGTCCTCGGCCGCGCCGGCCTGGCAGCCCTCTACGCAGGTGCAGCAGCATTCAACGTGGGCAAGTATGCCAGCGATCACGATATGCTCATCGCAAAGAAGATAGCCTACGTACTCTGCGGCGGCGATCTCTCTGCCGAGTCTAAGGTAACCGAGCAGTACCTGCTGGACCTGGAGCGTGAGGCATTCCTCTCTCTCTGCGGCGAGAAGAAGACACTGGAGCGTATCCAGTCAATATTGACTAGCGGCAAACCACTCAGGAACTAAGAAACAAGAGTCAAGAACCAAGAATCAAGAAGATGCACAATTTCAAAAACATCATCGCCTGGCAGAAATCCAGAGAACTGGTAAAGGAGGTTTATCTTCTTACAGCCATGTTTCCGAAGGAAGAAGTGTATGGATTGACATCTCAGATAAAGAGAGCGTCAGTATCTATTCCTTCCAATGTTGCCGAAGGTACATCGCGTGGTGATAAGGATTTTTCTCGCTTTCTTGATTATTCGATAGGTTCTTCTTTTGAATTGGAAACTCAGTTGATATTGTCAAATGATCTCGGATTTCTATCCGACAAATCGCTTGAGACGATAACAGGTAAGGTTGCTGAAGTTCAAAAGATAATTTACGGCTTTCAGAAAAATTTAAAAACCAATTAAAATTCAATAACCACCAATAGTCCGGACTCTTGTATTTCTCTTGATTCTTGACTCTTGGTTCTTAAAATCTCAATACAATGCAAGAAGCATATATAGTTGCTGGTTCGAGGACCGCAATAGGAAAATCAAAGAGGGGAGGTTTCAGGTTTACATCTCCGGTAGACCTCGCATATTACGCCATCACTGACCTGCTCACCAAGGTGCCAGGTCTGGACCCTAAGCGTGTAGACGACCTGATCGTAGGCAACGCCGTTCCTGAGGCTGAGCAAGGCCTCCAGATGGCGCGCTGGGTAGCAGTGCGTTCACTGCCTATCGAAGTACCTGGTGTGACTGTGAATCGCTACTGCGGCTCCGGTATCGAGACCATCGCGCTCGCTACGGCCAAGATCCGCAGCGGCATGGCTGACTGTATCATAGCAGGTGGTACTGAGTCTATGTCACTCGTACCGACTGTAGGCTACAAGACCGTGCCTAACTACGAGATCGCTAAGAAGAACCCTGAGTACTACATCGGCATGGGCCTCACTGGTGAGCTGGTAGCTGAGAAGTACGGCATTACCCGTGAGGCGATGGACGAGTTCTCATACAATTCTCACGTGAAGGCTTTCGCTGCTATCGAGGCAGGCAAATTCAAGGATGAGATCGTACCGGTAGAGGTAGAGGAAACATACTTCGACGGTGCGAAGAAGAAGACACGCAAAGTGACTGTAGCGGCTGACGAAGGTCCGCGTAAGGATACATCTAAAGAAGGCCTCGCTGCGCTGAAGCCAGTATTCAAAGTAGGTGGCACGATCACTGCGGGCAACTCCTCTCAGACATCTGACGGAGCGGCATTCGTGGTCGTGATGAGCGAGAAGATGGTGAACGAACTCGGCCTGAAGCCGATCGCGCGCCTGATCACCGCTGCCTCTGTAGGCGTAGATCCTACCATCATGGGCATCGGCCCGGTAGCTGCGGTGCCTAAGGCGCTGAAGCAAGCTGGTCTGAAGCAAGACGACATCGACCTGATCGAGCTGAATGAGGCTTTCGCATCACAGTCACTCGCTGTGATCAATGAGCTCGGCCTCAACCCTGCCAAGATCAACGTGAATGGTGGCGCTATCGCCCTCGGTCACCCACTGGGCTGCACCGGCGCATGGCTCACCCAGAAGCTCTACAACGAAGCCCGCCGCACCGGCGCTAAATACGGTATGGCTACGGCCTGTATCGGTGGCGGCCAGGGCATCGCAGGTATCTACGAATTCATAAGCTAATTGAGAAGACGCTAGACATTAGACAATAGACGTTAGACAATGCACAACTTCAAAGAGCTGAACATCTGGAAAAGGTCTATTAGGGTAGCGGTAGCTGTATATAAAATAGCTGCAACGTTCCCGCCTAGTGAAAGGTATGAACTGACAAGTCAAGTGAAAAGAGCGGTAGTGTCTATCGCCTCAAATATTGCAGAAGGAGCCGGTAGGAATACGGATAAGGAGTTTAATTACTTTTTAGGTGTTGCCATCGGCTCCTCTTTTGAACTTTATACTCAACTGGTGATAGCAGGCGAGTTAGAACTTGCGAAAGAAGATGTGTTGACTCCTACTCTTAGTGAGTTGGAGGAAATACAAAAAATGATAAGAGGCTTTAAAGAAACATTGAATAAAAATTAATAAACCCACGAAGGGCATTTGCATTTGTCTAATGTCTAACGTCTAAAATCTAACGTCTAAAACATGTCAACGCTAACCGAAAAAAAGACAGACCTCAAAGGCGGCGAGTTCCTGATCAAGGAATCTAACGCAGCCGATACCTACATCAAGGAACAGATCACGGAGGAGCAATCCATGATCGCGCAGTCTACCTCAGACTTCATCGCCAACCGTGTGCATCCGGTGATCAAGGAGATAGACAAGCAGCAGCCGGGCCTCGTAGTGGGCCTCCTGCATGAGATAGCAGAGCTGGGCCTGCTGGGCGCGGCCATCCCTGAGGAGTACGGTGGCATGGGCGTTGACTTTGCTACAGATACATTCATCAATATCGAGATGGGCAAGGGTCACTCTTTCTCTGCAGCGTATGCGGCGCACACCGGTATCGGTACGCTGCCTATCCTCTACTTCGGTACAGAGGAGCAGAAGAAGAAGTACCTGCCGGGCCTCGGCGATAGCAGCATCAAGGCTTCTTATTGCCTCACTGAGCCGGGCTCAGGTTCTGACGCACTGGGTGCGAAGACCAAGGCAGTACTCAGCGAAGACGGCAAGCACTATATCATCAATGGCCAGAAGATGTGGATCACCAATGCGGGATTTGCAGACCTCTTCACCGTATTTGCTAAGATAGATGGTGAGAAGTTCACCGGCTTTATCATCGACGCAAAGACTGAGGGCATTTCTCTCGGCGCAGAAGAGGACAAGCTCGGTATCAAGGGTAGCTCTACCCGTCAGGTATTCTTCAATAATGTGAAGGTGCCGGTAGAGAACGTTCTTGGCGAGATAGGCAAGGGCCACAAGATCGCTTTCAACGTACTCAACATAGGCCGCTACAAGCTGGGCGTACTCGCACTAGGTGGCGCTAAAGAAACTACTACCACTGCTATCAAATATGCTAATGAGCGTATTCAGTTCAATGTGCCGATCTCTTCTTTCGGAGCGATCAAGCACAAGCTGGCTGAGATGGCTATCAAGACCTACGCTACAGACGCAGCTACTTTCCGCACCGCGGGCCTGATACAGGACTACATAGATGCGGCAGTAGCCAAGGGCGTAGACAAAGTACAAGCCAAGCTACAGGCTGCAGAGGAGTTCTCTGTAGAGTGCGCTATCCTCAAGGTATTCGGCTCAGAGGTGCTCGATTATGTAGTGGATGAGGCTGTACAGGTATTCGGCGGTACTGGCTTCTCTGAGGAGTATCCGGTAGCACGTGCTTACAGGGACTCTCGTATCAACCGTATCTTTGAAGGTACCAACGAGATCAACCGCCTCCTCTCTGTCGGTATGCTGGTGAAGAAAGCCATGAAGGGCGAACTCGACCTCTTCACACCAGCTATGGCGGTTCAAAAGGAACTCATGTCAGTGCCTGATTTCTCTACGCCAGATGCAGACGACGTATTTGGTAATGAGCGCAAGGCGCTGCTCAATGCAAAGAAGGCTATCCTCATGACTGCCGGTGCTGCCGTACAAAAGTTCATGCAGAACCTGGAGAAGGAGCAAGAAGTAATGATGGACATCGCAGACATGCTCATCGAGCTCTTCGTATGCGAGTCTACCCTCCTCAAGACTGAGAAGCTGATCAGCATCCGCGGTGCAGAAGCTTGTGCTCTCCAAATCGATATCACTAAGACTTACATCTCTGATTCCCTCGAGCGTATCAACCTCTCAGGCAAGCACGCTATCGTGTCTTTCAATGATGGTGACATGCTGCGCATCATGCTGATGGGCCTCAAGAGGTTCACCAAGCTGGAGCCGGTGAATACAGTAGCTGCACGCCGTAGGATCGCAGACAAGCTGATCGAAGAAGGACAATACTGTTTCTGATCACCAACCAAACTATGATATGAAAGCTAAGAATTACATCTTCCTTATCGCTATGCTGGCGGGCTGCTGGCATGGCATGGCGCAGGCGCCTACTATCACGACTACTGTAGAGAATACAGTGGGAGATACACTGTATTACCAGGCATGTGTAGCCGATAATTTTAATGCGGGCCCGTCCGGTGCTGGTGTGACGTGGGATTTTAGCCACATGACTCCTACCGGTACTATCGGCAGGCAGTTTTATGTAGCACCATCTACCTGTCTGAATGGAGATTCTTTCCCTACGGCTAATATCAATGTACAAACCCCATCAGCCATACAGGGCGTAAACAACATAGGTGAGTACCTACAGTCCAGTGCTTCTGGTATACAGATCCGCGGCTGGGAGCTGCCGGATATCACCTACTACTATGATGCAGAGGATTTCCTGCGCCTGCCTGTCACCTTCAATGATTCATGGGTAGATAGCTTTCACGCTACGATCAGCCCGGATGGCTCTCCGCAGTATTACCGTAGGGGTACCATATCAGTGCAGGCAGACGGATACGGCACTCTGAAACTGCCTACAGGTACTGTGACAAACGTACTTAGGGTCAGATTTGTCGAGGACTATGTAGATGATCTTAGCAGCCTGGGCGCAGGAGTGGTACACTACACATCGCTGCTGTATAACTGGTATACACCCGGGGTTAAGTCTGCTGTGATGGCCTATGACTCTGCCTGGTATACCAATAGCAGTCCGCGCAAGATATTAAGCTACAATACTAATGCTCCGGCGGTCACAGGTATCAAAGGAGAGAGCATCCTGTCTGGAATCTATGTATATCCCAATCCTGCGAGTGGTGTGGTGACCATTTCTGCGCCGGTATCTGTATACGACTACGCCATTTCAGACCTGAGCGGTCAAGTGATGTTGAGTAATGCAGCTACCGAACAACAGACTCGCATCAATGTTTCCGGTCTGGCTGGTGGCCTTTACCTGATCACTGTGAGGGGTGGTGATGGCGGTGCAGTCACTCACAAAATGGTTATCAATTAAAATAATATACTAAATACAAGAACAACAAATCAAAATGAGCACTTCAGCAGAAACTACAAAGAAGGCTGCCCTCAAGGGTGGTGAGTTCCTGATCAAGGACAGCAGCTGGGAGGATTGCTATATCCCCGAGCAGATCAACGAAGACCAGCAGATGATGCGCGACATGGTCAAGGACTTTCTCAAGACAGAGATAGACCCGGAGCTGGAGAAGCTTGACCATGACCCGATGCTAAGCGCGGGCAAGATCGAGAAAGCCGGCGAGCTCGGCCTCCTCTCCCTTGCTATCCCTGAGGAATACGAAGGCCTCGGCAAGGACCTCAACACGATCTCTTACGTCACTGAGGTGATGGGTGGTGGCCATGGTTTCTCTGTAGCGTATGGTGCGCATACCGGTATCGGTACGCTGCCTATCGTGTACTTTGGTAATGAAGAGCAGCGCAAGAAGTACCTGCCTAAGCTAGGTACCGGCGAACTCAAAGCAGCCTACTGCCTCACTGAGCCATGGTCTGGCTCTGACGCCCTCGGCGCACGTACCAAGGCGGTACTGAGCGAAGACGGCAAGTACTATGTACTCAATGGCCAGAAGATGTGGATCACCAATGCTGGCTTTGCAGATATCTTCATCGTGTTTGCCAAGATAGATGGTGATGACAAGAAGTTCACAGGCTTCATCGTAGAAAAAGGCTACGAAGGCCTGAGCCTCGGCGCTGAGGAGAAGAAGATGGGTATCAAAGCCTCTTCTACCCGTCAGGTGTTCTTCAACAACGTAAAGGTGCCTGTAGAGAACCTGCTCGGCGAAGCCGGCAAGGGTCACAAGATCGCCTTCCAGATCTTGAACATCGGCCGCTACAAGCTTTGCAACGGTGTACTCGGCGGCAGCAAGCGCGCCCTGGACCAGGCAGTGAAGTATGCTAACGAGCGTCAGCAGTTCAAGACGCCTATCGCCAACTTTGGTGCGATCAAGCACAAGCTGGGTGAGATGGCTATCCGCCTCTGGGTGGCTGAGTCTGCCTCATGGCGTGTGTGCGACATGATCGCTCAGAAAGAGCATGACCTGAAAGAGTCCGGTGCATCTATGACCGAGTACCTGACAGGTGGTGCAGAAGAATACCAGATCGAGTGTGCCCTGCTGAAGTTCGTAGGCTCTGAAGTCCTCGACTTCGTAGTAGACGAGGCCCTGCAGATACATGGCGGCTACGGCTTCTCTGAGGAGTATCCTATGGCTCGTGCGTACCGCGATGCGCGTATCAACCGTATCTTTGAAGGTACGAATGAGATCAACCGTATGCTCTCTATCGACGCACTCCTGAAGTTTGCAATGAAGGGCAAGATCGACCTCTTCACACCAGCTATGGCTATCCAGAAGGAGCTGATGTCGGTGCCTGATTTCTCTACACCAGACGCTGACGATATCTTCGGCGCTGAGCGCAAGGCGCTGAAGAATGCCAAGAAGGCATTCCTCCTCGTAGCTGGTGGCGCAGTGCAGAAGCTGATGCAGAAGCTGGAGAGCGAGCAGGAGATCCTGATGCACGCGGCTGACGTACTGGCTGACATCCTCCAGATGGAGTCTGCCCTGCTGCGCGCTGAGAAGCTCGTGAACCTGCATGGCCTGGAGGCTTCACAGCTCTACGTAGACATGGTGAAGTGCTTCTTCTTTGACGCGATGGACCGCATCAATGTAGCAGGCAAGTCTGGCCTCGCTGCTTTCGCCGAAGGCGATGAGCTGCGCATGATGGCGATGGGCCTGAAGAGGTTCACCAAGGTAGACTTCCTCAATACCAAGAATATCCGCCGCGCGGTAGCTGACAAGCTGATCGCTGAGAATGGCTACTGCTTCTGGGACTAATCCCATGGCAGGCAATCTGATACAAAGGCGCACTATCCGGTGCGCCTTTTTTATTGGTCGGCAAAGAAGTGTCATTGACTGAGCTGTTTTTGTTTTTATAAAAAGGGCAGTAACTTAGTATCACTACTAAAACTAATATCATGAAGAGTATCAACCAGTGGCTCGACGAGTATGCTGAGAGCCATCAGAATCCTACCAATAAAATGGTGCACTTCGTCTGTGTACCCGTCATTTACTTTACCGTAGTGGGCCTGCTGTATAGCATCAAGCTGCCGGTAGAGATCGCACCGGGCCTGCCGCTCACTGTGGCCGATATCGTGACGGTGCTCGTGGCTGTCTATTACTTTACGCTGTCCTTCTCGCTGGCTATCGGCATGGTACTGTATAGTGCGCTGTGCCTGGTACTGTGTGAGGCGATACAGCGCGCTACAGGCGGTTATCTCTGGGCGGTGTCTCTGGCACTTTTCGTCGCAGCATGGATCGCGCAGTTCTGGGGCCACGGTATCGAGGGCAAGAAGCCTTCCTTTGCCAAGGATATCCAGTTTCTCATGATAGGACCAGCCTGGATCATGAGCTTTATCTACAAGAAGATCGGCCTGTCTATCTAAGCCAGTGCGACAGTACCAAGCTATATAGCGTCAGGCCTGTGCCTGACGTTTTTTTATTTGACCAATCATCATCACTCATGTCAAACATAGACCTCATCATAGAAGAACGCCCAAGAGACATCGGCAATTTCCTCGTAGGGCGACTGCTGCCATTTCGTACGCGGCGGATGGTCGGGCCGTTTATCTTTATAGACCACATGGGCCCTGCGGCCATGGCTACGACGGAGAATATGGACATCCCGCCGCATCCGCATATCGGGCTGTCTACATTGACCTACCTCTTTGATGGCAATATCATCCATAAGGATAGCCTCGGCACGGAGATAGAGATCAAAGCCGGCCAGGTGAACTGGATGACGGCGGGCCGAGGCATCGTGCACTCAGAGCGCACGCCACAATACCTGCGCGGCAAAGAGAAGTCCTTGCACGGCCTGCAGATCTGGGTGGCGCTGCCCAAGGCGCAGGAGCAGATGGAGCCTACCTTCTACCACGCAGATGCAGAGCAGCTACCTGCATGGGAAGAAAGAGGTGTCAGCTACAAGCTCATAGCCGGTGCCTTTGATCAGAAGGTATCACCGGTGCCGGTGTATAGCCCGCTCTACTTTCTGGAGCTGAAGAGTAAGGAAAGAACGAATGTCTCTATCGGTGCCAGGCTCTATGGCGAGTCGGGTCTCTATATCCTCAGTGGCGCAGTAGAGAGCGATGGCCATACCTACGGGCCGAAGGAACTACTCGTAGCCAAGGATAGCAGTATCTGCGAGTTCACCATGCTGGCGGATACTACGATATACTTCTTTGGTGGTGATGCGCTGCCGGAGCCGCGGCTGATCTACTGGAACTTTGTAGCGACCGATCAGAGCCTGATAGATGCTGCTAAGGCCAAGTGGCTGGCGCAGGAGTTTCCCCGTGTGCCGGGCGAGACGGAGTTTGTGCCGCTGCCCGATCCGCGTGGTATCTTTTAAATTCGCTAGCCTTTTGCTTGTATAGTTGGAGTGTAACCACTTCACGACGTAAATGGCACACTTGTACTCTTTGATCAAAGTGTCAGGTGCACTCCCTGTAGCGTCAAGAGATATCAAAGACTTTGAGGCACAAAATAAATGTAACCCATAGCAGCAAAATGTTCTTCTTCATAGCTATTCCTTCGATGTCAGCACAACTTCATGGCTCTCTGAGCTATCCATCATAGCAGCTATCTGCTGGCTGATCAACTGCGCCAGGTAGTGATAGCCGGCGTTTTTGAAATGGCCGTCGATAGGCCAGTAGAGCGAGTCATTCGCTGAGGCATCGTAACCTTTACGGATCATGTCCGATGCCATATCTACATACGGTAAATGATGCTCATAGCAATGCGCCAGCAGAGGGCTTATGCGATATGGAATGAAATTTTGAAATTCATTGGATAAAGGATGGAAACAAAAAGTCAATTTTATATTTCTATCCCTGCATAGGACATAAAAGCTATCAATAGTAGACGATAACACAGAGTTTGCTACTTTAGTTTCTCGCGCTATTTGCGTCCAGGGTATCAACTGCCAGCTATATCCCAGGATATTCCGGGTGAAAGACCTTACTAAGTAGCTGCGTGCGTATAGCGGCTCAAACCACGGCCCATGGTGGTACCGGACCGTACTGTCCGGCAGGAAGCGCTCGAAACCTCCCCTGATCATGACATCATCTACATCAGAGCTATTGATCACTACCACCACCATGTCTGGATCATATTTCAGCAGGATATCGTGGAATAACTTGTATTCATATACCGGGTCTGATCCTGCTATACCGCAATTCCATACCTCTGTAGGCACATTAGAGTTTGATTGTGAGAGCATGTAGCCGATCTGATGGGATAGTGTGCTATCCCGGTCTGCGCCCATACCTTGCACAAAGCTGTCTCCCATTACCATGATAC
The DNA here is from genome assembly GCA_964537475.1 of uncultured Chitinophagaceae bacterium. GTDB lineage: Bacteria > Bacteroidota > Bacteroidia > Chitinophagales > LD1 > UBA1941. The sequence continues at coordinate 365,606 of CAZIBY010000005.1, read as the reverse complement.
GCCGCTTTGTCTTATTGACTACAAAGTCATGATCATTTACTCCTTCATTATTAGGGGTGAAAGCATGGGTAAACTCCTTGCCCTTCCAGCAAACAGGCGTGTAATTAACAAAGTACCAGGGATGGCGGGTCGTGGGAGCATCGTACATAGATACATAGCCCGTCATTCCTGTCTTTTCACCATAAGTATCGCAGGTACCTCTGTAGCGCCAAAAAACTTCAAGAACTATCAGGCACAAAATTAATGTGACACATAGGAGTAAAATATTCTTCTTCATAGTTATTATTTAGAAGGTATCATGGCTTTAGCTTCGTTAGTGCTATCCATCATAGCAGCTATCTGCTGGCTGATCAACTCGGCCAGGTAATGATAGCCGGCGTTTTTGAAATGGCTGTCGATAGGCCAGCTTAGTGCTTTGACGTGAGCCTCGTCATACCCGTCTTCTTGTAAGGCCAGACTCATATCCAGGTATGGAATATGCTGTGCTTTGCAGTGGTCTACCAGTGGCGATACGCGATAAGCGGAGCTATGCGGTGGTTCATACCCCAAGGGGTGAAAAGCAATACACAACTTAATTTGCCTCTCTGTACATAGTGTAGAAAAGCTATCTAAAGCCGAGGCTAATATAGTATCCGCTGTGTGCTCTGCACTCTCCATTTTAGATTCTGAGATGAGCCTTGAGTTATACCTGAAAACATTTCTAAAAATAAACCTTGCTAAATGGCTCTGGGCATAGATAGGCTCAAACCATGGCGCATGGTGATAAGCCACAGTGCTATCTGGTCTGAAGCGTTCAAAACCTCCGCGGATCAATACATCATCCACATCAGAGCTATTGACCACTACTACCAGCATATCAGGCCGGTACTTTAGCAGGATATCGTGAAAAAGCCTGTATTCATATATAGGATCTGCGCCTGCCATACCGCAATTCCAAACCTCCATAGGCATTTCAGGCTGCTTATCGGCCAGTATATATCCTACCTGCAATGGAAGCGTACTATCTGAAGTCGCGCCGACTCCCTGCACAAAACTATCACCCAGAATCATGATACGGGGCTTACTTTTTTTAGTACTGAAATTATGGTCGTTCAGGCCCTCATTATTCGGGTTCCATGAATGAACGAACTCTTTTTCTTTCCAGTATACAGGTGCGTCATGTACAAAATACCACGGCCTGTGTGATGCAGACCCTGTATTATAGATAGATGTATAGCCGCTTATACCAGTTCTCTCCCCAAAGGTATCATATGTGCCCCTGTAGCGCAGAAAGACCTCCAATATTATCATACCCAACAACGAGGCAAAACAAAAAAGTGTGATATTTTTTACCATGGTCGCAAAACAGTATTCCGTAGGTATAAAGTAAAGAAAACTCCCGGTCAAATATAGACCGGGAGTTATTGATGATGACATAGCTTATATGCCTAACTCACTATCATTTAGTCAGCGTAGACATAGACTTCGCATCTATGATCACGCCATCTATGCTCAGGTAGTATTTGTATACCGCTGCTGCCATCGTATTTGTGTCAAAGGAGATGCTGCCATTGCCCTGTCCGCTGACCTTGTACTCGGAGACCAGCTTATCATCCATCGTCACGATCCTGATAGCGGCAGTGGTGTAGGGCAACAGAGAGAGGATGAGCCTCGCTAGCCCTTCAGTATTTTGTCATACTTCGTTCCGTTGGCGGGGTCGAGGCGCTTCAGGATATTGATGGCCTCGGTCTTTTCTCCTGCGTCAGCACCCTGGAAGATACTGACCAGCTCATCGCCCTTGGCCTGGAGGAAGAGGATCACAAGTACGTTGTTTGGATAGTCTTTGAAGGTCTTGTCCAGCGTGCGCAGTGACTGGAGGATACCCGCGCGTGCGACTGTAGGATCATCAAAGAAATTGTCCATGCCCAGGCGGTGGTACTCATAGATCACCTGCTTGAAGCCGTCAAACTTGGCACCCTGCAGGAAGCTGATGATATTGTACCGGTTCTTATTGCCGCTCACAGGGTTATTGTCAAAGGGCTTCCATCCCTTTGATTCATTGCCACCCTGCGGTACAGCATTCATGATCTGCTCTGCCATGGCAAAGTACTTCGTGCCGCCGCCTTTGGCCATGCTCTCATAGTCCAGCCCGATGATCAGGTAGGCGTAGTAGGCCAGCACAGAGGTGATGTTTGACTGGTACTGGTTGATATTAAAATCAAGCGGCGTATTGGGCGAATAGGTGAAGACAAAGTCCAGATCGCGAAAGTTGAGCATCGGCGAGTTGTACGTACTATTGAACGCCGGGCGCGCAGCCTGTATGGTGATAGAGCCGGTGTACTGGTCCTGGTTTTCCACGCCATCCAGCTGTATATAGAGTGAGCAGTCTATGCGCTCCTCCGGTGCGAATACATCCTGTGTCCAGGCGCGCTGATTCATAAAGTCCGTCATGGCGCCCTGCAGTGTCTGAAATACAGATGGATCTATGCCGGTTATCTTCTGAGAGTTGAGCTGTATGGTGCACTTCAGCTCCTGGGCAGTGAGGTGCCGGGAGAATATCAGGAGCGCTATCAAAAAGCCCAAAGGTCTTGCCATTCGCATTATAGCTGAGTTTCTATATAGTCTAAGATATCAGATGCTACATCTGATTTTGCCTTCAGATCAAAGGTAACCACATTTCCCTTCTTATCCACTATGGTGACCTTATTGGTGTCATGCTGGAAGCCCGCTCCCGCATCTTTGAGAGAATTTAACACGATCATGTCGAGGTTCTTCTTCTCCAGTTTTGACTGGGCATTGGCCAGCTCATTGTCCGTCTCCAGCGCAAAGCCTACGCAGACCTGACCTTCCCTTTTGCCACGGCCCAGCTCGTAGGCTATGTCTTTGGTCTTGACCAGCTCGAGTGTAAACTCTCCCTCCTGCTTCTTGATCTTGCTGGTGGCTGGATGCTTGGGTGTATAGTCTGCTACAGCTGCCGCGAATATGATAACATCGCTGGCTGCGAAATATTGTGTGCAGGCGATATACATGTCAGCCGCAGAGACCACCTCTACCACCGAGATGGCAGGCGAGATGCTGTATGCCTGCGTGGGACCCTTGACCAGTGTGACGCTGGCGCCGCGGCTGAGGCACTCCTCAGCCAGTGCGATGCCCATCTTGCCGGTAGAGAAATTGCTGATGTACCTGACGGGATCTATCGGCTCGCGAGTGGGGCCTGCGGTGATGAGGACCTTTTGAGATGCTATCTTCAAGTGCTGTAGCGAAATGCTGTTTGGTCAAATATCCTGCAAAATATAGAATAATAAAGGCGATATAGGCTTAATATCACTTTGATAAAAAATATCTGCGAAAGTTTTTATAAATCAAAACCATTTATAGATTTGTAATATTCAATAACCCAAATCAAAATTAAAACGCCAATGAAAAAGATGTTTTACGTAGCTGCCGTAGCAGCGCTTTTCGCAGCTGCTTCCTGCAGCAAGTCTACCACCGGCAGCTACACTTGTGTATGCAAGCAGAACGGTACACAGATCTCCTCTACCACGCTCACAAATGTGACAAGGGACCAGGCTAACACAGCCTGCACCAGCGCCGGTAGCACATCAGTAGGCATCACCTGCTCTCTGCAATAAGTTTCTCCGAATTTATTGATAAGAGGGGCACTGGTTGCCCCTTTTATTTTTATATCCTTTCTTTATACCATGACACTCCCGAAGCTCACTGCCGGCCAGGCAGTTTCTATCGTGCTTTCTATCCTGCTCGGCGCGGTATTCCTTTTCTCCGGCTATACGAAGCTCTATCCGATAGAGCCTTTTGAATACACCTTTGTAGACCTGGGTGTGGCCGGCTGGAATACGGCTCCTTTTGTAGCCCGGCTGCTGATAGGGCTGGAGTTTTGCTGTGGCGCGCTGCTCATTATAAACTTCCGCTTGAGGCGCTTCACACTGCCACTGGTGTCGGGGCTACTGGTCGCCTTTTGCATCTACCTGACTGCTGTGCTGATCAGCAAGGGGAATAGCGGCAACTGCGGGTGTTTCGGCGAGTACCTGACCATGACGCCACTGGAGGCCATAGCCAAGAACATAGGCCTGCTGCTGCTCTGCGGCCTGATCTATGTGATGACCGCTCCCATGGAGGTGCGGTATATGAAGCACCTGGCTGCAGCTCTCTGTATAGTCGGCCTGGGGCTGCCTTTTATTTTAAATGTAGTGGACCTGCAGAGTTCTAAAAACCTACAGCCCGAGTCTGTGAACTATAAGGTGCCGCTGGAGATACTCTATGAGACCAAGAACCCCAAAAATACCAAACCCGATATAGAGCTCAGGACGGGCAAGCATATCATAGCCTACCTGAGCCTGACCTGCCCGCACTGCAAGATAGCAGCGCAGAAGATCCATGTGCTGCACAAAGAGGACCCTTCTATCCCCTTCTATATCGTGCTGAACGGCAAGCGCGAGCTATACGAACCCTACCTCAAGACCTACGGGCTGGAGGATATCCCCCATGAGCTGTTTTTCGGGCCTGAGGAGTTTATGAAGATGGCAGGTGCGGCCTTTCCTCAGATACTATGGGTCAATAACAGTATGGTGGAGAAGAAGGGCGGCTACTTTCAACTGAACCAGAAGACCATAGACGACTGGCTGAAAGAGTGATCACCTCACCTATCTGCCCTGCCTACCGTCAGGCAGGCTTTGGCATCTTTCCTCTCCGAAGGAGATGAAAGAGCCTCTTATTTGAAATCACTTTTATATATCAGTTTCAGCATGGGCTATGCAGTATGCTAAGCACTCAGCAGTGCTACGATAGCCTCCGGCTCGGCCATCCGGCCATCGCCTACCAGGCCGCTGGCCAGTTCGCCATTCTCTACCGGTATGAGTGTATTGCCGTAGGAACGGAGGAGCTCTATATTCCTCTTTGTAGCGGGGTGCTGCCACATATCCAGGTCCATGGCCGGGGCAAAGTACACCGGGCATTTAGCTGAAAGATAAGTGGCCAGCAGCATATTATCACACTGGCCTGTAGCCATCTTTGCGATGGTATTGGCAGAGGCGGGGGCTATGAGCATGAGGTCTGCCCAGAGGCCGAGCTCTACGTGATTATTCCATGTATGGCTGTCATTCTGCAGGTGGCTGATGACGGGACTCTTGCTCAGCACAGAGAGGGTGAGGGGCGTGATGAAGTCTGCCGCAGCGGCGGTCATGATGACGCGTACCTCAGCGCCGGCCTTGACCAGCAGGCGTACGAGGGTAGCACTCTTGTAGGCTGCTATGCTGCCTGTGACGCCGAGGATGATCTTTTTGCCGGTGAGACTCATGGTGATTTGAAAATGAGGTAATTTGACGATTTGAAAATGGCTAACGATGATCTAATGCCGAATACATTTTTGCCACATAGAACATATAGAGACATAGAAAATAAAGCAATATAAAAGGTCAGGTCGTGCTATCTAAGCGCAAAAAGCGCAAGGGCCGGTTTGTGTATGCGGTACTTGCGCTTTGCTATATCTTTTTTAGAGCCGGATTACTGCTGATCGGTATAGCGATAGCTGATCTGGTCATCCTGAAACTCCTTCATAGCGAGGATAGTAGGATGAGGCAGCTTCTCATAAAACTTTGAGATCTCGATCTGCTCCCTATTCTCATGGATCTCCTCCAGTGTATCGGTATGAGAGGCAAAGTCCTCCAGTTTGCCGTGCAGTTCCATCTTGAGGTCTGCGCCGATCTGGTTGGCCCTCTTGGCTATGACAGCGATAGACTCATAGGTATTTTGAGTCTTTTTAGCCAGTTTTTCGAGGTTTTGGGTCTCGATCAGCGGGCTGATCTGTGTCATTTTGATCTTCTTACTTTTGTCCATCTGTTGTTGCTTTTCCTATTTTTTCAGAAGCGAGCGCGTAGAGCTTTTCGGCTTCCTTGATGTATTTACCTTCTTTGTATTTATCCACAAAGGTATAATAACTTTTGATAGTGCGGTCATAATAGTCCCGCTTTTTGGCCTCCCGCTTCGTGGCATTGGTATCTGCCACCTCCTCGGCCAGGTCATAGTTGGTCCGCACTATGCCCAGGTAGCATTTCTGGAGGGTTTCGTTTGTCTTTTTGATACGGTCCGGGTCCTTTATAAAGGACAGCTGCTCATTGCACTCCTTGATGGCGGCATTGAGATGCTTCTCCCGCTCCTCAGGTATATAGGCGTAGGCCTTGTCATAGGCGGCCTCTGTAGCGTAGTAGTGGGCATCGGTCTCATATCTGGCCGCCTCGGCCAGGTACTTGCTATTAGGAAACTTATATATAAAGTTCTTATAAGAAGATATGACGGAGTGGTAGCGGTCTACTTTTTTCAGCACGACGCTATTGGAGGCGTACTTATTATAAGATTTGACCACCATAAAGAGAATGCGCTCTGTATTCTCAATATCCGGAAACTGTATGAGCAGATTCTCAAAGGATACGGCTGCGGCCTTGTAGTTTTCGGTCTTGTAGTACAGCTCGGCATTGGACCAGGCTTTTTTCTCCAGCTTGTGACGCAGGGAGGTGATCATCTGATTGGCCGTATCGAGGCGGCTGCTCTGCGGATATTGATTGATAAAAGACTGGAAGGCGTCTATGGCCTTGGTAGTGTAGGTCTGGTCCAGCTCATAGCGCGGAGAGAGCTTTTCATTGCTCATGGCGGTCATAAAGGCAGCCTCTTCGGCTTTCTCAGACAGCGGGTAGGTGACCACAAAGTTGTGAAAGTGATAGGCGGCTATCATGTAGTCAGCCTGCTTATAGTTGGCCATGCAGTACATGAAGTAGATATCCTCGGTAGAGCGCTGGCCCTTCATAAGGCCCATCAGCTCCTCAAACACGGGGATACACTTGAAATACTGCTTTTTATTGTACCAGTCGGTCGCTACCTTGAGCTTATAGTTGATATCCGGGCTTTTCATGACCTTCTCCGGCGTATCGCAGGAGGTGAGGCCGAGGTACAGCACAGCAGGCAGCAGCCACAGGAGGTAGCGGCGGGCGGTGAGCTTCTGACGCGTAATGTACAGGAAATGAGTGATCGACTTCATCAGCGGGAGGGCAAATATAAGGTTTTGGACTGCTTTGGACCGATAATAAATGTAAAATGAAGGGATTTATTGTGATATACCCCTCCCTCGCAAGGTCTCGGGCCCTCCGCCGTGGCGCACAAAGGAGTGGGCTGAGCGCAAATACAACCCTCCATCCCGAAGCTTCGAGACTCCCTGAATGGAGACGTTTGAATACAGGCAAATACTACCTGGCTGCCTTGGCAAGCAGGCAGGTACGACTCAGGAAATTAAAGCATCAACAGCAGAAGACTAATTGGGCCAGTATCAGATCGGCGAGTAGAGGTCCTCTGCTATCTTGATATAGTTGCCGCGGACGGGTGTCTTGGCAGTATAAAGGTCCGGATACTTGCGAGCATCGGCGCGGAACCACTTCATCTGCTCATCGTCAGTCTCCCTGTCGCTGAAATCCTTGTAGGCCGGATCATTGATATAGGCCAGTTCCTCCTGAGTATAAGGCTCTTCGCCATTATTCTTTTTTGATTTTGAACCGGAGGGGGCTTTTTCTGCTACTACTTTTTCCTCCGGGAACTCGTGCCTCAGGTGACTGGGTAGTTCGGTCTCTCCTTTGGTGTTGTAGCCATAGTTATGCTTCAGGATGAAATGGCAGGTGGAGGCGTTCATCCGTTTGAAGAGGGCGCCTTCTTCGAGCTTGTGTGTGAAGATCTGCTCGATAAAGTAGATCTGGTCCATGACCTCTTCGTCCATTTCCCATTTCTTCTTCCAGTAGCTCCAGAGCTGCTTGTAGCAGCGGACTTTGAAGAGGGCTTCGGTGAGTGTGTTGGTGATGGAGAATTCATCGAGGGCGATCTGCTCGATCCGGTGGAGGGTAGCAATGGTTTTCTCGCGGGTCCATCTGGACGCGTTGGTGTTGCCGGCTGGTGCGGACATAGGTGATTTTATTTAGAGTGATGAAATACATTTCTTACCGCAAAAACGCGGAAACGCAAAAGAGAAATACATTTTTTACCGCGGAGGCGGAGAGACGCAGAGGTTTAATACGAATGCAATGTCTGAATCAGAATTTGAGACCTCTCCATAAATCCCTCTCCCAAGGAGAGGGACTTTAATACAAATCCATTGTCTGAATCGGAATTTGCAGAATTTAGGACCTCTCCATCCCGAAGCCTCGGGACCCTCTCCGCCACGGCGGACAAGTTCTCCAAGGGAGAGGGATTTGAATACAAATGCATTGTCTGAATCAGAATTTGCGGAATTTTAGAATTGACAGAATGGATACAGAAATACATTTTGAACCACATAGAACACATAGATCACATAGGAATACTGATTGTCTAAATCAGGATTTGAGACCTCTCCGAGGAAGAGGCCTTCATACAAATACAGAATCAGGCACCGGAACCACGGAGATATTCATAGGTCCGTCAGCGGATGAATGGCTGCGTGGTGATGGTGCAAAGGTCTGCAAAATGGGCGATTTTTTGCGCGGGAGTTATTGACAAAGGGCGTTTTGTAGGAAATAGTTATTCACCAAAGGCAGCGTAGCAAAGCACGGCAGAATGGTCGCGCGATATCATCGCGCACATAGTAGTGATCACAGATATGAAGCAAGATGGAGATCCAACCCCAGTGGCCTGAATACGGTAGTACTACAAGCGGGCGGTGAGGTAATCCTTCAGCGCTGCGTAATGCGGCGGGATGAGGGTGGCCTTTTTCTGCTGTGCCATCAGTCCTTGTATAGATGCCGGTATCTCTATGTGTGTGCCGGTGACGCTCTCTACGACATCGGGAAACTTGACCGGGTGGGCGGTCTCGAGTATGAAGCCGCGGTACTGCGGGTGTGCGCTGAGGTACTGCTCCAGCGCATGATAGGCTACAGCGCCGTGTGGGTCGAGGAGGTAGTGGTGGTCTCTATAAACCGATGCAATGGTCTCGCGTGTGGTAGCATCAGAGACGGTGTAGCTGCGTATGAGCTGACTGATGCGCTGATGGTCGTGGCCGAATAGCTCCAGTATGCGGACGAAGTTGCTCGGGTGGCCTACATCCATGGCGTTTGAGATGGTGGGGACGGCAGTCTTTGGTGTGTAAGAGGCTGTGCGCAGGTAGTCGGAGAAGGTGTCGTTGTCATTGCACGCGATGACGAAGTGTGAGGCGGGCATACCTGACACATGTGCGAGGAGTCCGGCGCAAACATTGCCGAAGTTGCCGCTCGGTACGCAGATGACGGGTGGCTGCTCTCCCTGCCACTGCTGCACCCCGTAGAGATAATAAAACTGCTGCGGGAGCCAGCGGGCTACGTTGATAGAGTTGGCTGAGGTGAGGAACATGCGGCTGGTCAGCTCCGCGTCTGCAAAGGCCTGCTTCACCATGGCCTGGCAGTCGTCAAAGGTGCCCTGCACTTCGAGCGCTGTTATATTTTGTCCTAGTGTGGTGAGCTGCTGCTCCTGTACTTTGCTGACTTTGCCCGAAGGGTAAAGGATGACGACGTCTACGCCCTCCACACCGAGGAAGCCAGCGGCTACGGCGCTACCGGTATCTCCGGAGGTAGCTACCAGAACGGTGACTTTCTGCTTTTCATTCTTTGAGAAATATCCGAGGCAGCGGCTCATGAAGCGCGCGCCGACATCTTTGAATGCAAGTGTAGGGCCGTGGAATAACTCGAGTGAAGAGATACTATCGGTGACGGGTACGAGTGGGAAGTCAAAGTTGACTGTCTCAGCGCAGATGCGGTAGAGGTCAGTATCCGGTATATCTCCGCCTACATAGGGGCGGATGGTGAGATAGGCGAGTTCTTCTTTCGTGAGATTGCGGAAATTGCTGATAACGTCCTCGCGTAGCTGCGGAATGCGATCGGGGAAATAGAGGCCCTTGTCAGGGGCTTGTCCCTTGATGGTAGCCTCGCGGAAGGAGACTGTGGGAGACTGCCTGTTGGTGCTGTAGTATTTTATTGGGGTGTTCATGTTTTATTATTTACCGCAGAGGTGAAACTGCAAATACATCTCTCGCAAAGGCGCGAAGGATTTAAGGAAATACAAAGAGTTGCTCGCAAAAACGCTAAGAATGCGAATACAATTTGTTTCACGCGGAGACGCGGAGATGCGAGGAATACAAATACATTTCTCGCAAAGACGCAAAGAGAATAAGCAAATGCAAAGTGTTTCTCGCGAAAACGTAAAGGCGCGAAGAATGCGAATGCAAAAGGTTTCTCGCAAAAAGGCGAAAGCGTGAAAATAGAAAGTCTGTTGATCTCTGGTCTCAAGTCTCATATCTCACGTCTTAATTCTCACGCCCTGATCGCTGATGGTGGTGACGTAAACGTGGTAGTCTATGTCTACTTTATCATAGATGTGCTGTATGGCTTGTTTTACTTTATTGGCGGTGGCTTCATCTCTGCTCAGCATGAAGATGGAGGGGCCGGAGCCTGAGATGCCGCCGCCGAGGGCTCCGGCGGTGAGGCAGGCTTGCTTTAGCTCTTTGAACTGTGGTATCAATGTGCTGCGCATGGGCTCTACAATCACATCTGTGAGGGAGCGAGAGATGAGGTCGTAGTCGCGCTGCATGAGGCCAGCTATGAGGCCAGCTACATTGGCCCACTGGGTGATGGCGTCTTTCATGGCGACCTTCTTTTTCAGGATGCCGCGTGCTTCGGATGTTTTGATCTCTATCTGCGGGTGGAGCACGGTGACATGCAGCGGTGGCGCGGCGATAGGAATGATGTCTACGGGGTCGTGACTGCGCACTAGCGTGAAGCCGCCGTAGATGCAAGGGGCGATATTGTCTGCATGGCGCGAGCCGGAGGCCACCTCCTCGCCGTACATGGCGAGGTCTACGAGTTGTGCGCTGGTGAAACGATCACCTAGTAATTGATTTGCTGCGACCACTGCTGCTGCTGCGCTGGCGGCGCTGGAGCCGATGCCACTGCCGGGTTTGATCACTTTGGTGCTTTCTATCTCGAAGCCTTTTACTTCTCCTTTCACTGCGTCGAGTACTGCGAGGAGGGCTACGCCGGCTACGTTTTTCTTTGCGTCTGTCGGGAGGTTGTAGTTATCCTTATTGATGATAGTCACTCCCGGTGTGTCAGAGATGCGCACGGTCATGGTATCCAGCGGCTCGCCGAGGGCAAAGCCGAGGATGTCAAAACCGCAGACGACATTGGCTACGGTGCCGGGGGCTTGTACTGTTATTTGTTTCAATGGCTGTATTGTCTAATAGATAAAGCAAACTCATCGATCACTTGGTCCCATTTTGTCTTTGGTAAGGTGGCAAAAACGTGCTGTGATGTGTACTCCTCAGAATAAGATGCATATGGCGCATCACATAGCAGAGCAAAAAAGCAAACCTGCCCATGTAATTCAAATATCCTGATGCCAAAATCTTCAAAATTGCTCTGAAAAACTTTCATGCCGTCAGACCCATTAGCAAAAAAGTCAGAATCAAAATCTTCCTTAAACGCTTTAACATCTTGCGTCAGAAACAGTTTGACAAGCCAATGATCCTCTGATAATGGCTGAATCACTTTCCAGTTTTTTATTAAATTTAAATGAACCTCATCCTGCATGCTTCCTACCGGGTGTCCGCTAAGCCATATCCGGAAATAGCCTCTATTCTCAGCGATTTGCTGATACTCTATGGCAAAGATTGCTTTGTCTCCTATGATGCTAGTAGCCATTGCTGTATTACACAATTAAACTCTCGCCGCCCTCATAATATCCGCAAAAATACCAGAGGCCGTCACCTCTGCCCCTGCGCCTGCACCCTTGATCACCAAGGGCTGCTGGGCGTAGCGCTTGGTAGTGAAGCGGACGGCGTTGTCCTTGCCGTAGAGATGGAAGAAATCGTGCTCTTTGCTGATGTGCTGGAGGCCGACGGAGGCTTTGCCTTTGTCGAGCTGCGCTACGAATTTCAGCTTCTGTCCTTTCTCAAATGCTTCATCATAGAGTTTGCGGAAGTGGCTTTCGTGCTTGGCTAGTTCTACGTAGAACGCGGCGACATCTCCCTCCATGCAGGAGGCGGGGAGGAAAGAGTTATTGGCGATGTCGGCCATCTCCATGTGCTGGCCGGACTCGCGGGCGAGGATGAGGATCTTGCGCATGACATCGGTACCGCCAAGGTCGAGGCGTGGATCCGGCTCAGTGTAGCCTTCGTCCTGTGCCTGCTTTACTACTTCGGCGAATGGACGCGTGCCATCATAGTTGTTGAATACAAAATTCAAAGTGCCGGAGAGGACGGCCTCTATGCCGTCTATCTCATCGCCACTGCGGAGGAGATCTGTGAGCGTGCCGATGACGGGCAGGCCCGCGCCGACATTGGTCTCAAATAAGTAGGATGTAGTGTACTCGCGCGCGAGGCTTTTCAATTGGCTGTATTGCTCGTATGGTCCCGATGCGGCGATCTTATTGCAGGCTACTACGGAGACGCTTTTGGGCAGAAGCTTGTCATAGATCTGCGCGACATCTGCATTGGCAGTGATGTCTATGAAGATCGAGTTGCGGAGGTTCTTGTCAGAGATAAAAGTGACGAGCTGCGCGAGGTCGGTCTTTGCGCCTGCGGAGAGTTTGTCTTTGTAGGTGGCGAGATCTATGCCGTTTTCATCGAGTAGCATGGTGCGGCTATTGATCAGGCCAACTACACGTACCTGGAGGCCGAGGTGATCTTTCAGATATGATGCTTGTTGCTGCAACTGTGCGATGAGGCGGCTGCCTACGTTGCCCAGGCCTGCGATGTAGAGGTTGATCTGTCGGTAAGTGGTCTCAAAGAACTCTTCGTGAAGGACGTTGATGGCCTTGCGTACATCTGCGGAGGTGATGACGGCGGAGATGTTCTTCTCCGACGAGCCCTGTGCGATGGCGCGGATATTGACACCGTTGCGACCCATGGCGGCGAACATACGACCGCTGATACCCTGGTGGCTCTTCATGTTATCGCCCACGAGGGCTACGATGGAGAGGTTGTTTTCTACCTGGAGTGGTTCGAGTTTTTCGAGCGCTATCTCATTGGCAAATTCTTCATCTACGACTTTCTTGGCGCGGTCTGCGCTGGCGGCCTCTATGGCCACGCAGATGGAGTACTCTGATGAACTCTGGGTGATGAGGATGACGTTGATCTTCTCCTTGGCGAGGGCTTCAAACAATCTTTTGGAGAAGCCGGGGATGCCGATCATGCCGCTGCCCTCAAGGAGCAAGAGAGATACTTTGTCAATACTGGAAAGACCGCTGACGGCATTGCCGGTGGCGTGTGCTTTTTTCTCTATCTCGGTACCGTAGTCTGTGGGAGCGAAGGTGTTTTTGATCCAGAGGGGGATGCCCTTGGCCATGACTGGCTGAATAGTGGGTGCGTAGAGTACTTTCGCGCCGAAGTGTGACAGCTCCATGGCCTCCTGATAGGAGATATTTGGGATCACCTTGGCATTGGGCACGAGGCGCGGGTCGGCAGTCATCATGCCGCTCACGTCTGTCCATATCTCTAGGCGGGAGGCATCTACCGCTGCGGCGTAGATAGCCCCGGTGTAGTCAGAGCCGCCCCGGCCGAGCGTGGTCGTGTTGCCTTTCTCATCTGCGGCTATAAAGCCGGGGAGGAGATAGAGGGGCGCGTCGTTTTCTGCGAGGTATTTCTTTGTTTGTGTTATCGTGGTTTTATTGTCCACGGCGGCGTAGGTATAGTTGCTGTCAGTGCGGATGAGGTCGCGGGAGTCTACCCACTTGTGGTTTACGCCGAGCGATGTGAGTCGTTGAGAGATGATGAGCGAGGAGAGCAACTCGCCATAGCTGGCGATCTTGTCAGAGGTCTTTGGAGAAAACTCGCCTATGAGGAAGATGCCATCGCAGAGGTCTTCGAGTTCGTTGATGCGGCGCTTGACCTCAAATATGATGCTACTCTGGTGCGAGACGGGGATGAGATTTTGTATCGTGTCAAAGTGGCGCTGCTCGATGGTCTTGAGCTTTTCTTTGTAGTCGGTCAGCCCCTCTGCTGCGGAGCGTCCTGCGCCGAGCAGGAGGTCGGTAGTGCCGCCGAGGGCGGACACGACTACCATGAGTTTGTCTTCTTTCATCGCGGCGGTGACGATGGCTATCGTCTTTGATATATTCTCCGCATTGGCTACGGAGGTGCCGCCAAATTTCAATACGATCATTTGGTCTGTACTTTTCTTCTAATAATTTGTATGTCAATAATAATAGTGTAAAAAAGCGAGGGATGCAAATAGGGCTAGCTAGTCATATATGTTTTGCGATTTAAATGACAAATAGGTTTCTCGCAAAGGCACAAAGGGGTTTAGGGAAAGGCAAAGGGAATAGAATGATATGGCTCGCAAAAACGCAAAAGCGCGAAAAATGGCGAATACACTTTTATGTGAAGACGTAAAGGTGCGAAGAGAATGCCTGGAAAGGTGCAACAAGTTTGCTGCCTTTCTTTTGGCTTGATCCAAAAGAAACAAAAGATCAAGGCTGTGCGCAATTTGCCTAAAACAACCGCGGCCCACCCGCTGCCGGCCAAACTCGCTGCGTACTGACGGAGTAGTATCGTACTATCGTACTTATCATCTCTCGTTTTTTCTGTCGGATAGCTCAAACAGTGGCCGCCAACCTTGCCATGCGGTGCGGTTGTTTCTTTACGGCAAATTGCGCAAGGCCGGGGAAACAGCCGAATACAAGCAGCCGCCCTCTAAATCTCCCTAAAAGGGAGACTTGAAATACCATCCTCATCCTCTGCCTTCGGCATCTCCTTCTCCGAAGGAGAAGGAGAACCTGATGAGTGAGGTTAGGTGCATGGGGGGAACTGCGTAGGGCGATGCCCTACGCTAGAGGCGTGACGCCCTTTTGGGGCTGAGTCAAAAAGCGATGCCATCATTTTGTGTGATGGCATCGCGGGAATATTGGGATGAGGTATGCTGCTTACTTGATCTTGGTTACTTCTGATTTGATCTTGCTTTTGAGGGTGGATGAGATCGGCACGAGAGGGAGGCGGAGGTTGGCTTTGCAGATGCCTTTTAGTTCCAGTACGTGCTTGATGCCGCCGGGGTTGCCCTCGGCGAAGAGCATGTCGGTGACATCTACGAGCGGGTAGTGGAGCCGGCGGGCGGCCTCGAAGTTTCCGACTAGTGACTCGCGGACCATCTGGCTAAATTGTTTAGGGAACCCCTGTCCTGATACTGATATAACGCCGTCGAAACCGAGTGCTATCAGTGGCAGGGTGATGTTGTCATCACCGGATATCTTGAGGAAGTCCTTTGACGTGTTTTTGACGATCTGCATGCACTGCGCAAAGTTGCCGGAGGCTTCTTTGATACCGATGATGTTCTTGACCTTTGAGAGTTCGATGGTGGTCTCTGCGGTCATGTTGCTGCCGGTGCGGCCGGGTACATTGTACAGGATCACAGGCACAGGTGACGCTTTGGCTATCGCCTTGTAGTGAGCTATGATGCCGGCTTGTGTGGGCTTGTTGTACGCAGGGCTGACAGAGAGGATGGCAGCGATGCCTTTGAAGTGAAACTTCTTGATCTCGCGGATCACCTCAGCTGTGTCATTGCCGCCAAAGCCTGCTACGATGGGCACACGGCTGTAAGTATGTGATATGGTGAAGTCGAGGACCTGCTCTTTTTCCTCCTTGGTCAGTACGGGTGACTCTCCGGTGGTGCCGAGAGATACGAGGTACTCCACGCCGCCGGCTATACAGTAGTCTATGAGTTTGCCCAGGCCTTTGAAGTCTATCTTGCCATTGCTAAGAAAAGGTGTGACGAGCGCTACACCTGTGCCCCTGAGTTTCTGCTGTACCATGTGTATATCAGTTATATTTTATGTTTTCCAGAAAGTGTGTGACCTGCTGTAGCAGGTAGCCAAGGTCGCGCTTTGTGTCGAGCTGTATCATGAGGTCAAAGAGGCGTGTCTTGCTCTCGGCAAAAGGACCTACGCGGTATTTAGCCTTTGAGATGTAGGCCATATACTCCAGCGGCTTGTTCTCATCTGTGATGGCACAGATCAGCACGTCAAAAGGTTTATTACAAAAGGCAGTGACACGAGAGTCCGTAGGGATGCCGTACCAGTTGACCGCTTTTTTATTAAAGATATTGACGCCCGGCTTTGATTCTATCTTTTTATCATCCAGATAGGCCAGCACCTCTACCGTTTTGCCTTTGGCGGTGAGGCCCTCGGCATACCTGGCGATGATGCTGTCATATGCCGGCATGGATGAGTCGTAAACAATACCGATGGTTTTGGCGTCAGCCAGATTGGTGATGCGGCGCGGCGCACCGGGGCCACGCTGGCGGAGTACACTCTCGTAAAAGTAGTTTCTGATCTGATCTATGATGCCCATCCTATACCTGCTCTGACTGATAGATGCCGATATGTGAGTAGCGGTCTATGCGTTTGGTGATACGCTCCTGCGCGGTGAGTTTTTTCAGCTCGGTGAGATTGGCTACGATAGCTTCCTTCAGATTGCTGGCAGCCTCATCGGGGTTGGCATGCGCGCCGCCCGGTGGCTCGGGTATGATGCCGTCTATGATGCCTAGCTGCAGCAGGTCCTGAGGTGTCGGCTTGAGGGCGTTGGCCGCCTTCTCCTTGAAGTCCCAGCTGCGCCACAGGATGGAGGAGCAGGACTCAGGAGAGATCACAGAGTACCAGGTATTCTCCAGCATCATGAGCCTGTCACCTATGCCGATGCCGAGCGCGCCGCCGGAGGCGCCCTCGCCTATCACGATGCAGAGTACGGGTACTTTCAGCGTGACCATCTCAAAGAGATTGCGTGCGATAGCTTCGCCTTGTCCGCGTTGCTCCGCCTCTTCGCCGGGGTAGGCGCCGGGAGTATCTATGAGGGTGATGATGGGCTTGTTAAATTTCTCAGCCAGTTTCATGAGGCGCAGGGCCTTGCGGTAGCCCTCGGGATTTGGCATGCCGAAGTTGCGGTACTGGCGCATCTTGGTGTTGACACCCTTCTGATGGCCGATGATCATGACAGTTTCGCCATTGAGATCGGCAAAGCCGCCTACAATGGCTTTGTCATCTTTGAAAGAACGATCGCCATAGAGCTCGATGAAATTGGTCGTCATCTTCTCTATATAAGAAAGTGTGTAGGGGCGCTCCGGATGGCGCGATACCTGTATGCGCTGCCAGGTGCTGAGGCGGGAGTAGATCTCGTTCTGCGTTTCGCGCAGGCGCACCTCCAGCTCCTCGGCTGATACTTTGGGCTTGATGAGGTGCTTGCCATTGCGCACGTGGTCTATCTGCTTCTGCAGCTCCTCTATCGGTTTTTCAAAATCAAGATAAGTCATCTCGCTAGTGATTTGGGATAAAACGGACACCGAAGGTAATGATTTGGTCACAAACGTGTCCTTATCGGGAGTAGTTTATATATGTTTGAAAATGTATCTATGGGCAATTAACAAAAAGGCCGACATAATATTCCGCTTTACCGAAACTATTGGCAGCAGTGGTTTTTATGAGCAATCTTCACATAGCGAACAATGTGAAACGCTGACCAAAACGTCAAAAAGATAAATCAGAATATTGGTTAAAAGCCAGACTCTTCTTTCATAATTTGTATTTTAGGTGGATAAATGGTGGAATCGAAAGGTTCCACCATTTTTATTAGGACTTCTGTTGGGTTGCAATCCTTTTTGATCACCAAGCGTCAGCCCCTAAATCCCCTAATAGAGAGTTTGCCTATTTCCCTCATTTTGGAAAGCAGATGGTAAATATGCTAATTTTATGGCAATGTCCTCCCTGCCAATGGTGATGGACTCGGTGATTACCTCCACAATGGTTCGTTTCTCATCGGCAGGTAATGACGGCCATCTATGGTAGAGGTTCTTTGCTTCTTGGAGAACGGTGTCAGAGGAGAGGTACTGGACTTTGAGATATCCTATCTCCCCTTCCAATGTTGGTACTTGGTCTTGTAAGGTTACCCATTGGTCCTCTAATGGCTTGTGATGTTCTAAAAACAATTCCCGAGTCATTTCCCCTGCAATACGCATTTTTACCAATTCGTCCATCTTTTTTCTGAGATCGGTAATTTGATCTGTAATGGATTTTAACAAGTTCTCTTTCTCTTTGATCGTTTCGTCTGACTTTTGTAGATATTGATTGACATCCGTTTCGGTCATCAGAAATGTTTTGAGTTGTTCGTGATAGATTTCATCAATGTCAGCAACTGGAATGCGGTTGCCGCAGGTTTTACAGCGGTAGAGCATGTTTTTGTGATACACATACATCTTTTTGCCACAGGAGCAGGTAAGATAACCGGAGAGCAAATGAACCGCACGGGGACCTGGCTTGTGGTGTTTCTTTTGCTGTTCATCCAAGATACGGTTACATTCATTCCAGAGTTCCTCTGACACGATTGCCGGGCATGTTGTAAATACCCATTCAGACTCAGGCTTCAGGATTGATGACCCGTTTTTACCTTTATGGGTAGTATAGTTTGCTCGATGGGTTCCTTTTGCTGACGGATTGCGGAGAAGCACCCCTATAGTGGTATCGCTGAATTTGATTCCGTTTCTAGTCCGGTATCCCATCGTATTGAGTGAGTTTGCGGTTGTTTTTTTGCGCTTGTGTTTGAGGAAGAGTTCATACACCAGCTTTCTGATCGGGGCCTCCTTTTCATCAATGACTAGATATTTGTTTTCCCATTTGTATCCGTATGGCGCCAATCCCCCGATCTGTTTACCGAGCTTGGCGCGTATTGGTACTGATGCCGCAATACGGCTTGCAATTTCTTCCCGTTCCCACTGAGCCATTGCAGCGATCATAGTGTAAAACAGGCGACCAGCAGGAGTACTGGTATCTATGCTTTCCTGAATGGAAATGAGATCGGCATCGTGGAGGCGAAAGTAGTCGGCGAATTCAAGAAGTTCTTTGGTGTTACGAGCTAAACGGGCAAGTTTGGAGAAGATGAGACCAGATATTGTACCCTCTTTGATGTCTTTGAGCATCTTCTTTGCTTCGGGGTGTTCAATGACAGATTTACCCGAGACAGCTTCAAGGTGGTAAATCGTGACAACATTCCAACCTTTGGCTTCTGCATACATACGGGCGCGCTTCTCATGGTGTTCAGGGCTATCCCCTTTTGCTTGATCTTCAGTACTGACACGGAGCCAAATACCGACAGATTTTTGGTGTTCCATCTGTAGTGGTTTAAATGGTGAATGAATTTAATGAATATGTCTTTTGTTTGAAAAAAACTTTAGAGAGAGTGTACAGCATAGATATAGATGCAAGTAGGGGTCAAAAATTGCCATCGCACTAGTAATAGTTTACATCTACATTTCTTTAGTTTACTCATTAAATTATTTAATTTCATCCATACAATTTTAAATGACACATATATGGCAACAAGTATTTCGACACTTACTGTATTGAATCAATATGTCAATGGCGTGATGGATCGTGCAGATCACCACGCTCATAATGTAAATGAAATAGTATTAACCATAGCCGGTGCTGTCGTTTGGAGGGCTACACAAGATATTGAGGTGAGAACGAACATTTTGTGGTTTACAATAAATCACAACAGATATGTCTTAGCATTCAATCATGATACAGGAGACATTGAACTTAGAGACAGATCACAACAAGGTACGGTACTCCATACTTTTAATAACAGTACAACTGCAATACAGGTCAGAACCATTTTTCGAGGACTTTAAGTTATTGCAATTCAATTGGTGGTTCAAAAAACAAAGTAACAGTTTCCTTGTCCAACAATTCATTGTTATACCTTTGTATTGAACAAAAATCTGTATTTATTTCATACTCTTCGTCTGGCAACAATATGCTCAAAAATGTATTGATAGGCTTTGAAAACCGTAAATATTTAATAGGGTTATCAGGAGTATTAAAAAATACTAATTCGAACGATACTAAATTAGCAGGAAACTCAGTTTGATTCCTACCAGTCACATCAACTCTTAACACCTTTCGTTTTTTATTCTTGATAATCTCTAAAGAAGTAGCGATGAGTTTGTTAATGACTATCCTATTTTCATATCCCATAACTTTTCATTTTAGCTTACTAAATTACAATTTTTCAATCTTTTGCATAGATGAAAATTATAATAGAGTGTAATAAAAAGGGAGCAGAAGGATTGAAAGCAGCCACAAGTATCGCATTACTTCTAATTAGTGGAAGGTTTCTTTTGAGTGCCACATCTGAATGAGATATAAAAAGGCAGCTATTACGACTGCCTTTATGCCTAGAACATTTGTAATTGTGATCCGTCAGGGTACTTTGCAGCCACACCATCATATGCCACTTTCGGAGTTTGCACTTGTTTTTCCCATGAATCTTTGAGCATGTGCCAAAGCGGGCTTTGTTCCTTGTCTTGGATTCTAAATAGCCCAAACGGTAAGAATGAAGTCCTGTAGCTCATTCTGAAATCTTCAGGTACCAGTGCATCCCCACACAGAACTTCTGCATGAAAGAGACCACTGAGAAAGAGATTAAGAGCTGTTATTTTGACACAGGTATGGTCTATATCTATACCGTAGAACTCATGATGTTGACCGTTGCACTTTTGAGCAGCTAAGAGCATCCTGCCACTGCCACAGGCAGGGTCAAGTATTCGGAGGGGTCTATCCCCTGATTTGGTTTCAAGAGCAGTTTCAGTGATGGACTTAGCCATGAACAGACAGATCGGCCAGGGTGTGAAATATTGGCTAGCACCTTTGCGATACAGGTTTTGTTCATAGAACTCCCCGAGTACGTCATACCCTTCCCCGCTGTCCCATCTTTCTGTCATTTCCGTGACGAGAGTAGCATAAAGGTGAGGAAATTCTTTGACTAGCTTTTCATCTTGCTTGTATTTGGCGACTGTTTCAATATACAGCGCTTCATCAAAGGATTTGCCCGTTTGCGGGTTCTGTCCCATTGCACAGATGGACATGGTGAGGAAGTCATCAAAGACGGTGCGGAGATCATATTTGTATTCAAAGAGTTTGATGAGTGAGGCGAATGTTTGTTTTTCTTTTTTCATGGAATACTGTTTTGAGACAGCATCGCATGTTTAAATTTCAACCGCCAGTCCCAATAAATTGCATCTGTTATTGCAGATAGACATGGATAATTTTACTGCGCAAATAGATTGCGTTTTACTAACTTACATTTAAATAAAAAGTAAAGATGGAAGCACTATCATATGAATACTTATTGCGGCGTATTTACCAAGTAGAACGACATGGAAAGAAAGGTGTGGACGCTGATGAATACCGTGATCTTGAATATGCCGAACGAGCCTATACACTAGATTTACAGAATATCAAGAACAAAAAACCGAGAATCAGCACCGAACCGATTGATAACCTTGCGTATGACTATCGAGTACAATGCCGTAAGATTTGGAGATTTGTTTCAGAGGCGATTGGTGTTGGCATAACTAAATATGGACACCAATTTTCAGAGCTTGAAGTGCTAGAATTAAAAAATTGTATAAAGGAACCAGAGCAAATAACGAAGGAGTATATTGATATGGTAATTAAAAAAGCGGAAACTATTTTTGTCGCCCATAAAGTTTTTCCATAAACCTATTTGATGTGCTGTAAATTTCGTTTCTTCTACTATGAGTCATTTTGACCCTTCAATAAGATTCGCATTTGACAAAGTATCTGAAACGATACTCGATGCTGAGCAAGTTTTTACAACTGCGAAGGATGGTCAGGTCATCAGACTAAAACATAATAAGGATGAGATTGACTTAGTTTGTCTTGAATGCAAACAAAGGTTATTGGTATCAAGTAGTAAAAAAAGTCGCTCATATTTTAAGCACGAGGGTCACTCTGATGACTGTATCTTAAAAGAAGCAGGATTGTCTCAATCTGATATAGAGGATATAAACCAAGTTCTCCATGCCAAAGAAAGCCAACGGCACAAGGAGCTAAAAAATAAGATCGGTGCAAGATTGCGGAACGTTGAAGGAGTCGATGTCTCCTCTATTTCTATTGACGATAAAGTAATTCAGCGAGGGAATGATAAACGAAGACCTGATGTCTATTGCAAATACTTTGATAAGGAGCTAGTGTTTGAAATCCAGTTATCGAAGTTATCGCTTCGATATATTCTGAATAGGTATAATTTTTACAAGAAGCATAATATGTTTCTCATTTGGATTCTTGATAATTTTGACATTCGTAATCAAGGGCAATTAGAAAAGGATATAAAATATATTGCCAAACATCAAAACTTCTTTAAGCTTGATGAAGGGTCAGATAAGTTTATGCTCGAATGCCAATTTAAGCACTTGTATTTAAATAGCTACCTTGAAGTTCATGCCCACTGGCAAAAGCAATCAATTGGGCTTAATCAAGTAACTTTTGATAAGTCAGACTATCAAATTTTTTATTCGAATTATGAATTGAATTTGCGAAGTATAGAGAATTTACAATATCAAAAGCAAGTAGAACAACGAAGGATCAGCAAAGAAAAAGAGGAACAAGAAAGAGAGGCTGATGCAAGGGCCAAAGCTTGGGAGATTAAAGATAGAATCGACCATTTAAAGAGCATCCATTCGGTATCATATGTAGATGTAAATTTTAAAATCGCAGACCTTGATAGCTATGAAATAGATATTTTTAATGAGGAGATTGGACTATTTGGGAGAAAAACTCCAGAAATAATTCAATGGATAGATACGGTAATTCCAAAAGATATTGCATTCATCGAATTTATTTTGAACTGTGATGAAATCAAACTTGATATTTACGGAACAGACACTATTGGACGAACTGCTTTCATGGCAATTTTTCAAAATAAGAACATTGGTCTTCACAGGTCAACTTTACTCAGAGGGTTAATGAAACGGGCGTATATTTTAACACCAGAGGATAGAATTTTCTTTGAAACATATAGTGCGAGTAACAGCAGTTATAAGCATGACTTGATTCTATACGACATCTGTAGCAATCTTTCGGATAAAAACTTGGTGCATGACGTTTTTAAACACGATAAATTTTTGTTCATTATCGAGACCGCTCGAAAAAGTCAAATTACCGGATTCAATTACAGACCTGATGATTGGATAGGATTTGCAAATTATGTCGTACACAATCATGCTCCCTATTGGAAATATATTGAGATAGCATTTAAGGAGTATAAGCTTTGGGATAAATTATTTCAATTGGACAAGAAAGGTACGTTTGCCAAAAAGATTTCAGAGCTGACTTTGAATATGCCCAAGCAGAACTATGACGTTGATTCTATTTTCAGGGATCTCTATCCCGACCTACATTATTGCATGTACTAATCTTCAAATTTAAAATACGAGAAGGTTGTTTAAACAATGCATCTATTTTCTACCCTTTTTATTGGACGCAATCAAGCCAATTCCGAGTAGGAGCGCACTAACGAGTAATACGGGGCCCGCATTTGATTTTTGTGGTGTTGGCTGAATCATTCTTGGAGTATTGGCACCTCCATATTTACTCAAATAAGCTTTAGCATTAATCGCAAACGGAAACAATAACGTTTTGGAATTCGATGCAACATATTGGGGTATCTGAGCAGTTTCGGCATTTCTCAAATATTGTACTGACTTTTTAAAAGCTTCTTGAACGGGCAATACAATTTGAGTATTCAAATTACCCCATGAACTGGTCTCAGTCAGAAGCGCCACAGTATATTTACCACCCCGTCTTGAATCTTCCTCTGATGATTGATTGGGCGAAGCTGAATATAGCGTAATGTGTCCGTATGCAGATTGGTTAATGTAAAAATCATAGAGGGCGCGAGAAACTTCGGGATTATCAAAGTCAAAAGGGATGCCGAAAATACCATAGATCCCAGGGCTTTCAGTCCAGTTGTAATTTCGACAGGCATCAACAATAGTTATTTGCCGTTTCGCAGATGTTTTAAGGTCATCAATGCAAATATCTTCATACTCGTTTATATTCAGGTAACTTTTCCCGTGACTCATAAATCCATGACCAGAGTATATTATCATTGCAATGTCAGCATTAGCGCAAAGCAAGTGTATCGAAGAGATTAGATCGCCCGATATGTCCCATTCAGTATAAATTTCATTTTCATACCACGCACCACCATTCGATGATAGAAGGAATTGCTGGTAATTTTTTACATCTTTTTTAACCCCTCGAAGATGACTTTCATGGTATTCAGGCAAAGGACTACCTAATATAATAGCGACTCTTTTCATACTTATTGATTTTGCATGTGGAATATAAAAATAATACCTGTATTCATTTGAATTTATATAGTAACAAAAACAGCCTATGACATAATCACAGGCTGTTACATTCTCTAAGGTACTATCAAGTAAAACCCTTCTCTTCTACCAGATTCGCCAATTGATGCATATTGACCTCATGGAGACTCTCTAAGACAGCTTCAATGACGTTTTGGTTCCATTCATAGATGATCTCTACTCCCTGCCACTCTGCAAAGCGTATCGTTTCATCTAATTGCTCAGCAGTAAAGATATGGTCATCATACGCCTCATTGTAGAGCGCAATGGGATCAATATCCATTATCTTGCATAGCTGGTTGTACAAATGCAGTGCAGGAGCCGTAATCGAGCCGTCACAGTGCTGCCCCGGTTTGTAGGGGCGAGGGCTTTTGTTTTTCATGGCATAGGTATCGCGAAAGATGATGGGCTTTGTAGGCATACGCCCATACCGCATTACTCCGTACCACAGAAAGCCTTTATCTTTGATATACACCTCTGCCACATACTCTTTTTCGCGTGGGAACTCAAATACCATTACGGAATGGGTATCGGTCAGTTCTTCCCAGATATGGTTCGACATCATACGGTTTCCATTTGTGGTTCTGCCTCTTTTGCCGCTTCCTCTTTCTGAGGCTTTGGAATGTTGAGGATGTAATCTGTCGCCCGTTGTGCCAGACCACTGGCATAGATAATTGCCCGTTTGTCATTCTTGAGCTTACCGAGCCAGCCTTGAATGTATGCTGCACTGTTTGCCATGTCATTTTTGACGATACCTGTATACGATTGAAGATAACATGAACCGATCTCCGCAACCAGTTCTTCAGTAGAATATTCATATGAACCAAACTGAGTGGGTTCAACCAGTTCCTTACGGTTTAGTCGGTCTTTATGTCCAGTTGAATGCAGCAGTTCATGAAAAAGTGTGGCATAATACGCCTCACTTTCTACAAAATATTCTATATCGGGCATATTGAGAACATCAGTTGCGGGTACATAATAGGCTTCATTCTCTATATGCTGGAATGTCGGCTTGTTAGGCATTTCCTCTACGATACGCTCACATACCTCAATCGGTTCATTGGGGCGGGTTATGATCGGTATCCTGTCTTGGGGTAGGTCATTGCACTGCGCCACATTGAACACATGATAGTAGCGGAGCATGGGCTTCTGTTTCTTCTTTTCATCAGGGGGCGTAGTGTCAGGGCGGTATACATCTAACCATTTCCAAAAGACAACCACCTGAGATTTCTCTCCTTTCCTGATTGACCCTCCCAGAGCTTTCGCCTGTTCAAAGGTTAGAAAGAGGTTTTGAGAATAGCCGAGAGAGGCAAGTAGGAAGACATTAACTCCGCGATATGGCTTTCCGGTGATGAGGTTCTTAGGAAGTCCTGCATCTGTCCACGGCTTCCGCCACGGTATAGTTCCGGCTTCGAGCATGGCAATGATCTTGTCAGTGACCATCTGGTAGATGTCGATTTTGTTCTGTTCCATTGTGTGAAATTTTGTTGTGAAAAAATATTTCACACAGTGTAGTCGTTGTTCAACTTTGAAAGTAGAGGCAAGATTTTGTTCTGCTCCTATTCGGTATATTCGTACAAACGGTAAGCAATGATCGATGGAGAGATACGTAAATTAGCTTTAGAGAAAGAGATACAGCAGAAGACAGTCACAGTAATGAATCTCACCAACAAGATTGCAAAGCAGACGATAGATAACAGAAGTGGGAGTATATATCAGCAAAGCGTCAGTACCCTTTCACAAGAACAAAAGGAACTAGAGAAGCTCAGTACCGAGTATACCAAACTGCTTAAAGGAATGTACAAGAGGTAGCCTCTACTCTTTGAGGTACCGATGTGTGCCAATGAGCGCAATCGCATCAAAGACTCCCATGTTGTAATCCTCATTCATATATGCCAGACGGTTCTTTTGGGGCATTCGGGACTTCAGTTCCGGAAACCAATTGCTGATAAGTCCCGCAATTTCATACTTTGACTTCATTCCGTTTATCTCAAACGCTTCACGTATCTGAGTGCGAGAGTAGCAATACACAGGAATATTCTTTGTCTTGGCATATGCCGTAATCATTGCAGTGAGGGCTTCTATACGTTTTGCACGGTGCTTTACCGGATCATCATTGTCGCGTATGAGAATGACGGTCGGACGGAAGAAGTCAATCAATTTCTTTGTTCGTGCGAAGACCTTCTCATTGCTCACTGGCTGCACGGTAGCCACGCCATAATCCACTAATGTTTGCGGAGTTTCAATACAGGCATAGCCGAGTCCCCGAGTGTTGGGAAACAGCGAGAGGTAAATAGTCATGTCTTTTGGCATGGTTTAGGCAGTGAGTCGGATAAGGGCTGATTCAAGAAATTCGATTCGACCATTGACCTTTTGTGAGGCTTTGAGGAGTTTGAGGTTTTCCAATAGCAATTTGATACGTTCAGCCAGTACTTTTGCGATTGCTTCCTTTTCCCGCTCAAAGAATGCCTCTATCGCTATTCCAAAGAGTAAATGATATGCAATGAGCACTTCAATACTTGGCAGCCGGTGCCCTTGCTCCCACCGGGAGATATTTGAATAATCAGACAACCCTAAAATGAAGGCGAGGTCAGCTTGATTCAGGCTTGATTGTTTTCGACTCATACGTAACCGAGTGTGATGTATCTTCATACTTTTTATTCGCGCACCCTAATTGATATGTCACAATGGTATGCGAAGTATGAAAGTTCCAGTAGACGGAAGAATTTGTTGATTTTGGCAAGTTTTTTTTCGGTGGTGACCTGATCTGTAGTGGGCACTGCGTTCATCATGGTTCTTTTATGTGCCACGAGGTCAAGCAGCACCTTTTCTCTGATAAGAAAAAGGTGCTGCTTACCGTGGGTATAAAAGAAATCCGTTGTGTTATGAACCGTTTGAGAAAAGAGTATCGAGTTTTGGCAGTATGTGCCTGATATGTCCCCTGTGTGGAGGTCTTAGTTTTATATACTTAGTTTTGTTATGGTCACTTTTGTTCGCTGGTCGGGGTGGCTTTTCTTCACTAGAAAGTGATCGTAAGTATACAGGTGCAAGGCCGTAGTGCAGGCGTATGACTCCCCGTCTGTCAGCGGAATCATGGAGTATGATTCCCCGTGTGCCAGTGACTTCAATCAGGTTCTTTGCTATGAGCGATTTGATTGCCTTGTTGATGATTCGCTTGGATAATCCTGTTTTAAGCCTGAATTGTGAGCCTGAAATTCTATCCTTTAATTTACGTTTACCTGTCTTTTTATCTATCCAGCCGAGAGTTTGACGAACAATGACCAATAGCGTTTTGAGTTCGGCTTGAGTGAGGTCTGGAAACAGGTCAAATATGTAGTTGGGTACTTGAGTGGTTTGTTTGTATATCATGGTGTAAGAGGGTGTGAGAGTGATAAAAGTGTGATACTATGTTGAAGTATCACATCCATTTTGAGAGATCAGGGATGTGCGGAGGATCGGTAGATTGCATTAAGGCAAGTCTGATTTTTTTAAGAAGTGAGGGTATGACCTCATTAATTGCCGGATTGGCATTTCGAACTTCATCTTCTGAGGCGCACAGCAGAGGAAAAACGGACTCAAAGGTATAAACAGGCTTGTATTCATTGACATTTTTCAGTTCGAACCGCATTTTTTCCTCCATGTATTCAGTCTCAGTTTTTTTGATAGCAGTAAGCCAGGAATGTATATCTACGTATAGGTTTTTCTCATTCAATCGTTGGTTCGAACCGATGTTGCCAAGTATGTCACGCCTGGTTTGAATGTCGCCGTTGTTGAATGCATGAAGACAAGCTTTGCTGAATGTAAAGGCATTGACCATCAAACGATCATAATCGACGCATTGCATTTCTATTTGTCCCAACTTTACTTTCTCTATACCTAGCTCCTTTTCCAGTTCAGCTTTCTGACTGTTATATTGTTCCTCAGTGATGGTCTCATTTATCAGGAAACCAAGCAGTCGGTCAAGTTTCTTTTTCAGGTCATTTATTTGGGCTTGTTGCCGTGAGTAGATCATTTCATATTCTTGAAGTTGCTTACCTTCATTGGCATGTAAAATGGACATACCTAAATCATAGAATTCCTGACTGATTGTATTTTCAGAGAGTATCTTTTCTACTTGGCTCTCTAAGTCTGCCAAAGAGACGCGAGAAGACGGACAGTCATCTATACCTACACGTCCGGTGCAGTGGTAATAGGTATATGTCTTGAGTTTCCCCGTAGTCTTTACCAACTTAATTTTTTCGGTTGCAGTGACCGCCGCTCCGCAGCGTTCGCATCTCATAATTCCCGTGAATGGAAATTCATGAATTTTTGCCCGAGGCTGTGATGTCTTATGCAGAATACTTTGAACACGCTCATATTCGGCCATCGTTATCATTGCAGGCTGCTTGCCCTGATAGAACTTATTTCCATAGATGAAATTGCCCGTGTAAAACACATTGGAAAAGATTCGGTAAGCATAGCTTGTTGCCAGTCGCTTGTTCCCTAGCTTTCCATGCGCCGGACTTCGCAAGTTCCATTCATTGGTAGCGATGCGGAGCACCTGCATAACCGTATAGTTGCCAGTCAGCATGAAGTCCCACATTTTACGGATGATCTGAAAGCGTTCCGGGTCTATGGTAATTTCCTCAAACCCTTTTTGCCCTTTTTTGGTGTTGAGATAGCCGATGGGGGCAACAGTCGGGTACCAGCCCTTCTGTGCTTTGGATTCCAGTCCGCGCCGTACATTCTTGGCAAGGTCACGCACATATTGGTTGGCAAAGCCTTGCTCTACGGCAAGCACCAGCGCATTATCATCGGGGAGATAGATACGGTCGGATGCTTTGATACACTGTATTTTCCCCTTTTGGAGGAACCACTGGATACGTGCGCTGTCTATCGGATTGCGGGACAGGCGGTCTAATTTCCAGCAGAGAATGCCTTGCACCTTCCCCTTTTCTATCAATGTAAGGAGGCGTTTAAATTCCGGCCTGAGGTCGGGTTCTTTGGCTGATTTGGATTCACATATTACGTCAGAGACTATTAAGCCTTCTCTCCGAGCCATATCGGTCAGATACTTTACCTGATCGCCAATGGATTGAACTTGTCGGTCTTCAGATTCTTCAGATTTTCGAGCATATATCGCCCAGATAATGTTTGTTTTCATGGCAGCTTCTGAGACTCGCCTATTTCAGACCAGCCCTGTTTATGCATATGCTTATGGACCGAAATAAGCAGACAGACCAAATGCCTCAGCTCTATACTAGCTTTGTGAGGTTCTATCGGCACACCATGTTTTGCGAGGTATATGGCCATATATGTTTCGACTTGTTTTTCGGTAACTTGAATCATAGCAGATGTCAAGTGTAATCTCAACCGGTATTTTGCAAAAGACCTAAGAATTTGCCCGGTATAGTGGCAAAAAGTGCGCTCTACTATAGTTGGTTAGTTTAATAGAAAATGACCATATGCCACCCGAAAACAACATCACCTATTTCGCACAGCTCCACTTCCGCAACGACAAGCGGATTTTTGGTATTAAACAGGAAGATAGATTGCTTCATACATACATTGTCGGGAAAACTGGTACTGGAAAGTCTACCCTCATTCAGACTATGGTGATGCAGGATATTCATGCCGGACGAGGTGTCTGTTTGCTTGACCCACACGGCGATTTGGTAGAGAGAATATATAAAGATATTCCAGCAGAGCGTCAGAAAGATATTATCTATTTCAATGTCCCTGATGTGTCTTTGACACTCAAATACAATCCGTTCAAAAAGGTATCGTATGAGAAAAGATCATTGGTGGCTTCTAGTATCTTAGATGTATTCAAGAAACTATGGTCGGATGCCTGGGGTGTGAAACTGGAGCATATTCTACGCTATGCCATTTTGACCTTGCTGGACCAGCCCAATGCTACTATTGCAGATATTCCCAAAGTCTTATTGGATAAGTCATATAGACGGCAAGCCATTTCCCATGTTAAAAATCCCAGCATAAAAGACTTTTGGGAGAAGGAGTTTAACGGGTTCAATAAATATGACTTGCTACCAGCCTTGAATAAAATTGGCGGTATGTTGGCACATCCAGTCATCAAACGGGTTCTTATCGAAAACCCCAAAGAAATTTCACTTCGCAAGGCTATGGATGAAAAAAAGATTGTTTTGGTCAATCTTTCTAAGGGTCACTTAGGTGAGGATGTGGCACATATCTTGGGTGCGCTTTTGATTAGCTCGATTAGTTCGGCAGCTTTTAGCCGAGTAGATACCGATGAAGACAATAGAGTGCCGTTCATGGTCTACATGGACGAGTTCCACAATTTCACGACCCTCTCATTGGTTAATATGTTCTCCGAGCTTCGTAAGTTTAAAGTTGGTATGACATTGGCACACCAGTATATGGATCAGTTGGATGATGAGATACGGAGTGCCATACTTGGAAACGCTGGGACGATCATTTCGTTTCGTGTGGGCACTGATGATGCAAGGTTTATGGCATTAGAGATGTTTTCGGTATTTGATATGGAGGACTTCATTAACCTGCCTAATAAGCACATTTATTTGAAGTTGATGATTGATGGCGCACCAAGTAGGCCGTTTAGTGCGTTGAGCATACTCCCATACAAAGAATAGTGATAGTATAAAAGGGCTACTTCTTGCAACAATTATTGGGGAATCATGCAGTTATTTATCCGTAACTCGGGAAGTAATCGCCGCCAATTTTTTTTCAGTAGTCGATAGCTTCTGCAATTTTATTTCTATTCGCGGCATCTTCTGCCTTTAAGGCTCTGGTATAAGCTAATTCGAATTTCGCCACTGCCTCGGTGACTTTTTGTTGCGAATTGATATAAGCACCAACATCCCCACCATAACCAGCAGGATCAATATTTTGCTGTGTAACTACTTTTCTACCTTTATCAAAAAAATATCTCATTCCAGAAGGAAAATCAGTAATAGTTACATCATTCAAAATTTCTAATGCCATAATCTCTAAATGGAATGAATTGAAAAAGTTACCGTTCTCCTTATTCCATGCTTTTATCATTTTGAGCAAAGGTACAAAGTCATTATCGTGCGCTTTATTAGACTCTGTAATTAAAGAAATATGTTTCTTAGGATCGGTCGATATCCAATTTTGCGAAATAGAATTGGGTATTAGAAAGCCGCCACCCTGACGATAAAAGGCTGGCACGACATCAACAATAAAATCATCGAATCTTATTGTTACTGCTTGTCCGTTACGACTAATATCGGGTGTGGTATACGTTTTCTTCAATGTTCGTTTTACTAAATCCAAAAGGCCCGCTTGCCCACCATTTTGACCATTGTAATTGGTCCAGTATTGGGGATCTAAAATCATAAAAATATCTACATCTGCCTTTTTCAATGGCGCAA
Organism: uncultured Chitinophagaceae bacterium; assembly: GCA_964537475.1. Taxonomy (GTDB): domain Bacteria; phylum Bacteroidota; class Bacteroidia; order Chitinophagales; family LD1; genus UBA1941. Next base: position 334,045 of record CAZIBY010000005.1, on the reverse strand, counting down.
TCATGGTGCTACGGGAATAAGACCCTGCTAAGAATGAATCGAGTACTTCCAATCCTGCCTCGACAACTTCGCGCACTCTTTTTTGCCTGGTCGATACGATACTCGCCTGCAAATCGGTTATCTCAAGATTTTTTTTAAATTTTTGAAACGCGGCAGGTATCGTTGTTGCCATAAAAATAACAACCTCTTATTGAATTTGGTACTTGGCTTTTAAAGCCATCCATTCATTAGTAAGAGAAGGGTTCATCTTGTCAAAAAAGCTTTGTGGGATATCAGCCGGTATTGTACTGTGTAGAGTTTCATATCGAAGCCAGTACCGCAAAATATGGGATTGATACTTTGACGGATTGTTTTTGAAATTGTCGTCCTGAAATAGCGTAACCCAATTATCATATATTACTGATAGCCGAGATAATAATATCAAGTGACGGATTAATCCTCCTAAGACATTCACAGAAAAAAATACCTGCAAAAAGGAAACCGCTACACTGACATTGTGAAATCCATAAAACGCGAAAACCCATATAGCCAAAAAGACAACTGAGGGAACTATAACTTTTCTGAATGTCAGAGCTTTTAAAAGATTATATGTGAAAAAGCAATTTTCAAATTGATTTGTAGCCGCTTTATGTAATCCAGTAGCTATTTCTTCATTATCATAATAATCTACAGAACTATTAGTGGAAAATTTCGATCCCAATGAATTATCAAGAAAGTCATCCCTTCGTTTATTTTCAGCCTGCGGGAAAAGAACATAGTCTATTACTATATCTACCGTAAAAAACAGTAAAATGACTATCGCATCAGTAAGCTCTAATACTTGCTTTATAGCTTCAGCATTGCCATTCGCTGAAAATACTGAATTTGGAATAGTTAGTAGCGTTAATAGTACCGACACCCCGAATACAATCCAAAAAAGCCACGTAGTTGATGTTCTTAGGTAGCCAATTGTCTTATATAAATTAGCCTGAGGTGCAAATCTAGCCATAGCATATTTTTTATAGTGGAAATGTAAGCATTTACTTTAACATGATTTATTGCCTACATTCATTATATCTGCAAGTCTATTTAAGTCCAAGCAGTTTGAGCAAAAGCTCTTCTGCTTTATCTTGCTTTTCTGCTTCAAGACAATCTATTATCTCTTTCCGATAGTTTTTTAAATTTTCAACTTTCCTTTTTGAATATTCGGCTAGGTTATAAGTCGGTAAATTTTTGACGGCATACAGAAATCCGGTTTGGTAAGAATCATTATTGAAGTTCATATCTGCTATCAACCCTTCTAGCTCAAATGAGGAGTATGGATAATCGTTAAAAGCATTCCAGCATTTCATAAGCCGTATTATCGGCTTTACGATTGAATTATAGCGATTGTTGACTTTGGTCAGCTCTTGTGTAAATTTAATGGGTTCTGTATTCATCCAGCTCCCATCTTTAGCGGGTATCTGGTAGTCATCAAAGAAAATGCCTTTATCAATTCTACATGGAACAAGGTCAAATTTAATACCACTCATTTCAAGAACAATCGAAGGGTGATCCTTGACTACAGGGGTCGCAAAGTATTTCTTCTTTGCAAATTTCCTAATTTGATCTCTATATGTTTCTGACGTTCGCTCTTTTTTCTTCTGATTAAAAACTATCAAAACATCAATGTCAGAATATGGATCATACTGGCGTGGCAGGATCGTATCGCGCATATACGATCCAAAGATTATGATTTCGGAAATATCGTCTCCAAAATGATCTTTTATTGTCTTTTGAAATACTTTTATTCGCTCATCAATATACAATCTCTCTTTTGAGCCATATTTAATGAAGAGTTCTTCGGCAATTTTTTGAAGCCTGTAATTTATAGTAGCCATTACCTATTATCTCCTATCAATAAATGTTGCCCATTGAGATTTCAAGGAATTTGTATTGGAGAGTAACATAAACGCATGTATCTTTTGGGCATCGGCACGATACCCGTTGTTTTCAAAAAATGTCCAGAGAATATCCGCATGGCTCATATTCGTGGATATCGTGTCGTTTAGAAAATAGGCTGCAACCTTTAGCTCTATCTCAAAATTCTTTAATCCCTTGTTATAATTTCGGTTCCACAGCTTCAAAACCTTTATTACATCAATATACTTCTCTCCTTTTTTTCTCAACGCTAATATTAGTAGCTCCAGCTTTTCTAAATTTACGAGCTTCCAGCTTAGCAATGTATTATCTGGAATACTCATGTTACCCAGATCATCTTGTTTGTATGGTGTTATATTGAACGGGAGTTTATTGAAATCAACAAGGATCGACGGTTTATCTTGTTTTACTATGGTATTCGGGTAACATTCCATTAAGCGATTTTTTAAAATCGCTAAAGCACTTTGAGAATTCTGATTTCCTGTATACCTAAAATATACGTCTACATCACTGATTCCCTTTACCATAGTTTTTCGCTTATAAGAGCCACCTAAGTATGGGTCTCGGAATTCTGGTACGTTCTGGACTATGGTTTTAAGATTCCCTAGCATACCACTGATATTATGTAGTTCATTAGGCGAAAATGTGATGAGATCAGCCTTTTCTTTTATTAGTGTGTCAAACATTATGTGGATTTAGCGTGATAAAAATCAAGTAAAAACAAACGCATATCATTTCGACCTGTATTTACTTATTGATTTGTATTTACAAATATATAAGAACGGTTAAATTGAGAAAAATGAAATAATAAAGTATTGAGGGACGATTTTTGAGCGGCATGGAGACCAAGCCCCTCAAAACCGTTCGCTTGTTCCGAAAGCCGCAGTCCGCTTCGCTCCCTTTGCGTGTTTCTCCCTTGCGCTCACTATCGCGGAAACAGCCGACAGAGCCATGTGCTGTGTTTGGTCTCCACGCTACGGACTTGGACAAGCCAACCTTCGTGGTGCAGGAGAGCTGACAACGCACAAATCCACTGGCTCTCCTGACACCACCCCACAGTCCATGCCTTCGCGCTACTCCCTTCCACAGCACAAGGCACTGTCTAGTACAAAATGAGTTCTCGATGCTTAATTGGTGATCTATAAGCAATAATTCAATCTACATCGACAAGTTCGGAGAGTTTCACTTTCAGGGCATTGGCAAGCTGTGTGAGATAGAATATTGATGGATTGAATTCTCCGATTTCTACCTTATAAATACTTCCTCTGTCTTTACCACATAGACGTGCGAGTTCAGATTGCGTGATGCCTTTTTCTGTTCGGACAGCAACAATCCGTTTACCCAGCTTTTTAAGAAATGCCTCTTTTGTCATTGTGTGGTCTTACCGACACAAAGGACACACCCAATCAAATAACTTTTGTCATAGAATCGTACCACAAAGTAATTATGTTTTTTACCTTTGTCATACAGCCCATTGCCGAAAAGCTGAGAGAGAGTAGGCCTAAAAACTAAAACACACTACAATGAAATGTCTTGTTACCATTCTTATTTTGATTCTTTCCTTCAATGCTATTGCACAGTCGCAAACAATTCCCGACCCCGAATTCCCTAACCGCCCGTACTATCTCAAAGACGGCAAACTCGAAAGCCTTGAGAAAGTAGCTACGAGTTTTGACGTGAGCGGCATGGGAGCAAAGGTGTACTTCACTGCCTTTAACTCGAAATCTACTGTTCGTTTTACTAAAGATGCTATTCCTATTCTATACATCAAGATAGAAGGTGGCGGTGATCCATCCGATAAAGTGACTGTATCCATAGCCACAGTCAAAAAGGATAGAAGGCGATTTATTCAGGAAAGCACGGGTATGACCGGAGCGGCAAAAGACATTAGTGCGACGAAGGTCAGTGTGTCGCTCAAAAAAGTTCGGGATGGATTGTATCAGATAGTCTTTGATACTCCCCTTGCATCTGGCGAATATGCCTTTATGCCTCAGATGGATATGGGATCACTCATGGGCGGTGGCAAGCTCACTCTCTTTTGCTTCGGCGTAGACTAATTTTTGTATCAAATATTTCACCATAAAAATCCAATAACATGAAAAACAAACTTGTCCTAATACTGTCCATCTTGTGTACAGTTAGCATTTTACCTATTGCCTCATGTCAGAATACCTCCGGTGATGAACGGGTCGAAGCAGTTAAACAGAAACTCATTAACCGACTGGCTTCTGAATCACAAGGGGCATTTACTTTGACATCTTTGACAAAAGTAAACGGCACGGAACAAAACTATATGGGGACACCAATGTACGAGTTGCAATTCTCGTGTACTCTAAATACTGAGCATACCTGCTGGAAGATCAATCACGGGTTCAAAGGGTACTTTAGTGACTTTGTAACCTTACCAGATAAGCCAACCGCAGAACAGGAACGGGTTGCCCTTGGTGTCGGTCAGCAGTTTATGCAAGGGACTTCTATTCCACTGAATGGTAAGGCTACGCTCATTAAGACAGATAATGGATGGTCTGTGGATGAAATAAAGCTGTATTAATATCGCCCAGATCGAGAATGGATCACATACAATACATTATTTGTATGTGATCCCAACTGTCCATTTTTTCTCTCACCATAAATGGGTATTTTTTATATTAATAAAATTATTCTCTTTTATGATAATCAAAATATAGAGATCATAACTCTGTATTTCTGACTTAACACCCCTCATTTTCAGACATACCGCCTGACCCCTCGCAGGCATCTAAACCCAGTTATAGCTGTGGAGAGGCTATTCTTTTGTCCTTGTGAAACGTGTCAAACCAAATATCAGCGCACCTATGAATTCGCATGTCTGGGATTTTTATTTATTGATTAAAACTAAACAACATGAAAAAACTTCATTTCATTTTGCTCGTGTTGTTTTATTCGTTTCTTTTTAAGATCAAGGCACAAAATCAGGTCTTGGTAAATCAGAATTGGGTAAAAACAAGCAGCACGCCAAGCGCAATGTTCGACTATCAAGCGTCTCATATAGACGCATCTCATAATCTCATTGTCGTTGGTAACACGTTCCACTCTGGACAACAGGAAAACATGCTAATAAGGAAGTACAATTCCGATGGCGGTTTGATCTGGTCAAAAGAATATGACGGCACTCTATCAGGCATTGACTTCGCAACAGATGTGACTACTCAGGATACGAATATTTATGTGACTGGTGTAGAGGGCGACACGACATTACACACATCATCGATCACTACTTTAAAGCTTAATGGCTCAGGCAGCATCATTTGGACAGCAAAATACTCGGGTAGTTATCACGGGTACAATATCCCCGCCCGAATAAATGCAATTACTGGCGCAAGTAAAATCTATATAACAGGTACTAGTCAAACTGGTGCAACAGACTTTCAGATGGTCACAATCATGTACAATTCATCAGGCGTACAGCAGTGGGTAAATACATATGATAGTGTGGGGCTATATGACGGTGGGGCTGATTTGGTGCTGGGCGCGAGTAGTACTCTTACTACTTATGGAGTAAGTGGCCTGTCTACGAATAGTGGTGACTTTGTAACTCAAACAATCAGTGCAACAGGAGCAACCACAGGTATCAAGAGGGTAAACAATACGAACTCCTACATCACTAAGCCTATCGCTATGGTAAAGGATGTAGCCGAAAATATTTATCTCACAGGCGTTGTTCAAACCAGCCCGAATAACACAGATATAAAGGTCGTTAAACTAGATAGTCTACTTAACGTTAAGTGGGCAAAAGTCATAGATGGTGGCGCAAATGGTAATGATGAAGTGACAGGCATGAAGATAGACTTAAAGGGCAATCTTGTTTTGACGGGCTTTGCGGCGGCGACAGATACATCAAAAAGTGCTTGGACTTTCAGAATGAAAGACAGCGTGATTATATGGAGCAAAAAATACTATTGCCCAACATCCGGCAAAGATGCAAAAGGTACAAGTATTGATCTCGACAGTCTTGCCAATATTTATGTAACAGGAAAAGTGTTCAATGGTATCAATTTTGACGATCTGACAGTATCCTATGATACATTTGGCAATGTCAGGTGGCAGAAAAATTTTGCCTTAAACATCACATCCGATGATGCGGGAAGCAACGTAATAGTTGATAGTGGCGCAGTGTACATCAATGGATTGAGCAAAACAGGTACTACCACCACTTATCACACGATTAAATACAGTCAAGATAAAACATACGATGCGCCTGATAGTACCGCACCTTCTCCAGTATGGGCTTATTTTGAGAATAATGGTCAGATAACTGATACTGGCAGGCATCAAGCCGCTTATGTTCGATACTATACGATAACAGGCAATCCACAGTTATATGTAACGAATGCTGCACTTTCATATGTATTCAACAATGGCAGAGACACAACGCGCGATACACTCCAAAGAATAGATTTCACGTTTGAAGCGTCAAAAGCTACGGGTAATAAACCAACTTCAACACCTACTTATTACACCAATGAACAGGTAACCCCCTATCTCAATTATTATATCGGAGGCCTGCCACAGTATTATGAAGGCGTACATGGCTATCAAAGGCTGACGGCAAAAAATATTTATTCGAATATTGATTGGCAGCTTTACAGTGACAGTGACGGTTTGAAATACTACTTTGTAGTCAATCCTGGTGGCAATCCCGCAGATATTCAATTTTTATATACAGGTGCGGACAGCATTCGGCAAGACACGACAGGTATAAGAATCTATAGTAGATATGGCTCGTCAAAACAGTTGCCATTTACTGCATGGCAGTATACAGGAAGTACCGCTACGCAAATCCCAATTACGACTTCTGTAGTCGGGACAAATGACTACGCTTTTACAGTGGGTACATATAATACCTCACTACCTTTAGTGATCCGCACGGCTCAACGACCTCGGGCTGGCGCAGCACGCTCTATTTCGAATTTGAATTGGTCAACCTATTTTGGTGGCACACATAACGAAAGCACACAGACCGATATGGCAATTTTCTCCCAGAATAAGTATGCGACTGGTAGGACATGGTGTTCAGATTTTCCCATAACCACCGGACTGATTGCTGACAGCTTCAATAATGCTGGCGCATCTGTTTCAAAATTCAATGGAAATGATTTTAACGTATGGTCTACTTTTTACGGGGTAGTGTCTGGGTCGGATAATCAAACAGTCAATCCGACAAGTATCAGAACTTCGCTAGGTCTCGGAGACGCTGGAACAGAAGCGATAGTGTATCTTTACGGAGCGACTGGAAGCAGAATATTACCATTAGTCAATATCGGTGGAGGGGCTTATTACGACAGTGTTTTTGGTGGAGGTACGAGTGATATGTTCTTGGCAAGATTTGATGCTGCGTCAGGTCAACTTAGGCATTCAACTTATATAGGAAGTAATGGTGATGATTTTGGTAATGCAATGGCTGTAAATCAAGCTAACAGACTTTTGTTTTTGGTTGGCAGTACACAAGGCTCAAATTGGCATTATTACAACTCACAGCCTAGTAGCACCTCATTTTATGATACCGTAGGAAGAGGTACAATCATGGAGTTTGACATCTATCTGCATTTGAAATTATCTACTGGTTTTGGCTCGTCATCACTCATGACAAATAACTATACAATGCAAATTCTTGACGCTGCCATTGATGACAGTAACAACATCGTGATTAGCGGAATGACACCGAGCGGGTTCTCTTATAGCGGTAGTAATTTGCCGTCAGGTCTTCCGTCAGGCAGTTATTCGCAAAACTATGTGTCGGGCACGTATTCAGCCGCTTTCATTGCAAAGTTTGTGCCTCATTCAGGCATTTACGATACTATCTTCAATTTATATTACTACTCTCTTTTGTGTGATAGTAGTGGTGTATTCGGAACTGGTACAGAAGGGTATCATGTGTCCACCGATCACAAAGGCAATATGTATATGGCGGGGACATCTTCTTGTACAGGATTTCCGACCCGCCCCACTTCTTCTACATGCCCAACAACGAACAGCGGGTTGTTTATTTCAAAGTTCTCACGTAGTGGAGCACTACAGTATGCAAATCTGTTTGGCGGATCACAAAGTCTAAACTTTGGAGCTTTGCCCCAATTTGGTTGGGGTTGGCAAAAAACAGGCAATATCGCGTGTGACAATACAAATGATCTGTACATCTATACCCAAAGAGGTGTCACAACAGGCAGCTTACCCGTAGCTACCCCTGCCGGATACTATCACAACTTTACGTCAGGGGCAGGAGCAGTTATCTTGGAATTGGATAGCCAACAAAACTTATATTGGTCAACTGGATTTGGTGGAACCGCAAATAACATCTCTGGCCAGACAATTAACAATGCAGGAGGGATGGTATTAAGCACAAACAGCCTGTACATATCAGGTGGCGTTTTCCCTCCAGCAAATCCTGATAGTCTGCCAGATTTCCCCATAGTTTTTGAAGCAGGTGCAACAAATTATTCAACAATCAATACAGTCAGTTCAAACGGTAACAGCCTGTACCCTGACGGATTTATTGCTAAGTTCCAAGTGGTAAATGTTCCGATTAATGCAGGAATTGACGAAGTTGAAAATAATGTAATATCACAGAATTTACGTTGCTACCCTAACCCGTCAAATGGTACTTTCACCGTAGATTTAGCTCAATTTAGTAGTACGAAAACTATTGAAATGATAGACCAACTTGGGAGAATTGTTTTTTCCGAAAGGACAGATTTAGACAAAATTCAAATTTCACAATCACAATTATCTAAGGGAATTTACTTTGTTCATGCAACGGACACTACAGTAAATCTCACTGCAAAAATTATTATTTACTAAGCCTCAAAATGATAAGCCCTCGATGGCAAAAAAAAATGCCGTTGAGGGCTTTTAATGATGCCACTCAATAGCTCCAATACTAGATGGAGTAGTTCTCGTAAAATCGAAAAGATCACTGGAAGAAGCGGGAGAAGTGACTTTATTAAGCACGATAGAATTACTATCGGGCATATAGTTATTATTGAAAGGTGAGGTGAAAAGCGGCGGATTAAGCACATACATCGGATCGCCTGAGGTATCTATATTATTGGTGTTTGTGGCATAGGCTGAAACACTATCGCGGGGGCAAGTAAGGAAACAATTAGTGAAAGTTATCTGGTCGGATGATTGTTGAAATAAGCCAAATCCGATTTCATTGCCAGTAGAAAGATTGCCCGCAACAATGCTGTTAGTAATATTTGCTGTTGTCGGATAAGGACCAATTTTAGTTTGCTGATCGATATAGACAAGCTGGTCTAAAATCGTAAGGGTTGGGCTTTGGTGGTTTATATACTGGCTATAACCGTTGGCTATTGTGCAATTGTTTATGCTATAGCTTCCTCCCATTCCAAGCACCATGAGCTGACCACTGGCTGAGGTGAACAAGCTATTAGTTGCAACAAGGTTTGTGCGTATAGCCGTCATTGCAGTACTTGAAGCATTGCGGATGATAACCTTATCAAGGGTAACATTGGGCGTTGCATTACTCACGTAATTTCGGATGTCAGAAGTGGTGATTTGTGAACTAGCGAGAACATCCAACACATATTCATCTGACAAACCGAAGGTTGATTGGTCTATGATCGTATGGTCAAGTTTTATAGTAGCATTGCGACTATAAGTAATACCGAGCCACTGACCCGGTGCATTGGGGTAGTCAGTGCGGATATACTGAAATTTGGTACTATCAGACCATGAGCCACCAGGAGCAGACACGAGACGACCATCAACTGTAATTACAGCATTCGGCCCCATATAAATCTGTGTTCCGGGTAAAAGTGTCAATGTGTGGTTTTGCGTTATTTCCAGTATAGGCAAGCCCCCATTTTTATTGACGATGATGTGAGGTTTGTCATTTTTCCATGTTGTATCCCTTATGATGCTATCACTAAAATGGTAGTAGGCATTTTGCCCCATCGCCTCTAGAACCACATTTTGCGTGTTGCCGTTTGTAATAAATTGAACCTTGTCTAATACGATAAAAGGATTATTGGCGGCATTCGGATTTATTGTCACTTCAACAAAAACATATAGGCTATCGTGTGCGGGTATGTCTATGTTCTTAAATTCAGTTCCATTTACCCCATCAACATTAATACGAAATTGATTTCCGGCAAGGTGCAGCAACTTAATATCTGAAATATTAAGTGATTTGCTCTGGGTATTCCGTATCATAAAATACTTTGTTGTCGAACCCAACGTAGTAAAAACAGTATCAAAAGTCAGTGTATCGGTCGAAAATGACAGATCACCTTTGGTCGAAAATTTCTCCTTGTGACAACTATTCATCATCAACAGCCCAAGCAGAAAAGGGATAAGCAAAAAGCAGGATTTAAAAAATGACTTCACACTTTTAATTTGAGTCATAAACGTAAGTAAAAAGATTTTATTACCTCACTTATTATTTTGAGAAAGCTAAAAGTGAAGCTCCATAGATTGGAGATGTTTTTAATGTTTATAAAAAAGTACATATATATACAAATAGCAAAGACATTTCTCTATTTTTGAAATGCACAATAAAACTTTGATAATCTTGTATTAGTACCATGATTGAACCCATTACTGTCCTTATCATAGACGACGATCCTGCCATAAGATATTTAACCAAACGCTCCCTAAATAATTACGATTCAACCATTCAATTCTCTATACATGAAGCAACCAATGGAGCAGAAGGTTTAGAGGTTATTTCCTCTATTAATCCATTGCCTCAGATCATACTACTCGATATTAATATGCCAGTGATGGACGGGTACGCGTTCTTAGACGCATACGCAAAACTGCCTTTCTTGGCAGGTGTGCAGCCTTCAGTTTATGTTATCTCTACCGTTACGAATAAATTGCCTGACAAGGCTCAAAAGGTAATTGCAGAGCAATTTGTAAAACCCCTTACGGAGGATCACATCAAAATTATTCTGGCCTCGATATAGCTATATATCAAAATGGCCGCCTCTTTCGAGACGACCACTTTGAACCTATGAAAATTTTGAGGGGTGCTAGTAAAGTTTCTACACATTGTAAAGATAACACTTGCGGGGAATACAACAAACCATTTGTAAATACATCGGTACAATTCGTTATTTAAATTTTACGAATAAAATAAATCACATACATTTATATATGACATTTTATGATGTCATTTTTGATAACCTAAATCATACATCATGATTTTCATTTTAATCCTCATTATCACCATCGGATTATTCGGGTATGCGCTTATCAATCGTACCGTTGAGAACCACCAACGCTGGCAGCATTCTTTCGATTTCGAATTCTCCGCAGAAGAATTCTACCAATCCGTACAGGAAGCGATCACTAAGCGACAAATCCCTGACGTGAAATTCTCTCGTGTGAAGTACTCGCAAAGCGGGATGTTCGGCAACAGCCGTGAATACCTGCACATTGTCAAAGATGAGTTTGTGTATGACATCTGCGCGGCTCCGTATGGTACAGGGTTCTTTGTGTCAATGTGGTATGTCGAAAAGCCAAGCGTTACTAAAAAGCTCGGTCGTAAGGTTCCTGCCTTACAGTCATTGGTAGATACCAAGTCGTATTACCAGATAGATACCGAGGCTATGGCTAAAGCTGCTATCCATACCGGATTCGATGCAGCTATAGACGAACTGGTGAATGCAAAGGGTGCTCGTGCGCTAGGAGCAGGAGAGCGCAGCGGTGCATTCAAACACTAATGCAATCCTGATGTCTCAGTCCAAAGCAGAAATACTGACTGCCCATTTCTACGATTGGGAGAAGATCGGAAGAGGCTGGTATGTCTTCAATGAACCAGTAGAGCTAGAGCCTGAGTTTGTCCCCTTCTTTCCATACATATCTACTATCAAAGTTAAGGATGACAGTTTTAGACCTAACCTCTTTACCAAAGCAGCCACCTTCCTACAGAATGCAATTACGCCAAAAGAAGAAGTAAATGCAGAGGAGCCAACGGAGAGTACTGTACAGGCATATACGTTTCATTCAGATGAATCGCTCAGAGGTTTTTCTATCTCATTTTCGGGCGAGGAGAAATCTCCAAAAGCACAGGATATTGAGAAGTTCCTCACCATGCTCTCTTTCACAAGGAGTAATGTCTGTTTTGAAATCATGGCATGGAGTGATCTTATTCGTATTCAGTTTGTATGCCGAGAATCCGATCTCGTACATATTGAGAGCCAGGTGCAGGCGTACTTCCCTAACTGTATCATTCGCTCCTTAACGGGCGAAGGTTTGGGAATGATTATAGACGAGAGGAAATACTTTGCCATAGCAGATTTCGGCTTAGCCGATGAATTTATGCGTCCCATAGCAACGGTTGACAAGTTCGATGTTGACCCACTAACAGGGCTGTATGGCGTATTAGAACATCTGCAAAAAGACGAACAGGTCGTACTTCAATTTCTTTTCAAAGGCACGGTCAACTCATGGGCTGAGAGTATGTATAGTTCTGTGACAGATGCAAACGGAGAATCGTTTTTCATGGATGCTCCCGAAATGCCCAAACTGGCACAGGAGAAAATATCTGCTCCCTTGTTTGCAACCTGTATACGGATATGCGGACAAGATACAACAGAAGAAGGTGCGTTGAGAGTGGTAGAGAAAGTTGGAACAGTCCTGATGCAAAGTTCTAAGTCAGGTAGTAATACGCTAGTCGCACTTAATAATATTGGACGTAACGCGGAAGACCTTGCGCGGGATATGCTACTGAGGCAAACGCGGAGGGTCGGTATGATATTAAACGCTCGTGAGCTTGCTTCCTTTGTCCACTATCCCCAATCCATCCGCTCTAAGAAACTAGAACAGCCTAAAGGCAAAACAAAACGGGCACCGGATATTGCTTGGGGGCATGAGTTTTGTTTAGGGAGGAATCGGCATCAGGGATTTGAAGGCATAGTGACGCTCAGTTCTGCACAACGCCTCAAACACATGCATGTGATTGGAGCAACCGGCACGGGCAAGTCAACTTTGCTCCAATCCTGTATTGTGCAGGATATTCATCTAGGCAACGGCATAGCAGTACTTGACCCGCATGGTGATCTGATTGAAAGCGTCCTGTCATATATTCCCGAGAACAGGTATGAAGATGTCATACTCATTGACCCGTCTGATGCAGAATTTCCAGTTGGGTTTAATATTCTCTCAGCGCATTCGGATATAGAGAAAGAAGTATTGGCATCCGATTTAGTGTCAGTATTCAGACGGCTCTCTACTTCATTTGGAGATCAGATGCATTCAGTCCTGGCTAATGCAATCCTAGCCTTTGTCGAAAGTACAGAAGGTGGCACGTTGATTGACCTTCGCCGTTTCCTGATCGAGCGTACATATAGGGAGCAGTTTCTCAAAACCGTGTCCGATCCAAGCGTGGTGTATTACTGGCAGAAAGAGTATCCAATCTTAAAATCCAATTCAGTCGGTTCAATACTTACACGTCTTGATTCCTTTCTTCGTCCCAAACTCATTCGGAACATGGTCGCCCAGAAAAAGAGCTTGGACTTCGAGAGTATCATGGATAGTAAGAAGATTTTGCTCATAAAGCTATCGCAGGGGTTGATCGGTACAGAGAACAGTTACCTCTTAGGGACATTCTTTGTGTCTAAGATATATCAGGCGGCAATGGCACGGCAGGCAAAAAGCAAAGAGAACCGAACGAACTTCTATATGTACATAGACGAGTTTCAGAACTTTGCCACCCCTAGTATGTCCTCCATTCTCTCCGGTACGCGTAAGTATGGTTTGGGCTGCATTCTCGCCCATCAGGACATGAGCCAGTTGCAGAAGTATGATACAGAGCTTGCTAATGCCGTAGTATCGAATGCAGGGACACGGGTGTGCTTCAGGATCGGAGATATTGACGCAAGGCGATTCGCAGATGGCTTTTCATCATTTGAGGCACAGGACATACAGAATTTAGGAGTAGGCCAAGCCATAACCCGTATCGAACGACCGGAATATGACTTTACGATCTCGACCCTTGTGCTTAACGAAATTGAACCGCACAAAGCGGAACAGGTAAAGGATGCCGTCATTTCTCTTTCACGGGAAAAATATGGAACACCGAAAGAAGACGTCGAGCGGTCATTAGAGTATCTGCGAGGGCAAATGACACCGGAGACGGAACCAGTTGTAAAAAAACAGCCTGTTATTACTCCACCAACAAAGGAAGCCATCCAAGAGATCCCAGAACTGGAAATATCGGAGCGGATTGCGCCTGTTGAAATTACGGACAACAAGACGAAAGACAGACTGGTAAAGCAAAAAGAACTCAGTGAACACCGCTATACGCAGATGTACATTAAAAAGATGGCAGAGGCACGAGGGTATAAAGCATCCATCGAGGAACCAACACCTGATGGCAACGGGAGCGTTGATGTAAGCCTTGAGAGAAACGGTAAGCGGATTGCCTGCGAGATCGGTATGACAACAACGACTGAATGGGAGCTACATAATATCGAGAAGTGCCTTGCCGCTGGATATGACTTAGTAGTAGCGATCGCCAAGAGCCGCGATATGATCAAAGTGATGCACGAGGAAATACGGCATAAAATTAACGCGTCCCTTCAAAACAAAATATTGGTTATGGATGCTGAATCCCTGTTTAAGTATCTCGATGCTGAGATAACCCAAGAAGCAACAACAGAGACAAGGATTAAAGGATACAGGGTGAAAGTGGAATATGGCACAGTGACCGAAGAAGAAATGCGGAGAAAGACTGAAGCGGTTACTAAGGCGGTGGTGGATTCGATGAAGAAGGATGCCTCAAAATAATTTGTATATTAAGCTTGTAAAGAGTTAATATACCAATCTGCTTGAAGTAGTAAATCAGACGATGGAATTCTAAAATACTCATCTGTCGAAAATCTTTTAAATATTGACTTACACTTGTAAAGTGTGTACTTACCTTTAACTGTAATATTTAAATCTACTGAATTCAGTTTTATAAAGAGCGAATAATTACCTGAATGAAAATATGAAGGGATACGAATTAAGTAATCCAAGCATGATGCCTTATACAATATTCTAGAATGTGATTCTTTGAGGTCTGACAATAACACCTCTATTTCAGAAGGAGTATCGTTATTTGCGAGGTTCGATGTTTCTATTTCTATAAGCAAATGATTCTCATTGCTTATAACTATCCGCGTTTTATCAGAGGGATATAACGGATTATATCTATTGAGACTAAATGATTCATATTTTCTAAAGTCATTCGCCATACCTCTATACTATAACTCTATTTAAAGTTACACTTTTTTTCAAAAAATGAGCTACTTTTCCTAGTAAAGCAAATTATGTATAATAAATATGTATGGATAAAACAACAGTTTTTAATGCCTTAGTCAAAAAATTGAGACTCTTTCAGTTGTCGCCGACCATCTATGAAGCCATTGGTGGCTTTATTGAATTTGGTCCCTACGGATCAAGTATAAAGTCGAATATAGTTGCCACCATAAAGAAAGAATTTAGAAAAGCTGGTTTTTGGGAAGTAGAACATCCAATTATTATGCCATTGAAAGTATGGGAGGCATCGGGCCACGCTGAAAGATTCCTTGATATTATTGCCGAATCTGATGGGAAAACATATAGGGTGGATAAAGTAATTGAAGAAGATTATCCCTCACTTATTTTACAGGAACGAGATATTGAAGGAGTTCAAGAGTTCTTACTGAAAAATCAAATAATACCTAAAGGGAATAAAACTCCATTGACTAATCCAAGAGAATATAAGCTAATGATGATGGCCAATGTAGCTGACGAAGAGGGCACACTGAGGCCAGAAACTGCTACCGCTACTTATAGTTCTTTCAAAGAATACTATGATTTATTTCGGAATCATATGCCGTTGAAGGTATTTCAATTTGGTAGAGTCTTTAGAAATGAAATTACGGCGAGACAAGGACTACTTCGATCCCGCGAATTTGAACAAATCGAAGGTCAAATCTTTCTCTTGCAGAATGATATTGATAAATTTAAACTTGAATCTGATGTAAGTAATTTCTCTATTCCATTACTTACCTCTAATGCTCAATTGAATACAAATCACAATCCTCTAATCTCTCTAGATGAGGCGTTGTCGAATAACGTCCTTAACAGCGAGGCTTATGCATACTGCTTTGTTTTAGTAAACAATGTTATACAATCTGTGGGTTTGAGTAGCTGCGAGGTTAGATTTAGACAACATTTACCAACTGAAAAGGCACATTATGCGATTGATGCTTGGGATGTAGAATTAAAAACTGATCAGTTTGGATGGATTGAAATTTGCGGTGTTCATGATCGAGGTTCCTATGATTTAATGAGACATCAAGAATATTCCGGGAAAAAGCTTTCGATTCTAAATATAAATGGACAAGATGAAATTCCACATATTTTAGAGATTGCTTTTGGAGTAGGTAGAGTTATGTACTCTTTATTAGAAAGTAGCTTTAATGTGAAAGATGAGAAAAATCGCCTTTCCTTACCATATCACATATCTCCGATTGATGTTGCAATTTTCCCATTAGTAAAAAAAGATGGACTAACGGAAATTGCTCTACAACTTAATCGAACCTTATTGGAAGAAGGTTTTACTTCCGTTTTCGATGAAAAAGGCTCTATTGGAAAGAGATATGCCCGCATGGATGAAATTGGAACATCATTTTGTATCACAATCGATTATGATTTTTTTGACGATCAGACTGTTACTATTAGGGAACGCGATTCAGGCAAGCAAGAAAGACTTAAGTTGGTTGATGTTGGAACGGAGCTAAGGAAGCGAATAAAAAAATAGCCATTTTTTTTGGGGTGTGTTGATAATTCTATTTGTAAGTTAAATGAAAATACCGTTACTTTTGTAGTTCACAAATAAAACTTATACGGTATGTACGAAAAACCCAAAGTAAGTTCAGGACAAACTTCTAGCTCACAATGTAGCTAGTAGAGTCTGCTTCGCTGATGCGGATATTATCTGCGGCGGTGTCGTAATTAGAGGTTATTAGATTTTTTCTAGTAACCTTTTCTTTTTTTAAGAACTTAAAAAGTCATTATGAATAAGTATAGATTATATACTGGAGATATAGGCTTCTCTTCTTGGTCATTTCGAGGATTAATGATTTTAGAACGCGCTCAAGTAACATTTGAGCGCGTTCAAGTGCAATTAGATTGGCCATTTAAGCTAGTCTTAAATGGTGTAGAAGATATTGATGAACAAGATTTAGAAATTGAACCGGCTTGTAGTTGTGGCTGTGAGGTTTCACAACTCACCCATTTTTTAGACAAGGATGTCGAGAATATAGAGTTGATTCGTTTATTACCCCGAGTCCCAATTTTAGAGGATACTATAAATTGTAGTTATGTTTTTGATGTTCTAGCTATTGCTGATTATCTTGAAAAGAATGAGAGCATTGGGGACTGCCGTCTATGGCCTTGCAAAATATCTGATTATGGTCAAGCAAAGTCACTAGCTCATCATATTTCGAGCGACTACTTTGCTCTTTTGCACGAAATGTCTTTTAGTCAATCTTTTAGAAATAAAGAGTTGGTTATGTCCGATGCAATTTTCAATGAGGCTGAGAGGCTACTAAAAGTTTTATCATACTTCTTGTCTAAGAATAGAAGCTTTTTATTTGATGATTATTCGGTATGCGATATATTAACAACTACTTTTGCTCAATCTTTTTTAGGATGGAATTATCCGCTAGACAAATATCCTTCCGTTCAGAATTATTTTTTAAAAATTATAGAATACCCGATAGCGCAAAAGTATTTTACAGAAGCTTTATCTTTCTATAACGGTATAAATGAGTTTCAAATAGATTCTCCAGTCTGGATTGCCAGGCATTACAGATTTAGTGAACTATTCTCAGCAATACATAATTGCCGAACAAATGTTGTTCATAAGCTGGACAATGAAAGTGCGAAAAAAATGTTTGAGTTAGCGTATAAGGAATGCTTGGGTATAGAACAAATTGCACTTTATTTCTCTCAAACATATAACATTTCACTTTTTGAAGCTATTCAAGATGTAACTGATTTTTTTGAAACTATTCATCCAAAAAATGATTCCAAGTATCAAACTACGATTTTTAAATTCAATTCAACATTATGAAACCACAAGAAATTTCTGAATGTTATAATTACAGGAGTGATCTCAAAGTTTTATTCAATTTTAAAACCGGAACTATTCATCGTCTAGAAAATGATGTCGCAGAGCAGATATATTTATTAGGTGCTAACGGTAAATCAGAAGTAGAGATAGCTTCCATTATTGCTGATAAATATTCAGCTGATTATGGTGAAGTATATAAAGACGTTGGCGATTTTTTCCAAAAAATAAGTCCATTGTCTACCACAGCAGTTTCTCATCAATGGTATAATTTAGATAAAGGATTTGATAATCTTCTGAAATTTCCATTAAGAATGGAAATTGAGGTAACGGCATTATGCAATTGGGATTGTGGATTTTGCTATAATGTATGGAAAATTGATCCTACGATGTCAGATCTCGAAATTAGAAAGAAGATAAAACAGTTTCCTAAAAAATTTCTATCTAAGGAAATGGCCTTTAAAATACTTGATGAGCTTTCGTCAAAAGGATGTTTTATTGTTAGATATAGTGGCGGTGAAACAACATTGCATCCCGATCTGCTTGATATTTTAGAGTATGGGGGTAAAAAGAGGCTTTTCCAAGTCTTATTTACGAATGGCCATTATTTAACAGATGAATATTGTCTAAAGCTTAGCGAATACAATGTGAGAACTGTTTTAATATCTCTACATGGAATGGAAGTGACTCAAAACAATATTGCAGGTCGAAAAAATGCTTATGACCTTACAATTCGAGGAATTAAAAATGCCCTACAAGCAGGTTTAGAGGTTGTTGTAGAAATGACATTAGTTAAAGAGAATTTAGAGGAAGTGGAGGATATACTGAGTCTCATACATGATCTTGGCGTTTCTGAATTTCGAATTATGAGATATGTGGAAACTGGAAAAAATGACGAAAAATATGTTGTTCCTATAAAAGAAATGCTTCCATTAATGCAAAAAATAGACCACCTTAAAAGAACAAAGTATAATCAATTGAATGTAGGGTGGCCCTGTGGACAAAAATACTGCACAAGTGAATTTGATTCCCCTTTACAACCCGATGATCCGACAAGTAGAATTAGGTTTGAACAACTTACTGGGAGTTGTGAAGCGGGCTTGGTTTGGGGTAGTATCGCTTATGACGGTCAAGTTAGGCACTGCCCGCATAGCAATGTTTATTTTGGTAAAATAAGTAATGAAGAAATTGAACCTATATGGCAAAGGCTTACTCAGGAAGTCGCTGACGTCCTCAAACCACGAAATTCCTGTAGCGGTTGTTCTTTTTCTAGTAGCTGTAAAGGTGGGTGTCATTTACCGCATTTTTTGACTAAGCATACTAACTCAAGCGTCTTGGCTTCATAATCAGAACTTACTTACTTCAGATAAATCATCACATTTTCATAGGGATCAAATCTCAACTCCATAAAAAAGAGGAAATCCGAAGATTCCCTCTGTATAATTTAGATCGCCCTTGCTATATCATATGGATCATATCCCAAAAACTCAACGATCTTAGGAGTTTGTCTCTGGAGCGGCACCGTACCATGTTCCCATGCGATCAGGGTATGTATATCTATCCCCAGGAATGTTGCAACATCTTCTTGGTCCATCCCAAGTTCTATCCGTTTCCGTTTGACATGCTCCCCGATCCGGTACTTGGCTCTCGGATTAGTTCGTATATTCGGTCTTGGAACCCTCAAATCCACTGCGGAAAAAGGCAAAGTATGGTAAAGGGGACTTTAACAGCCATCGCCCGTAGCTGGAGATTTTCCTTTCTAGTGTATCGAAGGATTATATTTGCGACAGAAGGCTGTCAAAAAATAATCAAGATCTATCATGCGGGCACTCATAGCACTACTCTTACTCTGTCTTAGCACTCATATCAGCCAGGCACAAAAGATCGTGCTGAACTCGCTCTGGCGCGACTCCAATATCGTGATCAATGGCGACCCCTATGACTGGCAGGAGCCACTGAGCTACTATGACAGCAAGGCAAAGATCCAGTATCAGGTAGCCAATGATGATACGGCGCTGTATATCATACTAAAGACGATGGACTATAAGGCGCAGGCCAAAATACTGCGCACCGGCATGGACCTGATACTGGATACGATGGGCAAAAAGAGAGGAGCCAGCAGCCTGCTGTATCCGCTGCCGGGAGATACCAAACTACAATGGATACAAGATCCTGCGGAGCCGGACCGCCAGGAGCTGGAGCACCCGGACCTGAAGACGCTGCGCAACGAGTACGAGCTATCTGACAAGCGCGTAAAGTATGTAGATATGGCAGGACTGCCCAGGACGATAGAAGCAGTCAATACAAATAGCCCGATAATGCTGGCTATAGGCTGGGATAGGGATAATGTACTGACATATGAGGCACGTATCCCGTTTCGCACGTTCTACCATGACAAGCTCACCGCCGCAGATGCAAAAAAGGTGATCAGCATCACGGTAAAGGTGCATGCCTTTGATGTACCGCAGCCGATACAGAATACGAGTGTGACGGACCCATCTGTCTCTAACTCCGGTATGCGCAATCAGGGCTACGGCGACTCGCGCCAGAGCATGGCCAATATGAATATGCCAAAGACCAATGAAATGGCAGAGACCGAGGAGGTGCAGATGCGCATGAAGCTGGCTGTGAAGTGAGTTTCATAGAAATACTAATTCACTACACAGAAAGGGGCACGGTGTTTTTGGCACAAAAGATAAATGCTTTTTACCGCAGAGGCGCGGAGACGCAGAGGGAAATGCATTTTTGAACCACATAGAACACATAGATCACATAGGAATGTAGGTTCATCAGGATTGATGTGTGGTGCTATGTAAATCCCTGGCCTGCGGCCACCCTCTAGACCAAGGCGCGGGATCTGCTACCTTTTTATGGGAAATATCAACAATTTAAGTTTTTAAGGTGATGTTATTTTACGAAGTGATGGATGGTAATGCTGCTGCATGGTAGCGAAATACTAATGAAAGAAGATCAGCTTGATGCCGAAGCCGATGAGGATGATGCCGGATACGCGCGAGAGCGACAGGAGGATGGCGGGACGGATATACGGGCGTAGCAAGGAGGCGCTGTAGCCCTTGAGAAAATCGGTAGAGAATACGATGAGCAGGGCGACAAAAAAGTGCAGCAGCACCAGGGCAGAGCGACCCTGATAGTGACTCACCGCACTCATGACAGCACCAAACCAAAAGAAAAAAACATTCGGATTGGTACTATTGATGAGGAAGCCTCGGGCAAAGAGACTCTGTGCTGACTGGCGGCTCACATCCGGATGGTCTTCGGCTTGTTTTTTCTTTAGCAGGTTCTGCAGGCCCATGAGCAGCAGTACACTGCCACCAGCTATGTACATGACCTGCAGCAGCATGGAGTCACGGTCTATGCTGCGTGCTACGAGATAGATGAAAAGGACTGTGAGGATATCACTCACAAAAGTACCAAATGCCAGCCAGGCTGCGCCGCGGATATGGCCCTGCAAACCCAGGTCTACTACAGCAAAAAATATGGGACCTACAAAAGTAGCCAGCACCAGCCCCGTCAGTGCTCCCTGCCAGATCGCCTCGCCCATCTACTCCGGTTTTGCAGTGTAGATAGTGTCGAGGAAATCAAGCACGATCTGCTCCAGGTCATCGGTGCCGGAGAGGGCACCCATCATGCCATACATGGCGGCTTTATTCTCGTTATTGATATCCGGTGTCGAGTTCTTTTGCAGTCGGGCTATCGCACCATCGGGTAGTATTTTGCTGAGGCCCTTGACTACTGAGGTCTGTATCTTATTGCCGAGCTGTGCGATGCGCTGGTCACGTACGGTGGCGATGCAGCTTTTCAGATCAGCTATAAACTCCGGCATGATATCACGATGGATATAGTTCACCGTAAAGTGCAGGCTCGGTGGTAGCTGCTGGCGCTCAAAGTGCCAGCCCTTTTTATTGAGCTCATCGGCCAGCATGTAGACATCTATCTGGTCAGACTGTACCGTCACGATGCTCATGTCAGGACGGCCCATCAGCTGCAGCTCGGGGATATCGGCGGCTGCCTGTTTGAGCTGCTCTGTGGCAGCCATGGTTGCTTTGGCCATCTCAACATATCCCTCCCGGCCTATGGTGCGGAGGGCGGCCCAGGCACCGGCTATATTGCCACCGGCGCGCGTGCCGGTGATGGTAGGAGAGGCATAGATGCCGCCGGCCCATTTGGTATAGAGTGAAAACTGATGGCGGCGCAAGTCGTGGCTGTGATAGAGGATGACAGAAGCACCCTTAGGCGAATAGCCGTACTTGTGTACATCTGCAGAGAGCGAGGTGACACCCGCTACGCGGAAATCAAATGCAGGCACCTCATAGCCTATATCAGACAGGAAGGGCAGCATAAAGCCGCCGATACAGGCATCTACATGGCAGAGCAGCCCGCGCCGCTGCGCCAATGCTGCGATATCTGCTATCGGGTCTATGACACCAAAAGGATAGGACGGTGCAGAGCCTACCAGCAGGATCGTCTCGGGGCGGATGGCGCGCTCCATGGCGGCTACATCAGCTCGGTAGTCACCACCCACTTTCACAGCTGTGTAGTCTACCTCCATGATCTGGAAAGCCTTCATAAACGCAGGGTGTACGGACTCCGGCACTACGGCGTGTGCACGCTTGATAAGTGGTTTGTTTTTGCTGGCCCAGTCGCGGGCAGTCTTGACCGCCAGCAGGATGCTCTCTGTACCGCCCGTGGTGATATTGCCACAGACATCCGCATCTGCATGAAAGAGGTCAGCACACATACTCACCGCTTCGCTCTCCAGCTCTGCGAGGCTGGGCGTGGCGGTCGGGTTCAGGGCATTGTCGGCATAGTACTGGTCAAAGACCTGCTTGATAGCGTGCTCGCGCTCGTCACCAGGGTGGTATATGAGACAGAAGGCGCGACCCCGGCGCCAGTCTATGTCTTTGGTGCGCTTCCGGCTGATAGTGTCCAGCAGGTCAGCGACAGGTGTGGCACTGGCCGGGAAGCGGTGTGGCTGTAGATCCATAGTAAGCAGAGTGGTTATCCTCCAAAGCTAATCTATTTCGGCCGGGGACAGATGATAAAATCCATCATGGCTCCATGTACCTGATCTGCAATTGTTTTATTCAAACGGATTGCCTGTATCGGGATTGATGTTTTCCTTCTTTGTAGTCATCTTGCCAAACTTATAAGAGATATTCAAGCCGAAAGACCGGTATGGCACACGGCGGTCGGTCATAAGGTAATACTGCTGGATAGGATCATTGATGATCGTGGTCTGATCTACATACTCGCCAAAGGGATTGGTAGTAGTAAATGCCACACTCAGCGTCTTCTTCAGAAATTGCTTTCTGATGGCAAAACTATATGACAAGAAAGAAGGGTATTTGCCTTGCAATCCTATGCGAGGCGAGTTATAATTGATAAAGAACTCCAGCGCAAAATCTTTCGGTAGTTGCTGTGATATATTGCTGTTGATCTTGTACTCCAGGCCTTTGGTCATACCATTGGCTATCTGCGGGCTGATCACATAGCGCTCAAATGTTGTCGCATTGATCGTGATAGACATTTTGATAGGCACCTGTATGGAGAGGTAAGCATTGCCTCCGATTTTCTGCTCCGAGCCGATATTTGCAAATTTTGATAGTGATACGGCGGTGTATATGGAGTCTCCTATTGTGAACTCAGGATAGTAGGTGATCGGTGTTTTGATGTCATGCGTATTGCGCTGATACAGTGCGCCGATGCTGAAGGAGACAAATTTCTCAAAGCTCTTCTTATAGGTCAGGTCTACCTTGTCAGAGGACTCCGGCAGGAGAGATGGATTGCCGGTGGTCATATTATGCGGATCGGCAGAGTTGACAAAAGGATTGAGCTGCCTGTACTGCGGCCGCTCGATCCGGTGAGAGTAGGCGAGCTTGATAGATTGATTGCCTTTTTTGAAATCATAAGAGATCATGGCTGATGGCAGCCATGTACTGTAGGGGGCAATATGGGTATTGGCGGCATTGGAGAAGTAGCCGATATTCTGTGTGTACTCATAGCGCAGGCCGGTTTTGAAGTGCAGATGCTCAAAGAAGGTAAAGGACCCGGAGGCGTAGCCTGCGTAAATATTTCTGGTGAAACGGATATTGTAAGACTGTGCTGTATTGGCAGTGAAGACATCTGACCCGGGTGTAAGAGAGGACAGCGATGTCTGTGAGGTAAAATGATCGAGTACTGTTTTAGCTCCGGTCTCTAGTGTAAAAAACTTAGTGAAGGGATGGGCGTAGTCGAGATAAAACTCTGTTTTGAAATCTGTGCCGGGATTGCTGTTTGACGCGCCCTGATAGGGATAGGCGTCGCCGGCGTGTGTCTGCATGAGCTGGTAGAAATTACTATTGATCCCATGGCTGGAGGAATATAAGAGGCTTAGCTCCTGGCCTTCCTTTTTGAATAGATGCCGGTAGCCTGCACTCCAATCAAAAGTATAAAAGCCGAAGCGCGACCGGGAGTCTGCAATGGTATGCGCTGTAGATACAGGTGCGCCGGCACTATCAGTCACTGTTAGCTGTTGGTCTATCGGTCCTTTATTAAAGGTGCCGCCGAGATTGGCGCCGAAGTTGAAGTTGAGGTTATTGCTTTTACTCACTGCATAATCCAACCCGATCCCTGCCAGGCTGCCGTAGCGCTTGTAGTCGCTCTGGCCTACCTGGAGCAGTGAGGTCGTATTGCCTGTCGTACTATCCATGGAGTTTTGACGACTAGTCGTGTGTGTCACAGAGTTGATCTGCCCATTTCCACTAAAGAAAATATTGAAACCGACCTTCCCCTTTTTAATGCTGAGATTAAATGATCCGCTCTCCAGCCTGGTGCCGGCAGAGAGATTGACAGATCCATTAATGCCCTCCATTTTGTCTGTCTTGAGGATGATATTGATGATGCCGCCCAGGCCACTGCCATCATACTTCGCACCGGGGCTGCCTATCACCTCTATGCTCTTGATCTGATTGGCCGGTATAGCCTTTAGTGCATCTGCCGCATTATTGCCAAACATGGTAGACGACTTGCCATTGATCAGAAACTGGATGCTATTATTGCCCGCCAGCTCTACATTGCCGTCTACATCTACGGAGAGCTGTGGTACTTTTTTCAACACATCTGTAGCAGAGCCGGACTGAGAGGTCAGGTCATTTTCGGCATTGTATACGATCTTGTCGGGTTTGTATTCGACGATAGGTTTATCTGCCACGATGGTCACTGTTTTGAGTTGGCTGCTGGCGCTGCTCATGGTGATGATGCCTAGTGCCAGCGATAGGTGGGCGTCAGTAAGCTGTAGGTGGCTGATGATTTTATATGAATAGCCGATGAGGGAGATCTCTATCCGATATACACCTGGATGAAGACCGGATAGTATAAAGGCACCATTGTCATCAGTAGTAGTGCCTGCCGCCACGACATGAGACGTATCCGGATATAGAGCCACGGTAGCGTACGAAAGAGCTAAGCCGCCGGATGAATCCTTGACTATGCCGCTGATCTGGGAGCTACCCGGCCATGCCGCCATAGCCGAAGCTCCTAAACTCCATGCCATTAAAAATCCGATGTATAGGATTAGGACAGATCTTTGAAGTAAAGCGAGAAAAGGCAAACGTTTGAACATGTAATTTCGGGCACCAAAGATTCAACAAAAGAATATCACGAAAAGTTAAATCGGAACATGGTATTTAGCTACCGAGAAGGTGGATAGCGCATAACGTCGGGAGTGTAGCGACCGGTAACGATAAAAAAGCAAAAGGCTCCGCGATTCATATACGACCGGACGGGACTCGAACCCGCGACCTCCGCCGTGGCAGGGCGGCATTCTAACCGACTGAACTGCCATTCTGTTTCTAGGAACTGCAATTATAGGTTGCTTGGGAATTTTCCAGATCTCGTAGAGAAAAATGCAAAACAAATCATACTTGGCTAGCTGACCACGACTCATACCGTCATTAAACCCCAACGCTTATTTTATGTCAAAAGCTGTGGCATAATGTGCAGAGCACTAATTTGTTAAAAAACAGTTGGCCGACGCTCTGCACATGCTCACCTCATATTTAAAATATGTAAAGGACCTTTTCGGATGTTTATATTAAGAAAAAAAGACAACGACCACATAAAACTCAAAATCACATGAAAAACAGAATACTCCAGACCTGTATGATCCTGCTGCTATGCCTCACGGCCGCAACCGCTGAGGCCCAATGCGGCAGTGTGAACTACCAGCAGGCGACGATCTGCGAAGGTCATCCGTATAACTTCTACGGCACACCCCTCAGTACGGCGGGCACCTATTATGATACTATCACCCTGAGCCCGGGCTGCGACAGCACCATCTCTCTGCAGCTCTTTGTGATACCTACGGTGTATAATAACCTGTATGACACGATCTGCGCCGGAGGCTCTTACAGCTTCTATGGCTCTACGCTCACGCAGGCAGGTGTATACGGAGATACCTTATTCACCGGGGCGCAATTTTGCGACAGCGTGATACTGCTGCACCTGGCAGTGAGGACGGCACACAATGATACCATCACACAGCATGTCAATTATTGCATGCCTGCAGGAGGTGGAGGACCCGGCCAAGGATATGTCTTTTACGGCACTACGCTGAATCAGAGTGGTACCTACTATCACACTATCACAGGGACTGCTGTCTGCCAGGATACAGTGATACAACTCTACCTCAATGTAGGCCGCACCAATGCCGGCCCGCCGGTAGCAGTATCTATCTGCCAGGGGCAGTCTTACGACTTTAACGGACATGTGCTGACCACTGCGGGTACCTATCTTGATACCCTCATATCTTCTATAGGCTGTGACAGTATCGTACGTATCAACCTGACAGTAGGCACCTACTACAGGCCGACTGCAGATGTGGCCACTTTCTGCGCAGGAGGCTCCTATACATGGCACGGGCACACTTACACTGCGGCCTCGCCGCAGGGCGGCGGCCCCGGTGGCAATGCAGGCTACCATGACACAGTGCCATCTGCTACCGGCTGCGATACGATCTTTACACTGCAGCTCACTGCTGTGTCCGGGCCACGTGTACAGGTGCGCGATTCCTTCTGCTATGGCAGCAGCTACCAGTATATGGGTCATACGTATACGACCTCCGGCCGTGATACGATCTATGTGCCGGCTACGAGCGGCTGTGATACGATGATCGTGCTGGCGCTCAGCTACAAAGCAGCTCCTACGATCCTGATCACAGATTCATTCTGCCGGGGATCGGTGTATCAGTATGGCACGGATACCTTTAGTACGGCCGGCAATCACAATGTAGGCACGCGCCCATCGCCATCAGGCTGCGATACAGTGATCACGCTGCGCCTCACCTATATGACTGCGCCACGCTCGCAGGTGACAGATTCATTCTGCCAGGGTACGGCTTATTACTACGGCGCTGATTCCTTTACTACGCAAGGGCCCCATCAGGTCACCGTGCCTGCGCCGTCAGGCTGCGACTCTGTGATCACACTGATACTCCGCTACAAAGCTGCCTCTGCAGCCCCTACTATTACACAGCAGGGCAATACACTCATAGCCAATCCCGCTGCGGCTACCTACCAGTGGTACCTAAACGGGCAAGCCATAGCAGGTGCTACTACACAGCTATATACTGCTACGCAGAATGGCGTCTATGCTGTAGCGATCAGCGGTGGTACAAGCTGCCCTGCCAGATCAGCTAATGATACTGTGACGATCAGCGGCATCAATGTAGTGTCTGCATCTGATATCAAGCTGTATCCGAATCCAAATACAGGTACATTTACCATAGAGCGTAATGGCAATACCACAGCGGAGATGACCGTATACGATGTCTACGGCCGGGTGAGCTACCAGGCTACGCTGGGCGCTAACCGCCAGGTGATAGATATGAGCGGAGTGGCTGCAGGCACCTACTATGTAGCGATCCGCGACCAGCAGCAGTCCAGCTATATCCCTATCGTGATATCGAGATAATATAAGACGCACATAGCACAGAGCTCCGGCATACATCGGGGCTCTGTGCTTTCTGATACCCGCCACTGATACTCCCTGCTACAAGACAGGGGCAACATAACTGACCGATCAAAAATATCTGTATGAAGAGTTTCTTACGGCTTATAATAGCCGTGCTATCCGTATGGTACATCACACCCGTGCGCGCCTCCCACATAGAGGCGGGTGACCTGACCTATCAGTGCATAGGCCCGCACCAGTACCTAGTGACGCTAAACCTGTACCGCGACTGCAACGGTATAGCACTGCCGGATACAGCACGGATATCATACAGCTCTGCCAGCTGTGGGGTGAGCAGCTCTATCATACTGAATCTGGATACGCCTGTGGTCAATGTGACTGATACCTGCCCCGGCCACAACTCTGCCTGCCACGGCGGGAGCGGATTTGGTGTGGAGCGCCATACCTATACCGGTGTGCTCAATCTACCTGCAGGATGTGGCACAGACTGGGTCCTGAGTTTTCGCAACTGCGCGCGCAATGCTGCCATCACTACGATCAATAACCCCGGCAATACGTGCTTCTACATCAAAGCAACATTAAATAATACGCTTCCTCTTTGTGATCATTCACCGACCTTCCTGAAGGACCCGGTGGCATTTACCTGCCTGGGTCAGCTGGACCAACTCAACCAGGGCGGCTATGACTCGGATGGTGACTCGCTGGTCTACTCGCTCGTGGCCTCAGAGAGCGCGGCCAATACGTCAGTAGTATACCTCGGCGGCTACTCGGCCGCCAATCCGCTGTCGGTGACCGGTACGTTTGGATTCAATACTGCAACCGGGCAAATGACCTTCACGCCGAATAGCACTCAGGTCGGTATCATGAAGGTGCTGGTAAGCGAATACCGTGGGGGAGTCTTGATAGGCACCGTGGAGCGCGATATGCAGGTAGTAGTACAAAACTGCAGCGACAGCGTACCACAGCTATCTAATGTCAATACCACAAGTGGGTCAGCTACCATGCTATCCTCTGCTAGTGTCGTCATCCCGCCGTGTACTACGGGATGTTTCACTTTTGCATCTGCTACTACCAATGCGGATACCTCTATCCACCTGACAGTGACCTGGACAGGGCAAAACAATGTGCCGGGTGCGACCTTTACCACTACATCAGGCCGCACTCCTACGGCTACCGTGTGCTGGACGCCGGGCAGGAATAATGCAGGTTCCCACAATATATATGTAACGGTAAAGGATAATGCCTGCCCTAATCCCGGCCAGGCTACCAAAACCTATACGATCCTCGTACCACAGGTGTATCCTGCGGGGCGCGATACGACCATCTGCCAGTATAATGTAGCGTCTACCCGCGGTACAGATACTGCAGCCGGATCATGGGTAGCGATGAGTACCAATCCAGTGGCAACAAACATACTGACACCATCGCAGCCTATCACGATCATCACGGGATTCAGCGTGGCCGGTAGGTATAACTATATCTGGACTGAAAGCAATGGCGGATGTGGTGATACGATGAGCGTCTTTGTGACGGCCAAGCCAAATGCAGGTGCAGACCAGACCATTTGCCAGTACGGGACACTCACTATGACAGCCACGGGCTCCGGCCGATGGACAGCACTGCTGAGTAATCCTGTAGTGACTACCATCGCAGATAGTAGTTCATCCACTACCACGATCACGGGATTTACTGTGCAAGGAATATACAACTATGTATGGACGTCCAACGGCTGTACCGATACGATATCGGTGACTGTCACCACCAAGCCCAATGCCGGCCCGGATCAGACTATCTGTGGCAGTACGGGATTTGTCATGATGGCAGCTACGGGTAGCGGTATATGGACTGCCGCTGCTACTAATCCTGCGGTGACTACTATCACTGTACCTGCATCTCCTGCTACGATGGTGACAGGATTGAGCGTATCAGGCACATACACCTACTACTGGGGCTATGGCTGCAATGATACCGTGCAGATCAATGTCTCTATACAGCCGGATGGTGGCCCGGATCAATCAATCTGTCAGGGCGGCGCAGCGACTATGGCTGCTACAGGAGCCGGCACATGGACTGCGCTCGCGTCTAACCCCGCCACAACTGTGATCGCCAATTCATCATCGGGCACTACTGGTATTACAGGATTTACCACTGCGGGTGTGTACGGCTATCTATGGTCCCTCGGTGGCACCTGCGTGGACACCGTACGCATCACCGTGACAGCACTGCCCAATGCCGGACCGGATCAGACCTTGTGTCAATACAACATTGCTACCATGGCCGCCACAGGCACTGGTACATGGTCTGCACTGGCCACTAATCCGGCTACGACTACCATCAGCAGCAGTACATCTGCTACTACTACGGTGAGCGGGCTAAGTATAGCCGGAGTATACTATTATGTATGGGCTCAGAATACCTGTACAGACACGATGAAGATCACCGTGACCGCCAAGCCAAACGCAGGTCCAGACCAGACTACCTGTCAATACAGCACCGCTACGATGGCGGCCACCGGCAGCGGTAGCTGGACCGCCGCAAGCGGCAATCCGGCAGCAGTGTCCTTTGCTAATAATAACTCTGCTACGACCAATGTGTCAGGCCTCTCGGCTGCAGGAACCTATACGCTGATCTGGAGCAGCGGCGGATGCAGCGATACTGCCCTCGTGACAGTCAATGCGAAGCCAAATGCGGGAAGCGATCAGACCCTATGCCAATATACGTCTACGCTAATGGCTGCTACAGGCACAGGTACATGGAGCGCGGCGGCTGCTAACCCTGCTACAGTTGTGATCACTACTGCAACACTCGCTACGACATCTGTCGGTCCTTTTGCAACAGCGGGGACATATACATTCTATTGGACTAATAATGGATGTAGTGATACAGTCCGGATCACTGTCAATGCAAAACCGAATGCAGGGCCGGATCAGACTACCTGTCAGTATAGCACAGCTACGATGGCTGCGACGGGAGCTGGTGCCTGGACCGCAGCGGGTAGCAACCCGGCAGTCGTTTCCTTTGGAAATGCTACATCGCCTACGACGGTCGTGTCTGGTTTCAATACGGCGGGGACCTATACATTGTATTGGACCAATAACGGGTGTAGCGATACGGTGCTGATCACTGTCAATGCGAAGCCAAATGCCGGTAGCGACCAGACGCTGTGCCAATATAGCACGGCTACCATGTCTGCTACAGGTACAGGTGTCTGGAGCCCGGCCGTGTCTAACCCTGCTACAGTTGTGATCACTAATACAACACTCGCTACGACATCTGTCGGGCCTTTTGCGACAGCAGGTGCATATACATTCTACTGGACGAATAATGGCTGCAGTGATACGATGCAGATCAATGTGTCGGCCAAACCAAATGCAGGACCGGATCAGAGCCTTTGTGCGCCGGGTTCTATCGTCACAGCCGCTACGGGTGCAGGTGTGTGGTCCGCCCTTAGCACAAATCCGGGAGTGACTGTGATCGTTACGCCTTCACAGGCTGCCACCACCATTAGTGGCTTCAGCGCGGGAGGAAATTATAGTTATGTCTGGAATGTCAACGGCTGTACGGATACAATGAGTGTTTTTGTCACACCGGTCAACTTTGCAGGGCCGGATCAGACCACGTGCCAGTATTCGTCTGTCACTACTGCTGCATTCGGTAGTGGTGTCTGGTCGCAGCCGGCATCTAATCCTGTCACTGCATCCGTAGCCAGCTCTACTGCAGATACTACCACTATCAGTGGACTATCGGTACCGGGTGTATATTCTTTCATCTGGACCAATAGCCTGTGTGCAGATACGATGCAGGTCACGGTGATGGCCAAACCGGATGCAGGCGCTGACCAGAATATCTGCCAGTATAATACGATCAATACTGCAGCATCGGGTGCCGGTGCGTGGAGCGCTCTATTGGGCAATCCCGCGACGGTTAGCTTTAGCAGTATTACTTCTGCTGCTACGTCAGTATCAGGCTTCACAGTAGCGGGTAGCTATGCGCTGATATGGTCTGCAGGAGGATGCAGCGATACGATGGTAGTGATGGTCACTGCTAAACCTGATGCAGGTGCTGACCAGACCATCTGCCAATATACTAACGCTATAATGGCTGCTACAGGCACAGGTACCTGGACCGCCCTGGCTACAAACCCTGCTGCGGTGTCCTTTAGCAGTGTGACGAGTGCTACGGCTACTGTATCAGGGTTTAGTGCAGCCGGTAGCTATGTGCTGCTGTGGTCATCAGGCGGATGTGCTGACACTGTAGTGATCACCGTGACAGCCAAACCTGATGCCGGTACAGATCAGACCTTCTGCCTGCCGGGATCTATCCTCACGGATGCATCAGGCGCAGGCACATGGACAGCTTTATCCAATAACCCTGCAGCAAGCAATATCCTATCGCCCACTAGTCCTGTCACCACTATCAGTGGTTTCAGCGCAGGTGGTACCTACAGCTATGTGTGGACGGTGAATGGATGTACTGACACGATGGGCGTATACATCATCCCGCTCTCACCCGCCGGCCCTGATCAGGCTACCTGTCAGTATAGCACAGCTACGGCGACAGCCTTTGGCATAGGCGGCTCGTGGGCGGCGCTCGCAGGCAATCCTGCCACGACTACTTTCGCAAATGCTGCTGATGATACGACTGTCATATCGGGCTTCGCAGTAGCAGGCGTGTATGGCTATGTGTGGACTGTCAATGGCTGTGCAGATACCATGTATGTGACCGTCACAGCCAAGCCGGACGCCGGTGCGGATCAGACCATCTGCCAATTTTCTACGACTGTGATGACTGCTACAGGTAGTGGTACATGGAGTGCAGCAGCCGGTAATCCCGCGACAGTTACGTTCGCAAATGTGACTGCGGCTACCAGTGTAGTATCCGGATTCGCTGTGGCGGGTACGTATACATTTTACTGGAGTAATAACGGCTGCGTGGATACGGTGTCAATCACTGTCACTGCCAAGCCCGATGCAGGCGCAGACCAGACTATTTGCGAATATAACGTGGTTACATTGTCTGCTGCGGGTACAGGTGTATGGACGGCTGCTGCAGGCAATCCTGCTGTAGTTTCTTTCACCAATGCAAATGCTGGCAGCTCAGTTGTGTCGGGATTTGCCAGTGCAGGAGCATACGCACTGTACTGGAGTAATAATGGCTGTACCGATACGGTATTGATAAATGTAACAGCAAAGCCCGATGCGGGACCTGATCAGACCGTCTGCCAGAATAGTACGGCTACGATGGCAGCTATAGGGACAGGTACATGGACTGCCGCGCCGGGCAACCCGGCAGTCGCCACGATCGCACCCGCGACATCAGCT
Organism: uncultured Chitinophagaceae bacterium; assembly: GCA_964537475.1. Lineage (GTDB taxonomy): Bacteria > Bacteroidota > Bacteroidia > Chitinophagales > LD1 > UBA1941. The sequence goes on along the minus strand of CAZIBY010000005.1, from coordinate 300,751 downwards.
ACTGCAAGTGTCACCGGACTATCGGCTACAGGTGCCTACACATTCTACTGGAGCAATGGTGGCTGTACTGATACCATGATGATCACGGTGGTACCATCAGGGGCGGTGTCAGTGAGTCCTACCGCCATCTGCCTGGGGCAGCCTGCGGTGCTGACGGCACAGGTCACAGTGCCGGGCGGGAGCTATAGCTGGTCTACAGGTGTGGCCGTAGATACCCTGGCATCCGTCACCGTGTCTCCTGCCGGTAGCACGACCTACACAGTGACCTATACACTGCCCGTATGCGGTGCATATACTGCCAGTGCCCTGGTCACAGTCTATCCGCCGCTGACCCTCACGCAGATGAATGACACTATCTGTACAGGCAGCAGCGCTACGCTGACCGCCACGCCTACTACTATCGGCGGCACCTACGCATGGACGCCGGGTGGCAATACAAATACCTCTATCACGGTGGCACCTGCCGCGCAGGCTGTCTATACTGCTACATACTCGCTGGCGGGCTGCCTGCCTGTGTCGGTGAGTGATACAGTCTTTGTCACCGTACCACCTACGGTATCTGTGAATGACACGACTGTCTGTGCCGGCAATGCTGCCACGCTGGCTGCTACTGCCTCACAGGCTGGTGGCACGTATGCCTGGTCTCCTGGCGGGCAGGCTACAGCAGCCATTACAGTCACGCCGCTCACTACCAGCACGTATACTGTATCATATGCTATCCCGCTGTCTGTGTGCCCCGCTGTGACAGCTACGGGCACTGTGACTGTGACGCCGCAGCCGGCGCTGACGCTGCATGATACGGCTGTGTGCGATGGTCATAGTGCGTTGCTCACTGCGGCAGCAAATATTAGTGGCGGGAGCTGGCAATGGAACCCGGTAGGCGCTACTACTCCATCGGTCACAGTGAGTCCTACGGCTACTACTACATACAGTGTGAGCTACACCGTACCAGACTGTGGTACTGCCACCGGTACCGAGACCGTGACTGTAAACGCCAACCCGACCGTGACGATCAAACCAAACGACATCACCTGCTATGGCTATACTAATGGATACATCACGGCCACCGTGTCTCCATCAGGTACCTATCAGTACCTGTGGAGTGATGGTAGCAGTATGTCTGCAGACAGCGGCCTGGCGGCAGGTAGCTACTCGCTGCAGGTCACAGATGCCAATGGCTGTACCGCTGCTGCTGCGCCGGTCACCATCGCTGCGCCTGCGCAGGCCTATGCCCAGGTGATGCCGGGAGATACTACGGTACTACAGGGTAATGATGTGCAGCTTGCTTCTGTCTTCACAGGATATGCAGCATCTGCGGTCACGGGCTATAGCTGGTCGCCCATACCAGGTCTGAGCTGCACGGACTGCCCGGCACCGATGCTCAATACTACTGACGCTACGGATACACTGAATGTGTATACGATCACTATCATGTATAATAACGGCTGTATAGTGACAGCCAGTGATACGATACGTGTAGAAACGGGAGTAGCCGCAGGAGATGCCTTCACACCAAACGGAGATGGGAAGAATGATACCTTCTATATTCTCGCACGTGGCGTAGCGGAATATCACATGACGATCTACAATCGCTGGGGGCAACTGGTGTATGAGTCTACAGATAGCAGTGCCGGATGGGATGGCACGTACAAGGGCCAGCCACAGGCGTCTGAAGTATATTCTTACTTCGTGTCTATCACATTCAAAAACGGACAGCAGACGGCAAAGACAGGCACTGTGACCCTGATACGGTAAGGTGTCAGAACCAACGCTTCCAGCGGAAGAAAATAATAGGCAATAGGAAACTGAGCAGCATCAGGCCGATGACGACCATATAGCCGTAATCGGAATCGGTGACTGGCAGATTTTTAAAATTCATGCCATAGACACCGGCTATCAAGGTGGGTAGAGAGATACATGCAGTGATGACAGTGAGTGTTTTGAATATCTTGTTTTGCTCCAGGTCTATTTTGCTGGTGATGTTGTCCTTCAGGTCATCCAGTCGGTCAAAGTTGTACTGAATGTGCTCTGATACTACGGATATATCGCCGAGCTCATCTGCTATCTGAGCACCGATGGGCATACTGTGGTAGTTGCTCCGCTTAAGGAGAATAAGAATGCGGCGAAACTCAGTGATCGCTTCTTTGATCAGGATGTTGGTGAAATTTAACTCTGTGATGACATCGAGGTCTGCATCGCTAAAGTGAGCTTGCTTCATATTGCGGCTGGAGATATGCTTGATGCGCTTGGAGATAAACTCTGTGATATCTGCAAAATAATCACCGATCATCCCGACCAGTAATAAGAGTGTGTCAGCGATATCCTCTCCGGTCTCCATAAACCTTGCCTCATACTTGCTGCGCAGGCTGACAGGAAAGAAGTTCTCCAGGTCTTTCTCCTGAAAGGAGAAAAGCGTCCTGTCTTTGATGATAAAAAACACCTGCTGCTCTGCTACGGAATGCCCCTCCAGATAAGGGATGGAAAAATTGAAAGCCAACTGGCCGGGCATCTCGTGATAGTGAGAGCTGATCTCTATGTCATCACTGTGCTGGATGAATGATAGGTCCAGCGCAAATGCCTCGGCTATCGCAGGCAGATCCTGCACCTGAAAATCTGCCACCTGCACCGTTTTGATAGCGCCGCCTGCGGCTACTGCTTCTGCTGCGGTGCTAAATTTCCTAAGTGTATTGCCAGCGTATAATACCTCCAGTGTCATAAGGGTGGCTTTGCCTGATAAACTTAAAGAATCTTTGCAGATACTCCGGCCATAGACTCATATGGTATCTCTAACTACCAGGATAGGGTGTCATTCTGCTCTAATCGCATTTTACGTTACCCGCCATGAATGAGAAAATGAGTCGATTGTACATGAGGCACTTCCCGGAAAACAAAAAGCCCTCACCTGAGTGAGGGCTTTTGCGGAACGGACGGGGCTCGAACCCGCGACCTCCGCCGTGACAGGGCGGCATTCTAACCAACTGAACTACCATTCCGTTTCTAGGGACTGCAAATATAGGGTGTTTTGGAACTTTAGCAACTTTTGAGGCCATAAAAATTTAATTTGCCATAGGCAGGTCAAGGGGCGTCCTTCTAAATCAATGCCCCATGCGAATGACTACCAGATTTGCGATGGAAATCACCACCTGTCACAATCCGGGCAGAAACATGCCGCTGCGCCTTCGGTAGGCCGCGTAGCCGGAAAATTTCTGCGAAAGCAGGGACTCCTCATAGCCGGCCTTGAAGTAAAATAAGATAAGCAGGCTGCCAAAGACCAGCAGCCGAAGCGTGCACTCAGAATACAGCCCCCAGCCGAGGGCCATAGCCAATATGCCGGTATAGATAGGATGACGCATATATCGGTACACCCCTGTATCTATCAGCACGGCTATATGCGTAGGAGTAGGGAAGGCGGAGAGGCTGCGGCGAAGCTTTGCAATGGAAAGGGTAATGATGATGACTCCTGCTACGGCTAATGCCAGACCGGCATATCTGATCAGGCCCGGCTCTGTAAAGTCTATGGCGCTGATACGGAAGAGAAAGATGAAAAGCAATACAAACTGCACGGATACGAATGCAATGTCTTTGAAAGGGCGCTTCATGATCTTGTTTTTGGGTGTAGAAAGTGACGGCTAACGGTATCATGCAAAAATACTACGGGGTTGCGCGCCGGCAGGTAACAATTGTTACGCAGCCCGGCTACTCCATAGCGGCCAGCACAAGATTGAGGTTGTCCTCACGGGTCAGGTTCATCTTGCGCCGGATAGTGACGCGATGGTTCTCGATATTGCGTGGCGAGCTGGACAGGAGCGAGGCTATATCTTTAGTATTGAAGCCGGACCTCAGCAACGCACAGACTCGGCACTCTGTAGGAGAGAGGGATGGATGCGCACGGTGCAGGCGGACGATAAAGCCTCGATGCGCTTCGTCAAATTTTTCGCGGAAGCGATCTTTCTCCGATTCCTTTTTTGCAAAGGCCTGGTCTATGGCCCGGCTGATAGTCTTGAAGACGACATCAGATCTGTGTTTCTCCTTACGTAGGGCCAAGAGGCTCTGCTTAAGGTCTGTGAGTAGCTGCGTGCGCTGCTGAAGGTGATAGGTGGTCATATTCAGCTCCTGGGTTTTGAAGTCCAGTTCTGCTTTATGATGATCTACTTCTTTTTGCTTCAGCTCCAGCGCGTGTACGCTATTGATATACTTCACCCGGTTATTGAGGCCCTCTTGCGCTGCCTTGATCTTGTAGTCATACATCAGCCGGAAATACTGTAGCTCCTTGGCCGTATCACCCATAGCAGCGTAGTAGAGGCACCTGCTTTCCGTCAGGTCATGATAGAGTGAGCCGCGGTCAGTATCAGGTATGAGCGCAGCAGCTTTATCCAGGTAGCTTTTGGCTTTGCGTAGCTGCCTGTGCTCTGTATAAAAGCGGAAAAGCAGTAAGTCAACGTCTATCTCCGGAGTCGCCTTATTGATAGCGCGTGCCCGCTCTATGCAGTCATGCGCATGGCGCAGCATAGCCTTCTCATCGCCCTGGCCACCCGCTACTTCAGCCTTTATCACAAAGATATTGGTGTACAGGAAGTGATGTGGCGGCAGGTAGTCAAACTGCTGCATGATGCCCAGCGCCCGGTCAGCGTAGCTAGATGCCAGGATGTATTCTTTTTTCTTGCTGTATAGGTATCCCAGGTGTACGCATGTGCCTGCCTCTGCTACGCTAGGCTTATTGCCGTATTCTTTGAATATTTCTACCAGCAGTTCTTTATTGTAAGCTATGCAGTCATCTACTGGCAGGATGCGCATGCGTATCTCGTTCAGATTGGCAGTGGCCAGCAGTGCGCTGCGTACATCACCTATAGACAGCGCGATGCGGTGCGACTCAGTGAGGTGGTCTATACCTTCGGTAAACAGATTGAGGTTAGAGCATGCTACCCCGCAGCAGGTAGACGTGACCATGGTGAGCAGCTGATAAGGATGCTGCCGGAATATATACAAGGCCCGCAGGCCATCGTCCAACGCCTCAGAGAATCTTGCAAAATGGATCTTCAGCCTGCACTGCGTATGATAGACGAGCGCTTTCTCTTCTTCTTTGCCATACAGCATGATGTAGGACTCGCACTGCAGTAGCAGCTCCTGGCCCTCATTGATATGATTGAGCACTACCTCGCAGAATGCGACCTGCAAGGTGACAGTCATACGCTCATGCTCAGTTATTTTCCTACCCGCCTTGCGGAGATAGGCATAGAGCACGTCTCTACACTCCTGATAGGAGGTAAAATGACGAAATACATCTACTGCCGGCCGATCCATATATAGGAGAGAGATATGTCAAATATATGTAGTAACAGCCAGTATGTATGGGTTTTTTGTGGGTTCGGTGCGCTGATAGCGAGATTTGGCTAGGACAGAACTGAAAGCCGCTCCAACAGCCAGAGCAGCTGTACATCTACACCAGCTATCTGCCGCCAACGCGCATAGTCCGCGCGCAGCTCCTCCTGCAGTGATGTCATGGTTTCTTTCTGCTGGTCTTTGGTTTTGAGCCCGGCACCGGCATAGCGCAGGTAAAAGTCTATGATGCTAAGCTGGCGTGAATAGTCGCCCGTTTTGATCGCCTTGACAGAGCGGCGCATATTCTTCAGCTCGGTGACAGCCAACGCATATTCATGCCGCATGAGAAATGAGATCGTGTAGACGAAACGAGAAATGATCTGCAGGGGTACTGATAGCTCAGCCTCCCTGGGCAGGAGCTTCAGTGCCTCATCATCATTGCCGAGGTAGAGATAGAAATATGCGAGGAAGAGGCGGCCCTGATTTTTCAACCGGTTGGCCTCTATCATTGCTTTAAAGTCGTGATAGATCCGGATGCCCTTTTCATATTGCTTCAGGTTGATCTGGTTTACCATATAGTTATGCACCGTAGAAAAGAAGTTAGACCATTTGTACGGAGCGCCTTCCACGATGCACTTCTCAAGATGGTAATCTCCTTCTTCGTATTGCCCCTGTATGATCAGCTCAGTGGCCAGCTGATTTCTCGTAGCAAATCGTGCGCGGTGTGTCAGCACAGCGATGGCCTCGGGGCTCTCCGTCAGCTCCAGCGTCTCCCTCAGTACCTCTATGCGGGTAGGACCACTGGTCTGGTAGGTTTGCTTTTTCAGCGTAGTGTACCGGGCAAAGACATCCAGATCTGATATATCAGAGAGGTCTATCTGCGTCTGGCCCGGGGTGCGTGAGTCATGGCCCGGGATCTGACCCGGCACTATGGTACGGAGTATGCTCTCGAGATATGCCTGGCGGGCCTCTATCTCACGGAGGCGGTATAGAAAGCGCTTTTTCTCCTCGTGCTCCCATGCCCGCAGTGCATCGAGCTGCTGGCTGATATTGTCTTGCAGTTTTGGCTGATTGTCTATCATCCAGAGGGACTTCATAGAGTATAGCGCCGCGGACTCTGACAGGCCGATCGTCTCAAAAGACTCCTGATGAGCGGAGGCAGCCTTGATCATATCATCTATATCAGAGCGGAAGAGCGTCTTGATGCCGCGCTCAAAGTATGCGCGTGCCAGCCAATAGTTGTATAGGCTGTCGTTTTTGGCCAGATGCGCCATAGCTGTGCGCTCAGCCAGGTATCTGTACAGTATCTCATTCAGCAGACGCAGTTCATTGCGCAGCAGGTAGTCTTTGGCCTTTGAATATTCTTCGCCGAATACCTTTTTAAAAAGTGCGGCATTGTCAGGCTCTGCTTCTGATTTTGTGTTGATCAAAAGCTGGCGGAAAAGCTTGAGCAGGCCGGACCTCTTGTGACCGGAGAGAGATGCCTCGAGGTCTTTGACCTCCTCTGGAGTGAAAGCGCGGATAATATCCAACGTACGCATGCATCAAATTTATACCTATTGATTTTGAATCCTATATGTTTTTGTGCGGGAGCAAATGAAATTGTCACAAACCTGAAGTTTTCAAATCGTCTAATTCATTGTTTGTGATTGTGTTGTGACATTTTATTGTCAATCATGGCAACCCATCCGGTATCACAAAGGGTAAAAATCTGACATAAAACAAACAGAGGAGAGTCAGACTTTTGTCGTCAAGAAGTAAACCAAAAGTAAATCACTCAACCCACCCAATCATGAGGAAGCTCATATTTTTTCTTGCGTTTGTCTATAGCCTCGGTGTGCTCGCTCAGGCCCCCCCGCAGGGTATCAACTACCAGACCATCGTGCGCAATGCGCAGGGAAGTGTGGTAGGCAATACGCATGTGGCGATACGTTTCACCATACATGATCAGACTGCTACAGGCACGGTCGTATTTCAGGAGACGCATGCACAGACCACCAATCAGTTTGGACTCTTCAATGCAGTGATAGGTACCGGCGGCGGCAACCTGGCTACAGTGTCATGGGGCAGCGGCCCGAAATACCTGCAGGTAGAGGTAGATGTGAATGGCGGTACCAACTATACGGATATGGGCACCACACAACTGATGAGTGTGCCTTATGCTCTCTATGCTGCGAATTCGGGTGGTGGATCCACAGGAGCTACAGGGCCGACCGGTCACACCGGTGCCACGGGTGCCAATGGCAGCACGGGTGCTACGGGCCCTACCGGCGCCAATGGCTCTACCGGTGCCACTGGCGCGGGAACGACGGGTCCTACTGGTGCGAATGGTGTGACAGGTCCGACAGGAGCAGCAGGAACCAATGGTAATAACGGAGCAACAGGTGCTACTGGCGCAACTGGCGCTGGAGCTACCGGTCCTACGGGTGCCAATGGCAGTACGGGTGCTACGGGACCAACCGGTGCCACTGGTACGGGGACGACAGGTCCGACTGGTGCCAGTGGTGTGACAGGTCCGACAGGCGCAGCAGGAACCAACGGTAATAATGGAGCAACGGGTGCTACCGGTCTTACTGGTGCTAATGGCAGTACGGGTGCGACTGGTCCTACAGGCGCAACAGGAACTAACGGTAATAACGGAGCAACAGGTGCTACTGGCGCAAACGGAAATGATGGTGCGACGGGCCCGACTGGTGCAAATGGAAACGATGGTGCCACTGGCGCAACAGGTGCCAACGGCAATGATGGAGCTACAGGTCCTACCGGAGCTAATGGTAATGATGGCGCTACCGGTCCAACCGGCGCAAATGGAAACGACGGTGCGACTGGTCCTACAGGCGCAAATGGTAATGATGGCGCCACTGGCGCTACAGGAGCCAATGGAGCAGACGGCGCAACGGGACCAACGGGTGCGAATGGCAACGACGGTGCGACTGGTCCTACAGGCGCAAATGGAAATGACGGAGCCACTGGCGCTACAGGAGCTAATGGAGCAGACGGCGCAACGGGACCAACTGGAGCTAATGGCAACGATGGTACTACAGGTCCCACTGGTCCGACAGGATCAGGTGGCGGAGCCACAGGCCCGACAGGTCCTTCGGGTAATGATGGTGTGACAGGTCCTAATGGCGCAAATGGTAATGACGGAGCTACTGGCCCGACAGGTGCGACAGGAGCAGATGGCGCTACTGGTCCAACTGGTGCTAACGGCAATGATGGAGTGACTGGTCCTACGGGAGCAAACGGTCATGATGGAGCGACTGGCTCTACAGGCGCAAATGGAAATGACGGCGCAACAGGTTCCACTGGTCCAACGGGATCAGGTGGCGGTGCCACAGGCCCGACAGGTCCTTCGGGTAATGACGGAGCTACAGGGCCTACAGGAGCTAACGGCAATGATGGTGTAACTGGCCCTACAGGTTCTACAGGTGCCGATGGTACCAATGGTACAAATGGAGCTACTGGTCCAACGGGTGCGAATGGCAACGACGGTGCTACCGGTGCAACTGGATCTAATGGAAATGATGGAGCAACTGGTCCGACAGGTCCTACTGGAGCCAATGGTACCAATGGTTCTAACGGGGCTACTGGTGCAGACGGCGCGACTGGCCCAACAGGTGCCAATGGCAACGATGGCGCTACAGGTCCCACAGGTCCGACAGGAGCAGGCGGCGGTGCCACAGGTCCGACAGGTCCTTCGGGTAATGACGGCGCAACTGGGCCAACTGGTCCTACTGGAGCAGATGGTACTAACGGTTCTAACGGAGCTACGGGTGCTACCGGTGCAACAGGATCCAATGGTAATGATGGCGCAACCGGGCCAACAGGTCCTACTGGTGCCAACGGTACCAATGGTTCTAACGGAACTACAGGTGCGACTGGTGCAACTGGATCTAATGGTAATGATGGCGCAACAGGTCCCACAGGTCCAACGGGAGCAGGCGGTGGTGCTACTGGTCCGACAGGTCCTTCAGGTAATGATGGCGTGACCGGTCCAACGGGTGCGAATGGCAATGATGGTGCCACAGGCCCAACAGGCGCAAATGGTAATGACGGAGCTACAGGGCCAGCAGGAGGTAACGGCAATGATGGCGCAACGGGACCAACTGGTGCTAACGGAAACGATGGTGCTACTGGTGCAACAGGATCTAATGGTAATGATGGCGCAACAGGTCCCACTGGTCCAACGGGAGCAGGCGGTGGTGCTACTGGTCCGACAGGTCCTTCAGGTAATGACGGTGTGACAGGCCCAACAGGCGCAAATGGTAATAATGGCGTAACTGGGCCAACTGGTCCTACTGGTGCCGATGGTACCAACGGTTCCAATGGAGCTACCGGTGCAACGGGATCTAATGGTATTGATGGCGCTACAGGCCCAACTGGCCCTACAGGTGCAGATGGTACTAATGGTTCTAATGGAGCTACGGGTGCTACCGGTGCAACTGGATCTAATGGCAATGATGGAGCAACCGGTCCCACTGGTCCAACGGGATCAGGTGGCGGTGCCACAGGCCCGACAGGTCCTTCAGGTAATGATGGCGCGACCGGCCCAACGGGTGCTAATGGTAATGATGGTGCAACAGGCCCCACTGGTGCGAACGGAAACGATGGTGCCACAGGTCCCACTGGTCCGACAGGTCCTTCGGGTAATGACGGTGTGACAGGCCCAACAGGTGCGAACGGAAATGATGGAGCAACAGGTCCCACTGGTCCAACAGGATCAGGTGGCGGTGCTACAGGCCCGACAGGTCCTTCAGGTAACGACGGAGCTACAGGCCCAACGGGTGCCAATGGCAATGATGGCGCAATAGGTCCAACTGGTGCTAACGGCAATGATGGTGTAACTGGCCCTACCGGAGCTAATGGCAACGATGGCGCTACAGGTCCCACAGGTCCGACAGGAGCAGGCGGTGGTGCTACTGGTCCGACAGGCCCTTCAGGTAATGACGGTGTGACAGGCCCAACGGGTGCGAATGGTAATGATGGCGCCACAGGCGCAAATGGAAATGACGGCGCAACAGGTCCAACTGGTGCTAACGGCAACGATGGCGCTACAGGTCCCACAGGTCCGACAGGAGCAGGCGGCGGTGCCACAGGTCCGACAGGTCCTTCGGGTAATGACGGCGCAACAGGACCAACTGGTCCTACAGGTGCCGATGGTACCAATGGCTCTAACGGAGCTACGGGTGCTACTGGTGCAACGGGATCTAATGGAAATGATGGAGCAACAGGTCCCACTGGTCCGACAGGAGCCGGCGGTGGTGCCACAGGTCCGACAGGTCCTTCGGGTAATGACGGCGCAACCGGGCCAACTGGTCCGACTGGTGCCAATGGAACCAACGGTTCCATTGGAGCTACCGGTGCAACTGGATCTAATGGTAATGATGGAGCAACCGGCCCAACAGGTCCTACAGGCGCCGATGGTACCAATGGTTCTAACGGAGCCACGGGTGCGACTGGTGCAACTGGATCTAATGGTAATGATGGCGCTACAGGTCCAACCGGTGCGAATGGTAACAATGGCGCTACAGGCCCAACTGGTCCTACTGGTGTTGATGGTACCAACGGTTCTAATGGAGCTACGGGTGCAGACGGAGCCACAGGCCCAACTGGCCCTACAGGAGCCAATGGTACCAATGGTTCTAATGGAGCTACAGGTGCTACCGGTGTAACAGGTGCCAATGGCATTGATGGTGCAACTGGGCCAACTGGTCCTACTGGTGCTGCTGGTAACAATGGTTCTAATGGAGCTACCGGTTCAACTGGATCTAATGGTAACGACGGCGCAACTGGTCCGACAGGTCCTACTGGAGCCAACGGTACCAATGGTTCCAATGGTGCTACAGGTGCTACTGGCGCAACGGGTGCCAATGGTTCTAATGGTGCTACTGGTGCTACTGGCGCAACTGGCCCAACAGGTCCTACAGGTGCCGATGGTACCAATGGTTCTAATGGAGTTACCGGTGCTGCTGGCGCAGATGGTGCGACGGGTCCTACGGGAGCAAATGGTACAAATGGTTCGACTGGTGCAACTGGATCTAATGGCAACGACGGAGCTACAGGCCCAACAGGTCCTACAGGCGCCGATGGTACCAATGGTTCTAATGGAGCTACCGGTGCTACTGGCGCAGATGGTGCAACGGGTCCTACGGGAGCAAATGGTACAAATGGTTCGACTGGTGCAACAGGATCTAATGGCAACGACGGCGCAACTGGCCCAACAGGTCCTACCGGTGCTGATGGTACCAATGGTTCTAACGGAGCTACAGGCCCAACTGGTCCGGCTGGTGCCGGTGGTACCAATGGTTCTAATGGGGCTACAGGTGCTACAGGTCCAACTGGTGCTGATGGTACTAATGGTTCTAACGGAGCTACGGGTGCTACCGGTGCAACGGGATCTAATGGTAATGATGGAGCAACTGGTCCAACTGGTCCTACCGGTGCTGATGGTACCAACGGTACCAATGGTTCTACTGGAGCTACGGGTGCTACTGGTGCAACTGGATCTAATGGCAATGATGGAGCAACCGGGCCAACTGGTCCTACAGGCGCTGATGGTACCAATGGCTCTAACGGAGCCACGGGTGCGACAGGATTTAATGGTAATGATGGCGCTACCGGCCCAACCGGTCCAACAGGTGCCAACGGAAATGATGGCGCAACTGGTCCAACAGGTGCCAACGGTACAAATGGTTCGACTGGTGCTACTGGCGCAGATGGTGCGACGGGTCCTACGGGTGATAATGGTAATGATGGTGCAACAGGTCCGACAGGTCCATCAGGTCCGGACGATCAGACGCTGTCTATAAGCGGTGATACTTTGAGTATCTCAAATGGCAACTCTGTCTCGCTGAGTGGCATCAAGGGCTGGCAGCTGACCGGCAATAGCGGTACTACAGTCGGCACTAACTTTATCGGCACCACTGATGCTCAGCCACTGGAGATAAAGGTGAATAATCAGATGGCCGGTTACCTTGATTATAACGGCAATATCAATACAACCTGGGGATATCAGGCGCTGAATAGCAACACCACTGGTGGTGCAAACACGGCGATAGGCTACCAGTCTATGCAGGCCAATACTACCGGAAGTGTCAATACTGCAGTGGGAAATTTTGCTATGCTCAGCAATACCTCCGGCGGATCCAATGTGGCTATGGGTATGAATGCGCTGAAGTATAATACGACGGGAAGTTATAATACAGCGATAGCCGCCGGTGCTCTGAATAACAATGGTACCGGCAGTAGTAACACAGCTATCGGCTATGTAGCCCTGAATCAGAATACCACCGGATCTAATAACACCGCCGCAGGCCAGCAATCACTTTACTCAAATACATTGGGAACAGACAACGCAGCTTTTGGCTATCTGGCACTGCAGTCCAATACTACTGCCGGAAACAATACGGCCATAGGCGATGGTGCCCTCAGTACACAGTCATACAACAATGGCGGTGCTACGTGGAATAGTGACAACACGGCTGTGGGCTATCAGTCGCTCAAGGCCAACCAACCCACCTCTGCCAGTACAGGATATCAAAATACAGCAGTGGGTAGTAAGGCGCTGACGAGCAATACTACCGGATATGCCAATACGGCTATGGGATACCAATCTATGAATGCGAATACTACCGGCGTAAATAATACGGCGCTCGGATGGCGCGCCCTGGCCAATAATAGTACGGCCAATGGAAATACTGCCGTAGGCTTCTGGTCTCTGGTCACTAACTCTACCGGCGCCTATAATACCTCTATAGGTCTGGATGCCTTGCAGAACAATACCACTGGTGGCTATAACGTGGCTCTGGGCGCATGGGCACTCAACAGTAATACGACTGCCAATAATAACATTGGTATCGGCTTTGAGGCGCTCAAGCTCATTACTAATACAAACAACTCCACTGCTATAGGGTATCAGTCGATGAGATATTCTACGGTATCCGGTACGGCGTATGGTTTCCAGTCATTGTTTAACAATACTACCGGTACCACTAACACTGCCATAGGCTATCAGGCACTTTATAAAGATTCTATAGGTGCCGGCAATGTGGCCCTGGGCTATCAGGCCGGATATAATGAAACAGGCAACAACAAACTTTACATAGATAACAGCAATACTGCAACACCGCTTGTATATGGCGACTTTGCTAATGATCACCTGACAGTGAATGATAGCCTGACCAGCAAATACCTGCAGATGACCAATGGTGCTGCCAGCGGATATATTCTGCAGAGCGACGCGAGTGGCAACGGTACGTGGGTAAGCCCATCTGCGATCACAAACAACACTGATTCGCAAAACCTCTATCTCAGCGGTACCGATCTATCCATTGGTGGGGGTAATACGGTCTCGCTCAGCGGCCTGACCGGATGGAGCCTGACAGGCAATAGCGGAACCACTGTCGGCACCAACTTCCTCGGTACGACAGATGCGCAGGCTTTGGAATTTAAAGTGAACAACAACAAGGCCGGCTATATTGATTATACCTCACCTAACAATACTTCTCTGGGTTATCAGGCAGCAAATGTTGTCACGACCGGTACCGGCAATGCAGCCCTGGGCTACCAGGCGCTGGCCAATGCCACGACCGGTGGCGCTAATACTGCTATAGGCTATCAGGCGCTGAGAAGTAATACTACAAGTGGGAATGGTACAGCGGTGGGCTATCAGGCCCTGGCAAACTCTACAGCAGGTGGCACAGCGGTGGGTTTCTGGGCGCTGACCAGCAATACTACAGGTGGCAGTAATACAGCAGTAGGCAGTAACGCTTTGCAAAATAACACTACGGGTGGCAGTAACGTGGCTATAGGTCAGCAAGCCCTCGTCACAAATACCATAGGAGGCAATAATACCGGTGTGGGCTACCGCACATTGCAAAACCTCACTTCTGGCGGGTACAATACAGGTGTGGGTGTACAAGCATTACAGTCTATGACTACCGGTGCGGATAACGTAGCAGTGGGAAATTCTGCGCTGACCAGTATGACCACATCCTCTCAGCTCACTGCTGTCGGGGCACACGCTATGAATAACACAACTACGGGTACTGCAAATACAGCGGTTGGCTATTCTGCACTGTCTAGCAATACGACCGGTAGTGACAATACCGCGATCGGCCATACGGCGCTGCTAAACAATACTACGGCGAGTTACAACACTGTGGTGGGCTGGGGAGCCATGTATTACAATACTACCGGAAACAATAATGTCGCCATGGGCCATTATGCTTTGCGCAATGATACGACGGGTAGCGGCAACGTGGCCATAGGACCCAATGCCCTCGGTAATAACTATAGCGGTAATCATAATACCGCTATAGGAAATGCAGTCGGATCCAATGCTACCGGTGACAACAATGTTTTTATAGGCTACCAGGCGGCGCAAAATGAAACGGGAAGCAACAAACTCTATATAGCCAATACCAATACGACTACTCCACTCGTTTATGGTGATTTCACAAACAAACACATAACGATAAATGACAGCCTGACCAGCAAATATCTGCAGATGACCAATGGAGCCACAGCAGGTTATATTCTCCAGAGTGATGCTAATGGTAATGGCAAATGGGTAAACCCGTCGACACTATCTACGGCGACTGTAAGCAATACAATAAGTGGCAACACGATAAGCACCACAGTGAATGGCACTACGGGCACGGCTGTCACAGTGCCTAATATTTATACAGCTGACGGGACACTGACAGGAGTGCGTACTGTCACGATGGGTGCAAATGATCTCACATTCGGTGCTACCTCCGGCAACTTTACGTATAGCCCATCAGGAAATGGTAATGCCTCGATGGGTAAAAACCTGACTGTATCCGGGGCTAATGATCTCGTGTCAGGTAGTACCAATACGGTAAGTAGCAACTACTCTATAGTGTCTGGTGACAACAACTCCATCACCTCAGGTAACAGTGATGCGATATTTGGTTCATACAACACTGCCTCCGCCGATCATATAGCTACATTTGGCGATCACAATATCGCCACTGCACCTAATGCTATCGTGGGAGGATATCTCGATACGGTATCGGGATGGAGATCTTTTGCCATAGGCTTTTCCAATAACCTAAGTGGTTCATACAGCACTGTGTCTGGCCGATCAAACTCTGTGGGAGGATCCTATACAGCAGTATCTGGAAATGCCAACACTGTTTCTGCCGGCTATGCACTGGTCAGCGGCAATGGTAACAATGTATCGGGTAATTATTCAGTAGTGTTTAATAACTCTAACTCTAATACCTCAGGTGCTACCACATCTATCACCGGAGGCTACCAGTCTCAGACACAGTCTAACCTGGGCCTGGCCATAGGCTGGGGAGATACTACATCAGGCGTATCTGCAGAGGCCATGGGCCGGGGCAACTATGCACGCTCTTATGGCGAAATGGCTGTCGGTACCTTTGCTACAGATTATACGGCTGCGGGCTCTGGCAGCTTTAATAGTGCAGATAGGGCATTTGTGGTGGGTAATGGTACTGCGACCAACTCACGTGCAGATGCCTTTACCGTAATGAAAAGCGGTAATGTTGGTGTAGGTGTCAGCGCGCCATCCAATAAACTGGAGGTGAATGGCAATACAAAAACTACAAACCTTCAGATGACATCAGGTGCGGCCAATGGATACATCCTGCAAAGTGATGCCAGTGGCAATGGTACCTGGATCAATCCTACATCGCTTGCCCCCACTGTAGCCGCCGGTACTGGTCTCAGCTATAGCGGAACTACCCTGAATAGCGTATGGACCCAATCAGGCAATGATATCTATAATAATAACTCTGGCTATGTAGGTGTTGGTACGACAGCCCCGGTTTCACGTTTTGCCAACACTGCTACTAATATCTCTGGCTCAGACAACCACGGTATCGTGGCCGACGCCCTCACGTGGGCAGTCAATGCTAATGGATATGCCACAGCTATCTACAATGCGAATAGTGGTCCTGCGGCGGATGGGCTCGCGGTGAAGATAGCAGGCACCGGATCGAACAATGTGATCCTGGACGTATCTACAGGAGCCCAGACAGTAGCAGGTACGCCTGTACTCACGGCATTGGGCAATGGTAAGGTAGGTATAGGAACAAACGCTCCCGGCCAGACACTGGAAGTGGTGGGCACGACAAAAACCACCAATTTCCAGATGACCTCAGGTGCGACCAATGGCTATATATTGCAAAGCGATGCCAGCGGTAACGGTAGCTGGGAGGCACCTTCTACAGTATTTGCCAATACGGACTCGCAGCAACTATACCTGAGCGGCACCAATCTCTCGATCGGCGGAGGCAATACTGTATCACTCAGTGGCCTGACCGGATGGAGCCTGACCGGCAATAGTGGTACAACACCCGGCACCAATTTTATAGGCACGACAGATGCACAGGCACTGATGCTGAAGGTAAATAACGTTCAGTCAGGGTATATTGATTACAACGCTACCCGGAGTAATACATCTATTGGTTATGAAACAATGAATAGCACTACAGGAGCAAATAATTCAGCATTTGGTTTCAGTGCTCTATATAGCAATACATCGGGCTATAGTAATACAGCAATAGGAACCCAGGCACTCAGGCTTAATACTACCGGCGGAAACAACGTAGCCGTAGGTCATAGCGCCTTGGGCAGTAACGTGCAAGGAAACAAGAACGTAGCTGTAGGTAACAATGCACTGGGGGCAAACTCTGCGGGCACTAACAACGTGGCAGTAGGGCATAGCGCTCTGAATAGCAATACAACTGGTACTAATAATACTGGTATAGGATACAGTGCCCTGACCAGTACTAGTGTAGGTAATAATAATACGGCGGTGGGATATAGTGCCATGTACTCAAATACAACCGGTACGGGAAACACCGCTTTTGGGGATAGCTCTATGTATCTTTTGACTTCAGGTACTCACAACGTAGCTGTAGGAAACCTGGCCTTGCAAAAGGGAACGGATCTATTGGGCAGTGTAGCAGTGGGATATGCTGCTTTGGCCAACTCAACTGGTGGTAATTCAACGCTACTAGGACCTAATACTGCCGTGGGAGACCTTGCCATGTATAACAATACTACAGGATTAGCTAACACTGCCGTAGGTTGGGATGGATTGTACAGCAACACAAGCGGCTATTATAATATTGCTCTTGGTGGTCTAGCTCTTTATGGTAATACGACAGGTTCTTCCAATATTGGAATAGGCATGGTGAGCTTATTGAGCAATCAACAGTATAGCCGGCTTATAGGAATAGGTGATTCTACTTTATATAAGGCTACTGGTGACTCCAGCGGAAGTATAGCCATAGGTTCTAACGCGCTTCACAACAATGTGACGGGTAATCGGAACGTAGCAATTGGTAATCATACCCTTTATCAAAATTTAGGAACCGGATCTACAGCCATCGGCTATAATGCCTTATATAATTCAACAGGTAGTGGCAATACGGCTATAGGAGACCGGGCAGCAGGATCAGTCTCGGCCGCTTCAGGCGTTATTGCTATAGGTAGAAGCGCTCTGGCAAACAGTGACCTATCCGATGATATCATAGCCATAGGAGATTCAGCACTTTATAATAGCACAGCAGATAGCAGTGCCAGCCTGGCGATAGGTGGCAATGCGCTTTTCAGCAATACAGTAGGCTATCATAATATAGCTATAGGTGACAGAGCGCTACAGGCGAATGTAAACGGCGTAGGGATGACTGCGTTAGGATACAGGGCTCTCCAGAGCTTCACCTCTACAGGCACATCTACACCTACGCAGGCAGGCAATACGGCAATAGGCGACTATGCCATGACTGCTTCGACTACCGGTACTTATAATACTGCGGTAGGTTTTGATGCGCTGGTGGCCAATACAACCGGTAGTGGTAATACTACTATGGGTACATTTGCGGCATTCAAGAGTACAAGTGCTGACTCTAACACAGCCTATGGTACCGGCAGCATCACCAATACGACCACCGGCAAGAGCAATACTGCCATAGGTGGCCGCGCTTTGGCCTCTAATACGACAGGATCTAATAACACTGCGCTGGGTCAATATGCAGACGTCGTGACCAGTGGGCTCTCCTATGCCACGGCTATAGGCGCTTATGCCAAAGTATCTAGCAGTAACAGTATGGTGCTGGGCGGTACCGGCTCATATGCTGTGAATGTGGGTATAGGTACTACTGCTCCTGCTGCTACCCTCGATGTGCAAACTGCCAGCACGACTAACTATGCCAGCGTGGCACAGTTTCTGGCACCGAGTAATACGACTGCCAACAACTATACTCAGATGCGCCTCGGTGTAGCCGCCGCCACGTATAACGCAGCAGAACTGCGCTTCCAGTACACTGCTAATGGCTCTGCCAATAATATAGC
Source organism: uncultured Chitinophagaceae bacterium (assembly GCA_964537475.1). Classification (GTDB taxonomy): domain Bacteria; phylum Bacteroidota; class Bacteroidia; order Chitinophagales; family LD1; genus UBA1941. The sequence goes on along the minus strand of CAZIBY010000005.1, from coordinate 282,082 downwards.
ACAGCTCGGCCTGGCCGGTAGTACGGGTATATCGGTCAATGGCAACAATTTCCTGGGGGTAGGTACTACTGCTCCTGCTGTGCCAGTAGATATACAGGCTACTCAAAATATAAACGAGGGTAGTTATGGGTACCTCAATTCAGCAGGTAATATAGGCACCTCATCGTGTGCATCCTGTGGTGTGAGTTTAAGAGCCAGCGGGCGTATCATGGCTACCGAGTTTAATGCCACATCAGACCGCCGTATCAAGACTGAAATACAGCCGGTGGCCTCCGCTTCTGCGCTGTCTATAGCAGAGGCACTCCCTGTAGTGCACTATGAGTACATAGACAAGCCGGCCAAGGGCAATGGCAGCAAGACAGGATTCATAGCACAGGAGGTAGAAAAAGCTATCCCATCAGCAGTGAAGCTCTCTTCAGACTATATCCCTAGCGTATTTGCTGCATCTGCGTCTGTAAAGACTGATGCAGGAAAGCTCACGGTCACGATGGCCAAAGCGCATGGACTCAATGCCGGCGACGAAATCAAACTGCTGGATGCAAACAACAAGGCGTACGAAGTGAAAGTATCTGCGGTGAATGGTGCTGAGAGCTTTGTAGTAGAGGGATGGCCCGGTGGCGAGCATCAGGCACTCTTCGTCTATGGCAAAAAGGTAAATGACCTGCATGCGGTAGACTTTGACCAGCTCACAGCAGTAGCTATCGGCGCAGTACAGGAGCTCAATAAGAAAACACAGGCGCTGGAAAAGGAAAACGAAGCGCTGAAGTCTGCTAATGAGAAACTGCAATCATCCAGCACGGAGCAGCAGAAAATGATGCAGACCATGAAGGCTCAGATAGATGCTATCAACGAACGACTAAATATTACTACCACCAGGTAAAAGTTTCATAACGAGGGTTTACTTGAGGGCCGTCTCCTGGGTGGGGGGCGGCCCGTTTTTTTATATGAAGGTCACCATATCTGCCGGCAGGTGGCTGTAGTTATTGTAGTAGCTCAGAGTGGAGCGCTTATCATTGAAGAGGAGCGAGGTGATAGACGTATTGACCACATGCTGATTGAGATCTGCCATACGGATCTCAGGCATATCCAGCAGCATGGTCATGTATAGTGATATGACCCCGCCCGAGGTCACCGCTACCACATGCTTGTGGGCGTCTTGTCGCGCAGCGGCCATGATATCACTCATCGTGTCACGGACGCGCGAGCGAAAATCAAGGAATGACTCGTGGTAGGACGTGTCACCCTCTTCCTGCATCCATTTGGACATGGCAGTGCGAAACTCCCGCTCCATAAAAGCCCGCGGGTCGCTCTGCTCCATGATGATGGCAGTCATCCGCTCGCGATCATGTATAGCGGGCTGATGTACGGCCAGTACATTCATATGGTCAAATTCATTGAGCCCGGCTGTCACTACCGGTTTTGCATCCGGGAAAGCGGTCATAGCCGTATCCCGCTGGCGCTGCATCGTGCCATGCCAGACAGAAAGATGGCAGCGGATCTCCTCGGTAAAGTGATGGGGGATGTAGGTAGACTGCATCACGCCGAGCTCAGAGAGCTTGTCATAATCATCTGCTCCGAAGGAAGCCTGCCCGTGGCGTACGAGATAGAGTTTTGCCATTGTTCTGGTTTTTTGCGCTATCGAATATATCCCTAAAACGGACGGTAAGCAATGCTGCGTTTTGTCCTTTCTGAGGGGTTTGTGATCAGCGACTTTTGTATCACAAAAAATTCATCACTTAAATCCAACATCATGACAAGCAAAATCTTTACTACACTGCTACTGTCTCTCCTGGGTGTGGCTGCTGCAGAGGCACAGCCATCCATACCCGGCAGCGCATTCCCGGCTGCCGGAGCCACTTTTCAGCTCACGCTGGCAGATACGACCGGCGTACAGGCAGGCTCAGGTGGACCAGCCACTACCTGGAATTTCAGTACGCTCACTGCCAACGGCACCTATCAGAATGATACATTCTTTACACCATCTGCCACCAGATACGGAGCGCTGTTTCCCAGTGCCGATATAGCCCTGCATGAGGTGAATCCAGGCACAAACTACTATGTCTACTATCAGAACGATGCTGCAAATGGTTTGTACAAGCGCATAGCCAATGTACAGCCCGACACCGTGATATATTCTGATCCGGCCAATGAATTCCCGTATCCGCTGGCTTTCAATAACAACTACAATGATACCTACTACGCGCACTACCACTCCGGCAGTGGATTCTCTACCATGGCGGGAAACGTGACAGGTGTAGTGGATGGATATGGTACGCTGACTACACCTGCCGGCACCTTCTATAATGTGGTGCGCCTGCATGCGCACCGCGTAGAGCATGATACCGTGACGGTGAGTGGCAATCCATTTCCTGTGCTCGCAGATTTTGAATACTATACGTGGTATCAGGATAGCGCATATTTCCCTATCATGACCATAGGCACCACCAATGTGACCAGCAGCGTGATAAACCGCCATGCCAAGCTAGTAGGCTACAGAGCCGGCTACAACATCGGCCCCTCCGGCGTGAACGATGTAGCAAGCACTTCGAGCCAGTTTATCATATATCCTAACCCTGCTACTCAAAAGGCAAACATCATCTTTGATGCCGGCAAGGGAGGCAATACCGATATCAGTATCTACGATATGACAGGCCGACTGGCACTGCAGAGCCCTGCGACCACCGATGCCGGTGTGCAAACCGTCAGTATCAATATTTCTACCCTGCCTGCCGGGCTCTATGAGGTGAGAGTACTCAATACCGCTGGCGTCAACTCGCAAAAACTGGAGATAACCAGATAAATTTTAAGTGGTAGTTTTTTTGTAATGGGGGGCTGCCGTCAGGTGGTCCCTCGTTACATTTCTCAGCCCAGCCTGTGAGACTGTATGCCTATATAGGTGGCGACCAGCCCCGCTATGATAGATATAGATACATAACCTATGGCCTGCAGCGGCTGGCCTATACGCAGCAGCGCTATGGTCTCATTTGAGAAGGCAGAGAAGGTGGTAAAGCCGCCAAAGATACCTGTAGCCAGAAACAGCCGCGCCTGCTCTGACACGAGGCCCCTCTCATAGAGGCCAAATACGAGGCCGATGAGGAAGCAACCTATGACATTGACGGCCAGGGTGCCGTAGGGAAACCCTCCCTCTACTCTGGACTGTATGGCCTGCGAAAGCAGAAATCTCAGCACCCCGCCTATGAAACTGCCTATTCCGATAAAAAGAATTGTCTTGCCCATGGACATTTGATTGTACTATCTATGAATGCAGGCGCCATCAGCTTTTTAGGGCGGTTGGGGCAGGAAGACACCATTTCCTGTATATCGTCAGATCAACTGTACATCTCCTCTACTAGACGCGAGTAGCGGCCGAGTATCACCTTACGTTTTACTTTCAGCGTAGGGGTCAGCTCACCATCTTCTATGGTCCACTCCTTGTCCAGTATCACAAATTTTTTGACCTGCTCTACATGGCCAAAATCTTTATTGGCGTTAGCTATCTCCTTATCTATGAGTGCGCGTATCTTTTCATTGCCTATGATCTGCTGGTTGTTTTCATATACTATGCCATTGTCTTTGGCCCATGCCTGCAGATGCAGGAAGGAAGGTACGATGAGTGCGGTCACAAATTTCTCATTATCGCCCACCAGCATGACCTGCTCTATGTAGAGTGATTCTTTCAGCTTATTCTCTATCGGTGCCGGTGCTACATACTTGCCGCCCGATGTTTTGAAAAGTTCCTTTTTGCGGTCTGTGATCCGCAGGAATTTGCCATCCACCCATTCGCCCACATCACCGGTATGCAGGTAGCCCTCACTATCTATCACCTCTGCTGTGAGGTCTGGACGCTTGTAGTAGCCCATCATGATATTAGGGCCTTTGGCCAGTATCTCGCCGTCTTCGGCCAGCTTGATGTGTACACTCGGTAGTGGCAGGCCTACGGTACCGATCATACGGCCCTCCTCCTCTACACGCGTCACACTCAGACCGGGAGAGGCCTCGCTGAGGCCATAGCCCTCCAGCACGATCACACCTGCCGCACTGAATAACCTGCCCAGGCGCGGCTGCAGCGGAGCAGCACCAGTGATGATGAAGCGCACATGACCGCCGAGAGCCTCCTGCCATTTGCTGAAGACCAGTTTGCGCGCTATGGCCAGCTGTATGTTATACCATAGGCCGAGGTTGGTATTGAGCTGATAGCGATTGCCCAGATGCAGTGACCAGTCAAAAAGTTTTTTGGTGATACCGGAGAGAGAGTTGCCCCGCTCCATGATGCGCTCGTAAACCTTCTCCAGCAGGCGTGGCACGGTAGTAAATACAAACGGCTGCACCTCCTTGAGATTCTCTGCGATGGTATCCATATTTTCTGCGTAGTGGATATGGATGGCATTTTTGAGGTAAGCAAAGAAGCCTACGCGCTCATAGATATGGCTGAGCGGCAGGAAGCTGAGTGACTTGCCTCCTCCCTGGAATGGCAGTATTTTATCCGTGTCCTTCAGGTTGCTGACCATATTGTAGTGACTCAGCATGACCCCCTTCGGATTGCCGGTAGTGCCTGATGTATAGATGATGGTAGCCATCTCTTTTTCATTGACGGCCTTCTTTGCTTCCTGTACCGCGCTGGTGTCCGTCACTTTATCTATCAGGCTTTTCCAGCTCGGCGCGCCCTCTACGGGATCGAACGTATATATCTCGCGCAGGGAAGGTATATCGCTTTTGACCTCAGCTAGTTTCTTGTAGAGTGATTGATCACCGGCAAAGGCAAGTTTGACCTCGGCATCATTGCAGATGAAGCGGAAGTCATTGGTAGAGGCAGTAGGGTAGAGGGGTATGAGTATCGCACCGATCTGCTGGCAGCCTATGTCTATGAAATTCCACTCAGGCCTGTTTGGTGCGCAGAGGGCTACCTTGTCATCCTTGCGGATACCGAGGTCGAGCAGTGCCTGGCTTACCTTATCACATATCTCTGCTACTTCTTTGAATGTATAAGACTTCCAATGCTTCACGCCATTCTCAGTCACCTTAGATGCGAGAAATGGCTGGTCAGGACGCTCTGCGGCCATGACAGCGAGATAGTCAAATAGTCTGGTTACTTCCATGATATTAGATCGGGATGTGGGGTGAAAACTGAATACAATTTATTCAAACTATCCATAATGAGACGAAGGAAAGGCGCTAACATTTTTTAATAATAAATGTTGCAACATTAAATGTTGTGCCCTATCTTTGCATCATAAATTAAAACGACACTAAAAATGAAAAAACTCTTCATCCTCCTGGCCGGCGTATCTATGGCGGCTGCAGCTACTGCTCAGAGCTGGACTCTGGACAAAACACATTCTTCTATCAACTTCAGCGTATCGCACATGGTGGTATCTGAGGCTACGGGCAATTTTAAGGATTTCTCCGGCGAGGTGAAATCTGAGAAGTCTGATTTCAGCGATCTGGGTGTCAGCTTTACCATCAAGGTAGCCTCTATCAATACCGATGACGAAAAGCGCGATGGCCACCTGAAGAGCCCGGACTTCTTTGACGCGGCCAAGTTTCCCGATATCACATTCAAGAGTACGAACATCAAGAAGATCAACGACAAGAAATACGAACTGACAGGCGACCTGACCATGAAGGGTGTGACCAAAAAGGTGACCTGGGAGGTAAAATACAACGGCACAGTGAAAGATCCATACGGCAATAACCGTGCAGGCTTCAAGGCCACTACTACCGTAGACAGGAAGGACTATGGCGTATCATGGAATAAGACACTGGACGCAGGCGGCGTAGCTGTGGGCGACGATGTGACCATCACCGTCAATGCCGAGCTGGTCAAGAAATAATTTTGGGTTTGGTTATAGTGAAAGGGGATGCACAGATGTATCCCCTTTCTATTATATAAAATCGTGATTCGTCGGAATTTGTTAGTTTAGCAAACATGGGTACATTGGAAGAGATCATCAAGCAGAAGAAATTTAATGACGAATACCACAAGGCATTTGTCGGCGTGTACTATGTCTACAGCATCATAGACTACATACAGCAAAAACTGTTTAAGGAATACGACATCACTCCTCAACAATATAATGCGCTGAGGATACTGCGCGGCCAGCACCCCAAGCCAGCTACGGTAGGCCTCATAAAAGAGCGCATGATAGACCGCAATAGTGATGCCTCACGTATAGTAGAGCGCCTGCGCAAAGCCGGCTATGTAGAGCGTGTGACCTGTGAAAATGACCGTCGTGCGGTAGACGTGATCATCACAGACAAAGGCCTGCAGCTACTCAAGCGCATGGACAGCGTGGTCTCTGACATACAGGAGCCGCTGAAAAAGCTGGATAAAGACGAAATACAGCAGTTCAATGGGCTGATAGATAAGATGCTGGAGCGCTGGATAGAGTCAGGCCATTACAAATAAATACTCACCGCGGCGGTGCTGTATTCAGCAGCATCCAATACATGCCGAGCTCAGCCACAGCCTTGGCAAAGGAGTCAAAGTCTACCGGCTTTACGATATAGCTATTGACCCCGAGCTCGTAGCACGCTTTTACATCCTGGTTTTCTTTAGATGAGGTCAGCACTACTACTGGTATTGATTTAGTTTTCTCGTGAGACTTGATCTGGCGCAGTATCTCTATGCCATCTACGCGGGGCAGCTTGATATCCAGCAGGATGAGCTTTGGCGTATCAGCCTGGGAGTTGGCATACTTGCCCCGGCCAAAGATAAAGTCCAGCGCATCTGCACCGTCATCTATGTGGTGCAGGTTATTGGCAAAGTTGTGCTTCTTCAGTCCTCTGATAGCCAGTTCGGCCTCATATGGATTATCCTCTACCAGGAGGATCTCTACAGATTTGCTTTCCATGTCGGTGCTTATTTAGTTTAGATGTTTAGGTAATGAAAAGTAAAAGGTAGCGCCGCAGTCCGGGCTCGACTCCGCCCATACGCGGCCGCTGTGGCGGGTCACGATCCGGTGCACCAGCGCCAGCCCCACTCCGGTGCCCTCATATTCGGTCGCTTTGTGTAGCCGCTGGAACACGCCGAATAATTTGCCGGCGTACTGCATATCAAAGCCCACACCGTTATCCCGCACGGCGTAGATGATCTCTGTGCGGGTCTGCTCCCAGGTGATGGCTACCTCGGGATGCTCACGCGCCCGGGAATATTTGACTGCATTGGATATGAGATTGATCCATACCTGGCGGATCAGGTGGTCATCGCAGAATGCACTGCACAGCGGCTGTATAGAGATAGTAGCGCGCGGCTTGTCTATCAGCATGAGATTGTCCTTTACATTTTCCACCAGTGCATTCATATTGATCTCGCGTATAGCCAGCTCCTTGCGGCTGATGCGGGAGAAGCTGAGCAGGTCATCTATGAGCATACCCATGCGCTGGGCATTGGAGCGGATAGTTTCTATAAAGCGCTTGCCCTCATCATTCAGCGCGTCTGCATGATCATCAGATATGATCTTGGCAAAGCCATCTATAATGCGCAAAGGTGCACGCAGGTCGTGTGACACGGAGTACGAGAAGGATTCCAGCTCTTGATTGGCACTATGCAGTTCTTCTACTTTCTTGTGCAGGTCATCATTGAGCTGTGTGATGTCCTGCTCAAAGGCTTTGCGCTGGCGTATATAGTGTATGACCGCCATGGTACAGCCTATCAGCAGCAATACGATGACCACAAATACAAGCTCAATAGAAACATCAAAGCGCTCGCGATTGGTCCTGGTGAGCGCTATGCGGTCAGCGAGCAGCTCTTCTTCGTTTTTGGCTACGCGTGCCGACAGCTTTTTGATGGCCAGCATACCCGTACGGCTGGCTGCAGTATAGTCAGACAGGCCGCTGTCAGATAGCTGGTGTGCGCCATACAGGGCCAGATAGCGGTGGGCCATGGCACTGCGCTGTCCTGTGTAGTAGTATAGGGAATCAATAAGAAGCTGCTGGGCAGCATTATCTGCGGTGAGCTGGCGTAGCTGCCTCATGTTTCCTTCCAGATTGCGGCTGGAGGCCAGGTAGGAGGTTAGCAACGATGAATCGCCGGTGGTGATGAAGCTGCGCACTGCCAGATCCTGTATGGTGGAGAGTGCTTTCGCATTGAGTTTGAGTACTTCATTGGTATGGTCTACAGCGGCGACAGAGCGATAGTAGGATCTATTGCTCTGATAGTTTAGAATAGCAAGCCCAATCACCGCTATGGTGACGAACACAAAAAAGCCGATCAATACTTTTTCAAACGGTAGCCGCATAGTCTTAGTTGAATTTGCCGGGGCGATCAGATCCTGGATCTGACATGATGACGCCGACATGACCGGTTTGACCGGTCACAACACCTGGGGATGAGTTAGTGCTAAAACTAATCACACTTCTCTTAAATATGAAGTGTGATTATACGTTTCTTCACATCATAATGATGATCAGGGAATTATTTTTTTGCTGTCATGACAGCAGATACACCTTTCTAGGTATGGCGGTACCTGACAAAGGCGCCAAGCGGAAGGCGCTTTTGATATTGATCTTTCAGATAGAGCTCTCCTATCTGCAGTGTAGATCTATCAGCTCTGGGGCGGACCAGGTTCTCCAGGATCATAGATGAAAAACCAAGAGAGTAGGCATTGAGGATAAGGAAATGCTCTTTGGGGTCGAGCAGCTCCAGTACGTTTTTCATCATCTCGTTCAGGTTGTCTTCCAGCTTCCACTTCTCTCCTGTAGGACCATGGCCAAAGGCTGGTGGATCGAGAATGATGCCGTGGTACTTATTGCCGCGCTTTACTTCGCGCTTCACATATTTCAAGGCATCCTCTACCAACCAGCGGATATTGTCCAGCTGGCTGAGCTGCATGTTTTCATTGGCCCAGTTGACCACCTGCCTGATAGAGTCGAGATGGGTAGTATCCGCACCTGCTGCGCGTGCTGCCAGTGAGGCACCGCCGGTATAGGCAAAGAGATTTAAGAATTTAGGCTTTTCGGTTTTCAGGGCTGAGATGCTTTCTGCTATATAGTCCCAGTTGACCCCTTGCTCCGGGAATATACCTACATGCTTGAATGAAGTAAGGCCGAGGCGGAAACGGATCGTTTTGCCGGAAGCGCCCAGCGGATATTCTATCTGCCACTGGTCAGGCATATTCTTCAGTTTGCGCCAGTCGCCAGAGCTGCTGGAGCGGGGTATGAACCTGACATGTGCCCGGGCTTCCCATTCTTTCATAGATAGCTCAGGGTCCCATACTGCCTGCGGCTCCGGGCGGATAGTGATGTACGGACCAAACCGCTCCAGCTTCATAAATTGACCGGAGTCGATCAGCTCATAATCGGGAAAATGAAGGGGCGTCAGCGAAAGTATCTCAGGCATGTGTCAGGATATAAGCAGGGCAAAAATAACAAAGTAGGGGGAAGTGCTATTTCGTACCGTCATGCTGGATCAGCGGTACGATATAGTCGAGCAGCTGCTTGATAGAGTCTTCCACCTTCTGGCCCCGGGTCTGTATCTCCAGTGCGGGTTTCAGTGGTGCCTCAAATGGGGCGCTGATACCGGTAAAGTCGGGTATCTCACCCTTACGGGCTTTGGCATAGAGGCCTTTTACGTCACGCTGCTCGCATAGCTCGAGGGGAGTATTGACATATACCTCTATGAAGTCTCTGGGGCCTATGATATCTGCAGCTACCTGACGGATAGCATGAGTAGGGCTGACAAAAGAACAAATGGTCACGACACCATTTTGCACAAAAAGCTTGGCAGTCTCTGCTATGCGGCGGATATTCTCAGCGCGGTCTTCAGGGCTAAAGCCCAGATTATTGTTGATACCCGCGCGGACATTATCGCCATCCAGTATCATGGTCAGGTGCCCCATCTCATACAACACGCGCTCCACACCTTTGGCTATGGTCGTTTTGCCGCTGCCTGAAAGGCCGGTGAGCCAGATCACACAGCTGCGCTGCTGTAGCAGCCACTCCTTATTGTGACGGGATACAAACTGATCATAGGAAGGATAAATATGTCTCTCGGACTGTACCATGGGCGGCAAGATAATGACAGCCTATAGGGCTGTCAAGGGTGTTTGGTTAGTGAATCACTAATATAATCAGATATACAATAAATCTATTGTATTATTCACTATGCGGTTGGTGGACTATATACCAGAGAGGTCACTCAGAGCTATAGCGGCGGTCAGCTCCATAGATACCAGCAGGGCGCGCTCATCTATATCAAAGGTCGGAGTATGGATGGCAGATGTGATGCCTCGCTCTTTATTGGCTACGCCTATGCGGTAAAAGCAGGCCGGTATGAGCTGCGTATAATATCCGAAGTCTTCTGCGCCCATGCGGATAGGCAGGTCATGTACATGTGCTGGACCGAGTTGCGCCACTGCCACTGCTTTAGCGCGCGCAGTCAGTGCTTCATTATTATAGACTACAGGATACCCTTTCAGGATATGGACATCACACGTAGCGCCATGCCCGGCCGCTATATCGTGGCAGATAGCTGTCATCTCCTTGTGTATCTGCAGGCGTGTGCTTTCATCAAAGCAGCGCAATGTGCCTGCCAACTCTGCTTTAGCGGGGATGATATTGGTAGCGCCCTCTGCGACCATCTTGCCAAAGGAAAGAACGGTAGGAATGCTCATATCTGTGAATCGCTGCAGGGCCAGAAGTATCTCGGCTGAAACGATCAGCGGAGAGATGAACTGCGCAGGTTGCGCTGCATGGCCGCCGCGGCCGTGTACCGTCAGATACAGTTCATCTGTAGACGCCATGAACTGGCCCGGACGGAAGCCCACCTCGCCTACCTCCAGCTCGGGATGCACGTGCAGGCCATAGATGGATTCGACTTTGGGGTTTTCCAGCACGCCTGCCTCTATCATGGCATTAGCGCCGCTGGGGATTTTTTCTTCTGATGGCTGGAAGATCAGTTTGACCGTACCCTCCCATTCATTCTTTAGCTCAGAGAGTATCATGGTCGCGCCCAGCAGATTGGCCGTATGCATATCATGGCCACAGGCATGCATGACCCCGGGCGCCTGAGAGGTGTAGGGAGTTTTATTTTCTTCCTGTATGGGCAGCGCATCCATATCGGCCCTGAGCGCTATGCAGCGTTTCTCCGGATGCCGGCCATGGAGCAGGGCTACGATGCCATTCCTCGCTATACCTGACTGATATGGTATGCCAAGCCTATCCAACTCAGCCGCTACAAAAGCAGCTGTGCCGGTTTCCTGCCATGATAGCTCCGGATGAGAATGCAGATGCCTGCGTATCTCTACGATGCGTGGGTGAAACTGCTCTGCGAGCTGTCTGATGCGGGCATCCATAGCTATACCTGTAGGGTATTATTTCTCTTTGATCTTGTCCCTGACCACGAATGCGGAAGGATATTTTTTTATGACCTCGTTCAGCCGCTCGTAGGCCTCCAGGCGGGAGGTGTAGTCGCCCAGTCGCAGCTTGTAGTATGGCTGCTCATAGGCTACATAGGCGCGCTCATCAGGAAAGTCCTGATAGACTTTTGCCTTACTATTGTATATCTCCTGGCGGTCATTGCTAAAGGCGATCTGCACACGGTATCCATCCAGAAAGTCATTCTTCTGGTTGTACATTTTGTAGATGCCCATCAGCTCGTTGATCTTAGGATCCTGATGGTACGTTATGTTGTCATTCTGCGCTATTGCTACGCAGGAGATCATTATTCCCAGAAAGAAAAGAATGCCTTTCATGTTTTACTCAGTTACCAGTTTCACTCCCTGAGAGGTGCCTATGCGGTCTGCACCGGCCTCTATCATGGCTATGGCAGTAGCCTTGTCTCTGATACCACCGGAAGCTTTAATTTTTATGTGCCTGGGCAGGTGTGCGCGCAGTAGTTTGATGTCTTCTACCGTAGCCCCTTTCTCTATCATGCCCGTAGAGGTCTTGACATAGTCCACATTGAGCTGGGCGCAGAGCTCGCATGCCTTGATGATCTCGTCTTTGGTCAGCAGGCCTGTCTCGAGTATGATCTTGAGTTTGCCGCCGCGTAGCTGTACGATCGTGCCGGCACTGGTCAGCTCATTTTTCAGATAGTTATAGTCGCCGGATTTGAGTGCTATGATATTGAGCACCATGTCTATCTCGCTGGCGCCTTCGTCTATGGCGCGGCGCGCCTCCTCTACCTTGGCCGGCGTGGCTGCATAGCCCATGGGAAATCCTACCACTGTAGCTATATGCACCCTGCTGTCACGCAGTTGGTTTTTGCACTCCCGCACCCAATAAGGTGGTACGCAGACAGCTGCAAATCCGTATTGCTTGGCCTCATCGCAGAGCTTGATCACCTCCTCGCGGGATGTATCCGCACGCAGGAGGGTGTGGTCTATTTTAGAAGCGAGATTCATTATGACAAAATGAAGATAGGCAAAATGTAATAACGAGGCAATATTTGCCCCATCTCATACGGTGTGCAGCAGGCTCTTGAGCTTCCGCGCATTATCCAGTCCGTTGCTGCCCATTGTATTATTAAAGAATGCCCAGATGGTGTGACCCTCATCCGACCACTTCTTTATTTTGCCAGCATACTGCTCCAGCATTTCATCACTATAGCGCGAAGAGAAAAGCTCCTGAGGGCCATGAAAGCGCAGGTACATAGCTTTGGTGACATCAGACTCCAGGTAAGGGTACCCCACGCCTGACTGCGAGATGACGAGCGGGATATCGTACTCGCGCAGCAGCGATAGCGGGAGCGCCTCCAGCCAGGAGGCATGACGCGCCTCCAGCGCAAAGTGATACCTACCGTAGTCACGCCGCAGCAGGTCAAACAGATGCGTGGCTACCATTTCATCAAACCTGAGCGATGGAGGCAACTGAAACAGAACATAGGCGAGCTTAGTCCCCAGTGGCTCCATAGCAGCAAAGAATTTAGCCAATGGCTCCTCGGGATCACGCAGCCGCTTCATCTGTGTGAGATAGCGGCTCATTTTGGCACAAAAGCGGAAATGGTCCGGCGTTTTATCTGCCCAGTTTTGCACGGTAGTGGCTCTGGGTAGGGAGTAGAAGCTGCTATTGATCTCGGCACAATCAAAGTCTGCGGAATAATGCAGGAGATAGTCTGAAGCCTTCGTCCTGGGCGGATAATAAATGCTGCGCCAGTCGCTGTAGCTCCAGCCGGAGGTGCCGATATGTATCTTGCCTTTGACCATGTGTGTGATACTACCAACGCGGTGCCAATAAATGTCAGGTGGCTAGCTGGCGATAATTTCTGCTAATTTGCCACTGAAAATCTGATACATCTATGCTCGGCCTCAAACTGCCTACTGATCCTCGCTGGGTAAACCTTGCGGAAAAATCTATAGAGGAGATCCTGACTGACCACGCCTACTGCGAGCAGAAGGCGACCTCTACAAACATCTCACTGATACAAAACTATCCGGAATACGAGGAGATGGTAGATGCGGTGACGCCGGTGGTATCAGAAGAGTGGGGACACTTCAAAATGGTGCTGGAGCAGCTCAAGAAACGCGGTATGAAGCTCGGCCCGCAGCGCAAGGATATCTACGTAAATGAACTCATGAAATTTGTACGCAAAGGAGGTAGCCGCAAAGAATCACTGACAGATAAGCTGCTCCTCAGCGCGATGATAGAGGCCCGTAGCTGTGAGCGGTTCAAACTGCTGAGCAAAGAAGTAAATGATGCAGAGCTGCGCGAGTTTTACAAGCGGCTGATGGTGAGTGAGGCGGGCCACTACAAGCTATTTCTGGACCTGGCTATCTCAGTGACCGGAGAGGACTTTGTAAACAAACGCTGGCAGGAATGGCTGGACTATGAGGCGGAGGTGATGCAAAATATTGAAGTGCGCGGGGACAGGATGCACTGATCACCTCTCCCAACCCTCTCCAAAGGAGAGAGCTATAATACAGTTGGCCGAACGTCTTTGACTACCAGTTGTAGCGAGATTTTATCGTTCCATTCATTCTCCTCTATCTGATAGCAGAGGTCAAAATTCTGATTTTGAATCAGTGGAAATTTATAGCCAAGGCTAAAGCCTATACCGCTGATCGTATCACCACGGCGCGGCCGCCTGATAGAAAACTTGATGTGCTCCTCCTTGACCAGTTTGCTCCACTTGCTGTCACGCAGGTGGCGTGAGAGGAAAACAGGCTTCATATTACCCGGCCCAAAGGGCGACATCTGGCGGAGGACATTGTAAAACTTCTGGTCAATATCATCCAGCGCGATCTCTGCATCTATGTCTATCTCAGGCACCTGCTGCTCAGGAGTGATGCGTGCGGCTACGACCTTTTCAAAGGCTTCTGAGAAATCCTGCACCTGCGCAGGATGCATGGTGAGCCCTGCCGCATAGCGATGCCCGCCAAACTGGATCAGGTGCTCGCGGCACTCATAGATCGCCTCATAGAGATCAAAGCCCCTGACGGAGCGGCCAGAGCCAGTCACCCGGCCATCGGATAGCGTGAGGACGATGGTAGGACGGAAATACTGCTCTATGAGGCGCGATGCCACGATACCTATCACTCCTTTGTGCCAGCCATCATGATAAAGCACGGTAGATTTGCGGGCCAGCATTTTCTCATCTGTAGCGATCATGTCCAGCGCATGCTCCGTGATAGACTTGTCCAGTTCTTTGCGCTCGTGATTGAGGCGGTCCAGTACATCAGCATGCTGGTCAGAGGCCAGGTCTTCATCTGTGCAGATGAGGAGTTTGACTGCGGCCTTTGCGTCAGCTATGCGCCCGGCGGCATTGATACGCGGACCGATGATGAAGACAATGTCAGATATATCCAGCCGCTTGTATAGGGTGGCTACACCTATCAGCGCCTTGATACCGGGACATGGAGAGGTGTTTATCTTTTTCAGCCCGTGATATGCCAGTATGCGGTTCTCACCGGTGATGGGTACTATGTCAGAGGCGATGCTCACGCAGACCAGGTCGAGGTGTTTGTAAACTTCCTCTGCCGGTATGCCCTGCTGCAGTGCAAATGCCTGCATGAGTTTGAAGCCGATGCCACAGCCACTGAGCTCTTTATACGGATATGCGCAATCGTGCTGCTTGGGATCGAGTACCGCCACGGCAGCGGGCGGCTCATCTCCGGGTGTGTGGTGATCGCAGATGATAAAGTCTATGTCTTTTTCCTTTGCATAGTCTACTTTGTCGTTTGACTTGATGCCGCAGTCCAGCGCGATGATTAGTGTGAAGCCATTCACCGCGGCGAAATCTATAGCCTGTGTAGATATGCCGTACCCCTCAGCATACCGGTCCGGTATATAGTAATCTATATTGGTATAGATCGTTTGCAGGAAGCTATATACCAGCGCTACGGAAGTAGTGCCATCTACATCATAGTCTCCGTATATCAGGATGCGCTCGCCGGCAGATATGGCCTCAGTCAGCCTGTTGACAGCACGGTCCATGCCCTTCATGAGAAAAGGGTCATGCAAACTATCGAGCGAAGGACGGAAAAATGCCTTGGCCTGGTCGTAGGTCTCTATGCCACGCAATACGAGTATCCGGCAGAGCGCGGGATGTATATTGAGGCTCTCCCGCAGGTTAGCGGCTTTAGTCTCATCTGCATCTTGGAGTGTCCAGCGTTTCTCGAGCTTTGGCATGGTTAGTTGCGAAAGTCGCTATTTTTTCGGAGCATGTGGGATCAGTGTGCAGCCTTGTGCGAGCCATCGCAGTAGGGCCAGTTTTTACTGAGACGACAGCGGCAAAAGGACATCTGAGGCTTCTTCTCCAGTACCTTGCCATCTTCATCGGTCACCTCAAAATCTCCGCGTATCACAAGCGGTCCGTGCGGACGCAGTGTGACCTCGGTGTGGTCCTTATTATCCCAGAGTTCGTCCATGGTATACTATATGCTGTAATACTAATCAATCCGGAACAAAACCTTCTTATGTTTGTTTCCATATAGATATGGTAAAGACAATTTCCCTGCTGCTCCTCACGATCGTCGTGCTGCCACTCGTAGCTGTAAAGCTGGATCCCGTTTCACTCTCAGATCTGCAAAAGCATATGCTGCTCAACTCAGGATTCATAGCCCTGGGGGCGGCTACACTCTGTATAGTAGTAGCAGAGCTTACCAAAAACTATAGCCAGGTAGATAAGATATGGAGTGTGATACCGGTGGTGTACGCCGTGTATTTCGCCTATGCTTCTGACTGGGATCCTAGGGTCACGGTGATGGCCGCCTGTGCACTGATATGGGGAGCGCGACTGACCTATAATTTTAGCCGCCGGGGAGGATACCGGTGGAGGTTTTGGGAAGGAGAGGAGGACTACCGCTGGGAGGTGCTGAGACAGAATCCACTCTTCAAAGGGAAGCCGGTCAATTGGAAGTTGTTTGCAGTGTTCTTCATCGGGCTCTATCAGAATACACTACTGTGGCTGATCACTCTACCTGCTATGATGGCCTATGCAGGACATGATAAACCCCTACAGTGGTCAGACTACCTGCTGGCTGCACTGATGATCGCACTGGTCGTGACAGAAACAGTAGCTGACCAGCAGCAGTGGAACTATCAGAATGAAAAGTACAGGCTAAAACAGACAGGCAAGCTGACCGGGGAATACGCGGATGGATTTGTAAAGACAGGCCTCTGGAAGTATAGCCGCCATCCCAACTATGCCTCGGAGCAGTCTATCTGGGTCGTGTTTTATCTTTTCAGCGTATCTGCTACCGGCGCCTGGATCAACTGGACCATGGCGGGCTGCCTGCTACTGATGGTGCTCTTCCAGGGTAGTGCAGATTTCAGCGAGGGCATCTCTCTGGGCAAGTATCCTGCGTATGCGGATTATATCAAACGTGTGGGTCGCTTTATCCCTAAGTTCTTTTAGTGCGGCTTCCGGAATGCCGGAATAAAAAAAGCGCCAGATGTTCATTCTGACGCTTTTATCAATTAATAAACCTTTTTCTTATTTGGCTACGTTTACGCTGCGCTTCTCGCGGATCACTGTGACTTTCACCTGGCCCGGATAGACCATTTCTTTTTCGATCTTTTGAGCGATGGCAAATGAGATCTCCTCAGAGTTCTTGTCATCTACCTTGTCAGCCTCTACTATCACGCGCAGCTCACGGCCAGCCTGTATAGCATATGCTTTCTCTACACCATCGAAACCTTGTGCGAGGTTCTCGAGATCCTTGATACGCTGCAGGTAGCCCTCCATGATCTCACGGCGTGCACCTGGGCGTGCGCCGGATATCGCGTCACAAGCCTGTACGATAGGGGAGATCACATATTTCATCTCCATCTCATCGTGGTGCGCACCTACCGCATTCACTACTGCCGCGTGCTCGCCATACTTTTCGCAGAGCTTGGCACCGAGGAGTGCGTGAGACAGTTCAGATTCTTCATCAGGCACCTTGCCTATATCGTGCAGGAGGCCTGCGCGCTTGGCCAGCTTAGGGTTGAGGCCCAGCTCGGCAGCCATAGTGGCGCAGAGATTGGCCACCTCGCGGCTGTGCTGGAGGAGGTTCTGACCATATGATGAACGGAAGCGCATACGGCCTACATAGCGCACCAGCTCAGGGTGCAGGCCCTGTATGCCGAGGTCGATGGCAGTACGCTCACCTATCTCACGGATGTGATCTTCGAGTTGTTTCTTGGTCTTGGCCACTACCTCCTCGATACGTGCCGGGTGTATACGGCCGTCAGTGACGAGGCGCTGAAGTGACAGACGGGCTATCTCACGGCGAATCGGATCATAGCCGGAGATGATCATAGCCTCAGGCGTATCATCTACTACAAACTCGCAGCCTGTAGCAGCCTCGAGTGCGCGGATATTACGTCCTTCGCGACCGATGATCTGGCCTTTCATCTCATCACTGTCGAGATTGAATACTGATACAGTATTCTCTATCGCATTCTCTGCAGCGGTACGCTGGATAGACTGGATGATGATCTTCTTGGCTTCCTTGTTTGCATTGACCTTGGCAGTGTCTACGATCTCTTTCATCATGCCGAGGGCACTGGTCTCGGTCTCCTTGCGGAGAGACTCCAGGAGTTCGGTCTTGGCTTCCTCTTTGGTGAGGGCGCTGATCTGCTCCAGTTTCTTGACGAAAGTTTCATGGCTCTTCTCGAGCTGTTCTTTTTTGGTGTTGACTACCTCCAGTTGCTTATTGAGGTTGTCACGGAGCTGGTCCAGGTCTTTTTCCTTGCGCGATGCTTCTGCCAGCTTGTTATTGGCGTCCTGCTGCTGCTGCTTGACGGCGTTTTCCTTTTCTACCACCTTTTTATTGCGCTCCAGGACCTCAGACTCATGCTTGGTCTTGAGCTGGTGCCAGTGCTCTTTGGCTTCGAGCATTTTGTCCTTCTTGTTGTTTTCAGCGTTTCGCTGTGCGTCTGCTATGATCTTTTCTGCGGAGGCCTTGGCATCTGCCAGCTTCTTTTCCGCATCGGCTTTGGCCTGGGCTTCTATTTTTTCTACCTCAGATTTGGTAGAACCCTTGCCTGTGAAATAACCAATAGCAGCACCAACCACCGCGAGGACCACGCCTACGATTATTGTTATTGCTGTCATTTTTAGTGTTTATAATGAATCAAATAAAACCTCTCCTGATACTGCCGGGCAGTATGAGACAAACAAAAACAGTAAGTATCCTATGTGAAAAGTGCCTGACTATCAGGACTGAGAGAGTATTTGTTCGAGTTCTGCGAGCTTTGCGTCAAAGCCGCTATCTTCTATGATGATCTTTTTGGCATTTCTCATATGCTCCACTGCAAAGAGCAGCAGCACCATAGCCAGGTAATCCTGCTTATCCTTCCCATCATATAGCCGCTGGTACTCCCTGACCTTTTCATTGACCAGTTTGACCGCGTTTTGTACTTCCTCTTTTTCACTTTCGGACACTCTCAGGGGATAGATCCTGTCTGCCACATTCACATTTATCTGCACCGTATTCTCCATCACTAGTCATTGAGAAGGGCGATACTATTGTCTATTTCCCTGATGTATTCGTTTATCTTTCTTTTGAGGGTGGCTATGTCGTCACCTTTCTCAATCGATTGCGCTAACTTAATGATTTTTATTTTATTGTTTAAGTCCTCTATCGTAGCAGCCTGACTATCAATCTGTAATTTCAATTTCTGCTGCTCCTCGCGGGCCAATTTGAGCGCAGCCTCCCGCGCTATGGCCTCATTGGCCAGGCGGCGTGTACGCTGTATGATCTTATCCAGGCGGTCTGTATAGGACATATGAGACGATAGACTTTAGACGTGAGACAATAGACTAATACATTAGCTACGCTAAGACAATATTAACGTTAAAAAACAGGAAAAATGATGCAATCTGATTTGGGTACAGCCCAAAATCCGAAAGGGCCGCAGCATACGCTGCGACCCTTTATCTAATCAAGGTAGTTTTACCGAATGGTTTTATTTTAGTTTATCCTTCAGGCTCTTGGCGTGCTCCTGATGGGTCTGCAGCTTTGGCAGGCCTGTGGCAGCGAGATCACGTACCTCCTTTGAGTCAGCTTCGTTTTTGCTTGTTTTATCAAAGAGGTCTATTGCCTTTCTATGACCGTCCACATTGACGGATACATATTCCTTGTCAAACTTGGCCCCCTTCAGGTCGTTTAGTTTATCCCACTCCTTTTTATTGTCATCTCCCATACCTGCGGGCAGAGTGATACCCTTGGTGCCGGCCATATCACTTACATCTTTGCCCATAGCAGTGTGCTGGTCTATCATCATTTTAGCAAATGCCTTGACATCAGCATTTTGTGAGTTCTTTTCAGCCAGCTTGCCTGCCTCTATCTCAAAAACTCCTGTCTGGCTAGCCTCAGCCAGAAAGGCTGAATCCTCCACATGAGCCTGACCCATATCACCGGAAGGCACACTCGCTGCATTATCACGTGTATGACTAAAGGTGTCTATCGTGGTCATAGGGGTATCTACCGTATCCTTATTGTGGCAGGCTGCCAATGCAAGACCTGTGGCCAGGGCAAGGATAAAAAGCTTGGATCTCATGGTTTTTGCTTTTTGGGTTAAATAACGTGCGGTATCAGCAGAAAAATCTGTGCCAACCCCTTTTGCATAGATGTGACAGAGAAATGGGCAAGAATATGCGCTGAATGCGGCCCTACACAGAACGTGTTTGTCTAAATAGTTCCGCCATTTGCTTTTTACTGATCGCTCTAACAGGAAGATTTGAGGCATTCGCTTAATGAGGTTGCACCGCAAGACTAAAGCCTCGTCCTTTGCGTTTCCTACGCTCAACCAAAATTCAATTCAACATGCGCTTTATCGTTCTATTGTTGCTCTTGTCCTCTGTTGCTGCTGCCTCTGCCCAGCGGCTGAAATTCAGTGAATGGAAAAACCTGACCACCTCCGGCAAACTGCCCAAAGAGTGCCACCTGATGCATAGCAATAACAACCTCGACCTGGTCAGGTACAAAGGCAAGTATTACCTCGCATTTCGCACAGCGCCTACGCACTACGCTTCTAAAAAAGTAAAACTGTATGTGGTCAGCTCCTATGATCTGGACAAGTGGGAATATGAGACGGAGGTCAGCCTGGGCCGCGACCAGCGGGAGCCAAGGTTTGCAGTGTACCATGATACACTCAATCTGTACTTTTTCACTGGCGGCAAGTCCATGTTTAGCTTTGAGCCGCATGAGATGCTGATGTGCCGGTCTGTGGGCGGGCATAGCTGGACGGCTCCGCAGAGCACTAATCTGGATGGCTTTGTGCCGTGGCGCCTGCGTGAGCGGAACGATACCCTCTATATGTCTGCCTATGATGGCCGCAACCTATATAACACGAAGCATCACTCTAACCTGCGCCTTTTCTACACTACGAGTGCTACCGCTTTTCAGCCTTTCACACAGGCACCACAGATAGATGCGGAGCATGCCGAGGAGGGCGAGTTCATCTTTGACAAGAAGGGGGACCTCTTCGCTACCGTGCGGCTGGAGAGTAGCGGCGCGCTGATCTGCAAGGCTGACAACTGCAACATCGGTACCTGGAAAAAAGTGAAGTCAAGGAATAAGTATGATAGTGCGCTGCTCTTCGATCATAATGATGATATCTACCTCGTCTCCCGGCGTAATAATGATGGCTACATGAACCGCTACACAGACTCTGTGCTGACCAAGCGCCAGCAGATACATAATATGGTCCGCTACTGGTTTACATCTAAGGTGACATCGATCTTTAAACTAAATAAACAGGACCTGAGCCTGTCACTCGTCTCTGACCTGCCGAGCACGGGTGATAATGCCTTCCCGGGCATCGTGAAGATAGATGACAACAAGTATGTGCTGATGAACTACAGCAGCAATATCAAGGGTAGGAAGAAGGTTTGGTTTACCGGCCAGCTAGGCAGGACCTATATCTATATGACTACGATGACCTTTGAGCCGGAGCAGTTGGGGATGAAGTAAGGACTATGATTTTGGGGATTTATCTGATTGGAGTGATTGGTGCAGGCTTGAATTATCATGAAACCCATAAGGTTATTGAAACTCGTTATCTATGGCCCACTTCCAATAACCTATTGGTAAATCCATATTTTTCAGTTCAATTTTTTTTCTATTTCCTGGAAGTCTTTATTAAGAACAGACACACTCAAATTATATTCTAATCTATGTTCCTGGCCAGAGGTAAGTGGCCAGTATCCTTCGATCATATCCATCACATTGTGCAAAGACAGATCAATGGAGTGAATACATTTTATTCGTTGCTCGTCAGTAAGATCTGGCGGAAGATTCAGGATTGCTTCGTTGCGGCAATGCTGAATTAAATGATATCCGAAATTGTATGCGGCATCATCTGCACGCGCATATTTATCGTTGCTCCATTGCGGATAGATGCGCGGCTTTGATATGTCCTCCATAAGGTCTGTAGGTATGAATGATTTGACTCTATTAGTGATTAAGTCACTCTATTTCCTGATCACGGCGCCTAGCTCTGACTCCAGTTTCTTCATCAGCTTACCCATCGTCTTGTCTATGTCGGCATCTGTGAGCGTCTTCTCGGGGTCGAGGAAGGTAAAGCTGACAGCATAGGATTTTTTGCCGGCTTCGATCTTATCACCCTTATATACGTCAAAGAGGGAAACCTCACGGAGAAGTTTGCGACCCTCGGCTTTGGCTATCTGCTCTATCTGCTCAAAGCGAAGATCGGTACTGACCAGCATGGCCAGGTCACGACGCACAGCCGGGAACTTAGGCAGGTGCCTGAACTGCACATGCACATGGTGTGAGTGCTGTAGCACGAGGTCCCAGTTGATGTCGGCAAAGAAGACATCCTGCTTGATATCAAAGTTCTTCAGGATGTTGCGGTCTACCTGTCCGTAGGTAGCGAGTACCTGACCCTCCAGTGATAGCCTGCTGGCAAATGCAAAAGGAGATGACTCTATCACATTAGCACTATACTCGCGCACACCAAACCGGGTGAGAACATTAGATACATAGGACTGCAGGTGGTAGAAATCATATTTATGACCCTTTGACAGCCAGTTGTCCGCCACGTCCTGACCGGTGAGAAAGAGTGCGAGATGCTGGTGCTGGGTGAAGTGATCTCCCTGGCGGTGATAGGTCTTGCCTATCTCATAGAGGCGGAGGTCGCCGCTCTTGCGGTTTTGGTTATGCGCTATGACCTCCAGACCGCTATAGAGCATAGAGGTACGGAGGCTATCCAGCTCTGCGGTCTGTGAGTTGAGCAGCAGGATCTGCTGCCGCCTCAGTGCATCATCCTGCTCAAACTTTGACTGCGAAATGGAGTTTGTACTGATCTCGCTGAAGCCTGTGCCTGTAAGGAGGGCTGCAGCGATGTTTTCCAGTTTCACGGGATCTACCTTTGGCGAGAAAGAAAGAGACGACTGAAGCGTCTTTGGCATCGGGATATTATTGTAGCCATAGATGCGCAGGACCTCTTCGAGTATATCTGCCTCACGTTTTACATCGGTCTTGAAGGTAGGCACCAGCAGTGAGAGGCTATCGCCATCTTCTTTCTCTATAGAGATGCCGAGTTTGGTCAGGATGTTTTTGATAGTAGCGGCTGGTATATCAGCTCCTGCGAGTTTATTGAGGCGAGTGATGGTGGTAGTCACCTCATAGCCTCTGACAGGTGCCGGATAGACATCTATGATATCAGATACCACGTGGCCGCCGCATATCTCGCAGATGAGCGAGGCGGCGCGCTTCAGCACCTCTACTGTCGCATTGATGTCAGTGATCTTCTCAAAGTGCATCGCTGCATCCGTGCGCAGGTTGTGGCGTGCAGCCGTCTTGCGCACACTGGTTGAGTCAAAGTGAGCCGACTCCAGAAATATATTAGTCGTAGTGCCGGACACTCCGCTATCGAGCCCACCGAAAACACCGGCTATGCATACACCTCCTTCCGCATCGCAGATCATCAGGTCATCTGACGATAGCTTGCGATCAGTACCATCGAGCGCCTTAAATATGGTACCATCGGCAAGTTTCTTGACTACGATCTTTCCTCCCTTTATCCGGTCTGCATCAAAAGCATGCAGTGGCTGGCCATAATCATGCAGCACATAGTTTGTGATATCCACCACATTATTGATAGGGCGGAGGCCGATAGCACGAAGCCTGTTTTGCAGCCAGACCGGCGAGTCTCCTATTTTTACTCCAGAGATATTGACGCCACTGTAGCGCGGGCACGCCGCTGTATCCTCTATGAGCACCTCTTTCACTCCGGTGCCGCGATCCAGTTTGACGCATGGTACCGGAGCGCAGAGGTCCAGTTGATTAGCGCTTTTCAGACTGGTGATCTTAGCGTTTTCCAGGTTTGTCTTTGGCTTTTGGATAGAAGCATCGATCTTATAGACGGTACTGAGTGCCGCTGCCAGGTCGCGCGCTACGCCGATATGCGAGTATGCGTCGGAGCGGTTAGGCGTGAGCCCTATCTCAAAAACCTGATCCTTTTCTACTTTGAAATACTCTGCCGCAGGGGTGCCCATTTTGGTAGCGGGATCGAGCTCCATGATACCGGCATGAGAGGTGCCCAGGCCCAGCTCATCATCTGCGCAGATCATACCGAATGACTCTACGCCGCGGATCTTGGCCTTCTTGATCTGGAATTTTTCGCCGGAGGATGGATACAGCGTAGCACCTACCAGCGCCACGGGAGACTTCAGGCCTACGCGCGCATTGGGTGCACCACAGACTATCTGCAATAGTTCGCCTGTGCCCACATCTACCTTAGTGACATTGAGTTTGTCGGCGTCGGGATGTTTCTCACAGGCTACTATCTCACCTATCACTACGCCGTCCAGGCCACCGGGCACCGACTCCCATACTTCTACACTCTCTACTTCCAGTCCCGTATTGGTCAGTATCTCTGCCACATCTGCCGGTACGAGATTGAGATCGAGGTAAGACTTGAGCCAGTTATATGAAATTTTCATCTTTGATAAATCTATTGATCAGACGCGCAAAGCTATAATACGCGCTGTAAGTATCAAACTGTCAAATACATGATGGGTGTCACTGTACTGCGACCTCTTTGACCTGCAGTATCTCATCACTGCCGGAGAACCTATGCACGAAGGCTACGAGCCGCATGTGTTCGGGACGCCAGAGGGCATCGGATATATTATAGGAGTAGGCTTTCTTGACTACAGTGCCTGCTACCAGCGTTGTATTGATCCGGTCACCCAGGGCATTGGTCACAGCCATACGCATAATATCATTATGTACATAGTTAGTGTCATCAGAGTTGTCCGCCTGGAGTTGGCTGGTCACGATACTGTCTTCGATGAGGTATATAGTAAGTTTGTCACTATCGGACTGGGCCGCAGTATAGTGCAGTTCAGCGAGTATTACCCCTGATTTGGCTGACGCATCATACGTGCTGGTCAGTGTGAGATTGACGGGTGTGGTTTTAGCCAGCTGAGTAGAAGCATATCCGTTAAAATTTCCCGCTATGTCAAAGATCGAATTGAGGAATGTGGCACTATGTACTACCCGATCTACTGCCCCTACGGGACGCGCACCAGGCTCTCCATAGTGGGCCACGATAGTCTGGGCATCGGCACTGCCCAGATTCTGGCGCGTACCCGGTGGCGGATCATCCTGAGAGGCTGGTTCGGCGGTGCTGTGCATGGCCACACCGATCACCCTTCCCGGGTTTGCAGCTATTACATTATCCAGAGTGACGTGAGCAGCAGGACAGTTGATGCACGACACACCTGTGAAAAGCTCTACGAGTACGTTTTTATCTTCTGGAGTCTGCAGTACACTCTCTACATACGTGGTGTCTATGAGCACATTGTGCTTGCCATTGGTCAGGTCTATGCTAGGGCCTACTTCTTTGCAGCCTGCCGCCAGTAATAGTATGCTTGCTATAGGCAGGATCTGGATGAGATGAGAAAATTTCATGACAGTGTGATCAGAATGTCGAAGTTACTGAAAATCTAACGCCGCTGAAAGCCGGCTCATAGCGGCATACCCCGCCCGTGCAAACGATACCTGCCACCTGCTTTACATAGTTGAGGCTAAAGCGGTGAGGACCATATGTATAGGCCACAAACGCGGAATAGAAATGGTGCGGCTGCTGGTAGACAGCTACTATATTATGAGGGTTTGGTTTGAAGTTCCACATATCAGATACCGCCACAGAGAAGGATGGAGCAATGTTAAACTCAAACAGCCCATACGCCCACTGGCCAAAGTCATTTGGCACATACTGATACTGCAGCTCTATGCGGTAAGACATTTTCTTATTGAATCTATGACTGATCTCGACAAACGGCGTATAACTGCTTACCTTATACTCACCCGGATAGATGCCGCCATCGCTCTGGTACATCACGCGGTTGTAAAACAGATATTGGAATCCAAACTCCAGCTCAATATTGCTTTTTGGCTTGAAACGGCACTCCAGATTGGCCTCTCCAAAGAATGTTTTATGATCCCTGTAGCTTGTATCCAGCACACCGCCTCCTTTGTCTGTGACCACCGGCTCACGTATCAGCGCCGGTTTGAAAATGAAATCGCGCACGTAGGAACCATTAAATACGAAGGTCCATTTTTTTATAGGTTTCCAGGTGATCTCTGTGCCAAAGGCCAACTCATGCTGCTCCAGCGAAGATGCAAAGTAGCGCGATGGCAGGCGGAGGGAGTTTTGACGTGGTACGGGTGGCTCAAAGTTCATAAGTCCCTGAAAGATCTTTTCATTTGGAGAGGTACGCATGGTAAAGTTCTCTACCCGCTTGAAAAGGAAAGTAGCACCGATCCCTTTTTTTGAGATATTGAGGCTGGAGTAGATGGCGCTACCCGCTTTATTCTGCAGCTGGCTCTGGCCATACTGATTCAGGTAGTAGTTGCCTTCTTTCGTCTTGTAGCTACCCTCTATGTACCAGGATACGGGGCCGGCCGTGATCGTGTTGTATGCTGTGAAGGCATAGACATTATACTTTGGTACAAAGCGGTCTGCGCTATCCATGCTTTCTATGGCACTTACCAGCTTACCTATCGAGCCCTGATCCATAGAGCGATTGACCATGCCTATACCGGGAGCTATGGTCACATTACCTTTTGTAAAGTTACCTTCGGCGTTGAAGCCTGCTATGATCGGATTGTAAATGGTAAAGAGGTTTTTTTGTACCCCGCTAAAGGCTTTGACGTGCAGCATGCCTTTGTAGTCATACTCTACCCGCCCGCCTATGAGGGCATTATCTATACCCAGCGTGCGCTCCTCATAGGTGCGATATATCATGCCGCAGCCTATCTGATCATAGAGATAGCCACCGCTGAGTGTCACGTCTTTAAATTTCTTCTTTAAATAGAAACTGCCGATGCCTACACCAGTATAGGGTGTGGTAGGGTTGCGTAGGATCGAGTTCAGGAAAGCGTCAAACCTGATACCCGCTTCAAAGTCGTATTTGGTGTTGGTATAGTTCAGATTAAACCAGATATCACTGCCTACCTTATAGTTGTCATAATGTGGCAGGTTGGCAGCGCCGATAGCAGAGTCGCGTATATAGAAATTAGTATTTGACTGAAAGGAACCCGATATAAAGCCATGATCCTGACCATATACCGCGACTGCGGCTGCTATCACAAAAAATGTTAGTAGAATCTTGCGCATGAGACTGTGTAACCGCTTATATTAGTAAAGTATTAGCGTGTAAATATTGATAAAAAAACACGATTGGCACAAAACTTGGCTATCTCACCACAAAATCTCTAAAATGAAGAATGTCATCACTCTGGCCGTAATGGTATGCTGTCTCGCTATGTCTGCACATGCACAGGACAAAAAGGGACTGGAAAAGATCATGGGGGAGCGGACGCTGCCTAATGTGACACTCTCTGATGTGAGTGGCAAGAAGGTAAACGTGCAGGACTACGGCAAGACAGGCAAAGTAACGGTATTGGATTTTTGGGCTACGTGGTGTATACCATGCAAGAAAGAACTCAACAATATAAGTGAGGTCTATGAGGACTGGCAAAAGAAGTATAACGTAGACATCGTAGCAGTATCGATAGACGACAGCCGCAGCGCACCTAAAGTAAAACCGTATGTAGATGGTCAGCGCTGGACCTACGATGTGCTGCTGGATGTCAATCAGGACCTGAAGCGCCAGCTCAATATCCAGACGGTGCCTTTCACCCTGGTGCTCGACCAGAATGGCAAGATCATCTACGAGCATAGCGGCTATACCGAGGGTGATGAAAATATCCTGGAGGACGCGATAGCGGGATTGGCCACGGCCAAAAAATAGAAAGACTTCTTTAAATACAAACAAGGCCTGATAGTATATGCTGTCAGGCTTTGTTATTTTGTGAAGTGCTATAATCACAGGTACTTTTATACTTTTGGCTTTGTATCAAAGAAGCAAGACATGGCAAATAATCTACTAGCCGGCAAGAGGGGAATCATATTTGGCGCACTGGACGCGAACTCTATCGCATGGAAGACCGCGCTGAAAGCACATGAGCAGGGAGCAAAGTTTGTGCTGACCAATGCTCCTGTGGCGCTCCGTATGGGTGAGATCAATAAGCTGGCCGAGCAGTGCGGTACTATAGTGATCCCTGCTGATGCTACCGTAGTGGAGGACCTGGATAAGCTAGTAGCGCAAGCTGTGGAGCACCTGGGTGGCAAACTGGACTTCGTACTTCACTCTATAGGGATGTCGCCTAACGTACGTAAGGGTAAAACATATACAGATCTAAACTATGAGTGGTTTCAGAAAACTCTGGATATATCCGCTCTGTCTCTCCATAAAGTATTGCAGTCCTGCATGAAGCAAGACGCTATAAATGAATGGGGTAGTGTAGTGGCGCTGACATATATAGCTGGCCAGCGTGCCTTCCCGGGGTATGGTGATATGGCAGATGCCAAGGCTACGCTGGAGTCTATCGTGCGCTCTTTTGGCTACTACTACGGCAATGCGAAGAAGGTGCGTATCAACTCTATCTCCCAGTCTCCGACTATGACCACGGCCGGATCGGGTATAAAGGGCTTTGATTCATTCTTCGGCTTTGCGGATAAGATGTCACCGCTGGGCAATGCGAGCGCGGATGCCTGTGCGGACTATACTATTACGCTTTTCTCAGACCTGACGAAATATGTGACCATGCAGAACCTCTATCATGATGGTGGATTCAGCAATATGGGTGTGAGCGAGGCGATGATGAATACTTTTGCCGAAGCCAAATAGCAGCGAGTAATTTAGGGTATATATAACCGCAAAGAGTGCGAAGAACGCAAAGACAACCTGATGTTTCCGCGCTCTTTGTTCCGGCTATTTATGACCGACACTATTTTAATAGAAAAATGTCTCGGAAATGATTTTATCATCCTTGACCCCGAATACTGCTATTTCATCAGCTTTCAGGCGTTGTCCATTTTTAAATGTCAGCTCGCGGCCCATCGCTACGCTAAAATAACTGCCGTTTACCAAAGGGGCGGAGCAGTAGAAACTGTGCACTTCGGCTATAGTGGCTTGCCTGGCCTTTGATTTGGCCTGCACTGCTTCCAGTCCTTGGGTTAGTGTAGGGATGCCCATTGCCGCTGCATGTTCGGGTTCCTTGCAAATGACCTCTGTGTGATACATCGTATTTTGTATTTCGCCGGCTTTGCCTTGTTTGAAAAGTGCTACGTACTGGTCGGCTATCTGCTGAGTAGTCATGATTGATGATTTTGATGATTGATTTATGATGCAAATTTATCTGGGTGCCGTTTACTTTTATTGTCAGAAAGTGCATATTACCTGCTCAAACGTACAATAATGGATGTACTGAGTAGCATTCTGGAGACAATCAAGCTCCATGGTATCGTGTATAGGAAACTGGTGCTCATGTCACCATGGGCAGTAGACACACCGTCGGGCCCTTATGTACAGTTCTGGAGGCTGGTCAAGGGTAAGTGCGTGGTCAGTATCGAAGGGCAGTCTCCCATACATATGAAGGAAGGTGATCTGGTACTGCTGCCACTGAGCAGGGCCTATCGTATCTCTGACGGGCAAGACAAACGCGTGACAAGTATGGCTGACTATATCAGATCACGCCAGAATGGTACACCTCTATTCTCTGAGGGCGAAGAGGAGACGATATTGCTCGGAGGGCATTTTGAGTTTGAGCATAAGCCTGCGCATCCCCTGATCAGCGGCCTGCCGGCATTCATTCATATCAGTAGTTTTGGTAGTCGGGAGCACACATGGCTGAAGCAAACGGCTGACCTGATCTTTGATGAGATAAATAGTGAGAAGCAAGGATCGAAAATACTGGTGGCCAGACTTGCAGAGATGCTATTCATACATACAATCCGCGCCTACATTCATGAGGGGATGCGTACGGAGGGATTTCTGGCGGCTCTGGCGGATGAACGCATCAGTATAGCGCTGAAAATGATACAGGATAATCCTGAGAGGGAATGGACACTGGATATGCTGGCCAAGGCTTCAGGTATGTCACGCACGCTTTTCTTCAACAAGTTTAAAGACACAGTGGGAGAGACGCCGCTGGCCTACCTGACCAACTGGCGCATAGACAAGGCTAAACGCCTGCTGCTGACGAGCAAAGAAAACATAGGCACTATCGCCACAAATGTGGGATACCAATCAGAGGCAGCATTCAGCAGGGTATTCAAAGCGAGGGTAAATGAGACTCCTGCAGGTTTCAGAAGGGCTCGTCTGTAAATGGGAGAAACATCTAAGGCTCTGAAAAATTATTTCCGGACAAGCCCCGTCGGCTTATCATCTTCTTTGGATACGGAGACCGGTGGATACATGCGTATGATGCCGTCAGAGGTAATTGTCTTGACTCGGTACATAGTAGCCATTTTAGTAGAGACCGGATAGCGGTCTGTCAGTTCCAGATAGTTATTAGGGTACTTGCCCTTCTCAATAGAGATCAGTTTGCATTGCGCGAAATTGGCACCAAACTCATCACTACGCTCTATGAGCAGCTGCTCGTACTGCTCTATGTCATCTACGAGCAGATATAGTTTGACGATCTCCTGCTCACGAACGGCCTCCAGTGTAGCTCCCACATTTATAGATTGGAACTTATGCGGGAGGGACTTATTGAGCTGGGCCAGATATTGCTGCGAAAAAGCCTGGGCGCCGGCATCAGCACACAGCAGCAATGCTGCGGATAGTAAAATGTAATTGAAATGGCGCATGGCGTCTGAGTGTCAAAATTAATACCAAAAAATAAGCCCGGTATATGACCGGGCTCATCTTTCTTATTGTCTGGCGGAGAAGGCTATTCTCCGGTTTGTGTTTCTGCTTTTTTCTTAGGTGTCTTATGAGAGATCTTGAGTGTCTTGCCCTCCTTGTCATAGTCTACTGTAAATATGTCGCCAGGCTTAGCATTGGCGCGAAGGATCTCCTCGGCCAATGGGTCTTCGACATATTTCTGTATAGCCCTATGGAGCGGACGCGCACCAAATGCAGGGTCGTAACCCTTGTCTACGAGAAACTCTTTCGCCTCATCGGTCAGCTTGATCTCGTAGCCGAGGGTA
This sequence comes from uncultured Chitinophagaceae bacterium, assembly GCA_964537475.1. Taxonomy (GTDB): domain Bacteria; phylum Bacteroidota; class Bacteroidia; order Chitinophagales; family LD1; genus UBA1941. Next base: position 251,185 of record CAZIBY010000005.1, on the reverse strand, counting down.
AGCAGACGGCCTACTACATCCTTAAGCGCGATATCGATGATCTTGAAGATAGACTTCTTCTCCAGAGAGTTGAAGATCACTACGTCGTCGATACGATTCAGGAATTCTGGTGAGAAAGTCCTCTTGAGCGCCTTTGATATCACATTCTTAGACATCTCATCGCTCTGCTCAGACCTGGTCTGTGTAGCGAAGCCAACACCGGTACCAAAGTCCTTGAGGTCGCGGGCACCGATATTTGATGTCATGATGATCAGCGTATTCTTGAAGTCTACCTTGCGGCCAAGGCTATCTGTGAGGATACCATCGTCAAACACCTGCAGGAGGATATTGAAGACATCAGGGTGAGCCTTCTCGATCTCATCGAGCAGCACTACTGAGTATGGCTTGCGGCGAACTTTCTCTGTCAACTGGCCACCTTCTTCGTAGCCCACATATCCCGGAGGCGCACCTACCAGACGCGATACGGAGAACTTCTCCATATACTCGCTCATATCTATGCGGATAAGTGCTTCCTCAGAGTCAAACATATAGCGGGCGATAGCCTTGGCCAGCTCTGTTTTACCTACACCAGTAGGACCGAGGAAGATAAAGGTACCAATAGGCTTCTTAGGATCTTTCAGGCCTACACGGTTGCGCTGGATGGCCTTTACGATCTTGGTCACCGCCTCATCCTGACCTATCACTGCGCCTTGCAGTTCATTGCCCATATTCAGAAGCTTAGAACCTTCGGTCTGCGCTACTTTGCTCACTGGTATGCCGGTCATCATAGCTACTACCTCAGCGATATCTTCTTCACCTACCGGATAGCGGGCGTTTTTAGAGTCTTCCTCCCAGAGGTTCTTAGCTTTCTCCAGCTCTTCCAGCAGATTCTTCTCCCTGTCGCGCAGTCTGGCCGCCTCTTCATATTTCTGAGACTTGACCACCTGGTTCTTTTCGGTCTTGATATCCTCTACTGCTTTCTCCAGCTCGGTTATATTCTTAGGTACATGGATATTCTTCAGGTGAACGCGTGCGCCTACCTCATCCAGTACATCTATAGCCTTGTCCGGGAAGAAGCGATCAGTGATGTAACGTCCCGAAAGCTTCACGCAGGCTTGTATCGCATCATTAGAATATTCTACGCTATGGTACTCTTCGTACTTTGGTTTGATATTGCTCAGGATCTGTACTGTCTCCTCCGGTGATGGCGGATCGATGATCACCTTCTGGAAGCGGCGGTCAAGTGCGCCATCCTTCTCTATATACTGACGGTACTCGTCGAGCGTAGAGGCACCGATGCACTGCAGTTCTCCACGGGCGAGTGCCGGTTTAAATATATTTGAAGCGTCCAATGAACCTGTGGCACCGCCGGCACCGACTATGGTGTGGATCTCATCTATGAAGAGGATCACGTCGCGGTTTTTCTCCAGCTCGGTCATGATCGCCTTCATACGCTCCTCAAACTGGCCGCGGTACTTGGTACCAGCCACGAGGGCAGCCATATCCAGCATCACGATGCGCTTATTAAAGAGGACGCGGCTTACTTTCTTTTGTATGATACGGAGGGCGAGGCCTTCTACCACGGCAGTTTTGCCTACGCCCGGCTCACCGATCAGGATCGGATTGTTCTTCTTGCGGCGGCTCAGGATCTGGCTCACACGCTCGATCTCAGCCTCCCGGCCTACTATCGGGTCCAGTGTGCCCTCCTCGGCTGCGGCGGTCACGTCGCGGCCAAAGTTGTCCAGTACCGGCGTCTTAGACTTGGTATTGCCCGGCTTTTTGGCAGCCGGCTGACTGCCAAAACTACCGCGACCCTTGTCGTCTTCGTACGCATCTTCGTCTCCGGAGTCACCAGGCAGCTCTGAGCGCGGGGTGTCTTTGATGTCGTTTTGCACCAGCTCCAGCTCAGATTTGAAGACGTCATAGTCCACATCATGCTGTGCCAGTATCTGGGTCACGATGTTGTCTTTGTTTTTGAGGATAGAGAGCATGAGGTGCTCCGTGCCTATCACATCGCTTTTCATGACCTTGGCCTCGAGCACAGTGATCTTCAGGACTTTTTCGGCCTGCTTGGTGAGCGGCAGGGAGTTGGGATTGTACACGGTCTTAGATACTTTATCCTTGATCGAGTCTTCTACCAGTTTGCGCAGCATCACAGGGTCTACCTGTAGTGATTTTAGGGTTTTGATGGCGAGTCCCTCTCCCTCGCGTATCAGGCCGAGCAGCAGGTGCTCTATGCCTATAAAGTCATGACCGAGCCTGAGGGCCTCCTCGCGGCTGTAGGAGATGACCTCCTTGACTTTCGGTGAAAATTTTGCTTCCATTCTATCTTAATTTCAAATACTAAACCAAATATATAGTCCTGCCAAAATGGCTAATCGGGATTTTGTGTTTTATTGGCATATCGCCTCATACTAAGGTTTTGCCTATTAAACGCGCTCCGGGCATTTTCCTTATAATTTAAACCTCCTTTGAGCCGGCGTCAATAGCTATATGGCGCATAGCGGGCAGGTTTATTGTGTTGCCTCAGATAAATGTAAGCATTTTGAGATAGATGGTCTGTCACCGTAGCGTCAAAATGTAACCGCAGCCCGTGGATACGGAGCTTTTTTGATACAGACGGCCGGCGGGCTTCTTTAGTTGGTTTTTTCGCAGTGATGAGGATATATCTGCCCGCTATGAGCCGGTGGCGTCTCCTGCTTAAAAAAACAAGGCTAATTACATTTCATAGAGATTTTTATTTATTTTTCGTCACAAAGCCTAGATTAGCACTCAATAAACTCAAGCCATGAAATTTTCCATTGACAAAAGAGAGCGGTTCTGTGTACTGAAAATAGATGAGGAGAAACTGCTTAGCAACTTCGCCCCGCTGCTGAAGTCTGAGCTCGTGATGCTGCATACAGAAGGATTCAAGAATATCATCCTGGACCTCTCTCCTGTACAGTTTGTCGATTCATCAGGCCTGAGCGCCCTGCTGGTGGGCAATCGCCTCAGCAAAGAATCAGGAGGCACTTTTGTGCTGACCAATCTCAATACACATATCCAGAAACTGATCAAAATATCTCAGCTGGAGTCTATACTGAATATCGTGCCTACACTGGCTGAGTCTATAGACTTTGTGATGATGGAGGAGCTGGACAGAGACCTCAGAGGATAAAAAAACAGGCGCATGCATTTTGAGCTCACGATACTGGGCAGCAATGGCGCCATACCCGCCTACGACCGGCATCCCACTTCCCACTTTCTGAATTATAATGGTGATGGTTTCCTGCTGGACTGCGGCGAGGGAACCCAGATGCAGATGGCACGCTATAATATCAAGCGCGGCCGCCTGGACCATATATTTATCACGCACCTGCACGGAGATCATTTCTTTGGCCTTATGGGCCTGATCACCTCATTCAATCTCAACTACCGCGAGCATACCCTGCATATACATGGTCCCAGAGGTATCGAGGAGATCGTACGTGCGCACTTTACCTATGCGCAGACACAGCTGCGTTATCCCATAGAGTTTCATGTAGTGAATGATGACCGGCCACAAGTGGTCTATGAGAATAGCCAGCTGACTGTAGAGAGCATCATACTACGGCACAGGATACCGACCACTGGCTACCTCTTTCGCGAGAAGCCGGGCCAGCGGAAAATACTGCCCGAGAGGATAGCACAGCACGAGATACCGGTGCATGAGTTAGCCAGGATCAAACTAGGCGCCGATTATGCGAGGCCGGATGGTGTGGTAGTGGCCAATGCTGAGATCACTGCCGATCCGGCACCTGCCAAAAGCTATGCCTTCTGTACAGATACGGTATATACAGAATCTTTTCTCGATCAGATACGTGATGTCACCGTGCTCTACCACGAGGCCACTTTTGTCAATATGCATAAAGAGAGAGCTGCCGAAACGATGCACTCTACTACATCAGATGCTGCGACCATAGCCCTGAAAGCTAATGCCGGCAAGCTGATCATAGGCCACTATTCAGCACGGTACGAAGATCTGGCGCCACTACTGGCGGAGTGCAGAGAGATATTCCCGGCTACGGAGTTGGCTATAGAGGGGCAATCCTATACTATCTGATCAGGTCAGCTTTTATTTTCAAAAATGCCATGTATCTCACGGAGCTGATGCTTCCTGTTTACGATCGCATTGTCAAAATTCCATTCCACTTTTTTCTCAAACGGGTGCTGGCGCACTTTGCAGTCTTTCATCAGGCATAACGGGCAGCTGGTAGGCAGGCATGGGTCCGGATGTATAAAAACCTCTACCGGATACTCGCTGTGCGTATTGATCAGTTCGGCTACGTCGTCTATCTCGGTATGGGTCTGCTCCAGGGTATAGTACCAGGGCATGGTGACATGACAATCTATATGCAGGGTACTGCCATACTGTATCACGCGGAGGTTGTGTACATCTATCCACGGGTCACGGCGGTGCTGATTGAGATCGGCTACTATCGGAGTGATGATAGCTGCGTCTGTCTCATCCATGATACCCTGCAGAGACTTGCGTACCAGTTTGTAACCTGTGATAGAAACATAGAGGCCGGCCAGTATTGCAAAAACATTATCCAGCACCGCCATGTCTGTGAGCCATATCACCACTACACCTGCCAGGATACCTAGTGAGATATAACCATCGGTCTGCAGATGTTTACCGTCAGCCTCCAATATGAGCGAGCGATACGTCTTGGCTTTGCGCTCGAGGTAGAGCCCGATAGCGAAATTGGCAAGCCCCGTCACGACTATGAGCACTGCGCCTATCTCCATATGAGCTACAGGCTCCGGATGTACGAATCCCAATATCGCCTTCCACACGATCAGGAGAGATGCGATGAGTATCAGTACACCCTCAAATCCCGCTGACAGAAATTCAATTTTGCCATGACCATAGGGGTGATCGAGGTCTTTAGGTTTAGCGGAGAGGAAGAGGCTGTAGAGGGCAAAGGCTCCGGCCACAATATTGACGATAGCCTCCAGCGCATCAGTGAGGATCGTATTGGAGTGCGTGAAGTAGTAGGCCGCAAACTTCACCATCATGATAAACACTCCTAGGACCACAGCCATCTGCTGTATCCTTAGGATGCTCTTCTCTCTGTTGTCTTGCACGGGGGCAAACTTAGTGAAAGTTAATCAGGCAAAATTGGAACTATCTAAAATTCACTCTGGCTCCTCCATTTGCGTAAGTTGTTCGCTCGCTGAATTCCACATCTCCGCAAAAGCTTCGACCTGCATAAAGTCAACTCCGATGATGGAAAATGCATCATGAAAATATAGTAATACGCGTCTTATTTCTTTTAAAAAGTGGTTCATAGTCTTGTTCTCTAGAATTATACTTATTAAACCGAAATGGTCGATTTTAGAATAGTGTAAATAGTAAACCCAAATTCCTTTTAGATGGCTGTTAAACTCGTCTGAAGGTAAGTTGGCTTTAAGAAAATCGATTAATTCGGATGGACTTAAAAACTTATATCCTTTGGAATCCTTAGTTATGTCTCTAAATTCTTTAGGCACGGCTAATGATTCTTTGGTGAACCAATCTCCATACTCTTTTTCGTTTTTAAATTCAATCCCAATTAATTTATAGACGTCCTTATAGTATCTAATTAGTTGATCTTTGAGTAATGTATCAATTACTTGCTTGTACTTTTCAGAGGATTCCCCCTTCCATTTATAAGAATCCCCTTCTAGCTCCTTACGCCGGTAGTTCAGATACAGTAAAATCATATAATCCAACGCAACGGCTCGAAAAATTATACTTGCCGAGATGGGACTTAAATTTTTTTCGTCAGTCAATAAATTTCTTATTGACAAGAGATTCGAATGGATCCTTTTATGAATAGTAGCCACAACTGTTTCAACAGAATTGATTTTATGGCTTTTAAGTTCCTTTGATAATCGAATTGTAATCGCATTAGGTAATTGCAAAATTACATCTATCATCTCTAAAGTAAATTGTCGATTACGTTCCATATTATATAGTAAAAGAGCCGCGGCTAGCGCGGCTCCTGTATAGAATCAGATCGGAGTATCAATATGCTCTCGCAAAGATCACGCGCTCCTTGGATGGCGCACCGGAGAAGATGCACTTGCCCTCCTCCTGTGTATTATTTAACGGGATACAGCGGATCGTAGCTTTTGTCAGTTCCTTGATCTTCTCCTCAGTTTCAGAGCTGCCATCCCAGTGAGCGGAGATGAAGCCGGGCTCCTCTATCAGTTTCAGGAATTCCTCCCAAGTGTCGGCCTTGCGGATATGGCTCTCGCGGAAGGCCAGCGCCTTGTTGTACATATTTTGCTGGATATCATTGAGCAGGTTGTCTATATGATCTGCGATGCCGTCAAAAGATACAGTGCCTTTCTCCTTGGTATCGCGGCGGGCTACCTCTACGGTATTGCCCTCATAATCGCGCATACCCATAGCCAGACGCACCGGCACACCGCGCATTTCGTATTCTGCAAACTTGAAGCCCGGACGCTTCTGGTCATCATCATCAAACTTAGCCGAGATGCCGCGCTTCTTTAGCTCGTCCAGCAGTGGCTTCATTTTGTCGTAGATCTTATTGAGGTCTTCAGTACCCTTGTGGATCGGTACGATCACTACCTGCAGTGGAGCCAGCTTCGGAGGCAGTACGAGGCCATCGTCATCGCTATGCGCCATGATAAGCGCGCCGATGAGGCGTGTAGAGACACCCCATGAGGTAGCCCATACGTGCTCTTGTTTGCCTTCTTTATTCAGGAACTGCACATCAAAGGCCTTGGCAAAATTCTGACCGAGGAAATGGGACGTGCCAGCCTGTAGCGCCTGGCCATCCTGCATCATCGCCTCTATACAGTAGGTTTCTACCGCACCAGCGAAACGCTCATTAGGGCTCTTGCGGCCACGGATCACCGGCAGCGCCATGTAGGTTTCTGCAAAGTTGGCATACACCTCCAGCATACGCTCTGTCTCCTCTATGGCCTCCTGAGCTGTGGAGTGTGCCGTGTGGCCCTCCTGCCAGAGAAACTCCGCTGTACGCAGGAAAAGACGGGTACGCATTTCCCAGCGCATTACGTTTGCCCACTGATTGATAAGCAGTGGCAGGTCACGGTAGGATTGTATCCAGTTCTTGTACTGATTCCAAATGATGGTCTCTGAGGTCGGACGTATGATCAGCTCCTCCTCGAGCTTCGCCTCTGGGTCTACTATTACGCCTTTGCCGTCGGGATCGTTCTTGAGGCGGTAGTGTGTCACTACAGCGCATTCTTTGGCGAAACCTTCTACGTGAGCGGCCTCCTTGCTGAGGAAGCTTTTAGGGATAAGCAACGGGAAATATGCATTGACGTGGCCGGTGTCTTTAAACATTTTATCCAGCGCACCCTGCATCCGCTCCCAGATGCCAAAGCCATAAGGCCGGATCACCATACAGCCACGTACAGGAGAGTAGTCGGCCATACCGCTCTTAAGTACGAGGTCATTATACCACTTGGAGTAGTCCTCCTGCCTGCTTGTTATTTCTTTAGCCATTTTGTCTTTTATGTTTCTTTAACGCGGTTATAATTTATGTCGCAATGCTGCGTTATACGCACGACGATATTGGGGTAATTTTAGAGAAATGTGGCGCAAAATAGAGAGAAAACGTCATTTCGGGCTGTACATCAGGATTTTCTGCCAGAGAGGCTGCCAGATGCCGTGAGCTGAAATGACACACGAGGTCGCGGCACCCATAACATGATGGTTGTTAAGACAACTAAAAAAGCGATCGAATGGTATAGCATTTGCTCTGTTAAATATACCGCCAATATAGTAAAATCAAGGATTTTAAACCAATGTGGAGTAACTTTGTCTATACAACTACAACAATAAGAATCATGTCACGCAGCAAAATATTTTTCGTAACCCTGCTACTCAGCCTGCTCGGTGCAGGAGGGGTTTTTGCCCAGAGTGATGACGTCTACTATGACGCCAAAAGTAACCGTGGAAACTCTAACCAGGACTACCAGCAGCAGTACAATAGCCAGGATAATAGCACCAATAGCCAGCAGCAGGCTACTGATCAAAACGATGGCTATAGTAACAGCTCTACCTCCAGCCAGAGCTACAATGGCAATACCGGCAGCAACAGCAATAATAATGGGGGCACCTACAATAGCAACACTTACAGCGATGCCTACTCCGGAGATGAATACTGGGATGATGACAGCTATAATTATACCAGCCGCCTGAGGAGGTACTATACCCCAGGCTACAGTATGAGCTACTATGATGACTGGTATACGCCGTACTACTATTGGGGCTCGCCTTACTACTCTTCTTTTGGCTACGGATATAGCCCGTATTATAGCAGCTTTTACAGTCCATATTACGCTGGTGGCTTTGGCATGGGATATGGCTACGGCTTCGGCATGGGCTATGGTTTTGGTATGGGCTACGGCTATGGAGGCTTTGGTCTCGGCTATGGCTGGGGGGGCTACTACGGTGGCTGGTATAGCCCCTGGTATACCGGATACTATGGTTATGGTCTCGGCTATGGCTACGGTTACGGCTATGGCTACGGGTATCATCATGGTTTCTACGACTATGGCTATGGCAACTGGGCCGGCCACTCTACCTACTACGGCCCCCGCCACAGGACCGCCACTGTGGGCAATAATACTACCTATCATAACGTAGATCGCGCTGTGGCTAATTATCACAAGGAAGCTACCGCCTCACCAAACGGTGGACGGTCTATGAACAACAATATAAATCGTAGCGGTAGGGAGAGTTTCAGCAGGGATGATAAGCCATATAACAGGGCCAATGACCAGCAGATCAATCGCGGCGCAGACAGGAATAACAACATACAACGCGGTAATGACAGGCAGTTTGACCGCCAGTCTATGAATAATAATAACCGGGGTATGGATCAAGGCCGCCAGATAGATCGCGGCTACCAAAATGAGAACCGCCAGTTCAATAATAATCAACAGCAATCGCGTGGTAATTTTGAATCAAGAGGCTATCAGCAGTCTCAACCTCGCATGAATGCACAGCCACGTTCTTTTGACGGTGGTAACCGTGGTGGATTTAGCAATGGCGGCGGTTTCAGCGGCGGCAATCGCGGTTTTAGCAATGGAGGCGGTTTCAGTGGTGGTGGCAGCCGTGGTGGTTTCAGTGGCGGTGGCGGCTTTGGCGGTGGTGGTCATGGTGGCGGTGGTTTCAGCGGTGGTGGTGGCCACGGCGGCAGACGCTAAACTTTTTTCTACAGGTAATAGCAAAATAGTGTTGGCGGGATCAGGAATCATCCAGGTGATCAGGGTCCCGCCATCTAGTGAAATATCAAACAGTGTATCATGACAAAAGTATTCATCCTGACCGGCCTGCTCTCTATCGCTGCTATGAGCCGGGCACAGACCTACGAAAACGATGCCTTTAAAATGATGCGCCCGGACCTGACAGGTACGGCCCGCTCATTGGGTGCCGGAGGAGCTTTCAGCAGCGTAGGCGCCGACCAGTCTGCCATACTGCAAAACCCGGCAGGTATCGCCCTCTACCGTTCTCATGAGTTTGCTATCAGCGGTGGTGCCCTGTGGGGTACTACTTCATCCAGCTATCTGGGTAATAACACTGATCAGAGCTTCTCTAAAGGACTGCTAAGCCAGGCGGGATTGGTTTTTGCTACCAGGGATCTGTCACGCACTCAGGGCATGAGTTTCAACAATCCAAACAAACTGAGCCGTGTAGTAGTAGGTATAGGTTTTCAGAAAGTAGCTGACTTCAACAGATCTGATAAGATATATGCCGTCAATACTCAAAACTCCTATGCGCAGGCACTGACCAATAATCTGAATACAAACCCTTACAATATCAATCTGGACAACTTTGATATACCATCAGTAGAGGCCTATCAGACATACGTGAGTGACTGGACAGATACCAATTATAACCGGCTCTCATCCCGCATTCCACTACCTGTCACTCAGGTAGGCACTGTGACCACCAAGGGGTCACTGAATGATATCAATCTTACTCTGGGCTTCAATGTAGATAATACTGTATACCTGGGTTTTGGGCTGGGTGTACCCTATATGTCCTACTCACGCAATGCCAGTTTCTTCGAGCGCAATGGCACCGGAGATTCATCCTATACCAGCACTTATGACTATACCCTCAGTGGTGTAGGTGTGAATGGCAAGTTTGGTATCATCGTAAAACCTGCAGCCTGGGTACGGTTCGGAGGCTCTGTGCAGACGCCATCCTACTTCCGCCTCAATGAAAATACAGAGGGCAGTATGCAGAGTAATATCGGTGCGATGCCCACCCTCTATGCCGATACAGGGTCTGTATACCGTTTCTCCTATAGCAATCCGCTCAACGCCACCTTTGGCGCCAGCTTCTATCTGAAGCAGTGGGGCTTTATATCAGTAGACTATGAGATGAATGACTACAGCCATACCCGCTATCGTTTTGATGGTAGCGACAGGCAATACTCTGACCTGGAGAACCTGAATATCTCTGCCAAGTACAGGTTGGCCTCTACCGTGCGCGCCGGGGCCGAGTTTGCCTACAAGACCTTGCGCCTGCGCGCGGGTTTTGCCTGGAGCCAGTCACCATTCAGGAGTGGTGTAGCCGTACCCGGCTATGACGCCGGCCGCTACAACTATACTGCGGGCATAGGATACCGTGGCAGCAGGTTCTTTGCAGATCTGGCTTACGTTCATACCCAGTACAAAGACTACTATACACCGTATTCATATACTGATGCATCAGGCACTCAGGAGCCGGGAGTATTCAATAATTTCCGCAGTAATATGATCGTGGCGACGATCGGATTCAAGTTTGGCGTAAATCGCTAAGCACTTAATGTATCACTTGTAGCTTGGCTATGCCGCGGCTGGCGCCGGTCTGGTCTGTACATCCCAGCAGATAGAGGCCACTGCCCAGATCGCTGACTGACAGGTGTATGGTCTCTTTAGCCACCTCTCTCTTCAGTATCCGGCCCGTAAGGTCAGAAACCTCTACTGTGGCCAGAGACGACAGGGCCGCCCCGGCTTGCGAGAGGTCTATATTGACCGCATCACTGGCGGGATTGGGATAGACGCGTACAGCCGTGATATCCAGGTCATGCACACCTGATCCTATACACTCTATCCAGAAAGTATAACAGATGGTCGTATCTCCCGATGGATTGTATGCGGTCAGACACACCTCTGCCTGAAAGGCAGAATCAGGGGTGGCCTGTATCGTGATCAGATTGGTATTGCCCCAGGTGGTATCGGTACCGTTACCACTGATATAGGTCACCTCCCAGTGTACAGAATCTGATAGCACGGAGGCATCCTGCGCAGTAGTGAGGCAGTGCGCAGATTCCTCATAGGTGAAGTCTACTCCCGGCAGCGGCAACGTCACTTTGACGATCAGGCTCGCGGTATCACATTTATCCGGTAGCGTAGTGTAGCAGGATACGTAGTAGAGGGTATCATCTCCGCTATTGTGAAAATCTGTAGGGTGAAAGGTAAGCGAATCACAGCCATATAGCGTAGCCCATGCTGCTGCAGGCCCATATAGAGATGTGACGCAAATACTATCTGTGACGATATAAGCGCTGTCATTGGCCTGCAGCCGTACAGATACTGTATCGGGTTGGGTCAGGGTGGCCGAGTCGTCAAATACCTTAGGCGGGAAATACAGGTTCACGATCACGACGCCGGTATCACATAGTGTAGGGATCTTGCGGCTGCACGCCTTATAGCGAAAAGTATCAAGCCCCCAGTATCCGGCATTGAGCGTCTTGTATTTCACAGAGTCACATCCCCTCAGTACCGACCAGCCCGCACGGGAGGTAGTAGTACGGAGCAGGCTGCTGAGGCAGAGCGAGTCTCCCACTACTTTATTGGAGTCATTATCCATCAGCCTCAGCCATAGAGAGTCATACTGCATGAGCAGGATGGTATCATTATTGGCTCGGGGGCGGATGGTCATGAAGACACGCCCTGTATCACAGAGCGTAGGCTGCAGGTGTGAGTAGCAGGAGACATAGAAGAAAGTATCTCTGCCATAGAAACCACGATCGGTCTGCTGATAGCTCACATGCTTGCAGTCAGCCACACTAGCCCAGCCATGGCCTCCGTATACCTGGGTCAGGCATACTGTATCACCGGCTACGAAGTTGCTATCATTAGACAGTGGTGTAAGGCCTACCGAGTCTAGCCGGGTGATAGTATAGGAGTCATTGAGCGGTCGCGGAGGACGCTGACCATATGCGGTGGCTATACAAAAGACCAATAAAAGCAGTACATATAGTTTTCTCAAGTGGCAGATTTTCTTTGACTAAGATACGAATAATGGATATAAAAAAAGCCCTCTGCGCATGGCACAAAGGGCTGCTTGTATATTTTATCGGACTGTATTAGTGCATCACTTCAAACTTGCCGAGAATACGCTTGTTGCCTTTCGTATCACGCAGGCCTATCATGTAGATGCCTGAGCTGAGGTCAGATACTATTATCTCATTGCTATTCTTGACCGCTAGAGTTTTCAGCCTTTCGCCCAGGATGTCGTAGACCTCTACAGCTCCTATTTCGCTCATAGTGTTTTGGTCTATATGAGACAGGTCTAGGAGTATATGCTCTGTAGCAGGGTTTGGATAAATGCTGAATTGTGAGGCTGATATCTCGTTTATACCGGAGCAAACTACAGTGATCGTATCACAACGCGAAATGACTCCTCCCTGACCATATGCCGTTATGCAGAGAACAGCTTCGGATGTCACTGACCTTAGGGTAAAGGCAGAAGGATTCTTCACGACCGTATCTATAGCGCCTACCTGCATAAGATGAGTGGTTATTTCATAACGTGTAGAATCTGCATTGGTGCTTTGGTCCGTCAGCATGAAGCCACAGTTGTATGGAGTCACTGTATAATGAATCACTGGCTGCTGTATCACTACCGGCACGGTCACATTGACCACTACCATGCCCGTATCGCACAGGGTAGGTACGTGGATATCGCAGACTTTATAATAGAATGTATCCAAACCAAAGTAGTTGCTATCCAGCGGATGGTAGACGATGTTATTGCAGCCGGAGACGGTAGCCCAGCCTGTAGTAGCACCGATAATGCTATTGATGCACAGCGTGTCGCCGGCGTTGTGGTTCACGTCATTAGCCAGTACATTGATGGTCACGGTACCCGGCTGGAGGAGGCTTGCTGTATCGTTGCCCGCTGTAGGTGGAGTGGTAGCAGCTACGATATTGGTAATATGCACGCTATCGCAGTGCGTGCTGGTGCCGCTCACATTTGTCACGGTCAGGCATACGTAGTAAGTGCCATTGGCAGCATAGCTATGCGTAGGGCTGGCAGCAGTACCATTAGTGGTATTGTCACCATAGTTCCATGAGTAGGTCACAGGCGTACCTGTGGTGCTATCGTGAAATGCCACGCTGCCCGAGGCACCTGTCGTATAACCAAAATTGGCGACAGGTGTAGGAGGTGTTTTGCTCCAGCTCGCCGTCTTTGGATTGCCATTCGCATCATTTGTGAAGCTGATCACAGAGCCATGCGCCTCTTTGGTCAGATAGTAATAGGTATTGGTATTGCTCACTATAGGATTAGCTGGAAGTGTAGATGATGTAGGCACATTGCTGTATCCGCAGATGCTGCAAAGGCTATACTCCAGTAGTGTACTGCTATGCTCCACGCGGTGCTGACGAAGGCAATCATAAGTACCGAGTGGGGTGATCACTTTGCCCCATCCATCTATCGTATCAGTGTAGGTGGTCGTATTGGTAATACGGACCATATAGATCGATGGCTGGCCGAAGTCACTGCCAGGGCGTGAAGTAGTGAAACCATAGGTGCCGCCAAAATGCTGTCCGTACGCAGTCGTAAACTTATACCCTGTATCTATCGGACTGAATGGTGTCAGCAGCGTTGTACCATTGTAGACAGCCTGGCCCCCTACGTAAGAGTAAAGAGCGGTTTGATTCTTGGCAAAGATATACGTATTGTGATCTCCGGTCAGCGCCAGCGTAGCTCCCGGTACAGATGATAGCTGGGTGCTGGTGGGAGTCTCATAGAAGAGCGTGTCAGGCACATGGTTCTGGAGCGTATGAAAGTCATACACCTGATTGGCACCACGGTTGCCAAAGTTTACAGCACCGGTCTGAGTATCTTTTTGCATCACATTGGTCCATGGAGCGGTGGCAATGTCTGTAGACAAAAAAGTGATCTGTGCTTGAGCAGCATAAGTACATAGGAACAAAGACAAGAGCGTAAGTAGTCTTTTCATCTATAGAAGAGGGGTTTTTGTTAAGCTGCTAAAAGTAATAACTGAGCGCGATACACGGGTTGTTTTTCACTGTACGGCAGGTACTTTTTTGTTAAAAGTCTTGACCGCATAGGCGGCAAAGTTTTGCAAGGTTGCCATAAAGGCTAACAGCATCAATGGTAGCAATGGCAAGGTGTACCGCTCCTCCAGCCCGCGAAAGAAGTAACACAGGTAAAAGAAATAGGCGCCTATGAGCCACCCGAAGATCAACCTGGCTGTCCTTTCTCCCCTGATGAGAAAATATAGGAAAGAAAGACAGCATGCCACATGCAGCAATAGAAAGATCAGGCGTAGTCCCTCCATCCACCAGATGTCCCGCCAGGTGTGCTGAAATATCCAGAGAGACAGATTTGAGTGGACAGTGGCGACCTTAAATACCTTGAGCGGAACGAGTACATGGCACCACAGCGGATGGGTACTACGTACCTGTACCGTGTAGTGATCAAAAATACTGATCACCTCCCGCTCTATGAGCGAAATAGTATCAGGCATGGCAGTTCCCCGGGGATAATGATCCCGCTGATAAACGATAGACGCCCTGTACAGGTGATAGGCCTTGCGCAGATCTGCCTCGCCCAGGTCACGCTGCACCACACGCGGAATGGTCATAAGGACACTATCGATATGCGCTTCTGTAGTATCGCCATGCATAGTGGCCTGCCAGAGCGGCACCATAGATTCATGAAAAGTACGCCCCTCCATCCCAAAGCTGCTGACAAAGCGCCAGATAGCCTGGTGTGTAGGGCGAAACTGAGAGTTATTCTCCACATAGTAGATGGGATAGATGCCTACCCACTCTCCGGCTATCCGGTAGCTGCGGTAGGCCCACATGGTGAGCGGCAGCGCTATGATCACGATATTGAGTAGCGCAAAAGCGCTTCTCCGCAGTATGGGCCGGTTCTGAGTAGACCACCATGCCATGACTGGCAAAGCCACCGCAAAGATCAGCAGCACCGGCCTGACCAGGCCGATATAGCTCATCAGTACAGCGGCCAGCAGGTAAAAAAACGGCCCCCGCCTACGGTACGCCAGCAATAACAGAAATATATAGGCGATCATCAGCGCCGGCGTGATGCCTTCGGTCAGGCTATAGTATAAAAAGCCTATAGCAAAAGGACTCAGGCCATATATGATCTCGGCCGCCAGCGCCCACCCTGCAGAGAGACCCTGCATCATCCCGACACGGTATAGCAGCAAAGTAGAAATAGCAAAAAGCAGAACCTGCATATACCTGAAGTACCGCTGTGCCGCATCATAGCCCCAGATTTTCATCAGCGCATACCTGAAAAGGCCATAGCCCGGTGTGCGCAGGAAGTAAGCCTGGCGGCCCGGATTATTGTCCCGCCAGACATGGTGATGATAGTAGTTTTCTGCAGGGCGGATGTAGGCTGCATCGTCTACTGTAGCCACCCATCCCCAGGTGGTGTCAGTTTTGGTAGTATGCTCTGTACACTCCACCTGTTTTAGGACATGGATATTGGCCTCATTGTATCCTACAGCTGTGAAAAAAGATAGCAGTGCGATGAGCAGCGCGAGAGGCAGGTGGTATTTGCTGATGAAATGCAATAGTGATCTGTATGCTACTTCCAATATACTAGAATCATGGCAAGATAAGAGAGCGGGAGGTCACTATTCGTAGCGCAGGGCCTCTACCGGATCGAGGTTAGATGCCAGGATAGCGGGATAAATGCCCGCAGCCATACCGATGACAAAGGTGAACGTAAGCCCCAGTAAAATCCACATCCACGGCATCACAAAGGATGTATGCAGGGCGAGTACTACCAGATTACCCATCAGCACGCCCATGATGATGCCTATCACGCCGCCTATCATGCATATGGTGGTAGACTCAGTGAGAAACTGGATGCGGATAACCTGCTTTGTCGCTCCGAGCGCTTTGCTTACTCCTATTTCCCGTGTCCGCTCGTTGACACTTACCAGCATTATATTCATCAGGCCTATGCCCGCGCCTATCAGGGTGAGTATGCCTATGACGACTGTGGCGATGCTTATATTGCCTAGTACATCCAGATTTTGCTCAGCCATCTTATCACTTTTCGAGATTTCAAAGTTAGGATCCTCTCCTGCGCGTACTTTGCGTACTGTGCGAAAGACTCCTTCTGCTTCATCTGCAGCCTGGTTGAGCTCTGTAGTATTGGCCACCATCACACTGATGTTATAAGATGTCGCGTCATCCCCAAAATTGCGCTTGGCTGTCATTAGTGGTATCATGGCCATATTGTCGTTGCTCACCTGGCTGGCACCTTTTGGGGCGAGCAGACCTATTACCCGGTATTTGCTGCTGCCGATATTCACCATCTTGCCTACGGCCTCCTCCCGAGGCGGGAAGATTTTGCCAACTACATCCTTACCCAGCAGGATCACATTTTGCCCGTTTTCTATTTCTGACTTAGACATATTACGGCCCGACTGAATGCTCCATCCCCCTACTTTCAGGTAGTCGTCATCCACACCCATGATGCGTACGTTGGGATTGGTTTTCTGTGATTCGTATTTGATCACGGCAGCTCCATCGGCATCCGTAGAGAGCGTGACAGTGGCCGGATACTTATAGTTCTTTTTAAACTCCTGGCTCTGTAGCAGGGTAATGGGAGGATTGGCCACCATGGCCTTACGGCGCCTGCGGTGCCGTGTCTGACCTTCATTTTTGATGCTGAAAGTATTGGATCCCATCTCTGAGCTAAAGCTCATCACCGACTGATTGATCCCCTGCGTAGCGGTGAGAATGCCTATGAGCGCCATGATACCAAAGATGATGATCATTAGCGTCAGGGCTGTACGAAGTTTATTGCCCATGATGGCACGGATAGCCAGGCGTATATTCTCTGTTAGATTCATACACCACAAATGTGGTGTTTTTTAACGAGAGCACATTAACCCCCGGTCTTCCAAAAAAATATGTCAATGCTCATGCAATATGAAAATATCCACCTCGTTTATCATGCCAAATCCAATATATGACCCCTGGAAACGTAGATACGCGGGTGTGCACGAAGTGCGTCATGGACACAGTCTCAAACAGCGAGATCACCTTTGATGAAGAGGGTGTATGCAACTACTGCCATCACTATGACACCGTACTCTCTAAGCAACTTCATGAGGATCCCGATAGCCGAAGATTGCACGAGCTCATCTCCCACATCAGGCGAGGACACCGTGGCCAATATGATTGCATCCTGGGAGTCAGCGGCGGCTCTGACAGTAGCTACTCTGCCTATCTGCTGCACAAGGCAGGACTCAAGGTGCTGATGGTACATTGTGACAATGGCTGGGACGAAGGCAGTGGCGTACATAATATCCGGCAGCTGGCAGAGAAACTTCATTTTGATGTCTATAATTATAAAATAGACTGGCCGGAGTTCAGAGATGTGCAGGTGTCGGTCCTGAGGGCCTCGGTCATCGATATAGAGATCGTATCAGACCACGTCAATATCGCTACCCTTTTCCATGCAGCGGCTAAACATAGAGTCAAATGGATATTTACCGGAGAAAATTTCAAAACGGAAGGTACAATGCCGGCATGTTGGGTCCATAATAAAAACGACCTATATCACATTATCTCTATACACCGCAGGTTTGGAACCCTGCCTATGAAGACCTTTCCTAAACTTGGGTTTATACGCAAAAAATATTTCGAAAAGCTACTCGGGATCCGCATTATACCACTATTGAATCTGGTGCCTTACAATAAAGAAGCTGCCATTCAGGTCTTGCAGAAGGAGTTCAACTGGCAGCATCCGGGTGGTAAGCATTTCGAATCACTTTTCACAAGGTTATATCAGACCTATATACTACCGGTTAAATTTGGTATAGACAAGAGAAAGGCACATCTGTCCAACCTGATCCAGTCCGGCCAGCTATCACGTGGGGAGGCGCTAAGCGCGCTCGCTGCGGAGATCATCTCACCAGAGGCACTGGCCACGGACATGCATAGAGTGTTGGATAAATTGAATCTGTCTCAGGAAGAGTTTCGGAGACTAATGGATACCCCACCCAAATCTCATAACGACTACCCCTGTTACTTTCCGGGATACTCGTTTCTGCGGGCAGCAAGGAATGCTATAGGCTGGCAAAGCTGAGGGACTAAATGCTATCTTAGCAGCGAAAAAGGACTGCTATGGTACACCAGATGGAACTCAGTATCCCTGCGCACAAGCGCGGTTTTCACCTGATCACAGATCTGGTAGAGCGCAACCTGCCTCCTCTGCCGGAGACGGGCCTGCTGCAGCTCTTTATCAAACATACCTCTGCCGCACTGGCCATAAATGAGAATGCTGATCCATCTGTGCGCGTCGATTTTGAGACAGCCTTTAAACGGATAGTAGTGGAGGGTGAACAATACTACACACATAACGACGAAGGTCCAGACGATATGCCCGCCCACGTCAAGTCTGTGCTGGCCGGTTCCTCTGTGTCGATACCTATCTCCAATCATAAACTCAATCTGGGCACCTGGCAGGGCATCTACCTCTGCGAGTTTAGGGAATCGGGTGGCGCCCGCCGCCTGGTAGCTACCATTCTGGCTTAGGATCAATATAAACGCCTTTAATTCATTTGAGCGAATTTTCGCTATCAGAGAAAAAACGCTAACAATCTTCAAATATCCGGCACTTCGTCCCGTCCTCATCGTAAAAGGATATATATTCGCATTATCTTAATCAGTTTTTCAATCGTAAACTCACAAATCACAAGTCATGGCATTTGACATAGAAATGATCAGGAAAGTGTATGAAGCACTTCCTGCCAAGGTTCAGGCCGCCCGTGCACTCACCGGCAAGCCGCTTACCCTCACAGAAAAGATACTTTACTCTCACCTGCACAGCGATCAAAAGCCTGTCGTTTTTGAGCGTACCAAATCATACGTAGACTTCGCACCGGACCGCGTGGCCATGCAGGATGCCACGGCTCAGATGGCGCTGCTCCAGTTTATGACTGCCGGCCGTAAGAAGGCTGCGGTGCCGTCTACGGTACACTGTGACCACCTGATCACTGCCAAGGTAGGCTCCAAAGCTGACCTCGAGGTAGCCAACTCAGGCAACAAAGAAGTGTATGACTTCCTCGCATCTGTATCTAATAAATATGGCATCGGTTTCTGGAAACCGGGTGCTGGTATCATCCACCAGATCGTACTGGAGAATTATGCATTCCCAGGCGGTATGATGATCGGTACGGACTCTCACACGGTGAACGCCGGCGGCCTCGGTATGGTGGCTATCGGTGTAGGTGGCGCTGACGCGGTAGACGTGATGGCAGGCCTGCCGTGGGAGCTCAAGTGGCCTAAGCTGATCGGCGTAAAGCTGACCGGCAAACTGAATGGCTGGGCATCTGCCAAGGACGTGATCCTGAAAGTGGCTGGTATCCTCACTGTAAAGGGTGGTACTGGCGCTATCGTAGAGTATTTCGGTGATGGTGCGGTATCTCTGAGCTGTACCGGCAAGGGTACTATCTGCAACATGGGTGCTGAGATCGGCGCTACTACATCTACATTCGGCTATGACGAGAGCATGGAGCGCTACCTGCGCGCCACAGGCCGCGCCGATGTGGCTGATCTGGCTAATGGCGTGAAAGAACACCTGAACGCTGATCCAGAGGTATACGCAGATCCCGCTAAATACTTTGACGAGCTGATCGAGATCAACCTGGACGAACTGGAGCCATACATCAATGGTCCATTCACACCGGATCTCGCTACGCCTATCTCTAAGATGAAGGAAGCTGCTGCTGCAAACGGCTGGCCTACCAAGGTACAAGTCGGCCTGATCGGTAGCTGTACTAACTCATCATATGAAGATATCTCCCGCGCGGTGTCACTGGCGCAGCAGGTAGCTGACAAGAACCTGAAGGCAAAGGCTGAGTTCAGCATCACGCCTGGTTCTGAGCAGATCCGCTTCACTATAGACCGCGATGGCTTCATCAATACTTTCAATAAGATAGGCGCAGAGGTATATGCTAACGCATGCGGCCCGTGCATCGGTATGTGGGCACGCGCAGGCGCTGACAAGAAAGAGAAGAACACCATCGTCCACTCTTTCAACCGTAACTTTGCTGCCCGTCAGGATGGCAACCCTAATACGTATGCATTCGTAGCTTCTCCGGAGCTGACCACAGCGCTGGCTATCGCCGGCGACCTGACCTTCAACCCGCTCACCGATACACTGGTGAATGAGAATGGTGAGACCGTGAAACTCGATCCGCCATCCGGCTACGAACTGCCTACCAAGGGCTTCGCCGTAGATGATCCGGGCTACCAGGCGCCGGCTGCTGATGGCAGCGGTATCAATGTAGTGGTCAACCCAGAGTCTGACCGTCTGCAGTTGCTCTACTCTTTCGCTCCGTGGGAGGGTACGGATATCAAGGGCCTCAAGCTCCTGATCAAGGCCAAGGGCAAGTGTACTACTGACCATATCTCTATGGCCGGTCCATGGCTGAAATACCGTGGCCACCTGGATAATATCTCTAACAACATGCTCATCGGCGCTACCAACTTCTTTAACGAGAAAACAAACTCTGTGAAGAACGAAATGACCGGCGCCTATGACGAAGTGCCAAAGGTACAGCGCGCCTACAAGGCTGCCGGCCTCGGCTCTATAGTAGTAGGTGATGAGAACTATGGTGAAGGTTCATCTCGCGAGCACGCGGCGATGGAGCCACGCCACCTCGGTGTCCGCGCTATCCTCGTGAAGTCTTTCGCACGTATCCACGAGACTAACCTGAAGAAGCAGGGTATGCTCGGCCTGACTTTCGCTGATAAGAATGACTACAACAAGGTACAGGAAGATGACAGCATCGATATCCTGGGCCTGACCTCTTTCGCTCCGGGCAAGCCGCTCACTGTGGTGCTGAACCACAAAGACGGCAGCAAGGACGAGATACAGGTAAATCACACCTACAACGAGCAGCAGATCGAATGGTTCAAGGCCGGTGGCGCCCTGAATATCATCCGCGCTAAAGCTGCTGCGGCACACGCATAAAGTAATGTGAACAGAATACTTCGAAACAGCCTCCGTATGGAGGCTGTTTTAATTTAGGTCTATCCAGTATTTTTTACTTTTGACTGATGTCCTCTTTCCTCAATACTCCCATAGAATACCTTAAAGGCGTAGGCCCGTCTAAGGGCGAGGTCATGCGCAAGGAGTTTGAGATCGCGACCTTCCGCGACCTGCTGTATTACTATCCCTTCCGCTATGTAGACCGATCGGTCATACATGAGATACGCGAGATCAATTTCAATACGCAGTATATTCAGCTGAAGGGGCGGATCACCTACTTTGATATGGTCGGCACGGGCCGCGGCAGGAGGTTGGTCGCGCGCTTTGTAGATGGCACAGGTGAGATACAGCTCGTCTGGTTTCAGGGGGCGAACTGGATCGAGCGCATCCTGAAACTGAATACAGAGTACATCCTCTTTGGCAAACCCAATTACTTCAACGGCGATTACAATATCCCGCATCCCGAGATGGAGCTGGCCGGTGAGTATAAGAAGGACGCAGCACCAGGCTTGCAGCCTGTTTACCCCACCACTGAGAAGGCTAAGAAGAAATTCATAGACTCTAGAGCCATCCAGAAGATGACACACAAGATGGTAGAGCAGGCTGGCGAGCGCGATATACCAGAGTACCTGCCGGAGGCAGTGCTATCCAGGCAAAAGCTCATGGCACGCTATGAAGCCATGCGCAATATTCACTTCCCAAGGAATGAACACGCTTTGGCAGATGCACAGTTTCGTATCAAGTTTGATGAGTTGTTTCAGATACAACTGAAGGTGATGAAGTTGAAAGCCAACCGCAGCAATACAGTACGCGGCTTTGTGCTGGAGAAGATCGATCACTACTTTGATAAGTTCTATAAAGAGAAGCTGCCCTTCTCACTGACGGACGCACAGAAGCGCGTGCTGCGCGATATCCGCAAGGATACCCTCTCAGGAAAGCAGATGAACCGCCTGCTGCAGGGTGATGTCGGTAGCGGCAAAACGATCGTCGCACTGCTCACCATGCTGATGGCTATAGACAATGGCTTTCAAGCCTGCCTCATGGCGCCTACAGAGATATTGGCACAGCAGCACTATGCGAGTATCGAGCCACTGGTGAAAGGACTAGGACTGGAGGTGGTCCTGCTCACAGGAAGTGTAAAAGGTAAAACGCGCAACTATATCCTCAATAACCTGAAGGAGGGGAACATCCATATCGTGATCGGTACGCATGCGCTGATAGAGCCTACTGTCGAGTTTAAAAATCTCGGCATGGTGGTGATAGATGAGCAGCATCGCTTCGGTGTGGAGCAGCGCTCCAAGCTCTGGGCAAAGAACGTAAAACCGCCGCATGTGCTGGTCATGACTGCTACGCCTATCCCGCGTACACTCGCCATGACTGTATACGGCGACCTCGATGTGTCAGTGATAGATGAACTGCCTCCGGGACGCAAGGCGATCCGCACCGTGCATCGCACCGATAGCGACAGGCTGCGCGTATTTGGATTTGTGCGGGAGCAGATAGCGGAGGGCAGACAGATCTACTTTGTCTACCCGATGATTGAAGACTCTGAGGAGTCTGATCTCAAGAATCTCATGGATGGCTATGAGAGTTTATCACGCGCCTTCCCAAAGCCAAACTACCAGATCAGTATCGTCCACGGCAAGATGAAGCCACAGGACAAAGACTACGAGATGCAGCGCTTTGTGAAGGGCGAGACACAGATCATGATCGCTACGACTGTGATAGAGGTGGGTGTCAATGTGCCTAATGCCAGTGTGATGGTGATAGAAAATACAGAACGCTTTGGCCTGTCACAGCTGCATCAGCTGCGTGGTCGTGTGGGGCGCGGCGCTTCACAGTCTTATTGCATATTGATGACCGGAGCCAAATTAAATCCTGTCTCCAAGAAAAGGGTAGAAGTGCTATGCGCGACTAACGATGGCTTTATCATAGCAGAAGAAGATCTAAAGCTGCGCGGTCCCGGTGATCTGGATGGCACCCGTCAGAGTGGCGCCGTCAACCTGCGCATAGCAGACCTCTCCGAAGATGTACATATACTGGATGCCGCGCGTCAGGAGGCATTCACACTCATAGATACTGATCCTGACCTGATCAAACCGGAAAATCAACGACTCAGAACTTATCTCGAAACGGAAGCGAAAGATACTACCTGGAGCAAGATCAGCTAAAACTAGCGCGGTACTTTGGTTCGCTTGCCGCCACCATCCGAGGGTAGTACGCCGCTCTTGGCTTTGTATGATTTAGGCAGCTCAGGTTGCTGCGAGCCGGGTTTCCCCTTTTTCTTTTTTTCCGGAGTAGAGTCGGCATAGGTAGGGCATGGTATCTTATTGTGATTGCAACCCGTGGCGTGTATCAGAAACGAAGCAAAGATGACAAGCATAAGATGACGCATGGCAAAAGAGTTTATTGATGATGAAAGCTAGTGATAGCAAAGCATTTATCAAAACGAATGAGTCATATGGCGGAAAATATGAAATATCAACAGGCCCTGAAAGGCAATGATAGCAAGGGTTTCAGCGCATAATGCTGAAAATCAAATATTTACGCTAAAACCTTGTGATAGTGCGGGATACAGGGCGCACTTATGCACAGCAGCAGAGGCAGAGGCGCTTTGAAAGTGAAGGGCATCCTTATACTTTCGTCAGCGTTAATCAATTCATAACCCCTATAAACAAAAACACAATGAATAAGGGAGAACTCGTAGACAAGATCGCGAAAGACGCGAAGATCACTAAGGGTCAGGCTGCAGATGCTCTGGACGCTGTGATCGGCGCAGTAGAATCTACACTGGCTAAAGGCAACAAGGTAACCCTCGTTGGCTTCGGTACTTTCTCAGTAGCTAAGCGCGCTGCACGTACAGGCCGTAACCCACGCACCGGCAAAGAGATCAAGATCAAGGCTAAAAAGGTAGCTAAGTTCAAGGCTGGCGCTGAGCTCGCTAAGAGAGTAAACAAGTAATATTGTCTACCAGATCTATCGGGAAATCCCCTCCATATACGGAGGGGATTTCTTTTTTTATGTAGTGGCAGCGCGGGAGATAATCCTGATGAGCCATGATGATTCAGTAGTATTTGATATATTTGCAGCTATTCCAAAATTCAATCACTCAAAACGACAAGACAAATGGGCAGAGGAGATAAACGTACTGCAAAAGGAAAAAGGTTCAAGGGGTCATATGGCAACTCAAGGCCTCAGAAGGAGGCTGCTGCTGTAGCCCCTAAGGCTGCTGCGAAGGCTGCAAAGCCGGCAAAGAAGGCTGCTGACAAGGAGGTGACCGCAAAGAAGGCTCCGCCTCGCAAGGCTCCTGCTAAGAAAGCTGAAGAGTAATTCTCCGGATACTCTAAGAATATAAAAAGCGCAGAGACATTGTTCCTGCGCTTTTTGTTTTTATATATCACGGCGCCAGGCGGCCTGTGGTCCACTGGCTATCGTGCCTGCGATAGAAGATACGGTCATGCATACGCGATGGCCTTCCCTGCCAGAACTCAAAGTAGTCCGGCACGAGTACATAGCCGCCCCAGTGGCCGGGGCGTACCGGGGGCTGTGAATGTGCCTCTGCCAGCTGCTCCTCGAGATAAGTGCGGGATGGTACCACAGCACTCTGCGGGGAGGCTATAGCGCCGTAGCGGCTCTCTATAGGCCGTGAGTCAAAATACTCATCAGAGCGCTCCGACGAGATATGCTCCAGCCGGCCCTCTATACGTACCTGGCGCTCCAGTATATCCCAGAAGAATAATATCTGTCCCTGCGGGTTCTCCCGGATCTCCTGGCCCTTGCGGCTGTCATAGTTGGTAAAGAATACGAAACCCTCCTTGCTGAATTCCTTGAGGAGTACGATGCGTGCAGATGGCTTGCCATCAGGAGTGGCTGTCGCGATCACCATAGCATTGGCCTCCTTTATCACAGATGCTTTAGCATCCTGGTACCAGATTTCAAACTGTGAAAATGGATCAGCAGCGATAGTGTCTTCTGTGAGCTCGGCTTTGGAATAGTTGTGGCGCTCGTAGTGGAGATTCATGGCAGCTTAGATTGCATAGCAAATGTAATCATACGCAGGTAATCTGCCTATGCCATTCATCACTACTGCACGATCAGCTTAAACTGCTTCTCCTCGCGTACAGTATCAGAGTTGCTAGGGTTTCCGCTGGCTTTCATCTTGACATCAAAGCGTACGATAGTCTGTGGCAGCAGCGAGTCCGGCACGCGGTAGGAGCCTGTCCAGGTATACTTGTTATTCAGAAGGCTGCTGGGGCTATCCAGCCTGACGGCAAATAGCGTATCAGGATAGGTGTAGTTGAAGTTAGCATTGCCGGAGCTGTCTATCTGGTATTTGCAGATCACATTATTGATAGGGCGGTCAGTAGTAAACTGGATCTGTATCTGCTGGGTACCGCCGGCATATTGATATTTGATCAGGGAGTCCGGCTTCACTATGGTGATCGGCTCTACTATGCCATCGCTGACGTCTTTCTTGCAGGAGTGGATGACTAGTACTGCCATCAGTGCGAGCGCAGCTGCGCCAGAGATAATGAGTTTTTTCATCGTGTGATGCGGACGGTTTTGTGCAAACTTAAAAATACTTCATCAAAAACTCAGTGACAGTTTGGGCTACCTTGCCATAGGGGAACCATAGTGGCGTAGACACCGAGCCGCTGTGCAGGGCTTTCAGCACCGCGCGCTCATTACTAAATTCCTTGAAGCCAAAGTGCCCTGTAGACTTACCTATGCCTGAGTTGCTCACCCCGCCAAATGGCAGGTAAGGATTGGTAATATGGATCACGTTGTCATTGATACAAGTACCGCCGGCTGTCGTATGGCTCAGCATGTATTTCTGGTTCTTATTGCTGGAGGAGAAGATGTAGAGGGAGAGGGGCTTCTCTTTGCTATTGACCAGCGCCAGCGCCTCATCTATATTTTTGTAGGTGATCACCGGCAGTATCGGCCCAAAGATCTCTTCCTGCATCACCTTTGAGTCCAGTGATACATTGGTGAGTACTGTAGGGGCGATATAATTTTCAGATTCTGCAGTTTGACCACCCACTTCTACTTTGGCACCTGCCTTTACGGCATCGTCCAGCAGGCCTTTTACGCGCAGGTAGTTCTTGTTATTGATCAGGCGCGCCAGGTCCGGGCTGGCCTGAGGGTTTTCACCGAAGCTCTTTGTGATAGACTCTTTTATCTTGCTGATAAACTCATCCTTCTTGCTCTCATGCACCAGCACATAGTCCGGCGCGATGCAGGTCTGGCCCAGATTGATCCACTTGCCCCACGTTAGTTTTTTGGCCGCAGCATTGATATTGGCAGTTTCATCTATAAATGCGGGAGACTTGCCGCCCAGCTCCAGCGTGACCGGTGTCAGGTGTTCTGCAGCAGCCTTCATGATCACCTTGCCCACAGCAGGACTACCGGTAAAGTGGATATGGTCCCACTTCAGCTTGAGCAGCTCTGCGGAGACGGTATGATCGCCTTCTATCACAGCTACATCGGCCTCGTTGTATGCTTTGTTGACGAGCGTCTTAAGCACCGCAGAGGTGTGCGGCGTATATTCAGATGGCTTGATGATCACCGTATTGCCTGCTGCAATAGATGAGATAGCAGCCACGAGCGGCAACATAAAAGGATAATTCCATGGCGAGAGGATCAGCGTAGTACCCTTGGCTTCGTAGATGATCTTAGAGCTGGAGCCGATCATAGCCAGTGGTGTCTCTACCTCTACCTCCTGCATCCACTCCGCTATACGGCCCATGGCAAATCGCGCCTCTGTGAGCACAGAGTACAGCTCGGCAAAGTCACTCTCCACCTTGGCCTTGCGTAGGTCCTTGTACATCGCCTCCTCTATCTGGGGGCGCAG
Source organism: uncultured Chitinophagaceae bacterium (assembly GCA_964537475.1). Lineage (GTDB taxonomy): Bacteria > Bacteroidota > Bacteroidia > Chitinophagales > LD1 > UBA1941. Next base: position 224,054 of record CAZIBY010000005.1, on the reverse strand, counting down.
CTCAAAGATCGTATCTATCAGCTTTTGCAGCTTGGCGCGGCGCTCAGAGGCGGTGCTGTTTTTGGCAGTTTGCCTGTTGCGCTGCTGGAGATTGAAGATGCGGATGATCTCCTCCAGCTTGGTATTGGGGCTGATAGGAATGGACTTTGTGGCGGGAGCTGTAGCGGTTGCTTCCATGCTGTCTTATTTGTTAAGTCTATAAAGATAGACATAAATACGCATGGTATCAAAGCCTTATTCAGCGACGGGCATCAAATTTGAGGGCAACAAAAGGCTTTAACAAGCGTTAGGTGCTTTGATACTACCTATGTCCGCTTAGTTATTTACTTTTGCGCCCCGTTGAGAGAGTCCAGATCATATATCATCCTGCTCGTGCTGCTGCTATCAGTGGTGTCAGCTCAGGCACAGTTTCATGAGATAGGTGTGTGGGGCGGCGGTGCCAATTACTATGGTGATCTCAATCCTACTTTCAACTGGAAGTATGTAGGTCCTGCAGGAGGCGTTTTCTACCGCTATAACATAAATAAAAGACTGGCCGCCAAGGGGATGGTCAGCTTTGGCCAGGTGGCAGCAGATGATGCCGGCTCCAGCCTGGCCCGCAGCCGTCAGCGCAATCTTTCGTTTCGATCTTATGTGGCAGACCTTTGCGCCACTTTTGAGTTCAATTTCTTCAAGTTTAACAAGAACAACCCAAAGCATAATGGCTGGACGCCCTATATCGCTACAGGGGTGGGTATGTTTTTCTTCAACCCCGAGGCGCAATATAAAGGTAAGTGGTACTATCTGCAGCCGCTAGGCACCGAGGGGCAAAATGACGCCAGCTACTCCGGTGTCAAAAAATACAAGCTATACTCCTTTGAGATACCGCTGGAGTTTGGCTTCAAGGTCCACCTGAAGAAGAACTGGAATATCAATGCCTTTATGTCCTTCCGGGAGACCTTTACGGACTATCTGGATGATGTGAGTGGCAACTATCCTTCCTCAGCCTCCCTTCCCGGTGGGTCACGTGGCTTGGCGGCAGTCTTCTCAGACCGCTCCGGCGAGGTGAATAACGGAGAAAAGACCGGCAAGCCCGGCTATCAGCGGGGAGAGTCTGCCCAAAAGGATCAATATGTATTTGTCGGCGTGGCTATCTCTTACACCTTTATGTCTCTGAGGTGCCCGGACCCGGGTAGTACCTGGCCCTATAGGTAGTTTTTTATCTATAAAAATCTGATTTTCATTTTAATAGAGGTATTTTAGACTGGAGTGCAATGAACCGCCAATCAAACTTCCTGCCAAGGCTAAAAAATTGTTCATATTCTCCAAAAAATGTTTGTAAACTGTCGGATTAATACTACATTTGCAATCCGTTTTCCGAAAGGGCTTCCAAAACGATCAGAAAACATTTTTGATTCACAATTAATAAACTCATTACAATGGCCGATTTAAAAGCTCTTGCTGAGACTCTCGTAAACCTGACTGTAAAGGACGTAAACGAGCTCGCATCTATCCTGAAATCTGATTACGGTATCGAACCAGCTGCTGCTGCTGTAGCTGTAGCTGCCGGTCCTGCTGGTGGTGGCGCTGCTGCTGCTGCAGAGAAGACTGAATTTGACGTGATCCTGAAGTCTGCTGGCGCTCAGAAACTGAACGTAGTAAAGATCGTGAAGGACCTCACAGGCCTCGGTCTGAAGGAAGCTAAGGATCTCGTAGACGGTGCTCCAAAGCCAGTTAAAGAAAAGGCTGACAAGGCTACTGCAGAAGATCTGAAGAAGAAACTCGAAGAGGCAGGCGCAGAAGTTGAACTCAAGTAATTCAATACTGTCCTGACACACGTTTTAAGGCACGACTCACTCTCAAGGGTGAGCGTGCCTTAAACTGTTTTTTAAGAGATGCATAATCTCAACCCCAGAGCAAGATGGGGATCAATTATGAAAACCGAGCGGAAACCCGCACCCATACTGGGTAAAACCAGATTTTAAGTCGAAATTTCAAACAAAACATAAAGAAAGACATGGCCGAAATCAAAAAAGCAAAGGAAAGAGTCAATTTCGGTAAAGTTAACCTCGCAGACGAGTCGCCAGACCTTCTTGACATCCAGCTTTCTACGTTTAAAGAGTTCTTCCAGATCGAAACTACCACTGATGGCCGCTCCTCTGAGGGTCTCCACAGGGTATTCATGGAGAACTTCCCTATCTCTGATACGCGCAACATCTTCGTACTCGAATTTCTCGATTACTTCATAGATCCGCCACGCTACTCTATGGATGAGTGCGTAGAGCGTGGCCTCACATACTGCGTACCACTGAAGGCTAAGCTGAAACTGTCTTGTAATGACCCTGAGCACATCGACTTCAAGACGATCGTGCAGGATGTATTCCTCGGAAACATCCCATACATGACGCCTAAGGGAACCTTTATCATCAATGGTGCTGAGCGTGTAGTAGTATCACAGCTGCACCGCTCTCCGGGTGTATTCTTTGGCCAGTCATTCCACCCGAATGGTACCAAGATATACTCTGCCCGTGTGATCCCGTTCAAGGGCGCATGGATGGAGTTTGCTACCGATATCAATAACGTAATGTACGCCTACATCGACCGTAAGAAGAAATTCCCGGTCACGATGCTGCTCCGTGCCGTAGGCTACGACTCTGATAAGGACATCCTGAAACTCTTCGATCTGGCTGATGAGATCAACATCGGCGTGAAGAAAGACCTCCAGAAGGCAGTAGGCCGCAAGCTGGCTGCGAGGGTGCTCCGCACCTGGATGGAGGACTTCGTAGATGAAGATACCGGTGAGGTAGTTTCTATCGAGCGTAATGAAGTACTCCTGGAGCGCGATACCACTATCACTGAGGATAACCTCGACCTGATAGCCGGCTCTGGCGCCAAGTCTATCTTCGTACATAAGGAAGTACAGACTCAGGACTACTCTATCATCTTTAATACACTCCAGAAGGATACCTCTAACTCTGAGATAGAGGCCCTCAACCATATCTATAAGCAGCTCCGTGGCTCAGATCCACCTGACGAGGAGACTGCCCGTGGCATCATCGAGAAGCTCTTCTTCTCTGACAAGAGGTATGACCTCGGTGAGGTAGGCCGCTACAAGATCAATAAGAAGCTCGGCCTGGATGATACACATGACACCAAGGTCCTCACTAAGACGGATATCATCCTGATCGTGAAGTACCTCGTGGCACTGAGCAACCAGCGTGCGGAAATAGATGACATCGACCACCTGAGCAATCGTCGCGTACGTACTGTAGGCGAGCAGCTGTATGCTCAGTTTGGCGTAGGTCTGGCACGTATGGCGCGTACTATCCGCGAGCGTATGAACGTGCGTGACAATGAAGTCTTCACACCGGTAGACCTCATCAATGCACGTACCCTGTCATCTGTGATCAACTCATTCTTTGGTACATCACAGCTGTCACAGTTCCTCGACCAGACCAACCCTCTGGCAGAGATCACCAATAAGCGCCGTGTATCGGCACTCGGACCCGGCGGTCTCTCTCGTGAGCGCGCAGGCTTTGAGGTGCGTGACGTACACTACTCTCACTATGGCCGCCTCTGTACTATCGAGACACCGGAAGGACCAAACATCGGTCTCATCTCTACTCTCTGCGTACACGCCAAGGTGAACGACATGGGCTTCATCGAGACGCCATACCGCAAAGTAAAGGACGGCAAGGTAGAAGTGAAGGGCAAGCCGGTATTCCTCTCAGCTGAAGAAGAAGACTCTAAGAAGATCGCTCAGGCTAAGGTGGATATGGACTTCAAGACCGGAAACTTCCTCACTGACAAGCTGAAGTCGAGGTATCAGGGTGACTTCCCTATCCTGGCTCCTGCTGAGGTAGACTATATGGACGTAGCGCCAAACCAGATCGTAGGTGTGTCTGCATCTCTCATCCCATTCCTGGAGCATGATGATGCTAACCGTGCGCTCATGGGATCAAACATGCAGCGTCAGGCTGTGCCACTGCTCAAGCCGCAATCTCCTATCGTAGGCACTGGCCTCGAGGGCAAGGTAGCTGCTGACAGCCGCAACCTGATCAACGCAGAAGGTGCCGGTACTGTAGAGTACGTAGATGCAAACGAGATCCACGTACGCTATGACAAGACTGAAGATGAAAAACTCGTCAACTTTAAGGATGAGAAGGTAGTATATAAGCTGTCTAAGTTCCTCAAGACAAACCAGAGCACATGTATCAACCTGAAGCCGCTCGTCCGCAAGGGCCAGCGTGTACAGAAGGGCCAGGTACTCTGCGAAGGCTTCTCTACACAGGATGGTGAGCTCGCACTCGGTGCTAACCTGAAGGTGGCATTCATGCCATGGAAGGGCTACAACTTTGAGGATGCGATCGTGATCAATGAGCGTATCGTACGTGATGACGTATTCACCTCTATCCAGATCGAAGAGTTTGAACTGGAAGTACGTGATACCAAGCTCGGCGAAGAAGAACTCACACCGGATATACCAAACGTATCGGAGGAGGCAACCAAGGATCTCGATGAGAATGGTATCATCCGCGTCGGTGCCAAGGTGAAGGAAGGCGATATCCTGATAGGCAAGATCACACCTAAGGGTGAGACCGATCCTACTCCGGAAGAAAAACTCCTCCGCGCTATCTTCGGTGACAAGGCTGGTGACGTGAAGGATGCTTCACTGAAGGTACCACCATCTATCGAAGGTACGGTGATCAGCAAAAAGCTCTTCGCCCGTGCCAAGAAAGATAAGACTGCCAAGACCAAGGAGAAAGCAGCACTTGAGAAGCTCGACAAGGACTTTGAAAAGCGCGTAGCTGAGATCAAGGGCCTGCTCGTAGACAAACTCATGAGTGTGCTGAGCGGCAAGGTGTCTACAGGTGTCTTCTCAAACTATAAAGAAGAGTGGATCAGCAAGGGAACTAAGTTCTCTGCCAAGGTGATCCAGGATCTGGACTTTGCCAATGTAGATGGCAACGGCTGGACCAAGGAAGAAGAGTCTAATGTGCTCGTGAAGGCAATGCTCCACAACTATAACCTGCGCCTCAACGAGGAAACAGGTAAGTACAAGAGAGAGAAGTTTAACATCTCTATCGGTGATGAGCTGCCATCAGGCGTACTGAAACTCGCTAAGGTATACATAGCCAAGAAGCGTAAGCTGAAGGTAGGTGATAAGATGGCGGGCCGCCACGGCAACAAGGGTATCGTAGCCAAGATCGTACGCGCTGAGGATATGCCATTCCTCGAGGATGGCACTCCGGTAGATATCGTACTGAATCCGCTGGGTGTACCATCCCGTATGAACCTCGGTCAGATATATGAGACTGTACTCGGCTGGGCTGGTCTGAAGCTCGGTGTGAAGTTCGCTACACCGATATTTGACGGTGCTACACTGGGCGAAATATCTGACTGGGTAAATAAAGCCGGTGTACCGGAGCTAGGCTCTACTTATCTCTATGATGGCGAAACAGGCAACAGGTTTGACCAGCCTACTACCGTAGGTGTGATCTACATGCTGAAGCTGAGCCACATGGTGGATGACAAGATGCACGCACGTAGCATCGGACCATACTCTCTCATCACGCAGCAGCCTCTGGGCGGTAAGGCTCAGTTTGGTGGTCAGCGTTTTGGTGAGATGGAGGTGTGGGCACTCGAGGCATACGGTGCATCAAACATCCTGCAAGAGCTCCTCACTGTGAAATCCGATGATATCACGGGCCGTGCCAAGACATACGAAGCCATCGTGAAGGGTGACAACATCCCTGAGCCGGGCGTACCTGAGTCATTCAACGTACTCCTGCACGAGCTCCGCGGTCTCGCACTCGATCTGAGATTCGAATAAGCAATACCAACTATCAAAATACAAAGGCAGTCCTGATGGGCTGCCTTTTTTGTTTAAGTTGTCTCGTCATACTTTTTTGTATTTTAAGCCGATGAAAATCGTAACAGCTAATTTCTTTAAGAGTAGGTGGAAAGCTGATGGACTCTTTTTAATGGGCTTTTTGCTGATGTGCCTTTGCTATAACTATCAGAACGAGCTATTTACCAGGCCCCATGGACATCATATATGGCGCCAGACAGATGGTTTCTGTATAGTGCGCAACTATGCTGATCTGGGCATGGACTTTGTTCATCCCCGCATTTCGCAGTTTATCAGCCAGGACGGTCTTGAGCTCGCGGAATTTCCCCTGTCCTACTATATAGCTGCCATAGGGTATAAGACACTTGGATACCACGAGTGGATCACTCGGTTGGTCCATCTTCTCTTTGTTCTCCTCGGATTGTGGAGCTTATACAGGCTATGCGCCGGAGTGCTCAATGATGATTTTTATGGAATATTACTCGCCCTCCTATTATTTACGTCTCCCACTTTAGGATTCTACTCAATTACACCGCTACCAGATATTCCCGGTATGTCCCTGTCACTATTGGGGCTTTTTCTATTTTATAGGTATCTCAATGGCTCTGGCGGCTGGTGGCTTGCTGCGGGATGTATATCTTATGCGTTGGCAGGAGCGGAGAAACCTACGTCATGCCTTTCTCTTATAGCTTTATCGGGTGTGCTTTTTTCTTTGCTGGCGTATCACAGGGTATATAAAAGGCAGCTAGTGGATAAATCTGAGCCAAGGATGGCCAAAGCACTGGCGGTGGCTGTGCTAGCGCTGATAGCTATAGGCGGCTGGTGGAAATATGTGGGGCACTATAGAGAAGTATACCATACCAGTTACTTTCAGACATATGCAAACCCTATCTGGAAAGCATCAGCCGAGCAGATAAATAAAGTATTCCTAGCGTTGGACGCATTTGGGTTTAACCTGTTTCTAAATAAACCTGCTTTGATCGCAATTGGTTTACTCACTATTGTTGCCAGCGTTATTTTGTGGAGGCGCCACAAAACGATTTTATTTTATTATGTTGTTTTTCTATTAGGGTGTATAGCATATTTGCTTTTATTCTTTACGCAGTTGGAGGTGCATGATTATTATATAATAGTTGTCCTCCCTCTTATCACTGCATCCTTGCTTTTGTTTGTTGTAGCTATGCTCAAGGTGTACCCTGAGATCTTCCGCTCTGTCTGGTTAAAAGGCATGATGCTGTTGTTTGTAGTATCTGATCTGGGATATGCCACTTATAAAATTCACCAGATAAACACACGGCCATGGACAGGCAATCATACTGAGGTAGCCGATATAGAGCCCTATCTCCGTTCTCTGGGTATGAAGCAAAGCGACTACGTGATATACTGGGGAGATATCTCGCCCAATACGGCCCTATATATGATGAATCAGCGAGGCTGGGCTCCGTGGTCACTGCACACGCTGGAGCCAGACTCTGTCAAAGACAGGATGCAAAAGGGGGCCAAATATCTTATTATAGATTGGAACCAGATAGATGCACACGATCCTGAAGGAGTGAAAGCAAGTTCCTACTGGGCTAGCAATAAGATAGGCGAGAGAAACAACGTCGATATTTATCAGCTAAAATAAAATCGAGCAGTCTACTTTATCTCTGCCAGCCACTGCTGTACATAGCTCCGTGCGTAGTCATTGAGTGGTTACCCGCCCGGAATATCAGTTTCCATTCGCTGCTCTTTTGCTGATATTCATTGTCTGTAAACTGCCAGTTTGACACGGTAGCATTGTAGTTTACAGTTTTCTTCAGGTCGAGGTAATGTTGAAGCCGTTTTTTGAGTAGTAGGTGCGCGTCTTTGAAGGATTGCCACTGCGTGTATGCAGCAGTGTATTCCTGCTGCTCCTTCGTGTATTGATCTTCATCCTCCTTATCCTGCATTGCGTAGGCCGTTTCCATAGACTTCTTATATGCTGGTGAATTGCTCTGAGCCTTCATGGATGATAGGCTTTCAGACCATCCTCATATGCCTTTTTTAGCTTAGTATCTTTGGTCTCGCTGCGAGTTTTTTCAGGTTGGTCTCCTGCTTGTCGACTTGTGTTGTATTTCTTTGTCGCTCTTCTATGCGCTTTTTTTGCGGTCAGCTAGAGGAGTAGGTTTGGTCGACTCTTGTGCGGCCCACCATTTGGTATACCCGCTTTTGAAATCATCAGAGCTGATGCACGACTTGGCAAATGGCAACAACTATTTGCCGGCTGTGATAAGGGTTTCTACTACTAGTGTATGTGCACGTGGCGGTACCAAGGGATTACCATTGTACACCATCATCGCGATGTCGTCATGAGCAGCATCTACAGTCAGGGCTAAGCGCTGTAGGGTATCCTCTCCGGCGGCCATGAGCACGAGGGAGCCGAGGATGATAGACAGATATTTCATGTAGTAGTTTTGTGCCAAGGTAGACACTTATCCCTGACTGATAAGGGACAAAATGGGCGATGCTTCCCAACTTACGTGTATATTTAGGATATGATCTATCCGAAGAAAGTATACTTACTCGTGGCAATGATTGTCCTGTCTACCGCAGTATCTGCGCAGTCAGATTCTGCAGTGATGGCCCGCTTCTTCAAAGCAGCCCTCACCCAAGATAAAGCATACGCCGACCTGCATGATCTCTGCAAGAAAGTAGGTCCGCGTCTCAGTGGCTCGGACAATGCCGCCAGAGCCGTTGTACTGACGCAGCAATTATTAAAAAATGCAGGAGCTGATACGGTATGGCTACAGGATGTGATGGTGCCGCATTGGATCAGGGGAGGCAAAGAAGAAGCTTTTTATAAGCCCGCTTCCGGTTCAAAAACAATTTCGCCAGTCAGGGTTTGTGCCTTGGGCGGCTCAATACCCACACCTCTGGCTGGCATCACGGCAGAGGTGGTAGAGGTGCATGGGCTGGGCGAACTTTCAAAAATGGACCCATCTGCTGTCAGAGGCAGGATCGTTTTTTACAATGGTGCTTTTGACCAGTCGGAGATGGAGACTTTTGAGGCCTATAGCAAAGCGGTACAGCAGCGCTGGGGTGGCGCTATGGAGGCTGCCAGGTTTGGTGCGATAGGCGTAGTGGTGCGCTCCATGTCGCAGCATGTAGATGAATGGCCGCACACCGGGTCTATGGGCTATAATGACTCCATCGTCAAAATACCCGCAGTAGCTATGAGCACAGCCGATGCCGAAAATCTAAGTAAAGCATTAAAACAAAATCAACATCTCATCTTCACTTTCAAAACATCCTGCCAGACGCTGCCAGATGTAAAGTCAGCTAACGTGATAGGCGAGGTAAAAAGTACAGAGCATCCAGACGAGATCATAGTGATAGGTGGCCACCTCGACTCTTGGGATCTGGCAGAGGGCGCGCAGGATGACGGCGCCGGTGTGGTGCAGGCTATAGAGGTCATCAGGCTTTATAAGACATTAGGTATAAAACCTAAGAGGACCATACGCGTGGTGGCTTTTATGAATGAGGAGAATGGACTGCGCGGAGGCAAGGAGTATGCCGCACAGGCAGCGAAAAGCTCACAAAAACATATTGCAGCGATAGAATCCGATGCAGGGGGCTTCACGCCTCGGGGCTTTACGCTGGATGTCAAACCGGAATTGCGGGCTGCAATTCAAAATAGCTGGAAGCCCCTGCTGGATAAATTTGAAATAGGCGACCTGGATAATGATGGCGCCGGAGCAGATGTATCTCCTCTCAAGGATATATGTCCTTTATTAGCAGAGCTTCATCCTGATTCACAGCGTTACTTTGATTTTCATCACAGTGCCAGAGATGTTTTTGAAAATGTAAATGACCGGGAGCTGGAGATGGGCGCAGCGGCTGTAGCCTCCTTTGTATATCTGATAGACAGATATGGGCTGCCGAGAGGATATGATCCTCATTAGCATCAGGTACAATATCAATCAGGTATCTTTTTTTTACGTTATGCGTAAAACTAACTCAGAAAAGATCTAGCTGCATTTCTTTGAGTTGAAATGACCTCCTGTGCAGGGGGCACATGCCATGCTCGCGGATAGCAGTGCGATGGGACTCTGTAGCGTAGCCCTTATTGCTGCGCCAGCCATACTGTGGGTAGGTATCGTGCATCTGCTGCATGTATTCATCACGGTATGTTTTGGCCAGGATCGAGGCAGCAGCTATGCTGTAATATAGGCTGTCACCTTTTACGATCGTCTTGTGAGGTACACTGCCGTAAGGCTTGAAATAATTGCCATCCACAATGATAAACCCAAAACCCTTATTGAGTTTATCGAGTGACTGGTGCATGGCCGATATAGAGGCCTGGAGAATATTGATCTCATCGATGCGGAGATTGTCTACTGCTGTCACGGCGTAGGCTATCGCTTTGCGTTCGATGTATTTACGCAGATCCATGCGGGTGGCTTCATCCAGCAGCTTGGAGTCTGTCAACACTTTATGACGAAAATCTGCAGGTAGTATCACTGCAGCAGCATATACCGGACCCGCCAGGCATCCTCTGCCTGCCTCGTCACATCCCGCCTCGGGGTGTTCACTCTGGTAATATGACTTGAGCTTTGCGATGCTCAAGTATAGGATTTATTGGTGAAAAGTGCCTCTGTCCACAAAGTTTTTGGTGGATAATGAAGCCTATTTCCTCCCTGTACGTATAACAGGGATACTTTGTATTTGCCGGTTTCCCAAGTGCCCAAAATTATTGACGGTCAATAGTATTTGCTCTCAGTCGATACCAGTGGCGTAACAAAAGAATCCTTGTACCGTACAAAGTGATATATAACCCGTTGTCAGATGAAAAATTATTACACAAAAACGATCAGGAAATCTGCACCTCTGCAGATATTTCTGGCCTGGGCACTAGCGCTGCTGGTGACTATGTATGGAGAGAAAGTGCAGGCACAATGCAGTAGCAGCTGTACTAGCACAGTCAGTTCGAATAGTAACGTAACTGCAAACGCAGGCCAGGTCATATGCCTGACCTATAATGGCTCCTACACTAAGAAAATAACACTTAACGGAGGTACAGTCTGTATCTCTGCCAATACCACGATAGCCAGCAGCTCTACATTTGCGTTCACTTCGGGTTATTTGGAAAACTACGGTACCATTGCAAAAGCATATACCATTTCGAGTGGCGTAATGCTTAATAACTATGGAACGGTCTCTGCCACTACCACAGTCAGTGGTGGCGGACTGACTAACTATGCCGCAGGCTCCATCACTGGCGGTGTAACTCTGAGCAATGCTAATGCTACCTTAGATAATTATGGCACCATCACTGGTACATTGACTCAGTCTAACGGTGTTTCGACAAATTATGCAGGAGGCACTATCAATACTACTGGTGCTGTATCTGTGACCGGAGGTAGCCTCACTAATAATGGTAGCTATTCATCCGCCTCTCTGACTAATAGCGCTACTGTAAATTTCACAGGAACATCCCAGACTGTCACAGGAAATGTCGGTAATACTGGTACAATTACTTTCAGCGGTACGCTGACTATTGGTGGTACCTATAGCGATGCTATAGCTATAGGCCCTACTATCAAGGCCGTCGGATCCGGTACTCAATGTAATCTCCTCTCTATTGCGACCATTACCAATGGTCTTAATATTGGAACATTTGATGGCAACAATGTAGGACTCACACTGACCAGTGCTGTGCCTACCAACGCGCTGAGAATGATAAACGGTGCATCAGGTACGCCTACAGCACCAGCGGCACCTACCGCTTTCGCAGCCTCTGCCAGCAGCCTGACCATTTCAGGTAGCTATTCTGTAGCTGCTCTGGCTACAGGTAGCATAGTGCTGCGCTATATAGGCACTTCTGCTCCATCTGATGTACCTTCAAATAATATAGCTTACAATGTAGGCGATGCTGTAGGTAGCAGCACAGTAGTAGCAGTGCCTACAGGCAATATACTAACTCCGACCAGCAGATCTTTTACTGATAATGTACCGGCGAGTGCCTGCGGTCAAACAGTTTACTACAGGATATTTTCTTACAACGGCACACAACCTTGCGAAGTTTTCAGTACTAGTCCACTCACAGGTAGCGTAAGTATGACCATACCTACTGCTACTATCACTCCTGCAGGTCCTACCACATTCTGCGCTGGTAGCAGCGTCGTACTGAATGCCGGTGGTGGTACCTCTTATATCTGGAGCACAGCTGCTACCACTACTTCTATCACTGCATCTACTGCGGGTACCTATACAGTGACCGCTACTGCAGCCAATGGCTGCAGCGCTGCATCATCAGGGCAATCTGTGACCGTCAATACAGCGGGTGCGATCACTCCATACGTAAATGTAAACGGTACAGGATGGGCGGTGAATGCCAGCCCTACTTTGTGCCCTGGTGGCTCGGTAGAGTTTGGTCCTCAGCCTACAGGTGGTACCTGGAGCTATACGGGACCGGGTGGTTTCACTGCATTCACCAGGGATACGACACTTACAGCCCTGCAACCATCAAACTCCGGTAGCTATATAGCTACTTATACCAATCCCGGCAATGGCTGCAGCACCACGCAGACATACAATGTAACAGTAAACCCATATCCGACACCTACAGTGAATAGTCCAGTGATATGCAGTGGCCAAACTGCAACACTGACAGCTACCGGAGGTACTTCCTACAGCTGGACCACCGGACAGACCTCCAATCCGATATCTGTATCTCCTGCCCATAGTACCATATATGGTGTCACAGTGACCAGTGCAGCCGGCTGTACAGCTACTGCTACGGGTACTGTGTGGGTCAATCCTTCACCTACAGCAGCTATCACTCCATCTGGAGCTACTAGTTTTTGTACACCAGGCAGTGTGACTCTGACGGCATCCGGTGGGGGCAACTACGCATGGAGCACCGGCTCTACTGCCGCTGCTATCACCGTCAGTACTTCCAATACTTATACAGTGACAGTGACTACTCCTGCTACAGGTTGCTCGGCTACAGCCAGCCAGGTGGTAAGTGCCAATACGACGCCGACAGGCTCTATCACAGCATCTGGTCCTACTACCTTTTGTAGCGGCAATACTGTGACACTTACCGCAGCAAGTGGTACATCATATGCATGGAGCAACGGCGCTACTACGGCCTCTATCACAGTGGGTACCTCTGGTACATATGCTGTGACCATCACAGGTGCCGGAGGCTGCTCAGCTACGGCCAGCCAGACAGTCACAGTCAATCCTTCTCCTACAGCCTCTATAGCCGCCACCAGTACTAATAGTTTCTGCGCCGGTATCATAGACACGCTCACAGCATCAGGCGGTAGCTCCTATACCTGGAGTACAGGTGCTACTACCGCATCTATATATGTGACCACATCAGGTACTTATACCGTTACTTCATCAAACGGTACCTGTACAGCTACTGCTAGCCGGGTGATCACGGTAAATCCTATCCCAACAGCAGCTGCTACCAGCACTACTACCTGCTACCACGTTTCTGCTACTGTCACCGCATCTGGTGGCGGTACCTACCTGTGGAGCACCGGTGCAACTACTGCAGGCCTGACTATAGCTTCGCCGTCTACTACTACTACCTATAGGGTGACTGTGACCAGCGCAGCGGGCTGTACTGCTACTGCCAGCGGTACGATCAATGTAGACAGCGCCACTGCCTCAGTGACCAATCCTGCAGTCTGCGAAGGCCTCACAGCTACGATGAGAGCTACGGGGGGAGGCACCTACCTGTGGAGTACAGGTAGTACTACTGATACTATCCAAAGCCTGACAGCAGGTGTATACTCAGTGACAGTGACTGACCCCGCTGGCTGTACTGCTACTGCCAGTGGTATTATCACCGTCAATCCACTACCTACACCATCTGTAAATGATACTACTATATGCCCCGGCAAGACAGCCAGGCTGACTGCCACGGGAGGTTCTATATATGTATGGAGTACCGGCGCTACTACTTCCAGTATCACTACCGGCACCGCCGGCACCTACACTGTCACCGCTACTAATATGGGTAGCTGTACCGCTACTGCCAGTGGTACTGTGACTGTAGCAGCCACTCCTGCTGCCGCAGTGAATAACGGAGTGATCTGCTCTGGCAATCCAGCTACACTGACTGCCACAGGTGGTACCAGCTATGTATGGAGTACAAGTGCTACTACTGCCAGTATATCTGCCAGCACTACAGGCAGCTATACAGTGACAGTGACCAATGCTGCTACCTGTACGGCTACTGCTAGCGCTACCGTCACGGCGGCTTCCTATCCTACTGCTACTGTCAATAGCCCCTCTATGTGCGCGGGCACCTCAGCTACACTGACTGCCGGCGGGGGGGTATCGTATGCATGGAGCACAGGGGCTACTACGGCCAGCATCACTGTATCTCCTGGTAGCACGACTACATATAGCGTCACTGTGACCAATGCCGGTGGCTGTACTGCCAGCGCCGTGGGCACTGTGACTGTCAATGCACTGCCTATAGCCTCTGCTACGGGTGGTCCTATATGCTCCGGTACAGCAGCTACCCTGACCGCATCTGGTGGTACCAGCTACGTATGGAGCAACAGCGCCACGACAGCCAGCACATCTGTGACAGTGGCAGGCACATATTATGTCACAGTGACCAATGCCTCCGGCTGTACTGCTACTGCCAGTGCGTCTGCCACAGTAGCTACAAAACCTACACCGACCGTGACAGGCGGATCAGCGTGCATGAACACTAACATCACCATATCAGCTACCGGTGGGGGCACTTATCTTTGGAATACAGGTGTGACTACGAGCAATTTCTCAGTGGCACCGGCTGCTACTACTACCTATACAGTGACAGTGACCAATGCAGCGGGCTGTACAGCCTCTGCCAGTGGCACAGCTACGGTTTGGGCACTGCCTACTACTACACCGGCATCCAACTCACCGATACTGCTCAACGGTACGATCAACCTCACCTCCAGCGCAGCAGCAGGCACTTCTCCTTATACTTACTCATGGAGCGGCCCATCGGCTTACACATCTACAGCAGCGAGTCCATCTATAACTTCTGCTACTCCATCCAAGGCAGGTATCTACTACCTGACCGTGACAGATGCTCACTCCTGCACAGTGACCGGCAATACGACAGTAGTGCTCAACTTCTCGTCTCCGGGAGGTGTGACCAGCAACACTGCTCTCTGGCTCTATGGAGACAGTGTGATAGCCTCCGGCTCTAATGTGACAGGATGGTGGGATGCCAGTCAGCTCAATAATGACGTGACAGCCATCAATGGCACTGCACCTACGCTCGTATCTAATGGGGTAAACTACCACCCGGCTGTAAATTTCAATGGTACTGGTGGTCTTACAGGTGCATTTAGCCCTACTATTACATCTACCGAGGCCACAGCCTTCACTGTAGTAAATGCCAGCTCCTCTGCCGCCAATGCTTCAGGTATATTCTCAGTAGCTGCAGCAGGCGCTTTGGACTCAACAACTAACAGCAACGCCGCCTTCTTTGCCAAAGGTGCCGGTGCACTCTATACCTATAGGAATAGTGGCGTAAGAGGTCAATATGTAAATGCCAATGCTACAGGCCAATATCATATGGCAACGTCCCTTTTCACTACCAGCGCTTCAAATAAGGACTCATTCTTTGTAGAAGGAAGGGCTCAGACGATAGGCGCATATACCAATAGCGCTTTCGGTGCAGCCCGCTACAGCGTAGGTGAAAGAATGAGTACAGCTACCTTCGGCAGGTATCTGACAGGCCAGATCGCAGAGGTCGCCCTGTTTAACCGTCAGCTGACCACTGCAGAAAAATATCAGGTGGAAAGCTACCTGGCCCTTAAATATGGCTTCACCCTCGACCAGACATCTGCCAAGAACTATATCGCAAGTAATGGTACTGTGTTCTGGAACGCGACCTCCAATGGTTCTTACAAGAATAACATATTCGGTGTAGGTGTGGATAATGTTTGCGCACTCTTCCAATATCAATCTATCAGTATCAATACCAGCATACTCGCTATCAATGGCGCTAACAGCCTGCCATACTATTCATTCCTGATGGTGGCTGATAATGCCGGTGCCAATACAGTAACCGCTGCTACAGGCCTGCCTAATAATATCAACGCCAAGATCGCAAGGGTATGGAGGGTATCTCAAACCGGTACTCGCACCAGTATGAACTTCGTATATGATAAGTCATCTACCAGCTATGGCAACTATGCTGCCATCTCATCATCTATGAATGTATATATGCTCATAGACTCTAATGCTGACGGTGTGTATGAGACATATAAATCAGGTACTCCATCTGGCTCTACCATTTCATATAATGCTGATCTCAGGGATGGTGCCCTGTTTACATTCGGATTTCAGGCTGACATAGACTATGGTGACGCATGGGGCGTGCCTACTACCTCTGCCAATAACGGCGCCGGTCACCTCATAGTGCCTGGTGTGTACCTGGGATCTCTGATAGATGCAGAGCTGGATGGCCAGCCATCGGTCAATGAACTAGGTGACGATACTATAGGTGTAGCTGATGAAGACGGTGTAAACTTCAATGTGGGTGTACCTACCTCAGTGAATATCGTCACTATGGGTACCAATACGATCACAGTGACAGCCAGCGTAGCCGGCTACCTCAATGCCTGGGCTGACCTCAACCAGAATAACTCATACGACGGCGGCAGTGAGTATGCCATACAGAATGTACATCTCAACGCTGGTGCAAACGTTATCACCTTTAATGTGTCTGACTCAGTAGAATATGGTCCTACTTCTATGCGGTTCCGTTTCGCTACCGGTAGCTCAGATGTGACAGCTGCCACAGGCCTGGCTACAAACGGTGAGGTAGAAGACTACCAGATATATGTCACCGCACCGCTGGTAGCAGCATGTACCAATGGCTTCCAGAATCCTGGCTTTGAGATGGGCCCGGCACCAAGCAGTTATATCATCACCTCTGAGTCTAATCTGCCATACTGGAGGACCACAGCGTCAGATAAAATGATAGAAATGTGGAAGACGGGCTTCCTCGGTGTGCCGGCTCACGGTGGTACTTACTTTATGGAGCTTGAGGCTAACCTCTACGGCGCACTATACCAGGACGTATACACCACACCGGGCACCAAGCTTCAGTGGAGCTTCTCGCACAGGGGCAGGTCAGGGGCTGACACAGCACAGCTCCTCATAGGGCCACCGCAGTCTCCCACACTCCAGGCTACCGCTATGGATGGTACGAGCGCCTGGGGTACCCACAGTGGCTTCTATACCGTACCGGCGGGTCAGTACATCACTCGTCTGCAGTTTACAGCAGTAGGTTCATATGGTGGCAATAACTCAATAGGGAACTTCCTCGATGATGTGTCTGTGGGTAGCTCATTTGACTATGGTGATGCTCCTGATACTTATCATACGCTGTACGCCAATAATGGACCATATCACTCAGTATCTGGTAGTCTATACCTGGGTACAGGTGAGACCTGCGATGCAGATGGCCAGCCGGGCACAGCAGCTAATGCTGACGCACTCGATGATGGTGTTACCTTCCCTACACCGTGCGCGAACTGCAATACCTTTACTGTAAACATCAGTGCATACAATAACTCTGGTCAGTATGCTACCATAGCAGGCTGGATAGATTTTAATAAGAATGGCGTGTTTGATGCCTCTGAGCGGAAGTCTGTACGTATACCATCCAGCGCCTCTACTCAGTCGGTGAGCATGACTTTCACGGTTACTTCGTTCTCATCTGCTACGCCTACTACTTACGGACGCTTCCGTATAGCTAATGATAGCACAGAAGTAGCTAATCCTACGGGCCTGGCGACTAGCGGTGAGGTAGAAGACTATCAGATCTCATGCGTGGGTATGCCTTTCGCTATCCCTACAGCTCCGAGCACTGTGTGCGCACGCGGTCCTATGACCCTCAACGCTTCCGGCAATGCGCCATACTATAGCTGGACAGGGCCTAATGGCTATACTACTACCACTCAGAATCCATCATTTGCCAGTGTAGCATTTACCGACTCAGGCTCATACAGGGTATATGCCGTATACTCAAACGGATGTGCGATAGACTCTGCAGTACACGTAAGTGTGGCAGATTGCTACGTAAACCTCAGCGGCAAAATGCTGGATGATGCAAATGGCAACGGATTGAAAGATGGTGTAGAGATCACCAGCAATCGGGGCCAGACATTTTATGCAGTACTATCCGGTAGTAGCAATACTGTACTTGCCTCTACTGCGGTAGCAGCTGACGGTTCTTTCACCTTCGCCTCCGTACCGGCCTATACTACCAGCATGAAGATCACACCAAGTACTACAAATCCAACCGTGGGTACTGCTACACCATCTGTCTCATGGCCTACTAATTGGGTAGGTACTAAATCTCAGTATGGTTCAAATAACAACTCCGGCACCGGAGTATATACCACAGCCAGCCAGCTGCCGGTGAGTGTGAGCCAGACCAGCGTGACCAATGTGTACCTGGGCTATGATCAGCTGCCTTCTTCATCACCAAAGACGTATACTATCCCTAAGCCTGCACACTATGCGGTGAAAGCTATCACTGCTGCCAACGGACTGGGTATGTTTGGTGGCTCGGATCCCGAAGACGGTACATTCACAGCTGGTAGCAAGTTTACGATCACTGACCTGTCTGGGCTGAATGGCAATCAACTCTATTACGATGCTAACGGCGATGGCACCCTGCAGGTATATGAGGAGATCACCGGATATACCGTGATCACCAATGTAGACCCTACTAAGTTCATGATCAAGTTCAGCGGTACCGCGTCGCAGACATTGACATTCAACTATGCGAGTACAGATGCCGCAGGCAAAGTAGATCCTGCACCAGCTACCTATACTATCCAGTGGAGCGGCGCACTGCCTGTCAAGCTGATCTCATTCACCGGAGATAAATATGAGGAAACAAAATCTATGCTCAGGTGGGCTACTGCATCAGAAATAAACAATGATCACTTTGATATCGAGCGGTCGGCTGATGGTAGCACCTGGGAAAAGATCGGAGAGGTAAAGGGCAATGGCACTACAAATGATGCACAGAACTATGAGCTCATAGATGCGATGCCACTGAGTGGTACAAACTACTATCGTCTCAAACAGGTAGATGTAGACGGCAAGTTTGAATACTCTGGTATAGTGGCAGTAGACTTTGGTACTGCACCAGCCGGAAAGCTCAACACTACCATCATGCAGGTATATCCTAATCCGCTGGCGTCTGGTCGTGCACTGAATATCGCACTGAAAGAATCCAGTGACAATATCAGGCAGATAGTGATCACTAATGAGATGGGCCAGGTGGTATATACTAACGATATGCAGGATCAGATGCAGGAATACATGGTACAAGGCCTCGATCTCGCAGCCGGCATCTATATGGTGAATGTAGTATCAGATTCTAACGCCACCTTCTCAGGCAAAATAATAGTGACTCAATAGTCACAAACGATAACGGGTTTTTTTCTTAAAACAGCGCGAGGTGAATACCTGCGCTGTTTTTGTTTTTGGCCGACTTAAGCTGTCTTCTCGCTCAGCTCCAGCCAGCGCATTTCCTTGGACTCCAGCTGGCCGGTCACTTCTGCTATGCGTGCGAGTACTTTTTGCAGCTCGTCATATGGCAGTGATCCGGATGCTATTTTGTCATTTAGTTCGTCGCGCTCTTTGGTGAGTGCCGGGAGTTCCTTCTCCAGTGCCTCAAATTCAAATTTTTCTTTGAAGGACATTTTTTTTGAAATCGGGGTGTCTGTTTTGACTATCGGCTTTTCTTCTTTCTCCTCCGGCTCTGCTTGTAGCAGGGATGATTTGGCCTCCTGGCTGAAGGTGCCCGTTTTTTTCTCCTGATCCTTATAGAAGCGATACAAAGTATAGTTGCCCGGGAAATCACGGATCACGCCCTTGCCTTCAAATACAAACAGGTGGTCTACCAGCTTGTCCATAAAGTAGCGATCGTGAGATACAATGATCACGCAGCCCTGATAGGAGAGAAGGAAGTCCTCCAATACCTGCAGTGTGATCAGGTCCAGGTCATTGGTAGGCTCATCCAGTATCAGGAAGTTTGGATTAGTAAAGAGGATAGCCAGGAGCTGCAGGCGCTTTTTCTCACCGCCGCTCAGCTTTGATATAAAGGTAAACTGCTGCTCCGGTGTAAACTGGAAAAGCTCAAGGAACTTTGTGGCAGAGACTTTATCGCCATTAGCCAGCGGAAAATGCTCTGCAATATCCTTAACATATTCTATCACCCGCTTATCTTCTTTCCACTGCAGGCCTTTCTGGTCAAAGTATCCAAAGACGATCGTATCGCCTACATTGATCTTGCCGGTATCCGGCTTTTCTATGCCTAGCAGTATATTTAGGAAGGTCGTTTTCCCTACTCCGTTTTCTCCTATGATGCCTATCCGGTCACCTTTCTTGAAGGTATAATCAAAGCCGTTGAGGATCTTCTTTTCTCCATAGGCTTTATAGACTTTTTTGAGCTCTAGTATTTTGCCGCCGAGGCGAGACATTTTTACATTTAGCATGAGCTCCTGCTCTTTGGTCTTGCCGGCTGCTTTGGTTTGCAGCTCATAGAAGGCGTCTATACGTGACTTGGATTTAGTGGTGCGAGCCTTTGGTTGCTTGCGCATCCACTCCAGCTCTTTGCGCATCAGGTTGCGCGCTTTGTCTACACTGGCGCTCTCTGTCGCCTCACGCTCAGCCTTCTTCTCCAAAAAGTACTCGTAATCTCCCGTATAGGTATAGAGCTCACCCGGGGTCAGCTCCATGATCTCATTGCACACAGAGTCGAGAAAGTAGCGGTCGTGCGTGACGAGCAGGAGTGTCATCTTGCTGTCAGCGAGGAAGTTTTCCAGCCACTCTATCATGTCAAAGTCCAGGTGGTTGGTCGGTTCGTCCATGATCAGTAGCTTCCTGCTGCTGTCAAATTCTACATCTATCAATGTTTTGGCTAGTGCCAGTCGCTTCTTTTGACCACCGGAGAGTTGCCCTGCTTTATTGGTCAGCGTGCCTATCTTGAGCCTGCCCAGTATCTGGTGTACCTTGCTTTCAAAGTCCCAGGCATTCAGTTCATCCATTTTGCTCATCGCATCGGTCAGCTTATCTGCATCAGGATTTTCATCCTCCATCAGCGCTTCGTATGCTTTGACCGCATCTATCACAGGATGCTTATGCTCAAATACATTTTCTATCACAGTCTTGGTCGGGTCAAATACCGGCTCCTGATCCAGAAAGCACACTTTCACATCCTTGTGGACCCATACTTTGCCGCTCTCGGCGGTATCGCGGCCCGATATGATATTGAGCAGCGTACTTTTACCTGCACCATTCTTGGCTATGAGGCCTACTTTATCTCCCTCAGAGATATTTAGTGTGATATTCGAGAAAAGCGGCTTGGCGCCAAAGGATTTAGAGAGGCCCTCTACAGATAGATAGTGCATAATGGGCGCAATAATACGAAAAAGCGAAGGGACAGGCCTAGAAAGACCGATGCGTACCCACCCAGGCCTTGATATAGTCGGCTATCTGGATAGTCGGTGTACCGGGAGGGAAAAGCTCACCACAGCCCTGGTCTTTGAGCTGCTGCATATCATCAGCGGGTATAATGCCACCCCCGGTCAGCAGTACATCATCCATGCCTTTCTCCTTCATCAGTGAGAGTACTTTGGGGAATACAGTATTGTGCGCACCGGACAGGATGCTGATGCCTATGGCGTCTACGTCCTCCTGCAGGGCAGCATTGACCACCATCTCCGGCGTCTGACGCAGGCCCGTATAGATCACCTCCATACCCGCATCGCGCAGGGCCGAGGCTATCACCTTTGCGCCGCGGTCATGGCCATCGAGGCCTACTTTGGCTACCAGTACTCTGACAGGACGTGACATATATTATCGTTTAGCAGAAATAAAAAAGCATACAGCCGGGGAGGCTGTATGCTGGTATAGTTTTGTTTGACTTAGAAGTCATCATCGAATCCTCCGCCACCGCCGAAGTCATCATACTCCTCCTCTTCCTGAAAATCGTCGAAGTCATCATCCTCATCTTCGTCTCTCTTGCGGCCTTTGCTGCCCTTAGACTTATTGTCTATCAGGTCTTCAAACTCCTCGAGATCCAGATCGCGGATATCATCTTCTGATGGCTCGCTCTCCTCTGTCTCAAACTCTGCCTCAGAGGCATCCAGGTCCTCATCCTCTTCATCATCCAGGTCTTCATCCTCATCATCATCCAGGTCGCGTTTAGCTCCTTTCTTTTTGGAGTTGAGATCCAGATCCTCCTCTTCTTCGCGTTTCTTGCGTGGCATAAGACTTATGTTTATGGTTTTAACGGCAAATAAATAAAGAGTGTTTTAAATGCGCCAAGATTTTTTTGAAAATATTTTAGCGCCTTTCCCTCTATAAATTTAGCGTACTGATTCAAAATAATCAAAAGATTTTTTAAGGCGTTCTGCAGTGCCGCTTGCCCCGAGGAATTTGGCCATATCTACTACGGGCGGCCCCTGCAGTACACCGGCCAGCGCCACACGCAGTACCGGCATGATCTCACCGGTTTTCAGCCCGGTGAAGGCGATGAATTCATTCATCATGGCGTCCGCTCCCAGCGCAGACAGGTCCTTGCCAGCTATATATTCATCCCATTTTACTTTGATCTCCGGCTTCCATTTTTTCCTGATCGTCTCATCATCATAGTACTGTATATCCTTGTACAGGTATACGCCTACAGATACGATGTCATTTGTAAAAGTGGCCCGCTCCTTGATCAGCCCGCAGTATTCGGCCAGCTTTGTCTCGCCCAGGGTGAAGCCCGCGGCCTCAATATCCTTTCTGACTGCGGAGGCCAGCTCTTCATTCGACCTCG
This sequence comes from uncultured Chitinophagaceae bacterium, assembly GCA_964537475.1. Classification (GTDB taxonomy): domain Bacteria; phylum Bacteroidota; class Bacteroidia; order Chitinophagales; family LD1; genus UBA1941. Next base: position 201,381 of record CAZIBY010000005.1, on the reverse strand, counting down.
CCTTCAGGTATTGCTGGTTAAACCATTTTGCCTTTTCATAATCGAACCTGGCTCCGGCCTTATGGACCTTCTCCAGAGAGAAGGCTTCTATCATTTCAGCCAGCGTCATGATCTCCTTGTCGCCACCCGGATGCCATCCGATCAGTGCCAGAAAATTGATAAATGCATCAGGGAAGAAACCCGTTTCCTTATAGCCTACATTTAACTCAGGAGCACCGGTTTCTTTATTGGTAGTGGTCCATGACAGAGGGAATGACGGGAAGCCAAGTTTATCAGCATAGCGCTTGCTTAGCTTCCCCTTGCCATCCGGATTGAGTATCAGGGGCAGGTGCGCATACTGAGGCATGGTAGACTCCCAGCCCAGCGCGCGGAAGCACAGCACGTGCAGCGGCGCAGACGGCAGCCACTCCTCGCCGCGGATGGCATGAGATATCTCCATCAGCGTATCATCTACTACGTGTGCCAGGTGGTAGGTAGGCATGCCGTCGTTCTTGAGCAGCACCTTGTCATCCAGCTGTGAGGTATTGAACGTAACCCAGCCCCGTATCAGATCGTGAAACTTCACATCTTCATTACGCGGCATTTTAAAACGGATCACATACTTGTCTCCACGCTCCATGCGTGTCTTTACCTCGTCTGCAGAGAGCGAGGTAGAGTTTTTCAGGTATTGCCTGGTTACAGCGCTATATTGTGGAGAGGGTACACCTTGGGCAGCCATATCTTCGCGCCATTTGTCCAGCTCTTCTTCTGTATCAAAGGCATAATAAGCATGACCGGACTCTACCAGGCGCTCGGCATACTGGCGGTACATAGGCTTGCGCTCGCTCTGGCGGTATGGAGCGTGTGTACCATCGCCGAAGCCGATGCCTTCGTTAGGCTCTATACCGCACCATTTTAGGGCGTTGATGATATACTCCTCGGCACCTTCTACGAAGCGGTTCTGGTCTGTATCTTCTATACGCAGGATGAAATCCCCGCCATGCTTTTTGGCAAGTAGATAATTGAACAATGCTGTACGCACCCCGCCTATATGCAGGCCACCGGTGGGAGATGGGGCAAAACGCACCCTGACTCTTCTTTCACTCATAATGCCCGAAAAATAGTGGAAATAATGGAATTGGCTGTCTGGGGCAACGTTTCACTGATAGATTACGTTATTTCATATAATAACAGAGTGTCAGGAAAATAAACCTGAAAGACCGCGTTTAAAGCTTTATTTGTAAACTAAATATTAAACCTTTCCTCTTTTTGAGGTGTCTATGGTGAAATATTGCTGATAAACCCGATAATGTTTGATAATCTGTCTATCGTAAAAACCCCCAGGGCCGCCCGCAGGCTTCTCCCCTCTGCACTATGGAAGGTCCGTACGCGTGAGAAGAAGCTTTATCTGACCTTTGATGACGGGCCGATAGCGGAGGCCACCCCGGTGGTACTGGATATTCTGAAGAAATACGAGGCCAAAGCTTCCTTTTTCGTATTAGGCAAAAATGTAACTGCGCATCCTGACATTTACTACCGTATCCTCTCAGAGGGGCACAAAGTAGGCAATCACACCTTTGACCATCTGAACGGCTGGCAGGTGCAGAATGAAGTCTATTACGAGAATGTGGCTCAATGCGCCAGCCAACTGGAGGCTATGGGTACACATACTGTGCCTGCAGGCGCTCACCATGAGGAGGAGCCAGCAGAGGAGCATCAGTACTTTCGCCCGCCCTATGGCAAGCTGACCATAGCACAATACAACAAACTCAAGAAGCGATACAAGATTGTGATGTGGGATGTGCTCTCCTTTGACTTTGACCTCAGGATCACCAAAGAGCAGGTACTGGACAATGTGGTCAATAATGCTGTGGCGGGGTCTATTGTGGTCTTTCATGACAGCCTGAAGGCCATGGACAAGATGCTCTATGCGCTGCCGCTGGTGCTGGAGCACTACAGCCAGCTAGGCTATACGTTTGAAACTCTCCCTGATTGACGCTTTCTTTGCGTCATGGTTTTAGTAGATACACATGCTCACATCTACGGTGAGCAGTTTGACAGTGATATAGATAAAGTACTCCAGCGCGCCTATCACAGCGGCATCGAGAAAATTTTTCTGCCCGCTATAGATCATGAGACCCATGACCGGCTGCTGAAGCTGTGCCAGTCCTCTACCGGCAGGCAGACCATCTATCCTATGATGGGAGTACATCCATGCAGCATCAATGAAAATTATAAGCAAGAACTCGATACCGCTCTGCAATACCTGGATAATGGTACAAAGTACTATGGAGTAGGTGAGATAGGCCTGGACTTCTACTGGGATGTGACGCACAAGGAGCAGCAGTTTGAGGCCTTTGAGATACAGATAGGCTGGGCTATAGAGCGGGGACTGCCTATCGTGATACACTCGCGCAAGTCCACCTATGATTGTATAGAGGTGCTGAAGAAATACAAGGGCAAAGTGAAAGGGATATTCCATTGCTTCAGCGGCTCGGTAGAGGAGGCGCGTGAGATCATCAAACTGGATTTTATGATCGGCATAGGTGGAGTGGTCACCTACAAAAATGCAGGCTTGAAAGAAGTGCTCAAAGAAACAGGACTGGATCACGTTGTGCTGGAGACAGATGCGCCGTATCTCACTCCGGTACCCTATCGCGGCAAGCGTAACGAGCCATCCTACATTCGTATCATAGCAGAGGAGGTAGCGGCTGTCACCGGTCTCAGTCTCGCTCAGGTGGCCGATATTACTACTGCCAACGCACTCAAAGTATTTCAGCTGTAATTTCCGAAAAGGGCTTATATTCGCCTTCCCATTTCCTAGAGAGGTGTCCGAGTGGTTGAAGGAGCACGCCTGGAAAGTGTGTATACGTGAAAGCGTATCGAGGGTTCGAATCCCTTCCTCTCTGCATATTTGTCTCCCATCAGACATCAGATACGAGCCCCGTCTTATTTTTCGTGGCTTGTATCTGCAGGTACACAGCATCTGGCATGTAGCCGGCATCCCAAATAGATTTTTTTCTCTACTTTTGCCTGAGATGAAAGCTTATGTAAGTGCATTTTTACTGTTCGCGCTCCTGTTCAATCAGTCGGAGCTGCATCAGCTTTCACGCTTGCCCCGCCTTTTCTCCCATTATTCTCAGCACAGGGCCATGCAGCCTGACCTTTCTTTGTGGTCCTTTCTCTATATGCACTATTCTACAGACCGTACGCATGATAATGAGGACAAAGAGCTGCCTTTCAAATCTGATGAGGCCATTTTTCATTTCATCCCGGCTTTTTCTACCGTCCCGCCAGTACAGGCTGAGGTCGTGCTAAGACTGGATACGAGATCTATACCTTCGCCGGAGTACCACCCATCTTATACTCCTGCTGATGCTGCCAATCTGATCTGGCAGCCACCAAAGCTTTCCTGATCGACAGTTTTTTGTTTTGTGCCTGCAGCAGCGCTGTCAGGATGATCTTCTTTTATCTCGATCAGAATCATTTATATGCTGAAGTATATTATCGGATTTTCTATCCGCAATAAGCTGGTGATAGGCCTGTTTACTGTAGGACTTATCATATACGGAGTACTTAGTCTCCGTTCGCTACCCATAGACGCAGTGCCGGATATTACTAATAACCAGGTGCTCGTCATCACCACCTCTCCCTCGCTGGGAGCTGCCGATATAGAGCGCGTCATCACCTTTCCTATAGAGATGGCTACGCGCAATATCCCGGGGATCATAGAGCAGCGTTCCTTTTCACGTTTCGGGCTCTCGCTCGTCACTATCGTATTTGACGATAAAACGGACGTCTACTGGGCGCGCCAGCAGATAGCCGAGCGCCTCGTGCAGGTGCAGAGCGAGCTGCCGCCCGGTCTTGGCACTCCTACTTTGGGGCCGGTGACCACCGGGCTGGGAGAGATATTCCAGTATGTGATACGGCCCCGCCCGGGTTTTGAGAATAAATACTCTGACACCGAACTGCGCACGATACAGGACTGGATAGTGCGCAAACAACTGCTGGGCACAAAGGGCATAGCCGATGTCAGTAGTTTTGGCGGCCACCTGAAGCAATACGAGGTAGAAATAGACCCGCTGCGCCTCAAAGCGCAAGGCCTGACTATACAGGACGTAATGGATGCGCTGCAAAAGAACAACCAGAATACCGGTGGTGCCTATATAGAAAAAGGCCCGACCGTCCTCTACATCCGCAGCGAGGGCCTGGTGAAAACCGAAGATGATATCGGCACAATACCTGTCAAAACTGTAGCGCATGGCATACCACTACTCATACGCGATATAGCGGCTGTCAGGATCGGCGCTGCTATACGCTATGGTGCTATGACCTACAATGATAAAGGCGAAGTAGCCGGCGGCATAGTCATGATGCTCAAAGGAGGCAACTCCTCAGAGGTGATCACGGCCGTGAAAAAACGCATAGCTGAGATACAAAAAACACTGCCAGAAGGAGTAGTGATAGAGCCATTTCTGGACCGGACCAAAATGGTCAATAATGCGATCTCGACTGTAGAGCGAAACCTGATAGAGGGCGCACTCATTGTCATTTTTATCCTGGTCATCTTCCTGGGCAATATCCGAGCTGGTTTGCTGGTAGCATCTGTCATACCTTTGGCCATGCTGTTCGCCATTATTATGATGAATATCTTTGGCGTAAGCGGCAACCTGATGAGCCTCGGTGCCCTGGACTTTGGCCTGATAGTAGATGGTGCAGTGATCATAGTAGAGGCCGTCATGCACCGCCTTCACCAGGGTCATCACACGCCGGGCAGCGAGATCAGCACAGATGAAATGGACGGTGAGGTCAACCACGCTGCCGGGAAAATGATGAGCGCCGCTGTCTTTGGGCAGATCATTATACTGATCGTTTACCTTCCTATACTCACGCTGGAGGGTATAGAGGGCAAGATGTTTAAACCTATGGCAGAGACTGTAGCTTTCGCTATCATAGGTGCATTCATTTTGTCTGTCACCTACGTGCCTATGATGGCCTCGGTCATGCTCAGTCGCCGTATAGGCGGTAAGCCATCTCTGGCGGACCGGGTCATGAGTATCCTCGAGGGTGCGTATCTCTGGACATTGCGCAATGTCCTTCGTGTGCCGGCCGTGATCATCTCTGTTGCCGTACTACTTTTCGTAGCATCTATCGGCATACTATCTACTATGGGTGGTGAGTTCATCCCTAAACTGGAGGAAGGGGACTTTGCGGTAGATACCCGCGTACTGACAGGTAGTTCTCTTTCTACTACGATCCACAGTACGCAGCAGGCGGCACATATCTTATTGACTCGCTTCCCTGAGGTAGAGAAGGTCGTGACCAAGATAGGCAGCGGAGAGATACCTACGGATCCGATGCCGATGGATGCCTCAGATATGATGGTAGTGCTCCGGCCCAAATCAGAATGGAAGTCAGCGAAGACATTTGATGATCTGGCTGAGAAAATGAACAAAGCCCTAGAGGAAGTGCCGGGCATCACTACGGGATTCCAGTTTCCTGTGCAGATGAGGTTTAATGAACTGATGACAGGTGGCAGGCAGGATGTAGTGTGCAAGATATTCGGAGATAATATAGACACACTCACCGCCTGCTCCCGGCAGGTGGCACAGTTGGTCAGCGGTGTACAGGGTGCCCGCGACCTATATGTAGAGACCGTGACAGGGCTTCCGCAGATGGTCATACGATACAATAGAGACGCCTTGGCTCAGTATGGCCTGTCTGTGGCGGCTGTGAATGAGGTGATCAAGTCCTCCCTGGCCGGAGCAGCATGCGGTATGGTATATGAGGGAGAGAGGCGATTTGACCTGGTAGTCCGGATGGGGGAAAAGGATAAAAGACAGCTAAGCGATATCCAAAACCTGCCGGTACTCACACCGACTGGCCAGCAGATCCCTTTATATCAGGTGGCAGACGTACAGATCCAGGTAGGACCAAACCAGATCCAGCGCGAAGATGCCCAACGCAGGATCAGCCTCGGCTTCAATGTACGGGGCCGGGATGTACAGAGCGTGGTACAGGAACTGCAATCCCTGATCGCCGCCAGGGTCAAATTGCCGCCCGGCTATTATATCACCTACGGCGGCCAGTTTGAGAACCTGGTGGCAGCTAAAAAGCGCCTCAGTATCACACTACCTGTCGGCCTGCTTTTGATCTTTGTCATGCTCTTCTTTGCCTTCCAGTCCATCAGGCAGGGTTTACTCATATTCTCGGCTATACCTCTGTCAGCCATAGGTGGCGTATTGGCATTGTGGCTCAGGGGTATGCCCTTCAGTATATCAGCCGGAGTAGGATTCATAGCTTTATTCGGTGTAGCGGTGCTGAATGGTATCGTGCTTATATCAGAGTTCAATGCGCTGCGGGACGAGGGGATCGAAGATCTCACCGAGCGGGTCATGAAGGGTACCCGCACGCGGCTAAGGCCCGTCCTCATGACCGCGGCTGTAGCCTCGCTCGGTTTTATGCCTATGGCAATGAGCAGCGGCGCCGGTGCTGAGGTCCAGCGCCCTCTGGCCACTGTGGTGATCGGCGGTCTTATCACTGCTACGCTGCTCACACTGATCGTTCTCCCGCTGATATATATCTGGTCCGAGCGAAAAGGAAGAAAACCATCAGGTCGCACCGTAGTGGTAGCGCTACTGATGCTATGTTTCTTGGCTACACCGACTATACTTTCTGCGCAGCAGACCGTATCGCTGCGCCAGGCCATAGACAGCGCTATGATACATGATCTGTCCATCCGGGCATCAGTGCTGCACGTCAGCAGTTCCCAACATCTGGAGCACTCTGCATGGGATCTGCCTGCCACCTCTGCTACTGGCGAGTACGGACAGATCAATAGCATTTACCTTGATTCTAAATTCAGCGTTTCTCAGAGCATCGCTTTTCCGCTGCTGTATACCGGACAAAAAGCACTTTACCGCTCACAGACTGGTGTGGCAGAGACTGAGCTCCAGATGAGCAAAACTGACATAGAGCGCCAGGTAGCAGGCATCTATTATGAGATGATACTGGCCCGGCAGAAGCGTAAGGTGCTGGTAGATGCGGATAGCATGTACAGCACATTTATCCGGCTGGAGGCTGCCCGCTATAGTGCGGGAGATATAGATGCGATAGAGCAAGCGGCATCTCAGGCCGCGAGCCGCCAGATCAGGCTGCAACTGCAGCAGCTCGATGTCGATTATAGCGCATTGCAGCTCGCCCTCAGCAGGCTGATGCGCTCATCTGTATTGTACGACCCAGCTGATACTATCCTGAAGCTCCAAATGCCCGTGCAGGCAGATACAGCCCTATATGAGCAGCACCTGTCTATACGACACATGTCACAGCAGGCAGAGGCGGCCCGGCATGAGTGGCAGGTGGCGCGCTGGCGGCTACTGCCCCTGTTTACACTGGGCTATAGCAATCAGTCTATAAACGGATATATGCGCACTACCACCGGTGAGTCGTACTATACATCCGCCGCGAGGTTTCAGTCCGGTTTTGTGGGCTTGGGCATACCGGTCTTTTTTGGGGCCGGAGATGCACGGATCAGAGCCGCCAGAGATAACTATAAACGTACACTGGCAGAGTACGAAGAGGTGCGATCACGCAGGAAGACGGAGCGGCAGATACTGCTTCTCCGCTATCAGGCTGCCATACATACGCTGGACCAGTATGAACTCACCACGCTGCCGCAGGCCCAGACCATCCGCGCAGGTGCCACCCGGCGCCTACAGCAGGGATCTATCAGCTATATAGAGTGGATGATGCTGGTCAATCAATCCCTGACTATCCGTACCGACTACCTCAGTGCCATAGGCGAGTACAATAAGACCGTGCTCGATCTCAGTATTTATTTCAAAAACAATCAATAGCCATCTGCAATGAAAAATATAATAGCCCTCGCGATCATCGCACTTCTCTATAGCTGCTCTCACCGTCAGACCCCGACAGAGGTTGCGCACGTAGCGACAGCTGACCATACTGTAGTACTGACTGATAGCCAGATGACCAATGCCGGCATTACCATGGGCCGGGCCATTACCACGCGGATGAGCGAGACGCTCCGCGTGAATGGAGTAGTAGATGTACCGCCGCAAAATCTTATCTCTGTCAGTGTGCCTACCGGCGGCTACCTCAAGAGTACTAAACTTCTGCCTGGTATGCCTGTGCATAAAGGTGAGGAAATAGCGGTGATAGAAAATGAAGTATTCATACAGATGCAGCAAAACTACCTGGCAGCGCAGGCCCGGTCCGAATACCTGCAAAAGGAGTATACCCGCCAGCGCGACCTGAACTCCACTCAGGCTACCAGTGATAAAATATATGAGCAGGTCACATCTGACTATAAGCAGCAGCAGGCAGAGCTCAATGCGCTGCGGGAGAAACTGCGGCTGGTAGGTATAGATGCCGCCAGGCTCACTGCAGACAATATCAGCCGTAGTGTCCGTCTGGTGTCACCTATAGATGGATATGTTTCTGCTGTGAATGTCAATATCGGCAAGTTTGTAAGTCCTACCGATATCCTCTTTGAGCTGGTCAATCCTACAGATCTGCATCTGGCACTCACTATCTTTGAAAAGGATATGCCCTACATTACCAAGGGGCTCAAAGTACGCGCGTATCCTGTCAATGATCCCGGCAAGGTATACACTGCTGAAACCATCCTGACAGGTAAGAAGCTGGATGAAAGCAGAAGCTCCATTGTTCATTGCCATTTCACATCACCTACACACGAGCTGCTACCCGGCATGTTTCTCAATGCAAATATAGAGCTACCTGAGCGCGACGGATACGCCGTGCCTGATGATGCGATCATCCGTAGCGGAGACAGCTTATATTTGTTCCGGGCCGACGGCAGGAATATGTTTACGCTGGTACAGGTACATCCGCTATTATCCAAAGACAGTATCACTATGCTAGCCCCCGATGGTCTCGATCTGTCGCATCAGCAGTTTATCTTAAAAGGAGCCTACGCCGCATATATGCAGCTGGCTAATAAAAAGGAGGAGGATTAGTTATTGATTCTTCCAGCGCTCTAGCTGAGGTATTCCTTTAGTAAAAAGCCCTGCGAGGAATCCCGGGAATCCCATCTCTTTCATCTTGCCTTTGGCAAACTCCTGCATCTGTGCAGCCTTCCAGTCCGGTTGTTTGAATTGGCCATTTTCATAGCAGTAGGCGCAATACATTCTGCTGGTAGATCCGTCTGCATTGGTGCCGCCGCCACCGGGAGATTTCTTCATGGGCATACCGCAGCTCTGGCAGTTTTTGTATGTCTTGTCCATAAAAGTCGTTTTACGAAATATACCACATTAATACTACCGCACTATTATCAGCTTATGCATTGGGCTGCTCTGGCCGTCATGAGAGATACTGGCAAAGTAGGCACCTGGCACGAGGTCTGCTACTGAGACTTTTTCATCTGTCAGCAGAATTTTTTTCACCTCGGCGCCCATCGCATCATAGACAGTGAGAAGTGACCCACTCACCGTGGCCGGTGTGATGATCACCCGGTCACTGGCAGGATTGGGATAGATGGTCCAGTCACTATTGCCGGTTATGCTCTTTACACCTGTCGCAGCGCTATCTATCTGTGCCAGTACCGTCAGATCGTCAAAGTAAAACCCGTCATAATTCAGGTATTGATCACTGCTCAGGGTGAAGCGCAGCATGGTCTTGTGGCCTACATAGTCTCCCAGGTCTATCACCTCTTGCACCCATTCATTCTGGTAGCCGTCATACAGGCTTTGGTAGGCATTGTTTTGGTTTTGACCCACGTTGGTATACAGGCCACACAGGGGTGACCAGATCTGCCCGTAAGAGGCCTCTGCCAGGACATAGTCATAGCTTTTCTCCAGCTGCCACCGGGCCTGATAGAGCAGGCTGGCACTGGTGGCATGCGTCAGGTCTATGGTGTCCATGAGTGTGATGGTGGTAGTAGAGCTGTTAGGATAGTTTCCGTTTGGACTGTCTGTGATGGAGGCTGCGGGGGAGGTGTAAGATGATGATGTGGTACCCCAGCTACCCGTATGCGTGAAAGTCGCAGCACTGTTGCAGTTGTTATAATACAGCGTATCGCCGCTGATAAACTTCTTTGTGATAGTGTCTGCATATGTATAGAGGCCATTATCCACTACTACTGCAAAACTAAAGGTCGACCCATTAGTGATATTTGGGCTGAGCTGTATGAGAAAGGAGTCAGTGACCGTAGACAGCAAAGCCGGGTTTGTGATCGTCCTGACCGTAGAGGGCACAGTTACGTTAGGATCAGAGGAGGTAAGAGACAAGGTATAGACTGACAGAGTATCCAGCCCGAGCTGCTCTGCCTGATATGTGAATTTGAACTGATGTGAGAGTGTCACCTTTGGCGAAATATCCGTCAGCTCCAGATGGCGCAGCAGGAATTTATGCGCATAGAAGATCAGGTCAAAATTTTCCTTGGCCACATCGGTCACTGCAGATGCGGGCGGCCAGAATCCATATGCCTGCGATCCCGACTCAGGGGTCATAGATAGGATCTTATTCTTCGTGTTTTGCTCGCCGTACATCCAGTCATCAGAGTCACCGTTGGTAGTGTAGCCTACAGTCTGGTCTCCTGTGCCATACAGGAAGCCATTGTACTTCGTCATCGTGCGCGCATAAGCGATGTACAGGTCAGAATCCGGCGTGAGGAGCCCTGCCTCATATCCCCATGGATAGACGAGCATATTACTGTAGGTGTGATAGTTCACTGCTATGCTGAAGTGATGGTGCTCTGCAAAAAACTTCATGGCAGCTATCTCAGGCTCGCTAAATCCGGCTGTACCACGATAGGTTTCATCCGTAGTCACGTTTGAGGAGCCGGTATTATCATAGCCCCAGTTGTATCCATAGTTGCGGTTCAGGTCTACACCATAGGTGCTATCAGCATTATGCCTCCTGTTCTTGCGCCACATACCGCCACCGGTAGGGTTGGTGGTCTCATTATAGATATAGCCATCCGGATTTACGCAGGGTACGATATACATCTCTGTATGATCTACCAGTGCACGCACTTCGGCAGAGGTCTGGTAGTTTTCCAGCAGGTACCACATATAGAACATCATGTCTGTCAGCCCGGCAGGCTCGCGTGCATGATGCAGCGCAGTATAGAGTATCTGCGGCTTCTGTGTCTGGTCAGAGTCCGGGTGATTAGATATGCGCAGCCAATACAGGGGCCGACCCTCTATCGAGTGGAAGGTGTCGATCACATTGCGCGCAGATATCAGGCTGGGATATTTAGCATGCATAGAGTCTAGCTGTGTGAGCAGCTCTGCATAGGTCAGGAAGCCACCCATGCTACCGCCATGAAAATTGGCAGGTGTCTGCACATTGTAGCTGAATGGAGAGCTGCAGGTCACTGTCCGCGGCGAGGCAGGGCTTATGGGAGCGCGCTGCTGCGCATAGTAGGTAGCCACATCCTGTATCAGCACCTGATAGCTAAATCCTGCCGCAGCTATCCTCTGTACCTCTGATGCAGAGAGGTCAGTGGTCAGGGAGATCCCTTTGCGAAACTGGCCATGATCCGCCTCTATACCCAGTGCTGCGAGGTCTGCTATGGTATGGCTCGCATCCAGGTTTACCTGTACCCGGTCATAGCGCTGCTGCTGCGCAGACGCCGTGGATAGTGATAATAAAAAAAATACTGACAAGACTATTGCCGGGAGTTTCATAAAATAAAAAATGGTTATCTATCAAAGATAACCATTTCAGTATCAGTAGTTGTTAATGGCAATGAATTACAAGTTTGCACAAAGCATTTGGTGAAAATCTAAACTAAACGCTAAAACTCTAACCGGATTTGGTAGATTAGGGGAAAGAAAAGAGTATGCAAATAGAAGACTTGGTGTATCAAGGTTACTTACATGATATACCTTACGAGAATTTACAGGCTAAAGATGAATTGATAGTTGAAGTCCTAAACGACAATCTAAACTATCAATATAGTCTAATGATATTCGAGGAGGATCGAAAATATGGCGAGTGGCGTAAAATAGGCAGTTTCATAATCACAGAGGGTCAAGTATTGAGTGATTTATACTCGATGATTGAGCATACGCGCCTTTTAATTCAGATGGAGATTCCCTTGCGGTTTCCGAATGAATCAATCGCAGTGGATGAAGTTCTCTCCATTGACTCCATCTCTCAGATTGTCGGTCATATTCTCCCGAATCAATAAATTCCTTAGAGAAAAATCCCGGTTCGGGACGTTCAAATTTTGGCCCTTTCATTGTATTGTGATTATATTTGCAATACCAAATACAACTATATCACACGCCCCGAAAGGGGCTTTTTCTGTTTTATAAAGATAATGGTAAATTTGGACTGACATAAAATATCGGCGTTAGCTATATTCTTGCGGTAGGAAACTGGTAATCTCCACAACAAGCATTCAGAGTATAGGCTTAAACACCGCCCCTATGGGCGTGGTCTTAGTCTATTCGTATGCTTGGCTTACCAGTGCCACTACTGCGGAAAATACTAGGGGTCCACGCCCTCTTTATTACCGCTCTGTCAGGACTTCGCAGGGGCAACTTACGCTAAAATGGCGGCTATTATCATATCTTTAGCTAAGGTGGTTGCAATATTGTTTTTTGCTGAGATTGTGCAGTATCATACTAAAGAAAATTATACCCGTGCAAATACTGCCTGGGAACTGATAAGGCAACTATATCCTATCGCTTTCTATTCTGTAATTTGGTCCGGTTTGTATGCTATTGTAACTTTATACAAACATCCTATTGATACTCCATATGATTTATTATTCAGCCGTTTTGAAGTCTCTTTTATATGCCTTTTTGTGATAGGTCTGTATGCTTTTGGCAAAGGTGCTTCTCTGGCTCAGAGAGCAATTAAATGATTTTAGTCATCACCATAATTGGGTATATTTGCACCATGGCAAAAGAGAAAAAAGAGAGGGCAAAGAAGTATGAAAAGCCAATTCGGCATGATTTATCATTCACGGATATAATGAAGATTGCTGCCAATCCTAAACCTAAACCAAGGCCTGAAAAGAAACAGGAATAAACCTATATTTATCCCTGCTATTGTGGAGCGTGTCGGAATCGAACCGACTTAAACGGACTGGGAAGATCGTTTTATTGCCTTAATACGCCCCATAAGCATAATGAAGTGTAGCATTGCCGTGCTGCACTTTTTTTATGCCATATACCCCGAATTTATTCCAGCAACGGAAATAAAACCAGTAGTTTTATCAAAAACGAAACGAGTGGAAACTAAAAACCCCGCACAACTGGTGACTGGCAGCTATGGGGGTTTAACTTAGATGGATATAGGTTCTAAGCTAAAATCCATTTGTCATCCAGTCACAGACCACAAATGCATTTACGTTTTCAGAACCAAAGATATTTTAAGATATAATCACACGCAAGCAAACAAATACATATATCTCAGCGTAATTATTCTTTTAATCATAAGTAATCACGCTCTACCAACCAAATCCTTCCACCTCAAACGGTAGTTAGTATGAGTGAGGATATGATTAAACCGCTCTTGGTCTTCTAACTGTCTGGTATTCCACTTGTACGAAAATTCATTGCAGTAGCTACCGAGGTGCTTTACGCTCACTTGGTGATACACGCCGTATATACCGCGCTTCATTTGCGACCAAAAGCCCTCTATTGTCTGCGTATGAATATCACCAATCACATACTTGCCCTTGCTGTGATTCACTGTCTGGTGAGCATAGCCTTCGTTAGGTAATGAGGTATATCCGTTATGCTCATCAGTGTACAATAGAGCCTTGGTACTCACATGGTCTTTAATGAATCCTGTGAGCTGCTTTTTGCCCACGTTTGGGACTGGCCTGAGTATAACCTTGCCTCCCCGCTCTACAACGCCTGCAACGGGCTGTTTGGGCTTTGCCAGCTTAGCGGCGTATATCTTGCTAGGTTTGCCGTCCTCACCCTTGTGTCCATTGTAGCCGTGCCGGTTCTTGGCCTCACCGCCTATGAATGTTTCATCTGCCTCCACAGTTCCTTCAAGGATCAGCTTGCCCTCCTCCCTTAACATCTCGCGTATGCGCTGGAGCATAAACCAGCCAGTCTTCTGAGTAATACCCAAATCTCGGCTAAGCTGGTGGGAGCTTATGCCCTTCTTGTGGTTGGCCACAAGGTAGATAGCCGCAAACCAGTACCGAAGCTCTAACTTAGTATTCTCAAATATTGTCCCTGTCAGGACATTAAAGCGGCGCGCGCAATCCTTGTCAGCGCATTTGTAGTTCATGCCCTTGTCCACCACATACGGCTTTTTAGCGGATGCACAATGAGGACATATTGGATTTCCCTGCCATCTGTGCGCCTCTAAATAGCGAATGCAGACCGGATTTGAGCTGAAGTACTCTAGCAATTGTAGCACACTCCTGAAACGTAAGTTCATAGCCAATAGTTTAGGATACGAACATACAAATTCGTGCAATGTGCTACCTAATTATTTCAATAAAATGACACTGAAATGACGTGTTTTTAACAATTAAGCTGTGCAAAGTGGTAAGTCAATCCCTTGTTAATACTATTGCTCGCTTGCGATCTTGATCTCTACCCTACGGTTGCGGCGGTTGGTTTCTTCCACACAGTTTTTATCCTTCATGCACTCCTGGCTCAGCTTCACAGTGCCAAAGTACGCAGAGCGTATACGCAATGTAGAGATGCCCTGCGCGGCGAGGTAGTCTACCACTTCTTTCACGCGGCGCAGAGAGAGCCCGTTATTGTAGGTATCTGAGCCGTGCTGATCTGCGTAGCCACTCACATACACTACATTCTTCGGATCCTTCATTCTTTCCACCACCTCACGCAGCGTATCTCTGGAGGCTGTTCCGAGGTTAGATGTATTGAGGTCATAGTAGAGGATGGCAGTGTATGGATGATGCACATCTTCTTTCACGCGCTTCTCTGCTACCATATTGACATCTACAGTTCCCTTGTCTGTGATGCTTGCCCCGGATATGGTCTGTGTCTGGTAGTCATCCTTGCCCACACGCACCACATCGGTTGATTTTACTTTCTTATCATAGTACATCACACCCTTGTCGTTTGTGTAGTAGAATGCCCCCTCACCAGGGCTGCGCGGATCAGCCACCTCTACCCGTGCATTGGTGATAGGCTGATGTGTAGATGCATCTATCAGTGTGGCACTGTAGAGTGGCTCTTCTTTCTTTTCCTCCTTGGCTGGTGCCGGGAAAGAGAAGCTGAAAATGTCGTCATCACCATCGCGATTACTCGCAAAGTAACCGATGCGGTTCTTGCTGTCTACTATGATGCTGAGGTCGTCTTTAGCCGTGTTGAAGTTGACGCCCATGTTGTGCACCTTGCCAAATTTGGTGCCTTCCATGCGTGCGTGAAATACATCCAGCCCCCCGTAGCCGGGCCATCCGTCTGATGTGAAAAAGAGGATGCTATCGGCAGCCATGTATGGGAAAAGCTCATTGCCCGATGTATTGATCTGGGGGCCGAGATTGATCGGCGTCTCCCAGATGCTGCCATTGCGGCGCGCGTAGTAGAGATCCATACCTCCCTGGCCGCTACCCTGCATGTCTGATGAGAAATACAGCATGCTGCCATCAGGCGATAGGGAAGGATGCGCGTAGTTTGCGCCTTCCATTTCAAAGTTTAGCAGTTCTGGTGTACTCCACTCAGAGCCGTTGAAGGTGCTGTGCAGTATCTGGAGCTGGTCATGCTTCTTGTTCTTCTTGTTGTTTCGGGTGAAGAATACCTCATCATAGGCGGCGTTGAAAGTAGCCGTGCCATCATTCAGTTTAGAGTTGATAGCGCCGGGCAGCTTGTCTATTATGTTGAGGTCTCCTTTGCCATCTTCCAGCACGGTGTAGATGTCTGTGAATGGTTCCTTATTCCACATGATGCGCTCAGATGCCTGTCCCCGCTCAGCACGGTTGGAGGTGAATGCCAGTCCTTTCTTGTAGTATGCAGGAGCGTATTCAGTAGCATTTGTATTGAATGCAGTACGCTCTATGTGGAATGTATTTTTATGGTTGTTGTGCAGCCCTTTGTCAGATATTTCAGCAAACTCCATAGCCATTTTACCCTTCAGTGCCGGGTCGTTTGCCACCTTTTCAAACTGCTCTTTAGCCTCTGCATATTTACTATTAGACTGCAGGGTGCGGGCATAGTCGAATGTAGTTTGTGCACCGGCCTTGCCAGCCTTCACTACCTCGCCGTATACCGATTCAGCCTTGATGCT
The DNA here is from genome assembly GCA_964537475.1 of uncultured Chitinophagaceae bacterium. Lineage (GTDB taxonomy): Bacteria > Bacteroidota > Bacteroidia > Chitinophagales > LD1 > UBA1941. The sequence continues at coordinate 185,187 of CAZIBY010000005.1, read as the reverse complement.
ATTGCCCATTTTCATGTAGCAGGCAGCCAGTTTTACTTTCACACTGTATACGCTGTCCCGCCATGCAGTATCGCGGCTGCACGGTGCGGCCAGTATGTGCTCATACTTGTCTGCAGCTGCTACATAGTATTTCTGCTGCATTTTCTTGTCGGCACACTTTACAGCTTTGTCCCAGCGGCTGGCTTTGCCCGCTTCGGCTCCTGAGGCTGCCAGCAGCAGGCCGGAGAGGATGGCTATGTGATAGTATTTCATGTGATATAGGCTTGGTTGGGCTTTCTTATTCTTTTCTTTCACTTAAAAGTATCTAGGCGACTGGGCTATCCGGGTATTGAACTTCGGTATCTTGAACCCGAGTACCACCTCATGATTGCCATAGCTGGAGTTGCGGAAGTTGGTCTGCTGCAGCTCGCCGGCATAGCTCAGCTGCACGTACTTTGTGATACCCACACCGAGTATGAATCCGAATGCAGCATTCACGCGGTAGTACGGGCCAAACCAGAACACTTCTTTGTATTTGAAGTTGAGGTTGATGTCAGCATTAAAGCGTTCCTGCTTGTCCGAGCGTATCATAAACGAAGGCATGAAGTGGAAGTCATTCCTTGTCTTCAGGTCATAGCCGGCCATGATGTTAAAATTGAATTTCTCCAGGCTGTAGCGGTTTTTGGCTACCGCGTAGTCATAGGCATTGTGTACCAGTTTTGGCACTGAGAAACTCACGTAGAAATTTTTGGTCACATATGCGGCGCCCACGGCTACATTCACCTGATAGGCTGTTGTATTCAGTTTGAAGATATCATCACCATTAAAAGTGGTGGTCAGGGCGCTGCCATTCTCCTGTATCGCACCAAATGATCCTGACAGGCCCAGCATGAGGCGACGTCCTTTTTTCAGCTTGATACCATAGGAGTAGGATAGTGTGGCGCTATAGTTTTTCAGTACACCATACTCTTCATACGAGATAGCGCCTCCCAGTGAAGAGCTGGTATAGCCCAGCCTGCCATTAGCCTGTGCCAGCAGTGTGCGTGGCGCCCCCGGAAAGGTAGCCTGCTGCTGATTGAATATCAGGGAGCCTACTACCTCCTCTCTGGCGCCTGTCATGGCCGGATTGTATAGCACCTGGTTATTGAGCCAGTAGTGGCGGATGCCCTGTGCCCCGGCCGATACGGTAGCCAGAGACAGTACGGTGCTGAGTATGGCTATGAGTGTATATGATCTTCTCATGCAGATGAGGTTTAGTCGGGTTTAGTATTTGATCAGGAAATAGCCTTTCTGGAGTGGTTTGCCATCTTCCAGTTTCAGCGTATAGAAGTAAGTATCTACAGCCAGCTTGTGTCCTAGCTGAGCGAAGCCCTCTTCGTTTATTCCTTTCCAGTCATTCTTGTATCCCACACGGTGCAATACTACCTGGTCGTTGCGGTCTACTACGGTCAGTTCATTGTTAGGGTAGCTCTCCAGACCGGGGATGTACAGCTCGTCATTTAGCCCGTCGTCATTTGGGGTAAAGAGCGTAGGCACCGTCAGTGTCGTTCCTTTGCCTGCAGTATAGGTCACATCATCAGTAGCAGTACAGCCATGTACATCAGTGACCAGCACGGTAAAGGAGTAAACACCAGTATCCGGTGTCAGGAAGAGGGAATGCTCTTTGGTCGAGTCGTCCAGGTTTTCTGCCGGGGTCCAGGCATAGGTATACGGACCGGTACCACCAGTAGCTACATTGAGCGTATCTCCCAGCGGATAGCGTGTGACCGGAGAATAGTATACACTCTTATCCGGCCCTGCATTGGCATGCACAAAGTGGTAAACAGTCACTACCACTTCATCATAGATCGTGTTGCAGGAGTTGGACACTGTCCACCGCAGGGTATTTGCAAATTCGTTGAGACCGCTCACAGTAGCACGCGGCGAGTCCGCGGGCGAGAAGGACCCTGCACCATATACCACGCTCCATATACCTGCGGCATCATCCGGCAGCACACCACCCAATACATAGCTGGTAGGGCAGATAGAGGTATCGACCCCGGCAGAGACCGTGCGCAGGGTATCATCACGGTATATTTTGACTTCGTCAAAAAACGACGGCGTACAGGCACCATTTGTCAGCTGCCAGCGCAGGATATTTTCGCCGTAGGAGAGGCCATTCACGGCAGTAGAGGCACTCGTAGATTGGGCTACAGTTCCTGCACCCTTTATCACCGTCCAGGTGCCTGTGCCTACAGATGGCTGAGCAGCAGACAGCGTAGCCTGCGGGCTGCATACACTCTGGTCCATACCGGCATATGCAGGAGGTGGATTAGTATCGCGGGTGATCACTACGCGCGCATAAGAGTAGAGGTGCGACGGGCAGGAGATGTTATTGGCTGTCACGCCAAACTGGAATACGTTTGCTCCGACTGTCAGGTTATTCACCTGAGGCATGGGGATGGTGTCATTGCTCACTTGGCCGCCGCCTGATACCGTAGCCCACAGTACACTGGCGCCGGCCGGTGCTGTGCCCTGCAGCGTAGATGTAGTGGCGCATACATGGAAGTCCGGGCCCGGATTGGCCAGCCTGCGCACATGCAGTGTCACAGGCCTGCGGTACAGCGTGAGCGCCGGTAGCTGACTATTGGCGATCTTGACATAGTACACACCTGCCTTTGAACTATCCATACAGAGTATAGTATAGACATTAGACGATCCCGATACGATCAGCGTCGTATCCAGATACCAGGCATAGTTGTCTCCTACAGATGGATTGGCGTCTGTGCCGGTCACCAGCGAGATAGCAGACTGCTCAGTAGCGGTAGTATCTATATATACATCTGCACTATCCTGAGGAGCATAGTAGAATGAATCCACATGAGCCTTGTTGGGCACCAAGTGGCGGAAGGTGAGTTTATTATTGGCCAGGTTCAGAGTATCGAGATGCAGGCCGGTGAGCACCGGGAAGTAGGTCAATCCGTTGGCGCTCAGATTGGCTACTTTCAGAGCGGTCAGTTTATACAGCGAGTCCGTAGCTGCTCCATTCAGGTTGTTGCCCGGTAGGACGATACGCGTCACCCGTCCTCCGGATGTGGTGATGCCATACCAGGTGCCCACATTGCCCGTGAGCCAGCCACTATGGTTGATCCAGTTGGTGCCACTGGTAGTATTGTAGAGGCTAACAAGCGTAAGGGAGTCTGACGCTGCTACCTGCGCCTCTGACTGTGTACTTTGCACCAGTATTCCCATCAGGAATAAAAGGCTGATGAACGGGTTGTAGAGTTTTTTCATCCGGTAAGATGTTTTGAGGACGAGACAAACGTAAAGTTTTTATTCTGAAAAAAGACGTATGTGAAAATTCTGCACCATATTTTTTTTGCCTTGACAATTGCTGATCCCGATGGTAGGTATAGATCAGCCATTCGCTTGAAAAGGTTGTCAAATCAATCTTCTGCAGCTCTTTTATCTTCAAAGACAACTCGCATTCAGCCTATTGTGGTGATTCTGCCCCATGTAGTTTTTGTGTATTGATTTTAGTTACACAAAAAATTCTCTTAGCATTCATTTTTGGTACATTTGAGCCACAAATCATCATTATGACGAAACCCTACTCCCCACTGAGATTTTTATTGGTATTGATCTTCGGGCTCATGGCCATGCAGTCTGCGTTTGCATCCAGCGGCTCGATGACCACTGTGATCAATGGCAGGTCCAGTGATTACTATCTCCAGTTTAGCTATACAGGTGTGGCTACGGCCTCTTTCCAATGCTACTACGATGGCCGTGCACTTTATGTCGGCACGAGCGTAGGGGACGCCACCTACCTGAATCAAAGCAACCCTACCATACCTGATGGAGCGTACACCTTTGCGGTGGGACCGGGTGTCAATGCTACATACTACGTGCAGATGCACCAGTGGGGGCGCAATCACAATGGCGTCAGTACTTGCTACAATGGACCGGGATTCAGCCTCTCCAGCGGATACTCCAATGACAACTGGACCAGCGGATTTACTATCAGGACGCACAGTATCTATGCGCCGGGATACTCCTATTATGGCTACACCAATACGACCAACATCCCTAATCTTCAGTTTACTGTACTACACTGGTACAAAGGATCTGACGTGCCGGAGGCCAATCTGCAATACAATATTTACCGTAATGGCGCCTATATAGCTACAGTGGCAGGAAACGTTTATTCTTATACTGACCCAACTATGCTGCCGCAAGGCACCTACAACTATGAAGTGAGGACGCAAGCTACCAGTTGGGGTAATCCTGAGTCCAATTCATGTTATTTCTCTGTGCCGATCTCTAATCGTATCCTCCAGGCTACCGATGCTACGCTATATGGCAAGAGCCAGCTCACCTGGCCTAATATTGCTGCCTTTGCGCCAAATGATATCGCCGTGATGCGCAATGGCCAGCAGATAGCAGTGGTCAATAAAAACTCTACTACATACAATGATTTCGATGGAGTGCCGGGAGTGGTATATGACTACTCTGTTGCTCCGATAGATGCTAATAATAATACACCTTTCGCCTTTCATGACAATGGAGCCTCTCGCCCTAATGGTGTGATCAAAGGCAATGTGCGTACCATATACAGCGCCGGCGTGGGAGGTGTAGTGATGGTGGCTTATGCCAATATAAATAATACACTCTACCTGGATTCTGTGCTCACAGATCCGTCAGGCTTCTATCAGTTCAATGACCGGTTCTACGATACCAGTGCTACCTGGACCATCGTGCCGCACAAGGGTACGCACGGCTTCAATCCTGATACGCTGCGCCGTACGCTGACCATGAATAGCAACAATGCGACAGGTGTGGATTTTCAGGATACGTCTGTATTTACTATCAAGGGTAAAGTCAAGTTCTCGCCGGATCCTAACTGCCCTAACTGTACAGAGGGCGGCGTATCCATTTACCAGAACAACGTAAATATCAGCAACACTACCAGCAGCACAGGAGATTTCTCTATTGCTATACAGCAGGAGGGCACCTATACGTTCAAGCCTGTCTTGTATAACCACAAGTTCTCCCCTGATTCCATCACTATTCATGTCGTGAGTGATTCATTCAATGTCAATTTTACCGACCTCACGCGTGATACGATCCGCATCAGTGTCAAGGGTGGCTGTGGCAATCAGGTCAGCCATCATGATATCGTCTCCATCAATTCTGACAATGGCGCCTACGCCAAGTTTGACACCTTCAGCGGCTACGGAGAGAAAGCCGTGGTGGTGCCGGCCCAGCCATATACGGTCAATTTTATCAAGGGCTTTGCCAATAATGTGATAGAAGATCCGCTGCTCGCCACACAGCTGGGCAGCAGCCCGCTGCACGTAGACGTGACCAAGCGCGACTCAGCCAGCACTACAGTGATAGATACCTCTTACACTATCGTACCGGCACACTCTGACACACTGGTCAGCGGCCAGATCATAGTCTATCCTGCCCATCGCGATACGATCATAGATACGATCACTACCAATAGGGTGATCATACCGCGTGCACCATTTATCTATCACGGCCAGATCACAGTAGATGTGGTGAATTTCCCATTCTCTACGGCATGCCCTTCTGTGAATGGGGGCTATATAGTAGATCAGGGTGACCGCATACCGCTGCGCATATCGATCAAAGAATTCTTTGCCTATGACTCTACCAGCTGCCCTGTAGACTCCGGCCAGCTCGTGATATATGATGATGTGAGCGACGTCGGTGCGCCACAGACGGTCAATTTCTATCAGGGCCGCTATGACTATCTGCTGCTACCGGGTGTGCCTAATATAGCAGCGCCATATCTCAAGGTGCTTCAATTCTTCGCTCACGTAGGTAATAATACAGCGCCTAACTGGGGCCATCAGATACTCGTGACCGGCCACAGGCCGCATACGCAGACATTTGTGACCAAGACACCGGAGCTGCCGTTCTTTGTGCTCCATGCACCTCCGGGCAGCAGCAGCTACAGCTTCCTGGCGCAGGACTCTTCGGTCAACTATGCTTATAGCAACTCCTATCAGGTAGGCGGTTCGGCCGGTCCATATGTAGATGCCAAGATCGGTGCCGGTATTCCTATTCCTTTTACAGGTATCGTAGTAGGTGCCGGCGTGGAGATCACTGCAGATGCTCAGGCGGGCGGCGATCAGAATCACAATACGCAAGTCAATACTACCTTCACCGCACATCAGCAGATATCTACCTCCAATTCTAATAACGGTACAGATATAGCTCTCGTAGGCCATCAGGGTGATGTATACGTGGGTGGATCATTCAATATGATATACGCCCTCTCAGATGTGATCTCTCTCAAGAACTGTCAGGTAGAGCGCGATACGGAGCTGGCCTGGGGAGCCAATGGCCTCGCCACAAACTATATCTATACTGAGAAGCACATCACGGAGACGCTCATACCGCAGCTAGAGTTGCTGCGCTCCCTGGCTCACGGAGATACGATAGCGCTCATGCAGTCATATATAGATGTCTGGAAGCAGGTAGTGCAAAAGAATCACAAGAACTCGGATACCACTGCTTCATTTGTGCAAAATCTCTCCTATAGCGCCGGTGCGGTATATGACTATGAGCAGACTGCCGGGTCAGACTCTACCCAGTCTATAGACTACTCTACGTTCGTAGATGTCAATGCCGGAGTAGGCGTGTTCTTTGGTGAAAATCTGGACGGCTTTGCCAATACACAACTGGGTGTCAAGATGAACTTCCACTGGAATATGAACAAAGGCACCTCTACGAATGTGGTACGCTCCAAAACGTTCGGCTATCACCTGGAGGATAATACTGTCGGTAACTTCTATAGTGTAGATGTCAAGTCGGATAAAGTATATGGTACACCGGCCTTCGGCCTCGTAGCAGGTACCAGCGCCTGTCCTCACTGGCCGGGTACACAGGCCCGCGACTCTGTGCAAGTCACGCTCGACAACTATTCTGTATCCAATGTACCTATCAATACGCCTGCTACTTTCACAGCGCACATCGTGAACCTCAGCGAAAGCATGGAGACACGTACCTATAATATACAGGCCGTGCCAGAGAGCAATACAGAAGGCGCGATCATCAAGATAGGTGGCCAGCAGATCAATAACTCTCCTGCAGCATTCACTGTAGCAGCAGGCACAGACTTGCCTGTGGTACTCACGGTGGAGCGCGGCCCTATAGCCTCTGACTATAATGGCCTTCAGATATCCTCTTCATCGCCATGTGACGGTGCCGAGGGCAATACAATCACGTTTGAGGCACACTTCCAGAGCACTTGCAGCCCTATCAGCCTCTATACACCATCTGACAACTGGCTCGTCAATGCTGCCAGCCATGATACACTGCCTATCATCTTCTCGGGCTACAATGCTACAGACAGCAATCTCATCAGCATCGGCCTGGAGTATCGTTCGCTCGGTGGCTCATGGGTGCCGGCTATCAACCCGCCTATCACCCGCTCACGCCTCGTAGCGCCATACTATGCATACATCTTCAATACTTCCGCCCTGGCAGATGGCAACTATGAGGTCCGCGCCTATGCCAATTGCGGCTCGCAGCCGGGCGGCAGGACCTACTCTCAGACCCTCAGTGGCAAGATAGATCGTACCAACCTCCAGCTCTTTGGGACGCCGTCTCCTGCTGATGGCGTGCTGAATGTAGGCCAGGATATCTCAGTGACATTCAATGAAGCTATAGACTGCGGCAGGGCAAATGCCTATGACCACATCTACTCTACGCTCGTGCGCGCAGACAATGGTCAGGTGATACCGGACTCTGTAGTATGCAGCGGCTCATCACTGATCATATATACTAATCCTCCGTCACTGATAGACAGCCTGGAGAATGTGACCCTGATCAGCACGATCAATAATGTATATGACATCAACGGCAATACACTCCAGCAGCCGGTACAGTGGAGCTTTGTAGTAAACAGGTCTAAGGTATACTGGAGCCCTGCCAATATGAATATCAGCGCAGTGACGGGTACATCGGCTACTGCCACAGGCACCATGCTGAATGTAGGTCCGCTGGATTCATTTACGATCACGCATATGCCATCATGGCTCAGCACGCCACAGCAGGCCGTCTATACCATGACCTCCGGCACACCTACCAATCCGTCGAGCCGCCAGGTTAGCTTCACAGTGCAGAACTCACTGAATCCTGGCCACTATACTGACACGGTGATAGCACGCGCCAGTGGCCGTGATTTGTACCTCTTCGTCAATCTGGATGTAGTGAAGCCGCATCCAAACTGGAGTGTCAATCCGGCCAGCTATCAGTATAGCATGAATGTCACTGCCAACTTCAGCACGACAGACCTCAATACACCGCTCTCTACAGATACGCGCGATACTATTGCCGTATTCAAGGGTGAGGAGTGCCGTGGCCTTGCTGGTATCTCTTATGATCCTTATACCAATAAGTATGTAGCCTTTATCACAGCGTATAGCAATAGCGTAGTGGGTGACACCTTTACCTTCCGCATGTGGGATGCCGTACCGGGTGTCGAGTACCAGGCCAAAGAGCGCCTGCCATTTGTAGACAATGGTACGATAGGTCAGCCACTGGCTCCGTATATCCTGCACCCTCAGGGCATCTTCCAGACCATCCTGCTCACTCCGGGCTGGAATTGGTTCTCCCTCAATGTGAATGCTGCAGATATGAGCACCAACAATGTACTCGCCCATCTGCATCCGGCTAATGCCAGTATCGTGAAGACCGACAACGCCTATGCCCAATACTACAAGCCTTCTACAGGAGCAGGCACCTGGCAGGGTGCGCTGACTGCATTCAATACTAAGAAGAGCTATATGATCCAGCTCAGTCAGCCTGATACGCTGCACCTGCTGGGCACTGCAGTCACAGATACTACCAGCATACAGATAACCTCCGGCTGGAACTGGGTAGGATATCCGCGTCAGGACATCTCCAGCGCTGTGTCATACCTGGCCAATGTGACTGTAGCTGATGGTGACCTGCTCAAGACGCAGAGTACCTTCACGCAGTACAACAGTGGCGGCTGGGCCGGCACCCTCAATAATATGTATCCGGGTCAGGGCTACAAGCTCAAGGCCGCTAATGCCTTCAACTTTGTGATACCACCTAGCCGTAGTCTGCCATCATGGAATGCTGACGATAATCGATATCAGCAAAACATGAGTGTGACAGCCGACCTGCAGTTCAATAGCGTCTCTACCACGCAGAGCCACTACCTGGTAGGCGCATTTGTAAATGGCACCTGTGTGGGTGTAGCACAGCCTATCTACCTGCACAGCCTGAATGCCTACAGGGTATTCATCACCATTCATGGGGACACTGCCAATGTAACCCAGGCTATCACTTACAAAGTCTATGATACAGATAATGATGTAGAGTATGAGCCGACATATGACACGATACACGTGGTACCTGACAGCTCAGTAGCGCGTGTAGAGTCTCCGTATGTGATCAATGTACAAACTACTACAGGCATCAATGCTATCAACTTTGCTGATGGCTACAGCCTCCTGCAGAATGTGCCGAATCCGTTCAGCGCTACTACAGAGATACAATATGTGATACCGTCAGCTCAGAGCGTCAGCATCACGATCTATGATGAAGCTGGCCGCCTCGTAGCACAGCCGGTCAATGGCACACAGGCAGCCGGTATGCACAAGATATCTTTTGCACAGGAGGACCTGCAGTCCGGCGTTTACTTCTATCAGATGCGTGCGGGAGACTTTGTCAAGACGCGTCGCATGCTTATTATCAAATAACAGCCGTTAGTCTACCATACTGTAAAGGCCACCTCTGGGTGGCCTTTTTTTATGTTGCTTGACAGATGCTGTTCGGTATAGACTTTAGCAGGTTCGCGTTTTTGTTGTCAAACCTTTGTCTCTCCACAGTCATTTCATTTTTATATTTGATAGATAAACACTCCCTCCATGTCATATACCAATGCATACCGCCGTGTAGCCATTATCGGTGCTAATAGGATCCCCTTTGCCCGCCACAATACAAACTATACCAATGCCAGCAATCAGGATATGATGGTAGCTGCGCTAAACGGCCTCATAGAGAGGTATAAGCTGCAAGGCCAGCTCCTTGGCGAGGTAGCCGGCGGAGCTGTACTGAAGCATACGCGTGAGTTTAACCTCATGCGTGAGAGCGTACTGGGCACCGCGCTGGATCCGCGTACACCGGCCTGCGATCTGCAGCAAGCCTGCGATACAGGTGTGGAGTCTGCTATCTATATAGCCAATAAAATTGCCCTCGGCCAGATAGAGTGCGGTATAGCGGGTGGAGTGGATTCCTCCAGTGATGTGCCTCTGGTATTTGGTGAAAGGCTGCGCAAAACGCTGCTGGCTGCCCGCCGTGCCAAGACTACCGGCGAGCGCATCAAGTTATTTCTCAGTATCCGGCTGAAAGACTGGGCACCCGTACCACCGCTCAATGTAGAGCCACGCACCGGCATGTCCATGGGAGACCACACAGAGGTCACAGCAAAATATTTTAGTATCGCCCGTGAGGACCAGGATGCCTTTGCCCTGATCAGTCACCAGAAGATGGCTGCAGCCTATGAGCGCGGTTTTTTCAAAGACCTCATGACACCATATGCAGGACTGGAGCGCGACAATAACCTTCGCACCGATAGCACTCTGGAGAAACTAGCCAAACTCAAGCCTGCCTTTGATAAAGTAAACGGCACCCTCACAGCCGGCAACTCGTCTCCCCTCACAGATGGCGCATCCTGTGTACTCCTGGCCAGCGAAGACTGGGCCAAGGCGCATAACCTGCCTATCCTCGCCTACATCACTCATGCCGAGGTGGGAGCCATAGAGTTTGTAAAGGACAAACAAAACCTGCTCATGTCTCCTACCTATGCCATGGGCCGCATGCTGGACAAGGCAGGTATGAAGTTTCAGGATTTCGATTTTTATGAGGTACATGAGGCCTTTGCCGCGCAGGTGCTGGCCCAGCTCAAAATATGGGAGAGCGAAGAACTCAGCGGCAAATACGGAGTCAAAGCCATCGGCGCTATAGACCGCAGCAAGCTCAATGTGAACGGCAGCAGCCTCGCTGCGGGCCACCCGTTCGCCGCTACCGGTGGTCGTGTACTCGCTACACTCGCCAAGCTGCTCGATGAGAAAGGCTCCGGCAAGGGTGTCATCTCCGTCTGTGCTGCAGGCGGCCAGAGCGTCACTATGATCCTGGAGAAGTAGCTCCTTAATCTATCCGGTGGAACCTCAGGTTGCCATCATAAATGACATGCTTGCTAAAGGTCGAGGCGTGCGCGCTGAAGTATCCCAGCGCCCCGTTTGAGATATTAGATGGCGGATTGGCCGGAGCAGCCGTATTGCTGCTGGTAGTAGAGTTATTGAGTGTGTACCAATAGTCATAGACCGGTTTCTCTATAGCGTCCAGCCGTACCTGCAGTGTATCACCCGTTTGGATATCATAATCTGCCCGCACACTGGACTGTATGGTCAGGCCATCGCTCAGCCGGTCACTGATCACGGCTACCTTGTGCTGACGTGTATGGTGAAAATCTGTAGTCGTAGAATCTATGTACTGATGCAGGTACAATACGGTCCTGTAGTAATTGACGATACCTGCGGGATCACTGAATTGTATGAAGCCTCTCGGATTGCTGGAGAAAAAAGATCCGCTGATGCCGATAGAGTCTACTGCCACCGGCGGCTGCATCGTGCCCGTCGCGTCGTAGTCTTTGCCGTCGATATGAGCATGCATATGGTAGGTGCGACCTACTGTACCTGATAGCGTAGTAGTATAGTAGTAGCCCGGAGTTACTTCTAGCAGTGAGTCGTAGTCCCCCGCATCATCTGTGATGGTGACGGTAGCCCCTGATATGGGCACCACCGTATCCTGATCGTAAAACGTTACTGTCTTGCTGAGCTGCACCAGGTATGGGCCGGGTTGGTCATTTACATTGCCCTCTATCACCAGCAGGCCCGAGGCGTTTTGCAGGTTCAGGTGTATATCCTTGCGGCAGGCGGTGGTGATGAGCGCCGCGATCATAGCGAGTATAGTGAGGCGCTTCATTACTTCTGAGGTTTTACGTACGTGAATTTGAAATTATACGTCAGCGATGGCACGATACGGAAGAGTGCTATCTGCTGCGTCTTTGATACTCCGCTGTTATCTGCGTCAGAGATAAAATTGATCTGGTATGGATTCTCACGCGCATAGACATTGTAGAAAGAGACGTTCAGGTCATGCTCCCACATCTTGTGCTTCTTCAGTACAAAGGTCGCTCCTATATCCAGCCTGTGGTATGGCGGGAAGCGGTCATGGTTACGCAGCGGATAGTATGGCACCCATTGTCCGTTCACTTGGTATTTCCCGGCAGCATAGGTCACAGCGTTGCCGGTCTGGTACACCCATGAGGCAGATATATTGATGCGCGGTGTGATGTCCCACATCAGCACGATGGCCAGATCATGTGTACGGTCGTACCGCGCCGGAAACCATGTATTATTATTCACCTGGGTGAAGCGCCTCTCTGTGCGTGACAGCGTATAGCTGATCCATCCGGTCCATTTGCCTGCGCGCTTTTTGATAAAGAACTCCCCGCCGTACGCGCGTCCATTGCCATACACCAGCTGAGACTCTACCGTCTCATTGGCGGTCAGCTGCGCATTGGGGATGTAGTCTATCTGGTTTTGCATCCACTTGTAATAGCCCTCTACGCTCACCTCAAACATATCGTGCATGAAGTTGAAGAAGTAGCCTGCAGATACCTGATCGCTTATCTCCGGTCGCACATTATTGCTGGTCATGATCCAGCGGTCGGTAGGGCTGCTCGTAGTAGTATTAGAGAGCAGGTGTATATTCTGCGTGTTGCGTGAGTACGCAGCCTTCAGAGACATGCTCTTCTTGAAATTGTAGCTCACCGAGAACCGCGGCTCCGGATTCACGTAGGTCTTGCCAAACTGCCCCAGCTTCAGCAGGGTAGTATCAGTAGGCTGTCCATTGTCATGGAAGTAGTAATTCTTACCCGGGCCTGTGACAGTAAAGGAGGAGATGCGCAGGCCATAGTTCAGGCTTACCTTCTGCCAGAGGGTGATCTCATGCTGCGCATAGATGGCATTTTCCCAGCCGTAGGAGCGGCTCAGGTTTACAGGTTTGAAAAGTGGCGTATTCACCGTCACCTCGCCCGGTACCGCTATGCGGAAGGTGGACTGCCCGCCAAACTTGATCTTGTTTTTAGTATCGATAAAGTACTCCAGGTCTTCCTTGAGTCCTGCATCTTGTATCAGCGAGTTGATGATCAGGTCTACACCATTGCTATTCAGCGTGACCTTCCAGGAGAAGTTATTATAGATCGCAGACAGGTTGGAGAAGATGCGGTCATTCACTACATGGTTCCAGCGCAGCGTACCGGTCACATTGCCATAGTCTATCCCAAAGGTAGTACCCAGCCCGAATTTATCCCTGCCAAAATAGCCTGAGAGAAATAACCTGTCCTTCTTGCTCACGCGATAGTTTGCTTTCGCATTGATATCATAGAAGTATAGCTTGCTCTTATTGATAGTAGTGTCCTTGGATAGTTTAGTGAAAAGGTCTGCGTAGGTCCGCCTGCCCGTGATGATAAAGGACCCCTTATCTTTCACGATGGGTCCCTCTACATACAGACGAGAGGCTATGACGCCTATGCCGCCACCTACAGAGTAGGTCTTGTCATTGCCGTCCTTCATTTTGATATCGAGTACTGACGATAGCTTGCCACCAAACTCTGCCGGCATATTACCCTTGTACAGCGTGGCATCTTTCAGCGCATCATTATTGAATGTGGAGAAGAAGCCCAGCAGGTGGGAAGCGTTATACACCAGTGCCTCATCCAGCAGGATCAGGTTCTGGTCGGCACCACCGCCGCGCACATAGAATCCGCTATTGCCCTCGCCGGCGCTCTTGACACCCGGCAGCAGCTGTATGGTCTTGAGTATATCCTTTTCACCAAAAATCACCGGCACCTTCTCCAGCTCTTTGATGTCCAGCTTGGTCGCGCTCATCTGTGCTTGTTTCACATTGTCATCCGTGCGCCTGGCGGAGACCTCTACCTGTTTGATCTCTACCGCAGCCGGCGCCAGGTTGATATCTATGGTCTGGCTCGCACTCAGGTCCACCTCGCGTATGAAGTCCGTGTAGCCTACATAATGACCTACGAGCGTATAGTGCCCATCTGGCAGCGTGAGCGAGTAGAAGCCATAGGCATTACTGGCAGCGCCTGTATTAGGCAGTTCTTTTACAGATATGATGGCGCCTATCAGCTCCTCGCCGGTCTTGGCATCCCTTATGGAGCCGCTCACCGTATGTTTCGATTGCGCTGCAGCAGTGAGCGCGAGCGCGCACAGTATAGTAGTGGTAAAGAAGTGTATGAATCTCATGGGTGGGGCGAAGATGCAAATAACTGATTTTGTTTCGGTTTTTCCACGAGCTTTTATGTATGAAAAAGTCGAAAATCCAGATGAAACGTGTTTAAAGCAGTTTTAGTATCACCTATCTGCCGAAAATGCTCTAACTCAGGTACGTAAAGCAGCTGTATTTTGTGGGTTTCATGACCGAAATATACGGCAAGTAGTATGAATGTAAATTCCCTTGCAAGAGGGAATATGATAAGTGACGGTCGTTAGATTTGTTGTAAGATTTAGAGAGTAGCCAGTTCCTCCCCCAGCTCCTCCCACTTCTTCATCTCCGCATCCAGCTGCTTTTTTAGGCCGTCATACTTGGTGAAGAAATCAGGATCAGCCGTCAGCTTAGAGTAGTGATCAGGTATTTTGAGCTGGTCATCTATCAGTTGGATCTCTTTCTCCAGCTTCTCTATATTCTGCTCGGCTATGCCGATAGCCTTCTTCACGCGGTTGATCTCTTTAGAGTTGTCTACAGAGGTATCTTTAGCTTTCGCCGCAGGCGCCGCAGGTGCATTTTTAGCCTTAGACTTGGCATCTTTCTCAGCCTCCAGCGCACGCATGTCTTCCAGGTTCTTCTTCTCGAGAAATGCATTGATATCGTCCAGATGCACCTTGATGCCATCTTTGGTAAACTCAAATATCTTATTCGTCAGACCGCTCAGGAAGTCACGATCGTGAGACACGACCACTACAGTGCCCTCATAGTTCTTCAGTGCGTTTTGCAGGATCTCCTTAGAGAGCATGTCCAGGTGGTTCGTAGGTTCATCCATTACCAGGAAGTTCCGCGGCTCCAGGATCATGCGGCACAGCGCGAGGCGGCTCTTCTCACCACCGGAGAGCACCTTTACCTTCTTGAATACATCATCACCCTTGAAGAGGAAACAGCCCAGCAGGTCGCGCAGCTTTGTACGGATCTCACCTACCGCCACGCGGTCTACCACCTCCAGCACCGTATCATTGCCATCTATCGTATCGGCAGCGTGCTGCGCATAGTAGCCTACTGTCACATTGTAGCCCAGCTCTACCTCACCGGCATCATACGGCACATCGCCTACCAGCATTCGGCTAAAGGTCGTCTTACCCATACCGTTCTTGCCTATGAAGGCTATCTTGTCTCCACGGTCTATCTCTACAGACTGGTTGTCTATCACTGTCTTCGGGCCGTACTTTTTCGTCATGCCCTTTGCCGTCAGCACCACCTTACCGGATGGCTTGGCAGGAGGGAAGCGCAGGTTCATTGCCGCTACGTTCTCTTCCTCCACCTCTATGATCTCCATCTTATCCAGCTTCTTGATCAGGCTCTGGGCAAAGGTCGCCTTGCTCGCCTTGGCGCGGAAGCGGTCAATGTTGCGCTCTATCTGCGCGATATCACGCTGCTGGTTCTTCTGTGCATTGATCACCTGCTCGCGGCGCTCCTTGCGCAGCTCGGTGTACTTGGTGTACGGCGCGCCATAGTCCTCTATGTCACCCGCTACTACCTCTATTGTACGGTTCGTAATGTTATCGAGGAAAGACCGGTCGTGGCTCACCATCACGATAGCGCCCGGATAGTCCTTGAGGAACTTCTCAAGCCACAGCACCGACTCGATATCCAGGTGGTTCGTAGGCTCATCTAGCAGCACCAGGTCTGGCTTCTGGAGCAGGATCTTCGCCAGCTCGATACGCATCTGCCAGCCACCGGAGAACTCCTTCACCTTCTTCACAAAGTCACTCGCCTCAAAGCCGAGTCCCTTCAGTACGCGCTCTGTCTGCTCCTCTATGCTATAGCCATCGTGTACCTCTATCTGGTGCTCCACCTCCTGCATCTCATTGATCAGGTCCATGTAGCTATCGCTCTCGTAGTCTGTGCGCGTCTCCAGCTCATGTACGATCTTGTCCTTGCGCTCGATCATCAGCAGCACATTTTCAAAGGCCCTCTTCGCCTCCTCTATCACCGTCAGCTGCGAGGTCGTATCGAGGTCCTGCGGCAGGTAGCCTATGATCGTCCCCTTCGGGAACATGATATCGCCGCCATCTATCTGCTGGATGCCTTTGAGCACCTTGAGCAGTGTAGACTTGCCCGCACCATTGCGGCCCACCAGGCCTATCTTGTCAGATGCATTGATCAGAAACGAAACCTTGTCAAACATCACCCGCCCCGAAAAGTGGAGCTCTATATTAGAAACAGCTATCATCGCAATTAGTAGTTAGTAGTGAGTATGTAGTATTGAGACCAGTGCCAATACAAATACCCGCATTATTTAGCGGCGCGAAGATACGACATTGACAGGTCATTTGAAAAGGTTAAAAGATTATGAAATATGGGCGTCCGGGCGGGCTCTTCGCTCCTAGTCCTCAGTCGCTATCGCTCCTTCCGGGCTACCTGCCTGCCGGTAGGCAGGTCCGCTGCGATCCCTGACGCTAGCCACGCGGCAGCATAACAAGCGACCTTTGTGACCTGCCCGCTGCGGTGGGGAGAAATTCCAATAACAAAACAGAAGCACTATTTCTCGAAGCAATCTTCCACTTAAATGGCTGTAAAAGATCGCTCTAAGGCTTTTGGGATGACCATCTTATAAGTAATAACTGTATATTAATAGCATGAAGCCGCTGAGAGCCATACCCATAAGAACTGTACGGTTCTTTGCATGCATCCTGTTTACGATGCTGAGCCACTTATGCTACGCCCAGTTTTACGACCGCACGTGGCTGGTTGGTAGCGTTCAAATGGTAAAACTCACTTTTAACTCTGATGAACCCGATACCGCTTCTTTTCATACTAATGATGCGAATTCTTTTTTCTGATAACAGCATCAAACATATCTGACACAGCAGGAAATCTTTTATTTTATACCAATGGCAGTCAAATTATAGATACCACTACTCACTCTATGGATGGTGGGGATAAGATTATTGATAGCGTCTTTTATCATTATTATCCTGATGGCGTTACTGAGAGCCAGACCACTCTGATCTTGCCAAAGAAGGACAACACATTTTATGTATTCTATGACAACGAAACGGATTCGCTATATCTTGATGGGATTTATGCAGAGCCGGATCTTTTCCAATATGCGGTGGTAGATATGTCGCAAAATCAAGGCCGCGGCAAAGTATTGAGCAAGAAGAATACAGTTTATAAAGGTTTGTTTGGAGATTGCCGCCTCACAGCTTGTAGGCATGCTAATGGCAGGGATTGGTGGGTGGTGCACCAAGGTTACATTAGTGACGAGTATTTTATTTATCTGATCACTCCTGATAGTGTTTACCCACCGCATATTCAGCACATAGGTGTATCGGGGTTTTATGATGATAACGCGGCTTCTCAAGCGGGCTTCTCGCCAGATGGGGCCAAGTACTTTACCGCTACTGCTCGCAGTCCTGTAGAGATTATGAACTTTGATAGGTGCATAGGTTATTTTTCAAATGCTGATACGCTAGGAGTTCATAGTACCTCTTTATCGTACAACGGGCAATCTTTCGGGATTCCTTCAGGTATGCCAGGATGCTGCTTTTCGCCCAATGGGAGATTTCTGTATTGCACCAATTCTTATGAAGTATGGCAATTCGATACATGGGCGGGCAATGTAAATGCATCCGCTATAATGATAGGAAGGTGGGATTCCATAGGTCCCGCTAATAGCTTTTTTGGCTTGAACCAGATGTTTCTGATGCCTAATGGGAAGATAATTATTGGAAATGTAGCACTCAATACTGCCTTTCATCTCATAGACAGTCCCGAGGTACGTGGTATAGGCTGCCACTTCCGGCTGAATGGGTTTCCTGTCAATACCCTGAATGCAGGTGCCCTTCCCAATATGATCAACTACCGCCTCGGCAGGCTGGCCGGCAGCGCCTGCGATACGCTCACTGGTATACAGGAGGTAGCACACAGCGGCAACGTCATACGTATTCAGCCTAATCCAGCGCAAGATCACGTCACTATCTCATTATCTACTTATTTGCCGGATGAGGTTCTCACTATCACCGATGCTACAGGCCACGTGGTATATTACGATAGCGCTATGTACCTGGAGCGCGATGTACCTATCGGCAGCTGGGCTGGAGGAGTATACATCGTCACCGTGCACTCCGGCGCGGGTACACTAGCCTCACGATTCGTAAAGGAGTAATAAGCCTCCCCAAATAAACAGCGAACCTTTGCGACCTGCCCGCTGCGGTGGGGAGAAATTCTATAAAAAATAACAGCGTCGTTTCTCGAAGCAATCTTCCGCTTCAAAAGGCTGTTTATAGTAAAACCCACCACAAAGGAGCATAAAATGACCAAACTCACACCGATTTCACACCTCACCCCCGATTTTTGCATTTTCCCGTTTTGCCTTTTCACTTTTTCCCCTAGATTCGCACAGTAAATCAAAAATGTCATGTCAAAGGTAATAGGCGGTATTTTCACAGTGATTGGTTTCATCCTCCTCGCAGTAGTATGCATGCTCTACATGAATAGCTCTGCCTACCTCGAGTACAATGACCCGGCCAAGCACCTCTCTTTCTTTGAGACCGGCTACGGCCCGGTAGCAGTGATCGACTTCCTGCTGCTCTCTATCGGCCTCACCTTCCTCTTTGTGAGCAAGGAGCCAAGGCTGAACTAAGTTTTTCGATAGCGCTTCCGCTGTCTTATTGTACCGGCCATCGGCCTCTTTCCACTTATTTATAGCTGTATATCAATTTATTGCATGAAAATGCTGTAACCATAGCTATGTACTGCATTGGTTATCAGCCTCTTTGGCGGACCAGTTTGCCCCGCTGTACACCACCTGCATATCCCCCTTCAGTCGAAAAACATGCTCGCTCAGCCGTAGGGACAGGTCGCGACCTGTCCCTAACAATTCTGCACCCCTACAATTGTCACCCCTCTCAAACCCGCATCACCACTTCACTCCATAGTCGAAAAACTTGCCCTGCCCTCAGCTGTAGGACAGGTCGCGACCTGTCCCTATCAATCCTGTCCCCTACAACTGCCCCCCTCTCACAGACATTGCTACCTTTGCCCCCACTAAACCATAGACCTCCATGGCCATCATCAGACCCTTCCGCGCTCTGCGCCCTGCCCCGGCCCTCGCTGCCGAGGTAGCCACCCTACCCTACGACGTGATGAATACCGCCGAGGCCCGCCAGATGGCCGCCGGCAATAGGCACTCGTTCCTTCACGTCAGCCGCGCCGAGATAGACCTGCCCGAGGGTACTGATGACCACAGCCAGCAGGTCTATGACCAGGCTGCCCGCGCCTTTCAGGGCTTCATAGCAGATGGCACGCTGGTGCAGGACGCCGGCGACTACCTCTACATCTATGCCCAGACCATGGCCGGCCGCCGCCAGGTAGGCCTCGTAGCCTGCAGCTCCATAGAGGACTACTTTACCGATGTGATCAAGAAGCACGAGTACACCCGCCCCGAGAAGGAGCAGGACCGCATAGACCACATGAAGGCCGTCAAGGCGCACGTCGGCCCCATCTTCCTCACATACCCGTCTCACACAGGGGTGAAGGAGATCATAGCCCGCACCTTAGCCGGAGCGCCGGTCAATGACTTCACCTCGGAGGATGGTATCCGCCACCAGGTATGGGTGATAGATAGCGCTGCGGACATAGCTGCTATCACAGGCTTCTTTGCTAAGGATATTCCCTACACGTATATAGCCGACGGTCATCACCGCACCGCCTCTGCCGCCAAGGTGGGCAAGCAACTCCGCGAGGCCAATCCCAATCACACCGGCCAGGAGGAGTACAACTACTTCCTCTCTGTTCTCTTCCCGGCAGATGAGCTCGCCATCATGGACTACAACCGTGTGATCCGCGATCTCAATGGCATGACCAAAGAGCAGTTGCTCGCAAAGCTCGCAGACAAGTTTGAGGTTACAGAGATTAGTCCAGATCAGGCCAAGCCTGCACAGCTGCACGACTTCGCCATGTACATAGACCACCAGTGGTACCGCCTCACTGCGAAAGCAGGCACCTGGACCACCGATTCCATCGGTATCCTTGATGTATCCATCCTCTCTGACAATGTCCTCGACCCGCTCTTTGGTATCAAGGACCAGCGCACAGATAAGCGTATCGACTTTGTAGGGGGCATACGCGGCCTCGGCCAGCTGGAGCGCCGTGTAGATAGTGGCGAGATGGCAGTGGCCTTTGCCTTGTATCCTGTCTCACTCCGGCAGCTCATGGACATAGCAGACTCGGGCAATGTGATGCCGCCAAAGAGCACTTGGTTTGAGCCAAAGCTGCGGGATGGCCTCTTCTCTCATCTCTTCTGATGAGATACGTCACATCAGAAAAATTTCCTGATGGACTTTTAATATGTACCTTTAAAGTGTCTGACATCAAAGCATGTAGACCATGCTTTGGCATTGGATTTGCTAAACCATCTCATTATCCATCAACCCAAACCGCATGAGAAAAAACTACCTCTCCAAGTTATCGTTTGCCATCTTGCTGCTTCTTTCGCTGGGACTGCGCGCCCAGGTCAATGAAGTACTCAAGGCCAGCCAGTTTGGCGGTGTGTCAAACATCAGTTACAATCCTGCCATAGCAGACAACCGTTTTCTCGTAGATATCAACCTGATCTCTATGGGCTTTGGCATTGAGAATAACTATATCGGCATGAGCCCAAAGCCGATCACTAATCATGACCTGTTCAATGATGCCAACTTCCAGAATGATTACCTCCGTGAGCGCCTGAATGGCAATGCCAAGCGTGCCTTTGTAGGCATGCAGGTGCAGGGGCCGCTGTCATTCATGTTTTCATTTGGCAAGAATCATAACAATAAAAATGCGATAGGAGTTTCGTGGAATGTCAATAGCCTCGTCAATGTGGATGGTGTGGGCGAGACATTTGCGCGCAGTGCGTACTTCGGTCTCGGTACCAAGGCCGACTCTATTACCCACTTCAACTATCTGCACCTTAATAACCAGAATTTGGGAATCCGCAGCCTGGCGTGGGCAGACTTTGATGTCACCTACTCCCGTGTAGTGCTGGACAAAGGTGCTCATATGCTGAAGGCGGGTGTGACCGGCAAAGTAATAGTGGGTATAGCAGGTGGCTACGCCTACTCAAAAAACATCGACTACCGCATTCGGAATTATGATACCATAGACATCAATCATTCTGATATCAGCTATGGTCACAGCGACATCATATCCAATAACAGCCCGGGCGTCAACGATGTGCTCAATGGCTTGAGCAAACCATCTTTTGCTGCAGACCTCGGTCTCATATATGAGTGGCGCCCCGACAAGGACAAGTACCAGTATGAGATGGACTGCAAAAAGTGGTGGGAGAATGGAAAGAACAAATACAAACTGGCAGCAGGCTTCTCGGTCATAGATATAGGCCGGGTCAGATTTGCCAAGCCGGGCAATGTGCGCAGCTACTACGCCGACATACAGGGATATGATATAGCCAACTCAGGCATCACTGACGTGCATACCTTTGACAGTGTCTTTCATAGCCTGCCGTCAAACTTCAAAGCTGATAGTAAGAACGACTTTAAGATCTGGCTGCCTACACGTTTCAATCTCTTCCTCGACTGGGAGATCTACAAAGGCCTCGGCCTGAACCTGAATGGTACTATCTCTCCAGTGTTTGCCAAGGATGGCAATCAGGTGCACTATCCCAACTCCATCATGCTCACACCGCGCTACGACTGGAAATGGATAGGTGTATACATACCGATGACGTATAATGATTATGGCAATTTCGGCGCCGGTGTGGGCCTGCGTGCCGGTCCGCTCTTCGTCTCATCGTCCAATCTGATCACCGTATTTGCCGGCAAGGCCACCTATGCTATGAATATCCAGGCCGGCCTCAAGATCACCATACCTAACCTGAAACAAAGGGATAGGGATAAAGATGGCGTGTCAAACAGGAAGGATAAATGCAAGAAAGAAAAAGGCACCTGTGCTACTCAGGGCTGCCCTGATATGGATGGCGATAGCATAGTGGACAGCGAGGACAAATGCCCGACTGTACCCGGACCAAGAGAGACTATGGGCTGCCCTGACCGCGACAAGGATGGCGTGTATGATATGAATGACTCCTGCCCTGATGTAGCTGGTCCTGTAGAGCTGAGCGGCTGCCCTGATACAGATGGCGACGGCATATGGGATAAGTACGATGAATGCCCTACTGAGAAAGGCACGAAGGAACTGCACGGCTGCCCTGATCGTGATGGTGATGGTGTGGCAGATAAGGATGATGCATGTCCTGATGTGCCGGGAGATAAGGCGCACAAGGGCTGCCCTGATACAGACGGTGATGGCCTCTATGACAATGAAGACGGCTGTCCTCGTGTGAAAGGACCTGTAGAGAATAAGGGTTGCCCATGGCCTGATACGGATGGCGACGGTATACTGGATAAGGATGATGCATGTCCGGCTGTCTTTGGCGTAGCTGAGAATAAAGGCTGCCCTGCGCTGAGCAAGAAGGAACTGGAGACAGTGAAGTATGCCTTTGATAATCTCGAGTTTGAGACCGGCAAAGATGTGATACGCACCAAGTCTTATGTATCCCTCAATGCACTGGCCAAACTGCTCATAGACAAGCCAAACTATGGTCTGAAGATAGAAGGCCACACAGATAACGTAGGCAAGGCCGAGATGAACATGGAGCTCTCACTCAAGCGCGCTGAGGCAGTCAAGAAGTACCTTGTAGCTAAGAATGTAGACGCATCCAAGCTCGAGACATATGGCTACGGACTGACCCGTCCTATAGCAGACAATAGCACTGCTGCAGGCCGCCAGAAGAACCGCCGCGTAGAGATGACCATTACATTCAAGTAAGATGTCATAGATTATAAGCAGTGATGCCATCCGCCCCGGCGGATGGCATCACTCTTTTCTGGGTGGATCACTTGGGGGCGATCTCATGGAGCTTCTCGAGTATCCATGTGCGGTCGGCCGTATTGCCGGTGGCTTCTATCTCTTTGCGCAGCGCAGACACCTTTGCTTTGTCCTTTACATCTATACGGTAGAGCTTCATCACAAGGCGGGCAAAATTGCCATAGTTAGCCCGGTTTTGCTCAGAGATGAGCTTTTTTCTGCGGAGCAGGATGCGGAAGCTCTCTTTGAGCGACTGCAATGGTTGATACTCACCCAGCTCGTAATAGGTCTTCATGAGCGTGGTCTTAGAGTCCAGCAGATAGAAGATATCTGTATACTCTACACCCTGCAGCAGGTCGAGTACCCTATCATATTGCTTCATAGCAAAGTGGTAGCGCGCCTGATTAAACGTATAAGCATTCTTCTGCTCCGGTTTGGCCAGCTTGTATTTATATGTTTCCAGGAAAGAGGCCGTCCATTTGTACTCCTTATTGCGCAGGGCTATGGTCGTTATGTTTTTATAGTCCCATGGAGAGAGGATGCCCTTATCATATAGCAGCTCGTGGTCCAGGGCATATTTGTATAAACTGAAGATCTCGCTCTGGTAGCTGGTGTGGCCCGTATTTATCTTTCTGATACAGTAGTTTAGCGCGTGATCTACTGCATCCAGTTTGGTAGAGATGGCCAGTGCAGCGCTATCGCTCAGCAGTAGCTTCTTTAGGTCTCTGAAGTGTCTCTCCTCCTCGGGCTCTGTGAGGGATAGTATGATGTAGTGATAGGCGGCTATGGCCGGATCAAGGGTAGGAGGATGAGCGCGTAGCCATGAGAGTATCTCCCCCAGCAGGGAAGAGTCCTGCTGCACACTCAGAAACTGGCCGTAATGCAGCGATGCTGCAGTGTAGCGCAGCTTATTGATCAGGTAGAAACTATCCAGGTGATAGATCGTGTCCTGCAGGTTTTTATTTGTACCGCGCTGCTTCTTATTCTCCAGAAAAGCATACTGCTGTACACTGAGCCGGAAACTCTGGAGGTGGTAGTCGCTGTCACGCTCGGGGTTTCTGGTGAGCTTGTTTTGTGCTGAGAGTGATGGCTCAGTAAAATGCTTACTCATACGAAGCTCATTATAGGTTTCCAGTATGAGTATGTTCTCCTCGGTAGGTTTCTGTTTGAGCTTTTCTATTGCTACAAAGTATTCTACTTTACGGAAAAGGTCAGAGAGCAACCGTGCATATTTCAGATTGGTAAATGGAATACGGGGATACACCGCCTTCCACAACTTATTCTTTTCAGGAATACCCGCCAATGGATTTTTGTAGAAGGGAAGGAGGTAACCATACAACCGGGTCAGTACCTCATCGTCATTCAGATAGGGAGACCGCATGAATTTGTCCAGCCTGTTTAGCTCGTATGCGCTAAACCTGCTGAGCAGGAGATGAAGTTTTGAGTCTTGCACGAATATTTTATTGGTATAAATCTACCGGTTATGAAATTTATTAAATAAATTTTGAAGGAAGTAACTTAAAAAGCAATAAAAAAATAATAGGTATAAATGTATTAAAATGTACTTTTTTAAGGGCTGGGAATATGGTTTTTTTGTGTCGTGATCAGTGGGTCACAGCACAAATCGGTCATCTATAAAAAACATATCATGAAAAGGACTACTTACAAACTTACTTTCTTATGCACGCTGCTGCTTTCATTTGGGATCCTACGCGCGCAGTACGTGCCCATACCGGATGCAGGTTTCGGAACCTGGCTATCTAATCATGGCTATTCTTCTGCCCTGACGGGCAATAGTGCTGCTGGCTGGCAGCTGGATACGACCAATAGCCTCGTTTTATCTGCTACCGACCTGCAGCAGTCGGGTGACACCACTTATACAAACATTACAGGTGTGCAGTATTTTAAAAATCTCCAGAACCTTACGTTTTCTGACAACTACAGGCTCACAGGTGTGCCGCCCTATTTCAATGCTACACTGGAACACCTGGATCTCTCAAACTCAGGCGTGACCTCACTGCCGGACCTTCCTGCTAATCTGCGGGATCTGCAGATCAATGGTACCCCTCTGCAAAACCTGCCACCCTTGCCCGGCACTATCCAGCGCCTATGGATAGGCTATGGCGCTCCAAAGGTGCTCACGATACTGCCAGACAGCCTGCAGGACTTTGATGCTACCAGCGCCGGCCTGAGTAGCCTGCCTCCGGTGCCGCAGCATATCCTCTATATGTTTCTGAGCTATAACCAGCTGACCACTATCCCGGCGCTACCCGATACGATGACCACGCTGATGGTAGACAATAATGCCCTGACCTCACTGACCAATTTGCCACAGTATGCGAGTGATATAGACGTATCTGATAATACCGGCCTGACCTGCCTGCCCCCCTTCACCCGCATCACCCAGCTTAGATTTAGCAATACAGCTATAGCGTGTGTGCCCAGCTATAATGTGAGCATGGGCACACCAGTGATCACCAGTGTCCCACTTTGCAGTACTTCCAATCCTAATGGCTGTATATTTCAGAGACTGGTGTACCCGGGTGATGCTAATAATGACCGTACCGCAGACAATGCAGACCTGCTGAATGTAGGGCTCGGCTATGGTACCAGCGGACCGGCGCGTACAGGCGCAGTATCTACATGGCTGGGGCAGACTGCCACAGACTGGACCGACACTTTTGTCACGGGCCTCAACTATAAGTTTGCCGACTGCGATGGCAACGGGACCATCAATGCAGATGATACGCTCCCTATTATGATCAACTTTGGCATGACACATAGCAAAACAGAAGGCATCGCTCCCTGGCGCAGTGGCGTGCCGGGCCTCAAGGTCTCATTCTCTCAGGATACTGTACAGACAGGAGATACACTCATTACGACCTTCTACCTCGGAGACTCAGTTTCGACTGTGAGCAATATTTATGGCCTTGCATTTACCTATCATTATGATCCTCTAGTGAATGATACATCTTCGGTACGTTTTAATTTTCTCTCCTCATGGCTCGGCACGAGCGCCAATAGCATATCGATCTACAAAGACCTGACCGCTGCCGGCCAGATCAAAGCCGCTATCACAGGTATCGATCATATCAGCCGGTCGGGCAGTGGTGCTATCGCACAGATGTACTCACGTATTACCTCTGATAATATCAACGGGAAAGACCTGGCCTACTACAATAACCTCGGCTATATCTCAGATATCACAGCTGTAGATGCCGCCGGTCATACTATACAGCTCAATGCAGGACAAGACTCTGCCCGCGTAGCATACGAGCCATCAGGACTACATGATCCGGATAATGCCGCTATAATACTTTATCCTAATCCTGCCTCTGGTCATGTATACATCAGATCCGGTGTACAAGTAGAATCTGTGATGCTCTACAACGCGCTAGGGCAGACCATACTAGTTCAAGATGTCCATACCAAGACCTTGAGCCTCGACCTGAGCGGTATAGCAGCCGGAGCCTATACAGCGGCTATCAGGACACTGGCGGGTATCAAAAATGTTAGGTTCATTATTACTCAATAGGTGAGCGTATGCCGTAGCCGGGTAGGGCTGCGGCATTTTAGAGCGCATACCGGGTGGAGCAGCATCTCCCATTATGGGTTTTTCCCTTGCTCTCTCTCTATTATGCAAAAAAATAGCCCCGCATCTGCGAGGCTATTCTTGCTATACTCAGTAGTTTCTACTTTTTGAGGGAGTCGCGGATCTCTACCAGCAGCTTGTCAGTAGTAGACAGCTCCGGTGCTGCCGGTGCCACTACAGGTGCCTCTTCTTTCTTCTTCATAGAGTTGATACCCTTGATAAAGAGGAACAGCACAAAGGCCACGATGATAAAGTTGACCACTATCTGTACAAAGTTGCCCCAGGCCAGTATGGCAGCGCCGGCTTCTTTTGCCTTGGCATAGGTAGTGTAGTTGCTGCCATCCAGGGATACAAAGTTATCCGTGAAGCTGACACCTTTCAGGACCACCTTTGAGATGACCGGCATGATGATGTCATTTACCATAGAGTCCACTATTTTGCCAAATGCAGCGCCGATGATCACACCGACTGCCAGGTCCACTACGTTGCCTTTCATGGCAAACTCCTTAAATTCCTTGAGCATTCCCATATACTTAATCTTTAGGGTTAAAAAAATAGTTTAGAACCTAAAGCTATAAATTAAATCTACAAAGAAGGGGACGTATAGCATTCTATTGCAATATCATAGGCACATCCATCAGCAGCAGTTCTGCATCAGCATCGGCCGTGATATGCAGTACATCTGTATCAGAGATGCCGAGGCCATCCCGCTTATTCAGGCTGGTGCCATTGATGGTCACATCTCCTGATATCACAAAGGCGTAGACGCCATTGCCGGGCTTCTTGACCAGATAGTCTGTCTGAAAGCCTTTCTCCAGTGATCCTATGCTAAACCATGCATCCTGATGTATCCAGAGGCCGCTCTCTGCCGGACCAGGCCCGAGTAGCTGCTGGAATTTGTTGATGCGGTCTTCCTTTTTGAAAGCGGCCTGTCCGTAGCGCGGGGTCACATTGCCCTCGCGGGGGAAGAGCCATATCTGGAGCAGCTTCAGCGGATCGGTCTTGCTCGCATTGTACTCGCTGTGGTAGATACCTGTACCGGCGCTCATCACCTGCACCTCGCCTGCCCGGACCACTTCCTCGTGGCCCATGCTGTCTTTGTGCGCTACGGCACCCTCCAGTGGGATGGTGATGATCTCCATATTGTCATGCGGGTGCTTGCCAAAGCCCATGCCTGCTGCGATGGTATCATCATTCAGCACGCGCAGCACACCGAAGTGTACGCGGGAGCGGTCAGTGTAGTCAGCGAAACTGAAAGTATGCCAGGCATTGAGCCAGCCATGGTCGGCATGACCACGGGTGTTGGCTTTATGCAGTGTTGTCTTTTCCATATTGTTATCGTTTTACTAGCACAAAGATACAACAAAAATAAATGTTGCAACATATAATTGTGCTATTTAACGACTTTTTAGATAGATCAGATGTCCTGCAGGTGCTCCGTTTTGCAGCTATGCTCCAGTACGATCTTGGTAGAGGTCTCGCTGGGAGAGAGGCTGATAGCAGGGAGCTCGTCTATAGTGAGGCGTATAGCGTCCCACTCGGCGGCGAGAGCCGGGTCTGCGGCTATCTGTGCCTGCAGCGCAGCGGCTTCTTTTTCTGCTAGTTCGCCGTAGGCGAGCAGTATGAGGAGGTCAGATGTAGAGCTTTGTATCATGTTGGTTTTTTGATGTTGATCAATCGATGCCCCTTATAAACGCCGGATAGGTTTTTTATTGTGCTTTCGCGGCCCTTTGGCTATGAAAAGCGATACGCTGGCTGAATCATCCTGCTTTTGATGGCCGTAGTAGCCAGCCTCCGGCCGGCATCAGTACCACTACGAGGATACAGATAGCGGCCAGGTGCCCATAGGCCGTGTACTGGCTCCAGGCGCAACGCGCGTGATACACAAACGGATAGATGGCGCCGATAGTATAGAGCAGCCAGCCGATCTGCGGTGGGCGCACTACACAGTACAGGCACAGGCAATAGCTAACCAAGTGTACGATATGAGACCAGACAGGTTCGCTGCTGAATGGACGAGCCAGGCCTACCACATGCACACCCAGGCAGATGATCAGAAAGAGAATCATCAGTCTGCGAAAAATGACGTCTATCATAGGCGAAAGATACATCTTAAATTAACTTCATGTTTAACAAAAAATACGAAAGGATGGCCGGTGGTGGCCGTATTTATTGGTAACTTCATTGCTCATTCTGTTTTTATGAGAAAGTACTACGTCCTTCTGTTTATGGGCATCGCCCTATTTCTGGCCTCCTGCCGCAAAGACCCGGCTACGCTCAGCCTGACCGTGCAGCCCAAATGGGGATCGGATAACCTGCAGCTCAATACTACTTATTCCTCTACTGGCGGCTACATGAATTTTTCCAGCTTTGGCATGTATCTGTCTCACATCAAGCTGGTGAAAGCAGACAACAGCGAAGTAGAAGTAGACTCAATGGCTCTCATAAACTATGCAAATAATGCCATCAAGATCGACCTGAAAGCAGTAGAGGGCAGTTACAAGGGCATCAAGTTTGGGATAGGGCTGGACTCTGCACAGAATGCCATCAGCCCGGCACAGGTAGATGACCTGTCAGCCTATAAGCCTGACGTATTGTACTGGTCACAGGGACTGGATCATCTGTTTATAGCCATGGAGGGCCACTCCGGCAGCACCAGCAGCCTTGGTAGCACCTTTTTCTATCACATCGGTACAAATACCATGTACCGCACTACTGAGGCAGACCAGCCCTTCACCGTAGCAGCCGGCAGCAGTACCAGCCTGACACTCGATGCTGATATATCAAAGGTCTTTAGTGGCGCCAATGGTGTAAATGTGCTGACGCAGCCCGGCACGCATAGCACAGACTCGGTAGCTATAGCGGTAAAAGTAGCAGACAATTTTACTCAGATATTTACCCTCCAGTAAGATGCGGCAATCATCCAGACTTTATGCTATAGTGCTATGCGCACTGACCATAGTGCTGCTGGCACAGTGCAAGCACGATCCACCGATCACGCCGGGTGGCAACGGGTCCACTGATACATTATATACCAGTACGCCATATACGTTCTCGCAGACGAGTGGTGGTATCTACTCCTATAGAAAGGTGAAAGTCCCCTCTGATAACCCTGAGACCTATGAAGGCATCAGGCTGGGGCGTATGCTATTTTATGATTCTACCCTGTCCATCAATAGGCAGGTGTCATGTGGCAGCTGCCACAAGCAGGAATATTCATTTGGTGATAATCAGAGGCTAAGCCAGAATGTACACGGCCCTACCAAGCGCAACGCCTCTACACTGGTCAATCTGGGCATCAATTCTATTTTCTTTTGGGATGGCAGACAGGCTACGATAGAGACTGCAGTGGATGACGCCCTGACACACGAGCAGAGTCCTGATATGTCAGCACTTTTCGCATATCTGGATACGACCCCGGTATACAAGTACTTATTCGGCAAAGCCTTTGGGAAACCAGTGGATAATGCGCCGCTGGTGACCGAGGATAAAATAGTAAAAGCCATTGCTCAATTCATACGTACCCTGCGGGCAGAAGACTCAAGGTATGACAAATACAACAGGGGGGAGGCCAGCGCGCTGACCACCGGTGAGGTGAATGGAATGAATATCTTCTTTGATCAGCAGAAGGGTGACTGTGTGCACTGCCATATGGATGCACCCTACCTGACACTGGCCAATGTCAATGTGCCGATGCGCAATAATGCGTTGGATACGGTGGCTAATGTTTCTCAGTTTGCAGACATAGGCTATGGCCAGGTGACGGGTGATGTCAGTGACTACGGCAAGTTTAAAATACCGGCACTGCGCAATGTGGAGGTCTCAGCACCATATATGCATGATGGCAGGTTCACCACACTCGAGCAGGTAGTAGATCACTATGGCAGCTATGACAGCCTGAGGAAATCTCCTACTGTAGACCCGCTGATGGAGCGGCTAGTCTATCCTAATATACCAGACCTGACAGCACAGCAGAAATCTGACCTGGTATCATTCCTCAAGACTTTGACAGATACAGCTTTCCTGCACAATCCGGATTTTTCCAATCCGTTTCATTAGAGATAGCCTACGCCTTTTGAAAGAGAGAGGCGATACCGAATGCGGCGCCTGCGGCCAGGGCACCGATGACCATTGTATTGAGCGCACCTTTGAAAGGAGGCTGGCCCGTGACGCGGCTCTTGATATAGCCAAAGACCAGCAGTGCGGCCAGTGTGACGATCACGGATACGATCAGCGCCATATGTACATCTGCCATGATCAGGTAGGGTAGCAGCGGTATGAGCCCGCCGGCTATGTATGACGCTCCGATGGTCAGGGCGCTATTGCGGGCACGGTTGGCACTCGGCTGCTCCAGTCCCAGCTCATAGCGCATCATAAAGTCTACGTACTTCTTCTTATCCTTTGATAGTTCATCTACTATCCGGTCCTGCACATCCTCTGCTATACCATAGTGCGCAAAGATCTCTTTGACCTCAGCGCGCTCCTTCTCCGGGAATGCATCTACCTCATAGTACTCACGTGCTTCTTCTGATTTATAGTGCTCCAGCTCCGTACGGCCGGACAGGTAGCCGCCCAGGCCCATAGCTATACTGCCGGCTGCTATCTCCGCTATGCCCGCTGTGACGATGATGTGTGTAGAGTCTACCGCACCACTCAGGCCCGCAGCCAGTGCAAAGGGCACTGTAAGGCCATCGGCCATGCCTATCACTATATCACGGACCAGGTCAGAGCTCTCAAAGTGTTTTTCCTCATGCATACGGTGCAAATTAGGATTTAATCACAATGATATGAAACCCGATGCTGACAAAAGTCATAGCCCGTTATAACGGCGCTCACACATTTGCTCTCCGCCAGTCGCCACCTTTGTGTCACTAAAACTAAAAGTCATGAAAAAGAACATTGGCGCATTTGACGGAGTATTTCGTATGATCCTCGGATTTGTATTCCTCGCCTACGGCATCCTGGCAGGTCCGTGGTGGATCACACTTTTCTCTCTGATACCATTTGTCACAGCAGCGCTCTTCTACTGCCCGCTGTATGATCTGATAGGTGTGAGCACCTGCGACGAAAGCGAGGTACAGCAATAGTCATGTCTACAGCTACCTACAGCCTGGCTGGTAGTCAGGCTGTCTGCTATCACTGCGGGGAGCCGTGTGAGGCTGATAGCCTCGTCTATGATGATAAGCCATTCTGCTGTGCCGGGTGCAAGACAGTCTATGAGCTGCTCGCGGGCAATGACCTGAGCTGCTACTATGACCTGAATGCCAAACCCGGTACCGCCCAAAAGGCAGGCCGCAGCCGGGTGAGATATGACTGGCTGGATGATCCGCAGGCCGCCTCAAAGCTCATCCAGTACACGGATGATGAGATCGCTATAGCCAGCTTCAAGATCCCTACTATCCACTGCAGCTCCTGTATCTACCTGCTGGAGAACGTATATAGGATAAAGCCTGCCATAGTCCGGTCTCAGGTAGACTTTGTGCACAAGACGCTGCGCCTGACCTTTCGCAAGAAAGATATATCCTTACGTCAGGCCGTAGAACTGATAGCCAGCCTGGGGTATGAGCCGCAGCTCACACTGAATGACCTGGAGGCCAAGACCACGTCATCATCCAATCGCTCTTATTACCTCAAAATTGGGGTAGCATTTTTTGCCTTTGGCAATATCATGCTGCTCAGTTTCCCGGAATACCTCGGTATCGATGCGCTGAGCGAGACCCCCCTGCGCCGTTTCTTTGGCTACCTCAATTTTCTCTTGTCGCTGCCGGTCATACTCTACAGCGCCCGGGAGTTCTTCCAGTCGGCGTATGGTGCCCTGCGCCAGCGCTCTACTAATATGGATATACCCATAGCGCTGGGTATGATCGTTATGTTTCTGCGCAGCAGCTATGATATCTTTATGCTGCAGGGTGCGGGCTATATGGACACGCTGGCCAGCCTCACACTGCTGATGCTGATAGGCAGGCTCTTTCAGAATAAAACCTATGCCACCCTCGCCTTTGACCGGGATTATAAATCCTACTTCCCGGTGGCGGTCACCGTATCCCGTGATGGGCATGAAGGCAGCATTCCGCTCTCAGGCCTGACCATAGGAGATGAGATCATAGTACGCAATGAGGAGCTGATACCAGCAGACTCTATCCTGCTGGCAGGTGAGGCCATGATAGATTATAGCTTTGTGACCGGAGAGTCCGTACCTGTGCCCAAGAAGGCCGGGGATATGATCTATGCCGGCGGCAAGCAAACCGGCAGCACCATCTCTATGACCGTGGTGAAAGACGTTTCGCATTCCTACCTGACCCAGCTGTGGAATGATGATGCCTTTAAGGGCGCAGAAGAGCCCGGTACCATCTCACTGGCCAACCAGGTGAGCAGATACTTCACGCCGGCGGTTTTGCTCATAGCCATAGCAGCCGGAGCGTACTGGGCCCGCACTGATATGCACCGGGCTATGAATGCATTTACTGCTGTGCTGATCATTACTTGTCCATGTGCGCTGGCGCTATCGGCTCCTTTTACACTGGGCAATGCCATACGCATCCTGGCAAAGTACGGCGTCTACCTCAAGAATACCGCGGTGATAGAAAAGATCACAACCATACGCTCCATCATATTTGATAAAACAGGGACACTGACAGACAAAAATGGCCGGCATATCAGCTATGTCGGAGATAAGCTCTCTTTTGAAGAGCAGATATATGTCGCTTCCCTCACGTATCATTCTTCCCATCCTCTCAGCCGCAAGGTCTACCAATACCTGTCTGAAGTGCCGACTATGCTGGTTTCTGATTTTCGCGAGGTGCAGGGCCAGGGGGTAGAGGGACTGGTGGAGAAGCATATGGTACGGGTTGGTTCGGCAGCTTTTGCCGGCGGTCCGGCAGCAGATACTGACCATCCTCAGGCATCTGCCGTACATATATCTATAGACGGTGTCTACCGGGGGCGGTATGACATCCGCAATGAATACCGCACCGGGCTGAACGGCCTGATACAGACGCTGCGTTCCCATTTTGATCTCTATGTCCTCTCCGGAGATAATGATCGCGAGAAAGAAAACCTCCGGCAGATCATCCCTGCAGACCACCTGATGTTTGACCAGCAGCCGGCGGATAAGCTGCGCTTTATAAAGCAACTGCAGGAGCAGCACACGGGCAAGGTAATGATGATAGGAGATGGGCTGAATGATGCCGGTGCCCTGCGCCAGAGCGATGTGGGTCTGGTAGTATCTGATGATACCAATAATTTCTCCCCGGCATGTGATGCGATCATAGATGCCAGGAGATTTGAAGGCATAGACCATCTAATCAGCTATGCCGGAGATGCCATGCACATCATCAAGGCCAGCTATGGCATCTCACTACTCTATAATGTGGCTGGCATGTACCTGGCAGTGCAGGGCGACATGAGTCCGCTGGTAGCAGCGGTCCTGATGCCGATCAGCAGTATTACTATTATCAGTTTTTCCACCTTTTTATCATGGATAGCAGCACGCAAGAGGCATTTGATCTAGTGGTTTGCGGCAAAATCATGACAAACGTCAGGCTTATCGTTGCCTACGGTCATAAATCTGCCTTCGGCCACCCTCTACATTTGCTACCGCTAATCACCAAGAAATGAGTGTATTGTTTGTGTTGATCTCTGCCTGTCTGCTGATGGCTCTTGTGTTTCTCCTCGCTTTCGTATGGAGCGTGAAGCAAGGCCAGTATGACGACGACTATACACCCGCAGTGCGCATTCTTTTTGACGACACGACCAGATCAGATTCATCCAATAAAACAAATCCAGAACAATGACGGTAGAAACTTTCAAGTATGACAACAGGTGGGTGCGCAACTTCGCTTTTGCGTCTTTCCTGTGGGGCTTCGTAGGGATGCTGGTAGGGCTGATAGTAGCCTTGCAGCTTGTTTTCCCGCAGCTCAATTTCGTAGAGTGGACCACCTTTGGCCGGCTCCGCCCACTGCATACCAATGCGGTGATCTTTGCCTTTGTGGGCAATGGTATCTTCATGGGAGTCTACTACTCCCTGCAGCGCCTGCTCAAAGCCCGTATGTGGAGTGATGTGCTCTCGGCCATCCACTTCTGGGGCTGGCAGCTCATCATAGTAGCCGCAGCCATTACGCTGCCGCTTGGTATCACAGCCGGCAAGGAATATGCAGAGTTGGAGTGGCCTATAGACATTGCCATCGCGCTGATCTGGGTGGTATTTGGTATCAATATGTTTGCTACTATCCTCACTCGCAGAGAGCGCCACCTGTATGTAGCGATCTGGTTTTATATAGCTACATGGATCACAGTGGCCATGCTGCATATTGTCAATTCATTTGAGCTGCCTATATCAGCCTTCAAGAGCTACTCTCTCTACGCCGGAGTACAAGATGCGCTGGTGCAGTGGTGGTATGGGCACAATGCGGTGGCATTCTTCCTCACTACGCCATACCTGGGCCTGATGTACTACTTCCTGCCTAAGGCAGCTAACCGTCCGGTGTATTCTTATCGCCTTTCCATCATCCACTTCTGGGCGTTGATCTTCCTCTATATCTGGGCGGGTCCTCACCACCTGCTGTATACAGCGCTGCCGGACTGGGCTCAGTCTCTGGGTACTGTCTTCTCAGTGATGCTCATAGCCCCATCATGGGGTGGTATGATCAACGGCCTCCTGACCCTGCGTGGCGCATGGGACAAGGTACGCGAAGATCCGGTTCTGAAATTTATGGTAGTAGCTGTGACAGCATACGGTATGGCTACATTTGAGGGACCAATGCTCTCTATCAAGAGTGTAAACGCGATCTCTCACTATACAGACTGGACCATCGCACACGTACATATAGGAGCGCTGGGCTGGAATGGCTTCCTGACGTTTGGTATCCTCTACTGGCTGGTACCCCGCCTGTACAATACAAAACTATTCAGCGTGCGGCTGGCCAATGCACACTTCTGGCTCGGTACGCTAGGCATCCTCTTCTATGCTATCCCTATGTACTGGGGTGGTATCTATCAGAGCCTGATGTGGAAACAGTTTACTGCGGAGGGAATCCTGAAGTATCCTAACTTCCTGGAAACTGTCAGCTACCTGCGTCCATTCTATATGGCACGCGCACTCGGCGGCCTGCTATACCTGACCGGTACCACGGTAGGTATCTACAATCTCTTCAAGACCGCTGCACAGGGCAAGTTTGTAGCAGAAGAGGAAGCCTCTGCTCCGGCACTGGAGAAGGACTATACCCCTCACGGCTCAGAAGGCTGGCACAGGGTGATAGAAAGGAGGCCGGTACAGATGCTCATCTTCAGCTTTATAGTGGTGGCCATAGGTGGTATCATAGAGTTTGTACCGACCTTCCTCATAGAGTCAAATGTCCCATCTATCGCCAGTGTGAAACCATATACTCCGCTGGAGCTGCATGGCCGTGATATCTACATCCGCGAGGGTTGCTACAACTGCCACTCACAGATGATCCGCCCATTCCGTAGCGAGACCGAGCGCTATGGCGAGTATAGCAAGGCCGGAGAGTTTGTATATGATCACCCATTCCAGTTTGGCTCCAAGAGGACCGGCCCGGACCTGCAGCGCGAGGGCGGCAAATATCCTGATAGCTGGCACTACAACCACATGCTGGATCCGACCATCATGAGCCCCGGCTCTATCATGCCTGCCTATCCGCACATCATAGACCATGACCTGGATACGACCTACACTGCTGCCAAGATCAAAGCCATGCAGATGCTGGGTGTGCCATATCCTAAAGGCTATGAGGCCGTAGCTGGCACAGACCTCGTGAAGCAGGAGGCTACCATCCAGGCGAACCTGGCCAAGGACGGTATCAAAGTGGCAAAGAATAAAGAGATCATAGCCCTGATAGCCTATCTGCAGCGCCTGGGCCATGACATCAAAATGAACCCTCAGACTGCAGCAGCACAAAATTAATCAACGCCAAACCAGAATATCATGTTCAGCTTTTTCAAAAGATATGCAGAGACGATAGCGGGTGTGAATGTATATCCCAAGATATCACTTGTCATCTTTTTCATCTTCTTCACTGCGCTGCTGTGGTTCACTTTCAGGACCAATAAGCAATACATAGAGGAGCAAGCCAATATCCCATTAGACTAAACAAACCAATTCAAAAGACATGAGACCATCCATATATCATAAAAGTATCCTGGCGCTGGCTACGGTAGCAGTATCATGCATCAGCTATGCACAGGAGGCCGCTCCGGCCGCAGCCGCTCCGGCACCGGCCACATCAGGAGGAGGGCAGAGCTACTTTGCCTATGTGCTGATCATTTTTGCCACGCTGCTGCTCTTTGCTGTAGCTGCACTCGGGCAGATGCTGATCCGCCTCACAGAGTATGCCTACCGCAATAAGGGAACAATAGTAAAGTCAGTAGTGCTCATCATGATGATGGCCGCTACGGCACATGCCGCCATAGCACAGGACGCGGCACCGGCAGCTACTGCAGCTGCACCAGCCGCCGCAGCATCTACGCCTTCTATTTTTGGTATGGATGTGACAGCAGCCATCGCTATCATCCTGCTGGAGGCCCTCGTCATAGCAGTCATGCTGATCCGTATCTGGGCACTACTCAATACGATCAACCCACAGGCTGCCAAACCTGCTATACACTTTGAGCTGCCTAAGTTCCTGGATAGGTTCAACGCCTCAGTGGCTGTAGAGCATGAGCAGGATGTGATGCTGGATCATGACTATGATGGTATCAAGGAGCTGGATAACTCCCTGCCACCATGGTGGAAGTACGGCTTCATATTCACCATCATCTGGGCATTTGGCTATATCGGCTACTATCATGTAGCTGAGGCTGCACCGCTCAGTGCCGGTGAATATGCCAACGAAATGGAGGCTGCAAAGAAGGCTAAGGATGAATATATGCGCACCGCAAAAAATAACGTGGATGAAAACACGATCAAGTTTGATCAGGCGTATGTAGCAGAAGGTGCCAAGATATTTGCAGATAACTGCAAGGCATGCCACGGAGAGAAGGGCGAGGGCGGCGTAGGCCCCAACCTGACCGACCAGTTCTGGCTGCATGGTGGCAAGATCAACGATGTATTCAAGACCGTAAAATACGGATGGCCTGCCAATGGTATGAAGAGCTGGCAGAGTGACCTGTCATCCGTGCAGATAGCCCAGGTGGTGTGCTATGTCAAATCGCTGAAGGGGACTAACCCTCCTAATCCTAAGGCGCCACAGGGTACTATCTATAGTGAGGGTGATAGCACGCAGACCGCTGCTGCTCCTGCCACTCCGGTAGATAGTACAGCCAAGAGCAACTAGTTACTATACATATATGAGTGAGAAAAATGAGGAATTCAGGGATTCGATAGGGACAATAAAAAAAGACGGTAAGAGGAACTGGCTTTTCCCTAAACGTCCGAAAGGATGGTATTATAATGCAAGAACGGTCGTTAGTATTTTCTACATCATCATCTTCCTGGTGCTGCCATGGCTGAAGTATGATGGAGAGCCGCTGTTCCTTTTCGACGTGATAGACCGAAGGTTTATCCTGTTTGGCAAGATATTCTGGCCGCAGGACTTCTTCATCTTCATGGTTGGGATGCTGACATTCATTGTCTTTATTGTTGTTTTTACGGTCGCATTTGGCCGGTTGTTTTGCGGGTGGGTATGCCCCCAGACGATCTTTATGGAGATGATATTCCGCAAGATCGAGTACTGGATAGAGGGAGATGCCGACCATCAGCGAAAACTGACCAATGGACCATGGAATGGTGAAAAGATCTTGAGGCGCGGAGGTAAGCACATTGTGTTTTTCCTGGTCTCCTTTATCATAGCCAATTACTTTCTGTCCTATTTCATCAGCATGGATCGCCTGGTGAGCTACATGAAGGACGGGATCTTTGCCCACTGGGATGTGCTGCTGCCACTGCTGGTATTTACTACAGTATTCTTTTTCGTCTACTCATGGTTCAGGGAGCAGGTATGCCTCATCGTTTGCCCGTATGGCCGCCTGCAGGGTGTGATGCTGGACAAGGATAGTGTAGTAGTAGCATATGACTACGTACGTGGTGAGGAGCGTAAGCGATTCCGCAAAAACGAAGAGCGCACAGCCGGTGACTGTGTAGACTGCATGGAGTGCGTGAAGGTGTGCCCTACCGGTATAGATATCCGCAACGGGACACAACTCGAATGCATCAACTGTACCGCCTGCATGGACGCCTGCGATGCGATCATGGACAAGTTTGAATTTGACAAGGGGCTGATCAGGTACGCCTCGGAGAATAATATAGCCAAGAAGGAAAAACTCCACTTTACCCGGCGCATGGCAGCCTATACTATCGTGCTGGCGCTGCTGGTCAGTGTTTTGACTACACTGCTCGTGACCCGCAAGGATGTATCTGCTACTATCATGCGTGCACGCGGTATGATGTACCAGGAGCAGCCCGATGGCCGCGTGAGCAATCTCTACAACATCAAGCTCGTGAATAAGACACGCCATCAGATACCTATCACACTGAGGCTGCCGGAGGGTTTTCACGGAGAGATCAAAATAGTAGGTAAGGATATCAAGGTAGAGAAGGAAAGTGTAGGAGATGGTATGTTCTTCATATATGCGGACAAGGGCTATCTGCACGAGAGGAAAAATGCAGTGGCTGTGGATGTCTATAGCGGAGACAAAAAGATCAGTACGGTCAAGACAAATTTTTTCGCACCAACAGAATAGAGGGTTATGGGATCAAAATTTAACTGGGGCTGGCGCATAGGCCTGCTATATGTAGGTTTTGTGGCAATGATCGTTTTCATGGTCATGCGAGCCTCATCTGAGAAAGTAGAACTGGTCACAAAGGACTACTATGAAGAAGAACTGAAGTACCAGGACCGGATAAACCGCGCACACATGACAGACTCTCTGCACCTGCGCCCGGAGTGGACGGTAGGCAGTGGCCAGGTATCTGTGCGGATACCATCTATGGGACATGCAGAGCAGGTATCGGGTACCATCAAATTTTACTGCCCGTCTGACGCGGCAAAGGATTTTAGTTACCCATTCACTGCAAAGGCCGATAGCGACCTGGTCATCTCTCATAGCAGCATGGCACATACCCTCTACCGCGTCAATGTAGAGTGGAGTGAGGATAGCCACCAGCTACTGGCGGAGAGCGTCCTTAAAATAGACTGATATGTCATTCTTACTCGTGGCATTGGTTTTGGGCTTTGCCGGCAGCTTTCACTGCATAGGCATGTGTGGCCCTATAGCACTGGCCTTGCCGGTGGGCAGGTACAGCTGGTCCGGCAAGGTGGGCGGCATCCTGCTGTACAATGCGGGCCGGATGACCACCTATAGTATTTTAGGCCTGGTCTTTGGTCTGATAGGCCGCGGTTTTTCACTCATGGGGCTGCAGCAGGTTTTATCCATAGTTTTGGGAGTACTCATCATAGCCGCTGTGGTTTTCCCTACTGGTCTTATAGCAAGGATGGAGCAGCGAGTGTCTGATATCCCGCTGCTCGGATCGGTCAAAAGTAGTATACAGTCACTCTTCCGTCGCCCGGGTTTTTCTTCCTTTTATCTGATCGGTGTGCTGAATGGCCTCTTGCCATGCGGTTTTGTATATATGGCGCTACCCATGGCCATGGCAGTAGGCACGGCCGGTGAGGGTGCGGCTTTTATGGCAGCTTTTGGCGCCGGTACGGTCCCCGCTATGATGCTGGTATCCTTCAGCCACAGTATATTTTCTACCACTTTTCGCAGCCGGGTGCGTCAGGTCTTGCCCGTTTTTATGCTGGTACTTGGCTCGCTGCTCATCATTCGCGGGCTCAATCTCGGTATCCCATACCTCAGCCCCGAGGCCAATAGCCAGGGCAAGGTGCTTCACAGCTGCTGTCAGAGGCGTCACTGATCCTGACAAAAGTCATAGAAAGAAATAATTCGGGTCAGCGATAATTGATGTTTAGCTACCCATTTTTGCCTTATCAATTTCGAAATGGAAAAGAGACTTCTTCTGGTCATAGATGGCAATCACTACTCGGATAGTGTGGTAGACTATGGTATCTACCTGGCACGTATGTCGGGCTCTCAGGTAGAGGGCGTATTTATGCGGGACCTGCGCAATACGCAATATATCTACCCTATCCTTTTTGATCAGCCTTTTGTAGACACGACAGTCTATACGGAGCTGATGGATATGGAGCGGGCCAATATCACGAAGAGCATCCAGAAGTTCCGGGACAGGTGCGAGAAAGAGAAGGTGACTTATAAAGTACACTTTGACGAGCAGCGGCCGCTGGAGAGTGTGATAGCCCGGAGTGCCTCTGCAGATCTCATCATCATAGATGGCGATACTGATATATCTGATATATTCCCTGATACGCCTAGCTCCTCGCTGAAGGAGTTGCTCGTAGATGCTTTGTGCCCCCTGCTGATAGTACCAAAGGAATCTCACCCGATAGATGACATCATACTGACCTCAGACGGTAGCTACTCCAGCGTCTATGCGGTCAAAATGTTCAGCTACCTTTTCCCGGAGCTGCGCGGCCTGAGGGCTACCGTACTCAGCATAGAGCACGCCTCCAGCCACAATCAGGTGAGCCATGACCCGGATATAGCAGATATGATCAAAAGGAAATTTGACAATGTCAGCTACCATATAGAGTACGGCAAAGCTGCACATCAACTGAAAACCTATATCTCAGATCACGGCAGCAATACACTGGTAGTGATGGGCGCCTATGGCCGCAATGCGGTATCACGCCTGTGGCGGCAAAGCCTGGCCAACGGCCTGATCAGGGATGCAAAAGTACCTGTATTTATTTCTCATACATAAAAACTAAAACAATGGAGACCACAGCTAAAACACAGAAAGTATCGCTGCATACCCTATATGATACCTACAACTCGCACGTACGTGCTTTGGATTTTTATAAAGAAGAATTGCAATACCTCGAAATGAGGCTCGGCACGATCGTAAATGCTAATACAGGCCAGGAAGTCCTGAGCCAGGCAGAGCATTTTCAGAATGTTTTCCTGATCACGTCAGACAATATAGCTGAGCTCAAGGGCCGGGTGCAGAGGGGCCTGCAGCATATAGAGGAGGTGATCAAGGTGAAGCCGACTCATGCAGATGAAAAGACCATCAATGACCTCGGCATATACAGCAGAGATCTGCACGAACTGGAAAACAGATTTTCGGCTATGAAGCTGGAGTTCAATTCATTTTTGGCAAAATACTTGTAAGACTTTCGGGTCGGGTTTCCTGAGCAGGCGGGGAGTATAATAGCTCCCGCCTGTATTTTTTAAAAGGGTCAGGCGATGAATATCGAGATATCAAATGATAAAAGTGTAGGCGAGGTCCAGAAGGAATTCAGGGCAGCTTTCCCCTTTCTGAAAATAGAGTTTTTCAAAAAGAATGGGGCCGGTCTGCGCAACGGTATGCAGACCATACCGGATAAGACTACGATCGGCATGATACGCGCTGCGCGCGCTGCGGATAGTGTAGATATAGATCCGGCGCGCCGTGTAGGAGAGGTAGAGGCCGATTTCCTCACAAAGCTCGGACTAATGGTACGCATCTTTAGGAAGTCCGGCAATCTCTGGATAGAAACCACGCTGACCGACAACTGGTCCCTGCGCCGGCAAAATCATGCGGGCGAGCAGATGTCCTGAGCATAAGCAATAAATAAAAAAGCGCCTTGAAGGGCGCTTTTTTTATTGTCATTACTAGCTGTGCTAGTTCATCATATTAGCCAGCTTGCTCTCGTTTTTGACTGTGATCTTCCCCTCCTGTATAGCGATCAGGCCTTCGCTCTTGAAATCGCTCAGTGTCCGGATCAGAGACTCTGTGGCTGTACCTACTATATTGGCCAGATCCTCGCGTGATATCTGGATGAGTGGAGTATCGCCTTCATTCTTTTTATACCGGTTATTGATCAGTACCAGTGCATCTGCTACACGCTTGCGCAGGGAGTTGTATGCGAGCTTCACCAGTTGTGTTTCACGCTCTGATACATTGTTGGCCAGCATGCGGATAAACTTCTTTGATATCTCGGGGTTACTATTCACCAGCTGTGTGAAGTCAGATTTGGGTATCAGCATCAGCTCGGTACCCTCCAGTGCTTCGGCGCTGTCTTTATAGAGACTTTCCTCAAGCAGGGCTATATAGCCTACAAAGTCTCCATCCTTATACATACCCGTGATCAGTTCTTTACCATCATCATTGGTGCGATAGGTTTTGACCTTGCCGCTCACTACATAGTAGAGGTATAGAGGCCTGTGTCCCTCACTGTAGATAGAGGCTTTCTTTTTATAACTGGTAGTCTCCCGCTCATCAGAGATCAGCTTTAGCTGCGCAGCTCCGTCCAGAAACTGGGCGATGCCCGTCGAGCTATTTGCAAATTCTTTTTTAACCAGGTCATTTTTGCGGAAGCGTGTTTCTATAGCGTTTAGCAGCTCTATATCATCAAAGGGCTTGGTCAGGTAGTCATCAGCACCCATCTCCATACCCTTGCGTATATCCGCCCGTTCTGTCTTGGCAGTGAGGAATATAAAAGGTATAGATGCAGTCTCGGTCTGCCTGCCCAGCATATGCAGCACACCATAGCCATCCAGCTCCGGCATCATGATATCGCAGATGATGAGGTCTGGTTTTTCCTTGATAGCCATATCCACCCCTATCTTACCATTGGCGGCGGTGATCACCTGAAACTTGGCCAGCTCCAGTATCTCTGCTGTATTCTCGCGTACGTCCGCATTATCTTCTATGAGTAGTATCTTTTTCATGATCATTTATTGAAGGTTAAAAAGACTTTTGTTCCTTGATTGAGTTTAGAGCTGAAGCGTATGTCGCCATTCATGATCTCCAGGTATTTCTTTACGATATGGAGACCCAGGCCGGTGCCTTGTATGTTGATCGCATTGGTTCCGCGAAAGAAGCGGTCTGTCAGGTGCTTCATGTCCTCCTCCGAGATGCCGATGCCATTATCCTCTATGAGTATCGTCAGCGCCTTGTCTGTATGCTCTGCGGTGATGTTTATCTCGCTGTTTTCTCCGGAGTATTTGATGGCGTTAGACACGAGGTTGGTCAGTACATTGTGCAGCAGGTTTTTGTCTACATATACTTTCTCAGGGCCATTGCAGTGGATGAAGGCTTTCTGACCTGGTTTTGACATGTTTGCTACCTCGGCCAGCAGCTCCTTGAGCATCTCCTTGATATTAAATTCAGATTTGCGGTCATAAACGGTACCCTCTTCCAGTTTGCCCAGAGAGAGAAACTCCTCCAGGATATTGGTCAGGATCCGCACCTGGCTTTTGATGCGCTCGATGTGCTTTTGTCTTTTCTCCTGCTCGCTCTCCAGGGTATATTTATCTATCAGCGATACAGAAGAGAGTATCGTACTCAGTGGCGTGCGAAACTCATGTGAGGCCATGGAGACAAAGCGGGACTTCAGGTCATTGAGTTCTTTCTCTTTCTCGAGGGCTGTGGATAGTTCGTCACGGCTCTTCTCCAGCTGGTGCAGTGTCTCGCGCAGCATCATCGTGCGGTCCTCTACTTTCTGCTCCAGCTGTTCGTTGAGGGTTTTCAGCTCCTGTGCTATGCGGGCCTTCTCATCCTGCTGCTCCTGCAGGGAGCGCTCATGCTCCTTGCGCGCAGAGATGTCTATGATAAAGGCGATAATATAGACCCGGTCTTCGATCTTGTAGTTGCTGAGGCTGATCTCCACTGGAAACTCTGTCCCGTCCTTTCTTTTGGCATATAAGTCCAACCCCAATCCCATGGGCCTGTTACGCGGTTTATCTACGAACTGGTCCCGTTTTGACTGATGATTATGGGCAAAACGGCTTGGGATCAGCATCTCTATCTTCTGGCCTACCAGTTCTTCTTTTTCATAGCCAAACTGAAACTGGGCATAAGGGTTGGCCAGAATAATGTTGCCTTTGCTATCCACTGTCACGATACCTATCGTAGCATAGTTAAACAAGGCTTCGAAGGCGATGTCGTTGAGCTGTTTGTGTATTTCCATGATACCGGTCATAGCGGATAGGTTTGATGTAGCGCCGGTATCTCAATTTGTGAAAATCCTTTCTTCAATAGCTTACTCCGGAAAACCTGCTGTACA
The DNA here is from genome assembly GCA_964537475.1 of uncultured Chitinophagaceae bacterium. Taxonomy (GTDB): domain Bacteria; phylum Bacteroidota; class Bacteroidia; order Chitinophagales; family LD1; genus UBA1941. The sequence continues at coordinate 140,319 of CAZIBY010000005.1, read as the reverse complement.
TCGTATTCGCCATGTACTAAAAATAGCTTTTTTATTTGTCCGGTCTCCTGGCAGCCTAAAAATGTACATAGGTCCTCATAGTCTCCGTGCGCACTGAAGGACCTGATCTCTTTTATCTCGGCCTCCACCCTATATGGATCTCCAAAGATGGTCACCTCTCTGACGCCTGATAGCAGCCTGGCGCCGAGCGATCTCGGCTCGCAGTAGCCTACCATCAGGATCGTATTGCGCTGATCACCGATATTGTGTGCTATGTGGTGCTTTACACGGCCTGCATCGGCCATGCCAGATGCCGCTATGATCACGCAGGGGGCTTTATGCTCGGCTATAGCCTTAGACTCCTCCACATCCTTCACATAGTGCAGGTTTTTGAAATCAAATGGCTGAGGATCCTTTTTCATAAACTCCAGCAGCTCCTCATTGTAGCACTCAGGGTGGTCTTTGGTGACCTGTGTGGCCTCCAGGGAGAGCGGGCTATCTATAAAGAAATCCAGCGGTGGCAGTACTTTGGCAATATCCATCCGGTTCAGCGCATAGATCAGCTCCTGTGTACGACCCACGCTAAAGGCGGGAATGATCAGGTTGCCTTTTTTGCGCAGACAGGTATCTACTATTACCTCGAGCAGTTTCTGCGCAGAAAGCTGGCTGGGTTCGTGCAGCTTGTCTCCATAGGTAGACTCGCACAGGATATAGTCCGCCTGAGGAAAGACCTCCGGTGAGCGGATGATATCATCTCCATACCGGCCCACATCTCCTGAGAAGGTAAGGCGCACAATGTCGCCATTCTGGCGCTTCAGGCGCAGATTGACCGCTGCGCTGCCTATGATATGGCCTGCGTCTGTATAGGTCAGCTCTATATTGTCAGCTACATTGTAGGCAGTATGATAGGGCACAGGTACGAAGCGCTCCATAGCCACGTCTACGTCTGCCTCCGTGTAGAGCGCAGACACGAGCGGTTTTTTCTGCTTTGCCAGCTTCTTATTGAGGAAGAATACATCTCCCTCCTGTATACGCGCGGAGTCATAAAGCAAGATACGGGTGAGATCCAGCGTAGATGGTGTGCAGAATATCTGGCCCTTGTAGCCGTCATTCACCAACTTTGGTATCAGGCCGCAGTGGTCTATGTGGGCATGGGAGAGGATCAGGTAGTCTATTTGAGCAGGGTCAAACCCCCAGTCACGGTTGAGCTCGTCTGCCTCCTTTGGCTGGCCCTGAAACATACCACAATCCAGCAAAAGCTTTTTGCCATTGTCCAGCTCTATCAGATGCTTGCTACCCGTCACACAGCGCGCAGCGCCGTGAAATGAAATTTTCATTATGCGAAAGTATTTACATGACTAAAATCCGCCATTGATGCATATCAATGCAGGTTATGACAAAAGTCATGTTTTCGCCGGAGACTTGCGGTGTAGATTTTAGCAGACTGCCTCAAAGTCAGACTCTTCAGGCCTTACAGTGACAGGAGCCGACGCGGCGAGCTGTATTATTTTTGCGCCGAAAAGTTTCAGCGCATTCCAGTCGGTATACTCTTTATCCTCGCCAGTGGCGGCACTTTGACCGGCGCGTTTAGCTATCTGGCGCATGATAAATTTTTTGAAGAAATCATATTTGGTAAACCGCAGTGCACCCGCTACATACTCTATCAGGGCGGGACGCCAGTGGCCGGCTATGAGAAAACGCTCCGTGATATGGCGAAGGTCCTGCCAGGAGGCCTCATCATCAGAGGCGGCTGTCAGGCTCACAGAGTAGAAGGCGGAGGTGGTCGCATTGAGCGCTGCGTGATGCTCGCGAATGTAGTAGAGCACAGGCTCCTGATAGCGCTCCATGTGCATAGATGCCCCGATGATCACAGCGTCAAATCCCGAGGGAGATGGAGGTGTACCATTGGCGTCACTGAGTGTGACATTATGATTCAGGTTTTGAAATTCTTTGCCGAGAAAATCGGCCACCCGGCGGGTCTGGCCCTCTGTCGTACCATATATGATCAGGATATTCATGGGAGCATTGTTTTTTGTACGAATGCAAAAATACCTGCTGCCATGCACGCCGGATATGACCACCATCAGCAGGGCCAGTAGCAGAAGTCATAGCCACTGCATATACGTATAGCGAATTTTGGTTCATTCTATCATCACAAAAAAGGAATAATATGAGACCACTCAGGGACTGGCTGCACGAGTACGCGCTCAGCCACAGCAATCCAACCAATAAGATCGTTCACTTCATCTGTGTGCCTTTGATTTATTTTACCGTGATCGCCTTTCTGTATTGTGTACCGCTGTACACTTTTTCGGGAGGCTTCACCCTCACACTGGCGCATGTAGCTTTTGTATTTGTTTCCATCTACTACCTGATGCTGTCGGTACCTCTGGCCATAGGCATGATACTCTACAGCATCATCTGCATCCTGGCATCTATGGGTATACAGGCTGCCAGCGGCGGCTATCTGGGCTATATAGCCTTGGCTATTTTCTGCACGGCCTGGGTATTTCAGTTTTGGGGTCACGGCGTAGAGGGAAAGAAGCCTTCATTTTTTAAAGACCTGCAGTTTCTGCTCATAGGTCCCATGTGGGTGCTGAAAAGCGTGCTCTGGAAAGCCGGCCTGCATATAAACTAGCTCAGGCAATATGGTCATGAAAAAGCCCGCTTTATGAAAAGCGGGCTTTTTATTTGTGGAGCAGGTGGTTCTACTTTGTTTATTTATGTCGTTTGGTTATCAATAGATTATGAACAATATTGTGGTTATAAATGATTCTATTGTTTTACACTTGTTATACACTATCTTTATCTTAAATCATTTCAATGAGTACAAATAAAGACAAATTTACTCCGTGTCTTAAGAAGAAATATTCAACCGATAAGTATGGTATCATAAATATCCGATTTACACAAAATCGTAAGTCACAATACTTTTCTACCAAAATACGTATTCACGAGAAATACTGGAATCCGACTAAACATCAGGTCAGAGAAAATCACAAAGAATCTGATAAATACAACAACCTCATTTCAAATAGAAAAAAGGAATTGGAAAGGGAATTAGGATCAGTAAAAGATATAGATAAAGTCAAGGAAAGAGAAAAGTTATCTTTCGTAAAATATCTTTTAAATGAGATAGATCATTTGGAACAACGGAAGAGAATAGGTACAAGTAAACGTTACAAAACTTCATACTACCACTTGGAAGGATATCTAAAGAGTATTGGAAAATCAGACCTACTATTTTCTGATATTGACGTGTTGTTTGTACGGGATTTTGAAACTTACATTCTCGGTCAGAATATTAAAAACAATACCTCGAAGAATTATATTAATTGTATTAAAAGACTTTACAACCAAAGTGTAAGGATGAATATCTTTATTCCGAGTACCAATCCTTTTATTCTTTATGTAAATAGAAAAGAACAAGTACAAAAAAAGAGACTTTCCAAGTTAGAATTCGAGAAGATAATTAACACGACGATAGTCAAAGGTGATCCCTTGTTTAATACAAGAAACTATTTTTTATTTCAAGTAATGTCACAGGGGTTAAGAGTTGGTGATCTTCTAACTATGAGATTTAGTAATATTATAGAAGGTCGATTGAAGTTCTTTCAATGGAAAACAAAGAAACCTCACAGTATATTGATTAACGACAACATGATGATGATTCTAAAGGAATATATTGATGTTGACACTACAGAGATATTTAAAACGAAATGGGGATTTAAGGTTGATAATGAGAGATTTAGTATGACATATGATGAGATGAAGGCTAAGTATAAGGAAATAACCAAGAAATCGATCAATGGAACCTTAATGACCAAAGGGATCCCTCAGGAAGTGATTAAGTGGAAGTCTCATTTAGACTCAGTAAGATTCAAAGTATTTGGACAGTTAGTTATTAAACTTCACCAATTCTCAAAAAAACATCCTACTGATTTCATTTTCCCAATACTTAGAAATGAGGACTTCAAAGATGTATCCTTCCTCTCAGATACTACATTGACAAAATATCAATACAATCAAATTTCTTCAAAGACTTCCTATTACAATAAGACACTAAAGAAATTACAATCCCATTGTGAAATTTCTACAAATTTGTCCTCTCACATTTCAAGACATACTTTCACCGATTTCATGTTAATGGAGAGTATAGACGTGTATGATATCTCAAAGAGTTTAGGACACTCAAAACTTTCTACCACGGAACATTATTTGAAAGAGTTTTCACAGAATAGAGTGGACGATTCTACCTCTAAGGTTAATGGTCTATTCTCAATTTGAATAGGTTACCCTATATCCATCAGATCAGATAAACTGATACCTAGTACTTCAGAAATCTTTATTAGGGTTTTTACTGTAGGATTGGTCTTTCCCTTTTCGATCTTTCTAAGGTTAGGTTTGTCCCATCCCATTTCATAAGAGAATTGGGTTTGACTTCTACCAGACTTCTTTCTTAAATCTGATATCCTCTCTCCCAGTTTCTTTAGGATTAGTTCTTCTTTACTGAGTTTCGACTTAACCATTTGAGATGGTCAAGTTCCGATTATGAGAGTAGATTAAGGGGATATTAGAATACCCCTATGATTGGAATTATATATCTTTATCTTTATTAATAAAATTCAAACTAAAATGAAAAACCTATTTCTCTATTTGACTTTGATAGTCTCACTTTCAGTAAAATCTCAAATTACATTAGAACATACATTCCCAAGTTCCTTTCAGAAATTCTCGACCAGTAGTTCTGGGGATTTCTATTTCACCAGTTCATTGTTGAATACCGGATCAGGTACCAATGATACAGTGACCATCTATAATATTGACTGGTCTATTCGTAGAGTTGTGATTTTACCGACTGGTTCTCATTATGTGAATTTTGGAGTTGGGAACGGATACACCAAGGTATCTATGTGTGATAAATTATTTAATAATGATACTTTGATTGAATTTATGGGAGGTACAACAGTCTTTAATGAGTTGGGACAAACTGTATATACATTCCCAAGTACTTTTAATGTCCCATATATCTATGAGGTCAATGGGAGTTACAAATTGTATGTAAGTAATACTAATGGGTATCAGATTTATTCACTTCCAGGAACTTTACCTTGTAATCAATGTAACTCTTTATCGACTGGATTGGTTGGACCTAATGGAGGGAACTTAGATGGGTTAAGTGTCTATCCCAATCCTTTTAGTGGGAGTTTGAACGTCGAATATCATTTAACTGGAAGACAAGACAATCCAAGATTGATTTTGAGTGATATAGAGGGTAGGGAAATAAGAACAGTACAATTAGTCAACCAATCTGATAAAGTGTCTATAAACACTTCTGATTTATCTAAGGGTACGATTGTAATAAGTCTCTATAATGGTGGTCAACTTCCTGTAAATCAAAAAGTGATAAAAATTGATTAGAACTTCTATTTGTAAATCAACCCTAGAATACCTGATATTACTCAACACTAGAATCCTAAGAAATAATCTGAAAGTCTTATATTGGGGGTGAATAAAATCTGATTTTATGGGAGATAATAAGAAACTCGATCAAAAGGTAGGTCATACAAATAAGTTGTACTGTCCAGTGTGTGAAAGAAAACAAATCTTCAAATTCTGTTATGAATCTCGTATAAGAGTAGATGATTACTTTTGGGTTTGTACCGTATGTCAAAAACATAAGATATACGAACAAAAATAGTTATCTCAACATTTCTTTAATCTTCATCACTGTTCCACTACTCTTATCGGTCAATTTCATAATCTTTCTGACTGAGTAGTCTTGTTTCAATAGTTTCACGATATCCTTGTGTTCGGTCAATAGTAAATCTTTGTCCTTACGGAATCCTTCTTTTCGACCAACCTTACCTCCATTTTTACGATACTGGTTATACCCTGACTTAATCCTCTGTCTAATCGTAGTTCTCTCCATCTCACTTACTGAGGTAAGGATCTGAACCATGAACTGACTGAGTGGGTTTATCTCTCCTTTATCATTAAGGGTCTCGATATTGTGGTTTTTAATGAAGAGTGATATTCTTTCCTCATTCAGAAGTTTTATGGTCTGTAAGACCTCAATGGTATTACGTCCCAAACGAGACAACTCCCAACATAGAACCTTGTCAACTTGATTATCCTTGATGAAATTTATCATTTCCATCAATTTAGGTCTATCCTCGTTTTTGTTGATACCAGAAATCTTCTCTTCAAAGGTCTTTAGAACCTTAAAACCCATCTTTTGAGAGTATTCCTTCAACTCTTCGGTTTGTCTCTTGTAATCCTGTGTTACAGTAGAAACACGACTATAAATTACGACTTTCATATCCGTGTTTTAGTTTTCAGTCAACTGAATCATTCCCTTAGTGAGAAACTCAAGGTATTGAAGAACATTTCCATTACGGAAGTCTATTTTGACCAAAGTCTCCCTGATCCTACTCTGGGTTAGTGGGTCTAAATTATCTATGAACTCAATCACCCCCCCCAATAGGGACAAGGTGGTTACCATAGACACCATCAGACTTGATTGTAAAAACGTAATCCTCAGAACCCCCCTTTTCTTCAAGTAGGGTGTGTAAATACTGTTTCAGTTGTATCATTTTAATATTTTAGAATACAAAAGGACGGAAACCGTATCACTTTTCGGAATATTTATTAATTAAAATGATACACAACACTTTTTGATACACTTTTCATTGTAAAAAAGACTCACATTAGAAATATGTACAATTATCAATGTCTAAAATGTCGAAGGATAGTTCAAGAGGAGAAACAACCTAGTTCTTTACATTGTCCCCAAAAAGGTAATGACCAATGGAATAACTTAGGAAAGGTCGGGAACTTAAACTATAGATGTAAGAGGTGTGGAATTGAACTGGAATCGAATTATTTACCCGGTTCCCTACACTGTTCAACTGGAAGAAACCACAATTGGATTAAACTGTCTTAATGTTTTCTTCTATTGGACTCAAAGTGAGAGAATGTTAACCAAACTCTCTTTTTCTTTTCCTTACCAGAGTTCTTTTTCTTGGATGACACCTTAATACCTTTTTCGGTAGTAAATAGTCTACTAGAGGTAACGACTTGTGTGGTGTTTAAACTATCAAGGTATTTCTTCTTCCTATCGTTAGATATTTCTAGATGAGAACTACGAAGATGGGTAGATAATGAGTGAATGGTACTATACGTGAGTTTACAGTACGAACATGGATATTGATATTCTTCAGACATAACTAAGGTCTATGAACAATCTGTCTTTTCAATTCTGTATAAAGTAAATCCCCTATAAAGGTTTTCACCTTCGGGTCATCCATCTTATTGTAAAAGTCTAATCTATTGTTGACGTAACTAAGAAGTATATCTTCAATGACTTCTTCAAATTTGTGTCTCTTATTAGTTTCAGAATTATCACCAGTCATTACCATTTGAAGTTCCTCATTGGTCATGACCCTTCTTTTCATATTCTCTAAGTCCACTTTATCCTCATCAGTTATTTTCTCTCCATAGATTTCATTGATCCGGTTGATAATATGGGTTAATGTGTCAAACTCATCAGGTTCAGAGACCATAGATACACCTGATCCAAGTGGTTCAAATTCTCCATCTTGATATTGAAGTATAATCTTCCCTTTAAAAGTTTGTTGTAATCTGAAACTATCCAAGTCAACTAGAGAAGTAATATCCTCTATATTGATATTTTCTCTCTTAGGTAGTTTCTTATTGAGGTATCTCAAGAAAACGTATAGTTTTTCCAGTTCAACATCCTCAAAGGTTATGATCTGAGATATGTACCCGTATAGACGAAAATAAGACTGGACCAATGACCTAAAGTTTTCTCGTTCATCAGTTTCTTCAATCCTACTCCAGTTTTGAACTACCCTGTTTAATACCGGTTGTAATAGTTCATTCGGTTTGTTTTTATCATAGAATACCCCACAAAACTCATTTATCTCGTATTCTGTAAAGAGGTTGAACTTCTTAATGTCCGTCTCTAGGGTATAAAGTCTATTGGGGTCTGTCTCTCCAGTGAGAATAGTCTTTTGATAGTAGGGTTGGAAACTATCTAAGATGTCCTTATCTGTATTTACAAAGTCCATCACAAAAGTGTCTGTCTTACCTGTGGTAGTTCTGTTCAACCTACTTAGGGTTTGAACACACTGTAACCCTCTTAGGGTTTTATCTACATACATCGAGTGAAGTAGTGGTTCATCATATCCCGTCTGAAACTTGTTTGACACTATCAATATTCTATATCTAGGGTCCTTGACACCATCAGGGATTGAAACTCCCTGAGGTAATTGATTCATTGAGTTCTCAGTGTATTCTCTTTGTGTATCTGTATCATAGACTGTCCCACTAAATCCTACTAAACAACTGTACGGAAGTCCAAGTTCTTTCATCTGTTTCTCCATCTCGATCTTGTATCTGACACAATGGAGACGTGAACGGACCACAACCATTCCACGACCTTTACCCTCTATTTTCTTTGATGTATGGTTGATAAAATGATCTAAGATTATTTTTACTTTCTGAGTGATGGTAAACGATTGATCATCCACGAAACTTACCAAACGTCTCATCACTTTTGACCGTGGTAACTCCTTGTCGTCTTCTATTCTCTTATTGAGTTTAAACCACTGTTGATACGTAGTATAATTCTCAAGGACGTCCTCTGTAAAACCCTCAGTAATACTCTGTCTCATGGTGTAAGTATGGAAAGGGATAAAATGACCTTCATCATCTTTTCTACCGAATAGTTCTAAGGTCTTATTTTTAGGTGTACCACTGAAACCAAAGAATGATATATGTTTCTGTCTTCCACGACTTCGTATCTCTTCTCTAATGAAATCATCAATGTCACTCATTTCTTCGTCTTCTTCATAGTTTTCATCTACACCTTTGGACAGTGATTTTTTAAGGTGTTTAGACCCTTCACCACTTTGGGACGAGTGAACTTCATCTATAATAATCCCAAAGGTTTTACTAGTCAACTGAGAAATAGTCTCCGAGATACGAGGGAACTTCTGAATGGTAGTAATGATAATATCTCGTCCACTCTCCAAATACTTCTTTAACTGAGATGAATCAACATCTATGGGATTGACCACCCCTACAGTTTGTTCCAGTTGTTTGATAGTGTTTTGGAGTTGTCTGTCCAAAACCTTCCTATCTGTAATGACTATGATACTATCAAACATTCGGTTATTGTCATCCCTGGTTCTGTATAGAGAAGTCAATAAATGGGACAACCAACCTATCGAATAACTCTTACCCGATCCTGTGGTATGTTGTATCAGATAATTATGTCCTACACCTTCTTCCTTTACGGTTGTTCTTAATTTTCTAATCACGTCCAACTGGTGATACCTAGGGAAAATGAGGAGTTCCTTTTTCTTTTCGACTACCTTACCCACCTTAGGGTCGTAGTCCTTATCAGTCTCAATAGAGATATGGACAAAGTTCTCCAATATATCCAATAGACTTTCGGGAGTCAGTATTTCTTCCCAGAGGTATGAGGTCTTCATACCATTAGGATTGATAGGGTTGACTATCCCCTTATTGAATGGAAGAAACTTTGTCTTAGTCCCCGATAGACGGGTAGTCATGGACACCTTGTCATTGTCACAACAGAAATGGACTAGTACCCTTTTAAACTGAAACAATGGTTCATTGGGGTCTCGGTCAAACTTATATTGTTTCTCACTATTGGATATATCCTGATTAGTCAGTTGGTTTTTGAGTTCCATGGTCACAATGGGGATCCCATTGATGAAAAGAACCATGTCCAGTGAATTACTATTCTTAGTCGAATAGTGGAGTTGACGAATCACCGTAAACCGGTTTTTGAGGTATAATTCCTGATGTTCGGGGTTCAATCCACTCTTAGGTTCAAAATAAACCAGGGAAAAATGACAACCACGGTCTTTTATCCCATTTCTGAGACAATCTATCACCCCACGGGTAGAAACCTCGTTAAACAGTCTAAAAATGAGTTTTTTGTCAGTTTCCGGACCGTACTGGTCTACCAACCGGTCGTAAACAGGTCTTTGGGTGTCTTTTATGAACTCCAACAGGTCGAAAGGGACGAGACAGTTTACCCGGTCATACTCTGAGTGTAAAAGAGATTTAAACCCGAGTTTCTGAAGGTTCGTTTCAATATGGTCCTCTAAATTTTTCTCAGTATAGTTCATAGGTTATTTCTTCTCTGAAATCCACCACGTTCCTTCGTTCAACTTCTTTATTGTCTCAAAATACTCAACTTTCTTTCTTGGGTCTATGGTATCATTAACTGGGAACAACAAATCCTCAAAGTTTCTGTACTTCTCATTTCTGAACTTATGGACAACATCCTCAACTAGTATCTGTTTTTCCTGATCAAGATGTTCAAACAAGTCATATTCGAGTTTTTGATTGTGATAAAAATGAACGATGTAGTGGTTAACAAAGTCTGTAACATTTTCCCCCCACGATTTACGTAATGGAGTATTGATAGAAACAATTTGGGTTTGAATTATCTTATTGAGATTTATAAACTTGACCAGACTCTCATTAGAGTTAAATACTCTACCACAAAATGTTTCCTTTCCCATATCAGTTTAATTTACGGAAAAGTACTATTTAATCATCAACCGACCAATTCTAAAGATTCAACTTCATCACAAACCTTTATTTTTCCAGTTACCACGTCAGAAATAAGACTTTGTCTATATTCATTCAATTTTTCGATTCTCCGTTGTTCTATTGAAACTAGATCATCAATCAGTCTGGTTTGAGTATCTAAATAGATCACAATCTCATTCTGTTCTATAAGGGATGGGAATGGTAGTAGAAAGTCATTGAATACATCCGAAGGTAACCTCCATCTACCTAAATTAGAAACCCCTTGACCGAGACCGTAGAAGATTTTGTTCCAATAACACAATTGAAAAATGTATAGATAGTATTGGGGATCAACGTTAGGATGATAATGTTCAAATACACGATAGTCGGGACTGGTTACTCCCTCAAATTTTGAAATATCTACAAACCCTGTAAGTAAGTCCATATGATTCATTACGAATTGACCTTTCCTTACAATCTGATACTTTGAATAATCCATGGAATGTTGACCTTCATTAGACTCAAGGTTCTTTATCTTTAACCCCTTCTGAGTCACCGACAAGACGTCATACCCTAATTCACCTGAAATTATCTTGACAATTCTAAACAAGTATTTCAGTTTAATCATTACCCAATTATCCGGAATCCTACCAATCCACTTTACTCCACTTTCTTTGAGTTCCACATCTTTATTCAAACCTTTAGTTATTACTTCATTTATCAGTGAGGTTTTCTTTTGTTTTAAGAGTTCAATTTTCTTTTCTGTAATGGAAATCAAACTATCTATTTGAAAGGTCTTCTCGTCAAGGTATTTCACTATTTGTTCTTGTTCGTGTAGGGGAGGAGTAAATACTATGAAATCATTTACTCTGTCTTGTCTTAGGTTTATTCTTGTAAAACCATTTCCCTCTATACTTAGTATCTCCCTATATGGTTTCCCGTTCAAAAGATAGTTTAGGAAATATGGATTGACTGAGGTATCTGTTATTCTGTAACCCTTACAAAAAGTATTCAAATAAACTTCTCCCAAATCTTCTTTTAGAACTGAGGTCTTTCCCACATCTTCCTGAGTTTCGGAAGTCATCATAAAGAAGAGGTCATCTTTTTCAACTCTATTTTGGTTATCGTCTTCATTGATTGAAACCAACTTTAAGTCATCTCTCTTGATGTAGGTGTTGTTACAAATGTTAGTGAAAGTAATGAATGGTTTGTTTGTTGGGTCATCTTCATCTTTCCTGAAATCATCCCCACTTTTTCCAGTCAATCCACCATACATAAAACCGATATACTTTATTCGGTTCTTATTCCAGTGTGATGGAACTTCATTAAAAGTAACCACACCCGAACTCTTATATTTTGAGTATTTACTTTTCATTATCTATTTCTTTAAAAGGTTTCTGACAAACCCAATTCTATCCTTAACAAAGACTTTGTATTGAATATCTGTAAACACATCACTTTTGTCATTATTACAGAAATAACAACTTAACTCACAATTCTCTCTCGAATATACTCCTGTGGGGATTCGTCTATCCACTTCTAACCAATATCCTCTATTTACACCCTGAGAAGTTTTCCCTTCGTTCGGAAACCTCTTTGATGTCAGTAGTCCTCTATGGATTAATTCTTGGGTTTCTTCTTCGGTTAAACCACAGTAGAAACAGAACTTAGTTTTGTTGTCATACCAGTCTCTAAAATCTTCATAGTTTTTAAACCCTGACTTATCCTCCCTTACTTTGGAATCAAACCAAGTTTTTAACTGTTTATCAGTTTTGGGGGAATAACTCCATGTCATGGTTTCAATCTTGTTTCTTGTATGATTGATTAATCAGAAACATGATGTAGTCAAGGTCTGACTTACTGTTTACTTTCAAATCATAGTCTCCATTACCATAGTGACCGACCTTACTAACATCTCTGGTGATTTTTTTAGGATCGTCTAACTCTCCCTTTTTGAGGTTTATCCATAACCACAAGTTTCCTTTTTGTAAGTCAATATCGACTACATTGGTGTTTCTCTTAAAACTGATATATGATTTACGAGGAACAACTTCTATCCCGACTAAACTTTGTATTCGTTCTCTCAATTTAAAATACAACTCCTTGATTTCTTTAGGAACATTCTTATTATTTAAATATGATTCCTCAGTATAGACCTTAACTTCCTTTGATACCGACCCAACAAGTTTATTATCATCAGGAATAACCTTAGTAATACTCTCTTTCGATTTTGATTTATACTGTTGAAGTCCGATTATATCATTCTCATGTTTCGTAATCTCCCATAATTCAAAAGGAACATCTTTGAAATTGATTGAATTGATTTGATAGTCAGTAAATTTCTGAGAAACAAATATGACTTTGGATTGTGACCAATAGTCACCGTTCTTTTTTAACTTATCATTAAACTTCTCATTGTATTCGAGAATAAAGTCAGACTTGTTATTCAACATCACAGAAAGGTATGTGTATCCTTGGTCTATAACGGATGAATTTCTATCCTTCTTATATTCTATTATCACAAATGACTGGTTCTCATTGTCGAAACACAGGGTGTCAAATCTAAATTCTTTAACCGAAAACTCTGTAGTAACCATCTCAAGGTTAAAGAGGGTCTTAATGTTTTTTTCTACTAAAGTTTGTATCTCTTTTTCTGATTTGAAAGAGACTATTGATACATCCTTTAGTTTATTATTCACAGTTGAAAACAATTTCATTGATTAATGATTTGGTTGAACAATCCTTCACTTTCTTTCTCTATCTGTAACAGGTCATCTGTTATCTCTTTCAAACTTCTAAGGGGTTTATACTTATAGAAATACTTAGTGAAGTTTATCTCATATCCTACCTTGTCTTTATTCCTGTCCATCCAACTCTCAGGTAAGTGTGGTTTCACTTCCCGGTCATAGTATTCGTCTATGTCCTCCATCAACGGAACTCTCTCATAGTCTCTGAGAGAAGTATCAGGTTTAAGTCCCCCTTGTTTATCTTTTACGACTTTACCTTTACTGTCTTTTGTAGGTTGTTCTATGGTGACTTTGGTATATCCGAAATACTCATTGGGAAATACCTTAGAGTATTCGTTTTGTTCAAAATCTTTATAAGTCTTAGTCAATAGTTTCATTTGTTCCTCAGTAATAATCTTTCTCTTTGACCCCAAATTTTTCTTCATAATTTGAAAGAAATCACTTCCATTTATTAGTTGTATTTTACCCTTCCGTGTCTTTACTTTCTTATTAGTTACTATCCAGAGATAGGTTGTAATTCCAGTATTAAAGAATAAGTTATCAGGTAATGATACTATACATTCTAACCAATCATTTTCAATTATCCATTTTCTTATCTCACTTTCACCCGAACCACTATCACCACTAAAAAGTGGAGAACCATTAAAAACAATACCAATCCTACTACCCTTGTCTTCCATTTTGGAAATCATGTGTTGTAGGAATAGTAATGACCCATCTGAGGAACGTGGTGTCCCGACAAAGAACCGTCCGTGTGGATTTGAACTTTCATTCTCGACAAATTCCTGTTCACTTTTCCATGAAACCCCAAAGGGTGGGTTTGTAATCATATAGTCGAATTTCTTACCAATAAAGTGGTCATCAGAGAGTGATGAACTCGGACCCAATATCCTATTAGGGTCTTCACCCAATAACATCATATCAGACTTACACACTGAATATGTCTGTGGGTTTAGTTCCTGACCAAACAAGATGAACTCGACATTAGGGTTAATGTTATCCCTCACCCATTCTTTACCAATAGTCAAAAGTCCACCCGTCCCACAACAGGGGTCAAAGATACTTCTCACTATACCCTGACCCTTTAAGTTCTTCTCTTCACCAGTGAATAAAAGTGAGACCAATAACCTCACTACATCCCTTGGAGTGTAGTGTTCACCACTTGTTTCATTAGATAACTCCGAGAATCTACGAAGTAATTCTTCATAGACCTGACCCATCATTTGGTTATTCACTACATCAGGGTGTAAATCAACCTCTGTAAACCTATCTACCAATAGGTAAAGACGGTTATTCTTATAGAGTTTTTCAATCGGTTTATCCAATTGAAAGTTCTCTATGATTTCTCTTACATTGGTATCATACCCATTGATGTAGTTATTGAAGTTTAGATAGATATTCTGAGGGTCTTGTTTCAGTCTCCTCAGGTCATATTTAGACGTATTGAAGAATGTAGTTCCCACCTTGTCCAGAATAATCGGTGTTGGGTCTTTTACTTTTCCTTTATATTGATTGTAGAGATCTAAAACTTTATCTTTTTGGGGTTCTAAGACACAATCAATCCTTCGTAAAACTACAAAGGGTAAAATCACATCTCCATATTCATGAGGTTTGAATAATCCTCTGAGTACATCATCACAGATTCCCCATATAAAGTTTGATAGTTCTTGGTGATTAGACATTATTAAAGTTTAAAACGGAAATTTATCAAAAGTTTGGTCAAGACCAGTTATAAGATTATATTGAGTTTAAAATTAAATATAATGGGACTGAAAGGAGTAAACTTTAATCGAACGGAAGAAGGATTTATGGGTGGGGTCGGAACGGGGATAGTGGGTAAGTCTAAAGTTACTATTACTGAAATGGAATCTTACAATAGTACTGAGGACTTTATTGAGAAAAAGACTAATGTTTTTTCAAGATATGATTACACTAAGGATGAAGTACAATTTAATGGTCAAAAAGTCAATTCCCATGAAGAACTAATTGAAAAAATAAATCAAATCTAAGTATGAAAGAAATTAGAGACCCTAGAATAATGATGACAAGAATTTTCAAAACTGAGAATACAGAGGACTCGGGTTTGAAAGAGATCGGGGATTATATCGTCCACGTAATGGAAGATAATTTGGAAAAGAAGGTTGATGATTCATGGGTGAAAAAGTTCAGAACCGTTGAGATTTCTTTCATCAATTTTGGTGGTGAACTTGATGAAAGTAGATTTTATAATGACAACATTTTTTTAAATGTTTCAAAGGAATTTATACCCATGTTACAGGAGTTTTGTGAGAATGAATTATCTCAATATGACATCCAATTTAAGGAGATAAGAGATATTGAAAAGGGGGAACTTTTTATTCGTTTTATCAAAACAATAAAATAGTACTATATATCTATCATTACCATTTCGTGTGTTGGTCTTTGATAGAACTGTTTTGTATGATATAGGATAAACGGATCATTTAACTGATTTATCCTTACATAGTCGTACTTGGATATACATTGTTGTCTCCCTTTTATAGAACTAAGGTGGTGAAATATACCGTGTATCAGGGTTGGAAAACTGATACATGAAAAATTATCATCACTAGTTATGAATAGATGAAAGTGAAGACCCAGATTGAAATCTTCACTCACATCTTCGTTAGTGTATTGGGAGTCATTAAATTTCTTGTCAGTCTCAAATACACAGTAGTATTTAATGGGATTGAAGTTTCGTTTATATGGATAATTTAACTGAGAGATGTATTCCCGAATACCTCTTTTGATCAATGATTTCATCTGTCTCAGATTGATATTAGAATGTGTCAAAGATTGTTGTCCTACCACATAGTGAAGGTGTTTCTTTGGTAATGATTTAATCTCTTTTAAAACACTGATCTGAAAAGGATTGATATGATACACTTTGTCTTTATATCGGTAACTCTGGTAAGTCTTAGGTTTAATTTCATTCATATTTCTTAAGGTCAATTTCTCCGAGAGACACTACAATCAAAGAGTGTCACTAATTTTGATAGAAACCTTTTACAGAGGTCAAACTGGGTCTATATTTCAAGTCATATCTGTATCTATCCGTCAGAATACAACCCTCTACTACCTACTACTTCAATCGTTCCATTTTCACCCGTAATTCGTCCATCTGTATCTTCAATCTCAATATTTCCTTCTTCTTACTATCCTTCTCGTCCATTAATCTCTGTCTATTCTTAGTAATGTTATCTTCTAATTTTCTAACCTTTTGAAAGTCCATTTCTCATGTGATTCAATTTTATCCAGTTCTTCGATCAACCTCTTTTCCATTAATAGAAATAGGGTATTCTCACTAAAGAGAAACTGGTTACGATACTTCATCATGTCCGAAACATCAATCTTCTTTAACTCTCTGTATAGTTTAGATTTGTTGACACCCAAGATTAGTTTCATCGTATGAAAATCATAAAGAATTCCCTTGTCTGTTTCGTACCTTAATACTCTCATACTGTCTCTTCAATTTTTTGTATTGTTTCAATAAACCTTCGATGACAATATCATCCTTAGTAGGTTCCTCGTCTTCATCTTTTCCCTTCAGATTAGTATCTTCTTCGTCTTGAACCTCATCATCCGACAATGGAATATCAATATCTGTCTCTTCGGTGTTGGGTCTATCCTTATACCTCTCTAGTAGGAACTGTATAAATCTGGTTTGTAAATGTTTCTTCTTCATCAGTCACGTAAGTTTTTAGTGAGACAAAACTTTTCGTCTCATTACTTATATATCAGTTATGAAAGGAAGTTTTAGAAAGGATGGATTTTTTATACTGTAGTGACTAAGGTGAAAATAAAGTGAAAATCGTTTTACACTCTTGTTTTACACTTTAATAAAAAACCATCTTACAATATTGGTTATCAATACTATAGGATGGTGTAATCAGTGGAGCAGGTGGGAGTTGAACCCACGTCCGGACAAGTGACAGATAGACTATCTACGGTGCGTAGTCACTTGTTGATTGTCGGGAGACGGCAGGTCAAGTGACCCACCAACCGGCTCCTTACATCTGTCGTTCATAGCGGGTGCAGTAGATGAAGCTACAGCCCGTACGTTACCAAGTTTTGAGTGCCAGCGCGCTGTGTATGGTACCTCAAGCGCGGGGCACATGGTGGCTAATCAGTATATGATTAGGCAGCCATAGCAAGAGTATTCTCGCCAATTAAAAGTGTTCGCATCATGGATTAAAGAGGTACGATACACCCTCTGCACGCCGGTCTACCTCTCAGGCCTCCCGTCAATACCTGGCTGCCCCTGAGGTGATATGACAGTCTGTAGACGACCACAGGCTGCAATATTGACAGTGCAAAGATACGAAATCCGGAGCGGTTCTATGCACACCGAGACCTGTGAACCGCCATCCCCCTGCGTATGAATTGGCACATTGCCGCAAAATCCCGACCTTTGCCGCCCCGATGGCCAAGACAGTCACCCCATACAATAACGAGGAGAGCAAGAAGCAGCAGGTGGAGCAGATGTTTGACAATATCGCGCCGACCTATGATTTCCTCAATCACTTTCTCTCTGCCGGCATAGACCGCACCTGGCGGCGCAAAGCGGTGGACTCCATCGCCTCCATACAGCCAAAGGTGATCCTCGATCTCGCTACCGGCACGGGAGATTTTGCCGTAGAGAGCCTCCGGCTAAAGCCTGCGCAGGTGATAGGCGGTGATATCTCAGACCAGATGATGAATGTAGGCAGGGAGAAGGCTGTGAAGCTGCAAGTGGCTGATGTGCTGAGCTTCCAGCGTGTAGACTCCGAGAATATGCCTTTTGAGGACAATAAGTTTGACGCCATCACCGTTGGGTTTGGTGTGAGAAATTTCGAGCATCTGGAGCAGGGGCTCCGGGAGATGCACCGGGTACTCAGGCCCGGTGGCAGGGTGGCCATACTGGAGGTAGCCCAGCCGGAGCACTTTCCCATGCGTCAGTTGTATCATATCTATTTTCATTTTATCTTGCCTCTGGTAGGCAGGCTGTTCTCGAAGGACGTCCGCGCCTATACCTACCTGCCGGAGTCGGTCAGTGTATTCCCGCAGGGAGGTGATTTTACAGCTATATTGGAGCGGGTTGGTTTCAAAAATACCGTTTACCGCCCACTCACGTTTGGTATTTGTGCTTTCTATACATGCGAAAAGTAACCGTCATACTGCTGCTATCTGTGCTGAGCCTACTGGCCCGCGCACAGGAGGTGCCTGCGCTCAAGGCACCTGCACTGGCAGCTAAATGTCTCGTGTGCAAGACCAGCATGTATCCGCCGCTGAGTATGATGCTGGAGGATGGTGTAGACCGCCATGGCCGCTATCACCCGCCTCACAAGGCTGACTATTGGAGCAAGATCAAAAATTTCTACAAGCCCAATGGAGATGAAGCCAATGACAGGGAGGGATTCAACGTACATGAGCTGGGGCGCAAGCAGATCTATTTCGGTATCGCCCTTGGGGTCAATGTGGCCAACTACCGCATCGTGCATAAGCCTTTCAACGGTATCAATGATACGATCAGGAGCATGCACCCTACTATCGGCCCCGGCTTCAACCTTGGTATCATAGCCAATTGGCAGTTTCACCGCTACTTTGACCTCAGGTTGATCCCTACTTTATCTTTCTCAGACAAGTCTATCGTGTATAATACGGTAGTGCGCAAGGAGCCGGTGGTCAAGCAGACGATCAGCTCTATCTATCTCGACTTTCCCCTCCAGATCAGGTTTAAGAGTGATCCCATCCGCAATACACGTATCTACGTGATAGGCGGCGCCCGCTACGACTATGACCTGGCGTCCAACTCCAGTACGCGTTCTAATACCCTACTCAAGGTAAAGAAGAACGATGTGGCTGTGGAGTATGGCGTCGGGGTGATGATCTACTTCCCGTACTTCATCATGAGTCCGGAGTTTAAGGTCAGCCAGGGCGTGGTCAATGTTAACTCACCTACACAGGGCTACATCTACAGCCGCGTGATAGAGAGGCTCTACTCCCGCACCTACACCTTCACGCTCAATCTGGAAGGGTAATCTTTCTTCTTGTTTGTCAGAGCCTTTATTACTTTGTAACAAAATCTGACCATGATAACAGTTTGCCGCGAGCAGCAAACCGTCTTTGGTGTATAAAGCGCCAGTTGTGTTACAATTGAGAAAGATGAAAGCACCGATATTACGTGCTTTTATGACTTTTACATGAAAGGGGGAAAGGGCAAATGACAACAACGCAGTAGAAATGAAAGGCATAAAAAAATTTTTTTGGACACAGGAAAAGGCTTTTTATCAACCGCGCAAACCCGTCGTTTACTCCATCTTTACTCTGCTCGTTCTTGCTATAAGTCATAATCTTCCTGGGCAAGCTGGCTGTGACGAATTCTATATTGACTTGAATACTTATCAGAAGAAATATCCTATGAGTGATATTTCTCAGTACATGTCTATGATAGGGTTGCAAAAGGAGGCGACAATTTTTGAGGATACTTCTAGCCCCAATAGGATCAAAGATTTCAATGCTGTTGATGATTATGATTCTGCTGGGCGACTTTTGTGCGCAGATATTAAATCAACTCTCAAAGGCGCTATTTCGCGGAATAATATTGTGATCATTAATGAAAGTCACAATATGCCTCAGTCAAGAGCTGAGCTGTATTCTTTAATTGAATATTTCAAAGAAAGCGGCTACAAGGATATATTTATGGAGACGCTTAACTGGATTGACCCCCTGAGGGAGAAATACAACATTCCTGATTTGCATACGGGGTATTTTAGCAAAGAAGTGATTTATGGAGATGTTATTCGAAAGGTTATTGCTTCTGATATAGATATTCATCCATATGAAGAGGGGACATATAAAATTGATACGGCGACTAGTAGTGGCCAGTTAAATTTTATTTCAAGAGACTATCCTGATTGGATACCTATTAAAGCTGACACATATTTATTGAAAGGATTTTATGACCAATTCTGGAATAGGGATGTACAACAGGCTCTCTTTATCTATCAAAAAGTGTTGCTAAGTAAGATCTCAAAATTTATAGTCTTTTGTGGATATGGGCATGGTGCCAGAAATTCATATTATGATATGGGAAACATACTCAGGTACTTGACCAAAGATAAGACCGTTACTATCGATCAGGTTTTGTTTAGGGAGCGAAGTTCTTCAGTATATGACTATGAGCTTTACACAAAGTATAGCATGTACGATCCGCCCATGATTATTTCTCATACAGATCATTCTCCCATTCGTATATGGAATGATTCAAAAACCGAAAGAAGGCTCTTATATGATTATTTTATCCTAAGTCCCCGGGTAAGGTATAAAAATAACAGACCCAATTGGCAAACCCTGAATGGCTCAAAGCACTATTATAGTATCGATTCATTCGTCAATAGAAATACGCTACCGCAGGATTATCTTGTTATAGTATATTACAAAACCGAATATGATAAGATAGGTAATTGTGCAGTAGCGGCGGACGTAGTGCAGGTGCTGGATAATAAACAGAATTATGACCTTGTGCTTTTCCCATACAGGAAGTACTATTTGACTATTAAGAGAGGGAGTGCGACGATTCTTTCCAAAGAAATTTATGTCGGATTATGATCAATAGGAACGGCTCTGATCATGCGCGTTATAATAATTCGTTCTGGTATGTTGAGCCAGATTCCAGGGACATGAACTCCCAAGCTGCGATTCAATCTGGAAGGGTAATCTTATTTGGATTTTCCTTTCGGTTCTTTTTACTTTAGACCATAAATATAACTATGATCAACGTCAAAACCCGCCTCCTATCGGCACTGCTCTGCCTGTCAGGCATCACTGTATCAGCAGAGTCTGCAGTAGAATATAACAATACGATAGTTCGCGAACTGATTCCTGCGCAAGCCGCCACTGCTGCCTATCTGGATGCTGCCACGCACGGCCGCAATGTACCGGAAGCCAATGCCAAACTCGCCCTAATGGTTCACGCTCTGGAAACGGCAAGGACACACCTACAGGCCATCAAACCATACAAAGGCTATACAGGGCTGCGTGACTCTATCCTGAGCTATGTAGAACTGGGATACACATCTGCAGCAGGTTTCAGCGGCATACTGACAGATGAGCAGATGTCAGCACTCTCCTATGAGAAAATGAAAGAATACATGGAGACCTCAGATGTGCTCAATGACCGGTTGATCGCATTTGGCGCTATGATCAGGCGCGAGCAAAAGCGTTTTGCTGATAAAAATGGCTTTGAGATAGAGAAAGAGCAAAACCCTATGCAGGAGAAGTTTAAGCAGGTGCAGAAAGTTTTTCGTTACTATCATCAGGTCTTCTTGATTTTCTTCAAATGCAATAAGCTGGAAAACTCCTTCGTAGAAGGGCTGACCATCGCCAAAGCTGAATCACTGGAGCAGACCCGCATCCAGTATCAGCAGGCCGCTGAGGAGGGACTGAAAAAGCTCGAATCGCTTCCTCCGTTTGACAGTGACCCAACCCTCGGTACCGCTGGTAAAGAAGCGCTGCAGTTTTTTGAATCAGAAGCGAAAGATAAATTCCCGCCACTGATCGGCCACTTCCAGAAAAAGGAAAAACTCGACAAGCAAGCTGCCGCTATCAATAAACTGGCCGAAAAGGATCGCACAGACAAGATGATAGATTCATACAATGCTAATATCAAAGCAGTGAACGAAGCGATAGCTGTATATAACACTACCAATCAGGAATTAAATGCTAAGAGGGAAGCGGTGATAGACCGTTTCAATAAGACTGTCGTGGATTTTCTGGACCGCAATAGTCCCAAAATGAAGTAATAAGGCCTACTTCAGCGCCTCCTGCAGTAGCCGGGAGGTCGCTAGCTGTGGCTCTAGGCTGGCTACTATGCGCCCGACACTCAGGTGCCATTCTACAGCTCTCAAAGTTTTCCAATAACAGGGCTTTCGTATCATATACTTTATAGCCCCTCCCTGATCGTCGCCAGTTTCTCCGCATGCTCGTGCCGGTAGAAAAGGTTCATCGTCTCAAAGGGGATCATCCGGCCATCATCACTGACAATGTGTACACATGACTTCTTGATAGCTCGTACATCAAAATCGTAGGCATCCATGAAGTTCATGATGATAATGCGGAAGAGGTTGTCATAGGAGAGGCCCGGTGCAGAGATCTCGGGCAGACAGCACATGAGATGATGCAAGGTCTCACTGACACGGTCCGTAGAGCGGCCGGTGGTGAATACCTGCAGCATGTGGTCGCGCAGCTGCTGGTCCTGCTCATAGACGATCGTATTTCTGGATGCGTTTAGCAATATATCGGGGTCTATCATATGCGTGAGCGGGTAGACAGCATCGCCATACTTCAGTGCATAAGCCATAGTCAGTGCATCGGGATTACACGGTACGGGTATCAGGTCGTTTGGTTTGAATATATCACACTGTGCAAGGATCTGCTGGCGTATCTCCGTACTTGTCATGCGGTTGACAGCCGGGTCAAAGTCCAGGAGTCTTCCACTGATCTGCGTGGGCTGGAATGTGACACCACGCACACATTTCTGCTTGAGCGCAAAATTTATGATCCTGCCTATTTCGTCATCGTTTAGCCCCTTCTCCAGCGTGACCACGAGCGTAGTCGATAGGTTATACTTGTTGAGATTCGAGAGTGCTTTCATGCGCACCTCTGACAGATCCTTACCTCGTAGCTTCTTCAGTGCTTCAGGTTTGAATGAGTCAAACTGCAGATATACCTCAAAATCGGGCATATACGAGGCCAGCCTTTCGGTGAATGCCTCATCAGCAGCGATCTTCATACCATTCGTATTGACCATGAGGTGCTTGATTGGCTTACGTTTCGCTATGTCCATTATCTCAAAGAAATGCGGATGTATGGTCGGCTCACCGCCGCTTATCTGCACTACGTCAGGCTCTCCCTCGCTGCGCACGATCGTGTCCAGCATCGCCTCTACCTCCTCCGGCGTGCGGTGTCTGCCGTGAGTGGGAGAGGAGCCCGCGTAGCAGGTAGGACAGGTGAGGTTGCAGCGGTCGGTGATCTCTACCAGGCTCAGGCAGGAGTGCTGCTCGTGATCGGGGCAGATGCCACAGTCATAGGGACAGCCCCACTTTGTTTCTGTGCGGGGTTTGAGCGGATATTCACTGGCTTTATTATAGTTTCGTATCTGCTTGTAGTATTCTATATCTGTAGCTATGAGCACCTTTTGGTACCCATGCTCACGGCAGGTTTTGGTCATATAGACATTACCCTGCTCAAAGATGATCTTAGCGCTT
Source organism: uncultured Chitinophagaceae bacterium (assembly GCA_964537475.1). Taxonomy (GTDB): domain Bacteria; phylum Bacteroidota; class Bacteroidia; order Chitinophagales; family LD1; genus UBA1941. The sequence continues at coordinate 116,732 of CAZIBY010000005.1, read as the reverse complement.
ATCTGCTTATGGCAGGTCGTGCAGAGGCTGATGGTGTGATCGTAATATATGTAGTCCCTTGTAGCTGGCATAGCTTTTCTTTATGGTTAAAAGGATTCGCCCCTCTGGTCACTATGAGGTCGCAGCATCCATAGCATCAGCCTGATAATGGTCTGAATGTAATACAAGATCCCTATCACGCAAGCTATCTGTATAGGGCTCAAAATACCCAGAGTAAGATGTACCGGCTTGATGAAGTCTATTGCAAATCTGAAGACGAGGTAGCAGATCATAAAGAGCTTAAAGATGTCACCACTCTGCAGATCTGAGTGGTGTCTGCTGATAAGATAAAGGGCAAACCATAGTATGAGCAGGAAGGCTATCTCATACAGCGCTATCGGATGGCGCATCAGGCCATCACCCAGATTCATACCCAGGGGGGATGTCGTCTCTACACCGTAGGTAGGCTCAGTGATACCAGATGTGAAACAACCTATACGACCGATGATAATAGCCAGTATGATAGGGAAGGTAAACAGGTCTCCCGAGGAGCGCTTCTCGCCAATGATGAGCTTGGCTATCTCTACACCCCAAAGGCCACCGAGCAGTCCGCCCACGATCGTCTTGCTGCTGTAGAAATATAGCAGCTTGTGCGCCGAGTGTGTAAAGGCATACGGATCTTCCAGCGCTCCCAGCATACGTGACCCGATGAAAGCCCCGAAGATCGCCCCAATGATGATCTTCACACGCGTCTCGTCAGACATATAGTCTGCTGACCGGGCGCGCAGGTATGTGAAGTAGCGGAACCCTATAGCAAAGGCAAGCATCTCAAATACAGGATGAAGGCTCAGGTGTATATCACCCACACGTATCTCTATAGGAAAGGTCATTTGGTTTTTGAACATAGTAAAGTTTGCCGGTAGGGAGAAGTCGCTAACTATATTTCACAACAGGTCACAAAGCCGCTCCTCCGAGACAGGAGGAGAATCCTACCAGCAGGGTCACTCCTGCACTGGCCAGGTAGGCATTGCGCTGCGGCTTTTCCCCCTTGGCGGCAAAGCTGATACCGGCGGCAAAAAGCGCAACCACATGCAGGGCGATACATAGCATCATGAGCAGCATAAAACCAAGCTGCTCCGATGGGCCGCCACAGTATACTTTGCACAATACCCAGTAGGCTGCCAGTATGAGCAGATTGATGAGTAGTACTTTTCTTAAGTATGGCATAAATTAACCGGCATTTAAGTTCGTTTTCAAATATACAAAAGAATACTTCCTGCATTAACGCTCGGCGTGTGAGTGCAATTGCATTAAATCTGTCACTGCCTACTTCAGCGCCTCCTGCAGTAGCCGGAAGCCCTCTGCATTATTAGGCCGCTGCAGTGCGTAGACAATGTTGTCTTTCTCCCGCTCCGTTAGGTGAAAGCTAAGGGCTGCCTTCTGGCTCTGCTCATCTGCCGTATACTCAAAGGCGATCATTTGCACCTTGCCCATCAATGACTCATTGGCATAGCCGAGCTTCTGGTCCACTACAAAATCCTCATTGCTCATCTGATTGCTAAAGATCGTACCCAGCGGATTGGTGATCATGGTGAAGAGGTCTTTTTTATCCTGACTCAGGTCGTCGTACTCGTGGCGGGCATTGTCCCTGATCTGTATGATCACTACACCGTCGGTATTCTCATTGATCCAGTCTTTGAAGGCACCCAGCACGCGGAAGGTAGCCTCATGGCCCACATTGTCCAGCGCGCCACCATCCAGTATGTATACCTCCGGCTCGGTAGGCATCACAGAGTTGGGCAGGATCAGGGGGAAGGTAGCATTCATCCTCAGGGCACTGAGCATGGTCAGGTTTTCGCCATGCTGCTGCTTGAAAAATGGTGCGAAGTCTATCGCGTCTACATCCATATTGCGGTTCGTCGTGTATTTACCCACCGGCCGCATCATAAAGCTGATGGGCTGCGGACTGATAAAAAACCTCCTGGCGTCATTCGTGATCTCCGTGTGCATCACCATCAGTGGGATATGGGCCAGGTATTCATCCTGGTAGTAGTCTTTGATGCGCTTGTCCATGATGTGGTCTGTATTGGCAGAGAGCTTGCGCTCCATCATGTAGCCACGGTCTTTAAAGTAGAGCACACTATCCATATCAAACTGGTGGAAGGGTAGCAGTAGGTCATTGCTCATCAGCGCCACCAGGATCGGATTTAGCAGGTCTTTGGTGATATTGTAATAGTACTTCCGGTCCCAGATATTGATAGGATCTCCTTTGCTTTTGCGCAGATAGAGCTCGCGCATATACGCCGCACCAAACATCCCGCCCGAGGCACCCGATATCATAAAGGTCTTGTCAAAGAGCCGGCCTTTCAGCAGGCTGTCTGCATGCTGCATCACCACCGTGGCAAATCCTGCCGCGCGCATACCGCCACCGCTCACGTTGATAAAGACGAGCTTTGGCTTTTTGCCGGCAGGCAGGTGGCGCACATTTTTTTTACGCCAGTTGTCCAGTATCGTCCTGAAGTGGCCGAGATCATTTTGTATGTTCTTGTTAGATGCTATCTCGCGAAAGTGGTCTATGTCATATTTCGCTTTGGGCTGGTAGCTGATACCGTAGGCGTGGCTCTCATAGCCCAGCACATCTACTTTGTACAGCGCATTGACAGCTACAAAAAATAGTACGATGGTGGTCGTAGCCCACCCTTCGGCCCAGTACATCAGCACACCGAAGAGTGACATCACAATGGACAGGAAAAGGAACACACTCGCCGCAGCCGGTATCTGAAAGAGGTTATTCTCCATAAAGAAGCCGATACCGACGATAGCAAACAGCGTCACGATCTGCACGAAGAGCGCATTAGTATGATGCTGGCGATAGATGAGCCTCACAGTCTCGGGGTGGTACCGCTCCAGGGCTGCTACAGTGCGGATGCGCAGATTGTAGGCTATGTAGTGATCTGCAAACCTCTCGCCCTGATGCTCATTGCTGATCTCCTCAGAGGCAGGCCGGAACCATTTCATCCGCCATCCGCCTTTCTTGCGCTGCTGCTCGGCCTCCAGCGCATTGCGGTTGGTAAAGGTGAAATACACAGAGGTCAGCAGCAGCACGGTCACAAAGCCGATGGCAAAGCCCACGAGACTGAAAAATATTTTGGCAGTGGAGTAATTCTGGCTCTCTGTCTGAAACCGGACGATAGCTGTAAAATAGGTGATGAGAAAAGCGATCGGGATGATCGAATTATTCAGAAAGAAAACGCCCATAGGCCGCTGAAACCGCGCCATAAAGCGGAAACGGTAGCTGTGCAGCATGTAGCAGTTCAGATTCCACGATACGTAGAAAGCCCCAAAGCCTATACCCACCAGCGTAAAGGCGAGATAACCCGTATGGTCCAAATACTCCGGATCATAAAACAAATAGGGGGCGCCATAGCTGATACCCAGATTGCCGGCTATGAGAAAGAACAGCAACACCCAGAAAGCCAATAATAGCTGATACCGCTTCAGTGATACGAGGACCAGCTGCACCGGAAAAAAGTAATATATCTTCCTGAATATCTGCGGCAAAGGAGTGGTGTGTTTACGACTTCAAAGTTGTCGAAACTTCCTCTCTGTCAGTAGCTTTTTGACAATATTTATGCACGGAGAAATGTGCTTTTGACTGCTAATTTCCTTGCCACTCTATGGCCCCTACACTATGCCTGCTACCACGCGCATAGTCATACAGATCGTCAGGGCGCTGTGTGGCTGGGTTGCCTTTATCACGCAGTGGCGAGTAGCTGCTGTCCGGCCTGTAGTCATTAGATCGCTCGTCGTAAAACAAGGTATTGGTCCTGCTATTGTACACGCAGCTATCATCCGTAGCCTGCAGCAGGTGAAAGGTATCAGTATTAGTGGTAAGGTTGCAATAGCTGAAATGAGCACTCAGCATGGACGGTGCTGGGGTATAGGCCAGCTCATTAGGCTGTGATCCCACTATTGCACTGTTACTGATATTGATAGTGGTAGTATAAGGGCCTAGCACCGTATTGGTATTGAGATAGCTGAGGCGATCTATCATAGTGAGCGTCGGACTTTGATGATTCGTATAAAGATTGTACACGTTTGCCATCGTACAGTTATTCATAGTATAGGTGCCGCCCATCCCCAGCACCACCATCTGTCCGCCCGAGGAATGTATGAGGCAGTTGGTAGCAGTGAGGTTGGTTTGTATCGCTGTCAGCGCATTGCTGGAGCAGTTGCGGATGATGCACTTATCCAGCGTCACAGTAGGGGTAGCGCTGCTGCTGTAGTTTCTCAGGTCACTGGTAGTGATCTGGGCGCTGGCCAGTAGGTCCAGTACATATTCGTCAGAGACGCCAAAGGTAGACTGGTCTACGATGACATGGTCCATATTGATCGTAGCTCCCCGGCTATACGTGATACCCAGCCACTGGCCCGGCGCATTCTGATAGTCCCGGCGGATATACTGAAAAACTATTGAGTCACTCCAGTCACCGCCGTGGGCATTCAGCGTACCGTCCACAGTGATCACGGCATTAGGACCCATAAATATCTGGGCTTTGGGGGCAATATTCAATGTTGCTCCTGATTGTACAGCGAATATCGGTAAGCCTCCGTTTTTATTGACGATGATATTAGGCTTATCATTAGGGAATGTAAATGAGCTACCTGTAGCTACGCTATCACTAAAATAATAGTGCGCATTCTGCCCCATCGCCTCCAGCACCACGTTCTGGGTATTGCCATTGGTGGTGAACTGTAGCTGGTCCAGGATGACAAATGGATTATTCTGATTGTTTGGGTTCACCGTCACCTCTACAAATACATAGATACTATCGTGCGCCGGTATATCCACATTGGTAAACTCCGTCCCCGCCACACCATCTACATTGATCCGAAACTGGTTGCCCTGTAGCTGGAGCAGCTTGATGTCTGATACCAGCAGCGACTTGCTCTGCGTATTGCGCACTTTAAAGTAGCGCGTGGTAGACCCCAGCGTGGTGAAAACAGTGTCAAAGGTCAGCGTATCGGTAGAAAATGACAAAGCCCCTGACTTAGCGAATTGCTCTTTGTGGCAGCTATTCATCAGCAGGGCAGCGATCAATATCGGGACGATGACTATAAGGGCCTTGGCTATTTTCACACAGTGATTTTGAGCGATAAACGTAAGGAAAAAGAAATTATTACGCAGGAGGCCATTTGCATTAGTCTGATGTCTATCGTCTCATGTCTCACATCTATTTCACCGCTATGCAGCTGATCTCTACATTCACGTCCTTGGGCAGGCGGCTCACCTGTACTGTCTCCCGTGCCGGGAAATCATCCTTAAAGTAGCTGCCGTAGGCCTCATTGACCACGGCAAAATCGTTCATGTCCTTTAGGAAGATGGTTGTCTTTACGATATGGGTATAGTCCATATGATATGCCTTTAGCACACCGCCTATATTCTGCATCACCAGCGCAGTTTCTCCCTCTATAGCTCCCTTGAATACCTCACCGGTAGAGGGGTTGATAGCTATCTGGCCGGACATGTACAGGGTGCCGTTCACCATCACGGCCTGGCTATATGGTCCGATAGGGGCGGGGGCTGCTGCTGTGGGGCTGATATGTTTCTCCATGATTATTCTAATTTTGGCGCACTGTAAAGATAATAACTGACAGCAGCGATAAAAGAAAGATATGAAAGTACTGATCATAGGAGAGGATGACCGCTATGCCGATCTCAAGGCCCGGCTGGCCACCAATCCTGCTCTGGAGGTGGAGCGCTCAGACGGCGATAGCGAGGAAGACTTCGATCTATATGATGTGATATTCGATCTCAATTTTGATGACGATCCGTCTAATATGGAGATATATGCGGATCTCAAAGAGGTGCCGGTTTTTGTCAGCGCGGTCAAGCTTTCGCTGGCAGAGGCCGTCTACGCCAGTGGTGCCAAGGTGAAATGCCAGCTCTTCGGCATCAATGCCTTGCCTACTTTTATGGCGCAGTCTAAGTGGGAGGTGAGTGCCTACCGCAAATTTGAGATACCCGCACTCACAGAGCTGATGAAGGCTTTCAATATTGATTTCCTCACAGTAGAGGACCGTGTAGGCATGGTCAAGCCCCGCGTGATATTTATGATCATCAATGAAGCCTGCTATACCCTCCAGGAGGGCACAGCATCAATAGAAGATATCGATATGGCTATGAAGCTGGGCACTAATTATCCTTTCGGGCCGTTTGAGTGGTGTGACAGGATAGGTATCACCAGCGTATTTGAGACGCTTGCGGCCATGTATGAAGATACGAAGGACGAGCGCTACAAAATTTGCCCGCTGCTCAAGACTAAATACTTAAAGGGTGAGACCTTCTACCGCGCGCCTAAGAAAGAATCAAAGAAAAAAGGAGAATTGGATTTCTGATGATCACGCCCAAGATACGCGTACTAAAGCGCACCCAGATCAATGAAGCGAAGTGGAACGATGTGATCCGCGCTGCCTGCAATAGCCTGCCCTATGCCTACACCTGGTACCTCGATGCCCTATGCCCTAAGTGGATGGCGCTGGTGGTGGGAGAGTATGAGACAGTGATGCCCCTGCCTATAGGTCGCAAGTGGGGGATGCTCTTCGTTTATCAGCCACTTTTTTGCCAGCAGCTCGGCGTGTTTTACAAACGCCGCAGTGACGTAATACTGGAAGCACTGATCAAAGAAGCACTCAAAAAATTCTTCTTTGTCAATCTGAATCTGAACTATGACAACCGCCTGACCTCACTGCCCGCCAAAACACTCGCAAAAAAGCGTAATCTCACACTTCAGCTCAGCGGCAAGCATTCAGCGCTGCAAAAGGGCTTCTCTGAAAATACAGTACGCAACATCAAAAAGGGCCAAAAGGCCGGCCTCGTATTTGAAGAGCTCAGCACAAAGGACTTTGCCTCTTTCACAGACTTCTACATCGCGCATACCGCAGTCAAGGACAAAACGTTCAAATCCAAGCATGGAGAGCTGTTGCATCGCCTCACTCAGCAATTTGCGATCCATGAGTGTGGCCGGCTATATACTGTCAAGACTGCAGAAGGAGAACTCTGTGCCGGCGTGATAGTAGTGGAGAACGGCAACCGCATCATCCACCTCATACCCGCTGGCAATGATTACGCCCGCCAAAACGGCGCTATGCACTATCTGATAGATCAGATCCTGACATCCTATGCAGGTACAGATAAACTATATGACTTTGAGGGCTCATCGGTAGATTCTATTGCCCGCTTTTACGAAGGTTTCGGAGCAGAAAACCAGTCTTTCTTTATGCTGAGCAAATCACTATTCAAACGTAGCAAGTAAGACCCTTACCTCAGGCGAGCCAGCCTTCCTCCTCCGCGTGGCGGGATACAGATATCACAAACCACACCATGAATACAGCAAAAGCGGCTGCGGATACGATCTCTACGATGGTCAGCCAGTGATTGTACCAGTAGTAGTAGTAGCTATTGAGTGCGGCCAGTACGAGCATCAGGCGGATCACCTCGGCCCATACGGTCCATTTCTTCCGCTCAAAAATACCTCCGATGATCATGATAGACACCGTGAGGATGGAGGCAAAGAACCATTTGTAGAAAGTGGTAATGGAGGAAAAGTGATCCAGATACACGATAGTGCCCGCCAGCGCGATGATAAACTGTACCGTACCATACACACGAAACAGATCCGTGGTATCTGCGTCATATTTGGTGTACGTTTCTTTGTCCACTTCTTTTACTGACTGGAATCCTCCCAGGTATTCCGGCAACCAGCCCGGGCGGGCAGTGATCATGCGCAGGCGGTCTGCCCATTTCATCTGCTTCATCTTCTCGCCCATCTCGGCGTAGTAGTGCAGATTGGCCCACACAGGATTCCAGCTCTTAAACTGTGTAGTGATGCCATAGGTGATCTCCTCTGCATCATCTTCTACCCGGAAGGTGCCAAAAAGCCTGTCCCACACGATGAATACGCCCGCGTGGTTTTTGTCTATGTACTTAGGGTTCACGGCATGGTGTACCCTGTGGTGAGAGGGAGTATTAAAGATATACTCTATCAGCGGGTGCATCTTGCCTATGGCGCGCGTATGTATCCAGAACTGATACAGCGTATCTACACCGGCAGCGATACCAAAGGTAAGCGGATCGAAACCCAGGATCGGTAGCGGCAGGAAAATGAAAAACGCGATGAGGTTGTGTATCCATGACTGGCGGAGGGCTACTGAGAGATTATACTCTTCGCTCTGGTGGTGTGCCACGTGTGCACCCCAGAAGAAATTGATCTCATGGCTCAGCCTGTGTGCCCAGTAGAAAAGAAAATCAAAGGCTACCAGGCAGAGCGCAAACGTCCACCACGTACGCGGCAGGTGGAGCAGGGCAAAGTGATTGTGAATGTAGATATAGAGGCCAAAGATCAGGCCCTTTGACAGCGCACCCGATATCTGGCTGCCTATGCCCATGGCAAAGTTTGACACGGTATCATTCAGCCGGTAGTAGTTCTTCTTCTTACGGTAGCCATAGTATGCCTCTAGCAGTACCAGCAGGATAAAGGCAGGGATCGCATAAAATATCGGACTTTTCATGGAGCGCTTCGTTTTGGGATAGTGAATTTAACGTATCTCCATGAGTCGGTAAAGCGCAAAAATCAATCGGCAGAAGAAGATTTCAGTTAAATTGCTCCTTCATTCGGTCAAAGGCTGGGATTATCGCAGATTTGAGCCAATCAATGAGTTTTATCACCGTTATGCAGCGCTACCTTCGTTTTCTATTCAGTATCTCCAGCGTCTTGTTTGTCCTGACGGCTTGCTTTTTCCTGTTCACTGCACTTGTCGCCTTTTTGCGCCCCGATATTTTGCTCTACGACACCAAGGGATATCTCATCTCAGTCTTTGTAGCTATTGTTTGCTTTTCTTTCGCATACACCCTCTTCAGTTTGAGCCGGAGGATGCAGGTATAAAAAAAGCCCCTGCAAAGGGGCTTTTACTTGTCAGGTGCATATGATCTATTTCTTAGGGCTGTTGTCCTTTTGCACGTGCAGCTTGTCCATGGCCATCATCTGGCGCACGGTCTGCTGCATACCCTCGGTACTGCCATCCAGGAAGATCACGTTGCCATTAGATACTTCAGCAAACTGCTTGATCGCATCCGTCCACATGTTAAACATGATCATGCTGGCGTCGAGATTGGCCTGCTCCATTTCTTTAGCAGCAGATGACATACCCTTGGCCACCTCCTCGCGGAAGAGGGCCACACCCTGGCCGCGCAGTTGCGCGGCGATCTTTTCAGCTTCAGCAGCGATCTTGATCGCGTTGCCTTCTGCCTCGGCAGCTTTGGTCTTAGTGATCAGGAGCGCCTGGCCTTCATTTTCTGCTGCAGCCTTCAGGTTGTTAGATGCCACCACGCGGCTCATAGAGGTCATGATCGCCTCGTCAAAGGTGATGTCATTCAACTGGAGATCCTGTAGGTGGTAGCCCCACTCCTCCAGCTGGCGGTCTATTTGGTCTTTTACATAGTCTATGATCTCCTTGCGCAGGCTCAGGATCTCGGCCTGCCTCTTGGTAGCTACAAAGGAGCGTATAGAGCCCTCTATCGTGCGCGTCAGCGCCTGCATCAGGTTCTTGTCATCTATGAATTTGAATGCCACATTCTTCAGCGTGTCCTCCTCCTGATTGAGCACAGAGTAGAGCAGCATGGATTTAAAGTACACATTGGCCTGGTCTATCGTGATAGCCTGAAACTGGAGCTCCACCGAGCGGTTCTGTATAGAGATGATGCGGAAGATGGTCTCTACCCATGGTAGTTTGAAGTTGAGCCCCGGCATCATGATGCGGCGGTACTTGCCAAAGAAGGTGATGACTGCCACATTGCCCTGCTGCACGGTGACAAAAGAGCCCAGCGCAGTGAAGACGATGAGCAGGATAACGATGACGGAGAAGATGGATCCGAGTGCCATAAGTATTTTGTTTTCACCAAAGGTAAATGTATTTCGCAGTGCGTAAAATTTATTAATACATCCAGTAGTGTATTTCGCTTGATCAGATCATTATACTGGAGCATTCGCCGGGAAAGGCGTGCAAAGGCACTTTCAGGCTGAAGGTTCTTCCCTCTCCCTCGGAGAGGGAAGATATCCGCCAGGCGGACAGATGGGTGAGGTGTCCTCCTTTTTCCGTTTATTAGTAGAGTGAAGATCCGCCGGTTCTGCATGATGCTATTGATCCTTTGCGCTGCGCTAAAAATGCAGGCACAAGACCGTCATGCCTTTTCCTTTGATTCCCTTTTTGCAAAATATCCCGAGGCATTTGACTCCGTGCTATCGCACAAAACTGATTATCGTCTTCAGATACTCTATACCCGCATAGACCGCGATGCACAAAATGGGCCTCACCTGACCACCTATGATCTGGATGCGGACAAGTACTACTACTACTGCGCCAGCATGATGAAGCTGCCCGCCTGCGCCCTCACACTGGAGAAGCTCAATGACCTCTCGCAGTACCGGGTCACCATGTTTGACTCGCTGGGCATAGACAGCATAGCCTGCACACAGCTCAGCCCCGAGGCCATGATGCTGGGTACACCATACTCATGCCTGTCGCAATATATCAAAGAGATGCTCCTCGTGAGCAATAACAATGCTTTCAACCCTGTTTACGATTTCCTCGGGCAGCATGCTTTTCAGGATCGCCTGCACGAGATCGGCTGCCCGCGTGCTGTAGTGAGCAACCGCTACGCTAACTGTGATACTATATCTAACCGCAAATGCTCACCCGTCTCGCTTTTTGACCGCCACACGCACCGGCTCCGCTATATACAGCCCTGCATTATCAACGAGCGTCCACAATTCTACGATGGCCCACTCTCACCACTGGTGGGTGATGGCTATATGTACGGCGGTACTCTGATCGGCGCTCCCAAGAGCTTTAAGTATAGCAACTATATCCCCCTGTCAGAGCTGCACAGGCTGCTGACACGCATTATACTGCCCGAGACACAGCCTGCGTCTGAGCGCCTGCGCCTCACGCACAATGACTACCAGTATCTCTACAAATGCATGGGCATGTTTCCCCGCGAGTGTGCCTATCCTACTTTCGACTCTATCCGCTATCCTGATAGCTACATGAAGTTCTTCATGGGTCTGGATACTACATCCTACACCATGCCTGCCAACCTCCGTATCTTCAATAAGGTAGGCCAGGCCTATGGTTTTATGACCGATTGCAGCTACGTAGTAGACACGCTGAATAAGGTCGAGTTCTTCCTCTCCTGCTCCATGTACCTCAATGCCAATGGCATCCTGAATGATGGTAAATACGAATACGACCAGATCGGCTTCCCTTTTTTCAAAGATCTCTTCAATGCCGTCTATGCCGAGGAGCTAACGAGGCATCGTGATTACAAGCCCGTCTTGCATCTGCCAGACTTCACCGACACCCTGCTCGTGAAACCTGGCCCGCCTAAATGGCTGCGCATAGATAGCACCGCCAGCGCCGCGCAGATGGAGGCTGTTCTCGCAGCGCTCGCTGACTCCATGTGGGAGGACCGTCGCCTGCCTATCAACTATGACAATCCTACCTCAGATGAAGTGTTCTATCGCAATCTGACCATCGCCCTCCGCCAGCCGGCATCCGGACAGTATCCATTTGAAGCCTTACGGCAAAAGCAGATCAGCATCGCTACAGCTGCTGATAAAAAACTACGCGTCTTCTCATGGGACAAAAACTCAGAGCGCGAAAACTACGCTCTCCTCCAGTTTGCCGAAGGCTATAAGATCACTGTATCCCTCCCGCCATCCTCCCGCGAGCAAACACCCAAACTCATCTACACAAATGTCTACACCCTCCCGGCAAAAACCGGAACGATCTATCTCCTCCTCGGCGAAACAGGCATAGGCACCGGCGGCACGCAATACCTCCAGGCCTGCACCTATCAGTCAGAAAAGATCATAGGGCAGGATATATTTAAGTCAGGTGAGGAGAAAAAGAATTACAGCGCACTGCTGATAGAGCGCGCCGACAGCAAGCAAGGCATCAGATACGATGCAAAGCACAAGATGATTTCCTATCCTGTCATCATCAGGTCTGGCAAAAGGAATCGCACACAGATCCGAAAGATAAAATTCAACGGAGAAGTATTCCCCTCAGTTATCTGACCGCTAATGCTTTAATTCAAATCATGAAAACGACTTTAAAATATATCCTCCTCGCTCTCCTAGCCTTGTCTATCGGCACGACTTACGCTCAGACCATGTCCTGCTGTCGCGCAGCCTATTTCGATATTGATACTGCGCCTGATCCGCCGCTCTTCACAGGCATAGGTGATAGCCATTGGCCCATTGTCACCGCTTCAGATTCCTGTCAGTTGTACTTCGATCAGGGCATCCGGCAGGGCCATTGCTTCAATGACTTTGAGGCCCGCCGCGCCTTCCGTTTGGCACTGCGTCTCGACCCTACCTGCGCCATGTGCCACTGGGGCCTCGTCTCGTCCAATGGCAACATGGACTTTGACCGCAAGTGGACAAAAAACGAACTCGACACCGCCACCCTGCTCAATGAGCGCAACCACGACAGCCTCTACGACTACCAGCGCATCATCATAGAGGCCACGCGCCACAGCCTCCTCGATAAGCCCCAACGCCGCGCAGATAAGCAACATGAAAAGATACTCCGCACCATGCCTGAGCGCTATCAGAATAACCTGGAGTACCTCCTGCTTCTCGGCAATAGCATCATAAGCGAATATGACATGAATGGCAAGCCGATAGGCAGAGGGGAAGATGCAGTCGCCATGCGCAGGCGTACGCTGAAGCTATATCCCCGCAGCCTCGCCGCACATCACTACTGGATACATGAGGTGGAGAAGGGCATCTACATGGACTCGGCCAGCGCTTCCGCTGCCTTGCTGCCATCACTCGCACCGGCCTCGCCACACATCCTTCACATGCCCGGTCATATCTATCACAGGCAGGGCCTGTACCTCCGTGCAGACAGCGCATTCAAACGCGCCTTCGTAGCCGACTCGGTCTATATGCAGCGCTACCACATTTCATCATACAATGACTGGAACTACATCCACAATCTCTATTTCCTCATCGGCAATCTCTCTGAGATGGGTCGACTCAGTGAGGCCCTCCGCTGGCAGCAGAAGCTAGACTCTATTCCCCCACTCGATTATTGCTCAAATTCTGGAATCAATCACACCGGCTACCACGTCTATTTCCCACGCATAGATAGCTACATGAAGGCACACGATTGGTCTAGTGCGGCTGAGTTAGCCGCCAGCCTTTACCGGAAGTTCGATGCCGGGAATGTCACTCGCGATCATCCCGCCATAGATCTCACGCTCACCTTTCTGGAGGGTTACACCAATTTTAATGCAAGCCTGGACTCGGGAGATATGGACAACGCTTTGCATCAGGCCACATGGTTGACTGACAATGCCAAACATTATTTTTTTAAAAAGCTTACCAGGCGGGATCAGTATTATGGCACTTTCGAGTTCCCTGTGTCCACGTACCTCCAGCATTGCCAGGCCTTCATAGCCGAGCGGAACGGCGATCAGAAGAAGGCAGAGAAGATACTCAAGAGCGCAGTAGAAAATCAGAAGTATGACTTTCAGGCAGAGCCGCCGAGTCTATTCAGCGCACCCTATGAGTGGTACATCAAATACCTGATCCGCCAGCACCGTGCTGCCGATGCGATTGCGCAGGCAGACGAGTATATGAAGCTCAAGCGAGGCTCACCGTACGCTGCCTACTGCAAAGCACTCGCTGCCGAGGCTGCCGGCTCCGCAGATTCCCGCGCTCAGTACCGCGCTTGCCTGCAGAAATTTGCCACAGACGAGGATTTCCCCCTTATCAATTTTGTCAGGGCAAAGGCAAAATAGAACGAGAAGTATACTGTCTGATAGCACTGCATATTGCAGGCTTAAAAGCTTCATACACTTTTTATCATTTCTACGTATCGGTTCACTCTGAACCACTTATCCCAGACTCTCTAAAATAATCAGATATCCAGACGGAAGGTGCTTCTCGCTCCCTCGGAGAGGGAAGCTGCCGAAGGCTGATGGGTGAGGTACATTCATTGACCAGTTCTACCGCCGTTCGATTTCTTTTTTATATTTACCACACTCTTAAAATTTCATTACCCTATCATGAAGGACTACACCAGGCTATTTGACATTATCTACTATCAGCAGGACCAGTTTCCCCAGGAGGATGCCTTCTGCCGCAAGGAGAACGGACAGTGGACCAAGTACTCTACTGCTGATGTGATCCGCATAGGCACTGAGGTGAGCCTGTCCCTGCTGGCGCTCGGCGTGAAAGCCGATGACAAGATAGCCGTGGTCTCCAGCAACCGCCCTGAGTGGAACATAGTAGACCTCGGTGTGCTGCAGATAGGTGCTGTGCTGGTGCCGATCTACCCTACCATCACCGAGGAGGAGTATGAGTTTATCCTCAAGGATGGCAATGTGAAGTACATCTTCGTAGGAGACGCAGGCCTCGCTACCAAGATCAATAACATCAAGGCTAAGACTGAGTTGATAGACATCTTCAGCTTTGACAAGGTGGCAGGGACCAAGAGCTTTGAGGAGTTTCTCGCCTTGGGTCGCGGTGGTGACGTAGCTGCAGTCACTGCAGCCCGCGCAGCGGTAGACCCTATGCAGCTCGCTACTATCATCTACACCTCCGGCACCACGGGCAACCCTAAGGGCGTGATGCTCTCTCACAATAACGTGGTGAGCAATGTCAAGGCCGTAAAGCCTATCCTGCCTGTAGATCACACCATGAAGGTGCTGAGCTTCCTCCCGCTGTGCCACATCTTTGAGCGCATGGTGGTGTATGTCTACATGGCAAATGGTGTATCTATCTACTATGCCGAGAGCCTGGAGCTGATAGCCGACAACCTGAAAGAAGTCAAGCCGGACTTCTTCACCTCCGTACCACGCCTGCTCGAGAAGGTATTCATGAAGCTCGAGGCAGCATCTGCCAACCTGAGTGGTATCAAGAAGAAGCTGTACCTCGCTGCGATGGACTTCGCTGTGAACTACGATATAGAAAAGCAATACGGCTGGTGGGATAACTTCCTGTACAAGAACGTATATGACAAACTCATCTTTGCCAAGTGGCGTGAGGCGCTGGGTGGCAATGTGAAGGGTATCGTGACCGGCGCTGCCAAGCTCAATCCAAAACTGGCGCGTGTCTTTACAGCCGCTGGTATCTTCATCAGCGAGGGCTACGGACAGACTGAGAGCTCACCGGTGATCACGGTCAATCCATTCACGCCTGACAAGATCAAGTTTGGCACTGTAGGCCCCGTGATAGGCGGAGTAGAGGTACACCTGGATCATCGGGAGGGCATGGGGCCTGGCGAAGGCGAGATCCTGGCCAAAGGCCCTAATGTGATGATGGGCTACTACAATCGTCCTGATGCCACCGCTGCTACTGTGAAAGATGGCTGGCTGTATACCGGCGATGTAGGTAAATTTGTAGACTATAAGGGAGACAAGTACCTGCAGATCACTGACCGTGTCAAAGAGATATTCAAGACATCTGGTGGAAAGTATGTAGCGCCACTCTCACTGGAGAGCAAGATGAAGGAGATACCATTCATAGAGCAGATGCTGGTGATCGGTGAGAACCGGAACTACGTCTCTGCCCTCATCGTGCCAAACTTCCCCGCGCTCACAGACTGGTGCAAGCAGCATGGCGTGACCGCTACCAATAAGGAGGCTATCGTCAAGTCGCCGGAAGTAAAGAAGATGATGCAGGCTCAGATAGATGAGAAGAACAAAAACTTTGGCAGCTGGGAGACCATCAAGCGCTTTGAGCTGCTGCCTGATGAGTGGACCACGGAGACCGGTGAGCTGACCCCTACTACTAAGGTGCGCCGCAAGGTAGTAATGGACAAATATAAAGACATCATAGAGGGCCTCTACAGCGGTGTCAAGACCGTATAGTACTGGCCACCTCACTACACACATAGACCCATGGCACAAAACGAGCAACTGGTAAAGTTTGCGTTGACCTATCCACGTTCTTTTGGCCTGATACTGGCACTCATCGGTGCTGCTCTAGCTGGCTACTTTCTGATATGGCCTGCCATGCAGATGGAGCAGCAGGCAGCGCATGTAGAGTACTCCGCTCCGTTTGGTGCGATAGGTGGCTACATGGTATTGATGGGCCTGCTCATACTGGTACTGGGTGACAGGATCATAGATGTGGCTGTGATGGAGAGTAGTGATCGTATAGCACGCTACGGCAAGACCAAGGTTTATATTGCCTATGCTGTGCTGATCATATTTATGATGGCATTTTATTTCTACTGCGACCATTATATCTCCGCGCATGGGTATACCGAGACCCACTAGCTCACCCCAAATTCCTTTTTCCAGGAGCGCTGTAGCTTCCTCAATATCACTATCTGTCCGATATGATAGGCATTGTGCAGGATGATATTGCCGGCTATAGCAGGCCAGTCATTATTTTGATCTTCGGAGAGGCCCTTAGAGAGCTCTGCTTGCCATTGAGAAAAGACTTCTTCTGCCTTCACCATCAGCTGGTCAAAGTGCAGGTCTGTTTCCAGGCGGAAACTCTCTTCATTGCTCATCACCTTTGACAAAGGTTGCCCATGCAGCTTATGGAGGTAGCGGTCATTCCAGAAGATCAGGTGTACCACCAGGTCATAGATGCTATGCTGGTCCGGCGCTACTTTCTGCCGCGCCTCATCATCTGTCAGTCCCTGCACCGCATCGCGCAGCGATACGAACCATTGCTTCTTATCAAATGTCGCGCTGAATTGTTCCAATAAGTAGTTTTTCATATCATCAGATTTGAAGTATATCTAAGGTAGGCCTATTTGCTTGGATGTTGTGATGATTTTCACCGTTCTATTTAATCGTCTTACCTGTCGATGTATAGGACTATCTTTTACCCAATAGGTGCTTCCCTCTCCCTTGGAGAGGGAAGCTGCCGAAGGCTGATGGGTGAGGTGGAATTTATTTTTTACTACGCAAATCCTTTGCGCAGTGATCTCTTTACTTTGCCTTTGTATTCACCGCGACACTAGCAAGATGGGTTGCGATAAATATTAGCTAAAAATAATTTTTACTAATTATTTTAGTATTTGAAAGGAAGTTCTATTTTTACATTATAAATCCAACAACATGGCAAACATGACTGCTGACGAGAAAAAAGAAAAGATCAAAGCCCTCCAGCTCACCGTAGACAAGCTGGACAAGGCCTACGGCAAAGGCACCGTGATGAAACTCGGTGATGCCCGTGTACTGGCTACAGAGGCCATCCCTACGGGTTCTGTCGGGCTCGACATTGCGCTCGGTATAGGCGGTCTGCCTAAGGGCCGTATCGTAGAGATCTACGGACCGGAATCCTCCGGTAAGACCACCCTCGCCATCCAGACCATAGCCAATGCGCAGCGCATGGGTGGTATCGCAGCCATCATAGATGCTGAGCACGCCTTTGATAAAGAATACGCCATCAAGCTCGGCGTAGATGTCAATAACCTCCTGATCTCTCAGCCGGATGATGGCGAGCAGGCGCTCGATATCGCTGAGCACCTGATCCGCTCCGGCGCCATAGATATACTCGTGATAGACTCCGTAGCCGCACTCGTACCACGCGGTGAGCTGGAGGGTGAGATGGGCGAGAGCAAGATGGGCCTCCATGCCCGCCTCATGTCCCAGGCACTCCGCAAACTGACCGGTACGATCAGCAAGACCGGCTGCTGCTGCATCTTTATCAACCAGCTCCGTGAGAAGATCGGTGTCATGTTTGGTAACCCTGAGACTACGACCGGTGGTAATGCACTAAAGTTCTACGCCTCTGTGCGTCTCGATATCCGCCGTATAGGCCAGATCAAAGAGAAGGACGATGTGATAGGCAACCGCACCAAGGTCAAGGTGGTCAAGAATAAGATGGCACCGCCATTCAAGACTACCGAGTTTGACCTCATGTATGGTGAAGGAACCTCCAAAGCCGGCGAGATAGTAGACCTCGGCACCGAGCTGGAGATCCTCCAGAAATCCGGCTCATGGTATAGCTATGAAGGCACTAAACTCGGCCAGGGCCGCGAAGGCGTGAAGCAACTTCTCAATGATAACCCTGAGATGGCTGCCGAGATCGAGAAGAAGATCAAGGATAAATTCCTACAGGGAGTAGAAGTCATAAAGACCGAGAAGGAAGAAGTAGAAGACTAGTTTGTTTCTTGTTTTGTTTGCCCCATAAATAAAGGCCGCCCAATCTTGCACGGGCGGCCTTTTACTATTTTGTTATGATGCGGGTTAATTTATTCTTACCATCTCTATCGACAGTCCTGGTATGGTACTTAATTCTTTTAGGGCTGTAATAAGAGCAGCTTTGCCATCTTCAAAGGGTATGCTCTGAAAATCTATGATCATAGTATAGTGATCATCATCTGGACTCAGCTCTGAGACATAGCCGAGCTGTATATAATGAGTAAGGAATTTGCATATCTGCCTCAGCGCAGTTGTATCTGGTTGATATTTGAAAAAAAATGCTAGGCTCAGGTCAGGGTAGACTGAAAAGTCATATTCTACATCAAATATCAACTGATGCCTCTGCATGTCCAGTTTGGGCATCTCAAAATATTTCTGATATGCTTCTGTGTCAAAATCTGTCCCAAAACCAAAGCAGATATTACTGGCCGTGATTAAGTCACTTTGCGTCAGATTAATAAAACTATTAAGCGAATCGGAGTGCCAGAAGATTGATACTTCACGAGCACAGGAATCGGGCCCGATGATATCTGCTGATACCCAATGATAGCCTTCACTATAATGGATATTCATTTCCGTCATTCCTACATGTAGCATGAAGCCAATATCTAATACAGCATTCTCTTTGCCCACTTGCTCATTGAATCGATGCATCAGCTGTACTGACATTTGCTCACGGAAAAACTCAGAAAAATCAGTAGCATCTTCTATAAATGCTGTCCACCCTACATCTATCCATCGCATAACTATTTTTATATATAGTGAAAATACAGAAAGGAAATTTATGAAGATTGCATTTACAAATTATCCATGAGACAAACAAAAAGACCGCCCTTGCGGAGCGGTCTTTCCAAGTGATGTATGTTGTACAGATTACTTTACTACAAACTGACGCACCATGCGGCCATTGGCAGAGTTGATCATCAGTACGTAGACACCTGAGGCCACATTGCCCAGGTTCATGTTGATCTTGGTAGACCCGGTCACGTCTATATCCTCTGTATGGATAGTGCGGCCTATCTGGTCTACTACAGTCAGCTGGCCCGCTATACGGTCTGCGGTTGCCAGAGCTACGGTGAAGTTGCCTTGGTTAGGGTTAGGATAGATGTTCAGTTCTACCCCATTCTGTATCTCGGAGATACCGGCAGGATAGCACACGCTGAGCTTGTATGGATACACCTGGCTAAAGTTGAACTGCATACAGGTATCAATGAAGCCGATCAGCGGGAAGGTGCCATGACCGCAAGCTGTGCCCGAGATGGTCAGGTTGTAGTCTCCGGCAGCAGTGATAGCAGCATTGACACTACCTGTCACGTGCGCGCAGGCATACCCACCCGGGAAGAGCCAACTGGTCAGCACGGGGTTGCTCACGCTGGTGATACCGGCAGGATAGCCAGTGATGCTGTTGATATTGATAGAGTCTACGTAGATCACCGCTTGTCCCGCAGGGATGATAGCCTGGAAGTCATGCGCGTCTATAGACGTAGGTACCTGTATATTGATCTGGCCGCTGTAGGATGTACCGGTCACGATACATGGCAGGCTGATAGGATATACGTGGTTAGTGCTGTTGAAATGCGTCGTGTCTACTGTGCAGGCACCTGATCCGTTGCAGACATTCAGGCTATAGTGCAGGTAGGCGCCGAGGTTGCCGCTCACGCAGCTGTCTATAGCTATACCAAAGATATTGCCATGTACGCAGCCACGGCCAAAGAGGTTTACTGCATAGTTGCCTACCGAGTCATTGGTCGTACCTGAGAAGAGCGCACAGCCATATGCGCCGCCATGCAGCCATACAGAGTCGCCCGGATTGGTAGCTACAGAGATACCCGCTGGTACACCTGTCACGCTATCTATGCGCATAGAGTCTATGTGCAGGTAGTACTGGCCGGCCGGGAGTGCAGATACAAAGAGGTGTGCATCTATAGAGTCAGGTATCTTCAGGCTTACCGTCTCAGAGTACGGCATACCCTGCATGATACAAGGCAGCGACTGAGGATAGAAGTATACACCACTGGTAAAGTGAGCTGTATCCGGTGTGCAGA
The DNA here is from genome assembly GCA_964537475.1 of uncultured Chitinophagaceae bacterium. Lineage (GTDB taxonomy): Bacteria > Bacteroidota > Bacteroidia > Chitinophagales > LD1 > UBA1941. The sequence goes on along the minus strand of CAZIBY010000005.1, from coordinate 96,470 downwards.
CGCTGGCAGGAGGTGCCGGTGCACATACATCCAGTGAGTAGTTGATGAAGTTTGGCAGCTGGCCTGTCTGGCAGGAGTCTACCGGGAAGCCTCCTATGGAGCCATGCACGCAGCCTGCACCAAAGAGGCTGAGAGGATAGTTACCTATGGCATCAGCAGTGGTGCCTGATACCTGTATACAGCCGTACTGGCCTGCATGCATCCATGTGCCTGAGCCCGGGCTGGCAGCAGTGCTGATACCTGACGGGGCGCCGGTGATGCTATCCAGACGGATAGAGTCTACATACAGGAAATATGTATTAGCCGGCAGGCCGCTGAAAAATATCTGAGCGTCTACCGAGTCAGGTATACGCACATTCACAGTCTCAGAGTAGGACTGCGTCTGATGGATACACGGCAGAGAGGCCGGATACACGATCGTGCCCGGGGTGAAATGGCTGCTATCTACCGTACACTGGGCCATAGCACCGGACACCAGTAGGATCAGAGCAGACAAAAACAGTAATACTTTTTTCATCGATGATTTTGGTTTTGATTAATGATAGCGGCGAATTTACGCTTTTTAAATAGAAAAACGCCTGCATCAGTGGATGATGATACAGGCGTTTCGTTAGTATTGCCAATGCTTTGGGCGGTATTTTTAGCCGAGCTTACCCACCATGTCCAGCGGGTTTACCCATTTATCAAAGTCCTCTCCTGATACATAGCCCAGGTCGATGGCTGTCTGCTTCAGGGTTTTGTTGGTCTTGTGCGCCGTCTGTGCTATTTCGGCAGCCTTATAGTAGCCGATGTGTGGGTTCAGAGAAGTCACGAGCATGAGGGAGTTGTGCAGGTTGCTATCTATATTGGCTTGTATCGGCTCGATGCCTACCGCACAGTGGTCGTTGAATGACACACATGCATCACCTATCAGGCGCGCAGAGTGGAGGAAGTTATAGATGATCACCGGTTTGAATACGTTCAGCTCAAAGTGGCCCGTAGCGCCACCGATGTTAATAGCCACGTCATTGCCCAGTACCTGTGCAGCTACCATGGTCATGGCCTCACACTGGGTAGGGTTTACTTTGCCCGGCATGATAGAGGAGCCCGGCTCATTGTCAGGTATGCTGATCTCACCGATGCCGCAGCGCGGGCCGGAGGCCAGCAGGCGTACGTCATTGGCTATCTTCATCAGAGAGCAGGCTACCGTCTTCAGCGCGCCATGCGCCTCTACTATCGCGTCATGTGCGGCCAGCGCTTCAAACTTATTCTCCGCTGTCACAAATGGCAAACCTGTGAGAGTAGCGATATGCTTGGCCACATTCTCAGAGTAGCCCGGAGGAGTATTGATACCTGTACCTACTGCGGTACCACCGAGCGCCAGCTCAGAGAGGTGCGCCAGCGTATTATTGATAGCGCGCAGGCCATGGTCCAGCTGAGATACATAGCCGGAGAGCTCCTGACCGAGGGTGATAGGTGTAGCATCCATCAGGTGCGTACGGCCTATCTTTACCACCTTCATGTATTCCTTAGACTTGGCAGCGAGGGTGTCGCGCAGCTTCTTGATGCCGGGGATGGTCACATCTACCAGTATCTTATAAGCCGCGATATGCATCGCCGTCGGGAAAGTATCATTAGATGACTGAGACTTATTTACGTCATCGTTTGGTGCGATAGACTTCTTCTCGTCCAGCAGGCTGCCACCCATCAGTACGTGCGCGCGGTAGGCCACCACTTCGTTTACGTTCATATTGCTCTGTGTACCCGAGCCTGTCTGCCATACTACGAGGGGGAACTGATCATCCAGCTTGCCCGCCAGTATCTCATCGCACACCTGACCTATGATATCAGACTTCTCCTTTGGCAGTACACCGGCATCGAGATTGGTCAGTGCAGCCGCCTTCTTGAGGTAGGCAAAGGCGCGGATGATCTCCTTGGGCATTTTATTGATGTCCTCAGCTATTTTGAAGTTATGTACCGAGCGCTGTGTCTGCGCGCCCCAGTATACATTGGCAGGTACCTCTACCACGCCCATCGTATCTTTCTCTTTGCGGTATTCCATGATGTGTTTTTGATTTAGCGGGAGCGAAGGTAAAGAATTCAGACATTCGGGCTTTTGAAAATTTGACTGCGCCCGGCATCGTTACTACGTGATAAATATCAGGCTGATCTTTTATATAAATTTCTCTAAATCCGTTGCGGTATAATGAGGTATACCTATATTCACGGGTACTTACCAAAGAATCTACAATCGATGTCTGTGGCACCATCTCCCATGCGCCGTCTGCTGAATCCCCACAAGATAGCTGTGGGAGTAGACTGGGCTGTACTGATCGGCTTCTTTCTCTCGGGATTATTGCACCCCGATATTCGTTTGTACTATGATAGTGTGTGGCGCCTCTTTGTCTGCATCACTGTGCCGCTCATGGCTTTTAGCTATGTGATCTATCGTGTGTCTGAGCGCTATGGCCGCCGCATACAGGGCGAGCGACGCAAGGCGCCACCGCTGGGCGAGGAGGCCTTTGGTACCATCCGCGCCGCCTTTGTAGTATCCTGTATGGCTGCTTGGCCGGTGGGTATGTATAGGGCAGGGCTACCTACAGGCCTCGTATGGACGCTGGATGAGATGGGCCTGACCTGGTGGATGGTAGTACTGGAGATGTACCTCGGCATCATAGCTATTGATGCGTTGACATACTGGAAACACAGGCTGCTGCACACCAAGGCTTTCTATCCTTTTCACAAGCATCACCACACCTTCCGAGATCCTACACCTTTCTCTGGTTTTGCCGTGGGACCGGTGGAGACTTTTCTTACTTTCTGGCCATTGCTGCTCACCTGTTTCCCTCCGGCCAAGCATTTCATACCGTTATACATGACTGCTATTGTCGGTTTTGTATTCCTGAATCTCTACCTGCACTGTGGAGTGACCTTCACCTGGCTGGAGAAACTGCTCCCGCGCATAGGCCTCAATAGCTCCGCTTGGCATAATGTACACCACTCCGATGTTGTGTCAAATTTTGGAGAGGTCTCTTTTATCTGGGACAAGCTTTGGAAGACTACCCGCGATGCTGCACAGGCGAAAAAGATGGCCCGTGCCGAGGCCTGAGGCTCAGGACCCTGTCCGCTTCATATATACTGTAGCTATAGCCAGGTGAAACTCCATGGTATTTAGCTTCCCCTGATCGTAGCGGTAGACGCTGCGGCTGCCGTCAGCATTCTTGATCTCCAGCGTATTGGCATCGATCCTTTTGAGGCCTGTATAGCTGGCCTCAGCCTCGTGAAAGATGCGTGCCCGCTGCTGCGGATCGACAAAGTACAATGAAATGACGGAGTACTGGGGTACTTCGTTAAAGCTTCTCCTGCCGGCATATGACTCTACCTGGTATTGTCGGCCATCATACGATACTTTATTCCATTTCTTCGTCTTGCCATTCTCTATCTCTTTGTAAGAAGAAGAGATGAGTTTGCCACCTTTGTAGCGGACCTCCTGTATGGTTTCATTTTCGAAGTCCATCCAAAGGATGGTAGCCTTGCCTTTGGCATCTAATGTGTAGAGCTCGATACTATCCTGCATCCGTCTACTCACTACCATCTTGCCAAACTTTGACCCGAGTACGGTCATTTCATACACTATGGTCTGGGCAGAAAGGGCCCTGCAGATCACCGATAGAAGAATAAACACATATAACCTTTTCATGCTATAGTGAAGATAGCGAAACCTTATAATGCCTCGGAAAGTTTTTGATTTATTTTACACCACTCTCCAATACTGAGAAAGTCTTAGCATCACTATCTATCTCTGCCATCATACCCATGGGTATGGTAAAGGTAGGACAGGTATGCCCAAAATCCATTTCAGTAACGACAGGTAGGTCTGTCAATCCTTCCTCGTCACGCACGATCTTCAAAAGGATCTGGTTATACTCCGATGTATGGGCGTAATCATAAGGACGCCCCATGATGATGCCTTTCAAAGATTTCAGGATGCCCGAGGCCGCATAGTTGCGTAGTATCCATCGGAAGCTTTCGGGCAGCATCTTGTCTTCAGATGTTTCTATGAATAAGATCGCATCTTCCCATTGGTCCTTTGCAGGCCAGTAGTCGGTATCCTTGAGAAACTCCAGCACATCCAGGCAGCCTCCTAGCAGATGGCCTTGTACTTTGCCTCTGCCTTGCAGAAAGTTCCAGCCACTACTCGGTTGAAGTGTTCGCTTGATGTGTTGCTTTGCAGGGTCTTCCCACACGCTGCGCTCTGAGGTCCAGCCATCATAGTTAGGTTTGATGATACCTGGAGTTTCGCTAGAAAATAGCATCCGCTTCAGATCATCTATCTGATATTGATGCATACCTCCATTCTCGGCAAAACCCGTCAGTAGCGATGTGCCATAAAAAGAGGTGATGCCAGCCCGGTAGCAGATGAAATGCGTGACAGTGCTGTCAGAGAAGCCTAGAAATATCTTCGGATTATCCCGGATGATATTTAGGTCTATATATGGCAAAATGCGGATACTATCTTCACCGCCTATATTGGAGATGATAGCTTTGATAGAGGGATCACTGAATGCCTTCATCAGATCCTCGGCCCTGGCTTTAGGATTGTGATAGATGTACTCGGCAGATTTGAGGGCATTGGCAGTTTCTACTACCTCTAGTCCTAATGCTGATTGCAGTTGTACTTTGCCCTGCTGGTAGCGATGAGGCAATTCTCCTGCGCCACCCCATGAGAGCGAGATGGTCGCTACTTTATCACCCGGCTGTAGCGCGTTAGGTTTGATCAGTGTTTTCATGTCTCATAGTTAAAACTTCTTCGCCACCTGCACATAGTGGCTAAAGAAAAACTCCTTCTTGATCAGCACCGTCTTCTCCATCCGGCAGCCACGCGCGGTCAGAAAGCGCTCATACTCGCCCAGGTCATACTGATGCGGATGCAGGATGTCTCCCGGTATCAGGCGGAACAGCCAGCGAAAGAAAGAATGATTATGTGCATCGATCGAGACCACCACATGGCCTCCATCCCTCGTAGCAGACACCAGCCTGTCATATGCCAGATCGATATCAGCCACATGATTGATAGCATTCATGCAGAAAGTAATATCAAAACCTATCCGGCTGTTTAAGTCCCCTTCAGGGGATTTAGGGGTGAAATCCTCCAGCGACTGATTGATAAACTTAGTATACGGATAGTCTTTGCGGTCAAAGAAGGGTAACAATTGCTCATAGCTGTCCAGTAGCGGGTCTACAGCAGTCACCTCTTTATCTGGAAAGACAGTGAAAATGCCCGCTGGTCCGCAGCCCAGATCAGCTATGGTCCTTGCTTCACTCAAAGGTAGTACATCCGCTATCTGATCGAGCAGGCCACGCCAATACTGTCTTTTCCACTCATAGTAGGCAGCCTTATCTTTGCCGGAGAAATAGCGCTGCCACCACTTCAGCTCAAACCACTGCGCTATCTGCCATCTGAGAGACATGCTAATCATTTAGTGAATCAACTGCAATAATACCTCTAGTTTTCCTTTTGCCATAAGTAAGTGATAAGAAGAAGATTGCACGAATTTTCATTATTTTACAAATACTTATTCCTTGATTAAAGTATAACTCTAGTAACCTATGCGGCCAGTAAAGGTGCTTTCATTCTTTATAGCTTTTCTCTTTTGGGGAGTATCGGCAAAGTGTCAGGTCACAGAAGGAAAGTTTAGATTAGTCTTTACCGAGGGAAATCACTCTCAGGGCTGGGCTATGGGCGTTGTTTCCGCTTACATATTGACGGATACAAGTTTAGCGTTCACACGACATCGGAGTTCGGCTGGCTGTGATACAGTGATATATTTAAAAGCTGAGCACAAAAAGATACTGGATGAAGTTAAGTCTATAAAATGGGATACTTTAGAAGACTATTATCATAACTACTGCATCATGGGTACAAGTGGGCAGGAATACTTCTTATCAGTAAGTACAGATTCATTCCGTAAGAAGATTTTTTTACATCATTACTATCTTAAGGAGATAGCACATGTGATAAACTGCCTTAACGAAATATTGCCTAAAAACTATGGTATTGATTATATGTCTTCAAGCTGCAAACAGGATTGCACTGTTCTGCCGGATATTCATTAGCTATAATTCGTTGTATAGTTGACAGCTATATGGTTTTATTTTTTGTAGCTCCTTGTCCACATATTACATATATCATATCCACATTTGTCATTCGTGATATAATATGGCTTTGTCCGATAAAATAAACGTATAATTTTACGGACAAGCTGTATGCTACTCTATCGCTCCGTACTCGATACGGGGAGGAAAGTCCGGACAATACAGAGCGCCGCACCCAGATAATCTCTGGGCCACTCGCCTCGGCGAGTGCGAGACAGTGCCACAGAAAATAACCGTCCGCCTAGGCGGATAAGGGTGAAAACGTGCGGTAAGAGCGCACGGCTCCGCTATGGGAACATGCGGGGCGGGTAAACCTTGCGGATTGTAAGCCCATGTAAACCGGCGGCTGAGGCCGGCTCGGCCGATCCCGACTAGTCGGGAACGCCGGAGGGTTGGGTGCTACAGGCGTGGAGCGATCCACATCGCAGATAAATGATAGAGACTCCCGCGAGGGAGGACAGGATCCGGCTTACAGGCATACAGCCCTTTTTTGAAACGAATAATGAATAGAGAATAGTGAACAATCCAAAGAATACTCATCGCCCTCTATTTATTATTCACTATTCGTTATTCACAATTAATTAATAGAACATGCCAAACATCCTCATCGCAGACGACGAGAAAGCGATCCGCAAGACACTCAGAGAGATACTAGAGTACGAAGGCTACAAAGTAGACGAAGCCGAAGACGGGCAGAAGGCCTATGAGATGGCCAAGGAAGGCGAGTATGACGTGATACTCTGCGACATCAAGATGCCCAAAATAGATGGCCTCGAGGTGCTGGATAAACTCAAGAAGGAAAGTTCTGAGGCCCAGATCATCATGATCTCCGGTCATGGTACGCTGGAGACCGCTGTAGATGCGGTCAAGAAGGGTGCCTACGATTTCATCTCCAAGCCACCTGATCTGAACAGACTGCTGATCACCGTACGCAATGCGCTGGACAAGTCTAACCTCGTGACGGAGACCAAGATACTGAAGCGCAAGGTGGGCAAGACCCGCGAGATAGTGGGCGACTCTCCGGCTATCATGAAAATCAAGGAGACCATCGAGCGTGTAGCGCCTACAGAGGCACGCGTGCTGATCACTGGTGAGAATGGTACCGGCAAGGAGCTCGTAGCCCGCTGGATACATGAGAAGTCTAACCGCGCTGCCGGCCCGCTGATCGAGGTGAACTGTGCTGCTATACCAGGCGAGCTGATAGAGAGCGAGCTCTTCGGCCATGAGAAGGGTGCCTTCACCTCTGCTATCAAGCAGAAGCTCGGCAAGTTTGAGCTGGCAAATGGTGGTACACTCTTCCTGGATGAGATAGGTGATATGTCACTCTCCGCCCAGGCCAAAGTACTCCGCGCCCTGCAGGAAAACCGCATCAACCGCGTAGGTGGTGACAAGGATATACTCGTAGACGTACGCGTGATAGCTGCTACCAATAAAGACCTGACCAAGGAGATAGAGGAGGGTAAATTCCGAATGGACCTTTACCATCGCCTCAGTGTGATACTGATCCATGTGCCATCGCTGCATGAACGTGCGGATGATATACCGCAGCTGGCAGATAAGTTCGTACGCGAGATATGCGAGGACTACGGCATACCGAAAAAAGTGATCACCCCTAAGGCACTGGAGGAGCTCAAGACCATGCGCTGGGATGGCAATATCCGCGAGCTGCGCAACGTGATGGAGCGCCTCGTGATCCTTTCAGACCAGAAGATCACCGAGGACGAGGTCAAGAGCTTCGTGACCAATACACAGGCGAAAGAAACACCTACAGACCTCTTCGAGCAGTTTGATAAGTTCCAGGACTTCAAGGAGCACATCGAAAAGCTATTCATAGAGCACAAGCTCAAGAAGTTTAACTGGAATGTGTCCAAGACCGCTGAGCTACTGGATATCCAGCGCAGTCACCTGTACAATAAGATCGAGAAATTCGACCTCCGTCGTAATTGATAGCATTCATTTTAGTCTTTGTGCAATGGTCCCGCTAGGGGAACCATTGTTTTTTATAGTGTGGTCACTGCTGGAGGCAATATAATGTACGGACGAACGTCAGTTATCATGTGGATTAGTATATCCCGAGCATTCTCATTTTCCTGATTTCTGCCTTACATTCACCGCATGATACATTTCAATGAAGTGGTCCTGGCCAATGGCCTCAGGATACTCGTACATGAAGACCCCGCTACTCCGCTCGCTGCTGTCAATATACTCTATAAAGTAGGTGCCCGTGACGAAGACCCGAATAAGACGGGCTTCGCTCACCTTTTTGAACACTTTATGTTTGAGGGCTCCGTGAATATCCCTGAGTTTGACTCGCCGCTGCAGTTCGCGTCAGGAGAGAATAATGCCTTTACCTCAAACGATATCACCAACTACTACGATATCCTTCCCGCTACTAATCTGGAGACTGCCTTCTGGCTGGAGAGTGATCGGATGCTCTCTCTGGATTTCAATCTCGAAAGTCTGGAGACACAAAAGAAGGTCGTGTGTGAGGAGTTCAAAGAGCACTACATCAATCAGCCATACGGTGATGTCTGGCACAAGCTCTCTGCACTGGCCTACAAAGTGCACCCCTATCAGTGGCCGACCATCGGCAAGGAACTTTCACACGTAGAGAATGCCACAATGGAAGATGCCAAAGCTTTCTTCTTCAAATACTATCGCCCGCGCAATGCAGTAATGGTAGTGGCCGGTGGAGTGAAAACGACGGAAGTCGAGCGGCTGGCAAAGAAATGGTTTAGCGATATACCTGGCGGTGAGCTGGCGCTGCACAACCTGCCAAAGGAGCCAGTACAAACAGACGCCCGTATACTAGAGCTGCATGAAGACGTACCTCTGAACGCGATCTATAAGGCTTATAAAATGTGCGACCGCCTGCATGCGGACTATCAGGCATCCGACTTTATCCGTGACATGTTGTCTACCGGTGAGTCATCGCGACTCTATAATGAATTGGTAAAGGAGAAGAAGGTATTCAGCTCTGTGGCGGCTTACCTGTCAGAGACGATAGATGACGGAATGTTCATAGTAGAGGGCAAACTGAACCCGGGCATCAGCATGGATGATGCAGACAAGGCCATAGAGGAAAGCTGCCTGCGCCTCGCGGATACCGTGACGGAGAATGAGCTGCAAAAGGTTAAGAACAAGACCGAAGCCTACCTCACCTTTAGCGATACCAATGTACTGAACCGCGCTATGAACCTGGCCTGGTACGATATGCTCGGTGATCCTAATGGTATCAATAAAGAGATAGATAAATACCTCGCTGTGACTACCGGTCAGATCAAAACGGTGGCCCAGCAGATCTTTGATAAAAACAGGTGCAGTACCGTGCGGTATTTTGCCAAGAACAAGCAATAGACATGAACAGAAGCATAGCCCCGGATATCAAGACACCGGATAGTATACACCTCATCCCATCTCAACGGATCACGCTGGACAATGGCCTGCCGGTCTATGTGATCAATGCAGGTGAGGAAGATATAGTGAAAGTTGACTTCGTGTTTGAAGCGGGCAAATGGTATGAGCCAAAGAACCTGTTGGCCGACTTTGTCAATCGCATGATGCGGGAGGGTGTGAAAGGTAAGACAGCACTGGAGGTAGCAGATATCTTTGAATTTTACGGCTGCAACCTGGAGTCAAATGTGTCATTCAATAATGCAGGTTTCCAGATATACTCCCTTACGAAGCATTTACCTAAGGTACTGCCGCTGCTGATGGAGATCTTTACAGAGGCATCTTTCCCCGACGAGGAATTTTCTACGATACTCAATAACCGCCGTCAGAAGCACACAGAGCGCCTGGCCAAAAATGACTATGTAGCTAATCGCAACTTCCTTTCGGCTATGTGGGGACAGACGCATCCGTATGGCAGGGTCACAGAGTACGCAGATTTTGAGAATGTGACAACAGCTATGCTGCGTGATTATTACAAGCGGTATTACAATGCATCGAATTGCTTTGCTATCATATCAGGTAAGCTCAATGACGAGCTACTGACGAGCCTCAATGATACTTTTGGTGTAAAAGCATGGGCCGGTGCTACAGCGCCAAAGGATGTGACGCACACTATCGCTCCTAATGACGAGCTGCGCCTCCACACGGAAAAGAAGGACGCGGTGCAGACTACCATCATGATAGGCAATGCCACGATCAATAAGTATCACCCGGACTTCGATAAGCTGGTCGTGATGAATACTCTGTTTGGTGGCTACTTTGGCTCCCGGCTGATGGCTAATATCCGTGAAGAGAAGGGTTATACCTATGGCATCTACTCGGGCCTCTCATCCTATCAGAATGGTGGCATTCTGGAGATCAGCGCCGAGGTAGGCAAAGAGGTCAGTGAAGCGACCATAGCCGAGGTAGCAAAGGAGATCAATATTATGCGCACAGAGCTGGTAGACGACGAGGAGCTGGATACCGTGAAAAACTATATGATAGGCAAACTGATGCGCAGCGTAGACGGCCCCATGAAGTACTCTGACGTGCTCAAAGGCCAGATACTCTATGGTCGCGACCCACAATATCTCAATCAGTACCTGAAGACAATTGAGGCCACCACCGCAGAAGAGATACAGGAGCTGGCAGTAAAATACCTCGACTTTGACAAAATGTATAAGGTGACAGTCGGGTAAAAGCCTCTACGATCTTCCATCAGGGCAATAAGACAGCCCGCAGGCCGTTAGGGATGCGGGATACTGTAGTTTGCAACGATGGCTTTGCACGGGGCGTCTATCTATCAGCGCATTTTTGCCAATATCATCAAATGAATCTCGCTTATTGCATTATTTTTACCCGCTAAATCGGGCATTATCAAAAAGCTTTTTGCCATTCTTATTTTGTCGCTGTCTGTACAGTTGGGCTTTGCACAGGTGATCCCTGCGCCAAAGATACATTGTGCCGCGCCCGACACTGCGCGCAATGACATACTGACCTGGGATGCGGTAGGCAATCAGCCATGCGGGGCCTTCATCGGGTACCGGATATACAGAGCCACCGCCATAGGTGGTCCTTATACGCTGGATACTGTTATCACAGATCAGAATGCTACCACGTGGAATGATCTCGCAGCGGCTAACAATACCTACTACTATTACATCCAGGATAGTTTCAACTGCCCCGGAGCTACATATGCATCTTCTGACACACTGCGCAATGAACCAAACCCCGCCACTCCCGGTATACTAGGTGTGAACGTACTGCCGGATAGCACTGTGCAGTTTACATGGTCGCCCAGTACGTCGCCGCAGACCACCTGGTACGTGATCTACCTCATCACGCCCAATGGCACACCTATCATTATAGACTCCGTGTATGGGCGTTTTACTACATCATGGATAGATAGTGCACACAATCCTTATGCCTCCGCTCTGAACTATACCATAGATGCCAGAGATAGTTGCGCATTCACTCAGCCTAGCGCATTCAATACCAGCCCGCAACAGTCCATACTCGCACAGTACCAGACGGCCCACTGTGACAGGTCCATCGGTGTCACCTGGAGCAGGTATGTTAACCTGCCCGGCGGCGTCAGGAGCTACGAAGTATTTGTCAGCAAAAATGCCGGCCCATACGAGATGGTAGCTGATATAGATACGTCTACCTTCAATTACGATTATCCCAATTTCGCAGATGGAGACTCGCTACAGATATATGTAGTGGCAGTGAGCGCATTGGATACCAATCATGTCCTGCACTCTAACTATATGCGCTTTACGGCCAATGTGGTGAAGCCACCCTCCTATATCTATATCACCAATATCACCGTAGATGCTACCAATAATGTAGACCTGACCTGGCTGGTAGATAATAAGGCAAAGATACTCTCGTATGAGGTCCAGCGATCGGAGGATAACGCTCAGTACCTGCTCACAAAGCTGATCCATGTAGGCCCGCCGCTGGCGGTATTCAGTTCCTTTGCGGACTCAACAGTGGAGCCGCAATATGAACCGTATTACTACACTGTCACCGTTTTTGACTCGTGCAATGGCTCCATAGTGACGCCTTATGCAGAGCACATATCCCTGCAGGGTACGCTATCAGACTACTACGAGATATCCCTCAATTGGAACCCGCTGCATATCTTTAATGCGCGTGTGCTGAAGCAAAACCTATACCGCGACATTGGTGATGGTACAGGAATGCATCTTGTACGGACATTCAATGACTCTACGCACGTTACTTTTGTAGATTCTGTCTATCAATACCTGGACAAGGCCGGCAATTTCTGCTATCGTATAGAGGCCGTATATCATATCGTTTTGCCGGATGCTCATTACGATACTGTACTGAGTAGTTTCTCCAATATAGCCTGTGTGGACCATCGCCCCATCATCTATATCCCTAATGCTTTTGTCTACAACGGCACTAATAATTTCTTCAAGCCGCGCATCATCTTTGGCGATCCGCAGGGATATACCATGACGATCTTCAACCGCTACGGCGGCAAGATATTTGAGACGCACGATCCAAATGAAGGGTGGTATGGCAATGATGGCGGTAAACCGGCACAGCAGGGTGGATACGCCTATCTGATACAGTTCACTGCCAGTGACGGTACAGCTATAGAGCGCTCAGGCATCGTGATGATGCTGAGGAAATAGGTCAGCTAAGATCCTTCAGTATCTTCTTTGGTAGTTTAGCTTTTACCAGCTCATATGACTTCTGGATATAGTGTTTCCACTGCTTGTCTGAGAGCGCATCACCTTGTATCAATACCCATTTGTATCTGGCCAGATAGGCTGCGGGCTTGATACTGGGCTTCTGAGAAAATTCCTCAAATTCTTCGTCGTTAACTTTGAGAGAAGCTTTAAACGGCAGGTGCTCGCTTGTGACGCAAAACATCTTATCTCCTATAGAGAAACACAGATCTGCGCCCCACTTGATATCCTCCGTCACGTATGGCAGAGAGAGGCAATAGTCACGCAGGGCCTCGATATTCATACTATTTGCGGGAGTAGTTAGGACTTTCCTTAGTAATGGTTACATCGTGCGGGTGAGATTCATTTACCCCGGCCGCTGTGATGCGTACAAACTCTGCCTGCTGTAGCGCCTTAATGTTCCTGGCGCCGCAGTAACCCATTCCGGCCCGCAGACCGCCAATGTACTGGTACATCACCTCGGCCACGCTACCCTTGAATGGTACACGACCTACGATGCCCTCAGGCACCAGCTTTTTGATGTCATCTTCTGCATCTTGAAAGTAGCGGTCCTTAGATCCCTCCTGCATAGCCTCCACAGAGCCCATACCGCGATAGGATTTGAACTTACGGCCTTCAAACAGGATCGTTTCGCCCGGACTCTCATCCGTACCGGCAAAGATACCACCCGCCATCACGGTGTCTGCACCGGCAGCAAGGGCTTTGACTATATCACCGGTGTAGCGGATACCGCCATCAGCTATGATCGGGATGTTCTTCTTCCTGGCGGCAGCGGCAGCATAGCTGATAGCGGAGAGCTGCGGTACGCCCACACCTGCTACGATACGCGTAGTACAGATCGAGCCCGGTCCTACGCCTACTTTCACCGCATCTACACCGGCGTCTATCAGTGCTTTGGCGCCGGCCTCTGTAGCTATGTTGCCTGCTATGATCTCCAGGTGCTTGAAAGCTTGCTTCGCACCTTTTACTGCCTTCAGTACGCCGGCAGAGTGGCCGTGCGCTGTGTCTATCACTACCGCATCTACGCCTACTGCTACGAGCGCCTCTATACGTTGGAGCATATCGGGCGTCACGCCCACGGCAGCGCCGCAGAGCAGGCGGCCCATAGCGTCCTTGCTACTGTTAGGATTGTTGCGCACCTTGAGGATATCCTTGTAGGTGATGAGGCCTACGAGCTGCCCTTTGCTATCTACTACGGGCAGCTTTTCTATCTTGTATTTCTCCAGGATGCCTTCAGCCTTCTTCAGGTCGGTCCCCTTAGGAGCAGTGACGAGGTTTTGAGTGGTCATCACTTCTTTGACCAGCTTCTTCCTGTTCTTCTCAAACCGCAGGTCGCGGTTGGTCAGGATGCCTACCAGTTTATTGGCCTTATTGACTATCGGTATGCCGCCTATCTTATTCTCATTCATCAGGCGCATGGCATCGCCCACTGTAGCGTCTTCTAGCAGCGTGATCGGATCTATGATCAGGCCAGAGTCAGCACGCTTTACTTTGCGCACCTGCTCGGCTTGCTTTTCCGTGGTCATGTTCTTATGCAGGATGCCTATACCACCGGCGCGGGCTATAGCTATAGCGAGTGCGTATTCGGTCACGGTATCCATAGCAGAGGATACGAGGGGTACATTGATCTCCAGATTGCGGGTGAGGCGGGTGCGGAGGTCTACATCTCTGGGGAGGACCTCAGAGTAGCCGGGGAGCAGCAGTACATCGTCAAAAGTGATTCCTTCGCGGGAGAAGCGGTCAGCAGGGGTATTTCTAATTGCCATGTGCAAATATAGTCAGGACTATTTTTATAGGCAAGTGGTTGATTTTGGCGGAATGTTTATTATAGTTAAATTATATTTAAACGGTATAAATGCAAGCAATGAAGAAATGGCTAAAAATAGCAGCGCTGGTAATTATCGTACTCATAGGCGTACCGGTCGTCTTTCTCCTCCTACGCCCTAGTGAGCTCGTGGCCAAGGAGGATGCCAAGAGGCTATTTACCCTGCCTACCTCTCACTACCTGCAGTGGCGCGGAGGTGAGCTGCACTACACAGATGAGGGCCAGGGTGTACCCGTCATCATGGTGCATGGTTATGGTGGCTCATATCGCAACTGGCAAAAACTAAATGACAGCCTGAAGGAGCAGTATCGCGTCATCCGCCTCGATCTGCCAGGATTTGGCCTGTCAGACCTGCCGGGAGACGAGGGTGAGAAAATAGACTTCCTCAAGCTTTATAGTGATTACTTCACCTTTATGCTAGATACCCTACATTTAGACTCCGTCTATATGATAGGCAACTCTATGGGCGGTATGATGGCCTGGAACGCTGCCCTGCAGCATCCCACTATCATAAAGAAGCTCGTGCTGATAGGTAGCGCAGGCTATGAGCTGGAGAAAATAGCCCAAGGCGTATCTAAACTGATGAATGTACCGGGCATGGGCCTCTTCTATGCCAAGGGGATGCCGCTGGCTATGTCTGAGGGGGGAGCTCGCAGGGTCTATGCCGATACCTCCAGGATCAATCACGCTGAGGTGGCCAATAACAATAAACTCTGGAACAGGCAGGGAAACCTGGAGGCTGCCTACAGGCTCATGCAGTCGCACCAGTTTCCCGATTCATCCCGGATCAGAGATATCACTACGCCTACCCTTATCATCTGGGGACGGAATGACCGCATCGTGCCGGTCGCGCACGCTTATAAGTTTCAACGGGACATAAAAGGAGCGGAGCTGGTGATCATAGATACCTGTGGCCATGTGCCCATGATAGAGCGCCCTGGGATAACCGCTGCTGCCGTCAGAAAATTTCTGGCAGAGTAAGACTACCTGCCGCCTACCTTCTGCTGCTGTAGCGACAGGCTCTCACCATAGAAACCCTTGGCAGACTGCTCAAAGGACTCTGTGTAGTCTGACACGTAAAAGAGGTTTTTGCCTACGGGTTTATCGCTCAGCAGGTGTTCTTTATCCAGTATTGCTTCCAGCTTGGTAGCTACGATGTCCGTAGAGTCAAAGAGTTTCACTTTGCCCTCATAAAAAGTATTGATCTCTTTTTTGATCATCACATAGTGGGTACAGCCGAGGATAAGGGCATCTATGCCTTGCAGCTCGGGCTGCTCCAGATAGTTGTGTATCACTGCCTGGCTGATCGTATTATTAAAGAATCCCTCCTCTATCATGGGAGCCAGCAGGGGAGTAGGCAATGCAGAGTACCGGAGGCCCGGCTTGCGGCGGGAGAGCTTCTCCTGATATACACCTGAGAGGATAGTGGTCTTAGTAGCTATGATACCTACGTGGCGTATGCTATCGTCTGCTATCACAGACTCTACTATCGGATCTATGACATTAAATATAGGCACGCTGCCCATGTGCGTATCGCGCAGGTACTCATAGGCGGCAGCCGAGGCAGTATTGCAGGCTATGACTATACACTTGCAGTGCTTCTCACGCAGGAGAAAATCTGTGATCTCCAGAGAGTATCTTTTGATCAGGTCTCTGGATTTGTCTCCATACGGCAGGTGTGCAGTATCTCCAAAGTAGATGATCTGCTCATCCGGCAGCAGGCGGGATATGGCATGGGCCACCGTCAGGCCGCCTATGCCTGAGTCAAAGACACCTATGGGACGATTTGTATTCGGCATAAAATAAAAACAGGAGCTAAGTTATCAGCTCCTGTCATATCGTTTGTTTTTGTACCCGATTATTTTTTTGGTGCGGCAGCAGGCGTACCGGCTGGCTTAGGTGCACCCATAGGTGCCGGCGGAGCAGCGTTAGCGCCTATCTTGGTCTTTACGGCCTGCGTCAGGTCTGTACCACCCTCAGGGTAGTACACTACACCATTAGCAGCCAGGTCAAACACATAGTCATAACCTTGCTCTTTGGCTACAGCCTTTACACCTTTGATGTATTTGTCCTGGAGAGGAGCAGCCAGCTTCTGTGCATAGTCCTGCAGGTCGCCTTGTGCCTTCTCCTGAAAGGAGGTCATACGCTTCTCCAGGTCCTGTAGTTCCTGCATCTTGTTATTTTGCATGAGCTCGGGCATCGTACCCTGGCCGGCCTGCAGTTCTTTGGTCTTCTTGTCGTACTCTGCGTACATGGTCTGCATCATACCTGCGTACTCCTGCTTCTTCTTTTCTACAGCGTCAGACATTTGCTTGTACTCAGGCAGTGCCTGTATGATGTCTACAGAGTTCAGATGGCCTATTTTCTGCTGGGCAGAGGCAGCGGTAGCCATGATGAGCGCTGCGCATATTGTGATCAGTTTTTTCAATCTTTTATATTTAGGTTTTCTTTAGATCAATGGATTATTTGCCTCCGGCTGCAGGTTTAGGTGCGGCTGGTGCATTAGGATTTGGTACAGGGAGGTTAGCGCCTATTTTGGTTTTCACCGCCTGTGTGATATCAGAGCCTGACTCAGGGTAGTACACTACGCCACCGGCAGCGATATCAAAAATATAAGTGTAGCCTTGCTCCTTAGATACTTCTTTCACACCCTTCATGTATTTGTCCTGGAGTGGCTTCATCTGGTCTTCTGCATATTTCTGCAGATCTTGCTGTGCCTTTTGCTCAAAGTCCTGGATCCTCTTTTCGAGGTCCTTGATCTCCTGTACCTTCAGGTCCAGTACGGCCTGCGTCATCTTGTCACCGCCTTCCTGTACTTCTTTGGATTTTTTCTCGTACTCTGCATACATAGATTCCATCAGCTTGGCATATTCCTGCTTCTTTTTGTCCACTGCTTCAGACATGGTTTTGTATTCGGGCATGGCCTGCAGGATCTCAGCAGAGTTGAGATGGCCTATCTTCTGCGTCTGCGCAGAGGCCGTACCCATTGCGAAAACAGCTGCTATAGCCACTATTAATTTTCTCATCGATGTGTTTTTATTGATTTAATAAAAGGGAATGCGAATATATAAAAAGCAGGTTTATCATATAGTAAAGCGCCTCCGGGGCTACGGAGGCGCTTCACAAAAAAAGTTATCTGTTATTTCTTCTGCACACCCATATTGAATAGGATATCATCGCTTTTATTCAGCTTCTCGCTGGCGTAGAGCAGCGACGGGCCGCTGGATTTATCAAAAATAAACTCATAACTCTTTGCCTGAGCGTATTTTGTGATCTCATCATAGACTTTGTCCTGTATCGGTTTGATCAGCTCTTTGCGCTTCTGAAAGAGGTCACCATCCGGGCCGAAACGCTTCTTTTGGAGGTCTTTTACCTCTCTTTCGGCAGTTTCGATCTCTTTCATCTTTTGCTGCTTCATCTGGTCCGTCATGAGCACCTGCTCAGATTGGTACTGCTTAAACATATCATCTACGGCTTTGCGCTTGGCCTCTATTTCTTTCTGGTAGCCTTCAGATACCTTATTCAGCTCTTTCTGGGCATCGGTATAGCCGGAGAGTTTGCCCAGTATGTACTCCATATCTACGTAGCAAAACTTCTGGGCATAAGACGCAGAGCTGATCATAAAGAGCGCTGCGAGTATCAGAAAACCTTTTTTCATGATGATAGTATCGTTGGTATAAGTGTTGGAGTCAATCGACGTGCCAAGGTAAAAAATATGTCCTACAAATTTGTCATTCTTAACAGATATAGGCATTTGACGCCCGTCCCATCCTTTTCTTAGCTTTGCACAAAATCCACCTGCATGAAATTTCGCTACATAACGTTCCTTGCCTGTTTTGTATTGTCTGCCTTTTCGCTTCGGGCACAGACTTTTACTGATTCCTTTGTCGTGGACGGTATCTATCGGAACTATATCTGCCATTTACCCGCTGGTTATTCTCCGGCGTCTACATACCCGCTCGTTTTGAATCTGCATGGTTACACCTCCAATGCGATACAGCAAGAGGCCTATACACAGATGGATGCCTCGGCAGATGCGCACGGATACATCGTTGTTTATCCTAATGGAGTGGACAGCTTCTGGAACTCGTGGGGCCCGGCTACCGGCGGCCCTTATGGTGCTAATGATGTCAAATTTCTGACGGAGCTGATAGACACGATATCCCAGCGCTACCACGTCAATCCGAAGCGTGTCTATAGCTGTGGCATCAGCAACGGTGGCTATATGACCTACGCCCTGGCCTGCGCTATCACTGACCGGCTGGCAGCGGTAGCATCGGTATCCGGCACCATGAGTAACTATACTGTGAGTACCTGCCACCCATCACGCAAGATACCTGTCATGCATGTGCATGGCACCTCAGACCCCATCGTTCCCTATACTACGGGAGCTTCATTGTCCATAGGCGTAGAGCAGGTCATGGTATTCTGGCGCGATACGGATGCTTGCCAGCACACCACAGATACTAGCGATCTGGCTAATACGAATCTGGCCGACGGATGTACGGTGCAAACCATTCACTATCCACACTGCGCGGCTGGTAACGATCTGCTTCTGTATAAGATCGCAAACGGTGGTCACACCTGGCCTGGTGGTGCGATAAATATTCCGCTATTTGGCAATACGGATCGGGATATCTCCGGTACCGATGAGATATGGAAGTTCTTTGACCGCTATACGCTGGATGGTCCGGTGGCCGGCGTAGAAGAAGTAAGTACTATCTCTTTTGCACTATATCCCGATCCCGCTACCAGCACCCTGACCATAGCAGGTGTACCAGATATGGCAGAGGCGTCTGTCTCTGACCTGATGGGCCGCAAGGTCATAGCACATATCACGGGTACCCAGGTAGATGTATCGTCTCTGCCCGGTGGTATATATACTGTACAGATACAGAATGACAAAGGCCAGACAGGGGTCTTAAAATTTGTCAAGCAATAGCCCGTCTGATATATTACGCTTTTAGGTAAAGGATATTTTCCTTACCTTACGGTGCAATTGTTTAATAAACAAAGGTTTTTGACAAGAAACGCGATCATCACCGTGGTCCTTTCTCTGCTGCTCAGCGCGCAAGCTGCCACCGCCCAGGAGGTGGGCTGGGCTTCCTTTTACCATGATTATTTCAACGGAAAGCGCACCGCGAGCGGCGAACTCTACAGCAGCAAAAAGCTCACTGCCGCACACCGCACCCTGCCTATAGGCACCATGGTCAAGGTGACCAACCTGGCCAATGACCGCTCTATAGTGGTGCGGATCAATGATCGCGGGCCATTTGTACAGGGGCGGATACTGGACCTCTCGCGGGCGGCAGCAGAGCAGCTGGGGTATATAGCTGCCGGCTCTACCCGGGTGTCTATGGAGGTGATCAATAACTCTGTGATAGAGGTGCAGGACACTGTGCACACTGCCCCACTCAGCGACCTGATGTACATGATCACCGAGGTAGATACGTGTACCAAGCTGCAATATGGTGTCAAATTGGGTAGCTTTGACGATCCTAAGCTGGCCTTTACGCTGAGCAAAGAACTCAAGGTCAAATATAATGCGGTGGCCTACGTACAAAACGTAAAACTGGTAAAGGGTAGCCTATTCAGGATATACCTCGGCAACTTTGACACAATAGAAGAAGCCAATAAGCTACAGGCGGCGCTTAGGAAGCTATACCCGGAATGCAAGGTAGTGAGCTATGAAGGACTGAAATAAACGACTAAAACCTGATCTCCCTCATAAAATCTACCGTCACCTGGATATCGTCATACAGTACACGGTCTTTGCCATAATGAGGAACTACCTTGCGATAGTCCGCCCTGATCTTTTCTATCAGCGGGCTGCTCTTCTCCTGGCGGAAGTCCAGTGCCTGCATGGCAGTCATAAACTCGATGGCGAGTACCTTCTCGATGTTGTAAACTATCTTATAAGTCTTCACTGCAGCGTTGGCACCCATGCTCACGTGGTCTTCTTGTCCGTCAGATGATGTGATCGTATCTACAGATGATGGTGTAGCCAGTTGCTTATTCATCGACACGATAGAGGCGGCAGTATATTGTGGTATCATCAGGCCGCTATTCAGGCCCGAGTCTGCTACCAGGAATTTAGGTAATCCCCGTTTGCCGCTAATGAGCTGGAAAGTACGGCGCTCAGAGATACTGGCCAGTTCACTCATAGCGATACCCAGATAGTCCAGCGCGATAGCCAGCGGCTCACCGTGGAAGTTGCCACCGCTCACGATCAGGTCCTGCTCCTCAAATATGAGAGGGTTATCAGTTACGGCGTTGATCTCGCGCTCGAAGACTTCTTTGACCTGCGAGATCGCAAACTTGACCGCACCATGTACCTGCGGCACACAGCGGAAAGAGTACGGGTCCTGTACATTGTTTTTCGGTTGCCTGGCTATCTCACTACCGTCGAGGAAGGTTAGCACCTGCGCTGCAGACTCCTGCTGGCCGCGATGATTGCGCACGCGCTGTATCTCCGGATGGAATGGCGCTATCTGTGCATCAAAGGCATCTACAGAGATAGCAGCGGTGAGATCCGCCAGCTTCTCTACGCGCTCGGCCTCTATTATAGAGTAGCAGCCCCAGGCACTCATAAATTGAGTGCCGTTGAGTAGTGCGAGTCCTTCTTTTGCTTTCAGCTTGATAGGAGAGATGCCAGCCTCAGATAGCACGGAGGCGCTGTCGCGCTTTTCGCCTTTGTACCGTACACTACCCATGCCTATGAGCGGCAGGCTGAGATGCGCCAGAGGAGCCAGGTCGCCCGAGGCTCCTAGTGAACCTACCTCCCATATCACAGGGTATATTTTGCTGTTGTACAGTTTGCGTAGCTGCTCTACAGTGTCCAGAGAGATGCCGGAGTAGCCGAGAGAGAGGCCTTTGAGTTTGAGCAAGATCATAAGGCGCACTACTTCGTGCTTCACCTCATCGCCCATGCCGCAGGCGTGACTCATTACGAGATTCTCCTGCAGCTCCTCCAGTTGGTCAGGCTTGATCTCTACGTCGCAGAGTGCACCAAAGCCCGTGTTGATGCCATAATAGCGCGCACCCGGCTCGGCTATTTTCCTTTCGAGGAAAGCCCTGTTGGCTTGTATCTTCTTTTTCGCTGCTTCCGATATATCTATCTGCATATCACCTTTCAGAAAGGTGCGCAGGTCATCCAGTGTCAGTTCTTTATCCGTGATCGTAAATGTGCTCATTGTAAAAGGTTTTGTATTTCACCTCCCCTTTGGGGAGGCAGGGAGGGGCTTCAATCGCTCTATGATCTCGTCTATCGTCAGCTTGTCCTGCTGACCATTAGACATGTTTTTAAATGTCAGTTTGCCTGATGCCATCTCATCGCCGCCTATCACTACCACGTATGGTATCTTCTTGTCGTTCGCGTAGTTCATCTGCTTGTCTAGCTTCTTTTTGCCGGGATATACTTCTGAGGCGATGTCTTGCCCGCGTACTTTCTGTAGTTGGTCAAAGGCGTATGCCTCACTCGCTTCATCGAAGTGTACGAATAGTACTTTAGTAGACTCGATCAGTGTAGCGGGGAAAAGGTTTAGCTCCTCCATCACATCATAGATACGCTCCACGCCAAAAGAGATGCCTACACCGCTCATGTCGCGCCCGCCAAACATCTCTGTGAGGTTGTCATAGCGGCCACCGCCACCGAGGGAGCCCATCTGTACATTATTGGGCTTGACCTCCCACACCATGCCGGTGTAGTAGTCCAGCCCACGCATGAGCGTCGGGTCAAACTGCACATTAGCTAGATGTCCTACGCGTGACATCACATAGTCTATTTCTGCCACCACAGCTTGGCTGAAAGTTGCTTTTAGTTCGTCATAGGATGTATCAAAAAGCGTTTTGCTCAAAGCAGTTAATTGTGCGTCTGATATGCCATTGGCCTTGATCTGCTCAGCTATTCCTTTCTCGCCAGACCATTCTACTTTGTCGAGTTTGTCTATCAGGGTAGTGACCTCTGTCTTCTTATCAGTGATGCCAGCCCTGGTCAGAAACTCATCTATAAACTTCCGGTTGTTCAAACGGATCGTCACATCCATTCCTAGCTTGCTATAAACCTCGCTATAGATCTGGGTGAGTTCTATTTCATTCAAAAGGGAGGTACTGCCTATCACATCTGCATCGCACTGATAGAATTCCTGATAGCGGCCTTTACCCGGCCTGTCTGCGCGCCATACCGGCCCTATGTGGAAGCGCTTGAAGGGAAAGGTCAATTCGCTCTGGTGCTGTACTACATAGCGCGATAGCGGCACGGTGAGATCATAGCGGAGCCCTTTTTCTGAGATATGACGCGTGATGGCAGAAGAGTTCTTTGCTTGCAGTTCTGCGTCAGGCGCATCCTTCAGGTAGTCACCACTATTCAGTATTTTGAAGAGAAGGCGATCACCTTCTTCACCGTATTTGCCTGTCAGGGTCTCCAGCCTTTCAAAAGCAGGCGTATCTATCTGTTGGAAGCCATACTTGCGGAAGACATTCTTGATCGTGTCGAATATATAGTTGCGCTTTGCTACTTCTTGTGGCAGGAAGTCGCGGGTACCTTTGGGTAGGGAGGGTTTTATCTTTTTTATCTCGGCCATTTTGAATTTGTCTATCGTCTAGTGTCTAACGTCTTTTATCTATTATTGAATCGCAGGCACGGTCCAGCATCTGGTACACGAGCTCAAATCCATCTCCGCCGCCAAAGTAAGGATCAGGTACATTGATATTTTGCTTTGGCTCTGCCTCATTCATGATGAGCTTTACTTTGCTTTCTTCCTCTTCCGTCTTACATAGACGCATCACATCGTTATAATTGCTCGAGTCCATGCAGTATACCAGATCAAACTTCTGTAGGTCTGAGTGGCTGATACGACGGGCTGCCTGAGCAGTGATATCTATACCGTACTTGTGGGCTACCTCGCAGGAGCGGCGGTCGGGCTGCTGGCCTACATGCCAGGCGCCGGTGCCGGCAGAGTCTATCTGCCAGTCCAGTCCTGCCTCTTTTACCTTATGCTCCAGGATGCCCTGCGCCAGTGGGCTGCGGCAGATATTGCCGAGGCATACCATCAGTACTTTCATAAGGCGCTAAAGTAATCAAATCAAGCAGATACGGAGCCGATGCTGGGGTTTGAGGTAAAGAGGCTTATCTTGCAGCCGTAAATCGAAGAACATGGCCGAATTTATACTTCTCATACGCGAGGACCTGACCCGATACCCCATACCGGAGGAGCAGCTCACTTCACTCATAGCTCAGCACACTGCCTGGGCCAAGGAACTGTCCGCACGAGGCATCTTCCGCAATGGCTATGGTGTAGGGGATCAGGGTGTACTGCTCGCGCAGGTAGATGATGAGATACAGGCGCTGCCTATACAGGATGCGAAGCATGGCATCGGCGGGTTCTATGTCATAGAGGCTGAGGACCTGGACGCCGCGATAGAGATAGGCCGCGGCTGCCCTACGTTCAAAGACGGGGACCAACTGGAGGTGCGCCCGCTGATGTAAGCATAGCAATGAAGCAAGGAGATACTATAATAGCGCCCGCCACGGCGCAAGGAGTAGGAGCTATCGGCGTGATAAGACTCTCCGGCCCTGAGGCTATTGCCATCACTCAGCGTGCCTGGCGTGGCAAAGACCTGACTCAACAGTCATCGCACACCATACACTATGGTCATATCACAGATGCCGACCGCGAGCTGGACGAGGTCATGGTCAGCATCTTCCGCGCGCCGAAGTCTTTCACCACGGAGGATGTGGTGGAGATATCCTGTCACGGTTCGCCCTATATCATGGAGCAAGTGTTGCGACTGCTTATCTCCAAAGGCGCACGCATGGCTGACGCCGGAGAGTTTACGCTACGCGCTTTTATAAATGGCCGTATAGACCTATCTCAGGCGGAAGCAGTGGCCGACCTGATCGCGTCAGACTCTGCCGCGGCACATGAGCTGGCCATCAAGCAGATCCGTGGCGGATTTGCGCATCAGATCAAAGAACTGCGCGCGCAACTAGTAAATTTCGCCTCGCTAATAGAATTGGAATTGGATTTCAGTGAAGAAGATGTAGAGTTTGTAAAGCGCGCTGAATTGGTTCGCATCATCCACCGCATACAGGGCGTGCTACGGCCATTGATTGAGTCCTTCAAATATGGCAACGTGATCAAGAATGGTGTGCCAGTAGCCATAGTAGGCAAGCCAAACGCGGGAAAGTCCACCCTGCTCAACGCGCTGCTCAATGAAGAGCGAGCTATCGTCAGTCATATAGCTGGTACTACACGCGATACCATAGAAGAAGTGCTGCATATAGACGGTATAGCCTACCGCCTCATAGACACTGCCGGCCTGCGCCAGACAGAGGATTTGATAGAGCAGATAGGCGTAGAGCGCAGCTATGACAAGATCAAGACGGCATCTATACTCCTGTATATGACTGATGCCAGCCTGATATCCGATGCTCAAGACCTGGATACAGAGCTGAATGCCGCTGCCGACTTTGATGTACCATACCTGCTGATAGCTAATAAAAGCGACCTCTGCGCTGACACGATCAAAGAGGAACTATCTAAGCTGGACGATGTAGTATTCATGAGCGCAAAAACGAATACTGGCATAGATGCACTCAGGAAAAAACTGAGCGCCATGGTGCAATCACAAAAGGTGACTCCACCCGATATGACCATCGCTAATATCCGCCACTATGAGGCATTGCGCCATGCTCATGATACACTCGATGCAGTACTCGACGCTATAGACCATCAGGTCACGACAGACCTGGTAGCGCTGGAGCTAAAAAGAGCGCTGGCCTACCTCGGTGAGATCAGCGGCGAAGTGACCAATGATGAGATACTAGGAAATATCTTTAGCAAGTTCTGTATCGGAAAGTAGCCGGCTACCTCCGCTCGGATAGAGCATCTGTGTTTAATATCACGAACTCCACCCGCCTATTCATCTGGTGCTGCTCTTCACTGCATCCTGACTTTCCATATGACGTACAGTCGCAGAATATAGCAGGGTGTGTTTTGCCAAAGCCTACAGGTTTCAGGCGTAGCCCCTGTATACCATGCTGCTCCAGGTAGGCCGCAGTAGAGTTGGCCCGGCGCTGTGAGAGCACCATGTTATAGCTCTCAGATTCACGGCAGTCTGTATGCGCAGAGATCTGCACACGCCAATCAGGATGGTCTTTCATCGCCGTTACCACTTTGTCTAATTCTACGGCTGCATCCGGACGGATATTCCATTTATCCAGGTCAAAGTAGATGTTTTGAAGAGATGCCGTATAGTTGATCGTGTTCTGATTGAGGCCCATGGTTACTTTCAGCGTATCGCCGTTCACCAGTGTTTCTGAGGAAACTACTTTTACCTCAGAGAGATAGTATTTATTGTCTCCTGCCGGTATTTTGTCTACGTCTATTTTGTATTGATGGCCCACTACTATATCGGCGTATATGATGCCGGTAGCGTCTGTGCGAAATTGTGCATTCTCCTTTGTATTCATATCAGTGATCACCCCGGTAGCATGGTTTACGGGCTGATGAGTCACTGCATCCTCTATATTGACCAGTAGATGTACAGCTCCTATGCGTGTGATATAGATGATGCGCCTGGTAGTTCCCTCCCGTGTGATCACAGGTACTTCGCGCGCTGCGTATCCTAGTTTTGAAGTGCTTAAAGTGTATTGTGTACGTGGCCTGGCACCAAAACAGAAACCTCCATGACGGTCGCTTTGGTCATCAGTAGATAAACCTGTATCGGTTTCCTTTAGCGTCACTTTTACATCCTCTACGGGTAGATGAGTGTCACGATCTACTACCTGGCCCACGATATTGATCTCCTTGCGTACAAAGGAGTAAATATCATCACCGCCCTTGCCACCTGCACGATCTGATGCAAACATACCATTCACTCCCTTTTCGTCCATGATGTAGCTGAAATCGTCGTAGTTGGTATTTACAGGAGCACCTATATTTCGTGGACGCGACCAGCTACCATCGGGCAGCATATAGGAGCGATACACATCCAATCCACCCAGACCGGCATGCCCGTCCGAAGAAAAATACAAGGCGCTGTCTCCCGAGATAAAGGGAAACATATCATCACCCATGCTATTGATGTCCGGACCCAGGTTTTTCGGCGTGCCCCACTGACCGGATGCTGCGCGTGTAGTCACATAGATGTCCATACCGCCCTGGGCCTCCGGTGCCGGCATGTCACTGGCAAAGTACATAGTACTACCGTCTGACGTCACTGTAGGATGCATCACAGAATATTCATTGCTATTGAATGGAACTGCTTCAGACACCTCACTCATAAAGAAACCATACTGTGGGTCGCAGACCACTTTGTATAGCTTGGTTTTGACTGTTTCCGGTTTCTTCTTGTTGCTATTACTACGGGTGATGAAAAGCTCATGAGTAGCGGCGCAATAGCTCGATGGTCCTTCATGAAATTTGTTATTGAAGTTGCGAGCCTTCAGCAGCTTAGGATCTGTATAAACCTGTGTACTGAGCGAGCTGGAGCTATACAATCTCAGAAAGCCACGTCCCGACCAATTGTCTCGACGCATCACAGGCTTGTGCTGGTCACGGTTTGAGGTAAGCAATATTTGCTTATCTACGAAGTAGGCAGGCGCAAAGTCAGATCCTTCAGAACTGAGGTGCAGTTGGTTTTCTATCAGGTAGCGGCCATCGTCATATTGTAGTTTTCCTAGTTCTTTGGTGCCTATGATGCATTGTTGTATTGAAACGTTGGGTTTGCCGGTATAGGTCAGATAGGACTCAAAGCTTTTCCCGGCCAGATCATACTTCTTGTTATACCTGAGCTGCTGCGCGTAGTAAAACTTATTGATAGGATCAGCGGCATTATTTTCTGCCAGCGGGGCGTAGGTTTTCTCGGCGGCAATATGATCTCCCAGGAGGCGGTAGCAATCTGCGATACGCATCTGCAGGTACACATTGTCTTTGTCCTTTTTCAGAGCTAGCTGATAGGTCTCCAGTGCGTCTTTAAATTTAAAAGCATGAAACTGCTTGTCTCCATAGCTGGTCAGGACTTTCTGTGCAAAAAGCACGGGAGCGATCACAAGCAGCAGGATCAGCAGGATAATATGAGGTAATAATTTTTTCATGGTGAAATGATTGATAAAGGTGCAGGAATGTTATGCGGCTTGATTAGAAATATCGTCCATAGCGAGGGGTTACAAACCGTTTTTTATCATACCAGAAGTCGTATCCGATCATGATCTCATGGCTACCGCTATTCACTGAGCTGAATTTTGATACGCCACCCTCATAGGCATACCCTATGCGTAGCTGAGGCGTGATCATGGCCTCTATCATGCCTATCACGGACTCGCCATAGATACGCCTGTCGCCGCCAGTGCGGTAGGAGGCTCCTACTTTGATACGATCTATGAAAATGAACATGGCATTGATATCAAAGTCAGGGATGTTCTTCGGAAGGCCCTGTTGATACATGACCAGAACGGAAGGCATGAATTTCACAATGCCTGCCTGCCTGCCGAATACATAGCCTCCCGTCAGGAGATAGTAATTGTAGAGGCGCGCCACGTTGCTATTACCCGGATTTTCGATGGCGCTTTTCTTCAGTGAATATGGAAGTAGATGCGGGACAGAGAAACCCACAAAAAAGCGCTTGCTATCTTTGTCATTGACATAGATCCCCGCTCCGATATTCGGTACAAAGAGGCTGTGGCCGCCTACGGTCACCATGTCTTGCTGGTATTGCTCATTGAGAACGGCATTGCCGGCATTTTTGGAGAAGTAGGTAAAGCTGGCTTGTACACCTATGCTGATGCGCACATTTTTGACCAGGGGCCTGTAGGCAAAGGCAGGAGTGACACTGAATGAATTGGTCAGGCCGAGGTTATCGTCGGCTATGGTAAGTCCTAGTGCATACTGGTCACGCTTGAGTGGTGAGTTAGCACTAAAATTGAATGTGCGGGGTGCGCCATTGACACCGACCCACTGGTGGCGGTACATGGCTACCATGCTCAGCACGTTATTGCTCCCGGCATAGGCGGGATTCAGGTAGAGCCCGTTGAACATATACATGTTATATGACGGGTCTTGCTGGGCCATCGCGTGCACCATGGCGATCAGTATGACGATAGTGATATATATCTTTTTCATGGCTGTCGTTTAGGGTTTATTTATCTGCTCAGATCCAGGAAACTTGCTTTCTTTCGGCCCGTGCCGTCGTTATAATAAAGCACATAGAAATAGGTGGCGTCGGGCAGTGTTGCACCGTTATAGTTCTTTCCTCCAAAGTCATCATGATAAGGTCCGTGGCTATACCAGACCTCATCACCATTTCGATTGTATATACTCACTGTAGCATTAGGATACCAGTGCAGCAGGTTCGGTATTACAAAATTGTCGTTGGTGCCATCACCATTCGGTGTAAATGAGTTTGGTATGATGATCTCATGATAGAGCACTACAGGAGCTGTAGGCGTACCTGATGGGCAGGTATCACAATTAGCTGTGGGGATCGGTACAGCTCCTACGCCGGTGAGAAAGCCAAGATTATCCAGTGTGTCAGATATCGCCCTGACATTGATGTCTAGTGTCACGCTATCCAGATGCGGCAGGCTATCGCTATATACCGCTGTGATGATGCCATTGGTATAGGTCACCTGCATATCAGGAGATGTGGCAGACAGGTACATAGCTCCTGCGGGTAGCGTATCGGTAATGGTGAGCGGCGGCTGTAGCGTTTGCCAGCCTGTGTTGGTCAGTCGTATATGATAGGTAAAATCATCTCCTATGTAGACACTATCAGGATGAACCGTTTTGACAAATTTTACACCTAGCTCTACTACCGGAGAGAATTTGCTATAGCGTGTGGTAGTAGTAAAGTCTGTGAGCCCCGTGCGCGTCAGGAGGGAGCCATTGCTTATGGCTGAGCCTGTTGTCAGTAAACCGGGCATGGAGCCAGCAGAAGTAGTGTAGGTGTCCCATATAGATGCCGATGCATCAGAACGGGCTATATACGCTTGCGAGTCGTCATAGCGTGGGTCATTGACAGCGGGACCACCTGAGCCGGTCACTTGATTGTGCTGGAGCGTCAGTGAGACATTGGATCCTCCGGCTATATCTTCGCGTATGTCCCATGTGCGATAGATACCTGCCAGCTCTGGATTAGGCGGATCTATACCCGCCAGTGCGCGGAGGCTGTAGCGGTCAGTAGTGCCATCATTCAGTAGTCTGACCGGTGTATAGTCTCCAGCCGCTATACCTACGGGGTATATAAATCCTGCAGAGCCGACTGCATCCTTGCTCACTACACCGGTGCTGTCAGTGATCAGGAAATGAGCCGGAGTATAGCCTGCTACAGTACCATTGGTTGTAAATCGGGCATTGTATTGATGCAGTGTCAGATTATTGCCTGAGGTGCTGCTATCAAAGCTCAACCTGCCATCAAAGACCATGTCGGCTATGGTGTCTGCGGCATAGCCCAGGACTGCAGCAGGAGGTATATTGATGAGGGCGGCACCCTGCGGATTGCGTAGCAAGACCCGGCAGCCTATAGTGGCACTACCGCCATCCAGGCTCTGGCCTCCCCAAGAGAGTGCCGTACTACCTATGGTGTATATAGCGGGATTGTCAAAAATGATGGTTCCTGTGCCGGTGATAGTGGCGGTAGGTGATATATACACCTGCTGGCTGGCTATGCGCCAGTCTCCGATCACATTGACACGCGCGCCGGGGCCTATATAGAGCTGCTGGCTCATGGTGGTCGCCCCACCGGGGAATATGGTCACTGCTCCTGTCACCTCTGTATAGGGCGTGGCAGCCCAGGCCATAGTGCTGGTCAGGAGTAGCAGGACCAGGTTATTGATATATGGGATCAGCTTTTTCATTGCCATACTTTTTAGTGAGCATTCGGTTTAGGTGTGCAGGGCTGTTACTTGACCCAGTTGCCAGAGAAATGCTGTATGGTAGAAGAAGACGATATCAATCCCAGTGTGATGGCATTGGTAGCACCGAGGCCCACGTATACCTTTTCGCCTGCGTTGAGCCGCACCAGTGTCGATACCGAGTTGGTCCCTATCGTGCCCGGCCCGAGGCCGAGCGTACTGGCGGAGAGCACCTGTGTGCTACGTGACGACTGCATTACTACCGGTGTGCTGCCATCCTTGATGATGGCTATGCCCCAGGAGAAAGTACCACCTACGCTGAGCAGAGATGGATTGATGAGCAGGCTCACGCTGTAGGTCAGATTGTAGTAGCCGGCCACGGGTGCTGTAAAGTAGCTCGCAGTTGTGTTGGCTATCATGTTGTAATTATTGAACTGCGGGTAGGTGTTCAGATTCGTCAGCGTCTGCGCCTCGTAGGCTGATGCTACGTCAGGCGAACTGCCGAGTAGGAGCGTCAGGCTCAGGAATGAGTTGCTGGTACTGGTACCTGAGATATTGAATCCTTTAAAGAGTGAGTCTACAAGACCGGAATTGATCAGAGTCTGTATAAGACGGAGGCTGTCTACGGTTACGGTTGTGTTTTTCAGAGTAGTACCTACGCCATTAGTTACTACCAATGCAGGAGAACCGCTGGTGAGGTCGTGAGCATGACTACCTATGATGCTGACTATCGTGTCACTCACCGGGGAGACGGGCAGGACATGAGCCAACCCAATTGTATCTATGCTCAATGGAGAGGCAGCAGTACCGTTACCAGTCAATGTACTATTGTGTACTACTACCTGCGTGCCCCAGTTGTCTCCCGTGACGAGTGTGGATACATCAGTGAAAGTAGTACCGCCAAATGAATCACGGATCAGCACTTGATTAGGGGTGCCACCGTTCGGCACCAGGCGATTGCTGTCTATAGTTATCGCTACATTCTGCAGGCTGGCCCCTATTCCCCCTGTCACAGTGATAGGAGAGGCGGCTGTGATATTGCGTCCCTGCGCTACTACAGTACTAAAAATGCTGTCACGCAGCGGAGAGTGATTGCTATTGTTAGCTACTATCTTGATGATGCTGTCATGTAATATTGGGCTATTGACCACAGTAGATACGAGCGTATCTTTATTGACATCTACGCTTGCATTGACCAGCGTAGCACCCGTACCTCCGGTCACAGTCACGAGGCTGCTGCCTGCGGTGAGGTCATGCGCGTCTCCATGTACGATACTCAGTATGGTGTCTCTGGCTGGCTGTGTCTGTATCTCTATGGCCAGGCCAAATGAATCTATAGTGAGCGGCGAGGTGGTAGTGCCATTTCCCGCCAGCGTATTGTTGTGAAAAATCACCTGGCTTCCCCAGTTGTCGCCGGCAGCGACACCCCAGACTGAGGAGCCAGATGAATCCTTTATCAAAATTTGTCCGGGAGTACCTCCTGTCGGTACCAGCCGGTTGCTGTCTATACTGATGCTCATGGCCGCGAGGCTGGCGCCGGTGCCACCTGCTACTGCTATTGGAGATACTCCTGTTACATTGCTTGCATTGCCATGCACGATGCTGAGTACTGTATCGCGTGCCGGCTGTGTCTGGATCTCTACCGCGAGGCCAAATGAATCTATTTTGAGCGGCGATGCAGCCGTGCCATTACCCGCTAGAGTTGCATCATGTGCTATCACTTGTGTACCCCAGTTATCACCAGTGACGAGTGTAGACATATCAGTGAAGGTAGTTCCGCCAAATGAATCACGGATCAGGACTTGATTAGGGGTGCCACCATTTGGCACCAGGCGATTGCTGTCTATATTGATCGCTACATTTTGCAGGCTGGCCCCTGTGCCGCCTGTCACAGTGATAGGAGAGGCGGCTGTGATATTGCGTCCCTGCGCTACTACAGTACTAAAAATGCTGTCACGCAGCGGAGAGTGATTGCTATTGTTAGCTACTATCTTGATGATGCTGTCATGTAATATTGGGCTATTGACCACAGTAGATACGAGCGTATCTTTATTGACATCTACGCTTGCATTGACCAGCGTAGCACCCGTACCTCCGGTCACAGTCACGAGGCTGCTGCCTGCGGTGAGGTCATGCGCGTCTCCATGTACGATACTCAGTATGGTGTCTCTGGCTGGCTGTGTCTGTATCTCTATGGCCAGGCCAAATGAATCTATAGTGAGCGGCGAGGTGGTAGTGCCATTTCCCGCCAGCGTATTGTTGTGAAAAATCACCTGGCTTCCCCAGTTGTCGCCGGCAGCGACACCCCAGACTGAGGAGCCAGATGAATCCTTTATCAAAATTTGTCCGGGAGTACCTCCTGTCGGTACCAGCCGGTTGCTGTCTATTGTTATGTTGACTGCGCTTAGTGCGGCACGCGCACCTCCGGTCACGGTCAACGGACTGCCGGCAGTGATGTTCCTGCCGTTTCTCGATATGATGCTGACCAGGCTATCCGGGTTTACATCTATATCTGTATTATGTAACGTAGCCTGTGTACCTCCGGTTATAGTAATCGCACCAGACGGTGATGTTAGATTTCCTGACCTTAGGAGTACGGCATGGTAGATACTGTCTATCAGGGGCTGGTTGTGCGCGTTTTCGGCTATGATGCGGATCACATCCGCCTGTGTCAGCCCCGTAGCTGAGCATAGATTCATCCACGTACCCGTAGTATATAAGAAGGCGCAGCCAGAATCGGATACATATACTGCCATACCTGGCGCGGGGGTAGTGATAGATAGCATCTGCTGGTGCGTCATGCGCGGCAGCAGCAGGCCTTTATTAGTGCTCTCCATTTCCAAGATGGCAGAGGCATTGATCGTATTGGGGTTGTCTCCCAGCTTCATCTGGGCCCAGGCTGGTGTGGCAAAGAGAAGGACCACTACAAGTGACAGGATAGCTTTGAGTCGTTTTTCACTACATAGGTGTAGGGTTGAGTATGTCTGTTTCATATGATTGTCGGTTTTGTGAAAAATTCCTTACCTACAATTTACGATGCTACAGAGCCGTCGTCGTCGCTATGTTTAACAGATTATCATGGTGCTGTTCGAAAATTGTGATCTAAGTCAATATCAGGATGACGTTGTTTTACCAGTTTCAGTAATTCTACTATTGTATAGTGCTATAAATACTATATATTGTATATTATTGAAATGATAACTTGTAGGGTGTACCTAAATTGACTTATCATGAACGAATCTATGTCCTTAAAGCCGATCAGAGTATTGATAGCAGATGACCACCCGGTCATACTGGAAGGGTTGGCACTGCTACTAAAGCCTGCTAAGAATATCACGGTGATTGGTTTTGCGCGAAATGCTGAAGAACTGAATCTGAAGGCTGCCACCTTAAGGCCTGATGTCGTGATCCTGGACGTGATCATTCCTAACTGCCTGGCATCAAACAATATCAAAGCGCTTCAAAAAATCCTTCCGGAGGTACGTATCATTTGCTGCAGCGGCATGACGCTCAATGACCAGATCAGATCTCTGATCAACGCTGGTATCGATGGTTTTGTACTCAAAACTGCAGTAGCCGGAGAGCTCAGGGCCGCGGTGGAAACCGTGTTTGCAGGAGGCAATTATTTCTCTCAGGAGATCACAGATATACTCATACGCAGCCTGAGGCAGAATGAGCCTGCAAAGACTGCTGCCGGCGAAGGTTCAGAGCAATTTTCGGATAAAGAACTAAGTATCATCAGGATGATCTGCGAGGAGAAATCTGTAAAGGAAATGTCGGAGCAGACCAAGATCAATGCGCGCACAATAGAATCCATCAAGATACGGATCATGAAGAAAATGTCAGTGCACAATGTAGCAGGCGTCGTCTCTTATGCCCTGCGCAATAAATACATCAGCCTGGACGACCTAAGCCTCGGTAGCTAGACATGGATAGGATCAAAGTACTGATAGCAGATGATATAGAGATAGTGCGGCGGGGATATGAGATCATATTCTCCCGCAGCGGAGATATCACTATATGCGGAGAGGCGGTAGACGGGGCTGATGTCCTGGCGAAATATGCTGCATTGAGGCCGGATATAGTGCTGCTGGATATCATGATGCCCCCCAGCAATGGCCTGCGTATATGCCGTGAAATACTGGACCTGGACGAAAATGCAAAAGTATTGCTCAATACGGCCCTGTTCAAGGAAGAAGTGACAAGTAAGATATTAGCCTCCGGTGCCAAGGGCCTGATACTGAAAGATGCCGACTCGGCAGAACTCAGCGCAGCCATTATTCAGATACATCAGGGTGGTGAGTATTACAGCAAGCCTGTGCTGGACCTGATAGTCCGCAGACTGCTGCGTTCGAATTCTGAGAGTTTTCAGGAGTATTGCGGCAGCCAGTTTACAGCGAGGGAGATCAGTATCATACAGCTGACCAGCGAGGGTCTCACCTCTGCGGAGATAGGCTCCCGCCTCAATCTCAGCAAGCGTACGATAGAAGTCAACCGTAGCCTTATCATCAAAAAGATGGGAGCCAAAAATATAGTGGATATGATCATCAAATCGTACCAGATAGGTATGCTGGATATCAATAAATCTTAGTCACCACATACTGTACCTACTCACGTAGCAGTAGCATACCGCACCAGAGGGAGTGTAATAATAAAGGTTGCTCCTTGTCTACGGGTCTTATCCAGCTCCAGTTTCCCACCATGCAGCTTTGTGATAATACTGGAAATGTATAAACCCAGACCGAACGATTCTTCGCCATGTGATCCCTTCTTTCCCGCAGTGGTAAATTTCTCGAATAGGTGATCGCGCATATGCTCCGGTATGCCGATCCCTTCATCTGATACTTTGATCACGGCGGTGTCCTTTTCCGTAGGGTGGCGCTCCACATCGATGCATATCTGCCCTGCCTGAGGCGAGAACTTGATAGCATTATTGATCAGATTGCTTATTGCCCGGCCAAAAGCTTCCTTATTCATCTTGACGTGCATATTATTCTGAGGCATATGTAGGATCAGCTGTTGGCCGTGCATTTGGGCGTGAGGAGCCAGCTCGTCTACCTTCTCTTGCAGCACCTGATAGAGGTCATGATTGAGAAAACCGGGCGTGCTGCTATTGCTCAGATAGCGTGAGAAGGCGAGTATATTATTGATGGAAGAGATGGCCTGCGCACTTGTCTTAGATATGAAGTCTTTGTGACCGTCAGGGTCCTCAGGGGAGAGGCTATTGACGCTTTTGATCATCCCGATCGGCGCTTTCAGATCGTGTGCGATCATCTCCAGCAGCCCTACCTGGCTGTAGACTATGTCCATCTCCAGCCGCCTGCGCGTAGTGATATCCCGGCAGATAATCCCGATTTTGTCCACTTCAGGCGCCTTTGTATTGCTACTCATGATCGGGAAAAATGAAACTTCATAGATCACCAGCTTGCCTTCGGGATTCGTAGTATATTCTTCTATCAGCGCTTCACCGGCCAGTACCCGTTGGATGAGTTGGTAGGAGACCACATCATCCCTATCGGGGAAATCAAGGGAACTAGGAAACGGTATCCCTATAGCAGGCTTGATACGATAATGAAATTCAAACAAGCGCTCATAAGATTTATTGAATCGTATGATCCGAAGATTTTTATCCATCATACAGATGGATTCTTCGATATTATTGAAGAGAATCTCGGTTTCCGACTGCTGTATTTTGCTGCTAAGGAAAGACTGCATGGTGGATCTCAGGAAAACGACGAAGCGATAAACGATCACGCCCGATGTCAATGTGAATACGAGAAGTCGTATGCTCACTGGCACATTGGTGGGTACTGAGGAGGCCAGATGAGCCGTCCAGGGGGTATAGTTGACCAGCGCAAAAACTGCCGCGGTACTTACCAGGGAGATGTAGTACTCCACATATAGCTGCTCCATGTAGAATGCCACGATGTACAAAATATTGGCTACATACAGGAATTCAATACCGGTGACAGGAGTGCCTGTCAGACCATCATCTATGATATAAAGACTGATACACGATATCACTACAAACAGCTGAGCCGCCAGCCGGTGATTGGCACCATATTGCAGGGCACTCAGCAGTATGACGATATTGATCACTATTATATAGCATAGCAGGAGCGGAGTAAAGCCTAGCAGCAAATAAAACGCAATAGCCCACAGCACCAGATTGATGGCCATGAACGGAAGGTTCCGGTTCATGAAACTCAGGTATTCGTAGGAGCGCTGCAATGCTATCGGTATTGAGTGTGATTGTATACCTGATGATCTTTCAGGGTAATATTGATTAAGATAATATTACATAATGGGGACTCAAAATCAAATACCCTTAAATGGGTATAGGCCGCCTTTCAAAAGGAATTAGTTGGCATATAAACCAACAGCGTTACCTCGTTTATAAACACACACAAGATCATTGCCTTGATCCGAACAAAGAGCCGCCTTTCACTTATCTGTCATGTCTATAGGTATTGTTCTTTATGTAAAACTGATGTGGTATTAGTTACATTCCCGATTGTTTAGGTGCTCGAAGAAGCGGAACACTAACAACAAAAAGTTTGTCAAACCACCTAAAGTTGTAAATTTGAGATAACCCGCGCTTCTTTTACAAGTAAACCCGATTTAATGAAACACCTCTTACTCCTATCCCTGCTATTTCTATCTTTATTCGTCAGCGCTCAGGCCCCCCCTCAGGGTATAAACTATCAGGCTATTGTGCGCAATGCATCCGGATCTGTAGTGGCCAATACACATGTGGCGATCCGTTTTACCATCCATGATCAGACAGCTACAGGCACAGTGGTCTTTCAGGAGACGCATGCACAGACTACTAATCAATTTGGCCTGTTCAACTCGGTGATCGGCACCGGTGGGGGCAACCTAAGTACTGTAGCCTGGGGCAGTGGCCCTAAGTTTCTGCAGGTAGAGGTAGACGTGAATGGCGGTACCAACTATACCGATATGGGCACCAATCAGATGATGAGTGTGCCATATGCCCTATACGCAGGTAACGGTGGTGGCGGCGGTGCCACAGGTGCTACCGGTCCTCGTGGTGCTACTGGTGCTACCGGGGGCAATGGTGCCACAGGCGCTACCGGTCCCACCGGTGCAGGTGGTGGGGCTACCGGTCCGACCGGACCCGCAGGTGCTACCGGCGCTGCTGGACCTCAAGGTCCAACGGGTGCAAACGGTAATGATGGTACAACCGGTCCTACTGGACCAAATGGTAACGATGGCGCGACAGGTGCAACAGGTGCCAACGGAAATGATGGCGCTACCGGTCCCACCGGCGCGAATGGCAATGACGGTGCAACCGGTCCTACGGGTGCAACCGGTAACGATGGAGCTACCGGTCCCACTGGTGCGAATGGGAATGATGGTGTAACCGGTCCTACTGGAGCAAATGGTAACGATGGCGCGACAGGAGCAACGGGCGCCAATGGAAATGACGGTGCTATAGGCCCCACCGGTCCTACTGGCGCTGGCGGCGGAGCTACTGGTCCTACTGGCCCAAGTGGTAATGACGGAGCGACTGGACCTACCGGTGCGAATGGAAATGATGGTGCTACGGGTCCATCAGGCGCTGACGGTGCTACCGGCGCAGCAGGTGTCACTGGTCCTACTGGTAGTAATGGCGCTACCGGCCCGAGTGGCGCAGATGGCGTAACCGGCCCAACAGGTGCAAATGGAAATAATGGCGCAACAGGTCCGACCGGCGCTAGTGGTAATGATGGTGTCACCGGACCAACAGGTCCTACTGGTGCCGGCGGAGCTACTGGTCCTACTGGCCCAAGTGGTAATGACGGAGTGACTGGACCTACCGGTGCGAATGGAAATGATGGTGCTACGGGCGCGGCTGGTGCTACGGGTCCATCAGGCGCTGACGGTGCTACCGGCGCAGCAGGTGTCACTGGTCCTACTGGTAGTAATGGCGCTACCGGCCCGAGTGGCGCAGATGGCGTAACCGGCCCAACAGGTGCAAATGGAAATAATGGCGCAACAGGTCCGACCGGCGCTAGTGGTAATGATGGTGTCACCGGACCAACAGGTCCTACGGGTGCCGGTGGAGGTGCTACAGGTCCTACCGGTCCCAGCGGCAATGATGGAGTGACTGGTCCTACCGGTGTGAATGGTAACGACGGTGCTACTGGCCCTGCCGGCGCTACGGGTCCATCTGGCGCTGACGGAGCTACAGGCGCAGCAGGCGTCACTGGTCCTACTGGAAGTATTGGTGCTACCGGTCCGAGTGGTGCTGATGGTGCCACTGGCCCAACAGGTGCAAATGGGAATAATGGCGCAACAGGTCCTACTGGCGCTAGTGGTAATGATGGTGTCACCGGACCAACAGGTCCTACTGGTGCCGGCGGAGGTGCTACGGGTCCTACAGGCC
Organism: uncultured Chitinophagaceae bacterium; assembly: GCA_964537475.1. Taxonomy (GTDB): domain Bacteria; phylum Bacteroidota; class Bacteroidia; order Chitinophagales; family LD1; genus UBA1941. The sequence goes on along the minus strand of CAZIBY010000005.1, from coordinate 57,612 downwards.
CAAGCGGCAATGATGGCGTGACTGGTCCTACCGGTGCGAATGGAAATGACGGTGCTACTGGCCCTGCCGGTGCTACTGGTCCATCTGGTGCTGATGGTGCTACAGGTGCAGCAGGTGTCACTGGTCCTACTGGAAGTATTGGTGCTACCGGTCCGAGTGGTGCTGATGGTGCCACTGGCCCAACAGGTGCAAATGGGAATAATGGCGCAACAGGTCCTACTGGCGCTAGTGGTAATGATGGTGTCACCGGACCAACAGGTCCTACTGGTGCCGGCGGAGCTACTGGTCCTACTGGCCCAAGTGGTAATGACGGAGTGACTGGACCTACCGGTGCGAATGGAAATGATGGTGCTACGGGCGCGGCTGGTGCTACGGGTCCATCAGGCGCTGATGGTGCTACAGGTGCAGCAGGTGTCACTGGTCCTACTGGAAGTATTGGCGCTACCGGCCCGAGTGGTGCAGATGGCATCACAGGTCCTACAGGCGCTGGTGCTATTGGTCCTACAGGTCCAACAGGTACAGATGGTGCTACGGGTGCTCAAGGTCTGACCGGCCCTACAGGCGCTGGTGCTACAGGGCCTACCGGTCCTAGTGGTGCAGACGGTGCTACAGGCATAGCGGGCCCTACAGGTCCTTCGGGAGCGGATGGAGCCACAGGCTTGGCAGGCCCTACGGGTGCGGCTGGTGCTACTGGTCCATCCGGCGCAGATGGTGCGACTGGTCCTGCAGGAGCCATAGGTCCTACAGGCGCTGGTGCTACTGGTCCTACAGGTCCAACAGGTACAGATGGTGCCACGGGTGCTCAAGGTCTGACCGGCCCTACAGGTGCTGGTGCCACAGGCCCTACCGGACCGAGCGGCGCAAACGGAGCTACGGGCATAGCCGGACCTACAGGTCCTTCAGGAGCGGATGGAGCCACAGGTGCAGCTGGCCCTACGGGAGCTGTTGGTGCTACGGGTCCATCCGGTGCAGATGGCGCGACTGGCGCCGCAGGAGCTACTGGCCCTACAGGCGCTGGTGCCACAGGCCCTACCGGACCTAGCGGCGCAGACGGTGCTACAGGCGTAGCCGGCCCTACAGGTCCTTCGGGAGCGGATGGAGCCACTGGTGCATCTGGCACTACGGGCGCTGCTGGTGCTACGGGTCCATCCGGCGCAGATGGTGCGACTGGTCCTGCAGGAGCCACTGGCCCTACAGGCGCTGGTGCCACAGGGCCTACCGGTCCTAGCGGGGCGGACGGCGCTACAGGCATAGCGGGACCAACAGGTCCTTCGGGAGCGGATGGAGCCACAGGAGCAGCAGGTGCTACGGGTGCTGCTGGTGCGACTGGTCCATCCGGCGCAGATGGTGCGACTGGTCCTGCAGGAGCCACTGGCCCGAGTG
>CAZIBY010000005.1:0-56129 GCA_964537475.1 uncultured Chitinophagaceae bacterium | reverse complement strand
GGTCCATCCGGCGCAGATGGTGCGACTGGTCCTGCAGGAGCCACTGGCCCGAGTGGTGCAGATGGTGCTACCGGTCCGACAGGCCCTCTGGGCACTGCCGGCGGCGACCTTAGCGGTACCTATCCTAACCCTACTGTATCTGGTATACAAGGGACTCCGGTAAGCAATACAGCCCCTTCTAATGGCAGCGTTTTACAATATGACGGTACCAACTGGACTCCATCGGATCCTAATGGTCTCTATTGGAAGCTGACAGGCAATAGTGCTACTACTCCTTCTACGGCTGCCATTGGCTCCGCAGTCAATGGTAACTTCATCGGGACAACTGATGCCCAGGATTTCGTTTTTGCGACCAGTAACCTGGAGCGTATGCGGCTTCTAAGTAACGGGCGTATCGGTATAGGTACGTCTGCACCTTCAGGTTTAGTACATCTCTCTACCAGCTCTGCCCTCACTCAGGTCAATCAATCCAGCTCTGCAGTGGGTACCTGGCTATCTATCAATAACAGTAGCACAGGTGGCCAATGGTTCCAATTGATCTCTACGGGTAGTAGTAACGGCGAAGGTGCTGGCAAATTTATGCTGACCAAGGGCGTCGCAGTAGGTACAGTAAGTGGCCGGTTTATGGTCTGTGACTGGGCCTCTCTGATGACCGGTATGGCAGGGGTCACGGCACCTACAGCAAATCTGGATATCTATGGTACTGCTGGCGGTACAAATTCGCTGCAGCTACGTAGTGGTAATGTCTCTAATGGAACCAACAGCAACCAGATTCTATTTGGCTATAATGGAACGGATACTTATCGCCATGCTATCAAAACTCGCCATAATGCAAGTAATGCAGTAGGCAATTCTATCGACTTTTATCTCTGGAAACAAGGTACAGACCTTACTACCGATATAGGTACAGATGCTGCAGTCACTATAGATGGTAACTATCGCGGCATGATAGGTGTAGGTACTACCGCTCCAAAGAGTGAAGTGCACATATCTGATGGTAGCTCTAGTCTCAAGGCGGTGACAGATGCTGGAGGCTATGGTGCTTCGCTGTTGATCACTGATAATTCAATTCCACGCATTTATTTTGAAAATGCAGGCCGGGGCACTGATCAGAAAATGATGGGTATCACCTCTTTGGGTAGCACACTGAGTATCGGTGCGCTGAATGATGCTGCGAGCGCATGGACCAATCAATATATCCTGACTGCGGATCGTAGTGGCAATGTAGGTGTGGGTACCGGTTCACCATCGGTTAAGTTTGACATAGAAGGAGGTACAACATCTCCTGCATTCAAGCTGGTGGATGGTACGCAAGGTGCTAATAAAGTGCTGACAAGTGACGCATCCGGTAATGCAAGTTGGACTAGTCTGTCTGGGCTTAGTACCAATATTTATACCTCAGATGGTACTCTGGCGGGCAATAGAACAGTGACCATGGATAGCAATACACTGGTATTTAACGGCTCTGCCAACTATGCTATCACAGGCTCGGGATATGTGGGTATACATACTACAACTCCGGTCAGCCTGCTGTCCAATACCGCAACCAATATTATTGGCAGCGATTTTCAAGGTATCAACCCCAACAGTCTCACCTGGGTGCATGACGCTAATGGATATGCCATGGCGGTTTATAACAGTTCTTCCGGTGCAGCCGGTAATGGCCTCGCTGTGAAAATAGCGGGTACTGCGAGCAATACACGTATACTGGATCTCTCCACCGGTGCTACGCAAAATGTAGCAGGCACCACAGTCATGGAGGTACAGGGTGATGGCAAAGTTGGTATCGGTACCGGTAGCCCTTCGTACAGGATGCATGTCTACACGCCTAATAATGGCGATGGTATCATGCTGGATGGTGCCAATAGCGTAGGATATGCCTTTGGTACTGCGGGTACAGTGAAAGCACAGATAGGCATGGCAGCAGGTACGGGAGCCTGGTCTACCGATGCTGCCGTCGGAGACCTGGTGATAAGATCTCAGGCCAGCACTCAGAAAATACTCTTCAATACTAATGGGGGTGCCGGAGGATCTACTATGGCCGTCAATGGATCGTATGTGGGTATAGGAACCACCACTCCTGTCGTACCGCTGGATATACAGAGCACTGTGAACTACAATATGGGTAGCTACGGCTATCTCAATAATAGCACATGGGGTACCTCCAGCTGCAGCGCCTGCGCCACCAGCGTACGCGCAGCGGGACGTATCGTCTGCCCTGAATTTAATGCAACATCAGATCGCCGTATCAAGGACATCCAGGATATCAGTAACGGAGCTGCCGATCTTGCTACACTCAATCAGATAGAGGTTACCGATTTCAAGTATAAAGATCAGGTGGCCAGTGGATCAGAGCGCAAGAAAGGATTTATAGCTCAGCAGGTAGAAACTACCTATCCGGAGGCAGTACACCAGATGACCAACTTTATACCGAATATATATGCTCTGGCTCAGACAGTAGCATACAGTGAGACTCAGAAGACGCTGACAATCACTATGGATAAAGCTCATGAACTGGCTGTAGGTGATAAGGTCAAACTGATCACAGACAAGACCGATAAGATGGAGGCTATTGTCAGTGAGGTGCTGTCTGACAAATCATTCGTCGTGAAAGGAATGACGGAGTCTGCCAAGAGCGTCTTTGTATATGGCAAGGAAGTGGATGACTTCCGCGTAGTAGACTATGACCGTATCTATACGCTCAATGTCTCTGCTACTCAAGAGCTCTGTCGCCGTATCGCTGCGCTGCAAAACGAAAATGAAACGCTGAAAAATAATGACTCAAAGCAGAATGAAGCCATCAAGAGCATGAAGGCTCAGATCGATGCGATCAGTGAGAGAATGAATATCACTACTACCAAGTAATCACTAAATCACAAGCGGCCCTGTATATTTACGGGGCCGCTTTTTTATTTTCGATACATGCTACAGTCACATCACATTACAGTTGCCAAAACTGCACGTTATTATACATTGGGGGAGCTTAGCCCAGACACCAAAGAGATCTGGATCGTCATTCATGGCTGGGCTCAGCTCGCAGAGCAGTTTATAGGAGATTTCGCAGCGCTGGACAATGGAGAGCGTTTCATTATAGCTCCGGAAGCTTTGAACAAGTTTTACCTACGGGCAGGCAAGCCTGAGGTCGGAGCTACCTGGATGACACGTGAGGACCGGGAAGCAGAGATGAAGGACTACGTCAACTATCTCAACGTATTGTATGATGCCCTCGATCTGTCCCGGCATACTGCGAAAATTGTAGTTCTGGGATTTTCTCAGGGAGTGGCTACGCTATCGCGATGGGTATATCTCAATGAGCGACGTATGGATGCCGTGATCTTCTATGCAGGTGAGATAGCCAATGAACTCCAGAATGCGGAGAGCATTGCAGCCTTTACCCAAAAGGAAAAATACTTCATCTGTGGCACAGAGGATCCATTTATCAATGAGCTAAACCTACCCAAAGTTACCTCCTTGCTGAAGGGCTTTACGGTCGTCATGTTTGAGGGGCGGCATGAGCTGAAGGCAGACGCATTGATTAATATCTGAATGACTGTTGTTATCTGGTTATGAGAACTTTAGCGCCCGCCGCATGACGGCATTCTGAAATTTCTCGCCCTTTATCTCTTTCTCATTGTATGTACTGATATGGTAGCCTCTCGCCAGAAAGAACGGTCGTGCGGTGATACTCACGTCGGCCCATATCTCGCGGAGTTGCCACACTGCTGCCTGCCGCTCCAGTGCAGCCAGTAGCATGCTGGCAATACCCTGGCCTTGGTATGCACGGTGTACATACATCAGGTCCAGATAGCCCGATGGTGCCAGAGAGGCTATGCCTGCTATCTTGCCGTCCGTATGCGCTGTCACACAGTATTGCTCTGACAGGCGCATCTCCCATTTCGATATATTATTATATCCCGATGACCACGCGGCTATCTGCTGCGGGCTATAGTCTTTTGCATTGACCATAGTGACCGTATCATAAAACAGCTGGCGGACCTCGTCGAGATCCGCCAGTGAAGCTTGCTGTATAGTTATGGTCAGCATTATTTCTTCAGGCCTATCTCGCGCAGGCGCTCATCCAGGTACTCGCCGGCTGTGATCGGCTCATACTGCAGCGGGTGGCGCTCATCTATGCAGCTGCTCAGGCAGTCCAGCGGCATGCTACTCTTAGGGTGTGTGAAGAATGGGATGGAATAGCGCGGATTAGCCCATTTCTCGCGCGGCGGGTTGACCACACGGTGCGTAGTGGAGCGCAGGCGGTTATTGGTCAGGCGCTGGAGCATATCACCCACATTCACTACAAAGCAGCCCTCCGGGGCGGTGATGTCCAGCCATTCGTTCTGCTTGCTCAGTAGCTGCAGGCCCTCTGCGGAAGCACCTACCAGCAGGGTGATCAGATTGATATCCTCATGCTGCTCGGCCCGTATCGCATTCTTAGGCTCCTGTGTGATAGGAGGGTAGTGGATGGCGCGTAGGATCGAGTTGCCATTGTGCACATACTTGTCAAAGTAAAACTCACCGATGCCGAGGTGAATGGCTATAGCCTGCAGTAGCTCGATACCACACTTCTCAAATGCCTTGAAAAGTTCGCGTCCCTTCTCGTCAAAGTTGGGAACATCAGGTACAGATACGTTATCCGGATATTCATTCTTGATCGGGTCATCATCCTCTACTATCTGGCCCATCTGCCAGAATTCTTTAAGGTCCGGTGCATCAAATCCCTTAGCCTGCTCACGGCCAAAAGATGTGTAACCGCGCTGGCCGGCCAGTCCCGGTATCTCATATTTCTTTTTGGTCTCTGTAGGCAGCGCAAAGAACTGCTGCACGGCTGCATAATAGTCATCCACCAGCTGCTGTGAGACACCATGATTCTTTACTGATACAAATCCTGTCTCTTCAAAGGCGCGGCCCAGTTGCTCTACAAACTGCTGCTTGCTGCGGTCATCTCCCGCAGTGAACTGGCTCAGATCTACGATAGGTATTGTGTTTACACTCATCTCTTACTTCTTTTTGTTTATTGTATGGTGATCGTATGCTTCACAGGTGCATCATCTGTATACATGCGGATGTCAAAATAAGCACCTTTTGTCATTTTTCTCTGTCTCAGGAAATCTTTTGCTTCTTGCTCAGATGCTACTTCCTTCATATTCCTGCCGGCATAAAATACCATCTGCGGCGTGGGCTTCATATTGGTAAAGATCACTTCGTCGGCTGCGCTTTGCCCCCTGATGGACTGGCCCAGTTTCATCTCGCGGTCATATGGTGCCCCGGTGATAGAAGTGCTACCGGGCAGGTTTGTCACATAGAACTGCACGATCAGGATCACGATCGTGAATAGCACTAACCCATTGACGGTACGTTCAGAAAAGGCCCCTGATTTCCGCACTTTATCATAAAGGATACCCAGCAGTACGCTGAAGAAAAGCGAAGCATACAGCACCGTAAAATCATGCGAGGAGTACTGAAGGAAGAAAATATGCATCAGCACCACCGGCAGTATAGACAGCCAGATGAAGCGATAGCCATTTTCGGAGAAAACGATCTTCAGTTTAGCCTTGGTAGCGCCCAGCCACAGGAAGGCCGCGATCAATAGGTAGACAGGAAGATAGTTGACCAGGTAGTTATAGATCAGATCCTTGAAAAGGAAGAAATAGGAGAAGAAGAAATAAAAGAAACCGTGATGCCGGATGCCTATGCTACCACGCATCAGGTAGCGATTGAGTATCTCATGCAGGTAGGCCTCCTGGCCAGCTATGAGCGCATACTGATAGATGATCAGGTTTAGCGCAAAGAAAGTAATGATCACGGTGGACCATATCAATACACGGAAGCCAGGTATGGACCGCACGTGCAGCAGGCTGTATACCAGTACTCCAAAGGCAAAAAACACTCCCAGCCATGAGGTATAGATCATGACAAATAAGATCGCAGCATACAGTACGATATACTTGGGTACATAAAAGCGCTGCCGGAAGATCATTTTCAGTACGGTGTACACGCCAATAATAAATGGCAGCTGCACAGCCATATCACTCATATATACATTGCCCTGAAACCATAATGTAGCCGGCAGGAAGAGATAGATACAATAAGCTACAAAAGATGGTACATGCAGGTAGCTGCGGGCTCTGTTGAAACTAAGCAGGCAGACCGTAAAATAGACGAAGAGTGCTGAGAGGAAATGGAATAAAAGGTTTAACAGTTGAAGCGGCAATACATCCGGACGTACATGCAACACTTTGAAAATAGCATAAGGGAAATAGTAGGCAAATGGGGGATGCGATACATAGTAGTAGTTGCCGGCCTCATCTATCATCCTGCCACTGGCATTGGCGTCATTGTTGATGAATTTGTCTGCAGGTGTATTGTAGGTCATGACCGGCTCTGCCTCATAGCTCGTGGTCCCGTTGTCATACCAGATCTGCAATATGCGTAGCGAGACCGCAGTACAAAACTCATGGTGCTTGGACAGCGGACGCCCCAGCTCAGGTACACGCACCAATACCGACATCAGGAATGCAAGTAAAAGGAACGGCAGTGTTTTCCTGAAAAAGATCATGCTGCCAAAATAAGAGAAATCCTTTAATTTAAGCTGTTTGGATTTCCTGAGGACATGCCTCAAACCCTTGATAATCCTAGGAAAATAAAATTCGGTACAATTTTTGTGGAATAAATTTTATCCTTTCATTTCTTTTTCCCTAACTTTGGTTGTGTCATAAACTTACTGCTATGCTCAACCAGAATCTTTCACAGAAGCTTTTACAGAAACTTTCCCCTCAGCAGATACAGTTGATGAAACTGCTGCAGATACCCACTGCCCAGCTGGACCAGCGCATCAAGGAAGAGATCGAGGTCAATCCCGCCCTGGAGGTAGCTACAGAGGACGAGGAGGAGTTTGCCCAAACCGAGGAAACCGAACCGGGTCCGACGGAGGAGATGCAAGAGCCTAATGACGACTTTGATACAGAGCAGTCGGAGCCTGAGATAGACAAGGACGATGACCTGGATATGACCGAGTTTTATGACGAGTCAGATGAGGGAGTGGCAGAATATAAGACCAAAGACCCTAATGAGTTTGCTGACCCGGATGATGAGGGCAAGACTATACCGGTAGCCGTGAGTTCTACATTCCATGAATACCTGGAGGAGCAGGTAGGCATGCTGCCCATCAGCGATCGCGAAAAGGCGATCACCATGCACCTGATAGGGAGTATAGATGATGATGGATACCTGCGCCGTGACCTGGACGCGATCATAGATGACCTCGCATTCTCCCAGAATATCATGACTGATGAGAAAGAACTGGCATACCTGCTCTCGCTCATCCAGAGCTTTGAGCCTGCGGGTGTCGGCGCGCGTACGCTGGAGGAGTGCCTGCTGCTGCAGCTGAAGCGCAAAGACGATCCGACCATGCATACCGACAATGCGATCCGGATCATAGAGAAGCAGTTTGATGCCTTTGCCAAGAAGCACTACGAGAAGCTGGAAAAATCCCTGGGCCTGGATGCGCATGACCTCAAAATGGCCGTGACCGAGATCATCAGCCTCAATCCAAAGCCCGGCAGTTCCTTCTCCGGTGGGCTCAGTGCGGAGCAATTCATCATACCTGACTATATTATCACCAATAATAACGGCGAACTGATCCTGACGCTCAACTCTGCTAATGCTCCTGAGCTACGTATCAGCAATACATTCCGCGATATGATCTCTGACTACAAAAGAGCCAAGATCAAATCAAAGAGCCAGAAGGAGGCGATCATGTTCATCAAGCAGAAGATCGAGTCTGCCAAGTGGTTTATAGATGCGATACAGCAGCGCCAGAATACGATGATAGTAACAATGCAGACCATCATGGAGCTGCAGTATGACTATCTGATCAGCGGTGACGAGACCAAGCTGCGCCCTATGATCCTGAAAGATGTAGCCGAGAAGACCGGCCTCGATATCTCTACCATCTCGCGTGTGGCAAACTCAAAATACGTGCAAACGGAATTTGGTACGCTGCTGCTGAAGTCCTTCTTCTCCGAGTCACTCACCAACGACGAAGGCGAAGAGGTCTCTACCCGAGAGGTAAAGAAGATACTCAGCGACCTGATCGGCATGGAGGATAAGAATGACCCGCTGTCTGATCAGAAGCTCACCGAATACCTGATGGAAAAGGGGTACAATATCGCCCGACGCACTGTAGCCAAGTACCGTGAGCAACTCAACCTGCCTGTGGCACGACTCAGAAAGGAACTTTGATCTTTCGCTATATTTATAACAGGGATAGTCGTTAACGTATTTTATCTTTCATTAGATAAAACGCCTTTGATTTTGGTTTATTGGCCGAAACGACACATAAACACGCCAAGGAACGGTGTACATTCGCCGCTCGGTTCATCCGAATATTTTATATGAAAAGATCCCAGGTACTACTTACCATTTTTTTGACGGCTATTACATTTACGACCTTTGCCCAGAACGAAGACTCGCTGCGTATCGCGCGCGCTCATGCAGAGGCTGACTCTATCCTGCGCGTCATCACCGGTCGGGCTCCACGGCCGGCGGCCAGCCAGCCAGTCATAGCTGCCCCAGTGGCGGCACCGGCGCATAGCGATACGCCTGCATTGCCTCCTACTGATGGCCTGAGTAAATCTGTGGCTGATACCCCTGTATCGGCCCTTATACAGACCCAACCTGCTGTAGTACCGTCGCCTCCGGCTGGTGCCACCTCCGCTCCGGCCACCACCGGCACACCATCGGCACCACCGGCACAGGCGCAGCCTCAGGGTGCGGGTCAGCCTACCGGCAGGCCGCAAGGGCAAAACCCCGGCGCAGCAGGTGGCAGTGCACCCGGAGGGCCAGGATTTGGAGGTATGAAGATGAGCATAGGTCATATCTACGGCAAGCTGATAGATGCACAAAAGAAACCTGTAGGCTATGCAGCAGTCTCCCTGGTCACCATGAAAGACTCTCTGATCACCGGGCAGCTCACGGAGGATAACGGAGATTTTTCATTGACAGACCTGCCTTTTGGCGCTTATAATCTCAAGGTCACCTTTATCGGTTACAAAGACATCGTGCAGAAGGTGGTGATCACGCCCAATAAAATGGAGCAGGACGTAGGCAATCTGGTCATGACAGCAGATGCCACAAAGCTGAAGGAAGTAGACGTGACAGCCACAAAATCCAATATGGAGCTAAAGGTAGACCGCAAAGTCTTTAACGTAGGTAGTGACCTGTCTGTACGCGGCGGTACCGCACTGGACGCGATGAAGAATATACCTAGCGTCTCTACTGATGCCGATGGCAATGTGACCCTCCGCAATAACTCGCCGCAGATATATGTAGACGGCAAGCCTACTACCCTCACACTGGAGCAGATACCTGCTGACCAGATAGACAAGATAGAAGTCATCACCAATCCGTCTGCAAAGTTTGAAGCGGCGGCATCAGGCGGTATCATCAATGTAGTGATGAAGCGCAATGTAAAGCCGGGCTACAATGGCATAGTCAATGCCAACATCGCTACTAACTATGGCTACAACGGAATGGCTATGCTCAACCTGCGTGAGAAGAAATTTGGCGTGCAGGTGATGTACGCCGTGAATGGCAGCACTAATAAAACAAAAGGTGTCAATAATACTACCTACCTCGATGCATTCAATGAGGCTGCAGGCACTGTCAATCAGGATATATACACTACGCATAAACGCCTCTTTCAGGTGGCGCGTGTGGGCCTCGATTTTTATATCAATAACCGCAATACGCTGAGCCTGTCTGAGAATGGTGTCTTCGGCAATTTTGACAACTCAGACGATATCAGTATCAATAGAGATCTGGCCGGAGTCACTACCACGGGCTCACAGATCAATACACAGAACAATCATTTCCGCAATTTCACTACCGACCTCAACTTTAAGCATACCTATCCCAAAGAAGGAAAGGAATATACGCTCGATATTCAGTACAACCACTCCAGCGGCGGTGGTCATTACCTCTACACCACTACTAATTTTTTGCCTGGCGGTTCTATTGTATCCTCTTATCCTTCCCATCAATACACTACTGGGGCGCAATCTGCAGATATGATCACTGCTCAGTGGGATATCAGCCTGCCTATCCGTACCAATATGAAGATAGAGACCGGTCTCCGAAGCAATTATAAGCTGACCAATACCAATAACAATGTCTCCAATGATACATCTCTCGCAGATGGCTCGTTGAGTGCAGCATGGTTTAACCTGCCGCTGAGCAATAACTATCGTATAGATGATCTGGTAAATGGCGCCTACATCACTTTCAGCCATCAGGTCAAGGAGTTTTCGTATCAGCTGGGCTTCCGGGCAGAGCAGGTATACTACAAGGGTACCTCACAGCTCAATGGAGATTCATCCTTCTCCTATCAGTATCCATCAGATGCCAAGAGTATCACGAAGATGCTTTTCCCGAGTCTCAATATCTCGCAGAAATGGGGTAATAAGCATGAACTCCAGTTCAACGTAGCACGCAAGGTGAACCGGCCAAACTTCTTCCAGATCGCGCCATTCATCTTCTCCAGCAATGCTACTACTGTACAGCGCGGCAATCCTAGCCTGCAGCCGGAGTTTATCAATCAGGGCGAGCTGAATTACAATCTGGTAGAGACCAAAGTCAACTGGCTGAGTTCGGTCTATGGACGCTATGTACAGCAGCCCATCACTAATCTGACCTACCCGCTGGCGGGATCGCAGAATGTTTTTGTCAGCACCTTTGCCAATGGCTCACATAGCATGACCGGTGGCTGGGAGAATACTCTGAAAATATACCCGGTCAAGAAACTCGATCTGACCCTGACCGGTAATGTGTACTATACCGAGATATCAGGCAATACCGGAGAAACCAACCTGACCAATTCCGGCTGGAGCTGGCTGGCCAAGGCGATGATCAATTATAAATTTCCGATGGACTTTGCTGCACAGGTCAATGGTACGTACGAAGCACCTCGGATTTTACCACAGGGCCGTACCACACCTATGTACTTCTTTGATCTGTCTCTCAGCAAAGACTTCATGGGTTTTATCACGCTCAACTTTACGGTAAGTGATGTGCTCAACTCCCGTACGCATGGCTCGGATATCTATCAGGCCAGCACGCTAGACGGTACTACGTATGTATCTGGTTTCAGCCAGCACTCTACCCGCCGCCGTGATCAGCGTTTTGCCCGTCTGGGCATCAGCTTCAAGTTTGGCAAGATGGATGCTTCATTCTTTAAGAAGAAGAAGGCTGCAGTGCCGCAGGGTGGTGGAGAGGATATGGGCTTCTAAGAGATTTTAGAAGCAAGAACTAAGAGCAAAATTCAAAGCGGATGCCGCTACGGATATGTAGCCCGGATTCCTTGTTTTTGGTCTTTGAGTTCTCCGCTCTTGTTTCTTGGTCTTGTTTCTCGATTCTTCTTAATATTGTGCTGTCAATCAATACAGCATGTCCCAGCGCTTTGCTACGATCATATCGTACCTGTTTCATCCGTTGCTTTTTGCTACCTACGGTGCGGCCTTTATCGTAGCAGTCAATCCGCACCTCTTCGCAGAGTACCACCTCAAAGCACAGATCCTATGGGTCATCATCACCTTTATATTCACCTTTATGACGCCAGTCATCCTGATCGGTATGATGAAGCGGCTGGAGCTGATCACTGACTACCAGATGACCAATCCGCAGGAGCGTATCATTCCTTATATACTCACTGCTACCCTTTATCTCTGGACCTATCGCCTTTTTCGTCCTACTACGCAGGCCACAGCTTTTACCAATCAGCTCATATCGCTCATGATGCTCGGAGCATCAGTAGCCATCTTTATCGGTTTTTTCATCAATATCTTTCGCAAGATCAGCATCCACGCCATAGGCATGGGGTGTATGCTCGGGTTAGTACTGGTCATGATGCAGGTGTCGGACTATGATCTCAAGTTAGTCTTCGTAGGTGTCATCATGCTGGGCGGTCTGGTTGGCAGTGCGCGCCTCGCGCTGGATGCGCATCAGCAGGCTGAGGTATATGCAGGCTACCTGGTCGGTTTTATAGGGATGTTTTTTTCTTTTACTTTGATACCTATGCTATTCACTTCATAGATTAAACTACGAGACCATGTACAATTCTCTCCTTTATACGATAGCCGATGGTGTATGTACCATTACGCTCAACAGGCCTGATGTCTACAATGCCTTCAATGAAGAGCTCAGCGCCGAGTTTATAGATGCGCTGAAGAAGTCTGCTAAGGATGATGCCGTGCGCGTGGTGGTGATCACCGGGGCAGGCAAGGCCTTTTGCTCGGGCCAGGACCTGCAGGATGTCAAAAAATCTGAAGGCAAACGTAGCCTGGGAGACTCGGTACTACGCCGCTATAATCCAATGATCCTCGGCGTGCGTGAGAACCCCAAGCCTGTGGTCTGCCGCCTGAATGGTGTAGCTGCCGGTGCCGGTGCCTCTCTGGCCATGGCCTGTGATATAATCGTAGCATCTGAGTCGGCCTCACTCGTGCAGGCTTTCGCCAATATCGGCCTGGTGCTGGATTCCGGCTCTTCATTTTTCCTGCCGGGCCTGATAGGATACAATAAAGCTTTTGAGCTCTGTACCCTCGGCTCTAAGGTCACCGCAAAGGAGGCTTTTGATCTCGGTATCATCAATAAACTCGTGGCTCCCGAGGATCTGGATGCAGCGGTGAAGGCATACACTGATCGCTACGCTACAGCCGCGCCCAAGTCTATGGCCATGATCAAGAAGATGCTGAATAAAGGCCTCACGGCCAATCTCCGCGAGATGCTCCAGTATGAGGCATACAGCCAGGAGATAGCTGGCAGCACCGAAGACTACAAGGAAGGCGTCACTGCATTTGTAGAAAAACGTAAGGCAGTATTCCGGGGCAAGTAAAAGCCATACTATGAAGCGTAAAATTTTCCTTTTCTCGGTACTGATGGTGTCGGCACTGAGTATGTCAGCTACGCACCATGTGCGCGACACAGCCTCTATCAAACCTTTTCATCGCTTCTATATCAGCTGGGGATATGTCAAGGCCTGGTACTCTACGTCTGATATCTACTTCAAAGGTGCCTTCAATGGCAATAGCTATAACTTTGTAGTGACCAATGCTATCGCGCATGACAGGCCTGATATGCATGCCATCTTCCCGCAAGTCACCGTACCGCAATATGTATATCGTATCGGTTACTTCTTTGACAAAAAGCGCGAGTGGGCCATTGAGTTCAATTTTGACCATACTAAATACATAGTCGACAACTATCGCACTGCACATGTGGAAGGCGTGATCAATGGGCAGACGGTCAACGGTGACAAGGTGCTTGATCCCACTACCTTCCTGCACTTCGAGCATACCAATGGTGCCAACTTTTACCTCATTAATGGCGTACGCAGCCTAGAGATCTGGAAGAGCCGCCGCCACCGCTTCCGGCTGAATGATATGGTCAAGCTCGGTGTGGGCTGGATGATACCCAAGACAGATGTGACGCTCTTTGGCCAGCGGCTGGATAATAAGTTTCACGTGGCAGGCTATATGTTTGGCCTGGAAAACTCTCTGCGCCTCAATCTTGGCCGCTGGTTTTTCATAGAGCCATCTATCAAAGGCTGCTTCGTAGACTATCGTGATGTACTGACCGTACAGGGCGGTAAGGCGCATCATTGCTTCTGGGCCTTTGAGGCTATGGGTACCTTCGGTGTTACCTTCCTCTGAGGCATTAATATTTTGTTAACTGATAAACTTACCGCACCTTTGAGATAGCCCGTCAGTGGCTAAGTTTTTCAGCCCCAAAGCAGATCAGATGCAGATCAGAAAAGTAGAGACCCGTGCGGATGTAGATGCATTCCATCAGCTTCCTTTCACTATCAATCAGGGAGACCCAAACTGGATCGCGCCGCTGAGGCAGGATGTAGAGAAGGTCTTTGACCCTAAGAAGAATAAGTACTTCACGCACGGCGAGTGTATCCGCTGGCTGCTTACGGATGGCAGCGGCACGGTCATAGGTCGCATAGCAGCTTTCATCAATAAGGATAATGCCTATACTGAAGATCAGCCTACGGGTGGTTGTGGCTTCTTTGAGTGTATCAATGATCAGGCTGCCGCTTTCAAGCTGTTTGATACTGCCAAAGCCTGGCTGCAGGAGCGCGGCATGGAGGCCATGGACGGCCCGGTCAATTTTGGCGAGCGCAATGCCTTCTGGGGGCTGCTCGTAGAGGGTTTCACAGAGCCCACCTATCAGATGAACTACAACCCGCAGTACTATATCGGTTTCTTTGAGGCTTATGGCTTTAAGGATTATTTCCGTCAGTTGTCTTTCGGGCTACCGGTAGAGATGGACCGCCCTGAGAAGTATAATGTCTTCTATGAGCGCCTGCTGCGGCAGGGCTATCACTTCGAGCATGCGAAGAAGAATAACCTCGAGAAATACGCCGAAGATTTCCGCATGATCTACAATCAGGGCTGGCACAACTTTCACAACTTTCACGAGATGTCAAAGGAGCAGAGCCTTCAGCTCATGAATAGCATGAAGCCCGTCATGCTGGACTACCTTCTCTGGTTTGGCTATCACAATGGTGAGCCTGTCGCCATGTTCATCATGCTGCCTGAGCTCAATCAGTGGTTCAAGCACATTCATGGCAACCTCAATATCTGGGGCATGCTGAAGTTCCTTTACTACAAGACCTTTGGCCACAATGACCGCATCTTTGGTATCGTATTCGGCGTGGTGCCAAAGCATCAGCGCAAAGGCGTAGAGGCTGGCATCGTGATGGCAGCAGATAAAGTGGTGCGGCCCAAGGGCCGCTGGAAGTGGATAGAGCTGACCTGGATAGCCGACTTCAATCCCAAGATGGTCCATACCTGCGAGACCATCGGCGGCAAGATCATGAAAGTACACGTCACCTATCGCAAGCTCTTTGATGAGAGCAAGCCATTTCACCGCCACCCTATAGTGGAGTGAGGCCGGTTCTTATTTCGCCAATACGGATACCATCTGACGGGTTCTTGTTTTGCCCTTATCTATAAAGGTCGTCCCTATCAGTGCTTTATCACGGCCGGTGATCGTCTGTATGGCATCCTGCTCTGTGACCAGTTTTTTAGTTTCCTCCTTGCCGTCAAATGATATTTTGGTCAGCACCAGGTCATACTTGGCTCCTTTTACAGTGGTTTTGTAGCTGAAGGGATCTACGCCGTCTGAGTACACTTTAGACATGACATATACTCCTTCCTTGCTTACCATACAGTTATAGTCGTGGTAGGTCAGGCTTTCGTTTAGTATCGGTACTGTCCACTTTACCTCTCCGCTGGCGGACACCATATTGATCACATCACCATGCTCGATACCCAATCCGAGATTTATTCTTCCGATCAGTATTTTATCTCCATTGTCCAGGTAGATTACTTTATAGGCCTTTAGTTTAATAGGATCCTTAGTGGGCGACATCTTGAGCTTTTTGCAATAGTCCTTCAAGTCTTCCATCGTCTTATTGCTCTGCGGAGTATATTTTAATGCCGAGCTTTTTTTTGAGGCCACATCTGCACCGGACGATATTTTATAGGTATTGATATGTTGTGGCACTGCGTCAAACGCTCCCGGGCCTTGCGAGAAAGCAAGTGCTTCTACATCACCCGCTGCGTTTTCACCCAGGACTAGATCGGTGATAGGTTCTGTCGTTTCCGATTTGATATCTATGAGGGTCGGCTTAGCTTCTTCTGCAGCCTTCCAGCGCCAGACTGTATTAGTACCTCCCACTTTTTGCTCTACGACATAAAAGTTTTTCTTCGAGTCATAGGCCCAATCAAACATAAAGCGATCTATACGCTCTTCTACCAGGATGCTGCCTTCTGACTCTTTTGCCAGTGTTTTATCCAGTACCATGTAGGCCTCCTTAGTGTACTTCTTGCCGGCTATTTTCACTTTGTCATGGTAGGTAAACCTCACGATCAGTTTTTTTTCATCCAGAGAAGGACTAAATCCGTAGAAATAGGCGCGCTCATTATCCAGTGATGGCGTGTAGTCTGATGTGGCGATGGTCTTGGGCTCACCCTTCAGGCCGCCGGTAGTGAGATCCAGCTCTGTGGCTATCAGCGAGAAACCTTTCTTCTCCACTACACTAGCAAACACAAACAGTTTGTCATCTATCTGCTCCACACGCGCAGGAGATTTAAACTCATCAAAGGCTTTTTGCAGGCTCACATTCCGGTTGACAGGTATCCCCTTTTTCGGGTTACAGGTCACATCCAGAAATCCGCTCGGCTGGGGAGTGACCCACAGTGCTGCATCTTCCGATGCGATATACATCTGGGTTTTGGTCCAGCTTTCATTCCATCCTAGCTCATAGGGACCGCTGCTGCGGATGTCTACGTCGCTAAACTGAGCAAATGCCGAAAAACTGAACAGCGCAAAAAAAATAGTATGTATTGTTTTCATAATGTGATTTGTATGAGTAATAATAGTCATTTCCAACGCTTCCTGCAACGCCCGCAAAACAGTTGAAATAAAAAACCGTAATCTTGCAAATTCATTTTCACAAATGGCGCAAGCATTAGCAAAACCGGCAGAGGAGAAAAAAGTACTCAAGACGCTCGGCTCATTCACCCGTGATGAGCTGGTGCGCTTTCGCGACTACGTATTCAGCTCCTACCTGGGCAATAAAGGGCCGCTGCTCGAGTTCCTCGACGTGCTCCTGCCCATGATCAGTGACGGCCAAAAGCCTACCGCCACACAGGTCATCAAGCTACTCGTCAAAACCGCGCGCCTCAGTACTGCTACCTACCGCAGCCTTTTCCTGGATCTCACCCGGATGATCCAGGCCTTTATCCAGAGCGAGGGGTACAATAAGAAGCCCGAGAAGGCCGTGACAGACCTGCTCAAGGCTGTAGACGCTCGCCGGCTCAATAAGCTCTTTGATATCAACCTCTCGCTGGCACGCAAGATACAGTCCAATATATCTAACCGCAGTGCGGACTACTACCTCAAGGAGTTTGCTGTAGATACGGAGATCAATCTGCATAAAGCACTGGCCGAGTACAAGGAACTGGATACTCCTGCACAGCTCATGGAGCGGCTCGATACTTTCTACCTGACCAATAAGCTCCGCTACGCCTGCGCATCCCGACACCACAATAAGAAGCACAGGAAAGGCGAAGAGCCTGCACTGCTGGAGGAGGCACTGGACCTGGCCGAATCAGGCCGCTACGATGAGATAGCTCCAGTTACCGTGTATGCTACGATCCTGCGTATGCTCACTGACACGGATGGCGAGCCGCACTTTGACAAGCTCAAAGGACTGCTGAAGAAGCATCAGGGAGAGCTCGATGAGGTGATCCTGCGTGATGCCTATGTCTTCGCTATCAACTATTGCGTCAGGCGCATCAATAAAGGGAGCATGAACCGCCTGAAAGATGTCTATGAGCTCTACCAGATAGCACTGGACCGTCATTTCCTCTATGATGAGAATGAGCTCTCTCCATGGGATATATCAAACCTGCTGGCGCTGGGCGTGCAGCTGAGAGATACCAACTGGTCAGAGAAGCTCATAGAGGTATACAAAGAGCGCGTGCCTACAGCAGGGGAGAAGATGAACGTCCTCACCTTCAATATGGCCAAGATGTACTTCTTTGGCGGCAGGTACAAGGATGTGCTGCAACTGCTGGAAGGGGTGCGCAGCGATGAGCTGATGTATGCACTCGGTGCTACCGCACTACTCATCAAGACCTACTATGAGATGGGCGACAAAGAGGCCCTGCAGCAGCATCTGGCCAACTTCAAATCCAATCTCAAGCGCCGCAAAAAGATAGATGAAGCAGAGCGCAAGAGCTATCTCGCATTTGTAGAATATACACACCTGCTGTCGCAAACTCCCCGCCGCAGCAAGACAGCGCTACGAGAGTTGAAACAATCCCTGGCTAACCATCCGGGCACGGCCGAGTACGAGTGGCTGATGGAGAAGATTAGCTAATTCCTCAAAATGTAGAGAGCCATATATCCCATAGGATTCTTCCCTCTCCTTGGGGGAGGGAAGATGCCGAAGCCTGCCTGCCGGTAGGCAGGGCAGATGGGTGAGGTGCTTATGGCTTTAGCTTGCCGCCAAATGAGCGCGGGAATGGGATAGTCTCACGTATATGCTGCAGGCCGCAGATCCACGCTACGAGGCGCTCCAGGCCGAGGCCGAATCCTGAGTGGGGCACATTGCCATAGCGGCGTAGGTCCAGGTACCACTCAAATACGTCCATCGGCAGCTTGTGCTCCTCTATCTTGCCTATCAGCTTCTCGATGTTGGTCTCACGCTCACCGCCACCTACTACCTCGCCGTAGCCTTCCGGTGCCAGCAGGTCTACTCCCTTGGCATAGCCCAGGTCATTCTCATCTTCTTTCATGTAGAATGCCTTCACATCGCGGGGCCAGTTGTACACCATGATAGGCTGGCCAAAGAGGCGCGTCAGCACCGTCTCATCGCTACCGCCAAAGTCATCACCGCGCTTGAAGTTCTTAGCGCTGTTGAGCCACTGCGGTATGTTGCCTGCCTTTTCATTCAGCTCGCTGATCTCGTTTTTGAGTTGATCTATCTTGTTTTGTGTAAAGTTGCGCTCACCCTTGGTCAGCGTGCCGCCGGCTATCTTGGCCTCACGCTCATCTATGTCTTTCTGCTTGGCAGCTACCGCTTCCTGTATAGACTTGAGATCTTCTTCCAGTATCTGGATCGAGGTCTTGCCGTTATAGTCTTTCAATCCCTGTATATAGTCTACAGCCAGCTCGTACTTCATACGGATAAATGGCTGGCGCACCCGCTCCAGATAGGTGGTATCGCGCTCCAGTACTTCTATCTCCAGTTTATTCTGGTCCAGCACCTGAGTCACTACATAGCGCACGAAGTCTTCTATCAGGTCCATGTCCATCTCCAGATCATAAAATGCCATCTCCGGCTCTATCATCCAAAACTCAGACAGGTGCCTGCGGGTCTTAGACTTCTCTGCGCGGAAAGTAGGCCCGAATGTATAGATCAAGCCTTGTGCAAATGCCATGGCCTCACCGTAGAGCTGGCCTGACTGGGAGAGATAGGCCGGGTCACCGTAGAAATCTGTCTCAAACAGTGTAGTAGTACCTTCTGCAGCGTTGCCGGTAAAGATCGGCGCATCCATCTGCACAAAGCTACGCTCCTGAAAGAACTGATGGATAGAGTAGATGATCGTATTGCGTACACGCATGATAGCCCACTGTCTGCGCGAGCGTAGCCACAGGTGGCGGTTATCCATCAGAAATTCTACACCATGATCCTTTGGCGTGATAGGATAGTCAGTAGCCAGGCTGTATACAGTCAGCGCGGATGCCTGCAGCTCATAGCCACCAAATTGTTTTTCATCCCGGCGCACAGTACCTGTCACCTCAAAGGCGCTCTCTTGCGTCAGCTTCTTAGCCGTCTCAAATACCTCTTCGCCTACATTATTTATATCGACAATGCACTGGAGAAATCCGGTGCCATCACGCATCACGAGAAATACGATCGTCTTGGAGTCGCGCTTTTGCGACAGCCATCCCTTCAGGGTCACTTGCTGCCCTTCATGCTTGCTTAGGTCTTTGATATATGTATGTGCCATAATGCGGTGAATATAGCAAAATCACCACAGAGAGCTGAGATATAAGTATATATCTGAATGTGATAATATACTAATCTGACTGCCCACGGTCAAAGTTCCTCATGTGGGGAAAACATCAGCTGGCACCATATTAGTGGCTTCTTTGGTCATTGATCACTCTATTCATCGTTATGCCACGCTTAAAAAAGATCCTGCTCAGTTTAGAAGCTCTTTTCGTTTCCCTGGTAGACTACACAGATACCGGGACGAACTACACGAGACCCAGAGGGAAAGAGGCCAAGGCCTGATATATCAATGGTGCTTAAAGTACTGTATCTCCCGCTCATGCTTCTGGGCGGCTGCCAATGAATCAAACGTTCCCAGGTTCTTACGCTTGTGCGTCTTCGGATCTGCCTTGCGGCTATAGATGCGGTATTGCCCCGATTTTAGTTTGCGTATCATGGTATATCAATTTTGATCTACCTGTACGAAAACAATAGCCGTGCCACTTGGGTCTCTTTTGCTAACTTGCACCCATGCATAAAGCAGGTTTCGTCAATATCGTAGGGCTGCCAAACGTAGGCAAATCTACCCTCATGAATGCGCTGGTAGGGGAGCGGCTGTCTATCATTTCGCCGAAGGCGCAGACCACACGACACCGTATCATCGGCATCGTCAATGAGCCGGGCTACCAGATCGTTTTCTCCGATACCCCGGGCTATGTCAATCAACCCGGCTACGCGCTGCACCGCACCATGAATACCTACGTGCACCAGAGCTTTGAAGACGCAGATGTTCTCTTCCTCATCACTGACAAATACCAGAAGATAGACGAGCAGGCCTTCCTCATCAGCCAGCTCAGCCAGACCAAAGTGGCAGTAGTAGTGGTCTTCAATAAGCTAGACCTGTGCCGGGAGGGTGAGCTGGAGGACTGGCAGGTGCGCTGGAAGCAGGAGCTGCCCATGGCCAACTTCGTACCCATCTCTGCCAAGGACGGCACCAACATAGACAAGCTCATCGAGTTTGTAGTCAAGAACCTGCCCGAGTCAGAGGCCTACTATGACAAGGACTCCTTGACGGACCGCCACATCCGCTACTTCGTCTCCGAGATCGTGCGAGAGAAGATCTTTCTCAACTATCAGAAGGAGATACCCTACTCCTGCCAGGTGGTTTGCGAGGAATACAAGGAGGCCGATGATATGGACCGCATCCGCTGTACCATCTTCGTAGAGCGCGAGTCTCAAAAGAACATCGTGATCGGCAAAGGCGGCTCCTCGCTCAATAAGGTCGGCACCGAGGCGCGCCTTGCTATAGAGGAGTTCGTAGGCAAAAAGGTCTTCCTCGGCCTCTATGTCAAGGTCAAACCAAACTGGCGCAACAATGACCAGACGCTGCGGTCTTTTGGCTTTGAGAAGACCAGCGATTAATGCTTTACCGCAGAGGCGGAGAGACGCAGAGAGCTACGAATCAAAATATACTAAGCAAACAATCGAAAGAGCCACTCTCATAAAGAGCGGCTCTTTTATTATTCTGAATCGCAAATAGCTATAATGTATTTCTCTGAGTCTGTGCGGTGAATAAATCAGACAGCCTCCCTGCGGCGGCCAGCTATTTTCATGATGCCTACAAACAGTACCGGTACCACAAAGATGGCGAGTGTAGTAGCTGTGAGCATACCGCCAAACACGGTCCAGCCGATGGTCTTTCTCGCCTCTGCGCCTGCACCTGTGGCGAATGCCAGCGGCAGTACACCAAAGATAAAGGCCAGTGAGGTCATCACGATAGGACGCAGACGCAGCTTGACTGCCTCGAGCGTAGACTCCAGTATATCATGGCCTTCATCTACACGCTCCTTGGCAAACTCCACGATCAGGATCGCATTCTTGGCCGCAAGGCCGATGAGTGTGATGAGACCGATCTGCGCATAGACGTTATTGCTCAGAGATGGCAGAAAGGTCAGCGTCAGGATCGAACCGAAAGCGCCGATAGGCACCGCAAAGATCACTGAGAAAGGCACGGCCCAGCTCTCATACAGTGCGGCCAGGAAGAGGAATACAAAACCAAGTGACAGCGCAAAGATGTATATCGAGCTGCTGCCTGCAGAGATCTCCTCCCGGCTCAGGCCAGAGAACTCATAGCTATAGCCTGTCGGGAGTGTCTTATCTGCTACTTCCTTCAGTGCAGCTATCGCCTGTCCGGAGCTGTATCCTTCACCCGGTTCTCCGTTGATCTCTATAGATGGATAGATGTTATAGTGCGTGATCATGGCAGGCTGCTCCACTACAGTGGCGGTGGTCAGCGTGCTGAGCGGTATCATATTGCCCTGGCTGTTGCGCACATAGTATTTGCCCAGCTCAGCCAGGTCTCCGCGATAGGTAGAGTCTGCCTGTGCCATCACACGGAAGTTACGCCCGTAGATATTAAAGTCATTCACGTAGGAGCTGCCGAGCAGCGTAGACATCGTACCATATACATCCGCCACGCTTACACCCATCTTTTTGGCCTTGTCACGATCCACATCTATGCGGTAGCCCGGAGTACGTGCATTGTAAAAGCTGAAGGCGCGCGATATCTCAGGTCTTTTGCGCAGCTCGCCGAGAAACTCATTGCCGACTTTCTCAAATTGCTTCATATCATCTGTGCTCTCCCGCTTTTCCAGCTCAAAGGTGAAACCACCCGTGCTGCCGAGGCCCTGTATGGCCGGAGGCGCGATGGCAAATGTATTAGCCTCCTTGATAGAGGAAAGCTTGGCCTGTACCTGCCCCACTATGGCGTTGAGCTCCTCCTGCTTCCCTTTGCGGTCTTCCCACGGTTTGAAGAGGACGAAGATCGTGCCTGAGTTAGACTTAGCTGATTGCGATACAGCGTTGAAGCCGGCGATAGCGCCTGTGTTCCTGATAGAAGGGATGGTCTTCAGGCTGTCTATCATCTTGTGTATCGTTACCATGTTGCGCGCCATAGAGGTGCCCTCTGCCATCTCATAGGCTACGAACATATAGCCCTGGTCCTCTGTAGGGATAAAGCCCGTAGGTTTTGATTTGAAAAGGAATGCCAGCCCGGCGAAAAGGCATATCATCATGACTAGTACGTATGGTGTCTTTCTGATCCAGAGGGCCACGCCGCGTCCGTATGAATTCGTCACACGGTTAAACCAGTTATTGAAGGCATCAAAGAAACGATCGAGGAAGTTCTTCTTATCAGGGTCATGCGCTTTCAAAAGCAGTGTACAGAGCGCAGGTGTCAGTGACAGTGCCACAAACGCCGAGATCAGCACCGAGATAGCGATGGTGATAGCAAACTGCTGATAGAGGCGGCCTACGATACCCGGTATGAAGCCTACCGGCACAAACACGGCGGCGAGTATCAGTGCGATAGCGATCACCGGGCCGGAGATAGATTCCATGGCTTTATGCGTAGCCTCTCTTGGCGAGAGCCCCTCCGCATCTATATAGTGCTGCACCGCCTCTACCACTACGATCGCATCATCTACCACGATGCCGATGGCCAGGATCATACCGAAGAGCGTGAGCGTATTGATAGAAAAACCCAGCGGGATGAAGAAAGCAAAGGCTCCGATCAGCGATACAGGTATGGCTAATAACGGTATCAGCGTAGCACGCCAGTTTTGCAGGAAGAGGAATACCACTATCACCACGAGTAGCAGCGCCTCAAGGAAGGTGTGCAGTACCTCATCTATAGATGCACTCACCACTGATACTGTCTCGTATGGTACGAGGTAGTCTACATCCTTAGGGAAGGTCTTCTTCATTTGCTCTACCGCCTTGTTTACACCTTTGTAGGTCTGTAGTGCATTAGCTCCCGGCGCCTGGAATATGAGCAGGAAGGCTGCATCCTTTCCATTTACATAGGCGTGGTTGCCATAGTTAAATTTGCCTAGCTCGATGCGTGCCACATCCTTCAGGTATGTCACGGCACCCGTTTGCGGATTGGAGCGGACGATTATCTTTTCAAATTCATCCACCTTGTTGAGGCGGCTGTTTGTAAAGACGGAGTATTCAAATGCCTGCGCTGCCGGCTGCGGAGAGCCACCTATAGAGCCCGCCGCCACTTGCAGGTTCTGCTCCTGCAGTGAGCCGAGCACATCATTTACGGTCATATTGAGTGCGGCCAGTTTTGCCGGGTCCATCCAGATGCGCATACCAAAGTCATCACCGAATGACTGGATATCACCCACGCCTTTTACGCGCAGGAGGGCATCTTTCATATAGATATTACAGTAGTTGCCCAGGAAGGTAGCATCGTGCGTACCATTAGGCGAGAAGAGCGCTACCACCATCATGATAGAGGGGTTACGCTTGCGGGTGGTCAGGCCGAGGCGCTTCACGGCATCCGGCAGAGTAGGTTCGGCTACGCTGACACGGTTCTGTACGTCCAGCGTTGCGATATCGATATTTGTACCTACATCAAAGGTAGCACTGATATTGGAGCGGCCATCGCTCGTACTCGTGCTGGAGATGTAGGACATACCCGGCGATCCATTCACCTGCGTCTCTATGGCCGTAGTAGTGGTCTGCTCTACAGTGGTGGCATCCGCACCGGTATAGTTGCCCGCTATGGATACCACCGGCGGTGTGATGTCAGGATACTGCGCTACCGGCAGGTTGATAAGGGATATGAGGCCTACCGCCACGATCACTATGGATATGACCATAGAGGTGACGGGCCTTTTGATAAATATATCAGCGATCATTCGTTTTTCTTTTTGGGTTTAACCTCACCCATCTGTCCGCCTCGGCGGACATCTTCCCTCTCCGAGGGAGAGGGAAGACCCAATTGAGTGAGAGGCTTATAATTATTTTTTATTTGCTGGTGCACTTTGAGCTGCCGGGGCGCCGGTCTGTAGTACAGATCCTTCGTGTACTTTCTGCACACCTTCTGTCACTATAGACTCGCCTTCTTTCAGTCCGTCTTTTACGATCACGTCTGTGCCTACCTGTGCACCCAGGTGTACCTTGCGCTGTGAGGCCTTGCCGCCGTCAGCTACGTAGACGAAGAACTCGCCCAGCTGCTCGGTCACAGCCTTGTACGGTATCAGCACTACCGGCGCTGTAGAGGCATTGCCCACCAGCACGTCACAGTTCATACCTGCACGCAGCAGCCTTTCTTTATTAGGAAACTCCAGCCGTACCTTCAGCGTGCCGGTCTGAGGGTCTACGGCGCGGTCCAGCAGGCTGATGCGGCCATGATGCGGATATACATCCGTCTTGCCAAAGGCAATAGAGAATGTTGTATCACCTGCCTTAGCTGTCTGCTCCAGCCTGGCGAAGCGATAGATCTCCTTCTGGTCTACCGAGAAGTCTACCGCCATAGGGTCATCAGTAGAGACCGTATTCAGCAGGGTGACACCGGCTGTAACCGCTGCGCCTACCTTGACCTGCGAGATGCCTATCGTACCATCAAAGGGAGCAGTGATGGTCGTATACTTCACACTGGTCTGTACGCCGCGTACGGCTGCTTTGGCAGCTTCTACCTGCTTCTTCGCGGCAGCGAGGGCAGCATCAGCGTAGTCCACTTGCTGCTGGGCTATCGCATCTTCTTTGGCCAGGTTGTGATAGCGCTCTGCATCTTGCTGTGCTTTGAGCAGGTTGGTCTCCTGCACATTCACATTGGCCTGGGCCTGCTCATAGTTGGCTGCGTAGAGCTGTGCATCTATGCTATAGAGCTGCTGGCCCTTCCGCACATGGTCGCCGTCCTTGAAGTAGATGGCTGTCACAAAGCCGCTCACCTGCGCCCGCAGCTCTACTTGGTTGAGCGCTACTACAGTGCCGGGATAGGTCTCTGTGTAGGAGGCAGCTTGTAGTTTCACGGGTGCCGTGGTCACTGCCACGGGAGCATTGGGGTCCCAGCCACCTTGCTGGCCCTTGGTATTGCAGGCCGACATCAGTGACAGGACGAAGGAAAGGATCGCGATCAGGATGATCGCCTGTATCATGTTATATAGATGGTGTCTCATGTTTATATACTGGTTTTAGTGGGTTAGAATTTTAATTGGCCGGAGGCGCGCAGCAGGTCTATCTTGCCGGAGAGAACCTGGTACAGCGCGTTGTAGTAGTTGATATGGGCGGCGCGCAGGTCACTCTCTGCGTTCACCACCTCCAGGTAGGTCTTGACACCGGAGCGGTACTGCAGGTCTATGGTGTGGTACACCTGCTGGGCCAGGTCCAGGTTTTCGTGCAGCGCAGTATAGTTGGCCAGGCTGCTCAGGTAGGCCGCCTCTGCCTGGGCATACTCGGCGCTGATATTATTGCGCAGGTCGGTCAGGTCCCAGTCGGTCTTGCGCAGCTGCCACTTGGCCTGGCGCACAGCCATGATACGCTTGCCTCCGTGTACCAGCGGAAAGGCCAGCGTGAGGCCCGCGTAGCTGCTGGGATAGTTGTGCTTGTATAGCTCCGAGAACTGGTTATTCAGGAAGTTAGCATTGTAGTCTGCATAGCCTGATATGGTCGGCACAAAGGAG
This sequence comes from uncultured Chitinophagaceae bacterium, assembly GCA_964537475.1. Lineage (GTDB taxonomy): Bacteria > Bacteroidota > Bacteroidia > Chitinophagales > LD1 > UBA1941. The sequence goes on along the minus strand of CAZIBY010000005.1, from coordinate 30,083 downwards.
TTCTTGGCATGGCTCACATTGGCTGCTATCAGCTTGCGCTGTGTCAGGAGGCTCTGGTACTCTATGCGGTTATTGTAGTCTGGGTTTCGTGCTACATCATAGCTCACTTCACTCTCCATCTGCAGGCTGTCATACACCACATCCAATACCGCATCCGTGGGATAGCCCATGATCGCCTTGAGCATCTGCATACGTGCTTTGTACTGTTCTTCATTGCTGCGCTTCAGCGCTTTTGCATTGTTCAGTGCGATGGTAGCGCGCTGCCAGTCCGTCTTGTCTACTATACCATTGTCATAGCGGCTCTTGCTGTCCTTCACACTGCGCTCCAGGCGGGTGATGTCCGCATCGTTTACATCCATCTGCTGGCGCGCGAGCAGCACAGCGTAGAAGGCTTTGCTCACATCGGCCACCGCATTGATACGGTAGTTCTCAGTCACCTGGCGGCTGAGCAGTTTAGCACTCTTGGCGCTAGTGGCTGCGTAGAGCAGGTCGCCGTTCAGGATATTCTGATTGTAGATCAGCTGGCCGTAGCTCGTGTTCTTATTGCCCAGCTGTATGACCTGACCCATGAATACGGTGGTAGGCAGCTGGAAGTTGTGCTGCACATTATAGTTGAAGTCTATGGCTGGTGCCCAGTCTGCGAGGCGCGTATTGACCTGCGCGCGGGTGATCTGCTCGTCCAGCACCGACTTTTGTATAGCAGGCTGGTGGTGCAGCGTGTACTGGATGATATGCTCCAGTGTGCCGCTCGCCAGCGTGCTGTCATCTGCTACCTGCGCCATACTGAGCGCTGGCCAGAGCAGCCAGCCGGAGAGCGTGAGGAATAGGGTTAATATGTACTTCATGTATTGTTTAAGGTTTGGTAATGAATGACCAATCAGTCACTCCATGGGTGAAAAAAAATTAATTGATCCCTTTCCAGAGAAAGTTGAAGCTCTCTTCAGACCACTTCTTAAAGTTCTTGCTCTGCGGCTGTCCGAGCAGGTACATGGCCGCCGTGTGAAAGTAGCCTGAGACCATAGCAGCCATCAGCTCTACAGAGCTCGCGGTCACCTCTCCGGCATCGAGGGCCTTGCGCACTATCTCTGTAATCACCGTATGGCGGCTCATCGCTCTCTCCTTGGTCAGCTTGGTGATGGTCGGCGAGGACGAAAACTGTACCATGAACTGTAGCTTGCGCTCATTTAGCTGCTTCCACTCCAGGTTGCGATCCCAGACGTGGCGCAGCTGCGCCTTGAAGGTGGTGTGCTCCCATACACCGTCCTCCAGGTAGCTGGCCAGTTCATCCTTGCACTGCAGGTAGAGCTCATTCACGAGCTCCTCCTTATTCTCAAAGTAGAGGAAGAGCGTCCCTGTGGCCACGCCCGCCTTTTGAGAGATGCTCGCCGTAGAGGTGTCCTGGTAGCATTTCTCACAAAACAGGTCGAGGCAGGCATCCATGATGGCCTTGCGCTTCTCTGTACTCTTGTCCGTAGTTGTCTTGACCGGTGCCATATATAAACTGACTAATCAGTCACAAAAGTATGTTGCAACTTTGATTTGTGCAAGGGGGGCGGTGAAATATTTTGTTTGACGTTGATTATCAGGGTGGTAATTTGAGAATATTTTAAGCCAACGTTGCCTCAAACATTTGATTTACCTTCATTCCTAGATCAGGAACTGTAAAAATATTATAGGTATCAAAATTAGGATGTAATTGCACAAAGTGCATTTCCGATACTGGTTTTGAATAGTGTTCTTCTAAAATCTTTTTATAAATATTTAATTGGAGACTATAATGATTGTAGTTGCAATCCGAAAAATCACTACAGACTCCTATTCCATTATTGAAGCGATTGGATGTTTTGATATCCTTACTTCTTTTCCAATCATAAATTGCATAGGTCCCATCCTGCTTTTTAAAGATCATATCAGCAGTGCCAGCAACATACAAGAGGTCGTCAAAGATTTTCCATTCAGTTCTATAAAGCTTAAAATTTTTCAAGTGCTCCTCATAGAAATTTAGAAACAGCCTAAACTCCTTTTTGTTATTGGGAACAAGCTGTTTATCACTGTCAAAAAAGCGTTCAATATCTGAATGTAGCGCAGTTCCTAAAGTTGCTGCTTGCTGTCTGTTTATTTCCCATTCATCTATTAAATCTTTAGCCAAACGTCCCTGTTGTTGAGCCTTATACTCAGACCAATATCTACTGTCAAAATCAGGAAAAAATTTCTTGACTAGTGTACTTGCCGAAATAGTTTTAGGGTTGTCATCTATCAAATAGATATGAGGCTCGGGTAAGAATTTAATCCTATTATCCCTATGGTGCTTATTTATCTCATTGATTGTCCCCTTGATTGGCTGTGTTGCAAAAGGCGTTGATGACACCTTTTCTTCTACGTCTTTTTCAGTGCTATTTTGAAAAAGATTATCTGAATCTACTATGGTCTTTTGATTAGCAGTAAAGCCGTTTGGATAAAGACCTAGATATTTTTCACGAAACATATCTTTCTGCCATTTCTCAGCTTGAACTTTATCCCATAAAGACTCTTCTAAAACGATAGGTGCATTTTGTAGTTCTTGCGGTATTACAAACTTGCTGTTTAGGCTTTTAATAACTTCTGCTATGAATCTGCAACAGCCCTTCGCATTCTCATGTACTTGCCTTTCTGAAAAGCGAATGATCACCCAGCCTCGATTATTGAAATATTGATTGCGATAGTTATCGCTACCTAAAGTATGCGTAGCAATTCTACCTATTCCATCATAAGGTTCATCGATTTCAATGTCAATGAATAAATTAAGTCCATCTTTCTCATCTATAATTGTAAAATCGGGTTCGTAAGGTCTAGTTTTATTAGAAACCAAAAGAAAGCGATCATTATGAAGTTCTAAATTGCGTTGACGATAAAAAAACGTTTTCAGGTCTTCTTCAAAAGAAGGTTCTTTGAAACCACGAGTTCCTAACCGCCCTTTTCTTGGAAATTTGATTACAGAATTTTCCTTCGGCATTGATACAAGAGGATAGGTATGATTGCTGAAACTGTTTGAAGGCTTATAGCCAATGTACTTTATGCCTCTAATATCACCCTGTTCATCTTGGTATTTCATCACGTTGGTCCCGTAAGAAATTTTTTTTTTGGCGATCTCGAGAGATAAGTGAGAGTTTTCATTTTCAAGATCTGCCTTACGCTCTACTAATTCAACTTGTTCCTTTTTTAATAAAGACATTTGATTTTCAATCGATAGAACCTCTTTTGATAACTCAACTTTCTGTTTTGATAATTTGGAAAGCTCATTTTGCGTTACACTTGTTTTTTCGGTTAAAGATTGAATGCTGTAGTTCAAATGCGCAATTTCAATATTTGCCTCAGCAATACCTTGTAAAATTTGCCGACTATCTTTTTCTAACGAGTCAAATTTGGCTTTGCTTTCCATTATCAAAGTTGATACAGTTTTAAATTCTTGTTGGGCTTCTGATAATGCGGAATTAGTTTTCTTTAAGTCGTTGTCTAGTTCGGTTTTTTCAGAATATTGCTTATGAATATTCACTTCCAGGGAGGACTTAAGAGCAGACTGCTCCTGTATTTGTTTATTTAAGCGCTTGAGCTTACTAGGTTGATTAAAAAAAGTATAATAACCGCAGCCAATAGCGATGCAGAAGGCAACAACAGAAATAATTATAGGAACAAAGAGCATTAATATAGGTTAAGAGTGTGAGTGAAAATCTTTTACGGATTAGGTTGCTAATTGGATAAATTTAATAATTGATAGATATAAATTAAAATATTGTTTGAACGTCAACCAGGTGAGGTTTGGGATTCCTTCCGCCTTGTCGCGATTATTTTTGATATAGAAGAAAGGCGTCGGAATGACGCGCTTGTGGTAGGTTGAGGTTGCAAACTATGAGTTCTTATTTAAGACGACCATCCGCACACTATATTTCAATCTATATCTTTGCCTCAAAGCACAAACAGCAATGAAGCAGATCTTCTCCCCCGGCAGCGAGATGAGCTATGAGAAAGTCATCACGCGGGATGACATCGCGGCCTTTGAGTCGGGTGTGGTACATGAGGTGTACGCCACCTTTGCCATCGCGCGGGATGCCGAGTGGGCGGGCAGGCTCTTTGTGCTGGAGATGATAGAGCCGGACGAGGAGGGCATCGGCACCTTCGTGCAGGTAGACCACCACGCGCCGGCCCTGGTAGGTGAGACCGTGGTCTACGAGGCCGTGATAGACGAGCTGCATAAGAATGTAGTAGGTTGCACCTTTGCCGCCTATGTAGGCAAGCGACTCATAGCTAGCGGCCGTACCGGTCAGAAGATCCTCAAGAAAGACAAGCTCCAGGCCCTAATGCAGAATCTCAGTGAGGGCGTTTGATTACTCCCATCCCCCACCTATGTCATGCCGTCATTTGCGAAGCTTATAAAGGCATCTTGTATTACTGCTGTTGGCTATATGAGTGGGATTCTACAGTACAAGATGTCTCTGGCAAGCTGCGCAAGCCTGCGACATGACAAATACAATACAGCTATTTATTTGTGATTAAAAGACTGATTTACAGTAAATTGAATCGTCCCTCTCCCTGGAACATGTCCGCTGCGGCGGACAGATGGGTGAGGTCTGTAACCTTCCCCGCGCCTTTGCCGTAAAAAAGGGAAAACACGGCCCCCGATGAAGCAACTTAGACTAACCAATAACGTCGCCCAGAAGGATAGCGAATCAGTAGACCGCTACCTGATGGAGATATCTAAAAAGGAACTCCTCACTGCGGAGGAAGAGGCCGCTCTGGCCCGCCAGATCCGCGAGGGTGATATGGATGCACTGGACAAGCTGGTGCAGGCCAATCTCCGCTTTGTAGTATCCGTAGCCAAGCAATACCAGGGGCAGGGCCTCAGCCTGAATGACCTCATCAATGAGGGCAATCTCGGCCTGATCCGCGCTGCACAAAAGTTTGACGAGACCAAGGGATTCAAGTTCATCTCCTACGGTGTGTGGTGGATCCGCCAGGCCATGGCGCAGGCTATCATAGAGCAGTCTAAGATCATCCGCATCCCTACGGGTAAAGCGCAGCATTTCTCTAAGATCAACCGTGCCTTTCAGATGCTGGAGCAGGAGTACCAGCAGGACCCGTCTATAGAGGAGGTGATGAAGAAGACCGGCCTCACCGAAGAAGATATCAATGACTACCTCAAGAATATCGTATCTACCGTCTCTACCGATATGGGCATGGGCGAGGATGGCGACCTGTCGTTTGGCGATACGCTGCACGATGACAGCCACCTGGCCCCAGAGGACGAGATGATGCGCAACTCTGTAGAGAGCATGCTGAAGAATATGCTGGCCACGCTGGACCAGCGCGAGCAGGAGATCATCAAGCTCTACTTTGGCCTGGATGGCAATGATACGCATACCCTCGAGGAGATAGGCGAGAAGCTCAGCCTGACCCGTGAGCGCGTACGCCAGATCAAGGAGCGGTGCCTGGAGCGCCTCAAAAAGAAAAGCAACGTATCACTACTAGATGGCTATCCGCTCAAATAGGGACGAAGGACGGAGGCCGGGTGACGAGGGGCAATACAACAAAGCTCCAGCCACTGGCACTGTCAATCATAAAACACACTAGATTAGCTCCTGCAATGCAGGAGCTTTCTTTTTCATATGGGGTCGATGACATAGCCCGGGCGGCTGAGTGGGTGCGCGGGCAGGCGGGCGATATCCGGGTGTGGCTATTCATAGGCGAGATGGGTGCCGGCAAGACGACCCTGATCAAGGCCATCTGCCAGCAGCTGGGCACCACTGACGACCTCTCCAGCCCGACTTATGCACTGGTCAATGAGTATTCGATATCCGGCCAACCTACCAAGATCTACCACCTCGACCTGTACCGCCTGCGCGATATAGAGGAGGCGCTGGACATAGGTATAGAGGACTACCTGCTGGGTGGCGACTACTGCCTCATAGAGTGGCCGCAGCTCATAGAGCCGCTCCTGCGCGAGGGTGAGTTTATCACTATCCACATATCTTCCCTATCGGAATATGAAAGAAATATCAGTATCTTTAGAGAGACTTGAGGCGATAGGCATGAGATAAGGGACAATGCAAATTGTAGCTCTTGCTCATGGGTTATCGCATGTCTCCGGTCTCACATCTCATGTCTCAAAAGAATGACAAGCAGCAACAAATTTGAAGGGATAGTCAGCAAACTGGGCCTGGAGCCTATGGAGTCTCCGGTGATGGTAGAGAGCAAGACCAGCAAGCTCTACATCGGTATGCCCAAGGAGTGGAGCTTTCAGGAGCACCGTATAGGCCTCACGCCTGAGGCGGTCCGCACGCTGGTAGCCAATGGCCACCGGGTGATCATAGAGAGCAATGCCGGCCTGGAGTCCCACTTTCTCGATACAGACTACTCAGAGGCAGGTGCCGAGATCACCAGCAGCCGTGAGGAAGTCTTCAAGGCGGATGTGATCATCAAGATAGCCCCGCCACAGCTGGATGAGATCACCCTCATGCAGATGAACCAGACCCTCATCTCGCCTATCCATCTCCCTACCATGAAGCGCGAGTACCTGACGCGTCTGATCGATAAAAAGGTGACTGCCCTAGCATTTGAGTACACCAAGGACGAAGCGGGCTTCTTCCCGTTCGTTCGCTCCATGAGCGAGATAGCAGGCAACTCGTCCATCCTCATAGCCGCCGAGTACCTGAGCAATGCGCACGATGGTACGGGTATCCTGCTGGGGGGCGTATCCGGTGTGCCTCCGGCCAAGGTGGTCATCCTCGGTGCCGGTGCTGTAGGCACCTCTGCTGCACGTGCCGCTATCGGCCTCGGTGCGGTGGTCTCCGTCTTTGACAATAATGTGTACAAACTACAGCGCCTACAGGAACGTATAGGGCAGCGCGTCTTCACCTCTATCATCTCTCCGGAGATACTCTATCAGGAGCTGCGCCACGCTGACGTGGCTATCGGTGCCATCCACTCCAAGAAGGGCCGCTCTCAGGTGATCGTGACAGAGGATATGGTCTCTCAGATGAAGTCCGGCTCTATGATCGTAGATGTGAGCATAGACCAGGGCGGCTGCTTTGAGACGAGCCATGTGACATCGCACTCACATCCTACATTCAAGAACTATGGTGTGACGCACTACTGCGTGCCCAATATAGCCTCCCGCGTATCACGTACTGCCTCCTATGCCATCTCCAATATTCTCATGCCTATCCTCCTGCACTGCGGTGACCTGGGTGGTATCAAGGGGCTGATCTTTGAAGATGGAGGCATCCGCAATGGCATCTACATCTACAACGGCAACCTGACCAACGAGCATCTATCTAAGCTCTTTAACATCAAGAACACCAACCTGGAGTTGCTCTTCGCGGCTAACTTTTAAGTGCTACTACACAGAGGGCACGGAGTTAAACACAGAGGGAATGCAATGATTTTTGATATCGGCATAAAGCTATTATGCTTTAACTCTGTGATTCCTTTGTGCTCTCCGTGTAGTAAAAGCAACCTGCCCCCAATCTAGTACACCCCTTTGTGTATAGGTGAAAATCACCTCTCTGCCGGCCCGCTGATTACCCGTACTTTCAGCAGCATAAACTGCACGGATGTTTTATGAATTCCTCCAGCCGCTGGACCGGGAGAAGGTCTTTGGCGATACTACCTGGCGCACGGCACAGCTGGGCAGCAGCATAGACTTTTATGAAGGCAAGACGATGGACATAGACGGCTATGATCTTGCCATCCTATCTGTGTCTGAGAACCGCGGCCATGCGGCCAACCGTGGGGTAGAAGACGGTCATGTCAATATCCGCCGGGAGCTATACCGCCTGTACACACCGGTAGCTGAAAAGCCGGTGCGCATCGTAGACCTCGGTGAGATCAAGACCGGCGCTACTCTGAAAGATACTTACTTTGGTCTGGCAGCAGTCATGCTGCAGCTACTTACATCAAAGGTCATACCGATCATTATAGGCGGCACTCATGACATGACATTTGGTCAGTACCTCGGCTATCAGGAGCTATATACCCTGATTAATATGGTGATCATAGATGAGCGCATAGACATGGAGGAGCCTAATGGCGAAATGGATGCTTCGAGTTATCTCATGCCTATCTTGTCTCATAGCCCTAACTATCTCTTCAACTACTCGCATCTCGGCTATCAGACCTACCTGAATGATCCGAAGACCGTAGACATGCTCGAGTCGCTGAACTTTGACTGCCTGCGCCTGGGCATGGTGCGCCAGCATATCAGTGAGGTAGAACCGATCCTGCGTGATGCAGATATGCTGAGCATAGACATCAGCTCGATCCGTATGGCAGATGCACCGGGCCATGTGAGCGCCTCGCCGAATGGCTTTAATGGAGAGGAGCTCTGCCAGATCACCCGCTATGCCGGGCTGAGTGACAAGCTCACCTCTATCAGCATCTCAGAGTACAACCCGCACTATGACAATCATGGCCAGACAGCGCAGCTCATCGCACAGATGCTCTGGTACTTTGTAGAAGGCTACTACAGCCGCAAGGGAGACATGCCTGCCAATATGGACCAGTTCCTGAAGTTCACCGTCAAGTTTGAGCAGTATGATCATGAGCTGATCTTCTGGAAGAGCAAAGTGACCGAGCGCTGGTGGATGGAGCTACCCTACGGCGACCGCAAGAAATACGCCCGCCACCAGATGGTGCCCTGCTCCTATAGTGACTATGAGATGGCCTGCAAGGATGAACTCCCTGACCGCTGGATGAAGGTCTATAACAAGCTGATGGACGCCTAGGGCAGTCCCGAGGACGTATCAGCAGAGTACAGTGCGGCAAGTTTTTCGACTATGGAGATATAGTGGTAGTGCGGGTTTGGCGTGCTCGGCCAGATCCAGGCGATTGTCCTAACGATTGTTAGTTTTTTGTGTTTCGATCTGATCTTCAATGTTTTTCATAAGGGTAGTCATAACACCCCTATCTAACCTGCTGATACTGATCGGGTATCCCGGAGGCCTTGCTATCATTGGGTTTTGTGGGTAAATATCCCGATGCTACTATTTTTATATGTGGCTAATATTTGCTTTATTTGTAGTCTATTTTAAACGTAAAATCTACAACCTATGGCTGCTGAGAATGGCAACAAATACGCCGAGCGATGGACGTATGAAAAAACGATCGCTGCACTGAATGAGGTGCATACCTATGCACTAAACTATGAATGCCTGTACCTGGGGCACGCGCTAAACCAGGCCGGACTCTACAATGATCTCTGGGCCTACTGGCGGCGCAAATGGCGCAGCGATGCGCGTATCATCACGCTGATGAAGCGGATCCTCCAGCTTTTTGAAGTACGGCTCTTTCAGAATACTGCGCTGGGCAAGATACCGGCACGGGTAGGGCTTTTTGCGCTGACGCACCACTACCAATGGGGGCGGGAATATGACACGCCGGAGGAGCAGCAACAGCAGCGCACAGAACAGGACCGCCGCATGGAGGAGGAGCGCCGCGAGGATATGGAGGCACCGGCAGACGAGCTGGCTGCCTCAGAGGCGCGCCGCGCCCAGCAGGCCAAACTCCTGAAGGAATTTAATGAGCGGAAGGTAGCGCAGTATAATGTAAGGCACCCTGAGGCGCAGCTCACCATGCCTATGAGCTGGCATTTGGGTTCGCCGCCTGATGGTGCGGAGGCGGTGCTCTTTGATAGCGGATTTTTCCTGAGATTGTAGGACCTCTCCCAAACCCTCTCCGAAGGAGAGGGCTTTAACAGCCCAATACATTTATCGAGAATGTGCGTGTAAAAAGTTTTTTACCTCAGAGGCGGAGAGGGAATTCAAATTGGTTTTCACGCAGAGGCACGAAGACGCGAAGAATGAATGCGCAATAATCGCGTCACAAACGCGGGTGTATGGAATCCGTATCATAAACGCAGACTAGAGATGATTGTAGCACCTCTCCCAAACCCTCTCCGAAGGAGAGGGCTTTAACAGCCAATACATTATATCGAGAAGTGCGGTGTCAAAAGTTTTTTACTGCAGAGGCGGAGAGGAAATTCAAATGGGTTTTCACGCAAAGGCGCGAAGTAATCAAGGAATGCAAAAATCCTTGGCTCGCGAAAACGCGAAAGCGCTAAAACTTGACGCAAATATGAATGCATGTTACTTCACGCAAAGGCGCGAAGACGCAAAAGATTGGATTGTTTTGTGCGATGCTATATTCCTTTTAATCATACAGATCACACAAATCATAGTCTTCATTTCTTCATTAGCTCCTTCACCATATTCTTCTTCAGCAAAGCGGACGCTGTCAGCACACCTGAAAACAATGCGCCGCCGATGCCGACGGTGACGATGTCCTGGCCGGTGAGGTAGAGGCCGCGGATAGGGGTGCGGGCGCGGAGGAAGTCCATACGGAACCTATTAGGGCCATGATTCAGGCCGTAGATCTCGCCTTTCTCATAGCTGGTAAAGTACTTCGTAGAAAGCGGAGTCGATAGCTCGTAGTAGTCTATTTTGCCACGGAGCTGCGGGCGCTGCTCGTAGAGGTATGACAGGAGGCGCTGAGAGAGTTCTTCTTTGTAGCCTTCGTATTCTTCGCCGCGCTTTTGCCAGCGCTCGCCCTCCCACCGGCTAAACCACTCATATGGCACACAGGAGATGATCTCCACCACAGAGCGGCCGGGGAAGGCCTCATTCCACTTCGGGTCTTTGGCTGATGGGAAAGAGATATAGACGACCGGGAACGGTGCGTTCTTGTCTTTCATAAAATCACTCAGGGCGCGGTCATGATCATTGTGCGGATAGAGCCACAGATTAGTACTGCCGAGGCCGAGCGCCTCCGGGCTTTCTTTGATACCGATGTAGAGGCATATGTGTGCGGTGGAGCTATCGAGCTGCGGCAGGTCACGCGCCATGCCATAGCGCTCCAGTTCGGCTTTAGGTATGAGGTTCTTGTAGGTGTTCAACGCACCTGCACCGCTCACTATCGCATCGCCATAGATAGAGCGGCCATCCTCCATGAGCACGCCTACTGCGCGGCCCTCGCGTATGATGACTTCTTTCACTCCTGCGCGGATGTACATTTTGCCTCCATTGTCCAGGATCACCTTGCCGATGGTCTTGGCAAAGGACGAAGCGCCGCCCACCGGGTAGCAGCCGCCCTCAAAGTAGTGGCGCGTGAGCGTGGCATGCATGGCAAAGCTACTGTCCCTGGGCCCCATGCCATAGTCGCCGTACTGACCGGAGAGCACTGCTATGAGGTCCTTATTCTTAGTGAGGCTTTGCAGTACCTCGAGTGTCGTCTTATCTGAGAGTTTCAGAAACTTCCTCCGTGTCCAAAGGCCCATCACCCTACCCATCCAGCGGCTGAAAACGCGGTCTGTATAGTAGCTGCGCTGGCCGAGGGCCACCTGGCTGATCAGCTCAAAGTATTTGTGTATAGCTGGCTCCTCCTGTGGGAACCATTTGATCAGGTCTGCCTTGAGGTTTTCTTTGCCTTTGCGATAGGGATAGTGCTTGTCGCCGATGATGATCTCGTCGTAGACCTCGTCCATCTCGGCCCACTTCAGTTGCCCTTCGCTCACGTAGTCAAAGATGTCGCGCAGGATGGAGAACTTCTTATTGACCTCGCCTACGTAGTGCACTCCGGCATCCCACTCGTAGCCCTTGCGCGTGAAGGTCTGCGTGAAGCCTCCTATAGTACCGTGCTTCTCCAGTACGAGCACCTTCTTGCCGGCTTTAGCCAGTATGGCGGCAGTGGTGAGGCCGCCGAGGCCGGAGCCGATGATGATGACGTCATAGTGCCCTGTCTCCTCCGAGCGGGTAAAGGAATGGGCGAGCTTCAGCGCTTGTTCTCCTGCATGTGTTGCCATACCATAATGATAAGTATTTGGCCCCTAAATCCCCAAAGGGGACTTTAGAAACATACAGCATTCAATCAAAGTAGAGAGTGTTACTATGAGCGGTTGTCAGGTCTACTTTAAATTGGGCTTTTCTCTTAGGAAGAGGTTGGATGAATCTCTTTGGACTGACTAGAACTATTCCTTTACGAAGCGTTTGACTTTTGTGGTGGCGCCGCTTTTGATCTCCAGCAGATAGATGCCTGCGCTGAGACCTGTCAGGTTTATCTGCGCGTGGTGGCGTCCTGCATCTGTGGCACCGGGGTCTATGGTGCGTAGCTCCTGCCCGATGGCACTCAGGATGCGGATGGTGGTAGTGGCGCTGCTGCGGATCTGATAGGTAAGTACTACCTGATCTCCCGCAGGCACGGGTGCGAGCGTGATGGCATATACTGCCTCTGCGGGGTCATCTATACCGGTGTGTGTGCTGACGCAGGGTCCGTGATAGTAGCGCGCTACTCCACCTATACGGGCTGCGTAGCAGGCATTGTAATATGTGACGCTATCGCAGCCGCAGACGGTATCAGGAGGAGATAGGTCGCAGCACAATGCTCCCGGTGGCACAGGGCAGAGCAGCGTAGAGTCTATGCAATCATGCGTGATAAATATCGTATCGCAGTAGGTGTCGCTACAGGGACTACCGCCGTAGTCCAGCCCTGTCATGTGCAGGCAGACGATATAGATAGTGTCACGCGCGTATACATGCGCAGGAGAGGTGGTAGCGGAGGTGCTGCCGTCACCGAAACTCCAGGAGTAGCTGGTCACGCTATCAGCGTGGGATTGATTATAAAAGGTGACAGAGTCTATGTCTTTGCTCCAGCTAAAGTAGGCATGACATGGCTGCGCAGGTATCTGGCCGACTGTCAGGACCTGATAGCTGGAGACTGCCACATCGGTGCCCTGCATGCAGATAGAGACACAGCTGCTGAGGCTATAGCTATAGGTCACAGTATCGCCCACATGCAGTGAAGTGCCGGCAGGCATGGTGCATGGATGCAGCAGCGTGCCTGTGGCAAAGTCACTGATAAGAGAGCACTCCACGCCGGCAACGACGACACCTGTATCAGTACAGCCCACGGCAACACTATCTAGCAGCTCCAGATGATCTACACGAAACTCGGTAGGTGCGGCCACAAAGCCGCAGCCGCCATTGACGCGGCCACCCACGAGGGTGACGCGGCACGAGTCAAATGTATTGGCCTGCTGAGAGAGCGGGACTATCAGGCGTGAGTAGGTGAAGCTGCTGGCCGTACTCTGCCAGTAGCCCTGATCTACCGTAGCGCCATTCCGGAGTAGCTCGATAAGGACCGAGGCGGTATCCTGCTGCTGATAGCCGGGATCATTGACGCACGGCGCAAAAGATAGCGTGTAATAGAGTGATAAAGCGGCCGGATGTGTATTGACCGCGAAGGTAGTTTTGGCATAAGCTTTAAAAGCATTGTTGGCATACAAATCAGCAGCGTAGCTGCCGGAGTAGCGCACGGTGTCTCTTTTGACCACGTATGGGTCATAGGCCGGCGTAGTGAGCGGGCGGCTATTGGTCTCCCACAGGAGTGGGACGGGCTGATTGTCCCATTGCTCGAAATCGGCATTGGGTATCACCTGGGCCGGGAGCAGGCGTGTGAGCACCATCATAGCGGCGAGGAAGAATGTTCTGGTCATGGTCAGTGGTTTTAGTTGAGATACAATCAGGTACATTCTGATAACGGTGTAAGATACAAAAGGGTTGCCCGGCCTTTGTTTTTCTGCGTAGCAGGCCTCGCCGTTATTCGCTATCTTAGTAGCTCAATCATCAAAGATCATGCAGACCACGACCAAGACGGTGCGCTACCCAAAGGAGAAGAACTATGTGCTCACGACGGCCTTCACGCCCAGTACTAATTTCTATCAGAGTGATGCCATCCTGCGCCACTATCTACGCACGCAGGTGACCAAGGAGGCACAGGCATATATGGAGGATAAGTGGAACTACACCGGCACGGAGGCTGCAGGTCCGATGAATGAACTCTCACTGCTGGCAGATCATAACGGCCCCGAGCTGATAAAGCGCAACTTCTTTGGTGAGAATATCAATGAGATCAGGTTTCACCCTGCCTACTGGGAGCTGATGAAGGTGGCGGTGAAGTCAGAGATGTTTCGCGTGAAGTGGGAACCATCCCTGCGCGCTAAGTTTGGTAAGGAAGGGCACCGCCTCGGCTTCTCCAGCGGTTACCTTTACGCTATGAGTGAAGCAGGGCAGTACTGCCCGCTATGCATGACTGATGGCGTGGCGCGGCTGATAGATATTTTCTGTGATGAGGAAGACAAAGCACGCCTGCTGCCACATATCTGGACCAATGATGACAAGGAGCTTTTCACCGGTGCCATGTACCTGACGGAGAAGACCGGTGGCTCGGATGTGGGTGCGAGTATCACGACCGCTACACATGAAGAGGGAAAGACATATCACCTGAATGGTGAGAAGTGGTTTTGCAGCAATGCGAATGCGGACCTGATCTTCGCACTGGCACGGACAGACTCGGATGTGAAAGGCACCAAGGGCCTGTCGATCTTCCTCGTAGAGAAACACCTCGCTGATGGCACGCGCAACCCGCTGGACCTGATCCGTATCAAGGAGAAGCTCGGCGTGCGCAGCATGGCGAGCGGCGAGACCACGCTGACAAATACAGTAGGTACGATGGTAGGGCCGGAGTTTGAAGGATTTAAGGTGATGATCGAGATGGTTAATCTCTCGCGTCTTTATAATTCACTTGCGGCGCTCTCTACCTCGCGCCGTGCACTGATAGAAGCATACCAGTACATCAGCACGCGCAAAACCTTTGGCAAAGTGGCGATAGAGCATGCACTGATCCGCACGAAGCTCACCGAACTGGGTGCGCTGAATGTGGCAAATTTCTACCTGACATGGCGCGCTATCAAGGCGCTGGATATGGCTGACCATGGTGATGAGCATGAGGCGCAGCTCTTCCGCATCATTAACCCGATGGCGAAGAAGTGGTCTGCTGAGAAGGGTGTCTACATCTGCCGCGAGAGCATGGAGCTGATGGGCGGCATAGGCTATATAGAGGACGGCGTGATGCCAAAGCTGATGCGCGATATGATGGTGCTGCCTATCTGGGAGGGCAGCGGCAATATCATCATCCTGGATATGCTGCGCGCGCTGGCGAAGTCTGAGGGCCTGCGCGCTGTAGCGATGGAGATCACACGCAGTGCGGCGAAGGATGCTGAATACGGCACTTTCCTGAAAGAAGAACTGCAGAAGCTGACCGCCTTTGGCGAAAAGCTGCGTACACTATCTCAGGATGAAATGGAGGCGAGCGCTAAACCTTTCTTTGAAAATATCACCTCGCTGTATCAGATATCCCTGCTGTGCGATGCACTGGATGAGACGAGCAAGGCCTGGATCGCACCGGCGCTGGCATGGCTGGTAAAGAAATATAAAGGCGACGCGACACTGGATACTATCACGCCGCTCTCTGTGGAGGAAGTGCGTGGATTGGTGGCGTGGGAGTTTTGAAGGAGGCTATAAAAAATAAAAGCGGCCGCTTTAACTCCCGTTTGCGGCCGCCCTACTAAAACCCGGTTCTTCAATATCAGGCTGATTATTTCTTCCCCACTCCCATAGGGAAGCCTCCTGTTCTAGCCTGAGTCAAACAATGACGATACCTTGAGGACCCTTGGGGTAGCTCTGTCAGAGGCAGTCAGTAGCTGTTTGACAGAACAAATGTAGCCGGGCGTATATAGTCAGCTCATGACCAATGTTAGGTCGCGGTATGACCTTGGTCAATATGTCCGGGGCCGTCATTCCACCATCTGTAAATTCTGCTCTATATTGTACGCTATGAAAAAGACCATTGCCATTTTCTCTCTTTTGATCGCTTTTGTTTCAGTTGTTGCGGCTGGGCCTACCGTTTCCATCATCGCGCCACGTAGCGTGCTGGATAGCTCTATCACAGCGCTTACTATCCGAGATGCGCAGCAGCTCATAGGTCAGGCCTGCGGCTGTGAGGTGACACTGAATGACAACCATGCCCGTGTACAGATCGTGCTGCCCGAGATCAAGGCGAGCGAGGCGAATAAGCTCAACCGCTTTGCGGAGAAAGCGACCTTCCCTTATCGCAACTATCCATCGCATGACTACACCTGGAAGATCAAACCGGGTGGACCGCATGTGGTGTATGAGCTGAGCGCCACGAGCTGGCAGGGCGTGAGCTTTGGTATCTATGGGCTGCTACAGGAGCACCTGGGTTTTAAGTTTTACCATCCGCGCAGGACCATCATCCCGCACCTGGAGAAAGGCTGGCAGGCGGAGAATGAGATGACCTTTAGCGGGCATGCGCTGTTTGATAAGAAGGGATTTCACCTGCATACGGAGCACCCCATAGAGCTGACCGAGCAGCTCATGGACGGCACGCAGCCCCACGCGCTGGAGGATGTGAAGGAATACCTGGACTGGCTGGTGCGCAACGGGCAGACGTATTTTGAGTTTTGCCTGCTGAATGATGTAGACCGCGATGTGTGGATCAAGCATGCAAAGGCATTCGTAGACTATGGGCACAGCCGCGGGCTGATCATGGCAGCTGACCTCTCGCTGCACATGATACAGCAGAAGACCTTCCAGCTATATGGCGGCCCCGGCAATAAGAGCAAGCAGATAGAAAAGAACCTGGCCTGGCTGCTGCAGGCCCACTGGGATGTGTTTAATATGGAGTTCTCTACGGCGGAGTTCATAGCCGGTAATAAGAAAAAGAAAGAGGCGCTGCGCCTGCATGTGATCGAGTACCTGCGCGACCATAGTCATGCAAAACTGATGGGCCGCCAGCACGTGGTGCGCCATGAGAATGAGATGGGCGATAAGCGCAAGGCCTTTCAGTGGGACTCCGCCAGCCAGGCGCTGGACAGGGAGCGCGGGGTGCTGTCGCACACGGTCATGTTCTACGATATGACGGAGGCCAATGCGCCGGTGTATGAGAATAAGAACCAGCGGCACCAGTTCCGGTTTCTGCTGGACCAGATGAAGCAGCGCGAGACCTGGTACTACCCGGAGTCGGCCTACTGGGTCACCTTTGACAACTCGATACCGCTCACGCTGCTGCCGTACCTCTCGGCGCGCCTGAGTGACATAGACACCTGCGTGAAGTACAACGTGCCGGGGCACATCACCTTCAGCTCGGGCTGGGAGTGGGGCTACTGGCTCTTTGACTGGAGCATAGCGCGGTGGAGCTGGCAGTACACTTACAATGGCCACGAGCAGAAGCGCGAGCCAACCATGTACGTGCGCGAGACCACGAGCTGGGCCAATGAGGGCCGCGTGAACGAAGCGCTGAAACTGCAGCAGCAATACCTGAAGGACAGCACTCTGATGAAGTGGATGACGGCCATGACCATCACCGATGAGATAGGCCTGAAAGCGCTGAACAATGAATACGAGCCGCGCCCGCAGTGGTCCTACAAGTACCTGCTGCGCAAAGCCAACGACTCAGTACTAACGGCCGTTCGTAGCCGCATACTGCCGCAGCTGAAAGCCTTTGCTGAGGGTTCGGAGAGGATCGTGGCGCAGCTGGGCACCGATCCAGACTCTATCTCTCAGGAGCTGCGCGATGGGATCGAGATCACGGGGCTGCGCGGCTGGCATAGGTACTACACGCTGAGCTACATCCTGGCAAGGCGTGAGGCGAAGCTGAAGCATCAGAAGTTCGCCGGAGATAGCCTGCTGGTGCAGGCTACGGCTACGCGCGCCAAGGCGCAAGAAATCGTGAACCGCCGGCAGCAGCACTACCGCTATCCGCTGGAGCTGATAGCGGCGAAGCGCTGGGACCACACATCGTACCACTTTGGCTATCTCTGGCTGGCGAGCAACCTGCACCTGTGGCACCGCGAGGAGGAAGAGGCCAGGCGCAATAAGTATAGCCCGTGGTTTATGAATGTGTGGAATGTGGGGAGGATAGCGGGGTTTATAAAGTAGCACCTCACCCTGCCCTCTCCGAAGGAGAGGGTTCTAATACAATTTGCGAACGAGTTTTGAGCTTTACTTTGTTGCAGGTCAAGCGACCAGCAACGGAGGGGGGGAGGTTTTAATTTGACGCGTTATAAACGCTAGGGGTTCGAATCCGCGTTGGAAACGCGGACTAGTGCGGGTTACAATGCCAATTATTATGTCCGTTATCAATATATCAGCAGCTATATGGCCCTTCTTTTTTCTCGTCAACTCTGTATGTTCTTTTTATGTTTTCATCGTAATTATTGCTGATATACTCGGAAAACTCTCGCCGACTATCTGTGTTTATTTTAGACCATAATAGAAAACCCTCTTTAATTTCAAATAGTTTGTTTAACTCAGGGGATTGCTTAAGTAAAGCTTCTAGCTGAGAAGAATTATAACTATTAACTGTAATCTTTTCAGGCTTCTCTAAATTTAAAGTTATATCAATCTGCCAAGAAAGAATTACGCCTAAAGCATAAGCAATTTCTATAGGTTCCATTGATTGGGATGCGCTTTTCAGATACGTACCAGGCTCCCATGTATCCATGTATTGGATCATTTCATCTAACAAATCTTTGGTTTTTGGTTCCATTTTAATTATGGTGATAAATGTGCAAGAATATGTTCACCCATTTCTGTTTTCGGAAGCAAATCTACGCCGTAATTAGTCACTGACCAACAACGGCGGGGGCTTAGCTAGAGACGGAATCGTGATGCTATCGGCTTTCACGCTGCTGGCTCAAATCCCCCGGCCTGCGGCCACCCCCTTAGAAGGGGGAATTTCAGCCATTTGCGTGTTTTAGGGGTGGCTGGCACCTGATTGGGGTGGCTGGATTTTTCTTTTGTTTCCTAAATATATTGTGTATATTTGCAGCACGAAAAGTGAGAGGGGACGAGAGTCCCCTCTTTTATTGTCTGTACAAAATGGAGCTGAAAGAGAAGATACAAGAGTGGCTGAAACCGCTGCTCGACGAGATGGGCCTCTACCTGACGGATATCAAACTGTCGGGCAAGAGCAAGGTAGAGGTATATGCCGATGGCGATAATGGTATCACGATCAGCCAGTGTGCCGATATCTCCCGCTTTCTCGAGAAGAACCTGGATGGCAGCGGCCTGGTATCTGACGACTATATGCTGGATGTGTCCAGCCCGGGCATGAGCAATCCGCTCAAGGTGCCGCGCCAGTACAAGAAGCGCATAGGCCGCACGCTGGAGATAGTCAAGACGGACGGCACCGAGGTGGAGGCACAGTTGGTCAGGGCGGATGATGAAAAGATCACGCTGCTGCCGATCGTAGCTGAGGTGAAGAAGAAAAAGAAGGGGCCTAAGAACCAGCCGGAAGAGAAAGTAGAAGCGCCAAAAGAGTTTGAGCTGAAGTATAGTGAGATCAAGAAGGCGCTGATCAAAATAGAGTGGAAATAGCCTAATGGCTGTTGGCTCCTCTTTCGGAGAGGGGTTGGGGTGAGGTTGAATTATAATAATTATCATAAAACAGATAAAGCAATGAATAGTTTAGATCTGATCGACTCGTTTAGCGAGTTTAAGCAGCTAAAGAACATAGACCGCCCGACCATGATGAAGGTGCTGGAGGATGTCTTTCGCACGCTCCTGAAAAAGAAGTATGGCGAGACGGACAACTTTGACATCATCGTGAATACTGACAAGGGTGACCTCGAGATCTGGCAGCGCCGTACCATCGTGGAGGATGGTGAGGTAGAGACGCCGTACACACAGATCTCCCTGTCTGAGGCGCAGAAGATACAGGATGACTTTGAGATAGGTGAGGAGACATATGAGAAGATCGAGCTGGAGAGCTTTGGCCGCCGCTCGGTGCTCGCTGCCCGCCAGACACTGGTGAGCCGCATCCTGGACCTGGAGAAGGACGAAACATATAAGAAGTACAAAGACCGTATAGGTGATATCATCAGCGCGGAGGTATATCAGGTATGGAAGAAAGAGATATTACTGCTGGACGAGGAAGGCAACGAACTGCTCCTGCCAAAGTCTGAGCAGATCAAGACCGACTTCTACAAGAAGGGTGAGACTGTACGCGCGGTAGTAAAGCGTGTAGACCTGCGTAATAATAGCCCGGTCATCATACTGAGCCGTACGGATACTGCCTTCCTGGCAAAACTGCTGGAGCAGGAGGTACCGGAGATATTTGACGGCCTGATCGTGATCAAGAATATCGTGCGCGAGCCGGGTGAGAAGGCGAAGGTAGTAGTGGAGTCTTTTGACGACCGCATAGACCCTGTAGGCGCCTGCGTAGGTGTGAAGGGTAGCCGTATCCACGGTATCGTACGCGAGCTGCGCAACGAGAACATAGACATCCTCAATCATACCAATAACCTGCAGCTGATGGTGCAGCGTGCGCTGGCTCCGGCCAAGATCATCTCTATAGATATCAACCAGGACAAGAAGCGCATCTCTGCCTACCTCGATCCGGACCAGATATCACTGGCCATAGGCAAGCGTGGTGTAAATATCAAGCTGGCCTCCCGTCTGGTAGGTTTTGAGATAGATGTATACCGTGAGGGTGGTGAAGAAGAAGAAGCAGACTTTGATATCGATCTGGACGAGTTCTCAGATGAGATCGATCAGTGGATGATAGACGACCTGAAGAGGATCGGCTGCGACACAGCACGTAGCGTGCTGAACCTGAGCCGCGAGGAGCTGGTGCGCCGTACCGACCTGGAGGAGGAGATGATAGACGATATCATCCGCATCCTCAAGACGGAATTTGAAAATGAAGGAGAGGAAGTAGCCGAGGCTAAACCATCTGCGCCGGCAGCGGCAGAGACGGAGGCCGCAGGTGATGCCGGTGAAGAAGCATAAGCTATTTAGATAATGAGGCAATTTCAAACAACAACAATTGAATATTAAGATGTAATCCATCTCACATATACATATTGCCTCATTTCTATAGTTTTGCAAAAAGTAAACTGCCCTACGGGTTTACTGGGAGGTAGTATGTATATGTGTTCTTTTAGTCAGTGCTTGAAATTTAAATTATCTAAATAGAGTAAATGTCAGAGATCAAAGCGATCAGATTAGGTGCCGCGGCTACCACCTACAATGTGGGCAAAGACCACATCGTAGAGGAGCTGCGCAAAAGTGGTTTTACCGTAGAAAATAACCCCAGTGCCAAGCTCACCGTAGAGATGGTGATGGCGCTGGAGAAGGCCTTTAACAAAGACAAGGCTATCAAAGCGCAGGCTGACAATACCAAGATGGTAGAGAAGCCTAAGAAGGAGACCCTCGAGCTGAAAGAGGAGATACCTATCACGGCTGCGCGCAAGCAGGAGGACGAGAAGATCGTCCAGATCAAATCCAACCTGGTATCCAAAGAGAAAGAGGCTACGCCGGCTCCTGCCAAGGCAGAAGAACCTGCCGTGGACAAGTTTGAGGCGGAAGCGCCTAAGCTCGATGGCCCTAAGATAGTAGGCAAGGTAGACCTGACCAAGCCAAAGAAAACTACCAAGAAGGCCGAAGAGCCAAAGGTAGAGGAACCAGCTCCTGTAGCTGAGCAGCCGGTAGTAGAGGAGAAACCTGCAGTGGTGGAAAAGCCGGCAGAAGAAGTGCCGGATGAGAACTTTATCCAGCGCAAAACGGTGACACTCGAGGGCCCTAAGATCATGGGCAAGATAGAGCTGAAGCCGGACAAGTCTGAGCTGCCACAAAAGCGCAAAGAAGATACCGGCCCTAACGGCGAAAAGCGTGTACGCAAACGTATAGAGAAGCCGAAGCGCACACCGGTGCAAGGTGGCGGACCCGGCGGGGATAACCGTGGCGGACATGGCCCGGGAGGCCGTGGTGGTGACCGCCGCCCGGGTGATCGCGGCCCGCGCGACCCTAACCAGGTAGTAGAAATATCAGAGAAGGAGATAGAGGAAAAGATCAGGGCTACGATGTCCAAGATCCAGAACATGACCTCTAAGAGTGACCGCTCTAAATTCCGCCGTGACAAGCGCGAAGCCATACAAGAGCGTATGGAGGCCGAGAGGGCAAATCAGGAAAATAGCAAGCTGAAGGTGACGGAGTTTATGACCGCTGCCGAGCTGGCCAGCCTCATGAATATCCCTGCCGTCAAGATCATCCAGACATGTATGCAGCTCGGTATCATGGTGTCTATCAACCAGCGCCTCGATGCGGAGATCATAGAGCTCGTAGCGGGTGAAAATGGATTTGAAGTAGAGTTCCAATCTATCGAAGACCAGACGGCCTTTGAAGAGGAAGAAGCAGACAAGCCGGAGGATCTCACTCCGCGTGCGCCTATCGTGACCATCATGGGCCACGTAGACCACGGTAAGACATCGCTCCTCGACTTTATCCGTAAGGCGAATGTACAGGCGAAGGAGGCCGGAGGTATCACCCAGCACATAGGTGCCTATCAGGTGACCACGGCGGGCAATAGGGATATTACCTTCCTCGATACGCCGGGCCACGAGGCCTTCACCGCGATGCGTGCACGTGGTGCCAAGGTGACTGACCTGGCCGTGATCGTGATCGCTGCGGATGACGCGGTGATGCCACAGACCAAGGAGGCCATCAACCACGCACAGGCGGCGGGCGTACCGATGATCTTTGCCTTCAATAAGATAGATAAAGAAGGTGCCAACTCTGAGAAAATCCGTGAGCAACTCTCACAGATGAATATCCTCGTAGAAGAGTGGGGTGGCAAATTCCAGAGCCAGGAAATATCTGCCAAGAAGGGTCTGAATGTAGACCTGCTGCTGGATAAGATCCTCATAGAGTCTGACCTCCTAGACCTGAAAGCTAATGACCACAAGGGTGGTACAGGTACCATCATAGAAGCGACCCTCGACAAGGGCCGTGGCTATACTGCCACGCTGCTGGTACAGAGCGGTACGCTGAATAAGGGCGATATCATCGTGTGCGGTCCATACTATGGCCGTATCAAGGCGATGTTTGACCACAAGGGCGAGCGCATAGATGCTGCCGGCCCATCTACACCGGTGCAGGTACTCGGCCTGAACGGTGCGCCACAGGCGGGTGAGATCTTCAAGGTATTTGCCTCCGAGCAGGATGCCAAGGACCTCGCTACCAAGCGTGCACAGCTGATCCGTGAGACCGGTATCCGTACCAAGAAGCACATCACGCTGGATGAGATCGGCCGCCGTCTGGCACTGGGCAACTTTAAGGAGCTCAACCTCATCATCAAGGGTGACGTGGATGGCTCTGTGGAGGCCCTCGGTGACTCACTCCTCAAGCTCTCTACCGAAGAGATACAGGTACGTATTATACATAAGGGTGTGGGCCAGATATCAGAGTCTGATGTCAACCTGGCTACCGCAGCAGATGCGATCATCCTCGGCTTTAACGTGCGCCCGTCTCAGAATGCGAAGAAGATCGCAGAGACGGAGAATATCGAGATCAAGCTGTACTCTGTGATCTACCAGGCTATCAACGACGTGAAGAGCGCGATGGAGGGCCTGATGGAGCCGAAGATAGAAGAGAAGATCATAGGCAACCTGGACGTGAAGGAAGTCTTCAACGTATCAAAGGTAGGTACTATCGCAGGCTGCTTCGTACGCGATGGCAAGATCCTGCGCGGCAGCAAGGTGCGCCTCATACGCGATGGCATCGTGATCCACACGGGCCAGCTCAGCGGCCTGAAGCGCTTCAAAGACGACGCGAAGGAAGCTACCAGCGGCATGGAGTGCGGCCTCCAGATCAAGGATTTCTCAGATATCCAGGTGGGCGACAATATCGAAGCATTCGAGCAGGTAGAGATCGCAGCGAAGCTGTAATCTTTAATTTGCAAAGTATAGAGAAGCCCTGCCTTTTGGCGGGGCTTTTTTTGTTTACCGCAAAAGCGCGAAAACGCGAAATGATTTTAACCGCAGAGGCGCGGAGACGCAGAGGGGAATACGGATTATATGGGCTATGCCGTTGTTGACGGTATTGCATAAAACTCCAACACCAGCTAAAAGATAACAACAGTAGATATTTCTTTGGGTTCTCCGCGTTCTTGGCGGTTCTCCTTATCTTGCTTGTAAAGAAAAAGCAATGGCATACGATCATGACCTCGCTGACCGCATACGCGAAGTACTGGCAGACCTGCCTGATGTGACGGAGAAAGAGATGTTCTCAGGCATCGCCTTTATGGTGGATGGGAAGATGTGTATCAATGTGAGCCATGACAGCCTGATGTGCCGCATCGATCCGGCATTGACAGAGGAGCTGCTGGAGCGTGACGATACCAGCCCGATGATGAAGGGCAAGACACCGATGAAAGGTTATGTCTACGTAGCGCCGGAGGGCTTCAGGACGAAGAAGCAGTTTGACTACTGGGTGCAGCTCTGCCTGGACTACAATCCGATAGCAAAGTCCAGCAAGGAGAAAAGGAAGAAATAGTGTCAGGATGGTGATGCAGTGGTACTGGCACTTTCCTTCGCCAGTTGCTTGCCCTCGATGTCGGGCTTCATGAGTTGCGGGTCGAGTGAGTATCCCCTCTGTGTAGCCAGTGCCCGCGTGAACTGCGCGCCAAAGAAGACCAGCTGAGAAGAGTAAAACACCCAGATCAGTATCAATACAGCACTGCCGGCAGCGCCGTAGGTAGTGGCCATGTGAGAGATGCCAATGTATACGGCGATCAGATGCTTGCCGATGGTGAAGAGTATAGCTGTGAAAAATGCTCCCTCCCAGATATCGCTCCAGTGCAGGCGTGCATCTGAGAGGTACTTATATACAAATGCAAACAGTGCCGTAGCCGCAGCGAGCGACAGGCTCTGATTAACTATGACCACGATCCATACGGAGAGCAGTGAGAAGGTCTCGGCGAGCCTGTCAGTGAGGGCAGAGACGGCAGCATTGATCACCAGCGTGATGAGCAGCAGCAGTGCGATACAGATGATGATACCCAGGGAGAAAACATGATTGAGGATATAAGCTACGACCGCCTTGCGCGCCTGTGGTTTGACCTCCCAGATGGAGTTGAGGGACTTGCGCAGCTGGCGGAAGACGCTGGTAGATCCTATGAGCAGTACCACACCTGCCACGATAGCAGCCAGACCGCTTTTATCAGGGTCGTACATCTTTGAGATGATGCGCTCTATCTGATGCGCGCCGCGACTACCGAGAAAGTCGCTGAGATAGGTATGCAGCTCACCATTCACGGCTTGTGGACCGAGTATCACGCCCACAGCAGTGATCACTACTATGATGACTGGCACGATGGAGAAAAGCATATAGTATGACAGCGCTGCGCCGAGCGTAGCCGTATCATGCCTGCGAAACAATATCCAGGTATTGCGCAGCACTTCCCAATAGAAGCGTAGTCCTTTCAGTTTCTCCTCGCTCATCAGTGGCGACGGGTTATTCAGATTTTGGCGAGTAGCTCAGCTCAGAGAGTACCCCCTGCTCATACCAGCAGGTGATCACATAGCCGGGATAGTGATATTCTGCATAGCCGGAGTTGGTATAGGTAGTGGTAGGCTTGCCGAGTTTAGCTTTGACCTGCGCCGGCGTCATACCAAACTGGAGGTCTTTGGATAGTTTGCCTTTGTAGCTGCCATATACAGGGCTATTGCGGTAGACATTGACCTGGCTCACGCTGTCGCCTTTGGTCTCGAGGTCTATACCGTTTTCTACCGAGGCGTATTTATTGCCTGTTACATTTTTGATATGATAGGAGGAAAAGAACTGCTGCACCTCCGGTCCGTCTATTTTTTTGCCCAGTACTTCTACAAATCCATCGCGGGTCAAACCCTGCGAAAAGCCCGTCAATACTAGCGTGAGCAGGCAAATGAGTGTGATGGTATTTTTCATGATAGTGATTTGGTGCAATAAATATACCAATTACGAAAATATTTAACATGGAATACGCTTTTAACCAAAAAACATCAGTAATTTGGTTTAGAAACTATGAAAATTCTGATCGCCGAAACCCAATCCACATGAAAGCTACCACCTACCCAGGACTTTTATCTCTTATTCTATGCTTGTGTGTTTTCGCTCCTGTGCACATCATCGCGCAGCAGTATCAGTTTAAAAGCAATGGCAGCGATGGCCGTGATACAGTCACTACCACTCGTATCATCAATAGCTATGCGAAGGTCAAGGCAGTGTCCGGCAACGTGGTATGGACCAACGGTCCCTATATACCGCAGACCAGAGACCGGGTATTACTGCTGCAAATGACGGGCAGGGACTCTGGCGTATGGCAGTGGGATACGGTACGCGTAGGCGGCAATCCCTGCTATCTTTCTAATATTTACAAAACGTTTGACACTGCAGGCGGCGCGAAGATCCAGATCATAAAGGCGCCTCAATACCAGTCTCTATATATACGATCTACAGGTGTGCTCACTGCTGCGCCATGGAATGACAGCACGGGCGGCGTGCTCACCTTTATGGTAAAGGATACATTTAAACTGGATCCGGGCGGCAGTTGCGACGTGTCTTACCTGGGCTTTCTACCCAAAAGTGTAGCGCCTGCCGGTGTGTATGGCACAGGCGGCGCCGGTGGGGCGGGTGGCGCTATAGGACAGGATGGAGGAGACTCTGCACTAGTGATAGGGTCAGGTGTAGGTGGTGGAGGTGACGGCGGCATGTTTGGCCAATATGGTACAGCCGGAGATACTATCCATTATGCGCATTGCCCGGGCTGTGCTACGCGGGTCTATACAGATACTGCGCGCAATATATCTACACCTGCCCTGGGCATAGCACTAAGTAAGCTGATGATGGGAGGCGCCGGCCGCTCCGGTGGCGGTGGCAAGGGGGGCCGCGGCGGTGGCGGTGGCGGTGGCGGTACCGCAGGGCCCGGTACTGCAGGAGGCCATGGAGGCAATGGCGGTATAGGTGGACAAGGCGGTAGCGGTGGCGGTATCATAGTATATGTGACGGGCCATCTGGCCCTGCCTGATTCTTCACTGCACTTTTATGCGATAGGTGGAAACGGAGCCAATGGCACACCGGGAGATACTGGACAGGCCGGAGGCAATGGCGGTCCAGGTCTGGGTCCATGCGGCTCGGGTGGCACCGGTGGCGGTGGCCGCGGTGCAGCGGGAGGCAATGGAGGCGACGGCGGTGGTGGTGGTGGTGCAGGAGTGATCCTGGCTTTCGTGTTTCACAATGATAGCACCTATACCGGAAACTCCTGTCTGGCACTAGGTGGGACACGCGGATCGGGCGGACGCGGCGGATCAGGCGGACCCGGAGGGCAGAATGGGACAGGTCCCGGAGGGGTAAACTGTGGCGGAGCCGTGGCCGGGCGCGGACCGGATGGAGATGATGGCAATAATGGAAACAATGGAAATAATGGTGCCGGCGGCGGTGGTGGCAATAGCATCATCATGTTACTATCTGATTGTGATGGTGTGTTCATATATGATTATCTACCTACGCTGACAGTAGGCTACCACTGTGCTACAGATTCTTTCGATTCCTACTTCCGGTCAGGGTGGGTAGGTGGCAGTGGCAACTATTTATTCAATCTCAATATTGACTCAGGCAGTACATACACCAGATACAACTATGAAGTCGTAGATGGTAATGGCTGTCCCGGCTCTGATTCGAAGCTTTCTCAACAGTTGATGGCGGCAGATTATCAGACATTATATTACCTGACTCCTGCCTGTCCGGGTAGTGCTGATGGTGTGATAAGAGTGACACAGGGAGCCATCATGCAGAATCCGCCGGATCCATGTGATTCGCTTTACCTATACAACTATATCTATGATATCAATGGAAATCTGCTGGGTAGCGATCTGGTAGCAGGACTAGCGGGAGGGAACTACATCATCTCCTGGAGTATCATGGGGTATCCATACCTGACGGATACGATCCTGCTGCCCGAAAATACCCCCCTTACGCTGGTGCCCACTATCACTGATCCTACATGTGACCCTCAGGCTGATGGATCCATATTGCTTAGCGCTTATGGAGAGGATCCATGCCTGCCGTATAACTACAACTGGGATAATGGCACGTTAGGATATGACAACTATGGATTGAGTGCCGGCGACTACACAGTATCCGTGTATTGTCAGGGTGTTGGGTATTGCACTTCGAGTTCATATGTTTCTATCACTTATGAGATCAACTATGGATGTATACAGAGTGAGACCTATACCGTAAATCCCCCCATGGCGCCTGCTGATGTCTATCTGGATGTAGATGTCTGTCCGGGTACACCATATACATACAAAGGTATAGACTACTACCCGGGATTCAACACGATACCCGCAGTGAATCCGTGTGATACGACAGTCTATCTCACAGTAAACGAATACAACCCACTAATGGCCTGGAACCTCTCAGATCAAACTCAGGGTTATGGCTGCTATTACAACTACCCGGATTATAGTGCTCTGGGCGTGACGGGAGGAGATGGTAATTATTCTTATTATTCCGTCGCACAGACCTCAACGTGTGTGGGTAATGCGCTGGTGACGCCGTATACCGTATACGTGACTGACGGGTCAGGCTGTTCCGCAGAGTTTTCTGTAAATATGGACTATATACAGGATAACTACATCGCTTCTATAGATAACACGACTGATGAAACCTGCCCCGGCGCGGGGAATGGTACGATGAGTTTTTCTGTGATCAACGTAGATATGCAGCAGTGCGGAGGCAGCGTCTACTTTAATTACAACGGCCCTAATGGCTTCAATGGTAGCACGTGGATATATGGCATTTATTCGAATACCGACTATAACCTGCCTGCAGGTACTTATAACTATTATTTAAGTGGGCTGGGAGTATGCGCCAATCCCGTGCAGGGTACCTTTACCATAGGCTCTGGTGGTGCCAGGGCCATATCAAATGAATACGATACGATATGTGATGGAGCTTCCTTCTACTGGCCTGCAGATGGCAATATCTATTCACAAAGTGGCCTTTATACCATCACCCTCACAGGTGGCAGTAGTACCGGCTGTGATAGTACAGCTAATCTCTACCTGACTGTACTGCCCCCTCTCACAGCCGGCAATCTGTCTGACCAGACTTTCGGAGATGGTTGTGCCACAGAGCCTGATTACAACGCAATGAATGTATCCGGTGGTGCCGGTCCTTATATGTTCTATTCGTTTGTGGTCGGCACGCCAGCCTGCAATGGGAATGCACTCGCCACATCCTATCTGGTGGAGGTAGTTGATGCCGCAGGGTGCATAGGCAATTTTTATGTGGATGTAAACTATGTACAGGACGACTACAGCATCACAATTGACAATACGACTCCTGAGAGCTGCGGCGCAGGTGATGGTACCTTCTCCTATACAGTAGCTAATATGAGTAACCTGTCCTGCATCAATCCTACCTGGTCCCTGGATATCACAGGAGTCAACACCAGCTCGCAAACGGGTATCAGCTCCTCGAGCGCCTACCAATCCAGCACAGAGTACAACTATAGTGCAGATACGTATAACTATGTTCTGAGCGGCCTGGGCAGTTGTATCACACCGGTCACGGGTAGTTTCTCCATATACTCCTCTATAGCAGGAGTCACCAGCTATACCTATGATACGATCTGCAATAACAGCGCTGTGACATGGAACGGCACTACCTACACGCAAACAGGTGTCTATAACTACCTGATGGCAGGAGGCAGCGCAGGAGGCTGTGACAGTACTGCCTATCTGGACCTCTATGTAGCACCGACCTACAGCACTGCATGGTATGACACGATCTCGGTAGGACAGTCTGTGACACTGGGCGGGCAGCAATACAACGCCGGGGGAGTTTACACAGCCACACTGACCTCAGTTAGCGGTTGTGATAGCATAGTGACGCTATACCTCACTGTGCAGCAGATAGTGCCACCTGTCACCACTTACCTTACAGAAAATATCTGTGCGGGTGCCACCTACACTGTAGGTGTGCATAGCTATGCGAGTGTCGGTTCGTATATAGACACGCTCACTGCACAACAGGGCCAGGATAGCATTATCTATCTGACGCTCACGGTGACCCAACCTGTGACCAGCGCCGCTACCGCCTCCATCTGCTCAGGCAGCACTTATACATGGGGAGGTAATAGCTACACGGCAGCCGGTACCTATACCCACACCTTCGCGGCAGTGAGCGGCTGCGATAGCATCGTGACGCTGACGCTGAGTGTGACCCAGCCGGTGACAAGCGTCGCTACCGCCTCCATCTGCTCAGGCAGCACTTATACATGGGGAGGTAATAGCTACACGGCAGCCGGTACCTATACCCACACCTTCACAGCAGCGAGCGGCTGCGATAGCATCGTGACGCTGACACTGGGTGTGA
>CAZIBY010000004.1:0-520325 GCA_964537475.1 uncultured Chitinophagaceae bacterium | reverse complement strand
TGGAGCAGTTGGTAGCTCGTTGGGCTCATAACCCAAAGGTCGCAAGTTCGAGTCTTGCTCCCGCAACTAAAGAAAGGTCTGCAAAAGCGGACCTTTTTTATTTTAACCACGGGCGTGAAGAGATCGAAGTCACACAGACCAGGCTAAAGATCAGGTAGCTCGTTGTGCTCATATTCGCCGCGGCGAACGCAAGTTCGAGTCTTGCTCCCGCAACTAAAGAAAAGCCTTCGCAGCCGCGAGGGCCTTTTTATTTCTCCTACATTATCTCTTTCTTTAGTCACCTGCAGGTGACTAAACCCACTACATACCGCTGGCGCATCTGCGCCCTTCTTTTCCTCGCCACTACAATTTGCTATGTGGATCGGAATGTGCTTTCCTTTACGATGATAGATGACTACTTCCGGCGCGAGATGCTCGGGCTGCCGGCGGGAGCAATACTGACGGATGCCGATGTGGCCCGATTCAAAGAGCTGATGGGCTATGTAGATGGTGCCTTCAAGGCGGCCTATGCGATCGGCTTCCTGATCGTCGGCTACTTCATCGATCGAATCGGTACCAAGCGTGGCTTCTCTATCTCTCTGCTCATCTGGAGCCTGGCGGGTGTGGCTACGAGCATGGTGAACTCTGTATTGGGATTGAGCATCGTGCGCTCTGTACTAGGCATAGGTGAGTCGGGCAACTTCCCCTCCTCTGTCAAGGCGGTAGCAGAGTGGTTCCCAAAGCGCGAACGCTCGTTAGCTGCCGGTATCTTCAATGCAGGTGCCAATGTGGGCATCATCCTCACTGCGCTGGCAGTGCCCTATATCACCTTGCGATATGGCTGGCGCACAGCCTTTGTGCTGACCGGTGCGCTGGGCTTTGCGATACTGAGTCTATGGCTCCTGATATACAGGCTACCCGCTGCCCACCCATCTGTGAGTGCGGCAGAGCTGGCACACATACAGAGCGATCCTGATGCCGGTGATATGAGGCGCATACCCTGGGCGGAGATGTTTCGCCACCGGCAGACATGGGCTTTCTGCGCGGGCAAGTTCTTTGCCGATCCTATCTGGTACTTCTACCTGACCTGGCTGCCGGATTTCTTCAATAGCAACGAGTCGCTGGATCATAAGCTGGACCTGAAGCATATCGGCCTGCCCTTTCTGCTGATCTACATCTTGAGTGACCTCGGCAGTGTGTTTTTCGGCTGGCTGTCCTCGCGCCTGATCCAGTCCGGCTGGTCGGTCAATAATGCCCGCAAGCTCACTATGCTGATCTGCGCACTCTGCGTGGTACCGATCATCTTTGCCGCGTCTACACATAGCATCTATCTGGCTGTAGGCATCATAGCGCTCGCTGCTGCTGCCCACCAAGGCTGGTCTGCCAATAACTATACACTGGCCAGTGATATGTTTCCCAAGCAGGCTGTAGGCTCTATGGTAGGTATAGGCAGTATGATGGGTGCTATCAGCGGGACGATCTTTGCTGCCTCTACAGGAATCATACGGGTGCGTTTTGGCTACCTACCGCTATTCATCATAGCAGGTACTTCCTACCTGATCGGTCTGCTGTGCATACACCTGCTGGCACCAAAGCTGGACCCGGTGAAGCTGGAAGAATCAGCCTAAGCTTTTCAGCCACTCGCGCAGCTCCGCGCCGATATCTCCGCGCTGCAGGCCGAGCACGATATTGGTCTTGATAAAGTCGAGCTTATTACCCACATCATGACGCACTCCGTCAAAGAGGCGGCCATACATAGCACGCTGCTCCATCAGTATCTTCATGGCATCGGTTAGCTGTATCTCGTCATTCACACCCGGCGGTGTGCGGCGCAGCGCATCAAAGATCTCAGGCGTGAGCACATACCTGCCGGCAAAGACCATGTCAGAGGGAATATTGCCCTGCGGCGGCTTCTCTACCAGCCGCTGAGCTTTATACAGTTGACCGGAAACCTCCTCTCCTACGAAGACACCATACCTGTGAGCCACCGCCATCGGTACACGCTGTAGTGCAACCACGGCATCCTTCTTTTCTGCATATTCTTTTGCGAGGGTGCCTGTGAGCGGCTCCGCAGACTCTACGATGGTATCTCCCAGCAGCAGGGCAAAGGGCTCGCCCGCCACAAAAGCCTCTGCACAGAGCACGGCATCACCCAGGCCGCGCTGCTCCGCCTGATAGATGTAGGTGATGTTTGCCATCTGATGCAGCGCCTGTATCTCTTTCAGCTCGGCTGTTTTTTTCTTCTGCGTGAGCAGCTCCTCCAGGTGTTCATCTTTAGCGAAGTGATCCTTCAGGACCTCCTTACCTTCTGATATGATGATGAGGATATCTGTGATGCCCGACTGCACGGCCTCCTCTACCACATATTGTATCACGGGTTTATCTACTACCACGAGCATCTCCTTTGGCTGCGCCTTGGTAGCGGGGAGCAGGCGGGTACCAAATCCCGCTGCGGGTATGACTGCCTTTCTGACTGCGTGCTGCATTATGCTATATCAGGTATGAGCACCTCGGCGCCTATGCCATGCATGGCCTCCCTCAGTGCGGTCAACATATTATCATCTGTGTACGTGCCTATGATAGCTCCTCCCGACCCGGTGAACTTGGCACTGGCACCTGCGCTGCGCGCTTTCTCTACCAGTAGCTTATTGCCGCTGCTCACAGGTATGAGGCCGGCACGGAGGTCATAGTTTGCATTGATGAGGTCGGCTACATTCTTATCACCGGCAGAGATACGCCGCCAGAACTCACTGGTGAGCGCCTTCCACTGCTCCATAGCATCCAGCACGGCTCTATCGCCGGCGGCATAGCGGCGCGCGAGGTCATTGTGTGTCATCTCTGAGCCCTCAGACAGATTGGTGCGGTAGGCCAGGTAGATAGGTGGCAGCAGGCTTTTGTCAAAGGGTACATACTCTCCGTAGCCACGGCTGCCCATCAGCTTTTTATCAAAGTCCATATACACCGGCGTACCATATACCTGTGCTACCCTATCCTGCAGCCCTGCGCCGATTTTGAGTTCATCCTTTTCTGCAGAGAGGATCAGGTTGGCCAGGATGGGGTTGGGTATCTCCACCTTGTAGAATTGCATCAAGGCACGCATGGCAGCGGTCACGATAGCACTGGAGCCCGCCAGGCCCAGGCGGCCCGGTATATCAGACTGGTAGCTGATGCGAAAATTGGCAGAGGTATCTGCACCCTGCTCTGCGGCGTAGTGCGTGAAGACGCGGATAGCAGCCTTGACCAGGCGCACACCACCATAGTAGCCATTGGCGGCTATCTCCTCAGAGAGATCATGGATGCTGGAAAACTGCAAACGCTCCCTGCCGCACGGCACGATATGCAGGTGGTCTGATGGCAGCAGCTCTACCTGAGCAGAGAAGTCGCGAAAGACGAAAGCTATGGTGCGGCCATAGTAGCCATCAGAGGGATTGCCTATCAGGGCGGCGCGCGGGTATGCAGTAGTACGGATCATGATCTGGATAGCGGTGGCAAATTAGAGATTTAGGCGCAAATGTGTCAAAGCCTTTTGAGATGCCCGAAAAACCTGTACTTTTGCATCCCTCCGAGGATAGTCATGACCTCTCCCGGTATGGCCGCGTAGTACAATGGATAGTATGGAGGTTTCCGGAGCCTCAGATTTAGGTTCGATTCCTAACGCGGCTACTCTTCCCCCTCATGCAGCAGAAAGTAGAAATAAGGAATAAGAAAGCAGGCTTCCAGTATACGCTGGCCGAGAGCTACACGGCAGGCATCGTACTGAAGGGCACTGAGATCAAGTCTATCCGTGAGGGTGCCGGCTCTATCTCTGAGGCATTCTGCTTTGTGAGGGATGGGGAACTCTTTGTCAAGAATATGAATATCCCCGAGTACTCACATGGCAACCTGATGAACCACGATATCCTCCGCCTGCGCAAGCTGCTGCTCAATAAGCGCGAGCTAAAGAAGATAGAGACCAAGACGCGCGAAAAGGGTGTGACTGTGGTACCTGTCCGCCTCTTCCTGTCTGATCGCGGCTTCGCCAAACTGGAGATAGCCATAGGCCGGGGTAAGAAGAACTTTGACAAGCGGGAGACGCTGAAGACAAAGGACAGCAAGCGTGAGATGGACCGCGTGATGAAGAAGTACCGCGTGTAGCTACAGCACCTTGCCGCGCAGCATGGGCACAAAGGCTGCCTCGCTGAATATCTCCTGATCAAACTCTTTCTCCTCCAGGCGTGTGATGCGTACCATCTTGGTAGCGCCGTCTATATCCAGTGGTATCACCATCTGTCCTCCGAGCATGAGTTGGCCGAGGAGTTTCTCAGGTATATGCGGTGCCGCTGCGGTGATGATGATCTTATCAAAGGGGGCGAATGTCTCCAGCCCCTCAAAGCCATCACCAAAGAACATCTTGACAGCGTTGTAGCCTAGTTCATTCAGCAATGTACGGGTGCGATCGTAGAGTTTGCGCTGGCGCTCTATAGAGAATACCTTGACACCCAACTCTGCGAGCACTGCGGCCTGATAGCCACTGCCGGTGCCGATCTCGAGTACCTTTTCTTTGGGCAAAGTCTCCAGTAGCTGCGACTGATAGGCCACCGTATAGGGCTGTGAGATGGTCTGCCCCTCTCCTATCGGGAAGGCGATATCCTCATAGGCCTTCACGTCAAAGATGTTGTCATTGCCGAGAAAGAGATGACGGGGCACACGCTCTATGGCATCCAGCACGCGCTTATCTGTGATGCCCTTTTTGGCGAGCAGGGTGACGAGTTCTTTACGAAGTCCTTTATGACGGTATGTATCTTTTAGCAGCAGTGACATGTGTTGTGCAAGTTAAGCAAGGCGTATGCAAATGACAGAGAGAGGTTTTCACAGGTGGTGTGGATTGGTCGTCGAATTGGACATACTTAATCGCTGCCTTTCTTTTGGCTTGATCCAAAAGAAACAAAAGATCAAGGCTCTGCGCACTTTACCTAAAACAACTGCGCCCACCCGCTGCCGGTCAAACTCGCCGGCTACTATTATAGCGAAGGGAAATATCGGTTTATCGCACCTTCATTATACTGCGAGATGGCTCAAACAGTGACCGCCAACCTTGCCATGCAATGCAGTTGTTTTTTAACGGTAAACTGCGCAAGGCCGGGGAAGTAATACAAATACATAGTGCCCAATACATCATCCGAGCTTCTTCTCAAAACAGACACTGTTATCTACTCCTGCATACTGACCGAAATTAGGAATGGAGCTATAGCCACTCTTTTGATAGAGTCGGATAGCTTCCGGCTGTTTGATGCCAGTCTCCAGTATACAGGTGTGATAGCCTTCTTCGGCAGCCCACTGCTCTACGGCCTGTAGCACTACTCCGGCTATTCCCTTCCCGCGATGTGCGAGCGGTACATACATGCGCTTGACCTCGGCCACACGGGGCTCATACTCCTTGAAGGCACCACAGCCCACGGGCTCGTCTCCCTGATACACTACGATAGCATGGCGGATCATGGTGATGCCGTTGTACTGCGCGTAGAAAGCATGGTCATCGCCATCGCGTATAGCCAGGTCGCGGTCTAGTGCCGCTACCAGTGTGCGGAAATCAGGGTGCGAGGAGTCGGTCCTCAGGATGCGTAGGTCGGGTGTCATCAGATAATATGGCAAGTGGGCTTTTCGTTTATATTTGCCCCTCACACTAAGTACTAAGATATGGCAACTAAGATAAAATTTGGAACCGACGGATGGAGAGGTATCATCGCTAATGACTTTACCAATGGCAATGTAGCCCGTGTAGCAAAGGCTACTGCCGACTGGATGCTAAAGACAGATCCCAATGCCTCTGTAGTGCTCGGCTATGACTGCCGCTTTGGTGGTTATCTTTTTTGCCAGACTGCTATCAATGTATTTGTCGAGGCGGGCATCAAGGTGTACTTTGACCAGCACTTTGTATCTACACCGATGGTATCCCTCGGTGCCAATAAGCTGGGCTGCGAGCTGGGGGTGATCATCACCGCCTCTCACAATCCCCCTGCCTACAATGGCTACAAGCTGAAAGCCAAACACGGCGGCCCGCTGATCGTAAAGCACATAGAAGAGATCGAAGCCATCATCCCTGAGGTGTATGAGATCAAGGAAAAGACCGTAGATGAACTCGTAGCCGAGGGCAAGGTAGAGCTGGTAGACCTCGAGAATATCTACTTTGATCATGTCAAGGAACACTTTGACCTGGAGGCGATCAATGACTCAGGTTTTATAGTAGGCTATGATGCCATGTACGGAGCCGGCCAGAGTATCCTGCCGCGTATCCTGCCGCAGGCAGATGTGATCCACTGCGAGTACAATCCGTCATTTATGGGGCAGGCGCCGGAGCCGATAGCCAAGAACCTGACGGAGTTTGCCAACTATATCAAGCAGATGAAGCACATCGACTTTGGCCTCTGTACAGATGGCGATGCTGACCGCATCGGCCTCTTCGACGCTAAAGGCCGCTTCATAGATGCGCATCATATCATCCTCATGCTGATCTATGTGCTGCATGAGTACCGCGAGCTGCGCGGCAAGGTGGTGATCGCCTTCTCGGTGTCTGACAAGGTGAAGAAGCTCTGCGAGCACTTTGGCATAGAGGTAGAGGTGACCAAGATCGGCTTCAAGTACATCTGCGAAAAGATGATCACCGAGGATGTGCTCGTAGGTGGCGAGGAGAGCGGCGGCATAGCTGTGAAAGGCCACATACCTGAGCGCGATGGTATCTGGGATGGCCTCGTGCTGATAGACTACCTTTCTGCCAATGGCCTCTCTGTAGATGACCTGATAGACGAGATCTACGCCATAGTAGGACCATTTGCCTACAACCGTCTGGACCTCCATCTGAAAGAAGAGCAGAAGCAACAGATCATAGCCGACTGCAAGGCCGGTACCTACCAATCGTTTGGTCCGCTGCAGGTACAGCGGGTAGAAGATATAGACGGCTACAAGTTCCACTTTGCCAATGATGAGGTAGTGATGATCCGCCCATCTGGTACCGAGCCTGTGCTGCGTATCTACGTACAGGCAGGTGACCTCGACCGCGTGAATGACATCATAGAGATCGTTAGGAAACAGCTCGTTGGCTAAATATTGGCCGAAAAGCCCATTTTTTCATAATTTCTTCATATGACGGATGTTTGTTTTTCCATCCGGTATGTTATCTTTGGTAGGAAACCCCACGTCCCTATTTAGTTTTTTTAAGTCTTAGACCTTGTTATTGTCCTAGTCTACCGAATCCCCCGATTCCCAGACAACAACGCTCGTCCTGTATCGTTCACCGTTTAAAAATTGGCATCATGGTCAGGCAATTCGTCATCTCCGTCATCGTCATAGCTTTCCTGGCTATGTCATTTGTAGTGGTCCAAAACTGGAAGGTAGGTGGCAGTAGCGCTACCAGTTTCAAGGTCAGTCGTTAGTCCTGTATCGTTCACGCTTAAAATTGACAACATGGTCAGGCAATTCGTCATCTCCGTCATCGTCATAGCTTTCCTGGCTATGTCATTTGTAGTGGTCCAAAACTGGAAGGTAGGTGGCAGTAGCGCTACCAGTTTCAAGGTCAGTCGTTAGTCCTGTATCGTTCACGCTTAAAATTGACAACATGGTCAGGCACTTTGTCATCTCGGTCATCGTCATAGCTTTCCTCGCTATGTCATTTGTAGTGGTCCAGAACTGGAAGATCGCTGACAACAGCGCTGTGACCTTCAAGATCAAGAGTATGCTCGGCACTGTAGACGGCAGCGTGGGCGGCCTGAAGGGCACCATCATGTTTGACCCGGCAGATGTGAAGAACAGCCGCATGGATGTGACGCTGGACCTCTCTACGATCAAGACCGGCATAGACAAGCGCGATAAGGACATCAAAGAGGAGGAAGTCTGGTTTGACATAGCCAAATATCCCCTGATCGCATTCAAGTCTACGAGTATCACTAAGACGGCTACGGGCTATCTGGTGGATGGTACACTGACCATGAAAGGCGTGTCTAAGAAAGAGCAGATACCTTTTATCTACGTAGGTGATGACAACAGTGGCAGCTTCACGGGGACACTGAAGCTGAACCGCCTCGACTTTAACGTAGGTAAATCATCTGCAGCTGTCAAAGACGACGTAGAGATAGCGATCAATGTGCCGGTGAAGAAGTAGCGGCCCCTCCTCGCGATTTCCTTTGGAGAGGGTTAATACAAATACAACCCTCTAAATCTCCCTAAAGGGAGACTTTAATGCAACTAGTGGGCAGACTATTTTTAGGTTGAGGATTGCTTCGCTGTCGCTCCGCCAAGGCGGACAGGTCGCAAATCAATCCTTTTATTTGCTTTGGCCTGCATTCTTTTCACGGTTACTTTATACCCTTGATCGCAGTGCTGAGGATATCTGCGAAGCGCCAGACATCTTCATAAGAATTGTAAAGAGGCACGGGTGCGATGCGGATCACATCCGGCTCGCGCCAGTCTGCTATGATGCCTGCTTTGGTCAGTTTGTCGAATATCTTTTTGCCATTTGCCTTGGTCTGTAATGAGAGCTGGCAGCCGCGGGCTTTGGGGTCTGTGGGAGTGATGATAGTAATAGGTGATTGTTGACTGGTGGCGGTTGGCTGGAGTAGATACTCCAGGTAAGCCGTGAGTTGGACGCTCTTCTTTCGCAGGTTTTTGATGCCTGCCTTTTCAAACAGCTCGAGTGATGCTTTGTGGGCGGCCATATTCATGACGGGGGCATTGCTCATCTGCCAGCCGGCAGCACCTTCTTGTGGTACATAGTTTTTCTCCATCTTAAATCGGGTCTTCTCGGCATTGCCCCACCAGCCTGCAAAGCGAGGCAGGTCGGGACGCTTTGCATACTTATTATGTACAAAGACGCCGCTCACGCCGCCGGGGCCGGAGTTGAGATATTTATACGAGCACCAGGTAGCGAAGTCTATATTCCAGTCGTGGAGTTTCAGCTCCACATTGCCGATGGCGTGGGCAAGGTCCAGGCCGAGGGTCAGTTTATTCTTTTGGCAGCAGCCACTGATAGCCTTGATGTCAAAAAACTGGCCTGTGTAGTAGTTGACACCGCCTAGCAGGACAAGGGCTATCTCATCTTTGTGTTTCGTCAAGGTGGTGAGGATATCTTCTGTGCGCAGCGTGGCCTCACCTTTGCGAGGGAGTAGCTCGATGATATTGTCCTCGGCCTTCAACCCATGAAAGCGTATCTGCTGCTCTACGGCATAATAGTCCGACGGAAAGGCGCTGCCCTCTATGACAATTTTTGTTTTTGAACCGGAGGGGCGGTAGAAGCTCACCATCATGATATTGAGGTTGACGGTGAGATTATTCATGCAGACCACCTCATCCTTTTTGCCCCCTACCAGATTGCAGAGCGGTTTGGTAAAGAGATGGTGATAGTATAGCCAGGGATTGCGGGCATGCAGGTGGCCCTCAACGCCGTACTTGCGCCAGTCTTCTATCTCGGTCATGACGTGCTTCTCCACGGCGCGCGGCTGCAGGCCGAGTGAATTGCCGCAGAGGTAGATGGAGTCTTTGCCATTTACCTTGGGGATATAAAACTCTTTGCGGAAGCTGCGGAGCGGGTCGGCCTTGTCCATCTTTTTCGCGAAGGCGAGTGAATTTTCAAACTGCATGCGGGGCTGATTTGGTCGTGGCAAACTTAGTCAAATACATTTTGAACCAAATGGGGATATGGAAATACATTTTTCACCGCAGAGGCGGAGAGACGCAGAGTGAATTAATACAAACATAACAGTCCAAATTGTCCTAAAGGAAGGCTCTTGATATAAATACATTTTAGCCAAATAGAAACATAGAGGCATAGAAATGCTGTCTGGAGCAGAATTTTCTGAATGCTTTGGATAACTCAGAATAATACAAGCAACCTGCCCTCCAAACCTCTCCCGACTGCATCGGGATCTACGACCTGAAGGGAGGCTTAATACAAAAAGGTCCTACGCTACGGAGTAGCTTTATTCCTTACCTCCAGTTAATTTTGCGCTTGGCATCAACCCCTCTAAATCTCTCCTTAATCAGGGGAGACTTTAATACATCAGTGTAACGGTATCTATAATTACCTGATCGCTATGGCTTGTAGCTGGCGGCCATTATACATCTTCGGATTTTTGCGTATGTCCATGCCGAATCTGTCTGCCAACTCATTATGGGAATATTGCGGTGTGAAGTCTTTGCGTGGTGTGGTGGTAGCTGATTGGGTTTCAAGTTTCTTATCTGCAGTGGAAGACTGAGGTGTGTCTATTGGCTCCTCAAACTCTGCCCGGAGGTGAGAGGGCAGCTCGCTTTCGCCTTTGGTGTTGTAGCCGTAGTTGTTTCGCAGGATGAAGAAACAAGCCGAAGGATTAAGCCTTTTGAAAAGGGCGCCTTCCTCAAGCTTTGAGATAAAGATCTGCTCTATGTAATAGATGCGGTCCATGATGTCACCATCTAGTTCCCATATCTTCTTGAAATAGGACCAGAGCTGCTTATAGCTTTTGACCCGGAGCAGGGCCTGTGAGAGGGTGTGGATGGACTCATCCCAGGCCAGTGCCTCTATCTGATCTAGCAGGTGATTGGTTTGTGTTTTGGTCCATTTGGACGCGTTGGTGTTGCCGGTAGGTGCGGACATAGGTGTTTATTTTTGAAGTGAAAGAATACGACCCTCTAAATCTCCCTAAAGGGAGACTTGAAATACAAATTGTCTGAATCAGGATTTGCAGGATTTGAGAATTAACAGAATGAATCCAGAAATACATTTTGAACCACATAGAACACATAGGTCACATAGAACTACAGAATAACTGCATATGCATACAACCTTCTAAATCTCGACAAAGAGACACTTAAATACTTGAATGCAATTTTGAACCACATAGAACACATAGGTCACATAGAACTACAGAATAACTGCATGTGCATACAACCTTCTAAATCTCGACAAAGAGACACTTAAATACTTGAATACAGAATACATTTTGAACTGCATAGAACACATAGGTCACATAGAACTACAGAATAACTGCATATGGATATAACCTTCTAAATCTCACCAAAGAGACACTTAAATACTTGAATACAATTTTGAACCACATAGGTCACATAGAGCTACAGAATAACTGCAAATGGATACAACCTTCTAAATCTCGACAAAGAGACACTTGAATACAGAATACAATTTTGAACCACATAGAACACATAGGTCACATAGAAAATACAGTGGCTCTCTGGTTCGATGAGGATGGTGCAAAGGTCTGCAAAGGCGTGGGCATTATCTGGCGGAAATATTCACAAACCGATTTTGGAGCGGAAGAATTACTCACAAAAAAGAACGTAGGGCGATGCCCTACGCTATAGGCGCGTCGCCCCGTTGGGGCTTAATACAAATACGATCGATTCCGACTACTTTTTGGTAGGCATTTCCTTCATGCCCAGCCAGTCGAGGGCGTTGCGGTAGTGGAGTTTGTCGCGGGTCTCCTCAGAGATCTTCAGCTCAGCTATGATCTCGCCGGGGATACCGTCTCCGAGCGGAAAAGGATAATCACTACCTACCATGATGCGATCTTCACCGAGAAGGTCTATGACAAACTGCAGGAAGTTTGCGTCATGTATCAATGAGTCCACGTAGAACTTGCCCAGATAGTCGCGGGGATTTACATCATTGTCTATGGCTGTCAGGTCGGGGCGTACTTTGTAGCCCTGCTCTATACGGCCGATGGTAGATGGGAAGGAGCCACCGCCATGCGCAAAGGCTACACGCAGGCTCTTGAATTTTTCAAACACGCCGCCGAATATCATAGAGCAGATGGCACGCGAGGTCTCTGCGGGCATGCCTACCAGCCAGGGCAGCCAGTATTTGTCCATGCTTTTAGCACCCATCATCTGCCAGGGATGTACGAAGATGCACATGCCGAGCTTCTCCGCTGTCTCATAGACCGGGAAGAACTGCGGCTCATTGAGGTTGATGTCATTGATATTGGTACCGATCTCTATACCGCGCAGGCCAAGCCGGTGGCAGCGCTCCAGCTCCTTCACGGCCAGCTCAGGGCTCTGCATAGGCAGCGTACCGAGACCGGTGAAGCGATCAGGATAGCGCTCTACCACCTCTGCGATATGATCATTGAGAAAGCGGGCTACATCCAGTCCATCCTGTGGCCGCGCCCAGTAGCTAAAGAGCACCGGGATGGTAGATAGCACCTGTACGCCTACATGGTGGTGGTCGCACTCGGTGATACGCACGGCAGGGTCCCAGCAGTTGGACTGTATCTCGCGAAAGAACTCATCGTCTTTCATCATGCGCGCGCAGCAGGGCTTGTGGTGCTCCAGGCGTATGAAGCCACCATAGCCAAACTTCTCACTCCAGCGCGGCAGGTGCTCCGGCATGATGTGCGTATGGATATCTATCTTGAGAGACACGTCGGGGAGTTTTGGTACTACAAACAAAGAAATTTTTTTGATGACCCTGTAATTTGCTTATTACCAATAATTTGTAGCTTGCAATAGATTTCATTTCACACCCACAAAACAGAAAACTATGCTACAGGAACTTCTCAACCTTGTATCACAACACGCACAGGATGCGATCGTGAATAACAGCGCCGTACCTAACGAGCACAATGATGCCGCGATAGAAGAAATAACCAATGCTATCCACTCCGGCCTGCAGGGACAGGCAGGCGGCAACCTAAGCGACCTTGTAGGCATGATACAAAACGGCAACCTAGCACAAAGCCCGATGGTGCAGGGTATCATCAATAACGCTGCCGGCGGACTGGCAGACAGGTTTGGTGTGGACCGCAACCAGCCGGCGTCTATCGCTTCGTCTCTCATCCCGCAGGTCATGAGCAGCTTTGCCAGCCAGACGGCCGATCCGGGCAATAGCACTTTTGACCTCAATAACGTGATCAGCTCACTGACCGGTGGCAATAGTAATAATACAGCCGGCGGTTTTGCCAATCTGCTGGGAGGACTGCTGAAGTAATGCAACCCTTTGATCTCTCCCGACTACACAGGGATCTATGAGGGAGAATTTAATACAAAAAATACACTTTGAACCACATAGAGCACATAGAAAACATAGGAATGCAGTACCAGTACCTTTAGCTATCCGCAGAAGGGAAACGTCTATACCAGTAGCCACCTCTCCCTCCCGAAGTCTCGGGATCTCTCCGAAGGAGAGGGCTAAATACAAAACGACAAAGCGCCCTTGATGAATCAGGGGCGCTTTGTTTTAACTCTGAAAGTCTTTGATGGTGAGGCTGGCTTGACGGAAACTTCCTGTGCAAGGTTGGCGTGCCTGGGTATAACCAAATGCCGTCCCCATCCAAACCTTCCCCAAGGGGAAGGCTTTAATGCCTGTGTGCTAATTTACTTTTTGATGCTGTCTGCCGGGGTAAACTCCAAAGAGAGCGAGTTGACACAGTAGCGCTGGCCGGTCTCTGTGGGGCCATCGTCAAAGATATGGCCGAGGTGGCTGCCACAGCGGCCGCACATGATCTCCGTGCGCACCATGCCGTGTGATGTATCTGTCTTGGTGATGATCTTGCCGCCCTTGATCTCGCGGTCAAAGCTAGGCCAGCCGCAGTGCGAGTCAAACTTCATATCAGAAGTAAAGAGCTCATTGCCGCAGGCCGCGCATTTATAGATGCCTTTGTCTTTGGTCAGGTAAAACTTGCCTGTAAAGGGGCGCTCGGT
Source organism: uncultured Chitinophagaceae bacterium (assembly GCA_964537475.1). Lineage (GTDB taxonomy): Bacteria > Bacteroidota > Bacteroidia > Chitinophagales > LD1 > UBA1941. Next base: position 506,684 of record CAZIBY010000004.1, on the reverse strand, counting down.
GCCTTTCTCCCTGAGTACATAGTACTGCTCAGGAGTCAGGTCTTTTTGCCATTCTGCGTCTGTCTTTTTGACTTCAAAATCCATCGTTTGTTTTGGTTTATCGGTTTGAGAATTTTTGGGCCCGCCACCCGGATGACAGGAAGCGAGGATCACACCTGCTGAGGCTGTGAGGAGTAGGATGAAGAGGTATTTCATGTCAGTATATACGTATGAGGATGTGCTTCCTTGCAATGGATTAACATTTACTGACAGTTTTTTGTTCACCTCTCCCATCTGTCCGCCGCGGCGGACATCTTCCCTCTCTGAGGGAGAGGGAAGAACCTATTGGGCTCAATTTAATCTAGTCATGTGATATAGCTTAGAAGTGCTTCCAGCCCTGGGCGGTGAGGTGGTGGCGGTTGCCTCCTTTGGTCAGGAGCATGGTGCCGTCCTCCTGCGTGGTGATCTGGCCTATAATGGTGATGGATGGATGGTCAGCTAGCTTGGTTTCGTCTTCAGACTCGATGGTGAAGAGCAACTCATAGTCCTCGCCGCCATTGAGCGCGCAGGTGATGGGGTCCATATTAAACTCCAACGCCTGGTGGTAGGCATCCTCAGAGATAGGCACACGCGACTCGTGTATCTCACAGCCTACGCCGGACTGACGGCAGATGTGCAGGATGTCTGATGAGAGGCCATCACTGAGGTCCATCATAGCGGTAGGTTTCAGGTCTATCTCGTGCAGTAGCTCTATCACATCGCGACGGGCCTCCGGCTTAAGCTGGCGGCCTACGAGGTATTTCTGCTCGCCCAGGTCGGGCTGTATATTGGGGTCTTCGAGGAAGAGGCGCTTCTCACGCTCCAGTAGCTGCAGCCCGAGGAAGGCAGCTCCGAGGTCGCCGGAGACACAGATAAGGTTGCCCGGTTTGGCACCATTGCGGTAGACGATCTTGTCATCATCTGCCGCGCCGATGGCGGTGACGGAGATGATGAGCCCTTTCTGAGAGGAGGTAGTATCGCCACCCACCAGGTCTACGCCGTACACCTCGCAGGCATGGTAGATGCCCTCATATATCTCATCCAGCGCCTCTACGGTGAAGCGACTAGAAAGCGCGAGTGATATAATGATCTGGCGTGGCGTGCCATTCATAGCGTAGATGTCAGAGAGATTGACCACTACGGCCTTGTAGCCCAGGTGGCGGAGAGGTGTATACATCAGGTCAAAGTGTACACCCTCCACGAGCATATCAGTGCTGACGAGGACCCTTTTGCCGGAGGCATCTATGACTGCAGCGTCATCGCCTATGCCTTTGAGTGATGATGGCTGGTGGAGTTTGAAGCGGCGGGTGAGGTGGTCTATGAGGCCGAACTCGCCGAGCTGATCGATATTAGTAGTAGGAGGGTTTTCTGACATGGGGGCAAAAGTCAGGGAAAATCGGGTAGGAAGCAAGAGACATTCCGATTGGGCTGCTGTACCGAATCCCCCGGCCTTCGGCCACCCCCTTTTTTAAAGGGGGAATTTCAACCAATGGCGATATGGGTGCAGGTAAGGAGCTCGATATCTTTAATGACCTGAGAAACGGACAGGGGAATGTGTGCGGATGTGCAGGTGTGGGGAATAGGATGAGGGAGTTAGTGGAGATTGGATATTTTTATGCCAGCAAAAACCATACAATGGCACTCGAAGAAACGATCAACAACGACCTGAAGAAAGCTATGCTGGCAAAGGACCAGGCAGGCATCCGCGGACTGCGCGCTATCAAAGCGGCTATCCTGCTGGCAAAGACAGAGAAAGGCGGCACCGGTGAGGTGAGCGAAGAAAAAGAAATGCAGATCCTGACCAAGATGCTCAAGCAGCGCAAGGAGTCTATAGAGGTATTTGAAAAGCAGGGACGCGCCGACCTGGCCACCACCGAGCAGGAGGAGGTAGCGGTGATAGAAAAGTATATGCCCGCTATGATGGGTGACGATGAGATCAAGGCGGTAATAGAAAAGATCATAGCTGCCACCGGCGCTACCAGCCAGAAGGAAATGGGCAAGGTGATGGGTGCTGCATCCAAAGAGCTGGCCGGCAAGGCAGACAATAAGAAGGTGTCAGAGATCGTTAAAAGTCTGCTGGCGTAAATACTTTTTAACCGCAAAAACGCGAAAACGCAAAAGGTGCTTTTTAAAATCCTTTCGCTATGGTATTTGATATCCTGTTCCTGATATTCATAGGTGCCGGTTTCTACTGGGGCTACCAGAAGGGGATCATCTATGCGGTGTTTTCTCTACTGGCTTATTTCATCGGCGTGATCGCCGCGCTGAAATTCTCGTATGTAGCGGTGAAGTACCTGAATGGCGCCGTACACATGGGACCAAAGGCGATCTCGATACTGGCTTTTATCCTTGTCTTTATACTCGTGGTACTATTGGTACGGTTTATAGCCTGGGGCCTGGAGAAGATACTGCAGTCCTTCTCGCTGAACTTTACCAACCAACTGGTGGGTGGCCTGCTGTACTCCCTCATAGGACTCTACACGCTGTGTATCATGATCTGGTTTATGAATAAGTGGGAGGTCTTCCCTGATAGCCAGAAAGTGTCCTCTCATGTATATCCCTATATAGCCGACACCGGCCCCAAGGTGGTGGAATACTCCGGCCAGGTGGTGCCTTTTTTTAAGGATGCTTTTCACAACCTGGACTCGCTGATCAAGGGAGCTTGAGAGACGTGAGACGTTAGACTTGAGACATGATATAATGCTCAAGAACTGTCCCTACAGGCCAAAAAATATTTTCCTTTGTTTTGTCTCACATCTCATGTCTCTTATCTCAAGTCTATCCGAATGGTGCTGCTCATAGACAATTACGATTCCTTTACCTACATGCTGCGCGACTATATCCGGCAGGCGGGTGAGGAGTGTATCGTGGTGCGCAATGATGAGAAAACCATAGCAGATATCGCTGCGCTGTCCTTTGACTCTATCGTGATATCGCCGGGGCCCAAGGCACCTGTGGATGCCGGTATCACGATGGATATGATCCGCGCATACTGGCAGCAGAAGCCTATCCTAGGTATTTGCCTGGGGCATCAGGCTATTGGTGAGTTCTTTGGCGCACGGCTGGTGCGGGCGCAGGTACCTATGCACGGCAAGACGACGACCATCACACATACGGAGCATCCCATTTTTAAAGATATACCTCAGGGTACGGAGGTGATGCGCTATCACTCGCTGATACTCGAGGATATCACACAGAGTGGTTTAGATGTGATCGCGCAGACGGATGACGGCGAGGTGATGGGCGTGGCACATCCCATGCTGCCTATAGCAGGGTTGCAATTTCATCCGGAGTCTGTGCTGACGGAGTATGGCGTAGAGATGGTGCGCCATTGGTTTGAGTACCTGAGAGGCTGATCTTCATTGACCGCAGAGGCGGAGAGACGCGGAGAATACAAATGTTTTCACGCGAAGACGCAAAGGCTTTGTTTACAAAGAGGCATTGATGTTTGTATGGAGTTCAAAGAGATTTTACTCTGCGTCTCTCCGCCTCTGCGGTAAAGAATATTTTATGTGAGCAGACCTGCAATAAAACATCTCTTTCAGTGTCTTTATGAGAACTGGATACCTGATTGAGCCGCTATACTTTGCGGTCACTGATAGTTAACCGTGAATTTGATTTATTAATTTATATTTGGCGCATTCCGCTTTTTATGCAGTTTCAGATACAGGAGGAGGGAGAATTCAAATGGGTAGAGCAGGGCGAAGGCGAGGTCATCTTCCTGCTGCACGGCCTCTTTGGCGCGCTAAGCAACTTTGCTGACACGATCAACCATTTTTCCGCACAGTACAAAGTGGTGATACCACTGCTGCCGCTCTACCGGCTGGAGCTGGAGCGTACCTCTGTGATGGGCATGGTAGACCATGTGGATGAGTTCGTCAAAATGCGCGGCCTGAAAAACCTCAACCTGATAGGCAACTCGCTCGGCGGCCATATAGGCCTGCTCTATACGCTGCGCCGCATGGAGAATGTGAACTCCCTGACGCTGACTGCCAGCTCCGGCCTCTTTGAAGCATCTCTGGGAGACCAGTACCCGCGTAAGAGTGACTATGAGTTTATCAAGCGCAAGACGGGGGAGACATTTTATGATCCCGCACTGGCTACCAAAGAACTGGTGGATGAAGTGTATGATATAGTCAATACGCGTGATAAGGCGCTGCGCACGATCTTCATAGCCAAATCTGCCCTGCGCCACAACCTGCGTGATGACCTGGCCAGGATCACTATACCGTGCAACCTGATCTGGGGCGCGGCGGATACGATCACACCGCCATTTGTGGCAGAGGAGTTTCATAAGCTGCTGAGCCACTCAGAGCTGACCATACTAGACAAGTGCGGCCACGCTCCGATGATGGAGGTGCCGGAGCAGTTTAACGCCTGCATGGAGCGATTTTTACATAAAATTTACAGTAAAGCGTAAACGGGAGCGTCTTTTGTACGTCTATATACGTATATAAGCGTATTGCCGTTATATTTGATATGGAAGGCAGCGGTCTTTGACTACCGCACGTTTGATAAAAAGGAGAGAGAAATGTACGCCCGCGATATAGTAACAGAAGGAATCAAACCACTCGACTACAACGATACCGGTGAGAGTGCCATAGTGCACATGCACGAGTATAATGTAAACCAGCTGCCGGTGACGGAAGACGGCAGGTATATAGGCATACTCAGCCTGGATGATATCATCACCCTGAAGCACCTGAACGATCCTCTCAAAACACTGAAGATAGCGCTCAAGCGCCCCTACGTGACCGAGAACGCTCATCTGTATGATGTGATGAAAGCGGCTGTGGAGCACAATGCCAAAGTAGTACCCGTGCTGAGCAAGGACGATACCTACCTGGGCCTGATCACAGCAGAGAGCAGCCTGAAGGCTGTGGCCAAAATGCAATCTGTGATGGACGAGGGCGGCATGCTGACCCTGTCTGTGCCGGTGCGAGACTACCAGCTATCGCCCATAGCGCGCATAGTGGAAGACAATGGTGCCAATATCCTGAACCTCTACACAGAGATAGACCAGAAAAGCGGCACGGTAGACGTGACGATGAAACTCAATACCACGGAACTCTCACCCATCATAGCGGCCTTTGAGCGGTATGAGTATGAGGTGAAGGATGTGCGGCAGGATCAGCACTACCAGGAGGATGTAAAGGATCGCTACGATGCCTTTATGAAGTACCTGAACGTTTAGCATCTAAGAAACTTTTACCGCAAAGGCGCGGAGCAATTTCAAGGCTTCATCAGAGAGACCTCCGACATATTTTCTCTATATCATAGAGCAAAGAAAGTGTATTCGTTTGCCCGTCATTTTTAGCGGCTTGGGGTTCGATTTTGTGCATTTCCGCTGGTGTCAGCATCTTATCTATAGCATTTTTGCGGGGCCAAAACGTTTATCTCACTGACATTGTGTGGCTTGTGCTTAACAGTATTTGTCAGTATGGCCGCACATTTTATTGAGAAGAACGCCTGTAAGTTCTTACATTTGCAGGCCTTAAAAAAGTAATGACACAGCCACCTAAGCCATTTTTTCTGAGAGCGGCCCTTGTTCTCTTTGTAGCCTGCCTGTGTCAGATGGCCGTAGCCCAGTATACCGAGATCAAGGGCTATGTGATAGACTCCAAACAGACCGACACCACGATGCGCAAGGCAGCCTATGCCAGTGTGCGGCTCAAGGGCACTACCGTAGGCACTACGGCAGATGGTGATGGCTTCTTCTACATCCGTACACTGGAGCGGGGCGATAGCCTGGAGGTGGGCTATGTAGGTGACCGGGTAGTAGTGAAAATAGAAAAGGGCAAGGCGCAGACCATCACTGTAGACCTGGCCAGTGGCGGCAGGCAGCTGCCTCCGGTAGTGGTGACCAATAAGCGCCGCCATAAGATAGTGGATACCCCGGCCCTCTTCGTCTACCGCCAGGTACTGGCCCACAAAAAATACAACCGCGAAGATAACCTGCCTGACTATAAGCTGCAGGAATACCAGAAGCTCCAGATAGGCCTGATCAACCCCAAGAAGTGGCTCATAAACCTGCGGCTGATCCGCCCCTTCAAGTTTGTATTTAATAACCGGGATACGGCGCTATCGTACGCCGGATTCAACTCTTTTGACACGACTACCTACGTGCCCAACCTGATGAAGGAGGACCTGACCGATGTCTACTACCGGCATGACAAGAAAGTAACCAAACGCGTACAGATAGGAGATAAATTCACAGGTATAGACAATAACTCCGTGGGCAATCTGCTGAGCTACACCTTTGACCGGGTCAATGTCTATGACGATATCTTTGTACTGGTGCAGAAGTCATTTGTGTCGCCTTTTGCGCCGGAGGCCTACGCGCTGACGTATGACTACTTCCTGCGCGACACGGTGAAAATGGACGGCCGTACGACATATAAACTCAACTTCGTAGGCAAGTCTAAAGTAGATCTGGCGCTGCAAGGGTACGCGTGGATAGACTCAGCCACCTGGGCCATACGGGCCATAGAGATGCGACCTAATATGCGCGCCAACCTGAACTACCTGAAGGAGTATACCGTAAAGCAGTCCTACGTATACCTGCAGGGTATCTGGATGCTGAAGACGGAAGACCTGCAGACAGTAGGGTCCCTTTTCAAAAGGCAGAAGTACACCATGGCTGTGATGGTAAAGAAGCACCTGGTACGCAAGAATATAGAGTTTAATCCCTATGTGCCCGACTCTATAGCCCATACTGCAGAGCAGAATATGATGCTGGACGATGCGCGCTACCATAGCCGCGCCTGGTGGGACACTGCGCGCCTGGAGCCACTGACCAATGCAGAGCACCGCCTCATAGAGATACACGATACGCTACCTAAAATGCGGGCGTATAAGAACTGGCTGTGGGTGATACACCTGGCTACCACGGCAGACTTTAAGGTCGGCCCTATCGAGTTTGGCCGCTTCTACAAATTTGTAAGCCTGAATGACATAGACGGGGTGCGCCTGCGGCTGGGCATACAGACCAATAATGACTTTAGCAAGAAAGTACACCTCTTCGGCTACGGTGCCTACGGTACGCTGGACAAAGTCTTTAAGTATAACCTGACGACCCACTTTGTGCTGCCCAGCAGAAATGACCGCTGGCGCCAGATGGAGATGTTTTACCAGTATGATATCAACGAGCTGGGGCAGACCAATCAGCTCCTGACCTTTGACAATATCTTCAGCAACATATTTGGCAGGTCAAAGCTGAAGGCCATGAAGATACGCGAGTGGGGCATCAGCGTGGAGAATGAGTGGCTGCGCGGATTTAGCAGCAATATATCGCTGCACAACCAGACCTTCTACGCCATACCGGGCAAGAATGAATTTATCTATACGCACCAGGCTGATCAGACCCAGGTGCGGCTGCCTCAGTTCAATGCCTTTGAGATCGGTATAGACAACCGGTACTGCTACAAGGATCAATATTTCAAATCAGGGTTTTACCGCTATTTCATCTCCAATAAAAATCCGGTTTTCCTATTCAACTATAAGCTGGGCTTCCTGACCGTAGCCGGCAACAGGAGCGTGTATAGCAAGCTACAGGCTACCATCAAGCAGCGCCTGTCATGGACGCTGGGCCACACCTACTATCAGATACAGGGGGGCAAAATATTTGGCCTGAGCCCATACCCGCTGAGCTATGTGACACCGGGAGGATTCGGCTACCTGCTGAATAATGTGGACTATAATATGCTCAGCTCATTCGAGTTTGTGACAGACCAGTATGTATCAGCCTATCTGGAGCATCACTTTGATGGTTATTTTTTCAACAAGATACCATACCTGAACCGTCTGCAGCTGCGTGAGATCATCTACGTACGGGCACTGTGGGGCAGCTATAGCGACAAGAATAAAAACCTGCTCAACCCGGGCCCGCTATTCAACTTTAATACTCCGAGCAAATACCCCTATGTGGAGGCAGGATTTGGTTTTGAGAATATACTCAAAGTGCTGCGGGTAGACTTTATCTGGCGAGTGACCTACCGCGATAATCACAACGCGAAGAACTTCCTCCCTAAGGGCAGTATCAGTATAGCATTCTAGGACCTCTCTCAACTGCGGCCCCACCCAACCCTCCCCCAAAGGGAGGACTGATGCAAAACAGCAGACCTCTCCCAACCCTCTCCAAAGGAGAGGGCTAATGCAGAGCAGCCGATTTTTCAGTTCATACTATTTTTTAGATAGCTCGATGATGTCTTTGACCTCGAGGACGTGCTTGTCATAGCCTTTGGTCACGGCATTGACCATGGCGCGGCCTACCTCCGGCAGCTCACAGGCTACGTTAGGCGCGAGAAGCTTGACAGGGCTATAGAGCCAGCCCAGGTATTTGTACCACGATGGGATATTTTTAGAACCCGGCTCCGGCCGCATGATGCCCGGGCGGAAGGCGTAGGCCTTTTTGAAAAGCTTCATCAGGTCATTCTCGGTTTTGCCTTTCACGCGGGCCCACATAGTACCGCCCTGCTCCGTACTATCGGTACCTGCACCTGAGATGTAGATGAAAGTGACATCGTCATTCTTCTTTGCCACTGCGCGGGCAAAATTCATGGTGAGGTCGTAGGTCATGCGGCGGTACTCGTCCTCCTTCATGCCTACAGATGAGACACCGAGATTGAAGAATACGGCATTGTAGCCCGCGAGCTGGTCCTCTACGGGTGTGAGGTCAAAGAAATCCTTATGCACTATCTCTTTCAGCTTAGGATGTGTGAAACCGCTCGGCTGGCGATTGATGATAAGGACACTCTCTACATCAGGGTGGCGCAGTGCCTCTTTCAGCACGCCCTCTCCCACCATACCTGTCACGCCAGTGATGATCGCTTTTACTTTCATATGCTTGTAGTCGGTTGGGACCTGATTATATTGTTTGCAAAGAATGTGCTAGAGGTTAGTATGCTGCTGTATGAAGGCACACACCTCAGGCAGATGATCATAGTCGTCATCAGAAAACTCATACCTGCCCGTACCTTCTGTGAGTATGATGAGCTCGGAGCCACTCACACTCTCTACAGCTCCCTGAGACAGACGCCGGTTGTAGCCGTAGTCTGTCCGCGCCTTGATAAATCCTATGTGCTTGATCTCAGTAAAGGGCAGTGCAAGGATGACACCGTCAAACAGTGAGACCACCTCGAGGCGATCATCATAGAGGAGTATTTCGCGGTAGCGCTTAAGAAAATTGTACTCGCAGCCTGCTGCAAACAGTATAATGATGATGCAGATAGGCAGCATACCAGATGCATCTCCAGCTAACCCTATGATGAGGAATAGTATGGAGCAGGCTACTGCTATACCACCCATCACCATGGAACGCTTGCCTGTCTGGTACCGTGCCTGATAGTAGTCTCTCATGTGATCAGGATATTCTGGATTGGATGATAGCGCATAGCTCATGTGCGTTTTGCAAGTCTTGCGGTAGTTCTATTTTGCCATTGCCCTGCAGCAAGATGATGAGCTGCTCACTGCGGTACTTTACGCTCCTGTCCATACGGTTCACATACTGTGCACTGTCCAGAAAGCCAGCCTTGGTGATATCCTGATAAGCAATAGTATTGGCGACCCCTGCTTTGCCGCCTATGGTCATGTGGTCTGTGTAGACCTTTACCTCCGTATAATCCTGCCGGCTGGTATAGAAAAACCGTATAGCAGATATAAACAAAAAGAAAAAGAAGCCTGCCAGCACATACAGTCGCTCGGTGATCATGTAGATGACTGGTATGAGGAGAAAGCCTGCTGCTATGGCGGTCAGATAGGCAGGGCCTTCGTCTGTTTTATATGTCGCTTCGGGTTCCATCGGTCATGGGCTTAGAAATAAAAAAGACGTGCTGCAGATGAATTTATTTTTCTGTAGCAGGCTTTTTGAATATCACCATCTGCTCGTCCAGTACGTTGAAAGCATAGGAGACCCACTTGCTGGTGATGAAGATGAAGAGTATGAGCGGTGCATAGCAGAAGAGGCCCCGCTTGTAGCCGGACTGCATCCAGCCGCCTGAGCTGAAGAGTGTGCCATCGTCATTTTTCATCTGATAAAACATGAGTGTGTAGACACCCCATGCAAAGAAAAATATCAGGAGAAACTCCCATCTATCATCATTCAGGTATGAGCCTGCCAGCATGAGAGCAGCAAAAAGCGCGAGGGTAAAAAGATTGGCCCCGGCCAGAAACCATATGAGCAGCCAGAGCACAAAAGCACCAAGGAGGATCTGGTTTTTCCTTTTGCTGAAGTTGACCCCTACATTCAGGGCAAAGACAATGATCAGGCCTGCTATACCTATGTAGAATGTGAGGCCATAAATATTGTAGCTGCCCATGATCTCCCAGGCACTGGTGATCACTTGCTTCATTTTGCCCGGATCATAAAATGCGGCTTTGATAAAAGGTCCTGCCTGGTCGCGCGGTACGTAGGCCTTCAGGAAGGCATTCCATAGCAGGAATGGCAGGACGCTGGTAGCATAGATGAGCAGGTGTTTGAATTTTCTGGTCCGCACAGCGAGATAAAAAAGCACTATCATGATGCCTCCGGCAAAAAGCACTGCCTCAGAGCGGGTCCAGATGCCAAAGATGACCGCGATGAAAGACAGATAGAAGAAGCCTTCGCGCCGCTGCTCATACCATATCACAAAGGAGAGCACTGCTGTGGTGGTATAGATGGCGCAGGGCAGATTGGTGAGAGAGAAGGATGCATGGGCAAACATCTCCGGTACGATGACCGTGAGGAAGGTGAAAAGCATGGCACCCGTAGAGCCTACAAATCTCCTGAGCAGCTGGTACATGATAAAGATCCAGGAGATGAAGAAGAGGCTATTGATGAGGCGCGGGCTCTCCATACCGTCCATGTAGCAGATGGCATTGCACAGGGTGAGCAGCGGCGGGTAGAGCATGCGCGGGCCGCATCCGTTCACGATATTGGGATTGGTCAGCATGGAGTTAGTGATCACATGCTCATGGGCTACGGCCTTGGAGAGGAGGTCATAGCCGAGTATGGTGTCAAACTCTGCCGGTGGCCAGTAGAGGCACTTCTCCGTGATACCCCAGGCCAGGTAGGCCGTCATACCGGCCAGTACGATCCATACCAGCGTGAGCCAGCTCATGTCCGGCCTGGTAAACTTGCGCTGCCACGGCAGGTCGTTATGCTTTTTATCACTATACAGCCTCAGCAGGCCAAATACGACCACCAGCGCTGCTACTACGCCGGTCACGGCACCCAGCGTGATGGAGTGCGTGAGGCGATCCAGCAGAAACATGATAAACGTAGTAGCGCCCAGGCCTATGGGCATAGCGAGGGCCAGCAGTTCGCGGCCTTTGAAGTCGCGCGAGATAGCGGCTAGCAGCGAGAGGCCCAGCAGAAATATAAGGATGAAGATCATTGGCGTCAGTTATTTTTTGAGAGGCAATACCATAAAAGGTTGCGGAGCGGTGACCGGCGTAGGGGATTTATCCAGGCCCCATCCATTCACTGACATCACATAGTCAGCTTTGGCATAGAGGGGGCTATTGACAGAGTCGCCATAGACCACCTGGCGCGGATACAGGAAGTAAGTGACCCACGGCAGGTCGCCGCAGCTCTTGAAGCCCACCTGGCTGAGCACGGTGTGTGGCGGTATCATTACGATGGCATTATCAGGAGTCAGTTTGCGTACAGAGTCTATATACAGTATCTCGCCGGGTCCCCACTTTAGCACGTAGCGCTCCTGCAGGGTCTTGTCGGGATATTGCTCTATGGTCTTGAGGTTATTCTCCAGCATGGTATTGAGCAGCCAGTCATAGCCGGAGTTGACATAGGTATCAGTGGGGCTGGTAGGCTCATGATGCTGGAAGAGGAACATGATAAGCAGGCCTGCCACCAGTGCGCCTGACAGATTGAAGAAGATGGCTTTGAATCCCGCGCCTCCTCCGGCAGCGGGCTTGCCCGGCCGGGGCCTGGCTCCGGCGGGGGCTGGTTTCTTTGGCTTGTCAGCTGGCTTCATACCTGACAAGTATAGGGAGATTTTGGGAGAAATAGAGCGCAGCCCCATCCAAACCTTCCCCAAAAGGGGAAGGCTTTAACAGAGGCTATTTATTACTTGCCTTTGGTAAGTTTGGACCAGGCGCTCTCGTAGCCGAGGGCGATATCGGGGTGCATGTGCTGTACAAAAGCGAGGACACTATTGCGATCCTGCTCCGGAGCATCATAGAGCGATGGAAATGGCTCTACCTTCTCCCCGTTGAGCCAGCCGGTGCCCTCAAAGGCATAGGAATAGTTGTACATAAAGTAGCGGGTGCGGGTGCGCACCGTGTAAAAGCGGGTGAGTTTGGAGAGTTCATTTATCTCTTTCTTGTTCCAGATCTTGCCGGTTTCGTTGATATTATAGAAAGTGATGGACTGGCCATCAGACTCGACCACAAGGCGGACCTCTTTATATAGGTATTCGCGCATGCGGGAGATGAATAGCCACACAACAAATGCGACGAATGCCAAAAACGCGAAACCCTCCCAGGCGCCGCTGATGGCCATCTGTACCGCAGGTACTATAAGAAGGGAGAAAAATATAAGGGCGCCAAATAGCAGAACGGCTTTGAACTTGCGCTTTTGCAGCGTGATCTCGTGGGTTTTTACGGTCATGATGGTTAGGGATTTAGGTGATAAACATATCCTTTGAGAATGAAAGGGACAAGTAAAGTTTCGGGAGAAAATCGGAGGTTTGGGTCTGCTTGTAGCCTCTGGTTGTGAGGTTCTTGTCTGTACACATCGGAACACCTTTTACCAGAGGCTAAAAGTCTGCTCACACTCGCGGGACGCGAGCGAGGGTGGGGTCAAATAAAATTTGACTATGAAATCGGAGGTTTGAAGGCCAATGATCTGAAATCCGGGCCTGTTTCCCCTCTTTTCTTCCTCATATTGAAACTTTTTACCCAGCATTACGAATCTAGTACTTACAATAAACTGATTGTGCGTACCATATTGCTGTATAGGTCTTTGCTACTGGCTACCCTGCTCTCCTGGGGGGCGGGTATATCCTATGCTCAGACGGGCAATATCATCTATATAGCTATGGATGGGCGCCGCGAGATACGCCTGGCACCTAAGGTAGACACCCTGACCAATAACGAGGAGTACAGCTATAAGCTGACCATAGACCCGCAGTATACTTTCTCAGAGCTCTTTTGCGAGAAGGGGCTAGCGGTGCGCACGGACAACTTCATCCGCATCACGCCCAATAGCCAGAAAGAGAGCGGCATGGATACGATGACCCTGCGTATCATTCTCTTTGGCAATGGTAGCCGCATACTATTCTACAAGCATATATATGTGAAGGTGCCTAAAAAGGACTACCAGAAACTGATCCGCAAGCAGCCGGATGAGGTGGCGATGGATAATATGGTGCTGGAGCGCAACCTGAGCTACAACAAGGCAAACTTTCATACCAATGCGGTATTCAACTTCATCTCCCACGATACGATCTCTGCCAGCCAGAAGAAGGTACTGTCAGTGACCATCTCCCTGATCAACGCCAATATCAGCAAGAGCTTCTACATCAAAGGAAACCAACTGACCCAGGAGGTGATCTCTGAGATGCGCAGGCAGCGGGAGCCATTCTACACATATATACGGATAGAGGCCAAGGTGGGCAAACGTGTCAAAACTATCTGGACACGCTTTACTATGACCGGTGGCGAAAAATCTATAGCTTCTCTCTGACTATCTCATAGTGCCTGCCCGTGATATGAAAGTAGCGGTGCGGTAGCTGGGATTGGTTCCACGCCCAATACTTGGTGATCAGAGTGGTATCTGCCATCAGTGCCCAGCGGATACCTGAGAAATCCTGATCTATATGCACCGTGCGGCAGGAGTCCGGCCCCTTGAGAGAGGTGAGCAGCATGGTCTCATAGCAGACAGCCCATGACACCATTAGTTTTCTCTGGTTTATGACTGTATCTGGCACCCATACGCCTATCAGTTTTTTCTGCTGCGCATACTGCAGATAGGGGTCGTACAAATGCAGGCGCGCGGTATAGCGCTCCGCCGCTGCATAGATACCGCCTAGCCTGACTATGGCCAGTAGCGCAAACGCCACCACCGCTATACGGAGCGGCAAGTGAGGCAAGACATCTGTGACGAGCACCAGCACTACGATGAACCCGAGGAAAAGGAGCATATTCTCCATATAGGCCCGCTGGTCTGCAGTAGCCACTACCATGATGAGCACCCAGTAGCCCGCAGAGGCCACCAGCACCAGTGCAGCGCTCAGGTGGCGCCTGTGGTATAGCAGCCAGGCGATACCGGCCACGAGCAGGATCAGGTAGCAGAGGTAGGAGGATGCCAGGCGGCCTATAAATGCACGTACGGTATCCAGCTGCCAGAGGTGCGGCAGACGTGCAGCCATGGCAGCAGCTACATCCATCTTGCCGGACTCGTAGGGATCATGGCTGGATACGAGGTAGCGGAGGCCAAAAGCCAAAGTAGCCATGGCCAGGTGGCTAAGTGCCTGCAATGATAGCAGAGCCTGCCTGCCGATGTAGAAATACAAGATCAGAAATACAATAGGGAATAGCAGCAGCGGATGCAGAAACTGGATCCAGATGAGTGCTAGCAGATGCAGGTACCAATGGCGGCCCTGCGGGTAGCCCCAGAGTCCCTCATATAATACAACTGCATAGAGACACAGTAGTACGAGCCCCTGCTGCACCTCAGATATAGGCCAGAAAAAAGAATCTGTGGCCAGCAAAAGCAGATGTAGCGGTATGGCCAGATATAGCAGCCGGGCGCGGGAGTAGCGCAGCGCAATAAAATAGACAATGATATATAACAGCAGGTATGACATACTGTGCACCAGCATCACAGCACGCAGCGGGGCTCCGAGATATACTGCCGCCAGAGTAAAAAACTGGGGACCCACCGCCCCTACACGCACATAGTACCAGCTCGGCTTGCGGCTTATAATATTGAGTACCGCAGCATATGCCATGTCACAGAAGGTGCCCCTCTCTCTGTAGAAGATACCTGCCAGCGCTGTCAGTGCCAGCATACATGCCAGGCCTACCAGCGCCCACATCCATTTTTTCGCCCCCATTGGCGGCAAATATGACAGATATTGTGGTCAAACAGAAAAAGTACCGGGCTATCCTGAGATTATATACCACTGCAAAGCGCTGTGGTACACCGTGGCAGGGCCTCCTGCGGAGGGCGCGTAGAGGTCGGTCAATTTTTTCTACGAAATATTTGTGTTAGTGTGGATAAAAGCTATCTTTGCAGTCCATTTTTCGGAAAAAAGGTTCAAAAAATACATAACTGAATGGGTCAGAAGACAAGTCCAATAGCCAACAGGCTCGGCATCATCAGAGGGTGGGACAGCAACTGGTTCGGTGGCAAAGACGCCGCACAGAAGCTGGTAGAAGACGTAAAAATACGTACCTACATCAATGCACGTATCAATAAGGGAGGTATCTCCCGTATCGTGATCGAGCGCACCCTGAAAAGGATCACCGTAACCATCCACACCAGCCGTCCGGGTATCATCATCGGCCGCGGTGGCAATGAGGTGGACCGCCTGAAGGAAGAGCTCAAGAAGCTGACCGGCAAGGATGTACAGATCAACATCGCTGAGATCCGCCGCCCTGAGACTGAGGCTATGATCGTAGCTGAGACCATCGCAAAGCAGCTCGAGGCCCGTATCAACTACCGCCGTGCTCTCAAGATGGCTATCGCCTCAGCTATGAGGATGGGTGCCGAGGGTATCAAGGTACGCGTATCCGGCCGTATCGGTGGCGCAGAAATGGCCCGTACCGAAGAATACAAACAAGGACGTACCCCACTCCATACATGGAGGGCAGATATAGACTACGCTTTCTACGAGGCTCTGACCGTATATGGCAAGATCGGCGTGAAAGTATGGATCTGCAAGGGTGAAGTATATGGCAAGCGTGACCTGACTGCAGGTCTCTCCGGCTCTCAGGCTGAGAACCAGGGTGGCGAAGACAACCGTCGTGGTGGTGATGACCGCCGTGGTGGTGGCCGTGATGGCGAAAGGCGCGCACCGCGCAAAAGGGCTGGCGAAGGCCAGGGCCGTAGCGGTGGACCAAGGAAGTAAGAATCAGCATTAGATAATAAGAGATAAAAAGATTAGGTCATGTTATTACCTAAAAGAACAAAGTTCAGGAAGACACAAAAAGGCAGGATCAAAGGCAACGCTAACCGTGGCCATGAGATCGCATTCGGTACCTACGGTCTGAAGAGCCTCGATACTCACCTGATCACCAATAAGCAGATAGAGTCTGCCCGTATCGCGGTGACCCGCTTTATGAAGCGTGAAGGAAAGGTGTGGATCCGTATCTTCCCTGATAAAGTGATCACTCGTAAGCCTCTCGAGGTACGTATGGGTAAAGGTAAGGGTAACCCGGAAGGATGGGGTGCTCCGGTTCGTCCAGGTGCTATCCTGTTTGAGTGCGATGGTGTGCCACGTGCAGTAGCTGAAGAAGCTATGCGCCTCGCTGCCCAGAAGCTGCCGGTGAAGACCAAATTTGTAACCCGCAGGGATGCTGTAGAGATCCTCGCCTAATCATTTTTTAAACTACTAGTCAATCATAACGACAATGGGAGCTAATAAAGCCATACAGACCAAGGACATCAACGCGCTGGGCGATAAGGACCTCGCAGACAAGATCAAGCAGGAAAAAGCTGCTCTGTCTAAGATGGAATTCAGCCACACCGTATCCTCATCTGAGAATCCGATGGCCATCCGCGCCAAGAGGAGGGATATAGCCCGTATGCTGACCAACCTCAATGCAAGGAAAGCTAAATAAATTAGACCAAAGCTATCAACTATAATAAAATGGAAAGAAATCTCAGGAAAGAGCGTGTAGGCGTAGTAGTCAGCGACAAGATGGAAAAAACCATCACTGTATCTGAAGTCACTAAGGTGATGCACCCTATCTATGGCAAATTCATGAAGCGTACCAAGACGTACAAGGCTCATGATGAAACTAACAACGCAAAGACAGGTGATACCGTGCGTATCATGGAGACCCGCCCACTCAGCAAGAGCAAGCGCTGGAGGCTGGTAGAGGTAGTAGAAAGGGCTAAGTAATTTTTAGTATTGAGTAGTGGGTATTGCGTATTGAGATAATACAGATACCGACATCGTAATAGGACAAGACAAAACTATAAACAGAAGAAGATGTTACAGCAAGAATCAAGGGCAAATGTAGCTGACAATAGCGGTGCGAGGGAAGTACTCGTGATCCGTGTACTCGGAGGATCAGGCAGGAGGTATGCCGGCATAGGTGACAAGGTAGTCGTATCTATCAAGAAGGCTCTCCCGACCGGTGGCGCTAAGAAAGGAACAGTGTCTAAGGCTGTAGTAGTACGTACCAAGAAGTCTATCCGCAGGAAAGACGGATCTTACATCCGTTTTGACGATAACGCTGTAGTACTCCTGAACAACCAGGACGAACCACGCGGTACCCGTATCTTCGGACCGGTAGCACGTGAGCTGCGTGACAAGTCTTTCATGAAGATCGTGTCACTAGCACCTGAGGTACTGTAATAGTATTGAGTAGTTAGTATTGAGTATTGAGACAATACAAAAATTATAAAAGCAATAAAGAAAGAAAGCCATGAAGTGGAATATAAAGAAAGGTGATACAGTGGTAGTGATCGCAGGTGAGGACAAAGGCAAGAAAGGCCGTGTCACGGAGATACTGCGTGAGAAGAGCCGTGTAATAGTAGAAGGCGTGAATGTGAAGACAAAGCACAGCAAGCCTACATCTCAAAACCCTCAGGGCGGTATCATCAAGACTGAAGGTGGTGTACACGTGTCAAACGTGGCCCTGCTCTCTGATGGCGCTCCTACCCGCGTAGGCCGCAAGGAAGTGAAAGGCGCTACCGTACGCGTGTCTAAGAAGACGGGCAAGAACATCGACTAATCCCAAGGTTTAACCCTTAATCATATTGAAACCCGCTCACTGAGCGGGTTTTCTGTTTTAGGGATAGTGTTTAACCGAAAAAACGCGGAAACGCAAAAGCTATATGGTGCACGGGCGCATAGTGCGGACACTCAATTTTTCGCATGAGTGAGACACAAGATATTGCTTCTCTACTGCGCGATGATCAGATCAGGCAGTCTTGCCGGTACGGAAACGCTCCAGCCAGGATGAGAAACGCTGCATGACCTGCGAGGTGGCAGCGTAGTAGAATAGTGCCGGAATGAAGCAGAACATACCCCGCTTGAAGGAGCTCTCCATCAGGCTCGACATAGGCGCATTCTGCTTGCTCTCGTCCAGCAGGTAGAAGATACCAAAGTACACCGCAAAGGAAGCCAGGAAGAAGATCAGGATATATGGCTTGTCTTTGGTCAGGTTCCTGGCATTCAGCGCCACGATGAGGAAGACCAGCATGAAAGATAGACCATATAGCTGTATACCCGGTGGCATATTGCCCACCTGTATCCAAGTGAAGTAACTGAGCACATAGCCGAGCATGAGTTTCATCTTGGCGGTGTCAAAGCCAATATGGTCTACGAAGCGCGCACCCTGCGTGCTGTGTATCTTCAGCCTGAGGTAGAGTGTCCAGAGGATGAATGGCAGGATGCCTGAGCCAAAGTAGATCGCCGCTTTCTTCCACTTGTCGGCGCTCTGTACAAAGGCAGCTATGATCAGCGTGCCGGCCAGTGTAAAGCCTATCGTGTCATTTCTGATCCAGAGGCTGAGACCTGTGAGGATGTAGCTGAGCACAAAGTAGCGCTGCTCTTTTGACTGTATCCAGACGAAAAGCGTGAGCGAAGCGAGGCCTACATAGGCCGTGGTGGGCAGATTGCCCAGGAGCAAGGCCGCATGAGAAAACATCTCCGGCACCATCTCGAGTAGCAGTGTGAAGAAAAGGGCTGTGATGGTCGTGACATACCTGCTGAGGATCGCATAAAAGCCTAGCAGCAATGAGATAAAGTAAAGCGTGGTAATGATCTTGGGCTGCGCCGCTCCGTAGAGATACAGATAGGCTATGCCCCCGTGAAACAGCGGCGGGTACACGCCACCGGCACCCTCCAGGCCCCACTGGAAGAGGCTGATCTTGATCCTGCCCTCCAGCGCCATCACGATACCCAGCTTGTCAAAGGAGCCGATGGCATCATGCTCTGTAGTAGGCCAGAAGAGGTTCTTCTGCGTGATGAGGTACAGCATGTAAAAGATGGCGAGGCCCAGGATGACCGCCGGATAGTTGGCCGTCTTTAGCGACCATGAGCCGAGGTTGATGTCTTTTCGTTTGGCCTGCCAGTAGCTGTACATGCTATCGTAGCACAATACGATGACGGCAAAACCGGCAAAGAACAATGCATAATACGAAAAGGGAAAGCCGATGATGTCAAACACAAACATGAAGAAAGTCTCCGCTGCTATGCCGATCAGAAAAGATGAAGCGATCAGCTCCTTCCAGCTCCAGGCCTGGCTGATGCGCGTGAGTATGCCCGCTCCTATCAGGTACACCATCAATATGCCTACAAATAGCAACATCAGTCCTGCGTATTGGTTTTAGGTTTGAAAGAAGGATCATTCAGCAGCTGCGGTTTCAGTGCGCTATTGGCTGCGGTGGAGTCAGCTTTAGGCTTTTCTATCGGCAGTACGGCCTCAGTCTCGCGCTTGTAAGGTTGATATTTCAGCTTGTCATAGCCCCAGCCGTTGACTATGGCTACATAGTTGGCCTTTGCGTAAAGCTCAGGCTTGGTGGTTTTCTCATCCTCCGATACACAGAGACGCGGGAAAAGGAAGTATTCCATCCACTCTGAGCTATTGACCATATTGAACTCCGAGGTATCAGGTATAGCGGATTTAGGTGGCAGGAGTATCACGGCATCGCTGGGCGTACTCTCGCGCAGGTAGTCTATATACCAGTAGCTTTCTATTTTGAAGAGACGCTTCTGCTGCAGGGTCAGCTCAGGCAGGTTGGCATTGAGCCGGCGGGTCTCGATGTGGTCCATCAGCTCTTTATTGCGCACGGCCACATCCTTCACAGCAAAGTTGTAGCCGGGTATGGTAGCATATAGTGCTACCAGCAGTATGACCAGTACAAAAGCTACGAGCAGGTTCCTGCGCAGGATCTGTGTATCTGTGAACGGTTTATTTTTTTGCGCCTCGGCCATCTCAGTCAAAATTGACAATTATTTACCAGTCTCAAAACACACTTTTCTACATCAGTCGGTAAACCTGTATCGCAGCAATACCCACAGCGCCTTCAGCCCATCTAGCCAGTGCAGTTTTTTGCCTTCATCAAATCCACGCGGATAGTAGTTCATTGGCAGCTCTGTGATCTTGTAGCCAAGCTTTGATACCTTGGCTGTGACCTCCGGGCAAAATTCAAAACGGTCGTAGTCCAGCTTTATACTTTTGAGTATCTCCGCGCGAAAGACCTTATAGCAGGCGGGCTCATCTGTGATGTGCTGGCCGTAGAGCAGATTGGCAGTCCAGGAGAGGACGCGGCCGCCGAGCTGATAGCTGCGGTAGAGATGCTGCTCCTTGGGCGCAAGATAGCGCGAGCCGTAGACCACCTCTGCCCTACCCTCCCGTATGGGCGCAGTGAGGTGTATAAGGTCCTGCGGCTCCGTCTCCAGGTCTCCATCCTGTATGGTGATGATCTCTCCGGTAGTATGAGGTATGCCCGTGCGGATGGCGGCAGCCTTGCCGCGGTTGACAGGGTGATGAAATATCCTGACAGACGGATACTGCACAGCTATCTCATGATCGAGGATGGTGCCTGTCGCATCTGTAGATGCATCATCTACTATGATCAGCTCCTTATCCAGAGGCACAGCCATGACCCGTGCTACGATCTCCCTGATCGTGTCAGCTTCATTATAGACGGGCATGATGATGGATAGCTTCACCGGACTAAACTAAGTGAAATATGAGACATACATGAGTAACGCCAGGCAAGCCTCCTTTAGTTCTGCAGGCGACGGAAGCGGTCTGCATCCTGCTCGCGGCCATGGGCGCTATAGTAGTCTATGAGATAGTTGTATACCAGCTGATCGGTACATCCCAGATCTACCGAGCGCTGGTACTCGCGGGCCGCACCGTCTGGATCTCCCGATAGCTCATAGTAGATACCCATATTGAAGTGCGACTGATAATAGCCCGGCGCCATGCGCATAAATTCATCTGCAGCGCGCTTGCCCTCCTGCATATTGCGCAGCTTTAGCTGTAGCAGTGCATGATAGAATACGGTGAAAGTGTCTGTAGGCAGGTCTTTATACAATGCCGCAAATACATCTGCTGCGCGGTGCATATCTCCAAACTCATACTGTGTGCGACCATACTGATAGCGAATGTCTGTCTGCTCTTTATTGTACTCGTATGCCTTATTGAAATAGTAGAAAGCAGAATCACCGTTGTACTCGTCATAGCGGTATATCAGCCCGAGGCGAAAGTAGCCATAAGGATAGGTCGGACTCAGGGTATTGACCCGGTAGAGTGCTTCCTTTGATGCGTGCATATACCGCCTGTAGCCTGCAGTATCCGCCCGGGCTTCTGCGGCATTCTTCATCACGCAGCCATAGAAGTAGTTGGCAAGAGTAGAATTGCCAAGGTGTGGAATGTCGCTACTCATGAGCGATATCGTATCGTGCCATTGATCCACGCGGCGGATATCGAGCGCGCCGTAGGCTATGATCATGACTGTAGTCAAACCTAAGGCAGCATTCCGCCATGTAGCTGATGCCTGCCGGCCAGAGAGCCGCTGATAAAACCAATGCACAAAGGCACCGATAAACCAGACAGATGGAAAGAATAAGGCGCGTTCTGATACGATACCGGTATATGGGATCAGGATATTGCTATACAGCGCGATAGCAAAGAAATAGGAAAGGATAAAAAGTCCTGTCAGATCTCTCCGGAAAAACAAGATCAGGCCGTAGATAAACAGCCCGAGATGCAACATGATAGAAAGCATGGCTGCGGGCTCGCCCAGGTGTACTACCGGTATGGTATCATAGCCGTAGAAAAATGAGAACGGATAGGGCACCCACATAAACCGGAAATAAAACAGCAAGGCCATAGCCGTCGTGCCGATGCGGGCAGAGATATCTCCCGGATAGTTGACCAGGGGATTCTCCAGGTCATAGATGGGCCGGTTTGACATGCGGAGAATAACCACCAGGTAAGTAATAGCTACTACGGCGATCAGTGCGAATATTGGGTAGAATAATCTGGCCTGGCGATAGCGGCCCTGCATATACAGCATAGCGCCAAAGATCACAATGACCGGTATGGTCGTCAGCTTGGACGCGAATGAAAGCAACAAGCTGGCTATGGTCAGCGCGCCATAAAGCAACCATCCCGACAATTTCTTCTGATCAAAAAACCTGTGCAGCGCAAAGAAGGACAGCATACAGAAAATGAAGCTGAGCAGCTCTTCCCTGTTTTTGATAGAAGCTACTACCTCTGTGTGGGCAGGATGCACCGCAAAGATCAATGCTGTGATAAAGGCAGGTATCAGGCCGAGGCCGATCACATCGCTCAGCACGCCGAGCAGCAGCAGCACTGCTAGGATATACAAAACGAGATTGACCGCGTGGCCCACCCGAGGTTCATTGCCAAAGATCTCTTTCTCCACCGCAAATGTGACCGATGCTACCGGGCGATAGTCAAAGGTGAGCGTACTGCTGGTATAATATGGATGCGTGAGGATATCAGGTATACCGCTCAGCCCCTTCTGCACATACTGATTGGCGTATATGGCAAAGTCATCGTCCAGAGAGTAGTCATTGCGCAGGGATATGCCATAGCAGACGAGGCAGGCTAGTATCAGTAGCATCCGGGTACGGAGCCCGGTCAGTACCAGGATGTTTTTGAGGTCTTTCACCGCGTTTTATTTATCAAAGCTGATCATATAGACCCACTCTGTGCCATAGGATACCGAGCCCTCGCGCTCCATAGCGTACTGGCTGGAGAGATTCTCCAGGCGGGCACCGCAGATAGATTTTGCCATCCCCTTCTGCCAGCAGAGCTGCTTGAAAAACCGGATCATGTCTTTGAAAAGATCATTGTCGCGATGCTCCGTCAGGATGCCTGCATAGAGCGTGACAGCAGTAGTACCATCAGAGAAGTCAGAAGCAAAGCACTCTATAGGTTTGCCATTCACATAGCCTATGTATGCCTCCTTGTCCTGGTACTGTCCGCAAAAATTGTCTGCAATGTAGGAGCCTATATTTTCGAGCTGCTTTTCCAGTGGAAACTTCCCGAGCAGGGCCTTGTACTGAAAAAAGCCAAAGGGCACTTCCGTATAGGTTTTTATCAGCAGGTCCTTTAGAAGCTGCTTGTCACTTTCGGTTACTTTTTGAAACCTGGCCACCGGCGCGTCATAATGCGCATGGGCTTCCCTGGCTACGATCTTGTACAGGCGTATCACTCCCATCAGATCAGCATGCCAGTCTGCCTGGCAGAAATGATCGAGAAAGGAATCTTCGGGATTGACCACCTTTAGCCGCAGGTAGTCCAGCTGCATATCAGCACTGAGCCGACGCATCTGCTCCCAGTCTTTGAAGTCTGATGTGATAGTAGCCCTGCCAAACCGGACCCCAAACAACTCACTCTCCCGTGCAGAAAACTCTATCATGCAGATAAAAGTATCAATAAATCTGAATATAAATCTGAGCCAAGATGCCGCCTGTGCTACTGCCTGTCCAGTGTGAGCACGAGTTTCACATCACTAGCGTCGAGCAGCACTACGAGGGTAGATGCGGTGACTGTGCGCACCAGATAGGATGACGGGTTGCCATCAGTTTTGCTGATCGTATCGAGGCCACGCCTGCGGGTGACCCGCCATGTGCCGCTATCCTTTTGCCCGCTATAGCCCGAGGTGTATGTACTGTCAGCACTAAAGGTAGCTGTGAGGCCCTTCAGCGCATCCTGAAATTGCTTTTGCTTCTGCACCATCTGATCGCGCTCTGCCTGAGAGCCATATGAGCTGAGCGTGCTCACTGCATCATCCAGCTCTACAGTGCGCAGGCGCCAGGTGCCTATGAGGCTATCGCGCAGCGCAGGGCCTGCTATGGTATCGGTATGAGCGGGCGCTACCGCAGCTGCGGGCTCCGGTCTTTTCTCCACGGGCGCAGCGGTGGTGGCGGCAGCATAGTGCTTCGTACATGAGGAGAGCCCGGTGAGCAGCGAGGCTCCGGCTATAGCTATGAAAAAAGATGTACGCAGGTAGCTGGATATAGTGGCCATGATCGATTAATGCTTTCCGAATAAAAGTATTAATAAATTTGAAATGAGGACAGCACAATCTCTCATGCAGCACCAATCCCCTCTATATAAGATCATCTCGGCTACCGGCCAGCAGGTGATCTTTGGCATAGAGAAAATGCTAAGTGTCTTTGCCAGGGAGAGAGGTGCAATAATGGACCCCGGCCTCTATCCGTGGACCAGTGATATGGAGCATGGATATGACGCGATCAGATCCGAACTGGATAGAATATTGACCGACTATGAGGCCATCCCAAATTTTGATGACCTGTCTGAAGAGCAGCGACGCCTGGTGACAGGAGAGCGCGGATGGAAAACATATATGCTATATGCCTATGGTGCGCGCTTTGCCGGCAATATTGCTCAATGCCCTGAAACAGACAGCTTGCTACAGAAAATACCCGGCATGGTCACGGCATTTTTCTCGATCATAGAGCCACATACCGGTATAGCACCGCATCGGGGACCGTACAAAGGCGTATTGCGCTACCACCTGGCGCTACGTGTACCTGTGCCGGCAGAGAGCTGTGGCATCCGCATAGGCCATGAGGTATACCACTGGCAGGAGGGCCGTAGTCTGATCTTTGACGATACAGTGACGCACGAGGCATGGAATAATAGCGACGCTATCAGAGTGGTACTATTCGTAGACTTCAAACGGAAATTTCCGATGCCTGTCAGCCTGATCAATGACCTGATGATATGGATGATAAAAACCTCACCCTTCATAGCCGGGATAGTAGACAAGGTAGAGCAAGGCAAGTAGCAATCGCTTCCCTCACCAAATAAAAAAAGCCCTCATGAGATCAAGAGGGCTTTGTAGTTTATATATCCTGGCGGCCTATGGCATCACCGTGATAGTGCCTGACATCGTTTTGGTCTGACCATTCAGATAGTTGACATCTATCTGATAGATATAGGTGCCAAACTCTACCTTCTTGCCACGGAATGAGCCATCCCATCCTTCTGTAGAAGACTGGTCTACGCCATTCTTCTGGGCAGGGTTATCGTATACCTTTTCACCCCAACGATCCCATACCTGTACATGCAGGTCTTTGGCGCCGAGGATATCCATCTGGAAGCGGTCATTATTACCGTCGCCGTTAGGTGTAAAGGCAGATGGCATGAATGCCGAAGGCTGATTGCTCACAGTGACATGGACCGTATCTGTAGCGAGACAGCCACGGGCATTGGCAGCCTGCACTACGTATGTGTAGGATGCCTGTGGTATAGCTGTAGGATTCGGACAGTTGGCCGGATTGCCGCAGGCGCTGAAGTTCAGCGATGAGTCCTGCGTAAACCAGGTATAGCCTGTGACCGTAGTATCAGATGTAGGTGTAGCAGCCAGCTGTATGGTCTCGCCGGCCAGTATCACGTCGTGATCTACCGTCAGGTCTACAGTGAAATTGCTGGATGAAGCGATGGTCCAGTTAGTAGTTCCTTCGCATGTATTAGCATCTCTTACTGACAGGTTGTAGGAACCCGGTGTCAGATTTCTAAATGTATCTGAGGTCTGAGTGACGCTGCCTATCTGATAGATATATGGCGCCAGGCCACCTGTGACACTCACCACTACATATCCGTCAGCCGAGTTGAGGCAGGTAGTGCTACCCACGCCAGTCAACGAGATAGTGATAGGAGCCGGTGCCACGACCACAGCAGTATCGAGCAGCTGACAGCCACCAGCGTCAGTGATAGTGGCTATATATGTACCTGCTGCGAGTCCTGAGGCTACGTTGCCGGTTTGTGCCGGTGAGGTACTCCAACTGTAGGTATATGGCGCCGTACCCTGACGTACGTCGAGAGACACGAAACCATTGCTACCATCTGCACAGGTAGGATTGCTGATAGCTGTATTGACAGCCAGTGCCTGAGGTGCTGTGAGCGTCATACTGTCTGTGAGTGAGCAGCCATTGCCATCACTCACTGTCACGTAGTAGGCTCCTGCCTGGAGGCCGGTAGCCGTAGCTGTATTCTGCGCCGGCGCAGTACTCCATGTGTAGCTATAGGCACCGGTGCCACCACTGACCGCTATGGTCGCAGTACCGGTGGCCTGGCCACTACATGCAGGGTTGGCCGCAGTGATCCTGCCCGTGAGTGCAGTAGGCTGGCTCACAGTGATGGTCTTGGTCTGCTGGCAGCCATTGGAGTCTGTGACCACCACACCGTAGCTACCTGCCGGTACACCGGACTGTACAGAGTCGGTCACAAAGTTATTCCAGAGGAAGTGGTATGGAGTAGTACCTCCGGCCGGAGAAGCGTGCAGTGTACCATTGTTCTGTCCATAGCAGGTCACATCTGTCTCTGCGAGGGTGAGCTTGAGGGAATCTGCCTCGCGTATCGTAGCGTGGAAAGATGCAGAGCAGCCGTTAGCGTCTGTCACAGCCAGGTAGTAATCACCGCCTGAGAGCTGTACCCAGTCCTTGGTGATAGGACCAGGAGCACCTGCCAGACTATCAAAGTGCCACTGGTATGCGTATGGTTGGGTACCTCCATATACAGTGACAATAGCTGATCCGTCTGCATTGCCATGGCAACTCACGCCCGACACTATGCCGCTGATATATATAGGTGCCGGCGCCAGAACCCTGGCAGAGTCTACTACGGTGCATCCGTGAGCATCCGTCACGGTGACGGCATAGCTGCCCGGAGCGACGTTAGTGGCAGTCTGGCCCGAGCCAGCCAGGGCACCTGACCAGGCATAGCTGTATGGCTGCGTACCGCCATTTACCACGAGGCTGATAGTGCCGGTCGCTGTATTACAAGTCGGGCTGGTCACTATGCTCGCAGATGTAAGGGCACTTGGATTTACTATCGTAGCGGATGCATTGGCTGTACAGCCGTTTGCATCTGTAGCCACTACGCTATATGTACCGGCAGAGAGGTTGGATATAGTAGGAGTAGTCTGACCACCAGGAGTCCAGGCAAACGTAACAGCACCTGTACCACCTGTGGTAGCTACGGTGATAGCACCGTTGTTCTGACCGTTGCAGGTGATCTGAGTCACAGTCAGGCTGGCTACCAGCGGCTGAGGCTCTATGATGATCACACTATCCCTGTGCTGGCAGCCATGTGCATCTGTAAGGACCACACGATAGATGCCTCCGCTCAGGCCACTGATGGTCTGTGTAGCTGCAAAGTTTGACCAGAGGTACGTGTAAGGGCCTGTACCGCCTGACACGTTGGTCACAGAGGCCGTACCATTGGCTGCACCTGCGCAGGTCACATTAGTACCTGCGGTAGTAGATGTGATAGCCGATGGATTTGTGATAGTGCCAGAGGCAGTAGCTGTACAGCCACCTACATCACTCACTGTCACAGTATAGGTACCTGCTGAAAGACCACTGATAGTAGCAGTAGTAGCGGCAGAGCCTGTCCATGCGTAGGTATATGATCCTGAGCCACCGCTCACCAGTGTAGTGATAGAGCCATTGTCAGCATCGTGGCAGGTCATGTCTGTGACCAGCACGCTGGCTGTCAGTACTGCAGCAGGCTGTGGTATGACCACACTATCACTGATAGAGCAGCCGTTGGCATCGGCTACTGTCAGGTGATAGGTGCCTGCACCCAGGCCTGTAGCATTAGGACCGGAGCTGACATTCGGAGACCAGGTATAAGTATATGTACCGGTACCACCTGATACTGATGCGCTGATGCTGCCGTTAGAGCCGCCTGCGCAGCCAGGGCTGGTAAAGGTCATAGAAAGTACAAGTGGCTGAGGCTCGGTCACAAATACGCTATCCCTGTGCTGGCAGCCATGTGCATCTGATATGACCACACGATACAGGCCACCACTCAGACCACTGATAGTCTGTGTAGCTGCAAAGTTTGACCAGAGGTAAGTGTAAGGGCCTGTGCCACCTGATACGGTAGTCACAGAGGCTGTACCATTGGCTGCACCTGCACACAGCAGGTTGGTGCCGCTGGTAGTGGAGCTGATGTCAGCCGGATTTGTGATAGTGCCAGAGGCAGTAGCTGTACAACCGCCTACATCACTCACTGTCACAGTGTAGGTGCCTGCTGCAAGACCACTGATAGTAGCAGTAGTAGCGGCAGACCCTGTCCACGCGTAGGTATATGATCCTGAGCCACCGCTCACCAGTGTAGTGATAGAGCCATTGTCAGCATCGTGGCAGGTCATGTCTGTGACCAGCACGCTGGCTGTCAGTACTGCAGCAGGCTGTGGTATGACCACACTATCACTGATAGAGCAGCCGTTGGCATCGGCTACTGTCAGGTGATAGGTGCCTGCACCCAGGCCTGTAGCATTAGGACCGGAGCTGACATTCGGAGACCAGGTATAAGTATATGTACCGGTACCACCTGATACTGATGCGCTGATGCTGCCGTTAGAGCCGCCTGCGCAGCCAGGGCTGGTAAAGGTCATAGAAAGTACAAGTGGCTGAGGCTCGGTCACAAATACGCTATCCCTGTGCTGGCAGCCATGTGCATCTGATATGACCACACGATACAGGCCACCACTCAGACCACTGATAGTCTGTGTAGCTGCAAAGTTTGACCAGAGGTAAGTGTAAGGGCCTGTGCCACCTGATACGGTAGTCACAGAGGCTGTACCATTGGCTGCACCTGCACACAGCAGGTTGGTGCCGCTGGTAGTGGAGCTGATGTCTGATGGATTTGTGATAGTGCCTGTACCCGTAGCTGTGCAACCGCTGCCGTCTGTGACGGTCACTGTATATGTACCTGCAGAGAGACCGCTGACTGATGGCGTAGTAGCCGCCACACCGGTCCATGCATAGGTGTATGCCCCCGAGCCGCCGCTCACCTGTGTGGTGATCGTACCATCATTAGCATCGTGGCAGGTAATGTCGGTCGTACTGGTGCTCAGGGCTACAGCAGATGCCGGCTCTGTGATAGTAACCGAGGCTGTAGCAGTACATCCATTGGCATCTGTCACTGTCAGGCCATAAGTACCGGGAGTGGCATTGGTCACGGAGCCGGTAGTACTCACTGCCGGAGACCATGTATATGTATATGCACCTGTACCACCGTTGGCCGTGGCTGTGATAGTGCCATCGCCGGCACCGAAGCAGGTGACATTGGTAGAAGAGACTGAAAGCACCAATGGCAATGGCTCATTGATGGTAGCTGAATCTACCGCACGACAGCCCAGCGAGTCTGTGATGACCACGGTATAGGTGCCGCCACCTACATTGCTGAGGTTTTGATAAATAGTACCATTAGACCAGAAGAAAGTATAAGGCATCCTGCCACCAGTCACTGTCATAGCCGCAGAGCCGTTATTGGCACCGGCGCAGGTGACATCTGTAGTAGTGATGGAGGTAGAGATAGCCAGAGGCTGGCGCAGGGTATCTATGATACTGGCCTCGCAGCCATTGGCATCTGTCACTGTCAGTCTGTACAGCGTAGAGCTGGCCAGGGCACTGACTGAGAGATTTGTGATATACTGGATAGAGTCACCGGTAGACCAGTGATAAGTATAAGAACCGGTACCCCCGCTGGCTACAGCCAGTATGGAGCCGTCGTGGCCACCATTACATGTCACGCTGTGCACTACAGAGGTGACGATGATAGGAGACGTAGGCTGAGATACTACAGCACTATCCTGCAGAGAGCAGCCATTGGCATCGGTGACAGTAACATAGTAGACTCCACTGTCCAGATTGAGGGCAGTAGCACTTGTACTTACATTTGGCGACCATGTATAGCTGTAAGAACCTGATCCACCAAATACACTCACCGTAGCAGATCCGGTAGTATCACCGTAGCACCTCACGTTGGTCACAGAAACGATCGCAGACAGAGCCTGAGGCTGAGCTACGGTAGCGCTGTCTACCAGCGTACAGCCATTGCCATCTGTGACGGTCACCACGTAGGTGCCCGGTGAGGCCGGAGATACGCTATTGGTCACGCTGCCTGATGGTGTCCAGGCATAGGTATAAGTGCCCGCACCTGTGCCTCCGGTTACGTTGACAGTCACTGATCCATTCGCTGCCCCGTTGCAGGTAGCATTGCTCACACTGAATGTAGCCACGAGCGCCTGCGGCTGAGTGATGATCACGCTGTCATTATGCCGGCAGCCATTGGCATCAGTGATAATGACACGATAGGTGCCACCGCTGAGGTTGCTGATATTTTGAGTCGTCTCCAGGTCAGACCAAAGGAATGTATAAGGTGCTGCACCACCGCTCACAGTGAGGGTAGCAGAGCCACCACCTGCACCCACGCAGCTGGCACTGGTGCCGGTCACGCCGGAGATGATAGGCGTAGGATTGACCAGGGTATCAGATATGACCACCTGGCAGCCATTTCCGTCGGTGACGGTGGCAGTATAGATGCCTGCAGGGAGTCCGCTGATAATCTGCAGCGACTGACCACCCGACCAGGCATAGGTGTATCCACCCACACCGCCGCTTGGCAGCAACTGGATAGCACCATTGGAATCACCTGTACAGCGTACCGGTGTGACGATAGATGATACAGACAGTCCGGAGATAGGTTGTGTCACCACGGCGCTATCTACCGCGCTACAGTTATTGACATCAGATACAGTCAGTATATA
This sequence comes from uncultured Chitinophagaceae bacterium, assembly GCA_964537475.1. GTDB lineage: Bacteria > Bacteroidota > Bacteroidia > Chitinophagales > LD1 > UBA1941. Next base: position 475,909 of record CAZIBY010000004.1, on the reverse strand, counting down.
TGTACCAGGTCCTGCATTGGTCACGGTAGATGTCGTGCTCACTGCGGGAGACCATGTGTATGTATATGCACCAGTACCGCCTGTTACATTTGCGGTCACTGTACCATTGCCGCTACCATAGCACGTTACATTGGTACCAGAGATAGAGAGGCGCAGCGGAGCAGGCTCAGTCACAGTATAGGAACGGACCACCTGGCAGCCATTGACATCTTCTATCGTGACAGAGTAGAGCGCAGCAGCCAGACCAGTGAGTGCAGTAGCGCTGCTACCATTGGACCATGTGTATATCAGCGAGCCTACACCGCCGCTGGCAGTGACTGAGGCTGTACCGTCATTGGCACCATAGCAGGTGATATTAGTACCTGTAGCGCTGGCTGTGATCAGCGGCGGAGACGTGATAGCCTGAGTGAGCTGCTGCTGGCACCCTCTGGCGTCAGTGACAGTCACTGTGTATGATCCGGCACCCAGGTCTATGATATTCTGACTAGTAGCGCCGTTATTCCATGCAAAAGTATAAGGCGGAGTGGCACCTGACACGGATATATTGATAAATCCGGTAGAGTCGCCGCTGCACCTCACATTGCTATATGAAGCGATAGTGATCAGCAGCGCTGTAGGCTGTGTGACGATAGCAGGATTGCCGGTGTATGACGTAGTACAAGTACTGTCATCACGTACCTGAAGGTTGTAAGCTCCTGCGATCTGGTTAGGGAAAACACCTGTAGCGCTAGGGAATGTCGCGCCATTATCTATAGAATAGAAAAGATTTCCGTTTGCTGTGTGTGCATAGATACGGATGGTATCATCACTACCGCCGTAGCAAGACACTGTACCCGGATTGACAGAGTCTATGACCGGCTGCGCCAGAATCCTGACACTACCGGTGATAGGAGACCCTGTACAGGTCACACCAAACTGCACATTGGATGGAGTGACGGTGACTGTGTAGGTGCCCGGTGCTGTACCGCCGATAGTGATATTGCCGGTAGTAGATGAGCCGGTGAGGCCTGCAGGCAGGGCCCAGCTATATTGAGTAGCATTGGATACGCCTGTCACAGATATGCTGGTAGATCCTACAGCCGAGCAGAAGGCCGCATTGGCTATACTACCACCAGAAGGAGATGGAATGTAGTATACAGATACATCTGCAGTAGTCGGCGTACAGGTACCATTTGAAATGGTCCACTCATATGTATATACACCGTATGCAGATACTGTAGCTGTAGAGGATCCGGCATTCACATTGCTGAATGTAGTAGTGCCCGGGCCCGCTATCTGAGACCAGGTGCCGGTACCTATGGCAGGTGTATTGCCGCCGAGTGCATTGCTGGTCAGTGTGCCGCAAAGCTTCTGATCTGCACCTGCCGTAGCGATGGTCGGATTTGAGTAGAAGCTCACAGTATCATTCGCTGAGCTGGTACATGGTCCGTTGGCAATGGTCCATGTAAATATGTAGGTACCTTGCACAGATACTGAAGCTGTAGAGCTACCTGAGTTTACGTTGCTAAAGAAGGTCACGCCAGGTCCTGCAGCCTGAGTCCATGTACCCGTGCCTACGGCCGGCGTATTGCCGCCCAGAGGTGAACTGATCAATGCACAGATAGCTTGATTTGGACCGACAGTAGCGGTAGTCGGTGCCGTATAATATGTGACTGTGACATTTGCTGAGGTAGGTGTACAGTTACCGTTTGTAATGGTCCATGTATATACGTATGTACCCAGCACAGATGCCGTCGCTGTCGAGGATTCAGAGTTTGCATTGCTGAAAGTGGAGGTACCCGGACCGGATGTTTGAGTCCAGGTGCCTGTGCCAGGTGCTGCTGCATTGCCGCCGAGTGCAGGAGATGTCAGAGAGCCGCAAGCACTGAGTGGTGAGGCTGCCACAGATGCTACCGGAGGAGTAGCATAGAAATTGACTATCACATCGGCTGTACTAGGAGTACAAGAGCCGTTTGAAATCGTCCACGTATAAGTGTAGCTACCAGCCACGGATGCTGTAGCAGAGGCTGATGGTGATGCCGGATTGCTGAATGTGGTGGTACCAGGGCCGGAGGTCTGGCTCCATGCGCCTGTGCCTACTGTCGGAGAGTTGCCTCCCAGATTGCCGCTGGTCAGTGTACCGCAGAGGTTTTGTGTGCCGCCTACTGTAGCAGTGGTCGGTGTAGCGTAATAGTTTACAGTCACATTAGCCGAACTCGGGGTACATACACCATTGGCGATCGTCCAGGTATAGACATAAGTGCCGGTGACTGATGCCGTAGCTGTAGAGGAGCCTGAGTTGACCGCGCTGAATGTGGTAGTACCGGGCCCGGACAGTTGTGTCCAGGTACCTGTGCCTACAGCAGGGGTATTGCCGCCCAGAGATGCAGTGGTGAGGGAGCCGCAGATATTCTGAGTAGCGCCTACGGTAGCTGTGGTCGGCGTCTGATAATAGGTGACGGTGACAGATGCTGTACTAGGCGAGCAAACACCATTGGCTATACTCCACAGGAAGGTGTAGGTGCCATAAGCGGAGACGGTAGCAGTGGCATTGCCCGCATTTGCATTGCTAAAAGTGACTGTACCCGGACCGCCTGTTTTAGTCCATGTACCTGTGCCTGTGGTAGGAGTATTGCCCCCCAGACCATTGCTGACCAGACCGCAAATGGACTGGCTGCCACCCACGGTAGCTGTGGTAGGAGCGGCATCTATAGAGAATGAAACATCAGAGTTACAACCGCCTTTGCTATAGCGGACAGTGACGGTACCCGCTGCTGTAGCGGTAAAAGTATTGCCACTGATAGTGCCGTTACCAGTGCCCGGTATCACACTCCATGTACCTGCAGTAAAAGGCGCGGGTGAAACGGTGAGGCTACGGGTAGTACCCTGGCACATGGTAGCATTGCTGGTCGTATTGGTATATCCTATACGCGTGTAGGTGAGCACTGCGGAGGTACCTCCTGCTGCCCAGCAGCATGTACCACCTGCCAGTATGTCTACTACTGTAGTAGAAGCTGTAGCAGTAAAAGACGACGGAGATGCAGCATATGCGCCGCAGCCATTGGACCCCGATAGAGAAACTGTATAGTCAGCTCCTATGGTGGAAGCCATATTCCACTCCTGCATGCCGCCTACATTGGACGTAGTATTGGAAGCGCCGCATCCAGGCTCAGAGATACTGCCTTGCAGCACGCACTGCGCAGATACCATAGAAACTAATGAGACAGAGAGGAATAGAGATAGGAGTGCCTGACGAAAATGGGTTGAGATTTTCTTCATGGAAATCGGGTTTTGCTTCAAATATAAACATTGAATTGTTTATAATGGCTTTTTAGCAAAAAAAATACCCCTGATTCAATGAAAATCAGGGGTATAAGGTTTAAAAAACGATGACCCGTCTTTAGGACGTATCTGGATCTATATCATTATTCCATCACAGTAACAGTGCCGGATATTGTTTCCCGGTGGCCATCACCATAGAGTACGTCCAGCTGATAGATGTAGGAATCAAACTGTACTTTCTTGCCCCTAAATGTTCCATCCCAGGTCGAATTGCCAGCTACACCTATACCATTGAGTTGGGCCGGATTGCTGAATACCTTTTCGCCCCAGCGGTTCCAGATATTGACGTTAGCCGACTTGGCACCGAGGATATCAAACTCAAAGTTATCGTTGCGTCCATCACCGTTAGGCGTGAAGGCAGATGGGATAAAGGCAGATGGATGATCGCTGACTGTGACCAGAACAGTATCGGTCACACTGCAGCCACGGGCATTGACTGCTGTGACCACATAGGTGCGGGTCACATGCGGCGTAGCGATAGGATCGTTACAATTGCTGGAGTCAGCACAGCCCTGGAAGTTGAGCGAATCGAGCGGATTCCAGATGTACCTGATCTGGGATGGTGCGGTATCGCTAGTGGCCGTAGCCATGAGCTGTACCTGCTCACCCGCCAGGATATAATATGGATTTGCGGTGAGGTCTACGGTAAAGTAACCCGGTGCCGCTACGGTAAGTGCTGTGGATCCTTCACAACCGTTTACATCACGTACGATCAGCGTATACTGGCCTACCGCGAGATTGCGGAAGGTGTCAGTGGTCTGCACAAAGTTGCCCAACTGATAGCTGTATGGAGCATTACCTCCGGTCACATTGATCACCACGTAGCCATCTGATGCACTCACACATGTAGCACCGCCGATAGCTGTGCTGGCCGATATGGCCGGTGGCGTGACCAGCGTAGCGGTATCCAGCACCTGACAGCCCTTGCTGTCAGTGACAGTGGCATAGTAGGTGCCGCCGCTCAGGTTGGAAGCCACATTGCCGCTCTGCGGCGGAGAGGTGCTCCACGAGTAGCTATATGGCTGCGTACCACCCAGCACATCCAGTGAGACGAAGCCATTCGTGCCATCATTGCAGGTCGGATTATTGATAGCAGTATTGACCGTCATCGGACTGGACTGTCCGCCCACACTGATCGTTTTGGTCAGATGGCATCCATTGGAGTCTGTGACCTGCACACCATAGGAGCCCCCCGGTATACCTGTCTGGAAAGAGTCTGTCACAAAGTTATTCCACAGGAACTCATATGGCCTGACGCCACCGGTCACTATGGCTGCTACCGAACCTGAGTTTGCACTCTGGCATGTAGCGTCTGTCTCTACGAGATTTACCCTGAGAGAATCGGCCTCTCTGATCACCGCGTGGTAAGACACAGAACAGTTATTGGCATCTGTGATGACCAGGTAGTAGTCTCCACCGGAGAGCTGGAAGATATCCTTTGTGATAGGCCCCAGAGGACCGGTGAGGCTATCAAAGTGCCACTGATAATTATACGGCAGCGTACCTCCGTATCCCGTCGCTATGACTGATCCATCCTGATAGCCGTTGCAGGTCACCTGCTTAGGCGTGCCACTGATATAAAGCGGCAGAGGATCTACTACCACTACTGAGTCATATGCCCTGCAGCCGTGTGCGTCTGTGACGGTGATATAGTATGAACCGGCAGAAACGTTGGTAGCTGACGAGCCGGAATAAGGGCCGCCTACCCACTGATAGGTATAACCCGGAGTCCCGCCTGTAGGGATCATATTGATAGTACCATTGCCTGCAAAGCTACAGGTAGGATTGGCAAATACATGAGACAGACTAAGTGGAGTAGGATCTATGATCGCTACTGATGTAGAGGCTGAGCAGCCGTTGGCATCAGTCACAGTGACGTAGTATGTATTAGGGCCGAGGTTGGTATTGTCAGGCGAGTTAGGCCCGGCAGGAGCCCAGGTATATGTATAGCCTCCTATACCACCGCTCGCTATGATATGTATAGAGCCATCATGCATACCTGAGCAGGATATAGGTACGAAAGTATCTGTCACTGCTATAGGCAGTCCCTCACGTACGATACCACTATCCCTGAGCTGGCATCCGTTTGCATCTGTGATGATGACATAGTATGTGCCACCGGTCAGGCTGTCTATATTCTGTGATATAGAGAAATTTGACCAGAGGAAAGAATACGGAGCTGTGCCTCCACTCACAGAGGAGATATGCACCGATCCGTTTCTCGCACCGGCACAGGTGACATTAGTAGTGACTACTGATCCTACGGCCAGCGCCGAAGACGGCCCATTGACTGTAGCGGTCAGCACGGTGCTGCAGTTGTTTGCATCTTTTACTGTCACGGTATAGGTCCCAGGGGCAGCTGCGGTCACTGACGGGCCGCTACCAGCTGAGGACGGAGACCATGTATATGTCAGCGCACCAGTACCACCGGTAGCTGTCACAGTCACACTGCCATCGCTACCACCAAAGCAACGCACATTTGTGGCTGCGATAGTGGCTACCAATCGCTGTGGCTCTATGATCTGTACGCTATCTCTATGTTCACAGCCCCTGGCATCTGTGATGATGACACGGTACATGCCGCCGCTCAGATGGCTGAGATTTTGAGTGACCTCAAAGTCTGACCAGAGGAAAGTGTAAGGGAGCGTTCCGCCATTTACAGTGAGTGATATGGCGCCGCTGCTATCACCACCACAGAGTATGTTGGTCCCCACGATGGTCGATGTAATAGCTGTAGGCTCCTGTACAGTAGCATTGACCTGCACCGCACAGCCCTTGGCATCTGTCACCGTAGCGGTATACGGCCCGGCAGCAAGGCCGGATATAGAGGATACTGTCTGGCTATTGCTCCAGCTATATGTGTAGGCACCCCAGCCGCCGCTCACGAGGAGGTTGATAGCTCCATCTGTATTGCCGTGGCACGAGATATCTGTCACTACCGCAGTAGCAGTCAGTGCTGCTGCAGGCTGAGACAGTACCACCGGGTTGGCAGCATACCTGGTGGTACAGCTGCTATCATCTTTGACTGCTATATAATAGCTACCCACAGGCAACGCGGTGAATAAGCCTGTCGTATTGGTATATGTCAGGCCATTGTCTATAGAGTAAGATATAGTGCCATCCGGAGAGGTGGCTACTACATGTATAGTATCATTAGTGCCGCCATAGCAGCTCAGATCACTAGAGGTCACACTGCTGATCACCGGCAGTGGCAGCGGGTTTATGATCACAGAGTTATTCATAGCTGTATCACAGCCTGCGATGTTAGTAGCTATAGCGTTGTAAGAACCTGCAAGCGTGAATGTGCCAAATGTCAGGGCACTACCTGTACCGGCTATAGGGCCAGCCACGAGTACGCCACCAGTGTAGAGAGAGTAAGTGACGCCCACATCAGAATTGGACAGACCGATCACCCTGCCTGAGTCTCCGGTACAGTATGATCCACCGCCTGTCACTGTATAGGCATTCGGCAGAACTACCAGTGTGATCACGGCAGAGTCAGTCATCTTAGACGAGCAATACGGCGACGCGATAAAAGTACCGATCACAGTATATACTCCCGGCTGGCCTGCATTGCCAAATGGGATCTGGTTACCTGTACCTTGCACAGGGTTGCCTACAGGAGTAGTATTATTGAGATAGAGCTGATAGCTGACGCCGAGCTGTGAGCCGCTCAGATAAATAGCAGGGCCTGAAGAAGACCCAGGGCAAGCGTTGCCACCACCCTGCACGGTGAAGAGTGTAGGTGTAGGACTGAGGCCCACATTGACAAAACCGAGCATGCTCTGACCGCAGCCAGTGAACCTGTAACCCACTACAGTATAAATACCGACCTGGGTTTCATTTGCAAATACGAATGGCGAAGCACCTGTACCGATAGCACTATCTACAGGCACACCATTGTAGTATACCACGTACTTCACACCTGGCTCAGAGCCGCTCAGCGTGATAGGTACACCCGAGCCACCCGGGCAGTAGTTGCCTCCGCCCTGCACGGTGTATTGTACCGGCAGTGGCAGGATCCTGATCGTATCATAGATAGGTATAGACCAGCCGCAGCAGCTCTCACGTACTTTGTAGCGTACGATATAGAGACCCGGAGTATATCCGGTAAAGTCTACTGTAGGTGAAGAGATAGTAGATGTATATAGCGGACTATTCACGTTTGCACCCTGATAGATCCTCCAGTCATATTCCTGCTCAGTACCCCAGTGTGTAGCGGAGAGCGATACAGAACCATCCAGACAGATAGTATGGCTGGACGGAGTGATGACCGGCTTCTGACGATTGTCTACGGCTATCTTGAGATAGGCTGCATACTGCAGGCCATTTACGGTCAGGTCTATCTCAGCATCAGGGGTAGTGGTATATACCACTACCGGACTAGAGCTGGCGCTGTATGAAGACAGCGGCGATCCAGCCGGCTGGTCCCTGGTATCATTCTCCAGGCTCAGCGAACCCGGGAAGGACCACACACCGGTGTTTTTGGTCAGTGTGATCTCAGAGTAGATACAAGCTTTCGCATTATTGTAGTTTACACTTACTATATAGTTGTTTGGCACCGATGTAGACGAGCCGCTGATGAAAGCACCATTCACAGTCACGATATCCTGCGAGAGGCCATTGGCGCCATCCTGACCGCGGCCTCCAGAGCCACCGGCACCACCAGCGCCACCGTCGCCACCACGGCCACCATCGCAGCCGCCGTGGTCATTGCCCGGCGAGCCACCCTGAGCCGCAGAACCCGGCTGGCCTGCAGCGCCGTTGCCACCGAGACCGGCTGAGCCCGGCAGTATAGCTGATGTGATAATCGTACCTGTAGTAGAAGCTCCGCTGGCGTAGATGGCAAATGAGCCACCACCACCGAAACCACCACTACCACCTATACCACCATCACCACCATTGCCACCGTTGCCACCATATGGAGATCCGCCACCGCAACCGCAAGTACAGCAGGTGCCTATGTCGCCACCGCCACCACCGCCGCCGCCGCCGCCGCCGAAGCCATTGCTACCATTGGCAGCCTGACCGGACGGGATATAGTACGGAGCTGAGAAAGATGGTGATGCAGGCCTGGCGCCTGCCACGTAGCTGAGGACGGCATTGCCACCGACGGTACCGGTGCTACCGCCGCTACCTGTGCCCGAGCTGGCGTTGCAGCCTACAGTATTACAGCCACCGCCGCATCCTGTACCGCCGCCGCCGCCGCCGCCAGCGCCGTTATTGCCGGCGCCACCCGCAGTACCGGGACTATTGCCGCTGCATCCGCAGCGATTAGTACTACCTGCGCCACCTGCGCCACCATTGCCGTGGCCACCGGCGCCGCCCGCACCTGACGGTGTAGTACCTGACGTGCCTACAGAGGCTGCACCGGCATATACTTTAGTACGTACTATCTTGAAGTTTGTAGAGTTATTATATGCCAGGACACCATAGTTAGAGTATCCCTCACCATTAGTGGTCCTTTGATTGATATCTGTAGTCTTGATCACGAGATCCTGCAGCTCCCAGTTGTCCGAGCCGTTTGACTTGAAGCCCACGCGGTGCGCTACGTCACCATTGATCACCTCACTGCCTGAGCAGATGATGTAGGTACTGTCAGAGTTTGTCTTGGTCCAGATGCCACTATTGATCACGTAGCCGCCATCAAATACGAGGTTGTTCTGGATATTGAGTGGTACTGTTTCATTATATGTACCTACAGCGAGCCTGATCTTGGTACGGCCACCCAGCTGCGTGAGGGCGTAGGCTATAGATTTATATGGTACATCCGGGCCTCCTGCGAAGATAGAGTCCTTGCCGGTAGGCGCGATGTATGCGAAATCACAAGTAGGTGAGCCGACTATGACCACGCACGTATTAGCAGACACATTGGGTGGGCAGGCAGTCAGGTAGGTCAGGTTGATACTATATGAACCCGGGCTGACAGGTGCGGTCCAGGTAAAGGTGGAGGTAGAACCTGTGGTCGGAGAGCCGCCGGTAGCGGTCCAGTTGTAGCCGGTCGCTCCGACCAGCGCCCCTACTGTAGGAGGGGTCAGAATATTGAGCGTATGCGTGGAGCCGGGTAGTACGGTAGATCCGCATATACCAGAGACGATAGGTGGTACCGGGTCTCCTGAGCCACCCATCGGATTGTAGGTCACGGCTACGCAGTTTGATGTAGCAGTATTGGTATTGAAGTTTGCACTGCAATTGCTGGTGACCAGTACACGGTAGAGGCGTGTGCCGCCTGTCTGAGGCGGTGTGAAGCTGGAGCTGGTAGCACCTACCACGTTGGTCCAGTTAGATCCGGGGCAAGAGGTATTGCTCGATACCTGCCACTGGTAGTTTTGACCTAGGGTCCAGCCGTGCGGGTCATTATTCACCGCTACATGCAGTGTAGTAGGCGTGCCTATACAGCCCTGAAATGCAGTAGGCTGTGTGGTGATAGTCGGAGCATAGTTAAACGACCAGGTGAAGCTATAGTAGAAGCGATAGTTGCCACACCATGGGGATATTCCTGAGTGCAGCTGGCATGGTGACGAGTCCATGAAGTTGATCACTGCGAGGTTTGTATTGTTACAGCGGTTGGCGTCACCATATACTGATGGGAAGCAACGGAAGAAATTGTAAGATTCATAATCGCAATCATTGCCGCTGCTACAGTTCTTTTCAAAGGCATCATTCAGGCCCATGGTGAATGTGGTAGCCGCGCTGTTGGTCACGTTCCATACGTTGAATGTACCCAGCGACTCAAAAGTATTGGGATCTTCATTGTAATGAAAACAATAGGGTCCGTTGACTACTGAGCCCGGTGCATTATCTGTAACGGTGATCTTCCACGTGGGATCGGGATTGCCACAGGCGCTACAGTCATTATAGTTCGTTCGCTCTACACCGGTAATGTTGACACGTAGGTTCACTGTCTGGGCGACAGCTGAGTATAGGGCAAAAAAGGAGATGGCAGAAAAGAGTATACTTTTCAACTTCATAAATAAGGATTTGTCTCAAATATACACTTAGAAGCCGATAATCAAAAAAAAGCGTTAAAAACCACGTTTTTAATACAAAACTATAGCGGTCATAAGTCGTTTGAGGCAGATTGCAAACATCGACTATGATCTCCGCCGGCCTATACCTATTGGGGAGATGAATCGGATATTTTTTAAATGAGTAAGTTTTTCAGCCCATTTTGATTTAAGGGGTAAAAACAATTTCTCGTACCACGCAGCAAAAAAGGCTATCGCCTGCATCCTAAAAAGGGATACTATAATCAGCATCCCCTCGCCAGGGTTTCTCACTCATAGCCATCTCTCCGGAATTATAATGAAATAAGATGATTCAAACCTTAGGGAGGGCAGGCTAAGCAAATACCACTGCATACGGCCAGGTAAACCAGCGCAAAAGATAGGATGATTGAGTCTGGATACGCGCAAAAACGATCCAAAAAGGGGCTAAATAGCATATGAATAGGTAAGATTACAGATCAGATAATTTCAACATTTACTTTATCGAAATCTTCCTCCCAACACTTTAAAGGGTATTCTTATCCACTTTTTCTAAATGCTTCTTTGATGACGGAAACGGATTTGCGCATAGGAATTCTCAGCCCAATATTTTTGTCAAAAATTTATCCACAAAAGCCCTCTTTTTTAGCTGTTTTTAGCAGGGCTGAAACATAGATTTTACGCAGGTTTTGAGTATCTTCGACCGTTCCAAAAACTAAACTAGAAATGAGTACGCAGATGGCGGTAGAAAATGAATTAGTCCCAGAGAAAAAGAAAGAATATTCAGCAGATAGTATACAGGTGCTCGAAGGCCTCGAGGCGGTGCGCAAGCGCCCCGCGATGTATATCGGTGATATAGGTGTGAAAGGACTCCACCACCTGGTCTATGAGGTAGTAGACAACTCGATAGACGAGGCGCTGGCCGGTCATTGCAAAAACATCTTTGTGACCATCCTCCCTGACAACTCGATCAGCGTAAAGGATGATGGCCGTGGTATCCCGGTAGACTTTCACGAGAAGGAAGGCAAATCGGCGCTGGAGGTGGTACTGACGGTACTGCACGCCGGTGGCAAATTTGACAAGGACTCCTATAAGGTATCCGGTGGTCTGCACGGTGTGGGTGTCTCCTGCGTGAACGCCCTCTCTGATCACCTGAAGGTGGAAGTACACCGCGGTGGCAAGAAATACGAGCAGGAGTACTCTATAGGCAAGCCGCTGTATGACGTAAAGGAGATCGGCACGTCTGACTACCGCGGTACGATCGTGACCTTCCACCCGGATGGCACTATCTTCCAGGTCACTACTTACAACTTTGAAACACTGGCATCACGCCTCCGTGAGCTGGCCTACCTGAATAAGGGGATCAGCATCACTCTGACCGATGAGCGCGACAAGAACGAAGACGGCAGCTTCCGCTCTGAGCATTTCTACAGCGAGGGTGGCCTCGTAGAGTTTGTGAAATATCTCGACTCTACGCGCGAGCCGCTGATCCCTACGCCTATCCACGTGGAGGGTGCCCGTGAGAATATCATGGTAGAGGTAGCACTGCAGTACAATACATCCTACGGCGAGAATATCTTCTCCTATGTCAATAACATCCACACGATAGAGGGTGGTACGCACGTAGCGGGCTTCCGCAGCGCGCTGACACGTACCTTCAAGAGCTACGGTGAGAAGAACAAGTTCTTTGAAAAGTTGAAGGTGGAGATCGTGGGCGATGACTTCCGCGAGGGCCTGACAGCTATCGTATCTGTGAAGGTGCCTGAGCCGCAGTTTGAAGGACAGACCAAGACCAAGCTGGGTAATAATGAAGTATCTGGTGCAGTGAACCAGATATTCGCAGAGGTACTGCAAAACTACCTGGAGGAAAATCCTAAGCAGGCAAAACTGATATTTGACAAAGTGGTGCTCGCCGCTACTGCCCGCCATGCTGCGCGCAAGGCGCGTGAGATGGTGCAGCGCAAGGGTGCTTTCAGCGGAGGTGGCCTGCCGGGCAAACTGGCTGACTGCTCATCTAAAGACCCGGGCGAGAGCGAGCTCTTCCTGGTGGAAGGTGACTCTGCAGGTGGTACTGCCAAGCAGGGCCGCAATCGTGCCTTTCAGGCTATCCTGCCACTGCGTGGTAAGATCCTGAACGTAGAGAAGGCGCTGGAGCATAAGATATACGAGAATGAGGAGATCAGGAATATGTTTACCGCACTGGGTGTCAAGATCGGTACTGTAGATGATACCAAGGCACTTGATATCACAAACCTGCGCTATCACAAGATCGTGATCATGTGCGATGCCGACGTAGACGGCAGCCACATCACCACACTGATCCTGACATTCTTCTTCCGCTATATGAAGGACCTGGTAGAGCGCGGCAATATCTATATCGCTCAGCCGCCGCTGTATCTCGTGAAGAAAGGCAAGGAGCAGACCTACTGCTGGAATGATAGCCAGCGTGAGCGCGCGACACTCGCACTCGCCAAAGGTGGCAACACAGACAGTGTAGTAGTACAACGCTACAAGGGTCTCGGTGAGATGAACTCTGAGCAGCTCTGGGAGACTACTATGAACCCTGAGACACGCACGCTGAAGAAGGTAACCATCGAGAGCGCTGCCGCTGCCGATCATATCTTCTCTATGCTGATGGGCGATGAGGTACCACCGCGCCGCGAGTTTATCGAAGCCAACGCGAAGTATGCGCGTGTGGATGCGTAAATCAGACAAGAGACTTTAGACGATAGACATTACATAAATGCAAAGGCCGGTTTTATACCGGCCTTTTTTGTTTCGCGGAACTTCGCGTATTTAGTGCTTATAATTATGAAAATGAGAAAGGTACTTTTTGGCTTGTTGTTCTTTTGTGTTGCAGTTTTATCCCACGCTCAGTCAGGGCCGAGGCTAGTAGCGGCCGCAGAGGGATTTTTTTTCCAGTACGCGGGTGGAGACTCTGTCATAACCAGACGAGCTCAAGCGCTGCATTCCTCTGCCTGGTCCGCTACACTGCTTGAAGCGCCAAACGGATTGCTATATGGGACAGGCTATAGCAACCCAAGTGGTGGCGCTATCGCTACATATGACTATACTATAAATGCTGATGCACAGAGCGGCGCTTCCAATTTTGGTGGCAGTAATGGGACTAGCCCCTTAGCGCCCCTGGTCTTAGCGCATGATGGCAAAATGTATGGAACAAATACAAATGCTGGCACCAATGTTCCCGGTACAATCTTCAGTTTTACGCCAGGTGAAGACTCTATAAAAAAATTAATCAACCTCCCCCCGGGAGCAAACCCATACGCAGCTATGATCCAGGCAGCTGATGGTTTCCTATACGGGGTCACTCAAGGTGATGGGATAGATACCGGCGGTACCATATACAGATATGATATCGCTACCAATACATATACAGTACTTCACAATTTCCCTAACTATTGCTATCCAAAGGCAACGCTGCTGGAGGTCGGTGCTGATACCCTATACGGAGTGACCCATGGCTCAAATCCGTCTTCTACACCGGCTGTCATTTTCCGATTTATAGCAAATACAGGTGCCTATACCGTTTTGGCTAATCTGCCGTATAATAGCTTTCCTAATGGCGGCCTGACCCATGCTACAGACGGCAATCTTTATGGTATGACATATTCCGCCGGGCTATATTCTAAAGGGATTTTGTTTAGGTATAATATGGCAAATGGAAATATAGATACCCTTCACAACTTTGGATCGGGTACTGATGCCAGTAATCCTACGGGAGAATTGTATCAGGCGAGTGATGGAATCCTTTATGGCATGACCGTTTATGGTGGTACTTTTAATCAGGGGACTATATTCCAATATGACATTGCCACAGCTACCTATAAGGTGAATGTGAATACGCAATCAGTGGCCTTGGCGACGTATGGGCATTTTATCGAGTATAAAGTATTGCCCGTACGCAGGCATCCCGTTGCCACTTCATTATGTGCCGGCTATACTGCCTATTTCGTTTCTGTAGATACTGCCCGTACAGCTACGACACAGTGGCAGGTGAGCAGTGACAGCGGGGCCACCTATACCAATGTAGCCGGTGCCACAGACAGTATGTATTATTTCACAGCGACCAATATACAGAATGGGAATTTGTATAGAGCTGTATTTAATCATAATGGCCAGTCAGATACATCGCTGCCAGCTAAACTATCCGTCTATCCACTCGACACCACCTATCTCACTCAGAGCATCTGTGCCGGTCAGTCAGTCTCCGTCTTGTATTCCACCTATTATACTCCCGGCATTCATATTATCCTAGGCCAAGGCAGAGGAGTGCATGGCTGCGATAGTATTATCAAACTTGATCTGCGTGTATATCCGAAGGCTGTAGACACTGTGACTGCCGCTATTTGTGCCGGTCAAAGCTATACCTCAGGCACGCACCACTACTCATCTACGGGTATTTACACGGATACAATAGTGTCAGGCGCTGCGAGTGGATGTGACAGTTTTAGCATATTGTCGTTGACGGTTTATCCAGCCATCAGGGATACGACTTTTGCCTCCATTTGTACCGGCAGCAGCTTTGCAGTCGGTGCACATTCATACTCCAGCTCCGGCATATATACCGATACCCTTACTGGCAGCTCTGCTCATGGTTGCGATAGTATAGTCACGCTCTATCTGGCGGTACTAAACAATACCACAGCATATGTCTCCATACAGCCAGCCGCCATACCACAGCTATGGTACGCGCTCAATCAATGTGCTGGTCCTTCTTTGTCATACGTGTGGAACTGGGGCGATGGCACGCCTACGAGTACAGGCGCTACTCCTACACACACCTATGACACTGCCGGATACTACGACATCTGTGTGACAGTGACAGACAGCCTGGGCTGCACTGCTACCTTCTGCGATACCGCCGTATATATGACCAAGAACGCAGGCGGCACAGTAGAACTCGATGTGGTGACGCAGATCCCTACAGGCATAGCAGATATAAATAACGATGAGCTACAGATATCCTACTATCAGGGAGCTTTCCATTTTAGCAGTGCCCTTGCGGCACCTAGCAGGCTAAGTCTCTACGACATGTCTGGCAGAAAGGTAATAGAGCAGAATGGTATATCAGGATCTATATGGCAAACAAACCCGGCCATCACCTCAGGTGCGTACTTGCTGCATATAGAAAACAGCACTCACAGCCTGTCGCGAAAAATTTTGATCTTGCAATAAGTATAGATTCTGAAGGCCGGTGATGACACCGGCCTTTTTTATGAAAATGGTCCGTAGCGCGTCACATTAAATAAATGCCAGCTGAAGGCGGCGAGCATTAAGAGAATCCAGGAATATGGTAATAGTTGCTTTATGCCCCGGTCATAATAGAAGGCAAATAGAACCAACAGCGGCGCAGCGAGTGTGAAGGGAAGGCGCTCCTCATAGTAGCCCATCAGGTATAAGAAGGCAAACACTAGCAACATCAGGGACAGGCAGGCCAGAGGCAATGCCGACAACATAGCAGCGCGCATGCGTATAGCGGCTGTGATACCGGCTATCAGCAGGAGTGCAAATAATACATAGATAGAGCTGAACGAAAAGAGATACCGCTGCCAGTACTCATGTGCTTTGACCGATAACGCCGGCCACGACACCTGCACAGCATCTGCCACCCAGACAAACTGCCTGTAATAGGTCACTTCATGATTGTAGTAAGTGACTCCATTGAGATGAAGGATCAGAATCCAGATCAGGGATGGGGTCACGATCAAGGCAAGGCTCAATAACACAGTGCGCATATCATATCGATACCAGAGCATGGCAGCAAGAAAACTGATAACGAGCAAAACAAAATTGCCATATACCAGCATACTCAGCCCGATCAGAAAAGCTACGCGCCATACTCCTATGCGCGCGGCCATGGTTCGCAGCCACAGCATAGCATGGATGCAAAGCAGTGGTGTCAGGAAGATGAACATCTGCTGATGTGCGGTCCAGAAGAAAGTTTTGCTCACCACATTAGATAGGAGCAGTACTGCGATCAATGAGCGCTCCAGTACTGACAAGGCAGTAAACCTGAGCAGGAACTTTTCCAATAGCCAGATGGTAAGGAATACCAGCCATAGATTGATCAAAAGAAACCCGGCAAAGTGCGCGTAGTAAATATTGAAATGAAAGAGAGACAGTACAGGATACAGCAGGTATCCCAGTGCACAGCCTGCCATGATAAAAAGCGGACGTGACTGGCGGATGGAGTGCGGCTCAAACAGCGCAGCCGGGTGCACGGAAACTCTGACATACTCATACGAGTCACAGTTCACCACAAAACCTGCATGACTACCTATATGGTAAAAGGTGCCGCAGAACTGCTGGTCCGCAGCAGGCTGCGGCGAAAACAGGAAAGGCACCATGACCACGAGTGTGATCAGTGCGTATCTGAGTATATCGGTGAGTGATGGCACAGTACTAAAGATACATCATTCTGCCAGCAGATAGCGGATACGATAGGCGAGCATGACAGCATAAAACATCCAAAGGAAGTCGATCATCCCTACGATGCGCGGCGAGCCGTAGAAAACCATATTGAGCAGGATGAAACTGACTCCAAGTATCCATGTAGCAGAAGGCATAGTGAGTAGTGCACGGTTTGATAGCCGGATGCACAGTATGGCGGTGGCCACCAGCATTACCAGTGGCAAACGTGTAATGTAGAGCAGCGTATCTATCTGCCGCTGAAAAGTATAAAAAGTACTCCGGTCGACGCCATAGAATATAATGACCGCAGTACCTATGAGCGATGTGACCACGACCCACAGAAGTCTCCATCCGGATGGCAGCGCAGCTACAAGCGCCGTGGTCCAGAGCACCACTATAAACAGGACCGGAGGCCAGCGTGTGAGAAGGCCACGGCGGACCTTTTCGGAAAGCATCGTGACAGCCTGCACAGGATGCATAGTCAAATACCGGGCTACCTGCATGGCAGGACTCAAGCGGGCTATATCCGGCTGCCGGTAGTAAGCTGTCCGGGCGGGTCCCTCGGGATGCCAGTCGCCGTCGGTAGCCGCATCATTATTGGAGGCCAGAAGGACATCATCTCCCTGCGTCGTAAGCAGGAAGATATCCGATCCCTGAGCAGTCAGCTGATTTGCATAGATAGACCATGGCAATATTGTAAGCAGGATCATAAGCGGTAGCAGCCACGACTGCCAGCGCTGATGCCTCCACAGGTAGTAAAATGAAATGAGCCAAGCTACGGGAATGAAAAAGTTCTTCAGCAGCAGTCCCACGCCCATGTATACGGCTATGAAAATGATCGATGCTATATCCGTACGGTGCAGCCTGCTCGCCAGCAGCCACCAGAGGCCGACGGTATATGGCAGCACCAGCGCCTGGGTCTGTATCTCAGCCGCAAAATATTTATCCAGAAAGAAGATCACGAGCGCTGCGAGACTGCCTGCCCATATACCACGCTGACCGGCTACACGTCGGCCAGCCACCGGCAGTAGTGACAGGGATATGATGAGAATGAAGAATTGTACCCTGTACAGTGACCGGATATTGACACCACAGGCTTTATATACCGCTCCGCAGAAAAGCGTATAAAGCGGATTACGCACAAAATTGTAGCCCGGGCCCGGCTGCTGTTTACGCTCCTTTACTCTCTGAGCATCAGATGCGATGCGCGTATCAAAGTGATAGGAAGTATCAGGTAGCAGCATATTGCTGCAAGGAAATTCATTGCACCGGGCAAAATTGACAGCTATGATCTGGTAGTCCAGCGTATCTCCGATAGGTACCACCCGATCCTGAAATGCCGGATAAGGATACAGCCACATGACTGCCAGCAATAGCAGTGACATCATCCACCCCGCGGAGCGACTGACAGAGGTGCCATGAGTATCTGACGGGTGGGAGATCAATGACCAGATAGTTTGCGGCAAAGTAGGAAAATGCAGGGGCATTTATACTATCAGAGCTGGGCTGGCCCAAAATAACAAGACCGGCACTTTTAAAGCTACCGGCCTGTTAACCCTGAAAAACTGAAATCACTCTCAGCTTATACAAACAAGGTAAATGCCGCCTTAACCTTTGTCAAGAGAAAATTGAAAATTCCCCTTAATTATTTGATTTTCAACACAAATTATTTCGCCTTGCTGACCCACGGGCTGCCGGCTATACGGTACCGCCAGGGCAGGAGCGCATCCTCTCCGGCGTAGTCTACTCCTACACGCGGCGAGGCTATGATCTGATCATCAGGCACCTTGATACTTCGCCGCTCCAGCCATACGTGGTCCTCGGTCAGATCCAGTGCATTGTGATGCTTAGTGAGGCCAAGCGCCTGACTCACCGAGCCGGGGCCAGCCCCAATGCGGTGTTCCAGTTTGGTCATCTTGCGGCGGCGTAGCATGTTCTCCACTCCATCTACAGGCTCTATGGCCCGGATCAGTACGGCGTCTGCAGTATCGGCTGTATTTGTAATGATATTGAAGAGATAGTGGATACCGTAGCAGAGATAAACATAAGAGAGGCCGCCATCATTGTAAAAAACCTCAGTGCGCGGAGTACGTTTGCCGCCGAAGGCGTGACATGCCTTTTCGCTTTGTGAATAGGCTTCTGTTTCTACGATGATACCACTGGTAAGGACATCGTCAAAGTTGGTACAAAGAACCTTACCCAATAGCTCGCGGGCAATCAGGGTCACATCATCACGACGGTAGAATGATAAAGGCAGCTTGGAGCCCATATCAATGGCCCGGAGAGAAAATATAAAAGGCTACCTGAAAGTACACAATGGATGGATACGGCGAGATCGACTTCTGGCCTCCGCTATAGGAAGGAAAGAGAGGATTGAGATAAACCGCCACCGGTATAAAAAAACTTTTACTAGCCGTCAGGTTGTACCCGGCACCAATCCAGAGATAAGGTATACCACGAGTGTTATATACGAGATCATTACCATTCAGCGCATATGACGTGGGATAGCGTACTGCCAGCATCTCTACGCGCAGGCGTGTAAAGAAGCCTTTCCAAATCTTGTAATGTACAAACGGGCCACCGCCATACACCTGTATAGATGCGTGAGGCGAGTTAGTGCCGGGGCCATCTACATGGGGTACGTATTGCAGATTGTAATTCAGGCTGCCACCGAGGTAAAGGTTTTTCCAGGTTTTATAACCCAGGGATGGCATAAGGCCAAACTGATAGTAGTTATTAGCAAAAAACAGCTGGATATTGGGTTCTATCAGGAGTTTCTCGATGTCAAACTTCTTCTTGGGGCTGAATGAATTGGTCTTCCCAAAGTCTGTGCTCACCGTATCCTTATAATAGGACTGCTCCGGGCGCTTGTAGGGCGCAGGTTTGTCATCGTCTTGTGCTACAGCAGACATTGATACTGCCCATAGTATAACCATAGCAAGGTACTGCGCTACACGGGGGATGTAATTTTTAAATTTCATTTAGCCTAACAAATATACGTCAATTAGACGTAAAGGGTGGCCTGCCTCTGTCATGGCCATGTTAAAAAAACTTACTCTGAGTCAGCGCTTTCGGTAGGAAAATACTCAAACGCCGGACTGGTCAGAATATTTTGCCCGGATTCAGGATACCCCTCGGATCAAAGACGGCCTTGACACCACGCATCAGGTCCAGCTGCATAGCGGGAAACTTGACGTCCATATACCTGCGCTGCACCCAGCCTATGCCATGCTCACCGCTGATGGTGCCGCCCAGCTCTACCACCTTTTCGAAAATCTCACGGACGCCTTTGGGCACTTCATTCTTCCATTGGTCATCTGTCAGCTCATCCTTGATGATGCGCACGTGTACGTTGCCATCGCCCGCATGGCCATAGCAGACAGAGCGGAAGTTGTATTTCCGGCCAACGGCCTTGATATGCGTGAGCAGCTCCGGCAGCCGGTAGCGCGGCACTACAGTATCTTCCTCTATGGTCACGGCCGTGGTCTTCACAGCGTTAGCCACATTGCGGCGCATACGCCATAGGTCCGCTTTCTGAGCATCAGAGTCAGCAAAGAGTATCTCTCCACAGTCAAAACGTGTCAAAACCTCGTATAGTTGCTCGCTTTCTTTGTAGAGCACATCCATATCATTGCCATCGAGCTCAATGAGCAGATTGGCGCGCACATCATCTGCTATGGGTATGGTCACATCTCCCAGCCAGCTGCAAACCCAGTCAATAGCCTCGCGCTCCATAAACTCCATGCAGGAAGGAATGATGCCCGCCTGAAAGGTAGCAGCGACTGCCGCTGCGGCCTGCTCCATAGATGGGAATGGTGCGAGCATCACCAGCGTGTACTTCGGGTGGGGCACGAGCTTCAGTACGATTTTGGTCACTATGCCGAGCGTCCCTTCACTACCCACAAAAAGCTGAGTGAAATTATAACCCGTAGAGTTCTTCAAAACATTGGCACCGGTCCAGATCACATCACCATTAGCGAGGACCACCTCCAGATTGAGCACAAAGTCTTTTACCACGCCGTACTTCACCGCACGCGGGCCGCCGCTATTGCAGGCTACGTTGCCACCTATGAAGCTGCTACCCCTGCTGGACGGATCCGGCGGATAGTAAAGCCCCTTTTCTTTCACGGCATTTTGCAGCTGCTCAGTGATCACGCCCGGCTCGGTGGTGACCTGCAGGTTTTGCTCATCTATATTGATGATCCTGTTGAGCCGCTCTATAGTGAGCATCACGCCGCCATAGATACAAAGACTATTGGCAGAGAGGCCGGTGCCGGCTGCCCGTGGTGAAACGGGAATATTCTTTTCATTGCAGTACCGCATGATTCGGCTGATCTCGTCCGTATTGGCAGGTTTCAGCACTACCTCCGGCGGGAAGCGCAGGTCTTCTGTTTCGTCCTTGGCATATTTGGCCAGGCCCTCGGGTGTGATCAATACGAACTCCTCTCCTACTACAGAGCGAAAAAACACGAGATCCTGCTCGTCTATCTTTTTGAAATCCATGTCGCAAACGTACGGAAAAATCAGGTCTGAATTGCTTTAACCGCAGAGGCGCGGAGACGCAGAGGTGAATACATTTTTTCTCGCAAAAACGCGAAGGAATTGGAATGGTAATTCTCTACCCTACTATCTCTACCCAGCTTTTGCGGATCAGCTCAATAGCCCATTTGAGGATGATGACAGCCCCCAGCAGACCGCAAATCGGGTCTACCAGCTTCCAGCCAAACCAGCGCGCCGCAAACAGTGATATAATCGCAAAAATACTGATCAGGATATCGCTGATCACATGCATATAGGCCGCCCGCATATTGAGGTCGTGGTGCTCCTCCTCACGGTGGAGGAAGAAGGCGCTGATGCCATTCACCACGAGACCGATCACAGCTACCACCAGGGCACCATCTGTCACATCTATATCTGCATGCAGAAACTTTTCGCAGGACTCGTATACCATACCAATGGTGACAAGCAGCAGCACGATAGAGCTGGCAAAAGCACTTAGCGATAATACCCGTTTTTCAAGCTTGTGATTGTTCTCTTTGTGCCTGCTTTTCAAATAGGCGTAGGCAGCCCATGCCAGCGCCAGTACCAGCACGTGTGATAGCATGTGCCAGCCCTCCATCATCAGCGCTACAGATTGTGACGCATAGCCAAAGTATAGCTCCAGAAGCATCGTAGCTACCGACAGGAGCACTACGATCTGTGTACTGCGCTGATTGGTATGAAGATGATAGTGGGAGTGCTCGTGGCTGTGATGGTGGTCGTGAGACATCGTGCGAAGCTAACACAATTTGAAAATGTGCGGATTTGAAAATAAGGCCGGGCTACGGTTTCCTGATCATCCAGAAATCATCCATCGTATAGCCGGCTCCAAAGTCAAAATCCTTGGCAAAAGCTATTGTAAAGCCTTGCTTGAAATAAAAGTTGACCGCCTTGATGTTGCGGCGATTGACCTGGAGCGCGATCTCCTGATAGCCTTTGCAGTCCGCCAATATTCTTTGAAACGCCAGCGCACCTATGCCCCTCCGGTGCTGATCCGTATCGATGTAGAACTTATGCAGGAAAAAATGGTGCGGGCTTTTCTCACTGATAGCGTAGTAGCCTACAGGGTCGCCATCGGCATAGATGAGGGTATAGTTTTGTGAAGCAGCTATCTGCTCTGCGATGGCTGGAGCGGAGTACATTTTATCCAGCATATAGCGGATCTGGTCATCTGAAATGATGCCGGGATAGTGCTGCCACCAGATACGATGCGCCAGCTCATTGATGAGCGGTATATCGTCTGCTGTAGCCGTGCGAAAAGTAATATTCATCTGCTATGATCTGTCTGTAAAAATGAGAAACCTGCCCGACATATCCACAAGGGGATTTTCAGA
This sequence comes from uncultured Chitinophagaceae bacterium, assembly GCA_964537475.1. Taxonomy (GTDB): domain Bacteria; phylum Bacteroidota; class Bacteroidia; order Chitinophagales; family LD1; genus UBA1941. The sequence goes on along the minus strand of CAZIBY010000004.1, from coordinate 453,297 downwards.
AAGAACAATTAGTGAAACTGCCCTATTTTAGCTGTCATGCTCAGGCACCTCTCCATACAGAACTATGCTATCATAGATGACCTCCAGGTAGATTTTGACGCAGGAGTCAATATCATAACGGGCGAGACTGGCGCCGGTAAGTCTATCCTGCTCGGCGCACTGAGCCTGCTGCTGGGCGATCGGGCCGATAGTAAAGTACTGTACGACCAGACCCAGAAGTGCGTGATAGAAGCGGAGTTTGATTCGGTAAGCGATACGAAGGTGCTCTTCAAAGAAAACGACCTCGACTACGAGACTGTCACCATTATCCGCAGGGAGATAGCCCAGAGCGGCAAGTCAAGGGCATTTATCAATGATACACCTGTCAATCTCACAGTGCTGAAGGCCCTGGGCGAAAAGCTGGTAAATATGCATAGCCAGCACGAGACACTGGACCTGGTGGAGTCTGGATTTCAGTTGGAGGTGCTCGATGCACTGGCCAGAAATCAAAACCTGCTGTCAGATTACAGAAAGGCTTTCGCAGGTTATAAAAAGGACCATGCCCGACTGGACGCCATGATAGCCGAATACAATAAGGCGAAGGCGGAAGCGGACTATGTGCAGTTTCAGCTAAATGAACTGAACGAAGCAAAGCTGGAGACAGGAGAGCAGGCCACTCTGGAGACGGAGCAGAAGACACTGGAAAATGTAGAGAGCATCAAAGTGGCCATCCAGGCTGCTATGCAGATCATAGAGCAGGGAGAGGCCTCGGCTATAGACCTGCTGCACGAGGTACAGAGTCAGCTCAAATCAGTGGCTAAAGTGCACACCGGCATAGCTGACCTGAATAAAAGAATAGAAGCAGCTATCGTAGAGCTGAAAGATATCTCGGGAGAGTTTGAAGATATACAGGATAAAGCGGCGCTGGACCCGGAGCGGCTGGAGCTGGTACAGCAGCGCCTGAGCACGCTCTACCGCCTGCAGAAAAAATACAGCGTAACTGATACAGAACAACTGATCGGGATTCAGGCAGCGCTGGAGCAAAAGGTTTCCTCCTATGGCAGCAGTACTGAGGCCATTGAGCTTTTGCAAAAGCAACTGCTGCAATCGGAAAAGGAGCTTCGCACAATGGCTGAGAAGCTTCACCAAAACAGGCAAAAGGCAATTCCTTCTTTTCAGAAAAATGTAGAATCTAGCCTGCACAAGGTGGGCATGCCTAATGCTGCCTTTCATGTCGGTATAGAAAAATCAAAGAACGATACTCTGTCAGATACCGGCGTATCTGAGGTGAAATTTCTATTCAGTGCCAATAAAGGCTTTGCGCCGCAAGAAATAAAAGAAGTAGCCTCAGGCGGCGAGCTATCGCGACTCATGCTCTCTATCAAATCTCAGGTAGCTGCGGCAGACCATCTGCCTACATTGATCTTTGATGAGATAGATACCGGTATCTCAGGCGAGGTGGCGCTGCGCGTAGGAGAGATCATGCGTGCTATGAGCCGCGGCCACCAGCTGATCTGTATCACGCACCTGCCGCAGATGGCGCGCATAGCAGACAGGCACCTCTATATCTACAAGGATGTAGCTAAAGGAAAAACTCACACCCGTATCCGCACGCTCAACCAGGAGGAGCGCATACAAGAACTCGCCAAGATGATAGGCGGGGAGAAAGTCAGCGATGCCGCACTGGCCAGTGCACAGGAGCTGATCAATACACTTTGACGTTATCGCAGCAGGGTAATATTGCCACTCTCGCTTTTTGAGGTACCACTATCAAAGGCATAGTCCGCATACCAGATGTAGGTACCGATAGGCTGTGGCACATTGCGATAGGTGCCATCCCAGCCCTGGGTCACATCGGTAGTCTCAAATATCTTCTCCCCCCAGCGGTTGTATATAGTAAGGTGGAAGCGCTTGAGATCCGGTGTGTAGACTGCGTGAAAGACATCATTCCTTCCGTCATTATTCGGAGAGAAGCCTGTAGGCAGCAGCATGGCTGAGGCGCAATGATCATTGACTATGATCGTAGCCGTGGCAGTACATCCTTCCGCATTGGTCACTGTGACCGCATAGGTGCCAGTAGCGGTGACTCTATAGGTAGATGCTGTAGAATAATCCTGCCACCTGTACGATGCGAAGTCTCCTGGGTTCAGCACTATCACTGCATCACCGCATATCGGCGTATCACTCGCACCAAAGGTCGGCTGCGGCACGATATCGATATTACTTACTGTAGCCACAGCAGTATAGGTGCAGCCTATGCTATCAGTGATGGTAGCATTATAGTTTCCGGCCCGCAGGGCGCTGATGGCTATGGTAGTAGCACTGGTAGACCAGAGATAGGTATATGGTGGCGTACCTGTCGCCACAGCTAGCCGGGCAGTGCCGACACTCTGAGAGCAGGTATCATTCTGTACCGAGGTGGTACCTGTGACAGCAGGGTACTGCCTCAGAGATACGGCCCGTGCAGAAGAGCAGCCGGCTGCATCAGTCACAGTCACCTGATAGGTGCCGCCATTCACGGCTGTCAGTGACTGGGTATTGGCTCCTGTAGACCAGTTGTAGTCGTATGGCGCTGTGCCTCCTGATGGCGTGAGTGTCACGGAGCCATTTGCCATGCCGCAAGTGGCATCTGTCCCTATCGTATCTATGATCACGGTATCCATAGAGGATAGTATATTGACAGATCCGCTGGCAGTGCAGCCATGTGCATCAGTAGCCAGTATTGTGTATGGACCCGCAGCGAGATTCCTGATTGTATCGGTGGTAGCACTGTTGCTCCAGGCAAAAGAGTATCCCGCCGTACCACCGGAAGGGGTAACCCAAGCCTTGCCATCAGAGAAGCCCTTACAGGTAATATTGTCAGCAGCCGTAGTGAGAGATAAGGACGTAGCAGGCTCAGCAATGGTGACAGAAGTGGTAGCTGTGCAGCCGAGTGCGTCTGTAGCTGTGACATTATAGGTACCTGCTATGAGATTTGTGATCGTATCAGTGGTCTGTGCGGTACCCCATAGATACTGATACCCCGGTATACCACCGCTTGCTATACCCCAGGCTACTCCGGTAGCATCACCATGACATGGTACATCACTCTCGGAGGCTGTGAGGCTGATAGGACTGGACGGTTGAGTGATATTGACAGATGTACTGACCGTACAGGCTGCAGCGTCTGTCACCGTCACGCTGTATGGACCGGCTGCCAGCGCAGAGATGGTATCTGTAGCCTGCGTAGTGCTCCATGAGTAGGCATAGCCGGGTGTACCTCCCGCGGTCAAGGCCCATGCCTGACCGGTACTCTGACCAAAACAAGATACATTCTGCGAATCTATCATAGCGGATAGCGGTGCGAGAGGCTGCGCGACCTGTACTGCCGCACTATCTCGACAGCCATAGCTATCTGTGACGGTGACCTGGTAGACACCGGCAGGGAGGTTTCTCACGGTATCTGCCGTCTGCCCTCCGCTCCATGCATAGCTGTATGGAGGGGTACCACCGGCCGAGGCCACCCATGTGGCTCCAGTCGCGCCGCCATAGCAGGCTACATTGGCCGAGTCTGGCACCGGCGCTACGGCGCTAGGCTGCGTCACTACAAAGCTGGTAGTGGTCACGTTATTATTAGATGCAGTCATAGTGATCGTATAGGTGCCCGCCGCCAGATGGTCGAGTAGGAGCTGCGGCGTAGTATCTATCACCACAGTGGGCGGGTGAGCACGATACTTGCGGATGCGTACATTGTCAAACCAACCCTGGGAGTTGTCACAGTCACCGCCATAGGTTTGCAGCTTGATGGTAGTCTGGCCTACTGAGACGGCAAAAGGCAAAGAAGTTTCATTTTGCCAGTTGGCCGTAGCGGTAGAGCAGGATCCCCCCTGAGAGGAGGTGCGCCCGTTGCCCAGACTCACATTATCCGCAAAGGTGCTATTGGCAGAACTGGTCCCTCCGCTGCAGAAGCCGTATAGTGTAGTAGCAGAGCGGTCATTGTAGTCTATGACCAGTGAATCATTTACTATAGGATTGATGTTTCGGCTGATAGTAGAGCCTGCTCCGCTGTATGGCGATGTAAAGCACGTAGAGTTGGCTGACAGATAAGCACTAAAGCCGGGGGAATAGTAAACACTATTGCTCGCTGAGGCAGTGCAAGAGGATCCTGCCATAGGTGTAACGCAGGCCTGCGTCCAGCTGGAGAAACTGCCTGCATCAAAATTATCAAAGAACTCAAAGGTTGTAGCAGGATTGCCGGCAGAGGTAGCCGATGATCCGCAAAACGACATATAGATAATAGAGCCTCCTGATGGTACAGATGGCACACGTACCCAGAAGGTAGCGTTGGTAGCAGTAGGAAAATCCTGAAGCCAGAAAGGAATAGGATTGCTCAGGCTGTCTGTGAAAACTACGTTGCTGAAATTGGCAGTCATGCCGGAGTGGTATACTACATCCACACGTACCTGAAAGTTTGTGAGTGGGCCTCCGGGATTATTGATATGTACTGTATAGGTACAGCCGCCTACAGATACTCCGCTATCACCGGTGTTCCATACATAATGCACCGGTGCAGGGCCACCGGATATGTGATAAGAAATGGAACCTGTACTATCTCCATGACAGTGCACGTTTGTGACAGTCCCCACAGCAATGGCTTGCGCCCGTGAGACTGTGGTAAAGAGCAGGCATGTAGCAAACAAAATAAGGGTTAGTAGATTTTTCACATTCATTTTGCTTATTATATATCACCGTCACTGCTAACTTAGGGATAATCGCTGCATAATGACTTCTTAAAGTTATATGGAGAGACGCATTAAATGCTAATTAAAGTTGTGAGAGAAAACTAAGTCATTGATATACAATCACACATTCTGTGATGCTATCCATGCGCCGGTCCATGCCGCCTGAAAATTGAAGCCTCCGGTGATGGCATCTATATTTAATACCTCTCCGGCAAAGTAAAGGTCAGGATGCAGTTTGCTGCGGAATGTCTTGAGGTCTATCTGGTCCAGCTCTACACCACCGCAGGTCACAAATTCATCTTTAAAAGTGCTCTTGCCCGTGACGTGATAGGTAGAGCGTGTCAGTTCTGATGCCAGTTGCTCTATCTCTTTATTCGTAGCATCCGCCCAGTTTTTGTCAGCCAAGCCAGTGTGCAGGCACAGCCGCTCCCAGAGACGTGAGGGCAACTTAAACTGCGCTTTGCTGAGTATGATGCGTTTGGGATATTCGGTGCGGTAAGCCTTCAGTTGATCTATGCATTCATTGGTCGTGAGTGCCCCGGTCCAATTGACTGTGACATCGAAGCTATACTTGCGATCCTTCAGTATGCGCGCACCCCAGGCAGACAGCTTCAGTATAGCAGGCCCACTCATACCCCAGTGCGTAATGAGCAGCGGGCCGGACTCTTCGAGCTTAGCACCTGGTATGGTCACGGTAGCCCGCTCGACTGATAATCCCTGCAGATCCTTGATACGTGGATCTTTGATATTAAAAGTAAATAGGGATGGTACCGGCTCTGCTACCCGATAGCCCTTGCGCCTGAGCATATCCCACATGCGTAGTGCTGACCCGGAAGCGATGAAAACGATATCCGCACTATACTGATCTCCATGCCCTGCGGTGACGTGCCACTGGCCATCCCTATGCTCCAGTGTATCTACCTCCTGATGCGTCTGGATACGGATGCGGTGCCTATCCGCGAGGCTGAGCAGGCACTGAGCGATGGTCTCAGAGTCATCTGTAACGGGGAACATACGGCCATCTTCTTCTGTCTTCAGCTCCACCCCATGTGCATCATACCAGCTGATGGTATCTCCTGTCATGAACCGATGAAAAGCCCCGAGCAACTCCTTCTCTCCGCGCGGATAAAATTTAGTGAGGGCCCTGGGCTCAAAGCAGGCATGGGTCACATTGCATCGGCCACCGCCTGAGATGCGGACCTTCTCCAGCAGTTTGCCCGATTTCTCCAGTATCGTAATGCGATAGTCAGGATGCTGCTCAGCACAGTTGACCGCAAAGAAAAACCCTGCGGCGCCGCCTCCTATCACGATCACCTTTTTGCTCATGTTGCAAAGGAATATAAAAATCGCAGAGAGAGACTCTTAATCGGGATAGCACTTTAGACAAAAGTCAGATCACTGTTCGCTTTGATAGCAGCTTCTATCAAGTCAAACGAAGTCAGTATCTCAGGCTTATCCTTGCGCACCCATACCGTATGCTCAAAGTGCGCCGATGGTTTGTGATCCTGTGTAGCCACCGTCCACTTGTCGCTTTTGGTGTAGACATCTTTGCGGCCCATATTGACCATAGGCTCTATAGCTATCACGCAATTCTCCGGTAGCTGAGGACCGTCGTTGGGTTTGCCGTAGTTAGGCACCTGAGGGTCCTCGTGTAGCGACTGACCGAGGCCGTGGCCTACCAGTTCGCGCACGCAGCGGTAGCCATGTTTACGCTCGCAGTAATCCTGTATGGTAGAAGATATCATCCCCACGCGATTGCCTGCTACAGCTTTGTCTATACCGAGATAGAGTGATTCCTTCGTGACGCGCAGCAATTGCAATACAGGCTCTTTCACATTGCCTATGGCAAAAGTATAAGCGCTGTCAGCGTGATATCCATTCATAAATACACCTGCATCTATGGAGGCTATATCGCCATCGCGATAGGCACGTGCATTGGGTATGCCGTGCACCACATCTTCATTCACTGAGATGAGCAGGGAAGACGGGCAGCCGTATAGTCCTTTGAAAGATGGTACACCACCGTGGTCACGGATGAAAGTTTCTGCGAGTTTATCCAGATGCAGTCCGTTGGCACCAGCCTTGAGTTCCTTTGCGACCTCAGCGAGTGTAGCGGCGAGTACCTGAGCGCTTTTGCGCATCAGCTCTATCTGCTCCGGTGTTTTGATCTTAATAGCCATGTATCGATTGAGAGGACGAATGTATGAAAAAAGAGTAGTATAGCTGAATACACAAAAATTACATATACAATATTGCAACTATCCTTGTCCACCCCAAAAAAATAAACCCTGATCGTACGATCAGGGTTTAGGATATTTTGAGTTGAATGGTTGATTTAGATACTCACTTGAGCCAAACCCTGGCGGCCCTTGATACGGCCGGAAGAGGTCAGACCATCATAGTGACGATTCAGGAGGTGTGTCTCTACAGTCTGCAGTGTATCGAGGATCACACCTACCATGATGATGAGGGATGAACCACCGAAGAAGAGCGCAAATTGCTGATCTACATTAAACTGCATCACGATAGAAGGCATGATAGCGACGATACCCAGGAAGATAGCACCCGGCAGTGTGATACGGGAAATCACAGCATCGATGAACTCAGCAGTCTTGGTACCTGGCTTGACACCCGGTATGAAACCTCCATTCTTCTTCATCTCATCACCTATCTGAGTAGGGTTTACGATGAGAGCTGTGTAGAAGTAAGTAAACGCTACGATGAGGATGAAGTCAAACAGATTGTACCAGAAACCGCGGATATCGTTCAGCGCGCGGATGAAGCCTACATTCTCCATGCCAGACACCTGGCCGAGTGTAGCCGGGATGAACATGATAGCCTGAGCAAAGATGATAGGCATCACACCAGAAGCATTGAGCTTCAGTGGGAGGTACTGGCGTGTACCACCAGCCTGCATCATACGGCCACCTTGGATCACATTCCTCTTAGCATACTGAATAGGTATGCGGCGAGTGCCCTGTACCAGAAGGATGACGCACATCACCACAAATATCAGGAATGCTATTTCTATCACTGGAGCGATCAGGTTACCTAATGTAGCACGGGTAGTAAACTCCTGTATGATAGCACCAGGGAAACGAGCGAGGATACCTACCATGATCAGGATAGATACGCCGTTGCCCAGACCCTTGTCAGTGATACGCTCACCCATCCACATCACAAACAGAGTACCTGCTGTGAGGATCACTACAGTAGAGATCGTAAAGAGCAGCTTAGGGATCACAGGACCACTGCCTGTCTTGTCGAGATACTGCACATAGGCGAATGCCTGAAATACGGTAACGATGACGGTCAGGATACGTGTCCACTGGTTCAATTGGCGGCGGCCACTCTCACCCTCCTTAGACATCTTCTGAAACTGCGGCACCACCATAGTGAGGAGCTGCACAGCAATAGACGCAGAGATATATGGCATGATACCCAGTGCAAAGATCGAAGCACGTGAGAACGCGCCACCTGCAAAGAGATTCACGAGGCCCAGCATACCCGTCTTGCCGGCGTTGCCTAGTTTCGTGAGTGAATTGGGATCCAGACCAGGGAGTGCGATAAATGTACCGATCCTATAGATCAGCACCAGACCCAGGGTAAGCAGGATACGCTCTCTGAGCTCCTGTATACCCCAGATATTCTGGACAGTGGTGATAAACTTTTTCATTTAAAATTCTTGTTCTTTATATCAAGAAAGGATTTCCCTGGAGAGAAATCCTTCCTGCAATAATACAATAATATCTTAGGCTAAAAACTACTTTACGATATTCACTGTACCACCGAGGCTCTCGATCTTAGACTTTGCAGTCTCGCTGATCGCGTGTACAGAGACATTTACCTTAGTCTTCAGCTCGCCGGTACCGAGTACTTTCACGAGGTGAGATTTGCCTATCACACGGTTTGCGCGGAGGTTTTCTACAGTGATCTCAGACAGCTTCAGAGAGTCTACCAGCTCCTGGATCTTGCCCAGATTCAGTGGTTCAAACTCTACACGGTTGAAGTTTTTGAAACCAGTCTTAGGTATACGCCTCTGCAGTGGCATCTGACCACCTTCGAAGCCCTTCTTAGACTTGTATCCTGACCTTGAGCCTGCACCCTTGTGACCACGTCCGGCTGTACCGCCCTGACCGCTGGCCTGGCCCCTTCCGAGCCTCTTAGAACCCTTGTGAGTAGCTCCTGCTGCAGGTTTGAGATTATGTAGTTCCATTGCTATACTTTCTTTTGCTTTTGCTTAATTGGTTTGATTACGCGTTTTCTACCTTGAGCAGGTGGCCTACCTTGCGGATCATGCCAGCTACAGCCGCGTTATTTTCGATGGTGTTTGTATCACCGATCTTATTGAGACCGAGGGCCTTCATAGTCCTCTTTACACGCTCGTCCTTCTCGATAGTGCTCTTGACCTTGGTCACTTTTACCTTTGCCATGACGGATTAGTTTATTGAGTTCTTGATTATCCTTTGAATACTGTGTCCATAGATACAGTCCTGTTGCGGGATACAGTATATGGATCACGCAGTTGTGTCAGGGCATTGATCGTAGCCTTGATCACGTTTGCAGGGTTAGCACCGCCCAGCGACTTTGCCAGTACGTCCTTCACGCCGGCGCTTTCCAGTACGGCACGCATTGCGCCACCTGCGATAACACCTGTACCGTGTGAAGCCGGCTGGATCATGACGCGAGCCGCGCCAAACTTGCCATGCTGCACGTGAGGTACTGTACCTTTGTATACAGGCACATTCACGAGGTTTTTCTTAGCGTCGTCTATCGCCTTCTGGATAGCCTCTTGTACTTCCTTAGCCTTACCCTGACCTTCGCCTACTATACCGTTACCGTTACCCAGTACGACTGTAGCTGAGAAGCTGAATGTACGGCCACCCTTAGTCACCTTGGTGACACGGCGGACATTTACCACTTTCTCCTTGAGTTCGAGTTCGCTGGCTTTGAATTTCTGAACGTTTGCCTTTTGCATGTTCTTTATTGTCTATTGCTTGTGATCAATTAAAATTTCAGTCCTGCCTCACGTGCACCTTCTGCGAGTGACTTGATACGGCCATGGTACAGGTAGCCACCGCGATCAAATACGATCTCAGAGATACCCTTGTCGGCAGCGAGCTTTGCGATAGCAGCGCCTACAGCCTTAGACTGCTCAGACTTATTGCCTGTACGGCTGAAGCTCTTATCCCTGGTAGAAGCCGCAGCGATAGTAGTACCTGATGCGTCATCTATGAGCTGCGCGTAGATCTCAGCGTTGCTGCGAAATACACACAGGCGTGGCCTTTGTGCAGTGCCGCTGATCTTGCCCCTGATCCTCTTGCGGATCTTTGCCCTTCTGGATTCTTTAGTTACCATGATTTATCTTGGATTTAATAGCTTTCTTACTTAATGATTACTTCTTAGCAGCAGACTTACCAGCCTTCCTACGCAGCTGCTCGCCTTCAAACTTGATACCCTTGCCTTTATACGGCTCCGGCTTACGCTGCATGCGTATCTTGGCGCATACGAGGCCGAGGAGGTCCTTGTCAGAAGATGTCAGTGTCACCTTAGGGTTTTGTCCCTTCAGCTGCTCTGTAGTAGCCTTGATCTCTGCAGGCAGGAGGAATACCACCGGGTGAGAGTAGCCCAGGGCCAGCTCGAGTACCTGACCGGTCACGGTGGCGCGATAGCCCACACCTACCAGCTCCAGTACAGCAGTATTGCCGTCAGATACACCTTTCACCATATTATTGATGAGGGCGCGGTAGGTACCGTGCAGTGCACGGTGACGCTTCTGGTCTGTAGGCCTCTCTACTGTCAGAGTATCACCTTCTACCTTTACCTTGATGTCCTGGTCTACAGCCTGGTGCAGTTCGCCCTTAGGGCCTTTCACGGTCACTACATTACCAGATGATACCGATACGGTCACCTTGGCCGGGATAGTGATGGGAGCTCTTCCTATACGTGACATGATTTCTTGCTTTTCTTTTATTTATCGCGCTCGCGCGCCAAATCAAAATTCTAATTAATAAACACTGCAGAGTACTTCACCGCCGAGGTTCTGTGCCCTTGCTTCCTTATCAGTCATGATACCCTTTGAGGTAGACACGATCGCGATACCGAGGCCGCTGAGTACCTTTGGCAGCTCCTTGCTACCGCGATACTGGCGGAGGCCCGGGGTAGAGATACGGCTCAGGTTCTTGATCACCGGTGTCTTGGTAGCTGCATCATACTTGAGCGCTATCTTGATCACACCTTGCTTATTCTCAGTTTCTTCAAACTTATACTTCAGGATATAGCCCTTATTGTACAGGATCTCAGTGATCTTCTTCTTCGTGTTTGACGCAGGGATCTCTACCATCCTGTGGTTGGCAGACTGAGCGTTTCTGATGCGTGTCAGAAAATCTGATATTGGATCGATTACCATCTTGGTTTATCTTTTGATATTATTCTTTAATATAATTACCAGCTTGCCTTGGTCACTCCAGGGATCTTGCCTTCGCTGGCCAGATCGCGGAACTTGATACGAGAGATACCAAACATCCTCACATATCCGCGCGGACGGCCTGTGAGCTGGCAGCGGTTGCGGAGGCGTACCTTTGATGAGTTGCGAGGCAGCTTATCGAGGGCGGTCCACTCTCCTGCGTCTTTCAGTGCCTGACGCTTCTCAGCGTACTGAGCTACAAGCTTCTCACGCTTCCTTTGTCTTGCTTCTACTGACTTCTTTGCCATAGTATATTATTGTTGTGCTTGTTTTTTAGTGAAAGGCATACCGAGTGCTTCGAGGAGTGCGTAAGCCTCTTCGTCAGTCTTGGCAGACGTTACGAATGTGATATCCATACCGTTCAGCTTAGTTACCTTGTCGATATCGATCTCAGGGAAGATGATCTGCTCCTTGATACCCATGTTGAAATTGCCACGGCCGTCGAAACCCTTGCCATTCACACCCTTGAAGTCACGTACACGTGGGAGGGAGATAGACACGAGGCGGTCGAGAAACTCATACATCTTGTCCTGACGGAGGGTGACGCGAGCTGCGATCGGGAAATTCTTACGGAGTTTGAAGTTGGAGATATCCTTCTTAGACTTAGCGGCTACAGCCTTCTGACCTGCGATGGTCGTCATTTCCTGTACTGCGATGTCTACGAGTTTCTTGTCAGATGTCGCACCGTTTACACCTTGATTCAGGCATATTTTCTCCAGGCGAGGGATCTGCATATCAGAAGAGTAGTTGAACTTCTTCTTGAGGGCGGGAGCTACCTGCTCCGCATAGCGCTGCTTCAAGCGCGGCGTATACTTGGTCTGACTCATTTTCTATGTTTATGTGGACGATTCCAACCGTCCGTCTGAAAAATGGACTGCAAAGATACCCTTTATCCACATTTATCCAAATGTTTTTTGAAATAAAGTACAAATAAGGGAAAAGGGCGAGGGACGGAGGGCGGGGCGACAGAGAGAACAGTCCCTACTAAGATTTTTTAGCTTTAGCGGCGTTGCGTTCTTTTAGTTCCTTCAGAAATTGTCGTGCATCTTTACCCTTTCCCTCAGGCCTTGGAGAATAATTCCTCCAATTCCTCCTTGGTTGCCTTGCGGCCTATACGAAAGGCGAGATCATGCGGGGTGAGCTTGCGGAACTTTTCCATAGGATAAAGATACCGATTCTATTTAAAGATGTTGACCGCGATACGGGAGGCCGGATTTCGGGCGCAGGTATATATTTCTAGTCGCCCGTCTGCTGCGGTATGTATCCCAGCGCCATAGCGAAAGCTCGCCCCTTTGCATTTGAAATAGCGGGTCCGGACCAGCCTTAGAGCCGCTTTGCCGCGATCAAATTGCACCTCAAAGAGATCTGCCCTGTCACGGGTGCCATCCAGGCCCAGGCCGATCATGTAGAGCTTCTCAGACTTATCCAGGATCAGGTTTACAGATTGATACGCGCACCAGTGCAGCGAGTCAGGAGCTATAGCTGTGCCCAGCAGTACCACACTATCCTGTACTGAGGCGTAAAAATCAATGTTGCGCGAATCCCAATCTGCCACGGCAGCGAGCCAGCTGCCCCGAGCCTCTACGTAGCCCGTAGCTCCGGCGGTAGAACGTTTGAAGATGCCTTGCCGGCTGGCCACTATAGCCTTGTCTGCCTCATTGCCCGCATCATTCATCCTGATACTGTAAATATCTGACCTGTCTTTTGCGATATTATCTTCCACACCTACCAGCAAAGTATGACCTGCTACCTGGCAGCCTCCTGCATGACGAAAGGGTGAATCTGATATCTTCTGTATAGACCGTATCCGGCGCTGATCAGCCACAAGGTAGTAAGAGTAGTCTCCGGAGCTGGCCGTGATCACAAGGAGACTATCATTTAGCGGCTGGATACCCTGCAGATGACCGCCGGATGGAGTTTTGACATCGTTGGCTAACCGGATGACCTTGGGCACAGCACCGATCTGGTCAAAGGCTGCCGATACATCTGTGATCTGACCTGTTGCTGATTTTACAAAAGCTATAACTGCGAAACAGAGTGCAGTAAAATATCTTAGTCCTGTCATGAGTAAAATTTAACCCCTGCGATATGCACCTCCTATCAAGCGCGGTGCAATATCGCTCACATTTAGCTGTGAGGCAATATGTACATCTTCTTCAAATCCCATTTCAAAAAGTTCTCTACCTGAAGAACATTGTCTCAGCGCTGCGTGAATATCCAGGCAGGATCTGTATGTCGCCAGTGCTATTGAGGCCTCCGGTGAAATAGAACCGGATAAATGTGATATAACCGCTCCTGCTCCCAGCAGGTCTTCGTATGCCGGCCTCAGTGATCTATCCGGCCATCTTTCTCCAGCGGGTATGACTGCGATGGTTTTACCTGATCGCATAGCGGCTTGGGCTACAGCCTTTACATTTCGCAGGCATGCGCAAAATGTAACTGTACTACCCGTAGCCAGTGAAAGCGTAGATCCGTTAGGTGATGGCAATACAAGGCTGGAACCTGGGGGTAAATGCTGCAGGGATGCAGGGCTTAGAGAAAATACACCTGTTTGATCACTTCGCTTAGAAGCGAGGATCGCATTATTCTCCGCAGTAAAAGCAGTCGCAGCATCATTGTAAAATTCATAAGGATATATGATCGCGTCTCTGCTCACAGCTAGATCTACGCAAGTAGAGAAAGATAAGACATCTACGATGATAATGACATCTGAGACCGGAGCTAGCAGATCGATCCCCTTGATACCCCATTCCAGTCGGATACTATATTCGTTTTGATCAAAGGTCCCCATCAGCGGTAGCGCTTACGGCACAAAATCCATCTCACGGATAGCAGCGGCGTAGTCAAAGCGCTCCAGCAGGCCGGTATCATACTTGCCTGCACGGAATTCCGGATTATTCATCAGCGCTATGTGAAATGGGATCGTGGTCTTCACACCTTCGATAATAAATTCCTTCATAGCTCGCTCCATTTTGACGATGCACTCCTCACGCGATTTCGCACGGCAGATGACCTTGGCCAAAAGTGAATCATAGTATGGCGGGATAGTATATCCTGCATAGATATGTGTGTCGACACGTACGCCATAGCCCTTTGGTGTGTGCAGTGCAGTGATCCGTCCCGGAGATGGCGCAAAACCGTTCAGCGGGTCCTCTGCATTCACACGGCACTCGATGGCATGCATTTTCTCAGGGAAATACATTTCGCCGGATATCGGTGTGCCGGCAGCCAGGAGGATCTGCTCTTTGATCAGGTCAAAGTCCATGACCTCCTCAGTGACCGGATGCTCTACCTGGATACGTGTATTCATCTCCATGAAGTAGAAGTTCTGATTCACATCTACCAGAAACTCTATGGTACCCACGCCTTCATACTTGATCGCCTCGCAGGCTCGTACAGCAGCCTCACCCATCTTCCGGCGCACGGCTTCTGTGATGAATGGCGAGGGTGCCTCCTCTACCAGCTTCTGGTGGCGGCGCTGCACAGAGCAGTCCCGCTCACTCAGGTGGCATGCGCGGCCATTCTGGTCGCCGGCTACCTGTATCTCTATGTGGTGTGGCTCTACTATAAACTTCTCCATGTACACGCCGTCATTATTGAATGACGCACCTGCCTCAGCACGGGCAGTGGTGTATGCTTTCTCTATCTCAGACTCAGAGTGCACCACCCGCATACCTTTGCCACCGCCGCCGGCAGTAGCCTTGATGATCACCGGGTAGCCTATCTGCTTGCCTAGCTTTTTGGCGTCGTCCAGCGTCTCTACCAGACCGCCCGACCCGGGTATACACGGTACACCCGCCTTGATCATGGTTTCTTTGGCGGTGATCTTATCACCCATAGCGCGGATCTGCGCGCCGGTCGGGCCGATAAACTTCACTCCGTACTTCATACATAGATCTGCAAACTCAGCATTCTCTGCCAGGAAGCCATACCCAGGATGCACTGCATCGGCACCTGTCAGCTCTACGGCAGCGATGAGATGCACCATATTCAGGTAGCTGTCACGGCTGCGCGGCGGGCCTATACATACTGCCTCATCAGCAAAACGTACGTGCAGGCTATCGCGGTCTGCAGTGGAGTATACGGCTACAGTCTTGATGCCCATCTCCTTGCAGGTACGGATGATACGCAGGGCTATCTCACCCCTATTGGCTATCAGTATTTTCTTGAACATAACGACCTCTCCCCACCCTCTCCAAAAGAAAGGGCTTTAACAACCCAATTACGGGTGATTATTTAAAGATTGGAAAATATTGCGGCTCATCATCAGGCCTTCTCGATCAGGAATAGCGGCTGGTCATACTCTACCGGCGAGGCATCGTCTACCAGTATTTTGACGACCTTACCTCCATCTCCGTCATATTCTATCTCATTGAAGAGTTTCATGGCCTCGATGATACAAAGCACGTCTCCCTTCTTCAGCGTATCTCCTACCTTGACGAAAGGATCTTTGTCAGGGCCCGACTTGCGGTAGAATGTGCCTATCATAGGAGACTTGAATGCTGTACCTGATTCCGCTTTAGGAGCCGTAGAGGCTGATTGAGCAGGTGCCTCGCTCCTGGCCTCCGTGGCTGGCTGCTGAGCTACCTGAGGTGCCTGCTGAGCGTACGCCGGAGCATATTGTACCGGCTGGATCACGCCGCCGGTTTTGATCGTGACCTCAAAGTCACCTTCCTTCACTTGCAGCTCGCTGATGCCGGACTTATTGACCAGCTTTACGAGTTCTTGTATTTGCTTTAAATCCATATTTTAAAGGTTTAAACAGAATGGATGACGAAGGTAAGAAAAAAGGGGTATGAAAGCGTTTTTTGACCAAAAACGTTCATTTTAACAAAAAAGAGCCCTTAAAATCAATATTTATGCCCAAAATGGCTTATTGCTTTGTGCCGCGAAACACGAGCACGCGACCACCGGTAGCTGTAGTATAGCCTAGCCTGTAGCCAAAAACCAATTCGTTAGTAGCACCGGTATATGCCAGCGTGGTACCGGAGGGCAAGCCCAGGCTGGATATAGCTATGCCCTGGACGGTGATCGTATCTGCGGTCTGGCCAGGGATAGATCCTGACATATCCGCACCACTGATAGTGACATCTGCATAAAAATCTGTCAAACCAGCGCTGTCAGATCCCAGGCCTATACGGGTAGAGGTCAGCTTGTTGATATTGACAGGATAGCTGCTCCGCGTCACTACCTGGTGCGTCACCAGATCTGAGTCTGATAAAGTACCCTTGAAATCACCCACGAATGGATCGAAAGGGTCTGTCTTCGTTTTAGCGCAGGATGACAACATCGCGGTAGTCAATGTGATGCTAAATATTAGGATGGAGAATTTCTTCATACCATGAATATAGAAGCTTTAGCCAAGCTCACAAATATCTTTAAGGTCGGCATACTACAGAGTCAGTGTAGCCGTTTTTGCTACATTTGATACAGTGAAAATCAGTAAGCCCTCTATACAGCCACCTATCAGCAGTCTGAGCCGGCTCGCGATGGTCGCAACTATGATACTAGTATGCGGTGTCGTAAGGGCCCAGCTCAACTTTGAATTTACCGAGGGTAAATACATGATCAAAGGCCAGGTGGCCGATCTGAAGACAAGTGGTAGTGTGCCATTTGCCAATGTCTGGATCACCAACCAAAAGAAGGGCGTGACTGCAGATCAGGATGGCAAGTTTACGATGTACATCTATCCTACTGATACGCTGCGGTTCTCCGCCCTGGGATATATCCCAAAGACTATCCCGGCCAATGCTATATCCGATAAAGATAAATACACCTTCACCATTCAATTGGTAGAAGATATTTACTCCCTGAAACAGGTGACCATTTATCCCTTTCACAACAGGGAAGAATTTGCAGATCAATTTATAAAGGGAACAGGTATGGGCAAACCTGTAACGATAGCAGGGATAGATGCGCCAAAATACAGCCACAAAGAGAAGACGAGATTTTACAATCCTATCAGCGCTATCTATAATAACATCAAGAAAAACCGCAGCGCTGCAGACCCAAACTTTAAACCCTAATCCTAGCTGATAGAGTTACGCACGCGCTGGGTGTAGTTGCGCAGAGCGGTGCGAAAATCGATGCTGCCCTTCTCCATATCATTTAATATCTCGATAGCAGCCAATACATGCGTTAGCTGCTCACCTTCGTCCTTGCCTTGCACTTCTATAGCGGGAGTTTGCTCATTGATGATAGCATCTTCGGCAGCGCGGAGTACATCTATCGTGTGCGTTTCGGCCAGTTGTTTGATCACAGGGATCTGCATTTGATTGGTTTTTGAGTGAGAGGAAAATTGAATTAAGAAGCAAGTTCGGTAAGCATGCCTACAACGAAATCCTCCTTAGAGGTAGCTTCACCCTTTACCAGCTGGCCATTTCTGAAGGTAGCTATGAACGGCAGGTTGTCTACGTTAGCGGCTTTGCGTGCTTCGGGATTTTCTTCAGCATTTACTTCTACAAACTCGACACCTGCGAAGCGCTCATCTCCGGACAGCCTCTTAAATTTAGGTGCAAAAAGCTTGCACGAGCCGCACCAGTCTGCATAGTATTTCACTATGACCTTGTCATGTTGTTGTATATTATTCTGAAAGTCTGCGTCTGTGAGAGTGTTTACTGCCATTGGTCTGATTTTTACAGCTGCAAATTTAGGCAATAACTATAATGCTATAAATAGATATTCTCTATCACTGCATAGATACAAGTCACTGCTCGCTCTGAGCCGTATCATAAAAAAAGCCCTCCATTGGAGGGCTTTGTAATATCGAAACCTGGAAGGTTATGATTATTCTTCTGTAGCTGTTTCTTCAGCAGCAGCAGCTTTCTTGGCAGGAGCCTTCTTAGCTGTACCGGCAGCCTTAGTAGCACCACCGCTACGGCGTGTCTTCTTCTTAGGCTCTGCAGACTTCGCAGCGTTCTTATTCTGAGTATAGATCTCGTTGAAATCTACCAGCTCGATCATGGCCATCTCGGCAGCATCACCTGCCCGGAAACCGGTCTTGATCACGCGTGTGTAGCCACCCGGACGCTCACCTACCTTGGCAGCGATCACACCGAAAAGCTCCTTCACGGCATCCTTGTCATTCAGATAGCTGAATACAGTACGGCGGCTGTGTGTAGAGTCAGTCTTGCTCTTGGTGATCAGCTGCTCTGCGAAACCGCGGAGAGCCTTAGCCTTAGCCAGTGTAGTGAAGATCCTCTTGTGAGTGAACAGCGCTATGGCGAGGTTCCTCATGAGGGCATGCCTGTGAGCTGTAGTACGTCCGAGGTTATTTACTTTATCTCCGTGTCTCATTTCTTATAGATTTTCTTGTCTTTCTTTGTCTAATGTCTATTGTCTAATATCTCTTGTCTAAAAGGATCACTCGTCCAGCTTGTATTTGCTGAGCTCCATGCCAAAGTGCAGGCCTTTCTCATGTAGCAGGGCTTCGATCTCTACGAGAGACTTCTTACCAAAGTTGCGGAACTTCAGGAGGTCGTTTGTATTGAAAGATACCAGCTCCTCCAGAGAGTTGATCTTGGCCGCCTTGAGGCAGTTGAATGCACGTACTGACAGGTCGAGGTCCTCGAGAGGTGTCTTGAGGAGCTTCCTCATGTGGAGGATGTGCTCATCTACCATCTCATTTTCTACCGCTGCAGGAGCGTCGAAAGTGATATGCTCGTCAGTGATCAGCATGAGGTGCTGGATCAGGATGCGTGATGCCTCCTTTACTGCCTCCTCAGGGTTGATAGTACCGTCGGTAGTCACATCGAGGATCAGTTTCTCGAAGTCTACACGCTGGTCTACACGGAAATTTTCTACTGCATACTTCACATTCTTGATAGGGGTGAAGATAGAGTCGATAGCGATGAAGCCTGGCTGGCCACCACCTGCGTTCTCGTCTGCCGGTACATAGCCGCGGCCCTTGCTGATAGTGAGCTCCATCTCTACGTGTACGCTGCTATTCATATTGCAGATCACGAGGTCCGGGTTCATCACTTGATATACATTAGTGTGCTTCTCAATGTGCTCAGCCTTAAACTGCTCTACACCCTTCAGCGATATGTATATCTTATCATTGTTGTTGTCGTCATCCATCACCCTCTTGAGGCGCACCTGCTTCAGGTTCAGCACGATCTCAGTCACGTCTTCGATCACACCCTTGATGGTAGAGAACTCATGGTCCACACCTGATACCTTGATACCGGAGATAGCATAGCCTTCCAAAGAAGATAACAGTACACGGCGGAGAGCGTTGCCCACTGTCACACCAAAGCCCGGCTCGAGAGGTTTGAACTCGAAAGTACCTTCGAAATCAGTAGACTTTTGTAATGTTATTTTATCTGGTTTTTGGAAGCTTAATATTGCCATATATGTTTTGTTTGTTTTGTTCTGAAAATTAAATACCTCAGATCATTTTGCCCTGGTCTGGCGGGTCAGCTCCACTCAGAGAATTACTTAGAGTAAAGCTCGACGATGAGCTGCTCGTTGATATTCTCAGGGATCTGGTCACGCTCCGGGAAATCTACGAAAGTGCCTTCTACAGCCTTCTCGTCTATCACCAGCCAGTTAAACTTCTTGCCCTTGCCGGTCATAGATGTCTGTACCACTTCGAGGTTCTTAGACCTCTCGCGGATAGCTACCTTATCTCCCGGACGGAGTGTGTAAGAGGGGATATTCACTACCTCACCATTCACGGTCACGTGCTTGTGGCCTACCAGCTGGCGGGCCTGATTGCGCGACTTGGCGAAACCGAGGCGGAAAATTGTATTGTCGAGACGAGCCTCGAGGAGCTTCAGGAGGTTTTCACCTGTTACACCCTTCTTGCGCGCTGCTTTCTCAAACAGGTTGCGGAACTGCCTCTCGAGCAGACCGTAGGTGTACTTAGCCTTTTGCTTCTCAGCCAGCTGTATAGCGTACTCAGATTGAGTCTTGCGCTTCTTGCTCAGACCGTGCTGGCCCGGAGCATAGTTGCGCTTGTCAAAGTATTTATCAGTACCGTAGATCGCTTCTCCGAACTTACGGGCTATTTTGGTTTTAGGGCCTGTATATCTTGCCATATCTTCTTCTTATTCTTTCTTGTTATCTAAATGGATCAGTGATTATACCCTCCTCTTCTTAGGGGCACGGCAGCCATTGTGAGGAATAGGTGTAGTATCATTGATCAGCGTCACTTCGATACCAGAAGTATGTACCGAGCGGATAGCAGACTCCCTGCCGGCACCCGGGCCATGTACGAATACTTCTACCTTGCGCAGGCCGGCGTCATGAGCCACCTTGGCAGCCTCTGCAGCAGCGAGCTGAGCGGCATACGGAGTATTCTTCTTAGAACCACGGAAACCTACCTTACCAGCACTGGACCAGGAGATGACCTGACCATTCATATTGGTAAAGGAGATGATGATGTTATTGAAAGTAGCGCTGATGAAGACTTTGCCTTCGCTGTCTACTTTCACGACCCTTTTCTTGGCTTTCGCCTTAGCGGTGTCCTGCTTTGTTTGCTGTTTTGCCATTTTAGATTTTGAGATTTTCGACCCGCGGGGAAACTAAGAACCCTGCAGGCAGTTTATTTATTCAGATTACTTAGTTACCATCTTCTTGCCGGCCACGGTCTTACGCTTACCCTTACGAGTACGGGCGTTAGTGCTGGTACGCTGGCCACGTACAGGCAGACCCTTAC
This sequence comes from uncultured Chitinophagaceae bacterium, assembly GCA_964537475.1. Lineage (GTDB taxonomy): Bacteria > Bacteroidota > Bacteroidia > Chitinophagales > LD1 > UBA1941. The sequence continues at coordinate 432,470 of CAZIBY010000004.1, read as the reverse complement.
GGTGGCGAATACCACGGTAGCTACCTATATCCTGCAGGCGCTTGATATTCTGCTGTGTCTCACCACGCAGCTCACCCTCCAGCTTCAGGTTATTGGCTATATAGGTCAGGATACCGTTGATGTTTTCATCATTCCAGTCCTTTACCTTGGTATTCACATCTACTCCTATGGTATCGAGGATCTTCTTGGCAGTAGTCCTGCCGATACCATATATATAGGTCAAGCCTATTTCGCCTCTTTTATTCTTTGGTAAGTCTACGCCTGATATACGTGCCATGCTTTGTTGTGCGTGTTTATTGTGTTAATTAACCTTGTCTTTGTTTGAATTTAGGGTTCTTCTTGTTGATCACATAGAGAACTCCCTTGCGGCGGACTATCTTGCAGTCTGCGCTCCTCTTCTTGATGGATGCCCTTACTTTCATTGCTATCGGTTGTCTTTATTATTTATACCTGAATGTAATCCTGCCTTTATTGAGATCGTACGGGCTCATCTCTACCTGTACGCGGTCTCCGGGGAGTATCTTGATATAGTTCATCCTCATCTTGCCTGATATGTGGCAGATGAGCTCGTGACCGTTTTCCAACTTGGCACGGAACATAGCGTTGCTAAGCGCTTCAATGATTGTTCCGTCTTGTACGATCAGGTCTTGTTTTGCCATGCAGATACTACCCCTTTTATAAAAGGACTGCAAATATATAACTTATCAACAAGCCTCCAAAATTTTATGTACAATTAATTTGGAGAGAGGGGGAGGAGACTAAAATCTCCGAAAATTAGTTGCACATAGCAGAAAAAATAAAGTTTGAGCCAGCTATAGCAAATGACTTATTTTTGAGGCAATCAGCCACTATGATGACCAGACTACTATACACATTTTTAGCCCTTTTTATTGGTTTTAACACTATGGCACAGGTAGTTATCACAGATACTACCACTACCCAATCCCGCTGCTTCAATGATGGAACGATCCATGTGGCCGCATCCGGTGGTACCGGGCCTTATACGTTTACCATCATCAGCGGACCCTCCTATCCCAATATTACCTACCCCATCTCCCTGCCGCCATTGGTTACCACTTTTCAAACATTGCCGCGGGGTACCTATACCATAAAGGTGGTAGATGCGAACGGCGGGATCTCATACGCTACTGCTACTGTGGGTGGCAACTATACCTTCCCGGTCCTGACTGCCTCCATTACGCCGAATAATTGCATCCAGGTCACGGTGACCGGTGGACGCGCCCCCTACCAGTACGCCATCTCTTCTCAGGGTACGAATGTAGGTTTTGGAGCCTATCAAAACTCAAACATCTTTTGTGTCTGTACGGGCCATTATTGGGTGCGCGTCATGGACTCATGCTCCAATATCTTTACCACAGCCCAGATCGATCTGATCATCCCGTCACCTGCTATTCAGGTATCTGCTAATACGGCGGGTGCGCTGGATAGTATATACACTACTATAGTCACCGGGAGCGCTCCGCCATATACTTTTCACCTCAGTAGTGGCGGCCAGTCGTTTACTAACAGCACCGGCATTTTTGCCGTGCCCAAAAGCTGCAAGCCCGACACCATCACTATGACTGATCGCTGCGGGACCAAGGCGGTGGCTATCATCAATCCGCACAATCTCAACCTGAGCGGGCTAAGCGACTGCTCTACCGGCAGCGCAGTGGTATCTATCAGCAGCAATGCGCTGGGCCCGTTCACCGTGACGGGACCTACCGGTACCCAGCACAGCCCAAATCACAATGTATCCATCAGTGGCCTGCCTCTAAACCAGGCGTACACCTTTACCGTGACAGACAGCTGTGGCAATGTCCAGAGTATCATGCTACCCTGCAATCAGGATGACACCCTGTTTTTTGAGGATGTATGCCCATTTGACAGTATGCTGCATTTCCGTCACAATCAGATCAACTACTGCTACCCTGTGGTGCTGACCTGCCTGAGCTGCTCACCGGTGCAGATAGATACGGTCTACTCTACCCCGGCTCCTGTATTTCAAAATATAGACACTGGCGTACCTTATACTATCCGGATACAGGATGCATGCGGCTTTGACTATACTACTCACTATACTACCTACTGGGGGCTGCTGGCCATCAGAGATAGTGCGTTCACCTGCAGTGATTTTGTAGCAATGTCAGACCCGCCGGTATTTGTACCTCCTGTACAATACAGCGTATATAATGGCACTACACTGATACAATCACAGACCGCCAATCGGCCGATATTCTATCATATGCCGGCGGGCTCACTGACAGTGATAGGTCATCACAATCTCTGCAGGGATGGCCGTGCATCTATCACGATGCCATTTTTCGGCGGTAAATGTGCTGCACCAATGATGGACTCTTCCTGCAATTTTGCTTACGCTATATTCCAGCCGTATATGTCGTCTGTAGAGACTTTCACACTGGTCAATACTGCCAGCGGCCAGATCTACTCTGAGCGGCTACCACGTCCTACGGGCTCGCCTATCCTCTTTTCCAATATACCCGTAGGCAACTATAACCTGGTCTCTGACAGTGGCTGCTCCATACCATACAACCTGCCCGCCTATCACTACGATGTGAACGCGACCTACCGCCTCGAGTGTACCGGGCAGTCACAGGTCAATGCTACGGTAACTCCATCTATTTCGACCTGCAATACTTCTCAGGGTCAATATTTCACGCTGGTCAAAGACGGAGTGTATTATGGAGGCAATAATACGGGAACCTTTGTAGTAGCAGATACTGGCCTGTTTACAGTAAGTGTTTTCCTGTCCAATACCAGCATATTTAACCTGCCAGCCGTTTTTGATACCATCTGCCCGCTGGATACAGCTATGATATTTGTGCACGTGCGGCCTATACCCAATGTGGTATCTGAGCAGCAGGAGGTATGCGGCAGCAATGCGACTGCGGATCTGCCATACACGATACTGGGGGGAACAGCGCCGTACTCGGTCTCTATCATCGGCTACCCTACCCGCACGGTCACGAGTGTACATGATACTTTCCCTGGGCTGCATGCAGGCATATATACTATGATCGTAGCAGATGACTGTGGTACTAGCCGCAGCTTTTCCGTAGCGATCATAGACACGTGCGCTGCTACTTGTGGTATAGTGAGCCAGTTTACGCTATCAGATAGTGTGATATGCAGAGGAGCGGCTAGCCGTGTGATCATGACAAATGGCAGCATAGGAGCGACTCACTACAAGTGGGTGATAAATGGGGCGACCTATGCCTATACTACAGATACATCTTTCCTGGCCAGCACGCCGGGCACCTATTACATCACACTATACTCCTACCTGGCACAGTGCGTAGATAGCTCAAAACACACGCTGATAGTGGAAGATACCCTGCTCAGCACAGGCACGATAGATACTTTCATCTGCCTGCCCTCCAGCCTGACGCTGAATAGCCACAATGCGCACTCTACGTGGTCTACAGGCTCTACTGACTCTGTGGTGCAGATCAGTACCCAAGGCATCTACTGGGTGCGCGTGGCCAATAGCTGCGGCACAGCTACGGATAGCTTCTATATATACACGCGCCAGTCACCTGCATTTGACCTGATGGCCCCGGACTCAGCTCTGTGCAATGAAGAGCGGGATAGCGTGACGCTGTACGCCTCTCTCAGCGATAGCTCCATAGGTGTTCGCAATTTCGTCTGGAGCACCGGATTTACTGATTCATCTGGGTACGCCTCTCAGGTCATCGTATACCAGGCAGATACCTACAGCGTGTTGATCTCAGATACATTCTGCCCCGTATCACATGTCATCATTATTTTGGGAGAATCCTGTGACTCTCTCTGTCTGGCGCACATAGCTATACCGAATGCTTTCAGTCCTAACGGTGACGGCAAAAATGACACCTTCCACCTTATCCATATGTGCGACTTCGACCCGTTTGAGATGCATATCTACAATAGATGGGGGGAGCTGGTCTTCCGCTCTACGGATATCAACCAGGGCTGGGACGGCAAATATAAAGGCGCTCCTCAACCGAGCGAAGTGTATTGGTGGCATGTCACGATGGGCATCAACCAGACCAAGCCTATAGAAAAAACGGGGAAGCTGACGCTATTCAGATAATAAAAAAGCGGCCTCAAGGATCACCTGAGGCCGCTTTTTTATGCTTTAAACTTTCTTATTCTACTGTGACAGATTTGGCCAGATTTCGCGGCTGGTCTACATTGCACCCGCGCTCTATGGCGATATAGTATGACAGCAGCTGCAGTGGTATAGTGGCTAGCAGCGGCACCATGATGTCCGGCGCATCAGGTATCTCTATCACATAGTCGGCCATACCTCTGACCTTGGTGTCTCCCTCGGTCACTATGGCTATAATCTTACCCTTGCGAGCTTTCACTTCCTGAATGTTGCTGATGATCTTTTCATAGTGCGCATTGCGCGTGGCGACCACTACCACCGGCATCTCTTCGTCTATCAGGGCTATAGGACCATGCTTCATCTCGGCAGCAGGATAGCCCTCTGCATGGATGTAGGATATTTCTTTGAGCTTAAGCGCACCCTCCAGTGCTACCGGAAAGCCACACCCGCGGCCCAGATACAGGAAGTTGCGTGCCTCGCAATAGCGCTTTGCCAGCTCTTTGATCTGGTCTTCGCACTTTAGCGTTGTCTCTACTTTGGCAGGTATAGCATCCAGCTCTGCCATGATATTGCGCAGCTCAGATTTGCTCTTTTTGCCTTTGATATCAGCGAAGCCCAATGCCCACAGGATGAGTACTGATACCTGCGCGGTAAATGCCTTGGTAGATGCTACGCCGATCTCTGGTCCTGCATGCGTATATGCGCCGGCATGTGAGGCACGTGGAATGGACGACCCTACCACATTGCAGAGACCGAAAATCGTAGCGCCTTTCTCCTTGGCCATCTCTATAGCGGCCAGCGTATCTGCGGTCTCTCCGGATTGAGATATAGCTATCACGAGATCATCCTCTGTGATCACCGGATTGCGGTATCGAAACTCAGAAGCGTACTCAACCTCTACCGGTATGCGGGCTATATCTTCAAAAAGATACTCTGCTACCAGGCCGGCATGCCAGGATGTACCGCAGCCGACTATGATGATGCGCTTCAGGTTTTTGATCTTGTGCTCATACTCTTTGAGAGAGCGCATCGCAAAATTGCCCGTAGCAGTGTCAAACCGGCCACGGAGAGAATCATGGATCGACTTCGGCTGCTCATGGATCTCCTTGAGCATAAAATGCTCGTAGCCTCCCTTTTCGATCGCCTCTAGATTCATCTCCAGTGTCTGTATAAAGGGAGTTTTCTTTACATTATCTATCGTTTTGACAGATAGCTGGCCATCTGTGATAAAGGCTATCTCGCCATCCTCCAGGTATGTCACATCCTTTGTATACTCTACGATAGGTGAAGCGTCGGAAGCCATAAAGTATTCCCCATCGCTACCGATACCTACTACCAGTGGGCTACCTTTGCGTGCACCGATCAGTTTGGTCGGATCATCCTTTGAAATGATAACAATAGCATACGCGCCTACTACCTCACACAGGGCCAGGCGTACAGCTTCATCGAGCTCCGTACCGGTGTTTTTGCGGATCTCCTCTATGAGATGCACGAGCACTTCGGTATCCGTATCACTCTTGAATGTGTGACCACGCTCGACCAGAGCTTCCTTCAGCGTAGCATAGTTTTCTATGATACCATTGTGTATGATAGCCAGATTGCCATCCTGAGAGAGATGGGGATGAGAGTTAGTATCATTGGGCTCTCCGTGGGTAGCCCAGCGGGTATGGCCCATGCCCAGGTGTGCATTTACATCTTTGCCGTCAGCTACCTGCTCCAGGTCAGAGACTTTGCCCTTGGTCTTGTAGACCCGCATATTTCCATTCAGCAAGGCTATGCCCGCACTGTCATAACCCCTATACTCGAGGCGTTTCAGTCCTTTGATGAGGATCGGGTATACCTGACGGGGTCCTATGTATGCTACTATTCCGCACATAGCTATTGCAGTTTTGTGTATGTTATTTTCAGTTTACACTGGCGGGTGGCCTGGGTCGGATCATTGAAAATCTTGACCCTGTCAGCCCTCACAGTATAAGAGTACTGAAGGTAGAATCCATAGTTTCCGTAATAACCGTTTTGCATGCGCTGCACAAACTCAGTCAAATTGAATACGTAGCAGTAATAACTGTTTCCGGCATTGTCCTGCCTGGTAGCCAATGAGCCCACTCCTGATAGATTGTAGCTATTTAAAGTAAAAGTACCAAGCGTGTCATCCAGACGGTACAGCACCGGGCTGGCGGGTAGTGGATAGTTGGCTGTGTCTGATATGTCTACCGGCAAGATCAGCTCGGCCTTGGTCACACCTATTTTTTCCGGTAGAGCAGAGAGGGCAGGTATCCTGACCTTGATTTTAGTACCGGCTCCGGACTGTATATAGGCTGCGGCTTGTGTGGTAGAGCTTACACCTGCATTGATCGCTGTATTGACCGTAGTGCCACTATATCGATGATCGAAATGGTTGACCGTGGTAGAATAAGCACTGATGGGAAAGTCAAACCGCAAAGTATCCGCCACAGAGTTGTGATAATACAAGCTGACACGTCCACTCTGCAGATTGAGGTATGATATACCATCTGCAGCCGGATTGGCCGTATTGGTGGTGACGTAGATTCCCTTCAGATAATTGATGAAATCTGTGGAACTGGATAAAGAAATAGAGTCAGCGTTCAGTAGTTTCTGTCCAAAGCTATTGCTCAATCTGACTATGATCTGCGGTGCCTGAGTATTGTGCCAGGCAAAGGTACTATCTATCAGATCGGGCACATAGTTATTGAGCTGACCGATCGGCTGGCTATAGACACTGAAAGCATCATTCTGATGATAAATAGCCGTCGGATCCATATACTGACTCACCTCATATACCTGCACATCTATAGCTTCTTTGCACGGCCCATATTTAGAAGAGTCATTGATGTATGGCAGATATAACACTACCGAATCTACCACAGGAGAATTGTTGAACACGGCCCCGCTGCTAGATAGCAGGCACTGTGCATAGAAGCTGGCATATGTCGCCCCGAAAATAGGATCCTTCATAGAACCCAATACTCCCGTACTAACAGCCGATGACTGTAGCGGCACCTCTGCCAATGTATTGATATACACTGCTGCGGTGTCCAAATGCTCCAGATTGATCGGGTCAAAGCCGAGTGTATTGCTTTTGTCTGCTATAGCCGGATCCTTGCACGAACTGAGATAACATACCAATGTGACCGCAAATGCGATCTGGCAAAACCGGACAAGATGCTTCTTCAATGGAGTGGGCTTGGGCGTTAAATATTAGTTGGCCAGGACATTCTTGTAGAAATCTCCCACGAGCGGCAGGGCCTCCTCATCATCACTACTCTTGAGCTTGAGCACCATTTTACCCTTCGCCTTCTTGACATAGTTTGCCATAGACTCATCTATGTCATTCTCTACCAGCAGCGCATCGGCAAACTCAGAGCCACCGATATTCAGGCTGGTATTGTCGCCCTCCTTGAAGTAGTCTACATGCTTCTTAGTGATATTATCACTGATCTGGAGCTGTGTAGAGAAGTCTGCCTTCAGCTTGTTCTTGAAGTAGTTATTGGATAGGGTATAGATCACCTTGCTATTGGCAAAGATAGGATCGTCCTTATAAGTAGTCTTGAGGAACATAGGTATGAGACTAGTCATCCAGCCAAAGCAGTGGATCAGGTCCGGCGCCCAGCCAAACTTGCGTACCGTCTCCAGTGCACCCTTGCAGAAGAAGATCATACGGTCAGAGTTGTCCTCATAGAAGTTGTTGTTCTCATCTTCAAATACCGATTTGCGCTTGAAGAAGTCTTCATTGTCCAGAAAATAGACCTGCAGACGCGCACCAGGCAGGGAGGCCACTTTGATCACCAGTGGATAGTCTTCGTCGTTTATGATCACATTGATACCAGAGAGGCGTACTACTTCGTGCAGGCGGTGGCGGCGCTCATTGATATTTCCAAATTTTGGCATCAGCACCCGGATTTCCATTCCGTTATCTTGCAGGTATTTAGGGAGAGAGTTGGCTATTTTTGCGGCTTGAGTCAGATTGATATAAGGGTCCATTTCATGGGTCACTATCAGAATTCTCTTTTTCTCCATCTCTGTGAATTTTCTTGTGAACTAATAAACTTGTATAAATTGCGTCTGCAAAGATACTAATAATTATTTTAAAGTTTACAAAACGCTACACTGTGCGTAATATTGTGAACACTCCATATGCAGATAATTAAGACTATTCAAGAAATTCAAAATCAAATTATTGCACTCAAAAAGGAGGGTAAAAAAATTGGTTTTGCCCCTACGATGGGTGCCCTGCATGAGGGCCACGTCTCACTGATCCGTCAGTCGCGCCGCGAGAATGATGTGACCGTCTGTTCTATCTTTGTCAACCCTACGCAATTCAATGATCCTAAGGATTTTGAGAAATACCCGATTACCTTGGAAAGCGATATGCAGAAGCTGATAGCGGCCAAATGCGACATCCTTTTCCTGCCGGCTGTGGCCGAAATGTATCCTAAAGGGTATAAAAACCCTGAAGCGTTGGATTTTGGTTTTTTAGCAGAAACCCTGGAGGGTGAGTGGAGGCCGGGCCACTTTGCCGGCATGGCCCAGATCGTAGAGAAACTGCTGCGGGCTGTGACTCCTGACAGGCTGTATATGGGTCAGAAGGACTACCAGCAGGCCATGATCTGCTCCGATATGATCCGCCAGCTGCGTCTCAAGACCAGACTGGTACTCTGCCCCATCAAACGGGAGAAGGACGGCCTGGCCATGAGCAGCCGCAATGTAAGGCTGGATAAAAAGTCGCGGGCAAAAGCTGTAGAAATATCAAAACTGCTTCGCTCGATCAAGGCGTCTATACGGCGACGGGCGACGGGCGACGGTCAAAGAATCACGGATATAGAACACCGGGCCTCTGATAGGCTGACCTCTCTTCCGGAGTTTAAGGTGGAGTATGTAGCTATCCGGAATGCCCGGACACTGAAACCCGTCAAAACAATCTCTGATAAAACACCGCTCGTAGCCTTGGTAGCCGCATGGATAGGCGGTGTGCGGCTGATAGATAATATATTGCTGTGACCTGGGATAAATAAAAAGGGTCATGCCGAGGCAAGACCCTTTTTATTTATCTTTTGGATGGCTTCTTACCAGTCTTGTTTGCCAGATCCGGCTTTTGGTGCAGCCATTTCTGTCTTAATAGTAGCGATGAGTTCCTTTGCATAGGCATCAGCCTCTTCTTTAGTCTTTTTCCACCAGCTCTTGTAGGCACCCGCACCCATACAGCTTGGCTTTTCGTTAGACAGGGCACCACCGGTACATCCGCTGGATACTGCACCGTCATGGTACATATCATCTATAGTATACTTATACCTGCCATCCTTGCACATAATAGTGACGGTATAGTGTACTACACCCCCATCAAAGGATGGAATACCAAAACCATTAGGCTGCATAGCCTTTACAGAAAACAGAGGCTTGATAACGAGAGTGTTTGTAGCGTCATCATTGAGCTGTGTCACAGAGTTACTGGACTTATACAGCTTGGCTATCATCAGACGAGCCCGGCTATATAGATCCTTTGCAGGTACAGAGTCAGTCTTTACTACATCGGTATAGACAAAATCGGTCTGGGCAAATGAAGTAACGCTGGCAATAACCAGAAATAACAAGAGGGGGATTTTTTTCATTAGATTTTTACGGTTTAGGAGTTGATAATGAGGCACAAGAATACATATTTTCCTTACACTATGATCAGCCTCGAATATTTTTAACATCAGCGATCCTGCTCAAACGCGCCTGTGAGCGTCGTCACCTCCTTCAGCATATTGCCACCGATCTTGATCTTAAAGCGCCAGTCAAACTCTCCCGTAGTCAACTTTACAAAGCTGCTCGGTATAGCCCATGTCTTGATAATTTTGGCGTCAGGCGTGCCCGCTGGCTTCCCCTTCTCCTGAAAGCAAATGGTGACAATGTGGTTTGGCGCGTCTATGACCGAATAGGCATCGTAGTCCGCACTGAGATCCGTAGTCCCCTGCTCAGTGGTCAGTTGGGCCGACACTATAGGACCATCCAGACCGGCCAGCTTTACGGTGAGCTGCACTTTACCTGTTTCAGATTTGGCAGACAGCGTGGCTCCGCGGGCAGATGAAAGGGTGCTGATGGTCACCATCAGGAGCAGTGTCAATCCCAGGCTTTTCAGATAGCACATATAGCGTTGCATTTTTTAATAGTTGAATACCTCCTCCAGGCTCAGCTCCTTTACAGTGCCGAGTGACTCGAGTACTTTGAAGTCGACATTATCTTTCTTGCCTATCACCAGGTAGGTCACTGGCTTGCCCTTGATATGTTTATCAAAGAATGCATTTAGATCAGCCATAGATAGTTTTGGTATCTCCGCATACATATCCTTGCGGATATCATAGTTCAGACCGCGCTTGCGTGCCCTGTCAAAAGCCGTGAAAATATTCTCCCCTGTGATCCACTCACTCTCCAGCGTACGCTCGGCAGCTGACTGTACTCCCTCATATTGTTTTGGGACCTCTACCATATTATTGAGCAGGCTGCTCATCTGCTTCATGGCCGTCTCCAGTTTATCGGCCTGCGTGCCTACATAGCACTGCAGATAGTGAGACTCGTAGGCATATTGTGGCGCTGTGAATCCGCTATTGACGGCATAGGCCAGCCCCATTTTCTCCCGTACCTCCTGAAAGAGGATAGAGGAAAGACCCGATCCATAGTAATCGTTATAGAGCGTGATATAAGGGAATAGTGCCTTATTAAATTTCTCATCCTTCTGCAGCATGACCACTTCGGCCTGCTTCATATTATAGTTGCAGAAATAAACGGTTGGCTTATCCAGAGCCTGCTCCGGAAAGGTAACATCATCAGGTTTCGCCGCATTGGGCTCCTTGTGACCGGCAAAGAGAGCGCTGACCTTAGCCCTGACATCTTCCGGCTTGCGCTGGCCATAGTAGTAGATATCGCTTGGCGCACTCAGTGCCTTGGCAGCTACGGCCAGCATTTGTTCAGGAGTTGCTGCTTTCAGTTCGTTCTCTGAGAGTACGTGGGTGAAAGGGTTTTGCGTGCCATACTTAGCGTAGTTCATCATGGCCTGCTGCAGGATGATCCCCTTGTTTGTCTTAGCATTGGCGCGCTTTTTCAGCACATCTGCTACATAGTTGTCATATACAGTTTTATCTGCCTTGGGATGAGTGAGATAGACTGAGAGCAGGGCAAGGCCTTTCTCCAGATTGTCCTCCAGACCGGAGAGTTTCACTATCACTCTGTCCCTGCCCGCCGAGAGGCTATAGGAGACACCGATCTTATAAAACTCCTTCTTCAGTTCGCCTATAGTATACTGATCCGTACCGAGCAGTGTCATATACTCGATAGCCGGCCCGATATTTTTATCATCATCAGTGCCCCTCTCAAAAACATAGCTCAGCGAGAAGGTCTTATTGAGGTCATTGTGCACATATCGCAAAGGAGCCGCGCCTGCATTCTTCACTGTAGTCATATCTTTATCAAAGTCTACAAACCTGGCTTTGATATTTGGCACCTGGATCTTATCAAAATTTGATTTGAAAGCCGACGTGCTGTCCTTGTTGAGGGTCACTGGAGTGATCTTTGGCTTGTCTACTTTGTGGCGGTTAGGCTCACCAGCTTTTTTATAGCAGACGGCGTAGTTGTCCTTAAATTTTTCGTTGGCAAACTTTACTACATCCGCTTTGGTGATCTTGGCCAGCATATCCAGCTCCTCTGCTCGGTAGGACCAGGGGATATCTTTCACAAAGGCATCCATGATCTCTCCTGCCACAGCCCTGTTGCTTTCTTTGCTCTTCATCTTCATCAGTCGTATATTCTGTACGATGGCTGGTATGAGTGCATCATCAAACTCTCCCTTTTTGATCATTTCTACCTGTGAGATGAGGAGGTCCTTGAGCTCTTCCATCGTCTGGCCCTGCTTTGGCTCACCATATAGTTTGAATAGGGAGTAATCTTTCAGCGCATTGACATAAGAACTGGCAGCCAACGCTTTCTGCTTCTGCATGATATTGACATCTATGAGCCCGGCAGTACCGTTAGACATGATCATATCTACCATCTTGGCCATCAGGGCATCTCTGGTGCCATCGCCATCCAGCCGATAGCCTATGAAGAGGTGCTCTTTGGTAGGTCCTTTGATCTCCGCAGTCTGTACATGCGTGAGTGGCACCGGCGACTGCTTTACGAAGGCCGGGATAGGTTTGGCCGTCCACTTGCCGAAATGCCTCTCAATATCAGCTACAGCCTTGTCCGGATCTACATCACCTACCAGTATCACTGCTACATTATTCGGGTTGTAGTAGGTGTCAAAGTAGTTATGGATATTGACCATAGATGGATTCTTGAGATGCTCACCTCGGCCTATGGTAGTCTGGGTGCCATACGGGTGATTGGGCATCAGCATGCTATCTACTGCAAACCCCGACCAGCGGATATCGTCATCCTGGTTGCGGTTAAACTCTTCGTATACGGTCTCCAGCTCTGTATGAAAGAGGCGCAGTACCAGCGTAGAGAAACGCTCACTCTCCAGCGTAGCCCATTTGTCTATGGCTGTAGAGGGGATATCATTGACATATACTGTCATATCGTTACTGGTAAATGCGTTGGTACCGCTGGCGCCTATAGAGGCCACCATTTTATCATACTCGCTAGGTATAGCATAGTCTGATGCCAGTTTGGATACACTATCTATCTCGTGGTATATCTCGCGCTTTTTGCCTTCGTCAGTCTCTTTCAGATGCTTTTCATACAAGTCGGATATTGTATTTAGATAAATACTCTCTTTGGCCCAATCCCTCGTACCATACTTCTGAGTTCCTTTGAACATCATGTGCTCAAGGTAGTGAGCGAGGCCTGTGGTTTGTGCCGGGTCATATTTGCTGCCAGCCTTGACTGCTATCATAGTCTGCACGCGGGGTGCCTCCTTATTGACAGATATAAATACTTTGAGGCCATTTTTGAGTGTAAATTCTCTGACGCCGTACATATCATTGGATAGAGGGGCAGTAGATTTCACAGAAGATTGTCCAATGACAGACTGCATAAACAGGATTATGGTTATAAATATGGAAGTTGCTACTCTTGACAACATATATTAAATGCTTTATTTTGGGAAAAGTTTTCGCCAGTGCGACAAACATAATTAAATAATGGCAGTTAACCCCCAAGGCTTATGGCTCGGAAAACGTCTGACAACATCGATATTAATGCACTCCTGGGAGGTTCGTTTCTCTATCGCAGCCCCAAAGGCAAAACACTCGAAGAGCGCTATACTCCTTTTAACCAATATGTAGATCTGCTGAAGCTGAATGGTGTATATCCGTTCAGTCGCACAGTAGCCTCTACACTAGGCCCGGAGGTTTACCTGAGCAACACCTGGGCAGATGAAGATACTCCATGCCTCAATTTCGGATCGCAGGACTATATGGGTATGACCAGCCATCCGGCTATCATCCAGGCCGCCAAAGATGCGATAGAAGAATTTGGTGTGACCTCCGGCGGCACGCCTGTACTCGGTGGCCGCAATACACTCACCAATAAGCTCGAAAGAAAACTAGCTGAAGTACTCCATGTAGATCAGGCACAGGTATTTGCCAGTGGCTGGAGCGCCTGCTTTGGCGCTATAGCGGGACTGGTCACACACAAGGACTATGTGGTGATGGATATGCTCCAGCACAACTCATCTGATGTAGCAGCCAACTATGCCACGGAGCACGTTTACAAATTCAAGCACAATGACCTGGAAGATCTGGAGAAGAAGCTCCGTTTCTGCACTGATCGCGTGGGCACAGGTGGTATCTTCGTACTCATAGAGTCGCTCTACTCTATGAACTCTGATGGCCCTGACCTACCAGCCGTTTATGCGCTTTGCAAAAAATACGAGGCTATCCTCATCATAGATGTAGCGCATGACTTTGGCTGCATGGGCGAGGAAGGCCGCGGCCTGCTGGAGACCATCGATATGAAGTCTGCCAAAGATATCGTAGTCATCGGCTCCTTCAGCAAGACCCTCTGTAATCCCGGTGGCTTTGTGGCCGGTCCACGCGTGATACGCCAGCAGATAGAGATCTTCTCTCCATCCTACACATTCGCATCCAGCATCTCTACCATCTCCTGTGCTATCATCTACAAGGCGCTGGAAATAGCTTTCTCTGATGAAGGCAAAGAGATACGCAAAAACCTACTCGCCAATATCGAGTTTGCGATCAAAGAGCTGAATAAGCGTGGATTCTACACTAATGGTATACCTAGCCCTTTCGTACCGGTGCTGATAGGCGATTCAAGACTCGCACGGCTGCTCTCACGCGAGATACTCTCTATGGGGCTCGTGGCAAATCTCATTGAGTTTCCGGCTGTGCCGCGCAATCAGTCTATCATCCGGTTTCAGATGATGGGCGGCATGACGCAGGAGCAGATACTACAGGCGGTGGACATCATGCACAAAGGTATCATCCGCTCACAAGAGCTGCTGCTCAATGCCAAAGTAGATGCCATCGAGATCATGCCAGAGGAATGAGGCCTCTCAGAAAACATCAAAGGCTAACACGCGTTAGCCTCTATTTAATTTTTCCGAAAAATAGTACTGCTACGCCTCCTTTACCGGCTGCACCTTAGGGATGCTGAAGTAGAAGGAGGATCCCACGCCCGGCTCTGAGTCTACCCATATCTTGCCATGCAGGCGGTCTATGATCTTGCGGCAGATAGAGAGGCCGAGGCCTGTACCCGGGAAGTTGTGCTTATTATGCAATCTCTGGAATGGCTCAAATATCTGCTGGGCATACTGCTTGTCTATGCCGATACCATTATCCTGTATGCAATAGGTGATGTGATTTGGCTCCTCTGTACAAATGATACGGATCACAGGGTTAGCAGAGGTATTGTACTTGATACCATTCTGTATCAGGTTCTGCACGAGCTGAGTGATAGCATTTTTATCAGCCATGAGCGGGTGCAATGGTTCATTGATATAGACCTTTGCATTGCGCTCCTGCATCAGCAGCTGCAGGCCGGAGAGTACATCGTCCAGCAGCACATCCATATCTACCGGTGTGCAGTTGATCTCTTTCTTATTGATAGTAGAGTACGACAGCAGGTCCTTGATCAGTGCCTGCAGGTTGGAGGCGCCTTTCACAGCATAGTCTATATACTCCATCGCATCCGTATCCAGCTTAGACTCATACTTGCGGCGGAGGAGCTGCATATAGTTTGATATCATGCGGAGCGGCTCCTGCATATCATGCGAGGAGATATAGGCAAACATCTCAAGATCCTTGTAGCTCTCCTGTAGGTCAGCAGTTTGTTTCTCTATCTGCTCCAGGTACTCATGGTGGCGCTGGAAGCTACGCGTCTGGCTGAGGAAATTAGCATTGCTCTCACCTGTCTCCATGCCTCGTACGATGGTCTCCAGCCAGATATATTTCCCTTCTTTATTGAGGAATCTGTACTGGAACACATTATTCTCATCCTGCGGTTGGTGACTGGCTATATGCCTGTTGTATAGTTCACGGTCATCCGGGTAGATAAACCGGCTGGCAGATCTGCCGGATAGCTCGCCCGGCAGATAACCTGTGAGGGAGTAGACCGATGGACTGACGAAGTCAAACTCGCCATTGGGCTTGTGCGTACAGATGATATCAGCAGAGTTTTCTGCGAGGAGACGGTATTTAGATTCATTTTCTGCCAGCTGCTCCTCCATATTAAATCGCTTTACCATCAGCAGCATGAGTGCAAACTCAGAGGCGACAAAAGCAATATAGAAGTCAGACACAGAAGACGACCCGCCGTGCGGCAATACACTGATACCAAAGATAAACGCAGTATTGAGTACCACGCAGGCCAGGAGAGAGTTCTTGTTATTGAAAAACAGACTGGAAACGAAGAAGTAGATGATGTACTGATAGCTCAGCTTGTCATCGAAGTGACTGGTGGCTACGAGTGTTGCGTTAGAGATATCAAGCAGGTAAATGAAAACATTGCCCAGCGTGCGAATATTGGCTTTGCCTATAGTAGTATAGGTGGCTATCATGATGAGCAGACCCATCAGGGATTGCAGGATATTGATGCTCTGATAGTGATACTGCTCTGTGCCTGTCAGGCCAAAAATAAAACAAGCCAGAGAGGTAGAGCCTATCACGATCCTCACGATGGAGGCCTCAGTACCGGCCCAATTCCCAAAAAGGGCTGTGAAGCTTTCTGCCCAGGCTTTTAACCTGTCCCATGCCGAGACCTTTGACTTCTTGTAATAGAAGCCTTTGGCCGGGGTCATTGGAGGGTTGTATCCTATTGTTTTGTGTATCTGCACTGTATATGAAAAATCTGGTTCGGACTGTCATATACGGGATATTTTTGATAAGGTTACTAAACCAGCAACGACAAACAGTGGTTTGGACGAAAAGCCTTATAGTAAAAGATTGATTTTGAGCACGCTGAATGATGTGCCTAGTCATAATCGAGGTCCAGGCCGAGCTCCTTTTGGAACCGGCGTAGTGCGGGATTGAGATCCATCAGGCGCTCCAGTTTATCCTTGGGCGTAAAGAACTTCTGGGTGGCTTCGGCCTGCTGCACCACATCTACTATCATATGGGGATTGAATCCTACCCTGCGGTGTATATATGCTTTGAAGGCCGGCAGAATCTCATTGAAGCGGCTACGCTGCAGATCACTGTCAAACAGGAGCGAGATCGTAGCGTCAGACACCATAGGTTTTATCCCGTCCATGATAGATGCTGTGCCACCTTTGTTTTCACGGATGCTATCTGCATAGTCTGCCCAGATCTGCAGTACATTCTCGTGATTGAACTCCCTGATCATCGGCCCGGAGCCATTCAGCTCCTCTTCCTCCGCCTGCTGTCTCTTTTTAGTGATCTCATGGATATTGTCCAGAGAGATCAGCTTAGATGATTTTTTCACAGCAGAGTCCTTGTCAGATGCCATGCGCGGTTGCGCCACAGTGGGGCGAGCCGCGGCCGCCGTAGCTGAGTTATTTATAGTAGGTTGTACTTTAGGAGCTACAGGGTCTATACCTCCTTTGGCTGCTTCGGTCAGGATTATGCTAGAGCTTTTTTTTTTGAAGCTTCGGCAGCTTCTACAGTCGCATTGACGTAGCACATTTTGATCAGTGCCAGCTCTACGGAGAGACGCTTGTTTTTAGACTGCTTATAGTTGACGTCACACTGATTGCCCAGATAGAGGCAGTTGATCAGGAAGCTCTCGGTGGCCATATTGGTCTGCTCCAGGTAGCGCTTTTTGATAGAGTCACTGGTCTCCATGAGGCGCAGCGTATCTATATTCTTTGCAAAGAGCAGATTGCGGAAGTGCTCACAAAGACCGAGTATGAAGTCATCTCCTTCAAAGCCCCTCTTGAGGATCTCAGAGAGATAACCCATCAGCGCATTCATATCTTCCGTGAGGAGCGCATCCGTGACTTTGAAGAAATAATCGTAGTCGAGTACGTTCAGGTTTTTCAGTACAGACTCGTAGGTCAGCTTGCCTCCGGCAAAACTGCTGAGCCTGTCAAACATAGATAGCGCATCTCTCATACCACCATCGCACTTCTGCGCTATGATATGCAGCGCATCATCTTCTGCCCCTATGCCCTCCATCTCACAGATGTGCCGCAGGTGACCCACGATGGTATCTATAGAGATACGGCGGAAATCAAATATCTGGCAACGCGACAGGATAGTAGGCAGGATCTTATGCTTCTCAGTAGTAGCGAGGATAAACTTGCAGTAGGACGGCGGCTCCTCCAGCGTCTTGAGGAACGCATTGAAGGCGCCCTGGCTGAGCATATGGACCTCATCTATGATATAGATCTTATACTTGCCCGCCTGCGGCGCAAAGCGCACCTGCTCTACCAGCTGGCGGATATCCTCCACCGAGTTGTTAGACGCGGCATCCAGCTCGTGGATGTTAAAGGAACTGTTCTGATTGAATGACTTGCAGCTCGGGCACTCATTGCAGGCCTCGATATCAGGCGTGATATTCTCACAGTTGATCGTCTTGGCCAGGATACGGGCGGCGGTAGTTTTGCCCACCCCACGCGGACCACAGAAGAGGAACGAGTGGGCCAGCTGGCCGGTACGGATGGCATTCTGGAGCGTAGAGCTGATATGCTCCTGCCCCACCATGTCCTTGAACCGTGCCGGACGGTACTTGCGCGCTGATACGATATACTCTGCCATCGGCGGTGAAAATAGAAAAAAAGCGATGTGGTCCTACCCTAAAGATGTTCACCGGCTGCCCCCTTTCAGAAATGAAGGAATACCTACCTATTGTTAAAATCAAAGCCTTCCTATACCCAAAACTAGGTATATGCGTCACTTTTCGTCCAGACTTTTAGCCAACTAACAGGAAAAGACGCCTTTACACAAATTTAATGTTGTGAAAAAGCATACCTTAGAGTTGCTAAAAACTAAAACCAGATGGCAAAAATAACCCTGACTGCTGAAGAAGAGATCATGTATCTGGAGCGCCTGGAGGAGATCCAGGAGCTGATGCCTGATCTGGAGATAGAGGTGGTGACACGCCCTATCCTCTCTCGCACGTCTATCACTTCAAACCTGGGGGAGTCTTTCCGCCAGTTTCTCAAAGGTACCACTACTGTGCTCTCCGGCACAGATTACAAGCCGCAGGCATAGTTTTGCCCATCCTAAGGGAAGGTACACTCTTCCTTTCCGGTAAATACTACTTTAAGTATTCTTTTTCAACGAGTTACAAGCTTTCTGTTACCATAAAGCTTGCTATTCCTACATTTTAGCACTCATATTATTGAAAATGTAGAGAAATAGCCTATCTTCGCAGTCCAATTTTTTAATCACAAAAAAGCAGACAAACATGCTAGGACAGTACGAAACTACTTTCATCCTGACCCCGGTGTTGTCAGAAGACGACGCCAAAAAGGCGATCAGCACCTTTGTTGATCTCCTGAAAAACCAAGGGGCAGAGATCATCCACCAGGAATACTGGGGGCTGAAAAACCTCAAATACCCGATCCAGAAAAAGACGACGGGTATCTACCACCTCGTAGAGTATAAAGCGGCCCCTAAGGCTGTGGAGACTCTGGAGCTCGCATTCCGCCGTGATGAGTCGGTACTCCGCTACCTGACCATCAAGCTGGACAAGTACGCAGTCAAATACAATGACGACAAGCGTGCCGGTCTCGTAGGCCGTGGCAAAAAAGTTCAATCACCTAAAAAAGAGGAGGCTGCATAATGAGCAAGAGCGCACAAGACACTATCAAGTACCTGACCTCGCCTAAGATAGGCCTGATCAAGAAGAAATACTGCCGCTTCAAGAAGAACGGTATCAAGTATATAGACTACAAGGATCCTGAGTACCTGCTGAGCTTCATCAATGAGCAAGGCAAGATCACTCCGCGCCGCTTCACGGGCAACTCCCTGAAGTATCAGCGCAAAGTGGCCCAGGCTATCAAGCGTGCACGCCACCTGTCTCTGCTGCCATACGTAGCTGACCTCCTGAAATAATAATGGTCTAACCACAAAAAAGAAATCAAGCAATGGAAATCATATTGAAGAAAGACGTAGAGAAACTGGGATACGCTGACGACCTCGTGACAGTGAAGCCAGGCTACGCACTGAACTATCTGATCCCACAGGGTATGGCCGTAGTAGCTAGCGATAGCAACCGCCGCATCCTCGCTGAGGTGATGAAGCAGAAGGAAAAGAAAGAAGCGCGCCTCGTAGCGAGCATCAACGATATCAAGGCTCGCCTGGAGGGCACTAAGCTCACCATCGGTGCCAAGGTAGGTACTACAGACAAGATCTTTGGCTCAGTGACTGCATACCACGTAGCAGAAGCTGTGAAGAAGGCTGCCGACATAGAGGTAGACCGCCGCAAGATCACGATCGTAGAAGGTGAGGTAAAGACCCTCGGCACTTACACTGCAGAGATCGGCCTCGGCAAGGAGCACAAAGTGACTGTCTCTTTTGAGGTAGTAGCTGAGTAATCTGCATCTACAGAGCATACTAAAAAAGCCCTCCGCGCAACGGAGGGCTTTTTGTTTTTTGAGTTTGTCACTGCACTAACGCATCGCTGTACCTTCTTTGATCTCCTCAGATGGATTTTGCAGTATGACCTCATCTCCCTGCAGGTCGCCAAAGATCTCAGTCTTCCCCTTTTCTGATATCCCCTCTCTCACTTTTATAAAGTGCGTCACGCCGCTCTGTACAGCTATGATATACTTGCCCTCTGTGCTGGTCACTATAGCAGAGGATGGTACCAGATAAGATGCCACGGAGGAGTGAATAGGTAGTGATACCTCCACGTACATGCCGGGTTTGAAGATGCCATTAGGATTAGGTACATCAGCTTCTACGGCCTCAGATCTGTACTGATCATATAGTGATCCTGATGCGCGGGAAACATTCGCGGTAAAGCTTTGCCCCGGCAGGGACTGGGTAGTGAAACTTATCTGATGCTGCTTCGCATCGATACTACCTGTGTATACCTCAGGTATGAATAACTCGAGTCTCAATTTGCTGTTTTGCTCCAGTATCAGCAGAGGCTTGGAGTCCATTTTAAAGTTAGGCCCGGTCAGGCTGCCCGGATGAACATTACGCTCTGTGATCACACCCTCAAATGGCGCGCGTATCACCAGGTAGTCTTGCAGCACCTGAGCGGCACTGAGATTAGCCCGCTCAGATTGCTCCAGCGCGCTGTCTGCCTGATAGCGTGAGCCGGCATTCATCAGGTCCAGCTCTGATACAGAGCCCGCCACAGAGGATGCAGCCCTGAGACGGAAATAACGATCACGGCTGGCATTGAGTTTCTCCCTGGCCTCCAGCAGGCGGCCCTGAGCAGCCTGTATCTGCTGTGCTATCTCAGGCGCCTCCAGCGTCATGAGCAGGTCACCTTTGCCTACATGAGAGCCCCGGTCTACATACATTTCCTTTACAAAGCCATTCATCTTTGGGTAGATATCTACTTTCTCGTACGGCTTCAGTTCCCCGGGTAGCTTGATAGCAGACCTCAGCGTGTCTCGTGTTACTTTCACAGTAGCGGGGGCGGCATTGGTACTTTTTTTACTCTCCGTGAGATCAGTGGGCCTATGATGCGAGCAGCTACTGAGTGTCACTACTGCTATGATGATAAGTATCTTATTCATTCTGTTTAGTTATTTGATTGTGGATCTGGTAATAAAGAAGTACTGTCAATAGAGGCCCGCTGCCTGACCCAGGCGTAGATCAGTGGCAGCATAAATAGTGCAGCAAAAGTAGAGGCCAGCAGGCCGCCTATCACAGCGCGGCCCAGCGGGGCTGTCTGCTCACCGGCCTCGCCTAGCCCTGATGCCATAGGTATCATACCTACTATCATAGCGAGACTGGTCATGAGTATGGGGCGCAGGCGTATGGAGGCACTCATCACTGCAGCCCGGGTAGCATCATGTATATCAAACCGGAGCTTTTCCGCATTGGTCACTATGAGGATCGCATTGGCCACCGAGACACCCGTGCTCATGATCATGCCCATATAGGATTGCAGATTCAGCGTAGCACCGGTAAAAAAGAGAGCGAGCAAGGCACCAAGTATCACAGCAGGGATCGTGCTCACCACGGTCAGCGCAGTAGGCAGGGACTCATAGTTGGCAGCCAGCAGCAGCAGGATGACCAGTACCGCCAGGCCCAGGCCAGTCTGCAGGCTGCCCAGAGTCTCCTCCAGCAGTGCAGAGGTGCCACGCACCTCCACTTTCACCCCTTTGGGCAGCGCGCCCAGAGAGGCCACGGCTTTTTGCACATGTGCTGTAGCTTTGCCGAGGTTAGTCTCATGGATACTAGCTCCGATAGTGAGGAATCGGCGTGGCCCCGCGCGGTCATATTCCCCTGGAGTAGTAGTGGTAGTAAAGGTCGCTACGTCACCGAGCATAGGTCTGTTTTGTCCCTTCACCAGAGGGATCTCCTTCAGCTCATCTACAGTGGTCATCATATACTCGGGCACCTCTACCTGTACCTGATAGGCATAGGATGAGCGCTCGTCCAGCCAGAGATTTTTCTCTATGAATCGGCTGGAAGAGGTAGCCGTGGTGATAGACCTGGACACGCCGCCTATGTCCAGCCCAAACTGCGCCACTTTGTACCTGTCTATATCTATCTTGATAGTAGGATAGTAGAGCGGCTGGCGTATCTGCACATCCCGCAGTTCTGATATTTTTGCCATGCGGCTCTTCAGCGTATCTGCCACCGCCGTGATCTGGGCCATATCCTTGCCTGCTACACGTACCTCTATCGGGTTAGACGCTCCCTGGCTCATGATCTTCTCGGTGAGGTCTATCGGCTCAAAGCTGATCGTCACATCAGGCATGAAGTGATGAATGTTTTTGCGTAGTGCCTCCTTTAGTTCATCCGTCTTCATTTTATACTTTTCATCTACCTGCACCTGTATCACAGCCTCATGTGAGCCCGCGTTGAAGACATACAGGTTACTGGTGGCATAGTTGCTCGGTACGGGTCCTACATAGGCTGAGGATATCTCTACGTGCCCATCTACCGTACTATCTATGATAGCCAGCGCCCTCTGCACTTTCTCCTCAGTCCGCTCCAGGCGGGTACCCTCCGGAGCGCTTAGCCGCATCTGAAACTGCCCGTTGTTTACTTTGGGCATCAGATCTTTGCCGATAAAAATAAATGCGACTGCTGCCATACAGATGGCCCCTACCAGATAGATGGAGGCATACAGCTTTTTGCGGCGCATCAAGCGCTCGATGATAGCCGTAAAGCGTGCTTTGATCTTGTTAAATACGCCGCCATTGTCTTGAGTAGGCACCTGACCGTATTCATGCTCTATCTGCTGTACCTCTGTCTCATCCAGTACGATAGAATCAGTCTGATGATCATGCCCGGTAGCATGATCCGGCAAAAACCAATTGCACAAGATCGGTACCAGCGTCTGAGCTGCGATAAAGGAGACTATCATAGAGAATCCAATGGATAAAGACAATGGTACAAACATCGCTTTGGGTACTCCATTCATCATCAGAGACGGCGCAAACACGGCGAGTATACAGAGCAAGATGAGCAGCAGTGGAAATGATATCTCCGTACAGGCATCATAGATAGCCCGGCGTTTGCTCTTGCCCATCTCCAGGTGCTGGTGTATATTCTCTATGGTGACAGTAGCCTGGTCTACCAGGATACCGATAGCCAGAGCCAGACCACTCAGCGTCATGATATTGATGGTCTGACCTGCCAGGCTGAGCATCAGGCAGCCTATGAGTATAGATACCGGTATCGTGATGATCACTATGAGTGAGCTGCGCACATCGCCCAGGAAAAGTAAGACCATCAATCCGGTCAGGATAGCACCCAGTATCCCCTCTGTAGCCAGGCTTTTCACTGCATTGATCACAAATACCGACTGGTCAAACTCATACCTGATGCGCACATCATCCGGTAGCAGGGTCTGCATCTCAGGTATCCGTGCTTTCAGCGCATTGACCACACCCCAGGTGGAGGCATCAGCAGTCTTGACCACAGGTATATAGATAGAGCGCCTCCCATTGATCAGTGCATAGCTCACAGTCACGTCAGAGCCATCTGACACACGAGCCAGGTCACTGATAAAAACGGTTTTGTTGCCAGAGGTCTTGACCGGTACCTGTGCAAACTCCTGCACTTTCTGCTCCAGAGAGTTGAGTGTGGTCAGGTACATCAGGTTGCCTTGTCTCAGGTTGCCCGATGGGGCCATGACATTTGTTTTGGCTATAGCCTGTATCAGCTCTTCCGGAGATATGTCATAGGCGCGGAGCTTCTCAGGATCCACATCTACGAGTACTGAGCGGGAGTTGCCACCCATAGCAGGTGGTGCAGATAGTCCCTCTACAGAGGCAAACATAGGCCGCACCCTGGTGGCTGCCAGCTCGTAGATCTGGGTCAGGGTTTTGGTAGGACTGGAGAATACCAGCTCTCCTACTGGTAAGGATGACGCATCAAACCTCACAACCAGCGGAGGTAGCGCTCCCGGCGGAAAGTATTTCAGGGAGCGGCTCACGTACGTAGCCACCTGAGCAGATGCTTCCGCCATGTCTGTTTTTTCGTAAAAGGTCAGTTTGATAAAGGTAAGGCCTTGTGTGTTCCTGCTTTCGATGGTTTTCACACCGTTCACATAGAGAAAGTTGTCCTGCAACCGGGTGGCAAAAAAGCCTTCCATCTGCTGCGGAGACATACCACCGTACGGCTCTACCACATAGATGGTCGGCATATTCAATGCCGGGAAAATATCGATGGGGATCTTCATGAGGCTCATGATGGCGAAGATCAGCAGGCTGGTAAAAATGACTATCAGCGTGATGGGCCTTCGCAGAGCCGCTGCGACTAAATTCATTACTTATAATTTTAAGGTTTGCACCATGTTTGAGAAAGAATTTGTGACAAGCGCATAATTCAGCACACTACGCATATAGCCTGCCTTTGAGTCCAGGTAGTCCTTCCTGGCTTGTATGGAGTAGCTGAGTGCAAGGTTCAGGTCTATCACACTCGATAATCCATTGCGGTATAGATTGGACTGCTGCCCAAAGGCTACATCAGCCGCATGCATCTGCCGCTCTGTCTCGCCGAGGCGGCGCAGCTGATAATCGGTCTCTATACGTGCGCGCTGCAGTTCATTATTCAGGTCGCGGCGCTCCTGATCCAGCCTGTGCTGTGAGGCTTCTACGTCATACTTATATATAGTTGCATTGATGTGCTTGCGGGCTATATTCATCAGGTCATATGCCAGCGTCAGACCCACAAAGTAATTCATGCGCTGTGGTATGTAGCCTTGTGACAGGTCCTTATTATAGACATCAGTGTTGCTCAGGCTGGAGGCCCGGGTCCAGACATCTGCATCCAGCATGAGCCGGGGATAGTAGCGCTTGCGCTCGAGGTTGAGGCGCGAGCGGCTCAGGTCAGTGAGTGCACTGTAATATTGCAGGTCAGGATGATGCTGAGTGTCTACTGCTGCACCCAGCATAAACGAAGGCGCAGCCTGTAGCAGGCGATCTCCTGCCGTAGTATCTGGCTGGAGCTGGGCTATAGGCAGACCGGTGAGCGTAGACAGCTGCACCTGCAGCTGGTCAAAATTCTTTTGAGCTTCGTAAAGCGCCACACGCGACTTTGATATCTCGGCAGAAGCAATAGCACTGTCTACACCCGGGCGGATACCATTTACCACCAGCGAATTGATAGATGTCAATAGCTGCTGGAGCCTGTCCACATTGTCTTGGTCTATTTGCTGCAGTTCGTATTGGCGCATCAGCTCCACATAGTAGGCTGCGGCTATACCCTGCAGATCGTAGGTGCCCTTTGCCAGCATATTATTTTGAACGCTTAGGTTAGATCTGGCCAGATCCGTGCGCGCCTGAAAGCCACCAAAGTTTGTCACCTCCCAGTCTATGCCGGCCAGCGCTGTATTACCGGATTGCGGATCAAAGTTATTGTAGGAGCGCCTGCCACCGGAGACGGAGGGTATGACGCCCATAGCCAGGTAGCCGCCCTGTACATTATTGGCTGAGCCCAGCGTAACCTGATAAAGTGTATTGATATTGGGTAGCCGCTCATATTTGGCTGAGGTCACAGCTGCCTGGCGCGACTGTACCAGGCTGGCGTAATACTTGACCATATCATTATTAGATGACATGCCGGCTATCAGTCCCTGCAGTGTCACACTCTGCCCGTACAGGTGCTGGCAGGTGGCGACCAGAGAGAACATGATGATAAAACTGACCTTTAATGAATCTTTCATCGGAATAGTTGTTAAAAAATAAAACAGTAACAGTCATCACCACTACACGTGATAACAGCCAGACAGAAAGAGCCGGAAATCCTAAATGAGAAAAACTCTATCCCTCAGATAGAGCCGGTAGGAAGAAGGGGAAAGACGGGAGCAATCCGTAAAATCTACAGGATGCGCATTCAAATCAGCGACACGATATGCTATCTGCACCGGCAGTATCGGTTTGGCATCTGCGGGCAATGCGATACTTTGCTTGGAGCCATCATGCTTCTCCAGCATGCGTAGGTAGGCTATACCAGAGCGGCGGTCATGATGCGGATAGTGATCCGGGTTAGAAACACTTGTATTGACTCCTGCTGCATGGCAAATGAAATCAGAAGACAAAATATGATACAGCAGGAAACCATGCAGCACATAAATAGTAGTGAGCAATAACGTATAAAAATATCTGTGCTGTGCAGGCCTCATGGCAGCTGCGAAAGTAATCATAACCTGTCAAGTATCATTCCTTTGCTGCTGAGTTTTGATTTTTTTAAAATATCAGGCCTCAAAATGCCATCATTCTATTATGATATCTGTCTTCCCCTCGCTGATCTTTTTGATACGGTGCCTGACCGCCTTGTAGCGCTTATTATATATTACAAATAGGGGTATGCCGCTGGCGAGGCCCCCCACTCCTGCCATGGTAGTGGAGAATCCTGCTATCCAAAGCGGGTCCTGGGTCGAACTATAGTACCGGTAGTTTCCATTTTCAGCTCGCACCACCGAGAGGATCGAGACCACCTCGCCTATCACAATAGCTGCTGCTCCGCCGCTCATCAATCCTATCCCGGCATTGCGCCTGATACGGTATGTGTCCATTTGCCTTTGCAGCTGATCGAGGTTTTCGGTCTTGGCGGGCTGCCCTGATCGGAAAACACAGCTGACGGGATGCCCGACGCCGGTGGCACTATAGCCCGGCATGATCATGCAGAAAACCAGCAAAGTGATAAGTATCGTTTTCATATATAAAGTTGATTCCAAAAATTAATGTACCTCGCCCATCAGCTTTTTGATGACCGGCGAGAGCGCCAGCAGCACCACGCCACCGCCCAGGGATACCACGCCGATCCACATACAGCCTTTCATGTATACCGGCAGAGACTCCAGAGCTGTAGCCACGGCTCCATTGGCCCCGTGCGGCACATCCATATGCGAACCTATGACGCCCGCCAGATGCTGGCCAAATGCTGATGCCAGGAACCACATACCCATCATGAAACCCACCATCTGCGAGGGTGATAGCTTCGTGATCATAGACAATCCGATAGGAGATAGAAATAGCTCTCCGGTAGTAATGATCAGGTAGGCCAGCAGGAAATACGCTATAGGCATATAGCCAGTAGCACTTCCTACCTGGCCGCCCAGATAGAAAGTCAGGTAGCCGGCACCTACAAAAAGAAATGCCAGCCCGAATTTAACAGGGGTGTTAGGCTCGATATTTCTCCTGGTCAGAAAGGTCCACATCGCAGCAAAAAGCGGTGTAAGGAAAATAATGTAGAAAGGATTTGTAGCGTTATTGATCATGGCAGATGGCAGCTCATGGCCAAAGACGTGCATATCTACATTGCGCTCAGCCATCAGATTGAGCGATCCTCCGCTCTGCTCGTAGAAGCCCCAGAAAATAATGGTAAATACGATAAGGATACAGGCGGCCCAGAGTTTATGCCGCGAGGCCTCATCAAATTTGAAACTTTCATAGATCACATAGACCAGCGCAGCCAGACCGAGCGGATACAGCAGTACAGACATGATGCTATGATACTTGACCAGGCCCAGCATGATAGGTACCAGCAGGAATGCGCCGATATACAGTGCCCACTCCAGGGAGAGCACCCCTCCTATTTTAGATGATAGTTTCACGGGATCCGGAGAGTGGCCTTTATCCTCCAGTACACGATGGAAAAGAAGGAAATTGATCACGCCCACGATCATAAAAAAGCCTGCAACTCCAAAGCCAAGGTGCCAGCACTCATCATGCCATGTACCCCCATCCAGAGATCCGAATGTCGTAGCTATTCTGTAGGCCACCGAGGCTATGGCGCCACCGCGATCCATCAGATGGTGGAGCACCACACCTCCCTTCTGACCCAGAAAGCCGCAAATCGTACTGCCGAGGAAAGCACCGATATTGACACCCATATAGAAAATGGAGTACCCGGCATCCTTGCGTGGATCATCTTTCTGATAGTACTGAGACAAGAGGCTGGAGATATTCGGCTTAAAGAAACCATTGCCTGAGATCAGAAATCCCAGACCCAAAAAGAATGTGGTACTGGAAGGAATAGCTAAAACCAGGTGTCCTATGGCCATCATCAGGCCACCCAGTACGATAGACTTGCGAAAACCGAGTATCCTGTCTGCCAGCCAGCCACCTAGCAGCGGCATAGTATAGACCAGCGCATTGTAGGCGCCATATTGCAGGTTGGCATCCTTGTCTGGGAAAAGCAGGATGTGCGTCATGTACAGTATGAGCAATGCACGCATACCATAAAAAGAGAAACGCTCCCACATCTCTGTAAAGAACAACAGCCAGAGCTGCTTGGGCTGCTCCCGGCGATTGATGACAAAGGCTACACCTATCATGACGGCGCTGAAGAGACTACCTATCACAATGAGCAATATGTCAAGCCACATATCCTGATCCATGCTTATAAATTTTGCCTAAAGTAATCATAAAACAATAATCTGAAAGCCACACGGTCATAATCCTACCGCTTTGCCACACTCACACCTATCTTCTACCTATTTACCTAATAGCCATTATCTTTTAACAGATGATAAAAGGTGATACATATAACCTTCCCCTACTTTTATTGTCATAGCCCCAAAAACATGAAGAACATCCGTACGGTGGTTTTACTTATGTCGGTCAGCTGCTTCGTAGCTGCATGCTCCAAAGAGAGTCCGGCCACCGGCAATACAGGTACCGCTACCAATTTTGGCTCCTATTCTTTTGACAGTCTCAGCCATACAGCTCGTAGTGCTGTCCAGTTTGGTCAGGCCCTTTCTGTGCAGGATTACTCCGGATCTATGGTGCCATCTAATAATACTAGTGTCGTATTTTACTTTGCTACCTTTCCTACCCATAGCGGCACCTATCATATAGTACCCGGCAATAGTACACCATCTGTAGCCGGAGGGCTTTCTATCGTGTATGGCAGTAGTGCGCTGGGATCTAACTATCAGACCGGAGCCTCATCTATTGGCACGGCCACAGTCACGATAGACTCCCTGGGCAAAGTAGGTATCCTGATAGCTGACCCTGTGACACTCGTGAGCCAGGACAATGCTGCAGACAGCGGATTCTTCACTGCTAATGTAAGGCAGCAGTAATCTTACATATATGAATGAGGTGCATTTGTTGCAATTAATTGCAGCCGGATTTTGACCGCTACGCCTGTATCACTTTTTGCATTACATTCACCCACCTAAATCGAATATACCCATGCTGCAGCTCGATAATGGAGCCTACAACATAGGGGGCGTAGACGCCCTCTATCTCTGCGAAAAATACGACACTCCTCTGTATGTCTATGACACAGCCATGATGGAGGCCAAGTATAAAAAGCTGAAAGGAAGCTTCAAAGGATTTGAGCCAAAGATCAAATTTGCCTGCAAGGCGCTGAATAATATCAATATCCTGCGCTTCTTCCGCAGTCTCGGCGCAGGGCTGGACTGTGTATCTATACAGGAGGTATGGGTAGGACTCAAGGCGGGCTTTGCACCTCATGAGATCATGTACACCCCCAACTGTGTCTCTATGGAAGAGATAGATCTGGCAGTCAAAGAAGGCGTGCAGATCAATATAGACAATACATCTATCCTGGAGCAGTTTGGCACTAAGTATGGCGCATCCGTACCGGTGTGTATCCGTATCAATCCCCACCTGATGGCAGGTGGCAATATCAATATTTCTACCGGCCATATTGACTCGAAGTTTGGTATCTCTATCTATCAGATGCGACATGTAGAGCGCATCGTGCAGAGCACGGGCCTGCGCGTCAATGGCCTGCATATGCATACAGGCAGCGACATCCTGGACGTAGATGTTTTCCTCCGCGGTGCTGAGATACTGTTTGAGCAGACTGCATTTTTCCCAGATCTGGAGTTTGTGGACTTTGGCAGTGGATTCAAGGTGCCGTACAAGCCGGATGACTATTATACCGACGTAGCAGAACTGGGAGACAAGCTGTCGGACCGCTTTATAGAGTTTGAAAAAAGCTACGGTAAAAAGATAGACCTCTGGTTTGAGCCTGGCAAGTTTCTGGTGAGTGAGGCAGGTACTTTTCTGGTCAAGGCCAATGTGCTGAAGCAGACTACCGCTACCGTCTTTGTAGGCGTAGACTCGGGCCTCAATCACCTGATCAGGCCTATGCTGTACAACTCGTACCATCATATACTGAATATCTCAAACCCTGAGGGTAAGCAGCGTATCTATACCGTGGTGGGTTATATCTGCGAAACAGACACCTTTGGCTGGGATCGCAAGATAGCAGAGGTCAAAGAAGGGGATATCATAGCCTTCCGCAATGCAGGTGCCTATGGCTTTACGATGGCGAGCAACTACAACTCACGTTTTCGCCCTGCCGAAGTGATGATCAAAGATGGCAAGGACTACCTCATACGCCAGCGCGAGACGATAGACGATATACTGCGAAACCAGGTAGAGGTTCTATAAGAAATAAGAAAGGCCGGTCTGCAGACCGGCCTTTTCTTTTGTATCGTGTTGTTAGTATTAGTTTACTGTGATGAGCAGTGGCTTGCCATTCTGGAAGTTCATCTGGAATGGTCCCTTCAGTTTTCGGGCACGACCTATGATCTCATTTGTATTGACATCCGAGAAATCACGTACCATTACATTCATCTTTTCCTCACGGAAGTCGAAGAGACTTGACTTGGAGATACTACCATCTCCCGAGAGCTTCACAGACATCAGTATGCCACCGGCACCTGCCACATGCACTGCGGGTGCTGTACCGGCAGTGATATTCAGGTTCTTCATATTATCTACGAAGAAAAGGTAGCTATCGTCGCCCACTGTATGCAGGTGATAGCTCAGGCCCAGGCGATATGGCGCGTACACATTCTGTGTAGTACCTCTCTGGGCTTTAGGTATTTTCTTGACCCACTGCATCTCTCCATCAGCGCTGATACGCATTACGTAGATATCATCGAAGAAATAATGATACGTAGTAGTGGTCGTCTTACCATTGTATGTGACAACCATGGTCCAGGTATATTGCTCACCGAATAGTGTCATTGAGCCATCA
This sequence comes from uncultured Chitinophagaceae bacterium, assembly GCA_964537475.1. GTDB lineage: Bacteria > Bacteroidota > Bacteroidia > Chitinophagales > LD1 > UBA1941. Next base: position 401,336 of record CAZIBY010000004.1, on the reverse strand, counting down.
TCTCCTACCTCCAGGTTGCGGAATACGAGATGAGATACTTCTTCATCCTCGCCCTTATTTTCCTTCTTTTCGGATTTCTTTTTAGTTCGTTTAGATTCGAACTCCCTTATCACTTCTACCGGAAACTCATAAAACCCTTTTTTAATGTTCTTCATTGACTTACTGGCCTCATCAAATGATAAGAAGAAAGCGCCGTCCGTACCTTGTCCGGACTTAGAATAGTAGCCTGCGCATATCATACGGCCGTTTTTGTCTTCATTCAGGGAGATATCGACTACATATTTATCAGAGAAATTAAACTTAGAGATCACAGGCTTATCTGATCCCTTGGCATACATCATCACCTCATAGTGATAGTCCTTTACATCCTTTTTCTTGCCTTCAGCGTTGTATACTTTAGCGAGGATGTAGACATTACCTTTGCTGTCTACCTGATAGTCATCATTATCCATCATTTTCTCTGTATACGGCATCTCGAAGCGCTTACCCCAGAGTGAGTTTAGGTTCTGATCGTACACAAACATGCCTATTACGTCCTTATTGATTGCGTCCTTCTTCTCTTTTGGCTTGATACGATAGTAGATCATTAGCTTGCTGGAGTCTGCAGAGCGCACGAGGTTCCACTTGTCAGCCGTGTTGTACTGGAAATATCCCGTCATAACGAGCGTACCTGCCAGCTTGTCCGTAGAACCCAGCAGTTCCTTGGCATCACCTTCAAATTTTCCTTGTCCTACATTCAGCGCCTGAGCATAGAGCTTCTCTACCTTTTCCTTTTTGCTCCAGGTAGAATAGAAGATATAATCCTTACCACCCATATCCCACACACTTTCGATCATGTAGCCTTTAGGGAGATTGCTGGTAGGCACTTCTGTTTCGCCGGTGAGCTTGAGCGCCGGTGAAAATTTCTGTATGGATATAGATTTGCCATGCTGATGGCTCAGCTCTACATAGCCCCTTTTACCATCCCCGAGAAATCCGAGTTCGTAATGCTTTTTAGGCAGTGCAAACTCCTGTCCCCAGGTTATTTTTACGTTTCCTTTGTCCCCGGCATAGGCACCGGCCGATAGCATCATTAATGCTGAAAAAAGTAGTGAGATCCTTCTCATAGAGTTGTGATTTAGTTGATTGATAGCCGTGAAAATATGAAAAAAAGTTGCCCGACCTAATTTCGTCGCGCAATTTGATGAAAATATGCTTTGTACTACTAAGCTATTTCTGTAGGAAATCCGCAAACCACTTGCCCGAATCCTTGACGATACGCTTCTCATCTGCCACATCATTATAAACGATACCAAAGCGCGGCCTGTAGCCCGAGTCCCACTCAAAGTTGTCTATAAAGGACCATACGAAGTAGCCATTTACATTGATGCCATCATGTTTGGCACGGAGCACTTGCTTCAAATACGACTGTATATATTCAGTACGCTGTGGGTCATGCACGGCGCCGTTCTCTACCTTGTCGGGAAATGCCGTACCATTTTCCGTCACGATGATATTTTTGATCCCCTTATACTGCGAGAATTGCTTCAGTATATCATAAATACCCTCCGGGTATACCTCCCAGCCCATAGCCGTGACAGGGTGGCCGAGTTTCTTTGGAGACTCATTGATAGCATGTACCATAGGGATCAGCGGAAAATTCTTCACGATCACGCGGAAGTAGTTTTGCAGCCCTATGAAGTCAAAGTCAAAAGGCATCAGTGCCTCATCTCCGGGCAGGATAAACTTATAAATATGCTTCAGCGCAGGCAGGTCGCGGTATGGGTAGCCGAGGCCCAGCGTCGGCTCTATAAAGAGACGGTTGAACAATGCATCGCACCTTCTGCGCGTTTCCTCATTCTTTGATAGATTCTTGAACGCCTCTACGTGACTCACGGAGAAGGTAGTGCCTATATTGGCTGTACTCGGCAGCAACCTGCGCAGTGTGCGCCCACCCACACCATGGCACATAGTGGCATGATGCGCCGCAGCGAAAAAGTTGTGATAGCCAAATTTGCCGGGCGCATTGCTGCCTACCAAATAACCCAAGGCGGTGAAGGCCATCGGCTCATTAAATACCATCCAGTTTTTCACCCTGTCACCAAAGCTTTTGGCGCAGAGAGCCACATACTCTTCAAACCAGCCCAGTACATCCCTATTGGTCCAGCCCCCCTTCTGCTGCAGCGCCTGCGGCAGGTCCCAGTGATAGCAGGTCAGCCAGGGATCTATTCCGTTTTTCAGGCTCGTATCTATTACCCTGTTGTAAAAATCTATCCCCTTTTGATTGATTTGACCTGTCCCATTGGGCAGTATGCGTGACCAGCCTACCGAAAAACGGAAAGCAGGGATATTCATTTGCTTCATGAGCGCTATGTCGCTCTCATATTTGTGGTAGAAGTCTGCAGCCACATCGGCAGTCTCATGGCGGGCTATCTTGCCCGGCTTGTGTGAGAAATGATCCCAGATAGACTCCCCCTTGCCGTCTGCATTCCAGCCGCCCTCTATCTGGTAGGCGGCCGTGGCCGTACCCCAGATGAAGTCCTTGCCGAAATCGCTGGCCTTGAGGCCATTATCCGCAGTGATCATTTCAGCCAGCAGGTCCTTGGGCAGCATAGTACCTGCACCAAGTATAGCAGCCATCCGCAACCATTCTTCTCTTGTCATGTTTAGTATTTTGGGTTGTTTCAAATTTAAACCATTTGGTCAAGCTACCAAGAGTGGTAGCTCCGGAATCAGCATAATGCTATAATTTCACCGGTAGTAATGAATATAATCATCATATCAGGAAGTATCCGAAAGGGGCGCAAAAGCCATGATGTGGCCGTAGCACTGATGGCACGCTTTCACCGCAGCGGACATACACAGGCAGCTATCATAGACCTGGCAGCATACGATCTGCCGGTGCTGGAGGAGCAGTACAATGAAGAAGGGAATGCACTACCCGCCCTCACAGACATACAGCAGAAGCTGGATAAGGCAGACGCTATTATTTTCCTCTCCCCGGAGTATCATGGCTCCTACTCCGGTGCTTTGAAAAATGCAGTTGATTATTTCTCAGAGGAATTTAAACGCAAGCCGATAGGCGTAGTATCTGTAGGAGCAGGACGCATGGGGGGTATCAATGCCTCTACAGAAATGCAGCAGCTGGTACTATCTCTCGGCGCATACCCCATGCCGTACAAACTGCTCGTATCAAATGTGCAGCATGCCTTTGATGACAGCGGGGCCGTGAAAGATGAATTTCTGTCAAAGAGTCTGGACCGGTTCGTCAGTGAATTTATCTGGCTGGCGGAGGCTATCAGAGATAAAAAACAAAAATCATAAGTAATGTCAGAGATCACAGCATCTATCACCAGAGACCATTATCGTGTCAGCATACAGGCGCGTGACCATAGTATCATAGCCGACGAGCCTAAGGAAAACGAAGGCACCGACCTGGGCCCCAATCCCCACGAGCTGCTGGCTGCGGCACTGGGTGCCTGCACCTGCGCTACTGTGCGTATGTATGCGGACCGCAAGGGAATGGCCCTGGATGGACTGCAGGCACACATCACGCTCATCTGGGACAAGGAGAAGAATACCACGGAGATCAGGCGGGATATCACCCTGACCGGCAGCCTGGGCGCTGAGGACCGTGCCAAGCTGCTGGAGATAGCCAATAAGTGCCCGATACATAAGGCACTGACCAATCCCATCAATATAGAAACTAACCTGATCAACTAAAACCCACTATACATGGAAGTCACTAAGAAGTATACCAACGGAGAAGTAACCGTGATCTGGAAACCGGATATCTGCATACACTCCAAGCTCTGCTGGACAGAGCTGCGCGAGGTGTTTGATCCATTCGTAAAGCCGTGGATCAAACCGGAGGGGGCGACCACCGAGCGTATCGTAGCCCAGGTGAAGCGCTGCCCGAGTGGTGCGCTCAGCTACTACATGAATAACGAAGCCGGCCCCGAGCGTGTAGATGTAGATGCCGAGACGATAGTAGAAGCGTCGAAGGACGGCCCGCTACTGGTCTATGGCAATGTGACAGTAAAGAACTCTAAAGGTGATCTGATGAAGAAGAACAATGTGACTGCTTTCTGCCGTTGCGGCGCTTCGAGCAATAAGCCCTTCTGCGATGGGACGCATCGGAAGATCGATTTTAAGGCGGACTAGTAGATCACCTATCCGGCAACCTGCTGTTTCTCTGCCACGAAATACCGTGGGCAGGGATCATACGCTCTGCTGATATAGGATCAGGTTTAGGCTTTTTACTCGTATTGAGATACATCGTGATCCACTGGTATTGATTGATGGTTTTAGCATATTCCCATATACTTCCATGCTTTTTGATCACTCGTCCTGCCACCTGCGCGGGGTCCTGATCTATGGCTATCATATCTACATCTGTGATGATCTCAAAATCCTCCTTTGAGATAGTACGCATGTCACAGCTCACCAGCAGCGGCGCACTCATCATACACCACAGAGCAAAGTGGGCCTTGTATTCATCCTGCGTCAATCCCTTGTAAAGTCCGCCGGAGCTTGTAGCGCGGCCTTTGCCATGATTGCCCACCAGCAGCATATCTGGGTCATTCCAGTGGCCGGGGCCGGCATATTTCTCCAGGCCGCGTTGCTTCTTGAGTATTCTCATGACACTCATTTGAAAGGGATTGCCATGATTCCAGGTATCAAAGATATCCGGTGTCGTGCGCCAGTAGTGGCCACCAGCTTTTTCTGCCCAGAGCCAGGGTTTGCGCAGGCCCCACTCGCAGACACTGAAGACGATAGAGCGACCGGAATTTTTGAGCGCGGTGCCCATTTTGGTATAGCGCTCTATGGCTGCGTGCCTGCCCCATGGCGCAAAGCAGTAGTCGTATTTCAGCAGGTCTATGCCCCACTCGGCATAGGTCTTTGCATCTATCTCCTCATGCGCATACCCTCCAAAGCACCTGCCGCAAGTCTTATCTCCCGCGCAGGAGTAGATGCCGAGTTTGAGGCCTTTGCTATGTACATAGTCCGCCAGGTATTTCATGCCATGCGGAAATTTTACACTATCCACTTTTGGTCTTCCATCGGACTCTCTCTCTGAGGCGTGCCAGAAGTCATCGATATTGATATACTGATACCCGAGGTCGCGCATGCCGTTTGATGCCATAGCATCTGCCATCTCCATCAGCAGCTGCTCGCTGATCTCTGAGGTAAAGACATTCCAGCTATTCCAGCCCATAGGTGGCGTGAGACAGAGCTTGTCTCCTATCACTATGGTCACATCTTCCGTAGTCTTGCCAAACTGATTTACGGCTACGAGCGTCACCTTATAGGTTCCTGCCTTTTTTATATTCCCGGTGATGAAGCCAGTCTTTTCATCCAGCGCGAGCCCCATAGGCAGGTTGACTGCGCTATACTGTATAGGCCGCGTGCCGGTGACCGGCATAGCAAATAGAAACGGAGTATTGGGATAGTTGCCTATCAGCTGCGCGCCATGAAAAGCAGGTGTGCCGAAAAATAATCTTTTATCGTCTTGCGCCCTGGCACCCGTCACGAGCAGCCATAAAAGGATAATGATTGTTTTATGCTTCATATAGAAATGGATACGACTAAGATAAGAACCTAAAATATAACTCGCCTGTGTAAAGAAATCGTAAAGACAATGAAAAGCCGCACCACCTCACAACCCGCTGTGTACAAAAAGCCGTCTTTAGATTAGGAAAGTCAGGGATTCTGGTTTTAATTTTAATAAAACCAACGCTTATGCAATCAACCGTAGTCAATGGGAGATGGAGGAAGCTGGACGGCACGACATTCAGTGCACCGATCAGCGAGGTGGTGGAGAAGGCGCTCATCCACGAGAGCGACTCAGGAAACAAGATCAAAGTATGTATCGGCACTGACTCTCAGGTCTACGGACTCGAGACTGAGTTTGCCACGGTCATACTGCTGCTCCGCAAGGGCAAGGGCGGCTACATGTTCATCAACACCCTGCGCTCTCAGCAGCGCATGACGCTGAAGGAACGGATGCTGCACGAGGTGTCTCGCTCTATAGAGATAGCCTATCATCTGTGCCCTCTTTTTGATCAGTATAAAACAGAGCTGGAGGTCCATGCGGATATCAATACCAATCCGCGCTTTGGCTCCAATACTGCCCTGAGTGAGGCCATGGGCTATATCCTGTCTATGGGCTTTACTTTCAAGGCCAAGCCTGATGCCGTAGCCGCGAGCTGCTGCGCCAATAAGGTGGTGTAAGCTCACTATACCTGTGGTGCCGGCACACTCATACCATATCGGGATGAGACGGCACCGCGACCCCAAAAGCCCACGGTATGCGCTGCATGTGTGAGACATCCAGGCTCGGCACATTAAACTCTTCTATTACTTTACCCTTCAGGATATAGCAGCCGCGTCCGGTGAAGGGATACTGCTCTATAGAGCGGGGGAAATGTACACTGTCAAATAAATACCCCTGCTCATCTATGAAGGAGCCAAAGTACATCGTCTCCCCGGTGATCGTCGTCACGCGTTTGATATTGACATAGTATCCTGCCATATAGATGGTCCGGCCCAGATGAGCCATCATCTCCCGTGCATACGTCAGCTTGTCATAGTTCTTAGATAGAAGTTTGAATGGAGAAGTATACGGAAAGGACAGGATCTTCATCTCATCCAGCGCATCCTCATACTGGTCATATTCCAGCGGTGGCAGCGTGTCTGAGTGCGCCGCTACGCGGAAAAGCTCCCTGCGCGGCATGGACTTCTTCTCCTTGCCCATGAGCAGGTGTGCATCCCAGAGCAGTTCTTTGGCCGTACGGCCGGTAAAGCGAAACGCCTTGATACGGATCAAGATACGCAGCTGCTCCAGTGAGACTGGTACCCGCTTGATGAAATCATTCAGGTCGGCAAACTCACCCTCCTCACGCACGCGCAGGATATTTTCTACCGTAGCTACCTCCAGATCCTTGATCAGGCAGAAGCCCATGTAGATAGTGGTGCCATAGAGTGCAGCGAGATTATTACTCATATTGATGCAGGGCAGCTCTATCTGCGCGCCCAGCATTTTAGCCTCATGCAGGTAAAACTCGGTAGAGTAAAAACCACCAAAGTTGTTTAGTACCCCGGTCATAAACTCTATAGGATAGTAGGCGCGGAGATACAGGCTCTGGTAGCTCTCTACTGCATAGGAGGCCGAGTGGCCCTTGGCAAAGGAATAGCCGGCAAAGCTCTCTACCTGACGCCATATTTCTGCTACTTCATCATAGGGATAGTCCATCTCCGCACAGTTGCTAAAGAACTTCTCCTTTACTGCCTGAAATTCTTCACGTGAGCGGTACTTGCCCGACATGCCACGCCTCATCACATCAGCCTCCTCCAGTGTCAGCTTCGCGTAGTAGTGCGCTACTTTGATCACATCTTCCTGGTATACCATCACGCCATAAGTATCCTCCATGATCTCCCATAGTTTAGGATGCGCGAGCTTCCGCCGCGCGGGGTATCTGTAGCGGAGGATATATTCGCGCATCATGCCTGAGTTGGCCACGCCGGGGCGGATGATAGAGCTGGCTGCTACGAGGCCATGATAGTCCTCTACCTGTAGTTTGCGCAGCAGTTGGCGCATAGCCGGTGACTCTACATAGAAGCAGCCTATGGTGTCACCCTTCATCAGCATCTCCCGTATGCGCGGATCCTTTTTGAAGTCCTGTATACGGTGTATGTCTATCTCCTCTCCGCGATTGGTACGTGCCAGCTCTACCGCATCCTTGATATGGCCGAGGCCGCGCTGGCTCAGGATATCATACTTGTGCAGGCCATAGTCCTCCGCCTCCAGCATGGAGTACTGTGTAGAGGGGTAGCCCACCGGCATCAGCTCCAGCGCCGAGTAGGTGGTGATGGGTTCTTCGGATATGAGTATACCACAGGCGTGCACACTGAGCTGGCGGGGCAGCTCACGCATGAGGCCACCATATTCCATTATCCGGCGGCCTGTACTGTCCAGCGCGCTCATATCGAGGCGCTCGGACTGCAGTGCCTCGATCTCATTATCAGGCAGTCCGAATACCTTGCCCAGCTCCCGTATGGCAGACTTGCGCTCATAGGTACTATAGCTGCCCACGAGGGCAGCATACCCTTTATACTTTTCAAAAATATAGCTGCGTATATCGTCACGGTCGGTATGAGAGAAGTCTATATCAAAGTCCGGTGGTGTGCGCCGCGACGGATTGATAAATCGCTCAAAGTAAAGGCTGAGCTCTATAGGATCTACGTCTGTGATGTAGAGGCAATAGGCTATCAGGCTATTGGCACCGCTGCCGCGGCCTACGTAGAAGTATCCCTTGGAGCGTGCATACTGCACAATATCCCAGTTGATCAGAAAGTAAGCAGGGAAATTGAGGTCAATGATGGTATGTAGTTCGCTTTCAAATCGCGCTATGACATCATCCGGTGGCGTATCACCATAGCGCCTCTGCAGTCCCTCCAGTGCGAGCCGCCTCAGTAGCTTGTTGTCTTCTGCCTTTGAGGTGGTATAGTACTTTTTATTCTTGCTTTCGGTCTCTTTGAAATGTAAGCTGCAATCATCCAGGATGTGCTTGGCATTTGCTATGGCCTGTGGGAAATCTGCGTATACTTCCTTTACATACTTATCATGATAGAAGCAATCTGCAGGAGTGCCGTGCTGGTGCTTGCCCAGTTTGCTCAGCAGGGTATTGTGCCCTATACTGCTGAGCAGCCGGTGCAGGCCGTAGTCTTTGGTGCTTCTCCTGACCGTGACAGGCATCAGCGCTACCAGCCTGGCAGGATCATACTGCCCGTATAGCCTGTAGCTGGTGATGTCTGACTCCCGCAGGCCGATATATTCATGAGCGTGCAGGCTCCGCGTCAGGTGCCTCTGCCAGGGATAGATCACATAGCAGTGCTGCCAGCAGGGCGGGTCTGCAGGCAGTGGCTTTTTGGTGAAATTAGATTCGGTGAGGTGCTCGTTGAGCTCTTTGAAACCTTTATTATTTCTCGCTATGCCGATATAGAGCAGCTCATCTCCATTGCGAAACTCAATGCCTGTCACAGGCTTGATACCCGCCTTCTGAGCCCGGCGTATAAAGTCAAAACAGCCGGAGGTATTATTGATGTCTGTCAGTGCAATTGCTTTGAGGTCATATGCCACGGCATAGTCTATCAGATAGGGGATAGACATCACCCCATAGTTGAAACTGAAATAACTGTGGCAATTGATAAACATGAACTCAGTGATTATGCATTGCGATGCCCACCGGGTACGGGCGGCTCCCCGTTCCACGGGTCCCAGACATCCAGATTGCGCTGGTCCATGGTACAGGCACGCTTGATGATACGGCTATCGTGGTACTTTTTGCGGAGCCTGTCCATCTGCTGGTAGAGTTGTATCAGCTCTACCGAGTCTTCCAGCATATTCATCTGGTGGCCGCCGCCCACCAGGTGGCTGCAGCTCACACCTATCAGCCGTATCAGCTGTCGGCGCTGATAGAGTTTGGCAAAGATCTCCTTGACCCGCGCCAGTAAAATATGATCGCAGTTGGTATAGGAGATACGTGCCTGCCTGGTATAGACCTGCATATCGGCATAGCGCACTTTCACCGTCACGCAGGCGGTGAGTTTATTGCCGGCGCGGAGCTGGTAGGCGAGGCCCTCCATCATCGCCGTGAGCGTATTATTCAGCCGGGTCAGGTCCATCGTATCCTGCCCGAATGTACGCTCCAGAGAGAGTGACTCGCGCTCATAGTATGGCTTGAGCGGCGTGTTATCTATACCCTGCGCGCGCAGCCAGATGGTCTCCCCGTTCTTGCCGAGCACATTCTCCATGGCCTGCACCGGCATCTGCTGTAGCGTATGTATGGTGCGGATGCCGAGTTCTTGCAATACCTGATAGGTCTCATTGCCTACCAGTGGCAGCTTGCGCACAGAGAGCGGCGCGAGGAACGTTTTCTCTGTCCCCGGATCTATAGTCAACTCACCACTCGGTTTAGACTCACTGGTAGCGATCTTAGACACACTTTTGTTTCCTGATATGCCCATAGAGATAGGCAGATGCGTCTCATGGATGATGCGCTGGCGGAGTTCCTTCGTATATTTCTGTATCCCAAAGATCCGGTCCATCCCCGTCATATCCAGATAGAATTCATCTACAGATGCTTTCTCCATCAGCGGTACACTCTCTTTGATGATCTGGGTCACCTCACCGGAGGCCTTGCTGTATTTGCCGGCATCGCCACGCACCACGATGGCCTCCGGGCAGAGGCGGCGGGCTTCCTTCATCGCCATGCCATTATGCACACCAAAGGCCCGCGCCTCATAGCTGCAGGAGCCTACCACGCCGCGCTCAGAGGTACCCCCTATCAGCAGCGGCTTGCCCTCGAGTGCAGAATTGATCCTGCGCTCTACCGAGACAAAGAAAGTGTCAAGGTCAAAGTGGACAATGGTCTTATCTGGTTGGTCGAATAACATAGCTAATTAATATAGCAATGCTAATTTAATTAGTTTATTTCAAAAGAAGTGGGTTTGGATAAAATAAAAAAGGACAGGCTATGACCTGTCCCTTTTAGTATTGTGTAGTTGTTACTTACGCATTGATCATCACCGGCATTACCAGCATGAGGAGGTCCTCGCTGTCAGCCTTGTCTACCGGGCGGAGTACGCCGGCACGGGTAGGAGTAGAGAGTTCGATCTCGATCTCGTTAGAGTCCAGTACGCCGAGCATCTCTATGAGGAAACGTGCATTGAACGCGATGTCCATGTCATTGCCCTCATAGTTGCAGATCAGTCGCTCGTTTGCTTCGTTTGAGAAGTCGAGATCCTGAGCAGATATCTTCAGCTCGCTGCCTGCTATAGAGAGGATCACCTGATAGGTGGTCTTATTGGAGTAGATAGAGATACGGCGCAGCGCGTTCTGGAACTCCAGGCGGCTCACTGTCAGCTTGTTTGGATTGTTTTGAGGGATCACCGCATTGTAATCCGGGTATGTCGCGTCTATGAGGCGGCATATCAGGCGGGTATTCTCAAATGAGAAGAACGCGTTAGACTTATTGTAAGAAACATTCACCGCTGTCTCAGATGATGGCAGGCCACTCTTCAGCAGGCTCAGTGCCTTCTTAGGCAGGATAAACTGAGACGACTTGCTGGTCTTGATATCAGAGCGTACGAGGCGTACCAGTTTGTGCGCATCTGTAGATACGAAAGTGGTACCTTCATTGTCTACCTTCATCATCACACCGGTCATGGCGGGCCGGAGGTCATCATTGCTCACCGCAAAGAGCGTACGGGAGATAGAGTTTGACAGCAGATTGGCCGGGATATTGATCTCGGTCACAGCCTCCGGCTGCGGTATCTTAGGGAAGTCATCCGGGTTCTCACCGCTCAGTTTGTACTTACCGGTCTCAGAGGTGATCTCTACGCCAAAGGTCTTGGTATCTACCTTGAATGTGAGCGGCTGCTCAGGCAGGGTCTTGAGGGTATCTATCAGGATACGTGCAGGGATAGCTATACGGCCCGACTCCTTAGACTCTACACGTATCTCAGTGCTCATAGAGGTCTCCAGGTCGGTAGCAAAGCCGGTCAGCTTGCCATCCTTGATCTCAAAAAGGAAGTCCTCCAGTATCGGCAGCACAGAGTTAGTGTTGATCACACCACTGATCATCTGGAGGCTTTTGAGCAGAGACGTCGTAGAAACTATAAATTTCATCTGAGTTAACTTTTATGGGTTAAGTGACAAATATAGATAAAGCGGGCAAATATCATTATCCCCCCACCAGAATGTTAAGGAATTAGTAAAAAAACCGCGAAAACGCTGTGAAAGATGCCCATCAATGTGTCTCTACTGTAGGCTGCTTCATACCGGGCCTCACGTAGAAATCCTGATAGGTACGCAGCGCCTTGCCCCAGACATAGTACTGTATCAGGCCAAAGTCTTTGCGGTCATTCATGCCGATATAGTAGTGCTCTACATCATAGAGCAGGGCACGCCCCTTGTCATCAAACTGCTGGCGGCTGTGAGCGTTGATAGGCATGTAGAATATCTCGACGTTGGTTTCTGTATTGTCCACCCGCTTCATTTTTATGGTGCAGAAGGGCTGCATGGCCAGGATGGTATCCTTGATCGGATTCTTATTTTCAAAAGCCTCCAGAGAAAGGCCGTCAAAAAACTCGAGGTATTGATGGATAAAGCGCTGTTTGGGCTGCGCATCTGCCTGTCCATCACTATTGGTGATCACAAAGGTATCACGAGCGCCTAGGCGTGTCAGAGAAAACGATTTTTGCTTCTCCCGCTCATAGGTGACGCTGAGATTTTTGATCGTCGCATCATTGTCGCGGTACACCCATTTGGTGCGCCAGTATTCCTCATCTGTATAAAACCGGCTGGTCAAATAGGCATCTATACCGGGGATATGCACCACATATGGCCTGCTGGCTATCCGGCCATCCAGCTCCATGATCACATAGGTGCCGGTGCCATCTGCCGTAGGCCCGCCCACATAGTAGACTTTAGATGGCTGCGCTCCGCCTGTGTATATTTCACAGCGGAAACGCTTTTTAGCCATATCTTTCAGTACCAGCGGCTGGGCCTTTTCCGGTACAGGATATTGGGTTTCCATTTTCTGGATCGCTGTGAAGAGCAAAGCCAACGGCTCTTCATTGACTTCATACTTACCATTCACCAGCCAGCGCTTTCCGTCTTTGCTCAGCTCTACTTTCTGGCCTTTTATATCTGTGAGCACCACTCTGGTGATAGCGTCTACATCACGCACGGCAAATTCGCTTTCCTTTTTTACCATAGTAGATGGTGAGTACTGATACAGGAAGAAAGCAACGCCGCCGGCCAGCAGCACCAGTATCAATATATATGGCAATAGTTTTTTCATCAGGCAGTATATTTCTTGCGGCGATAGTAGGTAAACCCGATGCCCAGCAGGATCACCACTCCTATGGGCAGGAGGATATTGATCAGTTGCCATCTGGTTTTTTCATCCCTCACCCTCGCTGCATTTAGCATCCTGATCTTGACTTCCTTATTGCGCGTCTCCAGGAGACCGGAGTTATCGGTCAGGTACTGGATACAGTTCAGAATAAAATCTTTATTGGCAAAAGTCTGCTGTGTCACAGAGTAGTAGCCCAGCGGATATGCAAACTTGTTTTGCGGCGCCATCTCATTGCGTATGATATCACCATCGCCTATCACTATCATCTTGCCCGCAGTGTCTCCGTGATCCAGATACTTCAGTGTAGCCATGCTATCTCCCAGGGCCAGAAACTCGGGGCTGAGGCGGTTCTTGTACAATGACTGAAACTGCCCCTCCAGTAGTACCGCTACCGGCAGGCGCGGCTGATTAAAATATTGCGGGTTTGGTGCCTGCTGCAATATGCCAAAATGCACCCGTGTAGGGGTCATGACCGCCCTGGAATTTTCGCTCGTGTGTAGCAGGATTGTCTTCTTTACACCCGGATTGCGGATCGTATCTACCGTACTCACAAACTGTGCCGCCACAGGGTCCAGATTTCTCACTATAGGATGGTAGACACTGTCTGAGATGAGCTGAGGAAAGTAGTACCATGGGAATAGCTCGACCTGTGGCCCGCCACCCATGCTTCCTACTCTCAGTGGTATAGGATTGCAGTGGTTGATATCCTCCACCAGGTCTGTATTGATGCGCGCACCATATTTGAAGAGCTGGTCATCCAGGTTCAGATTCCGGTCTACCACAAACTGGCCGGTCAGGTTTACCTTGAGGCTGTCAAAATCGGCAGTCGTGGCGTCTATCAGCCACATCACTTTGCCGCCATGCATGATGTACTGGTCTATCTTGTATTTGTCCTTTTCATCAAAGGGCGCGACAGGCTTGGCTATGACCAGCGCATCAAAATCCTCGTCTATTTTATAGCGCTTTGTAATATCCAGGCGCGCCACGGCATATTTCAGATTGATGAGCTGCTGCTGTATGTCAGCCAGGTCATTATCGTTCAGCTCTCCGTGCCCTGAGCTGAAAGCGATCTTGGGCTGACGGTATTGAGTGAGCTTCTGTATAGCAGTGGCAAACTTGTACTCCAGCGTGACCGCAGAGCGGCTGAGCATGGTCTCGGGGTCTGTCTTGGCCTGTGTCTCTATGAGCTGTATGGGAAACTCGCGGCCCATATAGTAGGCTATAGCACACGGGAATACAAGGGTGTTATTGAGCTTATTGGCACCCGTGGTCTGGTCAGTAGCAGGCGCGAGGCCTTTATTATAGAGCTCTTCTATCAGAGCTTTGCGCTCGGCATCGCTTTTATCCTTTACCGGGTCTATAAACTCGAACTCGATATTCTTGCCGCCATAGGCACGCAGATCCATGAGCAAGTCCCGGGTAGACTGGCGCAGGCGCTTATACTTGGCAGACATATCCCCCTCCAGGTATACCTTGAAGGTCACTACATCATGCAGGTTTTTTACCAGCCGGCGCGTAGACGGCATCACTGAGAATTTTTTCTCAGAAGTCAGGTCCAGCCGTGTATAGGCATATTGGCTCAGGATATTGGCCAGCACGAGTATAACCATCATCACCAGCAGTATGAAGATGGCATCGCGGCGGTTGCCCATATTTCTTTTCAGTCCCTTTACCATTTCCTGCTGGCTAGTGATGTACGGGTGAAGAAAGTAAAGAGCACGATCACGGACAGAAAGTATACCACATCTCGTGTATCCAGTATGCCGCGGCCCATAGACTCATAGTGCGCATAGAGGCCAAACTGCTCTACCAGGTAGTCCGACTTGCCATAAAATACGCCCAGCCTGGCCATACCCTCTATAGCATAGAAAAATATAAAGCAGATAAAGGCACCCAGTATGAACGCCACTATCTGGCTGCGCGTGACAGATGAGGCAAAGAGGCTGATAGACACAAACACAGCACTGAGGAATACCAGCCCAAAGTAAGAGCCCCATATCCCGCCTGTGTCTACATTGCCTACAGGGTAGGCCAGGTGACTGACGGAGTAGAAATAGATCAATGTCGGAGCGATAGCACAGAGCACCAGTGCCAGCGCCGCCAGAAACTTGCCCATGATGATGGCTGTATCTGTGAGCGGACGGGTAGCCAGCAGCTCTATGGTGCCGGACTGCATCTCCTCAGAGAAGGAGCGCATAGTGATGGCCGGTATCAGCATCATCAGGATGAAAGGCGCTATAAAAAAGAAGTAATCCAGAGAGGCATAGCCGGCATCCAGGATATTGGCATCGGGTGAAAACCATACCATAAAACCCACCAGCAGCAGGAAGACGCAGATAGCTATATAGCCTATCAGCGAGCTGAAAAACTGGCGTAGTTCCTTCTGAAATATGGCAAACATCAGCTGTAATAATAATTAAACCCACCCATAAGCTCCTGTATACGCTGCCGTTGTTAACGTATTTTGATGGGTTGGCAAATTTAAAGGAATAAAAGACGGATGCAAGTCACGGACTTGTCAAAGTTTGGATTGGTGGGAAAGGAAGGGGCCATACAGGAAGCGATAGATCACAAACTTGTTTCCATTTATTTTGTAAGCTACCACCCATTTATTGCGATGGGTGAAACATCTATAGCCGAATTTAGCTAGATTAGGGTCTTTGCATATTGATAGTAGGACCTGGGATTTTGCAAATTCTTTTAGCTCTTCTATAGATTGCTCCAGCCATCTGTCGCCGGCACCATGAGTATTTTGCTCATCAATCCAGCCAGCTACTTTCTGCATAGATACTGTAGCCCGCTTCCTTATGTATAGATTCATTTACTTTCTTTTCCGCGTTGCTTACGAATGTATGCTAATGCTTCATCTGCAGTAAACTCTTCTTCTTCATCCCGCGGCTCAAGGTAAGCGTCTAAAGTTGCTTGAGAGACCTTACGGGTAGGGGGCATTGCGACCTCTTCATCAGTCAGCTCCGGCTCATTCAGGATATGGACATCCGCATCTGAGGCATCTAGCTGCCTGATGTATTCTATGACCTTAGAACCCTTTTCTGAGTCTCCGTCTACCTCTATCACGTACTTCATACCTTAAATTTAATTCAAAATCATTACAGTACATACACCAACGAAATGCGTTGATTGATAAATGATATATATGATTATGAATGTTATCAGTGCTTTGGCGGATTGTTAATTTATACGCTACCTTTGCCATAGCATGATGGTTCTGAAACAAGTAGACAGACGTAGCGGACTCACTAAAAAAGAGTTTGTAAACGAATACCTGCGCCCGCAGAAGCCTGTGGTATTTACCGATATCACAAAGGACTGGCCGGCTATGCATAAATGGTCACTGGACTTTTTCAAAAGTCAATATGGTGACCTCACCGTCCCGGTTTTCAGCAGCAACTATTCCAAGCCCGGCCCGGGCTATATGTCTTCGGACCGGGAGATGAAGTTTCGCGACTTTCTGGCCGAGACCGAAAAGGGGCACACAGACCTGCGCCTTTTCCTGTTTGATATATTCAAATCTGCTCCGGAGCTGCGGGAGGATTTTCAGTTTCCCACTGTGATGCGCGGCTTCCTGAAGCGTTTCCCATTTATGTTTTTTGGGGGAGAAGGATCGGAGGTGACGATGCATTATGACATAGACTGCGCCAATGTCTTCCTTACCCAGTTTGTGGGTCATAAGCGCGTCATACTCTTCCCTCCGGAGGAGTCTGCCAAGATCTACCACCATCCGTATACGGTCAAAAGCCTCATAGCACCAGAGAAACCGGACTATGAAAAGTTTCCCGCCCTGCAGAATGTGCAGGGATACGAGACCATCCTGTCTCATGGCGAGATGATCTTCATGCCTACCCGCTACTGGCACTATATGCACTATCTGGACTTCAGCTTTGGGCTGGCGCTACGCTCTCAGAGCAGCTGGGCTACCCGAGGCAGAGGAGCATTTAATATTGCGTCGCACTTTCTGGTAGACAAGGGCTTTAACCTCCTGGCACCCGAGCGCTGGCATGAGTGGAAGGAGCGCGCTGCCTATGAGCGGGCCCGGCCATTCGAGCCCAAGCAACCGAATCATGGCGAGCTGAATGCTAGTATGTAATCAGGATTATGAAAACGATCCTTCTGTTTTTCGCTTTGATCTTTGGCACAGCAGCTTTGGCGCAGGTGCATATGGTCAGCTATACAGCCGACCCTGCCAAAGATGACGTACGTATGTACTGGCGTGACAGCAGCGGAAATCTTATTGGCCGGTTCGCGGAGTTGATAGAGATAGCGGAGCGCCGGCACCAGCAGCTCATATTTGCCATGAATGGAGGTATGTATATGGAAGACCGTACTCCTGTAGGCCTGTATATAGAGGATGAGAAGATCATGCATCCACTCAACACAGGCTCCGGCAAAGGGAACTTTTACATGCAGCCTAATGGTGTATTCTATATTCTCTCAGACAGGCGGGCCGGTGTCTGTAGCACGCACGACTTCACAAAGGTGAAAGACGCAAAGTATGCTACGCAGTCCGGCCCCATGCTGATCAAAGATGGCAAGATCAATGGAGCTTTTGATACTGCGTCGCACAATCTGAATATCAGAAACGGAGTAGGCATACTGCCAAATGGCAAAGCACTCTTTGCGATGTCCGCAGAGAAAGTAAGCTTCTATCAATTTGCAAAATACTTTGCCGATCAGGGCTGCCGCAATGCACTATACCTGGATGGCTATGTCTCACGCACCTACCTGCCGCAGGGCAAAGTGGTACAGATGGATGGCGATTCCCGGTTTGGCGTGATGATAGCTGTGATGAAGTGATCCCTACTGTATCTCCAGCTGCCGCACCACCTTCTGCATGATCTCAAAGACGGTTTCCGCCATCACATTCTCAGAGTCCAACGTAGGGTTCACCTCCGTAAACTCCAGGCAGCACACCCGCTCATTTTGTATCAGGTCCAGGATCATGTCTGCGGCTTCACGTTCATTGAGGCCGCCTTTCACCGGTGTACCCGTACCGCGGGAGATAGACGGGTCCAGCGCGTCTACGTCAAAGGAGATATAGATCTTGTCACAGTGGCTCAGGTATTTGATCGCCTCGCGGCAAGTTTTGGCCACACCTACTTTTTTAAACTCTGTAGTGGTCACGATCTTGACCTTATTCTTTTTGAGCAGGTAGGCCTCCTGCTCCTCAAAGTCGCGTAGCGCCACAAAGAGGATATCACGGTATTCCACCTTGGGCATGATGCCACCTACATTCTTCAGCATCTCCCACAGCTCTATGGTCTCATAGTCCAGGTCATTGACTTTATTCTCTATATTATCCTCTGCCAGTGAGGCTGCCATGGGCATACCGTGCATATTGCCTGATGGTGTGGTGTAGGGGGAGTGCAAGTCGGCATGCGCATCTATCCAGATCACCCCTATATTAGAGTCAGGGTAGGCCATCTTGATACCGGCTATGGTCCCACCGGCATTGGAGTGGTCTCCGGAGAGGATGATGGGAAACTTGCCATCTTTCAGCACATCGCGCACGCCCGCAGCTATACGCTCATACATCTTTAGTACACTCTTGATACGGCGGGCATACCGGCTGCCTACCTCTCCATACAGGGCGGCATTGTCGTCCGGTATCGCCATCCCGCGAAAGCGTTTGAAGAAGGTACTGCGAAAATCAAGAGCGGCTATTTTCACCGCATCAATACCCAGACTCGCCCCCCGCGTACCGGCACCCACCTCAGATTTGACCTCTATGAGCTTGACTGACTTAGTCTTAGCCATACATGAAAATTTTATTTCACAATATTTTAACCTGAGATAGAGGTAATTTTAACAATTAAGTTTATCCCAGTTGTTTGATAGACAAATACTTATCTATCCCCAGGGTCCTTGCATCCTGACCCAGCCCGCTGTCCGGGCGTATAAATAAAGCGCAATGTTGATACTCAAATACGCTAAATATATATCTTAGTGCTAAAATATGCTATTTCTATTGATACGGCATAGGATATCATCAAAAATTGTCATCCCTATGTTGCCTCTTTATATGTAGCGCCATTGATCCGCCGGCCCTGCCGGTATTTCTAAAACACCAAAACCTGAAGAATGCGCCAACAGTACATTCTGGCCCTTGACCAAGGAACTACGAGCTCGAGATCTATTTTATTTGACAAAAACGGACATCAGGTAGCTACTGCCCAAAAGGAGTTTACACAGATATTCCCCCATCCGGGCCATGTGGAGCACGATCCCATGGAGATATGGAGCTCACAGATACAGACAGCCCGGGAGGTGATGGCCAAGGCCAATATAGACGCCTCCAGTATAGCTGCCATAGGCATTACTAATCAGCGGGAGACCACCATCATATGGGATAAGAAAACAGGACAGCCGGTCTACAATGCCATAGTCTGGCAGGACCGCCGCACTGCCCCGATCTGCGATGAGATCAAGCGCAAGAAAGACCTGGCCAAATACATCACTGACTCGACCGGCCTCGTGATAGACGCCTACTTCTCGGCTACCAAGGTGAAGTGGATACTGGATAATGTAAAAGGCGCGCGCAAGCGTGCAGAGGATGGCGAGCTCTGCTTTGGTACTGTAGATAGCTGGCTCACCTACCAGCTGACCGGAGGCCAGCTCCACATCACAGACTATAGCAATGCATCCCGCACCATGCTCTTCAATATCAAGACCAAGAAGTGGGATGACAAAATACTGACAGCACTAAAGATACCGCGCATCATCCTACCCGAGGTGATGGACTCCAGCAAATTTTACGGCCTCACTGACCGCAATATATTTGATGAAAAGCAGATACCGATAGCGGGCATAGCGGGTGACCAGCAGGCGGCACTTTTCGGTCAGGGCTGCTTCACAGAGGGCATGGCCAAGAACACCTATGGCACTGGTTGCTTCATGCTCATGAATACCGGCTCAAAGATGGTCAAGTCTAAGTCAGGCCTGCTCACTACCATAGCCTGGGGCCTGAATGGCAAGGTAGAGTATGCACTCGAAGGTTCTGTCTTTATAGCAGGCGCTGCGCTGCAGTGGCTGCGCGATGGCCTCGGGCTGATACAGAATGCAGCAGAATCTGAGAAGCACGCAACCAATGCTGCTAATGGTACTGATGGTGTCTATATGGTGCCGGCATTTGCCGGCCTCGGAGCGCCCTACTGGGATAGCTCTGCCCGTGGTGCCATCTTTGGTCTGACACGCGGCACTACCAAAGACCAGTTCGTCCGTGCAGCACTCGAGTCACTGGCCTACCAGACCCGCGATATACTGAACGTGATGGAGGCTGACTCTAAGATCAAACTCAAATCCCTCCGCGTAGACGGCGGTGCGAGTATGAATAACTTCCTCATGCAGTTTCAGGCAGATATACTGGGCACACCGGTAGAGCGGCCCAAGGTGGTAGAAACCACCGCGCTCGGTGCTGCTTACCTTGCAGGCCTCGCAGTAGGTTTCTACAAGAAGCCTGACATCACCAAAAACTGGCAGATAGACCGCAAGTTTAAAGTAGAAATGAAGGAAGCGCAGCGCAAGCCACTGTACGAAGGATGGAAGAAGGCCGTGCGCCAGACCATGGCACAGTAGATTGCACATCTTTCTTTATCTTCAAACTATAATACTAAAGCTATGCGGTATCTGATCGCTCTGTCTCTGGCAGCACTCACCGTGCTCCCGCTCTCTGCCCAAACCTCACAAAAGGGTCTTACCGTAAATAATAAAGGTGCTGCAGCCAAAAGCTCTAAAGGTGGCGGTGTAGAAGCACACAAAGGTCAGGTAGCAGCCAAGAGCAGTTCAGGCCACGGCGTAGAGGCCAATAAAAAAGGCATGGAGGTCAAAGGCAGCAAGGGCGGCATGACCATCCAGAAAAAGAAGTTTGAGATCAAGGGCAAGAACACCAATATCCATTTTGGTAAGTAGGATAAGTACAGTTACTATTCTAAATAGCTGCAACTCGTTAAGAGGCATATTTTTATCAAGCCCGTCGACTTCAGGTCATTGAGGTATAACAGGCCGGCGCACATTTCGGCCAACAGACCATTTTCCTAGCCACAACAGTCCGGATGGGGTATAACGCGTTGTTTTTTTTACCCCTCACTATTATTACATTCGTTCGCGTTTATCCTTAAATAAAAACTGAACTCAAATGCAACTGAGACCCTTTGCTGCCCTGATGCTCGCAGCAGCCCTTCTGTCTGCAGGTATCCTCTCTGCACAGACCCCGGCACCTGCTACCACCGGCAGCACTACTACCACCAAAGCAAAATCTAACGACCCGGCCTCTCTGAGCTGGCGCAAAAACAAACGTACAGCCAAGAAGCTGATCAAGAAAGGCAAGATAGAAGCAGCGGTACCGTACCTGGAGGCCGGCGCGGGCAAAAAGCCTAAGAAGGTATACTTTGCCGAGAACCTCTCTAAAATAGAATACAGCCTGCGTGACTATGTAGCAGCCAATAAATGGTACAAAGTACTGGTAGATAAAGACTCTGCCAAGCACAAGAAGCCAGCATATATATTTGAGTATGCACGTACACAGAAGAATCTGGGCCAGTATGAAGATGCCAAGGCTAACTTTGCAAAATTCAAGAAGCTGGCCGGTGATGATGATGCTTCCTCAGAAATGAAGAAGCGTGCCACCCGCGAGGCTATGGGCTGTGACCGCGGTATCTTCTATCGTGACAGTGTGACCAAGCGCGACTTCAAAGTAAAGCACCTGGACCAAAGCATCAATCAGGCCTCCAGCAACTTTGCCCCTATGGCCAAGGATAATGCGCTGTACTTCAATTCTCAGAAGGCAGACCACGCCATTATCTACAAGTCTCGTAAGAACGGCAAATCATGGTCTACAGCAGACGAGCTGGCAGCAGATATCAATATGGCTAAAGCCAATGTGACCACACCATCATTTTCTGTAGATGGCTCTACGATGTACTATACCGTATGTCCTGATGACAATGGTGCTAAGATCAAGCCTAAGTGCCAGATCTACAGCAGCCACATGGTAGCTGGGGTATGGGAGAAAGGGGCAGCACTCGGCGCCCTGCTGAATGATGGCATGAGCAACAATATGGCTCCCGCTGTAGGCAAGAACAAAGACAACGAAGACGTCCTCTACTTTGTGAGTGACCGCAATGTGGGCAAGGGCCTCGACATCTTCTACTCTAAGCTGAATCCTGATGGCTCTGTGGGTAAGCCTCACTCTGTAGGCTCACTGATCAATAGCCGTGGCGATGAAATGAGCCCATACTATGATGCTACCTCCAAGACACTCTACTTTAGCTCCAATGGCCTGATCAATATCGGTGGCTATGACGTCTATAAAACGACCTGGGATGCCAATGGCGAGTGGGTAGACCCTGAGAATATGGGCACACCTATCAACTCCAGCGTAGATGACTACTACTTCTCTCTGAATGATAAAATGACCTTGGGCTACCTGGCATCTAACAGGCTCGAGCCGGGTATGTTTAAGGGTGGCTGCGCTACCTGCACTGATGATATCTTTGAGGTGGCGACTACACGTCTCTTCCTGGCTGTGACCGGTAGTGTATTTGAAGAAAAGGATGGCCAGCGCCTCCCTGCCACAGAGGGCAGCGTACTGCTGTACGATGACCGCAATGGCACCGAGCTCGGATCATATATACCTGTAGATGGCAAGTATTTCTTTGACCTGCAGCCTAAGAGGGGCTACAAGGTCCTGACCCGCCGCGACGGCTACTACGATGGTGTATCTTCCTTCAATACTGATGCCAATACAGAAAGCGATACGCTGACCTATGATCTGCTTCAGAAGAAGAAAGAAGAGACCAATCCGCTCTTTGGCAGGGTGATAGGCCGCATCTACTATGACTATGATCAGGCCCGTCTGCGTGCCGACTCACGTGACAGCCTGCGCAAGATCTATGACATCATGCAGCAGTTCCCTACTTACGTGTTTGAGGTAGGCGCTCATACAGACGGCAAGGGTACAGAAGACTACAACCTGGCTCTCTCCCGCCGCCGTGCTGATGCAGCCATCGGATACTTCAGCTATGAGAAGAAGATCAGCAAGGACCGTCTGATACCTAAGGCATACGGCACATCTCAGCCTGTAGCGCCTAATAAGACTCCTGATGGCAAAGATGATCCTAAGGGCCGCGCGATGAACCGCCGCACAGAGTTTAAGATCATAAGCGAGCTGACACCTGAGCAGATAGCTGCAGAGGAAGCCAAAAACAGCAAGAACAAAAAAGCCGCGCCTGCTAAAGAAACAACAAAGACCATCGCGCCTGCCAAAGGAACCTCTCAGGCACCGGTACCGGTAAAAGAAACATCTACCACTGCAGCCCCTAAGAAGATGGCTGCTGCTGCCAAAGTGAAAGATGAAAAAATAGCCAAGGTGGTCAAGAAAGATGTAGTATTCAGCAAGCCGGAGCCAAAGGCGGAGACCAAAACAGAAACAGCAGTATACAAGACCGCTCCTTCAGAGACTGTCACGCTGAAGGGTACCATCTATACCGTGAAGGGCAACAACAGGCAGCTGGCCGGTGAGGCTGCTGTCTTCCTTACCAGCGATATAGAGGGATTTCAGCAGAAGGTATCCTATGTCAAGGGTGACGGATCTTACTATTTTGATCTGACCCGCGCTACACCGGGCATCTACAAGATAGTAGCCCGCAAGGGTAACTTTGAGAGCAATGAGATCTCCATGAGCCTGGAGCATATCAAGCAAGTCAAAGCACCGATAGACCTGGAGATACCGGTAAAATAAATCAAGGAAAGCCGCTCACTGAGCGGCTTTTTTATTACTGCACTTTTTGCACATACATTTGGAGGCAGATTTATTTACTTTGACCTAAGAAGAATCTGTAGTGCATGAATGTCAAGATCAATAAGACAAAGATAGTAGCCACCTGGGGGCCCGCCTGTGAGGATGAGAATGTGATGCTGGAGATGATCCAGGCCGGAGTGGATGTATTCCGTTTCAACTTCTCTCACGGCAAGCATGAGAAGCATCTGGAGGGTTTCCAGAAAGTGCGCAAGATATGCGATGAGCATGGCCTCAATATCGGTATCCTGGCCGACCTGCAGGGCCCCAAGATCCGCCTCGGGCTGGTGCGGGACAATCTGGAGGTACTCGAGACAGGCAGCGAGATAGAGATCACCACGGAGCAATGCGTCAGTACGTTCAAGAAGATATTTATCAGCTATGAAAATCTGGCACTGGAGGCAGAGCCCGGCGATGCCATCCTGATAGATGATGGCCGCGTAGAGCTGAAAGTACTCACTACGGACCGCAAGAATCTGCTCACAGCAAAGGTGATAGTAGGTGGCAAGATCAGCAACAACAAAGGCGTAAACCTGCCCGATACAAAAACCAAAGTCCCGGCGTTGACTGACAAAGACCGTCGCGACCTTGACTTTGCGCTGGCCAATGGCGCTAACTGGATCGCCTTATCATTCGTCCGGTCGCCAAAGGATGTAGAAGAACTCAAGAGCATAGTGGGCGAGCGCAATAGCTACATCAAGGTGATGGCCAAAATAGAGAAGCCTGAAGCCCTGGTAGAGATAGACAAGATCATAGAAGCGGCTGACGGTATCATGATAGCCCGAGGAGACCTGGCCGTAGAGGTGCCCCAGGAGAAGATGCCACTCATACAAAAGGACATCGTAAAGCGCTGCATCCGCAAGGCCAAACCAGTGGTGGTAGCTACACAGATGATGGACTCTATGATAGAGAGCCCCAACCCTACCCGTGCAGAGATCACAGACGTGGCCAATGCTGTGATAGACGGTGCCGACGCGGTGATGCTTAGTGGCGAGAGCAGCATGGGCAAATATCCTGTACGCGTGATACAGATCATGGAGAAGATACTGAACAACGTAGAGTCTTTTGATGACCTGATCTATAATAAACAACTGATACCGGACAAAGAGTCCGCCTCCTTCCTCTCTGATGCCATCTGCTATAATGCTGCGCGCATGAGCAGTGAGCTGGGCGCGCGCGCTATCATAGGTATGACCTTTAGTGGCTATACTGGCTTCCTGCTCAGCAGCTACCGGCCCAAAGCAGAGGTTTTCATCTTCACAGAAAATAAAGCCCTGCTCAATGCCCTCTGCATCTGTTGGGGCGTGCGGGCATTTCACTATGATCGTTTCGTAGGCACTGACACCACCATCCGCGATGTGGTGCGCATCCTCAAAGAGCGCGAACTGGTGAAAGAAGGCGACATGATAGTCAACATAGGTTCCATGCCGCTCGCTGCCCGTGGCCGCGCCAATATGATGAAGGTGACGGTGGTAGAATAAAAGCACTTGATTATCATTCAGGTGCTTATACTTTCAATGACCGAAGTTTTGAGCTTTTAGGCACTATTTTCATCCTTAGCTTGTAGTTTTGCGGCTGCTTTGAAAGAAGAAGAGTATACCGGCGCTGAGGGCATACCGCCCGCGCCATCCATTAGCCCACTGCTACAGTCTACCGATAGCCCTGAGAAGCAATTTTCGGTCAGGCGTACTCTCTTTATTACTTCTCTTGCTTTTGTTAATGCTATAGTTGTAGGTTTCATAGCCAAAGGACTCGACATGCTCATCAATTTTACCACGAGTATGTGTTTTTATGGTCGTCCGGCTACAGAGCGTGTTTCTCCCGCAGGCAATCATCTTGGCCTATGGGTCATAGCACTGCCGGTAGCAGGCGGGATCATAGTCGGCGTCATGGCACGATATGGATCCAAAGCCATACGCGGGCATGGTATACCCGAGGCTATGGAGAAAATATTAACGGATGAGAGCCGCATTCCACCACTTATCACTTTTCTCAAGCCTCTGTCTGCTGCTATCTCCATCGGTACAGGCGGACCCTTTGGTGCAGAGGGTCCTATCATAGCTACCGGTGGAGCATTCGGATCTGTTTGCGGACAGACCCTGAGGACCACCGCGCGTGAGCGCAAAGTGCTGCTGGCCGCAGGTGCCACAGCTGGTATGACGGCCATATTTGGCACTCCCTTCGCAGCTATATTACTTGCCATAGAACTATTACTCTTCGAGTTTTCACCTAAGAGTTTTGTGCCCGTAGTCATAGCATGTGTCACCGGTGCATGCTGCCACTTTTTGCTTTTCAGCACTTCAGCTACTTTTCCTATGCCGCAGGTGGCAGCACCCGACCGCAATGCCGTGATCGCTTATGCAGTGATCGGCATCCTGATCGGCCTGGCAGCTGTGGTCGTGACTAAGGCCGTATACTGGATAGAAGATGCCTTTGAGAAGCTACCGATACATTGGATGTGGTGGCCTGCTATAGGTGGTCTGGCAGTAGGTGTGATAGGTTACTTTGCACCGCTTACGTTGGGGGTAGGTTATTCCAATATCACGATGGCGCTATCAGGCACTGTGGCACTGAGTGTCCTTGCATCGCTTTGCCTGTTTAAGTTTACCTCATGGTCCATAGCCTTGGGTAGCGGTACATCCGGGGGTACACTCGCCCCTCTCCTGACCATAGGTAGCTCACTAGGCTGCCTGATAGGTATGGCTGTGCAGCAGTGGATACCTGAGGCACATGTCAGCTTACCTCTTTGTGCGCTGGTAGGTATGGCCGGGCTGTTTGCCGGAGCTTCGCGCGCCCTATTGACAGCTATTATCTTTGCTTTGGAAACTACCATGCAGGAGAATACATTGCTTCCACTTATCGCAGGGTGCGTTACCTCCTATATGATCTCCTTCGTATTTATGAAGGGCACTATCATGACCGAAAAGATCAACCGCCGCGGAGTGGTCACACCTGAGAGTTTCCATCCTGATATTTTGCAAAACACAATGGTCAGTGAGGTAGCCCTGCTCAGGAGTGATACGAGACCAGTGCTTCTGTTCAATGCAAATGAAAGCCTGCATAACGTAAAACTACTACTGATCAATTCTGCATATAGCTTTAATACACTGCTGATAGAAGATGATACGCATCAGATAGTAGGGACTCTGTCACGTGCGGAGCTGTACAATACAGCGCTCTCACCTATCACCGCTGTAGGGGAACTAGCCAATAACAAGGTATATACAATATATACTGACCATACGCTGCAACTGGCTGTACATTTCCTGCTAAAAACAAAGCAAGATA
Source organism: uncultured Chitinophagaceae bacterium (assembly GCA_964537475.1). Lineage (GTDB taxonomy): Bacteria > Bacteroidota > Bacteroidia > Chitinophagales > LD1 > UBA1941. The sequence continues at coordinate 374,333 of CAZIBY010000004.1, read as the reverse complement.
TTTTGCCCGTTATAAAGCGTGATACAAAAGAGGTATCGGGTATCATCTCTACCGCTGATATCCTGCTGGCCTACGAGCGACGCACCCAGCAGGATACACTCCGTCAGCGCAATCTGCCAGGGCCGGACAAAGTCTGGAAAGCCATATCCCGTAGTCGCGATATCCTGATGGGCCGCAGTTGACCTATCTATTGCGGATATACCGACAATAGTTATTTTTATCTATTCAAAAGGGTCAAACAATTAAAACATTTTCATGGCAATCAACGTCGAATTACTAAAGCAATGCTGCGGTGTACCGGGCATATCGGGCTTTGAGCAGAAGGTACGCGAACTCGTGACCAAAGAACTGAAGGGTATAGTATCTGACCTGTATACAGATAATATGGGCAACCTGGTGGCCGTGCTCAAAGGCAAGGACAGCTCAAAGAGGGTAATGGCCGCCGCTCACATGGATGAGATCGGATTTATGGTGAAGGCCATCGATGAGAATGGCTTCATCAAGATACAGACCATAGGCGGCTTTGATCCCAAGACGCTCACGGCTCAGCGAGTGATCGTACACGGCAAAAAGGATATGATAGGCGTGATGGGCTCAAAGCCGATCCATATCATGACACCTGACGAGCGCTCCAAACCACCGCAGATCAGTGATTACTTTGTGGACCTGGGCCTGCCCAGGGACGAAGTAGAGAAATACATCGAGATCGGCTCACCGATCACCCGTCTCAGCGACCTGATAGAAATGGGAGACTGTATCAATAGCAAGTCGGTAGACAATCGCGTAGCAGTATTCGTACTGCTGGAGACCATCAAAGAGCTAAAGGGCCAGGAGATACCTTATGACTTCTACGGTGTCTTCACCGTGCAGGAGGAGGTGGGCCTGCGTGGCGTGCACGTAGCAGCCCACCATGTCAATCCGGATTTCAGCCTTTGCATAGATACCACCATCGCCTTTGATACCCCGGGTGCCAAGCCTGAGGAGATGGTGACCAAACTCGGTGACGGTGTAGCCATCAAGATCATGGATGGCGGCGTGATATGCGACTACCGCATGGTGCAGTATATGAAAGAGCAGGCAAACGGATCCAAGCTGAAATACCAGATGGAGATCCTGCCGGCGGGCGGCACAGACACCGCAGGCATGCAGCGCATGGCTACCAATGGCACCATAGCAGGTGCTGTTTCTATCCCTACCCGCCACATCCACTCTCACATAGAGATGGCCAATAAGAACGATATACGCGGCAATATAGACCTGATGAAGCTCTGCGTGCAGAACCTGGATAAGTACGACTGGAGCTTTAAATAAGCGGGTGGGATAGCATAATAAAAAAGGAGCGATGATCATCGCTCCTTTTTTTGTTGTATGACTTTGCCTATCGCACCAGCCCTATCCGTCCGGCCAGTCTCATGGCGCTATTCTGACAGCTGACTACATATACCCCGTCGGCCAAGCTATCGTCCAGTGGTAGTGTAGCACCTGTCCAGTTGCGCCTGCTCATCACTACCCGACCTGACATATCATACAGAGTGATATCTGAGGGCTCAGTGATGGCCTCTGAGAAGTGGACGGCGCCGCCATAGTAGCTCATCTTTGCAGCCGCACCATTTATCTCTGTCATACCGAGCGGATATTGCACCACTCTCAGTGAGATCATCTGGCCGTCGGCTTTGTATAGATATGTATTAGAGTCGCAGTAAGCGTCTGAGCAGCCTGTAGAGTCTGTGACGCTGACACAGATGGTGTAGTAGCCTGCACTGTCATAGGTATGTGCCGGAGTAGCTCCTGTACTGCTGAAGCCGTCTCCCCACGCCCAGACATAGCTCAGTGGACTGCTGCCTGTAGATTGGTCCACTGCTGCCCATGTATGCGGTGCAGATGGATCTTGTACCAGTGAAAACTGTGCATGAGGGCCAGGGGTTATGGTCACTGTAACAGGGCTAGCAGCAGCACTGCTGCTATTGCCATAGGCTGTCAGCCCATAGGTGCCAGTGCTGGACACTGATATAGAAGAGCTGGTAGCACCGGTAGACCAGACATAGCTGGATGCCCCTGTCGTATTGGCGTAGAGTGTCACACTAGTACCTGAACATATAGTGAATGGTCCACCCGAGATAGCGGCCGTCACAGCAGTGCCACAGCTATTGTCAGCCGTGTAGATACTGATACTGTCTGCCGGATTTACAGGCAGGCAGCTACTGCTGCTGCAGCGGATGCGCAGGTGGTAACGCAGGTACAGTATCTGCTCCATATCCATATTAGATAGGTTGATGCCTCCTACATTGAAGTCAGCTACTATCCTGAGCTTATAGATGCCCGCCGGAGCCGTAGGAGTGCCGGAGAACAGGATGATACCATCTTCGCCACCCGCAAATGTATTGTTGGCTTTATTGGTACTCCAGCAGAGCCCAGCAGGGAGATATATAGAGTCAAGTTTTATTGAATTGACGTTCAGGCCACTGATCACGGAGTAGTTTTTAAAATAGATCGTATCATAGCCAACATTACCAGCGACCATACATGGCAGGCTGCTATCTGCCGGGGCTAATCCAGGCACTGTACCTACCGATGGTGTGATACCGTTCGTACCGTTATTGCAGGCGCTAAAGTAGAGGGCGTTGCCGTAGCTCACATTGCAGCCATTGCTGGTGACCGCTACTGAGCTGGTGGCACTAGCGGTACCGCTCGTCACGGTCACACTATAGGTACCTGGCGTAGATACGGTGATGCTCTGCGTGGACTGGCCAGTATTCCAGTGGTACTGGTACGTGCCATTAAAAGGAGCAGAGAGCACCTGTGACGCGCCGTTGCAGATATTGACTGGTCCTGCCGGTGATATAGTCGCGTTAGGAGTACAGTTGTTATTCACTGTCACCTGTACGGGGCTGGATACTACACTATTACCAGCGTAGCTCACCGTGACGGTATAGCTGCCACTATTACCCACTGTGATGGAGCGGGTCGTTTCGCCACTAGACCAGAGGTATGTAAATGCATAACCATAGCTGGCTGTAAGCGTCACAGAGTCTCCCCCGCAGATAGTAGTAGGGCCACTTGGATAAATATTCGCCGCGAGGCTACTGCTGCATACACTGGTATCAGGCGAGAAGAGGCTGCTGCTATCTGCCGGGTTGAGAGAGGGGCATCCGCTATTACTGCATGCTATACGTACGTGGTACCGTTGGTTCAATATCGGTTCGAGGTCGACTCCTTGCAGATTGATCGCGTTGGTATTGATATCGACTACTATTTTCAGCTTGTAGCTGCCTGCCGGAGCAGTAGGGGTACCAGATATCAGTATGATGCCGTCCTCACCAGCCAGGAAGGTATTGTTTGCCTTATTGGTACTCCAGCAGAGTCCCGCAGGCAGATAGATCGAATCAAACTTGACGTTATTCAAAGCAAAGCCAGAGAAGGTCGTATAGTTTTTGAAATAAATGGTATCATACATACGGCCACCGGCACTCATGCACGGCAGCTGGCTATCTGGTGGATACATGCCGGGAGCGGACTGAGGTACTGACGCCACCGTATTAGTACTGGCAGCACACGAGCCGAAAAAGGTAGGATCATAATAAGAGACATTGCATACAGAGCTGACAGATACAACAACGGAATCTACTGCTGATACTGCACCGCGCGTCACTGTGACTCTGTATACTCCACCACTGGATACTGTGATGGCCGATGCTGTCTGGCCAGTGCTCCATTGGTAGGTATAGCCATTGCCGGTAGCAGCGTACAAACTCTGTGAGCTACCATTGCAAATAGTGATAGGACCTGCGGGAGAGATAGTAGCATAGACAGGGCAGTTGCTATTAGCTATGATCTGGGTAGGCGCAGATGCCAGAGAGGAGCTGCCATCGCTCACTGTCACTGTATAGCTGCCTGCACCAGTGATGAAGATAGATCTCGTAGTGTCTCCGGTAGACCACAGGTACCTGTAGTTTACGCCATAATTGGCCAGCAGCTGCATCGTATCTCCTGTGCATATCGTATCAGGTCCCGATGGAGATATACTGGCTGTGAGCGGTGGCGGGGTGCCACAGGTACGGTTGTCTGCTGTGAAAACATTGACAGTGTCTGCCGGATTGAGGGTCAGGCATGGATTGCTACCGCACACGAGGCGCATATGGTAGCGCACATGTGCTATTGCCTCCAGGTCCACATTGTTTAGTGCCCCGATGGCATTAATATCAAAATCTGCTATTATCCTCAGCTTATAGTTGCCATAGGCCCCGGTAGGAGTGCCTGATATGAAGAGTACACCGTCCTCTCCTGTCGCAAAAGTATTATTGGCTTTATTCGTACTCCAGCACAGGCCAGTAGGTAGGTAGATAGAATCAAACTTGATACTATTCACCGTAAGACCGGAGAAGGTAGAATAGTTTTTGAAGTAGAGTGTATCATGCACCATCTGCCCTACCGGCAGGCATGGGAAAGAGCTATCTGGTGGAGAGAGGCCAGGCACTGTACCTACATGCGGTGTGATGGAATTAGTGGCGCCAGTGCATGTCCCAAAAAAGGAAGGATCAAAGTACAAAGATGTCTGGGCCTTTGTCCATCCGATACAGCAGATCATGATCAGTAGCAGCGTAGCGAGCTTTTTCATAGTATTGGTATTTATGATTCTGAAACCAAAGATAAGACTGTCATTTATAGAAATAAGTTGTAAATCAAACTTACTTACCTATTCATTAGGTGGTCTATTTTGTCTTATGAGGCTTTGACGCGCATCACCATGGCAGTAACAGGAGTCAGATACTTACCTTTTCAGCCATTGTCATGATCATAAAAATGGTGTGATAAAAGGTTAAAATAATATCCTGTATTGGGGCAAAGGGAAGAGCCCCTGCTGATATTGGGTCACGAGGCTATTGGTGCGGGTATCATATAGCTTGATAAAGACATTCTTGTGGTTGGTCACATTCTGCACGTCAAAGGAGAACTCGTGCGTGATACGGCGCAGGCTGATGCGATAGCTGATCTTGAGGTCCAGCCGGTAGTAGATGGGATACTCCAGGGAAAACGCCTGTGCATCTATATCCACCTCATGGCCTTGTAGCTGGCTCTGTACCACATCTACGGGTGTATAGTAGCGGCCTCCTGCTACTGTGAATTTACCATCCACAGCTATCACGTGGCGCTTCACCCCCTTCTTGCCACCAAAGCGGTACTCATAGCCCCCCAGCGTATTGACCACATAGTGTCCGTTGAAGGCTGTATTGCGCCAGACACCATCACTGCCTCTGTACTTTGAGTCAAAGAGCGATGCTGTGACGAGGAAGTAATAACCCTTGCTAAAGAACTTCTCCATGGTCAGCTCCAGGCCATAGTTGCGGCCCACTCCCCTATTCACGAGGAAGGTGTTATTGGGTGTATTGAAAGCTGCCCCTGCATTGAGCATACTGAAGCTGCTGCTCTGCTGCTCTACCGGTACATTGTCCAGGTACTGGAAGTAGGCTTCTGTCTTGAGGTGAAAGTCTTTGAAGAAGACGAGATCATAGCCCAGTACTACGTGATTGCTGCGGGTGAAGCCCATGTGCAGATTTGTAGGCCGGCCACTACTGGCTGCGCTGGTGTCATAGTTGTAGTAGGTGGGCAGCGGCTGTATGCCATTGTGCAGGCCATAGCCCAGGCTCAGGTATTGCCGCTCGTTGATCTGGTACTTGAGCCCGAGGCGAGGCTCTGCTGAGATACTATTGCTCAGCGTGAAGTACTGCGAGTGTACACCCGCATTGAGCACCAGGCGATCACCAAATTTATGCTGCCATGTCAGGTAGGCCTCCATCAGATCACTGTAGCCTGTACCATACTTGAGCGGATAGAAGTGACCATACACAGACAGGCTATCAGAGAACTTTACATCATATACATTACTGATCAAGCCTGCTACAAGTGTATTGCGTGCGTTAAGCTTATTGCTATACATCAGGTGCGCACTGTACTTATTCTGCCGTAGTGTGACACGATCATAGGAGGTGATGATAGACCGGTCTACGATATTGATGGTGTCTATATTGGCTATCTGGCGCTGATGCGAGGCGGCGATGGTCCAGCGGAAGAAGGACCGCGGCGTGATGAAGTAGGTGTGAGAGAAGCCTATGACTCCTGTCCTGACACGGTTATAGATATTCTGGTTCTCGTTGCCGTAGAGGTTGTTGGTGCTCTTGAGGTCCAGCTTAGAGCCTAGCAGGTCTATACTGCTCAGGCCTCCGAGCCCGAAGAGGCTGAATGTGCCGGCTTTCTTCGTAGGTACATTGACCTTGAAGGATAGATCCTGATACTCAGGTGTGGCTGTACCGGTGCCGAAGTTAGCCCCCAGTAGTTTGAAGAAGCCAAGTGTAGAGTAGCGATAGTTGATCAGCCAGGAGGCCTTGCTCTTCTTCTTTGCAAAGGGGCCCTCGGCGCCCAGCTCTATACCATTGAAGCCTATCTGCCCGAGAAACTCATACTTATCCTTATTGCCGTTGCGCATCTTCAGGTCAAAGACACCGGAGGTCGCATTGCCGTATTCGGCTGGGAAGGCAGAGGTGAAGAAGTCGCTGCGGGCAAGGGTATTGTTATTGAGCATGCTCACCGGGCCGCCCGTGCTGCCAAAGCTGGCAAAGTGATTGGGGCTAGGTATGTCTACACCATCCAGCCGCCAGAGCAGGCCCATAGGCGAGTTGCCACGGATGATGATGTCGTTGCGGGCGTCATTGGCGCCACTCACACCGGCGAAGTTTGACGCCATACGCGCGGGGTCATTCCTGCTACCACTGAAGCGGCTGGTCTGCTCCACATCAAAGGAGCGCGCACTCACGGTAGCAAACTCATTTTTGGCAGCGCCCTTGCTGACCTTGTCAGTGACCTGTACCTCTTTGAGCTCAGAGACCTTCTCCTCCAGCTCAATCGTGAGCTGGTTCTCCTTGCCGGCTATCACCAGGATGTCGTTGGCTCCGCCGTCCTTATACCCTATGTATGATACCCTGAGTGAGACGCGCCCCAGCGGCACACCCGCCAGGGTGAAGTAGCCACTGCTATCAGTCTGGGCCCCGATAGGCGGGTTGGAGCCCAGTACATAGACATTGGCACCGGTGATGGGAAACTTTGAGTCGCGGTCTACTACCTGGCCTCGGATGTTCTTGAGGTCCTGAGCATAAGAGGCTACAGCACCCACCAGCAGGCACAGGCATAGCAGGCTGCGGAGGTGTGTGGTCATAAGGCGATAGGGTGCATGCACGTGTCAAATATAGCGAGACCTGCAGAGGTGTGGTAGACCGGATGGCTGTCTTCCTTATCCAATGCGGGAGCCTATGAGGAAGGTGATGGTCGATACCGCTGCCGTGAGGAAGATGCCCCAGAGGATATCTACGATGACCACCACTACCGGGAAGCGGGCTACGGTGGCCAGATTGGTCAGGTCATAGGTGGCATAGCAGAGCAGGCCGAGCACGGCGCCATTCACCAGGGCGGTAGTCCATACCTGCTCACGCAGGGCCGGCACCACAGCAAAGAAAAGGATGCCCCCTATGTAGATGAGGTAGAAGATGATAGCTGCCGCCCACCGCGGCTGCTCAGCCAGCAGGTAGCCGAGCTTTTCCTTATAGAATGAGCGCGCTACAAAGCCGATCCAGACCATGTCTATGGCAAAGAAGATGGCAGTAGCGATGAGATAGACCCAGAGGAGCTTCATATTGTATGGTTTAGAGGAGGTCGTACAAGACCCGTACCATAAACAGGCGGCAGGCTCCGATGGTTCGACGGGTACGGAGGCAAGTTTTCCGACTATATAGCAAGTGCCGAGGGCCGGAGGACGAGGGTCGGGTGATGGTCCTACAGGCGAGGTCGATTTGAGTAGGGATAGGTCGCGACCTATCCTATGAGCTCAATAGAAGCAAGTTTTCCGACTGTAGAAGCAATCCTTTATGATTGACATTCAAACAGATACAAATAACAATACATCATCAATAACCACAAACACAAAACCCCTCAGTGGCCGGGCCGTGAGGGGTCAGGTATATTATAAACCGAGTGGTGCTGGTGGATCTTAGTTACCAGACTTGTCTACGAGCACTTTGCCACGATAGATCAGTTTGTCTTCGCTCCAGTGTGCACGGTGGCGCAGGTGAGACTCGCCGCTCAGTGTATCTACAGATGTAGTAGGAGCCTCAGACTTGTAGTGGGTCCTTCTCTTATCTCTTCTCTGCTTGGAGATCCTGTGTTTAGGATGTGGCATGACGCGTTATTTTATCTTTTTATTTAATCTTTATTGAACTTCAACTTATTCAACTCTGCCCAGCGGGGGTCTACCTCGCCCGGCTCATTGAGCGGACTTTTCTTTAGCCTTTTGATCACATCCTGATTGCAGCGCGGGTCCGTACCCGGCTCCTTGCAGCCCTGCAGCTGCATAGGCAGGCAGAGGATGATGTATTCATATACCAGGTGCGAGATGTCTATGTGGCTCTCATCGCGGGAGATGTAGATGATCTCATCATCGTCATTCGTCCCCTTGCTCAGCTCGTCTGAAAATTTGACCAGGCATTGGAAATCTCCAAATATCTCCTTGTCAAACGGCTCCAGACAGGTATCGCAGGCCACACGGACCGTACCGTCTATATAAAATCTCAAAGTAAAGAGCGTCTCTGCTTTTTCGAACTCCAGCCGCACCTTGACAGCGCAGTCGGAGATGGGCGACTCCTCAAAATGCCTGAAAAACCCGGCGTCGATCTGGTACTGAAACTCATGTACCCCAAGCCTCAACCCCACGTATGGGATCTGAAATTCCCTCAGATTCTTCACAGCCAGTATGTTTAGTCACCCCGCCCCTTGTTCAGGGGCGTTTTCCAAAAAAGGATTGCAAAGATACACAAAATGTGGAAAAGTGCAAGCGTGGCAGGACATTTATGCGGGAGCCGCGTTTGCACCCCCGCCCCGGTACTGCGGGGCAGGTATTCATATGATACTCCCCTCCGGCCCCATACTACTCGCCAAAGGAGACGGTCTCAGTACGGGCGGCGCCTGCCTTGGGGATCAGGATGGTAGAGCAGGCATTGTCCGTTTTGCGGATCACCCAGGCGTGGGTCAGGTAGGTGGGTACGGTCCATGACTCGCCGTCTGCCAGGTCCTTGTAGCTGACCTCGCTGCCGCTGTAGTCCAGCCAGTTGATATGCAGGGTACGCTTGCTGTGATTGGTAAAGGTCACGTCTACAGGATTCAGGGAGTTCTGAGACTTGAGGCCCGACATCTGGTCGCAGCTCGTCTCTGTGAAGGAAGATGCATTGTAGATCGCCTTCACGGTGAGGATGTCCTTGACCTTGGAGCAGCCGCCGGCTATGAGCCCGGTGATCATGGCGAGGAGAAGTAGCTTTTTCATTGGAGTATAATTTATGTGATCGTGCCTCCAAAATACGCCAATACCCGGACCGAGAACATCCGTGCTGGTACGGATGTACGTCCTGCCGCTATGCGAACCTGAATCACTGACTACAGAATATTTGATAGCCTCCCGGCTAAGCTTTTTCCAACAATAAAAAATAAGCGAGATAAAAGCTGAAGCAATCCCCGCCATTCCGGAGTTGTACTCCGGAAGTAGCTACTAGAGGCACTTGTAGTGCCGGCAGATAGCACCCACTGACGCGAAACTTAGTTCCGTGCCCGATAGAGCGCTAAACTCCCCAGACGCATACTGCCCCTAACTTATAAATCACCTGCAGATGAGAAAGCGAACTTTGTGCTACATTAGAGCTAGGCGCATGGTTTGGTGATAACATCGACCATGGGTGAAACAAATGAGATATACACCTTTATTAGTAATGCTATGCTCAATTTTATTATTAGGCTGTTCCCCATTTGATGGAGGCAAGTATCTGATAATGTCAAAAAAATCGTATAGCATACAAACAGTAAATTTAAAATCAGGAGGGGCTTTTGAAGCATACTATCATGGAAGTGAATCAACATTGTATTCCCAAGGGAGATGGAGAGAGTTGCCAGATAAAACATTAATAATACAGAGTGAATGCGGGTCAGACCGAATCTGGCTAAGCAATATCGACACAAGCACCTCGCGATCTGATAGCTTCTGCATTCTTAAAATTGTAAATCCTGATTCCTACACATTTTATAATGTCATTAGTACTGATACGATACTCTTGCAGCCCGTCGATCATCTTGAAACATATGACGAAGACGTCTTTAAAATGCGCAAAACGGCTACCGCTTCAATTTATGTAGAGGCATACTGCTATAAACCTGTTGTTGAAACGATTGATCTGAGCTATGACAGCCTGGACCTCGGAATAATGTATAGTAAAGACATTCGTCCCCAAAAGGGGCTTTTCTTTTTAAACGATACATTTCGGGTATATCCCAATAAAGGCATCGTATTGTCTCATCAGTCATCATTATCAAAACTTCGACACAGACCTATCAAAAGCATTGAAGGCATTAATAATCCCTACGACTGGAAGCATTTTTTCAGGCTAGCAAAAGACATTCATTTGGGTAAAATATCACTGGAGAATGAATAATCTCCTCCTACTACTCCAAGTGTTGTGCAGCCCTCTAGTCCTCCTCTGTGACGAGGTAGAGGGGGGACAATCGCGAGGCTTGGGAATCCGCGTTACAAATGCTGACTATTGCAGGGAGGCAGTAAAATTTATTGCTTTATTGAAGTATAGTTGTTCCTACGAGAGATAATTTTAATATTGCCAATCTCATCAATGAGATAAATTTCATTTATATACGAAGTTATTATAGCTCTTCTAATGTTAGATGCAATAGTCCTATGAACAATATAAATTGAATCACCTTTCAACCTGGTAACCATAGAATCTCTATAGCAATTGGCCAAATCGTTACCAATATATAACTTTGCGAGTCTATGACCTTCAAGATCATATGTCGCCATAAAAATCTCTGAATCGTGCATTTCATCTTCGTACCCTATTCGGTAAATTAACTTATAGTACTTACTTTTTTTTTGTTTGGCGAAAGCTGAATAATATTTACGATTCGTGGTACTATCATTACCCAAGTCTCTATAGATGCAATCAAAATTTATCGCATCACATAGATAGTTCATCACCATAGAATCTTTGAGGATACTTGAGTTTTGTCCCAATCCGGTTTTTAGATGTAAAAAAAGCAAATGTGTAATTTCTCTGGTATCTATAGAGTCAAGATTATAATCCTGAAATGACTCCAGATACTGATTAAACAAATTTCCTTTTGAGTTATCACAAGAATTAACGTGGCTTCCTGGTATTTTACTTTTCTGATTACAACTTTCAGTTACTAGCATTAGTATCAGAATCGCTACAATCTTCATATTCATGTTTTACTTTTTGGGGTTTTGCTGCATTTTCTCTTCTCGGTATAGTGCAAGTAACATAGCCGCTACTCACTGGCGCGAAACTTAGTCCCCTCTGTCGCGCGTTTCCGAACGCGTGACTCTTCTGCCTTGCGTTTACAACGCAACTATCACGCACACCTCCCCTTACTTATAAATCAATATTTTTCAAGATAGTCCTTTGGGAATTTTGCGCGTAAATGCCTAGGAATGCGAGAAGACCGATAATCAAATCCTATATGTTTTATATAATTTACAATTTCCATTTTGGTGTGATATTCCTTCGAATCCAGTTTAAATACGCATTCTCTTAATAAGTCACACACATTTAAAGTGTCTTTATCAATATTCACAATGTATACCCTTTTTACATCAGCCTTTGCATTTATTATCAAAAATTGAGCGACGTCAATTTTTTTAGTAATCAGTGCATTAGTCAGCGGCAGGGCTTCTTGAAACGGACTCAAATCAACGTCTGCGCCATAAGATATTAGCAGCTTAACGTTTTCTAAACTAGCCGTAGCCGCGGCGCAAAGAGGCGATGCATACGCATAAGAGATTTCTTCATTGCTTTTTCGCATTGATACCAGATTGGGATTGCCACCGTGCTCGAGCATCAATCGCAAATAGTCGGAATTTTCACTTATTGATGCTGCACGGGTAACGACCGGTATATTCAAATTGCTATCTAACAAATTAGGATTTGCCCCCACATTCAATAGTGATTTGCATGATAAAAGCTTTTTATTGGCAAGAGCCCACCATAGAAGAGAAATTCCATTTCGCGGCTCAATAAAATTGGGATCAAGTCTATTATCCTTAACGAGACTTCGTATGGCTAAAGTATCATTGTTGTTAATGGCTACTATGAAAGTGTGGTAATCACCGGTAAATGTTTGTATATCAAAAAGAGGAGGTATTTGCGATAGTACTTCATTGGAGGTGAAAGAAAACACTACTATGAAAGTCAAAATCAATGTATGGTACTTACTGTTTGCCATGTGTATTTTCTATTCCATTATTAACTGCCTCAATAAGGTATTTTTGGGTACCTCCCCGCTCTCCGTAGTCCAAAATAAAAAAAGCTGTTCGTAGTCCGAAGGAAGGCCTGCGGCGGGAGACTACGAACCTTCCCCTTCAGTCGCGCGTTTCCAAACGCGTGACTCTTCTGCCTTGCGTTTACAACGCAACGATCACGCACACCTCCCCAAAAAATAGCCATTCTCAAACTTTATAGCCGGCAGGTCTTTGGGAGGCAGGCCCTTGTAGTAAGGTAGCGGCTCGCGCAGCGGCTGGTCGGTGTGCTTCTGGTTGTACTTTGTCTGCATATGGCGCGAGCGGGCGGTATTAATTCGGAGTCCGAGGATTTGTTTCCAAGTCCGTTGCGCTCCACTGTAGTCTTGGATACAAAATACAACACCTTAGTTATTCTGGACAATTACAATACACCGATGAATCAGGAAACAATACGATACAAATAAACCATACTTATACTACCGACACTCATTTTATCTCATTGCTCTTTGGTGTACAGTTTTAAGATTTGCCTTACCTGGTACAATGTGGCCATAAAGGGGGGCTTCATAACCTTTAACCTTCCCGCAACCCACTTCTCTTATATTTGCCGGTATGAGAAAGATCATGACTTGTTTGCTGCTGGCAGTGGCAGCGATGGTATCTGCGCAGTCTGTCGCTCCGGTCACCGTACTGGAGAGCGGCCACTCGCACAATGACTACACGCATGAGCATCCGCTCTACGATGCGCTGCAGTACGGGTATAAGTCTATAGAGATAGATGTATGGCTGCACCGGGGCAAGCTGATAGTAGACCACAACGGGCTGGCGCTGGATAGCGGCAAAAAGGACATAGAGGAGCTGTACCTGCGCCCTATACAAGAGCGCATACAGGCCAATCACGGGCAGGTGTATCCGGGAGATACTACCCCCACCATCTTTATGGTCGAGTTTAAAAATGACCCCGAGGCCTGCTATGTGGTGCTGAAGGAGCTGATAGAGCGGTACAAGCCCATCCTGGCCGACCGGCTGGGCCGCGGCGGGCCTATCAAGCTGCTGATCACGGGCAACAGGCCGTGGCGCAGCCTGCGCACCGACCGGGAGCTATACATCACCGCAGATGCTGACATCAGCCAGTCTGCAGACAGCCTGCCGCCGCACGTCATAGAGCGCGTCAGTGATCCGTACGGCAGCCACTTCTCCTGGCGGGGGCATGGGACGATGCCCGGGAAGCAGCGCGCACGGCTGGATGCCCTCGTGAAGACCGCACACGATCACGGGCGGCAGATACGCTTCTACGCCGCGCCGCAGGATGAGCATGTCTGGCGCACCCTGCTGGACGCCGGGGTAGACTGGATCAATGCCGACGACCTGCCGCGCTTCGCCATATTCTACAAAGATTATATACGTACTAACGGTAAACCGAAAAACTGCCACTGCGTGCGGTGGTAAATATTTTTGCCCCAAAGCTTTATAGTCTGCCCAAATAGGTTTTAACTTTGTGTAACCAAAATTAACACCGCCTGATGTATAGCTATGAGTGTCGTTCCGGCGGCTATGTCTTAAATCCCCCGTATTGTTCATTTACTATAGGAGCTATACATGTCAGACCATAATGACCTGCACAAACTAAGTGCTGCAGGTGTACTGATCACTCTGGGCATCATCTTCGGAGATATCGGTACCTCACCCATATACGTTCTCAGTGCCATCATACATGACCGCCACCTCACGCAGGAGCTGATCTTCGGCGGAGTGTCGTGCGTCTTCTGGACGCTGATGATCGTGACCACCTTCAAGTATGTGTACCTCGCGCTCGACGCTGACAACCGTGGTGAGGGCGGGATCTTTGCACTCTATGCCCTCGTGCGCCGCTACAAGGTGCAGTGGACCATCTTCCCGGCTCTGATAGGCTGTGCGAGCCTGATAGCAGACGGCTTTATCACCCCGCCTATCTCTATCTCCTCTGCCGTAGAGGGCCTCCGCCTGATCAATCCTAACATCACTACCGTAGTGCCTATCGTGATCGCTATCCTGATAGGCCTGTTCGTCTTCCAGCAGTTTGGCACCCGCGTGGTGGGTGGCATCTTCGGCCCGGTCATGACCATCTGGTTTATCATGATCGGCTCGCTGGGCATCATAGAGATCATCAAAAATCCGGTGGTGCTCAAAGCGCTGAACCCCTACTGGGCTATCCATCTGCTCACGGTATATCCGGGTGGCTTCTGGCTGCTGGGGGCCGTCTTCCTCTGCACTACGGGTGGTGAGGCGCTGTACTCTGACCTGGGCCACTGCGGCAAGCTGAACATCCGCGTGAGCTGGGCCTTTGTACTGGGCTGCCTCCTGCTCAATTACTTTGGCCAGTCCGCCTACCTGCTGGGCTGCATGGACCACGGCTGCTCTACGGGGTCGCCTTTCTATGATATGATGCCTAAGTGGTTTCTGCCGATAGGCGTGGCGGTAGCTACCATGGCTGCTATCATCGCATCGCAGGCATTGATCACGGGCTGCTTCACCCTGGTGAATGAAGCCATGAAACTGCGCCTCTGGCCAAACCTGAAGGTGATCTACCCTACGCAGCACCAGGGGCAGATGTACATCCCGTTTATCAACTGGTTCCTGTTCTTCGGCTGTGTGGCGGTGGTATTCATCTTCCAGGAGTCGGCCAAGATGGATGCGGCCTACGGCCTGGCCATCATGCTGAATATGCTCATGACCACAGCGCTGCTCGTCTACCTGAAATATATCCAGCGCAAACCGATGATCTGGGTAGTGGGGTTGGCCGTATTCCTCTATACTGTAGAGGGCGCCTTCTTCGTGTCTAACCTGGAGAAATTCCCGCACGGGGGCTGGTTCACCTTCCTCATAGCAGTGGTGCTGTTTGGAGTGATGTATATCTTCTATCAGGCACGCCTGCTGCGCAAGAAACATACGGAGTTTGTAGAGGTGAAGGACTACGTGGCCCCGCTCAAGGACCTGATGAAGGATGAGTCTATAGCCAAAGAGGCCAATAACCTGGTGTACCTGAGCATGGCCAATGACAAGAGCCACATAGATTCCAATATCGTGTACTCCATCTTCCGCAAGCGGCCTAAGCGGGCAGATATCTACTGGTTTGTACACGTAGATATCACCAATGAGCCGTATGGTATCACCTACGGGGTAGACACGATCATACCGCGTCGTTGCTTCTTTGTGAAGCTGTCTTTTGGATTTAAGGTGGAGCACAAGGTCAACCTGATGTTCAAAAAGATAGTGGAGGAGATGGTGGCCAGTGGCGAGGTAGATGAGCTGTCTCACTATCCATCGCTGCGCAAGTACAACATGCCGGCAGACTTCAAGTTTATCATCCTCAATACGCGGGTGGCAATAGATGACGCGCTGACACCGTTTGAGCAGTTTGTGGTGAAGTTTTACCGCCTCATCAAATCTATCAGCCTCTCCACACCGGAAGACTTTGGCCTGGAGCTGACCAACGTGGAGGAAGAAATGGTGCCCATCCGTATCAAGGGAGCCAAGCAGATCAAGCTGGAGCGGGTGTAGCCGTCAGGGGCTTTGCCCGTCGCTACATACGTTACGCCCCTTTGGGCTGGATGCAACTTATTACACAGTTTTTGTGGCTTGCGCTTTGTATGACACATTGTAAAATGATGTGTCATGAAGCGGCTATTCTTTCTCAGTTTATTGCTCTGTATGGTGTCTGTGGCATTTGCTCAGACGGGGCAGCGTTCCATTCTTTTTAGAGATCATCACGAGCCTGTCTTGGCTATGAATGCACCTGCTAATCTAAGCATGGTGCGTATGGCAGACTCCAGTGCAAGATCAACTAACTATAATAGCTCAGAGTATAAATTCGGACGCAGGCAGCGGAACGGAGGCATAGCCCTCACGGTGATAGGGGCGGTCTTTGCAGCCGGCGGCTCGGCGCTCCTGGCCGTGGGCGTGCCTGCCCTGAAGCGCGATATCAAGGGAGATAATACCCCGATAGGCGACTATGTAGAGCATGGCGGCGAGGTAGGTGGTGGCGGACTGGCCCTGCTGGTGGGCACACCCCTGCTGATATCCGGTATCGTCAAGATCGTAAAGGGTAGCAAGGCCATGAAGCGGGCGGCACCGGGGTATTAAGCTTCAGCGCGTTTCTCTCAGATAGGTGATCAGGTCTGTGCTGGTCAGGACCTCATTTTCGGGCTTTTCTGCCCAGCCTCCGGCGCGTAGCATGGTCACTATCTGGCCCCGGTGAAAGGTACCGTGGTTCACCACATGGTAGATGATCTCCTCCACGGTATTGGAGAATGGCTTGCCGGCAGTATTCCTGTAGTCTATCTGCTGCTGCAAATAAGCTGGTCCCTGAGCTTCTATATATGTTTTAAACTCTACGCCGCTCTGCAGCCAGCCTGCCAGGAGCGCCTGCTTATCTCCTGCAAAATTCTTTGACGGCCACTCGGTGATGCTGATGCCATGTAGCCGCTTGAGCCAGGCTATCTCTGCATCCCAGATATGCAGGATGGTTTTCTCTATGCTGGGGAAGCTGCTCGGCGTAGGCCTCCGCAGCAGTGACTCGTCGGCCTTTTCCAATATTTGTGATAATTTGGTAGTAGCCCATACTGTATAGCCGAGATGATCGATTAAGGTGTACATTGCGGTTGCTTTTAGGTAATAGATTCAAGTTTCAATAGCGCTATGAGTAAAGGTAAGAAAGATCTAAAGTTTGCATCACTGACAGCACAAGACAATGCGCCGGTAGGTGAATATGTAATGCCGCACACGGCGCCGCTGTATCTCTCGTCTACCTATATCTACGAGTCGCCGGAGAAGGCGCAGGAGGTTTTCAAAGGCAAAGAGAAAGCCTACATCTACTCGCGCTGGAGCCACCCCAATGCGGAGCTGGCAGAGCGCAAGATAGAGGAGCTGGAGTCATACGGCACGAAGGCCGATTGCAAGTCGCTGCTATTTTCATCCGGTATGGCGGCTATCTCTGCAGTCTTCCAGTCGATAGTGAAGCCCGGTGACTCGCTGCTCGTGCAGGGCAATATCTACGGTACTACCATAGATTATGTCAATCATATCGCACAGCAGTATAGCCTGAAAGTGTACTACGCGGACCTGCATCAGCTGGATAAAGTAGAGGCCATTTTCAAAAAGGATAAGAAGATCAAACTGCTTTACGCCGAGTCGCCATCCAACCCTACTATCAACTGCTACGACCTGAAAGCGCTCGCAGCACTCGCGCATAAGTATAAAGCGAAAATGGCCGTGGATAATACTTTCGCCTCTCCGTACCTGCAGCGGCCGCTCGCGTATGGAGTGGACTTTGTGATTCACTCGTCTACCAAATACCTGAATGGCCACGGCACAGGACTGAGCGGCGTGGTGACGGGGGCAGATGTGAAATTTGTAGAGAAAGATGTCTGGACGATACGCAAACTGCATGGGTCTATCATCTCCCCCTTTGATGCGTGGCTGCTAAACCTGGGAATGAAAACCCTGAGCCTGCGCATGGAGCAGCACTGCAGCAATGCGATGGCTATAGCTGAGTGGCTAAGCAAACATAAAGCGATCTCCAAGGTCAACTATCTGGGCCTCCCCTCCCACCCCGACCATGAGCTGGCAAAGAAGCAAATGAAGCGCTATGGCGGTGTGATCAGCTTTGAGATGAAGAAAGGATACAAAGCCGGCGAGCAACTGATGAAGCGCCTGAAGTTCTGCAAGCTGACAGCATCTCTGGGTACGACGGACACGCTGATCCAGCATCCTGCGTCTATGTCACACTACTTTGTGCCAAAGGAGCAGCGGGAGAAATTCGGCATCACAGACGGGCTGGTGCGGCTGTCTGTAGGTATAGAAGATGTGCAGGATATCATAGCTGACCTGGAGCAGGCTCTTTGAGACTTGAGACTATAGACTTGAGATAAGAGACAATACAAATAATACAATATGGATTTTGGAAAGGTAGATGATCTGAGCAAGGTAAAATTTAAACTCCCCGCAGATCATGCGAGTACGGAGAAACTGCTGGCATCACTCAAGAAGAAGAAAGCCGTACCTCACGTCTATGCGGGCTGCGCCAAGTGGGGCCGCAAGGAGTGGCTTGGCTCACTGTACCCCAAGAAAACCAAAGAGGCAGACTTCCTTAAGTTTTACGTAAAGGAGTTCAACAGCATCGAGCTGAACGCTATGTTTTACCGCGTCTTCCCAAAGAGCACGGTGGAGAAGTGGGCCAGCTTTGCGGATGACAATTTCCGCTTTGCGCCCAAGATGCCGCAGATCGTCACACACATCCGTAGGCTGAAGAACGTAGAGAAAGACACCGAGACGATTCTCGAAAGTTTCTCCGGTTTCGGCGATAAGATGGGCCACTGCTTCATGCAGTTTGATGATCGCTTCGCACCCAATGCAGCTAACATTGAGAACCTGCATAAGTATCTACAGTTTCTGCCTAAGGATTTCAAAGTAGCAGTTGAGTTTCGCCATCAGGATTGGTTTCAGGACAAAGTAGAAGCGGAAGAAGGCTGGGACATGCTGCGCCAGATGAAAGCCTCTACTGTGATCACCGATACCGCGGGCCGGCGCGATGTATTGCACATGCGCCTCACCACACCCACAGCCTTCATCCGCTATGTAGGCAATGACGGCGACCCGACAGACTACAAACGCATGGACGAGTGGTCTAAACGCATCGCTAAATGGATCGATGCCGGTGTAGACACCGTTTATTTCTTCATGCATACCCACGAGGAGAAAAACAGCCCACGTCTCAGCAAGTACAGCATAGAGAAGATCAACAAAGATGCAGGACTAAACATTCCTGTACCAAAACTGTTGGATGACAGTAACGATAAGTTGTTTTAACCCGTCATTTCGCCATGTACTATTACATTCTTGTCGCTTTAGCGTTTAGCCTGGCTGCTATTCTGATCTTTCAGACCTGGGCCTTCACTATTGCAGTGATACGCCAAAATAATGGCATAGCGGATATCGGGTGGCCGCTGGGCTTCGTAGTGATTACTGTTTGTAGCTATTACTTCTATCAGGTCAAAAGAAGTGTAACAGAGCCTGCTGAGCATCTGGATATTTTCTTTTTCATCCTTCTTGCCCTGGTAGCCATCTGGGGTTTACGTTTATTCATCTACCTCGCTGTTCGCAACTGGAACAAACCCGAAGATTGGCGCTATGCTAAATGGCGACAAGAGTGGGGCGATAGTGTTTTTATACGATCTTTCTTCCAGGTGTTTATGCTACAGGGTGTTTTGCTGGTGATCATCGCTTCACCTATTGTGCTGAGCGCTATCGCGGCTCACACTAGTACCTATGAGGTATATGACTGGTACCACTATGTCATAGCTGCCGTAGCTATCGCCATCTGGCTCATCGGCTTCTTCTTCGAGGCCGTCGGAGACCATCAGCTCGCTCAATTCAAAAAGGACCCCGCTAATAAAGGCAAGGTGATGAAGTACGGTGTATGGCAATATACCCGTCATCCAAATTACTTTGGAGAGGCCAGTATGTGGTGGGGTATCTTTTTTTTGAGCTGCGTATCTGCAGATGGTGTGATAGATATACTACTGCGTGCGATCGGGCCGGCTACCATTACCTTCATGCTCCTCCGCGTCTCCGGCGTCACCATGCTCGAGAGCAAATACAAAGGCAATAAAGAATACGAAGACTATCAGAAAAGGACCAGCGCCTTCATACCTATGCCCACAAAAAAGGGGGCCGTTTAGAGCCCCCATCTAAGAGATTGAATACTGGATGATCGATGTCCTATCTGCTCGTGGACTCCAGCTGTGCCTGGCGCACCTTATTGAGCTCGGTCAGGCGGGAGCTGAAGAATACAAACACCAGCAACGTAGCACAAAAAGCAAGCAGCAGGACATTCATAGCGGTGGTTGACTTCATGATGATTTACTTATAATAATATAACGTAAACGTATTCCTTTTAGTTCTTGCAAGAGTCATGCTAGTGTCATTACTTTCCCACAGGAAAACAGGGCGCCATGCGCTCCAACGTGACGGAGAGAAGTTTGGCAGGGTTTGTGCTAACGGCCGTAAGCAGTATCAAATGGATAGTGAGCTAAACAGTATCGAGATAGATCAGTCATATCCGCTCTGAGACAATAAATACCTTGTATGAAGGATATAAAAAGTTATCCCGACCAGTGCGATTTTTCTTGTTGGGACATGCTTTCCCCGTCGGTGTAGCAGTGGCTATCCGATCTTGTCAAACTTAGTGTACGGCACTAGCGCTGCCGGTATTCTCACCCCATCTTTTGTCTGGTGGTTTTCCAGCAGTGAGGCTACGATACGTGGCAGGGCCAGCGCACTGCCATTCAGCGAGTGGGCCAGGCGTACCTTCTTATTCTCATCGCGAAATCGCGCCTTGAGCCTATTGGTCTGGTACGTCTCAAAGTTTGATACGGAGCTCACCTCCAGCCAGCGCTGCTGCGCGGTGCTGTATACCTCAAAGTCATACGTGAGCGCAGAGGCGAAGCCCATATCACCGCCACAGAGGCGCAGGATACGGTATGGCAGCTCCAGCTTCTGCAGCAGCACTTCTACGTGCTTCACCATCTCCTCCAGCACGTCATATGATTTGTCAGGATGTACTATCTGTACGATCTCTACTTTCTCAAACTGGTGGAGGCGATTGAGGCCACGCACATCCTTGCCATAGCTCCCGGCCTCGCGGCGGAAGCAAGGACTGTAGGCTGTATTCTTTTTAGGCAGCGCCTTCTCGTCTATGATCTCATCGCGGTAGATATTGGTCACAGGTACCTCAGCAGTAGGGATCAGGTAAAAGTCATCCTCCGTGCAGTGGTACATCTGGCCCTCCTTGTCAGGTAGCTGGCCGGTGCCAAAGCCGGAGTCCTTATTGACCACATAGGGTGGTATGACCTCGTCATAACCCGCCTCTATGGCATGATCCAGAAAGAAGCTCACGAGCGCACGCTGCAGTTTAGCTCCTTTGCCTTTATATACCGGAAATCCTGCACCCGTGATCTTAACACCCAGCTCGAGGTCAAAGAGGTCGTACTTCTTTGCTATGTCCCAGTGCGGCAGCGCACCCTCATGCAGGGTAGGTATTTCGCCCACCTGCTTTACCACTTCATTGTCCTCCGGTGTCTTGCCCTCCGGCACCGAGCTGTGCGGCAGATTAGGCAGCTTCACGAGGATATCCCTCTGGTCGTTTTCCAGTTTGGTCAGTTGCTCATTGAGTTTGGCAGACTCTTCCTTCAGGCCGGTCACTTCGGCCTTTTTCTGATCGGCTTCGTCCTTCTTGCCCGACTTGAATAGCTCCCCTATTTCTTTGGCCAGGATATTCTCTTTGCCACGTATCTCTTCGAGCGATTGCTGCACTTTGCGGCGCTGTTCATCTACCTGTAGCAGCTCATCTACCAGGTGCAAGTCTTTAAATTGCTTCTTGGCCAGGGCCTTCTTGACCTGGTCCGGTTGGGTCCGTATGATGTTGATCTCTATCATATTCGCGTCAGCGTTTAGGTCGGCAAAGATAAATTTTTACAGCACACCTCACCGCTGGCTGCCAAAGGAGGAACGGCGGTTAAAGTCCCCTTCAGAGGATAGGGGTCTCGTCTGTGCCTAGCAGGCTGTTCCATTCTTCTTAGTGCTACATTTCACACATCAGGTGCTTCACGCCTGCCGGTAGGCTGGGCTGATGGGTGAGGTCGGCTGTTAAGTCCCCTTTGGGGATTTAGGGGCCATTTGGCTGTTTCAGAAAGAATATTTAATATTGTGACGCAATACGCAAAGCACTCACGCGCATTCGTTTTTCCTAAAACATATCGAAGCGACCAAGACACCCACGTAAGTGCCGTTTTTCTTTCACTTGTTATCATTCCCAAACAATACATTGCCACGTACGGCAAGGCTTTCCAAAAACATAAAACACACGCATGTACGACATTCTCCAGCTCAATGAGATGATCCTGCCGGAACTCACAGAGATAGCTGACAAACTGAAGATCAAGGGAGCTGCCAAGCTCGAAAAGTCTGATCTGATCCACAAAATACTAGACGCGCAGGCCCTCACAGATGCTCCTGATGTAGACGATAAGCCCATATCAGAAAAAGCACGCCGCCCGCGCACCCGCAAACCCGTAAAAGGTGAAAAGCCGGAAGCCGCAGAGGCCCCGGCCGAAGAACCTAAAAAAGAAGAAGCCGCTGCACCCGCAGCAGAAGAGGTAAAGGCCCCGGCCCCTCAGAAAAAAGAAGAGCGCAAGCCACACGCACAGCACGAGAAAAAGCAACACCACAATAAGCAGGAGCATAAGCCAAAGGCACAGGCAGAGCTGCCGGTGACCAATGCGATGCCGACACCGGAGGCAGAAGGCCAGACAGCCGAAGGCCAGCAGCAGGCACAGCCGGAGGTAGAGGGCAACAGCGAAGTGCAGCAAGGCGAGCGCCCGCAGCACCAGCACCAAAACCAGAATCAAAACAATAACCAGCAAAACCAGAACTGGCGCAACCGCCAGGGCCAGGAGATATTCAGCGTAGAGACTGACGCGATCATAGAGGGCGAGGGTGTGCTGGAGATGATGCCGGATGGCTATGGTTTCCTGCGCTCATCTGACTACTGCTACCTCTCCAGCCCGGATGATATCTACGTATCTCCGTCACAGATCAAGCTCTTCGGCCTCAAGACCGGAGACACGGTGAAGGGCTACATCCGCCCGCCTAAGGTCGGTGAGAAGTACTTTGCCCTGCTGAAGGTAGATACCATCAATGGCCGCCTGCCGGAGGATATCCGCGACCGGGTGGGCTTTGACTACCTCACGCCGCTCTTCCCTGAGGAGAAGCTGAACCTCACTACTACACACGACCGCCTCAGCACCCGTATCATAGACCTCTTCACGCCGATAGGCAAAGGCCAGCGTGCCATGATCGTAGCGCAGCCTAAGGTAGGTAAGACCACGATCCTGAAAGACATAGCCAACGCGATCGCTACCAATCACCCTGAGGTCTACCTCATCGTACTGCTCATAGATGAGCGTCCGGAAGAGGTGACAGACATGGAGCGCAGCGTGCGCGCAGAGGTCATCGCCTCTACCTTTGACGAGCCTGCGGACAAGCACGTGAAGGTATCTAGCGTGGTACTGCAGAAAGCCAAGCGCCTGGTAGAGTGCGGCCACGATGTAGTGATCCTGCTGGACTCTATCACCCGTCTCGCCCGTGCGCACAATACAGTAGCGCCATCATCCGGCAAGGTACTCTCCGGTGGTGTCGAGGCCAATGCGATGCAGAAGCCTAAGCAGTTCTTCGGCGCTGCGCGCAAGATAGAGCATGGCGGCTCGCTGACCATCATCGCTACGGCGCTGATCGAGACCGGCTCTAAGATGGACGAAGTGATCTTCGAGGAATTTAAGGGTACAGGTAACATGGAGCTCACGCTGGACCGCAAGCTGGCCAACAAGCGTATCTATCCAGCTATAGATATCGTATCGTCCAGCACGCGTAAGGATGACCTTCTCCTGGGCCGCGAGGTGACCACACGCATGAACGTTCTCCGCAACTACATCGCAGACATGAAGCCGGAAGAAGCTATGCAGTTTCTCCTCCAGCACATGCGCGGCACCAAGACCAATGAGGAGTTCCTCGTGTCGATGAATTCATAATCACTGACTACATAATATTCAAAAGCCCTACCGGATCGGTGGGGCTTTTTTATTACACAGCCTCCTTTGCGAAGCTTTTTCAACGATAAAAAATAAGCGAGATAAAAAACTGAAGCAATCTTCAACTTAGGTTGATGTTATGCGATCATGCATAATCTCGGGAGCACATCGTACTCAAATAACACCCATGGCTGACATTCCCCCTTATAAGGGGGTGGCCGCAGGCCGGGGGATTTACCTCAATGTCTCAAGTTACTTGGAAACAGAAGAGTGTTTGGGCGGTAAGTAAGAATGACGGAGAAGGGTATCTAAATCTTAATGTATGCAGGTAATCCAACTTGACTTAATGGATAATGCGTACACGAGCTTGATATATAGTTAAGTCTTATATGCTCTTGTAGAGAGTAGTTATTTCCATCATAAGATAGGTATACCGTTTTGTCACTTTGCTTACTCCATCCTGTAATTAAATCAACTACAATGCCGACCGCCGTAGAAGCCAGTATTGCGTTAGGCCAAACAACCTGCGGCCTTCCCCCGACATCTCCATACTTCTTAGCTTCTAACATCAATTTCTCCTCCGTTAGAAAGCCTAAACATTGCATGCAAGGTCTTCCAGGCATAGACAAAATCACTTGCCCTGACATCTGATGTCCTTGTCCATTGACGTCGAAGACATCCATTCCTATATCGATATAGGGAATCGAATATCGTCTGCACTCTGCTTCTAATTCCTGTCTGCCTAAAAAAGTGTCAACGCAACCTACTACAATATCACATTGTTGCAAATCCTCAGGATAATTTTGCCACTTTCCTTTAGTTTGCAATTTCGTATTAGGCAAAATCGCTTTGGCCACTCTACTTGCTATATCAACCTTAGACGTTCTTTTTTTAGTGTCTTTAAAAGTCGCACCGACCAACCTATTTAAATTCGTAATTTCTATATAATCATCATCGAAAACTAAAACATTTTGAAAACCTAAATGAGCCAGTTGTTGACCAATGTGTGATCCCCCGCCACCATATCCGACAATTCCTATTCGCACATTTTCAAAATTGATCTGTGACTGATTACCTAAAAATGATTGTCGCTCAAATGTTTCCCTTTTCGCATTAAGTTTTCTATATGTATGAGTAAAACTCATAGGATAACCGATAATTGAAACTAAATCAGCGGAAGCAAATGAAGACACTTGCATGCTTTTTAAGGAAGCGTAGAACGAATCTTTGCTAAGAATCAAAAATCCATTTGCTTGTTTTGCAGACGAGTTGGAAAAACTCTCTACAACAGCGGGTAGTGATTTCTTATCAGTCCAGCTTGGTCCAGGCGCCCCAAAATGATCATGCAAATGAACATGAAAACAGCCCTCATTAGAATCAAAGATTCTCTGCATTACATGACGTATTGAAGACGAATCTATACGAGCGCCAACACTTTTGTCTCTAATGTAGTTACCATCGGGAATAGGTTCATATTCTTTGGCAACAATCAAGATGTTGCCGTCAGAACATATTTTTGAGGTGGTGTATAAAAAACCTATTCTTTCTGCCGCATGTAAGTGTGGTCGCCTTAAGTCTTGCAACATTTGGTTATGCAAAAGTTTAGGAATTCTAATTTTTATAAGACTTGCCTGTTTTTTCATGAACTTCTAAATGGTTTTAGATGAAGAATCAAAATCTCAGCTAACCTTAATTTTGATTGAATACGCCAAGAAATTGCACACCAATTCTTTTCTAGTACACGTATTTGGCTGTTCCAATTCCTCATTGGGCAACCCGTTATCATTTCAGAAAAAAATAATCTGGACTCATAGCCGGAGTGAGGCCGTGGGCAAAGTAATGCGTCTACTTGATTGGGTCTGCAGCCTTCGGGTAATTGTAAGTTTTTGATGAGGATATAAGAATAGCCCCCCTCTTGAGCTATGCTCAAGTCGGGGGCTATTAATTTTAGCTCGTCTAACTCATCTTGTGAATAGAGCATCTTCAAATATTATGATGATGCACCATCGCGCACGTGAGCAATGAAGATCTCTCCACCCTTAATGAGTACAGTTTCATTATCCTTCAAAGGAGTAAACTTATGGTCGATGATCTCTTCTAATTCATACGCAGGCGGCACATTAGCAAGACTCTTTATTTGAGCAACATTGTGTGTCCCCCTAGATATAGAATAGTCAGCTTTATTGACATTGATAGTCACTAAGTACTCTACATGCTTCTTTTTGGAAAAGAAATGTTCTATTTCAGGACGGGCCAAATCAATTTTAGACTGATCCGATACTACCTCATCCTCCCAGGGACGCGCAATGGCTAAATAAATTTCATCCTCAAGAGGGATTTTTCCGAGTTGCCTTACTTCAGCTCCTGAGATATATTGAGCATTATGCTCAAATTCCTTACCATTAATGATAAGCTTTAAAAACGGCTTAAGGCCGTCACTCTTTACATGTTTTTCCATGTTTTTTGTTTTTGACTTAGTAATCTCTTCCTAGTAATAATGAAGTATTGGGGAAGATGAAAACCGTAACTTCATTACAGTTTACCGGAGAAAGCTTGCATCTTTCGCAAAAAACATGTACCTTTGCAGTCCGATAATTAAAAAAAGGATGCCCTCTTATGGTGATAAGCCGGAGGGGAAAGTGGCCAAACTTTTATCCTTTATCGAAACCCAATAATCTGCTGTAACAGATTATTGGGTTTTTTATTTCCTATAATATCCTTCTTGCGTTTTATTGTAAGTAAAACAATTCAGGTCTCTGGGCGCAATAATAAAAATAATTCATCAAAAAGTAAAGTTTTATAAAACTTTACGTCTAAATTTTTTAAAACCTTGCGCGTATTAATAATGTGGACTATATTTAACCATTCCAAATCCCCGATATGACTGATCAAGAAGTTGCCTTGCTATATACATTTCTCGGTTTTAGGATAAAAGATTTGCGTGAAAAGGCTGAGATAAAGCAAGATGTTTTCGCAGATAATTTGGGTCTAAGCAGAGCCTCAATCATCAATATTGAAAAGGGCAGACATAAACCATCCTTACATCTACTTTTACATATGTGTAAGATTTTAAAAGTTGATGTGTCAGCAATTTTAGATCCTCTAAATACTAGTTGTCTCAATGGCCGCTCTTTCGAGCAAGGTGACTGGGAGCAACAGATTGTCAGCTTTTCTGATAATAATTCGGATACAATTCAGAAACTTACTGAATTCGTTGAGGTCGCTTAATTGTTTTTATGCGTCTAAACAGAATTGAAGTAATCGCAGAAAAATTTTTGGAGTCGCTGGATATTACAAGCTTTCCAGTGCCGGTTGAGTCTATTCCATCTATGATCAATCTTAATGTTAAAGAATCTGATTTAGGAACAGGAGTGTCTGGGCTGCTTGTGATAAAAAACGGTATTGGAACAATAGGCGTAAATTATCAAGATGGGAGTTTAAGAAGGCGCTTTACCATTGCACATGAACTCGGGCATTTTATTCTGCACAGAGGCACCAGTGATCTCTTTATTGATAAAGGGCCAACGGTTCATTATAGAAATCGGAAATCAAGTACGGGTGAGGATATTCAAGAAATGGAAGCCAACTCATTCGCGGCCGCCCTACTCATGCCTCATAAAATGTTGGTAGCAGAAATTAGACGCGCAAGTATCGATCTTGATGATGACGATTCTTTGAGGCAATTAGCTGCTAATTTTGGTGTTAGTACCTTAGCAATGTCTTATCGCATTACAAATCTCAACCTCTAACTCCGCCACTCTAGCGGAACTTAGTTCCGTGCCCGATAGAGCACTAAACTGCCCGCTCTCCGTAGTCCAAAATAGAAAATGCTGTTCGTAGTCCGAAGGAAGGCCTGCGGCGGGAGACTACGAACCTTCCCCCTCTGTCGCGCGTTTCCAAACGCGTGATTCCTCTGCCTTGCGTTTATAACGCAACTATCACGCACACCTCCCCAAAAAATATCCATTCTCAAACTTTATAGCTGGCAGGTCTTTGGGAGGAAGGCCTTTATAGTAGGGTAGCGGCTCGCGCAGTGGCTGGTCGGGGTGCTTCTGGTTGTACTTGGTCTGCATGTGGCGCGAGCGGGCGGCATCATGTATCGGGCCGTAGGGTGCCGCTTCTGCTTTTACCGGTGGTGTAGCAGTCTGCTGCTGCGGAGTACGTTGGCTATCAGCGGCGGGAGTAGGCTCACTCACCGGCTCCTGGTCTATATAGCTGTGGTCTACGGTTTGTGTCGTTTCCTCCTTCTCCCGGCACCAGCCATAGTGGTGCCGCAGCGCAAACATCCCCACGCGCTCGGGTATCTCTTTATTGGCCATCTTCACAAAGATGCGGCTCTCAAAGCGCTGCATGATCTGCTTCATCAGGTCCAGTATCTCTGCCCGCCGCCGCCATTTGCTGCGCCAGTAGCGCCACACGTCATCATAGGTACCCACCGCGCTCAGCGCCTGGCCGAGGTAGAGGTAGGTAGGGTCCTGGGAGAGCTGGTCTATCGTGGTGAGGGTGCGGAGGGTGCGCTCCAGCGTCCATTTTTCGGCGTAGGCATTGCCTGTAGCTGCTGACATAGGATGTGTTTTTTTAGTCCTGCAAACATAGCCAATACTGACCGTTTCCGCCCTCCTATTTATTCACCAAACACCACTTAAATTATTGACCTACAGCTACTTGGATGCCCATTGACAGTCAGCTGCATAGGTAGGGGTGGCCACACCATATAATCACCAGGCCATCACCACCCCTATCTATCTCCCTGTATATCAGCGCCTATGGGTGTCATCTCTGGCACCGCCTCCGGCTTGCCCCTCCTCCCGCTCAGTCGGAAAACTTGCCGCGGCTGTATAATCCCCGCCACTCGCCCTTCGTCCCCGCCACTCTTTCCACAGTCGGAAAACTTGCCTCCCGGCCAGTCCTGCCCTACATAAGCGCCTCTATATGAGCCTCATTCCAACTTTTTAGCCCCCGCCCTTATGATTTGTGGAAAAAATGTGTAGTTTTGCCTCCCTTTTGGGAAAATACCAATAACTTCATAAGCGATGAAAAGAACGTTTCAGCCTAGCCGCCGCAAGAGGATCAACAAGCACGGCTTCAGAGAGAGAATGAGCACTAAGAATGGAAGAAAAGTCATTGCACGCAGAAGGGCAAGGGGCCGCAAAAAGCTCACTGTCTCCAGCGAAACAAGGCTCAAGTAATAACCCGGCCGCAGCCAGTCCTGTGCCTTATGATCCTGCACGCCACCCGGCGCCGCGGTCTCTGGGCAAAGAGGAGCGGCTGAGCCGTGAGGTATTACTGGATAAACTATTTAGCGAGGGTAAGTCCGTTTCACAAAACGGGTTTACCCTCGTCTATTTGGAGTGTACGCTGCCTACCTTTTACCCCGCTCAGGCAGCCTTCAGCGTCCCAAAGAAGTACTTCAAACACGCCACCGACCGCAACCGTGCTAAGCGCCTGCTGCGCGAGGCATACAGGCATGAGAAGCAGGCCCTGTACCTGCTGCTGGCCACCGCTCATAAGCAGCTGGCCCTGATGTGGATCTATAAGGGTAAGGAAGTCCCTGCCCACGCCATCGTGCAAAAGAATGTGTCAGAACTGCTGGTGAAACTGCAGGCCAGGGTGATCAGGTAGAGCCCTACCTAAAGGCTACCGAGCCTCCCAGGCTGAACTGATTGGACTGAGCTACCGAAGTATGCGCCTTCACATAGTTGCCCCCAAAGAGCTTGAATGCATGCTTCCTGCCAAACTGGGCAAAGTACACATTGGCTCCGAGGCGGAAGTACATAGGGTTGATCGTAGCGTAGTCCTTCCACAGATAGATACCGGCAGAGTAGTACATGCCCACGCGCCCGAGCATGATCTCATCTCCCACCACAAAGCTGGCCGTGGTAGCCTCCATAGTATGGGAGTAGCGGGTCGTTATCTCATTGTAGTTGAGAAAGTCATGCACCGCCCGCACATACTCATAGCAGAAGCCGCCAAAGACCTTATTGCCGGGACTGGTATAGCGGGCGTAGGTGAGCGTAGCGGAATGAATGGGAAACTTAGGACCATTGAGGCCATAGGTCTCCTGTATGCCCAGCACATACATGGCGGCTATCTCATTGTGCAGGAAGTCGCGATGCCGCTCGCAGTTATAGTACAGGTCTTTGACCATCGGTATGGCTTTGATCCCTATGGAGCCCATCAGGAGATTAGCGCCATAGTTGGGCAGGTTGGCCGCTGAGTTTGACAGGTGGTCAAAGGCAAAGGTGGAGCTAAGCTGCACGTTTGGTGTCAGCTTCCACTCGGCTCCGATCTTGATCTGTACGCTCAGGTTGATATTGGAGCTGATCAGGTTATTGGTAGGGTTGGTCAGGTAGTCGTACTTCTTTGTGATATAGCCGTAGCCGGCGCCTACGCGTGTGTACAGGTCTACTACCTTGCTCCGGTACATGTAGAACTTGCCATAGCCCATCAGAGCGATCACATCGCCAAATATCTTGTTCTCGCCAAAGCGAATAAAGAGCAGCGTCCCGCCAAACTCAGGAAAGTTCAGCGGCTTGTGCCAGGGCTGCTCACCGAGGGTCTTCTTATACACGTCTATCTGAAAGCCCTGGGACAACTCATGCGGTACATGGTTGACTTTAGGGCTATGCTTGAAGATCTTGCCCACCAGATACGATGCCTCTACACCCCACCGCCCCCCGCGAAAGGAGCCCGACGCATCTGCCGCGCCCACGGGCTGCAGGCCGGACGCGAGCACCAGTAGCATGACTATAGGGAGGTAGAGCTTCACTTGATGGCTATCCCTCCAAACTTACTGAAAAAGCAGGGAAAAACTTCCGTGGCATCTGTTTTGACGTACCTTTGCAGCATATATGACCAGCATCACAGACCTGAGGGAGAAAAGAAAGAATCTGGGTAGGCGCATGGGCTCCTATTTCCTGCAGGGCCTGCTGCTGGTGGGTCCGGCGTTCTTCACCTTCTGGGCCATCTATCAGATATTTGACCTCTTTGACAGCAATACCAAACCACTCTTTCAGCGCTTCCTGCATTTCAGCTTTCCCGGTATCGGGATCATCATTTTTGTAGCGTTCATCACGCTGATAGGCTTCCTGGGCTCTACGGTGATCGTCAGGCCGCTCATGGAGATCATAGAGAACCTGCTGGAGCATACCCCACTGGTCAAGGATATCTATTCCTCCTTCAAGGACTTTATCTCCGCCTTTATCAGCAATAAGAAGAAGTTCAACCGCCCTGTGATCATGGAGATGGGCAGGACCACAGGCCTCTACCGCATGGGCTTCATCACGCAGGATGACCTGGATGAGTTTGATATCAAGGACAAGGTAGCAGTCTACTGCCCGGACTCGTATGGCTTCACCGGCAACCTGTATGTGGTAGACAAAGACCTGGTGCGGACACTCCCGCATGTAGGCTCAGCCCACGCTATGAAGTATATCCTCTCGGGTGGCGTGATGGAGGTGCCGGAGGATAAAATGCCGCAGCCCACACCACCGGTAGAGGGCCGGGAAGTCCTTTGATCACTTCAGCGCCTCCAGAGAGAGTTTAGCCAGGTAAGCATACTTTGAGTCGTCTTTGCCGGCCAGGATCTTAGCAAAGTAGTCTCCGGCCTTTTGCCTGTCACCCATGCGCCAGCAGGCGCGGCCTATATAGTAATAAGGGACAGCCAGTGTGCTATCCGCTGTATCGCCGGCTCTCTTTTGCTGGTCTATATAGGCAGACCACGCAGCGATCGATGGCTTATACTCAGCAGATTGGTATAAGGCGTAGGCATAGTATAGCCGCACATCAGCAGTGGGGCGGTGCTTTGCCATGTAGCCATCCAGAAGCGTCGCCGCATCTTTGTACCGCTTATCGTTGATCAGTACCTGCGCCTCTATGACGAATGGCAGGACACTATCGGCGAAGTCATGGCGCAGGCGGGTAGTGACCAGCCGCGCACCATAGTCTCCTATATGATAGGTAAGCAGGGAGAGCAGCCCGTGATACGTGTCTGACTCCGGATCAGTAGCCAGGTATAGTGCAGCCTCAAATACCTGATTGCTATCAGCAGCCACCTGAAACTTATCAAGGTAGCCGTTGATGTCTTTCTTCCACGCATTGTCATGGTGGGCATATTTATACAGGCCCGAGTAGAAAAGATGATCTCCATATACACTATCAGGCTCGGTGGCAGCCAGCATGGCAGGTACAGAGTCTATGGGTGCGATGAGGGTATAGATGTCGCGGGCATCAGCGCAGGCATCTCTATCAGTAGCCGCGCTATACAGGCCGCGCACTGCATATGTTTTAGCGTTAGCCAGGTCTCCCGAGGAGAAGTACAGTGAGGCAAGGGTACAATTCAGCCCCTGCACATTGGGGTATAGTGCCATCACGCTGCGATAAACACGGTAGGCCCCCGCGGTATCTCCACGCTCATGCTGCAGGCGTGCATAGTCCGCCAGTGTATAGGCAAAGTTGTCGCCTATATCCTGTGTGTATGCCTTCATGACAGGCAGGTAGGCGATCAGCTCATCATGCATCAGCGCCATAGCGTAAAGGCTGCAGAGGCCCTTGCGCAGGTCCAGCCGCGAGGAGTCTATAGCGATGCCCTGTTGCCACAGGCCGGCTATCTGCCGGGCAGCTGCCTGTGGTACCACGGTCACATTATCGCTCAGGCCGGCCAGGTCAGGACTGAGGATGGATTCATCTTCCGGAGTGATGATATGCAGGGCCGGTGTCTCTATGAGTGCATAGTTCAGCAGCACATTGCCCTTCATCATCAGGGCAGTGACATTCTTTGGCTCCCCGTGCAGGATAGAGTCCAGGTAGCCTTCGGCGTCTTTGTATTTGCCTTCAGCTATGAGCAGGGTAGCCTGATTGACGATAGCCTCCTGTGCTGTAGTAGTGAGTGCCATCAGCGCCAGGAGCAGGGATAGAAGCGTTTTTGCCATAGCCCAAAAGTATAATCATTTGTATATTGCGTAAAATATCTGCGATGCTGTATTCCATGACGGGCTTCGGCAAGGCCCAGGTGGCCTTCAAAAACAAGACGATCATAGCCGAAGTGCGTTCTCTCAATAGCCAGAAAGGCCTCGATCTCTCCCTGAAATTCACTACCCAGTTTCGGGAGCAGGAGTACAACCTGCGCACGCTGATACAGGATAAGCTACAGCGCGGCAAGGTAGATGTCTATGTGACGATAGAGAAAGAAGACCACACCCCGGAGGTACTGCTCAATAAGCGTGTGATCAAGGCCTACTATCAGGAGCTGCGCCAGATAGCCGATGAGGTAGGGGCACCCTCCAATGAACTCCTATCTACCATCCTGCAGTTGCCGGAGATAGCGGCCAGCGCTGCCGAGGAGTCTGACGAAGAAGAATGGAAGGCCATAGAAAAAGCCATCATGCAGGCGCTGGAAGGGTTAAATGGATTCCGCGCGGATGAGGGCAAGATACTGGCCGATGATATGCTGCAGCGTATAGCGCTCATAGACAAATATGCTCAGGAAGTACGCGCTATGGACCGTGAGCGCGTAGCCGAGATCAAGTCCCGCCTGGAGACCAGTGTAGAGGCTGCAGTAGGCAAAGACAAAATAGACCCTAACCGTCTGGAGCAGGAGCTGGTGTACTATATCGAGAAGCTCGATATCACCGAGGAGCTGACCCGCCTGAAGGCTCACTGCGAGTACTACCGCGAGGTGATGGCCGGCAAGGACGACATGAAAGGCCGCAAGCTGAACTTTATCTCTCAGGAGATAGGCCGCGAGATCAATACACTCGGCTCCAAGGCCAGCCACGCCCCTATACAGAAGCTGGTGGTCAATATGAAAGACGAGCTCGAGAAGATCAAAGAGCAGATCAATAATATACTCTGATTTTTTTATCAAATTAGCGGCTCCAAATCATAGCCTTATGTCTCACGACTTTCACGTAGTAGTACCTCCTAAAAAGATCATCGTCATCACCGCCCCGTCAGGTGCCGGCAAGTCTACCATCGTGCGCAAACTGATCAAGCAGCGCATAGACCTGGCTTTCAGTATATCTCTCACGACCCGTGAGCGGCGCGAAGGCGAGATGGATGGCAAGGACTACTACTTTGTGACGCACAATGAATTTCAGCAGCGCGTGCAGAGGGGTGACCTGGTAGAGCACGAGGAGGTATATCCGGGTCAGCACTACGGCACCCTGCGCAGTGAGATAGAGCGCATCTGGAGCCAGAGGAAGATAGCCCTCTTTGACATGGATGTGAAAGGTGCTGAGAATATCAAGAAGGCCTACGGCAATGATGCACTGGTGATCTTCATCGCGCCGCCAGACAAAGAAACACTCGCCCGCCGCCTGGAGAACCGCAATACAGAGAGCAAGGATAGCCTCAAGAAGCGCATCAGGAAAGCAGAACAAGAACTGTCCTACAGAGACAAGGCAGATAAGGTAGTGGTGAATGATGATTTTGACATCGCATTTATGAATGTCAAGAATGTGATCACAAACTTCCTGAAAAAAGCCGAGGCCCATCCTGCACACTAGGCAAAATCACATCTGTATTATATTGACTTTCATGCATAGATGCATGTCAATATCTGTTGCGTTTATTTTTTTGCAGAACCCTTGGCGATATCGTTTCCGTTTATAACTTCGGGGCATAAATCCCTCAGCCATGGTCTCAGAAATCACAGCAGGTATAGAGGTCTCCGTGCAGACGATGTATCAGGATGGCCACTCTGCACCGGATGAGAATCGCTTTGTGTTTGCCTACAAGATCAGCATCTCTAATCATAATGATCATACCGTACAGCTACTCTCCAGGCGGTGGATCATCACCAACGGTATAGGCGGTGTAGAGATAGTAGAGGGCGAAGGAGTAGTAGGCCGCCAGCCTGTGCTCTACAAGGGAGATATGCATGAGTACGTATCGGGCTGCAATCTCATCACACCATTTGGCACGATGGAGGGCTCTTACTTCTTTCAGAATAAAGCAACCCAGGAGATATTTGAGGTAAATATCCCGCTCTTCAAACTGGAGGCAACCTTCGCTCTGAATTGATTCACGTTCAAGTCTCCCCTTTAGGAAGATTTAGACGGGCTACGGCTTTTCCATTACACTACCACACTTCCGGCAGGTGCAGAGGCTTTTGTCAGCGTAAAATTTATCCATGACCACAGGCAGGTCTTTCACGATGTCTTTGACGGGCACTTTGGCCTCGTAGAGCAGGTTGCCGCAGTTCTCGCAGTACCACTGGAAGCCATCCTCCAGGCTCTCCGGGCGCGGCACTTCCATCACCAGCCCCACACTACCCTCGGTCCGGCGCGGTGAGTGAGGCGTACCGGCGGGCAGCAGAAATATCTCCCCCTCGCCTATCGGCACATCTACGATCTTGCCATCCTGCACTGTCTTCACTACTATATTGCCCTCCAGCTGGTAGAAGAACTCCTCTGTACCATTGACGTGAAAGTCCTTGCGCTTGTTGGGCCCGCCTACTACCATCACGATGAAGTCCTTGCTATCCTTGTACACTACCTGATTCATCACCGGCGGCTTCAGCAGGTGGCGGTGCTCATCTATCCATTTCTTAAAGTTGAAAGCAGGTGTGATCATGGCTGTGTGCTTTTGTAAAGTGAAAATACACATCCTGCCAGAAGAAAAGAATGACTTTTGCACCTATCTGCTATCCGGCGGATCGCCATCTGATTTTTTATTTACTTTACCACGGTAGTTTTCAAATCTATATCCCATGAATCTCGATCTCTCAGGCAAGAATGCATTTGTATCCGGCAGCAGCAAAGGCATAGGCAAGGCAGTAGCTACAGAGCTGGCCAGGCTCGGTGCCAATGTGACGCTGGTAGCCCGCACCGAAACTGCCCTGATGCAGGGGCTGATAGACCTCAGCTTCAGCGCGGGTGCCGAGCAGCGGCACGACTACCTGGTAGCAGACTACTCTAACCCTGAGAAACTACGTGCAGCAGTGGAGCGCCATATGCTCAAGACCAATAAGACCTATCACATACTCGTCAATAATACAGGTGGCCCGCCATCTGGCAAGATCACCAATGCTACAGAAGACGAATTCCTCTCGGCATTCAATAATCACCTGATCTGTAATCACCTCCTCACCACGCTGATGATGGAAGGCATGAAAAAGGATGGTTACGGGCGTATCATCAATATCATCTCTACCTCGGTAAAAATACCGCTCAAAGGCCTCGGAGTAAGCAATACCATACGGGGTGCGGTAGCCAGCTGGTCCAAGACCATGGCCAATGAGCTGGGAGAATATGGTATCACGGTAAACAATGTACTGCCAGGTGCGACACAGACCGAAAGGCTGAAAGAGATCGTAGCCAATAAAAGTGAGAAGCAAAAAATAGAAGCTGACGAGGTGGAGAAGGAAATGCTGGCCGAGATACCGCTGGGCAGATTTGCCAGACCGGAGGAAGTGGCTGCTGCAGTGGCCTTTCTGGCTACGCCTGCTGCGGCTTATATCAGCGGCATCAATGTACCTGTAGACGGTGGCAGGACCGGCAGCCTGTAGGCCGGATCATTCCTCTTTCTTCTCTACGATGCGCAGCTGTACCAGCATGATGCGCTTGTCGGTAGCCTTGATGATCTTGATCTCAAAGTGATCGATATTGATCGTTTCGCCCTGCTCCGGTATATCCTCATGATGCGCTACGATGTAGCCGGATAGCGTCTCATACTCTCCCTCTGGGATATCGAGATCGTACTCTGTATTGAGGTAGTCTACCTCCAGCCTGCCGGAGAATATATACTCCTTATTGCTGATCTTTTTCTCCGTCAGCTCTTCTACATCATGCTCGTCTTCTATCTCACCAAAGATCTCTTCCATCAGGTCCTCCAGTGTGATGATACCGGCAGTGCCACCGTATTCATCTACCACCCAGGCTATACTTTTGCGTTCTTTCACCAACTGTACCATCAGGTCCTGGGCATTCATAGATGCGGGCACTACCTCTATAGGTCGTATGAACTGGCGGATCGATACAGGGTTTTTCAGCAGGTCAAAATGATGTACGTAGCCTATCACTTTGTCTATGGAGTCATCATATACTATCAGGCGGGAGTGTTTGGTCTCCTGAAATTTCTTGCGCAGCTCCTCTATCGGCTCGTCAGCCTCTATAGCCGATATCTCAGGACGCGGCACCATACAGCTTTTCGCCTTTATCTCTTTCAGATTGAGCGCACGCTCAAATATCTCTGAGTTGAGGTTGTCTGTTTCATCTTCATCCTTCTCTTCGCTGGCGGCAGATTCTTTGATCAGGTACTCCAGGTCGTCTTCGGTAAAGTCCTGTTTGCCCTCATGATAATCCTTGCCGGAGGCAGCCTTGATCACCTTGCTCGATATAGTATGAAAGACATTGGTCAGCGGCATGAGCAGTACATAGATGCCGCGCACCGGATAGGCAAAGATCAGCAGCATCCTGTCAGCATTGATCCGGAAGAGGAGCTTAGGCAGTAGCTCTCCGAGTATGAGCACCAGTACCGTAGTGACCAGCGTATGTATCATGAGCAGTGGCACCTCGCCATGCGGCAGGAATGGTAGCCGCTCCGGCGTCAGTATTTTGGACATCATACTGCCGAAGAGTACGAGTACGATATTGAGCCCAATAAGCATCGTGCTGATAAAGCGTGAGGGGTCCTGATTGAAGCCAGCAATGATACGGGCACTGCCTGATTTCTCTTTGAGTAGCTCTATACGGAGCTTATTGGCAGAGACAAAGGATATCTCTATGCCGGAGAAAAAGGCGATCAATAAAAGGCTAAGTAAGAGTAAGAAAACTTCCATCTGGGCGTGTAAATATAATGCTATTCGCCTTTAGGCATATCAGCCTTGCGCTGCGCCTCCTCCTGAAGCATTTTTTCGCGAAAACGACGCTGGCCGCGTATATTCATATAGATCATGACACAAAAGCCGGCACAGACGATAGGGAAATATACCAGCCGGTCAAATCTCTGGTAGCTGATAAGATTGAATACCCCCAGCGCCAGCGCAGCTATCGCAGCTACCATCCACGCCCGCTCCAGTATCTCCAGAAATTTCATGTCCTGTTTATTTACGCAGCAAAGGTAATGCTTTCCTGCAGACTGCCCTTAGCGTATCACCGTCACACTGCCCTTGCTGGCCATGGTCTGCCCATCAGCGAAGGTAATGGTGACGGCATAAACGTAGTCTCCCGGAGAGACAAGTACACCGTGATAAGTGCCATCCCAGCCGGAGCCTACATCATTTGAGAAGTATACATGCTCGCCCCAGCGGTCAAAGATATTGATCTCAAAAACCTTGACCGGGCCGGCAGGATACACATAGAAAACATCATTGATGCCATCATTGTTTGGCGTAAAGGCATTAGGTATAAAGAAGTGCTTGGCCGCATCTACGTAGAGCGTGATAGTATCACTGCCTGTGCAGCCTCCTACAGGATCCGTGACGGTCAGGACATACCGCGTAGTCAGCAGTGGAGAGGCTACGGGCTCTGGACAGAAATCACAGCTGAGCCCTGCAGACGGGGTCCAGGCGTAGAGGTAGTTTGCCGATGGGCTGATGTCGATCTGTATAGACTCAGATCCTCCATAGCTGATGCGCAGCGGGCTGACTGTAGTAAATGTGATAGGCTGAGGCTGCGTGATCGCCACAGTAGAGTCTACTGTGCAGCCATGCGCATCTGTAGCGGTCACTGTATAGCTGCCGGCTGCGAGATGATAGATACCAGCTGTGGCTGCACCTGTAGACCATAGATAGGACACAGGAGCAGCACCTCCCAGCACGACTGCATGGAGGCTGCCATCTGACTGATTGTTGCAGGTGAGGTTTTGAACGCTGTCTATATCCAGCGCTATAGCAGGTGCAGCCTGCACCGTGTAGGATATCGAGCCTGTGCAGCTATTGGCATCTGATACAGATACGGTGTAGATACCCGGCGCAAGGCCCGAGGCTGTCGGTCCGCTTTGTGCAGGGGTCGTATTCCATGTATAGGTGTATGGAGCAGTGCCGGTAGAGGTGGTGACCGTGAGGCTGCCATCACTCAGGCCGGGACAAGATTGGTCTATTTCGCCGTTGGCTGCCAGCGCAGGAGCAGGGTTTGCATTAGCAGTGACCGTGACGGCAGGATTGCTGATATAAGCGCAGCCTGCGGCATCATGAGCAGTGAGGGTGTAGATACCTGATGTCCTGACTGTGATGGTAGCAGTGGTGTCACCACTGGACCAGAGATAGTTTGACTGCGGTGCGAGGTTATCACTTAGCACCACACTATCGCCCTGACAGAATGACGTGGGTCCGGAGGCGACGATAGACATGGGCGCTACCGGTGTGACAGTCACATTGACATAGGCAGTATCTGCACAGCCCCCGGTGGCGATCAGCATGTAGTTATTCACGACTGCCGCGCCGCTGGTATTGGTCTGTGAGAAAACAGGGTTGGCTATTGTAGCATTACTAAGATTTGCTGCAGGGCTCCAGGCGTAGGCTACACCTGCCACAGGCGCAGCGCCCAGCTGTACATTGGTGCCGGAGCAGACTGTGGTATCGGTGCCGGCAATAGCCGTAGGCCGTGTGCCGATGGTGATAGTAGTAGAACTCGCTGTACCGGTACATCCGTTATCACTCACATCGAGCGATACATTGTAGCTACCCTGCGCCGGCCAGCTGAGCTGGTATGGACCAGCCCCTGATCCGCTCACCACAGTAGCCCCAGAGAAACTCCAGGTATAGGTGGCGGTAGGACTCACGGTACCCGCATATGTCACAGTGATCGCATCATTGGCGCAGCCACTATGAGAGCTGACCACAAAAGAATTATCTATATCCGGATAGATAGTGACCCGCACGGTATCATAAGCAACACAGGAACCTGTAGTAGCAGTGAGTATATAAAGTGTATCTATCGTAGCGCCCGTAGGATTGCTTGGTATCGTGATGGTAGGGTTTGCTACAGTAGCGCTGCTCAGTCCCCACGCAGGTGACCAGCTGTAGGTATAGCCGGCGGTAGGGGCTGCACCCAGATTGCCTGTAGTGCCTGGGCATAGCTGTATATCACTGCCGGCGTCAGCACTGGCAGTATTAGTTATAGTGATGGATTGAGAGGCATTGCCTGTGCAGCCATTATCGGTCACGGTGAGGTCTACTGTCTGCGTACCATTCGCATTCCAACTCACAGAATATGGTCCTGCTCCGCTGCCGCTGATCACGTTACCACCGTTAAAGTTCCAGGTATATGTAGCAGTACCTGACGGTGTACCGCTGAGTGTGACAGCCACGGCCTGACCTGCGCAGGCGGTAGATGGATTGATCGTAAAGGCCGGAGTAAGACTGCTGCCTACGGTCACTGTATTGATGCTATTAGACACGCAGCCATGATCCGTCACGGTCAGGTTGACATTATACGATCCCTGTGATGCCCAGCTGACAGAGTATGGACCCGCACCGCTGCCACTGGCCACCGTGCCGCCGTTAAAGTTCCAGCTGTACGTAGCTGTACCGCTATCAGTACCTGCATAGGTAGCAGTCACATTGACATTCACGCAGGTACTAGCAGGATTGAGCGTAAAGGTGCTGACAGGTGTGGGATACAGCGTGACGCGCACCGTATCAGTAGCGGAGCAAGAGCCGGATGTAGCAGTGACCACATAGAAAGTATCTATCGGCCTACTAAGGGGATTGACTGGTATAGTGATAGTAGGATTGGCTACAGTAGCGCTACTCAGCCCAAGCGCAGGTGACCAGCTATAGGTATAGCCTGACACCGGTGCAGCGCCGAGCTGGCCAGGCACTGCCGGGCATATCTGTATATCAGGTCCGGCATTGGCAGTGATACCACCGGTGATAGTAATGGTCTGTGTAGCTGCATTGCCGGAGCAGCCGCCATCTGTCACTGTCAGGTCCACGCTTTGGCTACCGGCAGTATTCCAGCTCACAGAGTATGGGCCCGCGCCAGACCCGCTGATCACTGTACCTCCGTGAAAATTCCAGGTATAGGTGGCAGTGGGAGAACTCGCTCCGGTGAGCGTGACCGCTACCGGCTGGCCCTGGCAGGCCGTAGTAGATGGATTCAATGTAAATGCCGGTGCAGGAGCTGCATTGACAGAAACACCGGACGTAGCCGTAGCTGTGCAGGTGTGGTCCGTCACTGTTAGGCTGATGGTCTTTGTCCCCGAGCTGCTCCAATTCACAGCATACGGCCCGGGTCCTGTACCGCTCGCCACATTGCCACCGCCAAAACTCCAGCTATAGCTACCTGTGCCTGAGACATTGGTCACAGTGACAGCTACATTCTGTCCTACACAAGCGCTGGTCGGATTGACCGTAAAGGCCGCATCAGCAGAATCTACAGTGATCGTGCGCGTAGCTGAAGTGGTACAGCCGTTGTCTGATACCGTCACCGAGATAGTCTTGGTGCCACCTGTAGCCCACTGCAGGGTATAGGGGCCTCCGCCTGAGCCGGATGAGGCCGTACCGCCGCCAAAGCTCCAGGTATAGGTAGCGGTACCAGAGACAGTGCTGAGCGACACATTGGCGTTTGTATTTTTGCAGATGGTAGCCGGCGCCACATTGATGGTAGGTGGTGTAGGAGTAGAGACATTGACCGTGCCTGTAGAGTCAGCCTTGCAGTGCCAGCGGTCAGATACCTCTACAGTATAGGTAGTAGTGGTAGTAGGGGATACTGTGATGCTCTGCGTGGTCTGGCCTCCCGGTGACCAGGCATAGGTAAATGGTGAGGTACCTCCGGTGATGACGGAAGTAGAGAGGGAAGCAGAGTTGCCTGCGCAGATGGTCGTATCATGAGGTTTGGCGATGACCGGGCAGGTATTGATCTCGAGTACGACGATGCGCTGTATAGCCGGGCCACCTGCGTTGCCTGTAGTGGTACCATTGCAGCTATTATCCAGCCATTGGCCACTGGCATTCATGATCGCGCAGTCTTCACCATAGGAGCACCAGTAGGCATTGGTACCTGTGCAGAGCGCGCAGCCTGTCACACCATTGTAGCAGCCCGGGCGGAGGTTATTGGGGTCGCCGGCGGTCCAGTTGTAATAGGTAGGGGTAGCACCGGTGGCAAAGATGCGCCAGTTATATGTAGAGCCGCTATCAGTCATACCCAGCCACACTGCTGAACCCGCTCCTGTGATCTGGTAAACATTCTGCGCCCACAGCGCTGCACTCACATCGCTATTCTCCTGAGCATTGTCTATGATCAGCTGAGGTATGCCTATATTGGCAGCGTCGCGATGAGCATCGATACCGGTTTTGGGTGTCAGGCTGTGAAAATAGGCACTGCACGGCTGTGTAGGCACCCATACACGGTAGTATCCCAGGGGATTCAGGTAGGCATTCATGGCAGTAGTGTCACAGGCATCTACCTGTGCAAAAACTGCTAAAGAAGCGATCCAGAGGCCGACGGCAAAAAATGTCTTTCTAAGTAGCTGACTCACATTCAAAAATTGACCCGCGAATATACGAGAAAAGAGGCGAAAACTGATCTCAGGGTTGCGTGTGTGCGGCGAAGCAGCTACCAGATGAGGTAAATCGGCCCTGTACAATATTCAAAATTGTTAATAATCAGCGTCGTCAGAAAAAAGTACCGCCCTTAGCGCCTGGATGGAACTGTCTGGTCGCTCATCTTATCGTCAGTATCATAGCGCTCTACAGACAGGATACCATCCAGAGAGGATAGCCGCGCTATGAGATCGTCCAGCTCAGATGTGTCATGCACATAGATCATGATATTGCCCTCAAAGATGCCGTCCTCACTATCAAATGAGACAGACCTCATATTGAGGTTCATCTGGCCTGTGATCACATTGGTGATCTTATTGACCAGGCCTACATCATCTATACCATTGATCTTAATGCCTGTGAGGAAGGCTATATTGTGCTGGCGCGTCCACTTGGTCTTGACTATGCGGTAGCTGTACTTGGCCATGAGCT
Source organism: uncultured Chitinophagaceae bacterium (assembly GCA_964537475.1). Classification (GTDB taxonomy): domain Bacteria; phylum Bacteroidota; class Bacteroidia; order Chitinophagales; family LD1; genus UBA1941. The sequence goes on along the minus strand of CAZIBY010000004.1, from coordinate 331,435 downwards.
GTACTGCATTGGGGCAGTTGGTCCGGTGGATCTTGATACCCTCACTCACGGTCAAAAATCCAAAGACATCATCTCCCGGTACAGGATTGCAGCAGGCTGCAAATTTATAATCGATCTTATCACTGCTCTCTCCCATGATGAGCAGCTCTGCATTCTTTTTCAGCGCTTCTTTGACTGCATCGTCTATATCTCCCGGGCTCAGCTTAGGCTCTGTGTGTACCTTTGGTAGTTTGATCTTGCCGGCTATCACATCGAGCTTTGCTATAGTGGTCAGATCTACCTTTCGCGTAGCGATATCGTAGTAGAGCTCAGTAGAGGACATCGCCTTGAAAAAATTCATGAGTAGTATCAGGTTAGACTCGCTATCCTCGATCTTCATAGCCTTGAGGCGCTTCTCCAGTTCAGCCTTGCCGTTCATGGCAATCTTGCGCTTCTCGTCCTTGAGAGATTGCTTGATCACGGAGCGGGCCTTGGCCGTCACCACATAGCTGAGCCAATCTTCATTAGGGGTTTGCTTGTTTGAGGTTAGGATCTCTACCTGGTCGCCATTGCGCAGTTTGTGGCTGAGCGGTACCAGCTTCGTATTGACCTTTGCACCGATGCATTTTTTGCCGATAGCAGAGTGCACCTCAAAGGCGAAGTCCAGCGCAGTAGCGCCCTTGCGGATACGCTTCAGGTCGCCCTTTGGTGTGAAGACAAATATCTCATCACTGAAAAGCTCATACTTGAAGTCATTCACTACGTCCAGCGCATTGCCGTCTGCACTACTCAGCACGGCGCGTATCTTCTCCAGCCAGATATCCAGCGCGCTATCTGCAGAGCCCTCTTTATACTTCCAGTGTGCCGCGAAACCCTTCTCTGCGATCTCATGCATACGCTCAGTACGGATCTGCACCTCTACCCATTTGCCACTATTGCTCATCACGGTAGTATGGAGCGCCTCGTAGCCATTGGCCTTGGGGTTAGAGAGCCAGTCGCGCAGGCGGTCCGGGCTGGGTTTATAGACATCTGTCAGCGTAGAGTACACTGACCAGCAGTCCGCCTTCTCATCCTCAGGCTCTGAGCGGAGTATGATACGGATGGCAAAGAGGTCATATATCTCCTCAAAGGGGACGCCTTTGTTTTTGATCTTATTGTAGATCGAGTAGATCGATTTTGGCCGTCCGTATATATCAAAATCAAACAGCTTCTTCTCCAGCAGTTCTTTGATAGGCCTGATGAACTCATTGATAAAGCGGGTGCGCTCGCGTTTGGTCTCAGAGAGCTTGCGCGCGATCTCCTTGTACATCTCTGGCTCGGTGTGCTTCAGAGAGAGGTCCTCCAGCTCTGTCTTGATGGCATAGAGGCCCATGCGATGTGCCAGTGGAGCGTAGAGGAAGAGTGTTTCAGATGCGATCTTGAGCTGCTTTTCACGCTTCAGTGAGTCGAGCGTGCGCATATTATGCAGGCGGTCGGCCAGTTTGACGAGTATCACACGGATATCGTCATTGAGCGTCAGCAGCAGCTTGCGGAAATTTTCTGCCTGTACGGATGAGTTCTGATTATTCAGGTCAAAGATGCCTGATATTTTGGTCAGGCCATCTACTATGCGTGCTACCTCCTTATTGAAATGGCGCTCTATCTCCTCCAGTGTCACATCTGTATCTTCTACCACATCATGCAGCAGCGCACAGACTATAGACGTGACATCCAGGCCCATCTCCTCACTCGCTATGCGAGCCACCTCCAGCGGATGCAGTATGTACGGTTCGCCGGATTTGCGGCGCATATCCTTGTGGCTATCCATGGCCAGCTCAAAGGCCTCACGGATCATCTTCTTCTCCTGACGCGTAGTGGTAGGCCGCAGCGTACGCAGCAGCGCGCGGTAATGCTTGAGTATGAGCTTATTCTGACTTTCCAGATCTATGACGGGAGCTTGATCCATTATGGCTAATCTAATGAAAAAACGTGAGGGGTGCAACTGAGGTGCCAATATCTGGAAATGCGGAATGAAGCAACAGGTAAATACGGACAGGTGGCTCACCAGAGTAATTGATTTCCCGATAACTTCTAACTTAGCCCTATGATCATCTCAGCGATAGTAGCGGCAGGCCTGCATAATGAAATAGGTGGCAATGGCGACCTCCTCTGGGTGCTGCCCAAAGATATGGCCCACTTCAAAAACATGACCTGGGGGCATCATGTGCTGATGGGTCGGAAATCTTATGACGCCCTGCCACCAAAATATCGGCCCCTGCCCGGCAGGCCTAATATCGTAGTATCAAGAGATCCGGACCTGCGCTATGACGGCTGCAAGAATGTGACCTCGATAGAAGAGGGGATAAAATTTGCCGAGATGAACGGTGAAGATGAACTGATGATCACGGGTGGTGGCGAGATATACAGGCTGGCGCTGCCCTTCACAGACAAGATCTACCTGACACGGGTGCATGGTACATTTGCACAGGCAGATACGCACTTCCCGGAACTGAATATGAGTGAATGGGAAGAAGTGAGCAAAGAATCTTATGCTGCCGATGAGAAGCATGCTTATGCCATCGATATCATCGTACTGAAGCGCAAGTGATAGCTCCCTTCATTCTTCTTCGCTCTCATCTCCTTCCTCCCACTTTGTGATCTTGTCCAGCTCCAGCAGGTAGTCCATGATAGTAGCTACGATCTGGTCATTGAAGAAGTAGGCGAAGTTGTGCGTCCAGAAGGACTCATTCCAGATGATGTCACGGCGGAGCATGAGTTCCTTTATTTCTCCGAAGGAGAGTTTGCCGTATTCCTTCTTGTCGGATGGTACGCGGAGCATCTTCTGTCGTGATGCGAGCAATACAGCATACCTCTCTGACTGCTCCTCAGAAAAGGGATAATGCGCTGCGAGCAGATCTAGGAAAAAGTCAGAATACTCAAGTATAAACTCCAGTATCTCCTGAGACTCCCGGTATTCATCATTGAACGTGAAATGCCTTCCGTAGAAATCCTGGACCCGGTCATCTATGATGATATCGCGGGTAGTGATGGGGCGTTTGAGTGCCAGCCCTTTCAGCGAGCGGGCCCGGCTCAGGGCTACATAGGTCTGCCCATGCGCAAAGGCACCCGCGCCCATATTCAGCACCATCTTGTCAAAGGTCAGACCCTGGCTCTTGTGTATCGTGATAGCCCAGGACAGCTTGATGGGAAACTGCTCAAACGTACCCACCGTCTCAGTCACAATTTTGCGCTCCAGCCGGTTCCACTTGTAAACGTTGTTATTCCATGTCTCGCGCGTGATCTTAGATAGAGATGAATCTTCAAAGATAACCTCTATCTCGTCCTCAGCCAGTGCATGGATCTTAGCAATGGTGCCATTCACCCACCGCCTTTTATTATCCTTTGCACCTTTTTCGCTAGTGGTATCATTACGTATGAAAATGATCTGGGCGCCGACTTTCAGCTTCAATGTCTCGTCCGTAGGAAATTTATCCTTGCTGAAATCACCGGAGATATTGGCCTTGTAGGTAAACTCCGGCTGCTGGATCGCATTCAGCTTCCGCTCATTGATATCGCCCGCCAGCTTATTGGTCGTGACGAGCGTCAGTACAAAATCCTGGTCGCGCGGCTCGTAGTTTGGATAGACACGTTTATTGACAGGCTCGAGGTCGTCATGGTCTGCCTCGCCTACGCGGATCTTATTGAGTATTGTTTTAAAATCTTCGTCAGACTGGCGGTGTATCCTGGTAAACTCTACAAACTCAAACCGGGTCATCTGAAAGCTGGGCGCACTGAAAAAGTAGGGCGTTTTGTACACCTCCTCAAAGATCTGCCACTCGGTCGGATCATCCGTTTTGACCACGGGCGGCAACTGAAAGACATCACCTATCAGCACGACCTGCTTGCCGCCAAACGGTTTGAAAGGATCGCCGCCATTTAGCCGCAGGGAGTGATCTATAGCCTCCAGTATATCTGCCCGCACCATAGAGACCTCATCTATCACGAGCATATCCATATTGGCAATGATGGCGCGCCGGGGATTATACTTGTGAAAACGTGTGATCTCCTGATCTCGCGGTAGCAGCGGGCGGAAGGGCAACATGAAAAGTGAATTGATCGTAGTGCCTCCTACATTGATCGCGGCAATGCCGGTATAGGCGGCTATTACGATATTCTTGCGGGAGTTTTGAGACAGGAAGTGAAGGAAAGTAGACTTGCCGGTACCAGCTTTGCCTGTGATAAAAAAATTGCCATTGGTATGCTCCAGCTTATTGAAAAGCTCGCTGATGAAAGGATCGTTCAGATAACCTTCCGGTATGGTGATATATCGATTGAACTGTCCCTTCTCCGCATGAGCAGCAGGAGGCTGCTTCTCTCCGGAGGCTATGGCAGCGATAGCTCTGATATCATCCCGCACGATGCTGAAAGGGTCCGAAACTTTAAACTCGTACTGATTGCGCGGATTGGCAAAGGCGCGAAAGATATTATTGCAATGATGTATAAATGCGGGGTCCCGCGTCAGCGTATCAAAGTAAGGTACCAGATCGATCCCGGCCTGATGAAAGATGCTGATACCCTCACTGACTATGACCGTATTGTCAGCCTTGGGGCGGGCACTATAGTCTAAATAAAACTTCTGAAAACCCTTGGTAGACTCCCCCCGGGACGACACTCCGAAATACAATGTACGAGCCTTGAAATAGTTGAATCGCGTCTTGCCGTCACGCGTCACAAACCAATCTGAGGAGCGAAACTGCTCCTCCCACTGCGTCAGCAGTTCAGCTGCCGTCATATCTGCCACACATTTTTAATACTGGGTAAGAATAACGGTACACTGGCGGTCTACGCCGCCTGACACATAGTCTACATTGAAGGTGATACGTCCGTAGCCATTCACAGACTGATAGGTGCCGGTACCGGTCACCTCTGCGATACCGAAATTCTGGTCAGGTATGCCGAGTGTGATACCTTGCTTGCTGGCATCAGAGTATATGTCTACCTCTATAGACTGGCCAAAGAGATTGTTGAACCAAAGCTTATTGGCAATGTACGGGTCGGCGGTCACGTATACACTATAGGTGGAGGAGCCACTGCAAGGATCGCTGACTGTGAAATTGTGCAGATACTTGGTAGCGCTCAGTGTTTTGCAGCTATCGCCTTCATATCCATTTGGGCAGAAGCAGTATCCGTTATTGCAAGCAGTGCCATAGTCACATACTCCGCAGCTCTTTTTGCAGCCTGCGGCAGAAAGTATTATGATAAAAAGGCTGAAAAAAGCTATGCGCAGTGACTTGATTGACATGACGAGTATTATTTTCGATAAAAATACAAAAAGCCAGCTTAGCCGTCAGCTTTCTTTACCGAGGGACCAGGCGCATTGACCACAAAAGTTCATAGCATGAAACTAAAGTATACGCTACTCTTTGCACTGTGCAGCATAGTGCTATTCGCATCGGCACAGACCGTGAAGAAAAACAGGCACCTGACGCCTTTGCCGCCATTTGACAGCGTGCCTGCCCCACCGGCTCCAGACTACAGCCAGCAGCAAAACTGGGCTGCGCTCCCCTTCCGGCTCGACGCGGCAGATGCAGTGCCACATGGCATAGCATCTGTGCCTGACAGTGCCAAGCAGATAGACGTATTCTACATACACCCTACTACCTATCGCAATGGCCCTACGTGGAACGCTGATGTGCGCGATGCCAAACTAAACAAGGTGGTAGACAAGCGCCCTGTGAAATACCAGGCGTCTGCCTGGAACGGCAGCTGCCGCGTGTATGCACCGCGCTACAGGCAGGCCATTTTAAGGTCGTTTTTCATACAGGATAAGCCCGACGGCAAAGAAGCGCTGGACCTGGCCTATACAGATTTGCGCAATGCGTTTCAGTACTACCTGGATCACTATAATCACGGCAGGCCGATAGTGATCGCATCTCACTCTCAGGGCTCCTATCATGCGCGGAGGCTCCTGAAGGAGTTTTTTGACAAAGAACCGCTGCGCAGCAAGTTGGTGTGTGCCTATGTAGTGGGCTTCCCGGTCTTTGAGAAAGAGTATAAAAATCTAAAGCAATGCAATGATGAGACGCAGACAGGCTGCATCGTCTCATGGGCGTCATACCGCGATGGTTTTGAGCCGGTGGGCATGGATAAGTTTTACGGCGATGCGATCTGCACCAATCCCGTGACCTGGCGCAATGACTCTACCTGTAGCCTGGTGACAGATCACAAGGGAATGATCCTTTTTAATTTCAATAAACCGATGCACCCAAAAACAACGGCACGCATCCACAAAAACATCCTGTGGGTGAATGTAGATGCCCCTCTGGCTAAAAAGTATGATAACCTGCACATAGCAGATATCAATCTTTTCTGGGAAGATATACGGGAGGACATCCGCAAGCGGGAGGGGTACTATTGGAAGCATTGAATATAGTATTGAGACAATGCATTTGTATTAAGTAGCTAGTATTAAGACCTAATACAATCCGCCTGATCCTGCCTGAAGAGAAAACTTCAATCAAAGAGAATCATGACAGAGGTTATAGGCTTTTCTTTATTCTGCCGTTGCTTGTTCGGCATTTATCCTTTAGCATTGTAGCAAAACAAAAATCCTCATGAGTGACTCTCAGCTCGGTATCGGCTCCCGCGTGGAGCACAATAAATATGGCAAAGGTGTGATCGTAGACATGGATGCTTCGTATTACAGTATCTGGTTTCGCGATGGCGGGTCTACACGCGGTATAGACCGGGAGTATGACGGATTACAAATATTGGAGAAAGTAGAGAGTGACCAGACGCCTTTTACTATGGCAGATATAGAGACAGCACTGGAGAACGTGCTGGACCGCAAGGCGGCGGTGTCTGAGGTGATAGCCCTCGGTGCCAAGTGGACAGGCGGCACACTGGTACTAAAGCCAGGCAGTACTGATGTGCAGTCCAAAGAAATGCCGATAGATACTTTCTTTCACAAGATAGTGATGGTGCGGGACCGCCTCCGTGTGCTGGAGCAGAATATCAACGCCCACAAGGTGCTGACTGACGAAGAAAAAGTAGACCTGCAGCAATATATCACACGCATATACGGCTCTCTGACGAGCTTCAATGTGCTTTTCAAATATACAGAGGACCAGTTTAAGGGATCGGGCAAGGCAGAGTGATCTGATATCGGATCTGCGATTTCGGATTTTGGCAGTGAGCGATCGTGCTGCTCGTTGATTCCCTCAAATAAAAGATGCTTTAACACACTATGTACAGTGCGATAAAGCATCCGAAATCAGATATCCGAAATCCGAATCAATTAGAGTTTCGTGTCGTCCACTTTGTCCAGCCATGACTTCACCTCGGTGATCACCGGCTGTACAGTGCTTGGTTCAAATGGATTATTGAGGTTAGCCAGTTTGACCAGATCGAGGAATGACTTGCTACCGCCTGCTTTGCACAGGGTCAGGTAGTCAGGCCATGCTGTTTTGTCTCCCTTCTGCGCGCGGTTCCAGAATTGCAACGCACATATCTGAGCCAGGCAGTAGTCTATGTAGTAGAAAGGTGAGCGGAAGATATGGCCCTGGCGCTTCCAGAGTCCGCCATTCTCCAGGTAGGCATTGCCATCATAGTCTACGTATGGGCGGTACTTGCGGTCTATATCGCGCCACACCTCATCGCGCTGCTTAGGGGTCATATCCGGATTCTCATATACCACATGCTGGAACTCATCCACTGCCACACCATATGGCAGGAAGAGCATAGCAGATGACAGGTGAGAGAACTTATATTTCTCAGTATCCTGCTGGAAGAAAAGTTCCATCCACGGCCAGGCAAAGAACTCCATGCTCATAGAGTGGATCTCACAGGCCTCATAGGTAGGCCAGAGGTATTCCTCTATACTGTTATTGCGGCTCTGGTAGCACTGGAAGGCATGGCCTGCCTCGTGCGTGAGGACGTCTATATCATGTGAGGTGCCGTTAAAGTTTGAAAAGATAAATGGCGCCTTGTACTGAGAGAAGTGGGTGCAATAGCCACCGGCCTGCTTGTTCTTCTTGTTATTGAGGTCCATCAGGTCATAGTCCATCATAAAGTCAAAGAACTCCTTGGTCTCAGGAGACAGCTCGCTGTACATCTTCTTGCCATTATCTACGATCCAGTCCGGTGATCCCTTAGGGGTAGCATTGCCGGAGAGGAAGTTGAGAGGTATGTCATAGTACTTCAGCTTGTCCAGGCCGAGACGGCGGCGCTGGCGCTCGCGCAGCTCGTTTGACAGCGGTACTACATGGTCGAGAACCTGCTTGCGGAATTTCACCACATCTTCTGCCTTGTAGTCTGTGCGCAGCATACGGTCATAGCCCAGCTCTACGAAATTTTTATAGCCGAGCTTGTGAGCGATCTTGGTGCGTGTCTTGACCAGTTTGTCATAGATGGTGTCAAACTCGCCCGCGTTTTCTGCCCACCACTTGTACTTAGTAGTAGCGGCCTCCTTGCGCGTCTCGCGATCTGTGCTTTGCTCAAATGGCTCTACACCTGCGAGGTTATATTTCTCACCACGAAACTCCAGCTCAGCGGTAGCCACCAATTTGGAATATTCTGTGCCGAGCCTGTTCTCTTCCTGCATATCACCTATCACAGCAGGTCCGAAGCTACGGACGCTGGTAGCAGCGATATCAAATATCTGCTTGCCAAACTTTTTTTCGAGTTGGGCTTTAAAAGGAGAGTTATTCAGAGACTTGTAAAACTGAATATTGAGATCGCGAAAGATCGGCTCTGTATGGTCAAAAAACTCCTGCTCTGTCTCATAGAAGGCATTGGAGGTATCTATCGAGTTGCGCACCGTGGCTATGCTGCCCGCCGTCTGAAACTCTGCCTTCAGCTCATTGATCTTATTGATCACGGTCTCCTGCTCCTGTGCATCTGCCGCTTTATCAAATTGCTGCAGGAGGCCTTGAAAGTCGCTTTGTACTTTCTCCAGGTCGGGCCTGCGGTATTCTATATCTGAAAATTTCTTCATCACATTAATTTATAAGTCTGCAAATATACGGCTAATAAGGCACTTTGACCCGGAGGGCCGTATGCCAAAAGTGCCAATTTCTTACTCTTCACTGCCTGCATTGAGCCTCAGCTTTGCGCCACTCCAGTACACAGCTATCATCCTGACTATCAATACAACAGATAGGGTAAGACAGGCTACGCAGGCCAGATTGATCTCATCAAAAAAATACCTGAAAAGCGGGTCTACCTCCTCCGGCGCGAGCGGGCGGCGGGGGGTACCCATAGCCTCTATGGTAAATGAATCATAGATATGCATGAACTCCTGCAGCCGCCTGAGCACATAGACAAAGAAGTTGATGTTGAATACAGCCAGCAGGAATTTGACCCAGACAGGGCGCAGTACAAAAGTGGTTTTGAGCAATACCGAATACCGGAAATACGTCAGCGCCATAACGATAAACAATCCATTGATCCACAACGGCTTGAAGTATAGTTTCGAGGTGAGCGGAAGCATGATCATCACCGCTACTACTGCGCTGAGCAGCCACCAGAGCAGCTCTTTGGCCACCTCCAGCAGGATATATTTTGTACGACCTGTACTCATGATAAGCGGCGGCAAATGTAGCGTAAAAAACCAGACTGCCGTGAGCTAGATCAGGTCGCGCGCTTTCAGCTCCAGATATTTGTTTATTGTATTGACAGTCAGCTGGTCAGGAGGGGTCAGCACACTGTGTATACCGTGTATTTTCAGTTCTTTCACGATCTGCCTCTTCTCATAGGCAAATTTCTCAGCGATCGCCTTTTGGTATATCTCCTCGGTATTCCCGGCAGGATGCTCTATAAAATCCCGCAGCTCTGTATTCTCAAAAAAGATCGCCACTACCAGGTGATTGGCGGCCAGTGAGCGCATGTATTTGAGCTGACGGCGCATACCCTGCAGCGACTCAAAATTGGTGTATAGCAGTATGAGGCTGCGTTGCGATATCTTCTGTAGGACAGTAGCATTCAGCAGTTCGAAATTGGAATCGAGGAAGTTTGTCTTCTCCCGGTATAGCGCCTCTTGTATCTTATTCATCTGCGCGCCGCGGCTATCTGCCGGTAGCAGCGTATTGACCTTTTGAGAAAAGGTGACCAGGCCCGGTTTGTCGCCTTTTTTCAAGGCGATATTGGAGATGACAAGAGAGGCATTGATAGCATAGTCCAGGAGCGTCATGCCTTCAAATGGCATTTTCATCAGCCTCCCCTTGTCTACCACAGAGTAGACGTGCTGGCTTTTCTCATCCTGAAACTGGTTTACCATCAGTTGGTTTTTGCGTGCCGTGGCCTTCCAGTTTACGGTGCGGTAGTCATCGCCCTTTACATACTCCCTTATCTTCTCAAACTCCATGCTATGGCCTATGCGGCGGATCTTCTTCAGGCCATAGTCACTCAGCCTGTTAGAAAATGCAAGCAGTTCATATTTGCGCATCTGCAGGAACGATGGATAAACGGCCACCATCTTTTCTGCATCAAAAATATAACGGCGTGCTATCAGGCCCAGAAAGGTATAAGCGTACGCATTGACCCCGCCAAAGTGATACTCTCCCCTCTGTACCGGCCTCAGATGATAGCTGAGAGTGCGGGTCTGTGCTGCCGGCAGCTGCGCGTGAAACAGGATGTCCCGACGCTGAAACTGATGCGGGATCTCATCTATCACATCCAGCGATACAGCAAATGGATAGTGATTCTCAAGAAAGATCCTGATCTCATTTTCATCACCATTTGAGAGGCGGTCGGGCGGTACGCGGGTACCGTAGATACCCTGGCGGCGCTGATAGAGTAGCAGGATATCCAGTAGTACAATGATGGCAAAACCCGCCAGCAAGGACTGAGAAGCAAAGAAAAAAACCGGTACGGATGCACTCACACAGAAGCACACGACTATGGCACCGAGCGCTATGTAGAGCCTCGGCCGCAGATAGAGTGAGCGCAGAAATCTGATCATACCTTATCTAGGTATTTCTATGTTTTTCATGAAATTTTCGATCACCTGATTGGCAGAGGTACCCTCCATCTCCTTCTCCGGTGTGAGTACGATACGATGGCGCAGTACAGGTTTACTCGCATAGATGATATCGTCCGGCGTCACAAAGTTGCGGCCACGTATAGCAGCCATAGCCTTGGAGGCATTGAGCAGCGCGATAGATGCACGCGGTGATGCCCCCACATAGAGATCCGGATTGTCACGGGTCTTGGCTATGATGCGGGCGATGAACTCTACCAGTTTGGGCTCGATGTACACCTTGCGTACCTCACCCTGATACTTTTTGAGCTCTGCTGCTGTCAGTACGGGGCTTATTTTTTTGAGGTCGTTGACCCCTCCCCGCTCCTGAAAATCAGTGAGGATCTTCACCTCCTGCTCCAGTGTGGGATAGCCTACTTCTATTTTGTAAATAAAGCGATCCAGCTGGGCCTCCGGCAGGCGATAGGTGCCCTCATGCTCGATAGGGTTCTGCGTGGAGAAAACGATAAAGGGCTCACTCATCAGATGCGTGGTGCTATCGATAGTGACCTGACGCTCCTCCATCACTTCAAACAATGCCGCCTGGGTTTTAGCAGGGGCACGATTGATCTCGTCTATCAGGATGATATTGGAGAAAATGGGGCCACGGCGAAACTCAAACTCTGAGGATTTGAAGTTGAAAATATTGGTGCCCAGGATATCGCTCGGCATCAGGTCCGGCGTAAACTGTATGCGGGAAAAATCTGCCGATATGCAGCGCGCTATGATCTTTGCACTGAGGGTTTTGGCTACACCTGGTACGCCTTCTATCAGTACGTGCCCATTGGACAAGATCGCAGTGATGAGCAGGTCTATCATATTATCCTGGCCTACTATGATCTTGCGTACCTCCTCTTTGACGCGTGCTACGGCTGCGCGCAGGGCCTCAAGATCGTGCGGCGGAGCAGGGGCGAAATTTTGCTGTATTTCTTCCATATAGTTGTTTTATTTATTGATCAATCCGGATTCGTTATAAAATTTTTCGAGCGCTGTATTGAATGCGATCAGCACTTCTTCATTGATATATCTCACACGTATGATGTCACGATCGAAAACCTCAAAAACCTCGTTGATAGTTTCGATACTGACGTTGCTCTTGTATGCCAGCCTGCTGCGAAATGCAGGTCCGATATCGCCGGTAGGCAGCATATAATACTGCCTGATACGCTCCAGAAGGTAAGTCATTTTTTTGATGGCAATATCCCGATGATCCATTTGCTGATAGTACAAGGTGCCGACCGTGCGGGTAAACTTCAATGAGAGATTTGCGGGCGGCTCCAGGATAGGAATGATGCGCTGCAGGCGCTTGCCGGCAAAAAGCATATACAGGGCAGCGGCAAGTATAGCTAAATATAGCGCCCAGCGATAGGCCGGTATAGATACTATAAACCTGAATGGCGACGTAGCCCGCTCTCTGTGATAAGGTTTGTAAAATTGATCCCAATAAATACTGCCATCGGGTAGCTCAGTGAGGCATGCTGCCACGTACTCATTGTTAGTCCGTTTCAGCATATTATAGTTTGTAAAGGCCAATGGAAGAAGATGGATAAAAAATGCTCCCTGACCGAAGGGGATCTTCACAAAGTTAGCCCTGCCTAGCCGGTCTACCCCTAGTGTGAGCCGGGGCCTGGCTACTACAGACCGGCGCGGAGAGTCCAGCTCCTGACCCAATATATTAGAACGTGGATCAGCGTCGATGATCCAGGGTGCCAGGGCCTCGTCTTTGATCCTGAATGTATCTTTGCTGTCATGGACGCCAGTGAGCCTGGTCATATAGGTAGCAGAGTCTTTACCGGGTAGCTGTATATCCTCCTTGAGTTCTATGCCGAGTGTATCGGCCAGCAGCTGTGGTATATTATCTGCTGCTATAAAGATATTGTTGCCACTAGCTGCAAAGGAAGCCATCTCGCGCACATCCAGATCAGAAGCATTGAGGTCGGCAGTGACTATGAGATAGCTCGCGCCGCTATCTTCATTATCATCCATAAAGTTATAGAAACTGCGGTCCGAGGTCTCGATAGGGCCACGGGGGAAAACATCTTTCAGTCTTTCATACAGTATGAAGCTCCCGTAAGGTATCTTGTCCTTTTCATCGAAAGTAGGTGTCCACACCACTTTATGAGGCGTGAGCCGGGCCATAAGGATGAGCGCCGCGAAAATCAGCACGAGGGCTATGTATGCTCCTTTGCCTTTCATGGTGCTTTCTGCCCTTCTATCAGTGTATAAAATGTAGTCAATGCCGACTTTGAGTCAGCATAATGCTGCTCCGTCACTATATTATTGCCATACCAGACATTTTCAAAATCATCTGTGGCTACCAGAAATGCATCCCTGAGTTGATCTCCATTCAGCTCGTGGTAGTAATCCATATTTGTTTTGCCGGGCCGCCAGTGTATCATCTGCCTGTCTGTCATCATTTGCAGGGCTTTCAGATATTGATAGCGCACTGCCAGGCGCCACTGCCTCTGTGAGGTGGCCTGAGCTATGAGCTGGTCCATATCCATCCCGGCTATATCCTCTTCAGCTACTGTGGCCGATAGTACAGCGCGGGGACCACCTACCAGCAGTCTGCGGATATCTATCCCGGCCAGATTTAGAATGATGGCTACTATAGCGAAGATCAACAGTCCATAAAGGATCACCTTCCAGATCGTGATCTCGCCGCTCTCTCCGAGTGTCCTTGCCAGCCATTCAGAAATTTTGTATTTGATCCATTGCCAAATACTCATTTGAGTGGGTGGCGTATCTACCTCATAGATAAATTCCTTCTGCCCCGCATATTTTTTCAACGCAGTCTGATCAAAACTCCTGTCAGCATAGATGGCAGAGTCTTGCGCGCCCGCGGTGAGCGAGACCACCAGAAGCATCAATAATATGCAGCAACGGGAAAAGAAAGGAAAGCGGGAAGTACGGATCACCTGTAAAAATCGTTTGAGTCTTTGTCTGTGCCTATATTTTCTATCTCCTGCAGTAAGGTCGTGCCATCCTTCTTCTCCACCAGGCTGTAATATTGGATACAGGTGGCAATAGCTGTCACGGTAGTAGTGACTATGGAGCCAAACTGCGATAACCCCATCGCCACCCTGTCTGCAGTACCGACCTCAAAATCTAACCGGCCGGAGCGCACAGACGTAAATGTTTTCATGAAATTGAGCGCCATGGCCGGAACCTGAAAAAGTGCCCCGGCAAATCCGCCTATCAGGCCTGCTACAAACAGGATCAGAAGGGTCCACCAGAAGTTGTGCCGGACGAGATAGAAGCAACGCGACACAGCAGCCCCCAGCGGTAGCTCCTCCCTGATGTATACTATCGTGATAAAACTAAGTGGTACGGCTATATACACTACTCCTACAAAAAACACCAACCCGCCAAGGACGAGCAGCGCAGTGGCATGGATCGAAACCAGTGCAAAAACAAACAAAGCAAAGACACCCACCAGTAGCAGAGAGATGAGGAAGATCTGAAGGTAAAGGGTGATCATCCTACCGGCATTTTCCCGCATGCCCCTCAGTATGTCCGTATGGTCTATCTGGCCATCTTCTGAGCGCTCCACAGCCATAAAGGCGCTGATAAATAGCAGGTGCATGACCAGCGCGCCCAGCGCAATGATCATAATACCGGCAACACCCAGTCCACTCGTAGCCCCCATATGAGATAGATTGCGCATGAAGTTAGTACTCATGGCAAATGAGGTCATAGCGCTGGAGTATACGAATGCGCCGATGAGATATATCGGTGCCACCAGTACTAGCAGCACGTATCCATATTGCCTCACATAATCTTTGGCAAAAGCCAGAGTATCATTGATGGCATCGGTAAAGTGACGCACTTTAAAGAGCTGAAATTTCTGCTGCTCCATGTTTTTTTGAAAGTTGATGTGGATAGATAATAAAATACCAGATGATAAAAGCGATGGATGATCCTATGATCATAATATGGATGAATGCCGGCATCTGATTGTACAGCCGCGTGATGAAACTCTCGATGAAACCTGCCGTGATAAAAACAGGTATGAGGCCTACCACTATTTTTAGGCTGCGCTTGCCAGCCTCTACCAGTGCATCCTTGCGGGAATATGTGCCCGGGAATAAGAGACTATTGCCCAGCACTATACCAGCACCTCCGGCTATGATGATAGCCGAGAGCTCGAGCGCACCATGAAGAAATATAGCAGAAAATGACGTCCAGAAAAGATCGCGCTCGTAAAAGAAATATTGAAAGACACCGACCATAATCCCATTTCTAAACAACTGATAGTATGACCCCAGTGAAAAGAATATACCCTCCAGATAGGTGACAAAGGAAACCATGATATTATTGCTCGAGATAGCGATGAACATGCCCGTCCTGTGCATAGAGTCATATACCGCCATGGGGTCTCCCTTGCGTATATTTTCGATCGTCATATCTACATAGCTATCTCCCAGTATGAGCCTGACGAAATCTTCATCATGAGCGGATGATACTACGCCTATGGCAATGGAAAGCAGAAAGAATAATAGAGAATAAAACAGCTGCCTCTGGCTGCGCAAAACGGCATAAGGCACCTCGTAGCGCCAGAAGGTGATGAAGCGGCTGCTTCGCTCGCTTTTGGTCTTATAGATCTTTCTATGAAAGTGCGCTGTCAGTTCATTGAGGTATTTTGTAGTAGTGCTCGCCGGGTAAAATGTGCGTGCGTAAGAGAGGTCGTCCTGCAGGCTGAGGTACAGGTCTGAGAGCTGATCTGGAGAGAGTGCCTGCCGGTTCTTGATGATCTGATCAAACTGCTCCCACTTCTCTGCATTTTGCTTTATAAAAGCTATTTCTCTCAAGGTTTTCTGTATTTTCGTTACTAATGTAAGATTTACATTTGATTATTTATGCAAAACGGGTATGAGTGACAATTCCTTCAGTATCAGCACTTCGCAGAACGTAACTATCCAATACGAGGTAGCCGGTCTGGGAGAGCGTATTTTGGCCCGAATCCTGGATGGCCTGATCAAAGCCGGATATACTTTTGGCATTGTATTGATCATACTGGTACTAAAGGACTCGATGGATGCAGCTATCGCTATCGGCGTGATCCTGGCCCTGCCACTCTTATTCTACACATTACTTTTTGAGACGATCATGCAGGGGCAGACACCTGGCAAAAGGTTTCGCAAGATCAAAGTAGTACGTGTAGATGGTGATCAGGCCACATTTGGTGCGTACTTCCTTCGCTGGCTATTTCTCCTGATAGACCTGCATATCCTATACGGCATCATAGGGCTGCTATGCATAGCTATCAATAAAAAGGGGCAGCGCCTCGGTGATATAGTGGCTGAGACGACTGTGATAAAAGAGAGTGACACTATATCGCTGCGAGATACCATCTATGAAAAACTACACTCCACTCATGTGGTAACCTATCAGGAAGTCACCAAGCTATCTGCAGAGGATGTAGCGCTCATCAGAAAGGTACTGAACACACCGGAATACCTGGATAACTATGATATGGTATATACTCTGACCAATAAGATCCAGGCCAAGATGGATATCACGCGCTCCGAGACCTTCCCTCAGACTTTTCTCGAGACTGTGATCAAAGATTACAATGCACTGTATGATGCCTAGCAGGTATTAGAACCCCATCTCTGCTTTCACCTCTGTGATAGCTGCCAGCAGCGCTTTCACATCTTTGGTATATAGTCTGCCGATATTACCTATCCGGAAACAATTTGCCTTGGTCAGTTTACCGGGGTAGATGATATAGCCGCGATCATTGAGTTTGTTGTAAAAAACTTTGAAATCAAAAGCGGCAGCCTCTGGGTAGTGGTAAGAGTTGATGATATATCCCTGCCTATCCCTGCTCAGGTACTCTCTGAAGCCGAGCGCACTCATGCCTTCTGCCAGTGTATTGAAATTATCCTGATAGCGCGCTGCGCGGGCTGCTACGCCACCCTCTTCGTCCAACTCACGCAGCGCCTGGCGGAAAGCCAGCAGTGCATGCGTAGGGGGAGTGAAGCGAAACTGTCCGTCATTCTCCAGGCCTATCCATTGCGCGTACATATCTAATACAAGCGTATCTGCCTGGCCCTGGCATTTGATCAGGCTGTCGCGACGGGCTATCACAAATGAGAAGCCGGGTACCCCCTCTATGCATTTATTGGACGAGGATACCAGAAAGTCCATGTGGCACGAGGCAATATCTACCGGTACTGCGCCAAAGGCACTCATAGAGTCTACCAGATAGCCCACGCCATATCTGGCGGCCAGCATACCAAACTGATCTATAGGATTAAAAATACCACTGGTGGTCTCGCAGTGTACGATGATCATGTGAGTGAAAGCTCCACTAGCCAGGAGTTCTTCCGTCTTTTGCAGGTCCGGTGTCTGGTCCTCATCACATACCAGTGCCTCATAGGGTATTTTATGGATGGAAGCGATCTTTGCTATCCGCTCCCCGTAGGCACCATTTATAAGAACGAGTAGCTTACCATCTCTGGGCACGGCAGAGGATATCATAGCCTCTACGCCAAAGGTACCTGAGCCCTGCATGATCACGGTCTCGTAGCCGGTATCCTTTGACACGCCACCATGTGTCAGTAGCTGTTCGCGGATTTCTTTTACAGCATTGATAAAGGAGGTATCACGTGATCCGAGGTCATGCAGCATGGCCTCTTTGACAGTCATGCTGGTCGTGAGAGGGCCGGGGGTGAAAAGCAATTTATCCATGGTGGTGCAAAGGAAATAATTAATAGTTATGGTACTAAAAACAGAGCCGCCCGTACAAGGCGGCTCACTGAATATAAATATGGGTTTACTTATTCCGTTACGATATTGCTGAAGACTGATCGATCCGCGCTACGCAGTGTGAGGTGATATATACCCCTGGCCTCGTGGCTGAGGTCCAAGGGATAGAGCCTGCTGGCAGCCGGTATCCTATCTTCAGTGACTATCCTACCCAGATCATCTGTGACATACAGTGCTACGTCTCCTTTCAGCCCGGCACACGACACCATAAAATAACCTGTAGCAGAAGGATTGGGAATGACCTGGATCACAGCGTCAGCTTTTGTATCGGTGATGCCCGCAGGATCACATAGGCCGATCTCGCAGAGCCAAGACCTGCCGTCTAGATCCCATGCGGTCTGATTTTCCGGGCGTATGCCGCTGCCGTATATCAGGTGATGCAGCGCAGTGATAGCGATATCTGCCTGCACGGGAGACTGGTGCTGCAGGGCTGTATCCGGCTTTGTAATAGGATAAGCGAGGAAGGTACCCGGATCCGGAGGCGTAGTATGTCCGGCATTTTGCGGACCTGACACCTGCAGGTGTACCCCGCGATCAGAGTTTGCTATCCACCATATGTGGCGCTCCTCATAGCTCACACCTCCGTGGCCAGTACCAGTACCACCGTGGTCTGTGGTGACCAGTACCAGCCAGTCTTCCTGCGCGTAGGTAGGACGTGCGCGCATAGCCTGCAGAATAACCCCGATCTGGTAGTCTATACTATCTATAGCCTGTGTATATGCGGGATTATTCGGATTGAAGCCTGAGCTGTGACCGGTCAGGTCCACTTTGTCAAAGTAAGTGAAAAGCACGTCTACATCCGGATCCTGCACAAGCTGCGAGGCTGCTGCGCCGGTGCCCTGAGTGTAGCCATCTGTACCTATGATCTTCTGATCCCATCCGTCATTATAGACATTATTGCTCATCGGAGCCCACTCAGTATATTGTATGCATTTGAAAGAGGTGTCGATCTCCTTGGCGTGCGTAGGAAAGTACGGATACTGATTATAGTTGCTGCCACCATAGGTATTGCCCGTGACGCCATGCTTCTCATGATAGACCCCGGTCATGATACTAGACCATGACGGGCCGGATACCGTGATATCCAGGTGCCAGGAGTCCAGCGTGTAAAATCCGGTATTACACAGCGCCAGCATGTTTGGAGCATGACCGGAATCCATCTCCTGCTTGAGTGCATCCGCCCGGCAGCCATCTATGCCTATCACAAGAACTTTGCGCTTGTGACCGCCATGACCAGCAAATGCCGACAGCAGCGCTAGCGCAAAGATGACGGTCAATGTAAATTTTCTTTTCATATCGATTTGTTTTATGGTTTTATAGAAGATTTATAATTCATATCTGAATCCGACCTGACCTCTCTGCCTATAGACCTCTACACGTAGTGGACGATTAGGATTCCCTACATACTCTTTGTATGTCCAATTGAGCAGATTGTTTGCCTCAAAGTAGACAGAGAAGTGCTTTTTGAAATCATAGGATATCTGAAAATCCATACTATACTGCTCGCCCATGAAGATGTCAAAGTCCTGGTCTTTGTGTATCAATTCTCCATTTGTACTATTAGGCAGTGTGGCGAGGTTAAGCTCCAGGAGGAAAGGGCTATTATAATTAAGCGCAAGTGCAGCTTTGACGCCATACTTCTCGTAGAGCAATGAAACATTATATAGTAGGGGACTCTGCTCAGACATTGCTTGTGTCTTAGGCCGTCCGGCCACATGCATACGCGAGTAAGAGTAGGTGATGTTGGCGCCGATACCGAAACCAGAGGCAAAGCGCGGGAGAAAGTCAAACTTGCGCTTGATCTCGGCCTCTACACCCCAGACCCATGCATCTGCATTGCCATAGCTCTTGGTGACAAAATAAGTGAGCGGATCTATACCCCCTGTGGATGTCACGATGATATGATTGACGATATACTTACCGTAGGTGCTGAGTGTCAGCAGTCCCTTATTGCCCCAGAAGTATTGGTAACTCAGGTCAAAGTTGTGTGAATAGGAAGGCTTGAGATGCGGATTGCCTTTGATGTACAGGTAGTCCTGGTATTTGATAAGCGGCGCTCCGGGTTTCGTCTCCTGAAAGTTTGCCCGGTGAAAAGTACGGGATATGGCGCCGCGTAGATTCATACGGTCATTGATCTTGTAGTTTACGTTGAGCGCAGGCAGAATAGAAACGTAATTTTGCCTGGTAAAAGAATCTACCACCGGCTGGTAGGCATGCATCATAGAGTCGTACGGGTCTATACCGTACTGCGGCAGAGATGAAAAGTTTAGGTCGAGTGCGTGCTCGTATAGACGCGTATTTTCTACGCGTAGTCCACCTACTATATTCCACTTGCCTATAGTAGCATCTACCATAGCGTAGCCGGAGAGCTGAGTTTCTGTGTAGTCATATGTAGATCCTACCCAGTATGGATATTGCTCATTAAATGAATCCACATAGTGATTGATCATCCTTGAGTTTCCCCACCGCTCCATATCTGCTATGAAGTTGTTGAGCTGATCTCTGGTCATGTTGGGCACATCAATATTGCCATAGTTGCTGCCATATTTTGCCAGAAAATCTTTCCAGCGGGCGGGCTGTGTAGCAAACATATTGAGGAAGTAATCCCTGGAATTCTGACCGTTGTTGGGATTTTGTGTCCACCAGTGAAAGCCTAGTTTCCTTTCGCCTTTCTTATAGCGTCCCTTTGCCCCGACCTGTAGTGTCACTTTAGGCGCGATCTGGTACTTCAGATCGACTGCTACTACGCCGGGGTCCAGCTCATACGTATAGTTAGTCTCTGACCTAGCCTCCAGAAAAACCAGCGTATTTGCATTGAACGGCTGCAGGGTTTTGGGCTGGATATTGGTCCAGTGATCTCCGTGGCCGTAGGGGTTGTCTATGTCGAGCAGTTTTGAGCTGGACCAGGGTGGATTTTTAGGATCGTAGGGTGCATTAGGATCATACTTTGCTCCATTCTGCAATATCGGATCTACGTCAGAATAGATGACCGGAGTTTTATTGGTAAATACAGCTGTGAAGTAGCCATCTCTGGGATCGGTCGGATTCTGAGCCGGGGTGCCATAAAAGAACCGGTTGTAGTACGAAGAATACTTGATATTTATCTTCAATGCACTGGTCGGTTTAATCTCAGCCTCCAGGCTGCCACCAAATAGCTGACGGTTCAGCAGGCCGTGAATAAACTGTGGCTGCACAGTAGTACCATCACCGGAGGCATAGGTATAGGACATTTTATTCTGATACTTATTGTCCCACATGAGACCCGTCATACCCTTGAATCCCAGTTTCACCATAGGAGATATCTGCCAGTCAAAACCAGCATTTGTCCCAAAGTTGGTCCTGTTGCCCGAATAATCTTTCAGGTCATAGCGATTGATGGCATGATTGAAGTTGTTTCCGTAGATCAGCTTATACGCGTCTACTTCATAAAAATTCTCTCTGGCAGTCGCATTGATCACATACCGGAACTTGCCATTTTTAGTCACATCACCCCATAGCAGATTGATATTACCGGTGGGCTTTTGCGAAAGGAGATTGAAGCCCAGGCCCGAGTTGAGTACAAATGTCCGCTTGTCTACCGGTTCTTTTAGTATAAAGTTGATACTGCCACCCACGTTGTCACCTTCCATATCGGGTGTCACCGTACGGGTCACCTCTATGCGGTCTATCAGGTCTGCAGGCAGCACCTCAAATTCAAAGGAGCGCGATGTGTTTTCCTCATCAGCTACGGGCAGGCGATCGCCATGGATGAGTGTGGAGGTCCAGTCTACGGGAGTACCCCGCAGAGATACATAACCCCCTTCTCCTTTATTGGTGTGCACAGCCACGCCAGCCACGCGCTTGAGCGCATCTGCTGCATTTTTATCCGGGAGCTTTTTGATATTCTCAGCAGATATCACAGTCACTACCTTCTGGGAATTTTTGGTGATATCTATCGCCTGCGTTTCTGAGCCTTGTTTATGTTTGCCTTTTACCGTGACTTCATTGAAGGTCTTATTGTCGGGTTTCAACCTGATCACACCCAGATTGATGGTAGCCCCGGCGACCACATCTATATGACGGCTGTACTTTTCATATCCGATGAAAGACACTGAAATGGTATAACGCCCTGGCTGAATATTGCGGAGCGCAAATTCTCCTTTATCGTTTGCAGTAGTGCCTATAGTACTGCTGTCGATGATCACTGATGCGCCAGTTAGAGGTTCCTTGCCGTCAGCTACTGAGCCGATGATAATGGCCGAAGCCTGGCCAGAGACTACTGAGCTAAATATAGACAGGCAGAGTAATAGTGTAAAACACTTCTTGAACAAGGCGGAATTTTTGGGTCGCCAAAAATATTTCCGCAGTGTTATTCTATATCTACTACAATATTACGGCTTGGTTACCAGCCATGTGCTCAACGGATTTTTATCACCGATGCCTGAAAAACTTCCAGCTCCAGGCAATAGAAAGCAAAGCCAGCAATACGAGGATATAGGTGGCAGGAGAGGTCAGAGTCAAGCCGCAAAATAGAATAGCGATAGCCGTACCATATATAATGCGGATATTCTCTGACACCCATATCCAGCTTTTGCTCTCCATGATACCACCCCAGTCTATGATAGTGTGCCATAGCAGCAGCGCTCCGACCCAGCGTTGCCAGACAGCCCAGTCAGAGTTTGGCTTGATGACATACATCATGAGTAGGACGCCGAGTATTAAATGCAGTATCAGATATGGGCGGGCATTGGCAAATGCCTGCGGGCGATATTTTTGCTGATTGGACAGAGTGACCTCTGTGATCGGCTCGAGAGGGGCCAGCCCCCGCGGCCTCCATCCCAGGGGCATGAACCAGAGCTTTACCTTGTCTATGGCGTAGGGCGCTGCCACCGCATCGCGCCAGAGTGTACGGTAGTAGTGAAAATTGATGGTGATGGGATTCCAGGAGTGCGGCGGGTGGTACATACCATATATTACTTTCTCATCCTCCTCTGCAAAGGTGCCAAACACCCGATCCCATATGATCAGCAGTTCACTAAAGTTCTTATCCAGGTATTTGAAGTTCACGCCATGATGTACCCTATGGTGAGATGGTGTGGTAAACGTGAACTCAACCCAGCGCCATAGCTTGGGTACGAGCTCAGTATGGTGCAGAAATGCTATAAACAGATGGATGCCCGTCATAGCATAGATATCTACCGGCTTGAATCCAATAATGGTGAGAGGCCAGAAGAAAAAGAAAGAGAACAAGCGCTGCGTGACACTGGCCCGCAGCGCTACAGCAAAGTTCATCTCCTCTGCAGAGTGGTGTGGTGAATGAGCGGCCCACATGATATTGATGTGGTGGCCCCAGCGGTGCACCCAGTAGAAAATGAAGTCCACTCCCAGCAGCAAGAGCAGGAAATTGTACCAGGTCATCTCAATATTATCTATGAGGCGGAAATGTGTCCATAGATAGCCATACACTACAAAAACGCCTGCAGCCACGAGGACATTGACCGTCTGATTTCCCAGAGCGGTACCGAAATTAGCTATCAGCTCCTCGAAACTGATCAGGTCCTTTTTATAATACCAGCATAGTATTATCTCCAGTATGACGAAGACGATCGCAATGGGTGTGAGCGTGGCATAAATATTTCCGATATTTCCCATCTTCCTAATTTACAAATCCCTTCAGGATCAAGAAATATCCGATAAGATGGTGGTAAAAGAATTTCAACCAATGGCAATATCAACCCCAATGATGGGATATGGCTGCGTAAGTGCGATCCATCATATCCCTGATCTCTGATGTACACAGCCTGCTGATACTGCCCTCATGCGTATGAGTGAGGTCTCGCGATGGATGAAAAGTTTCGTTATTGATGGAGTCGCCCACAGATCTGTAGGCATCACGAAATGGGATCTTATTTACTACCTGCTTATTGATCTCCTCCACACTGAAAAGGTGGTCAAATATTTTGTCCTCCAGTATATCGCGGCGTACCTGCACATCACGCAGCGCATATAGCAGCATGGCGAGACAATCCTTCATACTGTCTATAGCCGGGAAGGTGATGTCCTTCGTCAGCTGCATATCCCGATGATATCCCGATGGGAGATTATTGCAGAGGAGCGTCATCTCATTGGGCGATGCCAATATGCGGCTACACCGCGCGCGTATGAGCTCAAATATATCCGGGTTCTTTTTATGCGGCATGATACTGGACCCGGTAGTGAGCGAGTCAGGAAAAGAAATATAGCCCCACTGCTGACTCATATAGAGGCACACATCATAGCTAAACCTCGAGATCGTAGCGGCTACTGATGAGATGCCTGACAGTACAGCCTTCTCAGATTTACCACGCGTCATCTGAGCATAGACAGCATTATAGTTCATCTCCGCAAAGCCTAGTAATGCTGTAGTCATCGTCCTATCGAGTGGAAATGCGGAGCCATAACCTGCACCGGAGCCGAGGGGGTTTTTGTCTACTACTTTATATGCCGCCACGAGCGCCTCCATATCATCTACCAAACTCTCAGCATATGCACCAAACCATAGCCCAAAAGAGGAAGGCATAGCGAGCTGGAAATGCGTATAGCCGGGGAGGAGATCTTCTTTGTACTGCTCACTCAGCTCCTGCCACCGGTCAAATAGCTCTTTGACCAATGCTGCTATCTGCTGTAGCTCATCTTTCAGGTATAGCTTCAGGTCCACTAGCACCTGATCATTTCGCGAGCGGCCGGTATGCAGTTTTTTGCCGGCCTCACCGATGCGCTCCGTTAGCATTTTTTCTACCTGTGAGTGTACGTCTTCCACATGCTCTTCTATCTCAAAGGAGCCCCGGCTGATCTCTGACAGGATCTCTGTGAGTCCGGCCTTGATCTGCTCAAACTCATCCAGTGTAATGACACCTACATGTGCCAGCATCTCAGCGTGGGCCAGTGAGCCTTTCACATCGTATTGCGCCAGGCGCATGTCCCAGTGGCGGTCATTACCTACCGTGAAACGTTCTGTGACCAGGGAGCGGTCATCCTGCGAGGTATTACTTTTTTGCCAGAGCTTCATGGTAGACAGTTTATGCTTTTGAAAAATAGTGATCTAATAGCGCAATATAGCCGGCGATACCAGCCTCTATCTCCCGGATGTAGATGTACTCATCAGCACTATGAGAGCGCGCTGAGTCTCCGGGGCCCATTTTCACGGAGGGCCATGGCATCAATGCCATATCTGAGGTAGTAGGAGAGCCATATAGATTTACGCCGAGTGCCCGGGCTGATCCTAGTATGGGATGATCAGGAGAGATAAATGACGGCTTGATACGGGTAGAGCGCTCTCTGACCTCGCAGGAAACGTGACTCCTTACTTCCTGCAACACCTCCGCATGAGTATAGCAATCGTTCAAACGTATATCCACCGTAAAGGTACAGGCTGCGGGCACCTGATTGTGGGCAGATCCGGCATTGATCATGGTCACATTCATATTGACCTCTCCCAGCCAGGGAGATATCTTGTCAAAACGATAAGAGCGAAACCACTCAATATCCGGTATGGCTGTATAGATCGCATTGACACCTTCCTGTCGTGCCGCATGACCAGCCACACCATGTGCGGTACAGTCTAACACCAGGAGCCCACGCTCTGCCACAGCCATCTGCATGAGTGTAGGCTCTCCGACTATAGCCAGATCTATAGGCGAAAGGTCAGTTATAATACTCTCTATCCCCCCGGTGCCGGAGATCTCCTCTTCGGCTGTAGCGGCATAAACAATATTAAATGGCAGATCAGTGCGGTCATAGTAGTGGAGAAATGCACCCAGTAGAGAAACCAGAGGACCACCGGCATCATTGCTTCCAAGACCATAGAGCTTATCATCTATGATCTGTGCGGCAAAAGGATCACGGGTATAACCTTTATTAGGCTTTACGGTATCATGATGTGAATTCAGTAGTAGTGTTTTCTTGCCGGGTGCGAACGATCGGTTCTTCGCCCAGATATTGTTGCCCTTTCTGTGATGCAGGATACCCATGCGGGAAAGGTAGGACTCCAAAAGCGTTGCTGTGGCATCTTCCTCACGGCTGAAAGAAGGTATGGCTATCAGCTTTTGTAGCAGGCCGATCATATCAGTAGCAGTATCAGTGACTGATGCGTGTGCCATAGCCATGTTTATTATTTGCTATTGAGATAATATCGTCTGAACGGCCTATGATGACCTGTGAAACACCATCTGATACAGCCTGACAGGCGTTGTCTATTTTGGGTATCATACCGCTGCCTATGGTGCCGTTTGCTTTGAGCTCCGCAACCTCTGATATTCTAATCAGCGGTATCACACTAGCCTCATCGGTGACGTCACTTAGTACTCCATTCTTCTCAAAACAATATATCAATATGGTCTGATAGAGATTACTCATCGCTACCGCCAGACTCTGTGCGATGGTATCTGCGTTAATATTGAGCAGATGCCCCCCGGCAGTACCGGATATGGGCGCAATAACCGGCGTAAGCCCGGCAGACAACAGCGCAGACAGTAGGTTTGTATTGATCCTGCCGGGTAGTATATCTCCTACCCAGCC
The DNA here is from genome assembly GCA_964537475.1 of uncultured Chitinophagaceae bacterium. GTDB lineage: Bacteria > Bacteroidota > Bacteroidia > Chitinophagales > LD1 > UBA1941. Next base: position 305,151 of record CAZIBY010000004.1, on the reverse strand, counting down.
ATAGTCGATGTCTTTGACAGGTCGCCTGGCTGCCGGTATGAGGTGGGCATCTACACCACTCAGGCCTATCGCATTTCCTCCGCAGGCATTGATCTTAGCCACGATAGTTTTATTGATAAAACCAGCATAAGTCATGGTGACTATCTTGATAGTCGCATCATCAGTGATACGCCGGCCTTCTATCATTTTTGTCTCTATACCCAGCCTGGTGCTGAGTTCTGTAGCGAGTTTACCGCCACCATGCACGAGTATCTTGGGCCCATCTATAGTGCAAAGGTCGCTGAGAAATTTCTCAAGTACCGGCGTATTGTCTACCACATTGCCACCTATCTTTATGACGATCAGCTGCCCCATCAGACTGTTTCCAGCATTTTTTTCAAAACAGCCTGTGCAGCCGTGACCCTGTGGCCGGCCTGCACCTGTATCAGGCTGTCAGGCCCATCTATCAGCTCGTCTATGAGCTCTACATTGCGACGTACTGGCAGGCAGTGCATGATCTTCGCATTATTAGTAGCTTGCATTTTTTGAGGTGTGAGGAGCCAGTCGCCCTCTACAGATGGCATAGCACCATAGTTCTCATAGGAGGACCAGTTCTTGACATATACATAGTCTGCACCAGCCAGGGCTGCATCCTGATCATAACTGACCTCTGCACCCCGGGAAAACTCGGGTGCCAGCTCATATCCCCTGGGCTGGGTGATCACCACCTCTGCTCCGGAGGCTACCGCCCACTCGGCAAAGGAATTAGGAACAGCCTGCGGGAGCGCCTTGATGTGAGGTGCCCATGTGAGGACCACTTTGGGTTTTGCCGTTTTCTTTGTTTCAGCTATCGTGATCATATCAGCAAAGCTCTGCAGCGGATGGCGTGTGCCTGACTCCAGGCTGATGAGCGGCCGGCTGCAGTACTTCTGGAAACTGTGCAATACCTGCTCCGTATAATCCTTGTCTCTATCCACCAGGCCGGGGAAACTGCGCAGTCCTACGATATCGCAATATTGTGATATCACTCCGGCAGCTTCTCTGATATGCTCGCTCTTAGTACTATTCATCACAGCGCCATCTTCAAACTCTATCTGCCAGCTATCCTTATCCAGATTGAGCACCATCACATTCATTCCCAGATTGTAGGCAGCCCGCTGGCTACTCATACGCGTACGCAGGCTAGGATTGAGGAAAAGCAGTCCCAGCGTCTTGCCTTTACCCAGATCCGAGTACTCACCTATATTTTGCTTGATAGAGAGTGCCTCCTGTACCAGAGTAGGCACATCGCCTGCATCTTTTACTGTGAGAAACTGCTTCATATATTAACGGGCGTTAGTTTAAGGCATGAAGACAATGCATCCAGGAAAATATCAGCCTGGTTTTTTGTCAGAGTCAGCGGAGGTAAGACGCGGAGGGTATTTTTATTTGACGAGGTGCCTGTAAAAATGTGATGCTCCTCCAGCAGCTTCCGGCGAAGAGGTGCACAAGGTCCATCCAGCTCTATACCTATCATCAGACCCATTCCCCTGACTTGTTTGACGCCTTGCAGTGCTCTGATCTGATCTATCAGGTATGTCCCTACAGCAGCGGTATTTACTATCAGAGACTCTTCCTTCATCACATCGAGTACGGCTATTGCGGCGGCACAAGCCAGATAGTTGCCACCAAAGGTGGTACCCAGGAGGCCATGACTGGCCTTATAGTCAGGGCCGATCAGCACACCACCTATCGGGAAGCCATTGCCCATACCTTTGGCCATGGTCACAATGTCAGCCTGTATACCCGCATATTGATGCGCAAAAAAATGACCGCTGCGGCCATAGCCTGACTGGATCTCATCCAGAATAAGTGAGCCCCCATGCTGATCGCATAGTTCGCGCAAGAGTTTCAAAAATGAAACAGAAGGTACCTGAACGCCACCTACACCCTGTATACCCTCTATGATCACTGCTGAGATCTCATCGCTCATAGCAGCTCTCAGGGCTTCTTCATCATTCCATGGCAGGAAAATAACGTTGGGGTTTTCATTTACTGCAGCCTGTATAGACGTGTCGTGAGTGGCTGCTACCGCCAGTGATGTCCTGCCGTGAAAGGACCCCTCAAAAGCGATCACCTTTTTGCGACCATTTTGAAAGGATGCTAGTTTGAGGGCGTTTTCATTCGCCTCTGCACCAGAATTACATAGAAACAGGCTATAGTCATCATATCCGCTCAGTGCGCCCAGCTTGTCTGCCAGCTCCTGCTGTTGAGGTATTTTTACAGAGTTAGAGTAAAAGCCTATCTGGCGCAGCTGCTCACCCAGCAGGCTCACATAGTGCGGGTGACTATGGCCTATGGATATCACAGCATGGCCACCGTAGAGGTCCATGTATTGCTCCCCTTTATCATCATATAGGTAGATACCTTCACCCCTCACGGGTGTAATATCAAATAGCGGGTATACATCAAATAATTTCATGGTCAGAATGCAGAAGGTTTAAGTAATAATCCTGTGGCTTCATCCAGCCCAAAAATGATATTCATATTCTGTACAGCCTGGCCAGATGCACCCTTGAGCAGGTTATCTATCACAGATGTAATCAGCACCTTGCCGTCAGAAACTGCCAGGTGCAACAAACACTTGTTAGTATTCACCACTTGCTTCATATCTATCTCGCGCCTGCTCATATGCACGAAAGGATGAACGGCATAATAATTTTCGTACAAGCCTATCAAGGCATCCAGGCTCTGATCCGTACTTACTACTATGGCGCTATGGATACCACGGGCAAAGTTACCCCTTTGAGGAATAAAAACCATATCTGAGGCCAATTCCGGCTGCAGCACTGTAAGTGACTCTGCTATCTCTCTAAGATGCTGATGTGCAAATGGTTTGTATACCGATAGATTGCTATCGCGCCAGCTGAAATGCGTCGTAGCGCCCGGTGCCTGACCCGCCCCGGTACTGCCAGTGGTGGCATTGATATAGATATCTCCTCTGAGTGCTCCTGCTGCTGCCAGCGGCAGGAGTGCCAGCTCTATACTAGTGGCGAAGCAGCCGGGGTTAGCTATGCTTTTGGCCACTTTTATCTTCTCTCTGTTTAGCTCCGGCAGACCGTATATAAAGCTACGATCGGACGCGATATTCTTATCTGAATGGCGAAAATCCTGACTGAGATCTATGATGACCACAGAATCAGGGATATCATTTTCATTGAGAAACTTACGAGCCGCATCATGACCTCCACACAGAAAAAGCACATCTATATCCGTACGGTAATCTGCAACAAATTTCAGCTCTGTATCACCGAAAAGGTCCGTGTGAACGTCTGATAAAAGCTGATCGGCACTGCTCGTACTCTGTACGAAAGCTATCTCCACATCGGGGTGCAGGAGCAAAAGACGGATGAGCTCGCCACCCGTGTAGCCCGCGCCACCGATGATGCCTGCCTTAATCTTTTTCATTTACAGCGTTGAGGTTATTGACCTGATAATAAATGCCGGTCTGGTTGCCAAATATTTTGGTGAACCCCTTTACATCCTCTCCACTCCAGGTTTTATTCATCTCACCATAGCTGCCAAATTTGGCGGACATCAGATCGTGAGATGAGCTGACCCCGGTCAGTTCAAACCGGTATGGCATCATAGTGACGGATACCTCGCCAGATACAAATGCCTGTGTAGAGCTAAGGAAAGCCTCTATATCGCGCATGACAGGATCAAAGTATTGCCCTTCGTGCAGCCAGTTGCCGTACCAGGCAGCCATTTGATCCTTCCAGTAGAGTTGCCATTTTGTGAGCGTATGCTTCTCTAGCAGGTGGTGTGCCTTGATGATGATCACCGGAGCGGCTGCCTCAAAACCTACCCTACCTTTGATACCGATGATGGTGTCTCCCACATGTATATCGCGGCCTATGGCAAAAGGTGCTGCGAGCGCCTGGAGTGCCTGGATAGCATCTACAGGGTTGTCATACTGCACTCCATTGATTCCCTTCAACTCACCCTTTTCAAAAACAAGTTTTACTTCAGACGTACCCTCGGCAGTGAGCTGTGTAGGGTATGCAGAATCCGGCAGGCTGCCATGTGAGGTCAGTGTCTCGCGGCCGCCGACAGAGGTACCCCAGATGCCCTTATTGATACTATATGCAGCCTTCTCAAAGTTCATATCCACCTGATGCGCCTTCAGGTATTCGATCTCTGCCTCGCGGGACAGACGGAGGTCGCGGATCGGCGTGATGATCTGTACAGCAGGGGCTATAATATGAAACACCATATCAAACCGTACCTGGTCATTGCCTGCGCCGGTACTGCCATGTGCCACCGCCTCTGCACCTATCTCAGCAGCGTAGCGCGCGGTAGCGATAGCCTGTACGATACGCTCGGCGCTCACTGACAGCGGATATGTATTGTTCTTCAGTACATTGCCAAAGATGAGGTAGCGTATGACATCGCGATAATAATCATCGCGTGCATCTACAGCCTTGAACGACTTGACTCCCAGCTTCAGGCCGTGGGCTTCTATCTTGCCAAGCTCTTCATCAGAGAAACCACCAGTATTGACAGTCAAGGCATGTACCTCATAACCCAGCTCCTCGCGGAGATGAATGGCGCAGAAGGTGGTATCTAATCCGCCGCTGAATGCGAGTACGACTTTTTTTGTTTGACTCATGATATGGTCAGTGATTGGGTGAGAATAAAATGGACAGAAATCCTTTCCAGATGGATGGTGTGTTGCTCTTATTGCCTGCTTTGACGGGTGCTTCTGCTGCTTCTTTTTCTTTCTCGGCAGGATCGTATAGCATAGCCGTACAGAGGCAATTCTTGCGCTCCTTGCTTTGCAGTATCTCAAAATTGACACAACTGCGGCACCCTTTCCAGAACTCATCATCATCTGTGAGTTCGGAGTAGGTGACCGGTTCATAGCCGAGGTCCGAGTTGATCTTCATCACGGCAAGGCCAGTGGTCAGGCCGAAAAGTTTGGCCTCAGGGTAACGAGAGCGCGATAGTTCAAATATCTTTTTCTTGATCTCACGCGCCAGGCCACTTTTACGAAATTGACTGGCTACTATCAGGCCCGAGTTGGCTACATACTTGCCATGGCCCCATGACTCTATATAGCAGAAACCAGCCCATTCGCCATCTGTGGTGAGGGCCACCACAGCTTTGCCTTCCCGCATTTTCTCGCGCACATAGTCCGGAGACCGTTTAGCTATACCGGTGCCCCGGGCGCGAGCGGAGACCTCCATCTCAGTGCATATCTGCTCTGCGAAATGTTCATGACTGCTATCAGCAATAAGTACCTTAAATGACTTATCCATTTTCCTGTTACCAATTAAAAAACTACTAAAAGAATGTCTCGTCAGAGACACGACATGAGCAAACTATGTGCCCACCGGATTGGGGAAAGGGTATAGCCAGGCATCAACGCCTAGGGAAAAACGGAGTGCAAAGTGTAAAACTAACAGCGTGCGCATCGATGGTAAATGCAGTACCAGTCAGAGAGAAAGACCTTTTGCACAAAGGCTTCCTGCTGATGCCGGATTGGGTGATATGTACTGCTGCCGAATGCATGCTATTTTTGAGGGATGCAATGATAGTGAATGTGACAGACTATCAACAAGTTTTCCACGTTAAAATTTTTCTAAAAAAGCACCCTGCGGTATACGGGCCTTTACCTTCGGTGAATCTACTGTTAACCAAAAGTAAAGAGTACTATCCGTCATGACCTATGCATGACAGGCAAGCCCCTTTCTCAAGGTTAAGAATCCGTGATAGCGCGCTGTGGAGGTATTCTATATATTCAAGCTATGAAATCCAATCTTTTCCTCTTTTTCGCCATGTGTCTCTCGTGCGTCGGCTCCGCTCAGGTATACCACCCGGTGGCATTGCCGGCAGCTGTGGTGGCCAATGGACGGGCACGATTTACAGTGCTGACTGATGGCCTGATCCGTATGGAGTATTCGTCAGACTCTGTTTTCACGGACGAGGCGTCATTGACCTTTGTAAACCGGCAGCTGCCCGTGCCTGCCTATCAGATCCGCCATCAGGGTGGCAAGCTGCTCATAGAAACCAATCTGCTCAAGCTGAGTTATGTGGAGCAGTCCGGTCCGTTTTCAGATAAAAATCTATTAGTCGTATACAACGATGGAGTGAGACAATTCTCCTGGCATCCCGGCATGAAGGATAAACTGAATCTGAAAGGCACTACACGCACGCTGGATGGCGTCTCGGGCAAGTTCAGTTATATAGGTATGAAAAAGGTAAAGCTGGATGACGGCATCCTATCCCGTAGCGGCTGGACACTGGTAGACGACTCGGGGCGGCCCCTGTTTGATAGCACCGATTGGCCTTGGGTGGAAGCAAGAAAAACCGCAGAACAGGACTGGTACTTCTTTGCATACGGTGATCACTACAAAAAGGCCCTATTTGATTTTACCCAGGTGGCTGGGAAAATTTCGCTTCCGCCTAAGTACGCTTTTGGAGTATGGTACTCCCGCTACTGGGCATATACTGAGGCGGAGATGAAAGACATCGTAGACGGCTATGCTAAAAATGATATACCTCTCGATGTAATGGTGATAGACATGGACTGGCACCTGACGGATAAATCCAGCCCGGAAGTATTCCAACAATATAGCCCGAAACCTAATGGATGGACAGGCTTCACATGGGAGAAGAAATACTTTCCCGATCATAAAGAGTTTCTGGGATGGCTGCATGATCACCACCTGCAGAGCTGTCTGAACCTGCATCCGGCTGCCGGCGTACAGGTGCATGAGGCCGCGTACGGTACTTTTGCCAATGCCATGCATGCTGATACGACGGGACACAAACCTATCCCTTTTGACATCACCAATAAAACTTTTGCAAAAAACTACTTTGATGTACTACTACATCCTTACGAAAAGGAAGGCGTAGACTTCTGGTGGCTGGACTGGCAGCAGTGGGGCAATACGAATATTAAGGGAGTCAACCCCACATTCTATCTCAACTATGTACACTACAGCGATATGCAGCGGCAGGGCAAGCGACCTTTGATCTTTCACCGGTATGGCGGCCTGGGCAATCATCGCTACCAGATAGGATTCTCGGGCGACTATGTCATAAACTGGAAAGGGCTCGCATATCAGCCGGAGTTTACCGCTACGGCATCGAATGTGGGATTTGGATTCTGGAGCCATGACATAGGCGGGCACTGGGGCATGAATAAAAAGAACAAACAAAATGCCGAGCTCTACACCCGATGGATACAGTGGGGAGCAATGAGCCCTATCTTTCGTACGCATGCTACCAATGACAAAGAAATAGAACGGCGGATGTGGATGTATCCTGCTGCTAATCTCGATGCTATGCGCAGTGCTCTTCAGCTGCATTATGCTTTGCTGCCCTATATTTATACGTACGCCCGCATGGCATATGACTCCGGAGTATCCCTTATCCGACCCATGTATTATGAGGATCCCAATGCTGACCAGGCCTATGATCTTCCGCACCAGTACTACTTTGGCAGCAATATGATCATTGATCCTATCCACAAGAGTATGCATGGCCGCGAGACCATCCGTCAGAAAACCTGGCTCCCCGCTGGAGATTGGTACACTTTCCAATCAGCTCAAAAAGTCGAGGGAAATCAGTTTGCGGAAGGCGAGTACACGCTCAACGACATTCCTATGTTTGTGAAAGGTGGGAGCATTATACCGATGCAGACCACTAAACAACATATATCGGGCAGCGTGCTCGACACTGTGATATTAGCGATATACCCTGGCGGCGAAGCTAGTTTTGATTTATATGAGGATGATGGCAGTACAGAGGGATACAAAACAGGACTGTATAACCTTACCCGATTCAAATATCAGCGCATCGGCGATCACGCCTCGCTAACAGTCACTCCTCAGGATAGTAAATACGATACCTCGCCCACGAGCAGAAGCTACATACTGAGAATCATGGGCAGCAACAAGCCAGATAACATACAAGAAGAATGGACAAAGACACCTGAAGGAAATAGCTGGCGATATGATGCACGAAAGAAAGTAATAGAAATATCTGTACCTCGTGACAAGATCAGGGCACTCATGGTGCCACTATCAGGATTGCATTAGCGGTAAAAATGCGCTTGCTCAGCCATTGAAGCTCATCTTCTGAATGACCTGATGAAATTCCTCCTTGCGCTCGCGGGCCAGAGGTACCTGGGTGTCATCATCCATGAGGATATATCCGCCATCCTGTTTTACATACTGCTTTATCTTATTGAGGTTGACCACGTAGCTGCGGTGCGGGCGGAAGAAGTGGTTATCAGGATTCAGCGCGCCTTCATACTCTTTGATCTTCTTGCTCACCAGAATAGTCTTGCCGCCGACCAGGTGAAACAAAGTATATGCACCGTCCGCTGTCAGCATTAAAATATCAGATATATCAACAAATATCAGCCCCTCGCTGACAGATAACGCCAGTTTGCGGATGCTTGTATCCTTGAAATTTTCCCGAAGCGCGTCGAGCCGCTCACCTATGGCACCCTGCTTCTTTTTGACCTTGTCTACGGCATTGATCAGCTCTGATATCTGGATCGGTTTGAGCAGAAAGTCAATGGCACTTACCTTGAAAGCCTGTAGTGCATAGTCGCTATGTGCTGTGGTAAAAATGATCTCAAAGTCTACTTGCTTGAAAAAATCAAGCAACTGAAAACCTGTATAGCCCGGCATCTCTACATCCAGGAATAGAACATCCGGATTGTGCTGGTTGATAGCAATAACTCCGGATGGTACATCCTCTGCTATAGCCACGATCTCTACATCCGGGCAATACTCCCTCAGCAGCGTCTCCATCATCCGGCGCGCCTTGGCTTCATCATCTATTATTATTGCTTTCATCATTAGGGTTGTTCTTCAATATATACTCCACATTTGACATACACACTTCTGCTCACTCCAGATCTACCGGGATATAGATATCAACGAGGGTACCTTCGGGCAGATCGTCATACCTGACACCCAGTTTTTCCTCGCGACTTTGATTGAGAAGCTCAAGTCGTTTTGCATTAGCAGAAGTGGAAAATGACTCGTGCAGACCTTTGCGGTTCCTATTTATCTCAGCGGCGGCGGCGCGCCCTATTCCATTATCTGTTATAGTGCATGTGAGCAAATGCTCCTCCTCGCTCCATCGAAATTTTATGGTAACCCGCTTCAACCCTTTTTTATGCAAAAGGCCGTGGCGGATCGAATTTTCTACATAAGGCTGGATGAGCATGGGCGGGATCATAATGTAGTCAGCTGCATCTTCGTCATTGACACTCACTGAGAATTCAAAATTATCCTCGAAGCGTAGCCCCTCCAACTCCAGATATTTCTGCAGCATACTGATCTCTTCGCTCAGAGATATCTCCCTGCGGGTGCTCGCCCGCAATATATCACGCGTCAGCTGGCTAAATTTACCTAAGTGCTCATTTGCCATGCGCTTATCACCGGCGAAGAACATCTCCTGAATAGAGTTGAGCGCATTAAAAATGAAATGAGGATTCATCTGCGCGCGGATGGCCTTTAGCTCGCTTTCGCGCTGCTCCAGTTCTGTCTGCTGCTGGCGTATCTTCAGCTCTCGGAGTTCTGATTCTTTCTTTTCGGTCTCATAGCGCTTATTGAGTAGTGTCACCTGCCGCACCCGCTCACCGTCCAGCAGGCCCGCGTCTATCTCTACTTTTTTCTGAAGCGTCTGATATGCCTCCTGGTACATACCCAGGTGCTGATAGCACTGATGCAGCAGATCCAGTGTGGCTATGAGATCTGCGGGTGGCAGCTCATCACCCCGCGTGGCCAGAGATTTATTGAGAGAATCAATAGCCGCCTGATGGTCTCCTAGCAAGTAACAGATATGACCCAGCTGAAATTCTGCACTCCCCAATTCCCGCTGATTGTTGTCCCGTATAGCCTCTTCTACAGCCTGCTTTGCAAATGCAAGAGCTTCCTGCGGCATACCCGCCAGAAAATAGGTCTCAGCATCGCGTAGCTGCAAGAGCTTTTTCCGTTCAGTATTGACAGGTGCATGATGTAGCGCCACCTCGCGCTGAAAATATTGTTGTGCAAGCGCTGCCTGCCCCTTTTTCAGATATAATTGCCCAAGCCTCTTTGCAGATCCTGCGAGTGAGGTCTGTTCATTGTTTTCGTCTTTGATGCGCAATACCTCAAGTCCGTATTCTATGGACTTGTCGTCATCACCGCTTTTGAGGGCGATCTTCTGTAGCATGACCAGATGATGCGTCTGGTCTACTGCGCGGCCATGGCCTTTTACGAGCTCCAGACCCTTCAGACTGAGTTCTGCCGCAGCCTGAAGGTCTACATTGTATAGGTATAGCGCTGCATTCCTATATCCCTCATCCTTTGCCATGGTATCAGGCAGCTTTTTGTAATCCTCGATACATTGCATCAGTATCTCACCTGCCTCGGCTGTCCTGTTTTGGCGTAGCCTATGCCATCCGATCTTTTGTAGTGCTGCCAGGCGGCCTTCCTCATTGCCGACCTCTACGGCTACCTCTACTGCCTTTTGCAAATGAATGATGGCCCGCTCGGAGTCAGCTGCAGTAGCGCCTGACTCCAGTATGGCCCGGACAGTATAGTTATCCATCACTTCCTTGCGTAGGCCCTCTGCTTCACAAAGAGCCAGGGCCTGATCGGCATAGCCAAAAGCGACCGCCTTATCAATAAACTTGTGAGCAAGAGCCAGATAGTGGTAGACATCTACTTTCTCTGTACCACTGGTGCGGTCCAGCTCCTCGAGAAGCTCCGGAATAGGCGTGCCCCACATAGCCATAAGTGATCAGTGATTTGAGTGTCAGCAAGTTTATTCAAAAAAAGCGTAATGGCGGTGATTTCCGGGCTGCTATTCATGAAGCCAAACCTACCATTCATGAATCGGGCAAAATCCCTCTCCTATAGTAGGGGACTTTTGCGGCAGACAAAATTCAAATAAGATGAAAAAAGTAAACCACCATCTGACGCAAATCAAAAGGCATCTTTTGTTTTTCGCACTACTCTGTGCGTTTGTTTTCGATTTCCAAAAACTACAGGCGCAAACACCAGTATGGGGCTCGTCTCTGGGCGGTACACGGGATGACCAGTGCCTTGCCATCACTACAGATGCTGCCGGAAACGTGTACTCCACAGGCACCTTCACCCCTGTCTCTACCGATTTCGATCCCGGGGCGGGCACCCTGGCCATAGCGGGCTATGGCAATACGGACGTATACATCTATAAGTCTGACCCCAATGGCAATGTGATATGGGCCAAAGGTGTAGGCGGAGCCGGTGCTGACGTAGGATATAGTATCGCTGTGGATGCATCAGGCAATGTATTTGTCAGTGGTTCATTCACGGGAACCGCAGACTTCGATCCGAGCGCCGCGACCAGTAACCTGGTCTCTGCCGGCGGATTAGATGCATTCGTTTTAAAGCTGGACGCCTCAGGCAATTTTGTGTGGGCAAAGAATATAGGCAGCACAGGAGCCGATGAAGCAAGAGGCCTGACCACGGATGCCAGTGGCAATATATACTACACGGGGTATTTTAATGGTACAGTAGATTTTGATTTCGGTGCCGGCACTACGAGCCTGACCGCGTCCTCTTCTGATCCATTTGTATCCAAGATAAACAGCAATGGCACATTTGCATGGGCTGTGAGCGCTACCGGCCTTGGGACCGTAGATCAAGGTCGCGGCATCAGGGTAGATGCCAGTGGCAATGTAATCGTGGGCGGTATCTACAATAGCCAGATGGATATGGATCCTACAGCAGGAGTATCCAATATTACTCCTACAGGGACAGGCTATTTTATGTTTCTCTGGAAACTGAATAGTACAGGTGGTCTCTTATGGGCCACCAGCATGGGAGCAGCATCCACCTCAAACTCTGAATTGCGATCTATCGATATTGATGCTACGGGTAACATTTATTCAGCCGGATATTTCTCAGGCACGGTAGACTTTGACCCGGGTACAGGCACTGCAAACCTGGGAGCTACTGCGTCATCCAATGGGTTTATCCAAAAGGTGGACGCCTCGGGTGCCTATCAGTGGGCCGGTCAGTTTAGTACAAATAATGTGTCGGGTTGCTTCGGCGTGGATGTGGATGCAGCCGGCAATGTGTTGGTATGTGGTAATCATAAAGGAAAGACCGACCTCATCATTGGTGCTGATACATTCTACGTGTTTGACGTCGGCTCCGGTGGCAACTGCGCCTTCTATGCTAAAATGACTGCGACAGGTAGTTTTATAAGCGGAGGTGCGCTCAATGAATCCTACGCGGGCAGTAGTTTGCAAGGTGGCTATTCCACAGCAATTGCCGGCAGCCTGAATGGCAGCATAGTGACCGGTGGTATATTCCAGTACCTGCTGGATATAGATCCTACCTCAGCCTATAATCAGATATCAAATCCTGACCCGTCCTATTCCCATATTTTTATCGTCAAAATCGACTCCTGCTTCACGCCGGAGTTTAACCTCTCTCCTGCACGTGTGTATGGCTGCAGTACGGTGCCTGTCACAGCGACCCTTAGCGGCAGCGTGGCTAATAACAGCTACCAGCTATACAAAAATGGTGTAGCCTACGGCAGCCCTGTGGCTGGTACGGGCAATGCTATGACTTTTACTATATCTACTTTCAATGACAATGACTCCCTCACCATAGTGGCTACCCGCGGCGCATGCTCAAAGGTAATGCCGGGTAAAACATATATCACGTCTGGCACTCTGGATATGGAGTCCGGTCTGATCCGTCACTATCGCCTGGATAATAACTATTTGGATGAATTGGGTGGAGCATCGGCATCATCTACAGCCGGTGTTTTCGTAGCAGATCGTTTTGGCAATGCTACTGCTGCGAAAAATGTCGCTGCTGCCAATCAAGGCATAAATGTCCCAACTTTCACGCTGGATACATCTACCATCATATTCTGGATGCAGCCTACGTATGTAGCTGCGGGCGGTGATGCGATGCTGCTCTATGCCAACTATACTAACGCTAACATCTATCACCTTCGCATGCTCACCAATACTCTTGTAATAGGAAATGGTAGTGTGGTGGGAAACAGCGGTGCAGTATTGACTGCAAATACATGGTACCAAGTGATATATGCCAAGCAGGGGCCTAATGTAAAGGTCTATCTCAATGGCAACCTGGTGATCAATTGTACAAATGCGCCTCTTTTCTCAGCACAACCAGTGATCTCTCTGGGCACAGGCCAGACTTCTTTCCTTTCAGGGCCTATGGATGATATCCGTTTCTACAATTATGCATTCACTGATGCTCAGGCTACGCTGGCGGCCGGGGTGCCGAATATACTGGTACCGGTACGTAATGTCTCGGCCTGTCTTGGCTCTCCGATCACTATCAGGGATTCCATCCAGGGTGGTAGCGGATTTACCTATCAGTGGAAGAAGAACAGCCTCAGCCTTTCCGGTACCAACGCTACATCTTATACCATTCCATCGCTCAGCTTTGCTGATACAGGTAGCTATAGGATGCAGGTCTCAAAAGGCTGCCTGAATACAGTGTCTCAATCTACTACTGTAGGTGTAGCCGCCTCACAGATCACAGTATCTAATCTGGCGGCCTGGTACAAATTTGACAATAACGCTGCAGATAGCAGTGGCAATGGTAACCATGGCACTAATAATGGCGCTACTGCGACAAGCAATAGATTTGGAGTAGCTAATGCCGCCTATGATTTCAATGCGGCAGCTAGTAACACTGTCACAGTACCATCTACACTCATAGGCAACGGCCAGCGCAAGAGTGTCTCCATGTGGTTTAAGCACCGTGCTCAGTCTACTCCCGGCCCACTCCTCACCTATCAGATAGCCTCTCCCGGCGCTTGGAACTCCATAGCGTATATAGGTACCGACAATGTACTGCGAGGGTGGCTCTACCAGGGAGGTACATCACCATGGAGCAGTGGTGTCACTATAGACACAAACTGGCACCACCTTGTAGTTTCTGTCAGCACAACTCGTCAAACCATCTATCTGGACGGGGCATCTGTGGCTACTTTGACCGGCACACCTAATCCAGGCACATCAAACATCCTGCGTGTAGGAGGTGGCTACGTAGGCGCTATGGCTGGCGTACCTACTACGGGTACGTACTATTTCAATGGCAAGATAGATGAGGTTCGCTTCTACGGCGACTCGCTGACGACTACTGATGTCAATCAGCTATACACTAAAGAAATGGGTTTCATATCACAGCCTGTTTCGCAGACAGTCTGCCCGGCTGCTACAGTCACATTTACCGTGACAGCACTCGGTAGCGTCAGCTATCAGTGGCAAAAGAATGGAATCAATATATCCGGCGCCAACACAGCCTCATACACAAAGGCCAACGTGCAATATGCAGATACAGGAAACTATACCTGCATCATTACCAATGGCTGCTCAGGCCAGACACTTACTTCTAATGTGGCAACACTGGGCATCGGTGTTGGACTGACCATCACGAGCCAGCCGCAGGCGAGTGCTGTGTGTGCCGGGGCTAACGCTACATTTACCTTTGCCGTGAGTAGTGGCTTATACACCTATCAGTGGCGTAGAAATGGAGTAGCTCTCAGCAATGGCACGAAGTACGCAGGCGTGACCACTACTACGCTATCTGTGAGCAGCGTGGCTGCAGCAGATACAGGCAGCTATGACTGCGTGATCACTACGAGCTGTGGCAATACAAATACCAATACTGCCTCTCTTTCACTATTGTCACCTCCGGATATCACCAGTCAGCCGGTATCGGTATCGTACTGCGGTACGGGCGGTACGGTCAATCTATCTGTAGGTGCTACCGGAGCCGGGCTGACCTATCAGTGGCAGCTCAATACTAATAACCTCTCCAATGGATTCCAATATTCTGGTGTCACTACTGCTACACTCGGCGTAATAGTATCCAGCGGAGTGCAAAACTACCGTGTCATAGTATCGGGTACTTGCGGTACACCAGTTACCTCTGCATACGCATCTGTGACATCTGTCATGACACCTAGCGTGATCACTCCTCCGGCCAGCACCTCTGTGTGTAGCGGAGCTACTGTACTGATGATCGTGCAGGCAGCAGGCGGTGGCCTCAGCTATCAGTGGAAGAAAGGAACCACAATCCTCTCCGGAGCCACAGATGACACGCTCACACTCAGCAATGTCAACATCTCGGATGCCGGACAGTATCAGGTGATCGTTTCTAACCTCTGCGGAAACTACACATCTGCTCCGGGTACTCTGACTGTGACTCAAACTACCACCATCACTACCGAGCCACAGCCCCTGACGCTGTGTACCGGCGATACGATCAGGCTATCTCTGGTAGCCGCAGGTACTGGCCTGACCTACAGGTGGTATCTCGGTGCAGGCCAGCTCTCTGCCAACGGACCAAACTACTCAAATAGTCCTGCTGTGCCGGCACTGAGCGGGCAGTATAGGGCTATAGTGACCGGATCATGCGGTGCAGATACGTCTCAGACTGTCACAGTGACAGTAAACCCCGCTTCTACCATCACTACAGATCCGGTTTCCCAGAGTGCATGTACCGGCTCATCTGTCACTTTCACTACTGCAGCTACCGGTACCAATATTGCATACCAGTGGCGTAAGAACGGGGTCAATATCCCATCTGCCAGCACGTCCAGCTATACCATCGCGGCTGTGACCGGTGCAGATGCCGGCAGCTATGATGTAGTAGTAGGTGGCAGCTGTGGTACAGATACCTCTGCCACAGCCAGCCTCACTATCGTTTCAGCAGCATCTATATCACAGCAGCCTGTCAGCGCAGTGGCATGTGCAGGTGGCACCATCACTCTGTCTGTGACAGGCACCGGTGGCAATAATACTATCTATCAGTGGAAGCGCGGCACTACTAACGTAGGCACAGGCGCCACACTCACACTCACAAACGTGACCACGGCCAATGCAGGATCATATACTGTAGTGGTAGCGGGCAGCTGTGGCAGCATCACGTCCAACGCGGCTACTGTAACTATCAATAGTCCTAGTACCGGCACTATCAGCCGCACCATCTGTGCAGGTAGCTCTTATACTTTTAATGGTATGACACTAACGCAAAGTGGTGCATATAGGGATACTCTACAGAATGTGAATGGTTGTGACTCTATCCTGACTCTCAATCTGACCGTGTCTGCACCACTGCAAGGTGCTATATCCCGTACCATCTGTGCAGGTAGCACTTATGCCTTCAACGGTATGACACTCGTGCAAAGCGGAGCCTACAGAGATACGCTCCAGAATGCGAATGGTTGTGACTCTATCCTAACTCTCAATCTGACCGTGTCTGCGCCACTCCAAGGTGCTATATCCCGTACCATCTGTGCAGGTAGCTCTTATACCTTCAACGGTATGACTCTGACACAGAGTGGAGCCTACAGAGATACGCTCCAGAATGCGAATGGCTGCGACTCTATCCTGACTCTCAATTTGACCGTTTCTGCGCCACTCCAAGGCTCTATATCCCGCTCCATCTGCGCTGGAAGCTCTTTTACCTTCAACGGTATGACTCTGACACAGAGTGGTACCTACAGGGATACTCTCCAGAATGCGAATGGTTGCGACTCTATCCTGACTCTCAATCTGACCGTTTCTGCGCCACTGCAAGGCTCCATCACTCGTACTATCTGCGCTGGCAGCTCTTATGCCTTTAACGGTATGACGCTCACGCAAAGTGGAACATACAGAGACACCCTGCAAAACGCAACAGGCTGTGACTCGATACTCGCACTAAGCCTGACTGTCCTGCCTCAGCTCAGCTCACAACAAAGTGCTGTGATATGCAATGGCTCAAGCGTTACATTCAATGGTCAAACTATCACTGCAGCTGGTCAATACCGCGATACACTGAGTTCGGCTCAGGGATGCGACAGTATCATCATCCTATCTGTAGCAGTGGCGCAACCGACTGCTGCGACCATTACGTTGTCAGCCTGCGGTAGCTTCACTTTTGCCGGTCAAAGCATCACCTCCAGCGGCACCTATAGCGATACTATCACTAATGTGGCAGGGTGTGATTCAGTCATCACCCTCCAACTGACCATCCATCAGGCATCAGCTAGCACCATACATGATACTATTTGCTACGATGCGAGCTATACTTTCGGATCTCAGATACTCACCAGCACCGGATCGTACTCACGTACGATACCAAATTCAGAAGGCTGCGACTCAGTGATCACATTGCAGCTCTACGTACGTCAGCCGGTGAATATCAGCATCTCTCAGTCAGGCAATCTGCTGAGCGCTACACTAGGTTTTAGCAGCTATCAGTGGCTGCTCAGTGGTAGCACGATCTCAGGAGCATCAGCGAGCGCCTACACCGCTACCCAAAACGGAGACTACTCGGTACAGGTGAACGATGCCTATGGCTGCCATGCTACTTCCGCTCCTGTCACTGTGACTGGAGTTGGCATACACGACATGGCCAGCAAAATGAATATCCTGCTGACGCCTAACCCGACTTCACAGTTTCTCACCATCACACTGGAAGACAACCGCCAGGCAGGCCCGGTATCAGTAGAGATCACTGATCTGCAAGGAAAGGTGCATCATACTACCAATATGACCACACAGATTACGATTGACGTCACCGGTCTGGCAGCTGGCATCTACACGCTGCGCCTCCATGCAGTAGATGGTATCATAACCAAACGCTTTACGAAGCTATGATCTTAGATGTTTGAGTTTTGTTGCGGCCCTGCTTCTCAGCGAAGTGGGGCCGTTTTCGTTGACGTCGTATTTGTTGAGTTGTTTTGGAGTTGATCCTGTTCGTTTTATTCCCGGATATAGTTAATTTTAACAAAACATTTGTCTGATGATCAGAACTATAATGAAATCTACAGTGGCCATCCTGACGGTGGGTGTAATCCTGGCTGTAGCTCCGGGATGCAAAAAAAATAGCCCTGCTCCATCCCTGACCGGCACCTGGAAGAATATCGACACAATCGCATCTTCCGGATTTAAGTACCTGGTTTTGAAAGATAATCAAACCGCATTTAAGCTTGGATCGCTTTTATATAATCTGCATATCAAAGAAGGAGTAGCTTATGTGATCGAGAAAGATGAGATCACGATACCTCTATCCAGCTCAAATGCTACTGTATACAGCTACAGGGTATCTAATGATACACTCTATCTGTCCAGCCCCGGCAGTACCTGGAAGTTTAAAAAGGACGCTGATCAGGATCCTGCCCTGTGGGTCAGAGACATCTCCATCACAAGCTATACTTCTGCCGGAAATGGATTTTGGCTAGGTCCGCTGGATTATAATGGCACTAGCTATGTGATCAGTAGTGTTTATACTAAAAAATTATATTCCGTCAATGCTGCCAACACAATACAAGTCGACTCCACTACCGCAATGGCTGGCACCGTCACCGGCCTGGCCAGCAGCGCATCCGGCACATGGATATCTACTCCATCTGTAGACCTGAAACTCAGAAATGTAGACCTCCCTACATCTGCTGTGACCACCCTGTCCAGCGCAGCACCTGCTGGTGTGGTGTCGATGGCCAAACACGGAAGCAAGATACTGGTGCTGACAGGCACTGGTACTTTTTACGATTATGATCCTGTGTCTGACAATTTTACATCTCTTGCCTCATTGCCTGAGTTTTTCTCCGGGTCTGTTCCGACCGGATATATTGATATAGAGGTCAAGGATAATAAGGTCTATTTCCTATACTTCACCTATCTGATGGAGCTCGATCTCACTACAGGCCAGTTTACCAAAACTTATAATCTACAGACCAACGGCACCGGCCTATCTCTGAATGGCTCCTATTTGGGCCTCTGTTATGACGGCACTTCCTTTGTCTCAGAGAGAGTGACTCAGGGCACTTCTTCCTCTGACATTCATATTGATATTGCAAAATTTAACCTCCCTTAAACATGAAGCGTTCTATTATTAAAAAGAGCCTGCTGGCATTTATCATGCTGGCAATCGCATTCTCCGGTTGTAAAAAAGGAAATACTACATCTAACCAGCTGGTGGGATCGTGGCGTTTGGTAAACGCTCCTTATGGACCGGGCTATGTGATCATCGGGTCTGATATGATTCTCACTACTTTGACGACCACCTCTACAGGAGCGCACGAATACTCAAAAAAAGCCTATCAGATCGAGTCCAATACGGTTTTGGTCAGCAATACACTTTTCCAGTATAGTAAGTCAGGAGACACTCTGAAACTGCTACAGGATATAGATAATCCGAATAGCTCTAACAATTTCATACTGGTGCCGGATGCATCTTCTACCACTCTGGACACATGGATGCCACTGGCAGTATATGGCACCAGCCTGCCGTGGCCAGACCTGCAGATGGACGCGCTGACTGCTATAGGCAGTACTATTTGGACTAGCTACTCCTATGGAGGATTAAAAGCATATAACTCCAGCACTGCCACATATGTGAGTGGTTTCAACCTCGCAAATAGTGCAAGTGGTATTGAAGCCGTCGGCAGCGACCTTTGGGCGTATGATCAGATAGGGAGGGATCTAGTAAAAGTGGATCCAGCCAGTCATGCAGTTACCTTCACCTCTCCGGCTGTACCTCATGGCAGTGGGAATGTATGTCAGCTGGCTTATGATGGGGTAAATAATATTTATTGCATCACTGGCTATAGGCTGGATGTTTATAGTATTGGTACCAATTCCTTTAACTCTTATCAAATGCCGGATAGCTACAATGATCTTGCATTTGCAGATGGCTACCTTTTCGCAGTCAGGAATTCGACCGTTTTAAAAATAGATCCTGCCACCCTTCAAGTCGTGAAAACATACCGTCTGAAAGATGGCATGGGCTCAGATGTGATAGCATCAGCAGGTGGCAGTGATTTCTGGATCTACGTTTCAGACGGACTGCAGGTACCCGGCAGCTTTCAAAAAATCACCCTTAACTAATCAGAAAGCATAAATCACTATAATATGCATCAGCAAAACATTTCACTAAGCATAATAACAATAGGATTAATAGCCATACTGTCCGGCTCCTGCAAGAAAGAAAACACCGCTACAAAATCCCTCACAGGTAGCTGGGTCAAAGCAGGAACTACCGAAGAATTTTACATTGCTACATCTGACAATAAATGGTATGCCGCCTCAAGGGATTACGATGGCTATAAGATCATAAGCGCCTATAAATATGAGTACACAGGTACACAACTCAAACTACAGGGAGTCTCAGACCTGCTGCTGTATAATACACGTTATAGCGGAGACACCCTGATACTCAACGATGGAAATACCGATTACCTCAAGCTGCTACCGAGTAATACCGCACCAAAATCCCCTGCTCAATGGGTACGTGTCCCTACCGTTGTTTCTTCTTTTGCCGATACGGCCGGTGTGAGTGCCATCACCTATTATGGCGGCCACATATACGCTCTGAAAAACTACCCAGGTAGTACGTCTTATACTAAGTTATTTGAATTTGACCCGGTACAACAGCGCATAGTGCATGAAGTGGTCACAGATCAGGAATACGACGGGCTTGACTTTCTCGATGGAACCCTATGGGCGTCCAGTGCTAATCAGTTGTATCACCTCAATACAACTACAGGGATAAACTCATATAGCTCACCTTCCAATCCATCAGCTAATATTTCTGCCCTGGCAGCTAAATCAGACGGCATTTATGCTCAAAGCTATGGCAATATTCAGGTTTTTGATCCGGTAGCATCTACATGGAGCCATTATCCGCATTCGCTCAGCAGTGATGTAAAAGATCTGGCATACGTCAACGGTTACTTATTATTTGGGCACGTGGGCCTGCTGTACAGTGTACATCCGTACTATCTGCAGCCCGGTGACGGCGCATGGTATCTGGAGGGCTATAATATTAACTGCGTGGCATATGACGGCACTTATTATTGGGTAGGAGCTCAAGATCTAAGCTCTCAGAAGTATGAGATAATGAAGTTGCAATTGAACTAAACCGGTCGTCCTCTTAGCCTGCCCAATTTTCCCTATCGAGGCTGCGATACTGAATAGCCTCTGCTATATGCTCCGTTTTTATATCCGGGCTATCGGCAAGGTCTGCTACCGTACGCGCTACCTTCAGGATACGGCTATAGGCGCGGGCAGATAGTTGCAGCTTCTGCATGGCACGATCGAGCAGATTGCGGGCCGGATCGGTGATCAGGCAGACTTCTTCCACTTGCTTTGCTTCCATCTGCGCATTGGCGTACATTCCTTCTTTGTCCTTGAAGCGCTCTTCTTGTATCTGCCGGGCCCTGATCACCCGCTCGCGGATCGCGTCACTCGGCTCCGCACGCTGCTGATTGCTGAGTTCTTTAAAAGCGACAGGAGTGACCTCTACATGCAGATCGATACGATCCAGCAGTGGTCCTGATATTTTATTAAGATACTTTTGAACCACTCCCGGGGCGCATACGCATTCCTTGTCGGGATGGTTATAAAATCCGCAAGGACATGCTTGTGTTGACCTTTTCCGCCATTTAATGAATCAATACTACGAATTAGTATGGGAAGTAGAAAGGGTGCGGGTTTGGGTGGGGTTGTGGGTCTGTATGATAGCTTTATTTTTATATCCTCCTTATCCACTATTATGCTCTCCGTTATCGCCTCTACTATAATCCGCTTAGATTCATATTCTAATTCAGACCAGTGGTTATAGATGAATTTGGCGTTTTCGAGCATGGTTTCCGAGGATTCCCCTTGTTGCTTCAGTACCTCTATTTCTGTTTTTAGGCTTGGTATCTGGTCATTGAGCTGGTTTAGCTGATCTTCCAACGGCTTGTGGTGGTGCAGGAATGCTTCTTTGTTCAGCTCCCCGCCAATACGCATGTTTACCAGCTCCGTCATTCGTTTTGACAGTTTTTCGGCTTCTTTTGAGATTTCTTTTAACAATTTGTCTTTTTCAGAAACCGATTTGTTGGATTTCTCATTGTAGCTTTTAACATCCATACCCGTAATCCAAAGGGCTTTGAGTTGTTCATGGAAAATCTCATCTATTTGCTCTACAGGTATGCGTCGTTTGCAAGGTTTGCAGGAATAGACCTTGTTTTCATGATACACATACATCTTTTTGCCACAGCCACAATATACATATCCCGCAAGGAGGTGTATCGCTTTGCGGCCTACGGGTTTGCGCTTTTTATACTGTGCATCCAAGATGCGGTTGCATTCATCCCACACGGATGCCTCTACAATCGCTTGGCATTTTGTGATCACCCATTCATCGGGGTTTTTAAGCGTCCATTTTTTGCCATCCCCAGTGCTTTTAGTGTAGTTGGCTCTGAATTCTCCTTTTGCGGTGGTATCGCGAATGAGACGGTCAATCGTGGTATCGCTCCACTTTGCTCCTTTGCGCGTGCGGTAGCCGAGGCTATTGAGCTCATTAGCAACTGATTTCTTGCGTCTGTGCTTCAGGAATAATTCATACACAAGCTTGCGTACAGGTGCTTCCTTTTCGTCAATGAGAAGCTTGTGGTCTTTCCACTGATACCCATACGTGGCCTGCCCTCCAATCTGTTTTCCGAGCTTTGCGCGGATCGGCACGGAAGCGGCTACACGACTTGAGATTTCTTCCCGCTCATATTGCCCGAAGATGCCGCTGAGAGAGAAAAACATTCGGCCAGCGGCGGAGCTTGTATCAATATTCTCACTTAGCGAAACCAGGTGCGTTTTGGTGGATTCAAAGATTTCTGAGAATTCAAGTAGCTCCTTGAGGTTGCGGGAAAGGCGGGCTAGTTTTGAGAATATGAGACCAGAAATATTGCCTTCTCTGACATCCTTAAGCATGCGCTGGGTCTCGGGATGCTTCATTACGCTCTTGCCGGATACCGCGGCGAGGGTGTACACCGTATAGACTTCCCAACCTTTAGCATCTGCATAACTTCTGGCTCTCGCCTCATGGTGCTCTAACGAATCCCCTTCCACTTGCTCGTCAGTGGAAACACGCAACCATATACCAACTGTCGTGATATCTGCCATACGTCCAAAATTTTAGGTGGTGAAAATTAATATTTGTTCCGATTTAAAAGAAACTCACCTAAGAGGATACAGGAATGAGAGGTTGGGAGTAAGTAGAGCAGATTTGTTACTCACCGCTGGTAAGAACAGGAGAATAGTATAATAGAATCCTATCACCCTTATGAAGATTTCCTGAAAATATCTTCAAAGAACAATAAGAATAATCTGAAAGATTTATGATTTTATGCGGAGTAAGAATGCATTCCGTTGGATGCTCGGTTTTGGCAAAGATGATTTCTTGCATCTCATAGTCATTCTGTTCATCTCCATTAGAGAATGTCGCGTTACAGACTGCTAGAGAGCCTGTACCATGCAATTCGATTCGATTAAGCAAACCATGACACTCTATGAGTGTGGTTTCAGGATAAGAAACTACTATAAAATTCACTTGGAAATCTAAGTAAGTATTGTGTCAATAATTGCTTGGCAAAACTGCAACTTTAATTTACATATCCAATACTATCTCCAACAACTTCCATAGGATTATGTGTCGTCCTTAACTTATTGTAAGCCTGCGCGGTCATAATAACGCTCCTTGTTTTACCTTTATCAGTGTAGACGAAGCGCATCATATCATCATAATACCTACTAACTTGAATCAATGGAATTGTATCATTTATAAAGAATCCTGATGGTAGGTTTATCAGAGGCATCTCAATAGCTCCGGCAGGCATATCACTTTCCGTTGACTCATTATCCTGAGTATTTGTCTCTAAATCCTGTGTAAATAGAGGTGGAGAATAATACGGGTGAGGTATATATTTTTTCAATTTAACATCACTATCCTTTTCAGTGTTGCATTGTTGTACAATGATAACTGTATCGCAATTCTGCCGATACATACCCGCAACATATACACGTATCGAATCAATGCTTGCATTCATAGACTCCTGTCTCAAGTCTGACAGCTTCTCATGATTGCGATTAGAATAATTATTGAAGTAAACCCCCACGAGTGCACCTATAATACCGCCCGTGAGCAAAAGACTTTTTGCCCCAGAAAAAAGCGGCTTCAGCTTCTTTAGGAATTCTTGAAACAATTGATCCCAACTCATATTCCATTGATGCTTATATAAAGATAATGCTAAAAAATCTGAAATAATAAAAACAGCTTTTTGATCGCATTGACAATGTTCGTCTTTCAGTGGTAAAGTGGAATCCAATCTCAAACATTTAAAACCTTGCTTGTGGTATATCAAGCATCTTCACAATTATGGAAAAGAAAATCTCCATCCCGCTCGTTATTTTCTCCAACATTGTCGCCTTTGCTTTCTGTGTTGTATTTTACAAAACCACTCACAAGTTATATCTGTCGTTCGTAGTTGGGAGCACATCCGGCCTATTATATTACTCCTTGCTTAGAATAATAGGGTTACTATCTGAGATACGCGATTTACTTAAAGAATAGATTCGCCAAATCCATCGCAAAAAATAAATGCCTCTTGTTGGTTAGACAAGAGGCAATTTCTTTTGTTCTTCTGTAGTTGATTTGATCTTGGTAATAGTGAGCGTACCCTCCGCAATTTCTACTTTGACTCGATCTCCTATTTGGAAGTTAAATGTCTTTAGGTAAAGACCTGCCAGATTGATTAAAGGGTATTTTTTACGAGACGCAACGTAGTACCCATAACTCACCTTTAAAATTTTTGTGGTTCGAGGGGTATTTTTACTTTCTATAACTTTCATGTAAATGTTTTGAAAAAGTATATAGACACGCTCAGTATTATTATAGAGGGGCAAATTTGTTGTACCAATCAGTTTGGTGTAAATAAAAAAGGCCTAAGAAAACTTAGGCCTTTACAAGAGATTATAAAAAATTATTTAGCAAATCATTTCCTCCGTCAACTCAGGAATAGTCATATCGATGTAGTCATTTCTTTTGATATCTACTATTACGTCCTGATACTTATCTGTATTCTTCTTTCTGATTCTCTCAGCATCGTTTTTCTTATATGCATCTAATTCATAATAGTCTTTACACATGTATTGAATTTCAAAAATCGAGTTGTTGGGGTCATCATTCTCATCAGGCAAACGCTTCATGAAAGTAAAGTCAATGAAGTGTCCGGTATTAATTACCTCTGGGATGTGCTCTTCGGACATCCACTGAAACCATTCATCAGATTTTTCCTTCTTAATGGTGACTATGACTTTGTATACTACCATATTGCTTTATTTAAGGTTAAAAATATTTATAATAAGTCTATCAGATATTCTGTTTTCAACAGGCATTGACGCCTATGTATATCTATAGCGATATACGGATTTACAATCACTTAGGTTTCAATCACTTCTAGGCCTTGTATATGTAACTTTACCCGAGATTTCTCCAAATTTTCGTCCTCTTTGTCGCTGTTTAACATTGTTTATATCAATGCTTTGTGATGGATTAAGTGGAGAGGGAAAATAGTAGAATGACCCGTGGGGCTCGGGCGGGAGTCCGTTATCTTTCCACTCCAGTATACTCACGCCGTGCACAGCCTGTCCTACGACAGCGTAGGTATAGATAATTTTAGTAGGACTAATAAACGTGCCAAACACCTCTTGCCAGGCAAAAGGTTCTTTCAAAAACTCCTTTTTATACTTCGTTCCGTTTTTAATATAATGCCATGTACGCAATCCTCTGACTATTACTTTTGTACCATAATCCTCCTTTTCAGTATTTATTGTACATTGACCGCCGTGAGCATATCCCGCATTCTTTGGAAAGGGGAAATCCATACCCTCCGAAACCCGACATTCGTACTCCCACGTTCCTTCTATGCTCTTACGTACTTTGTCAAACTCGCTTTCTTCTGTTTTAGTATCTACAGGTTTAGACGCACTAGACGCAAATACATTTTTTAACGAGGACCAAATGTTTTTCATAAAGAATTTCTTAATGATTAGATATAAAATAGCAAACACCAAGGCCATGAATAGTAGGATCAAGATGCCTTGATACACCTTTAAACTTATTGAAAGACTTAGAAAGTTGTTGATTGATTCTATTGGGATTTTATCAGCCAAATGCTTGATCTGGTGCTCAAATGGAACAACGAGAACAGCAGCAATTAATGCTAATGCTAACGCTTCTACAAATCTACCTGTGCGGTCTGATGCCATAGGGTGCTTGAATACTTAAATAATTGGATAATAGTAATATCAATTATGCTTCATAAAGATATATAAGCTATTTAAAATAAATATACCCATTTATGGGTAGCCATAAATGGGTAGAAATGTACTTATTAAGTCACTTTGTAAGATATTGGTGTGTAATAATGAGTGCCATAGCGTCGAAAACGCCCATATGATAGTTTTCGTCTTCCCAGGAACGGCGTAGACTAGGTGCGCGGGAGGATAGTTCTGGAAACCATTCAATAATTTGCATCGCAATTTCATCCTTATTGAGAGCTCCAAATACATCAAAAACATCTCGGACTTGCTTCCGCGTATATCGATACACAGGGATAGCATTGTGCTTTGAATGATAATCAATAAGCGCATTTAGTTCAGATACCCGCTTGCTGTTCCTTGCAGTTGCAACAGCGGGATCAC
This sequence comes from uncultured Chitinophagaceae bacterium, assembly GCA_964537475.1. Classification (GTDB taxonomy): domain Bacteria; phylum Bacteroidota; class Bacteroidia; order Chitinophagales; family LD1; genus UBA1941. The sequence goes on along the minus strand of CAZIBY010000004.1, from coordinate 278,630 downwards.
GTACAACTATAATCGTAGGTTTGTGAAACTCTACATAGCGTTTAACCCGTGCAACAATGCGCTCATTGCTTATAGGTCTTACACTAGCAATACCCGCTTCGAGTACTGCTTTTTCAACTATATCAATACAAGCATATCCGAATCCCCTCCGATTAGGAAATATGGATAAGACAACTGGGTTTTCTGTATGCATCTTAGAATTGAATTAGCCTAGCAATAACGGATTCGAGATATGAGACTCTATTCCCGATCTTCTGAGATCGACCCATCGACTGCAAATTTGAGATGAGCACAGGTATACGCTCTAATAATAACTTAGCTAGATAATCCTTTTGTAACACTAAGAATGTTTCAATAGGCATAGTAAAGAGCAAGTAATAAGCGAGTAGCACTTCATTGTTGGGTGTTCGCTGACCCTGCTCCCATCTACTTATGTTGGAGTAGTCGGGTAGTTGTAATAGAAACGCTACGTCCGCTTGATTAAGCGGAGACTTTTTTCGATACATACGCAAACTGTTCTTTTGAATAGGCATAATACAATGACATTACTTTTTATAATGCCTTGTATTATAGAAGGAGCCCCACGTAGTAAATAGTAGAGTTGTTTTGCCATTCAGGAATGTATTTGCGGATATTCTGTGAGTTAGTGTGCAAACTGCTTTAGATATATTTCATAGCACTATGCTATGGCAATTTTTTTCGCCGCGAGCATCTAGTGCGTATACAATAATCAAACTGCATTATACGCTCATGTTTTATTGAGAAGCTCATAAGAAAGCAAATTGCTTTCTTAAAACCTGACCGTATAATGTTGGCTATACGAATCTTACCAAGTCATTTAATGGATGCTTAATCACCTGCGACCTAAGAAATTCTGCACTGGTAGAAAGATATATTGTCGTCGTCTTGATGTCGGCATGCCCCATCATCTTTGATAAGCTGAATATGTCACATCCACCCTCTAACATCAGCGTTGCAAAGGTATGTCGTAATATATGCGAACTAAACTTGATTCCCGATGCCTTTCGGATGATATAGATAAGGTTTCTTAGTCCTGTATAGGTAAAACCGCAATCTCGGTTGAGAGAAACAAAAAATTGTGGACAAGTCTTGTTTAATCGCTTGCGTTCTGACAGATACCGCTTTAGGCTTTCAGCCAGGGTGAAGCTCATAGGGATTATTCTATCCTTACTTCCCTTTCCTTGATTCACGAATATGGACATACCATCGAAGTCAACATCGGTCAGACGCAGATTGATAAGCTCTTTCCTTCGCAACCCAGCAAAAACAAGCATGCAAAAAATCGCATGGTTTCGGTAACGGAGAAACGTATAGTCATAGGGATAATTGAATACAACCTCCAGCAACTTCATTGCCTTTTCCCTATTTAAGCTTGCTGGCAACCTCTTTTCAGGCTTTGGCATTTCTATACGACTAAGTGGATTAGCCGCCATGTAGCGCGTAGAAATGCACCACTGAAAGAACACATTGAGCGCTTGGTAGTAATGGATGTAGGTATATGCTCTCCAATTCTGCTGTACTCTTCCATTAAGAAAGAACTCTCTGAGGCTATTCTCAGTAACTTCCCCTATCCTCGCAACATTGGCAGACTTAGCATATAAGAGGATTACTACTCGATACACACGCACCGTAGCAGGCGAAAGCCCGCGAATGTATTTGAGATGCTCACAATACTTGCGCACCAAAAAGTCGATATCCATAAAATAACATGGAATCCGCGAGAACGTTTGAGCCATTGGTCGGACTCGAACCGACGACCGGCCGTTTACAAAACGGCTGCTCTACCAACTGAGCTACAATGGCAACGATCTAAAGCCCATGACCTGTTATGTGCAATAGGTGGCCTAGATGGCATCACTTTAGCACATTCCGCCTTGCCACACAAGCACTTTCTCTCTTTTAGCTATAGACCTGTTTGTTTGTAATAAACATCCCGGGATCTATCTCCATATTAGTCTTGCACAGCAAGGCATTTTTTCGTTTGGGGCTAAAATATTAACGAGACATTGTAGACCTGTTATGTAGCTGATAGACTACTCATACTTCTACATGGATGTTATGTTTTTAATGTAACAGGTACATAGATTATAGCTCCTCTGATTAATTTCACAAGTCACCGGATTTTAACTATCCAGCTTGGCTTCTACTGGAGAAAAGCTGATTTGCCTTATCAAAATTATGGCTCAAACTATCTTGTTCAAACACATAATAGGGCTAGCAAAAATGATGCCGATACCAATCTATACTACGTAATAAAAAGTTTTGCGAACTTCTTTTATCACTGTATCTTACTAGTTCGTTTTTCTAATTTCTTAATCAAAAAAAGGAGGTAAATTATGACAACTAACACACTGAGAACAGATGTCGTGACTGAGCGTCTTGATATCAAAAAAGAAGAACTAGCAGGAGTCAAAATGCGTTTACGCTTTCTTGATATCCCACCGATCAGTATAATGAAAGCTGATTTGGCAAAACAACCTATGTGGCAAAAGTTATTTGATTCTGGTTGGGATGAAGAAGACTTAATTCAACGAGCATATGCTCACCTTAAATGGACTGAGCGCGAAGCACAGGAAACAAATCGTCCACATTTTCTCGGTAATGCTATCGCCTTTCTAAACACTTTAGCACATGGTTTTTTGCACCCATTTGATGGATCTAAATTTTTACCTAAAGCTGACGATCCGCAGTATGAACTAAAAGCTACTGCAGTGAAGGCGTTAGAAAGATCGTCAAAGTTTTTTGGATATAGAGTACCAGCAGTGGTATGGGATTCATATGCTTATATTGCCACTAGGAACGACCCTAATACATCTCGTTCTATTTTGACTGAGGCAACTGAGTTGCCACATCATTATGCTATTTGCGATACAATGCTTCATGGAGTAGCGAAATGCTACAAAATGATGTTTGGAATTCAATCAGATTTTTGGCAGGGTACTGGTTGTGTACTTGACCATAACTGTGATTGTAGTTGCACATTACTGATCGCGACATTTGGAAAAAATTCAGTCATTTTTGATTTCGATAAAAAATGGATACCAGAAGCCACCCAAAGCGCTTTTACTCATATTTGCGCAGAATCTCATCTGATTCTGAATTGTCATTTGCCTTTTGAATACACCGTAACTAAGGAAGCACAATACTTGGAGGGTATTGAAGTCGAATAACAAAAAAAGTAGCGCAGTATTTTTCTAAGCCGCATGTATCTCTAATGATACATGCGGCTTATTATTAGAGATTATTTGCATGTTTTTTCATGTGTGGTATTGTTTAAGCATGTACAATTTGCTTCAATGCGCCTTGATCGTTGCTAGTGTTGCTATCCTGTGGAGGAGTACGCTAAAGAAAAAGCCCAAACTGGTAGATAGCATACAAGAGCGATTTCCATTCTTTTTTGGAACCGCAATTACTTGCGGTCTATGCTTCACATTTTGGACAGCGTTTTTTACAGTGCTGATTTTTAATCCTTTTTCAAACAATTACTTTCAATTTAATCATTTCTCGGGCATATCTGGAATTTTTGTACACTTCTTTCTATCTTGGATGCTAATTGGAGTACTAGCTCTCTATATCAGGTTTGTTTACGCCATTTTAGAAGAAACTGTGGATTGGTTGAGTAAAAGAAATGGCCATAGCCATACTCATAAATAGCATTCTCCCAAAATTAGATTTCATTGAAAAAGGGCAGAGAAAAAGTTCTAATAATTATTACTGGTGGTACTATAGAATCACCACGCTATCCTAATGGATATGATGAGCCGCCAATATTCAATCAGCAGTCAATTATTCCAACATTATTTGAAAGAGCACAATTTAACTACCCGTTTGAACTGCAAATACCCTTTTTGAAAGACAGTCGCTATATATCAAATGAAGATCGTCAGGCCCTTGTTGAATTAATAAAATCGAGTCCTTTCAATAAAATAATCATTAGTCACGGTACACAAACACTGTCGGACACGCATGCATTCTTGAAAAGTAAAAGAAAGGAGTTTTTTAAAAAAACTATAGTACTCTTTGGGGCAAACATGCCCTCTAATCAATTTCAATCTGATGCGAATATAAATCTCGGTTTTGCTTTAGCAGCCTGCCTTTATGCACCCGCTAATATATACTTAGCTATGAACGGCATTTTACTAAAATCCCTTTCGTGCAAAGTTCCTACAGGATATTGGAAAGAGATTTAGAGGATTGTCTTTCATTGATCTGCTTAATTTATTTATGCCAAGTTTTCAAATGACAGCTTATTTACATCATCTCTCATATCTTCAGTAGATACAGATCGCAAATACGTTTGGGTCATTTTTATATCGGAATGCCCCATTAACTTTTGAATTTTAATCGCACTAACATCTTGCATTGCTAAATTTGTCGCAAAAGTGTGTCGAAAACGATGTAAATGAAATTTAACTTTAGATTTCTTAGAAATTCGTTCAACCCAATGCTTGAGGCCATGTATCGTTAGCGGCATGTCAGCATTATTTGAAACAAATAAATTAGATGTTTTATACCCTCTATTTTTTCTTGATTCTATGTATTCCCGTAGATAAAGCTTTAAATGCTGGTTGATTGGGAGTTTACGAAGTCTTTTTGATTTTGAGGTTTCTGGACGAACCGTTATAAGACAATCAAATAAATCTATATCTCTAAGTTCCAATGAGACTAACTCATTTTTCCGCAGGCCACAGAAAGTGAGAACGCCTATAATTGCCATGTCGCGTTTCAGCATGTATGGGCTAATTGCATCTTGAGCAACAGTACCCATAATCCTTTTTATTTGATCTCCCGTTAAGGCGCGCTTATCAATAAACTTAGGTTGAGGAAGTTTTAATGAGTTGAAAGGATTCGATGTGATATATCCTCGGTCATTTAGCCACTTAAAAAATGTTTTCAGTCTGCTAGAATAGGCTAGGATGGTAGAATCCTTTATGCCTACTCTTATCTCGCCTATCCCGACTATACGCTGGCGAGTCTGTAATCTCTTAAAGAAGATTGTGACCATTTCCGCTGTCACGTCAGACAAGTCAATTATTTCGGGTACTATCTGAATAAAATGTTTAAAAGCTTCCTTTGAACTTCTGATCGTTGCAGGGCGTAAACGCCGAACATATTCGCATTCGTTTAGATAGTTTTCAAAGTGTTCATTAAGTGATGACATGCATAGAGTGTAGCGCATTTATAAATTGGGGTAAGCAGAGCAGAATTGTTAGACAAATTTACACTGCTATTTCTTTTATACTCTTTGAGAGAATATAGTCAGATGACCAGTGAAGCTATAACCTATTTTGCAAAGACACACTATCGTAATGACGAGCGTCTTTTCGGCATACACCAAGAAGATCGCTTGATGCATACTTATATCATTGGCAAAACTGGTACAGGCAAATCCACACTGCTTAAAGCAATAATTATGCAGGATATTTTGGCGGGCAGAGGTGTATGCCTTTTAGATCCTCATTCTCAATTGGTAGAGGAAGTATACAAACTTATACCAGAAAATCGCATACAGGATATCATCTACTTCAATGTTCCCGATGTGGGATTACAACTCAAATACAATCCATTTAAGCGCGTATCGCATGAGAAGCGGTCACTGGTGGCATCGAGCATATTGGACGTGTTCAAAAAGCTCTGGTTCGATGCATGGGGTGTGAAGTTGGAACACCTATTGCGTTATGCAATTTTAACTTTGCTTGATCAGCCAACAGCGACGATTGCCGATATATCGAACCTTTTACTTGATAAAGCTTTCAGGAAAAAGGCTATCGGGTATGTAAAAAATAAAAGCATAAAAGACTTTTGGGAGAAGGAGTTTATCCATTACATGCGCTATGATCTCCTACCTGTACTCAATAAGATTGGGGGTATGCTGGCGCATCCAGCTATCAAGCGTGTCCTTATTGAGAATAAGACAGAGGTGTCATTAAGGAAAGCTATGGATGAGAAGAAGATTCTGTTAGTCAATCTCAGCAAAGGCCATGTTGGGGAGGATGTATCGCATATTCTAGGTGCTCTACTCATAAGTTCCATTAGCTCAGCAGCGTTTAGTCGGGTTGATACGCCAGAGGAAGACCGTATCCCTTTTATGGTGTATATGGACGAATTTCACAATTTCACCACGTTGTCCCTCGTCAACATGTTTTCCGAACTGCGTAAATTTAAAGTAGGAATGATACTCGCTCATCAATATATGCATCAATTAGAGGATGAAATCAGACAAGCAATTTTAGGTAATGCTGGTACTATTATCTCTTTCCGTATCGGTACAGAAGATGCCATGTTCATGAGTAAGGAGATGTTTCCTGAGTTTGGGCTAGAAGATTTTATCAATCTGCCCAACAGGCATATTTACCTCAAGCTTATGATTGACGGAGCGCCGAGTAGGCCGTTTAGTGCACAAACGCTCAGTAATAGTGTCTAAATGGTTAGCGTATCATTCGCCTACCGCCGCCGCTTAATGCCCTTCTATTATTTGACCTGCTTACGACTTTCGTACCTACACTAACAACTGCTGTTGTTAAGGCGATATTGGTAAGTGTTTTGTTGCCGGTTACGATTCCCAAAATACCTGCAACTCCAGAGATTGTCAATCCTAGATTTGCCACTTGATCTATGGCTTCACTTTCGTGAGTATCGGAAGCAACATTGTTTACAAAATGCTGGCAATTTTGACGCAGCCAATTATATTCTTTCTGTTCTAACCAGTGGCGAAGTGCGCGCTCAACGATTATTTTACGATCATACCACACAGGTCTTTCATCGTAGAAAACACCCTGTCCAAGTGCAAAAGCGTCTAACCGATCTATGCTTGGATAGACATTTTTGTAATGATGATGAGCTACCCACTCATAGCCATAATTATCCAACCCGAGGATTATACCTGGGTGATTAACTCCGACTACAGTTCCTATCTTTCTCCTATAAACAATTCTTCCAGAGTTTTCACTCCAATTCAGTTGTTGTGGTAATCTGTTTGAATATGGCACCCCCACTCGTCTATAAATTTCTGACATAATCCATTATTTTACTTTGAATATACAAACTTTAATTTTAATAAACTGCATGATTTAAGGTGCGATTTTTTAGAGGCGATGCCCCTAAAAACCGAGTGCTTGTCCCGGAATCCGCAGTCGCTATCGCTCCTTTGCGTGTTCCTCCTTTGCGCCCTCTATCGCTATAAGATGCAGCACAGAGCTTATACCCTTCTCGGCCTGCACGGCTCCCGCTTGGACTGGCTATACTTCGTGGCGATGGATGGGCTCAGCACAGGACAAATCCATAATCCATCAGCCACACCTATGCGTCCATGCGTCCGCGTTTCGTCTGTCGAATGGTATAAGCACTGTGAGAGCTATTCAATATTTACAAGCTCAGAAAGAGTTACCTGAAGTGCTTGGGCCAAAATGTTAAGGGTGCTAATGGTAACATTAAGTTGTCCCCGCTCAATCCTTCCTATTTGCTCGGCATAGTTATTACACTTCACTCCAAGCTCAACTTGAGTAAGATTGCGTTTTCTGCGAATCTCTTTGATTCGCTTCCCAATCGCCTTTAGCAATTTTTCATCCTTAACATACTGCACTTAGCAAAGGACAGGGTGAAATCAAAAAATAAATAGAACATGTATGTTCTATTTTGAAATTTATTATATCTTGCATGTGCAGCGTTTGCCGAAAAGCTGTGAGAGAGTAGGCATAAACACAAACCCCACTAACATGAAGAAGTCTTTTTGTTTCCTGCTCTTGATCGTCATATCCTTTCTGGCCTTCAGTCAGAAATGCGACTACCTCAAAAACACTACCACGAACGGCAAGCCGGCGGCGGTAACTAAAGCCACGCTTTTCTCACAGTTCACCCAGCGATCAGACATTCTATTCGGTATGGGAGACGACACCCTAGTTGTCGCCCTCGGCTACGTAGAAGCCAGCCCACAGCCTATGGAATGCGAGGCCAATGCCGATCTCTCGTTTACCCTCTCCGACGGCTCTACGATGCGCCTCAAAGCTTTACACGCCTTTAAAGGCAGGGTTCGGGTAGGGTCGGGCAACGTGAACGAAAGTGTGTTCCAGCCCCAGTACGTCATTACCAAAGAGCAATTGAAGCAGTTATCGTCTGTCGGCATCACAGGTTTCAGCATGTCGCACGCGCAGGGCACGATACAGAAAGAAGTATCCGAAAAGAATCAAAAGAAAATCATGGCTGCTGCCCATTGTATCGCCCAATTGCTCTAATACTCAAAAACCATACAATGAAACATTTCATACCATTGCTTCTATTAACAATCGCTCTTGCCGGATGTAGCGGTAAGCTATCTCGTGGCAAAGCCCTCGAACTCTTACAGCAGAAGAATCTCTCATCACTGCAAGGCATTTACTACTTCCCTAAATCCTTTACGACCATGCATGTAGTCGGAAGCCCTGAAACTGGCGGTGATGCGCCCCCATCATCGGCTACGGTCACGGTCTATAAGCTTCCCTGGGCATTGGAAAATACAGTGACAAATAGTGAGCAGAAAGGGCTTATTACTATTCGTCACACAGTGGAACGGAAGATGTGGGGCGGCATGGAAGTCGTAGATTCCGTGCTTTCCTTTGAACTTACCCCTGAAGGACGGAAATATAGTTTGGGCGATGATGGTAATACTTATAGGATCAAGCTCTGCGATGTGCATGCCGGTCAAATTGTCCGAATGTATGAGGCTGATCCTGCGCGCATGGAAGTGGAGTATATGCTCGAAAACATAAATGTCTCTCCGTTTGTCTACACTATTACCAATGCGACATTACCAAAGAATGAGAAGCTCCAGGCTGAATTTATAAAATATGACAACGGGTGGCAGTTAAATAAATGAGCAAGCTCGGTCTCAAACTAAAATAGACAGTCAATTTATGGACGTAAAATCTATTTCAAAAGGTATGTACCTATTACATGTAAAAGTACTTATAAAGATTACGACAAACATAGTTCTATTGTTTATTAAAATATCTCACGTATTCCAGTGGCATAAAGTGACAACTTTGTATCACCTAATATCCGTGCAAAGGTACTTCGGAGCCTTAGCTTCCAATAAAGGATTTACTTCGTTAGGTCATTAGAGAGCAGCCAAATACAAATTTAATGTTGTAAAAATACCTAGAAATAGGTATAACAGTTTAACAAAAGTCCTTCTGAGCTTCGCTTACAGATATATTATCCTTTTGAAATCACATTAGGTTAGGAGTTCCTTTAGAATATCCACTCACTTGTTTTGAACTAGTAAATTTTAACCCATGATAAAGACTTTTGACACCTTTACCCACAGCCTTCTCAAGAGAATCAGCTTATCGAATCTATCATCTTTCTTTTCTCAGTATCGTGCTACCTTCAGGCCTATTATTACCGTGCTTTTGGCGATATTCATTATACCGGCTTTTGGGCAGATACAAGTTTCTTTATTGCCGCCAATACCAACGGTGACGACACCTTGCACAGCCACGCCAATCTATTTAAGTGTCAAGAATGCATATGGCACCTCACAATCATTTGCAGTAACTCTCAATCCGGGAGAAGATGAGGTAATTGATACCACAGGATTTGTAATTCCATCAGGTTTCAGCGATTCTCTTATTACAAATCCATCGACAGGTGTTAAGAGTATTAAAGTCTATACAATTGCACCCCTTGCCGCCGGACTAACACGAACGATTACATTTTTGATTAGAGGACAAGGTTGTGTGTCCAATGCGGATGCATACACCTTTTATGATACGATCAACGTTACCAACGTAAATGGATCTGCTTTTAGTGGTAGCTATACCATCGGCTCAGTCTCCAATACCTATTTGATTCTTCCTTTGACAAACGCTACCGCCAATCTCACCCCCATTACCTCTACAGTTACAGGGGTCACGACAACTATCGCTCCAGGTGGATCTTCCTCAATACGTGTAAGATACTTAAACAGCGGACCGGTTTCATATTCTGGTTCTCTTTCTATAGATGGTGCATTCCCTTGTCTAGATCCCAATAACCTCATAATTAACTCAGTAAAATTATACGTTCGCGACACAGTGGTTCCTGTCGCAACTATTTCGGGTCCGGTAACAACCTTTCCTATACAGTTCTGTAATATACATATAGATTCTAATACAATTTTCATCATTGAGGAGAATGTTTCATTGAGTACAAATTCTTGTATGGGTTCTTCGGGCTGTTCGGCTCTTTTAGATTTAAAGTGGGGATGCAGTACATCATGTAGTGCCACCCCAACACCTCCATACTGCCACAACAATGATTCCACTCCTATTCCGGTAAAAGTGCTTTCCAATCCTGTTCCCTCCCAACTCAGTGTATATAGGATTCTTCCGGTTCCGAAAGGACCTGGTCAGAACTTTGCATGGGAAAATGTCTGTCACGGAAAAGATACTTTATCTTCCGAGGACAAGTGGGAATTTATAGTTCAAAATACGGGATCTGCACCCGCCGACAGCGTTACTTTTGACTTGTACCCTTACTATTTTTCCAACGGAGGAAAGCCTTCCAACACTATGATACGGAAGAATTCTGTACGAACGAACTTTGTAGATACATCTCTCGACATTTTATCAGCACTTTCTGGAGTTTCTACTAACATCACGACATACCAAACTGCGGATTTCGCTGGTGTTAATCCTTTGTCTTGTTATAAGGACATAAGGGATACACTCTATCCAGTCGATACGCCGATCAAGCGGATGACATGTCTAATTCCTCTGCTTAATCCAGGAGAGAAGATGGCTATTTCATTTAAGACATATCGCTGCTGTGCCTATGACAATACACCGAACCAAGGAGTATATTACAACGATTGGCAATTAAATGTTACAGGATTGACGCCATGTCATGGAGTCATCAGTGTGCCTAATCATAATTTAAATGTGATCTTTCCCAAAAATTCCCCTCAGATTGTAGATACGCCCCACTCTATCTATGGATATCCTATCTGGGATACTTATATTGATGCTTACCGCCCTATTAGTCTAAATTTTACTCACTACAAGGTGGGACATCCTAATTTAGCCTTAACACAGGATTTCGCACCCGAGGCGACCGATTTATCCGCACCAACAGGTGCATGTGGGGATACGGCTTACTATCATATTCGTAATATTCATTTCAATAGCGATGATAACGGCTTGGACGATTTTGATGCTATGCTTTATTCCGTTGTCGATACATTTGGTGGAACCGGTACTGGAACACCAGCAGACGGAAGCTATATACCTGGCCTTGTCGGGATGCGCTTTCAACAACATGCTCAGTTTATCGTAGATATAGATAACGCAGGAGCTAATCTCCATGTTCCAGGAAATGTTTCTATGACTGGTGTTTTGTATGGTACTGCCTACGTATGGCCTGCAACATCAACCACTGTCATTGGAAATGTCACGAGAGCTATTTTTGACCTTTCTACGCTTAACTCCATCGTACCGCTTCATACAACTTATGATCTTCGGGAATTTGTGGTCAGCTCATATATAAATTTTGGATTTTATATGTGCTGCTCAAATCCGGTTCCCAATCCTATTATTAAGGTTACTACCTCTTTCAATGCTCAATCTGACAGTTGTCCTGGATGTGTTATTCCTCTTTCACAAGTAACCAAGCAATTATTTCTTCATTGTCCAGGATGTGTAGATCCAGGGATAATTGCAGATAAATTTAGCTTCAGAAGACTCAATTACGGTCTTAGCGATGCAAATAATGATCAGCGCCCAGATAACAATGTAGTTATCACGCCTTCATATTCACAATTCGGATTAGTAAGCGTCAATAGTTCTATTGTGGGTGATACCCTCCAGGCAATTACAAGTGGCTATATGAAGGACGGAGATTCTACTGCTATATCACAAGGTGGCTTTACACTTCTTCAATGGCGTAACGCTGTTGGGAATGACACTCTCTTTACAGATTTTTATTTGGAGCAAAATATTACTGGAGCAGATACTGTAGGACTGACTTGTTTAGGTGCTACAGTTCAATTTTATCATGCCGGAACTTTGGTTAGTACTACACCAGTTACACCAACAGTCATTAGTGGAAAGAAATTTATTTACCACATCACAAAGTCTAATTTCAATGCGAAGTTAGTGGAGGGTGATAGATTTACTGTTTCGGCTATATATAGGACATGTACAAACCCCACCCAAACGACTGCGTTACCAGTGGTTAATACAATGTATGTGACAAGAGGGGCTTTATCTCTAGCTACTGATCCGCTTTCTGCTGACCTTAATCCTAGCACCTTCATTGGTAATAATGATCCGGGAGCCTACGGTTTACCGGCTGCTCAGTACATTCTTGCACATCAGGGCTCAACACCTGTACTTTTTTATTGTGAAGCATTTGGAGGACTACATCGAGTATTCCCATTAAAGACTACATATTCAGAGACTTGGAATGATGCAAATGGATGCAGTAGTAAAGGGTTAACGATCACCCTATTGAATCAAATTACAGATCTCTCAATCGGCAATAACCTTTTCCCTTTTGAATGTAGACTTATCCCTTCAATTTACCCAACAACGTTCGGAAGAGGACCGGTGCTTTCTAATAATGACCCTTTACACTTTGCTGTTTTGCCAAATCTTACGGGGTATACTATTACACCAACCTCCGTTTCAACATTTGCTCCATATACCTATGACCCACTCCACCCTGGAATCACCACAACAACCGTTACACAGAGAGGAGCTGGGAACGACTCCATTATCAGACCTACAGGAAGTACGACCGATTGGATGGTTAATATTTCCAAAGTAGAGTTTACCCCATTCTATGCCTCCCTCCCTTCAACAAACATCATTGACCCCGGGAATCATGACCCATATCTCGTTTACGGTGATGAATTGTTTTCCCAGACAATGACTTTCTCTCTAGCAACTACCTGTGCAAGCGTTCAGAAAATAGACAGCCTTTCTAAAAAGGAAGCTTATGTCACTGTTCCAGGCGGATTCAACAGCTGCGCCGGTTCAGATTACAAGGTGGGAGATACTATAAATACCATTCCGAATACCACAGTAACTCAAAATCTGACAGTTCTTCATAGTCCTAATGCAAATCTCACCGCAAAAGTTAACCCCACGGGCTATAATTATCCTCATACAAACGGTAGCAATATCGACAACCTGATCCTCATGGGTTCAAACTTTGCTACGTATGTTCCCAATTTGTACTTCTATATTAAAGTATCAACTAGTAGTGGAAGTACCCTTCCTGCTGGCATCTCAGTTGGTGCTTTTGATGCAGAATATCCCAACGGAAGTTATCGTCCTATACCGCCCCATGTATTTACTGTAGGAGCGGATACATACTATGGCTATTCTATACCTAATGACTCTGTTAATCTTGACCTGCTTACCTCTAAAAGGTATCATTTGATCTTTATTGATTCTCAATGCTACTCATTACCTCCGCAACTGGCATTTCCAATTCACTATTCTTGGAGTTGTGATTCATTCCCAACTGGACTTCCATCACAAACCACATGTTCGCGAGACACATTCGTGAACGTTAGCTATAAACTGCCAATAGTAAATCTGTTCTCGCAGATTTCAGCTCCGACTACATATAGTACTTGTACTCCTATAAAAATCACAGCTGAACTTCTCAATCAGGAAATTGGTGGTGCTGGTCATTTTGTCGCGCATCTAACACTGCCAAACGGCTTTACGATTCCTGGTAGTGGCGACACTTTGACAATTGTTCCACCGACAGGCTCACCACATAGAGCAGTTATTACTAGTTCACATATAACACATATCACGGACGTTGATACTAGTAAGCAAGATTGGACAATCTATATTGACAGCTTAACCGAGTTTGCTTCTACATCTCTGGTGGGGACTACTGGGTTGTATAATGCTGGCGGCCCGATATATATGACTTTCCCAATTATCGCAAATTGTAATGCGCATCCTTCTGATACTCTCAGTTTCACTCTTACTATGAATGGTTGGAGATTTTGTAATCTAGTCAATTTTAATCCGGCAGTACCAGGAGATATAAATGATACTTTCCCTAGGGTCGTAATTCTCCCAGCAGCGGGAAGTGCATTTAATGGTTGTGGACCATACTTAGCAGGAGCGTCTACTAATGAATCTTGTTTTGGAGGTTCTACTGCAACAATTACTGTTACTCCAACGGTTAGCAGCTTCTATGGAGCAACTCCGATATATACATATACCTGGTCACCAACTGAGCCTAATAGTGGATCGCTTTCAGGGTTGTCTGCGAATATTTATTCACTTACTGTTACCGATACGGTTAAACATTGTATGGCTGTATTTAAAGACACTATAACACAACCAACCATACTGGTTGATTCTATTACCAAAATAAACGCTACGATAGGAGGCTGCACAAACGGGTCAGCTACAGTTTATCCTTATGGTGGTACCCCAGGATACACTTTTCATTGGAGTAACGCTCAGACGGCCGCGACAGCAACTGGTTTATCTGGAGGAAACACCTATAAGGTAACTATTACTGACTCGAAGGGATGTACAAAGATTGATTCAGTAGTTATGCCAATCGTTGCACCTCCGGTTATAACTGGCATCTCTTTTATCTGTTCTGGATCGAGTACAACACTAGATGCTGGCCCTGGATATGATTCCTATACTTGGTCCACTACAGCCAATACAGAGCAAATCAGTGTTTCTGCGGCAGGCACATATATTGTAACGGTAACTAAGGGAGTGTGTACAGCAACAGCTTCATTCGTGCTTAGCCTAAATCCGCTCCCTGATCCGACGGCTACTATCACGGGATACAGATTATGTACTAATGACTCTTCTATCACGAGTGACAAGGGTAATGTACCTTTTACCCTCGATCAGAGTAAGCCTTGTACACAAGTATGTGAAGGCTCTACCTCTCGAATTACGGTTACACTGTCAAATGCAACTGATTCTGCTATCTTGACCGTGGTAGGTGGGACAAAATCTTTTAATGCGGGCCTATCTAACTCAACGGTTAAAGTGTGGGATATTACTTGGGGTACCCAAGGACAGGGTTCTATTACTGTTGAGGAATGGCATGTAGGAGGCTGCAGTGTATTTAAAAACTTCTGTATTGACATATTACCGAACGCCACTGCAAAAATCGGAATCTTGGGAATTACAGGAACGGATGTTTGCGTTAATAACTCCGTCATTTTTCAAGATCAATCCAGTATAGATTCGACTCTTAACGGTGTTTATGCAAATATCTCCGGATGGCACTGGGATTTCGGCGATGGTACGGGTTCAAATGTTCAAAACCCATCTCACATTTTTACATCGACCGGTACATATACCGTGACTTTGACAGTCACATCCCCTTGCAATTGTACTAGCACAACAACATTAAAAGTGACCGTAGATGATGCTACTGCTATAGATATTCAATGCCCGACTCCGATTTGTTATAAGGGTTCTGCAACATATACTGTTACTGGCTGTAGTAACGTTACATGGACCTGCATCGGTGGTACGATAACTTCTCACACGTCAACAAGCGTAAGCATTACTTGGGATGGTTCCCTTCCATCGGGGTTTGGCTATGTGAGCGCAACACCAGTAAGTTGTTCAGCTTGTAAATTACCCGCTACAGTTAAAATTCCCATTATAACTCATAATGTTCCAATATTGGGGCCTTCTACAATTTGCGCACTAAATAATACCTACTACTCAATACCGACATGGCCAGGTGGAAGGTACACATGGTCAGTGGCAAATGGTTCTCCATCTCCGAGCGCATCTATTATTGCCTTTAATAATGAAAGTCAAGTGCTTGTACGGGCTACTTCATACGGTACCTTTACTCTTAAAGTCCTCTATACAGACTCGGTGGTAGGGTGCATAGATTCTTCCCTCATTCTAGTACATGTAGTTAACAAAATAGTTGATTCGGCAAGCCCCGCTAAAGGATGCGTTGGGACTACAGCGCATTTTACACTAAGCGGTGGCGCAACATCACCATTTGTGATCGTTGACCCCAATGGCGTTCCAACATCTTTTCCATCTGCAAACTCAATTACCTATACACCACTAATCGCAGGCGACTATACTGTTGATGTGACCAGCGCAGGTGTATGTATTGACACCCCACTTATTTACCACGTCGATCTAGTTCCCCATGTCTATGACTCCCTCATTTCCGGCGCCAACCAGGTATGTCGAAATTTACCTTATACGTATACTGCCGATAGCCCTGCTGCACCTAATACTCAGTATGTCTGGACAATACCAAATACTGGAGACGGATCGTTCGTAGGAACCAATATTGGAAATTCTGTCATTGTAAAATGGACGAATTCAGGATTTGCTCATGTGTGTCAATTAGCAATAGCCGCACAATCGCTCACTAGTCTTTCGTGCATGGATACTTCTACAAAGCGATATAATGTGACGATTATTGAGCCCAATCCTGCCTTCGCAATACCGACTACCGTGTGCGCTAATTCCTTGGTGAGTGTGGCTCATCCAGTATCTACGCAAGAGGAGTATTATTCGTGGACATTCACTCCTTCAAATCTAGCCTCGTGTTTTCCTGGAGATGAGCATGTTGTCAATCCGAGAATGCAGTTTAATAACGTGACGGTGCCTACGCCCGTCACTATTAGACTTACAGTAAACCGTTGTAACCAGTCTTCCTTTAAGGACAGTGCCATAACTATAATGCCTAACTCCACAGTGGCGCTCCCTGCTCATTCATCGGGCTGTAGCAACAATACCGTAACATTTTCTGCCACCCCGTCCGCTATAGATCCAGGTGCGACATACAATTGGTTCTTTGGAGACGGCAGTAACACAAACTCTGGTACGAGCAATACTGTAACTCACACATTCGCACAGTCGGGTACTTATTATGTACACGTAGTAACGACATTTACTATTGCCTGTGGTGGTATTGCGACTTCTAATATTGATACTGTAACAATTATTCAGACTGCATCAGTTACATTGAACTCCGGATATAGCGGGCCATGCGTTACAGGTACTCCTATAAGCGTGCCCCTTTCAATTACTCCTTCTACATATGCTTCTACTGCGGTTTGGACTGACAATGGAACTGTAATATCTGCTGCTGCCGGTCAATCTTCTTACACTGCAACATCACTAGGAGCATATCTTGTGACAGTTATCGACGCAAATGGGTGTACTGCCACCTCCAATGCGATTAATTTACAACTTTGTCCTCCGAATGGAGGCTCTTGCCCTCTCAGCATTAATAATGGACCCGTAACCATATCGTGTGATGATATTATATCCGCAACGGCAAATTACAGTATCCCGTTCGGATATTCCTTCAACACAGATTCATGGTATTTAGATGCTTATTCCGGTACTTATTATGTTCCCGGTAGTGGCAGCAATACAGGGAATCATCTAAACACTGGGGCCTATAGTTTTCAGGTAAACCATTCGGGAACGTTCTATATTTTGACGTATAGCTTGACTTTGAATGCACCTAATGGAGGAACGACTAACTGTACGACCGTATTTTATATCACGGTGCCACTTCATATGGATTACAAGGCGAATCTTCAATGCAACGGCACAAACTCAGGCTATACGGCGCATCTTTCTGATAATTCAGACTATGTCGGAACAACTCCAACTTATCAGTGGTCGTTTAGTCCTTCTATCACGGGTTCGCCATTCTCGGGTACTAACATCACTACAGGGAATCTAACTGCCGGTACAACATACACGGTTTCATACACAGTTACCAAATCAGATATGGCTGCAGCACCGTGCACTAAAACTTTCAATCTTACGGTTCCTGCGACTACTCCTAATGCTTCCTTTGATTACATTGATACACCATTGACGCCGAGCGCTGACAGGTCCAGCGTATGTCAAAACTTCTCAATATTACTACAACCTACTGCTAGTCAAAATTCAGCTTGGCACTACCGCTGGGTTACAGGTGATGGAGGAAGTATAATTGCCTATAATCCTCCAAAACAATACGGCTCTCCTGCAAGTGGATTGGGAATTGTCTTAACTGTAACAGATGATTATGGTTGCAGTGCAACATTTAGTAGAACTGTAACCAACGTTGTCCAAAATAGGATATTGGGAGGTGTTGGACCAACCTCTGGAACACCTCATTTAACTGGTCAAGAAAATGCTTACTATTTCTGTCCGAGCGGTGGTAGTTTCACTTTTGATTATGAAGTTACCTTAGGTGGTGCGCCAACACACTGGAGATGGTATAACTCTAACGTGCCTAATACAACATTAAGTACAGCTAGCACATACACCTCTTCCGGTCCTGATGGACGTTACATGTGCTCTGTAAGTGATGATAATGGTTGCCAAGCAACCTCTCTACCTGGAGGATCACTCCATACCATGCCGATACCTCCGTTGAGCATTATTGGTAAGCGTGTTTATTGTGTTGGTGATACGGTTAGGCTCACCACTCAGTCTCTCCCCAATATCAAATATGATTGGAGTATTGGAGCTACGCACTATACTGGTGGTGCTACATGGGTAATACCTAGTCTGATTGCAGGTGCAGATACTGTACATTTGACATATACGGATACGTTTGCTAATACAGGTTCACCATTGCTTACCTGTTCCGCTTCAGCAGACCCATTCATTTTTTCAGTTTATAGTCTACCGACGGTATCTGCATCTATTGACACAAACTCTATCAGTTGCAACCCATATGAAATATCTCTAAATGCTAGTGGAACGGGTATCGCTTCGTATGCTTGGAGTAACGGTAGCACCAGCAGTTCTACTACTGTATATGCCGGTGGTGATTATAGAATAATAGTGTATGGAGGTGGAAACTGTAAAAACTTTGCCGATATCAGAGTTCCAGAAGATCCCGAGGTGCTGTTACAATACGTACCATACGGCTGCTTTTCTTTAAATTGTGATAATCTTAATAGCGTAGGGCTTTCATTAAACGGACCACCTAACACTCTTTTCCGTTACTGGGCTTGGAATGCTGAGGGTACTCCGGTATCTGGCCATACTGGTGGTAACAGCGCTGTGGTCCCATACGTGGTCCATTACACAGGTGATTACTCTCTTACTATCAATAATGGCCTGGATTTATCTGATAGTCTATGTAGTAACACTTCGCCGATAATGCACGTATCTGGCAGTAATTTACCTTGTGGCGGTAAGTGTGGCATGAAACCAAAAGTGACTGTTTCAGATTGTAGTGGTTCAGGAGAGTTTCCTATGACTATAACGGTAAATAACAGTCATGCAGGTGCTACATACAACCTGACATCGCCTTCAGGAACATTTACCGGGACGACACCATCAACCTTGGCCTCGGGTTCAAACACGATACATACTACTTTTAATGCTAACGTAGGTGTAACGGGTACGATAATGATTGTTATTACTGAGATTTACTCTGGTGGAACCTGTCAAGATACAACTTTTGTAAAACTTCCGACCTGTACCAAATCTGCTCGCGTAACATCAGACGTAGTGATGTATATACAGGATGTTCAAATGAAGTTAATGCCTAATCCGGCTTCTAATTCAGTCACAATTGTTTATAGTACGGATGCGTCTAATGACCCTGTTCCAGTTGGCGAAGTACTTACACTTACGTTAGGTGATGTGACAGGAAAACTAATAACTGAGATGGAATTAGAAGCATTAAGTGGTATGGTGACTATTGATATCTCATCTTTGGCCTCCGGTACGTATTATGTGACTATGCGAAAAAATGGTAGGCCGATCATAACAGATAAACTCATAACAATATCCAAATAGTTTGTAAAGGGGCGTAGATATATTCTGCGCCCTTTTAAATTCCTGAAAATGCCAGTATCTTAGGGCTAAAATTGTGCATATGAATAGCAAGTTTTCACTTTGTTTTTTCTTACTTACTTATATTTCTACAATTTCTTTAGCACAGACACAGAGTTGGCAGTGGATAAAGGCTGGTGGGAGTACCACGGATAATAACAGTTATCCAACAGCCGCTCACTGTACTATAGGAGGATGCGATACCAAAGGAAACGTTTATGCCGTGGGCGTTGTAAATGGTCAGAATATGTCATTCGACACTTTCAGCAGTGCTGGAAGTTATTCGGGCACAGGTGCTGGTGTCTCATATTTGCTCTTTAGCTATAACTGCTCCGGTAATATGCGCTGGGCTAAACAGATTGGTTCTGAGTGGGGTGACTTGCTTTTATATGACGTTAAGACTGACCCTCAAGGCAACACTTATTTTGCAACCAATTTTAGATATGGGAATGGCGGTGGGTTGATTCCTCTTCATTTAGGAGACACTGTAATTAATCCACCAGTTTCATTTTTAGCACAGCACTATTTGTGCTTAATTAAATATGATAGTCTTGGCAGATTGGTATGGTTTAGAAATTATGAGAGCGATAGTACTTATAACACACAGCATAACCAACCATATGGATTAAGGATTGGTACCTCTGGCAACGTGTGGATGGCTTCGTTACTCGACAGTAACTACTCGCTTGCGCCAACTTTACACACAACTAAGAAAGGTCACTATCTCGTTCAAATTAATCCGACAAATGGCAATATTATTAATGGTTACTATGCCGCTGGTGACAACATGTTTAACTACACCAATGACTTTAATAACTATTGGGCTTTAGATGAAAACGAAAACTACTATGAATCTGGAACTATAGCGGGGGGACCTAATTCTGGCGGAGACTCGTTAGTTCTGGGTTCTCATACCTATCATGTAGATTCTATTCATAATAATCTTGAAATGCCCTATGTATTTTCTTTAGACAAGCATGGGCAATTAAGATTTATAGCCAAGGACACAATAAATGTTTTATATACTTCAGCGGGACCTTGTAATTATGATTTTCAAGCGCATCATTTGGTTGTCAACATGCGATATGACACCGTAAGTCATTTTGCAGGCTTATATAAGAGCTTTTCAGCCGCACATCTAGCTTCAAGTCAAAGCTATGGGTTGACGGCTCTGGACACCAATGGACACGGTCTTTGGGCCTCCTTAATTACATCTTCGGACAATAATGTTATTTACTCTTCTCAATTTATGCCTTTAGGCGACTATGCATGGGGACGTATCTCTGACGGGCATGCAGTTTATAATTCTAGTGATAGTGTACAAGCTGGTTCTGGCAGCTGCATGTGGAATTGTTCCAACTTTTATACCGTACTAAATCATATTGATTTAAATGGTAACATTCTTCAGAGTTTCGTAGCAGATTTAGGCACTATTAATGATAACGTATATGGTGGTGGCGATGCTATTCGTTCTGGTGCCAAAGACTGGCGTGGAAATGCTTTTTTTGGCGGTAGTTTGACCAATTATATTCATACAACTGTAGGGAATGTTGCAAATACGGATGGCGCATCTGGCAACTTCTTTATCGCAAAGATCGGGACCAGTAGCTGCACTTGCCCTACACCGGGTGTGAGTTTTAATTTGACCAATAGTGGTGACACTGTGCGTCTGTCAGGTAGCACTACCGCCCAGCATGATAGTATAGTCTGGCATTATGGAGATGGTACCTCGGGCAGAGGCGATACCCTGCGCCATATCTATTCCATCGATGGCACTTACATCATCACTGCGATAGCCTACAACAGTTGTGGCCTTGATAGCCTCGTGAGACAGATAACGGTAGCAGCCTCTTGCGTCACGCCCGGTATTAGCTTCACGCAATTGGCTTCAGGGGACACCATAAATGTCACAGCTACCACCATTGCGCATAGTGATAGTATTGTTTGGCATTTTGGGGATGGTACTTCAGCCACCGGTAACACCGAGCAACATATCTTTGCTCATGATGGCACGTATTCAGTTTTGGCCATAGCATATAACGCTTGCGGTTCGGATACCGCAACTAGGCAGATAGCAGTTAGCTCCGCTGCATGTCCAACACCAGCCGTAACATTTACATCTAACACTTCACGGGATACGGTGCGCTTCTTTTCTACTACTACTTATAATAGTGATAGTGTTGTCTGGTATTTTGGTGATGGCTCTTCTGCGACACAAGACACTCTACTGCATATCTATCAACACAATGGCGTATACACCGTCCTGGCGGTCGCCTACAATAGCTGTGGTCGAGACAGTGCTATCGCACAGGTCACCATATCCACTGTTGGCATCAATGATGTTGCCGCTTATCGAGCAATCCTCTACCCTAACCCAACTGGAGATAAGATCAATGTGAAGATTGCTGCACCCGCTACACTCGGCCTATTAAGCGCCAGTGGGACCATGCTTTGGAATGCACCACAGGAACTCTCGGAGGCCGGCACGTATGTATTCGATCTCAGCGGCTACGCCAGTGGAATTTACTATTGTGTAGTTGCCTACAATGCTGGTGGTACGGAGGTTGTAGTCCTTAATAAAACTGCGTTTCATTAGTGAATATGCTGGTCTATTTCTTAACTTCACAGAACTTTTTAAATAATAGTTGTTATATTTATTTGAAGTTAATTAATTGCGATATAAACTTTTCATAGGTTCAAAAGCGGTCATCTCGAAAGAGGTGGCCGTTTTTTATGTACTATTCATCTGCTGCAATTTCACCTGATCAGGCAAGTCGTTGCATTAATGAAAGATGATTTTACTTTCATGACGATAAAATATTTCGTGGGCTTGTTTGTAATACTAAACAATGTTACTATTTTCACATTGAAGGAAATGGTGTTCTTCCTTATAACCGCCTCGCCGCTACGAGGCTGATGACGCCTACAAATAACATGACAATCTTGTCATACTAAATTATTTGTAGGATGAAAAAGCTAACTTACTCTTTAGAGCAATTCAAAATTGCCAGGTATCTGGGATTATGGTCTTTATACGTAATACCTATTTCCATCGTTATCGGCCTTATCGTCGCATTCTTTTTATGGGTATTAGAGTTAGCTACTACCACACGCCAACAACACATGTGGCTCATATATCTTTTGCCGTTAGCGGGTATTGCAATCACATTTGTCTATAGCCAATACGGTAAAAATAGTGATAAGGGAAACAACCTTATCATGGACGAGATTCATAAGCCAGGAGGAGGTGTTCCAGCTCGCATGGCCCCATTGGTACTCCTCAGTACAGTAATCACACACCTCTTTGGAGGTTCAGCAGGCCGCGAAGGAACAGCGGTGCAAATAGGCGGAAGCGTATCATCGTTCTTTACCCGACTTTTTCATTTTAAACATGAGGAAAAGCGAGTGCTACTCATGTGCGGGATGGCTGCCGGCTTTGGAGCAGTATTCGGCACACCGGTAGCAGGATGCATCTTTGCGCTTGAAGTGCTATCTGTGGGTCGTATAAAGTATGACGCTCTCATCCCCTGTCTTATCGCCGCAACAATCGCCCACTTTACATGTATTTCTACAGGAATACATCACACGCAGTACTCTATCGCATATAAAGGCGGCGGAGTTTTCTTATTCCCATATGTATCTGTTGATTTTCTTCTTGTTCTTAAAGTTATTGGTGCGGGTGTTTGTTTCGGCCTCGCAGGATTTTTCTTTGCAGAGCTTTCGCATGGCTTAAAGGATACTTTTAATAAATACATTAAGATTAAATGGCTCATACCTGTTGCTGGGGGTATCCTCGTTGTTGGTATTTCCTTACTTATCGGCAGTTTTGATTATATGGGACTGGGAGTAACATCTCCCAATCCATCAGGTATCAGTATTGTATCTGCCTTTCATGCAGATGGAGCAACATACTTTAGCTGGTTTTGGAAACTACTCCTTACTGCGATCACTCTCAGTTCCGGGTTCAAAGGCGGAGAGGTCACGCCGTTATTCTTTATTGGGGCGACTCTGGGCAATGTCATCGCACATTTTAGCGGTGCACCGGTAGATCTGATGGCTGGTTTAGGATTCATTGCTGTTTTTGCTGGAGCTACTAACACTCCACTTGCTTGTACCTTGATGGGAATAGAACTGTTTGGGGGTGAGTATACCTTATACTTCGCTATCGCCTGCTTTACCGCTTATTACTTCAGCGGGCACTCTGGTATTTATCATGCACAAAGAGTTGCCGTTTCAAAATTTCATGAGGAACACGATGAATTAAAAACGATAAAGGAATATAAAGATCATTTATATGCATCCGAAGATTAAAGTTCAAAAATTTGGCAAACTCCGCATCTATGTAAAGAGCGGTGAAACAGTAGCTGGCGGCGGGTTATTCAGAAAGATATTTCCCCGAACTGCCGCACGGAAAATATTAGATGAGGCCAAAGCTGAAGGCTTTCTGAATGCCCATGCTTTCCAGACACATGCCTCTTACAGAAAGGGAGAAAAGTCTGTACATAATCACTCTCTTGAAGGAGATAATTCCGGATTGACGATCTGTATTGAGTTGGTAGATGAAAAGGAACGGCTTCATCAATTCGTAGTGAGGAACGAGGAGCTGTTGCATGGAAAGACGATGATATTCAAGGAAGTAGAACATTGGAGTTACTAATATGCTGTATCGCGCGTTACTTGTTGCAATTGGTGGATTGATAGGAGGTGCTTTGCGCTTTCTAACGATCACGCTACTAAGTAAAGTGGTTGAATCTCAATTTCCGATTGCAACTCTGTTTGTAAACATAGTCGGATGTCTTTTGATTGGTATATTCATTGGATTAGCAGACCGAAGCGTGTCTTTTAATCCTGACCTACGGTTGTTTTTAGCTACCGGATTATGTGGAGGCTTTACCACGTTCTCAACATTTGCTTATGAGAATGCCATATTACTCAAAACGGAGCACTATTTATTTTTTGCTCTCTACGGCCTCGGCAGTTATGGGCTCGGCATCCTTGCTGTTTTCTTAGGATTATATATCACTAAAGTATAAAACATGAGTGTACATCCTTGGCATGATATAGAAACAGGTGCACAAGCACCAGATATTGTTAACGCAGTTATAGAAATACCGCGAGGCACAAAAGCTAAATATGAACTGGATAAGCCAACTGGATTATTGCGTCTGGATCGCGTCCTATACTCAGCCGTATTTTATCCGGCCAATTACGGATTTATTCCCCGTACGCTCGGAGACGATCATGATCCGCTAGACATACTCGTTATATCGCAGGAGGCAATACAGCCCCTTTGTATCGTAAAGGCAAAGATTATAGGTGTCATGCAGATGGTTGACAACGGCGAGCCGGACGATAAAATCATAGCCGTATGTTCGGACGACGTTAGCGTCAGCCATATTAATGACATTGATGCGCTCCCCCAATATTTCCAGTCTGAGCTAAAGAACTTCTTTGAGGAATATAAAAAGCTTGAGAAGAAAGATGTAGAGGTGGAAGGCTTTCAAAATGCAGGAAAAGCGAAGGCGATTATAACCCGCGCTTTGGGCCAATACTCTGAAAGCTATGGAAGTCATTTGCCAACCAGTAAATAATCATCATGATAGCAGTGCATATCCCCGGATCTAGGGAAAACATCAAACTGGAATATCTCGTTGCTGATTTTAATGGCACTCTTGCGATCAATGGAAGGCTCATAGATGGTGTGCGTGAGCTTTTCTTATTGCTGTCGGACAAGCTGAAAATCCATATTGTGACAAGCGACACGTACGGATCTGCTGCCAAAGAACTACGAGGGGTTGATTGCACCATAAAAGTACTTAATGAAGGTAGTCAGGACTATCAAAAAGGTATATATATCGCCGAGCTTGGAAAAGACAGCGTAGTTGCAATAGGAAATGGCAGCAATGATCGCTCCATGCTCAGTATGTCTGCTATAGGAATTGCCGTAATTCAGCAAGAAGGTGCATCCGTTACGGCGCTTACTTCCGCAAGTATAGTTTGTAACAATATTCACGACGCATTCAGGTTGCTACTTGAGCCTGAAAAGTTAGTAGGAACGCTTAAATCGTAATTATGAAAGAGCTGAGCGAGGCCCATTCCCGTGCAATTAACACGCTCTTAGTGCTAACAGAACAAAAACTGTTAGAGATCGAATTATCATTTGTGAAGCCTAGTTTTCACAAACCATGTCATGTACTGTACGAAAACGATTTATCTCTTGATAAAAAGGAAGAGCTGCGCAGTATCATGGACGATATCCGCAAGGAATTGAAAACTTGGGATGAAGTATATAAAGTCAGGAGACAAAGCAATAGCGTGTATGCGGAGGTTTTTACAACTATATCGTTTTTATGGGAAATGCTTTGCGAATACACAGATCATCGCCTCAATAACTATGGCTATCTGGACGAAGAAACGATCTCGGATATAGATGCTCGGGTAAACCGGATAGTCGAACTCAGTAAGAATATGCAGACGGTCATGACCGTTCAATCATGAAGCTATATGAGTAACTCAAGAATCATAACTCGTACGGTTTGGGTTCTCTCGTTTGTAAGCATGTTTGCCGATATAGCGAGTGAAATGCTGTACCCTATTGTGCCGGTATATTTACAATCCATAGGCTTTTCAATATTGCTTATCGGTATTTTGGAAGGTATAGCGGAAGCCACAGCAGGGCTTAGTATCGGATATTTCGGACAGCTATCGGACGAAAAAGGAGTACGTCTTCCGTTTGTTAGATGGGGGTATTTTTTAAGTGCGTTGGCAAAACCTTTAATGGTGATGGTAAACTATCCTGTTTGGGTATTTCTGTGCCGGATTACCGAGCGTTTAGGGAAAGGCCTACGAACAGCTCCCCGAGATGCTATCCTGTCGGATGAAGCGCAGGTAACAACTAAAGCTGCGGTATTCAGCTTTCATAGGGCATGGGACACATTAGGCGCAGTTATAGGTCCCACAATAGCACTTGTTGTACTAACATATTATGCTGTCCCTATACGCAGTCTATTTATAGTTGCCTTTTTCCCTGGACTCGTTGCTGTGGCAACAACTTACTTTATAAAAGAAAAGGCTAAGGCAGATCACACGAGCAGATCCCCAGTTCGCTTTTTAGATTTTTTTAGTTATTGGAACGACGCATCTCCAGAGTATCGAAAAGTACTTCTATTATTAATAGTGTTTAGTCTGTTTAATAGTTCCGACATGCTACTACTTCTACGTGTAAAAGAGGTAGCCGGAACTGAGACACAAGTAATCGGAGTCTACATCTTCTACAATATCATTTACGCCGCACTATCTTACCCCATGGGAATACTTGCAGACAAAGTAGGTATCAGAAACATATTTCTCATAGGACTCTTTTTCTTTTCGATAACGTATTTAGGTATTTCTGCACAAGCTCCAATTGCGAGCTACTATGTACTCTTTGTTCTATACGGGATATATATGGCAGCCACAGATGGGATATCAAAGGCATGGCTAAGTAATCTTGCGGAGAAACAGCATGTCGGAACAGCTATAGGGCTGTTTGTTTCATTACAAAGCATTGCGCTGATGATAGCAAGTATGGTTGCCGGAGTGATTTGGTTAAAAGTAGGGGCTTCTGCTACATTTATTTTAACGGGTAGCATCGGCCTTGTGGTCTTACTACTTATGATACTTTATACAACAAATTCAAAACCGGTAGTAATACATCAAAAATAATAACACATAATTACCCATAATTAAATGAAATAGCATGCCATATTCTAAAATACTTATAGCCGTAGACAGTAGCGAATTTTCTATAGCCGCCGCAAAAAAAGGCTTAGATCTAGCACATCAACTTAATGCGAGTGTTGCACTTGTATATATCGTAGACACAACAAAGGCCACAGGCAACGTGGAGGCCGGCGTGTCACCAGAGGAAGCTTTGATTGTACTAAAAAAAGAGGCGGAGCAAACCTTGGACTTCCTGGCATCTTATAACGGCGCGAACCTAGTCAAGTTAATGCCGGAAGGACGCCCAAAAGAGGACATTATTAAGACAGCGAAAACCTGGGGCGCGGATCTAATCGTCATGGGAACACATGGGAGAACAGGCCTTATGCATCTTCTTATGGGAAGTGTGGCCGAATATACCATTGAGCACTCCAAGATACCTGTTGTCGTTGTACCTTCTAAATAATCGGATATGGAAAATCTTGAACGTCTTCAAAAGATAGACCTTCATGTTTTGGAAGTCGCCAACCTCTCACGAAATGTTCAATGGGACGCATACTTTATTGCGATTACTAGCAGTGCTGCGCCCATTGCTTATGGTGTTCCGATAATTCTATTGGTAGTAGCGTATGCAAGGAGGAATGTACTTCTTGCAGCAAAGGCTCTTTTTATTATCGGTGGCGTATTCGCCTCCGCGGTAGCAACAGAAACGTTTAAGTTTTTCGTAAATCGCAGCCGTCCCTTCGAAACTCATCCCTTACTTCAAAAACTCAGTGAGGGCGGCAGCCCATCTTTTCCTTCAGGCCATACGAGTGATGCTTTCGCCCTTTCTGCTTGCCTTTTTTTGATGTGGCCGAAATGGTATGTCGCGCTTGTATGTTATTCTTGGGCATTACTTGTGGCCTATTCCCGCGTGGACTTAGGTGTACATTATCCGAGTGATGTTATCGCTGGGGCATTTGTTGGAACAGCCTCCGCCCTCGGTGTCTTTTTCTACTTTAGAAATAAAATAAAAGAGATGATTTTTACGCTCGGGCATGAAAAATCTAGGTTTCGAAACTCAAAGAAAAAAGACAAGCATCATTCTTAAGCATGTGTAAGCACTAAAAAAAGAAAAATCTATATTTACTGGACTAATTGACATTATAAAGTTTTCATAGGTTCAGAAGCGGTCATCTCGAAAGAGGTGGCCGTTTTTTATTTGTCCAAGATTGTATCATGTTTTCTTATGAATCAGTTTCGAGCAGGTTCATCAATCGCAAAACAATACGTGTCTATTATTGAAATCACCCGAAATGGGTATTGTTTTAGTTGGAAGGGTCTTCTACATTTAGTTTCATTTTTGTAACCTAAATCATGTAGCATGATACCTCTGCTTATCGGGCTAGCTGTGCTCATACTCATCCCATATTTATATCTCAAAAGAGAAGTCGAAAATCCGCAGCACTGGCAATATTCATTCGACTTCGAGTTTTCTTCAGAAGAGTTTTATCAGTCTGTGCAACAGCTTATAGAACAGAAGCGCATACCTGATATCAAGTTTTCCCGCGCCCAATATTCCCAATACGGGATGCTAGGACAGAAACGGGAGTACCTGCACATTGAGAAAGGAGAGTTTATCTATGATATCTGTGCTGCCCCGTATGGTGCTAGCTTCTTCGTTTCTATGTGGAGTGTCACACGGCCGAGCGTCCTTAAGAAGATAGGACGCAAGGTGCCTATGCTTGAAGCCGCGATGGACAAGAATACATATTATGAAATAGACACCTACGGTATGATAAAGGGCGCTATAGAAGGTGCTTTTAATAAAGCTGTCCATGAATTGGCCAATGCAAAAGGGGTAAGAGATACAAGCGGCATACCACCCATTTCATTCTAATGCAGAGTAGATGCGGCAAAGCCTGTCACAGCGGATTACCACCAACTTTTATGCATGGGAGCACATTGGCCGGGGCTGGTATGTATTTGACAAGCCAGTAGAGCTAGAGCCAGATTTTGTTCCTTTCATTCCTGTAGACTCTGCTTGGACTGGTATTGACGAAAGCCTACGCCCATCCATATTCGAGAGAGTGACTGACTTTCTTATAGGCAGCTCTAAGCGTGAGGAACAAGCAGAGAGTGAGCTGCCAAGTGAGACACTAAATGCCTTTCCACTGGCAACAGAAGAAGCTATGGAGAGCTTTTCTATATCCTTCCCCAAAGGAGAAAAGCCCTTTAAGAGCATTGACATAGAGCGCTTCATGACCATGCTCTCTAATACTAAAAGCCACCTATGCTTTGAGATAGTTGCATGGGATAACTTGATACGGCTTCAGTTTGTTTGCAGAGCTTCGGACACTGCGTATGTAGAAGCCCAGGTACGCGCATATTTTCCCAGCGTTATCATACAGACCGGAACAAGCTATATATATAACATCTTAGACGAGAATAAAGCACTTGCCGTTCTTGATCTTGGGCTGGCTGAAGAGTTCATGCGGCCTTTAGCAGTGACTGATAGGTTTGAATCCGACCCGCTAACTGGCCTTTATGGAATACTAGATAACCTTAAGGGAGACGAACAGGCTGTAATACAGATAATGCTTAAGGGAACGATCAATCCCTGGGCGGTATGCATTATGGAATCCGTCACAGATGGCAGCGGTGAATCTGCCTTTGCCAATGCCTCTGAAATGCCCAAACTGGCACAAGAGAAGGTATCAGCCCCTCTTTTTGCAGCCAGTATACGCATTGTCACCCAAGACAGCTCATTTGAGAAAGCTAAAGTTCTTGCCTTTACACTTGCCAATACCTTTTCCCAGTGCACACAGAGCGCAGCTAACCGCCTCATAACCTTAAACAGCTCGTACTACCAGGCGGAGGACCATTTTGTAGATATTCTGTATCGCAGGACGAGACGGACGGGCATGCTTTTGAATGCAAAGGAGCTTGCGACCTTCGTCCATTATCCCGTTTCTATTAGTGCTAAGCAGTTAGAGACGGATATCAGGAAAACCAAGCGTGCCCCTAATATCGCATGGGGGCATGAGTTCTGTCTGGGAACTAATCGGCACAGAGACTTTGAGGGCATTGTTACGCTCTCCGCAGAGCAGCGATTGAAGCACATGCATGTGATCGGAGCGACCGGCACAGGCAAATCTACATTGCTTCAATCCTGCATCGTGCAGGATATTCATTTAGGAAATGGTGTAGCGGTACTTGACCCTCACGGCGATCTAATCGAAAGCATACTTCCCTATATCCCAAAGGAGCGTATACAGGATGTCATTATCATTGACCCAGCAGACAGCGAGTTTCCTGTAGGCTTCAATATCCTTACAGCGCATTCCGATATTGAAAAGGAAATACTGGCATCTGACCTAGTATCGGTCTTTAGGAGGCTTTCTACTAGCTTCGGGGATCAGATGCACTCGGTACTTGCCAATGCGATCATCGCATTCCTTGAGAGCAGTACAGGCGGTACGCTCATGGATTTGCGCCGATTCCTCATTGAGAAAGACTTTAGAAACGATTTTTTGAAAACCGTAGCAGACCCAAATGTCGTGTACTACTGGCAGAAGGAATATCCGCTACTCAAGTCAAGCTCGATAGGCTCGATACTTACGAGACTTGATAGCTTTCTGCGTCCGAAGCTGATCCGAAACATGGTAGCCCAAAAGAAAAGTTTGGACTTTGAGGACATCATGGACAGCAAGAAAATAGTGCTCATCAAACTTGCAGAGGGTCTTGTAGGCAAAGAGAATAGCTATTTGCTCGGAACATTCTTTGTGTCAAAAGTATATCAGGCGGCAATGGCACGTCAGGCCAAGAGCAAGAACGAGCGTACTTCGTTCTTTCTATATATAGACGAGTTTCAAAACTTTGCTACCCCCTCCATGTCCTCTATCCTCTCTGGGACTCGCAAGTACGGCCTTGGGTGCATATTAGCGCATCAGGACATGAGCCAGCTACAAAGTCAGGATAGCGAACTTGCAACTGCGGTAGTATCTAATGCAGGGACTAGGGTTTGTTTCAGGATCGGCGACATTGATGCCAAGCGTTTTGCAGACGGCTTTTCATCATTCGAGACACAGGATATACAGAACTTGGAGGTTGGGCAGGCTATAGTACGCATAGAACGGCCTGAATATGACTTTACGATGTCTACGCTTGTCCTTTCTGAGATTGAGGAGATACGGGCATATACCGAACGGGAAACCATTATTGAGCGCTCGCGCCAACAATATGGCACGGCTAGGAGCGATATAGAACAGTCCATAAATTATTCAGAGGCTAAGGCAGGGAGTAACGATAGAATAATTAGCTTCGAGCGGGTTGAGGAAACAGAACCTGAACCAATACAACCAGAGAAAGCAGTTGAGGTCGCGGAGAGCACTACCAAAGAACAATTGATCAGGCGAAAGGAGCAAACCGAACACCGCTACTTGCAGACCTTCATTAAGAAAATGGCCGAGGAGCGCGGCTATAAGGCTTCCATTGAAGAACCAACGCCAGACGGAAAAGGGCGGGTCGATGTGGCACTAGAGCGTAATGGAAAGCGCATTGCATGTGAGATCGGGATGACCACAACCGCAGAATGGGAATTGCACAATATTGAAAAATGCTTGAATGCTGGATACGACCACGTGATAGCAATTGCAAAAGGCAAAAGTATGATCAATGTTATGCAGAGTAAAATACGGTCAAGCATTGAAATCACTCTGCAGGAGAAAATAAGGGTCATGGAAGCATCCGAATTAGTCTCGATCCTTGATTCAGAGACGAATAAAGAAATGTCGGCTGAAATGAGAATAAAAGGTTATCGAGTGCATGTTGAGTACTCTGCTATTTCCAATGAAGAATTTAATGCTAAGAAAAATCTGATAACACAGACCATTATGAACTTTTTGAAGTCAAAATGAAGCACTATAAGCTTTACTATTTTTACTTAAAAACTTTAACTTTAGCTAATTCAGGCAATAGAAATTGGGGTTCCTATATAGTTTGACCAGAAGCTAATGCTATAGAGATATAACAAAATCACAATCTAATGTTGAATAAATATTTTAAGTCTATTTCTGTGGCGTGTTTCGTATTATCAATCATTGTGGTGATTCAAATGTGGAATAGACTTTCAATGATGGGAATAAGCTCAATTAATTTAGGAGAGTGCGCATTGATTATGCTCTTTATTTGCATGATATGTGTTTTACTTATATATCAACTCTTCCATAATCAATCTTTGTTTGCGGAGATTGTATCTATAGCGTGCATGTTCGTTATGTGCTTCTCCTTAGTAACTTATTTCTTCATCGCATTCACTCATTTTCTTAAATGATTAAAGAAATTCTTCGTATTGAATATCCTGTATTAGCACTTATAGCGTTATTCATCGTGATGAGAATGATTATGATTCTCATAAATACTAAAGAAGTCAAATCGGGGTATAAATTATTCATTACATATTACTTTGCCCTCTATTTCTTTATCGGCTTTGTATTCGCCTTCATTTTCTTTCTTATGAAAGAAGATTTTGCACCAAATTTAGAGTGGTTCGATGCGATCTATTTTAGCTTCATTACCCTGTCAACTACGGGGTTCGGTGATATACATCCTAATTTGAATGCTCACTTTACTCAATCTGCCATTATTATAGAGAATGCTGTTGGGCATTTTCTAACAGTCTTTATAGCGGCGTATATCATCAGCAAAAGGATGAATGATTAATTTTAGTATGGCAGCCAAGCTAACGGTCTTCATAGCTTCACTCATATATTCTTTTGAACTATATGCTGTATTCCGAACTTTTATTTGGTTTTGATCTTTCACGGCACTTAATAAGAAAATGCTAAAAACATTGTTATAAGTGTTTTAAAACCTCACTTAACCACTTTGCTCCAGTCCCATTGACAAGTTGTGCTGAGGTTGAAAGAGCAAATGCGAAAGCTTCTTTCGAGGCTGGCATAAAATCGTGTCGCCCATTATTACATTTAAAATTCCATAGCGAAATATGATTACTATGATTACAACTATTGCAAGAAAGTGCTGCGAATTCATCTAATTGCAGCTTCCCACCACAAGTTGAATGATACCAGTACGATCTTTGACTATTATAGCCTTCATCTTGACATACTGGGCAACTTATATATATATCAATTTTTTGAGGCATAGTTTTGATTTAAAACTTTAAACTCAGATAAATCCGATAATACTCTTCCTGTGGCTTTATTTTGATTCGCTTCTATAAATTTCTCAACAGATATATTGGACGGTAAGTTGCTTTCGTAAATTGTCCTTAGAGTTGTATCATCGGTCACATTTGACAGTTCTATAATTTTTCCAAATTCTCCTTTGACTATGAAGCAATCAGGAGTATCAGTAGAATCAAGCTCAGCTATGAAAAGTACCTTATGAACCCCGTTTAGTTGATGAATTTCTTCAAATACTTTAATTACAAGAGCCTCATGGGCATTCAAATTCACTAAATTATAGAGTTGAATTATCGATGGGGCTATTTGTTTTGCCTTAATAAAAGTGGCCTCAATCTCTTTAAGGGCATCAGATAAAGAAAGTGATTGAAGATGGATAAAATCCAAACTTAAAATTTCATAACCAAACTCCTTACCTAGCCCACCTATTAAAGTAGACTTTCCTACACCTTTTATACCTTTAATCAAGACATTATAAAATCTATGTCTTTGCTGAAAATTGATATCATCCCTGTTTCTAAGACTTAGAATCTTTTCCAACTCAGTTTTAGCATAATCTAAGCCTAATATTTCATTCCACTGAGTATAATTGGCTCTGTTATCAATACCTCGCATGGAAGTTGGAGTAATGCTTCTTAATGCCTTCTCGAAATCATGCTTTTTCAACTTAATTTCCTCTAACTTATTCAAGACATTAAGTTTTCCACTAACTTCATCAAATCTAGTGTTTGAGCGAATTGAGTTCATTGATGCTTCTCTGTATAAAGAGTATAAATCTGCACCGGAATATCCATTAGTAAGCTCACTCAATCGTAAAAGGAAACCACTATCAATATCAGAGGTTAAAATTGCAGTATTTTGTAGATTAATATATTTGGTCAATATATCAAATCGGGCGTTTTTATCTGGTAGAGGAATTTCAAATTCAAGATCGAAACGTCCAGGACGTCTAAGGGCAGGATCAATAGCATGAATACGATTTGTGGCGGCTAGAACAAAGATCTTTTGGTTGGCTCTAATACCGTCCATTAAGGTTAGTAATGTAGCCACTATTGATATTTGATGTTCAGCATTCGTAGTATCTCTATTAGCCGCTATTGCATCGATTTCATCAATAAATAATACGCAATTACCATGATTTTCAGCTTCCTCAAATTTGCTCCGAAGCTGTTGCTCTGCAACCCCAACATACCTAGAAAGAAGCTCTGGGCCTTCAATAAAAATAAATTTTGCACCTAAGGAATGAGAAACAGCACGAGCTATCATCGTTTTCCCATTTCCCGGTGGCCCATGCAAAATTAGTCCCTTCGGCGGCTTGATATCAAATTTTCCAAGCAATTCAGGATATTGCAGAGGGACTTGAATTATTTCTCGCAGTTTTGTAATTACATTTTCTAATCCACCGATTTTCGTAAAGTCAATAACCTTTTGTTTATCCTCTGACAAACCCTCTAAAACAACTTTGGTAACAGCACTTAATTGATAACATGAAACTCCACTGTTAATCTTGGATATTGTTTTCAAATCGACAATTTCACCTAAAACAGTTTTTTTGGTAGCAGGTTTAATCCATACTTTTTGATCTTTATATACAATAGAGTTCTGAGTTAGAAAAGCATTAATGGCGAAATTCTCTTCCTCATTTGACCAGTTAGAAACTTCCTCAGGCTTTAATTTAATAGTTAATACTTCTATGATAGGCAAATCTTTTAGGGATATGGGCTTAACTGACACTGATACATTATTCTCAAGCGTCCATTCAGAACCTTTAAGATCATCGGATAGATATATGTAGTCACTTGATACAGCATTCTTCTCATTTATTCTTTGCAGCTTTAAATAAAAACTGAAAGCGTTCAAAGGGTCATTCGACTTTATCTCTACAAATATTTCATCTGTGTTACCTATTTCTTTGCTTAGCGAGTCATATAGTTTACTCTCAACCCATGCATCCAAATTATATTTAGGGAAAGATGAATCTCTTATTGTATTGAAAAGCTTGATATGCATTGTTTCCGATTTAAAATTCTCCAAGGTTTTCTAAGAATGAAATGAGCCATTTATTTCCAGTTTCGGAAACCATTTGTCCTGCTGTTGAAACGGACTGAGCCAAGCCTTGCGCTGATGCCTTAATAAATTCTAATCTATCACCTGAATGTTCAGGGCATCCATAACTCCAGTTCTTTACATGGCTATCTGTCCCACATTGATCGCAATTGTAATGGGCATTATCGCCCACATATAGAGCTCCTCCGCAGTTATAATGTATCCAAAAGGTTTGTGGAGTATTCCTGCCTTGATCATGACAAACAGGGCAAGCTATTCGTAATTTGAAATACGTATGTCCGTTAATATCTTTTTTAGGTAAGGCCATTGTGTACCGTTTAGTTTAAAATAATTTGTTCAGTAATATTTCTATAACCAATCCCTGACTTTCGGGAAAATAATTTGAGACAAGTCTAAGTAAATTATCAGCTGGGGTCTTTGTTTGATAGGATTCTATAAATGTTATTAAAAGTCTTTCAATTCCATCATCTATAGAGCCCCTGTTATGATTTGTGAACTCAAAATCTTCACCATTACTCATTTTATTTAGAAAAACTTTCATTCGTTCTTCTGTAATGTGATGAGCCTTATTTAAGGCAGAGAAGCCTTCTACAATAGCTTTTTCCTTTTCAGCTTCTGATAATTTAGATATATCATCTAAATCTATGATGTACGTTTTGATGATTTTTGATATGTCCGGTGCCGACTTTATTTGTCGACTTAGTGCTGCGCTTATAGGTAAAAAATATTTTTCAACTTCATCTGGGGCAGTTTCTATCCTTCCTCCATACCAAGTAAACAGGTCTTCCAGAAAATATCTTACAACGGTTTTAAAAGTTTCTTGATCTTTATCAAAGTTGGTTTGATAGAACAGTGCAAGGCACTGCGTATTGATTTCTGTATGCAATGATTCTAAAGTCGGAGGATTTCTTTTATCATCATGAAGATCGCGATCCGTATTCACAGCGGTAACTTGTAACTGCTCTTGATGCTTTTCTCTTTCGAGATAGTATTCTAATCTTTCCAGAGCGATAATTACATTATGAAATACATCATCTAATCCCTTAAGACGGATTTGGAGCTGCTCCTGACTTTGATTGGATTGATTCCTTTTAAAAAAGTTATTCATCTTATTTAGTTTTTCTTTTATTATTCAATATTGTCCTCTTTTTTTACAGAAGTTTCGACATTGTTATTCTTGTTTTCCTTTTCTTCTTTGTTAACATTAAAGGTCACCTGCACTTGCTTTAGGTAGTGTATTAACTCCTCTTTGGGTAAGATTTGACCTAACATGGAAACAGCAAAGGCGTAATCGATTGGTTTAAAATTTCCTTCTTCGACTTCATCAGAAAATTTTATGACGTAATTATCCTCATCCATTTCGCACTTGGATAATAGACAACTACCCTTTTTGCCTATTTTGTGAATTACCCAATCATCAACATTAATTTCTAAATCGGATCCATCAATATGATGCCATTGCGGCTTTTCTTCACCAACAGAAAACTTGTTTTGATTTAGAAAAGTGGGACTGTGAAATTGTAATTTGAAAGTTGACATGATTTTTAGTTTTGACTTACAGTTAATTTTTCAAAATTTATTTGGCTTTCTATATCCTCCCCTACATTCTTTAATGTTTCGGTTATATATGAAATACTAAGAACGTTTTCAGCGTTCGAGCTTTGTAGATCATTGTGGTGTTTTTGTAAAAGACCAAATATTTTGGTCGGAGAGATTGGCTGATTGTTTATTTTGAAAGTATATAAATCAGGAGATGTAACTTCATGGACAAACAGGTCAGCCCTTTGACTTTCTGCTTGAATTGACTTCAACATAAGCTTTAATCTCATAATGTAATTTGCTTTACAATAGTTATAGGCATCAACATTAACGCTCTTTAAATCTTCGATTCTTTTTAATGTCGCTTCTATATTTTCAAATTGTTCTCTTAGATATAGATCATTGATGCTTTTTTCTTGCTTTTCATTTGCTTCCTTTTCAATCCGTAAGTATTCCTCAGGAGTAATAAACTTTATTTGCGGCACTTTACCGATTGAAAGAGCAATTTCTATCAGCTTTTTTAGAGTAAAATTAAATGCTCCATTTAGCATTTGAG
Organism: uncultured Chitinophagaceae bacterium; assembly: GCA_964537475.1. Taxonomy (GTDB): domain Bacteria; phylum Bacteroidota; class Bacteroidia; order Chitinophagales; family LD1; genus UBA1941. Next base: position 240,765 of record CAZIBY010000004.1, on the reverse strand, counting down.
AGATATACCCTTTACTTACATTCAGTTTGGTTGCTAATTCAGTTTTATTTAACTCTTCTTTTTCCATATAGCCAGTTAATTGACGGAAAACTTCATTTTGTATGACTTCCATCCAATATTCTGGGGTTGCTATTAAATCCTTCTTCTTGAACATGGCTTTTTATTTTATAATGATAACCGGAATAGTATTCTTGCTCTTTTCTAAATATTCCTTTTTTATACTTCTAAATCTATTTATATCATTTTGTTGCTTATTTGATTTGATGCCACCCATTACTACAATTCTCCCGAATTTCTCCTGATGGAAACAATACACTCTTAAGTGCTTTGTTTTAATTTCATACTCCTTTACAGGATCATTTTTAGGGGTAATATCTCTATGCTTCTCCTCTGGTAATGTTCTCAATTCTGACACCTGCTGCATAGTAGTTTGAATTTTTATTAATTCAGACAGCATATTTTTATTTTTCACAGTTTCATCCCAAAACTCCTCGAAACTGCAAGTACCACCTTGAACAAGTTTAAAAAACTTGATCTTTCCATCAATTTCCTCTATCTGTCTTAACGTAAAATGCCCCACAGGTGTTTAGTTTTAATTAAAAATATTTATATTGAATATCAGCACATTTTTATAATAGTTTAGTTTTGACTAAACAAAAATACGCATTTTCTCCCACTTGCAAAAAGATAATTGTTAATTTTTTTCGGAGGTGACACATTTCTACATTTTCAAGGTTCAATATAAAAAGGGACACATAGAATGTCCCTTGCATTTAAATTGTTTCAAGTAGCTTTTTAAGCACAAGCTCATTTTCGAGATTCGGAATATATCCGGCCTCCCAAGCTCCGATAGTTGATGCATTTACTCCCACCAGCTCTCCCATTTGAGCGTGAGTCAGTCCATGAGCGTATCGATATGCTTTAATCTTCCCAGCAAATGTGTTAGGTAATATCGGCGGTAATTCGCCTATGAAGTGTATGATTTTCGCTACATGCTTTGCAGTGGGGTCAGTCTTATTATTCTCCCAAAACGTGATACAGTCTTCGCTTACGCCAACGATTTTTGCGACATCCCTTTGGAGTAGTCCAAGTTCTATTCGCCTTCTTCTGAGATAATCTCCAAGTGTTTTTGGATTGGCTGGAAAGCCCACTCCACAAGGCTTTCGGGCTATTACAACCTCTAATTCGGAAAAAGGCAACGCAACCACATACTTGCGTTACCCTTTTGGAAAATGCGTAAAACCCTCCGTAATGCATTGAAAATTATAGTTATAGACAAAGACACTCCTATCGGTATGCATATTAGGAAAAAGCGCCTTGAACTCCAAATGAACCAAGAGGATGCGGCTAAGAAACTCGGCGTAACTGAGGCTTGTGTATGGCTCTGGGAGAATTTACAGGCAAAACCACAGATACATTATATGCCTGCAATTATTACTTTTCTTGGCTATAGCCCTTTTACCTTCGATCTATCAACAATAGCAGGACGGATAAGAAGTTACAGAACCTTACATGGTTTAAACAGCGAAGCTTTCGGCAAACTAGTTGGCGTGAGTGATTCAACGATAGGGGAATGGGAAAATGGCACTAAGCCCAGAGCGGATCGCTTAATAATTCTGCAAAAAATAATTGGAAAATGAAATGTATGGAGATCTTTATGGGTCTCCTTTTTCATTGGATAAATTGAACCTTTGAAAATGTAGAGAATTGTATTTAAGCTTAGTGATACCCTAACACTAGTAATTGTTTTATTAATAAATAGTGTTGGCTATATTACATATCTATATTTAAAAGAATGCTAGTTAAGACTTTCGGTAGTGCTGTATATGGGGTAGATGCGGCAACGATCACAGCGGAGATAAGTATTGAAACAGGAACTCATTTTTTCATGGTGGGTCTTCCAGATAATGCAGTGAAAGAAAGCCAGTATCGAATTGAAACCGCTATAAAGCACCTTAATTATCATTGGCCGAGGCGTAAAATTATAATTAACCTATCACCGGCTGATATTCGCAAGGAAGGTTCTGCTTATGATTTGACTCTTGCAGTAGGTATACTGGCTGCCTCTGAGCAAATAAAAAATGTTGACGTTTTAAGCCAATATATCATCATGGGTGAATTGTCTCTTGATGGAATAGTTCAGCCTATCAAGGGTGCACTGCCTATAGCAATTCAAGCAAGGAAAGAAAAATTTAAGGGCATCATCCTGCCAAAGCAAAATGCCAAGGAAGCTGCCATCGTAAATAATATAGATGTATATGGCGTTGAAAATTTAACTGAGGTTATCGATTTTCTGAATGGCAAATCTGACATCAAACCTACTATCGTAGATACACGTGCAGAGTTTGCAGAAAACATACAAAATTTTGAATTTGATTTTTCCGATGTTAAAGGACAGGAAAATATTAAAAGAGCAATGGAGATCGCTGCTGCCGGAGGACATAACGTAATCCTAATAGGCCCTCCTGGAGCAGGTAAAACAATGCTTGCTAAAAGATTGCCAACCATCCTACCTCCACTCACGCTCGCTGAATCTTTGGAAACAACAAAAATCTATTCTGTAGCAGGTAAACTTTCAAAAAATACTTCTCTGATTTTCCAACGCCCTTTCAGGTCGCCACATCATACTGTAAGTGATGTAGCCCTAGTCGGTGGAGGATCATTCCCTCAACCCGGTGAGATATCATTAGCTCATAATGGTGTTCTCTTTCTCGATGAACTAGCAGAATTTAAAAGGAATGTATTAGAAGTAATGCGCCAACCTATGGAGGAGCGCAAGGTTACCATTTCGAGATCTAAATTTTCTCTTACCTTTTTAAGCTCATTTGTTTTAATAGCGAGCATTAATCCATGTAGTTGCGTTACCTTTTTCCGAATTGGTAATCACGGTTTTACGACCCTATGGCAAAGGCTATCCAAGCGATCCCCAAACGCTAGGAGACTATCTCAAAAGGAGAAGATTAGAAAAACGTTTACTACAAAGAGAGGTTGCGGACATCATCGGAGTATCGGAAGATATCGTAACGAGGTGGGAGAATAATCAAGCTGACCCGACCGCAAAGCATGCGTCAAAGATTATAGAATTTATAGGTGCGCTACCTCCCATTTTGAAGCCCACTTTTGCAGGTATGGTTAAAGGCTATCGGTTTATTCATGGACTGACCCACGCCGAATTAGGCGAACTGGTAGGAGTGAATGCATCTACAATCTGCGCATGGGAAGCGGGATATATTCCTAACCCTGACAACGAAAATGAGATGAAGAAATTACTTGAAACATCTTAAAGGCAAAGGGGCACATTTGTGTCCCTTTTAATATTGAACCTTTGATAATGTAAAATGTTTTTGAAGTGACTAATATGTAAAATCAAACTATTTAAAAAAATATACGATGTTGGTCTAAATACAATTTCCCACTTTTATCAATGACTTCTTTATCAAGCCTACGTTCAAATTTCAGAACGATTGATGGCGATTTTCAGTTATGCAACACAATTAAAATAGCTACCGCTCGACTTATTCTCACATATTGGAATATCTATTTTAAGAATGTGATACTATTGATAGTTATCTCTTCCGCATTTTCACCAGTTTTCGTTATCTGAACATCAGCTTTTCCATTAAAGGTACTCCAATCTATTAAGCCTGTGACATCATATATGAAGTCCACTGTCGGTTTTGTCTTTGGCATATTCATATTGCCCATGTGATCCATATTACTCATATCATGACCTTGTGCTTTATGCATAGCCCCAAAAAAACTCATGCCTCCTACTAAATGTTTTTTATTCAAAATATCAGACGTATCGTTTTGAGCCTTGATATAAACTTGATATGAGCAGAATGGCTCAGTTTTAAATGAAACAGAAATTTTAGCTTTTACATGTTTTGGCGCAATACTTTTAACTCCCGAACTATCTTGGAGCAAAGGGCTATTTTCAACACGTATATTGGCCGCGAACTTTAATGGTTTTGTAACGCTTTTATTCAAAGTACTTGATGCAAATGGTACTTGTGCAGAGATCGAACTCATTGGCATTCTCGGTAAACTTTTATTTTGCTCGGGAAAGGCTTGAGCCTGAAGAGCGGACGATGCAGAAAATACATCATATACATAGTCCAAAGCAAAAGCTTTTGCATATGCTTGATCTACTGTATAAGATATAGGATTCCCATTTTCATCAAAGAAATTGTACTGCCATGGTTCACTTTCAATGTCGGCGAGCAAGGGGGCATGACCTTTAGGACTTGTAGACCATTTCTGCCACATGTAATCGATGTTGGAGTGATGTACCCAAAATATAGGATCAAAAGCGGCTGATGGAACATTACCCATAAGACCTTTAGTCATTGTCTGCTGATATATTCGATTAGGCATAGGTCTATTACTGAGACCACAGCCTATATAAACATGCATGGTTCCATGAATACCATTATCTAATTCGCTATTAAATGCTTCATAGGTATCTAAGTTCAAAAGTTTCTGCCACTCATTGTCAATAAAATTGCTCACTGCCGAAGAAAATCTTTTACCAGAATTTAAATCTGCAAACCTTTCATCTTCGAATAAGCCAGAGCCTTTAACTGTAAACTCTCTAGGCATAGTTCTATATTGATCTTCGGTGTAATCCCAATATGGCAGAGCAAAATCGCTTTTGCCAGATAACGCTCTTACAATCTTTTCGAAATGATAAATAAATAACCTATGCCAAATGAGAAAATGTAATTCAGAATTGCCGTGATGGGTACAATTATCCCATCCTGATTTAAGATCTGATCGGGTTCGATAAGATGGACAAAGTGTATCTCCCACGATTTCTTCCGGTATAGAATGCATTGCACCCAAGTAATACCAACTTATTGGGTTACTACATGGAAGAGCTCTCATTATTTCCAAGGCTTTTCTTAAAGCATCTAAATCAGCTTTGGCTTGTGGACTATGTGCGTTTTTTCTAATGTAGGTGGCAGCGGGAGGAGCATTAGTTGCCGCTCGAATGGTCGAAACATTTGATATCAAAAATAAAATTGAGAGAGATATAGATATACTAAAAACATAGGTTGGTTTCATGATAATAGGTTTTTGATTCTGTTTTATAAATATTATTTAAATGTACATAGATTCTTGAGATAGAAAAAAATATTATATATAAGACCTAAAAGCAAGGGAACACACATGTGCCTCTGTTTATATTGAACTAGTCATAATGTAAAAATATCTTTTGTAAAGATTTACACTTCTTTAAAAATATCTGATACAAGATTACGTTATCTTTATTCAAACTTTATTGAATGGGATACTATGAGCAACTTCACAAAGCATCTGTATGGTTAGCCAGCATACAAAATAAAGAAGACCTCGGATGGGGTCTGTCGGAAGGACAAGGGTCATCTATCGTAAATACTTCTGAAGCCATTATTGTTCTAAAAAGAAGCAATTCACATCATGAAGTTATAAGTAATGGCTTACAGTACATTTATAGCACGCTAGAGAAACACATAACTAAAGAGCCACGCACTAGATACACCTTTTTCGCTCTCAATGCTCTTTTGGAGAATCCAGACATTGCAGACCACAAATTTATCGAAAGATGGTCTTCATGGCTTTTAAAGGCACGTAATAGTGATGGCGGTTGGGGGAATGTCGCGAATGATGAAAAATCATCCCTATTTCCAACTTCCATGTCCTTACTAGTACTTCATAAGCTAAATTACAAGGTGAATGAACTCAATACAGGTTTTAACTGGCTCTTGACTCATAAGACAGACAGAGGATGGCCGTTTAATGACGGCGAACCTATTTCTCTTGTAGCAACAGGAATGGCCGTGTTAGCTTTAAGATGTATCAAAAGTGCCACTGATCCAGTTTTTAACTCACCTAAAGAATTGATGTTAGAGAATGAGCACTGGGGGACTGAAATTGAGAACTTGCCAGGAACTGTATGGGCACACTGTACGTATATGTGGATTTTCCCTGCTTTAATGAGTTTAAAAGTTGAACCGTATAGTAAAACTATTGCGGAGGGTGTTAGAGATGTAAATATATATGCGTCAAGCGAAGGTTGGAAAGAGCCAAATGGAGCCTTGACAATTAGAGGTCAGTATTGGGGAACGGTTGCTTTTCATGCGATTTTGAATGCCTTTGATCCAGCAATTCATACCTACAGAATTGACAGTTCTTTGGCACATATATCTATGAAAGAGCCAGACTTTGTAAATATCCGCATTCGCAGTTCATGGGGAATAGTGATTCCAAGCAAATTGTACCGTCTTATTGCATACATCCTATTCTGTATTTCGCTCATTACTTTTTCTGGCATTTATCGATATGTTGAACATATTCCTAGAAATGCGGACTTTATTGTAGCTGTAGCATTTTTCGGGTTCTCCTACTTTATGGTTAGAAAGAGGAAAAATCTCTTTCCAAAATATTTTTTATGGGTAGTCATTGGGATAGTTTCTTTGTTTGCATTTGTTCATGAAATACTGGGTTGGAGTGTTCTTGAAATTTTTGAACATTTCAAGTAATGTTTACGTATGGATCAGCCATCACCACCTATAAGAAAAATCTATAAATATGGTTTGGTGTGCATAAAGGACAATAAGATCCTTTTGTGTGAACCACTTGGTTTTTCTGATCTAATTTTGCCCGGAGGGTTGATAGAAGGAGATGAAAAGCCTGCGGATAACTTCGCACGTGAAGTTGCAGAGGAATTAGGTGAAAATGCGAGATTGGATTTTTCTAGCTTAAAGTATATTGGCCAATTTGAGGATCGCGCTGCTGGAAAAATTGTGGCTAACGTGGTTATCGAATTATGGTATGGAAATATTGCTGGAGTCTTGATTGCGTCGTCAGAAATCAAATCTTTGCATTGGTTCGATCCTCGTGGCGATTGGAACAAGTTATCACCAATTATTCGTAATAAAATTTTACCAAAACTGATATCAATAGGTTATTTGAAGTCTTAGACTTTCCTTTTTTAAAAACATAAAACCTCTTTGCTGGCTTATGTTGCGCTACTAAGTAATTTAAAAAACTAACATCTTTCGCATGAACAGCAGAGCTATAGAGAACGAAGTAGAGATGAACAGTTTACTCTCACTTTTATAAAAGCAAAGCGATACTGTATTGCTTTATTATATCGAACCTTCGAAAATGTAAAGAATCTACATATATTAGAGATAACATTCTATAAATCGAAAAGGGTTGCTCGTTTAAGGCGACTTCATTATTAGTAAACTTGGACATTATGATAGATAAATGGTTGTTGCATTCAAAACCACTTCCTGAGCCATACTCAACATTTACGCTGATAAATGTGTCTGAGAAAATGAGTCCTGACGCGGAGATCAAAGAATATTTAGGCGAAGAATTTATGAAAGCCTACAGAGAACTTGAATTTCTGAAGTTGAACTACAGAACTGAGCCTCAACAATCCTTAAAGCAATATTTGCTTAAAAATGTTTTTGCAAATACTTCTTCGCAAATTACCAAAAACGTTAGACAAGGTGATTTTGCTGAGGTTTTGGCAGGTTTGATTGTTACGCATTTCAGCAAATTAACTGTACCGCTTCAAAAGCTAAAATGGAAATTCAATAATAATCGTTCCGTCTTTTGCACTGATATGATTGCTCATAATAGCGACAAAGAGATAACAGATGTACATTATTATGAGATCAAAAGCCGTCTTGGTATTAAGAAGGAATCTGTTGCCAAAGGTCAACCGACCAACTACATTACTATTAACGCACATAATAGTTTGGTCAAAGACGAAACAAATTCAAATGAGGGAATAGCTGACTACTTGAGCAAATATTATTATGATAAAGGGGAATACGATAAGTCGGTTAGATACAATGACATTGTTAAATCACCCAAGTCGTATAATCGTAAGTTTGAATTGTTTTTTATAATCGAAAGTAAACAGTACATACAGGATATTCTTGATGACTTGGAGAAGTTGCCTCCAAGCTTGAAACCGCTTAATACAACAGTAGTTTTAATTGAGAATCTGCAAAGATTGGTAGAAGAAATACATAATTCCGCTATTGATGCAGCAGTAAAATTTGTGTATGAATAAAGCGGAATTCATAGAGAATATTGAGGCAGGGCTGAGTTCCATACTAGGTGACTACCTATTTAATAATTATAGAAATCAACTCGCTGCGCGAAAGCTAAGTTTAGATTTTAATGCAACTTTCAAGGAAAGTTATTTGTGGAATAAGACCTTGTATTTATCGACCAACGCTTGCATCCTTCTAAAGGAAACTGATAATAAAAGACTTGCCTTGCAGGCTTTGAAAGTGAGCGCTGAAATCTATGAAAATTTAAGTTCAATTAGTAAAGAGTATGATCGGGACTTTTGTCTAATACTTTCTTGCCTCTGTTATGACATAGCAGGTTACCAAGCAAATGCACTTTGCTTAATCAAAACAATACACAAGTATTCTTTTGAAAGCCCAGAGGAAGTGTTGGAACTACATGCAGATAACTATATTGTAGAGCAGATAAGCGAGATTTTATTGAAGAATATCTTTCGTGCTCGTGCAAATCAAAAATTCGATTCCGAGGATTTGGGGTTGATGTTTTTCAATAAATTCTTGACCAGTTGGTATGACAATATTCTAAACGGCGCTCCTACGCCCTATATAGAAGATATGCGTTCGGCCTACCGATACTATTTGCAAAGTGCAAACGTACCGATAGCACACGTTTTATTCTTATTAATGTCTAGAGTACAAGCCTATAAAGAAAAGTCAATTTGGGAGAATTTAAATCAATATGATGCAATAAAAAAAAGCTCTGCTTGGCAGAAATTTATCAAGCTTCTAGCAAACGATATTTACGATAAGAACGAAATTAAACCTATCGATAGACGTACTGCAAAATTTGAATTTTGGACTTCCCAATTACGTGCAATTCAGAAAGGAGTGTTAGGCTCGGACGATAATTATGTCCTACAAATGCCAACTAGTGCTGGTAAGACATTTATTGCTGAGCTAGCTATTTTGAATTCACTAATCAAGCATCCCGCCAAGAAATGTATTTACATCGCTCCATTCAGAGCCTTAACTAATGAAAAGGAATCCGAATTAGCTGATTACATTTCGAAGCTTGGTTATTCTGTTTCTGCTCTTTCGGGTAGTTATGAAATTGATGAGTTCCAACAGATCATCCTTGCTGATACGGACGTGTTAATAGCTACACCAGAAAAGATTGATTTACTATTAAGGTTAAATCCTACATATTTTAATGAGGTTTCACTTTTGGTTGTAGACGAAGGTCACATTGTGGGTGATTATAGTTCGCGGGCGAGTTTGTTAGAGTTCCTTATTATCAGGCTTAAGATAAAAGTTCCCGATCTACAGACATTGTTTATCTCAGCAGTAATGCCGCCTGCAAATGCTGACGAATACTCGTTGTGGTTAAGTGGGCAGAAAGACAAAGTGATTAGGTCATTGATGTACCAAGATAGCCCAAACACTGAAGAATGGGAGCCAACCCGTAAATTGATCGGACAATTTGTATGGGAAGGGCAAAATGGCAGGTTATTTTATAAAGACATTCAACCAGAAGACGAGAATAGTAAGGTAAAACAAAATGTCTTCATTCCAGCCATTATAAGGGAAAAGCAGTTTGCGAATAGATACCCGACCAGAGGCAAGAAACCCGAATCAACTGCTTCTCTTGCATTGGAACTTAGTAAACTATCAAGCACATTGATATTTTGCGGAAACCCAAGGGATATAAGTATTGTTTCAACCCCTTTATTGAAGATTTTAAATGACCCTTTCCTTGAAGAAGATTTAAAGCAATTATATCCAATAAATACTGATACGGCATCGTATTTTTACGCAAGCAAATGGTTTAGTCCTGATTCATACATATTGAAATGTATATCACGTGGAATCGGAATACATTTCGGAGATTTACCAGAAGCTGTTCGTACTGCGGTCGAGTCCGATTTTCGGAGTGGCAAGTTTAAACTTTTGCTTGCCACTAATACTATTAGTCAGGGAATTAACTTTCCAATAAAAAATATTGTGATTTACTCAGTTGTCTTTAATCGCACTGAGGATGGAAGAGTAAATAGATTATCTAATCGGGACTTTTGGAATTTGGTAGGTCGCGCTGGTCGCGCTGGTAAAGAAACTGAGGGTCAAGTTATATTTATCAATAATTCCTATACAGATCGTACGTACTACGATGAATACACTAATAAGGCAAACTTGGAATCTGCGTATAGCATGTTTTTCAATGTTATTAATTCATTAGTAGCTGAACGAATCTCAAAGCAAACTTATGAGGGGTATATGCGAATTCTTTCAGAATCTTATCTGCTCAGTTTATTGTCAGAGGAATCGGTTGAAACAGAGGTACAAGAAATTATAGAAAAAATCATTAACAATAGTTTGTTTAAGGTTCAAACTGATGCGCACAATATTAATATCGATCCAATACGAGCATCTTTTAGTTCGGTAATTCAAGACATAAAAAACGATGTGCCGCCTGATCTGCTAAAGATATACGGAGATACAGGGCTCTCCTTGCAAAGTAATAAAGCTATTAATGATTTTATTGATTCGCATGTTGATGAATTACTCTTTGACGTAATGGCAGGGGACTACCAGTCATTATTAAAATCGATTCTAGAGCTTTTTGATATAACAGATATTGAGGAAATCCAAACATTTAAGTTGGACCGTATAAATGTTTCTCCTTCAGCTTATCTACCAGTAATTCTAAAATGGATGGAAGGGGCAGAAATTAAAGAATTACAAGAAGAATGGATCAAGATTAATGCCGATCCAATGAATCTGAATGTCCTCATTGCCGAAGGTCTATATTACAGATATACATGGGCTATTAGTTCCTTCATTACTGTATTAATTCACAAACTCGGTTTAGATGTCGCTGATATTCCCGATGATATAAAAAGTTTATCTAGCTATGTCAAATATGGCCTAAATAATTCGACCGCATGCTTAGCACGCTCTATGGGAATCAAGAGTAGGGAAGTCGCTCTCTTGCTAGCGAAAAAGTCAAACAACAAATCGGGGAGAGAGTTTATTAAATGGCTTGCTAATTTAGATAGAGATGAGGTCGCCTCTTATGATCTAAATCGTTTTGAAGTAGGGAATGTTCTTGATATAGCCACTAAAATAACTCCGAATAGATATGTTGAAGTTCCAACCGTCTTTACATTCACTATTAAAGGCATTCCATTTGAGGCCATTAGGATAGCTAATTCACTGAAAGCAACCGCAGGTGATGAATTGAGCTATGAACGTGATGTAGCGAATTCATTTGATCCATTCGCTATTAAATTGCTTTTGAACAATGAAGAATTAGGTTTTATTCCTCGCGATTTATCAAGGATAATCTCCGTAGAAATAGATATTAATAGTATTCAATACTACGTGGTTATTACAGATGTTCAGGAACGAAACGGTTATAATGAAATAACTGTTTCAATGACCCAAGTATAATCTTTCTATAATGAGTTAGTCTTCGTATTCGCTTTGATGGTCAAGAACGACACACCCCCACTAATCATTCATTCTTTTACTAATAATATATGCTGCTATAAAAACGGTTAGAAAATGTCCGACTGCATTCTCTACAATAATGACTGATTGAGTGAAGTGAGCATTTAAATTGGGGTGTATATCACCGAAACCCGTAGTTGACAGGGTAATGAAGCTAAAGTAAATCGCATCGAACCACTCTACGTTTGGTGTAAAGTCTTCCTTCATAAGAAAAAAGATGAAGGCGAATACAAAGCCTATAAAGAAATAAAGAGCGAAGTAATATGTAATGAATAACCTATACCCTGATTTTACTTCTTTTGTGTTTATGAGAATCATAATCATTCTCATCACAATGAATAATGCTATAAGTGCTAATACTGGGTATTCAACACGAAGAATTTCTTTTATCATTTGAGGAAGTGAGTAAATGCGATGAAGAAATAAGTTACCAAGGAGAAGCACATAATGAACATGCATGCTATAGATACAATCTCAGCAAACAAAGATTTGTTATGAAACAGTTGATATATCAAGAAAATACAGATCAGACAAACGAAGAGCATAATTAAGGCACACTCTCCTAAACTGATTGAGCTTAGTCCCAGTTTTGAGAGCCTGCTCCACATTTGGACAACCGCTATGATTGATAATACGAAACACGCAATAGAAATGGATTTAAAATGTTTATTCAGCATATGGGTTTTGATTTTGTTTTCTAAGTGAATCAACCACGACCTTGGTTATAACCTCGCTCTTACTTTTGTTTTCATCTTCTGAAGTAGGAGAATACTCGACTTTTACTCGATAGCCCTTAATTCTAGTTTCAGTTGTAGCCTCCTTCATAGCTTCTTTATCAAGATATTTTAAGAGCGACTGAGGTTCACAAACCATTATGCGGCTATGATAATCTTTGCTTAAGTTATCTTGTATCTCTCTTTGTATATAGGGAATTAAGGTTGGCTTTGTTGTAATAGCAACAACCAGGTCATATCCTTCTTCTAAACACTTAATAACATTATGAGCCTCCCATTCTAAAGTTGTAGTAAATCCTATTTCGCATGCTATTCGCCTCTTGTTCTTTTCCAGTAACACATCAACTCGGCCACCGTTATCAGTTGGTTGCTCGATTTTGGCTACATATCCACGCTCCTCAGCCATCTTTTTAATATACATCTGCATGTATCGGTGTTCAGTCAGCTCTTTGTGTTCTATCAGTTGATTTTTCGTTCTTCCATCAGTGATCTCAACTGGATGCACTTGTTCAATTTCTAATTTGGGTTCGTTAATTTCTTTAACAGAATCGAAATCTGAGATAGGCTGTTTTTCTGTAGTAACATCTTCTCCTGTCTGCTGAAACGCAAATATTTGGTCTATTTCTGACCTTGAAACACTATAGGTATTACGTGAATAATCAATGATTGCTTTTTTTATCACATCTCCCTGTTCAGCCGGAATTTGCGTCAACTGTAATGTTTCGATGGTAAAATCATATTCTGGTCTCTCTATACGTGCTACTGCCTGTCCTACTCCTAAGTTTTGTATATCCTGTGGTTCGAATGACGAGAAACCATCTGCAAATCGTTTCGCGTCAATATCGCCGATTCTAAAACAAACTCGTGTACCGGAATTAGAAACCACCGCATTTGCAAGTTCTGTATCTTGCTTTTGTAATTGGCTCATGTCTTGATGTGCGAGAATGCATCCTAATCCGTATTTGCGAGTCCCTGATAAGATACCCGACATAGATTGAGTTGTGAAATTTTGAAACTCATCTATATAGAGATAAAAAGGTATACGGTCGGTCTTACTTTGAATCTGCCTGGCCATTGCCGCCTGGTATATCTTCGATACAAAGAACGTCCCTAAGAGATAGCTATTCTCCGTACCGATGAGTCCTTGCGCTAGCTTTATAAGCAAAATTTTCTTGCTATCCATGATCGCTTCAAAATCCAAACTTTTCTTTTGGGCAACCATATTGCGTATGAGCTTCGGGCGAAGGAAGCTATCTAGCCTTGTGAGGATTGGGCCGATAGAGCTTGTTTTGAGTAGAGGATACTCTTTTTGCCAGTAGTATATGACGCTCTGATCTGAAACAGTTTTGAGAAACTCATTCCTAAACTCTTTCTCAATGAGGAATCGCCGCAAGTCCATGAGTGTACCGCCTGTGCTACTCTCCAAAAAGGCAAGTATGGCATTAGCCAGGACGGAATGCATCTGATCTCCAAAGCTCGTGGAGAGGCGTCTAAAGACTGATACTAGGTCAGAGGCCAATATTTCCTTCTCAATGTCGGAATGCGCCGTAAGAATATTAAAGCCGACAGGGTATTCACCGTCGGCAGGGTCTATGAGTATGACATCTTGAATTCTACTCTCTGGAATGTAGGGGAGTATGCTTTCAATGAGATCGCCGTGAGGGTCAAGGACAGCAACGCCATTTCCTAAATGAATATCCTGCACGATACAAGATTGAAGCAGCGTACTCTTTCCTGTGCCGGTCGCTCCGATTACATGCATGTGCTTCAATCGCTGTTCGGTGCTAAGCGTTAGGATACCTTCAAAGTCTTGGTGCCTATTTGTACCAAGACAGAACTCATGTCCCCATGCGATATTGGGAGCGCGCTTAGTCTTCTTTATATCCGTTTCAAGCCGCTTTGCACTTATGGAAAGGGGATGGTGAACGAATGTTGATAGCTCTTTAGCACTGAGCAACATTCCCGCTCTATGCGACCTACGGTACAAGATATCCGCAAAATGTTCTTCGGTATTGTAGTAGGTGCTGTCAAGAACAATGAGCTTATTAACGCCACTTTGGGAGCATTGAGATATAGCAGAGGCTATTTTGTATGCTCCGATGGTAGCTTTTTCAAATGAACTGTCTTGCGCTATCACACGCATACTGACGGCGAACAAGGGTGCGGATATCTTTTCTATGGCAAGCTTGGGCATCTCTGGTGCATCGCTGAATGTTGATTCACCTGCGCCATCTGTAACCGAGCTTATGATGCTTTGCGCCCACGGGTTTACCGTTCCCTTAAAGAGGATTTGTATGACGGCTTGTTCATCGCCTTGTAGGTTGTCCAAGATGCCATAGAGACCTGTAAGCGGGTCTGAATCCAGTCTGTCCGTACTTGCAATTGGACGCATGAATTCCTCCTCCATCCCGAGATCAAGAATAGCCGTTGGCTTGTTGGGTTCAAGGATGTTTGAAATATAAGAAGTGCCGCTTTGGATAATGACGGTAGGGAAGTATGCACGTGCTTGGGCTTCCACATTGTGCGTATCAGAGGCTCGACACACGAATTGCAGTCGGATTAAGTCATTCCATGCAACGATCTCAAAGCACACAAGGCTATTCGTAGTTGAGAGCATGGTTAGGAACCGCTCGATATCTATGCTCTTAAATGGCTTCTCTCCTTTGGGGAATGAAATGGAAAAGCTCTCTATGGATTCTTCGGACTGAAAGGGGTATGCCTGTACTGAAACGTCCTTTGCTTCATCAACAACTTTTTCCTGCTTGGGATTAATGGTATCTTTTACCAGCGAATATGCTTTTGTGAAAATGGAAGGTCTATGTCCTTCATCTATATGCAGAGGTGTCTTGAAGAATACTGGAAAGAAAGGGACGAACTCAGGTTCAAGCTCGACAGGTGTCGAAAAGACATGCCAACCGCGCCCACGCTGTTCCCATGCATAGAAATTCTCTGTTATTTGCTCTGCGCGGGATTGGGGCATTTTAATCAACTTTATTTCATTCTATTTACTTCGCGTATTACACTCGAATCATTAAAGACAATTTTTAATCTATCTTTCATGCGATTAATCTGATACGAACTGTTTATCCAACTCATGGAATACTCTTCTGTATTTTTCTCATCAGGAGGGTAAAGCTCTATTTTTAAGCTATGCGATAAAGGGTCTTTTTCGCGCATGTAATCTTCTAAAAATACATTTCCCGCTCTTGTGCTTGCATTTTGAATTCCTATGAGGGTTAAAACCGGAGCAAACAAATCGTTTACGAGAGGGTGCATGTGATAAAGAGAATTATCAGCTTGAGGCCCATTATGAATTTCAACTATATTGAATATAAGTTTAGAGCGGACATCGCGAGGAATGACAGAATCTAAATCTTTGATAAAAGCTGCCATCGTTCCTGCTCCGGAATTATCAAAATAACCTCCATCGACGTAATATTTACCATTAATCTCGCCAGCTGGTGAAACGTAAGGAAAACGAGCGCTGAGAACGGCAATTGTGCTCATCTTTAATGAATGTCCTGGACATATTCGATTAAAGATGTTCTCCCTTAATGTGTTCTTTAGCTCTATATTACTAATCACTGAAGTCATCCCGCTCCTAACTTCAGTAGTATTGACAAATAAGGCGGGCAATCTGCCTGTGTAATCAAAAGCCGTGTCAGAACTCCATGAGAAAAATTTTGCTGTGGTTGTATCATTACAGCTATATTCAAAAGTTGAAGCCAATGCAGTTGCTCGGTCATTTACTAAATTAAATGGTGACAAATAGCTAAAAAAATCAGGGCCCAGAAATCTCCCTAAAGTATATGTTAAAAAGTCTGCATTGAAGAACGTGTCTACATGAGAACCAATGCCATGCACGTTTTGTTTGAGCAATCCATAAAATGCGATGTTTCCTACACTCCCTCCCGAAGCTCCGGCAATTGCCAAAACATGCTTTTTAAATCCTTCGGAATTACCGGTTTCAGAACGATCTTGGAAGGTTGCCAAAACTTTAGATGTCCATACCGCGGATCGAGCGCCGCCACCATCACTAAGAATCAGGTATATGTTAAATTTATTATGGATACTGTCTGCCTTCTCAATGTCGGCTGATCGTATTGGATCGTTTATCCATTTACTCCAAAAAGAATCGACAGGCATCAACTTGGTAGTAAATTGATTGGTACTTGGAACTGTTTCTACTTGATGCTTATTTGTTAAGGCACCCATTAAGACTGCAATTCCAATGAGAATGATATTAAAATTGAAGCGACTCCTAATTGATAGGAAAGAAATGCCGTTAAAAAATCCAACAAGAATACTCAAAGCAAGTATCGTGAAAGCTAGAGGTCCAAAATAACAGGCAATCCCAATAAACTTGATGCAGAGAATGTAAGCTATGAAGCCGATGGCAAAAATAATATTAAATAAAAGGTAAAACGGTGACTCTTCTTGGGCAATATGCAGTCCAAGACCAAAACATTCCAAAAGTTTTTGGTGATACTCGGTGATCTTCAATTTCCGTAATAAACTAATGAAACCTTGAATAAAATGCGCAGTCCAATGAAATCTTCCGAGATTCTTTCTAAAAGTATAGAACCATATTGAGCATACTTGGACGCCATATATAAAGACCGCCAATAAGGGTAAAGACCAGCTGTGAAATGTAGTCTTATATTTAATGTAGTTGAATACACTTAAACAGATTAGCCCTAATATGTATAGCCATCCGATAATTTGAGCAACATACCAATAAAGAGTTAGAGAAGGTTTACCACGCTCTTTAGTTAGTTTATCGTTCTCGTTATACGATTTTTCTAATAGTATGTAGAAAAGGGTATGACATACTATATAAAATACAATCCACCAACCACTGAGGTTGAAAACATGCTTTAAAGCAAGAATGGCGCATTGTATAGCTACAAAGCAATTTATTGCCAGATATCTTGGTAAATAGTGATAGAAGAAATTATCATCATATTTCTCTTTAGAAAAAAGATAGCTGAGTAATCGTGAACTGAACCATATAATATAAGACCATATTACTATAACAACAATTACCAAGATCATCATTATAAGTCGTTCGCCAGTTATCATAAGCGTATCAACTGCTGCGGGCAAGGCCATTAACGCATAATAAATTATGGCTACTCCTAAGGTTGCAGGCATATATAACCAAATCGCATCAAAGAGATCACGCGTGTACTCGAAGAAGGTCTTTTTGAATTGCCTTTCAAAATATTTCATAGGCGAAACTGTTGTACGTTATACATTTATATTTAGAAGTGCATTTGATCTTCTTAGTTAAGGGCAATCTTCATTTCCGATTTTGTCATAGCTCGGAATCCTTTGGCTGTTGTTAGCGCATCTATAGCCTCATTAAAGCTTGTGTACACGACATTATTAGCCACGCTATCCGTATCTATTCGATAATAGGTTTTGGACTGTAGGAGGCTTTTAAGAATAGGAATCATTTTTAAGAGTTTTTTGAATACGCTATGTTTCTCAGCGTACCAAAGAGAAACAAAGTAACAGTTACCGTATGGCGCTGCGCACACGTCGTACATATGTTCTCTGATCTGAATATGCAGGTACTCACGATCATCGCTCAATGTGCCTGATTGCGGGTATATTATCCGGAAAAATTCAATGTCCGGTATTTCGCGCTTTTTTATATGCTCTGTGACAGAGGCAAAAAACTCCTCAGAAGAAAAATGTTCACCGTCGAACGTGTGATGCCAATGTTGCTGATTGTCTACCGTTCGATTAATAAGCCAGTATATTAACCATAGAAAAAGCGCAACAGGGATAGCTATCTCAAGATAGCCTATGGAGTCACGAAGCAAATACATAGGGAATAGGTTTAGATTTTAAACCTACATATTGCAATTCAAAAAGGAAATACCCATAAATGGGTATAGCAAATACTGGACAGATGTGATTAAGATTACTGCGCAATAAACTGCGTAGTGGTACATTTGCTTCCACAAACCCAGTTTATGGAAGCACTTTCATATGAAAATCTATTGAGACGCATTTACCAAGTAGGCCGCAGAGGTATACCGGAAGCCGATGCAGATGTGTATAGGAGACTAGAACACGCGGAGGGCGCATATACCCTGGACTCAAAGAACATACGCGACAAACAGCCGCGAATCAGCACTAAATCGCTTGAAGACCTCGAATACGAGTATCGAGTGCAATGCAGCAAAATATGGAGGATTGTATCAGAAGCCCTGCGAACGGGGATTACTCGCTATAAAGCCCAATTGTCAGAAGCTGATGTTCAAACGTTAAAGCAGTACCAGGGAGAACCAGCTCAAATCACCAAGGAGGCTATTGATACCGCCATCAAAACGGCAGAAGGGATTTTTACAGCGCATAAGATATTTGCGCCTTAAGCATTCTTTCTTAGAACCGTTTTTTTTATTTTAGTAACTCATTTAAATCTATGTGATATGTCAGATAACAATCTATACATTGAGCGCAGACAGGAAGGTGACTATGCTGTCCGCAAACCTAATTCTGAACGCGCGAGCGCCATTGCGTCTACACAGGCAGAGGCAATAGAGAAGGCCAAACAACTAAATCCCAATGCAGCGATTCATGTCGAGCGCGTTCGTCATACATCCCACGGCAATCCGGACAAATGGCGCAAATTATAATACACCGCTGCTCTTGTCGTCGGTATAGACATGGGAAAATTTCTCTTTCCCCTTAGTAAAAGATTACTCCGGTACAAAAGAAGAATCCATGAAGAAACTTATACTCATCCTCACGTTTGCCTGTTCCGCGATTCTTGCGTTTGCACAGATGCAAGTGACCACCGCAGGAATTAATTTGCGGGACGAACCTAACGCCTCAAGCCAAGTGCTGACTATCATACCTCGCGGCGCCTCGGTGAACATATCCGGAGGCTGCGCGGAGGGATGGTGTCCGGTAGAATATCGCGGTGTAAGCGGATATGTGAGCAAGGCGTTTCTCCGCGATCCGCAAGGTCAAACCATTCAAACGAACGGTGCAGACGCCCAAAGCCCTGTGCATTACTACACCAACGTGGACGGGAACAAGGTACAGGCACCGACCAAATATGCAGCGACACCAGCTGGAGCAAGTGCGCAATGCGCGGATGGCACATATTCCTTCAGCCAGCACCGCCGCGGCACATGCTCGCATCACGGAGGGGTGGCAAGATGGCTCTAGTTACAAAAAGCCGCTTTACAATACAAAGTCATGTATATCTACGGGTCGGGTAATATACTTCGCGTCAAAAGTGGTAAGCTTCAATATAAGCTCTCGGCTATTAGCTATACCGTACGGTTTTCGCACATATCTGGCAGCTCCTAGTTCAAAAGCGTCACGTATACCTGTATCAAGATCAGAGGTGGAATACATGACTACTGGTATTCGACACAAATCCTTATGTGTTTGAAGCTCTTTCAGGCATTCCAAGCCATTCTTAATCGGCATGTTGATGTCCATCAAAATAAGATTCGGCAGCTCATGCATATCGAGGCGCTCCAGGCTTTCGACCAGCCCTACACCGCCCTGCATGCATACAAGTTCTACATCCGCGTTGAGCGTGTTCGCAGCATATTGGAGAATTTCGAGTTCGGCAGGATCATCATCTACGAGAAGCAGTCGCATAGCAATAGTGATGCCCTAAAATTAATCCTTTTAGAAACAAGGATGCGTAATCATAAAAGACAACTGTGACATAACAGAGCGATCCAAAGGATGTGGATAGGTCCCTGAATGAAAAACGGCCCCCTCTTTCGAGACGACCGCTTTGAACCTATGAAAACGTGGGACGAATGTAACCTAGAACGATGGGAGATGTGTCGCCCTTTAAACATTTTAACACTGCTATTTTGGAGTGAATTAATTTGGGGCTTCATCAATACCGACCTAACGTTAACGCCGTGCCAATATGTTTTCCCAAAATGAAACTCTTTATATCTTCAACTTATGACCGACGGAAGAAAAAGGGAGGAGCGGGAATTGCGCATGATACTCATTATCTGCTGTGTCTTCATACTTTTCATCGTCTATCTTCTTATTCAGGGCTATCTCCTATATTATGCCCACACAAGATCGTCAATCCTTCTTTATAATTCTAAAGTGTCTCTTTTTGCAATGCTTCAAGCATCCATGCGATGTTCTTTTGCTTGAGCGGTTTGTCGAAGTGATCCGTCACTTTTCTCTTGATTTCCTTTGGCAAGACATCAACCATTGTTGAGAGGATGAATACTAACGGTTGCTTCCGTTGAAATTTCAGATCGGCGAAGGCTTCAAGAAAGTCTATGCCGTTCATGACCGGCATTATCATGTCTAACAGTATGATATCCGGCGGTATCGGATTTGTACGAAGATATAACAATGCATCAGCCCCATTTTCTACGGTCTGTATCTCGAATTTCCGTTCCTTGTAAGACTGCAGCGCTCGTGTTGCTAGAAATACAAACTGAATATCGTCTTCCACCAACAGCACCTGCACTGGCCGCTCCTCTTGCTCAGTATTCAATCCCAAAATTGTTTGAGGCAAAGAAATACTACCTTAACTATCCGCACAATACCCAAAAAAGGTGAGGGAATTGGGAATACCTTGTATTTGACAAATAGGCTACCCGTATGGGGTAGCCTATGCTTGAATCTATAAACTAAGAGAAAAAACAGGGTTAATATACGCTTTTAAGACTAGTGGCCACTATACATTCCATCTGATGCGGTACTTGATACCACGATCACTCAATAGCATCTCGTTGCAGACACAAAGAACAGAATCCTAAACATTTTCCATATACGCCTTTGCAAAATGGCTGGCTTTGCGCTATTTAGTATCGTAGAAGCAAAGATTGCTTGCCTACGATTTGGGTTACCAGCGGCCATCTTTGGGGATGGCCGTTTTTATGAGAACCTGCGCTTTGCATGACACAAAATCACTTTTAACACTATTCAAGCTAATTCACGGCCATCTAGTTGGACACTTCTATCCCTTTTTTTGCAGCCAAGCAAGCAAAGCATCATCAAGAGGGCTAACAATGATGTAGTTTTCACACGACCTATGTAGTATGATTAATGCCAAGGGAGCTTAATCCTACTTTCTCCGCTTCCATCGGCTTTCATTAAAAATAGCCCAAAGCCTATTGCTAGAATACTATCATTCCCCAGATATTTACAATCCGCCCGCTCATCCACTATCCAATTGTTATCCGGACTTAGATCCATCATGTAATAAGCCCTATTGCATGCACCAACTTTTATATCAAATTTTTCCTTAGTCAGCGTATTGAACCTGTATATTCTACAGATATCGCTAACCAAGAGATTCTTATTGTCATTATACCATTTAATACAAAAGGGCGTACAACTGCTTAATGTGCCCCCTGCATAATATGGAGAGAATGCTTGTGAATTATATTCCCTTGTTTTAAGGTCTAACCAAGCGATCTTGGCGCTATTGTTAGTGCCTTCGGACCAAGCGATCTTGTCATCGCTTGAAAAGGCAAGCAGGTTAGGATCTCTAAAAAGATAACTGTTATCTACCGAATCAACTAAGTTTCCCTGAAGATCCATGATACGAATGCGCGCACCTTGCGACCAGCTGCCATACTGATTGAGAAACCCAATCTTAGTAGCATCATAACTCCATGTCGGATCAATAGCATCATGCTGTAATAGAGTCATGCTGTCGCCATTAGGCTTTACTTTGTACGTTGCGAGATCAGGTCCGTGATACACGATCCAGCCGCTGCGTCCCCATCTTGGGTTTGCCAGACAGTTTTGCGCTATCACTTGCTCTAGTCCGGTGCATAGGTCTAACATGCAGAGATTAAATTGCGAGCCATTCAGCTCACCCTTGCGATAACATATCTGATTTCCATTAAGCGGATTAAAGCATGGCTCGCCATATCCCTTGGTCAAGCTATCAAGCTGAACATACCAGTATTCTCCGAACACATTGCTTGGGTAAGGGAACGTATCAAAACCATTGTTCTGTGATGGTTCTAGAAGCGATGAATGATTTTCAAAGCAATAGCTACTATTCAAAACAATAGCCTTGTCCCTCGTGCAACCGCATAGGAAGATAAGGGAAGCAATAAAAAAACATGAGCGCATAGTTTCAATTTTAAAAGGGCAGGACGATGGAAGATCGCCCTGCCCATCTCGATTATATTTTTACGAATCGCTTCACAGTTGAGGCATTGTCAGTGGATACCCTATAAAGATACACACCCTCGGGTAAATCAGAAATATTGCTATCAATATGGCGTGTGCCTACATCTGCCTTGCCGCTCCAGACCGAACGAACTAATTGCCCGGATATTGTATAGAGATCGATTGTCAGGGTGGTCGGTTCAGCCAGATCAATAACCAATGTATTGGCGGAATGTGATGGGTTAGGGAATAGTGTTATATCCATCCCGATCTTAGCCATATTAGCATCATGAAGACTCGTGATCGTCGTATTGTCAAAGATAAGGGTAAGACACATCTTGGCCGAATCCTTCGCATAGGTCGTATCGTAAGGCAGCCATGCGATATGAGCGCCTGTGGCGCTATCGCGGATGTGATATATAACTCCTGTATATGTGTTAGCTGTGCCTCCTCCCGCTCCAACGCCAGACTCACAGCACATGACAGCTTCTATCGGCTGCACATCACCACTGTTAGGTAAATATGTATCAGACAAAGAATGTACCGCCCAGATGTTCTTTAGATGTCTGGTTGGGCTATCAATGTAAGTATAGGTCTTTTGCAGATCATACATGTCAATGCGGTACGCGCCTACATTTATCCACTGACCAGCGCGGTTTTGTACGGGCCTTTTCACGTGGCCTATCACATTCCATGTGTATTGATCACGATATAATGTATCAGTTCCACTAGTGCAATAATGTTCCAGCGTATATTTGGGTTTCCACGCATATTGCAGGGCCGCACCTGCATCTAGCCGTCCATATCCCCATAGCGGATCACTTCCCCTAAAGCCACTCCCCCCATAGTAAGCAGTGATTTTCTCTATACCCTCTACATCTTCCGGCGCAAGGTTATTGAAGTTGGCCGTCGGCTGATTGAGTTGGCTCATAAGAAGCGCTGCTACGCCAGAAGCATGAGGAGCTGAGGCAGAAGTTCCGTCAAAACCCATATAAGATCCACCACCAAGTGTTGATCGAATGAAACACATTCCCCCTGGAGCAATGATATCCATACCTTTGCCATGCGCTGGATTATAGCCACTTGCATAAGGAGAAAAACAAGATGTAGTAAGTGTATTAGCAGGCTTACCATTTGAGCCACTAGCCCCAACGCTGAGAACCCAAGAATCCCAAAGTATGGCGGGATAGTGATTTTTATCTCGTATACTGTCATTACCTCGTGAGGCCACGAAAGTTACCTGATTCCTATTAGCAAAATGTACCGCATCCTCCAATATTCCGAGTACGGAGTCCTGATACACGCCGCCCCAGTTTACACCCCAGGAATTATTCATGATATGTACTCCCCAGAATAATCCCTGTGAGTGGTCGGTTCCTTCTACAGCGTTGTCCACTATGGCCTGATAAGCATGGGAAATGAGCCCTACAGAGTCTGAGCCAACTGGTATGATCTTAAATATATATAGCGATGCCCCAGGATTACCTACAGATCCGTTACCTCCGGCAATGCCAGCAACGCCCTTCAAGTTGTTTCTCATGGCCGCAGCAATGCCGGCTACCTGCGTACCGTGCTGAGTTACATTTTGGTTCGGTGATGAAATATAGTCCCACGGCTGGTAACTGCCTCCGTTCGTCCAGTCTGCGCCACCCTTCATTTTTGTATTAGTAGAGCTGCCGCCAAAATCTTCATGAAGATAGTAAAGACCGTCATCAATGAGTGCCAGTTTGACGAAGCTCTCACCGACTGCATAATCCAAAGCTGGTTCTAGGTTGATGTTTGCGCTGTCATATCCCGGGATAGGGTGCAGATTACCTTGCTGGAAGTACAGAGTGTCATTGGATGTTTGGTCAGGCTTAAGCGTAAGGTCAGGGTAGGCGTGGATCACCGTTGGGAATAGTGAGTCCAGTATCTGTGAAACCTCCACCTCAGTTTTAGATACAGTTGGATAATCAAGCGCAAATGTTGCCCACATCGGCGGAATAGGCACTTGCTGCCCAAGCCTCGAAGTTGAAAATCTGTCATTGGGTGTAAGCGAGGTCAGGCAGAGAAGTTTGGACTTGCCGAGGTCGAACGGCACTCTTGCCTGTATGGCGCTGAATGCCGTGGATGTGAGAACTATATTGGGCGAGAACAAACGATTATTCCGGTCATTAAGTACTGTAGTATCAAGCGCAGACTTGTCAAAGCGCACTAGCACCCGGCTCTTTACACAAAGCGGATCACCTTTACCATCCAGCGTATAGGATATTGGCATCGGATATTCACGGTATTTCAACGTGGAATATGTATAGCTCCCGCTTACATTGCTCCGCCCATAAACATAAATATTGCCGCCGCTATCCACTTTGACATTACGCCCCTCATCATCAGAAGAGCTTGTGCTTAAGTAACCTTTCTCCCATAGGGGTTTTCCAGTACTATCATAGGCTAGTGTGATCTGGTCAAAATTGCTGCCATTATATGTCTTACCTGTTACATACACTTTGTTTGCAGGATTTAGATCGAGGTCAAAACCTTGTGCATTATTACCGGCAACAGAACAATATCTGCGCTTGTCCCACACGACCACGCTGTCGCGCATCTTAAGCGTCCAAATCGCCTTTGAGCCATCTGTATTACCAGCCCACCCTGTCATAATGATATTGTTGCGGCTGTCTATCTTTATTGCTGATACACCGTCATTCTTGCTGTTGCCACCATCAATGTACTTGCGCCATTTAAGATTGAGCAGGCTGTCCATCTTTACAATAACAATATCATCCATCTTGCCTGCGTCGTTAGATATGCCTGCGAGATAGATATTCTCTGCGTTGTCTTTCGCGATTGCAACCGGCCGCGTCACATATGCCCCCGTCGTATTTGTACGGCTCTGGCTTTGTAGAGCGCCAGTACTTGTATTGTAGACCCGTGTGATGATGTCACCGCTCGTGCTTGACAGGCCGCTTATGCCATATACGAATACGCTTGATGCAGACGCTTTGAGGTCTACTCCTGCGTCATACAGCCCCACACTATCATACGTTGCTGTCCATTGCGGACTGCCGCCGATGGTTTTGTATTTTAGTAATGTGAGCGCAAAATCCGTTGTGCCTGTTTGGCTCGTGCCGCAGATATAAAGAGCCGCGTTGGAAGGGTCAGGCACGATGCGGAAGCCCAGATTATATTTTTTGTAGGCATTTTGATACTTAGCCGTCCAGACTATATTGCCTATGCTGTCGAGTTTAAGGGTGGTGATGTAAGTAACTCCTGTCACAGTATCGCCCTCTACGCCGGTTACATATATGTCACTGCCTATTGTTGTGACATCTGTAGCAAAATCGGTAGCGCTGGCAGAGCCGTCATACTCTTTTTTGAATACCAGATTCCCATCTGCTGTGTATTTGCTGATAAGAAAATTCTCAGCCTGCCCATAGTGGAAGGTATTGCCGACCACCACAACGGCGTTTGAAGGGCTGATGACATGGCTGGCTTGGAAGTCGTAAATCCCGTTGGGGGTTCCTCCGGTAGTTAGCCAGTCCTGATTGACGAGCGTCTGGGCGTGGAGGGAAAGAGAGTACAGAGAGGCAAGTAGCAGGCACAGCCTGATCGTAGGTCGTTTCATGTTGTTTAGATTTTGTGAGTGATTAAAATGAGGTCAGCACACAAATCCATAGGTTGGGTCAAAAAACATGGATGCTACAAAGCACCGCCTAATTAATCATATAAAAAATACCCATAAATGGGTATAGGCAAACCACTTCGGGAACGATTCCCGAAGTGGTAGGGAAATTCATTTACAAGTACAGTCATCGCCAGTATCTTGCTCCGCTTTCTTCTCAGCTTGAGTGGCCGATGTCGCTTTGACGCTGCCAGACCAGCTGACTGCGCCAGGGGAATAGTAGCAGGTACATTCATACGACTTGGAACACGAACCGAGGATGCAGATAATCCCCAGGGCAAAGGACATGAGCATGATTTTTCTTTTCATGGTATTTGAGGTTTATGGTTATAAAATGAAAACGGATTAATCTACGCCAAAGCAATAGAGGTTGAGCTTGCCGCCGCCCATGAGACTACCCATATCAAGCGTAGGCATAAAGCCATATTCTCCAGGTGACAGGGGATTGTCAAAAACGATCTGATACAGTCCATCCCGTACCTTTTTAACCGATACGCTTGCTTTGGTTGCTCCGATGTCTTTAGCGGCTCCTGTGAGATTTGTGCTCTCCTGTGTAAAGCGTCGCCTGTCTTTCTTGACGACGGCTATTGATACGTCCACTTTGTCCGAAGCATCGCCACCGCCATCAATCTTGATGTAGAACTGCGGCAGGGCATCCTTACTAAATCTGACCTCTGATTTGGGCTTAAAGGCCGTCAAATAGACATTTCCCCCCATACCACTTACATCTATACTTGCGGCGGTCTTTTCTAGGCTTATGAGGGTTGTATCTTTAAGGTAATAAGGACGTGAAGAAAATTCTGGGTCTGGGATTGATATGCTCTGAGAGCGGCAGAATGTAAATACGAAAACAATACAAAGCGTTAACAGGCTTTTCATGTAAATGGGGTTTGAATGATGCCTACTCTATTACAGCTTTTCGGCAAGCGCTGTATCTACAAAGCTATAAAAGAAAATGAAAATGTAACCGTATGCGTTTACATTAATTTATGGTTACTGACTGTCCTTTGTTGTTAGACAGGAATGGTCAAAGAAGCATTATTAAAAAAGTTTGGGGAACGACTGATAAAATTGCGTGAGGAGCGTGGTCTTAGTCAGTCTGATTTGGCGCGTTTATCGGGAAAGGATAGACAAAACATTTATCGCATAGAAAAGGGATTACTCAATCCTACACTATTTCAACTTTCTGAATTGGCAGAAGCATTGAAAATAACAGTTCCGGATTTAGTAAATATAGAATAAAGACTCATGTATTAATACAAATATTACTCAATCTATCAGCGATTCCTTTTACCTCTTCCCATATTAAAATTCATAGTTTCGCTTAAATCCAATGCACTATTTGTAATTAAATATTTAGGCCAAGTTAGTTGCTTCAAAATGGGAACCCAGATTTCTTCTTTTCCATTTTCTAATCGTGGAATATCTGCCTTTCGAACAATTAACTTCCCTAGATCAATATTCATATTTAGCAAATCATCCCATGAAAATACATTAGGTATTTTTGCGTAGAAAATCTGACCTGCCCTAGGACTATCAGAATATACCCCTGAATATACACCTTCTAAACCAATAATAGGAGCATTATCCTCTTCAGTAGCTTTTACCGCAGTTAAGGTATAGTGATATTTAAAATCGTCATTGCCATCAAAAAAATTAGAAATTACAAAAGTATGCTCATTGTGATAGATGTCGTTGTTTACATAGCCTCGAACTTCGTTCCGATCTTTAATCTTTGTATGGACAATACCGTTAGGTTCAATAAAACATATCCCCTTTGTTACAGTAGCACTTTTTTCTTTAATCATTTGTAAAGAGCTCAAGAAGCCAAAGTAGTATGCTCCTTGTATTTTATCAATTAGCTTATAGATCGGGTTTGACTTCAAATCCTTGTACGTATCAATGGGATTTTCCGTTATCTCCATACGTCTATTAATTAAATCAAAGTATAAACGATGATCTAGCTCTTTCTCATGGGCGACATCATAAATAATTTCTTTATAGCTATTATATCTTTGAAGGATTAACTCACCCGCAACGGGGCTATGACCTCGATTGACCGAAGTTATATATGTCCCTTTCAGAATAACTGCACTTTCAAATCGTGTATGGTGAATAGCGACACACATATAGGTTCTTATATGGGTATTCCGGGGGTCTTCGTCTACAAAAGTCAAGTGAAGGGTACTATTTTGAGTTGAAAAGCTCCCTCCGAAGTCAGTTCGATGAACAGAAGCAACCTCTTCTTTTCCTGGCTTAAAATATTTCAGAGTCGCTGTCTTATTGAAATTGTCAATCTGCAAACACGCAGTTTCAATTTTCTTGCTTCGAGATTCCCAAAAGTATAAGCGAAAATGCAAAATTGCATCATCTTCGACTAATAGTTCATTGAGAACAGTTGGGCAGTAACGATCAACAATTTGACGTTCAGGTAAGGCTAAGTATTTGTAATAGGTACCAGACATATACTTGAAATATTCTGGAATCTGCACAACATCATTAATGAAAAAATCCCAATATTCGCCCTTATGGATGTTTTCTCCTCTGTTCTTTATGCCTAGTTTGTAATATCGAATGACTTTCTCAGCCAAACTATCAAGAATCGATAGCTTAATACCTTCTGTAAATTTTCCTGCTTCGATGCTTTGATAGGGATTTCCGAGCAGTTTATTGAAGAGATTTAACGAGACCTTACCTTCGCTTTCTCCCTTTTTTTTCAGAAGTACATTATCAGTTTTTAAAAGGTTAGAAAAGCGTTCAATGTACCTTCTTGGTTCTATTGATTCATCCTTGTTATAAATGCCACCAGCCCTCAAATACAGTTCCATCAACAATTTTAGATGAATAGGATGAGGTATCGGAGATCTATTTTGTCCCATTTTAAAAAAGAGTTTTTAAAAGTTATTTGCACATAAAAAACAAGTCATAATAAAGATATAGCTTTTTTTTATTGTAAATGGATAGATTTTCAATGATTTATTGAATCTCTATTTAATAGTCAAAGTTTGTAAGTGTTGAATCTTCTACTTACTTTTAATTTTAGAAAAGTATCCCCTATAAAAATCTATGACAACATCAGTGACCTGAGCCTATCCCTTAAAGCTTACAATCACAGGTACTGAGTATAAATAGTTAGAGTTGAAGTTGTAGTTATTTAAATAGAGATACCGACACTTGCAGGTGTCGGTATCGAAGGAAAAGAGCCGTGCAATATACAGCCTATCCCTGTTTAAAGAACTAAGGTAAAACCTTTGTTCAATTTCAGTATGCACTACTGTTGATAGTGGGTCAATAGGCGTTTTTACACATCTTTTGCTTCGATACTGCTTCCGAAGTGTTGGTATTGATTTAATCATAAAAAAATCAATACCATGTATACACATTTTCCCTCCAACGACCCAGACCTTTCCCTAAAACGGTTTGACAGCGACTTCATTAATCTGGAGCTAAGGCTGTCCTTAGCGACTAAGCAATGTACGTACAAGATTTTAGAGGAACATATATCCGAACGTATGGATATACTAAAAACGCTTTATCCGAATGCAAAATTACTGAACGAATACAAAGCGCTGTATAGACATTGGAAGCAGCAAAGAGATAGCACAAATGGGGAGGCATGCTCATGTTGTGATCACTGCTGTTTACTACATTAATCTCAACCTAAAATCAATAATTATGAAATTCCTCAAAAAATATTGGAAAGACATAGCTGCGCTTTTAGCTCTAATGTTTGCGATTGAACCCCAACTAGTCGCCTTTACTCAGTTTATGTTGAAACCCAATAATAGTTTGCAAGGCACATCACCTTTGAATTTGGTAATAATTGCTCTTTTGATATTAATTCTACAATCTGTTTCGAGACTGATTAACCCTTTAATCTCAAAACCTCGATCTAAAAAGAAATACAGACCTAAAAAAAAACTCAACGATAACCCGTAATAATCTTTGCACTAAAGGGTCTGCTCGGTGCGCCGCAAATCATCAGCTTCAAGTAAATATGATAATTAGGGAGATTGATGAAGTCTTCCAATCCAAACTCAGGAAGCATTTCTTTGCTCATAAACATAGCATCTTCCGTACCAATTCGAAACGATATAATTGTACCAGCATTGCCAAGTATTGCTTGGCATATATCCTCATCTAACTGGTGCATATACTGGTGCGCTAGCGTCATACCAACCTTAAATTTTCGCAACTCAGAAAACATGTTGACGAGCGATAAGGTTGTAAAATTATGAAACTCGTCCATATATACCATAAAAGGCACTCTTTCCGCCTCCTCTGTATCCACGCGGCTAAACGCTGCGGAACTGATCGAGCTAATGAGTAGTGCGCCCAAGATGTGCGCAACATCTTCACCGACATGTCCTTTGGACAAATTCACCAATACAATTTTTTGCTCATCCATTGCTTTGCGTAGTGAAATTTCTTCTGTGTTCTCAATCATTACACGCTTTATGACAGGATGCGCAAGCATGCCCCCAATCTTGTTCAATACAGGCAAGAGATCGTAGCGGTTGTAATTGGAAAACTCCTTTGTCCAAAAGTCTTTAACGCTTGGGTTCTGTACCTGTTTAATAGCTTCACTTCTATATGACCTGTCCAAGAGCAAACGGGGAACATCCGAAATGGTGGCACTCGGCTGGTCTAAGAGCGTGAGAATGGCATAGCGTAGTATGTGCTCTAGCTTCACGCCCCATGCGTCATGCCAGAGCTTTTTGAATACCTCCAAGATGCTTGATGCAACAAGCGAACGTTTTTCGTAGCTCACCCTTTTAAATGGATTATAACGGAACTTGAGAGCGAGATCGGGGATATTGAGGTAGATAACATCCTGTAGCCGCTCTTTGGGAATTGC
This sequence comes from uncultured Chitinophagaceae bacterium, assembly GCA_964537475.1. Classification (GTDB taxonomy): domain Bacteria; phylum Bacteroidota; class Bacteroidia; order Chitinophagales; family LD1; genus UBA1941. The sequence continues at coordinate 209,823 of CAZIBY010000004.1, read as the reverse complement.
CGAATATACCGCAGAGACCAGATCGCTGTGCGGGTCTATGAGGCAAAGCCCACGTCCTGCTTGCATATCCTGTACGATCATGATCTTCATAAGCGTAGACTTGCCAGTACCTGTCTTGCCAATGATATAGGTGTGCAGCAATCTATCTTCCTGACGGATACCAAAAGGGCGCGCTGTATTTCTATACAGGGTTTGGGCGAAATAGGTGATGTCAGGGTTAATATTCATCAGGTACATACTCATGTATCCTTTATGAAAATCATAGGGTGACGTATTTGCCATTGTGTCAAAAATTGCCCCTGTGGCAGTTTTGTACCCCTGCTAGTATAACCATGTTGAGTGTACTATCTAGGTTTGATATGATGAGAATCAGAGAAGAACAAGTTAAAACCTATATGGACATTCACCTTGCATACTACGGCTTTCCGATAGATCAGGAAAAGGCTCGCATCGAGCTTACTGCTTTGGTGTCTCTATTACTTGCCTTGCACAAGCACATGGAGCGTAACGAGTGTTCAGATATTACTGGTCATACGAACCTAAAATGATGAACTCTAACATTAAATGGGCGATATATGCTCGAAAATCCGAAGAGTCCGAAGAACGGCAGGTGCAGTCAATAGACAGCCAAGTGAAATATCTTACAGACTTGGCACATCGTGAAGGCTTGAACATAGTTGAGGTCATTTCCGAGGCGAAATCTGCAAAAGAACCTTATGTGCGTCCCGAGTTTGATAGACTCATGTCGTTAATTAGAAAGGGACAAATTCACGGTATTCTTTGTTGGAAAATTGACCGTCTTTCCAGAAATCCCATAGATAACTCAACTATCCTTTGGGCGTTACAAAAGGAAAAAATCAAAAGCATTAAGACATCCGACAGGACATATTTGCCAGAAGACAATATCCTGCTTATGGCAATTGAGCAAAGCATGGCAAATCAATATATCCGTGATCTCTCCAAAAATGTGAAGAGAGGCTTGCTGTCAAAAGCGGAAAAAGGTTGGTGTCCAGGTGTCGCGCCCATTGGCTATTTAAATACTAATAGTAGACGAAAGGGTTTAGAGGAAATAGTGACAGACCCAGAGCGGTTTGAAACAGTCCGCAAAATGTGGGATATGATTTTGACAGGAAACTACACCGTCATGAATGTTTTGCGAAAGGCTAAATATGAGTGGAAACTTGTTACTCCAGCGCGTAAGAAACTCGGAAATGTGCCATTTACTCGAAGTGCCATGTACAGAATGTTCACTAATATCTTCTACACAGGCAATTTCATGTATGGCGGAAAGCTATATACTGGCAAGCATAAGGCGATGATCACTATTGCGGAATTTGATGCGGTGCAAGTAATACTTGGCAAAAAGGACAAACCGAGACCGCAAACGCATCAGTTCGCTTATACGGGTATAATGCGGTGTAAGATATGCGGCGCATCCATAACTGCAACTGAGAAAACTAAGTTCATCCGTTCAACGGGAGAATATAAAACCTATATCTACTATCATTGTACTGGCCGGGTGAAAGATGGCGCATGTACAGCCTCGCGCATCACAGTTCAAGAACTGGAAAGACAGATTACATCGAGACTCAAAGCGGTAACTATCGCGCCACAGTTTGCATCCTTTGCGATAGAATGTATTAAAGCAATCTCGAAAGAGGATAAGGACGATAACACATTCATGTATGAAAAGCAAGCTGCCTTTGTTGAGGAACTAGAACAAAAGCAAACTCGGATTCTCTCATACCTTCTCAACGGCACTATTTCTGAAGACGAGTACAAGCCTCAAAAAATTAAACTTGAAAACGAACTCACAAAAGAGAAGCTCAAGTTGCAAGAAATAAAAACATCGGTGCCCAACTATGATGGCTTGCTTAGACATGCGTTTAAGTTTAATGAAGTGGCATTGCATGTATTCCTGAATGGGGACATCGAGACAAAAAAGGAGATACTAGCCAATTTAGGTTTGAACCATCATATAAGCGAGAAAAAGATAGATTTTTCAATGTATTCCTATCTGGTAGAGATTAAAAATACGGAGAAGCAATTTTACGGTGAAATTGAGCGGTTAGAACCAGAAATAGTCAATGCCTATAAGTCTCCGTATGATTTGGGATTATCTTTTCCCACTATGTGCGGGCAACAGGACGAAATTAGAAGTTCCAATCCGGCAACCTTTGCAATCGTCGCTAAAACGATACAAAAGTTGAAAAACGAATTCAAAGCTAACCCTGATGTTCACATCCCAGACCTTTCACAATGGACTGATACAATCCCATAGTAGCATATCTCTTTACTAATGCTAACTACCAAATATTTACATGCACTATATACGCTCAACTTATGTCCCCAACTATGTACTAGATAATTTGCTAAAAGAACTTACTGAAGCAGAACTAAAAGTTTTGCTGATCGTCATACGCCAAACACTGGGATGGCTTAACGGGACGACGGGCAAGAGAAAGTGTAGAGACAGAATAACTATCCGACAGTTTGAAGCCAAGACAGGGTTGTCAAAGCGGACACTCTCAAAGGCAATACAATCCCTTGTTGTCAAAATGGCAATACAAGTAACGGGTTATGACGGAAAACCTCTCCTCAAGACAAGAGACAGAAAAGGAAAGTCGTATCTTTTTTATGGTTTGTATCAGCCAGAGAACAATCAATACATAACTAAGGAATCGAACATGCTTAGACAAGAGCATAAAAGAGAGGATAACAAAACTAATCAAGATAAATGTATTAATACAAAACGAAGCGATCACACAAGACACATCAGTACCATCATGCCTGACCTTGAACAGTTCTTTAAATCTTCTTCATAATTTCTTGAGGCTTTCTTTATCCGCAAAATGGATAATACATCCACTTTGTATTGGTCTATCCATTTTTGCGGACGTACAGAAAAGGAGATAGGAAAGGACACCTCTCAAAACTGAAAGTAACCACGGAAAAAAATTGCCAAACTGGCAATATAGTAGTTCTGCTATCTGGGTAACAAAGGGAATACGATCAAAAAATATTAGCTAACAGTGCGTAATATTTTATGGTCAATAACAATTCGTTGCGGTCATTCCGCAAACGCTCTTTATTAACGCTCGCTGACATCGCATTCCTTTTGCAAGTGCCAGATTACTCAAGCGTATCCCGATGGGAAACAGGCTTGCGCGCGCCGAATCTTGACATGCTGGTAGGATATAGTCTCCTGTTCGATGTTCCCATGGAGTCATTCTTTGAAAAGCAAAAGGAAAGAATAACCGAGTCTTTAGTCAGTCGCATTTCCACGCTTATTTCTGAAAGTACACCTCTTAAAGAGTCGGGCAAATTCATCACTCGGAAACTATTCCTTGAAAGTACGCTTACTCGATTGTCCGCATAATCCCATGAAAAAACAAACTCCTCTTATTTTATCCCTCTATCCAAACGTAAACGGTTTGGGTTATGCATTGATTAAAGCTCCGCAAAAACTCATTGAGGTGGGGCGCTACAAACAGAACTTGCCAATACAAAGTATCCTTACACGCATAGAAAAGTTTATAGAATTTCACCAACCTACCGTTATTGTTGTGCGTGATCCGTATATCCTTCATAAACGGACGAAAGATCGCATTGAGAAACTTACCAACTCCCTGATTGGGCTTGCAAAGCGAAAGAAGATATCTGTATACAGCTATACCCGCGCTCAGATACAGGATACTTTTGAACTATTCGATGCGAGCACCAAGTATGATATTTCACAGCGCATTATTCACTGGTTCAAAGAGCTGGCGATATATGCACCTAAGGTTCGCCGAATATGGGATAGAGAAGACTATAACATGCAGATGTTTGACGCTATGGCATTAGCTATAACTCATCTGAATAATACTCAGTAGTTGTTGCCGATTGAGCAAATTAGTTGTTCTGCTTAAACCGTTAGAAAACGCTCATACTACATAAAACTCATTAACAAAAGTAGTACGAATGGACAAACACGTTTCAAAGCGAAAACTAAAGGTATGTTACGCATTTCGTAGTAAGGCCAAGAGAAAGCATCCTAAAATCAATCTTGGCGGCCATTACTTATCGAAGTTCGGATTTGACATAGGTGACTATGTGGAATTAATCATTGAAAAAGATACTATCGTTATTACCAAACAAAATTCAAAACCCTGCACTCGGTAGCAGGGTTTTTCTATTCATATACGCTTGGAAAGTATTTGTAAGCAGAAGCATAGAATTTATATTTTCGATGAATGGAGGTCTTGCTAATTCCAATACATCAACCTTTACAAATAAATCTAGGAAGCGAACCTAAAGTGATAGATCGGCTGGAGCTTTGTGGTAATGGTACATTATCGATTTGTACACTTTCTTTTTACAATGGAGATGAACTAAGTACTGATGAGTATGTAACTGCTATCTTCTCAAAAACCGATCATCCCACCGAATACATACTTACTTCGCATAAGAAAATCAACCTCGCGGAATTTTCATATTGTTCTCTAAAGGTTTTTGCGGGAAACATTGAAAGCAGTGATGAACTTCGATTGTATTACTCTTAGTTGCCACTTCGACAATATAGTAGTTCTATAAATTTTCCTTTTACAGACCTATAGTGTAAGCGATAATTTCGTTTACATCACAAAAAGTAATACTTTACTCTAAATCCTACTTTATGGAACCTAAATCAGTTGGCATATGGCTCCGCGTCTCTACTGACGATCAGGTAGAAAATGACTCATTGGAACATCACGAAGCTCGCGCCCGCAGCTATGCAGACTCAAAAGGCTGGACGGTATACACCGTGTATCGCTTGGAAGCAGTCTCAGGTAAATCCGTGATGCATCATGCGGAAACAAAACGGATGCTCAAAGACGCGAAAGACGGCAATATTACAGGCCTCATTTTCTCAAAGCTCGCCAGACTGTCCCGCAATCTCAAGGAACTTCTTGAGTTCTCGGAAATCTTCGAGACTACCAAAACCGATCTCATATCCCTCGGAGAAAATATTGATACCAGTTCCCCCGCAGGTCGTCTGTTCTTCTCGCTCTCTGGTATTTTCGGTCAGTATGAGCGAGAGGAAATCTCCTCACGGGTTGCGGCTTCTGTACCAATTCGCGCAAAGCTCGGCAAACCGCTTGGAGGTGCGGCGAGCTATGGCTATCAATGGAAACACGGAAAACTCGTCGTAAACGACAAAGAAGCTCCTATCAGAAAACTGATCTATGAGCTTTTTCTCAAACACAGGCGCAAGAAAAGTACCGCCAAAGAGCTGAACGATCTCGGCTACAGGACACGCAAAGGCGCACTGTGGACAGGCACAACAATTGAGCGATTGATACGCGATACAACGGCAAAAGGAGAGTATCGGGCCAACTACACTAAAAGCACGGGAGATAAAAAGCATTGGGTATATAAAGACCCAAGCGAATGGATTATAACCTCATGCCAAGCTGTTGTAGATGCGTCACTATGGGACGAATGCAATACCATTCTCGACAAACAATACAAGAAGCGCAACCCTGCGGGACCGAAAGCGGTGCATCTTCTTGCTGGCTTTGTCTACTGTACTTGCGGACGCAAGATGTACGTGTACCACGAAAACAATGTCTTTGCCTGCAAGCCGTGCAAAAACCGCATCCCAGAAAGCGACTTGGAGGAAATCTATCACAGCCAATTGAAATCCTTTTTGCTCACCGATATGGATGTTACAAGCTATTTGGCGAAATCCAACAAAGCAGTTTCTGAAAAGGAGAAATTGTTAAAAACAATCACGAATGAATCGGCGAAAATATCCAAAAAGATGACGGAACTGGTCAATATGCGCATTGGAGGGGAGCTTACCAAAGATGCATTTCTCAAGCATCACAAGCCGCTCGAAGATCAACTGGCTCAAATTCAAGAACAGTTACCGCAATTGCAGGGCGAGATTGATGCGCTCAAGGTACATAGCCTGTCATCTGAGATCATTCTTGCCGAGGCTAAAGATTTATACCTAAGATGGCCTCAAATGCAATTTGAGGCCAAACGTTCAATCGTAGAGGTAATAACAGAATCAATAACCATTGGAAAAGAGGACATTAGCCTAAAACTATCATACCTACCCACATCCCCACCCCCCGCCCAAAATCTCATTCTTCCGATAATTGTCGGAAAAAGGGCACACAACGATGTCCATGTGGGTATTATAATCACCCTACTAAAGAATGTGTCTGCGGGCCGGGGATAGTACAAAAGTATCTCAATAAGATATCAGGCCCTTTAATGGATAGGATAGATTTGCACGTAGAGGTTACTCCGGTTGAGTTCACTGAATTAAGTAGTACAACTAAAGCAGAAAGCAGTGAGCACATACGGCAACGCGTAATTAAAGCACGTGAAATTCAGACTGAAAGATTCAAAGACAAAGAGGGAATGTACACTAATGCACAAATGGAACCTAAGCTTGTTCTTGAAGTTTGTCAAATCAATGAGGCTGCTAAAAATCTATTAGGCAGAGCTATGCAAAAATTACAACTCTCTGCACGGGCATATGACAGAATATTAAAGGTGGCGCGTACCATTGCTGATCTATCAGCCAGTAAGGAAATTAATACAGAGCATATCGCAGAAGCGATCCAATATCGCTCATTAGATAGAGAAAATTGGGCCTAGAAAGTCTCATTTCTGCCTACTACAAGCCAATCGGATAATCTTTATGCTTAATGTAAGTGCGATAAGTCATGCATGCGGTACCCTTTTGGAAAATGAGAAAAACTGTCCGTAACGCATTGGGCGTAATACTTTTAGATAAAGATACTCCAATCGGGCTACATATCCGAAAAAAGCGCCTTGAACGCCAAATGAACCATGAGGATGCGGCTAAGGAACTCGGTGTAACAGAGGCTTGTTTGTGGCTTTGGGAGAATTTGAAGGCTAAACCACAGATACATCACATGCCCCAGCTCATCCGTTTTCTCGGATATTGTCCTGTTGACTTAGATACAACAACTCTCGCTGGTCGTATCAAATCTTATCGCTTTTTGAATGGATTGAGCTGTGAGAGTTTAGGGATACTCTTGGGAGTAGGTGGGGGAGCAGTTAGTTACTGGGAGGCTGGTGGAAAACCCAAACTGCCTACAGTAAAGAAAATCGAAGAAGTAATAAAGAAGATTGGGTAAGCACAAGACATTTAACATTGAGTCAATAATTTGGAGACCCTTATAAGGTCTCCTTTTGTATTAATCTATGAAAATGTAGTAATGATTTTTATTTAGTAAAGGATAAAGCGGCACGACTCACACCATCTAGAAGTTCATCCTTTGCCATAATTAAAGGATCAAACCAATCAGCTTTTTGCCTAGCCCATTTAAGCCAATCTTTTAAGTCGTCCGATAAAGATTCTTGAGCAATAGCTTTAGCCTCAATCTCATTGATATACTCTCGTAATATTTTTGCTTCCCGCCAACTATATGCCTGATGTAAAAGGTCTTTAAAGTCCACAAGTTCTTTCTCTTTCCTATGTTGGTATTCCTTAGCCAAGCGAATTTCTTCATCTCTCTTATCCCATCCCTTCTTTAAATACTGATATCGTTCCCTAAGCCTAATACTTATCAATTCAAGGTCATATAGTATTTTAGGAAGCTTCTCCTCAATTAGCTCGCTTCCATCAGTCCATTCCCTTGATATAAATACCTGTTCACATTTAAGACTTAAAAGCCCTGTTGGCTTTAGGTTTGTCCACCCCTGTTCCTGTCTTTCCCGAGTGCACTTTTCTCGAAACACAACTTTTAAAGTTTGCCCATTTATTATCACTCGAGTTTCATGTCCCTCAACTTGAATATTATGCCCTCTAATTCGCAGTAATTTTATTAAGGAATCTAGAAATTGCATAGCTCTAACAATATTGAGGGGAGAAACTGAAACATTAAGATTGGGAGCAAAACTATTTACCAGTCCGTCATGTAAATACCGATCTTTTCTTTCTAGTTGAGCCTTTGTATCAAGAACTAATTGATCCGGATTTGAAAGACGTTTGGAAAAGATAGCCAAGTTGTGCTTGCTTTTCACCTCTCTTTCCAATGTTTCAAACAACACGTCATATTCAGGTCGATTTTCATCTCCTTCCTCCCACAATAACAAGTTTACTTTCTTTCTTTTTCCCTCTTCCGGTAATGGCTGAACAGACATAGTACTACCCAACGTTCTATTTTGCCAATATTCCTTTGGTGGTGTGGGAATATTCATTTCTTCGCAATAAAGTTTAAGCTCCTTATGACTCAACTCATACTTCTTAACAAGGGAAGTTGAAGGATAAGACCATATCAGCTCATGAAAATTTTTACGATCGAAAGAAATTTCTCTCATAGTAAAAAAGTAATAATGATAGTTTTCTGAAATGCGTCTACAAAATTCTTCGAAAGGCCTTAGAGATATCTTGACACTCTGAAATCAATGGCAGTGGGTAATCTCTAATTACTTTTTTCTTGAGCTGTAGCCTTCAAACCTTTTAGAATTAAGCGAGTAATTTCTTGAATATTGTTTGTTTCAAATAAATCAAGATTCTCCTTTTTTGTTAGTCCATTATTTAGTCCGTCAATACCTTTTCCTGCGAATTCATCTATGCAGGTTTTATAGTCGATAGGATATTTTTGTTGTATTGAAGCATCACTATTTTGATACTCTGTATATAACAATTTAAATTTACGATTCTCCTTTAACTGAAAATCTATAGTTAACTCTGGAGAATTCACTTTCCGTATAGCTCTTGTCAATCTATTTGCACATCCACCAAAGCCACCAATAATATAAACGGGTTTATTCTTTTCTAAGGCCAATATTCCTTCTTGCATAATGCCAGGATAAAACCCTGAAAAGTCAACCAACTTTCCTCCCATTAATATCCTTGCATCTATCTCTTTATTCATTCTAACTCGCATATCAGTTAATGCAATTGCCTTATCAATACGTGAAAGATGTTCAGCTTCGTTCTTTAAATTCCTCTTTGTAAATTTTTCGGGAGCGGGAAGTTCTATTAAGTTGATACTACTTTTATAGTGCTCCTTTTCGTAATTAGGAATTCGTTGCGCTAAATACCAAGCCAAATAATTAGCTACTCGTTTTTTTGACTTGTTCTCTTTCCATCTTAAAACTGTGTCCTGCCTACTTACTAGTTCTGATAAAATTTCGGCAAAGTTAAATGGCGCTTTGTAAGAAATATCTCCTCCGTAAGAAAGGTTGAAGTTGTTATCTAGCGCAAATCTTGCAATTTGCACTAAAGCATATTTAAATGATTTGGGCGTAATTCCTACAGTTTCGTAATCGTCACCTTGAATTTCTGCTATAGAAATTCCAAGATCACACTGTATTTTATTTATAGCAGTTAGTGACATATAAAATTATATCTAGGATCAATAGATTTCAAAACCTCAAGTTCCATTTTATCCAGAGCAAATACCTCTGAATACAATACAAAAATACTCTTTTTATTTCGTTTAAACTTTTCGTTAAGGATTGCGATGGTAAATGCGTCAGGCTTATGCGTAATTATTTGATCTACAGATGATTTAATGGTTTTTCGGTAAGCATGCAATTGCTTATCAATTATAATATTTCGCAAGAACTCAAAAATCAGTTTGTCTACAATATATGACACCTTATTCTTGCTCCATCTAATCACCGGTGCATTTCCTAAATACGAGAAACTCCATTCAACAGTTTCTATCATATCAATAAATATGATGGGACGTTGATAAGATTTCGCAAGTATCAACTCTTCTTTACAAACTTGCCTTGTTGAATAGCTGTCGGTATTAATACACAGAAAAGCGGAGTTAGTATGCTTAATATGCTCCAGTAGAGATTTATTGAAATCCATCCCTCTTGGGATATCATTTTTATCGAAGAATGATTTTAAAGGTGTTTGGTTCAAAAAGCTAACAAATGATTCTGCAATATCTAAACCGTCTCGTTTGCTATGACTAATAAATAATTTTACTCTTGGATAAGTATCACATGATCCTTTTTCTAAAAAGAGGCATAAAATCTCATGTGATAGTTCCAGCATGAAATTGACATGTATCTCTATTTTAAAATCAAAAAGGCGAATATGATTAAGATCTTTTAATGGATACTTTTCCATCTTAAATACATCTGGAGTACTCGCTACAGGAATAATATGTAACCCTTTTTTCCTACCAGTAAGTTCTAAACACATTTTTAGAAACATGGCAGTTTCATCATTCTTACAAAGTGGTTTATCTGCGAAAGAGATAATCACAACGTTTGTATATAGCTTGAGAGCCGATTTAATATCCCTTATTTTTTGAGAACTTGAAAGCTTGTTTGTACTAATATTTCTCACTGGTATGTGCAGAGAGAAATCCATCGTATCAACTGTATCATTTATTTTGAACCGTCTTTCAATTAGATCAAAATACTCGCCCCACTGGGTACTATCGTGGTCATGTAAAACAAAGATGTAAAGTGGATATTTCATTAATCAACAATCAATAATGGTTTCCAAATCTTTTTTATCCGATTTCCTTCGTGATCACGCTCATCCGTGTGATATTCTCCACCACACCATAAAGCAGTTAATGTCATTTTAGGAATGCTATTTCTGAAAAGTATTGTTGATTCTCTATTATGATACCCCAAGGCATGTTCTTTAGGATTCTTACCGTATGCAGTTACTATCTTTCTATTCGTAACAAGTTGCTCACCTATCTTTTCTAAGAATTGCTTAAGCTCAATTTTATCTTTTATATTAGTCATCGAATCATAACTATGAAGTAGTTCCGAGAAAACAGATTCATCTCCAACTTCCCGTGTTGAATCACCACTTAATAACCGCGACTTTTCACGTAAAATATGACATATCCGAACATCATTAGTGTTTATGATAATGTCACAGTATGTTTCCAAGTTTTCCTTAAGTTTTTGAGGTGAAGTTTCATGACCAGCTATAAAGACGAAAGTCTTAGGTTTGGTCCTTATAGCCTGTTTGACAAGTTCCAAAGCCTTACCGACAAAAGCGGGGTGACCAGATAAAGGTTTGGCATCATTAGCAACATGAGTTTTCATTTTGTTAAGAAATATTGGCGAATTCTCATCCGTAGGCACATCCAACCAGGTTGCAAAAATATTTAGCGCTTGCAATGAAGAATTGATATTATCATCATAAATTATTAGTTCATCTACTTTTAAAAAACTGTCACTAAAAACACCAGGACCAAGAACTGTTATTCTGGGTATGCCATCAAAGCATTTAAGTGCTTTGAGCATATGAGCCCCGCTACCGGTTTCTCCACTTAACGGCATAATTCCAATAGTAACATCTGGCTTTTCATCAAGAATCTCCTTTATCTTTCCAATCAATAGGTCTTCATCCAAAACCCGTATCGAGGTTAAAAGATTCAATGCTGGTAAACGCAGTTTAGATGGAAATTGATTTAAAAAGATTTGTGTACTGTATACTGATATTTGCTTTTTAGGTGCCTTAAAAAGCTTTAATTGCTTTTCATCGTGTATAAGTTGGTTAATTTTTTCAAGTGCACTATGAGACTCAAGTTGTTCATCAATTGGCATCAAATCAATCGAATCCCTAAAGTAATTCTCATCCTCATTTTTAGAAAAGGCCGCAAAAATCTCTTTGTAGGTGATAGCAGCTTCTTTTGATAAGATCCCGGATTGATCAAAATAGAGATGATTGGCAATATCACTATATGAGTTAGCGTAAAATATTTTCTGACACGCTATATTTACATACGGGCAAAACTTCTCATCGCAATACACATACGCTAATATTCTATGGAGTTGATAGGATTCTGCCATCTTATCAATAGGTATTGTCCACCTAACAATTTCATAATTTGTTTCTTCAAAATATAAAGTATCAATTTTAGGTAAAACTCTTTTATGGTCGGGTATATCTAGTATAAGAGAATCTCTTAGTTTACGGGTAGTTACTTCGGTCTCTACATCGGTAGAAACTAGTTTCGCAACTTCTTCCCTTAAAGCCAATTCGACTTCTTCACAATTATCAACACACTTCATGACCTTGATAGCTTCTATCACAATCATTTCAATAAATGACTTCTGATAAGTTACATCCTTTAAAATCTTCCAAAGCTTAATGGAATCTCGCTCATTGATATTCTCTTTTCTGTTATCGTCAGTTCTGGAATTTGCTGGTCCAAAACCATATGCTCGATAGGGTATATCTCGTTTGTATACCTGAGATGTATTTACTTCAATTTGTGTTAGTTTGGGAATACTATTTACAGATAGGGACAATTCCGAATCAAACAAATCTGCAACAACCGTTTGTTCTTGATCGATGATATAGCCATTAGGCAGAATTAAATTTTCAGTTAGATAAAGCCACCTGTGAGCTTTTTGAAATTCCTCATGCCTTTCACAAAATTCGCTTAACCTCTTTTTTAAAAGTTGTTCAGCTGAGCGAACCTTTTTATGTAAATATATCTTCTCATACAACGCCAGTCTTGCTACGCAAAATTCTTCATATGAAAATTGCCCTCCTCGTTCAATTCCAAGTACGACAAAATTTCCAGTGGTAGTCTTTTTAAATGAGGAACTGAACTTTGCCAAGCCTTTTGGAATTTCACTCTTGTTACTTATTGCAAAAAGTTTAATTTTTTGAAGAATTCTTTCTAAATCCATTTCAATCTTAATGCCCGAAAAATGCTCCTCACGACTCATATAATCAAGCTTATCAGCATCAAGTCCACTGCTCATCAATTGAGCTAAAAAAATGGTTTCCGGCTTATCTTTTATAGGTAGTCCAGCAACAAGCCTCACCACACCTTCGATTAACCTTCTAAATATGATATCATTTATATCATTATGTCGTATATGAACATTATCTGGATTCAGGACTAATCCATGATAATGCAATATTTCAGCGAATCGTTTAGTGCTGAGAATTGTCATGGTTAGAATCTCGCCCATAGCCAGATTACCGGATTCAAACTCCTTATTAAACCTATCACGTATTAAATCAGCGGAAGGATAATTTCCATTACCTTTGAGTTCTGTAATAACGCTTTCGCTAAGGTGACTAAATAGACAGTGGCCAATATCATGGGTTAACGCCGCAATTCTAATATGTGTTTCATATTTTTTAAGTATATCCTCAATATTAAGTATTGTATGGTCACCTCCTCGTTCATTTTTTATACCATTTTTGTGTTTTATTCTTAATCTTTCAATTGCTTGATTCATTCTTCCTAATACACCTAAAGAATGTTCAAATCTGGAATATTTTAAAGTAGGATATACTAGATAAGCTAATCCTAATTGAGTGATATATCTTAATCTCTGATATAAGGGTGTATCAACAATGGCGACCTCCCAACTGTTAAGTTCTATATAACCAACACATGGATCAAGAAATACTTTGCTTCTAGAATTGGACTTTTTTTTATCCGTTGGCAGTGGAGCATATTTTTCAACGAATTCAGCAACTCCCTCATAGAAGGGATTTAGGAGGATATCTTTAGGAAGCCAGTCATGATAAACTTTATCAGTAAGTTTCTTTTTTTTGGATGGCATAGGTATTATTCCTTTTATCTTTCTTTTCCCTCGGCAATAGATTTTAAACTATAGATATATTCACTCAGGCCTTCTCTCAACTTCTTTAAATCATTCCTAAATTCGGTGTTATAAGACCAAGTGCTTTCATGATGATACTGAGAATCTTCATTTGCTTTTTTAGATTCCCATTCTAGTAAAAGAGGATGCCATTTTGATAGGAATGGTCGCAAATTCAAATTCATAATTATTAATGTTAGCGAAAGAACTGTAAGTGAATCAAGCTTAGTTGGCTGTTTTGCCAATTCGACACTAGAATTCTTTAGAATATCTCTTAATGCTTTGAAGGCCTCGTGTAGAGAACTTAATGCCTCTCTGAGAATACCTGAATTTTCTTCTAGATCGTTACTGGAAATGCGTGTGATTAATTCTATATATATTTTCCAAGCTATTTCTTGATCTTTTGAAAAGTAGGAAATATCACCTTTGATTTTGAAAGCAGATATGTCAATTTCATATTCCTTTGGCCTTATATTCCATTTTTTCCAAATGATCCATACTGCGAATAATATAATAATTATTCCCAAACATATCCAACCTATATACGAGTATGAGTTTCCAGTCTCATGAGCTTCAAATACTACAATTTTTAAAGTATCTCTCGTTAGATAAGCATTCCCCAACATAGAAATTGCATTTAATGAGTCCATATGGTTAACGTTATGCAGTGCTATGATTAAATATAATTTATTTAGCACAAGTTTATTGAAACTTTATAGTAATTTCTCCTATTAAGAAATAGAATTCAACACTAGTAAATAAATCTTGCAGCATTTCTAATACATCACACTACACTTTGCGCGTTTTATTGCCCTAGAACACAGCCTATATACCCAAAAAGGTGTATAGCTTTTTTTAGACATTAACTGTCTTGTTGGTAAGTGCTTATTGAAACAGCGGTAGTCTGAAAAAATGCTACTCCTCATAAAAAAATAGGTGTTGAATTTTCTCAACGGTCTATAATGTAATCAAACTTTAATTAGTCAGTTCAAATCATAGCTTACCTATAATCTAAGTGATAGTTTTTATACTTTCAGCAGAACAAAATCTAAAAATCAACACATAAATTGTAAAAAGAATTTGCTATAGGAAGCGCATTAAGATCCGTTTCCCGATATTTTGGATTAAACCAAATAACCTTGAATCCAGATTGTTGAGCATATTGAATAACAGTAGGATCATCATCAATAATTAGGCATTCATTTACTAATAAGTTGTGCTTAATAGCATAGTCCAAAAAAACCTGAGCACTTTTACTCTTACTTGGGTTCATTTGATTGCCACAAATAAAATCCGAAAAGTAGTTATTGAGTTCGAGTACATTAATTATGGATTTGCAAGCATTTGTAATCGCTGCACAAACCAATCTTCTATTAACGGATTTCTGAGTTTCTAGGAAATCTAAAACTCCCGGAAATAGATTTTCACGACTAAGCTTGGAGATTTCATAATCCCTTACTTGATTCTTAATTGAGACAAAAAACTCTAAGTCGCTTGGAGATAGATTAACCTTGCACTTTGTTGAGATATTTAAAATTGCTTCATTAGTACTAGCACCATGCAAAGTTTGGAAAAATGTAGGATCTAATTCATATCCCAATATAGCCAATATTGCGTTCCATCCTCTTGTATGAATGTGGAAGTTATCGGTTATTGTTCCGTCCAAATCTATAAATATTGTCTTTATCATATTATTGACTCATAGTAACAAATGTCGTACCCCAAATATTTATACTCCTCTCTCTTTTTAAGAATAATTTTAATCTGCTCATAGAGACTAGGCCCAAAAATCATAAAAGCATTAAAAATATTTGCCTTTAAAATGCTATTCAGGCAAAATACCACCAGATAAGGACGGGTTTTTCAACAAGAAAGCTATCAATCGGTCTATACTGAATAAAATTATTCTACATTTCTGCATTATGATAAGTCTTTTACTACGGGCTCCTTTACTTCATAAAAATCGTATTTATTCTGGCCAGCCATTTTGTTTCCGCTAGGCTCAATTCTTACAACTTTGTAGAAAATTCTTTGTCTCGTTGGGAAACTTCTTTTGAGCGTTATCACTTTAGATTTGTAATATGCCGTTGAATCTATCAGTTTAATTGGGTACGATGTGACTTTTTGTAAATCGGCTGTTATTTCGCCTGAAACATCTGTATTCTTAGTTATATTAAAGTCAATTGAGTCAAATTTCACACTACTTATAACTACGTAATATTTATTATCAGGCTTATAAGTTATCTGCTTCAAATTTAATGCTGGCCTCCAATCTTGTTCGTATAAAGTTTCAGCATAACCTATAGGTAGCTGTGTACTTATTTTGAAAGTCTGCTTTGCCGAAGTAGATGTGTGAGCATATTCACCTAAAGAAAAATTAAGAAATGTATGCCAATTCCAATCTTCAGTTTGCTCAGGTATGAGTATTGTATCAACCTTACCTTTAATTTGTAATTCTCCGATAGGAATTACTTTACCTTTATCTTCTCCCTTTGTGGGTATACGAAATATTTCACCGGGAGCAAATTCCGTTGAAGGTGCGGGTAAAGAACTATAATCTTTATAGACTAAAGGGGGCAAACCTAATTTTACTTTAGCCGATGGTAACGGGAATATAAACCCTAATAGCGTTCCAATCATTAAAATGCTTTTCATAATCGTTTATTCAGATTAGTAATGTACTTTTTGCTATTCTCAAGAACCCCTTTGGGGTTTGTAAAAATATCTTGCTCAAAATGATCATAAAGCTCTAGGGTCAAATTCATCATAAGAAGTCCAATTCTTAAAACATTATTCTCATCAACTGTTTCTTTCTGATACAACATATTCCTTAACTGCCTTTTTAGGAATACGATTCGCAATTCTATTGGGGGATGATCCATAGCCAAAAGATTACTACTAAAATTGATTGAATCGAGTTTTGACAAATTAGGTTTCGCAGTTGAACTAAAAGCTATAGGAAATAGCTGATCTATAGCCTTAAAGTCATCCTTTATAAAGGGATATTTTAGCTGCCTTTCGGCATAATCAAAACGTTTCAATATCTTCAAGTATTCCAAAAAAAGCAATCCTGTATATAATTCATACTTTCTCCAGGACATAGTTTGTTTAAAAAAACTGGGCTCCTTTAAATATACTTTTAGGGCATTAAGCTGTATACATCGAGATAATATTTCCTGTCCCAAAGAATCTGCAAGCAATTCATTGCGCCATGAATAAAATAACTTTTTCTTCTGCTCAATTAGTGGTAACGTATCAGGTAGACTACTTATATTTCTAGGTACATATTGCTTATGATGGTAACTAGCATGAATATATTCATGTCCCATCAAGAACATTTCTATAAATCTCTCCGTTTCGGATATATACAATTGTTGAGGAACACCTCCCCACGAAATCTGTTGTCTAGGCAAACCATATTTAAACTCATATAGAGTATATAGAAACTTGGCTTTGAAAGTATCATTAGATAGTGCCTTTGTTAATGCATCATTAAAGACGTGTGCGTATACTGCTGTATCGCTTAAATCGTACATTAAAATGGAATCAACATTCACAGTGCTACTTACACATTTATTCATTTGGTGGAAGAAAGCAAAGAGTCTATCATAAATACATACCACATAATACTTTTTCCATAACATTACTTCTCCATCTAAATCATTTCCATATTTAGTGGCTAAAATCGGCTTATACTTATAGCGCCCTGCATGAATACTTTTAGCACTTGCTTCAACCATATCCATTGCCTGCATCATAAGCGTATAATTCAAGAGGCTCTCATTCTTAGACATATTTTTAAGAATCCGATCTGTCCTTTTTTGGATCGCCTTATTCGAGAGTTTTGAAGTGTCACTTCGACTATCAAAACTGTCCAAAAGAGTATTGATCAAGGAATCGTTGTATTTGTGAACGTTTACAGAAGAATCTTGCGCCCAATCTGGATCTGGAAAAGCTTTTAACTCAATTTCTTGTTGTCGCTCTATATAATCCTTGACTGTTTTCTGCGCAGGAGAACTAAGTGCAGTGATAAGAATAAGCGCTATCAATAGATTCTTCATTTCAAAACTTTCTCTAATGAACGCCGTTTTTTTTAAAATAAGAAATTTTTATATGTCCAATATTTGATATACCTATTTATGGGTACTGTTCCTTCGCCTAACTAAACCTAAAACCCCGATTAATATGTAAAGCACTTTATTAACTTTAAACTCAAGGGTTTTACATTTTCTAAGGTTCAATATAAAAAAGGGACAACTTGTGCCCCTTACTCTTAGTTCGCTCCAATCAATTTTCTGATCAGCGCTATATTTTCGGCATTCGGCAAATACCCTGCTTCCCATGCCCCAATCGTTGAGGCATCTACGTCAACAAGTCTGGCCATTTGAGCATGAGTTAGCCCATGTACATACCGATAGCCCTTCACTTTTCCTGCAAATGTATCTGGTAAGATCGGCGGTAGTCCGTCGATAAATTGTATGATTTTGGCTGCATAATTTGCGGTGGGATCAGCCTTGTTATTCTCCCAAAGCGTGATGCAATCTTCAGTTACGCCAACGATCTCCGCCACGTCCTTTGGGAGCCTCCGCCCTCGTCCGACAATCGCTTACTCAATTAGGTTTAAAGTGATTCAGATTAATTTTTTACTCGCATTATGTATTTGGGTAAATTATTTAACAAATACTTTTGTAAGAAATAAAAAACATCACATAATTTCGATTCTCTAAGTCTTCATCAAAATACTTATTGCATGAAAAGGTGATGTGCGTACACCATATCCAGACGCAAATCGAGCCTCTGATTATTAGTTTAATTTTGAAAAGTAATAGAGGCAGGATAGTCATGGGAAAGGACAATAAATATACCCAGGGAGCCGCCGAATACCCTTGACCCATAGTAAGCAAATTTATATTTATCAAAGTTTTTGCCTACATTGTTTGATTTAAACAAAGAGGGATTTTATGAAAAACTTACCAAAATTAAAGCTTGAAAGCTTTAAGGGTAGCGAACTCAACGAGAGCATGATGAGAAACATCACTGGCGGAGTTTGCCCAACTACTTGGACAAGTTCTACTTGTTCTGGTAGCGACACAAATGACGACGGAGTGACCAAATTTGATGATGGAACCCAGTCATCTATGGACTCTTGTTGTGTAGTGTCTTCCTCATTGTATGGTGCTAAGGATTATGCTGGACCTTCTAATTTCTTATCTTGGTCACAAGAAACTCAGACGGCCTTCCTTAATTCCACAAGTTTAACTTTAGGCTATGCCAAAGAAAAGGGAGCAACCTCAATCAGCTTGATTGACATTACTCACTAATTATTTTCCTCCATAAGATACAGGGATGAATCATCCCTGTATCTTAAATTTGATAAACTATGAGTAAACTCTTTTTTGTCCTGTTAAATACGATACTAGTTTTTTCTGTTTTTGGGCAAACACAGCATATTGTCTTAGCGCCGGATTCAAATAGATACCTTAGTCTATTAAGATCTGAATTATCAAAAGATTCTACCTTTCCCAATTCGGTTAGTAAACATAACATTTGGGTCGCTCATTATTATCTTGATAACGATACAACTTTTTTCCTCCCTGCATTGCGTAATGCTATTGCATTCGATCCATTTTCAGAATGCGACGGATATACTAATCCTCCATGGAAAAGGCGAAAACCCTTATTTGACTCTATACTGGAGGCGATGATGGTGCCTGTTTGCAAAACCGCTTATTCCTCACTGGATTCTGGGTTGATGCGTGAATTAGATACTATAAAGCGCGATGATTTATTGTATCGAACTTCCAGTGCAGATAAACCTTGGGTAGAAGGTAATGGAGATAAGTGGACTCTACAAAATATACTTGACAGTATTAATCAAAAGAAAATTTCTCAAATTATTGATAGGGTTGGCTATCCGGGAAAGTCTTTGGTGAGTTATAAATATTGGGGTGTTGCAGTTAGCGTAATCCAGCATGCATCCCTTCACTATCAAGAAAAATATTTACCTGCTATAAGGCTCGCTGTTAAAAACCTTGAAGTTAATCGTACATGGTTACCAATGTTAATTGATAGAATAAACATGCGAAAAGGTATACCCCAAGTTTACGGTACGCAAAGTATTTGGAATGATGAGAGAAAACGTCTGGAGCTGTATACTACGGAAAATCTGGAAAATATTGATAAGACGCGAAGTAATTATGGGTTGGGGCCCCTAAATACATATATGAAAAGTAATAGTATATTTTTCCCAACAGATGCGAAATGAACACGCTACTTGCATCTTCCACAACAGATATAACCGCAGATGATATTGTCGAATATATTATATTTCATGGCGGCAATCTAGAAAGAATCCATGCCGATATTAATTTAGTTGATATCACTATTTTTTTAAGTAATAAGGAAGCTACTTTTGAATTAGAGGACCTTACTCATAGAAAATTCAGAAGCACAGACTTTGATAAATATTGGGCACGCCGAGCTGGTTTATCGTATTATGTGAATGAAAATGAACTGACGTACCTTAAAGAGCTAGGTTTAATAGAGTTTTTGACAAATGAATTTAATCTTATAAGAAATTATATTTTTGAAACGAGCTTTGAAGGAGGATTGCCACAAAAAGACAACCTCAATAACAGAATATTAAACAGCTCAGTGGCCAAAAAAGTTGGTCTTAATATTCCCACTACATTAGTAACAACGTCGAAAAGCGCAGCTCTCAATTTTGTTGAAATGCATCCTACAGTTGTTACCAAGCCTATTGGAGATAATCATTTTTCATATTCAGATGGTAACAGTTCTTGGACCTCCAGCGGTACTAGGCTTGTAACTATAGAGGATTTAGAAAATCTCTCGGATACATTCTTTCCTATGCATTTACAAGAATACATATCGAAAGATTATGAAGTTAGAGTTTTTGTTTATAAAGATTTGATTTATGCTATGGCGATTTTTTCTCAGATGGATCCCCAAACAAAAATAGATTATCGGAACTATAATAACATTCGGCCAAACCGTAACGTTCCATATAGTCTGCCCCAAGTTATACAGTCAAAAATTATCCATTTAATGAGCCAACTTGGATTAACAACGTGTTCAATGGATCTGATAGTAACGCCTGAAAATGAATTTTATTTTTTAGAGGTGAATCCTTCAGGTCAGATCAAATGGATGTCAGTACCTTGTAACTTTTATATTGAGGAAGCTCTAGCTTTAAAAATTCTCGGCATCGATGAAAAAAACAAATAAATCATTACCCTTGATGTTTTCCCTGGCTATCGAGAAAAAACCGAATTCCCCTTCCGATAACTTACAACGTCAAATTCTAATTCCACTTGGAAGAGTCCAAAATCCTCGCTATATGTCTTCCGTTTTTTACAAACCCATATCAAGAGTATGTTCATTGACCAAATATCCAGAAAATACATAAAGCTTTTTGCATCCTGCAAAATTGTGTGGGGTGCAAAGAATGGATTAATCACCGACCTCCAGCGATCAAAATATTATCAACTTGAAATGGATTCTATCAAATTCATATCTGGATTGGATGGTGTAGCAGTTTCAGATCTTGTAGCGGAACATTCAGAGAACCTTGAAATCGTTAATGACTACTTATCTTTCCTTTTGGATGAAGAGATAATATTTTTTACAGATACACCAGAGCTTTTCCTTCCATTAAGTGATAAATGGAATGAGCCTCATGAGGCTACAAATGCGATTGTTGATATTGATACAGTTATGCCTTTCCATTTCAAGGGTATCAAACAATTATCCGAGATAGGATGCCCTCACATTCAATTCCGCTTCTTTTCATTAAATCCACTGCAAGATATTCTGCTCGTTTTAGACAATTGTAGAGAAACGAATTTTAAATCAATTGAATTAGCATTTAACTTTCATGTTAGCATTAGCGACGAGTTTTTAGATACACTCGTTCGTGAGTTTAAGAGCGTATCCTACATTCTAGTTTTTAATTCGAATGTTGAACGTTACATACACCGATCGCCGAATAATTTTGGAAATATATATTTTATATCTGGCCACCCTTTAACTGATAAACTTTGTGGCCAGATAGATACCAGTTCGTTTATTATCAATACGAAGTTTTTTACCGAATCAAAAAGCCATAATACATGCTTAAATCGCAAGGTGTCCATAGACAGATTTGGTTTTATAAAAAATTGCCCTAGCATGATGAAGGATTATGGTCATATAGATGATACTACCATCCTGAATACATTAAAAACAAAAGAATTCACAGATATTTGGGCAATTGACAAAGATCAAGTACAGACGTGTAGAGATTGCGAATTCCGACATATATGTACAGATTGCCGGGCGTTCCTCGAAGAACCCAGCGACCTTTTGAGTAAACCTCTTAAGTGTGGATATAATCCCTATACAAGTGTTTGGGAGGACTGGAGTATAAGCCCATTGAAGCAAAAAGCTAAATTGCATTATGGCATAACCGCAATGCAATGAGTATACACTATAGAGGATATCCTTTTTACCAGCAATTAGATGCTATGGATTGCGGGCCGACCTGTTTGAAAATGGTTGCTAAATTTCATGGCAAATTGTTTACTCTCGATTATTTAAGAGTTCATTGCTATATCACCCGTTTAGGTGTAAGCTTGATCGGAATTAGTACGGCCGCAGAGCATATAGGTCTGAAGACTTTAGGAGTCAAACTAAGTTTACAGGAATTGGTTGAACAGGCACCTCTCCCGGCCATCTTGCATTGGAATCAAAATCATTTTGTTGTTCTATATGATGTCAGCACTAAATTGTTTAGCAATGAGCGCATATTCATTTTAGGTGATCCTGCAATGGGCATTGTGAAAATTTCCGAGTCAGCTTTTAGAAAAGGTTGGCTAGGCGATAAATTTACTACTGGCGTTGCATTATTGATTGAAACAACTCCGGCTTTTTACGATACGGCCGAAATCACAGAAGAGAGAACAAGTTTTAGATTCTTTGTCCGTTATCTTGTTCCCTACAGATCACTTTTTGGTCAGATAATTATCGGCATGATTCTGGGCAGTGCCTTTTCTCTCATTTTTCCCTTCCTGACTCAAGCAATGGTGGATAATGGAATAAATGGCAAAAATGTTCGATTTGTGCAAATAATATTAATATCTCAGATTCTTTTATTTCTAGGAGGTATTGGCATTGAAGCTATTAGAGCTTGGATTATACTTCATATAAGTACAAGATTAAACATCTCAATAATTAGTGATTTTATTATCAAACTAATGAAATTACCTATTTCATTTTTTGAAACAAAATTGATTGGAGATATAACCCAACGTATTGGAGATCATAAGCGCATTGAATCATTTTTGACTATGTCAACTCTAAGTACTTTATTTTCATTGGTTAATCTTATAATATTTTCTCTAGTTCTAGCATATTATAACATGCCAATTCTGATTGTATTCTTTATTGGGAGTGGAGCGAGTTTAGGTTGGATATTTTTATTTATGAAATGGCGCAAGGAGTTGGATTATGCTCACTTTTCTCAAAATTCAGAAAATCAAAATACCATATATGAAATTATCTCAGGAATGCCCGATATAAAGCTTAACAATGCAGAGAGACAGCTACGATGGGATTGGGAGAGACAACAAGGAAAAATATTCAAACTAAATATTAGAGGACTTTCTTTGAGCCAATGGCAAGGGATTGGCAATAAATTTATAGATCAATTTAAGAATATTCTAATATCCTATATTGCGGTGATATCTGTTATTAACGGGAAAATGACTTTTGGAATGATGATGTCTGTTAGTTACATCACAGGACAGATGAGTGGTCCCATCGGCCAACTATTAGAATTCTTTAGATCAGCACAGGATGCAAAAATTAGTCTTGATCGATTGAAAGAAGTACATGATAGAAAAAATGAAAATCATGTAAGTTTAGAACAAGAAACGATCGATAGTTCTGCTGCAGCTTCCAGCGTATCTTCAAGTCTCAATTTTAATAAAGTGTCATTCCAATACGCAGGGCCAAGCTCTCCTTATATCCTGAAGGATTTAGATTTGATGATCGAAGAAGGTAAAA
Organism: uncultured Chitinophagaceae bacterium; assembly: GCA_964537475.1. GTDB lineage: Bacteria > Bacteroidota > Bacteroidia > Chitinophagales > LD1 > UBA1941. Next base: position 186,183 of record CAZIBY010000004.1, on the reverse strand, counting down.
TTACAGCGATAGTTGGCACCAGTGGCAGTGGAAAAACGACTTTGCTTAAACTTTTATTAAAGTTCTATACCCCTCAATCAGGAATAATTACACTCGGAGATAAAAGATTAGAAACGCTAGATAATGATATCTGGAGGGGTAGATGTGGAGTGGTAATGCAAGATGGATATATTTTCGGGAAATCGATAGCCCAGAATATTGCACTGGGGTTTGAGGAAATTGACCAGGTAAAATTGAGACACGCTATTAAAGTAGCCAATATCAATGAGTTTATTGAAAACTTACCCTTAGGAGCAAACACAAAAATCGGTAATGCAGGAAGTGGGATTAGCCAAGGACAGAAGCAACGACTCTTGATTGCAAGAGCGGTGTACAAAAATCCAGAATTTATTTTCTTTGACGAGGCTACTAGTTCGTTGGATGCAAATAATGAAAAGGTAATTATGGAGAATCTGAATGAGTTTTTCAAATCTAAGACTGTAGTAATTGTCGCTCATCGACTTAGTACAGTAAAGCATGCAAATAAGATTGTAGTGTTGGAGAAAGGTGAAATTGTTGAACAAGGTAATCATCAAGAATTAACTTCTCTTAAAGGAAGGTATTATGGCCTCGTGAAAAATCAATTAGAACTTGGAAACTAATGGAATCCACCGTGTCTATGAAAGAGGAAGAACCAGAAAGTATTTCTTTGAACAGTCAAGAAATGCAAGAGATTGTTGGAAAAGTTCCACCTTGGATTCTAAGATATGGGATTTTTTGGCTTTTCATTATTGTAGCCATATTAACAACTGCCTCGTGCTTTATTGATTATCCCGAAATATTAAGAGTACCAATACTAATAACTTCAACTTCACCGGCTCGCCCCGTATCTTCTGCATCTGGTGGAAAAATAACCAAAATATATTTTAAAGATGGAGAAATTGTAAAGAAGGGCGAAATCGTCGCAATATTTGAGGCAAGCGGCGATTACGACAGCATTTTAAAACTTGAAAAGGAGTTGGAAAATTATAAAGACCTGTTACCAGAATATTCGAAAAACCATCATGCCACTTTTGACAAATATGGAGATATTACTCCTGCGATATGTAAGTTACAAAGTGTATTTGAAAGCTATTTAGAGCATAAAAATAATGAAGTTCAGTCTAAGAAAATTTATCTGATTAGAAATAGGCTTAGAGAAATAGAGTCTATATTAGATGATAGTGTTTTCAATGCATCGGACAAGTCTAGGATCATAATAGATAAAACTAATCTGGAAGAAAGATTGTTAACTCTAGAATCAAATTATCATCAGGAATCTCAAGATAATGAGCACACCATTTCTGACGCCGTAGCTGATTTAAAAATCCAGATTGCAATATGGAAATCAAAATGCGTTTTACAATCTCCTGATTCGGGAAGAATATTTTTTACGAAATCTTGGATGCCGCTACAATCTGCTACACCGAACGAAATAATATTTAATGTGATACCTGCTCCTGGCAAGCCTTTTGCAAAGGCGTATATTCCTTTCTCTTTAACAAAGGGTTTGGTCACAGAAAAAGAATTTAATATAAAATTCCCGAACTCGCAATGGCAACAGTATGGTAGTGTCATTGGGAAGATCTCTTATATATCGCCAATACCAATAAATGGTAATTATAGCGTTCTAATAGAATTTCCTCATGGGCTTATTACAAGTGAAAATAAAAAAATCCCATTATCCCTAGATATCAATGGGGAGGCTGAATTAATAGTTAAAGATCAAACTCTATTTAGCAGAATATTTAAGCAATTCTTTCTTGCCAGAACTGGATTAAACAAAGATCCAAACCGAAAAAATTAATGAATATTCTTAAAGAATCGGGGTGAATAAGTTAGGGTTAGTAAGAGATATCTCGATAAAGTTTGAGTTTGTCTATCTTCTACAAAGGAAGCATTGATAAGATGTGAAAGCGTGGTGCGTTGATTAAGTATATCAAATAATCCAAGATTGATGTCAAGGCTGCGATTTTTAAGGAGTTGGTAACTAAAAGATAAATTCCACATTAAATTAACTTGACCGAAACTCATATTCCCCATAGACGCGTTGTTTTCAGCATTTGATCTGAGAATTAAACCATGCCAAATGTTCCAATTAACACGTACGCTCAACACGTGCGTATAATATTTATTGATTCCTCTCGCCTGGCTTTTGTCATCTGTAAATAACATTTTCCCCTGATAACTAAAGGCAAAATCAATTTTGGGACTAATATTACTTGTGAGGGAACTACCTAAACTAAAATTATAATTATTGATTCGATTTTGTCTTCCGTCTACTATGTTCGGTTGCATGGAATATTTAAAGCTTTCCATAAAATTCAAGTTGCACTTAATCAATTTAAGATGAAATCCGTATGAGATCGATTGATTGATATCCATGCTAAAATTGATATTTACCGGCTTAAAGAAAGAACTTCCACTCAGTAATAAAATATTGTCATTCAATAAAGTATCTTCCCGAATGTGATATAACGAGTTTGAAAAGCCGTTTTTCGAGATACTTAAAGTTGCAGAAGAAATAAATGAGGATCCCGTAGCGGCTTTTATGGATGAATAACGAACATTCAAAATATGAGTGAAAGCTTGTTTTAAAGCTGGATTACCAATATTTAAGAATAGAGGGTTTCTATTATCAATCTTCTGTTGGAGGTCCATGATGGTGGGCTGTAAGGCTAATGGTTGGTAACTAAATTTTAGTACACTAGAATTAGAAAATTTATAATTAAGAACAGTGGAAGCCAAAATATTAAAATATTGTCTACTTATATTCATCGTGCTTGGGAAATGAATACTGCCATCAACGCGACAATACTGAATTGCACAGCCTATTGAGATGTTAAGAAATTTGTTCCGAAATCCATAATTGATTCGGATGTTTTGGTCATTTCTTTCGCTAATAAAACTGTTGGACAAAGCAGAATCGAATAGAAAGGTATTTATAGGATAATGCGAATCTGCTGTAAATATATTAGATTGGGTTAGAGTTAAAAGAGGAGTATAGCCGAATAATAATCTAGAAAATTTACTCAATGGCTCCACATAAGAAAGGTCTAAATTGAAAAAATAGTTATTATATAAAGACTGTTGCTCTTGAGAGTATTTGCTAATTGTATCAAAGGCATTGCCTGACTGAAAAATAGAACTGTTGCCACTGTTTATATTTTGCAGTTTGTGAAATACAATTGTTTGAAAATTCAACGTTAGTGACCGTCGAGAACCGGCAAATTTATGCAAGTATAGAATTTCATTTTGCAATTTAGTTTCTCGACCTGTTTCAATATTGTTAACGTTAATTAGGCTGCTTGAATCGCTAAGGGCATGATCGTATTCTTTACCAAAAACACCTGTGTTTGATTGTTCAAAATTGAATGATACTTGGGGAATAATGGTTAAAGAATTGAGACTATCAATGGCGTATTCCAGGCGGAGAAACAAATTATGTTTATTGGATTTTTTCGTTAAAAATGATGTCTCATTATAAAGCTCTTCGGACCCCAAAAATGTCCGTTCCAATATGAGTGATGAATTATCTTTGGCTATATTACCATCATAATTAATTGAAATCTTTAGTCTTCTCCTTTTGCCTAACAAGTCACTATAGTTTATTGAATAACTATTATCATTAGATGTACTAGAAGGCTGATTGAATTGGCTATTTGTAGAGTTTTCAATCAAAGTTATCCTCCTATCATTTTGAAATAGATTTAAACTCAATCCTGCTTTATAGCGAAAATCAGATATGTATCCTGCTCCTCCGAATATCTTACCGAAGAGTCCATTTTGATTATCCTTTTTGGTAATAATATTGATGGTTTTGCCACCAGTACCATCGTCAAAACCTAAAAACGAGTTAAGGTCACTTGAATAATCAAATATTTGTATCTTATCTACAACATAAGCAGGAATGTTATTTAGAGCAAGGTTTTTGTTCTCACTTGAATACTCCTTTCCATCTACGATAACTTTTCTAACAATTTCCGATTGTGCCCTAAGAGTACCACCTTCGCTAGATATCCCAGGAATCTTCTCTAATAAATCTTGTGAAGTAGCATCCGGATTGACCGCATAATTTTTCGCATAAAATAAAAGTGTATCACCTTTTATTGCGATGACATTGGGTTTAGATACGACTACAACTTCGGTCAATGTCTTGCTTTTATCCGCAAGGTAAACTTTATAAGCCTTACCTCCTTTAAACGGTATATTGATTTCTCGAGAAAAAGGTTCATATCCAATATAATGTACCTCGATTTGATATTCACCCTTCGAAATATTTTTAAATGTGAAGCTTCCCGTTGAGTCAGATAAGATGTGATATTGATCCAAAGACCTCTTGGGTTTAAGAATAATTACAGCTCCATTCAAGAATTTGTTATCTAAGGAATCTAAAACAATACCATCTAAACGAGAGGTTGAATTAAGGCCTATTTGTGAAAATATAGAAGCACTGTGACACATTATACAAAATAATAGAGTAAGTGCTTTCACAGATTTTAACCTTAGTTTATGTGATCGACGAGGAATTGTCCAATTCTTCGCTATTTAGATATTAACTACATATTTATAAGTTAAAATAAAAAAAGGGACACAATGTGTCCCGTGCTTTAAATCATCTTAAGTATTTTTTTACTTCTCTTGCATTTTCAGAATTTGGCATATACCCTGCTTCCCAGGCACCGACCGTAGATGCATCCACACCGATTAATTCGCCCAATTGTACTTGAGTTAGTCCATGCATATATCGATACCATTTTACTTTGCCTGCGAATGTATCTGGTAGAATCGGCGGTAGCTCGCCAATGAACTGTATGATTTTAGCTACATACTTGGCGGTGGGGTCAGCCTTGTTATTCTCCCAAAGCGTGATGCAACCTTCGGTTACGCCTACGATGTCCGCCACGTCCTTTTGAAGAAGCCTGCGCTCCATCCTTTTGCGCCTTAGCCAGTCCCCTAGAGTCTTCGGATTTGCTGGAAAGCCCTGTCCGTAAGGCCTTGGCACTATTATGTCGATTTCGGAAAAAGGCAACGCAACCACAAGGATTCATAGACGCTATGAGCATAAAGCTGGCAGGATATGTCACAGATGTACGCGCCCGGCTGATGGTGACCCGGCGCTCCTCCATTGGTTGCCTCATTACCTCCAGTACTGTGCGCTTAAACTCAGGCAATTCATCAAGGAAAAGAACTCCATTGTGCGCTAGTGATATTTCTCCCGGTTGCGGATTGGCACCTCCGCCGACCAGGGCCACATCTGAAATAGTATGGTGCGGTGATCTGAATGGTCTCTGATAGATAAGTGTCGCATTGCGTGGCAGCTTGCCTGACACAGAGTGTATCTTGGTGGTTTCCAGAGATTCCGGTAGTGTCAGTGGCGGGAGAATAGTGGGAAGCCGCTTGGCCAGCATTGTCTTGCCGGCACCGGGAGGGCCGATGAGTATCACATTGTGCCCGCCTGCTGCGGCTATCTCCATGGCGCGCTTTATATTCTCCTGCCCTTTCACATCTGCAAAATCAAGATCAGAATGCAGTACATTATCCATAAACTCCGCGCGCGTATCCACTACAGTGGGGTGATCTCTTTGTCCCCATTGAGAAACTCTATCACCTCCGTCAGCGTTTCGGCACCATACACTTCCAGATTATTGACTATAGCTGCCTCGCGGGCATTCTGCTTCGGCAGTATGATTCCTTTGAACTTCTCTTTCCGGGCTTGTATGGCAATAGGTAGTGCTCCCTTGATAGGCTGCAGAGTACCGTCCAGCGATACCTCGCCCATGATGATGTATTCACCTACTTTCTCAGGGTTTTGGATCTGCTCAGAGCCGGCCAGTATACCTACGGCTATGGTGAGATCGTACGATGAGCCCTCTTTGCGGATGTCCGCGGGAGACATATTGACCACGATCTTGCGGCGGGGCCAGTGATAGTTCAGGTGCTTGATCGCAGTTTCTATCCGAAACTGGCTTTCCTTCACGGCGCTATCAGGCAGGCCTACCAGAAAGTAATCTTTGCCATTCTCCACACTGGTCTCTACTGTGATCGTGACAGCATCCACACCATAGACAGCTCCTCCAAAAGTTTTAACCAGCATATGAATAAAATAAGGGATTGAATTTAATGATTAGATAGTAATCTGCTATACCGCAAAAAGGGTATGGCAATGTAATTCAAATTGGACGTTGTAGGATACAAATCTAAAATCCAATATATGTGTGCGGCTTTTCTTAACTTTAATATACCTGAGTGAAGTAGTCTCTGCGACACGAAAATTTTGAAAAGAATAAGCGATCTCGTGGCTGCCTTTGTTCCGGCATCTGCTATGGCAGATGCTGAGCAGGCGCGTGCACATCGCTTTTTTATCATCTCCTGTTTTATTACTGCTTTTTTTGCATCGATATACTGCCTGATGAGCTGGTACATACATGGCCCGCTCTTTGCAGATGCCATGGTGGTTTTAGTGATCATCTTTATCACGATGCCGTTCCTTCTACGCAGGGGTATCCCTCTTCATATTCTGGAGAATTTATTTGTACTTGACATAGTGATAGTAGTCATTCTGCTGATCTACTGGGGTGGCGGCATCCGTATGTCAAACCTTGCTCCATGGCCGCTCGTAGTGCCGAGTTTTGCCATGCTGATGCAGGGTCCGCGCCGAGCCCTGAAATGGCTTATTGTGTCCTTGGGCATTATAGCGTGTTTTTCGTATTTCACCTTTAGGGGCATCACCTTTCCGGTCAGATATGATATGACTAAGGACCCTTTGTTTAATATGCTTTCACTATTGGGACTGGTACTGATCGTCACTGCGATCTTTTATAATTCTGAAAAGCAGCGCCGCCGCGCTCAATATGACCTCAAACAGCAGAACCTGAAACTGGAGGCGATGAATAGTGAAAAGGATAATTTCCTACGCATAGTGTCTCATGACCTGAAAAGCCCCGCGCTGATCATTACCGAATTTGCTAAATACATCAATGATCCCGACCTGACAGCAGCGGAACAAAAAGAGTATGTGGAGCATATCTCGGCGTCAGGCGAGCGTATGCTGGAGCTGATCCGAAACCTCCTGGACATCAACATGATAGAATCGGGACGAATGAGTCTGGATAAAAAAGAGTTTTCACTCAACGCCCTGATCTCAGACTATAGCGAGCAAATCAAACTTCTGGCTGCTAATAGTGACATAAATATCCGGCTTCATCTGCCGGAGATAGACATCACTGTATTCTCTGATCGCGCCAGAGTACTGCAGGTGCTGGATAACTATGTATCAAATGCCATGAAGTATTGCCCGGATGGATGTGTGGTGGATATTCGTCTCCAAGAGACTGCCTACTTCATAGAAATATCAGTACAGGATAATGGTCCCGGCATTGCGAGCAAAGAGCTTGTCTCACTTTTTGAACCGTTTCGTACAGCCTCCTCTGTGCCGCGAAAAGGAACCCATTCATCAGGCCTGGGCCTGGCCATAGTCAAAAAAATAGCCGATGTCCTGGGCGTATCAGTCGGTGGGCACTCAGAGTTAGGTACAGGCTCTTCTTTTTACATTCGCTTTCCAAAAACTTAAAATGTGCTCATCCGTGCATACTTATATTTGAACTCAGTCAAACATCCGATCATGAGATACATTATCATCCTGGCATTTCTAACCATGCAGATGCCACTGTGGGCACAAACCAAAGTAATGACCTACAACATCCGAAACTCCAATGCTGCAGACGGAGTAAACAAATGGGAAAACCGTAGAGAATCCTGGATCGCGCTGGTGCGCAAAGTAGATCCCGATATTTTGGGTACTCAGGAAGTCCTCATGGACCAGCTCAACTATATTAAGAAAACGATGACAGACTATGCGGAGTACGGTGTAGGCCGCAACGATGGTAAGAAAAAAGGTGAGCACAGCGCGATATTCTATAAGACAGCAAAATACGACCTGGCAAAAGGTGGCAACTTCTGGCTGAGTGAGACCCCTGAGGTGCCTGGCAGCAAGAGCTGGGACGCCGCCATCACACGCATCTGCAGCTGGGTAGAACTAAAAGAGAAAAGCAGTGGTAAAACGTTCTTCGTTTTCAATACACACTTCGATCACAAGGGCAAGGAAGCCAGAAGAAATAGCGCACGCCTGATCAGGCACTATATAGACTCCCTGGCAGGAAGCGACCCTGTGATCGTGATGGGAGACTTCAACCTGGAGCCGAGCGATGCCGGCTATACCACCATGACACAAAAAGATGGCTACCGCGTCCCACTAAATGATACCTGGATGGAAGGCGCCTTAAACTATACAGATTGCGGATTTGAGGTGAGCAATAAAAAGTGTGGGCGCATAGATTACATTTTTGCCAGCCCGCAATTCAGCAAAAACAGCTATACCGTGCATACGGATAACAATGGCACATATTACCCAAGTGACCACCTGACTGTCAGCGTGATACTGACGGGCCTGTAAAGTATTATTTAGCCTCCACTACATGCCACCATCCGTCTTTGCCCTATATTTGCGATGAGATAAAAACAAGGCATAATGGAAACTGATGCACTCAAGGCGCAGGTAGAAAAACTCAATGAGGAGCTGACCAGGCTTCGTGATCAGATAGACATAGAGCATATGCCGGGCCGCCTCGCTCACCTCAGGGATGAGCTGGCCAATGCCGTCACGCATGGTATCGGGGCTGTATTCTTTATAGTCTCGGTTCCGATATTAGTAGCCTATGCCATGCAGCATAGTACGATGGCCTATGCCTGTACTGCAGCTGTTTTTGGGTTTACCCTGATAGCTGCATATCTCTCATCCACGCTATATCACAGTATCCATCATACCGAGACCAAACGTGTAATGCGCATACTGGATCATTCGAGTATCTTCCTTCTGATAGGGGGCAGCTATACGCCGGTGGTGTATCACTATATGCCCACAGGCTTTTCTTTGCCATTTCTCGGTGCCATGTGGACCGTCGTAGCCATCGGATGCATTTTCAAGATCTTCTACACTGGCCGCTTCAGGCTCGCATCTACTATGATCTATGTGATATTGGGTTTTATGGTCCTATTTATTCTAAAGCCACTCTCACAAGCCATGAGCACTACTGCGTTGCTGCTGATGGTGGCTGGTGGCCTGTCTTATGCTGTGGGGGTGCCTTTTTATATCCTTCGCCGGCTGAGATACAACCATGCTATCTGGCATGTATTTGTTTTCAGTGGCAGTATTCTACACTATGGAATGGTGCTGAGCGGGGCTGGTAGTTGATCAGGCCCATACCTGTGTACCTTCACTACAGTTAGTACAAATATCTATCTCCGCCCGTCCTTTGAGTATCCTGCTGCGAAAGGAGCGGTACAGATCACTTTCCCATATTTCATGAAATGATTTCGTATTGAGATCGCCTAGCTGATATTGAGCGTCTTTGTCAAAACAACAAGGTACTATGCGCCCGTCCCAGGTGATCACACAGGAGTGCCAGAGCTTCCAGCAGTGGTTTAGCAGTTCATTCTTGATACGGTAGGTGCCATCCGGTTTTTGCGCATAGCGGGAGTAGCGGTCCAAAGTCGGTATCAGATCATTGCCATGCTGATAATCATAGACCTGTGCTGTTTTGAGTTTTACCTCATCCACTCCTATCTCCTTTGCGAGCCGCATTACATCATCTATCTGATGCTCATTGGGCCGGACCACCAGATATTGAAAGATAATATGGGGCGTACGCGATCCTGCGTCACTCCTTGCCTTGACGAGATTTTTAGTCCCTTCTATCACTTTAGCTAAAGAGCCGCCTACCCGGTATTGCTCGTAGGTATCCTGTGCAGTGCCGTCTATAGAGATCAAGATCCTATCCAGGCCCGATGCTACTGTTTCTTTTGCTTTGCGCTCCGTGAGGAAATGCGCATTTGTAGACGTGACGGTATAAATTTTCCTGTCTGCTGCATACCGTACCAGATCCAGAAATCGAGGGTGCAGATAGGGTTCTCCCTGAAAATAAAAATAGAGATACAATAGCTGGCCCCCTATCTCATCTACCATACGCCGATAGAAGTCATACTCCATATTTCCGGTAGGCCGGGTGAAGCTCTTCAAACCGCTCGGGCACTCAGGGCAGCCCAGATTGCAGGTAGTAGTAGGCTCGATAGAAACATTGAAAGGTACTCCCCACTGTATAGGTCGGCGCGTCCATCGTGAGAGGTAAAAGGACGACAATACCGCAGCAGCATTCACCGCTTTGCGGGGATTGACCTTAGATAAAAAATTGATAGAGTCCTTAAATTGCAAGTAGCTGTATTACGCCTGACAAGTTAAGGCATTACTCATACATGTCATAAGTCACGGGTTCCTTTTTGAGGATAGCGGCTATCTTGAATGAAGTAGACAGGAAAATGATCTTGGGGTTAGTATTGCGCTCTACATAGTAGTGCACCCTATTGATAAGGTTAGTCAGATTTTCAGTCACATCAGGATCCAGGAGCGTAGCGAGCTTTTTGGCAAACTCCAACTCAGACCCCTCCAGCTTATCTGACTCCAGTCCCAGCGCCAGCAGATTGCTCTCCCGTAGAAACCAGAGGAAATACTTCAGGAATATCTTTTGATTTTCCCTACCTATCTTGGCTATCTCATCTACAAATGCCATCAGCTTCAGGGATGGCTCTGACGCCTGGGCCCCTCTGATACGGAGGCAGACAGATAGCCACTCACGGAGCTGGGTATCATTTTGATGCTCTGCTCCATTTGCATATTCTACGGCTGCATTGAGATTGCCATCAGAGATACGCGCTATGCGCAGGGCAGTACGCTCATCCATCTCAAACTGCGTGCGCAGATAACCTGCCAGGTCCATATCTTCTATCGGCGGTAGCTTCACTATCTGCGTGCGGGAGATGATCGTATTCAGGATCAGCTCTATATTCTCCACTACCAAAATGAATACTGTATCTGCCGGTGGCTCCTCTATGATCTTAAGGAGCGTATTGCCTGCCTCCCGCAGGTATTCTGCCATCCAGATGATCTGCACTTTATACTTCGATTCAAATGTCTTGAGGTTCATCCCTTTGATGATCTCATGGCACTCATTCACCGTGATATTGCCTTGCTTATTTTCCTCCGTGATCTGCCGCAGCCATTCATTGGCATTCATATACGGGTTTTCCGCCAGGGCTTTGCGCCACTCCGTGATATAATCTGCACTCACAGGTGGGCCGCTCTTATTTTTGCCGGTCACGACGGGATAGGTATAATGGATATCCGGGTGGATGAATTTCTGTGCCTTCTGGCAGGCGGGGCATTCACCACAGGCATCTGATAGCGGCTCCGCATGCTGCTGAACCGGTTCTGCATCTCCGAACATAGAAGGAGCGCCAAAGAGTCCTGCCTCCTCCTGCTTTTTGCCGGATCTCCTCTCACAGACCAGGTTTTGCGCCACGGCCAGAGCCAGCGGCAGCCCACCCGCGCCCTCTGGCCCGAGTATCATCATAGCATGGGGCAGCTTGCCCGTAGAGAGCAGCTCAGACAGTTTATCCTTGACCGGCTGGTGGCCTATGACATCGGCGAGTTTCACAGCCGCGAAACTGCCAAAAATTATCTAAAACAATCTTTAGGGTTTTCCACCCGTATCCGACCACTCAAAACATTTGCCCGCGCCACCCTGTACATTGATATATTTGCCAGCGGTATGAGAGTCAGTAAGGGTGTTATTTATATGCTGATGGCGACATTCTTCTTTGCTCTGATGAATGTCTGCATAAAGAAGATCAGCCACATACCTCCTATGGAGGCTGTGTTTTTCAGGTGTCTGGTCTCCATGCTTTGCTGCTTTGCCATTATCTTTTATGACAAGCTGGACTGGCGCGGCAGCAATCGTTGGCGGCTGGTAGCGAGAGGAGTAGCGGGTACTACCGCTGTTTATACTTTTTTTGTCACCCTGCAGAAAATGCCCCTGGCACCGGCGGTTACTATCCAGTATACGTCTCCGATCTTTACTACGCTGATCGCTATCCTGGTACTCAAAGAAAGTATCCGGCCTATACAATACCTTTTTTTCATTATGTCTTTTGCCGGGGTGGTATTGATCAAAGGTTTCGACGGGCGTATCAGCATAGCCTATCTGTTGCTCGGACTTTTTTCTGCCTTTATGTCTGCCATAGCTTATAACCTGGTGCGCTCCCTCAAGGAAAAAGAACACCCGATAGTGGTTGTGCTGCACTTTCAGATAGTGGGCACACTGATAGGACTGGTCGGGTGCCTTTTTGAATGGAAAATGCCGGAAGGCATGGATTGGTTTTATCTCATAGCCACTGGCCTGCTCACACAGCTGGGCCAGACCAATCTGACCAAAGCCCTTCAGACCGAGCGGGTGGCTATCACCTCCAGTCTAAACTATCTAGGCATCCTGTACGCTATCATATTTGGAGTTATGTTTTTTGGCGAGTCATATACCGTGACTATCATCTCAGGTATCTCACTGGTAGTGGCCGGTGTGGTGCTGAACATTATCTTTGGCACCAGAGCAGAAACCCCTGCCGCACTAGATGAGTAAATATCCTGCAGCATTTACCGATCGGATGAAGGCCCACTTTGGTGAGGACTACGATGCCTTCTTGGCGGCGCTGGATGAGCCCCCGGTCACGACCGTGCGTACGCATCCGGTCAAATTTCACAGAGAGGCATCTTCGCTGCCCTTGGCAAATGCGATCCCGTGGTCTGCTTATGGATTCTATCTGTCATCAAGGCCCTCGTTTACATTTGATCCATCCTTTCATGCAGGGGCATACTATGTGCAGGAGAGCTCGAGTATGTTTCTGGAGCAGGCGCTGAAGGCTACCGGTATACTCGACAACTCTATCCGTGTACTGGATATGTGCGCTGCGCCCGGTGGCAAAAGCACGCATATACTTTCGCTGATAAATCAGGAGAGCATCCTGGTCAGCAATGAGGTCATAGCAGGCCGCAACCGCATCCTGCGTCAAAACCTGGCCAGATGGGGTTATGCAAACTCCATAGTCACCCAAAATAAGGCAGAGGATTTTGCCGGATTGGGAGAGACCTTTGACATCATAGTCGTGGATGCCCCCTGCAGCGGAGAGGGTTTATTTCGCAAGGATAAGGCTGCAATAGGTGAATGGAGCGAAGCCAATGTAACTATGTGCGCAGAGCGCCAGGAAAATATCCTGCAGCATATCATCCAATGCCTCAAACCCGGGGGCTACCTGGTCTACAGCACCTGTACATATGAGGATATCGAAAATCTGGCACAGGTCCGTAGGTTGGTGAATGATGGTGGTTTTGATAGCATAGCCATACCCAATGCGGGAAGTTTTCAACCGCAGCTAACAACCGTTAGTACTGGTGGATGTTTAGGTTATGCTTTTTATCCTCACCGGACCAGCGGCGAAGGTTTTTTCCTGAGTTTGCTCCGCAAAAAAGGGGAATGGCAAGAAACTACCACGCCACCTGCCAGGATAGCTGATAAAACCATACAGGATATCAGGCCGCAGCTTGATAATTTTATTTCGGCACCGGAACATTTTTTGGCCATCAAGCACCAAAATATTTACAACATCCTTCCTGCCAGGTTCTGGCAGGCGTACCGAAGCCTATCGGGACTCTACATACGCAATGCAGGTATCTGCGCGGGCGAAGTCAAAGGTAAAGACCTGATACCCGCCCATGAGCTAAGCCTCGCTCTGGATATGAGGCCGGACTTCCCCTCTATAAATATAGATCATCCCGCTGCCATAGCATTTCTCAAAGGGGAGACTGTATCTGTAGCTACAAACCACAAAGGTTGGGTAGCAATACGTCACAATGGCTTGAACCTTGGCTTTGCCAAAGCGCTGCCTAACCGGATCAACAGCTATTTCCCAAAAGAATGGCGCATCCTGAAATCACAGCCATAAAATGCTCAATTTTCATTGCGGGCAGTTGCTATCTTTAGCGCACAAACTGTCCGGATGAAAAAAATAATGCTCCTGGGCTCAGGCGAGCTGGGTCGGGAATTTGTAATAGCAGCCAAACGCCTCGGCGAATACGTAATAGCAGTAGACTCTTATAATGATGCTCCCGCCCAGCAAGTAGCGGACGAGAGGGAGGTGATCAATATGCTGGATGGAGCGGAGCTGGACCGCATAGTGGCAAAATATAAACCGGATATCATAGTCCCCGAGATAGAAGCCATACGCACAGAGCGTTTTTATGCCTACGAGGCGCAGGGAATACAGGTGGTGCCTTCGGCCAAGGCGGCCAACTTTACTATGAACCGCAAAGCTATACGCGACCTGACAGCCAAAGACCTGGGCCTGCGGACGGCAGATTACAGGTACGCTGCTTCATTAGAGGAGTTGGAAAGAGCTGTAGCTGAAATAGGCATCCCATGTGTAGTGAAACCGCTCATGTCCTCCTCCGGCAAGGGCCAGTCTACGATAAAGTCTGAGGCCGAGATATCTAAAGCATGGGACTATTCGCAGTCGGGGAAACGTGGTGATATAGCGGAGGTAATAGTAGAAGCTTTTGTGAATTTTGATTTTGAGATCACGCTACTGACAGTCACTCAGAAAAATGGCCCAACACTCTTTTGCCCACCTATAGGCCACCGTCAGGAGCGTGGAGACTACCAGGAGAGCTGGCAGCCGTGCGCGATCAGCGATGATCGTCTGCATGAAGCACAACAAATGGCAGCACAAGTCACGGCAGCGCTGACGGGTCAAGGTATCTGGGGCGTAGAGTTTTTTATAGCCAGTGACGGAGTGTATTTCTCAGAACTGTCGCCGCGGCCGCATGACACCGGTATGGTGACTCTGGCGGGGACGCAAAATCTCTCCGAATTTGAGCTGCATGCCCGTGCGGTGCTGGGATTACCTATCCCGTCTATCACGCTGGAGCGCTGTGGGGCCAGTGCCGTGATACTCGCATCCGCCGAAGGCGGTAGACCTCGATTTACGGGCATTGACCGGGTTTTAGCTACTGATAAAACAGATATCCGTATATTCGGTAAGCCTGCCACGCGTCCCTATAGGCGCATGGGTGTAGTACTGGCCTATGACCGGCCCGGTAGTGATGTAGATGCGGTGAAGCAAAAGGCTATAGACCTGGCTCGACTAATAACCGTGCATATATCATGATAAAACACCGTCTTATACTTGTCTTTATCCTTGCCAGTCTGTGCTGCTCCAGTGCTCTATCTGGTCAGAAACTGCGCTATGAAGTCACTCTCTTTGGAAAAAAGATAGGCGAGACTACCATCGAAGCCAGAGATTCTGCAGGGGGCAAATATTACAAACTGCGCAGCTCTACTCAGGTCAAAATGCTTTTCATGGACAAAAGATCGTCTATGTCTACAGATGTTCTTTTCAGCAAGGATGGCATCATGTCTACATCTATCTTTAAAAACATCAAAGAAGACGGCATCATACTGACACAGGCCATATGGGATAATGGAAAGCTGATCGTAGAGAAGAATGGAGAAAAAAGCTGTGTGCCGGGACCGGTGAAGTATTCCTCTCTGCTCATGTATTTCGCAGAACCAGCTAATATCCAGAAGGTCTTTTCCGAGAGGATGGGGAAATTCTTTGATCTGGTCAAAGAAGCAGAAGGTAAATATTCTGCAGAGATGGATAATAGCTCTGCTATTTATACCTACAGCAGAGGCCGGCTCAGTGAGCTGGAGATCAAAAGCTCACTCGGGTCTATCTTCGTCAGGCTCGTAAATTGATTGTTATTCCCTTAGTATTTTAACTGTACGGACTTGCCCACTGAGATCTATGGCGTGCACTATATAGATGCCGCGAGATAAAGCGGAAAGATCTACGGTATGATCAGTAGTCCAATAACCTATCATCTGACCGTATATATCTGAAAGGCATACTTTCTGGTCCGGCCCGAGATCTATATGCAATAAATTATCAGCTGGATTGGGATATACCTTGAGGTGCTGTTCTTCCAGGTTTACTATCCCGGTAGGTGCCGTGCAGGTTCGCTGCTTTACGCTTCCTGCATCAGCTGTGTAAACACTATCAAAAGTAGCCTGGGCCGGAGTGTTTCCATTCAGGTAAAAATCCAGATAAGGATATAAATAGCTAAGTACTTTACTGATCTGTGCCGATTGGGACAGAGGCGGATTGGCGCAGCCGGAAAAGGTCTCACCAATGCCGCATTGTGCATTGCTCAGGCCAAAGTTGCAATGCGAAGCGCCGGTGATCTCTATCAGCCATTTGCAGGCGGAGGTCGTAGCATTGTAGGTAGGTAGCTGATTGGTACTATAGGGAGCTATGCAGTCATATGATCCGGCAAAGCTTAGATAGGGTTTTGTCAGATACTGGGCAGCGGTGATGGAGGACGGATTGGTGGTTGCTTCTGCCAATGTAAAGTAACAGGTAGCACTGTCCCCGTACTGGGCAGAAAGCACTGTAGCTCCCCCACCCATGGAGTGGCCGGCTATAGCACCACGGGGCATGATATGCCCCATAAACTGTGAGGAACCATTACTACCCTCTGCTATCAAGGTCTGGTAAATGAAGAGCAGGTCTTTGGCGAAATCAGCATGGCTGGGAGAGAAGCTATTCTCGGTATTGGCAAAGGCTACAATGTAACCGCGCTCTGCCAGCGAATCAGCAAATGGATAATACGCCGGTGCCGTCATCTGAAAGCCATGACCAAATACAACAAAGGGGAAAGTACCGGGTGCCACTCCTACACCATTGCCTGCCGAAACACCGGGATAATGTATTTCCACAGGCACGGAGCGATTGCTTCTGGCGGGATCAGTATATGTAGTGGTGAGCGTACCTACAGGATATGGCTGCGCTACCAGTCCGGAGAAGATAAGGGAAAAAATGACGAGGGTAGAGAGCTTATTCATAAAGCAGTTTTGGTATTATAAATATATCAAACAGCCTCTTAAATAAGAAGTTCTGCCGGCTGGCCGCAATTATGGTAATTGCTTCATCCGCAGGTACGGATTGTGGCTGCGCTCCAGCCCGATGCTCGTATCCCGCCCGTGGCCGCAGTACACACGTGTATCATCTGGTAGTTTCAGCATTGTATCCGTCAGGGTGCGATACAGGGTGGTACTATCTGCTCCCGGCAGGTCATAGCGACCTATACTCTGGTAAAACAATACATCACCACTTACTACATATTTGTCTGCTGGATTGTAAAAGCTAATACTGCCCGGGGAGTGCCCGGGAGTGAAAAGGACCTTGAGAGTAGTATTGCCAAACTTTACCTCATCACCTTCATGGAGGTGGCCTTTGACCGGCGGCATCGTATCCATCTCTATACCAAACATCTCACCAAATCCCGGAGCGTCGGCCAGTACCTGCTCCTCCAGTGGGTGTATCTCCAGACCGATGTTATATGTATTTGCTATCAGTGGGTTGCCGGGTATATGATCTACATGGCAGTGGGTATTGAGCAGGCGTACCGGTTTGAGCTGCAGGCGGCTGATCTCAGCGATGAGTTCTTCTCTCTCCCGGGCGTTAGAGCAACCCGGATCTATGATCACGCATTCGGAGGTTTCATCGTATATGATAAAAGTATTCTCCATGATAGGTCCGAATGTCAATTTAACAACCTGGCTCACTGCTTTGTGGTTTTGAAGATTATTAACTAATTATGGTATCAAACTAAGGCATTTATTGCCGTTTTTCGATGCCTTGTGTTAATTTTATTCAATGCTGCTAACCGGCCCTATTTCCAGACTTAACCTTGATCGTATTCGGGCCCTCCCTATGTACTTTAAGCTGGGATTGTCTGTGCTCGTCTCCGTCATAGCGGCTTCGCAGGCGCAAGGTCAGGCCGCCACTGTCACATTCGGGCAAAATCGCGTGCAGTATAAAGACTTTGACTGGCAGTACTATGAGTCTGACCATTTTACCACCTACTTCTATCCCGGTGGACAGGACATAGCGAAATACGTGATCAAATCTGCCGAAGATAATCTGAAGCCTATAGAAGACCTGCTGAATCTAAAGCTTCACAAAAAAGTAGACATAATGGTCTACAACACCATCAACGACCTCAATCAAACTAATATCGGTATTTACAAACCAGAAGGGAATAAAGGCACCTCTGTCGACATACCCTCCAATAAGATTTTTGTCTATTTCGATGGCGATCATGCTCATCTGGACCGGCAGATCAGGGAGGGCATCGCCAGAAGGTTTGTGGTACCGCAGCCCGGTAGTGATGGGATCACAGAGATAGTCTCCAATGCGATCAGCTTTCAGCCCGATTGGTACAAGCTGGGGCTCATATCATATATTGGCCAGGATTGGAGCTCAGACATGGAAAACCAACTGCGCGATGGCATCATGTCTGGCCGCTTCAAGAAGCTGAATAAGCTTACGCCCGATGAGGCGGTATTCGTAGGTCACTCCATCTGGCACTATATAGATGAGGTGTATGGCAAAGGTGCTGTAGCCAATCTGCAATACCTGGTACGTATCAACCGCAGCGTAGATAATGGGTTCCTCTTTGCCCTGGGCACCAATCTGAATGAGACCCTTCAGAACTGGTACAAATACTATGTAGCAAGGTTTAATAATGAAATAAAATATACCAATCCGAGAGATGATAAGGATATAATCAAAGTCCGCCACAGGCAGGAGACAGAGTACTATGAGCCGCGTCTCAGCCCCGATGGTAAATATGTGGCCTACGCATCTAACAATTTGGGCAGGTATAAGGTCCACCTCATAGACCTCGAGCATCACAAAAAGAAGGTGATATACAGAGGGGGCTGGCGCACCAAAACAATGTGGACAGACCTGGCTACACCACTGGTCGCATGGGCACCCAAGAGCGAAAAGGTCGGGTTCATTTTTGATAAGAAAATGATAGTGAGGCTGGGCGAATACTCGATACAAAAGCAAAAGGGTAAACGCCGCAAAGAATATCATAGGATAGAAAAATTCTCAAAGGTCACATCCTTTACCTACGCAGATAGCAAGCAACTGGCTATGGCTGCTGTGCGCAATGGCCAATCTGATGTGGTGCTTTATAGTATCGCCTCGCAAACCGTGAAGCAGATCACGGATGATTATTTTGACGACTTTACACCCGCAGTGGTGATGGTAGACAGTATCCGGGGGGTAGTTTTTGCGAGTAACCGCCCGGATGATACGATCAGAAAGCAGCGCTATGATTCGCAGGTTTTTGATAAGCAAACTGACCTTTTCTTCTACCCGCTGGATGGGGAGGAAGGAGACAATGTACTATACCGTATCACCAATACTCCAAACTCCAACGAGAGCTACCCGCAGCAGTTTAGCGATGATTATTTCTCCTATCTGAGTGAAGCCAATGGCATCCGAAATCAATGGCTGTCGGGCCTGGAAGATGTTTTTGATCATAATCAGAAGACATACCGTTTTTTCAATAGAGAAACGAATGAGGATGACTCTATCAGCCTGCCGGAAAATGCAGATTGGCGGCTAGTATTGGACACATCCGTTATTACGCTCAAAGGAGTGACGCAAGAGGCTGTAGACAGGGTCCAGAGCAAGACATTTCAATATTCCAACTTCTCTACTAATATCCAGGAGCAAAATCTCGCGCCGGATAAAAGCCTGGCTATGGACATGGTGTTTCACAAAGGGCGCAATGAGTTTTATAAGTACGACATACAAATGACACGCCCCGCCAGGCAGAACTATATACAAACTGATTACATCAAGCGTCGCAACAATATCATGCTGACGGAAGATTCGGTCAAAAAGGCTGATGAAGAGAAGAAGCGGGCAGAGTATGAGTCACATTTTCAAGGCGGCAAAAAAGTATATTCTGGTCATGATTTCCAGAGCGAGTACGACTACGGAGTGAAACTTTTTGATTGGGACAGCCTGGCAGCTATCACTGAGTCTCCTACAGGTTTACCCGCCAATGCGCCGGCCCAGACCGGATACATATTCCGTTTCTCAAAGGTACGGCCCTATTTTGTACGCTTCATGATAGACAATTTTGCGGCGCAGCTGGATAATACACCTATTGTCACCACCTATCAGCCTTTCAATCCGCAGAACCCCGGATACATGTATCAACCTTTGAATGCCCTTTTCAAGATAGGGATCACTGACATTTTTGAGGATTATCGTTTATATGGCGGTATCACGCTTCCGCTCACCGGCGCTGCAGGTTTTAGTTTCAAGGACATGGGTTATTTCCTCACCTATGAGAACCTGAAAAAACGATGGGATAAAAAGTTCACCGTTTACTATCAGGGCTTCAGCAATATAGCCACAGATAAAGTACCATTCTATAACACACCGATACCTGAAAACATAGGCGGTGTACTATATACCGTCAAAACTACTTACCTCGAATCTCAATTCAAATATCCTTTTGACGTCTTTCATCGCATAGGTCTCGGAGTGGGCTATCGCAATGACCGCTATGTGTTTAAGTCTATGGATACATTCAGCCTGAACCTGCCCACCTATGCCACTAATTGGGTCTTCCTAAAGGCTGAATACGTATTTGACAATACCATAAATGTGATGACCAATATCAAGCGTGGTTTTCGTGCAAAGGCATTTGTCGAGTTTCATAAGGAATTTCCTACTCAGCTCAGTGGTGGCGTGCGGGTGCCGGGGTGGAACAATCAATACTTTACAGAGATTGGGTTTGACGCTCGTTATTATCTGAAAATCTGGCGTCAGATGACGTTCGCAGCGCGCATGAGCTTTGCTACATCGCTAGGCAATGCCAAAATGATCCATTATCTCGGCGGGCTGGACAATAACATCTTAAGCATACGAACCTCCTCTCAGGCTCTGGTACAGGCTCCGATCAATGATCATAATAATTATGTCTATCAGACCATAGCCGCTCCTATGCGCGGTTTTACGGCTAACTCCCGCAATGGCAACAGCTACGCGCTGATCAATGCTGAGCTGCGGATACCGCTGATCACGATGCTGATGAACAGGCCTTCTAAATCTGAGTTCGTGCGAAACTTCATGATAGTTGGTTTTGCAGATTGTGGTACTGCGTGGGAGGGGCTCAGTCCATTTTCTGACAATAATCCCTTGTTTACCGTCAGATACACGAATTCTGCATCTGTAGTCTCAGTCAAGCAGTACAAGACACCGGTCATATTGGGTACAGGGTTTGGATTCCGCACCTCGCTGTTGGGCTACTTTATGAAATTTGATACGGCTTGGGGACTGGATACAGGTCTCTGGAGCGAGAAGCCGATCTATTATTTTAGCTTCGGTTATGATTTTTAATTTTGGTCCATTGGTGGCTTCATATTCAGCCATATCATAGATTTATTGAGTTTAGAGTAGATGATATTACGCGCAGATAATCTGATAAAGAAATACGGTACCCGTACTGTAGTCAATAATGTCTCGGTAGAAGTAAAGCAAGGCGAGATAGTGGGGCTCCTGGGTCCGAACGGCGCGGGGAAAACCACTTCATTTTATATGACCGTGGGGCTGATCAAACCGGACAGCGGACACGTCTACCTCGACACACTGGACATCACTACGCTGCCCATGTACAAACGTGCTCAGGCAGGTATAGGATATCTGCCGCAAGAGGCATCCGTTTTTCGCAATCTGAGTGTAGAGGATAATGTATCGGCTGTACTGGAACTGACAGATCTGACCAAGGCGCAGCAGAAAGAAAAGCTGGAGGCCCTGCTGGAGGAGTTTGGGCTGAACCGCGTGCGCACCGGTATGGGTAATGTCCTCAGCGGTGGTGAGCGGCGACGCACTGAGATAGCGCGTGCGCTGGCCACTGATCCCAAATTTATATTACTGGATGAGCCATTTGCGGGTATAGATCCTATAGCCGTAGAGGATATACAGCGTATCGTAGAGAAGCTCAAGCAAAAAAATATAGGCGTCCTGATCACAGATCATAATGTACAGGAAACACTGTCTATCACAGACCGCGCCTACCTCCTATTTGAGGGCAAAATACTAAAGGCAGGCACTGCTGAGGAGCTGGCTGCAGATGAGCAAGTGCGCAAGGTCTATCTCGGCCAGAACTTTGTACTGAGGCGCAAGAACCTGAGCGAAGCTAAACTCTGATGCATCCCATCAATGAAATAGCGAAATTCTACTTTAGCACCCGTGTCCCGGCCATTGATGATTTTCTGTCACACCCGGCAGAAACCCAGCAAAGGGTATTGACACATCTGCTCAGCCGCGCCCGCCACACAGTGTATGGGCGGCAATACGGATTTGAAACTATAAAGAGCTATCACAAGTTTGCTGCACAGGTACCTATTCATGACTATGATGGTCTGAAGCCTTGGTTCCAGCGCATGATGGATGGCGAGGCAGACGTACTCTGGCCCGGGCGTATACAGTGGTTTGCTAAATCCAGCGGTACGACCAATGACGTGAGTAAATTCATTCCACTGTCCGGAGAGGGTCTGCACCGATCACATATCAAGACCGGAAAAGACTTTCTGAGTATTTATTTGAAAAATAACCCGGCCAGTAGGTTCTTTACCGGCAAGGGTATAGTGATGGGCGGTGCAGGGAATGCTAATGCAGCGCATCCCGATATATTTATTGGCGATGTATCTGCCATCCTTATGAAAAACCTGGATACCTGGATACAGTATTTCAGGGAACCGAGCCTGGATGTGGCGCTCATGCCAAAATGGGAAGAAAAACTGGATCGTATCGCCTCGGTCACCATGCAGCAGAATGTGACCAATATCTCCGGAGTGCCGTCATGGACCCTCCTGCTTTTGAAGAAGGTTTTAGAAAAAACCGGCAAGACCCGTATCTCTGAGGTATGGCCTCATCTGGAGCTATACTCTCACGGTGGAGTTGGGTTTGCCCCATATCGTAAGCAATTTGAAGAAATAATCGGGCGGCCTGTATTTTACCAGAATGTATACAATGCATCAGAGGGCTTTTTTGCCTGGCAGGATACGCTGGATAGTGACGATATGCTGCTACATTTAGATAACGGCGTCTTTTATGAGTTTATACCCTTTGATGGAAATTTGAAAACTCAGGATGCTGTGAATATAGAGGAGGTGCGACCGGGTGTCAATTATGCAATGGTGATCAGTACTAACTCGGGACTCTGGCGTTATCTCATAGGAGATACAGTCCAGTTTACCAGTACAGCGCCCCATCGCATCAAGATAACAGGCCGCACCAGGCAGTATATCAATGTGTGGGGCGAAGAAGTCACTGTGAACAATACGGATAAAGCTATCTCTGAGAGCTGCGCAGAGATGGATGCCCGGGTATCTGAATACACCGTAGCTCCGATACATACAGATAGCTATAGCAGCGGGCGACATGAGTGGGCGATAGAGTTTAGTAAGGCACCGGCTGACATAGGCCTTTTTGCCAAGATATTGGACCAGAAGCTGCAATCACTCAACTCGGATTACGCTGCCAAAAGATCGGGCGGCCTCGTACTAGACACCCTGGCGGTGGCGCCATTGAAAACGGGCAGCTTTTATCAGTGGATGGACCTGCATCATAAGCTGGGCAGCCAGTGCAAAATACCCCGCCTCAGCAATGAGCGCAAAATGATAGACGAACTAAAGGACATATCCCGGGTTATACGCTGAGCCCTGTTGAAACTAACGACTTGCATATTTTGAATGATGGGATTAAATTGGGGATTATGAGCGGCATCGAGCTAGACAATTCGGCGGATATCGGCACCAGATATGATGCAGATATACGCTGCATGGTAGATATCGCACCCTACCCGGCACTCATTCATCACAACGGCACGATCAAATACGCTAACAATCTCGCCAAGTCATTATTGAAAGAGGAAGGGGCCGACCTCGCCGGTCAAAACCTTTTTGACTATATCTATGCCGACGATATACAGGCTGTGCTGGATGCTGCACAGAGATACAATAACTCCGATGACAGCAATATCCTTCACGTACGGGTGATAGATACTGCCGGCACTGTGCTGAATGTGCAAGGGAAAAGTATCTCCATACAATACGGCGGGCAATTGTGCCGCTATATACACGTATACAATTTTGACCGTGCAGAGCAGGCGCTCGGCCAGATGCATGAGAAAGAGGAGATACTCACCAAGATACTGGAGATCCTGCCTGATAGCCTGCTGGTGACAGACAGGACCAATCGCAAAATACTCTATAGCAATAAGTCTATGGTGCGAAATCTCGGCTATGAGGCAGAAGATTTTACAGACGAATATACTTTTATAGAAAGCAAGATACACCCCGAGGATCTACACAAGATCGTAGCATTTAGAGACGAATTGACTGCCGCTGCCGGAGACGGGACATTCCGCTCGGTGGAATACAGGGTCAGGGACAAAGCCGGAAACTGGCGATGGATGATGAGCCGTAGCATCAGCACCACCGGCGTCAAATTAGGGTCCGGCAATGTAAACTATAGCATCGTGCAGGATATCACGGCGCGCAAAAAAAAGGAACAAGAGTTACTGCACTATCAAACCTTTCAGCAAAAAGTAAATCATACATCTCCTGTCCTGATCAGCATATTTGATCTGGAAAAGATGTCTTCCATATATCAAAGCAAAGATATGGCAGAATGGTTCAGATACACGGCTGATACATTTCCTGACAGATCGTTTGATGTGATTCATCCAGACTACCGGCAGGACGCAATGGATAGTATCCGCCAGGCGGCCCAGCTCACAGATGGTCAAGTGCAGACCACAGTCTATCCGGCGGTGCAGGGCGATGGACACATTAAGTTCCTCCTGACGCGTACGGCAGTATTCCAGAGAGATGATGCAGGCCGGGCTACTCAGGTACTGATGGTCCACAGTGACATTACAGATCTGAAGGAAATAGAATCCCGGCTGGATCGCAGCGAAGAGACACGCAAAGCTATTCTGCACACCATACCTGACATGGTGATCATCACTGATATGGAGGGTGAAATTTTTGATTTCTACCCCAATGAACTTTTCAGAGATGTGCTTAGCTCGGTCAGTTTTATAGGAAAGAAGCTGGCGCAGCTATTGACCCCGGAGAATACGAAAGCGGTACTGGATGCGGTAGCTGGCGTACTCCGTGACAATAGGCTGCACACCATAGATCTGGCTCATAGCGGCCGGGAGACAACCTACTATATGGAGCTGCGTATCAGCCCCTTCATAGATGACAAGGTAGTGATCGTGGCACGCGATATAGCTGAGCAGAAAGAACATCAGGACAAAATAGATCACTACAATAAGGAGTTGTTTGCTAAAAACCAGGAGCTGGAGCGCTATATCACGTCCAACTCGGAGCTGGAAAAATTTGCCTACATCGCCTCGCATGACCTCCGGGAGCCTCTCCGCAGCCTTACTGGATTTGCACAGCTGCTGCAAAAGCGCAATGAAGGAAAACTGACAAGGGAATCAGAAGAGTTTATTGAAAACATAATCAACGGAGCCCACCGGATGAATACCCTGGTGAGCGGTCTGCTGGAGTACTCCCGTATCACCAGTGCGGGCAAGCCTTTTGCCAACGTGCAGATACCTGACCTGATCCGTAAGGTGAAGTCGGATCTCAAGATTTCTATAGAGGAGAATAAGGCTGAGGTCATACTTTTTGACCTGCCCAATCTCTACTGCGATGAGCTGCAGATGCGCCAGCTCTTCCAGAATCTGATCAGCAATGCTATTAAATTCCGCTCTGAGGCATCTCCTATCGTCAAAATATCTGCAGAGCAGCAGGAGCGCCACTGGCTATTTAAGGTGGAAGACAATGGGATAGGCCTGGATCCACGCTACAAGGAGCAGGTATTCCAGATATTCACCCGGCTACACTCTCAAGACAAATACCAGGGCTCCGGCATAGGCCTGTCGGTATGCAAGAAGATCATAGAGCGGCACGGGGGGCGCATCTGGCTGGAGTCTACGCCAGGCCGCGGCGCCGCAATATTCTTTACCGTAGCGGTTTAGGCATTGTTTTTACGCTTATATTTGCGCAGAATTTTCCTCCCATTCATGCGTCATCCGGTCCTCTTCCTTCTGGTTTTCATTTTTCTGGCTTTGGCCGGGTTTAAAGCATTTCATCACTACCAGATGCACAGGCGGTATGAGAATATCAGCCGGTTCGATTATTTCAGTTTGGATAGTATAGATTACAACTATTACGATCAGGCCACGCTACGCATCTATCTCGACAATTGTCAAAGTCTCACTGATATAGCCAAAACCTTGTGGCTGAAAGATGGGATAGATGTGACAAAGACAAAGGATGCCTTTGGCGAAGCACAATCACGCATCAACCGATACTACAGGCTACTGAGATATACTCAGGCTCTGGAGGGCAAACTGATCCAGTCTCAGGATATGAAGGACCAGGGACTGACCAATGAGGATATCCGCATCATACTGGATAAAGACATCACTATAGGGGCAGTAGAGAGCGAGAAGGATAAAATGGCAGCTTTCGAATACCTGAAGGGGAAAAACGTATCAGGTGCCTCAAAGCCAAACGAGATATGGGAGTTGCAAAAGCTGCTCAATGCAAATGACTATAACCTGACCATCAATGGCATCTATGATGCCTCTACTGACAGCGCGTTACTAGACTTCCAGAAGGAAAACAACATCTATCCGTCTCACAGCTGCGATGATGTGACCCTGCGCAAGCTGGCAGAGTGATCAGATGGTACGATTGATGGTAAACTGTATCATATCATAGATGGCACGGCGCGCATCACCATCAGGGAATGAAGCCAGGATGCGCTCAGCTTCAGTCTTATAGTCCAGCATTCTCGATCGGGCGTAGTCCAGACCGCCATTAGTACGCACGACGTCTATCACCCAGCGCACCTTTTCTGCATTTGTATTTTCATTTTTGATCACGTAGATGATCTTGCGTTTCTCTGCCGGAGATACTTTATTGAGCGTATGTATGAGTGGGAGTGTCATTTTCCTCTCCTTGATATCTATACCTCGCGGCTTGCCTATCTCCGCCTCTTCATAGTCAAAAAGGTCATCCTTGATCTGGAATGCTATACCGATCTTTTCACCCATCGTTTTCACCTTTGCTATCGCCTCCTGATCTTTGGTGCTGGTAGAGGCGCCGCTAGCGCAGGCAGAGGCAATAAGAGAGGCTGTCTTCTGGCGAATGATCTCAAAGTAAATATCCTCTTTTATATCCAGTTTACGGGCCTTTTCCAACTGTAGCAGCTCGCCCTCACTCATCTCCTTGATGGTATTAGACAGCAGATGCAATAGCTGAAACTGATCATGCTCTATAGACAGTGACAGGCCTTTGGCCAGCAGAAAGTCTCCTACCAGTACGGCTATCTTGTTTTTCCAGAGGGCATTGATGGAGAAAAAGCCCCTGCGCTTGTACGAGTCATCCACCACGTCATCATGCACCAGCGTCGCCGTGTGCAATATTTCTACGAGCGATGCCGCTACGTATGTAGCCTCATTGATATCTCCACAGAGTTTGGCACTGAGGAAAACAAACATGGGCCGCATCTGCTTACCCTTGCGCGTCACGATATAGTGTGTGATGCGATCCAGCAGTGGAGCGTTGCTGCGCATAGACTCGCGAAACCTGACCTCAAACTCATCGAGCTCACGTGCTATAGGCTTTTTGATTTCGTCGAGACTGGCCATTTGCAGGGACGAAAGTAATAAAGTATATAGGTATTTTACTTATAATCTAGGGAGAGAATAGCCTGTATCTCATGATGTTTTCATTATTTAGCTGGTCTGATGCAGTTTCATCGCAATATCGTACTTGAGTCTCGGCATGGCAGGCCGTTTCTGGCCGATGTCTGCTGGCAACCGGACGGCCAGCCCAAACCCATAGTGGTATGGATACACGGGTTCATGGGCTTCAAAGACTGGGGTCCGTACAATCTGATGGCGGAGTATTTTGCAGCCGCAGAATTCATATTTGTCAAGTTTAATATGAGTCACAATGGTACTACTATTGATCAGCCGCTAGATTTTACCGATCCGGAGGCTTTTGGCCATAATAATTTTGAAAAAGAGCTGGATGACCTCGGCACCGTGATAGACTGGGTGGCTTCAGACGCTTTTGAGGCAGAAGGGAGAGATTGCAATAAAGAACAGATATATCTGATAGGCCATAGCCGTGGCGGAGGCATAGTGACCCTGAAGGCTGGTGAAGATGCAAGGATAAAAAAGATCGCCGCCTGGGCCGCGGTCAATGAATTTGGCAAGTTTTGGAAATCTGACCAGATGGACCAGATCAAAAAGGACGGAGTGATATATGTGACCAACGGCCGCACTAAACAGCAGCTGCCCGTCTACTGGCAGATGTACGAGAATTATTTTGCCAATCCGCAGCGTCTATACATACCAGATGTGGTAGCAAGACTAAGCATTCCTATGCTCATAGTACATGGCGACCTGGACGAAGCTGTGCCGCCCTCATCAGCGGCAGAGCTGAAAGAATGGAAGGCGGATGCCGATCTGATGCTGGTGCCCGGGGGCAACCATGTCTTTGGAGGCAAACATCCCTGGGATGCAGATACCCTCCCTGCAGATCTCAAAAACGTAATAGACAGGACCATAGAATTTTTCAAGAAATAGATACAGTGAATACAGTAATCAAAATAGGCGGCGTGCC
This sequence comes from uncultured Chitinophagaceae bacterium, assembly GCA_964537475.1. Classification (GTDB taxonomy): domain Bacteria; phylum Bacteroidota; class Bacteroidia; order Chitinophagales; family LD1; genus UBA1941. The sequence goes on along the minus strand of CAZIBY010000004.1, from coordinate 157,630 downwards.
TGAGCATTTTAACCTTCCCATCATCATGGCCATAGAGGGGGGAGAGTTTGCAGCGCATGGCATAGACCTGCAGTGGACATATTACCCTGGTGGTACCGGCGCTATGACGCGCGCGCTGGCCGAAGGAGAGATAGACCTGGCCATACTGCTCACAGAGGGTTTTGTCTCTGCAGTAAATAACGGCCTGCAAGCAAAGATCGTGAAGGTCTACATAGAGTCTCCACTGGTATGGGGTATCTATACCGGGGCCGGCTCACCTACGGTATCACTTTATGACAGCACGCCCAAAAAATATGCTATCTCACGCCTGGGGTCCGGCTCTCACCTGATGGCCATGATACATGCCGAGCAGCGCGGTGAGAAGCTGACCAAAGAAGACTTTGCGATCATAGACAGCCTGGAGGGTGCCATAGAGTCGCTCACTAAGAATGAAACACAGATTTTCTACTGGGAGAAATTTATGACCAAAAGGTATGTAGACAGTGGCGAGCTGCGTCTGATAGGCGAGTTTTCTGCTCCCTGGTCCAGCTTCCTCATTACGGCCTCAGACAAGGCTATGACAGACAATAAGCAGGCGATACATATCGCTATGGAGGTCATCAATGATGCCAGTACACGGTTCAAGACGGACAAGACGGCGCCGGCAGAACTCAAAAAGCGTTTTGCGCTCAATACAAAGGATGTGGCTAAATGGCTCGGCGCTACAGTATGGAATACTGACTTTACCATACGCAAAAAGGGACTGGACAATGCTATAGAGGCCCTCAATAAGATCCGCCCTACTCCGGTGCACATAGACATGGAGGTGCTATGCGAAAATATGAAGGTGAAGTAACTAACCTATCATAGCCAGAAACTCATCCTCTGTCAGGATCGTGACCGTAGGGATAGCTTTTGCCTTTGTCAGTTTGCTACCCGCATCCTCTCCTGCTACCAGATAGTTGAGCTTGGCACTCACGCCGCTGAGCAGTGTACCACCATTTTCTTCTACCAGTTGCTTAGCGCGGTCGCGGGTGAAGCGCTGTAGCGATCCGGTAAAAAGAAACGTCTGCCCCTGCAGTTTGTTATTCTTCGCCAGTGCATCTTCAGGTCTGTTATCTGTATTGACGCCATATTCTTGCAGTTTCTGCAGCAGGTGTACATTCCCTTCCTTACTAAAGAAATCAAAAATGCTCTGCGCTACTTTCGGCCCTATGCCTTCTATATGCGTCAGGTTTTCTACACTCATGCCCACCAGATCAAAGATAGTCTTCACATGCTTTGAGAGGTCCTTTGCCGTGGTCACACCTACGTGGCGGATACCCAGTGCAGTGATCAGCCGCCATATCGGCCTGCCTTTGGAAGTCTCTATGCCATCCTTGAGATTGGTCACAGATTTTTCACCCCATCCCTCCAGCAGTCTGATATCATCATATGGCAAGGCGTATATATCCTCAATATTATGCAGGAAGCCTCGTGCTATGAAATCGGTGATGATGCTCCTGCCGAGGCCATCTATGTCCATTGCATCTTTTGACACATAGTGTATGATACGCTCCTCGGCCTGTGCCGGGCACTCTGCATTGTCACAGCGCCAGACAGCCTCTTCCTCCGGCCTCACCAGCGCATTGTGACAGGATGGGCATTTTGATGGGAAGTGTATCTCTCTCTCCGATCCATCGCGCAGGTCAGCTACTACACCTACTATGTATGGTATCACCTCACCGGCGCGCTCCACTATCACAGTATCGCCCAGTTTGATATCCTTCTCTTTTATAAAATCTGCATTGTGCAATGAGATAGATGAGATAGTGACTCCGGCCAGTGGCACCGGCTCTATTTTGGCCACCGGGGTCACTGCGCCGGTACGGCCCACCTGATATTCTACATCTATCAGTTTTGATTGCGCCTGTTTAGCCGCAAACTTGTAAGCAATGGCCCAGCGCGGGTGATGGGATGTAGAGCCGCAGCGCTCTTGCATATTGAGGTCGTTCACCTTGATCACCATGCCGTCGGTCTCTATCGGATAGGTATGCCTCTTGGTTTCCCACTCAGCCAGGAAGGTCTCTATGGCAGCTTCCGTCTTACATACCTTCATGTCGCGGATAGGCGTTTTAAAACCATTCTCATTCAGCAGCTCTATATTGCCGTAGTGTGAATGCAGTTTAGTGCCGATCAGGTTTTTACCCTCGTGGTCTACTGCATAGCTGATATGGTAGAGTATGGCCTCCATCCCCCGGCTGGCAGCTTCTCTCGGATCTTTGAGCCGTAGGGAGCCCGATGCAGTATTCCGTGCATTCTGAAATGTCTTCAGCGAGAGCTCCTTGCGATCTTGATTCATTTTCTCAAAGACTCCTTTCCTGATGATCACTTCACCGCGCAACTCTATCCGGTAGATACCCAGTTTAGAAAAACCTGCAGATAGCGGTATAGATGCGAGTGCGCGCGCATTCATCGTGATGTCTTCGCCTATAGTGCCATCGCCACGGGTCGCCGCACGTATCAGTTGATCATTCTCATATACCAGTGCTATGGATGATCCGTCAAATTTCGGCTCTACGCAATATTCTATTTTCTCAGCACCGGTCAGTTCACGGACCTTGCGGTCAAAGTCCGCTACATCCTCTGCATTGTAGCTATTCTCCAGAGAGAGCATAGAGGCCAGGTGTGCCACCTGTGCGAAATCTTCCGTCAGTCCTGCCGCCACACGCTGGGTGGGAGAGTCAGGCGTGACCAGCTCCGGCTGAGCGGTTTCTATATCTTTCAACCTTTTGAATAGAGCATCATAATCCCGGTCTGTGATCACCGGCTCGCTGAGCACATAGTAGCGCCAGTCATGGTAGCGTATCACGGAGCGTATAGCTTCTGCCTCAGCATCGGCTGAGAGGCTGCTTTCATTTTTGATGAGGGAAGCCGTGAGTTGATTGAGGCGTTGCTGGTCTGCTGTGGTGTACAAGGGGAGTGGTTTTACGCAAACTTATACAGATATGGCAGAACCCCCAAGCATACTGCCACGTGTGTGCAAAAAGCCTATTTTTGCGCGCAATGTCCCGCAAAGCGCTCGCCCATATCTTACTCTTTCTGGTCAATCTCTTTTACGGAGCCAATTTCATTGTATCCAAGCAGGTAATGCCGGCATTCATTTTGCCGCAGGCATTCATATTGATCCGTGTAGGACTCACGGTAGGTCTATTTCTGATAGTAGGGGCGTTTTGGGGGCGCGATAAGATAGAAAAGAAGGATTTCCCGCTATTGATCCTGTGCTCCTTTTTTGGTGTGGTGATCAATCAGGAGCTTTTCTTTGCCGGCCTCAATATCACTACTCCTATCAACGGTGCGCTGATCATGATCATGACGCCCATATTGGTCATGCTTATTTCCTTCTTCTCGGGCCATGAGAAACTGACCTGGCAGAAAGTAACCGGCCTCATACTAGGCACATCGGGCGCATTTATCATTATCAGTGGCAAAGGGTTGAACTTCTCATCAAAAACAGCATTTGGCGACCTGCTGATACTCCTCAATGCAAGCTCCTTTGCCATCTATCTCGTGATCGTCAGGCCGCTGATGAAAAAATATCATCCCATGGCGATCATCAAATGGGTCTTTCTCCTCGGCCTGCCATGGGTATTGATATTCGGCGCTAAACAATTTACCCGGATACAATGGCAAACCTTTGGTACTACGGAGTGGCTCAGCGTGGTATTTGTGGTCCTATTTGCTACTTTCTGCGCTTACCTTTTCAATATTGTAGCGCTGCGCGAGTTACACTCATCGGTAGTGGGTGCATATATATACCTGCAGCCGATACTCGCTACCCTGATCTCTATTGCGCTGAATAGAGATCATTTCACTACAGAAAAGATTATCTCTGCTGCATTGATTTTCTCAGGCGTATACTTTGTCTCCTTTGCCGGAAGAAGAAAGCCGGTGAAGGCAGAAGAAATGGTGATCGTAGAGGAATAGCTAAGGTATGATGACCCGCAAGGCATGAGGTATCAAGGATATCTCAAAGGGCCCCGTACCTATCATATCTCCGTCTGCCTCCATATAGACCTCTTCAGTAGCGCTCACTACCTCTATACGTACATGTCTGGACTCATGAGCCTCCGCCTGCTCCAGCTTCAGGAATGTACCATCATATAGCTTGGTGATATGTCGAAACACATCCAGCTTTGAGAAGCGTTTAGCGATACTGGTAAAGAAAGTCGGTCCATCAGGCTGTGCACCCGGTGTGAGCTTCATACCGCCACCACCATACTGGCCTATACCTGTGAGCGTGAGGTAGCATGGTGTCTCGACTACTGCGCTATCAAAGGTAATGCGCAATACCGGCAAACGATATGAAAAAAGGCAGCGCAGCATGACCAGCAGGTAAGCTATCTGGCCATACGCTTTAGCACCTGCAGTGCGCTCTACTACATACGCGTCAAAACCTACTCCTGCAAAATTGTGAAAGTAGCGGGTCACTGCAGCGCCATTATTATTGGCCACCACATGGCCTACGTTCTGGATGTAGGTTTTTCCTTGGGAAATGAGGGCTATCGCTGCCTTGGGATCTTTTGGTATGCCATTGGTCTTGATCCAGTCATTGCCCGTGCCCAGCGAGATCATAGCTACGGTGATGTCAGTGGACGGGACTATATCCTGCCGCATGATACCATTGACTATATCATGCAGGTGACCATCACCTCCCACACATATTACCTGCCTGTATCCCTGGGCTATGGCATCTATCACCAGCAGGTCACCCCTGCGGTCTGCGGTCGTAAATGCTGTATCAAAGGCTATCTGCTGCGCTCCAAGCTCAGACCTGATCTCGTCCCATTTTTTCTTTGCCTTGCCGAAACCTGATACCGGATTGACTATGGCTATCCATCTGGATGCATTGGTCATCAATGAATTGGGTTGTTTGCGGGCAAGATACACTTTATACGATAAAAACAACCTGACATAAAAGAGCCGCTACGCTGATCCGGCATAGCAGCTTTTGATAAAATTTTTATCCCTCAGATCAGTGTAGCATCAGAAGTGATAGCGATGCTGAGCGCCTTTGATACAAGGCAGTTCTGCTCAGCGCCTTTCACTATCTGCTGAAACTGCTCATCTGTGATATCAGGTACCGCTCCCCTGATACTGAGGTGCGATGCAGTGATGACGAGGTTCTCCATAGTGATCGCGGCAGTAGTATCCAGAGATGTAGCTGTGAATCCCGCCTGCCCCAGTGCTGCGCTCACAGCCATGGTAAAGCAGCCCGCGTGCGCCGCCGCCAGCAGCTCCTCGGGATTTGTACCTACGCCATCTTCAAAGCGTGTTTTAAATGAATATTGAGTCTGATTGAGCGTAGTGCTCTGAGTACTGAGGCTGCCTTTACCTGACTTCAGGTCGCCCTCCCAGTGTGCTGTAGCGGTGCGTTTCATGATATTAGTTTTTGGTGAGTAATAGTCTCTCAAGATACCAAAAACGATACCACTGTATATTACCTCAAGGCTATGAAAATGATACTGCTGACTTTCAGTGCATTAGTCGTCTGCTTTGCTCACTTTCCCCACACCATCATCATTCAGGCTCTTTAGCTTTGCATCGCCTTTGTAGTGTACTGCACCCACACCGCGGTGGTCTATGGTCAGCTCTTTTGATGCATATATTTCTGCTGCACCTACTGCGTCGTTTTTCAGGTCTAAAGTTTCTGTGACCAGCTCGTACGCATTTAGTTTCCCCACACTATTATTGGATATCTCAGCAGTGCGGGCCGTACCGGATAGTTCGATGGCTCCTACACTGTTCAGGTCTGCAGTGAGATGCTCCGTTTTGATCTGAAGTTTTGTTTTACCCACTGCATCTGTTTCGAGTTTCAGTGCCGGCATGTTTAGTACACCTTTGCTCTCTACAGCTCCCACAGATGAGTTAGACAGGTCGGTGAGTTGCCTGATATTGACATAGACTACTATATGAGAGGGACCTGGCATGTGCATGTTTGACCTGGTGGCTATGGTCAGCATATCATCTTCATTTGATACGACCACTGCGCGCTGCAGGTTCTTATCTCCTGTTATCTTTACTGATTCCGGTCCGCCATCCTGACTGATGATAGTCTTGAAAACACCATCCAGCTTGAGCTTTGTAAAGGGTTTGACCGATCGGGTCTCCGTGACAGTAGTGCCGCTGAGTGTGACATTATTCCACCCTTTGTAGAATATGAAATAGCCTGCTATAATGAGGATAAATATTCCTATGGCTGATAGTTTGCTCATGTGCTCTCGTTTAGATGTTTACTACATAAGTGCCGGCTATCTTGTCGTGCCAGGCCTGCTTCTTACTGTCAAAGATAACCCAGATATAACCCAGGAAAAGGACAGCTCCTGAGAGCCAGGATGCCAGGTAGCGGATGAGTGCCTTGAGTGGAGATATCCTGCCAAAGTTTTCGTCTGTCACCTTCATGTTGAGTAGCTTCTTGCCTACGGTGGCCTGCCACTCTGAGCTCTCTAGTATCACATAGTACAGTAGGGTAAAAAACCCAATGCCAATAATGGGATAGGTAGAAAAACTGTCCTCCTGATATATCCTGAAATGAAAGAAAAGTCCTAGTACGGTAGCCAGAAAACCGATAATAAAGTGATCAATGAGCACTGCCAGCAGGCGGCGAAAAAATCCTGAATAATGATTGAATGATACTACTTCCATTGGGAGAGTTTTATGGTTTGATTAAAATTGATCTATTTGACAGGTTTGCCTTGTGCATCAGTCTTGCTTACAGACATCTTATGATCGTTGATCTGCACATGTACATTTTGGTTTTTCTCATTGGTGCCTCTGACCTCCATTCCCTTATCATTTATATTTACTGTAAAGTTCTTCAGGTCGTCAGAATCCTTTCCGGTTCGCACTTTAAAATGTTCTCCCGGTGCCTCGGGTGCTTCAGGAGCTTCCGGTGCCTCAGGCGGTTCCGGCAGGTCTATCTCTTCATCAGATATCATGCGCTCCTTGCAGTTCGTACACTTCAGTTTGCCATGCTCTACCTCCAGTATCTTGCCTGATACTACGCCATCATCCGTATAGTCATCGCTCTTCACATTTACCTCCATATCATCTACTGCCGGCGCAAAGGTCAGCCGTTTGCCTTCTGGTACGTATATGCGTATTTTGATATGCTGGTCGCGCCATTTGCCATCCTTCGGTAGCTCGAATCGACTATCCAGATTGAGCAGCGAATCTGACTGGGAGAAGCGGTATTTTATCATCTTGATATTTTTGCTGGCGTCGGCAAAGTTGGCTCCTTTGCTAAAGGCTACCCGCTCGACATAATAGTTGCTGTCGGGGCTCACTACTACCTCCAGTTTCACATCGCTAAAAGAATAACCGTACTCGGTAGTGGCCATGCCTCCCATCCAGGTGAAAGAGCTGCCACCTCCTTCATCCTCATCATGCACAGCTATGACATGACCTAGTGTATCTGCCAGCTGTACATTCAGTGTACCACCTGATGGTGCGGCGAGCTGCACTTTGTCCTGTACGGTATCACTTGCGGCAAAATCCTTTAGTATACTCCAGCTGGAGAATCCCAGCAGTACCAGGCCGATAAACCATCCACCCCAAAACACCTTCTTTAGCACAGGATTCTTCACATCGCTGTCTGTCAGAAACCGTATAGAATCATACATGACAGAAATAAGCGGGATGCCGACCGCAAGGAACAAGCCCACATTGAACATAGTGATCATGTGCCGGCTGGATACAAACAGGTGCGTAATATCTGACAATGATGCAGCGCTAAAGATGGATAGACCCAGACAGACCATACCCAGTACAATGAGGCTACCTATACAGAATAGTAAGACAAAGACCAGAAATATCTTTGCAAAGGCACGGGCCACAGAGGTCACACCATTGCGGACTTTATCATCCCGCATCAGGTTATTCACAGAGTTGCCGGCTGTATGCATGGCATCACGTACTTCCTTCTCTATATTCTGTATGGTCACAGGTTCTCCGCGCATCTGCAGTTTCTCTGCGCTGGTAGTCGCCTCAGGCACTACTATCAGGAGGATGAGGTATATCACAGCTATAGGCAGACCGATACCAAATTTGAAGACCATGGTCAGCACTATTAGGCCTGCAAGGGCTATACGTATCCAGGTAGGGTCTCCCCAGCCAAAGTAGTAGCATAGGCCGGATATCACACCACCCACTTTTTTATTGTCCGGATCGCGAAAGAGTTTCTTCTCCACCTTGCCGGATATCGGACTCCCGGAGACAGTTGACTTGCCGGTATTTGTATTGCCTGGAGTTTCCGGCTCACCGGCTATATCCTCCGGACGGCCCATCAGCGTGGTGACGTATACCACATCCTCCTCGCCTACTACCGCGCGGGTCTTACCCAGACGCTGTGTGAAAAGCTCTGCTATACGGCTTTCGATGTCTGCTATGATCTCTTTCTGCTCATTCTCATTAGCAAACTTCTGCTTCAGCGATTCAAAATAGTGGTGCAGCATGTCAAATGCCGGCTCATCTATGATGAAGGGCTGACCACCGAGGTTTATATTGATCGTCTTTTTCATGATTTAAGAGTTGATTCGGGTATTAGGATTGATTGGAATTATTCAGGATCTTATCTACCGATTGATTCAGCTCGGTATATGCTGCAGACATCTCCGCCAGAAACTTCCGTCCTTCATCGGTCAGTGTAAAGTATTTGCGTGGCGGGCCTGAGGTAGACTCTACCCAGCGATAGGTGAGCAGGCCATCATTTTTCAGTCGTGTGAGTAGCGGATAGAGCGTGCCTTCTACTATCAGTAGATGAGCTTCCTTCATCACCTCTATGATATCACTCGGATACTTCTCTCCCTGAGAGAGTATGGCCAGGATACATAGCTCCAGTACACCTTTGCGCATCTGCGCTTTTGAATTTTCGATATCCATCTTCTTTTCTCCTTCTTATTTTGCTGATGCTTTAGAGACGTCTTTCAGATTGTCGTCACTATCGCGGTCTATCAGTTTATTGTATATATCTATACCAGCTTTGGCCGGCTCTTCATCCACAGTTACTGTAAAGGTATTCTTGCCCGGTTTCACGAGATGCTTAGCCAGGTAGAGCTGCCTCTCAGTATATGGCCCTTTCACCGGTGCGCTCAGCACGCCTATGTCTATATAGTCCGCAAAGCTCACTTTGGTTTCCTTGCCCATACTATCTGCCTTATACTTCTCCGCCTCGACCTCTATCGTGACCTCATATTTATGGTCGGCTAGCTTCTTATAGGAGGCTGCAGTGCAGCGGTTCCCGTACAGGATGATAGAGCGATACATATCATTCAGCAGGTATTGCAGCGAGTCCGGTGTATAGTGAGATAGCGTATCCAGATAGTCCACCGAGTTGCAATACGGAGCCTGCTGAAACTGATTGGCACGTATAAAGGCGCTCATAGCCTTATTGAAATTGGCTTCACCAATATAGTCCTGCATCGCGCACATTACATTGCTTCCTTTCTGATAGAATATGTGCTGCTGCTCGTATGATGCGTGGTACAGCGGCTTTTCATATGTTCTGTCAAACTGACGGCCACCCAGGTACCTGTCCAGCTCATACTTCAGGAAGCGGCGTAGCTTTACAGCACCATACTTCTGCTTCATCACCATCAGCGAAGTGTATTGAGCCATACTCTCTACCAGCATGACTGATCCCTTCTGCACTGATCCGCATATCTGGTGCCCCCACCACTGATGCGCTATCTCATGGGCAGTGACATAGTACGGGTAGTCTATCTTAGACGGATCAGAAACGTCTGCGATAAAACCTATATTCTCAGAAAATGGTATCGTATTGGCAAAGGACTGCGCAAAACTGGCATACCTCGGAAACTCGATGATGCGCGCCTGACGAAACTGATATGGACTGAAATTGTCAGATGCATATTTGATAGCATCTTTCATTCCCTGCATCATGGTGCCTACATTATAAGTATGGCCGCGGTGATAGTACACCTCCAGGCTGATACCATTGTAGGTTTCCTTTGCCACCTCATACTTTCCGCTTAGTATAGAAAAGAAGTTCAGAATCGGCGCATCCATCTTGTAATGGAAATAGCGACGATTGTTCTCTTTCCATTCCTTCTGCAGATATCCCGGCGATATAGCGACCTGGTCCGGCACTGTACTCACCACGCACTCATAGCGTATCCAGTCTGCATCCTGTGCCAGCAGATTGTACTCGCGGCCACGGGCCGACTCCGGATCAGGTGCTTCGGTCAGTGGACCGAGCCCGTATTTTTTGCGCTTGTCTTTCTCGGTCAGCTCCCTGTCCCTGCCATACATAAATGTGGGAACGAAGTCTGAGTTATGAATAAAAGTACCATTGGCTGCTATGGAGTTATCAAACTGCCCGTTAGGAAATCCATGTAGCTCCAGGCCTGCTTGTAGTTTCACAGTGATAGAGTCTCCGGGCTGCAATGGCTTATCGAGTTTGTATATTCTGAACCCTAGCTCCTTATCATCATAGATCAGCTGACCGATGCCTGCTAGGGTACATGTAGTTAGATCATTGTTGTAGGTGGCCACCACTGAGTCTATGCTGCTACTGGTTCTGTTTTGCAGTGTGATATCAGACTCAGAGCTATAGCTCCGGCTCTCGGGGTGCAGGTCCATATGTACAGATATCGCTGTCACCTTAGGCTGTGGCTTTGTCTCAAACTTCTTGTACTTTTTTTCGTATTCAGATTGCTGCTTTTCCTTATCTTTTGCCGTCAGGTATTTGTTCTGCACATCAGATCGGTAGTAGATCATAGCTCCGGTACCGATAAATATCACTAGTGCGACCACAAATGTCATCGTGTATCCCTTCGTGAGGTGCATCCTGGCGGCCTTCATCCGTGACATCAGGCTCTCATCCGTACCACGGGGCCATAGCAGTTGGGCTTTGACGGCCAGTATCAGTGCAAAGGCTCCCCAGTATACGAGGTAGTAATAGACGCGTGGCAGATATGGCCCGTAGCCATTCATATCTGAATAGACGAAAGAGGGGACACTGAATAGCCTGTACAGATAGTGCTCCAGGCCGATCATAGAGAAGGCCATAAGGAAGACCACATAATACACCACCATGATAAAGTGGCCTATGAATTTATTGCTGACCAGCACCTGGATAAACAAGGCCAGGATACTGATGAGCATGTATTTGGGCAGCGCCACCAGGTAGAGCGCCACGATGTATTGTGTGATATCTATCTGGGTATATCCCTTTGATAGCTGAATCAGGATGCCGCAGGCCATGACCACGGTCATGAGCAGCACATTGATGAAAAATAAGGTCAGCACCTTGCTCCAGAATTGCATCCAGTTCGGCACCGGCAGTGCATCGTAGATCTGGTTTAGCTTCAGCTCCCGTTCATTCCACACCAGCTCTCCGCTGAATAGGGTAATGATGATCATAACAAACAAACGGAACGATCCTGACGCGATCTCGATCACAGAGTAGGTGACGGGGTACACCTGTGTACCATAGATTGACTGCAGGTTCTGCGCAGCGAAAAACATGAATGATATACCAGCTACTACGATACCTGAGAAAGGTAGCTGCCGGACAATATTGAAGAAATTGACCACTGCATCATTTATTGCAAACCGCAGGTAAGAACCGAATGTGTAAACAAGGCCTACCTGGGGCAGATGCGACAGATCGCCATGGGCTGTGTCTTTATCAGCCTCACTGATCTTCTTGCCTTTGGCTCCTGATGGTACCTGAAAGCTGAAAAAGTAATAGCACACCGCAAATAGGATAGCCGTGACAGATATCCAGATAGCACGATTGAGCAGTAGCGTACCGGTGAAAGGCACCATTTGGGTATTCTGCTCGGAGAGCGTCCAGTACCTGGTGATATCAAAGATGGCCATCAGTCCAAATGGATCCAGCAGGGCTACAGTCTTCAGGTTATTAAAGTCACTGATAGCGTTGAAAGATATGAGATATGCTACAAGCAGCACCACATTGCCCAGGTAGGAAAAGATCATCCTGCGCGACAATGTAGCTACCGCAAAGAACAGGGAACCGGAAATGAGTATAGATGGTATGACAAGCGCGAAGAATGGCTGCACATAAAACACGAGTGGATTAGGACCCACCTTAGCTATGTCTATCCACCCAGCAGCGGGTGCTATGAGAGAGCCTAAAAAAACACCAAGCGGTACAGCTGTGAAAACAAATATGGCGGTAATGGCTGCACCGAAAAACCTACCAAAGAGGTAACCGGCCTTTGTGATAGGGGTGGTAAAAAAGAGGGAATAAGCATTGAGCTCAAAATCACGCTGTACGGCTACGCTGAAAATGGCTGAATTGATCAGCATGCCGAAGGCTGAAAAAACGCCCATCATCACAGCGATGGTAAAAGGGCCGTTCTTGTGCACATTGCCAGCGCCAAAGACGATTCCATCTGAGCACATAGAGGCAAAGGTCAGAACGAATAACAGCCCAAAGTAGATCCAGGTAGCAGGCCGTCTGAAGCGGTAGGATAATTCAAATGATAGTATTTCGCTAAACATGCTTCCTGATTTATGCTCCTACCAATGAATTGCCCACGACAGAAAAATATACATCCTCCAGGGTCGGCTCCGCTATCTCAAATGTGCCGTCAGGATTGGTATCTGACACTGCGGTGATCTCCATCTTGCCGGCCACAAGGCGATTAGATACCAGGCTCGTACGGTCATATAGGGATAACTCGTGTTTCTCGATCAGTTTCTTCCACACTCGCCCGCGATAGCTGGCCACCGTAGCCAGGGGCGTGCCGGTCATGCGCACCTCTCCGGTACTGATGATGGCCAGGTTGCTACACAGGCTCTGCACATCTTCTATGATGTGCGTAGAGAGGATCACGATCACATTTTCAGATATCTCGCTGAGTAGATTATGAAACCTGTTTCGCTCCGTGGGGTCGAGACCGGCCGTAGGCTCGTCTACTATGATCAGGCGCGGATTGCCCAGCAGTGCCTGCGCTATGCCAAAGCGCTGCTTCATGCCACCGGAGTAGCCACCGAGGTTTTTCTTTCGGTGGTCCCAGAGATTGGTGCGTTGCAGAAGTGTCTTGACTACCTGAGCACGTTCAGAGCCGCTGGATATGCCTTTCAGCCGGGCAAAATGATCCAGCAGCATCTCCGCATTCACACGCGGATACAGGCCAAACTCCTGTGGCAAATAGCCGAGTACCTTCCTCACCTCATCCTTCTGTTGCAGCACATCTATATTACCCAGTGTTATCGTACCGCTATCCGCCTGCTGCAGTGTGGCGATGGTACGCATCAGTGATGATTTGCCCGCGCCATTAGGTCCTAGCAGGCCAAACATACCCGTAGGGATATCGAGTGTCACATCACGCAGTGCGTGTACCCCGTTAGGGTATGTCTTATTGAGTTTCTGGATAGAGAGTTGCATCGTTGGATCTGATTTTAGTACGTCTGGCACAAGTTACAAGTCTTTTATATATAGTTCTTTTGTTTCTATCAAAACCCTCCTCCTTTCGGAGGAGGGCGGGCAGCTGCCGTGGTATTTTCGCTTTTGTTTAACCGGCAGGGCTGAAGCTTTTTATAGTGTTTTAAATCTTACTACTACCTTGTAGGTGTCATGGCTATCCAGGTATGAAGCATCTACGTGAAATCCGGCTGCCTGAGATAGCAGATTCCGACGCAGGTCCTCTTCATCGCTTTGTACCTCCTGCACCGCTATCGTCCCGCAGGAGTTTACCTTAAAGATGATCGTCGCATCATGCTCGCCATCCGCTTCCTTTAGATACTCCGGAAACTGAATCTGGCTCCTGATCGATGATACAATATTGCGCTCGGCCAGCTGCGGATTGGGCTTAGAGGCATTCGTAGCCGCGTGGGAGGCCGCAGCGGTCATCAGGATCACGGTGGCAAGGGTGATGAGCTTTTTCATTGTACGCGATTTTGTTCCTGGTTTATTTACAATGCAAAGATATATTCATTAACCTGTATTATGCAATACAAAGTACTAAATAAAAATACAACTAATTGCTTATCAGCACAAATAAATTTTAACTGAGCTCGTATATATCTGAATTATGCCAGGTCCCGTTATTTAGGATGAAAGGAATTAACATAAATTTAGTCCCTTGCATTGCATAGTACATTCCCATAACTATATCTTTGATGCGAACTCTCCAGTTTACCTAAGGCCCGCTAAAACCACCTAAACCACTGATGAAAAGCCTACTCCTGTCGTGCAGCTTATGGCTTTGCTGTGCCTTGTCCTTTGCTCAGAGTTCTCCCTACCGGGTCACAGGCCGTGTCATAGATACCGCTACCAATAGCGTCATAGAGCTCGTCACTGTGCAGCTGCGCCACCCGCAAAGCAAGAGCCCCGAATACGTCCAGGTATCTGATCTGGATGGCAAGTTTGTTTTTGAAAGGGTGACACCCGGAGACTATGAGCTTTATATATCTTATGTAGGTTATGATGCGAAGACGATAGCTGTGCAGGTAGATCATGACGTGGACCTCGGCAGTGTCGCTCTGCATCCTACCTCACACGCGCTGACAGAAGCGACTGTGGTAGCAGATAAACCCGTGATCACGAGGAGTGCTGAGAAAACAGTATTCAACGTAGCACAAAGCCCCACGCATCAGACAGGTACCGCCGAGGATGCACTGCGTAATATGCCGGGAGTAGCTGTAGACCGCAATGGCAACATCAGCATGATAGGCAAGCAGGGTGTCAAAGTACTGGTAGATGGCAAGCCCTCCGTACTTGCGGAGAGCAATTTACAAGCCTTTCTCAAATCCATCCCTGCCAATACGATCGAAAGCATAGAGCTGATCACGAACCCATCTGCGCGCTATGACGCTGCGGGCAACGCCGGCATTATCAACATAAAACTAAAGAAAGGCAAACGCGACGGACTCAATGGCTCGGCATCTGCAGGCTATGGATTTCTAAACCGCTACAATGGTAATACGGTACTAAACTATCGCAAGAACAAAGTCAACCTCTTTGCCACATACTCTCTGAACTACAAGCGAGAGAACCATGAGTTTAATGACAAGCGGGATATCACGATCAATGATACACTCAGTCACTACTATCAGCATAATCCCAGCACCGATCGCAATCTCAGCAACTCTCTCAAAGCTGGCCTTGATTACTTCATCAATGACAAAAATACCCTTACTTATACATTCAGCGGCAGTCACAACTGGGGGCGAATGAACTCTACCTCAGACTCCAGGAATATGAATGCCAATTTCAATCCGCTGAGCAGTTTTCTGTCTGCTACGCAGAATAATGGGCTCAGCCTCTCCGTGACCAATGATATCAACTACCTCAAAAAATATGACTCCACAGACAGGGAGCTGATGGTAGATCTCTCTCACACTTATGTGAAGAGTGCCAACAGGGACTATCTACAATCTAAAGCCTATGATACCGTCGGCAATGAAATGCCCGCACAAAATCTGGACAGGAGTATGTATACCCGAAATTATATCCATAATATCATCTTCAAGCTGGACTATGTGCAGCCTCTAAAGCTGAAAGGATATAAGATCGAGACCGGCCTCAAAAATGAAACCACGCTCAACCATAATGACTATAATGTCTACGACAAGCAAAATGGCAACGACGTCAAAAATATGCTGCTGAGCAATGGATTTGAGTACGTAGAGAATATCGCCGCCTACTATATCATTGGCTCGGGAGCGTACAAAGAACGGCTGACCTACTCAGCAGGCCTGCGCGCTGAGCACACCTATATAGGAAGCAATAACAGCGGTGTGAACCGCAACTATCTCAGCCTCTTCCCTAGTGCCAGCCTCAATGGTGTGCTGGGTAAGGAAAAAAACCAGAATCTCAGCCTGAGCTACAGCCGCCGGGTAGAGAGGCCGGCGTTTCAGCAGATCAATAATACAGTGACATACTTTGATCAGTACTCCACATGGCAGGGTAATCCATATCTCAGGCCTGCATTCAGTCACATCCTGAGCCTGGAGTACAACATTACTATCAAGAAAACGATGCTCAGCATCTCTTCGGAAAACTCCTTCACAGATGGGCTCTTCACAGAATCTTCGGCTGTGGATAGCAATCGCGTGACCCGGGGATCGGTGCGAAACGGATCTAAGTCTACTACGATAGGCGGCGGTTTTTATATAAAATCAGACCTGACGAAGTGGTGGAGCATCCAGATGAATCACTATGTAGCATGGCAGAAGTTTGACTACAAGGCTGGTATTAATACCGGTGCCGTGACTGGCGCCTGGTACAACCTCTGGACGAGCATGGATTTCAAATTCTGGAAGAACACGATTTTCAATATTAACGGTTGGTTTAATAGTGGAGATGTATCTCCACAGGGGCGGTCAAAGCCATGCGGAGCCATGAATGCAAGCATTAAAAAGTCATTTCTCAAAGATCGCCTTACAGTGAGCATCGTTGGTCAGAATATCCTGAACACGATGAAATTTGGCTGGTATGTCAATACGGCTAATCTTCACACCAATGGTTCATGGCAGAACTTTAACCGGGCAGTCTACGTCACACTCACCTATCGCTTTGGCAAGGATACTAAGCCTATACAGCGCCGGGATATAGAGGAAAACAGCCGCCTGGGCGGAGGTGGTGGTAAGTCCAAGTAGGAATAGCCCTACTGCTTCTTGCCATGCGTTTGTAGGAATGCTGCTCCCTGCGGGGAGAACGCATTGACATACTCTTTGTTATTCTTGTCAAAGATGAGGTAGCCGGAGCTATCACCGGAGAAGTACATCTTGCCTGTCAGATACTCTGCACCGTTACGCGTCCACATGATGATACCATCCTGTTTGACTTTAGGGTCCTTCTGGGCCGGGTATGGAGATACAAAGTTGGCAAAGAAGCGCACATTCCGGTTATCCAGAGACATACTGGCTGAGGAGGTAAAAAAAGTAACATCTATACCTGTACAGGAGTCTGCGAGGCCCTTATATAAAGGTGCAGGCAGAGCATTGGGCCTGGCGGCAGGCTTCGGCTGTGCCATAGCGGGCCACATGATGATCAGAGCGGAAAGGGTAAAAAAGTATTTCATGGCGTTGGCTTTTCAAATACAATACCAAGTATAGCGAAAATGTAGCTGAGCTTAGTCAGCAGCCTTGCAGTTTATATTATTTAACTTGCAGTATGGATAGTTTCACACCGGTCGCCGACTCAGTATTTTCATTCTTTGAGATACATGAGAGCTATATGCCCGTAGCAGGTGACGAGGCATCCCGGTTTCACGAGCTGCGAAAGGTACTCATACGCCGGATAGAGGAGCTGATAGATAAGGATACTGAGAAACTCATGTGGGTACTGTATCGCATAGACGTCAGTGAAAATAAAGTCAAAGAAGCCCTCGCCACCAGCACCTCTGCCAATCACGCGGAGGTCATAGCCGATCTCATCATAGCCAGGCAGATAGAGAAAGTCAAGACGCGCGCAGAGCACAGTCAGGGAGGTCCGGACTGGAGTTTTGACGTTTAGCAGTTAGACAGTTTAGGGTATTAGTTTTAAGTTTGGCGCAAAACATGAGCATGTCCAGAGCAAATGATCCGTCACTGCGGAGCTGGGTAGATGTCCCTGCAGGCAGCGACTTCCCGATACAAAATCTTCCCTATGGCATCTTCAAAACTGCCAGTGGTACGCCACGTGCGGGTATAGCTATTGGAGACTTTATCCTTGATCTGGCAGGGGTGGCCCAGGCAGGATTGCTGGATAAGATCATATTTGACAAGGCAGTTCTTTCATCCGATACGCTGAATGATTTCATAGGGCTGGGCAAGCACATCACCAATAGCGTACGTGAGCGCGTATCAGACCTGCTCAATGCGACCAACCATGAGATGCAAGGCAATGAAGAGCTGAAGGCAAAAGTACTGATACCGCAGAGTGAAGCGACTATGCTCATGCCGGTCCATGTGCCAAACTATACTGACTTCTACTCCAGCCGCGAGCACGCTACGAATGTCGGCACCATGTTTCGCGATCCTAATAATGCACTACTGCCTAACTGGCTGCACCTGCCCGTAGGCTATCATGGCCGTGCATCATCTATTGTAGTGTCAGGCACTCCGATACAAAGGCCAAAGGGCCAGACTAAAACGGATGCAGAAGAGAAGCCATCCTTTGGCCCTACCAAGTCTTTAGATTTTGAATTAGAAGTTGCCTTTATCACAGGCAAGGGAACCCAGCTAGGGGAGTCTATCGCACCGGATGAGGCGGAGCAGCATATCTTCGGCCTGGTTCTTTTCAATGACTGGAGCGCGAGAGACATTCAGCGCTGGGAGTATGTGCCACTGGGACCATTCCTGGCCAAGAACTTCGGCTCTACTATTTCACCATGGATCGTGACACTGGAGGCGCTGGAGCCATACAAAGTCAGTGGCCCGATACAAGACCCGGAGGTACTGCCATACCTGAAGTACCACGGCAATCGCAACTACGACCTGCACCTGGATGTAGCGATCACGACCAAAGGGGGAGACACTAAAACCGTGAGCCGGTCCAACTTTAAATACATGTACTGGAATATGTGCCAGCAGCTGGCGCATCATACTGTGAATGGCTGCAACATCTGTGTAGGTGATATGTATGCCAGCGGTACGATATCAGGACCGGACACCGGCTCCTATGGCTCTATGCTGGAGCTGACCTGGGGCGGCAAAAACCCGATCCAGATGCCTGATGGCGCGGAGCGCAAGTTCATACAGGATGGGGATACCGTGACGATGACCGGCTATGCGGAGAGAGATGGCGTGCGCATCGGCTTTGGCCAGTGCAGCTGCACTATAATGGCATAGGGCAAAGGCGCTTAGGCACCCTTAGATCCCTGATAGTTGCCGCCACCTTTATGGCCGCCACTCTTGCCATACCACTTCTTCTTTTTGAATCCGCCGCTGTTGGCATTCTTCGGTCCGCCATTACCCTGCTTCGGTCCACTTTTCTGTGATTGACCACCACCCTTGTGAGAGGTACCCGTCTTTTGTGACGAGCTGCGATTAGGCGCTTGAGCGGTCTTGATACCCATGCCAGCCAGCGGATATGGATGTGCCTCTATGACCGGCACTTGTTTGCCTATCAGTTTATTGATGTCCCGCAGGTATTCTGCTTCTTCCTCATCACAAAATGACAAGGCTATACCACTCGCGCCTGCACGCCCCGTACGGCCTATGCGGTGTACGTAGGTCTCGGGTACATTTGGCAGCTCATAGTTGATCACGTGAGACAGCTCCTCTACATCTATACCGCGTGCAGCGATATCAGTAGCCACCAGTACGCGGGTAGCGCCTGATTTGAAATTGTTCAATGCCAGCTGGCGGGCACTCTGAGATTTATTACCATGTATCGCCTGCGCCTTGATGCCTGACTTCGTCAGGTTCTTCATCACCTTGTCCGCACCATGCTTGGTACGGGTAAAGACCAGCACGCTCTTGATAGCAGTGTCCTTGAGTATATGATGTAGCAGTGCATTCTTATCATTGCGCGCTACGAAAAAGACACCTTGCTGTACTTTCTCAGCGGTAGATGACACAGGTGTCACTTCTACTTTCACCGGCTCGTGCAGGATGCTGTCAGCCAGCTTCTGTATCTCCGGTGGCATGGTAGCGGAGAAAAATAGCGTCTGGCGCTTAGCCGGCAGCTTGGCTATCACGCGCTTCACATCATGTATGAAGCCCATATCCAGCATACGGTCTGCCTCATCCAGCACAAATATCTTGAGGTGCTGCAGGTGTACATAGCCTTGGTTCATCAGGTCGAGCAGGCGGCCTGGTGTAGCGATCAGCACGTCCACGCCGGATTTCAGCGCGGCGACTTGTGGCGCCTGTCCTACACCACCGAAGATGACAGTGTGCTTCAGCCCTGTATGCTTGCCATAGGCAGTGAAGCTCTCACCTATCTGTATGGCCAGCTCACGTGTGGGCGTCAGGATCAGTGAGCGTATCTCGCGCTTAGTCGCGCCGGGTTTCTCTGCATGCAGCAGTTGCAGTATCGGTATCGCAAAGGCGGCCGTCTTGCCGGTGCCGGTCTGTGCGCAGCCCAGCACATCGCGCTGCTGGAGCGTGAGTGGTATAGATTGCGCCTGTATAGGTGTAGGAGTCGTATATCCTTCTGTCTGCAGTGCGCGGAGGATAGGCTCTATGAGATTAAGCTCTTGAAATGTCATGTTTAAAATTAGGGGCGCAAAGGTACGGATAAATAAGCACAATGGCTTTACATGCCCTGCGACCAAAGTTTCATCTGGCTAAACCGCTAATGATGGGGAGGCCGGCGTACACTAAACATCTTTCTATATTCGCTACCATAATAAGAGAGATATCATGCAGTTTGATCCCAAAGACCTGACCCCTGCCAAGCTTCACGAGCACCTGCTCAGTGCTGTGGCACCGCGGCCCATCGCCTTTGTTTCCACTATAGATAAGGATGGCAATGTCAACCTCGCGCCCTTCAGCTTCTTCAATGTCTTTGGTTCCAATCCGCCGGTGATGATCTTCTCTCCTGCGCGCTCAGGACGCACCGGCGCTACCAAGAATACGCACGACAATGTAAAGGAGATAGCAGAGTGCGTGGTCAATATCGCTCACTATGATATGCTCTACCAGATGAACCTCGCAGCAGGTATGTACCCCAAGGGCATTGATGAGTTTACCAAGTCAGGACTCACGCCTGTACCCTCTGTAATGGTCAGAGCACCACGTGTAGGCGAGTCCTATGTGAGTTTTGAGTGCAAGGTGACGAATGTGATAGAGACAGGGCAAAACGGCGGCGCAGGAAATCTCATCGTCTGCGAAGTCCTTCTCATGCACATAGCAGATCAGGTGCTCGATGCAGAGGGCAGTATAGATCCGCTGCAGATGAACTACATAGCGCGCATGGGCAAGCAGAGCTGGTGCCGCGTAGGCGAGGACAATATCTTTCAGGTGCCGGGCTTCAAGATGGCAAATGAACTGGGTATCGGCTTTGAGGCTTTGCCCGAAGGGATCAGGTACTCCAAATACCTCACAGGAAATGATCTCGCACAGCTGGCTGCTTCAGATAAAATACCTTCTGAAAAAGAACTCTTTGAGATGCGTAATGTGCCGGAGGTACAACTGATAGTAGACAAGTATGGTCATGATTTCACCGCCTTCGAAAAGGAAATGCACCTGCTGGCGCAGCAGGAGATAGCACAGGACAATGTATGGCTGGCATGGAAAGTGCTCATGGTAGTAGAGTACACGCGTGAAGGCATGGAAGAACAATCCTAAGCCGTCATCGTAAACTATTTCAAGAAAGGTTTTAACTTCCCGATATGAATTTCAGGACTTTAGCGCTGCATAACATGCTGCGCCTGTACAAGAATATAGGCCAGAGCGCGTACAACAATCCCAAGTTGGCGCGCGCAGCCTTTGAGCGGCTCACAGACCTGCTGCCGAGCAAGCTTGATACCTGCACCTATGAGGAGCTGATGATAGGAGACACTCCTGCCGAGTGGATCACCCCAAAAAAGGGCGCCTCTTCTGACCGCGTACTACTCTTCATACACGGTGGCGGCTATGCTACCGGCTCTATCCGCACACACCGTGCACTGGCCTCTCAGATAGCAGTGCATGCCGGCCTGCGCGCACTGTCTATAGACTACAAGCTGGCCCCTGAGCATCGCTTCCCTACGCAGATCAATGAGGCCGTAGCAGCTTACAAATTTCTGATAAAGCAAGGCTACAAGCCGCATCAGATAGCCATAGGCGGCGAGTCTGCCGGAGCTGGCCTCTGTGCCGGCACGCTGCTGTACCTGCGCGATCATAATATACCACTGCCTGCCTGCGCCATACTCATGTCACCATGGCTGGACCTCACTGCCTCCGGCAGCACCATAGAGGGCAATAAGCACAAAGATCCGATGGTGCCGTACAAGGGCATCCCGCTCTGGGCGCAAAACTATGCCGGGCCTGACCACCTCACCGATCCCTATGCCTCTCCGCTTTTTGGTGACCTGCATGGCCTCTGCCCTATCTACATACAGGTGGGAGAGTGCGAGATACTGCTGTCTGACTCTACGCGGTTTGCCGACAAGGCCAAGCTCGCTGGCGTAGACATAGTAGATGAGATCTGGCCCAATATGTTTCACGCATGGCAGGGCTTCTGGATGGTGATGCCCGAGGGGATGAAAGCTATAGAGCAGCTGGCAGATTACCTGAGAGACAAACTGGATGCAGCCAAACCACGCCGCAAAGCCGCTACTAAATCCAAAGCCGCATGATCCTTTTATGGTTTATCAAATGGCTGATACGCCGCGTGCAGCGCCAGGCTGACTGGCGCAATATAGCCCGAGTACGCGCTGGCTTTGAGAAGATAGGCCGTCGCTTTGACTTCCGCAGCCGCAAGTGCCGCTATGAAGCTTTCACCATAGATGGTATGCAGGCAGAGTGGCTGATACCCCGTGCTGCGCATGATAGTAGCAGGGTGCTGTTATACTTTCACGGAGGTGGCTACGCGGCAGGATCTATCAATACGCACCGTCCGCACATATCACAGCTGGCCCACCTGGCCAATGTGCGCACACTGATGATAGACTACAGGCTCGCGCCGGAAAACAAATTCCCGGCACCGATAGAGGATGCTGTAAAGGCCTACGAGTACCTGCTGGCGCAAGGTTACAAGCCGGAGCATATCGCCTTTGGCGGTGACTCTGCGGGTGGTGGTATCACGCTGGGCACCCTGCTATGGCTGCGCGACCATCAGCGTCCTCTGCCACAGTGCGCTATCTGCCTCTCTCCTTGGACCGACCTCACGGCATCAGGTGACTCATTCAAGGCCAAAGACAAAGAAGAGCCGATGCTTATAGCCGAGGCCATGCCGCACTGGGCAGCCAACTATATCGGTGATGCCGACCTCAGGAATCCATATGCCTCACCGCTTTTTGGTGATCTGCATGGGCTACCTCCTATTTATATGCAGGTAGGTACAGCAGAGCTGCTGCTGGATGATTCGCTCCGCTTTGCCGCCAAGGCAAAAGAAGCGGGTGTCGATGTTAGCATAGACGTCTATGAGGGTTTCTTTCACGTCTTCCAGGCATTTTTTATGATCCTGCCTACTGCCCGCCGGGCCAATAGAAAGCTGGCCGCGTTCGTAGCCGAGCGTCTCGGAGCTTGATTAGTTTTACTATTTTGCGCAGGCATTTCCAGTACTTATAATCTCCTTCTCGTATGAGCATGAATATCCTGCTGCTTGGTTCCGGTGGACGCGAACATGCGTTAGCCTGGAAGATCTCTCAAAGCCCGCTGTGCAAACAACTCTTTGTAGCCCCCGGCAATGCGGGCACCGCACTCTGCGGAGACAATGTGCCGATAGGTGTCAATGACTTTCCGGCCATAGAGCAACTGGTCACAGAGCGCAATATCGAGATGGTAGTGGTGGGTCCCGAGGACCCGCTGGTCAATGGCATCTACGACTACTTCCAGTCAAGGGAGCATCTAAAGAAGATCAATGTGATAGGTCCGTCAAAAGAAGCAGCACAACTCGAGGGCAGCAAAGCCTACTGCAAGAAGTTTATGATGCGCCATGGTATCCCTACGGCCGCATACAGGGAGTTTGACGGGAGTAATCTGGAAGAAGGCATCGCTTATATAGATACGCAGGAAGCACCTATCGTGCTCAAAGCCGATGGACTCGCCGCAGGCAAAGGTGTACTGATACTCCAATCTAAAGAAGAGGCCAAGAAAGAGCTCCGCGAGATGATCGCCAATGCGAAGTTTGGCAAGGCATCCAGCCGTGTGGTCATAGAGCAGTTTCTGGACGGGATCGAGTTCTCGGTGTTTGTGATCACAGATGGCAAGGACTACCTGCTGCTGCCCGAGGCCAAGGACTACAAGCGCATAGGCGAAGGAGACACCGGCCTCAACACGGGCGGCATGGGAGCTATCACGCCGGTCCCATTCTGCGATGAGGAGCTGATGCAGAAGGTCAAAGAGCGCATCATAGATCCGACCATAGCCGGCTTTGACAAAGATGGACTGGTCTATCATGGCTTCGTCTTTTTCGGCCTGATCAAAGTGAAGGGCGAACCGTGGGTAATAGAGTACAACTGCCGCATGGGCGACCCCGAGACGGAGGTAGTGATGCCTCGACTGAAGTCTGACCTCGTGCAGCATCTGCACGCTGTAGGCAATGGCACGCTCTCACAGGAGAAGGCTCAGTTTAACGAGCATACTGCCTGCACCGTCATAGCAGCCTCTGGTGGCTATCCGGAGGACTATGAGAAGAACAAAAAGATCACCGGCCTCGAAACAGCTGGTGGTGATACTATTGTCTTTCACGCGGGTACTCGTCAGTCAGGTCAGGATGTGTTTACTAATGGTGGCCGTGTGCTCGCTGTGACGTCCTTTGGCAATAGCATCAGTGATGCAGTGGCTAAGTCTAATACCGCACTGGAGAAAATACAGTATGAGAGGAAGTACTATCGGAGGGATATAGGGTATGAGTTTAAATAGACTGCACACCTATGAAAACCATTCTTCTTGCCATACTGCTGATCTGTATAAACTCCGATACTTTCGCTCAGGCTTTCCCTTCGGAGAAAGACATTTATGACTTTATGCAGATGGTCGTAAAGGATCAAAAGCTATTCAAAGGGATGTATCTGGATTCATCACCTGCCCTTGATTGCAGTACCATTGATGATAGCTCATATTTATACACATTAGACTCAGCGCTGATACCAATAAGAGAAGCTGATAAGAAGTTTCGTGACACTTGTATGGTTAGGCTAGGGGGGAAGTCTGATATTGCCCTCGAACGTTTTTCATTCACCTTTGGTGCTGTCATTCCATCAGTTTTGAGTAAGGATGACATAGCATATATGCTGGCACAAAGAGTACACTTAACCACATTCAAGTGGAACGCGGCAAGGCTTGGATTCAACAAGACTGCCACTTATAATTACTATTACATTTCGGTACCAGTATTTTCAGTAGACAAAACAAAAGCCATTCTCAAAATTGAAGAGCTATGCCCCGGCCTGTGTGGTCAGGGCCACACAATTTTATATACCAAAAGGGATGGTATCTGGACACCAGAAATTGGGGCCACATGGTATCATTAATTGCTACTCCTTCGGGATATAATTCTCCCAGTACCATGGCGTGAAGGTATCGGCAATAGATGCCTCCAGTAGCGCCTTGAAGATACTCTCGCCGTTATCACTATTCGTCATGATGATCACGCCGATGTCCTGATCGGGATAGGCAATGCAGTAATGCTGGAAGCCACTCACGCGGCCCTCTTTGAAGAAGGCTGGGCCATAAGGTGTCTTCATCAGCACCCATCCTAGGCCATAGCTCAGTTCTATCTTATCATTGTCTGCCACCTCTATGTTGCTATTGGGTCCAAACTGCTGCTTTGACTTGAGTCTCAGCTGCGGGGTGAACATCTCCTTATAGCTCGACTTCTTTAGTCCGCGCTCCTGCATTACGTAGCCAAAGAAGTGGCTGTAGTCATCCAGCGTGGTACGCATACTCGCAGAGCAGTCTACATCAGAGTCCATGCGCAGCGCATAAGGGTTTCCATTGCCATCATGGCCATAGGCCAGGTGTGGCAGCATATGCTCCCGCAGCATAAAACTGCTATGGGTCATATGCATGGGGTGAAAGACCTTCTGCTCACACAGCTGCTCCAGTGTGCGCCCGGCGACCTGCTCTATCACAAACTGCAGCAGGCACATACCCTCGCCGGAGTAGCTGTATTTAGTACCCGGCTCAATGAGGATGCGCAGCCGGCCATCGGGGTAGTCGCTGCGGTAGTTGGGCAGGCCCGAGGTGTGGTCCAGGCACATACGCGCTGTGATGCGCTGGTAGCGAGCGTCTGAGCGGAGGTCAGCATAGCCCCTGCCGGGTGGTAGCTGGTAGTCCGGTAGCGGTCGGCTGAGGTAGCGTACCAGTGGCGTGTCCAGATCTATAGCGCCACTCTCTATGACCTTCATAGCGATATAGGCAAAGACCGTCTTGCTAAAGGAGGCACTGTACAGCACGCTGGCCGTAGTGAGAGGCACTTTGGTCTGTGCATTAGCATAGCCGAAGGCCTTGTGATAGACGGGGCTGTTCTTATTGAAGACTGCGATACAGAGGCCTGGTACATTGGCGCGGCGCATGAGATAGGCTATGCGGTGATCGAGCGAGTCTGCAGTGATATGGCTACCATCTATACGGGCTATGTGCTGGGCAGAGGCCACAGACACCAGGAGCAGTGCGATAGATAGGATGCTGAGCGGGAGCCTCATACCATAAGGATACGACAAATATCGCGCCCTCGTATGCCTGGCTAGTGATGGCTAGCGCATGGAGTCGCGCTCGGCCTTGGCGGCGCGGATCATCTCGGGGTAGCCCATGCCCTGTGCCAATGCATTGATAGCGCGGGCGATGCGGGTGGCTTTGGTCTGCTCGGTCTTGGCGGCGTCTATCCACTTGGAGAAGTAGTTCTGGTGGCCTTTGGCCAGGCTATCGAAGTGTGCCCGGGCCTTTGGCTCATCGGCCAGGCAGTCCATAAACTCCCCATTCATGACCTGCTCGGCAAGGTCTTCCTCAAGGCTGAGGGTCAGCTTAGCGCCTTTGCGCTTACCGGTGCCCTTGCGCATCTCCGCATTGAGGGGGATGATGAAGGAGCCGTCTCCCATGGGGATGAGCGCCACGCGGGAGATAGGGTAGTCGTCCAGCTTGCCCTTCACGCGGAAGGACTGCCTGTTGCCCGGCTTGAGCTTTAGGGCGACCTCCTCCGGGACGGTGACGTAGGTCCAGCCGGTCTTCTCACCCTGCTGGTCGAAGCGGTCTATCGTGGCTGTGAAGCGTACCATGAGGACTAAGATAGCCAATCCTGCTGAGGCGACAGGTGTCTGACAGCAGGTGGCGGGGCAAGTTTTTCGACTAAGCGGGGGTGAGGGAGCGAGGGAGCGAGGGACGAAGGACGAGGGTCTGAGGCGGCAAGCGGAACGGGAGGAGGGCGAGTGGAGGGCAAGTTTTCCGACTGTAGAGCGTATCGGCGGGAGCAAGTTTTTCGACTGATGGTGGTATGGTGAGTGAGTATGCTAATTATTATTTAATTAATTGAAAATCAATTTATTATAGAAATTGAGGGGTCGCTATGGTTGGCGCCTGGCGGATCAGCGGGAAAGCAAAGACAGGGGTTGGGTGCCGGTAAAACCCATGAGCATCGCGCTATCTCCCGGCACTGCAAGTGCCTATAATAGCTACTTCCGGAGTGCAACTCCGGAAGGGCGGGGAATTACTGCTATCCTGCCATAGGAAGCTCTCTATATATATTCCCCTCTATCTGAGCTCCGCCCTTACCATGCTGAGGATGATCTTTAGATATGGTGGGATCGTCTTGGTTGGAATTGAACTGCTTTTTGCCCCATTGCTTAAAAAAGAAAGGCACATCAGCATTTTGACATTTATCTCTTACTTCAGTTATCCATTTCTCTTTAACTGTTCGTGCCTTGTGCCCAGATTCTCCGCCGACTATGACCCATTCCAGCCCTGTCACATTGAGACCTGTTAAGGGTCCAATCAAAGGCTCACAAGACAAGAATTTTACCTTTGCTTGAACACTCTTGAGACAATCAACTCTCCAAAGAACCGATTCGTCCTCTACCGAGACTCCGATCCAGATATTATCAGTCCAGGTTAACTCATGTTGAACTTCTTGCAGACGATCGGCCCTTTTGGTTAAGACTTGAAAAGTGTGTACGCCATCTAAATCATTCATCACTTTAAAAACATCTTTGATGTAGTCCAAAGGAATTTCCTCGTGGAAAAGATCGCTCATGGAGTTTACGAACACCAATTTACCCTTCTTCCAATTGTAAGGTTCTTTAAGCGTATCAGGGTGCAGTCGAATTTCAAAACCATTTTTATACTTTTCAAGACCCATTGCCTGAAGTCTTTTACTCATTACGGCTGCATAGCAGTTTTTACATCCTCTAGTGACTTTGGTACAACCTGTGGTTGGATTCCAAGTCATCTGCGTCCATTCTATTGATGATTGTGCCATAATTAACTATTATACTTTTTGACTATATCATTGGCTATTCTAACACCAGCTTCGTTGTTAGAAGCTAAAAACAAATGATACATCACTGACTTAGATTTATTTGTTAACTCATAAGGTTTTGATACATGGTCGAAAATTGTTTTTAGTCTATTCCTATATAATTCAGCTGATCTATTAACTGCGTTATCGTTCTTTTGAACTAATGTAATTTCGGCATCAAATAGTGTGCTTGTCTTTTTTTTGCTATAAAAAAAGCTTTCTATCTCCTCTCTACCAAGTCCAAGAAATTTCTCCAATCGCTCTAACCAAGCGTTAGATATGTCCCCATTCTTTTTTAAGAGCCTATTTACACCAAGGCCAGTAGGAACAAGTATCCACATATCTATATTTAGCCCTTTGAGACTCTCTAGCGATTTCCATTCAACTTGCATCCCATATGGATCTATGTAAGCCAGCGTTCTGACATTCTTATTCTTTGCTTTTTTCATAAAGTTTGCCATGTCCACAAGTTTCTTATTGCAGTCCTCGCAAACTGTATGAATCTGCTTATCCGGAAATGCTTCTTCCGTTCTTTCCTTTAAAAGAGCATGATTTTTAGGGTCTTTTTCTACGAAGTAATAGACATCAAAAGACTTAGGATTTTCCAAAGCAATAATTCTTGCAGCTGCTCCTACTGTTATTTCTACTCCGGTTCTCTTACCATCTACTATTGAACCAGACCCAGCAAAGCCATCGAAATAGTACAATTCGAAAAATGGATATCGTTTCATTATCGTTAAATACGCGCTAGCATATTCAATCAATATTTCAATTTTGGCTTTTGTCCAATTGCCACCAAATTGGTTCATAAGGTTTATTTAGGCATCAAAAAAATGTAAAACCTTCATCGCCTAAAAGAATATTATAAACTATCCAGTGGTGGAACTGTAGTATTTGAACAAAAATACCAAAGAAAACAGCAAAAGCTACTTTTATTAGTAACTATTATTTGACCCTCTCCTATGTAGTTTTATTATCTACCGAGAAACACAAACAATTTATCTTACTTAACCGTACCTTCGCAGTTCAGCAAACAGCAAAAGTTTTCATGCAAACAACGAGCTTTCACAAGTCTCAGATAGACCAGCCGCATCCGCAGCGTACCAAGGAGATCCTGCGTGCGCACCCGGAGGTACGGACCCTGATAGGCCGCAACCCATGGACGGCGGCGATCATGCTTTTCATCCTCTCGCTGCAAGTGGGTATGGCCTATGTGATGGGCCGTGTGCTGCCGGCAGAGTACTGGTGGGTGGCGCCGATAGCGGCGTGGTGCATCGGGGCCTTTGCCAACCATACGATGTATGTGATCATACACGAGGCGACGCACAACCTGGTCTTTATGAGCCGCACGGCTAACCGCTGGGTGGCGATGATGGCGGACCTGCCTAACCTCGTGCCGGGGTCTATGGGCTTTGTGGTGTTTCACCTGAAGCATCATGCGCACCAGGGCGACTATGACCAGGATGCCGATATGGCCAATGACTGGGAGGCGCGCCTGATAGGCAATACGGCGATAGGCAAGGCACTGTGGCTGCTGTTCTTCCCCGTGTTTCAAGTGACGCGCCCTGCACGACTGAAGTCTATCAATATGTGGAGCAAGTGGACGTGGATCAACCTGGGCATGGCGATCGTATTTGACGTGGCCATCACCTACTTCTGCGGCTGGGTGGGCCTGCTGTACCTGGTGTGTTCTTTCTTCTTCTCTATCGGCCTGCATCCTGTAGGCGGCAGGTGGATACAGGAGCACTACACCTATGAGGGTGGCCAGGAGACCTTCAGCTACTATGGTCCTATCAATATCATCGCGCTGAATGTGGGCTATCACAATGAGCACCATGACTTCCCGTCTATCCCATGGAATAACCTGCCTAAGCTACGCGCTATGGCACCGGAGTACTATGACAACCTGAAGTACCACACCTCGTGGGCAGCTATCTGGTGGCAGTTTATCACGGACTCGCGCTTCTCGCTCTTCTCACGTGTGGAGCGTGTGGGTGAGGGTAAGGTGGCTATGAAGGCGAAGAAGGAAACTGCGAAGGCGGCATAGCACCTCATCCATCTGTCCGCCGCGGCGGACATCTTCCTTCTCCAAAGGAGAAGGAAGAACCTAATAGATGAATAGTCTAGGCATACGGCACTATAAATCGGCACTTTACCACTCCCGACCTCTCCTAAAATAGGAGGAGTGAAATGCAATAAGTTCCTACCCCCATTTAGATGAAGCTGCTCTACTGAGAGAGTTACAGCTTGAATTTCTTTTCGCTGAGTTTGCGCTCTATCCAGTAGAGGAGATTGAGTGTGCTGGTGTAGTGCTCGCGCAGGCCGGCTACTTTATTTGCACGGATGTCCTCTGCCATCTCGGCGAGCAGGGCTTTGCGCTCTTCTGCAGGAGCTTTGGACACCCGAGTGATCCAGCGCAGGACGTGGTCATTAGCGTCACTCTCCAGTTTATTCTTTTTGATCCAGCCGCGCGTGGAGCGGATCAGTGAAGGCAGTATGGTATAGTGCCCAAACTCCATCTGCAGCAGCAGCTGGATGACACGCGCATGCAGCTGTAGGTCTGCCCGCTGGCCATGAGAGGAGTTTATGATCTCCAGTATCACTTTATTGGCTTCTGTTGCCTTGCCATTCATAGTGAGCGCATGGGCATACACGTAGTGTATCATCACTACACGGCCATAATGCTCGCCATCTACCTTGTCATCATAGAGTACACCCCCCACTTTCTCGCAGGCAGCGTAGTCTTTGATGCCATTCAGGATCACGAGGCGCTGGCGCTGCAGCATGCCCTCTATCTCTACCCGTATGCGCGGGTGAAAGAACTGTGGATGCTTCTCCAATATATCCATAGCCCGGCGCAGTGCCGCCAGGGAAATATCTGACTGATCAAACGTACTGCTCAGCGCTACGCGCAGGTAGGCATACGGCAGCGTGTAGAGCTGTGCCGTGCGCAGTGGGGCGTGGTCCTCATATAACCTGACCAGCTGCTGTGCATACTCCAGCCCGATACCGCCAAGTCCATGCACGATGGTCTGCAGTGCATTGTGAATGCTGTAGTATATCGCCCGCGCTTTGAGCGAATGTATCTCTCCGGCAGGGCGCGCCAGTAGCGGCCGCTGCAGTGCTGCCTGCATCTGCTCCGGTGCATACCGATTCATAATGAGCGGACCTACATCATGGTATAGCTGTGTATAGTCTGCCATCTCACGTATAAGCTCCATATGGGCGTCAAACTCCGCGCGGGGTACGATACCCGGCTGTGCGGCATAGCCCAGCTTGTACATCAGCTCCAGCCGGGTGAAGTAGGCCGTGATAAAAAGTCCATGCATCTCCAGCTCCATCAGCTCAGGGTATATCTTGTCCATCAGGCGCAGCGCCATGGCGTGCATGCCACGACGGTGCAGGGCCTGTACCTCCAGGTAGGCGTTGGTGAGGCGCACCTCCTCTGTGGCAGACTCGTCATAGTTGCGCAGGGCTTTGAGCAAGACATCCTGCAGGTAGTTCTTCTCATCTGCTATCTGCTTTTTGGTCTTGCGGAGGCGCCGGCTCAGCTCATCTGGATCGTACTCCTGCTGCCTTTGCATCGCTTCAAAGAGCGCTTCGTATTTTTTGCTGCTACCCCAGAGGGAGATGTACTGCTTGAAGTATTTCTTCTCACTGGGCGTGAGAGAGTGAATGAGATGCGTGAGCTGATCCTGAGTGCGCATGGATAGGACATTTTAGGTGGTAGTGGACCGCAAATGTAGGCAACTAATCAAATGTTAAAACACATCAGAAAAGTTTGTACTGCTTATCACGATACTGCTCGTACAGAGATGTATTGTATTCGAAGGATTTGCGATCCGGAAAAAATTTTCGCATCGCGAGATCGTACTGGCTGCGCATGAGGTCTGCCCACTCGCCCTCTCCCCTCATGCGGCGTCCAAACTGCGAATCATTCAGTTTGCCATCGTGCATAGCCTTGATACGGTTCAGCACTTTATTGGCCCTGTCAGGAAAGTTTTTGGTGACCCAGTCCTCAAAGATCGTCCCTATCTGACCGTTGAGGCGCACCACGATATAGTTGACACTGCGTGCCCCGGCCTCTGAGGCAGCGCGGATGATATCAAAGAGGCCATCGTCATTGATAGCTGGTATCATGGGTGCGGCATTGACACTGACTGGTATACCTGCATCCGAGAAACTGCGGATGGCGCGTAGGATATTGCGGGCTGATGCGGTGCGCGGCTCCATGATGCGCTTCAGGTCTTCATCCAGTGTGGTGAGGCTGAAAACGACCTGGACCAGGTCGAGCCCGGCCAACTTGCTAAGGATGTCTATATCCCGCTCTATGAGTGTATTCTTGGTAATGATGCCGATAGGGTGACGATACTCGTAAAATACCTCGAGAAGCTGACGGGTGATTTTGAACTGGCGCTCGGCGGGCTGGTAGCAGTCTGTATTGCCCGAGAGTAGCATGGGGGTAGCTTTCCATTTTGGGTTATCGAGATACTGGCGGAGCAGTTTCGGCGCTGTTTTCTTGACCATGATATTCTGCTCAAACTCTGCCCCGGCACTATAGTCCCAATACTCGTGAGAGTTTCGTGCATAGCAGTAGATGCAGCCGTGCTCGCAGCCCTGATAGGGATTGAGGCTATACATATTGCGCAGGTCGGGGCTATCTACTTTGTTGACCAGCGTCTTGGGAAAGACCTCGATGAACTTTGTTTTGGGATTGTGCAGCAGCATCTCCTCGCGCTCCTCCTCAGTAGCCAGATGCTCCAGGTCTTGCACCGTCTCCGTTTTGAAGAAGCGATTGGCCGGGTTCTTTTGCGCGCCGCGCCCTCTGATGTATATTTCTTTATCTTTATCCGGCATAGTATGATTTATCTCATAAAAATAGCATTTACTAAATAAGATAGCAAATGAAAGACAAACTGCTGATATATGGCTGTAATGGCTATACTGGTACATTAATATCTAAGCTGGCGGTACAGAAGGGTTTGCAACCTATACTCAGCGGCCGCAATGAAGCCGCTGTGAAAAAACTGGCAGAAGAACGGCAACTGCCATATGTAGCCTTTGACCTGAGCAATAATGCCGCAGTAGACATAGCACTGAAGGACGTAAAGGTAGTGCTGCACTGCGCGGGACCTTTTATCTATACCTCAAAGCCTATGATAGAAGCCTGCCTGCGCAATAAGGCACATTACCTCGATATCACGGGTGAGATCCCTGTCTTTGAGGGTGCGCATGATCACGATGCCGTGGCAAAGAGTGCCGGCATACTGGTGATGCCGGGTGTGGGATTTGACGTAGTCCCTACTGACTGCATGTCGCTATACCTAAAGGAGCAACTACCCGATGCGGATAAACTGGAACTCTGCCTGATGAATAAAGGTGGACGTCTCTCACATGGAACGGCTATCACTATAGCTGAGTCTATGGGCATGGGTAGTGCCATCAGGAAAAATGGAAAGATCACAGAAACAAAGTCAGGATATACGACGCGTGAGATCGACTTTGGTTTTACTAAGAAAGTAGGTGCGGAGATACCATGGGGTGATGTGTCCACCGCCTACTATACCACGGGCATACCCAATATCCGCGTCTACAATGTGCTGCCAAAGCAACTGATCTCATCCATGAAGCTCTCTAACTATATCGGTCCGATACTACGCATGCGCTGGGTGAAAGACCTGGCGATAGCAAAGATCAAAGCCCGTCCTGCGGGCCCTGATGATAAAGAACGCGCAGAGGCGCAGAGCTTCGTATGGGGTGAGGTGACTAATAAAGCAGGCGCAGCGAAACGCGCACTGCTGACCCTGCCGGAAGGCTATAGCCTGACTGCAGATACTGCAGTAGAGATAGCTAAGCGTGTGCTCGATCCTTCTTTTAGCCAGATGGGCTTTCACACGCCGGCGTCTGTCTTTGGGTCCGCGTTTATCCGGCAGTTTGATGGAGTGAGTTTGAAAAATCTATGATCACCGCAGAAATGCGAAAAGGCAGAAAATAAATGAGGATCAATGTAAGTCACTATATAAAACTACTCCTGCTCACCTTGCTCATGGCTGGCTGCCAGCAGCATGCTTTTAAAGAGGGCAAGCCTGCACGCTGTGTGGGCGTAAAGGATGGAGATACGATAGTGGTGGTGCTGGACGGCCAGCAGGTGACTATCCGCCTGGCTGAAGTAGACTGCCCTGAGAAGAGCCAGGCCTATGGCCAGCGGGCAAAGCAGTATACATCAGGATTATGTTTTGGCAAGGAAGTAAGTATAGTAGAGAAGAATAAGGATCGCTACGGCAGGACGATAGCGATAGTCTATGTAGATGATACCACGGTGCTGAATAAGGAATTGGTCAAGGCCGGTATGGCCTGGCGCTATGTACAGTACTCAGAGGATCCGGTATACGGTGAGCTGGAAGATGAAGCGCGCAATGCGCATCGCGGCCTTTGGGCCGATGAAAATCCTGAGGCTCCCTGGGAATTTCGCAAGCATGGCAGGGCGCCGTCGCACCCCTCTCATAAGAAGAAGTATCACGAGGTAGAGGAGGAGGTGGAGAGCTGACAGCCCCTCTAAATCTCCCCAAAGGGGAGACTTAATATAATTTCCGACAAGCTTTAGCTCATGCAGCCATCTCCTGCTGCATAGAACCTATGGATACACAGAAGTGTAGCGGTAAGACTGGTCCTTTCTAAAATTATCCCAATGTGCTCATAGCCGCATCGGCTATGCTCTGCATGCGCTTTTTGTCAGAGAAAGCCTTGCCTACGGTATTCATACCCTGCAGGGTAGTGACGATATGCATGGCTATGCTCTCTGCGGGGAGCGTGGGTGCAAGTTCTTTGGTCTTGATCCCCTTTTTGATGGCAGTGAGAAATATCTCGTACATGCTATTGAGGTTGCGCTGGGCTATTTCCCTGACATCCTTGTCGTGAGGGATCATCTCCAGTGCTGCATTATTGATCAGGCAGCCTTTGCTTTTCTTATCCTGGGTCTGGGCTGCTATCGCTTTGTCAAAGTAGGAGCGGAAGAGCTGGCGCACGGGCAGGTCCTGGGCAAAGTGCGCTTTGAGCGCTTCGCCATTTTTCTCCGAATAATGATTGAGTACCTCTACAAAGAGGGTATGCTTATCTCCGTAGGTATCATAGATACTCTGCCGGTTGATACACATACCCTCTGTGAGGTCTGCGAAGCTCGTACCGTTGTATCCATTGCACCAGAAGACCTCAAGCGCTTTTTCGAGCACCTCTTCCCGTTCAAACTCTTTCTGCCGTGGCATAATTGATGCAAAGATACGATATCCTATCAGCGGCGCAATCCGATACCGCCGTCTACCAGCAGGTCAGCGCCGGTGATAAATGATGCCTCGGGTGATGATAGGTACACTACCGCACGGGCTACCTCCTCGGCGCGGCCCAGGCGGCCCACAGGTACGGCGGTCTCGAGCGTAGTGCGGAATCCTGCCTTCACATCATCTGGCAGTCCTGATTTGTCAAAGATAGGTGTGTCTATAGGGCCGGGGCTCACTACGTTCACGCGGATATTTTTGGCAGAGAGCTCATTGGCAGCTACGCGGCCTATAGATGTCACAGCGGCCTTGGTGGCAGCGTAGGCGCCGGCGTTTGCCATAGCGCCGTTTGATACTACTGACGAGTTGAGCACTACTGAGGCGCCATCGGCCAGATGCGGGATCAGCTTCTGCAGCGTGAAGAAAAGCCCTTTTACATTGGTATTAAACATGGCATCATAGGCCTCCTCTGTGGTATGCTCTATCGGGGCAAAGAGCGCGATACCTGCATTGAGGAAGAGTACGTCTACCTTTTTGCCACTGTCGCTTATCGCCTTGACCAGTGTGTCGAGCGTCTTGATATCAGAGATATCGGAGAGCACTGTTTTGAGTTTAGGGTCATTGCCCAGATGGCCGGCAGCCTGCTTTAGCTTATCAGCGCTACGGCCGGTGATAAAAACTTCTGCTCCCTCAGCTAGGAAATGCTGGGCTGTGGAGAGGCCCATGCCTGAGTTGCCGCCGGTGATGACGACTGTCTTGTTGTTGAACTTGCTCATTGTTTGAGATTGTAAAGTGTGATTAATTTATTTTAGAACGATCATTCCGATACAAAGGAATAAATAATAGAACGATTGTTCCAAATAATTATTTGAAAAAATTCTGCTGAGCACACTAAAAAATATTTTCCCGAGTTTTATAAATACATCGGAATCTTATGTATTATTGCCCTAGGTATTAAACAAAGACTATGATATTTCCACCGGAGCTGATCAAGGGGACCTTCAAAACCATCGTGCTGAAACTGCTGGCCGACAATAAGAAGATGTACGGCTATGAGATCACACAGCGCGTGAAGGAACTGACCAAGGAACGTATCCAGATGACAGAGGGTACGCTGTACCCAACCCTACACGCGCTGGAGAGTGAGGGCCTCGTGACCACCGAGACAGAATATATAGGCAAACGCGTGCGCAAGTACTACAGCCTGAGCCCGAGCGGCAAGGCAAAGAGCAAAGAGAAGGTGAAAGAGTTTGCAGAATTTGTAGCGACCATGCAGCTACTGCTGGATACCAACCTAAAAGCTATATAAGAATGTACCGCCTCACAGACGCGCAGATAGAATACATACTCGATGACATCAGACGTGGTGGCATCGTACTGGAGGATCTGCAGTATAACCTCCTGGATCATATCTGCTGCATACTGGAGCGCGACCTCAAGGAGACGGATGACTTTGAGGTAGTCTACCGGCGCACGATCCGGCAGTTTTATGACCGGGATCTGGGCGAGATAGAGGAGCAGGCCATCCTTTTATCAACCATTAAAAATCACTACACAATGAAAAAGATCATGCTGGCCAGTGGCACCATATCTGCCGCGGCCTTTATCACAGGCTGTATTTTCAAAATTTTCCAACTGCCCGGCGCAATCGCCTTCCTATTTGCCGGTGCGGCGCTCATGAGCCTGGTGTTTCTACCCCTGATGGGTATCACCCGTGCATCAGAGCTAGGCACGCGGGCAGAGAAAATGGTACCGCTGGCTGCGGCTCTGACCGGCAGCCTGTTCATCCTTTCTGTGCTATTTGCTATAGAGCAATGGCAGGGGCGCACAGCTATGTGGCTGCTCACTGTAGGATCGGCACTTCTGCTATTGGCTCCGGGCTATCTCTATACGGGCTGGCAGCGCCAGGACCGGCAGGCTACCGTATTGAATACCATCGTTTTAGTTGGCTTTGCCTCGGCCCTGTTCTTTATGATCAGGATACACTGACGGGCCATCTAAAATATCATTTGCACATCTGCCCTATTCTCTTATTTTTGCAGCGCCTTTCGGGGCGCTTTTTAACAAACACTTTAATATATCAATAATATGGCAGATGTAAAGCCGGACGAGATCTCTGCGATCCTCAGGGAGCAGCTCTCAAACTTCAAATCCGCTGCAGAACTCGAAGAAGTGGGCACCGTGCTCCAGGTAGGTGACGGTATCGCTCGTGTATATGGTCTGACCAATGCCCGCGCAGGTGAGCTCGTAGAGTTTACGGCCAGTGGTGTCAAGGCCATCGTACTGAACCTCGAGGAGGACAACGTAGGTGTGGTACTCATGGGACCATCTGACAAGATCAAGGAAGGTGATACAGTAAAGCGTACCAACGTGATCGCTTCTATCAAGGTAGGCGAAGGCCTGCTGGGCCGTGTGGTAAACACACTCGGCGAGGCGATAGATGGCAAAGGCCCTATCAATGGTGAGCTGTATGATATGCCACTGGAGCGCAAGGCTCCGGGTGTACTCTACCGCCAGCCGGTAAACGAGCCGCTGCAGACGGGTATCAAGTCTATCGACGCGATGATCCCTATCGGCCGTGGCCAGCGTGAGCTGATCATCGGTGACCGCCAGATAGGCAAGACGGCTATCGCTATCGATACCATCATCAACCAGAAAGAATTCTTCGCTAAGGGTGAGCCAGTATTCTGCGTGTATGTAGCATGCGGCCAGAAGGCATCTACCGTAGCCCGTATCGTAAAGACGCTGGAAGAAAACGGCGCGATGGATTATACAGTAGTAGTTTCGGCTTCTGCTGCTGATCCGGCTCCGCTCCAGTTCTACGCACCATTCGCTGGTTGCGCTATCGGCGAGTACTTCCGTGATACAGGCCGTCCGGCACTGATCGTATATGATGATCTCTCCAAGCAAGCCGTAGCATACCGTGAGGTATCCCTGCTGCTCCGTCGTCCACCGGGCCGCGAGGCATATCCTGGTGACGTATTCTACCTGCACAGCCGTCTGCTCGAGCGTGCGGCCAAGGTGAATGCAAACGACTCTATCGCAAAGGACATGAATGACCTCCCTGAGTCTCTCAAGAGCAAGGTGAAAGGTGGTGGATCTCTCACTGCCCTCCCGATCATCGAGACACAGGCTGGTGACGTATCTGCATACATCCCGACCAACGTGATCTCTATCACAGATGGTCAGATATTCCTCGAGTCTACACTCTTCAACTCCGGTATCCGCCCGGCCATCAACGTAGGTATCTCTGTAAGCCGCGTAGGTGGCAACGCTCAGATCAAGTCAATGAAGAAGGTGGCAGGTACCCTGAAGCTCGACCAGGCTCAGTACCGTGAGCTGGAGGCCTTCTCTAAGTTTGGCTCTGACCTCGATGCTGCTACCAAGGCAGTACTCGACAAGGGTGCCCGCAACGTGGAGATCCTGAAGCAACCTCAGTTCACGCCATTCTCTGTAGAGAAGCAAGTAGCGATCCTCTATGTAGGTACTAAGAACCTGGCGAAGAACGTACCGGTAAACAAGGTGCGTGAGTTTGAAACACAATTCCTCTCTCAGCTGGAGAGCCGCATGCCTGAGACACTCAAGGCACTGGCCAAGCCACTGACTGACGAAGTAGAAAAGACACTGACCACTCTGGCCGGTGAAGTTTCCCTCCACTTCAGCAAGTAATCGCAACACCAACCTCTATATACCAGAGCCCCTCCGCAAGAGGGGCTTTTTTATGCGGAGCAGGCATGACCAAAATAACTACCTTCACACCTAAACCACTACCATGAAATATATAATCCTCAGTGCCTGCAGCCTGCTCCTGCTGATCAGTAGCTGTAGCAAAAGTCCCTCTCCGGCTCAGACACGCGTACGGACCAATACCTTCACCGTAAACTGGTTTCGGGATAGTACGACACCAAATCCTACTGCTTTTATAGACTTATATAATGGCAAGGCGTATACTATGAGCCAGGCGGTGACTAAGGCTGACAGCGTGGACCTCTTCTGCTATGACCATTCTGCACTGACAGTATCCGGCCAGGATATATCGCTTATTAATATGGCATTCTTTGGCGCCGGCACCTATGACCCTCAGGCGGTGCAGCTCTTTCAGGATGTAGTCGGAGTACTGCCACTATCAAACTACAACACATCCACAATAGATGTAGTCAGCATCACACCTGCAGACTATACCAACATTACCTACAACGCTGATATCAGCAGCATCTTCTCCACCAAGGCGCTGAACGGCGGCCAGACGGATATTAGTATCGCAGCGTCAGACCTCAATACTACTAAGTACTATCAGTTCAAATGCTCAAAAAATGGCAAGCGCGGCTTCCTGCATGTCATCTCCGCCAATTACTCTCCGGGAGGTACGATGACCATAGAGGAGAAAGTAGAAGAATAAAGACCAGTCAAATTCCATATCGGGGCTCTTTCACATAAGGTGACCGCCCCCGATATGACTTTCATATCAGCGCTTTGTACCTTATATTGTATCAATGAAACGTAACGGATTTTTAATAAGCAGCAGGCTATTTCTGCTACTTTGTATCATATGGCTGCGCACGCTCTCCTCTCATGCCATCACCACCACGGTAGCTACTACGACCTCTATCTGCTTTAATGACGGCACCCTGACACTCAGCTCCACAGGAGGTACGGCACCATACACGTACACCATCACTTCCGGCCCTGTGGTGCCGGGCATCACTTATCCCTACTCTCTGCCCGCCGGGCAAAATACCTTCTCCAATCTGGCCGCAGGGACATATACAGGTACTGTGCGGGATGCCCTCGGCGCTACGGGCACTTTTACTGCCACGGTAGGTGGTACCTATACCTTCCCTACTATGCTGATAGATACCCCGATGTCGCCCTGGCTACTGCCTCCTGTGCTGCAATGCACCGCATCGGGCGGTGTGCCACCCTATGAGTATGCTATCTCTACCACCGGGCCTAATGCCGGCTTCGGGCCATACCAGAGCTCGCCGGTATTTACGCATATATGCCCCGCTATCTACTGGGTGCGGGTCAGGGATGCCTGCGGCAACATTTTTACAGATGTCACTCATTTCAATTATCCTATCATAGGAACTACCAGCTGCGTCAATTTTTCCGGAGGATATCTGCAAGTGACCACTCCTGATGCTAACCTGCCGGTGACATATACCTGCTACAACACCAGGACCGGACTCAGCTATAGCAACCAGAGCGGAGTCTTCACAAACGTAGGATCTTCTGACTCACTGCGTGTCACACTCACGGATTCCTGTGGTGTATCTACAGTTTTGAGGCTGGATAGGCCCGTACAACGGTTTGTCACAAACTGCCCCTATGATGGCAATGTTTACGGCCATGTAGAATATGGCGATACAGCTACTATGACCTGTACTAACTGCAGCCCGGTACAGACTGTGACATTGGCAGGCTGGTCTAGCAGCCCCTATCTGGATACGATCTTTCAGCACGTGCCTGCAGGCCAGACGCCCCAGATCGTAGTGGTACACTCCAGCCAAACGAGCTGCGGCAGAGATACCAGTACACCACTATTCATAGCTCCCATCGTCGACTTTATGCAGCTGACCACTCCTGACTGTCATAGTATCCAGGCTACAGTATATAGTGGCTCACCGGGAGGCATCCCTGTGGTAGATTCCTTTGTGCTAAAGGGTGGCACCGGTACTGTCCTTCAATCTAATCACACGGGGCTCTTCTCATCACTGCCAAACGACTACTATACAGTAGTGGCCCATCTGCACGCGGGAGAGTGCCCGGACTCCCTGGTCATACAGATAGCACTACCCGCTATGGGCGTAGGCTGCTATACCCCGATGAAAGATAGCCTGTGCCATGACAGATGGGAAGTGAGTGTCAATCCTACTCCGCCGGAGCGCTACTCTCTGGTATCAGCCGCTGGAGATACCATACCCGCAGTCTCCTCTCCCGGATACTTTGACAAATTCTTTTACGATCTTACGCCTTCTGCGGCCTACACACTGATATCTACAGGTGGATGCTCTGTACCGATCACTACGCCAGCCCTCAACCTGCCTGTATCTACCATCAGTAGCTTTGCCCCTTGCAATGGGCCGCCAATAGTGCAGTATGCCTATCCTTTTGTCCAGTGTATTCAGTCGTTAACCCTAAAAATATGGCTAAACGACTCCCTGGTAGTAGATACGGCGGCCTACAGCAACCTAGTATTGACTCCTATGTCGGTGAACGTACCTGACTCCGGCCTCTATCACTACGAGGTATATATAAAACCGCTCCTGACGGTACCAGCACTGAGCTACGACTCTATCTGTCCGCTGGACTCGGGGTCTATCTATGTGATCAGTGACCATATACCGCGCCTGGCGCCGGCATATGTACATATATGCGACTCAACCAGCACCGACAGCCTTTATTTTCATATAGTAGGTGGCTTGCCGCCTTACACGGTAGAGATACCGGGGCTGGACACGCTACGGGTGACGGATCATACCGGAGTATTCCCGTCGCATCACCCCGGCACCTACGCTATGATAGTATATGATGACTGCGGCGTGAGCCGTAGCCTCTCCCTGAGTGTGATAGATACCTGCCACGGCTGCCCTGTGGCTGCTATACGCGCTTCTGATACACTCGTCTGCCTGGGAGATACGGTAGATCTCTATGATATATCAGCGGGAGGTGTGGTGAATGAATGGCAGATAGATGGAGTACCTGCCAATCCAGATATTCATATCATGTACGTACCCATGGTAGGTCTGCACCATATCACTCTGATATCGGGCGCAGTATCCGGGTGTGTGGATACGGCGGAAGTTTTGATACGTGCCATAGCCCCCTCTACCTTTGACCTGGGTAGCGACACCGTGTATTGTGACACATTCAGCAGGGTGGTCAGTACAGGCATCAGCGGTACGGTGTGGTCTACCGGTGATGTGGCAGCACAGATCACTGTGCACCAGCCCGGGCTCTATATAGCTACTACTACGGACATATGCGGCGTGCACCGTGACTCCTTATCCATACAGTCCCGGGCCATATCAGACCTGCATCTCAGTGCTGATAGTGGCAGCATCTGTAGCAATATACCGGACAGTATCCGGCTCACCGCTACGATAGACTCACTGAGTGGCAGGCCCGTCACACTCGTATGGAGTACCGGTAGTACCATCCACAGTGCCTATAGCGCAGGTATATGGGTGCATACTGCGGGCACCTATCAGGTGTCAGCACAAGACGGTCAGTGCTCAGCCAGCGCCTCAGTGACTGTAGCAGCCGTGCTATGCGATACCAGCTGTCCGTCTTGCCCGGATACCACATGTACAGGCTGTCCGGATACGACGTGCATCTCCAGGCTAGCATTGCCCGATGCTTTCTCTCCAAACGGCGATAGCCGTAATGATACTTTCTACATACCGCATTTGTGCCCTATATACGGATATACTATCCGGATATATAATCGCTGGGGGCAGCTGGTATATGAATCCAAAGACATCAATACTGGGTGGGATGGCACGTACAAAGGCAAACCACAGCCTGCTGATAGCTACACCTGCCTTATGTGCTCACAGGGCAAACTACCTGATCCCGTGCGGTGCCGGGAGTGGGTCGTGACGCTGGTACGGTGACAGCCGTAGCCAGCCATATCCGTGCCAGCACTGATACAAAATACCATAGGGTGCGGATGGGAGCAGAGTGCCAGAAGAAGACCTTTGTGTCATTATTCACTCTAAATCACTCCAAAATGAAAAAGTCCCTTCTCATCCTCAGCGCTGCTGTCATCGTAGCGGGAGGCATCAGCTCGTGCAATAAAGGCACGACCAACACGACCAGTAATGGAAACTCTGCACCCTCAGTAAACACGCCATCCAATGCGGACGGTGCACTGGCTGCTGTCAAGGTGATCACTACTCAAACTGTGGCAGGCATCACTGTGCCGATCAATATCGGTACTGCTGCTGCCTGGTTTGGCCTGTCTGCCACCCATCAGGATGCAGGCAATGTGACTGTAGATGGCAATGCACTGACCAATCAAAGCAACAATTACGTTTATCAGCCGAGCCAGACTACACCTACAGGCCTTGACTTCAACTCGTCAGTAGCCTGGAATGTGACCGGCAATACATCTAATGGCATCACCGGGTTCAGCTATACTGACCAGTCCAGCTTCCCTACTATAGATGATGTGCAGACACCTACCTCTGTGTCGCACTCCGCAGCATTTACGCTATCTGCTACCGGCTATGTGAGTGGTGACTCAGTGATATTTGTAGTATCAGGTGGCAGCGGCCATGTGTCATTCATCGCACCGGGAGGTACTTCATCTCATACTTTTTCTGCTGCAGAGATGGCCACTGTAGGAGCTGCCGCTAATAATACCGGCCTGCTGCAGATCGCGCCATACCGTGTCAATCATCAGACCATCAATGGCAAGAGCTACTACTTTGTAAAAGAAACTTGCGCCAACAAATTTGTGACCATCAACTAATCCTAAGAAAATGGAGTTTGATTTAAGGCAACGGGCCCTGCCTGTTGCCTTTTCTCTTACTCCATAATATAAGAAAGCCCTCCCGAAGAAACGGGAGGGCTTTTTACATTTTCGCTTCAAAGTGGTTGTCAATGTGTGATCGCTACTTTACCTATGCGCATCTGGCCTGCCTGGTCTCTGGCCGTATAGGTGTAGATACCTGCAGCAAATGCGCTACCGGATAGGGTCAGGTCTCTGGTGGTAGTAGTTTCCATTACTTTTTTGCCTGTCACATCCATCAGCTCAAAGCTGATATCGCCGGTAGCACCGGTGAAGTGTACCGCAGCCTGTGACTGCACAGGATTAGGCGTGACGCTCACCTGCATAGTGCCATTACCGGAGATGTCATGTACACCTGTCAGGTCTGAGCGTGTATTGACCGTAGTATTGGTCACGACAGCA
This sequence comes from uncultured Chitinophagaceae bacterium, assembly GCA_964537475.1. GTDB lineage: Bacteria > Bacteroidota > Bacteroidia > Chitinophagales > LD1 > UBA1941. Next base: position 113,400 of record CAZIBY010000004.1, on the reverse strand, counting down.
GAGTTGAAGTCAAAGTAGATGTTAGCTGTATTCCTCACCTCAGTGCCAATAGGCAGGTTAGGCTTAGTATGTACAGAGTAGTTTACAAAGCCCTTGCTATGCGGCTCGTCATGTACGCTATCCGGCAGGTTTATATTCTCAAATGTGAAAGTAAGCAGACCCTGTCCGGAGAGCGAAAACTTGTACGGATGGCTGGATGCACCCGGTACTACAGAGGCGGGATCTACATTTGCCGAGAGGGTATCCTTGATCACTACGAGACTCGCAGGGGCATTGCCGTCATTTTGGAAACGTACTGTATAGTTCAGTACCGTATCACTCGCTGTGAGCGGACCGGACGGATATACTTCTTTTTCATTAGGATCATGTGAGCCTTGCACCTCGTCGGTGATGCTTACTGTGTTGTCTATCGGGTTGCAGTCGCCCTGTGTAGGGGAGATCTGAGCAATGCAGGTCAGGTAGGAGCCCAGTGTCAGTGTATTGGGCGTGCTGAATAGCATACGTACCTGTGACCAGCTGGATACAGTAGGACTCAAATTGCCCAGGTTCCAGGTAATAGTATGTGTAGCATTGTCATAGCTGGTACTAGCCGGAGTGCTCGATACAAATGTCAGGTCCGGGTCATGTGTGAAAGATAGTACCGCGCCCGGGGCTGAGACGAGGCCATAGTTGTAGTAGTAGATCCAGTACTCCTTGGTAGAGCCCGGTACAGACGCAGAGCAGCCCGGATGCACACCCAGATCAAATGTCTGCGCACCGAGGTCGATGCCAAAGTCGTTGCCGCTGGATGTTTGCCCCGTAGTGGTAAATGAGTGACTGTAGCTGCTGTTGCAGAGAGACGCAAGGCACGCTCCCCCCGTAGTAAGCTGCACACGTACTGTATAGCTGCCCGGTGTCACATAGACATCATAGAATCCTGTACTGTCAGGGCTGCCGTATTGAGCGACACCTGTGCCGTTAGCCACGATATAAGCACCGGTCATTGCTGTTTCTCCGGCATCACGTACGCAGTTTCCGTTTGCATCATTGTACAGGTAGCCGGTGATATGATCAAAGCAGGATGGATCCATACCTATATAAGCACTATCGGAGTTATTTTGTGGCAGGCAGCCATTGGCGTCCAGCACCTGTACCGCTACGCTGGTCTGATAGCTCAGACCGGATACGCTCTGACCTGAGCCCAGTACGTATGGGCTGCCTACGTACCATTTGTACCATGTGAAGCTATACGGAGCAGTGCCACCGGTACCTTGTATGATCGCTGTAGCCGTACCGGTATACAGCGACGTGTCACAGGCTGTAGGTGTAGACTGCATATGAACGGAGTAAGCTGCCTGACCATAAAGTGTAGAGGTGGCTGTCGCGGAGCAGCCATTATTATCATGGACGGTCACAGTGTAGGTACCTGTTCCCAGATTGCTCAGTTGTGCTGTAGTACTCCCGCCCGGCGACCATGAATATGTATAAGGACTGCTACCACCATAGGCATAGGCCGTCAGAGAGCCGTCAGTAGCCCCGCATGTAGGATTGACAGCAGACGAGACATAGGTATATACAGCGTTTGCACTAATGAGATAGTATGAGCGTGTGCCGGTACAGCCATTGGCATCTGTCACTGTCACGGAGTACGTGCCGGCAGACAGACCGGAGGCGATACTATCTGTAGAACCGGTGCCTGACCAGTGCCAGGTATATGGCGCCTGACCGGTACGTATGTGGATGGTAATAGATCCGCTGCCGACGTTGCAGCCGGGAGAGATGATGGACACTGAGCTGCCGTTTGCGGAGTCTATCGAGAGGCCGTTATAACTATTGTACCGGGAGGCTATAGCGGTACAGCTATTGGCATCTGTGACGGTCACTACATAAAAAGTATTGTTAGTCAAACCTGTCGCATTATATGTTTGGGCTCCGTTGCTCCAGCTATAGGTGTATGGTGCTGTACCCCCCGAGACCGCTGCTTCAAATGTCGGATTGCATACAGGCCCGGTGACATTAGTAGTCACATTTATACTGCTGGTCGCAAATATCTGTGTATCCATCACGGCACTGCACGAGTTAGCGTCCGTCACGGTGAGCTGGTACCGCCCTCCCGACAAATTGGATATAGACGGCACATTGCCTGCACCATTGCTCCAGGCATAGGTATAGGGAGCTGTACCTCCGGAGGCAGCTGTTACGATGCTGCCTTGATTGGCCGGGCAGGTGGTATTGGTCACAGTAGGGTTACTAGAGATCAGATACCCTACATTAAAGTTCAGATATCCGGAGTCGACCCCACCGAGTCTTAGGGTGTAATATCCCGTAGAAAGCCCCGTGAAGGTCGGGGTGGTCTGAGAGCCCACAAGGCTGCCACTGGTATAAAGGCTGTAGTTGTGCGTACCGGTATGGCCACCGGTCAGGGAAAAAGTGACGGAACCGTCATTCCCGTGACAGGTGCCTGTTACATTGGGGGTGATGACCACCTGTCCATATCCCGCCGTGCAGAGAAAAAGGAACAGTGACACCAGCCACCGGCCAGTGTATCCCGGCTTTGAATAGTGATGATTTCTCATAGTTGATTTTTTAGTTTGTGTGAATAATATCTGGATGCAAAGCTATATAGCCCCGATCTGTATATCGGCGCAGATTTTTAAAAACTTACTTATTCAATAGTATTAAATAAGTTATTTATGCTTCTATAGAAGGCGTTTTATAGAGCACTTTTAGAATGATCACCTTACCTATCTAAAGAAAAATCATGATGGGAAAGATGACATGAGTTTGACGTAGATAGGGTCATGGGGATCACTGCCATTGAATTTCAGCACCTTGTGAGCTGCCGGGCAACCAGAGCTGCCAACCGGGAATGTGGCTACTTTTAAGGGCAAAACCTCTTTTGACAAGTGGCAGATTATCCTATTTTTGCAGCCGCAATTATTAACAAATGGCAAACCTCAAAGAAGTACGCGGGCGCATAGCCAGTGTCAATACGACCTCTCAGATCACCAAGGCGATGAAGCTGGTATCAGCCTCTAAGCTGAAGCGCGCCCAGGACCGTATCCTCATGATGCGTCCATACTCAGAGAAGCTGAACTATATCCTGGGTAATATCATGGATGCGCTCAAGGGCGAGGACATAGGCCTGGCGGTAAACGTAAAGCGCGAGCCAAAGAATATCCTGATCGTACTGATCACCTCTGACAAAGGCCTCTGTGGCGGATTCAACTCAAACCTGATCAAGACCGCTACCCGCCTGCTCAATACGACCTATGCTGCACAACGCAAGGCCGGCAAGGTGACCATGATGTTTGTAGGCAAGAAAGGCTATGATGCCTTCAAGAGGTCTACAGAGATCACGCTCAATACTGACTATGTGAACCTGATGAACGGTGTGACCTTTGAAAGCTCTCAAGAGGTTTCTACCAAGATCACCAATGATTTCCTCGCTGCTAAGTATGACGTGGTAGAGCTGATCTACGCTAAGTTTATCAATGCGGCTACGCAGGACTTTATGGTAGAGCGTTTCCTGCCTGTAGAGAAGCAGGAAGACACAGGCAGCACCAGCTCTAAGATCAAGAACGAATATATCTTCCAGCCTGACAAGCAGACCCTGCTGGAGGAGCTGGCACCTAAGATCCTGAATACGCAATTCTTCAAGGCGCTGCTCGATACCAATGCTTCTGAGCATGGTGCGCGTATGGTGGCCATGGAGTCTGCGACCAATAACGCCAATGAACTGATCCGCTCGCTGAAGATCCTGTATAACCGCGAGCGCCAGGCAGCCATCACCAAGGAGATCCTCGAGATCGTAGGTGGTGCCGCAGCCCTGGAGGAGAATGGCTAATTTTTAGTATTTAGTAGCTAGTATTTAGTATTAAGATAAAATACCGGCTGCTTGAACCGTTCGTATTTCGGCTCTGTCTTAATACTTAATACTGATTACTTAATACCAGCATTTTCGTGGAGAATCTCCATCAACATATCGAGGCCCTGATCTTCAGCAGTGACACGGCAGTCACCAAGGCTGACCTGATAGAGTGTATCAAAAAGCTCGATGCAGATGCCGTGATCAATATGGACATCCTCGATAGCGTACTGCTGGAGATAGAGAATAAATATAAGGATGACTTCTTCTCCTTTGAGCTGCGGGTGATAGGTGGTGGCTACCAGTTTTTCTCCAAGCCTGCCTACCACAAGACCGTCTCTATCCTCATAGGCCAGAAAGAAAAGAAGCGCCTCTCTACAGCGGCCATCGAGACCCTGGCCATCATAGCCTACAAGGGGCCAATCACCAAAGCTGAATGCGAAGCCATACGCGGTGTCAACTCTGACTACTCTGTACAAAAGCTGCTGGAGAAAGAACTAATAGAAGTAGCAGGCCGTGTAGAGGACGCTGTGGGCAAACCGGTGCTCTATCGTGTCACGCCTCTGTTCCTCGATTACTTTGGTATCAATAGCACTAAGGAGCTGCCTAAGCTGAAAGACATCATCGCACCTGAGGATGATAATACCATCGGCACTCAGGCTGAGCTCATCTCTGACATCATGCCTGCCACAGAGGTCGAAGAAACACCTGCATCTGCTGAGACACCTGCCTCAGATGAGATCATAGAGACAGAGGAATAACCGCCTTTATTTTCACAATACAATCTTAAGATTCGCGTTATCTGGCTGGATTTTTTCTTCGCTATCTATAAACCTATTATATTATTACCATGAAAACACTTTGCTTTTTACTATTGAGCATGTGCCTGCCTTCGGCATATCTCTATGCACAAACAGAAAACAACCTCTACATAGGGTTGAACACCGGCGCAGGGCCGTCCATACAATGGACAACGGTAAAGGATGTATTCCTTACAGATGATCAGGGGAATCTTACCGTCAAAGGTGACTTTAAATTCAGGATGCTGGGGTATCATGTACCGGTTACTGTGCCTATTCAGTTTGGCCGAGGCAAATGGCGGGCAGGCATTGACCTGGGGTACGAGTATGTGCATTTCGTGAGAGTTAATCCTCCTATGATCACCGCATCATCTGCCCCCTATGAGACACCTCAGATCAATGTCTCCTATCACCTCTTCAAGGCCGGTGCAAACTTTGAGTATGACCTCTGGAGCAAAAAGGGAAATACGATAGGCATCGCAGTGAAAGCCGGATACTACAGCATCGTAAAGTACAGCTACTCTACTATGCTTTTTCACCCTCCATTTATATATGGATCAGTCGGACTACAGGGCACGCGTGAGTTGCCTCATGGGTTTCTCTTTACGTATGGTGTCAATTTCGGCGTTCAGGGATACAGGTATTATTATCCTTATGGCAATGTAGGTAAGGGTTCATCTGTGCTTTTCCAACCGGAGCTAGTAGTTGGATTTAAAAAGCGCATTTCCTTAAGCAAGAAAGCAAAAAAATAATCCGGCACTTGTCTTAAAACAAATGCGCGACCAATTGCTCTATCTTGCTGATGCTGATCACCTCTATTTTAAATTTAGAGCTATCCACTCCTTTGTGGCTATACCTTGAGATAAAGATCTGGTCAAAGCCCAGCTTGTCTGCCTCGGCTATGCGCTGCTCTATGCGATTCACTGCGCGTATCTCACCACTGAGACCTACCTCCGCAGCAAAGGCGATCTTGGCGGGCACAACTTTGTCCTCATAAGAAGAGATCAGGGCTGCGATCACCGCGAGGTCTATGGCCGGATCATCTACATACATACCACCGGCTATATTTAGGAACACATCCTTGGTGCCAAAGCGGAATCCCGAACGTTTCTCCAGTACTGCGAGCAGCATGCCCATCCGCTTCACATCAAAGCCCGTGGCTGAGCGCTGCGGTGTGCCATAGAAGGCCGGTGTGACGAGCGCCTGCGTCTCTATCAGGAATGGGCGCATACCCTCTATCATCGCTGCGATAGTGATGCCGCTGGGCTGCTCATCACGATGGGTGAGCAGTATCTCAGAAGGATTCAGCACAGGGCGGAGGCCGGTGCCCTGCATCTCATAGATGCCTATCTCAGAGGTAGAGCCAAAGCGGTTTTTGATCGTGCGCAGGATGCGGTAGGTGTAGTTGCGGTCTCCCTCAAACTGCAAGACCGTATCCACGATATGCTCCAAAGTTTTCGGTCCTGCTATCGAGCCATCCTTAGTGATATGGCCTATGAGAAAGATCGGTATGTGCGACTCCTTGGCAAAGCGCTGCATCTCACCTGTACACTCCCGTATCTGAGAGATGCTGCCGGGTGTAGACTCGATATAGATAGAGTGCAGCGTCTGCACAGAGTCTACGATGATCAGGTCCGGCTCCAGCTCATGTGCATGCTTGAAGATGGATTGCGTATTGGTCTCGGTGAGTACGTAGCAATCATTATTGGTTACTCCCATGCGGTCCGCGCGCATCTTGATTTGTCTGTCGCTCTCCTCACCGCTTACATAGAGGATCGTCTTGCCACTGAGGTTAGCCGCCAGCTGCAGCATGAGGGTAGACTTGCCTATGCCCGGTTCACCACCTATCAGCACGAGCGACCCCGGTACGATGCCACCGCCCAGCACACGGTCCAGCTCTGTATCATGAGTGACCAGACGCACGGTCTGCGCCTCCGAGATATGCTGCAGCGCTACAGGCACGACATCACTCTTTGGAGAGAATCCACGCTCCTTAGAGCGCTCCTCCTCGCGGTTGATGACCTCTTCTACGTAGGCATTCCACTCGCCGCAGACAGGGCACTTGCCCAGCCACTTCGGGCTCTGATTGCCACAACTCTGACAGATATATAGGGTGCGTGATTTTGCCATGATCTTATTGGCGGTGAAGATAGCTATTTAGTACGCAAGGGATTTGCGTAGTGATGTGCTATCTTGACTCTACCTTGTCAAATATCCGCTGCATCACCTGCGCGGTGTAGCACTCGCCCTCCATGTAGTCTACGAAGGTGCCGTAGTCTATCATCTCATGCAGGTCCATTACATTCACGTACTTCACTGCGTCTACGGCATCTTCCAGTTTCATGGTAGATAGCGTGGCATCGGTCTTTGCCACATAGATGTCGGTGAGCGCACTTGTGCGCTTGACGCGTGAGATAAACTTGAGATCAGACTGCTGCAGCGTGATACCTAGCTCCTCCTGCACCTCTCTCACGGCTCCGGTTTTGCTGTCCTCGCCGCTGATCAGTGAGCCGCCGGTGGTGGCCCATTTGCCGGGCATCCAGTGGACGTGCTGTGCGCGCTGCTGTATCAGCACTTCGCCTTTGTCATTATATAGCCAGATGTGTACTACGATGTGGTATTTGCCGGCAGGCAGTATAGCATCGGTACGTTCTACTACCTCACCGGTAGGCTTGGCGTTTTCATCATAGATGTCCCAGAGTTCTGTCATTATTTTCCTTTACGTTTTACTTCTATCTCCGGCTTCTCTACCGGCTCCTCATAGCCCAGGCGGGCGTAGTTCTTCAGTGTCTTGACCATGATCTCCGAGGCTGCGAGCACGGCATCTATCTGCTTGATCTTTTTGAGCAGGTCTTTGGTGCCTTTATACTCCGGCTCCATTTTAAGCAGGTAGTCAAAGTTGCCCGCCTCGGGCAGCAGCAGCTCACCCATATTCTTGTTGGCAAAGAGATAAAAGGTAGTATCCGTGAGCTGGTGAAAGCCGCGAAAGACACTAAGCGACATCTTGATCGAGCGCTCTTTGAGCTCTACCTCATGATTGGGCAGGCGCACGAGGTCCCAGTCGAGCGCCTCACTGAGCATATAGCACAGGCGGTAGTCGCGCTCCGGGGTGGCTATCCCTATGAGTTTGAAGTTGCGGTCGGGCTCTGATGTGATCTTCTTATCGGCGGCCATAGCGCAAAGATAGCGTTAATCAACGATGGTCTGCTGCCCATCGCCATTAAGGATGACCGTCATAGCAGCATTTCTTTGACTGGGGACCGTTGCCTGTGCACTGATATTAATCATATGACCCACTATCCGTTGACCTTCTACAAAACACCGTTGGCTGACCTTTTATCATGTAAACAAGGGGTCAAAATACCCCAAAATCGACTGACTATCAGAGACTTCAAAATTAACTTGCCTAATATAGGTTTTATTGTATTTTTGCTGCTCAAAATCTAACCAAACTAAACATGGCAACAATAGCTGAAAGGGTAAAAAAGATAATCGTAGATAAACTGGGTGTAGAAGAAAGCCAGGTCACTAACGAGGCCAGCTTCACTACCGACCTGGGCGCTGACTCCCTCGATACAGTAGAGCTGATCATGGAGTTTGAGAAGGAGTTTAATATCTCTATCCCTGACGAGCAGGCTGAGACTATCACGACCGTAGGTCAGGCTATCGCCTACCTCGAGAAGACGGCTACTGCCTAATAAATCCCACTTTACATGACGCTCAGGAGAGTAGTAGTCACCGGACTGGGAGCCCTGACTCCTATAGGCCTTGACGTCCCGGCCTACTGGGACGGTCTGGTCAATGGTGTAAGCGGATGCGCTACCATCACCAACCTGGATATCACCAAGCTCAAAACCAAAATTGCCTGTCAGCTCAAGGGCTTTGACATCAGCAAGCATATGGACCGCAAGGAGGCCAAGAGGCAGGACCTCTTCTCCCAGTATGCCATGGTAGCTGCTGCCGAGGCTATGGCCGATGCGGCTATAGACCTGGAGAAGATAGACAAGTACCGCGCCGGAGTGATCTGGTCGTCAGGTATCGGCGGGCTCAGTGTGTTTGAAGAGGAGGTGACGGCTTTTGCCAAGGGCGACGGTACGCCGCGCTTCAACCCATTTTTTATCCCCAAGATGATAGCAGATATCGCCGCAGGGCATATCTCTATGAAGTACGGCCTCTGCGGCCCCAACTATGCCGCTGTAGCTGCCTGTGCCTCGTCTACCATCTCCCTCATAGACGCATTCAACTTTATCCGCCTCAATAAAGCCGACATCATGGTGGCCGGTGGCTCGGAGGCTGCTGTGACCTACAGCGGTATCGGTGGCTTCAGCTCTATGAAGGCCATGAGCGAGCGCAATGATGATCCGGCTACTGCCTCCCGCCCGTATGACAAAGACCGTGATGGCTTCGTACTCGGTGAGGGTGCAGGCGCGCTGATACTGGAGTCTCTGGACCATGCCCTGGCCCGCGGCGCCAAGATCTACTGCGAGCTGGCCGGTGGTGCGCTGACCGCAGATGCCTACCACCTCACTGCACCACATCCGGAGGGACTGGGCGTGATCAAGGTGATGGAGTTTGCGCTGCAGGATGCGGAGATGAGTGCTGACCAGATAGACTATGTCAATACGCATGGCACCTCTACTCCACTGGGTGATGTGGCAGAGCTGAAGGCGATAGAGAAGGTCTTTGGCGAGCAGTCGTACAAGATGAATATCAGCAGTACGAAGTCTATGACGGGGCACCTGCTGGGTGCTGCCGGCGCTATAGAGGCTATCGCTACCGTACTGGCTATCAAGAATGATATCGTACCTCCTACGATCAATAACTTCAACCTCGACCCTGAGATAGACCCGCGCCTGAACCTGACGCTGAACAAGGCCCAGCACCGCACCGTGCGTGCCGCTGTGTCAAACACATTCGGCTTCGGCGGTCACAATGCGGCGGCTATCTTCAAGAAGTACGAGGGGTAAGCTGTCTGATACACGCTGGCAGCTGGTGATACAAATATTTTACGGCATAGCTTTAGCTGATCGCAAGTCCATAGAGGATTTAAAGCCAGGACTACTGCCTGCTAGCTGAAGATAGCTGCTATCTTCTCCATGCTCTGCTCGAGGCCTAGCTGTGCGAAGTGGCTGATGGAGCCAAACTCTGCGTATTCTGTGATGGTCATCTCTGTCTCCGTAGCAGATAGTGCGCGGAAGGTGACGACCGTCCTCACATCGCGGGGAAAGTCTGCGGGCATACCGACTGCAGTGGGGTTGATCAGCTGACCATCTGCATCCGCCAGGCTTTGGATAAACTCAATGGACACGTGCTGTACAATACGCACATACTTCCATATCGAGTAGTACACCTGGCCGCCCATCTCAGGCGGGGCCTGCATACTGACCAGCGACCTGCCTCCCTCGCGAAAGTCCATGATAGCCACCGGTGAGGTGAAATGCCTCGGCCCCCACCAGCGCCTGACCAGTTCCGGCTCGACCCATACTCTCCAGGCCATATCTATAGGTGAGCGGAGTATCTTGGTGACTTCTATTTGCTTTGCCATAATGATGTGTAAATGAGAAGCACAAGCATCTTAGGTAATGCTTGTGCTGTAGGTGGTTTAAACGTTTTCCAAAGTGGCGATATCGAACTTCTTCATCTTCATAAATGCCTGTACGACCTTTTGGCCTTTCTTCGGGTCAGACATGAGCTGGCCGAGGTTAGCAGGTACTACCTGCCATGACAGGCCAAACCGGTCACTGCACCAGCCGCACTGGCTCTCTACGCCGCCATCGGCGGTGAGCGAGTACCAGTAGTGATCGATCTCCTCCTGATCCTCGCAGGGTATGACAAACGAGACGGTCTCGGTGAAGGTGGGATTGTCGTTGGTATTGAGCGCCATAAAGGTGGTGCCATCCAACTCAAACATGACCACCAGACCCGAGTCGCTTATGATCCTGGAGTGTGGGAAAATATCGCAGTAAAAATCTGCTGCTGCCCTGGCCTGATCCTTCAGCCATATGCAGGGATACATTGGTTTTGCCATTTGTGTTGGTTTTACTTTTTATTGAATTTCCTTTTTGATTTAGGTTTCTGGCCCTGCATCTCTGCCAGCAGGTCGTCCATCGCATCGAGCCGGTCCTCCCATAGTTTGCGGTATGGCTCCAGCCACACTGCTACCTCCTTCATGCGCTGTGCATTAAAGTGATAGTGTATCTCGCGGCCGGACTGGCGCTGCGTGAGCAGGTCGCACTCCTGCAGGATGCTGATGTGCTTCGATATAGTCTGGCGCGAGGAGTCAAAGCGCTCAGCTATGGCACCGGGCGTCATGGCATTCAGCGCTACTAGGGCCAGTATAGCCCTGCGCGTGGGGTCGGCTATAGCCTGAAATACATCTCTGCGGGTTCCCATCATGCAGTTATTTGACTGCAAATATAATGCAGCCATTTGACTGCGCAAATTTTTGAGGAGATTTATTTGGATGGCGTAATGGTCAAATGTGTTCACTGGGAATCGCGATCAGAAAGATTGGCTTATCTCCAAGAAGCATAAAATCTGAACTGCTGGCAGGTGACCGTAGACTCAATGTCTGCTTTTCGCTCAGTCTGACTGCGGGGCGACTATAGAGCTATGCTAAGAAAGACTATTGCTTGGCTTCCAGAGGTGATTGCCAGTCTATGTCCGACTCAAAGGTAGCTGTGGTGGAAAGCACTGTGACATGATAGATACCGCTGGGGAGGTGGGCGATGCTGTAGTTGCACTGGGAGGTGCCGCAGCCGAGGTGGGTGGCTACAAGGATACCGTCCGGACGCTGGATACGGACCTGAGAGATATGGCCGGCGCCTCCCAGATCTACGTACAGCTGCTGCTGCGAAAGCCAGATGTGGCACTTAAGATCTGTAGACCTCACTGTAGGGTGGTCTACTGAGAGAAAGCTACGGCAGGTCATGACACAAATAGCTATGAATGCGGTTGCGAAAAAAGTGAGGGTGAGGATGCGGGTTCTCTGATTCATAGCTGTAAGATAAGAATAGCTTTCAGCTACTGTGGCATTTATCGCAGCACCACCGACAACATAAGGAAAAGCTTATCCAAAGATTGCCATCAAACACTATGCAGGGGCTTCGACAGGGAACTAAGCCCGATACCGAAAAACCATTTACTCGATATACTTCAACTGAGCGATCTTATTGTCCAGCGTCTTAGAGTCTGAGCCGGCGGCTTTTGCCTTATTCCAGTACTCTACAGCCTTATCCTTCTCGCCCAGCTGGATGAGGATATCGCCGTAGTGCTCGAGCAGGGTAGGATTGGTAGGATTCTTGAGCACTGCTCGATCCTGAAAGGTTTTTGCCTCGGTGTACTCGCCTAGCTGGAAGAGTATCCAGGCATACGTATCGAGGAAGGAGTCATTGTCAGGGTCCAGCTTATTGGCGTAGGCAGACATCTGCTTGGCACGCTGGAGGTTTTCCTTGCGCACGGAGAGGTAGTAGCTGTAGTTATTTAGTACGTAGGCATTCTCCGGGTCCAGCTTCAGGCTTTTCTCATAGGCGCTGTCAGAGGCGGCGTTATTGTCTAGGCTATGGTAGGCATCCCCCAGATCGGCAAAGATCTGTGCTTTCAGCGGCGCATTGTCATTAGCCATGCGCTCCGCCTTGGTAAAGGTCTTGACAGACCTGGTGTATTCCTTCATCTGAAACTCGGCCCCCCCCTTGAAGAGGTAGATGACCGCCTGATTTGGGAAAAGCTCCATAGCCTGTGTGGCGATATCGTTCAGCTTGGTCCAGTCGCGCTCAGCGTTATAGATCAGCATGACCTGCTGCCACACCGTGAAGACATCCTTCTTCAGGTCCAGTGCTTTGAGATAGGCGGGCAGCGCGAGGCTGTCTTTTTTGTCTATGAAGTAAAGGTCTCCCTGTATGGCGTATGCTTTCGCCTCTGCGGGGTGTGTCTCTACCAGTATCTTGGCCAGCTCAAAGGCATCGCCTATCTTATCCTTTTTGATGTCATAGTACTGTACATATGGATACAGCATTTTGATCTTGGTATCTATGCTCAGCTTGGGATTGGCAAAGATCTTCTTCATGCTCTCCAGGCGCGCCGTACTATCGCCTTTGGCGGCACTGATGTCGGCTGTAGCGAGCAGGGCCTGTGCATTATCAGGCTCTATCTCCAGGATCTTCTGGTAGATCTCGTTGGCCTTATCTTTCTTATTATTCAGCGCATAAAGCTCTGCCAGCATGCCCATATACTGCACCTCGCCGGGATAGGCGTCTATCAGCTTCTGCACCTCAGCGGCGGCATTGTCAAATTTGTTTTGTTTCAGATAGATGCGCTCCTTTTGCAGCACTACGCTCTCCTCCAGGCCATAGTTTTTCTCAAAGAGATCATAGGCCTTGATAGCCTGGTCAGGCTGATTGGTCTGGAGATAGAGATAGCCGAGATCAAAGTAGCTGTCAGGATCACCGGGGCTGAGCTTGATCAGCTGCTCATAGTCTTTGATAGCGTCTTTGGCGTTGTTGCGCTTCATGTGTACCGTAGCGAGCTGCTCCAGGTACCATTTGTTATTGGGGTTGAGCTTGACGGCTGTCTCAGCTTCAGTCTGCGCCTCTTCAAATTTATTGGCGTTGAAGTAGAGGCTGCTCATCTCATAGTGGGCATCTGCGTTTTTAGGGTCCACTTTCAGGAGCTCCTCAAACTTCTTCTGGGCCTCATCATAGTCCTCTATCGCCTTGGCTCGCTGCGCATCCATAAAGATACGGTCTACCGTATCCCGCTGGGCAGGAGTGAGGCGGCTGGTGCCCTGATCGGCAGCACTATCTTTGGTAGCGGCGCTTTTTGTTTTGCAACCGGTAGTCAGGAGTGCGACCACCAGGCCACAGGCTATATATCTGAGGAGTACGTTCATGTATCAGTTTATCACCACATAGTCGCCTATGCTGAGGTCGTCCATTTTACCGACCAATTTAGCATTATTCCCTACCATGCTGTTTTCTATTAACTTATTTTTCAAAACAGTATTGCCCTGAATGATGCTTTTTCTAATCACAGTGTTCTCTATCTCAGTACCCGCTCCCACAGAGACATAGGGGCCGATCACAGAGTTGGTGACCCTGACGCCCTCAGCTATATAGCATGGCTCTATGACCACAGAGTTGACGATCTGCGCACTCGCATGCACCAGGTCGGTACCCCTCAGGTACTCGAGGTATTGGGCGTTGGTATCTACGGTCGCGTTCTTATTGCCGCAGTCGAGCCAGTCCAGTACCGTGCCCTGCTCAAAGCGGGCACCTTTCCGCTTCATATTCTCCATGGCATTGGTGAGCTGGTATTCGCCCTTCTCACGGATATCATGATCTATCAGGTACTGCATCTCTTCGCGCAGCTTTTTGCCATCGCGGAAGTAATAGATACCGATGATAGCCAGGTCTGATACAAACTCTTGCGGCTTTTCTACAAAATCAGTGATGATGCCATCTTTATCCAGCTTCACTACACCAAAGGCACGTGGGTCCTCCACCTTTTGTACAAAGATGATGCCCTCTTTCTCAGCCTTCAGCTTGAAATTGAGGCGGAAGAGTGTATCGGCAAAGGCTACGATCACCTTGTCATGCAGGAAGTCACCGGCGCAGAGGATAGCGTGGGCCGTACCCAGCGGCTCCTCCTGATAGCGTACGTGGCAGGCTACCTGCAGGGTCTCAGAGAGGGCCAGGAGCTGATTTTTGATCTTGTCACCAAAATCCTCACGGATGATGAAAACGATATTGTCGATCTTCTCGTCGGTAGACTTGATCAGGTCCTCTACGAGGCGCTGTACGATCGGCTTGCCGGCTATGGGCAGCATAGGTTTAGGTATGGTGAGCGTATGAGGCCTCAGGCGTGTGCCCCAGCCTGCCATGGGTATGATGATGTTCATTGTACTTGGGTTTTGTCGGTATGAAAATGAAAATTTCTACTCACTAGTATAAAGCTAACTACTCCAAAAAGTATCACCGCTGCAGTCTGGAGCGACCACACGAGCCAGCCGAAGCCAAAGCCAACATTGAAGGCTACACCGTATAGCAGCAGTACCGCACCTATAGTAGCAGGGTAGGCTCCGAGGCCGCCCGGCGATATGATAAACGCAAAACCTCCGAAAAAGAGACAAGCCATGCCTGCAAAAACCGACAGGGGCGCCGTCTCCGGCAGTGCGCGGAAGCAGAGGTATATCATCAGAAAGTACATGACCCAGACCATGACAGAGTAGAAGATAAATAACAGCGGATTGTCCAGCTTCAAAATAGAGGCCAAACCGTGCAGTATGCCGACGAGAAACTGCCACACCCTGCCTATAATGTGATGCTCACGCAGCCTGTAGAGGAAGTACAAACCACCTAAACCTATAGCCAGGAGGCTAAAGACGACCAGTATGCCCCAATAGCCAGTGGTCAGCTTATTGATGCTATCTGCATAGCTGGCCAATATTTTATCGCGGAAAAGCGAGATAAGCAGCTGGTACTGCCACAGCAGCAGCACTGCACCCACCAGGAGGATACTGACCATATCTACGATACGCTCCAGCACCATCGTACCGATAGATTTGTCTACGGGTATATTGTCTGTTTTGTATAGCAGCGTGCAGCGGGTCACCTCACCCAGGCGTGGGAAGACAAGATTCAAGGCATACATTACGTAGACACTATTGACCACATTCATACGGGCGGGATAGTAGCCGGCAGAGTTGAGGAGGAGTTTCCACCTTTCCGCGCGCACCACATTGCTCAGCATGCCGATCAGCGGGCCCAGTATGAGCCACTTGTAGTCTGCTCTGGAGAAGATCCCCCTGATATCTGCTATGTCCTGTGCAGTGAGCTTGCGCGTAGTGAGCCACACGATCAGGATGCCCAGCCCGAGGGATACGACGAGTTTCAGTACGTTGCTGAGGGTTTTAGACATGGGCGTAGGGGTTGAGTGCGCAGGTGCTTAGTCCGTCACCTGGTTAGATGCATTGACATGGATGGTCACAGGTTTGTGGGCCTTGTACTCATCCAGTGTGACCTGGCAGTAGGAGATCACGATGATGATATCACCCAGAGATACCTTGCGGGCAGCAGGACCATTCAGGCACATGATACCCGAGCCGCGCTCGCCCTTGATCACGTAGGTCTCCAGGCGCTCGCCGTTGTTTACATTCACTATCTGTACACGCTCGTGCTCATAGATATTGGCAGCATCCATCAGGTCCTCATCTATGGTGATAGAGCCGATATAGTTGAGGTCTGCCTGCGTCACCGTAGCACGGTGTATCTTTGATTTATATACTGTAAGAGTCATAGCGCGGGCAAAAGTAGACTTATTTTTAAAATATTGCCAATCGGCAGAAACCACGGTCCGGCCATCAAAAACCAATAAAATATACAGCGGCAGGCAGCACCGCATACACTATCTTTGTACACCGACCATGTCGCTTCAATCATCAATCACAAATCAAAAATCAAAGTATGCCACTCTGTACCATACTCACCATAGGCGATGAGATACTCATAGGCCAGACAGTAGATACCAACTCCGCCTGGATAGGCCAGCAGCTCAATGGCATAGGCGCCAAAGTACACGAGATCATCTCAGTGAGCGACAATGCTGATCACATAAAAGATGGCCTGCGCCGCGCCGCCCGCCAGTCAGAGATCGTGCTGATCACCGGTGGCCTCGGCCCTACCAAAGACGACATCACAAAGAAGACCCTCTGTGACTACTTTGAGGTGGGTGAGGTCTTTCATGAGGATATTTTTGAAAACCTGAAAACGATATTT
Organism: uncultured Chitinophagaceae bacterium; assembly: GCA_964537475.1. Taxonomy (GTDB): domain Bacteria; phylum Bacteroidota; class Bacteroidia; order Chitinophagales; family LD1; genus UBA1941. The sequence continues at coordinate 96,982 of CAZIBY010000004.1, read as the reverse complement.
GCGAAGCGTGGTCGTGAAGTATTGGATATTAATAAGAAGCAAGCGCTGCTGCCATCTAACTGTCAGGTAGTACCAAACGAACGCGGCACCGCGCCGGGCATGTGGTTTGACGAGGCGGGTACCATCTACGTATCTATGCCCGGTGTGCCGCATGAGATGAAGCATATGGTGACCCACTATGTGCTGCCAAGGCTCGTAGCGCAATTTAAGTTTCCTCATATCATACATCGCAACCTGATGCTATGTGGCATAGGTGAGTCCAGCGCTGCCAAACTGCTGGATGAATTTGAAAATAAACTGCCGCAGCATATCAAGCTGGCCTACCTGCCCGACCTCGGCATACTGAAGCTGCGCCTGTCTGCCTACGAGGTGACCACTGCAGAGGGTGAGGCGGAGATAGACGCGCTCTATACAGAGATGAAAACGATCCTGAAGGAATACGCCTACGCAGAGGAAGATATCAAGCTGGAGGAGCTGATAGGCAAGCTCTTTCTGGAGCGGGGCAAAAAATTTGCCCTGGCAGAAAGCTGCACCGGCGGCTATGCTGGGCATCTGGTTACTAGCATAGCGGGCAGCTCTAAGTATTTTGAGGGGTCTACGGTGACGTACTCCTATGACATGAAGCAGACGATACTGGGTGTGAAACCAGAGACACTGGAGCAGCAGGGTGCCGTGAGCGAGCAGTGTGTGCGCGAAATGCTGGAGGGCTTATTGAAAATAAGCAAGGCTGACTATGGCGTCTCTGTATCCGGTATAGCGGGGCCCGATGGCGGTACGCCGGAGAAGCCTGTTGGTACGGTTTGTTTCGCCGTAGGCGATAGGAATAAGATCGTGACAAAGACGTTTCAGTTCTTCCCCCGGAGAATGGAGAATATCAGGATATCGTCAGTGACGGCGCTGAACCTGCTGAGGAAGTTTGTGCTGGGTGAACTGGAGTGAGTACCGCTGTGCTGAAAGCACTTTAATACAATTTGAACCACATAGAACACAATAGAGACATAGAAATACACTCCGATAGCTTTGCTAAAAAGCTTTAGATAGGAGGACACCTAGTGCCCTACTACTTTTTTATTGGGATCTATATTGTCAAAAAGGTCACCGCGGCGTATGAGCCAGCGGAAGCGTATGAGCTGCATGATAGCAGCCACTGTGAGGCCTATGATGAATCCTATCCATATACCTGCCAGGCCCAGGTCCAGTCCATACCCATGCGCGGGAAAGGCCAGCAGATAGCAAGCTGGTATCATGATCATCCAATAAGACACAAAGGCTATGATGGAGGGATAGGTCACATCCTGCATACCGCGCAGGATACCCGCAGCAGCAGCCTGCAGCCCGTCACTGAGCTGGAAGAAAGCCGCATATATGATCATCGTAGATGCGATAGCCACCACCTCTACGTGGTCTGTGTATAGATGCGGCAAAAGCCCATGACCTGCAAAAAAGCCCACAGCAAATACGATCTCAAAAGCTACAGTGAGCAGCAGGACTGTATTACCGGACACGCGCATACCCTCGCGGTCCTTGGCACCAAATGAGAAACCAACCATGATAGTGCCCGACGCAGACAGGCCGGTAGCCACCATGAAGGTAATAGAGGCAAGACCTATGGCGATCATGTGTGCCGCCTCTGCCGTAGTACTGATCCAGCCGCTCATGATCTGGCCGGCATTAAAGGCTGCTACCTCCCAAAAGAACTGAAGGCCCGCAGGAATCCCTATGCGGAGGATCGGCCCGATGAAGCTCTTCACCTTGTCTACTGAGGCCGCATACTGCCTGCGCAGGTCCAGCACCTGCCTGTCACGCCAGATGAATACCATAATGGCTATAGCCATAGCTGCGCGGGAAGTAGTAGTGGCGATAGCTGCACCCTCTATGCCCAACTGTGGCACACCAAAGCGGCCATAGATCAATATCCAGTTCAGCACGACATTCATGAGCAGGCCGCCGATGGTCACATACATACCGATACGCGTGCGCTCCATGCCATCCAGAAATTGTTTGCCGGCAGTATAGAGGAAGAGGAAGCCCGTAGAGAAATTGACGATGCGGAGGAACTTTGTAGCCAATACGTTATCAGTCTCGCTGTGGCCTAGCATGGGTATATACAGCGTGAGCGCCCATATGAGCGCCATAAAGATAATGGTCAATATACCTGACACCACCAGGCTGGAGCGCAGCACGCCGATACTGCGATGGCCCTCGCCCTCGCCAAAAGACTTACTGACCAATGGTGAAACAGAGAAGAGAACTCCCATACCGAGCAGCACCGTCATCCAGTAGATACCATTAGCAAAACCTGAGGCAGCGATGTACTCATGGCCCAGCCCGCCTATCTGTACAGTATCAAAAAAACCCATGAGCACCTGGCCCAGCTGGCCCGCTATGATAGGGGTAGCTACGGTGAGCGCTTCTTTGGTCTTGTCGCGGTAGAGAGGTGACAGCATAGTGGTTTAGGTACCGCAATGATAATCATTGCGGCGGACTCCCATTAGACGGGCTACCAGCATTTGCCATACAGCTCATAAGAGGCGCGCTCCAGCTCCGCTCTGTGATCCGGGTGTGAGATATCTATGAGCGCCTTTGCCCGCTGGGCTATATTGCGGCCATAGAGGTCTGCCACGCCATACTCTGTGACCACGTAGTGTATATGCGCGCGCGTGGTGACCACACCCGCTCCGGGTTTGAGCGTCGGTACGATCTTGGAAATACCACCACCTGTAGTAGCCGGCATAGCGATGATAGGGCGGCCACCCTCGCTGAGAGCCGCCCCGCGCATGAAGTCCATCTGCCCTCCTACCCCGCTATAGATGCGCGGTCCTATAGAGTCTGCGCAGACCTGCCCGGTGATATCTACCTCTACAGCGGTATTGATCGCGGTCATTTTATCATGGCCACGGATCACCGTGGTGTCATTCACATAGGCTACATCCATCATGGCCACCATAGGGTTGTCATTGATGAAGTCATACAGCTTTTTGCTACCCATCGCAAAGGAGGAAACTATCTTACCATTGTTGTGGCGCTTCAGCCTGCCATTGATCACTCCCTTCTCTATCAGCGGCAGCACACCATCAGAGAACATCTCCGTATGGATGCCGAGGTCTTTGTGCCCATCCAGAAATCTCAGCGCAGCATTGGGTATGCCACCTATACCCATCTGTAGCGTTGCGCCGTCCTGCACCAGCTCTGATACGTAGCGGCCTATAGCCAGTTCGCGCTCCGATAGCGGCGCTTCATCTACTGTGATGATAGGCTGCTCCGTCCATACCGCAGCGCTGATGCGGGACTCATGTATGAGGCCATCTCCCAGCGTACGGGGCATATTGGGATTGACCTGGGCTATGATAGTGCGCGCCACATCACAGGCAGCCCGCGTGATATCTACAGAGATGCCCAGCGAGCAGAAGCCATGCGCATCAGGAGGACTGACCTGTATCAGGGCTACATCCAGGGGAAACCTGCCACTGCGGAAGTACAACGGAATCTCACTGAGAAACATCGGAATGTACTGCACATTTGTATGCTCTATGTAGGGCCTTATATTGCCGGCCACAAAAAATGCATTGACATGAAAGGACTCTGCCAGCTCGGGCCGCGCATAGGGCGCGGCACCCTCTGTATGCATGTGTGTGACCTCTACACCGCGCAGCTCGGGGTGACGGGCCGTGAGCGCCTCTACGAGTAGCTGTGGTGCCGCTGCCGCACTCTGTATAAATACGCGCTGCCCACTCTTCACTGTGGCCATTGCCTCTTCTGCTGAGGTATATTTCATCTGTATAGCTTTCCTCTAAAATAAAAAAGAGGTCGTAGCTTATCTTACGACCTCTCTTTTCAAAACTAACCGTATCTGTTTAAAACCGATGCAAAGCTAAAAGGGCGATAGCACCCATGCCATGACTACTTTGCCGTGGGCTTATGACTTTTGTCATGCAGGAAGGGGGCGAACCCTAATTGGCTGCGTAAAGGATATTGGCCCAGCTATAGTAGTAGGTAGGCGGATTGATCAGGGCTGCAGCATCATAGACACCATCCCAATCTCCCTGCGCAGGCGAGGTGGCAGAGCCATCGCCATTCGTATCACCACCATGTGCATCATCCTTGTAGCTGGTAAAGTAAACTCCGGCCAGGTCCTTGCCTGCTATCTGTGAGTTGTCGCTGCGGATACGAATACCGGGTGCATAGTCGCCTGGATTAGAGGAGGCAAACTTGATGATCACACCAGGGCCTACGGTGACAGTGACCGGGCTGGTAGCTGCATTGTGAGCAGCATCCATAAACTGCGTGTGGTAGTAAGCGTAAAATACAAAGGGCACTTCATTTTCCAGCCAGCTCAGGCTGCTACCGGTGCCCGTAGAATATTCCGAAACGAAGATGCCATTATAGGTATTCTTCTGAGACGGATTATCCGGATTGTGGAAGGTATTCGAGCTGTCTACACTGGTGGCTTCATTGATAGACCACGGTTTCACGTTATCATAGAAAACGCAGTTAGTGACTGGCGCTACTGTAGCGCCACCGCTATACGAGAGCACACCGCGGCCCGTGATCGCTGCGTCTCCCTTGCAGTGCGCAAAGGTACAATGGTCAAACACGATACCATCGGCAGTGATCTCAAACAGGGCGAGGTCATTGCCACTACCGTTGTAGAGGAACTGCGTGTACTTGAACTGGCTGCCCTGAGAGTTGATCACGATGTAGGACCAATCTCCGGCTGCAGGCGTGGTAGCAGTACCGTCACCATTGGCATCGCCGCCATGCGTATCATCCTTGTCTGAGGTGAAGATGACAGGATTGTCCTTCGTACCATTGGAGAGGATCTTGCCATTGCCGCTGGCCTGGAGTACAAATGGCGTACCTGTATTAGGAAATTTCAGGATGGCACCGCCCTCTATCGTGAGAGTGTTTTCTATAGAGTACTGGCTGGACCAGTTGAAATAATAGGTAGTACACGAGTGTAGCGTGACGGGCTGCGTAAAGTCAAAACTGCCATCTACGATCACTACCGGCGAATGGGTAGCGCAGGAGCTGCTATTCGTATTGTCTTTCTTGCAGCCGGTGAGTATGCCTACCAGCGCGGCGAGGATGAGTATGGATCTCTTCATAACTTGGTTATTGGTTTTAACAAAGCTATAAAAGATACACACTAAAAAGAATGATAAATATCTGGTTATGAGCGATTCACGACAAAAGACGGCAAAATGATACTAGCCTGGGTAAACCATATGCCTGTATCTAGGGGTTAGGCAGCAGATCGCTTATTAAACATATGAAGATGGCGCGGCCAAATGCACCGGCCATAGATCATATGCAGGAGAAAAAGACCAGCTAGTGTGCTAGGGCTTATTTCCTATATTCATGGCAATAAGAAAATATGAAAGACACCATACTGGAAAAGCTCGCGGGTATAGAGCGCAACAATCAGGTTAAAATATTATTTGCAATAGAGTCGGGCAGCCGGGCCTGGGGATTTGCCTCTCCTGATAGCGACTATGATGTGCGATTCGTCTATGCACATCCGGCGGATCACTATCTTTCCATACACGATGGCAAAGAAAACATAGACCTGCCGGTAGATGCCGTACTAGACATAGGAGGCTGGGATATACGCAGGGCTCTGCGCTATATAGGTAAGACGAATGCGATCATTTACGAGTGGTATCAGTCTCCTATAGTATATATGGAGCATACCTCGCTGCTAAAAGAACTGAATGAAATAGGAAATGATTACTTCTCTCCGCAGGCCGGGATACATCACTACCTGGGCATGACCATCAATGCATATGAAGGTTCGCTGAAAGGTGAGAAGGTCAAACTCAAAAAATACTTCTATGCACTCCGGCCCATACTGGCTGCGCTATGGATAGCCAGGCGCGGTACGGTGCCGCCAATGGAGTTTTCCTATCTGAGAGAGATGGAGGACGATGCACGGATCAATGCTGAGATAGATGAGCTACTAAGGATCAAAGCGACGGCAGATGAGAAATTTGACTATGCACCTAATGTGGTGATGAATCAATACCTGGAGGATAAGATCAATGAGATAAAGATATCTACTAAAGATCTGAGGAAAAAGGAGACTGATAGCACGGCGCTGAATGCGCTTTTCCGCAAAACGATATATACTGCGCATGACGGTAGATGAGCTGAGACTGAGCAAGATAAAAGTGCTGGAATGCATCAGCGGTAGCCGGAGCTATGGGCTGGCCACGGCGACATCTGACACAGATATACGCGGCGTGTACATAATACCGCGCCAGCAATACTATGGCCTGGAGTACCCGCCGCAGATCAGCAATGAGACGAATGATATTGTGTTTTACGAGCTGCATAGGTTGTTTGAGTTGCTGTATCGCAATAATCCCAATATACTGGAGCTGCTGAGTGTGCCGGAGGACTGTGTATTGTACCGGCACCCGCTGCTGTCTGAGCTGAAGGCAGATCTATTTCTCTCGCGTCTCTGCAATGACTCCTTTGCCAAGTATGCCTACTCACAGATCAAGAAGGCGAAAGGGTTAAATAAGAAAGTGCTCAATCCGATGGAGAAAGAGCGCAAGACGATCCTTCACTTTTGCCATATAATAGTGAGCAATCAGTCTGTACCTCTGCTGCAATGGCTCGCAGATAATAATTGGCGGCAGGAGCAATGCGGACTGACAGCTATATCGCACGTGCGTGATACTTATGCGCTGTACTACAGCCCGATAGAGGATCTGCTCAAGGGGATCATGTATAACGAGGACTCTAATGATGTGTCACTAAGCTCGGTGGCAAAGGGAATGGAGCCGATGGCTACGATGTATTTCAACAGAGATAGTTATTCTCAGTATTGCAAGACCTACCGGGAATACTGGCAGTGGGTAGACGACCGCAATGAGGTACGGTATGAGAATACGCTGGAACATGGTAAGAACTACGATGCGAAGAATATGATGCATGTCTTCCGCCTGCTGGATATGGCAGAGGAGATAGCACGCTATCAGAAGGTAATAGTACGCCGGCCCAACCGCGAATATCTGCTGCAGATCAAGGCGGGTAAGTTTCTGTATGAGGACCTGCTACAGCAGGCAGAAGAGAGGATCGCCCGCGTGAATGAATTGTTTGAAATATCTGCACTGCCCCCTATGCCAGATAGGACGAAGGTGGAAGAACTATTGATCTCCATACGGGAAAGATTTTACACCACCGGATAGCAAACCATTTACTTACTCAGCATCATGCTCTTCTTCTTATACAGATTGCGGAAGTGCGGATCGTAGAGGTCTTTGATAAAGTAGATGGCCTCGCCGGTGCTCTTCATCTCCGGACCCAGTTCGCGTGATACGCCCGGGAACTTGTCAAAAGAGAATACCGGCTCCTTGATCGCATAGCCTATCAGGCGCTTGAAATAGGTGAAGTCCTGTATCTTGTTTACACCCAGCATCACCTTGGTAGCATAGTTGAGGTATGGTATGTCGTAGGCCTTGCAGATGAATGGCGTGGTACGCGATGCGCGAGGATTGGCCTCTATCACATACACCTTCTCATTCTTGATCGCAAACTGGATATTGATCAGGCCACGGATATTGAGTGCGCGGGCTATCTTCTCGGTGTACTCACGCATGAGCTGGATCACTTTCTCAGAGAGATTGTATGGAGGGAGCACGGCGTTAGAGTCACCGGAGTGGATACCCGCCGGCTCTATGTGCTCCATGATGCCCATGATCTCTACTGTTTCTCCGTCAAATATCGCATCTACCTCTGCCTCCTCTGCACGATCCAGGAAGTGGTCTATCAGGATGTTATTATCAGGGAAGTGCTTCACGATCTTGAGTACCGCCTTGGTCAGTTCCTCATCATCTATCACGATACGCATGCGCTGGCCGCCGAGTACGTAGGATGGGCGCACGAGTACCGGGTAGCCGATCTTGTGCGCTACCTCCAGTGCATCTTCTGCATTCTTGGCAGCGCCATATTCCGGATACGGGATATTCAGCGACTTCAGCATATCGCTAAAGCGCTCGCGGTCCTCAGCTATATCCATGCTGTCATATGAAGTGCCTATGATCTTGATGCCGGCATCCTGCAGGTTCTTCGCCAGCTTCAGTGCCGTCTGGCCGCCTAGCTGCACGATCACACCCTCCGGCTTCTCATGCTCGATCAGCTCGCGCAGGTGCTCCCAGAACACAGGCTCGAAGTACAGCTTATCGGCTATGTCAAAGTCTGTAGATACCGTCTCGGGATTACAGTTTAGCATGATAGCCTCGTAGCCGGCCTCCTTGATAGCCAGTACACCGTGCACACAGCAGTAGTCAAACTCGATACCCTGGCCGATACGGTTAGGCCCTGAGCCGAGTACGATCACTTTCTTCTTATTGGTAGATGGAGACTCATTGGTAGGCACATTGGCGCTGCCGCTCTCCGCTCCTTTCTCAAAGCTGGAGTAGTAGTATGGCGTCTGCGCCTGAAACTCCGCGGAGCAGGTATCTACCAGCTTATAGATGCGGCGGATGTTCTGCTGCTTGGCACGATACTCATACACCTCATCCTCCGTAGTAGAGGTCATGTAGGCGATCTGGAGGTCAGAGTAGCCCTTCTGCTTCAGCTCCAGCATGAGCTCTGCATCTATATCGTGCAGGTCCATCTTGCGGATCCGGCGCTCGGTCTCTACCAGATCCATGATCTGATGCAGGTACCACGGGTCGATGCGGGTGATATCCTGTATGGTCTTCATAGGCACGCCGAGCTTCAGCGCGTCATATATCCTGAAGATACGGTCCCATGATGGCACCTTGATACCCTGCAGCATATTGTCTGCGCTCACCCAGGTCTTGCCGTCTGCGCCGAGGCCTATGCGGTTATTCTCGAGTGACTGGCAGGCCTTCTGTAGTGCCTCCTGGAAGCTACGGCCTATGGCCATCACCTCTCCTACAGCCTTCATCTGCAGGCCCAGGCTATCATCAGCGCCGAGAAACTTGTCAAAGTTCCAGCGCGGTATCTTTACGATCGTATAGTCCAGCGCCGGCTCAAAGAAGGCAGACGTGGTCTTTGTGATCTGGTTTTTCAGCTCATCGAGCGTATAGCCTATGGCCAGCTTGGCGGCGATCTTGGCTATCGGGTAGCCGGTAGCCTTAGACGCGAGTGCAGAGGAGCGCGATACACGCGGATTCATCTCTATGGAGATGATATCCTCAGTGACAGGGTCTATGGCAAACTGTATATTACAGCCTCCGGCAAAACTGCCGAGGTCAGTGATCATTCGCTTCGAGTATTCGCGCATGCGCTGGTAGGCAGTATCACTCAGTGTCATGGCCGGTGCTACCGTGATAGAGTCTCCGGTATGCACGCCCATCGGGTCAAAGTTCTCTACCGTACAGATCACTACGAAGTTGCCCACGGAGTCTTTCATCACCTCCAGCTCAAATTCCTTCCAGCCCAGGACTGCCTTCTCTATCATGACCTCGTGCGTAGGAGAGGCATCGAGGCCGCGCTGCAGCTTCTCGTCAAACTCTTCCTTGGTATGTACGAAGCCGCCACCTGCGCCGCCCAGCGTATACGAGGCGCGGATCACGAGCGGATAGCCTATCTTTTGAGCAGCTTCTTTGCCCTCCAGGAAGGAGTTGGCAGTGATGGCAGGAGAGGTACCGATGCCCAGCTCCAGCATCCACTTGCGGTATTCCTCACGGTTTTCCGTCTTCTCTATCGCCTTGAAGTCTGCACCGAGTACACGGACATTAAACTTCTCCCAGATGCCCAGCTCGTAGGCCTCCATGCAGAGGTTGAGCGCGGTCTGGCCGCCCATGGTAGGCAGCACAGCGTCTATCTTCTGCTCCTCCAGTATCTTGACCACTGACTGCACATTGATAGGCAGCAGGTACACATGATCTGCTACCACAGGGTCGGTCATGATAGTGGCGGGGTTGGAGTTGAGTAGAGTGACTTCTATGCCTTCTTCGCGGAGGCTGCGGGCTGCCTGGGAGCCGGAGTAGTCAAATTCGCAGGCTTGTCCTATAACGATGGGGCCGGAGCCGATGATGAGGACAGACTTGATCGAGGTGTCACGTGGCATTCCGTATAATTTGCGCGAAAATAATAGAAATCTGAATTCCCGCGAGGGGAATACTCACTTCTGTAAAAGCTTTCCGCCAATACGCTTTTATTCTACAGTAAATCAATACTATACATTAAACATAGCTGAAAAGACCCATTCCTGAAATCCAATTGTCACAGAATTGTCGTAATTGTTAATAGGTCGCAAAAGTGGCTGTAAAATGCTGTCGACATGAAAAGTAAAACGATCAAACGGACCCTACTGGCGCTCGGAGGCACCACGCTTCTGCTGGCTGCAGCACTCGTGATACACATCATGGTAGTGACCCGGCCCAAGGCAGATGCCTCTACGGTAGCTATGGCGCGCATTGACTTTAAACAAGATATCACTCAGCAGGATGCAGATCGGATCACCGGCTGGCTATCGCAGCAGCCGGGAGTAGATCACGTATTGTGCAATGCACAAACGGAGACCGCAGTATTCACGTTCCACCCTGTCAAGGCATCTGCCGACCGGATAGCCGCCGACCTCCGCACTGAGCTGCACTATAACGGTGTGCGCTACATGCCCGACCAGAAGGCAATGATGAGCGGCTGTCCCGTGGGCGATCATTCCCTCAGCTATAAGATATATAGTACTATAAAGCATATTCTCTAACCTCTCGCAAACAACTCCAAATGAAAAAGACAACTACAAAAACCGGTATCATCACAGCGCTGCTGCTGGCAGTGATCGTACTGGCATTCGCTCCTACCATGCAGTCGTGCAAGAAAAATGATACTGCTGCTACTCAGACGCTCTATGACTCACTGGGCGGCACTACGATGGTCAATGACCCCGCCAATCCCGGCACCATGATAGAGAAGGGCCGCCTCGGCATCCGCTCTGTAGTAGACAGTACTATTTTTGTGATAGCCGCAGATACCGCCATCAATGGCTTCTTCACTGTGCTGCTCACAGAGGTGACCTCTGGTAATACTAGTGGCCTGACGGCTCTGAGCAAGAACCTGACTGACTTCTTCTGCTATGCCACAGGTGCGCAGCACTTCACCTATACCGGCAAGAGTATGACAGCCGCACACGACCCGGCTCAAAACTCCCGCATGAACGGCAAAGCGGATAGTCACGACTTTGATGTATTTGTCAATGACCTGGTGACAGGCGCGACCAAATGCGGCCTCTCCTCTCAGCTCATAGGGCAGGTGGGGCGCGTAGTCAATACGACCCGCAGCCAGGTAGTACAGCAATAAGTTGTTTGTTTAATAAATGTAGGAAGCCTCCGCGGGATCACCGTGGAGGCTTCTATTTTTCCAGCTCTTTGAGATAGCGTGTGGTCAGTGTACGAGCCCAGTAGCGAGGTACCTCATACTCCGACTGGAGGTGTGCCACTACGTCATTAGACTTCTTATCCTCTGCTTTGAACGCCTTGAGGATCTTCATCCACTCAGTTATTTTCTTTCCGGTTTTTTCTATGACCTGCTCATCTGTCACATTCCAGTAGTCTTCTTTCATGGTGGATGGTTTTAGTTCTGCTAACTATACTGGTAAGAAACGATTGAACTTATTCCTCTTCCTTCCACGCGGCAGTATCATTGCGCGCGCTCAGGATATTAAATACCGGCTGGATGTCATATACACCACGGTTGTAGCGGTTGCTGAGGATGATGACCGCCAGTGTGTCGGGCAGGTAGCGGTAGAAGACGGTGTTATTGCCATGCCACCAGCCATTGTGATAGATCAGGCTGCTGCCGTCGGGCTGCTTCATCAGGCGCCAGCCATAGCCATAGTTGCGCACGCCCTTGTGCTCCAGGCTGCGCGGTGTATAGGCCTCCTCCTGCATAGCGGCACTCAGGTTGGTATGCTCATAGAAGGCATGGTCCCAGATCATCATATCCTCTACCGTAGAGAAGACATTTTTATCTCCATAGATGCCATCGTAGGGATCTTCCTGCTGCACCTGCCACTGAGAGTTGTAGCTGATCGCATGCTTGCGCTCTGAGGTGTCGTTGGTCACATCGCGTATCCAGGTATTCTTCATACCCAGCGGCTCAAAGAAAGTCGCCTTCATATACTCCGGAAACTTCTGCCCCGTGACACGCTCTACGATAGATGCCAGCAGGGCATAGTTGCTATTATTGTACTGGAAATGTGTGCCTGCCTTTGAGGTGCCCTCTATTTTCGGGTTCTTCATAAAGAGGCCGATCAGGCCGTCATTGGTTAGGTATTCTTTGCTCTTCCAGAGCTTGTCACCAAAATAGAGGTAGTTGGCCAGGCCGCTGCGATGTGACAGGAGCATGGCCACCGTGATGTGGTGATAGGGAAAGCCCGGAAAAAATTTGCCGAGGGTATCTGTCAGGTTGAGTTTGCCCTCGTCAGCCAGGCGCAGGATCGCACTGGCAGTGAAGGGTTTGCTGGACGAGGCTATCTGAAATGGTGTCTGGGCAGTGAGGGTATCCTTGTCTTTATAGTTGCAGTAGCCGAAGCATGCTTTGTATATTACCCTGTTACCTTTCAGGATGAGGACATTGCCGTTAAATCCGGCCCTATGCCTGCGCATGAAGAGACTATCGAGACGATGATACATCAGCCCTTGCGATACCTTCAGCGAGTCCAGGCATTCGGGGCTATTGCACACGGGCACTACTGTCGCGGCAGTCTTAGGCTGGGTATGATCACCACAAGAGCAAACCACTGTCAGAAATAAAAGGGCCACAAGGCTGAGTCTCATCCACTTCACGGTGGGCAAAACAAACAAATTGTAGGAATTGGCGATCTCTTTTAACTAACGGCATGAGACCGCCCATGTTGACATCTCTTGTGAAACATTGATACCTGTTTTCACGTATGATCTGAAAGATCATGGCCAGAAAATTACTATTCGTTGCTTTATTATTTGCCTGTGCGGTCCGCATCAGCGCGAGTAGCCTGGAGAAAGTCTATACCAATCTACCGCAGGCCCTGGCCAGCGCCCCGGCAGTGACCAGCCTCAGCCTGAAGGGGCAGGATCTGAAGCAGCTACCGGAGGATATAGCCAGACTGGTCAACCTGGAGTCGCTCGATCTCTCCTACAATGAATTTACAGCACTGCCTCCGCAGCTTTTCAAGCTGAAGAAACTCAAGAAACTCTACCTCAATAACAATGCACTGACCACACTGCCGGCAGATATGTCAGGCCTCTCATCACTCGTCATCATCCGTCTCGATGCCAATCCATTCACATCACCTGCTGCGGAGCTGAAAAAAGTAGCCACCATAGCGACACTGGCAGAGCTGAATTTCTCAGCCAATAAGATCAACTCATTCCCGGTTGAATTACTGCAGCTCTCGCACCTGACCGACCTGGACCTGGGTTACGGTACGATCAAAGAACTGCCTAAAGACATAGATAAACTGAGCCACCTCAAGCGGCTGGTGCTGACCAAAAACCTGATCACGGCCTTCCCTCCCGCCTTCTTCAAAATGGCAAGCCTCAACAACCTGGACCTGAGCTACAATAACTTTACGAAGCTGCAGGATGAGTTTAGCCAGCTATCTCTGGATGTGCTGGATATCAGCTTCAATAAAAATCTGACGGCCATACCCGCCATACAGGGCCTGCGCTACATCAATATCAAAAGCACTCATCTCGACTCTGAGAAGCTGAAAACAGCCCTGGGTGAGGGCAGTATGATACTGATGTAGGTGAACTTCTTACCCCAGAGCTTGTTTTAGATCATATGGGCTCTTACATTCTTACCCGCGTACAAAAACTACCGATAGATATTCCTACGGCCTGGGATTTTTTCTCAGCTCCTGACAATCTGGATGCCATCACGCCACCCGATGTCAGCTTTCGACAGCTCAGCCCTGCCGAGCGCATGTATGAGGGCCAGATCATCCGCTATTATATCAGTCCCATACTGGGCATTCCGCTTTTCTGGATGACTGAGATCACGCATGTGCGCGAGGGGGAGTACTTCGTAGATGAGCAGCGCTTTGGCCCTTATGCCTTTTGGCATCACAAGCACTTCTTTAAAGCGATACCGGGCGGCATAGAGATGCGGGATGTGGTGGACTACAAACTACCGCTGGGCATACTGGGCAGTGTAGCACACGCACTCTTCGTACGGAAAAAGCTGGAAGGAATATTTGATTATCGCTACAAGGTACTCGAGGAGCGTTTTGGCAGGTATCAGGGCTGAGGTTTCTTTGCCTTTCTGCACCGGTCACTGCAGTATTTGACCTCATCCCATACGCGCTCCCACTTTTTGCGCCAGGTGAATGGCCTGCCGCAGGCCGCGCATACCTTCTGCGGGAGATGCTGCTTTTTCAATTCTTCTGCGTCACTTGTTTGAACACCTCCTCCAGAGAGAACTGCTCGCGCTCGAGGCCGAGCAGGGTCAGGTTCTTGTTTTTGGCAAAGAGGAATATCTCCTCGCGCAGGTCGCCCTGACCACCTGATACGAAGCTCCACCTGCCATCTTTCATCTCCTCATAGTGCTTTACGCCTTTCAGCTCGCCGAGTAGCGCGCGCTCCACCTTCTGCTTAAACTCTGCTATGACAGTGATCTCATTATTGAGCTTATTTTGCAGTGCCTCGGCAGTATCATTGGCTACGATCTTGCCTTTATTGATGATGATGATCCGGTCAGCTACCGCCTGCACCTCCTGCATGATATGCGAGGAGAAGATCACGGTCTTATTGCGGCCCAGGCTACGGATCAGCTCGCGTATCTCTATGAGTTGGTTTGGGTCGAGGCCGGAGGTCGGCTCGTCCAGTATCAGTACCTCAGGGTCGTGCAGCATGGCCTGCGCCAGGCCTACACGCTGTTTGTAGCCTTTGGATAGCTGGCCTACCAGTTTGCGGCGCTCGGCTGTGAGGCCGGTAGCCTCTATCATCGCCTCTATCCGCTCTTTGGTCTTATCTCCCAGTTTGTGCAGGCCCGCCATAAACTCGAGGTACTCCTGCACATACATATCGTAATAGAGTGCGTTGCTCTCGGGCAGGTAGCCTATTTTCTTGCGCACTTCTATAGAGTCAGTCGTGGTATCCCGGCCACAGACCAGCGCCTGGCCCGTGGTCTGCGGGATGAAGCAGGTCAGTATCTTCATCGTCGTAGACTTGCCGGCGCCATTGGGCCCGAGGAAGCCGAGTATCTCCCCTTTATTTACCTCAAAGGAAATATCATCTACAGCGTGCTGGGCGCCATATACTTTAGTGAGACCTGTGACTTTGATAGACATACGGCAAATATACCACGCCCAGGCATCTGTGCAAACCACCTGCGGTCACGGCAGTGTCATTTAAGAAGTATTAGCTCAGTGATCCTCCGTGATCACTTATTACTGTACTTAAACAGGAAGTCCTTTTCTTCTTTGGATAGGCTGCTGTAGCCGGACTTAGATATCTTGTCCAGTATCTCATCCAGCCGCTTTTGCTCTGACGACGGGCGCTCCTGATGCGTGACCGAGGTCCCCCTGCTCACATGGGTAGCTTTCATATTCCTGCCGCTCCGGCTGAAGAGGCGGGATACCCAGTCCAGTGGTGCGAACCAATCCCTGCCGGACTGCAGAGACTTGATATATGTGAAACCAAAGATCGCCCCGCCTATGTGGGCTATCTCACCTCCCGGATTGCCGTATGTGATAGCGACATAGTTCAAAATGAATATGCCTAATGCTACGAACTTGAGAGGTACCTCACCGATAAAAAACAAACGTATCCTGTGGTCCGGATTGAGCGCCGTAGCTGCAAACATAATAGCCTCTATGCCGGCAGATGCACCTACCAGCGTAGCCTCAGGCACGAGCGGCTTGAGCGGTGGCAGGATATGGTAGGCTGTGATACTAAGCGCTGCACCCGCCAGCCCGCCACCTATGAAAACAGCCAGCGCTCTCCGGTCGCGCATGTATAGCTGGTATATCTCGCCAAACCAATATAACCAGAGCATATTGTATAGAATGTGGCCTACCCCCGCATGCACAAACATATAGGAGATAATAGTCCATGGCTTGCGGATCAATACACTAAGGTCGTATGGCAGTGCTACCCAATGGTAAATGGTGGCATATAGTGCCTCATGCTGACTGCCCCACAGGATGAGATGAAGCGTCTCCATGCAGACAAAAATGGCAATGCAGATAATGATGAGCCTGATGATAACGCTGCCCATGCGAAACTGATGCACAATATCTTCCCAGAAACTTTTCAGCATGATCAATAAAGCGTGTTGCGGTTCCTGTTCCATATCCGCACGATGATAAAACCAAACAGCGCACCACCGAGATGCGCAAAGTGGGCTACATTGTCTGATGGACTATTGCTCACGCCGCTGAGCAGCTCAAACACTACATAGCCACCTATGGCATATTTAGCTTTGACAGGTATAGGCACAAACATGAGGTACAGCTCCGTATTGGGAAATAGCAATGCAAACGCGGTCAATACGCCAAACACAGCACCCGAGGCACCGAGCACAGGTGTATTGATGATCTCCCATGCCTGCGAGCCCGGCATCACCAGCAGATTGGCCGGAGCAAAGGAGCCCGTGAGCTGATAGATCTGGATAGCCTGCACCAGCGTGTGTATGGCCAGCGCGCCAAAACCTGTCATGAAGTAAAACTCCGTAAAACGCTTTGGCCCCCAGACGCGCTCCAGTATCTCGCCAAACATATAAAGGCCAAACATATTGAAGAAAATGTGGCCGATATTGGCATGCATGAACATGTAGGTGATGATCTGCCAAGGCCGGAAATACTCTGAAGACGGATAGTGCATAGCCAGCATACCCGGGCCGAGCGGCAGGATGCCCGGCAGGATATTGGTAAAAGCAAAGAGGGCAATATTGGCTACGATCAGATAAAATACTGCGCTGTTGGTATTGATCGGGCTATTGCCGGAGTTATATCGATACATGGGAGTAAAATTAAAAAAGACGGCGACAAGTGCTCCTTATGTAAACGAACCTCTGCGGGCGGCATTGTATGCCGGCTTCTGCCCTGATACGCTTTCCGCAAAACCTAGTATTTTAGCCGGGGTATGCAGCTCGTAGCAGACATAGGCAATACAGCCATCAAATTTGCCTCCTTTGAGGGTGAGCAGATGCGCTACTCCGGCACCGGGGTCGCGGCGCTGGAGCAGCATCTGAGCGCTGGCCCTATGCCCGTCCGCTGCCTTATAGCATCGGTGTCTGAGCACACGCCTGTGACAGATCTGCTAAAAAAATATAATATCCCCTATGACCTGCTATCTCCTGCCACCAGCCTGCCCATAGCCAATCTATACGATACTCCCGAGACGCTGGGAGCTGACAGGCTGACACTGGCGGTAGCTGCGCAAAAGACGATAGGCGTGCCGGCCCTGGTCATAGCAGCAGGTACCTGCATTACCTACAATCTGGTAGATACTGCCGGCTACCGCGGCGGTGCTATCTCTCCCGGTATCACCATGCGCTTTCGCGCGCTGCAGCACTACACCTCGCGCCTGCCCTATATAGACTGGGATGCCTACCGGCACGACGCATTTGACGGCCTGATAGGTACTGATACTACCAGCTCCATCCTCAGCGGCGTATTGGAGGGCGTGATACAGGAGGTCAGCGGCACAATAGAAGAGTACGAGCGCCGTTATAGCGGACTCAGTGTAGCAGTGACCGGCGGCGACATGGCCTTTTTGGTTAAGAATCTTAAAAATGGCATATTTGCCGGCCCTGATATGGTACTGGAGGGATTGAATTATATCTTATTACACAATGCGTAAATACTTTTCGGCTCTTGTTATGGTGCTCCTCTTATGCTCCTCGGGCGCCGCTTACGCACAGGTGTTTTCCCCGTTTTCACGCTATGGCCTCGGCTACCTCAACTCTGATGTTTTCTCGGTGACGAGAGGCATGGGTGGTATAGCTACCGGCTACTCCAGCCCCATACACATCAATCATAATAACCCAGCCTCCTATTCGGAGCTGACCTCTACTACTTTTGAGATAGGAGTCAATGCCGATGCTGCTACTGTGCGGACCAAAGACTCCCTCTACAACGGGGTGAACGGCGCCGTCAATCACATAGCTATAGGCGTGCCGCTGCTGCGCAACAGGCTGGGCCTGAGTTTCGGCCTGCTCCCTTACAGCATATTGAATTACAACTTCACGAATAACGATGTAGATACCAATAAGGTCTATACCGGCCAGGGATCGCTCTATCAGTTTTATCTCGGTACCGGCTACCAGATCAAGGGTTTCTCGATAGGTGTCAATGCTGCCTATTTGTTTGGCAGGCTCGATTATACCCGTGGTTTCGCCTTTACCGATTCCATCGATGCATTCAATGTACAAAACGCTACCTCTCTCAGAGTAGGTGGTTTCATGTACAATGTAGGTGTACAATACAAAAAGCGTATCCTCAAAAAAACCACTCAAAACACGCTGAAAACAGATGTGTTCTTTACTGTAGGTGCGCAAGGTTCATCAAACGTGAAAGTCAATGCGCGTACCTCCAGCCAGTGGGAGCGCTACATCAATATATCTGATGTACAGACAATAGTAGATACCCCCCTGAGTTATGCTGAGAAGCGTAGCAAAATGGTGATACCGTATAATTTCTCTGCGGGCTTTACGGTGGGCAATGAGAACTGGTGGCTGGTAGGGGCAGATTTCCGCTATGCTGGCTGGAGCCAGTTTGCCTACGACCTCAATAATAATAAGCTCGCTAATAGCTGGCGCCTGATGGCCGGTGCGAGCATCGTACCTAACTATGATAGCAAGAAGTTTCTGGACCGCGTACAGTACAAGGTAGGGGGCTACTATGGCAAAAGCGAGGTGATCTACCAGAATGTACAGCTATCTGAATATGGCGGTACCGTAGGACTGAGCATGCCTATACCGATCCCTATGGCGGTACAGTACAGAGAGGCGGCGAGGTTTCACTTCAATGCAGATATCGGCTCACGCACACCGGGTGGCAAGAACCTGATAGCTGAAAACTACTATCGCTTCAACTTTGGTTTCACGCTGAATAACGTGTGGTTCCAGAAGCGTAAGTTCGACTAAGCTGGTGGTAGTGATGGGCTCACTCATGGCTGGTCATCACAGTATACAAATCCCTTTTCTTTATCTATTTTCGATCATCAGGCATTCCCTGTTGTTTTGTATTCCAGCCAACTAAGACCAGCCGCCCGCACAATGCTCGACAAACTCCTATACGAAAAGCTCTGCCACTACTGCGAATACCAGGAGCGCTGCAGGTTTGATGTGGTCAAAAAGTGCATCGCGCTCAAGATCGCTAAAGGCGAGATGCAGCCTTATATAGACCAGCTGGAGCGGTCAGGTTTTCTGGATGAGAAACGCTACGTCAGGGGTTTTGTAGATAGCAAGTTCAATAACAAAAAATGGGGCGCTGCCAAGATCCGTGCGGCACTATCTGCCAAGGGCATCAAGGACACGATCTATCGCCCCTACCTGCAGGACCTGGACCAGGAGGAGTACTACGCCGCAGCGCTCAGGCTGGCGGAAAAGAAGAACCCGACCATCAAATCTAAATCACCTCAAGACCACCGGTTGAAACTGATGCGCTTTCTGATCGGCAAGGGATATGAGATGAGTATAGCCAGCAGGGTATTGAAAGCGCTAAGTCTATAAACGATCTACTATTTTCCTAGTCTCCGCATTTCGGCTAATTTTGACCCTATGCTGACAGAACTCCGCCAGAAATACAAAGAGCTGGAACTCCGCCTCCACCCTGACTGCAAGGCTCTCCTCGATAATTGGAATACCACCAAAGAGAAATACTCGGGCGAGACATTCGCCTTTGGCGTGCGTGACAAAACGATACAACTGCCCTTCACTTATAAAAGCCTCTCTGGCACCTCTATCCGCAAAGTCTACTTGCCTAAGTATCACGACTGGGGAGATATTTTGACCTGGCAGCTACAGGAGAATGTACCCGGAGAGTTTCCCTATACTGCTGGTGTATTCCCATTGAAAAGAGAAGGTGAAGACCCTACGCGGATGTTCGCCGGAGAGGGTGGCCCGGAGCGGACCAACAGGCGCTTCCACTACGTATCTCTCGGCCAGCCGGCTATCCGTCTGTCTACGGCCTTTGACTCGGTGACGTTGTACGGAGAGGACCCTGCGCACCGCCCTGATATCTATGGCAAGGTGGGTAATAGCGGTGTGAGCATCGCTACTGTAGATGATGCCAAGAAGCTCTACAGCGGCTTTGACCTCTGCGACCCCAAGACCTCGGTATCTATGACCATCAATGGTCCTGCACCTATGCTCCTTGCGTTCTTTATGAATGCCGCCATAGACCAGGAGTGTGAGAAATACATCAAGGAAAAAGGGCTGGAGAAAGAAGTAGCGAAGAAGCTGGATGATATATTCAAGGCCACCGGCAGGCCGGCATACAATGGTCCGCTGCCGGAAGGTAATAACGGTCTCGGCCTCTCCCTGCTCGGCGTCTCGGGAGATCAGGTACTGCCTGCTGAGGTATACGCGCAGCTGAAGGCCAAAGCCCTCTCTGCCGTGCGTGGTACCGTACAGGCGGATATACTGAAGGAGGACCAGGCGCAGAATACCTGCATCTTCTCTACTGAGTTTGCGCTAAAGATGATGGGCGATGTGCAGCAGTATTTCATAGAGCAAAAGGTCAGGAACTTCTACTCCGTGTCCATCTCAGGCTATCACATAGCCGAGGCCGGGGCCAATCCTATTTCTCAGCTTGCATTTACCTTATCCAATGGCTTCACCTATGTAGAGTACTACCTGAGCAGGGGCATGCATATAGATGACTTTGCGCCAAACCTGTCGTTCTTCTTCAGCAATGGTATGGACCCTGAGTACTCTGTGATAGGCCGCGTGGCGCGCCGCATCTGGGCCAAGGCCATCAAGTACAAATACAAGGGTAACGACCGCTCGCAAAAGCTGAAGTACCATATCCAGACCTCGGGCCGCAGCCTGCATGCACAGGAGATAGATTTCAATGACATCCGTACCACGCTGCAGGCGCTGTATGCTATCTATGACAACTGCAACTCCCTGCATACCAATGCCTATGACGAAGCGATCACCACGCCTACAGAGGAGAGTGTACGTCGCGCCATGGCTATACAGCTGATCATAAACCGCGAGCTGGGCACTGCTAAAAATGAGAATCCCAATCAGGGCTCCTTCCTGATAGAGGAGCTCACAGACCTGGTAGAGGAGGCTGTGCTGAATGAGTTTAAACGTATCACAGACCGCGGCGGCGTGCTGGGCGCTATGGAGCGGATGTACCAGCGCAATAAGATACAGGAGGAGTCCATGTACTACGAGCACCAGAAGCACACCGGCGAGTACCCCATAGTGGGTGTCAATACCTTCCTCAGCAAGAACGGCTCACCGACTATCATACCCGGTGAGGTGATCCGCTCTACCACAGAGGAGAAGGAGTACCAGATCCGGGCGCTGGATACTTTCTGGCAGCGCCATGCAGCCACCTCTGCCACAGCACTCAGGAGACTGCAGCAGGTGGCCATGGACAATGGTAACATCTTTGCCGAGCTGATCGAGACGGTCAAGCATGCCTCCCTGGGCCAGATCACCCATGCGCTGTACGAGGTAGGCGGCCAGTACAGGCGCAGTATGTAGGTGCCGCTACTTATCTACTATCGTTTGGTAAAGTAGGCCATGGATTTGTAATTTTTTTGATGGGTTTATTATGATTTAGAGATAAACTCTTTAGATTGGTACGACCAAAAAATCCAAATCATGAATATCAGACTGACCCATATATGCTGCTGCATAGTGCTGCTATTTGCTTTTACTGAGGCCTTTGCACAGAAAGATGTAGAAAAAGGTAAAGAAAAGCTGAAAGAAGCCTTCTCTCAAAAAGACAATGCCAAGAAAAATGAAATGATACAGAAGGCTGTGGAGACCTTTCAGAAAGGGGGCCTCAAGCAGCAAGAGATCAACGTGATACTGGGAGATGCATTTCTGGAGCATGGAGAGCTGCAGCAGGCTGAGACGAAGTACGGCAGCGCTGATAAAGCCGGCAAGGCAGAAGGCCTGGGCAAGGTAGGTGACGCATGGGTAGAGCAGGCCATGGGCGATGAAAAACAAGAGACCAAGATGCTCGACAAAGCCATGAAGGACTATACCAAAGCAGGTAAAGCAAAGGACGGCGCTACAGGCATAGGTGATAAGTTTTATGAGCGTGGTGAAAAATACTACCCTAAGGCTGTAGATTATTACTTCCGCGCGCAGGACACTCCCTCTGTGACCAAGGTGGCGCGTGACTATGAGAAGCAAGGAACTACAGAAGGCGTCAATCAGGCATTTGAACTGTACAAGCGCTCAGGCCTCTACAAAAAAGCGGGTGATCTGGCATGGGACAATAAGCAATACCTCAAAGCATATGATGCCTACTCTACCGGCGAGGTGACCGAGGGTATGAGGAAATGTGCCGAGCAGTTTTACTCACTGGGCCAGGAGAGTGAGGCGCAGAATATCTACCTGAAAATGGTGGAGTCTTATACCAAAACAGCTAATACCGAAGCCATCGAAAAACTGGCACAGGAAAACGTCTCTGTCATGAATTATGGATTTGCGTCCAGGATCTATGACAAGGCAGGCAACCTCAATGCTGCCAAAAAATATCACGGCCTGTACAGCCTGATGAACCTCGATTTGGATAGCGCCAAAGAACTGCTGCAAGGCACTGACCAGGCTGGCCTCATCAAGGCGATAGATGCTAATAGCAAAAACCTGAACGCGCTAAGGGATGTCAAAATGCAGTTTGATGACTGGGTGAAGCAGCAGCCGCCGGTATCTATAGAGATCGACCCGGAGACCAATAAATACAAAGTCGCTACCAAAGACGAGCAAATGCTCGTAGACTATTACAAAGTGCTGAAAGATCAGATATCTGACCAGTGCGGTATCATCTCAAAAAATGTAATGGCCATCAGCAATCCTGAGCTGAAGAAGATGCTCATGAGGCGTTTTCTGGATTATCCTGCTGTAGGCAAAGTACTCGATAAGCAGACCTTTGGTGTGAAGCTGACCAAGTCTACCACACAGGTGAAGGACGTCTACCTGAAGAAAATATAAGAGGTGTCTTTTAAAGGATATAAGGGCTGGTAGATACCGGCCCTTTTTTTATTTAGAAAGTGCCAAAGCGCAGGAAGACGCCACCATAGACAGAGCCTACATTATAGCTTTTCACATCGAGGTAGTTTTGGCCAAAGACCGCATTGCCACCTATTACTATACCGGGCCGGAATACCTTGGTAGCATTCCATATCATGCTGACAGACGGGCTGATACAGGCATAGTGGCCGGTGAATGTCTCGCTCTTGCTCGCTGCAGGGTCTGCCCATCCCGCACGCGGATCAGTGAAGTGGATATAAGCCCAGCCCAGGCCCAGTTGCGGCTCAAAGGAGAGCTTCCTGCCCGATCTGAAGATATAGCCTCCCGTCAGACCGGCTGACATGAGCTGAGGCGTGATATTATTAGGTGTCATGCCTATGGCGGCATTGCTATTGACATACTGATTCACAGTCACATTATTGGACGTCAGGATGCTAAAGGCAGCGCCGATGGAGATCTTGTGATTGATGACCCAGGCCACCTGAAAACCCGTGACCGCTCCTACCTCTCGGAACATATACGCCGCCTCACCCTCAAACTGGACATGAAAAGAGCTATGAAAGCGGGCCGCGTGAAAAAACCCATTGCGGGTGGAATCCGGCTGGCTGTCTACCTGACGCTGCACCGACCGGTGGCTAGTATCTGCCTGGGCGCAGAGGTGCCCGGCAGGTATCCATAATATCAGTCCGAGGACTGCCAGGAGCTTTGATATGTGGCTATGATTCACCTTAAAAAATATAAATCATTGATAAACAGATAAATCGCAAATTCTCAATACTGCTCCTACTGTCCAGTCAATACTTCTAAAGTACATTTTTTTCAACCAATCTTAACAATCGGACGGTCTACGGTTCTTATTATTCCGTACGTTTGCCCCCCGATGTACGCCGTCATAGATGTCGAGACCACCGGGGGCAGCCCCTCTGTAGACAGGATCATAGAGATCGCTGTCATAGTCTTTGACGGTGAAAATATCCTGGAGCAATATTCCTCACTGGTCAATCCGCATCGCAATATAGACAAATATGTGACCCAGCTGACGGGTATCACAGATAAAATGGTGCGCCACGCGCCCTCTTTTGAGGAGATACAGGAGAAAATACTGGAGATCACCCGCGAGAAGATATTTGTAGCGCACAATGTCAAGTTTGACTATGGCATGGTACGCAGCGAGTACAAGCGGCTGGGTATCGACTTTGTACGCAAACAGGTCGACACTGTCAATCTCTCACGCAAAGTACTGCCGGGCTTTACGTCCTACAGCCTCGGCTCCCTGTGTGAGTCGCTGGGTATCACCATCGAGAACCGCCACCGCGCACTGGGAGACGTAGAGGCCACAGTCAAGCTGCTCAGCCTCATACTCAAGCAGAGCAATGCCAAAAAGTATCTGGAGATAGAGATGAACCACGGTATAGATCCGTCTATCCTCCCTCCCAATATCACACTCGGCGAGATAGAAAAGCTGCCAGAGGAGCCGGGCTATTTCTACCTCAAAGATGCCACAGATAAGATCCTATTCATCGAAGCCTCTAAGAATGTGCGCAGGGAGGTGATCAAATTTTTCAATAAAGCGGAGGGCTTCCCCGAGCGGCAGAGGGCCCAGGAGGCTATCACACAGATAGACTACCAGCCTACCGGCAATGAACTCATGGCGCGCCTCGGTGCCTACCATGAGGTCAAGAAACTGCTGCCCGAATTCAACAAGCGGCCCAAAGAATACAAGCTCACTTCTGCCATCTTTATCACTACAGACCAGGAGGGATTCAAGCACCTGCGTGTGGAGAAAATAGAATTTGCGGATGGTGAGGTCACTTTGAAATTTCAGAGCCGGGGCACTGCGCAGAAAGTACTGCACAAGATCATAGTAGAGGGCCACCTGCAGGTACAGTTTTCACTGCTGAAAAAAATAACCGAACCGGAGCAGCGGGAGAATTTCAAAAAATCATACAACGAGAAGATCGATAAGGCTGTCAGGAAATACCTGTACAAGAACTCTAACTTCTTCATAGTAGGTGATGGCCGCCGCCCGGATGAGAACTCCGTGATCTGCGTCGAGAACAGCGTCTACCTCGGTATGGGCTACATCTGCCCGGAGCTGACGCCTGTCAATTCGGAGAGCCTGCGGGCCAGTATCACACCATATGAGGATGATCTGGAGATACAGAAGATCATCCGCCAGGAACTACGCAAGGGCAAAGGCCTTAAGATCATCAACTTCTAGGAGCATCACTGCCCGCCGTCATCCAGAGTGAAGCGTGTCCAGACGCTTTTTGCCCTTCGGCCATTTTTGATATCCAGGCGTATGTACATGGTAGTACCCCTGCCTACTTTGTGTACCTCCCGTATCATCTCCTCCGTCGGTACATCTCCTTTCACATAGAAATTTTTGGACAGGTGCCGATTGACCAGAGAGATGGTGATGCCTGTGATCACATTGTCCTTGTTGAACCTTCCATTCTCTTCATAGCCAAATGAACACTTATCCGGAAAGTCCTTCTTGCTGTAGATCATATCCCGCTCCAGGGCCAGATGGCCTACAGTGATATTGTTATTCTTATTAGGATTCAAAACGGGAAACACCCTGACATGTGGCAGCAGGATAAACCTGTGATACAATAGTATCCGGTTATTGTTTGAGAAACCAATGATGCGCAGCGTGGCAGTATCCACGCCGTCTGTGCGGGACGAGCGCGGCCTGATAGATAGGAAGGAGTCTACCCGCGTCGCCAACCCCTTGTCAAAGAAAAGCTCCGAGAAAGTGTACTTGCTAGCAAACCGCAGGCGAAAGAGGTATTCCTTCTCACAGTCCAGCGTATCTACCAGAGGTATCACCTGCACCTCCTCGCGCTCGCGCAGGGGGATGTATATCTCACTATTGATCTTTGTGGTGCCCTTGATAGTGGCAGACGTACTTTTAGTCTGGGCATATAGCGCCGGCGATGCTGAGAGGGTCAGCAGGAGTATGGCAGTTCTCAGCCGGTGCATGTATGATGGTTTATTCTACCGTCTCAGTCCATTCATTGTAGAGTTCGCTGAGGTAGATATTTTCTTCTTTGGTGATAGGTCGGGTAGCTTTGGTCAGCTTGATAGCAAAATCGATGAGGTGCAGGCGCTCTTCATCCGTAGAGTCTTCGTAGAAATCATCCATGCACTTCTGGAAGTGCAGCATGTAGTCCTCCTCTTTCAGCGCGCTGATATACTCTAGCTCCTTATCCAGGCTCACTGGTATGGGGAAGTTCTCTGCTACATACTCCGCTATGATGCGGTCCTCCGCCACGCTGAATTTATGATCTACTGCTGAGAGTAGCATCAGGATATGGTATCCTGCTATGGGCTTGTTTTTTCTTCCGTTTGGCATGGTGGTGATTTTGAGAGTAAATTAAACAATATTTCCATCTAGGGATATTGATCCAGAGATTTTTTTAACTCCGCTTTAACCTTTTCTACCAGCGATGCCGGGCGCAGCACGCGCACATTGGCGCCATAGCTGAGCAGCTGGCTCACCAGTTCATGATTGATCATCACACTGAGGCTGATATGTGTCTCTGTTTTCGTCTCCTTTACTACCTGCTGTGAGTGGTGCAGCGGCTGCGACTGGATGTATTTGGCCTGTACAGGTGTGAAGGCCAGGACCACTGTCTCAGCCTTGCCGGCACCCTCAGAGATGCCGTATACATTCTGAAAGTACTTCTCACTGTCAAAGGCTTTGCCATCAAAGGTTTTTTCCGTGACCTGCAGGCCGGCGAAGCGGTCAAATGCATACGTCTTCACCTTCGCTACTTTGCCTTCGTTCACATTGCCCAGCAGGTAAAAGCGCCCCTTAGACTCACGTAGCACGTATGGCTCTATGATGTGCTCTTTGGCCTTTTCATCGTCAAACTTGCGGTACGATAGCTTCACCCTGCGGCGCTCGCGGATAGCGCGCACCAGCGGCTCAAAGTACTCTATGCCGCGATAGCTATTGGGCCGGTCAAACTGGATGATCTTGTCCTCTCCGCGCGATTGCTTATTGAAGCGCACGGTCTCGGCTATCTTCATGATGGCCTCTTCAAACTCTTTGATGGCCGGCAGCTCCTTGAACTGGTCGAGCAGGCTGATAGCAAACTCAAGGCCGTGCAGGTCGTCTGCCGTCACGGGCAGGTTATTGATAGAATAGGTAGCATCTGAGTAGCGGTAGCTATGCGCCCCGCGGTCAAAAACGATAGGCGCCATGAACTTCAGCGCCTGGCTGTAGCGCATCTCCTGTATATCCAGCTGGATGGTGCGGCGGGAGACCGGTTTATCCAGATGCTCGCTCACATATCTGATCAGGTCCTCCAGTCGTGGATCCGGCTTTTTGCGCATACGCTCGTCTATCAGGCGGTATCTGGCAAAGGCATCTTTATTGAGTGACATATCTGTATATCTCTTGTCAGGTTTGGTCTGTGTGGTCGTCTATATCAGTACCGCACTACTTTATAATATAATCAATCCAAACAGGTTTTCAAAAAAAGTTTCATCGGGATGTGCATATGTAATGTACACATTCCCCAGCCTTTGGCACCTGCCTTGTCGTACATAGGTGGACGGGAACCGAAGAAAATTAAAATAAATTTTTTACTGCGCAAATTGATTGCGTAGTGTGCTTGTTATTTCGTGTTATCATTTAAAACTAATCGAGATGAAAGCCATAGAACAAAAGCAACCGTCCATCGTCAGGAATAAGATCCATTTCTCGGAGATAGAGTTCTTTACATCTGAAGAAGTCACGCTAATCGGCGAGATAGAGATCAATGGCAAAACTGAGTTCGCTCAGTATATCACCAATAAGAAAAACCTCTACCAGCTGCTGAAGCACTCCGGCAAGGTAGGCCAGGAGATCATCTACCTGATCATGGATGCCTTCAAGCGTCCCCACGCCGTACCGGTCAACCTGAACCTGAAGCATATCTTTGGCAAGGCCGTATGCCTGCAGCACTGTATGCTAAAGCTGGACCGCTCTTTCTACGAAAATGAAGTGGGCGAGTGGAAAGTGGACTATAATACCAACCTCTTCTTCATAGACGCCGTGAAGCCCGTAGAGGCACAGCCGGTAGCGGCAGGGCTATTTTGAGGTAACCAATAAACTTGTATTGACGCCCCGGTTTCTTCCCGAGAGAGGCTGGGGCTTTTTTATTTAGCTGACGGGATTCAGTGTGATCGAGAAGATCTTGTACTGGTTCATGTCGCGCTCATAGTAGAATTTGTCCAGGGCATCGTACATATTCTTGGCGCGGAAGTAGGAGGTATGGAGCTTATTGTCGCCTATCTTGATCCACTGGATGGTCATACTCCCTTCTTTGGCATAGTGCTCATTGATGTATTCGAGCATCTTGCGCAGCGCGTCTACCTTGTCCGTGCCGTGTACGGTGTGAAAAAGGAATGACTGCTCATGCTTCGGATTGATCGTGACCAGGTCAAAGCGGACCACATCATTCTTCTGCTTGAAGTTGAATATCGCATTCTCCTGGCTGATACCCAGACGGCTGATGATATCCTTCTGGAGTTTTGCAATCTCTATATTCTGGTCGTTGAGCGCCATACTGCTTTTCATGTGAAAATAAGAAATAAAAAACCGCAGCTGACAAAAGGCTGGATGCCGGCGTCACCTGCGGTCTACGGGTATTATCAAATCTGTTTAGATCAGCTTGTCTGCTATGCCGTCTACTATACCGTATGCCACAGCCTCCTTGGCGCTCATCCAGTAGTCACGGTCAAAGTCTGCGAGGATCTGCTCTACACTTTTGCCGGTATTCTCAGCCAGGATCTCCGCGCTCATCAGGCGGGTCTTGTCTATCTCACGCGCTGTGATCTCGATATCCGTAGCCTGACCGTACATGCCACCGATAGATGGCTGGTGTATCATCACCCTGCCGTGTGGCCAGATCAGCCTTTTGCCCTTGATACCGCCACTGAGCAGTATAGAGCCCATAGAGGCAGCCAGGCCCATACAGATAGTATGTACGGGAGAGGTGATCATTTTCATAGTGTCATACACCACCATGCCTGAGGTCACCACGCCGCCCGGCGAGTTGATGTAAAAAAAGATGTCCTTGCCCGGATCGTTGGCCTCGAGAAACAGGAGCCTGTTTACCACCCGCTCTGATGATTCATCTGTGACCGGCCCCCACAGGAATACCCTGCGCTGCTCCAGAAATTTATTGTCAAACTTGGCACCTCCGGCAAATTTCTCGATCAGTTCATCCGGTTTGCCAGGTACTTGTGGCTCTTCCATTCTTATGTTCATGATTAACTATTTGATGTATAGACGTTCAAAAATAGAATAAATTTTATCACAGCCAATCTCGCAGAGATACCATGATGTCAGGAGTTTCTCTTTAGGTTTTGTTGACAAATAGCGCCAAAACGTTAGCCCGTTTTTAGCGACTTTTGGACGAGTAAATATGCTGCTGTCACTGTTTGATAATCTGTTTGAGGAGAAGAAGCCGAAACCTGAAGCGCCAAAGAAGCTGGAAAACTTTGAGCTGGAGGTAAATGGCCGTATCGTGCCGGTGCGCATACAGGAGGAGAAACGGTTTAATAACCGGATCATGGTCAATGCCAACGGCGTACTGATCCGCATAGCGGCCAACCAGTCTATAGAGGAGAAGAAAAAGCACATAGACAACTTCCTGAAGTGGGCTAAGACCAAGCTGGACAAAAACCCGCAACTGCTGGACTACCTCCCCCAGCGCAAATACACCAACGGCGAGATACTCGTGATAGGCAAACATTCCTTCCGCATCAATATCTTCTATCACGACAATCCGAAAAGCTCGGCCAAGCTCTTTAATGACCAGATAGTGATCAACCTGAGTCGCGGCCTCACCAGGGAGGCTGAGGACAGCACCAATAGCTACCTGGTGGCGCGCTGCCTGTCACGCTTCTATACGCCTATCATATCCGAGCGCCTCCATGAGCTGAACCGCAAGTACTTTGGCAAGACCATCAACTCCGTGCGGATGAAGTACAACACGTCTAACTGGGGCAGCTGCTCTACCCAGGGCAATATCAATATCTCGGTGCGGCTGATGTTCGCCCCGGACGAGGTGATAGACTATGTGCTCATACACGAGCTGGCACACCTGGTGCATGCAGATCACTCGCCACGCTTCTGGACACTGGTAGAGAAAATAGACCCCGACTACTACAGCAAGGAAAAGCACCTGACAGCCAATAACTTTAAGTACTACCTGTAGGCGCGAGCACTGCACATCATTCTAAGCCAATTCAAGCGACCCATTTTGTGAATAATTCCTCGGCACAAAATCGCCGTTTTTACTGATATTTGCATCAATCAAATGAACCTAATTATCACTGCATTTCTATGTAACCTATGTGTTCTATGTGGTTCAAAATGTATTCCGTATTTGACATTTTATTCTGAATCATTTAAACCATTCCGAAAATTCTGCTTAAGAAACTGTATTCTGCATTCATCTGAGTTATTCATAAGATTCTGAAAATTCTGCTTCAGACAATTTGCACGCTGTATTAAAGTCCTCTCCTTCGGAGAGGATTTAGGTGAGGTGTTTTTATTCACTCTAAATATAAATCCTATGTCCTCCACACAACTCGGCAATCAAAACGCCTCCAAATGGACCCATGAGAAGACACTACAGTTTCTCGGCAAAATCGAAGCCATCGCCCTTGATGAATTCTCCATCTGCGACACCCTCTCCCAGGCGCTGCTCAAAGCCCGCTGCTACAAGCAGCTCTGGAGCTACTGGAAAAAGAAATGGGAACATGACGAAGACATCATGGACCGTATCTACTACATCGAGCAGATCTTTATCTGCAAACTCGAAGACGGCGGCCTCTACCGGCGGCTGAACGCCTCCACTTGCCATTTCATCCTGAAACACAACTACGGCTATAACACCAAAGGCGAAAACGAACTGCCATCCCACCTACGCCACGAATTTCCCGAACTCATTGAAGATAAACCCCTCCTCGGTTCAAAAACAAAAAAGGAAAAAGCGCCGAAACCCCTCACACCGGAGGAGCAATACGAGCTGGACTACGTCAATGACCCTGCTTACAAAGATTTCAGCCCCAGGGATACGGATGACGAGGTCCTGGCCAAGCTCCGCGCCGATGCCCGCAAGCACCCGCACCTCTACACCGCCAAGCCACCACTGGATTGCAACTATATCAAGTTTGCAGAAGACCTCTACGCACCAAACGCATAGTAGATGGCTGCCCTGGGCAAATAATTAAGTATTACGTGCAGTGATTAAAATGCTTTAATTTTGAGTAAAGCCAATTTTATGCTGAAAGAGGAGTATAAATCACTGAGTGTAGCAGAAAGAATCATTCTGGTAGAAGAGATATGGGACAGCATCGCTGAAGATACTCCAACTACATTGAGCGATGCACAGAAACAGCTTCTGGAAGAGAGAGAAAAAGAAGCTTTGGCCGGCAATGTCTCTAAGAAATCATGGGAAGAGATCAAAAGCTCGGTTACCTCTAGGAAAAAGTGACCTGCCAGATCATTTTTGGAATCAGAATAGAAGGCGACCTCAAAGAGGCATTTGACTACTACGAGGATCGAACAGAAGGACTTAGATCTGATTTTATTCTGTCCGTAGAAGCCGCTATCGACGCCATCAGTAGAAATCCACTACAATTTCAAAAGATTTATAGCAACAAAAGAAAGGCGAACATCAGGCGTTTTCCTTTCGGCGTATTTTATACCGTAAAATCTGATACCATTCTGGTACTAGCTATTACTCACTTGATGCGTGATCCTAAAGAGTGGAAGAAAAGGAAGAAATGACGGGCAGACTCTCTATTGAGTATTGCTACTGATGATCACATCCTTATCCTCCAGAAAATCCTGCTCGTAGCGGAACCGCATCAATAGCCTGGCCACAGTCACGACGTCCGCTGGCAATACTCTACGATGCGCTTCAGCCCCTGCTGCTCATAGTAGACCATGCAGACGTCTTTGCCCTCTATGTCCTCTTTAGGACTTGGGATACCGAGCACGTGCGTGAGTAGCTTGAGGGAGGTGTAGTTTTTGTTGTCGCCAAACTTCCAGAGCTGGAGGGTATCTACCATCTCCGTCTCCCAGGGCTTCTTGCCCGAGATGTCAAAGAGCGCCGGCAGTCTCAGATTATTGATCACCATACGGCGGCAGAGGAATGGGATGTCAAACTCTTTGATATTGTGCCCGGAGAATTTGAAGCGGTCCGGGTTGGGAAAGTGCCGGTTGAAAAGCGTCACGACATCACTGAGCAGCTGCTGCTCGTCATCACCATAGATGGAGCGCAGGCGAAAGGTATCTGCATTGGCCTCGCGGTCATACCAGAAGAAGCCGATAGACAGGCAGATCACTTTGGCAAACTCGGAGTAGACACCGGCGCGCCTGAGGTAGCCTTCTTCGGCGGTCTCGTCGGGTATCTTCAGTGTCGCGTGCTTGATGGCCCAGAGGTCCTTCTCAGCATCGGGCAGCTCGTGCCAGGAGCCGAGGCGCGGCACGGTCTCTATATCGAGGAAAAGCAGGTTGCGCAGGTAGCCGTTTTGCAGCAGCACGACAGATGATTTTAAACTGAAAGTATAAAAACTCTTTATCTCTGCATCAGTCTCTCGTCTCACGGCTATCGTCTCACGTCTATTTAGTATATTCACGCTCCCAAATTTTTCATATATGAGTGAGCATCTGAATGATCAGGAGATAGCCCGTCGCGAAAAGCTGAAGGGCCTGATAGAGCTGGGCATAGACCCATACCCTGCCCCTATGTGGGAGGTCAATACGACTGCCAAAGAGATACTGGATGCTGTGGAGCAATATAAAGCTGCGCATCCCGGCGAGGACGTGCACGAGGTAGAAGGCTATAAGAATATCAGCATAGCCGGCCGTATCATGAGCATCAATGCCAAGGGCAAGGTGACCTTCATCAAGATACTGGACAATACGACGCGCATACAGCTCTTCATCTCCATAGATAATATCTGCCCGGGCGAGGATAAGACGCTTTACAATACTGTGATCAAAGGACTGCTGGATCTCGGCGACTTTGTCGGTGCCAAGGGTGAGGCCTTTGTGACCAAGACCGGCGAGACATCTATCCGCGTAAAGGAATTTAAAGTACTGGGCAAGGCGCTGCGCCCGATGCCGGTAGTGAAGGAAAAAGACGGCGAGGTGTTTGACGCCTTTACCGATCCGGAGCTGCGCTGGAGGCAGCGCTATGTAGACCTGGTGGTCAATCCTGATGTGAAGGACACCTTCCTGAAGCGTACCAGGATGGTGAAGACCATCCGCGACTTCCTGAATGAGCACGGTGGTGTAGAGGTAGATACCCCTGTGTTGCAGAGCATACCGGGGGGCGCGGCTGCACGCCCGTTTGTCACGCATCACAATGCGCTGGACACGCAGCTTTACCTGCGTATCGCAAATGAGCTGTACCTGAAGCGACTGATCGTAGGTGGCTTTGACTTTGTATATGAGTTCAGCCGCAACTTCCGCAATGAAGGTATGAGCCGCAAGCACAATCCGGAGTTTACGATCCTGGAGTTCTACGTGGCGTATAAGGACTATATCTGGATGATGGACTTCACCGAGCGGATGCTGGAGAAAGTAGCAACGGGTATGCACGGCACCACAGAGCTGACCGTAGGTGATAATAAGATCAACTTCAAGGCGCCCTTCAAGCGGATCACGATCTATGATGCGATCAAGGAATATACCGGCCACGATGTGAGCGCCATGACCGAGGAGCAGATCTATGATGTCTGCAAGTCACTGCACCTGGAGGTAGACAAGACGATGGGCAAAGGCAAGCTGATAGACGAGCTCTTCAGCGCCAAGTGCGAGAAGAATTTCATACAGCCGACCTTCGTCACTGACTATCCGGTAGAGATGAGCCCGCTGACCAAGAAGCACCGCAGCAAGGAGGGCCTCGTAGAGCGCTTTGAGCTGATGGTGAATGGACAGGAGATAGGCAATGCCTATAGCGAGCTGAATGACCCGCTGGACCAGCGAGCCCGCTTTGAGGAGCAGGTGCGCCTGATGGAGCGTGGTGATGATGAGGCGATGTTCATAGACTATGACTTCCTCCGCGCGCTGGAGTATGGCATGCCACCTACGGCTGGTATCGGTATCGGTATAGACCGCCTCTGCATGCTCATGACCAACCAGCCTACGATACAGGAGGTGCTGTTCTTCCCTCAAATGAGACCGGAGAATCTGACTTCGTAATATTATCGTGTGATCTTTATGATCCTTTTGACCTGAGCGGCATCGTTGTCAGGCTTTAGCGAAATGAGATACTCCCCGTCAGGGTAGGCCGACAGGTCTAGCCGTTCATGAGAAATAATATTTTGCTCTGATAGCTTCTGCCCGATCATCGTAAACAAAGTCACTTCAGTTTCGACTCTGGTATCAATTTCTATCCAGCTATTCATGGCCGGCTGGGGAGAAATAGTGATTTGCTCGTTTTCTTTGACCACACTGATCGCCGTCCGGTTTATGACCTCCTCACAATCCTGATTGCCGCTTTCACCGTTATAGGTGCTTTTGTATAAACCTATTGTTGTATCCTCATAGCACCTCAGCGGATAGGCAAAGATGCTGTTATCATAACCGGGAAACATACTAATAGTGTGCCCTATGCCCTCAATGACGGTGCCGGTAAAATCAATAGCCATACTACCGGCATCATATTGGAAAACCCGCCGCTGATGGCCATTGATCCAGATAGTATCTATAGATAGTATATGCGCTATAAGACCTGTACAATTGACATCAAAACTATCTCCTACCGCGCCAAACATGTACAAGGGGCACCAGGAGGAGACATGCCAGTTATAGACGTAAGCGCTATCTGAATACATAAAATATAAGGTCTCATTAGAATCAGAGGGACTGGTGCGCTCTGTCTCTTTGATGACGCGACAGCTTTGCGCTCCTATCACAGTGTCAGAGACAGACTCAAATGTAGTGTAAGTAGTATAGTAAGGGTTGACAGTGTTTTGATTATAGGTCCATTTAGCACCTATGGGCGCCCATACCTGGCCCACGGCCAAAAAGGGTAACAACAAAAAGAGAGTAAATAATTTCCAGTTCATGCTTAAAGATAACTATCCCTATAAATAGATTGTCATAGGTATGTCACTAAAACAAATCAGGGCTGCCAGTCCCGGCAAGCCTGATTGATTAGATATCTTCTTGCGTATTATTGTGCCGTAAAAGTGCTCAGCTCATCGCGGCTGGCATCGAAGTCAAACACATCATTTATCTTGAAATAATTGTTCTTGTCAAAGCAGTACTTGTAGGCAAATTTGGCAAAGTCAAGCTTTGAGGCCTCAAAGGTAAAGAGCCTGCAGATAGTCCTGATCTGGTCAGCGTACATACAGTTATTAGAGATGATGGACTTTGCAGACTTGAGTTTGGTTTCTTCAAATGTTGCCTTCTCTATAGATGCCTTAGCCGAAGCGTAGTCTCCCGCTGTCATAGCATAGCTGCATGGGCCCGCGGCGGCAGGCGGAGGTGGCGGAGGAGTAGAGGAGGTAGTAGTAGTGGTAGTATAGGTGGTAGTGGTAGTCTGCTGACTATGAAAGTTTGGATCATTTACATTCACATTCATATTGATACCTACGCCGCCCATATTCACTCCTACATTGGCACCGGTGCCACCTGTAGTAGTGGTAGTGGTCTCAGTGACCGTTGTTTGCACCACCGGTACGGTGGTACCATAGTTGTACACTACCACATCCGGTGGTATGACCGGTGTAGCGGTGATCACTACCGGTGTGGCAGAGAAATAGCGCAGCACCTGTTTTCCATTCTTATCAGATTTGATCTTATAGGTCACGTCCATAGATTGAGTCTGATTGCCGGGGTCGGTCACAGGCAGGTAGTTTTTGCTGACCTCGCCCAGTGCCTTGTCGTCAAAGAGCACCTTGCAGTTGTAATACGGCTGCGTCAGGTTCTGCAGACGGATATTGGTCTCCGGTTTGTCATTCATCCGTGTGCCATTCAGGATGAGGTAAAATTTGTGGCCTTCTTCAGAGAAAATGGTGAGCGTAGAGTTGATCAGCTGCGCCATAGTGGCGCTATAGATCAGCACACAGCTCATGAGCAGCGTAAGCTTTTTCATTTGTGGGTGTATTTTGGTGATCGAATTGGTTATTACTCCGGGAAGTATAACAATCATACCAAATATAAAAACTAAATAGAGCTTTTACTTTTTTTGGCTTACACCTACTTTTTGCCTATGTAAGACTTAAGCGCATTGACATAATCTTCAAAAGCTTTGATACCTGTTTTAGTGATACGGCAGGTAGTCTGAGGATAGTTTCCTTTGAAAGATTTCTCGATGGTAATGTAGCCACCCTCTGCCAGTTTATTGAGCTGCACACTGAGATTGCCTGCCGTAGCGCCCGTCTTTTCTTTGAGAAAGGAAAAGTCGGCCTCCTGCACACTGATGAGCAGTGACATCACAGCGAGCCGTAGCTCTGAGTGCAGCAGGGGGTCCAGCGGTTTAAACATCAGCCTGAGACTTGGATAGTCGGCGCAAGATAATACCGGGTATGATATATCCAAGGAATACACCGAGCGCCTCCAGGAGGAGTTGGTCTACAGGCTGCACCCACAGACAGGCGAGGGTCAGGATGAAGAACACGACACCACCGGCCATCATAGGGCGGAAGCGGAGCATGAGGCCGGAGGCAAAGGTGACCATACCGGTGATCATCAGGATATAGGGTACGGGTGATACCTGTATGCTGTCGCTATAAAAAAGTACGAGGAAGAGCGCCCCGCCATAGGACCACCACAGGTATTTGATATTGGTATCGACCACAGTACGTATACCTGCGCTTCGTCTGAACCTACGCTCGTAGATGATGCCTGCGGGCACTCCTACCACGGGCATGAAGAGCCACGGTAGCCCTGATATATTCCCATAGCCCGCCTGAAAGAGAAAGTAGTTTAGCAGGCAGCAGGCAATGACCAGCATACCCCATAATATAAGGTGGAAACCATCATCTGCCACTTTATTGCGGGCGGTATCGATCATTGACTGTATGAGCTCGAGGCTCTCTTCATGTGTCATTTGTTTTTCTTGTGTCATTGTTATTGGTTTTAGTTTGAATGGTAATGCAAACGTAAACTAGTTTATTTTATAAACCAAATAAGCGTCGAAATATTTTTTGAGGCCTGAAGAGAGCAATAAATCCTAGTGATAGATCGTGACGGGGACTGGGTAGTCTTTGATGATCATTGCATTCAGCACAGCTTTGTAGGAGTCACCTTGTATCACGTCTATTACCTTCTTATAGTTTTGCCTGTCATAGCAGTAGGGGTAGGCATATCTCGCCAGTTCCAGTTTAGCCTGGTCAAAATCAAGAAGGAAACACAACTCCATGACCTGCCTGGAGGATAAGCAGTTGGCCGCAGCCAGAGCCTTGGCAGCCTTCAGCTTACTCTCGTCAAATGAAGTGGTATTCATAGCAGCTTTAGCCGATTGAAATGCTGTGTTAGACATCGGCCTGCTGCAGATACTATCCGGGCGCAGTGTGGCAGTCTTTGGCACATGCTCTGCAGGGATGGCTTCGGCTTTTTTATCATCGCTCGCACCAGTGATGAGCGCCGTGACAAACATTGTATCAACGTGAATGGTACCATACACGCCCGTAGCTCCGGCGGAGTCCGGTGTATAATCATAAACAGTAGTATGCGCGGCTATGCTGAGGTGAGAGGTATCTGCAGACTGCTTCTGAGCCACCAGCACGAGGCTTTGCCTGCCGTTAGGCTCCTTTTGTGTCCTGTAGACCACACCCAGGGGGCTATTATGATTGTCAGGATCAGTGACCAGCAGGTGCCGCTTTGTGACATCATCCTGGGTCCTGTCGGTGAAGTCTATAGTGCAGCTGTAAAAGCGGTCCCGCAGCATACGGACACAGATGGCAGACTCCGCCTGCTTATTGATCTGATGGCCGTCCAGATAGAGGTGAAACTTATAGCCGCTACCCGAGATAATAGTGAGGCTAGGATAGGTGCCGGCATATATCATGCTGCCAGGCAGCACAAAAGCTAACACACAAAAAGAGATGATAAAGGCCCTCGTCATAGACAGGGCTAAAGATAAGAATCACATTCGAAAATCTGCCTAAACGGGCTGATAATCAGCCTTATGCCAGAATGCTGCGAGAGATCACGATACGCTGTACCTCAGAGGTACCTTCGTATATCTGGGTGATCTTGGCATCGCGCATCAGGCGCTCTACGTGGTATTCTTTCACATAGCCATAACCGCCGTGGATCTGTACAGCCTCTACGGTAGTTTTCATAGCTACCTCAGAGGCAAATACCTTGGCCATAGAGCTGGAGAGGTCGTAGTTCTCGCCGGCGTCTTTCTGCGCAGCAGCTTTGTAGACCAGGAGCCTTGCAGCTTCTATCTCTGTAGCCATATCTGCCAGCTTGAAGGCGATAGCCTGATGGTTGATGATCTCTTTGCCAAAGGCAGAACGCTGCTTGGCGTAAGCAGCCGCCAGCTCATAAGCGCCTGCGGCTATACCGAGTGCCTGCGCAGCGATACCGATACGGCCTCCTGCCAGTGTCTTCATGGCAAACTTGAACCCGAAGCCGTCCTCACCGATGCGGTTTTCCTTAGGGACCTTCACATCATTGAAAAGGAGCGTATGGGTGTCAGATGAGCGGATACCGAGTTTATCTTCCTTCTTGCCCACTACGAATCCGGGCATGCCTTTCTCTACGATGAGGACATTGATACCGCGTGAACCCTTAGATGGATCTGTATGTGCAATGACGAGGTAAACAGAAGCGCAGCCACCGTTTGTGATCCAGTTTTTGGTACCATTCAGGATATAGTGGTCGCCCATGTCTACCGCAGTGGTACGCTGGTGGGTCGCATCGCTACCAGCCTCCGGCTCTGACAGGCAGAAAGCACCTATCTTCTCACCTTTGGCCAGTGGCTCGAGGTATTTCTTCTTTTGCTCCTCTGTACCAAATTTCTCCAGGCCCCAGCAGACAAGGGAGTTATTCACTGACATGAGGACAGAAGAGGAGTTGTCTATTTTAGATATCTCCTCCAGTGCGATCACATAGCTGAGCGTATCGAGGCCGGCACCGCCGTACTTGGGGTCTACCATCATACCGAGGAATCCCAGCTCGGCCATACCCTTGACCTGTTCTGCAGGCCAGGTCTGCTCAGAGTCGCGCTCTATGACACCCGGTTTGCATACATTCTGGGCAAAGTCGCTGGCGGCCTTGCGTATCATCTTATGCTCTTCTGAGAGAGAGAAATCCATCTTGTAAATTTTTAGTGTGGCGAATATAGCAAAAATAGGTAGCCCGCAGATGAGCAGCGGGCGGACGTCCTATTTCGTCACGGTGACTCTTGTCACCTTATTCAGTCCTTTCTCGTCGCTCACGCGTACGAGGTAAACACCCGTAGCCAGTGCGTCTGTGCTGATAGCGTTGACGCCCTTGCTGAGTGCTTCGGTCTTGACCAGCCTGCCCATGGCATCATACATAGATGCAGAGGCGAATTCACCAGCCTGATAGATCTCTACATTGAACCTATCGTGTGCCGGGTTAGGATATACCGATACGATCGCCTGCTCACTGATATTGTCTATGCCGTTGGTGCAATCTATAAAGCGGTAGCGGTCAAAAAATTGCTTGGCCTGCAGGATGGAAAACTGGGCACAAGGTACGTGGTCCAGATCAGGATTGACATCCATCGTATCGCAGTCTGCACAGCCATTTTGCTTCAGTTTATTGATGGCCACACAGGAGTTCTGATAGGGCACATAGGTATCGCCCTTACAGAAGAAGACCCTGGTAGGTGCCTGCGGTGCCCAGTCAAAGTTGTCGTTGTCGCGTAGCGCCATCCGCATCACTGAGTTCGGGTTATTGACAAAGGTATCCAGCTCAGCAGTGGTGAATATCCTCTTAGGAATGCTTGGCATGGCATCATTCACCGTATTAGTACCATAGTTGCCACTCAGCAGGATGGGCAGGATAGAGTCATACGGATGCACAAACGCCTGGGAGAAGGAATCGCAGAGGTGATAGATCGGATTCCACGATATGACCAGGTAGGCCAGATAGGCCGGCTGAGAGTACGGCGTATCGGTGAGCATCCTATTGATCATCACGCCTGACATGTCATAGGCGCCAGACATAGGTACAGCTGCAGTGACAGTCATTTCGCCCTGTAGCTTCTGCTCTATGGCCCTGTGTGTAGACATACAGGCGTGGCCACCCTCTGAGTAGCCCATCAGAAAGAGCTGGCCATTCTGCTTGATGCCTGCCGAGTCGCAAAACTCACGTGCTGAACGCAGCATGTCTATGGACGCGCTGGCTTCTGTCTTGTCGTGCTGATAGGGATGTATGCCCGGCCCATCTCCTAGGCCCAGATAGTCAGGCTCTACGACTATGTAGCCTATAGATGCCATCACCATGCCTATCACCGGCTCCTGCCCACCCAGGTATGACGGGGCATCATGTTTGGCAGTCACTGTGCCATGCTCATATGCCGCCAGAGGAAACCGGCAGGTAGTATTATGCGGCACGGCCAGCATACCCGAAGCAGTAGTATTGGTACTGTCGAAATTTACCGTATTGTAGACCAGGCGGTATATATCTATATCATAGGCCGTCCCGAAAATATTGGGAATACCATTAGCTCCGAGTACAGAGTCTATCTGGCCTTTCGTAAATGACCTCAGGTAAATCCGGTTTACAATGCGCTGCGAATAGGCCGATGAAAAAACGGTCAGCAGTATCACACAGAATAAAAACTTCTTCATGTCAGATATTTCGGGAGTATTTGAGCCTTAATAATACTCCATTTTAAGGGAATGTTACGTTAAAAAAGCAGCCT
The DNA here is from genome assembly GCA_964537475.1 of uncultured Chitinophagaceae bacterium. Classification (GTDB taxonomy): domain Bacteria; phylum Bacteroidota; class Bacteroidia; order Chitinophagales; family LD1; genus UBA1941. The sequence continues at coordinate 55,976 of CAZIBY010000004.1, read as the reverse complement.
CGAGACTCTATTGGGCACTTTGCCGCTGACGGAGAGCTTCATATAGCAAAACTGCGGCACTGACGGATACATTGAGCGAGTCTATCCGGCCGAGCATGGGTATTTTGATATGCTGCGAGGCAGCCTGCATCCAGAGAGGTGAGAGTCCTGTGGCTTCATCACCTACTACGATGGCAGTGGCTGATGTGAAGTCCTTCTGGTAATGCGCATCTGTGGCGGTCAGCTCTGCAGCGTAGGAGGTGATATTTCTCTCTGCGAGAAAGGCTATGACCTCTTCTGATGAAGCCACAGCGATCTGATTGGTAAAGACGGTACCGACACTGGAGCGCACGGCGTTTGGATTGTAGACGTCTGTCTTGGTATCGCACACTATCACGGCATCTACACCTGCCGCATCGCAGGTGCGGAGCATGGCGCCGAGGTTGCCGGGTTTTTCTACTCCCTCGATGACCAGTATGAGTGGTTTGTCCTTTAGCTTCAGATCTGCCAATGTATGTGGCCGGGGCCTGGCCAATGCTATGACACCCTCTGTAGTACCGCGGTAGGCTACAGACTCATAGACCTCTGCAGTGATCTGAATGACCTCAGTATCGGTCAGCTTGCATTTGCTGAGATTGTACTCGTCTGTTTCTTTCAGCAGCTCGTCGCAGATATAGAGCTGTGTGATCTCGTAGCCAGCGCCATCTGCCAGACACAGCTCGCGCATGCCCTCTATGGGAAAGACGCCCAGCTCCCTGCGCTCAGCAGCTTTGTCGAGCTTCTTGAGCGCCTTGATACGTGGGTTTTGCGGGCTGGAGATGAGCATGGTGGCCGGAGATAAAGTTGAAATTTGGAAATTATAATTGAATTTAGAGGCAGATAAGTATCCCAGCGTGAAAATAGGCCTCTTTTTCGGTTCCTTCAATCCGGTCCATACCGGCCACCTGATCATAGCCAACTATATCAGGGAGACGACTGATCTGGACAAGGTATGGATGGTGGTCTCGCCTCAAAACCCCTTTAAGGAAAAGCAAAGCCTGCTGAATGAGTATGACCGGCTGCACCTGCTGCGGCTGGCCATAGATGGCAACGATGGCCTTGTAGCCTCTGACATTGAGTTCAAGCTGCCAAAGCCCTCGTATACCATAGATACGCTGACGCACCTGAAGGAGAAACACCCTGCGTACCAGTTTAGCCTGATCATGGGGGGTGACAACCTGACGTCCCTGCATAAGTGGAAGAACTACGAGCTGATCCTGAATAACCATGACATCTATGTGTATGGGCGCAGCGGTGATGCTGAGAATCCGTTCCCGGATAGAAAGTCCGTGCATCTACTGAATGTGCCGATGCTGGATATCTCAGCCACTTTCATCAGGGAGCATATCCGCCAGGGGCACTCCATGCAATACTTCCTGCCGGATAAAGTATGGGAGTACATCCGTGACTATAACCTGTACAAATCCTGATGAGTGCAGTCAGGTACCTGCTCAGGCTTTCGCTATTGCTACTGCTGGTCTTTGCTATCAGCAGGGTGATCTTTCTGGTGGGTGCTGTTTCGACGCTTCATGCTGAAAGTTTTGGGACCATCCTGTCGAGCTTTTATCATGGATTGAAAACGGATATCGCGACTGTTTGTTACTTGCTGTTTCTACCGGCATTCCTCGTAGCTGTCGAGAGCCTGATCAGGTCAAAGTTTCTCTATCATATAAGGCGCTGGTATGTGCGGCTCATCCTTCTGGTGAATGCGATCATCACCTCTGCCGAGCCGGGTCTGTATCAGGAGTGGGGCACGAAGCTAAACTATAAGGCACTGCTCTATCTGGAGCATCCTTCGGAGATCTTTCATACTGCTACTGCAGTGCTACTTGTGCTCTTTGTGGTCATGATACTGTTGCAATGGGTGGTAGGTTTGTTTCTGTATAATAGAATAGTGCGGCCGGTAGATGAGATAATAAAACAGTCCTGGGCGGCACTCATTATTGTACCGCTTTATCCCATACTCATCATCGGACTGCGCGGGGGCGTGCAGGAGATACCGATGTCTGCGGGAGACTCGTACTACTCTACTAACCCTACGCTGAACTGGAGTACTGTCAACTCTCTCTGGAATGTGGGGCAGAGCATCCTGACAGGGATGCAGTATGGTCGGAGCAATCCGTATCATTTCATGCCTGATAAAGAAGCAGCAGAAAGTGTAGCGGCGCTGTATCAAAGCAAGTGTGATTCATCGGAACAGATACTGATTACGACAAAGCCGAACATTGTCTTGGTGATATTTGAGGGGTGGTCGGCGGACCTGAGCTACTCTATCTCCGGCATCAAAGATCACTCATGTACACCGCATTTTGATGAGCTGGCGGCAGAGGGTTTGCTTTTCAAAAGATGTATCGCATCGGGTGAGCGGTCGGACCAGGGGCTGACCGCGGTGCTGTCGGGGTTTCCGGCTTTGCCGCTCTCTTCTATCGTCAACTATACAGCGAAGGTGGATCAGCTACCCTCGCTGTTAGAGCCGTTTCAGAAGGATGGCTATCGTTCGTTATTCTTATTCGGTGGGCAGCTCAGCTATGGCAATCTGCGGACGCTGATCTATCACAATAAGTTTGACCGGGTGATAGAGGAAAAGGATATCGATCCGTCTATCTATCGTGGGAGGCTGGGCGTGCATGACCAGCACACATTTGATATTCTGCAGCGTGCGCTGGATACGATGCATGAGCCGTTCTTCTCTGGGTTCTTTACGCAGAGTACACACTTCAGCTACGATTACCCGGGGGCAAAACAAGGAGGCACAATAGCTGGCGATGCAAGTGGCTATACATCCTCTCTGATTTATGCCGATAGCTGCCTGGGAGACTTTATGAATAAGGCAAAAACAAAGCCGTGGTTTAAGAATACGCTTTTCATTTTCGTAGCAGATCACAGCCATGTGGTACCGTGGAATGACGATCACCATTCATCGGCCATGCATCATATCCCGCTGCTGCTATATGGTGATGTGATCGCAGATAGATATAGAGGAAAGGCTATAAGGGTTACCGTTTCTCAGCAGGATATAACGGCTACGCTGCTATCTCAGACACGGCATGATCACAGTGCATATAGCTGGAGCAGGGATCTGTTTGCGCCATGTAGTGATCACTTCGCTTACTGGACATTTACAGAAGGCTTTGGTCTCACCACAGATAGCTGCGAGGTAGTGTATGACTTGGCAGGCAGAAAGATGATTAAGAGTCAATATGCCGGCTGCGATAGTGCCTTGCTCAAGAAACAGGCCTTCTCATATATCCAGACCGTTATGGAGGATTTTCTAAAGAAATGATCAGCCTTTAGCCTTAGTACTCTTCTCGCTATTGTACTGATAGATCACTTGTATCATCACTTTGCCTACTGCATCCAGTGTGTTTTTGCTGATGAGATCCAGATTGTCTTTGTGCGTATGGTGGTGATGGCCAAATCCATCCTCACCATAGCGGATCACATCTACTGTAGGGATGTGGATGATCTGATTGACATAGTAGTGGTCATCTGTGACCTGGCCAAAGATGCGATTGACAAAGAGGCTGCTGTAGCCGAGGCGTTCTGCGGTATGCCACACATACTGGCTGACCCAGTCAGCCATAGTAGCTGACACACCCTCTCTCGGGAATGCCGCGTCTGCCGTACCCACCATGTCCAGGTTGATACCGAAGTCTGCGCGATAACCACCTACGTGTGGATGGGACGCCCAGTACTGCGAGCCGAGACACCAGGAGTTTTGCATTTTGGGCAGCTTGCTATCATCAGGCTGGCCATAGTCCTCACTATCAAAGAGGATAATGTCTACTCCTATCTCGGGGCGCTGCTGATGAATAGCACGGGCTATCTCCATAGCTACGGCGGTGCTGCTGCCGCCGTCATCTGCACCATTGATCGGTTTGTCGCGGTCGTGGTCGTCCTCATCAGCTATGGGGCGCGTATCCCAGTGTGAGCTGATAAAGACGCGCGTAGTGGCCTGCGGATTGATAGCAGCGATGATATTGGTAGATTTCATCTTCAGCCCGTCAAAGGCTGTGGCTGTGTACTTCTGTATATATACTGTGTCTGCCCAGCTTCTCAGCTTATTCTCCAGCCATATAGCACATCTGTCATGAGCGGCGGAGTTGGGAGTACGCGGACCGAAATCTACCTGCGCCTTGACATAGCTATAGGCAGAGTCGGCATTGAAGGCAGGCACAGTGACCAGCGCAGGCTCTGCCGGTGCGGCGGGTGTGCTTGCGGTTTTGTCAGTATTCTTTGGATTATGGCAGGCTGCAAGAAACAGGAGCAGCACGGCAATACCTGATATTCTAGTCATCTCTCCGTTGAGCTTTAGTAGTTATTAATTTTTACTCCAGGTAGTGCCTTCTTTGCCGTCTTTCACCTGTATGCTCAGCTGCAGCAGGGCATCACGTATTTTGTCAGAGGTGGCAAAGTCTTTCTTGTCACGGGCGTCCTTGCGCAGCGAGAGGATAAGGTCCATCAGGCCATCGGCCGTATTATCATTCTGCGCATCGGCTTTATCTATAGCGAGTATATCTTTTATAAAGGCGGTGAAGGTGTCTTTCAGCCTTTTGAAAGTAGCCTCACCAATACTACCTATAGCGATATGACCTTCTTTGAAAGAGTTTATCTTCTTGCTCATTTCAAAGAGGACGGCTGTGACCTCGGCAGTGTTGAAGTCGTCATTCATCTTGTCATAGATCTGCTCGCAGAGGTCGTTTACCTCTTTGTCCTCGGCTTCGTTCTTTTGTGCAGGAGCACTGTATACTAACGACTGTAAGTTTTCGTAGGCATTGATCAGCTTGGCGTAGCCTTTTTCCGCCGCCTGCAGGGCCCCGTTAGAGAAATCAAGCGTAGAGCGGTAGTGGCTCTGCATCATAAAGAACTTGACCGCCATCGGTGCATAGGCCTTATCCAGCAGCTCGTGCTCACCGGCAAACAACTCCTTTGGCAGGAATGAATTTCCTTTGGACTTGCTCATCTTCTCACCATTCACTGTGAGCATATTGGCATGCATCCAGTACCTGACGGGTATCACACCATCGGCACCCACACCTTGTGCTATCTCGCACTCATGGTGGGGAAACTTCAGGTCCATACCACCGCCGTGTATATCAAACTGATGACCGAGGTACTTGCCACTCATGGCAGAGCACTCCAGGTGCCAGCCCGGGCAGCCCTCACCCCACGGTGACGGCCATTTCTGCAGTGCATTATCCGGTGTCTTGATCCAGAGGGCAAAGTCGTATGAGTTCTTCTTGTCACTGGTGCCCGATAGTTCACGAGTCACCTCTAAGAGGTCATCCACATTGCGGCCGCTGAGCTGGCCATAGGGATGCGTCTCCATGTATTTCTTTACATCAAAATAGACTGAGCCATTGATCTCATAGGCGTACCCTTTGGCGAGTATTCGCTTTACCATTTCGATCTGCTCTACTATGTGACCGGTAGCAGTAGGCTCTATGCTTGGCGGCAGGAGATTGAAGATATCGCAGACCTCGTGGAAGCTGGTGGTATACTTCTGCACGATCTCCATCGGCTCGAGCTGTTCCAGCTTGGCGCGTTCTTCTATCTTGCTATCTCCCTCATCTCCATCATCTGTGAGGTGGCCGGCATCGGTGATATTGCGCACGTAGCGGACCTTGTATCCCAGGTGTGTGAGATACCTGTATACTACGTCAAAGGTGGTAAAGGTCCTGAGGTTGCCCAGGTGTACTTCATTATATACTGTAGGGCCGCAGGCATAGAGGCCTACGAAAGGGGCATTCAACGGTTTAAAAACTTCCTTCTCCCTGCTGAGGGTGTTATAGATCTTCAGTTCTGATGGCATAGACCTCAAATATATGAAAAGCGCCCCACGCCGCTAAATACCTACGGCTGTGCCGGCAGTGTGAGCGTAGCGACGATAGGGTAATGGTCAGACAGCCTCCGGTGTATGGTGCGGCAGGAGTGAATAGCTATGGCGGGATCTGTGAGCATAAAGTCTATGCGGTACACGCCCAACCGAGTGGCAAAGGAACTACCGAATCCCATCCCCCGTGCCACAAAGGCATCCTGCATGCCACGGCTGATGGTGTGATAGGTATAGGATACAGGAGCATCATTGAAATCTCCGCAGAGGACCCTGGGCCCTTGGTAGCGGGCTATAGCCTCCTGCAGGGTGCGCGCCTGGTGCGCCCTGGCCGCAGTAGCACGCTTCATCTTGCGGAGGATATTTTTGAGTTTGCGCCAGCTCGTGCTCTGGTTTTCACTCAGCTCCTCTATGGTGTCATAGTCATCGTAGCCCAGATGGATCGATTGCAGGTGGGTATTGTACACCCGCAGGAGATGGCCGTCTATCCGTAGGTCGGCGTACATACATTGGTTGGCATTGGATTGGCCCAGCTGTACGAGGCCTTTGTCCACTATGTCATAGCGGGAAAAGATAGCAAGACCCCACTGCATGTGATTTGATCTCCGGGCATTCTCAGTCTTGGTATCCTTGTCAAATGTGATACGCATGTAGTGATGTGCGTAGCCGAGGCTATCCCGCAGGTATTCCGTGTCTTTAAACTCATTGTCATCTGTATAGTACTCCTGAAAGCAGATGATGTCAGGAGCTTCTGCCCTGATGAGCTGCATGATGTCAGACCGCGTAGCCTTATTGCCTGACCAGTTGTAGAGGTCAAAGTTGCGGACGTTGTAGCTCATGACCTTGATGGCTTTTGGAGTTTCCTCCTGATCACTGTGCAGTGATACGATAGTTTTGATAAAAGGCCAGGAGAGCATGATAGCTGCCAGATTGACCCAGAAAATAAGCGTGCGTGCGCCAGCGGATATCAGTAGAAACAGGATAGCAAACAGCACTATGAATGGAAAAGCCAGACCTAGAAACTGCAAAGGCCAGAATACAGAAGGGTCTATATAGCAGGCCAGGCAGGAGGCGATCAGCGCCGCCAGCACCAGGATATTACACGTATAAAATAGCTTTTTGATCAACGCTGCAAAGGTTTACGCCAGGATGGCAAAGGGTTTATGGTCGGCATGGCTCTGCAGATAGAGCGCTGCCACATCATTTATTGTTTCGCGCAGCGGGCGAAAACTAAAATCCAGCGCTGCCTTCACTTTATCATTGCTGTAGTAGAAGTCATTCTGGCCTATCTCTACACTGTCATGGGTAATGATGGCAGAAGGCCGAGTCACAAGGGATTTGACGGCCTCAAACCTCCATGCCAGTGATCCGAGTATCTTGCCGGAGTGGATATATGGCCTGCGTACTTTCATAGCGTCTGCCGCCATCCACATCACATCACGGAAAGAAGCATTCTCTACCGACACGATAAATTTCTCTGCAGAGATATCTGAATCCATCAGCCTGATGGCGACCTCCACTACATCGCGCACATCTACGAAGCCATTGACCCCGGTGGTGTAAAATGGCAGACCTTTATAGACATGGCTAAAGATGCCGTTGGGGGGTATATTCCAGAAGCCACCACCGAGTATGGTAGATGGATTGATGATCACAGCGTTCAGTCCTTCTGCTATACCGCGCCAGACCTCGCGCTCTGCAAAGAGCTTACTCTTGTAGTAGGCGAAATTATCTTTGGAGTCCTTTACGTCGAGGTTTTCGTCTATGATACGGCCAGCCTTTTCCGGTCTGCCAAAGGCGGCCACGCTACTGACGTAAAGCAGCTTTGCTACACCACTACCGAGTGCAGCATTTACTACATTGGCAGTGCCTTCGGTATTCACATTCAGCATCTGCTGCAGGTCGCGAGGCTGCATAGAGATCATGGCGGCCACATGATAGACCTGGTCTACTCCCTGCATGGCCTCCTCAAGGCTATATATATCACGTACGTCTCCCTCTGCCCACTCTATGCGATCCACATAGCCCGCCAGCAGGCTCATGTCACTCGTGGTCCTCCGTAGTCCCCGTACACGCTCTCCGCGCCTGATCAGTTCTTTGACCAGGTAGGAGCCCAGCAGGCCGTTTGCACCAGTGACCAATACCATAAAGTGTATATAGATATTACGCCGCGAATATCGAACATTCATGCCTGATTGAGGCAAATACTTTAAGGAAGATAGATACCCCCGCACCTGGCATCGCGCGATGCACCGGTCACAGAGCTGAGCACATTGACCTCGCCGCGCAGGCGCAAAACGCCGATCAGGGCCATGACGATGGCCTCCTTGTAGCTAACGATCTGTGCAGATGGCACCTCTGCTATGACATTCGCATGCTGCGAAATCCTATTGACCAGATAGGTATTGAAAGCACCACCTCCGGTGACAAGCATTTTCGCATGCGGGTCCGCGGCTACAGCCGCGCGACTGATGTGCAGGCCGATCTGTACGGCGATATGCTCTGTGACCGTAGCCAGCTTATCTTGTATGCTGATCGAGTACTTCTCGACCGCCGGGAGGATATGGTCGGTGGTGTAGCCATTATCGAGGGACTTAGGTGCCGGGCGCTGGTAGTAGTCCAATGCATTCAGCGCAGTCAGAAGGCCCATGTTTATTTGCCCCGAAGCAGCCAGGTGCCCGTTTACATCAAACTGATGGCCTATCTGCTGTGCGTAGTGATTCAGCACCTGATTGGCCGGACAGATATCAAAGGCCGTGATGCTATCTCCTGCTTTGATGGTGATATTGGCTATGCCGCCCAGGTTGAGCAGGTGCGCATACTGCGGGAAGAGCAGCCTGTCTCCTATCGGTACGATCGGAGCACCGCTGCCACCGAGCGCCACATCACTGCTGCGCAGGTCTGACACTACCGGTATGCCCGTCACTGCCGCTATAGCAGCACCATCTCCTATCTGCGTGGTAAAGCGCTGATCCGGAAAGTGAAATATCGTGTGCCCATGAGAGGCGATGAGGTCTACTTTGCCTTTCAGGTCATTAGCCTCTACAAAGTCCGCAACCATGCCGCCTAATAAGTGTCCGTAGTCAGCATGCAACTGCCACAGAGAGCGGCCATCGAGACTCCGTGCGCTGCGCAGTTTAAGCAGCCACTGCAGAGAGTACTCGATGCAAGCAGTCTTCTCTACAGAAAAATGCCAGCGTCCATCAGTGAATCTAAAATGGCAATACGCCAGGTCTACACCATCCAGCGAGCTGCCAGACATTAAGCCAATGGCACGGTATGAATCATGAGCAGGCATCTCCATACCTTAAACATACTTAAACTTTGAGAAAGAGATAAGCGTAGCAAAGTACTAGCGCACGAGGGTCACATTGCCGGAGCGGACGATGTCCTCGCCATCGTAGGTGCGGGCTGCGACTGTCCAGACATAGGTGCCTATATCCATGTCATGCCCATTGTAGCGGCCATCCCAGCCTGCGTTGATATTCTCTGTCGAGAAGACCTTGCCTCCCCAGCGGTCATAGACGGCAAACTCCCTCAGGGTTTCAATATTGAGGTAGCGGGCTATGCGGAAGAGATCGTTGAGCCCGTCACCGTTTGGCGAAAAGGCCGTAGGAAGCAAAAGCTCTGTACGACCATCTACCGTGACCAGCACAGAGTCAAAATTGCTGCAGCCATATTCCGATATAGCATAGAGATAGTACATGGTCGTATTGAGCGGCGTAGCCGGCGTGGTCAACTGGAACGGCGACTCAATATACTGGCCGGGATACCAGTAGATGTAGGAGACATTGGCAGTGCCACTGAGGATCGCCGGTGTATTGCGGTATATCAGTGTGTCGAGACCGGCATCTACTATCGGCAGCGGACGGATCGTGACATCTACCTCGGCAGTATCTGAGAAGCAATCATTGGACACGCGCACGTGATATATGATAGATGCCATTGGTGTAGCTACAGGACTGGAGTCTATAGGATGGTTGATCCAGGTAGATGGATACCACTGATAGTAAAATCCACCGGAGGAGTGCAGTTGTATAGACTTGCCTTCGCAGACATCATATGGAGACTGTGCCACTGCATGTACCGGTAGCTGCACATTGATCGTGATAGAAGTATCAGCGTAGCATTGATGAATATTAAATACACGCACGTAGTACGTATCTGTATCCATCGGATTAGCCAGAGGGTTGGCTATAGTAGTAGAGCTGAGGCTAGGATCTGCCTGCCACTGGTAGTCCACACCGCCGGTGGCCACGAGCTGTATGGGATGGCCCTGACAGATGTAGGGCACATCAGGTCCGATGCCTGGTATAGGCGGCAGATAGACATGCACCAATACGGAATCCCTGTTTTTGCAGCCATAGGTAATCTCTGTACCGGTCACATAGTACATATGGTCACTGGTAGGATAGGCCAGCGGGTCCGCTATCGTAGTGTCTGAAAGGGTCGCATCTGCCCGCCAGTGATAGACATCCGCACCGGATGCATGTAGCTGTACCGTATCGCCAATACAAACCGAATCTATATGTTCAGTAGTGAGGGGTGGGAGCGGATGCACTATGACGGTGGCGGTGTCCTGCTTGGAGTAGCAGTAGTTCTGTACCGTAAAAATATAAGTGGTGGTATTTAGCGGGAAGAATAGTGGACTGTTTGAGTTGGGATCACTGATGCCTACGTTAGGACTCCAGTTGTAGTATGAGTTTCCTTGCTTTAGTACATTGAGGGTGGTCGTATCGTAGCGGCAGATCGGTTTTGCCGTATCTACTATCAGATTGAGAGAAGGATCGAGATCATACACTGTGACAGAGTCTGTATGACGGCAGCCATTGGTATCTGTTCCCGTCACATAATAGGTTTGATTGCCGGCAGGAGGAGTGGCGACAGGATTAGCGATAGTAGTGCTGGACAGGCCCGTAGCCGGGGTCCAGGTATAGCTGACTCCGCCCGTAGCGGTGAGCTGTACGCTGGTGTGAAAATTTGAACCCGCCTTGCAGACCGACGTATCCGGACCGGCATCTATCTGCGGGTCAGGATAGGTGTTTACCCTGACAGAATCGAAATTACGGCATCCATTGCCATCTGTCACGGTGACGTGATATACGGTAGATGCAGTAGGTGTTGCTACCGGGTTCCCTATTGTAGAATCACTAAGCGTAGACCCCGGTGACCATGCGTAGCTGACTCCTCCGGATTCATTTAGCTGCGTGGATGTATTAGGACAGATCTTGACCGTAGGGGAATGTGTGACGGTAGGAAGCGGATAGACAGTCACAGACTTGGTCACAGTATCTCGGCACCCATCGGCAGTGACAGTGACCAGGAAAACAGTTTTAGTACCAGCATTACTATATAAGACCGATGGATTGATCTGCGTGCTGGTAGTACCGTTGCCAAAATCCCAATAATAATTTGTCACGGCACCCGTGCCTGTATAGGTGAAATGAACTGAGTCTGACACACAGGTGGGAGACACTGTAAAATCGGGTACAGGCAGAGGCTTGACCAGTACATTGTGCGAAGCACTCACGGCGCATCCTACTACGTTGCGCGTAGTGAGCGTCACAGTATAGCTGCCCGGCGTGCTATAGATATGCGTAGGGTTTTGCAGGCCGCTGCGCTGGCCATCTCCAAATATCCAGCCCCAGGAGGCTAACGGTGAAGCGGTAGAAATGGACAGGTCGCGAAAGACCACCGCTGAATCCTGACATACATTTACGTATGAGAAGTCAGCTATCAAAGTGGGATAAATCTTGACAAGTGCATGGGATGAATCTGCACAGTCGCCCTTGATGATGATCACTGTGACATAATAGGTACCGGTGTCAGGATATGTATATACCGGAAATTCTGTATTAGCCGTATCATTAGTCAGGCCGGGCACACCAAAGTCCCAGTGAAAAGTAGGGTTTACATTGGTGGGCGGAGGGTTGACCACATTCACCTGGTTAAAATTGACTGTGAGGTCCGAGCAGATATTTTCGTAGACCCCGATATTGGTAGACGGATTGTAGGTACCGGGGAGATATGGTAGCGTGACCGTAGGTATGTTGCACGGTACGATGTTAAACTGATAGTCCCGGATGGTCTGGTCTATATATACGCCATGCCGGTACTCCGATACGGCCACGGCTACTACGAAAATACCAGTCTGATTAGGTGTACCGGTCAGCAGCCCGGTGGAGGGGTCTATCTGGAGGTTTCCAGAGTTAGATGGATTATTAGTAGGGTTTGTGGCACTGTTAGGAGAATAATAGGCAACCGGTATGAATGGAGGTGGGTAGGCCGACGTCGGACAGCCTGATCCGGCACCACCGGGGCTTGGATTGACGCAAGCAGCTGAATTAGTATAATCCAGCGCATCTACCAGAGAGTATGACAGGGAGTCTCCATCAGGATCCGTAGCGGAATTATCAAACTGCAGAAAATATCCGTTACAGATAAATTTTGGCGGACGCTGGGTAAATCTCGGACTACTATTGGTCAGGAAGCGATCGTTTGATATGTGTGCAGTATATGCCGCTCCCGTATTCTGCGGGATGGTCATGATAGCAGAGTTTCTACAGCATCGCTCGTATACCAGTGTATACCCACCCGGGATAGGAGGGAGCACCTTGGTACCAGTGTAAAAAGCCTGTGTAATGCAGACATCAATATTGCTGGTATCCATGCATGAGTTGACGGTGGATGGCACTAGGTCGACCTGCGCAGGCAGCGCCATAGGTATGGAGTCGACATAGTTGCCCAAAGAGTCAAAAATCTGCACATACTCCGGATCGCCATATGGAGCGCACTGCGTACATGACATGGAGCAGTTTCTGTAAAGCTTCAATGTAACCCTGAAATTGTTTCCTCCCAGGTAATCGTAGAACAGCTCAGCCCCCACTATGTGCGATGCCAAAAGCGGTGCTGTAACGGATAAGCAAAAAAGAAGGGTCAGTATCTTTTTCTTCATAAAAAAGGACACCAAAGATACGCTATAATATGGGATGTAGTAAAATTTATCATTTAATGAGCGTTGCTTTTCAGCCGCCTGACAGCACATGAAGAAGACGCTCAAATAAGCGCAGCGGTGGCCTGGGATCTCTCGTGATAGTATACAAACAGCCAAAAATCGGCGAATCAATCAATTCAATAGGTTTAACGATCTGGTGTGCGCATACCATTTAACAAAAAAAACATGGACCTTCGTTAAACCATTGCAGCAGTGCAGTGTCTACATCAGTAATATCTTTATTCAGATAAACTTTTTAAGGTGGTTTTAGGGTGAATGGGCTTCTTCGGAAGCCCTTTCATATTTTATGCCTTATTGGCGGCGTCGCGCTTTTTTGCACCCATGTTGTAAATGATCTGGAAGATGACGAAGGCCAGACCGAAATAGACAAAAGCCAGCAATGTCATGACCCAATCCCACCGGACCACACCAGTGAGGAGCACCAGGCACAGCGGGATAGATAAAAGAGAGATGAATACCAGAGTATAACCCACACCCCTCTCTCGCAAGCCAAAATAATACAACATATGCGTGATGTGGTCCTTGCCCCCTACAAATGGTGATTGCTTCCTCAGCAGCCGCCTGAACGTAACAGTAATAGTATCAATCAGCGGCACAATGAACATGAGCATAGGTATCACAAACTGCTTGAACTCCAGTATGTCATTCGGATTGTCCTTGTACTGCCATAAATACTCTATACCACAGGCCGCGAGAAACACTCCTAGAAATTGGCTGCCGGTATCCCCCATAAACATTTTGGATGGATGCCAGTTGAAAAACAAGAAACCGACCAGCGCTCCCAGTACACCGACCATCATGACCAGATTAAAATTATTCTGGTGCATGTCCCGGGCAAAGATCACTGCAATCAGCCCAATAATAATAGATGCGGAGATAGAGGTAGTGATGCCATCCATATTATCCAGCATATTGATCGAATTCATCAAGCCTATCACCCAGAATACTGTGATAGCAAAATCAAGTGCCGGCTGACCCGTCACCCTGATATAGACATCAGACAATATGAGTATAAACGCACACGAAAGCTGGCCTATAAATTTGACAAGGGGATTTGTGTTATAAGCATCATCTGCCAGGCCGAGTATAAATCCGAGGCTGCTAGCCGCCATGATGCCCATCAGGTGCTTATCCAGAAACAAGGGATTCTCCCGGGGCAATACGCCAATGACAGATATCGAGATCAGAAATACGATAAAAAAGGAAAATCCACCTATTGCCGGCTTCACATTGGCGGACCATCTTTCCTGCTGCAGTTCGGTATTATTTCGCGTACCCAGATTGAAAGATACTTTGAGGAAAAGCCAATTGATCAGAAAAGAAAACAAAACTGATACCACAAAAAATGTAGTAAGAAACAACGCGGAATATTTCAGATCAAAAAACATAATTTACCCTTTGGCAAAAATTCTCTTGAGCAGCGGTAGCTTTTTGCGATTCTTCTCGTCGTCTCCATAATATCCGTAACCATGAGCTGAACCGTAGCCATAACCATAACCGTAGCCATAACCATAGCCATAACCATAACCTGCGCCATAGCCATAATAATAGCCATAGCTCGAAGCGCCACGACCAAAATCATTTAATACACAAGACAGCCGGGCAATGTGGTTCTCTTCTATCAACCTATTGATATTAAGAATAAATGATCTATTGGAAAATGCAGCTCTGAGAATATAAATAGGAAAATCTGAAAGGCGCAGTATCTCTAGCGCATCGGTCACAAGACCTATAGGTGGTGTATCTATGATCACGTAATCGTATTGAGATTTAAGCTCCTCTATAAGCTGTACTAATCTCGGCTGTAAGATCAGTTCAGATGGATTGGGCGGCACAGGGCCGGAGGGTATGAAATCAATATTTGCGATATTACTTTTTAAGATACAATCAAATGTTTTAGTTTGATTACTGAGTATGGTACTGACGCCTCTTGAGTTGTCAGACTCAAATATCTTATTGAGTCGCGGCTTGCGCATATCGCAGTCTATTATTATTACTCTCTTTTCCAGCATAGATAGTATTGCCGCAATATTCAAGGCAGTAAAGGTCTTGCCTTCGCCAGGGATAGTAGAGGTGGTGGATATCACCTTGGGGCCCGGGCTATTATCTATAAATTGGAAATTCGATCTCAAAGCGCGGTAGGCCTCAGAGATGGTAGACTTGGGATCCTTAGTCACTACTATCTGAGATCTCTCCAATGTCTCATTATAGCTCGGAATAATACCCAATATTGGTGCTTTGCTTTTAAATGATATTTCCTGTATAGAAATGATCGTCTTGTGCAGTAAATATCTTATGACAACTATCACCAAGCCTATAAGCAGACCTATGAGCAGACCTGCCAGGCGGATGATTGTGACCTGTGGCGATACAGGCGATACAGGCAGATTGGCATGTGATAGTATAGTATAATCGGATACCACACCGGCATTGGCTATCAGATAGTTTGACTTCTGATCGATGAGACTTAGAAAAAAATTCTCTTTTGACTCGCGTACTTTGTCCAGGCGATTGAAATCAGAGGCTATTTGAGGCATTTTAAAGAGCTTCTGTGTAGTCTCGGCAAATTGAGAATTTAGCTTCTTGATTTCCTGTTCTATAAATCTGATAGCATTATCTATAGTCTCAAGGAGCTCTGCCTGCCTTTGAGCTATTTTCTGATCTTTAAGAATAATATCAGGGTGAGCATGAGTCACGTCCAGCAAATCCAAGTTTCGAGCTTCTTTCAAATCATTCAGCTCTTTGATAGCATCATTAAAATCTAAACTTTCCGTTCTGAAATGAGTTAGAGAAATATTCTCTTGATTTTTATTATCTGCTATCCGCCGCCTAAAAATTTTTAATTCCGCCAAATCTGTGCCAAGTATGTCTATCTGCTCGGATAATTTCCTATTGTCGTCGCTTAGCTTGGTTTCGATCCGCTCATCAGTGAATCCGTTTAAAACACGGAGATAGGATACTGAATCTTCAAACTGCGCAAAACTCTGCGAAAAGGTATCTATCTGTTGGGATATATAATTCAGTATGTTTAAAAAGCTTTCACGCTTTTTTGCGATATCGTAGTCTATAAACTCTGTAGCCAGAGCCTCTGTGACATCCTGAGTCTTTTCCGGGTTTTTATCTTCATAGGTAATGGTTACCAGCTTGGTCTTTGGATCAAGGGCGTTAACAGTCGTGTGAGCCATGATATCATGTATCACATACGCCTTGTCCATAAACTTGAAGAAATAATTTCCATTCAGATGATCACTGGTGAAACGCCTGACGTTCTTTTTGACATATGCCCGGAAAAGAGGCGTTACTACCAGGTCGCCGAAGTTGTAAATCTTTTCAAAATTTCCACTGCTGTGATTATACGATAGCGAAAAAGATTTTTGATTGATAATGGTAATATAGATGGGATCATTTTCCAGACGCGTGAAGCCGGGGACCTCCTCCACCCGGAAAGGACTGGAAAGATACAAGTCTGAAGAAATGATCTTCGAGCGACCTTCCTTAAAATAAGCCACTCTCAAAGGCAGCTTATTATAAACTTTCTCCGCCATTAGTGGCGATTGGATCAGCTTTATTTCTCTGTTTATTTCTCCTTGGTCTTGCTCTTGAGTGATCTTTTCTACCCCCAGTATCTGAGCCTCCTTATTAGCTGTCAAAAATAAAACCGAGGCATTGGATTGATATATATTAGGCGAATACCGGATATACAGCCACGACAGTAGTACACTTATGATTGTGACGACCATTATCCATACTACTGATCTATTGAGCACATATAGAAACAACCCTAAGTTGAAGTTCTCCAGCGGATTAGTAAACTCCTCCTCCTGATCAGACTTTGCTGATGGCGTTGTATTTGATGTGTTGCTTTCCAACGTGTCTTACTATTTAAAGTCTTTTGACCAGTATTGCAAATGAAGTGATCAAACCAGTTAGGCTGAGTATTGGAGTGATGATCGGGAGAATCTCCTTGGTAAAATCTATAGCCACATTCTTACGCTGACTCACGTAGATGATATCATTAGACTGTACTATCAGATCTGCAGTTCTTAATCCTTCTAAAGTAGACAGATCTATTATCCTGACCTCAGGGTTAGAAAGGTCTCCACGGATTATTTTGATCTTATATGCCTTGAGCGGGCGGTCCAATCCTCCTGATTTGGCCAGCACCTCTATTAATGAGGTTGGCGCATTATTCAGGGATACTACTGCCCCTGCATCACCTTTAAACAGGAATACCCTGCGGTTGGTAACTTGAAGAATCACAAAGGGGTTTACAAACAATGAGGCAAATCGTTCAGCCAGCAAAGTCTGAAGCTCGTTTTGAGTATATCCTCTCACATACATCATTCCCAGGACAGGAAATTTTACAAATCCTTCCTTATCCACCAGATATTGAACTCCCGTCCCTCCCCCTCCTGCGCTGGAATTGGCACTACCACTTGCACTAGCGCTATTACCGGATGATTGAGAACTGGTACCACTGCCGAGCACATCCACCAGTTTGAACCCATCTCTAGAGTATACTTGCAGGGTCAATTCATCTCCGGGCTGGATCACATACTCCTCTATTTTCTTTTTAGACAGCTCAAAATACTGATAATCCTTTTGCTGAAACATTGTATTAGGGTACAATAACCGGCATGATGACATTGATATCAGCGCCAGAAGCCCCAGAAAGCAATAGAATTTCTTTATCATATATTCCTACAAACGTACAATAATTGAGATAATTAACACAGCAGCAGGCCGTATATCGTAAACATCACCGCCCGCGAGTGAGTAATCTCCTGTACAACGAGGCCATGTCACGGGCCAGCCGCAGATGGCTGAAATTTTCCATAACGTGTTTCACTCCTTTGCCGGACATTTTTTGGCGCAAGGCTTCGTCCTCTATTAGCCGCAACAGATTGGCGGCAAAACCCTGGATATCGCCTGAGTCACTCAGGAGGCCGGTCTCACCTTCCACCATGATATCGGCTATTCCGCCTACCCTGGTACTTACTATCGGCTTACCAGAGGCCTGAGCTTCAATGAGGCTCACCGGGGTACCTTCGTTCAGCGAGGTGAGCGCAATGATATCTGAGCCGGCATTGGATACATCGATATCCCGTATCCAGGATGTAAACGTCAGCAGCTGAGGGATTCCTTGATGCTTATCGTCGAATGGCAGCTCCAGGTCCTTTGCCAGCTGCTCGATCTGAGGGCGCAGCTCACCATCTCCTATGATAAAGACGCGGATCTTTCTGGTAGTTTTCCCCACCACCTGCTTTATGGCATTGAGAAATAGCTCATGGTTTTTGACAGGCACCAGGCGCCCCACTATGCTGATCGCGATCTCATCATCGGCTATCTGATACTGCTCGCGAAACTGTCTCCTCTTGAGCTCTCTATCTTCTGTAAACTTGCTGAGATCAAATCCGAGAGGAATGATCTCAAATTTATCCCGCGGGGCAACCTTAAACTGATCTGCGAGTTCATCCCTCTGTATATCACTCAGGGTAACTATAGCATCCGTCCGGCGGGCCAGGTAGCGCTCTATCTCCAAAAAAGCCCTTGTCTTCAGCGGACCAAAGTAGGAGTGGAATACATGCCCATGAAAGGTATGGACAATGACCGGCACCTTCTCATGCCACGCCGCCAAACGACCTACGGCACCCGCCTTGGCCGCATGCGTATGCACGATATCGGGTTTAAACTCCCGGATGATCTCGCGGATTTTAAAGTATGCCTTGTAATCTTTGAGTGGATTTAGCTCCCTGTACATTTCCCGGATATAGACAGGATGCAGATCCAGCTTGTCCAGTATAAACTGTGAGCTTTGCTCCGTATCATCAGTCATGCCCGACACGAGCATCGTCTCAAAGTCACTATCCAGATACTTGGTCAGATTAGCAGCATTGTATGTGGGACCGCCCAGATTGAGCCGATTGATGATACGTAAGACCCGGGGCATGAAGGGCTGGATTGTTTCTGACGAATCAAGCAAAATTCTACCACAAAAGCAATAGTAGCACCTCGGGTGCCGATAGGTCCTTACAGCAGATCCGTCAGTATCTTTTCTATTGACAGGCCTTCTGCCTCTGCCTTATAGTTTTTAAACACTCTATGGCGCAGGATCGGTAGTGCTACTGCCTTTACATCATCTATATCCGGGGAGTATTTGCCCTTTGTGGCCGCATGGCATTTAGCTCCTAGCACGAGATACTGAGAGGCGCGCGGCCCTGCTCCCCAGGCCACATAGTTATTGACCATAGGGAGGGATTCTTTGCGGTTTGGCCGGGTCTTGGCAGCCAGTCTCACTGCGTACTCCAGTACATTGTCTGCTATCGGTATGCGGCGCATGAGCTGCTGGAAGTAAAGTATCTCCGTAGCTGTCATTCTTTTGTTCAGATCGACTTTCGTGCCTGCTGTGGTGCTTTTCACCACTTGCAGCTCTTCCTCAAAACTCGGATAGTCCAGCGAGATAGAAAACATAAAACGGTCCAGCTGCGCCTCCGGCAGCGGATAGGTACCCTCCTGCTCTATAGGGTTCTGCGTAGCGAGTACAAAGAACGGG
The DNA here is from genome assembly GCA_964537475.1 of uncultured Chitinophagaceae bacterium. Lineage (GTDB taxonomy): Bacteria > Bacteroidota > Bacteroidia > Chitinophagales > LD1 > UBA1941. The sequence continues at coordinate 36,557 of CAZIBY010000004.1, read as the reverse complement.
AGGTCGAGTTTATGACGCTGACCGGCCACTGTCACCGTGCGCTCCTGCATAGCCTCCAGTAGGGCAGATTGGGTCTTGGGCGGGGTACGGTTGATCTCGTCTGCCAGCACTATATTGCTGAATACCGGACCACGCGTGAACTTAAAATTGCGGCTCTCGTCGAGTATCTCAGAACCTATGATGTCCGACGGCATCAGGTCCGGGGTAAACTGTATCCGGCTAAAACTAAGATCCAATATCTGTGCTATGGTATGCACTGTAAGTGTCTTGGCCAGGCCAGGCACACCTATGAGCAGGGAGTGTCCATCACTGAATATCGAGATAAGTATATTAGAAACTACCTCCTCCTGACCTACTATCACCCGGGCTATCTCCGCTTTCAGGTCTTTATATCTCTGGGCAAATGCGTCGAGGGCTTCTACGTCTGAGTTGTACATTGCTATCCGTGGTTTAGCTCAAAGTAAGTGAAAAGCTCCGAGAGGAGGTATCCATCCCGTATTTATTTTACTGACCCATTGTCAGCACTGGTCCATTTCTTTATCACATCGCATCCGTAGTAGGATTTATCGATCTTGATAAACACGTGGCCTTTATTCAGCTTTACCCAGTTCACCAGTTCGTCCTGTTGTTTTTTCTGCTTGGCTGCAGCCTGGATCTTGGTATAGTCAGTAGATGGATCGGCTTTGTGTGGCTTGGTCTCAGATTTGAGATAGATGACCCTGTATCCTTTTCTCTCCTGACCTGTCTTGTCCATGCTGGTAAAAGGAAGCACCTCTGAGTACTGGCCTACCTTCATTCTGTCCAGTGTAAAGATCAGCGTGCCATCGATCTCGGACTTTTCAAAGAAAGTGCTTTGCGTCTTGGGATTGGTCATGAGCCCTCCGTTGAGCCTCAGATTCTCATCATCCGAGTATTGATTTACTGCCTCGCGGAAGCTCATCGAGTCTACGACCAGCTGGTGCTGGACGCTATCTATCTTTTGCTTTACGGCCTCGAGATCATCCAGCGTCGTTTTAGGCTTGATAAGGATATGGCGCAGCTTCAGTTTATTGCCACGCTTTTCATCCAGTAGGATCAGGTGGTAGCCAAATGGCGTCTCTACAATATCACTCATCTTGTGCGGGTCCAGGCGGTATGCCACAGCCTCAAACTCAGGCACCAGCTCCCCGCGCTGTATGATACCCAGATCACCGCCGCTAGAGGCTGACCCCGGATCCTCAGAGTAGAGTATAGCCTGCAGCGAAAAGTCCGCACCACCCTCTATATCCTTTTTGATCTTCTCTAGTTTCTTTCGGGCTATTTCTTTTTCCTCATCTGTCACCTTGGGAAACATAACCACCTGCCCTATCTCCAGCTCAGAGTTGAAATAAGGGATGCTATCCTTCGGTATCCTGGCAAAGAACTCATACACCTCCTGTGGGCTGACCTTCAGTCCAGAAAAAACCTTGCCTTTCATTTTGTCACTGAGCAGCTGGTTTTTTATATCCTCAGTGAAATCCTCCTTCATCTCCGCTACACTCTTGCCATAGTATTTCTCCATTTCCTCCTGTGAGCCGTTAAAGATGCTGATGAAGTATTTGACGCGACGGTCCAGCTCAGCATCTACCTCCTCCTGAGAGACGGTAAGACTATCCAGATTGGCCTGCGCGAGAAACATCTTGTCCAGCAACAAGCCATCAAGGATACGGCAACGGGTGTCTGCAGTATCTATAGGATTGCCCTGGGCATTGTGCAGCTGCTGATTGAGCTGTATATCTATCTCAGACTGCAGCACAATATTATCTCCTACCACGGCTATGACACGGTCGGCAGTAGTGTGCTGCGCCCCGGCGGGATAGCTCACTGCCGCTATGAGCGCCAGAACACATATATATATTATTGATTTTTTCATTTAGGAGTTGCAAAATAGCAATTTATCTCTTTCATACCGTGATTGAGCCGGGGGTAAACCACCAGAGGCTATGATTTGACAAGTAATAACAAATAGACCGGAGATTTATTGTGCAGCCTTCCTGACCAAGACTTCAGTCTTGCCTGATTTCTGGGCATCAGTATAGATACCATCGTATATTTTCTGGATCAGCACCACCTTTTTCTTATTCATCACTATCTCGCGGATCTGTGTCCTGATATACTCCAGTGGCGATGGCTCGCCCTGATGTTTTACCGTTTTAATATAAATGAAATACGAATCCGGCCCCTTTTTTATTTCTGAAAAACGACCTTGGGCAGCTATCTTCCTGAGCTCATCCTGTGTAATGGGAAAGCGCTTCATGACCGCTGCGGCAGACAGCCAGTTGCTATCTGCAAAGGAATAACTCTGCGCATATGCCTTGCAGTAGCCCTCCCGCTTATTGATATCATCTTCTGTCCGTGGGCTGAGTATAGTAGGGCGCATCTTGTCCAGATCCGGCGCATCCGTATGTATCTCTACATACTGCAGGTCATAGATATCACTCTCGAGTGTAAACTTGTCTTTATTCTGATCATAAAAAGACTGCACCTCGGCATCGCTTACACTTTTGTCCAGCTTCTGATTGATCAGCTCCTTTTCATACTCGTATAGCAGCAGTGACTGCCTGTAGTCCTCTACTTTCTTGTCTATACCCAGCTCGTCTGTCGGCACGTTTTCTTCTGCCTTCTTGAGCAGCAGCTTGCGCCGCACCCACGATTCACTATACTTGACCACAAAATCAGCAGAATCCTTTGGTGACATATTTTTGGTCATGCCCATGACATCTGATAGATACAGGTAGTCATCATTGGCGCGGGCCAGAACGATCTCACCCTGACTGGGCGAGCTTTTCTTAAAATACTTGCAGGACGCGCTGCTACCTGCTATGAGTACGATCAGTACCCACAGCCACCCGCCTAGTCTGGATTTGTATCTGCTGGTCATATCAATAAAAAAGGTGCGACCGGAGACCGCACCTTTCAAAAATAGTATTAAACAGTAATTTATTACTTCTTAGGCTTGATCAGAGAGCGGAAAACGGCCTGATCCACTTCTATCGGATATTTCTGGCGTAGCTCTGCCAGCCAGTTTTTCTCCAGGTACTCCTGATAGTCAGACACCGCATAGCCTTTGGCTTCTTTTAGCGTCTTAGGCTCAGGCTGCACTATGTCTTTTATCACTACAAACTGGTAGCTGCTGTCGTTTAGCTTGTTGATAGGCTCGATACCTTTCTTCCATGACGTCTTGTCTACCACGTCGTATTGGCCTTTTTCATATTTGCCGCTGATCACAGATACCTTGCTGCTGCTGCCTTCTTTATTCAATTCTGACTGAATGTCTGCAGCAGATTTGCCGGCCTTGGCCATAGCATAGGCTGCGTCACATATCTTCTTGTCAGAGCAGTTGTATATCTCCACATCAGCACGCTCTTTCCACATGTACTTTGTCTTATTGGCTTCATAGAATGCCTGCAGGCCTGTAGTATCTTTGGTAGCCTTGCCCCATACCTGGCGGTCTGTGAGCTCAAACAGCAGGATGCCATCGCGGTATTCCTTCATCAGGTTGGCAAATTCCGGCTTCTTCTTGTCCAGCATGCTTTCCTCATAGTCCAGGCACTTCTGATTCACCCAGTTGTCATAATATTCTGTCAGGAGGCCATCACGATCCTTATCGTTGCGGTGTTTCGCACTTTTCTGCAGATACTGGGCAAAATCCTTTGTTTTATAAGGCTTGCCCGCCAGGGTAAAGAGTGTTTCATCTCCAAATTTGATAGAATCGGCCTTCAGGTTGCCACTGCGGATAGCCATCGTATCTACAGCATCAAAAAACTGCCTCTTGGTCACGAGGCTTTCGGTGAACCTGTTGTCCCTCTTGATGCGCTCGATCAGTTTTGTCTTGGCTACAGATGAACGGGAGTCGCGCTCTACCTTCTTTTTGAAATCTGCCTTCACCTCTGCAAACGGAGGTATAGCACGCAGCTCCAGACGCTTGATGATGTGCCAGCCGTAAGCCGTCTTGACAGGCTTGCTGATCTCACCATCCTTTTTGAGGGCATAGGCAGCCTCTTCAAACTCCGGCATCATACGGCCTACACCAAACCACTGGAGTTCCCCCTTCTTATTCTTAGAGGTGCGGTCCTCAGAGAATGCTGTCACGGCATCGTCCCACTTCGCTTTGCCGGTGATCAGAGCGTTATAGATCGAGTCCGCTTTTGTCTTCAGTTTCGCCTTCTCTGCGTCGGTAGCCTTTTCGCCAAATTTCAGCAGGATATGTGCTACATGTATCTCGCCCTGAGCAGGACGTACTTTGTTGAGCTTCACTATGTGGTAGCCAAACTGTGTACGCACGGGTCCTGATATTTCACCCGGTTTCAGAGTATAGGCTGCCGTCTCAAAAGGATAAACTGTCTGGAATACGGTGAACCAGCCTATGCTGCCGCCGTTATCCTTGGCAGATGGGTCGCCTTTATCTTTCTCTGCAGATTCCTTTGCCAGCTTGGCAAAGTCTTCACCCTTCAGGAGGCGAGCGCGGTATTCGAGCGCTTTATTGTAAGCGGCCAGCGTATCTGCAGGATTGGCGCCTTCTTCGCAGCCTACCAGTATATGGCTCACGTTTACTTCCTGCTTTGAGCGGTCATAGGCCTCCTGTATCAGGCGGTCAGTGATCTCTTTATCTGTCAGGTAGCTCTTGGCCAGCTGCTTGCGGTAGCCTTCCAGTTCATTCTTGAGAGACGAAATGGTATCCAGCTTGAGCGCCTCTGCCTCGCGCACCTTCAGGCGAAAGTTTTCATAAAGTGTGAGGTAGTCAGTCAGCGACTTCTCACTGTAGTCCGCCTGATTGTTGATGTTGTTCTTCGTATATACATACTCAAACTCGCCTACAGTCACAGGCTGTTTGTCTACTGTGAAAATGATCGCACTCTTGTCTGCCTTCTTCACAGCAGGCGCAGCAGTTGATTTAGTCGAGGCTGCCGGCTTGGTCTGGGCGTACGCAGCCACAGCTGAAATGGCGAAAAGGAGAGCTATACCTTTACGAATCATATTGATCTTTTTATATACTGATTAAGGATGACAAGTATAATACTTGAGAAAAAAAGTCGGGCGAAGTTAATCAAATTTAACACAGGCAAAAGTGTCTCCAACATTTCAAAAGCCCGCGGCAGCTAGCCTTTAAGTACAGTCTTACAGGTTACTATCGGCTATTTTGCCCACCTTTGCCCTATGCCTCTGCTGAATGACAGCCCTCAGAAAGATGATGACTTTACCCTCCGCTGGTACCGCGTGCGAAACCGCGTGCGTGATGAATTTGGCCAGCGGCCGGATGTGAATGCCATGCTGTTTCTCATAGGCATGAATGAAGTAGGCATCGTGAAAGAAAAATGGGAGAAAGAAGAGAAACTGAATCTCATGCATATAGCTGTCTGCCGACTGCTGGCTGGTGATGGCTACTACGTCTATACCGGCGATGACGAAGAAGGCTGGCCACACTATGAGGCTGTCAAAGGCCTTCCCCCATTCTCTATGAAAGAACAGGAAGAGCTGCTGAAGCGGCGGATCGTGGAGTACTTTGAGGCACTATGATTCCTGCCCCATCTGGCGCAGGTAGTCGTGCCAGTAGCCGGCTTTGTATGGATAGCGTGCCAGGTATAGCTCCCGTACTTTATCAAAGATCAGCTCGCGGAGCTGAGCGGTGTTGCGACCCTGCGTGGCTGAGATAAAAATGGCATTGTGATTGGTCTTTTGCATCCAGGTATCCTGTAGCTCTTGCAGCAGGGTGCGGCGCACCTCCTGTGGCAGAAACTCGTCGAGATTCTTCTCCTCGTACAGGTCCATTTTATTGAAAATAACCACCATGGGCTTGTCCTTGGCCCCCAGGTCAGAGAGTACCTGATTCACCACATTCATCTGGTCTTCAAATGCCGGATGAGATATGTCTACCACCTGCAGGAGGATATCCGCTTCGAGCGTTTCATCAAGGGTAGACTTAAAACTCTCGATCAGGTGGGTAGGCAGCTTGCGGATAAAGCCGACGGTATCTGACAGCAGGAAAGGCATACCGTTGAACACTACTTTGCGCACGGTGGTATCTACGGTGGCGAAAAGCTTATTCTCGGCAAAGACATTATCCTTGGCGAGAAGGTTCATGAGGGTAGATTTACCTACGTTGGTATAGCCCACCAGCGCTACGCGGATCATTTCTGCGCGGTTTTTGCGGCGGGTCTCGTTCTGCTTGTCTATCTCTTTCAGCTTCAGCTTGAGCGCTGAGATCTTCTTCTCGGCCATACGGCGGTCCGTCTCGATCTCCTTCTCACCTGCGCCACCACGTGTGCCGGTACCGCCACGCTGGCGCTCGAGGTGGGTCCACATACCCTTCAGACGAGGCAGCATGTACTGTAGCTGCGCCAACTCTACCTGCGTGCGCGCCTGCACCGTCTTGGCCCGCTGGTCAAATATCTCCAGGATCAGCATACTCCGGTCCATCACACGGCACTTAAGCACCTTCTCCATATTGCGCTGCTGAGAGGGTGATATCTCATCATCCACTACTGCCAGGTCCGTCTGGTGACTCTCTACATAGGCAGCTACTTCCTCCAGCTTTCCTTTGCCCAGGTAGCTGGTATTATCAGGCGTAGGCAGTTTCTGCCAAAATTTCTTCTGCGTGACTATACCCGCGGTAGACGCGAGAAAGTCGAGCTCATCGAGATACTCAAATGTCTGTGCCTCGTTCTGGGTTTTTGTGACCAGCCCTATGAGGACGGCCTTGGTGATCTTTATCGTCTTATTATCTATCAAAATGCGGCAATTATAAGAGGCGCAAAGGTACCGTTTATTTATTTAGGTTCTCTGGCATTTACCTCTTATCTTACTTTTGAAAAGACACTATGAGGACAATTTTGCTTATAGCCTCCATCTTGATGAGCGCCACGCTGACATCATGCTACAACTGTGATAAAACCTATCCTTATAATGATCGCTACAGATACCTGCAAGAGCATTATACCTTCCTCCCTGGCAGCTACTGGATTTATCGGGATAGTGCTTTCGGTACCATAGATAGCGTTGTAGTCGCCTCTTACAATGCCTACCCCCATGCTGTCTTCCAACATTTTAATGAGGATGGAGGATGTAATGTGTATGGCGATGAGACCGACATGAGCTGTTCCCGGTATGAGAATGGGATCTACAGGTCGGTAGTGTCGCATCAGCTTCGCAGCTACTATGACGAGATATCAGACACGGCGACAAGATCGAGTTTTACCACTCGTATAGAGGGTGTCGGAGTAGATACGCTTCAGAATGTAGCTCTAGCTGGTCAGATCTATCCGCTAGTGATCCACTACATAGACAGTTTTCAAAACGTAAACATCCCTTTTCACCGGTTTTATGAGACATACGCTGCGCCTTATACAGGTGTCATCCGTATGCGCCAGATCACGGACAGCAGCACACATGACTGGGTGCTGATCCGCCAGCATACCATCAGTCCGTGAAGAAACCCGAGGTAGCTGCCGACCTTCAGAGATGCCTGATTCTTGCTTTCCCCATCCATATCCGGTCCTGACCGGTAAATATTCGCCTGCGAAAGACGGCATTATCAATGCAATACTTATCTTTGCTGGACATCCAATTAAACACAATACGTATATGAAAAATATAGTGCTCTTTGGTCCTCCGGGAAGTGGTAAAGGTACCCAGGCTGCGACCATCGTATCAAAGTACAATCTGGTACACCTCTCTACCGGCGATATGCTCCGCGCGGAGATAGCTGACAAGACCGAACTAGGCCTGAAAGCGAAAACTCTCATGGACCGCGGCGAACTGGTACCGGATGCCGTAGTCATAGGCATGATAGACAATAAACTCAAGGCCAATCCAAAGGCTGCGGGCTTTATATTTGATGGCTTCCCGCGCACAGTGGCGCAGGCCGAGGCGCTGGACCAGCTGCTCTCCGCCAAGGGTGCACCGATCAATAAGGTCCTCTCCCTGAAGGTAAGCGAAGAAGAACTGACCAAGCGCATCCTTGAGCGCGGCAAGACCTCTGGCCGTACGGATGACCAGGATGAGAATATCGTAAAGAACCGAGTGGTAGAATACCGTAATAAGACCGCGCCCCTTGCAGCCTACTACGAGAAGCAAGGCAAGCTGGTAGAGATACCGGGAGAGGGTACGATAGATCATATAGCAGACCTGCTCGCCTACGAGCTGGATAATATCGTTAATGGTAGTACTGCCGGTACACCTTCATTGTTTGACAGGATATTTCACCCGCACAAGGATGAGCCTAAGAAGGAAGAAGCTAAGCCTGCAGAGACGCCGATAGCCGAAGCTGCGCACAAGGTGACTGACATCATCAAGAAGGCAGTAAAGGCTGTAGCTGAGAAAGTAGAAGCGCCCGCAAAGAAGGCAGCACCTAAGGCTGCGAAGAAAGCAGCACCTAAAAAAGCAGTAGCAAAACCTGCAGCTAAGAAGGCGCCTGCAAAAGCAGCAGCTCCGAAGAAAGCTGCCGCACCAGCCAAAGCGGCCAAAAAAGCAGCGCCGAAGAAGGCTGCAGCAGTGGTAAAGAAAGCAGCTAAGAAAGTGGCACCTAAGAAGGTTGTGAAAGCTGTGAAGAAGGCAGCCAAGAAAGTAGCTCCTAAGAAAGTAGTAAAGGCAGCTAAGAAGGTGGCTAAAAAAGTAGCGCCTAAGAAAGTAGTGAAGGCTGTAAAGAAAGCTGCAAAGAAGGTAGCACCTAAGAAGGTGGTAAAGGCTGTAAAGAAAGTAGCCAAAAAGGTAGCTCCCAAAAAGGTGGTAAAGAAAGCAGCGCCTAAGAAGGTCGCTAAAAAGGCGGCACCAAAGAAGGCGGTAAAGGCTATCAAGAAAGTGGCTAAGAAAGTAGCTCCGAAGAAAGTTGTGAAAAAAGCAGCTCCTAAGAAGGTGGTAAAGGCTGTCAAAAAAGCCGTGAAGAAAGTAGCGCCTAAGAAGGTAGTGAAGAAGGCAGCACCAAAGAAGGCAGCTAAAAAAGTAGCCGCTAAGAAAAAGAAATAGTAATCAGACAGATCGTCCCGGCTCAGTCGGGACCAGTGGGATGGAGAATTTCATAGACTACGTAAAGATACTCGGGCGCTCCGGTCACGGTGGCCCGGGGTACTCGCACTTTCATAGAGAGAAGTTTGTGCGCAAGGGTGGGCCTGACGGCGGCGATGGCGGCCGTGGTGGCCATATCATCCTGCGTGGCAATAAACAGCTATGGACCCTCCTGCACCTGAAGTACCGCAAGCATATTTTCGCAGAAGATGGCAAGCGCGGGGGTAGCTCCCACTCTTATGGCCGCAGCGGTGAGGATATCATCCTGGAGGTGCCGCTGGGCACGGTCTGCAAGGATTTTGAGACAGGCCAGATCATCTGCGAGATCAATGAAGATGGCCAGGAAGCTATCATGCTGGAGGGCGGTATGGGAGGCAAGGGTAACGCCTTCTTTAAAACCGCCACGAATCAATCTCCGACCTACGCTCAGCCTGGTGTAGAGGGTATAGAGAAGTGGGTCCTCATAGAGCTAAAACTGCTAGCAGATGTCGGTATGGTGGGCTTCCCTAATGCAGGTAAGTCTACACTCTTGTCCGTGATGTCCGCCGCCAAACCGGAGATCGCAGATTATCCTTTTACCACGCTGGTGCCGAGCCTCGGTATGGTGTACTATAAGGATGCGCATTCCTTTGTGATGGCAGATATACCTGGTATCATAGAGGGAGCCTCTGAGGGCCGTGGCCTGGGCATCCGGTTCCTAAAGCATATAGAGCGCAATGCCTGCCTGCTCTTTATGGTGCCGATAGATGCGGACGATATTATTGGTCAGTACAAGATCCTGCTAAACGAGCTCAAGAAGTTTAATCCTGACCTGCTGCTCAAAGACCGCATGCTGGCGATCACCAAGGCCGACATCGTAGATGAAGAGACGCGCACGCTGATAGAGAAAGACCTCAAGAAGAAGATGCCACGCAAGCAGCCGATAGAGTACTCCTTTATCTCCTCAGCTACGGGCTTTGGCATCGAGAACCTGAAAGGTAAACTCTGGAACCGCCTCAATGAGATCAATCCTGATTGATTTTAACCTCGCGTTGGTTTAACGACACTACAGCCTATTTTTATTAAAGGCAACTTTGTGCTACTGCACAAATGCGCCCGCTGTTACTTTTCATATCGCTGATACTGTCTGCCGCCTGCTCAGCGGGTAGCATGGATACTATCCCTGCCGGGAAAAATGAACTACATGTTCTGACCTACAATGTCAAGTTTCTGCCCGCTATCCTGGTCAGCCAGCACCACCACCCGATCAAACGCGCCAAGTATATACCGCAGGCGCTGATAGCAGATACGGTAGATGTGATCGTGTTTGAGGAAGCCTTTGATGCGACGGCGCGGCGCAGGCTTATGCGGGGGTTGAGGAAAGAGTTTCCCTATATCACTGGGCCGGCGAATAAGAAAGCAAGTTTCAAGTATTGCAGCGGTGTCTTTATGGCGAGCCGCTACCCTATGCGGGAGCTGGCTGAGGTGCAGTATAAGGAATGCATCAGCTACGACTGCATGGCTCGCAAGGGTGGCATGATCAGTGAAGTAACGCTACCCGGTGGCCGTCAGATACAGATCATCGGCACGCACATACAGGCTCCGGGAGAGGACTCTATCAAGATACACCAGCTGTATCAACTGCGCCGGATGATGGACAAGTACAAACGTGCTAATGTGCCGCAGCTTGCCTGTGGAGACTTCAATGCCTGCCGGGCAGACAAACCACTTTATGATACGCTCATACACATCCTCGGCGGGCTGGACGGGCCGATCTGCGGTGATCAGCAGTGCTCCTCCGACCATCAGCACAATGATATGGAGCACTACGGTCCCGACCAGAACCTGGTAGACTACCTGCTCTACTGCCATCCTCAGCCACCACTATTTACGGAGCGCCGGATCATCAAGTACCAGTACCAATGGTCAAAAAAGCACAAAGATCTCTCCGATCACTATGGTGTGCGGCTAAAGCTCATATTCTGATGCAATAAGACAGCTCCACCCCCGTTTATCCGCGCGACTGCTTACCTAAAACTTAGATACATTTGCCGCGCCATGGATAGGAAAGACGACTTACAAAACTGGCTACTACTCGGTCTACTCACATTGATCTGGGGTACCTCTTATATCCTTATCAAAAAAGCACTTGTCGTATTTTCTCCGGTACAGGTAGCTGCGGCACGGGTGAGTATTTCGTTTCTGGCTTGTATACCATTTTATATCCCCGCGCTGCGGGCCATCCCACGGGGCAAATATCACCATCTGCTATTCCTGGGCGTGATCGGCATTTTTGTTCCTGCCTTTCTTTTTGCCTACTCACAGACACGTATCAATAGTGCGGTGAGTGGGATCATCAACTCTCTATCGCCGCTATTCACCGTACTGACGGGCCTTGTGATCTGGCGTGTACAGACACCGGCAATGAAGGTGGTCGGAGTACTCATAGGTCTATTGGGTGCTATCGTGTTAGTTTTTGGCAAGAGCGGTTTTAATATGAATGGGGATATGATCTATGCGCTGATGCCTGTGGTGGCTACTCTTTTTTATGGCCTTAACTCTAATTATGTCAAGCAGCATTTCACCGGTACCAATCCGCTATACGTCACGGCACTCAGCATCGGTTTTATCGGCATACCGGCGGCGCTGATCTTGTTTAGCACTGATTTCATAGCGCGCGTAGAGGGTACCGGTGGCCTGCAAGGACTGGGATGCGTCAGCTGCCTCGCCATCTTTGGCACTGTGTCAGGCTGGCTCATTTTCTATCGGCTCATACAGCGTCGCGATCCGCTATTTGCCGCTTCGGTCACTTACCTCGTGCCCATCGTAGCCATAGGCTGGGGCCTCAGAGATGGAGAGACTCTGAACATTTATCACGGTATCGGTATGCTGCTGATACTTGCAGGAGTGTATTTTGTAAGCCGTGCCAAAAGCAATCCCGCCAGTACTCCGCAGAGTATCAAAGTTTAATAGTTTTATCACATGAATAAGATCAATTTCTATTCCGGCCCATCCATTTTGCCTCCATCCGTATTGGAGCAGGCCAAGGCTGCAATTGATGATTTTGCGGGGATGGGGCTGTCTATACTGGAGATATCCCACCGCGCCAAGCCATTCGTAGACGTGATGGATAGTGCGCGAGCGATGATCAAAGAACTCATGGGCCTGGGTAATGACTATGAGGTACTCTACCTGCAGGGCGGTGCCAGCTCGCAGTTTCACATGGTGCCGTACAATCTGCTGAATGGCACCGAGACGGCAGGCTATATCGATACAGGTACCTGGGCGCATGGTGCCCTGACGGAAGCGCGGCTCTTTGGTGAGGTACACGTGATCGCTTCGTCTAAGGATAACAACTACGACCATATCCCCAAGAACTGGGACATGAGCGGCAAGCCGTATAAGTACATCCATATCACTACTAATAATACGATCTATGGTACGCAGTGGGATATAGCCTCACTGCAGCGCCTGCGCGGGCAGACGGATATACTGGTGGCTGATATGAGCAGTGATATCTTCTCGCGGGAGATAGACTATTCTATGTTTGACCTGATCTATGCCGGTGCGCAGAAGAACGCCGGCGTGGCGGGTGCGACTATCGTGGTAGTGCGCAAGAGCATCCTCGGCTCCGTGAAGTGGACGCTGCCCAAGATGATAGACTACAGTGTGCATATAGAGAACGCCTCTATGAAAAACACGCCATCTGTTTTTGCGGTATACTGCTCTTACCTCGTGCTGAACTGGATCAGGGAACAAGGCATAACCAATCTATACCTGCATAATGAGCGCAAAGCCCAGCGGCTGTATGAGGCGATAGATGACTCTAAAATATTCAAGGGTAATGTGGCCAGGGAAGACCGCTCAATGATGAATGTGTGCTTCACCGCTCATGATCGTGCGCTGGAGCCAAAGTTTAGTGAACTGGCGAAGACAAAAGGGCTGGTAGGAATAGAAGGGCACCGCTCGGTGGGTGGCTTCCGCGCATCTATCTACAATGCCATGCCGGAGAGTGGTGTGGAGGCGCTGATCGCGGCGATGAAAGAATTTGAGGCCAACCTTTGATACAAATAAACCTATGAAGAAACGGACACTATTTTTTGCGGTTGCTTTGAACAGTGTTATCGCTTGTATTGCGCAGCACAAAGATGATGGCCACCCCAATGTGCCACATCTCAATGGTAGCGTTTTATCTTTCATCCAATATACAGACACAAACAGCCTCCGTAAGGCACATGAACAGCCCTTCCGGCCATGGCGCGATGAGTACACTTACGACGCTAAAGGGAGATGTACTTCTCACTTTTCATACTTTGTGCAGAGGGCAACTGTACTTACTGAGTTTTCCTACGATGACCAAGAGCGGACGGAGAAAATCAAAACCTACAGGGATCCGCGCACTGATTCTGTAGCTGAAGTGATGGTCTATCACTACCGGCCAGATAGTACGGTCAGCGAAAAAGAAACAATAAACGGACAGCTACGGTATACGGCAAAGTATGATCACCACGGTGAGATCTGCTACTACTGGGACACTATGGTAGACATGACCGATCACAGGGGTAGCAAGTCTCCTATCACGCATAGCGATAGCTTTGAAAACACTTACAATGATGCTGGTAAGCTGATCCTACAGCGCCAATTTCAAGCTGACACCTTGTACCAAACCAAAACATTTACATACAATAAATGGGGAAATGAAATAACAAATGAAACGCGCAGCCCGCATGGGAAAATAATAGCAAGATATGTTTACGCCTATGATAGCCTGGACCGGGAAATTGAGAATACGTATTACATATCGACTGAGGGCTACCGTAGCCTCACGGTTTACAATAAACAAGGTGATCCTGCTACCATCACCAATTTGAAACCATCTGGAACCGTACGTGCGAAAATCAGCTATCAATACAAATACGATAAACATCACAACTGGACAGAGCGCAAGACTACTTTCGTGAAAGAAGCCTTTAAAGTAGTCAAGGACAAAGTGAGCAATATGCTGGAGTCAAAGCCAATGGAGATGAAAGGCACCTATGTGACGCACCGTATTATTACCTACTATTAAGCAGCAGGCGGCCTCGCCTTATATCAGCCACATACACTGCTACATATATCAATAGCGGCATTACTACTACTTTATAGCGTACCAGATTGCCGAGAACGGGCGCCATGATACCTATCAGGCAGAGGTAGGGGATGGTGCAGGCCAGTATAAAGAAGAGCAGGTTAAAGTTGATCTCTGTCCTCTCAGTCTTGTAGAGGATAGCAAAGACGAGTAGCGCTATCAGCGCCAGATTCTCCAGTGCGCTGAGAAGCATCATTGGATTGCGGGTATGCCAGAGATAGGGTTTTTCCATCGCATTCCAGAGGCCGACGGGGAGGTTCTTTAGTATGGACCAGATGCTCTGCTCCAGTGGCGGGACGTAGCTGTAGCTACCGGCTTTCATGTACATGGCCTCTGCTATCGCATGCTTTTGCTTCATGGCTATGAGGAAGACAAAATCGAGCTTAGGTGCCAGCGGTGAGACGATCGCTACCACAGCTACGGATAGTGCCAGTACTGCGAGGTACTTGATCCCGGCGGTTTTCATATCTGTTTTGCCAGAAAGGATGTAGTAAGCCACTATACCAGGCAGCACGCATAGCAGCAGGAAATACTTGATCACAAAGAGCAGCAGCGCGCCAGTGAGAAAGCACAGCACCGCTTTTATCTTTTGCTCCCTGATAGACAGGAATCCATAGAGCAATAGTCCGAGCGCGAGGATCATGATCGACTCCTTTAGTCCGCCGGAGGTCCAGAAGAGGAACGAGGGGAATAGCATAGTGAGCAGCGCCCATTTCTTTTTGCCGTCAGGCAGGAACCGCTGGAAGACCTTTAGTAGTAGTATACAACCAATAAAGGATAACAGGCAGAAGAAGACCGTATGGAGGTGCATATTCTCTCCTGATATGAACATCATAGCCGCATTGAGGCGGATCATGAAGCGGTTCTCGTTAAAGGGCATGCGGTCGGTAAAGTTGCGCTGCCAGTTCTTCATCTGTGAGGTATAGGCGGTGAGTGATGAGTCTTCGCTGCCGGTCATGAGGCCGATGAAGGCCGCTTTATTTTCGCCGAAGGCGGCATGGATGCAGTGCGCGTCGTCGTAGAACTTATAGATATCGCTCGTAGAGCGATCCTTATAATAGAATGTATACACGGCCCAGAGGGCAAAGCCGAAAAGAAGTTTGAGGCCAAACAATGCCGGCGGCGCCCAGGCGGGAAGCTCCTCCAGCTGCATAGCGCGCCAGCGGTAGATGCCAAAGGCTATGAGCGCGGCTATCAATATGGCTATCAGTAAACCCATGGTCGTGCGTCTAAGTTGTACATTATCTATCAAAGTATCTAATAGTAGTGCGCCTTATAGCCCTTTTGGGCCTACTTGGCAATCAGGTTTAAATGGTTATTTTTGCCACCTCAAAACACCAAAGAATAAAGAATGGCTACTACAGCAGACATCAGAAACGGACTTTGCATCGAGTGGAATCACGATATCTTCCAATTCATAGAATTTCAGCACGTTAAGCCGGGCAAGGGCAATGCCTTTGTACGCTGCCGTATGAAGAGCTTCAAGACCGGCCGTGTGCTGGAGCACACCTTCCCGTCAGGTCATGAGATCATCACTGCGCGTGTAGTGAGGAGGCCTCACCAGTTCCTGTACTCTGACTCTATGGGCTACAACTTCATGGATCAGGAGACTTTTGAGCAGGTGCTGATAGATGGCAAGATGATCGATAACAATGACCTGCTGAAGGAAGGCGATGTATGCGATGTGGTAGTACACGAGGAGAATAGCCAGATCCTGGCATGTGAACTGCCAAACTTTGTAGTACTGGAGGTGACGTCTGCAGACCCTGCCGTAAAGGGCAACTCTGCCTCTAACGTACAGAAGAACTGTGTAGTAGAAACAGGCGCTACGATCAAGGTGCCTATGTTCATCGATGCCGGTGAGAAGATCAAGATCGACACCCGTACGCGCGAGTACATGGATAGGGCTTAATCCTTAGACATGAGACGTTAGACTAGAGACATTAGACAATACAATGAACAGCCGGTTTTTGCCGGCTGTTTTGTTTTTAGTCTATGATGAGTTTGAGGCTTCGGACGGACCGGCCTGCATAGAGGAGGTGGCAGAGATAGATGCCGGGGGTGAGCGGCTTTACATCTACATTGGTCTCGGTGGCTTGGAGCAGACCGGTGGCTATTTTCTGACCAAGAATATCATATAGCTCGTAGGTCATATCCTGATAGCTATCCGCCTGTATGGTCATGTGGCCTGTAGCGGGATTAGGATAGATACTCATGGCGCTGCGGCGCACCTCCTCCAGGCCGGTGTAGACATAGCGCTGTCCCCATGTAGCGCCGTTGGCTTTGTGGTAGTAGATGAGCTCTTCATTATTATGGTAGCCCAGTTGATAATCCTCCGTTTTATATGTGATGCCCAGTGAATCACTGTAGATATCCATAGTTCCATCCATTATCATATATCCTATCACCACTTGGTTTTGCTTTGCCCCGAGATACTTGGCCGGATCTGAGTAGCTGGTATCGGCTATGTACACTACGCTTCCGCCACCCGAGTGGTAAATAGTATCAATGTATCGCTCTATGCTAGTATCTAGCTCAGTTATGACCCATTGTGTCAAATCGATGCTAAAAGGATCATCTACCACGAAGCTTTGCTGGCATCGACCACATGAACCTGGCTGTACGGCTGTATCATAATGTATCAGCACATTGCTGAAACGGATATAAAGTGAATCCCAGGTTGTATTGTAGTAAGTAGTATCTACCACTTTGAACTTATAGTGATCACATACTATCCAGGCGCAACCGGGGGCTAATTGGCTTGTCCATTCATGATACTCAAGGCTATCGCCCTTCTCTAAAGCAAAGATTTGCCGTACTGTAGAAGGCTGTAGACCTTGTGCGATAGATGTTTGACCTAATAAGCAGATGATATAAACGAAGAATAGAAATTGCTTCATAGCATTGGTTTAACCTAAAGGTCGCCTTTTCAGCTAATCAAACATTGCAGGGACCCTAAAATGACAGTAATATGACGGAGTGGGTAGCCATCTGTAGTGTAGGGGCCGGTCGCGACCGGCCCCTATATGAGAGTCTAATCTTCCTTGCCCCTTTTGGCAGACAGTCCACACCCCTTTCGCTAACATCATTTTGGGATAATCAATCCTAGCCCATCCTTCCTCCACTACTTTAGCTGACAGGTTTTTATGAAAGACAAGGTCAGGATCGGGGTCTTGGGCGCTGGCCACCTCGGCAAGATACATATCAGGCTACTGAAGGAGATAGAGGGCTATGAGCTCGTGGGCTTCCATGACCCGGATGCAGCGGTTGCGGCAAAGGTGTCAGAGGAGTTTGGCATCCCGGCCTTCAGTACTGCAGAGGAGCTCATAGACCTTTGCGATGCGGTAGACATCGTGACGCCCACTACTACGCACTATGACTGCGCGGTACTGGCTATCAAGCGGTTCAAGCATATCTTTATAGAAAAGCCGCTGGCCTATGCTATCACCGAGGCCTCTACACTGGTGAAGCTGATAGACGAGGCGCGTATCAAGTGCATGGTAGGCCACGTGGAGCGATTTAACCCCGCCCTGCTCAGCCTCAATAAGAAGATGATCAAGCCCCTCTTTATAGAGGTGCACAGGTTGGCACAGTTCAACCCGCGCGGTACAGATGTATCTGTGATACACGACCTGATGATACACGATATAGACATCATCCTGAGCCTGGTGCGGGGTAATGTAAAGCGGGTGAGCGCGAGTGGTGTAGCCATCGTGAGCAAAACCGCAGACATAGCCAATGCCCGCATAGAGTTTGACAATGGCTGTGTGGCAAACCTGACTGCGAGCCGCATATCTGTAAAGAACATGCGCAAGATGCGCATATTCCAGCCGGGTGCCTATATCAGCATGGACTTCCTGAAGCAAAAGTCTGAAGTATTCAAGATAGATGACATGCCTAATCCGGATGGCGTCAATCAATTTGAAATAGAGCTGGCCGACCAGACCAAAAAGTACATTACCTATGATGTGCCGGAAAAGAAGGAGGTCAATGCGATCAAGATGGAGCTGGAGCTTTTTCACAAAAGCATCGTGACCAATAAGCAACCTCCGGTCACTGCCCACGATGGCTACCTGGCCATGGAGCTGGGCCAGCGTATCATAGACAAGATCAACAGCCAGCTGGTAGTCCACTAGGCGCTACTGTCAAATTCGTGTCATTTACCGCAAAGCGCCGGTGACTGGCTTTCACAATCCTTTTAAAGTTCTTACGTTTACTGCCTTATCTTTGACCGGCTATTATGACAAAAGAACTACGCATATCAATAGGGGCTGGTATGGCCCTGATACTGGCCATGCTGCTGACTATAGGTACCGGCTGCCACAAAATACCCAATGGAGGCGTACCGATATATCTGCACATAGACTCCCCTACCATAGTAGATGACGGACTGGTGGGCAATATCAACTCCAAGATACCCGATGTCTATGTGACCGTAAATAATACTGATCTCGGCGGCTATCAGATGCCGGTCAATGTACCTGTACTGAGTGATGGCGATGCCCGTATGATCATAAGCGGCGGCGTGTATCAAAATGGTATCGTGAGCCAGCGGGCAGAGTATCCATTCTGGAGGCCGGACACTTTTACCATAGTCAATCCGCAAGCAGGGCAGGTCTATGTACACCATCCTGTCTATCACTACTATGCTGACGTGATGCACAGCCTCCTCACCGACTTCAATAGCGCTACCGGTTTTGATACTACCATGCATCTGGCCTCTGGTATAGACGTAGACTCTATCACTGGGAGAATATGGCAGTGCGGCGTCATATCGCTCAGTGCTACCGACTCTGTGAAGGGATCCCTTGAGACGCTGACCCCTGCAGACCTGATCACTACCAATGGCCGGCAGGCTTATCTGGAGTTTAACTACAAACAGTCCGGTACCGCTCAGGCCGTTTCCTTTGATGTAGGTCTGAGGGCTACGACTACCACAGGCCTGATCACAGACAATACTGTGCTGACCATCTTCCCGACTACCTCATGGAAGAAGACATATGTGGATTTCAGCACCTTTATCAGCAATAACCTCGGAAGTACCTTTCAGGTGTACTTTGTAGGATATAATTCTTCCGCCGCCCCGGTAGATTTTTACTTTGATGATGTAAAGCTGCTTTACTTTCAATAATGCGGAAACGAAGACTGACAGGCTGGTATGTGGTGAGCGACTACCTGAGCTCGCTCGCGGCGTGGTACTGCCTGTATATGTTTCGCAAGGTGGTAATAGAAGCGGAGCATTTTCAGGTCGGCTTGCCTTTTCAGGATAACCAGTTTTTTGCCGGCCTATTCATCGTACCTGAGATCTGGCTCTTGCTGCACTACATCAGCGGTACCTATACTGACCTCTACCGCAAGTCGCGCCTGCAGGAGGCTATCAAAACCACAGTGGTCATACTAGTCGGGGCCATCCTTATCTTCTTTGGCCTGCTGCTGGATGACAAGGTGCGGCGTTTCACGGATTATTACCTGACCTTTGCAGTGCTCTATACAGCTCAGCTCACACTCACGCTGCTGGGCCGCATCTTGCTACTCAATAGAGCCAAGGCCAACCTTCGCACCAAGCGGTTCGCTTATAATACACTTCTGATCGGCGCCAACCAGAGGGCTGCGGAGCTGTACGAGGAATTTTCTGCCAAGGGTAATGCCTTTGGCTATATCTTTTGCGGCTACCTGCGCCTGAATGGAGAAACTTCCAATAAAGTGACCTCAGAGCTGCAGCAGCTAGGCACCCTGAGTGACCTGGAGCGCATAGTAGATGAGCAGCATATAGAGGAGGTGATCATAGCCATAGAGTCTCATGAGCACCACCTGCTGAATGACATCCTGATCATGCTCGCCGACAAAAAGGTTTATATCCGTATCATACCTGATATGTACGATATCCTGTCAGGCACTACTAAGATGAACTCGATCATCGGGGAGGCCTTTATAGAAATACCACCGGTAGTGCTGAGCGAGTGGCAGCGCATCACCAAGAGGTGGTTTGATATGATCGGCTCGGTCGGTGCCCTGATCTTCACTTCGCCGCTGCTGCTATATGTAGCTTTGCGGATCAAGTTCTCAAGCAAAGGGCCCGTCTTCTACACGCAGGAGCGGCTGGGTCAGTATGGTGATCCGTTTCAGATCATCAAGTTTCGCTCTATGTACACAGATGCAGAGCAGCATGGCCCCCGGCTGACCACAGATGATGACCCCCGCATCACGCCCGTAGGCCGCTGGATCCGCAAGTACCGGGTAGATGAGCTACCTCAGTTCATCAATGTGCTGAAGGGAGAAATGAGCATCGTAGGCCCACGTGCAGAGCGGCGTTTCTTTGCGGACCAGATCATGCAGGAGGCGCCGTACTACAGGCACGTCTTCAAGGTGCAGCCCGGCATCACATCGCTGGGCATGGTCAAGTATGGCTATGCATCTACGGTAGAAGAAATGGTGAAGCGGCTCAAGTATGACATCATCTACATGGAGAATATGAGCATACTGATGGACCTGAAGGTGATCATCTACACGGTGCTCACCGTGCTCTATGGCCGCGGTAAATAGGAACATTCTCTGACATGGGGCGCATACCCTGTATACTCCAGACGGCAATGTGGCACAATAATAGTATCTTATAGGCTCACTTCCGTCACTCACATATAGATTTATGAATATATTCCGCCAGCTCTTCGACCTGCGCAATGGGGAAGACGACAAGGAGAAGACCCTGCAAAACGTAAACAGCGGTATCTCCTTCACAGGAGCTAACCTGTGGATCCTGGCCTGCGCCATCATCGTGGCCTCCGTCGGCCTGAACGTAAACTCGACTGCTGTCATCATCGGTGCCATGCTGATCTCACCGCTCATGGGGCCTATACTAGGCGCAGGCTTTGCGCTGGGCACTTATGATTTTGACCTGCTGAAGAGGGCGCTGCGCAACCTGCTCATAGCTACGGTGGCAGCGCTGCTGGTCTCCACGGCTTACTTTTACCTGAGCCCCTTCAAAACCGCTCAGTCTGAGATACTGGCGCGCACCAGCCCTAATATATACGATATACTCATCGCCTTTTTTGGTGGCCTGGTAGGCGTCATAGCTATCACCCGTGTAGAGAAGGGCAACCCAGTACCAGGTGTAGCCATAGCCACAGCGCTCATGCCGCCACTGTGCACAGCAGGTTATGGATTGGCCACGGGGCAGATCAGGTTTTTCCTTGGGGCACTTTTCCTGTATACCATCAATTGTGTCTTCATCTGCATCGCCACATACCTGATCGTAAAGCTGCTCCGCTACCCGGCCAAAGAGGTAGCAGAGAAAAGGCAAAAGCTGGTGCAATATGCTATCACCGGGCTCGTAGTACTGATGCTGGCACCGAGTGGCTATTTCGCCTGGCGGCTATATGACAAGCAAAACTTCCTGCAGGCTATAGATAAATACATAGAGAGGGAGTTTACAGACAGGGGTGTGACCGTGATCTACAAAAAGACCAGCTACGAGAGCCACCCTAAGCGGCTGGAGCTGGCATTTCTACAGAAACACCTGACCGCTGAAGAGATCGCTGCTGCGCGGCAAGACATGAAGCCGGAAGGACTGGATGGCGTGCAACTGGTGATCAAGCAAGACTCTGTAGACAATATCATGACGCTGAAAAACAGCATCCTCAATGAGATAAACGGCAAAGATGCAGCGCTGGATGCCAAGGACATGCAGATCAAATCCCTGGAGGACAAACTCGCTGCAGCCACTTATGATAATGGCCAACTGCAAAAGGAGGTCGCTGCTATATTCCCCGGTGTCCGTGCCATATCAGTGGCCAATCACCCCTTTGCCTATGCTAAGGATAGCGTGGCTGTCAAACCGGTCTTGATCTATGAAGCTGCGAAGCCCCTTTCTGAATCAGATAAGCTGAAGCTCCAGAAGTGGCTGAAGGAACGATTGAATTTAAAAGACCTGAGCGTTTACAAACTACAATAGACGCCTAACGCCTGATCTCTACTTTGGCGATAGCCTGAGTAGCTCCGTCTCTGATACATCGTAGCAGGTATATCCCGTCTGCCAGTAGCAGGTCCAGGATGATAGCTGACTGACCTGAATAATGTGCCGCCCTATCACTGTAAACCAGTGCGCCTGTCATATCGTACACCCCGATATCATCTATACTACTGCCGGTCGCTCCGGTGATAGTGATCTTGCCGGTAGATGGATTGGGCAGGATGCTGATCTCTCCCGTCCTGACATCGGCTATCGCTGCAGGGCAGTTGATACTGACGGGTGCCGAGCTGGCTACGCAGTCACTATCACTGAGCGAGGTGATGACCACATAGTAGGTGCCATCATTTGCGGCCATCAGCTGATAGCCGGTAGATCCCTGTACCTCGAGCGAGTCGTAGTACCACTGGTATGATACTCCTGAGACAGGCACTATGGATAGCTGACAGCCACTGACCTGGAGCAGTGGCGCAGGCAGAGGCGAGTCACAGGCTGCGGTTAGTGCCACCCATACGATAGCACTGTCAGTAGCCTCACAGCCATGCGTGTCCGTCACGGTCAGGATATAGAGAGTAGTATCTGCAGGCCATGCCAGAGGGTTTGGCAATGTACTATGATAGCCCGCAGGCACGGAGAGCCAGTCATAAGTATATATCCCCGTGCCACCGGTAGCGGCAGGCATAGCACCCAGCGTCACCGTATCACCCCTTGAGACGATTTGATCTGCCCCTGCATCAGCTATCAGCAGCGGCGGACGGACTATGACCATAGATGCCACAGCAGTGTCAGGACAGCCCCCGGCACTACTGATCACTACTGTATAGGCTCCAGGCGCATTCACAGAGATATGCTGCGCAGTATCAGAGATAGTACCCGAAGGCCCGGTCCAATGACATGCACTACCATTAGGATATGCCGTGAGGGTAGCAGTGCTGTCCATGCAGCTGATGGCGGTATCACTGGCTGAGATATATGCAGTGGGGTGTGTACCGACATTGACAGCGGCTGATGCCGTAGCGTAGCAGCTGCCACTGGAGGCGGTGACGGTATAGGTAGTATTGACCATCGGATGTGCCGTCACGATCGGTCCGCCGGTAGTATCCAGGCCGGCAGAGGGTGACCACAGATAGGATGACGCCTGGCCAGTGACCGATAGCAGCGTGCCACTGCCACCTGTACAGATCGCGACGCTGGCAGGGCTGAGAGAGATGACCGGTGTCTGCGTTACATTGACAGTGATAGAGGCAGTAGCGCTGCAAATGCCTATAGTACCTGTTACAGTGTAATTTGTCGTGATACTGAGGCCGCTGATCGCGGGACCGGACGCGGTATCAGAGCTGAGACCGGTAGCCGGACTCCATCTATACGAGCCTGCGCCGGAAACATGCACAGTGACTGATGATCCTGCACCACTGGAGCAGAGCGAAAGTTGCTGACCAGGTGTGATAGAGAGTACCGGAGTAGGTGCCACTGTCACACCTACTGTATCTGTAGCACTGCAGGCGTTCTTATATCCAGTCACTGTATAGGTATAGTGTCCGGCTGCAGCTAGTGAGACTGATACTGCCGGGCCCGCAGTACCAGATAGCCCCTGGCCGGCCCATAGATAGGTAGTGGCTGTACCTGTGACGGAGAGGGAGATACTCTGCCCTGCGCATACGGCTGCAGCACCCGCGCTGGCATGAACCATTGGGTTGCTGGCCGTGAGCTGCCATCCGGATGATACTGTAGCTACTCCACAGCTATTGGTCACTGTGACGGTGTAGAGGCCTGCTGAGGCGGTCGTGTGCGTACGCGCAGTATCGCCATCTGACCAGTGGTACATACAGCCTGTGCAGGCATTGGCTATAGACAGCTGCGCCGTACCACCATGACAGAGTATGGAGTCGCCGGTGATAATAGGAACAGCCGGTGATGGACAAGGGCTGTAGGCACAGATGCTGAAGTCACCGGCATAGGAGCTTCCTATACCATAACTGAAGATACGTACCAGGTAAGTGCTATCTGCCATAGGAGAAAAAGTAAGCATCTCCGCAGCACCGGCGCCATGACGGTCTGCACAGCCCACCTGTGCAGGGGCACTACATCTACCGGTATACACACCCATCACCATGTCAAAGCTACCTGTATTGGTAATGGGTGTGGCTGTGAGGGTCACAGAGTCTGTGGTGTGGGGCGTGATGGAGAACCATACATCGTCATCATACCTGCCGCTTTGATACTGGGATGTGCAGCTACCCGCACCATAAAATGTGATCCCAGCTGATGTGGTGGCATTGACCGTAGAGCAGGTGTCGGGCCTGCAGGTTGATGAGATCATGAGCTGTCTCGGCGAGCAGACATCATCATTATTGCAGAGAGGAGCAGGGTTGACCACAGTCAGGCTATTGAAGTCTGTAGCGGTGCCATTGAAGACATCTAGGTCCACATTGCCGGTGATACCCGATACAGCGCCGTACCAGTCGTATTGCTTGAAGGCCCAGGTGGTCCAGTTGCCGATATTGGATGGGGCGGTGGTGGCTGAGGTGCCCGGATCAGCTATCCATAGTTTACAGTTATTGAGGGAGCTGCTGAGATAGCCGGCTATAGATGGACTGGTGTAGATGATAGGCATGCGCCCGGTATGCCTGTATACTGTATCTACCCAGGTTTGCGTCCAGGCAGTGAGGGCCGCGCTGCTAAAGTAGGACGTCAGCGCCTGAGAGTGTACGAGGCAGGTACCTGCAGGATCCTCCAGGTCCAGCACAGGTGGCAGGTAGCCGGCACCCGTATAGGCACCAGCGGTACTCAGGAAATAGAGCGCCTCTGCGCCGGCTGTATTGTCTTCGGGTAGGGCAAAGTGATAGGCACCTACCACCAATCCTGCCGATGGCGCACCGGTGATATAGGAACCAAAACGTGAATCAGTATAGCAGGTCCCTTTGGTTGCTTTGATAAAGGCGAATGACTTGCCCGCGGCTGCGACCTGAGACCACGTGATAGTACCCTGCAGGGCTGAGACATCTACACCCAGTATGCTCTGCGCCCACAGCACGGCACCAGACATGACAAGCAACATGGTGAGTAGTAGTCTCTTCATCTGTCTGCTTTGTGCCGGTCGGGGTCCCGTATGAACCGGAATGAAGAAAGGAGACCATCTAAGATCGTATCCGTTGCCCCGGTACTCCCTGTGAGGGAAAGCTGTATCTGCACCTCTGCCTGACCATCAGGCAGCATGACGTCTGCTATCACACGGTGCATCGGCACCTGCAAGGCACGACCACGGCCATCATTGGTGAGCGTCACCTTGGTCAGCAGTGCAGACTGCCCGTCCAGCTCTATCTGCCTGGCACCAGAGGCATACCAACCCTCATGTACTTCATATTGTGCCTGCGCGGCTGCAAAGATCTGCTGCCCCGTGCCAGACGGATAGCAGGCTATCCTGATAGACGAAGCGCTACCAGTATCCCTGATGGTGACCTCATAAGAAGTAAGCACTCCTGCGGTGTTGATGGCCTGCACGGTATCTGCCACCCAGCCCGCCGGATAGGCTATCTGATAGCCATGCTGCCAGTCAGTATAGGTCCGGGGGTCAAAAAGACCGGCCACCGGTTGACCCGTAGCTGCCCCCGCTGCCAGCAGGAGCAAGAGAACAAGGTAACGGGCAGGATGAGTAAACATATAGCTCTAAGGTACACATAAGTCACGAATGGACAGCAGGCCGAACCACCTTTGGCCGGCAAGTTTTTCGACTATAGAGGGAATGGTAACAGCGCCGGGGAGGGCGCAGATGAGGGCCTCTGAGGTCAAGTTTTTCGACTAGCAGGCATAATGGAAATATCCGATATTAGAGCAAGTTTTCCGACTGATGTGGAAATTTAATTGATTGATTACCAGTATTTTAAAAATATATGGGCATATGAACATAGATGATGATGACATAGAATACGATGATCTCGAGAGGGAGGATGAAGAGGGCGAAGAGTGGAACCTAAAGCCGCTCCGGGAGGCGGCGACAGTTCTGAAGAAGCGCTCGCGCCAGATACTTCAGACAGTGACCGCTATCGTGGAGACGTTGCCCAAAGAAGATGACCCGGATGATAAAAACCACACCTCCTACCACCGTGGCTGGATGATGGAGAACGCGATGATGATCGGTGCCAAACTAGCTGGTGCAGGGGGTGGAGACTATATGATCCTGCGTGAAAATGCCGTACAGATCAAACTAGCCGCCCGGGACCTGCTGATCCAGACATCAGGGCTGGAGATGTTTGACTATCCTCACACTGAATACCTACATACGCTGCGCTCAGAGATAGAAGAGTTTCGCCGGGACTTTGTGAAATGGGTGCGTGCATTCCCGGCGGAGGATGATATCTACCCGGATGGATGGGCGCTCTTCTATACTGAGGAAGATGTGGCAAAGTGGAATAGCATGAATCCGGATGAACAGAAAGAGGAGTGAATCTACTTCATGCACCACTTCTTCTTGCTCAGCTTATACTTCTTCCTGTCAGCAGTGGTGACCTTGATACAGGTGATGTGAAAAGGCACGCCGATCATGCGCACATTTGGTGGTATGGCGCCTACATCACCGTCTATGGATAGGTGCAGGCCATCCTGGCGCAGCTCTGCCGGCAGGTCTGTGGCTACGTAGCGCTGGTTGGGTTCATTATCGGGCACGATCACGGTTTGCGTCTCGTTGAGCACTTTCACGGTAGCCTTGATCCCCTTGAGGGATTTTACCTTTTCAAACTTTGCCTGAGCGGATGCGCCGAGTACTGCTGAGAACATCAGTAGGGTGATGAAGAGCCTTATCTTTTTCATATAGATGGTGAGTAGTCAAATGTAATGCCATTTTTTGAAAAGGATACCTCTCCCAACCCTCTCCAAAGGAGAGGGCTAAACAGCTCTCAGGTCAAAAACAAAAAACCGGCGGCAAAGCTGGTGCTCTGCGCCGGTGTTAGTTATGCCATTTGGCTGAGGGGCATCTGGAGTGATTCCATCAGCCGACTGGCATTATCGGGGGTTGTGATGGGTCAGTTGAGGTCGTATGATTTATGGACGAGTTTATATTTCTCTTTGAGTTCATAGGCTACCCATATCTTGTGAATATTCAGCGCTGTACCGCTGCCATCTGCTGTACCCAGATCACCGTCAAAGGTCACCTCCAGGCCATTCTTCTTGTACTCATCAGGCAGATAGGCCGGGACAAATTTGGAACTCTTGCTATCTGCGGGTATGAGGATATAGTCTCCATCAGCCTTGCGGATGGTGGCTTTGATCTTGTAGACTGGCTTGGCGAATTCGAACTTGTTATCATTCTCCGGTGTGGCGGCGTGGCCTGAGATAAGCGCAAAAGCGAGAGCGGAGATAGTGAGCAGGTACTTCATTACTTCACAATGTATGTTTGGTATACGTTTTTGATAGGGGATTGTTTCAATGCCGGCCCCTGCCACACCCTCCCCAAAGGGGAAGGTGTGGCAGGCCTTATCCCTATTTGCCACTCGTGGGGCTTTGGTTATATTCGCCGTCAATTATGAGTAAGGACAATAGCGCAAACATTTTGCAAGAGATCATCAGCCATGCGAAGGAGTATGGTTTTGTATTCCCGTCTTCTGAGATCTATGATGGCCTCGGGGCGGTGTATGACTACGGCCAGTATGGTGTGGAGCTGAAGAAAAATATACAGGACTACTGGTGGCGCAGCATGGTGCAGCTGCATGAGAATATCGTGGGGCTGGATGCGGCGATCTTTATGCATCCTAAGACATGGAAAGCGTCGGGCCACGTAGATGCATTCAACGATCCGCTGGTGGATAATAAGGACTCTAAGAAGCGCTACCGTGCAGATGTGCTGATAGAGGAGGCCATCGTAAAGATGGAGGATAAGATCACCAAGGAAGTGGACAAGGCGGCGAAGAAATTTGGTGAGACGTTTGACAAGGCGATGTTCCTGCAGACGAATCCGAATGTGCTGCGCAATAAAGAAAAGATAACGGCTACAGAGGCACGATTTAAGGCGGCGCTGGAGGCCAATGATATGGCCGAGCTGCGCCAGATCATCATAGACCTGGAGATCGTGTGCCCGATCAGCGGCACGCGCAACTGGACGGATGTGAGGCAGTTTAACCTGATGTTCTCCACGCAGGTGGGGGCGGTGGCAGAGGAGTCTGACACGATCTACCTCCGCCCGGAGACGGCGCAGGGTATCTTTGTGAACTTCCTCAATGTGCTGAACACTTCGCGCCAGCGCATCCCCTTTGGTATCGCGCAGGTGGGCAAGGCTTTCCGTAATGAGGTGGTGGCGCGCCAGTTCATCTTCCGCACGCGCGAGTTTGAGCAGATGGAGATGCAGTTCTTCGTGCGTCCCGGCACGGAGATGGAATGGTACAATAAGTGGAAAGAGACGCGTATGGCCTGGCACAAGTCACTCGGATTTGAAGAGAGCGGCCTGAAGTTTAAAGATCACGTGAAGGTGGCGCACTATGCAAATGCGGCGGTGGACATTGAGTTCAACTTCCCTTTTGGCTATAAGGAAATAGAAGGTATTCACTCTCGTACGGACTTTGACCTGACACAGCATCAGAACCTGAGCGGCAAGAAGCTCCAGTACTTTGACCCGGAGCTGAACGAGAGCTATGTGCCATATGTGATAGAGACCTCTATAGGCCTGAACCGTACGATCCTTGCTGTACTGAGCAATAGCTACCGGAATGAAAAACTGGAAGATGGTACGGAGCGCGTGGTGCTGAAGTTCCCGCCGTTCCTCGCGCCGATCAAGGCTGCGATACTGCCGCTGGTAAAGAAAGACGGTCTGCCGGAGAAAGCACGTGAGATCATGGACGAGCTGAAGTATGATCATCTCTGCTTCTATGATGAGAAGGACTCTATAGGCAAGCGCTACCGCCGCCAGGATGCGATCGGTACTCCGTTCTGCATCACGGTAGACCACGATACACTGACCGACAATAAGGTGACGATCCGCGACCGCGATACGATGACACAGGAGCGGGTAGCTATCTCTGAGCTGCGCCGCATCGTGGGTGAGAAGGTGGACTGGAGGAAGGCTGGGAGGTAGTGTGTGTGGGTTCAAGCGAAGGCACTTGAACCGGCGGGGAAGCATTAGATTTTCTGAATTTAGAGACTATTCCAAATAGAAATTAAATCGCTAGGCTGGAAGTATTCTTGTAGTGTTTGTTTCCTCAAAAGCTCTAAAGTTTGAACATAAAAATTCATAAGGTTGGATTCACTTTTATCGCTTTCTATGATAAAACAATCTTCTGATATCGCTTCAAAATTGAGTCTGTGCAATGCCATCCCTAAAGATTGATTTACATTTTCAGATGTACTTCTTAGAGTCTGCGCATAATTTCGGACCAAAGAAATCTTTCTACTTTTTATCAAAAGTCCCTTGTCCAAAATGCAAACAATATCGGGAGTAATGTACTGCTGCTTAAATCTATCATAAATTGATTTAAGACTTAGCTCGCTTTGATAAGCAAATACAATAATCAAAGGTTGAGAATGCGCCTCTGTTATTTGGCCAATTTTTGCCCGATATAACTCATACTGACTGTCAGGTATTTTTTTTGTGAGGTTTTCAGGGTCGGATTCACTCAACTTGAGATGATAATCAGTCCAACTACCCCCCTGTGGCTTGTCCTTTACATACCCAATGAAATTATTGATAATAGATTGCGCTTTCTCAATAACGTTTTCCATTTCTCTGTTTGTAACAGATGACTTTACCTCCATTACTGCATACACATAGCTTATTGGTACGATACGGAGATTATTGACCCCATTGATCATAAATCTGGGAGTTCTTAGTTTATCAAAAAGTATGATGTCGCACTCCTTAGAAATATCACGATTCTGATTGGCTAAGTATCCCTTCCCAATTCCATATTCATTAGGCAACCAGTTTTCCAAAAATACTCTCACTTGTTCCTCTCTGGGAAAGCCGATTTCGTCAGCCCTACTACCAGCGGAGCCTCGCCTAAATGCTGCTAGCATCTCTAACGCAGATGCGTCGAACAGTTCTTTAAATTTCAATTTGTCCATAGGCTAAATATACCAATAGATTTAATTCAAAAATTCATCATGATATGGTAAGATAACACCTGCAGCAGGATTACTTAAAAGATTTCGCCTCTAGTGAATCCGACAATCTTCGTACCTTAGATACTATCATCCCACACTAAAACCCACACATTATGGCAACCACTCCCACTAAAACTGTTGCGTTTATTCATGGCCTTTGGATGCATCGGACCTCCTGGCAGGCATGGATGGACTTCTTTGAGCAGAACGGCTACAAGACAGTGGCGCTCTCGTGGCCCGGAGACTCGGACACTATCGCAGCTAGCCGCTCCAATCCCACGCCAATAGGCAATCGCGGCGTAAAAGAAATCGCCGACTATCTGGAGCAGCAGATCAAAGCGCTACCAGAGAAACCAATCCTGATAGGGCACTCATTCGGCGGGCTGCTGACGCAGATACTGCTGGGGCGCGGCGCAGCGGTGGCTGGTGTAGCGATAGACCCAGCACCGATCAAGGGTGTGTGGCAATTGCCCTTCTCGGCGCTGCGCGCATCCTTTGGCATACTAGGCAATCCTTTTAATATCAATAAAGCTGTGTCGCTTTCATTTGATCAGTTCCGCTTTGGTTTTGCGAATGCAGTACCGGAGCAGGAGGCGCGTGAACTGTATGAGAAGTGGCCGATACCGGCACCGGCGCGTCCGCTCTTTCAGGCGGCGATGGCGACCTTTATCGGCTCGGAGACTAAGGTAGATACAGAGAATACCACTCGCGGGCCGCTACTGATCACCGGTGGCGAGAAGGACCACATAGCACCGCCGATCTTCGGGCAGGCATCACTAGCTAAATACAATAAGAGCGTGGTGACAGAGTTCCATGAGTTTGAAAACCGTGGCCACTCACTAATACTGGATAGCGGCTGGAAGGAGGTGGCGCAGTACTCGCTAGAGTGGCTGCGGGGAAAAGGATTCTGATCGGCATAAATTTTACAAGCTCATTTCCTGCGAAGTATCTCCGGTAATAAAAGAGCGATATCTCACAGTTATAAACCACTACTATGGCATATGACCAGCACCTGGCAGAACGCATCCGCGAAGCTATGATGCACCTGACACCGGTAGAAGAGAAAGAAATGATGGGCGGCCTGAGCTTCCTCTACAATAAAAAAATGTGCGTGGGCATCATAAAAGATGAAATGATGTGCCGTATCCATCCTGACGCGCACGAGGCTGCTGTAGAGCAGTCAGGCTGCCGTGCGATGGATTTCACAGGTAGGCCCATGCGTGGCTGGGTGATGATAGATCAGACCGCTATAAAAAGCAAGAAACAACTAGACTACTGGATAGGGCTGGCGGTAGCATATAATACGCAAGCAAAATCCGGCAAGAAAAAGAAGTAAAAATCAATGAGCGTCACAGCGCCGCGACCTCACCAGTCATCTCCACCTTTACAAAGCCTGAGCCCGCAACATCTGTGAGGCGGACAGTCTGCATGGTCTTGGAGAGAGACTCGTCGTGCGGGGTACCGACTTTGATATAGTTGTCGGTGAAGCCGTACATGGTACCGCCGTCATTTTCCATCTCCCAGAGTACGCGGCGCTCGGTGTTGAGATGCTGCTCGTAGAAAGCGCGTTTCTTTTTCTCAGATAGGATACGCAGCATTTCGTTGCGCTCTTTGCGGATAGCCTTTGGTACTACGGGAGTGATATTGAGGGCACGGGTATTGCCGCGCTCACTATAAGTGAAGACGTGGAGGTAAGAGACATCCAGCGAGTTGATGAAATCATAAGTGGTGCGAAACTCTTCCTCCGTCTCGCCAGGAAAACCAACAATGACATCCACACCGATGCAGGCATGTGGCATTAACCTCTTGATCGTCTGTACGCGCTCGCGATAGAGTGGTGTGAGGTACTTGCGGCGCATGTATTTTAGGATCCTATCACTACCACTCTGCAGCGGTACGTGAAAGTGCGGCGCGAATTTCTCTGACTTTGCTACGAAGGCTATGATCTCGTCTGTGAGGAGATTGGGCTCGATGGAGGAGATACGCCAACGCTGCACGCTTTCTATCTTTTCCAGCTCCTGAATGAGTTGAAAGAAATTCTCTGAGGTGCGTTCATTGCCATCGGGTGTTTTGCCAAAGTCGCCGAGGTTAACGCCCGTTAGTACGATCTCCTTTACGCCTGTGGCTGCGGCCTTTTCCGCCAGCTCTACAGTCTTTGCGATAGAGTTGCTACGGCTCTTGCCACGCGCTAATGGTATGGTACAAAAGGAGCACATATAGTCGCAGCCGTCTTGTACCTTGAGGAAAGTGCGCGTGCGGTCACCATGAGAGAAAGCATCACTGTAGAAGGCGACATCGTCTATTGCTCCATTAAGCACGATTGGTGCGTCAGCTTCTTCCAGTTTATCGAGATGCTCGTGGAGCTTGAATTTTTCATTGGCACCGAGCACCATGCTCACTCCGGGTATGGAGGCTATCTCGTCTGGCTTGAGCTGTGCATAGCAGCCTATCACGATCACCCGCGCATCAGGATTGGTGCGGAGGGCCGTCTTGACCACATAGCGGGTCTGCTTGTCGGCATTCTCTGTGACAGAGCAGGTATTGATCACATAGTAGTCAGCGGCCTCAGAGAAGTCTACGCGCTGATAGCCATGCTCTGTGAGTGCCCTGCCTATGGCAGAGGTCTCGCTGTAGTTGAGCTTGCAGCCGAGGGTGGTGAGCGCTATTTTGCGATTGTAGTACATCCGGAGGGCTGCAAAAATACGGAATAATCGGCTGGTGGCCTATGCAGTGCCTGGAAACAAAAAAGCCGGAGCTATAGCCCCGGCTTGTCAAATAATATTAGATCAGAACTAAAATCCTTCTGCCAGCGGATACCACTTAGATCCATTGAAGATCAGCGTAAGCGCATGCGTAGAACTGGTGCCAAAATCTACAAAGGTCGAAAGTCCCGGATAATCATTGCCCTGCTGATGTACAGTCTGGCCATTGGGATCTATAGTAGACGAGTTATTATCAGCGTAGAAATACAGGATCTGACCCGTGACCGGAGAGGCCGGTAGCTTCACATTGATAGCGCCTGATACGAGCACAAATTGGTTGGCTGTAGAGAGTACTGTATTCGTGACGGATACCGTGGTCACAGAAATAGTACCTGCCGCACCTGTAGGGCCAGTAGGACCTTGTGCGCCTGCAGAACCTACCGAACCGGTAGGACCAGTAGGACCGGCAACTCCCGCACCTGTAGGGCCCGCAGGACCTTGTGCTCCCACCGGGCCGGTAGGACCAGTCACACCGGTCGTGCCATTAGTGCCGGCAGGACCAGTCGGGCCTGCAGCACCGTCGGCACCTGCAGGACCTTGTGGGCCTTGTGGACCTACTGCACCATCTATACCGTCAGCACCTGCCGGGCCTTGTGGACCCTGAGGGCCTTGTGGACCTACCGCGCCATCTATACCGTCAGCACCTGCCGGGCCTTGTGGACCTTGTGGACCTACTGCGCCATCTACGCCGTCAGCACCTGCCGGACCAGTAGGACCCGTAGCACCACCAGCAGGACCGGTAGGACCTTGAGCACCATCAGCACCTGTAGGGCCCGTCAGACCATCTGAGCCTGCGGTACCAGTCGGGCCTGTAGCTCCGTCTGTACCGTCTGCCCCGGCCGGGCCGGTAGCACCAATACCGGTTGGACCGGTGGCACCTGTAGCGCCCGTAGCGCCATCATTGCCTGCTGATCCTGTAGCACCCACCGCGCCTGTAGGGCCAGTAGCCCCTGTGGCACCGGTAGCGCCATCATTACCGGCCACACCTGCAGGGCCCGTAGCACCAGCACCAGTAGGGCCGGTAGCACCTGTAGCGCCCGTCTGACCTGCAGCGCCGGTGGCTCCTGTAGCGCCCGTAGATCCTACGCCATTGCCTGAAAACAGTGCATAAGGTACACTCATCATCTGCGAGGTGCCCATGTCTGTATAGCTGCTGCCGCCTGTGACATCTACTTCTACCTGCAGGTACTTAGCTCCGGTGCCCCAGTTTACGGCACTAAGATTGCCTATGCCTGTGCCATTCAGGCCACCTATTATAGCATTGAAAAGTCCAAACTGATTTGTGGAAGCCTGATGCACTTCCTGAAAAACGATATTGCCGCCGGAGGTGCCGTCATGGATCGTAAACCGGACCGCCACCTGAGCGTTGGGGAGTATAGCGCCCTGCGCATCGCGCACGACCGCCTGATAGCTGATGCCCTGAGGAGCCTGGGCTGATACCCATACCACCGTGGACAATAAAGCAGCTGTAATAAGGAGTTTTAGTTTTTTCATGTAGGAAAGTTTGAATTGAAAAGTGAAGTGAAGATACACATTGTGAAAAGGCATTAGTGCTTTTTCGGTAAAATCTTTCTAGTGGTGAATGCTACTTTATACAACATACTTTTGTAAAGCTATCTGCATCCGTACGATACGACAAAAAAAGCCCCGCCTAAAAAGACGGGGCTTTAAGATCATTTATCTGTGAATATCAGCTTGTTTACTTTTTAAGCAGCGCTTTGAGTTCTTCGATCTGCTTTTGCAGGTCTTGTATCTGCTTTTGCTGTGCGTCTATCTGATCCTGCTGATCTTGTACAGCGCTCACTACTACAGGTATCAGGCCTGTATAGTTTACGGACTTGTAAGTGATAGCCTGATACTGCTTCTTGGTGATAGGGTCTATGCCTCCCGGATTGACCTGCTCCCTCACGAGTGTAGGATATATCCTCTCCAGTTCCTGCGCTATGAATCCATACTGCAGACCTGATGCGAGTTTCATATTACTCAGATCAGTACGATAGTAGTACTGCACCGCACGGAGCATCCTGAGGCTAGCCAGTGCATTTGACATAGGCTGTACATCTCTCTTCAGCTTTTGATCTGATGGATTGGTAAATGTACCTGTCACTGTCACGTCACCATTAAAGTAACCGGCATAATCAGTACCGCCGCCACTTGCATGGCCATACACACCGTAGTTAGTTCCACTACCATTAGCATATCCAAAAGTACCATAGTTGATGAATCCGCCGCTGGCTGTACCGCTGACACCATAATTCACAAAGCTGCCGGAGCCTTGACCGTATCCATCCACTCCATAAGTAGCCGATGCTACACCGGTAGCTGTAAAGCGCGCTGCTACAGTACCAGAAGTAGTACCCGTCAGTCCACCAGAGATTGTCGCGTCCGTGCCGTCGTCAGAGATCACTGCACTGCTTCCCAGATTGCCGCTGCCATCGAAACGGGCAATAGCATTAGCGGTACCTGTGACACTGCCTGTAGGGCCTGTAGGACCGGTAGCTCCGTTAGTACCGTCAGCACCTGCCGGGCCTTGAGGACCCTGAGGACCTACTGCACCATCTACGCCGTCAGCACCTGCCGGACCTTGTGGACCTTGAGGACCTACTGCTCCGTCTACGCCATCTATACCGTCAGCACCTGCAGGACCTTGCGGACCTTGTGGGCCTACTGCACCATCTACACCGTCAGCACCTGCCGGGCCTTGAGGACCCTGAGGACCAACTGCACCGTCTACACCGTCAGCACCTGCAGGACCTTGCGGACCTTGTGGGCCTACTGCACCATCTATACCATCAGCACCTGCCGGACCTTGAGGACCTACAGCACCGTCTACACCATCTACGCCGTCAGCACCAGCCGGACCTTGTGGACCCTGCGGGCCTACTGCGCCATCTACGCCGTCAGCACCTGCCGGGCCTTGTGGACCCTGAGGACCTACTGCGCCATCTACGCCGTCAGCACCTGCCGGGCCTTGTGGACCTTGAGGACCTACTGCGCCGTCTACACCATCTATACCGTCAGCACCAGCCGGGCCTTGTGGACCTTGAGGACCTTGAGGACCTACTGCGCCATCTACTCCATCTATACCATCAGCACCAGCCGGACCTTGTGGGCCTTGTGGACCAACTGCACCGTCTACACCGTCAGCACCTTGTGGACCTTGAGGGCCTTGTGGACCTACTGCACCGTCTACACCGTCAGCACCTGCCGGACCTTGTGGACCTTGAGGGCCTTGTGGACCTACTGCACCGTCTACACCGTCAGCACCTGCCGGGCCTTGAGGACCCTGAGGACCTACTGCA
Source organism: uncultured Chitinophagaceae bacterium (assembly GCA_964537475.1). Classification (GTDB taxonomy): domain Bacteria; phylum Bacteroidota; class Bacteroidia; order Chitinophagales; family LD1; genus UBA1941. Next base: position 317 of record CAZIBY010000004.1, on the reverse strand, counting down.
CCATCTACGCCGTCAGCACCTGCCGGACCTTGTGGACCTTGAGGACCTACTGCTCCGTCTACGCCATCTATACCGTCAGCACCTGCAGGACCTTGCGGACCTTGTGGGCCTACTGCACCATCTACACCGTCAGCACCTGCCGGGCCTTGAGGACCCTGAGGACCAACTGCACCGTCTACACCGTCAGCACCTGCAGGACCTTGCGGACCTTGTGGGCCTACTGCGCCATCTACGCCGTCAGCACCTGCCGGGCCTTGTGGACCCTGAGGACCTACTGCGCCATCTACGCCGTCAGCACCTGCCGGGCCTTGTGGACC
>CAZIBY010000003.1:0-560160 GCA_964537475.1 uncultured Chitinophagaceae bacterium | reverse complement strand
CTGCAGGACCTTGTGGACCTTGAGGGCCTTGTGGACCTACTGCGCCGTCTACGCCGTCAGCACCTGCAGGACCTTGTGGGCCTTGAGGGCCTTGTGGACCTACAGCGCCGTCTATACCGTCAGCACCTGCAGGACCTTGTGGGCCCTGAGGACCCTGAGGACCAACTGCGCCATCTACTCCATCTATACCATCAGCGCCTGCCGGACCTTGAGGGCCTTGTGGACCAACTGCACCGTCTACACCGTCAGCACCTGCGGGGCCTTGAGGACCCTGTGGGCCTTGTGGACCTACTGCACCGTCTACGCCGTCAGCACCTGCAGGACCTTGTGGGCCCTGTGGACCTTGTGGACCTACTGCGCCATCTACTCCATCTATACCATCAGCGCCAGCCGGACCTTGTGGACCCTGTGGGCCTTGTGGACCTACTGCACCATCAGCACCTGCCGGGCCAGTAGGGCCGGTAGCACCATCAGGACCAGTAGCACCAGGCCAGCCTACAGAGCCTGCAGGACCAGTAGGACCGGTGACACCGTTCAGGCCATTGATACCGTCTGCACCTGCAGGACCAGTGGCGCCTGTGGCACCGTTAGCTCCCGCAGCGCCGGTAGCACCTGTTGCACCCGTAGCACCGTTTGTGCCATTGATACCATCTGCACCGGCAGGGCCAGTAGCACCCGTAGCACCATTTATACCATTAGTACCATTAGCTCCATTGGCACCGGTGGGGCCAGTAGGGCCTTGCGCCCCATCTGCACCGGTAGGGCCTGTCAGACCATCTGATCCGGCTGTACCTGTAGCACCGTCTGCGCCCGTAGGGCCGGTAGGACCAGCTGCACCTGTAGCGCCATCTGCGCCAGTGGCGCCTGTAGCACCTACTGCGCCTGCGGCACCGGTAGCGCCATCAGCCCCAGCTGCGCCCGTAGGGCCAGCTACACCGGCAGGACCCGTAGCACCGGTAGCGCCATCGGCACCTGCAGCACCCACAGCGCCTGTAGCACCGGTAGCACCCACAGCGCCTGTAGCACCGGTAGCGCCCACGGCACCGGTAGCACCGGTAGCGCCTGTGGCACCTATGCCGCTAGCTGCAAATAATGCGTAAGGAACGCTCATCATACGGGAGGTACCCATATCTACGTAGTTGGTACCACCAGCTACGTCTACTTCTACCTGCAGGTATTTGTCGCCTACTCCCCAGCTCACGTTGGCCAGGTTGGAAATACCACTCGCATTACCACTGCCTATCACAGCATTGACAAGGCCAAACTGGTTAGTAGTGACCTGGTGGGTTTCCTGAAAAATAATGTTTCCGGTAGGTGAGACATCGTGGATGGAAAAGCGTACAGACACCGCAGTGTTTGATACGACCGATCCCTGCGCATTGCGCACCACGGCCTGGTAGCTGATACCCAGCGGCACTGACGACTGAGCGAATAGCCCCGTAGCCAGAATAATGAGTACAGCTGTGGTGAGAAGTCTAAGTTTTTTCATGCAGACAGATTATGGGTTTATCTAAATATGCAAAGGCGAATATATATTATCACCTCACAAGGTGCGTTATGTTAGTCTTAAGGGGCGGCTGTTTTTATTAACAGCTATACGTCTATTGATCTCAGAGTTGTATCAATAATTGCACAGCTTCACTGGGAGGCCCGATAGAGCTGACTAGATACATGATAGGTTTATGTCCGTTTATTGTAAAATTTCGTGTCCTTTCATCTCTCTTTATCGTCTATAGTAAACTGTTGGCATCGTTTACGTAATTTTAACCGGCTTTGAACAGCCATTTATGAAATACAAAGGGACTATATTTCTACTACTGCTGGCCACTCTGCTACCACGGGTGCATGCGGCTAGCACGATACCGCGGTCCCAGCCATCTGACCTGACTTTTGCTGAAAATAAAAATCAATGGGCTCCGTGGGTAAAGTACATGGGAGACCTGAAACACGGCAAGCTGATCCTGGAGCAGGATAAGCTTACATTCTATCTGAATGATGCCGTACACGAGCATGGACACAAAAGTACTGCACCTGTACATGCCCATCTGATGCGGATAGCATTTGAAGGGGCCAACATGCACGCAGCTGTTTTGCCGGAGGCAAAAAAAGAATTTTACCGCAACTACTACCTCGGCAATGATCCCACGCGGTGGGCATCGGAGGTCAGGATGTATGGCAGGGTGGTCTATCACGATCTCTACCCCGGTATAGACGCGGAGGTGATGGGAGACGGCGACCATCTGAAGTACCAGTTTCGCGTGCATCCGGGAGCTGATGCCTCGGCTATCCGGCTGCGCTATGAGGGCGCAGAGGATATGGCGCTCAAAGGCGGGGACCTGACATATAAAACAACTGTGGGAGCCTTTACAGAGCTGGCACCCGTGACCTACCAGCGGGATGGAGATAAGGCCAATATGGTCAGGTGCCGCTACAGGCTGGATGCCATGACCCACCAGGTGACCTTTGACCTGCCGCATGGATATGACCACACGCGCGAACTGGTGATAGATCCCACACTCATTTTTGCATCGTATACCGGAGCTACTGCAGACAACTGGGGATTTACTGCTGCCTATGACAATCAGGGCAGCTTCTATGCCGGGGGCATTGTATTTGAATATGGCGACTACGTCTATACACAATCGGGGCCTGGCACCTACCCGACTACTGCGGGTGCCTTTCAGACCAGCTACTCCGGCAGTACCTACAATGGAGATACCTGTGATATAGCGATCTCAAAATTTGACTCTACCGGGGCTCACCTGCTCTACTCTACCTACCTCGGTGGCAATGGCTGGGACTGGCCACACTCCCTGATAGTAAACCAGAACAACGAGCTCTACATCATGGGCTCGACGCTTTCTACCGATTATCCTACTACATCAGGCGCTTTTGACCGCAGCCATAACGGTCATGTAGACATCATCGTGACCAAGATGAACGCTACAGGCACTGCTCTGCTCGGATCTACATATGTAGGCGGATCTGAGGATGACGGGCGTAACCTGGAGGAGTTCTTTACCTATAACTACGGTGATGAGGTGCGGGGAGAGATCATACTGGACAGCCTGTCCAATGTATATGTAGCCTCGTCTACCCACTCGTCAAACTTTCCTGTGACCAATGGGGTATTTCAGCCTAATGCGGGAGGAGCGCTGGATGGCTGTGTATTTAAAATGAACAGCTCCCTGACCTCTATGCTATGGTGCTCCTATCTGGGAGGGTCTGCACAAGATGCGGCCTACTCCGTCAAACTGGACCATAGCAATAACCTGATCGTGACCGGTCCTACTGCCAGCAGTAACTTTCGCACCACCTCAGGCACACTGCACACAGCCTACCAGGGAGGCGACTGCGACGGCTATGTATGCAAGATCAGCAATAATGGCGCTTCTCTCATGGCATCTACCTATCTCGGTACCAGTGATCATGACCAATGCTTCTTTGCTGAGATAGACGGCCAAAACCAGGTTTACATCGTAGGCCAGACACTAGGCACCTATCCGGTCAGCAATGCAGCATATTCTCACGCCGGGGCGAGCCAATTCATACAAGTACTGAATAACAATCTGACAACGTCCATAAGGTCTACGACATTCGGTACCGGTGGTGGCTATGTCAATATCTCGCCGACAGCGTTTCTCGTAGATAATTGCAACAATGTATATGTAGCAGGCTGGGGTGGCAATGTCAATAACCAGGTTTATAATCCGGCTACCGGCAATACAACAGGCCTACCCACCACATCCAATGCTGTACAGACCAGTACGGACGGGAGTGATATGTACTTCATTGTTTTATCCAGCGGGTTATCGAGCATACTATATGGTACTTTCTACGGAGGCAGGGCGCAGGTAGGAGAGCATGTGGACGGAGGCACCTGCCGCTTTGACAAAAACGGTACGATCTACTCTGCCGTCTGCTCCGGCTGCGGTGGCAATAGCATGTTTCCCGCTACACCGGGCGCCTGGTCTACTACCAATAACAGCTATAACTGCAACTACTCGGCGCTGAAATTTGAAATGAACTACTCAGGTGCGTATGTAGATGTAAATGCCTCCCCGCGCGCCACAGGGTGTGTACCCCTCACCGTACAGTTTCAATCACAGACCAGCAACGTGCAGCACCTGTACTGGAACTTTGGCGATGGCAGCAGCTCGGTACAGCCTTACCCCGTACACACCTATACGGATACCGGACACTATTTTGTATCGCTGATAGGTACAGACTCTGCACAGTGCAACTCCGCAGACACAGCCTATATAGATGTATGGGTGCGAGATGACAGCCTTTCCGCATTCTTTGGTGATAGTGTCTTTGTAGACTGCTACAACAGGAATGTGACCCTTACTACTACTAACTATCCTACCACCCACTATCTGTGGAATTTTGGTGACGGTACTACCTCTATAGCCAGCCCCACCGCTACGCATACCTACGCGGCGCCTGGATCATATACAGTGACGCTCACTGTGACAGATACTACCAAGTGTAACCTCCAGGCCACCTACCAGAAGAAGGTGATCACACCACCTATTGTGCGGCTCACGCTGAGTCCGACTGATACCGTGGGCTGTATCCCCCTAACTGTACACTTTGGCAATACGACACCCTCTGCAGGTAGCTATCATTGGGATTTTGGTAACGGGGATACCTCTTCCCTGGCTAACCCTGTATATACCTACACGCAGGGAGGCCACTATACCGTGCGAGTGACCCTCTATGACTCTACTACCTGCAATAAGACAGACACCCTGGTGATGCACGTGATAGCCATAGACTCCTCAGCCGATGCAGGATTCAGCGTGAGCAGGCACTTCTATAATTGTGACTCCGTAGACGTGACGGTACACTCCAGCTATGTAGGTGCCACATGGCAAAAGTGGGACTTCGGCGATGGCTATACCTCTACAGCCGCTACGGTATCTCATACCTACCGGGGCAGCACCTTTGACACGATCACGCACATATTATACGACAGTACTAAAATATGCCGCCCCTACGATACGGCGCGGGTGATCATCAGCCTGAGTCCGCTGCATACCTCCGTCTCCGTGCCTGACACGATAGGCTGTGTGCCCTTCACTGCTACTATGTACGGAGTGTCGCCGCTGCTGACTACGCATTATTACTGGTTCTTCCCGGATGGAGACACTGCTATAGGTTCACCTGTGCAGCATACCTTCTCACCGGTAGGCACCTACCAGGTGCTATGTGTGTCTATAGATTCCAATGCGTGCGTGAATATAGACTCCAACTATGCTACGATCGTAGTGATAGATGACTCGGTGCATGCCCTCTTTGACGTACAGGTGCTGAATGACTGCGACTCTGACCTCTCCATCCAGCTGGTCAATAACAGTGTAAATGCTACTCAATATTACTGGACCTTTGGCAATGGCAATAGCTCTACATTTGCAAATCCCTCTCAGCATTATTACACTCCGGGCACCTATACCATCAAGCTACTGGCCGTAGACACCACCCGCTGCCATCCGCGCGACTCTATGTACCGTACCGTCACGCTGAAACCCAATGTGGTGCTGCATTTCACCCTCGGCGATATCTGCCTGGGGCAGACAGAGAGTTTTGTGAATCAGAGCGATCCTTCCGCAGCGTACCGGTGGCAGTTTGGTGATGGGCAGGGATCTGCAGTATACTCACCCGTACATCTCTATGGCACAGATGGCTACTATACGGTACAACTCTCTATCATAGATACGAGCACCTGTGATGTGTACGATACTTTGCGACAAAATATCACTGTCTATGCCCAGCCGATAGCCTCTTATACTACTGCCATGGATACGTATCTGTTTGAGACACCGGTAGACTTTACCAATACCAGTCAGCACTACAATACATCGATCTGGCACTTTGGAGATGGCGACAGCTCACTGGAAACCAACCCGACCCACATCTACGATCATACTATAGACTGGCAGGTAGTGTGCCTGGAGGTGTACAATCAAGGTGCCCCCTGCCGCGATACTGTATGTGATAGCCTTTATATCCACTTCATACCGCTGATAGGCGTGCCCAATGCCTTCTCTCCAAACGGAGACGGTATAAATGATATAGTATTTGTAGAGGGCAAGGGGATCATAGCTATGGATTTCCGCATCTATAACCGCTGGGGCCAGCTGGTATATCAGGGCAATGACCCTAAGAAAGGCTGGGATGGAATCTATCGCGGCGCACCGCAGCCTATGGAGGTTTATACCTACACTGTGGACGCTACGCTGATCAATAAGGACAATGTGCAGCTGAAAGGCAACATCACACTACTACGATGATCATTCCACTGCCTTGACCTCTTCTATAGCAGCCTTAGCAGTTTTGATCACGTTATCTATCTCTTTGAGCTCTGCTTTGAGCGCAGCCTTGTATTTCTCCTTTGTGCGGCTGCTGCTACCCTCTACCTGCTCGTAGACGGCCTTTTCACGCTCGTATGTTTCTTTGATACGCTCCAGCGCACCGATACCAAAGCCCAGAAGCTGTTTACTTTTCTCCTGGTCTGCCAGGAGCTCAGTCTTGATCGTCACGACACCACGGGCGCTCAGCGCCGGCTGCATACGGCAGAGGAAATTAGCATAGTGATACATCAGCATAGCTTTGGAGAAGCCCTTGTCCTCCTTCAGTTTTCTCTCAAAGTATCCGTTGTACCCGGAGTCACCACTTAGAGCGACCACTATGTACACTGCATTCTTCATGTCAAAAACCTTTTCCTTTTCAAAGAGCCTGATGGCCTTCAGTGCCTTGAGCGAATCCAGCTTATTCAGTGTGATGAGCGCCGTAGAGGCCACGAGATAAGATGAATCTCCCAGGGCCTTCTCCACTACGGCTTCATATTTACGCGCTTTCTCTCTGCCCAGCTTGTCCAGCACAGCCGCCCGTACATGAGAGGCGCTATCAGTCTCCAGCATGGCCTGCAATGCAGGAAGAATGCCATCTCTGTCTGCTTCAGTCACGAGGATATTCCTGACTGCCAACGCGCGGATGCTCTCCGAGTGATCTCTCAGGGCGTCCTTATATAGTGCAGCTACTCCGGCATTATTTTTCTGAGCACCCTTCAGCGAGTCGAGCGCCTCGCGCCGCTGCATATAGCGCGTGCCTTTCCGGTACTGAAATTCATATTCTGTTATACTCTTATTCTCAGATTTCTCACATAGCAGCACTCGCTCTCCATCAGCATCTATCAGGTCAGGCTTCCTGCCCAGTGCCTTGAAGGCGAAGGTTTGCTTTCTCTTTGTCAGCGTCACATTTTCAGATACCACGATATCATCATAGTGCATGTCTATACGGAATGGTAGCTGATAGGTGAGTGGCTTATCCGTACTGTGCTTCTGAGATACCTTGACATAGACACTATCATGTGCATAGCTGTATTTGAAATCCAGGACCGGCATACCTGTATTGTAATACCACTGATCAAAAAACCAATTCATATCACGGCCTGTGACATCTTCAAAACACATGCGCAGTGCAGGTACCTCTGTATTTTTATATGCATACCGCTGCAGGTAGAGCTGCAGGGATTTAAAGAAAGCATCATCACCTACCGCATAGCGCAGCATATGGAGGATGCGCCCGCCCTTTTCATAGGTGTGTGCGTCAAAGACTTCTTCTCTATCATCATAGTGAAAGCGCACCAGATCATAGTTTTTGCCTTTGCGCACATCAGCCATATACTTGGCAAATGCCTGGTAGTTTTTCCAGTCGGCATATTCACGGCCATAGCGGTGCTCATTCCACAGGTACTCACTGTAGTCGGCAAAGGATTCATGCAGCGTAGTATTGCTCCACGTCTTGGCAGTGACCAGATCTCCAAACCACTGATGAAACAGCTCATGCGAGATATAATCGTGATAGTCCTCATCGAGCATCTGGCGTGGCGTACGGTTGAGGTTTTCTCCATGCAAGGTAGCTGTGGTATTCTCCATAGCGCCGCTGACATAGTCGCGTACTACCACCTGTGAGTATTTCTGCCAGGGATAGTCATATCCCAGCCGCTGAGAAAAAAACTCCATCATGGCAGGTGTCTCACCAAACATCTTCATGGTATAAGGAGCATACTTAGGCTCGATATAGTAGTTTACTTCTTTATCACGCCACTTGTCCTTAGTGACTACAAACTCTCCCACGGCCATCATCACGAGATACTGCGAGTGGGGCAGGTCCATATGCCAGTAGTCGGTGCGGGTACCATCTCCATTATCCTTTTGCGAAGCCAGTACACCATTTGACAGCGTCGTGTACTTTTTGTCTACTGTGATATAGATATCATCTGTACACTTGAAATTAGGTTTATCAAAAGTGGGAAACCAGTAGGAGTTTGACTCTGTCTCTCCCTGGGTCCATATTTCCTGCGGCTTGTCTGAGTCTGTGTCGAGCGGATTGATAAAGTAAAGCCCCTTGTCCTCCTGTATCGCGTCGGAGCCCCCGGTACGACGCTCATTAGGTTTAGACTTATAGTCTATGAAAAGTGTGAACTTCTCTCCCTCCTTGTACTCCCTATCCAGCGTGATATCCAGTTTCATCGTATCATAGGTGTATCTGAGGGGGCTGGTATTGCCGTTGGCGCCGACCAGCTCTACTTTGTAGATATCCAGGTTCTTGGCGTCGAGCTTGACACTAGCCTGCGGATAAAAATGTGGTGACAGCGTGATATGTTCCTGGCCATACAGCCACTGATGCGCCCAGTCAAAGCGCACATCCAGCCTGGTGTGTACCAGATCACAGTACTTAGTAGCTGCGGCCCTATATGGATTTTCCCTGGGCACCGTGATCTGCATGGTATCCAGCAGGATGGCGTGCTTATCGTCATATGCCGCCTTCGCCGACCGGCATGAAGAAATAAATGTACCCAGTACCGCTGCAAGGGAGACTAATACTAAAACTCTGGCTAATGATCTCAAGGCTGATAGATTTGAATATTTGACCGGCCTAAAGCTACAAAAAGCTAGCCTGATGTGCCCCGGGGCATGGGTATCAGCTCTCAAGTGGGCGGAGGAAGCCGTGTGTAAAGCGATACAGGCTGAAGCCCGGCTGCGCTGCTGAGTCTATGAGCTGCTGGCGCAGCGCCTTCTTGTCAAATCCTTTCATCCTGTGACGCTGGATGATCTTGTAAGCTTTATCTGCCATCAGGCTGATCCTTCTTTCCTCATTGCCTTTGGACTCAGTCTGCCTGATCGTACTGATCAATTCTTTGACACCTTTGGCCTCCACCGCTACCGTACGCAGCACGGGTATATGGTCCCGCCCGCTGATGTGGAGCTGCAGGGATAAAAAATTGACCATCGCATCCGCCTCGGGCCGGTCTGCTTTATTCACTACAAAAATATCTGCTATCTCCATGAGGCCTGCCTTCATGGCTTGTACCGAATCGCCCGCCTCCGGCACCAGTACTACTACAGTGGTATCCGCCAGGCCGGCTATCTCTACCTCGCTCTGGCCTACACCTACTGTCTCTATGAATATATAGTCAAAGGGATAAGCCTTCATCACCTCTACTACCTCTATGATCTTATCGCTCAGGCCGCCGAGAGACCCGCGTGAGGCCAGAGACCGAATGAAGAGATTGGGGTCTGTAAAATGAGGAGTCATGCGCAGCCTGTCACCCAGTATGGCGCCGAGATTGAACGGCGAAGAAGGGTCTACCAGGATCAGGCCTACTTTTTTACCCTCACCCAATAAATAACCGATCACCGCGTTTAGGAGCGTACTCTTGCCGGCACCAGGGGGGCCGGTGAGGCCGATGACCGGGATATCATGTGGCGCGAGTGACCCGAGTATAGTTTCAAAACCCTCCGCCTCATTCTCCACCAGAGAGATAGTGCGGGCCAGGGTTTTAAAATCGGACAGGATGGTCGTATTTTGCGCAGGCATAGCGTATCGAAAATATAAAACATTTGCAGCAAAAGACGGTCATACACAAAGTGCTCCCTGAGGGCAGGGATCAATGGGTCGTCTACCTGCTATGTGTGTCGGTCTTTGCGGGCTTCTCACTCTCACGCGCCATGATCAGTGTCGGTGTGATAGGGCTGATAGCATATGGCCTGCTGGCCTTTGACATAGGCCAGACGCTGCGCACTTATCTCTCCAATCCGGCCTACTATATCAATGTGCTTTTCCTCCTGACCATACTACTATCAGGTATCAACTCAGATGATAAACACCTCTGGGCTACCTTTGTGCAGATCAAACTACCTTTCCTCTTTTTACCTGTAGCATTCTGCGCCTTTCAATTCTTCGATAGTTCATTTTTTCATAAGCTACTGATCGCTTTTAGTATAATAATGGTACTCAGTGCGGTGGGTGTCATGGTAAACTATGCCCTGCATTACGATGAGATCACCCGCAGTGTCAGCTTCGGAGGTATCATCCCTACACCATTCTCACACATACGGTATACGCTATTGTTGGTGTTTGCATTCTTCTGTTTCATCCGACTATATGAGCAGCGGGCGATACCCGGATACCTGGTACTCCCGTTGGCTGTATTCCTCTTTGTCGTCATTCATATTTTGTCATCACGCAGCGGCTGGATAGCGCTATACAGCGGTTTACTACTTTATGCCGTTGTGTATATTATCCGTACACGCAGATATGCCATCGGCCTTGCTATCGCGCTGTCTACTATCGTTGCTCCATTGGCATTGTATTACCTGATTCCCAGTTTTCAGAATAAGATCAACTATATGCGGTGGACAGCAGGCGAGGTAGCCGCCGGGCATATAGACAATATGTCTGACGCGATGCGTATCGCGTCCTGGCGCAGCGGCCTGGAGATCATAAAGCGGCACCCACTGACAGGTGTAGGCGCCGGAGACCTGCTGGTAGAGTCTAAAGCCATATCGCACGAATTATTCCCATCCATAGTAAATGAAGAAGACCGCAAAATGCCACACAATGAGTTTATCTGGATATGGGCAGCAGCGGGTATACTGGGCCTCTTGGCCTACCTTGCCGCATTCATATATCCATTTGTAAGTTGCTTTCGCAAAGGTAACTGGCTCATGGCCCTCCTCTTCCTGATCTTCTTTTCGGCATTTCTCACTGAGGCACCACTCGAGGAGCAGATAGGCAGTACATTCTATCTGTTGTTTTTGCTTATTTTCCTGACTAATATAGATCATAGCCCTACTATCCATGACTAAGATCTCAGCACTCATCATCACGCACAATGAGGCAAAGCACATCGGAGCCTGTATAGACTCACTGGCCGGTGTGACAGATGAAGTGATAGTGATAGACTCCGGTTCAGATGACCAAACAGCCGCCATAGCGAGGGCAAAAGGGGCCAAGGTGATCGAAAAAAAATTTGAAGGTTTTGGAGGGCAAAAAAACTATGGAGCCGCTCAGGCAGCGAATGACTACATCCTCTCCATAGATGCGGATGAGGTGCTTTCGGCAGAGCTCCATGAATCTATCACTGGCCTAAAGCAAAGTGGTATTTCGGGCTCTTACTATGTAAACCGCCTGAACCATATAGCAGGTAGAGCTGTCAGATCGTGCGGCTGGTATCCTGATATCCGCACCAGGCTTTATGACAGGCGCAAGGCGCGCTGGGACGATAAAACTGTGCACGAGGAACTCATCACGACTGAAAAACCGACATTTCTCTCCGGAGACCTGCTGCACTTCAGCTATGATAGCTATGAGGAGATGAAGGTGCGCGCAGACCGGTATGGGAAGCTGGCAGCAGCATCTCTGAAAGGTAAAGGTACTTTCTATCTGGTACTCAAAATAGTGTTGAATACACCTGCTAAATTTCTGAAGAGTTATATTTTGCAGAAGGGATTCATAGACGGGTATGCAGGCTGGATGATCAGTCGCTACAAAGCACGTGAGACATTTATGAAATACTATCTCGCTCTCAAATGAAGATAGCTCTCGATGCAAAGCGAATGCTGAATAACGGCACAGGACTGGGCAATCACGCACGGATCCTGGCCAATGCCCTCATACGTGACTATCCTGAAAATGAATACCAACTCTACACGCCCCAAATAGACGATCGATATTTGAATGAGCTGCATGGTACCTTTTCGATAGAAATGCCGAGATCCAAATTTGCTCAGGCGCTGCACCCCTGGTGGCGCAGCTACAGCATCGCAGAGGATCTGCTGAAAAATATGGTAGATGTATATCACGGCCTGAGCAATGAGCTACCGCTAAATATACACCGCTCCGGAATCCCGACTGTGGTGACAATACATGATCTTATATTTCTAAAGCATAGGGAGCAATACCCCTGGCTGGACAGGCAGGTCTATACGGTCAAAACAAAGTACGCCGCCAGATATGCTCACAGGATCATTGCAGTCAGTGAGGAAACAAAGCAGGACCTGATAGAATACTATCATGTGCCCGAGAAAAAAATAGAAGTGATCTACCAGAGCATTGACCCGCGATTTTATGCAGCGGCAGATGCAGATGCACTGAGTGCTTTCCGCAAAAAGTTTCAATTACCCGACCAGTATATCCTCAACGTCAGTTCGTTCTTCCCACGTAAAAACCAGCTCAAACTGATCGAAGCATTTGACCTGATCAAAGACAAAATACCGCAGTACCTGGTACTAGCCGGCGGAGCAGGGAGTATGCTGCCCGAGATAAATGAAATGATCAAAGAAAGAAAGCTATCTGATAGAATAATCACACCAACGCATGTTAGTAATGATGAAATGCCTTTGCTGTACCAGGCTTCAGATTTATTCGTATACCCTGCACTAATGGAGGGCTTTGGTATGCCGGTACTGGAGGCCCTGGTATCTGGTGTGCCTGTGATAGCGACAGGTAGTGGCGCTATAAGGGAGGCGTCTGGTGAGGGCGGGCTGACGATAAACCCTGAAGACATGCAAGACATCAGCGCCAAAATGCTTTCTGCCCTGCAAGACAAGGAGCTTGCCGATAAAATGATCGCTGCCGGTCGCCGGCATGCCGGCAAGATGACGGATTCTCTTTTTGCCAGTGCTGTAATGAATGTATATCGGTCTGTGGTATAGCGCTATCTCAGCAAAATTGCATCACGATATACTCGGTACACTTTGACCCATCCCCACCATTGGCCTTGCCATGGCGGGTCATAGATAGCCTGCAGCCTCAGACTGAGAAAAATCAAGAACACAACAATACCCATGGACACAACTCTCGTGCGAAGGGTCCAGGAGGCGGCTACGGCAATAAAATATGCCATAGGAATGGCCAGCATAGCCATGTAGTCTATATAGGGCCGGAATCCATAGGCGGCGCCAAAATTCCAGTACCACCAGCTCCCACAGATATAGTCTGTCAGGAGAAACACCAATAGGATAGCCGGTGCAGAAAATGTGCGCCTGCGCCATATCTGATACAAGCCGGCCATGCTCAGAAGCATCAGCGGAGCATAGAGAAAAAAACCATTCAGCGGGTGAAACAGTACCTGCAGCATTTTGGGCCTGTACCAATATGGGAAACCCTCCTGATCATATGAATATATAAGCCAATGACCGGAGAGATAATGCCAGTACATAAACTGTGGTATCCATACCAGAAAACCCCAAACAGGAAACCAGAAAAGTCTTAGCAGGTTTTGCCACATCCAGCCCAGGCGGTCCTTGATCTGAGGAAATGTGTAAACATCATAAAAGAAAACATAGAGTGCGATCACGATATTAGTCGGACGGATGAGTATGATCAATGCCAGGATAAAGGCTATCAGAAAAAACTGCCAATGCTTCTGTTTTTCATAAAGTGCCGGCGTGAGATAGATCAGTGCTGCGATCAGAAAGAAGGAAGGAACATGCGAAAAACCAACCATCACAGATGAGTACATAAACAGGTTGGTGCCCAGCCAGATGATCAGCTCCGTGAGAAGTACTACCCTCATATTGAAATGCCGCAATAATGTCAGCCCAAGTAAAAACAAACCAGCAGCGAGATAAAATGAATCTGAGATGATGATGGCGATCATATCTGATGCCGAATAAATATTAGAGGGCCGCGTACCATGCCACCAGAAATACGACAGCCTGGATATGATAAAGAAAGGAGCTTCTGTCAGCGCTACACCGTACGTGTATTTGGTAAAAACTTTGTGTGTGCCGGGGTAGTCTTTGTAGATCCAGGAGTCCGGGTCATACGGTTGGCTTTTGGTATCCAACTTTTCGAACAGGCTATCATTGACCAGCGTGGCTGGCAGGTAGATATAGTAGCCCAGTGAATCCCAGCCTAGAGTGTTATAAAAGTCCCAACGATGGTTTCTCTGTATGGACACAAAAACAGAGATAGAAAAAACGAGGCAGCAGAATAATAATAATTGGATCTTGCGGGCCATATTACTGCCAAGCTACATCATTTTAATCTAAGAACTAAAAGTAGCACTCAAGATCTCTGGCTAGGCTTGATCTTTTCGTCTATGAGAAACACATAGATATCTGCAGTTCCTTCTGCTTTCAGCACCAGATTGCCATCGTGGTAGTAGTGGCCTTTGACATTATCTGTGAGGTCCAGTACCGATGGCAGCTCACCACGGTTTCTTAGATTGAAGATATCTATAGCTTTATTGAGGTCAGCAGCCAGGCGCGTGGTATCGGCCAGGAATATCTGTGTACGTGGGAATACGGGCAGCCTCCTGCGCGATGCTTGTTTAGGATTCAGTATCAGATTGCCCGCGTCGGCTACGAGCGTCTCGCAGAGGCATATAGCAGCACTAGAGTTTTCCAAGGTAAAGCCGATCGCACCTTTCTGGAAATCGTTTTCGCAGAAAGCGTCTTTGATCTCGTTTTCCCAGCAGAATACGTGGGCCCAGCCCATATCCTGCGCCATTATCTTCAGCTCGGCTACTACATCACTGATGGACTCGCAGTAGATGAATTTACCGCCCTTTTCTATCAGGGCACTGGCGAACTGTATATCCAGATCAGTCCGTTCTGCTGCTTCCTCTGCATGTACAGGCTGTATAGGTTGTGTCTCCTCTACGACTTTGGTCACCGGAGTGAATGCCACATGACTAAAGTCCACAGTACGCGTACCCATAGGGCCTTGTGGTATATCTACCGGCATCGTCTTGACTGGCGGGATGTATTCTTCGACCAGAGAATGGTTCATTTCTGTGTCATTCACATCTGACTGCCTTACCGTTTTCTTTGATGAAAACAAGTTCTTCAAATTTCCCAGAAAGCCGCTATTACTGTCTTCTGTATACATGTGCCATTCTTTTGGTTATTCATCTGCACAGGGTACTCCCCGCCTCCCTCCAAAATTGAAAAATTGCGGGGGTGGGTTAAAAAATTGTTAGTTATGATTTTCAACCCCTTCGCTATGAGTATTCAGATAAGTGGACAGTAGCGCAGATTATACAAACACTGTGGAATAAAAAAAGCCGCTCTTTTGGAGCGGCTGACGTGTTACATTTTGTGTCTGAGTTTCTACTATATACCGTCCGGAGTGGCAGTGGTAGGAGTACTCTCCTCCGGCGATTCCTGCTTTTCAAAAGGACGCTTGCCCAGCAGGCGCTCCAGGTCATCTTTGAAGATCACCTCCTTGGTGAGCAGTTCATTGGCCAGTATGTCCAGCAGGTTGCGCTTCTCGCGCAGCAGGCTTTGCGCCCTGACATATTGCTCATCTATCAGTTTGCGTGCTTCCTCATCTATCATCTTAGCCGTTTCATCGCTATATGGTTTTGAGAATGCACTGTTATTGACCATATCATAGAAGGATACGTTACCTACCTTTTCATTCATGCCATAGTATGCTATAGCTGCATAGGCCATCTTGGTCACTACATCCAGATCGCTCATAGCGCCTGTAGAGATCCGGTCAAATACCACGCGCTCCGCTGCACGGCCACCCATGGTCATGCACATACGGTCTTTCATCTCCTCGGTGGTCTCCAGGTATTTCTCCTTAGGCAGGTACTGCGCATAGCCGAGGGCAGCTACACCGCGCGGTACGATAGAGACCTTGACCAGCGGATGCGCATACTCCAGAAACCAACCACACAATGCGTGGCCAGCCTCATGATACGCTATGATCTTCTTCTCATCCGGCTGTATGATCTTATTCTTCTTCTCCAGGCCACCTATCACACGGTCTATAGCATCGTTAAAGTCCTCAAAATCTACATCAGACTTCTCCTTGCGGGCTGCGATGAGGGCGGCTTCATTGCAGATATTGGCGATATCGGCACCTACAAAGCCCGGGGTCTGTGCAGCCAGCTTGAGCGGATCTACACCAGCAGCTGTCTTGATAGCTTTCAGATGCACCTTGAATATCTGCTCACGGCCCTTCAGATCGGGACGGTCTATAGATATCTGGCGGTCAAAGCGGCCCGGCCTGAGCAGTGCCTGATCGAGCACATCGGGTCTATTTGTGGCTGCGATCATGATCACGCCCTTCTCTCCGCTGAATCCGTCCATCTCTACCAGGAGCTGGTTCAGCGTGCTTTCGCGCTCATCATTGCCTTGTACGAGCGTCTTGCCACGGGCACGGCCTATGGCATCTATCTCATCTATGAAAATGATACATGGAGCCTTCTCGCGTGCCTGGCGGAAGAGGTCACGCACACGTGATGCACCTACCCCTACAAACATTTCTACGAAGTCCGAACCGGATATAGAGAAAAATGGTACTTGCGCCTCACCGGCCATAGCCTTTGCTATCAGTGTCTTGCCTGTGCCCGGAGGGCCTATGAGCAGGGCTCCCTTTGGTATCTTGCCACCGAGGGAGGTGTATTTTTTAGGATTTTTGAGGAAGCTGACGATCTCTTGTACTTCCTCTTTGGCCTCGTCCAGACCGGCTACATCATCAAAGGTGATCTTGATCTTGTCATCCTTGTCAAAAAGGATCGCCTTAGAGCGTCCTATGTTAAAGATATTACCGCCCGGTCCGCCTACACCGCCACCGCCCATGCGGCGCAGCATAAACATCCAGAACAAGAATGACAACCCTATGACCACTACCCAGCCTATCAGACCATTATAGTCTTTGGCCTCACGGTAGTTTTTTAGAATGTGCCTTTTCTCCGGGTGCTCTTTATAGAAGTTGTTATAGAAATCTTCAAACTTATCGTTGGAGGCTACCGTGAATACATAATGAGGGCCACTATTTACAGTGCTGAGTATCTTGTTTTTTGAGAGTTCCTCGTATTTAGGGAGCTTCAGCGCGGAGTCTGTGAGATAGACGTATCCCTCTCTGCCTCCTACTATCTCCACGCCTTTGACCTCATTATCCATGAGCATCTGCGTCAGCTGATCTATAGAGATGTCCTCAGTATGGTGCTGGAATAGGGGAAGATTAAAGAGGACTATAATGACTCCCAGCAGGAGTATGACCCACATAAAGTTGAACTTAAGTCCACCATCATCCTCACTGCCCCGCGGCTTCTGGTCTCTATAGAAAGGCTTATTGCCTTTTTCATTCTGATTTTCCATGATATGCTACTTCTTCTTGCTTGTATTTTTAGTCGCGGGTTTCGTTGCTTTTGCGCCTTTGGCCGCTGATTTTTTGCCTGCAGCATTTGACGCCGGCTTTTTGCTTGCAGTCTTGCGCGCAGGTGCTTTCTTGTCTTTATATGGTTTGTCTGCTGTCCAGCGGACTGGCTTTTCCTTAGGGATGACATCCTCTGCGAGTGACCTCCTGATAGATGGCTTATTCAGACTCTCCCTCAGGTCCTTGCGCTCCTGTGGAGAGAGTGACCTTTCTACCTCTTCGATCGTCATCTCATTATCGTCCGTTCTGGTTTTCTTATTGGAAGGACGTACTGCCTTGGTTTTTATTGCAGCCGCATCATCGTGTTTGGAGACTTTAGCATCGCTCCAGAGCTCCTCCAGCTGGTAGAAGTCCCTGCGCTCCCTATAGAAAATATGCGCCACCACGTCTACGAAGTCGACTATCACCCACTCACCATTCTTTTGGCCCTCGGCGTGGAATGGCAGCTGTCCGTTTTCTTTGGTCTTCTCCAGTACACTCTGGAAAATAGCATTGACCTGCGTACCAGAGTCGCCGTGAGTGATGATAAAATAATCTGCTACTGTATCGTGTATATCCCTGAGGTCGAGGCTGACCACGTCCTGGCCCTTTTTGTCCAGTATAGCGTCTATTACCAGATCTTTGAGTATTTCTGTATCGCCCGCTTTCTTTTTAGCCAATATGTCTTATTTTTAGTACCGTCAAAAGTAATTCATTTTCACAAAACAAAAAGGATACAGGCTGTACCCATATCCTGCGCATACAGATGCAGTGATAATGTCTCCGCCATGACCATACGATCTAAGGCATGCCCCATCCCTTGTTTGCCGGAGCCAACCACATAGCCCTGCATAGCGTAGACTCTACCAATAACTATGCTAAAAACCTCCTCGCCTCACAGCGGGTACCGGAGGGCACCCTCATCACAGCCTCGGAGCAGACCGCCGGCAGGGGCCAGGCAGAAAGCGGATGGCATACCGAGCCGGGGCAGAACCTCACAGCATCTTTTATCCTCTACCCTACGTTTCTAGCAGCAGACAGGCAGTTTTTTCTCAGTATGGCCGTGAGCCTGGCGGTACGTGAGCTATGTGAGGAGGTGATCAATGATGACATCCGTATCAAATGGCCCAATGACATCTATCATAACGGCCGTAAACTGGCCGGCATCCTGATAGAAAATACGATCAGTGGCAGCCAGCTATCGTCATCAGTAGTGGGCATCGGGCTGAATGTGAACCAGGTAGACTTTGACCCATCGCTACCCAATCCGGCATCGCTGCGCTCAGAGTCCGGACAGCAGCAGGACCTGCGGCATATCCCCGAGAAACTAAGCGCCTATCTGGAGAAATACTACCTGCAGCTCAGAAATCTACACTATAACTTTCTGGATAAAGCATACACTGTCCATCTGTATCGGTACAATCAGACCGCACTCTACCGCAAAGAGGGCCAGGAGTTTCGCGGGGAGATAATGGGTGTGACCAAGGAAGGGAAGCTGATCATAGAGAGTGCGGGTAAGCAGTGGAAGTTTGGGCTGAAGGAGGTGGAATATCTCTGATGTTTTTGACAAACCCGGAATCTGGCTAATTTTAAACACAGAAAATATCTGCCATGCCCAGTTTTGATATAGCCAGCAAAGTAGACCCACAGGTGGTGGAGAATGCTATCAATGTCGCAAAGAAAGAAATACAAAACCGCTATGATTTCAGCGGGTCCAATACGTCTATAGATTTCAATAAGAAAGAGCTATCCATGCATATCGTGACTGAGACGGAGATGCGCATGGATACGATCATGGATATCATCGTAAACCGTGGCATCAAGCAGGGCCTCGACCCGCGCAGCTATGACCAGAGCAAGGAGGCCTACACACAGGGCACCATGCTCAAGAAGGACCTCAAGATGAAAAATGGCCTAGACAAGGAGGCAATGAAGAAAATAGCCAAGGCGATCAAAGATAGCGGCCTGAAAGTGCAAGCCTCTCAGATGGATCAGATCGTACGCGTGACAGCCAAGAAAATAGATGACCTCCAGGCTGTGATGGCTGACCTGAGGAGGCAAGACTTTGGATTTCCGCTTCAGTTTGAAAACATGAAAAGCTAACACTGGTGGCGGCTGGTGGCAGTAATACAACTTTTATTATCTCAATACACAATACTCACTACACAATACTGAACAATGGGCTTTCTGGATCAGCTAAAGCAGCTCAATGAGCTGAAATCAAAAATGGATGAGGTGAAAAACCGCCTCGATACGATCACCGTATCAGAGGAGAATAGCTTCATCAAGGTGACTGTCAATGGCAATCGTAAGGTGACAGATATACAGATCAAGCAATCTGCCAGCAATGATGAACTAAGCGATCATCTGGTAAATGTGCTGAATGAAGCCCTGGCCAAGGCTGACAATCTGATGCAGAGCGAGATGAAAGGAGTAATGCCTAATATACCGGGGCTAGGATAGAATGGATACCAAAACAATAGATATAGCCAATATCATACTCATGATCGTATCGTGCGTAGCGGCTTATTTATTGCCGTTTGAGCTGTTCCTTTTTTCATATGCCGTACTGGGCCCGCTACACTACCTGACCGAGATCTCCTGGCTGCATAAGCGTGATTACTTTGCCACAGGCAAGATGGACTACCTGGTCTTCATTCCGCTTTGCGTGCTGCTGACACTCATGGTGGTAACCAATACACAAGGAGAAGAAGCTGCGCGCTGGTCTACCAACCTGATATTTATCTGCCTGGTAGCCGCGCTGGGTATGGTGGTGCTGGAGAGTTGGTTTTACAAGCTGATCCTCGTTTTGGGCGCATTCATAGGAGGATATATCATCAGCTCGGCACATGGCGTGCAACTGGCCTTTGGCATGTACCTGCCTACACTGGTACATGTATTTCTTTTCACCGGCTTATTCATCATTTACGGTGCGCTGAAAAATAAAAGCGTGCTGGGTCTGCTGTCAGTACTGGTCTTTGTAGGCTGTGGCGTCAGCTTCTTTGTGTACCATCCTACAATTTCATGGTATCAGGTACACCCCTATGCCCAGCGCAGCATTACGGGCATCCGCTTTGATGGACTGGTGGCCTCTTTTGCCCATCTGCTCAATATGGACCATGGCACATTCAAGAGCTTTGAGGATTTTGTCTTCCACTCCGTGCCCGGCCAGAGCGTGATGCGTTTCATAGCCTTTGCCTATACCTATCATTACCTCAATTGGTTTTCCAAGACCTCGGTGATCAAGTGGCACAAGGTACCGGCCCGATACCTGATGATAGTAGGTATACTCTGGGTGATTAGTGTGGGCCTTTATGCCTATGACTATATGCTGGGGCTGGAGGTCCTCTTCCTGCTGAGCATGCTGCATGTCTTTATGGAGTTTCCGCTCAACTACCGCTCTATCATAGGTATAGGTGAGGAGCTCGGCCTGAAAGTAAAGCTGCCTAAGCCAGCCATGGCACAGCCACATGCAGCTGCTCCGGTCAAAAGCAGGAAAGCTAAATAAGCTCGGGACCACCTTGTCAAAAAAACAAAATCGCCTTCCACCCGGTTAATTATTTGGTAGTTTTATACTCCCTGATCTGTACATCAAATGAGAATCTTTTTTGCAGCATTATTAGCATCCGTCACTTCTATTGCATCCGGAGAGGGAGTGCATATACACGGCCGGTTTAATGTGAATGGAGGCAATATGCCGCCGGTGGTGGTCATGCATAATGCGGCTGAAGATGGCAATGATCTCTCTGCCGTGGTCAAGGACGGCTCTTTCAGCATAGATGTACCTGTGGCGGCACCGGCTCTTTACAATGTCAGGCTGGGGCGTTCGTCTTATGACCTTATGCTCGCGCCACGAGACAAAGATATTTCCATCGAGGTTTCTATAAAAGATGACCAGGTAGTTGAGGTACTGGTGACACCTGATGCTGAGAGCGAGGCGTACAAGCGGTTCTACGCCATGATGAAACTCAATGACACCAAAATGGAAAAACACTTTCGCCAGTGTGAGGGTGCCGGCTGTGAGCAGGATATGCATGACTTGCTGCTGGACTATAGAGACGACCTGAATGATATCAGCAAACGCTATCCCGGCACCTATGCCGCTGACGTGCTGTGCGCTATGCGCATGCCTGCTATAGCTGCAGATATCAGCCATACTACTGCCGAGTACCGCGCCCGGTATTTTGACAGCGTGCCTATCACTCATCCATCGCTGCTGGCCGCACCTGTCTATCACGATATGATCGTGAATTATATTGATTTTATGCTGGAGGGTACACTCACTAGTGAGGAGGCATTTATCCGCGATCTGATGACTCGCGCCAAAGCTGACTCAAAGGTGTACAATAAAACCGCGCTATCTCTTTTCGACGGGCTGCTGTGGCACTCGCGCGAAAAAATGCTGGCCATGCTGATCCGCTATTATGATGAAAATGAAGCGGCGCTAAACAATCCGGTACTCGCCGCCAAGATCCATAATATCAGAACCGTGATGCCTGGGAATAACTATAAAGATATAGCCAAACCGGACACAGGTGGCGTGGTGCGCTCACTGAAAGACGTCGTGCAGGGGTCGAAATGTACATTGCTGCTTTTCTGGTCTCCCGGCTGCAGCCACTGTACGGAGGAGATGCCGCAGATACAGGCCTTGTATGATAAATACCATAGTAAGGGATTTGGCATCTATGCGTACTGTATGGACATGAGCCCTCAGCACTGGCGCTCCTACCTGGGGGAGCATCACCTGCCATGGACAAATGTGATAGGGGGCTTCCCGGAGCAAGGCAAAGCTACAGCAGGGAATGACTATGCTATCAGCTCTACGCCCACGCTGGTGCTTATAGACCAGAAAGGTGTCATCCTGCACCGTTTCGCCCCTAAGAACAAACTGGAGAAATATATTCAGGATGCTTTGAAATGAATCAATCATGCTCGGTTATAGATTTAGCAAACATACCCCGGAGGGGAAGTCACCTTTTGATAAGCTGTTTGACATCCTAAAGCAACTACTCACCTATACGAGCGGTGATGTAGCAGAGGCGCTGAGCTGGCTCACCGACCTGGACAAGGAATACAAGCTTACCAATAAGGATTACGGCATCGGAGATTTCATCAATGACCTGCGCGAGCGCGGCTATCTGAAAGACAACCCGGAGCAAGCCGGGCAGATGTCTATGACCGCCAAAACGGAACAGGCTATACGTGAGTCTGCACTGGACCGCATCTTTGGTAAACTAAAAAAAGGCACACGGGGAAACCACAAGACAGGATTTACGGGTCAGGGAGACGAGCAAAGCAGTGACCTTCGCTCTTTTACTTTTGGTGACTCCATAGAGCAGATAGCGATGCTGGAGTCATTTAAAAATGCACAGGTCAATCATGGCATCGGAGAGTTTATGATGAGTGAAGATGACCTCGTAGTACGAGAGCAAGAGCACAAATCACAGAGCAGTACAGTGCTGATGATAGACATCTCTCACAGCATGATCCTGTACGGCGAAGACCGCATCACGCCGGCTAAAAATGTAGCCATGGCGCTGGCCGAGCTGATCAAAAAGAAATACCCGAAAGATACGCTGGATATCCTCGTCTTTGGCGATGATGCCTGGCCGATAGAGATCAAAGACCTGCCCTATCTGCAGGTGGGACCCTACCATACCAATACGCCAGCGGGCCTCGAGCTGGCTATGGACCTGCTGCACAAGCGCAAGAATCCCAATAAGCAGATATTCATGATCACAGACGGCAAGCCCAGCTGCATAAAGGAGAATGGTCAGTACTACAAAAATAGCTGGGGCCTGGACCGCAAGATCGTGAACAAGTGCCTCAACCTGGCACGCTCTGCGCGCCGGTTGAAAATACCCATTACCACATTTATGATCGCCTCTGATCCCTATCTGCAGAGCTTTGTAGAAGAGTTTACAGAGGCAAACAATGGCAAGGCTTTCTATACTAGTCTGAAAGGATTAGGTGAATTCCTGTTTGAAGATTTTGAGAGAAATAAAAAAAGAAAAGTAAGATGAGAGCAAGCACTCTGGGCGAACTGAAGAAAACCGGATACCAACCCAAAAGCATCAAAGACGAACTGCGTGACAACCTGATCGCAAAGATCAGGAAGGGTGAGACAGTATTCAAAGGCATACTCGGCTATGAGGATACTGTGATACCTGATCTGGAGCGCGCTATTCTCTCACGTCATAATATCAATCTCCTCGGTCTGCGCGGCCAGGCCAAAACACGGATAGCGCGTCAGATGACGGAGCTGCTGGATGAATATATCCCTGTGATCAGCGGTAGCGAGCTGAATGAAGATCCGCTGATACCGCTCACCCGATATGCGAAAGATGTGATAGCAGAGCAAGAAGACAATACGCCTATCTCATGGCTGCACCGCAGCGAGCGCTACGCAGAGAAACTGGCCACCCCCGATGTGTCTGTAGCCGACCTGATAGGTGACGTAGACCCGATCAAAGCTGCTAACCTCAAACTCAGCTATGCCGATGACCGTGTGATCCACTTTGGCATCATACCGCGCAGCCATCGGTGCATCTTTGTGATCAATGAGCTGCCGGACCTGCAGGCGCGTATACAGGTAGCGCTCTTTAATATTCTACAGGAGGGCGACATACAGATACGTGGCTTCAAGCTGCGCCTCTCTCTGGATATCGAGTTCATCTTTACGGCCAATCCGGAAGACTATACGAATCGCGGTAGTATCGTGACTCCACTCAAAGACCGCATAGGTAGCCAGATACTCACGCACTATCCCAAGACCATACAGCTCTCCCGCCAGATCACCGAGCAGGAGGCGCGCCTGACGCCATCACAGCGCGAGACAGTAGCTGTGGGAGATATACTGAAAGATCTGATAGAGCAGGTAGCTCATGAGGCTCGCCAGAGTGAATATGTAGACGCCAAAAGTGGTGTCAGCGCCCGCCTCACCATCTCGGCTTACGAGAACCTGGCCTCGACCGCCGAGCGACGCATGCTGCTGAATAATGAGCACCGCACCGCAGCCCGCGTAGGCGACCTCTGGGGAGTAGTGCCGGCTATCAATGGGAAGATAGAACTGGTATATGAGGGTGAGCAGGAGGGTGCAGCCATGGTAGCGCAGCACCTGATGGGCAAGGCGCTCCGTCGTCATTTCGTACAGTTTTTCCCTGATCCTTCTAAACTGAAGAAGAAAAAGACACCGTCACCCTACCAGACCATCCTGGATTGGTTTTCCAATAACGACTCTCTGGACCTCCTGCTGAATGCAGACGAAGCCAGCTATCGTACCTCGCTGGAATCAGTAGATGGCCTGTCACGACTGGTACAAACACATATGCCTGACCTGGACCCCGCAGAAAAATATGTGGCTATGGAGTTTGTACTACACTCATTAGCAGAACATTCGCAGATAGGCAAGGCGATGCTGGAGAGGAGTGTGCAGTTCAAGGACCTCTTTGGGTCCATGTTTGCCTCAGAGGAGCTGGAGGGCGAGGAAAGTTAAAATTTTTGCAGGTCTCAGGATATTTTCCGATTTTCCACAAATCGAGATAATTATGAACGCCTCCCTATCGTAACATTCGTCAGGATTTTACGAAAAAGAAGGCAAACCCTGCTGATAGAATGATCTGGAAGAAGTACGCGCTACTGGCCTTTTTAACATTTTCGCTGACACATATCGGCCGCTCCTCAGGGGGAGTCGTGACGGGAAGCGTATCAAATCAGGAAAATACTGAGGAGGTGGCTATACCCCTCACTGATGCCGAACTGACGGTCAATTCACTGCTGACCCGCTACTTCAATCACCGGCATACCGCAGAAAAATTTAACGGCGTGGTACTCGTAGCCCACAATGGCCGTCCTATCTATGAGGAGAGCTTTGGCTACAGCGATATCGCTGCGCACAAACCCCTCGATCCCAATACACCTTTTGAGCTTGCATCTGTGAGCAAGACCTTCACCGCTACAGCGGTGCTGAAACTGGCCGAAGCCGGTAAACTCTCTCTCGATGATTCTATCAGTCAGTTTTTCCCTGCGTTCCCCTATGGCATCACGGTACGTATGCTGCTGGACCACCGCTCGGGACTGCCTGACTATGTCTACATGGACAATCGCTATATCACAGACCGCCAGCACTACATGAGCAATCTGGATGTGGTAGATATCTTTTGCCAAAAGAAGCCCCGTCTCCTCTTTAAACCAGATACCCGATTTGAATACAGCAACTCAAACTATGCGCTCCTCGCGGCCATCGTACAGCAGGCTACAGGTATGAAGTTTCAGAAGTTCGTGCAGGATTCGATCTTCGCTCCGCTGGGTATGACGCACAGCTATGTATTCGACTTCGAAGACTCTACCGTTCAGCACGACTATGCACGCACACACGATGCCTATGGCCGCAAGCTGAGTGATGTCTGTTTTGACGGCGCAGTGGGTGACAAGGGTATCTTCTCTACCGTAGAGGATATGCTGAAGTGGGACAATGCACTCCGCACCGGCAAAGTCCTTTCAGACGAGACATTGGCAGAGGCTTACAAGCCGCGGAGTTTTGAGCGTGTTTCCTTTCCTGACTGCAACGCTCGCAACTACGGCTATGGCTGGAGGATGGCCAGGCAAGCTGATGGCAATAACATCATCTACCACAATGGCTGGTGGCATGGCAATAACAACGTCTTTGCGCGTAACCTGCGTGACAATACAACGATCATCATCCTCAGCAACAGGCTCAACCAGGCCAACTACTGGACAGATCCCATCTGGAATATGCTGAAAGCTGTGAAAGAAGAGACGATAGACGAAGTAGCCGCGCAGTAATTTACTCCTCGATAGCCACTACCTCTCTGACCTCGGGCACCATACGCTTGAGCAGGCCCTCGATACCGGATTTCAGTGTGATAGAAGAAGACGGACAGCCGCTGCATGATCCCTGCAGGGCCAGGTTTACTATCCCTTCATTGAAAGAGCGAAAAGCAATGTGACCGCCGTCTGCCTCTACGGCAGGTTTTACATACTTATCCAGCAGTTCTTTGATCTTGGTCTCTGGGTCAGCGTCTGCGCCGTTATTGGTTTGCGCTACAGGCTCAGGGTTTCCTTTCTCGTAGAGTGCCTTAGAGACAGGAGCCTTGCCCGATGCGAGGAATGAGCGGATAGCTTCGCGCAGCTCCGGGGTGATCTCATACCACTCATAGTCAGGCTTCTTAGTGATGGTCACAAAGTTATTGGAGATAAAAACACCGCTCACAAACGGTATCTCAAAAAGGCGCTGGGCCAGCTCTGACTCTCCGGCGGCCTCCTTATTCTTAAACTCCGCCACATAGTTTGGGAGCAGGTGCAGGTTGGTCACAAACATCTGGCTCTCAGGATTTGGCGTGCTCTCGGTATATATTTCTACTACAGCAGGTGTACTCATATCTTATCAATCAGGCTGCAAAATTACTCCAAACTATCGGCATTGCGTAGCAGGGCCTGCTATACTTTTGGTGATATAGATTTTATTGTAGTTTTGACCAGCGAACCGTGAAAATCATTGCAAACAATAAAACCAGAAGATAAAATGAAAGCACTTCATGTAATCGTATTCTGCGCGGCGGGCCTGATCATGAGCGCCTGCGGCAATAAGGAAAATACACCTGCCAAGGATATATCTGCTCCCGCACCACAGGCCGGCATCTCTATATCGGCTGCCCAGCTGGGCGCGCCCAAAGACCTGGTATGCGGTATGCCTATAAAGGACGGAGGTATAGCTGATACCGCGGTCTATGATGGCAAGACGTATGGCTTCTGCAGCACTGAGTGCAAAGACGAATTCAAAAAGGAACCATCTAAATACCTCACGCAAAAGTAAGCGATGCCTTATAGCAAAGTGACCGGTCTGGGCTACTACCTGCCCGAGACCATAGTGACCAATGCAGACCTCGCTGCACAGATGGACACCTCGGACGAGTGGATAGTGGAGCGTACAGGCATACGTGAGCGCCGTTTTTTCACAGAAGGTGTAGATACCGTATCTAATATGGGGGCCCGGGCTGCCCGCATAGCTATGGATCGTGCCGGTCGCAAGCCGGAAGATATAGATATGGTGGTCTTTGCCACGCTGAGCCCGGATTATTATTTCCCCGGCTGTGGTGTACTGGCTCAGCGGGAGCTAGGGCTGAGGCAGATCCCATGCTTTGATATCCGGCAGCAGTGCGGTGGCTTCGTATATGCACTTTCCCTGGCTGATCAGTATATCCGCACTGGTTTTGCCAAAAAGGTACTGGTGATCGGCTCAGAGATACAGTCCAATGTAATGGAGATCAGCGACCGTGGCCGTAATATGGCAGCGATCTTTGGCGATGGTGCCGGTGCATTATTGCTGGAGTCACATGATGAGCAGGGTAAAGGTATCCTTTCTACGCATCTGCACTCTGACGGCACGCACGCAGAGGAGCTGATGGTAGAGCACATAGGCAGCAAGCGCAAACAGCGTATTACTCACGCTATGATAGATGATGGCTCCATGCTGCCCTACATGAATGGCAAGATGGTGTTCCAGCACGCGGTCAGGTATTTCCCTGAGGTGATCCGCGAGGCGCTGACCGCCAATAATCTGAAAGAGTCCGATATAGACATCTTCGTACCACACCAGGCCAATGCCCGTATCACCCAGGCGGTACAAAAAGAACTCGGCCTGCGCGATGACCAGGTAGTCTCAAACATCCATAAATACGGCAATACGACTGCAGGCTCTATACCTATAGCTCTCACTGAGGCGTGGGAGGAGGGTCGTGTCAAAGAGGGTGACCTCGTATGCCTGGCAGCCTTTGGCAGCGGCTTTATGTGGGCCAGTACGCTGATCCGCTGGTAGGTTATTTCTGCATCTCTTCGTATTTCTTTACCGCCCTGTCTTTGTACGGATTGGGTGTAGTGCTCAGCTGCTCGAGCAGCAGTTTAGCCTCATCCCTTTTGCCGCGGTCCAGCAGTACATTTGCCTTGTACCACTTAGATCCGTCTACATACTGGCCAGATTTGAGCAGCTTGTCAAAGTTCTTTTCTGCAGGCTTTAGTTTACCGTTCTTGTACTCACAGATGCCGCCAAAGAAAAGCGCATCCATATTCTCCGGCTGGTCAGACAGCACTTTGTTATACTTCTTGCCTGCCTCCTTGAAGTCTCCGGCATCAAAGAGCGCTCTGGCCTCTTTCATGTTGTCTGCCACAGTCGCATTGGCCTTTTCTTTCTTTGTTTCTGCTTTGGTCTCGGTGGTGGTCACTGGTCTGGCTGCTTCGTTCTGCACCACTGCAGGGTTGGTGCGCATATCTCTCGTGTTGTTGGTCTCATCCGCAGCTACCGGCGCTGTAGCTTTTGCAGTGGTCACTTGCTCAGATTGCGCAGGTATAGCCTTTTTCTCCGCAGGAGTGAAGGCATTGCCCGACGCAGTAGCCGCTGGTGCCTTTGTTGGGGCCTGTATAGCGGCTCCCTGAGCATAGCCTGGAGGAGCAGATGAAATGCCTGAGCTGGCGGATAGCGTGCCGGTATTTTGAGCGATCAGCTTCACTGTGTCAGTAGCTACCATAGCCGGCGGTGCCGCCACCAGGTGTGTAGTATCAGGGATCATAGCTGTAGTATCAGCCTTTTGAGCGGCCACTGGCATACTCTCTTCTGCTTGCGGTGTACTTTTATTCATCGCTATGCTGGTATCGTTCTGCTGCATGAAGTGCACCATGACAAAACCCAATCCGATGAGCACACCTACGATGACAGCCGCATAGGCATAGGTAGCCCAATGTATCTCTATGCCTTTACGCTTCTTCTCACGCATGCCGGCCTTCTCTCTCAGGCGCGAGTTGATGGCAGTCAGGGCAGTATCCATTCCTGCTACGGCGGCGCTATTCCTGATCCCGTCCAGCGCCTCCTGGGCAAAGGGATCTTCGCGCAACAGCTTGTCCACCTGTGCCACCTCCTCCGGGCTGAGCCTGCCCTGGGCATAGGCCAGCAGTGCCTCTTGCGAGATCACGCCTTCCTCGGTGAGGATGATATTTTTAGGCTTTGCCATTGCTCTTGTCCGTGATGTATATTTTCAAATTCCTTTTTCCGTTCTGTATATAGCTCTTCACTTCATTGAGTGAGTAGCCGGTCTCCTCGGCTATCTGCTGGTAGCTGCGCCCCTGCAGGTAAAATAGCTCTACGCATTGACGCTGCTCAGCCTTCAGCACCGTGAGGCCTGAGGAGAGGTGTTGTGCCATCAATTCCTTTTCCTGCTCGCTCTCTTGATGATCTGATTCGGCATTTTCCACATCTCCCTTGACATTATTTAGGAGCTGCGCCTCCTTTTTGCTGGCTGCAGCTTCCTTGCGGAAATGCATCATACAGTGATTTTTGACCACAGTATGCAGCCACGGGCGAAAGGTCTCTACGTGGTGTTTTTTCAGCTCTACGATCAGCTTCTCAAATATCTGCATGACTGCATCCTGCGCGTCTGAATCGTTGTGAAAGTACTTCAGGCACACACCGTACACGAGGTGGGTATAGCGCACATATAGCTCTCCTATATAGGCAGTGTCGTGAGAATTGCGGTAGCGATGCACCAATTCTTCATCACTCAAAAACGGTCCTGAAGCGTTTTTGGACAAAAGCGTTGCTTTTTGGTTTGTTTAAAATTAACCCAGACATCCGTAAAGCCAAAGGATAGGATAAACAGGCAACTGTGTACCGACAGGGATAATGGACAGGTCAAGTCCAGCTAAGGGGCGGATATAGGAATCTGGTGTGCCTGCAGTGAAATGATGGTCCCACCAGCATTATCACTTACTGTATCACTATCTTTTGCAGCTGACGGCCCGACGCTGTCACTACCTCCAGCAGATAGGTGCCTTCTTCAAGGGATTTCACACTAAAGGAAACTGACTTTGACTCATTGGTGCGGGTCATGACCCGCTGGCCCAGTGTGTTTATGAGCGTCAGCTCTGTGATAGGCTCTGCTGTCCGCACGGTGAGTACGTCAGAGACAGGGTTGGGGTAGATCTCCAGAGCCATGTCCTTATTGAGATCGCTGACTGCCGTGGGCCAGGTCACCGTGATGTAGTCTACTTTGGTCGTATCACTGGTGGCCGGAGTACCGCCTGTGGGGCTCACGATGTGCAGCGATACAGTATAGAGACCCGGCGCGGTGAAATTTACCTTTGGTGAGGCATAGGTATCATTAGTGCCCAAAACATAGTTGAATGTACTGGGGGTGATCGTGTAGCGATAGGCAGTACCCGCTACAAACGGAGTAGACCTATTGATCAGAGAGATCGTATCGCGTGTAGTACAGGTAGTATGATTGGCACGAAAGTCTGCCTGCACTGTAAATGGCGGAGGTGGCAGGCGGAATCCATCGCGGAATCTGCGCTTGGTCACCGTATAAAAGCCAAACTGGTCATTGCCCGTTACTTCTACTACCGGTATCTTTTGCCCATTTGCCAGCCACTGATACGTGATCTTATTATTAGGTACGCCGATAGTAGTGCCTAGCGCGTCTATAGTGAAGGAGTCTGTCTCCTGCTGGTAGGAGCGCAGGCGCAGACACTGGAAGGTATCGTAAGGAGTGATGACCGTACCCCATCCATCCACATTATTGAATCGCCTGCCTACCATATGCAATGAACCGAGGCTAGGAATGGAGATGGTCAGCTCGTAAGGCGTAGTGTCCTTTCTGCCGTAGGTCAGCGGAAACTGATACACTTTGTCGGGCACATCATAGGCTGCCGGTAGTGGTATACCGTTAAACTCAGCCCCAAACCCTTCTATCTCCAGGTAAGAGTTGCTCTTTTTATAGAAGCTATATTGATTGGATATCTGTAGCTGCGCGATAGCGGGGAAGGCATCATTGCGGATAGCATAGTCCAGGATATTGAAGGACAAGACGTATAGCGGATTGACAGATAGTATGGACCTGAAGCTATCTATACCCTGACCGTTGATCACCAGATTAGAAAAGTTCCAGGTCACATTAGGACCTGTAGTCGTGATGTCTATATTATTATTGGTCGTACTATAGCGGGCTGTATCCCTGATAGATGGCATATCATTGCGCGTGATAGTGATCTGCGCGTCTGAGAAACCATAAAAACATAGGAACAGAGCGGCTACGTAGAGTTTCTTCATTATGGCTGGTGTTATCTTTCAAATATAATTAACACAGCCACAACAAAGTGCTAAAAATGATGAGAATCAGCAATTAATCAATCTAGAGTACGCCGGTCCTGTTTTCGATCAGATAGTTGTAGATATCCTCCCACTTGCGGCTCTCTACGGCTACATAGGCGGTCAGCGTTTCGCGGCTATCCTTTACCTCTGTACCGCCCAATGCGCGGCCATCATTCAGCCAGAAAGCTCGGGCACCAAGGTTCTTAGCCAGCTGCACATCGGTGATCCGGTCCCCTATTACAAACGAGTTAGCCAGGTCATATTCAGGACTATTCATGTACTTCTTCAGCATGCCGGTACCGGGCTTTCGGGTATCTTTATTGTCATGCGGATAGTGGGGGTCGATGCACTCCTCTGCAAAGAAGATGCGCTCGCCCGCAAAGGTATTCATGATAAAGCGATGCGTAGTATAGAATGGCTCATGCGGAAAATCATCTGTGCCCAGGCCATCCTGATTGGTGACCAGTACCAGCTCAAAGTCAAACTCGCGCACGATGCGGCCCAACCAGTAGAACACCTCCGGGTAAAAAATAACTTTCTCCATCGTCTCGATCTTGAAGTCGTCTGTCTCCAGGATCATGGTACCATCGCGGTCTATGAAAAGGACTTTCTTCATTTGTTTGGTATTGAGTAGTGAGTATTGTGTAGTGAGATAATACGATCAGTCAGCCTTATTCACCCGCGCTATCCAGCGCGGCAGCACGATAGCGCCGATGCCCAAATAAAGGTAAAAATTGAGCAACCTCCATATGATAGCCACGGCTGTCGTGAGCCCGGCGGGCAGATAGTCACAATTCAGCGCGATAAAGCCAAGCTCAGACACACCACTGCCACCCGGCGTGGTAGGTATAAAGGTGATGACCCGCAGCAGACACTGCCGTACGAAAACATCCAGCATATTGAGGTCTGCCACCGTGAATGTCCAGATGAGAGCGTTGGCCAGAGCATAGCGCGCAGTCCAGGAGATGACAGTAGCGATGAGCACCTTGAGCAGGAAGAAGACACCCCTGGTCTTAAACTCCCTGGAGGTATACCAGATCTCATCTCCCAGCAGCTCTATTTTGGCGCGCCAGCGGTGCAGCCATTTGATACGTGCTACTCTGTGGCAAAAAGAGCGCGCCCATTGTGGTTTGACGAAAATGCCGAAACCCAGCAGGCTACCGGTGATACCGACTACCAGGAAGCCGATCCATGCATAGCCCGCCATAGTGCGTATCGCACTCATGACAGGGGCATTGCCCAGCTCGGCGCAGCCAGGCGGCAAGATAAACATGGACGAGCCATAGATCAGGAACAGTGTGCTAAAGACAAGGATAAAAGCAATGTTGTCCATATAGGAACAGAGAAGAACGATAGCCGCGCCTTTGCCGAAACTGAGTTTCTCTTTGCGGAGCACGAAAATAGCTGTGACGCCACCTACAGATGCCGGCGTGACGGAGGAGCCAAACTCCCATAGCATAATGACCTCAAAGCATCGCCACCACGAGAGCTGACGGTCTGTGAGCAGCCACATGCGGTAGATATATGCTATATCTCGTACAGCTACTGTGAGGATAGAAATGATGATCCCGATAGCCAGATGCTGCGAGAGTGATATCTGAGCCAGGCCGGACATATCCAGCCTGGATAGCCCAAAGACCAGATACAGCGTGACCGCCACACCTATGGCTACAGGTAGTAGCACCCGGCGCGGCCGGAACTGTGATAAGGGACTATTAGCGGGTATCTCTGCCATCGTAGCGCGGGTCTAAGATAATGACAGAAACGGAGAGCCGCGTGATGAAAGTGTTATGCCTTTTCTACTACCACGGCTGTACCATAGGCAAGCACTTCAGTCATGCCGGGCATGACCTCATTGGCATCGTAGCGCATATTGATCACGGCATTGGCACCCATCTTCTGGGCGTGCTCCATCATCAGCTCGTAGGCTTCTTCGCGTGCTTTCTCGCAGAGGTCTGTGTAGATGCTATTGCGCCCGCCAAAGATAGCGAGAATGCCTCCGGCAAAGTTGCCCACTACGCTGCGGGAACGGACTGTGATGCCACGCACCAGGCCGAGCTGTTTAGTGATCTTGTATCCTTCCAGATTGGTACTGGTAGTGACTAGCAATGCTGTGTTCATTTTGAATTGGTTTTAGATAAAGATACTGACGAAAACTGCAAAGAGAAATTGTGCCGGCTTATGCTTTTATGGCTGATCGCCGTGGTCTACAGGAGTAGGATTGCGCTCTTCGTCCGTCTTGGAGCGTATCCAGAAGTTATTGTACCCGTCACCTACTATGATAGTCAGCACCTGCTCCTGTATCAGCTCGAGCATGGCCAGGAAGGTAAAGATAGCATGTACGCGATTTTCCACCTGATCAAAGATCTTTTCAAAAAGGACTTGTTCATTTTCTTTGACCAGCTCGCGCAGGAGCATCTTCTCTCCTTCTATAGTATAAGCTGGTGCTACCACCGTATGTACAGGCTTATTGCGCTCCCGCTCTACACGGGTCACTACCGTCTGGAAGGCCTTCAGCAGGCGAAACATAGTGAGTGACTGCATCTCATACTCTGTCTCAAAGAGCGTGGCGATCTCGCTCATCTCACCTGTGATATTGCCACGCTTTGTGATGCTCTGGCGGTCATCCTCCATCTGGCGGAGCAGCTCTGTTGCTTCTTTGAACTTCTTGTACTCTATGAGACGCGTCACGAGCTCCTCCCGTGGGTCGATCTCCTGGCCGGTCTCAGGGTTCACCTCTTTGCGCGGCAGCAAGAGCTTGGCCTTGATACGCATGAGCGTAGCGGCTACCAGTATAAACTCGCCGGCCAGCTCGATATTGAGGTGCTCCATCTGGTGGATGTAGTCGAGAAAGTCTTGGGTGAGCTTGAAGATCGGGATATCATAAATATCCAACTCGTCCCGCTCTATGAAGAAGAGGAGGAGATCAAACGGTCCCTCAAACTGAGGGAGCTTGATGGAGTAGGTATCATTAGGATTATTACTCATATCCGCGAAAGGGACACGAATTTAACCCATTTGTGCGGTATAGCAAATGGTGCCTGGACTCCGACTTTGCCTGCTTTTGGCTTAGATAGCGCCGGATGCCCTCAGGATATTGACCAGAGAGATCGCTATCACCGCATTTGCGGCAGTGAGGACGAAGATGATAACGGCTTGCTTGAAGAGAGTAATGTACATAAGGGTTGTGTTTTCACAGATATACGGAGCCGGCCGGCAAAGGTTTGCTACCGGTTGTTAAAAGCTGCTTCCTTCATTTTCCATGAGGATAGCCTATATTTATCATCAAAATCATACCCGTGCGTCATATCCTTATACTATTAGCCTTCATTTGCCTCGGATCGGCTGCTGCCAGCGCTCAGAAGGGCGCCGCTGCCCAGACAGGCTACTGCCTCATGCGCGTGTTTGACGTCAATAAGTTTGCGGCGCAGGGTGCAGGTTTTATCGGGTCCAAGATCATCATCACCTACGAAGATGGCAATCAGGAGACCATACCGCTGGAGGCCTATAGCGAGAAGACCGAACCCGGCAATCTGAAGATCATAGTAGACAATATCAATAAACTGCGCAAGAAGGGCTACATCCTCATGAGTGCCAATAGCACCGGAGACCAGGGTAATATCGTGACAGACTACGTCCTGCTAAAGCAGGGTTTCTAGCTCTTTTTGTAAATATCCTTCAGCGCCCCGGCCAGATCGGGGTACTTAAACTGATACCCGCTAGCCAATAGCTTAGCGTCGCTGCATCTTTGACTCTGTAGCACCACCTCGCTCATCTCTCCCAGCATCACTTTCAGTGCCAGCGGCGGCACCGGCACGAGTACAGCGTGGGCCCGGCGGGCGGTGATGATCGCTCGCATCAGTGCTTTGATCTGTACCGGTTCCGGTGCTGTAGTATTATAGCTGCCGTGCATAGCCTCCTGCTCCAGCGCATGGATCATGGTGCCACATACATCATCTATATGCACCCATGGATAGTAGAGGTCTTGCTTCGCAAAATAAGGCGCGATACCGGCAGGCACCGTCCTGTCCAGCTCGGGCAGGGCGCCACCATGGCGGGCCAGCACCACACCTATACGGCAGCAGATATGCCGCACACTGAATTTCTCCATCTGTGCTACCTCGCGCTCCCAGTCTACCACCACCTTTGCCAGAAAGCTGTCTCCCGGTGGTTCTGTTTCGCTGATCACGTCAGCACCCCTGTCACCATAGTAGCCTACCGCTGCGGCTGAGACTATTGCTTTCACCTGATTAGGCACAGTAGCCAGTGTCTTATAGATCAGCCGTGTAGAGTCTATGCGGCTGTCATATATTTCTTTTTTGCGCGCTGCGGTCCAGCGCTGATCCGCTACACCAGCCCCCGCCAGGTGTATGATAGCAGTCACTCCTTTTAGTGATGCCGGATCCATGGTTTGTGTAGCTATATCCCATATATAATGGTCAGGTTTTGCTCTGCCCTTTTTAGCCCTGCCTATAGTGTGGACTGTATAACCTGCCTTTTTTAGCAGCTGCTGTAGCCTGGTACCTATCAGGCCATCTGCCCCGGTGATCAATACTTTACTCATAGCATATCATTTTTACCAAAAACTATTCCGAAAGGGCCATCTTGCCACGCTGGCTCCGGTTTGTAATACTGTAACAGATTCTGCTATATTTGTTCGCACTTATCATACTATTCACAAAACTTAATAGATATCCAATGGTTTGGAAAGTTTCATACAGGCTCATCATAATGGTGGTGATCGCCGGCACGATCCTGAGCGGATGCAAAGGCAAAAAGGCTGCCAATGAAGGCGGTACAGGAGCAAACAACCTCAATGCATACTCCCTCAGTGACCCGGACATGCTGAATCCCATCAACCTGACCTCTACTGACGGAAGGTATATAGCAGGCCTCATGTTTATGTCTATGTACGGACAGGACCCAAAGGACTACAAACTGACCCCGGCGCTGGCTGTAGCCCGCGCCAAGGTATCTGAAGTGACTGAAGGTGAGTGGAAAGGTGGCGAGAAACTCGAGTTTGAAATCCGCCCTGAGGCTACATGGGACAATGGCACACCTGTCCTGGCTTCTGACTATGCTTTTTCCCTGAAGTGTATCCTCAATCCAAATACAAAGTGCACACCGCTGCGTCCATACTATGACTGGCTCGCAGATGTGCAGATAGACTCTGCCAATCCTAAGAAGTTTACCGTATATGCCAAGGAAAAGTATTTCATGGTAGAAGAGTTTGCCGGATACTATGTACTCCCTGAGTATGTATATGACCCGGAGCACCTGATGGCCAAATTCAGCATCAAAGACCTGAATAGCAACGACAAGAGGAATAAAATAAAAGACAATGCTGATATCCGCAAGTTTGCAGATCAGTTCAACTCTGAGAAGTTTCAGCGCGAGAAGGGCGGTATAGTAGGCTGCGGCCCATACGAATTTGCTGGCTGGAAGACGGGCCAGGACATCACTCTGGTGCGCAAAAAGAACTGGTGGGGTGATAAGGTAAAGGACGTGCGCGATTTTATAGCATATCCTGACAAGATCGTCTTTAAGGTGATCAACGATGGCAATACCGCTGTGACAGCCCTGAAGGATGGGCAGATAGACGAGATGAACGGTATCAATCCTAAGCTGTACGAAGACCTCCTCAAGAATGAGACTGCTAAACAAAAACTCAAACTGGACGCTCCATCCATCTTCGCATGGACTTACATCGGCTTCAATACCAAGAATGTGAAGCTCAGCGACCGCAAAGTACGTGAAGCAATCGCTCACTGTATAAACAGGAAAGAGATCAATGAGGTGATCAACTTTAACAGGAACCAGATCGCTGAGTCTTTTGTACATCCTACGCAGGTACACTACAATAAGGATATCAAGCCTTTTGACTATGACCTGGACCTGGCACGCAAGCTACTGGATGACGCCGGCTGGAAAGACTCTGATGGAGATGGTTTCCGCGATAAGATGATCAAGGGCCAGAAGGTGAAACTCTCTCTCGACTTTAAGATACCTGCGGGCAATAAAGGCCGCGAGCAGACGGGCATCCTGATCAAGGAAGACCTGAAGAAAGTAGGTATAGACCTCACTATCACTGCACGTGAGTGGAGCGTATATATCCAGGATATGGACAAGAGGGACTTTGAAACCACCTACGGTGGCTATAGCATGTCTGCTACTATGGGCGATGCGAAACAGATGTGGCATACCTCATCTGCTGTAGTAGGCGGCTCTAATATGTTTGGCTACGGCAATGCCGAGTCTGACAAGCTGATAGAGAGCATCCGCGGAGAGCTGGATGAGAGCAAGCGTGTGGAGATGTACAAGAAACTGGAGATCATGATCCACGATGATATCCCTTGCGTATTTATGTTCATCCCGGCCAATAGGATCGCGATAAACAAGAGATATACTGTAGAGGAAACCCTGATCAACCCGGGCTTCATGTACAACGAATTTAAGCTGGCTAATAACTAAGCCATAGTCATCATTAGCCTTTCAAAAGAGTAGATGTTCTCATACATACTAAAACGGGTATTGATCTTCATTCCTACGATGCTGATCATCTCTATCCTGACCTTTGCCCTGAGCAAGATGTCTCCCGGAGACTCTGTCAGGATCGCGCTGGGCAATCAGGAGGCGCAAGGCGAGACCAATGGCTCCTCAGACAGGATGGCCGGCGAGAAGGCCTACCTGGATATGGCGCAGCAGCTCGGATTTGACCTGCCTTCGTTTTATTTCCTTTTCTCCAATGCCGCTACACCGGATACACTCTACAAGATCATCAAGAAGCCTGAGCGTGACAATCTCGAGCGCCTGATAGGTCAATATGGAGACTGGCGGGAGATAGAGCAGTACTACCATGCGGTCAAGGCTGTAGACCTCCACCTGCTGGATGTCAAAAAAGACTCTACCATTTTTGATCAGGATAAGCTGATACGCGACGATGCCGGCAAGCTGCTGCTGGAGTATAAAGATGTGACCATACAGGATATGCTGACAGAGATGGACAAGGCATCCGCCACGTCACCGCTTCTTGCCGGAGTGCATCAGGATATACAGCATCTGCAGGCCTCGTATACAGCGATCAAGCAGAAGGCTACCCCA
Organism: uncultured Chitinophagaceae bacterium; assembly: GCA_964537475.1. Taxonomy (GTDB): domain Bacteria; phylum Bacteroidota; class Bacteroidia; order Chitinophagales; family LD1; genus UBA1941. Next base: position 521,450 of record CAZIBY010000003.1, on the reverse strand, counting down.
TCTAAAAATATGATACCATCCCTGAAATGGTATGGCCTCAATAATCAATATCACCGCTGGCTGAGCCACTTTCTACATCTGGATTTTGGTATCTCGTATATAGACAAGCGCCCTATCTGGTCAAAGATCAAGGAAGCGCTGCCATGGACACTGATGCTCAACCTGATCTCTATCTTGCTCTCCTATCTGATAGCTATCCCTATAGGTATCAGCTCTGCACGCAATAAGGGAAGTATAGGCGAGCAGGCTACCACAGTTTTCCTCTTTATCCTGTATTCTCTCCCTGTATTTTGGGTGGCTACGCTGCTGATCACATTTGTGACCACGCCTGAGTATGGCATGGACTGGTTCCCTACATTCGGTGTAGGTGAGATCACTGATCAGATGAGCTGGAGTGAGGCGCTGATGGAGCGTGTATCGCACTTTATCCTGCCTGTATTCTGTATCACATACGGATCTCTGGCGTACCTCTCCCGCCAGATGCGTGGTGGCGTACTGAGCGTATTCCGCCAGGACTACATCCGTACCGCACGTGCCAAGGGGCTCAGTGAGGGCAAGGTAGTATGGAAGCACGCCCTGCGCAACTCACTCATTCCGATCATCACGATCTTTGCGAGCCTGCTGCCTGCTGCTATCAGCGGTGCCTTTATCATAGAGATCATCTTCAGCCTGCCGGGCATGGGCAAGGTAGCCTACCTCTCCCTGCAGTCGCGTGATTACCCTATGGTGTTTACGGTGATGATGTTCTCTGCCTTCCTCACGCTGGTGGGCACCCTGATCTCTGATATCCTATATGCAGTAGTAGACCCTCGAATCTCTTTTGACAAATAATGGCTAAGGAAAAAAATAAAGTAGAAAAGGCTGAGACGCTAAACGCCATCGTGCGCAGGCAGTTCAATAGGAACCGCCCGGCTGTATGGTCTCTGCGCCTGCTCATGTTCATCTTCCTGATAGGTATATCGGCAAAATTTATAGCCAATGAAAAGCCATACTACTGTGAGATCAAGGGCCAGACATACTTTCCCGTGTTTCGTGGTATAGGGGTAGACTGGGGTGTCACCACATGGCCCTCAGAACTATCTAATGTAGACTGGCGCAACTTGCAATATGACAAAGTAGTATGGGCACTCGTCCCCTACTCGCCTACGACCATGGACCCCAAGAATCGTGACTACGTGGGTCCCTTTGATGATCAGAAAGTAGCGTCTGCACGCTGGAAGCACTACCTCGGTACTGACAATCTGGGCCGCGATGTACTCTCCGGCATGATACACGGTACCACAGTGGCTATGATGGTAGGCGTCGTGTCCATGTCCGTGGCCTTGTTGTTCGGTTTATTTTTTGGATCGCTGGCCGGCTACTACGGCGACAGTCGCCTCAAGATGACCCGCCTGACCATTGTACTAAATGTAGTGGCACTTCCGTTTGCAATGTTCTATGCCTTCAGCGTGCGCTCGTATACATTGACCGACGCGATGGCTGTATCCATCTGGCGGTTTACAGGGCACTTTATCCTGAGCCTGGGCATTTTTGCGGGTATCATGGCCATACCTAACCTGCTGGACAGGTTCTTCAAAAAGATCCCGTACCTGGGAGGAGAAGTGTCCCTCCCAATAGATATACTGGTATCTCGCCTCATAGAAATACTGGAGTCTATACCGAGCCTTCTCTTGCTACTATCTATCGTAGCCATCATAGAGAAGCCATCACTGATGATCGTGATGGTGATCATAGGCCTGACGCGGTGGACCGGCATAGCCCGCTACCTGCGTGGTGAGCTCCTGCGCGTACGCAGTCTCGAGTATGTGGAGGCTGCACAGGCACTCGGCTATCCTGAGTGGCGCATCATACTGCGCCACACGCTGCCCAACTCGCTTACATCTGTTCTCATCTCAGTTTCATTTGGTATCGCCTCGGCTATTCTGACGGAGTCCAGCCTTTCCTTCCTGGGCATTGGTGTACCCCCTGAGCAGGTGACATGGGGTAGCATGCTCTCCCTGGCCCGCGGCGAGACACATGCCTGGTGGGTAGCTATCTTCCCCGGCTTTGCCATCTTCATCACGGTGACCATCTTTAACCTCATAGGCGATGGTCTGACAGAGGCACTCGATCCGCGGCTGAAGCAGTAGTCTGCCTCTCAACCGGGTGAAATAGCCCTCATTGCATTCAGGATATTCGTTAGATTTGATACATGCGTAGAGGCATCTTGTTTGCCATATTATTATCATGTCAGGTGCTGGCTGTAGCACAGGTAGGCTCATTCTCATCTCCTACCCGGCTCAGCTCACGGCTGAATAAGGTACGCATCATAGGAAAAAACCAGGATGGCTATGTAGTCCGATTCTCAGGTAGTGAGGAGCTGATCCATGTCTATGATAATGACCTGAAGCTGGCAGCAGCTCATACGATCGACTTCAAGTCTGGAGATGGCAACCTGCAACAGATCCTATTAAACCGTACAGGCGCCTCTCTGCTATACCTCCACGGAGACAAAAGGCAAACGCAATTGATGCTGCAGCCTGTCAATTCTAAATTTATTGAAATAAGCAAGCCTGTCGTCATCGATACTTTTGCTGACAGGAGGGATCTGGTAGATGCCAATCTGCACTACAAGCTTTCTATAGATCAGAACTACACGCTGTTTTACTATCCGGTGTTTGGAGATGGTATGATACGCTACATGCAAATGACCTGCATGGACCGCACGGGCACGGTGCTATACAAAAGCTACCTGTCTATCAACCGGCCGGAGCGTGACATGGAGTATGCCAAGGCGCTGGTAGATAATGCCGGCAATGGTTACCTGATCTTCACTGCCGAGAAAGACGCTAAGGACAATGTACTGGGCGATGAGTACTACGTGATCCGCATAGACAAATACAACGGCAGGCAAAGCAACTACACCATCAAGTGTGAAAAGGAGATCTTTGGTGAGCCGCAGTTTGATCTGGATAATGTAAATGGTACGCTCATTTTCTGTGGATTCTATGACGCTAAGGGAGATCCCGCAGATGCTGCTGCGAGTGGCTTTTTCTTCCTGCGCTATGATGCCCCTGATGGTATATTAAAGCAGTCAGCTTATTCCCCTTTTCCGATCAACTTTATGACGCTGCTCACAGGCAGGGATGCCACAGGTATGAGCAACAGGCTATTCACTTTTAATATTCGCAAAATGCTCCTCCGCATGGACGGCGGCGCTATGATAGCGGCAGAGTCTGTGATACGTGATAAACGGGAGGTGGTGACCATGTCACCCTCTATCATGAGCACTCCGTACAATACCTACAGAACTATCTACACCTTTGCCTACAACGATATTATCGCCTTCTCATTCAAATCGGACGGAACCATAGACTGGAGCAATATCATGCGAAAGAAGCAGCTGAGTGAAGATGATGATGGATTCAACTCATCCTTCGCTTTTGTCAATGAAAAGGATAAAGTACATTTTTTATATCTGGATGAGATCAGTGCATCTGCTACATTGGATAGCTATGACCTGACCAGCTCGGGCACATCAGAGCGGACCACACTTTTTGGCCAGGAGGAGAAGGACGTATTTCTTATTCCGAGACAGGGTAGGCAGGTAGCCCCCAACGAGGTGATCATACCGAGTATCAAAAGCGGCTCATTCCGCCTGGCCAGAGTACAGTATTGATCTATGTTCAGTTTTTTCAAATCCAACAATCCGGCGCTGGTAGTGATCAATATAATATTGATCGTATCATTCCGGTTTGTATTTTTGATACACAGCCCGGACATAGCGGGTCTCTATCATCACACTGAGCCGGCTGCAGCTTTTCTCATCAGGCTGATCGACCCTGCTCAGATCAGTCAGCTATGGCTGGCGATAGGTGGTGGAGTGCTTTGCTTTATAGAGTCGCTGTTGGTAAACCGGATCATCAATCGTCACAAGGTTTCTCAGCGGAAGAACTACCTGGGCGGTATACTCTTCGTCATTTTCTCATCTATGATCCCCCAGTGCCTCGTACTCGGGCCCGCACTGATCGCCACCCTATTTCTACTGATTGTTTTTGACCAGCTATTTGATCTTTCACGTCAGGAGAAGCTATACGGCAATAAGTTTGACCTTGGATTTCTGACCGGCATCGCTATGCTGGTATATTTCCCTTCCGTCTTTATACTGCCCCTGGTCATCATTGGCTTTCTGACCATGCGTACAGGCACACTGAAAGGCATCATGATCATTTTTACCGGCTTTGCATCAGTCCTGGCTATCGTATTTACCTACTACCTGTGGTATGACCGGCTACCAGATATGCTGCCTGACATGGTCAACCTGCCTAACAGGAGCGCATTGAGCACGGTGCGCCTGACGCACTGGCAGGATATCTCCATAGCATGGATAGTACTGATAGGTGCATGGATACTGGCCAATGTGCCGGGCATCCTATATTCATCAGTGATACAAACGCGTAAGTATATCACTATATTGATCCTGAGTGGATTCTTCTCTCTGCTGGCTGTAGCATTGTTATTTAACTTTAATTTGACGCACCTCATTTTTGTGCTTACCTCACTGAGTATCTTGTATGCTATGTATTTTGTGGAAACAAAAATGGCATTGGTGGCCGAAATCCTGTTTATAGTCTTAATTTTGTCCGTCTTTACATTTCAATACCTGCCTATATTTGTGCCGGTATAGCGTATAAAATCTGAAAAGTATAATCATATGAAGTTTGGAGTGGTAGTTTTCCCGGGGTCTAACTGTGACAGGGATATGGTGCATGTGCTGGGTAATGTAATGGGCCAGGAGGTAGTGACGATCTTTCACAAAGAGACGTCTCTTGAGGGCTTTACACATCGCGACTGCATCATCCTGCCGGGTGGCTTCAGCTATGGAGACTACCTGCGCACTGGCGCTATCGCACGCTTTTCACCGATCATGGATGCTGTGATCGAGTTTGCCAATAATGGTGGCCGTGTGTTTGGTATCTGCAATGGATTTCAGATACTGTGTGAGGCCGGACTGCTGCCGGGTGCGCTGCTGCGCAACAACAACATGAAGTATGTGTGCAAGAACATCTATCTGAAAACACAGACCAAAGAATCCCTCCTCACTCAATCTATCAAGCCGGGCACGGTACTCAAGGTGCCTATAGCACATGGCGATGGGCGCTACTATGCGGATGCTGCTACACTGCAAAAGCTGAAGGATAATGATCAGGTCATATTCCGCTACTGCGATGCCAATGGCAACATCACTGAAGAAGCCAACCCCAATGGCTCTCTGGAGAATATAGCCGGCATCTGCAATGAGGGCCGCAATGTATACGGTATGATGCCTCACCCTGAGCGCGCCTCAGAAGCAGACCTGGGCAATACAGATGGCAGGCAGATATTCCAGTCTCTGATAGAGTCTGTACTGAGCACAGAGCTCGAGCCGCGCAAGGCGATCTCTTCATACTAATCCCGGGAGCCGGCTTTTGATAGCCGGATTTACGGCGTTTACTTATCTTGATACAATTATGTTTGCTGCAGCACGTCTGACAGCGATATTAGCTATATCTAAAGCCATCACGCATGAAAGCAGCCGTACTCGTACGCACAGGCGATGCCGCCAAAGCATTTGAGATCAGGGAGGTACCTGTACCAAAAATCCAGGCAGGCGAGGTACTGATCAAAGTGGAAGGCTTCGGCCTCAACTTTGCAGATGTAGTGGCCCGCGAGGGGATGTACCAGGATGCACCACCTATCCCGGCTATACTAGGCTATGATGTGGTGGGCCGTATCACTGAGATAGCACCTGATGTGCAGACGGTGAAAGTGGGCGATCGCGTCACTGCACTCACGCGCTTTGGTGGCTATGCCGAGTATGCTGCTGCCAATGCAATGGCAATATCTGTGATACCGGACGATATGCCTATAGGCGAGGCTACCGCCCTCACGACACAATACTGCACGGCATACTACGCCGCCGCAGAGGCCGCCAATATACAAGAAGGAGACCGTGTCCTCATCCATTCGGCTGCCGGGGGTGTAGGCACTGCACTAGTACAATACGCTCGGCACAAGAAGTGTGAGATATTTGCCACAGCCGGCTCCGAGTCGAAACTAAAGATGCTGCGGGAAGAGGGTGTGCAGCATACTATCAACTACCAGACAGAAGACTTTGAGCAGGTGATCAAAGACAAGACCAACGGTGTAGGCGTAGATGCGATCTTTGACGCTGTGGGTGGCAGCAATGTAAAGAAAGGCTTCCGCTCACTGATACATGGCGGCGGCCGTATCGTGTGCTATGGCGCATCTACTATCACAGGTCAGAACATCTTTGGCAAGATCAACACCCTGCTTGGATTTGGCATTTATCATCCTATACAGTTCATGTCTACCTCGCGCGCGATCATAGGTGTCAATATGCTGCGGATAGCAGACAATAAACCAACCACACTGGCACGCTGTCTCAAAGAAGTAGTCGCACTCCACGAGCAGGGCATCTTCAAGCCGCTGGTAGGTGGTGTGTATCCGGTAGCGCAACTGGCAGAAGCGCACGCGGCGCTGGAAGGCAGAAAGACTGTAGGCAAGATCACTGTGACCTGGTAATTATGTTTACCGCAGAGACAGAGAGACGCAGAGGAATTCAATTATCCTTTGCTCCGATTTATCTCATAGACTGAGACTTTGCTTTTTACTTCTCTTATTTCTACTTCGTAGGAAAACTTCTTTAGTTCGTAGCCTGACGCCTGTAGCTCTGCTATCAGCGGCTCTGCTATGTAGCGGTTAGGCTCGCTAAGAAGGATGAGGCCGTTGGGTTTGACCAGCGTATCAAAGGCCATGAGCAGTGGCTCAAACTGCCTGCGCTCATAGGCCACATCTGAAGCCAGCAGCACTTCGCATGGCTCGATGCCAGATGGCTTTCTCCAGTCGAGTGTTTGAAAAGCTATATTGCTGATGCCGTTTCTCACAGCATTCTCTTTGGCAAAACCTACTGCGTCCTGCAGGTAGTCTGTAGAGATGACTTGTGCCCCCACTACGCCAGCCACCAGCGCCGGCAAGCCTAATCCCCCACCGATCTCTAATGTTTGTTTACCTGTGACGAGATGAGGAAAGGCTGCGATATGCTCCGCCAGGCCCAATGCAGACGGCCACAGCTCTGCCCAGTAGGGGATACGCTCATCGGCTACCTCCTCGTGTTGCAGACCCTTTGCTACCAGTTCATCGTAGAGCTCGTCAAAGTTGGTGACGGAGAGGATGCGGTATAGCCTTTCGCCTATGGTGAGTTCGTGCTCTGTGGTTTTGAATCGCATAGCGGCAGCGATGATACATATCTTTTGCCCAATGGCCGGTATTCACATAGATAATATTCAATGCTCATAGCGTGCCCGCTAATCTTAACTTTGAGGTAACATTCTGTCAATAGGTTTGCAGTCAAATAGCATGGTATGGAGATGAATGACTTTAAGGTACTGCTGGTAGATGATGAACCGGATGTACTGGAGTTTATGAAGTATAGCCTGGAGAAGGAAGGCTTCTGGGTATACACAGCCACCAATGGCGCAGACGGTATACAGATAGCCAAGAAGGTGCGCCCGCACCTGATCGTACTGGACATGATGATGCCGGTGAAGGATGGTATCACGACCTGCCGCGAGCTGCGCTCAATGCCTGAGTTTAAGAACACGCTGATCACGTTCCTCTCTGCGAGGGACGAGGACTACTCACAGATAGCGGGCCTCGAGTCAGGTGCGGATGACTACATCACCAAGCCGATCAAACCAAAGGTCTTCACCACCCGTATGCACGCCCTGATGCGCAGGCTGGACGATGGTGCCCAGGTGAGCAATATCAAGGTGGCCAACATAGAGATAGACCGCGAGAAGTACAAAGTGATACAGGATGGCCGTGACATCAATCTGCCGCGCAAGGAGTTTGAGCTGCTGTGCCTGCTGGCCAGCAAGCCGGGCCGCGTGTTCAAACGGGAGGAGATACTGAATAAGGTCTGGGGCAATGACACCATAGTGGGTGACCGCACCATAGACGTACACATCCGCAAGCTGAGGGAGAAGATAGGCGAGGACCTCTTCAAGACGATCAAAGGCATCGGCTACAAGTTCGACGCGTAAATCGCTTACATATTAGGATTCCAAGTTTTCCGACTAAGAGAGAAACTCATATGCCCAAACATGGGTTTTGTATCTAGAACATTTTCAATAGAATATAGATGAAGCAATATATCAGGATAAATATCCGGTATATATAAAACACATCATAAATAATCTAAATGTGGTAGCTGCCAGGCTTAATTACTGGCTACCTCTATACCCGCTGAGTACTGTTTTACAGACTCGCCGCCATCTTTAGAGATCAGCTTGCCGGCACCCTGACGCTTGTTGGCCTTCCAGGTACCGATAAACATATCGCCATCAGCCCATTTGAATTTGCCCGCGCCATCCATCAGGCCGTTTGTAAACTGGCCTTCGTAGGTGTCGCCATTGGCATAGTAGTAGGTACCCTGACCTGTGCGCTTGTTATTGGTAAAGTCGCCAACATATTTGTCCCCATTAGGGAAGGTCATGGTGCCTTTGCCGATCTTGATGTCCTCTGAGAAGAGGCCTTCGTAGACCTTGCCATCCCGGTAGGTGTAGGTGCCCTGACCAGTGCGCTTGCCATTCAGCACGGTACCCTGATAGGTTTCCCCGTTGGCATAGAGGCACATGCCTATACCTGTCACCTGGCCATTGGCTACGCTGCCAGTATATTCATCGCCATTGGCAAAGCGGTAAACACCGTTTCCATTCATGATATCCCCTTCAAAATCGCCGGTGTAGATATCACCATTCTTGAAGAAGTACTTTCCTTTGCCATTGCGCTGGTCATTCTTCCACTCGCCCACATAGCGGTCTCCATTGGTGAATGTCGCCTCGCCCTGGCCATTGCGCATACCGGCTTCCCAGTTGCCTTTGTAGGTAGAGCCGTCATCCAGCATGGCATTGCCAAAACCGGTGCGCTGCCCATTGGCGTCATGATGGCCGTCGTAAGTGCCGTTTTGATATTTAAAGCCTGATTGTGCGTGAGTTGTGCCGAAGCATAGCACAATAAATGCGACAAGGATTGCTGTTCTGGTCATAATCTTAGGGTAAGGTGAGTATTTAATTCTCATCTTTGTTTACGTAAAATCTTCCGCAGGGTTTTGAATCCACTTAAAAAATTAGCCTCCCAGACTGCGATCTATGGCGTCAGCAGCATTATCGGGCGGTTTCTCAATTACTTACTCGTTCCACTTTATACCCGGGTTTTTCTCCCGGCTGAGTATGGCGTGATATCCGAGTTTTACTCCTATACCGGTTTTTTGTGGGTATTTCTGACGTTTGGTATGGAGACGGGGTACTTTCGTTTCAGTAAGACGGAGGACGGGCAGCGAACTTACTCCACGGCGCTTATCTTCCTGTCTGTCATGTCCTTCTGTTTTGCGGTGCTGGTGTTTCTTTTTGCGCCGCTGATGGGCCAGGCGCTGCACTATCAGGAGCACCTGGAGTACTTTAAGTGGTTTGGGCTGATACTGGCTATCGATACCATCGGGGCGATGCCCTTCGCACGGCTGCGCCAGGAGGGACGGCCCATACAGTTTGCTGCTATCAAACTGATAGAGATAGGTGTCAATATAGGCTTCAATATCTTGTTTATCGTCCTGTGCAAAGGAGCCTATGACAAAGATCCGACCTCGTTGTGGGCTAAATTTTACAGCCCGGCTATCGGAGTGGGCTATGTCTTTATCTCCAACCTGCTGGCGAGTGGTGTGAAGCTCGTCCTGCTGCTACCACAGCTACAGAGTATCAAAGACGGATTTGACAGACCGCTATTCCGGCGGATGCTTTCGTACTCTATGCCCATGGTGGTGATAGGGCTGGCGGGGGTGACCAATGAGATGCTGGACCGCGCCATCCTGCCGCACTATATCGTGGGGTCCGATACCTTCAAGCGGGAGCAGACAGGTATCTATGGTGCCTGCTACAAGATCAGCATCCTGATGTCGCTCTTCATACAGGCCTTCCGCTTTGCAGCCGAGCCGTTCTTCTTTGCCAATGCGGACAAGGAGAACTCCCGCAAGACGATCTCTGATGTAATGACCTGGTTTGTGATCTTCTGCTGTTTCATCTTCCTGATGGTCACGCTGAATCTTGATTTCTTTGGCCACTTCATAGGTGAGAAATACCGCGTGGGCCTGCCGGTGGTGCCTATACTCATGCTGGCCAATCTCTTCCTCGGCGTGTATGTGAACCTCTCCGTCTGGTACAAGCTGACCGACCATACCATGACCGGCGCGTGGGTGGCACTAGGCGGTGCAGCGGTGACCATAGCCCTGAACCTGCTACTGATACCGACCATGGGCTATATGGGCTCTGCCTGGGCTACGCTGGTATGCTACTTCCTGATGGCGCTGGTGTCTTTTCTCATGGGTCAGCATTACTACCCGGTGCCGTACGAGACGCTGAAGGTTGTGCTTTACATTGTCCTCGCTTTGATCCTGTATGCTATATATACTTTTGCCGTGGTGGATGCCAGCAACCTGGTGCATTATGCGACATCGCTTGGGTTCCTGTTACTTTTTGGGGTGTTTGTGTTTGTAGTGGATGGGAGAAGTCTCTCGACTGTACTAAAAAGGAAATAGTTCCTTACACTTTGACTATTATGAAAGCCTTTGTTGCAATTATCGCAATCATATTTTATCCAATTCTTATGTGGTCACAATCCTTGCCTCAAGGTAAGCGCCACAATAAAATAGATGATATCAGAACGACATCTGAAATTCAAGAATTATTGACAAAGCTAAACCCTAATGATTCCAAATTTGTCATTCCCGACACTATCAGCACTCAATATCAATCTAAAAAGAAATGCCAACGCATCATGGATTCCGTTGGTGCAAAGATCTGGGTCAAAGCAGATCTGGATGGGAATGGTTACACAGATATGCTAGTGTCGGGTATAAAGGGGGATGATTTCAGGGCATATTGTATCATGGATAGCAGTAGTAATCATTTCTATACTGTGCCATTGACCACCCTTGCATTTCAGCCAGTGACGTACTCTGTTATAAAAATGAAAGATGACCAGTGTGTCATCCTTTATTATTCCACTCGTGATAAACATAGCTGGTATGATACTTCTGAAACGCTCCATATTGACACTTTGATCTTCAGAAAAGGGCATCTGACAGAGCTAAATGAAAAGCCAGAGAAGCATCAGATATCAGAAATTCACTTTGGGAGTGAAAGCGTATGGGGAAGCTCTCGCTTCATTGATTTTGACATAAATGGTCCTGTGTCTTGTGATCTTTACAACACGCCATCTGGAAGATCTTTGTTTTCTGAAGTGCAAGATCTGCTAAACTATTCCGGTTTCACAAGGTTGGATACTTTCTACACCGTACAATGGACAGATGATGCCACAGCACATCTCCGAATTATTTATGACAATGGCACCATTAAGCAAATAGAAGATTACGGCTTACAGGGATCATTTGGCCTCATGCATATATACGATGTGCTGCTGTCTACTGAGCAAAAGTGCAAGAAAGGCCCAAAGTAGGCTGCACCCCTTTTAAATTAATTTTCGCTTCTTTGCCATATGCAGGTACGTATCATCAATAAGTCAAACAACCCCCTCCCGGCGTATGAGACATCGGGATCGGCGGGTATGGACCTGAGGGCTTTCACCGATGCGGATATCACGGTGAAGGCCGGTGACAGGCTGCTGGTGCCCACGGGCATCCATATCGAGCTGCCGAATGGCTATGAGGCGCAGATCAGGCCCCGTAGCGGGATGGCCTTCAAGCACGGTATCTCGCTGCCCAATACACCGGCCACGATAGACAGTGACTACCGCGGCGAGATCAAGGTAGCAGTGATCAACCTGTCCAAAGAAGACTTTGTGATCAAAAGCGGTGACCGTATCGCACAAATGGTGATAGCAAAGTATGAGCGTGTGCAGTGGGAGGCGACAGAGGAGCTGAGCGAAACACAACGCGGCCACGGTGGCTTTGGCCATACGGGCAAGTAACCACCCTCATGGTAGCGCAATAAGCAATCAAATACCAAAAACGGACGCATATCGTTTAAATATATACATCTCACAGCCTTGAAACTCCATCCCTATATCTCGCATAAGATACTCGACGTAGAGACGCTCCGTCAGCGCATCCAGCACTGGCGCGCAGTGGGCAATAAGATCGTTTTTACCAATGGCTGCTTTGATATCCTCCATCTGGGTCATGTAGAGCTGCTGGCACAGTGCCGCACGTATGGCGACTATGTGATCCTGGGCCTCAACTCTGATGCCTCTGTGAAAAGGCTGAAAGGTGAAACGCGCCCCATCAATGACCAGACCGCACGCGCAGCGGTTCTCGCAGCTTTGAGCTTTGTGGATGCAGTGGTGATATTTGACGAAGACACGCCACTCGAGCTCATCAAAATCATACAGCCAGACGTACTGGTCAAGGGCGGCGACTATGAGGCTGACAAAGTAGTAGGTGCCGATGTGATACGCCAGCGTGGGGGCGAGGTACGCATCGTACCTATAGTAAAAGGCTACAGCACCACAGACCTCATATCAAAAACATCCGGCAAGTAAACCGCCCTTCACTGGACACTTATATTTTAACTGTCTATAAGTGGCTTCTCTCATTGCTGTAATAGTGAAACCTTCGCAGCATCATTCATACATCAAATTTTACTACCATGAAGAAGCATCTACTCATTGCTATCGCGATCCTATGCAGTGCAGTGGTATTTGGACAAGCGAAGACTGACCTGAAAGAAGCACTCAAGCCCCAGGAGGTCACTATCAACGATACCAACACCCACTACTGGAGGTATACAGGATTTTTCGGAGTTAACTTTGGCCAGGTAGCACTGGTCAACTGGGCTGCCGGCGGACAGAACTCTATCTCCATACAGGCCAATGCCAACGCAACCCTGACCTACGAGAAAAAGCACCTGCTGTGGGACAATCAGCTCCTTTTTGCGCTGGGTGGTATAGCCTCTGGCAGGCTGCGCCAGCCATCAGCCAAGAATGCATATCCTTTCCGAAAGAATGTGGACATGCTCCAGATCACCTCCCGTGTGGGCTATATCATAGACGCCAAGAAGCACTGGACCGCAGCCTTCCTCGCGGATCTCAAGACAAATGTCATGAACGGATGGGACTATACCGCTTATGACGCAGGTACAGGCCCACGCCAGCTCACGTCTACATCTTTCTCTCCGAGCTATGTACTGCTCTCTCTGGGTATCAATTACAAGCCTGTGTCTTACTTCTCAGTATTTCTCTCTCCGGTCACAGCCAAACTGACCATCATGAACGCCAATAAGCTGGACACTGCCAATGGTACCTATACGAGCAAAGTAGACCGTACCCGATATGGCCTGGATAATGGCATGACCTACCGGGCCTCTGTAGGTGCGTACCTGCGCGCAGATTTTCAGAAAGACATCTTTAAGAACATAAACCTCAAGACATCGATAGAGCTCTTCCAAAACTATACTGACAAGCATATGCTGGATGGTATCGTACAGACAGAGATCAACAATCTGCAGGCGCTGCCAGACTATGCTACCAATACCGGTGCTCAGGCCCGCGTACAGGACCTGACCAAAAACCACCTGTACTATGATAACAGGCCCAATACATATGTAAACTGGAATACCGCCATCACCTTTAAGGTGAACAAGTATATCACTGCCAGCCTGGAGACACAGCTCCTGTATGACCATACGGTAGCCGTGCCGCACCTGCTGCCTGATGGCACCACCTATCAGGGCCGCGGTACACAGTTCCGCGAGGCATTTACACTGGGCTTCGGTTATAAATTCAAGTAGAAGCCACACCCAACCCTCCTCAAAGGAGAGGACTAAATGCAAGGAAAAAAATTATTGATAGAGCCCGGTATCATGCCGGGCTTTTTTGTTGGGTACTTTAGGCTCCTTTATTAGGTATTGAAACAGCCCTCCCGACGCGCCTTACCACTCCCTACCCTCTCCTAAAATAGCGCCGCAGGGCGATGCCCTGCTCTAGGATATAGTCGCCCCATTGGGGCTTAAATGCAATGAGGTTCTTATAGCTATTTATATCCTGTGATGGCTGGTGTGGAGCAAGCTCAATAGGATAGATACTTACCTCAGTACCTCCAGGCGCTGCGAGTCCAGACGGATAAAGACAAAGAGCAGCAGCGTAAAGGCGAGCAGTGATGAGCCCCCATAGCTGATAAAGGGCAGGGGGATGCCTATGACGGGGGCGACACCGATAGCCATGCCGATATTGATGAGAAAGTGGAAGAAGAGGATAGAGACGACGCAGTAGCCATACACCCGACTATACTTGGACCGCTGCCGCTCGGCCAGGTACATGAGCCGCATGAGCAGCGCGACGAAGAGCCCGATGATGAGCACACTGCCGGCAAAGCCGAACTCCTCGCCTATAGAGCTATAGATAAAATCAGTGCTCTGCTCTGGTACAAATTTGAGCTTGGTCTGCGTACCCTGCAGGTAGCCCTTGCCGGTAAGGCCGCCGGAGCCGATGGCAATGATAGACTGGCGGATATTCCAGTCTTTGCCCTTCTCCACCTCTTTGCCCAGCAGCACATTGATACGGTCCTTCTGGTGTGGTTTGAGGTGGTCAAAGATGAAATTGACTCCGGTCACATACACCGAGGCTATGAGTGCGATGCCCGCTATGGCGTAGACCAGGCGGCGGTTTTTAAAATTGAAATAGATCAGCAGTGCCGCTACGATGGCAAAGGCGATCCACAGGTACCAGAGATGCGGCACGATGAGCGCCAGCAGCGAGAGGAAGATGACCGACCCACCGATAATGAGATAGTAAGACTCCAGCCCCTCACGGAAAAGTACGAGCGCAAAGACGACGAATACGATAGCCGAACCGGCATCTCCCTGCACGATCACGATCAGCATAGGTATGCCTATGATGGCAAAGGCTATCCACTTGTCACGCCAGCGGCGTATATCTACATTGAGCGTAGAGAGGTACTTGGCCAGCGCGAGGCTCGTCGTAAACTTGACCAGCTCTGACGGCTGCATCTGGAAGCCGCCTATCCGTATCCAGTTTCGCTGGCCGTGAGACTCCGCTCCGAAAAACATAACCCCTATGAGCAAGGGAATAAAAGCGCCATATATCACATAGGAGAAGGTCACAAAGAACTTGCCGTCTATGATCAGGATGATAGCCGCAAAGATGGCAGAGGCAATGATCCACTGAAACTGTTTGCCGGTATTGACCGTGGTGTCCCTGCCTACTGTATTGAAAGGACTGAGGCCCTCGGTATAAACTGCGGAGTAGATAGCAGCCCAGCCTATGAGCACGAGCACCACATAGATCAGCACCGTGATCCAGTCTATATTCCCAGTAAATTTTTCTTCCTTCCTCATCAGTGGTGTCCGTTTGTGACCGGCATATTCTTGCCGAGGGCATATTTGTCCAGGAGGTTGGTCTCCATCATCTTCTTCTCCTTTGCCTTCCTGTTATCCGCTATGGTGTCATTGATAAACCGCTCTACCATCAGGCTGGCTATAGGGCAGGCAAAGGTAGCGCCGAAGCCTGCATTCTCTACCACTACTGCTATAGCGATCTTAGGGTTATCCTTTGGCGCAAAGCCGGCAAACACAGAGTGGTGATCACCGTGGCTATTTTGCACTGTACCGGTTTTGCCGCAGAGGCTGATACCCTCTATGCGTGACTCGATAGCCGTACCCGCCTCTACTACCTGGCGCAGGCCATCATTGACCGGTACATACCAGCGCGTATCTATAGAGGCATAGATCTTCTTGAGGTCCGGTTTTACTTCGTTCTTGTCATGCACCTTCTGGAAAGTCTTAACGAGGTGCGGTTTGATATACCAGCCGTGATTGCCCACAGCGGCATAGAAGTTTGCCAGCTGCAGCGGTGTGACCAGTATCTCGCCCTGTCCGATACCCAGGGAGATGATCGTGGCAGAGTGCCAGCCTTTCTCGCCGTATATTTTATTGTAGTAGTTGATAGATGGGATATTGCCGCGTGCCTCAGAGGGCAGATCTATGCCTAGCCTGGAGCCCAGGCCAAAGCTGCGGCAGTAGTCTGCCCACTGGCCATAGCTATCCTGTATACGTGTATACTTGGGATTCTCTATCGCATTGCGGAAGGTCTGCCAGAAGTATGGGTTGCAAGATTGGGCCAGCGCATACTCTATATTGGTAGCCCAAGGGTGGTGGTGGGAGCACTTCAGAGAGAGACCGGCAAAGGGATAGAAGCCGTTGCAAGGAACGGTGTAGATCTCACCCTGCACGCCTTCATCCAGAGAGATCAGGCCTACGAGCGGCTTGAAGGTGGAGCCCGGAGAATACGTAGCCATCGTAGCGCGATTGAAGAGGGGCTTCAGCGAGTCAAAGACCAGCTTTTTGAAGTTCTCACCACGTATAGCGCCACAGAGCAGGTTAGGGTCATAGCCCGGCGAGCTGACCATACAGAGTATCTCGCCTGTCTCCGGCTCTATGGCTATGATACTGCCCTTCTTATTGGCCATCAGCTGCTCTCCGTACTCCTGCAGCTTGATGTCTATGGTAGAGTAGAGGTTGTCCCCTGCTATAGCCGCGGTGTCATACTTTCGATCGTTAAAGCGACCCTGCTCCCGGTTGTGTACATCTACGTAGATGAACTTCTTGCCCTGCGTACCGCCGAGTTCTTTCTCGTAGTAGCGCTCCAGGCCGCTCTGGCCTACATAGTCACCCGGTTTGTAGTAGCCGTTTGAGTTTTTGATCTGGTTGTCGTCTACTTCTCCTACGTCTCCCAGTATCACAGCGGCGCAGTTGTGCGGGTATTTGCGGATGGTGCGCACCTGCCCGTCAAACCCCGGAAAGAGGTACTGTGACTCCTCAAAGCGCTGGTAGTCCTCCAGCGATACCTGCTTCATAAAGACAGATGCCTTATGAGCTGAGTACTGGCGCGCCTTGGCCATGCGGGCAGAATAGTCCTCCATGGTGAGCTTGAGCAGCGAGCATATCTTGGGCGAGTCAGCTGTCTTGGCCAGGCGGGGCGTGACCATGATATCATAGATCGCTTCGTTGTAGACTATCAGCTCGCCGTGACGGTCATAGACCAGGCCGCGCGTAGGATATACTTCTACCTCCTTTATCGCATTGTCAAAGGCGATCTTGTCATATTTCTTCTCAAAGAGCTGCAGATACGCCAGGCGCAGCACAAATACAGCAGCGAACACCACGATAATGATGCGCACGACATTGTACCTGTTTTGAAAGAGATCCTTATTCACCGGGAGAGAAAATCAGCCTCAAAAATAACGGAGTTTGCTACATTCTATGCTACTGACAGCGTGGTTTTAGCACTTATTTTTCTCAGGCCATCCGCCGCTTGCGCGTAGGGGTAAAAAGGTAGAGAAACATCATCATAAAAAGCACCGAAAAGGCGCTGCTGATCAGGATGCGGGCAAAGAGAATAAAAACATTGTAAAAGGACCAGCTCTCTATGATAAAATAGAAGGTAGTGTGAATAATGGTGGCCAGCCCGGCATAGATCAGAAACCAGGTGAAGCCCTGCAGGTAGATATTAGGCTCTACCTCAAACTCCGCGCCTTTGGGTGTGATGATAGAGATAAGCGACGGGCGCATATAGGCTATGAGCAGACAGGTGGCCGCGTGCATACCCCAGGAGCCGAGGAAGAAATCCAATGACAACCCGGTAGCAAAACCGAGTATCATGAGCAGCCATGTAGGTGTGCTGAATGGTAGCAGCAGGATGAACAGCGGATAAACGAAAATATTGACGTAGGGACCGAGCGAGGCACCCAGATTGATGGTGCTGAAAATGAGTACCTGCACCGCCAGCAGGGCGATGAAACGAAGCAGATTGATAGGGAGCAGGCTGAGCACTAGCGGTGGTGTCTTAGTGTGGCAAAAGTAATAAAGTACTTGGATAGATAAACGTCATAGCCCCTATGCCTATTTTGTTTTGGACAAAATAATATACCTTGGATGCTATAAGCCTATACTATGATCACGTTTCGCCCTTTCCTCCTCCGGCTCCTTGCTGTTTGCCTGATCGCTGCCGGTATGGTCTCCTGCCAGGACCATAAGACAACGCTGGAAAAGTACCAGCAAGCTCTAAACAGCCACCATACGCTCTCCTATCACACCCATATGAAAATATGGAGTACTATAAAAACTGATACGATCAATGAGGATGATGAGATCGTACTGGAGAAGCTGCCGGGCGATACCCTGCTGAACGGACGCGTCTGGATAAGCAATCAATACGGAGAGAAATACTATAATGGCTCTAAGGTATACTATCACAATAAAGACTCTGCGGCTACAGATGAGTACCTGCTCAGCGAGGGCGGCATATATAACATTCTGGGCAATATCTCGGCCAGGGCTATCCTGTTTGACTTTCTGGATACGGCAGTAGCTGCCTACAAAAGATGCGACAGCAATGTATCCTCTATAAATGGCGCGACAGAGATAGATACCTTTTTTGTGAAAAATGAGGATGGATCAGCGTCCGTGGTGGTATATACATTCCTGAATGGAGCTGCTATGCCCGCCAAAATATCATGGACAAAGAAAATAAACGATGTCATAGCCAGGCGCGAGCTAACCTTCACTCATATTTCGTTTGACGAGGCCATAGATAAGATATGGGCCTCTCACGGCGCCGGGAAACTGCCTGTAGTAGTGCGTCATCCCGCACCTGCACCACAGCCATTGGCCGTAGGAGCGCAAACCAACCCAATAGATGGTACAAATGCAGAAACCGGAGTAAAAGAAAGAACCGTAAATGATAAACTGCTAGTGCTGGATTTCTGGTTTATAGGATGCAAGCCGTGTATGGATGCTATGCCTCACCTGATAGCACTCCGCAAGAAATACCCCGCCAGTAAGGTGGCTATCTACGGCATCAATGCCTCAGATACTGATCGGGATGGAGTAAAGGCTTTTATGAAAAATGAAGGGGTCAACTATCCGGTACTGCTATGTGCTCCGGATATTTTGAATCGCTATGCTGTGCACGCCTTTCCTACATTCTATGTGCTGGATAAGTCTGGCAAAGTCATTCTGTCTGAAATGGGCTATGATGAGGCTGGATTTGATGAGCGAGTTTCTAAAGTCATAGACAGCCATCTATAGGTTGTAGTTTAGTTTTTGCTTTCTTTATACTTAAATCAGAATTATGACTACGAAAACGAAAAACCTGCTGCTGGCGGTGCTATCTATAGCCGCCCTGTCCACCTTCTTTATCGTGCCAGGTGCAGACTGGCATAAGCTTATCATCTTTATTATACTGGCTATAGCCAATGTGATCAGGTTTGTAGTGGCATATTTTAAAAGCCCGACAGAACAGTAATTCACTTATCACTTACTATGAAAAAACTTCTGATCGCACTGGCAGTATTAGTTTCTGTCGTTGCAATACTTTTCGCCACCGGCGTTATCGGCATAGGCCATGCACGGTACCAGGCCATGAGCGACTATAAACTCACTACAGACTCTTCGCTGGTATTACTTCAGCAATGTACAAAGCAGCCCCTCGATTCTCATACGCATATATACTTCGTCAATTTCTGGGCTACATGGTGCGGCAATTGTATCAAGGAGCTTCCAAACCTAAATGAAGTAAAAAAGAAGTACAGGGGTAACACGGATATCAGATTTCTATCCTTTTGCGATGATGACTCTGTATCGGCTACTAGCACCCTGCAGCGTGTGAATAAACACCTGGACTGGGAGAAATACTATGCTATCAAGGGCCTGCGGTCTCAATTGAAGCAACTCTGCATACAGCAGCGGGTACCTGTAGATACCAATGATGGATTCCCTTCGTTTTTTATGATAGGACGCGATGGTAAAATATTGATGTATGCCCAAGGGGCGATAGCAGGGCATGAAGACGAAGCTGCGCACAAGCTCGACTCACTAAACGCGCTGTACCAGAAATGAAAAGCGGATGAGCCCAGGATCAATCCCAGTCTATCTCCTCACCGCGTTCTTTGAGGAGGTCTATGAGTTTGCTGTCATTCTCCACCATGTCTGAGAGTACCTCGGCTAGTTGCTCGGCTTTCTTCTCATTAGCAGGTGTGAGTTTGTAGTAGGCCTTGTAGGTGCCGGCAGCAGAGTTAGACCCCATGCCACCTGATACAGATGGATGAAACTCATCCAGGTACCACTCCAGCAGGGCCTCCCAGCCGGAGCCATTCATAGATACACCGCCATTGACGGTTTTGATCTTATCTCCGAGTGCTGCTATCTTGTCGCTCTTGATATCAAAGCGTACGGATACGCTGCCCTCCTTTTCATTTTTGATAAACTGGATGTAATCTTTCATGCTATTGAGATTTTAGGTGGATCACTTGTTTTTGGTCAGCGAGTCGAGTAGCTGGATCTCGTTTTTCTTCAGGTTCGTCACTACATATACGTATGACAGGTTGCTCATGTTGGTAGACAAAGCTACGTCAATATCCAGAAAGTTTTCTTCCGGCTCAGCGTTGAAGTGCTTTACCGTACCTACCATGACATTCTCCGGGAAAAGCTCTGAATAACCGCTGGTCACCAGCGTATCTCCCACCTTGATCTTGACGTGCTTAGGTATTTCCTTGACCTTTGCCAGCGTGGTGTTGGTGCCCTCCCATGAGAGCGGGCCGAAGTAGTTGGAGCCCTTCAGCTTGACACTGACCTGAAACTTCTTATTGAGCAGTGACATGACGGCGGCATAGTTGTCGCTCACATTCACCACCTGGCCTACTACGCCGGACGGATTGATCACGCCCATCTGTGGCGTGATGCCCTGCAGGCGGCCACGGTTGATGTAGATATAGTTGGAGGATTGATTGACCGAGTTGCGGATCACCTTAGCCGTGGTATATGTGTAGACCTGCTCGAGCTTGTGCGCCAGAGTATCAGTTTTGCGCGTGCTATCTACGGTATTATCACTGCGCGAGTCTATGAGCTGCGCACGCAGGGAGGCATTCTCACGACTGAGCGAATCCGCATAGCGCCTGAGATAGAGATAGTCAGTGACCCCGGCGTAGGACTGATAGAGGCGCCCACTGGCCTCGTTGGACATATTGACCATAGAGGCGTGGTTGAACTGATTATTCTGATAGATGAGATAAAAGCAAAATCCCTCCAGTAGCAGGAAGAAGAAAAACAGGTGGTACCTGATGAGGAATCGTATGAGATTATACATAGGCCCCCCCAAACCTCCCCAACAGGGAGGCTTCCATTTCAGATATGATCAAAAATGTATCTGCCATTCTCATATCTATGCCATTAAAGGCTTAATCCATCAGGAAGGTAAAGGAGTCTATCTTTTTCAGCGCGATACCCGTGCCGCGTACCACGGCGCGCAGTGGATCCTCGGCTACGTGCACAGGGAGCTTGGTCTTCTGGCTGACACGCTTGTCCAAGCCTCGAAGCAAAGCACCACCACCTGTGAGGTAGAGGCCCGTCTTGAAGATATCTGCAGCCAGCTCCGGCGGCGTGGTCTCCAGCGCCTTGAGGATCGCCTCTTCTATCTTGGCTATGGACTTGTCCAGGGCGTGGGCTATCTCAGAGTAGGATACGATGATCTGCTTGGGGATACCGGTCATGAGGTCACGACCATTCACCGGGTAGTCATCAGGAGCGTTGTCTATATCTGTGAGGGCGGAGCCTACATTGATCTTGATATTCTCTGCGGTACGCTCGCCTATCAGCATATTGTGCTGGCGGCGCATGTAGTCTACGATATCGAGGGTAAACTCATCACCCGCTACGCGGATAGACTGGTCACACACTATACCTGAGAGCGCTATGACGGCGATCTCTGTAGTACCACCACCTATATCGATGATCATATTGCCATTGGGCTCCTCTACATCTATACCGATACCGATCGCAGCAGCCATCGGCTCATAGATCATCTTGACCTCCTGGCCTCCCGCCTGCTCGGCAGAGTCCTTGACGGCACGCTTCTCTACCTCTGTGATACCGGATGGTATACAGATCACCATACGAAAGCGCGGAGGGAAGAGAAACTTCTTATTGTCAAAGATCATCTTGATCATCTCGCGGATCATATTTTCTGCCGCGTAGAAGTCTGCTATCACACCGTCCTTGAGCGGGCGGATCGTTTTGATATTCTCGTGGGTCTTCTCATGCATCTGCATGGCACGCTGGCCTACAGCTATCACTTTGTCTGTGCGGCGGTCTATGGCCACGATAGACGGCTGGTCTACCACCACCTTGTCATTATGGATGATGAGCGTATTGGCCGTACCCAGGTCAATAGCGATCTCCTCCATGAAGAAATTAAACAAACCCATACTATATCTTAATGAAAATCTGGTCTAAACAATAAACGGTCAAATGTAGATAAATTCATAGGAAATCAGCATAACCATAACGGTTTCTTGCAATTTTTATTTGCAAGAATTTTCATGCTGGCAGATATTTTTTCTACCGCTCGTTTATGTATACCCAGGTATGAGATACGCCTATCGGGCTATCACGATTTTAGCCTGTGAGTGCTGATGAGTAGCCGTAGTGATGGATGCTACATACAGACCCGCCGACAATGCGGAGGTAGAAATAGCAACACTCTCCCCAGTCACAGTATAGCTGCCGGCAGACTTGCCGGTGGCATCTGTCAGCTCCACAGACATGGGGTAGTCGCTTTGCGAGCCCGTATGCAAGTAGACTGTATTATCCGCCGGATTGGGATAGGCCAGAGTGGTCGTGGTCGCAGTATTTTCCGGTATGCCGTTAGGGCCGGTGGCATCACATATTTTTGCCAGGTCAAATCCCGATGCTACCCAGACATTGCCAAGGTGATCCTCTGCGATAGAATAGACCCCACCACCAAAGGTAAACAACGGCGCTTCCGCTGTCCATGTAGTACCCATCCTTTTGTACAGGCTGAATTCCGAGCCGACCCATAAGTCCCCGTTGTGATCTACCATAGCAGTAGCAGGCGGCAGCAGAGGATCATTATTGACAGCTATAGATGACCAGATATTGCCATCATAGTAAAACATACCTGCTGAAGTCACTACGTACATGCCTCCTGTACGGTCATGAGTCAACTGATACGGCATGACAAAGCCAGGCGCGACACCTATATCCGTATAGGTAAAGGAAGAAAATGAATGGCCGTCATACTTCACTACACCGGAGTCCCCTGCAAACCATATGTTGCCGTGGACATCGCGATCCGTAAAATGATAATAGCCACCCAGTATACCCGGGTCTGTATACGGCGAAAAATATTCACTGGAATGAGGCGTGAGCTTTATCAATGAATAGTAAGCTGTCCAGACTGTCGTATCATCTGCGGCCACAATATTCATGGCTGAAAAAATATAGTTTGTGTTTCGTACCTCTCCGGATGGTGACATGATATAGATGCCGGAGTCCTGAGTAGCTACGTATAGTATCCCACCGGGAGATTTACTCATGCCTAATACCACCTTGGCTTTCAGTGGGCTGGACCACCCTCCGGCAGCATAGCGCGAGAGGCAGGTAGAAGAACCTATACAGAGTCCTCCGGTAGCATCTTCCATCACCTGCGAGGGATACCCCCCTCCTATGCCCACATCGCTACGGTCAAATGCCTGCCATGACCCGGCCCAGCGGTACATACCGTAAGCCGCACCCACCCACAGCTGGCCGTGATAGTCAAAAGCTGCATCATTGACATACCCTGCGGAAGATATCGTGCTGACGAACTCCTGACGTACCCATGTATGACCAGACAGCTGGCGCATACCACCGAGATCGTCTATCCACAGATGTCCTGCAGAGTCGCTGGTGATATAGTGATAGTATACCCCTACAGGAAGTGTGCAATAAGAGGAATCGTAATGCGAGCCGTCAAACGATACCGGCCCGCGATCGCTGTACATCCATATCTTATGATCGGGTGTAATGGTAAACTGAAATCCATTGATACCCGCGGGCAGCCCATGTGTATGATCCAGCATGGTCCAGGCACCTGATGATACAGCTATGAAAAACGGTTCATTGGCTCCCGTAAAACCACTCATCCACACCTTGTTATTATCCTTTTCGATATGCATGATCGGTGCGCCGGAAGGAATGATAGAGTTGGCGGAGGTATATGCTGTCCATGAGCTCCCATCAAAATAATATAGTGGGGTAAAGATGTTATTGACTACCACCCAGATCCGGTCTTGGTCCGTCAAAATCTTTGTGACCTCATAGCATAGCGTGGAAAAATCAGCCGCATCCAGACTGGCAGTGCCCATACCGGTCCACGACAGATGCCGGTCAAACCGCTGCAATCCGTGAGATGCCGTACCTACCAATACATTGCCGGTTTGGTCTATGGCCAGCGCAGTGATGTGGCAGTTGCTCAGGCTGCTATTTTCAGGTGTATATGTGGCCAGGATATTGCCGGAGAGGTCCTGCTTTACCAGGCCCGCATCGGTACCGGCCCAGACAGTATCGTGGTCTGTCATGACGGTATTCACCGCGTTAAAGGAATTGTACCTCTGGCAGACAGAATCCTGCGCCCGGGAGAGCCCTGCTATCAGGGAGAGCAGAGATAGAAAAATCGTTTTCTTCATAAGGATAAAAGCTCAGTGATCTAAAAGAGCAATTACGTTGATACCAAATTTAAACCTAATATCCCGATGACACCTAAAAAAGATTGTCATTTTTCAGGCCAATCGTTCTATTCCTATATTTAACGTATGAAGATAGCCGTATGGATACTATGGCTGGCCATCGTAGCACAGCTGACGGGTGGTGCTTTATACATTGCCCTTTTCTGCTACGGCCCTGACGGATTGGAGCCTGTAGATATAGAGTCTGTGATCACAGTAGCACTGGCGCTGACGGGCATCACGCTCGGGGCGCTGCTGATACGTGCTGCCACGCATATACGGCCAGTCTATTTCTGGCTGTGGTTTGTATTGTACCTGTTTGCCTTTGCCATACCCGGCATAGTAGGCGCTTACTATATGTTTGCATTTTATCTCCTGGGGGCCTGAGCATAAAAAAGCCGGTCTGACGGGACCGGCTTCCTATAGATGATATTGCTCTGACCTACCAGCTCTTTACCATCAGGGTCACTTCTACCCTCAGGTTTTGTGCATTGCTGGCTACTTCACGGAAGTAGATGTCAAAACCGCTGGAGGTGATATTGCCCACAGATGCAAAGACGTCATTGTCGTTATTCCACTGGCCGCTGCCGCCGCCGGTACTGGTATACGACCCGCCATTTTTGACCACGACTGTCACTATAGGGGTATAGCTTGTAATGCTCTGGGTCAGATTGATATGGATAGCTGCATCACTACCTGTGCTGCCGCCGAGATTGCTGGAGGAGACAATACCTGATGGGTTCGCATTGCTGAGGGTACCACCTACGTCACCTACATCCACACCGCCATATAGCAGGGTAAGGCCGTATGGAGATGATCCTATCACGAGCTTGCCATTGGCAT
Organism: uncultured Chitinophagaceae bacterium; assembly: GCA_964537475.1. GTDB lineage: Bacteria > Bacteroidota > Bacteroidia > Chitinophagales > LD1 > UBA1941. The sequence continues at coordinate 495,979 of CAZIBY010000003.1, read as the reverse complement.
CTGCCATTACATTACGGTTGCCTGTGCCGGCCAGCTGGTCATCTGTGATATCATTGCTGGTCTCCAGATTGTCCCAGACATAGAGATTGCTGGCATTGGGCATATCTACAGTAGTATAGGCACTATTGGCAGTATTGCCCCTGTAGCCTGGTGTGATGCTCCAGGTGGTAGATCCGTTTGAGACCGCCAGCTTGACATTCGTATTGGCAGTAGTAGTGCCGATAGCCACCGCACCGGCTGTGGTCACGGTCATGACGTTGTTAGATGAATTCTGGAAAAAGAGCGGGCCACTGGTCCTATTGTCAAAGTAAGCACCTCCATTGGTACCATAGCCACCGAGGCCTGTGGTGCCATCGTCTACGCCTATATATATGTCGCGGGCGCCACCGTTGGCCCCGTATGTTTTGATATTAATATCAGACCTTGTCCCTGCCGTAGTATTTACGTTGGTAAAGAAGTTGCGGGACAAACCGGCTATATTACCGTTGACATCCAGCGGCCCGCCCGGTGTCACCGTACCTATGCCTACATAGCCGCCACTGGCTACGCGCATGCGCTCCAGATTATTGGTAGCTATTACAAAGTCTTTTGCATCATTCGTTCCTATGAAGTTGTTATTGACAGTAGCACCTATGGCAGCCGTAGATGCTGTCGTACCAGAGTTGCCCCTGAGCTTCCAGAATATGGAATCGGTATTTGCCGGAGCCCAGCTGGTACCATTAAACTGAAGAATGTTGCTATTGGCAGGCGTGGCGCTGCTGACAGGTACGGTCTGCAGGCCTACTACGGTTGGGTTAGGGTAGGTGCCGCTCAGGTCGCCACCTGCAGTACCGAGAGATCCGGTAGGACCTGTAACGCCCTGTAGGCCCGTTGGCCCGGTTATACCCTGGGCACCTGTAACGCCGGCAGCACCGGTGGCCCCATCAGCTCCTGTAGGACCGGTTGGCCCCGTGGTACCAACACCAGTAGCACCTGCTGCACCAGTAGGGCCGGCGATGCCTGCATTGCCTTGTGGGCCGGTAGCACCATCAGCTCCTGTAGGACCAGTGTCACCGGCTCCTGTAGGGCCGGTGACACCTATCGCGCCCTGAGGACCCGTAGCGCCATCAGCACCGGTAGGGCCAGTCGCACCAGCTCCTGTAGGGCCCGTGACGCCTATCCCGCCCTGGGGACCGGTAGCACCATCAGCACCGGTAGGGCCGGTTGCTCCTGCTCCTGTAGGACCCGTTACACCTATCGCGCCCTGTGGACCCGTAGCGCCGTCAGCACCGGTAGGGCCAGTGACACCTGCACCTGTAGGACCCGTGACGCCTATCGCGCCCTGTGGACCCGTAGCGCCGTCAGCACCCGTTGGGCCAGTGGCACCTGCACCTGTCGGACCAGCTAAACCTTGAGGGCCGGTAGCTCCATCCGCGCCGGTGATACCTTGTGGACCAGTAGGACCATCTACACCTGTAGGACCGGCGATACCTGTATTGCCTTGTGGGCCGGTAGCACCATCAGCGCCGGTAGGACCAGTCACTCCTGCTCCTGTAGGGCCCGTTACACCTATCGCGCCCTGGGGACCCGTAGCGCCGTCAGCACCAGTTGGGCCAGTGGCACCTGCACCTGTCGGACCAGCTAAACCTTGAGGGCCGGTAGCTCCATCCGCGCCGGTGATACCTTGTGGACCAGTAGGACCATCTACACCTGTAGGACCGGCGATACCTGTATTGCCTTGTGGGCCGGTAGCACCATCAGCGCCGGTAGGACCAGTCACTCCTGCTCCTGTAGGGCCCGTTACACCTATCGCGCCCTGGGGACCCGTAGCGCCGTCAGCACCAGTTGGGCCAGTGGCACCTGCACCTGTTGGACCTGTCAGACCTTGAGGGCCTGTAGCTCCGTCTGCACCAGTGGCACCAGTTATACCTGTACTACCAGTAGCCCCCGATCCTGTGGGTCCCGTGACACCAATCGCGCCCTGGGGACCCGTAGCACCGTCAGCACCTGTAGGGCCAGTGGCACCTGCTCCTGTAGGGCCCGTTACACCTATCGCGCCCTGTGGACCCGTAGCACCGTCGGCTCCCGTTGGACCGGTCGCACCTGCACCTGTTGGACCTGTCAGACCTTGAGGGCCTGTAGGCCCATTTGCACCTGTGGCACCAGTTATACCTGTACTACCAGTAGCTCCCGCTCCCGTAGGGCCCGTCACACCAGCCGCACCTTGCGGACCGGTGGCGCCAGTGGCACCAGCTGTGCCTGCGGCACCTGTTGGGCCTGTATTTCCTTGTACACCAGTAGCCCCTGTGATCCCTACAACCCCGGCAGGACCTGTCGGGCCAGTAGCGCCAATAACACCTGTGCTGCCCTGTGGACCAGTAGGACCATCAGCACCTGTGGCACCGTCAGCGCCTGCAGGGCCGGTAGGACCAGTGGGGCCGCTACCTGCGCCGACGAGCAGAGACTGCCAGCGGGCACCATCCCAGTAGTAGAAACCCAGACCAGTACCTCCCGTGATAGCCGCATTTGTATTGTATACCAGGAGGCTGGTAGCAGGTGCAGGAATGGTAGCCACATCAGTGACGGAGGTCAAAGGCACACGAGGGATCAACAGGCCTTTATTGGTAGCAGTAAGATCAAGCAGTGCACTTTGATTTGGCACCATGGTGCCGATGCCCACATTATTCTGAGCGATAGCAGCTGTGGCAAACAGGGACAAAGCAATCCCTAACGAATAAACATAGATTTTTTTCATATAAACAGGGTGATAAATAAAATAAATTCACCCGTAGAGTCTTCATTCTCCGCGGGATGCGCAAGGTAGTAAAGAAAACCCTAAAATGAAGTGTTTGCGAAAAAACTATCGCGCAGCTGTTTTGCTACAAGTTTAGGTAGGAACACTATCAATGCTTGAAGTGGCGCACACCTGTCATGACCATCGCCTGGCCATTGGCATTCGCCGCGGCGATAGAGTCCTGATCTTTGATACTGCCACCCGGCTGGGAGATAGCTGCGATGCCTGCCTCTGCAGAGATATTGACGCAATCCGGGAACGGGAAGAAAGCCTCCGAAGCCATCACGGCTCCAGTAGTGTCAAATCCGAATGCCTTCGCCTTTTTCAGCGCCGACTCCAGTGAGTCTACACGGGAGGTCTGGCCGCAGCCCATGCCTATGAGCTGCTTGTTTTTCACCAGCGTGATGCCATTGCTCTTGAGATGTTTCACCGCTATGATAGCAAACTCCAGGTCGCTCAGCTCCTGTGCAGATGGGTTTTTCTCAGTTACTACCTTAAAGGACTCCTTGCTATCACTTACGCTATCTACATCCTGCTCCAGTACACCATTCAGCAGTGATTTGAACATCTTTGCCGGCTGCTTCCAGCCGCCTTTCAGTTTCAGCAGGATACGGTTCTTCTTCTGCATGAGTATCTGCAGCGCCTCGGGCTCGTAGTCGGGCGCAGTGAGCACCTCAAAGAAGAGATTGCTTACTTCATTGGCTGTAGCCACATCTATTTTCCTATTGGCAGCGAGCACACCGCCAAAGGCAGAAGTAGGGTCGCAGGCAAGCGCAGCCGTATACGCTTCCGAGATGGTAGGCCGCGATGCCAGGCCGCAGCTATTGGTGTGCTTGATGATGGCAAAGGTCGGCTCCGTAAACTCCGCAGCCAGATTGATCGAAGCCTCTACATCCACGAGGTTATTGTACGAAAGCTCCTTACCATTTAATATCTCAAATACCTCGCTCAGGTCGCCATAGAAAGTGCCCTTCTGATGTGGGTTTTCGCCATAGCGGAGGGTTTTGGCCTCCAGCAGGCTCTGCTTGAAAACAGGCAGGGTCAGGCCTTTATTGAAATATTCAAAGATCAGAGTGTCATAGTGTGAAGAGGTCATAAACGCTTTGGCAGCAAAGAGCTTGCGGTCCTCTATATCAGAAGCGCCGTTTTTGGCCTGCAGCAGCTCGAGCAGCTCGTCATACTGACTGCGCGAGGACACGATCAACGTATCCTTAAAATTCTTTGCTGCTGCGCGTATCAGGGAGATACCACCTATGTCTATCTTCTCAATGATCTCCTGTTCATTCTGAGTAGACTTTACCGTCTCCTCAAATGGATAAAGGTCTACGATCACGAGGTCTATCTCCGGTATATCGTGCTGCTGGAGCTGCGCTACATCAGAGTCATTATCCCGGCGGGCCAGGATGCCGCCAAACACCTTTGGATGCAGTGTCTTGACACGGCCTCCCAGTATCTCAGGAAATCCTGTGAGGGCATCTACTGCTACCACCGGCACACCGAGAGACTCTATGAATGACAAGGTGCCGCCTGTAGAGTAGATGGTCACATTGTTCTTATGGAGCTCGCGGACTATGAGGTCCAGTTTATCCTTATAGTATACAGAGATGAGTGCGGAGCGGATGGACTTTGACATGTGGCAGGATTTTGCGCGCAAAAATAGTCCTAATCACCATGTGGTGCAGACTATTTTGCCACAGATTGTCCACGGGCAGCGCACAGGCAGGAGTCCGTTTTTTATACTGGTGTTAGTTGCTCTCTATCAGATTATTATAGGCACGGATAAAGATGGCCCCAAGATTTTTGTGCGGGGGGACGTAGTCCAGAAACTTTGAGTATTGCGGTTGGCCCTTCAGCCGGGCGTCTACCCGCGCCCAGAGCAGCTGCCAGTCTATATCCTTGCCACTGCGGATGGTATCTGCCAGCTCCTTTAGTATCGGGTTATTGACGGCATAGACGCCGATCTGCTTGGAGGAGATGATATTGACCTCAGGCGCACGGTCTATGATATTGGTGAGGTTGTGGTAGCCCCCGCATGACCCCAGCACAAATATCTTGGTATCCGGTTTGGTCTTTTCTATCGTCTTATAGGCATAGTAGCTGTGCCCGCGGTGTATGAGTACATCTGGTGTGATACCCAGGCTATCAAAATAATGCTCCAGCCAGGCCTGCCCGTTATATTCTTCTTTAGGCCTGTTGGCGTAGATCTCTACGGGTTTGCCACCTCTGGAGCTGATACGCACATACAGGGGGCTATGCTCATCTATGGTCCATGCCGGATCGCGAAATGTATTGAGGAAGGCCTGAAAGGAAACGCCGCCATCCTCATCATCATAGAAATACATGTGCCAGATACACGACTTGTTTGACTCAAACAGGCGCGCAGAGGGTAGTACATCTATCGGCGGCAGCTTATACTTATCAGAGATATTGGCATACCAGTCCGCCTGGAAGAGTGTGCTATTCGCAAAAAGATTGGATAGCAATCCATAAATGGCCATACCCTTCTTGTCGTTCTCTGCAGTGACGCGCTCAAGCTCCATCGCTATGGTGCGCTGCAGGATGGCCTGTATGGCCGTATCGTGAATACTCGTATAGGCGTCTGCTACCTCCACTGCCTGGGATATATCCGTACCATCACGATCCAGTCCGGCGGCAAATTTCACTAATAAGATATTGCGCTCATCCGGTGTCATCGTCTTGAGAAAAACATCCAGATTGCCATAGGCGGCGCACTGCTTGATAAAGGTACGAAAGCGATTGCCCCCCATAGACTGGATAAATCCAAAACCATCCCCCTTGCCCAGTCTTGCGCTAAACCTTTTGTAGATGCCATTGAAAGTGCTGGTAAATATCTCTTCCTCGCTATATACGATCAGCGTATAGAATTGCTCGGCAGAAAACTTATTGACCGGGCGGAAGCGGACCTCATCTTTTTCATTGTGCAGGTCATTTACCTGCCGCACGTACTTGAGCGCCTGCACCTCCAGCTCCTGCTCCAGAGAGTATTCTGCCAGCGGGTGTTTCTTCTTGCGGATATTCATCAGCGCAGTGAGACAGGCATAGCTGTCTGAGCCTATGGAGTCGGCCTGAGCGATGGTGAGGCTGCCTTTGGCTATATCATCCAGCAGTACATAGCTATTAGACTTCTTGCCTATGTCATGCGTGATCTGCAGCAGTATCATGACCGCACTGTCAGTACTGGCCTGCAGGATATTCATGACCGGGTCATTTTTGAGAAAATACTTTTTGGCCATCTGCGGTGCATACTTAGCTGCATACTCCACCACATGAGGCGCGTAGGGCTGTTTCTGAAACTCTTCAATATTGAGAAAGATCCAGTCAGGATTGATGCGTGCCGCATAGCAAAGGAATGAATCCGTAGCCGGATCCCGCTTGTACATGCCGATGGTCTGGATGGAGAGCGGCACATTGGCTGCCAGTACAGGATAAAGCTGGCCGGCCCTGATACCTTTCAGCTCCTTGTACAGCTGACCGAAAAGCGCGTCAAAAAACTTTGCTGCATAATAGTTGCGGCCATGGACCCTGCGCAGCGTGCGGAATAGATAGTCCCTGTAAAAGGCTTTGTCGGACTCATTGAAATTTCTCCTGATATAGCTGTCTATCGTATCGGGCAGGACGAGGAATGCGTGAAAGGCAAGCGCATTGCGCGCGGAGTCTCTGGTCTCTACCTTGCGGTCCTCCTTGCCATCCAGTTTGTCTATCCGCTGGATGTCGGCCTGTATGAAGTCCATCCTGCTCTCCGGCGGATGCAACTGCGCCTGCGCACTACACGCGGCCATCATGCAGAGGCAAAAAACTATATGTCTGATCCTCTCTCTCATCCGCCCATGATCTCATAGTATGCCCTGACAAATAATGCCTCCAGGTTTTTGTGTGGTGGCACGTAGTCATTGAAATAGCTGCTGGCGCCGACCTTAGTCCTCATTTCATCCCAGAAGGTCTTCCAGTTGATATCCCGGCCCTGGCGCAGGTATTCATTGAAGCTAAAGAGCAGCGGGTCATTGACCTGCTTCACCCCTATCTGGCGCGTAGCTATGATCTGGGCGTCAGGGGCCTTGCGCAGGGCTATGTTTATTTTGTAAAAGCCGCCGCACGAACCGACCAGCACAAAGCGCGCCGTGCTCGGGACTCTATTCAGTGTCTCCTCTGTATGAAAACTATGGCCGCGGTGTACCACACATTTCACCTCATAGTTATTGTCTGCTATGACCTTGCATATCTCTTTATCCCCGCTCTCCGGCAGGTCCGCTTTATTGGCATAGATCTCGATCTTGGCGCCTGTCAGCGATGCTACCTTCACATAGCTATAGTTCTGCTCTATGCGCCAATCCTGTGAGCCAGAGAAAGTCTTCAGAAAATTTTGATAGGAGTCGCGGCCATCTTCATCATCATAAAAATACATGCGCTCTATGAAAGGCTTCTGTCCTGTCAGCGCTCTGCTGGACAAGGTAGTGAGAGAACCCGTTTTATATTTATGCGCCATCATAGTATACCACACCTTGTCAGGAGAGACCTTGTCGCGGCACAGGGCTGCGAGTATGCCATAGATAGACATACCGTTATAATCCTGTACGGAGTCAAACGCGGTGTAAGACCCTTTGACCACAGAGAGCAGCGTCTGCAGCGTAGCGGGAGTATTGGTGTTGGCTATGGTCTCTGCCACCGTAGCTGCCTCTGACAGCTCGTCCTGCTCGTTTTGCAGACCGGTGGCAAAGGCTGTGAGCAGCTCTATGCGGTCTGATGGAGCAAATAAAGAAAGGAACCTGTCCAGCCGGCCATAGGTGGCGCACAGCGCGATAAAAGACCGATAATGAGGATAGGCTGTAAAATGAGTTGCCGTCCATTGCCCGCTGGCACTGCACTTGCGCTCAAAGCGCGCATACATGCCCTCAAAGGTAGAGTTGAACACCTCCTCCCTACCGTATACCATCATATAATATAGCTCATCGCAGCTCAAGTCATCTACTGCCGCAAAGCGGATATGCTCCGGCTGCCCGGTCTTGTCATTGAGACTACGCACGTAGTGCAGCGCATAGTAGTTCATCTCCTCTTCTACATTGTACCGGCCCAGGTAGTTTCGACGGGCAGAGATCCGCATCAGCTCCCGAAACAGGCGCGCCTCATTGCTACTGATCTCTGTAGCACCTGATAGGCTGAGGCTATCATGCACCATTTCATCAAACAGCAAGAATGGCTTAGACTGGTACTCTGCCTCACGGTTGAGCCGGATCAACTTCTTTATAGCCGGGTTCTGGCTATAGGCCAGGATGACAGTGACGGGATGCGTTTTATTGTCCAAGTACCTTCGCGCAGTGATGGGCGCATTCAGTGCCGCCTGCTCGAGTACATCCTTGCACCAGTATTTACCCTTGTACATTTCTACCTTCTTGATCACCTCATCAGGCTCTACCATAGCCGCATACAGGAGCGCAGCCCTGGCGTATGATTTGTGCACGAAGGATGGAATATCCTGCAGTGCCATATAGATGTTTCTTTTGAGCGCCAGCAGGCCTCTGGCAGAATCACTCAGGACGATATGCACCGGCTCTACCACCATCTCATCTGCAGGCTCCGGTTTTGACCTTGGTAACTTATGCGGGCGTGGCATTTCCTTTACTGCGGGTTCCGGTTTTGCCTCAGGCTCCAGCTCCGGAGCGGGTACCGTCATATCTTCTGCTTGCGTATCAGCTATCACAGCGCGTAGCTGCGGCTGAGCTTCCCGCCTTTCATTCGCGGCAAGGAGCTTAGTCAGGTTATGCTGATCCTCCGGGCTGAAAGGCTCCAGAAATGCAGCGAGCTTGTCCTCTTTGTCCAGAGCCTTTATCAGGCCGGGCAGTGGCCCGTCAGAGAGGTTTCTGATCAGTGCAGGACTCACGGTGCTCAGGTCAGCTTTCTCCATCTGACGCAGGTATACCTCCAGCGCCCTCGACCCGCATTCCCTGTAGCCATAGGCCAGCATGACCAGTTTTTCATCAGCACTAAGCGGCGCAAAGGTCTCAGAAATCCGTGCCTGCGGCCAGAGAGAAGACTGACGCATCTGCTCCACCACTCTGTATTCTGTTTCGCGGAGGAGCGAGCGCTTGCCCAGCGGCTGCTCGGTAGCCAGCAGTGTGATGAGGATGCGCAGCATCAGGTGATTGTCTTCGGCTATAGAGTCTGCCTCTGCTCTTGAGATGATGTCTCTGGCTACAGCATCATACAGGATAAAGGCCCTCGTCTTGCTGCCATAGTCACTGAATAGTTTATACAGCTTGCGTACCAATGTATCACTGCTGCCTGCGGCAGTCCTGCTCACAGCGTTGTCGCTAAAAAAATATCTTTTGGCAAAATCAGGATCACTAAGGATAGCCCGATCTATCACCCGGCGGTAATAGCCATCAGCCGGGAGCTGATCTGCACTGGCCAGCACCTTGCCGGGGTCGCTTTCGCCTACATAGCTGATAAAACGCTGTCCGGCAGTATCTGATGCAAAGAGCGCTGCACATCTGAGGGCAAAGCCCGGCGAGAGGCAAAGCTGATCATACAGTACCCCCTCCCTGCGCCAGTCCATGACAGCAAAAGCAAACTGCAGCTGATCTGTATATCTGCCATCCAGCAGGGCGCTGCGGTCTGTCATCCGCACGAGTAGCTGATGCAGGCCATGAAGGTTTTGGACCTGCTGGCCGGTAGTGAAAGTATCACTCACGGCGTAGCGGCTCAGAGAGTCAGCTGTGGCCATAAAAATACTGTCACGCACTCCCAGCCGCCGTTTGACATACTGGAGGCTCCAGCGCACGGAGTCCTCATAGTGCGAGACCTCCGCCTGAGCCATCATCACATCAGCCAGCAGCACACATAGGCCAACCAGAAAAAACAATTTTTTCACTCTGCTAAGCAAGTTAATTCTAATCGTGGACGTCTCCCCACTTTTTCACAGAAACAAGGACAACGCCGTGCAAATTTGAACGATTTAACAGACAGGTCAGTCTGCTGCGGGCCTTTGCAATGAAAAAGAGAAGGTAGTACCGAGACCTACGGCGCTGGTCACTGTAATGGACTGCTTGTGTGCCTCCATGATATGCTTTGCGATGGCCAGGCCCAGGCCGGTGCCTCCCTTGTCGCGGGATCGTGCCCGGTCTACCCTATAGAAACGCTCAAAGAGCCGGCTGAGATGTTCCTGAGCGATACCCGGACCATTGTCACGTATCTCTATCATTATTTTATCCTCCTGGGCCATAAAGGAGGCAGATACAAAACAACCCTCATTACAATATTTGATCGCATTGGCCACGAGATTGTAAAACACCTGTCCGATACGTAGTTTATCTGCAGTGACGAATACAGGCTCCATACTCATATCGCGAAAGCGAAGGTCAATATTCTTTGACCGGGCCTGTATCATAAAGCTCTCATAGATCTCCCTCACCTGATCTACTATGTCATACGTGGTCATATGCAGGGTCAGGTCACCAGACTCGTACTGGGATATAAGGAGCAGGTCGCTCACTATTTCGCTGAGGCGCTCCGTATTGCGCGAGGCCCGCGTGAGAAAGTCTTTCGCTATCTTCTCATCTTCCATGCCACCATCCAGCAGTGTCTCCAGGTAGCCTTGTATATTGAAGATGGGTGTCTTCAGCTCGTGAGACACATTACCCAGAAACTCCTTGCGGTATTGCTCCAACTTTTTGAGCTGCTCTATCTCCTTTGATTTTTGCAGTGAAAACTCCATGACCCGGGTCTGCACCGCATCAAAAATATTCTTGTCCTCTATATCACTTTTGTCCTCCCTGATGCCATCTATCAGCTCGTAGATACGCAGCAGCTTGATAAAAATAAACTCCCTCATGGTGATATAGACGATCAGGTAGCACGAGACAAATACGAGAGGGGGTAGGATGAAATAAAGAGATTGCTCAAAACTAGCCCAGTGCAGCAGGTCTGCCAGGTACATGACGAGGGTAGTGGTCAGTGATACGACCATAGCTGTCAGTACGGATACACCCCATTGTATACTACCTTTCATCAGGTGCTAAGTTCCATAAAATAGCTGATTATCCCCATGAGCATGGTTAACGTTTCATTATCTTTACGCCTATGACTGATCTGCGTATCGCTACCATACAAACTGCCCTTCACTGGGAGGATATACAGGCCAATCTAGATATGATGGACAGGCTGGTAGATAGTATCACAGATGCTGATCTGGTGGTACTGCCGGAGATGTTCAGTACAGGCTTTAGCATGGCGCCGGCACATCTGGCAGAAAGCATGGACGGTAGCGCTGTGACATGGATGAAGCAGGCCGCAGCGAAAAGAAACTGCGTGATAACCGGCAGCCTGATGCTATACGAGGGCGAGGGCCGAGACCGGAAATACTACAACCGCCTCGTCTGGATGCGCCCCGACGGCACCTATGAGACCTATGACAAAAAGCACCTCTTCTCACTGTCTGATGAGCCCAGGATATATACGCCTGGATCAGAGCGACTGATCGTCACGCTGAAAGGCTGGCGTATCTGCCCCATGATCTGCTATGACCTGAGATTTCCTGTATGGTCGCGCAATGCGATAAATAAAGACCGCGAAGCAACTTACGACCTCCTGACCTACTCCGCCAACTGGCCGGACCGTCGTGCCCTGCCATGGAAAACGCTCCTGCAAGCCAGAGCCATAGAAAATCAATCCTATGTGATAGGAGTGAATCGTGTAGGAGATGATGGGACCGGGATCACATATACGGGAGATACATCTGTGATAGATCCTTTGGGAAACATCCTCTACCGCAAGGAAGGTGATCAAGACATTTTTATCACCACACTCAGCTATACAGAGCTGGTCAAGGTGCGCCGCCAGTTTCAGTTTCTCAGAGATGCGGACCCTTTCCAATTATTATAATCAGCTGGGATTACTGCATTTTGCATAACTTCGGATATCATGTATCACTTCTGCACGATCTCATCCGCAGACCATCTCCACAAGACACTGGCGCTCTATGACTCACTGCGCAGGATACATGCAGATGCCTTTCTGCACGTGCTATGCACGGAGGACCTGATGGATAAGGTACCTCCCGGCAATATAGCCTTGTATCACATCCCTGATCTCGTCCACCTGCCATCTGCACAGAGCATCGTATCCAAGTACAGCTCCTCTGCAGATAAACTACGCTGGTCCCTGAAGCCCGTATTCCTCCACTATCTGCTGGAGGATAAATCGGACAAGGTGATCTATATCGATAATGATATTTATTTCTTTGGCGACTATGCTTTCCTTTTTGATCTGCTGGATGAATACAATTTCTTGCTGACACCACACCACTACCCGCGTGATCCTGACCGGGATCAAAACTGGCTGGAAGCAAACTTCCGCGTAGGACTGTACAATGCCGGATTTATAGCGGTGCGTCGCGATGCTATCCCTCATCTGGACTGGTGGGCAGCCTGCTGTGCCTATCGCTGTGAGAAAAATCCGCTGCGTGGCATGTTTGACGATCAGAAATACCTGGACCTCATGCCTGTGATGAACGAGCGAGCACACGTACTGCGTCACAAGGGCTGCAATGTAGCGGAGTGGAATAAAGCAGTGATCAGCCGTACCGAACGCTACGGCCAGATATATCTCGACGAAAAGTACCCGCTGGTATTTATCCATTTCAACGGGACCACTGTGCGTGCGATAGAACAAGGCGAAGAGCCACTACTCAAAAAACCGCTGGCTACGTATATGGAAAACCTGTCAAAGTACAGAGAGGATATCCATGCCTCTGACCTGTATCAGCTACCGGGTATCCTGGAGCAGATCAAATACCGCATCTGGCGCACTGCTACAGATGCTTCCTTGTAGTGTCACTTTCTGATGAGATAGTGGCCAATGATCAGCGCATCGAGGCCACTGGCATAAAATGTACCCAGCGCCTGCTGCGGTGTACAAACGATGGGCTCATACTTGAGATTAAATGATGTATTGAGGCAAACCCCTGATCCCGTTTTTTCTTTCAGCAGCTTAAGCAGCCGATAGTATAGTTTGTTCTGTTTCTCGTTTACCGTCTGTATGCGGCAGCTGCCGTCGGCGTGTGTCACGCCTTTTAGCTGATCCAGTTTTTCTTTCCGCGTCTGATATGTCACGGTCATATACGGTGCTATCGGTAGCCTGCCCTCAAAATTTGCGGAGCAATCCTCCTCCAGTACACTGGCACCGAATGGCCTGAAGCCCTCCCTGAATTTTATTTTCCGGTTGACTAACGACTGTATGTCTGGAGTAGCGGGGTTAGCCAGGATGCTTCTATTGCCCAGCGCCCGGGGACCGAACTCCATCCGGCCCTGGTACCAGCCTATCACTTTGCCACTGGCCAGCAGGTCAGCGGCGATAGCGGCCGGGTCATCTACCCTTTCATAATGAGCCTGACAAATATCCAGTACCAGTTGTATCTCGGCATCACTATATTCATTACCCAAAAATGCACTTTCCGGTGCTTGGGGCTTAACATTATAGTCCAGACATGCCAGCCATGCCGCGCCTAATGAGATACCCGCATCAGAAGATGCTGGCTGTACAAAAAAGCCATCTATCGCTAGCTCATTCATCACTCGTTGGTTAGCCAGGCAGTTTAGTGCGACTCCGCCGGCTATGCACAAATTTGTCTGGCCTTCTTTTCCCAAAAAATATCCTGCAATCTGCAATATGATCCGCTCCAAGTGAAACTGTGCGGAAGCAGCTATATCCTTATACACCTGGCTGATGCTTTCATGCGGCAGTCTTCGCCGGAGCGCCATTCGCTCTTCAAATAACTCATTGAATATTTTCTCATCCCTGTGCAGAGATGGTGCCTTCGGGCCTACAGCATTTATATAGTCCGTATTCAACACTAACTCCTCATCCTGGAAACTTAGCAGCCATGAGAAATCATATCGCGTCTTATCTCCATATGCCGCCAAGCCCATGACCTTGTATTCATCGCTATCCTTTACAAATCCGCAAAATTGAGTGATAAGGGAATAGAAAAGTCCTAGACTATTGGGACGGGAGAACCTCTTTCGATCTCTGATAGCATAGTCTGCACCCACTGCGATCTGCAGTGATATACCATCGCCGGAGTTATCCATCGTCATGACAAGTGCATGGCGGTAGCCCGAGCTGAAATAAGTAGCTGCAGCATGACAATCATGATGATGGTAGCGCTTTACAGGTGGGCAATACCCAAAATGATTCTCAAAATAGTGCTGTATCCGGACATCGATCTCGGCCTCCCAGGTGGATCCATGAAACGCTACCAGATCGACCTCCCTGATACTAATATCTGCCATCCTGAGTACCTCTAATACGGATAAGTGAGGCAGCCGGCCCGCCGAGTATTTAATACGGCTCATGCGCTCCTCCTCTATAGCCGCCACTACGACACCGTCTCTGACCAGTACCGCGCTCACATCCTGATAGCCCTGCCTAAAGCCACCATTTATGCCTAATACTATCATTTGCCCTGTGCTTTTTCCAGATCATCAAATTGAGTACCCTTGTACTGCTGTGGTTTGATGGTCAGGTCTACCACCCGCAGTTCTCCGGCAAATTCATTGAAAGTGCCTTGCGCTATGATCCCGGCCCTGTCCACTGCCAGGGAGCAGCCTACCATTTTTTTCCCCTCATAGGGTCCTCCTACTATATATCCTACACTCGTTACGCTTACGACGGGGATATCATACAATCTGGCAATGGATTGCAGCGGACGTATCCACTTGTCCCTGTAGGGATCCATTTCCTCTGTGACACCGTGGTCTACTGTCCATGATGATGGAGATAATATCAGCTGCGCGCCCATACGCGCCAGCATATGTGCATTGTGCGTAGAGTACAGATAGTTGTCCGCGCAGATATTAATGCCTATAATGCCAAATGCTGTCTCTACTACGCCCAAGGATCTGCCTGGTTCGTAAAATGGAAACTCCACCTCCAGCAGATTAATCTTATCATACATGTGCACGATATGGCCGGCTGCATCTATTAGCAGCGCAGTATTGTAGCGCTTATCGCCTTTCTGCCTTGTGAGGCCCAGGCATAGCCAGATATGCAGCTCGCGAGCCAGATCGCAAAAGAAATCTGAAAACCTGCCGGGCACAGGCTGCGCCTCTGATAGTGCCGAGGGGTGTGTCCAGGCGAAGTCCAGTGTCTCCGGCAGCAAAACGAGGTCACAGCTCTCGGCGCGCGCCTCCCGAATCAGTTTTTCGGCGCGCTGCAGGTTCCGCTCTGGTTCGCCCCCTTCCACGAGCAGTTGTGCCATACCTATGCGCATTCTTTACCTGAATTTGAGTCTAAAATATTTGTCATAAACCACTTGAGTAAAAATGCCCATTTTCGTGAGTAAATAGATAGGCCCTTTTGCCAGCCTCATCCATTGATAGCTATTGGGATAGTCCCACCAGTTTTTGGGTGGTGCCTGTATGATCTCTTCAAACTCTTTTTCACTGAGGCCGAGCCTTTTGATACAGAGAGATATGACTTTCGGGTCTTCTATCTGATATGGCCGGGCAGCACGGATCAGGGCATCTTCCCTATCCATTTGACCGCTCCGGATCAGTGCGGAGTATTCTATCAGGCGAAAGTTGATCTTAAACTTGGTCCGGTGCACATAAGTAATCAGCGCCCAATATAAATCGTCAAAATAATGCGCTCCGGGGTATATCCAGTCCAGCTCCCGCTGTAGTATCTCGCCAGCCTGCTCACGGATGTACGGATGATTGTAAAGCGGCGAATGTACGCGGATACCCTTTATCACGGTATAATAAAACATCTCTTTGATACCCAGGTTGAATCCCGGATCTTCAGGCCTCCATTTGCGTAGGGGTATTTTACCGAATATTTTGTGAATGGCCCGCACATGGTCCCCATCAAAATACGCCCATGCAATGGGTCGGATACCTTCTGTCCTGAAACTTTGCCCAAACAGAATGTGCCTGATGCCTTCTTTGCAGGCGGTACCATAAAGCGCAGCGCCAATACCTATATCTGTACCGTTATTGAGCAGCGGAGTGGAAGCTTTGAGGTCCGTAATTTTCAAGTCTTTGCATTCGCGAAAATCCGACGTAATAGTGCGCAGCTCTACGTTTAGTTTACGGACTGCCTTTAGCATGTTCTCTCCTGCCACCGGATTGTCAAAGCCGTCGTTAAAATGTACTGCTAACGGGCGTAGACGCCATTTGGTCACAGCTAGGTACAGCATATATATACTATCCCGGCCGCCGCTGATACCTATTATGCAATCATATTTTTTACCCTGTCCATCCTTTCTGATAAGGGCAAATTTTTCTTGCAGCGCTGTCTCGCCCCGACTATCATCAGGAAATGCCGCATCAAAGCTATCGTGCATATGACAGAGCGAGCAGACACCCGCATCATCAAACTCTATTCCGGGTATCGTATTATCACAGATGCAGCGAGTACACTGCTGATAGGTGATATCTTTCTCTATGCCACTAACGATCACCATTTCATTTATTGCTGCTCGAAAGCTACAATTTTTTCGGACACAAAATCGATCTGGTCGTCTGTCATTCCTACGAATAGTGGAAGGCTCAGGCAGCTGGCCGCTATCCTCTCCGTGATGGGAAACTGCCCCCTTTGCCATCCATACACAGCCAGTGCCGGTTGCAGATGCGGAGACACCGGATAGTGGATCAATGTCTGGATGCCGTGTGCGGCCAGATAGGACTGCAGCTCATCCCTGCGCTTCAGCCTGATCACAAACAAATGGAATACATGGTGTGCTCCCTCAGCTGTCTGAGGCAGCGCCACATATCTCAGACCTTTGAGATTATGCATATAACGCTCTGCTATCCGGCGGCGTTCATTATTCCACGTATCGAGATACGCCAGTTTGCTACTGAGTATGGCGGCTTGTATCGTATCCAGGCGGGCATTGTACCCCTGGAGATCGTGGAAATATTTTTTCTCACTGCCCATATTATGTAGCAAAGCAGCACTCCGATACAGCACTTCATTATCGGTCGTGACCGCACCAGCATCCCCCATGGCGCCGAGATTTTTAGAAGGATAGAAACTCGTCGCGCCAATATCTCCGAAACTACCTGTTTTCTTGCCATAGTAGCTTGCGCCCTGAGCCTGAGCATTGTCCTCCACGACATGGAGGTTGTGCCTGCGGGCCAGTGATATGATAGATTGCATCTCGCATGGCTGGCCGTAGAGGTGGACGGGCATGATGGCCTTTGTGCGTGAAGTCAACAGTGGTGCTATAGTTTCGGTTGTGATATTATATGTTTGCTCATCCGGCTCCGCCGGCACAGGTACCGCCCCTATGTCCGTGATAGCAAATAAAGAGGCGATGTATGTATTGGCTGGCACTATGACTTCGTCTCCGGAGCCGATGCCCAGAGCGCGGAGTGAAATCCTGAGCGCATCCAGACCGTTGCTGGTACCGAGGCAATACCGGGTCGAAGAGTAGGCCGCATAACTGCGCTCGAACGCTCCTACAGCCGATCCCAAGATAAAATCACTTTGGTCTATGAGGCGGTCGAGGTGCTCATGCATCTCGCGCCTCAATGGCTCGTGTATCTGATAAAGCGAGGTAAAAGGAATTTTGGGGGCTGACATGGTCTAATACAATTCACGTAAATATAACGAAGCCGATCACTTGATCAGGACATAAAATCTCTTTTGTGATTTTTCTTCAGGATGTCCACCTTCGATACCAGTTTTCCATCACGGCCATTTTCCATAGACGCCAGTGGTCTTGTGTCGTCAGCATCTTTTGGTAATATTCGTGCCTGATGATACCGTCACTGATCATTTTAGATTGATCCAGGATACCTTTGTACCAGTCTATATCCATGTAGTACCTATCCGGCCCTACGAAGCCCTGTTTACTTCTGTCCATTATCTCCGGAGGCATGACATTCTTAATGTTTTCATAAAGCAAAAATTTCGTGCGGTCTTGTTTAAAATAAATGCGCTCATCGCACTGCAGTATTTTCTCAAATATCTCATGATCTAAAAAGGGGACTCTCACCTCGAGTGAATGCGCCATGCTGGCCCGGTCTATCTTGGCCAGCACCAGCTCGCCCATAAAACACTTGATATCCATCTTCTGCACAGACTGGAGGGGAGACAAACTTTCGTCATAGTGCTGCCGATAGAACCAATCTGTATCATCTGCTATATACTCCTGGTACTCGTCTGTGAGCATAGCCGCCAGCTCTTGTCTATCAAACCTGCCCATAGCCATGGCTTGTGCATAATAATCCACTGTAGAGGTTTGCTCACCGGCCATCTTCTTTTTCAGCCGGTGCCACCAGCCGGTTTGACTAGCCGCAAAAAAGGCTTTCTGCCAGGTGTATCCCCCCAGGAGCTCATCTGCACCCTCCCCGCTCATCACAGCTTTGACTTGCCTCCTTGCCAGCTGACTGACGAGCCAGGTTGGTATTATAGAAATGTCTGCTATCGGTTCATCATATACATCTGGCATCCTGTCCAGAAGGGCCAGAGAGCTGCCGTCTACTATCGTAGTATGCAGCTTTGCACCTGTTTCATTTGCTACTAGCTGCGCGTATCGGTCCTCGCTCTGTGCCCAGCCCTCAAAACCGATCGAAAATACGTCTGGTCTGTATCCCAGTACAGATAGGTAGTGTACGATGGCAGAGCTATCGTAGCCTCCACTCAGAAACGAACCAATCGGCACATCGCTCCTGGCATGTTGCTTCACCGAGTTTAACAATGCTCCCCCAAAGTACTTGACTAATTCTTGCTCTCCGATTTTTTTGTGGCCAGAAGGAACTGTCCAATACTCTTGCGTCTCGATGGTATGAGACCTATGATCATATGCCAGCCACGTAGCAGGCGGCAGTTTATTTATCCCCTTCCAGATGGTCTTGGGAGACGGGATATACCTGTATACAAAGTAGTCTGCAAAAGCCCCAAAATCTATCTCCCTATTCATGGATGGGTCAGTCAGTATCGCCTTCAGCTCTGAGGCAAAGATTAATCCCTTTACCTTATCATACATATAATAGAGAGGCTTGATACCAAACCTGTCGCGTACGAGGAGGGTTTTATCCTGACGAAGATCCACCAAACTAAAGGCAAACATGCCTTTAAGACGCTGCAGGACACCTATACCCCAGCGCTCGTACCCAGCTATAATGACTTCTGTATCTGTATTGGTGCGAAAGGTGTAGCCTGAAGTATAAAGCTGCTCGCGCAGCTCTATATAATTATATATCTCACCGTTAAATACTATCCATATGCTGCCGTCACTATTGCTCATAGGCTGCCTGCCTGAGGGAGAAAGGTCGAGAAAAGAAAGGCGCCGATGACCTAGGGCGATCGATCCATCATTAAGATAGTGTGTACCCGCATCATCCGGCCCCCGGTGCGACAGGCTATCTCGCATGCGGCCAAAGACCTCGCGGTCAACCAGCCCATCAGTTTTAATATAGCCAACTATTCCACACATGGTCTTACAGTTTGTGGCTCAAGCACGAGTAGATCAGGATCATGCATGCGCAACTGATGTACCAGCAGACTGGCAAAAAGATAATATCCTCTGGAGGTATAGTGCATATCACGGGGCCATGAGTATGTCTGGTAATTATCTTTATTTACTATTTGCCTGAAATCATCAAAAAGATTTATGACAGGTATCTGCCTGGCCTCCAGCAGTGGCATGAGCTGAGGCAATATATCTTGTTTTTTGAGGTAGCGATCATATGGATCCAGATAGGGGTGTAGCACGACTATGAATCGGCTCCCATGGGCAGTGCACAGCTTTTGGCTGCTATCCGCGCAAGCAGCTATGGACTGCAGCGCAGCATACGATCTGGACCTGAGTGCTGACGATGACAGGAGTGAAAAATCATAGCGTAATACAAAATGAACAAACATTCGAATCAGGTGTACATGCTTGTATAGCGGCTCGAACCAGGGCCTCGGGGAGAAATGTGTGGTACCATCAGAATGAAACCGTTCTAATCCCCCCCGCGTGATGCAGTCATTGATATCAGAGTAGTTGATGCTCATGATGACCAGGTCGGGATGCAGCTTTATGAGTTTTTCTTTTAGTACCACATATTCAAAGAAGGGATCGCTACCTGCAGTCCCACAGTTGTAGATCCGATACTGTATAGAATCCCCCTTGCCATTTAGTTGAGCCTGTACCAGCGCTGGCCAGCTGCTATCAGGTGGCGCACCCATACCCTGTGCAAAGGAGTCTCCCAGCACGAGGCCTTTCAGAGTATGGCAATGTGTGGCAGAGTCAAAATCTTTATCAGCAAAGCCGTAGTTGTTTGTTTTGCTGTGATAGGTGTATTCCGGCTTATTGTCTAAAATAGAATCTCCGGCACCCCGCGCCCAAAACCATGTAGCCATAGTATCCCCATAGAAGCTTCTATACTCTCCATCCATCTTCTCCGTATATGTCTTGTAAAACCCAAGTGTACGCAGCACCACCTCCAGCAATACCAAGGTGATGAGCGATATGACGAGAATCCCCATCATACTGATACGGCCTTTATCTTTCCGTTTCATTGCAGTTTTGTGGTTTGAGATATGCGGGAGGCTATCCAGTCATACGTCTGGCGCAGTCCATCCTGTAGACGGTAGGATGGAGCCCAACCGAGTTGCTGCTTTATCAGAGCATTGTGAGATGTGCGGATATTCACGCCGGTAGGGCCGGGTATATGCTTTATAGAAAGATTTTTGCCTGAGATCGCTATGATCCTTTGCGTGAGGTCCTCTATGGTCACCATTTCATCAGAGCCTATATTAAGGGGGCCTGTACATGAAGACTCCATCAGGCGCTCTATACCCTCCAGACATTCATCTATATAGAGAAATGAGCGTGTCTGCTGACCATCTCCCCAGACCTCTATAGTATCGCCATCTGCTGCCTGTGCTACCTTGCGGCACAGAGCAGACACAGCTTTCTCCCGACCGCCGGTCCATGCTGACTCTGGGCCATATACATTATGCAATCTGGCGATGCGCACATTCAGACCTTCATTGCGCGCATGTGCCTGGTACAGGCGTTCGCTGAATAGCTTCTCCCAGCCGTAGTCGCTATCCGGCTCAGCCGGATAGGCTGTAGACTCCTCATATATCCGGTCGGTCACTGTCACGGGGGCGGGGTATATACATGCTGAAGAAGCATAAAACAAGATGCCCGGTTGGTTTTTCACTGCATTTTGCAGCACATTCAGGTTGATGTGCGCTGAGTGAGCCATGATAGCTGCATCATGCTGCCCCGTGAAAATATAACCCGCCCCACCCATATCTGCGGCCAACTGGTATACCCGATCGTAACGTCTGTCAAAAACCCGCCTGCAAAAATCCGCATCGCACAAGTCACCCAGAATAAAGTGTTGCGCAGCGCTTTGGCTAAACTCCGGCCAGCGTACATCTACGGCCGTCACTTCATGTCCTTCGGCTACCAATTTTTTGGAAAGGTGAGAACCAATGAAGCCTCCGCCCCCGAGTATCAGCACTGTAGACATAAACCAAATATATGGTAAAAGCGTGGATAAAGACCGGGGTCTTTTAATCACATCCTACTGCTGAAGCGAACATATTTTCTTTAAATTTTACAATGTGCCTTTTGTTTTTGCAAACCGGAAAATGAAAGAACCGTACATGAATTAAAAATTTCCATAGAGGCTGACGTAAAAAATGAGGTCTAAACCAAGAGTACAATTTTCAATCCAGATGAATAAATAAGCCGAGGAAAACCCTTAAAAGGCCGAAAAATGCTTTTTCTATGCTATACATACCCTGACCTGAAAACGCTACAAGAAAGGCCATAAAAGGAAAAGGTTGTTTTACTAAAAAGCTGATATACATGGAGATAAATATTTTTTTTGATTTTGGCTTGATTTTTTGTGTCAGAGACATTATGATATAGGTTATGAATTCCTCTTTTTCCTACTATGTTGATAAAAAGATATTCCGTAACTTAGAAAACCACTGAAAGCCAATAGCCTGTGAATTATAAATAGCTTATCATTTGAATAATATTATATATAATTATATCGTTATTTTATAAAACCCGATAGATGAAAAATTTCTCTACCTCAATTCAAAACCTTGGGCATTATTGTCTCTCCCTGTTGCTGCTTGCCGCCTTTGCGATAGGCAATAACGTCGCCCTTGCGCAGTGTGCTACCACCGCAGCCGATCCTACCAGCGGTGCGTGGTCCGCAATAGCTAATCCTACCTGCGCGCAGCAGGGCCCGGTCGGTGGGCAGGGGGCTAATTCCTATACATACTACTCCAATGGTGCAATGGCGAATTGCTACATGGACTGGTATCTGGCCACAGCGGGCACTGTCACTTGCGCACAAACTCAATATTGGAATGGCGCGGATGTCGGTCCAAACGTTTCTTGCCAAAATACATGGAACACCTCTCTGGCACCATCCGGCACCAGCTATGTGAAGTGCCTGGTATCAGGTACCTGGGCAGCTGGCACTTCTACAGTGCTCTATTATAAATATTCTACACCGGGCACACCAACCGCCAGCTCAATGCCGACAACGGCCTGTATCAATACAGCAACTACCTATACAGCTGTCGGAACGGGCAGCACGACTACCGGAGTAGCTGCCAATTCCTATTATATCTGGTCTGTAACGGGTGTTGCCGCTACTTACAGCTCCACCACATCTTCCCCTTCTCAGAATATCACCTTCACCGGCACCGGTACAGCCAGTGTACAGATAACCGCATCTAACAATGGTGTATGTAACGGTGGCACACTGACTACCTCTGTCACTGTCTATGGCAATACTGTAGCGCCGACACTCAATACAGCGACTCCGGGGTCAGGTAATACGATCTGCGCAGGCTATTCTACGAGTGCCACGATCAATGCCGGTAGCGGCGGTGGCTCAGGAGCAGGAGATACCTACCAATATAGTATCAACAACGGCAGCACATGGACAGCATATACGTCGGGAGCCTCCATCAACACTACCGGTGCCACTGGCAACGTGCTCGTACGTGTATCCCGCAGCGCCGGCACACCAGGCTGTGGCGGAGCCTTAGGGCCTAATACTATCGCCACATGGCCTGTCGGCTCTGCTGTGGTGGCTCCTAGCCTGGGCAGCGCTTCACCAGGCTCAGGCACTACTGTTTGCCAGAGCTATGGCAACGTGAGCGCTACGATCACAGCAGGTAGCGGTGGCAGCTCTGGAGCCGCGGATTCATATAGATATAGTACAGATGGTGGCAGCACCTGGAATACTTATACATCGGGCTCTAACATCGCGACAGCGAGTGCTACAGGCAGCATCATCGTCCAGGCGATGCGCTCATCAGGCAGCTATGGCTGTACAGGCACCTCATTCACGACAGTAGCTAGCTGGCCTGTCACAGCTACTCCGGCGGCACCATCTTTGACTACAGCTCAGTCATTCTGCTCGGCCAGCAGCCCGACCATAGCCAGCCTTTCTACGAGTGGCGCCACGGGCACCGTAAAGTGGTATGCAGCATCCTCAGGGGGTAGCGCTCTGCCGTCTACTAATGCGCTGGTGTCAGGTACGACATACTACGCTTCACAGACCATATCCGGCTGCGAGTCGGTCACGCGTACAGGTGTGACAGCGACTATTGTGACTACACCTTCTGGTGGTTCTATCGCTACAGTGACTTTCTGCACTACGCCAGGTATAGCTACCATGACTGTGACAGGAGTGTCTAATGCTACACAATACTCTTGGGCTCTCCCGGCAGGTCTGACCGGATCATCTACCAGCAATAGTATCACCCTCTCGGGTTCTACTACAGGTACCTATACTGTGACTGTCACTCCGCAGGATGTGGCCTCTGGTGTGACCTGCAGTGGAGCACAAGTCACTGGTACTGCGATCATCAATACCCCATCAAGTGCCGTGACCGGTATCAGTGGGGGAGGTGGTACCATCTGCCAAGGTAGTGGTGTGACGCTGACAGCTTCCGGAGGTTCTCTGGGCACAGGTGCCAACTACCAGTGGGGTACCGGCACTACTGTAGGTACTAACCCGATAGGTGGTGCTACCTCTATATCTTACACGCCGTCTCCATCATCTACTACCAGCTATTGGGTATCGGTGACCGGACCGGCCCCATGCGGTAGTGCCGGTGGTACTTATACTACCGTGAACGTGAACACCCCATCTACTGCGGTGACAAGTATCTCTGGAGGTGGAGGTACCATCTGCCAGGGTAGCGGCGTGACGCTGACCGCGTCAGGTGGCTCACTCGGCACAGGCGCCAACTACCAGTGGGGCACAGGTACCGTAGTAGGTACTAACCCGATAGGTGGTGCTACCTCTATATCTTACACCCCGTCTCCGTCGTCTACTACCAGCTATTGGGTGTCGGTGACTGGACCATCGCCTTGTAATGGTGCAGGTGGTACATATACTACCGTGAACGTGAACACCCCATCTACTGCGGTGACAAGCATCAGCGGTGGTGGTGGCACCATCTGCCAGGGTAGCGGCGTGACGCTGACCGCGTCAGGTGGCTCACTCGGCACAGGCGCCAACTACCAGTGGGGCACAGGTACCGTAGTAGGTACTAACCCGATAGGTGGTGCTACCTCTATATCTTACACCCCGTCTCCGTCGTCTACTACCAGCTATTGGGTATCGGTGACTGGACCATCACCTTGTAATGGCGCAGGTGGTACATATACTACCGTGAATGTGAACACACCATCTACTGCGGTGACAAGCATTTCGGGCACTACCTCGGTCTGCAGCGGCAATGGTACCACCCTTACGGCTGTGGGCGGCTCCCTCGGCACAGGTGCCAACTATCAGTGGGGAACAGGTAACGTAGTCGGTACCAGCCCGATAGCAGGCGCTACCTCTGTGTCCTACTCTGTCACGCCGGGGTCCACTACAGACTATTGGGTATCAGTGACAGGTCCATCGCCATGTAACGGTGCCGGTGGGGTTTCTACCACTGTCAACGTGACTACGACGCCTACGCCTACATTCACAGCGGTGCCATCGAATCCTAGCTGCAACTATACGAGTGTGACGTACACTACACAGTCAGGCTATAGCAACTACGTGTGGTCGGGCTTTGGTACGCCGGGTACCGATTATAATATCATATCCGGCGGCCTGAGCGCTACAGACTATACAGTGACGCTGCAATGGATATCTACCGGTACCAAGGCTGTGTCTGTGAGCTACTCTAATGGTAGCTGCCCGGCTGTGACACCTGGTACTAATACGACGGTAGTCAACGCAAGCCCTTCGCCATCCCTGAGCACATCCGGCGCATTCTGTACCTCAAACTCCGTGGTCTATACCACGCAGTCGGGCAACTCCAACTACATCTGGACCATTGGTGGTACTGCCGGTGTAGATTATACGCTCATAGCTGGCGGGACTACTTCTGCCTACTCTGCTACCATACAGTGGATCACTACAGGATCTAAGACTGTCAGTGTAAACTATACAAACGGCTCGGGCTGTACGGGTCCTACTGCGGCCTCTACCAGCAATGCTGTCAATAATGGTCCGTCAGGAGCTGCCATCTCGGATAATATAGACCCATGTAATGGTGGCCACACAGCGTATGTCGTAGTGACCGGAGGCACCTCGCCGTATAATTTCACCGTATGTGGCACTCCGTATACCAATCAGGCCTCTCCATTTGAACTGGATGCCACCAGCAATACATCCTGCTCACTCTCTCTCGTATCTGATGCCAATGGCTGTACTCCAGGTACCATCAGTGGCAGCCCGGTATCCTACCCGTCACGTGTACTGACCAGTGGTGACACTTATGCATGTACAGTTTCTACAGGTGCTACCAAGATCTTCTATGACAATAGCGGTAACCTCATGGTCAAGATCACTGATGGTGGTAATACACTGGGCAGTACCAATGTAGATGTTACTGTAGATGGCTATGTGCATCAATTCGGGCCTACCACGCCGCAGAGCTACCTGCAGCGTCACTTCAAGATATCTCCGACCAATACCTCAGGCGCTGCCTCCGTCTGCCTCTATATGAGTGATGCGGAAGTAACAGCGCTGAGTACTGCATCGGCCACGGATAATCATTTTGCACCATCTTACTATTCTACATTCTCTATGGGTAATGCGGTAGTGACCAAGTTCCACGGTGGTGCAGAGACACCGCTGAGTAACACCTCGCGCATCGTACTGACCCCTACCTCCAAGACGCACAACCCTGTGGTGAACGGCGTGACGTACAATAACGTGTGGGAAGTATGTATGAACGTATCTAACTGGTCTGGATTCTATATCCACGCACAGAACGTAAACAATACACCACTGCCTGTGACACTGCTCTATCTCACTGCAGATGCCATAGACAATAAGTACATAGACCTCGACTGGGCTACTGCATCCGAGATCAATAACAAGGGCTTTGCCGTAGAGCGCAGCACCAATGGTACGGACTTCACACAGATAGGATGGGTAGATGGCCATGGCAATAGCAATACACAGCTCTCCTACTCATACTCTGACCGTACCGTACAGCCGGGAGTGGTGTACTACTATCGCCTGAAGCAAGTAGATTTTGACGGCCAGTCTACCTACTCTGAGATCGTGTCAGCCTCTCTGATCGGAGACAAGGGCTTCAGCTTTGAGGATATGATCCCTAACCCTGCCACCAATGCAGTACAGCTCGGTATCCTGACCACAGCAGGCCAGAAGGCTACTGTGACCATGACGGACATGCTGGGCCGAGTAGTGCTAAGCCAGCCATGGCAGCTGGCAGAGGGCTACAATATCAATACCTTTGACCTAAGCAATATAGCTGCAGGCACATACAATGTGACTGTTTACACCGGCAGCATCTATATGAGCAAGAAGCTGGTGGTCACTAAGTAGAAACGACCATAGATTAACATATGATCAAACGGTACTTCCACACAGGAAGTACCGTTTTTTATTTGGGAAAAAGCATAGCTTAGAGCAGACTATTCACATGCCACGTATAGCTCATGTCATCAATCCTGTCAATGCCCCTCCGGGATCTGAACTCAGTATAGTGCAGCCGATCACGTTTGAGTCCATGCGTATCGCAAGGCAGTTTTCCCAAAGGCCTCATGATATTGAGCTGTTATCCGTTAGCTATCCCGAAGATCATCCCATTGTACCGGAATATTTCAGAAAAGTGAGGGACCTGGATAGATCAATACGGGATATAGATCCGTATAGATCAAAGAAAAAACTGCCATATATATCTGATATTTTACATGAAATGGCTGCTGCATCTGATGCTGAGTGGCTCATTTATACTAACGCAGATATAGCTCTTATGCCACAATTCTATGATGCTGTATCAGCATTCATAAATGAAGGTAATGATGCTATACTCATCACCCGCCGCCGTATATCGAAAATATATAAAGATGCAGCGCAGCTTCCCCTAATGTATAGTGAGTTGGGGGCTTATCATCCGGGATATGATTGTTTTGTTTTCCATCGTTCATTGCTTGAACAATTTGTGCTGGATGATATCTGTATAGGTATACCATTTATAGAAATAAGCCTGATGCATAACATGGTAGCATTTGGGAAAAAACTAAAACATGTAGATGACATGCATCTCACTTTTCATATCGGAATGGAGGTGATGCCACCGGTGGATCGCGACCTGTATCTACGTAATAGGGAGATTTATGAGCAGAAGATAAGACCTTTTCTAGGATCTAGTTTCGACAGCAGGAAGTTTCCGTATGCGCACCTGCCGTTTGCACAGCGTATGATGAAGTATGCCTTAAACCCCTGCTTCTCTACGGCACTGATGCTGGAGCTGGAAGGGAAAAATATCGGTAGACGGTTGAAAATAGCGCTGGATGAGCTGCGCTGGCGTATTCTGTCTGGATAATCAGATCACCTCCAGCCCATCCGGCAAAGCTGCTCGTGAAAAAGAAGCTTCAAAGCTCTGCCTCAGGCTTGCCTCTACAGGGTCATTAGCATTAAATTCAAGTGAAGTACGATCTCCATACACCTGCTGTGTAGCGCGATGCAGCAGCGCAGTGGCCTTCAGATAATTTTCTCTTTTGAGGCAATACTCGTACCCCTGCCCGAGCTCGATCTTTTTTGTACGAGTAAAGCCGAGAGAGGTATTGTATAGATGAGCTACCAGATTAGAATCCCTTACCTTGGCGTAGATGGCTTCCAGATTGGTAAAGGTGAAAAAAACGTCCAGAATGGTGAGAGATGCCCTCACCGGTACATCTGTGCCGATATATCCGTCATTATAGATGAAAAGCCCGGCAAATGCGTTTTTTGTCTCAAAGTCTATAGAAGATATACTAATTAACCCACAGGGATCGTGATTTACATAAATGAGAAAATAGTAATTCTGATCATTATTGATCGAGTCAAACCATCGTGACTGCATCTCAGGCGTGATGGTAGCCTGAAAGAACATGTGTTTTTGAATCTTGGGATCGTTGCGCCAGTGACGGATCATCTCCGTATGCTCCGCGCGCAGGCGTACTAATTCCAATCCATATTTTCTGATGATCACCGGACTATTTCTTTCACAATAAAGATAGGCTTATCTATTTGGATCTTATATAGCCGACTCAGGTATTCGCCTATGATACCGATACAAAACAGTATAAGCCCTGTAGACATAAAAATAGAAACAATGAGAGCGGTAAAGCCTATTTCAGCCCCGTAGGTGAGTTTCATATATATAAAATATACGATAATCCCCAGGCATACAAAAAACGAAAGTAACCCCAACCACGTGATCATCTGTAGAGGTAACGTAGTATAAGTCACTATTATTTGCAGTGTATAGCGTATCAGGCTCCAGGTACTATAGCCCGATCTGCCATTGCGCCGACCTTCATGCCTCACCGTAGTGTATGTCGTAAGACGGCTATACCAACCTATCACTTCGTCGAGAAACAAATATGGGTGATTGTAGTTTTTTACCTGATCTATCACGTGCCGCGTGATCAGCTTGAAGGAAGACCCTTTGCGCGGCATGTGCGCATATTTTTCAAATATTTTTGCGACTATGAGACTACCAAAGTTGCGTACAACCGTATGTCTTTTCCGTGGGATGATACCATACACCAGATCAGCACCTGATACTTGCTGATTTTCGATGAGTAGAGCTATATCCTCCGGATGGTATTGTAGATCATCATCTATCATGACAGCAAAGTGCCCCTTGCTATTTTTCAATCCACATAACAGTGCTTTATGCTGGCCAAAATTTCGAGATAGATTAATGCCGGTCACACGTTGCGGATACTTGGCCCTTATTTTTATGATCGCTTGCCAGCTATTGTCAGCGCTAGCATCATTTACCAGTAGCACCTCTACTGTATCATTACGCTGTTCGAAAAAAGAGAAAATCCTGTCGCATAGTTCCTCCAGAGTATTTTCGCTGTTATATACAGGTATAATCACGGAGTAGGCGGGATGATCCATATGAATATTACACCAATATAGTTTTTATCCCGCTCATATTTCAATGAGGTCCGGTATGTCTATGAGATCTGCATTCAATATAACAGAACCCCACGACAGGCCCACCCCGAATCCACTCAAAAGCAACTTTGCTCTTTTTCCTGTCAGTGCCTCTTTGAGCTGTGACACTATTGTGACGGGTATAGATGCCGAACTTGTATTGCCAAAATCATAGAGGGAGTATGGAAATTTTTCCCTCGGTTCCTTTATTTTTTTTCGTACGCACTCCAGTATCAGTTCATTGGCTTGATGTAAAACGAAATAGTCGATCTGGTCCTGGCTGATAGAGGCACCAGACAAGACATTTTGAATATTGACCGCCACCTCGCGCAAGGCAAAGTTGAAGATGTTCAAGCCGTCCAGCTTCATGTGCAAATCGCTTCGCTGTTGGCCTGGTCCATATGATTTCTGCTCTAGTGCAGAAACGGAGAAGGGATACTTCATCCCACCGCTTTTAACTATAATATCATCATAGCCTGCCCCATCGGTATGCAAATCAAAATACCATGTTTCGCCACGCTTCACCTGCTCCAGCGCCGTAGCTGAGCCCGCATCGCTAAAAAGGGGGTATGTAGCCTTGTCCTGTGGCGACACGATAGCTGAGGAGCAGTCACCTACGAGGAGCAATCCCTTTTTGCCAGGCATATTTTGTAGCAAGGAGCCGATGACTGACAGTCCGTAGACGTATCCGGAGCAGCCAAGGTTGATATCCATAGCGAGGCAGCCCTTTGAGAGGCCTAACTGATGCTGGATGATAGAAGAGGAGTTGGGGATCACATAATCAGGCGTCTGTGTCACAAAAATAAGAACGTCTATATCCGCAGAATGCCAGCCCAGTTTAGCCATCAGATGCTGTGCACTGATGCGGCACAGATCAGCAGCAGTAGTACCGGTGTCTGCTATACGCCTGTATCGTATACCTGTAGTTTTTATGAAGGTTTCACGCTGGTTTTCGGTGATTAGATCAAGGTCCATATTGTCCTCACGATACCGAGGCACTGCAGCAGCCAATCCCCGGAGGGATACATGATGAACCGGAAGGGATGCCATTATTTGGAGTGAATAATGAGGAAAAGGTCTTCTATCGTATCTGCCTGATGTATATCCGCGGCTGTCAGGGATTTACCATATTCGGCATCTACCATTGCTATTACTATCAGGGCGGAAATAGAGCTCCAATCATCCAGTTTTTTGAACCGGGTCTTGCCATCTATCGTAACCTCCGGCACAGTATTCATACAGCCTGCAAATTTCTTTGTAAAGTCCTCTATCAGCATGTCATAAAGTTAAAAATTTAGTCTTACTCGCATCACCCGCATACATTTTTATATATCTGCCGGAAATCGCTAATTTGTAAATCTATGCTACCGTCCTTTTTTAAGAAGAAGCCTAAGGCTCCCATACGCGACCCGGAGAGGTCTGATTTCTGCTATTACCCATTTTTTCAGGTACTTGTATCTGCTGATGGCAAGTATATGCCTTGTAGCCATCACGACAATTTTATGATAGATGGAGGCAAAGAACTGACGGTAAAAGATTGTAACATAGAGCAAGCGTGGAATTCAGAATATATGACACAGTTGCGAAACAATTTTCTGAATAATGTGCGAAGCAAAGGTTGCAATCAATGCTGGAAAGAGCAAGCTCTCGGCCTAAAGCCCATGCGCTATGATTCATATGGTTATAATATCACTGCAGAGCAGGTGCAAAACCCGGTTGCACCCCGGAGGGTAGAAATCAATGCCAGTAACGTATGTAATCTGCGTTGCCGAATCTGTGGACCACATGCCTCCTCGCGCTGGATCAGAGAGGCAAAGGAAGTATACCAGAAAGATAGTGAACTTCATTTCAATATGACTCCGGAAAACCAGGAAATCATACGTCATTGGGTGCCTTATTTTGATCAGATAGGTTTTTTTGGCGGAGAGCCGCTGATGGCAGCGGAAAATATAGAGCTGATGCGCTACTGTGTGGCTTCGGGCCATGCCGGTCACATTTCTCTGCTCATAAACACTAATGCCACTGTATACACAGCGGAAATTGTAAGCCTATTCCGGGCATTTAAAAACGTATATCTAAATTTAAGCATAGATGATATAGGACGTCGGTTTGAATACCAGCGCAGCGGTGCCAGATGGGATGAAGTAGTGGAAAACCTGAAGCTGTATACAAGTCAGGGAGGCTATACCGGCAGCGACCAGCTGCAGGTCAAAATCTGTTGTTCAGTCACCGCTATGAACATTTACTACTTTCCGGAGTATTTCGAGTTTATGAACGCGCACTTTCCCGGTCTTCCTGTATTCTGGAACTTGGTCTATGCGCCTGCCGAACTGTCTATGCAGATCTTCCCGGCAGAAATCAAGGCCGTTATAGAAAAAAGACTGCGTACACAGGTACAGGCCACTTATGAATTTCAAGAGCTGCGCACCCGCACCGTAGAAAACCTGATCTCTTTTATGAATGGATCTATCGATCTGGGCTTTCAGAGCTTCTTCGATCATATACATCGGCACGACCGGTTCCGCCACGAGAGCTTTGCAGAAATCTTTCCCGAGCTGTGGGCACTGATCAGGGGCTACGATCAGTCCGCTTTATAAACCCCGGACCTGCCGTCTAGCATAGAGGCAAATTATTCACTATTTTAGAAATTGATCAGATAG
Organism: uncultured Chitinophagaceae bacterium; assembly: GCA_964537475.1. GTDB lineage: Bacteria > Bacteroidota > Bacteroidia > Chitinophagales > LD1 > UBA1941. Next base: position 464,081 of record CAZIBY010000003.1, on the reverse strand, counting down.
CATGTTCAATCTTTGGGAAGATATAAAGTCGTCTATGCGGACCAATGCCCGCTATGATGAAGGCGTAGCCAAAGGTTATCACCCGATAGACAAGCGAAAGTTTAGGAAATACAATCGCTTCAGGCCAGATGGAGGCAAAGAATTATTTTGTTATCTACCGTACAATAGCTTGACATTTTCCTTTGGCGGGCAAGTTTTTGTTTGTTCCTACAACCGCGATGTCAAGCTGGGCAGTTACCCGGCAAATACCATAGATCAGATTTGGAATGGACAGGAGGCCAGAAAGCTGCGCCAGCACATGCTATACAATGACCTAGACTATGGTTGCCGGCATTGCAAGTTCTTTTTTGATAAAGAAAAGTTTTCGAATCTACGACCGCTGGTATTTGATAAATACTATGACAATGTTTCTGCTAGTTTTCCGCAGGTATTTGAGTTTGAGTTGAGTAATGAGTGCAACCTAGAATGTCAGATGTGCCATGGGGAGGTATCCAGCAGTATCCGCAAAAACCGGGATCATCTACCACCGCTGCCCTCGCCGTACGATGATGAATTTGTAGTGCAGCTATCATCCTACCTCCCTCACCTGAAAGAGGCGAAATTCTATGGCGGAGAGCCTTTTCTAATTCCGATATATTATAAAATATGGGATAAGATAGCAGAGTTGAATCCGGGCCTTGACCTTTTTGCCATTACTAATGGTACTCATTGGAATAAAAAAATAGAAAGTCTCATCACAGAGCTCAATTTTGATATCGCTATCTCCATAGACGCATTGGATCGTCAGAAGCTGGAGATGATCCGAAAAAATGTCGTATATGATAAACTAATGGATAATATCCGTCGTTTCAGTGCCATATGTAATAAAAAACGTAAGCATCTCTCACTGAGTTTTACCGTGCAGAAGGACAACTGGGAGCAGCTACCGCTCGTCATAGGCCTCTGCAACGAGGTCAATGCCTATATCTACGTCAGCTACCTGGAGCGCCCTTCACGATTTTCTATAGCAGACCTCCCTGCTGATGAGCTGAAGCGCATCAGAGAATACATGGAGGGCGTGACGCTACCCCGCAGTACACAAAAAGAAAGGCATAACTATAATTGCTTCCGGGACTTCAAAACCTATCTGGACAAATACCTGGAAAACAGCGATGAAAAGCGTTATCATGATTATGAGTTTAAAGGCGACCAGCTATCAGAGACCGGAAATGATGAAAAAGAATTCCAAATGGTACAGCCCATATCATCTGACGACCTATCCCTATGGATAGACCTGTGCTACAAGACTGACCACTCTCTATCCGCTAAAATGGACCAGCGAAAACTAATGAACCTCATGGAAACTCTGCTGTCTGGCCACTCTCCCGAAGATCGGCATTTGGTCAACGCCTTGATCAGGCAAAATGAATTTAGTGTATTCCTGGACGCCATGTGCGCGCATCCGGTAGAGAACCTAAGAGAAATGAGCCAGCAGTCGCTCGCTGACTATAAGGCTAATCTACTCAAACATTATAACCCTCTGGATCACGCCTAGCCCATCTTATGTGCGAAGCAAAAACCTTCTAATATCGGATCTTTTGAGGCAGATACTCATGAATAAAGCATTCGGCAAAATACTCAGCAAGCTCTTCGTCTCGGACCGCAAATCAGGCCCTGACCTGAGCAAGGAAATCATTGCCGAGTATAATGTAGCAAGAGGTAAACCTACATCTACGCATATCTGCCACGCACCGTTTACCAACATGTACTTTAATGTACATGGAGACTGCGCGCCCTGCTGGCTCACCTTTCTCGATCCGGATAGCTACCCGAAAAAATCCATACATGATATCTGGTTTGGAGAGAGGTACCAATCTCTGCGCAGACACCTTCTGAACTATGACTTGAGGCACAAATGTGGTACTTGCCTCAAGAATCTGCAGGGAGCCAATTATACTTCTGTGCTTGCTCGCGCATATGATATTAATCCTGTGCAAGACTATCCCTCTATGCTGGAGCTGGAGCTGGATAATACTTGTAATCTCGAGTGTGTCATGTGCATCGGAGAGCTCTCATCGGCTATCCGCAAAAACCGAGAAAGGCTGCCGGCACTCAAAAGTCCATACGATCAAGCCTTTGTAGACCAGCTGGAGGAGTTTATCCCGCACCTCAAAGAGCTTCGCTTCAATGGCGGAGAGCCTTTCCTGATAAACTGGGTATACAAAATCTTTGAAAAAGTAGAGAAACTTAACCCGAGCCTCAAGATCGTAATCGCTACCAATGGCACAGTGGTAAACTACAAGGTGAAAGAGTGGCTGAGTAAGCTCAATATCCACATCAATTTCTCGCTCGACTCCCTCACACCGCAGATATATGAAAGTATTCGGGTCAATGCACACTATGACCGCGTCATGGAGCACTTCAAATTCTTTCATGACTATACCAGTAGGCACCAGCGCACCATGTGCCTGATGGTAAATCCAATGCGTAATAACTGGCACGAGATGCCGGATTTTGTACGCTTTGCCAATAGTCATAATATCAATCTCTGGTTTAATACCATACAACGCCCTGAGGAGCTATCCATATGGGCACTACCATTAGAGGAGCTGAGTGTCGTATATGATACCTTGAGTGGCGTACATTTTTCGGCAGCTGATAGAAGCGGCTCCTTATCTGCCTTTAACATAGGGATATATAACAACCTGGCGCAGGTGCAGATCAAAAACTGGCTCATAGAGGCTCAGAATCGGAGTGTGGAGATACCGCCTTCAGCCTTATTAGAAGATAGCATGAACAACGAGAAAGCTAAAGAACTGACCGAAAAAAAATTATCTGATTTTGCGCTCTCTCAGTTCAAGGATTCTATAGAACAAAGGAGTCGCAGACTCACGATCCTCTTTGGTAAAATAGAGACCGTCCAGGCCATGCTGAACGAGAGAAACGGCAATATAGACCTGTACACCGCCATATACCAGACACCGGCAGACGTCCTGTATGAGCGGCTGCAATCCCGTAGCGTCAATGACCTTGTGTTAGAATTTGAGGCACATTTTCTCCGCGCTTAGCCAAAGGCGGCTGACAGCTGCGCTGCCAAATCTGCAGCGGTAGCATGATAGAAGCTCAGTCCGAGGTCTGCAGGTCTCGCCCTAGACATCATGAGCAGTATCCTCTCCCTCTGAGCGTGCGCATTTATCATCTGGGCGATAGCCTCCGCTTTGGGGGCCATTACATCCCGATCTGTGGGCATACTGTCTGGTATATAATCAAAATAATACAGTACAACCTCACTCAGCCTGTCTGCAGGGATAGAGACAAAAAGATTGGCTATGTGATTGAGCAGCTGCACTTCTTTGTCCACATATATGATATCACTCACTTTAGCCAGGTCGGCGAGAGTTGCCTTTACTTCATCCAAGGACCATGTGATATTTTCCTTAGTAAAGGAAACGTCTTCCCCCGCGTATGACGGAGTATTTGAAGCGCCATTTTCGGTAGCCTTTTTCTCCTCTAGCCACCCCTTTAGCAGTTTGATAAAATCTGTATACGCTTTGATGCTAAGTTGTGCAGGAGATTTATCTCTGCCGTAGATGGTGGGTAGTTTATAGGCCTCCAGTCTATCAATTACCTCCTGCTGGTATGATACCGCCTGATCCTTGAGAGAAAATTCTGAAGGAGAGAAAACAGCATTAAAGTATAAGGCGATCTCCTTTTCTATACAAAACTCCAGAAGCTCGGGCAGCTCGTGCCAGTTATGAGTGATAGGGCAGGCTGCCAGAGACAGGAACGTCTTTTTTCGCCGGGTATACTCGCGGAAGTACTCGAGATTTTCCATTACCTTTTCATAGCTGCCGTTGACCCTTATTTTCCTGTATGTTTCTGGATTGACAGAGTCGATAGAAAGGATAATCCCTGCATGAAGTCCCTCCAGCAGGTCTTTGATTCGACGGTTTAGGAAGGTGGCATTGGTCGTGATATGTATCCTGATGTTTGGTTTTATTTTCCTTATCCGCTCCCATATCTTCAGGTAGATATCTATCATAAAGGGTTCCCCGCCCAGAAACTTGGCATCTGTGAGATGCGGGATAAACTCCTCTAGCTGATTTACGAAGCGGTCATCATACACGGAGCGGACCGGTGGCAGCTTTTCCCGGTTTTTGCGGATACTTGATGAGAAATAGCCGTTGCACATGATACATTCTAGGTTGCACTCATTGCTCAGCTCAAACTCCATGACGCGTGGGTACGAAGGCTGGCGGGTTAGCGTCTTGTACCGCTTTGTTGCTGCCGCTATGATACCGTCAGGGGCATACTCATCGTAATAGTGCGCGCGCACGCCCTGATAGTTTCCGGACAGGATCATATGGCCACACTCTGTACAGCCGCCGCCCAGGTCTCGATCTGCTATATACTCCCTCAGTTGCATCGCGGCTGCGCCTTGCCAGATATCTCGGATAGTTTGAGCCGGCCATGTGCCCAGGATATGCGTTGTATTATAGCAGCATGCGCGTACATTCCCATTCTGCTCAAAGTTGAGATTCACGGACGGTGCATGGCATACCAGCGAGCGGTCCGTGCCAGACCTGGATGAATTATAAGACCTGATGACATTATCGGGTAGTTTCATGGCTGATTACAGATTGAAGATAGTAAACCTGCGTATGAACCGGCTATGCCGCCACGTGTTCAATATTTGCTCAGCCCGTGACTCCGGCACTTCTGCCATCTGATAGTGCCGCAAAAGTCTGGCGAGCACCGAGCGATAGTAAAAGCCGCTACGGCTCACTTTCTGCGTGCGCCATTCCTCGTTTTGCCAGTGTATAAAATACCAGTGAGCGGGTATATCTGCATCTGTCCAGATATAGCGGCTGGTCTCTTCCCACCTGTCCTGATTACTCACATCATAGACAATATATTTGCCGAGGTCGAGCCGGTCGATATTCTGGTTTAATATATTAACCGGTTTGTGCCAGTCCGTATTGTGCTCTGTGACTTTTTCTGATGCTTCCTCATAGCAGCGACGCATCAGATCAGAGTGCCGCGGGCATTTCATTACATTGCCCACTACTTTCAGCTCGTGATGGCTGCGGAAGAAATAGGCTTGCGTAAAATCCAGTGGGCGCAGACAGGTCACATCCATATCTACCCACCATCCACCTTTTTCGTAGAGCAGTTTGTAGCGGAATATATCAGAGAAGCCAGCATAACTTCCCTTACCATGACCATAAGCATTTTTATTGCGGTACGAAAAAACCCGATCACGCGGTATGATGTCATTGGCATTCCCTATCAGCACTCCTTCTGGAAGCTTTGTTTCAAGCTCTTCATAAAGCCATAGCCTGAAACTGTATCCGAATGATAGAAACGACCGGATTGTAAGCAGCTCCAACCGTGAAAGCCTTTTCCCTATCCATAGAGCATTTATCATCTGGCTGTCTGGATCGATCTCAATGCCGGTAGCCTGCTCCACAGCCTGCCAGACATTCCACTTTTTGTCTGCCCAGTGATGATAGATATGTGCCAGTACCGGCCTGACCTCTATCTGTTCCTTCTTTAGCTCAAATACGAGGTCTCCTTTATGCTCTATATTACGGTGCATGTAGTCAGCTATCAGATTAAACCGTCTGTCCAGCACCGGGTGATCCAGCAGTCCGGTCTCCCACACAGTAGCGATGAGCGTACCCTGATCGCGTGTTTTCCAGCCGGGCAGGTTGAAGATTTTTAGTGTCTTCTCGTGCCAGGACGTCAAAAAGCCATGGGCACGATCGTCAAACAGAAAAACCCCTCCATTCCAATGCTGCCATTGCGGATTTGCTACAGTAACATCAAAAACATTTTTGATTTCGTCCATCAGGTGCGTGCACCTGGCATCAAATACATTCTGCCCTTCTCTGGACCAGATACCGCTCACCGTATCGTGACGATAAGGTGTAGCACTTTCTATCAGGTCTACCGAGTTCTGCACAGGGTTTTCATACAAGATAGGCGCCCCGTTTTTGTCATGCCAGTAGTGTTCTTCCTTATTCAGAAAGGTGTCGCTATCCAGTCTAAATATCTTGCGTGCAGCATTAAACCGGAGTGACAGCAGGGCATATCCCAACCTGTTTTTCTTCGCTTCATACAAATATTGGAGAAGGCGCTCTTTCTTCTCCAGGTCTTCCGGCTGCCTCGCCAGGTCCTTGTACTTGGCGAAAAGAGCCTTAAGCTCTCTCTCCCATTCATCAAATTTACCCGCGCATCCGCATCGTACTGCCGAAGGACTAAACTGGTCTGCTACACAGTGATCAGGCGCGAAAGTGACTGGAGGGTGGTACTGGTCGAAGACCTGATCTATGCCATTCCTCACCGCGACGACATCTGTATCCAGGTAGCAGTATAGATTACCCCTAGGCAAAAATTTATAAAGCCCGGTCTTAAGGTATATGCTGGCCTGATGGTGATCATACGCCTCCGGCGTGCGTATATCTATGATATCCGGGTGTTTTACCGGTATATCATTGCGGGTACTATCCGTCACTACCCAGATTGGTAGTGTTGTCCTTGCCATCATAGCAGCGAGAGAGTAATGTAGTGCATCAATATGCTCCTGAGCACCACATACTACAAAAACAAAAATCCTTTCTCCTGCCTGCATATCTATTTTTGCTGCCTGTTTATCCGCCGCCTCAAATACTCCATAGCATCTGTCCGCTCCCTGATCAGGTCTACTCCGAATACCCGAAATACATAATAAATAGTGCGGTTTGCCAAGAGTCTGACCTGATCGCTGAGCCTCCTGACCGATCTTTGCACCCTGACTCTATAATGAACCCATGGGACCCTGCTCCACAACTCAGATATGATCTCACGCGAAAATAACAATCCGTGCACCGCAAACAGAAGTATAAAGCCGTGGTCCTGTATGAACAGCAAAACAATGAAAGAGTATGGCAGCCATTGATCATACACTATATTGGGATAATAGATCCGGTAGCCGTCAGATACCGGCATCATGCTACAAACAATCAAAGAAAACACAACTGCACCGATAGGTATCAAAAACAAAGGCTGCAGAGCACAGCAATAAACTAGCAGTGAGATGAGAAAAAACAACTCTGGTATTCTAAAAAATTTTACTGTCGTGCTCGAAACTTCTCTCGTAGCAGCAAAGGTGATAGTTTCATTTTTGAGATCATTATGGAGGTCGGACAGCTGGTGCATGAGCACATTTCGCAGCCCTGCGGTCAGCTGCCAGCAAAATAAGAGGGTGAGCAAAACGATATCTGCTCCAGATCCAGAGATCAGCACATATGTATATGCAGCCATCAGTACCGGTATACCATGCGCATACATCGCATCTGTCACAATGCCCCAAAAACCTCTTTCTTTTAGCCTCAGTGGCGGCATAGAGTAAATAAAATATGCCATGACTTGAGCTGCTATCATAGAGAGGGTCACTCTATCCCATGGCAAATAATACCATGGAGCGGCTAGCAGGATGATAGCCAAACAGAAAAAGCAGATCTTTTGAAACTTTTTTTTATCCAGTAAGAAGTTCTTTTTGCCGACTATCCTATCCTTTTCTAAATCAAAATAATCGTTAACCAGGTAGCCGAGTGCAGCAAAGCCTACTATCGTCACCATAGAGCAGATAGCGACTGGCCAGAAACGGGCAAAAGAAATATGAAATAAAGCGGACAGCATATAGACAAGTCCCATCAGTAGAGAGGCTTTGCCGATCCACCAGTCCTCGGCCCTGAAAGGCTTGCCGGCTTCCATCTATTGTGGTCGATTTAAAAAATAAAGATGTTTCTCCTGATTGACATCAAACGGCGGCTTCATCACCTTAATTTCATAAAAATCCACCGGGAACACGTAGTTATCCCAAGAAATGATCTTACCGATATCAAAGAGGTTTTGAAAATCATTAGAAATGGTCAGGTGTTCAAACTCACCAATCTTTATCTCCGGGGTTTTTATGAACAGGAGGATAAAATTAAGCTTTCGGATTGTGCTTAGCACGAGGTTTAGGTCAGGCACATTATAGCGATAGCTCTCATTTATAGCGTCTACTATACGGTCTATATTCCGGCCATCTTCTTTATTGGGATGCTCACGACAAAACAGATCCTTTATATACAGCATCCCACCCGGTTTCAAAGCCTGATAAGCGCTATTCAAAAGCCCCACCTGATCGCCGGAGTGACCAAAAGACTCCAGAAACACCACCCGGTCAAAAACATCCCTACCAAATATCCGGTCCATCTGATGGTAGTCTCCCTGCTGTATATGCACACTACCTTTGAGCGTTTTAGCCTGTAGCAGCTCTTTTGATTTGGCTACCTGCACAGTAGAGATGGTAAGACCTTCCACCCGTACGGCCAGCTTTGAGGCAAAGTACGATGCGGGTCCACCTACTCCGCAGCCTGCATCTAGTATTACCTGTCCATCCTTCAGCTCAGCACTGGCAATAGTGTAATCGAGATATTGAGTCACGTCAGTCGTCCTGAAGGCCTGGATATTCTCTCCGTAGACGGCCATAAACTTCTCTGTCGTATCATTGTAAAAGGAACCTACTGCCTCTGAGGTATGACCCGATGCTACTACAGCTCCGCGACGCCTGCTGTAGAGTAGAAAGGCGATGATAAGGGTCGCAAAAATGAGAAGGATCCAACCCAGGTATGCTAGTAATACAAACATGCTTTATTATTCCGGTGTTCTGTTTTAGGCTCAAAGATAAGAAGACGCCGCATCTGATCTCATCCGGCTGCGGCCTGTTACTTTTTTACAGCGTTTAGAAATGATTGCAAATCCCTGTTGCCTGGGAAAACCTGTAAACCCTTGCTGAGCCAGACTGCAGCACTATCACGCATGCCCTCATCCATATAGATTTTGCCCATCACTATGTAGGGGCTTGGATCTCCGGCTATATTCGTGATCGCTTCCTGAGCTACACCTCTTGCGAGATCATACTTCTTCTCCTGCAGGTACACATAGCACAAGTGATCATAACTGCTAAACTCTCCCGGCCTTTTCTGCTGCACACCCCTGTAGTAGGTCACGGCCTCATCCAGCTTACCCTTTGAATTATATATTTCACCTAGTACCATTCCAATAGTCGTAAAATCGGGATTTAGCTCATAAGCTTTCTTAAACGGTACTAAGGCACTATCCGGCTGGTTCAGTATCATGTAGCTGCGGCCCAGGTCATAGTTAGCGTTGAAAAAGGGGGGATATATCTCTATCGCTCTTTTGAAATGATATGCAGCTTCTTGCCTCATACTAGTCTGCTCGGCAGCATATGCGGGGTCATATGATTGTTTCATCAGGTGCAGCGCCAACAGGTTGTGCGCTTGAGATGATTCCTCTACATAGCTTATATCATGACGGAACAGTGTCAGGTCGTTCTTCCATTGCATATTGCGCGGAAACGTGGCACAACTATATATTGATATGATACCGATAGCGGTATACCTAGCTACAGGCGTTACATCCTTCCAGCTTAATTTTTTGTGGGCCACAAACCGGTACCATGCTGCCACCAAGACAATCACCCAACCCAGCGAAGGTACTAACAGAAATCTGTCAGCCAGCATACCGGGTATAGGCTCAAAAAAGTTTGCAAAGATTGAAATACTAATGAGATATATGAAAATGCCAAAACTGATCAGTCGGTCTGCATATAATGCGATGATGGCCAACAGACCCAAGATAATGTATATAACCATGCTAATCAGTGGCACGGCCTCTGCTATTCCTTGAGGTTTTATATATCTGTAGCCATAGTAAAATGACAATGGGTATGGTATAATGACCTTTTGAAAATAGTAAAGGAGTATCTCCAAAGAGGTTCCCACACGCAGGTTTATGGGGCTATTCGCATCTACCACTTCTTCTACATACACGAGTGGCCGGTTTTGTGCACTTCGGATCAGATTGGGGTTGGATTTGACAGCCTTTGTTACTGGCCCCGCCACGGTTTGTATGCTGTAGGAACTCACAGGACTGTGACTGGACCCATAAAAATTACCGATGCTTATAACCAATACAACCAAGGTCAGATATTTGCCATAGGGCTTTAATTGAGGCAAAAAATAGAAGGCCAGCAAAACTAGCACCGGTATCACCATCAATGAAGAATTGTATATCCCAGCCAGAGAAAACGCAATAAACACGAAAAGATATTTTATATCCTTGAAGCGCTTGTGAAAGCATACAATAAACAAAACCAGCAGGCCACTACTGAGGTTATTCATAACATTAGCAACAATATGCAATGATGCGTCATACAAAAATCCAAAGTCAATAGCTATTGTAGCCAGCGCTGCAGCCATGGCCGGAATGACCAGCACCCGGTTTCTGTAAAACATCTGCATTATGAAAAAGGCCAATATCCAGTTTTTGTAATAAGATGAGTCCCAATAAAAGCGATGGTCTCCCAGTGGGTCGATCAGAATTATAAAAACAAGGCAGCCATTCAGCATCAACGTAGCCCAAAACGAAACAGCTACGCCTCTGTAAAGGGATAGCGCAAGGAGCCACAGCAGGAGTGGTAATACCGCAAGCATATGCCACTGCACTGCGGCCCATATATATACTATACCTGGTAGAATGGTCACTAGCATAGCAGGTACGGAGAAAACTGATACAGGCGGTACAATGCCTCTAAAGAAAGTGTCCGGCGAAAAGCTGTCCAATCGAAAATCTTCAACCCGCCACAATGTGGTAATATTTAGTGCGGCAACTTTTCTACGCACAGCGCTGATTGATGCCAAGCTTTCATTATAACGTGCAGCTACATAAAAGAATAACACGGCCATTACTAGATATATACAATCCAGGATTCTCTCGTTCCTATTACTGATATATAATAAAGCAATGATCGGCACTAGTAGCAATAAAAGAATACGTGTTATATCCCTGACCCCAGCCTTTGTAAAAAAGATAAGCGCCATCGGGCAAATGAGTGCAAATGACAGAATGGACATTTTGCTCATGAGCGCCATTGCAAAAAACAGGGGTATCAGCAGGAGTTTCATCTTACTGTGTGATGCCACATATCCTAGCATCATATGCAGCGAAAGCAGGCCAAACAAGAGTGCTAATATTTCGTCTCTGTTTTTGATACTACAGACGACCTCCGTATGGGAGGTGTGAGCGGCAAATAATAGAGAAATAATCAGGGAAAGATAGGCGGGGAGGAACTCTAATAGCCGACGTAGAATCAAAAACAGAAGCATGCAAGCCAGTGCATATAGGATGATATTTAAAAAATGACTGACATGCGGATTGTCTCCGAATATCTGGTGCTCCATCGCAAAAGATGTAAGTACCATCGGTCTGTACTCATAGGCATAGCCACTTGCATCCTCATAATATGGAGAACTGAATATATCCGGTATAGCAGAGAAACCTTTAGATGTGAGACGATGGTTTACGGTCACCAGTTCATCATCCAGATTATAGTCATTAGGCACAGTGTTTAGAAACAGTAAAAGAGGAAATAAAAATGCTATCCACTTTGAATAATCCCAGCCCGGACCTGTAGCGGATTTCAAATCCTTTCGAACTTCTGTGGACTTTGCCTTTGATGCTTTATTTGCCATATGCTATTGGTCACCGGATTTTATTTATACGTCCTGTCGCTCATGTGCCAGGAATAAATGTATGTCCCACTATAAATTTCGCATAATGTTTCATTCTATGCTCAAAATATTTATCAGGATTTTAGACCTCCAGTGCAGGTCGTTTGACTGTAAATATATGTCCTGTATTTGATTTAGTCATTATCCTTTATACTACGGCAGAGATTGCATAAATTTATAATAGCCATGCGCCATATGAGCATACGGACGCCGATTTACTTATCATTGACCTTTCTTATTATAGAGGCTCTGTGCAGAGTCCTTTTATGGTTTCTTTTTGGATCATCCCTGCTACATCCATCAGATATTATCTACAAATACTATCCGATGGTCCGGGAGATCAGAGAGAAATATTATCAAACAGATAAAGCTGCCCATAAAATACTAGTGCTTTCCTGCTCCACCTTGCATAGGGAGTGGGGCGGGTTTGGCTCTATACTGGAGCAGGACCTCCGGCATCCTGCATCTCGATCCGGCATACAGGATACATCATATTCGGTTTTTAATGCTGCCGGCGTCGGTTTTACCAGCAGGGACAACCTCAACTGCTACAGGCTGCTGTCCAGCCTACATTTCGACCTGGTTATTGATTATTCGGGGATCAATGATGCGCGTATGAATAATTGTCCTGCATCTGTATATAAGGCTGATTATGGACACACATCCTGGAGTAATGAGGTGGACTGTATCTTACGGCACGCGGAGATGAATTTTTCAGTTATTCCATTTTTTTTTGACTACCTGTACCAGCTCATATATCAATCTGTTTGCCCAGATAGATTTATTCCGATACACTATACACAAAGGCCAGAGTGGTGGCAGTATGGCAGGTCTCTGAACTCCGTCAAAGCCTTTGATAATAATGTGACGGCCATAGCCACTATCGGTAAAAATAGAGGTGAAACAATACTTATAATACCTTACTGCTATTATATCCCGGAGGACTATTCCCTCGACCGCTTTATGAAAAAGCAATTAAACTATCAGTTTCAACTCAACTCCCGCGAGATCGAGATCTGGGGCCGGCCGGCCGATGTGGGCCTGTATCTGGACTCCACAAACAATACTCTTAGTCGCATTGCGCTTGAGTCTGGGGCCATTTATTTTGATCCACGCTCCGAGATATTGCCACACAAAGAATTTTTTGCGGATGTCTGTCATTTCTCTCCTGCGGGCCTTTCGTTTTTTGCAAGCTCTGTGTCGAATGAAACATTTCGAATCTTTAGCCCACAGGCACCTATTTTAAAATAGTCAAAAAAAATCTATCTGTTGAGGAGGGCTGTACCTCAACCCGCAGGCGGGGGTAGCTTAGTGTGAAATGAATGTACGATCCTGGTCAGCAATATTAGCTCACGCAGCACCCTTCTGAGTGTCGTCCAGCTGCCGCCTTTAGATATTCCTCCCTGTCGCTTGTGATATACAGATGGCAGTTCTACTGGTTGGCATCCGGCCTTTATGAGCTTAGCGCATATTTCACTTTCCACTATAGAACTACCCGTCCGTAGATCCGTGAAATTTAGCTGGTCTTTCCTATACACTTTTATCCAGTTTACATCTCTGAGTCTTATGCCCAAAAGCACCTGATTGAAACGCTTATTAGCCGAGGATAAAAATTTGCGGTATAAATTATAATCGGTTTCCGGTCTGAAAAAAGAATAGAATGTACCGATAGCAAATGGCCTGACTTGCAGCAGCTCTTTGACATCAAATTGGCCATCGCCAGGTATGGCACAGACATACTCCATTCCGGCCGCTTTATATCCGGTACGCAAAGCTATTCCTATACCTTTATTTACAGGATGAGTGATGATTTGCATCGGTATAGTGGCCGACAAGGACCGTAGTACAGACTGAGTATCATCTGTGCTTCCGTCATCTACGACTATAATCTCAAAGGCAGTAGCCATTTCTCGGCCTGTGGACATGCATGAACGAATCACCTGCTCCAGGTTGCTGGACTCGTTGTAGCAGAATATGACAAGAGAGATTGTCAAGACAATGGTATTATGTTACCATTTGTGCGCAAAGATGCCTGAGCGTGCTCCAGTATAGACACAACTTCCAGCGCATTCGCACCATCTGTCAAAGGTTTTTTTTGCTCCAATATGCATTGATAAAACGCCTCGGTCACATTTTTCAGGGCTTCCGTGACATCATACTTCGGGATGGTAATATTGCCAAGCCTATAGTCTATCAGCCTAGCCTTGTTTTCGTCTTTTGCGTTTGCGTTTTCATAGTCATAGATGACCAGTTTGTTGGCTGGTTCGATGTCATCGTATATGATCATCCTCTTCTCGCCGCCGATGATCATTTTTCGCATTTTCACGGGAGATGCCCAAGATGAATTGATCTGCACGAGCATACCAGAGGGGTAGTACAGAAATAGATAGGCCACATCCTCCGCACCATGTACCTGATTGATACGACCAATGGCCCTTACACTATGCGGTTTTTCATCTACCAGATAGTTGATGATCGAAATGTCGTGACAGGCCAGATCCCATAGTACGTTAGTATCATTTTGATAAATCCCAAGATTGATCCTGGTAGCGTCAATATAATTAACTCGCCCCAAAAAGTCTGATGTGATGTATTTTTTTAATTGCCGCACGACAGAGTTATACAGGAATATATGGTCTACCATGAGGACCAGATTCTTTTCCTTAGCTATCATTATGAGCTCTTCTACTTGTGAGCTGGATGTACAGAGTGGCTTTTCCACCAGTACATGTTTGCCGTTCAGGAGGGCTTGTTTTGCGAGGTCATAGTGAGTAGAGGTCGGCGTAGCTATGACTACCGCATCCAGTGTTATATCATTCAGCACATCCTTTGCATGCTCTGTGGTCTGAGGTGCATAGTAGATGGTTTTTGCGTTTTCCAGACGCTCAGGATTGCTATCACATACAGAGATACGTCCTGACAGGGGCTGCTCTATCAGGTTCCGGAGTATATTATGGCCCCAATAACCGTATCCGATAAGACCTATGTTTACTTTTCCTTTTGCCATCTGACATTCTTGGACCCTGTATACAACTTTACTATTTTAAATAGCTCACAAATATTGCCGATACTGTCTATTTGATACCCCTCATTTGAAGGTTTCATCCTGTATGTCAAGATAAGCGGCTTAGGCATATTGTACAATAGACTAACCTCAATATAATCGGATTCCATCCTTGTTTTTAGTAAATGAACTGGAAAATTTTTGATGGTCTCTTTTATGATTCTTATACTACGTTTTTCGTCCAGTTTACCATTTCTTACTATAGTATTCCCCGTGTCGGCGACATTAGACAAACAGTCCCGTGCTCCAATCATATGAAGCGATCCATTCGCGCTGAAAATATGCGCCCCGGGTTGCTCCAGTGCTTGCATCAAGGGCTTTATCGATTTGAAGCTCTGATGGGTATATACAGTGCATAAAATCTGCACCGATATTATTACTATCGCCACCATATATTTTATGGATTTAGCCATCATCGGAATCTTTGAGTTGTATCCCCCTTTACGACGATATCATTGATTTTAAAATATTCTTCGTGACTCTTGTTCCATATCGACTCATTCCTATTGGTTTCCAGGTCGGGATATGTATAGATGGTATGTGGGTAGTCATTCTCATCGAGCTTATCCAGATAAACTGATTTATACGTATTTTTTGAATGTTGTGCAGATGAAAGCTGATGCAGACGATTGTCAAAAAACTCTTTGAATCGTGTCATCTTTCCAGACCTGAAATCTGATAGTAGTTCGGCAATATTATTGTTGCCGCAAGTGAAATCTATAAATACAATGGCAAGCAATAGTACGATAATGTACTGGTAGCCTTTGAGTCTTGACCAGCTCAGTCCACTTCCGGCGCCAATAAAAGCCGCTGTTATAAGAAGAAACAAAATCGGAGCATATATCCTTTCCGGATATCCGTATGCATCTGATTTGGGTAGAAAATATACCAGACACATGATATAGCATATTGCCAGAGTGGATACAAACAATAGTAAATATTTCCTGATTGACACCGGATGCCGCAGTCGGCAATGGCCAGACCTGAATGCAAATATTAGATAGGCTATTGAGCAGAAAAAGGCGGGTTTGCGGACCAGATCAAAAAGAGTAGTAAACAGGCAAAGGAAATCATTATAAAATATCCTGGGAGTGATCTGTCTCTCAGAATCGCCTAGCCTCATAGATACACCGGGAGATGATACAAAAAACAATAGGCTGGCGTAACCGGTCAGGGCAATCGGTAGCATGTCAAAAAACACCTGACGATCTGATAGCCAGTAGTAAATAAGAAGACAGCTAAGCAAAATAGCATACAATGGAAGGAACATCTCGCAAAAGCCAATACCTATCACTAGTGAGAGGGTGGCCGCGACAAAATACACCAGGCCCGCAGAGGAACGACGAATATATTTGATCAGAAAAGCTACAAAAGACAAAAAGAATATACACGGGTAGAGGTAAACAAAGCTCCCACCCATCCAGTACAAGGTACTGGGCAGAGATAGCACTGAGCTAATGAGTAATAAGGTCAAAAGAATAGTAATCAGAAGTAAGTACAGGCGATTATTAATATACAAAATAGTAGATAAGAAGTAGTAAAGGCTCAGTATAAACAGTGAAGTGGTGATAACCGGCATTATTTTATAGCCTTGGACCCAATTTATCACCAGGGGATTGAAGGCATGCATGAAATTAGTAGAGTAGCGCCCGTCATACGTGATCATGAGATCCAGCATAAACCGGATCATACCCAGGTCACGTGCACCGGCCGAGAGCTCAAGCTCTTCTGCATTGGGGTAGGTATGCCATGCACCTATGCTGATCAGAGATAAGCCCAGTAAGCATATCAGAGATAGAAGGATGAGCTCTATCGCTGGTACAGGGCTAAGGGAATCACCATTACTTTCTGTCGGGCCAGAGATGCGCATCAGGTAGTTTTCTATTCAATCATTTATCCTGAGCGCCCTTGATGCCGGAGATTACAAATCTTTTATCTCCCCATAAATACCGGATCATACCCCAACCCAGCACAATGATCTGCCCTGCATTTTTGAGCAGTACGGTCACGTTGCGGCTTATAAACCTGAGCCGTACATAAAAGCTCTTGTAAAAAATCTCTTTGCGTCGTGAGAAATCCGAGTACATGGACTTTGCTTTCCATTCGTTTTTGTATGGATAGATAGAAAAGTCCAATTGGTCTTTTATCTCATCAAAAAGTCCCGTCCCAGGATATGGCGTCAAGGGATTAAAAGAAGCATAATTGAGATCCGCGGATTTTACAAAATCCACAGTTTCAAAAAAATCCTGCTCTGTCTCCTCCGGATGGCCACTCATAAAGAAAGCTGCGGTTTCTATCCCTACCCTGCGGCATAAGGCAAATGAAGCAAGAGCTTCATCCACTGATACATTTTTTTTGTAGATATCGAGCATACGCTGGCTGCCACTCTCCATACCAAAATAGATCCGCTTACATCCTGATTTTTTCATCCAGATGAGCAGTTCTTCATCCAGATTATCAGTGCGGCTGAGGCAGGCCCATTCTACTTTTATTTTTTCACTGATGATAGCTCGACAAAGCTCCATCACACGGTTTCTATTGATCGTAAATGTGTCGTCTATAAAGCGGATAGACCTGACTCCCTGCAGCTCTATCCATAGTTTCATTTCCCGTATCACTCTGTCTGTAGTGAGCTGGGATAGTTTAGAGCCATAGGACTTGACACAGTAGTTGCACTTATACGGGCAGCCACGCACAGTTTGTATCATACCATATGGCTTTGCCAGCAGAGGCTCATAATATTTGGCCTGCGGCAGCAGGTCATATGCTGGCACCGGTAGCTCATTAGGGTCCCTTATTCGGCCATTTTCTCCTTGTTTTATGGTTTGGTCTTCTTTTCTGTATGCTATCCCCCTCACAAGATCTGCAGAGGTACCAGCCATCAGTGTTGTCAATAGCTCTCTTAATACCAGCTCCGGTTCGCCGGATATGACGTAGTCAAATCCTGAATGTATCAGTGTTTCCTCCGGAAATTGGGTGGCGTAGTGGCCAAACATGACAAAAGTACAATCAGGTATTTGGCCTTTTATGAGGCGGGCTATATCCACATCTTCTTCAAAGCATTCGAAGCCTGTGATAGAGATAGTAAAATCCGGGGCAAAGGATTTTATCCGGCAGATCGTCTCATCCACGGTGAGTTGTTCCGCTATGGCATCGATTAGCTTTACCTCAGCGCCACACCATTCTCTGGCCACAGCTCCGCAGGAGATCAGCTCCAGTGGGGGCATCAGGCTCTCCGGAGATACATATGAGCACATATACCTCCGCGTGATCTGCTCCTTGTTCGGTAGATTGAGTAGTAAAACTTTTGCCATGTATCAATATCGTCTTGCCGTCTTGTTCTTTAATTGTCCCGCCATGTCCTTCGGCCACCTATGATAAATTTTTGATCCCACCATAAATATCGTAGCATTTTTGTGCCCATCACTATGATCTGACCGGTATTCCTGAGCATCACTCCAAAGTTATTGGTAAAAAAGCCCATCCGTATGTAAAAGCTCTTATAAAAAAGTTGTTTCCTCCGATCGTAGTCTCTACCTATAGATGGATCTTTCCATTCATTTTTGTATGGATATACGGAGAAGTCGACTGCTTCCTTTACCTCCTCATACATTCCGGTACCCGGATAGGGTTTCAGCGGATTGTATGAAGCGTAGTTCAGATTGGCAGCTTTCGCAAAGGCCATCGTCTCTTCAAAATCTTCCTCCGTCTCCGCCGGATGGCCAGTCATAAAAAAGGCGGCGGTCTCTATTCCCGCATTCCGGCACTCTTGAAACGCCCTGAGCGCATCCTCTACTTTCACATTTTTCTTATATATATTGAGCATACGCTGGCTGCCACTCTCCATACCGAAATAAATACGTTTGCATCCCGCTTTTTTCATCCAGGCTAGCATCTCAGGGTCCAGATTGTCGGTGCGGCTCAGGCACGCCCACTCGATACGTATATTCTCCCGGATCATAGCCTGGCACAGATCTATGACTCTGCGTCGGTTTATGGTAAACGTGTCGTCTATAAATCGAATAGATCGCACTTGCTGGAGATCTATCCAGAGTTTGATTTCAGCCAGCACCCGTTCTGTGCTGAGCTGCGAAAGTTTAGTACCATATGATTTTACACAATAATTACACTTATATGAGCAGCCGCGTATCGTCTGTATCATACCATATGGCCGGGCGAGTAGTGGCTCATAATACTTACCCGTAGGCAATAAATCGTAGGCTGGTATGGGTAGTTCATTCGGGTCTCTGATCCGACCGGATTCCCCTTTGGTGACCAGTTGACCTTCTTTGAGATAGGCTATAGCATTTACATCTTCTATTTCCTCATTTTTGATCAGTGCCTGTAGCAGGTCCTTCAGCACTAACTCAGGCTCTCCCAGTATCAGGTAGTCTGCATCAGAATGCTGCAGTGCCTCATAGGGAAACATCGTAGCCAGATATCCAAACAGGATGTAAATGCTATCAGGGATGGCGCTTTTGATACTCCTGATCGCATCCATATCTTCATCAAAGCACTCAAAGCCAGATAGCGTATAAATCATATCCGGAGCAAAGGACTTGATCCTTTCTATGGTCTCCTCTATGCTGAGCTTTTCGGCTATAGCATCTATGAGCACCACATCCATAGCCTGCCAGTCACGTGCTACCGCGCCGCATGAGATGAGCTCTAGGGGAGGCATGAGGCTCTCCGGAGATACATATGAGCACATATACCTGCGGGTGATCTGTTCCCGGTTTGGGAGATTGAGTAACAGAAATTTTTTTTTAGCGCTCATATCAAAAACTACACGTCGTGCAGCTCCAACTTTAGTTTTTTAGCCTCATCATGCTGATGCAGACTCCATTTGTCCCGGGCCTCTATCAGGGCGGAAGTGGCTACGGTGTGATCAGAGTATATCTGTGATTCATAGTCACTGGGTTTTCTGTCCTGCTGGTCTTGCAGGGAGCTACGCCTCAATATTACCTTTTTCAATACCTCCCAAGCCCCCACTTTGTACTCCCACACGAAACGGATAAAGTCTAAAATACGATAATTATATAAGTAAACTTTTGCATAGGCTTTGATCTGTATCCACTCTATCTGCTGCCGTGTCAGGTTGGCAAACTCCATCGCTCCGCCTATTTGCTTATTGTACTCATCCCAATCTGTGGTCAGCAGTCGATAGCCACCTTCCCCCTTGGCGGCCATTTTCGCGATTTCTGTACCGGGATATGGAGTCATAAGACCAAACATCGGAAGGTCGGGATTTATTCTCACTGCCAGGTCCACTGTTGCCGAAAGGCTCTGTACTGTCTCATTGGGCTGGCCAAATAGAAAAAACGTACCTATGCGCACGCCCTCCTGACGTGCAGCATCGCAGGCTGCAAGTATTTTACTGAGGTTAGTGCCTTTGCCCATCCGTCGGAGAGAATCTTCATTGCCCGTTTCGATACCTAACTCCACACGCTTTATATTTGCCTGCCTAAACTTTCTGAACATCGACGCATCCACATAGTGGACATGCGTCTGTACATCCCAAGAGACTTTATCCCAGATGCGCCGCTCGATCATGGCATCCAGCAGATGCATAGTACGAGGCATGTCTACACTAAAAAGTTCATCGCCAAAACTAATATGCTTCGGCTTGAAATCCTTTAAGAGCCATTCCAGCTCTTCTATCACATTTGGTACGCTTCTCTTGCGCGCTACTTTACCATTGGGGTTCATGCAAAACAGGCAGCTGAACGGGCACCCCCTTTCGGATTGCACGAAGTATGTATCAGAGGCCGGCAGCAAATCCCAGGCTGGGAATGGTATGCTATCCTGGTCTGCAATAAGAAGTCTGGCCGCGGTCTGGATGATGCCTTGATCTGTACGGAGCACCAGGCCTCGAATAGATCCGAGTGGAGTTTTATCCCTCAGCGCTCTGCACAGCTCGAGAAACGTCTGCTCCCCCTCTCCAGCCACACCGATATCAAAAGAACTGAACTCCTGCAATGTGATCTTGGGCAATGCTGTCAGATGTACGCCTCCGATCACAGTAGTGGTGCCAGGCATTTCCTTTTTGATACGTGCAGCCTGATAGGCTGCCGGTTTTATCTCGTTGGTAAAGGCTGTCAGCCCTGTCACATGCGGGCGGAAAGATAGAAGGCGCTTCATAACCTGGTCGAAATCGAGTCGCTCGAGTTTTGCGTCTATGATCAGGATGTCAAAGTCATCGTGCGCCCGGAGATACCCTGCCAGATAAGCCAAGGCCGTACGTCCAAAGGATGGCGTATCATACCATGGTTCCAGCACACCTATTACTGGTGGATTGATTAGGCAAACGCGAAACTTTTCAGGTGTGACGTCTATAGTCATGACTGGCTGCGATCAGACATAAAAGTTACGAAAGATAATCCACTATTTCTAACCTCTGGGGTATAGTTTACCAGATATACGTTCAGACATTTGGCAAAGATACCCCTGCCTGGCTTGTATTAAGAGAAAAGATTAATGCGATAGTGCATTATAATTTTGAGGAATTGATACGGTATATGGATCGTGTCTTTCAAGGTGACTTTTGAATCCGGCTCATGTTTCCACCTCAAAAGGAAGAATTCCCGTATGTATTTTGAGTCATCCAGCGATTTCTTTTCTCTGGTTAGCCTCAGAATCACTTCCACGTCGAAAAGCCACCTGGATACAAAGGGTTGACCGAAACACACCGGTATAGCCTCCTGCGCAAATATTTTGGCACCACATTGAGTATCCGTGATTGGTAGTTTGACTATCCTGCGGATGATGATACGGGTAATAGTAGCAGCCAAAAGCCTGATGGGGCTATAAGAAATATTTCTCCCGTCCTCTGATTTTCTGGAGCCAAATATCATGAGCAGCGATGAGTCTCTCATGATCTGTAGCATTTCGAGGTATTCGTCGAAGCCCGTAGACAAGTCTGCATCGAGAAAGCCCACCTCTCGGATCGCAGATATTCCTGCCGTAGTCAGCACCCCATTTCGTACTGTTTCTCCTATACCCATGTTACGAGCGTTTTCTGCTACGATTACCTGGGCGGGGTAGTCTCTTTGTATCCCATGGAGTATCTCCAGGGTATTATCCCGGCTACCATCGTTGACAAAACACACAATGACATCTGGATGCGCCTCGATAAAAGCCCTATACTCAGCGACCTTTAGTCGCTTTGCCTCATTGAAGCAGGGAATAACCAAGGCATGAGATGGCGTCAGGGACATGTTTTTTTAAAAGTACGGGAATTTAACGACTTCGTGTACCCGTCCCTACTTCTGTTAGATATTGGGGGTAATATACAAGCAGCGTATCCAGGCCGTAAATATTGGCAAACAAATAGTGGTTATCTGCTTTCGTCAGGATGAATACAACATCAAAATTTTTACGGCTTTTCACATGAAAGCGGCTTATGATAGTATCACTGGAAAAAAAAGCAGTGGGATAATCTTGTGTGGCTACATTGCTGGATCGGATCACCTGATCCAGCGTAATCAGAAACAAACTGTCATCCGATAAAAAAATTGGACTGGCGAAAGTATTATTAGAGGCAAATATGCAGTGCACTTTTTCAATATACTTCCTCGAGTAGTAGATCGAAGGCTTGTCAGATTTTAAAGTATGCGAAATCGTATCTTGTAGAAAATATATTGGCCTCGTCCTTAGATAATATGCCCATGAAAGTAGTATGACAGATACTAGCAGGGCCACCGTTATATATATATATTCTCTACGTTTCAACTTATTGCTTATTTGAAGATGGTGTCTCCCTTTAGCCGCACCTCATCTATTTCAAAATATTGTTCATAGGCTATATTCCAGCATGCAGACTGTCGGTTTGGCAATATATCCGGACCGTAAAAAACGGATGCAGGGATCGGATCGGGGTTGTCAAAGTATACTACTTTATAACCTTTGCCCATACTTTGAACGCTATCTATATCCGAATAGAAACGCTCGGTTTTGTTTTTCAGATCCTGTAAGTATCCATGGTCATAGTCCGATTTAATCAACAGGATATTGCTATCCAATCGCGTAATGCAGAATAACAACAGTACCGATCCGACCAGCAGTGTACCCGGCTTTGAACCTATATTCAATATAGGCCAATCGATAGCTGACACATACAAGGGAAAGATCAGATACAGTCCGATCTGAGCCAGGATACTAATGCAGTCGAATATATAAACCGGGAAATCCCCTTCATTTCCTTTGGTAATAAAGAACACCCAACTCGCCACATAAGATCCTGCAACGGTAAGCATAAAAAGAAATAACAGATCAGTTCTCTCGAAAGGACCTTGTACCATAGACCAAACCGCCCACCTACGAAATAATACACACGCAAGCAAAATACCCAGCAGGGATAAGGGACTGAGTAAATAATGGAAATATAGATGAGCTACAGCCTTTAAACTTTCCGCATAAAAGCTGGAATGCGGATATCTGATATTATTATCTGCAAATATATTACCGCTACTCACCTTGGGAGAGGGACACAAAAGGAGGAAAACAAAGCAACTGGCTGCTACTATAGAGCACGACAATATGAGTCTCCATGATACTCTGCTATACCTGATAGTATATAGCCAAAGGGCGAAAAGGAATAGCCCGTTGATTGGGATAAACAGTTCTGAGCATCCAAATGATAATATCAGAAAAGTCACACTTGCGAAAAATGCAGCCAGGCTTGCAAAAGAATTCTCATCTTTCAGAACCCTGATGAGAAAGCCGGTCCATAGGAACAGAAACACCCATGGATACATATAATCTATAGTACTCGAGAGATAAAATAAACCGTAGTATAGCGAGGGTTCCATAGCAAAGTGCAGTACAAAGAACGCCACACAGAAGAGGCCGACTTTTATTCTATTTCCCTGCATTGGCATGAGAGAAGAAATAAAAAAGTAAAAGCTGAGGCACAAAAACCCAAAGCACAGGATAGGCATCCACATATAGCCCCTGATCCAATGCAGCGTCAAAATATTGCACCCGTAAAAAAAGGCAGAAGTAAACCGGGTATAGTATACCGTCAGAGCATTATTGACAGATGGTAGGAGACCTATAAATTTGGAGGCATTGGCTTGTGCCAGGTCTTCAGCGTTCGGAACAGAGTAATAGCAAGCAATACCGAGCCACCACAGTCCCCATAGCAAAGATAGTGCTATAATAAAACGGCTCAACCATTCCGTTATTCGGCTCTTTTCCCCCTCTTCTCTCATAGACCGTTCTTCATCAGAGAGTCCCTTTGATGGGCATATGCCTTTAAGATTTTATCCAGAAAATCGGCATACTTCAATGAGCCATCATTATTGAAATGTATGCCCCTATGGAAATAATCCTTTTTATCATCCAGTCCTTTAGGCATCTCAAATTTATGGTCAAAAATATAATCAAAAACGGTGTCACTTATATCCACCGGGTTTTTTTCCGGTATGATGGTGAATACAATGGGAACTTTATTCTCTTCGCAGCATGCCCTGATTCTTTCTATGTATTTTCTAGTATATCGGTATATGCTGTCGCTTGGTATTTTGTTTGTGCGATAATATTCATCTCTTGGCGCATATCTGATCAAGCCTTTGTTCAGGCATATATTCCACACCTTTGAGCCTATAGCCGTGTATGAGCAAAACCAGTCAAATTTATTGCTCCCTGCCGCCGGAAAACGGCAAATGGAAAGATAATACTGATATGCTTGTTGGCTAGTCATATATGTCCCATCTGCGCGATAGCTACTATACAAGCCCGCATTTGTCACATACTCGATCGGTCGGTCCACACTCGGTTCCCGCTCGGACTTCATAAAGTCGTTGCCCGTATAGAAGCAGCAAATAACAATATCAGGCTTTATAATCGGTATATACTTCCGCGCTATGGCAGCATATTGCGGAGGATCTGTACCGGGTATGCCAGCCGCATACACCAGATATCCACGTGATAATAGCAGATCTACAAAGCTGTTCTGAAATGGGCGCGCATCCATACCATATACAAAAGAATCCCCGATCACGAGTACCTTGAGCGTGTGCGATGAGTCATTCCTGAATGGTATACTCCGGAACCCTTCGTGATTGAATGGCCGCGAAAAATATTGCTCTACGGCCGCCCGCCAGCACCTATCTGTTGGTGCTGTATTATTTAAAATGCGCCTGTGAGTATTGAGGATCGCGTTACTGTCTGATTCTTCACTCTGTCTCTCCAATATCCACCAGTAGAGGGAGGGATCGGGATTGACCGTTTGCTTGCAGAAGCTCTCATAGAGATAATATATCTTATCAGACTCGTATAGGGATTGTTTCACCCTGGCATTTGTTATTACCCTTCGCTGGCAGTCGAAATACTTTAGCAAAGAATCCGTGACCCATGGGCTAAACTTATATATACCAGCATCGTCAGTCTCAAAGTTCTTATATATGACAAGGCTATCTACTTCCTTGAAGCCGTCAAACTGATCGATCCATCCGGGTCTGGTACCGGTCACACGTAGCCCCGCCTCGCATATTAGCAATATACCGGTCACAGAAATTATAAGCAATATTAAATTCTTGTGGCCCATAATATTAGCGTCTCAGGTATCCCCTTTGTTTTAGTTCCTTATAAATGGATTCGGCCACCACACGTTGATAGCTGGCATTGATATGGCAGTCATCTATATAAACCGGCTTTGTAGCAGTGTCAAAAACCCCCGTAAGATCTGTCAGGGTAGAGTCTTTCACTTTTATATATTCCTGGGCTTGGGGGTAGTACTGTTTGTATCCTTTGGAGTAGCCTCCCGGGTCAATCTCTTTCTCATTTGCCTGATGATAATGACCCATACCAAGTACGGGCTGCAGCACCCCCAAAAATGAATATTTACCTTTATATGCTATGCCTCCCATTGCAGCCATATTTTGTCGCCAGAAATCATAGGCATGAGTAGGTTCTGTTTTTTTTATAGACAGATCTATATACCCCAGATGAAAACTGCTTTTTATCAAAAACAGAGTGCTTGGCATGATGGATCCGGCATAGTTTTGGGCATAGGCCCCTTGATAAAAGTCGCGTTCATATTCCGATACATAGCCGCTATCCGACCCCTCGTTTGCCCCTGTGTAGGATATATGTATATCTGGACATATTTTCATCCCATCGCGCATGAGCTTGAGTAGCTCCTGACCTGAGGTATAGCCGCCCACAGCACCTACATATATCGTAGCGTTTACGCTGTCATTAGTCATGATCTTCTGCAGTTCGAGTGGCCAGTTATCATTGTGCAGCGCTATATCACTTGTAGAGCCTCCCGTGACAAAGATTCTGATGGGCTCAGCTGGCCATGTGCCGTGGCATTCCAGCACTTCACAGTTTTGCTTGGTTTTATAGCCCATATTTTCTATCCGCTTGTTGCTCATAGACCAGCCGCAGAGCGGATCTATTTCATCAAATCCGAAACCTTTAGTCTCAGTTACTTCATTATGAAGGTTTAGATTTAGGAGAAATCCTACTGATTGGTGTCTTGCTCTCAGGATAATATATGAGACTGTCTCTGCCAGCACGCACAGTACAAAAACTAAAACGATCTGAAAGAATAATTGCCTCCGGGTCATATATCGTGTCGCACTAAAATAATATATACGCGTTGAAAGCTCGTGAAATAGTATGATGCCTGACGCACCCTGTCAAAACTTTCGATCTTCATTTATCGCACAAATAAATGACAATAAAAAGGCCTGTGGCTTTTTCAAGCACTCATCAAGGTAATCGTAGTGTGCGCTGGAGCGGCAGGTATATATACCATACTGCAGAAAGGCACTTATGCAGGATTCGGAGCAGCCACTTAGGCATTCTTCTAAATAAAAGTGACTTTTCTGTCAAAAATTTGACGGTGATCGCTGCCAGGCTTTGTGCACTGACCCAGTATTTTTGTCCGGCAAATTCAGGTCGTGTGATATCAAATACCAATACAAACCTCCGCTGGTCGGAGTCATTCCAGACTGTATGTCGGTGGCAATCGCTGAAAAGAGTCACTTTACCTTCTTTCCATCCCCTTTCTTCCATACCTACACGTATACCCATCAGCGGGTATTCGGCTGGTATCACTATACCCAGATGCCCGCGGATGGTCGTGTTGGTCTCGCCTATATGTGGTAGTATACGGCTGTGTGGCTCTAGTGTCGTAAACTCCGCAAAAGTCAGATCTGGTATGGACTTTAAAAGCGCATATGTCCGAGGGTAGCGCCTACAGTTGGCATGGTACTGCCACATGAAGTTGAAAAAATAGGTATTCTTCCAGGCACCCGGAGCCGAAAGGTAAGGTGGATACGGGCTACTCATTTCTATCTCTTGCCGACCTGATATGACATCGTCAAATTCATCTCTGATGATATGCCAGTTATTCTCCAGTTTGGTGGCCCAGTCATAGGATCCAGAATCATAAAAATAGGGCTCCGGCCCGCTATAGCTGTCATTCTCATCCAGGAAAAAGATGGCATTTGATTTCATATTACCTACAGGTCTATCTGAGAATGTAAAAAGTAATTTTCCCTAAAACTATAGACTATAGATATAAAAAACAAATGACTTAAGTCAACCGCTATCAGGGCAAGCCTAATCTTCTTTGAAACGGTAGATATAGCCACCACACAGCTGCTATCGCTCTGTGGACTATCCGTGAAACGACTTGAGGAAGTGGTTTAAAAAGTGCCCATCTCTGATTAGCCATCTTGATCATGATAGATGAGAGACCAAGTGCACACATCCATCTGCGCCGAGCTGCAAACTCGGGACGCATAATATCAAATATAAGCACTACGCGCGCCTGGTCTGCGTTATTCCATGCCGTGTGCCAGTGGCTATCTGAAAACAGAATAGCTTTACCCTCCTCCCAGCCCTTTTCTTCTGTTCCTACCTTGAGCCCTGCCACAGGATAGGGAGCTGGTATATATAGGCCCAGGTGTCCGCGCATAGTAGTGTTGGTTTCTCCTATATGCGGCAGTACACTGGCATGTGGCTCGAGCACAGTCACAGCGGCAAAAGTCAGGTCAGGTATAGTATTCAGTAAGGCATATGTCTTGGGATATACCCGGCAGTTTTTATTGTACTTCCACATGAAATTATAGAAGTAGATGATTTTCCAGGACCTTGGCCGCGATAGATACGGAGGATATGGTATATCGGCAGTGCCTGCTTCTGTCCCTGCTATCGCAGCTGCAAATTCATCTCTTATAATATGCCAGTTAGCTTCAAGTATTTTTGCTCCGGGCACACTTGATGAATCATAAAAATATGGCTCGGGGCCATTATAGGTTTCGTTTTCATCGAGAAAAAAAACTGCTTTAGCATTCATGATTGGAGGGATTACAGTAGGTAGATCCTGGTCAGGCTATCACAGACATTCGGTATATAGCGAACAGCAGATTTGCCTGAAGTATATATATTTAAATTTTTCTTCATTTCTAAGCACTATGAATAAAGGACCGATTTTGACAGTGTAGGTTAACGTTCTGTTGTCAGATTCCGTTCTTTAAGAAGTTCAAAGATTCTATTTGCCACAAAGGTTTGATAAGGGTCCGTTAGGTGGCAGTCATCCACGTATGTTCTTGCTGTGCATGAATCAAATACCTCAGTCATATTAGCCAGAAACTCATTATTAGAGTCTGCAAAGGCGATGGCCGGTGGGTAATAATCTTTGTAGCAGGCTATATTGTCTTTATATGCCTTGTATTCCCTCTCCTGCACATGTTTTCCGACACCGAGCACCGGTTGCAGTATCCCTACAAAGGTGTACTTGTTTGCCTGCGCTATACCATGCATCATTATCATATTCTTACGCCAAAATCCGAATGACCTGATGGTTCCATCGTCTGGGTATTGCTTGAGGTACAATGGGGCGCTCAGTCCTAGCAGTCTTTTCAAAACATAGATCGTGTTTGGCAGCAATATACTTGAGTTTGATGAATTGTAAATATTCTCAAACAGGTCACTTTCGTAGTAGGATACATAGTCTGGACTTACATCGTTAGCCCCTGAGTATGATATGTGTATGTCAGGATGTATACTATCTCCATCCTGTATGAGTTTGAGTAGCTCCTGGCCCGAGTTGTATCCTCCCATAGACCCTACATATATATCTGCGCTAATATTTTTCTGTTCCAGTATTTCATGTAGATGGATTGGCCAGTTTTCTTTGTTTAGTGCCAGATCGGTAGTAGAACCCCCTGTTATCAATATTCTAAGGGGGGGACAGTCTGGCAGTCTTCTGCTGCTCTTTAGGAAAATGCAATTGTTTTTGATAGCGAACCCTCGTCGCAGGATTGAGCTATCTGTGCGAGACCATCCCAGAAAAGGATCAATGCGGTCAAAACCAAATCCGTTTAAGTGCACATAGCTACCCTGCGTACGAATGAGGCGAAAATTTATCAGAAAGCCGCGGATTCTATCGTCCTGAGCCAGGGAAAAATAAGACACCGTCTCAATGAGTAGCAACAGCCCCAAAATAGTAAATAATTGTATCAGCCTTACTCTCATTGCGCCCAGATCAGTGTTTTAAAATCGTAAATGACATAGAGTCTGAAGATGTGCCGCCGGATAGCCATTTTTCTCCACCAGCTAAAAGAGGAAATGTAAGCGTATTAAATTCAAACTGTCTTTCTATCACTAAATTACCTAACTCATCTGCTTTTATACCATCAAATAAGATCTGGTATTGATAATAAATATCGGATTCTACAGGTGCTTTAAATTCTTGCGTCAATTGCGATTTCCGGGATAGCGATCCCAGATAGATTTTTTCGCTTTGGCCTGTGACTCTGTTTTGATATAGGACATAAACTTTGGTGTCCATTTTCTTTGTGGCGTATATACTCAGTTTAGTAGCATAGTAGGGCAGCGTATCCCTGAGTACAGCGGTATTATTTACTAATAGCACATTGCTTTGAGAGGCGTGCAGTTTTCGCCACATAGTACCCTGTGGGCGGTAGCGTCCCCTCTTATGCCATAGACGGTACCACCATGAGGTGGGTGTGAGCGTGTAGTGTATCTCATCCTCCGGATACAGGGTGAGGTCAGTGTTGGGAAAGGTGTACGGGTGTATCCGGGATGTCGTGTCTATCCAGCGAGGTACATATTTCTTTAGGTAATCCTGATAATGACTGAATCCATGATAGTTATCCCTGAGGGAGTAATCTATATGTTCTGCAGATACCAGGCTGAGGTCATGATGCAAATCTGCCACAGATACGATATTTCCATTCTGGCGGTAGACACAGTTTTCATCGGCATCAAACATATGCCAGCTACCGTTATATTTTACCTCAGCTACCACATGCCCGTCCATACCTACAGAGTGGGCTTGCATGCCAGTCAGCGTCGCTAGGTTGACTATGAGTCCGGCTTTCTCTCCGCACATGAAATATGGAAAGGTAACTATAGAGATCGGATCCACATGATCTGGCAGCTGATGATTATAGTCGTAGTCAGCATGATAGCCTATGCGTGATACAAATCTCCAGATACGTATAGCCTTCTCCTCGTCATTCATGGCTCCCGCCAAGATACCGGCCAACATCGTTTTAGCATTACGGTAGTCTATATCACCTGAGGTACGCAGAGAGACTACGCATGGAGTAGCTGCTGATATATTTTTAATGACAAAAGTGACAGGCACGTCTGTGTCGATACTGTCATAGTAAACCTTAGAAGCCCCTATAAGGTTTTGGGTCAAAACTTTCTCTTGTGGTCGTGAACTATGGCATGAAATGGCTAAACTGATTAGGCCGATACCTACCAGCATTCGCCAGATTTCTATGAAATAGTCCTTATATTTCTGACATAGTGACACTGTGTCAAATCTACTGCAAAAGAAAGACAAAGGAATGTCTTAGTGACTAGTAGCTGGTACATAGAGCGGGAAATAAAGGCTATATTCGTTTGACTCAGTGATGCAATCAGATCGTGTATGAAAGTCACTTTTGTTGTTTTGGGTTCGGAGCAGATTGCTGTGAGCCAGTTATCGGCTATACTCAAACGAGATGGACATAAAGTCGGATTAGCTTTCAGCGCCTCCCTCTTCAATGACCGTTATAATTTAGAATTCCCGCTGATAGCTCGCTTTTTTGATGATAAAAAGGAAGTCCTGGACGCCATCCGCAAACAGAAACCTGATATTCTTGCCTTTTCGTGCCTTACATCCACCTACCAGTGGATGCTTGAAATAGCCAGAGAAGCCAAAAAGATATTTCCCGGAGTCAAAACAATATTCGGCGGTGTACATGTTTCAGCTGTGCCGGATAGAGTGATAGTGCGCCCGGAGGTAGACTATGTAGTAGTAGGTGAAGGCGAGGTGGCTTTGCCGCAGATTGTAAAGGCAATAGAAAACGGGGGCTCTTCAGAGCCAATCCCAAACACGCGGTACAAGGCCGATGATGGGACAGTAATAAAGGGTGTGCAGCAAGGCTTCATTCAAAATCTGGATGAGCTGCCACATTATGACAAAACAATCTGGGAGGACCATATCCGAATAGGAGATTTATATCTCACACTCGCTACACGAGGCTGCCCATATACCTGTACCTTCTGCTTTAATAACTTTTTTGCCCGCCTCCCTGAGGAGCGCAGGGGCAAATACGTGCGGCAACGAAGTGTAGACCATGTCATAGAGGAGCTCAAATGGGCAAAAGAAAGATATAATATTAAATGTGTTGACTTTCAAGATGACGTGTTTACGGTCAATAAAGCCTGGATTAGGGAGTTTACATTAAAGTATAAAGCGCAGATCGACATTCCCTTCCAGTGCCTGATCCATCCTAAATATTTTGATGACGATATAGCGAAATGGCTAAGTGAGGCCGGCTGTACATGGATACAGATGGGTATACAGACGATGGATGAAAAGTTTAAGCACGAGCACTTGAGGCGATATGAGCACTCCGACCACATCATCCGTGCTCTGGAGTCGATGAAGCGCTATGGCATCAAATCAAAGACAGATCACATGCTCGGCCTGCCTGGAGAGCCTATAGAGTCACAGGCCACTGCACTGCGCCTGTATGCCGAGCAGACTCCAGAGAGAATCCAGACTTTCTGGACCTGCTTTCTACCCGGTACTGATATGATGAAAGATGGGGTGGCTGCAGGACTAGTGTCTCCGGAGCAGGAGCAACGTCTAAATGAAGGCGTCGATTTTTATTTCTTTAGAAATGAAGAAAACATAGGCAACCCTGCGCTGGTCAAAGTATACCAAAACTACGAACTGCTGTATAAAATCATGCCTGTTTTGCCGGGATTTATCAAGAAAAGAATAAAAACCAATCATGTCAGCTGGATGCCCCGTATCGTATCCCGCGGTGTCGCATCTATCTTTGATATTCTCATCGGGTTCCGGTACACCAATCCGGAGATAGTCGCATACGCCAGGCACAATGTGTTTCACATCTACTCTTTTTTCAGAAGGAAAATAGGTATGACAGCCCCTAAAGCCACTGTACCAAGAAAAGGTGCAGCAGATAAACCGGAATTTTACCCTCAGATAAATATGTCAGTAGAAGAAATAGCTGTATAGTTTGCTTGGTTTAAGACCAGAGTTTGCGAATTTTTTCCCATATGTTCAAAGGTTTAGCTGGTTCTCCACCAGTTATCTCGCGGATTGATATTTGGCGTATGTCGTTGCTGATAGTGCGGAGGAGCTTTAGTCCCGCGGGACCCTCAGTGATTTTTTGTGAGAAAAAAAAATCTGGAGTACAAGCATATTCTTCTATGCTATCACCATTGCCATAGTAGTAGCGCATCTCCGCGGCGGCTGGTATGATACCATAAACCACCACGAGCCTTGGTATGTCAGTATGATTGAGCGCAGAGGCATGCAGCATCCTGTGGTCATAGATTAAAGCCTCTCCGGCCTTCATATTGATCGGCTTCAGATATGGCCATAACTGGTCGTTTATTTCGTCAAAGGCTGACCTTATATTAAGACCTCGTATATTGTCGGTCAGTCGATGTGAGTCGGGCAGTATCAGTATGGTGCCGTTCTCCTCGTCCACATCTACGAGCGGTATCCAGATGTTATAGGAGTTATATTTTGACTCCTCTACTATCGTCCAGTCTTGATGCGGATTTAGAGCCCCATTGCTGCCCTTGGATTTGGCCATAAATGTAGCCCCAAGGGGGGTGGCCTCCGCAAAGGTAGCAGCCAAGGCTCTATGGCTATGATCTCGTATCAGGTCATTCATCTTTTTTCGGAGGTCAAAATCAGGCGCATGGGCAGTGGCATACATACCCTCGGGCAGGAACTGGTGGAAGCTGTAGAAGATTTCGCTTAGGCTGCGGACTTCCTCCTGTGACAAGAACGGAACGACCACATACCCATTTTCAGCCAGCGCCTGGCCCTGTTCTGGATCTTTTAAAATCTGATCTGACATCATTGAGGATAATAATAGCCCTACTATTGCGCAAGGTAGTAGTGAAATCCTACTTTTCAAAGCCGATCGCTCCTATGTCGTTCTAATATTTAAATTCGTTTTATCGTAAGCAGTGAAGACAATACGCACCATTAATATCATTCTGATCATATCCATCATAGTCTGGTGCCTGGGCTGGCTCGTCGTGGGTGCGTATTATTGCTATCCCAATGCTGAGGACCTTTCCCTCACTGCACATCCCAGAGATATCGGCATCATCCGGTCTATCAATAATCTGCTAATATCTTATGACGGCCGATACCTCACTAATCTCATGCACGGTCTGAATCCACTAGTACTAAACTCGATCAGCGGCTATAAACTGATGCCTCTGGTAGGGATCGCCTTTTTTGCTGGTAGCTTTTGTTTTTTCCTAAATGTGCTGTTTAGGTTTGAATCCCGGTCGTTGCTTTTGATTTACTCACTTCTGTTTACTGCCATGCATTTTGCTACTGCACCATCATTGCCCCATGATCTTTACTGGATGGTCAGCAGCTTTGTCTATCTTTATCCTTGGGGCTTCACCTTTTTGTGGGTAGCTTGTTATGTTAGATATATTACCTCTGACACTCCTTCACTCCCATGGTTTATTACTACTGTTTTATTTCTAACCTGCGCGATCGGCATCAATGAGATGTTTCTCGTTACTAATTCGCTTTTGCTTTTTGTGATGGCTTTGCGGGCTGTGTATTCCGGGCGCGCTAGTGTAGCGCGGTCTCTGCCCGTCATCATGATTGGAGTCTGTTGCATCCTTTTCTTTATCTCCTGTCCGGGTATTCAGATGCGTGCAGCAGACAACAGGCTTCCGGGTGAAGGCATTTTTTACAAACATAATCTTATTCAGAGTGTTTTTGATTTTGGCCGTGAAAATATTGATCTGCTCAGGAGCGGGGCTTGGGTACTGTGCAGCATACTGGCTATCATTCATACTGACCGTATTCAATATAGACATGAAACGATAGGCCGCTTCCTGAAATCTGGGAGCAAATCGTGGCTAGTGGGCGTACTGATCATTGTCTCTTATGTCATGACTATGGCATATTATATCCCTATGCAGGTAGACACAGGATATCCCGCCAGGATTTATAATTCATCTGCCATCTTGCAGCAATTTGCTATTATGCTCCTTCTGCCGCTGATCATAGCTGGAAAAGGCGCTATCCGGTCCATACAGAAAAGTCCGCAGGCAAAGATCTTTATGAGTTTTTTTGTACTCCTTTTACTGAGCCTATCGATAGCGTTTTCGCGGAGCAATATTTATAATATTAGAAAGGAGTTTATGGAAGGGAAATTTGCTACATACAGGCGAGCCATGGAGAGTAGATATGCTGCAATCTACCGCGCGAAAAAAGAGGAACTATGCTGGCAGGTAGCTGTCGTAGATAGTCTCATTTCCCCTCCTGCTACCATTTATTACGGCCCGGAGATAAAACCTAACAGGTCTGCGGCGCATTGGAATGTGGCCTATGAAACATATTTTGGCATAGATGAGATCAGGATAACCGGAGATACGGCCGTAAAGCTTAGCTATCAGAAATAGCTTATCTGTCTGAGAAGTAGTGCACCAGATACTTTGCCAAAAGTTCATGGCCCTTCTCATTGGGGTGGCAATCATCGTCTATCAGATCGTCATTATAATACGCCCCACGGCTATGCAGATACGCCAGAAAAACAGAATCCAGATCTATTACATCTGACTGCGTCACCTTTCCCACGTACTTGATGCGCTCATTTATACTTATGACGCTACCTAAGTCTCCGATCATACACTCCCGAGAGCGACTGAAGCTCTTTTCGGCCTCGATATGCTTGCCTTGCTTCATCAGTATAGTCCCCTTTATGTAGTGAGGTATAGCCACATCCGGTTCTATCGATATGGCAGAGTCGATAAGGGCTGCGGCTTCGGTCAGTTGCATACCATCTACCAGCGAGTCCGCATACGAGGTCAAACGCTTTACTATATCGTGATGAGCCGCGGAGACACTGACGGGTTGCGGTGTAGACCAGGATGGTGACAGCCTATAGTTGACGCGCATTGTCATGAGCACTACATTCACTCTATGTTGCCGGCAGTAGCTGGCCATTTCCCGGAGGTTTTTCTCAAAATTGTTCAGGTATTTTTGTTTGGAGCTGGCCCATATGTCATAGCTAAAGTCGTAATATTTTTCAATGGGATTACGCAGCGCATATTTATATTCCTTAAAGTAATTCATATTGTAAGATTGATAAACAGACATCTTTACGGCTTCTGTTTGTATGCCACTCTTCTGATTGTGCATGATAGCTTGATACAAAAGGTAAGACAGGGTATAGCTATGAGTGCAATAAGAGACTACCTGCCAATAAGAGGCCATTGCTACACTTGTTTTATGCGGAGCCCAGTTCTTCCATTCGTTGTTACTCATAAACAAGATAACTGTAGAGGGGTGATACAAGTCGACGATCCTTTTGACTACAGGCACCAGCTGTATGGAGCTCCACCCTACCTGGCCTGCGTTTATCACTTGATATTTACCACCAGCATATTTCTCCAGCAGGTATTCGAATGTACTATCGTATCGTACATTATACCCATATGCACAGGAGCACCCCACCACATAAATCTTCTTATTGGTTCGATTTATATCAGATGGTTTGATACTTTTCGTATTGTATCCTCCGAGATCCCTGCGTTGATATGTGTCCGGAGCGTCATTCCTGTGGCTAAACTCTACCATCCTGGAGGCAAACTCTTCACTCCGGATGGTGATCGAGTTATCCTCCCACCAGGCCAGGTCTCTCTCCGGCTCATCGCTGCGTGATAGATAGTTGATTGTGTTTTGCAGTTTCAGCTTGTAGTATTGATCGCCTATAGCCCAATAGAAAATTAACTCCACGACCAGAGACAATAACAAAAGTGGCACTAGTGCGAAAAATATACGCTTCAGCAAGCGGTAAAAGCGATTCATTTTTTTATATAAATTCACCTGCAGCGAATGCCACAGTACAAAATAAGCACTTTATACCCTCAAAAACGGGCTTTAATCACCAATGCCGGATCTGGGCTGGGAAAGGCGCTTTCGCTATTACTAGCCAAAGACGGATGGACGATTGGCATGACAGAACTAAATATAGACAAACTAACTGCTACAGCCAAAGAGACCATATCAGCAGGTGGCCACGCGCTCCCATACCTACTCGACATAGGTGATATATCTCAATATGAAGAAATGAGCAAAAAATATTTGGCTGCCACCGGAGGTATAGATCTGCTCATAAATAATACAGGTGTGACCGAATCAAGCGTATTTGGAGATTTTTCTATTGATGATTGGCAGCGCCTATTGGCGGTACACCAGACCAGTGCGATATACGGGGCTCATTTTTTCCTGGCCGCTATGCTCAGGCAGACTGGCAAAGGGCATGTGATAAATATAGCAGCCTGTGATAAGAGGAAAAATCATGCTACAATGGCACCATATATGATGGCCATGAGAAGTATCATTTCTTTATCAGAGACTATAAAGGCTAAATTTGCCTCAGAAAACATAGGTATATCTGTGGCTACTCCCGATATATTTGACTCTCCACAGATACCTGCCATGGGCAGCTCAGCTACGCCTTTTGCTGTTAATGAGAGCCTATATTCCGCGACAGCTCATCAAGTAATTGAAGCAGCCGCAGAAGACCGGTATACCCCCGGCAAAAACTGGTGGCAGAGGCTGCTTGCAGATTGAGCAGGTTTTTGTAAATTGAAGATATAAAGGCAAGCAATGTACTGGACACCTCAAAAACATAAAATAGTAAGAAATCCCGACCTACGGGAGGAGCTACACAAGGAAGGTTATGCCGTAAGGGGCAATATCGGCAAGGATAAACTGACCGCCCTGAAATCATTCTATTCGGAATGGCATAAGTTTAATGCTCCTGAAGGGGGCAATTTTTATAGTTTGTACTCAGATGATATAAACTATCGCCAGAGAGTGCATGAATCCATTGGCAGCATATTATATCCGGTATATGATACCCTTTTTGAGGGGTATAAGTCCGTGATAAATTCTTTTATCATAAAAGTGCCTGGGCCCAAAAGCGAATTTACCCTTCATCAGGACTCCAGTGGTCTGGACGAGTTGCAATACTCCCCCTTGAGCCTGTGGATACCATTGCAGGATACCAGCCTTCAAAATGGCACATTATGTGTGATACCGCAGTCACACCGTTTTTTTTATCCGTACAGAGGCATATCCTTTGCTTCGCCTTTTCAAGCGTACGAAGACCTGCTGAGGACCTATCTGGTGCCCATTGAGCTATCAGCTGGAGATATATTTATGTTTGACAACAGGCTCGTACACTATTCCCACCTCAACACATCTGATGTGGATAGGGTGGTTGTAATGAGTGGACTATTCCCTGTAGAAGCTGGGCTGGAAGTATGCTACAGAGACGAGGCTGCACCAGATAGCCCGATAGAGATATATAGCCAGAGTGAAGACTTTCTTATCACCAATACGAAGTTTTATAAAGACTGCACGGCCCGCCCAGACCGTGGTACGATAGTACGTACAGCCGTGCAAAAAGAGAATAAGTCCATGTATGATTTCATGACATACGCTGCCGCCAATGGCGTCGGACAGACATTTATACCTGCATTGATGAATATCCGCCACTCTATGAATATTCTATCTGAGCCTGTTTGACCCGTGTCGCCTTATGCAGCAAAAATACACTCTCGCTACTTCGTATACGATAGCCATCGTATTGGCTATTTTATCGTTTTCGTATGCTGTATGGCTGAGGACCTACTTTGATCGGGATCAGATGGTACGTCAGGCCCTAGTGAGATCAATGAGTGGTTCCGACCAGAGGAACACTCCGCAGCTGACGGAGGCCCTCGTCAGCAACGTGTCGAGACAGCTCCCGATAGATTCCTCACAGGTGGCGACTCGAGGGAACATTCGCGTGCAGGAAGTTTTGTCCAGGTTATTCCTGACTATACTACAAATGAGAGCCGACATGCTGGAGATCAGAGACAGCGGCCAAAACGTCACATGTATAGTCCGGGTCAATGATAAAAACCCAATATTGCTTCATGCCGATTTTATAAAAAGCGGTAAAGACCTCAAAATGGTTGGTATAGGAGACATCAAACCCTTCATAGATAGATGGAGGTGCTACGAGAGCGTGATGGATAACAAGGCAGTAAGATAGAAGGCGTAAAAAACATAACGGCATACGTGCAATGACGGAGTATATCACAGATAAAGGTCAACATAGGCGCTATACCGATCCTATAAGGGTGATAGAGCTGTCAGTTCCGGATCAGGTAGGATCCGGGCTTGGGAATATAGATGCGGTCAGAAATCTTTATACTGATGTCATCGTGATCCGGAATTTTTTAAATCCGTCGGAGATCTCTACAGTATTGCAGCAACTTTTTAATGACGAAGCAAATACGCCTCCGTTTTTGAAAAACAGCAAAACCTATCCGTTCTCCTTTGCCAGTCTTGATAGGTCTGCACCGGAGTTTGATCAGCACCTCAGGCAGTATTTTTCTGATGCCAAGGCCTTTAGAAACCAATTCGCAGCAAGCTTTGGTATAGATGTAGAGAGGCGTTTTACCGATATTTTGACCCGGCTGAACAATGGTCACCGCGCACGCATTCTTGATGTAGACGACTACGGTAGTTACTTGCCGTTTACCATACGCATCATACTGCCAGAAAAGAATCACATCAACCTGCACTGCGATAATATGTTTAGCGGATTTGCCCCTGAGTTTTACGGGCTCTTGAGCGATGTGGCAGAGGTGAAAAACCAGCTTAGCTTCTTTACTGTTCTACAAGCTCCTGAGCATGGTGGCCAGCTAAGCATTTTTAATGTCACATGGGACGTAGCCAAACAGTTTAATATAGAGGAGCAGTCCATTATACTGGATGATGGCCGTCGCCTATATGCCGGGCGCCCCGAAGAGCTGTACCGGGCGCAAATTGAGCTTCGGGAAGGAGATCTTGTTGTGTTTGCTGGTGGTCAGATGTACCACCGTATAGAGGAGGTATATGGAGCTCGTATGCGTGTCACCATGGGCGGGTTTATTGGTTTTTCTAAGTCAAATAAGGATATTTACTACTGGTCTTAGTCATGGATGAAATGCTTAAAAATAGGGACCACCTCTCTCTGCTCAGGTCTGATGGGGCGGTTGTATTTCCCTTTCTTTTGCCTAAGGAGCTAGAGTCTATAAGGGATTTTTATAATTCGATACGCAATGCATACGACCTTCCCTTTACTCAAGGAATGCATATGACCCTTTGGCATAAGGACCACATCTTCAAAAGATCCATACAGGATGGGATCTTAAGTCGTCTCCAGGCTGCTTACGACAGGCATTTCACTGCGAGCAGACGTCTCAATAATATTTTCATTATAAAGCAGGCACACACA
The DNA here is from genome assembly GCA_964537475.1 of uncultured Chitinophagaceae bacterium. Taxonomy (GTDB): domain Bacteria; phylum Bacteroidota; class Bacteroidia; order Chitinophagales; family LD1; genus UBA1941. The sequence continues at coordinate 424,575 of CAZIBY010000003.1, read as the reverse complement.
GATGCTGATTTTGCTATGCATAATGACTGGAGCGTAGTGGACGAGGAGAAATACGAATCACTAAATGTCTGGATCCCCTTGGAAGACACCACTACAGCCAATGGCGCACTATGGGTGATCAAGGGTAGCCACAAAATGGATATGCCTCTGAGAGGTGGTGGTGCTCTGCTTCCGGATTTCAGTCAGGTATCGGAAGCGCTAAGCGACTACAAGACATTTCTCCCCGCTCGGGCTGGCGATGCCATCGTTTTTTACCATAAGACGGTGCATGGATCCGGTCCTAATATGACTGGTACAGATCGAGTCATCTGTACATTTAGCCTGCTGCCATCAGGGGCGGCCTTACGCATTTGCTTTCAGAGAGATGTAGATAGCCCATTGGAGATATACGAACCACCAGATGATTTCAACTATTATTATGATGATTTGCTGTCTGATACCAATCTGCGGGGACCAGCAGGTGGTATAAAAGAAGTACATCCGCCATACAAGCAAAAGAAAATAACAATGGATGACATACTTCCTCACATCGTAAAAGGGTAACCAGTGCCACTTCGTATATTAAATATTATCCCACCGCCGATACTCAAAGATACCGGACTGCAAAAGGAACTGGATCGTGAGGGAATAATCTCATTGCCCCTCCTGACCAGTACAGCCTTATCTGAGTTGTATGCACTGTATAGAGAGATGCATCCTATCTCTCCTGATGGACCTTTGCCGGGATTTTATGTCAGCGTGCACTCCGCTGACATTGGCTATAAGGCCCTTATAGAAAGTAAAATTAAAGAGATCCTCCTGCCCTTTTGCGATTTGATCCTAAAGAATTATACATGGGTGACAGCTGCTATGCAGATCAAAAAGGCAAACCCTTACAGCGATCTCGGTGTGCATCAAGATTGGACCGTGGTAGACGAATCAAGATACGCTTCTTATGGTTTGTGGATACCGCTAGTGGATGTAGGCCACGAAAATGGACCAATCTCTGTGCTGCGTCGTAGCCATCATATTGGGCCTACTTATCGCCATACTGCGCTGCCATCCGTATATAGCCAGCTCGGTCACAGTATGGATGACTATTACACCCCTTACCCGGTCCGGGCCGGCGAGGCCATAATTTTTAATCAGGCCATGTTGCACCGTAGCGCTGCCAATAAAAGTGATAAAGACAGACCGTCTATCGTAGCTACGATCATACCAGATGAGGCCCAATTGCTGATGTATGCACCATCGGCTGAAGCCAATACGCTGGATGCATATCTGGTTCCCCCCGATTATGTGCAGCAGTTCCATTCATTTTTTGAAGATTCTGCCGGCCTGCCTCCTACGGCTCAGAAAACACAAATATCCGTTGTAGCAGATTTCACACCGGTTTCCTGCACCGATTTTGAGGACTTGTACAAAAAGCTATTGTAACCCATTAGCTCCAATAGTAAACTTTGCTGCCATCATGAGACAGGCTGAGGAAGCCGCCTAGTGTGATGCGTGGTTTAGTACCTTTGATACGCTCTACCCTATGCCAAATATTCCCACCCTGAAAAAGGATCATATCTCCAGCATGCGGCCTCAGTTTATTTTTGCGTATTCTAGGATCCGTCTGGACATAGACTTTGCTTCCATCAGGCTGTATCACTTCATTATCCTCGGCAGAATCCACTTTAGTTTGACCATCCTCCCACCTGAAATTGAATAACGACAACTCTCCACCCTCATCTGGCTCCTGTAGCATGATAAAATAACTCATTTGGTCCTTTGTGGCCACTTTAGTCATCAGATGCTGGTAAAACTTCTCAAAAGTCTGTCCGAAATAATTGCCGCAATGTACGCTCATTAGTCCTTGATATGGGACTAGATACCGTACAGTAGCAAATAAATAACTGCCTTTTTCATCTACCCCCTTAGGCACCTCTACCTTTCGCCCTCCCGCTAGCTTACTGAGAAATCCGGTGACAAAAGCAGGCAGATCAACCCCAAATCGTTGGGCAAAGTCCTGATTATATTTTTCATTACCCTCAAAATACTTTTTGATTTCACTGGCCTGCTGTTCCTCGCTCATTTTATTGAGCCTTATAGAGTATTCAGCAAAAACGGTAGGATAGTTGAAGCCTTCGGGCACATTAGTGAGTTGATTCACGTTTTTCCGCAGTTCCTCTATATTGGCTAGCAGCGTTTTCACTTGATCTTGCGTGATTACATTGCGTATTAGAAAACCATCCGCTTTGCCGGTATACATGTCGTTTATTGCATCTGTGCGCTTTTGCATGTCCTCCATCGTCACCTCTTTAAAATCATAAAGACTGGAGTCCGCCTCTTTTTCGGTGTGTTCTGGTTGAGAGCTATGGCTAGCTATATGTTCATGCACTTGGGTACTTTGCGTGGTGTCTTTACTGCTTTTGTTAAGCCCCAGTTGTTCAAGTAGTTTGGTAATCATAATTGATGCTTGGATGGTGAAATAATTTGTATCAAGTAGGACAAGAAAGATTATAGATGAAAACCGGGGACAATGTTATTTTAGTGCTAACATAGATACAAAAAAGCTCAAAGAAAAACAATAACGGAGAGCCAGACCTGAGCTGCCTCTATATTGAAGTATCTATGGGATAACACGATGATAAAATGAGCAATCCGCCTATAATCAAGGTTGATGGTATTTCCAAAAAATACTACTTCCGAAACCACCATCACCTGCTGCAGGGTCAGGATGGCCCTGATCACTTCTGGGCGCTGAGTGAGGTGTCTTTCACACTAGAAAAGGGAGACACACTAGGTATAATTGGCTCTAACGGTTCGGGAAAAACCACACTTCTAAAAATTCTGAGCCAATCTACAGCTCCTAGCTCTGGTACCGTCACGCATTATGGTCGCATGATACCGATCATAGATATCGGGTCAGGTTTTCATCCTGACCTCAGTGGCCGTGAGAATATCTACCTCTACGGTACAGTGATGCTCGGTCTCAAAAAGGCAACTATCAGTAAGAATATCGCTCAGATCATTGATTTTTCAGAACTCGGCGAGTTTATAGATGAGCCGGTAAAAAACTACTCCAATGGTATGTATCTCCGGCTTGCCCTTTCCATAGCTCTTTTTTGTGATCTGGACATTTTGCTACTGGATGAGATTTTCTCCGTAGGTGACAGCTCTTTTATGCAGAAAAGCTACGAAAAAATGAGTCAGATTATTAAAAGCTCTGCTACGGTGATTCTCGCCTCTCATAATATGGATGATATAATGAGGGTTTGCAAGAAATGTCTCTGGCTGGAAAAAGGAGTAATAAAAATGCAGGGCAATACGAATGAGGTGATCTCTGCCTATATGGAGGCAAATCAGATAAACTCCGGGGAGAGTACGCAGACGCAGCTCAAAGCGATTAGCGCCTGGTCATCATCAGATGCGCCACAGACACCACACTATAGACTCCGGTCCGTATCTATACACCATGAAGGACAGAAGGCACCCGATCCTGAGATAGATTACAATCTGCCATTTACGATTACTATAGAGTGCGAGAAGCTGACCGCAGACAGTGAAGTGGGATTCTCTGTGATCCTGACGGATAGTTATAATACCACCCTCCTTATCACCGCCAATAGATTTCACGGAGACACCCCTGAGCTGGCATATGGTCGGACTGGAGTTTTTAGGTATACCTGTCAGGTACCTGCACAGCTCCTGACCATAGGCATATACAAGATACACCTTGAGGCCTCTCTGGACCCCTATCAGCTGCAGCGCGTCTCAGATGTATTGGTTTTTCAGATCAGGTCCTCTATCCCGGAGCAGATTATCATCTTAAAGCGTATCCCCATTAAAATTGTACCTACTTTTTTGTGGAGGCTTACTCAGATTTGATAGCTGGTTGATGAGGCTCTATCCTCAGTTTTTTCAACGCCTCTTTTAGTGCCGGGAGGGAGATAGGAGTTGTATCCATGTATCTTTTATCTATCAGTGTGCAGCCTTTCGGACGCATGGCCTGGTTATGGCTATAGTTACTTTTGATTAAATGGTTATCAGGGCAGCGCCAGATTTCTATTGGTTCACCCGGCGTGATCTTATCCTTATAGCACATGATAAAATCAGCCTCAAAAGGAAAGATACGAGAAACGGATGCGATTCGGTCCTGCGCGGATTTATTGGTAGGCGAATAGTGAAACATTCTGGAGTCAAAAATGAGAGCCTGTCCCGGCCTCATATACACTGGTACGAAGTAGGGGGCGAGTGCTTGCTCCGCAGCTTTGATATAGGGCTCTATAGTAGCACACCTGTACGGCACGCTGATATGGTGGCTGCGGGGCACTATGTGTAGCCCTCCGTTGCTAGCGTCTATAGTTTGCAGTGGTATCCATACATTCAGGGTAGTATAGCGTAGCTCATCTGTAGTAGTGCCATCCTGGTGGGCGGGCACGGTGCCATCATCACCCGGTGTCTTGACTACAAAGGTGCTCGCCACAATCTTATAGTTCGTCAGCCACTTCTTTAAAGAGGGGTCGATAATTCTGCTGATCTCCTGATTTGTACGCTCTGACATCACGTCTACGAAAGCTCCATCCCCGTTGTCCTCATAGTGCTGCTCCTGAGCGTATAGAGAAAGCAGCTCGGCCTGTTGAGCATCGTCCAATAGGTTTACGATGTAATAGCCCTCCGTATATATTTTGTCCGATATATCTTTGTCCTTAAAAACATTACATACAGCCGGGTGGAACTGTGGCGGTGAAGTATTGGGAGCAAAATAATTTTTTATCCTTTCAAACATTGGCATAGCCCTGATATACTAGTTTATCATCCAATCAAAGACGATATTGTAAGAACTGGCTGTAGGACGAGACATGAAGGTTATGTCAAAAGTAGTATCCGTTTTGTTGTTTATATAGTAAGGGACAGCCGCACTTTCATTGCCGGGGGTGATCCACACCTTATAGGATGCAAATCCAGCCTTGTGCGTCACCGTATACGTATTTTTACCACCTTGGTTTTTAGCTGGACATATGAATTTCGCCGTGCCTGACACCCCTTTCATCTTTGATATCGGAGCCACTCGCAGTTCTCCATTGCTGTCAGGGTAGAAAAACGCTGTGGGTTGATGTACCACGGCGTCATTTCTTGTGCTTGGAAAAAGTTCGAAGGCCACATTGCTATCCGACATATAGATGCGGTTTTGGTTATTAAACATACGCAGTCCGTCATTCCTGTTAGCCAGACCGCTTCTGGCATCAGTCCTGGGATTGTAGCGAAACACGCCCGACATTGTAGCGCCGTTCTGACCATCCTCTGGCTCCAGACCTACGGTAAAAATGGTACCGTCCGTATCTATACGTTGTATTTTGCCGGATGGTATATGTCTCAATTTTCCGTCGACCACTACATCCTGATAGCCGTTGTATATCATATATCCATTGGCATCCCGGGAGTAGAAATGGTTTCGCCCTGAAGCATCGGATGATGCCATAAGGCCAGCATTATCATCCATCACCGGCAGCCCCCTGCCTCTAGCCCTCAGATAGCTGTATACGGGATGATAATAAAGCATCGAAATGACGATCACGAAAAAAATGAAGACAAGCCTTCTGTTCCTTCTCAGGAGCGGAGAAAACGAAACCATGAATCAACACTATTTAACCATTAAAACCTGCAGATATGCAATTTAAGGAGACTTTTCTTTATATCCTACAGCAAAAGGGCGCTGTAAAATCTCTATAAGTTTTTTGTTAATAAGCTCTGCATCAGGCTGCTGCTCGATTCTTAGTTCTTGGCGTCTTCGCTCAAATTCCTCGGTAGAGATCGGAGCTGTGTCTACATCGATATAGCCTTCCAGTTTTGCATTGGGTGGCCGCCGGGTTTCATCATAGCTGTTTTTATATATCAGGTAGTCGTCCTGGCACTGCCATACCTCTATACGTGGATCTGTGAAATCTCGGTCACGGTAGTAGGCGAGCATTTTTGCCTTTTGGGGAAATATCCTGCAATTTGCTATAACCCTGATATTATTAGTTAGGTTAGGGGGCGAAAAATGGAATAGCCTCGAGTCAAATATCAACGCCTGACCAGCCTTGAGGTAAACCGGCATAAAATATGACCCTATCGTGCTTTCTATATTTTTTGTATAGGCATCTATATTGCTACACCTGTATGGAAAGAAAATATGATGGCTCCTGGGTACCAGATATAAAGGTCCGTTTTCTGCGGTGACATCTTGCAGCGCCATCCACACATTGACAGAGGAATATTTGTTTTCATCTATAGCCGCCACGTCTTGATGCAGGGGCACATGACTGCCTCGGCCAGGCACCTTTGCTACAAAAGCATTGATATTCATATAGTCTAAAAACCATTCATTCATTTTGGGTTTTAACACTTTGTCCATATCATCATGGACCGCTTGAGAGATGACGCCTACAAATGCTCCATCTGGAGACGTCCTGTCTGTGTAGTGCCTCACAAAAACCTCTGAAAGCGACGCAATATCTGATGTGTTTAAAAAATCTACCACAGCAAATCCTTCTTCGTATAGTTTGGCAGCCAAAGAAGAGTCTTGGAAAATAGTTTGTGGCGCTATTTTATATGTTACTGCTGCTTTCTTGCGATTAAAAAACTTTATAATCTGGTCGAGCATATTCTATCTGAGGGTGATCATTATTTTGTCAAATCAAAGGTAGGCAATATGCCTGCAGCGATTCTGCGTTTCTCAAATTCTTTGTGGCTCATAGGCGTAACATCATTATGTATGTACCTTACCAAAGAGCTTTTCTGGGGTCTTATAGTGTCATTATGATTTTCGCCATAGTGCAGATGGTCCGGTGGGCAGTGCCACATCTCTATGGGAGCCCCCGGCACATTAGGATCACGGTAGTATGCTATTACATCGGCTTTGTCACTACAGATTTTGCATATAGAGATGATGCGCTTTTTGCCAGACAGGTTAGGCGGAGAGTAGTGAAACATACGCGAGTCAAAGATCAATGCCTGTCCCGCCTTAAGGTAGAGAGGAGTGAAATACGCTTGGAGAGAGTTTTCGATAGATGATATATATGGAGTGATCGTGGCCGCCCGATACGGGGTAAAAATATGGTGGCTACGAGGTACCACATATAGTGCTCCATTATCCTCTGTGGTATCCTGCAGAGTCAGCCAGACATTGATATTTGAAAAAAGAGTCTCATCTACAGATGCGCTATCCTGGTGGATCGGTACTCGTCCACTTTGCCCCGGGGTTTTTATCACAAAGGCGTTAACCATACTTCTATAATCTGCAAAGTAGCGGTCCAGTGACTCTGACAGTATAGGCATCAGCGCCTCATGGATCGATTTGGAGATTTCACCAAAAAAAGCGCCGCTATCCTCGCCCCGGTGGACATGTAGGCGCTCATAGATCTCCACTATCTGTCGGCACTGATCAGCAGATGCAAAATCGGATATATAATATCCATCCTCGTATACACCCGCAGCTATGCGCTCATCCTTAAAAAAGGTATAAGGAATGACCTGCGGAGTTGCGCCCAGGTATTTATTCAGGTACGTTTTGATGCTGGATATCATGACCTTATGAAAGTACAAAACAAAGTACGTATTGCCTATGGCCTCATCTTACGGTTCGTTGATTTTTTGAGCTGCCGGCGGTGAGCCGGATTGATCGATAAACAGCTTTGCTATGATAGCAGAAAACTTGTGCGCTCCCATGCTATTGAAATGGCTGGCATCATAAAAGTCTCCAAGCGTCGCCTCCCTATCCGGCAAAATAATAACCTGCGCACCCTGCTCATGACCTATCTGGATCAAAACCTGATTATACTCATCCAAGAGCTGCAGGAATGCCGTATAGTCTTGCTGTGCGATTTTAAACCTGGGCATATTCTTTACTACCCAGGCATATGGCAGGCGCTTGAAGCAATTGACCTGCGTGATTATGACGGGTTTGATATTGTTTGCTTTGCAGGTGGCTATCATAGTCCGATAGACGGTGCGGATAGGCGGCAAGATCACTCCTGTGTCTAATATAATTGTTTGCTTTCTTACATCTGCAAAGTCGTCTCCGGCTGTATCCTTACGCAGCAGAGATCGGATAGCAGCAGCAGTGTAGGGCAGCAACGCATGAGAATCTGGCACCCGCCGACCTCTGAAATCGTCTATTGTAGTCACCTTGGCCCACCTGGGGTTGTGATTTCTATATGATCCGTAGTGAATCAGCGTCGCTATATCATTGATATTGCCGTAGAAAAAAGCATAATCGGGTTTCAAATCTAAAACAAGATTATCCAGCACATTCAGTGTATGATATGAGTTAGTCCCTCCTGCTGCACTATTCCAGCAGTTGATTTTTAGATGAGATCGTCTTTCTACCAGTCTCGTGACTGCCTCGGGTATTCTTTCGCTATCTTCTGCATACAAGCACTGGACAGCCGACCCTCCGAGGAAGACGAATTTCAGGTCTGGGTGAGCTGTGTTGCGTGCCGTCACAATAAAACCAGAAGAGTCCGTAATGCTCTGGTAATCTTTGATGTCGAGATGAAATGAGTCCGGCACCTCCCCTCTCTCTGGCCGAAAATAGGGGGTAGAATTTGGGGTCAGGTTTTGTAGAAAGATAAATTGCCTTTCAGATAGCTGATCTAGTAGCTGGTCATTCTTTTTTGCCTTGAGACAAACCTCCGTTAGACACAAAGTGCAAACGCAAAATATGCAGAGCAAGACAGATAGTAGAATAAATTTTGAAATACTGGTTTTTTTCATCAGCCTGCCGGTCGGAGATTAGAATACCGTGTAGATAAATGGAGCTGCAGCACTATGCCCTCCGACTACTATCAAAACCCCCATCAGTAACAGGATAATAATGATAGGAAGCAGCCACCATTTCTTCCTCACTTTTAGGAAGGCCCAAAACTCTTTTAAAAACTCCATTTTATGTCTTAAAACTATAAGTTTTTCCTATCATTACCTATGCCGGCTAGATCGTATCTGCGATTTCATTCTCTATTCCGATAAAGTATGAAATCCCCCAAATACACAAGAGGAAAATGACACCCACCCCTGCCCAGTAGGGTGCCTCGGGAAATGGCTCTCCCAGTAGCGCGTAGCGGTAGCCTTTTATGACTGCCGCCATAGGATTGCTATAGACGAAAACAGAATATGCCGATGGTACTATGGTACTGGGGTAAAAGACCGGGGTGACCCAGATGGCCATACCAATGATGGCTGGTACTATCTGGTTGAGATCGCGAAATCTCACATTGAGCGCATTCATCCAAACTGCGATAGTAAATCCGCACAGCGCGGTGAGAAGAATAAAAAGCGGTAATGCCAGTATCGCCAGACTGATATGCTGGCCGGATATGATGATCATGACCAGAAGAATAATCAGAGATATCCCCGCCTCTATACTGCATACTATTACCTTGGACAGGGGTAAGATTAGCTTGGGAAAGTACATCTTGCGTACCAGCATCTGCTTTTGCACCACAGCAGTAGATCCAGAGATTGCTATCTGCGAAAAGTAGTTCCAAGCTATCATACCCGCAAATGCAAAAAGATAATATGGGGCTGCGGTCTGCACATGAAGGAAGTAGCGGAATATCACCGTAAAGACGCCTAAAGTAAACAGCGGTCTTATAATCGCCCAGAGTAGGCCAAAATAGGTCTGGGCATACATGTTTTTGATCTCCTGAGATGCCAATATCCATATAAGCTCCGAAAACCCGATCAGAGACCTGGTGTAAGCTCGCAGGGACTTTGGCGATCCTGTGATGATGGTGGGCTGCTGATCAAAGAGCATATGATTTGCGTACTACTAGTTCTGAAAAAAATCAACAATCCGCCTCAGAAATGACCTTCCTCTTGGTGCGGGTAGGTCATCTATGGCAGGCGCATTGTACTCCTTCATTTCAAATCCTGCTGTAGTTTTCATTTCGCGGAGCTTCTCTTTCAGCATGTCACCTCTTAGTTGAGGCAGCACGTATGGCAGATGCCCTATACTTTTGCCAAAATAGGGGCGCTGGCCTATATCTTGTATAAAGTTTCGGAACCGGAGAAAAAAGTCGTCAGGGACTTCGAAAACTTCTAGCATATTTTCTCCCGGTACATTATAGTGAAAGTACATCTGCGCGTCTTTAGTCTTGACGCCGGCAGTGATGGCCTTGCGCACTTTGTCGGTGTTATTGGGCGGTGAGTAGTGTATTACACTTTGATTGAGTATGACTGCAGTACCAGCCTGCACCTCCATAGGGATCAGCTGCTCTACTACCATATCGTCATCTCCGCTGAAGAAAAAAGGCAGCGTGGGCGACCTCACTACATTGAATCGGTCAAACTGGCTACCCGGCATGACCATGATGGGGCCGTTTGCCATGGTCACATCACACAGCGGTACCCAGCAGTTGAGTGCTACATTTTTACTTTCATCCACTATCGTCCAGTCCTGATGGACCGGCAGAGCGCTGTTGGCACCGGGTACTTTGTACAAAAATGAGCCGCCAAAAGGAGTGTAGTCTATAAAAAGCTCTTCATATGCCCTTGAGAAAACCTTCACGATTTCCTCGCTGGCTTTCACTTTGTAATCCTCATCACTGGTATACACCCCGCTGTAAAAACCACCAGCGTGCAGGTCAGGATGCAGCTGGTCAAATATGCTATCCAGATGAGCCACCTCCTCCGCATGCAAAAATGGCAAGACAATAAATCCCTGCTTGTCAAAGATTTTTTGATGCGTCTCGTTTTTAAAAATTTGTGGCGCCATCAGGTTATAAATTCTTTTATCCGTCTGAAAATACTCTTGCTCTGCCTGACCTGTGCTGCCTGGCCGGACTCCATGGCAGGCTGAGTTTCGCTACGCACCAGCGGAGCTGCCGCAGCTATCATATCTATCGCTCCGGTCCGCTTATACCTCTCCTCAAAAAACCGGACGTCTACTTTGGGAAAATCATATGAAACCAACCCTAATGAGGTGCCTACTTTAGGCCTGTCTCTGATATTATCTCCAAACTGCTCATAGTCGGTCATAAAGCTGTCATCCTGTGCAAAGGCCTCTACGCAGCCCACATGGTTATTTTTATCCCAGTAGTATGTGCGGTATTCAGTATCCCGATGGGTGAAATAAGTATTGGTCACTATACGGATATCTTCTGAATAATTAGGCGGAGAATAATGGATGATGCTCTGATCAAATATCACAGCCTGCCCTGCCCTGATGATGACCGGCTCCAAAAAGTCAATCAGCTCCGCCATCACGCCATCAAAAAACTCAGGAATACTACTGCCCCTATAGGTCGGAAACAGCCTGTGGCTTTTGGGCAGAATAAACAATGTCCCGTTATTTACCGTCAGGTCTACGAGCGGCACCCAGATATTAATGCCCGTAAAGCGGCTTTCATCTATCAGAGACATATCCTGATGGACGCTCATCCCACTTTCGGGCCCCGGAGTTTTCACTATAAATGAACCGCACACTACCTTGATATCCATCAAATACTTTTCGATGGAGCGCTCACATATTTTCTTGATACCATTGTCTGCCTGTATCCTATAGTTTTTGTCAGAGGAGAAAGTACTGGGATAAAAACCTTGCTCAGCCACAGGTCGTACGCGATAGTAGAGGTCTGTAGCCTCACGGATCTCCTCCGGGCTGTAGAAATCTACAATGATGAATCCTTCGCGTTCAAATTCTTCCTGGAGTGCGGAGTCCTTGAATACTCGTTTCATTTTCTCGGGAAACTCAAACATATCGTGCTGGTTTGATTATAAAATTAGCTGCCTACCAGTCTGTACTTTATCTCGCGCAGTATGTTCATCGGCGTATATACCTCCAGAAAACTTTTTTGCCGCTTTTTCAGGTTTGGTGCAGGCTCTATCGGCTCGGGGGCTGCCGGCTCGGGTACGTCTGCCTGAGGCTTATCCTCCGGCTCACCGGCCGCAGTACCAAAGAGATTGGCCATATATGTAGCCAGTTCGGTGTTAAACGAATTGCCTGCCTGCCTGACCATCGCCTCCAGTTCTTCCATTGTTGGTTTGATATTGACAAATGGCAGCTCTGCAGCTACTTCATATCCTGTGATAGGAGTGTGGCTGTCGTACATCCTGGATAGTAGTGCATTGTCATACTTCAGCAGGAATGCATCGTCTACGTAGTATTTGAGCAAGGTGTCTTTTTTGCCGTTTCCCTTTAGGGTATAGTGACAGATAACTGCATCATCCTGCGTGAAACCCAGTCCTATGGCTACCCGCGCCCGGTCTGTCACGTTGGGTATAGAGGCATGAAAAGTCCGGTGGTCAAATATCAGCGCCTCGCCGGCCTTCATCTCTATCATATCCAGGTATGGGAAGAGGGAGAACTGATGCTCCTCCAGTGGCGTAGGTACCTGAGGTGATGGAGACATCCTGGTATTGTGCAGCATCACATGGCTGCCTTTGATCACACCCATGCATCCGTTTTGCCAGTTTACATCTAGTAGCGGTATCCAGCAGGTCACGGAGTAGTACTCCCCCTCATGATCCACAAAAGACCAATCCTGGTGCGGAGGTACGATACAGTGTGGATTGGGGTCTTTCACTACATAGCTGCCAGCTATGGCTTTGGCCCCGGTGAGATGGCTCATCGCTTTGGGCAGAGCTACGTCATATATCTTTTGCCTGATACGTGCTACCTTTTCTTTGTCCTGATCCTCCATGCTCATACTAAAACCGCGGCCGGTCTGGTCTTTCAGTCCCTGGTCGTAGTAGTAGTCATGCAGGATCCGGATCTCCTCCTCACCTAGTATCTGAAATTTGGCATAGCCGTTTTTATTAAAAAAACTCTGTATGTCGTCATCTTTGAAAAGTCGCTTCATCTTTGATACGAGTTTTTGGTTTGCCTGCATTTGTAGCGCCGCCTTGAGATCAGCAGATGTCCAGTCCCGCCAACTGTAGTCAAATGTCTCCATTTTTTCTCCGTACTCAGGTGCGCTTCCGATCTGGTTATAAGTGATAAAAAAATCATCCTGTATCTTATATTTTGACACCCGGCCATCAGGTTCTCTGTGATAGAAGCAGAGCTCAGCGGCCTCAGGCACCAGACCGTACGTGGCGATCACACGGTCATTCTCAGACATATTGGGGCCCGAGGCATGTATGAGAGCCTGGTTAAACACTATGGCTTCACCGGCTTTTACATCCAGGCTTATCATGGCCTCATATAGCTCTGTGCTGATCTGCTGAAATACGCCCGGCAATGTAGGACTGCGGAGCACACGGGAGAACAAGTGGCTGCCAGGCAGTACTCTTAGTGCTCCGTTTTGCTCATTTGTATCTATGAGCGGCATCCAGATGGTCAGTGAGGCATATTTCGATTCATCTACGACAGTCCAGTCCTGATGAGTAGGCAGTAAACTATTGGGACCCGGAGTCTTGCACAGGAAGCTGCAGCCCAACGGCCTAAAACTATCCAGCTGTGCTCTCACTGCAGTGTCGATCTCTGAGTATATAGTGGAGCTGGTCTTTTTTTTCAGCTCCCTGTCCGGGGTGTAGATGGTAGACGAGAAACCCGGGTAGGACTCTGGCTGTACCTCTCTGTACAGAGTGGCCAGCCTATCTATCATGCTCCTCTCTGCCAGCTGTATCTTTACATATCCCTCCCGGTCCAGCTTATCCTGCAGCTCTATATCTTTGAATACCCTCATATACTACATCACCCCAGTATTGCTTCTCTGATCTTTTGGATAAATGTCGGTCTGGATTTTTGTTCGTCAAATCGAGGTCCATGCAGCCGATTGCGAAAGGCGGCCTCATCCAGCAGGTTGTGCTTATAGGTCACCTCACCTACCTTTTTATTGTTTTCCGGAAACTTCCATGGGTTAAAGGCCATATAGAAATCCTTGTCTACCTCCAGCACGTCTACTTTTTCATCACTCACGGCTCTATTCATGTGGTAGTGCCAGGAGGGTAGCTCAGAGGGGATACAGATGAGCTGTATAGCCAGCCGCAGATCTTTCGTCTTATTGATATCCGAATAGTGGACAATACTATCATCCAGTACTACGGCATGACCTGCCGGTATCTCTATCGGCACCAGGTACTTTTCTATGATTTCCGTTTTGATATTCTCCAGCTCCCAGGGCACCATCGGTCCTCGCACCTCTCCAAATCTTTTATGGCTCCCCGGCACCACTTGCAGAGTGCCATTTCCCACGGTAGCGTCTACCAGCGGACACCAGATAGAGACAGTACAGCACTTTTTCTCATCAGCAAAAGACCAGTTTTGGTGCAGTGGCACCTCCCCCTGGGCCGGTTGCTTGCGTATATAGTTGGCTATGATGGGGCGGTAGTCTGCGAGCCAGGTAGAGAGGTGTGGGGCAAATTTTCTGGTGATCGTCTCGTACACAGCCTCCTTATATGCCTGACTTTTGTCTATGAATGTAAAATCATATGTGATCTCGGGCATGTCAAAACCCGTATCGCCGGCAGTGATATTGCCTCCGCTCTGGGCCAGTAGGTCAAAAAAAGATTGCTTCAATGCCTCTACCTCTGAGCTATCCAGAAACGGGATGACCACGTAGCCATTTTTTTGAAACTCCTCTTCCAGCGCTTTATTTTTCAGGACACTCCTCATATCATCTATTTACCCATAAAGGTAGCAGAAATTATTTCGCCCAAAAGATGATTTATGGCATATGGCGGCCTGCGGTGGTCTCCGTACCAGCGGTGTCCAGATCTAGATACCCACCGGTGATGATCGTCGAGGCTATTATACTATATCCCACTGGCCGGAAATGCCGGTCATGTGGCCAATACAGCGTTTGCGGTGTTCCTTTGGCTGCCAGCGCCGGCCGGCAGTCCAGCACTTCTATGCCCGGCACTTTTCTCAGGCTACCCAGCAGGGTATCGTATCCGGCACGATCCCAGGTATTGCTCATGTCTTGCATCAGAGGGTGCAGCACTATAGTGGCAGGCACGTGATGCGCCCGCGCCCAGGGTGCTATCTGATCTGCCGTCAAGCTGCAGATTTCACGGATAGCCTGCTGCTGCGCCGCTTGCTGCTCTGCCACGGTCATCAGGTTATAGTCTAGTCGTAGCGCATTATTCATACATAGCCGGACTATATAGCTGACCGCATATATGGGTTCCCACCATGCGCCTTTCTTGTAGTGTAGCGAGCCATTGGAATCAAATCTCTCACTGCCACCTCTGACCGCTACATCATTCACATCCGTTGTATTCATTATAAATATCAACTGCTTAATCCAGTATCGTTGCTTGAGTTTTTGCACCATCTGCCAGTCAAAGAAAATATCATTCCCCGGCACACCTGCATTGAGCACATCTATATCGCTGTCATGAGCATTTACATATCTTCTTAGCAGCGCCGGTATGCTGCTATCCACGGGTGCGCCGGCTCCCTCCGTAAAGGAATCGCCCAGGACCAGAATGATCTCTTTGGTACTGTCCGCCAGCGACCCTCTGAAGCCTAGTGCATTGCATGTGTCATTTTGAAACCGGTAGTCTCCGCAGTCATTATCTCTTATCTCGCCGGGATCAAACTGCAGAGTATAGCGGTCGTGTCTGTGTTTCAGGTATAAGAAGCGGATATTATTCCATTCATTATATCTATACACCATGATATACCCATTGCCATATTGCTCGCCGTAGCTGAGCGGATACCTGAGAATATAGCGCAAGGAAAATTCGCCGGCAAACAGTGATGCGATCGTCACTAAAACGATCAGCCGCATATTTGTCGCCACTTTGTATTTTGTGAGAAGTAGATAGCTCACCAGGCCGATCAGAGAATATACATATGCCGTAGTTATAAAATAGGATTGACCAAAATATAATGAAAGGGCGAGCTTCAGCCCTAATAGGATGTACAACACCCATAGTGCCTTATTCTGCCAGAGCTTCTGTATATTTATTATTGGCATAGAGTGATTTTATGTGGCCGTAAGAACAATACATCCTGCTCGTCATGCACTATTTGTTTTTGCCCAGACTGGCTATGATCAAACTGTCGAGAAAATCTGCAAACCTGGCTGAGCCGGAATTATTGAAGTGAATATTGGAGCTCTTGTAGTCTGATTCTTTCAGCTGTGCAGGGTAGCTGTATCTGCGACCTCCGAATATGTGATCTATTGCCGGCGTATCGATTGTGAAAAATTGCCTATGGGCATTGCCATGGTAATACCGGTCTGGTATGACCGTATATACGTATGGTATACACAGGCTGTCACAAGTATTCCTGCACTCATCTATATATTTTTTTGTTGTCCCTTCACTACTATCTTTCCGAGCAACGAGCGCATCGTTAGTAGCTTTTATGACGGGATGCTCCACCCAGCCGCGCTGGTACATCGCACCCCAAATGAGCGTCAGGACACATGAGTGGCTACATACTTTATTAAACGTGGACGTCTTCGGTATCTTTTCCATAGAGAGATAAAAGTCGTAAGCTTGGGCCGCCGTCAGAAACTGCCCTAGAGGAGAGCTCTCGAGCATTCCCGCGTTTGTCAGGTATTCGTGTGGCTGATCCGCCCGGGGCTCCCGAGGATATAGCATGATATCATTGCCAGAGAAAAAGCAAAAAATGACAACGTCGGGGTGCAACGAAGCTGCGTACTTGCGGCATATTGCAGCATACTGGGCGGGATCTGTGCCCGGTATGCCTGTATTATACACTACATATCCGCGCGCCAGCAGGATATCAGCAAAGCTGTTATAAAATGGATTGGCAGACAGCCCGTATACAAATGAATCACCAATCAGCAATATTTTAATGTGACTGGTCTGGCTGGGCCTGAATGGTATGCTCCTGTAACCTTCCTCATTGAAAGGATGCTCTGTATAATAAAGCAAAGCCTTGCTCCATTCGTCAGCTTGACTACCCGATTTGAGTTTATGATAGGTGGAGTCAAACTCTGACCGGCTATCGCTTTTTTCCATCCAGCGCCTCACTTTGTACCTGATAGTGTGAGGGGCAGATGGATGCACGAGATCGTAAAACTGTCTGTACACATCCAGCACCCCGTCTCCGTGGCTTACATTATCTCTCACATAGGCACGCTGTATCTCTCCGGCCTCATAGTCAAAGGACTTTGGCACGGAGTCATATATCCAGGAGCTGAATTTGTATATTCCAAATTCATCGGTCACAAAGTTTCGGTAAACGATGAGGCTGTCTACCAGCTCTACTCCTCCCGACGTATTGAATACACCCGGATGATGGCTCGTCAGGCGCAAAAACAGCTCGCCTATACCGAGGGCAACCGGTACGGCGATAATAATCAACAATGCGACCCTGCGCTTCATAGCACAATGATAACTACAATTCAATCAAAATGCTCTGATCCCGACCCCACCTCGTCTGATCAATTAACAAGACCATTCTTTTGGTCTCTCCGGTGTTAGTCGCCACAAAATGTATATAAGGGATTTTAGGTAGCTACCTGGGTTTTCTTCGTGCCGCTTTATCACGCTCTACCTTGTATATTAGCAGCATGTCAAAACTCTTGGGCAATATCGTGAAGCTGGTCGCCTCCCTCGGCCTCGGGATACTGATCGTGTGGATCACCATCAGGCAGCTCACACCGGCAGATATAGCTGTAGTGCGCAGTGTCTTCAGCAGGACCACCTATATCTGGATCTTCGTCAGCGCGGCGCTCGGTGTAGTGGCCAATGTAGTGCGTGCGGAGCGCTGGCGCCTCTTATTGCAGGCCACAGGCTACGAGCCCTCTCGTATCAATCTGAATCATAGCATCAATGTCATGAACATCGGCAACTTACTTTTCCCACGCCTCGGAGAGGTGATGCGCTGTACCCTATTGCTGCGCACAGATGGTGTTCCTGTAGATAGATCTATCGGCACCATGGTAGTGGAGCGGGTAGTAGATGTCATCTGTATGTTCCTGGCCGGAGCTTTGGCCATCGCGCTAGACTACACCAGGCTCACTCAGCTCCTGAGGGACAAGGTGGTCGCGCATATTTCACTGGATCGCCTGGCTGGTGTTTCCCTCTTCGTCTTTATAGTGCTGGGCTTAGTGCTTATCGTCTTTGCTTTCGTAGCTTTCTGGCTGCTACGCCGTATGCGGGGTCACTCTTTTATCGTGCGTATTCTTGGTTTTGTAAAAGGGCTGCTACATGGCCTGCTTTCCATAGCTCGCATGGAGCGGCCTTGGTTATTCTTCTTATACAGTGCAATACTCTGGTGGCTGTATACCTATTCCATTCTCATCTGCTACAGGTCTCTGCCAGAGCTATACGCTCTAGACCTGGCCTCCGGATTTGCCATCATCTTTTTTGGTACCATTGCTTTCATCGTGGCTCAGGGTGGCATCGGGGCCTATCCGGCTGCAGTGGGACTAGTGCTGGCTGCATATGGCATATCATATGAAGTGGGCTTTGCTTTTGGCTGGCTGATATGGATTGTGCAGACAGCCTCTGTGCTAATCTGTGGTGTAGTTTCTTTATTCCTAGTTTCCAAGAGAGTCGCAGCACGTAGCACCACCTGAAAATAAAAAGTCATCATAGTATACTATGATGACTCTGGAGATGTGGTTGAGGAGGGAATTGAACCCCCGACACATAGATTTTCAGTCTATTGCTCTACCAACTGAGCTACTCAACCTTGTTTGAGGGACGGCAAATATAGACTTTTTGCCAGTTTTTCAAAACATTCCGGGGCCTTTTCGACCTCTTTAGCTTCAGAGACCGAGTTTTTGCAGCACATAGGCCTCCTCTGCATCTATTTCGAGTGTCTTGTAGGCTGTGCCCGTTCCTTTGAGCAGGACCACGCGCGAGGGCGCTATGCCCAGCCGGGTAGCTATATATTCTATGAGGTACTTATTGGCTTTGCCCTCCACAGGCGGGGCTTTGATCTTCACACGGATCGTGCCATCCGCCTCCCGGCTGATCTCGTCTGTGCGGGAGTTAGGCTTTACTTTGATACGGAGCAGCATGGCCTCTATTTGCTATCCTTATATAGTAGATACTTCTGGCGCATTTCTTTGTATGCCTTCAGCGCCGGCTGCCAGCTGGCTTTGATCTCAGCCTCGGTTTTGCCGTCCAGTATCTGTTTGCGCAGCTCATCCGTGCCAGCCAGCTTGTCAAAGAAATCCGGACTACTGAAGAACTTCGCCTTATCTTTTGCCACCGCATACATCCGGAGCAGGTATCTCACATTGACCCCATGCATCTCTGTGCTCAGGTCTTTGCGGTAGTGGCGCAGGTCATAGCCTATGCAGAGCTTGCCCTTATTCATCGGGTCGGTGGCGCCGGGGGTACTCTTTGGCGTAAAGCTGAAAGCACTATCCAGCGCCGCATCAGGAGATCCTATCACCTCAAAGGGCCACGGCGTACCACGCCCCACGCTCACATTGGTCCCCTCAAAGAAACACAGCGATGGATAGAGGAAGATCGCACGGTCATTTTTCAGATTGGGCGAGGGCGCTACAGCCAGGTGGTAGCGCATGCTGTGGTCATAGTCCGCGCAGCTGATCACTGTCAGGTCCAGGCTGGCAGCGCTGTCTGTCCACTGTTCGCCTTTGGCCATGCGTGCATATTCCCCTGGCGTGAGGCCATAGACTACCGGCAGCGCATCTATCCCTACAAAGGAGCGGTACCTGAGATCCAGCACCGGTCCGTCTATATAGAAGCCATTGGGGTCCGGCCTGTCCAGCACGATCAGCTTTTTGCCATAGGCAGCACAGGCATCCATCAGGTAGTGCAGCGTTGAGATAAAGGTGTAGAACCTACAGCCCACGTCCTGTATATCATAGACCACTATATCTATATCTTTCAGGTCTTCTGCCGTGGGCTTCTGCTTCTTGCCGTAGAGGGAAACGACGGGTATGCCGGTCTTGCTGTCTGTCGTATTGGCCACGTGCGCCCCGGCATCCGCATCGCCGCGAAAGCCATGCTCCGGCGCAAAGATCACGCGGATGTCCGCACCCAGCGCCTTGAGCGTATCTGCCAGATGGGCCTTGCCTACACGGCTGGTCTGGTTTACCAGCAGGGCCACGTGTTTGCCCTGCAGCATAGGCAGGTACTCGGTCATCCGCTCAGCACCCACTCTGATACGCACGCCTGCCCCTTTGCTATAGCCGGCGGCAGCTATGATCATTAGAAAGAAGAAAAGGGGAATACTATATCTGTTGACTCGGCCCATGTCAGTTGAGCTGGTCTTTGCTCACATCCAGTCGGTTTTGCGGATGCTCATATGGCATGAAGATAAAGCTCATCAGCCCTTCCTCTGCCAGGAAGACACACATGAACTCATCGGGGTTCTTATAGTTTCGGATAAAGTCAGGCACCTTCTCCTCGCTCACCACGCCGTGATGTACAAAGTCCTCCAGGTGGGAGGCATTGATGGCCCAGGTCAGGTCCATCTCCTCGCGGCTGATGATAGGCAGGCCGAGGTCTATATCAGCCTCAGACCGCGTCACCACAAAGATCGGGTACTTGCTCACGTTGCCCTTCAGCATGCCCTGGCTCACCTGGCGGATGTAGCTCCGGCAGGTCTGCAGGTCACTCGAGAGGCTGGCCAGTATTTCTTCGTCAAACTTCACGTCACTTTCTATTAGCATGAAAGTTAGCCATTTTTCCGAACGGTCAAAATCGTATTCCGGAGACATAGTAAATGTCCAGGTCTCACTATCCACTGAGCCGTATGGTTATACGGCTTCACTACCCACCCCCCCCAGCCTCCCTGAAGGAAGAAGAAATACAAGGCATCACAGCCCTAGGCGGACAGATGGGTGAGGTCCAAAAAACAAAGTCCGCCGTAGCGGACTCTGCAAACCATTAACTCTAAATTAAGTCTGTATCAGAACTTGATCACCAGTTTATTGAATGGATCATCGCTCAGGGCATATTTCACCTCACTAGCTTCCTTAGCTTCATCAGCTTTCAGGTAGAGGTCCAGCCCTACCAGCGCCGTGTTGGTCTTGATAGATTTGGCGATATACTTTTGGTATCCGTCTATCTTAAAGATGACGCGTACCGATTCGCCCATAGCGCCTTTATTGAGGGCCACAGCATAGTTGCCATCCTGGTCCAGGCTGGCTGCTACCAGTTCATCACCAAATTTGCCGAAGTTGATCTTCGCATCCTTGATCGTTTGATATGTTTCCGCGTCTACCAGCTTGCCCGATATCACCATGATCTCGGGATGGTTGATAGCCGCATTGAGCACCGCCTGTGTAGATGGCAGCAA
Source organism: uncultured Chitinophagaceae bacterium (assembly GCA_964537475.1). Taxonomy (GTDB): domain Bacteria; phylum Bacteroidota; class Bacteroidia; order Chitinophagales; family LD1; genus UBA1941. Next base: position 403,421 of record CAZIBY010000003.1, on the reverse strand, counting down.
TTTGGCTTTGTCTGCGCAGCCTTGCGCTTGCATGTTGGTGGCCACCAGGCCCACAGCGATGAGGATCATCAGTAGCTTTTTCATAATTCTCTCCTTTTATTTTATATATGTACTAATCCGATTGTTTGGAATAAGACGGCGGGTAGACCAATTTATTTTGCAGGGTAGGGTCGAAACAACTAACGAGCTTTTTTCTTCAGCCAACTGATTTTCATCTGCTTCCTGATACAAAGATAACGCTGAAACCCGCACTATTTGCAGGCTTCAGCACTTATTAAAATGAAACGAAGGAGAAAATCGGCGAACGAAACTTTTTTGTATTTCCTTAACGAGAGCCTATTTTAAACGTGCCTTTTTTCATCACGAACGGCTCATAGATTTGTCATGAAAACAAAACAACAAAAAACACATTTGTTTTTATAATAAAAAGGGGGTTGGTTACTCAAAGGCCTGCAGCTCCACCAGCTTCGCATACAGCCCGCCGCCATTTAGCAGCGTGCTGTGCGTACCGCGCTCGGCTATGCGACCCTCGCTCATTACGATGATCTCATCGGCATTCTGTATGGTGGCCAGCCGGTGCGCTATCACGATCGTGGTGCGGCCCCTCATCAGATTAGACAGGGCGTCCTGTACCAGCCTCTCGGACTCAGAGTCCAGCGAGGACGTAGCCTCGTCCAGTATCAGCACCGGCGGGTCTTTTAGCACGGCACGGGCTATAGTCAGGCGCTGGCGCTCGCCACCACTCAGGCGGCCCCCGCGGTCGCCTATCACCGTATCATAACCCTGCGGCAGGCGGGCTATGTAGTCGTGCGCATTGGCCACGCGGGCAGCATCTTGTATTTGCTCATCGCTGATCCCCTCCTTGCCAAAGAGGATATTATTCCGCACCGTATCATTGAAGAGGATCGGCTCCTGGCTCACCACGCCAAAAAGGCCGCGCAGGTCGGCTATCCTGAGCTGGCGCACATCCGTGCCATCTATCTCTATGCTACCGCCCGTCACATCATAGAAGCGTGGCAGCAGGTCTGCCAGCGTCGTTTTACCCGCGCCGCTTTGGCCCACGAGGGCTATCACTTTGCCTTTGGCGATGGTCAGATCGATCCCTTTCAGGATCAGCCTGTTCGCGTTAGACGGATAGTGGAAGGAGACATTCCTATACACGATAGACTGGCTAAAGAGCGCCGCTGGTTTCGCGTCAGCGGCCTCTACAATGGTATTGGGCGCGTCCAGTATCTCAAAGACCCGCTCGGATGAGGCCAGGCCGATATTGATCTTATAGAAGGCAGTAGAGAAGCTCTTGGCCGGTTGTATAAGCAGGGAGAACATGGCGATATACCCGATAAAGGTAGCTGCCTCCATCTCGCCCCGGAGTACCAGCCCGCCGCCAAACCACAGCACGAGGCTAAACACCGCGATAGCGAGGAACTCCGTGAGCGGCGAACTCAGCTCATAGCGGCGGTTGATCGCATTACCCTGCTGGTAGTGCAGCTCATTGGTCTCCTCAAACTGGCGCTTCTTATACTCCTCCGCACCAAAGGCCTGCACGATGCGCAGCCCCGAGATGCTCTCCTCTACTATAGACATAAAGCGGCCTATCGTCTCCTGTATATTTTGCGACTGGCGCTTGAGGGTCTTGCCTATGCTGCCTATCAGCAGCCCCACTACACCCAGCATCACAAAGACAAAGAGCGTCAGTTTGGCGCTCAGCATCAGCATCCAGGTGAGCGACAGGATGATATTGACAGGCTCGCTGATGATCACCTCCAGCATGCTGAATATCCAGCCGTCTATCGCGCGGATATCGTCCGTCATGCGCGTGATCAGGTCGCCCTTGCGCTCCTGGCTGTAGTAGCTCAGCGGCAGGCTCAGCAGCTTGCCGAATACCTCATTACGGAGGTCGCGCATCACACCTGTACGTATCGGCGACAGCACCCGCAGGGCCAGGTAGCGGAAGAAGTTCTTCAGGAAGATAACCACGATGATCGCCACGCAGACCTCCAGCAGCGCCTGCGCCGGGCCATGTATGCGCTTCTCTGTAGAGAGTACATACTTGATATATTCGAGTATGGAGTTGGCGTTGGCTGTGAGGGCCGGTTTCTCTGTCACATCAGGCACCTGATTGAAGATCAGCTGCAGCAGCGGGATGACCATCACCACAGAGAAAAGCGAGAACACCGCTGTCAGTACGTTGAAAAAAAAGTTAAGCGCACCGAGCCCGGTATACGGCCTGAGATAGCTGACTATTCGCTTGAAATTTGACACGGAGCAAAGATAGGAGAAGGAATGAGTAATAGAGGATAACGGTAAATGGTAGGCTATAGTATTGAGTCGGACATACCCGTAGCTTACATTCTTTTCTGGATGTCGTCAGGGTCTCTTTTGAAATGAACGACACCGACCACCCGTATCTCAGCTATATCTGCGAGCAGCTGATAGTAGATACCATAAGGAAACTTTTTGATCACACACCGCCTGTAGCCTTCATACACTTCCTGATAGATCTTAGGTGTCTTGGATATAGACTCGATAGATTGGTCTACTGACTCAATGAATTTATCCCCCAAACCTATCTGCTGTGTTTCGTACCATACAAAAGCCGTATCCAGGTCTATCTCCGCTTCTGATAGAATGGAAACATGATACTCCACTTTCACTTTTTATACTTGGCTTTGACCTCTGACCACGGCCTGAAAGTTGCCTCACCATTGTTAATCTTTGCTATCCGTTGGTCTAGGATTTCCTTGTGCTCTTTGGATATAGATTCCAGCGAATTGTCGCGCGCGATATCATCCCACAGTTCTTGTACTAGCTGCAGCTTCTCTTCCACCGGTAGCTTATGAAGCTCTGCTATTTGTGATTTATCCATATTCCCCCTTTTACCCAAAGTTACCGATTCTTATGATAACTGTACAGTATGCTGCCGTAGGCCGGTGGTCAGTTGCACGCACCCCCTTGCTTAACATCTTTTTACACCGCACCGTTCTGTTAAAACTTAAATTCGCTCTCCCAAAAGATACACGCACATGGAAGTAATCACACCATCCTCATCATCTGTAGACATCGCGTCTCTGAATGATCGTATCAACCGCGAGAGCGCTTTTATAGATGTACTCAATATGGAGCTCGGCAAGGCAGTCGTAGGCCAGAAGTACATGGTAGAGCGCCTGCTGCTCGCAGTCCTCTCCAATGGCCACATCCTCCTGGAGGGTGTGCCCGGCCTGGCCAAGACCCTCTCCATCAAGTCGCTGGCATCTGCTGTTCACGCGGGTTTCTCGCGTATACAGTTCACGCCGGACCTGCTCCCTGCCGACCTGATCGGTACGATGATCTACAATCCTAAGGACCACGAGTTCAGCGTGAAGAAGGGTCCTGTGTTTTCCAACTTCATCCTGGCAGATGAGATCAACCGTGCCCCTGCCAAGGTGCAGTCCGCACTGCTCGAGGCCATGCAGGAGCGGCAGGTGACCATCGGTGAGCAGACCTTCAAGCTGGAGGAGCCGTTCCTCGTACTCGCTACGCAAAACCCGATAGAGCAGGAGGGTACCTACCCGCTGCCAGAGGCGCAGGTAGACCGCTTCATGCTAAAAGTGGTCGTGACCTATCCTAAAAAAGAAGAAGAGCAACTGATCATGCGCCAGAATATGGCCTACGAGTCGCCAAAGATCAACCCAGTCATATCCAAAGAGGCCCTGGTCTCTGCCCGCCGCACCGTGCGCGAGGTATACATGGACGAAAAGATCGAGCGCTATATACTCGACATCGTCTTTGCTACCCGCCGCCCTGAGGACTACAAGCTGGGCAAGATCAAGCCGCTCATCACCTACGGCGGCTCCCCTCGCGCCAGTATCAACCTCGCCCTCGCTGCCAAGGCCTACGCCTTTATCAAGCGCCGCGGCTACGTGATACCGGAGGACGTACGCGCCATCTGCTACGACGTGATGCGCCACCGCATCGGCCTCACCTATGAGGCAGAAGCCGAAAATGTAACAACCGAAGAGATCATCAGCGATATCCTGAACGCGGTAGAAGTACCATAGACCATCATGGCAAAGGCGTCTCAAATAAAGTCTGATAAAGCGCAGGCTGCAGATAGCGCGCAGAGTGAACGCAGGAAGAAGCTCAGGAGGATCGAGATCAAGACCCGCAAGCTCTCCGCACAGGTTTTCTCTGGTAGCTATCACTCTGCCTTCAAGGGGCGCGGTATTTCCTTTAGCGAGGTGCGCGAGTACCAGTTTGGAGATGATATCCGCTCTATAGATTGGAATGTGACCGCCCGTGCCAATAAGCCTTTCATCAAAGTATTTGAAGAAGAACGAGAGCAGACGCTGATGCTGCTCATAGATGTGAGCCGGTCTACCATGTTTGGCACGCAGACAGAGTTTAAGAAAGAGATCATCGAGATCATCAGTGGCATCCTGGCCTTCTCCGCCATTACCAATAATGATAAGGTTGGCGTCATCTTCTTTAGTGATAAAGTAGAGAAGTTCATCCCGGCCAAGAAGGGAAAGTCGCACATCATGCGCATCATCTCTGAGATAGACAGCTTTGAGTCAAAGGAGCGCGGCACGGACCTGGCCGAAGCGCTGAAGTACTTTAATAATGTAAGCAAGAAGAAAGCGATCGCCTTTATGATATCAGACTTCATGGGTGGCAAGGATATCCAGAAGGAGCTGAGCATCGCGGCCAAGAAGCATGACTTCATCGGCATACAGGTCTATGACAAGCGCGAGCGCCTGCTGGAAGATGTCGGCACTGTGCTGATACAGGATGCTGAGTCGGGTACAGAGTTCTTTGCAGATACCTCTGACAAGCGGCTACGAGCCCAGATACAAAAGCTGTTTGACGAGCAGCAGGTCAAGAACAAAGCCACCTTCGGCAAAGCCGGTGCACAGTTTGTGAGTATAGACACCACTGCCAACTATGTGACTGCCCTGATGAAGATGTTTAAAGAAAGGGAGATAAAGCGGTGATGAAAGCGCTCCATAACATATCATATACTGTGAGTGAATCACACTCATTTGTTCCCGTAGGGACAGGTCGCGACCTGACTCTACGAAAAAAGACTTACAGAACGCTGATATTGTCTTGCCTCTTGGTTCTTGGTTCTTATGTCTCTCAGGCCCAGGTCTCCGCTACCTTCAAGGGCGACTCGTCTAAGATCGAGATAGGAGACTACTTTAATATGAAGCTGGTGGTCAATGCGCAGCCTGATATCGTGGTAGACTTCCCGACCTTCCCCGGCGATACCATCGGCAAGATCGGCATCGTCAAAAAAGACAAGATCGACACAGCTAAGATCGGTACGAGCACCATCTACTCACAGAATATCACCATACAAGCGTACGAGGGCGGGCAGTATATCTTCACCCCGCTGAAGGTCTACTATATGAATACGGTGACGCGCGTCATAGACAGCGCCTATACCAATGCCTGGCAGCTACAGGTCACCGAGCCGGCTGTAGACACCACCAAGCCGATCAAACCGATCAAGGCCCCGCTGAATGTACCTTACCAGCTCAATGAGTTTTACAGCTGGATAGCCATAGGGCTGGTCATACTCGCGGCGATCATCATCGGCATCATACTCTACCTCCGGTACAAGAAGAAACCGGCACCGGTCGTAGCGCGTCCGCGGCCAAAAGACCCCGCCCACATCTGGGCTGCCAAAGAGCTGAAGAAACTGGAGGATGAGAAGCTCTGGCAGAAGGACCAGGTCAAGCTCTACCACTCGCGCCTGGCAGATATCCTGCGCAGCTATCTTGAGTTCCGATATGACTACTATGCGCTGGAGTCTACTACCGGCGAGATAGAGCAGGAGCTGGACCGCCTGGGTATCAGCCTCGATGCGCGCAGCCGCATCATGGAGACGCTGCGTCTGGCAGACTTTGTCAAGTTTGCCAAGATGAATCCTGCGCCTGATCAGAATATGCGCAGTATGCAGAACGCTTCTGCCTTTGTAGAAGAGACCAAGCAGATCGTGACCGAGCCGGCAGAGAATAAACAAAATCCACCCGCTAAAAAGAAGAAGAAATAGGATGTTTCACCTGTCACATATCACGTGGGCCAATCAGTGGGTGCTGTGGCTGATACCGGTGGTAGCCATCCTGGCCACCGTATGGTGGTACCTGCGCCGGCGGCAGCAGTATCCGACATTGACCTTTTCAGATACATCGGCGTTCAAGGGTTTCCAGTCTCCTGTGAAGGGTGTACTGAAAAAATATGCACCGCTCCTGCGCATCCTCTCTCTCGGCTTCCTGCTCGTAGCGCTGGCCCGCCCGCAGAGCAGCTATGATGAGAGCAAGTCTACCACGGAGGGTATAGATATCGTCCTGGCTATGGACGTATCCACGTCTATGCTGTCTCAGGACTTCAAACCAAACCGCCTGGAGGCTGCCAAAAGTGTCGCGCTGGACTTCGTGGAGGGCCGCCCACATGACCGTATCGGGCTGGTTGTCTTCGCCGGTGAGAGCTTCACGCAGTGCCCGGTCACCATAGACCATGTGATCGTGAAGAACCAGCTCAAGGACATCAAAAATGGCATCCTGGAGGATGGTACTGCTATCGGCATGGGTCTCTCTACCGCCGTGCAGCGGCTCAAGGACAGCGAGAGCAAGACCAAGGTGGTGATACTCATGACGGATGGTGTCAATAACCGTGGCATCATAGACCCGCGCATGGCAGCCGATATCGCTACACAGTTTGGTGTGCGCTGCTATACCATCGGCGTGGGCAAGAACGGCCAGGCGCTGACGCCTGTCGCGATGGGTCCCAATGGCCTCATATTCGACTATGCCGAGGTGCAGATAGACGAGGCCCTGCTCAAGAGCATAGCAGACAAGACCGGCGGCAGGTACTACCGTGCCACAGACAATAAGACCCTGAAGGGGATCTTTGAGCAGATAGATAAACTGGAGAAGACCAAGATCAATGTCTCAGCCTTCACGCACAAGACGGAGAAGTTCCAGCTCTTTGCCCTGATCGCTGCGGTGCTGCTCTTGATCGAGTGGATTTTGAGATATACAGTATTAAGGAGTATACCGTAATAAATCGGGGCGCGGGCCGAAGGGCGAAGGACGGGGGCGTGAAACGGAACAATGAAACAAACATAAACTTAAGCTATGAAAGACCGGTTAGATGAAGTCGTATTTTACAAATTGTCGATGGAGCTATGGGATGAGTTTTGGTCAGATGGCGACATTTTGGAGAACGATGTAAGAGGCCTGGAAATATTAAAACAACTAACCAGAAGCGTGGGATCTATCAGTGCTAATATTGAAGAAGGATATGGCAGGGGTTTTGGAAAAGAGTACCCTCAGTTTTTGAGATACTCACGAGGCTCAGCCAGGGAATCCAAAGGGTGGTATAAGCGGTCTGAAAGATTGCTGTCAAAAGAGAAAGTGGAAAAGAGGATTGAAAAATTAGATTCGATTATCGCAATGACAACTGCGGCTATAAACACATTAGAAGAAAAAACAAAAAAATAAAGACGCTCGGCTAGGCGGTCGCTTGTCGCCCCCGTCCTTCGCCCTCCGTCCCTCGTCCTATGTTCAGATTCGAACACATAGAATATTTGCTACTTTTGGCCCTTCTGGTGCCGGTGCTGCTGCTGTTCATCTACTTCTCTGTATGGCGCAGGAAGAGCATTGAGCGCTTTGGTAGCAAATCCCTCGTCTATCAGCTGATCCCTGATTTCTCTGACGGCAAGCAGGTCATCAAGTTCGTACTCCTCACCCTGGCATACATCTGCCTCGTCATCGCCATAGCCAATCCGCAGATCGGCACCAAGCAGGAGAAGGTGAAGCGCAATGGTATAGATGTAGTGGTGGCGCTGGACGTATCGCGCAGTATGCTCGCACAGGACGTACAGCCTAACCGACTGGCACGCGCCAAAAACTTTATCTCAAACTTTGTAGACCAGCTCAAAAATGACCGCTTTGCTATGGTCATCTTTGCGGGCCGCGCCTATCTGCAGATGCCACTGTCAGTAGACTACAGCGCGGTGAAGCTCTACCTCCGCTCTGTGAGTACAGAGAGTGTGCCTACGCAGGGTACCAATATCGGTGAGGCGATCGACCTGGCCAATGAGTCTTTCGCCAAAGGCGACAACAAATCAAAGGCGCTCATCATCATCTCTGACGGCGAGGATAACGAGCCGGGTGTAGAGGAGGCCCTCGAAAAGGCAGCGCAAAACGGTATCAAGGTCTTCACCGTGGCTGTCGGCACAGAGAAGGGCTCACCTATCCCGCTGCCCAATGGCGACTACAAGCGCGATGCAGAGAATAACATCGTCCTCTCTAAGGTAAACATTGAGGCTATGCGCAGCTATGCGGCCAAGGGCAATGGCAAGGCGCTGATCCTCGGCAATGGCAAAGATGAGATAGAGGCGATACTCAAAGAGCTGGGCCGCATCTCTACCAAGGAGATAGATGATGTGGTCTTCACTGAGTACGATGACAAGTTCCAATATTTCCTCATAGCGGCTGCGCTGCTGCTCATAGCAGAGTTCATGCTCAGCGAGCGCCGCAGCAGGCTGTTTGAAAAGCTGAAGATATGATGAGGCAGATGGCACATATGATCCCATACTATCGGAGTGTAGCAATACGCCTCTGCGCCTCTGCGCCTCTGCGGTTTATCTGTATTATGGTGTTTGTCCTGGTCGCCTTATCCTCCTCTGCCCAGGAGGAGCGTGGCCTCACCCGCGATGGCAATAAGCTCTTCACCAAGGGGAAATACTCTGATGCAGAAGCCGCGTACAAAAAGGCGCTGGAGAAAAAGAATAACTTCCCTGAGGCCATCTTCAATCTGGGCGATGCCATCTACAAGCAGAAGCGCTACGATGACGCCATAGCTCAGTTTGAGCTGGCCGCCAAGACCTTCAAAGACCCAAGACAAAAGGCACAGGCCTATCACAACCTGGGCAATGCGCAGCTGGACAAAGAGGAATACGAAAAGGCGGTAGATGCCTACAAGCAGGCACTGAAGCTGAACCCTGCAGACCGTGACACCCGCTACAACCTGGCCTATGCCAATGCCAAACTGCGCAAAGAGCAGCAACAAAACCAGCAGAACAAGAACAATAAGAACAACAAAGACAACAAGGACCAGAATAAGGACAATAAGGATCAGGATAAAAAGGACCAGCAGGGCAAAGGCGATAAGGATAAGAAGGATAACAAAGACCAGAAAGATAAGGATCAGCAAGGCAAGGGCGATAAAGATCAGAAGAAGCCCGGTGAGCAGCCTAAACTGACCAAAGAGCAGGCCGAGAAGCTGCTGGAGGCGCTGAAAGCCGAAGAGCAAAAGGCCCAGGACAAAATGCAGAAGAAAGCCGCAAAACCCGCAGATGTCCAGATAGAGAAGGACTGGTGATAGTAGCAACCTGTGCCATCGTGCATTTTTGTCATCCCTCGCTATTGCCCGGAGTGACAAAAGCCCACTTGTCAAAAATCCTTAACAACAGCCCCTCTCTCTTGAGTTTTATCTATCCTTACTCCAATTTTGTATTGTGAAAGATAACCACAAGATAGCGCCTCACGGCCCGGGCAGGGCCGTCCTCCTGCTGGGCATGCTGCTGCTCATAGCGGCGGGTGCTTTTGCGCAGGTGCGCTTTGCGGCCTCTGCGCCTGCATCGGTGGGTATCAATCAGAACTTTCAGGTAGACTATACCGTGGAGAATGGCAGCGCCAAAACGATCGATCCAGGCATTGGTGGTGACTTTCAGATACTGAGCGGGCCCAATCCTACACAGCAGGTGCAGATCATGAATGGCCACATGAGCCAGTCTGTGATCTACTCCTACATCATACACCCCAAAAAGGAAGGCGTCTTTAAGATAGGCAAAGCAAAGGCCAGCATAGAGGGCGCGATGATGGAGTCAAACGAGCTCACCATCACGGTGACCGGCCCTGTGCAGCAGCAGGCCCGCCGCAGGCGCGATCCTTTCAATCCCTTTGATGATGACGATGATCCTTTTGCCGCCATGCAGCAGCAAATGCAGCAGCAGATGCAACAGATGCAGCAGCAGCCTGCCCAGCCGCAAAAGTCCAACGCCGAGCTGGACAAGTCTATACGCGACAATGTGATCGTGCGCATGGAGACCGACCGCAATAACGTCTACATAGGCGAACGCATCTCCGCCACGATCAAGATCTACTTTAAGATGAACATCGGCAATGTATCGCCGACCAAGGCACCTTCCTTTGATGGCTTCTGGAGCCAGGAGGTGATGAATAATAAGCAGATCAAAGAGCACATCGAGACCTACAACGGGCAGAGGTACTATGCGGCTGACCTGATCCGGTACAATCTCTATCCGCAGCGCGCAGGCACCCTGCAGATCACACCTGCAGAGCTCAATATGATCGTGCAGGCAGAGGTGGGCCGCTCCTTCTGGGGTAGCCAGTACGCCAATGTGCCCTACAAGGCCAGCAGCAACGCCGTCACCATCAACGTGAAAGACGTACCTGCCGCCGGCAAACCAGCCGACTACAGCGGGGCCGTGGGCAAATTCAAATATGAGGTACACCTCTCTGACAAAGAAGGCAAGACAGACAATGCACTCACCTATACGGTAAAGATCAGCGGCGTAGGCAACCTCAAGACCATTGAGCTGCCCAAGCCACAGTTTCCTGACGGCTTTGAGACATTTGACCCCAAGGTGAAAGACGATGTGACCAATACCGATGCGGGCATGAGCGGCAGCATACAGTATGACTATCTCATCATCCCGCACCAGCCGGGAGATTTCAAGATAGCCGGCAGTTCGTTTTCTTTCTTTGATCCGGGTGCAGGCAAATATATCACACAGACCTCTCCGGAGCTGGCGCTCAAGATCACCGGCGCACCATCTCAGAATCCTAACACGGGCACCGCGATGGTGAGCAAGGAAGATGTGGCGGCCCTGCACTCAGACATCCGTTTTATCAAGACCCACGCAGAGCTGGTACGTGAGCAGAAACCCTTCTTTGGCTCTGTCGGTTTCTTCGGCCTGGTAGGTACTCCGTTCTTTGCTTTTATCGGCCTGCTGTTTGTGCGCAGGCGTACGGAGGATCTGGCCGCAGACATCGTAGGCGCCAAGCGCCGCCGTGCTACCAGGCTCGCCAAGAAGCGCCTCTCTACGGCTGACAAGCACCTGGCCAAGGGCAATAAGGAGGCATTCTACGATGAGGTCTCCCGAGCTATGTGGGGCTACCTGGGAGACAAGCTGAATATAGACCAGTCACAGCTGTCCAAAGACAATGTAGAGGAAAAGCTCCTCGCCAAAAATGTGAAGCCCGATACCATAGGCAAACTCAAATCACTCATCCATACCTGTGAGCTGGCGCTCTACTCTCCGGTAGGCGCGGGAGATGAGATGAAGCAAAACTACAGCGCGGCCATAGAGCTGATAGCCGACCTTGAGGACGAGATCAAATGACCCGCAGGACCACATACACACATGGGCCCGCCGGGCTGCTGCCGCGTATCATGCTGGTGCTGCTATGTGGGCTCAGCCTCGGCGGTGGCCTGTATGCAGAGGGCGCGGCACAGCTATTTGATGCGGCCAATACGGCCTACAAAAATAAAGACTACGACCTGGCCATAGCCGGCTATAGCAAGTTGCTCTCACAGGACTACAAGACTGCGGAGGTGTACTACAACCTCGGCAACGCTTTCTATAAAAAAGACTCTATAGGCCAGGCTATCCTCAGCTATGAGCGCGCGCTGCGCCTCGCCCCCGGCGATGAAGATATCCGCGTCAACCTCAAGCTGGCCAATCAGAAAACCATAGACCGCCTCATACCAGTGCCGCAGCTCGCTATCGTGCAGCGCTGGGATCAATTCGTAGAGGCGCGGTCCTCACGTACCTGGAGCCTCCTGGCCGGTGCCTGTGTCTGGCTGGCGCTGGCGGGCTTCGCCGCCTATCTCTTCATACAGAGCATCCGCCGCATAGGCTTTTATCTCGGCGTAGTGCTGCTGCTCGCGGCGGGATTTTTTGGTTCGCTGGCATGGTCGCAGTCACACGCCGAGTATGGTGCAGACCAGGCTATCCTCACGACGGACAATGCCTACATCAAAAGCGCGCCTGATGCGTCCTCTACCGATCTCTTTATGATCCATGAGGGTATCAAGATCCAGATACTAGACCACGTGGGCGAGTGGTCTAAGGTGCGCCTCTCAGACGGCAAGGTGGGCTGGGTGCAGCAAGCAGCTTATACGGTCATCTGAATCCACCTCTCCCTCCCGAAGTCTCGGGATCTCTCCAAAGGAGAGGGCTCAATACGCATAGCGATAGCCAAATCCCCCGGCCTACGGTCACCACCCTTATAAAGGGAATGTCATCCATTTGGGTGTTCAGGTGATTTTTGGAGCTTGATGTATTTAGTCTCGCTTTGACTTTTTATCTACTTTAGAATTGTTTTAGAACCGAGAGAGGAGGGGCAGCAGGGCGTCACGGTCGGTGAGGTGGTATACCCGGAAACCCAATGCTGCCGCGGCGTCTGTGTTCTCTTTTTTGTCATCTATGAATAATGTGCGCTGCGGATCGATGCCGGCATGGTCTATCACGGCGCGGTATATCGCGTGCTCAGGCTTGCGGGTGCGGAGCTCGTGGGAGTAGTAGGCATGGTGAAAGTAGCTGCGCATATCAGCAGCACTAAAGTTTGCCTTTATGTAGCGGTCTATGTCCGTCAGGTGTATGTCATTGATATTGCTCAGGGCATAGACTTTATATTTTGCGCGCAGCGCGGTGAGTCGCTCCAGTTTGTCGGGCGGGTAGTGATAGAGGATGGCATTCCACGCGGTGTCTATCTCTGCGTCTGTGACGCCATCTCTCAGATAGGGGCGCAGGGCAGCGCGGAACTCTGCAGAGCTGACATCTCCCCGCTCGTACCTGCTGAAAAGATCATCCTGCTGTGTATAGCTGATGAGGTGGCTGAAGTCGCGCGCCGCGATCCGGCGAAATGCGGCTATCATGACGTCGTAGTCTATGTCTATGATCACGTTGCCCAGGTCAAATATGATGGTGTCTATACCTGTGGGGTCTAGTGGCTCTGGCATGGCGGCAAAGATAAGCGCTCATCCGAATGCTAACAGCGACCTCTCCCTCCCGAAGTCTCGGGATCTCTCCAAAGGAGGGGGCTTTAATACACTAATACCTGCGGTAGGATGAGATCGATGCCTACCTGGCCTTCAGTCCTATAGACCCACCAGTGTCATATATCTGCGGGTTTCGGCGGACGTCTATATCGAAGCGATCTGATAGCTGGTGATCTGTATACTGCGGGCTGAAATCTTTGCGCGGGGTGTCTTTCGTTGGTTTGCTGACGGGCTGCGTCTGAGCTGATTCTGCTGCGAGTGCGGTGTCTGACTGGTGTGCCTCGAGGTCGGCCATCAGGTGGGATGGCAGTTCGTTTTCACCCTTGGTATTGTAGCCGTAGTTATTCCTCAGGATAAAATAGCAGGCGCCGGGATGCATCCGGCGAAAGAGGGCGCCCTCTTCGAGCTTATGGATAAAGATCTGCTCGATGTAGTAGATACGATCCATGATGTCGCCATCATTTTCCCATTTCTTTTTGAAATAGCTCCAGAGCTGTTTGTAGTATTTGAGTCTGAGCAGGGCCTGTGTGAGAGTGTGGCAGATGGAGAACTCGTCCAGGGCCATAGCCTCGATCTGATCCAGTACATGATGCGTTTTCTCGCGGGTCCATTGGGACGCATTGGTGTTGCCGGTAGGTGCGGACATAGGTGTTTATGTTTATGAATGATGAAATACAACCCTCCATCCCGAAGCTTCGGGACTCCCTAAAGGGAGGCTTTAATACAAAATGCAACACTCCTATAACAGGAGTATAAAATGGTCCCGCTTCGCTCAGAAAAAGATAATGCAAAGGAGAGCAAAAGCCGCTGCTGTTTCAGCGGGAATTACTGACAAAACGGGTTTTGAGGATAAGTTTTTTCGTGCGATGTGTGGCTGTGCGCTGTCTGAAGTCACAGATCCAGCATCTCGCCTTCTATCTCGTAGGCCGGTGGCGATGCAGGGATCGGTATTGTCTTTTGCGGCAGGTCTGCATGGTCATAGCTGCCTACCTTGCGCAGGTCCATCACCATCTTGCCATCCGTACCTACGTAGAATGGCTTCTGGAATTTGGCGCCGTAGATCAGGTCGCGCCAGGTATAGGACATACGGATGTAGATGGTCTGGGCGTAGGTCTCGTCATAGCCGCGCAGGGTGATAAAAATCTCTATCTCCTGATCCTTCATATCCTGCTCGGTCATGCCGTAGAGCGGGCTCTGGTCGTCTATGATATGGTTGACCGTCCAGCTCAGCGGAAACATGGCGATCTTAGACAGCTCCAGGTTGAGCTGCTTGAAGCGGCGCAGGCCGTCTGTAGTATTGGCATCTACCCAGCTATAGTTCACTGTGGCCTCCAGGTCCATGACATTAGATGCACGCTGGTTGGCAAAGATGAACTGCAGGCCCGTCAGATCTCCTACCGGCGCGATGATCAGGTTGCGGCCAAACTTAAAATTGGGCCTGGGCCTGGAAAACCGCCCATACAGGGTACCTGTGAGGAGTGCAAAACCCATCAGCCCCGTAAAGGCCTCCAGCGAGGCGATCCAGCTGCTAAAGATGTGCGTGGGGTACATGGCACCATAGCCCACCGTAGTGAAGGTCTGGCTCGAAAAGAAAAAGCACTGCATGAATTTGCCGAGGCTACTCACAGCAGCGACACCATTCACACCATCACCATCCAGAAAGTAGTAGATGAGTGCAAAGAAAAAGTTGATGCCACCATAGAAAAGGAATACCGTGATCCAGTAGTTCTTCCACCGGGTGGTGAGCAGCCAGTGGTAGAGGTCAAAGTCTATCCGGTCGCCGGTCACCTTGCGGATATTGTAGCTGCCGTCCAGGTTGACCGTGCGCTGCCGGCCCTCCTGTGCACCGTGGTCCAGGCCTATATCTACATTGTTGCGGTTTCTGTTTATCCGGTCGCGGAGCGCCATAGGGGATTTTGTTTTAGCGCTCGCAAGGTACGGTGTTTATGGGATAAAATGATTGCTTGTGATCAGGTTTTAGCCGCGGATGCTGCCCCTCTAAATCTCCCCTAAAGGGAAGACTTAACAGCCTGCCCTCCAAACCTCCCTGAAGGGAGGCTTTAATGCAGTCTCTCCCAAACCTCCTCTCAAAGAAGGTAACAGTTTAGCTGACCTGTTTGGGTACGATATTGTTATTTGTAAAGACATATAATAATACGTTTCTACAAACCACAAATGAGCCATTGGGTAAAAGGCTTAATAATGCGCCTCTACACAACCACAAATGAGATAGTCCCTTGCTGTTGGCAAATGCCTCCCTTCTCGTCCAAAATTTAAAACACTATAAAACTTTAGATTTGCACCTGTCTACATGAATAAAGGATACACCATAGCAGAAGCGGCAAAAGCAGCAGGCGGCAAACTACACGCAGGCGCCGGAGAGGAGAAGATCATTCAGCACCTGCTGCTCGATAGCCGCAGGGTACAGTATCCGGATAGCAGCCTCTTCTTTGCCCTGCCGGGTGCGCGGCAGGATGGGCATCAGTTCATAGCCGAGCTCACTGCGCGCGGTGTACAAAACTTTGTAGTGACCAAAGCCGACTGGGCTGAGCGCTACCCGAGGGCCAATTTCATAGTGGTAAAAGATACGATAGCTGCCCTGCAGAAACTGGCCGGCTACCATCGGAGCAAATTTCAGTATCCCGTTATCGGCATCACCGGCAGCAATGGCAAGACCATCATCAAGGAGTGGCTCTACCAACTGCTCAATGAAGACTATAAGATCGTGCGCAGCCCCAAGAGCTACAACTCGCAGATAGGTGTGCCGCTCTCGCTCTGGCAGATGAGCGACCAGCAGGACCTGGCCATCATAGAGGCGGGTATCTCAGAGAGTGATGAGATGGATAAACTGGCACGCATCATCCAGCCCACACTCGGTATCTTTGCCAATATAGGCGAGGCGCACAATGAGGGTTTTCTCAATCTGAAGCATAAGGCCAAGGAGAAACTGAAGCTCTTTACCAAGGTGGACCGCCTGATCTACTGCAAGGATCACGCAGATGTCAATCAGGCCATCACAGAGATAAACGGGCTGAAAGGCGCAGACGCCATACCGGTTTTCACCTGGTCGCAGCACTCAGATGCAGATGTGCGCGTCACCTCTATCCTGCAGCAGAATAACCACTCCTATGTCTCTGCGCAGTACCACGGCCAGGACTTCGACTTTGAGATCCCCTTTGCAGACAAGGCCTCTGTAGAGAATGCGATGCACTGTGCCTGCACACTCCTGGTACTGGGCAAGGACTTTGGTATGCTGCGTGCCCGTATGCGACTGCTGACCCGCATAGCCATGCGCCTGGAGATGCGCGACGCTATCAATAACTGCTCACTGATCAACGACAGCTACAACTCTGACTTTGAGTCGCTGCGCATAGCTATAGACTTCCTGCGCCAGCAAAACCAGCATCCGCGCAAGACCATCATCCTCTCTGACATCCTCCAGAGTGGCCGCAGCGAGCTGGACCTCTACACAGAGGTGGCCAAACTGCTGAAGCAAAACGGCATCTACCGCCTCATAGGCATCGGCCCGTCTATCTCCCGCGAGAAAAAAATCTTTGAGGCGGCGGGTCTCGCAGAGCTGATCTGCTACAGCACTACCGAGGAGATGCTGAAAGAGTTTGACACTACTACCCTGCATGATGAGGTGATCCTGCTGAAGGGTGCGCGCCAGTTTGAGTTTGAGCGGATAGCCAAACTGCTGGAGAAAAAAGCACACCAGACCGTGCTGGAGATCAACCTCAATGCGGTGGTCAATAACCTCAAGGTATATCAATCACTGCTGAGGCCCGAGACAAAGCTCATGGCCATGGTCAAGGCCTTCAGCTATGGCAGCGGTAGCTACGAGATAGCCAATGTGCTGCAGTTCAACCGGGTGGACTACCTCGCAGTGGCCTACGCAGATGAGGGCGTAGAGCTGCGCAAGAATGGCATCACGCTACCCATCATGGTCATGAATCCCGAGGAGCGCAGCTTTGAGGCGATGGTCACGCACGGCCTGGAGCCCGATATCTACAGCCTCTCGCTGCTGGATAAGTTTGTAGCGATACTCAAGCTGAAACGCAAGTCTGCTACGGCTAAATATAAGATACATGTGGAACTGGAGACGGGCATGAACCGCCTCGGCTTTGAGATGCACGATATACCTGCGCTCATAGACCGCATCAAGGCCGCAGAGAGCATCGAGGTGGCTTCTGTTTTCTCGCACCTCGCCGCCAGTGAGGCACCGGAGTATGATGCGTTCACACGGGGGCAGATAGCCTCCTTTGAGCAGATGAGCGGCAGGATCTGTGCAGCATTCAGCTATCCTGTGATCAGGCATATACTCAACTCAAGCGGCATCTCCCGCCACACCACGGCGCAGTATGACATGGTGCGCCTCGGCATCGGCCTCTATGGGCTGGACCCGACCCCGGCCGTGCAGACCCGACTGCTGCCGGTCTCTACGCTAAAGACCACCATCTCGCAGATCAAACATGTGAAAGCGGGCGAATCCGTAGGCTATGGCCGCGTGGGCAAAGTAGAAACAGACAAGACCATCGCCACCGTAGGCATAGGCTATGCCGATGGACTGGAGCGCCGCCTGAGCAATGGCACCGGCCACATGCTCGTAGGCAGCCACCTGGCACCTGTCATAGGCAATGTCTGCATGGATATGACCATGATAGATATCAGTGGCATAGATGCGCGTGAGGGCGATGAGGTGATCGTCTTCGGCGCTCATCCGCGCGTAGAGGAGGTAGCCAAAGCCGCCGGCACCATAGCCTATGAGATCCTGACAGGTATCTCGGCCCGGGTCAAGCGTATTTACTATCAGGAGTAGGGCTCCCTTTGAATCATTGTGCTTCTATTGTGCTGTGTGGTGCTGCGTCAAATCCCCCTAACCCCCTTAAAAGGGGGACTGTCAACCAATGGCCTCTCCCGGCAAAGGAGGTGCGTGATGATTTGTCACCTACACTTCAATCGAATTTTCAAATAATGCACAGATGGTACCGATTCACCACTTAAAACTGTAAACAGAGCAATTAACAGAAGATTTTCAGCCCCTTCAACTTTAACAAAAAGAATTTATTATTGATAAATAGTATTCGTACCTTACTGAAGATTTATTCACCTAAATCTTCTGCTTATGAGTATGTTATTGTACTTGATCAGAGTAGATGAGCCCTCGCTGCGCACCCTCCTGCAGGATAGCAGCCACCTCGCGGATATGCTCGACCGCGATGACCTCCGAATGATAGATATAGACAAGGACTGGGATGGTATCCTGTTTCTGCTGACCGGCACCTCTCTGGCCGGCTGCACAGACCACCCGCTGTCGCATATCTTCTTTAGCGGCCAGGCGGTAGATGAGCACCAGGACTTTGGCTATGGGCCGGCGCACTACCTCAGGCCCGCTCAGGTCTCAGCACTGAGCGCACAGCTGGCAGCTATAGAGCCGGTATCGCTCTATGCGCGCTATAGCCCGGCACTGATGGCGCAGGAGGACGTATACCCGTCGGGCTGGGATGAGGAGGAGGATGCCGATGCGCTGGTGCGGTCCTACAGCAGGATACGGGACTTCTACGCTGCTGCGACCCGCGATGGCGAGGCCATCATCACGCTGCTGGTGTAGTATCGCGCACCATCTGCTCAAAGGCCTTCCATAGGTTGTCCTCCGGTACGGGGGCTGTGATCTGTATGCTTTCTTTTTTGACAGGATGGATGAACTCGATCGCTCTCGCATGGAGGCAAATAGAGGCATCGCGGTTAGAGCGCTTCGCTCCATACTTGAGATCACCTTTTATGATACAGCCCATGTGCGATAGCTGCACGCGTATCTGGTGGTGACGGCCTGTATGCGGGTCTACCTCGAGCAGGTAGTAGTTGTCAGAGCTGGCCAGGAGCTTGTATTCCAGTTCGCAGCGCAGGGCACCTTTGGTGCCCTCGGGGTAGACATAGGAGGCGTTCTTCTCTTCGTTCTTTCGCAGCCAGTCTACCAGCACCCCTTGCTCCTGCGCGGGCGGGCTCTGCACGATGGCCCAGTAGGTCTTTTGTATCTCGCGCTTTTGAAACATCTCGTTGAGCCGCTGGAGCGCCTTGGTAGTGCGGGCAAAGAGCACGAGGCCGCTCACCGGCCTATCTATCCGGTGTACGATGCCGAGGAACACCTCACCCGGTTTGTCATATTTGGCCTTGATGTATTGCTTGACGATATCACCCAGGGTCTCATCGCCGGTCTTGTCTCCCTGCACGAGCATGCCTGCGGGTTTATTAACCGCTATGATGTGGTTGTCTTCGTAGAGTATCCGGAGGTCGGCGACTGTCATTGGTTTGTTTCAGATGCTGTTGTTTGCGGTGAAGACGCAAAGTATTACGTCTCTACGCGTGGGAACAAATATAGTTTATGCGGGATTAACCAATAACTGCCGAGCCACATCTACCTCATCACTCAACGGCACACCACTCACGATATGCTCGGCAAACCGCTCCGACCAATAGGGTGCGAGTGACATTCCTTTAGTACCCATGCCATTGAAGATGCCGATGTGCGGATGCTGCGGGTGGAAGCCGATAAAAGGGCGGCGATACCGGGTAGAGGGGCGGATGCCCGCACCGT
This sequence comes from uncultured Chitinophagaceae bacterium, assembly GCA_964537475.1. Lineage (GTDB taxonomy): Bacteria > Bacteroidota > Bacteroidia > Chitinophagales > LD1 > UBA1941. The sequence goes on along the minus strand of CAZIBY010000003.1, from coordinate 383,749 downwards.
GATGCACCACGTCAAAGGGCGCACGCAGCATTTTGTGCAGGCTCTCTATCACCTCGTCGCGGTACTGCGCCGTAGGCGCTACGGTCTCATAGTGCCACTGATAGGTGGCTCCTGCATACCAGAGGCCGGGCTGCCATGCAGGAGAGATGGTGGTGTCGCCACCTACTATGCGGTCGTCGTAGAATTCCTTCATACGGATCAGGAGGTACTCTCCCTTGACGATCTGCCAGGGCAGCGTGGTGAAGATACCCTCGCGGGCCGAGCGGTATCCATCGCAGAAGATAATGCGGCCTTTGTGAGTGAGTGCTTGCTCATGCGTCAGAGGCTCCTCACAGAGTATACCCTTTTCACGCAGGTAGTCGCGGTAGCGCGCCAGAAAAGATGGTGTATGTACGATGCCTCCACCCTGTATGGCAAAGGCACCAAAGTCATCGATCATCCACTCCGGGCTGAGCCGGTGTAGCGTGGTATCGGAGAGGTACTCCAGGTAGGCTGCATCTGTGGTACGGGCGCTCCAGTCATTCTGCTCGCGTACGGAGGCGAGTAGCTTGTAGATAGGCATCGGTGTATAGACCTGCGTAGCAAGCGTCTGGCCGATAGCAGCATAGGTGCGCTCTGCCACGGGTATCAGGTCGTCTACCATCCATGATTTCACGTAGCGCTTGCCGGTGATGGGGTTGATGATGCCGGAGGCAGCAGCAGTAGCAGAGAGGTGAGCGCCTGTATCATATACACGCACGGAGACGCCGCGCTGTATCAGTGCCCACGACAGCAGCGAGCCACATATGCCCTGCCCTACTATCGTGATGTCAGGCGTCATTTATCTGAAATAGGAGAGGTCTTTGTCCTCCTTCTTGGGTGTAGGAGGCGTAGGTGGTGTGTCTTCCAGCTTATCCAGCTCATCCAGCGCGTGTACATACTTCAGAATGCGGGTGCGGAAGAAGAAGAACAGTACGAACTGATAGAGCAAGATGAAGGGCTCTACCTTGATCGCCACTTTGGCCATAAAGTCCATATCCTTCATCATATTCTGGCCATATATATTTATCAGTACCATGGCCATGACAAAGGTGGATACCATGAATGTGAGCACATAATTGATGATCCACCTCCACGGGCGGATGTGGTGGCTCATAGCCAGCCTGTACAGCGCATAACTAAAGATCGCTAAAACAATGATATCCATATTGTGCAAAGTTATAACAGTTCCAGTTCATTTCGCAGCTTTTTTGTCAGGCCGCGTACCACCTCATCATACGAATGGTCTACCATCCAGAGCAGCTCCCGCCGCGGTATCCCGCCGGAGTCAAAACAGACGGTGTTCCACATTGTTTTATTCATGTGCCAGCCGGGCTGTACATCTGTGTAGCGCTCTCTGTACTCACCTACCTTGTCGCGGTCCATCTTGAGATTGACCGTGAAGGGAGTAGACGACAGCGAGGTGAGGGCAAACATCTTTCCCATCACCTTAAACACCAGTGTATCGCTGTCAAAGGGAAATCCCTCCTCCACACCTTTCTTGCCCAGGCAATACTCCCGGAAGGTCTCAATATCCATAGGCTCTAAGATAGCGGCAAAAAGGGTGCCGCGCCAGTACTTTTTCTATTTTATTGGCTATGGCCCTCTAAATCTCCCTGAAAGGGGAGACTTGAACAGCCTATAATCAGGACCAAGTCACGTAAATCCTGTTGCTGTTTGACGGACAATTGACATATTTGCAGCCACGACATCAAAACGAAACGCCCATGATACAGCGCAAGCAGACCATATTTCTCCTCCTGGCCATCCTCGTGATGGTGGGCTATATCTTTGCCCCGGTGGTGAAGGTAGAGATCGGAGCAGCGGCCAACTACCTCTATGTCACCAACCTGGTCTTCTCCAAGAATGTGAACTTCCCGGTGATAGGCCACTACTTTGTGCTGCTCCCGCTGGATTCTGCTTTCGTGGCCATAGGCCTGAACCTGCTCACCATCTTCCTGTACCGGCGCCGCCCGCTGCAGATAGCGCTCTGCTGGCTCAGTGTGCTGCCGCTGTTGTTCTCTTTCTGCTATGTGTACTATCATTGGTCGGTAGCGCCGTCTACCTTTGACCAGTATTTCTACTTTGGCAACCTGTCTCCGCTCATCGCTATTGTCTTCATTTTCATAGCCATGTTCTTTATCCGCAAGGATGAGGAGTTGGTAAAAAGTGTTGACAGGCTGCGCTAAACCTTGCGGGTGTCAGTGGCAAGGTTTACTTTTGCGCCTTACCTCCACCATCCATGAGTGATGCGATCAAGCACGAGTGCGGCATAGCACTCATCCGGCTCCTTAAGCCTCTCGACTATTACATAGAAAAATACCGCACGCCGGCCTACGCGCTGAATAAGCTCTACCTCCTGATGGAGAAGCAGCACAACCGGGGCCAGGATGGCGCCGGAGTAGCGGTGATCAAGCTGGACCCGGTGCCCGGCACGCACTTTATAGACCGATTCCGCTCTACCCACCAGCAGAGCATAGCCAAGATATACGAGCACATTTTCTCCCACTTCCCGGCCAATAGGAAGGCCTCTGACAATCCGGAGACAGAGGCAAGGTGGTACAAAGAAAATGTCCCTTTCATGGGAGAGCTGCTGCTGGGCCACCTGCGCTATGGCACCTATGGCAAGAACAGCGATACGAACTGCCATCCATTCCTGAGGGAAAACAACTGGATGACGCGCAACCTGGCCATAGCGGGCAACTTTAACATGACTAACGTCAATGAGCTTTTTGCCAACCTGATACAACTGGGCCAGCACCCGGTAGAGCGCAGCGACACCATCACAGTGATGGAGAAGATCGGCCACTTTCTCGATGCAGAGGTGCAGGTGATCTTTGACAAATACAAAGACCAGGGCTACGGCAATAAAGAGATCACGGACTTTATCATCAAGGAGATGAGCGTACGCCGCATCCTGACCCGCGCGGCCAAGAACTTTGACGGGGGCTTTGCCATGGCGGGCATGATCGGGCATGGTGATGCCTTTGTCCTGCGCGATCCGAATGGTATCCGTCCGGCCTATTACTACCAGGATGACGAGGTAGTGGTAGTGGCCTCTGAGCGTCCGTGTATACAGACGGCCTTCAATGTCAACTTTGACTCCATCAAAGAGATCAAACCGGGCTACGCGCTGATCATGAAAAAAGACGGCCGGGTGAAAGAAGAGATGATCCTCGAGCCGCAGGAGCGCAAAGCCTGCAGCTTTGAGCGGATCTACTTTAGCCGTGGTACGGACAAAGAGATATACGCCGAGCGCAAAGAGCTGGGCGAGCTGCTGGTGCCGCAGATACTTGATGCGATCAATAACGATGTGGAGAATGCAGTATTCTCTTTCATCCCCAATACGGCAGAGGTAGCATTCTACGGCCTGATCAAAGGCGTAGAGGACCACCTCACTCTGGAGAAGGTGAAAGCCATACAGAAGAACCCCAAGATGAGCGCCGCCGAGCTGGAGAAGCTGATACACTGGAAGCTGCGCATAGAGAAGACCGCTGTAAAGGATGTGAAGATGCGCACCTTTATCTCTGACGACTCCAGCCGCGATGAGATGGTCTCTCATGTGTATGACGTGACCTACGGCAGCGTGCGGCCAAACCAGGATACACTGGTAGTGATAGATGACTCTATCGTGCGCGGTACCACCCTGCAGAAGAGCATCCTGAGCATACTGGACCGCCTGAGCCCCAAGAAGATCATCATCGTCAGCTCTGCGCCGCAGATACGCTATCCTGACTGCTATGGCATAGACATGAGCAGGATGTATGACTTCATCGCCTTCCGCGCGCTGATAGAGCTGATCAAAGACCAGGGCAAGGAAGACCTGCTGCAGGAGGTATATGAGAAGTGCAAGGCAGATGATGACAATCCTCCTGCGGAGCCAAAGAACCACGTGAAGGAGCTCTATAATATGTATACAGACGAGGAGATCTCTGCCAAGATATCAGAGATCGTAAGGCCCAAGCAGATCTTTGCAGATGTGCAGGTCATCTTCCAGACGGTAGACAACCTGCATAAGGCCTGCCCGAAGAATCTGGGTGACTGGTACTTCACGGGAGACTATCCTACGCCGGGCGGTACACGCGTGGCTAATAAAGCCTTTATGAACTACATGGAGGGCAGAAACGAGCGGGCGTACTAAAAGAGCATTACTTTTTTGTACTGCGGTACGCGTCCTGATTGCTCTACTTTGACCATTATAGCTGTCGGTCCGGCTGTAGCTACCCTACTAGTGTAGATGGATGCGGTGCCGACTTCCTCGTCTATTATTTTTTTGCCTTGCAAATCGTAACAGGTGATCCTGGCACGGGCGGCAGCCCCTTCCGCAAATGACACGATCAACTCATCTCCCCTGCTGTATATTTTTGCCGGGGCTGATGTTATTTCCCTGATCCCAGATGCAGGGATACAGTCAGTGAAGGTAAACAGGTAATCCAAGAGTGTACTGCCCAGCAGCACTCCACCACGAAACTCATCCACAGCTACCGCTACCAGATATATACCGGACTGATTGACCCTGCCGGAGAGTACGCCGCTGACGGGATCTATCCGCAGGTCACCTGCGCCTGAGGGATTGTTTGTCGGGTTGATATAGGTATATGGTGCTACGTAGGTGACGGAATGATAGGGCGGGTGCGAGGCGGTATCGGGGCAGCCGGATCCGGCTCCGCTGGGGCTGGGATCTACACAGGTGATGTCTGCTCCTTCATAGCTATATGTGAGCCTGTATGCCAGAGAGTCACCATCCAGATCTGATGCCGTAAAAGTATAGCTGAAAGGCGTATCAATGCCTGCCAGCTGTGGCGTCGGCGTGATAAACTGCGGCCTGCTGTTATTTATCATGGCAGCTGTATAGTCTGGTATGGCAGCCGAATATGTAGCTCCGGTATTAGGAATAATATTGGTGGTCGAGTTGAGCCGGCAGCAGCGCTGGTAGACGAGTATGTAACCTCCGGGGATAGGCGGTAGCACTACAGTGCGTTGGTAGAATGCAGCCTCCACACATATGTCTATCAGGTTACAGTTAGCACTATTGTTTAGTGTCAGTTGATAAGGTGTGGGCAGCGGCAGCGAGATCGAGTCTAGATAGTGTCCCGCTGTATCAAACAGCTGAATATACAGCGGATCAGCATAGGGTGCGCACTGGGCACAAGATGCCGTACAGTTTCTATATAGCTCAAAGACGATCTGGAACGTATCTCCGCCTACATGATTGTAAAACAGTTGCCCGCCCACAATGTGGTCGGCCTTTGTACAAAATGAGGTGCTAAAGAGTACAAAGAGGAGGAGTAAACGTTTCATAGTCTAAAAGTTTACTCTAAAGTAGTAATTTATAATGGCTTGAACTGCTCGAAACCTTGCTTGCAAGAGAAACAGAACCGGATGGCCCGGCAGAGTGTAGAGCCGAAAGTGGATCGTAGCGTAGTGTCTGTACTACCGCAGTGCGGGCAGCGGACGCGGTCGAGCATCTCGGCGGTGAGCTCGCCGTCTGCAGTGGGTGGTGGCGCGATACCAAACTTCTCCAGGCGTTCTTTGGCGTCTGGCTTCATACGGTCGCTGCTCCACACGGTGTCCATATCTACGATCACCTCTACTGACGCAAAGCCCAGAGATTTTACCGCGTTGTAGATATCCTTTTTCATCATATCTATGGCGGGGCAGCCCACAAAGGTAGGTGTCATAGTGACCGTAGCTGCATCACTCCCCTCCTGATGAGAGACCGCAGTGACGATGCCCATATCTACCACGCTCAGCACAGGTATCTCGGGGTCTTTGACAGACTCCAGCGCGGCCCAGACGTCTGCTGTGGTAAGGGTATGTGATGACGTATCCAATGTTTCTTATCTGGTTTGTATATGCTCTTTGATACTATTGTACAGCCAGCGCCTCACGAAGTATATGGCCAGTGCGCTAAAGCTGATACTACCTTCCAGCAGTTCCTCGCCCTCACCTACCACAGGTATGAATTTCAGCGGATCGGGCACAAAGAGCAGGATGAAAAAGATCACACCTATCACCAGCCAGATCCTGCCCGGCTTGCGGTCAGTGCGTGTATCCTGATACGGGTTTCTTTTGACTACAGCTTGCATTGTGTTAGTGTTTACACCTCTTCCATCTGCCCGTCGCGGCGGGCAGCTTCCCTCTCCAAAGGAGAGGAAAGAACCTGGTGAGGTTCTTTCTCTGAATAATTGATCCTAATAATAAACGTATAACGTTTGAATACCTGTCAATTATTGTACCACCTTGCTACCACTCGGCAGCCGGGTCGATGCTGGTCACCTCCGTCATCTCGGCCAGCAGTGGCCGGAGGTACTCAGAGTGATAGCCTTTGCGGCCACCATAGACAGCCTTGGCAGCATCTATAGCCGGCATCTGGAGGCCTGCGGCAGCTACGATCGGCGTGATCTTCTCCAGCCAGAGCTCCTGTAATCTGGCCTCTCCGGCAAATACACCGTCTGCGATCAGCGCCCCTTCATAGGCCGATGGCTCAAATATGCCAAGTGCATACGGAAAGGCATCATTAAGCGCAGACTGCATACGGGCCTTAGCCACTTCATTGCCGGTAGAGAGCTGTTTGAAGAAAGTATCGGCGTGCATCACATGGTAGCGTATCTCTCCGCGCACTTTGCGCGCCAGGCCGGCCAGCGGTGCGAAAGACGAAGCCTCCAGCAAGCCGTAGCGCAGCGCCTCTGCATGGTCAAAGAGGAAGTGGCGCACGAGGCTGAAATCATACTCACCGATAGGCAGCTCTACGAGCTGGCAGCTGCGGAAGTCCTTCTCTGCACGCTGGAATGCAAGCACGTCAGGGTTCTTTTCGCCAAAAGAGGTATAGAGGATATTATAGAGTGCCTGTGCGTGGCCGATCTTGTCCTGAGACATAGAGGAGAATGCTAGGTCCTCCTCGAGCATGGGGCCTATGCCTGTCCACTCAGAGTTGCGGTGGCCTATGATCAGGGCATCGTCTGCCATGCGGTAGAGCAGGTCTTTGATTGCTTCGTTATTCATGCTTAATGTTTTTGAACCGCGAAGGACGCGGAGAACGCAAAGGTTATATCTGTTATAATTTATTCTTGGCTTGAAACGCTTCGATGCGCTCGCGGACCTTGTAGAAGGCGGGATCGCGGAAGGTCTTCTCGGGTGTGGTTTCAAATATGTCTTCGTCCTCGCTGTGGAAGGTGTAAACATCCGAGGTCTTGACCACCCAGAGGTTGGCGGTCTTACCACGGCGGGCATATTGCTCTTTGGCTACAATGAGCGCCATCTCAGGCGAGGCCGCGTGGACGATACCAGCGTGTACAGGCTGCTTGCCTCTTTTATCCTGATGAAATACCTCCCAAGTGATGAGGTGAGACGCAGTTTGCTCGCCGTCATTTACCCTTTTGAGGTCTAGTCTGTTGATACGTGGGTCGAGTGACATTTTATTTCAGATTTCGATGTTTGAATTTGGCCCTGTTTTCTATTCACTACGCCATCGGTGTGACGTACTTCTCTTTGGGGTTCATCAGCGCCTCGCGCACCCAGCGGTGGGCCAGCTCTGCGTAGCGGCGCACCTCGAGACGCTCAGCATTGCAGGGGCCGTCACCATTGATCACGCGCTTGAACTCATCCCAGTCCGGATCGCCAAAGACCCAGATACCATCATCGCCGCGACGCAGCTCCGGATCCGGCAGCGTCAGGCCCAGCTCGAGTATCTTGGGCACATACTGATCGAGAAACTGATTGCGCATATCATCATTGGAGGCCAGCTTTACTTTCCACTTCATGAGCTTCTCACTGTGCTGCGAGTCGCGGTCAGATGGGCCAAAGAAGTGCAGCAGCGGGCGGTACCAGCGGTTCAGTGCTTCTTGCAGCATCTCGCGCTGCACCTTCGTACCGGTAGCGAGGTAGACGAAGTTGTCATGGCCCTGCTTCAGGTGAAAAGACTCCTCGTAGCAGATGCGCTCCAGCGCACGGCAGTAGGGGCCGTAAGAGCCCTTTGAGTTGATCACCTGATTCACAATAGCCGCACCATCTACCAGGAAGCCAATGACGGCGATATCTGCCCAGGTATTGGCCGGATAGTTGAAGACGTTGCTGTACTTGCTCTTGCCGCTCAGCAGGTCCATGAGCATCTGTTCGCGCGTCTTGCCCAGTGTCTCTGCTGCGCTGTAGAGCAGCTGGCCGTGGCCTACCTCGTCCTGCACCTTGGCTATCAGGGCCAGCTTGCGGCGGAAGTTTGGCGCACGGGTGATCCACGTACCCTCCGGCAGCGCACCGACTATCTCAGAGTGGGCGTGCTGCTCTATCATGCGGATCAGTTGCTTGCGGTATTGCTCCGGCATCCAGTCGCCGGGTTCTATCTTCTCTCCACGTGCTATGCGCGCCTCAAACTCTTCGAGCTTCGCCGGGTCCTCCACGGCAGCGTTGACGATCTTTGCCTCTTCGGCAGTCAGGCTAGTGTTTCCGTACATAATGTTTGTTTTTATCCCTACTCATCCCTCTCTTTTTAGAGAGGGTCTGGGTGAGGTCATTTTTTTAGTCCTTTCAAAAGTAGCCCTGATACGCTCTCTGCTATTTCTTCTTCAGAGAGTTTTTCATTGCTTTTATAGAGATCATAGGTCGCATTGAGTGCAGAGAGAATGGTGAATACAGCCAACTTGACATTGACCTCTTTGAAGTCTTTATCTGTGATGCCCTTCTGCACGATCTCGCGGAAGCCCTGCTCATACTGAGAGCGTAGCTTTTTGAATCGCGCCAGCTCGGGCTCCTGCAGGAATATCCACTCGTGGAAGAATACAGTGGAGCCGTCGAGGTTTGAGGCGATCACATTGATGTGCGCCTTGATAGCAGCGCGCAGTTTCTTTGACGGTGTTTTCTCGGCCGCTACCGCTGCGCTGAAAGCCTGAAAGAACTGCTCTGCCATGTCGAAACACATCTCATGGAGGAGTTCTTCCTTGGAGGAGAGATGGTTGTACAGACTGGCAGCCTCTATGCCCACCTCACGAGCCAGGTCGCGCATAGACGTAGCGGCATAGCCGCGTTCCTTAAACATCTTGCGGGCGGTCTGCCTTATCTCTGTACGTCTGTCTAGTTTTGCTGTGGCCATGATTTGTTTACTAACGTTCGTTAGGTAAAGGTAGGAAAGGGATTTGAGTTAGACAAATTTTTCTTTGGGGCTGTATTGATGCGTGCTGCATCAAATCCCCCGGCCTGCGGCCACCCCCTTTATAAAGGGGGAATTTCAGCCATTTGCCATTTCGTGCCAAATGGGATTGATGATGTAGGTAACGGGACCTAATGGGCCAGTGGCCTTTTTTTGATCATACCACCGCGCGTTTCCTTCACACTGCTGAGGACCATAAATGCCTCGGGGTCGATCTTCTCTACCTCCGTCTTAAACTTATTGATCTCCAGGCGGGTGACTACTGAGTAGATGATATCTACGTCCGTAGCCTGTCCTTTTTTGCCAAAGCCGCCTTTGCCCTTGTAGACAGTGACGCCACGGCCCATCACGTCTACGATCATCTGCTTGATCTCCTCACTGTAGGCCGAGACGATGGTGACGCCGGTATATTCCTCTATACCCTCTATGATAAAGTCAAGCGTCTTGGAGGCGGTGAGGTAGGTGATCATGGAGTACATGGCAGCCTCTATAGACAGGAAATAAGCAGCGGCCGAAAAGACGAGGATATTGATCACAATCACAATGTCTCCTATGGTAGTACCCAACTTGCGGCTGAGAAAGATGGCCAGGACCTCTGTGCCATCCAGCACCGCACCACCCCTGATAGAGAGGCCTATGCCTGCGCCGAGGAAAAAACCACCAAAGGCCGCGACAAGCAGCTTGTCATGGGTGACCTCGGGAAAGTGTACCGTGGCGAGCATGACAGACAGGCCCAGTATAGCCAGAGCTGTCTTCAGCGCAAAGCGGTGCCCGATAGTATTAAAGGCCAGCAGTATGAAAGGTATATTGATCACTACCAGCAGCAGGTAGAGGGGCAGCCAGGTGATCTCTGCCGTGAGCAGGGAGATGCCCGTCACGCCGCCATCTATAAAGTGGCTGGGCAGCAGGAAGCTCTCCAGGCCAAAGGCTGCGGAGCACATACCGGCACCTATCAGGATGACGTCCTTCACCAGCCGGCGAAAGGCCTGAGACTGCTCACGCTCCTCCTGGCGCTGGTCCTCGGCACTGTCAGGCTGCATGTCTCTGGGCTTGCGATGCTCATAGTCCAGCAGGCCGCGTATGAGTTTCTTCTTCCAGAAAGGCTTTTTATCTACGTCCATGTTACTATTCTGCTTTCTGCAAAATGCAGACCAACAGTTCTTTCTAAAGCTACTGATTTTATTTGACCGTGCCGGCCTCTGCGGCCCTGCGCGACGGGAAATAGGAGGCGATCAATGCTATGGCTACTACCGTCACAAATGTCAGTACAAAGTCCACCGCTCGCAGTTTGACGGGATAGCCCTCTACCACAAAACTGCTATTGCCGCCGGTGAGTTTGAGGAATCCATATTTGATCTGCGCCAGACAGAGCGCTGTGGCGAGGATGATGCCGATAGTGGCGCCTATCATAGCAGAGAGCAGGCCCTCCAGCAGGTAGATGCGCCTCACGAGCCCCCTATCTGCGCCCATGGCCATGAGTATAGCTATGTCCTGCTCTTTCTCTATCACGAGCATAGAGAGCGAGCCGACGATATTGAAGGAGATGATCAGCATGATGAACGCGAGGATCGCATATACTGCCCAGCGCTCCATATTCATGACTTTGTAGATGGCCTCTTTCTGTTCGTAGCGCGTCTTGACTATCATATCGGGGCCGACGAGTGCTTGTATCTCTTTTTTCGCCTGCTCCGGTGTGTAGCCCCTGCGTAGCTTCAGCTCATAGGCCGAGAGCTGGCCCTCTGCATCCAGCAGCTCCGAGGCAAATGGCAGGGAGACGAACACATACTTGCTATCAAACTCCTGCTGCAGCGAGAAGACGCCTCCGGGTACTACATCGCGAAAGGTAAACGCGTCTTCCGGTAGCAGCGCGGTGCCTTTGCCTTTCCTGGGCACTGTAACCTGTATGGGATAGATAGAGCGCTCGGGGTCTACATTCAGCGCAGCATAGATATTGGCACCTACCACCGCGTATTGATTGATGCTGTCGCTGAGTGTGAAGCTTCCCATCCTGATGTGGCTCTTCACATCCGCGACGGCGTTGTAGTTTTCATCTACACCTTTGATCGTACAGATATAGTCTTTGTCCACGTATTTGATATAGGCGTTTTCCTCCAGGGTCTGAGAAAGCGCCTCTACAGCCGGCAGGCGCCTGAGTTTGTCTATGATCTGTGGATCTTTCGTGAAGGTCTTGCCCTTGGCAGCGGTCACAGTGATGTCGGCATAAAAGGAATTATAAAGCGACCTGGCCAGGTCCTCGAAACCATTAAAGGTGCTGAGCACCACGATCAGCGCAAAGGCTCCGACACCCATGCCCACCATAGACACGATGGCGATGATATTGATCGCATTGGTAGACTTCTTTGAGAAAAGGTAGCGCAGTGCTATTTTGAATGCCAGCATGCTATCCGTGCGAAATTATTGGGTGTCGTCGCGTTTGATCTCTTTGTCCTGCTCTTTGATCTTGCGCAGCAGCTCCTCCATGTGAAACACATCGTCCAGCGACTCATCGAGATAGAACTCCAGGTCGGGCACGATGCGCAGGTTGAATCGGATCCTCTCGCCCAGCTTGCGCTTGAGCTCTGACTTTTTATCGTTGAAAGCGGCCAGCACTTCGTGCTTGTCTCCATTGAATACACTCAGAGAGAAACGGGCCGATGACAGGTCCGGTGTTACCTTCACATTGGTCACCGTGACGAATGCTTTGCCATATATATTGCGACCCTCGCGGATGAGGATATTGCTGAATTCTTCCTTGATGAGGGATGCTACCTTCTGTTGTCTCCTGCTGTCCATATTATCTCTGTTGCACTGTTTTGACCGGTGCAAAGGTACGGGTAAAAAATGAGATGCCACCTCTCCCATCTGCCTTCGGCATCTTCCCTCTCCAAAGGAGATGGAAGAACCTACTGTCTGGTGGTAGCCATTTTTGCTAGCGTAGGGCGATGTGTATACGCTGAGATATTACGCACATTCGGGCTTAATACAATGCCTTTTCGTTACTGCTTTGGTACGAAGGTGCGGATGCGGCGGCCCTGATAGTAGACGGCTATAAAGGCATTCTTGTACCGCGGCTTCATGATGTCAAAGTATAGCTTATTGAGATCCTTGGGGGTGGTGGTATTGCCTATGAGGTAGCGGTAGGTACCCTCTTCAAATAACACTTCATATCCCTTCAGGTGCTCGTAGTAGGTGGTGTCTATCGGGATCAGCTTCTTCAGCTCATAAAACTGGATGCGGTAGACCGTGTCCTCAGTGACGGGGATGTTGAGCTTGGGCGTAGGCGCACCGGAGCGGTCCAGGCCTTTCTCATCAAAAGGATTGAAGCGGTTGTTGAGCGGTGCATTGGTCAGCATGGTAGACTGCTCTACATTGTCTACTACTATCTCGCTAAGGTTGTACTGTATCTCATCACTGGAGCGGCCCAGCATCTTGCGTACGTCCATCACATCATTAGACATGCGGCGGCGCTCGTCTTTTGGCAGGTTATTGAAAAGGAGGTCCTGCTCTACGGCAGCAGCCGGCACCACGTACACACGTTTTTTCTCTGATACGGTATCATAGTAGCTCCACACCGGTATGAAGCCATAGTCGCCCATGTGCACCTCGCCGGTGAAGTTGTTTTTCTTGATGTCAATATCCATGATGATGCCGGCCTTGGTGCGCTGCTCCGTGCTGCTGGATATGAGATTGCCGAGGGAATAGCAGACGAGGCCCTGCTTCTCTTTCTGGTTGTAGTAGTAGTTTTGAATGTCGATGCGCTGGACCGTATTAGGGAATGCTCCCACTACGATATCTGCGCCCTGCTCCAAGATAAACTTGCCCAGCGCCTCCTGTGAGTAGGCCGGGTACTCCTGATAGTTGCCCCCCCAGTCGAGATAGACGATAGTAAAGTCCGGCTCCAGCGAGCGGGTGATCTTCATATCGCGCTCTATCTGCGTGTGGTCTATCTGATTGATGATATAATCACGTGAGATACTGGGGCGCTGCGCGATGCTGGTATAGTTGAGCACGGCTATTTTGAACCCCCGGCGGTTGATGATCATCGGGTAGTTGCCATTGCGCATGATATTATCCTGAAAGGCCCCCGTAGAGCGGATATCAAAGATATCCATCGCCTTCTTGGTGCGTATCATGCCCTTCTTGTCCAGGTAGGCAGTATTGAGATTGGCCATCATGGCCTGATTGATACCGGAGTACTTGAGGCTGAGGGCAAATTCATCCGGCGAAGAGAAAGGATTGGCATTATCGCCCGTGAATCCGGTCTTGAGGTTAGCTATCACCACATCGCCGAGATTGAGGATAGGGTTGACGTATTTCAGCTCATTGCTGAAGTCATATTTTTTCAGTGCAGGATTGAAGGCGTGCTCTATCTGGTACTCGCTCTGATAGATATTGCCGGCTATCATGAGGTGCAGCACGCGGAAGGAGTCTATGACCTCCGGCCTGTCATCATCATACTCTATGGTACGCACACGCGCCTGTGCGTGTATATCAGCCGTGATCAATAAGAGGGCCGGCAGCACCATCATCCTCAGCCACCGGCATGGAACCAAAATCTTTGACATTGTCCTCAAAATTAGCTTTTTGCCCATGTGAATATTTCCAGATTTTCAACAAGTCTCACCCCTGTGTAGGGTTTTTGTACAGCGTTTATCATGGCCTTTGCTACGATGTCTCCCTCTATGGGTTTAAAGCGCTTCAGCGCACCGGTGAAAACAAAGGATAACTTGTCAGACACCCAGGTGGCCATGGCCTCTGCGGGACGGTGGCCCTGCCGCTCACCGAGTAGTAATGATGGACGTAGTATGGCCAGCCGGTCAAATCCTAGTTTAGCTATGGCGTCTTCTATCTCTCCTTTGACCTTGGTATAGAGCAGGAGTGATCTTGCGTCAGCACCACCGGAGGAGAGCAGCACGAAGGTTTTGGTGCCATTCTTCTTCGCTATCTCTGCGGTGCGCAGTTGGTAGTCATAGTCTACCCGGCGAAATTTGGAGGGGCTGCCCGCCTGCTTTAGCGTAGTGCCGAGGGCAGATAGTACTGCGTCGGCCTGCATCTCAATGGCATAGTCCTCCAGATGCTCGTAGTCTACGATCAGGTTGGTGAGTTTCGGGTGGCTGATGTCCATGGGGCGGCGTGTCACGGCTATTACTCTCTCAATACGAGTATCGGCCAGAGAATGTTGTACACATTTTGCGCCCACCAGCCCGGTAGCGCCCAGTATGAGGACTGTCATGGATGTCAGTTTTGATGGTGAATGCTAAACCTCGCGTAGCAGGGTGCGAAAGGCGGCGTATTTGTCCGGCCAGACCTCGCGCATTTCCTTCTGAAAAGCCGGGGCATGATTATTCTGGTAGTCGAAATAGCGGGCGGTGTCGGTGGTGTGGTACTGCACGGCATAGGTGATGCCATCTGCCTGGTGCTCCTCCATAACGCGGAATACCTTGTAGCCTGTGAAGCAGCCTGTCTCCATCACACGGGGGATGTGGTCCTCCTTGAGCCAGCGGAGGAAGAGTTCATGCACTTCGAGGTCTACTTTCAGGGTAACGTTGTATACGATCATTTTTCTTCTTGTGTATGGTGAATATAGTTAGTTAATAGCGTCTGTGCGGGATACAAAATGCAAATACATTTTTGAACCACATAGAACACATAGAGACATAGAAATGCAAAGCTGGGGTATACCGTCCCTTTTATGATCATAGGACATTTGTGGAGCCGTAAAAATTTGCGGCGCTAAGGGTGGACATCATTCCAGCTTGTCGCCGCGCAGTACACGGTAGCGCTTGCGGGCCTCGATCACGAGCAGGGAGCTATTGTAGTCGGTGATGATGGATTTATAGAGCTCTTTAGCGCGCTCGGTGTTGTGGAGCTCTTTCTCATTGATCTCTGCGAGGAGGAAGGTGGCATCATCGCCCTTCAGGTCTTTGCCATAGTTCTTGATGATATCCTCCAGCAGTGGCACCGCCTTGGCAAAGTCGCGTTTGCGCACATAGATCTGGGCTTTGGTGTACTCTATATCATCATATAGTGCATGACCGGGAAACATGGTCACGATGCTATCGAGTTTGCGATTGGCTTCATCGTCTCTATTCTGAAACATGAGCAGGTCGGCATCTGCGTACATGCTCATTGCCACAGAGTTGGTATCCATGCCCAGGTTGTCTATGATAAATACCGAGAGGTTGATCGCATCGTTGGCTATCAGCTCAGAGGTAGATGACTTGAGCACCTCCAGCTGCTCCTGCGCCCACTGGAAGTCACCGCGATAATACGACAACTTGGCATTGCGAAAGCGGGCTTCCTCCCCGAGAGGTGTTTCCTTTTCCTCCTTATCTACCTGTGAGTATAAAAGCGTGGACTCCCATACTTCGCCATTCATCAGGTAGAAATCTCCGAGGCTCAGCTTGGTCTCATTCTTCAGCCGGCCGGGTATGCCGGGCATATCTATCACCCCCTGGCAGTCACTGATAGCCGCTCCGAGGTCATGCAGGTAAAAGCCCTCCAGGTCGGCCAGCTCCTTCATAGAGGTGGCCGTCTGCGGGGTCTTGCCATTCTCAGACAGGAAAGCCAGATAGTCAGCCTTTAGCCCGAGCAGGTCCTCCTGGGTATAGTTGATGGTCTTTGATATCTTCTCTTTGCGGCAGTTCAGCAGCTCGGTGCGCGCCTCAAAGTAAAGATTGCTGCGAGGTTCTTTTTTCACCACATAGTCGTAGCCGTGGATGGCGTCATCATAGAAGCCCTCCGTCTGCGCTATGTGGGCGATATTGAGTACGCGGTAGCCGTTCTCGTTTTTGCGCTTGTCCAGCGCACGCATCTGCACGATAGCCCCCTCAAAGTCCTTATTCTGTATATAGATCCAGGTGAGGAAATCTACGAAGCTCTCGTTGTCCGATTGTTTCTGGATGCGTGCATAGAGCTGGGTCTCTATCTCACCCAGGAGTTTGTCTGCGCCCTTGGCTGTCTGTAGTACGTTCTTGATATTTTGCGCATTCTGAGGCTCCTGGTCTATATCGTTTATAAAGTATTTTGCTGCATTCTCATTGTCACCTTTGGTGAAATAAGCCATGGCGATATCATAGTCAAAGTTGATATTGCCCTTGAACATCTTCATACCCTTCTCATAGGCGGCTATCTCGTAGTCTGACTCGCGGTAGTTCTTGAAGGCTATGGCTGTCTGCCTTATTTCAGGCTCAGAGGGCTTGATATTTTTGATGACCTTGTCGTAGACCTCTTTGCTTTTCGGCACATCGCCCTTGGTCTTGTATACATAGCCGAGGTCTATCTGGTATTGCACTACGTCGCTGAACTTCCTGATCTCTTTTTTGACTGTTCTCTCGGCATCGTCAAATTTTTTCAGCTCCAGATAGCAGCGCAGCAGCGGAGTGTAGTAGACGGGCGCATTGCCACTCCGGTCCCAGAGCTGCTGGTAGAGCTCAGCGGCTTTGTCATACTCTCCATTCTGAAAATAACTCGCAGCCAACGTCTCATCGCGGCCCTTCTGGGCGCTGAGGCTGGTGAGTAAAACGAGCTGGAGAAAAATGACGACCGCTATGCGCTTCATGTGACCAAAGTTAAACCAAATGAGTGAGATGGCGCAGGTAGCGGCGATAGCATTAAAATTCATTGGCGGTTATCCATAGATGTTTGGTCCGTAGTCTCCACCGCGGCCAAAAACAAAGATGACGAGTGCCCATACTACAAAACCTATGATACCGAGTATCAGTATCCTCCTGCCGTGCTGCCTATCTGCCTCCGTGTAGGCGTATACCCGATCACCGCCGGGTAGGGTTTTCCTCTGGGTACTCAGGTGCCAGCCTATCATGATGGCTACAAAACCACCCATGAGTGCCAGAATATATCCCGAGGTGATGAGCTTGGTGGGTCTTTTCTCCGGCTGGGCCAATTCTTTGAGGCGTTCAGCCTTCATGCGCTGCAGCGTCTGGTCCGGTATTGCTTTGCCGCGCTGTGTGAGTATCTGCTGTGCCAGCAGCACGTCGTATTCACTCCATTCATCTTCCTTGGCCACTACGTCGTGCAGTTCATCATCTGAGAACTGAAACAAGTAATGGCTTTTGTCTACGTTCTGCAGATCTTGCGCTGCCTGCTGTCTGAGTATGCTCTCAGCTTTGGCAAAATCCCCTTTCTTTAATTTGACAACATACTCGACATTCATTTCGCTACGTGAGAACGCCGGATCAAAAGAGGCCGCCTGCTCCTCTATTTCTGCTTCGATCCCATGGTCAGCTAAATTATGAAGCAGCGCCAAGGCTGCACCTCTGTCAGTATATTGTCTGAATTTCGAGAGAAGTTCTGTTTTCATGCGGGTACTTTAGATCCTAAAGATAACCTTAGTGGCAAAACTACCGAGTACGGCGCCTGTCGTATTGGCCAGCTCATCCCAGAGGTCAAAGCTGCGGTCAGGCGTGAGCGTGCCCTGCATGATCTCTATGGTAAGTCCATATAAGGCCAGCACGAGGATCACTTTGATGACTGTATTGGCGCGCAGCGCCGGAAAATTTTTTTGGCGGGTCCACCCGTACCAGGTGAGCACTGCCAGTATAAAGTAGAGCGTGAAGTGGACTACTTTGTCAAACTGAGGGATGGTGACGCGTGGCACATGCCGGTGAGACATCAGGCAGATCACCAAAATAAAAGCCGCCCAGAGTATGGACGGCCAGTTATATTTCAGGAAACTCTTCACTAGTATTGAGTAGTGCGTATTGAGTAGTGCGATAATGCGCTTTTATAAATAGTTTGTATTGTGACAATACTCACTACTCATATCTCAATACTGAATTTATACTCCGATGTGCTTCTTATATGTCTCAGCATCCATCAGGCTGTCGAGGTCGCCCAGATTGCTGATCTCTACCTTGACCATCCAGCCTGCGCCATATGGGTCCTTGTTGACTGACTCAGGAGCTGCGTCGAGACCTTTATTGAACTCTACTATCTTGCCGGCTACCGGGAGATAGAGGTCAGATACAGTCTTGACCGCCTCTACGGTGCCAAATACAGCATCTTTGGCTACTGTATCGCCTACGGTATTGATATCTACATATACTATGTCGCCCAGCTCGTTCTGTGCGAAATCAGTGATGCCTATAGTGCCGGTGTTGCCTTCTACGCGGATCCACTCGTGCTCTTTGCTATACTTGAGGTCAGATGGGAAATTCATTGATTTGATGTTTTGTCCAAAAATAAGTGAATCGAAAGACTTTGCAAGATGATATTAATAGATAGTATCAATCGTCTGATAGAAGCCGCGCCAGTACTATGTTTTAGCTTTGTAGGGCTGAACTAACAGATACCCTGTGGATAGTAGTGGATAACTGTGAGTAGATTTCCGAAAATTAATTTTGGATAACACTGAGATTTTTCTTCCCCATTTTTCAGAAATCCGGCTGTTCACTTTTTTAACGCTACTCACATGGCTGCTCACAGGATGTGGATAGCTAGTTATCCGTCCAGCTTTGTCAACAGGGCTATAAACTATGTGTGGATTACGATATAAATATTTGACTATCAATATACATTATCCAAACAAAGATGTTAGTTAACGTTACCTTAATAGTGATAACGAAAGAGTCAAGGGGTCCGGGAGAAAACTTTTGTTGTTATACACGGAGCTAATAACACTGGTTTTTATAAAAGTATTTAAATACTATTTAATACAGGTGTGGAGCTGTTGAAACTAAAAAGCGCCGAAAAAATTTTTTTCAGAGGGTGGCTGGCTATCTTCGTCCTCCCGGTCTAAACACATCGCCATGAAGAAATTTTTGAAATACCTGCTCGTGCTCATCG
Organism: uncultured Chitinophagaceae bacterium; assembly: GCA_964537475.1. Classification (GTDB taxonomy): domain Bacteria; phylum Bacteroidota; class Bacteroidia; order Chitinophagales; family LD1; genus UBA1941. The sequence continues at coordinate 364,785 of CAZIBY010000003.1, read as the reverse complement.
TAGCGATCGTGTTGTTTTGCGGCTTGTTTTACAAGTTCTGGTTCCTGAGGCAACCTGCACGCCATGTGCCACATGACAACCATCTTTTCATCAGTCCGGCCAATGGGGTGGTGGTGTCTATCACTAAGTGGGATAAGGATTATCTCGCTGTGACCAAGGGCAAATACGGCCTTATCACTACCTGGGCAAATGATGTAGATACTGCGGGCTACATGGTATCGATACAGATGGACCCGACGCATGTACACTATCAGCGTGCTCCGATGGATGCCAGGATCATAGCGCATCAGCATAGCAAAGGAAGTTTCAATAACGCTTTAAAATCAGATAACCCATACGGGATACGATTTGAAAATGAGCATAACGAGATACTGATACAGACACCTGACAGCAATCGCTATAAGATCATACAGATAGCGGGCTTTGTAGCACGCAGGATAGAAGACTATGTGCAGCCAGGTATGGAGGTCAAGCAAGGTGATGTGATAGGACTGATCAAACTCGGCTCACAAGTCACTGTGATACTGCCACATAATACACACATCAACACACGTATAGGCGAGACAGTGACAGATGGAGAGTCTGTGCTGGGAGAGGTGACTCCACGATAAAAAGTCCATGTGCCACGTAGCACGGATTTTTGCCTATTTTCAATCATGCTCACGACGGTATTTACCCCATTCCCCTACCTGGAAACGGAACGGCTATCACTGTGGCAGTTGGAGCTATCTGATGCTCCTGATATACTGGTACTGCGCTCAGATCCGCGGGTTAATGAGTATATAGACCGCAAGCCTACGACCTCTATAGAGGAAGCAGAGGCTTTTATCAAGCGTATCAATAGTGCAATAGAAAAGGGAGAGAGTTTATTCTGGGCTGTAGCAGACAGACAGACGAATAAGTTTCTAGGTACTATATGTCTGTGGAATATAGATCATGAAACAGATAAAGCAGAGCTGGGCTATGAGCTGATCTATGAGGCACAGGGCAAAGGCTATATGCTGGAAGCAGTGCCAAAAGTCATAGACTTCGCCTGGCAGCGGATGGGTGCAAAGGAAATAGAAGCAGTGATCGTAGAGGGTAACGAGCGATCAGTAAACCTGGTAGATAGATTGAGTTTTACTTTCAAGAATAAGGATGGTAATATTATGTACTACACATTGCATAGACCTGCTTAAAGCTGCAGATTCTATTTGGAACAAAAATCAGAGCTTTTAAGACAGCAGTTTTTCTATCTCTAGCGGATAGTGCTCATGCTCCAGCAGATGTATGCGTGCAGATAAAGTCTCTATGGTATCTCCGGGTTCTACGTGGCACCGGAATTGGGCTATGTATTGACCTTCGTCATAGTGCTCATTCACATAGTGTATGGTGATGCCGGATTCAGTGTCTTTATCGTTTAAGACAGCTGTGTGAACGTGTTTGCCATACATGCCTTTGCCCCCGTGCTTTGGTAACAGGGCAGGGTGGATATTGATGATCTTATTAGGATAGGCTTTGACTAGGAACGCAGGTATCAATAAGAGGAAGCCTGCAAGTACTATCAGGTCTATATCATAGATCTCCAGCATATCGAGGAGTTCTTCTTCGTTATTGAGTTCTGTGGGAGAGACTATATCAAAGGGAATACGGTTTTCTTTTGCTATCTGTATGACGCCTGCGTCTTTCTTATTAGTGACTATCAGTGCAACCTTGATAAATGGATGACCTTTGAAATGATCTATGATGGCCTGTGCATTTGATCCCTTGCCGGAGGCGAAGATGGCGATGTGCTTCTGATGGTCTTGTTTCATTTCAGCTTGATCAGTACATCTACATTGTATCTTTCCTTCACGTCATTTTTGAAGCTGATGTAGCCATCTTTGGTATAGGGCTTCTTGTGATAGGCATCGAAGCGTTCTTCAAAGGCTTCCAGCTTGCGGTGGGAGATATCTTCGTCCATCTGATAGACTTCTACAGTCTCTTTGAAAGGCATCGTATCCAATGCTTTCATGATCTGTATGGCATCCTGCTCACCCTCGAGGTATATGGTTATTGTCTTCATGCTTTTTGAGGATGGAAAAGTACGAAAAGAGTAGGTGATAAAAGGTGCATGTTCCGTGTGGAACGGAAAATCAAGGTTTACGGCCACGCCAGTATTTAGGCTTACGCTTGTGTGGTTTATTACCGATGATATGGGGTATAGAGAATTTTTTAGCGAGTTCAGCCATTACTTCATTGCCGGGACGAGCTGAAGTTGGATCGGCTTCATAGGCTTGGATGCGTCTATCTAGTTCCAACATCATTGTGTCGCTTAACTCTGGAAATAGATTTAGTCGTAGCCTTTTCATAAAGAGAATTTTAGTATAAATCTAGGTAATTGCTGCACGTTCTCCGTGGAACCCCAAAAAGCCCCTTTGTGAATAAAATGTAGATAACCCTAGGATTTACGAAAGAGATTCACTACTTTTGCGGCGCAATAGCAATACTACTGCCCAATTTCCTGCCGCGTTTTACGACACAGATCGTATCATATCATGAGGAAGTCAGGCAAGTCTTGCCGACTTTATTTAATAACAGTCACGACATCGTACCCCTTAGCCAAAACTGCCCTATACCGGGTCAGCTATCGGTTTGTGCTGTGCTCATGACAAAAATCAAAAAATGGAAAAGTTTAAAGTCCTCGGACTTAGCGACAATGTGCTGGACGCATTGGCAAAAAAAGGATGGGATACCCCGTCAGAAATTCAAGAAAAGACGATACCGCTGCTGCTCAAAGGTGAGCGTGATATCGTGGGCCAGGCTGCTACAGGCACCGGCAAGACAGGTGCATTTGGCCTGCCGCTGATAGAGCACCTGGATGACAGCTCTAAGGCTGTACAGGCTATCGTGCTCTGCCCTACACGCGAGCTGGCGGTACAGGTGGCAGAGGAGATCATGTCATTCAAGGGTGGTAAGAAACTCTTCGTACAGGCTATCTATGGTGGACAGTCATACAATACACAGATCGCTGCGCTGCGCAAGGGTGTGCAGATCGTAGTAGGTACACCTGGCCGTGTGCGTGATCACATAGAGAAGGGTACGCTCAAGCTCAATAACGTGACACACGTGGTGCTGGATGAGGCTGATGAGATGCTCAACATGGGCTTCGAAGAAGAGGTACGCGAGATACTGAAGTCTGTGCCTGAGGAGCGCCGTATGCTGCTTTTCTCGGCTACGATGCCTGCGCAGATCCTGAAGCTGGCTAAGACCTTCATGAAGGAGTATGACATCGTAGAGGTGGCTAAAAAAGAAGAATCTAAGGCTAATATAGACCAGTCATACTTTGAGGTGCATAACAGCGACCGTTTTGTGACGCTGTGCCGTGTGATAGATACGGAGCCTGAGTTTTATGGTATCGTATTCTGCCGTACCAAGATGGAGACTGACGAGATAGCCAGTAAGCTGCTCGAGATGGGCTATGACGCAGAGGCGATACATGGTGATATCACCCAGTCTCAGCGTGAGCTGATCCTGAAGAAATTTAAGATGCGCAAGCTCAATATCCTAGTAGCTACAGATGTGGCTGCGCGTGGTATAGATGTGAATGACCTGACGCACGTGATCAACTATAATCTGCCTCAGGACCCTGAGAGCTATGTACACCGCATAGGCCGTACTGGCCGTGCCGGCAAGCATGGTACTGCGATCACCATCGTGACCAGCCGTGAGAAGCGTGATATAGCTGTGCTCGAGCGCATCACTAAGTCTACTATCCGCAGGGAGACTGTGCCATCTATCGCTGATGTAGTAGGCACCAAGACCATGAAGCTCAAGACAGAGATGCAGAGCATGATAGAGAAGGGTGAGCACGAAGTATACCTGGACCTGGCCAAGGAACTGCTGGAAGATAGCGAGAGCCCGGAGCAAGTGATCGCAGCCATCATGAAGTATGCGCTGAAGGATACACTGGCAGAAGGCAGCTACAAGGAGATCGGACAAACTAATAGCACAGGCTTCACGCATGATGGCAAGGCAAGGCTCTTTGTAGCCCGTGGCCATAAAGATCATATGAATGCAGACCAGATCGCACAGTTCCTCGCTGACAAGGCGGGCATCGATCCGCGCAGCATAGAGGATATCCGCGTGTTTGATATGTTTACCTTCATCACTACGCCTCCGGCTGTGGCTGAGCAGATACTCGGTCACTTCGCAGCCGGTCGTGGCAAGCCGCTGGTGACACGCGCCAAAGAGAAGCCGACAGGTGGATTTGGTGGCGGTGGCAGCAGCTTTGGTGGTGGTGGCCGCAACTTTGAGCGCAAGGAGCGTGGCGACTTCGGTGGTAGGCCACGTACAGGCAACTTCCAGAAGGAGGGTGGCTTTAAGAGGCGCGATGATGACCGCTCTGAGCGCCCGCAGCGTCGTGAATTCAACAACGATCAGCCAAGGCCGGAGCGCCCAGCACGTCGTGAGTTTAGCAACTCAGATAGCCGCCCTGAGAGGCCGGTGCGCAAGGAGTTTGCGAGCGCTGAGAAGAAGGAGAAGCAGCCATACGTAGCAAAACAGCATGAGAAGGGTGTGAGTGATTTCATCCCTAAGAAGCGCGCGAACAAGATGACTGACTACCTGGATAAGTCTGAGACTCCTGCTAAGCCTGCTGCCTCAGCACCAAAGAAGGAAGGTAAGAAGGATGACTTCAAGATAGAGTTCAGGGATGATGATCTGAACTGGTAAATACTGTTGCTGGTTGGCAGGTGACTGTTGGCAGGTAATACAAATAGAAAAGAGCGGGGTTTGTGCCTCGCTCTTTTTGTTTGTGGCAGCCGGCCCCATCCAAACCTTCCCCCAAGGGGAAGGCTTAATACAGAATGAAATTTTGTCCTAATGTTCCGTGTGGAACATGGCTACTTGAAATACTTTCTGATCTCAGATGCTAGCAGATCAGTAAATACTTTGTCTATCGGATGTGGTGTATCTTTTAGCCCTAGTGTTTTGGCTCCGGGTATCACAGATGCTACGTGGAACGTTTCTTCTTTTGAGACCATGTTGTCCTGATCGCCGAGAGTGAGTAGTACCTGTGCAGTGATCTGTGCGAAGTCCTCGTCTGTGAGGTGATGCTTGGCTAGGTCATGCATAAGGTTGGCGGTCTTTTGCAAGACAGAATGCCACTCATGCTCGCCGTGGCGGTCCTGCAGCTCTGTAGCGAAGGCAGGGACTTTGGCCGCTATCTTTTCGGCATTGAGAAGCTTAGTTTCTTTCTCTGCGGTGGCTTCGTTCCAGTCGAGCTTGGTGCCGAGAGTCATGATCTTGCCCACTCTATCAGGATAGAAGCGCGCAAGCCATAGCGCTACATAGCCTCCCATGCTGTAGCCGAAGATATCGATCTTGCGACGCTGCTTGTCATTGAGCCAGTTCAATACCTCGTGGGAGAGATTCTGTATGGTAAAGGCGTGCTGCTGCGAGGGTGTGCGGCCGTGGCCTGAGAAACTAAGCGTATCTATGGTGAAGTCAGCGCTTAGAGCGTCCTTGAGGTCGTCAAACTGCTCCTGGCTGCCCAGAGCGCCGTGTAATAAGAGGAGATGTGCCATGATGTGAAGGTAGCAAATGTTGTGCCTCTCGGTTGTTTACTACACAGAGGGCACGGAGGAGAACACAGAGGAATTAATACAAGATCATTTAGCTTCTAGCGTTGCGCGGAGCAAATCGAATACGCCGGGGCTAGTGGTCAGGACTTTTATGCCGAGAATATCTTCTGATAGATCCTCAGGCTTTCTTTTATAATCATAATGGCCTACTGTGGCTCCTGCCTCTATGGCTATCAATCTACCCGCTGCCATATCCCATGGTGAGAGTGAACCTTCGTAATAGGCCTGCAAGCGGCCACAGGCTACCCAGCAGTAGTCCAGCGCAGCAGAGCCGAGTCGGCGCAGGTCGCGGATGTGTGGGAGGATGCGGGCAATGTAAGCGGTAAGCTCGGGCACATTATCACGCACGTATGGGAAGCCTGTGGCTACGAGGCACTCGCTGAGCTGAGTGACCTCCTTGACTTGGATGGGTTTGCCATTGAGGAAGCTGCCGGAGCCCTTGACAGCGTGAAAGAGTTCATCTACAAAGGGGCAATAGACTACGCCAATGACCACCTCTCCGTACACTGCGAAGGCTATGGAGACGCAGGCGTGATAGTGACCATTGGCGTAGCTGACGGTGCCGTCTATGGGGTCTATGATCCAGGTCGGCTCGTCTATAGAGAAGCTGTTATTAGGCGACTCCTCGGAGATGATGTGATGCGTAGGGTAAGCCTTCTGGATCTCAGAGATGATGAGGTCATTGCTGGCTATGTCTGCGCTGGTGAGTAGCTCCAGTCCATACTTCAGCTGCTCTGTGAAGGCGTGCTCCTCACGCATTTTTTTGATAGTAGCGCCCGCTAGTTTTGCGATGCGGATCGCGTGGTCGAGTGTCTCGGTCATAGCTGCGCTAAACTACCAAATATTCTACGTGGAACATCAGCTATTGATGGCGATAGCTATCGGTGTGAGTGGGCGGCGCTGGCCTGCCGGGTCACGCACATATATGTCTTCAAATACTACTGTACAGCCCTTCTTTACGCGTCCTTTCTCTACCAGTGTTTTGAACTTAGGATCGTACTGAGCCGATGTCGAGGTGAATATCTGCTCCCCATCTGCATTGATAAATACGATCTTGTAAGAAATGATATCGAAGCGTGCTTTATCAAACACAAAGTCTGACAGTTTGGGTACTACACCGTTTGTCACCTTAAACTTAGCTGCGCTCATATTTCCGCTACTGTAGATACCATCCAGCGTCGGCTGTGGGTCTGGCACCCGCTTCACGCGGAAACTCATTTCTCCCATTGGCATATTATTGCCGTCTACTTTGGCCGTGATCTTTACTTTGAAGTTGCCCCTGCCTGCAGGCTTCACACTGTAGGAGCCATCGGGCTGCTTGCTGAGAGTGCCGGGGCCATCATAGGTGGCTGTAACATCGCGCTGGGCCACACCAGGCACGGAGACACTGAGTGGATTATCCAGGCCCTCGTAGAGTACGTTCATAGCTGTAGGAGAGACGACTGCAGACTTGGCCGCTACCTGATACTCGCCCTCGAAGGGATAGAACTTATAGCCATTGCCACTCGGGTCCTTGACACGGATCACGCCGGTGTAGCGGCTCTCGCCTACGCTGGCGCCCTGCATCTGTATCTTGCCCAGGCCGTCTGTCACGTCTACCTTGCGGGCATTGGCCAGTGGGGGATTCTCTGAGGTAGAGTTTATCTCCTCGTACATGCCGGAAGCATTCTTTTTCACCTGGCCGGTGAAAGTGCCGAGGAAAACGTCAGGGTTCTCTGTGGAACTATAAGCCGTGAGCATGATGTTAGCCTTGTACGAGAGCCCCTGCATGATATAGCTGGACGGCGCGCTGACGAGGGCGGTCATCTTGTCTACCTTGATAGAGCCGGCATCTATCGCCTTGTAGAAATGCTCTACGAGCTGATTCTCAGAGGCGAGGATGTCATTTTGGTACTTAGATAGCAGTGTGACGGCGGCTACGGTAGGGACGTGGTTGAACTTGTGAAACTCCCAGGACTGCGCGTCTTTAGGTTCCTCTATCAGTAGCGGCATGGCGGCGTCCAGCTCTTTGCGCTCGCTCTCAGGGGCTATGGCCAGGAGCTGCTGGCGGGTGCGGAGGATGTCTTCTTTCAGCTCTTTGCCATGCTTCTCCTCTACAAAGATGCGTGTGGCGATGTCTATATTGTCATTGCTGACCAGTTGGCCTGTCTCTTTATTGAAGCCGCCGGCCTCTTTGATCACCTGCTGCTTGTAGACCTCCAGGCGGTCATAGAGGCCCATGGAGACCTTGCGCACCTCCTCGGCTTTCAGCTTGTAGGGCTCGGTCTTCTTTGCGTCTACGCCCATCTGTGTATTGAAGGCATTGAAGAGGCCTGCGGTTTTGACCTGCAGGGAGTGATTGGAGCGGCCTATGCCGTCATCTACGGTCTTGAAGGCATTGAGGACCTCAGAGGTGACATTCAGCGCGAGCATAGCAGTGAGGACGAGGTACATCATATTGATCATCTTCTGCCTCGGGGTTTGTTTGGAGCCGGCCATGGTTTCTAGTTTTTGGTGAAGGAATATGAGATGGTAACGCACTCAGAAACAGAAAGTAACAGACTGAAAAATTTTTGGCAATGATATACCAGATGGGCGTAGCCAATCCAGTTATATTTTTAACAAATAATATTAGGTAGTATGTGGGCGTAATATTACTTTTGATATGTAAATCCTAAATACAATGGAAACACAATTCAAAAGCCTGCTGCATATACTGGAATATTACAAGGACAATGCTAAGTGTATTGCCCTATTAGAGCAGCAGCTTTGGAATGGCAAACCGCGCTGCCCACATTGCGGCTATGACCATAAAATTTATAAGACTAATAGAGGTTATCGCTGTGCTAATAAGGACTGCCAAAAAAAGTTTTCTGTGACAGTAGGCACTATTTATGAAAACACTAAAATAGAATTGCGCTTTTGGTTTGCAGCCATATACCTTATCACTACCCACCGCAAAGGGATTAGCTCACATCAGTTAGCCCGTGATCTTGGCGTTACTCAAAAAACAGCGTGGTTTATCCTGCATAGGGTACGCGAAATGCTGAAAGATAAAGCTCCCGACCTATTAGATGGAGAGGTGCAAGTGGACGAAACATTTATAGGTGGCAAAGAAAAGAATAAGCACAAGGGGCAAAAGATAGCTAGGACTCCATCTAAAGGCCTTATCAGTGTAGGCATACCAAAGGGAGATGACAAAACCCCTGTGATCGGTGCGAAAGACGCTAATGGCAAAGTGAGACTAAAGAAAGCCCCTAACGTTCGTGCTAAAGAGCTAAAAGGCTTTATAATAGCCAATGTAGCTAAAGGTGCTACTATGGTCACAGATGAGGCGGGAGGATATAAGGGGATAGATAAGCTGGGATATAAGCATATAGCCGTAAATCATAAGTCAGGCGAATATGTACGCGCTGGATTTCATACCAATGGTATTGAGAATTTCTGGTCACAATTTAAGCGTGGGATAATAGGTATTTATCACCAAGTATCTGTAAAGCATTTAGACCGCTATTGCGATGAGTTTGCATATCGCTATAACAACAGGTCGGTGAAAGATACTGAACGTATATTCCTTGCCTTGTCCAATTCGCAGGGTAGGTTAAAATATGCTGACTTGATAGCGGCTGAATAGGTGTAAATAAGTTTCAGTACTCATTTAGAGTACTTAACTTATTTTTGAATTGCTTAAGGGAAAATTGATAGTTGGCGCTATCAATAACACAGTTAGGTTTTGTCTCTCCGACATGACAAAGATAATATTTTATCATAAACCTAACTGAATAATATGAGTAATACAGAATGGCCAATAGATATTGACACAGTGTCTAAACTTGACAAACCTACACTAGAGTTTATACTGAAAGAGGCGGATAAATCCCTGAAAGATTCAATAGATATTCGTTCCAATATTTCTCAAAGATTTACGACTTTGGCCGTGTTGGTTGTTGGACTTATTGGCGCTGTAATTGCAAAGTGGCTTACAGATTTTAATGATCAATCATTCATGTGTAAGCCAGATATGTTTTTTATGCTACTATTTGCTTTTGTGTACCTAATAATAGTTTGCTTTTATATTTTAAGACAAATAAAGGGGATAAATTATTCTCCTTATGGACGAGAGCCCAATTATATATTGAAGGGGATACAAAAAGACAATATCACTATAAAAGATCAGGTATATAAAGATCTTTTATGCCAGGAAATTGCAATTTGCCAAAACAGAATACTAAAAAACAATAAGGTAAATGAAGATAGTTGGGCGGCGTTTTATACAGCGCTAAAGGCATTAGCTATATTTCCAATAGCAACTATGCTTTATTTTGCTTCAGTCTCTTACCTGTTCTTTTTCTATCTGGCTCCTCACTAGGCACTATTATCGGGGCTGGTGCGGGCTTGCTTGTAGATCCCCCATCGGCAGAATATTTGACAGTATGCCTTTTGAGATCAGGCGAAGGCTGTTTTTCACTCATAGATATTACATTTAGTTGTGGTAAACCAAATGTAAAGAAAGGCGGTAATATTTGCCGCCTTTTCTTTTTGTACTACCTTTACAGTATGGCTAAAGACAAAAAGAAGCGTGCCGAGCACTATGAGCCAAAGCTAAAGGTGAAAGGCAGCTTTATAGACGTGATTAACGCGTCTCTAGGCCTGCATAAGAAAGAGCAGGCCACCAAAGACAAAAAGAAACAGGGCTAAAAATTCCTCTCAAAGCCCTGTTAGCCTAAAATCAACATTTTCCACGCCCATCTGGTATATCATTGCCAAATTTTTGTGCTGACTATCAAGGTGCAAAAGTGGAATGCATACGGCTAGCGGAGAGGTTTACGTTATCCAAAATTCCCCAAACCACCCCCGATCGGTGTCAAAATGCGAATTTGACCCTCTTTTTGGCCTAAAGCAGGCGTGAAAACCGCACTCTCAGGCCGTTTTAATATAAAATTTCCTCTACATTTTTATCTTTGCCGACCAAATCAAAAAATAAACATTAGAAAAAACAGGTATGGAAAGTATCATCTACATTCTTCCGTTGTTTGGCCTGGTGGGCTTGATCTACATGCTGGTTCTCAGGAGCTGGGTGGTAAAACAAGACTCCGGCGATGCCAAGATGAGCGGTATAGCAAACCACATAGCGGAAGGTGCTATGGCATTTCTCAAGGCTGAGTATCGTATCCTGGCCGTCTACGTAGTAGTGGCTGGTATCGGCCTCGGCGCGCTGACGCTCAACTCTAAAGTGGCTGAGCACTCCCATATCCTGATCGTAGTTTCCTTTGTGATCGGCTGCTTCTTTAGCGCCCTCGCAGGTTTCATCGGAATGAACGTGGCTACCAAGGCCAATGTGCGTACCACGCAGGCTGCCCGTACGAGCCTCTCTAAGGCACTCAAAGTGTCTTTCGCAGGTGGTACGGTGATGGGCCTCGGCGTGGCCGGCCTGGCTGTAGTCGGCCTATGCACCCTGTTCATCTTTTTCTTCCAGTTCTTCATGGGTGGCGATATCAATAATGGCGGTCCTGAGATGATGAAGAAGGTTCTCGAGGTACTGGCCGGCTTCTCTGTAGGCGCTGAGTCTATCGCACTCTTCGCCCGTGTAGGTGGCGGTATCTATACCAAGGCTGCCGACGTAGGCGCTGACCTGGTAGGTAAAGTAGAAGCTGGTATCCCGGAGGATGATCCACGCAACCCGGCTACTATCGCTGACAACGTGGGTGACAACGTGGGTGACGTAGCAGGTATGGGTGCCGACCTTTTCGGCTCTTATGTAGCTACTGTACTCGCGTCTATGGTACTGGGCAACTTCCTGATAGGTGACAATCCGGGCCTGACGGCATTTGGCGGTATCGGTCCTATCCTGCTGCCTATGACCATCGCTGCTGTGGGTATCATCGCCTCTATCATCGGTACTTTCCTCGTGACTATCAAGGATGACAAGTCTTCTAATACTGATACCGTACAGTCTGCGCTCAACCGTGGCAACTGGGTGTCTATCATCATCGCTCTCGCTGCATCTTTTGCACTGATCAAGCTGATGCTGCCAGAGACCATGAAGATGACCATGTTCACTGATGGTGATTTCGCCAGCACAGCTACTGAGGTATCCAGCCTCCGCGTATTCTGGGCGGTGTGTGTAGGTATGTTCGTAGGAGCTGCTATCAGCTCTATCACTGAGTACTACACAGGCCTGGGCAAGAAGCCTATCCTCGACATCGTACAGAAGTCCGGTACAGGCGCTGCTACTAACATCATCGCCGGCCTCGGTACAGGTATGCTTTCTACTTTCTTCCCGGTGCTCCTCTTCGCTGGTGCTATCTGGGGCGCTTATGCTCTGGCTGGTTTCTACGGTGTAGGTATAGCCGCCTCTGCTATGATGGCTACCACGGCTATGCAGCTGGCTATCGATGCTTTCGGCCCTATCTCTGACAACGCAGGTGGTATCGCAGAAATGAGTGAACTGCCGGCTGAGGTGCGTGAGAAGACTGATATCCTCGACTCTGTAGGTAATACAACTGCTGCTATCGGCAAGGGCTTTGCGATCGCTTCTGCGGCGCTCACTGCTCTCGCGCTTTTCGCGGCTTATGTGACCTTCACAGGTATACGTGGTATCAATATCTTCGACGCAAAGGTGCTCGCAGCGCTCTTCGTAGGTGGTATGATCCCGGTAGTATTCTCTGCTCTCGCTATGAACTCTGTAGGTAAGGCTGCGATGGACATGGTGAATGAAGTTCGTCGTCAGTTCCGCGAGATACCAGGTATCCTGGAGGGTACAGGCAAGCCGGAGTACGGCAAGTGCGTAGAGATCTCTACCAAGGCCGCTCTCCGCGAAATGATGCTGCCAGGAGTACTGACCATCGTGACCCCGATCCTGATCGGTCTGCTGATGGGCGCTGAGGCACTCGGTGCATACATGGCTGGTGTGACCGTGAGCGGTGTGATGTGGGCTATCTTCCAGAATAACGCCGGTGGCGCCTGGGACAATGCCAAGAAGTCATTTGAGAAGGGTGTAGAGATAGATGGCAAGACATACTACAAAAAGTCTGAGCCACACAAGGCTGCCGTAGTAGGTGACACTGTAGGTGATCCATTCAAGGATACTTCCGGCCCGTCTATGAATATCCTCATCAAGCTCTCTTGCCTCGTAGGCCTCACGCTGGCTCCACTACTGGCTAAGGAGAAGGCTGTAGCTGCTGTAGACGCAGTGCCTACGACTATCGAGACGCACGTAGAGATGAAGAAGGAGGTAGTGGGCGACAGCATCGTGACCACTACAGACTCTACGACTATCATCAATCACTAAAAATTTAGCTTAAGATATTAGAAGCCCTGACCAGATGGTCGGGGCTTTTTGTTTGGTGTATGTTCCACGCGGAACTCTACAGAAATCGTCTGATTTGCTCATCTGGTCGCCTATATCCGGTGCGGAACTCATACACCCGCCTGCGCTGCGGATGAAATGCATAAGTAAGCTGTACCATCACCCCTACGCTCTCATCTATGCTAAATCCTGTGATCATAAAGCCCGCTTTGAGCTTGGGCACGAGCACAGCATTATTGGATGCATGATGCTGGCTGGTCACTTTCTGAAAGCCCAACGATTCATAGTGATCCAGCAGCAGGGGCAGAAGTGCCGTATAGATACCGCGGCCCTGATGTGCGGGAAGAATGCCGGACTCAAACATATAAAAGGTCTCCGCATCTATCTGGTAGCCACTATGCCAGCCCACAGGATCGTGGTGATGGTAGATCAGAAAGTGGGTGGTAATGCGATCCTTTAGGTTGTGACCCAATACCTGGCGGGCTGAAGTCTCCCTGGCAGAGAGCCAGATATCACTATTGATCTGAAGGACATGCGGGTAGGTCTCAGCGCTTCTGGCTTGGTAGAAAGTGTGGAATGCTTCTACCGATACTTCGGAGATAGTATAGGCGTCAAAAAGTGTGCTCTTTTCCCTAGGCATTTCTAAATATACGTGAAGGTTTTGCAGATTGTTAAAAGTGGCATGGATTTTTATACCTTTAGGGAAATCAAAAAACTCATCATGAAAAAGATAAGCCTTACTCTCGGCCTGGTGGTGGCCCTCGTGATCTCAGCAGCAGCACAGGTGACCATAGGAGATGTGACACTGCCTGGCTCTGTAAAGGCCGGCAATACCAGTCTCGTATTGAATGGTGGTGGCACGCGTGTCAAGTTCTTTATGGATATCTATGTGGCAGGCCTGTATCTGCCGGCCAAGAACGGCAATGCGGATGCGATCGTAAAGGCGAATGAAGCACAGGCGGTCAGGCTGCAGATCACCTCCGGTATGGCTACCTCTGATCGTATGGCAGATGCAGTGAAGGAGGGTTTTGAAAAATCTACCGGTGGCAAGGTGGCCCCTATTCAGGCCAAGATAGACCGCTTCCTGAAGCTCTTTAAGCAGGAGGCGATCGTAAAGACCAATGTCTTCGAACTGGTGTATGAACCGAATGTAGGTACGAAGGTGTACAAGAATGGCAAGCTGCTCGATACTATAGACGGTATGGATTTCAAGACGGCACTCTTTGGCATCTGGCTGGGAAATGATCCGGTGGAGCCTAAGCTAAAGGCGGGCATGCTCGGTCAGGCGAAATAAACTGCAGTGAATATATTTTAGAGAGGGCGGCGCAAGTCGCCCTTTTTATTTGGCGCTATTGTATCGGTTGTTTTGAACCGCGTTCGCCGTAGAAGGCATTGCTGGTCTTGGTGTAGATATTGGCCAGCCAGATGAGCAGGAGCTGTAGGGGCAGGCGTGCATATAGCACCCATACCGGCACATCCGGCCAGCGGTCATGTGCGGCGGCCATGTAGATATTGGCTGGGAAGATGGCGATGAGCAGCAGGATGAGCGCAAAGGCTGCTATACGGCGCGTCTGAGGTATCATCAGGCCTACACCACAGAGTATCTCTGCCACGCCGCTGATATAGATCATCACAAGCGGTGCGGGTAGATAAGTCTCTACCATTTTGAGGTAGGGTGCGGGTTTCACGAAGTGCATGATGCCCGCTACCACGTAGACGGCAGCCATGATGTAGAGGAATACTTTTTTCAGCATGGTGTTTGCTTTATGGAATTTACACAGATTTGCTTTACTAATATCATGCCTTTATAAATTTCCCCAATGATCGTTTTGCATAGTCCCTGGCTGCACGTGAGCGGAATGGCGCTCTGGCCATTTATCCTGATACGGGATAGGGAGGGAATGAGTGATGCATCTCTTATCCTGCATGAGCGTATCCATCACAAGCAGCAGTTAGAGCTATTGATCCTGCCGTTTTACTTGCTGTACGCGGCTAACTATATGGTCAACCTACTGCGGTATAAAAACGGGGATGTAGCTTATCGGAATATCGTTTTTGAGCGGGAAGCTTATGCAATGGACACAGAGTTAGACTATCTCTCGCATCGCAAGCCGTATGCCTGGCTACGAATGTTCCACATGAAACATTGATCAAAGCTGCACGGGTGTGTGCCTGTAGCGATATACCAAAAAGCCCCCGGAGATACCTGCCCGGACTACGAAGAGACTCTGCTGAAAGTAGACATTGTATGGGTCAGAGCCATAATAGCCCACCTGGAAGAACAGGCCGGCGAAGGGTGTGCCCCAGATGCGGAAGGAGCCTGTCACGGAGATGTTGAGGCGCTTAGTGATGTCATAGATCGGCACGGTGCGCAGATCACCCAAGGGTCCCGTCCGGTAGGGCGCATCCCAGATGTACTCCATATCTGCCCAGATACGGAAGCGCTCCCGGCGCTCAGGCTGGTACTGCGGGCGGTAGATGCCGTGGCGATGATCATAGATGCCACTCTGGTAGATAGGTGCGTAGATCCAGCCTATCTGTATATTGCTACGGTAGCGACCATACATGTGCTCTGCGCAGAGGAGACTATCTACAAATACCTTTGGGTAAAAGGTGATGCCTGCCTTCCAGTATACCTGAGACGAGACGGAGAGCGTGCGGTTATACCGGCTGTGATAGATGGCTTTTGATGTGTCTATTTTCTGGTGATCGAATGAATAGATGCCACCATAGATCACCTGAAAGATGATGAAGTCGCTGAAGTCACCATTGTAGCGATTGTAGTAGCCGCCATCTTGCGGGCGGAAGTGTATACCATCCTGCCCATTGGAGAGGTGGAATATCTTAAAACCAAAATAGTGCTGGTCTTTCCTGTTGTCCCAGAGTTTGCTTTGCGTCACAAAGAGTGTGACGCCCGGTTTGAAACTGGGCGTACGGATGGGAGTAGAGGTATCACCACGGCTGCGGTCATTGCGCAGGAGGCGTACCTCTATGTCCGGATGGAGGAAGACACCAAAGCGCAGGCCGCCTTTGACTGTTTTGGCCCAGCGGCCGCCGATGGGGATGGGTGTATTGATCTGTGCCTGGATGAAGTATGGCTTGGCGGGAAATTGCTTTGTATCGGGCCAGGCCTTGTCATACTCACTGTAGGCAGATAGCAGCGTCAGGTCTGACACCTGCATGAGTGTATTATAGAAATTCAAGGCGCTCTCGCGGGCCTGAGACTCGCGGGTGATGTAGGTGGTGTCCTGAGCTGAAGCAACAGTAGAAATGGCCGCTACTACGGCGCAAATGCAGAATCTAAGGATACTAGGTGGGTAGTGGTGTCGCAATGAGAAAGAATTTGGATTCGATCCTTCAAAAAGAAAGCCAACTCTCAGCGCCCCACAGCTATCTCTTACTTGCGGGTAAACTTCATCAGGTTCTGAGTGTTCTTATTGGCCCAGTGGTAGCCAAGAGAGAATGGCAGCGGCTTGATGTTGGCCGAATCCTTTTTGTAAATCTCGTACAGCTCCTGCTGGTCCACGCCGGAGAAATCGCTCACCGGCTTCACATAGTTGCCGTAGAACTTTAGCGACCACTTGCTCTTGTCCAGATAGCGCAGCGCGATACCTGTATCATCCTGCAGGATAGACTTGCTCTTCTTGAGGCAGATATTGCGGATGGTCTCGAATGTACCGTAGTTCATCAGGTAGCTGGCAGACTTCACATAGGTGTAGCACTCTGGCATCGCATTCAGCCATGTCTGCAGGGCAGCATTGCTCTTGAAGCTGGCCATGCCGCCGTATGGATCATCGCAGAGATTGGTCTTGAAGTAAACGATCTTCTGGATCTTACTGGCACCCTTCTTCTGGAAGTAGATCTCTACACAGGCGTTGGTGTATTTGCTCATAGAGTCTGTAGGGATCTCAGTCATGGTCTTGCCATCATCCAGCAGGTGCTTGTACTTAATGTCAAGCACCGTATAGCCAGCGCGTACGAGAAATACACATGCCACGGGCGTCACACCATTCCAGCGGTTGGATACATCGCGCAGCATCTTGTGAGTGATAAAGTAGCTCTTGCCAAAGATGTCTTCCAGGGACTTTTGCACCGAGTTGAGTGTCGCGATGGTCTTGGTAGAGTCCATTTTTTCCATTACAGGCAGCGAGCCGTATTTCTCCAGTGCGATCATGATGTACTGATCAGCATCCGGGAAGAACTGCACGCAGTGAAGGATGTCCGGCCCGGAGAAAGGATAGAATACCGTCTTAGGGTTGGCCAGCTCATCTGCCAGCTCTGTCTTGGCCCAGTCGCGCATCTTGCTGAGGCGGATCTCCTCTATATGGTTGAAGCCACGGTTCATGGAGTCGCTGTAGAGCTTGTAGTAGGCCAGGTTCTGGAGTTTCTGAGGGATAGCTACGGATGAGTCTGGCTTCATACCTGCGAGGTAGAGCGCTATATCATTGAGCTGGTTGTGCTCGGCCTTGCTGATCGTGGTATCTGTGATGACCGGAGAGGGGGCAGCTGCGGCTGGCGCCGGTGCGGCAGTAGTCGGCTCTGCCTTGGCAGCAGGGTGGCTATTGCAAGAGGCCAGCAGGAGTACTGCTGTAGAGAGAGAAATGATCCGGGCGAAGAACTTCATATATCGATCTGCTTTGCTGTATAAATGTATTGATTTTGTCTCGGCGCTTAGCTTTTCTTTTCAAATTTCATCAGGTTCTGCACCTGGTCCTTCCAGTGGTAGCCGAGGGAGAATGGCAGGGGCTTTACGCCGGCAGAATCCTTCTTGTAGGCAGTCTGCAGGTTGGCCTGGTAGTAGCCGCCGTGGAAGTCTGCTATCGGCTTTTCATAGTTGCCATAGAGAGTGATCTTCCACACCTTAGGATCGTAAAATCCGAAGGCGATACCGGTATCATCTTGTAATACGGTCTTGCTCTTCTTCATGCAGATATTGCGTATCACGCTGAAGTCCTTTTGACACATCAGATAGCTTGCAGACTTGGCGTACATATAGCCCTCCGGCAGCGCGTTGAGATATGCCTGCAGGCCGGGATTGCCATTCATACCCGGAGTGCCGAGATATGGATCATCACCGAGGTTCGTTTTGAAATAAGTGAGCTTTTGAATTTTGCTGCCGCCGTTCTTTTTGAAATAGATCACCACGCAGTCATTCTGATGATGGCCCATAGAGTCGAGTGGCTGGTCTACTTCTTTGCCATCTTCTGTCAGGTGTTTGTATTTGATATCAAGGATAGAGTGGCCAGTACGCTCCAGAAATACACAGGCGAGTGGTGTGAAGCCATTGTATTGGTTAGATACATTGTAGGCCATCTTGCGGGTAATGAAGTAGCTCTTGCCGATAATATCTTCGAGAGAGTTATTGATATACTTGAGTGTATTGCTGGCTTTTGCAGAGTCCATTTGTGCTGCCGCGGGCAGTGCGCCATAGCGCTCGAGTGCGAGCATGACATACTGGTCTGCGTCGGGGAAGAACTGCACGCAGTGCAGGATATCCGGCCCGGAGAATGGATAGAGTACAGTCTTAGGATTGGCGAGCTCATTTGCCATTTCTGTTTTGGCCCAGTCGCGCATTTTGCTGAGGCGGTTCTTCTCTATGTTAGAGAAGCCTTTGTCCAGCGTGTCACAGTATTGCTTGTAGGAAGCGAGGTTGCGCAGGCGTGATGGTACAGAGGAAGAGTCCTGCCTGATGCCGGCGAGATACAGTGCTACATCATTCAGCTTATTGTGAGCGTCGGTATTGATGCCCGGCTCTATGATGTCCGGATCGGCTGTTTCCTCTTTTTTAGCGGCTACAGCTACGGTGTCTTTTTTTTCTGTCGTGGTTTCAGCGGTTTTGGCGGGCTGAGAGCCACATGAGGATAGCACTATCGCGCCGATAGCTATGCCCAGAAAGCGGGGGGTAACTTTCATGAATTGACTGGAAATTTAGGTGCGCGAAATTACCTATAAGCTTTTGATTTCCTCATTTTTTGAGAGGAATTTTGCGGCAATCCAGACCACCAGGCCTGCGGCTACGATACCGAGACCTATGCTGGCCTCGTATGGCTTGCCCTTTAGTACAAACCACATAAACCAACAATTAACAATCAGGAACAACGCCGGCGTGACCGGATAGCCCCAGGTGTGATATGGCCGCTCCAGCTCCGGCCGCGTAAAACGCAGGATGAAGACACCCAGGACGGTCAGCGTGGTGAAAATGGACAGCGTGAAAGAAATGTAGGTAATGATCGTATCAAAGGACGAAGTATAAAGCAGTATAAGCGCTATAAGAGACTGAGAGACAATGGCTAGGACCGGAATGCCATTGCTGTTCTTCTTTGACAGGAAGCGGAATATGGAGTAGTCCTCTCCTATCATCTGGATCACGCGGGGCCCTACGATGACCATAGAGGAAATGGTAGAGACGAGCAGTATAGAGATGATCAGGGAGATGAGGCGTGCTCCGTTTTCGCCGAAGATATACTTGGCAGAGATAAAGGCTACCTCGTTAACTCCTTTCATCTCCTCTACCGGTGCGGTGCGGAGGAAGACATAGTTGATCAGGATGTAAAGTAGTGTCACGAGGATGGTACCTACCAGGATAGACAGCGGAATATTGCGGCGCGGGTTGTCCACCTCGCCGGCTATGTAGGAGGAGGCATTCCACCCGGAGTAGGCAAAGGACACATACACCAGGGAGATAGCAAATGGCATGGAAAATACATTGCGGCCGGTATCCGGGGTCGGCAGGATGGAGATGTGCGTATTGCAGGCGCAGAGCAGGCCGAAGATGATGAAGACGATGATCAGAATAACTTTTAATGCTGTGGCTACGGTCTGGAAGCCGCCGCCGATGGAGTAATTGATAGACTGAACGACTGTAATGAGAATGATGACAACGGCTCCGATCATTTGTGGTGAGTAGCCCGGTATGACTGTAGAAAAGTACTTGCCCAGGGCCCAGGAGGCTGCCGCTATAGGGGCCGCAAAGCCGATCGTGGCAGATACCCAGCCGGACAGGAAGCCGACCACCGGGTGGTAGATCTCCGAGAGGAAGTTATACTCGCCGCCCGAGCGTGGCAGGGCGGCCCCCAGCTCGCTATAGGCAAAGGCACCAAAGAGCGCTATGACACCACCGATGCTCCAGAGGGCTATGATGGCAGCAAAATCACTGATGCCCGGCAGCTGGTAGCCGAGGCTGGTAAATACGCCTGTGCCGATCATATTGGCTATGACCACAGAGAGCGCGGTGGGGAATTTGATCTTACCGTTCATGGATTTAGGTAGCGGGGGCGCAAGTTAATCAAGTAATGCATATTTTCACGGCGCGAAAGGATACTTAACGATCCCCAACTCCGATTCAGTATCTGTATTTGCTTTTTTCTTATGCCTGACAGCTCCCGTACTGACGCTTATGCCTCTCTTAGGATCCCTGAGTTCAGGGCCTATCTGCTAGCCCGATCTCTCACTACCATCGCGCTGCTGATGCAGAATACTGTCCTAGCCTGGCAGATATACGAGATCACGGGCAGTAAGTTTGCTCTGGGCCTGATAGGACTCAGCGAGGCGCTGCCTTTTATCATTACGACCTTCTTCTCGGGTATCGCTGCGGACAGGTATAACAGGAAGCGAATACTCGTCATTTTCACCGGCCTGATGATTCTCTGCGCGGCCATCTTTGCCGCGGGTAGCTGGAACGGTGCGAATGCCGATACGGTGCATTGGTATTATATCATTATCGGTATCGTGGGTGTGTGCAGGTCCTTTACCACGCCGGCCTCCTCGGCTATACAGGCGCGTATCGTACCACGCGAGTTATATGCCAATAGTTCCACGTGGAGCAGCAATAGTTTTCAGGTCAGTGCAGTGATGGCTCCGATACTTGCGGGGATCCTGCTTGACTTTATCACTCCACGGTGGGTCTATCTGATCTGCGCGGGGATATTTGTGGTGTCGTTCTATTTCACCTCGAGGCTGGATGAGCACTATCCACCGCCTATGGATGGCAAAGAGCCTTTCATCAGGTCGTTCTTTGGCGGGATACGCTTCGTGTTTGGCACACAGGCTATTCTTTCGTCTATATCACTCGATCTTTTTGCAGTACTTTTTGGAGGTGTCACAGGGTTGGTACCTGCTTTTTGCAAGGACATCCTACATGTAGGCCCAACGCTGATGGGCGTGCTGAAAGCGGCGCTATTCCTCGGCTCTGCAGTGGCAGGCTTCCTGCTGGCACATCACCCGCCCACGAAGCATGCGGGCCGCAACCTGCTGATCTGTGTGGGCCTCTATGGCGTATGCATCATCGGTTTTGCGCTGTCACATTGGTTCTGGCTCTCATTCCTGATGCTCTTTATGGCAGGCGGCTTTGACAATGTGAGCGTGATCATACGCGGTACGATCATACAGCTATTTACCCCGGATGAAATGCGAGGGCGAGTCTCTGCGGTCAACTCTATTTTTATCAAGTCGTCCAATGAGATCGGCGACTTTGAGTCGGGCCTGGCCAGCTCAAAACTGGGGCTGCAATACGGTGTCATATTCGGTGGTGTCATGACGCTCCTGGTAGTGGCAGGTACGGCCATCTTTGCGCCTACACTCAGGAAAATGCGTCTCTGATGGCAGTCACATTCAGACAGATCGCACCAGGTGATAATGCTGCGCTAGCGGCCATTATACGCCGCACGCTGGAAGACTATGATGCTGTGCGGGAGGGTACTGTCTACTATGAT
Organism: uncultured Chitinophagaceae bacterium; assembly: GCA_964537475.1. Classification (GTDB taxonomy): domain Bacteria; phylum Bacteroidota; class Bacteroidia; order Chitinophagales; family LD1; genus UBA1941. Next base: position 343,183 of record CAZIBY010000003.1, on the reverse strand, counting down.
GAGAGTACAGATCATCTCTACGAACTTTTCCAAAGGGCCGGCAGTGTTTATTTCGTAGCTGAGGAAAACGGGATGATACTGGGCGGGGGTGGTGTTTTCCCTACGGATGGTCACGACGCAGCAACCTGTGAGCTGGTCAAGATGTACCTGAGCGGAGCTGGCCGCGGCAGGGGCATAGGCCGGCAGCTACTGGAGCACTGTATTGAGTTTGCTCGCAGCGCAGGATATACGCAGATGTACCTCGAGTCGATGCCGGAGCTGCATCATGCTATAAGGCTCTATGATAAAATGGGCTTCACCCGCCTGTCTGCGCCGTTGGGCGCGAGTGGCCACTACGGCTGCGGTATTTGGATGATCAGAAACCTGTGATCGCTATAACGGCCGTTTTATTGAACGGCGCAGGATTGCTGGTAGTAGGGTGCTGAATGGACACAAAATAATTTCTACCATCGGGTGTAAACATATTCCCTGACGTCTCACAGCCCTCAGGACCTACCATAAATCTTTTGAGGTCTTCCAGTGTTGGATTTGGGATGGACATATCGAGGAAATAGACCTCGTTGTATACTTCATGCTTTGCTGATACCTCTGCGCTGGCGCTGCCGTTTTTATCTCCGTCTGTGTCTTCGCTGATGATCAGGTATTTCTTGCCTCTGATGGTCGCAGATGTCATGGCATCGGGGCTGGAGAAGCAAAAGCGTGAATTTACTTTGCTCACGCCACCATTCAGGTATGGGCGCATTTTGTTCGTCCGTAGGTCCAGCTCCACTATGTGGCCGTAGTGATCTTCATAGTTGTGACCGTTGGTGTGGCAGAGGTGATCAAGATGGTGAGCAGGATGGCCGCCCATCGCTATCTCGCGGTCAAAGCTGAAATGATTGGTGCCAGATTCGCTGATGTATAGCTTGTCGCCTATGGCTTCTATCCACTCGGTGCTATTGAGCATCGTGGCATGGCGGCGGACGGCTACATCTATGATATTCATGAGGGAGTCCTCCTGCATAGGCAGCGCGATCCAGGAGCCGCCCTGCGCATCTACGCTCTGCTGGTAGGCATAGAGCTGACCACCTGTATAGACGCCGGGCTCTTTGCAGATATATTTAAATACGATAGCCGGGACATTGTCTGAGGTCAGGTAGATGGTCTTGCCATCAGGCATGCACTGCGCATCTTCGTGCGGATAGCGGCCAAATTCTTTGACCTTTTGTATAGCCTTATGCGTCTTTGGGTCTACCTCTACCATCCAGCCGTAGTTGAGGTATTTCTTCTTGCCACGGTAGTCAGAGGTATCTGTGATGCCAAAGCGTGTGTAGATCTCTGTGTTGCTTTGCGGAAATTCTTCTTCTGTAGTCAGGATTGTTCCACGTGGAGTGATAGTGCCACCACAGTTGCGGAAGGTCTCTCCGACATTGCTGAAATCTACGGCATGCTTGTCTCCCACTACGATCCATTGGCCACGCTTCTTGCGCACCTCAAACACGGTACCACCACCACCGTCGCCCAGTAGTTTATTAGGGATATGCTCCTCTTGATTGACATAGAGGTAGCCGTGCTCACTGGAGCTATCTATAGGGATGTAGACGATCATGTCCTGGCTGCCTTTGCCCGGCGCCTTGACACCGGCATTGGTCACTACAGTATCATATTCGCTGTATAGCACAGTGTATTTGAACCCCTCAGGGATGATGACTATGCGGGTATCGTAGTTGATGTCTACAGGCCGGAAGAGTGGCTGAGGCTGGGCTACAGCGGAGGCGCTGATGCCGACACAGGCCGCGAGCAAAAAGTTTTTCATCCGGTAAATATACCAGTCCGCTGCAAATGTGTTGTTAAGTAAAAGTTAGGCGATCACCTGGTATATCTCACGCAGATTGCGGCCGAGACCATCATAATCGAGGCCGTAGCCTACGATGAATTCATTTGGGATCTCCATGCCCACGTAGTCTATGCGCAGGTCGGTCTTGAGTGCTTTAGGCTTGAATAGCAGCGTGGCTACTTTCACAGAGGCGGGTCCGAGCGCTTCTGTAGCTGGTACTATTTTGGCTAATGTATGCCCTGTATCGATGATGTCTTCTACGAGGATGATGTCACGGCCTTTCACATCTTCATTGATGCCTATGAGCGAGGTGAGCTCTCCGGTAGAGGTAGTGCCGCGGTAGGAGGAGGCCTTGATAAAGGATATCTCACACTGGCAGGTCAGATATTTCACCAGGTCAGAGGCAAACATAAAGGAGCCGTTGAGAATGGGGACGATGAGGGGAGTTTTGCCGGCGTAGTCCTGATTGATCCTGTCTGCCATCTGCCTGACGGCTGAGAGTATCTGCTGCTCGGTGATATAAAGCCGGAAAGACTTGTCGCCCAGCGTTATAGTTTGCTCCATCGTACTTCTTTTGGCAAAAATGTATTTTTTGAGAAATATAAACAAGGGCACACTACACAGAGGGCACAGAGAGTATAAAAAAATAGGAGGGAATGGTTTTAATCCATTCCCTCCGTGATATCTCTGTCAACTCTGTATATTAAACTACTTCTTCATGCGGTCTTTAAAGATCTTTTCAAACTTTTCGACCTTGGGGCGGATCACTATCTGACAGTAGGGCTGTGAGCCGTGCTGATTGTAGTAGTCCTGATGGTAGTCCTCAGCTTTGTAAAAGACAGAGAACGGAGTCACCTCTGTGACAATGGGATCGCTGTAGACCTTGGCATCGGTGAGTGCCTTGATGATATCCTGAGCTGCCTTTTTCTGCTCTTCATTGCGGTAGAAGATAGCGGAGCGATATTGCGTACCCTCGTCAGCGCCTTGCTTGTTGAGTGTAGTAGGGTCATGTACAGTAAAGAAGACCTTGAATATCTCATCGAGGTTTGTCTTTGTCTTGTCATAGGTGATCTGTACTACCTCGGCGTGGCCGGTCTCACCGGTGCAGACATCGCGGTAGGATGGGTTTTTCATCGTGCCACCGCTAAAGCCGGACTCTACGCTCACGACACCGTCCAGGCGCTGGTAGATAGCCTCTATGCACCAGTAGCAGCCTCCGGCCAGCGTGATGGTATCGAGATTAGCATTGTTCATGGTTTGTGTTTTGTTTTGAGTGGAGGAATGAGATTGCTTGCCCTGACCGCAGCTTTGCAGGGAGAACGCGAGGGCGACAAGAAGTAGCAGGGGAGCCTTTTGGATGAAGTGGGTCATTGGTTTATTTTATCCAATAGACGCAAATGGGGGGCCAAACCTTACAGGCTGGATATGAGTAGTGTCTGGCCTATCTTGATATCGTTGTCCTTTAGCCCGTTCAGGCGCATGAGGTCTTCTACCGGCACATTGTACTGCCGCGCTATAGAGTAGAGCGTATCGCTGTCTTCTACCTTGTGGTATTTGGGGTCATTCAGCGCACCTGTACCGCCATCGGCAGGCGTATTTTTGCCATCATTGTCTACTACATGAAATTTCAGCGGTGTCTCACGTGTTCCACGTAGCACTATGACCTGACCGGCCAGCGGCTGGCAGTTTTTGTCGATGCCGTTGCGCTTGTAGAGGTCAGCTACCTGCACTCCAAATTTCTGTGCTACATCGCGCATGGTCTCACCCTCCGCGAGCTCATACTGATAGTAGGATGTTTCAGATTTCTTTTTCTCCAGGTAGATGTACTCTCCGTTTTTGACGCTGGTAGCTGCCGTCATATCGTTGTAGGCATATAGGTTTTCCAGTGGCACATTATACTTCTGCCCGATGGCCGGGAGGGTTACTGATGGCTTGTATACTACTGCGCGTACACCGTTTATCAAGCGCTCGTCCAGTTGTATACCACCGTAGGCCGTGTTGATCTGAGTAGCAGGGCTGGTAGCAGATGGGGCTACTGCTTTTACTTTCACCGTTTCTACTGCAGCCGGTGCGCTGGCATGCGGCTGTACAGGCATAGACTGCGGGTACTGCGTAGGAGCTGCGGGCACGGCAGGGGCGCTGCCGGATGCGGTAGCTGCTGCCAGGACCGGTGTGGTAGGCGCGTCGCCTTTCAGCGCTTCTTTATCCAGGTCGTAGAGCTTGTATGCCTCTATCAGTCCGATGATGATCTGCGGATATTGAGGGTTGGTAGCATAGCCTGCGGCCTTGAGGCCACGGGCCCAGCCTTTGTAGTCTGTGGCTTGCAGCTTGAAGAGGCCGGCGTAGCGTGGCCTGTTCTTCAGAAAGTCTGAGTGATCCTTGAAGGATTCTTCGGGAGACTTGTACACACGGAAGCACTCCTGAGGCTGGTCATCATCATGGCGGTAGGATGCTCCTGACCACTCATTGTGGCACTTGATGCCAAAGTGATTGTTAGAGTTGAGCGCTAGTACGGACTGGCCACAGCCGGACTCATGTATGCCCTGTGCCAGTGTCACACTGGCAGGTATACCGGTGAGCCTCATCTCAGCGATGGCTATATTCTTGTATTTCTCCACGTAGTCCATCACAGCCTTTGGCGACTGTGCCTGTACAGCGAGGCCGGACAGCAGGAGCGATATGCAGCAGACAAATAAACGCATCTCGGGCAGTTTTTCTCAAGGGTAAAGTAAAAACAAGTCCGTCTTATGTCTTACGCGCCTTGTAGACCATTTGTTGTGCTCATTCCGCAAAATAGTACAGCGGAAAGTACACTGAGAAATGTCAATTTTTCGGCGTGAAGCCGCTAAAACTATAATTTTCTGGCGAAACTCACACCATCCCGTATAGGAATGATGACTGTCTGCACACGGGGATCTGTAGCCAGCTTCTGATTATACAGGTGCATATTCAGCCCGTCTCTGTCCTTGTTTTCCAGCAGTACTTTGCCATCGCGCAGCACATTGTCACTGAGGATGTAGCCGCCCGGATTTACCTTATCTATCACCAGATCAAAGTAATGCGGGTAGTTAACTTTGTCGGCATCTATAAAGACGAGGTCAAACCTGTCGTCTATAGCTGGTATCGTGTCCAGCGCATTGCCGGGGATGAATCGGATCTTGTCCGCCATACCACTACGTTGAAAGTATTTGCCAAAGATCGGCTCCAGCTCTTCATTGATATCGAGGGTATAGAGTATACCGTCATCTGCCAGGCCTTTGGCAAGGCAGAGGGTAGCATAGCCCGTAAAGGTGCCTATCTCAAGTATCCTGCGTGGTCGCACCATACGGCTGATCATCTCCAGGAAAATGCCCTGCACATGGCCGCTGCACATGTGCGGCATCTGTACTTTCAGGTATGTTTCACGTGAAACCTCTGCCAGCAGCGGATCTTCTGCCGCTGCCTGTGTGTCTAGATAGCTATTGAGTATTTCCGGAGTGAAAGCCATAGTATAACAGGATTATGCGCCCTGCATGAAAAGGTGCTGCAGGATGATGGGAAACCAAAACGAATATTTGTCTGGATTAGCTTTCATGTCATTGAGCAGCTCTTCCTTTGTCACCCATTTGACGGCGTGTATCTCGTCTTTGTTGAACTCAAACGCGCCATCGAAAACGCCGGTAAAGACCCAGTCAAACTCGTGCTCTGTCAGGCCGCTTTTGTCATCATGCGCTTTGTAGGTGAAGTGGAATTCTTTTTTCAGCGGGGTCACTATGCCCAGCTCCTCACGCAGCCTGCGTGCAGCTGCATCTTCAAAACTTTCTCCATCACGCGGGTGGCTGCAGCAGGTATTGCTCCAGATGCCTGCCCAGTGGTATTTGGTAAAGGCGCGCTGCTGTATCAGCATCTTACCTTCACTGTTGTAGATGATCACACTTATAGCCTGGTGCAGGAGACCTTTTTGATGTGCCTCTGTTTTGCCCATCAGGCCGGTGGGGTGGCCATCGGCGTCGGTGAGTACTACCAGCTCCTCACCTATCTTCTCTTCCATCATACGCACTTTATTTTTTAAACCAACCGGCATACATCGAGTAGTTATTGCCGACCCGCTCTATCAGATTTTTGAAATTGTTTTCATCGAGGTCTTTGACCTTTTTTGCAGGAATGCCGGCATAAATGGTGCCACTCTCCACTACTGTATTTTCCAGTACGATAGCTCCCGCAGCCACGATGCTGTTGCTTTTTATCACCGCATTATCCATCACGATGGCTCCCATGCCTATCAGGACATTGTCCTCTATGGTGCAGCCGTGCACGATAGCGCGGTGGCCTATGGAGACAAAGTTGCCTATAGTTGTTGGAGACTTTTGATACGTGCAGTGTATCACTGCGCCGTCCTGTATGTTCACCTTATTGCCTACTTTGATGTAATGAACGTCACCACGCACTACAGCAGTGAACCATACGCTGCAATCGTCGCCCATAGTGACATCGCCTACTACGGTTGCATTATCAGCGAGCCAGCAGTTGGCTCCAAATTTTGGCTCAGCGCCGTTGACTGGGAGTATTAGTGCCATTCCTTCAGGTGGACGGCAAAGGTGCAAAGAAATCGATAAGATTGCTAGTCGCTTTACAGATGCTTAACAACGCGCTAATTAAAGCGGGCAAAGCTCTTCACTGACCCGCCACAGTTCTTTCTGCAGCGCCTGGTCAAATGTCTGTTTCCCTGGCTTTTGCTCTATGCATTTATTAAAGTATTTGCCTGTCACGCCGCGCACTTCATCAGATGAAGCCAGGTATACGGATGTGGCGGCACCTTTCTGCACACTGATGGCACCGATAGCTGTGATGAGCGACCATACAGCACTGGCGTACCAGGTAGTGTCCTTGTTTCCTATGTTGGTTTTCACAAAGCCCGGATGAAGGCTATTGGCGGTGACCTGCGTACCTGCGAGACGGGCTGCCAGCTCTTGTGTGAAAAGGACATTGGCAAGCTTGCTCTGTGCGTATGCTTTCATGATGAAATAGCCTTTATCTTTTTTGAAAGACTCAAAGTCTATTTTACCGTTGTAATGAGAATCTGATGATACGTTGACGATCCGTGCGTAGTCTGATTTTTTTATGAGGTCTAAGAGGAGATTGGTAAGAAGAAATTGAGAGAAGTGATTGGTAGCAATGGTCATTTCGAGACCGTCATCGGTCAGCGCAAAGTCAGGAAATACTCCGCCCGCATTGTTGATGAGCACATCCAGTGTGTTGTGGTCGGCTTTTACTTGTGCCGCCATGGCCCTGATGGATTTTTGCGAAGAAAGGTCTACGGTATAATAGCTGATATTTTTCTGGCCAGTCGTGGCAGTGATGTCTTGCGATGCCTCTTTGAGTTTTGCTTCACTGCGGGCGGCAAGGATGAGATAAGCACCCTGGCCGGCAAGTGCCCTGGCTGTGGCCAGGCCGATACCCGATGTGGCACCTGTGATGAGGACTGTCTTACCTTGGATCATTGGATGGATATTTTACGCGTGAAAGTACGTAGTTCTGTCGCTACTTTCACTGTGTAGATGCCTGATGCGAGATTTTCCACGTGGAACGATACTCCCTCACCCGCTCCTTGTGTGCTGCCGATCAGTCTACCTGTCGCATCGTACAGATTTGCCTGCAGGATGGGTACAGTGCACTTGATATAAAACTGTGAACTGGCAGGGTTTGGATAAATATCCAATGCCTGATATGATGTCTCCTCTATTATGCCTTGCGGTAGCTGACAATCCAACGTATAAAAGAATGTGGCGACCGCAGAGTCCATACTATTGGCTATGGCCGGGTCATTGTCCCAAGGCACATGGTCAGAGCCCTGAAATGACTGGAGCGAATATCGCACCCCTGCGGTATTGAATTGTGGAGCCATCATGCCGGAGCCGCACAGCCGGATGGTAGGCAGGAATCCTCCTGTATATCCTGCGAAGGCGTACGCGCAGTCATAAGGCACAATGCGATCTGAGGTGCCCTGAGAGAGGATAGTGGGCGGTGAGCCTGTGTGTATCCAGTGGAGATCATTGATAGCGCCGGCCAGACTGGCTACAGCGTAGGGTCTTGTGGTGTAGCCGGGATTGCCGCTATTGCCCTCTATGCCGCCGTTGCTATCGAGTAGCGCGTGAAAGGTTGCCGGCAGTGTATTTTCACTATCGAGGAAGGCAACAAAGTCTGAGCCTATAGCGCCTGCCGAGCTGCCACCGATATAGATGCGGCTGGTGTCTATCTTCCAGCTATTTGTCGTACTGTATTCCTTTTTGAAAAAGCGGATGGCTGCTTTCATGTCTGACATGGCCCAGACCATGTATTTGAAATCCTGTAGAGAGTCATAGAGAGATATGACTGATGGGGCCAGACGATAATTCATAGTAGCGCATACGTAGCCTCTCTGTGCGAAACGATAGCAGAGATATTTCATATCACCGTCGTCTTTTGTGCCCTGGAAGAATGCACCGCCATGCATCCAAATGATGAGCCTGCGTGAAGATGCCGTGTCTTCGTGTGGCTGGTATACATCGAGCCACTCGGTCACGGCAGAGTCGCCTGCGGTAGTAGTGTAGGTTACGTCCTGAGTGGAGTCTACATCCGGAAATATCATGCGGAGATACCTGTCAGAGCACTGGTTTTGCGCACGTGCCGCGAGGGCAGAGGTCGCGATGAGCGTGAATGCAAGCACTAGCCGGAGGATTCGTATCTGCATAGCTGATGTATTGTGTTCTACTTGGTAAGGTAAGCATTAGAATGACTTGGCTATTATCTGTTTTGTTATTTCACCGATTTTCAGGCAATGTTTAACAGTTTCCGTTGTCTTGCTGTGCGGGATGGTTTAGATTAGTCATATAACATACGTTTAGCATGAGAAAGATCTACCTGTTTTTGTTTTTAGCGGTTTGTTTTAGTTCCGCGCGAGCGCAATATCTGGCTGATAGTTTCAGTTTCGGTGGCGTGATGCGTCAGTACCTGCTCTATGTACCTCCCTCCTATGATGGATCTCAGGCAGTGCCATTTGTACTGGCGCTACACGGTTTGGGGGATGACATGAATAATTTCGCAGGTGTACGCTTCGATCAGGTAGCGGACACAGCCAATTTTATTTTTGCTATTCCGCAGGCGCTGGTAGATAATCAGCTGACGGGTGCTACGGCCTGGAATAGCGGTGCGGGTGCCTTTGGCATCACGCTAAATCCCGGTGTGGATGATGTCGGTTTTCTCAACGCACTGATGGATACTGTTTCTGCTTATTACAATATTGATCAGACTCGGCTATACTCCACTGGTTTCTCTATGGGCGGCTTTATGACCAATCGTCTGGGCTGTGAGCTGAATAACCGTATAGCAGCGATCGCGTCTGTTTCCGGGACGATCGGTAATGGCATCTCCTGCCATCCTTCACGTGTGGTCCCGGCTTGTCATTTTCATGGCACGGCAGATCAGACGGTAGCTTATACCGGAAATACTTACGGCAACGATGCCGAGGCGCTTGTAGCGTATTGGCGCGCCCATGATCAGTGCGATACTGCAGCCATTATAGACTCGATAGCGCATACTACCAATAATGCACTCCGAATTATCCATTATACCTATCCCAATGGGGCCTATGCTTCAGATGTGGAGTTTTACAAGGTAATAGGTGGGCAGCATCAGTGGCTCGGGCCTTTGGGCTATGATATCAACTATGCTGTTGAAATATGGAATTTCTTCCGTCGCTACAAATGGGAGCCGCAGGCGCCCAATGCTGTAGCGGATGTGGAGGGAAATGCACTGCGGGTTTATCCTAATCCGTCTACAGGTGCACTACACGTGGATGCAGACGGTAATCTGTCTTCAGCTAAGGTCACACTGATGGATGCGATGGGGCGCGTGGTGTATAGCGGGGACTTTGCGGGGCAAGCGATAATTAATACAGCAAATTTTTCAGAGGGGATTTACACGGTACAGGTAGATTCGGGCAATAGGCTTATGGTGAAGCGAGTTGCTATCACCGAGTGACAGTATCCTGTATCTTCACTTCTACCTCGAGGTCCCAGTTGCCTTTGAGCGTATATACCTCTTTGAAGTTTATGATCTTTTCTGGTTGTAGTTTGTGAATGATATCGCCCGAATCCCACTCACCGTTCTTATTGCTGTCTTCTATTGCTTGTAAGTGATAGTTGCCAGCCGTGATATTCTTCAGCGTTACTTTTCTTTCCTGGTTGCCTACGTAGTAGAATGTCGCTACTGCTCCCTGCTGATCATCGAGTATTTTAAAGATGTAGTGTTTCTCCGGATGATCAAATTTCAGCGTCAGCAAAATATTTCCGTAGTTGTCTGTATTGTCCGTTTGCCAGGAGTAGACCAGTTTCCTATTCCACCAGCCCCACTGATCGCAAAAGCTGGAGTCTGGTATCACTAATGAGTAGGGCATGCCGGCTGACGGTTTGAAATCAAGATGAAGGTCACGCTTAGTCTCGGATCCTATAGAGTAGGTGATGCTGTCCGCTTTTCTGGTCGAATCGTTGAGAACGTAGAGTCGTTTATTTGTGTCTATTCTGATGATAGGGCGGGATAGATTCAGGATAATCGGTTTAAAAGGGCTTCGTGTGGGCCTTGAAGCTTGCATTTTACTAGTAGAATCCTGTTTTATAGACTCAGATTCAATTCTTAATGCATATTGTTTTTTATCAAAGATTGTGTCTTTGCTTAGTGCTCTTAAGTCTACTCTCGCCGTATCAGTGATACTGTCGTTAGCAGTTAATATTAGCTTCGTTTTTTCTATATAAACCTTGGAAAACCAATAAATTAGGCTATCTTTAGTGCTTTTTACCTCAATCAGGTCATTAGGCTGTAGTATGTCAGCATCCAATTTTAACGTTTGGATCGGTGTATTATAGGAAATCATAATGGATCCCGGAGCTGTGGCTACCGCATCTGCAAATTTTGGCTTGGCAGTTTTGGATTCGAAGACTACAATGTCTGCATTTAGGCGGGTGCTATCGGATAGAGTAATTAGGCTATCCTGAAAGCCCACGAGCTCATTGGCCTGGTCGTAGATATAGTTGAGGTTTTCATCTTTCAGCGCATAGATGTGGTAGGCCCCTGCTCGTACATTTTCTATTTTGTATGCTCCGGTTTTGTCGGTTTGTCCAAAGTAATATGGCTTGGAGTGCAGGATCCCATCTATGCTATCAGCAGGATACAGTGCTACTATTATGTCCTCGGTCTTGGTGGGTTCCTTTACGTTTATTACGTGTCCGTATACAGATGCCGAGTCCAACTGACTACCGGTGGCAAATACGAAAGTGAAATTTTTGAGGATGTTATTCTCGTTATTGTCTTTGATCGCATCACCAAAATTGATCGTGTAGGTGGTACTATCTTTTAGCGGGGCTGGTAATTTGATGACCAGATTTTTGCCATTTACGAGATACTTTGCATTCTTGCTGAGTGGTGGCGAGACAATGATTTCACTTGGATCCAGGCTCTGCACGATATACTCATCGAAGCGTATTTTTATCTGATTGCCTTTATAGTTTGTGGCCTTGTTGGCCGGATTAGAGTACTTCACTTTAGGGGGCTTAGTATCCTTTTTGCCTCCGGTGGGAGGTGCTTCATTGGCACAAGAGGATACAAAGATGAATATACCTATGGCTATAGCTTGCCATAGAGTAACTACAGTCTTTTTAAATGATGTGATAAGGGGCATTGTATATGGATTACCGGCCCATATGGACCATGAGCACGGCGATATCTGATGGTGATACACCACTGATGCGCTGTGCCTGTCCCAGGGAGGTTGGTTTTATCTTAGCTAGCTTCTGCCTGGCCTCTATAGAAAGAGACTTGAGCTGGCTATAGTCAAAATTTGTCTCCAGCTTGATGTCTTCCAGCCTGCTCATTCGGTCAGCTATCTCCGTCTCTTTCTCTATATAGCCCTCGTATTTCAACTCTATTTCTGCTGACTCGACTGTCTCTTTGGTGTAGCCGGAGAGGAGTTCCCGCAGCGCTGGTATAGCCTGAGAAAGCATAGGCAGACCCACATGAGGTCGTGCCAGCACCTTGTCCAGCTTCATTTTTTGCTTCATTTCCGCGCTACCTATCTCAGCCAGGGCACTATTGACTTCCTCTGGACTCACGCTGTAGTTCCTTACAAATTCAGAGATGGCTTTTATAGCCCCTCTTTTTTGGCGAAGTGCAGTCAGACGATCGTCATCTGCGAGGCCTATCTGGTGGCCTAGCTCTGTCAGGCGGAGATCTGCATTGTCCTGGCGAAGGAGAATGCGATATTCCGCGCGACTGGTGAACATTCTATAGGGTTCCTCTGTGCCCTTATTGATTAGGTCATCTATTAGTACACCTATATAGGCGTCATTTCGCTTCAGTATGAGCGGCGCTTTGTCCTTGGCTGCATTATGGGCGTTGATACCGGCCATCAGACCCTGACAGGCGGCCTCCTCGTAGCCTGTCGTGCCATTGATCTGCCCTGCGAAGAAAAGGTTCTTCACCAGCTTTGTTTCAAGTGTATTGGAGAGCTGTGTCGGCGGGAAATAATCGTATTCTATAGCATATCCCGGCCGGAACATCCGCATATTCTCAAATCCAGGCACGGCCCGGAGCGCTTTATACTGCACATCTTCCGGTAGGGATGTCGAGAAGCCGTTAACATAGATCTCTACTGTGTCCCAGCCCTCTGGCTCTACAAATAGTTGGTGGAATTCCTTCTCCGCAAACCTGTTTATCTTATCTTCCACAGAGGGGCAGTATCGTGGTCCGAGGCCCTGAATGCGCCCGGTAAACATCGGGGATTTATCAAATCCTGTCTTGAGGATCTCGTGTACTCGGCTATTGGTATGTGTGATCCAGCAGCAGCGCTGCTGCTTTGGCTTTGGGATATCCTTATAGGAGAAGCTGTATATCTCCTCGTCTCCCTCCTGAACCTCCATCCTGCTGTAGTCCAGGCTACGGCCATCTATACGCGGGGGAGTACCTGTTTTCATACGCCCCGATTCAAATCCAAGGGCGATCAACTGCTCTGTAATGCCCGTTGCGGCCTTCTCCCCTGCTCTGCCCCCTCCAAAGTGCTTTTCGCCTATATGGATAAGGCCGTTGAGAAAGGTGCCATTGGTCAGTACGACTGCCTCCCCCTCTATGTCCATGCCCATAGAGGTTTTGATGCCTTTGACCACTCCGTTTTTGATCAGTAGACCAGCTACCATATCCTGCCAAAAGTCGACATTGGGAGTTTGCTCCAGCATTTTGCGCCATTCGGCTGCGAATAGCATCCGGTCATTTTGGGTGCGGGGACTCCACATGGCTGGGCCTTTGGAGCGATTGAGCATCCTAAACTGGATCATACTTTTGTCGGACACTATGCCTGAATAGCCTCCGAGTGCGTCTATTTCGCGTACGATCTGGCCTTTGGCTATGCCGCCCATGGCGGGGTTGCAGCTCATCTGGGCGATGGTCTGCATGTTCATCGTGACCAAAAGGACGCTGGACCCCATATTGGCTGCAGCGGCGGCAGCCTCACAACCAGCATGACCGGCCCCTACTACTATGACGTCGTATTTTTTAAACATTTGAGAGCGCAAAATTAGCTATTACTATTGAGACGGGCCGGATATAACATTATTTCGGATAGCGGATGTTCCACGTGGAACAAATTGCTTTTCACAACCTTATTTGATCGGTTTTTGTTCCACGTGGAACAATTTATCCAAACCCTCATGTTGGCTCAAAACCCGCGCTGTTGCTTGCTTTAAGGCTATTACTAACAAATTCACAATTGCTTCAGGAACAGGTTGTCGATAAGAATCGTGACGTTGGGATGTGCCAGGTTTTCGGGCTTTAGTCGGAAAACTTGCTTTCCAAAGAATGCCCCGTCCAGTCGAAAAACAACTACTGATCCTTTATTTGTTATCAGCTTCGAGCCAGGCTTTCCTGATCTTTAGTTGCTCAGGCGATGGATCCTTAGCAAAGGATAAAAGGTTGTAAGTGCTGGTTTCTGCCTTAAAGACCTTTGCCTGCAGCGTTTTCTTTTTGGCCTTTCCATTGGCGCCCTTTCTCAGTACCACCATTTTAAATTTATCTCCGTCTTTGACTGTCTTGAGCCAATGCGCCCTGAACGCCGCAAAATCGGCCGGAGCCAGCTTTTCTCCATTTACTGACAATATCTCATCGCCCTCCTTGTAGCCCATCGTGCGGCCAAAGGCATTCAGGTTTTTCAGGCTGCTTACCACCAGGCGTTTCGCCTCCGGGTCATAGCCCACTCCGAAGCCGCCAAACGAATAGGAGGATTCTGTTTTGATCTTAGTGTAATCTACACCGGCATATCCCAGCACCTCTTTGAAAGGTAGCGGCTTGCCACCGATGACATGATCCTGTAAGAACTCTTTGATGTCAGGCTTGGTGAGGCTATAGATCTTGTCAAATAGCTCCTGATCCTGAAATGCGCGATCTTTGCCATAGGTTTTAGCCAGATCATCGATGAGATCCATGAGCCTGTATTTTCCCTCCGAGTCCTTGATCAACTTCAGGTCGAGACACATGGAGATCAAAGCCCCCTTGGCATATACGTTCGTGTACTGGTCTTTGTATTTGTCCAGCGCACCCAGGCTCAGCGCCGTAAAGGAGAGGGAGTCATTGAATCCAAACTGTGCTTCGTTCATTTCCTGCCGTATGGCAGAGAGGTATTCCTCGGGAGAAATCAGGCCATATCGCACCTGTACAGAGTGTGCATGATACTCTGTCGACCCTTCATACAGCCAGAGGTGCTCGCTCATTTTCGGATTGTCAAAGTCGAAATTAGCGATCTCCTCAGAGTGGATATTCAGCGGCGTCACGATGTGAAAGAATTCATGCGATGCTACATTTCTGACGGTGGAGGAGAGCGCCTCATCAGTGCCATCTATCAGATAGTACATAGAGCCATATGAGTGCTCCAACGCTCCGTAGCCCCCAGTCAGGCCCTCATGATCTGACAGATAGATGAGAAAAGAGTATTTCGATACGGGTAGTTTGCCTCCCAGGTATTTGCCTTGGGCCTGTAGCAGTGTGTCGATCCCTTTGGCTATCCCCGCCGCTGTTGCAGTTTTGGCAGGAGAATAGACCGAGATTAGGATATCGCTCTCGCCTATCCGCAGGTGGGCCGTGTCGGGCACAGTATACATCACGGGGTTATCTACTACTTCATTATAGCTGGGCACTATGTATTGATCTTGAGTTTCACTATTGTCGCGATCTACCAGAGAGGTACTGCCAAAGAATCGGGGTGCATGAGTGATATTGAGTTCATAATACAGTTTCGTATGATGGCGGAAGTAGCCGATCATCGTGTGAAAATTCAGGACAAAGCACGTGTCGGGCTGAAAGTCACTACCAGCCGGCTCAAAAATGGGATTATCTGTTTTTGAAGCATGGTAGGTGTCACGCACGCGGTAGGTGAGCTTGCCCAGCAGATTTGCATTCCGGATCTTCCAGCTATTGGTGTCTATGCGCGTCACCTCCAGCGGATTTCCCTTACGGTCAAGGGCTTTAAAATCTTCCACAAAGCGCCCGAAGTCATAAATAGAATATGTTCCCGGCACCATCTTGGGCAGGCTGTATATGATCTCATTCTCAGTGAGCACCGGCGCAGTGACCTCTACGTTGAGCCTGCGGTCTGTCGTTTTGGTCAGGTCTATAGACACGTGGTAGGCATTGTCAGCGGCCAAGGCAGCGAAGGCGAAATGCAAGGCCGATAATAGCAAGGCAAGTTTTCTCATGATACGGTTTATATAGTATAAATGTGTAAAGTTAAGACTGTTTCCACGTGAAAAATGTGCGAAACAGGTAAATTATATGATTGATAATCAGTTAATTGTGTCGTTCTGTCGGTTCAAAATCAATTTTTTAAAGTTTGCGCAGTTTTTCCCACATATCCGGTAGCATTTTGATGATCGCAAACTGACGGGAGGCGCGGTGAACCTCCTCTGCCGGCGTGCCGAGGTAGGTCTTGCCACCTTCCAGAGATTTGGCCGAGGCACTGCTGCCCAGCAGCACAGCCCTATCGCCCACAGAAATGTTTTTGCTGAGGGCTGCCTTGCCATATAGTGTTACGTGGTTGCCCACACGCACATTGCCTGCTATGCCCACCTGAGCGCAGAGTATACAGTGCATCCCTACGGTGGCATCATGGCCTATATGTACCTGGCTATCCAGTTTGGTGCCCCGTCCCACTACGGTATCTGCAGATACGCCGGCATCTATAGTGCAGCCGCTGCCTATCTCTACATCATTATGTATCACTGCACGGCCTACAGTGTGCATCTTATCATAGTGCGTGCCACGACCTTTATAGTAGAAGGCGTCTGCACCTATCGTGCTATTGCCATGTATGATCACGCGGTCTCCTATCACGGAGTGAGCATAGATGGTCACATTGGGATAGATGATACAGTCACTACCTATAGTCACGTGGTCACCTACATAGACAGAGGGGTATATCACTGTACCTGCGCCTATCTGTGCAGTCGGTGCTATGTTTGCACCGCTGTATACCTGCGGCCGCATGACGATAGCCAGATCATTGTATGCGCGAAAGGGATCTGCGGTATAGAGCAGGGTCTTGCCGGCAGGAGCCTCTATTTTCTTATTGATAAAGATAAAGGTAGCGGCAGAGGAGAGCACAAAGTTGTAGTACTTCTCATGGTCCACAAAAGTGATATCGCCCGGAGCTACATTATGTATCTCATTCATACCGGTCACGACGCCTGCTGCATCTCCGATGATCTCTGCTCCTGTCTGTCGTGCTATCTCCCCGACAGCAATAGGCTTTGGAAACTCCATGTTTCTCAGAATAATGGGCGGCAAGTTAGCCAGAAAAATGCACTGCGCCCTTGGCACATTTGAGCATGCAGTCCCGCTCTGCACTAAATGGTACACACCTCACCCATAGATACTGCCCCTGGTAACAATGCTTAACAACCTACCTGTCTGTTTTTGCGCTACATTCGGAGCTATAATTATGAGGTGTAGTGTGTCTTGCCGCGGTGTATTGCCGTTATAGATACAGGAGTACTGCACCGCACCAAAACAGAATAGTGGAAATCAATCGTCAATATCAGTCGCTGATCGAGAACCTCGATCGCTTTATCCGCAAGTATTACACCAATGAGGCGATCCGTGGTGGAATATTCTCTGTGATCTATGTGCTCGGCTTCTTCCTGGCTATCAATCTGATGGAGTACTACCTCTATCTCTCGCCAGGTCTGCGCAAAGTGCTTTTCTTTGGCTTTATCCTTTCCTCTCTTGCCTTTGTCGGCAGGTTTCTCGTGCTGCCGCTGCTGCATCAGTACAGGCTGGGCAAAGTAATATCACATGAGCAGGCGGCCAATATCATCGGAAGTCACTTTGCAGAGGTCAAGGATAAGCTGCTCAATGTGTTGCAGCTCAAAAAGCTCGCTACACTCGAAGACTACTCTCTGGTCAATGCAAGTATCAATCAGAAGATCACAGAGCTGAAGCCGATCACGTTTACCAATGCAATAGACCTGCGTCAGAACCGCCGTTATGCTAAGTTTCTCGTGCCGCCGGTGCTACTTTTCCTTTTCATCATCATAGCCGCACCCAATATTATCCGGCAGGGTACAAAACGCCTCTATCACAACGATACGACGTTTGAAAAAGAAGCGCCGTTCCACTTCGTGGTGAAGAATAAGAACCTCACGGCGTTGCAGTTTGACAACTATGACCTGGAGGTGACCACCACCGGCGATGCTCAACCGAGTGAGATGTATCTGGAAACCGAGAGCGGTATCTTTAAGCTCCGCCAGAAAGAAAAGAACCTCTTTGTACATGAGTTTGTGAATGTGCAGAAGACGACGCCTTTTCACCTCACTGCCAACGGATTTAAATCAAAGGAATTTGCGCTGAATGTCACGGCTAAACCCGTGGTGTCGGGCTTTGAGATCGCTGCCGAGTATCCGGCCTATACAGGCAAGCAAAATGAAAAGATCAAAAATGTAGGCGACCTCACTGTGCCCTATGGTACGCGGCTCGTCTGGCGATTTGATGCGCGCAATACAGAGGATATCACCTTTAAGCTCGGCGACAGTCTCTATCCGACCAAGCGTGCAGGAGATGGCCTTTTTACATTTACCAAGACTGCGCTGCAAGGAGGCAGCTATGGCATCAAAGTTTCAAATGCAGAGGTAAAAGATGCAGACTCCGTCTTCTACTCGCTGACTGTGGTGCCAGACCTGTATCCTGTGATCAATGTGCAGGAAAACCGCGACTCTGCCAACGATCATTACTTCTACTACCTCGGAGATATATCTGATGACTATGGCCTGCGCAGACTCACATTCAACTATCAGATAGAGCGCGCCGACTCCGGCACAGGCAACGTGTCAAAGTCTATGGATGTCCCATTCACACCTGGCGCGGCGTCGCGATTCAACTATTACTGGAATCTGTCTGAGCTCGGTATCAAACCCGGCGACCGCATGAGCTACTACTTTGAGGTGTGGGATAATGACGGCATACACGGTAGCAAGTCTATGAAATCGGCACTGATGAAGTTTGACATGCCGACAATGAAAGAGATAGACAAGCAGCTGGCGGAAGACAACAAAGAGATCAAAGATGATATCAAGCAGACCATGAAAGACGCCCATGACCTGAAGAATAAACTCCAGGACATGCAGGATAAGATGATGGACAAAAAGAACCTGAACTGGGACGACAAGAAGAATATGGCAGACATGATGCAGAAACAAAAAGATCTGCAAAAAGAGCTGTCAGAGATGAAAGATAAGTTTAGCAAAAACACAGAAAAGCAGAATGAGTTTAAAGAGCTGGACGAAAGCATCAAAGAGAAGCAAAAGCAGCTGCAGGATCTGGCCAACAATGTGATGAACGATGAAATGAAAAAGCTCATGGAGAAGCTGGAAAAGATGCTCGATGAGATGACCAAGAAAGACGCCATCGACAAGATGGAAGACATGAAGGCGAATAATGAAAAAATAGAGAAGGAACTGGATAGGATGCTGGAGCTTTTCAAAAAGCTGGAGTTTGATCAGAAGCTGCAGGAGCAGATAGCCAAGCTGGAAAAACTAGCTGCAGACCAGGAAAAGCTGGCGGCTGAAACAGACAAAAAGAACGACAAGGCCGGAGATAAAAAGGATAATCAAAACGGCAAAGATCAGAAGGGCGATAAAAAGAATGACAAAGACAGCCCCAATGGCGCTAGCAAGAAAGAAGACCTGCAAAATAAACAGGAGAAGCTAAGCCAGGACACCAAAGATGCGCAGAAGGAAATGGAAGAGCTGAAGAAGCTCAATGAAGAAGTAAAAAACAGCGAGGACATGAAGAGCGCCGAGCAGGATATGAATCAGGCAGGGCAAGACCAGCAGGATGCTGAGCAAAACATGTCTAACAATCAAAACTCAAAAGCATCTAAGAGTCAGAAATCAGCAGCCGGCAATATGAAAGAGGCAGCTAAGAAAATGGCGAAAATGAAGCAGAGCATGGAGCAGGAGGAAGAATCAGAGGATATGGCAGCACTCCGCCAACTGTTGAAAAACATTTTGTCACTCTCCTTCGATCAGGAGCAGCTGATGGGCCAGCTCAAGACCATCAATATCAATACGCCGAAGTATGTGAGCATGATGCAGGAGCAGCAGCGTATCAAAGAGAACTCTGTGATGGTAGAGGATAGCCTCTATGCGCTGGCCAAGAGGGTCTTCCGCATAGAATCATTTGTGACCAAACAAATGACAGACATCAACAAGTACCTGGGCAAGTCTATAGCTGAGATGGAAGACCGCAACACCTATAAAGCTGCAGGCGACCAGCAATACGTAATGACGGGCTACAACAATCTGGCACTGATGCTCAGTGAGACACAGCAGGATATGCAGCAGCAGGAGTCACAGAGCAGCCCTAAGGATGGCACCCCGCGCATGTGCTCCAAATGCAAGAAGCCCGGCAATGGCCTGCCCAATATGTCTAAGATGCAGAAACAGCTGGCAGATAAGATTTCACAACTGTCAGAGCAGATGAAAGCGGGCGAGGGACAAAAACCCGGCGAGAAACCCGGCCAGCAAGGCCAGAATGGTATGAGCAAGCAATTTGCAGAGATGGCTGCGCAACAGGCACAGATGCGCCGTGAGCTGGAGCGGCTCAATGCAGAAGAGAAAAAATCTGGCAAGGGCGGCCTGAAAGGACTGGACCAGGCCATACAGCAGATGGAGCAGAATGAAACAGATTTGGTCAATAAACGTATCACTACAGAGATGCAGCGCCGGCAGCAGGAGATCCTGACCCGCCTGCTCGAAGCAGAGAAAGCCGAAAAGGAACGCGGAGAGAAACCTGAGCGCGAGTCCAATACCGGCAAAGACCAGGAGCGTAAGATGCCACCATCTCTGGAGGAGTATCTGAAGCAGAAACAGGTCGAGGTGGACTGGTATAAAACAGTACCTCCTGCCCTGAAACCCTACTATAAAACCCTTGCAGAGAAGTATTTTAAAATTATTGCGGGCAGCAATTAGTGCGGATGGGCTTTTAACAAGCCGTTGTCCACAATTATTTGTTAAACGCGGGGGCAATTATATATTTGTATGAATATCGCAACTTTGGAAAGCATCACGATCACATCTGACCCACACAATATCGCGCAGGTAGAATCCTTCATAGAGGAGGTGCGCGAAAAATACAATGTAGCTGATGATGCATTTGGCAATATCCTCATCTCACTCACAGAGGCTGCCAATAATGCTATCATACACGGCAATGGCTGTGATCCGTCCAAGACAGTAGAAATATCTGTCACGCCTGATGAGAGAGGCAAGAACCTAACCTTCGCAGTCAAGGATCAGGGCAAAGGTTTTGACTATAACAATCTCGCAGATCCTACCGCTCCGGAAAACATAGACAAACCATGTGGCCGCGGTGTATTTCTGATGATGCAGCTAGCGGACCTCGTCGTTTTCTCCGGCAATGGCTCTACAGTAGAGATGAAGTTCAGGATCTGACAGGCTCATGCCCATCTCCTTTCACAATGCAGACATAACTTTTAAGCTAGAGAAGAAAGCGCTCCTCAAAAAGTTTATTGAGGCTACCTTTTATAAAGAGTGTGGCAAAAAGCTATCTGCTACCTACGTGTTTTGCTCAGATGAGTACCTGCTGGGTATCAATAGAAGTTTTCTTCAGCACGACTACTATACCGATATCATCACCTTTCCGCTCAGTGAGACAGATACCCGCATCGAATCAGAGATCTACATCAGCGTAGACCGCGTGGCCGACAATGCTAAAAGGCACAAGTTAGCACCAGAAGAAGAGCTCCTGCGCGTGATATTCCACGGGGCACTGCACCTGGCCGGCTATAGGGACAAGACCAAAGCGGAACAAACTGCCATGCGAAGCAAGGAGAACGAATGGCTCAGCTTATTCGAAAATCAGTCTTAGAGTATTCTGGTATATTCCCTCAGGCATCGATAGCATTTGAACCGGCCTACAGGGAGAATGATATGAATGGCTTTCAGTATAGGTGTTTTAGAGATCCGGGTCAGCTCTTCGCCACACTTGGCGCAACAAATAGCTGCCTTGATCTTTGCTGGTTGGATCTTGGTTACTGCCATGGATTTTAATAAATGGGGTAGATGAAAATAAAAACCCCATTCGTTAAAACCTAATGATTTTCAAGGTTTTTTAATCTGATATGGTTAAAATTTCGCCTATATCGGGCAGGCGGATATCGATCTTATGACTTTTATCATTTTTATAACTATTGAGTAACCTGAAGGGCTCTCCCATCGGCTCGTCTGCCAGGTCGTAGGTGCCATAATGCATCGGTATAAATATCCTGGCGCCGAGGTCTTTGACCACGTCCAGCGCCTCCCATGGGCTAGTATGCACGTCCTGCATCATAAAGTCAGGCGTATAAGCTCCCACACCTATCATAGCGATATCTATCTCCGGAAACAAGTCGCGGATCTGCTTAGGATAATCGCAATAACCGGAGTCTCCCCCAAAGAATATTTGCTTAGGGCCACCTTGTATCATCATGCTACCCCAGAGTGTTTCATTCAGGTCCCAGGGGTAGCGGTTGCTCCAGTGCTGTGCCGGCAGATAGGTGACGGTCAGCCCACCTTTCAGGCCGGCGTACGGCTGATACCAGCCAGCCTCCTGATATTTCAAGCCCGGTAGCCAGCCCGATACCAGTTTGCCGATATTGAGGCCGGTGAGCAGCTCAAATTTATTATTGGCATACAGCTCCTTCAGGCTGCGCCTGTCACAATGGTCCCGGTGCCCATGCGAGAGCAGCACGTAGTCTATTTTTTTAAAATCACTCACCTCACACGGCAGCTCACTATATCTTTTCACAAACCCGCCTAGCGTATAAAAGACAGGGTCTGTGATGATCTGCACGCCATTGATGCGCATGAAGAAACTGGCATGGCCCAGCCACACGATGCAATCCTCTTTGCCGGACAGAAATTTTTTGTCCTTGATCACGGTCACCTGCCAGGTGTCGGCCTTTTTCTCTGCAGCTTTTGGCTTGGCAGAGGTTTGCCATTTCAGCACCTTAGAGAAAGAGCCACTAAACCTCTTCTTCGGATCAAAAAACCTATTACCTGTCTGAGGGTTTCCCTGCCAGCCCTCCAGTATCACGGGCAGCTTTTCGTTTCGTATGTATTTGATGTCGGCCATATGTAGCTAGGACGGATATCACGCAAAAATATTTATCCTTACACAACCTTAGACAAATAACAATGCCAGAGCTACAAATACTCTCCTACAATGTCAACGGCGTACGCGCAGCCATCAAAAACGGACTGCTGGACTGGCTCAGGGCGCACCCCTGCGACGTGGTCTGCCTGCAGGAGATCAAGGCCGATGATGACGCCTTTGACGCTTCTGTATTTCGCGAGCTGGGCTATGAGAGCTATACATTTCCTGCAGTCAAAAAAGGCTACAGTGGCGTAGCGATACTGACCCGCATACAGCCTGACGCGGTAGTCAGGGGCTGTGGTATCAAGGCGTACGACGATGAGGGGCGCAATATCCGCATAGACATAGGCGACCTGAGTATCATGAGTGCGTACTTTCCCAGCGGTACTACAGGTGATGAGCGGCAGTCTGTCAAAATGAAATACCTGGACGACTTCTTTGATTATATCCAGGACCTACAAAAAACACGCCCTAAAGTGGTGATCTGCGGCGACTATAATATAGCCCATACAGAGATCGATATACATAACCCCGTCTCCAATAAAGACACCTCCGGATTCAAACCGGAAGAGCGGGCGTGGATGACGAGATTCTTTGAGTCCGGATTCGTAGATACCTTTCGCCATATATGCCCGGACCCGCATCAGTACTCATGGTGGAGCTACCGGGCCAACTCCCGCGCCAATAACAAAGGCTGGCGCATAGACTATATCTCAGTGACCCAAAATCTGAAAGATGCAGTACTGTCAGCGGCTATCTATCAGGATGCCGTGCACTCAGACCACTGCCCTGTCTACCTGCGCCTGCGGCAATAGGCTCTTTTCCTATTTGTCATAATCAAATTTAATATTTGGGTAATATTTTGCGGCTTACCGGCTAGCCTCATGGCGCTATTTCTACGTTTCAGCTTCATTTTCGATCACCCTGACGGGGAAACTGCGGAAACATTTTTGATAAAATTTGTTTCCTATTGTTTTGCACCCTACTTTTGCACCCGCAATCCACAAAATGGGCACCCGCAATACCATCATAGCCAAATGCAGCGAGCTCTTCCTGCGCTACGGGGTCAAGAACCTGACCATGGACGATATAGCCCGTGAGCTCGGTATGTCTAAGAAGACCATCTACCAGTACGTACAAAACAAGTCCGACCTCATCAAGAAAGTGATGCAGGCCCATCTGGACAAAGAGATAGCGACGCTGGATGAGGTGGGAAAGAATGCCCAGAACGCTCTGGAGGAGCATGTACGCATGCTCACCTATATGAGCCGGGAGCTCCAGACATTCAATGCATCCGTTTTTGCAGAGTTGCAAAAATATTACCCTGATTCATACGCCTTATTCAACGAGTATCGCGAGAAAGTATCCCTGCCTCATATCCTGAGAAACCTGGAGAGAGGCATCAGGGAGGGTCTCTACCGCGATGATATGAACCCGGAGATCGTGGCACGCATTTATGTGTATGCACTAGACATACTCATAGATCAGCAGCGGTTTCCGTCACGGCGCTACCATTTTTATACACTGTATATGGAGTTTGTAAACTACCACCTGTCGGGCATCCTGACTGACAAGGGACAGAAGTTTCTCAGGCAGAGCAAGCTCCTCAAACTGATAGAAGAATGAAAAAAGTATTTATCCTCTTTGCGCTCATAGCCAGCCTCACATCTCAGGCCCAGAGTGAGGGTTTCCGTACCTTCTCACTCAAGCAGGCCATAGAATATGGCGTGCAGAATAACATCTCGGCAAAGAATGCCAAGCTGAGCGAGAAAGAAGCCAAGGCTAAAAATCACGAATTGCTTTCTATAGGGTTGCCTCAGATTAACGGCAATTTCGATTATACATATTACCTGCTAAAACCAACAAGTCCAGCCTTTCAGGCTGCGTTTAATCTTTCCAAACTTCCACCAGGATTTGAACAATTTGGCGCTCTATTTCCATCCAAGGTTTATCTAGCTCTTAGAAATAATATTGGAACGGGGGTCAATCTGTCACAGATGGTTTATGATACCCGATTCTTTATCGGTATCCAGACCTTCAAAAAGTTGATTCAGGTATCTCAACTGCAAACTGAATTGACTGAACAGGATGTACGCTATAACATTATCAAAGGTTATAGCCAGACTCAATCTGCAAAAGAAATCCTACGCTATCTCGATTCTAGCATGGTGATTTTGAATAAGCTAATGGTAGATACCCGTGCGACCTATCAGGCTGGGCTGATAGAGGAGAATGATGTAGACCGCCTTGAATTAGGAGTGTCTAATCTACAGAGTCAGATCAATAGCACCAAGAACCTGTATGAGCTAAGCCTGGCTTCATTGAAATATAACATGGGGCTGCACCTGACCGACAATATAGCACTGACCGATGATATAGAGTCACTTCGGGGGCAAATGAATGAAGTTTTGCCTGATAATTTTGATCCTTCTCAAAGAATAGAAAACACCCTTTTGCTGGCTGTAACCGAACTCAAGAATTTTGATAGAAAACAAAAGAAAGCAGGCTATTATCCCTCACTTACAGCGTTAGCTAACTTAGGTGCAGGTGCACAAACAGACAACTTCAACAACATTGGGCATATAGATAGCAGGACATGGTATGGGCAAAGCTATGTTGGATTTACCCTGCGGGTGCCAATCTATGATGGTGGACAAAAGGAGGCCGCTGTAAAACAAGCAAGGATCGAAATGGAGAAAGCTAAAAACGACCTGGAGAATTTTCAATCGCAATCTACCCTTCAGGTCAATGCAGCCAAGGTAACATTTGGCAATAATCTCGGCGAAGAACAAAATGCTAAAAGGAGTATGATGCTCAACAACAAGATATTTGGCAAGACTCAGATCAAATTCAAGGAGGGGGTAAGCTCAAGTTTTGAGTTGATACAAACCCAGCAAGACCAAACGACCAATATGATCCGGTATTACAACGCAATGCGAAGCGTACTGGAGTCTCGTGCAGATCTGGACAAAGCCCTCGGCATCAAATAAACCCTAAACACTCAACTAAAAGATACGATCATGAAAAAGACCGGACTAAATATCATCGCGCTGACAGCGCTGCTGCTCTCGGCCTGTACCGGTGGCAATGAGCTGGATGCTAAAAAGAAAGAACTCCTCAAGCTGAAGGATGAGCAAAAGACCACAGCGGAGAAGATCTCTCAGCTGGAAAAGGAAATAGCAAAACAGGACACGACCTTCAAGACTGAAACCAAAACCAAGCTGGTAGGGGTAGATACCCTAGAACCTTCTACCTACAAGCACTACGTAGAGGTGCAGGGTGCGGTGGATGCAAAGGAAAACGTCCTCGCGCTCCAGTTGTCGCCGGGTGTAGTGACCAAGATACTGGTAAACGTGGGCGATCATGTACGCAAGGGCCAGGTGCTGTACCTGACCGACGCCAGCAACCTGGAGTCTCAGATAGCCACCGTCAAAACCCAGCTCGCCCTTGTGACTACAGTGTACGAAAAGCAAGAGCGTCTCTGGAAGCAGAATATCGGTAGCGAGATACAATACCTGCAAGCCAAGACCAACAAGGAAGCCGTGGAAACGCAGCTGGCACAGCTACAAAACGGCATAGAGCTGAGCAAATGCAAATCACCGATAGATGGCGTAGTAGATGAGATACGTGTGAAAGTAGGCGATATGGCCGCTCCGTCTCAGCTGATGCCAGGCGTAAGGATCATCAATAACTCTCAACTGGTGCTCAAGGCCAAGCTGAGCGATGCGCAGATAGGCCTGCTCAAAGAGGGAGATATGGTAAAAGCAAACTTCCCGGACATAGATAAGACCATAGATACCAGGATCACCTATGTAGGTCAGGTAGTAGACAAGCAAACGAGGACATTTAACGTAGAGGCCGCACTCAGCAGCAAAGAGGTAAATGTAAAGGCTAACATGATAGCGAAGCTCATGATCAATGATGAGACGGCTAACAACGCGCTGGTGGTACCGACCAATACCGTGCAGACCGGAGACGATGGCAAGCCATATGTACTGGTGGCTGAAAAGGGCACTGCTGTAAAAAGGAATGTAGAGCCCGGCACCTCATATGACGGACAAACCTTGATCAAAAGCGGCCTGAAGGCTGGGGACAAGGTGATATCGTTTGGCTATAGCGAGGTGGTAGACGGTCAGAAGATCAGCTATTAATTTTTGATGCTATAAAGTAGTTAGCATTAAGTATTTAAAAAAATACGCTGGCTGCTATACTGTGAATCCGGCTTTCCGTAGCAATGTCGCAAATGAATTGTTGCAATAGTCCTAATACTAAATACTGACTACTAAATACTCACTATGATAAGTGCAGAAAGACTGAAAGAATTTCCCATCACCAGCTGGTGTATCAATAACCGGGTAAGCATCTACATATTCACGATCATCCTCAGTGCCTGGGGCTTCTTTACCTATCAGGCGCTGCCCAAGGAGCTCTATCCTGATGTGGTGGTGCCGACTATCTCGGTAGCCACGATCTATGGAGGCGCGTCGCCACAGGATGTAGAAAACCTGATCACCAAGCCACTGGAAAAACAGCTGAAGTCTATATCCGGCATCAAGAAGATCACCAGCAACTCGATGTCGGACTTTGGTCTGATCGTAGCAGAGTTTAATACTGACCAGAATCCGGCTGTGTGCAAACAAAAAGTAAAGGACGCGGTAGACAAGGGCAAAAAGGACCTGCCATCCGATCTCAAAAGTGACCCGCAGATACAGGAATTTGACATATCTGAGCAGCCTATCATGAATATCAACCTCTCGGGAGATATACCACTGGAGCAGCTGAAGAAGTATGCCAAGATGCTCAAGGACAAGATCGAGAGCCAGAAGGAGATCACCCGTGTAGACGTCATAGGCGGCTACAGCCGTGAGATACAGGTCAATGTGGACCTGTATAAAATGACCGCGTCGGGCATCACGCTCATGGATATAGAGAATGCGATAGCCCGCGAAAACCTCAACGTATCCAGTGGCGAGGTACGCGTAGGAGAGCTGCGCCGCAACCTCCGTGTGAAAGGTGAGTTTGAATCGCCGGATGAGATAGGCAATATAGTCGTACGTTCATTCACGGGAAACCCGGCTTTCATTAAAGATATCGCCACCGTCACAGACTCACATGCTGATAAACAAGACTTCGCACGCCTGGATCACAAAACGGTAGTGACCCTGAATGTGATCAAACGCTCCGGCGAAAATCTCCTCAACGCGACTGACAAAATCTATGAGACCATAGATGACTACAAAGCCTCGCAGTTTCCGCAAGGCCTGAATGTACAGGTCACGGGCGATACCTCTGAGCTGACACGTGTGCAACTTCACGACCTGCTCAATACTGTGGTGATCGGCTTTATCCTCGTAGTGTTTGTCCTCATGTTCTTCATGGGCTTCCGCAATGCCTTCTTCGTAGGCCTCGCCGTACCGCTATCTTGCCTGCTGGCTTTTCTGGCCATGCCTGCGCTGGGCCTGACCATGAATGTGATCGTACTCTTCTCGCTACTCCTGGCTTTGGGCATCATAGTAGATGACGCGATCGTGGTGATAGAGAATACGCACCGCATCTTCCACCAGAATCACGACCTGAGCATCGCACAGGCTGCAAAGTATGCTGCCGGCGAAGTGTTCTTCCCTGTGCTGGCTGGTACACTTACTACACTATCGCCATTCTTCCCGCTGCTCTTCTGGCCGGGTATCATTGGTAAATTTATGAAAGGGCTGCCGATCACACTCATCATCACGCTGGGTGCATCATTATTTGTGGCCTTTGTGATCAATCCCGTATTCGCTGCCAGCTTTATGAATAAGGATGATAAGGAGCGCTCTAATCTCAAGAGCCTTATCCCTTGGTTTATTCTCTTCGGTGTGGCTGCAGTGGCGAGCTATGCTACGAAGAGTTTTGGCCTTGGCAACTTCAGTGTTTTCTGCCTCATCCTCGTTGCGCTTTATCACTTTGTGTTTGACGCAGCGATACATGGCTGGCAGGAGCGCGTATGGCCACGCTTCATCGATCTCTATCGCCGCACACTTCAGTCACTGATACGCGGCGTAGGTCCGATCCTGGTACCGATAGGCGCACTGGTGATGCTGATCCTGAGCGGCATCGTGCTTTGGCTCAGCAAGCCTGCAGTCGAGCTCTTCCCGAGCGGTGAGCCAAACTTTGTCTATGTGTACTGCAAACTGCCTATGGGTACAGATGCGACAGTCACAGACTCTATCACGCGTATCATAGAGCAGCGGGTATACAAAACGATCGGCGAGCACAATCCTGATGTGACCTCTGTGATATCAAATATCGGCCTCGGTGCTGGCGACCCTCAGAATCCCGACAAGGTGCCTACACCGTACAAGTCTAAGGTGACAGTAGCTTTCAAAAAGTATGCAGACCGCAGGAATCCGCACACATCGATGTGGCTCGACTCTATCCGCCATGAGTTTAAAACAGGTGTGGCCGGCGCACAGATATCCGTAGAAAAGGAGCGTAACGGGCCACCGGTAGGCAAGCCGATCACCATTGAGATCACCGGTGATGATTTCAAAGTACTTGCTGACCTGCAGGAAAAAGTACTCAGCAATATCAGCAAAGCAAATATCAAAGGCATAGATGAGCTGAAGAGCGACCTGCAGCTGGCCAAACCGGAGATCACTGTAGAGCTCGACAATGAGAAACTACAGCGCGAAGGCCTCTCCAAGGCCCAGGTAGCCGTAGAAATGCGCTCCGCGCTGTATGGCAAAGAGGTGTCAAAGTTCCGCGATGTGGATGAGGATGTGCCTATCATGCTCCGCCTCCAGGCAAGTGACAGGCAGACCCCGGAGCAACTCATGAACCTCAACATGTCGTTCATGGACTTTGCCACAGGATCTTTCCGTCAGGTACCGGTATCGTCTATCGCTACGCTGAAGAATACAAACTCCTACAGCGTGATCAACCGCAAAAATCAAAAGCGTATCGTGACGTTGAGCTCTGACGTGACGGAAGGCGCCACTGCCAATGAAGTAGTAGCCAAGATACAGGCTGTCATAAATAACATGACCCTGCCTGAGGGCTATGAGATCTCGATGGCCGGTGAGCAGGAGCAGCAGCAGGAAACAGCTAACTTCCTGGGCAAAGCCCTGGGTATAGCCTTTGCACTGATGTTTATGATCATGGTACTCCAGTTCAACTCATGGGAGAAGCCGATCATCATCTTTACTACTGTATTCTTCAGCCTCGTGGGTGTATTCCTGGGCAATGCAATATTCCATATGAAGTTCTCAGTGGTGATGACCGGTGTCGGCTTCCTCGCACTATCCGGTATCGTGATACGAAATGGTATTCTCCTGATCGAGTTTATAGACGAGCTGCGACAGCGGGGCTATACCGTGGTAGAGGCTGTGATAGAGGGTGGCGCTACGCGTCTGACGCCGGTACTGCTCACGGCTATGTCGGCTATCCTGGGTCTGATACCGCTCGCTATCGGTCTGAATATCGACTTTGAGGAGCTCTTCTCTAAATTTCAGCCGCACCTCTATCTCGGTGGTGATAACGTGGCCTTCTGGGGGCCGCTGGCATGGACCATGATATTTGGTCTGATCGGTGCTACATTCCTGACGCTGCTCGTAGTGCCATGTATGTATATACTCGGCTATAATACGATAGAGGGCTACAGAAATCGTAAACGCAGAAAGAATCCGGCAGACCTGTCTACCGGTCACTAAATAGAAAATTTTGAAAGGGCGCCACTGGCGCCCTTTTTTATTCGCAGGACTTCATGATTCTGCATACATTAGCGGCACATGACCCCCGGTACCAAGATCTACTTTGCCTCCGACCTGCATCTCGGCACGCCGGACTATGACACGAGCCTGCGCCGTGAGCGCCTGTTCGTAGAGTGGCTGGAGATAGCCGGCAGAGACGCGGCAGAGATATACCTGGTGGGCGACACATTTGACTTCTGGCACGACTACAAGACTGTAGTGCCCAAAGGCTACGTGCGCCTGCTAGGCAAGCTGGCAGAACTCTCTGACCGTGGCATCAAACTGCACATCTTTACCGGCAATCACGACCTATGGTTTGATGGCTACTTTGAGAAAGAGCTCGGCGCCAGGATCTACACCGCCCCGACTGAGCGGCAGATAGGTGGCAAAGAGTTTTTCATAGGACACGGCGATGGGCTCGGGCCTAAAGACCACGGGTACAAATTCATCAAGAGGGTTTTTACCAATCCGGTATGCCAGTGGCTCTTCCGCTGGATACATCCGGACCTCGGCATCCGGCTGGCATCTTATTTGTCATATCGCAGCCGGTATAGCACGGGTGAGAAAAAGCTGGAGCAGTTTCTGGGAGAGGATAGAGAGTGGCTCGTCATGTACTGCCGGCGGCTACTCTCGCGAAAGCACTATGATTATTTTATCTTCGGTCACAGGCACCTGCCGCTCGACATAAATATAGATGGCAGCCGTTATATCAATCTCGGTGACTGGCTGGACTATAATAGCTATGCTATATGGGATGGCCGCGACCTGAGGACGGGTAGGTTTATATCCGGCGCTCAAACCTTGTAATATGAATAAGATCAATCCCCTGATCGCAAAAGCACTTGTAGCGGTATTGTTTATCCTGAGCAGTGCAGTCGTGTCGGCGCAGGCCACCTACACGCAGATCGGCTCCTATCCGGTCAAGGCAAACTCTGTCAGCGTAGATAATTTCGGGAACTTCTATGCCATCGGCGATAATCAGATCATCAAATTTGACCGGATGGGAAACAAGTTTCAGA
Source organism: uncultured Chitinophagaceae bacterium (assembly GCA_964537475.1). Taxonomy (GTDB): domain Bacteria; phylum Bacteroidota; class Bacteroidia; order Chitinophagales; family LD1; genus UBA1941. Next base: position 311,921 of record CAZIBY010000003.1, on the reverse strand, counting down.
TCTACCAGGAGGTAAAATATGGCAAGATAGGCGCAGTAGATATTTCCAATCCGATGAAGATCGTAGTGTATTATCCTGACTTTATGCAGGCTGTGCTGCTCGATCGCTTTCTGGCCTATTTTACTACCTACAATTTCTTTGACCTGGGCTATCAGAATGTGACAGCAGTCGGTATGTCTTCAGACGGATTCCTCTGGTTTTATGACAATCTGAACTTTACACTCAAGAAGGTGGACCAAACCGGAAAGGTGCAGCTACAGAGCCAACCGGTCAATCAGCTGATCCATACCGTGATCACACCCAATTTTATAATGGAAAAAAGCGGCCAGGTCTATGTGAATGACCCCACAGTCGGCGTCCTGGTGTTTGACAACTTTGGCGCGTATTACAAAACGATCCCGATCAAAGGACTGCAGCGCTTCCAGATATTTCAGGAGCAGATCGTCTACTTTGAAGAGGGGAAATTGAAATCTTACAATCCCGTCACTTTTGATGCCAGGCAGATCAGCCTGCCGGACTCGACAGGTGTCAAGGAGGCTGTGATAGAGAAAGAACGACTCGGCATATTACACACAGATAGTGTTGCATTTTACATGTACTAGCGCATCAGACCGCGGTGCGGTAGTTTCCACCCATTCTTTTCATTATTTTCGCCACCCGATATGAGCGGGCATTCACGCTGGCGCTCACACCACGTATAGAGTATGTTTGATCAGATAGAAAATCTAAGAGGCAAGTATATAGAGATAGGCAAAGCCCTGTCAGACCCGGCTACCATGTCGGATATGAAGCGCTTCACTGCACTCAATAAAGAGTATAAAGAGCTGGAAAACCTGGTAGCGGTGTACGATCGCTACAAGCTGGTACTGGCAAATATCGCCAACAACAAGCAGATACTCGATACGGAGAAAGACGAGGACTTCAGAGATATGGCCAAGGCCGATCTCGTGCAGCAGGAGGAAGAGAAAGAAAAGTATGAGACACAACTGAAGTCACTGCTGGTGCCCAAAGATCCGGAGGACGACCGGAATGTGCTGCTCGAGATACGCGCAGGCGCAGGTGGTGATGAGGCGAGCATCTTTGCCGGGGACCTGATGCGTATGTATACGCGCTACTGCGAGACACTGGGCTGGAATGTGACCGTAGCCAATGCCAATGAGAATCCTGTAGGCGGCTTCAAAGAAGTGGTGCTGGAGATAGAGGGCGAAAATGTGTACGGTACGCTCAAGTTTGAATCCGGCGTACACCGCGTACAGCGTATCCCTGAGACAGAGGCCAAGGGTCGCGTACATACATCTGCCGCATCAGTGGCGGTACTGCCCGAGGCTGACGAGGTAGAGATCTATATCAATCCGGCAGATATCCGTATGGACGTTTTTCGCGCGTCAGGCGCCGGTGGCCAGCACGTAAACAGGACTGAATCTGCAGTGCGCCTCGTACACATACCGACCAATACGGTGGTAGAGTGCCAGGCGGAGCGCTCGCAGCACAAAAACCGGGATATGGCTATGAAGATGCTCAAAACGCGTATCTATGAGGCCGCAGTGCGCAAACACGAAGATGCCATAGCCGCGCGCCGCAAAACGCTGGTGAGCACCGGTGACCGCTCTGCCAAGATACGGACCTATAACTATCCCCAGGGCCGCATCACAGACCACCGCATCAACCTCTCGGTATATAACCTCGACTCCTTTATGAATGGAGATATAGGAGGGATGATAGAGGCGCTGGCAGTAGCTGAGCAAACAGAGAAACTCAAAGAAAACAACCTGATCTAAAGTGGCAGGCGGGATCAAATACTACCATATTATTTGCATCTTTATCAGACACAATATCTCTGCATGAATAAAGCCATAAAATGGTTTCTGACTTTTGCGGTAGCCCTCAGTGGCCTCTCTGCTATGGCTCAGAATGAGCGTACCTTTTTCACAGTCAAAATGCGCAATGGAGATGTGATCACAGGTATGACCGAGATCAGCTCTATATCATTCAAGACAGCCTATGGAGACCTGGCCATGCCGATCAGGGATGTGTCTGCTATCACCCTGGGCATCAATACTACCGGTGTAGACAAAAATCAGGTACGAGACCTGCTGGACAAAGTACAGAACGGAGCGCTCAATGAAGCATCTTCTGCCTTTGACCGTCTGCTCAAAATGGAAGTGGGCATCGTGCCGGTGGTGAAAGAATACCTGTCATCTGCTACGTACAAAAAGCGCGAAAACAGCGATTTCTCTGTAGACCTGCTGTATGATGTGCTGCTGTCCCGATATAACCTGCCTAAAAACTTTCACACCAAAGACCTGCTGCAAACCACAGGTGCCTCTGTCATAGAGGGTCGTTATGATTTTGAGTCTATAGGGTTGGAGACTGACTACGGCAGCATCAGTGTAAACAGGGCCAAGATCGTATCTATCACAGTTAGCTTCAAGGATGTAAATAACCCCGGGTCAGGCACCTACAAGCTCAATGCAAACCAGCATATTGTGGGAAACTCTAATGGCGGCTGGCTGAATACAGGTATTCTCATACGCAAAGATCAATCTGTACAGATACTGGCCTCAGGTGTGGTCAATATCGCCAGCCTCTCAAACAATGCCTACACGCCCGATGGCGGTGTGAACGGTACCCCCGGCCCAAAATCTAATGAGCCGTCATACGGTTGCCTGGTTTTCAAGATCGGAGAGAGCGGGCAGGTGGTCAAGGCCGGTGATACATTTGTGGGCAAAGCAGTGAATACCGGTATATTATACTTGTCCATTTTTGAGTCCGTCTACAATGCTGCCAATACCGGTGCCTATACCGTAAAGGTCACAGCCAATCAGCAATGATCTGGGTGCTGCATCACTTAGTGTCCAATTACACCCTTGCTGTCGATAAAGTATCCTAAAGCAAGTACTAGGCTTCCCGGGTATTTCGTTGTTTAGCTATCAGATGAAAAGGTTCATTTTTCTTTGTCTAGCTATTGTCTCTTTTGCTGCTGTCCGCTCGCAGCCCGTGACCCCCTTTTATGACTGGCAGCATGACCCTGCCTGTGTATCCTGGGTCAATAAAATATATGACTCACTGACAGTAGAGGAGCGGATAGCGCAGTGCTATATGCTGTCCGCACACACGGACTCCATACCAGAGATGGCCAGAGTAGAGTCTCTGGTGCGCGCAGGTCGCGCAGGAGGTATCATCTTCTTTCGCGGGCACCCTACCACCCAGCTAGACTGGACCAATAAACTGCAATCACTCTCCAGGGTGCCGCTCATGATAGCTCTCGACGCAGAGTGGGGCCTGGGCATGAGGCTGGACTCCACACCATCCTTTCCGCATAATCTGACTCTGGGCGCGGTGAGTGATAACACCCTGATCCGCCAGATGGGTGAGGAAATAGGCCGCGAGTGCCGCCGCATGGGTGTGCAGGTAGACTTTGCTCCGGTAGTAGATATCAATAGCAATCCGCAAAACCCTGTGATCAATGACCGCTCATTTGGCGAAGACAGGTATAAGGTAGCTGTCAAGGCTGTGGAGTATGCAGATGGCTTGCAGTCGTCTAATGTGCTGGCCTGCGCCAAGCACTTCCCCGGACATGGTGATACGGATAAGGATTCGCATAAAACACTACCTACTGTGCTCAAGCCACTGGATAAACTGGAGGCATTTGAGTTGTTCCCATTTCGCGTCATGCTGAGCAATGGCATAGGTGGTGTGATGGTGGCACACCTCAATGTACCAGTGCTGGACAGTGTGACCACCTCTCTGTCAAAGAAAGTAGTGACCGGGCTGCTCAAGGAGCAGATGCACTTCGATGGGATCGTATTCTCTGATGCACTCAACATGAAAGCTGTGACCAGCCAGTATGCCGAGGGTACGATAGACAGCATTGTTTTTATGGCTGGCACTGATGTGCTGGAGTATTCTGAAAATCCTGAAAAGGGGCAAGAAAAAATACTGGCGGCATACAGGGATACGACACTGGCCGATAGCATACTGGAGGCCCACGTCAAAAAGATCCTGGCCTACAAGTACAAACTCGGCCTGCGCGAGTGGCATCCCCTCAGCACAGAGAACCTCTACTACGATATCAATACCGATACGGCCATCGCACTGCGCCGCGCACTTTTTGAAAAGGCGATCACGATAGCTGCAGACGATGGCCGGCAGATACCCCTGCAGCATCTTATTGCCCATAGGACAGCCTCCGTATCTATAGATCACAGAGGCTATTCGGATTTTCAAAAGGCTGTTTTTGAGTTTGCAGAGATCCCGCTGTTCAACTCTCCGCGTGAGAGTAACGATACACTTATCCCGCTGCTGGATACGCTCTCCAAATATGACCGCGTGATAGTAGACCTGCACGGCATGAGCCGCATGCCGGCCACCAATTTTGGGATCAATCAGAATACGCTCGACTTCATAGATAGCCTCTCCAGACGCACAGAGGTGATACTTGTGATTTTTGGTTCGCCATATAGCTTAAAGTTTTTTGAATCTCAGAAGAACATCATAGTAGCCTATGAGGACAATGAGGTGACGCAGTCCACTGCGGCCAATGTGCTGTTTGGTGCGATGCCCGCACTGGGCAAGCTACCGGTATCGGCATCTGATAAATTTAAAGCAGGAATGGGTATCACTACTGATCATCATATCCGCCTGGAGCTGGCTGAGCCCGAAGACGTGCACATGAAGACCGAGGACCTGCGCGAGATGGACGAGGTGATACTAAATGGTATGATAGCACATGCCTATCCCGGCTGCCAGGTGCTCGTAGCCAAGGACAATAAGGTGATCTGGAATAAGGCATATGGCAGCAAGATCTATGAAAACTCAAAGGACAAAGTGCAGACCACAGATCTCTATGATCTCGCCTCTATATCTAAGATAGCCGCCACCACACTCGCCGTGATGAAGCTCTATGACGAAAAGAAAATAGACCTGAATAAAACAGTAGGAGACTACCTGCACCTGGATGACAGTGCCACCATACGCGGACTGAAGCTCACTGATGTGCTGACTCACCAGGCAGGCCTCAAGCCGTTTGTAGAGTTTTATAAGTATACCACGGCACCGGAGCAGTATGACCTGCACTATCGCAATTATTGCAATGATACATTCTGCTATAAGGTGGCAGATGGCATGTTTATCCGTCGCGACTATGCGGATACGATGTGGCACATCATGTCTCACTCAGAGGTGAAGCCCAACGCCGGATACATATATAGTGACCTGGATTTTTATGTCATGCAGAAGGTGGTGGAGCAGGTATCAGGACGACCACTGGATAGCTTCGTCTATGAAAACATCTACTGGCCTATGGGCCTGACCCGCATCGGCTACAAACCTACAGAGCGCTATGACCTGGCTCGCATTATCCCTACGGAGAATGACAAGACATTCCGCAAGCAGACGGTGCGTGGATTTGTGCATGATCCCGGCAGTGCGATGTATGGGGGTGTGGCTGGCCATGCCGGAGTATTCAGCAATGCCTTTGATCTCGCGGCGCTGATGCAGATGCTGCTGAATAAAGGAGAGTATAATGGCAAGCGCATCCTGAACGCTGCTACCATCGATCTATTTACTCAGCGGGCTACTACTAAATCGCGCCGCGGTCTGGGCTTTGACAAGCCGGAGCCGGATCCTGCGAAGCCAGGCCCGACCTACAGCAAGGTGCCGCTCAGCGTCTTTGGCCATACGGGCTTTACCGGTACCTGCGTGTGGAGTGATCCGGACAATAACCTGACGTTCATCTTCCTGTCAAACCGGGTCTATCCAGATGCGGAGAACCCTAAACTGGTAAAGATGGGGATACGGACAGATCTGCAGAAGATCGTGTATAAGGCATTAAATAAATAACTATATTTTTGCATAAATTATTAACGCTATGAAACACTTTTTTCTAACTGCACTTTTCTTTCTCATCTCATTTTTTCTTTCAGCTCAATACAGTCCAGTGGATATGGTGGTCACAGATGTCACTGGCATGATGGCGTCAGACACGATAGTGCCTGCTGGTTCTAGTGTATACGTATTGATTAGCCCATACACTTCGGGATCTTCAGGCACAGCATACACTCAGAAATTCTCTTATTCGGTGGATGGCATTTTGCAGGCACAAGATTCGGCGAGTCTGGTCCTCTATCCTAGCTACTACTATTTTTATCTCAGTGACTACAGGTATTTTGGTTTTGCCCATAGGTGGCAAGCACCCTCAAATCCCGGCAGGCACGTTATGAAAATTTGGTCTTCTAACCCCAACGGCTTGCCCGATACCGACCCTTCAAATGATACCATGACGATCAATCTTGTTGTAAAAAGTAATTCAGAGGTTGCGCCCCGCACATCATTATGGGAGGGCTTTACCAGTACTAGCTGTAGCCCCTGCACTACCTACGATGAATATCTGCAGGGGCGCTGGTGGACCGTTTCGCCCAATGAATACAGTAGTCGTATGGCTTTTATAAATTATCACACCCAAATACCGGGTACGGACGAGAGCTACAATGACGATGTGAGGGTCAAAATGCATCACTACGCGATTAGTGGCAATCCTCAGGCTTTTGTAGACAATGATGTGGTGGTGTCTCCTGTGGGCGCTGGGCCCTATCCAGATTCCACGACCCTCAGGAAGTTTGCCGACAAAGTGTCTCAGATTCAGATGGATGCGGAGTATAAGTGGATTGCAGACTCTATCAGTGTTACGGTCAGATTTACACCGCTCGGAGTAATCACAGATACATCTTATGCATACAAACTGAACGTAGCAATCGTGGAAGACTCGTGCGCCTACGGCTCTTTTTTACAACAATACGTGTTTCGAAAAATGCTGCCAGGGCCAGAAGGACAGTTGGTTACTCTTACACCTAATGTTCAGCAAACATTTACATTTGGATGCAGGCTACAGACGGCGCAGGTAACCAGCGGGTCTTACAATTTGTGGTCAGGCACTTCAAACGCGAAAGCCGTGGCTTTTATCTCAAATAACTATTATGCAGGAAAGACCTTACAAGCCGCCATCGCTCATCCAGAAGGATGGACCGGCATTATTGAGGAAGTAGAGTCTCGGCTTTCATTATATCCTAATCCTGTAAACAGCGTATTGAATATTCAAACAGATTTTCAAATACAGAATGTTAATTTGTATACTTATGATGGCCAAATTATCAATGCGCTTACTACAAGCAGAGGAAATGTGTTGTCCATGCAAACAAATGAATTGCCTTCAGGGGTGTATGTATTAAGGATAACGGGGTCTGGCAATAAAGTATTTAGCAGGAAAGTGATAATAGAAAAATAGTCGCACAGCTATTTCACCCGCTTCTCATTATTCTTTACAAAGTCCGCCCAGCCGCTAAACTTTTTGCCGCCGGTGATCACAGAGCTGCTCTGGAAGTGATGGCAGACTGCCGCAGCCAGACCGTCCGTAGCATCGAGAAATTTCGGTTGCAGATCAAACTTGCAGAGCTGCTGTAGCATGGATGCTACCTGCTCCTTTGTGGCATTGCCATTGCCGGTGATGGATTGTTTGATCTTCTTGGGAGAATACTCTGTGACGGTGACGCCATGTACGAGCGCTGTGGCGATAGAGACACCCTGTGCGCGGCCCAGCTTGAGCATGGACTGTACGTTCTTGCCAAAGAAGGGCGCCTCTATAGCGCAGGTCTCCGGTTTGTATTGCTCTATGAGGCCTTTTACTTTTTCTGAGATCACACGCAGACGATCCAGGTGGTCTTCATATTTGGAGAGTTGGATCACACCCATGCTCACCAGTTTCATCTGCTGGCCGGTCACGGTGATCACGCCGTAGCCCATCACTATCGTGCCGGGGTCTATACCTATGATGGTCCGTGGTGTAGCCGGTGTTTTATCCGCAGCCATGACTGATTTTCAATTTGTTTTAGCACCTTTACTAGCGATAGATGGATACACCCGTATACCGCCGCCTGCTGCTCGCATTAAAAGTAGGCATTTTCATTTTCATGTCCTTCGTCATCTACCGGCGGCTGGCATCAGTACAGAGTTTTGTCGGTTCGCTGGATCTCTTCATAGAGCGTTTTAGCGGCGGGAATATTGCTCTGCTCGCTTTGTCCGTGATCCTCATGCCGGTCAACTGGCTCCTCGAGGCTACTAAGTGGAAGATACTTTTAAAGCACTCCTCTCCGGTCACGCTGCGCGCTGCGCTACGCTCTGTGCTCGGCGGGCTTTCTATCGGCTTTGCCACACCTGCACGTGTAGGGGAGTTTGCAGGGCGCGTCATGTTTCTACACCCGGGTGAGCGCGTAGACGGTATCTATCTCAGTGCTATCGGCGGCATAGCGCAGAGTGTCGTCACGTTTCTCACGGCGCTGTTTATGTTGCGCTTTTACTCCGGCGAGGCGGAGGCCTTTTTTAGTCCATATAGCTACATCGGGTTTGCACTTCTCGCATTTGTTCTTATCGCTCTGTACATTTCCTTTGAGCAGGTGGTAGACTGGCTGCACCATCGCGGCCTCCGCTTTGACAACTATATCATCGATACCGCCAAGACCCCGCACCGCAATGACAAATGGCTAGTCTTTGGCACCAGCTTTTGCCGCTATACAGTGTATGTGCTGCAGTATTATTTGCTGTTGCGCTTTGCCGGCATAGAGGGGCGCGTATTTGAGCTGATATCAGCTATCAGCCTCGTGCTTTTTCTGCAGTCAGTATCACCCCTGATACCGCTCACGGATCTGACCTTGCGCGGCGGTATCGCTTTGCTCGTATTTCGTGGCTGCGGGCCGGATATGGCTTTGAGTGTTTTCATGGTGCCGGTACTACTGTGGATCATCAATCTGCTCCTGCCCGCGCTGGTTGGTTATTTTTACATCCTCACGCTACATGCCGATGATACTGCTCAATGACGAATACTGGATGCGGCTGGCGCTCAAAGAAGCCACCTATGCCCGGGAGGATCACGAGGTGCCTATCGGTGCTATCATCGTGTGCAATGACAAGATCATAGGCAAGGGCTACAACCAGACCGAGCGTCTGAACGATGTGACAGCCCATGCCGAGATGATAGCCATCACGGCCGCAGCCAACTATCTGGGGGCTAAGTTTCTGGAGGACTGTACGCTTTACGTCACCGTAGAGCCATGCCCTATGTGTGCTGCTGCGCTGAAGTGGGCGCGTATGAGCAGGGTGGTCTATGGCGCAGCCGACCCAAAGGCGGGCTATAGCCAGTTTGGCCCAAAGATGTTTCACCCAAAAACAAAGCTACATCGGGGTGTGCTGGAGCATGAGTGCGGAGCGCTGATGACCGATTTCTTTAAGGGGAAGCGGGGAAAGTAGCCTCTGGCATAGAAAGTGTGGCATACCGGGAGCATATCGCATAGTCGAAAACATTTGTTTTTTCATCTATAAGGCTGTAAAATCGTAGCCGGATTCATTCGTCCACTATATCATTATTCACTCAATAAACTAAATAACATCATGGCATTCACACTAGATCCTCTACCGTACGCTAACAACGCCCTCGAACCACATATCGACGCTCGTACGATGGAGATACACCACGACAAACATCACGCAGCTTATGTCAATAACCTGAACGCTGCCGTAGCCGGCACCGAGAATGAAAATAAATCTCTGGAAGAGCTGGTAGCCAACATCTCAAAATACCCTGCCGCTGTACGCAATAATGGTGGTGGCCACTGGAACCACACCTTCTTCTGGCAGATCATGGGTCCTAATGGTGGTGGCACGCCATCCGGTGCACTGGCAGAGGCTATCGACGCACAGCTCGGCGGCTTTGACAAGTTCAAGGAAGACTTTGCAAAGGCTGGCGCTACCCGCTTCGGCTCCGGCTGGGCCTGGCTCAGCGTAGGAGCGGACAAGAAACTCGTGATCAGCTCTACACCTAACCAGGATAACCCGCTGATGGACGTAGCCGAAGTAAAAGGCACACCTATCCTCGGTGTAGACGTATGGGAGCATGCGTACTACCTGCACTATCAGAACCGCCGCCCGGACTATCTGGCCGCCTTCTTCAATGTGATCAACTGGACAGAAGTATCAAAGCGCTACGAGGCTGCTGTGAAGTAATCTGCTTTGTATAAAGTATCAAGGGAAATCCGGAAGTCAGTAAAACTGGTTTCCGGATTTTTTGTTTTATCTTGAGAGTACCACTATGAGACAGATTTATGCCGCGATTTTGTTAGTTATGGTCTGCAACTATAATTGCGTTGCAAAAGGGAACAACCACAAAAAGAGGCTATCCTTTTTAGATCACATCGAAAGCGAGGTTCGGCACTACAAGTGTCACCATCTCAGCTCTGACGACCTATCCAAAACACAAAAGACCATCCGAGGCAAGTGGCAACTAGTGATCACTAATAATAGCGGTGTCAAGGATAGTACTTATGATAGTTTCTGTGGCAGGCTTCCTGTTTGTGAAAACAATAAGTCGGTCGAGTTTTTATCAGATCACTCCTGCAAAGTCGACTCTACATACCGCAGCTTCAAACTAAGCATATCTGAAGACTCCCTGCACTATAGCCTTATCTTAAACAACGAGATGTATCAGATGCAAGCCGTCACGCATAAAATCATCGAACTGTTCTGGACCCGTGGTACGCACAGCTATCAGGACGAGAGATATCGCGAAGTAACAATCATATTATACCGTCACAGATCTCCACTTAAGATTTCTTCACAAGGGCGTGGTGTGATATTAATGGATTAGCTTTTTGCACATCAAGCCACTTCCTTCTGCTGATTAAACTGCATATCGTACAGATGCTTGTAGTGGCCGCCCAGAGCTATGAGCTGTTCGTGACTGCCGAATTCTTTCAGCTCGCCACGGTCCAGGACCATGATCTTATGCGCATGGCGGATGGTAGAGAGACGATGGGCTATCACCACAGAGGTGCGGCCCTTCACCAGTTTTTCTATGGCCTCCTGTACTACATGCTCAGACTCGGTATCTATGGACGAGGTAGCCTCGTCCAGTATCAGGATGGCCGGATCATATACCAGCGCGCGCACGAATGATATCAACTGCCGCTGGCCCATAGACAGTGTGGCGCCGCGCTCCATCACCTTGTAGTCATAGCCGCCGGGCAGGCGCATGATAAAGTCGTGCGCACCGATAGCTTTGGATGCGTTGATCACAGTCTCGCGACTGATGTTCTCATTGCGCAGTGTGATATTGTCATATACACTCCCGGCAAAAAGGAATACATCCTGCAGCACGATACTCATCTGCGAGCGCAGTGCCGGGAGCTTATAGTCCTTTACACTCACATCGTCTATTCTGATGTCGCCTTTATTGATCTCATAGAAGCGGCCCAGGAGTGACATAGTAGAGGTCTTGCCCGAGCCCGTAGCGCCTACTATGGCCAGCGTCTCTCCTGCATGCAGCGAGAAGCTGAGATCTTTGAGTACGTAGTTTTCGTGCTCATAGGCGAACCACACATGCTCAAACTCGATCTTGCCTTTAGCGCGCTCCGGTACATAGGTGCCGGTATCTGCTATCCGCTGGTCCTTGTCCAGTAGTTTGAAGACGCGCTCTGCAGCTATCACGCCGCGCTGGATCGTATTCACTTTATCTGCTATGAAGCGCAAGGGGCGGAAGAGCTGATTGATCAGCATGATATAGAGGCTGATAGTGCCCACGGCAGAGGCATCGATAAAGGAGTTGTGCTTCACTACATTCCACACCATCTGGCCGGAGGCAAAAAACACCATCAAACCTATGGCTGTAGCCAGCAGGATTTCTACTCCCGGGAAGAACAGGGAATAATACCAGATGCCGCGTACATTGGCATCGCGCAGCTGACTATTTATCCCTTGAAATTTTTCGCGTTCCTGCCTCTCTACATTAAATATCTGAATGATGCGCATGCCGGTGATGTGCTCCTGCAGAAAGGCATTCAGCCGGCCTATCTGAGTGCGCTCATCCTGAAAGGAAGCCTTGACGCCACGCTGAAACCAGCGTGTGACAAACAATAATAACGGCAGCGGTATAAGGGAAAACAGGGCGAGCTGCCAGTTGAAAAAGAGCATGCACGTGACCACCACCACGATGGTCAGTATATCTGCAGAGATGGATATCAGGCCCTCTGAGAAGGTATCATTCACCGCCTCTACATCTGTGATGGTGCGCGTAGTAGAGGTGCCAATAGGTGTCGTATCAAAATATTGCAGCCGGGAGTAAATGATATGGCTATAAACGCGCTGACGCAGGTCGCGGATGATGCTCGTACCCAGCCAGGCAGAGATATAGGCAAAGTAATAACGCATGATGGTCTCCACTATGAGAGAAACCAACATGACCAGAATGATCACCCGTAGCCCCTGCAGGTCAAAGCGCCTGATATGGTAGTCTATGGCGCGCTGCACCAGCAGCGGGCGCACTACCGCCATGCCGGCCAGCAGGATAGACAACGCAATGGTGGTATAAAGTTCTTTTCTATAAGGAGTGGCCAGTGACAGTACCCGCCTGACCAGCGGCAGATCCAATCCCCCTTTTCCAGATTCTGACATCGGGTGCAAATATAGCTACATCCCCGCGTCTCAACAGGAATAGTAAGCCGCCCTGGCAAAAATGGGCAATTGTTAAAATTCTTGAAGATGCCAAGCTCCTCAAACCTTGTTTAACTAATACGGTTAGATAGTTAAACAAAAACAAGCAACATGAAACACCTTTTCAAATCCATCCTGATCTGTGCGGGTATTGTAGCCTCCAAAGGCCTTAGTGCTCAAACAGCAAACCTACAAGTCATTCACAACTGCGCGGACCCGGCCGCTGCGTCCGTAGACGTATATGTGAACGGCACACTGGCGCTTGATAATTTTGCATTCCGCTCCGCTACTGGCTTTCTCAGCCTGCCGACGGGTGTGGCCTTGAATGTAGGTGTAGCCCCGTCTACATCTATGTCTGCTGCCGATACACTCAAAAACTTCATCCTCGGCCCTCTGCAGGCCGACTCCAGCTACATAGTGGTAGCCAGCGGTGTGGTAGGTACCGGATTTGCGGTCAATCCTAACGGAAAGAGCACAGCTTTTGATCTGAAGGTAATCGATCACGCAAAGACAGCCTCCGGAGCCGGCACGGTGTCCTTTGCCGTATTTCACGGAGTGACCGACGCACCGGGCGTAGATGTAAATCTGAGCAGCGGCGGTAACCTGGTGAGCAACGCACAATATGGTGATGCCAGCGGCTACCTGACAGTGCCACCTACATGGTACCCTATAGAGATAGCACCTGCAGGTGTATCTACAGCACTGGTCAAGTATGTAGCAGACCTCTCCGCTCTGGGTGGCAAGTCTGCCTTGGTCATCGCCTCTGGCTTCCTGACACCGGCATCTAACAATAATGGACCATCATTTGAGATACTGGCCGTGCTGGCAGATGGTACTGTGGTCACTCTACCGCAGCAGCAGCAGTCATATGTGCAGGTGATACACAATTCTCCGGATCCTGCCGCGGACTCTGTAGATGTATATGTAGACGGCGCAAAGGCAATACCTAACTTTAAATTTCGCACCGCTACACCGTACATCCAGCTGCTCTCAAATGTAAACCATACAGTAGCCGTAGCTCCGGCCAACTCTACCAGTGTATCTCAGGCCATCGCCACGTTTCCCAATATTATGCTGGACCCAGACAGCAGCTATGTAGTGACTGCGTCCGGCGTAGTGGGTACCGGTTTTGCGGCCAACCCTGATGGCAGGAGTACGGCTTTCACCCTCCTCATCAAGCCCCATGCACAGAGGCAGGCATCATCTTCCGGTGAGTTTGATTTCTTTGTGATACATGGTGCGCCTGATGCTCCGAGCGTAGATGTACGCGTAGAAGTGCCGAGCATCCTGGCCGTAGACAACGCCTCCTATACTGACCAGACAGGATACCTGCCTGTACCGGTAGGGATGTATGTATTTGATCTGCAGGACTCAGCAGGTACTACTACACTGAAGCGCTATCTGGCAGATGTCTCATCTCTGGGCGGACAGAGTGGCGTAGCTCTCGCCTCCGGCTTCCTCAATCCGGCTAACAATAATAATGGTCCCTCATTTGGCATCTGGGTAGCACTGGCGTCGGGAGGCAATCTGATACCGCTGTCTGATGTGACTGGTATCAAGGATATAACTGACGAGATCGGCCTGAGCGTCTATCCTAATCCGGCCAGCAGCAAGATAAATGTCTCTCTAAGGGGACAGGCCAATACAGTGGAAGTGCTGAATCTGACCGGTGCAGTAGTGAAAACTATCAATGCCAATGGTGCAGAAAATATTACGATCAATACTTCGGACCTCAGTGCCGGGATATACACTATGCATATCACTACCCGAGATGGTGTAGCCAATGCTAAGTTTACGGTAATGAACTAATTTATTTTAGGATTGGGTTTTATGGGGCGGCTCCATGTGGGGCCGCCTTTTTATTCTTCAGCATCATCGGTCAGCTGCGGCTCCTCTGTCTTGCGGCTACGGTCTATGGCACCGCCCTCCAGTACGCCGTCTTTATACACCACTTTGGTCAGGTAGAGCCCCTGTGGCGGTGAGGACACTCCAAACGGAAACTCTTCTTGGGCTTCTACTATTCTTTTGTAGTCTTCTATAGAAAGTTTACCGCGGCCTATGATCAGCAGCACGCCTACTATTTTGCGGATCATACCTCGCAGGAATCGATTGGACGTGATGGTGAGCCGCATAAATTCATTCTCGCGCTCACCGGCCATAGCAGGCCTTATCACACGGTCCCAGCGGGCCTCTGTCACATCGCAGATATTGGTCTTGAAATCTTCACTAGGCCGGCACAGTGATGTATAGTCTCCAAAGCCCGGTATCATGGCTGTGGCTTCGTAGATCTTTTCCCAGTCTAGTGTATTGCCGTAGGTCTGCGTGCTGTGATGCCTCAGAAAGGGATTTTTGTCAAAATGGAGGTAATACTCATAGGTGCGCCGGATAGCGTCAAATCTCGTATTTGATTTCTCATGCACCGGTATGACCCGGAATATCTGTATGTCATGGGGCAGGATCGAGTTCAGCCGGAAGGTAAACTTCTCATCCAGCACTCGATCTGTATCAAAGTGCGCATAGAAATCCGTGGCGTGCACCCCGGCATCAGTACGTCCGCACCCTCCCGTAGAGACCTGCTGGCTGAGCAGCCGTGATAGCGCAAAGTTCAGCTCGCCCTGCACGGTCTTGCCGTTGTTTTGTACCTGCCAGCCACAGTAGCTGGTGCCGTCATACGCCAGATGAATGAAGTATCTCATATTGTTTCGCGCCGCAACTTATCACTATTGCATGATACTTAATACAGACGGGCTTAGTAAAATAAAAATCCCTCTCCGGAGAGAGGGACCTTTAAGATTGATATGAAAGCACTTTTTTATTTCTCCACGACCTCCAGCGGATCTACCTGATACAGCGGAGCGAGGTCTATCGGAGCGTAGGTCTTAGTCTCACCTTTGGTGCCGATCGTGCGTATCCTGTAGTAGGAGTCCAGATTGGCAGAGGTCGGATTGGCATCAGACACCTCTATATAGTTTTTGCTTTTGATCAGAAAGTCAGCCACCTTTACAGACTGGCAGCGCGCGAAGCCTGAAGTAGGATCGCTGCTGCGCTCCACATAGATCACATCTACATTCCTCATGTTTTGAGAGTAGAGGTGTACCATCACCTCGCCACCTATGCGCTCTACCTCGAGGCTCACATCTGTGGCAGCCAGGGGTTTGAATAGCCACTCTTTGCCATCCTTGCGTACAGGGGTACCATCAGCACCGGTGCCGGCATACATAGATTGGAAAGTGAAGATCAGGGCAGCAAGGAAGAGTATGGATTTTTTCATAATAAAGGTGTTTGTTGTGTGTATGTACGGTGCGCTTTGTATTATGTTTCAGTTTTATATTTTTTCTTCTGTGGCAGAAATAAAAAAGGTGGCTTACGGGCCACCTCTCTTTGATTAACTAAACAAGCATTAAACTTTACTCTCTGGTATAGCTTACGGGGCATTTATCCTGCGGGTTACATTTTTCTGCCTGATTTATTACAAATCACATTTTGTGTACACGGCAAAGTGGTAAAATGCGTTAAAAGAAAGCCCTGCTATGAAAGGGCGTATGCTTTTTGAAATAAGGCTGCCACAGCGCTTTGTAGGGACCGGGCATACGCTCCATTTGCTGAAATTCGCAGCTTAGCTATATTTGCATCCCCCTAGCCTGGGATAATATTAAACCAAACCAAAGGCTCAGAGCCATCCATATGTCAAAACCGATATTAGTGCTGATCATGATGAGCTCTTTGTTTGCCTTTGCATCTCAAGGGCCCTCGACTGAGACTTCGCCCCCGGCTGCTGTGACTGCGCCCGTCCAAACCGGGAACCTAAGGGTCATCCTTAGAAACTTCCGGAATGATGATGGGGCTACCAATATCATCCTGTACAATAATGCCTATACATTCCCTGATAAGCCGGACAAGTGCTTTAGCAACCTGTGGACGCATATCAGTAAGGGATACGCGGAGGTCACCTTTAAGAATATACCGTATGGTGAGTATGCCCTCGCAGCTTATCACGATGAAAATGCGAACCATAGACTCGATCTCAGTGTGATAGGCATACCTAAAGAAGGTATAGCGATCTCAAATGATGCAAAAGGACTTTTTCTCCCCCGCTTCAAAGACGCCAAAATACTCATAAACAGCCCTGACAAGACGATTGTCATGACTATCGGCTATTAAGCCGCATTTGCCGCATCCTCTGCGTTGCGGGCATCGGAGTATCCCTCAAAGAATTTGCACATCTCTATACCCATTACCTTGCTGATATTATATAAGGTAAACACGGTTGCGTTAGTCTTGCCAGACTCGATGCGTGAGAGGTTAGCCTTCTCATAATCACAGAGAGCTGCCAATGTATCGAGTGACATGTTTCTTTCCTTTCGAAAGCGCCTGATATTGGCACCCAGTTTTTCCAGAAATGGACCTTTGTTGCTGATCATAACATATAATTTTCGTAGAGAGCTTCATGATCATTTTGTTTTAAAAAGTATAGTCCGCTCAGAAACGAGCCGGATCAATTGTGTGGGTATTGTAGAAAATGCCAACACCGTGCCAAACGGGCCGAAAATGTTAAAGAGAAGTATTCACACCGCGGCTAGTGTGCTGATAATCAATCTTCAAAGAAGTCGCTGACCCGGACTCCCATCACCCTGCTGAGCGTGTAAAGAGTGAGAATAGTAGTATTAGTTTTGCCGGATTCGATACGCGAGAGGTTTGCTTTTTCATAATCGCAAAGCGCTGCAAGCTTATCTAGTGACAGGCTCTTTTCCTTACGTATCTTCCGGATCTTAGCACCTAGTTTGGCAAGGAATATTTTATCGCTCATTGAAATTGATGATGCGGTAAAATTGCGCAAGTTGGTCGTAAATATGGTTGTTGTACATGACAATAAGTCATATACAAAGAAGATAGCCTGCTCTGCAGTAGATGTTACATTGTTTTAAAATCGTAAGTGCTTAATTGTGTGACTTAATGACCTTGATGGATCGCACCGTATCATTATTTTTTATGACCACTGCATATACACCTGACGCCAGATCGGCCACATGTAGTGTATTGCTATCTTCAGTCTGTGACACGCATCTGCCTTGCGCATCGTATAGCTGAATATTGCTTGACCCGGGTCGAAGACCATGGACCACTATTTCATCAGTGAATGGATTGGGACCGGCTGTGATCGTGTACTCACCCGGATCATAAAGGCCAGTCGGCTGCGCGCAGGTCACGGCAAGATTTGATTGAGACCAAAGATGGCTGCGGTGCGCATATGAATCATTCAGGGTACGGTGAACACGAGCAACCTGCCCTATAGTAAACATACACGTACAAGTAGACCAGTTCATGAAATTTTGTATGTTCTCTATCACCGGAGGATTGCAAAAAGATGCAGACGTATCACACATAAACATAGAGCCTTTTGTGACAGGGGTATCAGCTATACTATCATCTCCACAGGCTAACTCGGGTTCATTTGTATTACCCCAAATATTGCACAAATTGAAATATTGCCCAATGAAATTGGTCAACAGACCACGTTGACCGGGCAGGAAGGTAAAATAGCCAGCCACCACACCATCTTTGCTGGTATCGGCCATGGCCTGTAGAGGGTTGGTAGCCCGCCCTGGCAGATAAGATACAAGATCAGCGGGGCGAAGCGAATCCACTACCCAGATATTCAGGTACCTGTCCGAAGGCCATTGACCGATCTTGACTGCGTCACTATCTCCACGGTAAGTCAGAGGGCTGACCACATGCTCTATCCCGCTGGTGGCTAGTCCCTGCGGATCGGTATGTGCGAGGCAAAACTCTATTTGCATATTCCCGACCACGCCTACAAAGGGAGAAGCTACACCGGCCAGACTGGCATTCTGTGCATTGAAGTTTTGGTTTACCTCTGCTATTGCATCGACAACGAGAGAGTCGGAAATATTCTCCGGGCCGTTATTGTGGGTCACATGGACCACCACAGGGATGGTATACTGAGCGCTCACAGAGAGGCTAAGTGCGACAAAAAAGATAAGGGAAGCGAGTGTCGTGTGTAGTTGTTTCATGGGGTCTGATTCTACTACAAAGCTCATCACTTTATCGAGAGCAACCTAAGATATTATGTCATTTTATTGACACAAAACAATCAGAGGAAAGGAGTCTTGACCACTTTTGCTTTGACCAGTGAGTTGCGGATATCTATGAATATCTCTGTGCCTATGGCCGAGAATTCTGTTTTGACATAGCCGAGGCCGATTGCCTTATTGAGGGTAGGAGATTGGGTGCCTGATGTCACCTCGCCTATCTCGTTGCCGCCTGCGTCTTTGATCTTGTAGTGCTGGCGGGGGATGCCGCGATCGATCATCTCAAAGCCTACCAGCTTTTGCTTCACTCCCGTTTCTTTGAGCTGCTTGTGATGGTCAGAGTTTACAAAAGCCTTGGTGAATTTTGTGATCCAACCGAGGCCAGCCTCGATAGGAGAGGTAGTATCATTGATATCATTGCCATACAGGCAGAAAGCTTTCTCCAGGCGCAGCGTGTCGCGACAGCCGAGCCCACATGGCTGTATACCAAACTCATTACCGGCTTCAAAGACAGCATACCACAGTTTCTCCGCATCCCCATTTTTCACATAGAGCTCAAAACCCCCTGAGCCTGTATAGCCCGTATTGGATATGATCACGTCTGAAATGCCGGCAAAGGTACCGATAGCAAAGGCATAATAAGGTATGGCGCTCAGATCCGTATCAGTTAGTTTCTGGAGCGCCTTGATAGCCTCCGGGCCCTGCACTGCCAGCAGGCTGGTGTCAGGACTCACGTTTTTCATATCTACTCCAAAGCTATTGTGACTGCTGATCCAGTTCCAGTCTTTTTCTATGTTAGAGGCATTGACCACCAGATAGTATTTCTCTGCATTGATACGATAGACCAGCAGATCGTCCACTATGCCACCCTGATCATTGGTCATGCAGGAGTATTGCACTTTGCCATCGGTCAGCTTAGATGCATCATTTGTCGTGACCAGTTGTATCAGGTCTAGTGCCCTGGGCCCGCTCAGAATAAACTCTCCCATGTGCGACACATCAAACACGCCAACACTATTCCGCACAGCATTGTGCTCCTGCGTGATACCTGCGTATGATACAGGCATATTAAATCCTGCGAAGGGTACCATCTTGGCACCCAGAGATTGGTGTACATGTGTGAGAGCTGTATTTTGCATATCCTGTTTTGAGTGCGCCAAATGTAAGATATGCTTTTGAGATTTGCGATGAGATAATCTGATGGTCCGGAGTCGCTATTATGGTGACCGGTGACGGATGAGGCCATTGCAGCACCAGGGACTGTTGCCCGCTTCCAGCCAGATAGAATGGAAAATACGAAGCCTGCGACGGTAGTATTCAGAGTGCTGTTTTCTATGATACGACCACAGCAATATCATCGCTGCTTACATACTGACTGGCGCTACAGCTTCCAGCACCTGCTTGTAGTAGCCCTCATATACCGGTAGTATTTGCTCGATATCAAAGCGCCTGGCCTGGCTGTAGGCATTTTTCTTGAATTGCTGCAGACGACCCTCATCGCTAAGGATGTAGATGGCGTTTCGTGCCATGTCGGCCACGTCTCCCACCGGACTCAGAAATCCTGTCTCTCCATGAATATTGATCTCAGGTATGCCACCCGCATTAGATGATATCACGGGCACCTCGCAGGCCATCGCCTCCAGAGCTGCCAGGCCAAAGCTCTCCTGCTCAGATGGTAGTACAAAGAGATCTGCTATAGCCAGCAGGTCCTCTATGGCATCCTGCTTGCCCAGGAATCGGACCTCGTCACAGTTGCCCAGCTCGCGACAGAGCCGCTCGCAGTTGGCTCGCTCCGGTCCATCGCCTACCAAGAGCAGCTTGCATGGTATCTGCTTTACTACTTTGTCAAACATCATGACCACATCCTCTACGCGCTTTACCTTGCGGAAGTTGGATACGTGCATGATGATCTTTTCGCCTCCCGGTGCGATGGCTTTTTTGAAGTGCTCCTTGTTGGTTTTCTTGAAACGTGCAAAGTCTATGAAGTTGGGAATCACCTCTATATCCTTGCGCAGCTTAAAATTGGCCAGTGTTTCGTCTTTCAGGCTTTGAGAAACTGAGGTGATACCATCAGAGTGATTGAGTGAGTATTCTACCACAGGCCTGTAGCTGGGGTCCCGGCCCACCAGTGTGATATCTGTACCGTGCAGGGTGGTGACAAATGGTATCGTGACGCCTTCTTCACGCAGTATGGATTTGGCCATCAGCGCAGAAGAGGCATGGGGTATGGCATAGTGTACGTGGAGTATATCCAGCTTTTCAAACTTCACAACATCTACGATCTTACTGGCCAGGGCAGACTCGTACGGCTGGTACTGAAAGAGCGGGTAGTCCAGCGCAGACACCTCATGATAGAAGACATTCTCGTGAAAGCTATCCAACCGTACAGGCTCACTGTAGGTGATGAAGTGCACCTTGTGCCCCTCACGTGCCAGTGCCATGCCCAGCTCAGTGGCTACTACTCCGCTACCGCCGTAGGTAGGATAACAAACGATGCCAATTTTCATGATGTGATATTAATGCAAATGTAATGAACCAATGTTATAACAAGATTGCGCCCGCTCGCCTATAAAAACGTATCGACTGCCGTGACCTGACCAGCCTGCGCATACCGTTGCACTATATTGCGCGTTCAGTTTTCTACTATGCTGAAATTCAAAGCCGATCTGCGGGTCCTGCTATACTTTGCCATCATCACTGCCATGTTTGCGGCGCAGTGGTACTATGGCTTTGACCTGCACAGCCCTCTCTCCTGGGTCGCCTATATCGTCTACCTGCACTTTGCTGTATCAGTAGCTGTGATCACGCACAATCACAACCACATCAACATCTGGACCAATAAGACCCTCAACATACTGACGGACTGGTGGCTCACCGTATTTTACGGACTGCCGATATTCGTATGGATACCCACTCACAATCGCAACCACCATCGCTACAACAATAAAGAGGGTGATGTGACCCGCACCTACCGCCATACCGAAGACAATGATCTGACCTCGCTGCTGATGTACCCCACTATCAGCGGCAAGAACCAGATGAAGGAAAGTATCTTCCCATATATGCGCGAACTGAAGGAGAAAAACCCCGCTCAGTACCGCGAGAACTGGATGCAGCTGGCTGTCCTGCTGATCTGGATGGTCGTCTTCTTTGTGTGGAACTGGAAAAAGGCGCTTTTGTTCATCCTGATCCCGCAGCAGGTATCACAGCTCACCGTCATTGTATTTAACTATGTGCAGCACGTGCACGCTGACGAGATGTCTGAGTGGAACCATAGCCGCAATTTCTCATGGGTCAATCTATTCCTCTTCAATAACGGCTACCACACCATACACCATTACCGCGCCTCGCTGCACTGGAGCCAGGCACCGGAGGAGCACGCTAAAATAGCGCATCTCATCTCGCCGGATCTGTATGAGACCAGCTTCTGGGGCTACCTGGGCAAAACGTATGTGCTCAGCCTTTTCATGCCCAAGTATCGCTCAAGGTCTATGAGGCTGGAGAGGAAGTCACGCGAGGCTGGCGAGGCTAAGGCGGCTTAAGGACTCTTTCTCAACTTACCATTTGTTTATATTTATCGGTATCAAATGAATACCGTGAGATCTGTTTTTATTGTCGTGGTTTTGATCTGGCTACAAGAATCGTGCGGCGGGCGAGGAGCGCCGCTGGAAAGGGTTTTGTCAAAGGTCTCCGATACAAAATCTGTGATACGGTCCGATAGCGCGCCGGGCAATAGTATCATCAGATGGATAAACTACTGTCCTGACAGTGTAAAAAACTGTGGAGCATATGTAGATCCGGTGGATGACACGATCACTTATAAGCTGGTATCGGGAAGGGTTTACACGGATACTGCCAATAATGCTTTTGTTCTATCCATGTATCAGGATCCAAAATCTTTAGAAAGCGATATTAGCCTATTTGTAGAGTACTATCAAGGTGTTTCTGACGAGATTGACCTGCGGTCATACCGGGTGATCAGTGGTGATTACATTACCACAAAGGGAAAGGTTTATCTATGGTGGGGAGATATGCAGCACTATTACCTGGTGGCAGTCCAGGATGCAGATCCGAAAACCTTTAAGCCGTTTGATAAAATAGCGGGAGGAACAGACAAGCACCATGTGTTTTATGGTGGTCCGCCACATGAGTTTGACATCATTCCCGGGGCCGACCCCCGATCTATCAGAATCCTTAATCCAAAAAGGGGCTGCTGGAACTGCGGCAATTGCTACTTTGCAGATGATCGGTCTGTTTTCTTTGGCACCCAAAGGATCAATGGAGCTGACGCTAAATCATTTAAGTTGGTAGATAAAGACAGTGTAGATGCTCAAGATAAAAATCATAGGTATTTTGATGGCAAGGTGGTAAAGTAAGTAGCCTATAGCTTCTGTATTCTCTGAAGCATCTCTACGTCAAGCTTGTCCTGCGTCCGGTTGGTCAGCATTTTATTCAGGATCAGGTCGTTGATACTGATGAAGTATACCGGTAAATTCTGTGCCGTACTGAATAGTATTCTGTGTGGCTCTGCTTCTTCATACTTCACTCCCGTCACAAAATTGAACATTTCGACATCATGGGGACTAAATCCGATATGGAATAAGAAAGGAGTATTGATGTCAAACCCTTGCACATGCTGAATTGACTCATCATCAAAGCCCAATTCGTGTAATGCTATCGCTATTGCCCCGATGTTTTCTTTTGTTGATTTGACCCAGATGTCCAGGTCGCTGGTGTTCCGCTCATACCCATGAAAATTGACAGCGTATCCACCCACCACCATATAGTTGACTGTGTGCCGGTTAAATGCTGCAAGCACCTCCTCAAAATTACCGCTAAACCTCATAGTTGCCGGCCTTTACTATAGTGATGACCCTCGCCAGGGGCGGCCATGACCCATCAGGAAGTAATAAGTGGCTGTATATGCATCTGCGAAGAACTTCAAGATTTTCAAGCCTTTGCTCATGGCTGTGACTGGCCATCTCTATGAGTTTATGCTCCTGCGCCTCCTCAAATGAGTTGAAGAACGTGAGCTTTCTCTTTGGTTGGGGCTTGTAGACTCCAGCTGGCTCATTTAAAGTGTTATCCTCTTCTGCCATGATAGCCTAAAAATAAGGATTCTATCGCAATAGCTTTTCTTATTTATGACAGGTACACCATGTCTCTTAGCTCGCGTCTAACGTCTCATGCCTTTTTTCCCTACCTTTGCAGCCCGTTTTTTATGGCTGACAAGATCCAACTCCTCCCAGATGTAATCGCAAATCAGATCGCCGCAGGTGAGGTGATACAGCGCCCGGCATCTGCTATCAAGGAGCTGATGGAAAACTCCATAGACTCCGGTGCTACGCACATCAAAGTGATCGTCAAAGGCGCCGGCAAAACGCTCCTGCAGGTGATAGACAATGGCTCCGGTATGAGCGAAACGGATGCGCGCATGTGCTTTGAAAAGCATGCTACGTCAAAGATCCGCACGGCAGATGATCTCTTTGACATCCGTACGATGGGCTTCCGTGGGGAGGCGCTGGCCTCTATCGCAGCCATCGCCCAGGTAGAACTGCGTACGCGGCTGCATGGAGAGGCACTCGGCACCTCTATAGACATAGAGGGCATGAAGGTGACCCGACAGGAACCCTGTCAGACACCCGAGGGGACCTCTATCTGTGTCAAGAACCTTTTCTTCAATGTGCCTGCCCGGCGCAACTTCCTGAAGTCTGATCCGGCGGAGCTAAAGAACATCATAGAGGAGTTTACACGGATAGCATTAGCGCATCCGGCTGTCGGCTTCCAGTTTTATAGCAATGATCAGGAGCTCTTTCACTACCGCGCTGGCAATCTGAAACAGCGTATCTGCGCCATCTTTGATGACCGGTATGCCTCTCAGATCGTGCCTGTAGAAGAGGTGACCTATGCGCTGACAGTCAAGGGTTTTGTAGGCAAGCCGGAGTTTGCCAAGAAGACGCGGGGAGAACAGTACATCTTTGTCAATAAGCGGTATATCAAGTCGCCATACCTGCATCACGCCATTATGGCGGCCTATGAGCAGATGCTGCCTAAAGACGCCTTCCCATTCTACGTACTCTTTCTGGATATAGACCCCAAACGGATAGATATCAATGTGCATCCGCAGAAGTACGAGATCAAGTTTGATGATGACAAGCTGGCCTACACCTTCGTGAGCCTGGCGGTGAAACATGGGCTGGGAGCCTACAGCGTATCGCCCTCGCTCGACTTTGACCAGGAGGACCATCTGAATAAGAACAAGACCTTTGACCAGGTGCCGGGGTGGATAGCCGGTACGACCAATGGTGCACCGAGAAATATAGAGCGGGTGCTGAACCCTGAGACGATCGCATCTCAGCGCCCGAGGACTGACGCACGCGAGCAGTCTAATATCCGCAACTGGGAAACCGTATTTCAAAATACAGCACCGGCACAAAAGGCAGAGAAACAGGAGAGCCTGATACAGCCACAGGATGATGATACCCTGCTGCACAAAGAGGTAGCGGTGCCCTATCAGCTCCACAGGCGCTATATCGTATCACATATCAAGTCCGGCTTCATCCTCATAGACCAGCAGGCGGCGCATGAGCGCATCCTCTTTGAGCGGTATATACAGCAGATGGCACACAATAACGGATCCAGCCAGCGTCAGCTTTTCCCTCAGACCATAGAGCTGAATGCAGAGGATACTGAGGTGATGCGCGAGATGCTGGCCGATGTCAACGCGCTGGGCTTTGAGATACAGGAGTTTGGCAGGCAGAGCTTTGTGATTCACGCTTTCCCGTCAGATATCACTGCCGGCGGCGAGCGCCAGATCATAGAGGAGCTGCTGGAGCAATACAAAAAAAGCCAGTCAGTATCTAAGCTAAACAAGCGCGAAAGCCTGGCCCGTACGCTGGCCTCCGGCAGCGCTATCAAACCCGGCAAGGTGCTGAGTGAGAAGGAGATGACGAGCCTGATAGATGAGCTCTTTGCATGTGAGAAGCCCTACACAGCTCCCGGCGGTAATTTTACCTTTGTCAGTTTCACGCTAGATGAGCTGGCCAGGCGTTTTGAAAATAAGTAGCCGTAAGGCCGCACTATCCGCTATAAGTCCTTTCTTTATACTCCGCAAAAGGTTCTTATTGTAACGCATTGATACTTTTTGCGTAAAATCATTGCTGCACTATGTTGACCAGCATCAAAAATTACTTTCTGGAGCCATTCAGGTCGCGCAGCAAGGCGGAGCTGAAAAAGGCGTACTACCTGCTGCTGTCTACGCTGACCGTACTGGGCTTTTTCGGCTTTCTGCTGGTGGCCCACACTATATTTCTGGCCGGATCTGTTTATCTCTGCTTTGACCTGCTGGGCATGCTGGGTACCGCTATCGCTATCTACCAGTTTCGCCGCGGCAATATAGATGCCGCCGGCAAGGTGCTGATAGGCATTATCATTGTAGACTTTACACTGCAGACCGTGGTCACGGATATCAATCGTACCGACCCGGCCATCCGCTACAGGCTGTATGTGACCCTGGTGGCCATCATGGGCTGCTTGTTTTTGTTTATCTCCTTTTTCCGCCAGGTGCGGCTCATCATTTTCTTTTCAGGCGTATTTCTCGCTATACTGACCATACACTATGCTATCATACTGCACCAGATAGGGCAGCTGCCAGATATGACACTATGGACCACAGAGCACTATATCATCTGCTGTACGGGTATCATTTTCTCTGCTACGATCAGCTGCATACTGATTATGCTGATAGAGAAGCTGTATATACAGGCCATAGCGCAGGGCGATGTGATCAAAAGGCAAAACGAAGACCTGCAGCAGACGATAGATGAGCAGACAAAGTTTCTCGTATCTAGCAATGAGAGCCTCAAGGAGTTTGCCTATCTCACCTCGCATGACCTGCGGGAGCCCCTGAGAAACATCAGCGGATTTATTTCCCTGATCAAAAAGCATAATGACAACGGCACTACAGAGGCGCACAAACAGGAGGTGCAGGAGTATTTCCAATATGTGCAGACCGGTGTGGCGCAGATGGAGGAGCTGATAGCGGATATCAAAGAGTACTCTGAGATCAATGTACTCGAGAAGAACTTCACCCCGGTATCTATGAGTGAGCTGGTCTACCAGGTGCGTGACGCGCTGGAGACGGAGGTGACAGAGACCGACGCGACCATCAATATACAGATAGATATGCCGGTGGTACAGGCAGACAAGACCCTGCTCTTCTCCCTGCTGCAAAACCTGATCGGCAATGCGATTAAATATCACCGCAAGGATGTGGCCCCGGTGGTCAATATCCGGCACGAGCTAAATGACGGCGTCTATATCTTCTCGGTAGAGGATAACGGCATAGGAATAGACAAAAACTACTATGACAGGATATTTTATGCATTCAAGCGGCTGCATAGCAAGGAGGGCGAGTATGAAGGCACGGGTCTAGGTCTAGCCATCAGCAAAAAAATAGTAGAGATACACGGCGGCAAAATATGGGTAGAGAGTCACCCGGGTGAGGGCAGTACTTTTTACTTTACTATACCTGCCTGATATTAGTTGTCATCGTCTTCCGGATTCACGTATTCTTTCTTCTTTTTCTTTTTTGCAGCAGGAGCATTGGGGTCTTGTACCTTGATACAGCCTATGCGCACACCGATGTGCAGGCCTATGAAGTGCATATACCCTTTTTGGTTTGGGTCGTAGATAGACTTGATAGGTACCAGGCCGTAGTGAGGAGTAGCTACGACAGACACCTGCCCTAGCTGATATTCAAAGTTCATAGCCACACCTATCTTGAAACGGTTCTGATTGAGCGAGCTAAAATCATAAGGGGCCTCTGTAGCGGCAGACACACCGTGAAAGTATCCAAAGCTCAGGTCCGGTACGATCTTAAATTTCTTGTTTGTGTAGAGCTGGTATTCTATCAGCAGGTTGTGACAGAAGAAATGCTGCGTGATGTTTGGATTGTTGATCGTGGTGTCTGAGATCGAGTAGGCTGAGTTGTATGTTTTATAGGAATATGCAGTGGTGAGGATCCGCTCATACTCAAACTGATAACCCACGCGAAACTTGCCGATGCTGTATATCAGCTCTATCACCGCAGGTATAGCAGGACCCCTCGAGGTGAGCTTGGTAGTAGAGTTGATCCCGCCTATCACATAGCTATTGGTCGCGGCGGCATTGTACTGATAGAAGCAGCCATCTATGCCCCCTTTCAGGCCTACATAAAACTGAGACTGGCCAAAGGAGAAAACTGACAGGGGCAAAAGGCAGCAAAGTAGCAGGAGTCTGGTCATCGCACGTTGATTTCTAAAATAAAAATATGGATTTGTGATAGATTAGCACCGTTAAAAATCTCACGTGAAAGTTACCGAGCACATCAAGAATGCCAATGGCAAGACTTTGTTTTCCCTCGAGGTACTGCCTCCGCAGAAAGGAAAAACCATAGACGACCTCCAGCATGTGATAGAGCCGCTGATGGAGTTCAAGCCGCCATTCATAGATGTGACCTACCACAAGGAGGAGGTGATCTACAAGAAGCGTGTGGACGGCCTGATAGAAGAGGTGCCACTACGCAAGCGCCCCGGTACAGTAGGTATCTGCGCTGCGCTGAAAGGCAAATTTAGCGTAGATACAGTGCCGCACCTGGTGTGTGGAGGTTTTACGAAAGAGGAGACAGAGGATGCTCTCTTCACCCTGCACTATCTGGGTATACACAATCTGCTGCTACTCAAAGGCGACCCAGACAAAGGCCCGAAGAAGCTGGAGCAAAATGCTAAAGCTGCCTACAACTATGCCTCTGACCTGGTGAAGCAGGTGGCTAATATGAACAATGGCCGATTTCTCCATGAGGAGACGCAAAATGAGATGAAGACCGATTTCTGTATCGGTGTGGCGGCCTATCCGGAGAAGCACTTTGAGGCCCCCAATATGACCTCTGACCTGAAGCGATTGAAAGAAAAAGTAGACGCTGGTGCGGACTATATCGTGACGCAGTTTTTCTTTGACAATAAGTACTTTTTTGACTTTGAAAAGAAGTGCCGTGAGATGGGTATCACCGTGCCCATTATCCCGGGCCTGAAGCCCATCTACCGCAAGAGCCAGATCAAGGCGCTGCCATCTATTTTCCACGTGAACCTGCCCGAGGCACTGGTAGACGAGGTGGAGAAAGCCAAAGACGATAAAGCTGCCCGCGAGATAGGCGTGAAGTGGTGCATAGAGCAGTCTAAGGAGCTGAAAGCGGCCGGCGTACCCGTGCTGCACTACTACACCATGAGCCGCAGCAGCGAGACCATAGAGATAGCGAGGGAGGTGTTTTGATACAACCTCACCCTCCCGATGCCTCGGGACCTCTCCGAAGGAGAGGGTTAATACAAATACATCGAGGCACGTAGTTTGTAGCTTTCATTGTCTAAATACTTAATACTAACTACTAAATACCGTAGCCTGTATTATCTCAATACGCAGTACTAACTACTAAATACCGCTCTATGTCTTGGAAAGAAGAAAACAACAAACTGACCCGCACCTTTGAGTTCCGGGATTTCAAGGAGGCTTTTGCCTTTATGGTGCAGGTGGCGGCCATTGCCGATGAGATGGACCACCACCCCGAGTGGACCAATGTCTACAACAAGGTCTCCTTCAAACTCAGCACCCATGATGCCGGCGATATCGTGACAGAAAAAGACCGCGAGCTGGCAAAGGCGATAGACAAGCTACTTTGACGTGGTGTCTATCTCTATCTTTACTATAGTTGGTTTGCCCTGCGGATATTTGCCGGTCGACACTCTGCCTAATGTAAAATAAAAAGGCTCCTGCTTCTTAGCGGCGGTACTGTCTTTTGAGGTGCCGTCTGTCTGTGGCTGCAGCGGCAGCAGGTTGAGGCGTGGAGATGCCTCGGCATCCTGTGTGCGTATGACAGCCATATTTCCCACCGTTTCGGTGCCGCACTTCTTCATCATTGGGGCACGTACTGTGACCTCATCCAGTACTATAGGTGGCAGGCTGGTGTCTGCCTTGTGTGTGGACATGGCAGGACGCTGCACGCGGTGACCCGACTGTGCATAGGCCTCTTTGAATCCCAGAAACGGTAGCAGGATGGTCAGGGCGGTTTTCCATAGCGATAGCAGCCGGCTGCGCTCCTGTATCAGCGGTGGTTGGTACAGCTGCTCATTGCGAAACTTACCACAACCCACACTATTCTTTTCCAGAAAGCTGATCACCTCCGCATCTGTCATGGCGGTAAAATCCACGACCTCCTGGCTGCATACCTGGCAGAAAGCGCCACGGTCTGTAGCCGTCATACGGTCCCAGCGCTCGTGGCAGGGGGGGGCGATAGAAATGCGGATAGGTGGCTGATTCATAGTATACCTAAAGCTACTGATTTATGCTCACTCCAATCTCAAAAATCTCCGCAGCCAGTGCTTGCGCTCCTTCTTTGGCGAGAGAAACTTTGTGTCGTGGCCCTTGCGGTGTGGCGTATGGTGATCGGCCTCTGGCATCGGAGGCAGCTCGGTACCCATTGCGACAAGGCCCAGTACCATATGGTGGGCAGTGCCTACCGCTGTCACCTCTGGCAGGTAGACGGTCGTGTCGGTCTTGACCGGCTCTCGCTCCACCTCGGTGATGAGTGGGAGCGGACTAGTGTGAGTGGCCAGTGGCTGCGGATGCACGGTCACATCTGTGGCCACCACGTCGTGGCGATACTGGTCAGGAGCGGCAGCAGCCCGCAGAGATAAAAAAGGGAGTAGCGAGAAGAACATCGCCCGCCATCTCATGGGGCCATTGTGCAGCACCGATGGTGTAATAGGCACACCCACCTGGTCCGTGCGGAATCTGCCGCAGACAGCTTTGCCTCCGGCAAAAAACGACAGCAGCTCACTATCGGTCATAGCACTGAAATCAATGACCTCCTTGCTACAGCTCCGGCAGAAAGCACCACGATCTGTAGCCGTCATATCGTCCCACTGCTCGTGGCAGGGCTGGGGGATGGTGATGTATAGAGGGGAGCGTTTCACGGCGGTGGGTTTACCCGAAGATACACAAACCGGAACGCTCAAGAGAGACCACAGGCCATATTAGCCTTTTTTAACCGCAATGCGGTGAAAGGTGCGATAAAACCAATGGCGGATCTTCTGTACGGGCGTGAGCTTTTTGACCGGCATGGAGGGCCTGTCCAGAGAGATGATACCCGTGGAGTGTGTGACCACGCTCTCGATCTTGACTTCCTGCGCTTTCATCTTAAAAACGAGATAAGGATGCCCGACCTTCACACCTGTCAGTACCTGCGTCTCATAGCCCGGCAGGGTTACTCTCAGCATAATGGTCCCCTCATGCTGCTGTGCCAGCACGAAGCTGCCATCCTCGTCCACCACAGCCAGATCTTCGGTGACATGGCCGGTAGAGTCCAGCACCCGTACCACGGCGCGGGGCAGGCTTTCGTTATTCTCATCCACCACACGGCCACAGACTCCTGTCAGCAGTGTATCGCAGGCAGCGGTAGTCGTGTCTACTTTCGCGGTAGCGGTATCTGCTTTGCTTTTCTGCGAAGTCTGGTCTATGGGTGTGCGTAGTGTAGCGCGTGCAGCGAGCGGAGCGAGAGAGAAGGCCGGCAGCAGGCCCACGAGCAGCACCTTCCACCGCAGCATCGTATTATTCGCCTTCGGCAAAACGATGTCGCGCTCCAGCTGGTCCCTGCGAAAGCGACCGCAGCCCGTATCGTTTTTGTCCAGCCACTGTATCACCTGCGCATCCGTCATAGCGGAGAAATCAATGACCTCTTTGTGACAGCTATGGCAGAAGGCACCACACTCTGTGGCATCCATCGTGTCCCAACGCTCGTGGCAGGGAGAGGGGATGGTGATATGGAGTTTGCGTTTCATGGTCGTTGCGTTTATCCTTTTTGATCCCTGCGGTGAAAGGTGCGGCGAAACCAGCTGCGTATCTTCTGCGCTGGCGTGCGGCGCAGATTGCCAGACACCACTACCTGATCTATGATCAGGGGATCGTGTTTCATCTGGATGGTCAGATAGGGGTGGCCTGCCTTTATGTGTGTCAGCGTTTGTGCTATATAGCCCGGGGCATTTATGCCTATGGTCACCACGCCCGGCTCCGGCAGCGGTATCGCAAATGTGCCATCGATATCTGTGACGACAGAGTCTGTGGTATGCCGCTGGTTATCTGTCACTATCACATGGGCTGCTGTCATTCCCTCTCCCCACTCTCCGGTCACACGCCCGCATATGCCTGTCTTTACGTTGTCGCATTTTGTCGGTTTGCTGTGCGCGGTGGCTGATATGGTTTCGCTTTTTTGTGGCACCCTGTTTAGGGATGCTGTAGCAGCGCGCACAGGGACCGTGGTGAGAGATAGGGCAGGCCAGAGGCTCATGAGCAGTACCTTCCAGCGCAGCGGGCTGTCATTTACTATGGGTAAACTCATGTCGCGGTCCAGCTGGTCTGCACGAAAGCGGCCACAGCCTGTATCATGCTGCTGTAGCCAGCGTATCACCTGCGCATCCGTCATGGCGGAGAAATCAATGACTTCTTTGCGGCAGCTATGGCAGAAGGCCCCCTGCTGAGTGGGATCCATGTCTCCCCAGTTCTCATGGCAGGGACTGGGGATGCTGAGGTGTAGTTTGTGCTTCATAGTCTTGCGTTTCCTATAAAGTTACTACACGCCCGCCGCAGCGCGAAGGCTATGAATGCAATGTGACAGAAAAATGGCAGTACGGCCTAGAAGTTAGGCTTCAGGTCAGCCTTCTTGTAGTGCGCGCGGATGATCTTGACCACCTCATCAGGATCGTCGGTGACGTGGAAGAGGTCGAGGTCCTCCGGATTGATATTGCGCTCGGTGAGCATCGTGGTCTTGATCCAGTCCAGCAGGCCGCTCCAGTATTTTTTGCCCATCAGGATGATCGGTACGCGGGCTATCTTGCGCGTCTGCACGAGCGTCATTACTTCAAAGAGTTCATCCATCGTGCCAAAGCCCCCCGGCATGTAGACAAATGCCTGCGCGTACTTGATGAACATCACCTTGCGCGCAAAGAAGTAGCGAAACATAAAGATCTTGTTCTGGTCCACATATCTGTTTGCGGCTTCTTCTTTTGGCAGTACGATGTGCAGACCTACTGACTTAGCTTTCATGTTGTAGGCGCCGCGGTTGCCAGCCTCCATGATGCCCGGGCCACCGCCTGTGATGATGCCATAGCCCTCCTTGCCCAGCTTTTCGGCAGTTTTGACCGTCAGGTCATAGTACGGATTTGACTCCTGCGTACGTGCAGAGCCGAATATAGAGATGCACGGGCCAAAGCGCTCCATGCGGTCAAAGCCATCTGCAAACTCTGCCATGATCTTAAACATCCTCCAGGCCGCATCGCCATGATGCGCCGTCCACTTCTTGTCTTTCATTTACTTTCTTTTTTACTGATCAATAATAAACCTGCCAGTGTGATCACCACATTGACGAAGGCGGATTCAAATCCCATCTGATAGCCGCCAAATAATTCTTTAGAGTACTTATCTACGAAAAATGTAAGCACGGGAGCTATGATGCACACCAGCGGCACCCACCTTTCTGACAGCCTCCGGCGCGAATATAGCCCAAGCCCAAATAAGGCCACCAGCGGGCCATAGGTGTAGCCCGCTATCTTGAGTATCATATCTATCACAGACTTGGTGTCGATCCACTTGAATGCCAGTATGCAGAGCAGAAAGACCACAGCTACGGAGAGGTGCACCGTCTTGCGCGTACGGGTCTTTTGCTCCTCAGGTAGCGCCCGGCCATTCAGGTCCAGTATATCTATGCAAAAGGAGGACGTGAGTGCCGTGATGGCCCCATCTGCACTAGGAAAGAGCGCAGAGATCAGCCCGAGTATGAATAGCAGCCCCGCTGCAGGCGGCAGCATACTGAGCGCTACAGTAGGAAAGACAGCATCGCCCGCAGGCATAGCGGCTACAGGGTGCGCATCAAGGTACAGGTACAGCGCTCCACCCAAGGTGAGGAAGAGGAGGTTCACTACTAGCAGTATCACGCTGAATACGACCATGTTCTTCTGCGCATCGGGGAGGGTTTTTACGGAGATATTCTTTTGCATCATCTCCTGGTCTAGGCCCATCATGGCTACAGAGATGAAGATGCCGGAGAGGACTTGCTTTGCAAAGAAAGACGGAGACCGCCAGTCGCTATTGATGATCTGCGTATCACCCCTCTCTGACAGGTGGCCTATCAGCCCGCCTACTGAGAGGCCTAGCCCATCGCAGATATACCAGATGGTCATGACCAGCGCCAGCAGCATAAAGGTGGTTTGCAGCGTATCGGTCCACACGATGGTCTTCACCCCACCCTGAAAGGTGTAGAGCAATATCATGAGCAGGATAAGCGCGGCGGTAGCAATAAAAGGGACACCCCACTGATCCAGGATGAAGATCTGCAGTACATTCAGCACCAGATAGATACGGGCCGAGGCCCCCAGCGTGCGCGAGAGCAGGAAGAAGGACGTGCCAGTACGGTGGCTCACCCTGCCGAAGCGCTCCCCCAGATAGCTATAGATAGACGTCAGGTGCAGTCTGTAGTATAGCGGCAGCAGTACATAGGCCACGATCATATAGCCTATGAAGTTGCCCACTATGAGCTGAAAGTAGAAGAAATGGTCCGTGTGCACCTTGCCAGGTACACTCATAAAGGTGACCCCCGAGAGAGAGGTACCTATCATGCCATAGGCCACGAGGTACCACCGGCTATCCCGCTGGCCTATGAAAAAATGGCTATTGCCCGCACCCCTGGAGGTGACCCAGGCGATCACCAGCAGCGCTGCGAAGTATATGGCTACTATGGATAAAATGATGACACTGCTCATATAGCAGAAACAAATGAAAGACTAATGCGGGCTAGTGGTCGGGTGACTTATAAACAGAACAATGTGTGACTATAAGGCTCTGAATAAGCGCGTCATCAATATGTAAAAAGCATCCAATGAGACATCGATTTCTGTTAAAATTATATAACATGTCCTTTTAGCACATTATATTTGGGAGAAGTGATCCTATTCATCATTTCTTAATCTAAACGAAACAAGTATGAAGCAAAAACTACTCTCCGTCTTTGTCATACTGATCGCGTCCTTACAATTTGCTTATAGTCAAAGAACTATATCGGGCACGGTCACGTCTGCCAAAGACAAACAACCGGTGATCGGCGCAGTGGTGCTGGCCGAGAAAACGGCCATCGGCACCACCACCGACATAGATGGCAAGTACAGCCTGCAGGTGCCGGATAACACTACCAATCTGGTGATATCCTACACCGGCATGAAGTCTAAGACAGTGGCTATCACAGGCCCTGTGATGGACATAGCGCTGGAGGAGAATGAAAAACTGCTGGATGATGTAGTAGTCACGGCACTGGGTGTAAAAAGAGAAAAGAAAGCCCTGGGATATGCTAACCAAGAGGTAAAAGGCGATGACATTAATACTGCAAAGGACGCCAACCTGGTCAATAATCTCCAGGGTAAAATAGCAGGGGTACAGATCACCGGCAATAGCAACATCGGTGGCTCATCACGCATCACGATACGCGGTATCAAATCTCTGACGGGAGAAAATCAGCCGCTGTTTGTAGTAGATGGTGTAATGATTGACAACTCCAATTTTTCTACCGCAGATGTACAGCAGGGTGCACAGGGCTATGACTATGGCAACGCAGCCCAGGACATCAATGCCGATGATATCGAAACGGTAAACGTTCTAAAAGGAGGTGCTGCTACAGCGCTCTACGGATCGCGTGGTGCCAATGGTGTGATTGTGATCACGACAAAGAAGGGATCAAAGCACAGTGGTGAGAAAGGCAAATCTCCGATAGGCGTGACGGTGACTGAGAATATGATGTTCAATAAAGTATCAGTACTGCCTACCTATCAAAATCAGTATGGCGCTGGCTATGACGCCTATGTAGTGCCAGATGAAACTAATCCGGGTCAAAGCCGCTTACCGATGGAAGATGACGCCAGCTGGGGATCAAAGATGGATGGTCGCCTTATCAGGCAGTACGCCAGCTATTATCCCAATGATCCTACATACGGCAAGGAAACACCCTACGTGGCTCATCCCAACAATGTAAAGGACTTCTTTCAGACTGGCTATATAGCCAATACCAATGTGTCTATGGATGGTGCTAATGATAAAGGCAATTTCAGGTTGTCTTTCTCTAATCTGGATCAGAAAGGTACAGTGCCAAACTCTTCGCTCAAGAGAAATACGATCAGCTTCAACGGCGGCTATAATTTTACTGACAAGTTGTTTGCCAACCTCAGCGCTTCCTATATTCACGATGAGGGCCTGGGGCGCCCATCGGTCGGATACAATAGCTTGTTCTCCAACTTCACTCAATGGTGGGAGCGCCAGCTGGATATGAATGACCTCAAAAATTATGTCAACTCTGACGGCTCTCAGCGCGCATGGAATCTGCTACCCGTACAGCAGGCCAATGGGTCATTCAAGTATGTGCCATACTTCTGGAACAACCCATACTGGACCGTTTATAAAAATTACGAAAACGATCATCGCGATCGTGTTTTTGGCAATGCTGAGCTAGGCTATAAGATACTGCCATGGCTGACAGCCAAAGGGCGCTTTACCACAGACTTTTATAATGAAGTAAGAGAGGAGCGTGTAGCACTGGGTAGTGCCACTGCAGGTGGCAGTACGCCGGGCTATAGTATTGAGCAGATATCAGTGCGTGAAAACAACTACGAAGGCACACTCACAGCACAGAAGTCATTCAGCGATATTTTTGATATCACAGCCCTCTTTGGTGTAAACAGGAGGGACCAAAAATCTATGGACAACTTTAGCCAGACACAGGGCGGCCTGAATGTGCCCAACTGGTATGCGCTGGAGAACTCAGTGTACCCGGTAGGCGTAAACAACGTGCGCTCGCAAAAGAGAGTAAACTCGGTGTACGGTAGCCTATCCCTAGGGTTCAAGCATATGATATACGTAGATGTGACTGCACGCAATGACTGGTCCTCTGCACTCTATGCACCGACCAACGTGACCAATAATGTGTCATTCTTTTATCCTTCCGTGACTGGTAGTTTTGTTTTCACCGAGCTGATCAAAAACAAGAAGGTGCTCAGTTTTGGCAAGATACGCGGCGGCTGGGCCAAGGTCGGCAACGACACAGATCCATATCATACACAGACCAGGACTGCTATCGGATCCACATTTGGGTCTACTGCGACCTTTGCGATCCCAAATACTTATGGCAACCCATATCTCAAGCCTGAGCAGATCACTACATGGGAGGTCGGTACAGAGTTAGATTTCTTTCAGGATAGGATCAAGATCGATGCAGCCTACTATCATTCTATCACCAAAGACAATATATTCCGCATAGAGCAGTCAGGAGCCTCTGGTATACAGTACCGCTACGCCAATGCGGGTGTGCTGCAAAACCAGGGTGTAGAGCTGGCGGCGACCTTCATGCCGGTCAAAACAAAGAGCGGTTTCTCATGGACCGTAGGATTCAACTTCGGCAAGAACTACAACGTAGTAAAGGAACTCTATAAAGACGCAGCGGGCAATAAGGTGACCAGCCTCTCGCTGGGCACAGCTCCTTTCTCATGTACACTGGAGGCCAGAGAAGGCATGCCATACGGACAGATCGTAGGCTATGACTTCGCCTATGACAGCAAGGGAAATAAGATAGTAGATGCTTCGGGCAACTATGTCAAATCGCCTACTGTAAAGCCTCTGGGGTCTATATTGCCGGCGTTTACCGGTGGTATCTCTACCACGCTCGCATACAAGGGGCTTTCTCTCTTTGTGTTGTTTGATTATCAAAAGGGAGGCAGTCTTTTCTCTATGACCAATATGTGGGGTACCTATGACGGTACACTGGCAAATACTGCAGCAAACGGCGTGCGTGAGACGGGGCTGATCGTACCGGGAGTGAAGCAGGCTGTAGATGCCGGTGGCAATCCGATCCTGGACTCAAAAGGCAACCCAACCAGTACCGGTGAGGCTAATGACGTACGTATCTCTGCTATAGACTACTACCAGAATGGATCCGGCAATGGATACTTCGGCCCGCAGAGGGTAAATGTATACGATGCATCTTTTGTCAAACTAAGGGAGATCAGGCTGATCTATGCGCTGCCGACCAAACTTTTTCAAAATACACCGATACGTGGTGTATCTGTCGGCATCATAGGCCGCAACCTGGCCATACTCAAAAAGAATGTACCAAACATAGATCCTGAGTCTGCGTCCAGTACCAGCAATATACAGGGCTTTGAAGGTGGCGCAAAACCGGCAGAAAGGTCTATAGGTTTCAATGTGAGCGTAAAATTCTAAACCACCTCAAACACATATAAAAATGAAAAACACTATCATCATAAAGAAGGCGATCGCGATATGTGCGGCAGGTATGTTATTGTCACTTTCAGCCTGCAAAAAGGATTTCAACAATATCAACTCCAGTCCCAATACACCTGCAAATGTACCTAACAGCGCCCTGCTGACCGGCGCAGAAAAGGGCCTCATGGATAATACGTGGGACCGCTGGTGGAATGGATCTACTGGTATGCTGCTTGCACAGTATTATGCGGAGAATCTGTATACAGATGAGAGCCGGTACCAGTTTCGTGTAGCTACTATCAAGGACTACTGGAATGAATTTTATGCAGGGGGTATACCAGACCAGTTCTCTCAGAGCAGCATCAGCTACTCCGTAGGAGGTCTGGAAGAGCTGCAGGCCATCATTTCAAAGTGCCATACTGATACTACTGCCAGCAGTACATCGGGCTACAGGCCCAATCAGGTAGCTGTAGCGCTACTGCTACAGACCTGGCTCTATCAGAATATGACAGATACCTGGGGAGATATACCATACTCCAAAGCCCTCCAGGATGTCAATAATACCCAGCCGGATTATGACAAACAGAGCGATATCTATCCCGCTATGCTGGCCAAGATAGATACGGCTATCAGCATCATGGATGTGACTAGGCAGGATCTGGTCGGAGATGTGATCTACAATGGAAATATGGCTAAGTGGATGAAATTTGCGAACTCGCTCAAAGTGCGCGTAGCGATGCGTATGGCCGATAGAAATCCGACAGTGGCATCTGCCAAAGTGGGCGAGGCTGTTCTCGCAGGTGTTTTTACCTCAAATGAGGACAATGCTCTTTTCCCGTATAATACGATAGCTCCGAATTATAATCCACTGTATTATGATCGCGCTATCACAGGTAGAAAGGATTTCAGCTCTGCCAATACTATCGTAGATGTTATGAGCTCTCTGGGCGACCCCAGACTGCCATATTATTTTGATACGGTAGGCGCTTACTTTGCAGATACTACCACTCCTCCGTTTGTAGGCCGCCCCTATGGACAGACCGCTTCGGCCGCATCTAACTATGGGCTCGGAGATGTGTCTCAGCCCAGTGGCTCCAGAGCTATAGATCTGGGCGTCTCCGGAGGCGCGCTATCTTTGTCTTCTACCGCACCAGGTATTTTCCTTGATTATGCCCAGATACAGTTTTTCCTGGCCGAAGCGGCAGAGAGAGGATTTCCTGTAGCTGCCTCCGCACAGGACTATTATAATGCCGGCATCAATGGTTCTTTTCAATTTTGGACAGGTACTACGGCCCCCAGCTCGTACATGAGCCAGCCTGATGTAGACTATATGGCACAGAAAGGTGCAGGCAAGACATGGCAGCAGATCATCGGCACTCAGAAATGGCTGGCCCTTTATATGCAAGGCATACAGGGTTGGATAGAGTGGCGCAGGCTGGACTTTGGTATACTGCAGGCACCGGTAGGAGGTTCTTTGACCTCTATTACCACCGATGTGCCTACCCGTATGACCTATCCATACAGTGAGGCGACGCTCAATCCGGTAGGGTATGGACATGCGGTGAGCAATCAGGGTGCTGACCGGCTGGATACCAAAGTGTGGTGGGATATGAACTAATCAGTTTCACAAAACAAATTAACGATCATGAAAAAAATACTCATAGGATTTTTGGCGCTCGGGATATTTACATCATACTCTTGCAAAAAAACGGCAGCTGTAAATGGTGGTTCATGGACATTCAAGTCTAATACTTATACCGTCACCTCAGCTACTACCAATACCTACACAGACTATGGCGCATATGTGCAGGCCAATGTATTGACAGCTATCAACTCTGGCAGTGACCAATACAATCAGGTGCAGTTCGCATTTCTGGATATGCCGATAGCAGAGGGTACGTACAATGTCATACCTGACGCCTACCCGGACACTAGTATCAATGTCTCTGTCAGCCTCAAACTCACCAAAGGAGCGAGCTATGATCAGACGCTCTATACTCCAGACCCATCGGTGTCTACAGTAGCTACTGTGACAGTAAAAGATGGCAAGGTGAAAGTCTCCATACCTGCTACTGAGATGGTCAATGTAAATGACACTTCAGATCACGGGTCATTCTCTGCTGACATTACGCAGACTCAATAGCGCTTTTATCACTCACGATACTTCATGAAGCCCGCCGCATATCGGTGGGCTTTTTTATGTAAATGCGCAATCCGCATCACCATCTTGTATCCGAAGTGATGCATGGTCAGAGAAATGAGCATCAAGCGTTTTGGTGATAATGTAATTTCTTTTGATGCTCCTTTTATAAACGAAGGGACTGCTATGCTTTTGCAGGTAGTTCACGATAGATGGATGCAAAACAGTCAGCATATTGAGGCATTGGCTGATCATAAGGTTATATATATGCTCCAGCGCATCAGGAATATGTTTGTCAGCTAAAAACACGTAAGGGATCTTAAGGTGATTGTCGCGGATGATGAGATGCATAAAGCCCTTTAGCGTTTCGCCTTCCATCACTTTGATAAACCGATTTTCAAACCGCGTAGCATTGACAGAGAAGTGATACTTCTTGCTTTCTTCTTCAGCTCCGGTCACGAGCCAGGGGTATTCCTTGATCCAGTTTAGTTCTGCTGTGCCTCTCCTCTCAAAGCCATCGGGAGATTGAGATCTGATGAATGCCGCAATTCCTTCATCTACATTCGCTACGGGCTCAAATATCAATGAAGATGTACGTGGCGAGCGAGCACGCAGCCTCATATTGATAGAGACATTAGCTAAAGCGTCGACAGCGGCTAGTACAGGCACAAGTTTTTTATAACGTTCGTTCTTTTGGGGCAGCACCTCGTGGAGGTTAAATCGCAGATAGCAGCGTAGCCCATCATTTGTACGCAGTGCATTGAAGTGCCCGGATCTGTCGTACAGCCCCTTTGCCTGAGGTGTAAATTCTGTCACGAGTATGTGGTCATGGTAAGTGTCAAACGCGGTGCCGATCAGCTTCTTGGCGATACCCTTGCCGCGCACCTCCGGGTCTACCCACATACAGCTCAGCCAGCCGCACTTATGCGTTTCACTTCTTTCATTGAAAATCTTATCAGGCAATACACCCAGATAGCCTACCATACAGCCAGCGTCTCTCGCTATGATCAGCAGTACATCGTCTGGCTCAGCGCGAGGATTGTGCATATGTGATATAGCACGAGGCGTACTGATAGGGATGACAGGCATAGAGCGAAACTCATCCGATCGGATGAACTCATGTAATTGTGCTGCATTGTATGTCGTGATCTCCATCCGGTCACCTTTTGATGGTGTTTTTCATCAGGGGCATCCTGAGCAGGTAGTAAAGATACTCGGATTTCAGTGTTTGCTCAGCGCTGGCTGCCCATCCTTCCATTGGTATCCGCTGCATTTGTCGCGGATGTATATCGTTTTTGATACCGGCACCACCAAAAGTGAAATCGAGCCCCCCCTCTGTGAATACCCTGTTAAAGAAAGCTCTTGATACGCCGTGATCTGTAAATGGAAATGCAAAAAGGCGCTGTGCGATGCCAAAGTCTTTTTGCAAACCATCTACAGAGTCAAGTGTCTGAGCTAACTGCTGCTCCAGGGTCAATTTATAATAGTATGGATGACTCAGGCTATGTGCGCCGATGGTAAAGCCCTGCTGTATCAATGAGCGTACCTGGTCAGATGTCATATAGGGCTTATAGTCTAAGAGAAATTCCTTGGTAATCTGTTGCAACTCCTTTGCCTCCTTTTCCCTTTCTGGCCCCAACAGATCCTCCACTGCAGCCTCACTATCAATGTGGGAAATATGAAACGACAGCAAAAAATACTGGTCATAATCTATAGAAGCGCCCAGACTCGCCTTATAGCGAAACATCAAGTCCGTATTATCTATAAAATCGTTATTCAGAAAAAAAACTGCAGGAATTCCTTTGCGTAAAAGAATAGGAGCGACCACTTCATACATTTGACGTAGCCCATCGTCAAAGGTCAGCAGCATGATCTTTTTGCCCTTGTATTTTCCGGCCAGTACATCATCCAGATCCGCAGCACCTATTGGTGTGTATTCCGAGGCCAGATAATCCAGGTCCTGCTCGAACTGTTTGACCGTTTTAAAAGTGTAAAGGTGCTGGATATGCGGGCAGTCCTCATCACTGACTATATGATAAAACGGGATGATGAAATGATGTCCGGTCAATGCTGCCAGGGTATTCAGAGATAGCACTCCCGTGAATGGCGAAGTATGGGATATGAAACTCTTGCGGACTGACATAGCAGCCTAAAGAAACTAATAATATCTCACTCTGAGCGCGAGTGTGATCAATAGTTGTATTTGCCGGACTCTATGGTGAGACGTATGCCGGCTTCTATCGGTATCAGGGGCCTGCCGAGCAGTTCGCGCATCTTGCTATTATCAGGTTTGCGGCGAGACATGTCTCCTTCCTTTAGCGGTGGCAGGAAGACGATCTTTGACTTTGACTCCGTCACCTGTATGATCAGCTTTGCCAGATCGAGAACTGTGGTCTCAAAGTCGCTGCCGATATTGACAGTATCGTTCACGATATAGTCATTCACAAAGGCATTGTAGCAGGCGTCTATGTTATCATCCTTATAGCAGAAAGTACGCGTCTGCGAGCCATCACCATAGATCGTGATATCACGACCGGCCAGTGCCGCATTGATAAATTTAGACATCACAAAGTCCTGGCTTTGCTTGGGGCCGTATGTGTTGAAGAAGCGGAATATCGTATAGTCCAGGTCAAACTCCTGTTTGTACGAACGCAGGAAAGCCTCGCCCACATTCTTCACCACTGCGTACGGCAGGCGGGAGTTGAGCGGCGTCGTCTGCTCATTCTGCGGATGCTCAAATGGCTCACCATAGACCTCAGAGGAAGAGGAGAAGAAGACGCGTTTCACTCCGGTATTCTTGCACAGGTCCAGCAGATATTTGAATCCATTGATATCCTGCAGCACTGACACCGGATTCTGCAATGTGCGCTGTACGCCCACTACCGCCGCATAGTGGAAGACATAATCAAACTGATAGGCCATCATCACCGCAGAGATGTCGCGATAGCCGTTTACATTGCATTTGATAAATTTCCAGCGATCTTTGTGCACTTCCGGCAGGCGGGTGATATTGCCTGTAGAGAGGTCGTCTACTATTACTACAAAATTAGCGGGGTCCTCTATCAGCCGATCCACCATACAGCTCCCTACAAAACCAGCACCACCTGTGACGAGTATTTTTTTAATCATGCCTTTTGATCTTGGGTTTGGGTCTATATTTTATGTTGTCAAAAGGTCCATGAGATATTTTCCGTATCCACTTTTCATGAGTGGCTCGGCCAGCGCCTTGAGCTGGTCATGGCTGATAAAGCCTTGGCGGAAAGCCTCCTCCTCTATGCAGCCTACCTTGAGGCCCTGGCGCTGTTCTATTACCTGTACAAATTGTGACGCCTGCATGAGAGAGTCAAACGTGCCTGTGTCGAGCCATGCCGTACCGCGGTCCAGGATTCCTACCTTCAGTTTGCCCTGACGCAGGTATTCCTTATTTACATCAGTGATCTCATACTCGCCACGAGGGCTGGGCTTCAGTTCTTTTGCGATCCTGACCACTTCATTGTCATAAAAATAGAGTCCTGGAACTGCGTAGTTTGACTTTGGCTCCTTGGGTTTCTCCTCTATAGAGATGGCTTTGCCATCTTTGTCAAAATCTACTACACCGTAGCGCTCAGGATCAGACACGTGATAGGCATACACCACGCCGCCATCGGGATTATTGTTACTCTTCAGGAGCTGATCGAGGCCCGTACCGTAGAAGATATTATCA
The DNA here is from genome assembly GCA_964537475.1 of uncultured Chitinophagaceae bacterium. Classification (GTDB taxonomy): domain Bacteria; phylum Bacteroidota; class Bacteroidia; order Chitinophagales; family LD1; genus UBA1941. The sequence continues at coordinate 268,156 of CAZIBY010000003.1, read as the reverse complement.
CCAAGTATCAGGGCCACTTTGTCATTGCCTATAAACTCCTCGCCCAGCACAAATGCCTGTGCTAGGCCATTAGGCACTTCCTGTATCTTGTATGAGAACTTACAACCATATTTTTTGCCATCACCGAGCAGCCGCTCAAAGTTGGGCAGGTCTGTAGGGGTCGAGATGATCAGTATCTCATTGATCCCGGCTTTGAGCAGTACAGACAAGGGATAATAGATCATGGGCTTATCATATATCGGCATGATCTGTTTACTGATCGCATATGTGATCGGGTAGAGACGCGTACCGGAACCTCCTGCGAGTATTATTCCTTTCATTCAAATAGTTATATCACGCAATTTAGCCAAATTCAGTTTTTGTGCAAGCGGATAAAGTAAAAATGCCACCCGTATGGATGGCATTTTCTGCTTTTTACGTCAGTTTAAATTATTTGATATTATTCAGCTTGTCCTGCGCGGCTGCCACCTGGGTTTTCTGAGCATCTACATTGCTGCTGGCCGGGCCTTGGTTGTCCTTTGCCTTTGCGCTGTTTGCTGTTTCATCTTTTATCTTGTCCTGCAGGCGCTCTATGCGCTTGTTATTGCTCTTGATGTTGTTTTCAGCCTTCTCTTGGTCTTTGATATAGCCTTCCAGTTCTTTTGTGTGCTTCTTCTCTGCATCTATATCTTTTTGTGAGCTGGCAGTGCTTATGTTTGCCTCCTTATTAGCTTTTGCCTGCTTGATGTTGCCTTCCTCGTCTATGTTCTTTTGCTTCAGCTTCTCTATTTCTTTCTGAGCGTCAGCCACTTCCTTGTCGGCTTTTTTCTGGTCTTTCACAAATCCGTCATAGATCTTTTCCAGTTGCTTTTGCTTGTCCTGTTGGTCTTCGAGCTGCTTTTTTGCTACAGCTTTGTATTCCTGTACACCAAAGTCATGCAGGTATTTTTGTACCGCCGTACTCTTGTCTGCAGAGTAGCCTGTAGAGATGAATGAGTCTCCCTCCATCAGCCAGACCGATAGCTGGATACCCTCCTTGGCCTCCATCGTGCGGCTGTAGATCATGAGCGGCACCCCTGAGACAGACTTGAGTGTGACCAGAGGGGCTTTGACCTCAGACTTATTGTCTTCTATCTTTCCCTTTGCATCTTTTTTGATCATTTTCTGCCAGTCATTGTTCACGTCTTTGAGGCTGGCCTCCGGTATGGTCAGTACGTATGAGTTTTTATTGCCGCCGCTGAAGTCCTTTGAGGTCTCCGTAATAGTGATCTCCTGCTGTGCAAAGGACAGCAGCGGAAGAAGCAGGCCAGTAAAGCTTATGAGTCGTTTGATCATCATGGTTGAAGAGATTTAGTTGGTCAAAAATTTAGTATGACATGCGCTTTCGCAAAACAAATGCCAAAGTAGAGAATGTAGCACACAAATGTGCTGATAAACTTCATGCGCTCATCAGCTTTTCATAAAGAGCCAGCGGCCTATCTCTCGAAAGGATGTTTTCTTGCCATACATGAGAATACCCGTACGATAGATACGGGCTGCCAGTGCTGCACACACAACAAATCCCCCGAATAGTAATATCAATGAAAGCGCGATCTGCCATAGGGGTGGATTGGCCGGCATGAGTGACGGCATGATGATGGGTGACGAGAAAGGCATCAGCGAAGCCCAGAAGGCCAGTTTGCCATCTGGCTGGCCGAGGATATTGGTCATCATAGCGATGGTGATGATGATGGGCAGGATGACGGGAAAGGTCAGCGACTGAGAGTCTGTCTCATCTCCGCCCGCAGCGCCAATGGCAGCAAACAGGGAACCATACAGCAGAAAGCCGCCAAGAAAAAATAACAAGAGTACCACGATCATCGGGCCGTAATGAAAATCTTTCAATATACTGATGACCTGATCTACAGTCTGCGGGTCCATCGTCTCATTGGCCGGCAGGCGCTGGCCACCGGGTGGCCTGGTCAGGCCGAGGGCCGGCAGCAGAAATATGACGGACAGCGACATGAGGATGATCCAGAGGATAAACTGCGTGAGCCCTACCGCAGCGATGCCTAGTATCTTGCCCAGCATGAGCTGTATAGGTTTCACACTGGATACCAGCACCTCCATGATACGCGATGATTTTTCTTCTACCACACCCTTCATGATCATCGTACCATAAACCAGCAGCAGGGTATAGATGGCTATCCCTATCAGATACCCAAAGCCCATGCCTACTAAAGCGGTAGCGCCTTTCTTCTTATCCTCAGATAGCTTCTGATAGGAGAGCTCAATATCGGTATTCAGGTTGTCCAGTTGATCCTGAGTGATATTCATTTTGCCGGCTCTGACCTGACGCACCTTGTCAGAGAAAACCTTATTGATATATGTGCTGGCTATCATGCCTAGATTCTTGTCAGAGGTGCAGCTGATAGCTATTTTCCGCGGGTTGTCTATATCATAGTTGGCAGGTATGCGGATGATGGCATCGTACTTTTTGCTTGTGGTCTGATCGCCCTTTATGTAGTGCAGTTCTACAGACCTGTCGGGAGCATCGGGGAAGGCCACACCACTAAACAGGCCGGCATCATCATATATAGCCACTTGTTTGGTACCCCCGGAGTAGTTAGACATCAACACAGAAAACAAAATCAACGCAAAGAAACCCAGAGGGGCGAGCAGCGTGGAGACGATAAAGGTCCTTTTGCGCACGCGGGTGATGTATTCCCGCTGTATGATGATCAGTATCTTGCTCATATATAGGCTGGCTGGTCTGCCTTGGATTTTGGTTCATTCACGGCACGTATGAAAATCTCATTCAGGCTGGGTAGTATCTCACTATAGCTACGTATCGTGATGTCTCTATCCAGAAAGTACTTCAGGATGTCATTGCTACAGGAGCGGGAGTGCACGGTGGCCTCGTGCTCTGTCACCATCTGCACATCAAACGTTTCGGCAAAATCATCGCCCACCACTCCGTCAAAGGTGATATGGTATTTATCTTCTTTGAAGCGCTGCTTGAGTTCTGCCACCTCGCCCTCCAGTATCTTGTGGCCCTGGTCTATCAGCACTATCTGGTCACAGATATCCTCTACTTGCTCCATACGGTGTGTAGAGAAAATGATCGTTTTGCCCTGCTGCCTCAATGCATATATCTCGTCTTCTATCAGTTTTGCATTGATAGGGTCCAGGCCAGAGAAAGGCTCATCTAGTATCAGCAGGTCCGGGTCATGCAGTACGGTAGCTATAAACTGTACCTTCTGCGCCATACCCTTAGATAGTTCTTCTATCTTTTTTTGCTTCCAGCCGGCTATCTCAAACTTATCCAGCCATTGATTTACCCTGTTCGCGGCTTCGGTGCCGCTCAGGTTTTTGAGCCGGGCCAGGTAGATGAGATGCTCATAGACCATCATGGTCTTATACAGCCCGCGCTCTTCGGGCATGTATCCTATACGGCTGGTGTGCTCCTCTCGCAGCGGCTCTCCGCCGAAGAGTACCTGACCACTATCTGGCATAGTGATCCGTGTGATCATGCGGATAAGGGTGGTCTTGCCGGCACCATTAGGGCCCAGCAGCCCAAAAATAGAGCCTCGCGGAATGCTGAAGCTCACACTGGCAGATGCGGTGTGATCGCCGTATCGTTTCTCTATATTTCTTAGTGTGACCTGATCCATCTTGTATCTGCGATAAAGGTATGAAAACAGCAGCGTATGGGTGTAAGTTTAGGCTACTGTACAGCGTCTAAAGACGAAAGGCTATAGGCTAGTCACTGTTCTACGACATTTTGGTCGGTTCAAAAACAATTAATTGTCAAATTGTCACTTAAAATTTAGATAAAAACGACAAAAAGGCACAAAAATAGAGCTGGTACAGGCTTTGACTATTACGAATCATATTACTTAAACCAAAAAATAAAAACAAGAATATGACACTCGTATCAGTAAAACCACAAGCAGGAAGGTTTGGATTTCCAAGGTTTACTAACTGGTTTGACACCTTTTCCGAAAATGAATTTGGCAACGACTTCTTTGAGGGCGTACGCACTCCGGTACTGGTCAATACCAAAGAGACAGCAGATGGCTACAAAATAGAGATCGCTGCCCCGGGTCAGGCCAAAGATGCCTTCAAACTGGAAGTAATCGATAATATACTGACCATCAGCACTGAAAAGTCTGAGGTCAAGAACGAAGAAAACGAAAAGTGGACCCGCAGAGAGTTTCACTTTGCATCCTTCAAGCGCAGCTTCACACTGCCTAAGACAGTGAATGCAGAAAAAATAAGCGCAGAATACAAAGATGGCATCCTTTATGTAGTACTGCCAAAGGTAGAAGAAGCGAAAACAAAAGGACCTATCGAGATCAAGGTGTCGTAAATGGGTTTTTTCATAAATTGGGTTTAGGCCCCTCCGCTCGGAGGGGTTGGGTTGAAAAGGGACGGCTGCTCGGAAGGGTGGCCGTTCTTCTTTTATTGTAGTCCAATAAATTAGCTCTTGGAGATGGTCTTCTTCTTTACAAACCCGCCAGTATTGATACTCAGCGTAAACTGAGCCAGGGTAGAGTGAAGAGGCATAGGAGAGAGCGCTACTCCTACAGATATCTGCTTGACGTGTACGCCAATGCCGGCCGAGAAGCCTGCTATGCTCCGGCGGGTAGATTGCATCACCTCCTGGCGGCGCTCATGATTATAGGACACGTCGATATAAACTACCTTTTTGATGTTCAGTTCCAGCCCTACGATCAGGTGGCGAAAAAACTCGTCTGCTGCTGCAGCGCTCTTTTTGGTCTTGACGGTATCTGAGAAAAGACTCGTCTGCTGGTCGGCGGGGTTATTGTACCGGATATCCCAGCGCTGCAGGTCGTGGAAGGTAACATGAAAACGCACAGGAAATCCTTTGAACTTGACAGAGAAGCCCGCCTGCAGATCAAATGGCAGCGGCTCACGACGCCCACTGCCGTTTGAATAGGGTGTCAGCTGTACGCCGATGTTTCTGGCTACGATACTGGCTACTATGCCATGTGCAGTATCATTGACCGAAGCGCCCAGATCAGCCGCCACGCCAAAGGAGCGATAGTCTCCGTAAAAAGAGCCGATAAACTTAGCATTGGCACCGACGCTAAATATTTTGCCAAAATGGTAGCTGCCACCGCCATAGAGGTTGATATCATTGGCATGTACCTGGCCCTCAGTGGTAGCATACACATTAGTCTGCGGTATATAGCCATAGGTCATATACTGCACGCCCCAGCCATAGGTTCCCTTTTTAGCAAAGTCATGCACATAGCAGGCGTTTCCATAGTTAGCCCCGCCGGGATATATAGAGGTACTAAATGATACCTGCCTCGACATCAGTGGATTGAGAGAGGCAGGATTGGACAGCTGAGAGGTCGGGTCATAGTCTATAGTGGTGATATTGATCTCGCCGAGAGCTGTCTGCCGCCATGACGGCGCATTGCGCAGAAAGTTGAATACCGTATTGCCGCCTATCTGCGCGTGAGCAGCAGATACCATCAGTACGGTCATTATAAGCAAGATAAACCTTCTCAAGGCATTCATTTTGCGCTAAGAAACGGCTTTTGTCTGATATTATTTTGAGAAGGCCGAAAAAACCGGAGTTTATTCAGACACCACTTTTGTGGTCTTCGTCTCGCCACCCTGCTCTACGCTTATGATATAGATTCCTTTGTCAAAGCTACTCAGATCGAGCGTACAGGAGTTTATACCATTCACCGCCTTATAGTCCTGATACCACACAGTCCGCCCATAGAGATCGGTCAGCCGCAGCACACAGCCGGCACCCTCCGCCGCAGAGAATACTAACTGAGCTTTCTGGTGCAGTGGATTTGGATAAACCTTTAGCAGCGAGTTGCTGATGGTAGTCTCTGCCAGCCCCGTATGGCAATTAGCATAGTGAAAGCTGAACGCATCAGAGCTGATACCATTGGCGCTGAGATATAAAGAGTAGTCGCCATTTGGCACCTCTGCAGGTATAGAGAAATAAGTAGTGTCATAGCCCGACAGCTGCAGCCCCACTCTGCTCCAGTCGTGTGTGCGTACATAGTATACCCTTCCGCCAGCCTCCAGGCGTATGATAGGATAGTTGGTAGACATCTGCCAGTCATCGCCATAGGCTGCTCCTTGAGATATGCCATTAAACAATAATCCGGTGGCCATAAACTCGCAGCCATCAGCGGTCACTGACGCGATATATGGTTTGCCTGCGTCGATAGGCGGATTTCCAGGCGTGTAGATATAGTATCTGTCATTGTACTGGTTGGAAAATAAAATAGTCCCATCCGGAAGATTCAGCATCTGACAGCCATAAGTAGCTACAGGGATAGATGGAGGGCTGGATGGCATAAATGGCCCCCCTACGGGGGCATCTACCAATGTGAAACTATCCGTCAGGTAGTCGAACTCATAGAAATATGTGGGTGTGTGGAAGATACTATCAGGATCTGCTCCGTTTGGCGCGGGAGATACGGCGCAAAGTACGTGTCCATCAGCCATGCTCGCTGCTGATCCATCTGTTATTCCATTGTGGCCGGGTATCTGTGGTCCCCTGATCCATGTGCCCGCAGTCGTATCTCCACTTGGGACATAGATGGCGGTATTGCTGTTAGCTCCCAGAAATAATACCGATCCGTCAGGCAAGTTTACTGCTGGCCCCGTTTCATAAAGATAGTTGTCATAGAGCATGACGGGTGCGGCGGCATCACGTTTCCAGCGGCCCAGCTCGGGAATGTATCTATCGGTCTGCAGGCTATGAATGTCTACAAAAAGAATACTATTGTCTGGTAGCGTAGCCCAGGCAGATTCATCAGCGTCCCCTATACAGGATGGCCCGTAGGAAAACGAATTAGAGACAGGGTCATAGATCAGGTTTTTTGTGCCATAGTCTACCTGGTTTGAGTTGACTATATTCTGTATCACCCTGCCATCAGGTAGCAATTGAGAGTTGGCATCTGCTATAGAGTCTCCGGGGTCTGGAGTAGGGATAGAGGTCCAGGTATCTGCTACAGGGTCATATATCTCGGCCTTATTTACGCCGCTGCCGTATTCCCCTCCGGCTACATATACCTTGCCGCTACGCAGTACCTGTGAGGAGAAATAAAGCCGGTCATCTATCATTGGGGTTATCAATGACCAGGTGCCATTGACATAGCTCCCGCTGCGATCGGGCGTCAGTTTATTCCACAGATTGTCATTGCCAAGGTTGTCCATCCCTTTGCAGATCACAGAGCCGTCTGAGAGCAGTAGCATCACTCCCGTATTGATATTGGGTGCTGCATCGCGCACCATAGTCCAGCTGCCCTGAGCTGCTAATGATGCCGGTATAGCCAAAAGAATAATGGAGAAAGCAAATGCAGATAGGATGCGCTTCATGGGGGGATATAATTTGTGTCGGGCGCTAAATATCTGTCAAATCTCCAGCATAGTGAAATAAAACGCCGGGATCATTAGAGAATTTTGAGGTATACTTGTTTTATACTAAGGCCTTACTATGAAAAACACTCTCACCTTCTTTCTGGCCCTCGGGCTGGTATTGAACGCACGCGCTCAAAGTTTTATTTTTTCGTTTGGAGGTGGAGGAGACGCTCCCATAGCACGCTCTTATACCACCTCCTATCAAAGCCAGGTCCAGTCATATGGCAGCACTACCTATACTCAGAGAGTGAAGCCGGTATCTCTGGGCCAGGGAGGTGATATCTACCTATCATTTGATTGGTTTTCCAAAACGGATATAGGTGGCGGTGTCAGGATCATTGGTTTTTTTGGTGCATCCTTTACGCAATATGTAGAGCAAACTAATAACGGAGATAGGTACCAATATGATATATCACAGAGAGGCCTTGCCGGTCAGCTCATCCCTCACCTGAGCTTCAGGCATGAATTCAATAAGATCACCCCTATCTTTGAGGTAGGTATGCTGGTAGGAGTCAACGCTATAAAGGAAACTACAAACGGCACCTATAATTCAAGCAGCCATATGACCACCACAGTATGGGAAAAGGGTGGTGTCTCTTTGGGGTTCTACTCGTCCCTGGGTATACAGATAAAGCTGTCAAAGCGAGTAAGCTTCTCTTTGGCTGCCGTGTGCACAGCTTCTTCATATAGTCCTACAAACTGGGAGAGGACTACCTATGTGGTAAATGGTACTGATCAACTTTCACAACTGCAGCCGGCAGACCGCTACGGCAATTATGTGAAGGAGATAAATACCGGAACCATACAGTCGCCTACTTCTCCTCGCCAGAGCCTCAGGTATTCGGCTCCTTTCTCAAATGTAGGGCTGAACGTTGGATTTGCTTTCCTTTTTGCGAAGCATAAATCACATACATCTGAGAAAAAGGGTGGCCAGGATGTTCATTCTTTCTGACGGCGATAATGATCTGTTGAACTGAATTTGATGTGATGGTGGTGCACTCATCCTATATTTGCGGCCATGAAAAAGCTCCTTCTTTTATCTCTCACTATCGTCTTCTATTTCTTGTCATATGGCCAGATTGTAAAACACGTGGTCGTATTTGGTATAGATGGCTGTAGCCCCGATGGCATAGCTCATGCCTACACGCCCAATATAGATAGCCTCGTGGCACACGGCAGTTGGACCTGGGAGGCCAAGGCGCAAATGCCCACCAGCAGCTCTACCAACTGGGCATCGATCATAGACGGCGTGCCGCCAAAAGTACATGGCATCTGGAGCAATGAGTGGCAGCGCTCACAGATCAGTGATATATCCTACTGCGGCGGCAAGAAGGGGCATGTATTTCCTACCATCTTTCGCGTACTGAGGGAAAGCAATAAGAAAGCTCAGATAGCCTGTATCATGGAGTGGTGGAGTTTTCGCCGCTTGGTAGAGGACCACGTCTGCTCTATACGCCAGCGCACCATCTGGGAGCCTGTCACAGATGTGCGGGTGCCTACCGTGATCAGCGTACGCAAGCCGGAGTTCCTCTTCATACACTTCAACGATGTGGATGAAACGGGCCACAAATACGGTCATGGTACCAAGGAGTACTATGATGCAGTGGCCCGTGTAGATAAGTCTATAGGCAAATATATCGCTGCGGTCAAAAAGGCCGGCATGCTGGAGAGTACTGTGTTTGTGGTCATAGCAGATCACGGCGGTATAGGCAAAAATCACGGCGGTAATACACCTCAGGAGGTCAATGTACCCTTCGTGCTATCCGGTGCGGGCATCAAAAAGGGCTATCATATTACTACCCTGGTCAATAACTACGACCTGCCAGTCACCATAGCCAAAATGCTGAATGCCAAAATACCGGACTGCTGGCAGGGAAAGGTGGTAAGCGAAATCTTTGAATAGGCTCAGAGGAGCAGAGTCCATCTCTCAGACTCTGCGTTGTATCCTCTGAATATCTTGCACGGACATCAGGCTGTCCATTTATAATAGTGTACATCGCGGCTTACCGCGCCATTGTCATAAAAATTCATCATGGCAAAAGAAGGCGCAAAATGCTTTAGGTTGCCCTTCCACCAGTTGCCCGCCACCGCTCCATTACAGAAATATTCTACACCCAGGTAGTTGACGTAATCTATCATATGGATGTGGCCACTGAGGCACGCACGCACATTGCCTGCCTGGTAAAATAGCTCCGCCAGCTCCTCCGAGTCTGTATGCATATTGCAGTCGGAGATATGCATATTCCGCATATTGGTGATGTCTCTGTCAAACATGCTGCATACCGCCAGTACAGGTATGTGGGAGACGATACAGATATGCTTGGATTTCGGTATAGAGGCCAGTTCTTTCTTCAGCCAGTCCATCTGAGCATCGTCCAGCTTGCCCACATAGCCCGGTACAGCCTTGCGCCCGTGTATGCTGTCCAAAACGATAAAATGCCATACACCCTGCGAAAAGCTATAATAAGAGCGGGAGAGCTGGTATTCGTCCATAGCCCACTTCTTACTTTCTGCATGATCTGCAGACGGCAGCAGGAAGCCAAATAAATCATGATTGCCGACACAGTTGTATACCGTCAGGTCATTATCACTTTTCATTAGCTTATGATAGCTGGCCCATTGGTCTCTGACACCAGCTTTGGTCAGCGTGGCCGCATTCATGATGGCGTCTCCTCCATTCAGGATAAATGAAGGTTTGTTCTTTAGGTCGTTTACCGCATTTAGCGCAGCGCTCAAGCCATATTCTGCGGTACGCTCGGGGCTGACATGTATATCCGTCAGGTGTGCTATACGCAGAGGCTGCCCGCCGATGGGTGAGGGCACCGCTTCGGTCCTGGCCATCTCGGTAGCGGGATGGGCCTGCACCTTGTGCTCCGCCAGAAGTACTCCGGCCCCCATCAGCCCGAGCGTGCGTATGAATGACTTGCGGTCTTGCTTCAGCATATCATTTATTGCTGCCGCAAAAGTGCACTTAGAATACTACGAGCCTTTTATCGCAGCATTAAGAAAATGATACAGCAGCACCGCCTACTGTGAAATTGCGTCATTTTATATACAGGTATTCACACTATTACCTGTGCGCATAAAAAAAGCCCCGGCGCAGGTGGGCGCACCGGGGCATCACAAACAAACCAATTTATTTACGGCCGGACCATCTTGCCAGATAGCTGGCCCTGACTGGTAGCCAGTCGGAATATGTATACTCCTGCAGGGATGTCAGTCTGGATGGAGGTCATTTCTCTATTGCGTACCGGCGCCGTGAGCACTACCTGCCCGGCCATATTGATCAGCTCTATACTGCTGGCCTGCAGCTCAGATCCCGTCAGGTCTACTACCAGATTGCTTCCTGTGTAGTAAAGGCGCGCCTGCGCAGATGCCAGGTCATGGATGCCTATATTGACAGAGTCTGTCACGGTGATCACTATTGCTACGGTACGGATACTATCATTCCAGTTATTTACTGAGGTACACTCTACATAGTAGGTAGCTGCCTGATCAAAGTGAGGGGTATACACACTGCCGGTATCCTTGGGTGAGAAGGAAATGTAGTTCTGGCTACCGTTAAAGTTATAAGCCCACTCACGTGTAGCAGGATGTGTCTCCGTGATAGAGATAGGAGTGCCGTCATAGTGCGTATAAGTATGCTGTGGTGCCAGAGATGACACAGACACTTCAAAAGGTATGACCTGAAGGTCGCTGCCATTATCCGTACCGGTCAGTGCCGGGTCGGTAGATACTACGCGGATGCGATAGCCTGTACCCGCCAGAGATGAGTTGGGTATCTGGGCAGATATAGCTGCAGGTGTTGTGCTGGCTACCTGGCCTATGTTTACAGCATTAGTAAAGTCGCCTGTGGCATCAGAGAGCTGAGCCGTAAACGTATTGCCCGCGTTGAATACAGCATTGCTGGTATAGTTTACTGTGACCATCACCATTGCCTTGTGAGATACCAGATATGGAGATCCGACCACAGCGGAAGTGGTCAGCGTAGTGCCATTGGTAGCAGTGATCATGACTTCGCCGCTGGTCACAGTGTCATTGTATTGATTGATAGAGCGGGCCACTACATAGTATGTACCCGGCAGAGCAAACTGCGGAGTATAGGACGCGCCTGTCTGCGCCGGTGTGAAGCCCGTATATCCTGATCCGCTGGTGGTGGTATACTCCCATACCTGGGTACTGCTTTGAGAGGCAGTCACTGTGAGCGGTGTGCCGGCAGTGTTGATCTGCATGGTCTGGCTCGCAGGCGGAGCGATCGAGTTGTGAAACTGATCTACCGTGAGATCTGTACCATTGTCACTACCCAGTATGTTAGGATTGGATGACACCACACGTATACGGTAGCCGGTACCAGCGGGTGTGGTATGTGGTATAGTGGCAGAGATAGTGCCAGCAGTAGTGGCTGTGCGTGTGCCGATAGTGGTAGGCGCCGCAAATGAACCTGAAGCGTCTGACAGTTGCGCGGTAAATATGTTGCCGCTATTGAATGTGCCGTTGATGGTGTATGGCACACTCACACTGGCATCAGGAGCCGATGGACTGAAAAGGAACGGAGAACCCGATACTGCTGAGGTGGTAATTGTGGCGTTGCCCACAGATACGATCACTTCATTGCTGGTCACAGTCACTCCATTGATCACAGACTGGCAGACTACATAGTAGGCGCCTGCTGTATTGAATAGCGGTGTGTAGGTCGTGCCTGTCTGAGCAGTACTAAAGCTGCTGTAAGGGCCGCCTGATGCAGTAGCATACTTCCACTCACGTGAAGTGCCGGCAGGAGTTTCGGTCACGGTCAGCATATTGCCTGAGACACCTACCAGCAGGCTCTGAGAGGTAGATGGGGTGATCTCATTGCTTACTACATTGATCACTACCTCAGTGCTTGTGGTGGTCTGTCCGCCGGGGTAGGTAGAGACACATACTACATAGTAAGTACCCGCGGTAGCAAAGTTCGGCACATAGGTGCTGCCCGTCTGAGCGGTGCTGAAGCCGCTGTATGGGCCGCCTGATGTAGTAGCATATTTCCACTCACGTGAGGTCGCTGCTGGCGATTCTGTCACCGTGAGCGTGGTTCCATTGGTATTGGCAGGTACGGTTTGCGATGCAGATGGAGCGATGCTATTGGTAATAAGGTAGATCGTGATATTGCTGCCGTTATTAGCTGCGGTGATGGCAGGTGAGCTGGATACCACGCGCACACGATAGCCGGTGCCTGTAGCTGTGCCGGCTGGTATCGTAGCTGCAATAGTACCAGATGCGGTAGCTGTCACAGAGCCGATAGTGACCGGACTGGCAAAGGAACCGCTGGCATCTGACAGTTGTGCTGTCACGGTATTGCCTGCGGCAAAGGTGCCTGTCATAGTGAACGGCACAGATATAGCCGTACCCTGTGATGCAGATATATAATATGGCCCGGTAGCAACGGTGGTAGATGTAGTCAGGGTAGGATTGTAGATAGCGGTCATACCATCTACCCATAGTGTAGAGCCTGAGGTGCCTCCATTCTGATCACCGGTGCTGGTCATCGTCACGAGTATGTACTGGGGTGTACGTGCATCTACATAGGTGAATGGTACAGATATCCTGGTCCAGCCCGCCACTGTATTCGCCGGACCATTCCATAGGGCGCGCGCTATGATATTGACTGTGCTGTCCGGATGGTTGCCATTGACGGGTGTCTCAGGTGCATAGGCATTGCCTACGTGCAGACGGGTTTCGATCTTAGGATAGTCGCTGCCAGCCTTGGTATAGCGATACCAGAATGCGATGCTATCAGGACGACCGGTAAATGCAGACGAATAATTAGGGTCGCCAGCTATGGTATGGATATAGCCTTCAGACTTGCTGGTAGAGGGGGCTTCTACCTTGCCAGTAGTGCCGGAGCCATTCACCACGACGCCGAAGTAAGACCCTGTCTTGATCTTCATACAGTAGGAGCCGCCATTGAGTGTGCTCGTATCGCGAAAGCAGGTCTGAGGCCCGCTCGTGGCAAAACCGCCACCGGTTTTATTGGAGTTCCAGTTAGTAGGTTCCTCGGTAGATTGGCCTACATTCTGCCAGTTTTCATACTCACCATTGGGTACAGCAGTCTGAGCCAAAGCGGCGAGAGAGAGACTGGTCAATGTGAGCAGGGAGAATAATTGTTTCTTCATTTTGCCTGTTTGTTTACCAGCAAAAATGAGAAAAATCTATAAACGAACGGTTGTTTTGTGTAAACGAACGATAACTAATTGTCGGTCAATGCATTTAACCGAAATTTGATATGAAATTTAACATCTTTGATTGAGAAATGTACTGATAATCAGCAGCTATGGGGCTTATAATTCCAATTCTTTCATCGGATCCCAAAAGAGCTTTTTGAAATCTACCACCTGATCGTTCTTGACCTTGACCTTCTCTTTTTCCAGCAGCTCCTGCATGAGATCGGGCGTTTTGAAGTGGTGCTTGCCGGTGAGTAGCCCTTGAGAGTTGACCACCCGGTGTGCCGGTACTTTCAGCTTAGACTTATCTACAGCATTCATAGCCCAGCCCACCATACGGGCAGACCTGCCGGTGCCGAGGTACCGCGCTATAGCGCCATAAGATGTCACTCGGCCCCTGGGCACCAGCCGGGCCACCTCCCATACGTTCTCAAAGAAGGAATAAGACTCCGGTGAGTATTGGACTTCTTTGGGTTTGTCAGGCGTTTTGCCCATGATACAGATTTCAGATTTCGGATGTTTGATTTCGGCAGGATAGCCTTTGTAAGTCTAAAATTACTGCTTAAAGCGGAAACGCAGATAGTTGATCGTGCGGCCATCTGCTATGTGCTGCTTCTCGTAGAAGGTCTTGATGGATAGCTCCTCGCGCTCCAATGGCGCGCTGTAGATATCCTCCTGGTAGTAGAGCATCTCGCAGCCATATGCCAGGGCGCTGTCACGCGTGTAATGGAACATATCCATATCATCCATCTTAAAGTTGACCACGCCACCGGGCTTTAGCACCTGCTCATATTTAGCCAGAAATTCTTTGTACGTCAGGCGGTGCTTCTCATGGCGATCCTTAGGATACGGATCGGGGAAGGTGATCCATATCTCATCTATCTCACTGGTGCCAAAGAAATTCAGGATGTTCTGGATCTTGATGCGTGCAAAGGCTACATTATGCAGGCCCTGCTCTACGGCGTGCTTGGCACCGGCATGAATCCGCGGACCCTTGATGTCTACGCCTATAAAGTTGCGGTCAGGGTAGCGTGCAGCGAGTGCTACAGTATAGTCGCCTTTGCCGCAGGCCAGCTCGAGTGTGATCGGGTGATTGTTTTTGAAGACGAGTTCATTCCAGTGGCTTTTCAGGTCCAGCCGCTGGCCGGATGCATCATAGAGCTGTGTCTCATGATACTCCGGGCACTGAAATACATTGGGCAGGGTATTGACCTCTGCTATCTTCTTTTTCTTATTCTTGCGTCCTCCCGCCATATGGGGTGCAACTTTAATACAAAAAAGATGTACTGAAAAGCCATCTGTCTCAGGACCTTGTATTTTGCGTACCTTAGCCTGACCATGACAGAAACGACACCGGTACTTTTTAAGGATGCCCGCCTCAACGAAGAGGTGGCCAAATACTGCCGCCCAAAGCATCTGGAGAAAGACCAGGCTATGATGTCTCCGGGAGATGATATCCTCTTCGTACCCATCGTGACCAAAGGTGCTATCCGCATCATGCGGCAAAATGAAGACGGCAATGAGGTATTTCTCTACCACCTCTACCCCGGTGAGACCTGTGCTATGGCGCTCAACTGCTGCCAGGCAGGCCGCAAGAGCCCGGTCAGAGCGGTGGCCGAAGATGAAACAGACATCCTGCAGGTGCCGGTGCAGATGATAGACGAGTGGTCGCGCTACCCGGAGTGGCGCCAGTTTATCAATAATACGTATGGCAATAGATTTTCCGAGCTGCTATCGGTCATAGACCTCATAGCCTTTAATAATATGGATAAGCAGCTCCTGCACTACCTGCGCGAGCGTGCCAAAGCGCTCAATACAAAGGCCCTCTATATCACCCACCAGGAGATAGCAGACGAGCTGCATACCCACCGGGAGGCTATCAGCCGCCTGCTGCGCACCATGGAGCAGAAGAATCTTCTTAAACTAGGCCGTCATACCATCGAGCTTTCCTAAAAAAGCGGGATAGGTAACATTTGTTCCCGTCCGTGCCGTGCGGGCTTCGTTCCTTTGCATCATAAAATCAATGCAGATGAAAAAGAATATGGGAAACCTGGACCGTGTGCTCAGAGTGATCGTAGCCCTGGTCATCGTAGCTTTATATTTCGCCGGAGTGGTCAGCGGCCCTGTAGCCATAGGCCTGCTGGTAGTAGGCGGTATCTTTGTGCTCACCAGCATAGTGGGTACATGCCCGCTATACCTGCCTTTTGGTATCAATACCGGTGACAAGAAATAGGATGCGGCATGCTATCGCTATACTACTGAGCATCGGGCTAATGCTTGCCCTGCAGGGTTGCTTCACCGTGCAGAGTACGGGCACATTTACCTATCGCAAAGTATCTCCTGCCGTGTATGACAGCCTGCTGCGTACCAGTGGAGATCACTATCTGATAGATGTGCGGACGCCGGGCGAGTATAACCGGTCACACATGGATGCTGCGAGAAACTACGACTTCTTCGCCTTTCACTATGGCGAGGATGTAGATACGCTGGATAAGGGCAGGACAGCATTTGTCTATTGCCAGACCTGCCACCGCTCGCCTTTTGCGGCGCGTATCATGAAGCATAAGGGTTTCCGCTGTGTCTATGATCTGCGCGGTGGCTATGCTGCCTGGCAGAAGGCATACGGTGAGACAAAAAAATAAAACGAGATGAGCCATCCCCTGCCCGTTTTGCATGACAAAATGGCCAGCGCAACTCAGGCACGGGATTGGTTGTTTGGATGCCGGGGGTACGTGCCCACGGGGAGCAGTGATGAATAAAGGGTGTAGTGATAGAAGAGCTCCCTGCCGGGCGACCTCCGGCACCAACATAATGAAACAACAATCGTAGCAAATATGGAAAAGAGCAATTTCTCAGATCTGATCAGCTCAGAGGTACCGGTACTGGTAGACTTTACCGCAGAGTGGTGTGGCCCCTGCAAGATGATGAAGCCCATCCTCTCCCAGCTCAAGGACATGGTGGGAGACGATGTACGCATCGTAAAGATAGATGTGGATAGAAACCCCTCTGCCGCCGCAGCCTATCATATACAGGGTGTGCCTACACTGATGCTATTCAAAGGCGGCAAGACCCTCTGGAGGCAGTCTGGTGTAGTACCAGCAGAGCAGCTGCGCCAGGTGATAGAGCAGCACAAATAGTCCCTGCCCTTCGGGCAAATAGCGTAGCTTAGCCGCATGAGGTATATCGCACTGTGTCTGCTGCTATGGCTCTCTGTGCCAGTCCGGGCGCAGGACACAATGGCTGTAGAGCGCCATGATACGGTCCGCTTCGTACATATGCCGTACGATACGTTTACCTCACTCGTCCGCTTTGAAAATAAACCATACATCATCCTCTTCACAGCTCCCTGGTGTGTGCCCTGTCAGCGCATCAAAAAAGAGGTCTTCACTGATCCGCAGATAGCCGCTCTGGTCAATAACAACTACCTAGCCTACTATATCGACCTGGAGAATTTTGACGACCTCGAGGTCAATAGCAAGGTCTTTCATGTAGAGCAGCTCCCTACCATCTATTTCTTTGACCCGCGGGGCAGACTTGTCGACAAGGCTGTAGGCTTCTTTGATGCACACTACATGTGGCGCAAGGTGAGGGAGCATATACCACCCTCACAGCGCGGAGCAGACTGGCGGGGAGAGGACTAGGGCTGGTGATGTTTTCCGTTTCCCTTGCCCTCGCTCTTCTACTTTATTGATAGCTTTATGCTAATGCTACGCGCTGCTATATCCATATTATTGCTCTCTGCTATACTCTCAGGCTGCAAGGGTAAACCTGCACCTGTAGCACAAGAGGCCCCTGTCGCGCCATTAACATTCGCACCGCTGGTGAAACTATCAGTGACGGGAGATTTTGATGGAAACGGGGTAATGGATACGTTGCGCCAGCATTGCATCAGTACGGTGACGGGCCGCGAAATAGACAGCTTCCCATACAGCGCACAGGACTCTATGGAGAACTACTTTCGCAATCTGGAGAGTTCTGTTTTCCTCTCCTCCCGTACGATCGATACGCTGGGGTCGATAGCGTACAGCGGCGGCGCACTTGGCCTCTACTGCCTGATCAATATGGGCAATGTGGATCATCACAAAGGAGATGAACTAGCCCTCGTGATAGACTATGCTGACTGGAGCAATCTCAATAGCTGCAAGATATATTCTCACACCGGCAATGGATGGAAACAAACAGGCCAGTTTGGGATCTATGAGGGTGCCTTCGAATATATGCCGGGCGATACACCTGTGAGGGACTACATACCTGGGTTTCTGGAGAAAAAAAACGGCAAGTGGTACTACAAAGACTATGAGAAGGAAATGCTCAGCAATATGGAGATGACCCGCCTGGTGTGGGACTCTATAAAAATCGTGAAATAGGATGCATGTCGATATTGCGCTGCGATATTTTCTATAATTTCAGCATGAATGGTGACCCCTCTGAGATACGTATTGGCAGTCTGCCTACTGCTGTGTGCCTATGGGCTCGCGGCGCAGGATGATATAGAGATACGGGTGCATCACGGGCCGGCGATCACGCTGCTGCCTGATACGGATATGATCATAGATGGGGTGAGCATGGGCTTTGTAGTGAAGGGCGTGACCCTCGGCTGTAAACTGCGCGCATCATTGAGCCGTGGCGAACTGCAAGTCTACGACACAGCCCTCACCATCACTACGCATATCAATCCCTCCATCCCCGATAGCAATACGCCTCCTGCTACTATCACACTGCACCTGCAGACATTTGACAAAAAAGGGATACAGGTGAGTACGCTGGACAAAACCTTTATCATCATACCTCCGCTCGAACCGGTGTCAACTCCCTTTATCCCACCACCACCGCGGCGGCCTAACTGGACACCTAAGATATCTTTCAGTGGTTTCCATATGATCACATGGAAACTGCGCCAGGCAAACGTGCTAAAAAACACACTCACAAAAGCCAACGAGCGCATGATACGTCACAATGTTGGCTCGTCTTTCTATTACTCTGATACCAGCAGGGGCGGCATAGCCAATCTGCAACGATTCTACCGCGCCATAGACCTGAAAATCAACCTCAATGGCATTCAGCGAAATATGCATAGCAATGGCAGCAGCATCTCGATGCTCATGTCTGAGGAGCTACGTAAGCAGCAGGGCCGGTCGGACTTTACCCTCCTGCTGCACAGGCGGTATGCGCGTGGTAGCAGGGTAGATATAGTGGATACGGTGCAGTACAAGGCACCTGTCAGCAGCTCGATCTTCCTGCTGAAAAAGTAGCCTGAGGGTTATCTTTGCCAAATGCAGTATATCACTTATATTTGCAGCCGCTCTTTACCAGTATGATTATCAAGAAAGACGGAGGGACAGGCCCGCTGATGTCTTAGCAACCCATGTCTGCAATAACGCCAAACGGCTACGCAGACAGATGAAGGTGCTAAATCCTGCCCTGGCTATGCCGGGGAAAGATAACAGTGCATATCCATGCGACTCTCTCTTTCCGAAAAATCATATCAAAAAAGACTATAGACGTTAGACATTAGACGTTAGACTAAACTGCATTCGCCGTTGTCTCATTACTCATGTCTCACTACTGACTACTAAATACGCAGAAGAATGAAGACACTCGCACAGCTCGCAGAAGAAAAGATACTCGTACTGGATGGCGCTATGGGCACTATGATCCAGCGCTATACACTGACGGAGGAGGACTTTCGCGGAGAGATACTAAAGGATCACAAGCATGACCTGAAGGGCAATAATGACCTGCTCTCTATCACAAAGCCGGAGGTGATCAAAGAGATACACCGCCAGTATTTCGCCGCAGGCGCAGATATCGTGGAGACCAATACATTCTCGTCTACTACGATCGCACAGGCAGACTACCACCTGGAGCACCTGGCCTATCAGCTCAACTATGAGTCGGCCAGGATCGCTAAAGAAGTAGCTGAAGAATTCAACAAAGCAAATCCTGACAAGCCACGCTTCGTAGCAGGCGCCTTTGGCCCGACCAATAGGACTGCCTCTATCTCTCCTGATGTCAATAATCCCGGCTATCGTGCTATCACCTTTGACCAGCTGGTAGAGGCGTATAGCGAGCAGGCACGCGGCCTGATAGATGGCGGCGCTGACTGGCTGCTGGTAGAGACGGTGTTTGATACGCTGAATTGTAAAGCAGCACTCTTTGCCATACAGCAGGTGCAGAAAGAAAAAGGTACTAACCTGCCTGTCTCTGTCTCCGGTACGATCACCGATCAGAGCGGACGTACGCTAAGCGGACAAACGACAGAGGCTTTCTGGGTGTCGGTGAAGCATGCCAACCTTTTCTCCGTGGGCCTCAACTGTGCGCTCGGCGCCAAGGATATGCGCCCGTATGTAGAGACGCTGTCAAATGTATCCCACACATGGGTGAGCTGTTATCCTAATGCCGGTTTGCCTAACGCCTTTGGTGGCTATGATGAGACGCCGGCTATGATGGGCAGCGATGTGGAGGAGTTTATCAAATCGGGTTTCATCAATATCATAGGTGGCTGCTGCGGCACTACGCCGGACCATACGAAGGTCTTTGCGGAGATCGCTGCGAAGTATGCACCGAGGAGGAAGCCAAAGCGTATCCAGTTCATGCAGCTGTCTGGCCTGGAGCCGGTGACCATCACGCCTGAGTCTAACTTCATGAACGTAGGCGAGCGGACCAATGTGACAGGCTCTGCCAAGTTTCTCAAGCTGATCAAGGAGAATAAATATGACGACGCACTGAGCATCGCTACCGACCAGGTAGAGGGCGGCGCACAGGTCATAGATATCAATATGGACGAAGGCATGCTGGATGGCGTAGATGCCATGAAGCGCTTCATCAATCTCACCGCCTCTGAGCCGGATATAGCCCGCGTGCCGGTGATGGTAGACTCATCCAAGTTTGAAATCATAGAGGCGGGCCTCAAGTGCCTGCAGGGCAAAGGCATCGTAAACTCCATCTCGCTGAAGGGCGGCGAAGAAGAATTTATCCGCCAGGCGGAGTTGGTCAAGGCATACGGCGCTGCGGTGATCGTGATGGCTTTCGACGAAGTCGGTCAGGCAGATAGATACGAGCGGCGTATAGAGATATGCGAAAGGTCCTACAGGATACTCGTAGATCGCGTCGGCTTTCCCGCAGAGGATATCATCTTCGATCCAAATATATTCCCCGTGGCTACGGGTATGGAGGAGCATAGGAAAAATGCGCTCGACTTCTTCCGCGCTACACGGTGGATACGCGAGAACCTCCCTCATGCGCACGTGAGTGGTGGTGTCAGCAATGTGTCCTTCTCCTTCCGTGGCAATAACCCTGTGCGTGAGGCCATGCACTCGGCTTTCCTCTATCATGCTATCCGCGAAGGTATGGATATGGGTATCGTGAATCCTGCTATGCTGGAGGTCTATGACGACATACCAAAGGACCTGCTGGAGCGCGTAGAGGATGTGCTGCTGGACCGCCGTGACGACGCTACCGAACGACTGTTAGCCTTTGCCGAGACGGTGAAGAAAAAGGACAAGACCGAGGTGGCAGATGAGGAGTGGCGCAAGGGCACTGTGGAGGAGCGCCTGTCACACGCGCTGGTGAAGGGCATCGTAGAGCATATAGAGGCCGATACAGAGGAGGCACGGCAGAAGTACGGCCGCCCGCTGCATGTGATAGAAGGGCCGCTGATGGCGGGTATGAATATCGTAGGTGACCTCTTTGGCAGTGGCAAGATGTTTCTGCCGCAAGTGGTCAAGTCTGCGCGGGTGATGAAGAAATCTGTGGCGTACCTGGAGCCTTTCCTCGAAGAGGAAAAGAAGGGCAATGCCGACACCAGCGGCGCAGGCAAGATACTGCTCGCCACCGTGAAAGGTGACGTACACGACATAGGCAAGAACATAGTAGGCGTGGTACTGGCCTGCAATAACTACGAGATAGTAGACATAGGCGTGATGGTGCCGGCAGACAAGATACTGGAGAAAGCGCGTGAGGTGAATGCGGATATCATAGGCCTCAGCGGCCTGATCACGCCGAGCCTGGATGAGATGGTGCATGTGGCCAAAGAGATGGAGCGCCTCGGTATGAAGACCCCGCTGATGGTGGGCGGCGCTACTACGTCTAAGCTGCACACGGCGGTCAAAGTGGCTCCGGCCTATACCGGCCCTGTGGTGCACGTGCTGGATGCCTCTAAGGCCGTGACCGTAGCCAGCAATCTGCTGAGCAAGGATGCCAGCGCTGCTACCGCACAGGAGCTGCGCGAGGAGTACGACAGGATGCGTGAGCAGTTTCTGGCGCGGCAGTCTGAGGTGGAGTATGTATCGCTCGCAGAGGCTCGCAAAAACAAATACCCGATAGACTGGGCAAAGGCTGATATCACTACGCCTGCCTTTACGGGTGTGAAGGTGCTCAATGACTATCCGATAGCAGAGCTGGCGGAGTATATAGACTGGTCGCCGTTTTTCAGCTCGTGGGGTATAGCGGGCACCTATCCGCGTGTGCTGGAGAGTGAGAAGTACGGCGCTGAGGCAAAGAAGCTCTACGCCGATGCACAAGAGATGCTGAAAAAAGTGATCGCCGAGAAATGGATCACCGCTACGGGTGTGATCGGTATCTTTCCTGCCAATACAAAAGATGAATCGATAGAGGTCAAAGGCACAGGCCTTGCCTTTCACCAGATGCGCCAGCAGGTCAAGAAGGAAGGCACGCAAAAGAATATCTCCCTCGCAGATTTCATCGCACCGGTGGAGTCTGGCCGTGAGGATTATATCGGCGCCTTTGCCGTGACGGCGGGGGGCAATATAGAGGCGAAGGTGAAGGAGTTTGAAGCCAATCATGACGACTACTCGGCCATCATGCTCAAGGCGCTGGCAGACCGCCTGGCGGAGGCCTTTGCCGAGAGGCTGCATGAGCGCGTGCGCCGGGAGTGGTGGGGCTACGCCAAAGATGAAAAGCTATCTAACGATGCGCTGATAAACGAGGACTACCGAGGCATACGCCCGGCACCCGGCTACCCTGCCTGCCCCGACCACACCGAGAAGCCGACCATCTGGCAACTGCTCGATGTAGAGAAGAATACGGGCATCACCCTCACCTCATCCTACGCCATGCTACCCACCGCCTCCGTGAGCGGCTGGTACTTTGCCAATGCAGAAGCGAAATACTTCGGCGTAGGCAAGATAGCCAAGGATCAGGTAGAAAACCTCGCGTGCCTCAAGGGCCTCTCTGTAGCCGAGATGGAGCGGTGGCTGGGGCCTAATCTGGGGTATTGAGAGGCGGAATAAGTATTGAAATGGAAAACTTGGAAAACGATCCGCGTCTTACAAATCAATCAAGATACCTGAAAGGTGTATCCTTGAGTCTGAAACAATACGTCAAATACCGCGAAAGCTGGGACCATGACCATTGCGAGTTTTGTTGGGCAAAATTTATGGAGGTGCCAAACGACGCTTTACATGAAGGCTATGCCACGCCTGACAATTACCAGTGGATCTGCACAGTGTGTTTTGAGGATTTTAAGGAAATGTTTGAGTGGAAAGTAGTATAATCATCGCGAAATCGGACAGTGGTACCTGGTCAAATATCTACACGGGGCGTCATTCCGAAGTTTTTCAAATAGAAAAAATATACGCGATAAAACTGAAGGAATCCCCAACCTCAAGAAGTACTCATAAAGAAAGCCCTCATCTGCGCTTTGTGTTTGCGGGGATTCCTTCCGCCTTGTCACATTTATTTTTTAGGTAGAAGAAAGGCGTCGGAATGACGCTTGGAAAGACAATTTGTTGCGTGTTGCGCGCTCCATTTTCATGGCAAAACTGTACCACACGACAAGGCTACGATATGTTTAAAGCATCATCACCGGATCTAAATCATCTCAGGCTATCTACCCTTATAGACTTGGTCCATATTTCCCTGATATCACCACAGCTGAAACTATCTCCGGTCAGTGTATAGTCTATGACTACCTGCTGACCCGATGATACTTTGGTGGTGTCGAGATTCAGCGGATGATAGGTGGCATATGTCAGGCGGACGCTCCAGCCGCAGGAGCCTATGACGTTAGGGTTATCCCTGAATATGGTGGCTGGCACATTTTTAAATGACATCGGATAAGGAGAAGCAGCCTTTTGACAGGACACAAGAGTCAAAATAAGCAGCGGCAATAGAAGGGTTGTTTTTCTCATAGTACGTATTTATAGATTGCGTGATTAATATTACTCATTGCTACGCAAACCGGGTGTATTACTTTATTTTTTTGGTGTCACACAAAACGTCATTATTCGTTTGATATTGTTACCCGCTTTCACATATCACCACAATTGAATAGGGCCATCTATTGTGTATGAGTATGGTGCATCTGGAGTTATCGGTTTTCCCTTGTTGCGAGTGCCGGTTTGCCATGAAAATGGAGCGCACAACAAACACGCTGCGCCTCTCAGATATTTGTGTAGTTTAGAGCATATGGATGATCTGTTTCGTGTGCTGCTCGTGCTGCATATAGTGGGTGGAGGAGCGGGCCTCATAGCCGGCACGGTGAATGCCGTGCGCCCCAAGGGTGACCGGCTGCACCGCTTTGCGGGCAGGGTCTTCCTCTACGGCATGCTGGTAGCTGCCGGCTGCTCGCTGCTGCTGTCTGTACTGCACCCCAACTACTTCCTGTTTATCATCGGCGTCTTCACGCTGTACATGACCGGCACCGGTACGCGGTATCTATCGCTCAGGGGGCTGGCCTCCGGCCAAAAACCAGCAGTGATAGACTGGGTGCTCACGGGAGGCATGACGGTCTTCAGCGCCGTCTTTATCGGCATAGGTATCTACCATATCATGCGTGGCAATTCTTTTGGGATCGTGTTTGTAGCATTTGGGTATGTGAGCTCGCGCATGGTGCGTGCCGACCTGCGTGCCTACAGCGGCCGGTCGCCCATGGCCAATGTCTGGCTCACCACACACCTGCAGCGCATGATGGGTGCGTATATAGCTGCCATCACCGCCTTTGTAGTGGTCAACCTGCCTCATGACCTTCTGCCCGGTAGCTGGGCCTTTGTGGCCTGGCTGCTGCCCTCGGCCATACTCGTGCCGCTGATCCTATACTGGACCCGCCGCTATGAGGTGAAAAGGAAAACAGAAGGATAGCCCACCGGAGTTTTTTTATCAGGCACAAAAAAGCCGGTAGCATATCACCACCGGCCTCCATGTATGAAAGTAATGTCTCTTATTTCTCTGCTTTCACCGTCGCTTTGGGCGTGATGGAGTAGTACTTGTACGGGCCATCGCCATGTACGGTCACTTCGTCTTTGGCAGGCTCTACGAGTAGTGGTGGTACATCCTTGCGTATCGCCATCAGCACCCAGCTGAACTGCCCGTCAGGGTTTTCACTATAGACTGTAAACTGGTTTTTGTCCGTCTGTGTCTCATAGCTCAGCAGGTATGGTTTTTTGCCCATCGGGGTCAGCTGCACAGTCACGCCATCATCCTGTGTGAGCGAGTGGAAGTATGAAGGCAGTGACACCGTGCATTTGCCGTTTTCCAGCCGGCCTGTGCCCCTGTAGTAGACACCTACCTCAGGTCCCTCCAGTGTAGAGTGTACGAGGTACTTGTCAGGATCAGCCGGGTGCGCTATGATGAATGTCTTCGGGCCGGTAGGGCCTGTAGCGCCGTTTGCACCTGCTGCACCGGTAGGCCCTGTAGTACCAGAGCCGGTAGGGCCTGTCATACCTGCAGGGCCTGTAGCTCCTGCAGCACCGGTAGGTCCTGTAGCGCCTGCACCTGGGCCCGTAGGGCCTGTGATGCCATTAGTACCCGCCGGACCTGTGGGTCCGGTAGCGCCTGCGCCCGGCCCTGTAGGTCCTGTAGGACCCGCTACTCCCGCTACGCCTGCACCTGTGGGGCCTGTAGGCCCTGTAGCTCCTCCGGCGCCATTGGCTCCGGATGGTCCTGTAGGCCCTGTGGCGCCTGCTCCGGGGCCTGTAGGTCCTGTGGCGCCTGCCACACCTGCTGCACCACTGGTACCTGCTGCTCCCGTAGGTCCTGCAGGACCAGTAGCACCCTGTACCCCTGTAGGTCCATACATACCGGTAGGTCCCGTAGCACCTGTCGCGCCCGCTGCTCCTGCGGGTCCGGTGACGCCCGTAGCGCCTGCACCCGGGCCTGTAGGGCCAGTCACACCATTAGTACCTGCTGGTCCTGTAGGCCCTGTAGCGCCCGCACCCGGTCCGGTAGCTCCTGTGGCACCCGTAGCACCTGCTACGCCTGCTGCTCCGGTGTTGCCTGCAGGTCCTGTGGGGCCTGTGGCTCCCGCTGCGCCCGCAGGTCCGGTCATGCCTGTGGCACCTGCACCTGGTCCTGTAGGTCCCGTAGCACCTGCGCCTGTAGGTCCGGTAGCACCTGTGGCACCCTGCGCTCCCGTAGCGCCTGCTACACCGTTGGCACCGGCTGGTCCGGTAGGTCCGGTGGAGCCACCGCCTACCCCTGTAGGGCCAGTAGGTCCTGTAGCGCCGTTAGCGCCATTGGCACCGCTGGGTCCTGTAGCGCCACCGCCTGTACCTGTAGGCCCTGTGGGGCCAGTGATGCCGGCAGCGCCATTAGCACCAGCCGGGCCTGTGGGACCTGTGGCCCCCGGCGCAGCACTGCCTGCATAGAGGGCATAGGGCACACTGAGCAGCTGCTCGGTACTCATATTGACAAAGCTGGTCCCGCCTGCCACATCGAGGTCTACCTGCAGGTATTTGGCCCCGGTAGACCATGGTATGCCGGCAAAAGTGCCAGATACAGGAGTACCAGCGCCGATCACGACATTGGCCAGGCCAAACTGATTGGTCATCACGATCTGTGTCTCCTGGTAGACCACCGAGCCGCCAGATGTCAGGTCATGGACGGTAAAGCGGAAATTTACATTGCTGCTGACCAGCGGATTGCCACTCGGGTCCCGTACTACGCCCTGGTAGCCGATACCCTGTGGTGGTGCCTGAGAAAATACGGTGAGCGCTATCATAGATAGCAGGACGAGGAGACAGTTTTTCATAGC
The DNA here is from genome assembly GCA_964537475.1 of uncultured Chitinophagaceae bacterium. Taxonomy (GTDB): domain Bacteria; phylum Bacteroidota; class Bacteroidia; order Chitinophagales; family LD1; genus UBA1941. Next base: position 241,582 of record CAZIBY010000003.1, on the reverse strand, counting down.
TGTAGTTTTAGTAAGGTGGAAGAAAGGAAAATCCTGAAGACCTACTAAAGGTATATACTACCTGCCAGAAACAAGAATTTATTTTGCGGAATAAAGCGAGAGCGTGCTGCGCAGGCAGAAAAGATATCCTGCATACGCTAAAGGACGCTGCGACCGGAGAGCAAGGTGCCCTCTGTGCTCTGCCTGACCCGCAGGGATCAGTAGAAGTATGGTTCGATGATGGTGGCCATGGTGGTTCTATTTTTAGGTACTATAAACATAGAACGCTATGGAAGGAAAAACAATACACCTTTTTGGGTATTTTGAGGTGAATAGTCGGAAAAATAGGGCGATTGGCCGATGGTTCCCTTTTCACTTTCTACACGGGCTGCGCTATCTTGGGCTTATGAAAGCTATTTATGTGCTTCTACTCTTATGCTGTGTTTGTACACAATCTGATGGGCAACCTTCTGATACACTGCAGGCGAGATACAGGCACCAGTATCAATTGATCGATTCCTTACGAAGCTTCATAAGTCATGACCTCCAACTTTATGTACCGGAAGACTTTTATTATGACTGGCAGGAGACGGGATCTGACAGCATGTATACGTTCTTATATGTGTCATTTGCAGATCACGTAGCCAAAGACACTGCACTGCATATCAACTCTTATTTCGCTTCAGAATCTCAGGCCCGTTCAGCGGCCGCAGACCTGACAGAGCGTGGCTATCATACTATGATCTACAAGACTGCCGGCATGTCCAGCACCGTATTAAACAGAAAACTGCTGTCGTATCCGGATGAGGCGATCGCTTTTATACTATTCCATGAGGTCATTCATCGGAATATGGTCCATCTCGGTCACCCCATAGCATATCGCTTTGAAGAATCTTTCGCCGATGCGGTGGCGAATTATGCCTGTGTGCGATTTGCCCGGTACACGCACCTGCTGGACACCACCGCTACCTGCAGACAGCGGGATGTTTTTGAAAAGGCCTATCAATATGTGAATGCACAGCGGAAAATATTGGATCGCAAATCGGTGGCGGCCCGAAGGAAGATCTATATCCGGTGCACAACCGTCATTCCGCAGATCACTCAGCCGGGCAACCAATTTCAAAAGGACAGAATGAACTATCCTGTCAATAATGCTTACTTCCTGCGGATGCAGGACTACGCCAGCCATTACTTTACTATACGGCAGATGATCGGAGATAATTTTGAGCTGCATCGCATGATCGCTCAGATCAAGGATATTCAATAATACTACCGGCCCAGCATCTCTGCAAAGGCCAGCCCAAAGCTATAGGCATCTCCCGGCCAGCGGGCAGAGAGATAGTTTCTGTCTTGCACCGTATAGCCGCGACTCAGGTGCTCCCTGTCATCCCGCAGCATAGGCGTAGGTCCTGAGAGGAAGTCACTGTCACCAGCCAGCACGCCACGCACCTCTGCCTCTACCGTCAGGCCGGGGTAGGTCAGATAGTAGTCACTCAGCCAGAGGCGGGTCATGTTATAGGCCGCCATCTCCTGAGATTGCAGCAGGCAGGTCGTCTTGTAGCCATGCAGTACGGAGTGGCCCGTATCACGGTCCTTGCTGCGTGCGGCCAGAACCACACCGTGGCAGATAGCAGCTACAGGTTTCGCTGCGCGGAAAAAGTCCGCGACCACATTTTGCAGGATAGGGGACTCAAGGTATTCTTTCACACCCTTGTCGTGGCCACCGGGCAGCAATAGTGCGTCATAATCTTTTTCGCTGACCTCATGATAGGCTAGCGGTTTTTGAAAAGCTGCCGTCTGCGTCATTTGCTGATAAGCTTCTACCGCATCCCCTCTCGCTTTTAGTACGCCTTTCCAGATGCCGAGGTTTTCACCGTAGAGCATCCTGGTGTCCGCCTGCGCCACTTTCCCCGCAGGGGTAGCAAAGGTGACCTCATGCCCGCGCGCTGTGAGCAGCAGCCAGGGGATGGCCACCTCTGTAGGGTCTGAGCCATAGATGGCGAGCGGGAGGAGGATCTTTTTCATGGCGCAAATTTGAGAATGTTTTTTGGACGAGGAGGGAATACAATTTGAACCACCTGCCTACCGGCAGGCAGGCATAGAGCACATAGAAATATCGTAGCACTCCCTTGCCGAAATCCGAAATCGTACACCTGTCTGCCGAAAGGCAGGTCCGAAATCACCCCATCTTGTCAGGCTGGAGAGCTATTTCGTTGTTTTCTCTGCCATTCTTTCCGATTAGCATCAGCGGGATAGGTTTTTGATGTCCCAGCCGTCTAAACCTTTTGCGAAAGTTTTGGAGTGAGCCGTTATACCAGCTCCCTTTGGGGGGTTGGGGGCAAAAATCCTATCTTAGCGCACCTTTTTGGAAATAACATTTTATACCCATATACATGGCAAACTTTTTAGAGAAACTTTTCGGCTCCATCTTTGGCAATAAGAATGACCGCGAGCGCAAGGCCCTCCAGCCCCTCGTAGATGAGATCAACGCAGAGTATGAGAAGCTGAAACCGCTCACCAATGACCAGCTGCGCGCCAAGACAGCAGAATTCAAAGCCCGCATAGCAGAGTACCTCAGTGATATAGACACACAGATAGCAGGCCTGGTAGAGAGCGCCAATACGCAAGAGGACCTGCATGAGAAAGAAAACATCTTCAAGCAGGTAGACGAGCAGAAGAAGCACCGCGACAAGATGATAGAAGAGGTACTGCAAGAGATCCTGCCGCAGGCCTTTGCGGTAGTCAAGGAGGCAGCTTTCCGTTTTACCAATAATCCTCGCGTAGAGGCCACAGCTACCCAGCTGGATCGCGACCTCGCCGTGACCAATAAGGCCATAGAGATAGAAGGCGATAAAGTCTACTACAAGAACGAATGGCTCGCTGCCGGCGTACCGGTCAAGTGGAACATGGTACACTACGATGTACAGCTCATAGGCGGTATCGTACTGCACCAGGGCAAGATAGCCGAGATGGCTACGGGTGAAGGTAAGACCCTCGTGGCTACCCTGCCTGCCTACCTCAACGCACTGGCCGGTGAGGGCGTACACATCGTGACGGTGAATGACTACCTGGCCCGTCGTGACAGCGAGTGGAATGGCCCGCTGTTCAACTTCCTCGGCATCCGCGTAGACTGCATAGACAAATATGAGCCGCACTCAGATGGCCGTATCAATGCGTATCGCGCGGACATCACTTACGGTACCAACAATGAATTTGGTTTCGACTACCTGCGTGACAATATGGTGCGCAATCCTGACGAGCTGGTACAGCGCAAGCATCACTTTGCGATGGTAGATGAGGTGGACTCCGTACTGGTAGATGATGCCCGTACGCCGCTCATCATCTCCGGCCAGATAGATAGCTCTGACGAGCGCGAGTTTTACGAGCTGAAGCCGCGTATCAATAAACTGGTAGAGACCCAGAAGCGCGTCTGCAATAACTTCCTGACAGATGCCAAGCGCCTGATCAAGGAAGGCAATACAGGACATAAAGAAGGTGAAGGCGGCCTCGCACTCTTTCGTGCGCAGAGGGGCTATCCTAAGAATACAGCCCTCATCAAGTTTCTCAGTGAGCCGGGTGTGACCCAGATCATGCGTGAGACGGAGAACCACTACCTGGGCGAGCAGCAGCGCAACATGCCGAATGTAGACAAGGAGCTGTACTTTACCATAGATGAAAAGAACAACAGCGTAGACCTGACCGATAAGGGTATCGAGCTGATCACCGGTGCCGGTGAGGATCCTCACTTCTTTGTGATACCGGAGGTAGGCAGCGTGATAGCCGATCTGGAGAAGTCCAGCCTGACACCGGAGGAAAAGCTCCAGCAGAAGGACGCCCTGATGCAGGACTTTGCTATCAAGAGCGAGCGTATCCACTCCGTATCGCAGCTTTTGAAGGCGTACACACTCTTTGATAAAGACGTAGAGTACGTAGTGATAGACGGCAAGGTGAAGATAGTAGATGAAAACACCGGCCGTATCATGGAGGGCCGCCGCTACTCTGACGGTCTCCACCAGGCTATAGAGGCCAAGGAAAATGTAAAGGTAGAAGCCGCATCGCAGACGATGGCTACCATCACGCTGCAAAACTACTTCCGTATGTACCATAAGCTCTGCGGTATGACAGGTACAGCAGAGACAGAAGCGCAAGAGCTCTGGGATATCTACAAGCTGGAGGTATCCAGCATCCCGACCAACCGCCCCATAGCACGTGATGACCGCGAGGACCTCGTGTACAAGACACGTAAGGAGAAATTTAATGCGATCATAGATGAGATCACTAAGCTGACCAGCGAAGGCCGCCCCGTACTGGTAGGTACTACCAATGTGGAGGTATCTGAGCTCCTGGGCCGTATGCTCACCATGCGCAAGATCAAACACAACGTACTCAATGCCAAGCAGCACCAGCGCGAGGCAGAGATCGTAGCAGAGGCCGGCCACTCCGGCAGCGTGACCATCGCTACCAATATGGCAGGCCGTGGTACGGATATCAAGCTGGACGATAAGTCTAAGGCTGCAGGTGGCCTCGCCATCATCGGCTCTGAGCGCCATGACTCGCGCCGTGTAGACCGCCAGCTCCGTGGCCGTGCAGGCCGTCAGGGTGATCCGGGTTCGTCTCAGTTCTATGTCTCTCTGGAAGATGAGCTGATGCGCCTCTTTGGCTCTGAGCGTATCTCTAAGGTCATGGATCGTTTTGGCTACGAGGAGGGTGAGGTGATACAGCACAGCATGATCACCAAGTCTATCGAGCGTGCGCAGAAGAAGGTAGAAGAAAACAACTTTGGCATCCGTAAGCGCCTCCTGGAGTATGATGACGTGATGAATAAGCAGCGCCAGGTAGTATACAGCAAGCGCAAACACGCACTCTTTGGAGAAAGGCTCGCTCTCGACATACAAAACTCTTTCTACGACCTCGCAGATGAGCTGGTAAACACCTATCTGGAGTCTAAGGACTATGAGAACTTTAAGCTGGAGGTGATCCGCTTCTTCTCAGTAGATACGACCATCACAGCAGACGAGTTTGCCGGAGGTCGTGCAGAGGCACTGACAGAGAAGCTCTTCCACGAGGTGATGGAAGCCTACGAGCGCAAGAAGCACTTCATCCTCTCCAATGCACTGCCGGTACTCACCGGCCTCTACATGGAGCGTGGCGAGCAGATCAGCAGTGTAGCGATACCATTCACAGATACACGTCGTGGCATCAATATCTATGTGCCGCTGGAGCATATCGTAAAGAGCGAGGGCAAAGACCTGATGACGTATTTTGAGAAGGGTGTGTCACTCGCGCTGATAGATGATGCGTGGAAAGACCACCTGCGCCAGATGGACGACCTGAAGCAGGAGGTGCAGACAGCGGGCTACGAGCAGAAAGACCCGCTGGTGATCTATAAGATAGAATCCTTCAACCTCTTCAAGATCCTGATCAGCAATATCAATAAGGAGATTGCATCCTTCCTTTTCAAGGGAATGATACCGGTAGCCGAGCCACAGCAAGTACGCGCAGCAGAGCAGGAACACACCGACTTTCGCAAGATGAAAGAGAGCCGCAATGACGCAGCACTCAACGCACCACAGCATGCTCAGGGCCATATGCCACAAGGACAACCACAGCAGGCTGAGCCGGTGCGTAAGCAGGAACCGGTACGCGTAGGCGAAAAGATCGGCCGCAACGATCCATGTCCATGCGGTAGCGGCAAGAAGTTTAAGAACTGCCACGGCAAGGAAGAATAAATCTGCCTTTTCAAGCTGATTGCATAAATTGGTGATACTAATATCAGTGTATGCTCGACAGAAGAAGCTTTATAATCAATACATCATTAGTAGCCGGGGGACTAGCAGTCAGCCCGGCTACTCTTTTTGCGAAAGGTACGGGCTATGAGAGCCGCAGGCCGCCTTTAGCACAGCGGAAGTTTGTCAGCCCTGCAGTAGAGGCTGAGATAGCGCGGGTGAAAGCAGACATATCAGACCCGGAGCTGGCCTGGCTCTTTGAGAACTGCTTTCCCAATACACTCGATACTACTATCACGCATCACGGAGAGATGAATGGCAAGGCGGACACCTTTGTCATCACCGGAGATATAGATGCCATGTGGCTGCGCGACTCCTCGGCACAGATCTACCCCTATGTGCCTTATGTCAATGATGACCCTGCGCTGAAGAAACTCGTGCAAGGTGTGATCAACCGGCATGCAAAGTCTGTGCTGATAGACCCTTATGCCAATGCCTTCAACTATGATGCGAGCAAGAAGAGCGAATGGTATGGTGATAAGACCGACATGAAAATGGAACTGCACGAGCGCAAGTGGGAAGTGGATTCCTTGTGCTATGTGATCAGGCTGGCGCATAGGTACTTTGAAGTGACAAGTGACGTTTCTGTTTTTGATAAAGAGTGGGTAGCGGCGATGAAGCTTATTGTAAAGACTTTCAAAGAACAACAGCGCAAGACGGATCATGGGCCGTATCATTTCCAGCGCGGCATATTGGCAAATAAAGACACGCTAACAAATGATGGATATGGTGCGCCTATCAAACCTGTGGGACTGATCTGCTCGATGTTCCGCCCATCGGATGATGCGACGACGTATCCGTTTCTGATACCGTCCAATTTCTTTGCAGTGATTTCATTGCGGCAGCTGGCACGTATAGCCTCGGTCATACACGAGACCGAGCTGGCCACCGAGAGTGTAGCTCTGGCGGAGGAGGTAGATAAAGCCCTGAAAGAATATGGCAGACACCAACACCCCAAAAACAGCGAGATATACGCCTATGAAGTAGATGGCCTCGGCCACCAGCTCGTGATAGATGAGCCTAACCTGCCGAATCTGCTGAGCTTGCCATATTTTGATGCAGTGAGCGACAAGGATAAGACCTATCAGCGCACCCGGCAGTTTGTGCTCAGTGATAGCAATCCGTACTTTGTCAAAGGGAAATATGCCGAGGGTGTAGGCAGCGATCATACACCGAAAGGCTATGTCTGGCACCTCAGCCTGATAGCACGAGCCTTGACAAGTGATAGTGACACAGAGATAGCATCCTGCCTGAAAATGATCAAGGCTACTCACGCCGGCACAGGCTTCATGCACGAGGGGTTTAGTGCCAATAATCCGAAGCTTTATACGAGGAAATGGTTCGCCTGGGCCAATACGATCTTTGGCGAGCTGATCATCAAGGTGCATAAGGAAAGACCGCATCTGCTGAAATAACCATGGAAAATAAACCGACACGATATCCATGCCCCTGCTGTGGGTATAAGACATTTGCTTGTGACTATCGGGGGTCGTACGATTTATGCCCCGTTTGCTGGTGGGAGGATGATGGAGTCCAGTTTGAGGACCCTGATTATACAGGTGGGGCTAATGAAGTGAGCCTGAATCAGGCAAGGGAGAATTATCGAAGGACAGGCGCTTCGGATGAGCTATTTTTAGAACAAGTTCGACCTCCACGTGAAGACGAAAAATAGTATCCGATCACAGACTGCTATTAATGGCATTCCGACTTATTGTTATTATTGTGGTATATGTGCGGCATCGTAGGATATTTCTCAAAAACAGAGACCGATCTGAAGGATTCTTTAGACAAGGCCCTGAAAGCTTTGTCACTCCGGGGTCCTGATACGCAGGTGTCGCGTATCCTTTCGCCGCATGTTGGTTTTGGTCATGCAAGATTGTCTATCATAGACACGACCGACTGCGCTACGCAGCCCATGACAGATGAGACGGGCCGCTACACCATCATCTTCAATGGTGAGATATTCAACTACCGTGAGCTGCGCGAGCAGTTTCTGAGCGATAAGAAATTTCACTCCTCATCAGATACCGAGGTGCTGCTCGACCTCTATATCAAAATGGGCAAAGACTGCCTGCAACACCTGAATGGCTTCTTTGCCTTTGCTGTATATGATAGTATAGGGCAGAGTATCTTCATAGCGCGTGACCGCATGGGCATCAAGCCACTTCATGTCTATGATGATGGAGGCACGATCATCTTTGCCTCGGAGCTGAAAGCGATCTTCGCGTTTCCTATCAAAAAGGAAATTGACTTTGACTCGCTGGCGCTGTACCTACAGCTCAATTATATACCGGGTGCCAATTCAATACTGAAAAACATATCGCGCTTGCTACCAGGCTGGTATATGACCATAGATCAGTCAGGCAATCGAAGTAAGGCGCAATACTATCAGGTGCCTTTTGATGATAGCAAACTGATTTCGGATACACCAGACTCTTATGAAAAAGCGAAAGGCGAACTGCGTGGACTGCTGGATGCCTCTGTGCAGCGCAGGCTCGTGTCTGATGTGCCGCTAGGAGCCTTCCTCAGTGGTGGTATAGATTCGTCTATTGTTGTTTCGCTTGCGGCTAAACACAAGCCAGATCTTAATACTTTTTCCATAGGATTTAAGGATGAGCCATTCTTTGACGAGACGTATTATGCCAGTCTGGTAGCAAAGAAATTTGGCACCAATCATACTGTCTTCAGTATTACTACCGAGGATATGTATCAGCACCTCTTCGATATCCTCGATTATATAGATGAGCCGTTTGCAGACTCATCAGCTATAGCCGTGTATATTCTCAGTATGCATACCCGCAAGCACGTGACGGTCTCTCTTTCGGGAGATGGTGGTGATGAGCTCTTTGCCGGGTATAATAAGCATGACGCTGAGATGCGTGCGAGGAAATGCAACCTGATCAATACGGTGGTAAAGACCGGGCTGCCGGTCTGGAAGATGCTGCCGAAGTCGAGGCAATCTAAATTCACCAATATCTTCCGCCAGCTAGAGCGCTATGGTGTGGGCTTGCAGCTTTCGCCGCAGGAACGGCACTGGCGTTGGTGCGCTTTTGTAGATCAGGGCGATGCACAGCGGCTCATTAAAGCAAACCACAGCATCAGCACGGCAGAAATAGACAAGCGCAAAGAAGTGGTCCTGCAATACGTGAACGGCAAGGACTCGATCAATGATGTGCTGATGGCCGATACACAGATGGTACTGCCAAACGACATGCTGACAAAGGTAGATCTCATGAGCATGGCCAATAGCCTTGAGGTGCGTGTACCGATACTCGATTACACCGTGGTCAACTTTGCTTTTACTATACCGACCAAATTCAAGATCGCTGACGGCCACACCAAGAAGATCCTCAAAGATGCCTTCCGCGATGTACTGCCTGATGAGCTTTACACTCGGCCAAAGCGCGGCTTTGAGGTGCCGCTGCTGAAGTGGTTCCGCACAGGGCTCCGGTCACTGATAGAGGAGGATCTGCTAAGTGATAGCTTTATAGAGCAGCAAGGGATATTTGATGTTTCTGAGATACAGCAGCTCAAGCGCCAGCTTTTCTCCTCAGATCCCGGTGAGGTACATGCCCGCATCTGGGGCCTCATCGTATTCCAGTACTGGTACAAGAAGTACTTCGTTTAACAAGTTTTAGCGACGGTAGACAGATAGAATCCGCGACTTCGTCAGAAATAGAGGCGTGGTATTAGAACTGCATGGTATTTTTGCTGTTCCTATAACAATATGAAACCATACCACACTACGCGCACTTTGATCATATTACTTTCTCTGCTGGTCAGTTCACTGCTGATGGCGGCGGATAACAGGGCCCCTGTAGAGAAGCCGCTGGCACAGACCGTCTATGGCACCCTGCGTGGTATCAATGAAGGCGGCATATCCGTCTGGAAGGGCATATCTTATGCCCAGCCACCGTTAGGCGACCTGCGCTTTCGTGCGCCACAGCCGCCACAAAAGTGGGAAGGAGTAAAGGATGCCAGCAAATTTGGGCTGGCATGTCCTCAGACGCACCGCACCGCAAGCGCCAAAGAGCAAGGTGAAGATTGCCTCTACCTGAATGTATGGTCGCCGGCTGCTGACAAAAAAAAGCGCCCCGTAATGGTATGGATACACGGAGGTGGTTTTCTGGTGGGCTCCGGCTCCGGCAGCCTCTATGATGGCACCCATCTCGCTCAGAATGGTGATGTGGTAGTGGTATCCATCAACTATCGTCTCGGAGCATTGGGTTTCCTCTATTTTGATGACATCAAAGGAGGGAAAGAAGGCTTTGATAATAACCTCGGTATCCGCGATCAGGTAGCTGCGCTAAAATGGGTAAAAGAGAATATCGCCTCCTTTGGTGGTGATCCTGATCAGATCACGCTATTTGGTGAGTCTGCCGGCGCCATCAGCGTGATGACGCTCATGACTGCGCCTGCGGCCAAAGGACTTTTCAAAAGAGCCATTGTAGAGAGCGGTGTGCCCGAGTCTATGTGGACACCTAAGACAGCTACGGAGATCACACTCCGCTATATGAAGCTGGTCGGCCTTGGGCCAAATGATCTCGACAAACTCAAGACGCTGCCATCAGATACGCTCGTGGCCGGCATGGACCGCCTCTTTGAGCAGCTGATGAAAGAAACCACCACCGTCAAAGTACTGGCACCGACTATAGATGGCACCTTCCTGCCGCACGACCTCATGACTGCTATCACTGCCGGACAGGCAGCAGGCATAGACCTGATGATAGGCACCAATAAGGACGAGGCTACCTTTCTCTCTCTGAAAAAGATAGGCGTGACACCCCGCAACGCTCATGAACTGGCGCCCTATCTGGCCAATGTAGAAGTGGAGGCGCGGCAGAAAATAGTGAAGGCCTATAAGAAATACCCGCACCGTAGCGGCGTGATGGATATGACCACAGATGGTGTTTTTGTGATGCCATGTATCCGCTTTACAGAGCAGCAGAATAAGTTTGCCTCTACGTATATGTACCGCTTCCAGTGGTCATCGCCACTGCTACGTATGACGGGCCTGAGATCCTGCCACGGTTTAGAGATGCCATTTGTATTTGGCAATATGGATCATGGGCTTGGCAAATTCTTTACCCTTGGGGCCAATAAAAAAACACTTCACCGCATATCAGCGCAGATGCAGCAGAGCTGGCTGAACTTTGCCCGCTATGGCAATCCTGCCGGAGCAGCACCGGGAGGCTGGGTGAAGTATGATCCCACGCATCGCTACACCATGATCTTTGACAAAAAATCAGAGGTGGTATCTGACCCATCGGATTACTACAGAAAGGTGTGGGCGGACTACAGTATCTTCAGATAAGTCTTAGATGTTGATCAGGTCGTCTTTATTGACGGTCATACGGATGTCGTCAGTCACCACCGTGACCTTATTCCCTTTCACAGATTCTATTACACCATTCTTGTTGAAAGACACGATCTTGACTCTTGCTCCTGTATGTGTCCTTAGTGCAGGTTTGGGAGCTTCCTTCTTTTTATCCTGAGGAGCAGCTTTCTGCTTTTCCTTTTTTTCTTCTTTTGGTTTCTCTGCTTCTATTATCTTCTTTGTTTGTTCTGCCACTACCTCGAGGTCCTTGCGCGTCTCCCAGTCACGGAGTAGCTTTTGTAGTCTTCGCTCTGCCTCCCTAATATATGGAGTAGTCTTTGCGTTATTTTGTATGACCTGCTGATTGGTTTGGCGCTCGCGTGTCTGCTGCACTTTTGCCAACAGGGTCTCGTAGTTTTTCTTGAGATCGGTCAGCTCTGTAGTTTTAGTGTTTAGTTCCTTTTCTTTCTCCAAAAGCAACTGATGCTCCTGCTCTACTTTATTGAGCAGCAGGTCGAGCTGGTAGTGCTGCTGGTCTACCATATCCTTGGCACGCTCTATCAGCATACGTGGCAGACCCGTACGCTCCGCTATGGCAAAGGTATATGAGCTGCCCGGCTTGCCTGTAGTGAGCTGATAGGTAGGCATCAGCGTTTCTTCATTAAAGATCATCGCACCGTTCATGATGCCTTTGACTTTATTGGCCATGATCTTGAGATTGAGGTAGTGTGTGGTCACTACACCATAGGCACGCTTGAATGCCATCTCCTCCAGTATCGCCTCCGCAAAGGCTCCGCCCAGCGCCGGATCAGAGCCAGTACCAAACTCATCTATGAGGAATATCGTGCGCTTGTCGGCATTATCAAGAAAGAAGCGCATGGCGCGCAGGTGCGAGGAGTATGTGGATAGCTCATCCTCTATACTCTGCGAATCGCCTATGTCTACGAAAAGTGACTGGAAGATACCCATCTCAGAGCGCTCGTCTACCGGTACGTGCAGGCCGCTCTGTAGCATCATTTGCAGCAGGCCGATGGTCTTTAGTGTGATAGTTTTGCCACCGGCATTAGGTCCGGAGATCACGAGGATTCGGTTTTCGTCGTCCAGCTTTATGCTGAGGGGTATAGTCTCCTTCTTCGATTTCCTCAGGTGCAGATATAGTAGCGGATGTACTGCTTTTCGCAGATGTATGACTGGCTTATCAGAGACGACCGGATATGAGGCATTGATCTCATTGGCAAATTTTGCCTTGGCCTGGATGAGATCATACTTTGTGATTACGCTCTGGTAGCTCTCCAATAGCTGGCGGTAGAGCGCGAGTTGTGCGGTCAGCTCTTTCAGGATGCGGTAGACCTCGCGGTCCTCTGCGCGCTCCAGCTCAAAGATCTCGTTATTCAGCTCCACCGTTTCGCGCGGCTCCATGAATACGGTTTTGCCACTATCAGACTCATCGTGTATGATGCCGCCCATCTGGCGCTTGCTCTCAGCTACGATGGTCACCACTTTACGGCCATTGCGGATGCTCTGGCCGGAGTCGGTCAGGATGCCGAGCTTCGCATACTTCTGTATGATCTGTGCAAAGACGCGGCTCAGTTCATTTCGTTTTTTGCCGAGACGGCTACGAATGTCCATCAGGTCGCGTGAAGCATTGTCTTTTATATTGGCATTTTCGTCAAAGACACCATTGATCAGCTGCACGATCTGTTTCTCATAGTAGATGCCGCCTGCTATTGCTTGCAGGTTAGGGTAGAGGCTTTCATTGGCGGTGAAAAACCGGAAGATACCTTCTATGGTCAGCGCAGTCCGTTTGATCCGGGTGAAGGCCTCCTGCTCCAGCACAGCGTCTGTGATCGCGAGCAGTTTCAGCTCTTTAGTGAGGTCTGGTACGTAGTCCAGAGGGAAATGAGAGCCGGTAGACATCACCTTGCGATAATCGTACACCTGCAGGAGTTGTTTGCGCACCTCGCCACCATCTGTCATTGGCTCCAGTGCCAGGGCAGCTTGTTTTGCCGGCTCGCTACGGCAGTACTGGGCTACCAGCGCGAGTATTTTGTCAAACTCTAGTTTCTCGATCGTATGTGAAGGGTACAGAAGCATGGGACTGCGAAGATGGTGAAATGACCAGCAAAGAGCAAAGACAGCGTGATCAGACGTGCGGGCGCGGTGCAAAATTGTATATCTTGCGAGCTAAGAAACAATCAGGCTCATGAAGAATGCCCTACTACTGCTCACTCTATGTTATGCGATCCTTGCCTCTGCACAAACTACAGGGAAGGCATACGCCAAACTGTCTCCACGCACACAGATATATCTCGACGCTATCCGCAGAGGAGATAGCAAATCTGCCATTCAGCAAGACTATGTATATAAGAAGACGACGCAGGGCATTTGCATCAGCGCTCTGATCAGAGTGACCCCTACCATCTCTGAGTCTGACCTCGAGGCGCTGCGTGTGCACGTAGGTACCAGGGCCGGCCGGATCTGGACCGCTCAGGTGCCACTGGCGAATGTGGAGGCATTCACACAGCTCCCCGGTATAGACTACATCCAGCTGGATGAACCTGTGAGCATGACTCTAGATTCTGCCAGACGTACCACACGTGTAGACTCTGTGCATGCCGGTATAGGCCTGCTGCATCCATATACTGGGAAGGGTGTAGTGGTAGGAATAGTAGATGTAGGTTTTGACTATACGCATCCTACTGTTTATGATACATCGGGTACGAACTACCGCATCTCCCGCGTATGGGAGATGAAGACACAGGGCATACCGCCGGCAGGATTCAATTATGGCAGCGAAATGACGGATAGCTTTAATATCCAAAGCCAGCAGACAGATAATCCCGGTGCAACCCATGGAACCCATGTGATGGGTATAGCAGCGGGTAGTGGCTTCGGCAGCACAGATACGAGCAGTGCGCTCTATCGGGGTATGGCTTTTGAGAGCGAGCTGGTACTGGTAGGGATCATGCCGGACTCAAACCAGTGGCAGGGTACCGGGATGTCAGATTTTCTGGATGGCATCAATTACGTCTTTACATATGCCGCCTCGGTAGGCAAACCGGCTGTAGTAAACCTGAGCTGGGGTACTCCGGTAGGTCCTCGTGACGGCACATCTCTCTTCAGCGAGGGCTGCGATGCGCTGACCGGTGCAGGCAAGATCTTTGTGGTAGCCGCCGGAAATGAAGGAGAGGCCGCTATTCACCTGCAGAAGACTTTTACGGCAACGGACACGGTGGTGAAAACCTTTGCAACTTTTGATCCATACCTGAATGTCAAAAAGCTATGGTTGGATTTCTGGGGAGACCCCGGCAAAACATTCTGCCTGCAAGTGAGCCTCTATCACGGTGCGGAGATAGCCAGTACCGGCTATGTCTGCCTGGATAATAATCTCCACTCCTTCAGCCTGCCGGGCACTAATCATGATAGCCTGCATGTACAGATCGTCACATCTACGGCAGAGTTTAATAGCAAACCTCGTATCTATCTCACACTATACAACCGTGCTACTACTGATAGTGTAGTATTATCTCTCAAGTCTTCAGATGGCCGGGTAGATTTCTGGGATGGCTATGTGACCAATGGTGAGGGATATGGAGGACCACTCTCCAGCTACGGCTATCCCTGGGCTGCGCAGGGCGATACTAACTATGTGACCAGTGATATCGTAGCCACCCGCTCTGCTATCTCTGCAGGTGCCTATTCTGCCAAAGTGGAGTATACCAATATAGGTCATCAGAGTTATAATTTCTTCAATTATACCCGCCTCGGTGACCTGGTGCCCTTTTCCAGTCATGGACCTACTACTGACGGTCGTGTAGTGCCTGATATCACAGCGCCCGGCCTCTGCGTTGTTTCATCGGTCAATTCTTTTTGTGCAGATGTGAGACCCGGAGGCGCAGACTACAGCGATGTGGTGACCTCATGGCTCGACCCAAATCAGAATAAAAAATACTACTGGGCACAGTTCTCCGGCACCTCTATGGCTACGCCGTGTACATCAGGCATCATAGCGCTGATGCTCGAGGCCAATCCTGGACTCTATCCTGACCAGATCAAGCGCATACTTACACAGACAGCTATACTGGATACATTCACCGGCGTGCTGCCTGCCTCAGGCCTCAATACATGGGGCCACGGCAAGATCAACGCCTATGGCGCCGTGATCGCAGCCTCGCTGTCTACTGGTGTAGGAGAGTTGCCAGGTAATACACTCGCAGTTTCACTCTATCCTAATCCAAACAATGGCCAGTTTACCCTCAGCTACCAAGCGGATCGTACAACAGCGCTGATAGTAGAAGTCTATGATGTCTCCGGTAGAATGGTTTACAATATAGATTGGAATGCTGTGGCGGGAAGGAATACCACTACAATAGACCTGAGCAAAAGCAGCGCTGGTATGTACCTGGTGCGTGTAGCCTCAGGTGATCATCAGTCCATGATCAAGGTAGCTGTAGGCAAATAGTTGCTTACAGAATAAAAGGGATCAAAGCCTTTCTTTCTTTAGGATAGTCTTTGAACTTCTCCTGATACCATTTATGGTGATCCAGCGCGCGGGGTGTGAGGTTTACGATGGTCCATACCGCAAATCCCAGCGCCGGCAGGCTCCATACCAGGATGGCATAGCCCGTCCACTCGATCATTTCACCAAAGAGGTTAGGTGCTGAGATATATTTGAATAGTCCTCCCGTTGGGATCTTGTAGCCTGTCTCTCCCGGTTTGCGCAGTGCGAGCAGGATATTGTCAGACTGATGATTAATAAACACACCTGTGGCAAATACCATCATTCCGACTATGAACTGAGCAGAGGTAAAATAGCTGTCGTCATAATTGCCACCGAAACTGCCGAGGTACGAGCCATTGGTAAAGCCGTTCATGAAGTTGAAGCCGATGGCTGAGCAGACGATTAGTACAGGAATTTTCTTGCCTGTCGTCTTCGTGCGAAAAGGGAAGATAAGGCTCCTGTATATATAATGTGCCACCCATAGCCCCCAGAGAAAATAACTCACATGCGACTTCGGCAGGTCTCCCATAAAAAAGAAGATGGACAAGAAGATCATAGATGGTGCTTCCTGCAGTATCCAGCCTAGCCGGTTGCTGATCATTGGGCCCCACTTCTCAGTAGCATGGCGGCCATAAGGTGCAGTGACTTTGAGTAAAAAGGGAAATGAAACAATGCCCACGCCGATCCATGCCAGCGTGATGATATTGAGTGTTTCTAATGTCATGGGAGATTAATATGTATCAAACAGTAAATGGCGTAGCAAGGTTCTGGCCACTCATTACTTCATATTGTGAAAGACGAGACTCACGTCATCATCTTCCTCCAGCCTGTCTATCAGCTTGATCACCTCCTCGGCTTGCTCATCAGTCAGGCCTTCTTTATAGAAGTCAGGGATCTTGTCGTAGGTACTTTCAGTGACTTCTATGCCCTTTTCTTCCAGCGCTTTGGCCAGCTTGCCAAAGTCTACGAACTCAGCGTAGGCAATGATCGTTTCTTCATCAGACTGCAGCTCAGACAGGCCGTGGTCTATCAGCTCAAACTCCAACTCCTCTATGTTGTGATTTCCTTTAGGGAATTTGAAAACAGCTTTCTTCTGAAACATATACTCTACCGAGCCCTGCGTACCCATGGCACCATTCAGCTTATTGAAGATGGTACGGAGATTGGCTACCGTACGGGTGGTATTATCAGTCTGAGTATCTACTACTATCGCCACACCATGCGGGCCGTAACCTTCGTAGGTTACTTCTTCGTAGTTGGTGGTATCTTTAGATGATGCCTTTTTGATCGCTGCCTCTACGTTGGTCTTGGGCATATTGGCCCCCTTGGCATTGATGATAGCCTGGCGCAGGCGTGCATTGGACTCAGGGTTAGGCCCTCCGAGTTTGACAGATATCGCTATTTCCTTGCCTATACGGGTGAAGGCCTTGGCCATGGCACCCCATCTCTTAAACTTTTTCTCTTTACGGTATTCAAACGCGCGACCCATAGTATTGATTATTATTTGTGGGGTGAAAATAAGGAGTTAAGCCAATTTACGAAAAACAGTGGCCTAATCTGGCGATTTGTTTGTTGTTATATCTGGCCTATCTTTGAGAATATGAGCAAGCGCCCCGTCAAAGTCTGTGTGATATCTGATGTGCACCTGGGGTTTCTCGGCTGCAAGGCTAAAGAGCTAAACCGCTACCTCAAATCCATCGAGCCGGAGATACTGGTGATCAATGGCGACTTTATAGATATCTGGCAGTTTCGCTCATATTACTTTCCCAAGTCTCACTCCAAAGTACTACAGCGCGTGTTTAAGTTCATCAGCTCCGGTGTGCAGGTCTACTACCTGACCGGCAATCATGATGAGCTTCTGCGCCGCTATAGCGGTATGCAGCTCGGCAATCTGGAGCTGGAGGACAAACTGATACTCGACCTGGATGGCAAGAGGCACTGGATCTTTCACGGAGATATCTTTGATGTGACCATGCGCGGCTCCCGCTGGCTGGCCAAGCTGGGTAATACGGGCTACGAGCTCCTGATCCTGATCAATAAGTTTGTCAATGTGCTGCGCGCGCTATGGGGAGCGGACAACATCAACTTTACCAAGGCCATCAAAGACGCGACGAAGCGAGGGATCAAACAGATCAACAACTATGAAATGGCCGCTGCAGAGATCGCTATAGACGAGGGTTATGACTATGTGCTGAATGGCCACATCCACCTGCCGGTCATCAAGGAGATAACTACAGATAACGGCTCTGTGATCTATATGAACTCCGGAGACTGGGTAGAAAACATGACAGCCCTGGAATACAATGATGGAAAATGGTCACTCGTGTACTACAAAGATCTCAAATTTGACAATCCATACTTCAATTTCGACGAAGTAAACGACCTGCCCTGATACAAAAGCAATCAGTAAGTCACAAGCTTAACATTGAGCCGCCACGGCATTGGATAAATATTCGTATTTTCGTACCCGCTAGAAATGAGGCGCTGACTAACCTCTTTGTTTCACTTCCGCTATTTTCTTCACTTTAGATTTTATAATGAAAGCAACAAAAAATACCGTTGTATCGCTGACCTATCAGCTGCGCAATGAACCTAATGGACAGATCATGGATGAGGCTACTGCTGATTCGCCTTTCCAGTTTCTCTTTGGCTATGGCAATGTGCTGGACAAATTTGAGCAAAACCTCGAGGGCCTGATCCCGGGCAATCAATTTAGCTTTGTACTCACTCCAGAGGAGGGCTATGGTGAGTTTGATCCGGAGGCAGTGATCAAGATGAATAAAGGTGACTTCCAGTTTGAGGGCGAGGATGCCTCACACCTGATAGAAGTAGGCAACCTGATACCGCTGCAAGACCAGTATGGCAATCCATTCCAGGGTCGTATCACAGATATCGGCGATGAGGATGTGACCATAGACCTCAATCACCCGTTTGCAGGCAAGACCCTGTACTTCTCGGGTGAGCTGAAGGATGTGCGTGAGGCTCATAAGACCGAGATCGAGCATGGACACATACACGCTCACGGTGATCACTCTCATCATTAAACTACGACAACAGAAAATACAAAAGGCGACTTACGGGTCGCCTTTTGCTTTATAAAAACTATAAGTGGATGCTTATCTTCTGCTCATCCTGCCACTACCGGCCCGGCTGAATGAAGCCCTGGACGTCTCAGGTGCCTGAGGTGACATCTGCTGTGTGGGGCGCTCTACCTGAGTGAAGCTACGCTCCTGCTGCCTCTGTGCGGGCTGAGAGAAAGATTGCCTCTCGGGCTGGGAAAATGAACGCTGAGGCACTGCGCTCTCTCTGGACACCTGCATAGCAGGACGTTGCTCAAAGTTCTGGCGAGCCGGCTGAGAGAATGAAGAACTGCTTTGTATAGGCCTTTGCACTTCACTCCTTTGAGGCTGATTCATTTGGATCCTTTCAGGTTGCGTAGCAGTCCTTACTTCGTTACGCTGTATCTGGCTGAAGCCGCCTCTTTGCTCCATGTTGCTTTGAGCGGGCCTTTGCATGTCAACCCTCTGTGATGTATTCATCTGGACGCGCTCCGGCTGTACATTAGTCCTCATATCACTGCGCTGCATTTGATTCATTGCGCCTCTCTGCAGTGTGTTATTGTCCGCACGTTGCATATTATTCCTGCTTATGTCCATACGCTCGCGTTGGATATTGCTTGGTGTAGCCTGCCTGCTAATGGTAGGTCTGTACATTTGTATCTGATTGCCATCTACGCGGGATATTCCTGGCTTGGCAGAGGCAGATATGCTCACTGATGCTATCCGGTGACCAGTAACACGTTCTACGTCATTCACACGTGGACCTGCAGAGTAGCGGCCGTTGTTGTAGGTATTATAGTTGTTGATCACCGTGATATTATTCACTGTCACGTTTGTGACATTGACATTATGGTTCACCACGTAGTTTGACACATATGGCTGATTGATATGATCACATCCTACAAAGTTCCAATAGCGGGCAGCGGGCCTGTAGTAAGAATAGGAGTTGAAACCATAGCCCGGTGCGATGGGTGCCCAGCAGTAGTTATTGCTATAGCTACCCCACATGACCCATGCCGGAGCCCACTCACTGCCGGGTACCCACATCCAGCCGTACCGGTCATCCTGGTACCAGCGGCCATAGTGGAATGCGGCCCAACCCCAGCTATAGTCAGACACCCAGGTCCAGCCATAGTCGGTGTATACCCAGTGCCCATTGGTCAGGTACGGCGAGAAGCCTGCGGCCACAGCAGGGAGCCATACACGGCCATAGCGACCATCATAGATCCAGCGACCGTAAGGTGCCATATCATCGTAGAATGTCTGATAGCTCTGGTCATAATCCTGATATGATTGACCATATGGATCATTGTTGTAGCTATTGTTGTTGCTGCTATATGCATACGCATCATTGTTGTTGCTATAATATACATCGTCGCTCTGAGCGTATGCAGATGTCAGAGCAGACACCGCGATGGATACTATCGAAATAAGCTTTTTCATTGTTTGGATGATTATGGCATGGTGATTTCCAAACTTGTACCAAACGCATAGTTAAACCCTGCATTTGTTAAAATTTTAGCTTAATAAATGTTATTGGTAATCAGTTTTTTAGCATCAAACCATACTCAACCAAGCACTGATGCGCGTGCCAGCCTTTTCTGTCAAATACTCATTTTGCGCGGTAAACAAGGCACTGTTTTGCAGCCCTTTAGCGTTTATGTACCGGAAACGGCACCATGTTTGATTTTACCATTTCAAAAATCAGGATTATGATAAATGACTCCCAGGTACGCGAAGTGATCACCTCTGAGATCCCGAGAATGGCCATAGACTTTTCTATGCTGAAAGATGACTCCAGCCTGTGCAGGGCCATAGCCTGCTTTGCAGACTATACACGCGAGGCCATACAGGATCACGATGTAGATGAGGTGATGGCTTGTTTTGAGACCGCCTATGAGCTGCTATGCGATGGCTCTGCCACAGTCAAAAACACCGTCATCAATATATATGTCAACTCCGTGAGTCGACTGGTAGAATGTACCCAGACGGTAGAAGACCATGTAAGGATGCGCTTCCTACGGCTTTTTGGCGAGGAATACTTTACTATGATCTATGCACCCAACCCGTAAGCTTATGGTTTAGGGAAACAAAAAATATGTTTGAAACATATTTTGGTATCGACTTGACTTTTTGTTTGTCTCTTCTTATATTCGTTATATGATGTTTATCCAAATCCATGCGTGTACCTGTTGTTGTACTGCACCGGCGGCGCTGGGGGGATATATTCATATTTGATAGCATTCAATGATTAAGAATATCAAAGCCCTTCAGTCTACACTGAGGGGCTTTTTATTTGACCAAAACAGACTTTTATGCTTTTAGACAAAATACGCTCGTTCCAACGCCGCTTCCCCAATGGCTATGCCCAGATGATCCATGCACATAGCTTTGCAGATGAGATCGTAAACTTTCTATTCCCCGTACGGTGGGGAGGTGAGCTCACGGTAGATCTGCTGGCTCAGCGGCAGCCACAGCTCCGGGCAAAGCTGGAAGCGCTCATAGAGGCAAGTAATGCCGATCCGGCTATAGCCGCAATATTTTTTGACAAGCTGCCAGTTGTTTTTGATGTCCTGATCAAGGATGCAGAAGCTATCCTCACCTTTGATCCCGCAGCCAACTCTCTGGAGGAGATCGTAATAGCCTATCCGGGCTTTTATGCCATAGCTGTACAGCGGCTGGCGCATATCCTCTATAGCGAGGGAGTAGCGATACTGCCACGTATCCTCACAGAGTATGCACACAGCAAAACCGGCATTGACATTCATCCGGGAGCTCAGATCGGGGAGTCGTTCTTTATAGACCATGGCACGGGTGTCGTGATAGGCGAAACCGCTGTGATAGGCGATAATGTCAAGATATATCAAGGTGTCACGCTCGGGGCGCTCACAGTAGAGAAAGGCGGCGTGCAAGGCCAGCGCCATCCTACCATACAGGATAGTGTGATCATCTACTCAGGCAGCACCATACTGGGCGGGAAAACCGTGATCGGCCATGACTCAGTGATAGGAGGCAATGTCTGGCTCACAGAGAGTGTGCCGCCTCTGTCTGTCGTTTATCAGAAAAGCGAGGTCAAAATCCGTGACCGCTCTGAGATGAAAAATGTCATAGAATTCGTGATCTGACCTATTAGTAAATATTCAACCACAATAAAACATGAAGGCACAAAACATACTCGAAACCATCGGCGGCACGCCACACGTGCGCATCAACAAACTATATGGCAAAGACCATGAGGTCTACACAAAACTGGAGCGCGCCAATCCAGGCGGCTCGATCAAGGACCGTATCGGTCTGGCTATGATAGAAGACGCAGAGAAGAAAGGACTGCTCAAAGCTGATACGATCATCATAGAGCCCACTTCTGGTAATACCGGTGTGGGTCTGGCCATAGCAGCGGCAGTCAAAGGCTATAAGCTGATCATAGTAATGCCGGAGAGCATGAGCCTGGAGAGGCGCAGGCTGCTGGCTGTATACGGTGCGCAGCTGGAGCTGACCCCTCGTGAAAAGGGGATGAAAGGAGCGATAGAGCGGGCCAATGAAATAGCAGCGGCCACGGCCAACTCATGGATACCGCAGCAGTTTGAGAATCCGGCAAATGTAGAAGTGCATAAGAACACCACCGCACAGGAGATACTGGCTGACTTTCCTGACGGGCTGGACTATCTGATCACCGGTGTCGGCACCGGCGGACATATCACCGGTGTAGCCGAGGTCCTCAAGGCCAAGTTTCCTAACCTCAAAGTATTCGCTGTAGAGCCGGCGGCCTCTCCTGTGATCAGCGGTGGCGCACCCGGCCCGCATCCTATACAGGGTATAGGTGCGGGCTTCATACCCAAGAACCTCAACACTGCATTGCTGGATGGCGTGATACAGGTGACCAAGGAAGAAGCATTTGAATACGCCCAGCGGGCAGCGCGCGAAGAGGGCCTCTTCATAGGCATCTCATCAGGAGCGTCTCTGGCTGCTGTGGCTAAGAAACTACAGGAAGCAGAAAAAGGCGCACGGGTGCTCACTTTCTCTTATGATACAGGTGAGCGCTACCTCAGTGTAGAGGGGCTATTCTAAAAATTGATTTGGGTTTTGTTAATACAAAAGGGGATGGGTCGCACTATCCCCTTTTCGCTTGTCTCTACCTGATCTTGCTGAGTTGCTCCGCTGCTCTTTCGAGCGTTTCATTTTCCTTTGCAAAGCAGAACCGAATCACTTTTGGGTCCAGCGTCTTGTGATAAAACACAGAGACAGGTATGGCTGCTACTTTAAATTCTTTTGTGAGCCATTTGACCACTTCTGTGTCCTTTTCATCCGTTATACTGCTGTAGGAGGCCAGCTGAAAATAGGTCCCTTGAGTATTGAGCAGTTCAAACCTTGAACCCTTCATTGCACTACGGAAAAAGTCTCTTTTATCCTGATAGAAAGCAGACAGGCTCTCATACAGATCCGGATGTTGCAATACCTCTGCGTATGCATGCTGCATAGGCGTATTCACGGAGAAAACATTGAATTGATGCACTTTTCTAAACTCTGCTGTCAGTTCTCTCGGGGCTATACAGTAACCCACCTTCCAGCCGGTGGCATGGTATGTTTTACCAAAGGAGCCGACTACTATACTCCGTTCAGCGAGTGCCGGATAGCGCAATACGCTTTGATGCGCCTTGCCGTCAAAAACGATATGCTCATACACCTCATCACTCAGGATAATGATGTCTGTACCCTTTGTCAGTTTCTCCAGCTCCTTCATATCCTTTTCACTCAGCACCGTAGCAGATGGATTGTGCGGAGTATTGATCACTATCATGCGCGTGCGTGTGGTGATCAGCTTTTTCACCTGCTGCCAGTTGATAGCGAAGTCCGGCGCCTCCATGGTATAGTATATCGCCTTGCCACCAGCCAAGGCTACTGCCGGAGCATAGCTATCGTATGCAGGTGAGAAGAGGATGACCTCATCATTTTCGCTGACCAGGGCGGCGATAGCGGTGAAGAGCGCCTGAGTGCCACCCGCAGTGATAGTGATCTCGCTATCCGGATCCACAGGTGCTTTATACAGCGCATCTACTTTTGCTGCGATGCGCTCGCGTAGCAGCATCAGCCCGGCCATAGGAGCATACTGATTATTGTTGCTGCGTATTGCCTTGTCTACAGCGTTTTGCAACAGGAGGTCAGGATTAAAATCAGGGAAACCTTGTGACAGGTTTATAGCGTCATATTCCCGAGCCAGTGCGGACATGACGGTAAAGATGGTGGTACCAACACCGGGTAATTTAGATCGTAAAGAGCCGGAAAAATTCATGAGCTACACTTGATACATTAATCGCGCGAAAGGCCTTCTTTAGTTTTGTGATGCGGTCATCACAGGTATTTATCCAGGTCTTCTTTTTTGAGATCTATAGTGATCTCTTTCAGCTGTTGTTCCTTAGATTTTTCACAGATGAGCAGTACGTCATGGGTATCTACTATGCAAAATCCCTCAAGACCCTGCAGGACTACCAGCTTGCCATCTGGTACCATGATCATATTATTGGCAGCGTCATAGATCTTGACGCTACGTCCCATCACTGCATTGCCGAGGTAGTCTTTCTGATACACTTCATGAAGGGAATCCCATGATCCGATATCGCTCCAGCCAAATTTTGAGGGAATGGTATATACGTTATCAGCTTTCTCCATCACGCCGTAGTCGATAGAGATATTAGTGCATTGAGCATACGCATTGGCTATAAAGTCCCGCTCCTGATTGGTGCCATACACCTCCTTGCCCCCGGCAAAGCAGTCCATCACTTCAGGAAGGTACTTGTGCATAGCGTCTAGTATGGTTCTGGCCTTCCAGACAAACATACCGGAGTTCCACAGGAAGTCACCACTCTTTACAAAGGCTTTGGCTATCTCCAGATCAGGCTTTTCGGTAAATGTTTTGACCTTAAAGAAATCACCTTCTCTAATCTCCTCGTCATACTGTATGTAGCCGTAGCCTGTAGAGGGGCGGGTGGGCTTGATGCCGAGCGTGACCAGCACATCGTGAGTATCTACATAGTCCAGACATTTGGATATGATCTCTATGTATTTGTCCTCGTAGAGGATCAGGTGGTCTGACGGTACGACTATGATCGTGGCCTCGGGGTCACGGGCATATATCATATCGCAAATGTAAGCTACGCAGGGTGCCGTATTTCGCCGGACCGGCTCTTTTACTATCTGATGGTTCCTTATGCCCGGTATTTGTTCTTTTACCAGGGGTTCATATTCATCCAGCGTGACTATGAAGCGGTTTTCCCCCGGGCATATGTTTTCAAACCGATCATAGGTGATCTGGAGCAATGTTTTGCCGGTATTAAGGATATCCAGAAACTGTTTCGGCTTGGAGCTACGGCTTTGCGGCCAAAACCTGCTACCTATTCCACCCGCCATAATGGCGACATACACGTGCTCCATTAGTTAAGTCTGATGACTGTTGTTAAAAATTCGGAAGGCAAAGGTAACTATTCGGCACATATCGCAGAATCCCTTGCCTCCTTATTGCACTGGCAAGGCCCGGCGCCCCTGATTTTTACAACCCAAAAGTTGTAGCGCTTTTTTGCAAATGCTTAGAATTTTTTCTATTATATTTCGTAGGTGTAATGAAAGGCCCGGGTCGAACGTTTATAGAACCGGTGCGTATATTGAATAACTAAAAACCCCTTTATGGCGGTAGCAGAATTATCTTTAAAAGAGTCCCTTCAGGAATATTTTGGTTTCAACAAATTTAAAGGAGACCAGGAGCGCATCATCAAAAGCCTCATGTCAGGCAATGATGTATTCGTCATCATGCCTACAGGCGGTGGCAAATCACTCTGCTATCAGCTGCCGGCTATGATCATGGACGGGGTGGCCATCATCATATCACCGCTCATCGCACTGATGAAAAATCAGGTCGATCTGGTGCGAAACTATTCTGATAAAGATGATGTGGCTCACTTCCTCAACTCGTCCCTGAGCCGCACCGAGCGTACCAAAGTGATAAAGGACATCAAGGCGGGCAAGACCAAAATGCTGTTTGTAGCGCCTGAGACACTGACCAAGCAGGAGACAACGGATATATTTAAAGAGGTGCCTATCAGCTTTGTGGCGGTAGATGAGGCGCATTGCATCTCTGAGTGGGGGCATGACTTCCGCCCGGAGTACCGGCGTATCAAGGAGATAGTAGATATGCTGCAGGGAGACTTCCCCATCATAGCGCTCACAGCTACCGCCACGCCTAAGGTACAAAACGATATAGTAAAAACGCTCAACCTCCGTAAACCGGACATATTCATATCATCTTTCAACAGGCCAAACCTGTACTATGAGATACGCCCCAAGAAGACACCACAACTGGCCACCAAGAACATGGTTCAGTTTATCAAACAGCGGTCGGGCAAATCAGGTATAGTCTATGTGATCAACCGCAAGACCGCCGATGACATAGCACAGGTGCTGAAAGCTAACGGCATAAAGGCTGCCGCCTATCACGCCGGGATAGACAATAAGATCCGCGCCCAGACACAGGACGCCTTTTTGCAAGAGGATGTAGATGTGATCGTAGCTACTATCGCCTTTGGCATGGGTATAGATAAGCCGGATATCCGCTACGTGATCCACTATGACATACCTAAGTCACTGGAAAACTACTATCAGGAGACCGGACGCGGAGGCCGTGATGGCATGGATGGAGAGTGTGTGGTGTATTTCAGCTACAAGGATATATCTAAGCTGGAAAAACTTCTCCGCGACAAAACTGTGGCCGAGCGTGAGCGCGGCCTGCAGCTCGTTAATGAGACAGTGGCCTATGTAGAGTCTGCAGAGTGCCGCAGAAAGTTTTTGCTGCATTACTTCGGCGAAAACTATACGCCGGATCAGTGTAACAATATGTGCGACAACTGTCGCCATCCTAAGGAGAAGATAGACGTGACCGAAGACACTAAGCTGGCTATAGAGTCTATAGCCGCCGTCAAAGAAAATCACGACCTGCCATACCTGGTCAAATTCCTTATAGGCAAGAAATCTAAGGACATTACGGATTTCAAATATGACAAGCTGCCGCTATTCGGCGCCGGCGCAGACAAAGATGAACACCACTGGAACTCCGTACTGCGCAACGCTATGATGATAAACCTCATAGACAAGGATATAGAGCAGTATGGCATACTCAGGCTAAATGATAGTAGCCGCACCTTTGTCAAGAAGCCGTATAAGATCGTGGTCTCTCTCAATCACAACTATGAGGAAGAAGCCAATGAGGTGATAGTAGAGGAGAATGCCGCTGCTCGCAGTGTGGTAGATCCTAAGCTCCTCAATATGCTCAAGGAGCTGCGCCAAAAGACCGCCAAGGCCAGTAACCTGCCTACCTATGTCATATTCCAGGAAAACTCACTGGAGGAAATGGCCACCAAGTACCCCATCACTATGGACGAGATGGCCGGCATCATAGGTGTGAGCCACGGTAAGGCTGAGCGCTATGGCAAGAAATTCATAGAGCTGATCAAGCAGTACGTAGACGACAATGACATAGACCGCCCTACCGACTTCATCGTAAAATCGGTAGCAAATAAATCAGGAGAGAAGATCAAGATCATACAGGCTATAGACAAGCGTATCAGCCTGGATGATCTGGCGCGCACCCTGGGTATCAGCCGCAAGGATATGATAGCCGAGCTGGAGACCATCGTACACTCGGGTACGAAGGTCAATATAGACTACTATCTCAATAGCGTGATGGACGAGGATATGGTCAGCGATATTTTTGATTACTTCCGCTCCGCTGAGACCGACTCACTGGAGGCTGCTATGGATGAATTCAGCAATGATGATGTAGAGGTAGATGAGATACAGCTGGTGCGCATCAAGTTTATGAGTGAGCTGGCTAATTAAGCCCATCAAATGTGGTCAATGACCCAGCAATCCTCTTTTAAAATTTTTAAAGCCGGTACCACCTATGGTGCCGGTTTCTATTTTTTATAGCTTAGCGGCATCAACCAGAAAGTAATGGATGCATACATCATAGACGCTCTCCGTACTCCTATAGGCAAATATGGCGGTACACTCAGCACGGTGAGGCCCGATGACCTCGCCGCGCATGTGATCCGCGCCCTCGTGGAGCGCAATAGCTGGCTTGACACCGCAGCGGTAGAAGATGTCATATTCGGGGCTGCAAATCAAAGCGGTGAGGACAATCGCAATGTGGCACGTATGGCGGTGCTACTGGCAGAGCTGCCTAAATCTATCGGCGGCGTGACTGTGAATCGCCTCTGCGCCTCCGGCCTGCAGGCGATAGGAGATGCCGCGCGGGCGATCAAGGCGGGTGATGGCGATCTCTATATCGCTGGTGGCGTAGAGAGCATGAGCCGCGCCCCGATGGTGATGAGCAAAGCCACCTCGGCATTTGATCGCAGCCAGCAAATGTTTGACACGACACTGGGCTGGCGCTTTACCAATAAGCAATTCCCGTCAGACTATACTATCTCTATGGGCGAGACAGCAGAGAATGTAGCGAAGCAATGGAATATTTCGCGCGCCGAGCAGGATCAGTTCGCCTATGAGTCTCAGGTGAAATACAAGGCCGCACACGAGGCAGGAAAATTCATTGACGAGATCGTACCGGTAGAAATAGATAAAGGGAAAGGTGAAAAGATCTCTTTTGAAAAAGACGAGCATCCGCGTTTATCATCTATAGAAGACCTGGCGAAGCTAAAGCCCGCCTTTGCCAAAGACGGTACGGTAACAGCCGGCAACTCATCCGGCATCAATGACGGCGCAGCAGCTACCCTGGTAGCCAGCGAGGCGGTGGTGAAAAAGCATGGCTTGAAGCCAATGGCCCGCGTGGTAGCCATGGCCACTGCAGGCGTAGAACCATCTATCATGGGTGTTGGTCCTATCTATGCTGTACGCAAAGCGCTGGATCGTGCCGGACTGAAAGTATCGGACATCGGCCTCGTAGAGCTCAATGAAGCATTTGCCTCACAGAGCCTCGCCTGTGTGCGTGATCTCGGTTTTGACCCGTCTATCGTAAATGTGAACGGAGGTGCGATAGCTATCGGGCATCCGCTGGGCTGCTCTGGTGCACGTATCACGGCTACGCTGCTGCATGAGATGAAGCGTCGGGAGAATGTGAGATACGGAGTTGCTACTATGTGCATCGGTGTAGGTCAGGGGCTGGCAGTGGTGTGTGAAAAATGTTGAAGCCAAAGTGAGTAGTACTCTTTCAATAGCTCATCAATGGTTTGATGCTTTCAACGAGCATGACCTTGAGAAACTTTTATCGTTATATGCGGGTGATGCGCAGCACTACAGCCCCAAACTAAAACTTCGCCAGCCGGAGACCAATGGCCTCATCACCGGCAAAGATGCGCTGCGGTCATGGTGGCGGGATTCCTTTGACCGGCTGCCCTCTCTGCGATATCGGCCTAACAAGTTTATCGTAGATGATAGCAGCGTATTTATGGAGTACATTCGCAAGGTAGAAGGCGAGGAGGATATGACTGTCGGTGAGGTGCTGGAGATACGGGATGGGCTGATCGTTGCTTCGCGGGTGTACCACAGCTAAGGTCATAAGCATTATTTCGCTACCTTTGCTCAGCAACTGGAGGTTGGCTCCATTGTTATTATTCAAATAAATAAAATAGAGATGAAGGGTATCTCAGAAAACTACAGGATGGTCGCCAAGACCATATTCGGACTGGAAGAAATATGCGCTACAGAGCTGCGCAAGCTCGGCGCAGAAAATGTAGAAGTTCACAATCGCGCAGTGAGTTTTGAGGGAAATATCGGGGTCATGTACAAAGCCAATCTGCTCGTGCGTACTGCGCTGCGGATACTGGTACCTATACACAAATTCAGCGCTTCCAACGACCAACAGCTATATGACGGCATCAAGGCGCTCAATTGGGACATGTACCTCGGCCCCAATGACACGATAGGTATCGATACGGCGCTCAATACAGAGTTTTTCAACCACTCACAGTTCGTCTCACAGAAGGCGAAAGATGCGATCGTAGACCAGTTTCGCGATAAATATGGCAGCAGGCCCTCAGTGGATCTGGACAAACCTACCATCCGCCTCAACATTCACATCTACCATGATGTCGTGACACTGGCGCTGGACTCTTCCGGCGAGTCGTTGCACAAGCGTGGCTACCGAGCCAAGACCAACCTCGCACCTATCAACGAGGTGCTGGCCGCCGGCATGGTCATGCTCACCGGCTGGGAGGGCCACAGGCCGCTCGTAGACCCCATGTGCGGTTCTGCTACGATCCTCATTGAAGCGGCTATGATCGCTGCCAATATCCCGTGCGGTATCCATCGCGAGTGGTTTGGATTTGAGCAGTGGCATAGCTTCCTGCCATATGACAAGGAACTCTGGGAGACCATCCACAGCAAGGCAGTGGAGCGCATCAGCAGTACCGACATCAAGCTGTTTGGCTGCGAACTGTCGCCGCACGTAGCGCGCAAGGCGAAAGAGAACATCAAGTGGGCCAAGGTGGATGATATGATCACGATCATCAATAGTGACTTCCGCGATATCGAGCCACCGGAGGGTGGTGGCGTCTGCATCGTGAATCCACCGTATGGTGAGCGTATGGACAAGGAGGACATAGATGCGCTATACAAGTCTATCGGTGATACATGGAAGGTCTACTACTCCGGCTATGACTGCTGGCTGATCAGCTCCAATATGGATGCGCTGAAAAGTATCGGCCTGCGTCCATCGCGCAAGCTCACGCTATACAACGGTCAACTGGAATGCAAATACCAGAAGTTTAGCATGTACAGCGGAACGAAGAAGATACACAAGCTGCAGGGAGGTCAGAATCCGTCAGAACCGGATAGCGAAGAAAACGCTTAAACCACTGCCGCCTTTTTATTCTTATAATATTCCTTACTCGCCGTATATACTGTTTTGGTAAAGACCGCATATACTTTGCCTTCGTCATCTTCATATTCCAACGGTAGCTCAAAGACGTATTGGCCGTTGGCAGCGATCTCAGCTCTCACTTTCTCCACCAGCTCATCTGAGATCAGAAACCGGCACTTTACCTTATCAGTGATCGGTCGTACAAATTTGACTGTAGCACCCTTGTCCCAGACGATATAGTCGCGACCGAGTATCTCCATCATCATGAGCATGTAGTAGGGGTCTACAGAGCTGTAGATACTGCCACCATAGACAGTGCCGACCCTGTTGCGGGTGCGCCAGTTCAGAGAGAGCTGTATGTGCAGCTCGCGAAAGTCGCCTGACACAAATTTTATCCGGCTACCGGTACACCAGATGCAGGGCCAGATATTCAGCGAGCGGCGGTACCAGGAGGAGTAGCGGGACTCGGGCCTGTCAGAGGGGAATAGCTTTTTCATAATTATCATTGACCGCATGTCATGTAGCGGACTTGGGAGTTATTGATATATTCGATGCACAAAATTTTCTGATGTCAAATTTGATAGAAAAATACGCAAACCTGCTGGTCAATTATTGCCTCGCGGTAAAGAAGGGTGATCAGGTATATATCAATAGCTCACACCTGGCAGAGCCCCTGCTGAAAGAAGTAGCCAAGGCCGTCTATATAGCCGGAGGCCAGCCACACTTTAATATCGAGCTGGATGGCGTAGGTGACCTCCTGCTGGAGTATGGCGAGGATCACCAGCTCTCGTATATCAGCCCGATCAAAAAGCACATCTTTGAGAACTTTGACTGCTACCTAAATATCCGCGCACCTTTCTCAAAAGGTGATGATGAGAAAGAACCACTAAATGAAGAGAAGTACCGTCTCCACCAGAAGGCCCAGGCTGAATTGAATAAAATATATTTTGACCGGCTGGGTAGTGGGTCTATCCGCCGCTGTCTCTGCCAGTACCCTACGCAGGCTGGCGCAGATGATGCACACATGACTCTGGAGGAGTATGAGAAGTTTGTCTTCCAGTCTTGCTATCTCTATGATGAGGATCCGGTGGCCAAGTGGCTCGAGGTTCGTGCGAAGCAGCAGGCCTACGTAGACCGCCTGGACAAAGCAGATAAGGTGCAATACAAAGGCAAGAACATCGATATGACCTTCTCTGTGAAAGGCCGCAAGTGGATCAACTCTGATGGCCGCGCCAATATGCCGAGCGGTGAGGTCTTCAGCGCACCGGTAGAGGATAGCGTGAATGGCTGGGCATACTTCAGCTATCCGACCATCTATATGGGCAAGGACGTAGAAGGCGTGCGCCTCGAGGTGAAGGACGGTGAAGTAGTGAAATGGTCTGCCGAAAAAGGCCAGGATGTGCTGGATAAAGTTTTCTCGGTAGAGGGCGCCCGCTACTGGGGGGAGGTAGCCGTAGGCACCAATATGAACATCCAAAGGACTACGCGCAATATCCTCTTTGATGAGAAGATAGGTGGCAGCATACACATGGCCGTGGGGCAAAGCTACAAGCAGTGCGGCGGCAAGAATGAATCAACCGTACACTGGGATATGATCACGGACATGCGCGATGGCGGAGAGATCATAGCCGATGGCGAGGTGATCTACAGGAATGGGACGTTTGTGATATAACGTTATGCTGAGAAGGATCAAAAGGAAAGAGTGTCTGTCATTATATCAAAGCACTCCCCTGTCGGATGGAGCTATTGATTTTTACTTCTTCCCAAAAACAATAAGCGCGTATATTTTAAGTTACGCCCCTGAAAAGAAGAGAATAAGATCTATTGCACTGGCAAATAGCTTAAGTACACTACTACAGGACATGGGTTATCAGCAGGTGATCTTCATCGGAGACAATACTCGTCCGTGGCTATATCAGAAAAATACATATAGACCAGTACGGGTAGCTATGGAGTACTTAACTGCCAATGATATCAGCCCCTCTTTTAACGGTGGGATCATTGTCAATCTTCCCGAGGAAAAAGCGTTTATAAGACACTTGTATTGGCTCGTCGGGTGCAATGCAGCTTTGCCTTATTTTCACTTTCTAGATCCGCAGCAAGGCATTGTAGGAAGTCTTTGCCAGTATGGCCACATACATCTATCAAGCCTGACCAAAGAGGCTGACAGAAAAATAAATGAAGCCTTGAAGGGAAGTGACCTGATTAAGATAGAGCGGTGCTAGCTATCAATCCTTAGAATAATACCCACTCCCATCATATACCCTAAGCGCAGGTGATGCCATACACTCCTCACAGCAGCAGCCGGCCATCTTGTCGCCGCACGCCTCGCAGAGTACGAAGTGGTCGTTGCATTCTGCATTGGCGCAATTGACCATGTGGGTAGAAGCCGTGCCACATATTTTACAGGTAGAGATCACTGAGGGGTTCACGCTATTGACTGGTACCGATACGCGCTTATCAAAGACATAGCAGTTGCCCTCAAAGTCTTTACCCTGCATTTCCTTGCCATACTTGATGATGCCACCGTGCAGCTGGTACACATCCTTGAAGCCCGCCTCCAGCAGCAGCGCACTGGCCTTCTCACACTTGATGCCACCGGTGCAGTAGGTCATCACCTTCTTATCCTTGTATTGCTCGAGGTTTTTGATGTACTCAGGAAACTCGCGGAAGTTGTCAATATCTGCCGCCACGGCCCCCTTGAACCGGCCCAGGCCGCTCTCATAGTTAGACCGCACATCCAGCACCACCACATCATCACGGAGCATCATTTCGGCAAATTCCTTTGGCTCCAGGTGTTTGCCGGTGCGTACCGTGGGATCTATCGGCAGGTTTTTGCTGCCGGAGTTGACTATCTCATCCTTATACCGTACATGCAGCGCAGAGAATGAAGGCTCATCCACATCATCTACTTTGAAGTCGATATTATTGAGCAGAGGGTGGTTATTCAGGGTGTCCATGTATTTCTGTATGGCTACTACAGTACCTGATACCGTGCCGTTAAGGCCTTCTTCAGCCACTATGATACGACCCACCAGACCCAGGCGCTGGCATAGCTCCATATGCTGCTCCGCAAAGTCCGCAGCTGCCGGTATGTGCACATACTTATAATACAAAAGTGTCCTGAATGGCTTCATGTCTGAAAATCTGAGCCTGCAAAAATAAGGCAAATATCCTGAAGCTGCCAACCGTGGCTGCATCTGACTTTAGTCAGTACCCCTGATGCCATACTACGATATTGCCCACCTGCGAGATAATCTACAGCCATCCGTGTACAAACCGCGTGGCAGTATGCGTTATGGTAGCATACATTTGCTTTGTCTTATGAACTATATCCAGTATATCATGTTTGCCTTATTCAGCTCGGGGGCTATGGCCCAGGGCGACACTATACCTGCGTATCCGCGTGAGGGTTTCCGCACACCGCTGGACAATCCCATTCTGCTGGCAGGGAGTTTTGGCGAGCCTCGTGCGGGGCACTTTCACACGGGTATGGATCTACAGACACTGGAGCGTGAGGGCCTGCCTGTATATGCACTGGGAGATGGCTATGTATCGCGCATAGGTGTATCGCCCTACGGCTATGGCAACGCACTCTATATCACCTACCCTAATGGCTTCACCTCTGTGTATGGGCACCTACAGGGCTTTTGCGACAAAGTAACCGCGGTAGTGCGCAAGGAGCAATATGCAAAAGAGAAGTTTGCCGTGGACATCATGCTAAAGCCGTATGAACTCAATGTAAAGAAGGGTGAGGTCGTAGCGTATAGTGGCAATACAGGTGCCAGCGGTGGCCCGCATGTACATTTTGAGATCAGAGATCAGTCTGAGCGCCCCATCAATCCGTTGCTCTTTGGGTATAAAATGAGCGATCATGTCAGGCCCTCCATCGGAGCACTGAAGCTGTATCCCATGGGCGATAAAAAATATACTGCAGAGGCCTGGCGTACTGCGCTGGTGCTCAGTGATGGCAGCTATACTGCCAAAGCAGGCCTCATCAAGGTGAATGAGAAAATGGTAGCACTGTCCGTCAATACTTATGACAAGATGGAAGGCACCACGCATACGCTCGGCATCTATGATATCCGTACCTATGATGGCGACTCTATCATCCACGAGTATAGAGTAGACCGGGTCTCTTTTGACTATACCCGCTATGTCATCGCACAGGTAGACTACCCTGTTTTTCTGAAAGAGGGCAGCCGGTCGTTTCACCGGTGCTATCAGGAGGTCAATAACACAATGCCGGCCTCCTACTACCACGTTCACAATCATGGCATCATAGACCTGTCTGATGGCACCATACATCAGATCAAAATAGAGGTGCGCGACTATAATGGCAATCTCTCTACTCTACGCGCACAGCTCCAGTATGATGCTGCGGCTACAGTCTTCAAGCCTAAACCTCTCACCTATAACAAGGTGCTTTCGCCCACCAAAGAAAACATTATACAGGGCGATGGTTTCAGCGCTACTATACCGGGCCGGACCCTGCTGGATTCTATGTTTATCACTTACACGGTTTCGCCGCCTGCCGGCCCTGCTATCCTATCAAACATTTATAAACTGGGTGACTCTCATGATCAGCTGCTGGGTTATTTCAATATCAGCATCCGGCCAAATGACATACCTGATGCACTAAAGCCCAAAGCGCTCATCATCTGGCGCACGGGCGGTGGAGGTACAGCCTCCAAGGGAGGTAAATGGGATGGCCCCATGCTGACTACCCGCACCCGGGAGCTGGGCAGCTACTATGTCATGCTGGATACCACCCCTCCGCGTATCACCCCGGTCAACATAGTCTCCGGTAAGAACATGCACGCGGCCAAGGCTATCTATATGCGTATAGGCGATGCGCTATCTGGTCTCGATGACTATAAGGCATATATAGATGACAAGTGGCAGCTCATGGAGCTGGATGGCAAAAGTGCAACGCTCAAAATGCTCCTGCCGCATGATCTCAGCCCCGGCGAACATGTTTTCCGTCTGACTGTTTCAGACGAGCGGGGCAATAGATCAGAATACACCGCCAAATTTCTTTATTGACAATACTCAATAGATATTGAATATGACCTCCCTCGTACCCGGCCAGAAGGCCCCTGCTATCAATGCCATAGATCAAAATGGCGAAAAGATCACGCTCGCCCAGTTTAAAGGCAAGAAAGTGGTACTTTATTTTTACCCCGCTGATGATACTCCTACCTGCACTAAGGAAGCATGTAATTTCCGTGACAACTTTGCCCTGCTACGCAAGAAAGGCTATGTGGTGATAGGCGTGAGCATGGACCCGCCTAAGAAGCACCAGAAGTTTATTACAAAATACGACCTGCCATTCCCGCTCATAGCAGATGAGGACCGCAAGGTAATAGACACCTATGACGTTTGGCACCTCAAGAAGTTCATGGGTCGGGAGTTTATGGGTATCGTGCGCACTACTTTTGTCATAAATGAAAAGGGTATAATAGAGCGTGTGATAGAAAAAGTGGATAGCGCCAATGCTACAGCTCAAATATTAACGCCTGAGTAATAGCAATTCACTATTTTTAGAGGATAATCCGGTTTTTAATGAAAAGGAACGTTACGATCGTTGTATCTGTGCTTGTTGTTTTTGGCGCAGTCCTCCTGACCAGCTCCAGTCTGGTATCCAATAGTGCTCAACCTCCGCAGCCACCGGGCCAGGGGCTGGCCGGAGATCCGGGTCAGACCACCTGCAGTCACTGCCATGCCGGCAATACCCGCGCAGATGCTACTAAGTTTACACTCAAACTCGCTGGTGACTCTGCTGGCCTGGTAGGTAGTGCAAATGTCGTGTCGGGTGCCACACAGTACATACCGGACTCGACTCAGTGGGTATCTCTGGAGTTGAACGGCACGAATGGCAGTACGCCGAGGTTCGGATTTCAGATCACAGCCCTCGACTCTGCCAATAATCTGGCCGGCACCTTTACCCTGACCAATACAGCCAATACGTCCCTGGAGTCTAGTGGCCAGACAGGAAGGAAGTATGTAGGACACAGGGGGGCCAATGCTACAACCAAAGCCTGGTCTTTCAAATGGAAGGCGCCGCACTCGGGTGCTGTCACATTTTATTATACCGGCAATTTGGCCAACGGCGACGGTGTAGAATACCTGCCGGGCGACTCTGTCTACTCAGGCACCGCTACGATCACTGCCGGTCCGGAGGTGAATGTAGGCATAGCAGAGCTGTCAGAGATATCTGCTATCACAGCCTACCCGCTGCCATTCACCCACGGGCTGAATCTCAAGATGAATGTGAAGGAGGAGGCAGATATCACTATGTCTTTGGTATCCTTATCAGGCGGTCTTGTCAAGCCACTCTTTGAAGGCCACGTATCTGTGGGAGCGACGAATAAAGCTTTTGACCTAAGCGGCGTGTCTGCAGGTATATATATGATAAAAGTCACCTCGGCAAGCGGAGACAGAATCCTACAGGTCGTTAAACTTTAACGTTTTCAATTGTCTAATTTTCATAGTATTGTTTACGGGTTTACCGAAAAAGCGGACCTTGCCGGCTAAATCCTGATACATTACTGTCTAAACACAATCTGTTGTAATGAAGAAAATCTGGGTAGTGCTTTCTCTGTTGGTTATGACCTTTTTCTGGTATTCGTGCACGAAAGATACAGCTCCGGCTCCCACCGTCAATAGCGGCAACTGTGACAGCACCAAAGTTAATTTTACTAAAGATCTCTTACCCATTATTGATACCAAATGTGGCCTTGGTGCTGGTACTGACTGCCACAGTAGTGGTACGAGCCAGAGCGACTTTACGAGTGCCACTGTGACCAAGACTGACATAGACAATATCCTCTGCCGCATCCAGGCTCCGGGCACGTCCTTCTGTGGCGCACGGATGCCTCAGGGACTGCCGCCTTTGGCTGATTCCGTCAAGGCTGTTTTTGTAAATTGGCAGGCGGGCGGGTTTTACGACTGCCGATAGTGCGATACAATTGGCTTGCTATTTGAATATGACAGATCACACTAATAATACAAGAATGAAAAGCATCCTCACAGCGCTCACGCTGGTACTATGCCTGTCTCTCTCCGCTCAGGAGTACGTAGACAAGAAGGGTACGGTACACTTTCTCTCAGAAGCTACGATAGAGAATATCGAGGCCACAACACACTCTGCCGGCTCGGCCATCAACACTGTATCCAAGCGTGTGGTAGCCAAAATACCTATCACCACCTTCAAGTTTAAAGATAAGCTCATGGAGGAGCACTTTAATGAGAACTACCTCGAGAGCGATAAGTATCCATACGGCGTGCTAAACGGTACCATAGCGGAAGCCATAGACTTTACTAAAGATGGCGTCTATGACGTGACAGTGAAAGGCACTTTTGAGATACACGGTGTGAAGCACGAGCAGGAGGTCAAAGGCAAACTGACCATCAAGAACGGTGCTCCTGCCAGTGCCACTGCGGCATTTGGGATCAAACTGTCTGACTACAAGATCAAGATACCATCGCTGCTGGGAGCCAATATCTCTGAAGGCGTGAACGTGGATGTCAACTTCAACTACGAGAAATTTGAGAAGAAGTAAGCTTCCGCTTTGATCTGATAAAACATAGCTATATACATGAAGAATTTTTATCTCGCCTTTGCTTTTGCCATGCTGGTCTCTTCGGTACATGCCCAGGACTCTACCGCCTCTGTGCTGGATGATATCATGAGCGCTGATGCACCGAAGCATACGAATGTGGCATATACCTTCAAGAGTACACATATCATCTGCGGCCAGTCTATAGAGATGACCAAGAAGAATGCCCTCGACTTTCGCGTGGTACACCGCTTCGGCAATATAGCAGACAAAAATGCAGGCCATACGCTGGCGGGCTTCTATGCTATCTCTGATGTGCTCTTTTCGTTTGACTATGGTGTCACAGAAGATCTGTCAGTAGGTACCGAGTTTGCAAAGGGCGCGGGTCCGGTGCAAGAACTATATAATGCGCACATTAAGTATCGTGTGCTGAAGCAGACCAGTGACTTTCACATACCATTCACCATCACGCTATATGGCAATGCTGCTGTATCAGGGATGAAGAATGATCCCTTCACCGGCAACAGGTGGAAGTACAGTACGACCGACACCACTACCGGCGTCACCACTACCTATGGCTCACCTATGCATCGGTTCTCTTATGTGCTGCAGGCGCTCATAGCCTGCAAGGCTACAGACTGGCTCTCCGTGCAGCTGTCACCTACCTTTGTCTGGAGAAACTATGTAGGACCTGGCTCCTATCCCGGCCTCGGTACTGACAAGAATGGCATGTTCTTCCTTGGCCTCTCTGCCCGCGCCAAGATGACCAAGCGCCAGGCTATTGTGTTTGAATACTTCCTCCCTATCACCCGTAGCGGAGCTACCTATAGGGAGTACTTCCCTATGCTGAGGGGGCACCTTAATGCCGGCTATTTCCCGTGCCTTAACCTGGGCTATGAGGTAGAGACCGGAGGCCACGTATTCACCATCACGCTGACCAATACACAAGGCCTGATGGAGAATGACTTCCTGCCTTATACCAGCGCCACCTGGGCCAAAGGTGGTTTCCGCCTTGGCTTTACTATCTCACGTATCTTCCAGTTTGGCGACCGTAGCATCAACCCATGGACGGGTAAGGCTCCTAAGCCTAAGAAGACTAAAAAGAGTGACGTGATCCTCAACTAATCTACTCACAAGCTTATATATAGCGGCTCTTGAGGGCCGCTTTTTTTATGCCCGCCACCAAGTTTTTCGACTGAGCAGCAATATCCTGTTGCCCAGGTCATTACTAGAGACGTACACCCGAGTACCGTGCCGTCTATTTTTATAGACCCAAGTTTTTCGACTATAGCGGACATACACTTGTTTTATTTACAATAATATATACATTACAAAATAGTATGCTGATTATAATCAGTAAAAAAATGTCAGCATCTTGTTTGGATTGATTCTAAATAAGATTTTATTTGCGCTTAATTAGAATGATTCCAAATAAGCGCATGGTTAGACTCCTTTCTATCTGTTTACTTTTAGTCAGCTCCGGACTCTGGGCCCAGCAGAGCGGTGGCACCAAGGAGGATTCCCTGCAGTCGGGGTTTAAAGCCTTCCTGAAAGGTACGACCATCGGCGGCTATGGCAATGTATTCTATCAGCGGGATTTTAACAGAAAGTATTCTGAGGGGGATCTGGAGCGTTTCGTACTTTTTATCGGGCACCGGTTCAGCAAGAACATCTCTTTCTTTAGCGAGACAGAAGTGGAGGATGCTGTAGTAGACGGCAAGGGTATCAGGGGCGGTGAGCTGGCACTCGAGCAGGCCTATCTAAAGTTTGACGTCAACGCCCACCATTATTTTGTACTGGGCCTCTTCCTGCCGCGCATCGGCACGCTGAATGAAAACCACCTGCCCACCAGCTTTAATGGCAATGAGCGCAATCAGGTAGAAACCTTTATCATCCCGTCTACCTGGCGGGAGATAGGCATAGGCTACTATGGTACTATGAAGCGCTTTCCGCTCTCGTGGTCGCTGGGCCTGGTCAATGGACTGAACGCCGCCGGTTATGAGCATGGTACGGGCCTGCGCGAGGCGATGTTTGAGGGGCGTCATGCGTCTTTCAACAATGTAGCTGTCACAGCAGCACTCCTGATCAATAAAGGTGGACTGAGAGCACAGCTCAGCGGCTACTATGGCGGTTCTGTCGGTGCCGCTCCACGCCAGGCAGACAGTCTGCAGCTCACCTCAGGTATGTTTGGCTCACCTATCATGATGGGTGAAGCAGATGTGCAGTACCGCCTGCGGGGATTTACAGCCAAGATACTCGGCGTGATCGTGCATATGCCGGCAGCAGCTTCTATCAACAGGGCTTACGCCAATAACATGCCATTGACAGAATATGGCGCCTATGCAGAGGTGGGCTACGACCTGCTGACTGAGATCAGAAAGGCAGACGGCCACCAGCTCATTGCCTTTGTACGCTACGAGCGGCTCAATATGAATGCTGCGATACCGGAAAACGGTATCATAGATGGCACACTGGACCAGCAGCACATCGTGACCGGCCTGAGCTACCTGCCTATCCGCAATGTGATCATCAAAGCTGACCTGAGATTTCTGCATACGGGTCCGCAAAACCCCGCGCTGGTATTCAACCCCAGCCCGGTGGCGCTACCATACCAGCAGAGTAACGTATTTCTAAACCTCGGTGTAGGATATAGCTTCTAATCATGGAAAGAAAAGAATTTCTCAAAAAGACATGCCAGGCCTGTATAGGCATCACTGCAGGCTGGATGCTCACAGAGCTGGCAGCCTGCTCGCACACACCTATCTACAAGGCAGAGGTAAAAGACCACAAAGCCGCCATACCTCTCAGCATGTTTGCCGCGTCAGATGTGATGATCACCTCCATACGTGGGCTGGAGTATGACCTGGCTATACGCAAAGAAAAGGACAACACTTATTCGGCACTGCTGCTGAAGTGTACCCATTTTGACAATCCGCTCACCTCTACGGGCAATGGATTTACCTGCTCGCTCCATGGCAGCATGTTTGACCGAGAGGGTGTAGTGACACAAGGACCGG
The DNA here is from genome assembly GCA_964537475.1 of uncultured Chitinophagaceae bacterium. Classification (GTDB taxonomy): domain Bacteria; phylum Bacteroidota; class Bacteroidia; order Chitinophagales; family LD1; genus UBA1941. The sequence goes on along the minus strand of CAZIBY010000003.1, from coordinate 200,498 downwards.
CAGAGTACAATCTCAAGAAGTATCCTACCACTGTAAACGCAACTGACGTGATCATTCATTTTGACTAAATATTAAATACGTACAACATGACAACCGATCTGACACAGCACTCCTTTGTAGCCATCAACTATATAGACTGCGATGAGAGCTACAAGCCCCGCTTTGAAGAGCTCTTCTCCACGCGCGCGCATCATATAGATACCATGCCGGGCTTTCGCAGCATGGAGGTGCTGAAGCCATCTGACGGCAGCTCTTTTCTCATCGTGAGCTATTGGGACTCCGAGGCTTCCTTCAAGGCCTGGACAGGGTCAGAAGCTTTCCGAGAGGGCCACAAGAGAGGGTTTGAAGATATAGCCAAAGCAAAACAGGAAGGCAAGGAACCGCCGATGAGATCATCTTTCAAAACATACTCTGTACTGGCCAGATGATACAAGATACTGCCGGAGAAAATGAGAAGAAGAGTAAGAGGATGCGCTGGCTGAAGCGGTCAGGTATAGCTGTCTTTCTTTTCTTTCTGCTGAAAGGGCTGGCCTGGCTGGCCCTGGGCGCAGCAGTATGGATGGGTGTCATAGCAAAAGACTAAACCATGGTAAAGAGCCAGACGACATATCCCATAGAGGTGCTGCGCAAAACCCGTGCAGTACTGGAGGCCAATATCAAGGGTGTGCCCGGCATGATAGTGAGCCCCGATGCTGCGATGCACTACCAGCGCCGGATACGTGAGCTGAATAAGGCTATAGAATACCTCGAGATGATAGAGGCAAACCGGAAGCGTAAAAGAGAAATCGCTTTGTCAAAATAAGAACCACACAGCTACATCTGCAGTCAGTATCAGGAGCGCTATGAGCAGGACAGAGATGATGACCCATGCAAATGGATCATCCGGGTCAAAGTGGAAAAGATCTGTGATCCGGCGGCGCATCTGATCAAATGTACGCTGATGGGTAGCGTGATAGTCTGCGAAAAGTATAAATAGGGAAACTCGTGACACTACGATGACAATAGATAGCAACCATATACAACAGAGATAAACATGAAAAAACTCCCACTAGCCATCCTCATTGTAGCGCTGCTCACGGCAGGCTGCAGAAAGCCCGAAACTAATACTAACCTGACCAGTGATATACCTCCCGTCAGTACCCAGGGCGGTACAGCTACCGAGGAAAATGTGCTGCGTGACTTTGCCGATGTGCTGGTCAATCCAAACTACAGAGAGTTGCAAGCTAATGCACTACTGCTCCAGCAGGCGGTAGCTACTCTCAGTGCATCACCCACAGATGCTGGTCTCGCCGCTGCCCAGAATGCCTGGCGCCTGACCCGTGCACCATGGGAAAACTGCGAAGCCTATCTCTTCGGCCCGGTAGAGGACCAGAGCTACGATCCTACTTTGGATACATGGCCGCTGGACCGCACCCAGCTAGACTCACTGCTGGCCAGTGGCAATAACCTGACCCTGACAGATATCAATGCACTGCCAGATGCCCTGAAAGGGTTTCACGCAGTTGAGTATACATTGTTTGGTGTAGGAGGCCAGCAGCGCGCTGATAGCCTGTCTGCACGTGAGATGGCCTACATGACTTCGCTCACGCAGAGCATAGTTAATACGACCACTACACTGCGCAATAGCTGGGATACCACCCAGCCAAATAACTACACGACAGAAGTGAAGAAAGCGGGAAATGGAAGTACAGCATTTTCTACACGCAAGGCGGCTTTTCATACTGTGGTATCTGCTATGGCAGACATATGTGGAGAAGTAGGCACGGGCAAAATGGAAACGCCACTAGGCCAGAATGGACAGGCAGACTCCACACTAGACGAGTCCAGCTTCTCTCACAACTCTACTACAGATTTCACCAATAACATAAAGGGCATCAAAAATGTCTACTTCTGTACCTATAATGGTGTAACTGGCCATAGCCTGCATGAGCTCGTCGCTGCCAGCAATAAGTCTCTGGACAATCAGATCAGCAATGCGATCTACGATGCTGTGGGTTCTTTCAATACGATCAACAGTAACTATGAAGTGGCGATCTACACCCAGCGCACACAGATCATGGCCATCCAGGCTAAGCTGGCTACGCTGCAGTCCCTGCTGGAAAATGACCTGGACAATTGGGTGATTCAAAATATACACGACTAAAGTAAATCAGACAGCAAGAGTGAAACTATCTGACATATACAGAGGCAGGACGGCAGCGATCATAGTATCGTTTTTAGTGCTGCTATGTCTGACCATGTGCCGCAAGCCTGAAGCATTTTCTGATGCAGGATATGACGAGAGGCTGAGTGGCGGTGTTAATACTGTATTTGATGCGACTTCACGGGCATTTAGCAATGCGTATCCCGGCCTGAATGCTGCAGAGGCTGCCCTGCACGATCTGGGCGATAGCAAATTTGAAGCGACCTTTGTGACCGCTCCTGCTCCCGTGAATAGCGGCCTGGGGCCGCTGTACAACAATGTCTCCTGCTCCTCCTGCCATCACAATGACGCCAATGGAGAGCCGACAGCCGGCGGCGCCAAGTCTGCCCTGCTGATACGGGTCAGTATGCCGGGTGTGGACGAGCACGGAGGGCCGGTGCCGGTACCGGGCTTCGGCCTGCAGATAGAGGACAAGGCTCCCATAGGCAAGCAGCCGGAGGCGACTGTCAATATAACTTTCAACTATCAGACCTACTCCTTTCCTGATGGAGAGACCTATGAGCTACGCAAGCCGGTTTTCACCCTGACCAATACCTATACAGGACTGCCGGGTGGCTACCTCATGTCAGCCCGCGTGCCGCTACCGGTCATGGGTCTGGGTATGCTGGAGGCAGTGCCGGAGAGTGATATCCTGGCCAATGCAGACCCTGACGACCGCGATCAGGATGGTATCAGCGGGAGGCCTAATTATGTCTGGGACCCGGATACGAAAAGTACGCGGTTAGGCCGTTTCGGCTGGAAGGCAAACGTATCAAGCCTACTAAACCAGGTGGCAGGGGCGCTCAGTAATGACATCGGCATCACCACCCGTCTGGCCCCGGTAGAGACCAGCTATGGCCAGCCACAGGACGATGGCCTGAAGGATGACCCCGAGATGCCGGACAGTGTGCTGAATGCACTGGACTACTATATACATACACTCGCCGTGCCAGCGCGTAGAGATGTGACCGATGCACAGGTACTACAGGGCAAGGCGATCTTTAAAGCCGCTACCTGCAATCGCTGCCATGTAGAGACGCTGACCACGGGGACTGATGTGGGCTTTCCGGCTATTTCAAACCAACGCATACACCCCTATACAGACCTGCTGCTGCACGATATGGGCGGCAGCCTGGAGGATGGCCGGCCTGACTACCTGGCCACCGGCTCCGAGTGGCGCACACCACCGCTCTGGGGTATAGGCCTTTATGAGCGGGTCGCCTCGCCACCTCACTACCTCAATGACGGTCGGGCACGCACCCTGATGGAGGCTATTATGTGGCATGGCGGCGAGGCCGCCCGTGCCAAAGCATATGTCACCCAGCTGAACAAGGCAGACCGGGACGCCCTCATCGCCTTTCTCAAATCACTCTGATGCCCGCGAAAATGTGGGTATGTATCAGCCTATCCACCACCGACTGTTAAAACCCCGCCTTCCCTTTGACCGAGATAATCAGTCTGATCAAAATCAGAAATCAGGCGCTGGCCTAGATGATAGTTGTCAGCCAATATATCGGCTTCTGTGTAATCAACAGACACACAGGCCTGATTGTTACTGAATTGTGTACTTCTTTTCATTGAAATTTCGACGGCGCTTCATCTTTCCTTAACACTTCTTACAGATATTTGCGCTCTAATCCCTATTACATATGAAGTACTTATCTCCACGTTTATTTTTAGCGGTAATCTTTTTAGCCTGTACCCAGTACCTGAGTGCACAGACGCTCCTGGCGGGTTGGGACTTTCAGACCACCAGTGGTGGAGGCACAGCTGCGGCTGCAGCGCCTAGTGCTCCCACCACCTATGTGGCTAATTTTGGATCGGGCACGATCTATATGAATGGTACCAACGGCTCTAGCACGTGGGTCACTGCCACCTCCGGCAACGAAGTGACCTCCTTTGCCGGCACAGCTACCAATGCCGGTACCGGTTTTGCTATTACTACCACCAGCCCTGCCTGTCTGGCCATAGTAGGTGGTACGGGAGGTACTGCTGCAAACGGGAAGTATATAATTTTCAAATTCAGCATGACCGGCTATCAGAATCTCGTGGTCAGCTATGCGACGCAAGGTACCAGCACGGGATTTAGTACCCAGACCTGGGAATACAGTACGGATGGAACTACATGGACGACTGCGCAGGCCATAGGCTCTATACCAACCTCCTTTGGTACAAAAACTCTCAGTACCATCACCGGCCTGGACAATGCCACTAATGCCTACCTCCGCCTCACGCCTACCGGCGCATCCTCAGCATCGGGCAATAACCGGATAGACAATATCCAGTTTAATGCTACAGCACTGCCATCTACCTACCTGAGTGCTACGGCGCTGCACGGCTTTGGTACTTCTAACTGTATCAACACTACATTCGGTCCGGACTCTTTCACTATCACAGGTGTAGGCCTCACTACGGCTAATGTGACGGTAGGAGCACTGACCGGTTTCAGTTATGCTACTTCTTATGCCGGTCCTTATACTTCTTCTCTCACGCTCTCCCAGGGTGGGGGCGCATACAGCCAGAAAGTCTACGTAGAGTTCACTCCTACGCTAGTTCAATCATACAATGGTAATATAGTAGTAGGCGGCGGAGGTGCTACCTCTATCAACGTAGCGGCCACAGGCTCAGCTATCAATACAGCACCTACTGTAAATACTGGCGGTGCCAGCACTATCACGACCTCCTCGGCCATAGATACCGGATTTGTCACTGGTGCAGGATGCAGCCCATTCACTTCATATGGTATAGAGTATAGTACTACCAGTGGTTTCACTACCGGTACCGGCACGCAGGTGACCAGCAGCAATATGAGCAGCGGCACCTTTACCTCCAGCCTGATTGGCCTTTCTTCAGGTACTACCTATTACTATCATGCTTACGTGACTACTGCCTACGGTACTTATTATGGTCCTGAGAAGTCCTTCCTTACTACATCTCTTTCTCCGATATTGACCTCCGGCACACTTAGCTCTTTCGGTAATGTGTGTACAGGCAGTACTGGTGGCCCTAATAGCTTTACCATATCGGGCGTGAGCCTGACCACAGCAGATATCACTGTAGGCCCGCTGACAGGGTATACTTTCAGTACTACTGCGGGTGGTACCTACACCAGCAGCCTCACCATCACGCAGGGGGGTGGCGTTTTCAGCCAGGCTATTTATGTGAAATTTTCTCCGACGCTGGTACAATCTTATGCAGGCACTATACCTGTCAGTGGCGGCGGTGCACCCCTGCCTGCAGATGTCTCTGCCGATGGTACTGGTGTAGCGCCTCCTGCGCAGCCCTCTGCTATCACCGGTCCGGCGGCGCCATGCAAATCTACAGCAGGCATCACTTATAGCGTGACCAACGTGTCAGGCATGACCTACACCTGGACCCTGCCATCAGGCTGGGTGCAAACTGCCGGCAGCAATACCAGCTCTATCACTGTGACTACCGGCACCACTGGTGGTACTGTCAGTGTAGTAGCCAACAACGGCACCTGCGATGGCCCTGCGTCTACGCTCACCGTAGCTCCGGTCACCGTCCCATCTCAGCCATCGGCTATCAGCGGTAGCCCGAGTGTCTGTACAGGCGCTGCAGGCATCAGCTATAGTGTGACAAATGTATCCGGCATCACTTATATCTGGAACCTCCCATCCGGCTGGTCGCAGACTGGCGGAGGATCTACTAACTCTATCACTGTAAGCGCCGGCTCTGCCGGAGGTACCATCAGCGTGACACCTACTAATGGCAACTGCTCCGGTACACCGCGCACCCTGTCTGTATCAGTAGACCCGCTGCCGGCAGTGAGCGGCTCCAGCAATAGTCCGATCTGTCTGGGCGATACACTCATTCTAACCGCTACTGGTTCAAACTTCATGACCTATCAGTGGAGCAATGGCACTGCGACATCCGGACAGATCTATCAACAAAACTTTAACAGCCTGCCATCATCAGGCACCTCTGTGACCTGGACAGACAACTCCACCATACCCGGCTGGTATGCCAGCAGCAGCAACCTCGCTACCAACGGCCTGGTACTGGGCACAGGTTCCAGCAACTCGGGTAACCTCTTTAATTTTGGTAGCACATCATCTACAGACCGCGCTCTGGGCTCTCTGGCTTCGAGCGGTACAGGAACGCTGAACTATGGCCTGCACCTGACCAATACCACAGGCGCTCCGATAGACAGGATCTTCATACAATATACAGGCGAACAATGGCGCGACGGCGGCTCAGGAGCTGTAGCAAACTCGCTGACCTTCTCCTATAGCACATCTGCGGTGGCGATTGGCTCAGGCTCATATACTAATGTAACTGCCCTCGATTATACATCTACTGTAGCCAGTGGTACCGGTGCAGGAGCTGCGCTCAACGGCAATGCTAATCAATCATTAGTGACAGGCACCGTAAGCCTGGGTACCCCGCTGGCAAGCGGCTCCTCTGTTTGGCTGCGCTGGACAGACCTGAACGATGCCGGCAGCGATATGGGTATCGCCCTGGATGATGTGACTGTAGTACTCTACAGCAGCAGCAGCACACTGCTGGCTACACCATCGGGTGGTGTGAGCGTCCCTACCTTTGCAGCATCGGGTGAGCTGTCATCTGCTGTATACAGTGTGCCTAATGCCTCGGCCTCCGGTACATATACACTGGTAGCGGCCAATCCATCAGGTTGTACATCTACAGCCACCACATCAGTCACTGTCAATCAACCTGCTACCGCGACAGCCAACTCAACTCCTACAGCCACGATCAATAATACTGCTACATACACTCTGAGTGGATCAGCTACCAACTACGGCAGCTACACCTGGTCTAGCAACGGCGCGGGCTCACTGACAGGCACTGCTACGCTGACACCTACCTACCATCCGGCTACCAACGAGACCGGCAATGTGACCATCACGCTCACAGTGAACCCACTGTCACCATGTGCAGGTGCGGTAGTAGACTCTATGGTACTCACACTGACACCTGCCGGCAATGTCTGGATAGGCAATACTTCTGACTGGTTCACCGCGTCAAACTGGACATCCGGCACTGTACCAAACAGCTGCTCTACTCCGGCTATCGTACAGACCGTGAGCGGCGGCCATGTATATCCGGTGCTCACAGCATCGGCACAGGTCAGCAACCTGACCATATCATCAGGGGCGCAGATCACAGTAAACAGCGGCCAGTCACTGAGCCTCTGCGGCAACTGGACCGGCGGCGCCACCACAGCAGCTACGATCTCAGGGGCAGGCAGCGTGGTGCTGAACGGCACTACGGCACAGACCGTGACAGGCAATACCTCACTCAATACCCTGACTGTAAATAAGACAGCCGGTACTACCACCATCAGTGGTACTGTCAGTGTCAATACTGCACTGGTACTGACACGAGGCAATGTAACAGCAGGAAGTGGTAGCGTGGTGACGCTGAAGTCTACCGGAAGCGGAACAGCTTATCTCGATAACTTTACCAGCGGTACGGCAGGCACCTGGACAGGCAATCTGACCGTAGAGCGCTACGTACCAAATGCCACTGTAGGCTATCGCGATATCAGCTCACCTGTATCCAATGCCAAGGTGTCAGACTGGGCTGCAGATTTCACAGTGACAGGGGCCAACGGTGTCAACTGCTGGTATGCCTACTCTCCATATCCTACCCTGCAGTACTACAGTGAGTCTACCAACTCACCTACTACAGACTACTATGGCGGCTTTATCAGCTCTACTGCAGGCACCAATCCGCTCACTCCTATGAGGGGTTATGCAGCCCGCCTCTATACGGCACCGCTGACTATCACTACCACAGGTACACCGGGCACCGGCACAGTGTCTACCACGATCACCAAGACAAACACCAGCAATCCGTCTGCAGATGGCTGGAACCTGATAGGCAACCCATATCCATCTCCTATCTCATGGAATGCTGTGAAGGCACTGAACGCCGGCAAAACTGATGGTTCTGCCTACCTCTTCCAGGCTACTGGAGAATATACCGGCAACTGGGCTACCTGGAACGGTACCGTAGGCACCAACGGCGCTACCGACCAGATCAGCTCTACGCAGGCATTTATGGTACTCGCCTCTGCTACCAATACCATCAGTGTAAACAACACCGTGCGTGTAGCGGCTACTGCGTCGCCATTCTTCAAGACAGCAGGCGGCCCGCAGGCTGACGAGATCCGCCTGACACTGACAGGTGCCGGCAACTCTGATGAGATCGTAAGCTATAGCGATGCTAATGCTACTACAGGTTATGACGCAGGCTATGATGCTGCGAAGATCGCCGCAGGTAGCTCAGTATACCTCAGCTTTGATATGCCCGCCAAGGAAATGGCCATCAATGTAATGGACCAGCTGACCGAGGCCACTGTACTGCCACTGAAGATAGCGGCAACCGATGCAGGCGACTATACCCTCACAGCTACCGAGCTCAATACAGATGGCCTCACTGCCTATCTCAAGGACAACCAAAGCGGCATACTGACCGACCTGAGCACGACCGTACCGGTGCTGCACCTGGCTGCCAGCCAATACTATACAGGCCGCTACAGTGTCGTGTTCAAGAAATCAGCCAGCACTACTACTACGGGTGTACAAAATGTAACCCCTGAAAATCAGGCACGTATATACGCCTACCAAAACAAGGTATATATTGTACGCACAAACAGCAATGCAGCAGATGTAGAGGTGACCAACCTGCTAGGCCAGACAGTAGCGCAGCTGAAGAGTACCAGCGAAAAGACGGAGTTTGAAATGCCTGCCAATGAGCCATGGTATGCTATAGTGAAGCTGAATGAAAATGGCAAGGTGACTGTGCAGAAGGTAATGATAAGTGCTAAACAGTAACACAAAAAGGTAAATACAGATATGAAAAGCAAAATGCTCAAGACCATGTTTGTAGTGATGATGATAGTCGCTACAGGCACCATCTTTGGCCAGCCACCGGGTGGTGGTGGCGGATCTGGTTCCGGTGGACCACCACCATCCAGTACCGGTGCCCCTATAGATGGCGGAGCTATCATGCTGCTGGTGAGTGTAGCGGGTTACGCTTACGCTTCGCTGAAGCCCCGGAAACAGTAATACATTTGACTATTGGTATAAAGGCACATCTTTTTGATGTGCCTTTTTTATTTCCGGCGGTGCCTCAGGCGTCATAGCGCCGCCGCCGGACCATTTATTAGATTTGAAAAATGAAAAGACCCTTTTCGATCACCATGCGCGTATATATGGCCTGGGCTATCTACCTGCCCGTGGTCGGCATTAGTTTTATACTGGCCTGGCTGGACAGAAAATTGCGTTTCCCTTTGAGCTTCCCCCGTGACGTGGACCAGCTACAAGGACGCAAAGACTGGCTGCTAGCAGAGCTGAAAAAGAATGCCGCCCTGCCGGCTGACGCTGTAGTGGCTACGTGCACGGTGACCCCCATGGATCAGTCTAATATCTTCCGATCCGATGCAGCTAAAATAGCGATCTCGTATACTTCAGATGGCCTGGAGCAGACGCTCATGTGCTTTGCAAAATTTGCACCTAGCATGGGCACCGTCTGGAACAAGACAATTTTTAATCTCCAGCTAAACCACATCAAAGAGAGCTGGTTCAATGAGTACTTTATCCGGCAGGACGCTATCCCAGCGCCAAGGGTTTTTATCTCAAAAGTCTCTGCTGCCACAGGCAATCTATGCCTGGTCACAGAGCTGATGACCGGCGATACAGAATACCGTGAGGCAGCCTACGACAATCTCACAGAGGCCCACCTGGACATGGCACTGGACGGGCTGGCTACGCTACACGCCCGGTACTGGGGCGATACAGCTGAGCGCATGAAGCGGGTACTGCCGATAGATGATATCACAGTTTATTTTTTTGACTCTCTGGTGGCTGGCAGTTGGAGCACATCTGCACGCACAGTATTGGTAAAAAGCTGGACGCTGATGAACCAGCGACAAACCGTACTGCATGGTGACTCGCGCATCGGTAATATGATGTTTCCGGTAGCGCCGGACGGACGCTACGTGATGATAGACTGGCAAGCCACAAGGCAAGGCCGGGCTGCTTTTGATCTCGCATATTTTCTGGTGCTAAGTCTTATATCGAGTCATCGGAAAATGGTAGAAGAAGCTTCAAAAAACAAATACTATGGGAGCCTGCTTGCGAAAGGTGTAAAAGGCTACAGCAGGCAGGATTTTGAAGAAGACTACCGCCATGCATGCCTATGTGTACTGGTGCTGCTCTCTCTGCCCATGCTGAGTGGAGAGGTGAGCGTAGATGGCTTTGCTGCGCTCATATTTGTCTATGGCATGGGAGTGTGGAAGGAAAGGATGCGCATCATGTTTGAAGATTTCGACTATAACTGGATGGCTCAGCACTACGGCCTCACCGAGCAGCAGGCCAGAGCGGCAGTAGGTGAAATGCTTGACGTGATACAAAAGCGCCTGGACGGTATATCAGCTGCCAGCGACATCAAGCAGTCACTGGTAGATATACTGAAGGCGAATAATCAGCGCTACGACTACGAAGTCTGAGACCTGATCAGTTCCTCCTATTGCCCAGCAGGCGCAGGATATACAGGAAGAGATTGATAAAATCCAGATAAAGCTGGAGCGCGCCTATCAGTGCGCCTTTCTGCATGCTGTCTGAGTCGCCGAATCCCTGTGCGCCATATTCTTTTATCTTCTGTGTGTCATAAGCTGTGAGGCCTACAAAGATCAGAATCCCTACATATGTACATATCCAGTAGAACATGGAGTTTTGCCAGAAGAGATTAACTACTGACGCGATGATCAGGCCTATGAGTGCCATGAGCAGCAGGTTGCCCCAGCTGGTCAGGTCGCGCTTGGTAGTGTGGCCATAGACGCTCATCACAGCAAAGGTACCTGCGGTGACGAAGAAAGTGGTACCTATGGAGCTGGCCGTATAGCGCAGAAAGATGACAGATAGCGTGAGGCCGTTCATGACCGAGTATAGTATGAAAAGACCAGTAGCTGTAGTAGCAGAGAGCCTGTTGATAGCAGCAGAGATGACCCATACGAGAGCTATCTCACCCAGCAGCAGTCCATAAAATACACCCCGATTGCCCACGATGCTCTCCAGGAGCGCATCAGAGCTGGCTATATAGGCGGCCACCGCACCTGTGATGAGCAGGGCGAGAGACATCCATGAATATACTTTGCTGATAAAGGTAGACTGAGCGAGTTTGATCTCGGCGGGACTATACGATGTCGTATCCATTAGTTTTGGTTTTTGTCAAAGGTACGCAAATTAGTGGTGTCGTAAAGCTGCTCTGACTCCGGCATCGCTTTGTGCAGGAAATGTGTAATGATAAACGCTCTCTGCTCCGGCGCTATATCGTGTAGCTCCAGCGGGTCAGTGGCTATGTCATAGAGCTCCTCCCTCCAGGGGGCGGTGGAGTAAATGTATTTATAGAGGTGCCGGCCTCCGCCGCCGGGACTGTATAGTATCATGTATTTAGCCCTGCCAGTCTCCAGCTGATCTTTGCCCGTCTCGTGAAAGGTGTATCTCGTAGTGTCCGGCAATAATAGTGACCTCCCCTGCCAGGTAGATGGCGCGGGCAGGCCGAGCCTGTCCACTATGGTAGGTGCTATATCTATGTGATTGGCCAGTGACCTGTTTTGATAAACCTGCGTACTGTCGTCTATGATGATGAGCGGCACGGCGGTCTGCGGGTCATAGAGCCAGTCTACGTGGCCAGACACACCATGCTCACCCAGGCCCTGACCGTGATCTGCAGTGATGACCACCATGCTGTTTTGCAGAAAGCCTTTGGCCCCCAGCATCTGCATGAGCTGGCGGATAATATCATCTGCCTGCATGACTTTATTGTCATATTCATTTACCGCCGCCTGTCCGTTCATGCCTTGAGTAGCGAGACTCTTTTTATAGGGCTTGAAAACAGCATAGCGATCCTGCAGGGCGCCGGTCTCGTGCGTGGACTGCAGATGCAGGTAAAAGAACGAGGGAGTGCCGCTGTTCGCAGGCACCTTGTCAAGCCCCTCCAGCAGCACCCTGTCATCTTTGAAATAATACTTCCTGGAGTCCTTGCCATCAAAGTACATGGTACAGTCATCTGAGTAGAACTTCGCCATATTATACCATTCCTTGTGAGCACCGGATATAAAGGTATAAGTGTGGTAGCCCTGATCATGCAGCAGCCCGATGATATTAAAGCCATTCACCGCGCAGTCCTCCCACTCACGTGATAGCAGGATGCTGGTCACGCCGCAGAGGGTGCTGGCACAGGTAGAGTAGCATTTGTCTACCCGCACGGCGTGACCGGACCGGATAAGGCTATCGAGATAGGGCGATGTATGGCGGCTATAGCCGTATGCAGAGAGATGGTCAGCGCGCAGCGCATCTACTATGATGAGAATGACATTTTTAGGTGCAGGGATGTGCTCGGTCATGCGGTAGCTGTCTCGCGTCCTCGTGTCTACCCAGCCGGCATGGATCCGCCGCTGGCTAAAAAGAGGATTGTCTTTGACCCCCCACATATGATCGAATAGCATGACCATGAGTGGCTCACCACGCAGGTGAGCGAAGCGTTTGGCGCGGAGCAACAACGGACTGGTGATGACCACCAGAGCCAGGAGCGCTATGAGCACCCGGCGTCTCACCATCACGGCAGACCAGAGATCAGTCAGTGCCGAGTGTATATACCTGGATAAGATAAGACAGGCCACTAATGGGGTAGCTATAAATACTGCGATGGCGAGAGCTACCTCTCTATATGAAAATGGCAATGAACGCAGGAAGCCATCAATGTCTCTGAAATATGTGCCCAGGATACGGACGGTCACGATGTCTCCCCAGAAGTGCACACTACCAAAGATGAGCACATAAAAGAATAGCACTTTCACAATATACAAGCCCAGCAGCGTGGCAGATGCATAGCGCGAGCCGATCCATGTGGCTACCGCTGCTATGACCACCAGGGAGCCGGTATGCACCGCTATCATCACTACGGTATGCAATGGTACTAATATGAACGGCAGGTGGTAAACCTGCTGCCATATCCATATCAGTAGCAGCGACAAAGCATAAAAGAAGAATAACAGCCTGTATTTCACTCTATGAAGATAAACAAAGGCTCATAGGTACATCTGAGAGGGCATAGCATAGATTACAGTATTTCATAAAGATTTGTTAAATATAGCAGATAAAACAAGTGGTGGCAATTGTCTGAATGCAAAAAGGCATTAGATTTGTTTAGATCATCACGCAATCAAATTCTTTAATAAAACAATCAAAGACAAAATGAAAAAGCTTATCCTAATGCTCGCCGCCGTAGGTACATTCGCCTTCGCTCACGCGCAAGAAGCCACTCCGGCTGCTGACCCAAATGCTCCTGAGATCAAATTTGAAACCAAGAACATAGACTACGGTAAGGTAGTAAAGGGTGATGAAAACAACTCTACCCGCTACTTCAAGTTTAAGAACGTAGGTAAGTCTCCGCTGATCATCTCCAGCTGCCATGGCTCATGCGGCTGTACAGTGCCAGATTGGCCTAAGGAGGCTATCCTGCCAGGCAAGGAAGGCCAGATCAAGGTACACTATGATATTAACCGTCTGGGCAACTTCACAAAGACTGTGACAGTAACATCTAACGCTAAGAACAACAATGAAGTACTCCAGATCAATGGCGTAGTAGAAGAAAAGCCAGGTGCCGCTGCTCCGGCTGCTACTCCGGCTCCGGCTACTCAGCCAGCTCCTACTCCTAAGAAGTAATAACACAACCGTTATAAATGATACAGGCGGGTCTCCTCATAGGGACCCGTCTTTGTTTTTAGTATTTTTGCCAGCGCCATGAGCACCACACTGACCGATATACGCAAACTATCTAAGGAGGACATCGCCGCTGCCTTTGTGGCGATGGGCGAGCCTAAGTTTCGCGGAGTGCAGGTCTATGAGTGGCTCTGGCAGAAGTCGGTACGGTCCTTTGATGAAATGACCAACCTCTCCAAGCCGCTACGTGAAAAGCTGAAAGAAAGATACCTGCTGCGCGCGGTGAGTGAGCAGATCATGCAGCAGAGCAAGGATGGCACACTGAAGCTGGGCATGAAGCTCTTTGACGGGCGAATGATAGAGGGCGTGATGATACCTGACCAGGAGCGCAATACAGCCTGTGTTTCCTCACAGGTGGGGTGCTCTCTGAGTTGCACTTTCTGCGCTACCGGCATGCTGAAGCGGGAGCGCAACCTGGATTTTGGAGAGATCTATGATCAGGTGGTGATCATCAACCAGCGTGCGATAGAGACCACTGGCAGGCCGCTGACCAATATCGTCTATATGGGCATGGGCGAGCCGCTGCTGAACTATGACAATGTGATGCAGAGCATCCGGCTGATCACATCGCCTGCTGGGCTGCATATGTCTCAGAAGCGCATCACGGTCTCGACATCGGGCATTTGCCGCGGCATAGAGCGCCTGGCAGATGAGGATATGAATTTCAACCTGGCGCTATCTCTGCACGCTGCCACTGATGAAAAGCGCGACCAGATCATGGATATCAACCGCTCTAATCCACTGCCTGAGCTGGTGAAATCACTCAACTACTTTCATGACAAGACCGGCAATAAAGTAACTTTTGAGTACATTCTTTTCGATCACTTCAATGACTCAATAGAGGATGCAGACCATCTGATAGAGCTGACCAAACAGGTGCCTGCCTTTGTCAATCTGATAGAGTACAACAACGTGGATGGAGTGACCCTCCGCCGAGCTAAACCGGACAGGCGCGATGCCTTCGTAGCGCACCTGCGCAATAATGGTGTGAACGCTGCAGTACGCCGTAGCCGTGGCAAGGATATAGACGCCGCCTGTGGCCAACTGGCTAATAAGGAGGAGAAAGCTGCTTAATTCTTATATCCTGCATAATGCAGTTGATTTCCTAAAAGAAATAGAAAGATGTATCGTTCCTTCGAAAATAGTGATATGAAAGAATGGGATTGGGAAAAGGGGCAGCTTGGCGCTGAAGATGTAAGAAAATGGGGCTATGACGAGGATATGTTTCTTCTGTCTCAGGATGAGGACCTTGTGCTTCATGATCCAAAGTACATCGCTGTTTTGATGGAACTCTCTTCAGATAACCAATGTCCTAAGCAAGAGTATAGTCTGCGTATATTATATTACTACACGCAAATATATTTTTGCCTCAGAGATAAAGAAGAAATAGAACAGTGCTACCAGAACATGCTGATGTATGAAGGTGATATGTCCCTGGCAGTAATAAGATGGAAGGAAAACTTCCTGCTTATGAAAGGCCTATTGAATAATCCTCATCCCGTTGACTCACCACAGGCAGATGAAATTGCGATGTTTCTGATAGGTGCTCGCACAATTCGTGACTATGATACAGGAGCATTGATAACAAGCTCCTGTGACCTAGCAGTTTTGCACGAGTCGATATTTATCAGAAAGCACGCAAATATGCGAATGGATCATTACCAATATGAAACTAGCTGGGGTGGGTATGCCCGATATCTTTACATCAACCCATCAGCAGGCACGTGGAAGTTTTCTAGGAATGAACAGTTGATAGATAGGCAACTGAAGGATCAATAGCGTTTACACCTCTTTTAATTCCTTTAGCGCATTCATAGCCGCATTCTGCTCGGCTACCTTTTTGCTGTAACCTTCGCCTTTGGCTACTACTTGGCCATTTATCTCGAGAGCGACTATGAAATAGCTGCGGCGGTTGCGGTTTTGCTCCTCGGTAGCTTTGAACTCTATTGTCTTGCCCTCGCGCTGGATGTAGTGGTACATCTTGCTCTTGAAGTCTACGTCTGTGATCTCTAGGTCATCTACATCTATCAGGTCGCGTAATACCCGCTTGAAGATAAACTGCCTCGTCGGCTCAAAACCGGCATCGAGATACAGCGCACCTATCAATGCCTCAAAGGTATTGCCACCGATATCCTTTGGCATGCCCGTCATGATCTTCTTGTTCAGGTTGATCTTGTCCAGCAGGCCTAGCTTCTGGGCGGTCTCGTTTAGTGTTTTGCGGTTGACTATCTTGGCGCGCAGCTCGGTGATAAAGCCTTCTTCCTTGTAGGGGTATTTCTTGTAGAGGAACTCAGCTACCAGCATATCCAGTACAGAGTCTCCCAGCAGCTCAAGGCGCTCATTGTTGTCTTTGGCGTCGCCAAAGAGCGAGCGATGGTTGAATACCTGCTGATAGAGCTTGATATTAGATGGTATAATGCCGGTGGCAGAGCGGACGTAGCGGATCAGTTCTTTTTCGGAGGAAAAAACAAGATTGTAAACTGATCTGAGCAAGGACATAAGCCGACTATTGTCTCTACAATACCAAAATAATGAAACATAGACGATATGCTATGTTTCTAATGTGAATATTAGAGATTTATGCTGTTTTTTCCAAAACGTTCCAAATAAAAAATCCCGCTATATGGATATAAGCGGGATACTGTCTTTTCCTTATAGAGTAGTCTTAATTAACCTTTCGGCCCTTGGCTACGCGCTCATCCCTCTGGTAGTTGGCTATCTTGCGGATATCTATGAGCAGGATAGCATCGGCGCTCTCCGGCGAGGTATAGTATTTATTGCCGGCATAGTTTACGGTACCTATTTTGCCCTTCCAGTCGCTGGCCAGCAGCACGTATGAATTATAACGGCCCGGATTGGCACCGAAGCGCAGGAAGTGGTCATCCCCCCTCTCAAAGCTGACTTCAAATTTGCCATCATCATTGCGTACCAGTACGCCGGGTGTACCACTGCGGATGATGACCTCCTCCACCTTCTCGCCGTTTATGATCTTGATCTTGCCGTCCGCTATTTGAGTGCTGCCATTGTCAGCTATTTTGTGCTGCAGCACGATAGGGTCTGACACATAAAACTGTATATGCTTCAGCTGGTCATCGTTCAGATTATATTTCGTCTTTACCGCGTCTGAGTATGGTACCAGGTTTTTGCAGCTGCTCATAGTGATCATAGCGATAGCCGCTATCAGGATATATTTCATTGTAGTCATTGTTTTCGCTTTAAACGTATATAAGTTCCGGTTATTTCCATAGGACAGGATTTTTTCAGGAGAGTTTAATGATCTCTCTTAGGCTATCCTGTTGCCGTCTTTGTCAAATATCTGCACGCCATTATCAGGTGCCGACGGCTGAGTGGTATTACGCACAAATCGTTCCAACACACTGTTAAGAAACGATAATAATATACTAAAGAAGAAAGCCCACCACCAGCCATCTACCCGGAAGCCGCCATTGGGCACCAGCCAGGCAGCCAGCTGTATCATGGCAGTATTGATGATCAGGATAAAGATGCCGAGAGTCAGCACCGTGACCGGCAAGGTAAAAAGGACCAGCAGCGGACGGATGGAAGCATTGAGTAGCGCCAGGACCAGGGCCACGATCACTGCATAGCCAAAGCTCTCTACATGTACGCCGCCTGTCAGGATGTATTTGGCCAGGACAAATACCGATATGGAATTGATAAATAATTTGAGAATGAAGTTTTTCATGTCAGCCTTGATATGCAAATCTTATGCTAAAGACGGAAAATATCTGCTGAAATTGGAAAAGCTGTCAGTTTTGATGTACCTCATGGAGCTTCTCCAGATCGCCCTTTTGCAGCCAGATCAGCACACCACCGGTGATGCATATAGCGCCCATCACGGCATTGGCATAGATGATATTGATACCCTGATGAAATAGCGGCAATGCAAAGAGCCCGGTGAGCAGGAGGCGCATGGCTACGTTGATCACGAAGAAGACACTATTAGTCCGGCCTATCACAGCGTTGGGGATATGAGAGAATAGGAACGTGACCCGCAGCACCCGAGCAGCCGAGTTGCTAAAGCCGATCACAAAGTAGCAGAGATAGTACCAGCTCAGCACATTATTATATACATGCACAAAGTACATCCCTCCAGCTACAAGAAATAAAGCGATCAACCCTGGTATGATACGCCGCTGCCCGAAGAGTCTGGTAGTGACAAAGCCCGCCAGCAAAGCACCCATAGAGAAGACCATATCTGAGAGCGCATAGACATCGCCCCCTCGGTGCAGGTAGTGGTCTACATAGATAGGATTGACCAACGTGCTGTGCACAATGATGGTAAGGAATATAAAGAGAGACGCATTGCCAAATAGAAAGATGACCGGGTGCTTTTTGAGGTAGGACATCCCGGTGCGGATACGCGTGATCAGTGGGTCTGTATCTATGGTGCGGTCTGCCACGGCGATGGAGCGTATCTGATAGATGATGATGAAAGCCAGGGCATAAGTGACGGCATCTATACCGAAAACCTCATAAATACTGAGCGGCCTTATGGAGAAAGGTACTATGATATTACTACCAAAGAAATTGAAATGCCCGGGTACACCATTCAGCAGCAGCGCGCCTAGACCACCCGATATGGTCCACGTGAGCTGGCCCTGCACCTCCAGCTGAGAGGTCACGCGCCCGTAGTCTTCTTTGGCCGTGATCTCCTGTGCGAAGCCATATAGTGTGGGGAAGTGAATGTTATAAATGAATACTGTGATAGCAAACGCAAGCGCTACCAGCAGCCACGGAGTCGTGCCATGCAGGTAGCCGGTCAGGCTCGCAGAGCCGAGCATAAGCATGCCCGCTACATTGATGGCCAGAAATATACGGCGGCGGTCATAGCGGTCTACCAGTGTGCCCGCATACACGCCCCAGACCAGAGAGATACTGGTCACTACAAAGTATATCCGGCTGAAAAGACCCTCGTCATGAACCACCGATATAAAGTACCATGGAATGGCAAGCATGGAGATGCCCTGAGAGATCCCGGATATCGAATTGGCCAGGAGCAGAAGATAGATGGCACGTTTATTTTTCACCGGGGGCAAAGCTAAAATATCCCGCTCCACAGCATAGTGACCTGACAATAAATGCCAAATCACCGGCATGGTTGCAGAGAGCCGGTGCTATTTTATACTTTTGGCCGCGATGCTACCTGTCCGCCTTTGTCTGTTTGCCTTGCTTTTGGCCGTACTGCTGCCCTGCTGCAAAAATGATATGCAGGAGGCGAGGCTGGTCACTGCCCGGGCCAATACGCAGATAGAGCAAGGTAAAAATGTGACGATCCGCTACTCTGACCACGGCAAGATCAAGATCAAGGCAGAAGCCAAAACGCTGACCCGGTTTAATACCGATCGTCCGTACATGGAGTTTTCTGATGGGATCAAGGTTTCCTTCTACTCGGTAGATGGGCAGGTATCTACCACCATGGTGGCCGACTATGCCTCTGCGGTAGAGAGCTCCAGCATCATGACCGCGCGCAAGAATGTGGAAGTGATCAATGCCAAGGGAGAAAAGCTCAATACCGAAGAGCTGATATGGGATGAGCAGAAAAAGGTGCTCTACTCCAATGCATTTGTCAAGATCACTACGGCGGAAGAGATCATCTATGGTAACGGCATGGAGGCAAATGAGGACTTCTCTGACTATGTGATCAAAAAGATCACCGGCAAGGTGAAAGTCAAGACAGAGAAGGAATAGCAATATCTCGCTCAGCCAACCGTCCTAAACGGTGTTAAACTGCCCGAGTCTGCCTGACTTTGCCTATTTTGCGGGCGGTTTTTACCACCAGAATATTTCAGTCTACCACAGATGGCCCTTTTTGGAAATAAGAATACAGTGAATGATGGGGCCGAGATGGGTTTCTTTGACCACATCGATGCGCTCCGGCAGCATATCTTCCGCGCAGCTATTGTAGTCATACTCGTGACCTGCGTGATGCTCTACAAAAGCTCCTGGGTATTTGACCGGCTCATTTTCGGCCCGGTCAAGAGTGACTTCCTGACCTATCGCGTCCTTTGCCATCTCAGCAATACGATCCGGCCGCTGCTCTGCAAGTTTTCTCCGCTGCTATGTCCGGACAAGGGACTCTGCTTCGACGGGCTGGACATCAAGTTCATGAATACGGAGCTTTTTGGCCAGTTTATGACGCAGATACAGATATCTATTGTACTGGGTGTGGTATTTTCTTTCCCCTATATCATCTGGGAGATCTGGCGTTTCATCCGTCCTGCATTGTCTGAGACCGAGGCGCGCAAATCCGGCCGCATCGTGGTTTTTAGCTCGGTTTTTTTCTTTATCGGAGTGGCCTTTGCTTATTTCCTTATCGTCCCTTTCTCTCTCAACTTTGCCTATGGCTACCAGATCAGCGGCCAGGTGAGCAATATGTTCACGCTCGATAACTACATCAGCTTTGTGACCATGATGATGCTGGGGTCGGGAGCCATATTTGAGCTGCCTATGATCATATTTTTCCTGGCCAAAATGGGCATCATCACCGCCCAGTTCATGCGAAATTATCGTCGCCATGCTATCATCGTGATCCTGATCCTGGCGGCTGTCATCACGCCATCGCCGGATATGTTTACCATGACCATCGTGGCGATTCCTATTTATTTCCTCTTTGAGCTGAGTATAGTGGTGGCAGCCCGCGTCAATCCCGGCGTGAAGGAGATAATATAACTGCTTGCCGCGGCCATCTATTTTCGTAATTTTCGCCCTCAAATCACACACTATGCTCATAGCTATCGGTGGCGACCACGCAGGATACGACCTCAAATCAGAACTTCGCGTTTACCTTCTGGAGAAAGGATATGAGGTAGATGATCTGGGGGCCTTCTCGGCAGAGTCTGTAGACTATCCTGATTTTGCCCACCCGGTGGCCAATGCGGTGGAGTCCGGCAAGGCCCATTTTGGCATACTGATCTGCGGCAGCGCCAATGGTGTAGCCATCACAGCCAATAAGCACGAAAAGATACGCGCCGCCATAGCCTGGAAAAATGAAATAGCTGAGCTGGCCCGCCAGCATAATGATGCGAATGTGCTCTGCCTGCCTGCCCGCTTTATCTCTACTGAAGAAGCAAAGCAAATGGTTGATACCTTTCTCGATACGCCGTTTGAGGGCGGACGCCATCAGCGCAGGGTAGATAAGATAGCCTGCTAGTTATCTCAAGTCTCTTGTCTCAATACTCAAGTCTATTAATTATGAATTTTGACAGAAAAAACCTCAGCAATCAGCAGCTGATAGATCTCTATAAAAGGATACTCAAGCCGCGCGTGATAGAGGAGCGTATGCTCAAACTGCTTCGTCAGGGCCGTGTGAGCAAGTGGTTCTCCGGTATAGGGCAGGAGGCCATCTCAGTAGGCGTGACGGCAGCGCTGTACAGCGATGAGTATATCTGCCCGCTGCACCGGAATCTGGGCGTTTTTACGACACGCGACTGCGATCTGCAGCAACTATTCGAGCAGTTTCAGGGCAAAGAGAACGGCTTTTCTCAGGGGCGCGAGCGCAGCTTTCACTTTGGTACAAATGAGCACCATATCGTAGGGATGATCTCGCACCTCGGGCCGCAGCTCTGCCTGGGAGATGGCATTGCGCTGGCCAGTAAACTGAAAAAGGAGAGGAAGATCACAGTAGCCTTCACTGGTGATGGGGGTACGAGCGAAGGGGACTTTCACGAGGCTTGTAATATCGCCGCCGTGTGGGACCTGCCGGTCATCATCCTGATAGAGAATAATGGCTATGGCCTGTCTACTCCTACCAATGAGCAGTTCCGCTGCAAGCAACTAGCGGATCGGGCTATAGGCTACGGCATGAAAGGACTGACCATAGATGGCAATAATATCCTGGAGGTATATCATACTATCAATCAGCTAGCTGCTGAGATGCGCGAAAATCCACACCCGGTGCTGCTGGAGTGTATGACCTTCCGTATGCGTGGTCACGAGGAGGCGAGCGGGGTGAAGTATGTGCCGAAAGAGCTCTTTGAAATATGGGAGAAAAAAGACCCTGTGGCCAACTATGAGAACTGGCTGATAGAAAATGGCATCATGTCGCCGGACTATCCGCTCATGCTCCGAGAAGAGATGGACGCAGAGGTACGCACGGCCTTCGACGCAGCGGATAAGCAGCCCGAGGTGGCACCCGATACAGCCAAAGAAGAAGGAGAAGTTTACAAACCATACAGCTATACTGAAGTAACCGCCGCCGGAGGAAAAACCAACAAACGCCTAGTAGACGCCGTGAGCGATGGCCTGCGCCAGAGCATGGAGAGGCACTCTGACCTCGTGATCATGGGTCAGGATGTGGCGGAGTATGGCGGTGTTTTTAAGATCACCGAGGGTTTTGTAGAGCAGTTTGGCAAGGACCGCGTGCGCAATACACCTATCTGTGAGAGCGGTGTGCTGAGCGCCGCCCTCGGCCTGAGTGTAAAGGGAGTCAAGAGCGTGGTAGAGATGCAGTTTGCAGATTTTGTCAGTACAGGCTTCAATCCGATAGTCAACAACCTGGCAAAATCCTACTGGCGCTGGGGGCAGAATGCGGATGTAGTAGTCCGCATGCCTACAGGCGCCGGTGTGGGTGCGGGACCATTCCACTCGCAGAGTAATGAAGCGTGGTTCACGCACGTACCTGGGCTAAAAGTTGTTTACCCTTCCAACCCAGTAGATGCCAAGGGGCTTCTTTGCGAAGCGATTAATGATCCCAATCCGGTGATGTTTTTTGAGCATAAATTTCTCTACCGCAATGCGGAGATAGAGACGGAAGTGCCGGACGCCTACTATACGACGCCTATCGGCAAAGCAGCGTTGGCTGCAGAGGGCGATGAACTGAGTATCATCACCTACGGCCTAGGGGTACTCTGGGCCAGAGAAGCAGTAAAAGAACTTGGCGTAGATGCCGACATCGTAGACCTGCGCACCCTGCTACCGTATGATAAGGATGCCATCGAAACATCAGTGCGCAAGACGGGCAAGGCGATCGTCCTGCACGAGGACACGCTGGTGGGTGGTATAGGTGGCGAGATCGCAGCATATATATCAGAGCATCTCTTTACCAGCCTGGACGCGCCGGTAATGCGGGTAGCCTCGCTGGATACGCCGGTACCGTTTGCGCTCTCTCTGGAGCGGAATTTTCTGCCTAAGGAGCGCTTTAAGGCCAAATTGGCTGAGCTGGCAGCGTATTAGTATCGGCTGTGCACATGGCAAAAGCCTTATTTTTCGGGGTTTTGGGGTTAAAATGCCGTAGTGAATGTGGATATTTTCATTTTTCACCCGAAAAACTTTATTTTGCGCTCCCTTTAAATAAAATCATAATAGACTTTTAGTATGGCTATAATCGGTGAGATCAGAAAACGTCCCGGCATTCTCGTAGGTATTATCGCATTGAGTATTGTGCTTTTCCTGCTCGGTGTAGCAGTCAATGACCAGTTCAGCGTGCTCCGCCCGGGCAGGGGTACTGATGCAGGATCTGTAGATGGCCGGGCCATAGCCTACAATGATTATAGCACCGAGGTGTCTGAGAATGTAAAGAATGTAGAAGCACAAAACCACATCAACCTGAATGATGTGCAGCGCAACTATATGAACCAACAGACATGGAATGACATGGTGAATGATATCGTCATGCAGCATGTGTCTGACAAGACAGGTGTGGTAGTATCTGATGATGAGATGGTTTCCCTCACTATGACGGAAAACCTCCACCCCGTGATACGCCAGCAGCTTTTTGGTAATAATCCCGTAGATGTAGCCGGTCTCAACGGCTGGATCAAAAATCTGAACGTGGACGAGAAAGGCCAGGAGCCAGGTGCAAAACGGAAGTTCTGGAACAACCTCGTAAAGCAGGTCAAAAAGTCTCAACTGCAGTCTAAGTACAATACGCTGATCATGAAGAGCATAGGTAATGTGCCTAAGTGGATGGCTGAAGAGTACTATGAGGAGACAAACAAAACTGCCGACTTCAGATTCGTAGAGCTGCCATACTCAGAGGTAAATGATAATGAGATCAAGTATGCCGACAGCGACCTGAAGGAATACCTGAGCAAAAATGCTGCTAAATTTAAGACTACTGAAGAGTCTCGTACCATACAGTATGTAGCGTTTGACGTGATCCCTTCTGCTGTAGACTCTGCAGCCGCCCTTAAGTCACTGACTGACAAGCTGGATGACTTTACAAAAGGTGCTACCAAGTCTGACGACTCACTCTTCGTAAAACTCTACTCTGAGACGCCGCTATATGATCTGTACAGTATCAAGGGTGAGCCAAATCCTCAGGCTCCGCCGGTAGCAGATTCACTCTTTGACCTGCCAGTCAAGACTGTGATCGGCCCGTACGTAGAAAATGGCATGTACAAATTCGCTAAGATCACCAGTAAGAAGATGATGTCTGACTCGGTGAAGGTAAAAGAGATCGTTTTCTCGTTTGCCAATGTACAATCTGAAGCAGACCAAAAGGCAAAGCTGGCTGTCATAGACAGCGTCTACACTGCTATTGATTCTCTGCATGCTGATTTCGGTGCTATGGCTGCTGCCTACAGTGATGATCCATCGTCAAAGGCTGCAGGTGGCATGGTGGGCTGGGTCAAATTTACTGATCCGACCAAGGATGAATTTTACAAGAGCATCGTATTCCACAATGGTGTAGCAGGCAAACCGTATAAATACCTCGATGCACAAAACAATCTGATCAAAATCGTAGAAATAGTAGAAGAAAAGCCAAGCAAGCCGGGTATCAAGGTGGCCTACTTCACACGCCAGCTGGCTCCTAGCCAGGAGACAGAGACTAACGTCTACAGCGATGCTACACAATTCGTACAGGCAAACAATACAGAAGACAAGTGGAAGAAATATGCGGCAGCTCATCCTGCTGCTGTCAAGACTGTACCAAACCTGACGAAGGAGAGCTATGATGTGAATCAGCTCAGCGGCCGTGCGCTGGTCAAGTGGACCTTTGATGCCAAGAGGGGCGATGTATCTCCTATCAAGAGCGTGGACGATGGCACAGGTGTCAATGGCCGCAAGTATGTAGTAGCCTACCTGGAGTCTGTGAATGGCGAAGGCACCCCTGATCTGGAGTCAGTGAAGGAGCAGGTAAAAATGGCCTTCCTAAAAGAGAAGAAGTATGAGCTGCTGGCCAAGAAGATATCTGACGCTAAGGCATCTAATATCGATGACCTGGCCACAAAACTGGGCAAGCAAGCGCAGGATGCTCCAAACAGCATTTTTGCCAATCCGAATCTGCCTACAGGTATCGAGCCTGCTGTCGTAGCAGCCGGCGTATATATAGCTCAGGGCAAGCTGTCCGGACCTATACGCGGCAATCAGGGCGTATACGCAGTACAAAAGGTGAGCGGTGTCGATCCGCCGGCACCTACAGACCTGACCCGTGCCGTCATGATGGCTCAGCAGATGGCCATGTCAAAGGGACGCGCTGCTCAAGATGCGCTGCGTAAACTATCTAAGGTGCAGGATTACCGCCTCAACTTTGAAGGCAATAACTAAGATTTTATTAAGGATATGTCAAAGCCTCCCTGTAGGGAGGCTTTTTTTATGTCTCGGCCAGGATGGATCACGACAGGAATGAAGCTTGATCTTTAGCTTTTCTGACAAAATGTCTTTTCTTATCCATTGGCAGGTATTTTGATATGTTTGCGCCGGAATATTATGCCTGATATGGAAGAAAATAAAGAACACAACCCGGAGCTACCGCAGGATGGCGCCAATGACGAAACTCTCTCTCACGAGGATACCCAGAGAGTGCTGGATGATATCAATGCCGCTACAGTAGACCCTCGCGATGAGGAGATCGCCTCGCTCAAGAAGCAACTGGAGGAATATAAGGATAAGCACCTGCGCCTGTATGCCGATTTTGACAACTTCAAAAAGCGTAACGCAAAGGAAAGGCTGGAGCTGATCCTGACGGCCAGCAAGGATGTGATCAAGGAGCTGCTGCCTGTGATAGACGACTTTGAGCGAGCGCTCAAGGCTGCGGAAACAGCATCTGATGTGGCTGCCGTCAAAGAGGGCATGACACTGATCTATCACAAGCTCGTGCGCAATCTGGAAGGCAAAGGCCTCAAGGCTATAGAATCAAAAGGTAAAGATTTTGATGTGGAGCTGCACGAGGCTATCACAGAGATACCGGCACCAGATATGGCCGGCAAGGTGATAGATGAGGTAGAAAAGGGCTACTATCTCAATGATAAGATCATCCGCTTTGCAAAAGTGGTAGTGGGCAAATAAAATTATTAATCATTCATCTCCGGGAGGGAGTATATGGCAGGCAAAAGAGATTACTACGAGGTACTGGGTGTAGCCAAAGGCGCATCGGCAGAGGAGATCAAGAAGGCCTACCGCAAGGTAGCGCTGAAGTATCACCCTGACCGCAATCAGGGCGATAAAGCCGCAGAAGAAAAGTTCAAAGAAGCTGCGGAGGCCTATGAGGTACTGAGTGATGACCAGAAGAAAGCTCGCTATGACCAGTATGGCCATGCGGCCGAGAATATGGGCCAGGGTGGCGGATTCCACGGTGGCGGAATGAATGTGGAAGACATCTTCCGCAATTTCGGCGACATCTTTGGCAATGCCCGCGGTGGCGGCGGTGGGTTTGACCCGTTTGAGAGTTTCTTTGGCGGCGGAGGTAATGGTGGTGGCCAGCGACAGCGAGGCCGCAAGGGAAGTAATCTGCGCATTCGCGTGCGTATGACTCTGGCCGAGGTAGCACATGGCGCCAAAAAGACGATCAAGGTTAAAAAGCATGTGCAGTGCCATACCTGCCATGGCACAGGTGCCAAAGATGCCAGCTCGGTATCTAAGTGTACTATGTGTGGTGGCAATGGCGTAGTGCGCCGCACTACCAATACGATACTTGGTCAGATGCAGACTACCACCACCTGTCCGCAGTGCAATGGCTCCGGTGAAATGATCACCAAGAAATGCACTACCTGCAATGGCCTGGGCACAGAGTATGGTGAAGAAACACTGACCATAGATATCCCTGCCGGTGTACAGGATGGTATGCAGCTCTCTATGAGCGGCAAGGGTAATGCCGGTGAGCAGGGCGGCCCTGCGGGCGACCTCATCATCGCCATAGAGGTAGAGCAGCACGCAGACCTGGAGATAGACGGCCAGAATGTGATCTACAATCTGTACCTCAACTTTGCAGATGCAGCCCTGGGATGCAATGTAGAAGTACCTACAGTGGATGGCAAAGCGAAGATCAAAGTTCCTGCCGGCACGCAGGCAGGCAAAGTGCTCCGTCTGAATGGCAAAGGTGTACCATCAGTCAATAGCTATGGCAAAGGCGACCAGTTGGTCATAGTCAATATCTACACGCCTCAAAAGCTCAGCGCCGAGGAAGAAAAACTGATGGAAAAGCTGCGCCAGTCTCCCAACTTCAAACCGCAACCACAGAAAGGAGAGAAAGGCTTCTTTGACCGGATGAAGGATGTTTTCCGCGAGGGATAAGCCGCTGAGATATCTGCCGGTATAAATCTTTCTTTTCCTTACGATCTGATATGAACTGTTTTTATATTAGCTATCAGGTATTTGTACTGATATGCAGATCAGGATATTGATAGTAGAAGATGAGTCGCTCGTGGCCATGGATATGAGCGATATGCTGATGCGGATCGGGTATGAAGTTTTGCCTGCCGCCTATAGCTATGATGACGCCGTGGCAGCTCTCGAATCGCAGCATCCGGACCTCATCCTGATGGACATACAGCTGGGCTCCGGCCGCACAGGTCTTGATCTGGCTCAGCTCGTGCGCGATAAATATCACAAACCTTTTGTTTTCATCACCTCTCACTCAGATCGCGCTACTGTCACCCATGCGGCAGCTCTCAGACCAAACGGCTATCTGGTCAAGCCTTTCGGCCAGGAGGATCTGTATACCTGCATAGAAGTGGCTCTGGCCAATTTTGCCGGCACGGAGCAGGCTGTGGCCACCACACCTTCTCCCTGGCAGATAGATGCAAGCGTTTTTGTCAAAACTGATACGAAATATATCAAGCTGAACATCTCCGATATTCACTACCTGGAGAGCGATGGCAACTATATCCATATCGTGACCGATAAGTCAAAACATATTATCCGCTCCAGTTTCCGCGAGTTCCTGCCTAATCTGCCTACAGATTTTTTCATGCAGGTGCACAAAAGCTATGTGATACATCTGCAAAAAGTGGATGCTCTTAGTCATACGGAGGTGGCTATAGGCAAGGCTACAATACCCCTGAGTCGCAACTACAAGGATGACCTTTTTGACAGGATAAGGCGCATACAGTGATATGCTGTATACCTGTCATCACCATATCGCTGCACTTCATACCATAAACTTGCATCCCGCCGGGATTGTGTGCAGTTTGTATCCTGAGACATCATGACCGCTCGCTACACCCTCGCATTTGGGCTATCGCTGCTATGCCTGATCACATGCCATGCACAGAGTGCAGAGGTTGTGTCTTTCGGTTCCCGGCTGTCGGCTGCGCACTCTGACACTGCGCGCGCACGCATCTATGGCGAGATGGCCTGGGAGAAGAAGTTTATACAAAACGACTCGGCATGGATACTGGCAGAGCAGGAGGTAAACCTCTCTCACGGTGATGCGCTGCTGCTGGCCGATGGATACCGTACTATGGGCCTGGTGCGCGTGATAGAAAACAAACCAGCCGAGGGGATGGAGCTCTATCAGAAAGCGGTCAGCTATGCGCGAAAGGCTGGTAGTGGATTCTATGAAGCCTCATGCCTGAGCCTTACGGCCGGTATGTATCAGGACATGGGCGACTATGACCGCTCGCTGCAGTACTATCTGGAGGGACTACGGGTGGCAGAGCAGAGTCAAAATGACCGGATGATAGCTACGATCTCCAATAACATCGCCTCAGTATATGATGCCCTGGAGCGCGACCCTATGCTCACTATCCGCTACTATCAGCGCGCTGCCGCAGTAGCCCGGAGTATGAAGAACTGGGGTTTTGCAGAACTAATAGCAGCCAATATAGCCAGCGAATACCACCGCGCAGGCCAGGATGACTCTGCAGAGATCATGCTCACCGTGGTCAGAGATATGGCCCGGCGGAATGGACAAAACAACTATGAGCACGCCTCCTCCCTGACCAGTATGGGAGATATCTACCTGGAGATGGGCAAGACAGAGGATGCGGAAAAATGCCTGCTGCAGGCAGTAGCTGTAATGGATAGCATCAAAAGGCCAATGAATGTGATGAATGGTCTGGATCTATTGAGCAGGCTGTATGCGAAGAGTGGTCACGTAGACCTCGCAGAAAAATATGCCGGACGACTACTGAAAGATGCAACAGAATATCACGCTAAGCTCTATATCAAAGAAGCTAATAAGACACTAAGTGACATAGCACATCAGCGCGGGCAGGATGGCCTCGCTCTGCGGTACTACCGGGAGTATAACCGATGGGGCGATAGTGTGCTCAATGATGCACAGCGCCAGAATGCCACAAACATGCAGCTACGGGCAGAGATGGCGCAGCGCGACCTGGAGGTACAGTACCAGGTGAAAGAAAAGGCGCGTGAAAACAGCAACCTGAAGACGATCATCATAGTAGCGGCAGCGGGGCTACTGCTGCTGGTCCTGCTCATCCTGATAGTAGTACGCAGCTATCGCAATAGTCAGCGCGCCAATAAACTACTGGAGACGCAGAAGGAACAGATAGAAAGACAAGCAGCAGAGAAGGACACACTGATGCTCGAGATACATCACAGAGTCAAGAATAACCTGCAAATAGTATCGAGCCTGCTCAGCCTGCAGGCCAACTCGATGTCAGATGAAAATGCCGCTGCAGCCCTGCGCGAAAGCCACAACCGGGTACGCAGTATCGCGCTGATCCATCAGAAGCTATACGCCCAGGAGGCGCTGTCGGCCATACATCTGGCCGACTACATCACGCAGCTATGTGCTGACCTGAAGTTGGTCTTTGGAGCGCAAGCTATAGCAGTGAATGTCTCCGTAAGCCCTGAGGACCTTACCCTCGATATGGAGCGCGCCATACCGCTGGGTGTGATACTAAATGAGCTGATCACAAACTCTATCAAATATGGCGGAATAGTCAAAGCCGGAGGCGCCATCAGTATAGCCGTGAGCAGAGACGCAAGCAGCCTGTGCACCATCAGGTATGCAGATAATGGTATTGGCATGCCTGTATCATTTGACTTGCGCTCTACCCGTACACTGGGTATGCGTATCGTAAATGAATTGACCCGGCAGCTACGCGGTACGCTGACGAGTCAAAACGACAACGGCGCCGTCTTTACACTTAGTTTTGCCCTGGACTGACCTGTCAGGATTATGCATCTCATCACCTTTCTGATGCATTTGATACCATAAATTATAAGTGAGGGGTGGCGGAGCATAGCTTTGAGCTATAAACCAAAACCAATTACATGAGAAAGTTATTCTTTACCCTCGCATGGCTGATGATAGGTAGCCTGGCATTTGCCAATACCTATACCGTCACCCGCGCCGGCACGGGACCCGGCTCGCTGCACGACGCCATAGCTGATGCCAACACCCATCCTACCACACCGGGACACCCTCACGTGATCAATGTGTGTACACCCAGCAATATCAACGTAGATGGACCATACCACGTAGATCCTGTACCTGCCACCTCTATAGAGATCAATGGGCCTAAAGATATGTCTGCCCAGATGGGCACGACCTGGTTTCAAAGCGTGCCGGCAGGCACGCATCTGACCATCCGCAATTTTACATTTCTGAATAATGCAGTGGGCGCTTTTGGGTCTGCTGTTTTTGTAGGATCAGGCGGTATCACGGTCAATCTCGACCACTGCCTGCTAAAAGGAAACCACTCTCCCGATGAGGGCGCCGTATTCAATAATGGCGATACTATTTTTATCACTAATTGCACCTTTGATAGCAACTACACTACCGGCGGCTATGGATACCTGAGCGGTGGTGGCGCAGTCTGCAATAACTTCGGATATATGGAGATCACTAACTCCACCTTCGTACATAATTATTGTGCAAGTGTGGTTTTCGGTGGTGGTGCTATCTCCAACCCTCAGGGAGGCAAGCTCCTCGTGCGCAATAGCACCTTCTTTGGCAATCACAGCCCTTCACGCGGCGGCGCTATAATGCGCGGCATCTATGGCGGTGGTCAGGTGTCTCTTAGCAATAATATATTTGTAGGTAATACTGCAGATACAGCCGGCAATGACCTTTTTGGCGGCTACACCTCTGCCAATGGACATAATATTATAGCAGATACGATAGGCGCCAGCCTGACAGGTGTATTGACGGGTAATATTTATGGCAGTACATCTACGGCTGTATTAGATACAGTATTGCGAGGTAATGGGCGCTATGAGGGCACCCTGGCGCTGGTAGCCTCCAGCCCGGCTATCGATGCAGCTGATAATGCAGTAGCTCCATCTACGGATGAGCGTGTTTTCGCCCGTACCGGCACAGCAGATATCGGTGCGTACGAATACGGTGCTGCCAACATCTGTGCCGGCCTGAGTACTGTGATCAACCCCGCGCTACAGGGCTGCGGTCCTCAGCTGAATCACTGGAGTACGACCACTACAGGCGGTGCACCACTGGAAGATATATTCTGGTATGACGGTACAAACTATAGCTGCGGTGATACGCTGGTCTATCAGGGGTCAGGCACATTTACTGTGACGGTCACCGATACCAATGGCTGCGTGGCAAAAGACACCGTGTCTGTACAGTATTCATCTGTCCCTGTTATTTCATATCCTTTCACCATCTGTCAATATGATAGCGTGACCTTCAGAGGAGTGACCTATCATGGATCTGGTGTACATGCCGTACCATATAGTTGCGATAGTATAGTGAATGTGGTTATCAGCTTCTCTACTATACCGCGGGTACATGATATTTATAGCGTATGTAGCCAGCCATCTATCACGATTCATGGTCACCTCTATACCACTAGTGGTTCTTACGTAGACTCATTCGGCTGTGATAGTATAGTGACTTCAGATGTGACCTTTATTAATGGCCATTTTAACTATATGGATACCCTTGCCCATGGAGTGACCTGCCATGGCTATACTGATGGGGAGATACAGATATCAGCAGATAGCGCCAGTTCATTTACGGTAGCTCTGGGTGGTCATACCTATAGTACTACCTATAGCTGGGCGAGTTCTGTGGTAGCCTATAGTACTCAGTACAGTTCCGGAGGCTACGCTGCTACTCAGCTCCTGGGAGCGCCAAACACTTATCCCAGCTATGGTGATATAGGCACCTCATGGACACCTCAGAGCTATGGTAGCCATAGGGACTCAGTGGTACTGGGATACAATCCTCCCGTGCAGGCCAGTGAGATAGCTATCTATGAAACATACACAACCGGTATGGTAGATACCGTATCCGTCAGGGAGGCCGGAACTAATGTATGGCATATCGTGTATGCGGTCCAGCCTGTGCAGAGTAACGTATATGCATCTGTCATACTGCATATCCCCCTGTCAGGTGCATATCTCATCGATCAGGTGAATATGGGTATAGCTACAAATACTGCTACCAACTGGGTAGAGATAGATGCGGTCGGTTTGCTGAGCCCGGTCACTATCGGCCATCTCTCTGCCGGTGTCAGTCATTTTACAGTGACAGATTCTCACGGCTGTGCCTACACTGACAGCCTGACGATACCGGATGGACAGCCATCACCGGCGCTTACGGTTTCCCCACATCAGATCACACTCTGCCCTGGCACCAGCACCGTACTGACGGCCAGTACTGCGGTACCTGTGGTGTGGAGCACGGCAGACTCTACAAGTGCTATCACCGTATCACCGGCCAATAGTAGCGTATTCGTTGCCACCGCTACCAGTTCCAATGGCTGCACAGCTACAGATTCCGCGCTTGTTTCAGTATTGCCTGTGATTCATCCTACCCAATCATTTGCGGTCTGTCAGGGCCAGCACATCGCAGTGGGTACGCACACCTACAGCCAGGCAGGGACTTATACAGACACATTGAGCTGTGATACGATCATCACTACTACGCTCAGTGTAAATGCGCCGGCCGTACCAGTCGTTTCTGTCTCGCATCCGGTGTCATGCATAGGCCTGACAGATGGTTCAGTATTATTTACAGAAGATTCTACTGGTGCCTATTCCATCTCTTTCAATGGTCAAACGTACCAGGCAGGTCCGCAGTGGGCAGATACTGTGTTGTATAAATCGCGGGAATATAATACGAGCCCTGGCAGCTGGTCAGCCTATCAGCTGCTGGGCGCGCCAAATACCTATCCTAACTATGGAGATATCCAGACGGCATGGACGTCTGCTGACTACGGCGACCAACGTGATACAGTAATAGTGGGATACAGTACTCCGGTAGCAGCTACCAGCGTAGAGATATATGTGACCAATACTCCTGGATATATAGACAGTGTTTTCGTGCGCGAGTATCCTGCGCATATCTGGCACAGGGTATTCCAGCGGCATGCACATGCGGACTCAGCGGTAGCTACTATACTATCGGTGCCACTACCAGGCACCTATAGAGTAGATGCTGTCAGGATGGATATAGCTAATGACTCCGCCAGTGACTGGGTAGAGATAGATGCTATCGCCCTGCTGGCTCCGGCACAAGCCGGTAACCTCGCACCCGGCGTATATCCTTATACATCTACAGATGTCAACGGCTGCCATGTGACGGACACTGTCACCCTGGCCAATGGCAATCCGCTGCCGAATGTTTCCTTCAGTTTGCCTCAGAGTACATTTTGTCTAGGCAACTATCCTCCTGTCACGCTGCAGGGTGCTATACCTACAGGAGGCACATTCAGTGGTAGTGTAGTAGTGAATGATACCATAGGACTAGTGAGCGGTACACCGGGCAACTATGCGATAACCTATAGCTATACTGACAATAATGGGTGCTCAAACAGCGCCACAGACACGATCACACTGAAGGTGTGCACCGGCATAAACGAAGTACCTGCTGGCACGATCCAGCTAGACCTGTACCCTAATCCCAATAACGGAACATTTGTGATCACGTGTGATGTCAGCGGGGACTTCGTTTTGGTAGATGGTATAGGAGCACAGGTAGCTGCTATGAAAATAGAAGCCAATGTACCATATACAGCTACCGTCAGAAACATAGCCTCGGGCATATACTATCTGATGGCCAGAGACAGGTCAGATGTACGTCGCAAAGTGGTGGTGACAAAATAGCAATAACTGACCTGTGATCCGATACGGCGTTTTTTCAGAGTAATGGTTTTGTTCGAAACAAAGGCAGGTGCTGCTGCTCCTGTCCTTTGTTTTGATCAGCCAGGCCTAAAACTACCTTTTCACTTTTCTTACCGGAAGAGCGGGGATACGGGAAACCGTATCCCCTTTTTTTCAGCACTAGGCTTTTTGCGTAGTGATATGATTCAGTACACGTACCAGTTTTTCATCACGACCCAGACCCATTTTTTTCTTGATACGGTAGCGATGTTGCTCATAGCTCTTTTCGCTCTGGCCATATAGCTTGGAGAGCTCCTTATTGGTCATACCTGTTTTGAGCAGGGTACACATACGGATCTCCAGCATGCTGAGGTCAGGGTACCGGTCAGCCAGTATGGTCATGAAATCTCCGCTCGACTCACTGATCTTTTGCTGCAGCGTAGATTTGTCCTGCTCGGTGATGATCACGCTATCTATCTTGCGCGAGATGGCGCGGATCAGTTCATTGGTTTCTTTTCCTTTTTTCTTCAGAGAGGTCACATAGTCCTTCAGCTCATCCAGCACTGTTACTTTTTCCTGAAGGTTCAGTGCGGTCATCTGCATCTCTTTATTCATTGCTTCCATTTTCTGATGTAGTAGTTTTTCGTTTAGCTCCTTTTGCTGTAGCTCATATTTATTGATCAGGGCCTCCATTTTCTCTTTGCCCTGTGCCTGGTTATACTTATGATTGAGGTTGTTTATTTTGGTCAGGGTGCGCATTGCCTTGCGGTAATGCTGTGGCAGTTGCGTTTTTTCGGCGCGGTCGCGATAGTTGAGGTAGACCTCTTCATAGATATCTATCACATGATTGGTGTACTCTATGCTAGCGAAATGCCTGAGGGCCCGGCCCAGCAGGGACAGCGCATGGTCATATTCTCCCAATACCCTTTTGAGCCTTGCCTCAGTCAGCTTGAGGTAGTTAGTGATATAGGGGCGTGACTGTGTGCTCAGTAGCGTATGAGCGAGGGCCAGGTACTTTTTTTGCCCCTCTACGAGTGCCGGTTTTTCCTCTACTGTAGCTTTTGCCCACTGCTCGTTCAGCATTTTGAATATCTGTATATACACATACATGAGCAGCCGGTCATAGAATGCATTGCCACCGTATCTGTCAGCCAGCAGCATGTAGCTTTGTAGCGCTTCCTCATTCTGGCCATTGATAGCTGCTACATTTCCTTTGAAGTAATGACAGACAAACGAATGATAAGGCGAGGTGCCCGGAGTATCTACCAGCAGCACCGCTTCGTTGATAGCTTTATGAGCGGAAGCCAGATCGCCCGTATGGCTTAGCGCTTCGGCCTTATATTGCAGTACGCTGGAGAGTGTGATCCTGTAGTACGCTGCCGCCTCCGGATGCGCGCGCAGGATAGCCTCTGCCTGCAGTGCCATCTCTATCTGATTAGCCTTGTTGAGATCGCGCATCATCCTGTAGTCTCCTGTGGTCAGGATACGCTCGGCCTGCATGACGGGAGAGGCGATAGAGGCATATTTCTCTTCGTATTCTGCATCCAGGTGTATGACCTCCTCATGCATCCTCTTAGACACATAGGAGCGGATGGTCCATAGTAGGATCAGGGCTGCATCAGCATGGTGACCGTTTTTTTGAAAGTAGTTTTTGAGCCGTAATGGATCTAGGATCTCTTTCGGTGTTTTGGTCACTACCAGATAGATAATATATAGCAGCATCTCGACCTTGGCCGATGGGTACGTGAGGCGAGGGGACTGGTGCTTTCTGTAAGCTTTCTGTGCCAGCTCCAGCGCTTTTTCTGTATCGCGCCAGATCATCTCGTAGATGTCATCGAGTGCTTCTATGTCCTTGCCATGTCTCATTCCGGTCAGTGATTTCTGTCCTCAAATATACAGAGGACCAGACTTCCAAAATTGCCTTGTAGTGTATTTGTAGGGAAATTGATGTTGTGGGCATTTTAATTTTGAAGCCTGTAAACCGTTGATATTTACTATTTAACAAATCCTCAACCCTCGTCCAGCAATGAAAAGACTTTTATTCATCCTGTCTGTAGTGTTTAGCAATATGCTTCTGGCACAGGCGCCGCCTCAGGGCATCAACTATCAGGCTGTGGTACGCAATGCCGCCGGATCTGTAGTGGCTAATACACATGTGGCGATCCGATTTACTATCCACGACCAGACCGCTACGGGCACTGTTGTATTTCAGGAGACACACGCACAGACTACCAATCAGTTTGGACTTTTCAACTCCGTGATCGGTACCGGGGGCGGCAACCTCGGTACAGTAGCCTGGGGCAGCGGTCCTAAGTTTCTACAAGTGGAAGTAGATGTAAATGGCGGTACTAACTACACAGACATGGGCACTAATCAGATGATGAGCGTGCCCTATGCGCTCTATGCCGGCAATGGTGGCGGCGGAGCCACAGGCCCTACAGGACCCCGCGGTGCTACAGGCGCCACGGGTATAGTAGGCGCTACCGGCCCTACAGGTGCAGGTGGCGGAGCGACCGGTCCCACCGGTCCGGCGGGTAGTACCGGAGCGGCTGGTCCTCAAGGTCCAACCGGTGCAAACGGTAACGACGGCGTGACTGGCCCTACAGGTGCGAATGGGAATGATGGTGTGACTGGCCCAACTGGAGCTAATGGCAACGATGGCGTAACCGGTCCCACTGGCGCAAACGGCAATGACGGTATAACTGGTCCGACAGGTGCTAACGGAAATGATGGCGTGACCGGTCCGACTGGCAATGATGGTGCCACCGGCCCTCAAGGTCCCGCTGGTGTTGCTGGTCCAACCGGCGCAAACGGTAACGACGGAGTAACAGGCCCAACAGGTGCCAATGGCAATGACGGTGTAACAGGTCCAACGGGAGCTAATGGCAATGACGGTGCTACTGGTCCTCAAGGTATTGCAGGGCCTACCGGTCCTACTGGAGTAGGAGGTGGTGCTACCGGCCCGACAGGTCCATCTGGCAATGACGGTTTGACTGGCCCAACTGGTGCGAATGGCAACGATGGCGCTACTGGTCCGCAAGGTATCGCTGGCCCAACTGGTGCTACTGGAGTAGGAGGTGGTGCTACCGGCCCTACAGGTCCATCAGGTAATGATGGTTTGACCGGCCCTGCGGGCCCAACCGGCGCTAATGGCAACGATGGCGCTACTGGTCCTCAAGGTATCGCTGGCCCAACTGGTCCTACTGGAGTAGGAGGTGGTGCCACTGGTCCGACAGGTCCGTCTGGTAATGATGGTTTGACTGGCCCTACAGGCCCAACGGGCGCTAATGGCAATGACGGTGCTACTGGCCCTCAAGGTCCCGCTGGTGTTGCTGGTCCTACAGGTGCAGCAGGCGCTAACGGTACGAATGGTTTAGATGGTACTACTGGCCCTACAGGAACTAATGGTAATGATGGTGCGACTGGTCCGCAAGGTATCGCTGGCCCAACTGGTCCTACTGGAGTAGGAGGTGGTGCTACCGGCCCTACCGGTCCGTCTGGTAATGATGGTGTTACCGGTCCTCAAGGTCCTGCAGGTATAGCTGGCCCTACCGGCGCGGCAGGTACTGATGGAACAAATGGTGCAGATGGAGCTACAGGCCCGCAAGGTCCTACCGGCCCGACAGGTCCTTCTGGTAATGATGGTTTGACTGGCCCTACAGGAGCTAATGGCGCGGATGGCGCTACTGGTCCGCAAGGTATCGCAGGGCCTACCGGTGCTACTGGAATAGGAGGTGGTGCTACTGGCCCGACAGGTCCATCTGGTAATGATGGTTTGACCGGCCCTACAGGTCCAACCGGAGCGAATGGCAACGATGGCGCTACTGGTCCGCAAGGTGTCGCAGGCCCAACTGGTCCTACTGGAGTAGGAGGTGGTGCTACAGGTCCTACTGGTCCATCAGGCGCAGATGGTGCGACCGGTCTGCAAGGTCCGGCAGGTATAGCTGGCCCGACAGGTGCAGCAGGCGCTAACGGAACAAATGGTGCAGACGGTGCTACCGGTCCGCAGGGTCCTGCCGGTGTAACTGGCCCTACCGGCGCGGCAGGTACT
Source organism: uncultured Chitinophagaceae bacterium (assembly GCA_964537475.1). Classification (GTDB taxonomy): domain Bacteria; phylum Bacteroidota; class Bacteroidia; order Chitinophagales; family LD1; genus UBA1941. The sequence goes on along the minus strand of CAZIBY010000003.1, from coordinate 162,271 downwards.
AATGGAACAAATGGAGCTACCGGTCCGCAAGGTCCTACCGGCCCTACAGGAGCTAATGGAAATGATGGCGTCACAGGACCAACAGGTGCAGGTGGCGGAGCTACTGGGCCTACTGGTCCATCAGGCGCAGATGGTGCGACCGGTCTGCAAGGTCCGGCAGGTGTAGCTGGCCCGACAGGTGCAGCAGGCACTAATGGAGCGAATGGTGCTGACGGTGCTACGGGTCCTCAAGGTCCCGCTGGTGTAGCTGGCCCTACAGGTGCAGCAGGTACTAATGGAACAAATGGTACAGATGGTGCCACTGGCCCTCAGGGTGTAGCAGGTGCTACTGGTCCTCAAGGTCCTGTGGGTGTAGCTGGTCCAACCGGTGCAGCAGGTACTAATGGAGCGAATGGTGCTGACGGTGCTACCGGTCCGCAAGGTGCTACCGGCCCTACAGGAGCTAATGGAAATGATGGCGTCACAGGACCAACAGGCGCAGGTGGCGGAGCTACAGGGCCTACTGGTCCATCAGGCGCAGATGGTGCGACCGGTCTGCAAGGTCCGGCAGGTGTAGCTGGTCCCACAGGTGCAGCAGGCACTAATGGAACAAATGGAGCAGATGGTGCTACCGGTCCTCAAGGTCCCGCTGGTGTAGCTGGCCCGACTGGTGCAGCAGGCACTAACGGAGCAAATGGAACAAATGGTGCGACTGGTCCACAGGGTCCTACAGGCCCTATAGGAACAAACGGTGCAGATGGTGCCACCGGTCCACAGGGTCCTACCGGCTCTAATGGTGCAGACGGAGCAACAGGCCCTACTGGTGCAGCCGGCACCAACGGAACAAATGGTGCTGACGGTGCTACGGGTCCTCAAGGTCCAGCAGGTGTAGCTGGTCCCATAGGTGCAGCAGGCACTAACGGAACAAATGGTGCAGATGGTGCTACCGGTCCTCAAGGTCCCGCTGGTGTCGCTGGCCCGACTGGTGCAGCAGGCACTAACGGAGCAGATGGAACAAATGGTGCGACTGGTCCTCAAGGTCCTGCAGGTGTAGCTGGTCCTACCGGCGCAGCAGGCCCTGCCGGTCCTACCGGCTCTAATGGTGCAGATGGAGCAACAGGCCCTACTGGTGCAGCAGGTACCAATGGCACCAATGGCGCGCAAGGGCCGACAGGCTCTGCGGGACCTACAGGTGCAGCCGGACCTACAGGCGCTACGGGGCCGGTGGGCTGCTCTACGCCAAACCTCGTACTAAAATCTAACGGCACCGACGCTACATGCAGCATCATCTATGATGATGGCACCTATGTGGGTATAGGTACTTCTGCTCCGGCATACAAGCTGGATGTGAATGGCAATGCAAATGTAAATGGCAGTCTCTACCTGATCAATAACAATGGCACATCTGCTAACAAGATTTATCTCGCCGGTACAGACGTTAATCACTACATATATTCTCTGGGCAGCGGGGGTGATCATACCTACTTTGGCGAATGGAATGGTCAGTTCGACTTTTACAATACGGCCACCAGCACTTATGTAATGAGTCTCTCAGGTATAGCGGCTCTGATGGATTTGCGAGCCAATGCGTTGATCCGTGGCAATAATACTAATACCCCCTTGTCTAGTGTGAGTACGTTGGAGCTATTATCCGGGCGGACATCCGGGTCAGCACTGGTGTCAGGCCAGGCCAATGGCGACATTGCCATACAATATGGCGGCGGCGGATTCAGGCATTTCATCTCTACCAGACACAATAGCGCAGTGAGCAGCAACCTGAATGCGATAGATTTTTACCTCAATAATAGTACTACTGCCGCCGGCTCATCTGCACCTGGTACGGGCAACGTGCTGGGTATGAGCATCACTGCTACAGGAGTGGGCATCGGCACCAATACCCCTACTAGTAATCTGGAAGTAATAGGGAATACCAAGACCACAAACCTCCAGATGACCAGTGGCGCCACCGCAAACTATATCCTGCAGGGAGATGCGAGCGGAAACGGCAGCTGGGTAGATCCGGCTACCATCTCCGCTAAAAATATCTATAACTCTGATGGCACGCTGACCGCTAATAGGACTGTAACGATGAATGGCCTGAATCTAAATTTTGCGGGGACCACAGCCAATTTTTACTTTTCCATCACCGGAGCGACCGGTGGCAACGTAGCCATGGGCTACGGGCTGACTGCCAATGGTGGATGCAGCGCGGCCTTTGGTGCCAGCAATACAGCCTCCGGCAACCAGAGTTTTGCAGCCGGCTGGCAAAATACAGCATCCGGCAATCAAAGTTCAGCTTTTGGCCTGGGTACCAGAGCGGGAGGTTCATTTAGTACCGCGTTTGGCTATCAGTCCAAAACTACTTCCAATCAGGATTTTGCTGCTAACTATCAAACTGTAGCAAGTGGTGGTTCTAGTTCGGCGTTTGGAGGTATAGATACTGCGAGTGGTTCCAATTCATTTGCTGCCGGTCAATATAACAATGCCAGTGGGGTGGCAGCGATAGCTATGGGCTCCACCAATAAATCAACCGGAGCTCAGAGCATTGGCCTTGGTGTGAGCAATAACTCGTCCGGTTCTGGTAGTATAGCCTTAGGTGGCAGCAATACCTCTTCCGGAGCTGCAAGTATTGCTGCGGGCAGCCTCAACACAGCAACAGCATATGGATCGATAGGTATGGGTGTACAGAACCGGTCAGCGGGATGGGGATCTGTGGCTATGGGATGGCTTAGCTTGGCTACCAACGATGTTTCTACAGCCATTGGCTGGGGAGATAGTGCTGTAAACCAGGCTTCCGTAGCCATGGGATATTATAGCTATGCTAATGGTCTTGGTGCGTTTGCAGCAGGGGCAGGTAGCAGAGCATATAGCACGGGAAGTATCGCATTGGGCAATAGTGTCAACGCAAATAATGCGCAGAGTGTAGCCATAGGCTACAACACAACTTCCAGCGGTGTCCAAAGCCACACGTATGGAAATGGTCTTAACGCTCCATCTCAGGGGGAGATCGTGGTAGGTTCTTACAACAGTACTTACACACCATCCTCTACTACCAACTGGATAGGCAGTGACCGGCTCTTCACCATTGGCAATGGTAATCCGGGATTTTCATCATCCAATGCGATAGTGGTGCTGAAAAATGGTAATACAGGTATAGGTACCAGCTCACCAGGCTATATACTGGACGTAAATGGCCGGTCACGTATGCGTACAGGTGCCGGATCGGCAGGTATCTGGTATATGAATAATGCAAACACTGTGGATCGCGCTTTTATGGGCATGTATGATGACAACACAATAGGTTTTTATGGCAGTACGTCTGGCTGGAGTACCTTGATCAATTGCAATACTGGCTATCTGGGTATAGGGACGGCCTCACCGGCATACCCCCTGGAGGTGGCTAGTACTGTCACGACGAACTATACCGGATACGGATATCTATCTAGCGGTGGAGCCGGCACTGTAGGTGGCAATAGCGGCTCTGTGCCGGTGTCTATCCACTCTGTAGGCCGCATCCTCTCTGCCGAGGTCAATGTACAGAGCGACCGCCGGATCAAAAGAGGGCTGAGCTATCCTGCTACCGCATCCCTGCTCGATGTAGCAGATCAGCTGGAGGTCACCAAATACCAATACATAGATTCTATCCAGAGAGGCAGCCGCTCCAAGACGGGCTTCATAGCGCAGCAGGTAGAGAGCGTCTATCCTACTGCCGTCAATAAGAATAATGATGTCATCCCTACTGTTTTTGCCTTGGCTGCATCTGTTCGCACAGACGCTGGTATGCTGATCATCTCGACAGCAGCCGCTCATGGTTTTGAGCAGGGAGATGAGGTACTGCTCTATGATCAGAAGAATACAGCACATCCTGTCAAGGTGACTGCTGTAGAGAGCGATCACACTTTCCGCACTGAGAGCTGGAGCGGGCAGGAGGGCAATGTCTTTGTATATGGTAAAAAGGTTAATGACTTCCGCACGGTAGATTTTGATCAGATCACGGCGCTCGCCATAGGCGCTATACAGGAGCTGAATAAACAGCAGCGTGCAGACCGCGAGATCATAGAGCAGCTGCGCTCCGAAAATGAAAAACTCAAGGCGCAGACAGCCACTCAGATCGAAAACTACAACCGTATCAAGGCCCAGGTAGATGCTATCAATGAGCGTCTGAATATGACCACGGGTCGCTAATTAATTGTTTATCAGGGTTGAAAATGAGGGGGCCGAATGGCCCCCTTTTATTTTTTAATCGCACTTTAGTAAAATATCAAATTTGTTTTAAATAATATTAACAAATCTTTTTGACACCATGATTTTACAAATCAGCACAGGGCAGGTCTAATCCCACTTTGTTAATAACCAACGGATATGCCGTATTCACCTCGGTAAATCAAGGCTTTGACTAAAAAAAGTTATTTTCTTTTGACCACGCTGATATGTTTATGAACTTTCGCCCCGCAATGACAAATAAAATCAGGTGCAGCAGGCATCATAGTTTCTCCCTTTTGTCGGCCAGGTCGGTTTCCCAGTTCTGTGTCATTCTTTTCTTGGGTATCGTTTTTTGGGGTGGTCAGTCAGTAGCGTTTGCTGCGCAGTCTGAGCAGCCTCTGTCATTGCAGCCATCATATGCCATTCCGGTTTCTGCAGATCTCACAGGTTCCTCTTCATATGTATCCCTGCCTCCTGTCATATCCCGGCTCATGCACGGGCAGCTCGAGGTATTTGATGAGATGGGCGACAATGATGATGCGCCAGAGGCGGGCCTCGGCAAAGCCATAGAAGAAACATCGGCAGACCGCCGGTTTGATTTCGCCACTGTAGGCAATATTTTTGCCTCCTATACAGAGGTATCGCAGAGCTGCGCTACTGTCTGTCTATTCGTGCTCCACCACTCCTGGCGGAGCTTTATCTCCTGATCATACTCTCCAAACGGGCGCCACCCAGTGCTATGTACATCGTGGCCTCCGCACATCTGCAGTGCAGGCATGACCTGTGAGGCAGAGAGCAAATAGCTCATTAGTCCGGTTTTCCGAAAATCATCAATTAATAAATCAAAAGCACCATGAAGAGGATCGCAATTCTCATCTGCCCAGTTATCTTGTTAGTCTTAGCCAGCTGCCACCACAATGAAAAAGAAAAGGAGGACGCAGAGGTATTTCCGGTCACCACGCCTATCCAGAAGGATACGATCATCTACAAAGAATATGTAGGCAAGATCCACTCAATACAGCACATAGATATCAGGGCTATGGAGCAGGGCTATCTTCAGAATATCTACATAGATGAGGGCCAGCACGTACACAAGGGCCAGCTCCTTTTTCAAATCATGCCTATAGTCTATCAGAATGAAAAGCAAAAGGCAGAGGCAGAAGTAAACTTTGAAGAGATAGAGTACCTCAATACCAAGAGCCTGTCTGATAGCAACATCGTATCTCCAAAGGAGATGGCGCTGGCAAAGGCAAAACTCGACAAGGCCAAGGCTGAACTCGGACTGGCTCAGGCGCATCTGAGCTTTACAGAGATCAGGGCACCTTTTGATGGTATCATAGACCGCTTTATGGTGCGGATGGGTAGCCTCCTGGACGAGGGCGAGCTGCTCACGACGCTCTCTGACAATAGTAAGATGTGGGTATACTTCAACGTGCCCGAGGCTGAGTACCTACGCTATATCACCGACAAAAAGCAAAACGGCCTCGGCAAAGTGAAGCTGAAAATGGCTAATCAGGACATGTTTGATGAGGAGGGCACGGTAGAGACGATAGAAGCAGACTTCAATAATGAAACAGGTAATATCGCCTTCCGCGCTACTTTCCCTAATCCGAAAGGCATACTCAGGCATGGAGAAACCGGAAATGTATTGATGCCGGTCTCACTGAAGAATGCGATCATCATCCCTCAGGGCGCCACCTTTGAGGTACTGGACAAGAAATATGTTTTCGTAGTAGACAAAGATGGTACAGTGAAGTCGCGCCAGGTGACTGTAGCGCAAGAGATGTCTCACCTGTATGTCATCTCTGAGGGCCTCAGCCTGACTGACCATGTGCTGCTGGATGGCCTCCGCAAGGTGAAGAATAATGACAAGATCAAGTTTGAGTTTGTAGATCCTCAGAAAGCGATCTCCGAGCTGAAGGACCTGCACGCAGAATAAATGTAAGTACTAATTAAGAAGAAAAATGTTCAGCAAATTCATACATAGGCCGGTGCTGGCGATAGCCATCTCACTTGCCATCACATTCCTGGGTTTACTGGCTATCGGCACGATACCGATCTCTCAGTTTCCGGATATCGCACCTCCCCGGGTCATGGTTTTCATCAACTTCCCCGGAGCAAGTGCAGACGTACTCGTGAAATCGGCACTGATCCCGATAGAGAGAGCTGTCAACGGCGTACAGGGTATGCAGTACATCATCTCTGATGCGACGAGTGCCGGTGAGGCCACTATTCAGATCGTATTTGAGCCGGGTACTGATCCCAATGCTGCGGTGGTAAACGTAAAGACCCGTGTGGATCAGGTGATGAATAACCTGCCCCCTCTGGTACAGCGCGAGGGTGTGATCATCAGCCCGCTGCAGCCGAGTATGCTCATGTACGTCAATCTCTACAGCAAGGACAAGAATGCTGATGAGAAATTTCTATACAACTATGCCAATGTGAAGCTCCTGCCGGAGATACAGCGTATACGCGGTATGGGCCGTGCACAGATACTCGGTAGCCGCCAGTTTGCCATGCGTCTGTGGCTGAAGCCTGATCGAATGAGGGCTTATAACATCTCTACAGAAGAAGTGATGGATGCCGTGAGCGAGCAGAGCGTGATAGGCCGCCCGGGACGTATAGGCCAGGCATCCGGCAAATCAGCCCAGTCCCTCGAATATGTATTGAGCTACAAGGGGCGCTTCAATACTCCTGAAGAATATGCCAATATCATTCTACGCGCCAATCCTACCGGTGAGAGCCTGAAGCTGAAAGATGTGGCTACCGTAGAGCTGGGTAGTGAGTTCTTTGATATCTACTCCAATAAGGATGGCTATCCGGCAGCATCTATCGTACTGAAGCAGAATATCGGTAGTAATGCGAGCAAGGTCATAGAAGAGACCAAAGAAAAGCTCAAAGAACTAAAGAAGGACTTCCCGCCGGGCATGGACTACGAGATCAACTATGACGTATCAAAGTTTGTGGATGCCTCTATCGAGAAAGTACTCCACACCCTGCTGGAGGCGTTCATTCTCGTGGCTTTGGTGGTGTTTGTATTCCTCGGTGACTGGAGGTCTACACTGATACCGATCCTCGCAGTACCGGTATCGCTGATAGGTGCCTTCCTCTTCATGCGTATGTTTGGCCTCACGCTGAACCTCGTTACACTCTTTGCACTCGTACTGGCTATCGGTATCGTGGTAGATAATGCGATCATGGTGGTAGAGGCGGTGCATGTGAAAATGCACGACGACCATCTCTCACCATACAAGGCCGTACAAAAAGTACTCGATGAGATCAGCGGTGCCATCATCGCCATTACACTCGTGATGACGGCAGTGTTTGTACCGGTTGCATTTATGTCGGGCCCCGTCGGTGTGTTTTACCGCCAGTTCTCCATCACCATGGCTAGCTCCATCGTACTGTCTGGTGTGGTGGCGCTGACGCTCACTCCGGTACTCTGCGCCATGATCCTGAAAAATACACATGGACAGCACCGGCGCAAGACACCTATCAATATGTTCATTGACTGGTTCAATGCGACTTTTGAGACCGCTACTAATAAGTACACCTCTTTCCTCCGTATCATCACAGATCGCAGAGTAGTGACTTATGGTCTCTTTATAGGTTTTGCCTTTGCCATCTTCTTCGTAAACGAAGTGCTGCCATCAGGCTTCATCCCCAATGAGGACCAGGGTATGATCTATGCGATCATCCAGACACCTCCGGGCACTACGCTGGAGCGTACTAATGATGTAGCGCGCAAACTGCAGCAGATAGCCATGAAGGTGGATGGAGTGCACTCCGTATCCTCTCTCGCGGGCTATGAGATCCTGACCGAAGGTCGTGGCTCCAATGCAGGTACCTGCCTCATCAACCTGGCCGACTGGTCTGACCGCAAGCATAATGTGAAACAGATCATCGCTGAGCTCGAAGAGAAAACCAAGGATATGGGTGCCGTCATAGAGTACTTTGAGCCGCCTGCTGTGCCTGGTTATGGTTCGTCAGATGGTTTCTCCCTGCGTCTGCTGGACAAGGGGTCTACTGTAGACTATCAGGAGTTTGACAGGGTCAATAAGGATTTTATGGCAGCGCTGAAAAAGCGTAAAGAGCTCACCGGCCTTTTCACCTTCTTTGCGGCCAACTATCCGCAGTATGAACTGGTGGTGGACAATGAACTGGCAATGCAGAAGGGTGTCACCATCGGCAAGGCGATGGATAATCTGGACATCCTGATAGGTAGTACCTATGAGCAGGGTTTCATCCGCTTTGGCAACTTCTTTAAGGTATATACCCAGTCAGCGCCTGAGTACCGGAGGCTGCCCGAAGATGTACTTAATCTCTTTATCAAAAATGATAAGGGAGACATGGTGCCATACTCTTCCTTTATGAGTATGAGAAAAACCCAGGGGCCTAATGAGATCACCCGCTTCAACCTGTATACCTCCTCATCTATCAAGGGTGTGCCGGCCAGTGGCTATACGAGCGGTGACGCGATACATGCCATCCAGGAGGTAGCCGACCAGACACTGCCGCATGGATATGGTATAGCCTGGGAGGGTCTCTCCTATGATGAGGCACGCCGGGGCAATGAGGCGATCATCATCTTTGGCGTCGTACTGATATTCGTATATCTGGTACTGGCTGCGCAGTATGAGAGTTTCATCATTCCGATGGCGGTATTGCTTTCCCTTCCTCCGGGTGTATTTGGTTCGTTTCTGCTGCTGAAGGGTATGGGCCTGGCCAATGATATCTATGCGCAGATGGGTCTCATCATGCTCGTAGGCCTCCTGGGCAAGAATGCCATCCTCATCGTAGAGTTTGCCGTGCAGAAGCACCTGCAGGGAGCTACGGTACTGGAGGCAGCTATAGAAGGTGCCCGTGTGCGTCTGCGGCCTATCCTCATGACATCGTTTGCGTTTATTGCGGGTCTGATACCACTCGTGGTAGCTACGGGTCCGGGCGCTGTGGGCAATAAGACCATCGGCTCATCGGCGCTGGGCGGCATGTTCTTCGGTACTGTATTCGGCATCATCTCCGTGCCCGGTCTCTACTTTATAGTAGGCAAGATGACTGAAGGCAAGAGCCTGATCAGAGATGAGGATGCCAGCCCGCTGAGTGAGGACTTTGTAGAAAGCCAGTCAGAGGCGGCGCTCTCCAAGAACATCAAGAAAATATTAAAGAAGATAACAGGCAGAAAAAATGAGGAAGACAAAAATGCATAAATACATCGCAGCCATCCTGCTGCTGGTATCTATAGCAGGCTGCAAAATTTTCAAGGAGCCGATCAGGACGGAAAACAAGACTGTCCCGTCTGCCTACAATGGAGCTACGCAGGATACGACAAACTCTGCTAACATCAACTGGCGGCATTATTTCTCCGATCCGGACCTGATAGCGCTGATAGATACTGCGCTGAAGAATAATCAGGAACTGAACATCACCATGCAGGAGATACAGGTGTCTCAGGCGGAGGTCCGTGCCCGCAAGGGAGAGTACCTGCCCTTTGGCGGCCTCAAGCTGGGCGGAGGAGTAGAGAAGACGCCGCGCTATACACCGCAGGGTGCAGTGGAAGATCAATTGGAGGTGCAGCCCGGCAAGAAGTTTCCGGAGCCGATCGGAGATATAGCTGTCAGTGCTGCATTCTCCTGGGAGCTCGATATCTGGAAGAAACTGCGCAATGCCAAGAAAGCCGCAGTGAGCAGGTACCTGGCCAGCATAGAAGGCAAAAATTTTATGGTGACCAACCTGGTGGCTGAAATATCCGAGTCTTACTATGAGCTGCTCACACTGGACAATCAGCTGGAAATCATCAACCAGAATATAGACATCCAGAAAAATGCCCTCGGTATCATCAGGCAGCAGAAAGACAATGCCCGCGTATCTCAGCTCGCTGTCAATCGGTTTGACGCGCAGCTGCTCAATACGCAAAACCTGCAATACGAAATACAGCAGAAGATAGTGGAGACAGAAAACCATATCAACTATCTCGTGGGCCGATTCCCGCAGCCGGTTAGGAGAAATCCTCTTACCCTGAATACTGTCAGATTTGACTCGATCTTTGTGGGTACGCCGGCGCAGCTGTTTGAGAACCGCCCCGATATACGCAGGGCGGAGCAGGAACTCGCAGCTGCCAAGCTCGATGTCAAAGTGGCTAAGGCAAGCTTTTATCCTACTATACACCTTTCGGCAGAGATCGGCTTTCAGGCTTTCAATCCTGCCGTGTGGTTCAGGCCGGAGTCTTTGCTAGGCGCTCTCTTTGGAGATATAGCAGCCCCACTCATCAATCGGAATGCTATCAAGGCTGCCTATTTTACCAGCCGTGCGAATCAGGTAAAGGCTGTCTATGGCTATGAGCAGACTATTCTCAAAGCTTATGTGGAAGTTTCGAATCAGTTTTCGGCTATAGACAAATACAGCAAGAGCTACGATACCAAGTCTACGGAGGTAGATATCCTCACGCAGTCTATCACCGTGTCTGACAAGCTCTTCCGCTCAGCACGTGCTGACTATATGGAGGTACTCCTCACGCAGCGTGAGGCGCTGGAGTCGCGCATGCAGCTGATAGAGATCAGAAATAAGCAGCTGAAGGCAGACATCAATATCTACAAGGCCCTCGGTGGAGGGTGGAAGTAAAAGATCCGAACAGATCAGTATGAGAAAGGAGCGCTGCGGTGCTCCTTTCTCATTTGAGCACGGTATGCTATTTGCGGCATCAGCATAGCTGGTATGAGCAGTCATCATGATGCGGATATATACCATAGTACTGATCACCATAGGTCTTGCGGCGTGTGAGCCCAGGCACAATGGCGCCGATACCTCTCCTGCCACAGATGGGTCGACTGGTGGTGCAAGGCTTTTTGTAGACAATTGTGCGCGGTGCCACCAGGTCACAGGTCAGGGAGGTCCGGCGCCGGGTGGTCTGCCGGCACCAGATATCCGCCGGCTCACCAAAAGCCCTGCAGAGCTGCGTCAGATCATCACCTTTGGTTTCGGAAAAATGCCGTCTTTCAAAGATTCCATATCAGATGCACAGATCTCAGAGATAGCAGATTATGTAGCAGCTCAGATAGAGCGCCATGCTCAATATCGCTGATGTACCTGCACTGCGCTGCAGCCGCGATATTACATTTGTTCTTTTATGCCCTTTTTTATCAGCAGCCAGTTCATGGGGTATGCTGTGAAAAACCCGATGATCATGGCTATCTGCATGGCAAACCAAAACAATGGGTCAGAAGCAGGTAAGCGATGGCCGATGATCACAAAAAAGCAAATGGCCATGGCGCCATACATACCTACTTGCCAGGCTATGAGCGACAGGGTGTCCGCTTTCAGCGCCTCTATCAGGGCTTCTTTTGCAGATATTTTTCTCATGGGTTTGATAGCAAAGTACTGAAACAAGATCCCTATGAGAAAGGCAAAGAGAAAATCTACGGTCCACGCTCCGGCCAGCGCACTATGCCAGATCTCTACAGGTATGACCAGCAGGAAAACCTCCGCCAGCATGTCTCCCAGCGTGCATCCGCTGCCGCAGTGCAGTGTGCCCGTTACGACACTTTGCCAGAAAGGTTTGTTGTGCTGCATATTGTGACCAGCATGAGACGTATGCATCCCATCATGTCCTTTGCTTTTTATGTCTTTGTGACCTATGGTAAAGTAGAGCAAGAGGGCAAGTGGCCCGGCATACAGCGCAGTGACAGGATAGACGACATGCATGATGGCCATTTGCTGTCTGTGCCCCCGCGCCATATCTGCTACGATCACGCAGCAGCATACTATACCCGTGACTATAGATACAATAGAGATGAGATGTAGCGTATTCATCCTGGGCATTTTTACCTTGACTAAATGCAGAATCTAAAAATGGCGGGGGATGGAGATAGAGGAACAAACTTAATGCCAGCGCGAGTTCTAAGTACTTAGGTCTTACAAACAAAAAAGCGGCTAGAGTTTTGTCTCTAACCGCTTGATTTTGTAGCTCCCCCTCGAGGGCTTGAACCTCGGACCCCATGATTAACAGTCAATCGTTTTTTGTTTTGATGTGTTGTTGTGTGTTTTAAAAGTGTTGATTATCAACACTAAACATCTTTGTTAAATACTGTTTAAACCATATTGATACAGCTTCTGTGTGCAAATGGTGTGCAAATGATTCCTATCTTTGCACAATGAATACGAACATTGTTATCTCCCTTGATACACGCCGCGAGAAGCAAGACGGCACATATCCCCTGATAATGCGACTTGGACACAAACGCAAAACTATTCCCATACCGCTCGGATATAGCATTAAAAAGAAGGATTGGGACGAAGAACAGCGCATCGTCAAGAAGTCGCATATAGGAAGTGAAACAGTTACCCGCCTCAATAATATTATCCAGACCAAGCGTAACGAGGCGATGGATGAAATACTCAAACTACAACAGGCAAAGCAGCTTGATACCCTCACGATCACAGAACTCAAAGACCGAATTTTTCAACCTGCATCCGCGCACTCTTTTTTCAAATTCGCGGAAAAGGTTGTAGAGGATTTGGAAAAGGCGCAGCGTTTCGGCACCGCACGGTCATATGAAAGCGTGGCAGGTATCATTAAAAGTTACAACCACGATAAGGACTTGTCTTTTGAAGATATAACCTATGAATTTCTGATGAAGTTCGAAACAGACCATTTTGCCAAAGGCAACGGAAAAAATGGACTAGCGACATATATGCGTAGCGTTCGGGCTATCTACAATAAGGCTATTAAAGCCGGAATAGTTACAAAAGAGCAATACCCCTTCGATAACTACAAAATCAAAACAGAGCCGACCGAGAAAAGGGCTTTGGAGTGGAATATCCTTGAAAAGATCATTGCGCATAAAATCGGCGTGGGTGAACCGTTCTTTAACGAACGTAACTTCTTTGTCGCAAGTTATATGATGTACGGCATGAACTTTCTTGACATGGCTTTCCTGAAAAAGACAGACAGGAAAGAAGACCGTATCAAATACCGCCGCAGCAAGACCAGCAAGCTCTATGATATAAAAATCTCACCCGCACTAAAAGAGATATTGGATTATTACGAGGCTCAATCAGAAAGCGCGTATATCTTCCCGATTGTGAAGCGTACCGACCCGAAATTGATGGAGAATGATGTTTTATGGGCGCGTAATCGGTATAACAAACGTCTGAAAGCATTAGCAAGGGAACTTAAGATCAAAGAGAACCTGACGAGCTATGTCAGCCGCCATTCTTTTGCAACGCAGGCGATGCTAAAAGAAGTGCCTCTTATTGCGATCAGTACAATGTTGGGTCACTCAAGTCTAAAAACAACGCAGATATATCTAAAGAGCCTGCCAACAAATATTCTTGACGATTATAACTCTCGTATTCTACAGGGGTAAAAATGCGATATACAAAGCCCTTAAAATTTCAAGCTAAAGACCCACCACCAAAACTTGCATGAGCCTACAATAAGACCAATTTTTATAAAATTCCAAAGAACTTCTCCATACCAAGGTGCTGGCTCATTTATTCGGTTGTCTGTATCTATCATGATTACCTTTCTTTGGTTAGATTATGGAGTATTGTAAGATCAATTCACCAGTTACGACCCGTTAACGTATCATCTATACCCTAAAAAGGGTATTGTCGATACCAATTGTATTGTAGTTATTTGTAAAACATAAAATCATTTCTATCGACTAAGTAAAAAAGACAATAGAAAATTGCGTTGCGACGTAGTTTCTCCTTCGGATAAATCGCCAGTTTAGAAGTAAGAGGAGAAAGACTGCACGGGAACGCGCCCTTCGGGGCGTGTCCCTTGTGTGTGTTTTTCATCTCCTCTTAGGTGTCTGGCGATACCTTCCGAAGGATGATTGCATAGCAGGGGTTCGCGCCCTTTTTTATTGAGAATTGAGATATGAAGATTAAGAACACTGTCTGAACCCCACAGGCTAAAGAATAATAACCGCCGGAGACGGTTTCACTCTCGAAGAGAAGACCTAAAAGTTTTTTTTGACCTTGTTTGTACCTATGGATTTGTGTGCTGACCTTTTTCAATCACTCACAAAAACCAAAAAACATGAAACGACCTACGATCAGGCTAAGCCTGTTACTCGCCTTTGCATCTTTACTCATTTCATTACACGCTCAAACCATCGTGAACCGCAACTGGCTCATGTCAGGTGGAACCCCAAATGGTATCTACGACTTTCAGGCTTCCCATGTGATTGGTAGCGGTTCAAACAAACCCATAGTCGTAGTTGGAAATACTTTCCATGCCGGACAAGCCGAAAACTTTCTTATTACAAAGTATAATGGTGATGGTGGTCTCATTTTCAAAAAAGAATATGACGGGACGGCTAGTACGACAGACTTTGCAACAGATGTCACAACGATAGGAAGTGATATCTATGTCACGGGTGTTGAGGGTGACACTACAACAGGAAGTAGCTATATAACAACTTTAAAATTAGATAGTGTTGGCAATATCGTTTGGACGGCGAAGTATCAGAATGCCTATAAGAAGTATAATCTCGGCTTCCGAATAGTACCCGACCCAACAAACACGTATCTTTATGTATGTGGTACAAGTCAAACAGGGCCAGCAGACTTTGCGCTTACTCTTCTAAAATATAAAACCATCGGCGGCTCTCCTGTATGGACAGCGAGTTACGATAGTGTTGGTTTATATGATGCAGGCATTGATCTCCGTTTGTCAGGTACAACAAGCGTCCTAGTCTATGGTATAAGCGGCTTGTCAAGCACAAGTGGCGATATCATCACAAGAGCCTATAATGCGACAACAGGCGCACTTTCTAGTCAATCACGCCTTAGTGGAAGTGGTGCCTATGTTACGCGCCCTGTAGCTATAGCGAAAGACAATGCCGAAAACATCTATCTCGCGGGTATCTCTAATGATGCAGGAAAGATGGATGATATTGTTATTATTAAGCTTGATAGCTTGCTCAATCTCAAGTGGCGCAAATATATAGATGGCGGGAATAGCAAGAATGATGGTGTTTCAGCTATTAAAGTGGATACCAGAAACAATATCATCATGACCGGATGGTCGGGCAATGCTGACGCATCAAAAGCTATATGGACACTTAAGATGCGTGATAGCGTCATTGTGTGGGATAAGCGCAGACTGTGTGCTGTCACTGGGCAAGACGCAAAGGGATTAGATGTTGATCTCGACCATTCAAATAATGTCTACGTCACCGGAACAATTTACGGTCAAAGCAGAAATTCACAAATAACGATTGCGATGGATAGTAACGGTGTCACGCAATGGGAACAGTTCTTTAATAACTCGGGTAATTCCTCCGATGAAGGAAGAAATGTCAAAATAGATAGTGGTGGCGGTGTAATCGTATATGGACGTAGCTTAATCGGCTCGACATACACGTATAATACGATGAAGTTTGAAAGTACAACGCTGCCAATCTCGCTTGCACATGATCCAAGCGGAAAGCCGTTTTATCTTCAAAATCAAATGATCGTGGACTTCAACCCTGTCGATATTGATACTGGCTTTTCAGGAAATACAGGGGTGCTTTACTCCTCACTCAATAAGATTTTGCCGTCTTCGCTCATTACAACTTTAAACGCCAAACTTGGAACAAGCGTCGGTTCCTGGACTGCGAAAAAAATCTATCCGTTCATTACTCCGAAAGTAACATACTCTATTGCACGCAATGGCGACACCGTACCTGTGCCGCCTTTATACTCTCACTTGCTTGTCTACTTCCCGTCTGACTATTTAAAGTCAGCATCAGATTACAGGAAGATGATGGACAGTCTCATGTCCATTCATGCGCATGTCGAGCATACCGAACTTAACTATTGTGCCCTTCTGAATAGCACACCAAATGATTATCAGTACTTTGCAGGCCAAGCTTCTTTGCATCCAACCTCAACGTGGCCAAGCGGACATATCCACGCAGAAGGGGCTTGGGATTTGGAAACGGGTAAATCAAGAATTAAGGTCGGTATATTCGATACGGGCATAGACTTTAGAGATGATGATTTTTGCTTTAACAACTTTAGTAACTGTACCAACCGTGTAAGGGATGGGTGGAACTTCTATTCCACTCATAATGCCAGTTTTGATGGAACTCCAGACCCAATTAGTCATGGAACAGCATGCGCAAGTATTATCGGTGCAGTTAGAAATAATTATACCACCGGACATTCCAGTGATATTGCAGGTATTGCAGGCGGTCAATATATTGCCGGTGATACTGCCAACAATAACAATAGCGGTGTAAGCCTTTATAGCTTAAATGTCTTTCATTATTATGGCCCGCCATACGATACTCTTGCTTTCGGCTCAAATACAGATATAGCAACCGCTATGGAACAAAGCACGATCAATAGTGATCCAAACGGGTTTCCTTGGCAGTATGGCGTTCATATCATTAACTGCTCGTGGGGTATTCATCAAGATACCTCCTCGAACAGTTTTTACGGGATACGCGAGTTTCACAATGCCGTCCGTGATGTCGTCCGAAATAAGGTGACGCTTGTTGCCTCAATGGGTAATAGTGGTGATACATCTATACAATATCCTGCCTGTTTTTATGATGAACGTGTTATTGCCGTCGGTGGATCGGGTGGCTATGGCGAGTTTGTTCCTGCATCAACGCGAGGACATGACATTGATGTAACAGCTCCTTATTTCGATGCATTGGTTACTGCTTTGGATACAGGTAATCGGGTTAAATCATTTGGCGGCACATCATCATCAGCTCCGCATGTTTCTGGTCTCGTGGCTCTTTTATACAGCTATATCAATACGACAGATACGGGGTTCAACAATCTCGAAATCGAAGATTGCGAAAACCTTATCCAAAAAAATACAGTCATTTACCCATACCACAATGATAGCATCGGATATGGTGAAATCAACGCGAGTGCCACCTTACATGCTATTCAAAAGCCACATTATTATATACGTCACTACGACAACAAGCATTTCCCATCTACTTTGAGTGTCCAAAAAATCACCTCCGATACGCTGGTTCATCTTACGACTTATTACGGTGACGATAGCGGACATGATGCGTATGTCTGTACAAGTTGCTGCAGCGGTGAGTTAAGCCACTGGAATACCAATACGCACAAGGCTGACATTTATAAAGTGACGATGGTTATATCACACAATCTACAGCCAAACGAAGTCATTCAAGATGCTTGGGTGAGATCAAACGCGTCAAACCTTCTTGGCAACCTCGGCAGTGGCGCGACGATTGTAGACCGAGACTTGGTTACGATCAGCAATGTGACACATTCATCTGCAACCCTCACAGCTTACTTTTATCTCATAAAGGATACAGCAACGATGCGCGACCAATGTTGGTATCCTCTGGGCGTTGCGGACACATCTACCTTTAAACTGAGCTACTCGCTTAAGATTTGGGATGGCGTCTCTACAGGTGTGCAAGAGGTCAAAGACTTAGGGTATTCGATTTCACTCTACCCTAATCCTTCAACATCATCAAATATGCTTGTCGTGGAACTGGACAAGGCTCAACCATTGCAAATTGATTTGTTCGACATACAAGGCAAATTGATCAGAACCGTATATAACGGCGGTGGAGCAGATGGCGTAAACCATTTTAAAACGGATATACAAGATTTGATGGCGGGTGTGTATCTTTATAGGGTGCAAGGCGACGGATTTGTCCGTTCCATCAAATTCACGAAATACTAAGAACCGATATGATAAGAATATGTTTGCTTGCGGCATTGCTTAGCTTAGGCATATCGTGCTTTGGTCAAATCATAACATCGTCATGCGATGCGCCTGATAGTCTCAAAGCATATTATATGGATGATGCTATCAGTCTTGCGATACAAAGGATGAATGACAATCCTTTTGGCGGAGGCTATGTCGATAGTATTTACATTCCGCAAGCATACATAGACACGTTTCTCAACGCTCTTATCGCAGTTTATAATGATACCGTACACACGGCGAGTGATAGTGCTTGCCGTGTGTTTCCCATACACATTCATTGCCCAACAGCGCGACAATTTTATAGGTCGATTGCGGTTATTGGTGATACAACCCACCAATGGATGCGTAATCTTATGGCGGGGGTCATACCGACGGGTTATAGTTCGCTTGATACGTTTCTTTTGCAGTATCACTTTACGACAGTGTTGCAAAGCGGTTCGGCGGGATATAGTTGGGACTCGGCGACATTTAATGTGTTTATACATTCCGATAGCATTTACAATATCGGCTCTTTGCTACGCCAAAAGGCTTATTTCTACGAGGCACAAGTATCTCAAGCTCCCTCTGAGGGCGTTTGCCAGCATCCATATTCTAATGATATTTGGTACACACTTGGAAGCGGATACGTAGACCTTAAATACATCTATGGATACGGGAATTGCAATCAAGGAGGATGCGTTTACTTTTGGCAGTATAATTTCAGGATCTATGCCGACTGCCGTGTTGAGTTTCTGGGCGATAGTCTTGTCGATTATAGTTCTATAGGCCACACGGGCATTGCTTACTTAACGAAAAAATCAGCATTAAAGATCAGTCCCAATCCGACCACTGGACAAGTCATTATAGAAGGGTTGGAAAATAGCGATGATGTGTCACTCACAGATCAGCTTGGTAAAGTACATGTTCTTCATCAGCGTGACAATGAAGTCGATATTGCTGATTTTTCATCTGGTTTATATTTCATTGTTGTAAAGCGAGGGGATACAGTCTTGGCATCAAAAATCATCAAGCTCTAAACTTAGAGATCACTTAACTCTATTCCGCATGAAGCGTGTTGTACTCATAGTGGAACAATGATCGGTTGGCTACCGTAGCTATTCGCAAAGTGATACATATAGTTGCATTCAAGAAATTAGGTCATCCACTTTGCCACTTATATTCAATGTGATACTGCAAATCGATCATGGTAAAATTGTCTCTTCGGATCGTAACGGTAAAGCAAAAATAGCGAAGTGTAACTGCGAACCAAAGACAGAAAGAAAATGTCAAAAACGCAATGGGCACTTATAATTTACTTTAATTAGTTCATTGTGGTCGTCTCAATAGAGACCGCCACATTTTTTATTAATCTAAATGCAGATAAAATGAAATCCTTTATATTCTTACTGGGTTTGTTTATTGCCCTTTCAAATGATTTAGGGGCACAATCACTAACAGCTACTCCAAATCCTTTTGTACAATCAACAATACTACAGTTTACGTTGAACACTGCTGATACAACGTCCCTATCAGTCATGAACATTTGGGGTACTACAGTAAAGACCTTTCTCCTTGACACAGTTCTCTCATCGGGGCAGTACGCTTATACACTTGATGGGGATTCCCTCAACGCGGGTCCTTACTTTGCAATCTTATTAAGGAATGGACAGCGAACCGCCGTGAGAATGGTCAAAGCAGCAAGTGCGACTTCGGTCATACAGCTTCCCAACAATAGTATCTCTGAGTTATACCCTAATCCAGCCTACAATAGGATTATATTTGATAAAGTCCTTATTGGTTCTGAGATTTTAATTTCTGATATTGCTGGCAGAGAACATCTCGTTACAGTAGATCAAAATCAAATTGACATCTCAACACTACCCGCCGGTATATACTTTGTGAGATTTAAATCTAAAGGGAATGATCTCGAAATGAAGTTTATTAAGGAATAGATTTATTGTACATTTACATCACGTTTTCATAGGTTCAAAAGTGGTCGTACCCGAAAGGGGCGGCCATTTTTTTGAGGCGAAAGTACATATCGGTGTATCACGCCGTTTTGACGTGACACACCGATATTATATCTCACATTTTTTTACTGAGTGCACAGCGGATTAAGCTCAGAATACAGTGGTATTCCTCAATCATTGCTCGCTTCTTTGCCAGTTCATTAAATACCGCATCGAAGGTTTGTTGCAGTTCACTTTCATTCATTTGTTCCAGAGCAGCTTGATTAAAGAGGTAACTCATATTTCTCTCCTTCCTATTCACTGGCGTGACATCACAGCCTTACAAAAGGCAAAAGGCTGTGTGGCATGAGCTACGGAAGGAGAGAAAACGCTGGCGCGAATCAAGCTGCGCTGTGCACTGAATACAAGTGCAGGCATTGATTTGATGTGATGTTTAACGTTGCACTGATGCGATTTAATGATGAGATAGTTTGTGGCAGAAAAAATACTGTTGTCTTTAATTGTGCGATACAAATCAAAGTTTTTTACCCCGTTATTAAAGTGAGCCATATACTAACCCTATGAGCGATAGAAAAAGTCGCCGCATCAGGGAGAAAAAAATGCATAGACCCACTCATGAAATTGAACTTAGCAGAACACAAGTCGCTAAATTTTTATCTGTAGGTATAGGCACACTCGCCGTTTGGAAATCGATTAAGAGATATAACCTGCCGTGCTACGCGCGGAATGGTTGGATCTTCTACAAACTCTCAGACATCAATAAATTTCTTGGCCTTGATATAGACAATAAGGATATAGAGCCGCTTCTGAAACCCAAAGGAGCTGCAAAATATCTTTCGCAAATGCGACCTGTTTCAACACAGACGCTTTTGCATTGGGAGCACAAGCATCTATTCAATTTTAAAGCGATCCGTGTCGGTAAAAGGTTTGTGCGTTACCGCCGCCATCAACTTGATAATTTCTACAAAGACCAACTAAAACCCCACTAAGAAAACCTTTATTTTCAACAACATTTAATGGAGGTTCCGATGAACGCGGAGCAAGCCAACGCTATACCCTTGTGTATCGTCCTAAAGATGATGGGCTATTCGCCCGTCAAACAGACCGCTTTTGATGAGTTTTACTTTTCACCTTTCCGGCAGGAAAAGACACAGAGCTTTCATGTAAGCATAAGTAAAAATCTTTGGTTTGATTTCGGTGCGGGTATCGGCGGAACGGTGATCGACTTGATTATTTACTACCTCCAATCACAAGGCGAGGATCACACGGTTGCCGATGCATTGCGCTGGCTCAACAAAATGCACGGTTCAGTCTACCCTTTGGCCGCTATCCGATACGAAACATCCCCAGAAAAGCCGAGCTTGGAATTGCTCCATGTATCTCTCTTGCGGCATCCTGAATTGTTAGACTACCTAAAGTCTCGCGGCATATCTGTGAGCAATGCAAAAAGGCATCTTAGACAGACACAAGTTCTCAATTTGAATACAGGCAAACAATTCTTTGCTATCGGCCTAGTCAATGAGAATGACGGCTATGAACTGCGCAATGAGTTCTTTAAGGGCTGTATCTCACCCAAGTATATTTCCTTCATACGCGGGTCTTCAAAGCTTGTTGAAGAAGTGAACGTATTCGAGGGCATGTTTGATTATCTATCGGCTCTCGAATATTACGGCGTATCTCAATTAACAGGAGATACGATCATTCTTAACTCTGTATCAAATTTACCGCAATGCTACCCGTACATTGAGAACTACACCTATACCACCGTCAATGCTTGGCTAGACAATGATAAAGCGGGGAAAACAGGCGCAGACGCTCTACGGGAGTTTTGCGCCAGAGCCAAGTTGTGCTTTCGCACCATGAACAACCTTTACGAGCCTCACAAAGATGTCAATGAATGGCACGTTAATCAACTGCGCTTTAAAAAACAACCAAATGGAGGGGTGACATGACAAGATTAAAAGACAAATTCAAGATTTGTGAAATTGAACTGAAATATCACCATAAATGTAAAGCATCCGAACGCCCGAATGTTCAATCGACAGATGAGGCTTATAACCTGTTCATGAATACATGGGATAGAGGCAAAATTGAGC
This sequence comes from uncultured Chitinophagaceae bacterium, assembly GCA_964537475.1. Lineage (GTDB taxonomy): Bacteria > Bacteroidota > Bacteroidia > Chitinophagales > LD1 > UBA1941. The sequence goes on along the minus strand of CAZIBY010000003.1, from coordinate 140,339 downwards.
TACAAGAACAGTTCCGCGTTCTTCTCCTTGATAAGAAACTATCGTGTATTGGCGTTTCTACGGTTGCCTCGGGTGGCATTGCCAGTTGCACCGTTGATCTCAAACTTGTGTTCGCCCTGGCAATCAAATCCGCAAGCTCGGCGATTGTTCTGGCACACAATCACCCATCAGGCAGTAAAAAACCAAGCTCTCATGACCGCATACTAACTGGTCAATTTACACAAGCAGGTAAACTTTTAGGCATTGATGTACTCGATCACCTCATCATTACACCTGAAGGATATACCTCTATGGCCAGTGAAGGTTTGATGAATTGTAAAATGTAGTTGCTGTTTTCCGCTGTCGCGTTCTCTTAAAGGAGTTTGCTATGCCCCTTCGTTCGTTTTTAAGCCCCCTTACCATTTTGCGGTCACTTTTGAAGTCAACCAGAAAATTGGTTCCCCCTAAAGGTTTCCCCCAATTTTCAGGTATGACTTCGCGCCCGCGCATGGTCAACAGGAGGCATCGCCCGAAAGGGTTTCGCAAACATAAAGGAGAACTAAAATGACAACAGAGAATACAGAACAGAAGCCATCAACCAAACTCAAAATCTTTACCAATGATGTAACAACAGGAAAGGCGGTTTATAAGGGTCGCGCATATAAAAACCCTAAAGGCGAAGGCTTCACCGCTTTTATTGACGGCGTTCGTTACTACGCAGTCCTTGATAATTCAAGCACAGAAGAAACAACTGACGGAGAAGGCGCATAACGCGCTTTCTCCTTTCTTTTTAGGAGTAAAAACGATGTCCGACCAAAAAGATATTTACGACCGCATTACCCAAAAGATTATTACCGACCTTGAAAAGGGTGAATTGACGTGGCGTAAACCTTGGAATAGCGACAACCTTGCACAAAACATTATGCGTCCGCTCCGCTGGAATGATATTCCCTACACTGGTATTAACACGATCATGCTCTGGGCAACTACTTATGAAAGTGGTTTTACATCTCCCTACTGGATGACATACAAACAAGCCACAGAGTTAAAGGCTCATGTGCGCAAGGGAGAGAAAAGTACTTTCGTAGTCTACGCTGATAAAATTGTCAAAGAGGATATAGACACAGAAGGTAAACCAACCGTTCAGAAAATTCCCTTTCTGAAATCATACAATGTTTTCAATGCCTCCCAAATTGACGGCCTACCCGAGAAATTCTATCAGCGTCCAGAAGTTGAAGCCGTCAATCCTCAGCAACGTGTAGAAGTACTAGAACAGTTCTTTGCTCAAACCAAAGCTGAAATCTATACAGGCACGGAAGCCGCTTATTATATCGGTAAGGACAAAATCGAAATGCCGCCGTTTGAGTGCTTTCTTGATGCACCAAACTACTATGCAACCCTTGCCCACGAGCTAACGCATTGGACAAGACATCCGAGCCGCCTCAATCGCGATTTCAACCGTAAGAAATACGGTGATGAAGGCTACGCAAAAGAAGAACTTGTTGCAGAACTAGGAGCTTGTTTTTTAGGCGCAGATTTAGGCTTCGAGCCAATGTCTCAAGAACAGCATGCAGCCTATATCCAATCGTGGTTGAAAGTGCTGAAAGACGACAAGCGTTTTATTATACAAGCTGCATCTTTTGCCCAAAAGGCGATTGAGTATGTCAATAATTTACAGCCTAAGACAGCCCCTATGACTTTTCAGCCACCATCAAATAAAATGTAGTTCTATTCATTATAGGCAAGTAAATAATGGATTATAGATTTCACCCCTTCCCCCGATACTATAAGGCAGGTCAGGAAGTGACGCTTGCGGACTTAAAAGATGCATTAAGAATTGCCGCCATCATTGTTACAAAACACCCAGAAGCACTACCACTTTTTGAGTATATCGAGGGCGAGCTTGCTAAGCGTGAAAAAGAGCAAAAAACATTAGAAAGAATTCAGGCTTTAGCGTTTAATAATGAGCAAAATTGATACTCATTTTGTCACTCAATTTGATACTCATTGCCTCCGCCATTGCATTTAGGCACCTGATTCTATTATATATTTTTCATCGACAATTTCATAACTGCGCTCACCCTCTCCGCCAATAACTTTTTATCGAAAAATCCTATCCTTTTGTTTTTGCTCATGTTATAGTGGTCTTCACTAAAGACGGTGATAAATTGTCACTCATTTTGTCACTCGTTTTGTCACTCAATTCCACCTTGACAGGCATGAGTCATGAACGATTTTATTCTTCAAAGAAACGGCAAGTTTTACTTCTCCCGCCGCGTCCCATCCCACCTAAAACGACTCGACCCGAGGGAGTATGTTCGTCTATCCCTTAAAACGTCAGATGAAAAAGAAGCCAATAGACGGGCTGTAATATGTAATGGCTTACTTGAAAAGTATTGGGATAGTATTGTCATAAAAAGCCCAGACCACCCCGATAGCCAATGGTCAAATGTTGTCGCCCATGCCCGGTTACATAACTTTACTTACCGTGTCCTCGCAGACCTGATCAAGGATAATGATTTTAAAGCATTGCACGAGCGCATGAAAGTTGCAGAGCAGATGATTGATAATCCCCCCTCTGTAAAGGCTCTAATAGGGCTAAACACCCCCTCCCATCCCAAGCTTAGCCAACTTGAAACGGAGTATTTGGATTACACAAAAGACAGACTAACCGGAAAGTCCCTAGAGTTTATCAGGAAATGGGAAAATCCTAAAAAGCGAGCCTTACAGAATTTGATAAAGGCGATTGGCGATATTGAATTTGTGCAAGTGACAAGAAAGGAAATGGGCACTTTCCGAAAATGGTGGATGGATAGAATTATCAGTGATGGGCTGAGTACAGGCACTGCCCTTAAAGACATCGCACATTTGAAAGACATCTTTAGAACAATGTTTATCAAGTACGACATAGAAAAGGAAGTTGAGAGCCTATTTTTAGGTATCACCTTTAAAAATACTAAAAAGACGCGTTCAGCATTTGAAGCTGATTTTGTACAGAAGCAAATTCTTAAGCCTGAAAACCTGAGTGGGTTGAACGACGAAGCAAAAGCAATCATTCATATCATGGCTGATACAGGGGCGCGTGTGAATGAGGTTGTCGGTTTACTTCCAGAAGATATTTTTATCAACTCCGATATCCCCTTCATTTGGATAAGACCGAACGGAAAGCGTACCCTTAAGAACGCCACGTCAAACAGACAAATCCCTTTAGTTGGTGCAGCACTGCATGGCGTTAAAATGGTGCTCAATGGATTTCCTAGATATGAGACTGCCGATAGCGTTTCTAATTTGATTAACCAATACCTGATGGAGAATAAGTTACGACCAACTGAAGAACATACATTGTATTCCTTGCGTCATACATTCAAAGACCGCCTAAGGGACGCTTGGGCACCCGAAGAAGTCATTGATGAATTAATGGGACATGCTGGGCATAGACCCAAATACGGGCGCGGGCATACTTTAGAGACGAAACACAAATGGCTTGATTTGATTAAGTACAAAATCTAGATTCTATAGTCCTAATCTTGTAATAGCTATAAGAAGTAAAAGTATAAAATACTTTAGTCACAATACTTCGCTTAATCAATTTGTATAGCGATATTATCATCTAAATTGAAGCCAATGATCTCAATAAGCCACCCGCATATTGTCAATCTCTATAGAACCATGAGCTATGGACTGATACCTATCTATCTGCCAGATGAAAAACGCGCTGCCTTACTTATCAAGGTAACCAAAGAAGGAATTCTGACAGCACGCAATAATAACGAGTTCAAAATATATCCGATTAAGGATGTGAAAGATCCTAGTGTTTATCTGGGTTTAGTTACGGCCTTCTTTGATGATCATGACGAGCCTTTGACAATTACCACCCCAATGTTTGAAGGCGATAGTTTCTTGCAAGAGATATTGGCAGTACTATCACAACCTGAATTCGATTTGTATTTCTTTGATGAGCATCACCGGGAATTGTTAGGGGTTAAAGCTCTAAACAAAGATTATCTCATCATATCCCAATCGCTTGAAGCAGCTAAACTTCATAAATTCAATCAATCTGAAGTTCTTTCATTTTGGGAAGCTCTCACTGAAGTATTTGTTACCCGAAATGAAGTTGACGACCAAAACGCTTACACAATTAAATTAGGTGAGCGCTTATATCCAGACGACTTTATGCATATGGATTTGACGCAAACTTCTAATGGTTTCAAGGATGAAAAAAGCTCAATCAATATTACGAGCTTAATACGAGAGGGCGATCCTGGCCCTATGCAAGAGCGTGATATTGCCTTATTGATGGCAAGAGTTTTCAAAAAACAATCTATATTCCTAAATCCATTTCGACCGGACACAGAAAGGGAAATCGCAGATGTCCTTATTGAGGGCGAGCACTCTTTACTTTTTATCCAAGCGAAAGATAGTCCGAATACCGACGATATGCTTCGACGGAATATTGACCGAAAAATGGCTACCATTCGAGGCCACATACAAAAAGCGACTAACCAAATACGTGGAGCAATGAATTACGCTAGAGAAAATCAGGGCGTAACGATAAAACTCTCCGAGGAGGTTATAACTATCCCTCTCAATGGACGACAAATCGTAGGACTAATCATTGTAAAGGAAATGTTTGATTACGACTATGTTGAATGCAGCGTGCCAATTCTGAAAGAAATAAGAGCATTAGAATTGCCAATTGCGCTTCTTGATTACTCGCAACTGCATGTCCTAAGCCAAAACTTGAGGGACGAAACAAGTTTTATTAATGCGCTTTTTCTTTTGGTTGATGAAGCGTTAAAACATGAGCAGTTCCCAAAATCTGTATGGACAGGATTACCCCCGCATTTGAGGGATAAGCAATAACCAAGATTTACTAGCTATCAGGAATTTTGTAATTTAATTTGTTTTTAAATATTTTATTTATCTTACCCTAAGATTTGTAAGACTAAATAAATTTTGAACATGAAAAAGGTTCTACATTTTATAATTACGCCGACTATAGCTGTAATTCTTATTTTAATTAAAGACCCTACCACTGGCGATTGGCTTAAACAGATTCATCCTAACGCCCCGACACTTATTATTGCCTTCTTAATTCTAGCAACAGTCTATTCCTCTTACATTACCTCAATATCGCCACTTAAAGAGCAAGAGGAAGACAAAAAGAAGAGATGGAAAATTATTGATCAAAAGGCTGAAGCTTTTAGAAAGACATTCGAGAATGTCGCTGATTTGAGTTTTAATATCATGGTGCCCAAAAATAAGATGTGGTGCAAATTAGAACCTAATGCACAGCACGAGGCGCAATACTCATGGTTTTCAAAAGAATTCGATGTGATTTGGACTTACGGAACTTATGATGTAAACAGTCATTTAAAGTTTACCACGAAACAAGGTATATGTGGAAAGGCATATACTGATGAAGATTTCTATATTTTCGATCTAGCCTCTATGAGGGCTAGAAATGCAGATTTTCAGTCCACTTTCAACTTCACAACCGCGCAAGTAACTATGACGGAAAAGGCGACTATAGTTGCCTCATGCCCAATCGTTTTAAAAGAGATCAAGCCAGACCGCCAAAGCCTAAAAGTGCTAGGCGTTCTAAATATGGAAACACGAGCTGAAAATGCTGGAGTATTAGTTAATAATGATCAAATCAGGCAGCAGATATTTCTGCTAATGAGGGACTTAGGAAATCTTTATTCAAATAACTATAATTAAAATTTCACGTATACTTCCAAATAGTCTTCTTTTTTCTTTAATTTTACATTATCATAAATCAATAGTTTATGAAGGACATGGAGCAAAAAGTGGCAACATATACCGAGAAAAACGGTTTGATCTTCCAAAATGAACAAGAGTCAAACGGAGGATTTGTTGCGCGTTTCAATACCGCAGCGGTCTTGATTATTCCTGAAACAAATTTTGATCGGGAAGAAGCTCAAAAGAGAATTGAGCAAGACTTCGACAAAGAGCTTGCCAAGACAGCTGAACTACTGAAAGCCGTTGTTTAATTCAATTTTCTTTACACTGTACAAGTATTTCTGAAATGGAAACCTCTTCCTTTTCATTTGCGCTTTCATAGCGTTTATCTGTCGCAATAATTACTCTTGCTACTTCGTGTAGAATTTCTTCAAAGAGTTCATCAAGGTTACTGCCTTTGATTGTTACCAAATAGGTATAGAAATGAAGGGCTATTTCACCTTGTTCGGGATCATAATCATGCTCAGTTAAATGTGCATAAGGTAGGGCTTTTCGGCTACCATCCGCTTGAATAAAACAAATCCTCCTGTTTGAGCTGATACCTCTGTATTGAAGTATCTCGACACCATCTTCTGCTTTGTCGGTTGCAGGTTCAGGGTTATTTCTCCCTTTGACTTGATCGTATTTAAATTTCAGGTGCATGGCTGTCTTTTGTTTTTATGTTTGACTTTGGTTTTTCTTTTGTTTGTTGTTGCGTTGGCAACACCTTCATAAAGTCCTTTGTCGCTTTGCTCTGCCGTATAAGCTCCAAAGCAGATTGTCTGTGACGTGTATCTTTTGCATGGTTCAGCAATTCTTCCTTATCGTCCGTGTAAATGTGCGCTTGGTCACAACCACGCGACACCGACACATAGAATTGCTTTGCGTCTGTTGCCCCAAAGGTTGACGCAGGTTGAAAAATAAAGACTTCATCGACAGTCTTACCCTGTGAAGCATGGGAGGTCAGTACATAGGCATGTGATAGATGTCCGAAGTCTTTTTTTAATTCATAGGTGACATGGCTAATGTCATTCTTTAATACAACCTCTCCATTCTTTGAGACCGATATAACCTCTAAAAGCTGGCCATTATTGAGACGCTTGTCATTCTTATCAAAGCCGCCATTTGTAATACGTACCTTATCCCCTTTGGAAAGGTTCAACTCACTGCGTTCATAAACTTGGAAACGTTCAGGCTTATCGAGTGGCAAATCTTTTTCCTCGCCCTTTTCGTTTTTCACAAGCACCTTGTTTTGTGAATTGCTTTTGACCGTCCATTGGCTACCTCTCGTAAAGCCCTCAACGTTTTGTACAAACTGTACTACCTGCCCCTGCGCAAAAGTCCGAGCATCGGATTTTTGCGCCTCCGTGAAATTAAGGCTGGTCAGCCTGTTTATCGGCTTTTCTTTCTTGCTAATTGCACCGGACTGTTTAAGACTTTCGCGTATTTCATGTGTGAGCTTTTCACCTTGTGCGTGGGTTGGAGAGATCACAAGCGCAGACTTGCCATTCCTGATTGCCTTGAGATAATCATTCACCAGAGGCTGAGTAGCATTGTTCGGGTCAATCGTTTTAATGGCTCCGATTTTATCCAACTTCTCAAAGCCGCTGTGCATATCGCCTTTGGCGATATCTTCGACAGCCTTTTTATAATCTTCATTCCTTTGGCGGTAATTCTTGCTGACCTCAGCAGGTTTAATCCCTGCGACAGTGTTCAGGATGCGTAAGGCATCGCCCCGCACAACACTTGCATGTTGCCGCGTATCGCCACCCAGGATAAGACGGGCATCTTGCTTGGTCGCGATTTCAAGTAGTGCCTTCATATCCTTTGTGCCAAGCAAACCCGCTTCATCAACCCACAAAACTTGTCCTTTAATTTTCCCTTGCATACTGGGGCTAACCAAGAACCTTGCAACCGTATCGGCATCCTTAAAGCCTTCATCTTTAAGGGTGCCGCGTGAAGCTTCTGCAGACGGTGCAAGAACCGTGACTTGTTTACCCGCCGCTTCAATCTTTGATACAGCCTCTTTCATCAGTGTTGTCTTGCCGGCACCGGCTGCACCGCGAATAATGGACACCCGATGTTGTGTTGTTAAGACGTTCCGCACCGCTTCCGCTTGTTGGCCTTTTAGGGATAGCTCGGGAGCCTCTTTATAAAGCGACTTCATTTTGCCCTGTCCTTGACGGGCAAGTTCAACCATCTGCTTTTCCTCCTTCAATACGTCTTTGGTCGTGCAGAGCGTGCGCGACTTTTCGTTAACATGGATAATACGGCTATCTTCTTTAAAGGCTTTTTCAATCTTGTCAGGTGTTGCCCCTTGCATCCCGATACTGTGACGAAAAGCCGCCTCTAAGAGGCGACGATCAGGCATGACCGACGCACGCTCGAAGGAATGCAAAACTGCAAAGTCGATACACCCCTGCGGGGTGATTACTGGCGCTTTATTGACATGGGCGAAGCGTACAGCTTCGCCCATGTCCCCGCCCCCCTCAGTGCCTAACGCCTTAATCTGGTCAAGCCATGACTTTTTAAGCTCAGCCATCGTGTGACCCTTTTGCTTTTTAGCGCGGGTACGCGCTCCCAATTCTGCAAGCTCTTTTTGGTCGGTGATATGATGCTCTTTGGCAAACCGACCGATTTCATCGGTGCGTTTTGAGAACAGGTCTGTGACCTTATGGGGTACGTGCTCAATCTCAAAAGACTTGTCGGTTTGCTTCACCTGATAGCCAAGTTCTGTGAGGCGATCAGCAAATACTTTGTGAAACCTTGCCTGATAATACGGCATGTCTCTTTTGATGTCCCCAAACTGACCCGCCTTATATTTACCTTCCACCGCATCCCATGTGACGTTAAAGACGAAGCAATGACTATGCAGGTGCGGGTCGGGCAAATAGCCTTCGACAGGCCGGGCGGTTTGATGGACAAACTGCCCCCAGACCAATTCACCCGTTTTACGGTCTGTATTTTGGTCGTCCTTGCGGACGCGTGTCATGGCATCCGCTTCAATATGCTGCATCGTTTCTGTGACACTCTCCTGAAAGGCGGTCAGGATATGATCGTCTTTGTACAGGGCATGAAGAACCGACACTGACTTTGGGCAGTGAAAGTTAATGTCATACCCCGTCCGACGCTCATCTTTGGTGCGCGGTGTCAGATGGCTATCTGTTAACGGATGCAAATTGTCACAGAGCGCATAGAAGTCCTTTTGTTGCACCAAGCCATCCAATCCGATGCGTTCCGCCAACCGTCCTTGCCAAAGACCGGGCAATTCCTGATCACTGGTATAGTAATCGGATTTGCTTAAAGCGTCCTTGAAGTAGGCTTTTGCCTGCGCGGACGAATGGCTTGTGATCATTCTTATCATGCTCAGTACAGGCTAACGGATTTTAGAAAACGGCTGGGGATTATCTGCTTTTTTAAAGCACTATTAAAGGTGCTTTAACATTGAGCTGTGCAAGCAAAGGACAAAAGCTGTGCAAGCACAATGCCTGCCTGTGGGCAGGTTGAGTAGCGAAAAAGTCTATCAGACATCTCCCCTAAGCACTGCTTAGGATGTCAGGAGGCCACAAAGGTTTCTTCTTCTGTGAGCATTTCTGCGACTTTTTCGCGCATCTCTCTTGTGGCAGGTTTGCGTCCGCGCATCGTCACACCGCGGGCATCTTTGGGGTCTTTGTCAAAGACAAATATCTCCTGCATTTCTTCATTCATAAGCCGCTCGTCTATCTTGTCCAAGATAAATTGGTCGCCGATGTTGTAGTAAATCTGATAACAAGCTGCATACATCCAGCCTGAAAAAAACAAAAGCACTCCCAGTCTTTGACCGATCAGCCAGAGGCAAATGCCGACGGCGACAAACCCAATCGGCTCGTAGACGGTTTCTATACGCCTCATGTCCTGTGTGCCATCTGCCTTTTTAAATTCAAGGAAAAAGGGATGCGTGTCACCGCTGTACAGGCTGAATTTAGCAAAGTCGTAAACGGACGGATTAAACGGGATCTCCCGATGTCGGAGGATGGAGAAGTACAGGAAAGCGAAAGCAAAGGCATACCACAGGGTATATTTGCTCCATAGGATGCTATAAAAATGTTGTAATCCAAGCGAGGGGTCGAAAAACGGTACAGCGATAAGAATGACAAAGGCAATGACCGCCTTGCCTATAGAAAAATAACGCTCGCCAAAGTTCTTGCGAATAAAGACTTCCAAAAGCATTCTCCCCCAAGACATAATGCCGGAAGCGTAATATGCTCCCGCCTCATCTATGCGGTGAGTGCCTTGATACATCTTGCGGTAATACAGGTTTCTTTTCATGGTAAATGGTTTTATGGTTTAAAATCTTGTTTGAAGTGTATTTTGATGTAATTACTTCCATTTACATTTTGACCTTGAAGGTGCATGTAGGCTCCGACGATATATTGATTGGTCGCCCCTCCGGTCTTTAGCTTTGAAAATTGCTCGGGACGGATTTCCCTGTCAATTTTTACGGACTTGGTATTCGAGGATGAAAAGTTCCCCGCCATCGTGGCAGTCTTAGATGTGTCCTCAAACATCGTGTCCCCAATCAGCTCAGATGCATATTTGTTTGTTTCAATATCGGCATTGGCATGAAAGATTTTCGTGCCCAACGTGCCCAAGAAGCCTTTGACTTTATTTTCAGATTTGGCACCACCCATATTGGCAAGATAGTTCGGCAGGTTCTGGGACAAGTAGACGGTGGCAATCCGGCTGCTACGTGCCGTTGCCTGATATTCCGTGTCATGTTCATGAAGAAAATGCTGCGCTTCGTCAGCAAAGAGAAACATGGGAATGCTGTCTGGCGCAATTTGCCGTTTCTCCATTGCCCTTTGCCAAATGTATTTAAACATGATTTGGCTGTTTCTCCCGATGTCATGATACTTTTTGACAGGCAGGTTAATCAGGATGATTTTACCGTCAAGGCAATCTTCAGGCGTAAAGTTTGAGGCATGGCGGCAAAAGAGCGTATAGATGGGATCACGCAAGAACCGAAACAGAAAACCCGAAAAGGAAAAGTCTATAATCGATCTTGTTTTCTCATGCAGCGTTAACAGGTTTTCCATGAAAAACACATCGATGTATCGCAGTAATCGAACCTCGTCGATTTCTTCTTGCAGCACCTCGTCATACGTTTCCGTCCTGATAAGTTCCTGTAATCGCTCGGTGCTTTGCTGCCGCTCCCAAGCGTCTACAAGGTTATTGATTTTGCGTTGTGCCGTTTCAAAGGCTTGCTCAAAGGCATTCAGCGGTTGGTCGTCGTTGCCCTTCTTTTTAATATAGCCTTGATCTTCGCTCACGGGCTTTGGCAGGGATTGAACGATGTCGTACATCTGTTTCATCGTGATACGGCCGTAGGCGAGCTTGCAGAGGTCAATCACGTTAAAGATGAGCATGTCAAGCGCGTTTTCCCAAAAGGGATCATCTGACCCACCCGTTGCCTTATCCTCATTTGCCCGCATCACCGTTTTGAGAACCTGCACGAGATTTTCGGTGATGGCATTCCCACCTGCCGATTGGCTGCTTTCGTAATCAAGGAAGTTGAAATGATATTGCCCGCCCGGTTCGATCACGAGCAGGTCGTTTGTCCGACCTGTCAGGTCACAGTATTTTTGCCAAAGCTCCTTTTCATCAGGTTTGACGGTCAGCACAAGACCGCCGAAACCCGCAGCCAGGTATTTCAGGGCAAGTGTCCGACCTGACCCGGAAGTCTTGCCCGAACCGATACCCCCGAATATCTGAACGCCCTCGACAGCGTTACGTATTGTCCAGCTCGCAGATGTGCCTTTATTGCCATCCAGATTTATAAGCGGGGTATCAAGTAGGTCCTGCACACCAGAGTATTGAAATGGAAAAATCTTATCTGTCTAGGTCACGGTCAGGGCTTTTGTGTTTATCGTTCGATAAATCTTTGATGTCTTTTTGTAAAAACTTTGGACGGTTTGCTTTGGCAAGATCAAGGACAAACTGCCTGTGACCATCCCGAAAGCCCTCCAAGCGCGGTGACTTGTTCGGAACATGGGCGAAGCTATCCGACATGTCAGGCCAGTGCTCAGCTATAAAATAGCCTTCGTTAAAGCCTTGCTTGTAATGGGGGTCAACAGGTTCGTTTTCTTCCATTAGAATGTTTCGTGAGCGTGTTTATTAATGTACTCCAAGAGCGAAGGGCGGTCGTAAAGAATGACTTTCTTTTGCGGTTGAGAAAAACGAATTTTCCCTTCGTCTCTGAGTTTTTGCAGTGTGGTCTTGGATTTGACTTTCAGAATGTCCATTGCTTCGTCGTCGTCCACCCATTGTTCGGGTGCTTTACCCGTTTCTTTCTTCAGGCGGTCAACAACCTTGTCAATAAGAGCGTAAAATGCTGGTTCATCGAGGCAAATCACTTCCATATCTTAATGTTAAAAAAACAATTTGAGATTTTGAAATATATATGGCTAAAAAATTGTTGCATACCCTTTTTAAGGGATAGTTTTTCAGCTAACACATTTCTATTTCAGTAAAATAATTCGGAAAGCTTATTTTTGCAGCATTATCCATTAGACACTTACCCTGATGAAACGCATTGCGATCATTTTAGGCAGCCCCTTCCCAAAGAACTCAGAATATTTTCTGAGGGGGGTGAGTGTGGATGTTCTCAATTATTACCGCTTTCTCAGGTCGTCCAGTGGAGGATCATGGAAAGAAAGCGAAGTAAAATATGTTAAGCATCTGACCCGTGACAGGGTGAAAGACATTCATCGCTTATGCCGCAACGCGGATATTGCCGTTATTATTTTTTCAGGGCACGGATATATGCAAGCTGGTGAAAGCTATATCTGCATTAATCCTCGCCAAGATATTAAAGTATCGGATTTAACGACATCGGCGCACCGTCAAATTAATATCATTGATGCCTGTCGCAAAGATTACGAGTATGAGCATTTTGAAGGTATCGGTGATATTGGTTTCTTCTTTGATAACACAAGGCCACAGCTTGGACGTGACTTGTACGACTTCCATTTGAAAAAATCGCCGCACGGGCATTTTACGATGTATTCTTGCTCAGAAAATCAGGTCTCTATTGATAGCGAGAATGGTGGGGTGTTCAGCTATACGCTTCTTAATTCCGTCAAGGAATGGGAAAGTACGTCAAATAATATTTTTCTATCTGCTGATAATGCATTCCAAATTACGTCTAGTCAGCTTTATATAGACGGTGCCAAGCAAATACCGGAGTACACACATTCAGGTCTAGTTATCCCCTCACTGCCATTTACTGTTTCGCCACGAGCATACATCCGCAAATTTGAAAGAGACAAATCTTACAAGTCTCAGTATCGTTAGTTTAAGCTGAGTTTAATCAAGGTCGATCTGGGCGTTGCTTGTAACAAGCCCGCGCTTTACGCTGCAATCTTTTCATCAATGACACCAAAAGAGTGAAAAGGATTTACGCTGCAATCGCTAACGCTTTAATGAGTATTTACATTTTCAAAGGTTCAAAGCGTATCATTGAAGCTTGCCGTTTCTTATTTATCTATATTCATAATATTAGTATAAATTTAGTCTTTCGTAAAATATGACGTTATGGTAGAAAAGGCTGATAAAGGAACAGACGAAGGTAATTCAAGAGATAAGAAAACGGGGCAAATTGAGAGAAAGATTACGCCTAACATCGCACTCATCTCTAAGTTATCAAAGTATATAAAGCACCCTATTGAACTCCCCGGCTATGGGACTTTTACAGTCAGAGATGACGATAGGATCACGGTAAGGCTGGCTGAACTTCAACGGCTTGAGGAGAATGATATGTTTGATAATGATACTGCAACCAAAATTCACAAGTATATTAATACGTTCAGAACAGCGTTGGGCCTTTTTCTAAATCCCGAGGTAGCACAGGATATCAAAGTGGCTGGCTACCCTGACGGCGCTATAGTGAAGATTGAAACACTTCCTAACGCCATGAACCGCGATCAATTCGTTGGAAATGAGAATAGCTTACAGGGGGCACTAAATACATTATCCATTGATATGCACGCATACCTGTCCGGTGAGAACACAGAAATTTTTAATGAAGCCGTTCGCAGATCTCAATCACCCTTTAAAGGAACCAACATTTACGGCAAGGACAATATCATCATTATCAAAGATGCTAATCCTGAAAATTGGACTTTAGAGAAAGCCTACCAAGATGTAACTGACATCATTGATATCATCAAAAATTCCCCACAGCTCATTAAAAAGTAATCCTAAACCTAACCTATTATCTGTGAATAAGAAGGAAGAATTAGCAGCACTCCCAAACCATGAGATTTCTGGAGATCGGCAAATTGAGTGGACGCTCAAAGTGATGGAGGCCAGTACAAACTTCATGGAAAGAGCTCAAAAGCCTTTATCGGAGCATATAAGATATTTACAAGGCGTTATTGAGGCAAAAGATAAAGAGGAAAAAGAAGAAAAGCAGGCTGTCGCTAAGTTGAGAGTTCGTTTAGCTATTATCTGGGTCATCTTTCTTATCGCAGTCATCCTATGCCGTTTATGTACGGGGAATGAAAAACTTGTCGATATAACTTTCATAGCTTGTTTGGGAATTTCTGTATTCATTGCTATGGATTTCGGAAGAATGATGAAAGAAAAAATTCTTGGTGTTATCGCTTTCATAACGTGTCTGTTTTTCATCTCCTTTGCGATTGGAACTAGTAATCGCAACCAAATATTAGATGGCCTTAAAACACTTTCAATCGTATTTGTCGACAAGCCTGACCTAGAAAAAGTTCGGGTTACAAAAGATGACGATACCACTTCAACACATTCTTCCACAGTACCCAAAGATTAAATATTAAGGCTGGCAATTCATTTTGTCACGAGAAGCGCAAAAAAGGGCCGGACAGCTTGCGCCATCCGACCCCTCACCTGTGTATTGGGTATTATTGAACGACGATCTTACGCGTGTCGTTTTGATTTGTGCTTTTAATACTTACTGTATAAATCCCAGGAGCAAGGTTTACAGGAAAAGTGATTTTTGAAACTGTCAAGTGTTGTGTTTCTACGACTTCACCCAAAGCGTTCAGTATAGTGATGCAAGCAGGCTCCCCATGGCGTTGATTAATTTCAATAGTCAAATTGTCTTTTGCAGGGTTCGGATACATCAAAACACTCTCCCCTGTGGAAGTCTCTTGTAAGCCAGTGTGATTTAGCCGATAGGTCAAAGTATCACTTGATAAAACGCTGTCACATGAATTGCGTATAACGGCGTAATAAGAGCTATCAGGCGTGAGCGGATGTAAAAACGATGCCACAGGACCAGACGCAGGTTGTCCGTTGCTGTAGTACCATTGCAAGCCATAATATGAAGGGGCAAACAATGTATCGCCATGCAAGGCTATTGCGAAAGGTTGCGGAGCACCACCTATTGTTGTCGCGTCCCGATAGGTAACAGCGCTATACCCTCCTTTACAATCCATAAGCTGAAAATATATGCGTTTAGCGCCCGACACCTCCGCACAGTAATCTAGGAGAAGGTTTGTATCGACGGCTAAAGTTTTGTTCGGCAAAAGGACGGTTCTTATATTCCCTGTATCCGTCCAAAATCTTAAGCCCGTAAGGTAATTACGGCTTGTATCAGGGACGTTGAAAGAGCGAGACAGTATCGCACTATATCCGCGATTTACATCCTTCGTGCGGACATACAATGTATGTAAGCCCGTTGTAAGACCTTGCACAGGTAAATTGGCGTTGATCAGGGGAGCTTGTGCGGGGGTAACAGGCGTTAAAATACGATGAGCCGTATCTTGATCAAACCAATATTCATATGCGGAAATATTCGTTTGCGCTGAAGCGAACCTGCCAAGCAAGAGACAGAAAAGCAATAAATATGATTTCATGAGTAAAATGATTTTAGATTAATAAACTTGACCCGCTGCCTTAAGACCAACATTGAGGTAACCGTTAACGCTGTTTGGCGCGACGGTCAATTCACGCCAATGAGGGTTAAATGGCAAAGTTCCCTCTTTCCAGTACGTGTTTGGATTGCCACCATATAAACCAACCTGTCCGTGTGTCGATGACATGACGTTGTAGAAGTTGGATATCGTAGTGCCCGTGACAAGGTGGTAATTCGCATGGTAATCAAACGAGTTAAGCGCGTTCGTTGCAGGTGGTGCTACAAAGACATCACTGAGTATTGTCGTGAATGTATCTGTTGAATTGTGAACGACACCAGAACCCCACAATAGAGAGCCACCGGGCAGTAAAACAAAAAGATTGTTATACATCCGATTTGGCTCGGTGATGCTTATTGGTGAGCTATATGGATAGGTAAAGATATTGTCGATGTAATACGCATTCGCACTGTAAGCCATGCCGCTATTAATAATTAGGCAATTTGAGACAGTGGTACTTTGATTGCCCTCAGAAATCGTTGCAACAGGGCCGATGACACAACCCGATATCTTTACAGTTTGCACCCCCTTAATATCTATACCTGACTGTAGGTGGCAGCTTTCAAAAAGCATATTGCTCGACGTGTTGCCCGTCGTCCAAGCGAGATAAAGGCCATACATGAACTCACAGCGGTAGAATTTAAGGTTGTGTAAGTTCTGGTTTGTGGTGCTGTTTCCTAGAAAAATGTCCTGATTAAATGTGATGCCATGAAATTGCGCGTTATCCGCACCGGAGGAAATGATGAAGTGGTAACCGTTGAAAACTGTGTTATTCGCCCCGAACACGGAGGCACTATCAGGATGAATACCCGT
Source organism: uncultured Chitinophagaceae bacterium (assembly GCA_964537475.1). Classification (GTDB taxonomy): domain Bacteria; phylum Bacteroidota; class Bacteroidia; order Chitinophagales; family LD1; genus UBA1941. The sequence continues at coordinate 123,876 of CAZIBY010000003.1, read as the reverse complement.
ACCAATCAAGACGATACCCTGATTTAAAGTTATATCACCTGTAAGATTGAAGATTTTACCCGGCAGATATACCGTGTCTCCCGTGACGGTTTGATTGAATACTCTTTGTAGCCAAGTCTGGTCATAGGGTTGCGTGCCGTAATAAAATCGACTTGTGCCATTGTGCTGTACAGCAATCACGTCTTGGGCATAGGTTCTTGTCATCACAGAGAAGATCAAGAGCGCGGAGGTCAATAATTTTTTCATTGTGTTTTTATTTGATGAACAATGAGGCAAAAGTATTAATAAAATAACTATTAACCGTTTACGGTTAGTCGTTTTGGCATTTATTAAGATACTATTGAGCGTAATGCCACATAGTAAACAAGAAGTTCAGGAATTAAAAAAGCTCGGTGCTCATATCAAGAAATTGCGCTTGGAAAAGGGCATGACACAAAAAGAGCTGGCAGGTGAAATGGGTATCGACTTCCAACACATTTATAGATTAGAAAAAGGCGAACAAAATGTATCGTATCTGACGATACGCAATGTCGCAAAGGGGCTAAGTATAAATCCGTCGGAGCTTCTAAGAGGTCTTGACGAGAGTTAGAGGATAAAAACATGAAGGTTGTCAAGGAACGTCTGAATAAATCCTTTTTCTATACTTTCCTCATAGTACTTGATGACTTCATCTAAATGCTGTTTATCTCTGCATGCTACGTATCGTTTGGCTTGATGAACCAGAAGGATGTCTTTCTGCACATAAAATGCGAAATGCCCTACCACTTTCTTTTCAGCGTTTCTTTTGAAAATTAAAGTATCCGTAGAGCTAATGGGCAATACAAAATCATTAAGGGCGCGAAAATCCTTATTGGGTAATTCTATGAAAGGGTTATCACACATTATCCCTGCAAACTTAGGTTCCGAACTATGTAGAAATAGACCGTTATAAATGTCCTCTAGGTTTTTTTCGTTTTGAAACGGTGCTAAAGGAAACAAAACGCGTTTTGCCTTTCGGATATTCTCTGAAAAATCTAACTTATTAAATATCTCTGGCTGATGACGTAAGTCCTTGCCATCTACCATGACCGTGGAATTAAAATCGCTGATAGAAGTTGTTTTGGATAATTTGTCAAATTCTTCATCTATGGCTGTCACGCGCCATTTAAGCAGTGGCCCTATCAGTGCAACATCCATGAAGTCATCGACAGAGAAAGTTTTGGTTTCAATGAGTTTTGTCAGAGTGTCGCTTATCTTGAAATCGAATTCTGCATAGAGTTGTTCAAAGTTATCATTCATGTCATCACCAAATTGCATAGTATTCCGATCTATCTCATAGCAGAAGGCGGCTGGTGATTTTTTACCTATATGCCTCTTGGCAATTTTATCATACACATATATCAAACCCTCACTATCACAGAAGTTTTTGGTATAGAACTCAGGTATATAGTGATGCTTTTTTGACCGCTGTTTGTTATTGGTATTTTCCATCGGCGTGTGCAAATAGTGTGCAAATGAAAAAGCGGTTACAACGTTTAAGTCGTAACCGCTTGATTGTTAAGCTCCCCCTCGAGGGCTTGAACCTCGGACCCCATGATTAACAGTCATGTGCTCTAACCAGCTGAGCTAAGGAGGAATTACCCCGTTTGGGGACGGCAAATATAGGATTCTGTCCTGTTTTTCACAATACCACGCCATTTTTTTCTTGAAAAGGTGCGCCACCTCAGAAGGCCAGCGGGGAAACGGTCTGGGGGATAGGTTTCTGTTGCAGTTTGCTGTCTATCCAGATGCCTACGTCTATATAGCCCAGATGACGCTTATTCATCGGCTCCGTATAGGAGTCCAGCAGCTCCGACCGCAGTTTGTCAAAGGCAGGTAGCAGCCTGCGGGAGCTACTGGCTATGTCATGATGCTTCTCTATGAAGCGCAGGATCAGCTTATCTGCCGGCAGCAGCGATAGCTTGCTCTCAAAAAAGCTGCGCGTGGATTTTACCTCCGGTAGGACCAGGGCCTGGTAGCCCATCTCCCAGTAGGTGATGGCCAGTAGCAGTTTGGCGTAGCAGTAAAAGTCCGGCCGCACCCCATTCCGCGGGTTATTCAGCATCTCATTCAGCATGTCTGATACGCGGCTGTAGTCGCCGTGGTAGAAGTAGATCATCGCCGCCTGCAGCTTGATCTGTATGTCATAGTTGCGGCTCTCAAAGAGGCGAAAATTCGCCGGTATCAGGCTTTGGTCTATGATCCGCTTCAGCCCGGCAAAATCATGTGCCGAGCGTAGCAGCATGACCTCCAGTAGCAGGGTATAGTAGCTCCAGTAGGGTATATCTGCACCGGAGGTGCTGGGCAGTGCACTTTTCTTCAGCTTCTCCAGGTGGTGTGCCGCCTCTCCGTACAGGCGCAGTCCCGTCTGGCTCTCTACCATGCGTGCCAGGGCGTGATGGTACTGATGGCGGCGGTTCTCTACACGTGCCGGATCCTGCTCGAAGAGGAGCAGCAGTTTCTGATTGGCTTTGTAGCCTTTCTCCACCTGATCGGTGAAATTGCACATACTGTGCAGTAGTAGCAGGTAGGCCACCTGCACCGGGAAGCTCTCACTGGATGAGATACCACTATCCTCATAGGCCCGGATGAAAGATTCAAAGGCTGCCTTATGAGCGGCATCTGCCAGTGTGCCGCGGCTGGTATACAGGTGGTCGTATTGCGACTGAAAGCGATACACTGAGGCCAGGTCGTAGGTGTTCTTGAGATTGGCGGCCAGACGACTGATAGCACCCTCTACATCCTCCGGGCGCACATCCTGAAATTTCCTGACCTTCCAGAGTGCTATACGCTTGATCAGGATATCCGGCATCAGCTCGGTCAGCTCGTGTTTTTGCGCCAGGTGCTCTGCACGGTCCAGCACCTTCTCTGCCTGCGCGTGCAGGATCTTCTGGACCAGTATCTCATATTGATTCAGGCAGCTGCGCACCTCTGCTACGGGCCGCGCTGCGTGGTATGCCTCCAGGCTTTTCAGGATACGGTCATAGAGAAATGCTTTAGCTGTAGAGAGATTGTAGTTAGTCTTGCCTTTGGCAAATTTGCGGAGCAACGCCGCCTCATCATATTCGGCCTGCCTGTCTATCGCATCAAAAAGGCTGATGTAGCCCGCGTTCTCTTCTTTGGAATATATAAAGCTGAACTTCTTGAAGTAGCCCTTCTCATTTCTGGTCAGCGACCGGATCAGCTCATGCAGGCGATCTGTCTTTTTCATGCTTTGAGTAGAGATGGGCTAAAGGATGACTGAATGTAATCAAAATGAGCAAGATATCATGCTGCTGTGGGCCTATCCTCACGCTCCATGCGGCGGCAGATCAGCTGCTGGATGGCCATATTGATACGCAGGCTCAGCTCCGTCTCCTGCCCTGTGGCAGCGCTATGAGATACCTGCGCCAGTATCTTCTGCCGGGTGTGGCTATCCAGCTGTATCCATCGCAGCAGTATGCGGCAGACGGTGTCCTGATCAGATGCATCAGGCAGACCGAGCATGTCGCTGCAGATGCGCCGTATCTCGGCTTCGTCATAGCTATTCAGCTTATCGGCCAGTATGAGTAGTAGGGCTCCTTCTTTTTCCATTATATTATAAAAATACTGCTGTCAGCCGTTCCGGTTTTTCGCATTTTGCCTGACTATTATGACTCCGAAGCCCATCATTATTTTTATCAAACCGTTTGGTAGCAATGGTTTTGAGCTTCCGGCCCGGGATTTTTGAAAGCACCCTATATTCTATCTATTTTGTAGCCCAGTGTGATGGAGATACCCGTTTTATACGAAGATAAATACCTGCTGGTGGTCAGCAAGCCGCAAGGCCTGATGTCAGAGCCAGACGCTGCCGGCCATGAAAATGTGGCGGACAGCCTGATAGCACAGTTGGGTCCGCTGCGTGGCAAAAACATTTTACGAAACGTACACCGGCTGGATCGTCCCGTCAGCGGAGCGCTCCTGCTGGCGCGCAAGGCCTCCGTGCTCAAACTGCTCACTGCTCAGTTTGCAGCCCGTCAGGTGGACAAAAAATACTGGGCGGTGGTGAGCGCGCCACCCTCCCCGGCTAATGCAGAGCTGCGCCACTGGCTGGAGAAAGATAATATGCAGCACAAGGCTGTGATATATGACAAGCCTCGAAAAAAGGCCGATGAGGTGATACTCCGCTATACCACGCTGCACCACACTGCAGGCGGGTCACTCCTGGAGATAGAGCTGGTCACGGGCAAATACCACCAGATACGCGCGCAGCTGGCGCATATCGGGTGCCCGATCATCGGTGATGAAAAGTATGGATCAGCAGAAAAATATAAACCTAATGCTATCGCTCTTCATGCCCGTTCTTTAAGGTTCACACATCCCATAGATGGTCAGGTGCTGGAGGTCCTGGCGCCCGTACCGGTAGATAGCCTTTGGGCAGCCTTTGGCTGAGAAAGGCCTACAAGGATATCTCCTTTCGTGGCATTAGCAGATTATTCACATATTTGCCGCCAAATCTGATATACCCATGTCATTACTTACCGTAGGTACCGTAGCCTTTGACGCCATAGAGACACCATTTGGCAAAACTGATAAGATCGTAGGTGGCGCTGCCACATATATCGCCTGGTCAGCGTCTTATTTCTCCAAGAAAACAAATATCGTCTCTGTGATCGGAGATGACTTTGATATGAATGAGCTCGCGCTGCTCCGCACCAAGGGTGTAGATACGACTGGCATCGAGGTCAAAGAGGGAAAGAAGTCCTTCTTCTGGAGTGGCAAGTACCACCTCGATATGAATACCCGTGATACGCTCATCACAGACCTGAATGTACTCCTGGAGTTTAACCCGGTAGTGCCTGATAGCTACAAGGATAGCGACATACTCCTGCTCGGCAATATTGATCCGGCCCTGCAGATAAAGGTGATAGAGCAGCTCCCTAAGCGCCCTAAACTGATCGTGCTTGACACGATGAATTTCTGGATGACGGAGCCATTTATCGAGACGCTGAAGAGCGTGATTGCCAAGATCGATGTTCTTACTATCAATGATGCCGAGGCGCGCCAGTTGTCAAATGAATACTCTCTGGTCAAGGCTGCGGCCAGGATACTGGAGATGGGACCTAAATACCTGATCATAAAGAAAGGTGAACACGGTGCCTTGCTGTTTCACGATCACCATGTGTTCTTCGCGCCGGCGCTGCCACTGGAGGAGGTATTTGATCCGACAGGTGCGGGCGATACTTTTGCTGGAGGCTTCTGCGGCTATCTGGACAAGACGCGTGATATCTCATTCGACAATATGAAGCGCGCCATCATCTATGGCTCTGCTATGGCTTCGTTCTGCGTAGAGAAATTTGGCACCGAGCGCCTGAAAGAGCTCTCTCACCGTGACATCGAGAACCGCGTCCGCGAGTTCATTGACCTCGTTCAGTTTGACATCGAGATCGAGGATTAATCTTCGGTGATCTATAAAGAAAAAGGCGGGATGATGTCCCGCCTTTTTATGCATGTCGTTATTATCATTTGAAGTCGGTCACCTCAGCTACCGCAGCACTGAATTCTTTCCACGCCTTTTCCTTTTGCTCCGGCGTCCGGCTCAGTACATGAGAGAAATAAGTACTGATAAAATGCAGCTGCTTGTCCAGTCGTCCCTTATCAAAATAGATCATACCCGTACGGCGTATCACAAAGTCCAGCTCAGAGGTTACCATCTCATTATAATAGCTGTACGTGATCTCCGCTGCCAGCGCCAGCTGCTCAGGGTCAGCATAGGTGGCCTTCAGCTCTTCAGCATTCCGCAGGATGGTCTCTGTATTGCGGCCATAGCGGTACACCCACCGCTCGCGTATATCTGCCGGCAGCCACTCGTAGTATGGATCTGTCGTTGTTTTTTTTGCAAAGGCTTTCAGTTCTTCGTCAGTGGCAAACTCACCGCCACTGAGCTGGTACTCCTTGGTAGATGTGTTTTTGAAGCGCACCTTGGCCAGTAGCTCTTTGGACACCAGCTCTGCTATTTTCTCAGCCATCAGGCGGTAGCCTGTCAGTTTGCCGCCGGCTATAGAGATCAGGCCCGATGGAGAGATGATGATCTCATCTTTACGTGAAAGCTCCGATGGAGACTTGCCGTCTTCATAGATCAGTGGTCGCAAACCAGCCCAGCTCGATACCACGTCAGCTATCTTCAGGTCTACGGTTGGGAACATTGCATTCACCGCATCTATCAGGTACTGTACGTCCTCCTTCATAGGATGCGGGCTATCTATATTTTGATTGTATACCGTGTCTGTGGTGCCTACATACGTCACACCATTCCTCGGTATGGCAAAGATCATCCGCCCATCTTTCACATCAAAGTAGGCAGCATGATGCAGCGGCAGCTTATCATACGGGAATACGATATGAACCCCTTTGGTCAGCTGCAGGCGTTTGCCATACAGTGACTCATCACTCTTGCGCACCAGGTCTACGAACGGCCCGGCAGCATTGACTACTTTTGTTGCTTTTATATCAAATGTCTGCCCTGTCAGCTGGTCCGTCACCTTAGCGCCGCAGATCAGCTTCTGCTCATCATAGAGCGGTCCTGTCACAGCCACATAGTTCAGACAGATAGCGCCATTAGATACTGCGCTTTTGGCCAGCTCTATCACCAGCCGGCTGTCATCCGTGCGGTACTCGTAGTACAGGCCGCCCGCTATCACTTTATCAGTATTGAGCAGGGGTTCTTCACGGAGCGTTTCTTCGCGGCTCAGCATCTTGCGCAGCTCTTCCTTTTTGACACCTGCCAGGAAATCATACACGCGCAGCGCCATAGAGGTAGAGCCACGGCCCAGCGAGCCATTTTTGATGATAGGCAGGAGCATCTTCTCTGGTATCACTACATGCCTTGCATTGCGGTATACTACGGCGCGCTCGGATCCCACGTCGTGTACCAGTTTGAGCTCAAACTGCTTCAGGTAGCGCAGGCCTCCATGTATTAGTTTGGTAGAGCGGCTGCTGGTGCCGGAGGCAAAGTCTGCCTTCTCTACCAGAGCTACTTTCATGCCGCGCAGTGCAGCATCCAGCGCTATGCCGCAGCCGGTGATGCCGCCACCTATCACCAGCATATCAAACTGACGGGTACGGAGGTCACTGAGGAGCGCAGGACGTGAACTGAGAGAGAATGCCATCGTTAGTTGTCTGAAAATTTAGAATCCTGTTTTGTCTTTTTCTTTTTGAGGATCGTGATATCGGGATTGGCTTTCAGGTCTTCATAAGAGGCCGATATCACACGGACCTTCTGAAACTCTGCCCTGCGAAAGAGTGACGCAGCAAAAGCAGCATCTGCTATGGTCTTGCCATAGATATAGTAGCTGGCTGCAGTGCTCAGTGCAGGCGTATTCTCCTCTATATCGCTCAGTGGTATACTCTCGGCATATTCTATATGCTCTGCCTCATAGTCCTCGTCTGGCCGCGTGTCTATGAGGTAAAACTCATCAAATTTATAGTCTATGGCAAACTCCTCGGCATCTATGTCTATGATGATATCTGCAGCACCACCCGCCGCGGTCCAGGCCTCGTAGCCACCATCTATATAGCCTGCTACGGAGACCACACCAGTTTTGATGAAGCTCCTGCTGGCGGCCTCCTCCTGTCCGGCCTCGGCTATCAGGATAGCAGTATACTCCGGGTCCAGGGTGAGCTCTGCATAGGCGCTGAGCTGATCGGATATGGGAATGTGAAGTGAGCCGGGCACAAATCCCGACATAAAAACGGCCGATGGCCGTGTATCAATGACTAAGGCTCCTCCCTCTATGAGAGAGGCAGCCTCTTGTGTGGAGAGAGGTTTCATTCAGACTTTTCTGCCGGAGCAGTGCAAATTTAATTCAGTCTGATTACTTATCCATGTATTTATGGAGATTCTGGTTGATGTGCTTCACCTTGTCATAGTTTACAGAATAGTGCTTTTCCTTGCCATTCCGCTCATAGTTGACCAGGTCAGCGTCACGCATGATCTTGAGGTGCTGTGAGGCTATGGACTGGTCCAGGTGGAGGGACGTGTAGATGTCATGCACCTTGACGGACTTCTTATTGTCTATAAAGGCGAGGATCTCGAGGCGCAGCGGGTGCGAGAGGGCCCTCATGACAGATGCGGCGACTTTTGACTTTGAGAAATCGATCGGGAGCGTTTGCTTTTTCATGTTGTCTGTGTGTCTAAAATATATGTACGTAAAAAAAAGTATTCCGATTCATTTGCTCCGTTTTCAGATAGGTGATCCCGATCATGTAGTATAAGACAACTTTCGCCTGCCTTATAACGCAAAAGACCCACTCTTTTCTTCAAAAGGTGGGCCACAGGTTCTTTTCAAGTATTCATAGGCAGGTAGCTTACTATTGTGCCAGCTTCTCTACCAGAGCTGCTATCTCTTCCATCCTCTTTGCATTGATGGAGTAGTAGATAAACTTGCCATCTCTCTCAGTAGTCAGAAGGTCAGCCCTGCGCAGGATAGCCAGGTGCTGTGATGCTACTGACTGCTCCAGGCGCAGCTTGATATAGATTTCTGTGACCGTCATTTGTTTTTTCTCCTCTATCAGCTCCATTATTTCTTTACGCAGTGGATGATTGATAGCGCGCAGTGTCAGGACAGCTTTCTTCAGCGTGGCATACTCTAGCTTGATAGCTTCGTTTGTATTCGGTCTCGTCAGCACCAAAACGTCCTTGTTAGATTTTACAGCCATTGGGTGTGGTCTTGTTTTGTATTATAAAAATAAAAAATTTATTTGGTTTTTATTCGTCCTTCAAACTCTTTCAGATAGAATGGTTCGAAATAGGTCAGATCCGAAAAGATCTTCCTCTGATAATGCTCATAGGATAGCATTGAGATATTAGACGAAATACATTTAACATTTTCAATAACTGTGCCAAACTTCGTATTTGAAAAAATATTTATCATTTTATGTGATGCGGTCCCTCCGAAATATATGTTTGAATCATATAAACGCAAAAACCGATCATACAGATGTGTATCTACCGTCACAAAAGTGTCTTTTTCTAAAACATTAAGACTGGCATCGTATACAGCGATATAAGCATCGTCGCGCCGGGCATCTATCATAGGTACGTACACGCCGCTGGCATCGGTCATAGTGGCAGCCATCTGCCAGGCCATGCCCATGAGTGTGGGTATGGCTATGAGTGGCAGGTCCAGACCGTAGCACAGTCCCTTGGCCAGGCTGGTGCCTATGCGCAGGCCTGTGTAGGAGCCGGGCCCGCTGCTCAGGGCTACAGCCGAGAGGTCACGCGCGGTCAGGCCTGCCTCATGCAGGGTGTCTCGTACCAATATAGCCAGGAGGGAGGCGTGCTGGTTTCCGGTCAGGTCGTCTCTGTGAGCTACTACCTGGCCGCGATCCGCGATACAAACCGAACAGACAGGCGAGCTCGTATCAATATTTAATATGAGCGCCATGATATGTAATGCGAATAAAATATTTTACTTTGACATTGCAATTACCCGGCCCCAAGCTGCGCTATGTCTGTGTATGTTAATATAATATATATGGGCACAGGTAGAACGTTGTACAGCTTTTAACGTATAAACCTAGACACAAAACCCGGTCAATGGGGGGCGATCCACACATAAGCCTGCAAGATGAGGTAAACCGCATCCGCGAGATGCTGCGCCAGCGCGAGCCTGATGTGCGCGAGGCTATAGATATGGCCCTCACCCGCGCAGAGACGGCACAGGACCGCGACCGGATAGGTGACCTGCTGGTCAGCTACTCAAACTACTACTCCCTGATCAAACGAGACCCGGACAGATGCATAGAGTATGCCGAGCGAGCGCGGCCTTACTTTGATATGTCCATACCACGGCGTGCCTCCTACTACTATGGCAATCTGGGTATCAACTATCACTTCTTCTTCCGGCTGCCGGAGGCTCAGGCAGCCTACCTCACCGCTATACAGCACATGGAGAAGATCGAAAGCCAGACCGAGACCGAGTCAAACATGCTGGCCACGATCTACTACAATCTTTATATACTCTTCAGCTTTACCGATCTGGCCATACTGGACCGCCGCTATCTGGACAAGGCGCTGGAGCTATACAAAAAAAATGACCACACGCCCGGTATCATATTCTGCTACGGCGCTATCATCAATGACCTGGAGAAACAGGACAAAATAGAGGAGGCGCTGCAATACTCGCTGGAGCGCCTGCGCCTGGCCGAGGAGACAGACAATGAACTGCAGACCGGCCTCTCAGCCTCGCTGACCGGTATGCTCTATGCCAAACAGAAAAACCGCGAGTTGTCGCAGGCTTATTTTGCCCGTGCACATGATATCATCTTCAGCAAGAATGTGCCTACCTTTCAGGCTAGCTACTATGACGAGAGGGCACGTGCCCTGCTGGCACTGGGTGACTGTGAAGAGGCAATTGTGTTTTTTCATAAGGCCCTACAGCAGTTTAAGACCACTGTACCTACAGCACTCAACCTCTCTAAGATATACAAGCTGATGTCTGAGGCCTATGAGCGCTGCGGCAAACTGAAAGAAGCGCTGGAGTACCAGAGAAAACACAGCCAGACCCTCCTCGATAACTTTAAAATGGACAAAGTACTCTATATGGGTGCCGTCCAGAAAGACTTTGAAAGGGAGCGTCAGGAGAGAGAGACAGAGATGCTACGGCAGAAAAACGAAGAGATCCAACTCTACGTCACCCAGCTTGAGCAGTCTAATGATGAGTTGAAGCAGTTTGCTCATGCGGCCTCACATGACCTGCGCGAGCCGGTGCGGATGATCGTATCCTATGCAGAGCTGCTGGAGATGAGTCTCAAGGATAAAGTCAATCCCGAGCAAAAAGAGTTTCTGAGCTATCTCAAAGAAGGCGGCAAGCGTATCAATGAGATGATAGCCGGTATACTGGCCTTCTCTAAGGTGCATAGCCATGATGAGCTCACAGAGGTAGACCTCAATCAGACACTGCAGCGGGTCAAAGAGAACCTGCGCATGGTCATAGCGGCACGCCATGTAGAGATAGACTGTGCACGGCTGCCGGTAGTGCGGAGCAACTCGGTGCTGATGATACAGCTTTTCCAGAACCTGCTGTCAAATGCGATCAAGTATAATCAATCGAAAACGCCGCGCGTAGCCGTGACTTATACGCGTGAAGGTGGTTTCTATAAGTTTTGTATCTCGGATAATGGTATCGGCATAGATGACAAATACCGCGATAGTATCTTTGATATGTTCTCGCGCCTGCACAATAGGGAGCACTACTCCGGCTCAGGTATCGGCCTGGCCATCTGCCGCAAGATAGTAGAGCGCATGGGCGGCTCCATCTGGAATGCCTCTAATGCGGAAAACGGTACGGACTTCTGCTTTACTTTGCCTGCACGGTAGCATAGGCGGCCAGTCCACAGTCCAGAAAATCTCTGAACTTCTTGGGGTCCGCATCGTAGCCTTTCCACGAGTTATTTAGCCGCTTCTCATCAGGGCTGATCAGTACATACTGCGGCTGCGTATTGGTATTGAAACATACTGCTTGAAAGTCGCTCCACTTATCCCCATATGTCGTCCGCTCATCTCCAGTCATAGGAGAGGTGTAGGCCATGTCTGCAGGTAGCTTTCTCCTGTAGTCATCTACGTAGAGTGAGACGATCACATACTTCTGGCTCAGCCGGCGGTATACTTCAGCATCGGTCCAGATGGTTTCCTCCATCTTGCGGCAGTTGGCACAGTTGTATCCGGTGAAGTCTATAAAGATAGGCTTGTTACTCTTGCGTGCGTATGCTACCGCTTCATCGTAGTCGTGAAAGCAACTGAGGTCATCCGGACAGTCAGATTTCTTTGGGAAGATGGAATAGTAGTCCGGTGGTATGAAGCCGCTGAGCAGGCGCACCTCCCTGCCACTCAGGCCATAGGCACAGTACGCGGTGAAAAGGAATATCACCGCCGCTATGGTCATACGTATCGGAGACCTGTTGGTCATCGGCGCCTCTGATTTGAACTTGATGACTCCGATCAGATAGAGGAAAAGCGCTGCGCCGAGTAGCACCCATACGGCGAGGAATATCTCTTTCTTCACCACGCCCCAGTGTCCCACGAGGTCCGCATTGGAGAGAAACTTCATAGCCAGTATCAGCTCGGCAAAACCAAAGAACTTCTTCACTGTATCCATCCATCCACCGGAGCGTGGCAGTTTCTTGAGCAGACCGGGAAAGAAGGCAAACAATGTAAATGGCAATCCCATAGCAAAACCAAAGGATGTCATACCGACTACAAGGTTCAGTTTGCCATTGGCACCACCCAGGCTTGCCAGTAGGGTGCCTATCAGTGGGCCAGTACATGAGAAGGAGACGATCACCAGCGTCAGGGCCATGAAGAAGATACCGATCATACCACCGGCATTGGATGCTGAGTCTACCTTGGTAGCCAGTGAGCTAGGCAGCGCGATCTCATAATAGCCAAAGAAGCTAATGGCAAAAACGATAAATACTACGAAGAAGGCGAGGTTGTACCACATATTAGTGGCTAGTCCGTTCAGCGCATTGCTCGAGAGATTCAGAAACAAGAAGGGCAGTGACAGCAGGAAGAAAATGAGCATAATGCTGAAGCCATAGAAAACAGACTCCCACCGCCCGCTGTTTTTATTTTCACCCCGCTTGATAAAGAAGCTCACCGTGAGCGGTATCATAGGGAAGACACAAGGCGTGAGCAGCGCAGCTAATCCGCCGCCGAGGCCAAAGAGGAAGACGAGCCAGGTGGTCAGTGGCTCTTCTTTGGTGCCGCAGTCGCTCACAGGCTTCTCAAATTTGGACTTGTCAAAGAAGTTCTGATAGTAGCTGGATAGGCCTGATGTAGATGCTGCTGGTGCAGCGGTCTCCGCGCTATCTTTCTTGACCGCATCCTCAGCATCACCTGCATTGCTATCACCGGTAGTCCCGCCAAATGCGGAAGACAAACCGCTTTTAGCCTTGGCAGTATCGGCTTTGGCCGGAGCTGAGCCCACTGCTATCTTAAATGTCTTGGTCTCCGGAGGCAGACAGGATTTATCGTCGCAGACCTGTGCTGTCACAGACCCGGTCACTATTGTCGCTTTTTTCAGCTTGATACGCTGGGTAAAGATGGCCCGGTCCTCAAAGATCTTCATCTTGCCACCGTTGAGGGCATCATCTATCACGTGCACATTAGGCCCACCCTCAGCGGTGGCGCCTATCAGCTCTATATCTGTGTTTTTGTCAAAGTCTATGGACGTAGGTAGTGGCGCATCGCCGTCTACCTTCTGGCTGTAGCCGTGCCAGGGCCGGTCTATATCCATGGTCAGGATCAGGTCATATTGGTCATCTTTCACATGCTGTGCACGAAAGCTCCAGTGGCGCGGGGTCAGGACTTGAGCAAAGGAAACGGTGCTAAAAAGAAGTAGGACGAGGAGTGTCTTGATCTGATTCATGACAGGTATAGATGTGGGTCAAATATAAGAATCTGCCAGTTGGACGGGCAGACAGCTAAAGTATTACAGCCTAAGGGATCACGATCTCAAATTTTTTGCGCTCGGGTGCCAGACAGGACTTGTCGTCACAGGCCATAAATTCCAGCGTGCCGGTCACCTTTGTACCTTTTTTCGCCTTTACCGTTTGCTCAAATACTGCCTTTTCTTCAAAGTACCTTAGCTTGATCTGAAATACATCATCCATCGCATCTTTCATCTTCGGGCCCGCCTCTGTCATCTTGCCCACCATCTGCAGGTCACCATTCTTATCATAGGTGAAGCTGGTCCTGACGGGGCCGCCATCCGGTATATTGATGCCATAGGTGTGCCACGGCTTGTCTATCTGGGCGGTGAATACCAGTTTGTATTCACCTTCTTTTACCTTTTGGGCCTGCCAGCTCCAGTGTACTGGTTTTACGATTTGGGCAAAGGACGAGAACGAGATCAATAGCACAGCAATAAGAACGGGCAGACGAGACATGATGCAAATAGTTATACCCCAAAGGTAGGATAATCCTGCCTGCCTGCGAGGCATGGGTAAATTGTTAAGTTTTTTTGGATTTCAGGACAGATGGCCTGATAGTGGATACTTTATATGTACATTAATTTTAAAATCCGGATGGAGCGCTTATCTTGTACAGAAATAACTTATCCGAAACGATCCGATCTGGGCTGGTTCACCCATTTATGATTCATGTACTCCCGTGAGCATGGCATAGTAAAACCATGCCGGAAAAGCCGAAACCGTCAGCGTAGGCATTAATAAAACCCAAAAACAAATTATTATGGCAGGTGCACTATTATTCGTAGTTGTTATTTATCTGGCGCTCGTAGTTTTTATGGTAGCGACCATGTGGAAGATCTATACAAAGGCTGGCAAACCGGGCTGGGCAGCTATCGTTCCTATTTATAACCTGATCGTCCTGCTGGAGATAGCAGGCAAGCCGCTGTGGTGGATTGTGCTGCTGTGTATTCCGCTGGTCAACTTCGTGATACTCATCATGCTCATGGTAGCCCTGGCCAAGTCTTTTGGCAAAGATACAGGCTACGCTATTGGTCTGATCTTCCTCGGTATTATTTTCTTTCCTATGCTTGCCTTTGGCGATGCTGTATATGTAGGCCCGGGTGGCGCTGCTGCTCCGGCTGCAGCATAGTCGGAAGCACTGATATGATCGAGGCGGGCCTGGTGCCCGCCTTTTTTATGCCGGGCTGCCGGCGTCCAGCCATGCCCGGTAGGTGCGCTCCATCTGGCGGATGTGTATCGGTATGTGCTCCTCATAGGTGCGTAGCCACTGCTCCATACTCACTGTGCCGGCCTCAGAGTGCAGCACTGTAGCAGTGTGCCACACATGGTCGGGCTGGTCCTTTATGAGCTGCCCGCTCGACTGCCTCAAGGCTTTGAAGAGGTCCAGTGCCTCATCAGTAGACCGGCTGTGGTAGTCCAGTACCTGTGCCCATTTATTCTCGTCATAGCCGTAGACTCCGCTACCCGGTTCGGCTATCAGCCTGCGGCAGCGGATATAGGAGTTGGCCTCGCTGTCTGCTATATGGATGATGATCTCATGGATGCTCCACTTGCCCGGGCCGGGCCGCCACTGCCACATGTCGGCAGGAAACTGCCAGAGTGCTGCGGTCAGCGTTTCATAGGCTTTGCCATAGGAGGCTATCAGGTCTCTGCGCTCTGGTGTGGTCATTACTCGATCTTTGCCGGCAAAGGTAGCGACTTTGACCGTCAGTTATATTTAATCTATAATTAAATGAAAAACAAGCTTTTGGTGTTTTTCGCTTGGTCGAAAAACTTGCGGCGGCAGCTGACCGCACAAACTGCTGTACAGTCGAAAAACTTGCCCGACGGCGGAGGCGCAAAGTCCCGCTTGCCGCCCCCTCGTCCCTCGTCCCCTTGATCTCCTCCGCTCAGTCGAAAAACTTGCCCTCCAGGCATAAAAAAAGCGGCCCCTATGGGCCGCTTGATAAGTTAAAAGGAGCTGCGCTTACTTGTTGCCGGCACGCTTACGGTCATTCTCCTTCAGCAGTATCTTGCGTAGGCGGATGCTCTTAGGCGTCACCTCTACGTACTCGTCCTCCTGTATGTACTCCATAGACTCCTCCAGGCTCATGATGGTAGGAGGGGCCAGGTTAGACTTCTCATCCGTACCGGAGGCGCGGAAGTTGGTCAGCTGCTTGGTCTTAGAGATGTTCACCACCAGGTCGCCCGGACGGATGTGCTCACCTACTATCTGTCCTTCATATATATCATCGCCATTAGGCAGGAAGAACTTGCCACGGTCGGCCAGCTTGTCCATAGCGTATGTCACAGCCTTGCCGGTCTCCATAGAGACGAGCACACCAGCTATACGATTAGGGATCTCACCCTTCCACGGCTCATAGCCCTTGAAGCGGTGGCCCATGATAGCCTCACCGGCTGATACGTTCAGGATCTGGGTACGCAGGCCTATGATACCACGTGATGGTATCTCAAACTCTACGTGCATCAGGTCTCCCTTAGGCTCCATTGTAGTCATCATACCCTTGCGCATAGATACCTGCTCGATACACTTGCCCGCCACGTCCTCAGGAGCATCTATGGTCAAGACCTCTATCGGCTCGCACTTCATGCCATCTATCTCCTTGATGATCACACGCGGGTTGCCTATGCAGAGCTCGTAGCCCTCGCGGCGCATAGTCTCTATCAGGATACCGAGGTGCAGTACACCACGGCCATATACTATGAATGTATCAGCCGTAGCGGTGTCTTCTACACGGAGGGCGAGGTTCTTTTCCAGCTCCTTGTACAGGCGCTCACGTATCTTCTGAGAGGTCACAAACTTACCTTCCTTGCCAAAGAAAGGACCCGTATTGACCGTAAAGGTCATACTCATGGTCGGCTCATCTATAGAGATCGGTGGCAGGCCTTCCGGCTTTTCTATATCCGCTATAGTATCTCCGATATCGAAGCCTTCGATACCTGCTACGGCGCAGATGTCGCCGCACTCTACCTTGTCTACCTTCAGCTTGCCGAGGCCGGAGAAAGTGTATAGTTCCTTGATCTTAGACTTGACTATGGAGCCGTCACGCTTTACCAGAGATACAGCTTTGTTGGTCTCTACAGTGCCGCGAGCTACACGACCTACTGCTATACGGCCTATGAAGCTGGAGAAGTCTAGCGACGTGATCTGCATCTGAGTAGTACCCTCTACCAGAGGAGGGGCCGGGATGTGCTCCAGTATCTGATCCAGCAGGTACACTACGTCTGAGGTCGGATTCTTCCAGTCTGGTCCCATCCAGCCGCGCTTGGCTGCACCATACACGGTAGGGAAGTTCAGCTGATCTTCGGTAGCACCCAGGTTAAACATAAGCTCAAATACACCTTCCTGTACTTCCTCAGGGCGGCAGTTTTCTTTGTCCACCTTATTGATGACCACGATAGGTTTTTTGCCCAGCGCGATAGCCTTGCTCAGTACGTAGCGCGTCTGTGGCATCGGCCCTTCAAAGGCGTCTACCAGCAGCAGTACGCCGTCCGCCATATTGAGGACACGCTCTACCTCGCCGCCAAAGTCGGCGTGCCCCGGAGTATCTATGATGTTGATCTTGACACCCTTGTAGTCTACAGAGACGTTCTTGGCCAGGATGGTGATACCACGCTCGCGCTCCAGATCGTTATTATCCAGTATCAGCTCTCCGGCCTGCTGGTTCTCACGAAAAAGAGCACATTGGTGCATGATCTTGTCTACCAGGGTCGTCTTGCCGTGGTCTACGTGTGCGATGATCGCTATATTTCTGATATTCATATTCTCTCTATTAAAAGGCGCGCAAAAGTATCAAAATATCGGGGACTTTTGCTACATTGCCCTATCTTAAAAGGTTTCAAAATGATTATCAGTTTGTAAACTGAAATGTACAAAATGTGGATTTTTTGTTCATAAGTTTGCGTTTTAAGAGAATTAACCTAAGTTTGTAGACTTATCAACCAAACCAAACCGGCCCGTCTTATGAAGAAACATTTTCCTCTTCTGCTCACCACAGCCCTGGTAGTTTGCTCTCTTATTTGTCCTGTAGGGAGCCGCGCTGCTATCCATATGGCAGATGGTCCTACGATGAGCGAAGGCCAAATGCAGGCAGCAGACTCGACTGAGAGCAAAGGTACCACAGAGGGCAAATCCGGCAAAAGCAAAGACTCTCAGAACCAGACCGAGTATATGAAGCCGGACATGGAGTCCAAGGATTATAACTTTTATGACCGCAAAAAGATCAGTACGCCGCTCATGCCGCGCTATGATCTGGACTCTGCAGTCTATCAAAAGGGATTCAAAAAGAAAGAGGAACAACAAAAAGCCTATCTGCAAAACAAATACCGCTATCCGGCACGTCCAAAGGACCAGTGGGAGTTGGATCTTTTCGGTGGTTCTTTTGTGATACAAGGCGATATCAAGCCGGATTGGACCAAAGGCTGGGGTGGAGGTATTGGTGTGAGGAAAGCGATCAACTACTTCTTCTCGATTCGCGGTTCATACCTCTATGGCTGGGATAAGGCTCGTGAGCTTCAACCTCGTTTTGATGTAGCGCATGATGGTAACCTGAATGGCACACTGAACAATGCAGACTACTATCATGTCAACGGACCCAGTACGCCTGTAGCTGAAAAGACAATCTTCCGCAACTACAGGACCATGACCCACTCCATACGTGTGGAGGGTCTGGTAAATCTGGGCAACATCCTGTTTCACAGAGAGCGTAATCTGGTCAATGTAAACCTGATAGCCGGTGTAGGTGCCCACATGTACCGCACTCAGATGGATATGCTGGACAAAAATGGCAATCCTTACGACTTCTCAGCAGCTGTAGCAGACTACAACAACCTCAAGGCCAATAACACCCCTCAGAAAGACATCAATAAAGCCATCAGTCAGGACCTGGACAAGATCCTGCAAGGGAACTATGTGGTGGAATCAAAAGATCCACTGAAGGGTGGTGCACATATCGGCCACTGGAATCTTGCGCCGGACTTTAATGTCGGTGTAGGTATCGACTTTCACGTATCCAAGTGGGTAACTCTGGGTCTGGAGGAGAACTTTATCTTCAATAATAATAGTAACCTGGATGGTGTCAACTATCAGTCAGATGACCTGGGTGGTGCTCTGGCACCGCACTATGACCACTACCTGGCCAGTATGCTACACGTGAGGATACACCTGGGCAAGAACCGTACGGAGCCGCTCTACTGGCTCAATCCAATGGACTTTGCCTACAAGAAGATCAGCGATGCCAATCCTGACAAGATCGCCAATGACATCCTGAAAGATACAGATGAAGATGGTGTGCCTGACAAGCTGGACAAGGAGCCTAACACCAAGAAGGGCTGCCCTGTAGATGTGAAAGGCGTAGTGCTGGATAGCGACAAAGATGGTATACCTGACTGTGATGACAAGGAACCATTCTCTGCGCCGGGCTATCCTATAGATGCTAATGGTGTAGCTCAGATACCACCTAGCCCATGCTGTGACAATGATACCTCAGGCCTCTATGGCGACAACGCACTGGCAGGAGGTGCCGGTGGCAAGGGTGGCCGCAGGAACCGTGGCGCATTTGACTGCTCTAAGGTAGAGATGCCGGGTGTGTACTTTGACGAAGATAAGTATTACATAGACCCTGCCTACCAGAGCGCACTGCATCAGGTAGCTGAGAAACTCCAGATGTGCCCTGACGTGAAAATGATCGTGACAGGAGTAGATGAATCCAGCAACAATCAGAAATATAACGAGCAGCTGGCCTACAACCGTGCTACCTCAGTAGTAGACTATCTGGTAGAGAAATATGGTATCTCCCGTGACCGCTTTATCACCAAGTATCAGGGTGGCAAGAAATCTAATGCTGCCAAGACACCTGCAGAGCGTAAAGCCTCCAGAAGGGTAGAGTTTGGCTACGCGGCTGATGGCGAAAAGGGTGAAAGCAATCCGCCGGCTCCGCATCCGGGCCTCAAAGCGGGATCTAACAAGTAATCCGATCAGAAAATTATATCAAAGGCTACTCACACCGAGTAGCCTTTTTTCTTTTAGCCGGGCGTCTCAGTATCAGAATATCGCGCCTCGATCACAATCTTGAAGTCTTGTTTTTATCTGTCATGAGGCTACACTATGTTTGCCCTGTCAAATCTGAATTTATATGTCCTCCTCTGCACGCAAATGGATCGGTCTTTGGCTTATAGCCGGTTGTGTCATGGTATTTGCTCAGGTGATCATAGGTGGCGTGACCCGCCTCACAGGTTCGGGCCTCTCTATCACTAAGTGGGATATAGTAGTAGGGGCCATACCTCCGCTCACAGAGTCGAGTTGGACAGCAGAGTTTGCGAAGTACCAGCAGACGCCGCAGTACCAGCAGATCAATCAGGATATGACACTGAGCGAGTTTAAATTCATTTACTTCTGGGAGTTTTTTCATAGAAACAATGCCAGGCTGATGGGTGTTATCTTCTTTGCCGGCCTCATCTTTTTTATCATCCAAGGCTGGATGAATAAAGACCTGGCCCTGCGCCTGGCGTTTGTACTGGTATGGGGTATACTGATCGCTACGCTGGGCTGGATCATGGTAGCCAGTGGACTGATAGACAAGCCCTATGTCTCTCCGGTCAAACTATCTATGCACCTGACCACCGCCCTCGTAATACTAGCCAACCTCGTATGGCTCACACTCTATGTGCTGCGCGACAGAAAGCAATACGGTGTTTATGCGCCAAGGCAAAAGCGGATAGCTCTGGCCGTGATGATCCTTTTATTTATTCAGTTATTTCTGGGAGGCATAGTATCAGGTAGCAAGGCCGGCCTGGCCTACCCCACCTGGCCGGATATGAATGGCCAATGGATACCCTCTGCATTGACATCTCTGCCTGTGAGATGGGATGGCATCCTCTACTACGATGCCGGTGCGCACTGGGAGCAGACCTTTATCCAGTTTGTGCACCGTTGCACGGCATATGTACTGGTCATAGTAGTTATCTGGTTTTTCTTTCAACTCAGAGGACTGTCAGTGGAGCGCGTCTTCAGCACTGGTGTGCGGCTCTTTCCTCTCGCCGTGCTGCTGCAAGCCTCTATAGGCATTATCACCGTGTTGCATTGTGTAGGCCATGTGCCTGTCTTCTGGGGTGTGCTACATCAGGCCGGTGCTATGCTGCTACTGGCCAATACTACTTTCATCTACTACCATCTCCAGGCATCAAAAGCCTGAGGTCGTTTACTTCTCTTTATCACAGAATCTTTTCATCTTAGGTCTGCATTGTCCATCTAACTTATCACTATGGCTGAGACCTCCCGCGTCAGACTGGCTGCTATCTTCACCCCTGTGGTGATCGTAGCTGCGCTAGGCTACTTTGTAGATATCTATGATCTTTTGCTATTCAGCATAGTGCGAATCAAGAGCCTCACCTCCCTGGGTTATACCAAGGCCGAGGCTGACAAGTATGGCCTCCTGCTCATCAATATCCAGATGATAGGTATGCTGGTGGGTGGCGTCTTCTGGGGTATGCTGGGAGATAAGCGCGGCAGGCTATCTGTACTTTTTGGCTCTATCATACTCTACTCACTGGCCAACATAGCTAATGGCTTTATCACAGACCTGACACAATATGAGGTACTGCGGTTCATAGCAGGGTTTGGCCTGGCAGGTGAGCTGGGTGCAGGCATCACACTCGTATCAGAGTCGCTATCTACCGAGCATCGCGGCTATGGCACTATGATAGTGGGTGTGGTAGGGGTGTCAGGTGCTGTTTTCGCGGGGGTGATCAGCCATGTGCTGGATGACTGGCAGTACTGCTACATGCTAGGAGGGGTCCTAGGCCTGGCACTGCTGCTGATGCGTATAGGTGTATATGAGTCGGGCCTTTTCAAAGATATGCTGGAGCACAAAGTAGACCGCGGCAACTTCCTGAAACTTTTTACTCGTCGCGATACCTTTATGAAATACCTGAGGTGCATCCTTATTGGTATACCTACCTGGTTTGCAGTAGGTATCCTGATCACTTTCTCGCCGACCTTTGCCGGGCGGGATCTGCTGGATATACAGGGGACCATAGATCCCGGCTATGCTATTATGTACACATATGCAGGCATCACTGCAGGCAATCTGCTGTGCAGCTGGATGAGCCAGTATATGCGCAGCCGGCGCAAAGCTGTTTTCTGGTTTCTGATACTTACAGCCATTGGTTTTGTCATGTACTTTGCGGCGCACGGATGCAGTGCTGCATATTTCTACATCGCTATGGTGGTGACCGGTGTAGGCACTGGTTTCTGGGCAGTAGTGATCACCAACTCTGCAGAACAGTTTGGTACCAATATCAGAGCGACGGTCGCTACTACTGTGCCTAATCTGATCCGCGCCTCGCTCACACCTATATCACTGATATATGCCTGGCTGTACGGCTATTTCAATAAGCTGGTGAGCGCAGAGATACTGGCAGTATTTATCATACTCATACCGCTCGTATCCCTATACTATATGGAGGAAACCTTTACCAAAGACCTCAACTATCTGGAGGAGATATAGAGAGAATCCGTATTTTGCGCTATCTCCTGACAGCACAAATCAAACCGGGTGGTCCTACTTCTGGTCCTGATATTATACATCTTCTGGCGCGACTACATACGCAAGCCGGCGCCCGCACCTGCACAGGCAGATGGCGGTCCGCTCACGATCTGGGATAGATCACCCGTACCTGATCGGGGCCGTATCAAGGCTCTCGGCTATACTATCATCGGTCTCTATGCCATATCTGTCACAGGCTTGTATTTTTTCTGGTACAAGAAGACAAAGCTGAATAAGTTTCACTGGTTTGATGATCGCAAGGAGTGGAACCAGATAGATAAGGCCGGACATATCTATGGTGGCTACTTCCAGACCGTCTGGGGTTATGAGCTGCTGCGCTGGTGTGGCCTGAGCAATAAGCAGTCAGCCGTGATAGCAGCCATGCTCGGTATTTCTATACAAAGCTCGATAGAGATCATGGATGGCTACTCGTCTAAGTGGGGGGCCTCCTACAGTGATCTTGAGGCAAACTTCCTCGGAGCATTCATAGCAGCCTCACAATACTGGATGTGGGAGGAGCAGCGCATCATGCTAAAGTCTTCCTATGAGGGAGGCGACTATCCTCAGGGTGAGCTGGGCGAAAGGTCCAGAGAGCTGTTTGGTACTGATAGTATAGGCCGCAGGCTGAAAGATTACAACCATATCACGCTGTGGGCCTCTGTCAATCCTTCTAAGTTTTACCCCGGCATGTATCCCGAGTGGCTTTGCTACTCCATAGGATACAGTGCGGAGAATCTGTATGGCGGCTTTGAGAATAAATGGATCGACAAAGACGGCAACAAGCACGACCGCACAGACCTGCCCCGTCTGCGCGTTGTCAATTTCTCTCTGGATGCTGACCTGCCAAAACTAAGCAAAGGCAGTAAGGCCGAGCTGGCAGTGTTTAAGATGATGAATATCTTCAAAGTGCCATTCCCGCGCTATCAGTATAAATGGGAGGCGGATAAAGTAGTCAATCCAAATCCGAATGGATGGGGAAGAGAAGAGTAGCGAGGCAAATATTATGAAGCGTATCCTTACTGGCTTCTACATTAAGGAAATGAACAAATGGTTTCCATAGGGTAATCTGTACATTCGAATATGACATGGAAAGAAAAATATGGTACGCTTGCGCTCATAGCAGGAGCTTCGGAAGGTATAGGAGCAGCCTTTGCCACACAGCTCGCGGCTGCAGGCATCGATCTGATACTCGTAGCCCGACGGCCGGAGCCTCTGGAGAAGCTGGCGGCCGCACTCCGTGAACAATATCATATAGCTGTAGATTGTATCACCTGTGACCTGGCCGATCCGCAGGCTGCACAGCAGCTGGTAGCTGCTACCGGCGGCAGGGAGATAGATGTTTTGGTATATAATGCTGCACTATCCTATATCGGCCCTTTTGAGAAAAATACGATCGCACAGCATACACAACTCGCCCACGCCAATATGATCACACCGATGCTGCTCACCCAACTGCTCGGGGAGCCGATGCTACAGCGCGGCCGGGGCGCTGTGATACTGATGGCATCGCTGGCGGGATTCCAGGGTAGCGGATTCCTCGCTGCCTATGCAGCGAGCAAGGCCTTTGACCGTGTGCTGGCCGAGAGCCTATGGTACGAGTGGCGCGACCGCGGGGTAGATGTGATAGCCTGCTGTGCCGGAGCTACCTCCACCCCCAACTATATCGAAACGAAACCTCAAAAGACCAGCATCTTCGCTCCCGCTGTGCAAAGTCCCGACGAGGTAGTGAGCGAATGTCTCCGCAGGCTGGGTACTACGCCTTCTTTCATCACCGGGACAGGCAATAAGCTCGCGAGCTTCCTCATGCAGCGGCTGATGCCGCGCCGATCTGCCGTCACTATCATGGGAGATAATACGCGGCAGATGTATCGACTATAGTCGATCACATCCTGCATGCTCAGTATAGTGAAATAGCAAAAGGCAGGAACTCAATAAATATACGGTATGATGCGATACCTGACCCGGCTGAGGTATTGCTCCCAGAGAGGGCCATACTTAGCCGCGCAGCGCTTGTCATCGTCTATCTGGCGGGGGAATAAAAGCACTACATAATACAAAGGATACAACCAGGGCCAGATGCAAAGCGGATGCCCGGTGGCCAGCACGATGCCTGTAGCCATGAGTATCTCACCGAGGTAGTTGATGTGGCGGCTCAGGCCCCAAAAGCCATTGACGAGCAGGGTGCGCCTGCCGTCTGTGATCGACTCAGGGCTGATACCGAGAAACACTTTGCGAGGATCTCTTTTGAAATAATACTTCTGCAGGTTAGCGCCACGGGATATGCTCCAGCCGGAGAAGAATACAAATGCGGCGAAGACCAGATAGGCTACGGACGAATGTGCAGGCGGTAGCGATACTGTAGCCCATAGAGGGATGGCGTAGAAATATGGATAAAAGGCGATGCAGCCCCAGCCCAGCTTGAAACCTACGCGCTCTGCAAAGAGATCATACGTATACAGGTGTACCTCCTCAAAAGTGAGATAGTCTACGACAAAATAGGTCAGCAACCCCGCACACAAGTAGATGCCGGTAGAAGCCTCTGCACCATAGAGCAGATAGTGATGAGCCGCAAAGCTCAATACATTCAGCTCGAGCATGATGGCTCCGATCAGGTAGAGCCACATCTTGGCATCGATGCGGCCGCCCCAGAGCTGCGGATTTTCCAGCCGCCCCAGATAGAAGTCTGCAAAGAAATTGTTTTTCACTGCCGGATGCGGCACTACTATAGCTGCGGCAAATACCAACCCGAATGATATAGCTCCTGCCAGCCCTTCCCACCTATAGGTGTAGAGCCAGTCCCATGGGAGCCAACCCATATAACAAGCCGCCGCCCAGCAGGCCACGGTGATAAAGAGCACCTGTATACCGTTGAGCCGGTAGCGGAGCTTCTCATCCGTGCCGGTGCGTGTGGCATAGCCTGTGACCCAGCGGCCGGGCACAGCCGCATTCAGCAAAAAAATAAACGCGTAAATCAAGATAGGCGCGAGAAATCCAGCGAGCTTGTCCATAGGATGAAAGTAGATAAAAGGCCTATGTGTGGCAAGGGATAATTTTACTTGCCAAAGTACTTCACCGTAAACTTCTTATACAGCTCTTTCTGCTTATTATCCAGATCCACCTGACGGCCATCTATAAAGGCGAGCGAAATGTTTGATGTGCGCATATCCAGCAGGTCACCATCAGACACGATGAAGCTGGCAGCCTTGCCGGCCTCTATAGTGCCGATCTTGTCGTCCAGTTTCAGGATCTTAGCAGGGTTAGCGGTGATAGCACTGAGTGCTTGCTCTTTGGTCATGCCGTAGGTGGCTACGGTGCCGGCCTCAAACATCAGGTTGCGCTGCTGCCAGAACCCGTTCTCACTGATGGCATAGAGCACGCCGGCTTTTTGCAAGATAGCCGGTGTCTTGTATGGCTGCTGTATATCTTCATCGCTATAAGTGGGTAACTCATGAGCCTTGCCGAGAATGACGGGTATCTTCTTTGCAGCCAGCACGTCTGCTATCATATACGAATCCGCGGCACCCATGATCACGACATTCACACCCATCTCCTCCCCAAAGGCGATAGCCTGAAGTATCTCCTTCACGTAGTCTACGCGGATGTATAGATTGGCCTTATCGGTGAAGAGCTTCTTCATAGACTCAAATCTCAGGTTCGTTTTATCATGTCTGGAATAGGCATATGACTTAGCATCATTGAATACATCTTTCAGCTCCTGTACGTTTTTGTCATAGTCCTTATTGGCTTCGTAGCCATCCGGCTCAGCCCACCAGCCTTTCATGCGGTACATATTTGGCCAGGTGATGAAGAGGCCTTCGTCGGCTTTTACTGCTGCGTCTTCCCAGTTCCAGGCGTCGAGCTGCACTACAGACGAGGTGCCGGATACTCTACCCCCCTGCGGCACTATCTGGGCATAGAGGATACCGTTGGAGCGGACGGTAGGCGTCACGCGGGAGTCGGTATTGTATGAGATGATAGCGCGTACATCCGGATTGACAGAGCCGGTCTCATACATGTCGTTAGTCGCGCGCACTGCCTCGATCTCTGTGAGGCCGAGTACTGTATTGGGCGCTATCAGTCCGGGATAGACCTGCATGCCACTCACATCTATGATGCGGCCTAGTGTTTCGTCCGTTTTGAGATTGGCATCAGGCATGACAGCGGTCACCTTCCCATTTTCAAATACTAAATACCCATGCTCTATTACCTGGCCATTGCCCACGTGTATCGTGCCCCCCTTCAGGCACAGGCGCTCGGTTTGCTTAGGAGCCGGTACCGGCACGTCTTCCTGCGCCACGGCGCTATTGACGGCTATCGTACAGATGGCCAGCAGAGCGGAGTATGTCTTTAGCTTCTTTATCATGACTGATATTTCGTACTGTTATCTATTGTTCGTTCCCTTATTCATTATTGCCACCGCAGCTATAGGCCTTGTTGGTTTTCTTAGCCGGGTCCTGCGTAGGGCTACCCGCCTTCTTATCATCCAGCATTTTCTGGGTCAGGCGTGCACGTTCACGCTTGATATACTCGCGCTTTTGTGCGTCCTGTTCTTTATCATAAAAGCAGATGCCGTCTACATAGGTCTTTTCTACCTGAGCATAGATCGAGAGCGGATTGTCAGACCAGATCACTACATCGGCATCTTTGCCCGGCCTGAGGCTGCCCATGTGGCTATCGAGATGGAGCATTTTAGCTGGATTGAGTGTGACCATCTTCCAGGCATCTTCCTCAGAGGTGCCACCATATTTTACGGACTTGGCCGCCTCCTGATTGAGGCGACGTGCCATCTCTGCATCGTCAGAGTTGATGGCTGTATTGATGCCCATACGGTTCAGGATGTTTGCATTGTATGGTATGGCATCTATCACCTCATACTTGTATGCCCACCAGTCACTAAAGGTAGAGGCATTTGCGCCATGCGCTTTCATTTTATCTGCCACTTTATAGCCCTCTAGTATGTGCGTGAAAGTATTGACCCGGAATCCAAAAGAATCGGCCACATGCATGAGCATATTGATCTCGCTCTGCACATAGCTGTGGCAGGTGATAAAACGCTTCTTATTCATGATCTCTACCAGCGCTTCCAGTTTCAGGTCCCTGCGCACAGGCTTCTTAGCCTGTAGTGCCTTTTCATACTCGCGGGCTTTGGTAAAATAGTTGACATACGTCTGCTCTACACCCATACGCGTCTGTGGGTAGCGGATGGTGAACTTCTCACCCCAGTTTGTCTGCTTTACGTTTTCACCGAGGGCAAACTTGATAAAGCCATCAGCACCTTCTATTTTGAGCTTTTCAGGTGCATAGCCCCAGCGAAACTTGACCAGCGCTGACTGGCCGCCTATAGGATTAGCTGAGCCGTGTAGCAGCTGCGCCGCTGTGACGCCACCGGAGAGCTGGCGATACAAATTCAGATCTTCGCTGGTCACTACATCTCCTATACGTACCTCAGAGCTGGCGGCTTCCGCCCCTTCATTGACGCCTTCACTGATAGCTATGTGGTTGTGCTCGTCTATGATGCCTGAGGTCACATGTTTGCCGGCAGCATCTATCACTTTGCAGTCTGCGCAGGCCAGGCTACTACCTACAGCGCTAATCTTGCCACTGCGGATCACTACATCGGCGTTTTTCAGGATGCCCTCCTTTTCATTTGTCCATACGGTAGCATTTTTGATCAGTACATTTTCTGCCTTTGGCAGTTCTTCATTGCCATAGCCATCAAATGGATATAGCACTCTGCTCAATTTACTGATGTCTATGGTATCAGCCTTGGGCGGATGAGTAGTGTCTGGCAGTGTGCGCACAAATGTAGCGGTCCAGTCTGCCCACTCTCCATCCGGCAGTTGCGCCTTGCCCTGCCAGGATCTGTCTGCCTGTATGATGCCTGTCAGGAGAAATTTGCCGGGTTTATTCTTGTCAGGGTCAAATGAGATGGTCAGGTCGTTATCCTTCACCGTGAGCTTGACGTCTATCTTCGTCGTGTCCCTGCTCATCAGGCCCTTGGGTGCGGCTTGTTCGCCCTGCACTTTCAATGAAGGATAGTCATACGATTCTTTAGTACTTCTGATAGCGAGGCTGTATTCTCCACGTATATCCTTCGGGTCAAATTTTGTGATCTCATACCGTTTGCCCTGAATCCAGTTTTCATTGACCACGGCCTTCTCATCAAAGAGCGGCTTTGACGTGATGATAAAATTAGCCAGTTTGCCCCTGTCCAGAGTACCCACCTGATCCTGTACATTCAGAAACTGCGCGGGTGAAAGCGTCAATGCTTTGAGTGCATTCTCTTCAGTCAGTCCATACTTGACAGCGGTGCGGAGGTTTTTGAGAAAGTCTTCTTTTTTCTCCAGATCTGAGGTAGTGATGGCGAAATCAATGCCGGCTTTGCTCAGGCTGGCTGCATTAGCAGGGGCCAGCTCCCAGTGCTTCATCTCTGCCAGCTCTACCCATAGCGCTTTGTAGGGGTCCTCTACATCATATGCTTTGGGAAAGGTGAGCGGAATGATAAGCTTTGCCCTGGTGTCTTTCAATTCTGAAATCCGGCGGTACTCTGTGCCGTCTCCTTTGAGAATATACTGCACACCAAACTCTTTTGCGATCTTGTCAGCGCGTAGTTCTTTCAGCCAGTTGCCTGCATCAAAGATCTGAGGGAGGTTCTGCTCGTTGTTCCACGCTTCGAGCGATAGGTTGTACTCCGTCTTGTATCCGAAAGATTTATACCATTGCGCATCCAGATAGGTCTGGCGCAAGAGCGCGATGGCACCCATCAGTGAGGAGGGGTACTCCTGTGTAGAGGTGCCCTTGCTGAAAGAGTAATGCGCAGAAGCATTGCCCTTTACGATCACCTTATTCTCCTTGTCATTATTCAGTGTCACCACTGCTCCGGTACCGCGCGCTATCCCATCTTTGCGATGCGTCAGTACTGCACCAAAACCCAGTTTGCGCAGGTCATTGGCCGCAGCTTCGTTTACCGCAAAGTTCTTCTGCGCTTCATATTCAGAGCGGATGGCCTGGTTCCAGCCATAAGCGCCTTTTACATTGCTGGTATACTGTACGCCTCCATCGTCTTCACTGGATGTGTGTACCTTGGGCGTAGCAGGCAGGCCATAGTCTGTATAGATATCTACGAAAGATGGATAGATAAACCTGCCCCGCATGTCATGCACGATGGCTCCCACAGGTATGGCCACGCCACGACCCGCATCTACCACTTTCCCTTCTCTGATCAGCAGCACGCCGCTATCTATCCTGGTCTTGTAGTCCTTATATAAAGTCGCATTGATAAACGCGTGCACGCCCTCACGGAAATCATCGGGTCCATTAGCAGGGAAAACGGTCTCCTGCCCACTCACACTGATGATAGAAAGGTGTACCAAGGCGACTAATACTGCTAGCGCACGTAGTGATCTGGTCATGAATAAAAATTAAGAGGTACGAAGTTAAGAAAGCCATCCGAAACCCATGCGCCAAAAGCAGATCAGTTAGCACTGATCCATTCGGCAGGATTGAGCTTGTCTTTGCCCTTCCAAATCTCGAGGTGTATCTTGGTCTGGGAGTCAGATTTGTCTGTAGACAGGAGGCCCAGATTCTGTTTGGTGATCACATTATCGTTGGCCTTGACAGTAGAGGAGGATATATTTGAGTAAACGCTGAAATACTCTCCATGCTTGATAATGATGCATGTCTGAGTGGTGGGCAGGGTGAAGACACTTACTACGGAGCCATTAAAAATTGCCCTGCCATTGGCACCATCTGCTGCGCGTATATCTATGCCATTGTTCTCTATGAAGACACCTTTCAGAGTAGCATGCTCATGCTTGCCAAACTGGCCTACTATCGCTCCTTTGGCCACGGGCCATGGCAGTTTGCCTTTATTGCCGGCAAAGTCTTTGGACATCTCCTGGTCCTTAGGAGAGAGCAGTATGTATTCACTCCTTCCTTTCACAGGTTTGGATGGTTCCGGTTTGCCCTCTGCCAGGGCTTTCTTCTTGGCGGCATCCTCAGCTTTCTTGCGGGCTTGCCGTATCTCGTCTTCTATGACCTTTTGTACCTTGGAGTTCAGCGCTTGTATAGCCTTGTTTTTCAGGTCTACATACCGCTTCATTTTCTTCTCCTTCTCGCTGAGCTGCGCTATCATTTTGTCAGTCTCTTCCTTCTCGGTTTCCAGTTTTTCTTTTTGCTCATTCTGAGATTCCAGCAGGTTCAGCTTGCGCTTCTTGCTTTGCTCCAGGTTGGTTTTTTTGCCCTCCAGCTCATGTATAGACAGGTCGAGTGCCATCGCCTGTTGGCGGCGGTATTCTGAGACTCGTTTCAAGTAGTTGTAGCGCGCGATCGCTTCATTGAAAGAATGAGAGGATATGATGAAGGTATAGGGATTCTGTAGTGCATAGCTGCTATAGGTATGGCGAAGCATAGCAGCATAATCCTTTTTCATTTTTTCTATCTGTATAGACTGTACGTCTATGTCCTTCTTGGTCTCCGTGATGTTATTATCCAGATTGTCTATCTGGTGGCTATAGTTGGATATCAGCTCTTCGCGCTTTTGTATCTTATCTTTGATGATCTCAATCTGCTCGAGGTTCTCTTTTTTCTGGCTGCTGGTCTCGGCCAGGTGCTTCTCCATCTCGGCTATCTCTTTGCGCAGCTTTTTCATCTGCAGCTCCAGCTGTTCTTTCTTTTGCTTATTGCTTTGAGCAGAGTTTTGGGCCAGGAGTATATGGTCCGGCAGCGCTACGCACAGCATCAGGAGCAGGGCTATGATGTAGCGCCCCTTTACAGATCTGCGATATGTAGTTACTTTTTTCACTTTGGTATATGATGCCCGC
This sequence comes from uncultured Chitinophagaceae bacterium, assembly GCA_964537475.1. Taxonomy (GTDB): domain Bacteria; phylum Bacteroidota; class Bacteroidia; order Chitinophagales; family LD1; genus UBA1941. The sequence continues at coordinate 93,038 of CAZIBY010000003.1, read as the reverse complement.
GCATCGCTACTCACTCAAACCGTATGCGGCCGCTGCGCTTCATACCCGGGCTCACTTCAAACGGGAAGTCCAATGGCTCATTGACCCGTACCTTGGAGTAGGATAGGTGCAGCGTATAGGCGTGCTCTCCCTGCTTTAGTCCGATAGTGCGGTCTTCAGAAAAGGGATGCCCGGCCTCTGTAGCATACCCCCCAAAAGTAATGCTCATCTGCTGCCCGACCATCTTGTCTGTCAACAAGCTTTTAGCCATTGTATAATTTTGGGGATAAAGAAATGCTCTATAAAGCAGCTGGGCGGACTCGGCCTGCAGGAGATGCAGGCTATCCTCCATGCCGCGGTATTGCGGTGTAAGTCCTGATAAATGGAGGTAGTATCCCAGAACGAAGTCCTGTAGCTCGCGAATACTGGCCTGTATGGGCAGCATCCGCGTCAGGCTGCTGACCGGCTGCACAGCATATTCATTGCTGAGGTGATTGACCACACGTATCGTATCAGGGCTGATCAGCACACGCGCCCCCTCTATACCAAAAGGTCCCTGCAGTGATAGCCAGATGACGCTATCGCGCCGCATACGCACTACGGCTGTGAAATCGATCTCACTCTTGCCATCGCTATACTCTATACGGATACGTGTAGCAAACCAGTCATACGCTATCCTATTGCCATCTGCTCTCTGTACCATGGAGTCGTCTGCTCCCATGGCAGAAGGCATGGAGTCTCTCGCGGTGTCTGCAGCACCGGATACAAAGCGGTGTGTATGGCACGAGCCAAGCAGCAATGAGCCGACAAGAAGCAGATATAAACCTAAGAGCCTGCCGCTATGATGGGAAGATATCATCATTATTAAAACACGAATATCTCTTTTTTAGTGTATTTCAGGCAGAATGGCGCCACTATTGTGTCAGCGACATTCTCAGCTGTATGCCGCCCTTCACATTGGTGGTAGGGAAGCTCGAAAGTACGCGAGGATTGGTATGGCTGTAGTCACAGAAGAGGCGCACGGTGATGTTCTTATTGACCATATAGTCTATGGCTGGGCTGATGGTCAGCGTGCTGCTGCCTGCTGTGATCTGCGGTAGTGTCTGATCTATCCGGTGATTGACCGTGACGCCATCTCTGTAGGATACGTCTAGCTTAAATTTCAGGTCGTTGTCCAGTCTGAGCGGCTTACCATTTTTTAGTTTGATGAAGTTGACCTTCAATCCTTTGATAATATAGCCTGCACCTACTGTGATGGTTGTACTCTTATTCTCTATGAGCTGGTAGTCGGCAAAGGTCATGGTGACCGTACGCGAGGTCTTGTAGTCAAAGCGCGCACTTATCTTATTTACAAAGGTCATGTCTATACCGATCAGAGGTGAGAACTGCTCATTCATCACTATGCTAGGCATATTGAGGCCAGAGTAGAAGTTATTACTGATAGAGTCGACCTTACTGAGGTTACTATTACTGTACTTAGCATCCAGGTTGGTCTGGAAGCTACTCACCGTGAGCGTAGAGCTGTAGCCATGAGACAGTGTGAAGTTGGAGAAGATCTTTTTCATCCACTTGATCTTGGTCAGGCCATTGTACGTAATGCGCCAGTTTGGCATAGGTGTAGACTTGAATGGATTCAGGTTTACCTTTTGTGCATTCTGATGATTGTATGCAGCCAAAAATGAAGCGATCAATACATCCTGCTGCAGCGGTCCATAGCCATATTTATAGTTAGCATTGGTACGGGTATGCGTAGAGTCCGTAGGGTCTATATAGTTGCCGACCGAGTTTGGATTGGCAGTCCCCAGGCGCTGAGAGATGATCGTCCTGTTGTTTTCAAAATCCTTGTAGGTCTGCGAAAATCCTCGCGCATCAATATTATTAAAGAAAGTCCTGACCGGCACATAAGAAATAGTATAGGAGCCTATGGTCATCTGATTGAGGTGCTCCCATCCATCGCCCGGCGTCACTACCTTAAAGAATTGGCTCTGATTCTCAGAGTACTCACGGAAGAGGGAGAGGTCTATTTTGAAATCCGGGAACAATTCAAAGCCGGCTTTGATGTCCAGGCGCGTCAGTTTTGTTTGCGTAAAGCGGGTATTGAGCAGTGTGTCTGAGCTGATCCACCCCTTGGAGGCTGCACGGTCCAGCCACCTATTGGCAGCAGTAGTGTCTATGGAGCCAAAGAGCCTGTCTCCCGGCTGTCCGCCAAATGCAAAATCATAGCCCGGAGCAGCGAGTTTAGTATTGTTGCCTATCAGATTGGTAGACGGCATAAAACCGGCCAGCGTGGTACCCTTTGTCTCTTTATACTCTACGCTACCTGTTTTGAGAGATAACAATGGCCGCATGAGCACAGATACAAAAGGGTCCGGAGGCAGTTGTTTCTCCCGATAGTCTTTGCGCTTGGTGCGGATCTGCTTCTTTACAGCTTTGATCTCAGCCTTGAGTTGTTTGGATTTTATTTTCTGCACAGAGTCAGGCACAGCCTTGTCATTGCCTAGTGCCAGGAGGTCCTGCTTTAGCTTATCACGACGCTCTATGAGTTTGTCTATCTCTTCTTTGATCTTTTCGCGCGTCTTGCGTATGGCTTCGCGCTTTTTGTCATTTTCCTTTTTATCGCCCAGATTAGGGTTAGGCTGATTGTACTTTTTCAGGAACGGGACTTTGTCATAGATCTTTTTGAAATTGAAATCAAGCTTACCGCGCAGGTTCTGAGTATTGCTGATGATATTACCCAGTGGGTTGTCCGTGTGAAATTTGGTAGCGGTGTCATATACCTGAGGTGCTGCTACCCATGTATAGGTAGAGGCATATCCTGCGTTGGCAGATATGAAGTCAAAGGCCGGGATCTTATTGATAGGTAGAGTGTAGGCAGCGGCAAAATTCTGCGCATAATTTGTGTTACGGCCACCTTTCTTAAAGTTATTCCAGATGAAATCCTTCTTTTCCCGGGTGTCTACCTCGCCATCATACTCGTCTATACGTGATTGATTGGTAGCTGTATAATCTATGCTCAGAGATTTGAACGGATTATACTTGAAAGCATACATACGGTTCCAGCGGAAGGACTTATTATAGGTGGTGGGAATAGAATCACCCACATCGCCGAGATTTCGCAGCTTGATAGAGTTGAAATCGCGATTGACATCCGTATTGAAACTCATCGTGGCCGGCATCAGGTTGAAATTGAAGTCACGAAGAATGTCCAGCCATTTGGTGCGTGCCTTGATGATACGTTTGAGAGGGGTGAATTCTTTGGCCTGCGGCGAGAAACTCCAGGCTACAATGCCGACATGCGTCTTGCGCTTATTGAGTTCGATGAATGGATCGCTGAGTAGTATTTCATTGTATGAATAGGTGAAGGTAAAGTTCGCCGGATCATATATTCGCTGCACCTTGCTTTTTAGCTTGGGCATGATACGGACGCCGGTAAAGTTGAAGCCCCTTCTTGTATTTATCGTTTCGATCTGGCGCTTGTACGCTTTGACAGAGTCCGTTGATACACCGGCCTTCTGCATGGCTGCTATCTCCTGAGCAGAGCGTACGTCATTCATATAGGGGTCAAATTCAGGGAGACTGAATGACTGCGTGATATTGCCAAAGAACGGGAGTCGAATGCCGGCCTTGACAGGAAATAGTTTGCCGAGTTCCAGATTACCCGATGCCGAATATTGGTAGAGGTCGTCCTTGTATCGCTGATCTATCTTCTGCTCTATCTGGCCAAAGCCATGCGTGTGCATGCTGCCGGTCAGATTGATCCGGCCGAGATCTGCCAGCTTGATGGCTACCTCACCCAGCGCGGCTGTACCACCGTGCTGGTCCAGGCCGGATAATCTTAGTTCATCAAACCAGATCTCCGCACACTTAGACTGGCCATCATCATACGGATTATGATACACGGTGTCGCCCTTTGCGGGGTTTTTGATACCGAGCATTACGTCTTTCAGCGCGCCGAGATCAGGGTTGCCCACTATACTATATATCCGCCCGTTGATAAACGTATCGTACGGTACGGTTTTAGGCCAGTTAATAGAGTTGCGGTACACCTTGAGGTCTACGAGGAGCTGCAGGTCTACATCCACATTGTTTTGGGGAGGCCAGACAGAGTCACGGTCCGCAGGCACATCACTATTAAAGTTACTGCGCTCAGCAGAACCACCCAAAACGTGCACAGGTATTTCATACTGGTAATAATTGGCTGTAAAGTCTGTACCCAGACGCACGAAAGCGGTCACGTCACCATCCTTGATAGGTGCTTCACCTTCTATACGATTGGCGTGCACATACATATTCAGATGATAGTAGCGACGCATATCTATGCTGATATTCTTGAATACCGCCTTTGAGTTGCCATCCTGCAGGCCGCATACTTTCAGAGAGAGGGATTGCTCATTTTGCTGTACGTACTGATTGGTCTGGGCACCGATGGCATAGGTACGGTCAATGTTTGGCGGCAAGATATAGTTCACAGGAGTCTTGCCACTGTTTTCCTCTATATTCACCTTTCCTACATTGAAGTAAGCATCACTCGCATTGTCATTAGGCAGATAGTCTGAGCCCGGGTCTATAGGGTAGGCATAGGCGCGCCATTGATTGCGTATCAGGTCCAGAGAGGCCAGACGGAGTATCACGCTGCTATCCCATCCGGTCATGAACATACGGATGAACTGGATGGACTTAAAGTCGGGCAGACTACCTACCTGCACGTCATAGTCATGTATCGGCACACGAAACTGGTACCACATTTCCGTTTGACCGTTTGCCGCGGTGATATTGGAGCTTTGTTTGCTGATGATGTATTTATTAGTACCTACATCCATACCCGGTTTCAGGTCTACCCGGTATTGGAAGTATTCTTCATCTTCATTCAGTGAGTTGTCCTTATTCAGGTCCTCATTATCAGGCAGGCTGGTGCCGGCATTGCTCAGAGAGTTTCCTGATTGTACCGGGGTATTGCCATCTGGTCCGTTATAGTTTTTATAGCGCTTAGTGATGTCTGTCTCAGCGCTGAGCGAGGCGTCGTTGAAAAATGTATAGTTATCTGATGAAGGGTCACCTTGCAGTTTGGCAAATGCAGTGGGATTGAGGAAAGATTGGCAGTTGGTAAGGAAAGTAGCAAGGCTGTCTCTCTCATCCTGGTCGCGAAAACCATCAAAGCCGACATCCTCATACGGGCGGTCCTGGTCAGAGCTAAATGCAGTAGTAAGCGGAAGTAGCTTAGGCACCAGACCCCAAGCAGTACGGTCTACCTGACTCCGGTCCTGATTGAGACCGTTTTCCATGAAGAGTCGCGAATCTTTCAATACATCTTCCGACACATTACCCAGATTGATATAAAGCTGACCACCCTGGCTGGCAGGACTATTGATGAAAGGATCAAGCATCCAGAATTCAATGAATTCTACGTTGGTAGACTCGAGGTCCGTATTGTCCAGGGCGCGCATGATACCACCCCAGCGTGACTTAGGATTTTTCAGGCTGCCGTCAGTATTGACACCTGCCGATACACCCGGCGTGGCGCTATTGCTTTGCTCATAGTTGTATGGGCCACGCTCCTGCGGATATAGTGCCAGGTCAAACGTATAAATGTTATTATCCAGCAGCTGGTTGGGCTTATTGGGAAAGATCTCCTTTTGAGAGACTATACGCTGATATGGCTCAGAGATATTAGGGTTATTGACATAGAACGTATTGTCTATCCTGTACCAGGCAAATTTAGACCTGTTGTATCCGTATTGCAGGTTGCCTACGTTGTCAGCTTCAGGAAACATATTCGTGCCGCTGGCATTAGGAGAATTTCGCGGAGTAGATGCCAGGCGCCAGTTGTTCATTGGGTTCTTGAGATCATAGTTGGTAGTAGTACCTTCAAAGTCGTCTACATATACCTGCGCCTGCCCTGATGCATTATTGATGGACTTCTGGCTGCCGGGCGAGAGATGGGCTACCTCGGCGTACCCAGATATGGTGGACATTTCCTTAGTAGAGTATACCGGTAGTTTGTCGAGCGCCTTGGTCAGCCACGGGGCATTGGTCTCATACTTGATATCTGCGCCAAATATGGTATTTGAAATGGGGTCCTCACCTATGTTTACCTTTTGGGTAAAGGGTCGCTCTGTCATGTGCATCACTGTAGCACCGATGTTGATCTTCTTTGTCACCAGGTAGTCGAGACGTGTGCCGTACAGTGATTTCTGCTGAAAGCCAAACTGACTGTTATTTTCAAAGTCGATCTTGACCTGCTGGCCGGAGTTGAGCACGCCTTGATTGAGGATCGTGACCCTGCCCAGGCTGTAGTCTACCTCATAGTCTACACCTTCTTTGAGCTGTGTACCCCCTGCAGACACTTTGACCGATCCTTTTGGTATATTGATACCGCCCAGTGATATCTGGCTACCATTGGCGCCTTTGTATTGGCCGCGGATGATAAACCTGTTCTTCTCCGGAAACTGCTGCGCATTAAACTTGGTCGAGTCATACAGCTCCTGGTAGATATATTGGCCCGAGGTCTGTGTAGAGGTACCACAGGCTGTAAATGCTTTCTGCAGGTCGCTGCCAAATGGCTCCAGTACCGGGAATATGATTCGGCCATTCTGAGGAATGATGGTGATACCGGGCACAAAGTCAAACTGGCCATCGGGCTGGGCATCCCCCTGTACGTTGAGGTTATCCATATTCAGCACCTTGATCAGTTGCTTACCTTTCAGGCATCCCTGCGGCATAAACTGCTTCTCTCCACCACCCGGGTCATTGTAGTATAGATTCAGACGAAAATCTTCGCTGCTCACCTGATAGGCACCCAGGGAGTAGATGTTTTTCATCATCAGCTTGTAGTACGGCAGGTTGACCCGCAGAGCTGTACCCTTGATCAGTTTGAGATAGATCACCTTGCTCACGCTATTAGAGTCAGGCGGGATATCTGTAGAAAACTCACCTACCTTGTACACCTGGCCATTGATCTCATATTGGTATGCCACACCTAGTACATCATTAGGGTTGAGCGCTGTATTGAGAGAGATATAGCCGAGGTTTGGGCTAAAGGTATACTCTGTAGGCTGGAGTTTGCGGGCATAGGTTTTTTCAAAATCCGTACCCTGCGTCAGCCCCAAACTGGTCATCGTATTTTCTACGTGGTCTACATAGCGCCCGTTCAGGTTATTTGCTACTGCCCCATACAGGCCGTTACTGCTATTGTCTGGATTGCCGGAGCCATTAGCAGTAGCAGGATAGTTGTGCGGGTTCTTTTCGCCGAGGTCTGCCAGAGCTACTACATCACGCACATTGGTGGTGGTACCATTACGGTTCGTCACCCATACCTCCAGCCTGGTGATATTGACGATAGACTGGATGGTAGGCATGTTTGAGAGTGCGTAGTCATACTGGTCGCGAAAGTGCTGCGCCAGGAAGTAGTGCTTGTTTTCGTCGTACTGGTCGGCACGCAGCTCAAAGTTGGTCCGCTGGGCACCGTTGTCCACGGTGATGGTCTGTGTTTTCGACTTCTGCTGTGAGACGATAGTAGTCCATGTAAGACGCCCAAACTGCAGCGTTGTCTTGAAACCAAAGAGAGACTGGCTACCATTGATGAGGCGCGTAGGTAGTGTCATATTGACGTTGCCTATTGCTATCTCCTTGATGATGTCGTCTTCCTTGCCGGTGTAGCCCAGTTTGACCTGATTGTTAAAGTCAAAGCCGCTCTGGGTATTGTACTTCAGGCCGAGCTGGAGCTTGTCACCGATCTTGGCCACGACATTCATATTGATATTCATGTCAAAATCAAAACCTCCGGTATGACGGTTACGGATCGGTATATTGGGATTGTCTATTTTCTGATAGTTGCCGCCTAGTGTGAGGTCCAGATTACCTTGAGGCTTGACCTCGATCTTGGTACCGCCAAAGAGCCGGTCCAGGATCTTGTTTTTCATATTGATGGGCGGGATGATACTCTTGTCCTCTATGAGGGTGATAGCATTGGAGCGGCTCTTGAAGTAATCATTGCGCTCCTGTTTTTCGGTATATTTCAGGTACTCCTCATAGGTCAGGTACATCGGCTCTTTGATGTCTACATCCCCTACCTTTTCAGTCACTACATATTTGCCGGTCACCGGGTCATACTCCACGTCCTTTTTGACATTAGATGGGTCCGGCAGGTAGAAGGGATCTTTCTTGGTATCCGTCACATGATCTCCCTGGCGGTCAGTCATAGGGTACTTGAGGGTAGGAGAGTCCGGCAGCGGAGCAGCCGGAGCGGGATCTGCTGCGGGTGCAGGCTCAGTGAGGCGCAGCTTGTGGTACGTACTGGCATAGCCCAGCAGCATCGTACTCATAGCTGCCAGCGTCAAAAAGCCCGTATATATCCTATGCCTTACCTGCATTTACAATTGCTTCAAAGATTCCTTGATCATACCCTCCACGGACAACGAAGAGTCGCCTGCAGAAATTTTAGTTAATACTTTTTCTACAGCAGCCTTGGTAAATCCTAGCGCCATGAGCGCATTTAACGCCTCATCCCTATTGGTATTGTGGCTCCGCGGAGAAATTATGACATCGCCGGACACCTTGCCTATCTTATCCTTGAGCTCCAGTATGAGGCGCTTGGCAGATTTTGGTCCGATGCCTTTCACACTCTGGATCATGGCCTCATTTTCTGTGAGGATCGCATGTTGTACTTCTTCGGGCTTGAAACTGGAGAGCATCATACGCGCGGTAGCCGCGCCTACACCTGATACGGAGATGAGTTTTTCAAAGATGTCCTTCTCCAGCTCTGTAGAGAAGCCATACATATCAAAGCCGGATACTGATTGGTTCTCGCTTTTGACCACCAGAGATATGTGGAGCAGGGTCTGGTCCAGATTTTGTACCTGAGCATATGTATGCAGGCTGATCTTGACCATATACCCTATGCCACCCACATCCATGATGATGTGCGTGGGGCTTTTGTACACTATTTTACCGTTCAGGTATGCTATCATTCCTCTTTATCTAAAGTCAAAAACCACCCTCACCTCAATAGCATCTTTTCAAAAAAGCAACTGCCACTGAAATGCAAAGAATGGGCATAATACGTCCATGCTCAGTGATGCCTACAAGCATAGCAATGCTGCTGTATCACTGATACAAATTCGAAATCGGGCTAAAATATCAACTTTGACCTGATAACGGGTAGAATTGACCGATAGTCGCGTGTTTAGGTGGCTAGAATAATCTACAGGGGTGAAAGTATAAAAAAATGTCAAAATCCCCTATTACAGCGGGCTTTTGCGGGATTTTTTTAAATTGGATGGTGATAGGGGAGAGCTTAGTTCATCAGGGTACGAGCATAGCCAAAGAGTTTAGCGTCCTCATGTTTCTCTGCCATGAGCTGTATGCCAATGGGTAGACCTTCTGAGTTCTTTGCCAGAGGCAGAGAAATGGCGGGTACACCTACCAGATTGGCCAGTACAGTATAGATATCTGCCAGGTACATCTCCGTAGGGTCGCTCGTTTTCTCACCCAGTTTGAAGGCTACAGATGGGGCGGTAGGCATCAGGATAAAGTCATAGCTCCGGAATATAGCGCTGATCTGATCGCTGAGCATGCGGCGTACCTTCTGAGCCCGTGAGTAGTAGGCATCATAGTATCCTGCGCTGAGTACGAAAGTGCCGAGCATGATGCGGTTCTTTACCTCCCGGCCAAAACCCTCGGTGCGGCTCAGCTTGTAGACACTGTCCATCTCGGTAGCACGCGGCGAGCGGTAGCCATAGTGCACTCCGTCAAAGCGGGCCAGATTGGAAGAAGCCTCTGCGGTAGAGAGTACATAGTATACCGGTATCAGGTAGTCCGTGAGGGTGAAATCCACCTCTTCTATAGTATGGCCCTCGGCCTTCAGTTTCGCTATGATCTTCTCGGTTTCCACCCGTACCTCCGGGTTGATACCCTTGTGATCTACAGTATTCTTCAGGATGGCTATACGGGTTTTCTTGTCAAATTTTTCAGAGGCATAGGCTGGTACTGGCTTAGAAGAGGCCGTGCTATCATAGTCATCCGCTCCGGCTATCACCTCCATGATCAGGGCGCTATCGGCTACGGAGTGGGACAGTGGGCCTATCTGGTCAAAGGAAGACGCATAGGCGATCAATCCATAGCGGGAGACACGGCCATAGGTAGGCTTGAATCCTACTACGCCGCAGAAAGATGCCGGCTGGCGGATAGAGCCGCCGGTGTCAGAACCCAGCGTGGCCAGGCACATATCAGCCTGCACAGCTACTGCAGATCCGCCTGATGAGCCTCCGGGCACGCGCGCATTGTCCAGTGCATTCAGCACAGGGCCATATGCAGAGTTCTCATTGCTCGATCCCATCGCAAATTCATCACAATTGAGGCGGCCTATGATGATAGCATCAGCGGCGAGCAGGCGCTCTACTACAGTAGCCGAGTATATAGACTCAAAGCCCTCCAGTATACGCGACCCGGCCGATACCTTGTGTCCTTTATAGCAGATATTATCTTTTATGGCTATCACCATACCGTAGAGGCGACCCCTGCCGGTGGTTTTGCCATCCAGCTCGGCGGCTCGGGCCATAGCCTCCTCACCATACACCTCCAGAAAGGCATTGAGGTGGCGATTAGATTCTATATTGGTCAGGTAGCGGGATACGAGGTCCCTCAGGCTGGTCTGCCCGTTGCCGAGTGCGGCTTGTATCTCCGTCAGGGTCTTGTACATATGCTGATGCTATACTCTAAAAAAATAGATGCTCACCTATAAGCCTTATAGATGAGCATCCAAATATAGTAAGATGCTAAAATTAAGAGAGATTACTTGGCAGTATCAGAAGGCGGAACCTGAGTAGGCTTCTCTTTCATGCCCTCTTCTATCTCATTCCTGATATTTGACTTGGCCGCATTAAACTCACGTACGCCCTGACCGAGACCGCGCATCAGCTCAGGTATTTTCTTGCCGCCAAAAAGGACCAATACTACCGCCAGTATCAATATTATCTCGGGTGTGCCTAATCCAAACATTGTATTCGATTTTGATGCAAAGATACTAATTAAATAGTAATAAGGCGGGTTAGGGATTGTTAAACGCCCGTCCCGGATACGGGTACAAAAATTGCCGGGCATAGCTTTTTTCATATCTTTAAAACCCGTATGGAGAGCATCATCATAGGTATAGCGGGCGGCTCCGGATCTGGCAAGACTACAGTAGTCAGGCGGATCATGGAGAAATTTACCAAAGCAGACGTGGCAGTCATGTCTCAGGATAGCTACTACCGGGACAATGCGCATCTGACCCTCGAGCAGCGCCAGCTGATCAATTTTGATCACCCAGCCTCAATCGAGTTTGAGCTGATAGTCCAGCACCTGTCAGATATCAAGGCAGGTAAGACCATAGCAGAGCCTACCTACGACTATATCACCTCTACCCGCCAGGCTGCCACCATACCCATCGAGCCGCGGCATGTAGTGATCATAGAGGGCATACTCCTTTTCACAGATGTACAGGTACGCGACCTGTGCAATATCAAAGTGTTTGTAGATGCAGAGCCTGATGACCGGCTGATACGTATCATCCATCGTGATATGCATGAGCGTGGTCGCAATGTGGATGATGTAATAGAGCGCTATGGCCTGGTCAAAAAAATGCATGACCAGTTTATCGAGCCGACCAAAAAATTTGCTGATATCATAGTACCACAGGGTGGCGAAAACCATGTGGCTATAGATGTACTCGTATCGATGATACGCCAGAAGCTAAGCCAGAAAGTAATGGCTTAAGCGCACTATTATTCTTCAGTAGGGACCTTTTCCGGTGCTTTCTTCTTTTTGTCAGACTTCTTCACCGGTTTCTTACCGTCAGAAGCGTCTTTGTCTTTGGCGGTTTTCTTTGCAGGACCTTCCTCCCCCTTTTTGATCTTTTTGTCAGATACGGACTCCCCGGTGTGTGTGTCTTTTGCATCTTGCGCACGGACCTGCTCTCCTGCTATGCTGTCTTGCTCCATCACCCCGAGAGAGTCTGCTGCCACGCTATCAGCGACCGGCGGCGTGACAGGATGCTCCGGCCTGAGTGTGATCTTCATCCGCACGGGATTATGGTCAGAATATTCGAATCCGGCATTGACTCCTTTTACTTCTACCACATCCACATTGGGCGATACAAAGAAGTAGTCTATCACAGTGGTAAAAGTAGTGTTAGGGTCAAATGCATGGCTATTCTTACGATTGGTCGGCGTATTGCCATCATATACATATTTCCATCCCGGTATATAGTTAGAGTCATTATTCATCTCATAGAGCTTGTCATAGTTTGGCTCCTTTTCCCATTTCTTGACATTGAAATCCGGCGGCGCGATATTCCAGTCTCCTCCGAGTATCACATAGTTGCCTTTGGCGTACTCAGCCTCCAGCAGCTTTTTAGTGAGCGCCATCTGTTCCTTTTTCACCGAGCCATCATCATAGGCCTCAAAGTGCGTATTGATCACCACCAACTCTTTATCATCCGGCAGTTTATACCGCTGCACCAGCAGGCAGCGCTCCAGATAGAAGATCTTCTTTGGCCAATCTGGTATGCCAGGTAGGGATATTCTTTTACTCTCTACAGGTGCAAAGCGGGATAGACTGAGCAAGCCACCATATACCGGCCCGATCTTATCCTTCCACGGTTCCAGTGGAAACGGCAGGTATTTCACGTCAAAATTTACAGCAAAGGCATAATTGTGATCCGGCGCGCTGGCTGCTATTCCAGCTACTTCATCTACGTTCCAGCTACGCTTGCCATGGCGGTCAGCCTCCTGTATGAATATGAAATCTGCATCCTGATTTTCCTTGACCGTAGCAAAGATGCCTTTGGTATACTTCATCACCCACTCCTGAGGTGTGGTGATCATTTTGCCATCATCGTAGAAGAAGTCTGTCTCCGCCCCCAGGCCGCCGTAGCCAATATTCCATGTCATAAATGAAAGGGTATCCAGCGAGGATATTGTCTGGATAGCTGGCTGCTCTGATGCCTGTACCGCCACATCTTCTACAGGCTCCGGCCTGAATTTGGTAGCCATACCGTAAAGGATGAAACCACCTACGTAGATGGCCGGGATGAGTACTATGACGAGCAGCAGTATCAGCATTCTTTTCATGTGCGATAGTTGAAGAGCGATAGATGAGGCGAATTATAAATCAAAGATAATTTCTACATTTGAAAGGAATGATAAATCATTCCACACTTTAAACAGAGACAATGAATCATTTTGAGTGGAACTGGACACAGGATGGTACCCGATTTTACGCACAAGGATGGAGCCCTGTCAATACAAAGGCGGTCATCTGCCTCGTACATGGATTTGCCGAATATAGCGGGCGCTATGCCCATGTAGCAGAGCGCCTGGGCCGTGAGGGCTATGCTGTACTGGCCTTTGATCAATATGGGCATGGACATACCGAAGGCCCCCGTGGGTTCTCTCCGAGCCTGGATGCCAGCCTCGACTCTATCAAGATCATACTCGACGAGGCAGAAACAAGATTTCCGGGCGTGCCTAAATTCCTGTACGGACATAGCATGGGTGGCAATATGGTGCTGAACTACCTGCTGCGTCGCAAGCCAAAAATAGCAGGCGCGATAGCTACCGCACCGTGGTTGAAGCTCGGATTCGATCCACCTGCTATCAAGCTGCTGCTCGCGCGCATCATGCGTGTGATATACCCTAAGTGGCCGGAGAAAGCAGATCTGGATGCCAGCGCTATCTCGCGCGACAAAGCTGAAGTCCGCAAGTATGAGACTGACCCGCTGATACACAATACGGCGAGGGCGGGAACCTTCTTTGATACCTACAATGCGGGCAAATGGGCTCTGGAGCATGCTTCAGAACTGAGTATCCCGCTCTTGCTGCTGCATGGTACAGAGGATAAGCTCATCGCCTTTGCGGGTTCAGAGCAGTTTGCCGCCAATGGTCCTAAAGACCTGATCACTTTCAAGCCATATCAGGGCTTCTACCATGAGCTGCACAACGAGCCGGCGGCAGACAGGGAGCGTGTGTTCCTGGATGAGATAGCCTGGCTGAATAGCAAAGTTTAATACCGATCATTTTGAGAAGAAACCTGCTGGTCTTTCTTGCGCTGTGTATCATGCTCATAGCCGTGGGTGTGGTCTTCAAGACGCCTATCCTTCGTAGCTTTTCTGGTTTTCTGATCAAACAGGATGCACCTGAACAGGCAGATGCGATGGTCGTGCTATCCGGCAATGCCTTTGACCGGGGTAATGAAGGAGCGAGGCTGTTTCGTGATGGTTATGCGCACCATGTCATATGCCCGGGCGGAAATCTGGAGCGGGCATTCCTCATCATGGGGGATACGGTATACGAGAGTGAGCTCCTGGGAAAAAATATTGTACGCAATGGTGTACCCGACTCTTTGGTCACCATACTGCGCTATGGCACCAGTACAGCAGAGGAGGCTGATACACTGCTAGGCTACTGCCGTGCACACCAGATCAAAAAGCTACTCGTAGTGACCAGTCTCTTTCACACGCGCAGGGCCGGTAAAGTATATCGAAAGAAGTTTGCTGATACCGGCATCAAGATCATCATGCGTGGCGCCCATGACTCTCAGTTTGATGAGAATAACTGGTGGAAAGATGAATATGGCCTCATAGCACTGAATAATGAATACATGAAAACCTTTTACTATTTCCTGAAAGGAAAGTGATGTCTGCTTCTCTCCGCTTTCACTAATCTGTACACTCCACACAATACTGTTGCAAGTCTCTGCCCCTCAGAGCCCGCAGCCGCAGTGTTTTTGCGTTCATTTGTATGGTCTTTATACCTAAAACTAATTATTGACTACTCATATGGCCAACGCATTTGAAGTAACGGGGGGAAGGAAGCTCAAAGGAGAGCTCGTACCACAAGGGGCAAAAAATGAAGCACTGCAGATACTCTGCGCCGTGCTGCTCACTGCAGACAAAGTAACGATCAGCAATATACCAGACATCCGTGATGTAAACCTCCTAATAGATATACTGCGCGACCTGAATGTAAAGGTAGACCGCGTCAATGCAGATACGTATACTTTTCAGGCTGACAATGTAAACCTGGAGTACCTGCAGTCAGATGCCTTTCGCAAGAAGGGTGCGGCACTGCGCGGCTCTATCATGATCATAGGTCCGCTGCTCACGCGGTTCAAAAAGGCGTATATGCCAAAGCCAGGTGGTGATAAGATAGGACGCAGAAGGTTGGACACACACTTTCTCGGGTTTGAGAGGCTGGGGGCTACTTTCAACTTTGACTCAGAAGACAGCTTCTACTCGATCAAGGCTGACCATCTGAAAGGCACCTATATCCTGCTGGATGAGCCATCAGTGACCGGTACAGCCAATATCGTGATGACAGCAGTGATGGCCAAAGGCAAAACCACAATCTATAATGCTGCCTGCGAGCCCTACCTGCAGCAGCTATGCTCTATGCTCAACAGGATGGGCGCTCAGATACATGGCGTAGGCTCCAACCTCATCACGATAGACGGGGTGGATACACTGGGCGGTACTGAGCACCGGATGCTACCGGATATGATCGAGATCGGCTCCTTCATAGGGCTGGCGGCCATGACGCAGTCTGAGATCAATATCAAAAACTGCGGTGTGGAGCACCTGGGCAATATCCTGCCAGTTTTCCAGAAGCTGGGTATAGAGATGGAGGTACGCGGAGATGATATCTTCATACCGGCCCAGGAGCGCTACGAGATACAGAAGTTTATAGATGGCTCGGGGCTGACCATAGCAGATGGCCCATGGCCGTTATTTACTCCTGACCTGATCAGCATCGTACTGGTCGTGGCCACGCAGGCCAAGGGTGCCGTGCTGATACATCAGAAGATGTTTGAGTCGAGGCTATTCTTCGTAGATAAGCTGATAGATATGGGTGCGCAGATCATACTCTGCGACCCGCACCGCGCCTCGGTGATCGGTATCAACCGGGAATACAAGCTGCGCGGAATCACTATGTCATCTCCTGATATACGTGCCGGTGTGTCCCTGCTTATCGCGGCACTCTCTGCAGAGGGCAAGTCTATCATCAACAATATAGACCAGATAGATCGCGGCTACCAGCACATAGACACTCGTCTGAATGCCATAGGAGCGGAGATCAAAAGGGTCTAAGCCTATTTGCTCAAAACTCGGATCCAGTAGGTTTTTTTGTTCTTATTAGGAAGAGAGGTGTTGCGCAGCCAGGGGTTGAGCAGCTTAAGCTCCTTGTATTTGATCCCCTTAGCGTCTGCGAAGTCGGCCAGCTTGACTATAGGCGTATCTATTTGGAGAGTGGTGTATGCCTGAGGCTGGTAGAGGTCGTCTACCTGCATATGATAGCCAGCCCGCTCCGGGTCTGCAAAGATCACTTTCATGGCCAGCATGCGAAATACATATCGTGACGTCTCAGAGGTGATAGCCAGATCATAATAGTTGGTCGTATGCTGCGCCTCCAGTTTGCCTGCCACGCCATCTATACCAAAATTATAAGAAGCTGCTGCGGCGGTCCACGAGCCGAGGCGATCTTTGGCCTCACGCAGGTAGGCGCAGGCGGCGCGTGTCGATTTCTCCAGATTGTAGCGCTCGTCTACCATGTCATTGACCTCCAGGCCGTATTGCTTTGCAGTGCTAGGTACGAACTGCCAGAATCCACCTGCCCCTGCCGGAGAGATAGCATCGCGCAGGTCGCTCTCTATGAGCGCCAGGTATTTAAAGTCTGTGGGTACGCGCTCCTCAGTGAGTATGTGCTCTATCTCGGGAAAGAAGCGGTTAGCCAGCTTCATATCCAGGATCGTATTGCTCTGGCGGTAGATATTGATCTGCAGCTCGCGGTCCAGGCGCTCCCGCACATCAGCCTCATCAAGAGGCACTGCCTCTCCGGCAAAGGTGAGCGTGCCATCAATGTGAAATGGATACACGTGGAGCAGTGTATCACGCCGCCAGCTCAACCCCGGCGTCTCTACCCTCTTTTGCGAAAAGATATTGATCAACGTGGGCCGGGCCACATAGATACCTGCAGTAGCTGCGCCTATGGCCAGTAGCGCGATAGTCAGGCTTATGTATTTGGATCGTAGCAAGTGCTCTAAGTAAATAAAATGTTTGATCTAAATAAAGGCACCGGTACCCACATGTGGTTTAGTTCCTTATTATCAGAATGAAAAAATCGCTGAATTATTGTGAAATGGTACGCTTGTATACCGGCACCATTGAGCAGGGCTCGCCATACATGAGGGCACGTGCCGTGCCCGCCAGCTTTTGTGTGATATAGACGAAGGCGGCAGCGTCTATCTGCTTGTCCCCACACCCTTTGATCACTATACGCTGGCCTTCATATTCAGCGGCATTTATTTTTTCTACAGCACGGTACATGAAAATATCTGCTGCGTGGGTAGGATCCGCGTTTGCTATATCCTTTATATACGGCGCCAGCTCGGCGCTGATCACCATATATGCCCACATAGGTATGATAGCATTGACCGAAGAGTACAATACCACGTACTTATCACGATAGGTAGACCAGTCAGTGCTTTTTACCTGCTCTCGGAAATCTGCCTCGCGCAGGATCAATCCTTTGAAAAGAAAATCTTTCATATCGATCACTACCACATCAGACTCTGCGGGTAGGAGATCTGCCAGATCTATCGTGATGATATTCTTCTGTGCTACTTTATTGATGATCGGATCTGGAGTTTGCATATACTTATGACGTACTGCAAAATTAAATAGTTTAGATCACTTGAAGGCATTACAGTTTTTAGACATCATTTCTTCTACGTCTTTGCCATACATATTTGTATAGCCCCTTTCCAGAGCCTTGCCAAAAGCCTCACATGCCAGGTTAATTTGCTTCATTTCCATCCGGATGAGCCCCAGGTTTCTATATGCATAAGAATTGCCCGGATATAGTGCTATAGAGGTATTGATATCTTTCAGTGCACCATCCAGATCCCCCATTTTCATTTTGCTGTATGACCTATTGCTGTATGGCACACCTTCTTTCGGCTGCTGTTTGATGCACTTGTCAAAATACTGAATAGAGCGTTTGTATTCTCCCATATGCTGGTAGGTGAAGCCAAGATTTGACAGTATTGCGACATCATCAGGAGCAGCAAGTTCACCTCGCTTGAGACAAGCCAGAGCCTCTTCCGGCTGTCCGATTTCATCATATATGGCAGAGAGATTTATAAGCACACCCAGATCGCTTGAATCGAGTTTGAAGGCGTATTGTATATCTTTTAGCGCACCCTGAAAATCCCGCTTCTGCAATTTTGCTGCGCCCCGATTAAGATAATACGGACGGATGTCTGAGTCCTTTGTGGCATACTTCAGCCCCGTATTAAAGTCACTTATTGCTTCATCAGGCATACCGGCACTCATCAGTATATTGCCCCTGTTCATGTAAAGCCAGTCTATAGAAGAGTCTCTACCGATAGCTTCGGAGAATGCATTGAAAGCCGCCTGCAGGCTATCCGTGTGGATAAGGTAAATACCCTTGTAGCCATAATATAATGCGTTGCCGGGGTCCAGGGCTATAGCGCCGTCTATCATGCTGATAGCCTGAGCGTAGTTTTTATTTTTTGCAGCCTTTTCAGATTTTTCCAGCAGATCTGCAGATTTCTGTGCAGTGGCAAAACTGCCGCACATCAGGAGCAGCAATGCGGCTAAAAACGTTTTCATAGTATAGTTTGAAGTTTAATTTTTCTCCGGTTTCTCTACCATATCGATCACACCTTGCAGCTGATACATTTTGCGAGCTATATCGCTCTGCTCCTCGGCCCACTGGTCATACTGCTCTATGGTCTCTGCTATCTCTGCCAGATAGCGTACGCGCGATGGTGGTATGACTTGTGTTTTGCTGGCAGTGCTTTTGGCAGAAGTATGTTCTACAGTGAACGGAATATCCGTTTTCTTTGACACAGCATGAAAGAGCACCTCAAAGAGGTGATTGACCCCTGCATCATTGAACTGTGACGCGATAGTTCCAACGATAGGCAGGTCTTCATCCTTCGCCTGAAACATATTGTGATTACGCTTGTATTGCTTTCGTACGTCATGTAATGAATCCAGTGCGCCGGCTTTGTCAAATTTATTGATCGCTATCACATCGGCATAGTCCAGCATGTTGATCTTCTCCAGCTGCGATGGAGCGCCATACTCTGGCGTCATCACATACATAGATATATCACAATAGTCCAGTATAGACGCGTCACTCTGGCCTACACCGGCGCTCTCCAGTATGATAAAATCATATCCTGCCGCACGGCAAATGTCCAGAGACTCCTGTACATGCTCGCTCAGGGCCCGGTCGCTCTCGCGTGTAGCCAGTGAGCGCATATATGCACGCGGGCTTGAGATAGAATTCATGCGGATGCGGTCTCCCAGTAGTGCCCCTCCGGTCTTTTTCTTAGAGGGGTCCACAGATATGACGGCTATAGTCTTGTCCGGGAAATGCATGAGATACCTGCGCACGATCTCATCCGTCACAGATGATTTGCCCGCACCACCTGTACCGGTGATACCGAGTACCGGTATTTTCTTATTACTCTGCTTCAGATCCAGCTTGTTGCCGTTTTCTGCATACGTTATAGAGCGGGCTATATTCTTCCAGTCCTTGGGGTTGAGATTTTTTAGTTCACCATTCAGTGAGGAGACCGTTTGGAAGTCGCACTGCTTTACCAGGTCTTCTATCATGCCCTCGAGGCCCATGTGGCGGCCATCGTCCGGAGAGTAGATGCGTGCGATACCATAGTTATGGAGATCTTCAGCCTCAGTCGGTAGTATCGTGCCGCCGCCGCCACCGAAGATCTTGATATGGCCGCAATTCCGCTCTTTCAGCAGGTCGTACATGTATTTGAAAAACTCAACGTGCCCGCCTTGATACGAGGTCACTGCAATGCCCTGTGCGTCTTCTTGTATCGCGGTTTCTACAATTTCCTGTGCGCTGCGGTTGTGGCCCAGGTGGATCACCTCTGCGCCTTTGGCCTGCATGATGCGGCGCATGATATTGATAGCTGCGTCATGTCCATCAAAGAGAGATGCGGCAGTGACAATGCGGACATTGTTGGTCGGAGTGTAGCTCATGGGACTTCAAAACTACGCTTTCAAAGTAAAAGTCCAAAGGCGCCACTTTCGTGAAACGAATTCTTCATATCTTGCTTAGATATTACCTTCAAGAAAGAAACGGAAATCATGAAAACTGCTACCCTTACACTTTTACTGGTATTGTGTTTTTTTGATCCTATACGGGCCCAAACATCTAATTGGCTGTGGGCAAAGGGGGCGGGAGGTTCTGGAATACAGGAAGAACAGGATGCAGTAGCAGACAAGGATGGGAATGTCTATATTACTGGGTATTACAGTGGCAGCTCAATAACGTTTGATAGCGCCACGCTGCCCAACAGCTTGTCTCAGAATGTATTTTTCCTGGCTAAATACTCGCCCGCCGGCACGCTTCTATGGGCGCGGAGCATAAATCCCTACCAGAGTTCGGGTTGCGCTATCGCTACAGATGATAATGGCAGTGTGTATGTGTCGGGCAATTTTCAAAAAGACACTATTGCTTTTGACAACACACACGTGGTTGTTAACCACACCTATGGTCGATCATTTGTGGTAAAATATGACAGTGCGGGCGTGGTACGAAATGTTTTTGCATCTGCCGACAATTATATTTATGATGTCAATAGTATTGCCTCTGATGGGCGGTATATGTATGTAGTCGGTACATTTTTGGGGAGTAGTTTTACTTTGGGGTCTCAGACATTGTCTGGATATGCCGGCATCCGTTCCGCCTTTATAGCTCGCTATACAGAGAGTGGTGACGTATCATGGGCGCAGACTATCACACCCATCGATTCTGTAGACTTATTTGGTACTGCCATTTCGGTAGATCGGTCTGGCCACCTCTATGTGGCGGGCAGGTATGCAGGTAGCGGCGCCAGATCGGCAAATCAAACAACGACCTCTTCTTATGCATATTCCGTTTTTGCGGCTAAATATGACACAGCGGGTCATACTATATGGATCAAAAGCGGAGGTGGTGATTTTTACGAACTACCAAAAGATATAACAGCGGATGGACTAGGCAATGTCTACATGACTGGGCTCTACCATGGCGATTCGATCAGTT
The DNA here is from genome assembly GCA_964537475.1 of uncultured Chitinophagaceae bacterium. Taxonomy (GTDB): domain Bacteria; phylum Bacteroidota; class Bacteroidia; order Chitinophagales; family LD1; genus UBA1941. Next base: position 71,943 of record CAZIBY010000003.1, on the reverse strand, counting down.
TTGCTTCATACACATTTCATTCGGCCAACCCTTCGCATACGCTGCAGTATTCTGACTTATTTCTTGTAAAGTTTGACTCTGCTGGAAATGTTGTTAATGCTTTGGCTGGAGGTGAGACAGGAAAAGTAGATGGCGGTTATTCTCTGGCTGTCGACGATGTAAACGATATCTATTTAACAGGTGGTTTTGGCAGCACCTTTCATTTTGGATCGAACATATTGACTGCTCCGGCAGGATCGGAAGATGCTTTGTTTCTGGTCATAATGGATAGCGATTTGCACGTATACTGCTCGGATGTACAAAGAAGCGGGGGCGATGACCAGAGTTCGATTGCATTGGATAAAAATGATAACGTATATGTTGGCGGTGATTTTGAGGATAGTCTTTTCGCCCCCGATGGACATGGATTGACATTAGTGGGACAGGAAAATATCTTTGTGGCGCGTTACAGTTGCTCGGGCCTGCATGTCGGCTACAGAGATTTGTCAGATGCGCCGGCGATCACGGTGCACCCTAATCCCTCGTCATCTGTCTTTTATTTTGAAGGAGTAAAACCAGGAGACTTCTTGGATGTATATGACCAGACCGGGCGCAATATCACTAGCAGAAAATCAGATGAGTACGGCTCTTACAAGGTAAATCTCGGCGGCATGGCTGCCGGCCTTTATTTTTATCAGATAAGAAGGCAAAACGACATACATTTTCAGGGCAAAATCAGAGTGGAATGATCTCACAGATTATCAAACTGGTATAGCGGATCTATGGGTGTATCCGGCTTTACGCTGCACAGCGTATGGATATGGCCATCCTTGAGACCGTAGGCCCAGCCATGTATCTCCGGCTTATTCCCTTTCTTCCACGCCTTCTGTATGATGGCGGTTTTGGCCAGGTTGTTTACCTGCTCCTGTACGTTCAGCTCTACCAGGCGGTTGCTCCGCTCCTCATAGTCGGCTATGGCATCTATCTCTGCACGGTGCAGCCGGTATACGTCCTTTATAGAGCTGATCCACTGGTTTATGATACCGAGATGATGCTGGCCCATAGCGGCCAGAACCCCACCGCAGCCATAGTGACCGCATACTATTACGTGTTTTACCTCCAGTACCTCCACAGCGTACTGCAGCACGCTCATCAGGTTCAGATCGGTCTGCACTACTATGTTTGCCACATTGCGATGTACGAATATCTCGCCCGGAGGCGTGTTGGTCACTTCATTGGCCGGCACCCTGCTATCAGAGCAGCCTATCCAGAGGAAGTCGGGGCGCTGTATGTCTGATAGTTTTTTAAAATAGTTGGGGTCATTCCTGAGCATTTCTTCTGCCCAGGCTTTATTGCCGGATATCAGTCTTTCGTATGATTGCTTCATGATAGATGGGAGTTGCGTCTCAAAGAACGTAAACAAAGGAGACAATTAAAAGTTGTCTCGGCCTGTCCGCCGGAGTTGATATTCACGGATTGTATATAAATAGCATAGATGGGGACGAGGCGGCTTTATATTTTAGCGCAAAATCCTACAACACATGGCGTCTATAGAGGAGCTCCAGCGCATGGCCACACAGGTCCGCCGCGATATAGTGAGAATGGTACATGCGGTCAACTCGGGCCATCCTGGGGGCTCGCTGGGCTGCACAGAGTTCTTTGTCGCCTTGTATTTTGAGATCATGAAGCACGACCCTAAGTTTTCTATGGATGGCGTAGGGCAAGACCTATTCTTTTTGTCTAATGGTCATATATCGCCGGTATTCTACTCTGTGCTCGCGCGCAGCGGATACTTTGATATATCTGAGCTGGCTACCTTTCGCAAGCTAAACTCAAGGCTGCAGGGACACCCTACCACACACGAGCACCTGCCGGGTATACGGGTAGCTTCAGGCTCTCTGGGCCAGGGCATGAGCGTGGCTATCGGTGCCGCGCTGAGCAAGAAACTAAACAAAGACAATGCGCTTGTTTTCTCGCTGCATGGCGATGGTGAGCTGCAAGAAGGGCAGATATGGGAGTCCATGCTTTTTGCGCCTCACCATAAGGTAGACAACCTGATCTGCACCGTAGACTACAACGGCCAGCAGATAGATGGACCTACTGAGAAAGTGTTGTCTCTGGGTGATCTTGAGGCCAAGGCTCGTGCATTTGGCTGGGACGTAATGGCCATAGCTGACGGCAACAATATGGCGCAGGTCATAGATGGACTGAATGAGGCTAAAAGCCGCACAGGACACGGCAAACCAGTCTTTGTGATCATGAAGACGGCCATGGGAGCCGGCGTAGACTTTATGATGGGCAGTCATAAATGGCACGGAGTAGCCCCAAATGATGAGCAGCTCAAAGTGGCTCTCGGTCAGCTGGTAGAGGAGAAGGACTATTGACCCATCAATATATTGGGGAGCCATCTCGACGGCTTCAATTATATTTAGAAAAATGAAAATGTTTCCGGCGCTAAACTTCAATCGAGTTAGTACCCTGCTCTCACTCGCTGTACTCATAGAGACCCTGTGCCTCACTTATGTACAGGAAAAAGGAGGTGTTTTCTATTATTCCAGCTCGATAGTATACGTTGTATCGGGACTTTTCATTAGCCTTTTGCCTCTGATACAGATATCTGTACGGAGTCAGCCATCAGTGGCTCGTTGGCCTCGCTATCTCGGAGTGCTAATACTTATCCTGCTGGCCATATATTATGTCAACGGGCTAATACCATTATATAGTTACATTCCGATAGATAAAAGTATCGCCGATATGTTGCCCAGCATTAAGCTGGCATGTGAGAGGCTAGACCGCCACGAGGTCGTATACGGGCCTGCTCCGGAGATATGGCCGGGCGCCATCATTCCATACCTGCCCATGATGTGGCTACCATTCATGCCTGCAGAGGTTTTTCATTTTGACTATCGCTGGATCACGTTTATCCTACAGGGCCTGGGGATATACATGGCTCTCAGGCCGATACTGAAGTCGGACACAAAGCCGCCATTGATCCCTGGGGCTATTGGAGTTTTCAGTTTGTTTCTGATCAATAATTTTTTGCTCATCAAGCACAAAGATTATTGGAGTATGACACAGGAGGGACTGGTGGCAGGCTTCTACATGATCTTGTGCAGTGCGCTCGTGCGCAAAAATTATGTATGGATAGGACTCGCTATGATGGCGTGTACGCTGAGCCGATACAGCCTGCTGATGTGGGTTCCGCTATATTTTGGATATGTCTGGCTGAGTCAACCGCGTTCTGACTTTTGGAAAATGGCACTTACATACGGCATATCCATGATCTTATTATTTGTCCTGCCATTTTTTATCTGGAATCCTATCTACTTTTTTCACATATCAGACAACTACCTGTACCTGAGCAGTATGTTTTGGGAGCGGTTTCAGATAGCAGAGCATCGTCACGTCAATGTTGGTCTCTTTAAGTTTTATTCTGTAGAGAATGTGACGCTTATGTTTCGCATTGGGGTTTTTCTGAGTTTTTTGTTACCGCTTTTGCTTTTGATCTGGGTGCTGAGGCGACAGCGTTCGGGGTCTATCAATACAAGATATGTAGGATTTGCTAGCCTGAAGATTTGTATCATATGCTTTTTCAGCTTTATACCGATGCCCTACTTTTACATTTTCGTTCCTCCAACGCTGATTTCATATGTAGTCCTTTTTGACTATCTATCTGGGGCGCGCAGTCGGGCAATAGAGTGATTCCGGAACTAGGTTTCCACTGTTTGTAGATAAAGATTGTATCTGCAGCATGATGATAGTTTAATTTTGAAGCATGGCACTATCAGACTATACAGTACAAAACGAAGTAGATACAAGATCGGGGTTTGGCGCAGGGATATTGGCGCTGGGCCGGGAGAACCCCAATGTGGTGGCGCTCTGCGCGGATCTGGTGGGATCTCTCAAGCTGGACGATTTCATCAAGGAGTTTCCGGAGCGCTTTATTCAGTGCGGCATAGCAGAGGCTAATATGATAGGCATAGCCGCAGGGATGACTATCGGAGGCAAGATCCCTTTTGCGACCTCCTTTGCCAACTTTGTGACTGGACGGGTATATGACCAGATCCGTCAGTCGGTAGCCTACTCAGGCAAAAATGTAAAGATAGCCGCCTCTCACGCGGGTCTGACGCTGGGTGAGGATGGCGCCACCCATCAGATACTGGAGGATATAGGCATGATGCAGATGCTGCCGGGCATGACCGTGATCAACCCATGTGACTACAATCAGACGAAAGCTGCGACGATAGCAGCGGGTAGGATGGAAGGGCCGGTTTATCTGCGCTTTGGCAGGCCAAAGTGGCCCAACTTTACCCCCGCGGACCAGCAATTTGAGATAGGCAAGGCCGTAGTGATGAATGAAGGTGCAGATGTCACGGTATTTGCGACCGGTCACCTGGTGTGGAAAGCACTGCAAGCCGCCAGAGAGCTGGAAAATCATGGTATATCTGTAGAGCTGATCAATATTCACACGATTAAACCACTGGACAGCGCAGCAGTCTTAAAGTCTGTGGCCAAAACAGGATGCGCCGTGAGCTGCGAGGAGCATAACTATATAGGGGGCCTGGGCAGCGCCATAGCTACCCTGCTGAGCCGCGAGCTGCCGGCACCACTGGAGCAGGTAGCTGTGAATGACAGTTTCGGTGAAAGCGGCACTCCTGATCAGCTGCTGGCGAAGTATGGACTGGATACTCAGGACGTGGTGGCCGCAGTCCGTAGGGCACTAGCGCGTAAAAAATAACGATCGTTTGGACCGCAGGCCGCTTACGTATCACTATGACTGACAGCGAAATATTATACCTTTTTCATCATGGCTCCTCCCGGGAGCGGGCTTTTCGCATACTCATAGAAAAATACCAACAGAAGATATACTGGCACATACGGCGCATGGTGGTGGAGCATGAGAATGCTAACGATGTAATGCAAAACACCTTTATCAAAATCTGGAAGGGATTGGAGAATTTTCGTTCTGATTCTCAGCTTTTCACATGGATGTATCGCATCGCTACTAATGAGTGCCTCAACTTTCTCAGTCAGCAAAAGAAGCATGATGTCATTTCCTTTGATGGGGTAGGCCCGGGCGGAGAAGATGAAAACCTAAGCCCATCCAGCTATATCAAAGCTGAGTCTGAGCCCATTGATCCGGAGGAGTTGTTGGTGCGGCTCCAGAAGGCCATAGAAATGCTGCCGGAAAAGCAAAAGCTCGTCTTTAACATGAGGTACTATGATGAGATGCCCTACGAGCAGATCAGCGAGATACTCAATACCAGTGTAGGTGCCCTGAAGGCCTCCTACTTTCATGCCGCCCAGAAAATTGAGAAATATTTGCTATCTGACCATTAAACTTTAACAAATCCGCTCAGTCATAAGCAAACAAAGCCCTGTACGGGAGATCAGTGAAGCCTTCTGCAGACATATCAAACGAACTCTTGGGTATAGCCCCTGTTCTTGCCGATCTTGATAAAAGGAATTTTTATCAGGCTCCGGATGGCTATTTTGCTGATTCTGTGGAGCATATCCTTTCTGTCGTAGAGGATAGGTTCATAGAGGTCTCGCTGCCACCGGTACTTGCTTCTTTGCCTCGCATCGTGCCACAGCCAGAAATGCCTGCCGGGTACATGGCGTCTTTTTCAGATGATCTGATGGCTCAGATATACGCAGAAGAGGTGGCGGAGGAGTTGGCCCATGCAGTACCGTCATTATTAGCTGCACCTAAGCGTCAATTATATGTAGTTCCCTCTGATTACTTTGCATCGCTACCGGCTACACTCATAGCCGTAGCAGAAAGAGAAAGCCGGGAGCACCAATCTGTGCTGGAGGCAAAAGTGAACAAGTGGAGCGCCTGGATGGAGCGCGTGTGGGATAGCATGCTGCGTCCCAGTCATGCCTTTGCATTCACCGGTGCACTATCGCTTGTAGTCATTTTTGTTACTGTCTTCTCACATAGTACGCTCTCTCCGGAGGAGAAAATATTTGCTCAGATGCAGCAACTGCCGGAGAGTGAGATCAGCTCCTACATGGGTAAGCACAGAGATGATTTTGACGAGCGGACCATTCTGCAAAACATTAATAATATTGACTTTACACATTACTTTGATAAACCGGAAAATATACCTGCCCACCTCAAGGCAATCGGAACGGAGAATCAAAGTTTGACTGAAGATGATATCATAGACTGATAGGAGAGGGCGGAAAATATAAAATGAAGATCTCGACACGCATATACACCTTGGTTTTGGTTGTATCGTTTGCTCTGGCAGGCGTCACAGGCCACGCCCAGTCGACTCAGAAAGAGAAGGTAGAGTCTATGCGTATCGCCTTTATCACGCACCGTCTGGCACTGACTCCCGAGGAGTCGCAGCAGTTCTGGCCCGTATATCATAGCTATCGCCACGATCTGTCCATGCTCAGGAGGTCCTTCTATCCTATGGATGATGGCACTGACCCACATCTCTCAGCAGATAAGCAGCTAGAGTTTGAGCAAAAAAAGCTTGATCTGAAAAGAAAGTACATACCTCAGTTTGAAGCCGCGATAGGCAAAGAAAAAGTGAACCGGCTGGTAGGAGCTGAGGAAGACTTTAAAAAAATGCTGGTGCAGATAGTGAGAAACCGTCGCGAGCAGCGCAACGAGCCCAAGTAGATCAAGCCGGCACTCCGGCTGATCCTATCAGGTTTTTTGCCTTCATATACTCCGCTATTTGTACTGCATTGGTAGCAGCACCTTTGCGCAGGTTGTCTGCTACGATCCACATATTCAAAGTGTTAGGCTGAGTTTCGTCGCGGCGTAGCCGGCCCACAAAGACCTCGTCTTTATCATGCGCGTCTTTGGGCATAGGGTATTTCAGATTGGCTACATCGTCTACCAGAGACACTCCCGGCGCTACCGACAGAATAGCCCGCACCTCATCCAGGCTAAAGTCGTGTTCAAATTCCACATTTACACTCTCTGAGTGGCCTCCCATCACCGGTACACGCACTGTGGTGGCGGTGACCCTGATAGCATCATCGCCCATTATTTTCTTTGTCTCATTTACCATTTTCATTTCCTCTTTGGTGTATCCATTTTCCGTGAAGACATCGATATGAGGCAGCAGGTTGAGATCTATCGTATAAGGGTAGGCCTTTTCGCCCTCTATCCCATTGCGTTCATTCATGAGCTGGTCTACCGCCTTTTTGCCTGTGCCTGTCACAGACTGATAGGTAGAGACCACCACCCGCTTTATCCTGTATTTATCATGGAGAGGCTTCAGGGCTACTACCATCTGGATTGTAGAGCAGTTTGGGTTGGCTATGATCTTGTCATCAGTGCTTATTACTTCAGCATTTACCTCCGGCACTACGAGCTTGATGGCAGGGTCCATGCGCCATGCAGATGAGTTGTCTATCACCACGGTACCATTGGCTGCAAACTTTGGTGCCCACTCTTTTGAGGTGGCGCCGCCAGCAGAGAAAATAGCCACATCCGGTTTCAGGGCTACGACCTGATCCATACCGATCACCTTATACTCTTTGCCGCAAAAAGTGACAGGCACACCAATGGACCTCTCTGACGCTACCGGATAAAATTCCGTGACGGGGAATGCACGCTCTTCCAGCACCTGCATCATTTTTTTGCCTACCAGTCCCGTGGCGCCGACTACTGCTACTTTCATGTTTTTTCGATTATGGGCGGCTAAAATCTCTATTTTCTGCCATTTTTTTGCACGATACATCTCTTTAGGCGCGTATTCCGTCATACTAAAGCTGGTTTTTTTGCTAAAAGTTGTTGTTGGGAAATATTTTTGTAATTTCCACTCTTGAAACACCAGCATCACTGGCACCCTAAGACGCACTATGGTATGAAGCTATACTTATGCCTTATTTTATCCGGTCTGCTATCACTCTCCGCGTGGTCGCAGTCTGCCCTGTTCAATAACAGAGGGGCGTCTATATATATGACACCTGGGTCATATATGACTGTGATGAATGACTCTATGCATAATTATAGCGGCCTGATCCAAAACGCGGGAGATATCAATGTGACAGGCGCTATCATCAATGATGACAGCCTGACCGGCGGCGGTCCCGTAGCCATCACTGGACTCTATGAGTTGGGGGGTGACTGGGTCAATAATGGTACGGTAATATCATACACGGACTCCGTGATGATGCTAGGTGGCTCTCAGCTTATCACGGGGACGGTTGTCACGCCCTTTCACCACCTGATACTGGCCGGTACTCCAGCATCAGTCAAAACCCAGACGATCAACGCGACTGTAGATGGCATTTTGGATCTGCGCGACCACGAGCTGGCTACGCAGCAATATGAAATGTTGGTGCTGAATACAGATCCTGCAGCTATCACCAAGGCTGCGGGCGCGAGTGGCTTCGTGAGCAGTCTGGATACAGGCCGCCTCTCCCGTGCTACGAGCAGTACATCGGCCTATTTATACCCTACCGGTACCCCATCCAGTATTACGAGCCTCCCTTTTTACTACAGGCCCGTAGATATGACGCCATCATCGGCAGCTAACAATATCTACGGTGCGCGTATAGTACATGATCCAACTGCGGATAGCTATGACGTAGCAAAACTGGACGACACACTCTGCCGCGTCAATCCCCTCTACTATCACAGGCTGTACCATAGCCTGGGAGCGAGCTCCAGCAAGATCAAGATGTACTATGACGATGTGAATGATGGCTACTGGACGCAGATGGCACACTGGGCCGGCAGCCGCTGGAACTATATGGGCACTCCTACAGCGGGTTCCGGTTATGGCTTTTCTTCCGTCGAGATCTCAAACTGGTCTAACTTTAATCCTCATCCTTTTGCACTGGGCTCAAAGAAGTTCAGGTTAGACGCAGGCCCGGACAAGGATATCTACTCGGGAGAATCAGTACAACTCAACCCTACGATAGGCCTCTCATCCATAGATATCGCAAATGTGCAATGGACACCGTCCACCTATCTGGACTATGATAATATCAAGGACCCTACTGCCACGCCTACGGCTACCACGCAGTATACAATAGTGGTGACGGACAGATCAGGCTGCAGCATGAGTGACTCTCTGATGCTGACCTTGATGCCGGACCTGTTATTGATTCCTAATGCATTTTCGCCGAATAAGGATGGTTTGAATGACATTTTTAAGCCTTTAAACAAAAATTTGACTAAAATTGCATTCCAAATTTTCGACCGGTGGGGCGAGAAGGTGTTTGAAACTGATGGGATTGGAGAAGGATGGGACGGCACATATAAGAATGTAAAACAGGATATAGGTGTCTATGTGTGGAAGATCGAATATCAGCTCGAAGGCAGCGCCACTATGCGGTCAGAATCCGGAAACGTAACCCTGGTAAGATAAATACAATTCAACTCTATAAACCAATCGAAACCTTAAATCCAGCATGCAAAAAACCTTAACACTCCTTACCTTTCTGGCATTGGTGAGCGTAGCAGTCCGCGCGCAAAACAATGTCGGTATAGGTACCCTAACCCCAAACAGCAAGGCGGTGCTCCATCTGGAGGCCACCGACAAGGGCTTCCTGGCCCCGCGCATGACCACAGCTCAGAGGCTGGCTATAGTCACGGCTACTACCGAGGATGGTCTGATGGTATTCGATACAGATGTCGAATGCTTTTTCTATTGGAATAAAACTACGACAGCCTGGGTAAGTATGTGCCAGGCATCCGGCGGTACTACAGGTCCTACAGGACCTGCTGGCGCTACGGGTGCAGTGGGTCCGGCTGGTCCTACAGGTGCCGGAGCTACCGGACCTACAGGAGCCGTAGGCGCGACAGGTGCTACGGGTAGCATTGGCGCTACGGGCGCTACAGGTGCCACAGGGACAGGTGCTACCGGTCCTACCGGGGCAGTCGGCTCTACCGGTGCTACAGGCGCTGCCGGAGCGACAGGTCCTACAGGCATAGGTACTACTGGCCCTACTGGTGCAGCTGGTGTCACTGGCGCTCAGGGTAATACAGGCGCTGCCGGAGCGACAGGTCCTACAGGCATAGGTACTACTGGCCCTACCGGTGCAGCTGGTGTCACTGGCGCTCAGGGTAATACAGGCGCTGCGGGTGCCACTGGTCCTACTGGTGTAGGTACTACAGGCCCTACAGGTGCAGCTGGTGTCACTGGTCCTCAAGGTAATACAGGCGCTGCTGGTGCCACTGGCCCGACAGGAGTAGGCACTACTGGTCCTACGGGTGCAGATGGTGTCACTGGTCCTCAGGGTAATACAGGTGCGGCAGGTGCTACCGGTCCTACTGGTGTAGGTACTACAGGTCCTACCGGTGCAGATGGTACTACCGGCCCGGCAGGTGCTACAGGTCCTACGGGAGCTGGCGCTACCGGCCCTACAGGCGCAGACGGAGCCACCGGCCCTCAAGGTAATACAGGTGCCGCTGGTGCTACAGGTCCTACAGGTGCTGGCGCTACAGGTCCTACAGGTGCAGACGGAGCCACTGGCCCTCAAGGTAACACAGGTGCAGACGGTGCTACTGGTCCTACGGGAGTAGGTACCACTGGCCCTACCGGCGCAGACGGAGCTACAGGCCCTCAAGGTAACACAGGTGCAGCAGGCGCAACTGGCCCTACAGGCGTAGGTACTACCGGCCCTACAGGTGCAGATGGTCCTACTGGTCCGGCCGGCGCTACCGGTCCTACTGGTGCCGGCGCTACTGGCCCTACAGGTGCAGATGGTGCCACCGGTCCTGCAGGCGCTACTGGTCCTGCCGGTGTCACAGGCCCTACCGGTGCTGGAGCTACTGGCCCTACCGGTGCAGATGGTGCTACAGGCCCTCAGGGACCTATAGGTGCCCAAGGTCCCATAGGAGTTAATGGAAATACAGGTGCTACCGGAGCCACAGGTGCTGCCGGTGCCACTGGTCCTGCCGGCCCGACAGGTGCTGCTGGTCCTACTGGGGCAGCAGGTGCTACAGGTGCCGCCGGTGCGGCTGGTCCTACAGGTGCCGCTGGTGCAGCCGGTCCTACGGGTGCCGCTGGTGCAGCCGGTCCTACGGGTGCTGCTGGAGCCGCTGGCCCAACAGGTGCTGCTGGTCCTACGGGTGCAGCAGGTGCTACTGGTCCTACAGGTGCCGCTGGTGCAGCCGGTCCTACAGGTGCTGCTGGAGCAGCCGGTCCTACAGGTGCTGCTGGAGCCGCCGGTCCTACGGGTGCTGCTGGAGCCGCTGGCCCTACAGGTGCCGCTGGTGCCGCCGGTCCTACAGGTGCTGCTGGAGCCGCTGGTCCTACAGGTGCTGCTGGTGCTGCCGGTCCGACAGGTGCTGCTGGAGCCGCTGGTCCTACAGGTGCTGCTGGTGCTGCCGGTCCGACAGGTGCTAATGGTGCCGCCGGTCCGACAGGTGCTACTGGTCCGACAGGCCCTACCGGTCCTGGCGCGCTCATACACTCTACATCTGGTACTGCAGCTGCGAACCTCGCAGGTACAGGCTCTGTAGGTTATACAAACATGGGCCTTACATTGACATTTACGGCTACCAAGAGTAATATGCTCATCTCTTATTCCATTGCTGGTATCAGCAATGCCAACTACTTTCCGCAGCAGAATGTATTCTCAAGAATACTGCTGAACGGTACATCACAAGGCGGTACTAATACGGCAGGTGAGGACATAGATGATGTTTATGGTATCGTGAGTACTTGGAATATGTCATTCCAGAAGTCAGTAGCTGTGACAGTGGGCACCAGCTATACACTGACCCTTCAATGGAGGCGTGATGCCGCCAATGGAGGCGCTCCGCTGATATGTGATCCTGTCACCTATCCGGATGGCAACCACTATACTATCACCGCAATAGAGTATTAAAAATAATCACCAAGTAGTCAGCCGGTCGAAAGCCGGCTGACTGCTTTAAAAGAGAAAGCAATGAAAGCATTATTTTTTTCCGTTTGCCTGACTGTGGGTCTTTTGACTTTGTCTACTGATGCCGTAGCACAGCAGGATACCCAGAAGGGCTCCGTTACTTCTGCTAAGAAAGAAAAGGCTAAAAAAGCAGGTACCGAAAGTGATGAAGTGGTAAGCTCGTCGCCTATGGCAGCTCAAAAGAAGCGCAATATACAGAGGCCGGCGAATAATGCGCCTGCTACATCGGGTTCTGTAATGAGTGCCGGCAAATCTCCACGCGAGTCCAGGTAATACCTCATGGCTATGATAGCACGGCCAGCCCAATCTGAATATCCCGTTTACTACCATACGTACATTTCTAAGGCAGAAGGTAATGATCTGATAGCTCTGCTGAAGAAAGGGAACGAAGATTTGCAGGCATTTATCTCTGCGCTGCCTACAAATAAAGGCGACTATCGCTATCAGCCTGACAAATGGTCTGTCAAAGAAATACTCATTCACCTGATGGATGCGGAGCGGATCTTTGCATACAGAGCGTTGCGATTTTCCAGAGGTGACAGGACAGGCTTACCCGGCTTCGATGAAAATGAGTATGTACCAAACTGTGACGCGTCATCGCGCTCAATAGAAAATATTTTAACAGAATATCAAGCGCTTCGGGCGTCATCTATTTCGTTTTTTGAAAACCTGACACATGACATGCTGATACGCAGTGGTATAGCAAATGGCGAGGAGATATCTGTCCGTGCTCTCGCGTATATTATTGCCGGGCATGAGGTGCATCATCTCAGCGTGATCAAGGAAAGATATCTCTGATTATTCGGTCAATCGTATCCTAGTCCCTTTGTTTTTTGGTTACTTTACATCTGAAAAGAAAATCAGATGCGCAAAATCGTTTACACGCTTTTTATTATTGCTGTTTGCAGTGTTTCGCTCAGGGCCAATGTAGGTGACACCACATGGGTACAGGCGCAGAATGTACAGCTCAGCTGGTATAATAATTATGATACCACAGCAGTATTTCCTGATGGCTCGAAGACCTATCGTAAAATCTATATGATCATGACGCTGGGCCAATATAATTGCCCTGCCGGTTCGCAGTACTGCCACCAGTGGGACTATGACCTGGAAAACTATGTGATGACCAAGGCCGGAGACACGCTGGAAATGTCTCGCTGGATCACTCCATTTGCTACCTCTGGTACGCCGGGATTCGGATCCTCCTGGAAGCAGCACAACATTTTTGATGTCACAGACTACTATCAGCAGCTGAAAGATACTGCGGCTATCAGGGTACATTACTCCGGCTACTCAGGAGGCTTTACGCTGGATGTCAAGTTCGCATTCATAGAAGGAACTCCGGAGAGAAATGTATTAGGCATCAATAAACTGTGGAGCGGCGGCTACTCATATGGCGATCCTAGTAATCTAATAGATAATAATATCCAGCCTATCACACTCACTCCTCCATCTGGCACCCAGGCTGCGGAGATGAAGCTGGCTATCACGGGCCACGGCCAGGACAATGCCACAGGTTGCTGCGAATTTGACTTCACGGGAGCAGGTCATACCTACAGTGTCTCTATGAATAATACTACAGTAGGACAGCAAAATATGAATGTAGTTTGCGGTACTACTGAGATCTATCCGCAGGGTGGTACCTGGGCATTTCGCAGGGCCGGCAACTGGTGCCCTGGAGGTAAAGTAGCTATGGTTCAGTACAAACTAAACGGTGCTACGCCGGGTACACCATATGCTGTCGATCTCAATTTTGACGACTCATATGACGGTGGTGGCAGCTATGGCAGTTATAAGATCGAGGCATCTGTGTTTTCTTATGGAGGATCAAATAAAACGCTCGACGCCTCTCTGGAGGTTATCGTTGCTCCGACATCTTTTGAATGGTACCGCAGGGAGAATCCTCTGGCTAGTCAGCCTATCATCGTGGTCAGAAACACGGGTGGTACAGCTATTTCTTCTATTCTATTTGAATATGGCGTACAGGATTCTGCCACATCGCAATTTATCTGGACAGGCTCACTCGCGCCATACACTGATGCTACCATCACTATGCCTGCCCTACAGGCGATCACCAATCTATCACTGGAGGGCGCTATCGGGTCGCATCAGTTTGCTGTCAGGATCCTACAGGTCAATGGGACAGCAGATGATGATGTGAGCAATGATGCCCTCACATCTTCTTTTAATATAGCACCTACATGGCCTTCTCAGTTTGCTATCAACCTGACCACCAGTAGCCTGGCGCAAGGAGCTGACCCGCTGATCTCAGACTGGGGCTCAGGAGCCAGTGATGCCAGCTGGGAGCTGAGAGATGCCAATGGAGCTGTGGTCGCATCTAAAAGCAATCTCAATATCAGGACCGCCTACAAGGACACCATTAATCTCGCCGCCGCAGGATTTTACTCCCTGAAAGTAACTACCACAGCATGTTCTGGCCTCCATTGGTGGCCACTGGATGGGCAGTCAGGATATTACGCAGGCTCCGTAGTAGTAAGGGACTTTAATAATGGCGTCAATCTCCCTCTCAATGGGAATGTCTATTCAGGAACCTACCACGATGACTTTGGCTGCGGATTCACTCAATATTTTACGACTATGGGTACCTGTCAGATGGATGCTCCTGTCATCACGAGGAGTGGTAGTACGCTATCTGCATCTCCGGCCACCACGTATCAGTGGTATCGCAATGGAGTGCTGATCAGCGGCGCTACTAGTAGTACGTATGACATCACCAGCAATGGGAACTATACTGTAAAAGTGACTGATGGCGGAGAGTGTAGCAGCACCTCCGCTAACCTGGCTGTGATAAATGTGGGAGTGACAGAGGTGGGAGATCTGGCCTCGGTTTCTATAGCGCCCAATCCGGCTCAGAGCTTATTTACGATCAATGCGGGTAGCGAATTGCTGGGAGCGACCTATACGCTATGTGATATGATGGGACGCAAAGTATCTGCCGGTCAGCTGACATCTGAGCTCACTCAGGTATCCGTAGCGAATCTTGCCAGTGGCGTATACCTCCTGAACATCGGATCTCAGAACCATCAGTCATTTAAGGTGGTAAAAAACTAATTGGCAACCTTAGCTGCTGTACCATAGACGAAGTCACTGACTTCTTTCAGTTTTTGAGAAGCTTGTTTCATCGAGCCGATACCCTCTACGTGTAGCACGAGGTATTTATCTGTCTCACGCAAGTAGATACCTTGCCTGTGCTGCTGCACATACTGCATGATCTTGGCAAATGCAGAAGATGAGTAAAACGAAGAGGACTGATTGGATATGAAGTAGCAGCGCAGGTGACGGTTCTTGATGATCATCTGCTCCATACCTAGTTTTGTAGCTACCCACTTCAGCCTTACGCCATTAAACAACTCATGTACCTGTTTCGGTATTTTCCCGAAGCGGTCAATGAGTTTCGCCTCATAGGCAGCCAGCTCTTCTTCATTCTTGATCTCATTCAGGTCTTTATACAGCGTCATACGCTCAGCAGAGTTGCGCACATACTCGTCTGGTATGAGCATCTCCAGGTCTGTCTCTATGCTGCACTCCTTGGAGTATTCCTGCGTTTCTTGCAGCTCTTCTGCATATAGTTCTTTAAAATCGGACTCTTTCAACTCGCGGATCGCTTCATCCAATATCTTGTGGTATACATCATAGCCTATCTCTGCTATAAATCCACTCTGCTCACCACCCAGCAGGTTTCCCGCGCCCCGTATATCCATATCACGCATGGCAATATTGAATCCACTACCCAGTTCTGCGAATTCTTCTATGGTTTTCAGACGTTGCTTAGCTTCCTGCGTGAGTGAATGCTTGGGTGGAGCCAGCAGGTAGCAGAAAGCGTGCTTGTTAGACCTTCCCACGCGGCCACGTAGCTGGTGGAGGTCACTGAGGCCAAACTGATGCGCATTATTGATGATGATCGTATTGGCATTAGGTATATCGATGCCCGCCTCAATGATATTGGTAGCCAGCAGCACATCAAATTCCTTATTGACAAACTGCAGCAGTACCTCCTCCAGTTTCTCGCCCTCCAGCTGGCCATGTGCTACGCCTATATCTACATTGGGCACGATCTTTCCGAGCATGGTCTTGACCTCTGCTATATCCTTTACCCGGTTATGGATAAAGAATACCTGACCGCCGCGATAGACCTCAAACTCTATGGCCTCTCGTATGATATCAGGATTCAGAGGGTGTACTTCTGTAGTAATTGGTTGCCTGTTGGGTGGTGCTGTATTGATGATGCTCAGATCGCGGGCCCCCATCATAGAAAACTGTAGAGTACGCGGTATAGGCGTGGCCGTGAGAGTTAAACAATCAATGTTTGCCTTCAGATCTTTCAGTGTTTCTTTCACCTGTACGCCAAATTTCTGCTCCTCGTCTATGACCATCAGACCGAGATCCTTAAACTTTACCGTTTTTCCCACTAGCGCTTGCGTTCCAATGATGATATTGGTTTTCCCTTCAGCTAGTTTCTGCAGGGTCTCTTTCTTTTCCTTGCCTGTCTTAAAGCGATTCAGATAATCGATCTCGATAGGAAAATCTGACAATCGCTCCTTGAATGTTTTCTGATGTTGCATAGCCAAGATAGTAGTCGGCACCATTACCGCCACCTGTTTACCATCGAGCACCGCCTTAAATGCTGCGCGTATTGCCACCTCCGTTTTACCAAAACCCACATCACCGCACACGAGCCGATCCATGGGCGACTGGCGCTCCATATCACGCTTCACATCTTCAGTGGCTTTGGCCTGGTCCGGAGTATCTTCATACATGAAGGATGCCTCCAGCTCGGTCTGCATATAGTTGTCTTTGGAATAGGCAAATCCTTTATGCGTACGCCGCTTGGCGTATAGCTGTATCAGGTCAAAGGCGATCTCTTTGATCTTTTTCTTGGTCTTCTTCTTGAGGTTGGCCCAGGTATCTGTGCCCAGTTTGTGTACACGAGGTGCTTCACCCTCTTTGCCTACGTACTTTGATATTTTATGCAGTGACTGTATGCCGACATAGAGGATGTCATTGCCCGCATAGATCAGGCGTACCGCCTCTTGCTTCTGGCCACCGGAGTCTATTTTCTCCAGCCCCGAAAAAACACCTACACCGTGATCTATGTGTGTCACATAGTCGCCGGGCTTCAGCTCGCGCAGTGTTTTAAGCAGAAGCTGAGTGTCCCGCGAGAAGCCCTGCTTCAGATTGTACTTGTGATAGCGGTTGAATATCTGATGGTCTGTATAAAATGCGATCTGCAGGTCTGTATCTATGAAGCCTTGGTGGATAGCTACATACACCGGGGTAAAGGGCACCTTTGTCTTCAGGTCTTCAAAGATGGCATAGAAACGCTCTATCTGTTTAGCATTATCAGAGAAGATCAGGTTTGTAATGCCATTTTCATCGTTCGCTTTCAGGTCTGCTATCAGCAGTTCGAAGTTCTTATTGAAAGATGGCTGAGGCTTTGAGTTGAATAGTACTTTCTTGTCTGTACGATAGAAATTTCCGCCGCCAAACTCTATGATACGAAAGCGTTTCAGCAGCCTTACAACATCGCCGGAGGAAACAAAAACCTCTGATGGATCACCTTCTCTCAGGGGATGCCGCTCATCCAGATCAGAAGTGTCCTTTAGTTTCTCTTTAAATTTGTCGGCCTTGACCATCGTCTCGTCCAAACGATCCATGAGTAGCTGAGCATCCTTGATCCAGACGATCGTGTTATCGTTGAATACTTCAAACACAGATGCCTTACTCTCATTAGTAAAATGCGTCTGCATATTCGGCACGATCGTGATGCTGGATATTTTCTTGACAGAGAGCTGCGTATTGGGGTCAAACGTCCGGATAGATTCTACGTCCGTATCAAACAGCTCTACCCGATATGGCTGCTCATTGCCAAAGGAGAAAATATCGATGATGCCTCCGCGGATAGAAAACTGCCCCGGCTCATACACAAAGTCTACCCTCTCAAATTCAAAATCTACCAGCAGCTCGATCATAAAATCTATGTCGAGTTTCTCGCCGGTCTTGATGCGTAGTGTTTGCTCGTCCAGCTTTTCTTTCTTGACTGCTTTCTCAAACAATGCCTCAGGATAGGTCACTGCCAGCTCTGCGCGAGAGGAGGGATTGGACAATTGGTTTACTGCTTCTGTCCGCAGTAATACATTGTTGTTATTCAACTCTTCGAATGCCTGTGGCCTTTTGAAGGAGTCAGGAAAGAAGAACACATCCTTGTGTGTGAGCAAGGCAGTAAGGTTATTCTGAAAATAAGCAGCCTCCTCCTTGTCAGTCATAATAAAGAGGTGATTGTATTCTGTAGTGCGGAAGGCGGCCGCTGCTACAAAGGACTCTTGCGATCCTGTCATGCCGGACAGGCTGATGTCCGCTTCAGATTGCTTCAAAAGTTCGCGCAGGCGCTGCAATCCATCAGACTCAGCGTAGCGCCCTATTATCTCATCTATGTTCATCTTATTCCAAAATACTTTAGCCCCGTATCACGCGATACGGGGTGTTATTGATTTATTACCAGCCTGTTAAGGCAGATAGTATGTCTCTAGCTCAGGTATAGGTTCATATAATTTATAGCGTGATGGAATCCCATCTCCCGCCAGAATTTATTCGCTTCCTCATTTTGCACAGCCACCAGTAGGTCTATCTTCTCCACCTGCTGCTCCCTTGCAAAATCTAACACCACATCCATCAGCTTCCTCGCCACACCCTGCCTGCGGTATGCCGGCTCTATGACCATATCCTGGACGTACATCTTCCTGCGCAGTACAAACACCTCAGGTGTCTGACTCACATGGCTTATCACATAGCCGGCTATCTTGCCATCGTCTTCTGCCACTGCTATCAGGTAGTTTTCCTTATCCAGCAGCGCCTTCAAAAATTCCGCAAACTTACTCTCAGCACCCTCCACAGTCTCAAACATCCGCTCCATGGGCGCGTGGATATCTATCAGATACCTCCACAGCGGCAGCATTTGCGGTATGTCTGTACTATTGGCCCTTCTGTATATCATTATTCCGGTTCTTGTTGTTGTTATACTGCTTGCGGAAACCGTTGTTGTTATTGTTATTCCGGTTCTGATTGTTGTTATTCCGGTTTTGGTTATTGCGGTTCTGGTTATTGTTCCGGTTTTGATTAAACTGGCGCTTGCCGTTGTTGTTGTTCTGGTTGATGTTGCTTTGGCGGTTAGCGCGGGAGAGTTCGCTGATATTATCCTCTACGCTCAGGCTCAGTTCACCCTTAGAGATGATGTTGAGGTCATTCTTGATGATCTCATCATTGGTATTCTCCTTATTCCAGTTCACATAGGTCAGCTTCATATAGTTGCCTATACACTGTGCAAAGGCGAGGCGCTTCTCCGGATCTTCCACCTCCACCGCCTTGCTCACCAGTGCAGCTACATTCTTGCCGTAGTGGCGGTGCCTGATCTTGGTTTGCGGGTATTCCAATGGCTCCGGTTTCTCTATGATCTGAGACTTGGTGGTCTTTGGATATGGTGAGTCTACGTCTAGCTTAAACTCGCTGATCATAAAGAGATGGTCCCACAGCTTGTGGCGGAAGTCCTCGACGTTACGCAAGTGTGGATTGAGCTGGCCCATCAGCTCTATGATCTCGTGGGCAGTGCGATTGCGGTGCTCGCGGTCTTCTATCTTGATACAGTTGTCTACTATACGCTTGATATGGCGGCCATATTCGGCCAGGGTTATCTTTTCTCTTACGGTATTATATTCCATTATCTGATTTAGATCTTGTGAATTATTAAATAAATATGATGCTGTCCGCTATGGCGGAAAAGTAATGTGAGGATCAGTGGTTAGATGCCTGTAGATGAATGACCGCTGAGGGATTGGGTCTCATCTTCAGACCAACTTGATATGGTAAAGATAAGTCGTTTAGCTAATACTTCCTAATGCCCGCCTCAGCCTAATATTTTGAGCTTGGCAAACTTCAGCATGATCTTCTTCTCGCCAAAGGTAGGGAAGAAGATCGTGGCGATGCGATTGACACCCGCCCCCTCCATCGTGGTCACCTTGCCATTGCCAAATTTCTCATGCTGCACGTCCATGCCCGTCTGTAGCTTATTCGCATCATCCGGTATGAATGGCTCCGCAGAGCCTGCTTTCTGACTGCCCAGTGGTGGAGCGGTCGGCTTGGGGCTCGGCTTTGGATAGACACTTTTATGGTTGGTGCTGCCCCATACAGGCTCACGCTCTGTCTGTGGGCGACTGGACATGATAGGAGAGGACGGCTGTGCTCCATGCAGACTGAGGATGCTCTCCGGTATCTCATTCAGGAAGCGCGATGCATCGCTGTATTGCAGCTGACCAAATTTGTAACGGGACGTGGCGTAGGTGAGGAAAAGGGTTTTCTCAGCACGCGTGATGGCTACATAGAATAGCCTGCGCTCTTCTTCCAGGTCGTCTATCGAATAGAGCGATTGAGATGAAGGGAAGAGCCCCTCTTCCATACCCACCACAAAAACCACAGGAAACTCCAGCCCCTTTGCAGCGTGCGTGGTCATGAGCTTTACGGTCTCCTGGCTTTTTTCATCTTTCTCATCACCTGTCAGCAGCGTGATACCCTGCAGATAGGCACCCAGACCCCGGTCATCTGTCAGCTCGCCGTCTTCTGTCACGATATCATCTTCCACGAACTCCTTGATACCGTTCAGCAGCTCCTGTATATTCTCATAGCGGGCTACGCCTTCTATGGTTTTGTCGTTGTAAAGCTCAGCTACCAGTTTTGTCGTTTTGCCGATGTGTGTGGCCAGATCAAAAGCGTTCTTTTCTTTCGACAGCGCAGCAAACGACTTGATCATGATCACAAACTCATAGATCAGGTTCTTGGTACGCGTAGGGAAATCGTACTGATCTATATGCTCCATCACCTCCCACGGGCGCTTGTTATTATTCGCCGCGAAGATGATGATCTTATCTATAGTAGTCTGGCCTATGCCGCGCACAGGATAGTTGATCACCCGCTTCAGCGCCTCCTCGTCATTGTGATTGATCGTCAGCTTCAGGTAGGCCACGAGGTCCTTGATCTCCTTACGTTGGTAGAAAGACATACCGCCGTAAATCTTATAAGCTATGTTGTAGCGCCGCAGTGATTCTTCAAACGCCCGCGATTGCGCATTGGTCCGGTAGAGGATAGCAAAGTCTGTATTCTTCAGGTGGTCGCGCATCTTCAGCTCCATGATACTATCAGCCACCCAGCGGCCCTCTTCATTATCAGAGGCCAGCTTTACCACTTTGATGGGCTCTCCCTTTTCGTTGTCCGTCCAGATCTCTTTTTTGATCTGGTTTTTATTGCGGAAGATGAGCTCATTGGCCGCCTTCACGATATTCTGCGTGGAGCGGTAGTTCTGCTCCAGTTTGAAGACTTTCAGGTCAGGAAAGTCCTTTTCAAAATTCAGGATGTTGTCTATGGTAGCCCCGCGAAATGCATAGATCGATTGTGCATCGTCCCCCACCACCGTGATATTCTCATGCATAGCTGCGATACGCTTCACGATAGAGTATTGCAGGTAGTTTGTATCCTGAAACTCATCTATCAGCACATACTGAAACTTGTGCTGGTACTTGTACAGCACATCAGGGAAGCGCTCCAACAGTTCGTAAGTCTTTAGGAGCAGGTCGTCAAAATCCATCGCACCGCTCTTGAAGCAACGGTTGCAGTACTCTGCATAGATGCTCGCTGTCTCTGGCCTGCGCGTCTCGCGGTCCTCTGCCAGCAGATCCGGATCGTTCTTATATTCCTCAGGAAATATCAGCCCATTCTTGCAGGCACTGATACGGTATTGTATCTGGTTTGGCTTGTATATCTTGTCGTCCAGGTTGCGCTCCTTGATGATGGTTTTGATCAATGAGCGGGCATCCTCTGTATCATAAATGGTAAAGTTAGACGGATAGCCTAATCGCTGCGCATCTACGCGAAGGAGGCGCGCAAATACCGAGTGAAAGGTACCCATGAAAAGTGACCGGGCACTATTATGTGTGATCTTTTCGATACGGTTGCGCATCGATTCTGCAGCCTTATTGGTAAAGGTCAAAGCCAGTACGGAGAATGGATTGACTCCATTCTGGAGCATATGCGCAATGCGGTAGGTCAGTACGCGGGTCTTGCCGGAGCCGGGACCTGCCACTATCAGCGTAGGGCCGGTGGTGTTCACCACCGCTTGCCGCTGTATGTCATTTAGTTCGGATAAATAGTCTTGATTCACGCCTGCGAAGATAAGCCAGAACGCCGCTTTTACCGCCGTTTTTTATACACAAGAATCGTTAAGTCCCGAAGGTGTTTTAGAAGCTAAAAGCTTTGACACGGTTGACGACCACTTCGGCTATTTTACGCTTAGACTCATGCGTCCATCCTGCTATGTGCGGCGTCAGCAGGATACGCTTCTCAGCCACCAACGAATCAAACCACTCCTGCTCCGCCCCTGATAGGTTTTGGATCTTTTCATTTTCCAAAACATCCAGCGCTGCCGCTTTCACATGGCCGCTTTTTACCGCATGAAGCAAGGCTGTGGTCTCGACTACTTTCCCTCGTGATGTATTGATAAAGTAGATAGGCTTCGCGAAGGACTCAAAGAATTTTTGATCTGCCAGATACTTAGTCTCCGGTGTCAATGGCAGGTGCAGGCTTACAATGTCGGCATTCGTAAAGATATCTTCCATCGTAGCTTCTTTCACCCTGTCACTGCCAAAGCCCTTTTTGTATTTATCATAGGCCAGAATATTGATATCAAACCCGCCTAAAACCTTGCTGAAAGCCTCACCAGTATTGCCGAAGGCAATGATCCCAACCGTTTTACCACTCACCTCTGTGCCGCGGTTCGGCTCACGTATCCATTGACCCTGACGGATCTCATTGTTGGAAGTCGTAATGTTATTCAGAATATTAAGCAGCAGCCCGAGAGCGTGCTCTGCCACTGCATTGCGGTTGCCCTCCGGCGAGTTGAAGTATTTCACCCCATATGCCTCGCAGGCTTTCGTATCTATCACCTCCATACCTGAGCCGAGGCGGCCTACCCACTTGAGATTCGGCGCCTTGGCCAGCAGCTCCTCTCCGCAAAATATCTTGCTATTGATGATCAGGCCACTGTATGGAGCTATGATCGCGGCTGTCTCATCCGCCGTGATATCCGGCCGGAAGTCCACTTCATAGCCCATACCTTTCAGTTCCTCTATCAGCAGTGGGTGCACGTCATCTGTGATCAGTGCCCTCATGCTCCTATCAGGTTGGTCAGTTCTACGAATCCCTTCACATCCAGTTCTTCCGGACGCTTGTTGAAGACATCATTATCCGAGATGTTCTTTTCATGGATCATCTGCTTCAGGCTGTTGCGCATGGTCTTGCGTCGCTGGGTAAAGGCCTGCTTCACCACCCGGCGGAAAAGCTTTTCATCGCAGCCCAGCTCCTCAGATTTCCTGTCCAGCCGCAGCATACCACTCATGACTTTTGGGGGCGGGTCAAACGACTCCGGCGGAACATCAAAAAGATATTTCGCATCATAATATGCCTGCGTCAGTACACTTGTCACGCCGTAGTCTTTATTCTTGGGCTTTGCCGCAATGCGTACCGCCACTTCTTTCTGAAACATGCCTGTCATCCTCGTGATCATGTCGCGGTGATCTATGATGCGGAAGACGATCTCCGTAGAGATATTGTAGGGGAAATTTCCAACGATATGCGTAGGGTATTCCAGAATGGCGCTGAGGTCTGTTTTCAAAAAATCCTGATGTATGACCCGGTCTGCCATAAAGGCATTGGTCTCCTTCTGATAGGCTGCCCAGCGGTCATCCAGCTCTATCACGTAGAAATTTTCCGGCTTGTTTTTGACCAGGTGCTGTGTCAGGGCACCCATGCCCGGACCTATCTCTATCACGCGTGCAAAGTCGCTCAGATCTCCGATAGATGCCGCGATACGCTCTTGCATCTGCTTGTCCTTGAGAAAGTGCTGCCCGAGTGATTTTTTGAGGTGAAGCATAAGGCGAAAGTCGGCAATATTTGCCGGATAGCCTATTTGTTTCGCTGGCAAAGGCCTGTCAGCCTTGACTTTATTTGGGTTTACAGATATGCAGTTTTAATCTATCTTCGCTCACTCAATTTTCAACAAATGGCTATCAAAGTCCAACTCTCAAAAAATACTTCCGCCGCCGCTCATCGCATCTTGCTTTGTGATAAGGCCAGCTTGTACGCATCTTTCCTGTCAAAAGAAGATGCCGCCGCTGCCAAGGCCGCTTTTGATGATAAGCAACCGATGTATCAGACCGTCGCCGGCGGTAAGAGCACCACACTGGTCATGCTCGACAGCAGCCGTGAGGCCTACAAGCAACTGGAGGATGCCCGCCGCGCAGCCTACAATGTCTACAAAGGACTCAATGGCCGCAAGGTAGCAGAGGCATCTCTGGAGAGCCTGGCGGCAAATAAAGACCTCGGCGCAGCCTTCGTAGAGGGCGCGATACTCAGCAGCTATCAGTTCCTGAAATACAAGACCAAAGAAGTCAAGCCAAATACCTTCCTTAAGCTCGCTGTCAATGAAAACACCCTGACCAAAGCTGCCCTCACAGAGCTGGAGGCATCGACTGCGGGCGTTTTGCTGGCCCGGACACTGGTCAATGAACCACTGTCATACCTCACTGCAGAGCAGCTTTCTAAGGAAATACAAAAGACAGGCAAAGAGGCCGGCTTCAGCGTAGAGGTGCTGAATAAGAAAAAGATCGAGGCGCTCAAAATGGGCGGCCTGCTTGCAGTAAACCGTGGTTCACAGCTGCCTCCGACCTTCAACATCCTGGAATACAAACCAGCAAAGGCAAAAAACAAAAAGCCGATCGTACTGGTAGGCAAAGGCGTGGTATATGATACCGGCGGCCTGAGCCTGAAGCCTACGCCAAACAGCATGGACATGATGAAGTGCGATATGGCCGGCGCCGCTACTGTGATAGGTACGCTCTACACCATCGCTAAACTGAAACTCCCTATACACGTCGTAGGCCTGATACCTGCTACGGACAATCGTCCGGGTGAGGATGCCTATGTGCCGGGAGATGTAGTGCCGATGATGAACGGTATGAATGTCGAGGTGCTGAATACAGATGCCGAGGGGCGTATGATCCTGGCAGATGCACTCACTTATGCAGCTAAGTACAAGCCAGAAGTAGTATTCGATTTTGCAACTCTGACCGGTGCAGCTAAGGCTGCCCTGTCCGGTCTGGCTACTGCCTACATGGGTACGGCAGATACTGCTACGAAGCAGAAGCTGGAGGCCAGCAGCAAGAATGTACACGAGCACATCTGGGAGCTGCCTTTCTGGGAGGAGTACGGCCAGCTGATCAAGTCTGACCTCGCCGATATAAAAAATGTAGGCGGCCCTGAGGCTGGTGCTATCACCGCAGGTAAGTTCCTGGAGCATTTTGCCACTTACCCTTGGCTGCACTTTGATATAGCCGGGCCGGCATACCTGCTGGCAGAGGATAGCTATCGCGGCCGCTTCGGCACGGGTGTGGGCGTAAGGATGATGGTGGATTTCATCAAGAATTATTAATTAGACGATCTCCCCTGACAGGAGAAGCATGAAGGAATATGGATAGGAAACTGATAGTAGGCATTACGATAGGCGATTACAATGGGATCGGCCCGGAGGTGATCATCCGCACATTGGAGGATGAGCGTATGTTTCGCAATGCTGATTTTGTGATCTATGGCCACAAGTCTATCCTGTCTTTCTATGCCAAGCATATGAAGTCGCAGCACTTCCAGTCGCACGAGGTAAAAGGGCTGGAAGATCTCAATCCCAAGATGGCCAACGTGATCAACTGCTGGGAAGAGCATGTAAATATCGCACCGGGAGAAGCCAGCTCAGATGCAGGAGCTAAAGCGCTCATCGCACTGGACAAAGCTACCGAAGACCTCGTATCCGGCCAGATAGACGTACTAGTCACCGGCCCACTCAATAAAGAGACCGTGAGCCAGCACGCTGCTGGCTTCAAAGGTCAGACAGAGTACATCTCTGGGAAGGCTGGTAGTGAAAACTCTCTCATGCTCCTCACCAGTGACCGCCTGCGCGTGGGCCTGATGAGTAATCACCTTTCCCTCAAGGAGGTACCTGGCAAGATCGATATGGTGCAGATCATAGCCAAGCTCGAGATGCTCAATAAGACGCTCAAGCAAGATTTCCTCATACAGAAACCACGTATAGCAGTCCTCGGCCTCAATCCTCACTCGGGTGACAACGGCCTGCTCGGTAAGGAGGAAAAAGAGATCATAGCTCCGGCAGTGATCAAGGCACGTGACAAAGGTATACTGTGTATGGGGCCTTTCCCGGCAGATGGTTTTTTTGGTGCCGGTTCTTATGCCAAATTTGACGCTGTACTGGCCATGTACCATGATCAGGGCTTGATACCATTCAAGACGATAGCCTTTGGCTCTGGCGTCAACTATACAGCTGGGATCAAGGTGATCCGCACCTCACCAGACCACGGCACAGGCTATGATATAGCCGGAAAGGATCAGGCCAGCACTGATTCCCTCAGGGCGGCGATCTTTGAGGCCATCGATATCTATCACCATCGCAGCCAGTACAAAGAGATGACAGCCAATCCGATAGAAAAGGTGCGCCTCAGCGAAGACCGCGAGGCTTGATCCTTCTTTTCAGCCATCCGCTGCATACGAAAAGTTTATTTTTCTGCGTTTTTCTTGTGACTTTGCCCGCTATAGGGCATTATACATAGCAAAAGCACCGCTGTGCAGTACACTATGCAAGCCACAACCCGACAGATCACGCCTATGCCAGGAACCATAGAGGAAACCGCCCCGCACCTATCGGCAGATGACCAGATGGTCCTCGCCGCCAAGGCTGACCGTAGCCAGTTTGCTGCCTTGTATACCAAGTATCACGACCAGTTAGCTCGCTTTATTTATCAGCGTATGAGCAGCCGCGAGGAGGCGCTGGATATGACCCAGCAGGTCTTCCTCCAGGCCATGATCGCGCTGGATCGCTATGAGCCGAGGGGCTTCCCATTCTCCTCATGGCTATACAGGATCGCGCTGAATGAGATCAACTCCCGCTACCGCAAGAAAAAAAATCAACGTACCATCAATATAGATGATGCAGGTATGGTGGGTATGATGGATGAGCTGCAGGAGCCATACAGCGAGGAGCGAGAGGAGCTGCTGCTGACCGCCATGCAGCACCTGGAGGAGGACGAGGTGCAGGTGCTCGAGATGCGTTTTTTTGAGAAGCGCCCTTTCAAAGAGATCGCTGAGATACGCGATAGCAATGAGTCTGCCGTCAAGATGAAAGTCTACAGGCTGCTGGATAAGCTCAAGGGCATCATGGATAGAAAATGATCACTATCGATAAAACTTTTATAAACCAAAAGAGAGACCAATACCCCATGTGGGTCAGGATATAAAATGAAATACAGGATCAATAGAAACCAACCACCACTGACAGACGCGGACCTTTCGTCAGCCCAGGATTTTCACAAACTGCTCCATACCTACCGGGCAGTGAAGATTCCGTTTTACCGCACTGGAAAGTTCTTTGCCGGTAGCTCCGCCGTCATTGTAGCCACCGCAGTTTCGCTGGTGATGCTCTTTGGCGGAGACAAACCCGCTCCAAAGTCTTACATAGCGCCACCCGTAGCACAGGCGGACATAGCCCGTGATTCATTTGTAGTAGATGCTGACTCGGTCACGGACCTCACCTACAGTAGTGGCTCTCGTCTCCATGTGCCGGCAGGTGCATTTCGCACTGCAGATGGGCAGGATGTATCAGGCAAGGTCACACTCCGCTACCGCGAGTTTCATGACCAGAAGGACATATTCCTTAGTGGCATCCCTATGGTGTATGATTCGGCGGGACAGCAGTATGTCTTTGAGTCAGCCGGCATGATGGAGATCACGGCCTGGCAGAATGGCAAGGAACTAGCGGCTAATCCTGAGAAACCTATCGAGGTGCAGATGGTTTCTAATACCGCAGAGGACCGCTACAACACCTACTTTCTCGATACGACAGAGAAGAGGTGGGTAAACCTCAATAAAACGAATCTTATGCCTGTACCTCAGTCGGACGCCTCAGAGGCCACAGCAAGCATCACATCGGATATGGTGGCTACTAAATCAGATCCTGTTGTCACGCAATGCGCACAAGAGCTAAAAAAGGCGACTGCCGCAGTGCATGAGGTCGAAAAGGGAAAACCAATGCCGATCGCAAAGGCTGACAAGGCGAAAACCAAATTTCATATCGTGGTCGACGCCAATGAATTTCCCGAGATAGCCATGTATCAGAATGTCCGCTTTCAGGTCAAGGATGAACTGAACTTTGATAAGAATTCAGCTAAAACGGAATGGGAAGATGTCAGACTCAAAAAACTCAATGGCATCGACTACCAGATAGAGTTCGTAAAAGGCAATCGTAAGATGGAGGTAGTAGCAACTCCTGTCGTAGAAGATAAAGACCTTGCTGCTGCACAAAAAATATATGACAGCAAGTTCGCCCTCTATCAGTCTCAGCTCACCTCAAGAAAGGAGGCAGAGGAAAAAGCACGTCAGGAGTATCTGGCCAGGGCTAAAGACATGCAGGCAAAAATGGATAAGGCAATGGCAGAAGCAGAAGCTCGCGAGCGGCAGTACCAGGCCACGCTCAATAAGACACAGCTTGTCTATCGCACGCTGTCAGTCTATCGCTTTGGTACATACAACTGCGATAGTCCTGTATCCTGGCCGCGAGAAACAAATGTAGTAGCCAGCCTCGAGAGTGAGTCGGGGGAGAAACTGGACCTGGCCTGTCTCAACCTGATAGAGAAAGATCGGAATGCAGTTTTCCCCTATGCACCTATCAAAGGAGAGTGCCGGGATTTCAGATTCAATCCATCTAAGGATAATGTGCTATGGGCTATGACCATGGATAATAAGCTGGCCGTGGTAGACATGCATAGTTTTAAAGAACAGCAGGGCGCACAACAAGGGAGGGTGAAATTTAGGTTCAAGCTGATCGATAAAGATTTCAAAACCGCCGACGAGGTGAAAAAGTACCTGGAGATATAAACAGGATCGAATTTATCTATCAGTGAAAACGGAAACCGGCGCAGTAATGCGCCGGTTTGTTGCGTTAGATGGAAGACCAGGGCAGGGTAGGACAATTCACTATGAGCCCCAGCTTTATAAATATATCCGGTCACGGATCCTAAACCGACGGTACATGAAGCGTATACTACTTCTTTTATTCTTGTTTAGCTCGGTCCTCTTGAGGGCTCAGAGTGAGGATGTCACATTTCGTGTCAAGAAGCGTACAGGCCCTATCACTACGAGCTGGTTTAGCTTTGATACGCTTCGTACAGATCAGCTTTATCAGATCGCTATCAGTGATCCCAATTCGGGTATTGGTCAGGATTCGATCCTGTGCCTGCGTATGGAGTGCCGTCGGTATACTGATAATGATGGCATAGAGTACCTGATGTTTGGTAGCCGCCAGCCTATCAAAGCTTATATTGCACTCTACTCACAAAATGTTGCAACCAAAGAATGGAGACAAAACTCTATGCGCCCGGTCGTCTTTACTCCTGCTCCTGCCTATCGCGTGGCTGTCAAATGAAACTAATAGCACTTACACTGTATGTGATTGTTTGTTTGGTCGCCTACCCACAGAGACCGGACCTTGATATACACGTGACACGACTTAAGTCTATCTCTCTGCTGCCAGACATAAAAGAACTACATAGCGGATATACTTATGAATTTATAGCAACGGGGATACCTGCCAATACAATGGTGCGCGCCGAGGCTACCTTTGGAGAGGTGACCTCACAGCCCTCCAAAGACGGCAAGAGTCTGGCACTGAAAGTGAAAGTCGTGGGGTCCTCCTCCAGCACTGGTACTATTCGCATTCTGAATGATAAGAATAAACTGCTGGCCGTACAGGACTATCGGATCGTAGCCACTATCAGGTATACGGACTATGTGCCGGATCTGCCGGGCGGCGCAAAACCTACTCCGGTTATTTTATTCCTTGGCAAGGATACACTGGCAGACAACGGCACTATTTCAGCCCGCAAGCTGCAAGCAGCAAACATACTATCCCTCTACGATGGCAAGATACCTCCCGGCGCTATCCGCCGGAATCTCATGTGTAAGATCACGTTGATGCACGATACTTCAGCTATAGTGGCACACTCTGCGTTGAATTATCTTTCAGACAAGGTAAAGCAGACACTATCCAAGGCTCAGCCTGGCGATCGCCTATACATCTCTGCTATGGAGACGCTGTGGATAGATGCCGACCGCAGCGATCATATCACGCCATATGGATCGCTGGCTTATACGCTGACAGTCACTGAGTAAAATGTAGCGCGGCACAGAAATTGGTTTATAAGTATACTGGGGAAAAACCTCCTAAACCAATGACTAGATATACTTACCACGCATTATTGCTTATTACGCTGATCAGTGCATCGCTGGCACCTCATCAGGCGAAGTCCGCCACAGATACTCAAAATCTACATGAGAACAATGCGGAGTATATCAAAAGCCACTTTGCTGAGCAGCTGACAGACCCCGAGGCGAAGAAAAGGCGGACGTTTTCTCAGTTTGGATACGGCCTGTCTTTTTTTACAGTTCCACTGTTTCCCATTACCGATTTTATCGAGCCCGATGACTATGGCCAGCACTCCTACGGCAGGCCGGATATCAAGGAAAAGAATGGCGCCCTATACACTTGCCGGGGTGGTTTCATAGACTTCTCACACATGCGTGCTGCGGCAGATTGGGCTGTATTCCTCACCTTTATGATCATCACCGAAAACAAGGGATTCGATCTGCCACACGAGGGTGGCGACCTGCACATAGACCTCAAAAGAGCTAATACACTCAGTCTGGATGACATAGCGGCTATGGCTCAGCGGATCGCCTTTGAGCGGCTGGAGTGGCATGAGATAGCCAGCTGGCACTATCATCAGCCCAACTACACTTTTGATGAACAGCAGTCTACTTTTACCCCTGAGGATACTTACTCCAACTTCATAGGTACCCGCATAGGGCGCAGTATAGCACTACGTATCCTCACGAAGCGTGAAAACCTCAGCTACTCCGAGATAGCCTCAGATGAGATACAGAAAATGATCACATCACTGGAGCCTGTCAGGTCAAAAAAAGAGACCAAAGAAGCCTATGATATAGTAGACAGGGCAAAACAGATAGAGCTTCCTGCCGCAGAGCGCAATAAAGATGTCTGGTGGGATAGCAAGGTCATATTCCGCGATGAGCGCTACGTCTTTAAGCGCTATATCAATATGGGCCCGGTGGTAGGTCCCTGGCTGGTGCCGCATGAAGAAAAGCTAGGCTGCCTGGTCAATACAAAAGTCCAATCATGGACGGTACCCTACAAAACCAAAGCAGGAGTGAATTTCAATAAATACTACACCTTTACTATTCATCCGGACAGCCTTCTTTTTTACAGCAAAAACGGCCACAAGCAGTTACACCCGCCGTTTGCGACTTTTGCCTCACGGGATATGGGGAGGATACGTGATTTCATAGCGCGCGAAATGCAAAAGCAACTCACGCCAGGCTTTTCCCGCAGGGACAAAAAAGACCCCGAGAAGCACTATAAGCATCTCAAAAAGGTGATATTCTAAAAGCCTTAGGCTTTGATCTTCAGCTCCTCCCTGAGGAATTTAGCTGTATGCGATTCTTTATTCTTGGCTACCTGTTCCGGTGTGCCTTGTGCTACCACAGTGCCGCCCTTTGCTCCGCCCTCCAGGCCTATGTCTATCAGGTAGTCTGCCACTTTGATCACGTCCATGTTGTGCTCTATCACGAGCACCGTATTGCCGCGGTCTATCAGGCGGTTCAGCACGTCGAGCAGTATCTTGATATCCTGAAAGTGCAGGCCCGTGGTCGGCTCATCGAGTATATAGAAGGTCTTGCCCGTATCTTTCTTGCTCAGCTCAGCAGAGAGTTTCACGCGCTGGGCCTCACCGCCACTCAGTGTAGTAGATGACTGGCCCAGCCTCAGGTAGCCCAGGCCTACATCATGGAGCGTTTTGAGCTTGGGGTATATAGATGGGATACTTTCAAAAAACTCCAGTGAGTCTTCTACTGTCATATTCAGCACGTCGTTGATGGACTTGCCCTTGTACCGCACCTCTAGTGTCTCACGGTTGTATCGCTTGCCATTGCATTTCTCACATAGCACCTCTACATCTGGCAGGAAGTTCATCTCTATCACCTTCATGCCGCCGCCCTGGCACTCTTCGCAGCGGCCACCTTTCACATTGAAAGAGAACCTGCCTGCCGCGTAGCCACGGATCTTGGCCTCCGGGAGCATCGCGTACAGCTTCCTGATCTCGTCAAATACTTTGATGTAAGTGACCGGATTGGACCGGGGCGTTCGGCCTATAGGGGTCTGGTCTATCTCTATTACTTTATCTATATGCTCCAGGCCTTTGATCTCTTTATACGCCAGAGGTTTGAGGTTGCTGCGGTAGAAGTATTTCGACAGGATAGGGTATAGCGTCTCATTGATCAGAGTACTCTTGCCGCTGCCTGATACTCCGGTCACACCTATGAAGGTCCCAAGCGGAAACTTCACCGAGATATTCTTCAGGTTATTGCCAGTGGCCCCCTTTAGGTCCAGCGTATAGCCATTTCCTTTGCGGCGCTCAGCGGGTACAGGTATAGTGACCTTGTCTGCCAGGTACTGTGCCGTGACAGATTTCTCCTTTACAAACTCCTTTGGAGTGCCTTGGGCAATGATCCGGCCTCCATGCTCACCTGCTCCCGGTCCTATATCCAGTATATAGTCGCTCTCCAGCATGATCTCTTTGTCGTGCTCCACGACCAGTACCGTGTTAGGTGCATCGCTCAGCTTGCGGAGCGCTTGGATCAGTTGCCTGTTATCACGCTGGTGCAGGCCTATACTTGGCTCATCGAGTATGTAAGTAATGCCCGATAGCTGCGAACCGATCTGTGTAGCCAGTCTGATACGTTGCGCCTCACCCCCGCTGAGCGTCTTGGCGGGACGGTGCAGGGTCAGGTACTCCAGGCCCACATCCAGGATGAACTGGATACGCGTGCGAATCTCTTTTAGCAGGTCGCGGGCTATGGTGCGCTGCTTGTCATTCATCCGGTCCTCCAGACCCTTGAACCAGTCTGCCAGCACATCCAGATCCCAGTTAGCCAGTTCGCCTATATTGCGGTTGTCTATTTTAAACCATAGGGATTCCTTGCGCAGCCGTGTGCCGTTGCATTCGTGGCAGGTCACCTTATCCATATAGTCCTCTGCCCAGGAGCGGATGCTCTCAGATGTCGTGTACTTGAAGCAGCGCTTCAGCATGCCGGCCAGGCCACCCTTCTCGAGCGTATACCAGCGATCATCAAAGTCTAATATCTCGATGGCCTCGTCATCCTCTTCCATTTCTTCCTTAGAGCCATAGAGGATCATATTCAGCGCCTCCTCTGGTATAGAGTGGATAGGCGAGGAGAGGGAAAACTTATATTGCTTTGCCAGTTTGGTCAGCTCCTTAAATATGAAATTGTCCCGAGCTTCACCGATAGGCAGGATGCCACCCTTGTTGATAGATACCGTTTCGTCAGGTATGATGATCTGCCTGCGCACCTCATAGGTCACCCCCAGGCCGTTGCATACCGGGCAGGCACCATAGGGAGAGTTAAATGAGAACGTATTTGGCGATGGCTCTTCATAGCTGATACCGGACTCCGTACACATCAGGTGCTTGGAGAAAGCAGACACCTGGCCGCTATCCGCATCGAGCATTTGTATCAGGCCTTTGCCCTGCTTCATGGCCAGCTGTACGGACTGGCGGATACGGTCCTTATTGTCCGTCTCCATGGCGAGGCGGTCTATGATCAGCTCTATATCATGTATCTTAAACCGGTCAAGCTGCATCTTAGGCTTCACCTCTACGATCTCGCCGTCTACGCGCACCTTCAGATAGCCCTGCTTGCGTATATTCTCAAAAAGCTCCCGGTAGTGCCCCTTGCGGCCACGCACGATCGGTGCCAGGATGGTCATTTTCTTGCCCTTATGCTGGGTCAGCAGGTTGTCTATGATCTGCTCCTCGGTGAACTTGACCATCTTCTTGCCCGTCACGTAGGAGTACGCCTCTGAGGTACGCGCATACAGCAGACGGATGAAGTCATATATCTCAGTCACCGTACCTACGGTAGAGCGGGGGTTGCGGTTGGTAGATTTCTGCTCGATAGAGATCACTGGGCTCAGGCCGGTGATCTTGTCTACATCCGGGCGCTCCAGCCCGCCTATGAACTGGCGCGCATATGCGGAGAAGCTCTCCAGGTAGCGACGCTGCCCCTCGGCATATATCGTGTCAAAAGCGAGAGAAGATTTGCCGCTGCCACTCAGCCCGGTGATCACCACCAGCTGGTTGCGCGGTATGACAGCATCTACGTTTTTGAGATTGTGTACCCTGCTACCATAGACCTCTATCGCATCGGGCTCAGCGCCTGCTATGATCGTGTCTGTGACCTCAGTTTTCTTAGCTTTTACCTCTTTGCGGGATTTTGTTTCGGGACTTGCCATTTGAAGTCTGCGAAGGTACGACTAAACCCTGTAAAGAGCAATGGTTTTTAGCAAACATTAAACCCGTTTGGCGCATGATGAAAATGCGGACGGATAGACCTCATTTTTACGTTTGTTTAGAACTCTGGTTTTAGCCTCTGATGTTAAAAGGCGGGGCAACATATTGTCATTTTTCCTCGGTAAATGACCGTTTTTCTGTCACTATACTGCCATTTTGAGGCGGTTATGTCATTTTTCTGTCAATAGAGGGTCTGGGGCTTGCAGACCCCATTTAACACTTATTATATTTGTTCAGGGAGAATGTTATATTTGTCCGCTTTTGTTTAACCAGAATATTTTAGGAGCATGAAGAAACTTTTAACTCTTGCCGCTTTTTGGATAGCGATAATGACCGTCTCGGCTCAGAGCACGGGTGAGATCAAGGGTAAGATTTTGGACGAAAATGGTGAGGGCCTGATCGGTGCCACCGCGCAGATAGTGGATAATAATGGTAAGACCACAGGGCAAGGCGGTGCTGCTGACCTGGATGGCAACTATGCCATAGGCCCTCTGACCGCAGGTACCTACAATGTAAAGGTTTCCTTTATCGGTTATGAGTCTCAAATCATACAGGGCGTTATCGTTTCGTCAGATAAGCCGACTTTCCTCAACTTTCCAATGAAAGTACAAGCTGTTAATGCTACCAAGACTGATGTGGTGATCGAGGTCAAGAAGTATGAAAAGCCGCTGGTAGATAAAGCGGATACGAAGGTGGAAACCAGTATTACTGCAAAGGACATCAAGAATACCGGTGGTCTGAACGTGGCTAACATCGCATCAAACGCAGCAGGTGTGACTCAGACCGATGCCGGAAGCAAGTCGCTGATCATAAACGGTAGCCGTGCAGATGAGGTACAATATATAGTGAACGGCCACCGTGTGATAGGTAACGTAAATCTCCCGACTAACGGTATCCGTGAGATCAGCGTACTCACCGCAGGTATCTCTGCCAAGTATGGTGATGCTACAGCAGGTATCATCAATGTAACGCTGAACGATGCGCAGCAAGGTTTCACCGGTAGTGTGGAAGGCAAGACCACTAAAGGCCTGGATGCCTTTGGTACGACACGGGGTGCCGCGAATGTCAGCATGCCGCTGCTGAAGATCAAGGATAAGACCAGCACTGCGGGTGACAAGAGGACCGTATTAGGCTTGTCTCTGTCATTTCAGTATCAGCATGATGATGACCGCTCTCCATCTGCTCTAGGTATCTGGCAGGTCAAGCAGAGTGCTCTGGACAATATCAAAAATGGTCCGCTGGTGGTCAATCCTAACGGGGGTTTCTATAATAAGGCTGAGTTCCTGACCTTTCAGGATATGTACAAGACCAGCATGAAGCCTAATAATAACGAGAATGAATATACAGGTGGAGGTGAGCTCGGTATCTATCCGACCAAGAATATCTCCCTGGCCTTTGGAGGCAACTATGACTACGACAAATATCACAGCTATATACAGGAGTACTCCCTGCTGAATGCGGAGCATAACCCGCTGTATACCAACACTAACTACTATATGTATGGTAGACTGACGCAGCGCTTCGGCCCTAAGCCTACCAAACCCGGCGCAGAGCAGGCTCCTGTCAAGAAAACTGGCCTGGCAGTGGAAAATGGTTACTACACAGTCCAGTTTGACTATGAGAAGTATAAGACCGGCTATGCTGACCAGTCTCACGGAGCAAACCTTTTTGACTATGGCTATATCGGAAAGTTTCAGACAGAGGGTGCCTATGAATATAGCGTTGGCAACAAAACTGTAACCAATAAAGGGCAGACCTACAACCTGAATGGTTTTGTGCAAAACCTGACCCAAACAGATACGCTCGTCCGCTTCACTCCGGGCACTGTGAATCCGCTGGGAGCTACTTTTACCCGTCAGTACTATGAGCTCCTCGGCGCTAAAGCAAACGACTCGGGTGCATATGTAGTGCCTCTGGCAAACAGAGTCGGCTATGCTGATAACGTCAATAACATCCAGGCAAATAACGGTCTGATAAACGGTACGCGCTCTAACCCTATCTATGACCTGTGGTACAATGTGGGTCGTCAATACAACGGCTATGGTATAGACAAGAATAATGAGTCATACAGAGGCAAGGTAGAAGGCGCCTTTGACATCGTAAAGCTGGGTGGTGACAAGCAGAACACCCACAAGATAGAAATGGGTATCGAGTTTGAGCAGCGTGTACAGCGCAGCTACCTGATCAATCCGCTCAATCTCTGGGATGCTGCCAAGTCTCTGGTGAATACTCACATCACCCTCGATACAGCTCACCCGATATTCCGTATCAACGGAGTAGACTATGACTCCGCTCACGTGAATCTCGCAAACTTCACTGCTACAGATACTGTCAAGTACAACTCTTATGCTAATATATCGGAGCAGGAGACATTTGACCGTAACCTGAGAAATGCACTGGGATATGACCCTAATGGAACCAATCTCATAGATATATATGCGGTAGACCCTAATAAGCTCAACCTCGGCCTCTTCAAGGCAGATGACCTCCTGAAGTATACCGGTGGCGGCTCTTCGAGTATTCTCAGCTACTATGGCTATGACTACAAGGGAAATGTACTCACCACGCAGCCTACGCTGAATGACTTCTTTAAAGCCAAGGACGCCAATGGCAACTATACACGTAATATGGGAGCCTTCATGCCGCAGTATGCTGCGGGTTACATACAGGACAAGTTCTTCTATAAAGATCTGGGTTTTGTGATCGGTCTGCGTGTAGACCGCTACGATGCCAATCAGTACGTGCTCAAAGATCCATACTCGCTCTATGCTACGAAGAAGGCCGGTGATGCTGATGTGAAAGCCAAGTTTAATGTGCCTAGCAATATCCCTTCAGACGCGGTGGTGTATATAGACAATAATGGACCCAATGCAAAGGTGACAGGCTATCGCGAAGGTGACAACTGGTATGACCAGTATGGCCGTGTCACTACTGGCAAGTTCGTATCGCTGCAAAGCTCTAACGGTCTCCTGCCGTACCTTAATATACCGGGTGTAGATAGCCTCAAGACATCTGCCGCCAAGTCTTATATCAAAAGTGCAGACTACGATCCTAATGGATCCTTTACCAAATACCAGGCGCAGTACATTTTCATGCCGCGCCTCCAGTTGGCATTCAATATTACAGACAAGGCTCAGTTCTTTGCTCACTATGATATCCTCTCTCAGAGGCCTCAGGACAGGAATCAGCTTAACCTTGCTGAGTACTATTACTTTACAGAATATTCAGCGGCCAAGAACAATCCTAACCTGAAGCCGATCCGCAAAACAGACTATGAGTTTGGTTTCAAGCAGGCAGTCTCTACTTTTGCTGCTGTCACCATTTCGGCTTTCTATCAGGAGACGAGAAACCTCATACAGCTTCGCAAGATGCAGTACGCGTTTCCGTCAGACTACCTCACTTATGATAATATTGACTTCCGCTCTGCTAAGGGATTCAGGCTCCTCCTTGATTTCCGTCGCTTCCACAACTTCCAATTCAATGCGAACTATACATTGCAATTCATAGAAGGTACCGGCTCTGACGATCAGTCTCAGCTCTATCTGATCAGCAATAACCAGCCAAACTTCCGTAGCGTATATCCTATCAGCTCAGATGCGCGCCACCAGTTCAAGTTTGTACTGGACTACCGCTTTGGTGAGGGACGCAACTATCAGGACGGTCCTAAGATCAATGGTCACAATATTTTGGAAAACTTTGGTATTAACCTCCTTATGAACCTGCGCTCCGGTACGCCTGTGCGCCAGACAGCTACTGTGACAGACGAAGCATCTATCACCGGATCAGGTGGTCGTCAGCGTACGATCTCTCTGTCTAGCCGCCTGCCTTGGTACACACGTCTGGATCTGAGGGTCAATAAGGACTTCAACTTTAAGGTCGGCAAGAAGTCTGACACTAAGGATCAGAGAGAGATCGGCCTGTCTGTTTATGTCTATATCCAGAACCTGCTCAATACTGAGAACGTTCTATCTGTATATCCATATACACTCAATCCTAATGATGATGGATTCCTGACTGCCAATGGTAGTGCAGTGGTCATAGCATCAAAGACTAATCCGCAATCATACAAGGATCTCTATAGGGCCAAGGTCAATAATCCGGACAACTATAGTCTACCTAGGAGAATCTATCTCGGCGCAAACATTAATTTCTAATAACTAAGAATACGTCATAAAAATAATGATTATGAAATCCCGTATATTATCTGCCTGCCTTCTGGCCGCACTCTCCCTGGCTGGTACGCAGAGTTTCGCCAGAGCGCTGGTGAACGGACCATCTCATGCAGCCCCTGCTACGTCATTCAAGACGGAGGCTAATGACTGTAACCTGCCTACGTCGCAGTTTAGTATAGATGTCAATAACGTGAGAGCTACGCTTCTCACCGCCGGCGATATGTGGTTTGACGTGCCGGTCTCATCTGCAGCCTATGAGGTGCCAAAGGGTGCACGAGGGGCAGCCAATGCACAGGCTATCTATGCAGGCGCTATCTGGGTATCCGGCCTGGATCAAGGTAATAACCTGAAAATTGCGGCGCTCACTTATCGTCAGAATGGGGGCTCCGACTACTACTCTGGCCCACTGGATAATAATGGTACGACTACCCTGGCTACCTGTAACCTTTGGGATCAGCACTTCCCGGTGTGGTCTACTCAGATCAAGCCGGTCATAGCAGCCTACAAAGCTGCAGTAGCTGCAGGAGGCGATCCTGCACATATCAATTTATCGATTAGTTCTTTCAGCGATAGTATCAAATATTGGCCTGCCAAAGGTAACCCATACCTGGCAGCTAAGGGCTATGATATGTCCGGTATCCTGGCTCCGTTTTTTGATGCAGATGGTGATGGTAATTATGATCCTGCGCATGGCGACTACCCTACGATCAAACAGGGTGGCAACAATTCACACGCATTCGATGGTTACTGTGGCAATCCCAGGACTGATAGCGTATCTTATGTCAAAAATGACGCTTATGCTGATGAAATGGTCTTCTGGGTGACCAATGATAAGGGCAATGTGCATAATGGTACCAGTGGTGGTGTGCCGATAGGCATCCAGATCAATAACCTTGCCTTTGCATTCCAGAGTTCAGATGAGATCAATAGCATGACGTTCTATACTTATAATATCCTGAATAAGTCAGGGGCGGTATTGAATCAGACATATATGTCTCAGTATGTAGATCCGGATCTCGGCTGTCCTTACAATGACCGTGTGGGTTGCGACGTTTCACGTAGCCTCGGCATTATATACAATGGCCAGCCTCAAAATGTATTTAATGAACCAGGCTATAACTTCGTATGCGATAAAACAGGTAGTCCGGCATGTGGTAATGGTACTATAGGATATGGCTGTGATCTGCCTATGCTGGGCATCGACTTTTTTGAAGGACCTAAGGATACAGGGTCTACTACTCAGCTGGGCCTGACAGCCTTCATGAGCTATACCAACTCCAATAGCGCTACCGGTGACCCTGGTACTGCAGTGCAATTCAGAAACTATCAGACAGCGCGCTGGAAGGACGGTACACACCTGACCTACGGAGGTAATGGATACCAGAATTCTACGACGCTGACCAACTATATGTATCCTGGTGATCCTAGTATTGCTACGCAGTGGTCCGAGTGCAACCCTCAGATCGGAGCAGCGATCTGGGCAAATGACCGTCGCTTTGTGCAGACTTCCGGTCCGTTCACCTTCCTGCCATGTGCATCGCAGACTATCACAGTAGGTGTGGTATTCGTGCAGCCTGTAGGCGGCGTGGGTACTAACTGCCCAAGCTGGTCGGTGATAGGCGGTGCGGATGACAAGGCACAGGCCCTTTTTGATGCAGGCTTCCACAACCTGGAGATACCTTCAGCTCCACTTCTTACCATTCGTGAGTTGAACCAAAAAATTATTATCAATGTACAAGAAGATCCCGCCGGCAATAACGTAGGTGAGGGCTATGTTCTGGCAGATCCATATCGGCTCAGCAAAGGTTACGTACCAGGATCTGGACTCGATTCTGCATATAGGTATCAGGGTTATATAGTTTACCAGTTGGCAGATGCTACTGTGTCTTCAGACCAATTGACAGACCCTACCAAGGCAACGCCGGTAGCCGTTTTTGACCTGGCAGACAATATAAACAAGGTGACAAACTGGACTTCCAATGAAGATGATGCTACGCACCAGATATACTGGACTCCTAACACGAGCACCATACCGGGCGTCGGAACTAGTTTGCCAAATAAGGGAATACAGCACTCATTTGTAGACTCACTTGACATGTTGGGTGGTGGATCTATGATCAATCATCAGACCTACTATTTTGGTGTTGTGGCTTTTGCTACTAATAACTTTAAGACTTTTGATCCTACCACAGGTCTTGGGCAGAATCAACCATTCCTGGTGAGCGTCATGAATAAATATTCGGCGATACCTAGTGACCCGACCTCCGAGTATGGCGGTTCGGTATTGAATAGCAAATTTGGCAGCTCATCTCAGGTACAGCGCCTCGAGGGCCAGGGCAATGGAGGCAACTATATAGACCTCACGCCTGCTACGATAGACAAGATCATGAGTAGCCCTGTATTCTACGCAGACACGCTGGACTACACAGTAGGATTTGATCCTATAGGCCTCAAGATCACAGATCCGATCCTGCTGAAGGAAGCTGACTTTGAGCTTAAGATACACGACACTATAGCTTATAACGGTGTGAACGTGTCGACACTGGCATGGTGGGAGCTCACAGACCTGACCAATAATGTCACTATACACTCCGTACGTACACTGGACAGGCCATACGAGCAGTTGATAGCCGATGCCAATGGAAATAATTATGGCTTCTCTATCACACTCGGCACGCCGTTTCCTATTTATACCAACTATCTGGATAGTATGCCGGTATATGGTGCGATTTCCGGTACCATTATATTCCAGGATTCTACCAAGCCTTGGCTGTCTTTTGTAAAAGATTCAAGTGCGACCAATGATGTGAAGAACTGGATCCGCTCAGGTCAGAACTATGTCACCTGCACGGTGCCTTCCGGTACTCCTGCAGATGCTGCCTGCAACGTTTTCAGTGATGCATATTATTACTCAGGAGCATCGGATTTCCATTATTCAGATCCTGATCATGCTTTTGATAAAATAGCCGGTGGTACATGGGCGCCATATTGCCTCACGGCAAACTGGAGTGCATCAGACCATCCTACGGTAGCAACCAGTGGCAGGCCTGCCACTGTAGGTGGCCCGGCTTTCAAGTGGAATCGCTATGATGACCGCGCCTACCCTCCGAGGAATAACCTGGATAAGCTGCAGAGTGTGGATGTGATCATCACATCTGATACGAGCAAGTGGACCCGTTGTGCCGTATTTGAAACCGGTGAAAATCCTCAAGGAGCAAACCTCGATCCTACCAGCAATAATAGGGCTCCGCGCAAGGGTATGCTCCGTGGCCACTACTCAGTGCATAAGGACGGCAGCGAGGATCAGGCTACACTGGGTATGTCATACTTCCCAGGTTATGCCATCAATGTAGAAACGGGACAAAGGCTGGAAATGGCATTTGGCGAAGCGTCGGATGAAAGGGACCAGAATGGTACTGATATGTATTGGAATCCTACATCGCAAGTACTCGGAACACTTAATAACGGTAATGCAAGTGTCCCGTACGCTCCTTTCTTTGGAGGTCGTCACTATATATATGTTATGGATTATGCTTATGATCCAAATGTGATCCAGCCGGGAGACCGTATATGGGGTGTACTGGGAGATCCATCCTACTACCAGGCTATGGTCACCAATCCGTACAATCAGGTTTATCCACCAGCAGTCGTAGACATATATGATCACATTATGTGGACTGCTATGCCATACCTCACCCCTGGCTACTCTATGAAGTCTATGGCAGATGGTCTGGTGCCAGACAATAATACGGTGACCATCAAGCTGCGTGTGCAGAAGCCATATGCTAAATTTGGCACAAATGCTACTGTGGCCGGAGGAGACTCTCTGCCTAGATATAAGTTTAGCACCAAAGGCCAGGGCATCGTAGAGAACAATGACTCAGTAGCTAAATCTGCACTGGATATGATACGTGTCGTACCTAATCCATACTACGCATATTCATCGTATGAGACATCGGCCAATGATTCACGTGTCAAGATCACTAATCTGCCTAATGAATGTACGATCAAGATCTATACACTCGATGGCCAGCTGGTGCGTACACTGAGCAGATCTATATCTGGCAATGATCCGGCGACCGGCAAGCGCATAGAGATATCTGACGGATTTAACCTGAATGATAAAACCGGCAGCTCCAATATTGACAATACACTGGACTGGGATCTCAAGAACAATAAAAATATCACTGTAGCCAGCGGTATATATCTGTTTGATATCACCGCGCCAGGCATAGGTCACAAGATATTAAAATGGTTTGGTGCGATGCGTCCTACCGATATCTCTAACTTCTAATAATCAGCGGACAGAACAAAAGATAGTTTATGAAGAAAATTTTAGTAGTAGGTATAATAGCAGGTTTGGGATGGCAGACTGTATACGCCGGCAATCCTGACCGTAAGGGTGAAGCAGGTGCTCCCGAGCTGAATATGAATGGATATGCCCGCTCCGCCGGAGTGTGGAATCTCAATGTGGCTGGTATACAAGGTCTGGAGTCTGAGAAGCTCAACCCGGCAGGTCTGGGACTGACGCGTGGCACAGAGATCATAGCATCATATACTTCGTGGCTGACCGGTGCTGGTGTCAATATCGTGCAGGGTGGTTTTGCTACGCGGGTGAAGAGTAATGCTGTGGCACTGACCATCAACTCGCTCAACTTTGGAACTATAGACAGGACGACTACAGCCCTGCCAGAGGGTGGCGCAGGTACATTCAAACCGACCTATCTGAACATAGGTGCATCTTACGCCAAGAACTTCTCTCTGGGATCTACAGAGAAAATGGGAGATAACCTGATCACAGGCGGTATCACGCTGAGGCTCATATCTGAGATCGTGGGCAACGTGACAGCTACAGGTTTTGGTTTTGATGCGGGTCTGCAGTATACCACCGGCAAGAAGGAAAATCTTCACTTTGGTGTTTCCCTGCGCAATGTGGGTACTCCGATGAAATTTGGAGGAGATGCCCTCAGTGCAGACGCGGCTCTGTCGACTAACTACAGTACGTCTGTCAGCAAAAAGACCAATAAGTTTGAGCTACCGACTCAGTTGAATATGGGTATATCATATGACCTCTGGCTGGGCCCTAAGATAGAACTGGATGGAGCGCAGTCAGGTAAATTTACTCAGAGATACCGCCTCACATTCATGGGGCAGTATTCGGCCAATGCATTCGGACTGGATGACTATGGTCTTGGTGCGGAGTTCTCGCTACAGGAAATATTTATGCTCCGCGCTGCATATCGCTTTGAAAATGGCATCTTCAAGGAGTCGAGCCTTTCCTCAGCGTACAATGGCCTTGCGTGTGGTATGTCTGTAAATGTGCCGTTTAAGAAAGGTAAATCTACCCCTTCGATCGCTATTGACTATGGTTTCCGTATGACCTCTCCTACTAATAACTTCAAGCATACTCATTCTGTGGGCTTGAGGATATCTCTCGGTTCAGG
This sequence comes from uncultured Chitinophagaceae bacterium, assembly GCA_964537475.1. Taxonomy (GTDB): domain Bacteria; phylum Bacteroidota; class Bacteroidia; order Chitinophagales; family LD1; genus UBA1941. The sequence continues at coordinate 27,858 of CAZIBY010000003.1, read as the reverse complement.
AGCTGCTGCAAAGGATAAGATCGTATCAGCACCTGCGGCGCCGTCTGCAGCTGCAGCCTACGATGAGGGCCCTTCCGCCAAGAGGAGAGGAAAGAAGAGCAAAGTGACAGTAGAAGAAGTAGAGGAAAAGGATAACGCTATCGACTCGCTGATAAAACTAAATCAGGCACTCAAAGTAAAAGCTGAAACTCCGGTAGTAAAGGTGGATACTGTGATCAAAACACAGGTGCAGGTGATCAAGGATACAGTCCTTGTAGCTGCTGTGCTTGAGAAAACTGATTATAAGGGTGGAGATGTAGACACCTTATCGCGTGGTGGTAAGTCTGTTCTTCAGTTTAATGACTATGAAGCACTTGAGTTTGAGACTGGTTCGGCTAAGATCCAGACTAAGTCATATGGCTACCTCAACTACCTGGTCAACATCATGAAGAAGAATCCATCGTACAAGGTGTCTTTTGAAGGGCATACAGATAACGTAGGTGCGGAAGCAGCTAATCAGAAGCTCTCTCAGGACCGGGTAGATGCAGTGAAATCATACTTTGTGTCTAAAGGTATCAGCGAAAATCGTATTGATACCAAGGCATATGGCTCTACCAGGCCGAAGTATGAAAATACAAGTGCTGCTGGCCGCGCTAAAAACCGCCGTGTAGAGATCTACATGGAGATGTAAGAGAGATTTGTCAAAACAATAAAGTCTTCTAATTTTACAGTGAAAGACGTCCTACGGGGCGTCTTTCCGTTTTAACGAAAAAGGAGAAGTAGGATGTCTGATATACAATATGTGACTAAAGAGGGCTATGAAGCCCTGGTGAATGAACTGAAATACCTGAAGTCCGTCAAAAGGCCGGAAATATCTAAAGCTATAGCAGAGGCTCGCGAGAAGGGCGATCTGAGCGAAAATGCTGAATACCATGCTGCCCGCGAGGAGCTGGCGCTGCTCGAGGCTAAGATTTCTGAAATGGAGGGCAAAGTGGGCAGCGCACGGGTAATGGATGAGAGCAAAGTAGATATCTCTAAGGTGGGTATACTCACCAAAGTGGATGTCATGAATAATAAGCTTGGCAAAAAGCAGACCTTCACTATAGTCAGTGAGGCTGAGGCCAACCTCAAAGAGGGCAAGATCTCTATCACCTCGCCTATAGGCAAAGCCCTGGTCGGCAAAAAGATAGGCGAGAAAGCTGTCGCGCAGACTCCTGCCGGTGCGATGGAGTTTGAAGTGCTTTCTATAGGACTCTGATAAAGCAACACCAGATGGCCAGCATCTTCACACGCATTATAAAGGGCGAGATACCATGCTACAAGATAGCGGAGGATGAGCGCTATTTCGCTTTTCTGGATATCAATCCGCTATCCAAAGGCCACACCCTGGTGGTGCCTAAGCAAGAGGTAGATTATATATTTGACCTGGACCAGGATACCTATACCGGCTTGATGTTGTTTGCGCAAAAGGTGGCCCTGGCTATAGGTACATCAGTGCCATGCCTCAGGGTAGGTGTGGCTGTGATAGGCTTGGAGGTGCCTCACGCTCATGTACACCTCATACCATTGCACTCCGGGAGCATCAATTTCTCAGATCCAAAGCTAAAACTGGAAAAGGAAGAGTTTGAGCGTATCGCGCACGCCATCCGGTCCAATATCTAAAATTTCGGGCAGGCTACTTTAGTTTGGTTTCTCCTGTGAGGGAAACTGCCCACATGCACCAGCGATATTTCGAGTCCTCCGTTCAGTTTGCCGGGTATGGCGAGTTTAGATGTCACTATATCATAGTTCACGAGCAGTCTTGTTTGCTTATACTGGTAACCTATGATGGGCGATGCTGCATCTTTCACACGGTAGTAGGCACCCACGTATATAGTAGATGTACTGATATGATGCCTATAGTGGTCATGTGGTTTATAGCCTATCATACCTCCTGCTACCACCTCGTATGCCTTTGACTGATAGGTCATATATGCATTGCCGGTGAAACTTAGCGTCCGGTTTATCTCGTATTCGGCCATCAGAGTGGCTATATAGCGGAATGATAGCTGACTCGGATCACCATAGAAATCGTCCTTTGCCCTATTGAGGTGCAGCATAGAGAATGTAGTGCCTAGCAGCAGTTTGTCACTCACCTTTGCATTAAAGTTGAGACCCGCACCGAGGTCTATCTGTGAGATACGCGTCGTGATAGGGCTTTCATAGTTGGGTATACTGCGGTCAAACCCCTGGTCATCTACCCATTGGTTGTTAAAGTAAAATTTGTCAAAATCCACCGACTTACTGATATAGTTAGCTACAAAGCCGGCACTGAGCACATAGCGATTTTCCCGGTCAAATGCCTGGTGCCATGCTACACTTGCGCCAAACCTCATGTAGCGCAGGCGGCCATCCCCGGCGTCATCGTTCAGGAAGTTTGCGCCGATGCCCATCCATCCGTGCCTCACTTTATTCTCCAATAGTGAGAAATCAGCGTATGCCGCCTGTGTATGATAGTTGAATGTCTGCTGGTTGGTAGCCCAGGGCCACTGGTATTTGTAGTTGGCTCCCAGGCGGTAGTTTCCCTGAAAGTAGCCTGTAGACGCCGGTGAGAGTATGAGCGGATTGGTAAAGAACTGCGTGAAATGAATATCCTGCGCGGTGAGGCGGGCCAAGCAAAAAAGCATGGCTATTACCAGCGGATATTTCACCTGCCGGATCACCTGCCTTGATCGTAAAGTTGGTCGCATGAATAAATAGGGATAATAAATTTAAGCAATCGCCTGCTGGATTTTCAGGCAGCCGGCAGATTTTAAGTTTTTTGACCTGGAGCAGACAGTCAAGCCACTCTTGTGCCTCTGCCCGCGTCTATCTTTATACAGCAATGCCAAATCCTTGAACAAATCTCTAAAACGTAGTATTTTGTAGCATAATTCATTGTTTGGGATGGGACGTCCATCGGGCTTCTTTTTCGTTGTATTATTCCTGCTGTCATGCACTTCTGCTGTGACTGCAGAGGGCCTATGCCGGTCATGCAGCAATATTGTTTTTAAAGAAAACAAAGGCCAGTGGCATCACAACGTTCTCTGGCGGGCTGAGATGCCAAATTCAAACGTATTTTTCGAAAAGAATTGTATCACATATTCCCTGCTGGATAGCGGGGATATGCGACGCCTGCGCCACGACCTGCACCGCGAGGTACACTATAAGGCGGACCTGGATCCCATCATTCACTGTCACGCGTTCCGGGAGGTCTTTGTGCATACAGATCCCGGTGTGAAGCAAATAGCGTCAGAAAAGGAGCCTGATTATTACAACTACTTTATCGGGAAGAATAAAGCACGCTGGGCTAGCCATGTGGCTGCATATCGTGATCTGACCTATGCAGGGATATATACCGGCATAGACCTCCATGCCTACACAGCGGGCAGTAGCATCAAGTATGACTGGATCGTGCGCCGCGGCCATGCAGGCAGCCTGCCCATACAGATGCGATATGAAGGTGCCGATAGTGTCAGCATCTCCGCGGGCAGGCTTATGATACAGACTTCGGTCGGCTCAGTGATAGAGTCAGTGCCCTATGCCTACCAGACCGTAGATGGCAAACAAATCACGGTGAGGTGTAGCTATAAATATGAGAAAGGAGTGGTCTCTTTTGTGCTGCCGGATGGATGGGATCCTGCGTACGATCTGGTCATTGATCCTACGCTAGTTTTCTCCTCCTACTCCGGCTCTACCTCAGATAACTTCGGCTATACCGCGACCTATGACAGTAAAGGTGATGCCTATGCTGCGGGTAGCGTTTTCGGTACGGGCTATCCTGTGACGCTGGGTGCCTTTCAGGTCATCTGGGCAGGTGGCTATGTCATGCCGCCCAATATTAACTTTGGTGAAGATCAGTATGGAGTAGATGTAGGTATCATCAAATACAATCCATCCGGTACGGCCCGGCTATATAGTACCTACCTGGGTGGCGAGGGAGATGAGCTGCCCCATAGTATGGTGGTCAATAGCAACGATGAACTATTTGTATTTGGCACGACGGGCTCCACCCGCTTTCCCGTCACCTCAAATGCTTACGATACGCTATTCAATGGCGGCAGCAATCCGGGTATTTTCTTTGGTCTGGCTGTAGACTACAATGTCGGATCGGATATTTTCATTACGCACTTTACAGAAGATGGCTCTGCGCTGGTAGGTTCCACATACCTCGGTGGGACAGGCAATGACGGACTCAACTATCCGGAGTATCAATATCTCAACTATCAATATGCCGATGAGGTACGCGGGGTCATAGATATAGACAAGAATGACAATGTCTACATCGCGTCCTGCACACGGTCTGCAGACTTTCCGGTTACTACGGGCGCATACCAGACTACTCTGAATGGCCTCATGGATGGCACCCTCTCCAAGCTGGACAATAACCTGAGCCATCTGATCTGGAGTACCTATCTGGGAGGTAGTGACAGAGATGCTATCTACTCCCTGGCATTGGATAATAATAACAATGTCTTCGTATGCGGCGGTACCAACTCAACAGACTTCCCTACCACAGCCGGCAGCTTTCAGCCTGCTACTAACGGAGGGCGCGCCGAAGGCTTTATCACACTGATCAATCAGAATGGCAATGGCGTGATCTCCTCCACGCTGTATGGTACACCTGAGTATGACCAGCTCTTTTTTGTACAGACAGACCGGAGAAACAATGTGTATGTCCTCGGCCAGACATTTGATACCACTTCTGCTTTCACTAAAAACGCGCTATACAACGTACCCAAGAGTGGTCAGTACATCAGCAAGTTTAACTACACACTGGACACCGTCATCTGGTCCACCCGCTTCGGCAATGGACGCGGCATACCAGATCTCTCTCCGACTGCCTTTCTGGTAGACCGTTGCAATAGCGTCTATATGTCTGGCTGGGGCTCTGATTTTCTTGCATTGTTTGGTGACGGCGTCAGTCTCAGCACGCAGGGACTGTATGTCACGCCTGATGCCTACCAGCCGCATACCGATGGCAATGATTTTTATGTCATGGTGATGAAAGATGACGCCTCGGCCATCACCTATGCCACCTATTTTGGCTCCTCCATCTCTGAGGATCATGTAGACGGAGGTACCAGCCGCTTTGACAAAAAGGGTGTGATATATGAATCGGTCTGTGCCGGATGCGGTGGCAATGATTCTTTCCCTACCTATCCGGCCAATGTGGTCTCTCATCACAATGGTTCTCACAACTGCAACAATGCCATTTTCAAAATGGACCTGGACCTACCGCTGGTCATAGCTGACTTTCAGCAGCCACCCCATGCTTGTGATACATTCAATTACAATTTTATAAATCAGAGTAAAGTTTTTGACAGTACGACTACTACCTTCAAGTGGATCTTTGATGATGGCACGACCTCTGCTCAGGCCAATCCGTCACACCAGTATAACACACCCGGCATATATGCCGTCACCCTGATAGTGACAGATGGTAGCAGCTGCAATGGTGCAGATACCATCTCAAGGCAGATCATCATCTCGCCAAATGACTCCACTGTCACGCTCAATGCAGTCAGTGACTGTCCCGGCAATCCGATACAGATCGGTATACCTGCCAGCGTAGATACATCGATACACTATAGCTGGACACCCTCCTATGGACTGAGTGATTCCACTATCTCAAATCCATATCTGACCCCGGCGCAAGACGCCACCTATCAGCTCACGGAGACACGAGTCAATTGCAAAACCTACTTCTCACAGCAGGTACACGTGATGCATGACTCCATCCATGCACGAGGCTCCAATATACTTTGCCCGCATGATACGATCAGCCTCTTTGTCTCAGATACTGCCGGCCAGGCACTGTCGTACACGTGGTCACCGGCAGCAGGTATCTTATCCGGAGGCAATACCGATCATGCCCTGGTCAACCCCGCAGCTACTACTACGTACTATGTCAGCGCTACTAATACAGCCACGGGATGTATGTATCAGGATAGTATCACGGTGAATGTGATCTCCTCACTCCAGAATATACAAGCCACTGCCGTACCTGATTCTATTTCTTATGGGGATACCTCCCGCCTGCATCTTTATTATACGGATGCTACTTCTATCCTGTGGGATCGGGATAGCAGCCTCTCATCTCTCACGGTAGATAGTCCTGCTGCATATCCGAGGGAAACTGACACCTACTGGGTCACGGTGACTGATCAGAACGGATGCCGGGTGCGCGATTCTGTGACAGTGAAGGTTTACCGCACGCCGTGTGCCTCCTCACATATTTTTGTGCCTAATGCTTTCAGCCCAAATGGCGATGGCAAGAATGACAAACTCTTTGTGCGGGGCAATAAAATAGGGGATATGTATTTCACTGTTTATGACCGGTGGGGGCAGAAGATGTTTGAGACGCGCGATATCAATACTGGATGGGATGGTACCTATCACGGCACCAGGCAGGACCCTGCGGTTTTCGGCTGGTATGCAGAGGGTACCTGTGAGAGTGGAGAAAAGTTTTTCCGTAAAGGCAATGTCACCCTATTGAGATAATGCTACGCAATTGTATAATACAACATCATAGCCTCGGAGGTGCACAGCGCCTTGCGGCTAAACTTGTATTGTCTTATGTCTTATGTCTTATCTCTATTGTCTGCTCCGCTCAGGACATCCATTTCACTCAGTTCAATTTCTCTCCGCTCAATCAGAATCCGGCCAATACCAATCTTTTCGATGGAGATGTGCGCTTTGTAGGAAACTATAAGAATCAATGGCAGTCCGTCCCTGTGGCTTACAACACGGCCTCCGTGTCCGCAGACATGAATTTCGTGACCCTCAAAAATCACGATAAGATAGGTGGCGGAGTGCTCTTCTATTATGATCGCGCCGGGGACTCCCGCTTCACATCCATCCACGCCGCGTACTCCATGTCCTATCAGCTCAACTGGGGCTACCATGATCTGAATGCTATCTCTCTGGGCTATCAGATAGGGTTTGTAAACCGCTCTTTTGACTATACCAATCTCTTTTTTGATAACCAGTTTAACGGCGATGCCTTCAATCCTAATATTCCCGCAAATGAAGTTTACACCCGTACGCATTTCCTGTTTCTGGATATGTCTCTCGGGCTGGCATACAAATGGAACAAAGGGCTGCGCAATAATTTTACTATAGGTGCCTCGGTAGCGCACCTCAATATGCCAAGCCAGTCTTTTTATGGAGATCACTCTGTCACGCTCGCGCCCATGTATAATTTTCACTTTAGAGGGCAGTTTAAAATAGCAGGACGGCTCGATCTCGTACCGGAGTTTCTCTTTCAGCGCCAGCAGACGCGGCAGGAGTTTGTGCCCGGTATTCACCTCAAGACTTATATCTCTACCCTGCCCACATCGCGCATCGCGCTCAATACAGGCGCATACTACCGTATAGGAGATGCTCCTGCAGTGATGGTAGGCATGGACTACAATAATCTGCAGGTCAACTGCAGCTACGATATCAATCATTCAAATTTCACACCGGCCAGCCGGTACAATGGCGGCTTTGAGATGTCAGTGATATATATCCTTTCCAAAATCAAAAAACTGAAGTCTAACGTTGCATCTTGCCCTATATTCTGAGTGGAGATATTCACTAATGCGCAGAATAGCAGTATTTATTGCGGTGCTGTCACTCTGTATAGAGCCTGTCTGCGCGCAGTCAGCACAGCAATACATCAGTCACGGCGATGACGCTATGCAGAAAGGTGACTGCTACAACGCAGCAGAGTACTACAGGCAAGGCCTGGAGAAGTATGAGTTCAATATTGAAATGAAGTTTAAGTATGCCGAGGCGTTACGTTGTTTCAATGATTATAAAAATGCGGCAGAGGTCTACAAAAAGGTGGCTGAAGAGGACGTGACAAAGGAATACCCGCTGGCTATTTTCTGGTATGGTTCTATGCTGCGCTATCTCGGCAGGTATGATGCCGCTCCGGCTCAGTTCAAAAAATTTCTGAATCGCTACAAAGGGCACGACTACTACACGCAAAAAGCGCAGCAGGAGCTGGAGGCCTGCAGTTGGGCCAAAGCCAACACTACAAAAGAGAAATCCAGGGTGATACATCTGCCGGATACGATCAATACCCCATACTCAGAGACTAACCCATTCCAGTCTCCCGATGGTCATTTCCTTTTCTCTTCCCTGCGCAAGGTCAGCGTGCCCAAAAAGAAAGAGACCTATCTGGCACGTATATACATCGCTCCTGCAGACTATAGCTCTGCTCATGTCATGGGTGTACTCGGTGATCCGGCCAGGCATATAGCCAACGGCGCTTATAATAATGCAAAGACCCACTTTTACTTCACCCAATGTGAGGCAGTAGACAAGCAGCCCGGTCAGCTGCGCTGTGATCTGTATGTATCACAGGTCAAAGGCAGCACGCTATCTGCCCCCGATAAATTGGACTCCACTATCAACCTGCCGGGATATACTACTACCCAGCCCAATATAGGTACTGATGAGCGTGGAAATGAGGTGCTGTACTTTGTCAGTGACAGGCCCGGTGGCCAGGGCAAAACAGACATCTGGATGAGCACGCTCAGAGATGGCAGACCTGAGCCCCCTACAAATCTGGGTGCAACAGTCAACACGATAGACGAAGAGTTCTCTCCCTTCTATGACAGTCAGACACGGCAGCTTTATTTTGCCTCAAACTGGCACTATGGGTATGGTGGCCTGGATATCTTTACCACCACATATCAAAACGGATCATGGACAGAGCCTAAGAACCTGGGGCAAGCAGTCAACTCGCCGCAAAACGATTTCTACTTTTACAAATCATGGGATAGGTCAAAGAACTACTTTGCCTCCAATAGAAAGGGCTCGCAGTATATCAAGGCGGAGACTTGCTGCAATGATATCTGGATGTATGACACGGGTGAGCATATAGATATCCCGCCATCTGCAGATAGCACCATCGCTGCGGATACTACGCCTGTAGCAGCGCTGCACCGTGATACCATCCCCGCTACTGCTCAGGTCACAGCTGATACGCCGGTCTCTGCGCCACATCCGGACAGGCAGCTCGATAGCGCCAGGGTGGCTCAGCTCAAACAGCTGATAGCCGACACGCCAAAGACCTATATTGATCGTAACATCTCAGAGGTGAAGCAGCTACTGCCGGTCACACTATACTTTCACAATGATGAGCCGGAGTGCTGCAATCTGCGCGATACGACAGCGCTCAATTACGTAGAGACCTATCAGTCCTATTGGCGGCTGCTGGACCGGTACAAGAAGGAATTTTCAAAGGGACTGTCTGCAGGGAGCAAGACGGAGGCAGAGCGTGAGGTTTTTGATCTCTTTACCCAGAAAGTGGATAAAGGATATTATGACCTGATACATTTCAGCCGTCAGCTGCTCGATGCACTGCAGTCGGGCAAAAAGATCGAGATCACCATACAGGGTTACTGCTCTCCGCTCAACTATAACCTCTATAACATCAAGCTGGCTGACCGCCGTATAGCCTCTCTCAGAAATTACTTCTATCATTACCACGATGGTATGCTCGTCTACTTTATTGACAAAGGGCAACTGGTACTAAAAGGCGAAGCACTCGGCGAGGAAAATGCGCCAAAGAGTGTAAGCGATAAACTGGAAGATACGCGCAACTCCGTCTACAATCCTGCCGCCGCTCTTGAGCGGAAAGTAGAGATCGTATCAGTAGAGGTCAAGCGATAACCTGTGCAGCAGTAGCGTGATATGAGGTGAAAATGTTTATATTCGCGCGATAATAAACTGATAAGTGGCGAAGAGCAAATCGGACAGTACCGGTAAAAGTCCTTTCGAGAAATTTTACAAGAAGAAGCCTGCTGCTGAGATAGCACCAGAGCAGCCTGTAAAACGGACTGCCAAGTCTGCCGTGCCAGCCAAGAAGAAAGCTGCCGCTCCCACTACCTCACTCGACTCTAAGATCCAAAAGCGCCTCAGCAAGATAAAAGGTCCCGAGCCTGCTGAGCAGGCTGGTGATACGCCGGATACTATGCGCCTCAATAAGTTTATGGCGCACGCCGGTATAGCCTCGCGCCGCAAAGCAGATGAGCTCATAGCCGATGGTAAAGTAAAAGTGAATGGTGTGGTAGTAAAGGAGATGGGCTATCGTGTCAAGGCGACTGACAAGATCACCTTTGATGATAAGCGCATCACACCTGAGAAGAAGATCTACATCCTGCTCAATAAACCTAAAGACTGTATCACTACTACCAGCGATGAGAAGGACCGCCGCACCGTACTGGACCTGATACGCTCTGCCTACGCGCAGATAGAGAGTGTGAAAAAACCGCGCCTCTATCCCGTGGGCCGTCTTGATAGGAATACGACAGGCGTACTCCTGATCACTAATGATGGAGAGTTATCCCAAAACCTGACGCATCCATCCAAGGAGATCAAAAAAATATACCATGCTGTGCTGGACAAGGCCTTAAAGCCGGATGATTTTGACAAGATCAAGCATGGTGTAGTGCTGGAGGACGGTATAGCAGAGGTCACAGACCTGCAATACACCAATCCTAAAAACAAGGGTGAAGTAGGCCTCGAGATACACTCAGGCAAGAATCGCATCGTCCGCCGCATATTCGAGTCGCTTGGCTACGAGGTGGTCAAACTGGATCGTGTTTATTTTGGTGGCCTGACCAAGAAAGACGTTCCACGTGGCCGTTGGCGCTTCCTGTCAGAAGAAGAAGTACGCCGCCTCAAGCACTTCAAGATAGGCTGATTTTCTATCAATCTTTATCAAACATCTGCCTGAGCGAGCGCGCTATCGTTTTGTAGAGGAATGGATAGTGACCGAAGCGATGTCCTGTCTGGTACCAGTCTCTCAGCCCCAGCCTTACGAATACGATGTCTTTATCAGGCATCACACCCACGTACTGACCTTTCATGCCGTCAGCGGCGAAATCACCGTGTCCTTCCGTATTTCTCAGCCACCACAGGTAGCCATACCTTTTGCAGATCACGGTATCACCATGCTCGCCATCACAGATATTGATAGGAGAGAGAGAGGCCCGCACGTAGCTGCTGTCTACTATCTGAGTGCCACGCCAATTGCCGTAGTGCTCGTACAATATACCGATGCGTGCAATGTCGCGCGCATCCGTATGAAAGCAGCAGTAGGTCTTCTCCATCCCGCCTTTTTTGTCAGTGAGCCACCATGCCTCATGCGCTGCACCAAGTGGCTGCCAGAGTTTCTCTGAGGCATATTGAGTCATGCTCATGCCAGTAGCTTTTGTTAGTGCTATACCGAGTATCTGAGGGTCTACATTCTTATAGCGAAACTCATACCCTGCCGGTTTTTCGTATTTCATCGTGTTGATGAACTTATACAGGTCGCGGCCATAGTACAGCTTAGCCACATGACCTACGGGATTGAGGTACTGATCGTGATAGTTGAGACCAGTGGACATGGTCAGGCAGTGTTTGATAGTGATCCGGCTCAGGCTGTCTGCCTGATATGGCGCATAGTACTTTCCTATAGGATCATCCACACTGCCTATCTTTCCGTCCTTTAGCGCTATGCCTGTCAGGATAGACATGATAGATTTCGTCATAGAGAATGGATTAGTCCGGCTGCTATCACTATAGCCCGGCGCGTACCATTCATACACGATGCTGTCATGGCGCAGTATCAGAAAGGCCACCGTCTGTGTTTGCCTAAGCTCTCTTTGCAGGGAGTCCGGCAGCTTCATCGTATTGTAGACAGACGATTCCGGTAGCGGCTGGTAGGTACCCGTTTTTACTTTGGAGTAAGGCATGAACTTAAAATCCTGGAGGCCGGGATCATTGTAGACTACTGTCCTGGCAAACTGGCAGGAGCATAAAACGAAAACTAATATCAGGCTGGCAAAGGCGGCTTTCTTCATGACGGGTGTCAAAGATATTTCATAAAAGTGACAGCCCGCAGGAGATACATGTTATTTCCACTCAAAGGTGCTGAGCATCGTGTCAAGGTCCTGCCGTACAAAGGTCAGAACGGGCGCCATAGAGTCACTATTAGGTTCATTGTAGAAATAGAGCGAGCCGCGTATGAAGTGGCGGGTACTGTCAGTGAGGAAGAACTGGACATTGGACGCGGCATCCCCGCCTACGTTATAGAAGATACCGCTTACGCCGTGTTTATTCACGATCAGGCTCTCATCTATGTAGTTCGCTTTCTTCGTGTGTTTGAAGGAGAGCTTGTGAGCATCTTCCAGCAGCCGCTCCAGGGTCATGTCTTTATTGATCTCCTTGTAGGTCAGGTTCACCGTTCCGTTGAAATCCGGAAAGGCCACATTGATCCAGCAGGGATGGCTCATACCCATAGCAGAGCTGTCGTGCTGTATCTGCGTGTACACCGGTTTCTCAAATCGGAACGGGCAATCCTTTGAGTCATACATTTCATACTTCCGCTCAGGAAATACGACACGCGGATAAGCCTTTGGTTTCGGGCTGTAGTCGCCGTGGCAGGATGACAATGCTAAAGCCATGAATGAAATAAAGAGAAGATATGATTGTCGCACAGGGCTGTTTTATTGGTAAATGTCTTTCCGATGACCTAATTGTACTACCTCTATATGGAGTATTTTATCCATCACTTCATAGATGACTCTATAGTCACCTACTCTGATACGATAGCCTGGCCGGCCTTTTAGCTTTATATATCCAGTAGGGCGTGGATCATCAGCCAGGTTTATGATAGCAGCTTTTATTTTTGAATAATCAGGCTCGTTGATTTTTTCTAAAGCCTGTATAGCTTTCTTGCGGATACTGACCTGATAACTCATTACTTGTGCGTTTTAGACGCCTCTATCATTTTGAATGCATCATTCATTGGTACTGGTGCATCTTTATCAGCCTTAGATTCGTCATATAGTTGTATATCCTCCAGTTCCTCCAGTTCCTCTACTATACGCTCGTATTCATCTATGGGGATTACTACAGATATTTTTTTACCTTTCTGGTCAGTGATATACTGGGGATGTATCGTTAGTAAGCAGATCATATAGTAGTGATTAGTTTGATAAAAATAAGTAAACTCAGGCACATCAATTCACCACCTCCAGTTTCACTTTCTCTATACGGTTATTCTTCACTGATAGAATGCGGAAGTTGAATTTTTCAAAATTGATCTCGTCGCCTGCTTTAGGTATACGGCCTTTCAGCTCCAGCAGCAGGCCGGCCAGCGTCTCTGCATCTTCGCGCACATCATCAAAGTAGCCGGTCTCTACATCCAGCGCCTTGCTGAAATCATGCAGTGGCATCGTACCCTCCACGATATAGGTGTTGTCATTCACCTTGCGGATATTGGTGTCCGTAGATTCATCAAATTCATCTTTGATGTCGCCTATCACCTCTTCTACTATATCCTCCATGGTCACGATACCAGAGGTGCCCCCAAACTCATCCACTACTATGGCCAGGTGCTTGTGAGACTCCTGAAATTCGCGGAGCATATCGTCTATCTTTTTGGTCTCAGGTGCGTGCAGTGGCTCACGTATCAGCTTTTGCCAGCCGAATGATGCATTCTGGTTGAGGTGGTCCAGCAGGTCTTTGATGTAGAGCACACCCTGTATCTGGTCTATATTCTCAGAGTAGACCGGTATACGGGAGTAGCCCACCTCGCGCACATAGTTCAGCAGTTCCTCAAAGTTCCACGTGATATCTGCAGCCGCTACCTCCATGCGCTGGCGCATGATCTGCTTCACGGTCAGGTTGCCGAAGTGTACGATACCCTTGAGCATCTTCACATCATTGCCGGATTCCTTGTTTTCTACCGTGATCTCGATTGCTTTATTGATCTCCTCTATATCTATCTCAGCATTATGCCGCTTGATACGCTTCTCTATCATAGAGGTAGATCCCACGAGGATATAGTTGATAGGGTAGAAGATGCGATTGAGCACCACAAAGAGGCCGGTGACGCCTCTGGCTATTTTCAGTTTATTCAGAGAGGCGTATACTTTTGGTATGGCTTCGCCAAAGAGCACCAGGAAGAAGGTGACCACGAGTACGTTGATCGTAAAGTCAAACACAGAGCCTGGTATCGTAAAGCTGCCGAGGACTATATCCTTAAACTCAAAGATGTGCGTGATGATGTAGTATGAAATGATGATCACGCCGATATTCACCACGTTATTGCCTATGAGGATCGTAGAGAGCAGGTAGCGCGGGCGGTCCAGTAGCTTGGCCAGGCGCAGGTCAGCTTCTTCTTCGCTTTCATGTAGTTCTTCTTTCTCTACATTGCTGATAGAGAAAAATGCGATCTCAGACGCAGCCATCAGGGCTGAGCAAAAGATGAGTAGGAGTGCTGCGAGTGCTGCAAGGATGACGCCCGTATCGGGCATATGGACGAAGCTGCTGAGGATGATGATCAGGCTGCTGGAAGGAAGAATTGCTGCGGGGCCGGGGTCCAAGATTTTTTGGTTTCGTGAAAAAATAAGGACAGGCAGAGTGTACTCCGCCTGTCCGGTTTGATCATTTAGAATGGCAGGTCGTCGTCTATGTTATTGGATGGCCTGCTGTCGTTGCCGCCGGCGTACTCCTGCTGGGGCTGAGACGAGTAGCTCTGTCCGCCGCCATTGTCACTGTAGCTGCCGCCACCTGTGCTGCCGTCTTTCTTGTCCAGCATGCGCAGGCTCTCTGCTACGATCTCGGTCACATAGCGCTTGTTGCCGTCTTTGTCATCATAGCTTCTTGTTTTGATCTTACCCTCCAGGTAGATCAGGCTGCCTTTCTTCAGGTACTTCTCGGCGCGCTCTGCCAGAGACTTGAAGGGTAGCTTGATATTGTGCCAGTCGGTCACCTCCACCCACTTACCCTCCTTGTCACGGTAGGACTCTGTAGTGGCCAGAGAGAACTCGGCTATCACGTTGTTTTCAGAAAAATGCTTCAAGACCGGGTCCTTCCCCAGCCTGCCTAACAGTTGAACCCTGTTTACCATCGCTTGTGTATTTAATTATTAATAATGTACCTAAAGTAGTGAATTTTCCACGAGGAACAAATGCACTGTCTTTGGAAACCCAAAGGTACTCAATTTATCCAGTGGCACCCGGATAGCGCCATCTATGTGAACATTTTGCAAATCAACTCCTTCCACAAAAATGAAAACGGACTGGTGGCTCTGGTGCGTCAGCTGCTGGCTATAAGGCCTGGAGTAGCCTGCTACAGAGACCTTTTGGCCCAGATATTCACTGACCCGCTGGCCAATATTTTTCCTAATGGGCTTGTCCGATTCTATATAGGGCAGAATATATAGCCCCTTCCAGATATCGTCCCCGCTACGCTTTGAGATGATTATCTCTTTGTCATTTTTCAAAACCAGATAGTAGAAGTAGCGTTCTTTTTTGACGATCTTCTTAGACTTGACAGGTAGCTCGCCGATCATGTCTTTCTCATAGGCCACGCACACTTTGGAGAAAGGGCATTCCTCACACTTAGGGTGTAGCGGCGTACAAACTGTGGCCCCAAAGTCCATGATGGCCTGATTGTACTCACCCGGATGCTCCGCGCTGATCAGCTCCTGTGCTAAATGCGAGAAATGCTTGCGCCCATCTGTCGTATCAAAGGGTAGCTCTATACCATAGACGCGCGCCAGCACTCGTATCACATTGCCATCCACCACTGCCTGCCGCTCCCCAAAGATGAAAGATGAGATAGCCGCTGCTGTATACGGACCGATCCCTTTCAGCTTCCCGATGTCATGATAGGTAGACGGAAATTCGCCTTTCAGCTCATACGCAATATGCTTCGCTGTATGGTGCAGATTCCGCGCGCGGGAGTAGTACCCCAGACCCTGCCACAGCCGCATCACATCATCTTCCGGCGCATCTGCCAGGTCCAGCACAGTGGGGTAGACCTCCTTAAACCTCAAAAAATATGGCAATCCCTGCTCCACCCGCGTCTGCTGCAGGATGATCTCCGACATCCACACCAGATACGGATCGCGCTCACCCTTCCACGGCATCTGCCGGTCATTAGAGTTGCGGTTCCAGTCGAGGAGGAGTGTAGAGAAACGAGTAGAGTTTTTCAAAGACAGGAGTATTTGCTCTGCGAAATAAGCGATTTCCCGCGCTGCGATTACTTTTTTATCTTTATGCTATGGAAAAGTTCAGAAAACTGACCCCGCATGACCTGGCTTTCGGTATTGGCCGCAAGGCGACCGATGAAGAATTGCGAGAGCTTTTGAGCAGAGCAGATAGGACCCAAGGTAAAGATGCTATGCAGGTATTGGAGGAAATAAACGCAAAACTCGAAAAGAAAAACATCAATAAGGCTTCATGAGGGTCATATTGAGTCCTGATGCCGAACAGACATTAGATCGGGTGGCTGAATTTATTGATTCAGTCAATACAGAAGGTGCAGGCAAGTTTTGGACAACAAACTTCATTCTCAATTTATATTCTTACGCTAAGCCCAATGTCAAGTATGCATTATGCCAGCATCAGGTTTTTCGAGCCGCAGGACTTAGTTGCATTACTTATAGTGGCTGGGTTGTGGCCTTCGATATTACTGAAGACGAATTTTATGTCTACTACATAGTTAGAGGCGACATTCTTATTTAGTCCCTATCTCAGCTCCAGCACCGCCACATTCTCTATATGTGTGGTCTGTGGGAACATATCCACCGGCTGTATCTTCTTGATATCATACTTCACCGCCAGTAGCTCCAGGTCACGCGCCTGCGTAGCTGGGTTGCAGCTCACATAGACGATACGCGGCGCGGCCAGTTCTAGCAGTGTCTTCACCACATCCTCATGCATACCCGCCCGAGGTGGATCCGTGATCACCACATCCGGTCTGCCATTGGCAGCGATGAATTCCGGCTTCAGCACCATGCGCACATCACCGGCATAGAAAGCACAATTGGTCACACCATTTAGTTCGGCGTTTTCCTTGGCATCTTCTATCGCCGCCTCTACCTGTTCTATACCGACCACATTTTTGCAGAGGCCGGAGACGTAGAGCGCGATACTACCTACACCCGTGTAGAGATCATACACTACGTCCGTAGGCTTCAGATCGGCAAATTCCTTTGCCACATCATATAGTACCCGCGCCTGGTCAGAGTTGGTCTGGAAGAAAGACTTAGGATTGACCTTAAACTTATAATCCCCCAACTGCTCCACGATATGATCCTTGCCGCTATATACATAGGTGGGCAGGTCATAGATGGTATCATTGCGCTTGTTGTTGATCACATATTGTAGCGAGGTGATCTGTGGAAACTGCTCCTGCAGGTGGCCTAGCAGCGCCTCTATTTTCTCATCATCCTGAGAGGTAAACATGACCAGCACCATGATCTCACCCAGAGAGGTGGTGCGGATCATCATCGTGCGTAGCAGACCTTCCTGCGTTTTGATATTGAAGAAACTATAGTCATTGGCTATCGCAAAGTCGCGCACGGCCAGGCGGATCGCATTAGACGGGTCGGCCTGCAGCCAGCACTTCTTCACATCCAGCACCATCATAAAGCTGCCCGGCACGTGAAATCCCAAGCCCCGGCGGTCATACTCCTGCCCTCCATCTATCTCCGCCTGCGTGAGCCAGCGGCGGTCAGTGAAACTAAACTCCAGTTTATTGCGGTAGAAATAATCGGACCTGCTACCCGTGATAGGCTTCACCTCCGGCATGGTCAGCTTGCCTATGCGGATCAGTGCGTCCTCTACGATCTGTGTTTTGTATTGTAGCTGCTCAGTGTACTGTATGTGCTGCCACTTGCAGCCGCCACAGGTGCCAAAATGCTCGCATACCGGCTCGGTACGATGCTCCGATGGAGCGATCAGCTCTGCTATCTCGCCCTCTGCGTATTTCTTTTTGTCAGTGGTGACGCGCACATTCACCGTATCTCCTGGTACAGCGCCAGCTACGAAGTACACTTTGCCGTCCACTTTGCCTATACCCAGCCCTTTGGAGGCCATGGCGGTGATGGTCACATTATCTATCTGCTTTGGCTCTTTTTTCATCAGAGCGCAATATTACAGAAACAGGCAGCAAGCGCCAAAAGGTCTTACTGCTGTGTATTGTCCAGTATCTTGAATATCTCCTTGAGATCAGGAGAGAGGACGAGCTCGATACGGCGGTTCTGGCTGCGGCCCTCGGGAGTGTCATTAGATGCCACCGGGTAAAACTCCCCGCGACCCTCCGCTACCACACGCTTAGGGTCCAGTTTGCCATCATTCACTACGATATTGGTCACGGCCGCTGCGCGCATCGCACTCAGGTCCCAGTTATTTTTCACCTCACCTTTGGCTGCGGTATACTGCTTATTGTCCGTATGGCCTTCTACCACCAGTGTCACATCAGTCAGTTTATTCATGACCTCGGCCACTTTGACGATAGCAGATTTACCCTTCTCATCCACTGCAAAGCTGCCTGACTTGAAGAGCAGCTTGTCTGACAGAGACACATACACCTTGCCGTCCTTTTGGGTTACCTTGAGTTCGTCACTGGCAAATCCGGTGAGTGCATCCGTGATCTTCTTCTTGAGGTCGGCCAGCGCTTCTTCCTTGCGTGCTATGGAGGCTTCCAGGTCCTTTACTCTCTTTTCACGCTCTTTCAGAGCGTCAGACAGCCTTTGCAGCTCGGCCTGCTTATCGTTTAGGGTTGCTTCTTTTTCCGCCAGGGCCAGGCTCAGTTTTTCTTTGTCTTTGCTTGATGATTTGCTCAGGTCCTGATATTGGTTTTTCAGGCTTTCATACAGTTTATTGGCATCTTCATTGGCCTTAGTGAGCCTGTCTTTTTGCTCCGATAGGGTGAGATTCTTGTTTTTCAGGTCGGCTACCTCGCCATTCAGCTTGTTGATCTGGTCATTCAGGTTAGCTATGTCGGCATTGGCTTTATCCAGCTTCTCGTTGCAGTCGCGCTTCTCGGCCATGTTTTTCTTGGCCAAAGCCTCTTGCTCATCAAATTTCTTTTTTGATACTAAACATGATGATAAACTTACTGTTATGATTGCAAAACCAATTAAATACGTTATTTTTTTCATGGACGGAAAATGTTTCTGCTAAACTATGCATCCTCGCTATCCCGCACCACGTCTATCTTGCACCCATTTACTGTGGATTGTCCTTGATTTAGGTAAATGGCTTTTTGGGCGGAGTTTTTTAAGTCAAAATTTGACAAATAGGCATAAAAAGATAATTTTACGGACTAGACATACCACATTTTTGTGGTACTATACCCTTTTCACCTTGTAAGCAATGAAGAAAACCCTACTCCTGATCGCAGCATCTGTCGCACTCTCAGCGGCTTACGCTCAAACCTTCTACAATAACGGCGCTCCTGTGGCTGTCACTACCGGCGGTGTGATGATCGTCAGATCTGACAATGTCACTACAGGCTCCGGCTCTCTGGAAAATGCAGCATCCGGCTCGCTCAAAAATGCCGGTACTGTGGTCATCGAGGGCAGCTTTGTCAATACCCTTGGCACTGCAGACGGTGCTGGTACCAGTACAGGCAAATACTTTGTGCAGAAAGACTGGATCAATAATGCTACCTGGAATGCTGACCAGTCTTGGGTCACACTCTACGGTACCGATCAGAATATATCAGGCACCAGCCCTAATACTTTTTACAACCTGACTGACTCGACACCTATCGGCCTCGGCACCAAGCGCCAGACAGATGGTGATGTGACGGTGACCAACTCGCTCTGGCTCTCTGGCTCTGAGCATGCCACGACATCCTATTGGCTCAATGTGACCAATAGCGACCCTGCCGCCATTGTGCAATACAATGTCAATACAGGCTTCGTGAGCAGCACTGCAGGAGGCCGCCTGGTGAGAAATACAGATCAGAAAGCGGAGTATATCTTCCCTACCGGTGTGAATGATGGCGGTACTGCCAAGATACGCGAGGCGTCAGTAGTCCCAGCCAATACCCAGGCTAGATACTATAAAGTGCGCTACGCAGAGAATGTTCCGACTACCTCTACCACCTCTGATGACGGCTATGACACGCTGAAAAAATCCGGTGGCATCAGTTTGGTAAATGACGTATTCTATCACATTGTAGATGCTTCTGACAATTCCCCCGCAGATCTCTCTATCTTCTCAGACCAGATCGCAGACGGTCCTTGGGCCTCTATCGGTGTCTGGACAGGTACACCTGCTCAGTGGGCCAATATGCAGCAAGTAGTCTCTACCCCGGGCCAGGCAGGCTCAGGCCGCATCAAGTTTACCAAGAGCGCCTGGACACCTGCGGTCAATGATTCGGTATTTGCACTCATAGACACCATTCCTATCAAGAGGGACTTTACTTTCCCTACGGCCTTCCTGCCTGGTGGCGTGGGTGTGCCGGTAGAGAATACTTACTTCACTATTATCAATCAGGGTGATATCGTGATGCTGGACGAGCTGAGCGTATTCAACCGCTGGGGTGAGATGGTATTTGATAGCAGGCGCGATGGCACAGACAAGTGGGATGGCCAGTATCATGGCAAACTGCAGGATCAGGGCAACTATGTGTACCTGGCCAAGGTGCGAAACAAGCAGACCAATAAACTCTACCCTACTGTGACGGGCAATGTAGCCCTTATCTGGTAAACCTCATCTGAAACCCCTAAACCTAAAACCAAAAGAGAAACTTGATAATGAAGAAATTTTATTTAGCCACCATCACAGTCCTTGCCCTCCTCACAGCGGGAGCACAGGATATGCACTATACACAGTTTTACAATACGCCACTCACTACCAATCCTGCCCTCACGGGGGTAGTGCCTGGTAGCTACAGAGTAGGTGCGATATATAGAAACCAATGGTTCTCTGGTGTCAATAACGGCTTTTTCAACTCCCCCTATCAGACCCCATCTATATCCTTTGATATGCCTATCGCCCTTGGCACGGGGGGCAAGGATGTAGTAGGTGTAGGTGCATATGTACTCTATGATGCTGCAGGTGCCAGTTCTTTCCAGACCTTTAGCCTGGTGGCCTCCGGATCTTATATCCGTCACCTCAGTCCTAATCATCAGCTGTCCATAGGGCTTCAACTGGGCTACACACAGACTGGTTATAAAAACCCACAGTTTGCCAGCCAGTATCAGGGAAATGAGTTTAATGGTAATATAGCCAGCGGTATCAACCTCCAGCCAAACGTAAAATACGCAAACCTCAATGTCGGTTTGCTATACTATGGCAAGCTGACCAGCAAGATCGCCTTGTATCTCGGTGGTACTATCTTTAATACTGCTGTACCTAAGTATAACCTGGCTACTACTACTGAGAAGAAGACGCTCTACCTCCGTGGCAATATCTCCGGCGGTCTTGATTTCACACTGGGTCGCAGATTTCACCTCCTGCCGTCTGTACTCTGGATGAAGCAGTCTGTAGCCAATCAGCTCAATGCAGGTCTCGGCTTCGGGTATGACATCAATATGCGTACAAACATCACTCTGGGCATCTATAGCAGGTCCAATGACATCATCACAAAGGATCATCAGGCAGAGTCAGCGATCGCTTATGCTGCTTTCCAGATCAAAGGCTTCAAGGTGGGAGCCAGCTACGACTTTACAGTCAATAAATTTAAAGAGGCCGGACCGGGCACTGGCGCATTTGAGATATCTCTGATGTATATCGGCTTCCCTAAGGCCTACAGCCTGAAGGAAACCCTCTTCTGCCCTCGCTTCTAAACAACTCGCTGAAAGACATAAGATAAGCCGCTCCCGGGAGCGGCTTTTTCATTTGACACGGCACTGTGGATAGTGCTATGGCGGGGCTACCTGTTTTCTTTAGCTTTGTGTAAAGAGTACAGACCATGGCCAAGTGCAACATATCTATCCATATAGGCAATGTAAAGAACAGGAAAGAACTGATGGAAAAGGCGCAGGCTGCCATCACTCACCATGGGGGCAAGCTGACCGGAGATGAGGTGGCTGGCACATTTGAGTTGCCTCTGATCATAGGTCATATCAATGGCAACTATACCATATCTGAGCATACCTTTGACCTCGAGATCACTCATAAGCCGCTGCTCGTCTCCTGCAAGAGGATAGAAGATGAACTGACTAAATACCTTAGTTAGGCTTTCGCAATATTTTAACGTTTTTCCTAATAAAACAAGGCGCTGTTTTGATAGCTTTATACCATTGGTAACCTTAAAACTATCTCATGAAAGCATCTGCGCTTTTCCTATTGGGCCTCGGGGTTTTTAGTACGTTCACGTCATCAGCCCAGGCTACAGCTGCAAAGACGGCACCGCCCACCAAAGTCACCACTGTAGAGGGTATCACGGAATATCGGCTGTCAAACGGACTCAGAGTCCTGATCTTCCCCGATGCCTCTAAGCCATCTACTACTGTCAATATGACCTACCTCGTAGGCTCTCGTATGGAGGGATATGGCGAGACAGGCATGGCCCACCTGCTGGAACATATGGTATTCAAGGGGTCTCCTGGCCACAAGGATATACCTCACGAGCTGACCGAGCATGGCGCTAGCCCCAATGGATCTACTAATACAGATCGTACCAACTACTTTGAGACTTTCAATGCTACGGACTATAACCTGAAGTGGGCACTCTCTATGGAGGCCGATCGAATGGTCAATTCATTTATAGCTCAAAAAGACCTGCAGTCAGAATTTTCTGTTGTGAGAAATGAGTTTGAGCGCAATGAAAATGATCCCGAAGGCATGCTGTATCAGCGGATCATCTCCGCCGCCTACATGTGGCACAACTATGGCAAATCAACCATCGGATCAAAAGAAGACATAGAGCGTGTGCCGATAGACAATCTCAAAGCCTTCTATAAGAAGTATTACCAGCCGGATAATGCAGTACTAACCATAGCAGGTAAAGTAGAGGAAGCGAAAGCAATAGCACTGGTCAATCAATACTTCGGCGGCATACCAAAGCCCACCCGTGTGCTGCAAGCACCATATACCGTAGAGCCGACTCAAGAGGGAGAGCGCTATGTAGAGCTACGCCGAGTAGGAGACATACAGGCCGTAGCCTGTGCCTACCACATACCATCCGGTACAGACTCTGATTATGCGTCGCTAGTCATATTGACAGATATCCTGGCCGGTGAGCCATCGGGGCGGCTATACAAGGCGCTCGTAGACTCTAAGAAAGCCAGCTCTCAGTATGGTTTTGTACGGGCACAGAGAGATCCGGGCACAGTATTTTTCTCTGCTACGGTGCTGAAGGACAAGCCACTCTCAGAGGCGCGAGAGGCGATGATGGCCGTATTAGATAGCCTGGCGTATCAGCCGGTCTCGCAGGCAGATGTAGATCGGTCAAAGGCTAAATATCAAAAGTATATAGATGATCTGTGGAATAACTCTGACCGCGTGGGCCTCAGGCTCAGCGAGTACATCGCACAGGGAGACTGGAGGACATTCTTCCTGTATCGTGACCGCCTGGCACAGGTCACTGTAGACGATGTCAATCGCGTAGCTAAAGCATATTTCAAAAAATCGAATCGTACTTACGGTCAGTTTTTCCCTGAAGCTCATCCGGACAGAGCTACAGTCCCAGCCACAGGTGATGTAGATGCTATGGTCAAAGGATACAAAGGCCGTGCGGCACTGGCAGACGGAGAGCAGTTTGATGCCTCGCCGACCAATATAGATAAGCGTACCCGCACAGGGAAAATAGATGGCGGCGCACAATATGCCCTGCTGTCTAAGAAAACAAGGGGCGGCACAGTGACCGCGCAGATCACGCTCAGGCTCGGCACGGAGGCTGCCCTGAGAGGCACCGATGCCAGTGCCGATCTCTCTGCAGCCATGCTGGATCGCGGCACGAAAGATAAGACCCGCGAGCAGGTCAAAGATGCTTTAGACAAATTGAAGGCATCTCTGAATATTTACCGCTACGGCCAGATAGTGTCTATCAGCCTCTCTACTACTCATGAAAACCTGGATGGCGCACTGAAGCTCTTGACGGAGGTGCTGAGGCAGCCGGTATTTCCACAGGCCGAATTTGATAAGCTGAAGGATGAAAATCTCGCGAACCTCGAGCAGGCACGGAATGAACCTCAGGCTCTGGCATCTAACGTGCTCGACCGCTACATGGAACCCTATCCGCAGGGTCACGTCTTTAGTACTCCGTCCTTTGATGACGCTATAGCCGATCTCAAAAAGACTACCCTCAGTGATGTCAAAACCTTTTACAGCAACTTCTATAATGGAGATAATGCCACGATAGCTGTAGTGGGAGATTTCAACGAAGATACCGTACTCACAGATATCCGGTCTATGCTCGGGTCGTGGCATGCACCGCAGCCGTACGAGTATATAGCCCGCCAGTACTTTGACGTACCCGCCAAAAGTGATAAGATCAAAACACCGGATAAGAAAAATGCCAGGCTCTCAGTCCGCCAGAATATCCGCCTCAGAGAAGATGATCCTGACTACGCAGCAGTGAGTATGGCTAATTTCATGATCGGCGGCGGCTTTATCAGCTCGCGCCTGGCTACACGCATCCGCCAGAAAGAAGGTCTCAGCTATGGTGTAGGTAGCTGGGTCTCTGCAGGCAAAAAGGAAAGTGTCGGCTCTTTCAACTCATATGCCATCTACAATCCGGCTAATAGTGAAAAACTGATGGCAGCCTACAAAGAGGAAATACAAAGGCTACTAAAAGACGGTATCACCGCAGATGAACTGCGCGATGCCAGGTCTGGTTTCCTCCAGCAGAGAGAGCTGGGCCGCACAAGAGATCAGCAGTTAGCATCAAAGCTTTCCGAAAATCTCTTTCTCACCAGGACCATGGCCTGGGACGCTTCTTTTGACCAGGCTATCAAAGCCCTCACCGTGGAGCAGATCAATGCCGCCATACGCAAATACATTCATCCCCAGCAGATGAGCTTCATCGAGGCAGGAGACTTCAAGTAATAGCAGAGATTTCAGGAAACGCTCCGCTGTTTTTATGCTGTCCGGCATGGTGGTAAAATCGACAACAGTTGGGAAAGGCAGAAAGGGCTGTACCATCTAAAAGATTCTCCATCAAACCATTGCTGGATAAGGGTTACGGCCATTTATTACGGGGTACATTTTACCCGTTTTGATCATCTTAAAATTAACCTTTCATTTAACGAAAAGATGGAAACTGGATGTAAACTTTCCGTCAGTTATTCGTTAGCTTTGGTATATGCGATACATTAAGGGTTTAGTACTGACAGGTGGCCTGGCGGCTATCGCCGTACTGTGCATGAGTTTTCTGCACCGTCCGTTTTACAGTGATAAGTATAAGATCTACTTTGATGAAAAACTCATCAAGGGGAAGGAGGATTTTCTATCCAAACCCGTAGCCGATCCTTTGAGCCACTCGCGTCCTAATGTCATACTCATACTGGCAGATGACCTGGGCGCTACTGACCTCTCTCTCTATGGCAATAAGGCGCTCACTACGCCCAATATAGATAGGCTGGGCCATGAAGGGGTCGTTTTCACCGAGGGCTATATCTCCTCTCCGGTATGCTCACCATCACGCGCAGGCCTCCTGACCGGTCGCTACCAGCAGCGCTTCGGCCATGAGTTTCAGCCCAATCACCGCTACCTGAAGAATATGGCCGAGTACTACGGCTTCAAGATGCTGCCACGCTTCCGCCCGCTCACACCGATCAAAGAGACCGATGTGCCATCTACGGAAGACAGGATGCGTCAGGGCCTGCCTCCCTCTGAGATCACACTGGCAGATATGATGAAGCGGTATGACTACTCCACTGCTATCATAGGCAAGTGGCACCTGGGTGCAGCAGACTTTGCCAAGCCCTGTGCCCGCGGCTTTGACTATCAGTACGGCTTCTACGAGGCCTTTACCCTCTACGCACCGGCCTCCAATCCTGACGTGGTCAATACGCATATAGGCCGCGACTATATAGACCAGCATGAGTGGCAGACCGCAGAGGGGCGCCGGGGCAACTGTGCCATCCTGCGCAACTGCTGCGAGGAGAAAGAAGAAAACAAATACCTGACCGATAAGCTGACCGACGAGGCCATATCATATATAGACCGTAGCAAAAATGGCCCCTTCTTTCTCTACCTGCCGTACAATGCACCCCACGCACCGCTGCAGGCTATGAAGAAGTATTACGCCATGTTCTCCAATATCAAAGACCCTGTCAAGCGCACCTACGCTGCCATGATCAAGAATCTGGACGATCAGGTAGGCCGCCTGCTGCAGCACGTAGACAGCCTGGGCCTGACAGACAATACGATGATCGTCTTCCTGAGTGATAACGGTGGTGTGTCTTATAATGGTACTACAGACAATGCTCCATTCAAGGGGGGCAAGTTCACCAACTTTGAGGGAGGTATCCGCGTACCGTTTATGATGAAGTGGAAGGGCCACATCAAGCCCGGCACCGTCTATCACGACCCGGTCATCTCTCTGGATATCTTTGCCACGGTAGCCCGCGCTGTCAATATGGAGCTGCCTGCTGACCGCAAATACGACGGCGTAGACCTCGTGCCATTTGTCAATGGCACCCAGGCCGGCCCGGCGCACGGTGCCCTATACTGGAGGAGCGACTTCAATAAGGCTATCCGCAAGGGAGAGTGGAAGCTCATCATCAATGAATATGACCACACCACGCTACTCTATAATATAAAGGAGGATAAGGAGGAGAAGCATAATCTGGCTACACTGAAGCCTAAAGTAGTAGAAGCCCTCAGCCAGGACCTGTCCGACTGGGAGAAAGAACTCATCAAGCCCCTCTGGCCCCGCGTGGTCAACTATGTGATGAAAGATGAGGACGGCGATAAGTATGTATTTGCCTTCTGATGCTGGCCGCCAGATCTCATTATATATAGAGGACTGATTTTTTTGTACGAAGGCCTGGACTACGCGTCAGCCCAATGATACCAAGGCTTTGAGGTATATCTGATGATGATAGAAATGAAACCTTTTGTGATTTTTTTCGCTATACCCCTTGCGGATTTGTAAAAGGTTACTACATTTGCACTCCCCAAACGGACACAACAACGTTCTTTTGATACTGGTCCGGGGGAAATAAAAACAGGTACAGCGTAGTGATACGCACCGTCTCGATGGTAAAGCACCCGGTTCTCCCGGAGTCCACTGCACATCAGAGATCCCGCAGCTTCCGCAGCTGAAAAGCAGAAAAACTTTCATGAAAGTTTGGAGAATAAAAAAAGCTTCTTACTTTTGCGTCCCGCTTCTGAAAAGAACGGCACAATGAAAACAAAGCGTAGCGACTACGCGCCATACACTTGGCAAAGCATCCTGCTCGACAGGATCCACCGCACATCTGATCTGAGAGGGCTCATGTAGCTCCAGTTTCCAGTCACACGGCTGAAACAAAAAGAAAAAATAATTTCTGATAGAATTTGGAAGTTCGAAAATAACTTCTACTTTTGCGTCCCGTTTCGCAGCAAGCGTCACGAACGAATCTAAAGCGCCACTGAAAAGGTAAGTGAATTTTGGAGACAAAACACCGACCACAAACTTGACAAACGAAGCCACCGAAAGGTAGCCGATCAGTCAAAAAAGTTCTTTGAAATATAGGTAAGAAACATAGATAACTAGATAAGGTATCCAAGCAAAATCAATAATCATTTCCTTTATTAGTTAGGAAATCAACTCTTTTACTACGGAGAGTTTGATCCTGGCTCAGGATGAACGCTAGCGGGAGGCCTAATACATGCAAGTCGAACGGTAAATAGTAGCAATACTATGAGAGTGGCGTACGGGTGCGTAACGCGTACACAATCTGCCCTGTACTGGGGGATAGCCTCGGGAAACTGAGATTAATACCCCATAATTTTACGAGAGAGCATTCTTTTGTAATTAAAGCTCCGGCGGTACAGGATGAGTGTGCGTCCGATTAGGTAGTTGGTGAGGTAACGGCTCACCAAGCCGACGATCGGTAGCTGGTCTGAGAGGACGATCAGCCACACGGGCACTGAGACACGGGCCCGACTCCTACGGGAGGCAGCAGTA
>CAZIBY010000002.1:0-568983 GCA_964537475.1 uncultured Chitinophagaceae bacterium | reverse complement strand
GTCCATCTGGACGCGTTGGTGTTGCCGGCTGGTGCGGACATAGGTGATTTTATTTTGAGTGATGAAATACAGCCCCTAAATCCCCAAAGGGGACTTAATACAAATACGACCTCTCCATCCCGAAGTCTCGGGACCCTCTCCCAAGGAGAGGGACTTGAATACAAATGCATTGTCTGAATCTGAGTTTGCAGAATTTGAGAATTGATAGAATGAATACGAAATACATTTTGAACCACCTGCCTACCGGCAGGCAGGCATAGGACACATAGATCACATAGGAATACAGATTTTCTGAATCAGAATTTGCTGGATTTGAGACCTCTTCCGAAGCCTCGGAACCTCTCCGAGGGAGAGGGCTTTATACCAATACAGAATCAGATGCCGGAACCACGGAGATATTCATAGGTCTTGCAGCGGATGAATGGCTGCGTGGTGATGATGCAAAGGTCTGCAAAAGTGAGGGTGTTTTTCGTGAGAAATACTCACAAGGTGGAGTATGAGGATAAGTTTTTGAGAGGTGCGGGGGCGTGAAGGTGCTGCTGCGGATGTTAATGAGTGGATGTAAAAAGCCACTCCTTGGAGTGGCTTACAGAATGGTGTATTAAAGTCCCTCTCCTTGGGAGAGGGATTTAGGGTGAGGTGTTTAGTCTATCTGTACCCTGTAGCTCTTTGGATACTTCACGGTGTATGAGAGGCGTTCCTTCTGTTCCTTGCCGGATGGTATGGTCAGCTTCCACGTTACCTTGCCTGTTTCTTCATCGCGGGTAGCGCCATCGTGGCTGATGTCATCTATAGAAATATCCTTGTCTGTGGTCACAGGCACCTGGTCCTCTATCGTGATATTGATAGGGAACTTCTTATTGTTTCGCACCGATATCTCAAATGATGCCGCCGCGGTCTTCTTGTCAGACAGGATCACACGCTTGTTGTAGTCTTTCACCTGCTTGCGCTCTACCGTGATGCCCTTATCTACACCGAGGGAGAGGTTCAGTGTGTCATCGGTATTGGCCAGGCTGAAGGCCGTTTTGCCCGTGTATGTGCCCTCATAGTAGAGGTTCACTTCGCCATCCATCAGGTTGTAGTCCAGCCAGTTTGGTATGTGGGCCATCAGGTAGGCTTTCTTCTCCCGCTTAGGTACGCAGAAGTATTCAAACGATGCAGGTATATCTTGCTGCTTCATATCTACCGCGCGTACCTGGCCGTCATTGACTACCGTGTAGGTAGTAGCCAGCTCAAAGCTGATGCTGGTGGCATTTTGTGTTTGTGGAGTATAGGCTACGTTGCTTTCCGCTTTTCCATCAAGATACTGTGAATCCGCTGCAGCTTTTTTGTATCGAGGTGCTGCCGGGGCTGACATAAATCCGGACATCTGAAGCTCTAGTGTAGATATAAGGTTTCTCAGCCACAGCGGATTCAGCGTAGGCGCGATACCGGACTCATTCGGATTACCATTGGAGAAGGCGATGCGTATATCTTTCCACTGCTCGCCGGTGTTTTGCCATACGTTGGCTTTGTACTTCAGCGTGAGTGGTTTATTGATGTCATCTACGTAGAGGTCATAGGATGGATTCCAGCCGGCGTTATTCACCACATAGCTCAGCGTGAAATCACCTGTAGCGCCTGTCTGAGACTGTACCGTCACGACCACATCCATCGTGGAGGTCTCAGTGTTGGCGTTCAGCGCCGTGATCTGCTCATTGATGCGGTTGATGCTGTCTTGTTCTTTCTGTATGCGCTCATTGTAGTCTATCTCATTAAACTTCAGGTCGCGCAGGCGGGTGCGGTGCAGGTCCAGCACGGCGGCGAGGTCGGCAGCTTTGAGGCCCGTATTATCACCACCTACTTTGTAATTGGCCTCCAGCATCTTTTCCTCCTCAGTGTAGATACTGAGCGTAGCACGGTCGCGGATCTGCAGCTTCTCCCATACCTTGCGCGAGGTCTCCAGCGCCTCTATGTCCTTGCGCTTCTCCTGGTCGTGCATCTTATTGGCCACAGGGGATACAGAGAGGATGGTGAAGCCCCCGCTGGCCTCTACGCGCAGACTGCTCTGGTCCATATAGGGCGAGATGCCGGTAAAGGTCAGCTCACTGCGCCCGGCGGCGATGGATGCCTGTGTGACACGCGTGACCTGCGCGCCCTGCGGGAAGACAGTCACACGCGTGACCTTTGAGTCGATGCTCTTGGTAATAGTTTGCGCCGTGGCGACAGTGGTGACGAGCAGCGCCACCAGTAGGGTTGTTACTTTCATACATGTGTGTTTAGTGAATCAATGCCTATCACGTCAGTGATATATGACAAAGACTATGGATACTTCAAAGTTCCATAAAATACACGGCTACACTGTCACCCTGTTGTGATTTTTTTAGAAATGTGATTTAGGGAGAGGTAATCAATGCTTCACCTCACACGGATAGTCAAAGAGGCAGCGCGCCTTGATGTACTCGGCTACAAAATCCGGTACATACTGCTCCCAGCCTTCTTCGCCACTCTTGATCATCTGGATCACATTATTGGAGAATATCTGCAGCAGGGCAGGATCATAGCCCTTCACATCTATGAGGAAGTGGCAGGCCTTCAGGTATGCAAAGAGATGTGTGAGAGACTCCGATATCGGATAGTTCTCCAGCGTGATGAGAGGCGCATCTGCAGTAGGCTGGTATGGGTAGACCAGCATCTTTGTATTGCGCTGGAAGATCTCGCCAAAGTAGTGCAGTATTTCGCTTTGCGGATCAGCATAGTGGTCCTCATTGAGCAGCTCCATGAGGTTCATCACACCGATCACCACGCCTATATTCTTGGGCCTGCAGCGGCGCAGGTAAGCCAGCAGAGTGTCGTGCTTCTGACAGTTTGAGATCATGACGGTATGGCCCAGGCTGCAGAGCACGTCTGTACGGTCCAGAAAGTCCTTGTCATCAAAGCCTGCATTGGCCTCGAGGTTATTGATCGTGAGCTCGCTGATGGCGAGTAGCTGATCATTCTGACAGTCAGGGAAGCACTCTTTGAAAGTTTGCACGCCGGCATTGAACATATCCTCGCTCACCTTTGTGACCGGGCGGAAGCGTCCGCGCAGGCATAGGATGTTGCGCTTGTAGAGAATGTCTTTAGGTTGATAAACTTCCTTGTCCGGGCCGAAGATCGTGCCACTGGTGAAGGCTTTCTTCACCAGCATCAGCGCCAGCAGGCGGTTGTCTACCGAGGCAAAGTCAGCGCCTGTGAGACGCAGCATGTCTATCTCTGCCTGATCCGTAGTGAGGTTATCCATCAGAGAGCCTACGAAGGCATCCATATCCTGCGCATACCAGTAGCAGGCGTAGATCAGGTTGACACCCAGGCCGCCTATGGTGCGCTGCTGCAGTAGCGCGTCGTTCTCCTTCAGCCGCACGTGCATGATCACTTCATTCACCGGCCCTTGCGGCACCAGCTGAAATCGCAGCCCCATCCAGCAGTGCGGATCGTTATTGCGGTGATAGTTGATAGTAGTACAGGTATCGGCAAAGGCAAAGAAACGGCGGTGCAGGTATTTGTCATCTGTGAGGCGGTTCTCTACCAGCTCGTACTCGTGGGCCAGCATGCGCTTCACACGGCTCTCGCTCACATAGCGGCCGGAGCCCTCCTCGCCGTAGATAGAGTCAGAGAAGGTCATGTCATAGGCAGACATCGTCTTGGCGATGGTGCCCGAGGCGCCACCTACCTGAAAGAACGTCCGCGCCACCTCCTGACCCGCACCGATCTCGGCAAAGGTGCCGTAGATAGAGTTTTCCAGGTTGATCTTAAATGCCTTCCGCTTGATAGAGACTACTTCCCGTTCCATTATTACCTCCCAGTGGTTTACTTGATAGTATGTACAAATATACTAACGTAAAACGGGAGTTTTGGTTTTGATAACGTTAATTAAGATGGCTTCTCACGCTAATAAGGTCCTTTTTCTCATTGCAGGGGATTGATATATTTGCCGCGTCTGAGTGGTACACACCTCTACATGCAGCACCGGGTAGGAGAGGGCAGCCCTGTCCTACCTGGGTGTAGCGCAGTCTGGTAGCGCACTTGCATGGGGTGCAAGAGGTCGCTGGTTCAAGTCCAGTCACCCAGACATCAGAGCCGCTCCCGGTGTTTAGTATCGGGAGCGGTCTTTTATTTTTATTCCAGCACGATTTCTCTTACTGCCTATTCACTACGGTTACTCACCTGGCAGAGCTGAGGTGTAGCCTCTCCGAGATGTCATCTATCTGTGCTTTCAGTTGCTTCATCATCTCTTGCTGCTCGCGGCCTGAGGCTTTCAGTGCGGCATTGGTAGCCTGCTGTGCCTTTAGCTCGGATTCTAGTGCAGCGTTGCGCTGCTCCAGCGCGGTGGTGCGCTTGCTCAGTTCCTGTATAGCACCCACAGAGAGCGCAGTGATCTGATCAAAGTCAATGGTGCGAAAGTCATTCACCTTCTTGCCATAGACAAAGAGAACCGGCTCGCTATACGCCCAGCCCGATACAGTGAAGGTAGTACTATCAGGGACCGCAGCTACGTGTACACGATAGGCCCTGTTGCCATCGCCATAGAGCAGTATCTCATCGCCTGCGGCAAAACCATGTGCGGCAGTGGTGACCACGGTCAGTATGCTATCACGCACGCTCACTGTGCGGGCATTGGCAAAGACACTAGGTATCACATCTGTATTTTTTGCTACTGCATGCGGCATGACCTCCTCTACCTGCTGCGCTATGAAGCCGCGCTTGACATTGGTGCCCTTCTCCAGTTTGTCTATGTATTTGTAGTCTGCCACCTGTAGCTGATTGACCTTGTCCAGCATACCGTCTGTAGCCGGGTGCTGTATATCTGTCTTGATACGGCGGTCTGACTGCACGTCTACCTCTGCAGAGAGGATACGCCCATAGCTATGGATAGATACCGCCACTGTGCCACTATTGCCGGTAGCTACTCCGGGACCACCGGCTGCCAGAAATGCGTATGCTGTATAGTTAGTAGACTTCGTGGCTGTCACGTCCAGTGGGTAGGCGGGACTATTGGTGCCTATGCCTACGTGTCCATCGGCCTGCGCCACCATGATCGGAGTACCGGCAGTGTCCTGAGCTGCCCCTGAGGAGAGATCGAGTACGTGACTCGTACTGGCGCTGCCCGCCACCTTGACTGCAAGGCCGTGCGTGTAGATGTTCGTAGAGCTATTATACACTGCCATCGCAAAGCCACCGGAACTGTGTACCCAACTCAGGCTGGTCGGGTTAGTTCCTATCGCATCGCTGCCTTTGATATTCAGGCTTGTATTAGCAAACAAGGTAGCAGGGTTACTGACGCCCACACCTATATAGCCATTCTTCAGGATCCGCATACGCTCCGTAGCATTATTGGTACTGAAGGCAATAGCTCCGTCTGTGGCCACAGCTCCTCTGATGAAGTGTATCCCATCGGTAATGCTACCACCGTCAAATGCCTGTCCGATAGACGTCATGATATCACCGGCACCATTGGTAGTCACACCGCGCTGTGTCACCAACTCAAAGCGCGTATCATTGATCGCATTGGCCAGGGAGCTCACACGTGCATTGGCGACGGAATTGGATGTGCGAACCGTCAGGGGAGAGTTGGGAGAGGAGGTACCAATACCTACATTACCATCCCCTTGCACTACCATCACAGACACGCCAGCCGTAGCCTGGGCCGAACCGGCAGATAGGTCTAGTATGGTATTGCTGCTGGCTGTACCTGCTACTTTCACTGCCAGGCCAGTGGCTCCGGCGGCAGTAGACGCGTTGTAAAAGGCACCTGCATAGCCACCGCTGTTCAGTAGCCAGTTGAAGCTGCTTGAGTTTACACCGATGTTATCACTTGCTACCGTATTGGTATTGCTATTAGTCAGCAGGCAAACGGGGGCATTGGTCGCGATACCCACGCGTCCATTGGATAATATCCGCATTCTTTCGGTGGTGTTATTGGTGCTGAAAGCAATGGCACCATCTGTCGACCCTGCACCCCTGATGAAGTGGATGCCATCTGTGATAGAGCTGCCATTATATGCCTGGCCTATAGACGTCATGATATCGCCGGACACGTTAGTAGTAGCGCCCCTCTGTGTCACCAGCTCAAACCTCTGATCGCTGATGGCATTGGCCAGAGAGGTGGTGCGCGCATTGGCCGTTGCCACAGTAGTACGTATGGCCAAAGGCGAGTTGGGCGTCTGCGTGCCGATACCGATGGCACCAGTGCTGATGACACGCATGCGCTCCAGGTTATTGGTCGCAATGGCAAGGTCTTTTCCATCTGTAGTTCCTATGAAATTATTATTGACAGCAGCGCCTATAGCAGCGGTCGGGGCGGTAGTACCGCTATTGCCGGTGACCTTCCAGAAAGTACCACCCATATCAGTGGCAGTCCAACTGGTGCCATCATATTGCAGCACACTGCCGGTGGTGGGAGCCCCTGCGCTAACCGGCACACCCTGTATACCTGATACCGTAGGACCGGGATAGGTACCACTGAGGTCGCCACCGGCCGCACCCAGCGAACCTGCCGGACCTGTAGGCCCTGCGATACCCGTGGCTCCCTGCGCGCCGGTAGGACCGGCTATACCCGCCGGGCCTGTGGCACCATCACTACCCGGCACACCTGCTACACCCGTAGGTCCCTGCGGACCAGTAGGGCCGGGCGTACCAGCACTACCGGTAGCGCCGATAGCTCCGGTCGGGCCGGCTATGCCGGCGGGGCCAGTAGCTCCGGCAGCACCTGTAGGGCCTTGAGCACCCGGAGCACCGTTTGTACCAGCCGCACCGGTCAGGCCCGTCGCACCTGTTGCTCCGTTTGTTCCGTTAATACCTGCGGCACCGGTAGGCCCTGCGATACCTGCCAAACCCTGTGGGCCAGTGGCACCATCACTACCCGATGGACCTGTAGGGCCGGTCGCACCGCCACCAACACCTGTAGCACCGGTCGGACCTGTGGCACCTGTGGCTCCGTTTGCTCCAGCTGCACCGGTGGGCCCTGCGATACCTGCCACACCTTGTGGACCGGTAGCGCCATCACTACCCGATGGACCCGTAGGGCCGGTAGCACCGCCACCAACACCAGTCGGGCCTGTGGCACCTGTTGCTCCGTTTGTTCCATTAATACCAGCGGCACCGGTGGGCCCTGCGATACCTGCCACACCTTGTGGACCGGTAGCGCCATCACTGCCCGATGGACCCGTAGGGCCGGTAGCACCGCCACCAACGCCCGTAGGACCAGTTGAGCCCGTCGCACCTGTTGCTCCGTTTGTTCCGTTAGTACCCGCGGCACCGGTAGGCCCTGCGATACCTGCGGGACCCTGTGGGCCTGTAGCGCCATCATTGCCCGTAGGACCAGTAGCACCGCCACCAACACCCGTAGGACCGGTTGGGCCCGTAGCACCTGTTGCTCCGTTTGTTCCGTTAGTACCCGCGGCACCGGTAGGCCCTGCGATACCTGCCAGACCCTGTGGGCCGGTAGCGCCATCACTACCCGATGGACCCGTAGGGCCGGTAGCACCGCCACCTACACCAGTCGGGCCTGTGGCACCCGTGGCACCTGTTGCTCCGTTTGTTCCATTAGTACCAGCGGCACCGGTAGGTCCTGCGGTACCTGCCAGACCTTGTGGACCGGTAGCACCATCACTACCCGATGGACCTGTAGGGCCGGTAGCACCTGCCAGTCCATTTGCTCCGTTGGTGCCTGCTGCTCCTGTAGGTCCCGCGAGGCCCGCCGGACCCTGTGGGCCAGTCGTACCCGTATTACCGGCAGGCCCCGCAGCGCCAGCAGGCCCTGTAGCACCCCGCGCACCTGTAGGCCCTGTAGCACCACCGCCCCCGCTCGCGGCGTATAGCGCGTACGGTACACTCATCATCTGGTTGGTACCCATGTCTGTGTAGCTGGTGCCGCCATTCACATCTACCTCTACCTGCAGGTACTTGGGGCCGCTGCCCCAGTTGACCGCAGCTAAACTACCCCCTCCGGTGCCTATTACTGAGTTGAAAAGCCCAAACTGATTGGTAGTCTGCCCATGCGTCTCCTGAAAGACCACCGTACCCGCAGCCGTCTGATCATGTATGGTAAAACGGATGGCGACGTGGGTATTGGCCACTATAGCGCCTGAGGCATCGCGTACCACGGCCTGGTAGTTGATGCCCTGCGGAGGTGCCTGGGCTGCCGCTATGATGGAGCAAAACAGGACAGCGAGGAGCAGGAGATTTTTCATCTGTGTGGGTTGTTTTGAAGTTTAGAATTTGTTAGATGGCCATTCTCTCGATCAGTGATAAAAGAATGTAAGGCAAAGGAATACAGCGAATGCCTGACCCTCATTACTAGTAATCTACTAGTCGGTAAGGCAGCATGCATAAACACAACATCCAGCACATATATTTGCCCTGTACAAACCCACATATGCCCAATAACCTCAGTTCAAAAAAGATAGATGAAGCACTCGAAAGGCTCAACTCCCTGCAGTACCCTCCTGTAGAGGGTAGCGCGGAGTTTGACGAGATCATACAGTGCTATGAAGACGCGCGCAAGCGAGGCTACAAGAAAGGACGTGCCGCTGCAGCGGGTACCATCTGCCGCATGTATATAGCACACCGCCATTTTAGCAAACTGGTACCCTATCTCAAAGAGATGCGTACGCTCTGCGAGGAAAACGGTACATGGACAGATATGTATTTTGACTGCCTGCTCATGGGCATAGAGACCGACTGTACCTTTGGTGATTTTGACAAAGCAGTAGAGACTGCCAATACGATCCTGTCACGCATGATCCTGTCTCAGACCGGTTTTCGCGCACTCAATGCATATATGGTGATAGGAAACCTCTATCAGATGCGCGGGTGGCATATCAGGGCCTTGCGCGTTTTCCATCAGGGCATGACGCGCAGAGATGAATTTGCGAATGCAGCGGTATTCGCCGGGCTTTGGTGCAATTATGCTTTCTCCTTTTACTGCATCAAGCAATATGACAAAGCTAAGGAAGAGTTTGCTGCGCTCATGAATAGCCGGGACCTGCCACTGTCTCCGCACCTGCTCACGCACTGCCACCTCATGATGAGCCAGGTCTATGCTGTAGGCTATGGAGACTATGACCGGTGTATGGAGCATACAGAGGCATCGCTACAGATCAGCCGTACGCACGGTATACACGCGGAGGAGGCCTTTATGCTGGTGGCCCACGGCCTGAACCTGGCCAAACTAAAAAGATATAAGGATGCGCTGCCAGTGCTGCAAGATCCCAGAGTGCTACAGATAGTCGCTGATAATCCCTCTGAGTACGCAGATATACTCAATGCGGACGCGGAGTGCCTGCTGCACCTGGGCCATACGGCAGAGGCGTGGGATAAGCTGAAAGCAATAGCGCATATGCTAGACCACTCTGATGTAATGGCTAACAGGATCCGCTATCACGAGAACTGTGCGCTATACTACTACCTCACCGGAGATAGTGAGGCCATGAACCGTAGCAATGAGCTACGCAATAAGGCACAGGAAGAAAGCAGCAGAATCGAATTTGCGATGCAGCTCGAGCAGGTCAATGCTATGATGGAGCTGGATCAGAAGAAGTACGAACTGGAAATGAATCAGATAAAACAGGAAAACATGCAGCAGTCACTCAACCACGCAGAGCAAGAGAGCCAGATGCTCAAAGCGGCCATCGATCAGCGCAATGCACTCATTAATGAGTTTCAGGTGGCCATCAAAAAAATAGAAAAGTCAGACATGAAGCGCGCTGAGATATTTCACGCGCTGAATGACAAAATAACCTCCGTCAAGAACAGCAACACGGAGCTGAGTAATTATGACCTGCGATTTAACGACAGCCATCAAAGGGCTGCAAGCATACTGGCGCAGAAATACCCTCAGCTCTCCGCTGCAGAGATCAAGGTAGCCGGCATGCTGGCGGCTGGCTTGTCTAATAAAGAAATAGCCTCGATCACACTCACCACTATCCGGAATGTAGAAAACCACCGCCTTCAGCTACGAAAAAAAATGAAGCTGAAGCAAGGGGAAGACCTGGTCAAGAAACTGGCTACGCTCATCGGCACGAAGGAGAATGTTTAGTTCATAAACGGCGAACAAAGATCGCGGCATGGTTGTTTCATACCTTACTACCATGCACTTGATCAAAAACCACTGGTACCTCGCCTGTTTTGAAGACGAGCTACAGCCCGGAGGGCATATGAGCCGTATGATATGCGGCGAGGATATCCTCATCTACCGTACTGCCTCCGGCCAGGTAGCAGCACTGGAGAACCGCTGCTGCCACCGCAATGTACAACTCTCACTCGGCTATGTAAAGGGGGAGCGCATGAAGTGCGGCTAC
This sequence comes from uncultured Chitinophagaceae bacterium, assembly GCA_964537475.1. Lineage (GTDB taxonomy): Bacteria > Bacteroidota > Bacteroidia > Chitinophagales > LD1 > UBA1941. The sequence continues at coordinate 558,664 of CAZIBY010000002.1, read as the reverse complement.
CACGGCTGGGAGTTTGGGGCAGATGGGCGCTGCGGGCTGATACCCTCCCTCGGCCCTGATGAGAAAATTCCCCGTGCGGCCTGTGTCAGGCAGTATCCTGTTAAAGCCAAACATAAATGCGTCTGGGTCTTTGTAGGAGATCCGCTACTGGCAGAGTTTGAAGAGATACCACCCTTCAAAGAGCTGGACGAATGGCCGATGGTCTACAACTACCATGTGATCAAAGCCAATATCAAGCTCGTGGCCGAGAGCCTCTTTGACTCCCATCATATCAACCATGTACACCGCAAAAGCATCAAGACCCTGATGGGCAACCTGCACAACGAAAAGCCGGATTACCATCTAAATACCACAGACCGGTCCCTGCACGGCTGGTATATGCGGGATAACGAAGGCAGCATCTTTGAGAAGTTCTACTTCGGATTCCAAGACAAAGTGGAGGCGCACTTTGGCTTCTGGTGTCCGCACAGCAGTATGCTGGACCTGCGCTTCCCGGCGCACCTGCACATGCCATCGCGCCGCATGGTCATCTATGAGCACTTCTACCAGGTAGATGAGGAGCACGTCATGATGATACAGATCACCACCTGGCATCGTATCTTCCGGTATAATCCGTGGTTCGCCAAGTGGTTTATGCTACGCAAGAGTATGCAGATCGTAGAGGAGGATATCGCCTTTCTGGAGAGTAATAAATACTGGCATGACCGCCGCCAGCTGAATGATATGCTTATTCGCCCGGATGAGCTTACCTTTGAGTTCACACGCCTGTGGAATAAAAACATACGCACTGATGCTACAAGACCTGATCAGAAAGAAGCTGCACCACTACCGCCAGCCACTCAGCTATTCTGACCCCGCACTGCCCTATACAGCTACCGCCCGCAAGCGCGTAGCAGTGATCGGTGCAGGCATAGCCGGCATCAGCACTGCGTGCAATCTGGCCGAACGCGGCTTTGAGGTACACCTGTATGAGAAGGAGCACTTCCTCGGAGGCAAGGTAGGTAGCTGGCAGTTTGAGAGCCACGGCGAGACGCTGCGCGCAGAGCATGGTTTTCACGGCTTTTTCCGTCAGTACTTCAACCTGCGCAGTTTTCTCAAAAAGCTCGGCGCTGACAAGCATCTCATACCGATAGACGACTACATCGTGCTCTTTGACAAAGACAAGAAGCAAGGCTTCAAAGACCTGAGCCGCGTGCCGGTGATGAATATCCTGGATATGCGGCGCTATGGTGTCTTCTCATGGCAGACCTTTGTGAGCCCTTTCAGCATGCCTATGATAGACCTATTGCGTTTTGATTTCAAGAAGACATACAAAAAGTATGACAAGGTCAGTTTTGCAGACTTTGCCCGCCGCACCCGGATGAATGACAGGATGCGGCTCATCTTCAGTTCTTTCTCGCGCGCCTTTTTTGCCGAGCCGGAAGATATGTCTATGGCTGAGCTGATCAAGAGCTTTCACTTCTACTTTCTGAGCAATGAAGAAGGCCTGCTCTATGATGTGCTGGATGATGACTTTCAGCACAGCTTCCTCTCATACTGCGGGGCTTTTCTGCGAAAGCATCAGGCGAGTATTCATCTCAATACGCCAGTTACCAGCCTTGTAAAGACTAGTACTGGATTTGAAGTGAACGGTGAGGCCTATGACTACTGCGTCCTCTGCACAGATGTGAAGCACACCAAGCGCCTCATGCAGTCGGCACAGGGTTTTGAAGCATATGGCAGCACGCTCTCAGCGCTCACATCGCTCAAGCAGACGAGCCGCTATGCGGTGCTGCGCGTATGGGCCGATCGCTATGAGGCTGATCCCTCGCTGCCATTCTTTATCTTCACTGACAGGCTGCGCTGTCTCGATAGTGTCACCCTCTACCACAAGATGGAGAAAGAGTCCGCGCAGTGGAGCCGTGAGCACCAGGGTGGTATCTTTGAGCTGCACAGCTATGCGCTGCCGGATGACCTGCGCGATGATGCAGAGATACGCAGGCAGCTGCTGGACGAGCTATACCACTACTTCCCGGAGCTGCGGGGCATGAGCATCAGGCATGAGTACATGCAGCACCGTGATGACTTCCCGGCCTTTCACACCGGGCAGTATGCCAAGAGGCCGGAGGTGGTCACAGAGGTGCCCGGTTTCTATCTGGCGGGAGACTGGGTGCGCATGGACAACTGTACCATGCTCATGGAGGCCGCCTATACCTCAGGAGCGCTGGCAGCCAATCATATCATGCGGCAAGAAGGCCTCCGTGAAAACGAACTCATCAGCGTACCGACCAAAGGACTTTTAGCCTAAACATAAATCAGTAGTCTATCAGCACAGCCGTAGTCATAGGATCTGGTATAGGTGGCCTGGCCACAGCTATCCGCCTCGCGCATCGTGGCCATCGCGTCACCGTGTATGAGCAGAATTCCGGCGTAGGTGGCAAGGTGCACCGCATAGAGCAGGATGGCTATAGTTGGGGTTTTGGCGCTTCGCTATTTACGATGCCGGAGCTGCTGGATGAATTGTTTGCGCTCTGCGGACGGCACCCCGCACAGTATTATACCTATTCGCGCATAGACCCAGTATGCCGCTACTTCTATGCAGATGGTACACGGCTCGATGCATGGGCAGATACGGAACGCTTTGCTGCAGAGGTGGAGGAGCGGACCGGTGAGCCTGCGACAAAGGTCACAAAGTACCTCTACCGCGTGGCAAAGATGTATGAGGTCACAAAAGATATCTTCCTCTTCAGCTCCCTGCACCGCTGGCAAACCTACGCTAAGCGTACTGCCATCAGAGCATTGGCAAACCTGCCGCGCATCGGCATAGGTGGCCGTATGCATCAGGCCAATGCTACTGCTTTCTCTGATCCGCGCATCGTACAGCTCTTTGACCGCTATGCCACCTACAATGGCTCCGATCCCTACCTGGCTCCCGCCACGCTGAATGTGATCTCGCACCTGGAGTACAATCAGGGCGCGTACTTTCTGCAGGATGGTATGCCCATGCTCACCCGCAGCCTGCACCGGCTCGCGCTGGATATGGGCGTAGAGTTCGTCACGTCGTGCCCTGTCACTGCCATCCGGGTAGAGCAGGGCAGAGCTAGCGGCATAGGGGTGGCTGGCGCATTCATTCCCGCAGATATCGTGGTGAGCAATATGGACATCGTCTATACTTATCGCAAACTGATGCCTGAGCAGAAAGCCCCCACGCGCTATCTCGATCAGCCGCGCTCTTCATCGGCTATCATCTTTTATTGGGGAATGAAAAGGGCCTTCCCGGAGCTGGATCTGCACAATATCTTCTTCAGCGCAGACTATACGGAGGAGTTTAGGCAACTGAGCACGGAGGGCACCATCTGTGATGATCCTACCATCTACATCTATATCAGCTCCAAGAAGCAGCCAGCCCACGCACCTGCAGGAGGGGAGAACTGGTTTGTCCTCATCAATGCGCCACATGATGCGGGACAAGACTGGGATGCAGTAGCTGCCCGCGTCCGCGCAAATGTGATAGCCAGACTGAGTAAAGAACTAAATACCGACATAGCGGCCTGCATCGCCACCGAGACGGTCAATCATCCTGCTACTATCGATAGCAAGACGGGATCTTACCTTGGCGCTCTATACGGCAGTAGCTCCAATAATGTGCTCGCCGCATTCCTGCGTCATCCTAATTTTAGCAGGAACATAGATGGACTTTACTTTTGCGGTGGTAGTGTGCATCCCGGCGGTGGTGTGCCGCTCTGCCTGCTCTCGGCTCGGATCATAGATGGTATCATAGCAGAAAACACTAAGGCCTGATGTTTGTGGTCAAAGAAGCATCGATATGAAATATACCTACCTGCTCATAGATTTTTTCACTGTAGTGATGCCGCTGGTTTTCTCCTTTGATAGCCGTGTGGCCTTTTACAAAAAGTGGAAGTATCTGGTGCCGGCGATGCTCATCACGGCTGCTATCTTTATCGTGTGGGACCACTACTTCACACTAGCAAGTGTGTGGAGTTTCAATCATCGGTACACGCTGGGATTCGATATATGGGTTCTGCCTATAGAGGAGGTATTGTTCTTTATCACGGTACCATACTCTTGTGTTTTCATCTATGAGAACGTACTGTGCTATAAGCCCAAACAATGGCTGCCGGAGCGGCTGGGAAGCATACTGATCTTTGTAGCCGTGGTTTCAGGTGTACTAGCATACCTATCTATAGGCCATGCCTACACGCTGTCGGTCACACTGGGTATGGCCGTACTGCTGCCTGTGTCAGTATGGCTGCTGGGGGCTGTACAGCTGGAAGGGTTTGTACTGGCATTCTTTATCAGTATCATACCTATGCTGATAGTCAATGGCATACTGACTGCACTGCCTGTGGTCAGCTATGATGATCATCAAAACTGCGGTGTACGCATCGGTACTATTCCCGTTGAGGATTTCCTCTACGGCGCTTTACTACTCGGTATAAATATCTGCCTCTACGAAGTGATGCAAAGTATAGCAGCACGTAACAGCTCCGGCTCGAACAAAATGAGCCGCGCTGATGTTTAGACAGAAAAAGTAACCGATGCTGAAAGTAAAAGTGGACCGTGACGAAGCAGATCAGATGGGCGATGAACATGTGATGACCTCGGTAGAGACGCCGCTCCGTGCAGATGCCTTTGCCATGGATGATGACCTGAAGATAGAGCTGATAGAGGAGAAGTTTGCGGAGATCATGCAGATACTCGGGCTGGACCTGGAGGACGATAGCCTGCGCGGCACGCCACACCGCGTAGCCAAGATGTACGTGAAGGAAATATTCAGCGGTCTCAACCCGGCCAATAAACCTAAGATCGCCGTGTTTGAAAACAAGTTCAAATACCGCGAGATGCTGGTGGAGAAAGACATCGCTTTCTACAGCAATTGTGAGCATCACTTCGTACCGATCATAGGCCGTGCGCACGTAGCCTATATCAGCAATGGACAGGTCATAGGCCTCAGCAAGATCAACCGCCTGGTACAATACTACGCCAAGCGCCCACAAGTACAAGAGCGCCTCACCATACAGATAGCAGAGGCCATCAAAGAAGCGACGCAGACTGATAGCGTGGCAGTAGTGATAGATGCGCAGCACCTCTGTGTATCATCACGTGGAGTGGGCGATACGAGTTCCTCTACGGTCACCTCCAGCTTTAGCGGCAGGTTTCTCAATGAGCAGACGCGCAACGAGTTTCTGGCGTACTGCGGGCTAGCTAAATAACGGTGGTATGGGACACTATGTGGTCATAGGCGGTACCGCCGGCATAGGGCTGGATATCGTACAGCGGCTCTCTGCAGCGGGTCATAATGTTCACGTACTCTCGCGCAGTGAGCGGAACCTGGAAGGTATCAAAAATGTCTCGCACTCGGTATGGGATGCCAGCAGTGATACAGCACCGGCAGGAGAGTCGCCTGCGGCGATAGACGGGTTGGTGTATTGCCCCGGCAGTATTACGCTGAAGCCTTTTCACCGGCTGACTACAGAAGACTTTCTCACGGACTACCGCGTGAATGTAATGGGCGCCGTACAAGCGATCCAGCATTTCCTGCCGGCGCTCAAGACTGCTGCTGCTCCGTCCATTGTACTCTTTAGTACTGTGGCGGTGCAGATAGGTATGCCCTTTCATGCATCAATCAGTGCAGCAAAAGGTGCGATAGAAGGACTGACCAGATCGCTGGCCGCAGACCTGGCACCACGTATCCGCGTGAACTGTATCGCACCCTCACTGGTACAGACAGAGCTGAGCGCGCGACTCACTTCTACAGATGATAAGATCAAAGCCTCTGCGCAACGCCATCCGCTGGGACGCATCGGTACGCCAGCCGATATAGCAGCTATGGCAACGCTATTGCTCACTGATGCTGCATGGATGACAGGGCAAGTGATACACATAGATGGTGGTATGAGCAGCCTTAGGCTCTGATAGTGTCACAGATACTTTTCGCACTTCTTCCAGTACGACATAAATGAGCCCGGCACCTTATCTACCTGCGGGAATAGCCACTCCGGTTCGTCTTTGATGCCTGGGTAGTGCATTGCCGCCGGATGTTGTTTGGTATAGACCTGAGGAAAGTTTCCCGTAAGTAGCAAGTTCTCTATGCTGCCGCAGAATAATTGTATCCCTGGTATATTTTCTGCAAGCCGTAATATAAATGATAATACCTGGGGTGATACAGGATACTTGCGGTAATGCTCCGGCTCTAGCAATAGCACCCGATTGGCATCCATGTCTGCGCGCCAGAGCGGGTCGAGGTGGCAGGCATTATAGATCAGCAGCGGCTTGTCATAGCGAAACTGTGGTGCAGGTGTATCCGGCAGTATGGTGTGAAGTACCGGTACGGAGTGTGCTTTGAGTATTTCCGGTATAGCGAGATCAGGGAGGTACTCATATGGTACATCCAGGAAAGTGCCTCGCTGCTGTGTATGGCAGTACTTATTGATATTGTCCTGGTCGCAGTAATATTTCTTTGACGAAAAGGTACCCGCTACCCACTGCCAGCTCAGGGTATTGCTGGCCAGGTCGTGATCTGCGAGATGATAGTAGAGCCAGCGCGCAGGCTGTGACCAATGTGCGTGGCTTATGTTGCAGGCTATAGACGCTACATACATGCGCACATGATTGTGCATATATCCGGAGGTACAGAGCTGCGCTATGGCAGTATCTATGGCTGTGATGCCGGTGGTGCCATTTATCAGTGCGTCTGGCACACCATGATGCGCTACACCCATTTGAGGACCTTTGATATCAGACCATAGCTGATCTCCCAGTTGATACCACTGCCGCTGAAAGTACTCCCGCCATGCCAGCTCAAAGATGAAGGTGTATGCCTGCTGCCTGCTATACCTGCTCAGTATGCGCTCCCTCACATACGGCAGAGAAATGACACCCCGCGAGATATATGGTGAGAGATAGCTCACGGCACCGTCGGTATAGTTGCGCGTGCGGGCATAGGCTGCGGCATCTACGCGGTCTACGTCCGTCAGGATATCTGCGTATCGGGTCAGTAGCTGCGGGATCATATGGCTATTAGTTTTTTGTCGCGCAGATGATGCAGCATCAGGGATTCGCCTTCACTTATGTTGAGATAGCTCACTACGTCGCACAGCGCCAGCATATGATCGCCGGCATCGGTCAGTGAGAGGACTCGTAGCTCGATCACCGCCAGCGCATCAGCCAGTATCCGGTAGCCGTGGTAGTCTGTGAGCCGCCTGTTAATCGTTTTCAGTTTGTCTTTCGTACGGCCACTTTGCTTGCCCAGCCGGTTGATCAGGTCGAGGTGGGCCGTGCTGAGTATCTGCAGCACAAAACTGCCTTGTCCGGATATATTGTCCAGTGTCTTCGTACCCTTGTAGACAGCCACCATGTATCGCTTGGGCTGCATGGATACCTGTGAGGCATAGGTGCAGATATTCATGTTGTGCTGAGTGCCATCATGACTGGCCACGCTGTACACGGGTAGGTCGAGCCGGTTCCATGGTTTCTTTTTAAGGGCGCTCATTGATATTTTTGGTGCAAGTAGTGAACAAACAGGGGCTTATAATGTTTCATGTACATAACCATTACACCACAAGATTGTTTAGCCCCACATGAACAAGCTTCTAATCCTCCTATGCCTCTGTATATCCCTCACTGCAGCGGCCCAGACAGGTATCATCCGTGGCCGGGTAGCAGTGGCCGGCACCAATGATCCCCTTGACTTTGCCACTGTAGCGCTGTATGGCACTACCATAGGCACACAGACAGATGAGAAAGGCGAGTATGAGCTCAAGGACCTCAAGCCCGGCTTTTATAATGTCAAGATCACCAGCGTAGGCTATACGAGCAAGACTGTATTTGAAGTAGAAGTAACGAACTCAAAACCTGCCATAGTCAATGCAGACCTGGAGAGCAGCACCGAGAAGCTCAAAGAAGTGGAGGTGACCACCAGCACCTTTCAGCGCAAAGAGGAGAGCCCCGTATCTATCCGTACGATAGGTGTAAATGAAATACAGCGCTACCCGGGCGGCAACCGGGATATATCACGCGTGATACAATCACTACCGGGTGTAGGCTTCAGTACAGGCTTCCGCAATGACCTGATCATACGCGGAGGCTCTACGGCGGAGAACAAGTTTTACCTCGATGATATAGAGATACCCAATATCAACCACTTCGTGACACAGGGCGGCTCCGGCGGACCGCAGGGCCTGATCAATGTCGACTTTATCCGTGAGGTCAATTTTTACTCATCGGCCTTCCCGGCAGACCGCGGCAATGTGCTCAGCTCTGTGATGGATATACGCCTGCGCGATGGCCGCGAGGATAGATGGGGTGCAGCTGCGGCGCTGGGTATCACAGACGCAGCCTTCTCGGCAGAAGGACCACTGGACAAAAAGAAAAAGGCCACGCTGCTGCTCTCCTGGCGCTCCTCCTACTATAACTGGTTTTTCAAACTGATCAATGTACCGATCTTTCCCAACTATAATGACGGACAGGTGAAACTGCGCTGGAAGATCACTCCCAAGGATGAGCTGACCTTCCTGAGCCTGAATGCAATCGATATCTTCCGGCTGAACCTCAAGGCCGGCAATACAGAGGGAAACCAATATATCCTCCTCACGCTCCCGGTCAATAACCAGCAAAGCACGACCAACGGACTGAAGTACACGCACTACTTTGCCAAGAGCTACCTGCAGGCAGTGCTGAGCAGCAGTGAGCTATTCAATCAGGTGGACAAGTACAAGAATAACGACATGGACTCGCTGCGTACCCAGTACTACCGCTCCACGCAGGCAGAGACCAAGGCGCGGCTGGAGTGGACCATGCGCGACAAAGGCTGGAAGATCAATGCGGGCGGCAATCTGGAGTGGGACCACTATTACAACCGCTCGCAGTTTCAGGGGCCTTACTTCCGGTATGACTATCTGACCAGGCTCGATATCTACCGTTATGGGCTCTTCTCTCAGGTGAGCAAGACTGTAGCCAAGGACAGGCTCACGCTCTCTCTCGGCCTGAGGCTCGATGGCAATACGTACAACAGCAGTATGCTGAACCCGCTCAATCAATTATCGCCACGCTTTGCACTCTCATATGCCATACTGGAGCGCCTGCGGTTAAACTTTAATACAGGTTATTATCACGAGACACCGGCCTATACGGTGATGGGCTACCGCGATACGACTAGTGCGCTGGTCAATCAGAAAAGGCTCACCTATATGCGCAATATACATGTAGTAGCAGGCATAGAGTACACGACAAAGTACAACAGCCGCATCTCAGTAGAGGGTTTCTTCAAACAATACTACAATGTGCCGTTCCTGCTGGATGACTCTATCTCCCTGGCCAACCTGGGCAGCAACTTTGGGGTGGTGGGTAATAGCCCAGCACAAAGCACCAATAAAGGTCGCGCTTATGGTGGTGAGTTCCTCTTTGAGCAGAAGCTGTACAAGGGCTGGTTTGGCATCCTGTCATACACGCTTTTCTGGAGCCAGTTTCAGGATAAATATGGCGTGTACCGCTCCTCCAGCTGGGATACGCGCCACATCATCAGCTTCACTGCGGGCAAGAAATTCAAACGCAACTGGGAGCTGGGAGCAAGGCTGCGCGTGCAGGGAGGTTCTCCTTACACCCCTTACAACATAGCCTACTCTACGCTGATACCGGTCTACACCGCCAATCCGACCGGGGTATTTGACTACAATAAGCAAAACTCCCTGAGGCTGCCGTGGTTTCATCAGCTGGATGTACGTGTGACGAAGAAGTGGTACCTCAAGTCGCTGGCTGTGGAGTTATACCTGGATATACAGAATGTGTACTTCTACAAGCAGAAGCAGCAAGACCTTTTTACCATCAAGCGTGATGCTAACGGGCAACCCGTGATAGACCCATCTGATCCTACCCGCTATATACCAAACCTGCTGGCCAATACATCCGGCGTACTGCAGCCGGGCCTAGGGCTGGTCATCAGCTACTGATAGCGGAGGGCACGATCACCAGTCTATCTGCTGTCCATCGCGGTAGAAGCCGCCGGTCGGGCCATCATCAGGTAGTGTGGCAGCCCAGACGATACTTTGGGCACCTTCACTGACCGGCCGTGCACCATACGCTTCGGTACCTTCATAGGTAGCTGTAAAGCCGGGGCAGACCGCATTTATTTTGATGGGTGTAGCCTCCAGTTCTTTGGCCATGTGGATGGTCAAAACATTCAGAGCGGCCTTTGTCATGCTATATACCGGTACTGCTCCGGGCTGTGCCGTGATGCCAAAGGCAGGATCGTGAAAGGAGCCTGCGCCGCTCGATACATTCACGATGCGCGGGCTGCTACTTTTCAGGAGCAAAGGGGCAAATGCCCGGATCATGCGCCAGGCACCCAGCAGATTGATATCAAAGGCCTGGTGTACAAATGCCGGGTCGGTTTGCATGGCATGGTTACCCTGATCATAGTAGGCGCCGGCATTATTGATCAATACATCTATTTTCCCGTAGTCATTCTCTATGATCCTGCGCAGGGAGTCTATGCTGGCGGGGTCGGTCACGTCCAGTTGCTCGGCCTGCAGATTGGCGGGACCCGCCAGTAGTTTAGCCTGATAGACGTCTCTGGCGGTGATGATCACATAATACCCCAGGCTGGAAAGCTGCCTGGCTGTCTCATAGCCCAGGCCGTTCTCGCGACTCACTCCGGTGATCAATGCAACTTTCATAATACATTAGCTCATTGTCTCGGAAAACAACTGAGCCGAGGAAATGTTCGACTGTTAAAATTTATTTCGGCGAACCTTTTCATTGTAGCCTTGTTCTCACCGTATAATGCTATTTATGGCTAGTATTGCCACTCATATGAGGAGAACTGTCTCTGACATCCGGCTACAGGTAGTGACCGTAGTGCTGGTGGTACTGCAGCTGGTGGGTATCATAGGCCTGCACAGTGGCGCATATGGCTGGTGGTTTGAGCAGATAGCCTGGGTGAATATGCTCATCAGCTTTGTACTGGTGCTGGGTATGTACAGCCGGTGGCCGGGGCTACAGATAGTCTTTGCCGGTGCGGCACTGGTGGTGGCCATGGCAGCAGAGATCATAGGGGTGCAGCGCGGCTGGCTCTTTGGAGACTATCATTATACAGGTATAGCTGGTCCGTGGCTACTGGGTGTGCCGCTGGTCATAGGGCTGAACTGGGTACTGCTATCTATATGTACCGGTACACTCGCTGCGGCCTTGTTTCATCATACCGCCGCGCGGATCATCTCCGCGGCCCTGCTCATGGTAGGTATAGACATCCTGCTAGAGCGTTTTGCCACTGCGCACCACCTCTGGGTGTGGGAGCAGGGCGGGGTGCCCCCTCTGATGAACTATGTGACCTGGGCCGCCGTAGCTATCGTACTGCAGTGCCTGTATATAGCTCTCTGGCGCGATCATGGCAATAAGGCAGCTATCATTTACCTCATAGTCCTGTCCTTATTTCTGGTGGCCGATGTGTGCTTTGCACATACGCCTATGCATATGAGCGCATGGAACTATGGGCAGCCTATGACTATTTTTGATCACACAGCGGGTATAGTATAATGGGGCAGTATTCGATCAAGGATGTAGAGGTACTATCAGGTATCAAGGCGCACACGCTACGTATCTGGGAGAAGCGCTATGACTTTCTGAAGCCACAGCGCACCGATACCAATATCCGCTACTATGATGACTACCAGCTCCGGCTGATACTCAATATCAGTACGCTGAACCGCAAGGGATTCAAGATCTCGCGCATAGCACACATGAGCGAGAAGGAGCTGAACGCAGAGATACTGCGCAGTACAGATGAGGGCGATACCGACGACCAGACTGACCGGCTGGTCCGGGCTATGATAGACTTTGAGGCAGACGCCTTTGAGAAAGTGATCAACCAGCTCACCAATAAGTTTGGTTTTGAAGATACCTGCGTGCGTTTGTTCTTCCCCTTTATGATGCGCACGGGTGTGCTCTGGACTGCCGGCACTATACGCCCGGCGCAGGAGCACTTTGTCACCAACCTGCTGCGCAGAAAGCTGCTCGCGGCCATAGACCGCGTACAGACACCTCAGAAACCGGATGCCAGGCGCTATGTCCTCTTCCTGCCTGAGGGTGAGAGCCATGAGACGCTGCTGCTATTCACCGAGTACCTGCTGCGGCTGCGCGGCCAGCAGGTGATCTATCTGGGTAGCGATGTGCCCATAGAGGACCTGCTATATGTACGTGATGCCTTCCGCCCGGATGTGCTGGTCACCTATATCTCTATAGAGCAGGAAACGATGAGTACCAGAGACTATCTGCACCGGCTGGCAGAGATGTATACCGGTACGCGCATCCTGGCCGGAGGTGCCCGCCTGGCCCAGCCGGACCTAGCCCTGGCGGCCAACATCACTGTGGTCAATTCTGTCCCTGATCTCAAGGACGCCATCTCCTGATTTTTTAAACGCTTCCATTTTAGTATCCTGACATTCAATCGATTGAGTGCAGGGAATTATTTTGTTTATTTTTTTTAGCAAAAAACTAAACAAAATGAATTTTATCTGTTTAAGTTTGTATTACAAAAGTTAGACAAAATGGAATTTGCAACGCAACTTTTACAGTACGAGCCCAACCTGAAGTCATTGGCTTTTTACCTGACAGGCAGCGCTACGCGCAGCGAGGACCTGATACAGGAGACCTACTACCGCGCCCTGCGCAATGAGGACAAATACCAGCAAGGCACCAACCTCAAAGCCTGGCTGAGTACTATCATGCGCAACATTTTTATCAACGACTATCACAAGAAAAAGATCGTGCAGCCTATAGGCGATGGTGACCGCGAGGTGCGGGAGACCTTTCGCACAGAGGTCAACGGTTCCTACAGAAACTTCCTCTCTCAGGAGATCAGCCATGCCATGGAGACGGTCAATAGCGACTTCACGAGGCCCTTCCTCATGTACTTCTCCGGCTTTCAATACCAAGAGATAGCAGAACAGCTACACCTGCCTATCGGTACCGTAAAAAGCCGTATCCACTCTGCCCGGAAAGAATTGCAAACACGCCTGCGTGCAATGGGCATAGAAAATGCAGCGTATCTTAACTAACCTCAATATGGGAAAAGTCCAACACGTGATCGTCATAGGTTCGGGATTTGCCGGACTCAGTGCAGCCAGTACACTGGCGCAGCAGGGATACCGTGTGACCATACTGGAGAAGAATGAGCAGCCGGGTGGCCGCGCCAGGCTATACCATGAGAAGGGGTTCACCTTTGATATGGGGCCTAGCTGGTACTGGATGCCCGATGTATTTGAGGACTACTATAGCCAGTTTGGGCATACTGCATCAGACTTTTACGATCTGAAAAGGCTCGATCCATCCTACAGGGTCTTTGCTACTGAGGGTGGCGGGGCAGATGTGCCTGCGGCGTATGACAGCCTGATCGCGTTTTTTGAAAGCCGCGAAAAAGGAGCGGGAGAGAAGCTGAGAGCCTTTCTGGATGAGGCAAAGGTAAAGTACGATATAGCCATGAGCGACCACGTACACCGCCTGAGCGACTCTATCACAGAGTTCTTTGACCTGAGCACGCTGATGGGTACTACCCGGCTGCAGATGTTCCACTCGCTGAAGAAGGTGATCCGGTCTAAATTTAAAGACCCGCTGCTGGTGAGTATCCTCGAGTTTCCGTCGCTCTTCCTCGGCGCTACACCGGAGACCACCCCTGCGCTATATAGCATGATGAACTATGCCGACCTGGTGCTCGGTACCTGGTATCCCATGGGCGGTATGTATGAGATCATACGCGCCATGGTGCGCATAGCAGAGGAGCAGGGCGTAGAGATCATCACCGGCTCTGAGGTGACAGGTATAGATGTGACTGATGGCAAAGCCACAGGCGTGACCTGTGGCGCCGTGCGCTATAAAGCTGATGCTGTGATAGCCACCTCTGACTATCACTATACAGAGCAGGCGCTGCTGCCCGCTCAGTACCGCCGCTATGATGAGCAGTACTGGGATGGCCGTACGATGTCTCCCTCTGCACTGATCTACTACCTGGGTGTGGACCGCAGGCTGCCGGGCCTGCTGCATCACAACCTATTCTTTGACGAGGATTTTGCGGTGCATGCCAGAGAGATATACAGCGACCCTCAGTGGCCATCGGCGCCACTCTTCTATGTGTGTGCGCCATCTGTGACAGATGCCGGTGTAGCGCCTGAGGGCAGTGAAAATCTGTTTCTGCTCATGCCGCTGGCACCCGGACTGGAAGACACCGAGGAGATGCGCAGCAAATATTTTGACATCATGATCTCAAGGCTGGAGCAGCGTATCGGTCAACCTTTCAGAGACAGGATCGTTGTACAAAGGAGCTACTGCATCCGCGACTTTGAGAGCGACTACCATGCCTACAAGGGCAATGCCTACGGTCTGGCCAATACCCTGATGCAGACCGCGATACTAAAGCCTAAGATGCGCTCTGCCAAAGTAAAGAACCTGCTCTATGCAGGCCAGCTCACCGTGCCCGGACCTGGTGTACCGCCCGCTATCATCTCCGGCCAGATAGCAGCCCGCGACCTGATGAAACAACTATCGAAAACCAATACACTCACTAAAACTCCCGCTCATGTTTAACCTATTTGTCAAAACCAGCGCTGCCTGCAGCAAGCTCGTGACCCAGGCCTACAGTACCAGTTTCTCACTCGGTATCCGCACACTGCATCCGCGCCTGCGCGATGCGATCTACGGTACCTACGGCATGGTGCGCTATGCTGATGAGATAGTAGATACGTTTCATGATTTTGACAAGAAAGCGCTGCTAGCCAAGTTTAAGGCAGATACCTATGAGGCGATCCGTGATGGCATCAGCCTCAATCCAATACTACAGAGTTACCAGCTGGTGGTGAACCGCTACCAGATACCGCTGGACCTGACGGAGGCCTTCTTTCGCAGTATGGAGATGGATCTGTATGAGACCGCCTATGGCCGTGAGGGCTACGAGGAGTATATCTATGGCTCTGCCGAGGTGGTAGGGCTGATGTGCCTCTATATTTTCACCGAAGGTGACAAGGAAATGTATGCCAGGCTGGAGCCATCGGCACGTGCGCTGGGGGCGGCCTTTCAGAAGGTCAACTTCCTGCGCGATATGGGTAGCGATTTTGACGAGCGTGGCAGGGTGTACTTTCCCGGTATCGACTTCGCCCGTTTCGGCGATGCGGCCAAGCAGCAGATAGAGCAGGAGATAGCACATGACTTTGCACTGGCCCTGGAGGGCATACGCCAGCTACCGGTAGGTGCGCGGGGAGGCGTGATGCTGGCATATAAATATTACATGAGGCTCTTTGCCCGTATACGCCACACGCCGGCCAGTGTGATCAGCACAGTACGCATACGCGTACCTGATATGGAGAAGCTGCTGCTGCTCTGCGTGACGCTGACAGGAGAGTCAGTAAAAAAGGCATTTGGCCCCGCCGAGAGCACCCGTGCACTGGACTACCACCAGGCTGCGTAAACGCCGGGCATTTTGCTTGTTGTATATTACCAGTAGCCACTTGTAAGATATGCGTGCCCCTGCGCAACTATCCGTGTGTATAAACGGTACATACCGTAAATATATCACGCATGGAGCCCCTCATAGATATCCTGATAGTAGAAGACAATCCGCATGATGTTTTATTCATAAAGCAAGCGATCAGTGAGGTGGGCCTCCCGCTGCATGTCAAGCACATACAAAACGGTGCAGATGCGATAGACTTCCTCAATGGCCTCACTGCCGGTGGCGATATACCTCCGCGCCTGATCCTCTCAGATATCCGTATGCCCAAGATGGATGGATATGAGTTTATGCAGTATATCAAGGGCAATGACAAACTACGTGAGGTGCCGCTGGTGGTGGTATCTACCTCAGAGCAGGATGCCGATATAGAGCGCAGCTACCGCCTCGGTGCCAATAGCTACCTGATCAAGCCGATGGATGTGACCATCTTTATAGATACGCTCGTGCGCGTCTTCCGCTACTGGCTCAGTGTCAATCAGCCTCCGCACGAAGAGCATACCCGCGAGGCATTTATGCGCTTTAGTACTGCTGCGTGAGGCTACTGGCCGTCATAGGCCGCCTGTATCTTTGCTATGTCCAGTTTCACCATGCTCCATAGGGCCTGCATGGCGCGTGCCGAGCGCTCAGGGTCTCCCGTCATCCACTTGTCAAACATAGATGGCACTACCTGCCAGCTCACGCCATATTTATCTTTCAGCCAGCCACATTCCAGTGGTTTGCCACCATCTGCCGTGAGGGCATCCCACACGCGGTCTATCTCCTCCTGTGTATCACAGGGAGCTACCAGTGAGATGGCACCTGTATAGCTCTCCCACGGCCCGCCATTGAGTATCATAAACTGCTGCCCGTTCAGCTCCATGTGTATGGTCATCACACTGCCCTGAGGGCGTGGTGCACCCTTGCCGTAGTAGGTGGTCTTGGTTACTCTGGAGTTTGGAAATGTTTTAGTGTAGAGCGCTGCAGCTTCTTCTGCTGTATCATTATGCCAGAGGCATGGATAGATGGGCTTCATGTTGTTTATGGTTTTAGTGATCAAATCGTGCAGTGCAAAGATGCTACATCCACGCATATGGCGATGGTATAAATGCGACAGATATACGGTGCAACTACGGATCAGAATATACCGTCTGTATGGCTCACGGCAGCTCAGAGTTCCGATTTTGGTCGCTTTTTTGACTTTGGACGGGAGGAGTGCTGCTGTATGTTTGCTATCGCAAAGACCGATGGAGACGTATCCACCACCAGCATAAAGGACTTTGTTTTTTAGTAAATGTAAAGAAAGGCCCAAACCCTAAAACCAGCCAAGAAAGCGGTGCCCCTGTGGTGCCGCTTTTGTTTTTATGGCTAACATATTTTCACTTTTCAGATATACATTTGGCATAGTATTTCAGGTGCTCTGGCAAAACATCCATCATGCAAAAGCTATCCGCGCTCATAGTAGTATGCCTGCTATATGCAGGCACCATATCTGCCCAATACGCCTGCAAGACCATCACAAAAGGTGATACTGTGTACCAGCGCTGCTACTACACTACGGGCCAGCTCTCTACTGAGATCAGCTATCTCAAAAGCAATGACCGGTGGAAGAACCTCAAAGTATATGGCAAAGATAAGGCTGTGATATATGAGCGCAGCTATGGACAGCGCTATGGCTCCAGCCATGTAGAGCTGCGCTACCAGGCCGGCGGCGGCGTAGCGAGCGCACACTACACCATGCAGCCTGACGGCGGGATACAGTACACGGATATCACCACCTATTTCAAACCGGACGGCACGATAGACCATGAGGAGGATATGAGCCGCGGCAATGACGGGGAGATACATCCGTGGCCTATCCATATGCCCGAGCGCCCGCAGCCGGTAGTACCGGCACCCAAACCTGCTACCACACCACAGAAGCCCGCGGAATGCGCCCCGGTACCGGAACAAAAGCAACTCTATGTCATAAACTATACGAGTGAGCCGCTGCACCTCATCTGCCAGTATAAGGATATACAGGCGGCGGCTATGGGGCTGGATATAGAGGCTGCAGATACAGCTACAGTGGGGGTGTATTCTTCTTTCCGCAGTGTGATAGATCCGCTGCAGCACTATACGCTGCAGGTGACCAATAAGGCACACACCGGCTATCAATATCAGCTAAAGACAATAGCCAACGGAGATGATGCACGGCAATATGTGATGATCGTGTGCAGGAGGATAAAAGGTAAGAAGTAGATCAGGAGTCTACGAGGCCACGGCCTTGTTTATTCACCAGGCCTTTCTCTATGAGCTGGAGTTTGGTCTTGTCCAGTACTCCGTTCACAAAATCCTTGCTCTTTGGCGTACTGTAGATCTTTGAGATATCTATGTACTCGTTGATGGATACCTTGACCGGTACAGTAGGGAAGTACTTCAGCTCGCAGACTGCCATCTTCATCAGCACCAGATCGAGTGTGGCGATGCGGTCCATCTCCCAGTTCTTCAGGTTAGGCTCTATGTCTTTGGTCAGTTCCTCATTGTGCTTGTAGCAGAGGCGCAGCAGGTCTACGCCAAATTTTTTCTCCTCCTCCCACTGATGTATGCCGGTGATGAGCGCATTCTCATCTTCCTCTGTGAATGCCTCTACATATTTCTGCATGACGTGATTCAGCAGGAGCTGGTCATCGTCAAAGTTGACATAGAGGTCCTCCAGTTGTGCTTCAAATTCCTTGTTCTTGCCGAGGATCTTCTTTACCACCAGGTCCATGACCTCGCGGTCCTGCTCCACAGTGGGAGTGTCCGTCAGTGCGATATAGTTTTTGTAGGTATACTTGTCATGCAGCATGTTAAACATGGCCTTGACTACCTCCTGGTCTATATTGTGGGATATCTTGTACTGCTTGAGATAGGCCTGGTATTCCTTACTGTTTTGCAGGAAAGTGGCTATCCTGTTTGAGGCTATGAGGGTACTGGCCTTTTCGTCCTCTTCTGTCTTGATGTACTTGGCCATTCTCTTGGCCTTGTCTACCAGTGAGTACTGGCAGACCTCGTACATATAGGCCAGGTTGGTCAGGTAGAGGGATATGGAGCGGTCCAGGCTTTTATTTAGTTCCGTCTCCAGGGCGCCGAGCTGCACATCAGGATTTACCTCGATGCTATACAGCACTTGCATGACTTTCGTCCTTAAACTTCTTCTGCCGAGCATTATTACTTTATACTATCTCTTTGATACCAATGAACGTGTTATTTCTTAGCGGCTGCGATACGGTCCTTAGCTATGCGGATCGCTGCCTCCTGGGTAGGGACCTTGTCGGCCTTTGCCCGTGCAAATATCTGTAAAGTTTTATCATAGATCGCATCAATATATACCTGTGTCTCTTTTTCTGTCAGTCCTTTCACCTCGCGGTAGCAGTTTATGACGCCACCGGCATTGATCAGAAAGTCAGGAGCGTAGAGGATGCCCCGGTCCAGCAGCATGTGGCCGTGTACATTCTCATCTGCCAGCTGGTTATTGGCAGCGCCGGCTATCACGGCGCACTTGAGCTGGCGGATCGTATCCGTATTGACCGTGGCGCCCAGGGCACAGGGAGCGTAGATGTCTACGTCTAGGCCATATATCTCATCTGTGCCTACCACCGTAGCGCCGCTCGCTGCAGCTACACGCTGGAGGTTGTCCTGATTGATATCTGTGATATAGACTTTGGCGCCGGCTTTGGTCAGGTGCTCTACCAGGTAGCCGCCTACGTGGCCTATGCCCTGTACGGCTACTTTTTTGCCGGAGAGGTCATCTGTTCCGAATGCTTCTTTGGCGCTGGCCTTCAGCCCGAGAAAAACCCCGTAGGCTGTGAAAGGAGATGGGTCCCCTGTGCCGCCGGCCTCGAGTGGCTTGCCGGCTACGTGGCGAGTGCGCTGCATGATATAGGATATCTCTTGGGTAGAGGTGCCTACGTCTTCTGCGGTGATGTATTTGCCACCGAGGGTATCTACCGTCTCGCCAAATTTTTTCCAGTATTTCTCGGTACGCTGTTCCTTATTGGGGCTGATGATCACGGCCTTGCCGCCACCCAGGTCTATGCCGCTGATGGCAGACTTGAAGGTCATGCCGCGCGAGAGGCGCAGTACATCCCAGAGGGCGTCAGATTCATTTTGATAATTCCAGATGCGGCAGCCGCCCAGAGAGGGGCCGAGAGTGGTATCATGTACGCCGATGAAGCCCTTGAGGCCGGTTTCTTTATCGTAGAAGGAGAGGAGGTGCTCGTGCTCCATCTCTTGCATCAGGCTCAGTACGTTAGATTCAGCTTTCACGTCAGTAGTGGTGCTCATAGCTGTATTTTATATCGTGGTCATAGGTGAAAGGCGGGGTCAAACCTAAATGAAATAAATGGAATGGGCAAAATAGGTGCGGGATACTGGTTTCTTGGATACTGGTTTCTTGGATACTGGATGCTTGATACTGGATGCCAGATGCTGGATACTGGATACTGGATACTGGAGGGGCTACTAGATTAGATGCTAGATGCTGGATATTCAATATTATGCGTATGTGTTATGAGTCATGTAGTATTGATATGAATGGCCGCTTATTATATTTGTATAAATCTGATACCATGAGCTATAAGAACCTTGATATCTGGAAACTTGCCCGGGAATTAACTATTGAGATACATGCCATGTCATTGGCGCTGCCCAAATTTGAAATGTATGAGACAGGTTCTCAGATCAGGCGTTCATCAAAAGGTGTAAGGTCGGCTATAGTCGAAGGATATGGCAAACGGTATTATAAGGCCGATTATATTAAATACCTGATCACCGCTCAAGCTTCATGTGATGAGACAGCCGATCATCTGGATACATTGGTTGAGACTGGTTCATTAACAGATAAAGAAAAGTACCTCTCTCTTTCCGCTAGGATCGACATATTGGGCCGTAAGATCAATAACTTTATACAAGCAGTCCAGGCAAACCACAAAAGCCCCAAATAATCCTAATCATCAAGAGCTAGCCGAATATCCACTATCCAGTATCTAGCATCCACTATCCAGTATCTAGCATCCAATATCTAGTATCTAGAATCACTATATTTGCCGCCGTACATGAAATCACTCCTTAGTCTCGGAAAATATTTCGCCATGCACAGGTGGCGCGTGATGTCCGGGTTCCTTTTTATTCTGCTGGCCAATCTCTTTAAGACATACAATCCTACCGTGGTGCGCGATGCGGTGAATAACGTAACAGAAAGGCTCTGCAATGTAGGCACAGCGGTCAATGGCAGGGAATACCTGCTGGGCCAGCTGGTCATCGTGTTGTTCATCTTCCTGGGTACGTATGTGCTGGTGGCGCTGCTGGAGGGCAGTTTTACCTTTCTGATGCGGCAGACCATCATAGTGGTCTCGCGCCTGATAGAGTATGATATCAAAAATGATATGTACGACCACTATCAGCGGCTCGATCTCGCCTTTTACCGCAAGAACAATACCGGCGACCTGATGAACCGCATCACGGAGGATGTCTCACGGGTGCGTATGGGTATCGGGCCTGCGCTGATGTACACCGCCAACCTCATCTGCATGTTTGTGCTCTGCACTGTGGCCATGATCCATGTCAACTGGAAGCTGGCACTCTTTACCCTGATACCGATGCCCTTTCTCTCCCTGCTGATCTACATGCTGAATAACCAGATCAACAAGGGCAGTGAAGAGCTACAGGCCAAGCTATCTGATATCACCACCAATGCACAGGAGAGCTACTCAGGTATCCGCGTGATACAGGCCTATGTACAGGAGAGGGCGATGCTGGGCTTCTTCGGCAAAGAGAGCGACGAGTACAAAGACCTCTCGATGAAGCTGGCTAAGGTCGAGTCGATCTACTTCCCGCTCATCACGCTGCTGGTGGGCTGCAGTATCTCTATCATAGTATATGTGGGCGGTATCTACGTAGGAGATGGCAAGATCACCCTCGGCAATATAGCGGAGTTTATCATGTACCTCAATATGCTGACCTTCCCGGTCAGTGCGCTGGGATGGGCCGTGTCACTCACGCAGCGTGCGGCGGTGTCTATGGACCGGATCAATCACTTCATGAGTGTGCAGCCTACCGTGCTGAATGAAGGCGGCCTGGTACAGGACCTGAAAGGGTCAATAGAGTTTCGTCATGTAGACTTCATCTATCCGGATACAGGTATCCATGCGCTGCGCGATGTGAGCTTCGCCATACCCCAGGGGCAGCGCTGGGCCATAGTAGGCCGCACCGGCTCGGGCAAGTCTACCCTGGCCGACCTGACCGTGCGCATGTATGACGCCACCAAAGGTGAGGTGCTGATAGATGGCATCAATATCCGCGAGTGGAACACCGGCCACCTGCGACACCAGATGGGCCTCGTGCCGCAGGATGTATTCCTGTTCTCGGAGTCTATCAAGGATAATATCAACTTCGGCACAGAAAACTCCAGCATGGAGCGGGCAGCCCGCTATGCGGCCTATGCCTCCATAGATGAGGAGATCAGGCAGTTCCCGCAGGGATACGATACAGTGGTGGGTGAGCGTGGAGTGACACTCTCCGGTGGGCAGAAGCAGCGCATCTCTATAGCCCGCGCGCTGGCCAAGGATCCCTCTATCCTGATACTGGATGACTGCCTGTCTGCCGTAGACGCCTCTACCGAGAAGCGTATAGAGGCAAACCTGGACCATGTGCTGGGAGGCAAGACCTCTATGATCATTACACACCGGATCTTCTCATTGATGCATTTCGATAGGATACTGGTGCTGGATGAGGGGCGCATAGCAGAAGCAGGTACCCATCAGGAGCTGCTGGCACTGGGCGGCATCTACAGAGAACTTTACGAAAAGCAAGCTGCAACCGAATCCGCTACCACGCCGTCTTAGAGCCTGATGCCTGAGCAGGTACGCTCGTAGCGAAAGTGTATATCGTGTCTATTTCTGGGGAGAAGTTTTCACTCATGTCATTAGGTGCATTCAAAAACAATCGTATAAATTTGTCTAAGTCGGTTAATTTCTAAAACAACAAAAAACTACGGTGGAAAATAACGGGGGTAAGTACAGCGGTTACTTCAGCAAGAAACTAAGGGCAGGAAAAAGAAGGACTTATTTTTTTGATGTCAGGAGCACCAAGCAGGGCGACTTCTTCCTCACTATCACCGAGAGCAAAAAGAAATTTGACGGAGACGGCTACGAGAGTCACAAGATATTCCTCTACAAAGAAGACTTCAAAAAATTCGTAGAAGCGCTGAATGAGACGCTGGACCATGTCAAGACCGAGCTGATGCCCGACTATGACTATGATGCAGACCGCACTGTGAGGCTGGATGATGAGGACAATACCTTCGTAAAAGACGGACAGTCTCCGCGCGTATCGAATGATAATCACACCCGCCGCCGCAATATAGATGACTATCCTGAGCCAAAAGAAGGCGAGGAAGATACGTCACTCCGTCCGGACCCCGCTGCTGGTGAGCAGAATATAGACCACAAATCCTCCTCCGGCATAGCCGATGACGAGGAGATAGCCTGGTAAACACTCCACTAAAAATGATAGAGCCTCTGACATCCCGCCAGACAGAGTGCCCGCGCTGTCATAGATCATTTACTTGTCATACAGACGATATTATACATTGCGTGTGTAGCACTGTGACACTGACCGATGCAGAGCGCCTCTATATAGCTGAGAGATACAATGACTGCCTTTGTGCAGACTGTATGAAGGCCATGCAAGAAAAATATCGGATGAACCGGCAGTGATCCTATTTTCCCTCCAGTATCTTCTTCTTCTGCACGTCAAATTCTTCTTTGGTGATCACACCATCGTCCAGCAGCTTCTTCCATTTCATTAGTTCATCGGCGCCTGAGAGTGGCGCTACGATCACTGGTGCCGGTGTGCTGGCGGTAGCAGTTTTAGGCGTAGATGCAGACGTAGGTGTAGATGTCACAGCAGGCGCAGGTTTGCTCTCAGGTGCCGTAGCTGGTAGTGTGGTAGGAGCTTTCGCCGCAGGCGCCGGTGTGACGGGGGCTTTGGCTGCTTCTTCTTTCGCCTTCTTTTTACGCTGCATCTGCTCTATTATGGATTCACCCTCTTTGTAGTCATTATTGTTATCATCGGCCTGTGCTGCACTGTTTGGTTTGAGGGGGGTGACGGCAGGTGGCGTGCCCAGGTAGACGCAGGATGCGCGCAAGCGGGATTTCTCCGTCTCACCATCTTTGTAGATATGCTCATAGTAGTTTTCTGCCATGAGGTGGGCCTTGCTGTAGCTCACACCGGCAGCAGCAATATCCTTTGCCTGCTGCGCCGTGATAGTGTATGACATGGCATATGCACTGTACACCTGTGAGCTGGTGACGTATGCTATCGGCGAGGCTTCTTCCACAGAGCCTGCTATGATCACTTTCCCATTAGTGAGTTTCAGGTCCAGCGTAGTGCCCGCCGGTAGTATGTTGCGCTGATCGCCGGGCATAGACACTAGACACTCCAGACGGTAGTCGTCGCCCACGCGGGTGAAGCCCAACTCAAAGAAATAATTGATCTTGAGGCGTGCACCGAGTGTTCTTTTGCCGGTGATGGGGTCTGTTTTATCTGTAGAGTATTTACAGTTTTGTGCCTGGATCGTGGCGGCCAGGATCAGCAATAGCGTAATGGTGAGCGTCTTCTTCATGACAGGTAATTGAAGGCGCAAGGTAATATTTATCAGCTAATTGTGCCTTTTAGAACGGGCAGCGCTCCAGCAGTTCATTCACCGTGAGGTGCAGCGCCGGGTGTACGAAGTCGGGCGCCAGCTCTGCCAGCGGCTCCAGTGCAAAACGCCGCTCCGGCAGATAGGGGTGTGGCACCTTCAGCTCGGGCAGGTCTACTATGTCACTGCCATAGAATAGGATGTCTATATCTATCACCCGTGGCCCCCAGCGCTCGGTCTCGGTACGGCCCACTTCTTTCTCTATGCCTTTCAGTGTATGGAGCAGGTCCAGCGGAGAGAGGTCGGTCTCTATTTGCAGCGCCTGATTGAGAAAGGCTGCCTGATCAGTCTTGCCCCAGGGTGCTGTCTCATACTCCTCCGAGTGAAACAGCTCCTGGCCCGCCTTGAGATCTATGAGCCGGCGTGCAGCCCGGAGGTGCGCATGGCGGTCGCCCACATTGGAGCCGAGCAGCAGGAAGATATTCTGGATCATAGTGCGTACGGTTTGCGGTGTGCAATATCGCAGAATCGGGTCAAAAAGCGTACCCTTTACACCCGGTGCGAAATGCATAAGATGTGGATTTCTAGCCCCGGGGCCTGCATTGGAAAATATTAATATTGCTATATCGTCTGGTACATCATTACCAAAAATCAAACTACATAAGATGCTGAAGTTCCTGAAATACGTCTTTGCCACGATAGTGGGCCTGTTCCTTTTTTGCTTTATCAGCCTCTTCCTGCTGATCGGCATCGTAGCCCTGGCCGGTGGCTCCAAGAAGGATGGCAATAAACTGGAGGCTAACTCTGTGCTGAAGCTCGACCTCAATCACCATGTAGCTGAAAAATCTCAGGAGAGCCTGGGTGAGCAGCTCGGCTTTGGCGGCGGCAAGGAGGCGGACGGCATAGGCCTCTATGATATCTGCGAGATGCTGAAAGAAGCAGCCAAGGATAATAAAATCAAGGGTATCTACCTGCCTTTGGGTATCAATCCTAACGGCCTGGCTACGATAGAGGTACTGCGCGACCAGCTCAAGGAGTTTAAGAAAAGCGGCAAGTTCATCTATGCCTATGGAGAATATGCCAATCAGAAATCCTACTACCTCGCAGCAGTGGCAGACAAGATCTACCTCAATCCCAACGGTGGCATGGAGGTGCCGGGCTTTGGCCGCGAGATCATGTACTACAAAGGTGCGCTGGAGAAACTCGGCGTAGAGGTACAGGACTTTCACTGCGGCGCCTTCAAAAGTGCTATAGAGCCATACCTCCGCGACCATATGAGCGAACCTAACCGCGAGCAACTCACCAGCATCTATGGTGATGTCTACTCACAGTTTCTGACCAATATCGCCGCTGACCGCAAGATGGATACCGCCACGCTCAGCGATATCATCAACAATCTGAAAGCTACCCTGCCGCAGGAGGCCAAAGAGGCAAAGATGATAGATGAGACAGCCTACTATGATGAGGTAGAATCTGCTATGAAAGAAAAAGTGGGAGTGAAGAAAAAGGATGATCTCAACCTCGTAGACCTGGACAAATACAGCGAGACCATGCCGATCAATACGGACGCGGGTAGCAAGATAGCCGTGCTCTGTGCCGATGGAGAGATAGTAGACGGCAAAGGCGGAGAGGGCCAGGTGGGCTCTGAGCGCTTTGCCAAGGCTGTGGCAGACCTGCGCAAGGATGACAAGGTAAAAGCCATCGTGCTCCGTGTCAACTCTCCGGGAGGCAGTGCGCTGGCCTCTGATGTGATGTGGCGTGAGCTGGTACTGGCCAAAAAGGAAAAGCCGCTGATCATCTCCTTTGGCGATGTGGCTGCCTCCGGTGGCTACTATATCTCCTGCCTGGGTGACAGGATCTTTGCACAGCCTAATACCATCACAGGTTCTATCGGTGTCTTTGGTCTCATACCTAACGCCAAGAAGCTGCTGAATGATAAGCTGGGTATCACTACAGATAAAGTCTCTGTGACCAAACACGGAGCTTTCTCTCTCGGCACCAACCCGCTGGATGAGGAGGAGAAAGCCATGGTGCAAAAGAGCATAGAGCGCACCTATCGTGAGTTTAAAGAGCGTGTAGCCGAAGGCCGCAAGAAGGATACCACCTATATAGAGAGCATCGCGCAGGGTCACGTATACACAGGTACACAAGGGCTCAAGAATGGTCTGGTGGATGAAATAGGTGGTCTGGACCAGGCTATAGCCTACGCTGCTAAACAAGCTAACCTGAAGGACTACAAAGTGAAACTCTACCCTGGTGAGCTCTCCATCAAGGATCGCCTGTCATCACGCTTTGGCTCGATGAAGGCTGACCTCGTGAAGCAGGAGATAGGTGAGGAGCAGTACAAGGTTTATAAAACGCTGGAGACTATCTCTCACTACTATGGTGTGCAGATGCGCATGCCTATGGAGATGGGACTCTGATACTATTTTAAATTTTAAATCTCAAATTTTAAATTGAAGATCATTGGCATCACAGGCACGCTAGGCGCAGGCAAAGGGACCATCGTAGAGTATCTGATCTCACATCACGGGTTCAGGCATTTCTCGGTGCGTGGCTTCCTCACGCAGATCATACAGCAGCGCCAGCTGCCTCTCAATCGGGACTCTATGGTCAGCGTGGCCAATGAGCTGCGCGCCCAGCACTCGCCCAGCTATATCGTAGAGCAGCTACTGGACCAGGCGCTGCAGAGCGGCCAGGACTGCATCATAGAGAGTATCCGTACCACCGGTGAGATAGAGGCGCTGCGCAAAAGGGACCACTTCACCCTGCTGGCGGTAGATGCTGATCCGAGGCTGCGCTATGAGCGCGTGCTGGAGCGTGCGTCTGAAACGGATCATATCAGCTATGAGACCTTTCAGGAAAATGAAAAGCGGGAGATGACCTCTACCGATCCCAATAAACAGAACCTCGCGGCCTGCCAGGCACTGGCAGACTACAGGCTGGATAATAATCATTCATTTGAAGAGCTCTACCAGCAGGTAGAGGTGGTGCTGGATAAAGTCAGGTAATACATCGCATGGTCTATCGTCTAATATCTAAAGTCTAAAGAATGTCAGAAACCAAATACATCCGCCCATCGTGGGATGAGTACTTCATAGAAGTGATGGATGCTATCAGCAAGCGTGCTACCTGTGGCCGTGGCCGCAGTGGCTGTGTGATAGCGCGTGACAATCAACTGCTGGTGACCGGCTACGTAGGCTCGCCTAAGGGGCTGCCCCACTGCGATGAGGTAGGCCACCAGATGAAGAAGATGATACACGAGGATGGCAGCGTAACCGAGCACTGCGTGCGCACTGTACACGCCGAGCAGAATGCTATCTGCCAGGCAGCCAAAAACGGTGTGGCACTGGATGGCGCTACGCTCTACTGCCGTATGACCCCCTGCCGTGTATGCTGTATGCTCATCATCAATTGTGGTATCAAGCGTGTGGTCTGCCAGCGCAAGTACCATGCCGGCACGGAGTCTGAGGCCATGTTCCTCGAGGCGGGTGTCAAACTGGAGTACATCCACGAGGAGGTGCAGACCTACGAGCCACAAAAGTGATTTCTGATTGGTGATTTATGATTTTTGAATTGCCTTCGGGTAAAATATGCACAAAGCTATTTACCGGTTTCCGGTACAATAAGTCTTACTAATTTCGGCATTCATATTGCTGCTAAGCAATCATAAGTCAAAAATTAAAAATCATAGATAGCCTGATGTCTTTACTCCCCCCTTTGCCGGAAAGAATGCGCCCCAAGAGCTTTGACGAGTTCGTAGGGCAGCAGCACCTGATAGGAGAGGGCAAGGTACTCCGCCGCCTCATCGAGTCCGGCAATATCCCCTCTATGATATTCTGGGGGCCACCGGGTGTGGGCAAGACATCTATGGCACGATTTATAGCAGACCGTGCCGTACTGCCTTTCTACCAACTCAGTGCGATAGACAGTGGTGTGAAAGAGCTGCGCGAGGTCATAGCCAAGGCCAATCAGGACGGCAAAGCGATCCTCTTCATAGATGAGATCCACCGCTTTAATAAAGCTCAGCAGGACGCCCTGCTAGGAGCTGTGGAGAAAGGCACCATCACGCTGATAGGCGCTACCACGGAGAACCCTTCTTTTGAGGTGATCTCTGCGCTCCTGTCGCGTGCCCAGGTGTATACATTAAAGCCGCTGGAGCGCGAGGACCTGGAGCGGCTGCTGCAGACAGCTATCTCCAAAGATGAAGTGCTGCGCGAGAAGAAGATAGAACTAAAGGAAACCGAAGCATTACTCCGCTACTCCGGTGGTGATGCGCGCAAGCTGTTGAATGTACTGGAGATCGTGGTTAATAACGGATTGACAGACAATGCTGTATTGGAGATCACAAATGAGATGGTAGAGCAGGTGATACAGCACAAGATGGCCCTATATGACAAATCTGGCGAGCAGCACTATGATATCATCTCGGCCTTTATCAAGTCCATAAGAGGCAGCGATCCTAATGCAGCACTCTACTATCTCGCCCGCATGCTGGAGGGCGGAGAGGACCCTAAATTTATAGCCAGACGGCTACTGATCCTCTCCTCAGAGGATATAGGCAATGCGAATCCGACTGCTTTCGTGATGGCCAATAACTGCTTTCAGGCGGTGGATGTGATAGGCTATCCCGAGTGCCAGCTCATCCTCTCGCAGACGGTGATCTACCTGGCTACTTCGCCCAAGAGCAACTCTGCCACCACGGCCATCGGCGCTGCGCGTGCACAGGTCCGCGCTACCGGTGACCTGCCGGTTCCGCTTCACCTGCGCAATGCACCCACCAAGCTTATGAAGCAGCTCAACTACGGCAAAGACTATCAATATGCCCATAGCTATGAGGGCAATTTTATCAATGCCGAGTTTCTGCCGGATGCTATCAAAGGCAATAAGTTTTACGATCCGGCCAATAACCCACGCGAGAATGAGATACGCAGGCAGCTACATGACTGGTGGAAGCAGAAGTACGGTTACTGATCAGCCGGGATAATTCGTACTTTTGTAATCTATGGATAAGCCAAAAGATAAGGTGGGGGAGCCGGATGTGCCTTATGGGCAGGAACGGCTGACTTTTTTTAGCTCATTTGATGAAGAGCGAAAGGCTGATCTAGCCTACTGGAAAAGTCTAAGTCCTATCGAAAGAATGGAAGAACATCGCAAACTATCCTTGGTAGTATTTAGTGGTTTCAAAAAATACACAGGCAACCGTCTGACATTTGATTAATGTACATCCTACATCCCACTCACCAGCACTTTCTCAAGGCAATGTTATCCGAAAATGTTCACTTTCTACTGATCGGAGGGTATGCTGTTATTTTTCATGGCTATATGCGCGCTACCGGAGATATGGACATATGGCTCAGCCCAGATAACGATAATAAAAAGAAGGTATTAAAAGCTTTTGAAACAGTACAGATTCACCCTGATGATATTAAAGCTTTAGATGAAAGTTTTGACTTCCGGAATATAGTTGTTTTCCACTTCGGAGCCCCTCCCGAGCGGATAGATTTTTTGACAAAAGTGCCGGGTGTAGATTTTGAAAAAGCCTATGAGCGCAAACAGATAATGACGATAGCAGAAATGCAAGTGCCTGTTCTCCACCTTGATGATCTTATCGTTTCAAAGATTATTGCGGCTAGGCCACAGGATAAAGCTGATGTAGAAATTTTGCAGCAAATCAATAAGAAGGACCAATAGACCTTGCCTACTCACAGCGGCAGGTAGATATCAAAGCGCGCTCCCGCACCGGGTGAACCTGTGGCCCTGATCTTGCCGCCGTGGTTTTCTACGATCTTCTTGACGATCGCGAGGCCGATACCTGTACCCTTGTAGTCTGACTTGCTATGCAGGCGCTGGAATACCTCAAATATCCGCTCGCTGTACTGCGGGTCAAATCCGATACCATTATCCGATATACTCAGGTGGTAATACTGACGCTGCGGATCCGGGCGGTGGCTGTCTGACAGGTCTCCTGCTATCTGCTCTGCCCTGATGCTGATCACAGGATCTATAGTGATGCGGCTAAACTTGAGTGAATTGCTGATGAGATTGGTAAAGAGCTGGCGAAACTGATAGGCTACTATACGCGGTGTGCCCAGGTCAGTGCTATCTATGGTAGCACGGGCGGACTGGATGGACTCCTGCAACTCGGCGGTCACGCTCTGCAGCAGCGCATTCATATCTGTTTCCTCAAAGGACTTTTCAGAAGTATTGGTACGCGCATACTGCAGCAGGTCCTCTATGAGCCGCTGCATCTGCCGCGAGGCCGACTGTATCTTGCTAAAGTATTTCCTGCCGGTATCGGTCAGCCTGCCTGTCTCTGTCTCGGCTATCAGATTGGTAAAGATCTCGATCTTGCGCAGTGGCTCCTGCAGGTCATGGCTGGATACATAGGCAAAGCTTTTCAGCTCGGCATTCATCTGCTCCAGTTCTTTATTTTTCTGCTCTATCTGCGCGGTACGCTCGCGCACCTGGCGCTCCAGCTCCTGCTGGAAGGCTTTCTCCTCGGTCACATCGCGCAGCGTGCCTATCATCGCCACAGGCCTGCGGTCGTTGTCATAGACCACTTTGCCATGTGTGCGTATCCAGCCCATAGTACCGCCAGGCTTCAGGATGCGTATCTCATAGTAGTAGTAGCCCGTCTCCATAGCAGTGACATAGGCAGCATTGCGCAGCGCACTATCATCAGGATGCACCTGCTCTACCATGCGCTGGTGGGTCATCACCACCTCGGGTGCATGGCCAAATATCATCGCCATCTGCGGGGAATGTGATATGACGTCCGTAGTCAGGTCGAGGTCCCAGGTGGCCAGGCGCGTGGCCTCTACCGCCAGGCGCAGGCGCTGCTCGGCCTGTTCTACTTTGGCGCGAGCCTCTACGCGGTCGGTCACATCATTCACCGTGACCATGAGGCCTGATATGGTGCCATCTACCTCGCGCAGCGGTGCGTACTCAAAGTCGAGGTAAAACTTCTTCATCTCGTCGCCACCCTGCACATAGGCCATGGCCTCTTTCTCCTGATGTATGCGGCCGGTGGTGTACACCTCCTGCAGCAGCTCGGGAAACTTCTGCTCTTTCAGCTCCGGGAAAACATCCAGCAGCTTTTTGCCCAGTACCTCATCGGGCTTGCGTCGCCATATTTTTTCATACAGCACATTATTGGCCATCTCTATCACATACTCAGGCCCGCGAAAGATGGTCATAGCGATAGGCGACTGCATGAATACGCTGCGGAACTGCTTATCGCTTTCACTAAGTAATTGTTTCGCCTTTACCGTCTCTGTGACCTCCGTAGCTACTACTATGATGCCTGATATAGTACCATCATTTTCACGCAATGCCTGATAGACAAAATTGAAATAGGTCTGGTCCTCGCGGCCATGCCGGCGCAGTGTGACGGGAAACTCAAAACCATAATACGGGTTACCTGTGCGGTAGACATCGGTCAGCAGCTTTTCTACAAAATCCTTGACCTCAGGGAGTACTTCAAAGAGCGGCCTGCCTACAAACTGGTCCTCGCGCCTGTCTACGATAGCGAGGTAGGTATCGTTAGCCATCTCTACCACAAAGTCCGGACCGCGAAAGATCGTGATGCCTATAGGTGCCTGCCTGACCACCTCGGCAAAGTCAGGAGTGCGGGAGTGGGTAGCGGATACTGGGTCTGAGATCATATTTTTTCGTTTAGCACAAACTGCTCAAAGGGCGGCTTGTCACAGGCACCTGATACGACCAGGTCACAAGCGTGGCCTATCGTAGCGATCAGCGTCTTAAAGCTGCCCGGCTTGCGCACATAGCCACAGGCACCATATTCATATACGCGCTTCACCACATCAGGATCGAGCGAGGTAGAGACGATGAAGACAGGGATATGGCGCAGTGTCGCATCATCTTTGATTTCTGCCAGGCACTCGATGCCGTTCTTGCGCGGCATATTGATATCGAGAAAGAGCGCATCCGGTATGGACATACCATCCCGCAGGAGGTAGTCCATCAGCTGCTCGCCGTTGGTCGTTTTGTACAAGATCGCATCATGAGGCACCGCTTTCAGCGCTTCTTCAAAGAGCTCGCGGTCTGTTTCGTCATCATCTGCCAGGAGCAACTGGAGCACCTTTTCATTCATTCCCGAAAGATACTTCAAAAACAGATAGCAAAGAGATTATCAGATATAAAGCTGAGCACGGCAGGGTTGTCTTTAAATACAATATCTGCTGCGAAAGTTTCCTTAAATAATTCACCTTTGGCCTGTTACAGGCCTTCACGGGCATTCCCGCCGGAGCTGTCAGCCCATGTTAAAACCTGTCAAGACCCAGTTCTTATCGAGGTCTATCACAGGCTCGCCGCAGTAGGTGCAGACGTCATCTGTGGTATCATTGTACGGTGCGCCGCAGCTCGGGCACTCGTAGCTGTAGACAGTTTCCTTCTCAGGTGTCTGGAGCGATTTGAGGTTTCGCGACAGCGTAATAGAGAAGCTATGCGGAGCCATATCGCCATCCATCAGCTCCAGCTTAGCGCCATTGGCGCGCACACGCTGGTAGGTAGCCGTGAGGTCAAAGTGCAGGTTCAGCCTTTCACCCTCAGTATCATAGTGCGTGAGTGAGACATCATTCAGGTAGAGACGGTCAAAGATGAAGCCACCGCTCTGCTTCTTCACTGCCAGAATAGATGCCGCCGTATCCTTATCAGCGAAGCGCGATAGCTTCTTGTCACTATCACCTGTGAGTACCTCCATGATCTGCATGAAGACATTGCTCGCCACATCTTCCACGCGCTGCACGGCGAAGAGACTATCATGCTGCGTGAGCGCTGCGAGCTGCTGGTCCTTCACCATACTATTATTAGGCGAGTAGTCATCCTCCTGCGTGATCTCGCTCAGCACCCAGTCATAAGCGCCGCTATTGGTCAGCGTACCGCAGCCACTACAGCGGCTGATCTCGCCCATCTCCGTCTCAAACGGCGCACCACAGTTAGGGCAGTTGGTCGTATTGTAGAGGTCCTTGTCAGCCTGCACATCGCCACGGCGGATAAAGGTCCAGTACTCCGTAGCCTCATCACCTACGAATGACTCATTGAACTGCGGATATTTATCACTGATAAAACGGTCATCCATGCGGAAGCTGATGGCCACATCTGCAGTCTGGTATTTGCCATCGCTATTGACCTTGGCCAGGCGCAGGCCGCGCACCTGTATATTGCTCAGCTTATTGACCTGGGAGAGTTTATTCATCATGGCAAACTGCGCCGTATAGCGCTGGTACACGCCATCTGATATCCACTTGCGTGCATCCTTCAGGTTTTTATTCTGCCAGGCATCCTGTATCGTGCGGAAGGAGTTCTCTACCTTCTGCGGTGTCAATCCCTCCGGGAAAGAAGCCGCAGGCGTAGACGGCGCTACATAGGCCTGACTGCCGGCTTCATTGCCGCCTTTATTCTTGTAATAATTATAGATCACCACGATGCCGATCACCACCAGCACCAGCACGATCTCGCCGCCGCTCAGGCTGCCGCCACCACCGCTACCACCGCCATAGCTGTGATAGCCGCCGCTGCTGTGATAGCTGCCACCACCGCCGCCACCGCTGCGACTGCGGCCACCGCCACCGCCGGCACGGGCCATGACGTCCAATGCAAAAAGCATTGCCGGGAGCAATGCGATAACGATCTTGTATGTAGCGCGCTTGAGTTTTTTCACTGACGTTGAGTTGAGTTTAGGTTAGTTGGGTTTCTTATTATAATACCTGATGATCAGCCAGAAAATAACTATCGTGATCACCAGCGCGATGCCAAAGGGCGGATAGTCTACGGCCAGCTCCAGTATCAGTCCAAAGATGGCTCCTATGATATCTCCTGCGAAGTCATCTCCGCCGCTATCACCACCACCTCCGCCGCCGGCACCACCGGCGCGTGTCCATAGCGCTGTGGCGCTGAGCAGCAGCACAGGTAGCAGCAGCAGTACTTTGATAGCGAGATAGCGCCAGCGTCTCATAGGCGTCAGATTATCCTACCGGTGGCGGTGGGGGAGGCATCTGGCTGAAGACGCTATTCAGCTCCACCACATTGCCGGCCTGTGCCCATGCGGCCATGCCTGCTTTCCACACCAGGGTCTCACGGGTGAAGGAGCCGCCCTGCGCCATCTGCGCGATCTGCTCCAGGCTGAATGGCCCTGACTGCTGTCCATTCACCGCTGTGAAGAAAGCCATCGGCTGCGGCGGGGGAGGGGGCGTATTCGTATTTTGTTGTGCCTGGTTGAAGTTATTGGCTACGATATTGCCGAGGCCCACGCCTACGCCTATACCGATACCAGCACCGCCTATGCCCTCATTGGCCGCGGCGGTCTGTATGCTCTGCGTAGTGCGAAACTGCGCCAGCTTCTGCATATCCAGTTTATTGAGACGGGAGTAGTCAAAGATCTCTTTCTTCAGCTCCTCCGGCATAGAGACATTCTCTATGAGGAACTTCGTAATGGTCAGACCATAGGCCTGAAAATCCTGATTCAGCTTCTCCTGCACCATCGTGCTCAGCTCCTCCAGGTTAGACGCAAATTTCTCTATCGGGAAGTTGCCATTGCCTACTGCCGTGGTAAACTTCGTCATGATCAGGCTACGCAGCTGGCCATTGATCTCATCTGCAGTGTAGAGGCCATTGGTACCGGCTACCTCTTTGATGAACTTGCCACCATCAGTGACGCGATAGGCGAAAGAGCCAAAAGCGCGCAGCTCTATCATGCCAAAGCGCTCATCGCTCAGGGTGATAGGATTTTTGGTACCCCAGCGCTGGTCTACAAACTGGCGCGTAGAGACGAAGAACACATCGGCCTTGAACGGGCTCTCAAAGCCATACTTCCAGCCCTTCAGCGTGGCCAGTATCGGCATATTCTGTGTGGTCAGGGTGTACATGCCCGGCTGGTACACATCGGCTATTACGCCCTCATTGAGAAATACCGCCTGCTGCGACTCGCGTACGGTCAGCTTGGTGTTCATTTTTATCTCATTCTCATAGCGGGGAAACTTCCAGACGATCGTATCGCTCGTATTGTCCGTCCAGTCTATGATGTCGATCAACTCATTCTTGAGCTTATCAAAAAATCCCATGTTAGTTGGTTTTGGTTAGTGATGAATTGGTAATGGTCACTTGCTCTCGCAAGCTTATGAAAGATTAGCCGAACTGTCAAGCCAAATATTGTAAAGGGTAACATCGATTTTGCGGCGAAATCGGAAGTCTGGGGCGATTTACAGAATTACGGATTTTAGGCACCTGGCCTGTAGTAGGTGGAGGGCAACAGGGGCGGAGATGTTTTTTACAAAATCCTATGTCCTTTGCGTTTCCCCTGCACTCTCTGAGTAGTGAACGGAATGATATACTACACAGAGCGCACGGAGTTTTCATAGAGTTATTTTGTGCAAGCTGTATATCTTGACTATATTTGGATAAGATTATAATGATCATGAAACGGGCCATAAAATATACAAGCTTTGAAGAGCTGAAGGCTAGCGAACAGGTATCGGCCAGTGTATCTGCCAGCGTCAAAAAGCATGCAGATTTCGAAAGATTCATCAGAAAGCTGAGCGCCACACCCAGAGTAATCAAAGCAAAGCCCCGCAACTAAAACATATGGAGGGGAATATCAGCGATAGCGTGCTGGATATATGCAGGCTGCTGGCAAAGCATGGAGCAGAATACATGCTGGTAGGGGGGACCGCTGTAGCGCTATATGGCTACTACAGGCATTCCATTAATATATCCGGAGAACTGACAGATAAGCCTGATATCGACCTGTGGTATAATCCCACTTACAGCAATTATTTCAGGATTCTCAATGTCATCAAAGACCTGGGTCAAGATGTAGCCGCGTTTGCAGAGGATCCGGAGCCAAATCCAACAAGGTCATTTTTCAAACTTGATTTTGAAGATTTTTCTTTAGATATCCTACCTTCTATCAAGGCTGCTATTAAATTTTCTGATGCAGAAAGCCGCAAAGAAACAATAGAAGCGGAAGGAATTCCCATTCACTTTTTAGGGTATAGGGACCTTATAGAAGACAAAAATGCGTCAGCCAGGAGTAAAGATCTGGAGGACATTATGCATTTAAAGAAACTTAGGGAGGAAGATTGAGGTTTTCATAATGAAGTCCTCTTCAATGTTCAATTTGTCCCTGGTTGGCGCCCCCGCCGACCAGCCATCCAGGTGCTACCCTTGTGGTTGGCGAGGACGCACAACTACAGACAGCGGACTAGTGGGTGTTCAATTTGAACACCTGGATCGAACACTTATCGAGCACCTCTCTCATTCACGGATTATTCTTACATTACTGAAAATAAAACGCAATGGCCGGACTGGGTGTGATGGACGTGATCTTAGGTATACTGGTGATATTTGTCAAGATCGTTTTGCCGATAGGTATCGTCTATACGGTGTACCTGCTGGTAAACCAGAATAAGCGCCTGGAGGAGCGGGTAGACAGGCTGGAGCGACTGCTGGGCGAGCGGGCAGAGGAAGGGCAAGGCCGGGTATAAAGCGTCAATCGTAATTCCGTAAACCGCAATCGCGCTTTTTCGCATTTCGCAAATCGGCAATTCCCTACATCTTTGCTGCCGCGATGAAATTCATCTACCAGCCATACCTCCGCATACCGCGTGTCATCCTTTACCTGATCGTGGTGGATGTGTGCCTGCAGCTCATCAATGCGGAGTTTACCCTACAGCTCAACTTTCAGATGCTGGAGCATGGGTACCGGGATTATGAGATCAGCTCGATGATAGGCAATCGCTACCTGTCTGTGCTGCTCTGCGCGCTCCCGCTGGCTCTCTGGGTCAAGGGGCGGCGGCTGAAGCCTTTTATCCTGGCGGGTAGCATCCTCTCGCCGCTGGTGGCGCTGCTGCTGATACTGGCCATCCATATCCACAACTCTGAGCTGGTGCGCATCCTCATGACCGCCTGGGGCATCACCTTCTCACTCGTACAGGTACTGGCCATGCCCTATACCCTGCTAAATGGCAGCAAGGACACCGAGACCGAGTCTATCGCGCTCTTCTTTGCCGCAGGCAACCTCACCATGATCATCTGCGGCGCCTTCAACTGGCTGCTGCCGCACCTGCATCCCTTCTTTAGCGTGGAGTGCCTGCTGGTGCTGTTCTCTTTGGTGGCCTTTGTGGGCGTCTTCTACGCGCGACGGCTGCCCGACCAGGAGGTGCCCGGCACGCGTATCCCCCTGGCCAATGTGCATACGGACTATGACTGGCCGCTGATCGTGCGGGCGCTGCTGCCTACCTTTATGATCGCCTTTGGGGCAGGCTTTACCATCCCGATCATCAACCTGTTTTTCCATTACGTACACGGCATGAATGCGGAGAACTTCTCCCTGATGAATGTCTTTGCCTTTGTGCTGGTCACTACGGGGGCCTTTCTCGTGCCGCATATCAAGGCGCGGTGGGGGTACAAGTTCTCCATCACCTTCTTTCAGGCGGCATCTATCCTGGTGCTGTTTGTACTCGGTACTACAGAGTGGTACAGGAGCTGGCAGGGGGCTATCATCGTGGCGGTGGTGGCCTTTACCATCCGGCAGCCGCTGATGAATATAGCCGCGCCCATGACGTCAGAGCTGACCATGAAATATGTAGGGGAGAAGAACCGCGAGATCATCTCTGCGCTGAATGCGGCCATCTGGAGCGGTAGCTGGTTTGCGAGTGCGCAGATCTTTGCCATCCTGAGAGAGGGCGGCCTGAGCTACAGCAATATCATTTTTATCACCGTAGGGTTCTATATCATCGGGGTGGCGTGGTACTACTGGCTCATTGCAGACTATGAGCGTCGCACGGGGCAGGCTGCTTAGTCAGCGGCACCACAAGTGACTGTGTAGTCCTTGAAGTTTTCGCGGTACCTGTCCTGGAAATTCTTGACATTCAGAGGGCCCTCGCAGATCGTGTTGGAGGTATTGACCACTACGCCTCTTTTGTCTACGGCCTGGCACTGTACGCACTTCTTGCACGAGCTGGCAGAGAAAATGAGCGCTATAGCGGCAGCAGTGTAGATGAATCTCTTCATTGGGTTTGGTTATGTTGGGACGAATATAGTTATTTTGCCATAATGACGAAAATAGGCCTCATATCAGATACGCACTCCTATATGGAGCCGCGTGCGCTGGAGATCCTGCGCGATGTGGATGAGATCTGGCATGCGGGAGATATAGGTGATATGGCGGTGGCAGATGCGCTGGCTGCGCTCAGGCCCCTGCGCGCCGTCTATGGCAATATAGATGGCAAGGACATCCGGTACCGCTTTGCGCAAGATGAGCGGTTCTATGTAGAGGGGCTACAGATACTCATGACCCATATAGGCGGCTACCCCGGTGCCTATGCCCCGCGGGCAAAGAAGCTGCTGGCGGAGAAAACGCCTGATATATTCGTCTGCGGGCACTCCCACATCCTCAAGGTGATGCGCGACCCTGCCTACAACAACATGCTGGTGCTCAACCCCGGTGCGGCGGGCGTTCATGGTTTCCATCAGGTCAAGACGCTGCTGCGCTTCACGCTCGATGCCGGCAAGGTGACGCACATGGAGGCGGTAGAGATGGGCAAGCGGGGGGCGATCAAGTGACATACTCATGAGACGCCTTACCTCACCCTTTCCCACTTCCGCGCGTTTATAACGCGTGGAGTTTCTGCATGGCGTTTCAAACGCCGGAATAGTCATCACGCGATGCAATCGCGCGATAGTACGCAATCACGCGATTGCTCTGTAGTAACAGGTCGCGACCTGTCACTACGACTGGAGGCGGCTTTGTCTATCAAATAATCACTAATATTGCGCCCTATGCTGGCTAAGGATATACACAGTACGCTGCTCCGGAGAGCCTACTCGGTCAAGAAACGTTTCCTCGGGATGTACAAGTCGGTCAATGCCGGCCACGTGGGCTGCTCGCTCTCGTGCGCCGAGATACTGACCTATGTGCGCTTCGGCTGGTGGCAGGAGGGCGATGAGATCATCCTCAGCAAGGGCCACGCTGCAGCCTCTCTCTATAGCGTACTGGCAGAGGCCGGTGTGATAGATGAGGCGGAGATAGGTACCTTCTACCGCAATAATACCTACCTGGCCGCGCACCCGCCTACCAATAAGATCAAGGGTATTCCCTTTGCCACCGGTAGCCTCGGTCATGGCCTCTCACTCGCGGCAGGTCTCGGCCTGGCCAAGAAGCTGAAGAAAGAAGACAAGAAGATATTTTGTATCACCTCAGACGGTGAAATAAATGAGGGTAGCACCTGGGAGGCGGCCCTGTTCATCGCACATCATGGTCTGAAAAATGTGGTGTGGCTCATAGACAGGAATAAGCTGCAAGGCTTTGGCAAGACAGAAGACGTGATGCAGCTAGAGCCGCTGGATAAAAAACTCGAAGCTTTCGGCTTTGAGGTGATGGTGATAAACGGCCACGACTTTGCGGCCTTTCATGATGCAAAGGAGAAAGCAGCCAAGAGCGACAAACCGGTAGCCATCATCTGCAATACAGTGAAAGGCAATAACTGGATCACCTACGAGGGTATGGTAGACTCGCACTACCTGCCTATGAAGGACGACCAGTATGATATCGTGACGCGGGAGATAGAGCGGTACTATGCGAGCTGTGTGGAGAGCTTAGGATAATTAAGAAATCAAATACAAGTATCACAGAGTTCGCAGAGTTTATGTAACGTAGAGAGCAAATAAATTTGAGGGCACAGAGTTTTCTCTGTTTACTCAAATGGCTGTTATCTCATCTCTTTGTGCCCTTTGTGATAAAATGTTGTTTAAAAGAAATCAGTCAATCAGCAATGCGCGTCGAATTCGCACAAGCAGTAATAGAACTCAAGGACAAACATCCTAATCTCGTCTTCATGACCGGAGACCTCGGCTATATGGCTCTGGAGAAGGTGCAGGAGCGCTATGGCGAGCATTTCATCAATGCCGGTGTGGCAGAGCAGAATATGGTCACCGTGGCGGCATCGCTGGCGCATGAGGGCTTTGTGCCTTTTGCGTATAGCATTTCACCGTTTGTCACGCTGCGTCCGTATGAGCAGATACGCACGGATGTGTGCCTGCATGACCTGCCCGTCAAGATAGTAGGCAATGGCGGTGGCTACGGCTACGGTATCATGGGCGCTACACACCACAATATAGAGGACATAGCCATCATGCGCGTGCTGCCTAATATGCGCGTCTATGTGCCACTGACAGGCCCGGACGTAGCCGAGGCACTGGACGCCATGGTAGCCGACCCACACCCCAACTACCTCCGCCTCAATATGGGCGCCAGAATCGCTGACGTACCACCTTTCGCACAGTGGAGGAAGATAAAGTCGGGTGATAAAGGTGTCGTGATAGGTACGGGTCCTGTACTGGAAAATATCACATCTCTGCCTGCTGAGCTGGTGGACGGACTGGAGATCTGGGCGCTGAGTATTTTCCCGTTTGCAGAGATACCCGCTGAGCTGGTGGCGAAGATCAATAGCACCGGTAAGCTGATCACGATAGAAGAGCACCAGGGCCAGTGCGGTATGCACGAGGCGCTGGCATCACAGCTACTGGGGCAACTGAAGAATCCTATTTCCTTCCGACCGCTCTACGCCTCCGGCTACCCGAGTGGCCGCTACGGCGATCAGAAGTGGCACCAGGCAGAGAATGGTCTGGGAGGAGAGGGGCTGCTGCAGGCTGTCAGTGCGATATTGGGATAGCATTTAAAATCAGAAATCTATAAAACTTACACCATGAAAACTTCTCTTTATCTGTTATTTGCCTGCTTCTTTTTTGCTACCGGCCTATCTGCTCAGGACCCTACTGAGTGGGAG
This sequence comes from uncultured Chitinophagaceae bacterium, assembly GCA_964537475.1. Classification (GTDB taxonomy): domain Bacteria; phylum Bacteroidota; class Bacteroidia; order Chitinophagales; family LD1; genus UBA1941. Next base: position 517,719 of record CAZIBY010000002.1, on the reverse strand, counting down.
AGTATGCCACTGCGTAGCCAGAAAGACTACAAAAAAGCAGAGCCGAGTGTGAAAGAAGCAGCAGCTTTTTTGCTCGGCCACAAATATAATGAGGATGACGTCCGTATCACCTCTGCCAACAGGCTCCTGCTGCGATGGATGACGGGTACCAAGGACTACTCCTACTCTGTGCAAGCTAATATAAGTAAGTACTACACCAAAGATGATCCACGACTGCTGATGATCTACATGGCTGCTATGGTGCAAAACGGATTTGAGAATCCGGCGCTGCTGAAAGACAGCAAGGCCTGCGAGATCGCTGCCTTCAAAACCATAGCCGCCTACTGTGAGAACCCCGACACTAAAGTGCCCCACACTGCCAAGCTGACCAAGCTGATACAGGCCGCGCATGATGATACGCTGGATAAATTGCTGGAACTGTAGGCAGGCGCCGCTGACCATCTGCCACATTTATATATATTTGGACCTCACTAATCTCCCGGCAAACCATTGGCACTCGAAGACAAGATACAGGAACAGGTCAACCAGCTACAAGGACCTATACTCATATTCGGTGCCGGCGGCTTCATAGGGGCCAACCTTTTTCGTACCATAGCACGATATCGGAAGGACGTCTATGCCGTCACCTCCAAGCCCTTCATACCCTGGAGGCTCGACGACTGTGAGCCATCACAAGTGCTGCATTGCAATATCACCCGCAAGGACGACATAGAGCGCCTCTTTGAGGAGCATCAGGTGCGGATGATCTTTGACCTGGCGGCCTATGGCGCCTATAGCAAGCAGGCTGATGTAGACCTGATCTATGAGACCAACCTCATGGGTCTGCTCAATCTGCTGGAGATGGCCAGCAAGTTTTCTATCAAAGCATTCATACACGCGGGGAGCTCGTCAGAGTATGGCCTCAATGCGGCTGCGCCAAAAGAGGACGACCCGCTGCAGCCCAACTCTCACTATGCTGTGACCAAAGCCTCTGCGGCACAGATGATCAAGTTTTACGGCACGATCAAGGAGATGCCGGTGCTCAATCTGCGCTACTACTCGATCTACGGCCCTTATGAAGAGCCAGATAGATTGATACCGCAACTGATAGAGAAGGGCATGAAGGCCGGCTATCCCCCGCTGGTGCAGCCGGATATCTCGCGCGATTTTGTGTATGTAGATGATGCGGTGTATGCTACACTGCTGTCTGCCAATAGCGATTTCCTCCGTACACGCGGTAAATCATTTAACATAGCCAGTGGCAAGAAGACTACCATACGCGATATCGCGGGCACTATCAAGGGTATATTTAACATTCCACAGGAGCCTGAGTGGGGCGACTTCCCAAACCGCAAGTGGGACCTGAAGGAATGGTATGGCGATGCTACGCTGGCCAGTGAGCTGCTGCACTGGCAGAATGAGACCAGCCTGAAGGATGGCCTCACGCGCACCTACGAGTGGCAGAAGGATTACTCCAAGCCGCTCTATGAGAAGAAGATCGTACAAGACAAGATACGCCACAAGCTGAGCGCTGTGATAGCCTGCTATCGTGATGCGCAGGCGGTGCCATATATGTACCGCCGGCTCACAGACACCTTTGTGAAGATAGGCGTGGACTACGAGATCATCTTTGTGAATGATGCCTCTCCGGACAATGCCGCAGAGGTGCTGCAGGAGCTGGTGAATAAGGACCACCATGTGATAGCGATAGAGCACTCGCGAAACTTTGGCTCGCAGGCGGCCTTCCTCAGTGGCATGGAGATCTCTACCGGAGATGGCGTGATACTGCTGGATGGTGACCTGCAGGACCCGCCTGAGCTGATAGAGCAGTTTTATCAGAAATTTTTGGAGGGCTATGATGTGACCTACGGCCGCCGCGTTCAGCGCGAGGGCAATCAATCACTGGCCTTCTTCTATAAGGCCTTCTATCGCGTCTTCCGCAGTGTGAGCTATGTGCCTATGCCGCTGGATGCAGGCGACTTCTCCCTGATGAGCCGCAAGGTGGTAGACGAGCTGGTGCGTATGCCGGAGACTGACCAGTTCATGCGCGGGCTGCGTGCATGGGTGGGCTTCAAACAAACGGGAGTGGACTATATCCGTCCCGAGCGCATGTTTGGCGTCACGACCAATAACTGGCGCAAGAACCTGGCCTGGGCGCGCAAGGCGATTTTCTCTTTCAGCTTCGTACCGCTGGAGCTGCTCACCTATCTGGGGGGCTTCCTCACGGCGGTATCCTTCCTGGCTATCATCTGGGTTATTTTCAATGCCCTCTTCATAGACCACGAGATACCGCATGGCATCCCGTCATTGCTGGTACTGGTACTGTTCTTTGGCGGTATCAATATGCTGTCTATAGCGATCATAGGCGAGTACCAGGCCAAGATACTGGAGGAAACCAAGCGCCGCCCTAAGTTTATCCGCAAACATATTTTCCGCAAGGAGTAACGGATACGTTCTTACCTGATGAGTGTCACATTGCCGGCAAAGGATTTTACCAGGTTCTCATAAGGGTCGCGGTAGCTCATGATCCATGCATATACCGAGATCGGCTGCGGGGTGTTTTTATATATCCCATCCCATCCTGTATCCGGATCAGTAGTTTCAAAGACCTTCTGGCCCCACCTGTCATAGATGGCAAAATGAAACTCCTCCATAGGGCAGCGATAGACCACGCGGTATTTATCATTCAGCCCGTCATTATTGGGAGAGAATGCAGTGGGTAGTGTCACTTTACAATTGCAGAGCTTGGTGCGGACGAGGATGGTGTCTGATAGTGGCGCACATGCTGTCTGCACGGTCACGTAGTATTGGCCCGCAGTGCTGACGGTATAGTACGGCTGCGTGGTGCCGTCTTGCCATACTGCGCCTGTACCGGTAGCTATGGCCAGTGTCAGTACATCATCTTCGCAGATCGTAGTATCTGCGGGGAGCAGTATGCCACTGCCGGAGGGCCATGAGATATTGACTGTATCCTGCCAGCTACATACACTCAGATGTGACGTTTCGATGTACTGCCCCGGTTGTGTAATAGCGATATAAGGCGACATAGCGCCCGTATTCCACACATAGGTAGCTCCCGGGAAAGAATCTCCTATGGCCTTGACACTGCCGGTGCAGATCGTATCATCCGGTCCGAGGTTGATACGGGGTAATGGCACCTCAGCAATGACTATCGTATCACGGACAGAGCCCACACAGTTACTGATCTCTGCCCAGTACAGGCCGGCTGCAGACACTGTGATCTGCGGCGCTATAGCTCCCGTAGACCACTGCGCGGTCTGCGGCGCTACTGACAGTACTCGCGTAAAAGGCCCGCAGTAGGAGGTGTCCGGCTCGAGTGCCACTGACGGCGGAGCAGTGATGGTCAGCCTTATGCTGTCACGGGTCGTACCGGCACAGTTGGTCACCTCAGCCCAGTACGTACCTGTATCCGTCACGGTGATCTGGGTGCTGGTAGCGCCGGTAGACCAGAGCGCTGTATCAGGCGCTACGGAGAGGATGAGTGTACCTCCGGGGCAGATAGTAGTGTCTGCGCCGAGATGCACGGACGGCGGCAGTATCCGCGATATTACGATAGAGTCACGGGCTGAGCCACACTGATTGGTCACTGCTACCCAGTAGGTACCGGGAGCAGACACAGATATAGCACTAGCATTGGCACCTGTAGACCATAGTCCGGTGGCCGGTGCCACAGACAGCGTACGTGAAAACGCCGCACAGTAGGTAGTGTCAGCGGCCAGCGAGACCACCGGAGGGACTGCAGTGCTGAGAATGATCGTATCACGCACCCTGGCGCATGTAGTACTATCCTCTGCCCAGTACAGGCCCGGAGCCGATACCGTGATCTGCGGCCCGACTGCGCCGGTAGACCAGTGCGTGGCGGCATGGCCGGTACTGAGCGCACAGGTAAATGAACCACAGTAGGTAGTGTCCCTGCCGAGGGAAATGGAAGACACCCCCGCCGTCTGCAGGCTGACCTGCGTGGTAGATGTACCGGTGCAGCCATTGTAGGAGGAGACCAGGGTATAAGTGCCGGTATCACTTGCGGTGATATGTACTCTCACCGGATTGGCCACAGAGGCTGTATAGCCACCGGGGCCTGTCCAGATATACGTGGCACCTGCTATACTGTCTGCATGGAGGTAGACCGTATCGCCACAAGGGAGAACCACATTAGAGGCTGTGACCGCAAATGAATTAAAATTAGAGAAGTACCCAAAATTGCCTCCGCCGCCCGAGGTGCCGTTTACCACACCCATGTGAAAGAGGTTCGTACTATTAGTGATCATCACAGCGCTGTCTTTGGGCAGATCTGCAGTACTGATCAGAAACTTAGCCGATACCCACTGACCGCCCGTACCCGGCACGGCTGCAAATGAGGAGCCCGGAAGGATGGAAGTACTCCCATTAAACCTGAAATTGCCCTGTCCGCCATTTCTCACCAGTAGCATCATGTAAAGTGGGTCGGTGGTAGAGCGCACATAGGCCACCGCATTGGACCCCGTACATACGATAGGCGGCAGTACCCCATAACTCACCTCTGCCCCCAGGCCGCTCATTTGCACTGCATAGACGGGCTGATTGGTCTGGATGTAGGTAGAGGGGTTATTCATGAAGAAGGAATAGTTGGTCCCCGCATTGATAGTGGCCAGCAGGGTGCCATCCTGGGTGATCGTAGTATTATTCTGTGTAGCCAGGATAAATATTTTGTCATACGGCGAGGTGAGTCCCCCCCGCACTGCTATGTACTCGGTGCCTATTACATTGTCAGGGATCAGTTGGTCGCCTGCCAGGTCATGAGCCAGCCCCCACACACTGCTGCCATCCAGCAGGTCATCTTTCAGCGTGATAGCTATCGGCTTTGATGAGGTCACTCTGGAGCCGGCCAGGTGGCCGCTGATCTGCTGCGTGACCGCAGTGGCTGAGTAGGTCTGGCCTTTATTCAGCGTGACAGTATAGGTGCTGCCCGCCGCGTGGCCTGTGATAGCTTGGGTATTGGTGATGGTGACGCTCGTATTATCTTCTGTAGCGATGATGTCAAAAGAGTTGTAGGGCGTCGGGGTATAGGGGTGGTTTGGTATGGCATCCTGCCCCGGTATCCAGAAAGAAGTGCTGAGTGCATTCTGCCCCTTCAGTGTAAATATTTCGGGATTGAGGGTGCAGGCTTGCTCGTAGTAGACGGATACAGGATTGGTCGCCGTGATCTTGAGGCCATAGTCCAGTACCTGATCCGGTGGCTTGCACTCCAGTATTTCTTTGAAAGGCGTCAGCGTGACGGTAGCGGTTTTATTGGCGGCTATATTTCTGATGATAGGTACGAAGGTCGGGTCTGCGGGCTTGGTCACCGTCACTGAGGTGGCCTGACCAAAGGCAGTGATCCTAAGGTAGATGGCCGTGTCCAGATCTGTGCTATAGATACCTTGGGCACGCGAGACCTCAGGCACAGCAAACCAAAAAGTAGTATCTCGCTGACTATAAGTGAGTAACGGAGCGCAGAAAAGCAGGATAAGAAGATAGCAATGTTTCACATAGGAGGTTTACAATGCAATTTATCAAAATTGGGCCTGACTTTTAAATAGTCAGGGTAAACAATAGTAGCTGCAAGGGGGAGGCTACTAAACTTCAAAATCTAAAGCAATGCTATAATCAGGCTTATTTTTATTTTTAGCGGTCTTAAAACGAATTTCATCTGAATGGCAGAGAATAAAAGCGGCATCCACAGCATCATCAGCGCACCGTGGGTATACAACCTCGTACAGTGGGTAGCGGGTGCTAAGATGTACCGCGAGAAAATGGTGGCAGACTACATCAAGCCCTTCGATGGCTGCCGGGTGCTGGATATAGGCTGTGGTACCGGAGAGTACATACACCACCTGCGTCAGTACTGCAAGGATTTTGAATACTACGGATTTGACGGTGAGGGCGTGTATATAGAGTACGCCAAGGAGCTATTCAAGGACGACCCTAAGATGCACTTCTACCACATGATCCTGACGGAGGAGAATATCAAGGATTTTCAGAATTTTGACATCGTGATCGCTACGGGTGTGATGCACCACCTGGATGACCCTATCGTAGTATCACTGCTGCACCTGGCCAAGCAGGCCCTGAAGAAAGGCGGCCGCCTGGTCACCTACGACCCGGGCAAGTATGAGAATATGAGCGCAATAGAAAAGTTCTTTGTGAAATATGATCGTGGCCGGAGCATCCGCTATGAGGGCGAATACGCAGGGCTGATCAGCCAGGTATTTCCCCGCTACAAGGCGTACTCTCCGTACCTGACCTACTACAAGAGCCGCAATATTGTGTTTGAGTGTTTTAATGATTAACCCTCTCTATGGCAAAGGAAAAGAAGATAGTGCCCCCGGCACGTGCCGCTGCTAAAAAAGCTGCAGCACAGAGCAAGCCTCTGATAGATTTCAGCAACCTGCTCTCAGCAGACCAGGAGAAGCTATTCAAGTATGCATTCATAGCGGTGGCAGTCCTGATCTTTATCGTCAGGCCTTTTTTTAGTAGTGACTTTGGCCCGAGTGGTGATGAGATCACGCACCGCAACCTGGGTGACCTGTCCTACGACTATCTCTCTACCTTTGGCAAAAACGACTCCGTATTCCGCTATACGCCAAACCAGCGTGAGGATGCGACCCTGCTGCTCAACTACGGCCCGATGCTGGAGGTAGCCTCCGCAGCGATCTACAAAAATGTAGATGTGAACCCCTACAAGACGCGTCACTTTATTCTCACGGTATTTACGTTCCTGCTATTCTTCTACTGCGGAATGGCTGCATACAAGATAGGCGGCTGGCGAGCGGGATTGATCGCCATGCTATTTATGCTGGTGAGCCCGCGTATACTGGGCGAGTCATTTAATAATCCGAAGGACCCACCCTTCGCAGCCGGGTATATGATGGCTGTGTATGCGTTGCTATGCCTGGTCAGTGAGCTGCCACGGCCTACTTGGCGCACCATCATCCTGTCTATGGTGGGTATCGGCCTGGCATTTAGTATCCGTGTGGGTGGCCTGCTGCTCTTCCCATATACCATCCTTTTCGTAGGTCTGAGCCTGCTCATGAATGATGAATGGCGCAGCCACCTGCTCAGTTTTGACTTTAAGTATTACCAGCGCCTGCTGGTGGGTATCGTAGTGATATTTGTAGGTGCGTGGATCATAGGCATCATCACCTGGCCTGCGGCGCTGCGCGATCCGATAGGACAGCCGCTACATGCCTTGGCCGTACAGTCATCGTATCCTACGGTGATCAGTGTCCTCTTTGATGGCAAGGTGATAGGGTCCAATGAGGTGCCGTGGAGCTACAATCCATACTACATCTCTGCTACCTCACCGGCTATCGTGGTGCTGGCCTTCTTCCTCGGCCTCGCGCTGCTGCCATGGCTGCGCAAGACCTTCAACGGGTTTTACCTTTTCATGATCCTGTTTGTATCAGCCTTCCCGCTCTTCTGGATCATCTACAAGAACTCTGCCCTGCTCAATGGCTGGAGGCACAGCTACTTTACCTATACGGGTATCGCGGTGTTTGCAGCACTGGTGTTTGAGGCGCTCTTCCGCATCGTGAAGCCTAAGGCGGTGAACTATGTGATAGCCGGTGTGCTGGCTATAGGCATTTTGCTGCCGGCTACGTTTATCGTGCGAAACTTCCCGGTGATCTACGTGTACTTTAACGAGCTGGTGGGTGGCGTGAAGGGCACCTATGGCGACTACAACATAGACTACTACGCTGCCAGCGCCAAGCCGGCCGCAGACTGGTTTGTCAAGAACGTGCCGTATGACTCTACCAAGGTGATCGTATCTAATAATGGTGGCGAGCTGAATGAGTGCTTTAAGATGGACAAGAGCCCGTTTATGTCTCACTACATCCGCTACCGCGAGCGCAATGAGCAGGACTGGGACTATGCGGTATTCCTGCCACAGTTCGTAGATCCTGAGATGATGAAGAAGGGCTTCTTTGCGCCGAAGGGTACGATACACAAGATAGAAGTGGACGGCTGCGTGATAGCCTGCATAGTGAAGCGCGAAAGCAAGGAGGACTACATAGGTATAGAGCTGCTGAAGAAGAACGATGTGATGGGCGCTATACCCCACCTGGAGGCTGCGGTGAAAGACGATCCGAATAATGAGATCGCGCTCACCTACCTGGGCCTGGCCTACGCTGCTACCGGCCACCGCAATGAGGGCCTGAATGCACTGGGCCGCGCACTCAATATCTCTCCAAACTACCAGATGGCAGGTGCGTACTATCAGCGTGTGAGCGGCGGGCAGTAGGCCTGTGGCAATATAGCTACCGCTGATACGTCTACACCGTATACCGCACTCCCATGCCCAAGATACCACAGAAGATACTGGCCCGCCAGGCAGAGATCACCGCTGACTTTCAGCGGGAGGTGGACCGCCACCTGGATGATATACTGGTAGGCCGCGCCACGGATATGTATGAGATACACCACCTGGCCGCCATCCTGCACATACACCCCACGCACCTGAGCAATACGGTCAAACTCACAACGGGTAATAGTCCTTGCCACTACTTTGAGAACCGGATCATGGATATCAGCCGGGAGCTGCTGGCCGGCAGCGACCAGAGCATAGCCGAGATAGCCATGCGCCTGACCTACGACCCGTCCAATTTTACCAAGTTCTTCAAGAAATTTGAAGGGATGACGCCCAAGCAATACCGGGAGCATGTCCGCTACGCAAAAACTGAAACTGTCACCATTTAATCTGAAACTGTCACCATTTTTTGAACCACGATGCATGCATCTTTGCATCTCAAAATTTTAAACACATGAGCAATACAAACAAGATAGCCCTCGTGACCGGCGGTAGCCGCGGCCTGGGCCGCAATATGGCCGAGAGCCTGGCCGCAGACGGACACGACGTGATCCTGACCTATGTATCAAAGAAAGAAGAAGCCGAGCAGGTAGCCGCTGCCATAGAGGCCACGGGCCGCCGTGCAGCCACGCTGCGCCTGGATGTGGGCGATACGCAGTCCTTTGACGGATTTCTGGCGGAGCTACAGGCGCTGCTGGGCAGCAAGTTTGGTGCGGAGCGGTTTGACTTCCTGATCAATAATGCGGGTATAGGCGGTACGATCCCATTTACCACGGCTACGGAGGAAGACTTTGACCGGTTCAATAATGTACACTACAAGGGTGTCTTCTTCCTGACGCAGAAGGCGCTGCCGCTGATCAATGACGGTGGCCGCATCGTGAATATATCGAGCGGTACCACGCGCTTTGCCAATCCGGGCTACGCGATCTATGCCTCTATGAAAGGCGCAGTAGAGACACTGACCAAGTACTGGGCCAAAGAGTTTGGCGCACGCCAGATCACGGTCAATATCGTAGCACCGGGGCCGATAGAGACAGACTTTAACAATGCCGCGATACGGAGCAATCCTGAGCTGAAGGCGCGCCTAGGCCAGGTCACCGCCCTGGGCAGGGTAGGAGTGGCGGAGGATATAGGGCCGGTGGTGTCCTTTCTCTGCAGCGAGGGTGGCCGCTGGATCAGCGGGCAGCGCATAGAGGCGAGCGGCGGGATCAACCTCTAAGTGATTTCGGATGTACGATCTCGGATTTCGGCAAAGCGGAGCTTTTACTATAAGGCTCCGCTTTGTTATTTATGATTTCTGATCGTTGGTTTCTGATTGGATGGAGATGGGTACTTGCAGTTAGGTAATTTCGGATTTCGGATATTTGATTTCTGCAAGGTGGTATTCTATCTAATAGGGTATCAATTTGTTATTTAAGATGACCAAGCTGCCGACATCCGAAATCTCACATCCGAAATCTGTCATCGTTCGCTATAGAAATCACAAATCATAAATCAACAATCATAAATAAATATCTTCGCCCCCGCGATGCAGGAGCCGACACATATCATGGCGGGAGTGGTCCTCGGGCGGATCTTCCGGTGGCGCCACTACCGGGGTGTCAGCATACCGCTCACTATTATTCTGGCGCTGCTGCTGCACGGTATCTTTGACAAGCTGGGACTGATCACATACCACCCCGCTACTACTGATTTCACAGACCCGTTTTGGCTGGGCTATCAGGTGCTGATGGCATTATCAGCACTGGTATTGTTGTATATGTTCTGGGGAGAGTATAAAGTGGCTATAGTATTCTCTTTGATACCGGATATTGATTGGATAGTGCTGCATACGGCAGACGCCTTTCACAAGGAGGTCATCTTCTACAAAACACCGCTGATGCACGACGCGCTGAACTATCTGCTGGATAACGTGATCCCCTTCAGCTATCTCAATGCCCTGCCCGACCTGCGCACCTCCGAGTGGGCCTGCGTGATCGAGTTTGCCTTCTTCGGCCTGCTGGTGCTAGTATACAGGCTGCTGGTGAGCAGGAGGAGGAATATCCATTTTTGACAGGCTAGCCATCCTCTCATCGCCCCGTCATTTCTTTGTCTTGTATTTCTCCTCGTCCCTCGTCCTGCGTCCCCCGAAAATATCCACACCTTTTCCCCGCACTTAGGATGTGATGATTAATTTCTTTAGCTTTGCATGACCAAAGTCGGTGAGCAAACGCTAGCCCTTCTGACGGACGCCCCGGCCACACAGGCCAGTCTTCATTCTTCTCACCTGAGGAGAGGGCTGTTTCCCCATCTTTAGTCACAAAACCAATAAAAAACTGCTGTCATGGCTAAGTATATATTTGTGACCGGAGGGGTGACCTCTTCGTTGGGTAAAGGTATTTTTGCCGCCTCGCTGGCCAAGCTGCTGCAGGCGCGCGGGCACCGCGTTACCATCCAGAAATTTGACCCCTATATCAATGTCGATCCGGGTACGCTCAATCCCTACGAGCACGGCGAGTGCTACGTGACGGAAGACGGCGCTGAGACCGACCTGGACCTCGGCCACTATGAGCGATTTCTGAATGTGCCCACCTCTCAGGCCAATAACGTGACCACCGGCCGTGTCTACCAATATGTGATAAACAAAGAGCGCGAGGGTGCCTATCTGGGCAAGACCGTGCAGGTGATACCGCACATCACAGACGAGATCAAGCGCCGCATGCTCCTGTTGGGGCAGACGGGCGAGTATGATATAGTGATCACAGAGCTAGGCGGTACCGTGGGTGATATAGAGGCGCAGCCATATATAGAGACCGTGCGCCAGATCATCTGGGAGCTGGGCCATAATAATGTACTGGTGTGCCATCTCACCCTGATACCATACCTCAAATCTGCCAAGGAGCTCAAGACCAAGCCGACGCAGCACTCTGTGAAGGAGCTGCAATCATACGGCCTGCAGCCGGATATCCTCGTGTGCCGCACCGAGCATCCACTGTCTGACGACCTGAAGCGCAAACTAGCCCTCTTCTGCAATGTGAGCAATGACTCGGTGATACAGGCTTCTGACATGGAGACCATCTATGACATACCACTGGAGTACCAGCGGGAGAAACTGGACCAGACAGTCCTGCGCAAGCTACAACTACCGATAGAAGGCGAGCCTAATCTGGATAAGTGGAAGACCTTTATACAAAGGCTGAAGAACCCTACCTCTCAGGTGCGCATAGGCCTGGTGGGCAAATACATCGAATTACAAGACGCTTACAAGTCGATCTTTGAATCCTTTATCCATGCGGGTGTGGCCAATAACTGCAAGGTGATAGTCGAGTCTATCCACTCTGAGGACCTGGAGGAGGGCAATATAGAAAACACCCTCTCTCATCTGGATGGCATACTCGTCGCACCGGGTTTTGGCAGCCGTGGTATAGAGGGCAAGATAGCTGCGATCAAATATGTGCGCGAACATAATATCCCATTCCTCGGGATCTGCCTCGGTATGCAGATGGCGGTGATAGAGTGGGGCCGCCACATGCTGGGCCTGGCCGATGCACACTCTACGGAGATGAATCCCGACTCAGGCAATCAGGTGATCTGCATGATGGAGGAGCAGAAGAAGATCAGCGCCAAGGGCGGCACGATGCGCCTCGGCGCCTACAAGTGTACGGTGAAGCCAGGCACTAAAGCATTTGCAGCGTACGGTAGTGAAAACATCTCTGAGCGCCATCGCCATCGCTATGAGTTTAATAACGAATACCTGGATGCCTACGAGAAGTCAGGCATGATAGCCTCCGGCAAAAACCCGGATACGGGCCTTGTGGAGATCGTAGAGGTGCCTAACCATCCGTGGTTTGTGGGTGTCCAGTTTCACCCCGAGCTGAAGTCTACGGTGGAGAATCCGCATCCTGTCTTCATAGGCCTGATCAAGGCTGCTATGGAGTACAAGCAGAAGCGTGTCGGCGCCAAGGCGATGCAGGAGGCGTAGTTGGAAACTACTTTGCAGAAGCCTTACCGATATGAAACCTCATGTACTACTAATATTTCTGCCGCTCATGGTGCTTTGTGGTTGCACAGGTGACCACAAAGGCAAAATGAATAATGAAATAACCTTTACGGCGACACATCCGCGCCAAGGCGACCTGTTCGACTCTATACACGATTTACGCTTGAGGGAGATAACCGGAAAAGATTCCATCGAGCTATTGGCTGTACATCACGTGGTGGAGCAGGGAGAAGCTGTAGAGCAGATACTCTATCTGGACCGCAGCGCGGCGAGACTGGACAAATTAAGGTCAGAATCGAATGGCTTTGGGCCAATGGAATTTGATTCTGGTATTCTACGGCATAATCCTTTGCCCGCCATGACAGGAAGCTATGTGCAGGTCTTCAGCTATAAAGGCCAGTACATGATGGCCAATGTCGGCGACCGGGTCAATAGTGAGCAAATGGTAGTGACAGACAGCGCTATCGTATGGATACCTAATGGTTTTAACTTATTGTATTACAAAAGCGGTCAGCAGTCTGGTAATATTGTGACCTACGTCGTGGCTGATGAGCAACGGAAGTCAACAGACACCATTCAGATCAAAATGCTTGGCGGCTCAAACAAAATGCAACTCTGGCGCTGGCCTCATGAATATGGCTCTAATTACGTCATGATGATGCCTATTGAAAATCTAGGCGATGTACCTGAGATCAATGCGCACAACAGCAAATCACTGGACGGCAATATGGATGTAGCATTTGACAGGATCAACTACGATTCAATTATGAATAGCAAGTAGCTTTGCACGGCATGAAGTACCTCACTCTCATATTGCCCATATGCCTGCTGCTGGGTGCTTGCCATCCACGCATACAGCAGGCAGATACTATCTCTGAGCGTGGCCCTGACAGTATCTATGCGGCCTATCTGGTTATGGCGCGCAGCCTGCCGGACTCGCTAGGGAGGCTGGCTCCGTACGTGGCGACAGAGCGCGATTCGGGCACTATATACGAAGTGCTCGACTCGCCTTATCTCGCTATAGGCAGGCTCATAGATACCACGCATGTTTTTGCCGTGTCGTGCAGGAATGTAAATGACGATAGTGCTGTACTCGATATCTATAGCTATGATAACGGATGGAAAGCTGCCAGAAAGTTTACGGTGCCCTTTGGCGTGCAGTTCATTTCTTATGTCAATACAGATACAGATGCTGCGCATCTGGAGATCATGCTCAGCAGCACGGGTACGCTGGTCAGGGGTGGCAGACACCGGCTATACCGATACTATGCTCCGTCCGGCTATTGGGCTTATGGCGGGGAGTTCTTTTGTGGACCGGATAAGGTCAGCCCTGCGACAACGGGCAGCGGCTATAAGATAGACGCCGCGCACAACAGGATATGGGTAACCTCAGAAGGAGTAGATGGGAATGCGGGTAGGTCTGCATACATCTGGCGGGATACTGCTCTGATACTCCTCAGCGAGGTGCAAATAGATAAGCTACCGCAAGGCCGTGTCCTGAGCTATAGTATCAATGCTGATAGCTGCATATGCAATGAGGAGACAACAGTATTTACAGAGCCATTGAATGAAAAGAGTCCGCGCTACAAAAAATACTGGGACCACTTCTTTGACTTGAAATAGTATGCTGTATTTGTCTTAATACTTAATACTAACTACTTAATACTGCGTAGCAGCGAATAAACAGCCGAGTCCAGAAACTTGCCATTGTAGTACCAGTTCTCCTTGAAGTGGCCTTCTTTCACAAAGCCATTATTCTCCAGCAGCTGGATGGAGGCGGTATTATTGGGATTGACATTGGCCTCTACGGAGTGTAGGTTCATACGCTGCCAGCCATAGTCCAGTATGATCTGCAGCGCCTCATGCATATAGCCGCGGCCCTGATGGTCGGGATGTATGGTGTAGCCTATCTCGGCACGCCGGTGGCCTGCATCTATGCGCCAGAAGCCTGCAGTGCCTATGAGCTTGCGCTTGCCCTGCAGGGCGATGCCCCAGACGATGCCCTCGCGGTTTTGCTGTGTCTCCTTCAGCCGGTTTATGAAAGCGGACGTAGCCTCTACTGATACATCAGGGTCGCGGTCCAGGTAGGCCATGATACGCGGGTCTGAGCGCAGCACATGTATCTCCTGCGCATCGAGATAGCCTATCTCGCGCAGTACGAGGCGCTCAGTCTGCAGCATTGGAAAAGGATCGAAGTCTAACGTCAGCATAGGAGGGTATTTGTGTATTATCTTAATACTAAATACTTACTACTAAAGACTTCTTAGTTATTGAAGAGGAAGTGCATGATATCTCCATCCTGTACGAGGTACTCCTTACCCTCTACACGCAGCCTGCCTACCTCTCGGCAGGCGGTCTCTGAACCATACTTGACGAAGTCATCGTATGACATGACCTGCGCGCGGATGAAGCCTTTCTCAAAATCAGAGTGGATCACACCGGCAGCCTGCGGCGCTTTGAAGCCCTTGTGTATCGTCCAGGCGCGTACCTCCTTGACACCTGCGGTGAAGTAGGTCTCCAGGCCGAGTACTTTGTAGGCAGCGCGGATCAGCTTATTGAGGCCGGATTCTTTCAGACCCATATCAGCCAGGAAGGCATCGCGGTCCTCCTTGGTCTCCAGCTGGGCTATATCAGACTCGATAGCCGCAGAGATGATGATCACCTCGGCATTTTCTTTGGCCTCCTGGGCAGCCTGGCGTACTTCTTCCACCCACTGGTTTCCGGTATTGACATCAGACTCGGCCACGTTGCAGACGTAGATCACCGGCTTGGCCGTGAGCAGCTGTATGTCTTCTATGAATCGCTTGTCATCATCAGACACCGGGGCGGTACGGGCCGACTGGCCGGTCTCCAGGTGGTTTTTGTATATGGTCAGCACCTCGATGCCTTTGAGCACTTCCTTGTCACCGGTCTTGGTCAGCTTCTTGAGCTTGTCCAGCTTCTTGTCTACAGACTCCAGGTCTTTGAGCTGCAGCTCAGTGTCTATAACTTCCTTGTCGCGGCGCGGATTGACCGAGCCGTCTACGTGTATGATATTAGGATCATCAAAGCAGCGCACCACGTGTACGATAGCGTCTACTGTGCGGATATTGCCGAGAAACTGGTTGCCCAGGCCCTCGCCTTTGCTCGCACCCTTCACCAGGCCTGCTATGTCTACGAACTCTACCGTAGTTGGGATCACCTTTTGCGGCTGTACGAGCTCTTCGAGCTTATTGAGGCGCTCATCCGGTACTACCACCATGCCTGTATTGGGCTCTATGGTGCAGAAAGGGAAGTTTGCAGCCTGCGCCTTGCCGGAGCTGATCGCGTTAAACAATGTCGACTTGCCTACATTCGGCAGGCCTACGATACCACATTGGAGAGCCATATCCTGATTTTTTTTGCGGGGCGAAGATAATAATTTGACGGCAATGGTTTTGCCTTTCCGCCTGCGCCCAAGAATAGCAGGAAAATGGATTTTAGTAAGTAAATTTGTAAAAAGAGATTATGAACACAGTAGTGATCAGGGAGAAGCTTCACGGATATGTAGATAATGGCGATGAAAAGCTGCTGAAGCTGCTGTTTGCATTGGCAAAGGAGTACATCGGCGATGATGATTACGAGTTTACCAGCGAAGAGTTAAAGGAGTTTGAAAAAAGAAGGCAAGATAGGATCAATGGGTTGAGCAAGGCTTTGAGCTGGGATGAGGCAAAAGCAAAGATCATCAATGGCAATATTTCTGACCTGTGAAATACAAATTATTGATTCAGCCTGAAGCTTTGCGCGAATTATCACAGGCATATAACTGGTACGAAAAACAGCATACTGATCTAGGTAAGGAACTTATCGCAGAGATCGAGGATTGCTACTCCAGTATCACTCACGATCCGGAGAGATATGGATTTGTAAGGGGTAGCGAGCATTTTCGACGCATCAGAGTTTTTCGGTTTCCTTATATGATAGTTTACGAGACTGATGAGGAAACAGTGATAGTAGTAGCCATAGTACATATCAAACAAAATCGCATATTTTAATGAAGAAGAGATCTCACATGAGGACTGTACATTTGTTTATCACCGTAATAATTTCCTTTGCAGCGGTAGCCCAGACCAAAACCGCCACTTCTTTCTCCACCCTCCAGGAAGAAGGCCCCAAAGTACTCGTAGTCACCGCCCACCCGGATGATGAGACGGGTATGGCCGCTGTGATCTACAAGATCACGCATCATCTGCACGGCACAGTGGACCAATGCGTATTAACTAACGGGGAAGCCGGCTACAAATACTCTACCCTCGGCAATGAATACTACGGCCTGGACCTGACAGACCCTGCCGTGGGCCGGGCCAACCTGCCACGCATCCGCAAGCAGGAGCTGACCAATGCGGGCAAGATCATAGGCATGCGGCATATCTACTTTCTGGATCAGAAGGATGCGCACTATGGGCTGAACGAGCGCGAGCCGCTGGATACCACCTGGGATGTACTCAAGGTGACAACTAAACTCCATGAGCTGCTCACGCAGGAGCATTATGACTTCGTATTCTGCCTGCTGCCTGTGCCTGAGACACATGGTGGGCACAAAGCCGCTACTATGCTCGCTCTCGCTGCCGTGAAATCCCTGAAAGTCACTGACAGGCCGGTCATACTGGGATTGACAGTTTCGTCAAAGACTGATACCGCTCAAACTCACTTCTCCGAGCTGAAGCAATATGAAGAAACGAAGGTGGTGGGAGATACGGCGCTCTATCGCTTTGATGTGTCTACGCCCTTTGGCTATTTGAATAGGCTCAACTACAAGGTGGTAGTCAACTGGGAGATAGCCGAGCATAAATCTCAGGGTACGATGCAGCTGGCCATGAACCAGGGAGACTATGAGAATTTCTGGCTCTTTGCGCTGAATGCCCAGAGTGCTGATGCGAAATGCAGGAAACTGTTTGAAGAGCTGAAAAAATCCCCTTATAAAGAGTTGAAGTACTGATCAGTGCGCCTGATAGGGGTCTCGCTGAGGCATACCTAGCAGCTCCCGGATCTTTTTATCCATCAGGTACTCTATGCCCGGCAGGCCGCCGGCAGATATATAGGCTATCTTGCCATCCAGCCCGATGATCACGTTGAGCGGGAAGGCTACAGCCTTGTACATGCGCACCGCCTCATAGGCCTCCGGTATCACCGCATAGTTGAATGGATGCCGCTCCATAAAGCTGTCTGCTATCTCCGGATAGTCAAAGGTCGGGGCTATAAAGACGATATCCGCCCGCTCCTTATACCGCTCCTGCAGGCGATTGAGATCTTCTATCTCGTCTATACATGGCCGGCAGGTGCTAAACCAGAAATTCAGCACGATCACTTTGCGGCCTTTGAGGTCCGCCAGGTCATAAGTGACGGAGTCGGTCATATCTGTACCTGATATTTCAGGGGCATCATCGCCTACCTTTAGGCCGGTGGCCGGTGCAGTACTGGTGGATGAGATAACAGCGAGGTTAGTATTGTTCTCAGATTTCTTGACGTGTACCAGGGTGAATTCCTTGATCATGCCCTTGTCATCTTTGACCGGCTTAAACTGATACTCGCCGGACATGACCACCTGGTAAAATTCGAGCTTGGTGAGGCGATGGCCGGTCGAGTCGCGTATCACAGAGTTTTCATCTACAGCATAGCTCGTCTTGGTCACGGTCTGGGCAGAGAGGACATGGCACACTATCAGCGCAAAGAATAAGGGGAGCAAGTTTTTCATTATATCATTAAAGCACTAAACACAAAATTCTACACAATCACTCATAGATACTCCTGACCACTATGCTGGCCATAGCACATCCGAATACAGCCGGCATATACGATATCGTACCTACTATGGACTTTTTAGGGCCTCCTTCGGTCACTATCATGCGTTTCTCAGCAGGTCTCTCAGCAGACCACACTACCTGTATACCCCTGCGGATACCGGAGCGGTGTAGCCTTTTTCTGACATGATACGCTAGTTTGCAATTATATGTTACGGCGATATCTGATATTTTGACCTGGGTAGGGTCTACCTTACTACCGGCTCCCATCGAGCTGGCCACAGGTATACCATGCTCATAGCACTCCCTGATCAGGTTAGCCTTGGAGGTCAGCGTATCTATGCAGTCGGCTACATAGTCAAATTTAGTGCTTTTCAGCAGCTCAGGAGTATTGGTCGGATTGATAAATTCGTTAATAATGGTCAGGTCGAGGTCAGGATTGATATCCAGCAGGCGCGCGCCGAGCACCATCGCCTTAGACTGGCCATCCGTACTCACCAGGGCCGGTACCTGGCGGTTTCTATTGCTGGCCTCTACCACATCGGCATCTACTATGGTCATATGGCCTACGCCGGAGCGGGCTATCATCTCAGCGCAGATACCACCCACGCCGCCCAGCCCTACCACCAGCACATGTGCATCCATCAGCTTCTTTATTGCGTCTTGACCGAGTAGGAGGTCTGTGCGCGTCATCCATTGGGGTATCGACATCTACGACATTCAGTTTGTAATACAATTTTAATAAAGGCGTTTATATTTTATAGAGGCAAATTTTAATTTAGATTTATCAATCTGTCCACTTGACAAAAGGGTACCACTTGTACATCCACCTGAGAGCGTTTGTCGTCACCTGCCTGATGATGTGGACATTATCGTCTTACGCCGGCAGTGATGCTTTTCTTATCCGGTTGAATCTCAATGAGTCAGATAGTTTTAGCCTGAAAGTGGAGATACTATCTCCGCATCTGGACCTTGACAAAGTACGTTTCGTCCTGCCATCTAATGTACCCGGCTGCATCTCTGAGCTAAAGACCGGTAAGCTGCTTTCCGGCGTTAAGGCCCTGGACAGCGCGGGCCATGAGCTGACCGTGACCCGCCTCTCGCTCAATGAGTTTGAGATAAATCAGGCCCGCTCCCTCAGCCGTATTGAATACATCATACACGACTCATGGCACTATCAGGAGCCGTCTATACTGATGAGGCAGCTAGGGACCAGTTTTGTGAGGAGCAAGCATTTTCTTATCAACTTTCATGCAGTAGCAGGCTATGTGGAGGGCTACGAAAGTTCACCCTACCGCCTTGAGATCATTCGCCCGGACTCGATGTATGGCCATTCGGCTATCGGCCTCGGCCCTGCTGGTCGTACAGATACTGCCGCAGTGGTCAGCTATCTGGCCTTGCTGGATAATCCGGTGATGTACAACAGGGAAAAGGAGACCGGATTTATAGTAGGCAAAACACACTATCACATCTGCCTGTGGTCCGAATATGATAGGGTCAGGGTCAGGGATATATCCAGGGTCCTTCAATCTGTGAGTGAAGGGGCGGATGCATTCTGCGGAGGATTTAATGTCAAGGACTATTATTTTCTCGTACACTATGCCGATCCCTCGCGAAACGGAGTGCGCAAAGAGGATGAGTATGGCGCTGTAGAGCACTCTGCATCCTCTGTTTACTACTTCTCGGAGGGCAGTGATGGTCCTAAGCTACTGCGTGACCTGCAGCTCACGGCATCACATGAGTTGTTTCACCTCTTCGAGCCGATCAATATGAAGACGGATATGACCAATAAGCTCAACCTGCGCGCCAAAATGCAGACGGGCAATCTGTGGATATACGAGGGCTTCACAGAATACTTTTCGCTGCTGATGCAGTATCGCAAAGAACTCCTGACAGAGCAGGAGTTTATCACTGAGATCAGAAATAAGATCAGCCTGGCATCTTTCTACGAACCGTACTCACTGACTGACGAAAGTGAAAGGTGCTACCTGGACGGCAACGAACGCGGCTACCAGAACTTCTACTACAAAGGTGCAGTGATGGCCATGATGCTGGACCTGCGCATCATGAAGCTGAGCAAAGGAGAGCAGACACTCGAGTCTGTGATGATGGATATCAAAAATAATGCGCGGGCCAACTATGTGCTCAAAGATGAAAATGTGATCACTGAGATGGTCAAGTATTCCTATCCTGAGGTGCAGGATTTTTTTGATAAGTATGTGAAAGATACCCTGCGTGTAGACTACAATGAATACCTCTCTACCCTCGGTTGGAAATATGAAGCCCAGCGGGTAGACACCGAGCGCCTCTTCGTCAATGCACAGTACAGGTATACAAAGGCCAGCAAGGAATACTATGTGACCAATGTGACACTGGACCAGATAGGCATGCGGGAGGGCGATATACTCGTGGCGATCAATGGCAAGCCGGTGACCAAGGAGAACTTCCAAAGCATGCTGGAGAAATACTCTGACAAAAACTCTACTAAAGACGTGACTTTCACAGTCAAAAGGGGAGGAGTGGAGATGGACCTGACAGGGCCTCCGCTCACAGTGACCCGTAATCAGAAGAATATCATAGCTGTGGAAAAGAAGGTAGACTCTGAAAAGAAGGCCTACCGCAAGCGGTACTCCTCCGGTGCCCTCCACAAAAATAAAATGTACAAGCAGTAGCTAATGCCTCCACTCAAGCCGGCCTCTGTGGCATCCGCTATCCTCCACTGCAAATGCCCTCGCTGCCATGAGGGTGACCTCTTTGTCCATCCGGGCCACTATCACCTCAGCGGCCTGCTGGATATGCCTGATACATGCCCTGTGTGCGGCCGGGATATACAGATAGAGCCTGGTTTTTATCTCGGAGCTATGTGGGTCAGCTATCCCCTCGTGATGCTGCTGCTCATCGTATCTCTGCTGGTATCTTACCTCGTTTTCCGGCTAGACCTGATGGTTTCCTTTGGCATAGCCCTGGCACTGCTGCTGGTGTTGCTGCCACTCATACTGCGCTACTCGCGGGTCCTGTTTCTGTATTTGTTTGCGCGGGACTGAGTGAATTATTTACTCGTGAGATCTGTGCGGGAGGAGTCTTTTTCACCATGAGGTGATACCGAGACATCAAGCCAGTATTAATTCTATCCACAAGGCTATTTTATATTTGATTTTTCTTGGTCGTTTGTTTATACATTCCTATTTTTGGATAGGAGATGACCCGATCTCTATGTATACCTATCAAAACACGCCGGTATCCCCAGGACCGGTATGGCAGCTATCTGGCATAGCATCCGTTTTCCCGGTATATCATTTAGCGTTTTACAAAACCTCACCTCTGGCTCAGGGTACTTTGTATCTCTCGGCTCACTGATGGATCATTTCATCATTACCCACGGTATGCACATACCTGGCATTTTGAAATAAAAACATCAGCATGGATATAACTATGCCGTATCACTACGGCTGATCAATATTTTTTCACCACATCAAAAAGCAGAAACGGGAAAAGAACCAAAACCGCACGACCACCAAAGCTCTCTTCACACGCGCTATAGCAGGCAGCCGCTCATGAGCGGTGCGCCTGCGGTGTGATACATCGCACTACGCCTGACCACGTAGCGATGCGGATCTAATCAGAAAAACTAAAATTTTAAACTATGAAGAAGATTATCCTCTCTATGGCTACGGCCATCATTTTTTCGACATCTATTTTTGCCCAAATACTGCAAGGGCCAACATCGGGCTGGCCAACGGAGCCATGTGGCAGTGGCCCTACCACAGCGCTGAAGGCTGTGCAAGATGCCAACTACTACTATGTGTCTACCACCTACAGCGGTGTGTATCGCATCGCCAAGTCCGGCTTTACCTCCAACTCATGGACAGTATATAATGGAAGTGGTTCGTTACCTCCGGGTGGTACGTGGCCTTCTGGAACTTGCGCCGGGCAATATTTTTGGGATATCTATGACTTGGCCATTTCTGGCAATTATCTGTATGCGCTGGTGGGCACTACCACGAGTACATCAGAAAAAGTTTACAGGTGCGATCTCAGCACTGGTTTATGGTCAGATGTATCCCCTTCTCCGGCTCTGGCTGTAGCTGGGCAATACCTGTTGGGTGCGAGAGGAAGCTATGTTTTCGTAATACAGCGGGGGAATAGCAGTGGCTATGATATCAGGTACTCGCAAAACACGGCGCCTACTGCATGGTCTTCTCTGACGCTCAATCCTAGTAGTACTACTCCTAGTTATGTCACAGCTTTCAACTTTGTCTGGCTGTCATCAGCGTCACGGTGGGACATGAATATTTGCGCGAGCAATGGCCTATTCATTAAAGGCCTGGCCAGTACTGGTGCGCCTACAGGCGGCCAGGGTATCAACACAAGCCTGGCAGGCGCTCCCAGCATCGAGTACCTGTACAACTCCAGCGGCGTCTTCACCTGGGCATACCTGACCCAGAATGTAACCTACTCACCCGGACATTATGCGCCGGGAAATCTGATAAGGATAGCCTCGGGCTCCAGCACTCCGTCCAGTGTCACTCAGACGCCTGCTTCTGTCACTACTGCTGGCAACTATATCAGTGCTCTTGCCTGTTTTGGCAATAAGCCTCATTTTGCTATCTCTCCTATGGGGGGCGGCTCTCCTGTCAGCAGCCCGCTTTTCACAGGTGACGTCAATTCAAACAATTTTGCCGTCAGCGGCTGTGGCATGTCATCAGGCTCTACTGTAGGGGTCAATAGTATGCTGGAGGATGGTACTACCAGGGAACTGCTGTGCCTGCAGAGTGGCGGCGTATGGTACTATGCTAATACTGCCTGCAAGACCGATGAGACCACCGGTATAGACGAGGTAGATGAAGAGCATATCCGCATCTCTCCAAATCCCGCTACTACGCAGGTCACACTGAAGTACTACGCAGGCGAGGATCACGAGCCTGGCGTCAAGGTATACGATACACAGGGTCGTGAGCAGAATGTATTTGTCAATTTCAGCAAGGCGGGAGAGGCTACAATAGACGTCTCCGGTCTGAGCACTGGTGTCTATCTGCTCGACTACCAGGGTACTAATAGGCTCACAGAGCGCCTGGTGATCAAATAATGCACGTATAAAGTGACAAAGCTACAGGTCATCCTCTTTCGGGGATGACCTTTTTCATGATGTCTGCAGGGCATAAAAAAGCCGGAGCATTAACTCCGGCTTTTGATCTTTTATATCCAGACAGCTGCCACTGGGCAACTGTCACAACATTTACGCGAGTGCTTTCTTGACCTCTTCTGCAGCTTCCTTCAGCTGGATAGCAGAGCGGACCTGCAGGCCTGACTTGTCTATCAGTTCTTTTGCTTCCTTAGCGTTCGTTCCTTGCAGGCGCACGATGATCGGCACCGGTATATCACCTATAGACTTGTAGGCATCTACGATACCCTGCGCCACACGGTCGCAGCGTACGATACCACCAAAGATATTGACGAGGATAGCCTTTACATTCGGGTCGCGCAGGATGATGCGGAATGCCTTCTCCACGCGCTCTGCATTGGCAGTACCACCTACGTCCAGGAAGTTGGCCGGAGAGCCGCCGGAGAGCTGGATCATATCCATAGTGGCCATCGCGAGGCCCGCACCGTTTACCATACAGCCTACGTTGCCGTCCAGCTTTACGTAGTTGAGTTCTGCATCAGCAGCCTCGGTCTCGGTAGGGTCTTCTTCATTCAGGTCGCGCAGCGCCAGCAGGTCAGGGTGACGATAGAGTGCATTGTCATCCAGGCCCAGCTTGCAGTCTACTGCCAGTATCTTATTGTCAGACGTCTTGAGGCACGGGTTGATCTCTACCATGCTCGCATCGGTAGAGAGATAGGTCTTGTACAGCGCCTTGATGAATTTGACCATTTCTTTGAAAGCATTGCCTGAGAGGCCCAGGTTGAATGCCATCTTGCGGCACTGGAAGTCCTGTAATCCTACAGATGGGTCTACCCACTCCTTATGCACTTTTTCAGGCGTGTGTGCAGCTACCTCCTCTATATCCATACCGCCCTCTGTAGAGTAGATGAATACGTTCTTGCCCGTACCGCGGTCCAGTAGCATGGAGATGTAGAGCTCCTTGGTCTCGCTCTCACCCGGATAGTATACATCCTGTGCTACGAGTACCTTTGTTACTTTCTTGCCCGCAGCGCCGGTCTGTATCGTGACCAGTGTACCACCGAGCAGATTGGTAGATATTTCCTTTACTTTATCGTGGTTCTTGGCCAGTGCCACACCGTTCTGGTCGGTGCCTTGTATCTTGCCTTTGCCACGGCCACCGGCGTGTATCTGGCTCTTGACTACTACCCAGTCACTGTTGTATTTTTCCTTTAGTGTTTGTGCTGCAGCTACAGCCTCCTCAGGAGTAGTGGCTACGATACCCTCCTGTATGACGGCTCCGTTCTTCTTGAGAAGTTCCTTCGCCTGATATTCGTGTAAATTCATGAGTGAAATTTTAGTAAGCCCGACGAAGGTAATCCAATGACGGAATAATGCAAAAATACGGTGTGAATAAATGGTGGTGAAACGCATATTTCACATTTTGGCAAAAACATCTTAAAAAGCCCTGCTTTCATTGATTATTCCGCCAATTTCTGCCTCGAAAAATTTGGAAAAGTGAAATATTCTTTATATTTGCAGTATAAAATTTTTGAGCTATGTCTAGTGATATGTTGATTTTCATCGTGACAATAGCCGTGGTAATGGCATCATTCGGTGGAGTGATGCTGCGCAACAGAATGAACGGGTAGTTTCTTTTTGATCATCCGGGCAGCGCTCTAACCCTTCTGCCCAGTTCAAAAACCCGATCTTCTTTCGCCACCTCGGTTGCCTCTCAAATGACCCGGCCCTTCGCCAGGATAGAGATTTTTTTTGCCGGTTTATCGGTAAAAGAATCTCAGAAATGGTGAAGAGCCGCCGCACAGGTTTGTTGTGCCTACATATACCGATATTTCCCGACATCCTGATTAGGTTTTGTTTCCTACTTTCGCCATTCTAAAACTAATAGCGAAAGATGGATTCTCTCATCCTCGACCTTAAGAAAGAACTGATAGAGCGCCTCAATCTGGAGGGCATGACTCCTGATGATATAGCTGATGATATGCCGCTGTTTGGCGAAGGCCTGGGTCTCGACTCCATAGACGCACTGGAGATCATCGTACTGCTGGACAAAAACTACCAGATCAAGATCACCGACCCTAAGGAGGGCCGCAAGATATTTCACAGTGTAAAGACCATAGCAGAGTACATCACTGAGCAGCGTGCACTGGCTGCTGCCAATCCACCAGCATAATGCCACGCGTCTATGTGACAGGCATGGGCGCCATCTCTGCTATAGGCCACAATGTGGCCGAGGCATTTCAATCACTGCTGGAGGAGCGCTCAGGTATAGGCACTATGCAGTACCTGCACTCGCAGCACGCGTCTATGCCGGTGGGTGAGGTGAGCCTGACAGATGCAGAGCTGGCCGCTATGACTGGCCTGCCCGATGCTACGGGGCTGACACGTACTACTCTGCTATCTATCATCGCCGCAAAGGAAGCTATCCGTGATGCGGGTATCACTACCTCTGAAGACAACGGAGTGCGTACCGGCTTTATCTCTGCCACTACCACAGGCGGTATGCGTGAGTTTGAGCGCTACTTTCATGAGCTGCAAGACCCGAAAGCTGTAGGAGATTTCACTCAGTATGCAGACACGCTGGATAGCGCAGATCATACGGAGAAAGTGGCTGCGATCCTGGGTATCCACGACTACATCTCTACCGTGAGCACAGCCTGCTCGTCTTCCTCCAATGCTATCATCCTCGGCGCGCAACTGATCAAGCACGGTCACCTCGATAGAGTGATCTGTGGCGGTGCGGATGCGCTGTGCAAATTCACCATCAATGGCTTTAAGATCCTGATGATACTCGATAGCGAACCCTGCAGGCCATTTGACCAGACACGCAAAGGCATCAACCTCGGCGAGGCGGCGGCCTATCTGGTACTGGAGAGTGAGGCACTGGCCAGAGATGGTCGCGTGATATGGGGAGAGCTGACAGGCTACTCTAATACGAATGATGCCTTTCACCAGACCGCATCCTCGCCCAATGGTGACGGTGCGCTGCTCTCCATGCAGCAGGCCATCACGATGGCAGGGCTCTCACCCTCTGATATAAGCTATATCAATGCCCACGGCACTGCTACTGAGAATAATGACCTGGCAGAAGGTATGGCCATACAAAGGCTCTTTGGTACACACCCGCCACCATTCAGCTCTACCAAAGCCTACACGGGGCATACACTCGCTGCTGCGGGTAGCCTGGAGGCGGTCTTTAGTCTTTTGGCCATAGCGCATGATAGGTTCTATACCAATCTTAATTTTAAAAATAAAATGGAAGAGCTGGAGATAGAGCCGATCGCAGAGTCGATTAGCAAAATGGTCGATATAGACTTCGACCCCATAGAAAAAGTTTTGTCCAATTCATTTGGCTTTGGTGGTACCAATACTTCTTTGCTATTCTCAAAAGTGAAAGACGCATGAGCCTGCGCTACTACATACAGGGCGTGGGGGCTGTATCGCCGCAGGCTACGTGGGATGATGCTACATTTCTGGATGAGCCCGTACACTACGAGGAGAATATCCTGAAGAGCGTCACGCCCGACTTCAAGCAATACATCAATCCTGTGGCGCTGCGCCGCATGAGCCGTATCATCCGCATAGGTATGAGCGCTGCGAAGATATGCATGACAGATGCCGGGCTTGCTATGCCTGACGGCATCCTGACAGGTACGGGCTACGGCTGTGCAGATGATACGATCAAATTCCTACAGGAGATGCTGGCCAATAATGAGCAGCACCTGACGCCGACACACTTCACACAGAGTACATACAATGCACTCTCCGGCGCTATAGCGCTCTCCCTGAGGTGCACTAACTATAATACGACCTACGTACACCGCGCATTCTCCTTTGAGAGTGGCGTGCTGGATGCGATGATGCAGATAGCAGATGCACCGCAGAAGCGGATGCTGATAGGAGGCTTTGACGAGACAGATCCGCATCACTACAATATCACTAAGCGGGTAGGCTACTACAAGGAAGAAACAGTGCGCAACTTTGACCTCTACGCCTCCGGTACGCGAGGGACGATACAAGGAGAGGGGGCGGCCTTTATCGCGCTGGGCACTGAGCGTACGGACAATGCCTATGCTACACTGGATGGTGTCAAGACTCTCTTCGGTATCAGGGACGCCGCTCAACTCAGCACCGCGGTGGAGCGGTTTCTATCCGGCTGTGGCACGAGTGTGTCAGAGCTGGATCTCATGATCAGTGGCCGCAGTGGCTGTGTGGCGAATGATCAACTGCTGCTGGCGGTGCAAGATAACCTGCTGGCCCCTGTGCCTGCGGCATACTACAAGCACCTGACGGGCGAGTATAGTGCTTCATCTTCTTTTGGTGCGTGGCTGGCGGCGCGTATCCTGCGCGAGCAGCGCATTCCAGCTGCTATGCTGCCCACTGCCACACCCGCAGCTATACGCCGCGTACTATATCTCAATCAATATATGGGTGGCGAATACGCTATGATGCTTTTCACCGCGGTGTAGCGATTGCACAGGTGCGACAAATGCTGTAGTTTTAAATGCCATGCATCGCACTCTGCTATACCTCACGCTCACCGTTATATCGTGCGTCACTATATCTGCCTGCCGCAAGGCCGCACGGGTAGATGGCCCCGGCCTTGTCAAAACTATGGCCATAGACGGCAACTCCTGCGTCGTAAATTATCTCTATGATGATCAGGGCCGCGTGACCACTATCACCCAGTGTGATACCGTAGAGCAATACACCTATGCCGCTGATACCATCACGTACACGCACGCTGTGAGCGGCAGTGTGGGCTATACACTGATCTATCGTCTTGATGCGGAGGGTAGGGCGACTGCCTACCGCTCTACGGTGACCGGCGGCCTGCAGACTGACTACACCATCACCTACGATGCAGACGGCCATCGCATCGCTCTGGCTGATATCGCCCATGCGGATAACTATACTACCTATACCATCTCAGGAGGCAATAATGTCTATGATACGGTCGCGTCCCCATCAGGCAGTTATGCCATCAGACGTACCTTCTATACCGGCACCGGCAATACACTGGGCTATGAAAATCTCGGCAAGACCTTTCTCGGCGCTTCATCGGAAAACCTGAAGAAGACGGAAACATACAATGGGGCAGGTGGTGCCTACACGCTGCAGTATGTCTATGAGCTGGACTACCTCAACGGTGTCTCCAGCCGCATCACAAAGGTCGGCGACTCGGTGATAGAGACGCGCACATATGAGTACTATGGCGAAGACTAGATCTTGCCGGCTTCTATCAGGAGTTTAGTTTTCAGGATGGTGGCTACTGCCAGGCCATCACGTATCTCACCACGCATGGTCATCTGGTACAGCTCTTCAAAAGGTATCTTGCGCACAGCTAGTTTTTCATCTTCTTCAGGCTTCTCGCCTATGTAGGAGAGCCCCTTTGCCACAAAGCTATAAGAGACCTCATCAGTCGTAGAGTTTGAGAGCTGCATCTCGAGGATCATCTCGTAGTGCTCTGCCTGCAGGCCTACTTCTTCATGCAGTTCACGTTTAGCCGTATCCAGCGGAGAGGTACCCTCAGGGCAGCCACCCTCTACTACCTCCCACTCATAGCTGTCCAGCGGGAAGCGGTACTGGCCCACGATCCAGGTATTGTACGCTTCATCCAGTGGTATGATAGCTACGGCATAGTTGCGGAAGTGGACCACACCATAGATGCCGTCATTGCCGGATGGGTTGATCACCTGGTGCTCGGTGATGCTGATCCAGGGGTTGGCATATTTCAGCTCGCTGGAGTTGATCCGCCACGGGCTGTCGACTTTGTTCATCTTCATTGAATGAGACTTGAGATGTGAGACATGAGATTTGAGACGACTACAATAATAGAGATAAAATAGACTTCAGACATGAGACATGAGATAATACAATGCAGAGATAAGGTGGGGCCGGAAGAGCTTGCTTTTGTCTCATGTCTCAAGTCTCACATCTCACGTCTAGATCCTGGAGCATATAGGGCACACCTCAGGATCATGACCGCGCGCAGGGCAGTACTCGCGGCCAAAGAAGATGATCTGCAGGTGCAGTTTATTCCATAGCCCCTCGGGGAAGAGGCGCTTGGCATCTTTCTCCGTCTGCTCTACATTCTTGCCATTGGTCAGTTTCCACCGGGTCATGAGGCGGTGTATGTGCGTATCTACGGGAAAGGCCGGATAGCCAAATGCCTGAGACATGACCACAGAGGCTGTCTTGTGACCCACACCGGGCAGCTCCTCCAGCTCCTCGTAGGTCTGTGGCACCTCGCCCTTATATTTCTCCATGAGGATGCGCGACAGCTCGGAGATCGCCTTAGACTTGGTAGGAGAGAGGCCGCAGGGGCGGATGATCTCGCGTATCTCCTCCACGTCTAGTTTCATCATTTTCTTTGGCGTATCTGCCAGGGCAAAGAGGTCGGGTGTCACTTCATTCACGCGCTTGTCCGTGCACTGTGCGGAGAGCAGCACGGCCACGAGCAGGGTGTAGGCATCCTTGTGATCCAGCGGGATGGGCACAATAGGATATAGCTCCTCCAGCTTGTGGATGATAAAGTCAACGCGCTCTTTTTTATTCATGCGGCTAAAGTAGCAAACGCGCAGCAATCATGATGAGCACAGAGGTGCTTTTCACTGACAGATGTCAGCGTTATTTTCTACGGCGGTTTTATCTTTGAGCAGTCATACGACCATGCTGAAAATCATCCTGAAAATAGCTGCCGTCATCCTGCTGCTCTTCAATGGCATCGGCGCGCTATATGGTGGTTTGTCCTTTATGCTGCATCCGGATGGCAGCGGCCTGCACATGTCTGCGGAGTACCTGCGCTACTCTCCGTTCAGCGACTTCTTTCTACCCGGGTTGATACTCTTCATATGCAATGGCGTGCTTAGTCTGGTGGCTATAGCATTCGTACTTATGTCACATCGCTATGCGTTGTGGGCTGTGCTGCTGCAGGGGGCGATACTGGTGGGATGGATAGCGGTACAGGTGCTGATGGTGCGGGACTTTCAGGCGCTGCACGCGGTCATGCTGGGTACGGGTGTGCTGCTGGCGGTATGTGGTGTGGCCCTGCGCAAATACAATCACTGAAGTCACCGGATCTGTATGTGTATGTGGTCATCATGTCTGACTGCATGGCATCCATGAAATTTGATCTTACTTACATCATCCAATTGCCACCTATGCTTTAGATGTGGCTCTATAAAGATCATTGACACAGACGGCTCAGCAGCCAGTGCCCGGATCAGTGTAGCGGTAGCACCAGCATCTACATTATATATTTCATGGAAAGCATCAGAAGATAACTTTCGAAGTATGCTATAATGTATGTGCCCTGACTGCTCACACTGGCATGGCATATCTACCTCTCCTTTCACCGGAGCTTCGCAGAAACCGTAGCCGGACCATGCCGGCGTACCGGTGAGCGCCTTGGAATTTTCTTTATCCTGATAGTAGTAGCTCAGGTCCAACTTGCGACCATCATTATGACTCAGGTGTGGCAGCATCGGCCAGCCATTGACAAAAGGAAATCCTGCATCTAAATAGCGCAGCGGTAGCGAGATGCCATTTTCTTTTTGCTTATCGGCCACATCGGTCAGTACATTGAGCAGTGAGCGGCGCACATAATGGCGATTCAGTAGACAGGTCATGATACTATTAGGTCTGATACCATGACTGCCAAAGACCGGTAGCGCTACGCGGCCGAAGGCGCCTGCCAGCGTTGGTATTGCCGTAGCACTTAGTACAAAATAGATGATGAGGAAGGAGAGGAACTTTAGCATAAAGCCTAAAGCTCGATTAGCTGATTTCTTTTCTATCAGGCTATAAAGTGGCCAGCAAAGCAGGTAGATCACACCACCCACCTGCGTGAGCAGCGTGAGAGTAATGAAGATGATAAGACGCAGAAAAATCTTCA
The DNA here is from genome assembly GCA_964537475.1 of uncultured Chitinophagaceae bacterium. Classification (GTDB taxonomy): domain Bacteria; phylum Bacteroidota; class Bacteroidia; order Chitinophagales; family LD1; genus UBA1941. The sequence goes on along the minus strand of CAZIBY010000002.1, from coordinate 486,636 downwards.
TAGCATTATAAAGCTACTAAAATAAAAGCCCCGGCAGATACCGGGGCTTTTAGATGCGTTATGTTATTGTATTAATCTTTCGGTGCCCACTTATTGTGGATGTTTGTGAAGAGGCGGTTCCAGCGTACTTTGTGCAGGAAGTCCTGTGCATTGCTATCCCAGCTAAACCAGATGAACCAGGCCTTGCCCACGATGTGGTCTTCCGGTACGAAGCCCCAAAAGCGGGAGTCTGCAGAGTTGTGGCGGTTGTCGCCCATCATCCAGTAGTAGCCCATCTTGGTAGTATACTGTGTGGTCTCCTTGCCGTTGATGTATATCTTGCCGTCTTTCTCCTCCAGCTTATTGCCTTCGTATATCTGTATAAGGCGGCGGTACTGATCCAGCGTGCTGTCATTGAGCGTCAGCACATCACCTTTCTTTGGCAGCCATATCGGGCCGAAGTTGTCTATATTCCAGTGGTAGTACTTGAAATCATTTGGGAAGATATTGGCCACTGGGAACATCTTATTGTCTGCCGGGTAGAAGTACGGACGCACGGCCTTGATACCTGATACCCCGTTCAGCCTTTCAGCATTCGCTTTGGTCAGGCGGAAGACAAATGAATTGTGCGCCTCCTGGCCCATCAGCTCGGCAGTATAGTCCTGGCAGAAGCGCGCGGCGCTCTCTTCATTCAGCTCTACATTGTCGGCGAAGGTCACTGACCACGGCAGGTATGCATTCTCCGGCTCAAAGGCTTTCTGGTCATTGACATACAGGATGCCGTCTTTGATCTGGAGTTTATCTCCCGGCACGCCTACGCAGCGCTTGATATAGTTCTCACGCTTGTCTACAGGCCGCGCTTTGATCTCCGTCTGGTATTGCTCCTTCACGCGGTCTATCGGGCTGGTAGTGGTATTGCCTTCTTGCTTGAGCTGGTACTCTGCCTCACGCACCAGGTCATAGTAGGTGCGGTCCTGCTTCATCAGCGCTACGGTATCCCCTGCGGGGAAATTGAATACGACCATGTCATACCGCTTCACCTGCTGCAGCGCAGGCAGCTTCATAAATGGCAGCTTGATCCACTCCAGGTATGACTGTGTGGTAGAGCCGGGCAGGCTGTGATGCACCAGCGGCAGCGCCAGTGGTGTCTCAGGTATGCGCGCACCATAGTGAAACTTGCTCACAAAGAGGAAGTCGCCTACCAGTAGTGTTTTCTCCATAGATGGCGTAGGGATGGTGTATGCCTCAAACACAAACATGCGCAGCAGGTAGGCTGCACACAGGGCAAAGATCAGCGCATCTGCCCACTCTCTTATGATCCCCTTGGGGAATGGCTTTTGGTTTGGCCGCAGGCCGGTAGGAGAGATGTACTTGATCTTGTCATTGTACGCCAGCCATGGCCAGTAGACCGGTGCTGCTACTACTGCGAGGAAGTGATCGAGAAACTCGCTCCGGCCATGCGCGGTGCTCATGCGGGTCAGCTGGCCGGCCCAGTAGAAGAGGTTGACACCCGGCACAAAGAGCCAGGCGGTCCACCATGTAGGTTTGTCTATCAGCTTGTACCACTCTATGGAGCAGACCACAGGCACCCAGGCCTTCCAGGCGGGTATGCCCTGCTTCTCAAATATTTTCTGTGTGCCGATGCGGATGCCGATGGCGTATATGAGGACTATGACGGCGAAGATCATGCGTGTATCTTGATGTTAGGTATAGGTCAGATAATAATCGTAAAGATGGAAAAAATCTTGTGTATAGCGCGGTGCGTATCAGAAGGCGAGCATATCCTTCATCTCAAAAACACCCTTGCGGCCTACCAGCCAGCGTGCGGCCATCACGGCCCCTTCTGCAAAGCCCCTGCGGGTTCGCGCCTGGTGGATGAGCTGTATCTCGTCTGCATCTGAGCTATAGGTCACTACGTGCGTACCCGGTACATGCGGTTCACGTTTAGCAGTAATTAACAATGACGGTGATGTCGATGCCTCCGGTCCGGCGGCCAGCTCCCAGCCTTTTTTGCGTGGCAGCTTCTCCAGTATCACCTCTGCCGTGCGGATGGCGGTACCGCTCGGTGCGTCCAGCTTCTCAGTGTGGTGTATCTCCTCTATGGCTACATCGTACTGTGGCTGTTGCTGCATGATGGCAGCCAGGCGCCTGTTGACCTCAAAGAAGATATTGACGCCGATGGAGAAATTGGGCGCGTAGAAGAGTGCACCGTTCTTTGCCTGCACGGCAGCACGTACTGCCTCCAGTTTATCCAGCCAGGCAGTGGTGCCCACTACTACCGGCACACCGGCATCGAGGCAGAGCTGTATATTGCCTATCGCGGCATCCGGCCTGGTGAACTCTATAGCCACATCAGCGCCGCGCAGGCGCTCTATACTCACCTCCTCCCGGTCCAGGATGATGATCTCATCGCTCTGCTGCTGGTCTTTGATCACCTGCTCTATGGTCTTTCCCATCTTGCCGTATCCTATGAGGGCTATCTTCATCGTGCGCCGTTTTTTTTGCGGTGGTGAAAATAGATAAACTAGAGGGATAAACCCGTGCAGTAACACAGAGGGAGATAAAAGATTGACAAGGAATTTACTGGCGTGGCGCAGCCGTGCTGGCATCTTCACCGCCAAACTTGACATCGCAGCCCACGGCATAGTGGTCAGACAGATCTACGTGGCCTTTACGCCATGGCCTTTTGAATACGCCCACATGGCGCTCTATGATATGGCAGGCGGCATTATTGCGGCGGAAGAGGATATAGTCCAGAGAGGTCTTGTCTTTCTTCCACACAGACTCGGCCAGTTCATTATTAGTCCCGTCATAGGTGCTCTTTTGGATGCCGGTCATATCTCCGTCTTCGGCATCCAGCAGGGTGAGCATACCCTTGTAGCGCTCGCTGATCGTTTTCTCCGTATTCATATCACCGCAGATGATCTGAGGTACGCCATCCACTTTGTACTTGGTCAGCAGGCTGTCATACATATTGCGTATCTGGATATTGCGTATCTTCTGCTGCTCCTGGGCCTGCAGGTGCGTGCCCAGTATCTGAAACTTCCTGCCACCCCAGGTACCCTCCAGCAGGGCGGCACCTTTTTTGGCTACGCGGTCATTTTCCTTGGCTATCTTAAACTCGATCACATCCTTCACCTCCAGTGGTATACGGCTCACTACCCACACACCGCTACTGATGCGGAAGGGAGAGTGGCTCGGGTTGAAAGGACCATACATGAATGGGTACTGTGTGTTCAGCCCCTTGCGGATCACCTCCAGCGCGCCGGCGTGAAAGGCCTCCTGAAAGACGATGATATCGGTCTGAGAGGTATTGAGCGTATCTACGATGGCCTGCGCGCGCTCCAGGCGGCCCTTCATAGGCACGATGGGCGGCAGCATGTAGATATTCCAGGTGAGGACCTTCAGATCGCGTATAGCTGGGTCAGCTGTAGTGGCATCGCCTCCGGCGAAAGACGGGAGGGCGGTGAGGAGCAGCAGGAGCGAGGCGATCAGTCTGAAATATTTCATGCCGGAGCTTTAGTATATATACTGCAAAACAACGGAGAATGTGTTACCTAATTGTTAGTTTTCAGTCAGGATTACATGTATTTCAGCGAGATTTACGGAGTATAGGTGAGCAGCAGTTTTTTCATGGCAAACGTCAGTACCATCACATACCGGATCAAGGAGCATGCACGGCGGCTCGGCTTTGACAGTGTAGGCATAGCCCGCGCAGGAGAGCTGACCGCAGAGGCACGCGCACTGGAGGCCTGGCTGGCGCAGAGCCGCCACGGCACGATGCACTACATGGAGCGAAACTTTGACAAGCGCATAGACCCGACCAAACTCGTAGAGGGCGCACGCTCGGTCATCAGCCTGTCATACAACTACTACACAGAGAAAAAGCAAACCGACCCCTCTGCGCCACAGATAGCCATGTACGCCCTCGGCCAGGACTACCATGATGTAGTGCGTGCCCGCCTCAATGAGCTGATGCAGTATATACGCGAGATAGCCGGCGATGTGCAGGGGAGGAGCTTCGTAGACTCTGCGCCTGTGCTGGAGCGTGCCTGGGCGCAGCGTGCAGGTGTAGGCTGGGTGGGCAAGAATACCAATCTCCTCACCAAGCGGCAGGGTTCTTATTTCTTTCTGGCCGAGTGCATCATAGACCTGGAGCTGGAGTATGACAGCCCGGTGAAAGACTACTGCGGCACCTGCACGCGCTGTATAGATGCCTGCCCTACGGAGGCTATCTACGAGCCATACCAGGTAGACGGCAGCAAGTGTATTTCGTACTTCACCATCGAGCTGAAGGAGAGCATGATACCGGAGGCATACAGCGGAAAATTCGCTAACTGGATGTATGGCTGCGATATCTGCCAGCAGGTGTGCCCTATCAACTCTCAGGCTGCACCACACCACACGCCGGAGTTTACACCCTCAGAGGAACTGCTCACTATGACGGCAGCTGAGTGGAAGGCTTTGACCGAAGAGCGGTACAAGAAGCTCTTTAAGCACTCAGCAGTAAAGCGTTCTAAGTATTTAGGATTAATGAGGAACATTAGTTTCCTGAAATAGAGGCGTTTATTTTTCTTTTTACCGAAAAATAAATTTGGTTTTATCAATTCCTCAATTTACCTTTAAGTTAAAATTAACAGGAGCCATTCTGATATCCTTCGATGATCAGGAGGCGCGCACTAGATCCTGTTGCTCTGTAGCAGCTAGCACAGAGGTGAGTCTCGAAGTCCCGTGCTTGTGCTTTGGTGCTTAACCTTTTACCTCCACCTTGATACCTGAGGGGCCACTCCCGGCCCTGGTCAGTCTACCCCCTTCTATTCTTTTATTTTTCGGTAAATGTAATTTTATCTATTTCATTTACAATTATTTACAATGATTAGACAAATTTGTCGTGTGAAAATATTTGTAATTCAGTTTATACCTTTACTTTTAGTCAAAGAAATCCCTATTAAGTCTAACAAAACCGAGTAAAATGAAGAGATCTACTCCGTCCTTTACTTCTTCGACTACCCCCGCGAAAGCCGCATGGACAAAGGCTTTCAGTCGTATCATTACAAGTTTGATATTGTGCGTGGCGCTGGGTAGTGCCGCCTATGCGCAGGTATCAGTGACCGCTACTGCTGGTACTGCCACTGGTAGCTACGCTACGCTGGGCGCCGCCTTTACCGCTATCAATGGTGGTACTCACCAGGGTGCCATCACCATCGACATCAGCGCCAATACCGCTGAGACCGCTCCTGCCGTGCTCAATAGCTCCGGCGCAGGTAGCGCTTCATATACATCAGTATTGATAGAGCCGTCTGCAGATGGCGTGACCATCACCGGCTCTACTGCTACCTCTATCCCTACAGGTCGGGGCCTCATAGAGCTGAACGGTGCGGACAATGTGACCATCAACGGTGACAACCCAAACACCTCAGGCACCAATCAAAACCTGACCATCTCTAATAATGCCACCAATACAGTGACATACTGCTCGGCCATACGGATAGCCACCTCTACTCTGGTGACCACGGCCAACAGTATCTCCATACAGAACTGTATAATAAGTGGCAACGTGACCTCGGGCAATGCATCCGGCAATCCAAGTGCGGCTGCCTCTTCCTTTGGTATCGTGGCAGCCGGTGGTGCCAGTACCACTGCGGTGACTACGGCGCCTACTGCACTTAGCTCCACTACTACAGCTACCGGTACAGGCGCGACTATCAATAACTTTACTGTAAACAACTGCTCCATCAATAATTGCAGCCGCGGTATTGCATTTGTCGGTACTGCTGCCTCAGCATCCAACCAGATCACTATTACTAACAACGTGATAGGTACTGCCGCGACACTGAGCGGCTCGCTGCCATATAGCTCTCCTGCCAGCACGGTATATACCAAGGGGGTGATAGTACAAGGCGCTACAGCGGTGACTGTACAGCAGAATAATATCCGCAACATCATCTCCTATAGCTCTACTCCCGGCGCAGCTATAGAGATGACATCCAGTGTATCTACAGCTACGATCAGCAATAACAACATCAGTGGTGTAGTTAACAACAATACCGGTGGCTACTCTGCCCGTGCTATACTGGTCAGCAGCGCCTCTACTACTTATACTATACAGGCCGATACAATCAGTAATATACAAGTACTCGGACCTGCCAGTTGCCATGCAATAGAAATAGGAACTACCACCACTACCAATCCGATCATCTCAAACTGCTTGATATCTAAAGTATATGCAAATGGTACTGGAGGATACGCTTCTACCGGTATCAACCTGAATACTAGCGCGGGCAATAATGTGACCATACAGAATAACATGATCACTGACCTGGCCTCTGCCAATAATAATAGTACGACTACCACTTCATTTGGTATCAAAGGCATACGGATACAAGCCGGTACTGGCCACAAAATTTACTACAACTCTATCTATCTGGGCAATACTACCTGGCTCACTTCTTCATCACCTACCACAGGTGATAATAGTGCGTGTCTCCAGCTCACTACTACATCCAATACAGGCTGCGATGTGAGAAACAACATATTCTCCAATCTGTACTATAGCCCGTCCGTTACTGCCAATGGATGCGTGCAGCTACCATCAGGCGCTACGAGCAGCTTCAACCTGACCATCAATAATAATGCATACTACTATACCAGCAGCGGCTCCAATTCATATGTAGGTTTTACGGCTACTACCTTTGCTGGTCTGGCTACCCTCACTACTTTCAAGGCCTATACTGCTACACTCTCCAGCGCCGGTACCAATGATAATGCCAGCTACGCGTCCAATAGTGCAGCGGCACCTTTTACATCGGCTACCGATCTGCACGTGATATACAATGCGGGAGAGGCGCTCCTCAATATATCTAATAAAGGCGTGGCTATCACCGGTGTCACCACTGATATAGATGGCCAGACCCGTCCATGGTCCGGCGCTACCAATCCATGTATCGGTGCGGATGAGTTTCAGTATACACCACCTGCACTGCCGACCGTTACCTCATTCACCCCATCTACCAATCTCTGTACCAGTGGTGGCGACGTAGTGACGATCACCGGTACCAATTTTACCGGTGTGACCGCAGTCACCTTTAATGGTACAAACGCAGCGAGCTATACCGTAAACTCATCTACCTCTATCACGGCTACCGCACCATATGGCCTTTCGGCAGGTACCATAGCTGTGACCAACAGTGTAGGTACAGGTACCAGCTCTACATCTTATACTACCCAGCCTGGCCCGGTCATCACCGGTCAGCCTTCCGCTACTTCTGTCACCGTATATACCGGATCTGCCAGTACCTCTATGTCAGTAGCCAGCAGTACAGGTGGCGCTACCTATCAGTGGTACTACAGTACCAGCGCCACGGGGCCATGGGTAGCAGTGCCTGCTTCTCTCTCTATCGGTGCCAGCTTCACCGGTACTACCGCCAGTACACTCGGTATCACATGTACTGCAGGTGCTCCGAGCGGTACTTATTATTTTAAATGCGTAGTCACTTCCGGCTCTTGCAACGCGACCTCTAATGTGGCCACGCTGACAGTGAACGGCTATTGCAGCAACTTTAATACAACTAATACAGGATACTATATCAATAGCTTCACGACCAGTGGGGGCCTGACCAATATCAGCCCGGCCGTAGATGCTGGTTTCTCCGCCAACGGTTACGGCGACTTTACGTCTTCTTCTGTCTCTCAGATCCCGGGCGGTACGGTCAACTTTACCCTCGCTGAGGTCGGCGGAAGTATGGGTTATGGCATTTTTGTAGACTGGAATGGTAACGGCTCCTTTGCAGATGCAGGCGAGACGATGTACAATCCATCAGCCTACAATACAACTGTGTCCAGTTCCTTTACTGTGCCCGCCGGCGCTGCTGCCGGTACCTACAGGATGCGCGTAGTGGGCAATGAGAGTACCTATCCTGCTACTGCCTGTACAGGCACAGCCTATACAGAGTGCGAGGACTATCTCTTCACAGTGGTAATACCGATAGCTCCTACCATTACTTCTTATTCTCCGGGCGCGCTCTGCGCAGGTGGTGGCGAGACCGTGACCATCACCGGTACGGGGCTCAATACTGTGACCGCTGTCAAATTTAATGGTGTCAATGCTGCCTCATTCACCCTGGGCACCGCTACATCGCTCACTGCGGTGACTCCTGCAGGCCTCACAGCAGGTACTGTCACCGTGACCAATCCGTCGGGCACAGGCACCGGTGCTTCATACACTGTGAACCCTAGCCCTACCATCACAGGCCAGCCATCTGCCGGTACTGTGAGCGCTGTGACCGGTACTTCAGCTACCTTTACTGTAGCTACCAGTGCCGGCAGCCCTACCTACCAGTGGTACTATGGCACTACTACTACAGGCCCATGGGTAGCTGTGGCCAATGGCACACCTACAGGTCTGACCTATACTGGCGGCACTACAGCCAGCCTCGTAGTGACAGCCAGCAATACTGCTAATACAGGTTCTGCCAACTACTACAAGTGTATCGTCTCTGCGGCAGGCTGCGGCAGCTCATCTAATAGTGCCCAGCTCACTATCACAGGATATTGCAGCAATACCAATACGACCAATACTACATATTATATAGACAGCTTCTACACCTATGGCTGTATCACTGATATCACCCGTGTAGATGGCGGCTTCTCACCAAATGGCTATGGCAACTTCACCTCTAGCGTGGTGACTCAGGTAGCCGGTGGCGCCATCAATTTCCGTATCAAAGAGACAGGCGGCACCATGCACTTTGGTATATGGGTAGACTGGAATAATAACGGCCTATTCACTGACGCAGGTGAGAATGTGTTTACACAATCTACATATGTCTCAGCCGTGGGTGGTACATTCAACGTGCCGGCAGGGCAAGCATCAGGCAACTATCGTATGCGTATACAGGGCAACGAGCTGGGTACTGTAGATCCATGTACCGGTACAGCCTATACTGAGTGCGAGGACTACACCGTATATGTGCAGCCTATCGTAGCGCCTACTATCAGTTCTTTCACTCCTACGTCACTTTGTGCCGGTGGCTACCAGACCGTGACCATCACAGGTACCGGCTTCCTGGGTGCTTCTGCCGTCACATTCAATGGTGTGAATGCAGTGTCGTATACTGTGGTATCAGGCACTTCTATCACCGCAGTATCTCCATCAGGCCTCACAGCAGGCGTGATCACCGTGACCAATAGTGCAGGCAATGCAAGCAGCACTGCCTATACCATACAGCCTAGCCCTACTATCACTACTCAGCCTGTAGCGGCTACAGCCAGTGCCATCACGGGTACGGCAGCTACATTCACGGTAGCGACCAGTGCATCGTCGCCTACCTATCAGTGGCAGTATGCTACCAGCGCTACCGGCCCATGGACCAACGTGGCCAACGGTACTCCTGCAGGCATCACTTACTCCGGCGCTACTACTGCCACACTCACCGCGACACCGGCATCCAGTGCTGCCGGTAGTACAGCTAACTATCTGCAGTGTGTAGTCACCTCCGGCTGCAGCAGCTATACCAATGCAGCACAATTGACTGTGGTGGGTTATTGTGTGCCATCCAGCACTTCTACCACTACTTATATCAGCAACTTCACCATCACAGGTGGTCTGACCAACTTCAATAATTCGAGCACCTATACTACAGGCGGATATGCTAACTACAGTGCTACCACATCTGCCAGCCAATATCCATCCAGCACAGTGAGTTACTCAGTGACTATGGCCGGCGGTACAGCAGGCATAGCTATCTGGGTAGACTGGAATCAGAATGGCGTATTCACAGATGCAGGAGAGGTGATGTACAATAGCGCTGCCTATCAGAGCAGCGGTACTTATACCGGTACCTTTACTGTGCCTGCTACTGCGCTCTATGGCAGCACCCGCATGCGCGTGCTCACAGACTATAATGCTACCAGCCCGTCTCCTTGTACTATTTCGGCAAATCAAGGCGAAGGCGAAGACTATACCTTTACAGTAGCTACACCACCGGCCTGCTCAGGTACGCCTACCGCAGGTACTGCAGCTATCAGTGCATCTGCCGTGTGTGCGGGTACCTCCGTAGGGCTTACCCTTACTGGTTTTACTACCGGCGTATCTGGTATCAAGTATCAGTGGCAGTCTAAGCTCAGCTCATCATCCACATGGGCCGATATCGCAAATGATACGCTGCCTACAGCATCTGATCTGCCTACGACCGGTACTGACTACAGGTGCGTGGTCACTTGTACTCCTTCATCATCCAGTGCTACGTCAAATGTAGTGAGTGTGGTAGTCAATAATCCGACTATCACAGGTACGGCAGGGGCTTCTATTTGCGGCCCGGGCACAGCTACATTGACTGCTACCACCGGTGCCGCGACAGATACCGCCTATTGGTATGCTACCAATACTTCTACTACAGTGCTGGGACAGGGGGCTTCTTATACTACTCCTACTATCAGCGCCGCTACTACATACTACGTGGCCGCTGCGAGCCCTCCGATAGCTGTGACTGTCGGCCCTACATACTCGGGGACTGGTAATAATGGTACCAACACCGGTAGTCATGGTATCGCGTTTACCACTACCAAAGCTCTGACGATAGTATCTGCCAAGATACCTTTCACAGGTACGGGTACTATCACTGTAGCGGTCAAAGATGCCAGCAACAGTACTGTCTATTCTACTGTCACCTCAGGTACCGTGACCGGCCTGGGTACTACAGGACTCACTATACCACTGAATCTGAGCGTACCTGCCGCAGGCAGCTATACGCTGATAGTGAATGGTATCACAGGTACTATAGGTGCTCTGGGTACCATTACAGGTACTTATCCTTATACCACTCCTGGTGGGGATCTCTCGATCACCGCGGGATATTGGTATGGTTCCTCCACCACTAATATGTATCTCTTCGACCTGACTATCAATTCATCTTGCGTCAGCAGCCGTACACCGGTGACGGTCAACTATACTACACCGCCGTCTATCTCTGTCACTCCTACTACAGCCACGCTGTGTAGTGGTGACTCTGTACAGGCTACGGTGACAGGTGCCGCTTACAGCACCTTCACATGGACACCTGCCGGTGCTACTCCATCTACCGGTAGTACAGTTTATCTCAAACCAAGCGCTTCGACCACGTTCACAGTCAATGCATCAGGCGCTTCTGGTGGCTGCACTGCCTCTGCTACAGTAGCGGTGACTGTCAATGCTGTTCCGCCTTCATTTACAGTATCTCCTGCTACCGCCTCTATCTGCTCCGGCACTATCCAGGCGCTCAGTGCAGCCAGCACAGTACCTGCTCAGTATGCATTTGGTACGCAGGCAGCTCAGAATACGGCCTCTGTGGCTTCTACAGATTATCCTGCTCCATACTCAGTATATTACGGTGGTCAGCGTATGCAGATGCTCATCCTGGCATCGGAGCTGACTGCGGCTGGTTTCACTGCCGGATCTAATATCACGAATATTCAGTTTCCGGTAGTTTCTTTAGCATCCAACTGGGGTGGCAGCATGACTGCATGTCAGAGCTTCCAGGTGAATATAGGCACTACATCTGCTACGTCCATCACTACATTTACCTCTGGTCTGACCAACGTGGTAGCCGCAGGTGCCTTTACACCTGCTGTGGGCTATGGCAATACGCATACATTCTCTACACCGTTTGTGTGGAATGGTACCAGCAACATCATCCTGGAGACTACGTTCTCGAATAATATCTTCGGTGCTGCTGGCGACGCAGTGACACAATACAACTCTCCTACATCGTACTCCAGCTGCGTAGTTTACCGTGCAGATAATACTTCTGCTGCCAGCGTTGCGTCATCTACTACTGTGACGTACACATATAGCAAGCGGCCGGACTTCAAGCTGAATGGTACTACCGTAGCTCCTATCACCTGGAGCCCGACCACACAGTTATATACTGATGCAGGTGCTACTACTACCTACACAGGTGGCGCTGCGGGTACAGTATATGCCAAGCCTACAGCTAACCGCACCTATACAGCTACTGCTACTATAGCCAGCACAGGCTGTACTACCAGGTCTACCAGCACTATCACTGTACAGCAGCCGGCTACAGCCACTGCCAATACAGTGCATACCGCTACGATCAATAACAACACTACCTATACACTCCACGGCTCAGTGTCCAATAACGCAGGCTACTCATGGTCTACCAGCGGTGCAGGCGTACTGAGTGGTACAGGTACACTCACTCCGCTCTATACACCGGGTGTAGGCGAGAACGGTACTATACAGATCATCCTCACGGCCACTCCTGTGGCTCCGTGCGCATCTGCCGTATCTGATACCTTCTTCCTCACGCTCAATGCTACGTCAAACACCTGGATAGGCAATACATCTGACTGGTTTACCGCTAGCAACTGGACCTCCGGCGTCGTGCCAAACAGCTGCTCTGCTACACCTGTAGTGATACCTACAGTGACCTCACCTCACGTCTACCCATTGGTAGTGGGTGCTAGTGCACAGGTCAATAATATCACGATCGCGTCCGGCGCTCAGGTGAGTGTCTCCGGTGGGCAAAAACTCGGGGTCTGTGGCAACTGGACCGGTGGCTCCTCTACAGCAGCTACTGTCTCTGGTGCTGGATCTGTAGAGTTTAATGGTACTACCAATCAGTCCGTGACCGGCACCAGTGTATTCACTACTATTGCCGTGAATAAAACTGCCGGTAATACCAATATCTCAGGAAGCGCTGATGTAAACACTGCTTTTGTGATGACACGTGGCAATGTGGCTGTGACCAGTACTGGCCGCGTGACCCTCAAATCTAACGCGAGTACTACCGCTTATCTGGACAACTTCACCAGTGGTACAGCAGGTGCCTGGTCGGGCAATCTCACTGTAGAGAGATATGTGGCTACATCTACAGTAGGTTATCGTGATATCAGCTCTCCTGTGACCAATGCCAAGGTGTCTGACTGGGCCGCAGATTTCACAGTCACCGGTCCAAACAATGTGAACTGCTGGTATGCATATTCTCCATACCCTACCCTGCAGTATTACAGCGAAGCGACCAACAGCCCTACTACTGACTACTATGGTGGTTTCATCAGTACTACGCTGGGTACCAATGCACTGGCACCTATGAGAGGCTACGCTGCCCGTCTGTATACTGCACCACTGCTGATCAATACGACCGGTACTCCTGGCAATGGATCTCTGTCTCTGGGCATCACCAAGACCAATACGTCAAACCCTGCGGCTGACGGCTGGAACCTGATGGGCAATCCATACCCGTCTCCGATATCATGGAATGCTATCAAGGGACTCAATGTGGGCAAGACCGATGGATCGGCCTACCTCTTCCAGGCTACCGGTGAGTATACCGGCAACTGGGCTACCTGGAACGGTACCACAGGTACCAATGGTGCTACAGACCAGATCAGCTCTACCCAGGGCTTTATGATACTTGCCTCCGGCAATAATACCCTCGTGATGGACAACTCTGTACGTGTAGCGGCTACAGCTACACCGTTCTTCAAGACACGCAGTATACAGCCTGATGAGATCCGCCTGACCCTGACAGGTAATGGTAACTCTGATGAGATCGTATCCTATACAGATGCCGACGCATCTACCGGCTACGATGTAGGCTACGACGCGGCCAAGATAGCCGCAGGCAGCTCTGTCTACCTGAGCTTTGATATGCCTACCAAGGAGCTGGCCATCAATGTAATGAGTCAGCTGACAGAGACCAGCGAGCTGCCTCTGAAGGTCGCTGTGACAGATGCCGGTGACTATACATTGGCTGCTACTGAGCTCAATATAGATGGCCTCACCGCCTATCTCAAGGACGCTCAGACAGGCACGATGACCAATCTGGCTACTACAGCTCCGGTACTGCACCTGTCAGCCAGTCAGTACTATACCGGCAGGTACAGCATCGTCTTCAGAAAGTCAACCTCGGCTACCACTTCGGTGGAAAATGTGCAAGAAAATCAAACGAAAATATACTCTTATGAAAATAAAGTGTATATTCAACGCTCAAATTCAGCCGCAGCAGATGTAGATGTGACTAACCTGCTCGGTCAGAATGTAGCACAGCTGAAGAGCACTACAGAGAAGACACAATTTGAACTGCCTGCTACTGAGCCATGGTATGCGATCGTAAGGATCAATGAAAATGGTAGGGTAACGGTTCAGAAAGTACTGATCAGTGCAGCTAAGTAAAACATAGACAACGTAAAGCAAACAACGATATGAAAAGTACAATGTTGAAATCCACTTTCGTAGTAATGATGATCATAGCTACGGGTACGATCTTCGGACAGCCACCGGGTGGTGGCGGCGGATCCGGCTCAGGCGGGCCACCTCCATCTTCCACCGGCGCGCCGGTAGACGGAGGAGCGGTGATGTTCCTCCTCAGTGTGGCTGGATACGCATATACCTCTCTGAAAACAAAGAAGCAAGAAAACTAAAATCTGCTCAGTCAGGCTGACGTAGATCTTAAGTATAAGGTTTCTATGGACAAGGTGATCAAACGGACTCAGGCTGCAGGCTTTACGCCTGTACATACCAGAGGCCGCTTGATCACCTCTTTTTGTTACGCCCTGTTGATGTTCACTTGCGTCATCCTTTTTCATCAGGGGCTGATCGCTATACTGAGTTTCAAACTGGGCTATACTACCCATTTTTCATTTTCCAAAGTAGACTCCAAGCCCTATGACAATGAACACTGGGGCACGTATAGAGTGCTGATAATGTATGCATTCCCGCCGTTGTTGTTACTCACTATTTCCGTCCTGCTCATATCGCGTATGTACATGCATACGAAGCGTAAAATAGACAAGTGGTTTGCGCTCAGTTATTGGTGGGTGGTGACCAGTATTCTTTATGTATCTACTCAGGCCGTGATACCTCTCATAGCATATTCGTTTGGCAAGGATACTATGTACCAGGGGATACCGGTTTTGTTTAACTGGTTTTATGTACCTAACCCGATACGTTTTGGCATCGCTATCTTTGTCATGTTGCTGAATGTCGTTTTTGGGTTCTTGTTCTTTCAGTTTACGCTGCAATTTTCACCCTCCCGTGGCTCGGTATTCAATCATAAAAAGCAGGCTGAGACGATCAGGAGGTACTATACATATCCTATGCTCATGTGTATACCGTTAGCTGCTTTTTTGTCATTACCTAAAGTGCCGGTCTTTTTCCTGGCGTATATGATCATGGGACTGCTGTGGGTGCCCGGTCTTATCATTCGCGGTCACTCAGGCCAGGCCAATGAGACCAAACTGGATCCCAATCAGATAAAGGAACTGGATGCACGAGGTATAGCACTTATTGCAGGCTTCATCCTGCTGGTGCGTATCCTTTTTATCGTATCTGATTATTATTGGTATCAATAGTGGAGGCTATCACGAAAATATGGAGAGAGGAGCGGTTTAATATCCCTGCCAAGATCATAGGCTCCTATATTTTATGGAAGGTATTCCATCATTTCGCAAAGGCTCCCGGCACAGCTTTGTCGGCCTGGTGGGAGCATTTCGTATTTCAGCTAGGCACTATCTACGCCACTATTACAGTTCCGCTGATCAGGCCTTTTATGGACGCCGTGTACGCCAGTGGTATAGACATACATATGACTAAGGATGCGACCAGCAAGATAGTCATGGTACAGGACCACTGCCTGGCCATTCCGGCTATGGTCATCTTCACGGCCACTGTTATCTTTTTTAAGGGCCGCTGGCAGGACAAGCTCTGGTTCATACCGCTCGGACTGCTGGGTGTGGCTATCATCAATCTAGCTCGTCTGGTATTCGTCAGCCTCACGTTCCTTTACGCCTCAGATTACTTTTTTAAGATCAACCATTCGCTTGTTTACGTCCTCCTCTGCTACACATTCATCTTTGCCATGCTGGCGTGGTGGATCCGGCGTAACCGTCCAAAGGCATCTCTACTGTAATTATCTTTTCTTTGCTGTAAATCTGATGCCATGTACCGCTACATCGTCTCTATCATTCTGCTATTCATGCTTGTGTCATGCGGCCAGCCCAAGGATGTCAAACTCACCAGACTCTCTCCAGATAGCAAGACTGTAGTGACCATCACGGGCAAGAAGTCGTCAGCGCTGGACCCCTATCAGGTATCGCTGGCAGTACACAGCGGAGATATACCGGAGGGCAGCCTCAACTTTGAGGTCTATGCAGATGATCTCACTGATAGCAATGTACGTCTGGACTGGTCAGATGCGCAGCATGCGGTGATCACCTTCACTCAGAGAGATGGTGAGCCTCGCATTTTTACACTGGCAGTATCTGAATCCGGTGTTTTATTGGCTCCGGTCATTCACTGAGTATTGCTACGGAGCTGTTAAAAAATCCGGGTAAATCGGATATATTTGGTGGTCACACCCTAATGACCATCTAAAGGCAATTTTTGAATGATCGAGTTGAATGAAAACCACCTCAGTGCAGAGGACTTTTACAAAGTAATTTATGGTGGCGAAAAGATAAAACTATCCTCATCGCTGTCTCAGGAGGTTGATGCCAATTTCCAGTTTCTCAGAGACTTTTCTGTAGACAAAGTCATCTACGGGATCAATACGGGCTTTGGCCCCATGGCGCAGTACAAAGTGCCATATACGGAGCGCCTGGCGCTACAGTATAATCTGATACGCAGCCATGCCTCTGGTCTCGGCGAGCCACTATCGCCGTTGTACTCCAGAGCTATGTTGCTCGATCGGCTCAATACCTTTGCCAAATGTAAAAGCGGTGTGCATCCTGACCTCCTCACGCTGCTGGCAGAGATGATCAATCATGATGTGCTGCCTGTGATCTACACACATGGTGGTGTAGGTGCCAGTGGCGACCTGGTACAGCTCGCCCATATGGCGCTGGCTATCATAGGTGAGGGGCAGGTGTACTACCAGGGCAAGATAGTACCTGCAGCGGAAGGCATGCGTGCCACAGGGTTGACACCGTTTGCCATACGTATGCGCGAGGGCCTCGGTATGATGAATGGCACCTCCTGTATGACAGGCATCGGCATGGTGAATGTGCGCAAGGCCAAGCAACTGCTCCATATAGCTGTACTGCTATCAGCTGCTATCAATGAGATATTCCGTGCCTACGCAGACCACTTCTCAGCCCCGCTAAATGAAGTCAAGAAGCACCGCGGTCAAAATGCTGTAGCCGCACAGATGCGCGACCTGCTGGCAGAGAGCAAGCTGCTACGCAGCCGCCAGGAGCACCTCTACCGCGCTACTGATGAGACACACTTCGTAGAGAAAGTGCAGGAGTACTACTCCATCCGCTGCGTGCCGCAGATACTCGGCCCTGTATACGATACCATAGAGCACGCCTCTACTATCGTGAATGACGAGCTGAACTCCGTGAGCGACAATCCGGTAGTAGACCATCAGCGCAGGGATATCTATCACGGGGGCAACTTCCACGGAGACTATATAGGGCTGGAGATGGATAAACTCAAGATAGCTATCACTAAGCTCTCCATGATGGCAGACCGCCAGCTCAACTACCTGCTCAATGATAAACTGAATGGAAAACTGCCGCCGTTTATCAATCGTAATACGATCGGTTTGAATTTTGGCCTGCAAGGCATACAGTATACTGCTACCTCTACTGTAGCAGAAAATCAGACGCTCTCCAATCCTATGTATATCCATAGTATACCGAGCAATAATGACAATCAGGACCTCGTGAGCATGGGCAGCAATGCAGCCCTGATCTGCGCTCGTGTGATAGACAATACTTTTGAAGTGCTGTCTATCCATACCATGGCGGTAGTGGAAGCGATAGAGACGCTGGGTGTCACTGACGAGCTATCGCCAAAGATAGAATCCTTCTATAACGCCGTGCGCCAGGTAGCCCGGCCGATAGCCAATGACGAGCCTAAGTATGCAGACCTGGCCCGCATCAAAGAATTACTGAAAGAAACAGACATAGAAGCATGAGTATGAAATACGCACTGGTGACAGGAGGATCGAGAGGTATAGGGCGTGCGGTGAGTGTGCGCCTCGCGCAGATGGACTACTATGTGATCATCAACTTTCAGCGCAATGAGGAGGAGGCCAATAAGACCCTCGCACTCGTGCGTGAGCAGGGCTCGGATGGAGAGCTGATGAAGTTTGACGTAGGATCTAAGGAGGAGATACAATCTGTGCTCGGTGCCTGGGTAGAGGCCCATCCTGACAAAGTAATAGAAGTGCTGGTCAATAACGCCGGCATCCGCAAGGATAACCTCATGCTGATGATGCCCGATGCTGACTGGGACTCAGTGCTGAAGACCAACCTCGACTCATTTTTCTACGTGACCAAAGCCCTCGTGCAAAACATGATGGCGAAACGATTTGGCCGCATAGTCAATATAGTATCACTCTCCGGCATCAAAGGCCTGCCCGGCCAGGTCAACTACTCTGCCTCCAAGGCCGGTGTGATAGGTGCTACCAAAGCCCTGGCACAGGAGGTAGGCAGGAGAGGAGTCACGGTGAACTGCGTAGCCCCCGGCTTTATCAAAACAGATATGACCGAGGCCATAGACCCTACGCCATACCGCAATGTGATACCGATGCAGCGTTTCGGCGAAGCCGAAGAAGTGGCATCAGTCGTCGCTTTCCTCGCATCTAAAGACGCCTCCTACATCACTGGCGAGGTGATACATGTGAATGGCGGTCTTTACACCTGATCTTATTTGAAAATTACAGTGAGTGGCTTGCGGCTATTGGCCGGGCGCATTTCCTGTATCGTAGCGCTGGAGACAAAGCTTAGCAGCGGGATCACGCGTATGTGTGACTGTAGTGCTGTGCGTATCTTCTGCTCGGTAGCATCGTGGCTACCATTCTGGCAGATGTAGATCAGTATCTCATCTGTGTCTATGTCACTCTTGGATATCTGTATGATG
The DNA here is from genome assembly GCA_964537475.1 of uncultured Chitinophagaceae bacterium. Taxonomy (GTDB): domain Bacteria; phylum Bacteroidota; class Bacteroidia; order Chitinophagales; family LD1; genus UBA1941. Next base: position 467,789 of record CAZIBY010000002.1, on the reverse strand, counting down.
TAGTCTTGTATCTCGCGCACAGTGCTGAGTGCGTCCTGTATGGCGGGTGGATAGATGGTCGTACCCTTGTACTTTATCATCTGGTTCTTGCGGCCAGAGAGAGGAGAGAGACGCATAGTAGTGCGACCGCAGGCACATGGCTCGTCGTAGTATGCACAGATGTCACCCGTACGATAGCGCAGCAGCGGCATACCTTCTACGCCGAGACTAGTGATCGTCACTTCACCATATTGACCGGCAGGTAGCTGACGGCCCGCATCATCTAGTATCTCTACGATCAGCAGCTCCGGGTGGTGGTGGCCGCCCTGCCCCTCGCTACACTCTGTGAAAGCCATCTGCATCTCAGAAGATGCATAGGTAGAGTAGAGCTTGATGTCCCATTTGCTGCGCAGTCGTGAGGATAGTGCATTTTCTGCGAAGGCTTCATCACGTATCGATTCCCCGATACACACTGCGCGCTGCACTGAGGTTTGATTCAGGTCTATGCCATTGGCTTCTGCATACTCTGCGAGGCGCAGCAGGAAAGAGGGAACAGCCACCAGCGTAGTAGGCTTGAAGCGCAAGATATTCTCTATCTGCATCTGTGGCGGACCCGGACCTACACGTACTGTAGAGGCGCCGAGTTTATGGATGCCCGCATAGTACGCCATGCCTGCCATAAAGTGCCTGTCCAGCGTCAGCATGAGCTGATAGACATCCCCGGCCTTGCCATCCGCACAGGCGAATGATATGGCTTCATTATAAGCCAGCCTTTCTATGTCCTTTGCCGTGAGTGCTATGACCACTGAGCCACCCGTAGTACCGGACGTAGTACAGTAGTCCGCCACCTGTGCACGATCCACACACAGGAAGTCATCATTCCTCAGGCTGAAGTCCTCCTTCGATGTACTAGGTATCTGCTGGAGATCTTCGATAGACTTTATAGCAGAGATGTCTATCTCATGCTGCGCAAAAAGCTCTTTATAGTATGGAGAACACTGCGCTAGATATTGTAAAGCCTCACCCAGCTTCTCCTCCTGAAAAGCCTTGATCTCCAATAGACCTCTAGTTTCTATAACCGGTAACATCCCCCTATTCACTATTCTCTAATCACTATTCCTTATTCTCTATTCATTGTTTCTCTATGATCACATACGCTACAGCCTGCGTCTTGATATGCGAGAGCGATACATGCACATGCGTCGCACCCTTCTGCTCAAACACTTCGAGCGCCTTGCCGCTCAGGTAGATGCTTGGCTTGCCGAGTTCATCATTCAGTATCTCTACCTCTGTGATGCCCATGCCCTCGCGCCAGCCCGTGCCCATCGCCTTGAAGAAGGCCTCCTTCGCAGCAAAGCGGGCGGCGTAGCTTTCACTCTTTTTCTGCGAGTCGCAGTAGCTGATCTCGCGCTCCGAGAAGACCTTCGTTTTGAAAGCCTCCTTCTCTATAGCCCGTGCCACGCGCTCTACCTCTATGATGTCTGTACCTATGCCGAGGATCATTTCTGTTGTTCGTTTTCTTTGATCAGCTTGCGGATCTTGTAGACCTCATTGCTGTCATTGATCTCATGCGCCAGCGCCTGCTCGTAAAATACGGTTGACTCCGTGCGTTGCCCTTCGTGGCGCTTCAGCTCTCCCACCCAGTAGTAGGCCTCCCAGCTATTGGGATTGGAGCGGAGCATGGTAGCACCCACTGTGCCGTCATCTTTCTTATGGTCTTTCAGTATCTCCTTGATGTCCTCCTTCGCCTTCTTGAATGCTACAAAGCGCTGCCAGCCATCTGTGAGCAGGAAGGAGTCAGCGGGTATGGTCAGGCTTTCCTCACGTATCTCTTTATTGCTCGTGTATGTCGGCGCTTCGCTGAAAACCTTATTGAGGTCATAACATTCATAGGCACCTAGCTGGAATGGCTGCGTAGATACCCACATCAGCCCCTTCTCCGGCTCGAATATTACCGAGTGGTGGCTGATCAGCTGATTCACCGCCTTCTCATTGGCCAGGCCGATATCCTTGCCGCCTTTGCCGCGCTGGTCTCGTAGTATTTTTGCTACGAGCTTATAGTCCAGCTTCGGATTTTCTTTTAATAGTTCTTGCAGGCGCTCATAGCGATACTCGGAGGCGCTGGTGCGGATGTTCTCTACATTGTTAGGGTCTGTCTTGAAGGAATCGCTCTGGTAGTGATTGGTGCAGAGCTGCTCGTGATGGTCTGCTCGTAGCAGCGAAGTCTTCTTGGTAGACTTCTCTATCAGGGCCGTCTGGTGGTCTGCCGCAGAGCCGATCAGCAGGCTCTCTGAGACAAAGGTCTTGCGCTTTTTTGCGATAGCGTAGGCCTCATCTATATTGCCTGCATGCTGCAGTATCTCGCGCGCCAGTATAGAGATAGGCGTGGCAGATGCCGTAGGCATGTCAGACTTGGCAGCATTGATGGTCACGGTCAGGCCCTTGTCATTCATGCCGGATACGCAGCCCATCATCCCAGCCCATGTGATCATCGCGAACTTGTGCCCATCCGTAGGCTTGCAAAAGAACACGATCTTATTCTCTGCAAACTTATCACCGGCATAGAAGTCAAAATTGCGCCCTATCAGCAGGGTGGAGTCCTCTGTGTACTCGTCCCACGCACCAAAGGAGGTGCAGCCCACCAGCGCCAGGCTCTGCATAGCATGGCCGATATCGTGCGCGGCGTGATAGTTTAGCAGGCGCTCGTATGGTGGACTGACGAAGTCAAAATCATGAGAAGCAGTAAGCGACTCACCATAGATCTCGTCGCGGTATTCATCAGGCAGGTTGTGTACGAGGTTGCGATTGAAGATGCGCGTGAGGTAGCCGAGCAGATGCAGGTACTTGTTGTTTGGCACCAGCTTGTGTATCTGCTCTACGAAGGCTGCCTCCTGATCGTAAGATAGCTCTTGTGTCAGCTTGCCCGCTATCACACCGCGGTCAAATGGAGCGCCCTCTACATATTCTTCCCACAGGCCACTATCGCTTTTGCGGAGCCAGTTGTTGCCTATCTTGTAGAAGTTATCGCCGAGTTTCTGACGTTGAAGATCGAGCGCATGTTTGTCTGCTATCTGAGGTTCGTCAGGTGCGATACCCCACTTCACATAGATGAAAAAGCCGAGCGCCAGCACCGCCAGCACGAGAAAGATGTATCCGAGTATTTTAAGCAGACGCTTCATTTGCCTGTTTGATCTTTGTGATGAGGTAGTCCCTGCCGAGGATGGAGGAGCAGGTGACCAGCGCCGTGAGCGCTACCCCCAATACGCCATGCAATTTAATGTTTTGCCCCGTCATATACAGGTTGGATATCTTGGTATTGGGCGAGATCATGGTGCGCAGCGGATCGTGGTAGTCCTTGGCTACGCCATAGATAGAGCCGCCCGGAGAGGCCGTATAGTCGCGCCAGGTCAGGGGCGTAGAGGCCGACCAGCTTTCTATATTTTTAACTAAGTCAGGGAATCGCTCCGCCACCCGCGTCAGTAGTTTTTCGCCTTTCTCCTTTTTGAATGCCGCATAGTCGGCCCCGCGGCTCACCTCATGCAGCGTGGTATGCTCTGTATCTGCCCACTGCGCCACCTCGCTCCACTCCATATAGGTCATGATGGATAGCGCCTCCAGATGTGCGCCATCATGACGCGGCACCGCTTCAAAGAGTCCGTATGTACGCGGCCACCGCTCATCAGACTGCGTAGTGTCCCACACCTGATCATCGGCAAAGTAGTAGTAGTTCTTATTCTGATATGGATACGTGCCCGGCTTCATCACCGCATTGATCACAAAGGCGCTGACGGAGTTGGGCAGGTGTTTGATGCGCTCTTTGTATACCGGCCGTAGCGCATTGCCATCTACCATATCCAGCGTCACAGCAGGATGCACATTGGAGATGAAGCGGTCCGCGTATACTTTTTCGCCATCCTTTGTCACAGCGTACAGTGCCTGCACATTTTCCTGATGGATGGCTGTGATCTCCGTCTTCGTGTGTATCTCGCTTCCGCGCGCTTTGATCTCGCGGGCCAGTAGTTTGGCTATCTGGTCGCCACCCCGGGTACAGCGCCAGCTACTCTCTATGTAGTGATTGATGATGAGCGCGTGTGTGTACCAGGGTGTACGGCCCGATACACCTGCATAGAGCATGTTAGAGCCTGCCAGTACAGCTCTCAGTTTTATATCTGTAGTAAATGATGCGATCACCTCCTCCGCACTGAGCGCCAGCAGCTCCATATCATCATACTGCTCCTCCGGAGAAATCCTGTACAGCGCAAAAGCATCACATGCTTTCAGTACTCCGGCCTTATAGTTTTGCAGAGCTTCCTTTTCCTGCGGGAATAGTACTGTTAGCTTTTCTATAAAATGATCCCAACCCATCCCATGCGGATACACCTGCTCATCACCAGCGAAGATGATATTGTCAAAACCATCTGCATCGAGCCGTGTCAGCTCCAGCCGGTCCATCAGGCCGAGATAGTGGAATATCTGATAGAGGTTTTGCCCTTTGTCGAGACCACCTATGTAGTGGATGCCGGTATCATGCGTCTGTCCGCTCTCACGGAATGTCTGTAGGGCACCGCCTATCTGTTCGTTCTTCTCCAGGATGCAGACCTTCATTCCTTCCTTCGCCAGTATGGCGCCGCATAGCAGGCCACCGAGGCCGGAGCCGATGATCGCTACATCATATTTATCCGCATAGCTCATGGCGTACGGTGGCGGATGGCAAAGATGGTATTGCTGGAGTACTCGGCTCCCTGCGCGATGCTAAACTCCATGCCGTACTTCTCTGCTATAGACTTTATCTTCTCGGCAGAGGTGAAGAATAGCTCCTGATGCGTCATCTGGTTGAAGCCAAAATTGGTAGAGAAGAACTCAGACAGCCAGGTCAGTTTCTGCTGATGCACGCGATCTGTATCGGCCTCTTTGATCAGGATGATGCCGCCTGCATTGAGCCTGTCTATACAGCGTTTGATGAGCAGCTCCTGCTCGTTATAGTGCAGGTAGTGAAGCACGTCGGTTATGGTATACGCATCATGCGCACCAAACTCATACGTGAGCACGCTCTGCGCTACGAAATTGATGCGCTCATCGCGGGAGAAGCAGTTATTCGCTATCTCGATCTTCGTCTCATCCAGATCGATGCCAGTCACCAAGCGCTCGCGACCGAGGAAGTGCAGCATATATGAAGCCTGTCCGTAGCCGCAGCCGATGTCTAGTATGTTAGCGTCTTTAGCTATCAGGTCATTATAGAGCGAGTAGTGGTTCTCCAGATTGAGCTTAAAGCGGATATACCACTCCAGTACGGGGCCTTTATATACATAGTTCATCCGTAGCTTCTTGCTAAAGTAGAGTGGCGTCTCTATCTCCGCCCGCAGTTTCTCATATTCTTCTTTGAAGTAGCGCGATATCTTCTTGGTTCGTTCCGCATACCCTACACCAAAACTGGTGTCATCCTTTGCTATACGAGGCATGTACTTGATATGGATCGAGTTCTTATTGACCATGAAGTCTCCCTTGCGCACTGTGTCGCCCACGCCATGCAGGAGCAGCGGCACCACATCCAGATTCAAAGCCTCTGCGAGGAAGAAGGCACCCTTGTGAAAGCGTTTGATGGTGCCATCTATAGAGCGCGTCCCTTCGGGGAAAACTACGATGCTGTATCCATCTGCTACTTTATCGCGCAGCTTTTGCAGCGCTACTTCATCCGTACCATCTGCGGTAGGGTAGTAGTCTGCCAGCTGTATGACCCGACCAAAGATAGGGGAGTGGTAGGTCCACTCATTAGTGAGCAGGATGATCTTCGGGTTTTGCATCACCGTCACGAGGATGTCGAGGAAGGAAGTGTGGTTGGCAATGATGATGGCAGGCTTGCTAAAGTCCATCAGCTCCTTATTGATATGCACCTTCTTTACGTGCATCGGTATGTAGGTGAGGGATTTCATATACTGGCAGATCAGCCAGTGAAACCAGTACTTACGCGTCTTGATACCGGGGAATGGGAGTAGTTTGACCAGTATAAAACCGATCAGCGTCATCAGGATCGAGGCTACGAAGAAATACGTGTACTCGATGAACGTGATGATGAAATAGAACATCGTGTATGGCACCAGGCCTTTCTCCTTGCGATGCTGTATGTAGTAGTTATAGATAAACGGCTGTAGCACCTGCCCGATCAGCAGCACGCAGAGGATGCCGATGATAGACACTACGGCGATAGACCGCAGCGCCGGATGCTGCGCAAATATAAGTGCACCGAGGCCGATGATCGTAGTGACTGCTCCGAGGAAGATCGATACTTTGTGCGATGAAAGTGTATCGCGGCCCGTGCGGTATTTCTCCGTGAGGCCGTCTGTGATAAAGATGGCAAAGTCGTCTCCCAGGCCAAAGATGAAAGTAGAGATGATGATATTGATGATATTGAACTGGATGCCAAAGAGTCCCATAATGCCCAGTATCCAGATCCAGGTGATGAGCATGGGCAGGAAGGTGATGATGGTCAGCTCTATCCGCCCGTAGCTGAGCAGCAGCGCAAAGAACACCAGCAGCGACGTGTACATGAGTATGTCATTGAAATCGCCGTAGATGATATCTATGAAGCGGTGCGTCACAGTCTCTTTGTCCAGTATCACTGTATTGGGATCATGCTCCAGATCGGTGTAGAGCGCAGCGCGGTCACTGCGTTTCACATTTATAGAGGAGATCACAGCTTTTGTATCCGGGCCATCTATCACCAGTTCGCTTCCTATCATATCCAGCAGGGCGCGGTAGCCTTCTATGCCTGCGGGCTCGTATTTCTTGTTGAGCGTTTCCGCGAAGCGGTCAAATGCCTGTGGACGGAATTTGTATACTTCTCCTTCCTTGCGCAGTGAGGCTAGCAGCGCAGCCTTTTTATCTGCCGTCCAGAATTGCTCCCAGCGGGCGATGCGCTCGCGCTGCTGCTCCTCAGAGAGTACGATGTCACTCAGCGCAGAGTACTTTTTGATCAGGCCTTTCTGCTGCTCTGTGCGCAGGGTAGCGGAGAGGTGACTGCTGTTTTGCAGCGCCTCGTCTATCGTCTTGCCGGTAGAGGCCAGGTAGACGGTCTTGATAGAGTCGCCTTGCAGTGCATTGATCTGCTGCTCGGCGGCCTTTAGCGCCTCGGTCTGGTAGCTGAGTGCCGTCATATCGCTCATGAAGCTCACCTTGTGCACCTGTGTGGCAAAGAAGATCGTGAGCACCACGATCACTGCCACCAGTATATGCTGATGCTTAAACTCAGAGGTGATCAACCTGTCCAGCCAGTTGCGCTCATGCTCGGCTTCTGCTTTCTCTTTTGGTAAGAAGTGCGGAAGGAATACGAGCGTAAAGAAGGCCGCCCCTGTCAGGCTTAGCCCGGCAAAGAGGCCGAAGTCATTCAGGATAGGTGACTTCACAAACATGAGGCTGAAGAAGGAACCTACAGTGGTGAAGCTCCCCAGCGTCATAGGTAGCACGAGGTCGCTGATGGTTTCCTCTATGGAGCCGCTGTGCTTGTAGTGGCCAAAGAAGTGAAGCGAATAGTTGATCGCGATGCCGAGTACGATAGATCCAGCCGCCAGTGCGATATTAGAGATACGGCCCCGCGTCAGGCTGATGATCACGATGGCAAACAGCGCACCAAAAGCCACCGGCAGCATCATGATAAACGGCACCCGTTTCCTGCGGAAGAAGAACCAGAGGAATAGCAACAGACCCACCAGTGTGATGGTAAGTGTCACGATCGTGTCCTTCTTCATCTGCTTTGCATTGCCCACTGCTACAGCAGTGCCGCCGTAGCAGTATGCTTTTACAGTCTTATGGTCTGCTTCATATCGCTGCATCACGCTGTCTATGCCATTGACGAGCACGGAGTTTTTCGCTGTCTCATTAGCAGGATTGGATGGCGCTATGAAGAGAAGTGCACTCTTGTGATCCTTGGTCAGGATGTAGCCGTCGTAGAGGTCAAAGTCACTGTTGAGCTGCAGGTTGTTCAGCTTGCGCAGCGCCATAGTGTTGATGCCTATCGGGTCGTCTGCTATCAGGCGCTTCATCACGAGGCCGGTGGCAGAGGTCAGTACTTTGTAGTCCTGCTCCAGTTTCTTTTTTACCTGCTCCCCGGTCAGCATACTATCTATGTGCCGGTAGTCCTCGTCTGTCAGGTAGAGCGGCAGGTGGTCGTGCACATCTGTGTAGAGCGTGAGCGCCGCATCGTCTTCTACCTTGCCACGTATGTCAGATATGTATGCGCCATATTTTGCGCGGAGCGCGGAGTCCAGTGTAGCAGCATAGGCGGTCAGATCTTCGGGTGTGGCGGTGTTATCGGTCAGATTGATGCGCACCACCAGCTTGTCTGCAAAGCGCGAGTGCTTGAATATCTTATTGATCTGCTCTACTTGCTTGCCATTGGGCAGGGCACGGCTGATATCCTCCTCTATATGGATGCGCATAGCCAGTGCGATCATCGCGCCAAACAGCACCGCGGTCAGGCTGTAAAAGAATAGCCTCCGCCGCTCAAAAAAGTAATATAAACCGATCAGGATCTTAGTCATATGCTGGTCTCAGGTTCCCCTGCGAAAGCTAATCTCTTTTTAGGATTTTGACTAATAAAAACGTGATGATAGCAGATGCGACTGCCGCACCACCTGCCAGGGCAAAACTACCTACGATATACTGTGTCAGGTTCTTCACGATAGCTGCCGCCAGCTGCTGGTCTTTGATATGGAAACTCATGATCACATGCGCCATCCATTTGTAGATAAAAGCGAGGATCGCGCTCTGCTGTATCATCTGCTCCGCGCTCTCGCCGTGAAGGATCAGCTTGCCTGTCTCAAAGCTACCCCAGAGGATGAATGGGATCATGGGTGGGATACTGATATTGGCAGTAATAATAGCGATGGCTTTATTGAGCCGGAAGATATATGCGACACCGATAGCCAGTATCAGCTGCAGGCCCCATATAGGGGCGATGCCAAAGAAGATGCCGACAAACACCGACATCGCTTTCACAAAAGCTGATTCCTCCGACTTGATGAGGTACTCCTGTATCAGTGTCTTGATGCTCCGGCCCAGTATGTAGCGCACGAAGTCACGTGGCTTGATCCATAGGAGAGCCCAGGTCACGAGCACCGTATTGAGTACACTGATGCGCGAGAAATCCTGAAACGGGCGGAAGTGCGTGATGCGCTGCTCGGCCGGTGGGTAGTAGACCTTCACAGGCACAGCTTTCACACCGATGCCCGCCCACGCAGCCCGTACGATCACCTCTATCTCAAATTCATATTTGCGTGTAAAGAAGTGCATACCTTCCAGTTTCCTGATAGGGTAGAGGCGGTAGCCGCTCTGCGTATCCGGCAGGTCTATGCCCGTCTCAAAGCGGAACCAGAAGTTGGAGAATTTATTGCCAAAGCTGCTCTTGCCGGGCACAGATGCCTGGTCCATATTGCGCGCACCGATGAAGATCGCATTACCGTCTTCCTGTAGCGCCCGGAGCATGGTAGGCAGGTCCTCTGCGTAGTGCTGCCCGTCAGAGTCTATCGTGATGGCGTAGTCATAGCCTTCTGAGCGGGCAAATTCAAAGCCCTTGCGCAGTGCGTAGCCCTTACCTTGATTCTTCTCATAGGTGCAGACCTTGACAGTGGGGAAGCCTTTTAGTATCTCCAGTGTATTATCGGTAGAGCCGTCATTGACCACGCATACATCATCAGAGTATTGGAGCACATCGGTCAGTACCTGTGAGAGGGTTTGGTGATTGTTATACGTAGGCACCAGCACACAGCAGCGCAGCGATCTGAAGATTGGTTTGTATGCAGCGCTATCGCTCATGAAACAGTAAAGGCACCTTTGAATTTGAAAAACACTGTCTCTCCTTGCGAATATTGTGCCGATACCTGATACCCCACATCCTCTGCCATAGTGTAGCTGATGGCGAGCTGCAGCGATGGAGTTTTGACAGGATCTACGAGGGATAGAAACTTGATAGACGATGCTGTGGCCAGTTGGAGTTCTTTGCCTAGTGCTGTGCTCAGTACCTCGCCCAGCATCTGCGTCTGGCACACACCAGGTACTACCGGCATACCCGGGAAATGCCCCTGAAAGATAGCGTGACCCTGATCAAAGGTGACCGTGGCATCCACTTTGCCCTCACTCGCTTCAAGACTATCTATACGGTAAAAATGATCTAACAGGATGGCGCTCATAGCGTACTGATTTGGCGGAGAAAGATAGTCAATTTGATATTCTGGTGAGCGATATTTATAGTGCCCAGACCGCTGTCCGCCCCATTATTAAAGTCGATCACAAGGTTCTTTTTATTATCCGTACCTGACTCTATGCGCTGGAGCACTTTGCACTGCTTGTCTGTGACATAGTAGTCGTACCCCTTTCCACGCGGGAAGCGAAACGTGGTGTTATTGTCGCTTTTGGGCTGGTCATGGGCGCAGTTCTCCAGCGGGGGCATGGCCAGATAGCCCAGGTCTCGTGTGAGAGTTTTTACAATGATCTTTTTATTGAGGCTTGGGATGATGTATTTCACAGATGAGTTATGCGGGGTAAACTCCAGGTCAAAGAACTTGAATCCCGTCTCGGTCATAAATACGACCCGCTCCGTCGTATCATCGGTAGCCTTGAAGACCATGAGGCCACTGAGGTGTTTCTTATAAAAGTCTATCTGGGTAGTAAAGCGCGCAGTACCTACGGGTGTAGTGAATACTACGGGGCAGTTGGTGAAGATATCCAGAGCTTTGGTGCCTTTGGCTACATAGCAGCCCGGTAGCAGGAGGCTAATGAGCAACAGCGAACACAGCGTCCGGGATATCGCCATTGATCTTTTTATTGGAGAAAGTAATAACCGTGTTATCGCCCGATAGTTCATTCATCTGCATTTTATTGACGGAGTAGTCCGACTTGTCGATAAAGATAATGATGTCACTGAAAAACTCCTTCAGCCCCTTAGCCAGTGGCTTCATATCCATGCGGATCTGCGAAGCGCTCTCGTATATCTTCACCTGAAAGTTGCTGTTATTGAGCGCCGAGCCCTGCACACAGTCTACTATCAGACCATTGACCTGCTGGAATATCTTGGTCTTGTGCATATCCATCTGCGTGGTCTTTGCATCGTCTTTGATCGTCGCCTTGCCATTGCTCATGATGAGCAGGTATTTGAACGGGGAAGTATATTCCAGCCGCACCATGTTCGGTTTCTTAAAATAGAAGACGCCCTTTGATACCACCTTCTCTGCCAGCATACTGAGATTCTTCTCCTGGGTGAAGTCGCTACGTATAGATTTGGTAGCCTGAGAGACTTCTGCGAATTTCTTGCGGACTGCGGCTTCATCCTTCACCGGTGCGAATGCCTGTGCATACATGCCTGTGAAAGCAATGGAAAGGAGGAAAAGGAGGAGGCTATTTTTCATACGCGTCTATATCCAATATGCGGTCCAAAGGTACGATTTCCAAGCCTTTGGCGCGGGCATTTTGGATAAATTGGGATAGGATAGCTGCAGTGTGCGGGCCGGCCTCATGAAATAGAATGATGTCTCCTGCAGATACACGGCTCACTTTGGCCAGGAGCTTTTGCGGGTCTTTCGCCACTGTGTCATAGCTGCGCAGGCTCCAGCCTATACTGTGCATACCGGTCGTGGCTATGCCGCAAGCCACCATAGGATCGGTCACGCCAAATGGCGGACGGAATAGCCGCGGGGGGGTGCCTATGGCATGACAGATCTGCTCGTTGCACTGGCGTATCTCGGCTGCGATAGCTGAGGGGGTCTGCAGTGGAAAGGTGTGCAGGTGCCTGTAGCTGTGATTGCCTATCAGGTGGCCTTCCATGTTGGCCCTTTTCAGGATGTTTTCCCGGCCTGCTATGTTTTGACCGATGCAAAAGAAGGTAGCCGTAGCTTTCTCTTTTTGCAAAATGTCGAGTATAGCTGGGGTGTACTCATTGGGCCCGTCATCAAAGGTGATTGCGATCTGAGGTTTCTTCTTACTTCCTTTATTGTAGGAGTGCAGGAAGTAGTTTAATCCGATGAAGTATGAGCCTGCCGCTGATATACTCGTATACAGCAGTACCAGCATCGCGTACCAGTACCAGGCTACAGGATGAGCTAGGTGCAAAAAAAATAAGCACACGAGCGAAACGGCAAAAAGGGCGTTGATCGCGGTGTGCTTATTCAAGAGAATATCTTTAGCGCAGTTTACTGCTTTAGTACGTTTTGAGTGATGTAGATGAACTTGCCATCTTTGTCAAATAGGAGCTGTGTACCATTACCCATTTTAGCATAGAAGCGCGAAGCACGGCCGCGTGGGAAATCTATCCTGCCTGCTTCTGATACTACCTCACCGTTATAGTTGTCATGTATATAGGTAGCTGCGGCGGCCGGGAGTGCAGTAGCGTTTACTTTTACGACAGTCTGTATGTAGTTACCCTTCAGGTCTATATAGCCTACATGCTGCTGGCCATTTGCGGTCCAGTTTGGCTGAAAGTAGCCTTGCTCTTCCGTCCAGCTTACGTTGCTCACATTAGGATTCGCACCCTGAAAGGATGTCACCACGTTCTGAGGTACTTTATTGGTAGCCAGGGCCGTTTGTTGTGCCATTGCATTAAAGCTCAGTGCGGCAGCTATAAATACAGGGATAAGTCTCTTAGTCATGTCGTTTTAATGTTTACCCAAATTTAAAGAGAAATTTTGAATCGCGGCAAAAATCCTCAGTCTATCAGTATCAGGTCTATCCTGCGCTCCTGGCGGTCTGCACGCTTCAGTTTGACACGGGCAGGCAGGCCGATGTCATAGTGCCGGCCACTGCGGCGGGCCGTGAGGCGTATCACTGACTCATCGTACACGTAGTCATCTGCCGGCATATCATCCAACCCTACCATGCCTTCGCATTTATTCTCAGTCATTTCTACAAAGATGCCACGCGCCGTGACACCAGTGATGATACCGTCAAACTCCTCGCCGATATGCCCCTCCAGGAACTCTACCTGCTTGTACTTGGTAGCCTCACGCTCTGCCTCCATGGCCTTGCGCTCCATGATGGACGAGTTGCGGCAGTAGGTCTCCAGTTCCTCCGGAGTCAGCTTATGCGGCAGGTTATTCAGCTCCTCATATACCAAGCGATGTACCATCACATCCGGATAGCGGCGGATAGGAGAGGTGAAGTGTGTATAGTAGTCCATAGCCAGGCCGTAGTGGCCGAGGTTTTTGGTAGTATACTCGGCCTTGGCCATCGTACGTACTGCCAGGGTCTCCAGTATATGCTGCTCGGGGCGGCCCTCTATCTTCTTCAGCATATTATTCAGCGTCTCAGATATCTGCTTCGGATCTTCAAAGCGTATCTGGTAGCCAAAACGTTTTGCTATCAGGGATAGCTGCATGAGTTTCTCCTCATTAGGCTTGTCATGCACACGGTATACGAATGGATACGGTGGCTTCTTCAGGCTGAGCTTAGAGCCGTACTTTGCGATGGTCTCATTGCTCAGCAGCATGTAGTCCTCTATCAGCAGGTGTGCGTCTTTGCGGCTCTTGAGATAGATGCCTATCGGCTTGCCGGCTATATCCAGTGTGAAGCGCACTTCATCTTTCTCAAATGCTATCGCACCGTTTTTGAAGCGCTTGGCACGGATGCTCTTGGCTATTTTGTCCAGTACCTGTATCTCCTGTACATAGTCGCCCTGGCCGGTCTCGATCACATCCTGCACTTCCTCATAGGTGAAGCGGCGGCGGGAGTGGATCACGGTCTTGGCGATAGTGGTATGGACGATGTGATTCTTGTGGTCAAACTCAAAAATGGTAGAGAAGGTCAGCTTATCCTCATTTGGCCTCAGTGAGCAGAGGAAGTTTGACAGCCGCTCCGGCAGCATAGGGCACACACGGTCCGGCAGGTACACGGATGTAGCTCGGCGCTCGGCCTCCTTGTCCAGCTCGGAGCCTTCTTTGAGGTAGTGCGATACGTCGGCTATGTGCACACCGATCTCATAGTTGCCATTCTCCAGCGTGCGGAAGGAGATCGCATCGTCAAAGTCCTTGGCATCTGCCGGGTCTATGGTAAAGGTGAGGATATCACGGTAGTCGAGGCGGTTCTCGATTTCTTTAGCAGGTATCTCATCAGGTATCTTATTGAGCTCGGCTACGGCATCCAGCGGAAACTCCGTATGGAAGCCACTCTGGATGAGGATCATCTTCATGTCCAGGTCGTTTTGCGCCTTTTCATTGATGATCTCCTCTATCTCGGCCATCGGGTGCTTGCCCTTCTCATTCCAGTAGAGGATGCGGGCTATGACGCGGTCTCCGTCCTGAGCCCCGTTGAAGCGGTCCTCTGCTATCCAGAGTTTGCCACGCAGGCTGCGCTCATCAGGCACTACCATGCCGAAGCCCTCATGCTGCTCAAACACACCGGAGAAGCTCTCCTGTGCCCGCTTGATGATCTTGACCACTTGTCCTTCCGGCCTTTTGCCGGAGCCTCCCAGCATGCGTATCTGCACATGGTCGCCATTCAGTGCATGGTTGAGAAACTTCGGCGGGATAAATATATCCTTGGCCTCACGCGGAGCGCCGTCTACTATCAGGTAGCCGGCCCCGGTCTTGGTCACATCGAGACGGCCTGTGAGCATGTCGCCTTTGGTATTGGTACTAAATTTCGCTTTACGATCACCTGCAAACTCCGAGTCATATGGTGAACCTTCCAGGAAGATCTTGCCCTTCTGGGCTACTTTGATCTTGCCGGCGTTCTCCAGCCTGTTTAGCGAGGTGATGATCTGCTCGTTGGTCAGCTTGCCCAGCAGGAGCGGGAAGATGGTCTTTACATTGGCATTGCTGCCTAGTGACCGGACGGTATCCAGTACGAGGTCCTGCACACCGCGCATAGGCTTGGCTGTAGAGGCTGTCTTAGGTTTTGGTTTATAGCTTTTGGCTTTATTGAATGCAGCAGGGCTTTTATCCTTTTTTGTCTTAGGTATAAAATTGCTGCCGCTTTTGCCTTTAGATTTCTTTGGCATTGTTGTTAGATATGAGACATGAGTATTGAGACATGAGATGGCAATTGGTATGCCAGTGCTTCATTTGTCCCAGTACTATGTATTTGTTATAGATTAAAATTTTAATGTTCGAAATACGGATATGAAAAAGAGTACAAAACCGGGACAAATAGTCTCAAGTCTCTTATCTCACATCTCATGTCTCGAACTAAGATATGTATCCTGACGGCGGGGATATTTTTTCTTGCCCACAATATGTGGAAGGTTCAATCAATGCAGAGAGGCGCTGCTTTGATGCTGCAAAGATACTAATTATTTGATATTTCCAAATGCGTCGTAAAATAGCTACCGTGTGATGTGGGATTTTACGATGCTGTTACTGCGATGGTTTAACCGCAAAGGACGCTAAGAACGCAAAAAAGTTTTATTAGATCTCCCCGTCCTTTGCGCTCTTTGCGGTTGATAATTGCTACATTTTTGCGGACAAAGATTACGGTTTGATCTTGCAGCGCATATCCATACTGGACTTCATATTCATAGGCACTGCCATATTCATGATCTCCATAGACCCGGTGATAGGCATATCTATGCTGCCGGCGGTGGGTAGTCCCGTCTTGATATCCATCTTGTAGTCTCCGGCAAAGGTTCCCTTCAGGTCGAGCTTGGCTGTCATGCCCTGTACCTCCATGCTGTCGTTTTTCATAGTAATATCAGCGGCCATACCTATCACGGCATTATTGCCCTTTACCTCTTTCAGCGTATAGGTACTCTTGATGTCTACAGGCACTACAGATTGTATCTGATTAGTATTGTTCCAGGTCTCGCCCACCTTCACGGCATGGTCGGGGAAGTAGCCGTAGGCAGATGAGTAGTTTGATATGATCTTGTCTTCATCAAAGAATGTTTGCACCAGTTGTACAGCATTGGGGGTACTGCTGGCCATCATGTCTGCGAGTATCTCTTTGAGGCCGGTCACCTTAGATACTTTCCCCTTTGGGGAAACTGTCACAAGGAACTTCTTGCCGATGACCTTTGAGAAAGTACCACCGAGTGACTCAGCGATACTGTCCTTTTGCTTCTTGAGATCAGAGTCATAAGTGATGGTGCTACCCATTGCGCTCACTTTCATAGCTATATGCTCGTAGGTGCTTTCTATCACATAGTCGCCATTAGGTTCTACTGACTTGACCTCCTGGGTATAGCCAAAGTTGGCCGTCATGTCCATCTTGATCTGCTGGCCGGCTATGGCTTCATCCATGGTCATATTCATGATCATAGACTGGTCGTATCTCAGCCCTTTTTTCAGGTCGAGCTTGAGGTCGTAGGTTTGCGCGGTAGCGCAGAGTATGGCACAGGCAGCTATGGCCGTGAGGATCGTACGGATAGTGGTCATTATAGTTGGTTGTTATCAGGCTTTAGTATAGGTCACGCTCTTCACGGCGTCCATGATCTTCTTTACGGACGGCATGTAGGCGTCTACGAGGTTGGGTGCATAGTGCATCACAGAGTCGGCACCACACACGCGGCGCACCGGCGCATCCAGATAGTCAAACGCATAGCGCTGCACCTGGAAGGCCACCTCAGAGGCCACTGATGTGAACGGCCAAGACTCGTCTATCACTACGATACGGTTGGTCTTTCGTACAGAGCGGATGATGGTCTCGATATCCAGCGGGCGGATAGTGCGCAGGTCTATGACCTCTGCCTCTATGCCTTCTTTGGCCAGCTCCTCTGCGGCAGCCAGCGTCACTTTCACCATCTTATTATAGGTCACGAGGGTCACGTCTTTGCCCTCGCGCTTGATATCAGCCTTGCCTATCGGGATGATGTACTCCTCCTCCGGCAGCTCGCATGGGTCGCCATACATCTGCTCAGACTCAAAGAATATCACCGGATCATTGTCACGGATAGCTGACTTCAGCAGGCCTTTGGCGTCATAGCCGTTAGAAGGCGATATTACTTTGAGGCCCGGTACTGATGCCATCATATTGGTGAGCATCTGTGAGTGCTGCGCGCCGAGCTGGCCTGCCGCACCCTGAGGACCGCGAAATACGATCGGATTGCCAAACTCGCCGGCGCTCATGGCCAGCATCTTGGCGGAGCCATTGATGATCTGATCCATGGCCAGGATGGCAAAGTTCCACGTCATAAACTCTACGATAGGGCGCACGCCATTCATAGCCGCACCCACAGCGATACCAGCAAAGCCGAGCTCTGCGATAGGCGTATCTATGACCCGCTTAGGGCCAAACTCTGCCAGCATACCCTGGCTCACTTTATAGGCACCATCATATTCGGCTACTTCCTCGCCCAGCAGAAATACGGTCTCATCACGGCGCATCTCTTCACTCATCGCCTCACGCAGGGCATCACGGTATCTTAGTTTTCTCATACTAGCTTATGTTTTAGCGGGGGTAAAAGTAATAAAGGTCGGGATATTACCGACCCTTGTTAGGTAAATCCTGATATCACAGAGTGCGCAGAGTATGATGGCCTGCAGAGTCAATGAATTAAAGGACACGGAGAGAGAGCTGATACAACATCGCCTGTGCCCTCAAATTGGCTGTTATCTCATCCCTTTGGGATCTCTGTGATAATGTATTCGAGGGTAAACACAAAAAAGCCCCTGAAAAGGGGCTTTCTATCTCTAAGGGCGACCAATGGGGCTCGAACCCACGACCAACGGAACCACAATCCGCTACTCTAACCAACTGAGCTATGGTCGCCATGCAGGGACGGCAAAAGTAAAACAACTTTAGGAATTATGAAAGAGGTGAATGCATTTTTACCGCTGAGGCAGAGAGGCGCAGCGGAAATGCAGCGAAAATAGGGTTTCCTATCTTACTAGGTTCTCCCTCTCCTTGGGAGAGGGAGATGCAGAAGGCAGAGGGTGAGATGCTACACCGCCTTGATCTTATACCGCTCCCCATGCTGGGTCCAGTCCAGACCCTCGTGTTCGTCCTCCTCACTTACGCGCAGTGGTACGATCTTATCTGTGATAAAGTAAAGGATATACGACCCGCCAAAGCTGAATACACTCACGATGACCAGCGCCAGCATATGGTAGAAGAAGGTGGTCGTGTGGCCATAGTAGAGGCCCACATCCTTGGCAAAGATGCCTGTCAGGATCATGCCCATTATACCACCCACACCGTGGCAGGGGAAAACATCCAGCGTATCATCCAGGTTAGAGCGGTTCTTGGCGCGCACGGCCAGATTGCTCACTACAGCAGAGATGAAACCGATAAAAAGCGCCTGAGGCACCGTGACAAAGCCCGCCGCAGGGGTGATGGCCACCAGTCCTACTACCGCGCCGATGCAGGCACCCATAGCAGACACCTTCTTGCCGCGTGCGGCATCAAAGAAGATCCAGGACATCATAGCTGCAGCAGAGGCTACTACTGTAGTGACGAAGGATAGTACAGCCGTTGTATTAGCTCCCAGAGCCGAGCCGCAGTTGAACCCAAACCAGCCGAACCATAGCATGCCCGTGCCAAGCATGACGTAGGGGATATTGGCCGGATGCTCAGAGTGATTGGCCGTGCCGAAGACCTTGCGCGGGCCGAGAAACATGGCCCCTGCCAGCGCCGCGTAGCCCGCACTCATATGCACTACGGTGCCTCCGGCAAAATCGAGTACGCCCCATTTATGGAGGAAACCCTCGGGGTGCCATGTCCAGTGTGCCAGCGGGCAGTAGATAAAGACACTAAAGAGGATCATAAAGACGAGGTAGGCATTGAACTTGACCCGCTCGGCAAAGCTTCCCGTGATCAGCGCCGGCGTGATGATGGCAAACTTCATCTGAAAGACAGCGAAGAGCATGAGGGGTATGGTAGGAGCGAGAGCCTTATTGGTAGAGAGGGTTACATTTTTGAAGAAGAAGAAATCGAGCGGGTTGCCTATCAGGCCGTGCCAGCTGGTGCCAAAGCAGAGGCCAAATCCCACCGTGATAAAAACTACCGTGATCGCACCGAGGGCGATGAAGCTCTGCAGCATGGTGGAGATGATGTTCTTCTTGCTCACCATGCCTCCATAAAAGAAGGAGAGACCCGGTGTCATAAGCAGCACCAAACCTGAAGCTGTAAGGAGCCAGGCTACGTCTGCATAGTTGATGGCAGGATCATTGACAGCCGTCTCGACCGGATTGGGGAAAATCAAACCTCCGCAGCAGATCAGGCCAAATATTATGATCACAAGCAAAAATCTGCGCCGTCTAGCCATTACTGATTGATTTATTTCTCAAAAATATGCTAAAAATGACCGTTATGCTTTTAAAATATAAACATATAAATTAATTTAAATTGAAAGCAAGATATGGCCCTGAGTGCTTTAGATATAAGTATGAAGGGATGCTGAGGCCATGGTCATTTGCTCTGACGGCAGCTTTTCAGAGGAGTGCAAAGTGTTTTTTGCAATAAAAAACACGTGCTAAAGCATTGCTTTCCACGTACTACAATACAGCTCTTGTCAAAAAAAGATTGACAAAAGTGTAACCAAAATCTATCTTGAAAATATCAACGCAAACGAAAGCAATATGAAATATATCCTGACTATCGCCCTCAGCCTCCTGATCTTCACCGCAGCCTCTGCGCAGACACCAGCAGCCAAGGAAAATACTCAGGTGACCATTACTACAGCTCAGAATACACAGGCTCCTGTAGCTGCTCCGGCTGAGCAGGCACCGGCACAGGACGCAACAACAGGCACCGGTCCTCATATCTCTGCCAACTTTGTCGGTACGAACGATCTGAATCTGCTGCTGCTCCGCGAAGGCATAAAGAAGGCTTAATCGGCCATCAAGATACAACCGCCCTTATAGACCCGCGCTAGTCGCGGGTTTTTCTTTTTGTGCGAGGCGGTGGCGGTGGATCAGGTATGTCTTCGATATCACACGTGGTCAAAGCGGGACAGAGATTGACGTTGTCTTTGAGCCAATAAAGGTATGAGATCAGGCGCTCCGCGATCTTTGGAGGAAACATCGATTTGAAGAACTTTCGTTGCCCATCATGATAGATGATTAGAGTGCTCACAGTTCCATCAAACCCAATCCGTTTTGGGAAATATAGTGTGCGGAGATTGCATGTTTGCAAAAGATGTACGAGTTCTTTATAGAGGCTGTCGGTTAGCATGCCCTCTCTCGGCCCGTAGGTATCTATTCCTTGCGTTGTAAAAAAGCCATTGATATCCATGTGCTTCTGTTTGTCTATCTCCAGGTGTATGTCTACGCAGGTTCCAAAGCAATTGTTGGTAGCATGATATATTATCTTGTCAAAATGAATGGATGTGTCAGCAGTATATTCCTGCCTTACAAATTTTATTGAGCTTTTGTTCTTAAAGAATCTGGACGAAAGCTCGGATACAGGCTTTACAACTATTTCTGTATCGTTGGACCGGATAATCAAGAGATCATATCTGTCTACATAAAGGACTTTGTAATCTGTAGCAGATGAATAGTACCTTTTCTGAAAGCTGAGCGTATCCCCCATTCTTATCAGAGTCATGCCCTCGTCTTCTTCACCGTTTCCCAGGGTACTAGAGTTATCAAAGTAGTTTGTCGTGTCCCACACTTGCAGGAATTCTTGAGCAGGAGTTATCCAGGTACCTATCAGCTTTTCCTTCTGTCCTATCGCTGGCAGGCTGAACACCAGTAATAGAAATATGACAATGGAACCCGCTTTTTTCTTCATATATCTAAATATAGCAACAGCCAGATGCCTTATAAAATCTGCGCTTGGGAAAATTATTGCATCATGTGGTTATCTTTGGGTAAACAACTAATTCATGCGTCTTTTCCCTTTGATCGTTACTGTTTTGCTTACATTCCAGCTTTGCGCGCAGCGCATAGGCAATAGTCCCTATCCGCCTATCACCGCCACACCTGATACACTGTACTATGTCAATATAGATGGTATGACCCAGTCGCAGCGGCTGACGGTAGTGACATTGCAGGGCCTACTCGCGCAGACCAGGCCGCAGATCATGGTAGGCCGCGGCACGCGGATCTTTCACCGTGACCTGGAGCGGAACTATGGCGTGAAGTATGACTCTACTTACTACAACGATTTTTCCGGCCTTATTGCCCGTTTCGCTACACAGATACCGGGATACGTTCTGTGTACATTGGGAGATAGCAGCAGCAACGCTACCATCTCTGCCTGCGGTGGGGTAGGAGCTATAGCCGTGACTGCTGCAGATACAGCCGTGATGTCTGCCAATAGCATCCCAATGCTTCTGAATGCTCTCGGCAGAAACGAAGGCTGGGCGCTGGACTCCATCGGCGGTACCTATAGTGACCGTATCATCGGCTTTCAGGATTATGGCAAGTATAGCTACCTGTCAGACTATTCTGTTTTCTCTCATGCCATGCACTTCACCTCGGCTATGAATTCGCCGCTGACCACTAGAGCCTTCAGCCGTATGCAGGTGAATAGTACGCTGCTTGGCTGGGGCAGTGAGAATGATCTCGTGCTCGCGGCTTCTCAACATGGCCTTCATGTGCACGCAGCAGATTTTGCCAATAACCTCTCGACCTTTACCAACTTTAACGTGACTGCGCAGCAACATGAGCATAGCGCTGATACTAATATTATTGCGGGCAAGCATACCCTCTGTTTCATCATGACTGACGGCGATAATATCCAGTGGCTGCTGGGAGATTTTGCTGATAATGCGCTTTGGTACGGTAGCCCGCACCGCGGCCAGGTGCCTATCGGCTGGACGGTCTCTCCTGCACTGGCAGAACTGGCACCCACCGTGCTGAAAAGCCTGTATGACACAGCCAAAGCCGGTGATTACTTCATAGCAGGCCCATCGGGCATGGGGTATCTCTATCCGGACGATTTCAATCCCGTGGACTCGGCCGCTGCCATCAGCGACCGCATGATGCAAAAGGCCGATCTGTCTATCGTCAATGTGATCTGCAATCTCTGGCAGCCCCAGAGTCTGGCTCCGTATCTGGCACAGCCGGACATCGACGGCATGTTCTTTTATTCTTTTAGCGATGGCTATCAGGGTTTGGGGGGGCACTCACAGTGCTTCTATGACAAGCCGATGATCAGTGCGCGCTATACGCTCTGGCAGTCGTATTCATCGGCACCCATACTAGCACGCAACGTTCAGGCACTGCCTAAAGATCCGACCGATCCCAATGCCTATACGCTGGTGAGCGTACATGTATGGGACCATAGCGTAGATAGCGTGATAGCTGCGGTGCAGCTTTTTGATAGTACGATACGGGTGGTGGCGCCTGATGCCTTTATCAAGCTATACAAGAAAGGGACCGGATGCCGCGCAGTGGGCCTGGGCGTCAGGGGTCAGGAGGAAGCGCAGCAATACAAGCTCACCAATGTACCCAATCCCGTGACAGTAGAAACCGAGATACGCTACACCTTGCCTTCTGCAAATTTTGTCAGTCTGAAGCTATACGATGCTGCAGGCAAGGAAGTGAAAGTGCTCTACGCAGGTACCCAAAGTGCCGGAGAGCATAAATCAATATTAGATACACGCGATCTGGCGGCGGGGATTTATACTTATGTGCTGTATGGACCGGGTATCAGTACTTCCCGCCAACTGATCAAGAATTAATGCCCTGCATGCTGGCATTTATCAAGGATGACGTATTGACTGCTCATCTGGCTATAAACAAAAAGCCGGCTTAGTAGCCGGCTTTTCAGTTCTGATAGAAGTGTATCTATTGCTTATTCAGTTTACTATTCTTCGCACTATAGCTGAAGTAGATGACGAAGCCGATCACCAGCCATACACCCAGGCGCAGCCAGTTAGCCCAGCCGAGGCCCAATATCATGAGGCCGCAGGTGATGATGCCGAGTATAGGTATCAGAGGTACCAGGGGCGTACGAAAAGGGCGAGGTTCGTCCGGCGCTGTCCGGCGCATGATGATGACCCCGGCACACACGAGTATGAATGCAAAGAGGGTGCCGATACTGGTCATATCGCCTACGATATCTCCCGGCACAAAGGCTGAGAATATCCCGATAAAACCGAAGAGCAGCAGGTTAGATTTATATGGCGTTTTGTATTTAGGATGCAGGTCTGAAAAAATGGATGGTATAAGGCCGTCCTTTGACATGGTATAGAACACACGTGACTGCCCCATGAGCATCACCAGTATCACAGAGCTGAAACCCGCGAGGATAGCTACTGTCACAGACTTGGCCAGCCAGCCGTAGCCCGGCATGTAGGTCTGGATGGCATAGGCCACAGAGGCTTCCTTGCCCGCCGTGCGAAAGTCATTGACAGTCGCCACTCCCGTCAGCACGTGCGCAAAGAGAATATATAGCACTGTACATACCGCCAGTGATCCGAGGATACCAATAGGCATATCGCGCTTAGGGTTTTTGGCCTCCTGCGCTGCGGTAGATACTGCATCAAAACCGATAAAGGCAAAGAATACTACACCAGCAGCACCGAGTATACCCCATATGCCACCGAAGTTATGCGGTACCCCCTGCGTGTCTACATATGTAGTAGCGGCAGGTATATATGGAGTGTGATTGGCCGGATTGATAAACTGCCAGCCGAATACGATGAAGAGCACCACGATGGCCAGCTTAGTGATCACGATCACCGAGTTGACAAAGGCAGATTCCTTGGTGCCACGTATCAGCAGCAGGCTGAGCAGGAAGAGGATGAAGAGTGCCGGTACATTCATATAGCCGTGCGCTAGCACAGCGCCATCAGCACCCATCAGCTTCTCCATAGGAGAGTGGCACCACTCAAATGGTATCTGGTAGCCTATGTAGCCTAGTAGTTTATTGAGGTATTCGCTCCAGGCTATACTCACTGTGGCTGCACCGAGGGCATACTCCAGCACGAGGTCCCAGCCTATGACCCAGGCCACCAGCTCACCGAGTGTGGCATAGGAATAGGTATAGGCGCTGCCTGCTACCGGTATCATGGCGGCAAACTCTGCATAGCAGAGCCCGGCCAGCGCACAGCCTATGCCTGCCAAAATAAACCCGAGGGTCACAGATGGGCCGGCATTATTGGCCGCCGCTGCTGCAGTCCTGACAAAGAGGCCTGCACCTATGATGGCACCTATACCCAGCGCTACCAGAGAGGTAGCTGTGAGTGTACGGGTCAGGGTGTGTCCGCCCTCACCGTCAATGGTAAGGAGAGAGGCCAGGGATTTTTTCCTGAATAGAGTACTCATGTATCATTTTGTATAGGCGCAAAATAGAATTAATTATCTGATTAGAAAAAGTTAACACCGTTTCAGCATGACAATGGGTCCTTTCATTAAGTTTCCTGCATGTTTCGGTGATACATCATACTATATATGTACTCACCTGCATTATATTTACTGTATCAAAAAATATGTCATGGCAGTACTGGCCCATATACTTAAGATATTTCCGCTCATCGTATTGCGGTATTTCTTTTTTGCAGGCATCGCGTACCTGATCTTTTATATTTGGAAGAAGCAGAAATTTGCTTTTCATAAGATTCAGGCGAAATATCCGGATAGCAAAGTGATGACCCGTGAGGTGATGTACTCACTCTTGTCGTTGGCCATCTTTGCTATGATAGGAGGTGGGGTGTATTGGGCTAAAATCAGTGGCTATACCAAGATATACAGCGACTTTCATGCTCACAGCATAGGGTATTTCGTTTTCTCCGTAGTGGCATTCATTCTGCTGCATGATATGTACTTCTACTGGATGCACCGCTTCATGCACTGGGATAAGATCTATAAATACGTGCACCGCATCCACCACCTCTCTACCAACCCTACTCCCTGGGCTGCTTTTTCTTTTCATCCGCTAGAGGCGGTGCTCGAGGTAGCGATACTGCCCATCATGGTTTTTCTGATACCATTGCACCCACTGGCTATATTTATCTGGGTGATCTACCAGACTGTACTGAATGTAATGGGCCATCTCGGCTTTGAGCTATTCCCGAGCGGCTTCACCACGCACGTACTATGTAAATGGCAGAATACCTCCGTACACCACAATATGCACCACCGCTACGTGCGCTGCAACTATGGCCTCTACTTCAACCTCTGGGACCGCATCATGGGTACCAATCACGCTCAGTACGATGCAGAGTTTGAGAAGGTGAAAGCACGCACCGCCGCGGCGCACCAGCCTGAGCCGGTCAAGGAGGAAGCAGGGCAACTGCCGGAAGTAGCAGTGTCCTAATCATATGCCTGCAACTCTGAGAGCAGCGTCTTGACCTTATCCCGTATCATATCCCGCACACGGCGGAAATCTATTTCACTCATATCACGTGGATCCGGTATCTGCCAATCAGCCCTGTGTTTTGCGCGTACCCACGGGCACTCATCACCGCAGCCCATAGTGACCACGTAGTCATACTCTATGTCGGGTATGTCAGTGAGAGCTTTAGAGGTATGTGCCGAGAGGTCATAGCCCAGCTCCTGCATGGCAGCTATCGCCTTTGGGTTGATCCTGCCTGATGGGCGCGAGCCTGCGCTGTAGGCCACCACATCCGGTCCGCCATCCATACGTGCAAAAGCCTGTGCCATCTGGCTGCGGTTGCTGTTTTCTATACAGACGAATAGGAGGTGCTTCTTCATATCATGAGCAGCAGTCTGGTCCACAGCATGACTTGGCTTTTTTCTCCGCATACACAGTGATACTGTATATACCCGTAGCGCCCGAGCGGAATGCAGCCAACTGTTCCGCATCGAGATAGCGGGTCAGGATATCGTCCGGCACATGTATCGCTTTTTGCTTTTGCACTGTCACATTGGTAAAGCCTGCAGCCACGATGGTGCCCAGATAGGTTTCGTGCTGTATGGCGCCGGAGATACAGCCTGCATACATCTCAGCATCGCGTCGCAACGCCTCCGGCAGCTCGCCGGATAGCACTACATCAGAGATACTGAAGTGCCCACCCGGGCGCAGCACGCGCATCATCTCGCCAAAGACGGCTTTCTTATTCGGCACCAGGTTCAGTACGCAGTTGCTCACGATCACGTCTATGGTGTCATTCTCTACCGGCAAGTGCTCGATATCACCCTCGCGAAACTCTACGTTCTCCAGTCCACGCGCAGCGGCATTGGCGCGCGCCTTCTCCAGCATGGCAGGGGTGAAGTCTACTCCTATTACGCGGCCCTCTGCGCCTGTCTCCGCACGGGCTATAAAGCAGTCATTGCCCGCGCCGCTGCCCAGGTCCAGCACAGTGTCACCCTTTTTGATTCTGGCATACTCTGTAGGCAGCCCGCAGCCGAGGCCGAGGTCTGCATCGGGATGATAACCACTGAGTGTGTCATAGCTTTCGCTCATGATGTTGTACACCTCTGTAGAGCAGCCGCCTGCGCCGCAGCAGGATGAGGCGTTGGTTTCCTTATCCTGCAGGGCGATCTCTGCGTATTTCTGTTTTACTGTTTCCTTGATCTCGTTATCTGTTTGCATATGATGTGTATTTTGTTTTATCGTAATATACCGATGGCTCTGGTCAAAAAAAATCAACAGCACTTAGGCGAGGTAAAGGACACAAACAGCTCATTGAGGTATGCCTTGGCCTGCTTCCATTCCTTGTCGTCTATACAATAGCACACCCTGGCGCCATCTATATCACCTTTTATCAGCCCTGCATCTTTCAGCTCTTTGAGGTGCTGTGAGATGGTACTCTGCGAGAGCGGCAGCTCATCGACTATATCGCCGCATACGCAGCTATTCTTCTGCACCAGCAGCTGTAGGATGGCTATCCGGGCCGGATGCGCCAGCGCCTTGGCATACCGGGCTATCCGGTTATCCCGCTCGCTAAACTCTTGTGTCTTACTAGCTCCCATTTCTATCGCAATATTACGATTAATATTTTGATCTACAAAAAATATTAACCTGAAATAAAAACAGCCAGACAAAGCCGGCTGTTCCATTATTCTCTATTCGTGATGCACTATTCTCTATAGCGTCTTAGTGTCTATCACAAAGCGGTACTTCACATCACCCTTCAGCATGCGCTCGTAGGCAGTATTGATATAATCTGCGCTGATCACCTCTACGTCTGATACGATATTGTGCTCGGCACAGTAGTCTAGCATTTCTTGAGTCTCGCGTATGCCACCTATCAGTGATCCGATGATGGTCCTGCGCTTCATGATCAGGTCACTGGCAGGGATAGCCTGTGGGGTAGGAGGGATGCCTACTACTATCATGGTGCCGTTAGTCTTAAGCAGCTTCAGGTAGGCGCTGTAGTCATGCGGCGCAGATACCGTGTTGAGTATAAAGTCAAACGAGCCCACTGCTGCTGCCATTTTTTCCTTGTCAGATGTCAGGATAAAGTTGTGCGCGCCGAGCTTCTTCGCGTCAGCTTCTTTAGAAGGGCTACCGCTCAGCATGGTCACCTCTGCACCAAATGAAGCAGCAAACTTCACCGCCATGTGACCCAGGCCACCGAGGCCCAGTACCGCCACTTTATGGCTTTTGCCTACACCTACATGTCGCAGTGGAGAGTAGGTAGTGATACCTGCGCAGAGCAGCGGTGCTACGGCGCTCAGGTCCAGTTTGTCAGATACGCGCAGCACATACTGCTCGTCTACGACTATATTATTGGAGTAGCCGCCGTAGGTAGGGATGGTAGTACCGCGCTCAAAGCTATTGTAGGTACCTGTCATACCCTTGTCGCAGTACTGCTCCTCACCGGCAGCGCACTGCGGGCAGGTACGGCAGGAGTCTACGAAGCAGCCCACGCCGGCCAGGTCTCCGGCTTTAAACTTTGTTACCTTATCACCCACCTTGACGATGCGGCCTACTATCTCGTGGCCCGGTACCATAGGGTACTTGGAGCCCCCCCATTCGTTGCGGGCCTGGTGTATGTCTGAGTGGCACACGCCACAGTAGAGTATCTCGATGTGCACGTCATTCGGCTTCAGGTCGCGGCGGTCCAGCGTGAAGGGACCCAGCGGAGTAGTCGCATTTTGCGCTGCATATGCTTTAGTAGCTATCATGTATTTCTGATTTAGTAGTGCATAGTTAAACCATAATCGAGGGAAGATGTTGCAACAGCTTTAAATTTTTGTAAACATTTTATCTTTGTGGTTCCTAAAGACAATCAAAATGAGAATCATAGCTGTACCCATACTTGCCCTACTTTGGCTGATACGCATGTTGTACAGGGGCTTTATCAAAAAAGACCTCCGCCAGAGCCCTGATGAGTTTTACATCGGTGCAGGTTTCATAGTGGTGTGGGTCGCTGTCTACTGGTTTATCTTCGCCTGATATTCTGTGCTTCTACTCCCCCTCTTGTATCTTCCTCCTGTGCCATACATGGCGCTACTCACTGCCGCCGGTGAGGTGCAGATAGAGGCCCACGAGAGCTATGTCAAATCTACGTGGCGCAATCGCTGCGAGGTAGCCGGTGCCAATGGCATCATCACCCTTAGTATACCACTGACAGGTGGCCGCGACCATCACCGCCTTTACAGGGACACGCAGATAGCCTATACAGAAAACTGGCAGCACCGTCACTGGACCACTATCTACTCTGCCTACGGTAGTGCGCCCTACTACGAGCACTATAGGGATAAAATAGAGTCGCTATTTCATCGGAAGTTTGATAGTCTCTGGGAGTGGAATGAAGTATGGCTCACACTGCTCATCAGGCTCATGAAACTGGATATTAGTATCACCTATACGGACAGCTACGATCGCAGCCCCGCGGGCAAAACCGACCTACGCGCCTGCTGGAAGCCCGGCAAACTACCACAGGAAGTCACCGCGGGAGCAGAGATCTGGCAGATACAGGATGTGCCATATATCAAAGTATTCGGGCCGGTAGATACGGTCTCTACAGGTCTCAGTAGTCTGGACCTGCTGATGAATGAAGGTCCTCAAAGCCGGGATATACTAAAAAGGATGGTCATGCGGACCATCCTCTGATAAAAAATATCTGGTTGCATTCATCAGATCACGGCGCGAAGCGCGGATCAGTGAACTGTACGTCGGTAGTATCGCGTATGCCGATCTGGTTGATCAGGGAGCCATTGGTTTTCTGGTAGATGGTAAAGATGCCATATAGTGTGCCACTGCCTTTAGGCACTTTCACAGCGGCAAAGTTGGCGTAGCCACTGGAGCGCACTACAGCAGAGTTGCGATCGCGCTGCTGGAAGTTGATATTACCAAAAGCTTTATTGAACGGGTCAGCATAGGTCAGGCCGGTATCTGGCGCAGTAAACTCAACACTGTCTACTCGTATCAGCGTACTCTGTTCGTAGACCTGATTAGCCGCATTGAGATCGGCGATGGTATATTTCTTTGGAGTGAGCGGCTGATTCAGTGCACCTTTCACTATATACGTAGGCATGAGTGTGTATGGTATACCACCCAGGCCCGGTTGTGGTCCTGTCGTATCTATGTAGCTACCCATCTCTAGGGTACCAAGATAGTTGTAGAGGTACAAGCCTTTACACTTGATAAAGATGCGGCGTCCTATCGGGTATTCATTATAGAGTCCTGTGGCATCTACCTTCAGTTGTATGCCGCCGGTAGAGTCTTGCAGTACGAGCTGCTTGTAGAAATTGCCTGAGCGGTCAGCAGCATTGATGATGCCGCTCAGTATGATGCTGTCATTGATCCTGACAGGACGGGCGCTATCCAGTGTATGCGCTATACCAAAGCAGTAGCGGATCTTAAAGTCACGCAGGTTCATAGTGGCAGCCATACCAGATGGGTCGGTGGCCGTCGTGTCTGGTGGCGATGCGAATTTTTGCTTGACGCAGGCACTGGCCATCAGAGCAATGGCTGCGGCTGTGGCTAGCGTAGAGAGAAATTTTATAGTTGATTTCATGCTGATCTCTTATTTGTCTTTATATGGATTAGTGGCAGCGGTGGCCCGGGTAAAACATTACGTCTGAGGTATCGCGTATCACCATTTGTGGTATGCTGCTGATGCTATAGTAGGTATAGAGCCCGCGCAGGCTACCATGACCCGGATTGGGTTTCAGATCAGCAAAGCCCGCATAGCCGCTCGTACGTACTATGATACTATGATTGCTGCAGTCATAGAGCGTCCGGTTTACGGAGGCTTTGGTCACATTGTCAGCCCAGGTCTGGGTGGTGTCAAAGGCACCAAACTCCACGCTGTCTATCTGTACCAGCATGCTCTGCAGGTTGATGTAGTCTGCTATATTGAGCTGGGTGATGGTCATATGCTTCACGGGTACATCGAGGCCCCACTGCCCTTTGATGATATGATCCGGGGCTTTGTCTATTACCAGGGGACCAACGTTAGGATACTGGCTGGTGGTGGTATCTATGTAGCCGCCCAGCTCATAGGTGCCACTGTAGTTGAAAAATAACAGCCCCTTCACCTTCACAAATATCCGGCGACCGATAGGATAGTCCTGAAACAGATAGCTGCTGCCTATCTTGAGCTGTATACCGCCTGTAGAGTCTTGTATACTGATGATCTTGTAGAAATTGCCCGATTGGTCATCTGCATTTACGATGCCCGAGATGATCACGTTGGTATCTATCATCTTAGGCAGGTAGCTATTGGATATAGGGTTGCAAAACTTCTGTTTGAATTCCTTGATACTCATCGTAGCTGATACACCTGCCGGGTCCACATTAGCGCCGGGCGCCGGCATTGAGAAGTTGTCCTTCTTGCAAGACAGGATACCCGCTGCGAGCAGCAGCCCGGTCACGGCCACTATAGCGATTGTCTTTATACTTATTCTGGTCATTGTCTCTTCTTTTCCTTTTTTATGATTACTGCATGCGGAAGGCTACAGATACAAAGTAGCCGAAGCCTATCATATAGCGGTACTTGGTACCGAATTTGTCGAGGTTGTTTTGGCCATAGTCGTAGCGCAGTTGCTCAGTCGCATTGACTACAAAGTTGGTATTGTTGGTCAGGTTGGTGAGCAGGGCGTAGAAGTTCAGGTTATACTTATACTTGCCCATATGCTTGATGTACTTATTGAGCAGCAGGTTGTATCCGCCTGATATATCCATGGTAAACTGCCTCTTGAGCTGCTCCTGCTGCATGATAGCATTGTATTGTGGGGAGCCGTAGTCTACCAGGTCTACCGCCTGCGCTGTGCGGCGGATAGGATTGATGATGGCATACATCTGGTCAAAGTAGTTGAAGTTGATTGCCGCATACCAGTACTTAGGGCTGGAGTATTTGAAGCCCAGTGATCCGGTGACCTGAGGCATACCACCCAGGTAGAAGTTTTTGATATATGCAGTCTGGTTGGTCAGGATCGCATCACTATTGTCCTTGGTGATAGTCGCATTGGCATTGGTAGTATAGTAGTATTTGCCCGCAGTAAAGATCAGGTTTGTACTGAAGCCCTTGTAGATATTGGCATTGAAGCCCAGCTCGGCACCCATGTGGCGCTGGCCTATGCCGGTCAGAGCGTAGTTTACGTTAGTCCGGTAGTCATCATGAAAGAAGGTCCTGTTCTCGATACCATTTCTAAACTCTGTAAAGAACCCGCTGATCTTTATCTTGAAAATAGGAGACTTGTACTGGTATCCTATCTCAGCGGCGTAGACGTTTTCTGCTGTCAGTCCGCTTACTACCTCATTGCGCAGCCTGGCTGAAAGGAATGATTGATTGAAGGTAGGTGGCTCTGTCTTGATCATAGTATTGGCATAGAGATAGTTCCTGCCATTGATCTTGTACTGCAGTCCGGCTTTCACTGCCCAGGTGATCATCGATATCTTACGCGAATCGCCGAGAGAGTTGTCCGGGAAGAGTCCGTTTTGCACATTGCCTGTGCGCCAGTAATAGTTATGCATGATCTGGCCCGATACAAAAAACTCTATGTGATTGAATTTGAAGTATGGCTGGAGCCATGCAGAGGTCTTATGTATGTTAGATGAGTAGTCATATTCATACTTATCACCTACATGTAGGATGCGGTTTGGGTGCTGCAGGTCATACTGTAGTACCCTCGGGTCTGTAGGGAAATCCTGCACGGCGTAGTCATTCAGGTTGACATAGTAGTCGCCCCCCAGCAGGTCAGCTACCTGCTTGTAGTGGCGCACCTGCTCCCACTGATAGGTGAGGCCGGCAGTGAGGGATATATGCTCATAGAACGTATGATTGAGCGTAGAGTTAAAGTTCACCTGCTTATTATCCTGCACGCTTTCTCCCAGTATGTAGCTGGACTGGCGTCCATTGGCTGTGACCGGGGCGTTGCGGTTGATAGTATAAAGACGGTCCCAGTTGATCTGGCTGACATTAGGATCAGTCTGAAAGGCCTGCTCCGCCATGGCTCTCTGAGCCGGATCAGTGATCAGGCTAGGTTGGTTCTTGTAGTAGTCGGGATCGGCAGATGGTGAGTTGTAATAGTCTATGCCTGAGAGTGAGTTGCGACCAAACTCAAAATCCACGCCGGTGAGCAGCCGTGTCTTCTTGCCTATTTCGGCCTCATGCGTCAGGATAAATGTGGGCTCAAAGCGCTTATTGATCCTGGCTGACCTGACCTGGCCGTTTTGATAGCCCCAGTCAGGATTATAATAGTTGCTGCCTGCCAGTTCCTGAAACTCGCGCACGGTAGTAGAGGACCTGGCAGAGGTAGTAGGTGTGCCGAGTACCGTCAGGTTGAGCCTTTGGGTCTCACTGAATTTCTTTTCTACCGATAGGAAATAACCATAACCGTCAAAGGAGGTACCCGGCTGGTAGCCCTGCACTGCCCACCGCCTGGAGGCTGCGAGGGTCACGGCCCATCCGTGCTTCATATAGCCGCTGGACCACGACACATTGAGACGGTTGTAGTATTGACGATTGGCCGCGGTATAGGTCACGCTCAGACCTTTTCTCATGCCACCTGCACGCATATCCATATTATATGCTCCACCCAGTCCGCCAAAGGCAAAGGAAGACGGAAGCAGGGCCAGAGTACCGGATCTGTTTCGCAGCAGGTCTGTGAATGCTCCTGAACCATTAAAGAAGGAGGCACCGTTTTCAGGGTCATTGATCAGTACGCCATTTATGAGCATGCTAAACTGATTGCTGCGGTAGCCACGGTAGCGAAAGCCGCCCTGATTGAGCCGGTAGCTGAGCGTGGCAGCATAGATATCTCCGGTAGAGGATAGCATACTCGCCACATTCTGAGTGGTAATGGCCTCACTCAGGTCATCAGAAGATACGGCTATCGTAGGGATCACATCGGCGTCTTGCTGCATCACTTTCTCCGTAGAGTCACCGGCTGCACTTTGCGCAAAAGATAGATGTCCGCACAGCACCACTGTGCAGCATAGAGCGAAAAATTGCTTCATCAAAAAATAAGTTAATTTCGGGCCAAAGCTAAAGATTTACCCATCAATGGCAACCCGCCGATGTTAATAAATGATTATAAATCCTGAGCGCAGGCTGTTAAATCAAGGCATCAGCTACCTTTGCCATATTAAATAGTGCTATGCAAAAGTATTTTATTGCTCTCATCTCATTGATCCTCTTTTCTTTAAGTGCCTCTGCGCAAGATAAACAGTATCGCGTCGGCATCATGGGTTTTTACAACTGTGAGAACTTTTATGACACCATAGATGACCCAAAAGTAGATGACGCCGAATATCTTCCTAACAGTCAAAACCACTACGACGGGGCTGTATATCAAGACAAAGTAGCCCGGCTCACCGAGGTACTCTCACAGGTAGGCAGAGATATCACCCCTGATGGGCTGTCGCTTTTTGGTGTATCAGAGATAGAGAATGAGACGGTGCTGAATGACCTCGTGGCACAGCCGGCATTCAAAGGTCGCAACTACAAGCTGGTGCATTATGACTCGCCTGACGCGCGTGGTGTAGATGTAGCTCTGATCTATAATCCCAAGTACTTCCAGGTATTATACAGTGCGCCGCTGCATGTAGACCTGATAGAGGAGGGCAAACCGCATGCTACGCGTGATGTACTCTGGGTCAATGGTATCTATAGCGGCGACACGATCAATGTCTTTGTAAACCACTGGCCATCGCGCCGTGGCGGCGAGGAGGCCAGCGCACCCTACCGGGCTATCGCTGCCGGCGTGGCCAAGCATGTGATAGACTCCCTCATGGCTATCAACCCTGAGACCAAGGTGGTACTAATGGGCGACCTGAATGACGACCCTACCAGCCCGTCAGTAGCTAAGGTGCTGGGAGCTAAAGGCGATAAAGAGAAGGTGAAGGCCGGCGGACTTTACAATCCGTGGGTTCGCTTTATCAAGGACGGCGTAGGTACGCTGGCCTACGATGATATGTGGAACCTCTTTGACCAGATCATCATCTCTCACGGCTGGCTGGATCAGACGCAGCACGGCTGGTTTTATAATAAGGCGCTCATCTTCCGCAAGGACTTTATGATACAGCAGACAGGCAAGTATAAAGGCTATCCGCTCCGTACCTACGATGGCAATACCTACCAGCACGGCTATAGTGACCACCTGCCCACCTACATCGTACTCGTGAAGGAGGTAGTGAAGAAGTAAGGAGCAGAATTTTCGGAATGCTTTGAATAACTCAGAATAATGCAAACCTTTGGTCTATGTCTCATAAGAAGATATTGATCACCGGTGCTTCGGGTTTTCTGGGCTATCACCTCATCTGCTGCGCAGCCGCGCAGGGTTATGAGGTGTATGCGCAGTATAATAACGGCAGCATCCATTTTGACCGCTGCACACCGATCCAGTTTGACCTGCGCAGCTACATAGACATGGGCAATATGATAGACGACATAGAGCCTGATGTCGTGATACATGCTGCAGCCCTGGCCGATGCTGCCCGCTGCCAGCGGGAACCGGAACTGTCCTACGCCATCAATGTAGAGGCTACACAAAACCTGGCTGGCATCTGCTCTGACTATCAGGTGCCGTTTGTATTCACGTCTACAGATCTCGTTTTTGATGGTGTGAAGGGAAACTACTCGGAGGAGGATGCCGTTAACCCCCTCATGGTCTATGGTGAGCATAAGGTGCTGGCTGAGCAGGAGGTTATGAAGGTTTACCCGGAGTCATTGATCGCGCGCTGCCCGCTTATGTTTGGTGCGCCGGAGGCGAGTGACAAGACCTATTTCAGTGCCTTCATCCGTAGCCTGCGAGAGGGCAAAGAGGCCAATCTCTTTCACGATGAGTACCGCTCTGTAGCTGGTGCAAAGAGCGTAGCCGAGGGACTGCTGCACCTGGCGGAGGAGGCATCAGGTATCTTTCACGTAGCGGGTGGCCAGCGCGTGTCGCGCTATGAGTTTGGCTTGGCGGCCACAGAGGCTTTTGGTTTGAGGCAAGGTCTGCTCAGGTCCATGTCGCAAAAAGACATCCAAGCCGCCAATCCCCGTCCGGCAGATGTTTCCTTAAATATCTCTAAGGCCCGCGCTTTGGGCTACACGCCGCTCGGCTATCAGGAGGAATTGCGGCATATTGCATCCGGAAAATACCTCTGATGAGAAAGCTCCTTTTGATCCCGATACTCGTGACCTGTCTCTGCACCGGCGCTATCGCGCAAAACGCAAAGACGGCGCGCATCATCTTTTACAATACGGAAAACCTCTTTGATACCATAGACGATCCCCACACGGAGGACGAAGAATTTCTGCCCGGTGCGAAAGGACAATGGACCAGTGAGCGCTACTATATCAAGCTCGACCACATCGCCAAAGTGCTGGCTGCTATGCTGGAGAAAAATCAGCCTCTCGTGATCGGTCTGGCCGAGGTAGAAAACAGGCAGGTGGTCTCCGACCTCATAGCCCGTCCTGCGCTGAAGAAATTTGACCTCGGGGTGATAGAGCACGACTCACCCGATCCGCGCGGCATAGACGTGGGGCTGGTCTACAATAAAAAGCTCATCACTATACAGGATACGGCCTTCCTCACCGTGCGCCTGCCCGATCTGGAGAAAGGCACCCGCGATATCGTCTATGTGAAAGGTGAAGTAGGTGGCAAGGCCATGCATTTCTTCGTAGATCACTGGCCCAGCAGGAGAGATGGCCCCGCAGTCTCTCAGGTGCGCCGCTACGCCGCTGCGATGGTCCTGCGCAATAAGATCAACCAGATAGAGCACGCCGATCCGCATGCTGCCATAGTGGTCATGGGCGACCTGAATGATAACCCGGTAGACAGCAGTGTTTCGTTTATACTCGGTGCGCAGGCGCTGACTGAGCACCCGCAGACACTAGCCCTCTATGATCTAATGCTACGGCCCTACCAGGATGGCCAGTACTCTCTGAAGTATAAAAGTGAAAATGACGTCTTTGATCAGTTCATCGTGACCGGCAGCCTGCTGGATGGTGTCTCTACGCCACAGGTCACTACACGAGAGGGGCACATCTTCCGCCAGGACTGGATGCTATTCAAACACCCCAAGTATGGCGAAATCCCCAACCGCACCTATAGCGGCCCCATATGGCATGGAGGCTATAGCGATCATCTGCCGGTATATATAGATGTCAGGTACTAGTGGCCGCGGCGGTCCTTGTAGCGGCCCGCGTTGTAATTGTGCTTGAGTGCCTCGGTGGCCTCTTCTACCTCGCGGAGCAGCGAGAGGCGGTCTTCAGAGATGTGGCTGGTAGTGACGTAAGATAGGTTTCGGAGGATCTCGAGTAGGGCAGAGGCTTTGCTGTCTTTGATGTCGAGGAGTACTTTCATGGCCAGGTCATTTAAGGGTTTCGAAATAGAGCCGCATGAAAAAAGCACAGGACGTGTCTTCGGGTTTCGTATCTTAAATTAAACAATATTTTCCGACATATTCCAGCGCTCCCTTAAATTTATTTTCTGCTTTATAATGAACGGATTGCGGACTATACTCAATGCTATTCCTGCGCCGCTTCGACAGGGTTGGAGTTGTTAAAATGCTTGCTCCCGCATCCTTATCTACGCGTCTTTTTCTATTTTCCTTGTCCAATAAAAATGGATTTATGAAAAAAATACTCTACCTGTCTTTTATCCTTCTTGCTTTTCATGCTACCGGTTTCTCTCAGTCGCTACAGTACCAGTGGGCGCGCGGTGCGGGAGGTTTTAGTATTAGTGGTACTAATGCACCTGATAAGTTTAATGGTATGGCTACCGACCGAGATGGTAACACCTATGTAGCTGGAGTAGTAGTAGAGTACCCGATTGTGAATGATACTGTGGTCTCGCAGCCCAACGGTAACTTTGGGGGAGAAGACGCTTTTCTTGCTAAATATGACAAATGTGGTAAGCTTATTTGGTATCACGTCTATGGTACAGCAGCAGATGATGGAGCCTATCAGGTCAGCCTTTCACCCGATCAGGGCTATTTCTATACCTATTTGGTTCTAGGTCAGATTTATAATTATACTGCCCACATACAGATGGAAGGGGGAGATACAATAGTGGGACATGGCCAATACCTCGCAAAAGTGAATGCAAGTACTGGAAAGATAATGAAGTTACTACCATATTATCTGCCATACGCTACAGGTGGCAGCTATTACCCTGATGCTAATACCCCGATGCACTACCTGTCTCCAAACCGAATTGTCGCATATGTTAATGGTACTGGAAATTTCAATGGAACTACCTGGAATGATATAGATGGGCACGTGGCTATAATGGATTCTGATTTGCATATTATCCGGTGGGCACTGATCGATACCGGGGCATCATATGACTATCAGGCAGCATTCGGCGGCAGGCCTGGATTTATATCGGATAATTATGGCAATTTATACTCTCGTGTATATCCTATAAAGGGATCGGGTCTCGAAGTTCAGCTATTTGATAGTGTCTATTCGGGATTTGATGGGTATTCCAGACCGGACATAATCGTCTTTCAAATGGATACTAATTTTCATGTCAAAAGAATTGCTTTTACTAATATGCCTTGGCAAGGTGCTACAGCGGATGATAAACTTTACGTCAGTGCATATGTTCACAATAGTGAAGATGGTTATTGGGCAACGGATACATTTCATTTGAATAGTCATTATTCTACAGGAATCGGCCGGCAGAGCATTTTTCAAATTGATACGAACTTGCATTTGTTGAACTATTGTTTTGGAGATGGACAATACGGTTTTGCTGCTGAGAGCATAATTCTGACCAAAGAGAAAATTTTTGCAATAGGAATCGGTATTGGAGAAATAAGTTGGGGGAATGATACTATACCTACTATGCCTAATAGTTATGAAACTATAATTTGGGAAATTCCCAAAGGAACATTGTGTCCAGTGAGAGGATTCGCCAATTACTATGCAGTAAATAATATACCAGACATTGTAGCTTCATCAGATGAACAGGGCAATATTTACATTGGTGGAGTATACAAAAATATCCTCTACACCGCCCATGACACCATAGCGGCATCAGGCGGTAGCACTAGCCCCGATATCTACGTAGAGAAGTGGGGCTTTGGCTGTGCAGATAAGCGTGCATACCCTGCGCGAGCCACTGGAGCCTACGGCACTGCTAGCGACAGCCACCGGTGCCCACTCGGTACAGGTGGTCTGGCAGGATCAGTCGCGCTATGAGACGGGCTTTCACATCTGGCGCAGCCCCGATGGAGTATCCTCCTGGACGCTCATAGATAGCGTAGCCGCAAACGTGACGCAGTACATAGATGCCAGCGTACAACCTAACACCGCCTACTGGTATCGCGCTGCAGCCTTCAATGCCAATGGGGATTCCTACTATACCAATTCGGACAGTGCCCTGACCTGGCGAGTGACCGCTATAGATGAGGTCAGTAGGGACCTGCCTTATGTCAGTCTGTACCCTAATCCCGGCCGCAATCAGGTGACACTGGACGTCTATAGTACGGAGAGTACCACAGCTACTATCCGAGTGACCGGCATCAGCGGAGAACTCATATCCACTACCGACCTCAGCCTGAGCGAAGGGATGAACCACTATCCGCTTTCACTGTCAGGAGTGGCAGCAGGGGTGTATTATGTGGCTGTCGTGATCGGAGATAGCTATATCAATCGTAAGCTCGTTCTGGTCGGTCAATAACCGGCATTAAATGTATTTGTATTGAAGTCCCTCTCCTTCGGAGAGGGATTTAGGGTGAGGTGGCCGTTATATCCCCGTATAAGTAAACGGACTGATACCCCTCAGCTCCGCTTTCACAGCCTCACTCACATCCAGCGTCTCTATGAAGTTGCGGATGTTTTGCTCCGTGATCACTGCGCCGCGCGTCAGCTCCTTGAGCTTCTCGTATGGCTTAGGGTAGCCCTCGCGGCGGAGGATGGTCTGTATGGCCTCTGCAGCTACGGCCCAGTTATTGTCCAGGTCGGCCTTGATCGCGACTTCATTCAGCAGCAGTTTGCCGAGGCCCTTGTCTATGCTCTTCAGGCTGATGAGCGTGTGCGCTATCGGCACACCTACATTGCGCAATACGGTAGAGTCGGTCAGGTCGCGCTGCAGGCGGGAGATAGGTAGCTTGGCAGACAGATGCTCGAAGAGCGCATTGGCTATGCCCAGGTTGCCCTCCGCATTTTCAAAGTCTATCGGGTTCACCTTGTGCGGCATGGCAGAGGAGCCGATCTCACCCGCCTTGACCTGCTGCTTAAAGTAGTCCATGGAGATATAGGTCCAGATATCACGGCTCAGGTCTATCAGGATCGTATTGATCCGCTTCAGCGCGTCAAAGAGCGCAGCGAGGTTATCATAGTGCTCTATCTGTGTCGTATAGCGGCTCCTATCCAGCCCCAGCGTCTCATTGACAAACTGATCTGCAAACGCTACCCAGTCTATCTGTGGGTATGCCACATGATGCGCATTAAAGTTGCCCGTAGCCCCGCCGAACTTCGCACTGTACGGCACAGCGCCTAGTTGTGCCACCTGCTTGAGGAGGCGCTCGCTGTAGACCAGTAGCTCCTTGCCCAGGCGGGTAGGAGAGGCCGGCTGTCCATGGGTACGTGCCAACATAGGCACCTGCGCCCATTGGTGCGCGTACTGTGTGATGGTCGTGATGATGCGGTCCAACTCCGGTCCGTACACATCGCTGATCGCATCGCGCAGCGAGAGCGGGATCGCCGTATTATTGATATCCTGACTTGTGAGGCCGAAGTGGATGAACTCCAGGTGCTGCTCATGCCCCAGCGCCTTCATCTTATCTTTGATAAAGTATTCCACGGCCTTCACATCGTGATTGGTCGTCTTCTCATAGACCTTGATCGCCATGGCATCCTCCTCGCTAAACTCCGCATAGATGTTGCGTAGCTCTTTCTTCGCCACATCGCTCAGCTTACGGAGCTGTGGCAGCGGTACCTCCGTGAGCGCTATGAAGTATTCCACCTCCACCAGCACGCGGTATTTCATCAGGCCATACTCCGAGAAGTATGGCGCGAGTTCATCTACCTTGCTGCGGTAGCGTCCATCTATAGGAGAGATAGCATTGAGTGGTGTGAGCGGCATATATTTTGTTATAGATTTGGGCCGCTAAAATAAGCAAAATACAAGAGTGCATTTCCTGCGATATCCTTTATTGTTAGTATTTCTGGTCTGCTGTATGGCAGATCTTTCTGCGCAGCAGATCAGGGTAAACTTGTCCATATCCGCCGCAGGCCGACCAGCAGATCAGGCACTGATAGACATCTATGAATACAACTCGCCCATACAGCCCCTCCACACAGATGCGCAGGGCCGGAGCACCTTTCAGATAAAGCGTGGGAAGGAATATCTCCTGGTCATATATAAGTCTGGCTACATCACACAGTCCATCAGCCTCGCCGATAGCAGGTATGATAAACTACCGGTGATAGATATCAAGGCAGAGTTGCTGAAAGACCCTCATGCACCCGACGGCCTCTACTATCACGACTCGCAGCGCCGCATAGAGAGTAATCTCAAACTGACCGGTTTCACCGATGATACCTTTACACTCGCAGCCATACCCGCCCACCGTGCAGACTCCATCACCGTGCTCATGAATCGCGCTAAAGCTAATCAGTACCTCCTTGTCTCGCGCAGTATGATCACTGCTACGCATAATGAGGGTTATTCCCGCCAGGTCGTAGCCGATGTGCAGGTAGAGATGGCCCGCTACAGCGCACAGATCGCCGCCAGCGATGCACGCTATGATTCATTATATAAAGAGGAACAAGTTCACCTCGCCGCCACGCAGCACACTACCGGAGATAAACAATACGATGAGCTACTGGCCGTGCAGCATGACCTGGCCGCCAGGCTCGGGGAGCGGGCTACCTCGCACCTGATGGAGCAGCAGCGGCAGCTGGCACGGGCCCGACTGGATGAGATGAATGCAATCCGCTACGAGCAGCGGATAAATGATGTACAGGACTCTGCTCAGCGTACCCTCCTACGCGATACCATGTGGCAGATGAAGGCCCGCGCCGCCCATGACCGCTGGCGCGCGGCAGATGAGAATAAGAAGTTCCTCTGGTATAATAAGTACCAGACGGACAACTATCAGGAGTACGTAGAGATGCTGCGCTACAAGGAAAAGAAGAACGAACCGCAGCCTACAGCCAAAGCAACGCCAAAGAAGTCCACACCACCGCATGCAACTACCATGCCTCCTGATACATCTGATAATCTGTCCAAACTCTCCGACGCGCAGCGTGAGGATCAGATCCGAAAAGCTCTGGAGGAGGAGGAGCGATTTAAGAACTACGCTGAGAAAACAGAGAAGCGCAAAGTAGATGGCACAGAACTAACCGTGCAGGAGATACGTATATCAGACGATACTTATGAGATGCAAATGGATAAGAAGGGAGGCAAGAAGTATTTTAAAAATGGCAAGCCGATCACTGTACTGACCTTTGACTTTGAGACCAAAAGGAAAATGGTAGACGTGCTGAATACGATCCGCGAGAGCGATAAGCTAGGGAGATAGAAGCATGAGTGCCAGGCACGGAATGAG
Source organism: uncultured Chitinophagaceae bacterium (assembly GCA_964537475.1). Classification (GTDB taxonomy): domain Bacteria; phylum Bacteroidota; class Bacteroidia; order Chitinophagales; family LD1; genus UBA1941. The sequence goes on along the minus strand of CAZIBY010000002.1, from coordinate 426,095 downwards.
ATTAATAACTTTTGAGTTTTATCGTTTTTGCAGTTATAAAAGCGGCCTGAAATGAATGAGCGAAAAAACTAAATTGTGTTTTTTGATTTGAAATACTTTCTTTGCCACGCTGTATTTTCTCTCTGACCAAATAAGAGTATGTCTAAAAACTTAATCATAGTCGAGTCACCTGCCAAGGCAAAAACCATCAACAAGTTCCTTGGAGATGAGTTCGTAGTATCATCCAGCTACGGTCACATACGTGACCTGCCGGACAAAGGTGTGGCCATAGATATCAAGAATAACTACGCGCCGCAGTATGAGGTCAATGAGGATAAAGAGAAGGTGATCAAGGAGCTAAAGAAGCTCGCCAAAGGTGCCAAAGACATCTACCTCGCGACGGACGAAGACCGTGAGGGAGAGGCCATAGCATGGCACCTCTGTCACGTACTCGATCTGGATCCTAAGAAAGCAAAACGCATCACCTACACTGAGATCACCGAGAAGGCCGTCAAGAACGCTGTAGCCAATCCGCGCAAGATCAACCTCGATCTGGTAGACGCGCAGCAGGCACGCCGTGTACTGGACCGCCTCGTGGGCTATGAGCTCTCACCTGTGCTCTGGCGCAAGGTGCGTCCATCTCTGTCTGCCGGCCGTGTGCAGTCAGTAGCCGTGCGCCTCATAGTAGAGCGCGAACGCGAGATCAAGAACTTCAAGACTGTCTCCACCTTCAAGATCACCGCCCAGTTTCTGGTAAAGGATGACAAGGGCAAGACAACTACACTCAAGGCTGAAAGTACTACCAAGTTTTCTACAGAGAAGGATGCGAACACCTACCTAAATAATCTGATCGGTGCTGCCTTCTCTGTGAAGGATATAGAGAAGAAGCCATCTAAGCGGACACCATCTGCTCCGTTCACCACGTCTACCCTCCAGCAGGAGGCCAGCCGCAAGCTCGGCTTCTCGGTGACCAAGACGATGGTCGTAGCGCAGAAACTCTACGAGGCCGGTCATATCACTTATATGAGAACGGACTCCACCAGCCTCTCTGATCTCGCGCTGGCTAATATCGCAACCGAGATCAAATCTAAGTATGGCAAGGAGTATCACAAGCAGCGCCAGTTTGCTACCAAGAATGCTAGTGCTCAGGAGGCTCACGAGGCCATCCGTCCATCCTATATAGAGAACTCTATGGTAGAGGGCGAGCGCGATGAACAGCGCCTCTACGAGCTGATCTGGAAGCGCACCATCGCTTCGCAAATGGGCGATGCCGAGCTGGAGCGCACCATCATATCTATAGGCAATAACAAGAACAGTGACCTGCTGCAGGCTACAGGTGAGATCGTCGTATTTGACGGCTTCCTGAAGGTCTACACAGAGTCTACTGACGAAGATGCGGATGATACTAATGAAGAGGAAGAAGGTAGCGCCACGCTGCTGCCGCCGCTCCATAAAGGTGACGGCCTCGACCTCAAGGAGATGATTGCCACTGAGCGTTTCTCCAAGCCGCTGCCGCGCTACACGGAGGCTAGCCTCGTGAAGAAGCTGGAGGAGCTGGGTATCGGCCGTCCGTCTACTTATGCACCTACTATCGGCACGATACAGAAGCGCCAGTATGTAGTGAAAGAGCCTCGCGAAGGTGTAGAGCGCGCCTACCGCGTCCTGACACTCAAAAGTGACAAGATCAGCAAAGTTGAAAAAACCGAGATCACCGGTGCGGAGAAGAATAAGCTTTTCCCTACGGATATAGGCAATCTGGTGAATGACTTCCTCGTAGAGAATTTCAATCAGGTGCTGGACTTCGGCTTTACCGCTGATGTAGAGAAACAGTTTGACGAGATAGCCGAGGGCCATAAAGCCTGGAGCAAAATGATAGATGAGTTCTACAAGCCATTTCACCAGACTGTAGAGACGACTACTAAGGAATCGAAGAAAGTGACAGGGGAGCGTCTCCTCGGCGAGGACCCAGCTACCGGCAAACCGGTACTGGCCAAGATGGGCCGCTACGGTGCCATGATACAGATAGGAGCTACCGAGAGCGAGGAGAAGCCACGCTTCGCCAAGCTGCGTGCCAATCAGTCTATAGAGACCATCACTTTTGATGAGGCTATGGAACTCTTCAAACTACCACGCGAGGTGGGTGAGTTTGAGGACAAGGTGATCAAGGTGAGCATTGGCCGTTTCGGACCGTATGTACAGCATGATAGTAAGTTCGTCTCTCTCAAGAAGGAGCAAGACCCATATACCATCACTCATGAGGAAGCAGTAGAACTCATCAAGGCTAAGCGTGAAGCCGATGCCAATAAGTTCATAGCTGAGTTCAAAGAGCATGATATACAGATACTCAATGGTCGCTTCGGTCCATATATCAAGAAGGGCAAGGACAACTACAAGATACCAAAGGGCATGACCGCCGAGACACTGACCGAGGCAGAGGTGCTGGAGATAGTGAAGGGTGGTCCTGCAAAAAAGTCTCCGAGGGGCCGCGCCAAAAAATAGTGCTGATGCTGCCCTCTGAGTCTGAGATACATGCCCTGGTCCAGCTGCTGGACGATAGTGATAAGGAAGTGCGTTCGCACGTTTACTCCCGTATCAAGAGTTTTGGGGTAGATGTGATCCCTACGCTGGAGGGTGCCTGGACCGTAGAGCTCAATGCCCTGCAGCATGACCGCCTGGAGGAGCTGATACGCGATATCCATTTTCAAGTGGTAGTGGACGAGCTGGAGGCCTGGGTGGGCTCCATAGATCAGGACTTGCTGCTAGGCTTTTATATCCTGTCAAAGTACTTTAATCCTGAGCTGGACTATGATGTGGTACAGAAGCAGGTCTTTCGTACACGACAGTCTATCTGGCTGGAGATGAACTACAATCAGACACCTCTGGAGCAGATTCAGATCTTCAATCAGATATTCTACGGCTATCATGGCTACAGCGGCGTGCAGCTGTCTGAGCATTTCAAGGATTATACACTGGATCATCTGCTGGAGACCAAGAACGGCACCTCGATAGCCCTGGGTATCCTCTATCAGATCATAGCCCGCGATCTCAACCTGCCGGTTTACGGTGTGCCGCTGATCAAATTCTTTGTGAGTTGCTTTTGCAAGCGTACCATCGGCGTCTTCTCAGATACAGCGACTAATGAGAGCGAGGTCATGTTCTATATCAATCCTGTCAACCGCGGTTCTCTCTTCTCCAAAAACGAGATCAAAGAATACCTCGACAAGATGAAACTGGAAGAGGAGCCCAGGTACTACGCGCCCGCCAGCAATAAAGCTATCCTCACAGAGCTGCTCACATACTTCGCCGAGCTGGCTTCTTTCAAGTCTGACGCGCAGAAGGAAACAGACTTCGCAAAATTGCTGCGCATTTTAAATAGCTAAATAAATTGTATTAAAGCCTTCACTTTCGGGAGAGCAGAAGGGGCTAAATAAAAATGCCTCCCTTTGCAGAGAGGCATTGTATAAAGTATTTTATCTGTTGATTACTTGCCTGCCGGAGCAGCTGCAGGTGCACCACCGTTTTGCTGGCTACGCTGCTGCCTTCTTTCTTCTCTTTGGGCTTTCTGCGCTGCCTGGTACTTGTCAAATAGTTCCTTGCCCATTGCTTCTTCCAGGCCCTTCCTGTGTGCCTGTTGCAGGTCTTTCATTTTAGCTTGCATCTCAGCACGCTGTGCGTCCTGCTGCTCTTTAGGCTGGTCCCTCAGGTCATTCTTCATGGCCATCCTTTTAGTGATGAAATCTGTATTTACAGCCAGTACTTTGTCATACTTATCGCCCAGCGGCACGAGGCTATTAATCTGGTCGGTTTCACGCTTTGCGCGGTCTTCGGCAGTGAGTGGTTTGCGCTGACCTTGTGACATACGTGGATTGGGCTGGCCAGCCGGAGCTGCCTGATCGGCCTGAGCAAAGGTAGCCGCGGAGAGGAGCAGTGCTGCGACTGCAGTCATCATTCTTTTCATGTTGCTTGTTTTTTTGATTGTGAGTATGATTTCAATTGGTTTGCCAAGTTTAAAGATAAGCAGGGGATTTAACAAATGTATGGAATTCGGCATGGCATAGAAATGCGTCGGTATAAGCCTTTTACACGCCCTATGGCTGGCAACCCTGCATCATTTTGACCACTGCGTCAGATTTATATTGCCGGTCTGTGTGTACCATCTCGCTGGCCAGGTAGTTCATCAGGTTGGTCATTTCTATATCTGTCATCGCGGTAGGATACATGGGCTGGTCGTAGGTTTTACCATTTACGGTCATCGGCCTGCTCATGCCCCTGAGTATCCAGCATGGCAGGGAGTCAAACTGTGCGCGGGCCAGGTCTGCATTGGCCAGTGGCGGCACCAGTTGCAGTATGCCCTCTCCTTGCTCACCATGACAGGAGGCGCAGTGATCCAGGTATACATATCGCCCGGGATGATCATAGGCAGAGTGAAAGAAAGTCATGTACAGGAAGAATAGAACGCATGCCAGCGGCACTACTATCAGTACAGTGCGGAGTATCTTACTTTTCATGCAGCAGCAGTTCGATATCGTTCATCAGTTTCTCGGTGCCCTCATCTGTGGTACCATCATAGTAGCCGCGTATATGGCGTTTGGTATCTATCAGTATGAAGTTGCCATCATGCACGAATCCACCGGGTGAGTCCTTGTCTTCCTTGGCGTAAGCCAGGTAGTGGTCTGCCAGCGCGTAGATACTATCTTTATCACCGGTCAGGAAGAGCCACTTAGTATTATCTATTTTCAACTTTTCTGCATACAGCCTGAGCGCCGGGAAGGTATCCCGCTCAGGGTCTATGCTGTGCGAGAGGATCAGCACCCCTTTATCACTGTACTTCTCATATACTTTGTGCAGCTCGGCTTTCATCTTGGGGCATATAGATGGGCAATGCGTAAAGAAAAAGTCTACAACATAGATATGGCCCGATACGGTGCCTGTATCTACTACATGGCCATACTGGTCTAGCAGGCGGAATGGTGGTATCACCGCAGTGACTGTATCATAGACATCTTGCCCGCCTACAGTCTCGTGGTGCACTACGGTTTCACCCAGCACCTTGAGCCGGGGTTCAGGGGTGGGCTTGCAGGAGGTCAGGGCCAACAGTATAACAGGGATGATATAAATACCTCTCATAGCTGGCAAATGTATATCAAAATCAGGGTCTGAGCGACCATCTGGTATCCTTTAGGATACTTTTTGATTATGATTATTATCTGGTTTGAAAAGCCACCGCCTTTAGCGTAGTTTTGCCTCCTGCCAGAGCTGTACTATGTCTGATACGATCACACCACTAGAGAGCAAAAGAGTGCCCAAACCGGAATGGCTGAAGATCAAACTGCCGTCTGGTGTAGAGTACTCTGATGTCAAGAAGAATATAAAGGATAACCGCCTGCATACTATCTGTGAGAGCGGCCAGTGCCCAAACCAGACTGAGTGCTGGGGCGCAGGTACGGCCACGCTCATGATACTGGGCAATGTCTGTACGCGGTCATGCATGTTTTGCAATGTAGCGACAGGTAAACCTGAGAATGTAGACATCACCGAGCCGCTGCGTGTGGCGGAGTCTGTCAAACTCATGGGCCTACAGCACGTAGTGATCACCTCTGTGGACCGTGACGACCTGACTGATGGCGGGGCTAAGATATGGGCTGCTACCATACGCGCTATCCGCCGTCATGCACCCGGTGTCACGATGGAGACACTGATAGGAGACTTTGCCGGCAGGTGGGAGAACCTCCAGCAAGTCATAGATGTAAAGCCCGAAGTGGTCTCCCACAATCTTGAAACAGTCAAGCGCCTCACCCGCGAGGTACGTGTACAGGCCCGCTACGAGCGTAGTATCGAAGTGCTGCGCCGTCTCAAAGACGGTGGTATAGAACGGACTAAGTCCGGCATCATGCTCGGCCTCGGCGAGACAGATGAGGAGATATACGAGGCTATAGATGACCTGCGCGGTGCAGGGGTAGATATCCTAACCCTCGGTCAATACCTGCAACCTACCCGCGAGCACCTCGCCGTACAGCGCTATGTATCGCCGGAGCAATTTGCAGCGTACAAGAAGGTCGGTCTGGAGAAAGGCTTCCGCTATGTAGAGTCAGGGCCGATGGTACGCTCATCGTATCATGCGGAGCGGCATATGATATGAGTGCGGGTATAGGCCAGAATTATGATAAGATATCGCAATGGTGGCACGACCAGCATGTACACTCTGAATATGGCCTACCACAAATACGCCGCGCCATCAGTTATACCTGAGAGAAACGCAAAGCTCTGGATGTAGGCTGTGGCAGTGGTGGCAGGGTGATAAACTTATTGGAGAGTCATGGCTTTCAGATCACGGGCATAGACGCCTCGGAGCAGATGATAGCACTGGCGCGCCATCATCATACTAATCCAGAATTTATTGTAGCTGACATTTGCCAATGGGATACTGCGCAAAAGTTTGATCTCATCGTAGCCTGGGATAGCATCTTTCATTTACCGCTGGATATGCAGCGCCCGGTATTGTCAAAACTGTGTGGTATGCTCCATACAAATGGAATACTGATCTATACATTCGGAGATGAGATAGGAGAGCATGAGAGCGACTGGCATGATGACAAGTTTTACTACAGTGCCATAGGTATCACTGGCAATTTGGAAGTCATGATGCAAAACGACTGCGAATGTCGCCACCTGGAGCTGGATCAATATCCGCCGAAGCATGTATACATGATAGCGCAGAAGATAACTGGCTAAGTTTTCACCTGAGCAGAGGTCTAATAGAGTGGCTGTTTAAGTCTCCTCTTCAGGGGAGATTTAGTGGGGTGGCTGTTAAAGTCCCCTTTGGGGATTTAGGGGCTTGGAGCTTATCCCGGAAAGATCGTCCCGATGATATTGTCATCGCCTACCTTAGCCCAGCGCACTTTCAGGTCGCCATTTGTGTAGGTCTTGTAGCCAAATTTGACTTCATTCACGCCTCCTGCTGCAAATGAATCTTGCGCCTCGCTGATGATCCGCTCTACATCCAGTACATTGGCCATGGTCTCCTCTATGGTCCAGTATGCTTTATCCGCTGGCTGGTTGAGCAGCTTCAGCAGTGGAGCAGAGTGGTACACAGTACGCTTTACTAGGTCTACTTCTATATATCCCGCATTATACAGCATCTGTATATTGGCAAATCGCTCTTCACCTTTATTCAGCTCGGAGGCTACGCTGGAGAGTTGCTTATTGAGGTTGAACCGCTCAAAGGCAAACATGATAGACGAGATCAGTACCTTGCCATCAAACTTGCCCTTCACCAGAAAGTCCTGTGCACCATAGCGCACTGTCTCCAGGCCTACCTTCTCGTCTACGAGTCCTGTCAGTACTACTACCAGGTTGTTCGGGTATTTCTCCAGGAGTTTCTTGATGGTATCGAGGCCTACGCTATCAGGTAGGTTCAGGTCCATGAGGATGATGTCAAACTGATTGGCATCAAGCAGCTCATAGGCGGCCTTCATACAGTCTCCGTGAAAGAAGTTGAACCTCGGTGACATAGACTCGCCGAGGTAAAACTTGATCAGGAATGCATCACCTGCATTGTCCTCTATCAGTAGTACTTTGAGTTCCTGCTTATCCATTGGTTACTATTCTAGAGAGAGTTTTACGGTCTTAAACCAAAAAGCGTCCATCTGCTGTATCACCCTGGTGAAGTCATCAAAATCTACGGGCTTCAGGATATAAGCGTTTGCGTGGGTGTCATAGGCTTTGAAGATATCGTGATCAGCCTCGGAGGTGGTCACGGCCACCACCGGGATACGTTTCAGCTTCGGAGAGGATTTGATCTCACGCAGGATCTCTATGCCATTGCGCTTGGGCAGGTTCAGGTCCAGCATGATGATGTCCGGGCGGTCTGCTGCGCTGTACTCGCCTTCTTTATTGAGGAACGGCATGACCTTGTCTCCATCAGAGATCACATCCATGTCTATCTCTATCTTACACTCTTTGATAGCCTCCTGGGTCAGGCGTATATCGCCGGGGTTGTCCTCTACCAGGAGCAATCTTTTGCGCCTTTTGCCCTTGTTCGGGATTATTTCAGTCATTGCTAGTGGGTCTTATACCTTAAACGCAATCGGAGCGAATAAGTTCCGTCGCTAAGTTGCTCCTTTTGCGCTAATATAAAAAAGGAAGATACAGTTTTTCGCCGTGTTATTCAGGCTTTATACCCTTCGGCTATTTTTCGGCAGGCATCACCTTCTCTATGGAGATACCGTTAGCACCCATGTTGAGAGATGGATTGCTTTGTGCCGGCAGCTGATTGAAGAAGTCTTTATAAGTATTGCCGATGATCGTGTAGCCTCCTGTATTGAGGTCAAAGAAAATGTCATTGAGCAGGTTGATATTGGCTCCTGTGCCGGCGTTCTTATAAAAGCCCTGATTGGCGGCGTTGACCTTGGTAGGTGTCAGCTTGATCCGGTTAAAGTTCAGAACGACATTATCTGTGCTGCCACTCAGGTAGATACCATACATGGTACCATCTCCACCCACATTCACCGCGTTATTTGAGAGGGTAGCATATTGCTCCGGTGTACCTTCGCAGTTATTGAGCACTATGCCATATACACCGTTTACTACATTGATCACGTTGTTGCTTACGATCATGTAGGGTTTGATATCATTCAGATAGAGTCCGCGAAACTCCTTGTAGGTAGATACGGAGCTGATCACGTTATTGGTCAGGACAGGTGATTTCTCATTGTACAGCGTGATTGCTGCCTCATACTGATTGAAGAAAAGGCAGCCGGTGATATTCGTTCTCGTATCCTGAGGGCCGGTCCCACCTTTGTAGATGCCTACACTGCCGTTATTGATAGAGCAGTCTTCAAAGGATATTTCACTCTTCACATCTCCTGCAGTACTGTAGATCACCGCATTGTTGGCGCCCGTAGTAGAGTGCTCCATACCGTTAAAGGTGACATTATTGAACCGGATCTTGCGGCAGGCACCATCCAGCTTCACTGTATTGCCGGTATGCCCTGTACGGTTTTCTATCGTGATATTAGAGAAGGAGATATTGCTGGCGCTGTAGAGGCGCAGCGTATACTCGGCATCAGGCGAGGATGATGTGATGACTACATCAGAGCCATTGCCACGGGCAGACTCAAAGCTCACTGTATTCTGCGCTGAGACACCGCTGATAGCACTCAGGTCCAACTTCTCGGGATACGTACCATCCTCTATCAGAAAGGTGACGGGCCCGCTCACGCCACCACACTTTAGCGCTGCTACCGCATCAGCTACTGTCTGGTAGTCTGTTTCATCTTTGCCGATCTTGATCTCACCTGACAGAGGGGTACAGTCACCGGCGTAGGCCACAGCTGTGGCCATGTATAGGAGGGTACAAAGGAATACTCTCAGATGTATTGGGTTGTGCATCTTGTATCAGTCGCGACAGCTGCTGGGGGCAGCATACCGTCCTGTTTTAACGAATAATTCCGTAAAAGGTTCCCCGCTAAGATGCAATTTTTTGATTAATAAGCAAATAAAAGGTTCCGCTTTTCGGCGGAACCTAACCTTTCTCATATCAATCTTTCAAAAAAACAAACTAATTGGCCGGGGTCACTTTTTCGATCATGATGCCATTGGCAGAGACCGTGAGGCTGGCATTGCTTTGAGCCGGCAGCTGGTTAAAAAAGTCCTTGTACGTATTGCCCAGTACGGTGTAGCCACCTGTGCTGAGGTCGTAGAAGATGTTGTTCATTACATTGATGTTAGCGCCGGTAGCTTTATTGGTGTAGTATGCCTGGGCAGACTTGTTATCCTTTGAGGTGGCCAGTTTCACACGGTTAAAGTTAAAGACGATATTGTCAGTAGAGCCGGTCAGGTAGAGGCCATACATAGCTCCCTCGCCGCCTACATTTACTGAGTTATTAGCTATCGTACCATAGTTGTCGGCCTGGCCTTCACAGTTATTCAGTGCTATGCCATAGGTACCGTTCACAGAGTTGATCACATTATTGCTTATCACCATATTGCCCGTCACGTGGTCCAGCGCTATGCCTTTGTAGTCTTTGCTGGTAGAGATAGAGCTGATCACATTGTTGCTCACTACTGGTGCTGCTTCGTTATTCAGCTTCATCGCGCTCTCATACTGATTGAAGAAGAGTGTGCCTTGTACTGTAGTGCGGGTGTCAGCAGTAGCAGCGCCACCTTTGTAGATACCTACGCTACCGTTATTTACCTCACAGTCCTCAAAGCTGATGTTGCTCTTGGCACCGCTGGCTGTAGAGTAGATCACGGCGTTGTTAGCACCATTGCTCTGGCGCTGAGTGCCATTGAATACCACATTGCGGAACTTCACGTTTTTGGTGGTTCCCTCCATCTTTACGGCATTGCCCGCAAAGCCTGTGGCATTGTCTATAGTGAGGTTGGCAAAGGAGTAGAAGCTCGCATTGCTCAGATGCAGCGTGTACTCGGCATCCGGAGTAGGAGAGACGAGTACTACATCATTGCTATTGCCCTTCTCAGACTCAAATGTGATATTGTTTTGTGCTGATATACCAAAGATGTCGCCCAGCTCTACTTTCTCCGCATAGCGTCCATCAGCTATGAGGAAGGTAACAGGGCCATTCACGCCACCACACTGCAGGGCCGCTATAGCTGCTGCTACGGTAGGATAGTCGGCATCGCTGCCACCTATGTGGTACTCACCCGAGAGGGCAGAGCAGCCGCTGGATGCGGATATGGTCAGTGCAGGTGCGAGGAGCAGGGCTGCGAGGAGTGTTTTGAAAGTTGACATTTTGAAAATTGAAAGGTTTGAAAAATGGGGTTTGCGATTGATTGATATTATCAAGGTAAACCGACCCCTGACTTTTGTCAATACCCCCTCCGGAAAATGTTTCAAAACCTGAGATATTATTTTTCAAAGCTCTGATAATGAGGAGGGAAAAAATCTCAGCCCACTGCTAATAACACACCTGAAAAAGGGAAGTCCCGGCCTTCAGACCGGGACTTCCCTTCATATCATATCTTTCAAAAAACTATTAGTTAGCCGGAGTGACTTTCTCTATCATGATACCATTGGCAGATACGCTGAGAGAGGAGTTGCTCTGAGATGGCAGCTGGTTAAAGAAATCCTTGTAAGTATTACCCAGGATGGTGTAGCCGCCAGTGTTGAGATCAAAGAAGATATTGTTCAGCAGGTTGATGTTCTGACCGCTGCCTGTATTCTTATAGTACGCCTGGTTTGACGCGCTGGCACCGCCCGGGGTCAGCTTCACACGGTTAAAGTTGAATACGATATTATCAGTAGTACCTGTCAGGTAGAGGCCATACATAGCTGAGCTGCCTCCTACGTTCAGAGAGTTATTAGTCACACTGCCAAAGTTATTGGCCAGGCCTTCGCAGTTGTTCATAGCCAGGCCGTAGGTGCCGTTGACAGCGTTTACTACGTTATTGCTCACTACCAGGTTGCCGCTCACTTTATCCAGAGAGATGGCTTTGTAGTTCTTGTAGTTTGATACGGTGCTGATCACGTTATTGCTCAGTACCGGGGCGTTTTCGCCGGTCAGGGTGATGGCGCTCTCATACTGGTTGAAGAAGAGGGTGCCGGTCACAGAGGTACGGGTATCTGCCTCAGATGCGCCGCCTTTGTACAGGCCTACGCTACCATTGTTTACCTCGCAGTCTTCAAAGCTGATATTGCTTTTAGCTTCGTTTGAGGTAGAGTAGATCACGGCGCTGTTGGCGCCGGTAGCCGGGCGCTCGTTGCCGTTCAGCACTACATTCTTGAAGGTGATATTGCGGGTAGGACCATCCAGACGTACGGTATTACCCGTGTTGCCCGTCTTATTTTCTATCGTCAGATTTTCAAAGGAGATATAAGATGCATTGTTCAGGCGCACTGTGTATGGCACGTCCGGTGAGGTAGAGGTCAGCACCACGTCAGAGTTATTGCCCCTGGCTGATTCAAATGTGATCGTATTCTGTGCAGAGGCACCCTGTATGTAGGAGAGGTCTATACGCTCGTTATATTGGCCGTCTGCCAGCAGGAAGGTGACCGGGCCACTCACACCACCGCACTTCAGTGCAGATACTGCCTCGTCTATAGAGGCATAGTCGCCGTCGTCCTTGCTTATCTTCAGCTCACCTGAGAGGGGATTGCAGTCACCCGCCAGCACAGTCATAGCCGGGGCGATCAGCAGGGCAGCAAAAAGGGTTTTAATAGTAGCCATCACTTGGAATTTTGAAGGTTTTATTGAAGGGGTTTTAATAATGTCTCTAGAGTTTAAAATAAAGTGCCACTGCTGCCTTGTCAATGGGGCCTTCGGAAAATGTTTCACTGCCGGAGTGTAAGTGCATGTGAGTCAGGCAGAAAGAATTTTTGAGAGGCTCAAATTAACTGGTGCAGCATGGCTGCTTTACACAAACAAATATCTGCATTTTATCTTATAAAAGTATTTTTTTGTGACAAAATTCGGGCAATCGGGGTGCCGTCGCCTTAAAATAGAAAGCCCCGGTACGAGACCGGGGCGATTGTCAATCTAAATTAACCCTGAAAACTAACAAGGCTACGCGGCGGGAGCGTAGCGCATTAAAACTCTGAAAAAGTTTCGCGTATGATGCGGATGCAGTCGTCTATTTGTTCCTTGGTGATCACCAGCGGCGGTGCCAGGCGGATGATGTAGGAGTGGGTCGGCTTGGCCAGTAGCCCCTTCGATGCCAGGCGCACACAGATATCCCAGCCCATTGTTTCATTGTCTGTATCCAGTACGATGGCATTAAGCAGGCCTTTGCCGCGTATCAGCTTGATGAGCGGGTGCTTGATCTTGCCGAGTTCCTGACGGAGGTATTTGCCCAGGTAGTGGGCGTTCTGCACCATGTTCTCATCTTTCAGTACTTGCAGTGCGCTCATGGCTACCTTGCAGGCCAGTGGATTGCCGCCGTAGGTAGAGCCATGCTCACCCGGGCGTATATTCATCATGATATCATCATCTGCCAGTACGGCCGATACAGGCAGCACACCACCACTCAGGGCTTTGCCGAGGATCACCATGTCAGGGCGCACATCCTCATGGTCGCAGCAGAGCAGCTTGCCGGTACGGCCCAGTCCTGTCTGTACCTCATCAGCTACGAAGAGCACATTGCTCATGCGGCAAACTTCGTAGGCCTTGGCCAGGTAGCCCTCATGCGGCACTGCCACACCAGCCTCGCCCTGTATAGGCTCTACTATAAAGGCCGCCACCGTAGGGTCCTCTACCGCACGCGCCAGCGCACTCAGATCGTCAAATGGTATGGTGATAAAACCAGGCACCTGTGGCCCAAAACCGGCATAGCTGCTCGGGTCAGTAGAGGCGCTGATAGCCGCTATGGTCCGTCCGTGAAAGTTGCCCTCTACAAAGATGATCTTGGCCTGGTCCTGAGGGATGCCCTTTTTGACATAGCCCCAGCGGCGGGCCAGCTTGATAGCGGTCTCTACGGCCTCTACGCCAGTATTCATAGGCAGCACCTTGTCATAGCCAAAGTAGTCGTGCATATAGCGCTCATACTCGCCCAGAACGGCATTGTAAAAGGCGCGGGAGGTCAGTGTGAGCTTGTCGGCTTGCTTCTTGAGGGTATCGATGATGAGAGGGTGGCAGTGGCCCTGATTGACCGCAGAGTAGGCGGAGAGAAAATCATAGTAGACCTTGCCCTCTACATCCCATACATTGGCACCACGGCCACGCTCCAGCACTACCGGTATGGGGTGGTAGTTGTGAGCACCGTAGCGCTCTTCTAGTTCCATCAAATATTCTGCACGGGAGAGAGCTGTATCTGCGGTCATACCTTATACTTTTCGTGAATGAAAATATGATAATTAAGGTAAATGTCTCCCTATATGGCTGGACTGAAGTGTTTTAGGGCTTCAGATATAGGGTAGATAGCTAAGTGGCTGAAAGGGTTGCATGCCGGTGGCAAAAAAAAATGCCGATACGACTTTTCTGACAATACAATGACACTCCGCCTATCTGCGGATAAGGGTTTAGGAAACTTTGCATATGGCATAATTCCTACAGCCTAGCAGCTAAGCCATTTGCAGGGTATACCGGGAGAATTTGTTAAAACATCTACCGTTGCATTAAACATTGCTTCCATTCGATGTATTTTAGATAAAAGTTAGTAAATAGCGATAAATTCGTCAGTATCAACCCTGTGAGGTGTCAGGACCCCGACCCTGGTCACCAATATTGTATAACAAAACCCAAACCGCATGAATGGAACTTCTACGTATAACCGTAGCCCGGTGCAGCGCAAACAAATGCACTACTCTCCCAATCTGCTCAGTACCGTCAATAACGCGATAGACAATCGTCTGGTAGCAGTCATAGAGTATGACTCTAAAGATAAAGGTGTCTCCACGCGTGAGATAGAGCCGATGGCGCTGGTCTACAAAGACCGCCGCCGAAACCTTGTGGCCTGGTGCAAACTGCGAAATGACTACCGTTCTTTCCGCCTGGACCGGCTGAATATGATCAAGGTGAGGCATGAGGAATTTGTCCGGAGGGAAGACTTTCGGATAGAGGACTATCAGGATGCCGGCAGTGGCTCATATGGTGAGGAGTTTGAGGAGGAGGATTGATAAAGTAGTTACAATTTTTAGTAAGACCCCGTGCCTTCAGCCGGGGTTTTCCTTTTGCTCATCATCGCGAGAGAGATAAAGAACAGCAGTGTGCCCAGATTGATAAACATCGGGCGGATATAGCCTCCCAAAGGTGCAGGCAATATGTAAGTACCCGCAAGAGCGATGCCCTGGCAGATGAGTAGATTGCCCACTGCATACCACCTGCTGAAGTGCTGCTGACGCCTCAGAAGGATGTATACGTATAGCAAACTGCCAATGACCGCCCCGGCACCTGCTAAGATGGCGAGCAACTGCAGCCTATGGATAAACCGGAAATATAGTATCAGCTCTCCGTGGTGCATAGCTGCCCCTGCAAAGTAGTAGCCGGCATGAAATACACCACCTAGTACGCCGTAAAAAGCAAATGCCGCAAACATCCAGCCCGCCAGCCGGGAACTGTATGGCCGGAGTGTCTGCCACAGATACCAATAACCTAAACAAATAATCAAAGATGACAGCAGACCGAAGGAAGCGCCGATCTGAATGCGGGTCATAGAGACCTGTGCCAGCGCACTGAAACTATAGATATCTCCGGCGTATCCGGATTGTGGCACTCCGAGTAGTATCACATCGCAGCCGGCCATAGCTACAGCACCGGCTATGCCTGTATATAAAAAAGACCTGGATGGAGTACTACCTGCCATGCTATAAGGGTAGCAAAGGACAAGCCAATAAAATAGTCTAGAAACCGTCGAGGCCCTGGCCCTGTGCGATCAGCTCCGCTATGTCAAATACCTTGACAGAGACCTGCATATCCTTGCCTTTGACACCGTCGGTGAGCATCGTATTGCAGAATGGGCAGGCAGCGGCTACGATGTCCGGCTGCACATCGAGCGCCTCCAGCGTGCGCGCTTCATTGATGCGCAGCTTGCCATGTTCCTCTTCCTTGAACATCTGCGCACCGCCGGCACCGCAGCAGAGACCTTTGGTCTTGCAGCTCTTCATCTCTACCAGCTCTGCGTCGAGCAGCTCCAGTACTTTGCGCGGCGCTTCGTATATCTCATTAGCGCGGCCCAGATAGCAGGAGTCGTGGTAGGTGATACGTTTGCCCTTAAAGCTGTTCGCATCCGTCAGTTTGATCTTGCCCTGATCTATCAGCTCCTGCAGGTACTGTGCATGATGCCTCACGCGATATTTGCCGCCCAGGGCCGGGTATTCATTCTTGAGTATATTAAAGCAATGCGGACAGGTGGTCACTATCTCCTGCACGCCATAGTTATTCATCACCTCGATATTCTGCATGGCGAGCATCTGGTAGACAAACTCATTGCCTGCGCGTTTAGCCGGGTCACCTGTACAGCTCTCCTCGGTACCGAGCACTGCATACTTTATCTTGAGATGGTCCAGTATCTTGACAAATGCACGCGTGATGCGCTGTGCACGCTGGTCAAAGCTACCTGAGCAGCCTACCCAAAACAGCACATCCGGCTTCTGGCCATTTGCGGCCATCTCGGCCATAGTAGGAACCTTTATATCCATTGTCTTATTTGAAATTTGATAGTTGAAATTTAAAATGGTCTACAGACGATTAAGCTTTTTCCCAATTCAGTCTGTCCTGTGGAGAGAACTGCCAAGGTGCACCATTGTTCTCCAGGTTGGCAAACATGCCGTTCCATTCGTTAGGCGAGTTGCTATCCTCCATGATCAGGCTGCGGCGCAGCTGCATGATGATATCCAGCGGAGAGATATTGACTGGGCACTCCTCCACACATGCATTGCAGGTAGTGCAGGCGCGGAGCTCTTCTACAGAGATGTAGCCATGCTCTATCAGGTTTTTGCCGTCATCTACCCACTCTCCCTTATTGGCATCCATCTTGCCGCGGATCTCCTCCATACGGTCGCGGGTATCCATCATGATCTTGCGCGGAGATAGGAGCTTGCCGGTCATATTGGCCGGGCACTGAGCGGTGCAGCGGCCGCACTCGGTACAGGTATAGGCATCGAGCAGATTCTTCCAGGTCAGGTCAAAGATATCCTTGGCACCAAATTTCGCCGGAGCATCAGATGCTGCAGGCTCTACCTGAGCATTGGGGTCGAGCATCAGTTTCACCTCGCGGGTCACCTCCGGCATATTATTGATATAGCCCTTGGGTGTGAGGCGGGAGAAATATGTATTGGGGAATGCGAGCAGGATATGCAGGTGCTTGGAATGTGCCAGGTACATCAGGAAGCCGAATACACCGGCCAGGTGGCCCCACCAGCCTATCTTTTCAAATATCTCCAGCAGGCTTTCATTCATACCCTCCCAGCTATGTGCTATCATGCCACTGATCCAGAAGCCATACTCACCATGCGCAGCAGCCATATCAAAGCTATTCATGATGAAGATATTTGTGATCAGGAACATCTCGAGAAAGAGGATGATGTGCGCATCCATATCCGGCCAGCCTTTCATCTCAGGCTTATTGAAGCGGGGCAGCTTCAGCAGGTCACGGCGGTAGAGGAATGCTATCGTCACGATAAAAGTGAGTACAGACAGTACCTCTATCAGATTGATAGCAAATACATACAGGCCACGGAGAAAAGGGATATTCTCCCATGCATGAAACAGGAAACGGTGCGTGCCAAAGATGCCGTCTATGAATATCTCTATGAGCTCTACCTGTGTGATCACAAAGGATACATAGATCACTAGGTGAAGCATGGCGGCTATTGGCCGCTTAAACATTTTTTTCTGCCCCAGCGCTACCATGAGCATGGTCTTCCACCGCTCACCGGGATGATCCATATAGTCGGCCGATCTGCCCAGCATGATATTGAGGTAGACATTGCGGAAGCCTCGGAAAGCAATGTAGCTGCAGCCACCTACGAAAAGGACAAAACAAAGGGATTGTACAATAGTGAGTACCATGGTTTAGTTTTAGGCCCGGCATAGCTGATCATGATCACATGCAGGACAGGGGCTAAAATACACTTTCTCGTATTCTTTCAAAAGACGGCTGTGTACACTTCAGTGTTTGTAAGTCAGTCTTGTATCAACGGACAAAAAGACTTTATCTTTAAGTAAATTTATACTACATGAAAAAAGCCATACCCATCATCATAGCCGTCCTGCTGGCTATCCTCGGGGTCTACTATGCATACACTCAGTATACATATAGTGAGGGCAACCGTGCCGGGGTGCTGATCAAATTCAGCAAGAAAGGCAACCTCTTCAAAACATACGAGGGAGAGGTCAATCAGATAGGCATCAATCCCGATCCCAAAGTAGGACTGATCAATAATATATGGGATTTCTCTGTAAAGGACCAGGCTGTGGCCGATCAACTGTCTCATCTGGAGGGTCACAATGTGAGCCTGCACTATCGTGAGATCAAGCACGCCTTCGTATGGCAGGGCGAGACCAACTACTTTGTGGACAAGGTGGAAGAGGTAAAACCATAAGCCTCTATCTTTTCTTACTTACATATCATTGCATGAGGCTAGCTATACTATTGTGTCTGGTACTTCTCTCCGCGGGGCTGACCGTAGCGCAAACCAGCACTATCACACAGGTGGTGCGGGGCACAGTCATGGACCGTGAGTCCAATACGCCGCTGATCGGGGTCAATGTGGCGGTGCATGTGGGCGATAAACTGATAGGAGGGGCAGCTACAGATGATAAGGGATATTTCAGGATAGAGAATGTGCCGGTGGGCCGTGTGAATGTCTCTGCATCCTACATAGGCTATGACAAGGTGACCATGCCCAATATGCCTGTGACGGCCGCCAAGGAGGTGGTGCTCCGCATAGAAATGGAGCCTACAGTATCAGAGATGAATGAAGTACAGGTCAGCGCCGGCAAGCGCAGGGGAGAGTCTATCAATGATATGGCCCAGACCAGTGCACGGCAGTTTACAGTAGAGGAGGCTACGCGCTATGCGGGCAGCCGCTCGGACCCGGCGCGTATGGCGTCAAACTTTGCCGGAGTGTCCGGTACCGATGACTCCCGCAATGACATCGTAGTACGCGGAAACTCTCCGCTCGGCGTGCTCTGGCGTGTGGAGAATGTAGACATACCCAATCCTTCACACTTTGCTATAGCAGGCACCACAGGCGGCTCAGTGAACGTGTTGAACAATAAATCGCTGGCCAACTCTGACTTTCTCACGGGTGCCTTCCCGGCAGAATATGGCAATGCCCTGGCGGCTGTATTTGATGTCAAGCTGAAGAACGGAAATGACGAAAAGCATGAAGCATCCCTGCAGTGGGGATTGCTCGGCTTTGAGGCTAGCGCCGAAGGACCTATAGACCGCAAAAGGAAATCCAGCTATCAGTTTGCCTACCGCTACTCTACACTCGATCTGCTGGTCAAGATGGGCGTAGACATAGGCACCAGTGCCGTGCCACATTATCAGGACCTTAATTTTAAGCTGAACTTTCCGCTGAAAAAGGGCAACATTTCCCTCTTTGGTATAGCAGGATATAGTACGATACAGTTTATCACCAGCACGGATGTGCGCCCGGGAGGTCAGGATATCTACGCCACCAATAATACAGATGAATGGTTTCGCTCCGGTCTGGGTATATTTGGAATCAGCTATACCAGGCCGATCAATGACAAGTGCTACTCTAAGATCACATTTGCAGCATCGGGTACTACTATAGGCGATCACTATAACCGCATAGTGAGGCATGTAGACTCTGCGACAGGAAACTTTATGGTGGATGGTATGTACAGGCAAATGGGTTATAGATTTGTTGAGTCGCGGTTTAGCGGAAACTTCTACCGAAACTATAAACTGAATACACGCCACTCCCTGCGTTTTGGTATGAATTCTCAAATGCTAGTCTTCAACTATCTGGACAGTAACCTCAATGAGCAACGATACCAGTGGGAGTACAGGCTCCAATATAAAGGAGTACATTTCCTATTCCTGCCCTACGTGCAGTGGAAGTATAATATCTCCCGCAAGGTAAGCATGACAGCAGGCCTGCATGGACAAATATTCACGCTGAACTGGAGCTGGAGCCTTGAGCCACGGGCTTCGATCAAGTACCAGTTTAAACCCAATCAATCCATCGCGCTGGGTACGGGTCTGCATAGCCAGACGCAACCTTACTATGCCTATTTCCAGAGAGACAATTTCACGGATCGAAGTGATACGAAGCTGCGAAATAAGGATCTCGGATTTACGCGATCCTTCCACGTAGTAGGTAGCTATGATGTTTTCTTCCGTCAGGATGTGCGTATCAAAGTGGAAGGGTACTTCCAGTATATATTTGACCTGCCGGTAGATACATTTGCTTCATCCTATTCTATCCTGAATGAGGGGACAGGCTTTGACCGCTTCTTCCCGGGCAAACTCGTAAATAAGGGAATAGGCCGAAACATGGGTATAGAGCTGACGGTAGAGAAATTCTTCACGCATAATTGGTTTGCCATGTTCTCTGGCTCGCTATACGATGCTCGCTACAGGGCATCTAACGGTATGTGGTATAACTCTGACTTCAACTGTCACTATGTGATGAATGTGCTGGGCACTAAAGAATTCAAATGGGGCAAGAAGCGCCTGAATACGATCGGCATAGGAGGCAAGGTGACTTTTGGTGGCGGGCAACGTTATACACCGTTTGACCTGGCCAAATCTGCTGAGGCCGGCCAGCCTGTGGTGCAGGATGCGCTACGCAATAAGTTTGAATTCAAGCCGTACTTCCGTTTTGACGTGAAGATCAACTACTCTTTCAACAGCCGCAAGCACCTGACTCAGGAGGTAGGTGTAGACCTGGTGAATGTGACAGGTCAGAAGAATATCCTGCGCCTGCAGTATATCAGCTCCTCGGCACAGCCTCAGGTGATCTATCAGCTAGGTTTCCTGCCGCTCTTTTACTACCGCATCGATTTTGGCTTCGCCAAGAAAAAGTAATACCAGAATATGATTGCCACGCAACCGGTCATGACCCGGCAAGAGTTTGAATCCCTGGCAGCAGACCCGGCGGAGCTGATCTGGACGCTTTGTGACCGATACAGAGCGATACTCACTACTGACCCATCACAGCAACTGGGTCAGCTCAATACAGAGCAAAACATCCTGCTGGGCTTTGAGGCGTGGGATGGACAGGTAGCCAATGGCGGCATCATCCAGCTGATAGAAAACGGCTACGGTTCTTTCATCTTTGAGACGCCGCTAAGTGAGGTACTACGTGAGTGGAGGCTGACCGGTACAGCAGAGATCATAGGACGGGCAAGGTCGCTATACCGAGAGAAGAAAGAGATACTCGAGCGCGAGAAGACCTTACAGGAGTTTGCCAAAATGTATCAGGAGCATCCCGAGTTTGAGCCGCTGGATAATCAGTACTACGCCATCATGGATGCCGAGCGGGAGCAGATGGCAGCATATGTGGTGGCCCATGCCGAGTTATTTGCTGCTATTAAATAGCGTTTAGCCTAGGGACATAAAAAAGCCCTCGCGATAGCGAAGGCTTTCTATCATTTCTTGCTTGTTTTATTTCTCTATTACCACCTTGCGGATGGCTATGATACTTTCATTGCGCACCAGGGCTACATCGTAGACACCTGCTGCTAGACTGGTATTGGTATATTCCAGCTGCTTAGTACCCGTGGCTATGGCTACCTGGTCTACGACCCTGCCGAGCTGATCATAGAAGCGCAACTGCGCAGCTGTGAGCGGCTCAGATGATGTAATGTAGATAGTGGTAGCTGTGGTAAACGGATTTGGTACTACATCCATAGAAAGCGTACCCGCTCCGATCTCCACTACACCATTAGGCTGGCAGACTCCGCTGTTGACATTGGCCTGCGGGTTGTAGTTGCGGCAGGCAGTATCCATCACGCCGTAGACTTTAGGCACACAGGTGCCGTTATTTACGTTAGCTGATGCATTATAGTTAATAGAGCCTGTATCGGTGCAGCCATAGACCTTTGGTATACAGGTGCCGTTATTAACGTTAGCCTGAGCATTATAGTTAATAGACCCTGTATCGGTACAGCCGTAGGCCTTCGGCACACAGGTGCCGTTATTAACGTTAGCTGATGCGTTATAGTTAATAGACCCTGTATCTGTGCAGCCGTAGACCTTTGGCACACAAGTGCCATTGTTCACGTTTGCTGATGCATTATAGTTGATAGAGCCTGTATCTGTGCAGCCATAGACCTTAGGTATGCAGGTGCCGTTGCTGACGTTGGCAGATGCATTGTAGTTGATCGAGCCGGTGTCTGTACAACCGTAAACCTTAGGTATGCAGGTGCCGTTGTTTACATTAGCTGATGCATTGTAGTTGATCGAGCCTGTGTCTGTACAACCGTAAACCTTAGGTATACAGCTGCCATTGTTCACATTAGCAGATGCATTGTAGTTGATCGAGCCGGTGTCTGTACAACCGTAAACCTTAGGTATACAGCTGCCATTGTTCACATTAGCTGATGCGTTATAGTTGATCGATCCTGTATCTGTACAGCCGTAGACCTTTGGCACACAAGTGCCATTGTTCACGTTTGCTGATGCATTATAGTTGATCGAGCCTGTATCGGTACAGCCGTAGACCTTTGGTATGCAGGTGCCATTGTTCACATTAGCTGATGCGTTATAGTTGATCGAGCCGGTATCCGTGCAGCCGTAGACCTTAGGTATACAGGTGCCATTGTTCACGTTAGCAGATGCGTTATAGTTGATAGAGCCTGTATCTGTGCAGCCGTAGACTTTCGGGATACAGGTGCCGTTATTCACGTTAGCTGATGCATTGTAATTGATCGATCCGGTATCGGTACAGCCATAGACCTTTGGGATACAGCCACCGGTGTCCACGTTTGCGTTGGGATTATAGTTGATAGAGCCCGTATCCATACATCCATATACCACAGGATTGATCAGTGCCTGGTAGGTATTGATCTTGCCCCAGCCGAAGCGTACATTGGGGATATTAACCGTAGAGGTAAATGTATCCTTTTTGGCCGTGCGCCGGAATGCCAGCATGACCTCTGCATAGGTAGCCGTAGGATGCTCCTGCAGGTACAGGGCCGCAGAGCCGGCTACTATCGGCGAGGCCATAGAGGTCCCCCCGTCCCGCACGTGCTTGCCTCCGAGGGCGATCTTCTGCCTGTTGGTCCCTCCTGAGAGCGTGAGCTGCGAGATATAGGTAGAATCTCCGGTGGTGAGCAGTACATCACCTGTGGCCCCTAGATCCGGTTTGATGCGACCATCGCGCGTAGGCCCTACAGACGAGGATGCAGACCTCGCCCCGGGTGCTACACCGAGGTTGATGTAGGTACTATCTATATTGCGGTAGCCTTTACGGTTAAAGTAATTTGCTACAGTGATGACCTTTGGCGAGCACTGCCAGCCGGCTACGATGCTCGATATGGTATCAGCAAACCGGTGATTAGGCCAGCCACCCGGATTGCCGAGTGTGGCAAAACTGCTGGTGCCGATGAGCGAACTGCTGGCCCATAGGTCAAAGGTACCCTGCCCGCGGGTCTCTAGCCGCCAGATGTCGGATGTAGTAGTAGGCACAGCGTAGAACTCAATATGGTAGGACCCATTATATTTTGTTACGCTGATAGTATAGCTGCCCAGCACAGTAGTTCCCTGCCTGAGCGTATCATTTATTTCTGCGTAGGTTCCTCCGCCAAAATTGAAACTGGAGAGGGCATTGAGGTAGGGCGTGCGTCCGCGTACGGCCCCGGTAGCACCTACATCGCAGCCTAGGGCAAAGTATGCATTCCGAAACTGTGCTGTGTCGGCCCACAGATCAAAATAGATACCGGGTATGCTGGCATTGTAGATAAACCAGGTCCACAGAGAGTCTGTGGCGCTCAGTGGGTAGGAGAGGTGGTACTTTACATTTCCGGCGTTGCCCGCGGCGGCTACCAGTACCCTACCCGACTGCTGTGTCAGCATGCCATCTATGGTCTGTACAGAGAGCTCAGAGCCATCGCGCGGGCCATAGTAAGTGCCTATGCTGGTATTGATCACGCAGGGCATACCGAGCGCAGCGGCTTTGGTATAGATATAGTTTATTGCGTCTGCTACCGTGGCCAGGTAGTCGGGGCGGGTACCATTTATACGTACCACTATGATATTGGACTCAGGTGCTGTACCCACATATCGGCCACGCAGATAGGCATCTCCAGTATCCCAGCTGGAGCCATTGCCTGCGGCCACGCCGGCCGCTGCCGTACCATGCCCCTGATCGCTGGATGGCTCTATATGGCCGCATGTGCCTGCATTGATCTGTGCTGAGTCCCACTGGCTACCATAGCCATAGGGCCCCGGTGCCGTGCCGGCAGTGCTGGTCTGATCCCAGATATAGCGTATACGGGTATCGCCATTTGCCTTGCGAAAGTCCTGATGGCGAAAGTAAATACCCCCGTCTATGATGCCCACTACTACCCCTGCGCCTTTGTATGGCATGGTGAGGGGAGCTATACCCTGCTGTGCGCTGTCTATATTATTCATGATACGTGCGGTATCCATAAATGCCTTGCCATGGCCAATATCAGCACCGGCCTCTATAGACTCCACTGCGGGACTCGCCGTAAAGGCAGCCAGCTCCTTATACGCGATGGAAACTGACGATATCCTCCCTACACTGTATTTGTAAACACCATGATGCTGCATTGTCAGTGCCTGGATCGCTGCAGGGGCGCCTTGCACCATGATATGCTCCAGTTCTGTGCTTTGCGCATACCGGCTGTTCCGTAGTTTGCGATGCAGCAGGAGACTGCCTAGTTTGTCCGGCGTTTTGATCTCGTTCTTTTGTTTGGATGGCAGCACAAGCGCTTGCTGTGCGGGCTGGGCATAGCCAGAGACTACCAGTACACAGGCAATAAGGAGGGAGTATATCTGACGCATATTCTTCTGGATTTCGTCTATACAAGTTTAATCAAAATAGGGCACTAAATGCCCTATTTATCAACCTATTTTGACTTGTAGTATACGCTTCCTGCGTGCTAAAGTTACCTGGCGAGGGTCTGCTCGATCAATGCTATCTTCTTCAGTGCATCTTCCTTCTTCCTCTTCTCACTTTCCAGCACTTCAGCTTTTGCGTTGGCTACGAACTTCTCGTTGGTCAGCTTCTTCTCTACCGAGGCCAGGAAGCCCTTGGCATACTCCAGGTCTTTGAGCAGCTTCTCGCGCTCTGCGGCGGGATCAGCTACTTCGCCTGTCTGTACAAAGAGTTTGTATTCCTTCAGTACGAGCGGGCGCGCCTGCTTTATATCCTCTGATGTCTCGGCCCAGCTCTCTACCCTACAGAGCTTCGCTATCTTGCCTGCAAAGCGGTCAAAGGAAACTGCGCCCTTGCCGGACCAGAGTACACCTACGGTCTCGTGGTTCTTCTTCTGGGCCTTGGCGCGGATCTCGCGGATGCCGGTGATGATCTCTATAGCGAGGTCTGCCTCTGCCAGCAGTTTCTCGTCTGGAGTCGCTGCCTTAGGATACGCAGATACGCAGATGCTGTCGCGCTCCGTACGCTCACCGAGCAGCTGGTATATCTCCTCCGTGATGAATGGCATGACAGGATGCAGCAGCTTCATGAGCCGCTCGAAGAAGCGGATGGTGGCGTCATACGTAGCACGATCTATCGGCTGTGACTTGCCATCTACATAGTCAGGCTTGATCATCTCCAGGTACCAGGAGCAGAAGTCATCCCATACCAGCTTGTAGATGGTCATGAGCGCATCACTGATCCGGAACTTGCTGTAGTGGTCCTCCAGCTGCTCCATCACCTTATTGCACTTTGCCTCAAACCAATCAATCGCGATCTGGTTGTCCGGGTTCGCGCCGTCTGTTACCTCCCAGCCTTTCACAAGGCGGAAGGCATTCCATATTTTATTGTTGAAGCTGCTGCCTTGCATACAGTAGCTATCGTCATAAAGGAGGTCGTTGCCTGCAGGAGAGGAGATGAGCATACCATAGCGTACGCCATCTGCACCGTATTTCTCTATGAGGTCCAGCGGATCAGGAGAGTTGCCCAGCGACTTACTCATTTTGCGGCCCAGCTTGTCACGCACTATGCCCGTGAGGTATACATTGCTGAAAGGCTTGTCACCACGATACTCATAGCCAGCTATGATCATACGCGCCACCCAAAAGAAAAGGATCTCCGGTGCAGTCACAAGGTCATTGGTCGGGTAGTAGTAGTTGATGTCCTTGCCATCAGGATTTTTAAAACCATCAAACACGGATATAGGCCACAGCCATGAGGAGAACCATGTATCCAGCACATCCTCATCCTGCGAGACCTGGTCCGTACCGAGCAGCTTCACAGCTTCTTCGCGGGTCTTGCAGACTACAGTAGTGCCCTTCGCATCATACCATGCCGGTATGCGCTGGCCCCACCAGAGCTGGCGGGAGATACACCAGTCGTGTACATTCTCCATCCAGTGCTTGTAGGTATTGATAAACTTGTCCGGTATCAGTTTGATATTGCTATTGAGTACATTCTCCAGAGCCGGTTTTGAGACCTTGTCCATCTTGAGAAACCACTGCATAGAGAGCTTGGGCTCTATCACCGCGCCTGTACGCTCAGAGGTGCCTACCTTGTTCTTGATCTCTTCCACTTTCACTACCTGCCCCATGGCTGCCAGGTCTTCAGCTATCTTCTTGCGCACCGCAAAGTGATCCTCGCCTATGTAGAATCCCGCTGCAGCACTCAGTTTGCCCTCCGGAGTGAGGGTATCTATTACTTCCAGATTATGCTTGATGCCGAGATTGTAGTCATTGATATCATGCGCCGGAGTTACCTTCAGCGCACCGGTACCAAACTCGATATCGATATAGTCATCAAAGATGACAGGCACAGAGCGGTTCACCATCGGTATGATCACACGCTTGCCGCGCAGGTGCTTGTAGCGCTCATCATCCGGGTGTACGCACACTGCAGTATCGCCGAGGATCGTCTCCGGGCGTGTAGTGGCTATCGTGATCAATTCATCTTCGGTGCCCTCTACTTTGTATTTCACGTAGTAGAGCTTGGAGTTGACCTCCTTGTAGATCACCTCCTCGTCACTGATAGCAGTGAGACCCTGTGGGTCCCAGTTTACCATCCGTACGCCGCGGTAGATCTGGCCTTTTTTATACAGGTCTATGAATACATCTATGACCGCTTCGCTCAGGTCATCCTCCATAGTGAAGCGTGTACGCTGCCAGTCGCAGGAAGCACCGAGTTTCTCCAGTTGCTTCAGGATGATGCCTCCGTATTTCTCTTTCCACTCCCACGCATACTCCAGAAACTTCTCACGGGTCAGGCTCTTCTTGTCAATTCCTTGCTCCTTGAGCATCGCTACCACCTTGGCCTCCGTAGCGATAGAGGCATGGTCAGTACCAGGCACCCAGCAGGCATTCTTGCCCTCCATGCGCGCCTTGCGCACGAGGATATCCTGTATGGTATTATTGAGCATATGGCCCATGTGCAGTACGCCTGTCACATTAGGCGGTGGTATCACGACGGTATATGGCTCGCGCTCATCAGGCTCTGAGTGAAAGAAGTCATGCTTCAGCCAGTATTGGTACCATTTGTCCTCTATGGCTTTTGGGTCGTATGTCTTTGCTAGTTCCATTTATACAAAGGAATTATATGATTGCTATGAATGTCAAAATATAAGGGAAACGAGTGGTGAATATAATGATTCGCGCGCTGTTTTAAAGTCCGGTTTGCTACAGCCTCCAGTCTATCTCTTTCCGGCCATGCTCACGCAGATAGGTATTGGCCTTGGAGAAAGGCCTGCTACCAAAGAAACCTGCATCAGCAGAGAATGGAGAGGGGTGCGCAGATTTGATCACCAGGTGGCGACTCTTGTCTATCAGCACTTCCTTCTGCTGCGCAAATTTGCCCCATAGTATAAACACTACATTATTCTTCCTGTCAGAGATCGTTTTGATCACGGCATCAGTGAAGGTTTCCCAGCCGGCTTTCTGATGGGAGGCTGCTTCATGTGCATTCACCGTCAGAAAGGCATTGAGCAGCATGACGCCCTGCCTCGCCCAGGCCTCCAGATTGCCATGTAACGGCGCATCTATGCCCAGGTCAGCCTTGAGCTCTTTGTAGATATTGACCAGAGAGGGTGGTGGTTTGATACCCTGCGGTACGGAGAAGCTCAGGCCATGTGCCTGGCCGGGCCCGTGATAGGGATCCTGGCCCAGTATGACTACCTCCACCTTGTCAAAGGGAGTGAGATTAAAGGCATTAAAGATCAGCGAGCCCGGCGGGAATACCTGTTTGCCTTTTTGCTTTTGCTCTAATATGAACCGCTTGATATCGGCAAAGTACTGCTGAGAAAATTCACTCTGCAGCGCATCTTTCCAGCCCTGCTCTATCTGTACACTATCACTCATGAGGCTAAAATAAAGAAAGCCCCGCTAGGAGGCTTTCTATTAGATGAATTTATTGTAGATCAGATCAGAGCTTGAAAGCGATACCGGCGTTGATGAAAGTCTTGCCATAGCCTACTTCTCCTTGTACGCCTATATTAGGTTTAAACCAGTAGTTGATACCCACTTGCGGACCAGCCCAGAAGAGTGCTGCTGCCCGGGTATCAGCAAAATAATTTCCCTTAGGATATATGGCTACACCTGTACCGAGATTGAGTCCGGCATATATATCCAGTTTATCGCTATGCATTTTGCTGCCTTTGCCGGTCTTATCGGCGATCAGTTGATAGAAGTGGAAGTTGGCTATAGCACCCAGCGGGATATTGAACTCGGGGTAGCCCCAGCCGTAACCGTAGCCTAATCTGCCAGCTGGTGATGCGGCACGGCCACCAATACCTACGTTGAAGCCTACGCCGACATACTTATGCACAGCAAACTCCCCCTGTATACAGAGCTGCCCTGTGATAGGACTATAACCTGTATAACCATAACCGTAACCATATCCATAGCCAAATCCGCCAAAATGCCACATAGAAGCAGGGCCGAGGCCGATGGAGATTTGCTTAGTGCTTTTGTCAAATGCCTGCGCGCCGAGGTGACTGGTGGTCAATGTCAGCGCTGCAAAAGTGAGAATGGTGAATAGTTTTTTCATGACTTGCAGTGTTTTAAATAGTTAAATAGATGTTTAGTTGCAAAAATGACTCCAATATTCATGCCATACAAGTACAATTTTGACCACTACTTACCCACTGTCCAGCATAGCTGACAAATGGGTTGGCTTTCATATGTTAAAAACCATCGATACCAGCTACGGTGGTGTACTTGAAATGCTTTTTCTTGTCGGGGTATACGATGCCAAAGGCCGATTGTACCATCAGTGTGGCTTCATGAAATCCACACAAGATCAACTTAAGTTTACCCGGATACTCATTTATGTCACCCACAGCAAAGATACCTTTCACATTTGTGCTATAGTCAAATGTATTGACAGCTATTGATTTCCCATCCAGGTGCAGCCCCCAGTCTGCTATCGGTCCGAGCATGGGGGAGAGGCCATAGAGCGGTAGCCAGCAGTCTGTAGGCAGGTCATGGGTTTCACCGCTGTTTTTTTGAATGGTCAGTGAGGTGAGTACTCCATTGCCAGATACGCCGGTGACCTCTGCCTCAGTGATCAGTTGTACTTTACCATCTTTAGCCAGTTGCATGACCTTGTCTACTGAGTCCAGATGCCCGCGGAATGTATCCCTGCGGTGTACCATCACGACCTCAGAGGCTACATCCGCCAGATAGATGGTCCAGTCCAGAGCAGAATCTCCTCCGCCTGATATTACTACTCTCTTGCCTTCATATTTTTTAGGGTCGCGCACCATATAGTCTATGCCCTTTTCCTCATAGTCGCGTACGTTGGATATCGGTGGACGCTTGGGCTCAAAGCAGCCCAGCCCGCCAGCTATGGCTATGACAGGCGCTTTCAATTGTGTGCCTTTGTGAGTGGTCAGAAGAAATCTGCCATCCTCCATCTTTTCCAGCTTCTCTGCCCGCTCACCAAAGGTAAACTCAGGTTTGAAAGGCGCTATCTGCTCCATGAGGTTATTGATCAGGTCACTGGCCAGCACCGACGGGAATCCCGGTATATCATATATGGGCTTTTTGGGGTATACCTCTGTCAGCTGCCCGCCGGGCTGTGGCAGCACATCTACGAGGTGGCAGCGCAGTTTAAGCAGTCCTGCTTCAAAAACGGTAAAAAGCCCTACGGGGCCAGCTCCTATGACAATGATGTCTGTTTCTTTCATAATATCTGTAATGCGGGACAAATATAGGCTGGTCCGGCCACACTATCGATAGGTTTTTGTTGGCTTTATTACTGATAAATATTATTCTTGAATAAGTGTAATGTCACAACTATGCACAAACTGTTTGCATATTTAAATAAGCGGGTCACCATCAGGCTCATCATCAGGCCTACCATTTGGGGTATTATAATCACCGGCGTGGCTGTGCTGCTGCTGGCCTATGGCTATTGGGAGATATATTGGCTGTACCATACAGGCTATCCCGCTATAAAATGGCATACGCACCTGGCTATATATATTTACCTCGGGTACATAGCATATGCTGCTATATGGCTGCTACGCAGATGGGGACTGGCTATCAAAACAGAGGTTACCCTTCTGACCATTTCACTTTTATCATGCCTGATACTGGTAGAAGGTTTGCTGATCGCAAGAGGCACCACATGTACATATATGGAGAAAGTCAATGGATTCTATTATAGCGCCTATCAGCCCTATCGTGATGAATACTACCACATCTGGGATACTGCTCAAAAGACACATCTGCTGAAAAAGCCGGAGTACAGTTTTATCCGGCACACCAATATTGAAGGATGCGGAGATGAGGAGTGGAAGCTACCTGCCACACCTGGCCAGAAGAGGATAATGGCTTTGGGGGACTCCTTTACAGAAGGAGATGGTGCACCATATGACTCTACCTATGTGACGCTGATGAAGCAATTGCTCCAACCTTTGGGCCCCGATTCCATATACATCATGAATGCTGGTGTCTGTGGTAGTGACCCATGTAATAACTATATAATACTGAAAGACCGGCTGCTGAAGTATAAACCCCGGATGATCATCCAGTCATGGTCTGCCAACGATATGACCGGAGATATAATGATCAGAGGTGGGTTGGAGCGCTTTGAGAAAAATAGGCGATTGCGCTACCGGCCTGCCCCATGGTGGGAGCCTGTGTATGCTGTAAGTAATCTCTCTCGCTTGTGCTTTTCGGCAGCGGGATATACCGAGCTGCTGCTACCGTATACTATACCTCCTGCGGATGTAAATAGGGTAAATGCAGCAGCAGAAAGGCTCGTGGACCAATATGCTCAACTTTGCCATAAAGAGAAGATAAAACTGGTTATCGTTTTTCATCCTGAAAAGGGCGAGATAATAGACAATAAATATTTATTTGATCTAGCCCCGCTGAAAGAGTATCTGAGCCGCTACCCAGATATCAAAGTGGTGGACCTGCTCCCTGCATACCGCAGGTATATTGATTCTGCGCATAGCACGGCTGCTCAATATTTCTGGGAGTATGACAATCACCATAACAGTGACGGCTATCGTATGATGGCTATCACCACATTGGACGCGATCAGGCCACTTTTGGGAGACAGTACTATCTGGGGGCATTCTGATTAAAAAAACAGGTGGCAAATCATGCCTGTCCCTACATTCGCCCTGTATCATATTGTCGGGGAATATGAGGTTTGATAGATATTTCCTATAATGTGTTCCATAATGATCACTGGTGGCTAAGGCCTGACAGTGAAAGATACCTCACATGACTAAATCCCTGCTCAAGCCGATTCTGATCGTGTCAAGTGTTTTAGCGGCATTCCTGCTATTCACTTTGCTGGCATATGGCATCAGCTACAAGGACGATATACTCAGGTGGCTGGCTCTGTGTGGTGTAGTAGAGCATCATATCTTCTCAGGCTATATAGCTACTGCAAAGGCCGGGTATACCCATCTGTATCTCCTCAGGATCTTACTGGGATATGGTTGCGCTTGTTACGGTGTTTACAAAGTCGCTGCGCAATATATATGGCCGAAGAGAGAAGTATGTGGCAAATGGATGAGGGCTATCATCACACGTGTGCGCTACTTATCATCTGCGGGTGTTGAGAGCCAGGCGGCGCTGAGCCTGCGATGGACGGCCAGTACATTTTTATCGTTGGTCTTGCTGGAGGGCATGCTCCGCCTCATGGGCATGTATCAAACCTACACGGAATCCATAGGCCAGGGGTATATGTCTTACTTTGACCAGATCACTGCCAATCATTATAACACCTACAGGCCTAACGATACTTTCACCCTGGACCATAAGGACTTCAGGTATTATTATAAGTCGAATGAGCTGGGGCAAAGAGAGCGTCCGCTCTACGGCTTTTGCGATAGTACCGCCTTTAAGATCATTGCGCTCGGAGACTCCTATACAGAGGGCGTCGGTACCAGCTATGATAGCTCATGGCCCCAAAGCCTGCGCAGAAAATTAGCAACGATAGATCGGTCTCCGGTACTCTATGATGGAGGTCAGAGCGGAGCTGACCCGTTTTTTGAGTATGCTTTGCTGCACGACAGGCTGATGCAGTGCAGGCCTGATATAGTCATGGTAGCTCTCAATACATCGGATATCAGCGACTACTTCTTCAGAGGCGGCATGGAGCGGTTTCATCATGACGGCAGGGTGTACTACCGGCATGGCCCGTGGTACGAGCGGCTATATGCCAGCTCGCGGGTGCTGCGGTTTATCTCTATTACCATCTTCAGGCAGAAGCCCCAGATGTTTATCTCAGACAAAGGGTATGAGGCGTATGAAAATGCATTCGTA
Organism: uncultured Chitinophagaceae bacterium; assembly: GCA_964537475.1. GTDB lineage: Bacteria > Bacteroidota > Bacteroidia > Chitinophagales > LD1 > UBA1941. The sequence goes on along the minus strand of CAZIBY010000002.1, from coordinate 393,797 downwards.
AAAGATACCCGAGGTGTTTTGATCCGTATGGCGCAGGAGGCGCGGCCGGCCAAGCTGTTGGTCATGATCCATCCGGGCCCAACAGACTGCGAAAGCCCCAGTCATGATGATGTACGGCATTCATATCAGGTACTGTCTGATGTGATACAAGGGATGGATAAATATGGGGTATATACGATAGATCTATATCCCCCACTGGACAAAGCGATCAACCAAGGTAACGTGATGCAGTATACCTTTGCCCACGATAAGCATTATAACGGAGCCGGCTACCAGATATTTGCCGATGCTGTCTGGTCAGAGACTCAAAAGAAATACCCCGGCTTTTTTAACAAGGGTAAGTAATTGTAATCTGCTGTGCAGAACCTAAATAAAACAGCCGGTATTTCTCGTACCGGCTGTTTTTGTATTTTCAAATATCTGGTGTCTGAGATTTAGAAGTGCTTGATGATCTCATCACCAAACTCAGAGCACTTGATCTCTGTGGCGCCATCCATGAGGCGGGCGAAATCGTAAGTTACTCTCTTGCCGGCGATCGCTGCACCGAGGCCCTTGTGGATCATCTGTGCTGCCTCGTCCCAGCCAAAGTACTCGAGCATCATAGCGCCTGAGAGGATCACTGAGCCCGGGTTTACCTTATCCAGGTTAGCATACTTAGGAGCTGTACCATGCGTAGCCTCAAATATGGCGTGGCCGGTCACGTAGTTGATATTGGCGCCCGGTGCGATACCTATGCCACCGATCTGTGCAGCGAGTGCATCAGAGAGGTAGTCACCATTGAGGTTCAGCGTAGCGATCACATCAAAATCCTCCGGACGTGTCAGTACCTGCTGGAGAGCGATATCTGCGATAGCATCCTTGATGATGATCTTGCCCGCTGCTACGGCTGCCTTCTGCTCCTCATTAGCTGCGGCTTCGCCTTTCTCTTTCTTGGTCTTCTCCCAGGTAGCCCATGTGTATACCTTGTCGCCAAAGTATTTGTCTGCAAAGGCATAAGCCCAGTCACGGAAGCCACCTTCGGTGAATTTCATGATGTTGCCCTTGTGCACGATAGTTACGCTTTTGCGCTTGTGCTTTACAGCATAGCTGATAGCTGCGTCCATGAGGCGGTATGTACCTGTCTTGCTCACCGGCTTGATGCCGAGGCCTACGCATACATCTGTTTCTTCTTCTATGCCTACCTTCTTCCAGAATTCATCTGCTTTCTCTTTAGTGCCGAAGCGGATCTTGCCAAAGTCTTTAGGGAAGTTCTCATTGATGAAGTCGAGAACCTTCTTGGCCTCTATAGTGCCGCCTGCATACTCGATACCTGCATAGATATCTTCTGTGTTTTCACGGAAGATGGTCATGTCTACTGCCTCAGGCCTTTTGACCGGAGACGGAGTGCCTGAGTAATACTGCACAGGACGGAGGCACACATATAGATCCAGTATCTGGCGCAGTGCCACATTCAGAGAGCGGATACCACCACCTACAGGTGTGGTCAGAGGCCCCTTGATACCTACCAGGTACTCGTCAAATTTCTGAAGTGTCTCATCAGGCAGCCAGCTGCCAGTCTGGTTAAATGCTTTCTCGCCGGCCAGTACTTCGAGCCACTCTATTTTGCGCTCGCCATTGTATGCTTTCTGCACTGCAGCATCCAGTACGCGCACCGATGCCCTCCATATATCTGGTCCTGTGCCATCACCTTCTATAAAAGGAACTACAGGGTTATTTGGCACATTGAGTTTGCCATTGTTGATCGTGATTTTCTGTCCCATTTCTGTTATTCGTTTTTTGAGTGGTGGCAAACCTAAAGCTTATTGACTGGATTAGCAAAAGATTGTTCACAGCCTGTGGGTATACTGTCTACGCCCGTGATAGCCACCTGAGAGGGTATGATCTATATCATGCGCTAAAAGAAACAAGCACCTGGGATGGTGCTTGCTTACTTCATAAATATGGTCTGGCCTGAGGCCTCGTGGTACTATCAAAACCTGACGGGTAGCTGATACCGGATATCAGGCTGGCTGTCAAACTTCTTATTGAGGATGATCACGCGGGTAGCCTCTTCCTCCTCGCCATGCTTGTGGTGTTTCTTTTTAGATGGAGCAGACTTGATGATCGTGATCTCATCATTCAGTGACTCCGGAGCTGAGAGCCTCTTGAGGGAGAAGGCTGGTATACTGCCGAGGTCCATAGTGGCATCAGGTGTCACCGCAGGCGCTGAAGCCAGCGCTGCATCCTGGTCTTGCGTAGCTGGTGCTACTACATCTTTTACGCTGTTGTCAGCATTGTCTGCTACTACTGTATTCACGGCAGGGTTAGTTTCCTTCACTACAGTTGGTGTAGCGGCTTTTTTAGCTACTGCCGGTGTAGCAGCTATGGCTACCTGAGGAGCTTCTTTCACCTCTATCGCCGGTGCCGACTGAGTATGTACTACCGTAGCAGGAGCAGCAGCTACAGTGTTTTCTGTCTTTGGCTGCAGTGTATACAATAAATAGGAAGCACCTATCGTTATAACTACGGCAGCAGCGGCAGCTACTCTCCACCATGGGGTAGCGGCTACCGGGGCCTGTATATCAGTCACAGCCGGTGCGGCTATTCCTTCTGATTCGTTGAGCTCGGCAGATATACGGGTCCAGAGTGCATGAGGCACTGCTGGCTCGTGGCCGGATAGTCTCTCCCTGATCGCGCTGTCAAAGGCATCGTTCCTTTCTTCCATATTTTTGTCACTTATCATCTCTTAGTACTTTACGGTGTGGGTCTTTTTATATGGTCGCTTCCTGGTCCGGTAGTTCGTATTTCATATGAGGCATGAGGTCTACTATTTTCTTTTGGAGCAAGTAGCGTGCCCGTGCCAATTGTGATTTTGAGGTGCCCTCTGTCACGCCGAGCATTTCTGCTATCTCCTTGTGCGAGTAGCCCTCTATCACATAGAGGTTAAATATCGTCCTGTATCCTGATGACAGAGACTGGATGAGCTTCATCAGGTCTTCTTTCATCAGTTTGCTCAAGGCATTGTCATCATAATATTCATAGGTCAGGGCCTCCGTCTCCTGTACTACGTACATATTGGCCTTCTTGCGAAAGTGCTCTATGGAGTTATTGACAAAGATTCTGCGGATCCAGCCCTCAAAGGAGCCCTCGCCGCGAAACTTCTCCATATTCTTAAACACCTTTACAAATCCCTCCTGCAGCAGGTCCTCTGCCGTAGAGTATTCATTGGCATACCGGAGGCATACCGAAAACATCTTGGAGGAATAGGTATGGTACAGCAGTTCCTGAAACTTTCTGTCTCCCTTGACACATCCCTCTATGATGTCCTGCTCACTATATGTAGGTTTGATAGCCACCGCCATGTCTTTTCAGTGTTTTACGCAGTTAAACGAATATAATGTTTTTCGTGGACAAAAGCGAAACTATCCCGACCTTCTCAGATACGCCAGAAACTGGTCTACAGATTTCCGGCGATGGCTGATCTGGTTCTTTTCTGATAGACGCATCTCGGCAAAGGAAAGGTTGCATCCCTCAGGCATGAAAATCGGGTCATAACCAAAGCCTTCGGTGCCACGCGGCGCTGTCAGGATAGTCCCCTCGCAGAGTCCTGTAAACTGAACGGCCTCCCCGCCACTATAGTATGTGATCACCGTCTTGAATCTGGCCCTCCGGTCTGTCAGGCCAAGCATCTCGGCCAGTACCTTGGCCACATTGTCTGCAAAAGTGGCCGATGGGCCGGCGTATCGGGCGGAGTAGACCCCGGGCCGGCCATCCAGCGCATCTATCTCGAGGCCGGTATCCTCTGAGAAACAGGTCATACCGTCCAACTTCTCGGAGAGGGTCCGGGCCTTCTGGAGGGAGTTGCCCTCTATGGTCTCCTGCGTCTCGGGTAGCTCCTCCGTGAAGCCGATATCCTTCAGGCTCTGGACGGTAATGCCCTCCGGCAGGGCGGCCCGGATCTCCTCGACCTTATGGGCATTGGATGTGGCAAAGATGATGTTCATGCGATAAAGGTAGGGGTTTCGTAGTTGTTTTTCGACTGAGCGGCTTTTGGCTCAGGTCAGCGCCCGGCAAGTTTTCCGACTGTAGAACGGTTTTGCGTGGGAATTGATTTTGAACCGGAGAGGGCTTTGTAAGTTATTGATATATAATTTACATATAAAATAATATAAATTATATTGTGTGATTTTCGGTCTCTTGCTGAGAGGGGGGCCATACATTTTCATACACCTGCTGCCTACCTGTTTACAAGAATCCGGAACTTGGTGCTGTGCCTTATCGTACTATTTTATTTCTTGTGAGCCGTATAGATATCTTATAGTGAGAAAGTTATTGTTTTTGCTGGCGGGCCTATGTATGGGCCTGACTGCCATGAGCCAGGATGAGGCGGCAGACCGCAGGGGGCTGCTGATGAATGCCTGCGCCTTTGAGCCGGAGGCGGAGATACTGGTGGTGAGTGACAGGGGAGAGCTATCTGTCAATAATGACTACTCGCTACGGCTGGACCGCCAGTTCACGATCAAGTTCTTTCATGACCATAAAATGGACCGGGAACTGTCTGACCTGGTATTTTACCTGTGTCCATCGCTGGCCAGGTACACCCGGCTGAGCATCTCCACCATAGACATCGACCAGACCACCAAGGCTGCTGTGACGCGCGAGGTGGCGCGGCCCGCCACGCCGCATCTGGAGCAAACCACTATCCGCATCAAGCGGGGCATGCTGCTGAAAATATCCTACAGTATCAATCTGCCCTATGATGAAAAGCTGCCGGCATGGCGGTTTCAGTCGGGCTATCCTACAGAGCGTTCGGAGTTTCGCATGAGTATGCCCGAGGCAGTCAATCTGCAGGCAGTACTGGTGGGGGCATATACACCCGATATCAATAACAGCCGCGAGGCAGCCCGACAGACGCATCTGAATGGCGAACTGCAGCCCACCAAAGTGCGGGAAACGGAATACCAGTTCAATCAGTTGCCGTCATGGAGGGGAGAGTCATTTAGCAGCGGCACGGCTGACGATCTGGAGCATCTGTCTATGTACATCAGCTCCGTATCTACAGGAGGTGATGTGAAAAAGGACCTGGGCAATAAGCAGGTCAATAAGATAATAGAAGACCTTTCTGTGCGACCTGACTACCTGCCGCGCCTCAGCGCAGAGCTGCCTATCAAATCCGATTTTGACAAGCGGATCCGATCACTGACTGACGAGCAGGAAAAACTGGCTCGCATCTATGACCTGGTGCGCAGGCACATCACCTGGGATGGCAAGGATAGCCTCTCTGCCCGCCCGCTCTCCAAAGTCTGGCTGGATAAAAAGGGTAACTCAACGGAGATCAACCTGGCCCTCGTGCGCCTGCTGATAGAGTATGGCTACGATGCGGCCCCGCTGCTGGTGAGTACAAGCGGACACGGCAGGGTAGATACGATGGCCACGGCGCTGGGAGACTTTGACCGGACGGTGGCGCATGTATTCATAGGTGATAGTGCGGTGGTGCTGGACGCTACGGCCAGATACTATGACTACCCGATGCTGCCCGGCTCGCTGCTCAACTCCTGGGGACTACTGATCTCTATGGACCCGCACCGCTGGGTATATATACAGGATAAGAAAACCAGGTATTACAATAATGTGATCCTGCTGGGCCACCTCACCGGAGATAGCTCCTACCTGACCAATGTATATGTGAACAGCACGGGCTATGCCAAGGCAGAACATGTGACGATCTATGAACATGACAGCCTGAAGGGTATACGGAGCTACTTTGAGCGGGGCAATAAGGCGCTGCGCATGAAGCACTTTATCGTGGCAAATGAATGGGTAGATACGCTGCCGCTGGCGCAGGAGTTTGACATACGTATATCTCCCATCAAAAATGATAACCTCTATGGGATCATACCCACGGCCTTTGCGGTGCCTGATACACTTTTTGCGATCACCGGTGACAGAAAGTCTCCGGTTAACTTTGGCTACCGTCAGCAGTATGACCTGGTGAGCGAGTTCAGCTATCCTGAGCGGTACGAGATATACTTATTGCCCAATAATGTGCAGCTCTCTGCCGTGAATGGCAATGTGCACTTCGAGCGGGAGTTTCACAATAGTACGACCAACTTCTCGCTAAAGCAGAGCCTCGTGATAGACAAAACCTACTTCACAGTGAGCGAGGCGCTGGAGCTGGCCAAATTTCTACGCAAGGTAGAAAACCTGCAAAAGCAGCAGGTGGTGCTGAAGCGGTTGTATTGATAGGGGCGAGGGACGAAGGGCGGAGGACGAGGGAAAACACCGACGTGTAAGTATGTAGCGCCTGGATCGTCTTAGTATTCCACTTGTTGCTTTTTATTATCTTCACTATATGCGTGAAAAACAAATCTCACTCACTGTCAAAGTGTATGATAGCCCTGACGAACTAAGGGCAGATGAGAAGGAACTGATAGAAGAGGCGCGGCAGGCGATGGATAAGTCTTACTCGCCATATTCTAATTTTCGGGTAGGCAGTGCAGCGCTACTAGCCAATGGAGCCACGCTCTCAGCGGCCAACCAGGAGAATGCTTCCTATCCCGTCTGTGTCTGTGCAGAGGTGGCGCTGCTGAGCGCCTGCTCATCTGTCTACCCGGGAGAGGCCATCAGCAAGATAGCCATCACGACCCGCGGTGGCTCCCAGCCGTCAGATTCTCCTAAGGCTCCCTGCGGCCAGTGCCGGCAGACCCTGCTGGAGTTTGAGAATAGGGGAGGGAAAAACATAGAGATCATCCTGACGGGCGATAAGGGAGCGATCTATAAACTTGCCTCTGTCAAAGACCTCCTGCCGCTTCACTTTTCCGGAGCGGATCTTTAGATCAATTGTTTACACCTGGTATACTGCTACCTCATTGCCGTCCGGATCCTTTAGCTCAAAAAAGAAGCGGCCCTCTTTTACTTTGGTAGCGGTGATGGGGATATTCCTGATGGTCAGTATTTGCTTATAGTTCTTGAAGTCCGGCGTCTGAAAGCAGATACGCACACGGTTCTTTACCTCGTGTACAGAGCGGGTGATGACCAGCTGCATGCGCCCGCCGCTCAGCTCATAGGTGCTGCCGCCGTCTGTGGTGTGTGTCAGTCGCAGGCCGAGGGCCTCCTCGTAGAAGTCTTTCAGCACATGAGGCTGGCGGGAGAATATGTCTATTCGGAAGAGTGAGAGTTCAGTCATTTTGTTTTAGGTATTGATGTTTTGTGGTGCTGCTTGAATCCCCCTGGCCCCCTGTAAAAGGGGGAGTGTCAACAATGTTTAGCTAAAGGCTAACTATATCAGACGATGTTTTAAGTGACGTGTCTTTTGGTAGCTGTTTGATTAATAACAAAGCCCCTTTCGGGGCTTTGCAGAGTTTTGTTTATACGGGTTGGGTTATTTTAGAAGTCATCCACTGAGGTGTTCTTCTTGTACGCCTCAGATGCCTGCCAGTTACTTTCGATCTTTACTTCAAACTTCAGGTAATCATACTCGCCGAGGGTAAAGGTCACGTCCTTTACGAGCCACTGCTTATAGGATACATTATCCACGCGGCTTTCATTTTTGAAAGTGCCAAACTTATAGTCCAGGATGAACCTCATCTGCTCTGCCTGCTCCTTTGGACCCTCGATGTACACCTTTACAAAGCGACCTTCATCATTGAAGATATAGTCGATCTTATTCAGCTTCACGTTACCAATGGTCATATCATCATTAGGGATGATGTAGGCGTTTTTGGTCAGGGAGCTTTTATCTTTTACAAAATCGATCTTTTGATCCTTGACATACATACTGTCACGAAATGCACCCCAAGGCATATTTCTGAAAGATGTCACATTGGTCTCCTGGGCGAAGGCGCCAGCGGCAAAAAAGAGGAGTGCAAAAACCGTGAAGAGTTTTTTCATGATACTATTTTTGTTTTTGTGTTTTGACAAAGATGCGATGAATTCGATGCGGCTCTAAAATAATTATTCCAGTCAGCAACAAACTATGTGGAAAAACTGTTTAACAAATAGTCCATGTCAATTATGTTACTTTGGACCCTGAAACCCGTGCTACCTACGGTGGTAAGCACCCTATCCTAGTCTCAAAATATGCTGAGTATCAAAGAACTGGCTGCCAGATATAATAGTAGTTTTTCCGTAGCGGACTTTCGCCTGCAGCCCACGGGGCTCTACCAGCCCATGGAGCATATCATGGCCATACCGGGCAAGCGTATCCGCCCGCTGCTCCTGCTGATAGCCTGTGACGCCTTTGGTGGTGAGGTGCAGGAGGCTATGGGCGCCGCACACGCCATGGAGCTTTTTCACAATTTCTCCCTGGTGCATGATGATATCATGGATGACGCTACGCTTCGCCGCGGCATAGCCACCGTGCATGAGAAGTTTGGTCTGAATGCGGGCGTACTCTCCGGAGATGCGCTCTTTGCGTATGCTTACAAGTATCTGGCAGAGTCACCGGAGGCCTTGCTGCCATCGCTGTTTCGGGTCTTTACCAAGGCGGCCATCGAGATACTGGAGGGCCAGCAGATGGATATGGACTTTGAGCAGCGGCTGGACGTGACCGTAGATGAATACCTGAAAATGATAGGCTACAAGACCTCAGTGCTGCTGGCCTGCTCGCTGCAGACGGGCGCCATCATAGGCGGAGCCTCTGAGGCAGATCAGGAGCGTCTTTATGACTTTGGGCTGAAGCTGGGGCTTTCCTTCCAGATCAAAGACGACTGGCTGGATACCTTTGGCGATAATGAGAAGGTGGGCAAGAAGGTAGGCGGTGATATCATCCAGAATAAGAAAACACTACTGCTCATCACGCTGCTGCTGGAAGCCGGTGCGGATGACCGGGCAGAATTGTTAAAGCTCTTCGCGGAGGCGGACGAAACTAAGAAGGTAACTGGCGTCAAAGCGCTATATGCCAAATACCAGATCAGCGAAAAGACCCTGGCCAAAGCTGACGCCCTGTACAATGAGGCGCTGCAGTCACTGGCCGATATCTCTATACCAGATGACCGCAAGGCCAATCTCTACACGATGGCGCAGATGATCAGGGACAGGGATTTTTAGGGAATAGGGAATAGACTTTTTTAGATACCCACTGTTTGCCTCGCCTGTTATTCCTCAAAAGGGCCTTTGCCCTCGCGGACCAGTACGGGCTCTGAGCCGGAGTAGTCTATGATGGTAGAGGCTATATTGCCGCCCATGCCGCCATCTATCACTATATCTACTATGCCGTCATACAGCTCATAGATCTCCTGGGGATCGGTGATATACTCTAGTATCGTGTCTTCATTTTTGATAGAGGCTGAGAGGATAGGTGCGCCGAGTGCATCTACTATCGTGCGGGCTATAGCATTGTCCGGTACGCGTATACCGATGGTCTTCTTGGCGTAGCCATATATCTTGGCTACTGTATTGTTGGCATTCAATATAAAAGTGTAGGGGCCGGGCAGGCAGCGCTTCATGAGTTTAAAGCAGGGATTGCTCACATTCAGCGTGTAGTCTGATATGTGGCTGAGGTCATAGCAGACGATGGAGAAGTTGGCCTTGTTGGGCTTCAGCCCTTTTAGTTTGCATAATTTCTCATAGGCATCGCGGTGCGTCAGGTCGCAGCCCAGCGTATACACCGTATCAGTAGGGTAGATGATGATGCCACCGCGCTGGAGGCACTGTACTACCTGGTTGATCAGGCGGTCGTCTATATTGTCCGGGCGGATGCGCAGTAGCATTTCTTATAGTTTTTGCAGGATGTCTAGTAGTGTTTCGTTGAGTGTTTTCAGGGCCCTGGCAGTGTCTACGTCACCGGTGGCCAGGTTGCGCTCTACACAGCATAGCTGGTAGAATGGCTGGCGCTCGTACATACAGGCATATACAAAACTGAGGCCATCGCGCGTCTCTATGTCTGCTTTATATTTTTCGCGGCGGGTATCCACATGGGTAGCCTCGCCGTAGGTGGCTGTGGTGAGTGAAACGACCTTCTTGAACGGCAGCATCACATTCATGTAGCTGTTATTCATATTGATAAATGCCTCGTGATAATGCGGGAAGCTCTCCGTGTGAAGTAGCCCGGACTCATAGAGATCAGCAGGTATTCCCGCTGTGTATGACCATTCACCCGGTTTATCTTTGATCACATTCACTATGGTGCCGGGTGCCAGGTCAGGCTTGTAGGCATGGCACAGCGCGGCACTCAGTACGAGGTGGTAGCGCTGACGGGTGAGGGCTTTGGTCAGTTTGTATCCCGACTGAAAGGCTCCGTATCCTGTCTCGCACACGTCTATCTCATGCTGCAGATAGCGTGTCTGAAAGAGATAGGTAGCTGACTGCGGATCAGGCGGCGGTGAAAGCTGCTGGCCTGACTGCTGTGCTATGGCATCCAGCAGGGGCTGATGATCACCGAGGCGGTGTACGCAGAGGAGCAGTTTCATGGCGGCAAAAGTAGGGGAAATCACGGCTCCTGCAATAGGTATCGTAATAGCTTTGCCGACCTGGTTTACAATAGACAATGATAAGAAACGTCATACAGCTTTACTGCCGGTAGCTTCACCTTTGTGTCATTAAAAATTATATTATGAGTGTGAAGTATGTTTTTTTTATGATGATATCAATATTCATAGCAGAAGCTGGTATAGCGCAAGAGGTGGCGGACTCAGCACAGCTGGCTACCTTTCTGAAAGGAAGGTCATACGGCGCTATGCACGTCAGCCAGCTGCCTACTGGGCACCTATGGACTGAGGTAGCGGTGAATGGTGTCAAGGGCCGCTTTATACTGGATACCGGCGCAGGCGCTACTGTGATAGAGAGTGAGCGGAAGGACAAGTTTAAGCTACAAGTGGGTGTCGATACCACTCAGGCCTATGTTGCCGGCTCCGGGCCGGGTATGGCTGCAGTGACCTCTGAGCATAATATCATACAGATAGGCACCGCCTATGCAGCGCCCTCTATGACACTCCACCTGCTGAGCCTGGATAAGGTCAATGCAGCCATGCGTGCACTGGGCCTGCCTCAGGTAGATGGCGTGCTGGGTGCAGATGTACTGGCGGCCAGCCATGCCATCATAGACTATTCCGGCAAGATAGTGTATATGAAGCAATGAGACATACAATATTAAGAACATAAACCCCGCAGTATGGATGAGCGGATCAAAGATGCCGTGAAGTATATAGCAGAGCACCTGCATGAGAATATGGAGCTAAAAGATGTGGCTAAAACAGCCTTTTTATCGCCTTCTCATTTTCACAGGTTGTTTCGCGATGAGTTTGGGATGACCTTGAAAAAATTTATAGATTTCTATAAGCTGCAAAAGGCATTTGATGTGATCACAGACCATAGTTCGCCTCACTCTGTCATGGATATCACTTTTATGCTGGGGTATAAGAACTACGAGACTTTCTCCAGAGCCTTCAAGCGCCAGTTTAAGGTAGCGCCGGACGATCTCAAGGCTATTATACAGCAGGCAGTGACGGGTATGAGTGGGATCGATACAGAGGGAAACATAGTCCGTAAGATCGTGAAGATACAGGCGCGTGAGGATGCTAACATGCCTGAAATAATGGAGCAACTGGCAAAAGATAAAGGCCTGCAGGATGTAGATCAGCATGAGGTACACGTGACACGTATCATCGCTGTGGAGGCCGCCAATGCAGATGTACCTTTATTCAAAGGTACGCCGGTAGTGATCAAGAAGAAATTTGCCATGAATGATATGAGCAGCGAATGGTCCGGATTGGTGACGCGCCTGCGCACGGAGAAGCTGCTGTGATATAGGACGCGATTTGCTATTTTAGCTGCATGCGTAAGATCCTCATTGCCCTGCTGGTCATCGCCATCGCTGCTGGTGCTGCCGGCTGGTGGCTTTTCCTGAAAAATAATATCACATCATCAGAGTCACAGCCATACGTGAATATACCCACCGGGTCGAAAGTAGCTGATGTCATCTCTCTGCTAAAAGAGAAGCACGTATTGCAGAGCATGGAGAGCTTTCAATACGCTGCGCGGATCAAAGGGTATAGCGCAGTGAAGCCGGGGCACTATGTCTTCACCCGCCATATGACCAACCGCGAGATACTCAACATGCTGCAGAGTGGCAGGCAGACTCCGGTCAAACTCGTGATCTATAACATCAGAACAAAAGAAGAATTTGCCGGACTAGTGGGCCGCACACTTGAGATAGACTCTACGGCCCTGCTCGCCAAACTGAATGACCCTGATTTTTGCAAAAACTACGGGCTGGACACCAATACCATACTGACGCATTTCATCACTGACAATTATGAATTCAAATGGAATACGCACATAGATGGATTTATGGATCGTATGGATGCGTATTATGATAAGTTCTGGCTGGGTGCCAGGATGGCTAAGGCTGCCACGATGGGATATAAACCATCAGAGGTGATCACGCTGGCCTCCATCGTAGAGAAGGAGTGCATCTTTGATAAGGAACTGCCGACCGTGGCCTCCGTATACCTGAACCGACTGCGCATCAATATGCCGCTACAGGCTGACCCTACACTGGTCTTTGCGCTGCGGGACTTTGATGCCCGCCGTGTGACCAACAGGCACAAGGAATACGACTCTCCCTACAATACCTATATGCACGCCGGTCTGCCTCCCGGCCCCATCTGTATGCCGAAAAAGAAATCTATAGATGCGGTCCTGGATCATGAGGATACGGAGTTTCTATATTTCTGCGCCAATCCTGACATGAGCGGGTATTCAGTTTTCTCCAAGACACTGGATGAGCAGAATAAGGTAGCAGCCCTCTACCGCAGGAAGCTGGACGAAATGAAGGTCCACTAAAAGCAAAACCCCGCCGGGTGGCAGGGTTTTGCGTACACCATTGGTTTCTTTAGAAATTCAGCGCCAGGCCGGTGCCATTCTCACCGCTGTGCAGCATGAGGGTAGAGGTGCCCGAGCAGTATTTCTTCTGCTTCACGGAGCCTATGACCGCCAGCGGAATACCGGCACCTGTGGAGAGGACACCAAACACGACGCAGGCATACCCACCACCGGCGAGGCCCAGATTGTTTAGGGTGCCATTGCCGGTGGCTATATTATGTACCGATACGCCTATCAGCACAGCGCCGGTCACGATAAGGCCGCCACCTACGCCAGAGAGGATGATGCCTACCATTTTCATTTTTTTGTATTTGCCGCATTTGGCATCGCTGGATGCTGCTGCTGCCATATAGTCTGTATAGTACGCAGACTTATTGAGCGAAGCCAGGGTAGGCAGTTCGGTATTTAGCAATTCTGCAGAGTGGTGCATAGCCGGCTGGGTCATGATAGATGCTGGCTCACTACTCTGAGCATACGAGAAAAGTGTGCAAAAGGCCGCTATAACGGCGAGGGTTAAAGACTTCATTGGGTTGATTTTTTTGTTATTCCTACTCATATCGCTTTTCGGAATCCGCGTACCGCTAAGATAACGAAAGGAATAGTCCAAAAAAATACGTACTGGTACGGATCAAAACTGGATGGCGACGCCGGTACCGTTTTGCCCGCTGTGCAGATTGAGCGAGGCTTGAGACCTGCCTCGTGCGGGTAGTCCACAGGCTTTGCGCGCTTTAATCGCGCCAAATGTGATCATGGGTATACCGGCTATCAGACTCATACTGCCTACTACTATGGCAGCCTTGGCTGCGGTGCGCTGCCTGTCATTGACGGATCGTGAGTATTCTGTACCTTCTCCGGTATTGCTGTGGATGCCGGGTAGCAGGGCTGCCCCGGTCACTAGCAGGCCGCCACCGAGTACCGACAGGACTATGCCCCCGGTCTCTACGGCTTTGTAGCGCAGGCACATGTCCTCAAAGTTCTGATTGTACTGATGGGTGTAAGGATTAGGCATATTGCGCAGTTTCACCACAGACTCGGGCTGGGTAGAAGGTATCTGCTGCTCGGGTATTGTCATTTCGCTCTGGCTATAGCCCGATAGGCTCCACCCCAGCATGCAGATGATGACAATAAAAGCTTTCATGACCTGAAGTTAACAAAATTATCTACGCAATAGTTCTACTCAAAGATTCCAAAAGGTATTAATAATCCTTAAATCGTGCTTGTCCACAAGTTCGCTTTTGTCTCATATTACCTACTATAGTCAGCGGCACCCCTGCGCAGAGGCTCAGACTGCCTATCGCTATCGCTGCTGCACCACCAGCCACCAGAGGGGTAGTGCCTCGGAAGTATCTATTCTCCGCACCACTATATATCCTGCCACTATGAGAGGCGGCTACTATACCCACACCTGTAGCCAGCAGCCCGCCACCGATGGCGGTGAGCAAGATCCCGCAGGTTTTCATGCCCTTGTATCTCTCACAAGCTGCAGCTGTATAATCAGGTGCGGTGTAGTAGGTCGCATCATATGTCAGACGCACTATTGATGTCGTCTGGTTGGATGCTGGTTGCCCTCCCTGCGCCGGTGCTGGCATAGCAGCTAGTATAATGACGGCGCAGATGAATAAAGCTTTCATTGTTACAGATTTTAGTAAAGGAAATGCCGGGCATATGCCCGGCATCCACTGTCTAGAAATTATCTGCAAGACCTGCCGCACCTGCTCTGCCCTGAGGGTAGTAGGAGGAAGCGGGGGCATAGCCTCCGTGGCAGTATTTGTGACCCTTTACGCCACCTATGATGGCGAGGGGTATGCCCGCCCCGACGCTGAGCGCACCTACCGCTACAAATGCCCCACCGGCTGCGCGCAGCGGGCGTACAGCCCTGTAGGGTGGCCTGGCCGGATCATTGACATAGACCGTACGGGTATCTACTGCTGCCATGATGCCTCCGGTCATAATCATAGCAGCACCTACAGATGCCAGCACTATGCCGGCTACTTTCATTTTGTGATATTTGCTACAGTCAGACACTGTATAGTCATGATACATGAGCGATGATCGCTCTGTCTTTTGTACTTTCAAAATAGATGCTGTCTGAACGTTCTCAGCGGGAGATACAGGTGCGCTCTGCGCAAAGCTATATACCGCTATGAGGGTAGATAGAACTGTGGTGAGTATTGCTTTCATTTTGTTTATAGATTTTTTGTGATCCTACTCATATCGCTTTTCGGATGGGCGCGTTTCCGGCTCACTACATCTGTTTCATTTTTTATGCCAATGTGGTTTTGGTGCTGAATGTCAAATGATTGGGTGTTGTTTGGAGCGTTTGGATCACTGTGGAAACAACGGAACAGTTTCCACAGCCGAGGGGCCATAAGCGGGGAAAAAGTTTATATTCGCTCCCGATTTTATAAACCACTGCCAATAAATACTGCTGAATATGAATTTCGCCCCGAATGACAACCAGAAAATGATCGCTCAGGTATGCCGCGACTTTGCGGATAAAGAGATACGCCCGAAGATGATGGAGTGGGATGAATCTCAACATTTCCCTAAGGATCTTTTTCACAAGATGGGCGACCTGGGCCTGATGGGTATCTATATACCCCAGGAATATGGTGGATCGGGTTTCAGCTACTTTGAGTATGTAACGGCTATCGTAGAGATATCTAAGGTATGTGGCTCTATAGGCCTCTCTATGGCGGCGCACAACTCACTCTGCACAGGCCATATCTACTACCATGGTACCAAGGAGCAAAAAGAAAAATACCTGCCTAAGCTGGCCTCCGGCCAGCACATAGGCGCCTGGGGCCTGACCGAGCCTAATACCGGCTCTGATGCCATGCGCATGAAATGTACTGCCAAGAAAGTAGACGGCGGCTGGGTGCTGAACGGCACTAAGTGCTGGATCACTCACGGTATCTCCAGCGACGTGGTGGTAGCTATCGTGCGTACCGGCGAGCTGCTGGACTCTAAGGGCATGACCGCATTCATCATAGAGCGCGGCAATCCGGGCCTGAAAGCAGGCAAGAAAGAGAACAAACTGGGCATGCGTGCCTCTGAGACTGCAGAGGTGATATTTGACGAGTGCTTCGTACCAGATGCTAACGTAGTAGGAGGGGAGGCCGGCGTAGGCCGTGGCTTCCAGCAGGCTATGCAGATTCTGGACGGCGGCCGTATCTCTATCGCATCTCTCGGTCTGGGTATCGCCGTAGGTGCCTATGAGGCTGCTGTCAAGTATGCCAAGGAGCGCCAGCAGTTTGGCCAGCCTATCGCAAACTTCCAGGCTATAGGATTCAAACTGGCCGATATGGCTACCAAGATAGAGGCAGGTGAGCTGCTCACCATGCAGGCTGCCTACCTCAAGAATGAAAAGAAGCCAATGACCCGCGAGTCAGCTATCGCCAAGTACTATACCTCTGAGATATCAGTGCAGATATCTACAGATGCGATCCAGATCTTTGGTGGCTACGGTTATACGAAGGACTTCCCGGTAGAGAAGTTCTACCGTGACTCTAAGCTCTGCACGATAGGTGAGGGTACCTCTGAGATCCAGAAACTGGTGATCAGCCGCGAGATCATGAAGGGGAATATCTAGGGAAAGGGGCTAAGGACAAGGGACGGATGATTGATACAGACCGCGGAATAGCCCAGATAAATGGATGTGGAGAATTTATTTGCAATTATCAGAAAAAGGCCTATTTTTGTGCCTCAAAATAAAAAAGCCGAATGTTAATCATTGACACAAGAGAATCAGAATCACTGGACAGAGCACTGAAGAAGTATAAGAAGAAGTTCGAGAAAGCAGGTCTCCTGCGCGAGCTCCGCAGCCGTCAGGCATATACTAAGAAGTCTGTGCGCAGGAGGAGTGAAGTGCTGAAGGCTGCCTACGTGCAGACCATGCGCCGCTCTGAGGAGGCATAGTCCCCGCTGACTCCCGTCATGATCACGATATATCAAAGCCCGTCTCAGACGGGCTTTTTTGTTTTGCCTTGATGTCATCTGTGTGTCAAGACTTTGTAGCGTGTTGGAATATGGGAGGGCAATATGTAAGTTTGAGAGGAAGATCTCTCTATGAAACATACCATCCTGACGATCGCGCTACTCCTGACCCTATCCTCATGGGCACAAGACTTTGCCCATCTCAATAAGAATAGCTACTACACTTATATTTACCGCATACCGGCAGACAGCGTCTATCTCCTGAATGATATGAAGAGCTCCTACCAATATGATCCTTTGCTGCGCAATTTTCAGCTGGTGGATTCTTTCCCGACTGAGTCAGAATATGATAAGGTATTGCCGGCAGGATATTACTTTGATGTACATGTCGCGGACCGGAGGCTGGTGATGGATGACCGAGTGGTGAGCAATATACTCGCTACCATATTAAACGACGGTAAGCGCAATAAACTCCTGATCCGTACGCGGGACAATCAACCTATCACGGACGCGGTGGTCACCTTTCGCCACAGGCGCTACCGCTATAATACCCGGCTGCAGGGCTACCAGATACCTTTCTCCAATGAAGATGGCCGTATCCTGACCATAGAAGCACGGGGTGAGAAGGTATTCTATGACTATAATACAGATGATATTGAGCGCCCGGACCGAGATGACAGGAGGGAAGCCAGGGAAAAGAAAAGGCGAGAGAAGAGCCAAAGCCGGCAGGAGAGGTTAAATGGCTATATCGTATTCAATAAGCCCAAATATCTGCCAGGAGATACGGTGAAACTCAAGGCCTATCTGCTACATCCACGCAATAAAGCCTACACCACTCCGCTGTGCCTGCGTGTGGATATGAGGAGGAGTTACGGCGACCATAACTATATGACACTAGCCTCTAAGCTCCAGCCTGTGACACCTGGTGCCTATATTTATGAGTTTGTGATCACGGACACGTTTGAACTGGATAAATACTACTATGTATCGCTCTCGGCTACGGAGACGGGGGCGAGTCTGGTGTCCAGCAATTTTAAGGTAGAGGACTACCTGCTGGATAAATACAGCTACTACGTGGATGTGAATGGTAACTATGAAGAGCCAGTGTCAGACACCCTGCACCTGGCCTTGAAAGGCCGCGACCAGAACGGGCGCAATGTGATGGACAGCCGTGCTGTGATCACCGGGCTAAAGCAAAGTGTGAGTGCCTGGTATACGGGGCATGAATGTGTGCCGGATACTTTATTTGCGATAGAGAAAAAGCTGTCCGCTGAGGGGGAAACGAAGGTAGACATACCACTGGAGTGGCTGCCTAAAGTGAAAATGGAGATAAACCTACAGGTTGATTTTGTCAATGCAGCGTCAGAGCATCACCAATCTACAAGGAGTACCTATATAGACAGAGGCCGGCGCAGGCTGATAGTATGGCAGGAAGAGGATACGATCTATGCTGATATTCTACAGAATGGTATATCTGTGGCTGGTCATGGCCGCCTGATCACTACCAATGGTAATGAAGATGAACCGCTGGAATCGAAGACCGTGACCTATCCCTATAGAGGCCCGGTGGATTCTTGGGTTAGTGACTATGCATTTGAGGCATATGGGCAGGATACGCTGAGACAGAGTTATAATGACTACTCCTCTCCATCCCAGATGTACAGGCGGACTGACTCCACGATAGAGCTTTATCCTACACAGGGCTACATACAATACTACACCCTACGCCGCGGAGCGACGGTGGTCAGGAGGGGCGTACTCAATGGACATGTAGTGACTATACCCGACCGTACACAGAATACATACGAGGTAGAGATAAAATATATAAGAAAGGGCGATCCCGAATACAGGAGCTATATAATAGCCCCGCGCTCGCAGCGGCTGAATGTAAAACTGGCCCAGCGCGATGAGGTATACCCGGGTCAGCGCGACTCAGTGACCATCAGCGTGAGGGATAGTAAAGGGCACCCTATAGCAGGCGCCAATGTGACAGCGCTCAGCTACACCAGGCAGTTTTATAATACCTGGGGCGGAAACTCCGGCACCGGACTCTACCATCCGCTGGCTGAGCATAAGGAGACGCGCGAGAGTGGACTGGAGCGGGTGACGTATGTGAGCAAAGCCTATAACATCGGGGACTATCCATACTGGATACACCGCATGCAGCTGGATACAATGTTATACTACCAACTCATCTACTCTCCTGAGGGGCAGAAGGTGATGACCATACCGGCACCAGGGCTGAAAGCACAGTTCGCCCCATTTATCTTTGATCATGGGCGTAGTATGATAGTGCAGATGGTGTATGTAGACGGAGAGCTGGCCTACTATGAGGGAACGTCAGCATTTATGCCATACTCTATACCCGTACGTGCCGGCAGGCATAACATAGTGCTACGCACCAGGGACCGGATGGTGCATCTGGATAGCGTGGATGTAATGGATGGCGTGAAGACAAACCTGCTGCTGCAGTGGGACTCGATCAAAGCAAATAGCGACTCACTGGGCAAAGAGCTGCTACCCGGCGAAAAGCAACTGCTGAGTGGAAAGTTCATCTACTATGGGCGGGAATACGCTGACTCTGCTTATATCTGGCAGGATGAGAGCCGGTATGTTTTTACTGTACCGGCGGCTTATTCCTACGGATCATCCACACAGGTCAATGCTATCATAGGGCCCATGTCTTACAGTACCGCTTATTGTTATAAGCCTAAAAAATTCGTCCAGGCATTTGTGCCGGAGCGGCGGTATGCATTTTCTTTTTCACCGGGAGTGGTGCGGCTGGAGCGTACAGATTTGTTTGACCAAAGGCATATCACGCTGCAGGAGAATAGACCGCAACCCGATCTGGATTTTACTGCGCTGCTGTATCCCCGGCCTGGTATCGATCTGGCCCCGGCGCGTGTATGGCGCGCGTTGTATATTGCTACCTCTATGTCGGGCTATCGCAGCTCGGCCGAGTACCACTCATCACTACAGCTCCAGGTGACGTCTGATAGTACCATCTCCTATCTGCGTATCTACCGCACAGACTCTATGGTGTATGACAGAATATTTGAGTATAGCTCCGGCTACAGTCATGTAGAGCGGCTGTCTCCCGGCACTTATACTGTGATGGCGATCACAGAGTCGGGGTATGCCAGCAGCTATGATGGTATAGTGGTGCAGCCATATGCTGAATGCTATCAGAAAATTGTAGCAAATGACTTCCTGGAGTCTCAGAACTATAGCACCAACATCACTGGCAATGACAGCATGGGAATGCAGAGGTGGCCGCATGATTTCATACTAGACCGGAAGCCTAATACAAGCGGAGATAGCACCGGTATACAGTGGTCTGGTGAAAAGCAAGGCCTGTACGGCAAAGTGATAGATAATATGGGAGAAGGTATACCGTATGCCTCTATCTCTCTGGTAGACTCACTAGGGCATCGTACCGGCCGTATCACCATGTCTGATGTGCGTGGCTACTAC
The DNA here is from genome assembly GCA_964537475.1 of uncultured Chitinophagaceae bacterium. Lineage (GTDB taxonomy): Bacteria > Bacteroidota > Bacteroidia > Chitinophagales > LD1 > UBA1941. The sequence goes on along the minus strand of CAZIBY010000002.1, from coordinate 373,586 downwards.
TCGCTACCCGGCCTGCCGGCTGGCAAATATCATATCTTATACCAGGCTCCCAGCTATGAGCCGCATACTGTAGACGCAAAGTTTTGGTTGCGTGGGTTCTCTGTGAATATATTGGTGCGGCTGAAATTCGCAAAAGACTCCCTGGCGGCTGCTACGGTCGTGGCTTCTAAATATTCATCCAGTATACAATCTGAAAAGGCATCAATAAGCGTAATCAAGTCCCTGGCTGTACAGGAGATCACTGTAGACCCCGGCTCAGACCTGGGAATAGCCCTAAGCAAGACGCCCGGTGTAATGAGGAAGTCAGGATCACTGCAGATCAATGGTAGCAGGTCTGATGAAGTGCAATATGTAATAAATGGCCACAGGGTGATAGGCAATGTAAACTTGCCCACAGCCGGTATACCTGAGCCCGCTCTACCCGTCTCCGGTATCGGGGGCAAATATGGTGATGCAGCGCAGGGCGTGATCAGTCTGGAAGATGACTACAAAGATGCCTCCAAGATGCGGAGCAACTTTCGCGACTATGCGTACTGGCAGCCAAATATGGTAACGGATGAGAAGGGGCAAGTGCATTTTGAGGTCAGGTATCCGGATAATGTGACGATCTGGTCCGCAAACGCCATAGGCATGACGCGGAAGCATCAGGTAGGAACGGCCCACAGAGAGACAAACGCTTATAAAGCCTGCATGGCAGAGCTGTCAGTGCCGCAGTTTCTCGTGGCCGGAGATAGCTCCTCTGCGGCGGTCAAGATCACGGACTATCTGCACAAGCCGGTGACGGTCACAGCGCGGTTTGTGTGGGATAGTATGTATGCGCAGCAGAATGAAGTGACAGTGACAGATATGCTCTCAGATAATGTAGCCATCAATGCGGCACCAGATGAAAAGCGCAGGGAGATCAAGGCGTCTTTTACTATCGCTACGAAGGGGGGCTTTGGAGACGGAGAGGAACGGAGTGTCAGTATCCTGCCCGTCGGTACTGAGGAGTCTGTGGGGGGATTTTACCTGCTGCGCGGAGATACAGCTATAGATGTGCCTGTAGATAGTAGCTATGGTGCCGTGCATATACATATGCAGAGCGACCTGCTGGATGTGATGCTGGATGAGATAGATCATGTAAGACACTATCCCTACTGGTGCATGGAGCAGACGGCATCGCGCCTGACCATGCTCACGCTGCTGGAGCAGATACATACAGCCCTAGGACGCAAGACGCCTAAGGCCGCTGCCAGCGAGAAAGAAGCTTGTATCAAGAAGCTGCAAAAGGCACAGCTGGTAAATGGCGCCTATGGCTGGTGGGAATACTCACCCGCATCTGTGCGCATGACTACCTATGTACTGGCCGCTCTGGATAAAGCCGGCGAAACGCAACGAGTCAATACTAATGATGCCTATAGCTACCTCTACGCGGCGCTGAGACTGATGAGTATCTCAGAAAAGCTGGACGTAGCCACGCTCTTTGCCAGTAAGTCGGATAGGGTAGCCGAGGTACCGTTTATACTCAAGCAAATATCCTTTGACTCGCTCTCGCTGTATCAACAGCTGCTGTATGTCAAGGCTGAGTTCCTTTCTCATACCGGAGACTCTGCTGCCATGCATCATTGGCGTGAGATACAAAAGAAGGAGCAGCGTACACTATTTGGCGGGAGCTACTGGGGTGAGGATAACTGGTATTGGTATGCGGGACGAGTAGCCTGCACAGTGCTGGCGTATGATATAGCAGAGATACGGCACGATGCAGGGCTGCAGCAGCGGATCATACAGTACTTTCTGGAGACCCGCAGGCATGGCGGCTGGCGCAATACAGCAGAGTCTGCGAAGATCGTGTCTGCAATACTACCTAGAGTGCTGGCTGACAGGCACAACGATATTGCAAAGCCAATAGTGGATATAGACGGAACTGCCATTTCTCATTTTCCCTATGATAACCAGTTAGCATCCGGCAGTGCCTCAATGCATATTACCAAGAAAGGTGCTGCTCCCATTTATCTTTCCGCTACACAGCAATTTTTCAATGCAAAACCTGATGCAGTGTCGGGGGATCTGTCGGTTTCTACCTCCTTGCAAAAGAACGGACAGGAGCAGGCGGCACTCAAAAGCGGAGAGACGGCAGAGATCATAGCCGAAGTGCATGCCCGCAAATATGGAGAATACCTGATGATAGAGGTGCCGGTACCTGCCGGCTGCACTTATGGAGATAAGCCTCAGTCTTATGCTAATGGTGAGGTTCACAGGGAGTATTATAGGGATAGAGTAGTGATCTTCTGTGAGGAGATGCAGCCAGGTGTACACCGGTTTCAGATACCAGTGGAGCCCAGGTACAAAGGCGTTTATACGGTTAATCCTGCCAAAGTGCAGTTGATGTATTTCCCATCTCTATATGGGAGGAGTGCCATACGAAGAGTACATATACACTGATTATAGCTGACAAACCCTGGTCATTGCGGTAGTACATGGCTTTCATTATATTGCCGCGGATTACAACAGAGAAGACAGACAGTATGAAAGGAAAGGTCAGAGTATTATTCATAGTTTCAGATTTTCATCAGGCAGGAGCGCAGCGGTTTACCTATGAGCTGGATAAGAGCATCAACAAGGACCTTTTTGATCTTGATATGCTCTCTTTGCTACCACTGGGAAGCAATCCGGAGTGGGAGGATTATTATTTCAACAGGCATGTAGAGCAAGGGACGAAAGTGTTTTTTCTGGATGATCTCTCCACGCCATTTGTACCGACACTAGCCCAGCGTATCAAGCGTAAGGTACTGAATGTGCCCTTTCCAGATCAGCATGTAGGGCTGCATTCTTTTTTAGATAGCTACGATGTGCTTTATTTTGTAGGAGAATATAACTATCCTATCCTGGCACGCAGGATGACGCAGAGGCAAAAAGATAAGAGCCTTATCAATATGCACAATACTATTTTTCAAAAACCGGAGAATTATAAAGACTATGACAAAAACGTAGTGCATCATTTTGTCTCCGGTTTCAGAGATGATGAGGTTGCTATCGAGCTGGCTGCTTTCAAAGAATACAAGCATACTTTCCTGCCGCTGTCCATCAATCTGGATGACCATGGGAGGCTTTGGCATTTCCGCAAAAGCGATGCACCGAGGATTGGGGTCTTTACCCGGCTCACTTATACCAAACCTCTGGATCCTTTTATCTATGCATTTCATACTTTGCTGGAGCGCGTGCCAGATGCGGAGCTGCATATCTTTGGCACAGGAGACCCGGAGAAGGAAGGTGTGTATAAGTATATCCGTCACCTGGGGCTTAAGGATAAGGTGAAATTTCGCGGACATCAAAAAGACCTCAAGAAAACAGCTATTGATGAAAAGCTGAACATAGTCTGGTTTCACGGGTTCTATGGCATACCGGGTGGCTTTGCGGGTTTCGACATCTGCAGCATCGGAGTACCTCAGCTCTTTTGGGACTTTAGCCAGATGAGCGGAAAGGGGATGGAGGGATTTCCGATGTTTAGTAATATCAATGCCTTTGCCGCGAGGACGGTAGACATACTGCAGGATGAGGAAGAAGCTAATAAGATATCTATAGCACAGTATCAGTACATGCAGGAGATGCGCAATGTCAAAAAATGGGTGCCCAATCTGGAGCAACTCTTACTGACATATAAGCGTTAATGCCCTGGCGGAACTGATCAAACTTTCCAGAACCGAATCTCCAGTGAGGTGCGGGTTTCGCCTTCATTGAGGTTATACCCCCCTCCATGTACCATGTATGGGGTGAAGATCATCATCTCATTTTCTACAAGATCAGGACGGATCATGTGTGGCCTGGCTCCGAGCACCGAGGTGACGCATGGTACTGTATATTGTGTGCCATTCAGGCGGGCCCCCGCAGCGGTGCGCTCTATCTGAGATTCCATGAGGACGTGGCTACCCGGTAGTATAGGCAGAGCGCTTCCCTTGTTGCTACCGCTCAGCGGTGCATATATATTCATGGCGTGACGAAGCCTGTCCAGCCACACATCGCGGTGAGGCGGATTATTATCAGTATATTTTTTAGGTCGCACTATGCGCAGGAAAAAGCTATTGTACTGACTGCCTTTCAGCTCTGTGCATACCGCCTCATGCAGGAGGCCTGACATGCGGTCGTTGACTATCTGAAAGTCTATCGGAAACTCCGATACCAGCCATCCGTCTTTTATCGCTTTGGCTACCTCCAGGTGCAGCGTATCATCTACGTACATGTGGTAGCGTGCCAGCGTAAATGCATCATCCACTTGACCACCGCAGGATACGATAAGGTCTTTGATGATCTTTGTGATACCAGCTTTGACCTTGGCAAAGTCAGCCTCACTGAGAAAAGGCACTACGGTGTATCCCTCTTCTTTCCAATCAGTTTTGGCCAGCAGGTTTATATCCTGATCCAGTAGTACTTCATTGGCTCCGACCACCACCTCTCCATCCAGCTCCAGGTTGATCACTTCATCATCTATCTGATACGAAACATTCATATAAGGATTAAAATTTTTGTCCGGTATATGGGTCGACGGGCGCATTGTGGAAAATAGACTCCAGCTCTGCTATGACCGACGGGGATAAATCTACTGAAATAAACTCCAGATTTTGCTGCAACTGATCAAAGTTATTCACGTTTGATAGTGTGCTGCATACAGCATCATAATGCAGGCACCAGCGTAGCGCCAGTGCTGCCGGCGATACACCGAGACTGGCGGCCAGTTTCACAAACGCACTGACTTTTGTCAGTTTGTCTTCACTCAGGTCCCACATCTGTTTTTTCAGTGCAGGATCTGAGGCGCGGTTTTCGCCGCTTTGGCCCCCGCCATATTTGCCGGTCAGGACACCTTGGGCCAGGGGATAGTAGCCTATCACGCCTATCTCCATTTTTGTGATGGCCTCTTTGATATCCATCTCAATAGTACGGTTGAAGAAGTTGTAGGGATATTGGCCCACGGATGGGAGCTGGCAGCCCATCTCGCGGGCTGTATAGTATATCTCACAGAGCTGCGCAGTGGAGAAGCTACTGATACCCCAGTACCTGATCTTGCCCTGATCTATCAGCGACTGGATGGCTGCGATGGTCTCCTGCACCGGAGTGTTTTTGTCATATCTATGACAGTAGAAAAGGTCTATGTACTCTGTATCCATGCGCTGCAGAGAGCGCTCTACAGTCTGCGTAATATTCTCACGGGTCAGGCCCCCTGAAGGATACTCTGGCTTGGGGAAAAAGCACTTAGTGCCTATATAGATATTTGATCTGTCTTTATCTTTCAGAAAGGCTCCTAAGAACTTCTCCGACTCCCCGTTCTCATAGTTGTCTGAGGTATCAAAGTAATTGATGCCGTAACCGAGGGCGGCATCATACAGGCGCAACTTCTCTGCTACGGTCCCACCTCTGAGCACCGTCATGGTGCCTAGCGATAGCTGACTGACCTGTATGTCCGTGCGACCGAGTTTTTTGTAGCGCATGCGTACCGTTGTGCGGATAAATGTAGGGGAATTAGTCTGACCGTAAAAAGGTAGAAGGTCAAAGGTGAAACGATGGTATTATTTTTCACGCAGTTTTTGCTCCAGCATCTCTATGCGGCGCAGCAGTTGCTCTATCGTTTTTTGCTGCTCCTTCACACTATTGATCAGGATGTAGGTCATGGCATTGCCATCGTAGCTCAGGTAGTCTGTAGTGCGGCCGGTGGTGTCCTGATAGGTCCAGGTGCCTACCATGTCCGGTGCTATACGCTGCATATCCTGTGCTATCACGCCTACGTATTCCTTTTGGGCTGGCATACCTGCCTCTCCTGTATAGCGAAAGTATACCGGAGTGACCTGAGACAAGAGGGAGAGGCCAGATGTGAAGGGCCGTATATCTTTCTTGAGCCGCCGGTCAGATAGCACAGTCCATGTATTGGTGCCCGGCTTGGCAGCATCATCTGTGCTGAGCTCCAGCTGATGTGCGGGCGCGTGCGTGCCGATCCCCACATTGGCTCCCTCGCCGAGTATGAGGCTATTACTGGCGGAGGCCCACGCATTAGCGCCGAGGAGTGTGACATTGTGGAGGTTGGTCAGTATTACTTTAGTGCCTGCACCCAAAGCAGTATTAACTGTACCTCCGGGATTATAGTATAGTGCGTAAGCTCCTACAGCGGTATTAGAATCTCCGCCCCCGCTTCGCTGAGCTAATGCGCCTACAGATGTATTGTAATTGGAAGTTTGAGTACACCCGCTGGTGTCACCTACAGATACATTATAGTTGCCACTCTGATTAAAAAGCTGCGCATTATTGCCTATTGCTACATTATTTGAGCCAGACAACATAGAAGATAAAGCATACGCACCCATCGCCGTATTACTATTGCCATTTACATTATTATTCATGGCAAATATCCCGAGTGCAGAGTTGTATTGTCCTGTAGTATTATTGGTAAGGGAAGCACGTCCGACGGAGCTATTGCCCACTCCTGTTGTATTGTTTTCGAGCGCTTCTGCACCAATCGCGGTGCTGGCACCTCCTGTTGTTGTATTTTGCATTGCCTTATAGCCGAATGCTGTGGCATACAAAGTTGAAACACCACTCGACAAAGAAAGGTAGCCCATCGCAGTGCCAAATCGACCTGTGTTATTTAGAAGAGATTGGTAGCCATAGCTCGTATTGGCATTAGCTGTTGCCTCTATCCTGCCCGCTGGTTGGTTATTAACCCTGATATTCATCGGTACATTGTCTATTGTCCCGAGAAAGTTGACTCCGTCTACTGTCCCGGCATTGCCCATTAGTTTCCATGCATTGGTTGTATCTGAGGCCCCTGTGGGGCCGGTAGGCCCCGTAGGACCGGTGAGCCCATCTACACCCGTATTGCCAGATATGCCCGATACACCAGATGAGCCGGTAGGCCCGGTAGGACCTGTGGCACCACTGCCTGTACCGATGCCGCATAGTGAGTGCCAGACTGAGAGGTGGTAGTAATAGGGGCAACCGGCATCAGTGTCATAGACCAGCAGGCCCTCCGCCGGAGCTATGATCTGCCCCCTGTGTACGGAGTCCATACGGGGTATGAGCAGGCCATGATCAGCTGAGCGGATATCAAGGATAGCAGATGGATCAGGCGAAGGTGTGCCTATGCCCACGTTGCCGGTCTGGGCATGAATAAAGGAGTAATGAAGCACGAAACATGCTGTCAGCGATAACCTGGCAACGGTAAAAATGAATTTCATAGATGAATTGTAACAAGAAAGGTAATAGATACTATTCACATAAGCATACTTTTGGTCGCGTAATCGGCTAATATGCCGCTAAATACTACACTGCCTGCTGTTTACGTTTACATCTCGCAGGCCATGTGGCTCAGTCGTTTCTTACCTTTATTTTATGTCTCCGCATATCCAGTCATTTCTAAACTATATACAGTATGAGCGCCGCTACTCGCGCCATACTATCGAGTCTTATCAGAATGACCTGGAGCAGTTTTATTTTTACCTCAAAAGTGAATTCCAGAAAGAGGAGATCGAGCTGGCCTCGCATCTCGAGATACGCTCCTGGATGGTAAGCATGATGGAGGCACAGACCAGTCCGCGCAGTATCAACAGAAAGCTGAGTACGCTCAAGTCCTTTTTCAAATTTCTGATGCGTAAAGGAGTGGTAAAGAAAAGTCCGCTGGCCAAGGTACTGGCACCTAAGACGGCTAAACGCCTGCCTGTCTTCGTAGAGCAGAATGGTATAGACAAACTAATGAAGGAGGTGGAGTTTCCCGAGGGATTTGAGGGGGCGCGGGACCGTATCATACTGGAGCTCCTGTATGGCACAGGTATGCGGCGCTCAGAGTTGCTCGGGCTGCGTGAGACTGATGTAGACTCGTACAACAGTCAGGTGAAGGTACTGGGCAAGGGCAATAAAGAACGCATCATACCGATACAGCCGGCGCTACGCGATGCAGTGAAAGAGTACATCGGCATCAAGAATGCTCATACGGCGCATCCATCTCTGTACCTGCTGGTAGATGATGAGGGGAGGCAGCTACCCGCCGGCAAAGTGTATCAGACTGTCAAGAAATACCTCAACCTGGTCACTACCATCGACAAAAAAAGCCCACACGTGCTGCGCCATACCTTTGCTACCCATCTGATGAATAACGGCGCCGATATCAATGCCGTAAAGGAACTGCTGGGCCATGCCAGCCTGGCAGCCACGCAGGTCTATACGCACAATACGATAGACAAACTCAAAAATATCTACAAGCAGGCCCACCCAAAGGCCTAAACTGCTGTATTGGCGGGGATTATGGCTTTATCCACAGTCTGGGGCACTTTAGCTAATTCATTGGCTTATCAGCATTTATATTTGACAAAAGCCGGATGAGCCTTTATATTGCCCGGATAGTCTGTCCTCCCCATGGCGGAAACATACCATATACTCCTGATAGAGAAGGATAAAAGTGTAGCCGATGAGGTACGCCGGTACCTGCGTGCGTCAGGAGAGGTAGACTTTGCCGTAGATATCCGCCATGATCTGACCCAGGGGCAGACATCCATAGCGCTCACGCCTCCGGATGCCGTACTGATAGATGCGGCCTTTGTGGACCGGGAGTCACTTTTTGCGCAGATGCGCACGGTACTCAGCGAGCGTCATATCCCCCTTCTCGTACTATCCGCCTCTAATGGCGAGACCCTGCGAGATAAAGTACAAACCGCGGGAGCGGCAGACTACCTGCTGAAGAATAAGCTGAACTACTTCTACCTGCCCAAGGCTATCGTAGCAGCCATCAAGGCCAATACAGGTGTATCGGCATCTGCGACCAGTGGTGGTCACCGCGGACTGCTGGATGCTGTGAGTGAAGCGGTGCTGGTAGCCAACACTGCCGGTGATGTGATCTATATCAACCGGGCCGCCAGATACCTGCTGGCTGATAGTGATGTGATAGCACTGCTCAGGAGGTTTATCCCACAGGGGGGCGCACAGCAGGAGATCAAGGCATCTGTAGAGATACAGTCTGCCACCTATGAGTTGCACATCTCGCCGCAGCAGTGGGAGGGGGGGCTGAGTACCGTGATACGCCTGAGCAAAAGTTCATCTACGGCAGCACTGTCCCTGCAGGAGAAAACCTCGCTGCTCACAGATCTGATACAGGCCTGCTCGCTGCCTTTTGTACTGCTGGTCAATGACCGTATACAGGCAGCCAATGACTCCTTCGTACAACTCATAAAAGCAGACCGCACAGCGCTACGAGGTGAGGCGCTGGATACTTTCATCACGACGGACCGTGGCGATCAGATCAACCTGCTCGCACCTCCGCGGCCCGATCTGGTCAGGACCATAGCCGGCGCCAGCCTCACCGCTCCACTGGAGTTGCTGCGCAAGACCGTATCTGCAGGAGATGACACGATCACCGTATGCAGCCTGGCTGCGCCCGGCCAGGATAGTACGCAGCTACTCAGCCCGCACCGCCTGATGGAGATAGCCTCTCACGACCTGCGCGAGCCGGTACGTACCTCTGTCAGCTATCTGCAGCTCCTCACTGAGGGGCTCAAGAAAGGCACAGATAATAAAAAGCTGCTCACGTACGCGGAGACCATCACAGATGAGATCAACCGTGCGGAGCGTATGCTGGCCGATATGAAGCTGCTCATGAATATGAGCGACCGCATAGTGAGGCCGGTCCGTGTCAATATGATGAACCAGGTGCAGGAGGTACTCAAGCAGCTCAAGCAGGTGATAGATGCCTCAGACGCGATGGTCAATGTATCTGAGATGCCTGCGGTCAGAGCAGATGCCGACGATGTGCGTAAGTTACTCTACCATCTGATAGACAATGCACTGAAGTTCCAGAAAAAAGATAAGCGCCCGTATGTGGAGATACTGGCCCGGCGCGAGGGCGCGGAGTGGCAGTTTTGCGTGAAGGACAATGGCATAGGAGTGGATGCGAAATACCATCAGGCTATCTTTGAGCCATTTCGCAAGCTGAACCGGGTAGATGAATATGCCGGCGCAGGCAATGGGCTGGCTATCTGCAAAAATATAGTAGAGGCGAATCGTGGCCGCATCTGGGTCGAGTCTCACGAGGGATTTGGCAGTAGTTTCTATTTCACACTGCCGGCAGAATAACCGGCTTACGCTGTATCTCCGGGTTGTTATTTTCTTATTCAGGGCATAAATCATAATTTGCGTCTTTCTGTAGAATATGAAAGAAACAATAAAGCCGTACCCTGAGATGGATTTCGATCCGCCTTCACGGGATTTTGCCAAGCAGTTCATCAAACCATTTAAAAGGTATTTTACGCCTGAGTTTCACGGTATAGAGGAGGTGGATGCTGCGCGCCCGGCACTTTTTGTATCTAATCACGCCGTGATAGGCGTGCTGGATGGTTACCCTTTTGCTATAGAGCTTTACATCCAAAAGGGAATATTCCTACGCGCGCTGGCAGACAGGAGGCACTTCCAGATACCCTTGTGGAGAGACCTGCTGGAGAAAAAGCTGGGAGCACTGGAGGCCAGCCGTATCAACTGCGGCAAAGTGATGGAGCGCGGTGAGAGCCTGCTCGTCTTCCCCGGCGGTACCCGCGAAGTATGCAAGAAGAAAGGCGAGGCCTACGAGCTAAAGTGGCAGGACCGAACAGGTTTTGTACGGATGGCTATGCAGTATGGCTATGATATCATACCCGTGGCCGCAGTAGGAGCGGAGGATGCCTATGACGTAGTCAAAGACTCGAATGATATATTGGAAAACTCATGGGCCGGCAAACTACTGAAGCAGACCGGTCTGGCGCATTCGGTATTCAAGGATGGAGAGCTGCTGCCGCCGTTTGTGCGTGGCTTTGGCAATACGATCCTGCCTAAACCGGTCAAACTGTATTTCAGTTTTGGCAAAAGGATATCTACCAAAAAATATAAATCCCTGTATGAAGATGCAGAAACGCAGGAGCTGATCAAAAGCAAAGTCGAGCTAGCCCTGCTCAAGCAATTCAAACAACTATTTGATATCCGTGAAAACGATAAGGGCAACAATGTAGTAAAGCGCTTTGTAGATGTAGTCCTGAGCAAGGACCGTGATTAAAATTCAGGATTTGGAGAAGTTTTCGTTCTTATACAGGCATGCACAGGTCAGGATACTTTTGCTTTGTGCCGTCATAGCTGTTGTGGTCTCATGGGTACGTACTGCGGCAGCAGGGAGTATCATGGTAGACTATCACCGTATAGATGGCATATCCCTGTGGGTCACTTATACGGGTTTCCTGGTGTCTGTCAGTCTCAGTAGTCTGACCATGTATCGTATCTGGCAGCGGCAGGATCTGTCACTGCCGCAGGTGCGTATCACCGCCTATACACTGATACTGATATATTCCGGTATGCTGCCTATGATCAGCAACGATCTCTTCTCACTCCTCGCATATGGTGATGCATCTAACAAAGGTGTGGACGTCTATATCGGGATAGGTGCAGTGAGGGTCTCTTCCTTTTATGAATATGTGAGCCCGATCTGGCGCCAAGCACCATGTGTATACGGGCCTGTCTGTCTGACCACATCGCGCCTGGCTGCTCTGATGGGATGCGGCAATATCTACCTGGCTATTCTTGCTTACAAAATACTAGCGCTGCTTTGGGCAGTCATTTTTGTAGAGTGTATGGTGCGGATAGCCGGCATCTTGAAACTGGGTGGCCGCATTCTCGCCCTCATTCTGCTCAATCCTCTTCTGATGGTACAAGGAGTAGGGCAGCTACACTGTGATGCTATAGCTATAGCGCTTGTAGCGGGTATGATCTATTTTGCGGTTTCAGGGAAGTGGTACATGGCCTTCTTTTTTGCCGGGCTGGCCATAGTGGCCAAAATGAGCTTCGTACTGATGTTGCCATTCCTTGCGGTGGTGGTATACCTCCATACGGATAGCTGGAAGAAACTGCTCCTGCAAGTAATAGGCGGTGCAGGTATCGTAGCGGTAACAGTAGCGCTGGTGTACCTGCCTTACTTCACTTCTATCAAAACGGTAGGAGTGCCTTTCGACTTTCTCACCTCTCAAAAACCTGCGAAGTCTGCGGCAGAAGTGATCGGAGACGTAATATACTTTGCCCCGGGCGTGATAATGGGAAAGAATGCGGAACTGAATGATAGCATCAAGCGGACCTCGGGACTACTGGATGGCCAGCTCAGGATCTGGCTGGCTGTACAGCAAGTACTCAAGATTTTTGCGCTGCTCATGAGCCTGGTGCTGTTTGTCAGATTCTGGATGGGCTCACGGTCACAGGCTGCATGGTGCCGCACCTATGTGAGATTGCTGCTGCTATTTCTTCTATTTTTCTCCCATGTTTTTTACCCATGGTACCTATTGTTCATCATACCTCTGCTTCTTTATGAAGAGGATAGCCGGTTCATAGGGTGGCTACTGGTCATGCTGGCGCTGGCCATCATGCAGGATGCGATGACCTTTGTCAGTCATGAGTCTGTATTGTACTATGGCATCCTCATCATGACTTTTGCCAGTGTACTATCCTTCTTCCTGATGTTTCGCAGGGTTTACTTTTACTCACAGCTTCCTGCGGAGTAGTTTTTACTTCCTGATATAAAACTCCATATGCTCTGACCGCAGCCAGACAGTATCACTGAGCGAGGCCCCTTTGTACCAGGTGCCTTTGCCGCTCCCCTCACTGTAGCTCAGCACTGCAGCCAGTTCATACCTTTTCCTGCGCTCCTCCCACCAGTCGTTTATCCTGTCGAGCATCGTGGTATCATAGATCATCAGGTTTGCATTGGAGTAGATAAACACGTGCGGCTCTGCAGCGTCTATCTGATGGATGAATGTGTCCACCATGGCGCGCGCATACTGGTGATTTTCCAGCATGGGATAGTTATACAGAAAAGGGGACGCGGCCCCAACGTCCGCATAGTAGTAAAGCTGCGGTTCATTTGAGAACATACCGACCTTTTCTCCGCGCTGAGTCACAGTTTTCAGATAGTCCGCTGCCTCGTGCATGAGCGTAAAGGGCTGATCCGGATAGTGCTGATGATAGATAGCAACGGGGCTCCGTCCAAAATTGAATGGAAGGAAAAAGGCGAGAAAGAGTACAATGACAGTGCCGGCGATATAAGCCTGTATGCGCCCGCGATGAGCGTAGTAGATACCCACCGTATGCAGTACTGTAGCAAAAAGAAAGCCCACCGCAGGAAACAGCAGCATAAAGTAATGCCTCCTGAAAATAAAGCCGGGGCAGACAGCCAGGAAGCTGAACAGGAAGAATAAAAGGGCCACATACCTATACCTGGAAGGGCGCCTGGCCATCCAGATCATAGCGATGATGGATAGTGAGAGGAAGTACTGGTCAGCGATACGTGATAGCAGGTTCAGCAGACTCTGGAGAGCTGTATTGGAGTGGGCTGCGTAGGCGCTGCCATAGAGCACAGTGAGGTAGTAGAAGCTCTCATAGGCATGGCGTATGTGCAGGTACCATATCAGGCAATACAAAGGGGCCGCAAGCCCTATCAATAACAATATGACCTGGCCAGTGGTGCGGAGCAGATTCGTGCGACGGATGCCCGCTATCACGATCATTGTACCTATAAAAAGTCCATAGAACAAGGCATGCTGTTTCATCAAAATAGCTATGCCAATAAGAAGGCCTGATAAAAAAATCCCAAGGATGGTACTGCGCTGAACAGAGCGAAGGCCAATGTAAATACCCGGTAAAGCAAACAGTAGTACAAAGTGTTCTGCATTTGCCAGCAGGCCTTCGTTATACATCGTGCTCATGAGTAGCAAGAAAATGGTAGTGCCAAAGGCGGCAGGCAATGGATCCAGATAGAGCCTGATGGTACGATACAGAAAGAAAGCGCCGATGAGCCCAAAGAATAAAGTAGCTAACCTGATGGGAGCCTCCCCATCACCAAAGTAATAACTGACCAGGGCATACATGTAGTAAGTGCCCGGCAGTTTCATGTTATAAGTATCCAGATACGGTGTGCCGCCGCTCAGTATCACCGCCCCGGAGTAGGCATACTCGCCCTCATCCCGCTCAAAGGGGATAGTGGCAAAAGTTATCTTACTGGTGGCAAAGAAAAGAATGCCCGTGAGCAGGATAGCCCAGGTCAATAGCGTTTTGCGTAGATCTGATCGCAATAGAGATAGCATCGGGCGCAAAATAAATAATCGGCGGCATAAGCGCCGGGCTTCTTTGTCAGCGGGGCGGCTGATCCAATCGTATCAGGTAGTAATTATTAGAGGATATCTGCGTGTATAGTGCCGTTCCCAGCATCTTGTGGGTAGCAGCGCTGCCCGGCCATGTCTGGTAGAGAATAGTGCCCCGGGACATATCCCACTCGTCCTCACTGGTAGCAACCAGCGTGAGGGTATCGCCTCCGTGCGATGGGATCGCGTGCAGGTCGGCTACGATTATCTCCCGTACATCGCTATCACGCACATACTCTGGGTAAAGGTCTTTAGGTATTGTGGCCTTGGGGAGGATAAATGGGCTATGCGTGATATGCATCTCATACAGCATGACGGGATGTGACAGGGCCTGCTTATGTACTGCCTGCATCAGTATCTTCTGGTCAAAGCGCAGATCTGCCAGGATCACAAACAGCAAGAGCGCTACCAGATCGCCAATGATGATCGCCCACTTTGCCAGGAGGAGTAATGGCTGTGGCATAGGCCACTCCCTTTTTCGCCAGCCCTGCCAGGCCAGTATAGACAGTAGCGGGAGAAATGAAATGAGCGGATAGAAAAAACGCCATTCCTTGTGCGGTATCAATATATGCAGCACCAGAAATGGAAGCATAGCCCAAGTGTAGATGCTACGTGACTGCGTGACAAAAGCTAGAGGCAGCGCTATCAGTACCAGTATACCGATGGGAGGCGTCAGCATCATGAGGCAATGCTCGGGGAAGAAGTAAATAGGCTGGTCGCCAAAGTCTGTATGCTTGTGTATAAAGGCCGCATCAAAATAGCGCCATGGCACAAACACCCACTCACTATACAGCCAGTGGTCTGCTAGTATGCCTAGCCCCAGCACCAGCGCTCCACCACAGAGCAGGTAGAGGAGGAGTTTCCGTTCTTTGGGTACCAGCAGTAGCCACACCAGTATACCTGCGGAGATCACAGCCGTCTGAAAACGGAACAGGAATGCGAGCCCCAACAGCAGCCCTGCTGAGAAGAAACTAAAGGCAGACCTGCCGGCGGCGCCCTCGTACTGCCATACCAGTAGGGATAGGGCTATCATGACCATACAGGTAGACCAGGTCTCAGATGAGAAGTGTACCCCATAGACATACGGATACCAGAACAGGAAACTGACTATGATAAAGGCTCGCCGGTACTGCGCTCTGATGGCAGGCAGGGCCGAGATGCACAGCAGCGTAATGGATAGCAGCGATAATAATCCGGACAATACCCGCAGCAGAAATAGCTGGCTATAGTGGTCTGTGATATGTAGGGCGTCAAATGTCCGTAGTAGAATATAGCATAGCAGGGGCTGTGCACCCGGGCGTATCTGCTCGGCAAACTCCCACGCCAACTGGTCTGCGTGTGTGATGCCCATTTTGTAGGAGGCAAACTCTACGATCTGGTAGTGCTCATCAGGGTGCAGGTATATGGCGCTGTGCCAGGCTGACACCATGTACAGTGCAAAGGAGATAACCAAGCAGATGAGAAAAAGCCGCCTATGTGGCCCTATGATGTCCTTTATCACGGGGCTAATATATGGTTATTCTCACATGGTAGCTGTCGCCAAATGCAGAGTCGCGCAGGAGGCTGAGGCGGATGGTGGTTTCATCCTCACCATTCGTGATAAAATAATCCTTAACACCGCAATTGGTATCACGGTTAGCGATCCGCGCTATGTCCCATCCCTCCAGGCAGAGATGAAATTTCTCGTACCACTGGTCCATAGCCAGCGCGGCATGGCTCTGACTGCCTGAGGTGCTTTGCAGATCTGTGGAGTAGGTGACCTTTTTGTACTTCCGCTGCATAGACTCGCGGTCAGTGCCGGTCAGGCGTATGTGAGGCGCGAATGGCGCAATATCAAAAGTGTCTGCAGATGGTGGTCCTACCGGTTCGTATACCTGCGCCATACTCACGCAGCGGATGATGTTTCTGAGATCGTCGCACCAGACAGAGTCTGCCTTGCTGCTTTGCGCGGCAGCGCTGTGGCCATAGATAAGAGCGATGATCAAAGTGTACAAATA
This sequence comes from uncultured Chitinophagaceae bacterium, assembly GCA_964537475.1. Classification (GTDB taxonomy): domain Bacteria; phylum Bacteroidota; class Bacteroidia; order Chitinophagales; family LD1; genus UBA1941. Next base: position 357,439 of record CAZIBY010000002.1, on the reverse strand, counting down.
CCTGTATCTCATGTGGGTGCAAAACTGCTAAAAGGTGCTCAGTCCGTAGCGCTAAAATTATTTAAATTCGTCAGATGGCACCCAATCATCTCAACTGGTATACCGCGCAGCTACGTCAGTACCTCACACCTGACGAGGTGAGAGACGTGATGCGCAAATCAAATTGGCGTGCGGCCCTGGGTGTACTAGACACCTGGTTCTGGATCGCTTTTGCCTTTGCTATAGCTGGTATCTGGCCCAATGTCTTTACCATAATCCTTGCATTGTTTATCATAGGGGGCAAACAGCTGGCCTGCGCTATATTGCTTCACGACTGCTCACATGACTCGGTATTTACTTCGCGCCGGCTGAACGATTTTGTGGGTAATTGGTTTGGTGCCTATCCCATTCTCCAAAACCTGTATCAGTATCGCCCTTATCACCGGGAGCATCATATGTACACGGGCCTGGATAATGACCCCGACATGAGCCTGACCAAAGGCTATCCGACCACAGCCTTCAGCATGATGCGCAAGATAGCGCGCGACCTCGTGGGTGCTACAGGTGTCAAAGCACAGATAGGCGTCATAGCGATGCACGTAGGCATCCTGAAATATAATCTGGGCGGAGCCATAGAGCGTATACGCGAGAAGAAAGATTGGAAAGAAACTTTGACTAATGCGTTTCGCAACCTGTGGGGGCCACTCACAGCTAACCTGATCCTCTTTAGTATTCTAGCTCTGACCGGCAAGCCGTGGCTATACCTGCTGTGGATAGGAGCGATGTTTACTACTTATAATTTCAGCCTGCGCGTACGCTCGATGGCCGAGCACTGTATCGTGGAGGACCGTACGGACCCGCAGCGCAATACGCGCACGACATACGCGAACTTTATAGAAAGAATGCTGTTTGCCCCGTATCATGTCAACTATCATGTGGAGCATCACCTCTGCATGGGAGCGCCGTCATACAATCTGCCGCAGATGCATGATATATTATTGAGGAAAGGTTACTACGAGCACGCTAACCTGGAGCGCAACTACTGGTCCATCATCCGCATGGCTATAGTGCCTGCTAAGACTGTAGGGTAAGGGCTACAGTTTTATCTGAGTACTGTTCTGTTTTCTTGAGGAGCTCGTCTATTTTTTGCTCCCACTTTTTCTGCTCTTCCTTCAGTATCGAGTGCTTGGTCTCAGCATCGTATTCTACCTGCATTTCTTTGCACTTTGTATTGGCCTCCTGCTGCAGGTCTATCGCTTTTTGTTTAAAGTTTTTCACTGTGAAGTGTCCCGTAGCGATGTCTTTCTTCAGCTTGCGGCTCCAGTACTCAGTGATATTGAAGTGATACTGCTCATGCTGTAGTACCCGAGGCAGCTTTTTGGCTGTATCCACATATGACCGTGTAGGGTCCATCTGGCTATAGCAGGTCACGATCACATCCTCATCCTGCTGCTTTACAGAAAAAACGATACCTGAGTTGGTGAGTGCTGCCCGCACCTTGCTACCGGCAAACGAAGTGTCACGGTAGTCTGACCAGGTGAGTTTATTGGTAGGGTCCCACGTTTTGAGGGTGGTGCCCTCAGCGGCAGCTATGAGCAGAGAGGCTGCGCAGGCCAGCGCCAGCGTTTTGAAAGAAAAGGGGCGGATCATATCAAGTGTTTTGCTATCGGGTAAATATAAGGCATTATGGCACTTTTGTCCAGTCACAGATCGTCTACCATCGTTAGGTAACTATTTGCTACTATTGCACTAAAATTTTTAAAAGCTATGTTTCCACGCACGCTATATACAGAGGAGCATCTGATGTTTGCCAGCTCTGTCAGGGATTTTATCAAGAAAGAAATAGAACCCAACCACGCTAAGTGGGAGAAGGCTCAAATGGTGAGCCGCGAGAGCTGGGAACAGCTCGGTGAGGCAGGCTATCTGTGTATGCAGGTGGATGAGCAATACGGTGGCCTTGGCATCAAGGACTTCCGCTACAATGCCATCATAGCAGAGGAACTGGGCAAGCTCGGTCTGGCATCAGAGGCGGTGGGATATACTCTCCACTCTGATATCGTATGCCCGTATATCGAGCACTATGGCACCGAAGAGGCCAAGAAAAAGTGGCTGCCGCAGATGGTATCGGGCAAGGCCATCGCCGCGATAGCTATGACAGAGCCGGGTGCAGGTAGCGACCTGCAGGGGATGCGTACTACCGCGGTAGACAAGGGTGACCATTATCTCGTGAACGGCTCAAAGACCTTTATCACCAATGGCTACCTGAGTGATGTATGTGTGGTAGCTGTCAAGACCGATCCGACACTGGGTGCCAAGGGGATCTCCCTGCTCCTCATCGAAACAGGTATGAAGGGCTACTCAAAGGGCAAACCTTTTGAAAAGGTGGGCCTCCATGCGCAGGACACCTGCGAGCTTTTCTTTGAAAATGTGGAGGTGCCTAAATCTAACCTGCTGGGCAAGGTAGGCGAAGGCTTCAAATACCTGATGACCGAGCTGTCTCAGGAGCGCCTCGTAGTAGGACTCGGTGCTATAGCTGCAGCAGAGGGCGCCCTGGCTACTACTGTACAGTATACCAAGGATCGCGCAGCCTTTGGCAAATCTGTCAGTGACTTTCAGAATACACGCTTCAAGCTGGCCGAACTGGCTACCGAGGTGGCTATCGGGCGTATTTTTGCCGACAAATGTGTAGAGCTGCACGCCGAGAAGAAACTCGACGCCGCAATGGCTTCTTCCTGCAAATATTGGCTTACCGACCTCCAGTGCAAAGTGGCTGATGAATGTCTGCAGCTGCATGGCGGCTACGGGTATATATGGGAGTACCAGGTGGCCCGCTCATGGGCAGATGCCCGCGTGCAGCGTATCTATGCGGGTACCAATGAGATCATGAAGGAGCTCATAGCCCGCAGCGTTCTGAAGTAAGGATACAGTACGTGAAAAAGACACTGGTCATAGTAGGTATCCTGATCATTTTTATAGCAGGGTATTTCTATATGAATAAGCCGCGACCGCTGCAGTGTGTCGGTGCCGATCACCTGATGCTGGCACGTATCGCTGATAGTACGTATGAACTGCGTGGTGATATCGTCTTTCGCAATCCCAATACGATGAGGGCCAATCTGGGCAAGGTAGATGTCAATATAGCTCTGGATGAGGAAGTGGTCGGCGTACTGCACGATGAGTTTAAAACCGCAATAAAAGGAGAGGAGCGGTTTAATTTTTCTTTTCAGGTTCGTTTTCCGCTATCTGAGCGCCTGTTGGCCTCGCGTGATAGTATACCGGTGCACATCTCCGGCACCGCAGGCTCTGATGTGACTTTTGCAAATTACACCTTCCCGGTAGATGCCGGGGGTATGGTGAAAAGAATATGGTGATGAAAAGATACGCTCACATAGTGATCAGTGTCGCCTTGATAGCATTGCTCTCATCCTGCAAGGTATATCCGCCCGTGTACAAGCGCGTGGATAATTTTGGTATTCATAAACTGGATAAGGATGGCTTCCGACTCAGTGGCGAACTGGTGTTTTACAATCCTAATAAGTTCCGTTTTCACCTGAATGAGATACTAATGAATGTGGAGGTGGAGGGCAAACACATCGCCACAGCAGGACAGCTCCAGCCTGTACTGATCAATAAGGTCAGTGAGTTTAATGTACCGCTGGACCTGGTGATCAAGCCAGATATGAACTGGAATGAGATCATAAAGGGCATCATGAATATTCTTAAGAATAAGCAGATAGATATGACCATCTCCGGCACTGTGGTGGTTAGGGCTTTTGGTGTGAAGATCCCTATCACGATCAAGGAGAATGAGAAGATCGATATCACTAAATTGAGGTGATACCCCACTCTGTTTTCCCCATTGTTATAAATCAACCATCGTTTTCTGAGTTTCAATCAAAATTGGTTGTTGGGCCGTACGTTTTAAATCTCCCCCTATCTCATTGAAATACACCTGCGGGATCGCATATTACTAGGTACATTTACGTCAGCTTAGTAGACCAAAAGTGTATTTATGTGGAAGATAGGAGCGGCGAAAGCGGACATTACAGCATTCAAAAAAGGCGTGGGCATGCTCGGGTACGGGCTGTATTTCAATACAATGGAGTCCATAGAGACACCACTTTTTGCACGCGCATTTATCATACAGGACGAGACAGCAGGCACCAAAGTGTGCCTGGTCAACTGTGAACTCGGTTTCATCACCATCGCATTAAAGAAAGGGGTCCTCAAGGAGCTGCGATTCCGCAATCCCAACTGCGGCTATGATGATGACAACCTGATGCTCACTGCCCAGCATACCCATAGCGGTCCGAGCGGGTACTCATACTATGGCTTTTACAATATCAGTACGCCCGGCTTTGTGATGGATGTGTACCAGAAATTGGTGAGGGGCATAGCGGACGCTATAGAGGCCGCTGAGCGCAATGTACGTCCCGGTCACATTACTGCCTCGGCAGGTACCTTTGAGCCGGACAAGGAGGTAGCATTTAACCGCTCTCTGGATCAGTACAACCAGAATCCCGAGGTCAAAGAGAAAGCTACCCGCGAGACAGCCCACCTGGCGGTCAATCGTGAGATGCTTCTGCTGAAATTCACCGGAGAGGATGGTGAAGATATAGGCGAGATCAACTGGTTTGGTGTACATACCACCAGCATCTCAAACGATAACAACAAAGTCTGCTCGGACAATAAGGGCTATGCTTCGCGCTTTACAGAGGACTATTTTTCCAAGAATGGCAAGAAAGATTTCGTTGCGGCCTTCGCACAGGGTACCTGTGGTGATGTGACACCGCGATTCATTTACAATCCTAAGCATAAATTCCAGCGTGGCTATTGGGAGGGCAAATACAAGGATGACTTTGAGAGTGCCCGCTACAATGGTAAACTGCAATCTGAAAAGGCGATAGAGATCTACGAGAACGCCGAAAAGAAAGGCTTTGAGGTGACAGGTGGCCTGGACTATGATACGTTGTTTGTCAACTTTGCCAATGTGACCAGTGATCCTGAGTTTGCCAATGGCCAGTTTGATGCGCAGACAGGACCGGCTTCTCAGGGAGTAGCGTTCTTCGGCGGAGCCCTGATGGATGGTCCGGGTGCCGCGCCGCCGCTGCTCTGGCTATTCCGCACAGCCTCCCGCATCGTAAAGGTGTACGAGCGCATCCTTTGCAAATTCAAGAATGAAAAATTCCGCGCAGCGGTAGACCGCAAATACCGTACTCAGGGCAAGAAGGACGTAATGATCGAGACACACGCACGCCGTGTACTCGGCACCAAGCACGTAGATAAACTGATCACACCGGGCTGGGCAGATCCTAGTATCGCTTCTATCAAGTATTTCTTTGAGAAGATAGGGTATAAGAATCACCCGTGGACCCCGCGGATATTGCCACTACAGATCTTTACGCTAGGTAATATTGCGTTGGCTGCTTTCCCTTTTGAGATCACTACGATAGCTGCGAGGCGTCTGCGCAAATCACTGGAGGAAACGCTGAAAGATAAAGGTATCCGCCAGGTCATACTAGTTCCATATGCCAATGGCTACTCAGGCTATGTGACCACCTACGAGGAGTACCAGGTGCAGATGTATGAGGGCGGGCACACAGTATTCGGCGAATGGACACTGGCTGCGCTGCAGACCAAGTTTGACCAGCTGGCCAAGGCCATGCTCAAGTCCCGTGCAGAGCGAGTGATCAAGCATGATGACATGCCGCCGGACTTTACCGAGGATGACCTGAATCAATATCCATACCTCAAGCGCGCCTGGTATATCCGTAAAGAAAAGCGTGAACTGAAACGCCAATCTCAGCAGCCGGCGAGGGCCGCAGCCATATTGTAACATCCACCACTAAAAGCGGGATACTCTCTAGCCTGATGAATGCTGCCAGATTTTTCTCGCTAATGGTTGCTCTTCTGCTGTTGCCGGCATTCGGGTTTAGTCAACGTGTCTTTAGGCATCCCGAAATTTTGGATCAGGAAATAGGCCGTGAGAGGTCGATGGTTTTAAGAGATATTAAGTTCCCTTTTACAACTGACGATACGATTTTGCGCGGTAATGGAATGGATACTATAAAATTGGTTTTCAGGCAAAGCAAACTCCAGGCGTTTTTATTCTGTCGTAGCTTTGACTCTACACAACTTAACGCGGCCTCTATGCTCCAGACCAGACTGGAGAAAAAGATGAAAACCAGATACCAATTTTCCAATTCATATTTCGAGTCAACAGGTGCCACGTCCCTGTTTTATATGGTGAAGGGTAGAGCGGGACTTACTAAAGATCACGATAAGAAACAACTTCAATGTGATCTTAATTTATGGCAAAAATATGCTGACGGCAGATATACTGTAGTGATGTTCGTTATGCCATAAATATGAAAACGTAAAAGCCAAAAATTTCCAGCAGATTATTTTGATATTTTAGCGGTATGGCTCTGACAAAAAAGCTGAACGAGATATCTGACAGCCTCAATAGGGTGCGCCCGGGCAGGATGAACGTGATCATGCATATCATCTTCTGGGTGCTTTATTTTGCGTTTTTGACTTTCATCGCCACGCAGTCGCTGCCGCTGCAGTACGCCATCCAGCGGAACCTCCTGATCGTGATCTTCAACTCACTGGTGTTTTATATCAACTTCCTCTGGATCATGCCGGAGTACTTTGAGAGGGGAGATTTACGTTCATATGCCTTTGCCATGATCGGCATGATGATATTGGCTACACCGCTGCAGTACTTCATAGAGGTCACGTTTTTCTCCGTACCTGATAGTATCAAGCTCTATACCTATAACGTCCGCTATGTGGTACTCATCGCCATCTCCTGCTTCATCTTCCTCATGCTCAGTACCCTGCTGCGTATGTCTATGTCGCGCTACTATTTTGAGCGGGAGCTGCTGGAGCTGAAGGCTATCAAGTTTGAGGCAGAGCTGAAGTTCCTGCGCGAGCAGATCAATCCTCACTTCCTTTTCAATAGTATCAACAACATCTATAGCCTCTCGCTGGAGAATAGCCCCAATACTCCGGACATGATCCTGAAGCTATCAGAGCTGCTCAGGTACATGCTGTATGACTGCAATCATCCATTCGTCGCGCTGGAGAGCGAGGTCAAGTGTATCTCCTCTATCATCGAGCTTTTTCAATTGAAGTATCCCGACCCGGTAGATGTGCGCTTTGTGGTGAAGGGCGACCTGAAGGACAAAATGATCGTGCCCAACCTGTTCACACCGCTGGTCGAGAATGCTTTCAAGCACGGAGATTTTGGTACGAATAAGAAGGCTTTTCTGGATATCACCTGCGTAGCGCGCAGCTCCTACATCTACTTTAGTGTGAAGAATAGCAAATCTCCCATCCTGGAGCCGCTGAAAGGCCCTGGTGGCATAGGCATCCAGAACCTGAAGCGCCGCTTCCAGATCAACTATGAGCCGTCCGGCCAGATCAAGTTTGAAGACGAGAAAAATATCTTCTCCGCAGCTATGAAAATTCCTTTGCCGCGCTAAACTTTTATCTATCTTCATTCGTCAATCCACTAAACACCACACCATGATCCGTACACTGCTCGTAGATGATGAATACCCATCATTGAAGATCCTCGAAAACTTTACGCTAAAGCTATCTGAGTGCGAGGTAGTAGCTAAGTGCAGTAATGCTGCCGAGGCTATAGCAGTGCTGGAGAAAGAGAAGGTAGACCTCATGTTTCTCGATATTCAGATGCCGGGCATGACAGGCATAGACATGCTGAAGAAGCTGCCGGTCAAGCCTGTGACCATCATCACTACTGCCAATCATGACATGGCGCTGGATGCATTCAACCTGGACGTGGTGGACTATCTGGTCAAACCATTTTCCTTTGAGCGGTTCAATCACGCCATGGAGCGCGCCAAGGCATATCTCAAATACAAGCACCAGGACTCTACGGCCATCACTGAGAAGCCGGACTATATCATGGTCAAGTCTGACTACAAGATCGTCAAGATATTCTTCAAGGAGATCAAATACATAGAGGGCCTGGGCGAGTATGTGAAGATCATACTGGATAAGGGAAACTTTGTGGTCACACTCGAGGCGCTCAAGAATCTGGAAAAGATGCTGCCCTCAGACCAGTTTATCCGGATACACAAATCGTATATTCTCAATACTGCACTGATACGGGCGGTGAGCGGCAATATGGTCTCGCTCAATGATGGCTCAGCACTCCCTATAGGCAAAGTATATAAGGATGAGGTACGCCAGAAGCTGAAACTATAATTCAAATACTTTATATTTGCGCCTTCGTTAAAAAGGCAAGATGGCTATTGTGTTGGTTTTTAATAAAATAACTAATTTCGCGCAAAATTTAATGGACATGGCAAAGAGTAAGAAGACTACGAGCAAGAAGACAGTAAAGCCTGCGGCAAAGAAAGTAAGTAAACCAGCCCCTAAGGCTAAAGCAAAGCCTGTGGCAAAGAAGGCTGCAAAGCCGGTGGCTAAGAAAGCTGCGAAACCTGCTGCAAAGAAAACTGTAAAACCAGCTCCTAAGAAAGCTGCCAAGCCGGTAGCTAAAAAGGTAGTCAAGAAGGCTGCACCTAAAAAAGTAGCCAAGCCCACTCCTAAGAAGGTGGCCAAACCGGCTCCTAAGAAGGTCGCAAAACCTGTAGTGAAAAAAGCTTCTAAACCAGCTCCATCTAAAGCAATAAAGAAAGCGGCCAAGCCGTTAGCGAAAAAGGCTGTGAAACCTGCTCCTAAAAAAGCAGTAAAACCAGTCGCAAAGCCAGTAGCTAAACCTGTGGCAAAGAAAGCTGCACCAGCCCCTAAAAAGGCCGTAGCTCCTGTGGCTAAGCAACCTGTGAAAGCAGCAGAGAAACCTAAGGCCGTAGTAGCGCAGCCGGCAGCACCAGTCAAGAGTGCAGGCCAGCCAGCAAAAAAGTCAGGGAAAGGAAGCAAACCAGTAGAAAGATATGAAGGCAAGCGGATCGTCAGGTCCGAACTGCCGGCTAAAGCATTGATCACAATTCAAAAGCCTGAAGAGGAAAAAATGGAGCAAACGCATTATGAGTTTCCGACGCTGAGGTATAGCGACGCGGAGCTAAAGGAATTCAAAGAAATCATCGACAAAAAGCTGGCAGCCTCACGGGAGGAGCTGAGCAATCTCAAGGACTCTCTGGAGAGCCATACCGAAAGCCAGGTGGGCAATAAGTCCTGGAATATGGAGGAAGGTTCTGATACCTCAGAGATGGAGTACCTCATGAATCAGATAGCCCGTCTCAATAAGTTCATACGCGATCTGGAGATGGCTCTCGTACGTATAGAGAATAAGACCTACGGCATATGCCGCGCCACCGGCAAGCTGATAGACAAAAACAGGCTGCGTGTGGTACCGCATGCTACGCTGAGCATGGAGGCCAAGATGAACCGCAAGGGATCTGATGACGGCGGTGCCGGTAGCTCACCATCTTCTGCCCACATGGGATCGGAGGGAGAAGGCTTCGGATCAGAAGACTAAGAGTACATTGACATCATAATTTAGAAGAGCTACCCGTGTCGGTAGCTCTTTTGTTATGGGCCATCCTTTCCCATAAAAATGTTAATCCCACATGGGTCTTGTCAGGCTGGCATTAAACCTGCACTGTCTTGAGCAATCAAACACTTAACAGACCAAAAACTTCAGGTTATGAAAAAGTTCATTTTGCTTACGATGTTATTTATCACCGGATTGGCATTCTCTACAGACGCAGGTGCCCGTGGCTGGCGCAGGTACTATGCCCCACGTCCTTACTGCATGCCTGCACGGCCTATGCCTATGCCGGCACCGGCTCCTTACTATCAGCCTTATTGCGCGGCACCGGTATTTAGGGATATCTGGGTACAGCCACACTGGCGCAATACTCCTTACGGCCGTGAGTGGGTACCTGGCCACTATATCAGGCAGCGGGTATACTAGATCGGCTCCATGTTTTTTTAGGAATAACGAACAATGCTGTCATCCGTGGCAGCATTTTTTATTTATCTGCTCCGTCTGTTATTATTCATGTTCAGACATTCATGTATCATCCCGCAAAAAATTGCGCTGTGATGCAACTATCTGCTTTGGTTTTACATCCATCATTAGAAGGGTTTTAAATGTCGAAAAATCATATTTAATAAAAAATATCTTTTAAATAAATTTTAATTACCCGATCTGATAGTGTATCTTTAGTCAATCCCCTTACAGTTTAAACAACCAGAAGAATTACCATTATGAGAAAAATTTACCTGGGCCTAGCTATGGGCCTGTCTATGCTGTCCGGTACTGCGATAGCTCAAAACAACGTCGGCATCGGCACCCTGACTCCTGACAGGAGTGCAGTTCTGGACCTCAGCTCTACACAAGCCGGCCTCCTGGCACCACGTATGACTACTATTCAGCGGCAAGGCATTACTACTCCTGCTACCGGACTCCTGGTCTATGACACGGACCTGGGTTGTTATTTCTTTTATAATGGTACGGCATGGGTATCCCTGTGTACACCGGCTGCTGCCGGGCCTACGGGTCCGACCGGAGCAGTGGGTGTCAATGGTGCTACAGGGCCGCAGGGCGTCACCGGCCCGGCTGGTAGCGCAGGTGCTGTAGGCCCCACAGGTGCCACAGGTATAGGAGCTACGGGCCCTGCAGGCCCTACAGGAGCTGCCGGCACAGTGGGCGCGACTGGGGCTACCGGCGCAGCAGGCGCAGTGGGTGCTACCGGCCCGACAGGGAGCGTGGGTGCTACCGGTCCTGCAGGTGCTACAGGTGCTGATGGCGCTACCGGGTCTGCTGGCGCAGCAGGTGCTACGGGACCTACAGGTGCGGCAGGCGCAGCCGGCGCTACAGGTGCTACCGGCGCTGCAGGTGCTACCGGCGCTGCAGGTACCGCAGGGGTGGCAGGTCCGACAGGCCCTACCGGTTTGGGTGTCACTGGCCCCACAGGTCCGGCGGGTACAGGTACTGTTGTGACGGGCCCTACCGGCCCTACGGGTGCTGCTGGTACTGCTGGTGCCGCGGGCGCTACGGGGCCTACAGGTCCCGCTGGTACCGGCACTGCGGTGACAGGGCCTACAGGACCTACGGGTACAGCCGGCGCAGCCGGCCCTACAGGGCCGACCGGTACGGGTGGCTACAACACCTCTCTCACGTACAATGCGCAGACCTCAGTACTCAGCCTGACCGACGGCGGCGGCACACTGACCGCCAACCTCACCCCGCTACGCACCAGTGTAAAAGGCTCTACAGATATCACTACTACCTCGGCTAACTATGCTACGATGGCGGGTACTACGATCACCTTTACCCCCAATAAATCTACCGTCTATATCGTGGCTACAGCAGCCGGCTACTGCAACCCGGGCGCCGGTGCGCCGGGCTATGTAGGCGTCAGGGTGAGAAACACCACCGCAGGCACTACAGTGATAGGCAGCGGATGCATCACCCTCTCTACAGATGGATTCTCCACCATCACCTCATGGACCAATAGCATGACTACGGCTATGACGGTGACGCCCGGTGTGGCTGTCACCCTGGCACTGCAGTGGCAGGTGACCTGGGCTGATGGAGGCAACTACAGTGCATACTGCAACCCTGCCACAGATCCCGAGAGCTACCGTAGTATCGTGGTATTTGAGTAGAATAAAAAGTCATAGCATTAGAGGCCACCTATCCGGTGGCTTTTTTTGTTTTTCAAGTCACTTAGGTCACTTGCCTCCGGAGCAATACCGCACAGAGGCATGAGTTATACAGTAGCATTGCTATATTTGCCAGTCCAAAAATCTAACATCCCCGATGGAGAAATTAATAGAGAGCTTCCCACAGCATATACTGGAGGCGATCAAGATCACAGAAAATGTACAATTTTCCCGCAGGGAGACTGCCATACAGCATGTGCTGATCTGTGGCCTGGGTGGATCAGGCATAGGTGGTGACCTGGTCACTGACCTCACCGCTGCCGAGATCACAGTGCCTATAATAGTCAACAAGGGCTATGAGCTACCGGCCTTTGCCGATGCGGATACGCTGCTGATCCTGTGCTCATACTCCGGCAATACTGAGGAAACCCTGAGCTGCGCAGAGGAGGCTATCCGCCGCGGGCTGAAGCCAGTATGCATCGCCTCCGGTGGCAAACTGAAGGAACTGGCCACCGCCAATGGCTTTGACTTCATAGAGCTGCCCGGAGGATTCCCACCGCGCACGACGCTGGGGTTTGGCTCTACCATCCTATTTTATGTGCTGGATAGCTTTGGCCTCATAGACCTGAGCGTAGGAGAGGAGATGGCAGCAGTATCAGAGTTTCTCACTGCCAATCAAGCTGCTATCAAGACCGAAAGCCAGGCACTGGCAAAAAAACTGGGCGGCAAGACCGTGATAGCCTATGCCGAGGACCGCATCAAGAGCGTAGCCCTGCGCCTGAAGCAGCAGATCAACGAAAACGCCAAATCTAACTGCTGGATCAACGCTATACCTGAGCTGAATCACAATGAGCTGGTAGGCTGGAGATTTAAAAATGATACCCTGGCGGCGCTCTATCTGCGCACAGACTATGAGAATCCGCGTAATGTGCTGCGTTTCGACTTTATCAAGCCTACGGTGGCTGATCATGTGAGTGCGCTCTATGAGGTGCGTGCCAAGGGGGAGAGCCTGCTGCAGCAATACTTCTACCATGTACATTTTGGTGACTGGCTGTCCTACTATATGGCGCTGGAGCATGGCGTAGACCCGGTAGAGGTCAATGTAATAGACGCACTGAAGGGGCATCTCAGCTCGGTAGCTCAATAAGCGATGGCAGAAATAGATGACGATATCATACTGGACCAGACAGGGGAGGACCAGCCCGATGATCTGATCGAGCACTTCCGCTTTACGGTAGACAAAGGGCAGGAGACGGTGCGGATAGACAAGTTTCTATCTACCCGGCTAGGGGCCGAGGTATCTCGTACGCGCATCCAGAATGCCGCCGAGGCCGGCTCTATACTGGTCAATGGCAAGCCCATCAAGTCTAACTACAAGATCCGTCCCCTCGACGATATCCAGATCATCCTGCCGCGTCCGGAGCATGAGTATGAGCTCCTGCCGGAGAATATTCCGCTCGATATTGTTTACGAAGACGATCACCTGCTCGTGATCAATAAGCAGCCCGGTCTGGTATGCCATCCGGGATTAGGTAACTATAAGGGTACGCTTATCAATGCCCTGATGTACCATTTTGAGAATTTGCCGAGTGCCGGACAGTCCTATCGTCCGGGCCTCGTGCACCGGATCGATAAAGACACGAGTGGTCTGATGGTCATAGCCAAAACAGAATATGCCCTCGCGCATCTGGGCAAGCAGTTCTTTGACAGGACCATACAACGATTATACAAAGCGCTGGTCTGGGGCAATGTGGAGGAAAATAGCGGCACTGTGACTGGCAATATCGGACGTGATCACCGCGACCGCCGCCAGTTTGAGGTATACCCCGAGGGGGATCAAGGTAAACATGCGGTTACGCATTACCAAGTTCTGGAGCGGCTCAACTATGTGACAATGGTACAATGCAAACTGGAAACGGGACGCACACACCAGATACGGGTCCATATGAAGTATATAGGGCACACCCTCTTTAATGATAGCCGGTATGGAGGCGACCAGATCCTGAAAGGGACCATCTATACCAAGTACAAACAGTTTATCAATAACTGCTTTGAGATACTACCCAGGCAGGCGCTCCATGCCGCCACGCTCGGATTTGTGCACCCTGCTACGGGGCAGAATATGTTTTTTGAGCAGCCCCTGCCGGCAGACTTTGCCGGAGTGCTGGACAAATGGCGCCGCTACTGGCAGACCATGGAGCAGCGAGTAGATCTGGAGGATTGAGTACTTTTTGACGTTATCCTGACGTTTCAGACTGAAATTCTCCCTATTTTCAGCATATAAATGGAAGCATATGAGATCGTCAATATTATTGCTGGGCCTGCTATGGTCGCTGACCGGTGATGGTCAGGCGCAGGCCAAATTTCAGAAACCTGACTTGCCGCTGATAGCCAGCCAGGTCAAAGATCCCCAGTCCCTCCATTATTATCCGTACCTGTATTCCCGCTATCTGGGCGGAGATACCAGCCTGTCCGTGGAGGACTATATCTACCTCTACTATGGTTCGGGATTCCGGGAGGCATCTGATATGGACACGGGCGTGATGACGGCCAAATTGAGTCTACGTGACTCTATCTCGGCAGTTTATCAGGGCAAGGATAGCCTGACGGAAGCCGACTACCTGCGCCTCATACCTTTCTACCAGGCGGAGCTTAAGGCTGATCCTTTTTCCATCAGGTATATCACAAAGCTGGCTACAGCATACCGCATAACCGGCCAGCCAGCTCTCTACAGGCCGTATAAGTACCGGCTCAATACGCTGCTGGATGCTATTCTCTCTACCGGTGACGGGAGGTCAGTCGAGACGGCCTGGTATGTGACTCAGATAGCCCATGAGTACGATGTGATCTGGGCCCTGGGGCTTACCTTTGGCGGTGAGCAGAGGCTGGTGGGCAATATGACCTGCGACTACCTGACTTTGGCCCCCAATGAATATAAGCTGAGTGGCGTGTATTTCAACACCGAAATATCTATGGCCCGACTCACGGAAATGCTGGGCGGCAGCAAGCGGGAGCAACCCGCAGGTAAAAGGAAAGGCAGGAAAAAGAACTAGTTTTAAGATTCTATAATTTGTTGATAGTTATAGTTATATAATGCGTTGTTTAAAGTTTAAAATTACATACTATTGGGACAGCAAGATCCTCGCTTTGATGCCTACATAACCAAGGCTCAACCCTTCGCCAAACCGATCCTGGAGCATATCCGCCAGTTGGTACACCAGGCCTGCCCGGAGGTCAGAGAGACCATCAAGTGGGGGCATCTTTTCTTTGAGTACAAGGACGGCAACCTATGTATGATGGCGGGCTTCAAACAGCACTGCACTTTTGGCTTCTGGCTACAAAAGGAAATGAAAGACCCGGAAGGCATCCTGCGGGAAGGGGCAAAGAAAGAGGCGCATGGCCAGCTAGGCCGGCTGACCAAAGTAGCTGACCTGCCATCTGATAAGATACTGAAGAGTTATATAAAAGAGGCGATGGGCCTGATAGATGGCGGCGTAAAACTGAGCCGCCCCAAGGCTGAGCCAAAAGCGGAGGCAGAGGTGCCTGAGTACCTGACGGCTGCACTAAAAAAGAATAAGGCGGCTAAAGCTGGCTTTGAGGCCTTTGGACCCGGTGCGCGCCGGGAATATGTGCAGTGGCTGGAGGATGCCAAAACCGAAGCTACCCGCTCCAAACGGCTGGAGCAAGCACTGGAGTGGATGGCCGAGGGCAAGACCCGCAACTGGAAATACCAGCAGAAATAATAGATTTGTTAAAACCTCGTTGAAGCTCAAAACCAAACCATGAAAAGATCCTTACTCGTAGTTAGCTCCTTTATTCTCCTTTCCTGTTCTGCCTTCAGTCAAAAGTCTTTTGGTGAAGGCGTGACGGGTTATGTGACCATCCCTGCCGGGAAAGTGAAAGGCAAGGAGATCCCAAAGTTCTACATGTCCGCCACGGAGGTGACCAATGCGCAGTACCGCGAGTTTCTGGAGGCGCTAAAGGCTGCCGGTGATACCGCACGGCTCCGGGCCGCCTGGCCTGATAGCAGCCAGTGGGATAAGGTGGTGCCGGATTTGGTAGAGAAATCCACTTATTTTCGTAATAAAGCCTATGACCATTATCCTGTGGTATGTGTTTCTAAGAGAGGCGCTTATCTCTACTGTGAGTGGCTGGCCGGCAAGATAAAAAAGGGCGGCCGCAACCTGCACGTGAGCCTGCCTACCGAGGAGCAGTGGGAGTACGCCGCCCATGGTGGGGATTCTACAGGCATTTATCCCTGGAAAGGCAATTCCACAAAAGCTACAGCAGGCAAATGGAAAGGCACCTATCTGGCTAATTACTTCAGCGCTACAGACCCTGATCATGCACCGATAGATACTACAAAATACAACCCTAAAGCGGACATCACTGCTCCAGCACAATCATACATGCCGAATGGTTACGGATTGTATAACATGGCTGGTAATGTGGCTGAAATGATCGCTGATCATGACTATGCTAAAGGGGGCAGCTATATGAGTCCGAAAAATAAGATCCTTATAGATGCGCACAATGACTTTACGGCCGCTACGGGAGACTGTACGGTTGGCTTCCGGCCTGTTATTTGGTGACCGAATGGCTTTCTATAGCGGCATAGCTTTTGCCGCAGGCAAGACGTAAAACTATGATGCTATGAGCAGAGGATTCACCCGAGAGTATGAGGACCAGTGGCTGCATGAGATCCCACCCACTATGTCTGCCCTGATCCAGTACCTGACCCGAGAGAATAACGGTATACCCGTACACGAGCGCCGCACCTATACCGACCCCACCACCGGGCGCGAGGCTCATGAGATGAGCAATAGCCTCAGCTATGCCGTGGATGAAAAGAATCAATGGTACATGCTGGACTGACCTGCACCGTTCGTTCGTTCACTGTCTCTAAGCGCATTGAACGAACGAACGCTTTGTTTTCTATTTTTGCCCAGCTATGAAAAGTATGATCATCCTGTCGCTCCTCTCATGCCTGCTGGTAGCGGGCTGCCTCCGGCAGGGCGCTGATGACAGGGGTGCGACTGCCGGTACCGATACTGCAGCAGCCACTTACACCATCGATAGCAGCCGCCATGTGGATACGCCCGCGCTGCCCCGCCATACTGGTGAGCCGTATGATAATGATGCTACAGACACGCTTTACGGAGACTTTGACGGAGATGGTAAACGCGAGTACGTCTGGGTGCAAAACCCTGTAGTAGTGATGGATAGCTTTGACTGCGAGGGTGGCTGCAACTGTCTGCTGCGCAGCTCTGATAGTACCATGAAGCCCATCAGCACGCCGGACTGCATAGGCGGCCACCTGATCAACTATGGCGACCTCAATGGCGACGGCGGCGATGAGGTAGGAATGATACCGGTGTGGTTTACCAGCTGCTGGGGCAGGCACTTCTTGTTTACCCTCAGAGATCATAAGTGGATCAATGCCATACCCGGCTCTACGCTACGCTGCGAGAGCTATGATGATACTGCCATCGTGCGTCTTGATCCGAGGCATCCCGGATATGTCATATTGAAGTATTATGATATGGATTCCGGCTTTGACGTCCTGGAGAAAAGCGTGAAGCTGCAGTGATCACCGCAGCCCGAGATGGTCGAACAGCGCATTCGCAAACTCAGTTTTAACGAGTTTTTCCCGCAGCACGGTATGAATGTCCGAAAATATCTCAATTGTCTGCTCTGCGTTTTGGATTTTCACTATAAAGCGATGCATATGGAAGACCTCTACTGCCTGGGGTTTATTCATACGCCGGGTCGCCGTGCCGATGATATCGTCATCCATACTTTCGGTCACTATAAACCACTGATCACGCTCCAGCCGCTTGTTATAGACAATGTTGAAGATACCCACCCGGCCAGGGAGCATTTCGAGCAGCCGGGCCAGATCTTTGTCCCTCGCAGGATGGCTACTGACGCGGAGGCACACATTCTCTTTCAGCTCCGCCGGGTCGGGACCATCTGTTTGCAGTGATGTTATATATTTTCTGGCGTTCCGCTTGTTGCTTGCGTTGCGTTGTTTGACCGATAGATAGGCTATACCCGACCCTATCAGGGCCATGAGGATGATCACAATTTTCATTGGTTAGTTTTTCAGCAGATCAAATATCAAAAAAATCTTTGATCGACCGTCTGCATTATGCTTAAGGCTTATAGCAATCCTACACCATCTCTGCCACCACAGCCCCATGCTTCACGCCCCAGGCGGCCATAGCGTTCAGCACCGGTGTTAGGTCCTGGCCGGTAGCCGAGAGGCTGTAGTCGGTATGCGGTGGCACTACCTGATGTACCCGGCGCTCTACCAGGCCGTCCGCCTCCAGCTCCTTGAGCTGCTGTATCAGCATTTTCTCAGAGATAGGGGGGATGCAGCGGCGTAGCTCACTGTAGCGCTTGGTGCCTGACATGAGGTGGTAGAGGATGGTAGACTTCCACCGTCCGCCTATCAGGTCCAGGGTATGCGTCACGGGGCAGCGGCTTTCGGCTTTCTTATTCAGTTGGTTAGAGCTGGTCTCTTTGATAGGAGTACTCATGGTGCGTCTGTTTTGTACCTACTTTAGGGTAAGTACTTGTCAAAAAGTAAGTACGAAGATACATTTGCATCCGGATATTCCAAAACAAACGATCAAAACACAAACACAATGAAGATCATTATCACAGGCTCTACAGGCCATATCAGCAAACCCCTCACACAAACTCTCACAGCAGCCGGCCACGATGTGACCGTAGTGACCAGCAGTGCTGCGCGCAAAGCAGACATCGAGGCCCTCGGTGCCAAGGCGGCAGTGGGCAGCCTGACAGATGCAGCATTTGTCACTGCTACGCTGCGTGGTGCAGACAGCGCCTACCTCATGATGCCGCCGGATCTGACCGTTTCTGACCTCCTCGGCCATCAGAAGGCTATCTCCAATGCCTATGCACAAGCGGTAAAAGACTCCGGTATCAAGCGCATCGTGCTGCTGAGCAGCATCGGTGCCCATATAGGGCAGGGCACCGGCCCGATAGATGGCTCGGCCTACTTTGAGCGCACGCTGAGCCCGCTGGCGGGCAGCGTGAGCATCCACGTGCTGCGTCCCGGCTTCTTTTATTACAACCTCCTGGGCCAGATAGGCATGATCAAAGGCAGCGGTATCATGGGTACTTCGCAGCCGGCAGACTTCCGTCATGTACTGGTCCATCCCGTAGATATCGCTGCAGCCGCAGCTAAAGCCGTAGCTACGACAGGTACACCCGGTATAGCAGTAGAGTATATAGCCAGTGACGATACGCACACATGGGCAGAGATCACAGCGGCTATAGGTACTGCTATCGGTCAGCCAGCCTTGCCATACGTTGAGTTTACTGACGAGCAACTAAAGGGAGGACTGGAGCAGGCCGGGCTGCCTCAGCCGATGGCTGCCACTTTCACACAGATGAATAAGGCGCTGCGCGAGGGCGTGATATTTGAAGACTACAAGAAGCAGACGCCTACCTACGGCAAGGTAAAACTGGAGGATTACGCAAGAGAATTTGCCACCATCTACAATGCCGGCTAAAGCGCTATCACAGCACTAAAGAGAAGGGTACTCAAAAGAGTACCCTTTTTCTTTAAATACGATATGCGCTGACCGCTGCCTTTACAGATTCACCGATACGGCAGATAGAAACCTTGCATCTACCGATACTTGCTATACTCTGATGGCATATTTCCTATGTTCAATCAAATTTTATCAACCAACAACCAATTCATGTCATCTACCCGTACTGCCCTGGACTTTATAGTCCCCAAGACAGACGCTACCCGCGCCCGCTACAAGGCCGGAGCACGCCCTTCATTCGGCCATTTCGTTGAAGACTTTACGCAAGGCAAGGTCGATATCAACGGCGATTTTGAAGAATTCATGAAGACCCGTTCGGCCTATTTCAACTATAGCGCCACGGCTCACCACTTCAATTGGTTGTTCACCAAGTTTCTCCCACAGCTGGCTATACACTCCAAGAGCCAGGATGAGCGTATCATCCGCGATCACTATGACCGTGGCAATGACTTCTTCGCTTCATTCCTCGGGCCACGTATGATCTATACGAGTGCGTTCTTTATGGATCCTGCCAATGAGACCCTCGAGCAGGCGCAGGACCGCAAGATGCAGATGGTCTGCAATAAATTGGACCTCAAAGCAGGCGAGACACACCTCGATATAGGCTGCGGCTGGGGCACGCTGATCGCGTATGCGGCCAAGAACTACGGCGCTAAGACTACTGGTGTGACCATCGCACAGGCGGGTGCTGACTGGGCCAATAAGCAGATAGCCGACCACGGCATGACCAAGGACCAGGCCGAGGCATGGCGTATGGACTACCGCGATATACCGGCTGGTCTCAAGTTCAATAAAATATCGTGTCTGGAAATGGGCGAGCACGTGGGTGTGCGCAAGTTCCCGGGCTTTATCAAGATGATCTATGACAGGCTGGAGGACGATGGCAAATTTTACATCCAGCAGGCAGGTATCCGTGCCAATCCGGGTATCCTGAAGAAGGGGCCGCACTATCAGGATCTGGTGTGGATCATGTTTATGGGTGAGTACATCTTCCCGGGTGCAGATGCGTCTACGCCGCTGGGCTTCCTCATCGAGTCGCTGCAGGATGCCAACTTTGAGGTGGCACACCTGGAGAATATCGGTATACACTACTCACACACGATCCATAAGTGGTACTACAACTGGATGCGCAATGAGAATTACATCATGGAGCACTATGGACAGAAGTGGTTCCGTGTGTGGCAGCTCTTCCTACGCTGGAGCGTAGATATAGCGGCGGGTGGCAGCTCTACCTGCTGGTCTATCACTGCGCACAAGAACCTGGACAAGACCAACCGAGACAAGTATATCGGGCCAAACACAGGCCTCCGCATGGACCTGACGAAGCCAAAGGAATTCTACCGCGAGTACCCTAGTCCATGGAAAGATCTCTACGGCCCTGCCAAGTAAGCAACGGCTCTCAACTTTTAATTGGGTTTTAGAAACAGGAGGCATCAGGCGCGAGTTTGGTGCCTCTTGTGATTTTGAGTGCTACTACACAGAGGTCACGGAGTTTGACACAGAGGGAAATACATTTTTTACCGCGGAGGCGGAGAGACGCAGGGATTAATACATTTTTCACAGAGGACACAGAGTTCTTATATTCATAGAGTCCATTAGTTTGAGAGCACAGAGAATGTTTGTTCACTTACTCTGTGAACTCAACTCTGGCTGTTCACTCATTTCTTTGTGAACTCTGTGATAAAGCATTTTGTATTTCTCTGCGTCTCTCCGCCTCTGCGGTGAAAATGTTATTGCGTCTGACGCACACTAGCTGTCAGCACTGAGCTATCCGCAGGCACGGCTGTATTCACCATCATAGTAGAGGTGAGAGCGATGTTGATCTTGCCACCTACTATGGTCACTGCAGCTACGGAGTGATCGCGACCAGTGGAGACGTAGTTTGCGCCACTCGGA
Source organism: uncultured Chitinophagaceae bacterium (assembly GCA_964537475.1). Classification (GTDB taxonomy): domain Bacteria; phylum Bacteroidota; class Bacteroidia; order Chitinophagales; family LD1; genus UBA1941. The sequence goes on along the minus strand of CAZIBY010000002.1, from coordinate 336,371 downwards.
GTCGAGACGTATACACCTACCGTGTGGTAGCCCTGCGTGCCAAACTGCGCATCTATCACATCATAGCTGCCATCTGCCGTCGGCAGCGTGTCAAAGGCGAAGATGAGGTTGCTGACATTAGAGATATTGGTGGTAGAGAAGTTTGTGGTCTGCACTGTATCATTGACTACAGCAGCAGTGCCTGACTGGTAGGAGGCCGACTGGAAGCTCCAGTTATTCTCCGCACGGATCACCACTACGGTGAAGTTCTTGGTATTACCTGTGCCATTAGACGTGATGAGGCTGCACTGGTAGGTGCCCGGCTGCGTGTAGGTGTGGTAGGCAGTATCCGTCGTGCCACGGCCACCATCACCCCAGACCCAGAGGGTAGACTTCAGCTCGCCTTGAGTGCAACTGATAAAGGTACCCTGCTGTCCCACAAATAGCGTATCCGGCACCGATCCGATACAGGTATCCGGCGCAGGTGTTTTCTTACACGCAGTGGTAAAGCTGATAGCAGCGATCAGTAGCAAGGCAGCAGCAAGGCCGAGGCTTTTCTTCATGAGTGTTGGGTCGTTTTGACAAATATAATAAAAGACAATCAGCCCCTAAATCCCCAAAGGGGACTTAAACAGCCTTCTAAAAAATATGCTATTAAAACACGTGAAGGTTTTGTATTAAAGCCTCCCCTTTGGGGAGGTTTGGAGGGGCTGCGCCCTATCCGGATAGTCCGTGATCAATCCATCCGCTCCGAGAGCCTTCAGCTTACGCATGGTCTTTTCATCATTTACAGTCCATGGTATCACCTTTATGTTGAGCGCATGGCATTTTGCTATCAGCTTCTTATTCACCAGGTGATACTCCGGGCTGTAGATGGTAGGAGGGAAGCCCAGCTCCGCGATGTTCTTGTCAAAGCTATTGAGATTGGCTATAAGCAGAGCAGTAGTGATGTTAGGGTCTATCTTTTTTATCTCCTGCAGCGTACGCGGATCAAATGACTGGATGATGCAGCGTGGTACGATCTTCTTTTCGGCTATCGCACCATACAGTGTCTGGGCAAATACATTCGGTTTCGGATTGTACACATCATCGCCCTCTTTGGTAGATTTTGTCTCGATGTTGTAGTAGACCGGTGGCAGTTTATGCGCTTTTACATATTTCTCTACCGTGTCTATTACCGCTTTGAGCAGCGGTTTATAAACTGCCATCTTCTGTTGCTCAGGAAATTTGGGATTGCCCCTCAGGCCTGCATCATATTTTTTGATCTCAGCATACGGCATATCAAATATGCGTAGCTTTTTCGCCTCCTCTGCAGTCACAGGCGTGCCGTCGGGCTTGGTCATGATCACATCATTCAGCACCGGGTCGTGAGATACCACCAACTGCCCATCACGAGTGACTACTACATCCATCTCCAGCGTGGTCACTCCTAACTCTACAGCATGGATGAAGGCCGGGATCGTATTCTCCGGCCTCAGGCCCCGGCAGCCGCGGTGCCCCTCTATGTCAAATTTTTGGGCAAAAGATGTCAGGTAAAACAACAAACCCGCAGTGAGTAGAAAAGTAGATCTCATACTCAAATATAAGTGGAAAACACTTGCTACATTTCGTAGTATTTGTAGTAAATGCTAATTAATTTAGCTTTATGGAAAAGATACAGGCCAAGCTTGCGATACTGGCCGATGCGGCGAAGTATGATGTGTCCTGCTCCTCCAGTGGCAGCACAAGAAAAAATAAGGACAAAGGTCTCGGGGATACGGGTAGTGGTATTTGCCATACCTATACGGAGGATGGCCGCTGCGTCTCCCTGCTCAAAATACTGATGAGCAATATCTGCATCTACGACTGTGCCTACTGCGTCACGCGTCGTAGCAATGACATCAGGCGCACCAGTTTCAGTGTGGATGAGGTGGTAGATCTCACGATGAACTTTTATCGCAGAAATTATATCGAGGGTTTGTTTCTGAGTTCAGGCATTATGAAGAATGCCGACTACACTATGGAGCGCATGGTGCTGATCGCAAAGAAGCTCCGTACGGAGCAAAACTTTAACGGCTATATCCATCTTAAATCTATACCCGGTGCGAGCGCTGACCTGATGCACGCAGCCGGCCTCTACGCTGACCGCCTTAGCATGAATATCGAGATGCCGACCAACGAAGGCCTGAAACTATTGGCTCCCGACAAGAAACGTGAAGACATGATCGTGCCCATCCGTCAGATCACAAATGAGATTACGCAATACGCAGACGAGCGCAAAACGCTGAAGAAGGTTCCAACCTTCGTCCCAGCCGGGCAAAGCACACAGGTGATCGTCGGAGCGACAGGTGAGTCAGACCGCGACATTATGAAGGTGGCGACAGCTTTTTATGATAAGTTTAAAATGAAGCGTGTCTACTACTCGGGCTATGTACCCATCAGCAATGATAACCGCCTCCCGGCGCTCGGTTCTCAGGTACCGCTACTCCGCGAGAATAGACTCTATCAGGCCGACTGGCTCCAGCGGTTCTATGGTTTTACTACGGATGAGTTGCTACCGGAGGCTATTCCATTCTTTGATTCGGAGATAGACCCAAAACTGAGCTGGGCGCTGCGGAATATGTCACTGTTCCCCCTTGATATCAATAAAGCCGACAAAGCCATGTTGCTACGCGTACCCGGCATAGGCCTCAACTCGATCAATAAAATACTGGAGGGGCGTAAGTTTGGCCAGCTCACATGGGACCACCTCAAGAAAATGGGTATAGCTATGAACCGCGCCAAACATTTCATCACTTGTGCCGGCCTGTCTGAACCGACCAAAGATCTGACGGAAATGGAGATCAAGGGGCTGATACTATCCAGCTCTTCCGGCAAATTTCTTTTACATCAAAAGCAGTTGAGTATTTTCTGATGGATGTGCTGGTCTATGATAAGACTTTTGAGGGATTCCTCTCTGCCGTGTTCTACGTATATGAGCGCAAGCTGGCCGATGTACATATCTGCAAAGAGGCGCCGGGCACGGTGATGTTTGGCCAGACTATTCAGATAGATACCGATGAGGCCAAATCTAAACGCGTATGGTCTGGCCTTTCCAAAAAGCTTTCGCGCGAAGGCCTTCAATCGATTTATCACGCTTACCTGGCTGATACACTACAGGAGGAGGATACAATGCTGGCCTACATCCGTCACGCTCTCGCCAGTGATCGCAATATTGAAAAAGACTACTCCAATTTTGCTGTGCTGCGTATGCAGCGCGTAGATCGGATGGTACACCGTGAGCGCCACCGGATGAAGGCTTTCATACGCTTCAAACTAACCAGGGATAACATCTTTTACGATGGTATAGAGCCGGACTTTAATGTGATTCCTCTCATACGCGAACACTTTGAGAGGCGCTATGCTGACCAGCAGTGGATCATCTATGACCTCCGCAGGGGTTTTGGTATTTATTACAACCTGAAAACTGTAGAGACGATCACCATCACTTTCAGCGAGGAGAGCCAGGGTACTGACAGCCTGCTATGGATGGATCAGAATGAGGCGCTCTATCAGACGCTCTGGCAGCAATACTTCAAGAGCACCAATATAGCCAGCCGCAAGAACATGAAGCTGCACATCCGCCATGTGCCAAAGCGCTATTGGAAGCATCTGACGGAGAAAAGCCTGTTGTAAATTTCAGTATTAGCCCTTTGACGAAGCCTTCTTGGCAGGCCTGCCGCGTTTCTTGGCCGGAGCCGGCAGGATGCGTATTTGTGTTGCCTCCTCCTGATCGACCAGCACTGCTATGCGTACATTTTTATTGGGGAATAATGCTTTGATAGTATCTACCAACGAGGCATCGAGTTCACTGGTGTTGGAGGTGATCGTTATTGACTTCATTTGAATGATTTACTTGATATAAATAAAAAAGCCAACCATAAAATATGATTGGCTCAAAGTACCGCGTAGGGGAATCGAACCCCTCTTACCTCCGTGAAAGGGAGGTGTCCTAACCGATAGACGAACGCGGCAAACTTTCGTTTCCGTTGTTGCGGAGCGCAAATGTAGAAATTTCTCTGGAATGCCATACATTTTTCTCCAAAAAAGTATTTTAGCCCTCTCAAAACTATCAACACGCAATGGACATCAAGACTATCGACTCTCTCAATTTTGCCGGCCACAAAGCGCTCATCCGTGTAGACTTCAATGTGCCCCTGGATAAACAATACAAAGTCACTGACGATAGCCGCATCCGCGCCGCAGTGCCTACCATAAAGAAGATACTGAAAGACGGCGGTGCCGTGATCCTGATGAGCCACCTGGGCCGCCCGCTGAAGAAGCTCAAAGAAGACGGCACCGTAGACTATGCTAAGCACACGCTAAAAAATGTCGTAGCCCGCACGTCTGAGCTGCTGGGCGTAGAGGTGAAGTTTGCAGGCGACTGCATAGGAGAGGAGGCGTTTGCCCTGTCGGCTGCGCTGAAACCCGGCGAAGTGAGCCTGCTGGAAAATCTCCGCTTCTATAAGGAAGAAGAAAAAGGCGATGCCGGCTTTGCCGAAAAGCTGTCTAAGCATGGTGATGTTTATGTAAATGATGCCTTTGGCACCGCACACCGTGCGCACGCCTCTACTACTATCGTGGCGAATTATTACCCGGCAGACAAGAAGATGTTTGGCTACCTGATGGCGGCAGAGATCAAGAATGCAGACAAAGTAATACTGAGTGCAGAGAAGCCTTTCACTGCTATCCTCGGCGGTGCGAAAGTGTCTGACAAGATGCTCATCATAGAGAACCTGATCCCCAAGGCTGATAACATCATCATAGGTGGTGGTATGGCCTATACTTTCTTCAAGGCGCAAGGGGGCAAGATAGGCAACTCACTCGTAGAGGACGACCGCCTCGAAACCGCGAAAGAAGTATTGGCCAAAGCTGCTGCCAAAGGCTGCAAGATACTCCTGCCGGTAGACTCTATCGTAGCAGACAAGTTTGCCAATGATGCTGACAGCAAGGAAGCAGACAATAATAATATACCTGACGGCTGGATGGGCCTCGACATAGGAGAGAAGGCGATTGCTGAGTTCTCAGATGTGATCAAAAACTCTAAGACCATCCTCTGGAATGGCCCGATGGGTGTCTTTGAGATGGAGAAATTCCAAAAGGGTACCAAGGCAGTGGCAGAAGCCGTGGCTGCCGCTACGCAGAATGGCGCCTTCAGCCTCGTAGGCGGGGGCGACTCCGTAGCTGCGGTCAATCAGTTCGGTCTCGCTGACAAGGTGAGCTACGTCTCTACCGGCGGCGGTGCTCTACTCGAGTACTTTGAGGGTAAAGAGCTACCGGGCATCAAGGCTATACGCGGTTAATAATTTTCATTTTGTCATTCCGCAGCATAGCGGAGGAATCTTGTATTGACTTTGGCAGATACTACTACATTCCCCGTCGCAGATATTGCTCTTTTCAAGAGGAATGCCTTGCGGTGGGCAGCGCAATTTCAAACCGTTTGCCTGCTCGATAGCTGCGACTATCAGCTCGATAGATATTCGTCGCTAGAATGGATACTCGCCGTAGATGCCTGGGATTTCTGCTCAGACCGAACGGATAGTTTTGATGCTCTAAAAAAGTTTACGACCAATAGCCAGGAGAAGGTCTTCGGCTTCCTCACCTATGAGCTAAAAGACCAGACCGAGCACCTGACCAGCAGCAATGCTGACGGTATGCACTGGCCGCTGATGTATTTTTTCAAACCACGCTACATCATCGAGTGCCGTGCCGGCAAAGTGACGATCAACCGCAACTATCCCGAAGCCTTTGATCTATACGAGCGCATCATGAACGCAGATGCAGTGCCCTCGTCCTACGTCCCTCGTCCTACGTCCCTCGTCCCGCGAACCCCCCAAGAAAAATACCTCACCAACGTCTCCCGCATCAAAGACCAGATCGTATCCGGAGATTTCTACGAGATGAACTACTGCTGTGAGTTTTATGCAGATAAGACAGTGATTGATCCCCTTGATGTTTTTGAAAGGCTAAACGCCGCCGCCCGCGCACCCTTTAGTTCTTTCTTCAAGCTAGGTGATAAATACATGCTCTGCGCCAGCCCCGAGCGCTTCCTGAAGAAACAGGGCAACAAGATCATCTCACAGCCCATCAAAGGCACGACCCGAAAAGGCGCTACTGCAGAGGAAGACCGCCAGCTAAAAGATGCACTACTAAACAGCATCAAAGAGCGCGCAGAAAACGTCATGATAGTAGACCTCGTGCGCAATGACCTCGCATATACGGCTGAGAAAGGCTCAGTAAAAGTAGAGGAGCTATTTGGTATCTATGAGTTCTCCACCGTACACCAGATGATATCCACTGTCACCGCCACAGTAGGAGAGGACGTGCATCCTGCAGACATCATCCGCCACGCCTTCCCCATGGGCAGCATGACCGGAGCGCCTAAGGTGGAAGTGATGAAAAACATTGAGGCCTACGAAGATCAGCGGCGTGGTTTATACTCCGGTGCTGTCGGTTATTTCACCCCGGAAGGCGACTTTGACCTGAATGTTGTGATACGCACCATTTTCTATGACGCTGCTACGCACTATCTCTCTATACAAGTAGGCGGAGCCATCACCTATGATGCCAGCCCACAGGCAGAGTATGAGGAGATGCTGCTCAAAGCGAAAGGGCTTTTGACTGCGCTGGATGCAGTTATAACTTAAAGAGATTTTCTAATTTTAGGTAGACTTCCTTATGCTTCGTGTCAGTGATGTGACCCTGAGTCTTGAGAATAGTAGTACGAGCGGCGGTGAAAATTTTATTAGGTCGGATATTGCTCACGACTGGCAAGCTCCCTGTAGTGAATCCGGTAGAATTCAATTCAACTTCAAATCCATCATTCTTCGACTTGCTGGTGATCTGGCACAAAACAAGGTCATCCCCTCCCCAATCAGCAATAACCAATGCAGGCCGTCTTTTAGACCCTGATAAATCAGAAAAGGGAAACGGAATGATTACAATGTCTCCTTTCATAGGTCTTTCCAGGCTTCGTCTTCCTCTGTTCCAGACCATTCCTTGCTCAGGCTAGGCTCGCTGACCATCATAAGGGAGTGTGTATCGTCTATTAGCTCCTTTAGGATCATTTGCTTCTCCTCTATAGTACACTGACGTACCCAGGAGAGAATTTGCTCGATCTGTACAGGTAGGTTATGTTCTATACTTCTCATACTTATAAAGATAAGACATTTCTTTTATTACTACTCCGCCACAAGCAGGTAGTAGTTCTTCTTTCCCTTCTGCGCGATCAGGTATTTGCCGTTGAGAAGATCGTTGGTTGTTACTTTAGACTCCAGCGTCACCTTTGCCTTGTTGATGCTAACAGCATTTTCCTGCAAGCTGCGACGTGCTTCTCCTTTCGATGGGAAAACCTTCGCAGACTCTGATAACAGGGTTAGGACATCCGCACCACTGTCCAACAGGGCTTTTGCGACTGCGAAAGTCGGCACACCCTCAAACACATCCAGTATGTCCTGCTCACTCAGAGCTTGCAATGCCTCTGCCGTAGAGCTTCCAAAGAGAATCTCTGATGCCCCGATCGCTTTTTTGAGATCCTCCTCAGAGTGTACGCGTATGGTGATATCATCTGCGAGCGCCTTTTGCAGCTTCCGTAGGTGTGGCTCGGCTTTGTGTGCTTCCTCTATCGCCTCGATCTCTTCCTTGCTCTTCAATGTAAATATCCGGATATAGTTTGCCGCATCCTCGTCAGACGCATTCAGCCAGAATTGATAGAACTTATAAGGCGATGTCCGGGCCGGGTCCAGCCAGATATTGCCACTCGCAGTCTTGCCAAACTTAGTGCCGTCGGCCTTGCGGATCAGCTTGGTGGTCAGGGCATAGGCCTCACCTCCATCTTTGCGGCGGATCAGCTCAGTGCCGGTCACGATATTGCCCCACTGATCGGAGCCGCCCAGCTGCAGCATTACGCCGTGGTTCTTCCACAGGTAGTAGAAGTCATAACCCTGCACCAGCTGGTAGGTAAACTCTGTAAAAGACATGCCGTTCTCCAGCCTGTTTTGCACGGAGTCCTTGGCCATCATATAGTTCACTGTGATGTGCTTGCCCACATCGCGGATGAAGTCCAGAAAAGTGAAATTCTTAAACCAGTCATAGTTATTGACCAGCTCGGCAGCATTCTCCCCTTCACCGAAGTTGAGGAACTTCTCCAGTTGCCGCTTCTGGCAGGCTATATTGTGGTTCAGTACTTCTTCATTGAGCAGATTGCGTTCTTCATTCTTGCCCGATGGGTCTCCCACCATACCTGTGGCGCCACCTATCAGCGCGATAGGCTTATGACCGGCCTTTTGTAGGTGTAGCAGGTTCATGATCTGCACCAGGTTGCCCACACCGAGGCTGTCTGCAGTAGGGTCAAAGCCGATATAGCCTTTCACCATCCCCTTATTCAGCAGTTCCTCTGTGCCGGGCATGATATCCTGCAGCATACCCCTCCATTTCAGTTCATCTACGAATCCCATTTTTCTATTATTCCGTTTATTATTTATCAGTTTGTTACAAATAGCTTTTTGTAATGTGTAAGCAGGAATATGCCCACACGTCATCTATGTATGCTAAATCATGCACTGTAAAGATCCGGTGGAGATGTCCCTGAGGCTATTGCAGGGCTAAAATATACTTTCGTTTTGAAATAGTTATACGCTATGCACTTTCTTTCTCACTACTATGTAGACCGGCATGATGCCGACCCGTACAAAATAGTGGGAGCCCTTTTGCCCGATATATCGCCGGGTTTCACCCGAACATATAACGCAGTCATCCGTAAAAATGACTGGACCATGGAGCAAGAATCTGCCCGCATTCACGCCGGGGTGTTCAGGCACTATGAGGTAGACAGGCAGTTTCACGGGTCGGTGGCTTTTCAGGAGGCTTCGGCGTGTGCGCTGGCAGCACTGATAGGCGGCGGGCTGGATCGGGACAGGTACCGGCTTTCCTTTGTGGCGCATATAGCCGTGGAGCTCTTGCTGGATAGGATTCTGATCTCCACAGACCCCGGTCTTGTAAATGTGTATTACAGTTTGCTGGAGTCAGTAGAAAGAGATAAATTGGGCGTATATTTAACCTATATCATGCCTGACACTCAGGTCACAAGGACCCTGCTGGCGTTTGATAGGTTTAGGGAGATCAGGTTCCTGCAGTACTTTGACCATACAGATGGCGCTGCCGAGGGGCTGGTCAGAACCACGAAAAGAGCTATAGGTGTGGATTTCACGGAGGCAGACCGGGCAAAATTACTCGGCGCGCTCCACAATATCGAAGGTGAAATGCGTTATAGCTGGCATAAACTACTGGAAGTAAAATAATGAAGAATAGGACCACGAAACCCTGTATGAGAAAAATAGTACTTGGCTTACTCTTAGCGACCACCATCTCGCAGGCCTTTGCACAGGGCGAGATCAGGAAGTATACGAATGACTTCCTCAATATCGGCGTGGGTGCCCGCGGCCTCGGCATGGGCAATGCGCAGGCAGCCTCTACTGAGGATGTCTACTCCGGCTACTACAATCCTGCCGGCCTGGCCAATATCCCCAATACTTTTCAGGTAGGCCTGATGCACTCAGAGTACTTTGCCGGTATAGCCAAGTATGACTATGGTTCTTTCGCCGTGCCTTTCAACGATCACAAGCGGGTACTCGGCTTTTCCTTCTTCCGCTTTGGCGTGGATGATATCCCCAATACACTCTTCCTGATCGGGCCTGATGGCACTATTGATTATAGCAAGATCACCAAGTTTTCTACGGCCGACTATGCCTTCATGCTGCACTATGCCCAGAAATTTGACAAAGTACCGGGCCTCTCTGTAGGCGGTACCGCCAAGGTGATCTACCGCTCTGTAGGCCCTTTTGGCAGTGCTACGGGATTTGGTATAGACCTCGGCCTGCAATACAGGCACAAGGGCTGGAGGGCAGGACTGATGCTGCGTGATATCACGACTACATTCGATGCATGGTCCTTCAAATTTAATAGTGACCAGAAGGCGGTACTGCTCCAGACCAATAATGAACTGCCCCAAAACTCGATAGAGTATGCCGCGCCTACTATCAACCTGGCCGGTGCATATGAGGTGAATGTCAAAGACAAGTTTTTCATACTACCGGAGGTGGATGTGATCCTGACCACGGATGGCCGCCGCAATGTACTCCTGCCGGGCAAGCCGATCAGCCTGGATCTGGCTGCAGGCCTGGAGATGAACTATGCCCGCATAGGCTACATCCGCGTGGGCGTCTCAAACATACAGCGCTACTACGCCGAGAATGGCAAGCATAACTATAGCGTCTCTCCGAGCATCGGTGCCGGTGTACGCATCAAGGTGATAGCCATAGACTACACGCTGACCAACCTGACAGCTATACAAGGCAGTAGTCAGAATAATGGCCTGTACTCTCATGTCATCTCACTCAGATTAGATATTAATATCAAAAAGAAAACGCCGGAAGTGACCGTGCAATAAGCATAGCCTATGCGCAAAATTTACATCACCATACTCAGCCTCAGTCTCTGTCTCATAGCCGCTGCCCAGCATGTAGGGCCCTATGGCAATGAGTGGATAGACTATACGCCGGGCCATATGTACTACAAGATCAAGGTACGGGCAGACGGTATCTATCGCATACCCTACACCACGCTGAATAACAACGTACAGGGCCTGAGCAGTATCAACCCTGCTGACCTCGCCCTCTACCACAATGGTGCCCAGGTGCCTATCTACATCGCTACCAATGGCAGCGGTGCGCTGGACAGTACGGGCTACATCGAGTTTTACGGCAAGAGGAACTATGGAGATGTAGACTCTGTGCTCTACCCGCATCCTGGCATGCAGCCACACACGCAGTACAGCCTTTTCAACGATACATCTATCTACTACCTTACTACAAAAACAGGTGGTGGCAACAGGCGCTTCCAGTTTGTCAATAATGACACGGCATCCATACCGTCTCTTACACCAGAGGCAAACTTCATCCATGTCTATAATCACTTCTATGCTCCTACTGGCACTGTAGCGCCCGGTACGGGTGGCAAATTTTCACAAGGTACTCCCTTCGGCGCACCAGACTATTTATACAAGTCAGTTTTCGATCAGGATGAAGCCTGGGGCGGCGGCTGGATCAATGTCAGCAACTCTCCGCAGGTACCTTCTTTCCCTCTGCCTGCTGCAGATTCATTTGGGGTACCGACCATTGTCACAGGCAATGTGTTTACCCGCTCCTACGAGCAGCATTGCTTTACTATCAAATGGGGCGGCAGAGTAGTGAATAACTTTAATTTTGATAACACTGGTGGCGGCTTTAGTCACCAGCCATTCAGAGATACGATTCCTACTGCCTGGGTCCTCCCGAGCACGCCTGTATCCTTTCAGGAGGCCTGTGGCACGAGTACGCAGTCCAATCTCCTGATGAATATGTCAGTAGCCTATCCGCGCAAATATGATTTCAATGGCGCAGCCCAGTTTTTCTGGAGGATGGCAGCTGGCAGCGGTGAGCGCTACTTCCGCGTGAGCAATGTACCTGTCACGGCCGCGCAGCCACTGGTATATGACATTACAAACGGATACATCATCCGCAATACCGATGCTCCTGCCATACTGCCAAAGAAGTTTGTACTACCAGCGGCGAGCGGCGAGCGTGAGCTGTTCTTCCGCACAGATGCTACTACTACCTTCACTACAGTGGCGCGGATGGATACGATCACCTTTCAGGACTACACGCAGTTGCAGAGTGCCTATGTGATCATCACTCATACGTCACTCAGGCATGACAGCTCCGGGGTGGACAGGGTAGAGGACTACCGTACCTACCGCAGTAGCAAGTACACCACGGAGATATATGACATAGACCAGATCATCAATCAGTTTGGCTATGGCGTGCAGAAGACACCACTGGCTACCAGAAACTTCATAGAGTACGCCTATGATCACTGGACCGCACCTAAACCCGAGTATGTTTTCCTGATAGGCAAAGGCCGCACGTATGATGATTGTAGATTGTATGCCTATGCTTATGACAGGGACCTGATCTCGCCTTTCGGCACAGGTCCGTCAGATATCCTGCTCACCTGCCGCAGGGGCACCAGTCATCCCCTAGTAGCTATAGGCCGTCTCGCTGCCACACAGCCTGCAGATATCACCCATTACCTGGATAAAGTGCGCCTGTACGAGTCTGTACAAGACCGCGCCGGAGACCCCTATCAGACCAAGGAGGAAAAGCTCTGGATGAAGCATAATATGCACTTCTCCGGTGGCTCTACCTTTGATGAGCAGCAGGTCTTTGCCTCGTATCTGAGCGATTATGCCAATATAGCCGCAGATACCCTCTGGGGCGCACAGACGCAGACCATCTACAAGACTACCTCGCAGCCGATCGACAACTCATCTGCCGATATCATCCGCGCAGCTATTGACAGCGGTGTGTCACTCATGACTTTCTTTGGCCATGCTGCAGGTACCGCCTTTGATATCAGTGTGGACAATCCGGCTAACTGGACCAACTATACCAAGCTTCCCGTCATATACTCAAATGGTTGCCAGTCCGGAGATATCTCTGATATCGGATATGCCGGTACTACCAGCTATGTACCGACCTTCAGTCAGTCGTCGGTATTGACACCGGGCAAGTGCGCAGTAGCATTCACAGCTACGGCCAAAACCTCTACATCGCTGGAACTCTATGAATACGGTCTCTACGTGTATCAATACCTGAATCGCAATGGCTATACCACCCCGTGGGGCAAGGCGTTGCAATATGCGCAGGACTCTATGGCAGTCAATTTTGCAGGTGAAGATCTGGCTGAGCTGGTCTCCGATGAGATGACCCTGCACGGCGACCCCGCGCTCACGCTCAATCAATACAAAAAGCCGGACTACGAGATAGATCAGAACTCGCTCTACTTCGATCCACCGGTGGTCAATGCCAACGTAGATACTTTTGAGGCTAAAGTGATCGTAGCCAACCTCGGCAAGGCGATCAAGGATTCTATACAGATCAGGGTGACCCGCACCTATCCTACCCCATCGAGGCCGCTACCGGATACCACCGTGGTATACACCTGGAAGGTCAAAGCACCATACTATATGGACACATTCAGTGTCAAGATCGCGACCTTTCCTACACTCACTACCGGCTATGGCCAAAACACTTTTACCGTCTATGTAGAAAGCGAACATCGCATAGACGAGATGTCTGAGACCAATAATGGCGATAATCTCAACTTTAGTTTTGCCATACAGTCGGATGATATCATACCCGTGTATCCGTATGAGTTTGCCATCGTGCCTGATCAGCATGTCACGCTGAAGGCCTCTACCGTAGACCCCTTTGCCGCACCGCGCAACTATAAGATACAGATAGACACAGCAGAGACCTTCCGCCACCCTATAGCACAGGCCAATATCTACCAGGGCGGTGGCGTGTTGCATTGGACTGTCCCTTTCCAATTTAGGGATAGTACGGTCTACTACTGGCGCGTGAGCCGTGACTCTATCAACGATACCATAGGCTACCGTTGGCACAATAGCTCTTTCGTCTACATACAAAACGAATATCCCGGCTGGAATCAGTCACACTACTACCAGTACGGCCATGACAACTATCAGGACGATATTTACCTAGCCTCTGACAGAGAGTTCAAGTTTGTACAAAACATCAATAACATACATATAGAATCGGGCTGGACCACTGCTACCCTCGGACCTATCGCAGCATCTGACGTACGTTATGACTTGAATAGTGTCACGCAGTACCGGTACAATACCGGAGGTTGCGGCTTTGCAGCCAATGGAAGCACAGGTGGGCTTACCTTCTTTGTGATCGATACTAATACTGGCCTACCATGGCAGAGTAATCAATCTCCTAATGGTCAATATGGTGATCGCTTTGGAAATTACCATTGCAACGGGCAAGGGGTAAAAAATGCTTTTGACTTCAATATAACCGGTGCATCACTCAATCCTGCCTTTGGTGCTACCATGACAGCGAGTATCAATCGTTTCCTGGATTCTATACCTGATGGAGCAGTATTCGGCTTCTATGCCGTCAATAAGCCAGCATGGACCAGTATGGATACTGGCCTCGTCAATCGTCTCTCGGCTTTGGGAGCTACGGGCCTCAGGGCGCTGCGCTCAGGTGCTCACCCTGCGGCACCCTACCTATTTGTGACTATCAAGGGCAATCCATCCCGCAGTTTGCAGCGTACAGGCATAGACTATAATAGCGCGCTTGAAGCTGATTATAATTATGGCATCCTCTGGCCGCGTGGCAGCTTTACATCGCCACTGATAGGCCCGGCGCTGGATTGGGGCTCCTTCCACTGGCGGCACAACCCACTGGAAAACCCTACCGTGGATCATCAGTCTGTAGACATCATAGGCGTGAGCAATAATGGCCTCTCCACGCGTCTCTATACCACTGAAGCTCTGGATACGGCTATCAACTTTATCAGTGCTGCTCAGTTCCCCTATATCCGGCTCAAGCTGAATACGGATGACTCTATCAGGCATACCCCGACACAGCTCTACTACTGGAGGGTGCTGTACAAAAAAGTGCCGGAAGCTGCTATCAATCCTACCGCACACTTTGTGATGAATAAGGATACTTTCAATACCGGAGATAGCCTGAAAGTGGAAATAGCCCTCGAGAATGTCTCTGAGGTATCTATGGATAGTATGCGGACCAGCTATACCCTCAAGGGGCAGGGCGGGCTGATACCGGCGGTGATAGTCAAGAGCGACTCGCTGCGGGCAGCACAGACCCAGATATTAAAATTCATCTATCCTATGAATGACTCGCGGCTCGTAGGCCAGGACCAGCTCACCATAGAGGCCAATCCGGTAGATGCCCTACACCAGCCGGAGCAGTACCACTTCAATAACTATGCGATCATTAATAATATCACTGGCATATCAGACAAGATCAATCCGCTGCTGGATGTGACATTTGACGGGCGGCGCATCATGAATAATGACCTCGTATCTGCCAAGCCTGAGATACTCATCCAAATGAAGGATGAGAATAAGACTCTGGCGCTGAACGATACCTCTCTGGCGCAGGTGTACATACGCTATCCCGGCCAGACCATCCCTACGCTGATCAACTATGACAATAACATACTGACCTTCTATCCGGCCACAGGCAATATCTCTCGCAACAACACGGCCAAGATAGCCTTCAAGCCTACTTTCCTGGTAGATGGTGTGTATGACCTGCTCGTGAGGGATAAAGACCGTAGTGGTAATTTCTCCAGTAACTCTGCCAGCGGCAGGTATGAGGGTACCAATATCAACGGGGTCTACTACGACTACAAGATATCATTCAATGTCATTACCAAATCTATGATCAGCAATGTACTGAACTACCCTAATCCGTTCACTACACGTACTCAGTTCATCTTTACCCTGACCGGTAGTGAGGTGCCTGAGTATATGAAGATCCAGATCATGACCATCACCGGGCACGTGGTGAAAGAAATACAACGCGCAGAGCTGGGTAACATACACATAGGTGTAAACCGCACTGACTACTGGTGGGATGGACGTGATGAGTTTGGAGATAAACTGGCCAACGGCACTTACTTCTATCGCGTCATCACCAAGATAGACGATAAATACGCAGACCATATGAGCAGTGGTCAGTATGGTCAGTTCTTCAATAATACCAATATAGACCAGTACTTCAAGCACGGCTTTGGCAAGCTCGTGATATTGAGATAGGCATGATATAACTTAAACGAAGCAGGGATCAGAAATGGTCCCTGCTTTTATTTTTGAGTGAGGCCGTCCAGCAGTGCAGCCAGCTTGGCTGTCAGGTTCCTCCTGCTGTATTGATCTTTGCCTGAGGCAGGTGTGCCGGCATCTCCGCTACGCCATGAGATGTATGCTGCATGCAGGGTGGCTTTCATTTTATCCAGCTCTGTGTAGTCATGTATGGTGCCGGCCTGTGCAGCAGAGATGATCAGTGCCGCATCGCAGTCTGCAGGCCCCACCAGAAATACCGGCCTGCCCGCACCGATGTACTCAAATATTTTGCCCGTGATGATCAGTTTGTTATTCTCCACCTCAGGTATCACGGAGAGAAGGAGAGACGCCGTCTGCATGCGGCGTATAGCCTCATGGTGCGGCACGAAAGGTCGGAACACCGTACAGTCGGTGATACCTGCATCAGCTATGCCCTGGCTCACGGCTGCATCTGCCTTGCCTGTCACCTCCAGCTCAAAATCCCTACGGAAGTCACTATCCTCTGCACGCAGCGCCGCGATAGCAGCCCATAGTGCCGGTACATTTTGGTTAGAAAACAGATTGCCTACATACCTCATGCGAAATTTATCGCGCTCTGCTGTCAGCCCCGGCGTGAAGTCACTCTCGTCATAGCCGTTGGTGATCACCTGCATCTTGCCGGTATAGACAGCCGGGAAGACAGTTTTCATGCCTTCGCCTATCACCGTGGCTACATCACAATCGCGCAGCACCGATGCCTCATAGGCTTTGTCTTTCGCGATAGATGCCTGCGTGAATGGCAGGTACTGATTGTTGAATATCTCTGTCCACGGATCGCGAAAGTCTGCCAGCCACGGCAGCCCGTATCGCTGCTTCAGCTCCTGGCCTATCAGGTGCGTGCTGTGTGGCGGCCCTGTGGTGATGATGGCATCTATCTGGCCTGAAGCGATCAGCTCAGAGGCTTTCTTTACAGCGTATGGCTTCCAGCCGCGCCGCGCATCCGGCAGGAAAAAATTGGCCCGGATATAGGCAGACAGGCGCTGGAAGAGAGAGGGATTAGAAGCGGTAGCTACGGCCAGGGGCACGGTCTTGCCCTTCTGCCCACGCAGCAGGTTGTATATCTCAAATGGCTCGAAAGTCTTGGTCCGGTACACAGCGATACCATCCGGTACCTGTGCCTGCAGTGACTCATCAGTATAGGGGTAGCTGCCGTTCTCTACCGTCAGTATCACCGGCTCCCAGCCATAGTCGCGCAGGTATCTGGCAAACTTCAGGAAGCGCTGCACAGCCACACCACCCGCGGGCACCCAGTAGTACGTGATGATGAGGACTCTTTTCATGTGTCAGGCCGCCTTACACAGCATGCGGCAGGTCATCGCTGCCCTTCTTATTGTTTCTAAACTCCAGGAAGATGCCCCCTGCAAAAAGGAGCAGGATCAGCGTAGAGGCGGCATAGGCTACCTTCTCTCCGGTGAAGTAGGAGGCAGGCTCAAAGACCATCTCTACCTTGTGGCTGCCTGCCGGCAGTACTGCCGCGCGCAGCACATAGTCTGCACGCACTATCGGTACATCCTTGCCATCTACGGTAGCCTTCCAGCCCGGCTGGTAGTATATCTCTGAGAAGACAGCCAGCTGCGGCTGCGGTGCTGTATACTGGTATATCAGGTGGTTAGGCTCATAGCTGGTCAGTGTGATCTGAGAGGCAGAGTCCCGGCCTCCGGTATAGCCACCCAGCTCATTGGCAAATTTCTTATCTACAAAAGCTGTTTGCTTCGGATCAAAATTATCCAGCGCCTTGATCTCTTCATCGGCATTATTCACCAGCTGTACTTTATTTACAAACCAGGCATTGCCGCAGGCGCTGGGATTTTGGATCGCTACGGGACCCGATGGTCCTTTCTGTATCACATATTTTGTATTCAGCATATTCAGCACCGCCATGTTGTTTTTGCTGATCTGGTTTTCTATCAGCTCCTGGTAGCGGCGCAGCTTGGCGGCATGGTAGCCACCCACTGATTTGTGATGATAGGAGGTAGAGGCATCATTAAATGTATTCACCGTATTATTGAACACACGGAAGTCCGGGCTTTTGTCTGCCAGTATCTGCTGGTCTGCAGGGCTTGGTGCAAAGCGGCTCTGCTGCTCATTCTTATCAGTAAACATATCGCCATTCACAAAGCGCTTGCCCACGGTGATGTAGTCTGCGAGGCAGATCACGAGGATAGCCGCGATAGCAATATTCTTATTCAGCTTCTCCTGTACCAGTGCCCACATCACACCTGCACCCAGCAGTATGATGATGAGGGAGCGGAAAGCATCACTGCGCATCAGGTCCTGGCGGTCTTCTCTCAGGAATGGCAGGATGTCTGCAGGCAGGCTCTTGTCTCCGGGACCGGAGAAGCTCATCAGCGTACCGCCAAAGAGTGCAAAGATCAGGCAGATGCCGCCCGTGATACCGGCAGCGATGTAGACACCCGTCAGCGCCCGCTCTTTATTCACTTCTCTATTGAGCAGCCGCTGTATGGTGAGCAGCGCCAGCAGCGGTATAGTGAGCTGGCAGATGATCAGCGACATAGTCACGGTGCGGAACTTATTGTATCCCGGGAAGAAATCAAAGAAAGCATTGTTGAACCATGCCAGGTGGTACCCAAAGGAGAGCATGATAGCCAGCATGGTCGCTATACCCAGCCACCACTTAAATGGTCCGTCTACAATGATCAGGCCCAGTATGAAGACAAAGATCATGAATGCTCCCATGTATGATGGACCGGAGGTAAACGGCTGGTCACCCCAGTACGTTGGCAGGTACCGCGTCTGCCCGCGTATGGCCTGTACAGTCTTGGCGTCCTCATCCAGCAGCTGCTGTGAGGAGCCGCCCATCAGGTTTGGTATGAGCAGGTTGAATGCCTCTGCTTTAGTATAGCTATAGCTGAAAGCATAGTCGCGGTCCAGGCCTCCTTTAGATTGCGTATTGGTGGTCAGGTCAGACTTGCCGCGTATGGTCGAGTTGCCATACTCATAGGTGGTCCAGAGCAGGCTCAGGTTTGATAGTACACCCAGCCCCGCACAGGCGCCGAATATGCCGAAGGCGAGCACGTAGTGCTTGATGTCTTTCTCCACTACAGAGAATACCAGGAATACGACACCCGCTATGAGCAGCGTGAGAAACAGGTAGTATGCTATCTGCACGTGGTTGGCACTGATCAGCATAGAGAAGCTCAGCGCACTGACTGCTGCGCCGAGTATATATTTTCTTCGCCACAGCAGCATAAAGCCCGCCACCACATAGGGCAGCAGCGCTATGGCATGCATTTTTGTATTGTGCCCCGCCTCGAGGATGATGAGGTTGTAGGAGGCCAGCGCGTAGCCCACAGCACCGGCTATGGATAGCCAAGGATTCACACCCAATACCAGCAGGAGGATATAGAAGCCCAGGCAGGCTATGAATAAATAGCCGGTATACTCCGGCAGGCCTATGCCCAGCGCTTTCTCTGCGTACTGGACCAGATTGCCCGAGTAGACGGTAGAGATCTGGAAGGCCGGCATACCGCCAAACATGGAGTTGGTCCACAGCGGCTCGGTATGATGCGCCTCGCGGAAATCCTTGATCTCTTTTGACATGCCCTCATATTGATTGATATCACCCTGTGGCAGCACTTTGCCATCCAGCAGCATCGGGCCAAAGAATATCAGCGTGATCACGATAAACGTGACGAGTGCCGCGATGTAGGGCAGATACTTCATGATAGGAGAGGGAGCACCGGTAGAGGCAGGCTTGGAGGACTTGTGTTTTATCTCAGGTTTTGTCTTTGCCATGGTATATGGATTGGTCAGGGGTAAAAATAAAATTAATTGGATAATGCTTCAGCCGCATTTCTGATGCCGCCGTCTGCTAACGCACCCCTTCTGTTTTATTATTAACTTGTTAACGACTTAAGCTTACTTAACAACTACCCCGTATCATTTAATTTCTACATTTGATCCTGTAATTTCTGAGATAGGATATGGAAAGTGACACGGTACTCGTGACAGGCGCCTGCGGGCAGATAGGGACAGAGCTGGTCCTCGCACTACGCAAGATATACAAGAACGTGATCGCCTCTGATCTCAAAGACGCGACGGGCGAGCTGGCCGAAGGGCCCTTTGAGCGGCTAGACGTACTGCACAAGCCCGGCCTGCACGACATAGTGAGGCGGCACAAAGTGACCCAGATATACCACCTGGCGGCTATTCTCTCCGCTACCGGAGAGAAGAATCCCGAGTTTGCCTGGCGGGTCAATATGAAAGGCCTGCGAAATATCCTGGATGTCAGCGTGGAGGACGGCCTGTCTAAGGTCTTCTGCCCATCTACCATAGCAGTATTTGGACCTACTACACCGCGCGTCAATACCCCGCAGTATACTGTGATGGAGCCCAATACTATCTACGGCATCAGCAAGCAGGCCGGTGAGCGCTGGGGCGACTATTATTTTCAGAAAAAGGGCCTCGACATACGCAGTATCCGCTATCCGGGCCTGATCAGCTACAAGACCAAAGCAGGCGGCGGCACTACAGACTATGCTGTAGATATCTATTTTGAGGCCAAGCAGAAGAAGCAATACGAGTGCTTCCTCAAAGAAGATACCGTGCTACCCATGATGTATATGCCGGATGCTATACGTGGCACCATAGCGCTGATGGAGGCACCGGCAGATCGGATACGCATCCGCTCTTCTTACAACTTTGCCGGTATGAGCTTTGCTCCGCGCGACGTGGCGGCAGAGATCAGGCAGCACATCCCTGATTTTCAGGTCACGTATCAGCCTGATTTTCGCCAGCAGATAGCTGAGTCATGGCCCGAGAGCATAGACGATAGCTATGCGCGCGAGGACTGGGGCTGGCAGCCGGAGTATGACCTCCCACGCATGACTGCTGATATGCTGGCGCATGTATAGAGGTAATCACTGTTTTGATTTCAGGTGCCTCCACAGCCGGTAGTGTATTACCGCCTCATTCTCACATCATTTTATTAGCCTTGGTTTAGTAATTTGTAGGCCTAAAGCGCGTTTTAGAGTATTCATTTTGGTGAGGCGTATTTACATATTGGTCCTGATGTGCATGGCGCTGGGTACGGTCAGGGCGCAGTATGCCTCCAATATGAGGAGCCGTAGTATCCCGCTGAATGTGGATACCGTGAAACTGGATAGCCTCAGTCTCATACCCCACACGCTGGTGCTGCGCGGACCGGAGGGCCAGCTACTCGATACGTCAAACTATGACATACTGCCCTTCTCGTCCCTGCTGATATGGAAGAAGAAGCCTGCGGGGGATTCTGTCAGCGCCTCCTTCCGCACTTATCCTTATGCCTTTGCCAATAGGTATTTTGACAAAGACTATAAGGCCTATCAGAAAGCCAATATCAACCGCACGCTCACTCCATTCGTCTACGTACCGGCCGATGTGTCGCCTGACAAACTCATAGACTTCGGTTCGCTGGACTATAACGGTAACTTCTCCCGGGGCCTTTCCTTTGGTAGCAATCAGAGTGTGGTGCTCAATTCGGCTTTCAACCTGCAGATGCAGGGCATGCTGGCCCGTGACCTGGAGGTCACTGCGGCTATCACCGATAATAATATCCCTATACAGCCTGAGGGCAATACGCAGCAGGTGCAGGAATTTGACAAGATATTCATACAACTGCGCAAAGGCAATCACACTGTCATAGTGGGCGACTTTGATATGTACTCCCCACCGGACCACTTCCTGTCTTATACCAAAAAGGCGCAGGGCGGAGGGTACAACGGACTCTTTGATCTGAAGAAGTACGGTATGCTGAAAGCACACGTAGCAGCCGGTATATCTAAAGGCAAGTTTGCGCGCAATACCCTGACGATCACAGAGGGCAATCAAGGCCCCTATAAGCTATTCGGAGCCGATGGAGAGAGCTACATCATCATCCTGGCCAACTCAGAGCAGGTCTTTATCAACGGGCAGAAACTGACCCGCGGTGCCAGTCAGGACTATGTGATAGACTACAATCTGGGTACGGTCACTTTCACGCCACGTCGTATCATCACAGCTGATCTGCGTATCATAGTGGAGTTTCAGTACTCTGAACGGAGCTACCAGCGCACCATGGCCGACGCACGCTTTGACTGGACGTCAAAGAATAAGAAGGGCAATGTCGTATTTGATATGTACACAGAGCAGGATAGCAAAAATCAAAGCCAGCAGCAGACACTGGATGACAATAAAAAAGCCTTCCTCGCCTCGCTAGGCGATAGTGTAGACAGGGCGTACTACACCGGTATAGATACTGCGTCCTATGATGTCAATCGTATCCTCTATGAGCGGCATGATACCGTCTATCATGTCTATGTGCCCGCCCTAAGCACGACTGTCAATGTGCCGGACACCTTTTATGTCTACAGCACTGACTCTGTACGTGCCCGGTATACGATCACCTTTGCAGATGTAGGTATAGGCAATGGCACCTATCTCTCGTCTGTGAATACAGCCAATGGCCGTGTCTTTGCGTACTCGCCACCGGTCCTGTCTACTAATGATACGGGAGCCGTCAAAGTGCCCACCGGACAGTACCTGCCTATCATCAAGCTGATCGCACCACAGATGCACCAGATGTTTACACTCTCGGGCAGCTATGCTATCAATAAGAATAACGTGATCACCGGTGAGGTGGCTATGAGTAATAACAACGTCAACCTCTTTTCTACAAAGGATAAAAAGAATGACCTCGGCGGTGCGGGTACTGTAGCCTACAAGGGTCAGATCGTCACCAAGGCTGACTCAGGTGTAGTAAAGGAAAAGGTAGATATAGAGGCCAGTTATGAATTTGTGCAGAATCATTTCAACCCTATTCAGCGCTTTCGCAATGTGGAGTTTGCCCGTGATTTCAATCTTGGTACCGGCTCTACGCAGACCTACAATGAGCATACCGGTATAGCTGGTATCACCTATACCTGGGCACAGCTGGGATTCGTCAACTATCGCTTCCGCACATTCATACGCGACACTGCGTACCGGGGTTATGAAAATGTGATCAGCGCACAGCTAGCCAAAAAGGGATTCAGCTTTACCTTGTACAGTAGCTACCTGCACTCTGATGCGCTGGAGGGCAAGTCAGACTTCGTGCGTCCTCGCGGCGAGGTATCATACCGGTTTAAGGCGCTGGGTGGTATCAGGACAGGTATCACATTTGACCACGAGGTCAATCTCTATAAGGACTATTACACAGATACCTTCAATACGGCGCTCTCACATATCTGGCAAAACTATCGCGCCTACATCGGCTCTGCAGATACTACCAAAAACCAGTTTAAAGTAGAGTATCTGCTCCGCACTGAGCAGCCGACCAGTGCCCATGCACTGCGCCCCATCGTGAAAATAGCGCACACTATCAATGTGTCAGGCAGTATCGTATCCCTGCGCCAGCAGACCATAGACTGGACGCTGACCTATCGCCGCCTGGACCTGCGCGACTCTACCCTGCAGGCGCAGGACCTGAAAAACTACTATCTGGGTCGTATCAACTATACGGTGACCGCAGCCAAGGGGCTGCTCCGCTCCTCTACTCTGTATGAACTCGGAGCGGGCAGTGAGCAAAAAGTACAATTGGTCTACCTGGTGTCACCTACCAATACGGGCGACTATATCTGGATAGGCAAAGACCCGTCTAAACCCAAGCAGCTTTCGGATTTCGTACCTGCTACCTACCGTACCGATACTTCCTATATCAGGTCATTCAGCACCACTACAGATTTTTATGCAGTCAATACGACCACTTTCAATGAGGTGATCAATCTGAATCCGGCAGCTGTGCTAAAAAATCCTCACGGCTTTGCCAAAGCGGTATCACTCTTCTCGCTCTTCACCAGCGTGCAACTGACCAAAAAGATCTATGCCGGCAAAGGCGTAGCTACTGAAAATTACTTCAATCCATTTCCTACCACAAAGATGGATACCAATATCGTATCCCTCACTATGAATAGTCGCAATAGCCTCTATATAAACCGGCTGAGTGCCAAGATAAGCGGGCAGATAGATTTCAACTATGCACGCAGCCGTACACTACTCACCGCAGGAGTGGAAAACCACCTCACGCAGACCCAAGGTGCTACGCTCAAATGGAACATCGTAAAGCAGCTCAACCTGCAATCTTCATATACCAATGGTATCAAGGCAAACGAATCAGACTTTTATGCCGATCAGCAATACAACATCAAGTACAATGAGACGAACAATGAACTGAGCTATCTCTTCCAGAGCTCCATACGCCTGGCCGCTACGTACTATTTTGGTTTCAAAAGAAATGAAGTGGCCAGCTATGGCGGACAGACAGCTCAGATCAATCAGGTAGGCCTGGACTTCAAATTTAGCCGTCACAACAAAACAACTGTAGGTGCTAAGGCATCGTACTCAGCTATCAAGTACAACAATGGCACCGTAGATAATGAGCAGGCACAATACGCTATGCTGGATGGCCTCAAGAATGGCAATAACTTCGTCTGGAATGTCAGCTTTGAGCAGCGTCTTGCTGCCAGTATACAGCTACTGCTCAGCTACGATGGCCGCCAGACTGGTACAGATAAATCAGTGCATACAGGTCGCGCCGAGATCAGGGCTATATTCTGATGTGAGAGGATAACCTCATTTTGCGCATTAGCGCTTTAGCGGTGATGATGTTCGCAGATAGCATCCATCCCCATAGCTGAGAAAACGGAAATCATGCGCCAGCGCATAGTCATATATGCGCCGCCAGTCGTCGCCTACCAATGCCCCTACCAGCAGCAGCAGCGTACTATCAGGCTGGTGAAAGTTAGTGACTAGCTCATGAATTATGCGCCATTTGTATCCCGGCGCTATGAGCAGTTGTGTACGAGTGATGATACGGTCCAGGTCATGCCGGTGGAGGTAGGATAGGAGGGCCTCCAGCGCCTCAGCAGTAGGGAGAGAGCCATTCGTCTCGTAGGCATCCCACTGCTTCACGGCTAGTTGAGATGGTTCCGTATCCGGCTTAGCATGCACTTTGGCTCCGATCCAGTAGAGGCTCTCCAGCGTGCGCGTGGCTGTAGTACCTACGGCCACTATATTGCGCCTGCCGGCTATGGCGTCACGCAGTTTCTCTATGAGCGTCACAGGGACGTCCAGCCACTCTGCATGCATCTGGTGGTCTGCTATTACGTCAGCCTTTACCGGTTTGAAGGTTCCCGCCCCGACATGCAGCGTCACAAAATCCCAGTGGATACCCTTCGTGCGAAAGTCATCAAATATCCGCTCTGTAAAGTGGAGCCCTGCAGTAGGCGCAGCCACAGATCCTTCCACTTTGCTGTAGATGGTCTGGTAGGTGTCGCTATCGGCCTTATCGGCTTTGCGCTTGATGTAGGGGGGTAGCGGCACGGCACCAGCCAGATAGAGTATCTCCGCAAAGGTCGCGTCAGTACCCCACTGCAGCCGTATCACGTAGCAGTCACTCAGCTTCTCCACGATAGAGGCGGTGATCGAGATGTTATGCTCCGGGAAATGGAGATGCAGCGCTTTCTCCTTCCACTTGTCTGCCTTGCCTACCAGGCACTTCCAGTAGACCTCTTGCGTCTGCATCATCCCTGTGGTGATATCGGCATACCGTTCATCAGGCTCCAGGCAGAAGACCTCTATCGTAGAGCCGGTCTCCTTCGGAAACAAAAGCCGAGCATGCACCACCTTTGTATCATTGAAGATCACAAGGGAGTCGGCAGGTATATACTCAGCGATGTTGCGGTATATATCTTCAGAGATGTTACCATCCTTATACAGCAGTAGCTTAGACAAGTCGCGGTCGGGCAGAGGGTACTTAGCTATCCTGTCATCAGGTAGCGCGTAGGTATAGTCTGCTATGCGTATGTCGCGTGGATTCACAAAGAGACAGTATTCGCTTTGATCCAATTCAAAATGGCAGGATATTCTATTTTCCCGGACGCAACAAGGATAACAAAGTCATACTTTTCATCTTCTGACGCCGCCAGGTCTTCGTTGCCTAGCAGCAGCATTGCCCTGAGCAAATAATAGCCCGTGCGCTTATTGCCATCAATAAAAGGATGATTTTTGACAATACTTTCAAAGATAGCAGCAGCTTTTTCCGCAGGCGATGGATAGAATTCATTATCCCCAAAACCTGAAAAGGGCCTATTGACGCTTGATATTAAAAGGTTCTCATCGCGCACACCATGTGAGCCATCATACACTTCTATGAGTTTCTCATGGATACGAAGTACCTCTGCGATATGGATCATTGTGCCAGGCGCTTGAGTAAGTTGTTGTCCTCGGCCAGTATCTTATCCAGGTACTGCTCTAGGTCATGCGAATCTGACGCGGCAGCCTTGATTTTCTCCATGTGCTTTAGTAAGTCAGACAGTATATTGTCTGGCAGCTCGTCTACGATGTGCTTTATTTCTTCTCTGAGTTCCATTATTGTCTCCTAAGTTAATAAGAATATGGAAATAGTGCAAGTACACTACTTCGCCTTTTTCTTCTTACCCTTTTCAGCCTTCTTCACTTTAGGCTTATCAGCTTTTACGGCTTTTGCTTTGTCGGCCTTCTTTGTTTTGGCTTTCACTACTTCGGCTACTTTTTCTTTCGCTTTACCTTTCAGCTTTACAGTTGCCATAGGCTTCAGGATCTCGTGGCCCATCTTGTCGCGCTTGGTCTCCAGGTAGCGGAGATTGTGCGGATTGGGGTGTACCTCCAGCGCCACATTCTCTACTATCTCCAGACCATACCCTATCAGGCCTACGCGCTTCTTGGGATTATTGGTCATCAGCCGCATCTTCTGTATGCCGAGGTCATTCAGTATCTGCGCGCCCACACCGTAGTCGCGGTTATCCATATTGAAGCCCAGCGCGAGGTTGGCCTCTACTGTATCTTTGCCTTTCTCCTGCAGGCGGTAGGCGTGCAGCTTATTGATCAGCCCTATGCCACGTCCCTCCTGCTGGATATAGAGCACCACGCCTTTGCCCGCCTTCTCTATCTGCTGCATGGCGGCATGGAGCTGATCGCCGCAGTCGCAGCGCATAGAGCCGAGTATATCTCCAGTAGCGCAGCTGGAGTGCACGCGCACCAGCACAGGCTCGTCTTTCTTCCACGTGCCTTTCACCAGCGCCATATGTACATCGCCGCTATTCATCTGAGAGTAGGCTATGAGTTTGAAGTCACCGTACTTTGTAGGCATGTGCACGGTCTCCTCCTTGGTGATCAGGCGCTCGTGCTTCATGCGGTAGGCTACGAGGTCTTTGATAGAGATGATCTTCAGCTTCTCTTTCTTGGCCATCTTCAGCAGGTCCGGCAGGCGCGCCATCGTGCCATCTTCATTCATGATCTCAACCAGTACGCCCGCCTCTTCAAATCCCGCCAGCCTCGCCAGGTCTACTGTAGCCTCGGTGTGTCCGGTACGGCGCAGCACGCCACCCTCCTTGGCTATGAGCGGGAAGATATGCCCCGGCCGCGCAAGCTCCTCAGGACGGTATTTAGGATCTATCATGGCGTGGATGGTCTTGGACCTGTCATGCGCAGAGATACCCGTAGTGCAGCCGTGGCCGCGCAGGTCTATGGAGATAGTAAATGCCGTCTCGTGTGCAGAGTTATTGCTGCCTACCATTAGGCTGAGGTTCAGGCGGTCTGCTATTGCCTTGCTCACCGGTGCGCAGATCAGCCCGCGCCCTACTTTAGACATATAGTTGATGATCTCCGGTGTCACATTGCGCGCAGCCGTCACAAAGTCGCCTTCGTTCTCGCGGTCCTCGTCATCTACTACGATGATCAGTTTTCCTTTCTTGATATCAGCGATAGCTTCTTCTATCGTGTTCAGTTGTGATTTCATTACTGTTATATTTTATGCCTGCGGCTGAGCGCAAGCCTGACGTTGAAATAATGCGGGGGCAAATTTGTGAAATAGCGGGCATTTATTTTTATAGATGTCTACCTCGGTTTGGTATAGGCTGAAACCCGCGCCACTGCTCAGTTTTTAATTAATTATACAGTTATATATTAATTTAAGTGTCCCATTGGGCTCTGAATTCCGCAATAATGATGTTTTTGAATGGCCGCTGTATTTTTCGTATTTTAGTAGAAAGCAAAGGAAATGAAAACATCAGATCTGAGGAATGAAGTGCATGGCTATGTAGAGCAAGCTGATGAGAAAGTATTAGAAGCTATTCTGACACTGGTGAAGCCTACTGTTAAGCAATATGAATTATCTGAAGCGCAATGGGCCGAACTCAGAGATAGAGAAAGGGACGATAGGGAAGGTGGCAGCGCATCATATACTCTTGAGGAAGTTAGGGAAAGGCTAAAATCAAAGCGCAAGTGACTTACAAATTGATAGTTAAGTCTAAAGCTTTAGCCGACTTGGAAAATGCCTATGATTATTACGAGGAACAAAGTGTTGGACTCGGAGAACGCTTTGGGGATGAATTGGAGGAAATGCTCACTTATCTTGAGAAGTATCCTCAACATTTTCCTGTAGTAAAGGGTGAATATCGTCAAGCTTTGATCAATAGATTTCCGTTCGTTGTTCTATATAAAATTGTGGGTAATGAGGTCATCGTATCCGCAGTCTTTCACACCAGCCGTGACCCCGATGGTAAATTTCTGTAACTCTCACACATTCCGCTTCGTCGGGCTCCAGGCGCTCGTCTGCACACCTGTCAGGTATTTATAGAAGCCATACAACAGCGCGAGGTTCATCAGGTTGAAATAGGCAATGAAGCGCAGGAGCGCGATATGGATGCCCAGGCGCTTTAGCAGGGTCTCAGCGATAGGTGAGAGGCAGAATAGAACCAATCCCACAAACAGCACACTATACAGCGGCATAGACAGCATCAGTATGCCGCTAGCCGCCAGCATCAGCAGAATGATGAATGGCCCCATCCACCGCAGCACCTTATGCGATAGCAGTGCAAAGGCCACTGCATCGAAACGAAAGAGCAGCTGCCAGTACACGCCCAGGTTCTGCCAGTTGCCCGTAGAGATGCGCGTCTTGCGTTTGAATTCCTCCGTCACTTCATTGGATACATCCTCATAGCAGACCGCTTGAAACTCAGAGATGGCCTTCTTGCCCTGCTGCAGTATGCTCATACTGATGTAGAAATCCTCCATCAGAAAGTTGGGCGGGATAGGAGAGAAACAGTCCCCCCGCATAGCATAGCAAGCCCCAAAGGCACCCATCATCGCGCCCCAGGCCAGGCCCTCGCGGTACTTGATCATATTCTCGCGCTGGATATAGGTGGCCTCCTGCACAGAGATGCCATCTTCGCGCTGGCCATTGTTCAGCACATTGCCCCCTACCTGGCCGATAGACGGATTTTTAAAGTGCTTCACCATCTCATAGACGCAGTCGCGGGTGAAGAAGACATTGGCATCGGTCAGGATAAAAACATCGCTGTCCTCGATGCCTTGTGCTTTGAGATGTGTATAGAGCTTATTAAGGACACCGCTTTTGCCATTGCGCTCGTGATAGGGGGTGAATCGGATCTGAGGGTATTTCGCAGCATAGCCGCTGATGATCTCATTGGTAGCGTCAGAGCTGTTATCAGAGCCGATGCAGAAGGCCAGCCTGTCCAGCGGGTAGGAAGTATCCAGCACGGAGTCCAGTTTCTCGCGGATCACCTTTTGCTCGTTATAGGCCGACATCAGGATAAATACCCTCGGTAGCTGCTCCTCCCGGCTGTAGACCACCTCATTGTCTTTTTGGTCGGAGGCAAATACACGCAGCAGCAGCGGATACAGCACATAGGAGTGCAGCAGCAGCAGCATACAGGCCCAGTATATGATCTGCAGCGTCAGGAGCATAGCGTCTTATAGTAGTCCAGCAATCTCGATATGATCTTCTTATTCTGAAACCGCTCCACTGCAAACTCACGTGCGCTGCGCGAGAGGCGAGCCATCAGCTGAGGCTCATTTACAAGCCTTCCTATCTGGGCGATGTATTCTTCGGCGCTATTGGCTATCAGTATCTCGCGGTCATGTGTGGCTCCGCTGCCCTCTGCAGATACTGCCGTGGAGAGCACTACCTTGCCCATGGCCATCGCCTCTATGATCTTGATGCGCACACCACTGCCGGATACCAGCGGCGAGAGCAGCACCGAGTGGCTATTGATAAAGCCCACAGAAGAGGGTACCTCGCCATGTGCTACTACATTCATATTGCCAAAGCTATAAAACTGCTGCGGCATCTTCTTGCCCGCTATGTGAAACTTCAGGTTTGGGTAGGCTGCGTGTACACGGGGCCACACATCCCGCAGAAACCACTCCAGCCCCTGCAGGTTGGGCAGCCAGTCCAGCGCACCTATGAAGAAGAGGCTGACACCCGGAGGCTGTATAGCCGGCATACTCTCATCTATATCCATTCCCGCAGGCACGATGATCGTCTTTGCCGCAGGCTGCAGTTCTTTTATGAAGCCTTCATCCTCCGTACTGATGGCCAGCACAGTGTCTACCTTGCCCAGCGCCTCCCGCTCAAAGCTTTTCAGTCTTGCGGCCTGTATGCCCAGGTACCAGCGTTTCAGCGGATTACTATCGGCCACGGCACCGCGCTCCCAGATCTTGTATTCTACATTATGCGCGCGCTGCACTATTTTGGCCTTACTATATTCCCTGCAGGTGCCTATATACAGGCATGGCGGAAGCCCATCCACATGTATGACATCAAATTCCTTTCTTTTCAAAAGCGCCACAAGGGCTGCACGGTAGGCGTCGCTATCAAAGCGCTCCATGATGTAGGACCGCGGGGTCAGGAGGTTTAGCGCCGCGTCTACCGGTTTGATGCGATTGTCTACATCTATGCTGATAAACTCACTGACATTGCCGAAGGCATGACCCGTCTCTTTGAGGTCTACGTGGTGTTTGGCTGTATTCATAGCCAGGCAGGTCACCTCGCAGCCGGCATCGGCGTAGCCTTTCACAAAGTGATAGGCCCCGATAGCACCGCCGTCATTCAGCGGCCAGGGGATGCGGTTTAGAAGGATGAGTATCCTCAATATTTTTAAATTTGGGCGCTAATTTAAGATTTGCCTGCTGTTTTACCCCTCGAAACACTCCAAAGGTGTGGATAGGCTAAAGCTGAAAATATGTACAAAAACAAGAAAGTAGTGGTAGTCATGCCGGCTTATAATGCTGAGCTAACACTTGAAAAGACCTATGCAGAGATACCCTTCGACCTGGTAGACGAGGTGGTACTGGTAGATGATGCCAGTAAGGATAGCACCTCAGAACTGGGTCGCAAGATAGGCATCCAGCATGTGATCAAGCATGATAAGAATAAAGGCTACGGCGGCAACCAGAAGACCTGCTATAAGAAGGCGCTGGAAATAGGCGGCGATATCGTCATCATGCTGCACCCGGACTATCAGTACACTCCGCTGCTGCTCACGGCCATGATCTCCATCATCGGCAATGATGTGTATCCGGTGGTTTTTGGATCGCGTATCCTCGGCAAGGGGGCCCTTAAAGGAGGTATGCCTACCTACAAGTATATCTTTAACCGGATGCTAACCTTTACTCAGAATATCCTCATCGGCCAGAAACTATCGGAGTATCATACCGGCTATAGAGC
Source organism: uncultured Chitinophagaceae bacterium (assembly GCA_964537475.1). Classification (GTDB taxonomy): domain Bacteria; phylum Bacteroidota; class Bacteroidia; order Chitinophagales; family LD1; genus UBA1941. The sequence goes on along the minus strand of CAZIBY010000002.1, from coordinate 305,091 downwards.
GTTCTCTGCCAAAGTGATCCGCGACCTGAACCTGGATGCTAACTCCGATGACTTTGTATTTGATAATCAGATGGTATCGCAGATATTCTACAAAGGCTACGAAATAGGAGAGGTGACCTGCCCGACCAAATATTTTGACGAGGCATCGTCTATCAATTTCTCCCGCAGTATGACCTACGGCATCGGCTGCCTCAAAGTATCCCTCACGCATATGCTCTGCAAATGGGGCGTGATGAAGAGCGATCTGTATAAATAGGAGCTAAATACTTTTCACAGAGGGCACAAAGCATATATACTTGTAGAGTTAATTAGTTTGAGGACACAAAGAGCTCAAACACTCTGTGCACTCAAATGGCTGTTTTACTCAATCCTTTGTGAACTCTGTGATAAAAATTGGGAATCTCCCGACTAAGCGCTAGGCTTCTCTTTCAGCACGATCTGGTCATTCACGTACTTAGACGGACACTTGAGTAGTATTTCAGAGGCGTGAAACATCTGACCCTCCATATGACCGGTGATCACCACCTGCTCAGACCTTTCAAAGTCTTGTGGCTTTGAGCCCTTGTACCAGACCTGCTGTGCATTGCCGGCTTTGTCCGTCATGGTAAAGGCAAAGTAGTTGGCATCTTTCTGCGGATCGTAGATGATCTCTTTGTCCTTGGCCAGGTAGCCTACCACCTTCACTACTTTGTCAGGCTTGGCCAGTGCCTGAGTGAAGTCTGCATACGTAGTAAAATCTGCCGACATGGCTATGATGACGCCCACTGCTACCGCCATGAGCACCAATAAAACGATGTGAGTCTTTTTCATACTGATGGCGCCGTTTAGCGCCTTTTTTGCAGGCGCAAAATTAGCTCAAAATTGCGTAAACCGAGTCAAAAAGTTATCTAACCTTAAAAGCTGTTACTTTTGTCCTGATATTCGTTTCCTTCGTGAGACAGGTGAGAAAACCAGCTACCATATTCTTATTTGCATTCTACCTCGCCGGGGTGGTCCTCTTTCCTATGGGAGATTTCTCCTGTATGAAGGAGCTGCCGGATATGTACCGCCACTGCCGCGATACAGAGGACCCCGACCTGAATGTTTTTGAGTTTCTCACAGAGCATGTCTCAGCTATAGGCCAGCTGCTGGAGGGTGCCGATCATGATGACGCTGAGGAAGATGACAAGCCTCACGTGCCGGTGGCCTACCACTCCCAGCTGCAGGTCAGCTATACGGTCCAGCGCTTTGTGGCGAAGCTTGACAAGCCTGTCATTCCTATACCTCGTGTTTTCGCACCCGCCACAGAGCAGGTGTACATATCTTCTTACATCGCCTCTATCTTCCGCCCACCCATCGCCTGAGTGTCATAAACCAAAGTACCATGCACATCTGTCAGTACAGGTGCGCGGCAAAGTTTATTTCATTCAAATCAAATAATAATGACAAAGATCATAATGATCTGGGCTGTGGCTATATGCTGCACGGTCCGGGTGGCAGCACGGGCTGCAGTATCAGTGCCACAGGTAGTGGCAGACGCATTCCATGCTAAATTCCCCAATGCTGCAAAACAGAAATGGGAGAAAGAAAATGCCACGGAATACGAATGTGAATTCCACAACGGTAAGACAGAAATGTCTGCTAAGTACGACCAGTCTGGCAGATGGCTGGAAACCGAGACGGAGGTCAAGGTCACAGACCTGCCGCCTGCCGTACTGGAGGTCATCGTACAACAATACAAAGACTATAAGCTAAAAGAAGCAGAGGTAGTAGAGACCCCGGAGGGCAAACTCTACGAGGCCGAGCTCTCAAAGGGAGGCAAGGTGACAGAACTGCGCCTCTCTGCTGATGGCCGGGTGGTCAGTACCCATCAGGGCGACTGATCAGATGCTCAGATACGGGTCAGGGGCGGCAGCGCTCCTGACCCATTTAGGACGCAGGCCCCATGCCTGTGCACTCTTTTTCTTTTTACCATTTTAAAGTCAAGAATATGTATTGCAATTTAGAGCAAGTGCGCTCTATGAGATATATCCTCCTCACGCTGATGTGCCTCGGTGGCATGACTGGCTATGCCCAGACGCCACTGACGGTGCGCGTGCGCGATGTGGAGACACACGAGGCGCTGGAGGGCGCAGCCGTCACTGTAGATAGCCTCACGGGCATGACCGACTCCAGCGGGCTGATCCAGTTCCCGGCGGTCAAAGCCGGTCCGCATGAGGTGCATGTATCTATGGTGGGCTATTTCAAAAGGAAGCTGACAGTCACCGCTCCGCAGAAAGCCGGCGATACGACGGATATCAATCTCTCCACCTCTCAGCAGGAGATAGAGGAGATAGTAGTCGTCTCTACCCGCACCAAGCAAAATGTAGACGACCTGCCCACCCGCGTAGAGGTGATAGGGCAGGACGAGGTAGAGGAGCGCTCTACAGACAAGCCATCCGACATTTCTCACGCGGTAAAGGAGCAGCCCGGTGTGCAGATACAGCGCACGTCTGCCAGTTCGGGTACTTTCAATATCCGTCTGCAGGGGCTCAGGGGCAAATACGTGCAGATACTCAAGGATGGTTTTCCGCTGTTCGGTGGCCTCTCTCAGAATCTCAGTATCGCACAGATACCGCCTATGGACCTGCGCCAGATAGAGATCATCAAGGGGCCCGCGTCCACGCTCTATGGCGGCGATGCCATAGCGGGTGTCATCAACCTGATCTCCAAAGAGCCGTCAGAGAATCCGGAGTTTAATGTGCTGTACAACGTAGAGAATACAAAGTCTCAGGACGCTGCAGCCTACGCCAGCCAGAAGATCAAGTGGTTTGCCTATAGCCTCATCACCCAGTTTCGCGATCAGCGGGCCTTTGACTGGGACCATGATCACTTCTCAGATGTGCCGCAGCTACGCCGCTGGTCTATCTCGCCACAGCTCTATTTCTATCCCAGCCAGAAGGCTAAGCTACAGGTAGGATTTAACTATGCCTGGGAGCAAAGGAGGGGAGGGGCCATGCAGGCCATAGCAGGCCAGCGGGATAGCATCTACGACTATCTGGAGAGCAATAGGTCCTACCGCTATGGCACCAACTTCAGGTTTGAATATAGCCTCGGAGATAAAGGGAATATAGTAGTGCGCAATAGCACTGCCTACTTCAATCGTCAGCTTACCATTTTTGATTATGGTTTTGGCGGTCATCAGTTCTCTACCGTCAGTGAGGCGCACTACCACCGGCATATAGGCAAGCATGACATCGTGGTAGGGATGGATTTCAAGACAGATGGCTTTCACGAAAACGATACAGCCACTGTACGCCGGGACTACTATTATCTGACAGGAGGACTTTTTGTACAGGAGGAGTTTAAAGTCACTAAGACCACTACGCTGGAGGGTGGCCTGCGCCTGGACTACAATCAGAAGCGCGGCCCGCTGGTACTGCCACACTTTGCCTGGAAGCAGCAGTGGAATGAGATATTCCGCACGCGCTTCAATTTTGGGATGGGCTACAAACTGCCTACCGTCTTTCAGGATGAGGCAGAGGAGGCCAACTATCGCCATGTACTGCCTATAGGAGACTCTGTACGTGCCGAGATATCTGCGGGTGGCACCTTTGACCTGGCGGTCAAACCTGCGCTGAAAAACGGCTGGCGCTTTGAGTTCAATGAGTTGTTCTTCTTCACCCGCATCCTGCATCCGCTGGTAGTGGATACCACTAATGTGCACCTGTCCTACCACAATGGCAATGGCTACATACAGGCGGCAGGTATGGAGACGTCCTTCAAGCTGGGCTATCGCGGCGCAGACCTTTTCTTCACCTACACACTGCAGGACCAGAATCAAAAGATCAATGATATACGCAGTATCTCGCCACTCACCTCCAAGCATATCGTCTCCATACTGGCCAGCTACACCTGGCGAAACCGCTTTATGATAGGCCTGGACGCGTACTACTATAGCTCCCAGTATCTGAGCGATGGTACGGCCACTCACCCCATCTGGGAGATGGGTATGAACGCACAGGTCATGTTCCGGTGGTTCAATGTCTTTGCCAATTTTGAGAACATCCTCAATATCCGCCAGACGTCTTACGGCCCGGTGGTCTTTGCCGATCCTACGTTCCATACGCCGCGCTTCAATGAGGTCTACGCGCCACTGGAGGGTCGCGTGCTGAATGTAGGCTTCAAGATCAAGCTGGCCGAGTTTATCAAAAAGAAGGGTGTGAAGAAAGAGGATTGACAGTAGCTATGGCCAAGGCCGGCAGTGGTATAGCCGGAAGCCATTGGCATTATATACTATACTATCTCCGTGAGCTGCGGCTATGCGGTCGGTCATTTCTGCATCTCGCTCCTCTATAGAGAGCACATAGTCTGGCCGGGCCATGCTCAGACTGGTGAGCTGATGCGCGAGGTCACCCTCCGGTATCACGCAGCAGTCACGATCTGTCAGCAATCCTGCTACACGGGGCCACCTGCAGAGGAGGAGGCTGCGCCCGGGTATCATATCTCTGATCTCTGCCAGTCCCTTTTGCGAAGCCGCTGTAAATGGTCCATAAGTATGTGGGCTCTGCCTCCGGTGCCATAGGGTTCGGTATTGATCTGCATGCAGCAGCCCGGTCCAAACCAGTAGCAGCACAGGCACCAGATAGGCTATACGGCCTACACGACCATACAGGGCTCGTAGAGCAGCCAGTATGTAGAGGGCCATGAGGGGCAATAGCGGGATCATATACCGCATATCCTGAGTATCCGGGAATATGATGATCAGCGCCAGCATCAGCACTATAGTGAGCGCCGGCAGGCGCTCCTGCTGCCAGGTCACCATGCCTGTGATGATGCCTGCCAGCATCAGCCAGGTGATAGTATGTACCTCAGATGTCAGCATGGCCGAGCCACCCGCTATGTAGTGGTCAAAGCTCAGAAGGTAAGTATGCGCATTGGCCGCAATGCTGCCCCACGTAGCTGTGCCCAACTGACGGGCATAATAACTATCAGAAGGCACAGGATAGAGTAGCCGCACTGCCAGTATGGCCAGGGCCGCACCGGACATGACGATGAGCAGGGACCATAGAGATAGCCGCCGGCGCTCCGCGGCGTATGCCAGGCCGGCGTCGATACACACAGCCAGCAGTACTACTGCACCTGCACTGCGCATGGCGATGGCTATACCCATGCAGAGCCCGGAGGCTATGGCATACACGGGCCGCGACCGGCTCTGGTACATCCACAGCGCCGCCAGTACAAAGAAGGAGAATGGAATGTCTGACCATAGCCGCCCTTTTGTCTCCAGCATATACGGGCTCAGCAAAAAGATACCTGTGCCGCATATGGCTGCTACTATGCCCAGGCGTCGCCTGATAAAGGTGGCTGATAGCGCTATCCAGAGTCCTGTCCACAGGCTCATGTACCATCCCAGCGCCTCCATATTGAGTCCGGTCTGCGCCACTACAGGTGCCAGTAGCAGCGGATAGCCTGCGGGGTAGCACGGCGGAGCATAGTGGTCATTGTAGTCAAAAAAGCGATAGTGTGTCTGGCCGATAGGGAGCCCATGGGCCACATGGCTGGCCTCGGTATAGTACCCGGCCCAGTCATCACCCCAGTCAGCTGTATTGTCTGTATATAGCAGGCATGCAGGTAGTACCAGCAGCAGCCACAGGATATACTCAGGTACACGTCGGACCATAGTCCGATAAAGGTAGCCCAAAACTTCTCGCCGCAAAGCAAAAAGCCGGAGTCACCCCCGGCTTTTACATTTACCACACAAACTTTTTATTGCAGCTCCAGCAGGCGGGTTTCCATGCCTGTAGCTGTTTTGACCTGCAGAGCATATACACCGGACACCATGCCGGTGAGGTCTATCTCCTCTGTACCATTGCTATCGCTCATTGTCTTTTGCAGTACCGTGCGGCCGGTCATATCTGATACCATCAGGCTCACCGCGCCAGTCTGCTCCGGCTGGTAGCTGATCCGGTATTTGCCCTTAGATGGATTGGGATACAGGGTGAAGCTCTTCAGGCCCGCTACTTCATGCACGCCTACATTGTGCAGGTATACATCTACCGTGGCACCGTAGCTATTGCTATAGTCTTCGTATGCCAGGTACACATCATTCCGGCTATTGATAGCCAGCGAGCCAAAGTCTGCCTCACCGCTGGTAAAATCTGCTGAGCCTAGCTGTATCCATGCCGAGCCGTTATAGTACTTTACAGACTGCTGGTAGCTGCCATTGTAGTCTGCGTATGATATCACAGGCAGGTTCAGGCTGTTCACAGCCAGGTCTACGTCCGCAGCATAGGCCGCAGTGGCTGCCTGGCCACCTATCAGGCTCCACGCGCCATTATACGTCCACACTTTTATGGGATAGTGGTTATTGTGGTAGCTCACTGCTACGTATGGCTGATTATTGGGGCCTATGGCCAGGGCTACTTGGGTAGCGTATGAGGCAGTGTCAAATCCTACGGTGCCCACGGCTGCCCACGAGCTGCCATCAAATTTACTGACCTCTATCAGCTCTGGGTTGGCCGTATATTCAGATACAGCGTAGGGAGTACCATAGTGGTCTATGGCAAAGTCTACCCATGTACTACTCTGAGTCGAGAAATTGGCAAGGCCCACCTGCTGCCAGCTACCGCCGGCATATTTCATCATATTGGCCTTATAGCTATGGTTGGCATCCAGGTATCCTATGTAGGGCGTGCCGTCTCCGGCCACCAGCATCTTGATCTCATCGGCCTGCACATTGCTCACAAATCCTGTACCTCCTACGTTACTCCAGGTAGTCCCGTCATACTGGTCTACATGTATGCCATCTATTGAGTCTATGTATGCTACATACAGATGGCCCGTGGCGCTGTCTGCTGCCAGTGATACATCTTTGATACGATTAGTAGTGAAGCCCGTATTGCCCACGCTGCCCCAGCCATTGCCATCATAGCGCATCACGGTCACCTTGCCGGCACCACCCGCTGAGTTATCCCGGAATGCCACGACCGGTGTATCCTTTGCGAGGACCATAGAGGTGTATTTCACCGCTCCTGCGGCAAAGTTTGGCGCACCCACATGCTGCCACTGAGCAGTGGCCGTCAGGCCGGGCAGGATGAGCGCACAGCTAGCTACGAGCAGGTGTAAAAGATTCTTTTTCATGGTAGTTGTATTTTTGTTAAAAAATTAAGCAATACACGGGTACCCGCCGTTTTGTTGAAAAAAACGACCGGACGTTTTAGGAAAATAGTTGTCCTTTATGGCTATATCCGACCGCAAAAATACTGCGGCTGCAGGCCACCGGAAAGGACAGATATGCCGATTACTTACTTTGCTGAGATCATATGATACAGGAACTGATACAGACGCTATCACCACAGGAGAAGGCTACTCTGGACCAAAAGGCGAGGGAAAGTGATGCCAGCCTGTTCAAGTTCATAAAGGCTGTGATAGATGATCCTGACATCAGCAAGGAGCAACTGCAAAAGCGCTTTGGGATCAGTGAAAATACCTATTTCAAAAACCTCTCGCTGGCTAAAGACGAGATATATGCCGTGATCAAGCAGCATATGGTCAATTCATATGACGACCTGCTGCTCACTAATGTGCTCTACCGCCGTGGGCTGGATGTACATGCCAGCAAGCTGCGGCTAAAGCTGGAGGCTGAGTACGACCGCCAGGGCTGGTGGAATGTACTCAATGAGCTGCACAGCCTGGATATGCTGGTGGCCTATGCCAAGTGTGATGTGCCACGCATGAAGGCTATCAAAGACAAGGCGCTGAAAAATGCAGAGCGCCACCTGGCATATGTCAGGGTAGACCGTGAGGTGATCGTACAGATGGCTATCATAGAGAAGGGAGACCTGAAGGAAAAAGACTTTGACAGCTATGCACAGAAGATGACCGCCCTGCTGAAGCAGGCCCGGCTGACAGGCCACCACATACCGGTCTTCAACGCGCTGCACTCACTCTTTGTACTCTATACAAAATATAAAACGGATCTGCGCCGCGCCAGTGATATACTGGCAGAGATGCTGGACCTGATCACCCGTAGCGGTGATGTGATGATCCTCTACACGATCAATGCCGCCTGGCTCAATGTGCTCAGTTTTCATGTGGAGTATGAGACCAGAGACAACCCGCAGAACCACATCAGGAAGGTAGACGAGGCGATAGGCCGGCACGGCCTGCTCTATGATACAGAGGCCATCATTGCGATCTGTACCTGGCACTTTCTGACGGGTGACAAGGCGGCATTCAACAGGAGGCTGGAGCAGTATAAGAAGATGCCTACGGAGCGCGCGCTGTACTACAAGCTGGCCTACCTGCTCTGCCTGCGCGCCTATATGCAGGGCGATACGCGGGCATTTAGCCAGCACCTCAATGAGTTTTACAGCCTGGACACCAGCCGTGAATACAATGATCATGACCTCATGCTCCGCTATCTGGAGCTGCTCATCATGATAGGAGAGCGGGACTATGCACTTGCCTCCGGCAAACTGGAAGCCGCTATGAAGTTCGTACGAAGGAATTTCACCTCCTACAGGGTAGACCTGGAAAAGAAAAACTGGGATATGCTCCGTGCCGCCATCCAGGGCAAGGTAGTGAAGCAGCCCTCATCTGTTACCTTTCGCCTCACGCCTTATATCTATGCTGCACTGCAGTCCTAGAGTGGCACTTATTTCTGACCGGTCAGAGACCTGATAGGCGCTCCTGCATAGTGGTCAGGCTTGTACTCATAGCCCAGCAGCGCTGCTATCGTAGCAGCTATCTGGTTTTGATGCAGGTGCTCTTTGGCTTTGATCTCTCCCAGCGCCTCTACACCGGGGCCCATAGCTGCTATCCAGATATACTCTGCGCCCATCACATGGCCGTGGTGGCGCCACTCCAGCTTGGGTATATCGCCACGCCCGTGGTCGCAGGTCACTATGATAGTGGTCTTGTCCTTGTACTGCGGGTCGCTCTGCACAAAATCCCACAGGTCTTTGATGTATGCATCCAGCGTGTGCGCTGTGCCGAGGTAGGCATCGTACTCGCCACCATGTGCGAAATCGTCTGTCTCATCAAAGCCGATGAAGGAAAACCGCGGATGGTAGCGCTGCATGTATTCCTTTGCAAACTTGTAAGTGAAGGTATCTGTCTTCGCATAAGGATTGTGTGCCGGTATCGTAGTATGCCACTCGTCTACATTGACACCATTGATATGGATACCGCCATTAGCCTCAGCTTTCATATTGACAAAGACCGGTACGCCGTTACGCTTTGTATTGATGATACGCGGGAAAGCATCCCAGGTACCTGCGCAAAACATCTTGCCGTCAAAACCTTTCGCCTTCAGAAAGTCAAAGATGTTTGAGTTGGGGTTGTCAGGATAGTCGTTGCTATTCACACGGCGGTCACCCCAGCCGGTCAGTATCTCGTTGTAGCCCGGGTAGGAGAACTTATACCCGTTAGTCAGGGTCACTTTATTGTGAAGCTTCTTATTGCCATATACCTGGCCATTCTTTGCTATCGTGCCCCACATAAAGGGCATCAGCTTTTCACGGCTTTTCACAGGGTCTGCATCCCAGTACTGGCTCTTGATAGTAGCCAGGTCTTTGGTGTACTTCTTTGTCTTGTAGATCTTTTTTTGAGGCCCGCCAAAAAGCTCCTGCCAGCGGTAGCCATCCAGTGTCACGAGGATTACATTTTCTGTTTTGCCCTGCTGCTGTGCAGGCGCATGGAGGCACAGCAGACAAGCCCCGATAGATAGCATTTGCTTCATATGCAGATAGACGGATTTCATACGAATGAAAATATTTTAAATGTATAGAAATTAAATTATTGGGCCGTCTTTTAGATACTATATGTATTTCAAAAACAATTTTAAGTTTATAGCACCAAAAGGTTTTATGGGCAGGGCAAATGAAAGAAATAAGAAGGTCACTTTTCCGGACTTTGCAGGATATCACTGGCCGTTCGCTTATTTAACCATTTGTTAATAACCCAACACGTATCAAGCTTGTACTAAAAAATATATTTGACCCAAACCAACGCGATTGATGAAACAATTTTTTACGCTCTTTGTACTATTTGTAGCCTTTAGCGCTGTGGCCCAGACAGCGGAGATCAGTGGTGTAGTGACAGGCGATGCCACGAAGGAGCCTCTGGCGGGGGCTTCGGTAAAGTATGACCGTAGCAAAGGTGTGATCACTGATGCTGCCGGACACTACAAGATCAATGTACCGGAGGGGGACTATGAGCTGACCATCACTAACATAGGCTATAAGAGGCAGAAGATAGCCCTGAAAGTGGTAGCGGGCAAAAATCAGGTAATCAATGTGGAAATGCCCACTGACGCCTATGAGTTTAGCGAGGTGAGTACTGTGAGCCAGTACAAAAAGAATGCAGCTAAGGAAAACGTATCTGTAGGCATCGTGACCTCTGAGCAGATCAAGCATACCAACTCTACCGACCTGGGTGAGGCCCTCAATAAGACCTCTGGTGTACTGATACAGGACGGCCAGGTGACGATACGTGGTGGTAGCTCATATTCCTATGGCGTAGGCAGCCGTACTGCTATCATGCAGGATGGGCTCTCTATGATGAGCGCAGATCTCGGCCAGGGCCAGAATACAATGGTCCTGCTCAACAATGCCAAGCAAGTAGAGGTAGTGAAAGGTGCCTCCTCTGTAATATATGGCTCATCGGCATTGAATGGGGTGGTAAACCTCGTGACAGACTGGCCGATAGAAGACACTCCTACTACAGCGATAGATGTCAATATGGGCGTATATGGCAATATGCCAAAGAAATACCAGCAGTGGTGGAATAATCAGCTGCCATTTAAGGGAAGCCTGATGGTAAACCACCGCCGCAAAATAGGAAGCCTCCAACTGGTAGCAGGTGGCAGCATAGTAGGTGATCAGAGCTACATACAGAGCAATGGTGACTGGCGCGCTCAAGGCTACTGGAAGACCCGCAAGATCAGCGAGAAAGTAGCTGGCCTGACCTGGGGTATAGATGGCTCCCTCATGTATGAGACCATAGACGAGTTCTTTATAGCCAAAGATGCTGATAGTAATGCCTACAGAGTCGGAGCAGGCTCCAGCAGTCGCTACTTCCGTATGAATATAGACCCTCACCTCACCTACTCCACGTCTAAGGGACACATGTATACCCTTCTCATGCGTTATATGAATATAGACCGCATAGGCAATGGTACGGATCCTAACGCCGTATCACATCAGATCATGATCAATAACCAGTACCAGTACAGACTGAAGCACTCACTCGTACTGACTGCAGGCGCGCCAGTGACGGTAGGTGCCTCGCGTAGCAACCTGTATGACAATGTACACCCTACACTCAGTGCCGCAGTATATGCGCAGCTGGAGTACAATATCAAATGGTTCTCTATACAAGGTGGCCTCCGCTATGAGGTGCAGAAGGTAGATCAGGACCTGGAAAAGGGCCAGCCGGTGTTCCGTATGGGTATGAACTTTGAGGCTACCAAGTCCACACACATCCGTGCCTCATGGGGCCAGGCATATCGTATACCATCTATCGGTGAGCGCGATATCCTCCAGAATTTCTATCCGGGTGTGATAGTAGTGCCTAATGATACCCTCCATGCAGAGCACGGCTGGAGCGCCGAGATCGGTATCAACCAGGTTTTCAAGATCGGCAAGAAATTCGTCGGTTTCGTAGACCTCGCAGTTTACTACAACCGTTTCTACGAATTCACACAGTATGATTTTGGCACCTACAATAACCGCTTCGCAGGAAGCGGCAAGATTATCACTTCAGATACCTCATTGTTGAATAACGTTTACTCAGGCGGCGGTCTCATACGTTCTCCTGTCACTACAGCGCTCAATCAGCAGCACCTCTTCGGTATCCAGGCACACAACATAGAAAACGCCCAGATCTTCGGTTATGAGTTTACACTCGGCGCGCGAGGCCAGATAGGTAAGGTAGGCATCCAGCTCAGCGCCGGCTACAACTATAGCTATGGCAGCAAGCTGCCAGTAAAGGGAGATACCTCGGACCACTATACAGAGGCGCAGTTCTTCAAAGATGCTTTCAACTATAATGTGAAACGGGTAGAGGATAAAAACAGTGCCACCTATAAGCACCTGTTGGACTACCGCGTGCGGCATATGGTACGTATAGATGGTGAGATCAAATTCTGGCGCTGCTACCTGGGTGGTACATTCAGTTTTGTCAGTTTCCCGGAGGTCATCCCTCAGACTATCATTACGGCAGTATCGGCTATATCTGGCTCTATAGATGCATACACGCCATATTTCACTGCACACCGCAAGGGTGACTTTATAGGTGATATCCGTATGGGCTATCGTATCAATCGGCACGTAGAATGCGGCTTCATAGTCAAAAACCTCGGGAACAGGTTCTACGAGCTGCGTCCGGGCAAGCCTGAACCGATCCGTAACTATACTGTACAAATACGTTATAACTTCTAAATACCTAGGCGAAAAGAAAATGAAAAATACCATCAAAATAGTAACTGTTGTTTTTGTAATATCCCTAGCTGCGGCGTGCTCTAAGACTAAAGGTAAAGACGGTGGGAGCTGGACCTTCAAAGGAGTGAGCTACAAACCAACCTTCGTCAATTATGTGTTAGGTGCTTTCACCGGCTATACGCAGGAGAATACGCCTTCGGCTTCGCTGGCCTTTACTTTCTCTGATAGTATTTCGTATCAGACTATAGACTCTATCCGCGCCCAGTACAAAAGAGCAACCGGCCGCGATACCACTATCCCTAAAATAGTAGGTGTGCCAAAGCTGTCTACATACATGGTTACATCTGTCAATCCGCCTGACTCCGGTTATGTATTCATCAGAATGACCGATACTTCTCCTACCCGCAATTATATTTCTATCCTACGCCCAGGGTCAGTGGTCAGTGCGAGCGTCACCAGTGACCACAAATCAACGAGCATAAACCTCACTGGCGTGCTCTTGTTTAATAATCTGCATCCTACTCAGGATAGTGGCACCCTGGATGCCAATCTGACCCAGATCAATTACTAACCAGCTAAGGAGTCTATACGATATCAATGCCCCATGCTCAGTGTGGGGCATTTGTTTTTATGCCATTCATCGTGGTTTATGGGCTCGGTGTATGACTCGTTTTCCTATCTTAGTCACATGATCAGGAGAAAGGCACTAGAGTATATCGCAGTACTACTGCTGCTATCTCCTTTGCTTTTTATCAATATAAGGGACTCACACGCATGGGGCGATGACTTTGCCGGCTACCTGATACAGGCGCAAGACATAGCTGCCGGACACCGCTACTATGAGACCCTGATGGTGCCTCAGGACTATATGCCCAGCTATGCGCCTCAGTACTATAGCTATGGGTTCCCATTGCTACTGGCACCTGTGGTGAAAGTATGGGGGCTTGATTTCCGCGCGCTCGATACCTATCTCTCCCTATGGCTGGTAGCCTGGGGCTTATTGGTCTTTACTTTTCTGAGGTGGCGTTTCTCCTTTTTCACCGCTGCAGCATTTATCCTTATTGTTTTTATCAACCCCTGGTTCTTTCAGTTTAAGACAGAGATCATCTCAGACATACCCTTCTCGTTTTTCTTTACGCTCAGCCTCCTCCTTTTTCTCCGACGGCGAGAGCTGTCACGCGTGGCACTGGCGCTATCCGGAGTGATCGCAGCTTTCACCATAGGCATCCGCGAGGCTGGATATATATTCCCTATACTGCTGGCGGGGGATATATGCCTCCAGACGATACGTATATCACTACATAGTATCTCATCAGATGCCTGGCGGCAAAGGCTCCGCACCGATGGTACGATGCTCGCAGTGACCATAGGCGCAGTACTAACTGCCAATGTGGTACTATTCCCTGCACCCGGTAGTCACTTAGAGCACTTCCTCGGGCTGTACGAGACCCCTGATCGTAGCCTGACCTTCCTCTCCAATCTGGATCTGTATACGCGCCTGTACCAGTCGCTCTTTAGCCATGAGGCAGGCAGGTACAGTTTTATGCTGTACTACACTACATCATTTATGCTGGTGCTCACTGTGCTGGGCTTCATACAGATCGTGTGGCGCGGTGCGTGGGAGTGGGTCGTGCTGGTGGCATATGCCTTGATCGTATTGTTCTTCCCATACTCCAGTCAGGGGTTCCGGTATATGCTGCCTGTACTGCCTGTACTGATGCTGTGTGCTGCGCTGGGAGCACAGAGCCTTCGCCTGCCTGTGGGCCTGCACCGCTATACGGCAGGTATGGCCTTCACCATCTTCATGGTATTGGTCAATGTGCGTGACATCCGCGCACTGCATGGTGCGCAGGGCACTACGATCTCGCCCGGTCCACAGACAGCGAGCAGCCGGCATATGCTGGACTATATCCGCACCCATACAGCACCGGACGCGCTCATCGCTACCACCAAGCCCCGTGCTATAGCACTCTATACAGGCCGCCGCACCTGCCTGATACCCAAGAATGCCACGGCAGGATTTACCTCTCAGGAACTGCGCGCCGTGCGCCCGGACTATGTACTGGATATAGACAGGCTCGATAAGAATGTAGCAGCGGCCTATGCCCTCTACGATGGTGACTCGGTGATCTGGCAGTGCGATAGCAACAGGCTCTATCGTGCCAAAGGCAGGCCTTAATCTTTGTCGGTGAGGATCTCTGCGAGGTCGGCTTCTACGCTCTTCTTTACGCTCTCCGTGATGCGGCCTATCTCTTTGCCCGCTTTGATCACTACCAAGGTCGGCACATTGGTGATATGGTACCTGTCTGCGCTTCCGTCTTTGGTCTTCTTGTCCCTGTCTACCAGGTGCAGCGTGACCTGCGCGTCTGAGATGCCGGTAGCATCTGCCACTTTGTAGAAGCGGGGCAGCAGGTCATGTGTATCATCACACCAGGTGCCGCCAAACACCTCTATGTGCAGGGAGGGTGCCTGCCCTCTGATCACAGCGAGAGGAGCGCCGGTAGGTTTGTAGGCTGTGTAGCCCTGGTCAAACCAGGAGAATGCAGCATCATGCAGCACACTGCGCTGCGCGGTGCCCACTATCATCTTGCTGCCGTCTTTGTCTTTGGTGGTCATGAGTGCATGTTTAGGAGTGCAGGAGGCCAGCAGCAGGAGCGCTGCTACAGCGATATACGAGCGGAGTCTCATAGCACTAATCTACTTCTTTTTGCCCATGATACGGCGGCGGTGCTGTACGCCCCAGTCCTTCATAGACTGGAGCACGGTGTCCAGCGTTTTGCCGTATGGTGTGACCTCGTACTCTACGGTCACGGGTATGGTGGCGTAAACTGTGCGTGTGATGAGCTCATTCATCTCCAGTTCCTTTAGCTCCTTGCTCAGCATACGGGCTGTGATGTGGGGTATCTCACGCTCTATCTCTTTGAAGCGCTTCTTGCCAAAGCGCAAGGCTCCGAGTATGGGGAGTTTCCATTTGCCGCTGAGTACATCGAGGGTATCGCGTATGGGTACGATGAATTCGCCGCAGGCTTTTGCGTCGTGTTTGTCTATGTCGTTTTTGGGAGATGGTGCCATGATATTAGTGGTTGGTTCCCTAAAGTATACTAGTATACAATCGTATAGTAGTTACTAAAGTATATCAAAGGTAATTATTTTTGTGTGGTTAAACAACTATTTTATCAAACAATTAAACACACATTCATGAAAAGAGATAAAATCATCTACTGGGCCACGACCGCGATCATAGCGGGCGCGATGCTCCTGTCGGCCTACATGTACCTGACTGCCGCTGCGGTCAAAGAGGGATTTGTGCATATCGGGTTCCCGTCCTATTTCCGTGAGGAGCTCGCTTTGGCCAAACTCATAGGAGCGATCCTGCTACTCGCTCCCGTGCCGGCCAGGGTCAAGGAATGGACCTACGCGGGCTTTGCTATCACCTTTGTATCCGCTGTGGTAGCGCATACCTCTGTAGATGGTATACAGACTGCGGCAGGACCTATCGTTTTCCTCTCGCTGCTGCTGGTATCGTATTTGTTTTACCACAGAGTATATGACGCACCCAGGCTGCGTGCGGCTATCTAAACTATCAGATCATGAATACAGACAACAAAATGACCGTGGAGATATGGAGCGATATCATGTGCCCCTTCTGCTACATAGGCAAGCGCCGCTTTGAGGCAGGGCTGGCGCGGTTTCCAGAGCGGGATAAGGTCAACATCATCTGGCGCAGCTTTCAGCTGGACCCCGGCCTGAAGACAGATATCTCTATGAGTGTGAATCAACTGCTGGCCGGGAAGAAAGGCTGGTCAGTAGAGCAGGCTGCTATGATGAATGCGCGCGTGACCGGTATGGCGCGTGAGGCCGGCCTGAACTATCACCTGGACAAGGCAGTGGTGGCAAACTCTCTCGATGCCCATCGCTTCTCACATCTGGCCGCAAAGCACGGCGTGCAGGACCAGGCCGAGGAGGCACTGTTTCACGCCTACTTTACCGAGGGTAAAAATACGGCGGACCATGAGGTGCTGGCAGCGATCGGAGCGCAACTGGGCATAGACCGGCAGGAGACACTGGATATGCTGGCCTCTGATGCCTATACCGACGCAGTGGAGCAGGATATAGCCCGCGCACAGCAAATAGGGGTGCAGGGCGTGCCCTTCTTTGTAGTGGATAATCGCTACGCGGTATCAGGCGCTCAGGAGAGCGAGACCTTTGCCGGGGCGCTGCAGGCGGCATGGGATGCGCGTGGACCTCTGAATACTATAGGTACTGATGAAAACAGCTGCGGCCCTGATGGCTGCGCAGTGTAAACTATTTGAAAGAACAACTAAAAAACAATCAATATGAATATCGCATTATGGATCGTACAAGGGCTGCTCGGAGCTATGTTTACTATGGCCGGCTTTATGAAGGCCACGCAGCCGAGGGAAAAACTCGCACCCAAAATGCCCTGGGTCAATGACTACACCGCTACACAGGTCAGGCTGATAGGTATAGCTGAGCTGCTGGGTGGCATCGGCCTCATACTGCCGTGGGCCCTGGGTATCGCACCATTCCTCACGGTGCTGGCGGCTCTCGGCCTCGCGCTGACCATGATAGCAGCAGCTATCTATCACCTGGGTAAAGGTGAGTATCCGGGCATCGGGATCAATACAGTGCTGCTGGCGCTGGCGCTCTTTGTAGCGGTGGGCAGGTTTATATCATAGTTTCTAAAGGTCATAAAACTGGAAAGGCTGTCCCGATGGACTGCCTTTCCAGTTTTTATACAGAGAATTTATTAATCTTCGTATGTATAGGATATCTGATAAGTTAAGTTGTTTCCGGTACGTGTAGACTGGAGCACGCGACCTTTGTCATCAAATGTATATGCGAAGGTATACTGTGTTGTATTGCCACCCTGGCTTATAAGAAGGGTATTCACCAGATTTACATTCCGCTTGCCCAAAAATTTTATACCCAGGTCCATATAATCAGTGGTGGTCAGATAGGAGAAATTACCGGTGACTGTGTTACCATTATTGACCAGAGACTCATTGCTGACGTTGCCATTTAAGATCGTGAACGTAGTAGAAGAGTTAGGACCGTGCGTTTCGCTGATCTCATACCCGTTATTGTCATATTGATATGTGCCTCCGCTATTGTCGCTGATGGCCAGGCCGGAGCTATTGAGCTGATAGGTGACCACTGTAGAACCCGTAGTCTGTGTCACAGATCCATTGCCGTATACCGTCACGGTAGAGTTGCCTACAGATGGCTGGGCGAGGGTCTGGCGTCCCTGATTGTCATAGCTATAATTGGTCGTCACTGTGCTCGTCTGGCCATTGGCGGTCGCAACATCAGTTTGCGATTTCACACGACCATTTACGGTGTTCTTCTTGCAAGATGTAGATACCATCACGCCGCCGAGCGCCAGGATCACTACGAGAGATTTAAATGCTTTGTTCATTTAGTTGAGGTTTAGGTTAGCGCCTACTCTTTGCGGTTTTCAGCTTGCCCCGTCTTACTATTTTTAGGGTGTTCAGAGATTTCCCGTCAGGGGCTAATTTCCGATTTTTCTGACAGAAATGGAAATCCCTGTTCCATCTCAAAACTTAAAGAAGAAATAGACCACAGCGGCCCACTCTTTCTTGACTCCATTGGCATAGCCTATGGTACTATGGCTGCTATTCTCTACGGTACCGCCACGTATGTAGCCTATGGTAGAGTGGCTGGAGTTTTCTATCGTGCCGTCGCTCTTGACATAGCCTACGGTGCTGTGGCTGCTGTTTTCTATGGTGCCATCACTGCGTATATAGCCTATGGTAGAGTGGCTCCTATTCTCTATGGTGCCGTCACTTTTGATATAGCCCGAGGTGGAGTGGCTGCTATTCTCTATAGTGCCGTCGCTCTTGATATAGCCGGTGGTAGAGTGGCTACCGCTCTCTATGCTCTGCGCGTGCAGGGCGCTGGCCAGGGCCGCGATCATCAGGGATAATATTACTTTACGCATGGTGTGGTTGTTTTAGGGTGAATGATGCGACAAAGCTATAAGGTATTGCCATCCCGCAAAGCTGATTATCTCCTGAAGATCGGAAGCCTGAGGCTGTTTATTCTTTGATGAACCTACCGGTCCGCACCTGATCATGCGTGACCACCTGCACGATGTACACACCAGCAGCCAGGCCTGAGATATCTATCTGGGCAGTGCCGGTAGCCGTGCTCTGCTGACTGACCAGCTGGCCGGCAGTATTGAGCACACGGATGACTGCTACGCTGCCGGTAGCTGTGCTAATGGTCACAGTGCTATGGGCCGGATTTGGGCTGATAGTGGCATCTGCCGTGGCCACATCATGGATACCCGTGGATGTACACAGCCTGAATGGCATTCTCCTGTTGCGGTAAAAGGTGAACAGGCAATTGCCGGATGAGCTCAGGCCGAGCATGGAATAGTATGCCGGGGTCAGGTTGCCCAGGTAGCTGCTCCACGTGGTGCCGTCTGTGCTGGTCTTGATCGGGTCGCTGTTATTGCATGCGCCATCTATGCTGAGCACCAGGCGGCCACCTGTCTGTACTATACTGAATACCTGGCAGAAGTCGTGGAATACTACCGAGTCCCTGTTGGACCAGGTGGCGCCATTGTCAGAGCTGATGTAGAGGCCATTGCCATATACATCTCCGGCGAAGTAAGTGCTACCCAGCGCTACCATGCTGAAGAAGCGGCAGCTGGCAGGAAAGCCGGTACCGGATAGTGTCCATGTGCTGCCGTTGTCGGTGCTTTTGTAGACGCCATTGAGGCCGCCCAGAAAGGTATTGGTCCCGTCTATGTAAAAGACATCTCTCGGCATCGTATCTGCCGTGTGCGTCACCGTGCCAAAGGCATCATCTGTATAGAGCACACCGCCGCTGCCAAAGGCACCATAAGCCACAAGGATGCGGCTGCCGCTGCGGATAATGTCATTCACGCGGTCTCCTACGGTGTAGGCTACGGTCCAGGTCGTACCATTGTCAACGCTGACATAGAGGGCAGAGTCACCGCCTGCGTATAGTTTGCTGCCCGTAGCGTCATAGTACACGCTGCGGATAGCCTTGCCTGCCGTATTGGTAGCAGCAAAGGTCTTATTGCTCCAGGTATCGCCATTATCAGTGCTGGCAAAGAGTCCCTTGTCAGAGCAATAGTAAACCGTACTGCCGATACCTGTGATGTGGTAGATGTACTCGGCAGTATCAGTGCCGGTGATGAGGCGTGGCAGTGAGTCCCACTGCTGAGCGTAGGTAGCTATGCCAGCTACCATCAGGATCATGAGTAGTGTAAATTTTCGCATGGTGTTAGAGTTTTGATTTACCACAAAGGTCGGGTACACAGGCATGCCTGCCTATCCGTACTGGTGGGTATATTTATGCGGCTGCGCTGGTAGGGACGTACCGGGATCGGAAGCCTGCGGTGCGGTGCTACACCCGGGCGAGGTACACGTGGCAGTCATAGGAGAAGCCAACACGGCCGTCTGCCTGATGCCTGTCAAATATCTCCCTGAGATAAGAGAGCATCGGCGCATAGCCGGGATGGCCTTCGTTGGGCGCATAGGAGGAGGAGAGGAGCCGGCCTTTCACACCTTCATAGTCAAACAACTGCTCATTGTAAAATGTCTGTGCTATCATCTCAGACGGCGCAAAGAAACTGCGCAGGTCGCCCTCGCTGATATTGCGATGATCTACAGTGGTATAGTCTGTAGCATAGCGCACGAGCAGGTCCTCATATGCTACCTCAAAGCCGGAGGCTACCTTGCGCTCATTCCATATCAGGGCATACCAGGCGCCATCGCGGACTATGCGCTGCGCTTCCTTTTTGAAGGCGGTACGATCAAACCAGTGAAAGGCCTGAGCGGCTGTGATCAGGTCTACACTCTGTACGGGCAGTGTCGTATGCTCAGCGGAGCCATCTACACTCACATAGCCGGCATGATGACCGAGCAGGCGGTCTGCTGCCTCGCGCATTTCCTTATTGGGCTCTACGGCGTAGACCTTGTTGTTATTATTCAGAAACATCTCGGTGGAGATGCCCGTGCCGGAGCCGATGTCAGCGATGGTCCATCCGGCATCGAGGCCGGTCTGCTGCTCCAGGTATAGCAATACCTCAGGCGGATAGCCGGGGCGGTAGCGGATATAGTTGTCTACCCTATCGCTGAATCTATTCGTATTATCTGCCATGATCAGAGGGATAGCTCTGTGGGCGATACCAATATACCATCCTTATCACAGTATACCCACTCACTGGGAGCGAAGTCCACACCGGCGAAATGTACCCTGATGTTTTCCTGACCCACGTTTTGCTTATTGCTCTTGAGCGGGTGGGTGGCCAGCGCCTTGACGCCTATGCTGAGCTGCGCCATGGCCGCAGAGTCGCGTATGCAGCCATAGACTATCACCCCGTTCCATTTATTTTTGACGCCCAGCTCACCGAGCATATCTCCCA
This sequence comes from uncultured Chitinophagaceae bacterium, assembly GCA_964537475.1. Lineage (GTDB taxonomy): Bacteria > Bacteroidota > Bacteroidia > Chitinophagales > LD1 > UBA1941. Next base: position 284,244 of record CAZIBY010000002.1, on the reverse strand, counting down.
GCAGTGCGCAGCGCATAGAGCCGCCGCCGTCTACCACCAGTACTTTGCCCGTGCCGTCTGCCTCCAGTGCTTTGCGCACATAACTATTGTCCTCGTGGCATTTCACGGTATATATCTGCCCGTGAAAGAGTTTATTGCCCCCGTAGTCGCGGAAACCGATCGGATCGGCCACGTGTACTTTGTCAGCGTATTTGTCACTCAGGTCTGTGGTGAGAAGTGCCATAGTGTATAGTATGATATAGTCTATGGCTAAAGTAGCAAATTCACCTTGATACGGTATAGTAAATACGGTGAACGCTGCTACTCCTGCAGCTGCATCACACCGGAGTGCTCGTGATGCAGCACAGCCGCGCTGCGTATACGTGAGGCGCGCTCTATATCTTCGCTATCGCCCCCTGTCAGCGTAGGTGTGAGGGTGGCGGCGTGCGTCAGCTCAGGCTGTGTATCAGTAGCAGCAGACTGCGTCTGCTGCTGTGGTGCAGGCTCCTGTTGCGACTCCTCCAGGTCTGCCAGCAGGTGGGCAGGTAGCTCGCGCTCACCTTTGGTATTGTAGCCATAGTTGTGCCGCAATATGAAGTAACAGGCGGAAGGATTGAGCCGGCGGAAGAGGGCACCCTCCTCCAGCTTATTGGAAAAGATCTCCTCTATATAGTAGATGCGGTCCATCAGGTCGCCGTCCTGCTCCCACTTCTTCTTCCAGTAGGACCAGAGCTGCTTGTAGCATTTCACTCTGAGCAGTGCCTGAGATAGTGAGATGATGGATTCATCCCACGCGAGGTCCTCTATCCGGTCGAGGTATGACCATGTGTAGTCGCGGGTCCATTTTGCCGCGTTGGTATTGCCGATAGTACCAGCCATAGGTTTATATTTAATGATGTAATAAAGTGCAATATAGACTGCCACTGCGCAATGGAACTGCGTAGCAAAAAATAAATGGGAAAAGTACGCTGAAACAGCTCGAGGCCGGAATCGTTTTTGAACCGAAGCCAGCTCAGAGGATCAGGACCAACGTGCCCGCTATGATCAGGGCTGCGCCTATGGCAGCCTTTGCCGTGAGCACCTCCCCTAGAAATATGACAGAAAGGATGATGGCAATGGCTACACTCAGTTTGTCTACTGGGGCCACCTGAGAGACCTTGCCCATCTGGAGGGCTTTGAAGTAAAAGATCCAGGAGAGGCCGGTGGCGATACCGGACAGTACGAGGAAGAAGAGGTTCTGCCGGGTGAGGCTATGGATATGGATCACGCTGCCGCGAAAGTAAGCGATGCCCCACGCCAGGATGAGTATGACCACAGTACGGATAGCCGTAGCGAGGTCCGTATTCACGCCTTTGATGCCCACCTTGGCAAAGATGGCCGTGAGGGCTGCGAAGAGCGCTGATAAAAGTGCATATATCCACCACATAGTCGTATCCTGCGTTTATTTGATCTCGCAGTCAAAGAGTTTCTCGCCCTCCAGGAAGCCCTCCAGCCTGTCGCCTATTTTCACTGCGCCTACGCCTGCGGGCGTGCCGGTATAGATCAGGTCACCTACCTGCATGGTGAAAAACTGTGAAGCGTATGAGATGACCTTTGGGATGGAGAATATCATATCATCTGTATTGCCGTGCTGTACCTCTTTACCATTGAGCAGCATGTGGAAGTCAAAGCTACCAGCTTTGCCCAGGCGGGATATCTGGCGCATGGTACCGACCACGGCAGAGTTGTCAAAGGCTTTGGCTATCTCCCAAGGCATGCCTTTTGCTTTTTGCTGCGCCTGTAGGTCGCGGGCGGTAAAGTCAATGCCTACTGTGACCTCGTCATAATACTTGTGCGCAAACTTTTCATCTATATACTTGCCCTGCTTGCAGACTTTGAGCACTACCTCCAGCTCATAGTGCAGGTCGTGTGTCCACCCAGGCATGTAGAAAGGCTTATTGTCTTTGAGCAGCGCGGTCTGTGGCTTGAGGAAGAGCATCGGCTCCTCGGGAATAGCGTTATTGAGTTCTTTGGCATGTGCGCCGTAGTTGCGCCCTACGCAGATACACTTCATGTGCGAACGATTTGACGCAGCGAAGCTAGGTATTTATGCGCATATCTGAGACTGTATCCTGCAGGCTCAGTCACTCCAGATAGTGAACAGGTGAGGCATCTCTGCCTCACGGCTCTGTATGCGGCCAGCTATACCACTGATGGTAGCCGGTACGGATGGCTGAGACTGAGGTACGACAGTCAGTGTAGCATAGCTGCTGTCAGGCAGGGCCGGAGCTATGATGAGCAGGTCTCCATCCAGCAGTGCTATATTGTAGTGATTGGTGATCTCCATAGATTCGATTTATAGTATGAAGGTTGATTGATTAACGCTATATGAATGATATTGTTGCCGGTATCTTGCAAGGTGGTTTTTGTCAGTCGAGTGTATCTATAGCCAGTGACTCGGGATGGGCATCATGCACCATGCCCTGAGACAGGCCTGTGCCTGCATCTATGCGCTCCTCAGCATGATTTCCTATCCAGAAGGGAGCTGTGTTTTCCTTGCCCTCCAGCGAGCGATCGCCATGGCTGAAATTGTACTGCCGGTGCACGTCATTGACGGCATGTACGATCTGGTGCATCATCGTATTGACTATGCCGCTGAGGGTCCAGTCTGCACGGAATATATTGAGGTGTATCAGGTCAGGGTTGTCACGGTCATCATAGCCATGCACACGTGGCGAACCGATGTAGGTGATGAGGCGCATGCTGAGATCTGTGGTGCGCATCAGCTCTGCCACATGAGCAGCTGATATGTCTGACATATCAAAGGTGCCCCTGGCACTGATCGTATGGTAAAATATATCATCTGCCAGCAGGGCATTGGCGCGGTCCACTGCCTCATGCACTTTCCTGATCTTACCTTTATAGATGATAGTTACCATATTGTGATCGTGTGGTCTTCTTTCCGAGAGAGCAAAGGCAGGCGGCGCACCCCAAGTAACGCCGCCCCCAATGCATCATCGCACAGCTTTCGCTGTCCATGAGAAGTTCAAAAGTGGTTATCTGATCCGAGAGAGAGGCTGTCTGTCTCCAGATAGCAGTACCCTCCATAGCACAGAGCATCTTTTTGTGCTCCCTTGCTGATACCAAAGGTAGGGGCTGTCAATAGGAGGGTGAGGAGCATTTATCCTGCGTGCGGCTGTATTTATCCTGCGTCGGATTCTATTTATCCTGCGTCAGTTTGCGGCCTGCCGGCCTATACCCAGAAAGGTGTAGATGAGCCTACTCAGACCTGTATCAGGTTCTGAAATTCCTCCTTGCGCGTGCGGCTGACCTGTATCTCAGTGCCGTCCTGCATGAGCGCGAGGCTGGTGGTGCGTACGTAGCGCGTGATTTTGTCGAGGCTGATGAGGTACTGCTTATTGATGCGCATGAAGCGGGGCGGTGTGAGCAGGTCCTCAAAGGAGCCGAGTGTACGCGCTACGATCAGGTCTTTCCTGCCCTCGCGTTTGATCACGGTATAGTTGCGATCTGCACGCAGATAGATGACCTCTTCCAGCGCGATCATCTCTACGCCGTCCTGAGTAGGTAGTGCCAGACGGCTCACCGCGGGTTTTGACAGATGATCAATGTTAGCCAGCAGTTGTTTTACCTTGTCAGTAGTGAGATCAGCTTTTGTGCGTTTGTACTTGGCCAGGGCGGCCCGCAGGTCGTCTATGTCTACAGGCTTCAGCAGGTAGTCTATCGCATCAAACTTGAATGCCCGCACGGCATAGTGACTGTGCGCCGTGACAAAGATCATGGCGGGCGGTGGCGTAGCTAGTTTCTTCAATAGCTCAAAGCCGGTCATGCCCGGCATCTCTACATCCAGCAGCAAAAGGTCATAGGATGCCTTGGGCAATGCCTTGAGTGCTGCCTTTGGGTCGGTATAGGTGGCTGTCACCTCTACCTCCGGGCAGTACCGCTGCAGCAGGAGCTGGAGGGTCTTGATATTATCGGGTTCATCGTCTACCAGTATAGCGCGTATCATATTTATCACAGTTAGCATCAGGCTGAGAGCGGCACGAGTATGGTGACCTCGGTGCCCCTGCCTATGTTGTTATTTGTTTTGATGTCTCTGATGGTCATGTAGTCTTTGCGGCTTTTGTCCTGCCACATGAGGTCCAGGGTCTCACGGATGATATTCATAGCGTGTGAGGTGTGACCTTCTGCTTTGTCTTTGCCTGCCTGACGGCCTACTCCATTATCGGTCACGCAGATCTTCAGGGCAGAGCCGCTGCGGGTAAAGGTGATGTCCAGTTTGCCGCGGCCATTCTTTTTGGGATTGAGGCCATGTACGATGGCATTCTCTGCGAGTGGCTGTAGTATGAGGCCGGGCAGCGATACCGTAGCGGGATCTATACCCCGCGCAGTGATGTTATAGTCAAAGCGATTGCCCTGCCGGCTATTCTCTATCTGTATGTAGAGGTGGAGCAGCTCTATATTGTCACTAAGGCGCACCATGGGCTGGCGGGTGGTATCGAGTATCATGCGCAGCAGCCGGCTGAAGCGCACGAGATACCTGTCTGCGTTTTCGATATTGCCCTCCAGCATCTCACGGCGCATGCTGCTGAGCGCATTGAATATAAAATGCGGGTCCATCTGTGCACGGAGTGCCTTCAGCTCGCTCTCCGCTTGTTTGAGCCTGGCCTTTTGCAGTTCACGTTCTGATCTTTCAGCTTCATACTTGCCCTGCATATCCAGCACCGTGCGGCTCATCTCATTGTCATAATATTGCTTGTAATACCTGATGTAGGCGTGCGAAGCCTCTACCGCTGCCTGATAGTCTCCCTCCGCCTGATAGAGCAGCATACCCAGCTCAGCATGGTCGCGCAGCAGCAGGACATCGTTGGCCTCAGTGACCCTGGGGGTGATATCATCATATAGCCGGCGGCTCAGCGCGAGGTTATTTTGCCGCAGTGCTATGAGGGCCAGCTGCAGGGTAGATGTATTGATAAAGTATCTTGAGTCGACCTTTTGGCCATATAGTATGCACCGCTCAAAGTAGCGCCGGGCCCGGGCCCACTGCTGCATACCCATGCAGATATCTCCCTGATTATTGCTCGCTCTGGCTGCAGTGACGTAGTCGTTTTGCTGCACGGCCATCTTGATACACTTGCTGTATGATCTCATGGCCGCTTCCGGTTTGCCCTGACGCTTGAGCAGCATAGCGGTATTGAAAAGAATCCAATGATCAATATCGGTCACTGCCAGTCGGCGCAGGATATGGCTGGCCCGTTGCAGCGCCTTTGCAGCGGCGTCCGTATTATCTATCTGAAACTGCAGTGTAGAAAGCATCAGAAGCGCGCGTGGCATATAGGCCTCGTCGCCATTCTTTTCTTTGATGTCCAGTGACTGCTGGAGCGCTGCGAGTGCTTTCTCATATTCTTTGAGTCCTATATAGACGGTAGACAGGTTTTCGTACCGCAGGTGTATGGCCCGCATATCTCCCAGGCGGCTGGCCAGGTCGAGCGCCTGCAGCAGATAGCGCAGTGCCGTTTTGTGATCTCCCTGCCCGGTATGAGCCATACCCATATAGCTAAGTGCCCTCATACGGGTGTGCGTATCCACGCGGTCATCGGGTAGCTCCTCCACCTGTCGGAGCAAGACCATGGCCTCGTCATATCTCTGGGCAGATACGTGTCTCTGGGCCTCTTGTGCCAGCTCTTTGGCAGATGTTTCTTTGGTGGTCATATAGCAGCACGCATAGTTTCAACAATAGCTCGGGTCATTAACATAAATATGGCAGTTTTGGCCGACACATTGCAAGTCCACGCCTGATTTTTTGCATAGCCATAAAATTAGCTGTAATTTAATTTCCGAATCAGTTATTACATACAATGAATTTCAATCGTGTAGCATTACTGATCCTATGTTCACTGTTTCTCTCTACTCTCACTGCCCAGGTCTCTGAAGATATCGTGCCGCGTAGCTATAGCCTGCCGGAGTCATTCTTTCATGATGGTATAGCCACACTGCCCGTGCTGAGCTCCTCTGATGTGGCTGCACTGGACTATCGTGATGACAAACTGGGCCATATGCCCCGGTTTGCACGCTCCCTACAGACTGATATAGGCCTGACAAATGCCGGTACCTGGTATGATGTGGCAGATGGGCGGATCTGGCGCTGCCATATACGCTCTGCAGGAGCCCTCGCACTCATACCATGCTATGATGCATGGTACCTGCCTCAGGGAGCCACACTACATCTATATACACCGGATATGGAGGAGGTGATAGGCGCCTTTACCAGTGCCAATACATCTCCCGACGGTCACTACAATACAGGCCTGATACATGGAGACGAGTGCATCCTGGAATACTACGAGCCTGCTGCTGCGGCCGGCAAAGGCAAGCTGCACCTCAATGAAGTGGGCTATGCGTACCGTATGGTGCCGGGGAGAAAGGCCAGCCGTAACTTTGGTGATGCGGACAACTGTGAGGTCAATGTAGCCTGCTCTGAAGGCGCCAACTGGCAGGATGAAAAAAATAGCGCCGTGCGTATACTGGTCAAACTCAGCAGTGGCTATGGCTGGTGCACCGGTACACTGGTGAATAATACCAATAGCGACTGCGAGCCATATATTCTATCGGCTGATCACTGCTATCAGGATGAGAGCAACAACTATGTAGCGGCTACTGCGAGCGAACTGAATCAATGGCTATTCTACTTTAATTATGAATCTCCGACCTGTGCCAACCCGGCTACAGAAGGTACACTCGGCACACACTTCCTCACCGGCTGTTCCTTTCGCGCAGCCAGCCAGGATAATGGGGGTGACAATGGCAGTGACTTTGTACTGGTACGCACGAATCTACCTCCACCGTCTACCTACCACCCATACTATGCCGGCTGGAGCCGCGGAAGCGCTACAACCACCGGTGTAGACATACACCACCCCAATGGCGATATCAAGAAGATATCAACCTATACCTCGCAGCCGGCCTCCAGCCACTGGGGCAATCTGACCCTGAATACGCACTGGCAGGTCTACTGGTCCACTACTACGAATGGAGATGGCGTGACGGAGCCGGGATCGTCAGGCTCCGGTCTCTATGATAGCAACCATCGGATCATCGGTACCCTGACGGGGGGAGCCTCTCTGTGCACCTCGCCGACGCTTAGTGACTTCTTCGGTGAGTTTCGCTACCACTGGACCAGCAATGGCCTGACCAGTGATAAGCAGCTCAGACCCTGGCTCGATCCGCTCGGTACCAACGCCACTACTACAGACGGAGCGTATGACCCGTGCGGCCTGACGATAGGTATCACAGATGTGGAGGCGATGATCAATACGGCTGTGTATCCTAATCCGTCTACAGGGTTATTTACCGTAAAGAATAATGCCGGGATGACCAGCCTGACCGTGACCAATGCGATAGGAGAGGTGGTAATGATACAGGATATCACCGGCCGTACCACAGCGCAGGTAGATATGAGCAGCTATGCCGGTGGTGTGTATTTCTTCCGGTTTGCGTCTGCGAGAGGAGCCCAGACCCGCAAGGTGGTGCTGGATCCATCACACTAGGACTGGCCTGAGCGCAGGCCGCTTTGCGCATATCGCTGTTTTGCCTTATCATTACATCAAAACCCTGACAGTGGATTTATTTGCCGGTGAGGCTTTTCGCCTCAATCTCAAGCGCCCGCTCGCCGTATTTGACCTCGAGACCACGGGAGTAGACTTTATCAAAGACCGTATCGTGGAGATCAGTGTGATCCGTATCGATCCTGACCAGAGCCGCAGGCAGGTGACCATGCGCATCAATCCTACCATACCCATACCTATCGAGTCCTCTCAGATACATGGTATCTATGATGAAGATGTGGCTATGAGTCCCACCTTCAAGGATGTGGCAAAGGAGCTATTTGACCTGCTCGATCCCTGTGACCTGGCGGGCTTCAATAGCAACCGCTTTGATATACCGCTGCTGCTGGAGGAGTTTATCCGCGCAGGTATGTGGATGGATATAGAGAGCCGCAGCCTGGTGGATGTGCATCGCATCTACACCCTCATGGAGAAGCGCGACCTGACAGCAGCCTATAAGTATTACTGCAATAAAGAAATACAAAACGCCCATAGCGCTGCGGCTGATACCGAGGCCACGCTGGAGGTGCTGCTGGCACAGCTGCAAAAGTATGAGACGCTGAAGAATGATATGCGCTTCCTGCATGATTTCAGCAATGAGGAACGCTTCCTGGATAGTGGCCGCCGTTTCATCTATCAGAATGGCAAACCGGCTTTCAACTTTGGCAAGCATAAGGGCCGCTCTGTAGAGGAGGTGCTGCGCATCGAGCCGAGCTACTACAACTGGATGCTTAATGGCGACTTTCCCGAGCATACCAAGCAGAAGCTGCGTGAGATCAAAACAGCCATCAGCAAGGCGAGCAATAAGCCTGTTTCCTAACCATCATCATCTTAATGTCATAATTGTGCCCGTCTTTGGCTAGTAGCTGCCTTTGATATATCTTAGCCTCTGCCATATGATCAGAAAATTATTACTCTCCCTGATAGTTTTGTCTGCCTGTGCACCGGGTGTCCGTGCCGCACAGGGAGTACCACAGCGCCTGACCGGAGTCGTGTCAGTCACCTTCCCATCTGTACCAAGAGCGACCCGCGTAGGAGACCAGCAGAACTATCTCGTGCAGACAGATACCTGCGCCTGGCTGGCCCAGGCCAAACCCTATGCAGAAAATGGCCAGGTACATGATAGCCTTACGCTGACCTCGTTCTACGAAGGGATGGCAAAAGGGATACTGCGAGCTGCCAAAGGTACGGAGACGCACCGCAGTGCTCTACGCATAGGCGGACTGCCGGCACTGGAGATAGAGTATGTGAAAGGCGATAGCCGCTCGCTGCCTGCCACAGTGTGCTCTCGTGCGCTAAAGGTAAACGGGCAGATCGTGATCGTATCCTTTACCGCACCCACTCAGCTATACGACAAGCTAGCACCTGTACGCGACAAGTTCTTTGCCTCTATCATGCTGGACCGGGACAGCACACTGCAGTCCTATCCACCTTATGTCCGCGTAGATAGTATGGTGACCGTAGGTAGCACGGTGTCTGCTGCGGCCACGGATAGCAGCACAGTGGCCAGGCCGGCTCCTGTACCCTTTATGCGCAGCCATGCGGGATCGGTCATCAAGATGTTTGGCCTGCTCATACTGGTCTGCGCGCTGATCTATGCCTTTGCCGTGTATACGCGCCGCAAAGGTTGATAACCGTCTTATTTATCCTCATCGCAGCAAAGTGCTTAGTGCTTTGCACCATAGTCATTAGATTAGTAGCAAAACAATACCCATGAGGCAGCTCACCGTATTGGCCATCCTGACGGCCATCCTTCTCACTGCATGCAAGGAGACTCCTGTGAAAGTAAAGGTGGCCAACGGCGCAGCCATACCCGTCTACACTGAGGTGCAGAGTGGCGGGGTAAAGATGATACCCGTGCGCGGGGGCAAGTACCGCGTATGGACCAAAAAGGTAGGCGATGGCCGCATCAAGGTACTGCTGCTACATGGTGGTCCCGGTCTGACGCATGAGTACTTTGAGTGCCTAGAGAGTTATTTCCCGCAGTCGGGTATTGAGTTTTACTACTACGATCAGCTGGGCTCGCACTACTCAGACAGGCCTACAGATACTGCATTGTGGAGCGTGGAGCAGTTTACCGATGAGGTAGAGGATGTACGCAAGGGGCTGGGGCTGGATAGCTTCTACCTGCTGGGCCATAGCTGGGGCGGCATGCTGACCATGGAGTATGCTGTGAAATACCCTGATCATCTCAAAGGTGCTATCATCTCAAACATGACCGCCAGCATACCTGACTATGTGGTCTATATCAATAAACTGCGCGATAAAGAACCTGCCGAGGCCGTAGCTAAGATGAAGAAATATGAGGCAGCCAACCAAAGCGATAATGCTGAGTACCAGAAGCTGGTCAAGAACCTCTACGACCAATACATCTGCCGACTCAAGCCTGAGTGGCCGGAGCCGCTCACGAGGTCTTTCAACCACATCAATAGCCAGGTGTATAATACCATGCAGGGTAATAATGAGTTTGTAGTGACCGGCAAATTTAAAAACTGGAATGCCTGGGATAAGATACCGCATATCAAATGCCCGACGCTCGTAGTCGGCGCGGTCTACGATGAGATGGACACGGCGGAGATCAACCGCATGGGCCGCGTGATACCGGGGGCCAAAGTGCTGATGTGCAACGGCAGCCACATGAGCCTGTGGGATGACCAGCAGCACTACATGGAGGGAGTGATAAACTTCCTGAGAGATGTAGATGCGGGGAAGAAGTAGACAGAGACAAGAATCAAGAATCAAGAGACAAGAATTTAGAATACCCTTTTGAAATCATAAATCATAAATCAACCATGCGCTACACGCGAATGCCCATAGAGATAGAGTCGCCTGAGGAGAAGGGCTACAGTACGATACAATACAACCTGGCGGAAAGCTCTGTGAGAGACATCACGCTGGATAGCCTGAATGTGGACCTGAGCGGTATCCTTTTATTCTATGGAGAGCACAAGGGGATGTATAAACTCCGCCAGGCCATCATAGAGGATAGCAAAGTGCTGAGACCGGATGATCTGATCGTGACGGCTGGTGCCGCTATGGCGCTCTTCATCACCTCTACTACACTGTTATCGCCAAAGGACCACCTGGTAGTAATACGCCCTAACTATGGGACTAACATAGAAACGCCGCGCGCGATAGAGTGCACGATATCTATCGTCGACCTGAGCTTTGAAAATAACTATGAGATAGATGTAGCCGCGGTAGCAGCAGCTATACAGCCCAATACGCGCCTCATCAGCATCACCAATCCGCACAATCCGACGGGCAGAGTCTATAGCGATGAAACACTGCGTGCCCTCATCGCGCTGGCAGAGGAGCGCGGCTGCCACCTGCTGGTAGATGAGACCTACCGCGACCTGAATTTTCAAACAGCCCTGAAACCATACGCTGCTGAGCTTTCTGATAAGGTGATCTCCGTATCATCAGTGTCCAAGAGCTATGGTGCGCCGGGCATCCGCACCGGATGGGTGATCACTCGGGATCAGAAGCTGCTCCACGACCTGCTGGCTGCCCGTGAGCAGATCACACTCTGCAACTCTGTGGTAGACGAGACCATAGCTCTGCACCTCCTGACGCATAAGGAGAAACTCGTCTCCGCACACCACGAGCATATCAGAAAGAACTTTGCCTATCTGAAAGAATGGATGGCAACGCAACCATACCTGGAGTGGGTAGAGCCACAGGCGGGTGTGGTCTGCTTCCCGCGGCTAAAGGCTGCTTATAAAGTAGATGTAGAGGCGCTATATGACAAGCTCTATAATGAATACGGAACCGTAGTGGGGCCGGGGCACTGGTTTGAGCAGGAGCGTACCTATATGCGTATAGGCTACGGCTATCCGCACCATGAGGAGCTGAAGACAGGACTGCAGAATCTGGAGAAGTGCATTAAAGCGACATTGCTGTAGCTGTTTAGGCCCAGGATCTTGCATTGGCCCTCCCTGATGGGGAGGGTTGGGTGGGGCCGTCCGTTTTTCTATCTTCGCCCCCCAATAGACGACAAGTGACTAACGAGAATATAGCAGATATCAAAAGCCGCCTGGACAACCTGGCGCGCTTTCTCAATATAGACGAGCGCCGTATCAAGATCCAGCAGGATGAGAATACGACGCTGCACCCTGACTTCTGGTCTGACCCCAAGAAGGCCGAGACCATCATGAAGGAGATCAAGCTGAATAAATTCTGGCTGATAGACTATGAGAATACGCTGCGCGAGTATGAGGATACGAAGGTGCTGCGCGAGTTCTACGAGGCCGGCGAGCCTGTGGAGGCAGACCTGAAGGCGCAGTATCAGAAGGCGCTGGAGGCAGTAGAGAAGCTCGAATTCAAATCAACGCTGGACAGGCCGGAAGATGCGATGGGCGCGATCCTGGAGATCAATGCCGGCGCGGGCGGCACAGAGAGCTGCGACTGGGCCTCTATTCTCATGCGTATGTATGTGATGTGGGCAGAGCAGCATGGCTTCAAGATCACGGAGGTAGAGCGCACGGACGATGATGTGGCTGGTATCCGCTCGGTATCACTGGAGATAGAAGGGGAGTTTGCCTATGGCTACCTGAAGGGAGAGAATGGCGTACACCGCCTGGTGCGTATCTCGCCATTCAATGCACAGGGCAAGCGTCAGACATCCTTTGCGTCCGTTTTTGTGAGTCCGATAGTAGATGATACGATAGAGATCAATGTGCCAGCCTCCGAGCTAGAGTGGGATACCTTCCGCTCCAGCGGCGCAGGTGGCCAGAACGTAAACAAGGTAGAAACAGCGGTGCGTGTGAAGCACCTCCCTACAGGTATCGTAGTGACCTGCCAGGTGACCCGCTCCCAGCATGACAACCGCGACCGTGCCCTACAAATGCTCAAATCCAAACTCTACGAAATGGAGCTGGAGAAACGCAACGAAGAGCGTGACAAAATAGAAGGTACCAAGCTCAAGATAGAGTGGGGGTCACAGATCCGCAACTATGTACTGCATCCATACAAGCTCATCAAAGACACCCGTTCCGGCTACGAGACTGGCAATGTACAACCTGTACTAGACGGGGAGCTGGATGATTTTATCAAGGCCTATCTGCTGCACGCTACCAAGAAGGTGGGGTAAGGTGCTTTTGGTGAAGTTTCGATTTGTCGGTATCTTTAAGATTACAATCTCCCGGTCATGAAACAGCCACATAAAAAGCTTACACCAAGAGATGTTGTTTTAGGTATTGGTCGTCCCGCGACTAAAGAGGAATTGGCGGAATACCTTGATAGGCCGAGAACACTAGAATTTGTACCGATCGAGCAGGTTAGACAAGAATTGACGGAGTACCTCGCCAAAAAGCGGAAGAAGTAATTACTTTACATGCCCTCTGGGAATATTAGGGCTTTCCGGGTTTACTGATAGCTTAAGTAGCTTAGGGTGGACGATCAGGTCCATGTCCTCCATCGGTACCGCACCTAGGAGTACTTCATCTCCCATGATCAATGCTCCGACGAAACAGTTGCGGTTCTCAAAAGTGATACGAACGGGACCGGCGTAAGGCACTGTATGAGAGCGGCCGTCTGCTGTGGTAGCTTCCCTTGTTTCTAGTGGTTTTAGCTGCAACTGCGTCGCTATATGCTCTGGTAATACGAGGTAGGTAGAGCCGGTGTCGGCCAGGCACTTTATGGATATAGGCTGGAGGTCTGATTTGACCGGATTAGCCAGCGTGATCTCTGAGTATACTAGTCCCATAACTTGTTCTTGGGGCAAAGGTACAAAAACGCTTTGACCTGTATCATATAGTCAGTCCCCCATCCACACTGATCACCGTACCTGAGATAAAGGCCGCTTCATCACTTGCCAGGAAGGAATAGAGATTCGCTACATCTTCCGGTGTGCCGAGTCGGCGCAGTGGTACTTTCTCCTGCATGGAGGTGATGACCTTCTCCGGTATCGTATTGATCATGTCAGTGGCGATGAAGCCGGGCGCTACTGCATTGACACGGATATTGTTTTTGCCCAGCTCACGAGCCCATGTTTTGGTGAGGCCTATCACGCCACTTTTGGTGGCGGCATAGTTAGATTGGCCATAGTTGCCATAGAGGCCTACGATGGAGGATGTATTGATGATCACGCCGCTATTTTGTGCGATCATACCGGGTGTCACGGCTTTGGTGCAGTTGAAGACACCGGTAAGATTGACGTCGAGTACCTGCTGCCAGTTTTCGGCGGTCATTTTCTGCAGGCTGGCATCGCGGGTGATGCCGGCATTATTGACCAGTATATCTATCCGGCCAAACTGCGCCATCACTGCTTGGGTAGCAGCTTCTACCTCGTCGTACTTTGCCGTATTGACCCTGGTAAATTTGGCTGCAAAGCCCTCATGCAATAAGATCAGCTCCAGCTCTTTGCCCTGCACTTCGTTCACATCCCATATCGCTACTGCTGCACCCTCGCGGGCAAATTTCTCTACTGCTGCGCGGCCTATACCTGCAGCGCCGCCGGTGATCACGGCTACTTTGTTTTGAAATCTCATGGGAGGCAAGATACGAAATCACGGCGTGGCTACCAGCGCCTCGATATCTACGCCCGCCAGTACCTCCTCGCCGGAAGTATGACGGCCTATCACGATCAGTGAGACGGGCTTCTCAGCATATAGGCGGGCATAATTTTCCAGGCTGATAGTACCGATATTATAGCATTGCCTGCCATTGGAAAATTGTTCCCATACTTCCTCAAAGTAGGCTGCCACATCGGCCTGATAATCGCTCTGGCTGCTGGCATATACTTTGAGTAGCGTATCATGACTATATGTGATATGCTCGTAGTGATTTACCTTTTTGTATTCATACTTGTAATCGTAGGTCAGCGCAGATAGATCGCTGATGACTGCCGATGCAGTGGGGTATGCGCCGGCACCCTTGCCGGAGAAGAACTGATCCTCTGAGAAGACTGTCTTGAGCGTGACGCCATTGTAGACATCATCTACATTATAGAGGCGATCTGCGGGCGCGATGTAGTGTGGAGAGACGAAGGCTGACACCGTACCATCTTCTTTTTTGAAAGCCCTTGCGAGCAGTTTTACCTTCACCCCTTTCTCCTTTGCATACTGCTGATCGAGCGGCGTGATACGGTCTATACCGGCATTGAATATTTCTGACGGCTTTAGTATGCCGCCAAAGGCATGCGCCGCTAGGATGAGCAGCTTATATTTGGCATCGAAACCGCCGGTATCCAGTAGCGGGTTGCTCTCAGCGTAGCCTTTCTGCTGTGCTTCTTTCAGTGCAGCGTCATAGCTGAGCCCTTCGCTTGCCATCTTGGTGAGGATGTAGTTGGTAGAGCCGTTGACGATGCCTTCTACGCTTTTCAGCAGGTCATTGTCATAATACTCCTCCAGATTGCGGAGGATGGGGATGCTGGCACAACAGCTCGCCTCATAGAGCAGCGGTACGCCGTGGGTGCGCTGCAGGTCAATGAGCTCTGCCAGATGCTCGGCTATCATCTTCTTATTGGCGGTGACCACTGCACGGCCGGAGCGTAGGGCAGCGGATACGATCTCAAATGCCTCGTCAGCATTGTCGATCAGCTCTACGATCACATTGATGTCTTTGTCATCGAGGATATCTTCCTTGTGATATGTAAACTTGTCTGCGGGTATGGGGCGCTGCTTGTGGCGGTCCTTTACGCAGATGGTTTTGATGGTGGCATTGAGCGTGGGTGTGCGCTCTAGTACCTGGTAGAGTCCGAAGCCTACACAGCCGAAGCCGAAGAGTCCTATGTTTAGTTTTTTTCTTTGCATTGAGATAGTTTAGACGTGAGACATGAGATTTGAGACGTGAGACATAGAGTTAAGATTCAAGAACAAAGAATCAAGACAAGGCGGAGACTGTTAGTTTTTGCTTTGCTGTGGCGAAGGCTTGCTTGAGATCCGCTATGAGGTCGGCTGCGTCTTCTAACCCTACAGACAAACGGATGAGGCTGTCTTTCACGCCTGCTTCATAGCGCTTCTCCTGTGGGATGGATTTGTGGGTCATCTCACATGGCAGGCAACAGAGGCTCTTGACACCACCGAGGCTTTCGGCGAGTTTGAAATATTTAGTGCTACTGACGATCTGTGAGGCGAGAGCCTTGTCGTCTACTTTGAGGTCAAATGAAATGATGCCGCCGGTGTACTTTTGCTGCTTGCTGGCTACTGCATAGTTTGGATGGGAGGGGAGGCCGGGATAGTAGATGTTGCCTACGAGTTCTTCTGTTTGCAGGTACTCTGCTACTGCCTGTGCACTCTGTGAGTGGCGCGCTACACGCAGGTCGAGTGTCTCGATGCCGCGTATCACCAGCCAGCTATCAAATGGCGCAAGGATGGCACCTGAGGCATTTTGTATGAACTTGATCTTGTCTCCCAACTCTTGTGTAGCAGTGACCACGAGGCCTGCTATCAGGTCGCTGTGACCGCCGAGGTATTTGGTGCCGCTGTGTACTACGATGTCGGCACCGAGTGTGATTGGTTTCTGAGAGGCAGGAGAGGCGAAGGTGTTGTCTACGCAGAGCAGCACCTTATTGGCTTTGGCTATGGCAGCGATCTCTGCTATATCGGCGATCTTGAGTGTGGGATTGGTCGGGCTTTCTATCCAGATGAGCTTGGTAGCTGGGGTGATGGCATCGGCCACATTGCGGTGATCGGTGGCGTCTACATACTTGATGCTGATGCCAAACTTCTGGTAGATGTGTGTGAAGAGGCGAAACGCACCGCCGTAGATGTCGTCTACTGCTATGATCTCATCACCTGCTGAGAGGAGTTTCACCACCGCATCTATCGCTGCGAGGCCGCTGGCGAATGCGTAGCCGCTGGTGCCTTTTTCGAGCTGTGCGATCACGTCCTCGAGTGCTTTGCGGGTAGGGTTATTGCTGCGGGCGTAGTCGTAACCTTTGTGTACGCCGGGTGCCTCCTGTACGAATGTGGAGGTCTGGTAGATAGGCACGCTGATGGAGCCGGTCAGTGGGTCTACGGGTATGCTGTGGATGATCTGTGTTTGTGTTGACATTGTCTTTCTGATTTAGTTGGTTAGAAAAATGGATTCCTAAACGCGGCTTATCGGAAAGACTGCGGGACTGCTTTTTATTTCACCCCGTAGCACATGCATTTGCTACCGGCGTAAAATAAAAAAGCCTTCCACACAGATCGTAGAAGGCTTCTTTAATATCTTGAAATATTAATGTCAAACTATCTACACTTATCTGCTCCTGACGATATTGTCAGGATGGAGTTGGCACCTTTCCCCTGCTTGTGGCAGGGAGAGGTTGTCAAGACGTCATCGGGCCAGTCCCTCGGTCTTTCTGAATAAGCGTTATTTAAAGAACACGATGCAAAAGTATAGGCAGGCGATTTTATTTTCCAACTTTTTGAAGAAAATATTTTTTGTGGAAAGGTGCGGAGACGGCTGAAACATAGTGGGGGTGAGGGTTTCAGGGGAGGTGTTAAAAATAACCTCACCTATCTGCCTTCGGCATCTTTCCTCTCCGAAGGAGATGAAAGAACCTGGTGAGCAAGGGTTATCATTGTTTTGAGCTGATGTATGTGTTTGCCGAAAAATCAAAAACGGCACGCTCACTAGCCTGAGTAAACGTGCCCTGCAAAGAGCAGGGTCGGATCTGCTGTTTTCTATTTTTTGATGAATCTGCCGCGGTACATCCGGTCAGCATTCAGCTCGTAGATGTACACGCCCGCAGGTAGCCGGGATACGTCGATGGTCTGATGATACGTGCCGGGATTCTTAGTGCTCTCATCCAGTACCTGCATCACAGTCTGGCCTTCCATATTCTGCAGGCGCAGCGTGACAGGTGCTGCATCTGAGAGGTAGTAGTCCATATGTACGAGCGTAGATGACGGGTTAGGGTAGACCTTTATGAAGGTGCCATCGGCAGCCAGGTCAGTGACAGCAGTCGCTGCAGCGTTGCTCACCGGTAGTTCTTTCAGAGATACGGTATGCTTACCTATCGTGACAGGTGTAGAGCTGTAGTAGACGCCAGATGGATTGCTCACCTGTAGATTGTAGCTGCCCGGAGCTATATTCATAAAGCTATAGTCGCCGTGTATATCTGTGGTCTTGTCAAATATGTTTGTGCCATCTGTGAGCTCGACCTTCCAGCCCGGCAGGCCCTCATCTACAGGGGTACCACCTGTGCCTGCTCGCGGTTTCCGTCACCATTGTGATCACGGTATACGGAGCCGTTGCAGCTACCGTTAGTAAAGCAGCAGGTATCAGTCTGCAGGCCGTAGAGGCTGGTGATGTAGCCCTGTACATTGAGCCCCATGGCTATACCGCCGATATTGTAGAGGCGTATATCGAGGTTGTGCACACCTGCCATCAGGGTCTGATTGATAGTGAAGGTGTCCTGATTGCCTGATACAAAGTTGTAACCGATATCGGTGCTGTCTATATACTGGCCGTCAAAGTAAACCGCAATGAGGTCATCGTCCAGCGCCTCCATAAAGAGGCTGATGACAGTCTGCTGTGCCAGGCAGAAAGAATAGCGGAAGACATAAGGCGTGTCAAAGTTATTCTGTCCATAATTGGCATAGTTGAATGGTGAGATCCAGACCGAGTTTGGCAGGGTGTAGTGCCAGCCTGTATACTGCGGCACGACAAATGCGGGCGATGGGAAGCTGAGCTGCGAGGCACCCGGGCCGGAGAGCACCGTCCAGTTTGGGTCAGGCTGGCCATTGGCTATGAGGGCATGCGCATAGCGGTCATAGCCTGTGATGAGGCGCAGCGAGTCGTCTACGCATAGAGAGCGCTCCTGCGCCTGTAGCGA
The DNA here is from genome assembly GCA_964537475.1 of uncultured Chitinophagaceae bacterium. Lineage (GTDB taxonomy): Bacteria > Bacteroidota > Bacteroidia > Chitinophagales > LD1 > UBA1941. Next base: position 265,896 of record CAZIBY010000002.1, on the reverse strand, counting down.
CAGGGTAGCTATCAGCAATAAAAGTAGCGGGGTAAGGACTTTTTTCATGGGGATTGGTTTTAGATGGTTATACAGGAGTAAGGTACACCGGGATTTTGATAAAAAGAAATTTATCTTAATGTGATAAAAACTTAATATTAAAACGATTGCACCGGCCCCTGCTGAGCGTAGAAAGGAAGCTGCTAATAGTAGTAGTGATAGATATTGGCGCCGGCACTATCAGTGATCACGCGGCCCTGCTCATCAAAGAGGTATTTGTGCGTGATCGTATTGGGCGGATCGGACTCGGACAGCACCAGATGCTCTGACCGGAAGCCCCAGGCAGCATCGCCATAGTTTCTCGTGTCAGGTATATTGGAGTAGACGTATGCTACTACATGAGTGCCATTGCCATTGGTATAGGTATGTGTGGCCATGTCGTTGCCATCCCATGTGTATGTTTCATCCAGCGCGCCTTTGATCAGGTGGCCGTCACTATTGTAGGTATAGTGGTTGTCATGATTGTCTGCTATGATCAGGCCCGCGCTATTGAGCTGATAGATGAGCGTGTCTGTGAGGTGAGAGCTGCTCATCTCAGTGACGGAGATGATACTGCCTGGCGTATAGGTATTGGTCACTACAAATGTGTCGGGATTTTCTGATACAGTGCGTATGAGGCGACCCTGCTCATCATAGGTATAAAACGTAGGCCGTATCTGATAGTAGGCATCAGACATCCACTCGCGCACCACCAGAGATCGATGCGCAGTACCACTGCTAAAGGCCATCAGCGCTGTGAGCAGCACTGCGGCAATAAGGAGGCTGGTATATTTTCTGACCATCATCGCACTCAAATATATCAAATCATCGGCCAAAACATTTTAGGCCGGCAGATGGTTATCTTGTTATGACAGCTGTCACGCTGATATTCCCGCACCAGCTTTACAAAGATCATCCCGCTCTGAGTAAGGGGAGAGAGGTGTACCTTATAGAAGATGGGCTTTTCTTTCTGCAGTATCCGTTTCACAAGCAGAAGCTGCTGCTGCACCGGGCTACTATGAAGTACTATGAAGACTATCTGCGGAGGCAGGGTTATCTGGTGCGCTATATAGAGTGTCAAAGTACGGCAGCAGAGACCGGTGCCTTGTTTGCGCAGATGGCAGCGAGCGGTGTGCAGGTATGCCACTATGCTGATACGACGGACTACCTGCTGGAGCGCCGCCTGCACCGCTATGCAGCGCGGCATGAGATGCGGCTGGTGATGTCTGAGAGCCCAAACTTCCTCCACAGTCGTGCGGATAACACGGCTTATTTTGCGGAGCACAAATACTACCTGACAGACTACTATGTGCACCTGCGCAGGAAGTATGACATCATGCTGGACAAAGGCAAACCGCTGGGTGGCAAATGGACCTATGACTCTGAGAACAGGAAGAAGTTGCCCAAAGGAATAACGATCCCCCCACTGCCACCGGTAGAGGAAAACAGTTTCATAGCCGAGGCGAGAAAATACGTATATCAGCACTTCGGTAGCAACCCCGGCAGCATAGACCGGACCTGGTATCCAACTACTCATGAGGACGCGGAGCGCTGGCTGGAGAGTTTTTTGAAGGAGCGCTTTGCAGGTTTTGGTATCTATCAGGATGCCATAGCAGGGGCGGAGCGCTGGCTCTATCACAGCATACTGACGCCTATGCTGAATGTGGGCCTGCTGCAGCCATCAGATGTGGTAGAGCGCGCCATAGCATACGCTGCTGCACACGGCATCCCGGTCAACTCTCTGGAGGGCTTCGTGAGGCAGGTGCTGGGCTGGAGGGAGTATATCCGCGCTCTATATACCGAGCGCGGCGTCTATCAGCGCAAGCGGGACTTCTGGGGGCATACGAGACCGATGCCGCAGGCACTATACCATGGCACCACCGGGCTGCCACCGGTAGATATGGCCATAGAGCGCCTGCTCGATACAGGCTATACACACCATATAGAGCGGCTCATGGTGCTGGGCAACTTTATGCTGCTGTGCGGCATCAGGACGGATGAGGTGTACCGCTGGTTTATGGAGCTGTATATAGACAGCTATGACTGGGTCATGGTGCCCAATGTGTATGGCATGAGCCAATATGCAGATGGCGGCCTGATGAGCACGAAGCCGTATATATCAGGCAGCAACTACCTGCTGAAGATGAGCAACTACCCCAAGGGGCCGTGGTGCGAAATATGGGATGCCCTCTACTGGCGCTTCATCCATGAGCACCGGGCAGTCTTTGCGGCCAACCCGCGTATGAGTATGATGGCCTCTCTGGTAGGGGGTATGGATAAAGCTAAACTGCATCATCATATGACTGTAGCAGAGAGATTTCTGGATAGGCTGTAGATCAGAATTGCCCCATAGCCTGCTGCCGCTTGTACCTATGGAGCCTGCACCCGTAGGCTATCCAGGTACCAAGGCCCGCTGCGGCTGGTACCGTACCACTATATAAAGCTATAGCACCTACTAGTTCGTTGCCAAAGGCATTATTGGGATTAGGATTTGACACTCCAGACAGTACCAAGCCTGTGCCTGTCAGTTGCAAGGTGCCCGCTATGGAAGATAATACTACAGAAGCTATCCGCAGCCTTTTGAGCTGCTGAAGGGAGACGGTATTTTTCACTCCGGATGCAGTACTTAGCACAGGGCTTAGGATCAGATCAGGACTTTTTCTGACCACTGATCTATTGCAGGATGGCTCATTGGGGCCAGATATGTATAGGGATCCCGTGCCGCTCATACCCTGGGCATGAATATGTCCCCTGACTAGCAACAGGATGAAAAGCAAAAGGATAATGGTTTTCATGATCGTTGCGGTATGGTTATTTTACAGTATCATGCTGGTGCTTGTACTTTTTCAATGCGCATGCATAGGCTATCCAAGTGCCTACATCAGCCAAGCCTACCGCTAAACCTACAATGTTGGCTATGCCGCCGGTACCATACATGGCATTTCGCGCCGGATAGTTATACGTATGGCTGGCAGCCGCATTCATACTGAAACCGAGCAGATGGAGCCCTCCGCCTACGGCAGCCAATACTATAGATGTCGTACGTAGTTTTCTGATCTTTTCTTGAGAGAGCATGAGCGGACGTTTGGCGTATGCCTGCATGACCTTTCGGTCTCTGGTGACGCAGACGAGTAGGTCGGTGCCCCGGCTATAGGACTCGGCAGAGGGAGCAGCAGCAAACAGTATCTTATAAGACGGAATGCCTGCACAGTGTGGTGCGCGTGCCAAGACAGTCTGCTGCGCAGAAAGTGGCACATGAAGAGCGGCTACAAAGATGATAAGCAGGATGATAGTTTTCATGCTTACTAAGATAGGGGCTTTGGGTAAGAAAAGTGAGATCAGCATGTTTCAGTTATGTCACAACTTTGAGCGGGATCTAGCTACTACTATGGTGACTGTCAGTATATTGTCTTGAAATGTATCGGCGGAATCAGCACATTTGAGGGTAAGCATGTTAATAACATGGGGGATTAACTTCTTTTTAACCTTGGGGAAAAAACTAACTTTACTCTGTTTGTTTAAAAAAAAGATTAGTTCGCTTAAGCTTGATAAATGAAGAAGTTTGTTTACGCTATTGTATTTTCCAGTCTGTTGTTGCGGGTTTCTGCGCAGCAGGATAGCACAAAACCAGCGGCTGTAGATAGCCCTGCCAGCGTAGTCCCTGCCGTAGATACCATCGTACCTGCTGCTGCTCCTGCCGTCACGCCACCGCCGGCGGCACCTACCGCCAGCAAGGCCATTATCAAAGGCACAGTGACAGATGAAAAGGGCGATGCCCCGATGATAGGGGTCAATATCGTAGTAAAAGGAACTACCAACGGCACGCGCACCGATATAGATGGCAACTATAGCCTGGAGGTGACACCGGGTGTGATCACCACGCTGCTATATACCTACGTAGGCTATCAGGAGCGCCAGGCAGATATCATAGGTGTGAAGGATGCTCCGAAAGTGGTGAACATCAAAATGACCGACAAATCACGCGAGCTGGATATCGTGGTCGTATCAGGCAATAAGGTAGAGAAGAAGCTCGGTGAGCAGACGCAGTCTATAGAAGTACTGAAAGGACAGAATATCACCAATAGCGCACAGGGTATCACAGAGGCTATGAATAAAGTGCCGGGTGTGAACATGCTGGGCAAGACCATCAGTGTGCGCGGTGGCAGCGGCTTTGCGGCGGAGACGAGCAACCGTACCCTGGTCATGCTGGATGATGTGCCGCTGGTCAGCCCTGAGAATGGCAGCGTGCGCTGGGAGAGCCTGCCTACCGAGGCTATAGACCAGATGGAGATAGTGAAAGGACCGGCTACAGTATCCTATGGTGCCCAGGCGCTCAATGCGATGGTGAACGTGCGTACGATCAATGCCCACAAAGATGAGCCGTTCAACAAGATATATGTCAACTCCGGTGGCTACATGCCCTACCTGGACAAAAGCTGGACGTGGTTTGACAGTCAGCGCTGGACCGACTTCAAAAATAACTTTGGTAAAAGGCGCGCAGCAGTGCCTAATGCCTTTGCCAACCTGGCCTATGTCCACGCACGCAAGTATGGTGATGTGGACGTCCTCTTTGACGGTGCGCTGAACTCTAACGCAGGATACACTGCACAGAATAAGAACCTGCTGGTAAGGACCTTCCTGAAGCTGCGCTATATACCTCATAAACTGCAGAGCCTGTCTATAGGCGGTAACGTGAACTACTATTTCAATAGGTATGATGACTTCTTCCTGTATACCAACTATAATGACACGCTGACATCTACTAATGGTACTCCGCGCAACCCTACTCAGGATAGCCTGGTACTGGTGCCCTACCAGCCCGCCTATGTACGTGTGAATGCCGTGAATGTGAATCCATATGTGGCCTATCACGACAAGGCTGATGGCAAACATACCCTGCGTATGTCGTACTACTATGTACAGAGCTACAGCACCAATGGTGATAGCAGCAAATCCAATAAGATCTATACTGAGTACGTGTACACCAAGCGGTTTAAGAAGCAGGATGCTGATATAGCAGCCGGTGTGCGCTACAGCTATAAGAAAATAAACAGCCACACCTTTGGTGAAAAGTACGCCCACTACGGTGCGGTGTACGCGCAGGGTGAGAAGCGTTTTGGCGGCAAGTTTACCGTCAAGGTGGGCCTCTCGCTGGAGTATAATAAGCTGGATACTGTCGCAGCGCGCAATGAGCTGACCTTCCTGAATACACTGGCGGGCAGGGACTCTACCAGCAAAAAATACTCCGCTGTAAAGCCGATCGTGAATGTGGGTATCAACTATCAGGTCACTGAGGGTACCTTCCTCCGTGCATCATTCGGGCAGGGGTACAGGTTCCCGGATATTGCGGAGCAGTTTGTCAATATCCGCCGTGCGGGTGTGGTAGCTATACCTAACCCAAACCTGAAGCCCGAAAACGGATGGAATGCTGAAGTGGGTATCAAGCAAGGCATGAAGTTTAGCCGCTGGGTATTTTACGCTGACCTGGCTGCCTACCTGAGCCGCTACAATAACCTGATCGAGTTTATCAATATCAACCGCTCCCAGGCACCGGACTATATCAAGACCCAGTATCCGAGGGATTTCCTCTTTGAGCAGGCTAAGAACATCACACGCGCCCAGATATGGGGTATAGAAGTATCTGCTATCGGTACCGGCAAAATATTTGGTGTGCCGCTAAACTTCCTGCTGGGGTATAACTATATGGTGCCGCGCAATCTGGACTACAATCCTAACGTGGCAGGCTCTCAGCAATATCTCTACTACCGTATGCGCCACTCAGCCAAGGCTGACGTGCAGACCACCTACAAGGGGTTCATAGTGGGTGCTACCTGTGTCTACCTGGGCAAGGTGCTGCAACTGGACCAGATCGCCTCCCTGCCTAAGATAGCAGACTGGTACAATGCCGCCAATCCTAAGGGCAACTTCATAGTAGATGCCCGTGTGGGATACAACTGGAAGGACCGCTTCACCGCTACTGTGATAGCCAAAAATATCACGGACCGGGGCTATGTGCTGCGTCCGGGTTTCGTAGAGGCGCCCGCCAGCCTGACCGTGCAGCTCACCTATCAGTGGGGCAAGATATGGCCAAAGAAAAAGGTGACAGAAGAAGAACCGGCTACAGGATCGTAAATGATTTCGGATCGGCGATCTCGGAGTTCGGTAGTTTAGTTTTTTTATAGCACGAGACGCATTCTTGTGGAGGGTAGGGACAGGTCGCGATCTGTCCCTACTTTTTTAGATAAATTCCTTCTACCGATATAGGTATATAGCCTTTGTGAAGCCGAAAGGTATTGCGGCTCTACGGTACGCGAATCAGATCTTTACGTAGCGGACTTTGATGCGGATGTTGCTGTTGCGACCCTTGTCATCAGTGCAGGATAGTTTCACATTGCCCTCTGTGGGCACTACAAATATCTTCTCACGCGCAGGTGCCTTGCGGTAGAACTTATCATTCACATACCAGTACACATCCTTCACATCATTGGTCACCTGGCAGATGAGCTGGAGCGGCTCCGGATTGTTTTTGTCTATGAAATACTCGATGCCATTGACCGGGTAGGAGATGCGCGGCGCATCGGCACGGAAGACACGGTCGCAGTCGGGATTGTGCGGAGGCACATGCTCGTAGTCTACACGCTTATCCTCAAAAAAGCGCTGCATCTCCGGCGGTACGATGCGATAGTATTTTTTCTTGTAGCCTGCCTCAGGCATACAGTAGCGGCAGTATGAGATCTGCTCCTTGGGGTCTACGGCTATCTCCTGATAGTTGTCGCAGGTCTTATTGGGAGAGATGCCGGGTATGAAGTAGTCCATCTGCGTATTGGTACACCTATCTCCCGGTAGCATACCGGTCTCCGTGCAGACCAGGCGGATGCCGCATGACTTTGGCATCCGGTACCAGTCTTGTGTAGAGTTGTAGTCTATACTGTTGAATATCTTGAAGAGGAGAGGAGTGGCTGTATTGGCGCCGCTCAGGTCAGATACGCCCTGACCGGAGAAATTTCCCAGCCAGATGGCTACGGTATAGTCATGATTGAAGCCGATACTCCAGGCGTCTTTGCGGCCGTAGCTGGTGCCGGTCTTCCAGGCTATGCGCGGGGTATGCTCGCTGCTCTCCCAGCTAAAGGGCAGCTCCGGGCGAGCAGGATTAGACAGGATCTCATTGATCATAAAGTTAGCCGATGGTGAGAGCAACTGGAGGTGCTTGCTCACCGTGTCTCCTTTGATGTAGATGGGTTTGTAGTAAATGCCGCCACAGCCGAATGAGGAGTAGAGCGCAGCCATCTCCTCCAGTGTGACGCCGCAGCCGCCGAGTATCACGGAGAGGCCGAGTTTATTCTGGTCTTTTTTGATCTGCCTGAAGTCAGTCTCTATCAGTTTGCCTATCAGGCGCTCCTTGCCTAGCTCGTTGAGGCATTTGACCGCCGGTATGTTCAGGGAGTTGGCCAGTGCATATTCCATCGTGACGTAGCCGTTAAACTTCTGGTCAAAGTTCTCCGGCGTATAGCCGTTGATATTGATCGGTACGTCATACATCACCGTCTTGGGTGTGAGCAGGCCTTTATCTATGCAGAGGCCGTAGAGGAGCGGCTTCAGCGTACTGCCCGGCTGGCGTATGGCGCGGATGCCATCTACCTGGCCCCCGTCAGAGGTAGAGTGCCAGTCGGCAGAGCCCACGTAGGCCACCACCTCGTGAGAGCGATTGTCTATCACTATCACGGCGGCATTTTTGATGCCCTTGATCTGCTGGGTCTGAGAGTAGTCTGCCACCAGCTTTTCTACCTTCATCTGCATATTGAGGTCCAGCGTGGTCTGGACGTTGTCCTTGTATTGGCGCTTCATACGCAGGGATAGGTGCGGTGCATATCCCGGTGAGCTGTGACGCGAGACGGTGAGCGGTTCGTCTATGGCATCTGCTACATCTTTGTGAGGGAAGAGGCCATCCTCCTCAAAGCGCTTCAGCCACTTATTCCGCTCCAGTACGATCACGTCATTGTGACCGCCCATGCGCAGGGAGGAGGGGCGATTTGGTACGATACTCAGCGCTGTGACCTCTGCCAGGCTGAGCTTCTGCGGTGGCTTCTGAAAGAAGAGCACCGAGGCTGATTTGACGCCCTCGATATTGCTGCCGTAAGGCACCAGATCGAAGTAGAGCTGTAGTATCTCCTCCTTGCTGTATTTCCACTCTAGCTGAAAGGCGCGGAACATCTCGATTACCTTGCTGGCATAGGTGCGGCGCCGCGGCTCCATCATACGCGCCACCTGCATGGTGATGGTAGAGGCGCCGGAGGTACGCTTCAGGTGAAAGATATTCATGAAGACCGCGCGGACGATAGCGATGGGATTGACACCGGGGTGGTGGTAGAAGAACTTGTCTTCTTTGTAGATGAGTGTTTTTTTGAGCGTAGGTGACAGCTCGCGCAGCTCCGTCTTCATGCGCCACTTCTGGTCCGGCGTGAGGAAGGCGTGGAGCACGTTGCCTTTGCGATCAGTGACTACGGTAGAGTACTGGATATCGTCATGCAGCGGGAAAGTAGCATTGAGCAGGAGGAAAAGCAGGAACGCGCAGACGCCTGTGATAGCAGTATACTTGGCTAGGATAAGAAGACGGCGGCGCATGCAGGTAAGATAGACAGATCAGGAATAAAACGGAAGCGGTCGTTTCTAAGTATGTAGGGAAGCGGATTTCTTTACTATATCGTTAGCCGAAAAAAAAGTGAAACATGGAGGAGGAAAGCCTGTGACCAGCAACGGAGGAATTATATAAAATGAATTTATTAATATTAAGTTCATAAAAACCTATAGCCATGCCTGAACTTTACCAGAATTTGGGTTTTACCCAACATCCTTTCTCAAAATATTCTGCCGAAGAAGAGACTCAATATTTGAGTCACATATATGTTAAGCCAAGGTACTTTGATTCCCTACTCAATGATTTAAAAACAGGTGCTAGCCGCTTTATATTAGGTGAGCGAGGAAGTGGGAAGTCTGCTTTAGTTTTTGAATTGCATAAGAAGCTCAGCGATGAAAATATTTTTAGTGTGATTGTCGATAACTATGATAGTATCCCCCTTCAAAACAATGATCGCTATCTCTTACATCTGATTATCAAAAGTTTGCTTAAATCATATGTTGCTAGCATTTTTAAAAACAAACAATTAATTAAGAATTTAACCAAAGCGGATAGAGAGAAACTGGCACTAATCATAAGGGACTTTTTTACGACAATAAGTAAAAGAGAATTCGAGGAGACTTATAATAAGGTCACTAATTATAAAACGAGAAATGCTTTCAAGAATATATATAATTACCTATTCAATAAACCGATAAATTGGGCAATTTCTGTTGGCTTAGAACTTGGATCTGATTTTGTTGCAAAAACTTTAAATCTGCCCAAACTGCCGAATGATAATTTTTACAAGAATTATTTACCTCAGATCAATTTAGAATCATTACCAGATAAGGAGAAGGAAGAAGTTCTGATTGGAAATTATAATCTTTTAAAGGATATTTTATTGGATTTAGTAGGGATTATTCAACGTTCAGGTTTTTCAACTACAGTAATCTTTTTGGATAAGATTGATGAATTTAAATTGTTAGAGGGGAAGATTAATAAAATTGTAGATTTTACTGAAGAAATATTGAAGGATACTAGCTTACTTTATTTAAATAATATCTCCCTCGTATTTAGTATTTGGACAGAGGTGAAAATTGAATTGAATGCTAAAGGTGTAAGATTTGATAAGTTCAAGCCTATAGATATAAACTGGACTAATGACGATATTAAAAATATTCTGAAAAAGCGTTTGGATTATTTTTCTCAAAATCACTCCTATGACAGTAATCAACTATTTGAAGCTGGAAAAGATTTAGATGGTCTTATTGAATTGGCCTATAAATCCCCACGAGACTTAATACGCTTGTTTTCTATTATATTAGACGAGCAGGCTATTGAAGACTCTAATCGAAAGAATCTGTCTTCGCATTCAGTTTCTACCGGCAAAGTAAATTATTGTAAAACCTATGACTATTATTCGATATTTCCTTCTCGACGCGGTACGAAAGAGGACATAATCTCAATTGCAAATAGGATTTTGAGAGTAGGACGGACACACTTTCGTACTACTGATTTAGTAAATGAATTTAAATTTAGCCAGCAATCAGCAATTAATTATATTAAGATTTATAAGGACTACGGCTTGGTTAAAGACTCCGATAATATAGTGGCAGGAATTAAGGATTATGTAGTAATAGATCCCAAACTGACGTTCTTAATTCTGACTGGCATTAAAAACCTTTAATCTTGTTGCTTCTAAGAATCAATATGAGTTGTGTCATAAAACAAAAAAGCCACCTAAAAGGTGGCTTCTCTATCGTAGCGAGAGGGGGGCTCGAACCCTCGACCTCAGCATTATGAGTGCTGCGCTCTAACCAGCTGAGCTATCTCGCCAGAGGGAGCGCAAATATAGGTTTTTGCTCCGAATTTACAAATGTATCACCTCACCAAACGCTGCGGCGGTAGCCTCCATCACAGCCTCGCTCATGGTAGGGTGCGGGTGGATAGACTTGATGATCTCGTGGCCGGTGGTCTCGAGACGGCGGGCAGCCACTACCTCGGCTATCATCTCAGTCACATTGGCGCCGACCATGTGTGCGCCGAGCCACTCACCGTATTTGGCGTCAAAGATCACTTTTACGAAGCCGTCCTTGGCACCTGCCGCAGAGGCTTTGCCGGAGGCTGAGAACGGGAACTTGCCCACCTTGACCTCGTAGCCTTTGGCTTTGGCCTCGGCCTCGGTGTAGCCTACGGAGGCTACTTCCGGCCAGGTATAGGTGCAGCTCGGGATGTTATTGTAGTCTATCGCATCGGTGTGGACGCCTGCTATTTTCTCCACGCAGGTGATGCCCTCTGCGCTGGCCACGTGGGCTAGGGCAGGACCCTTCACCACATCGCCGATGGCGTAGTAGCCAGGTACGTTGGTAGCGTAAAAGTCGTCAGTGATGATGACGCCTTTGTCTGTCTTGATGCCTACCTCCTCCAGGCCTATGCCTTCGAGATTGGTAGAGATACCTACTGCAGAGAGGACGGCGTCACACTCTATTTTGCCGGTAGCGCCGGCTTTATCTTTGGTAGAAACGATACAGCCCTTACCCTTGGTATCTACGGCCTCTACAGAAGTGCCTACCATAAACTCGATGCCTTTCTTCTTCATGATCTTCAGCATCTCCTTTGACACGTCTTCATCTTCGCGCGGGAGGATGCGGTCCATAAACTCTACCACCGTCACCTTGGTACCTAGTGTGGCATAGAAATAGGCAAACTCCATACCGATGGCGCCGGAGCCCATCACTACCAGAGAGGCCGGCTGAGAGGGGAGGTTCATCGCCTCTCGGTAGCCAAAGATCTTCTTGCCATCCTGCTTTACGTTTGGCAGCTCGCGGCTGCGGCCACCGGTGGCGATGATGATGTGTTTGGCGCTGTGCTCTGCCTTCTTGCCGGAGGCATCTGTCACTTCTATTTTACCGCCTTTTTTCAGCACACCATTGCCCATGATGGCCTCTATCTTATTCTTCTTGAAGAGGAACTGGATGCCCTTGCTCATGCCCTCTGCCACCCCGCGGCTCCGCTTGATGATAGCCGGGAAGTCAGACTTGGCATTGCCCACAGTGATACCATAGTCTGCCGCGTGAGATATATAGTCAAATACCTGTGCGCTCTTGAGCAGGGCCTTGGTCGGGATGCAGCCCCAGTTGAGGCAGATACCGCCTAGGTTTTCGCGCTCTACCACGCCTACTTTCATGCCGAGCTGCGCTGCACGTATCGCTGCCACATAGCCACCCGGCCCACTACCTAAAACTAAAAGGTCATATTGCATATTGTCGATTTTTGTGGGGCAAGATAGATCAGAATTTTCAGAATGCTATGAATAATTCAGAATGAATACAGTGTGAACAGAAATGCAATTTTGAGATAAATTCCGCCAAGAAATATCCGTACACATTTAGACATCAATGGCATGCCAGATACGAACTATGAGGATTGCTTTTGGGCGACCCTGTCCCAATCTATAAGTACTAGTACGAAGACCAGCAGTGGCAGGGAGGAGATGTGCATCACTAGATAGTTTATGATCACGAAGAAAATGAATAGGTACAGATAGATGCGGTCCAGCCTTTTGGTAAAGAAACCTCCGAGAAAACTGAGCTGGATAAGCATCATGCTGATCAGCAATGACTGTGAGAGGCCTGCGTGTGAGATGAGGTAAGTATAGAGTGGAGCGAAGAGGCCGTCAGGGTAATCGTAGAGGTACTGAGCGTGCTGCGCTTTGAGAATAGCTACCATCTGATGCGGGTCGAAAATGGCCCCGCGGGTCAGCTTCCACAGGCCGGCAGATGCAAACATGAAGAAGAAATAATACCGCGCGGCCTCCCATAGAAAAGTGAAGCGCTCCCCCTGCCCAAACCAGAATGGCACACTGAGCACCAGCATACCTACGAGGGTATGGTAGTGATGCATGGAGTATGTAGACAGGGTGATATGCCAGATGAAGAGCAGTACAGAAAATACAATGGCATACGTGCGCCGTGGTGATAAGGCTGCTGCGGCCAGGGCCGAGAAGAACAGCACGAGGTCGAGCACCGGCGCCCACAGGATAGAATGTGTGACCGCACCGGGCACACCCGGCCAGTGCATGAGCCAGTATGTATTGTCTATGCCCGGGTCTATCAGTACGGGGCGCGATAGCTGCGACAGGAGTGCGCTGGAGACAAAGCCCAGTATCAGCACGGCTGCACTGCCCAGGTAGAAGTACCGGGCGCGGAGGTCTATCTGTGCCTGTGTGGTACTAGTCATTGCGCAGGGTAAATAAAGTGTGGGTACTGTCTGTATGCAGTGTGCCGTCCGGGCCGTAGCTCACCGTGGCGCGGGATACCGAGAGCGTGGGATCCTCTATCATACGCATATCTGCTATGTAGGAGAAGAGCCACTTCTGATAGGGAGTATCCATTTGGGAGTTATTGAGCAGGGCAGTACGGAGGTGCGCTGCTGTGCTGCCGCTAAAGCGATGTGAGATGACGCGGTCAAGGGAGTCATGCCACTGCATCTGCTGCAGCCCGTCATAGGCGGCGATAGTATTGTACACTATCTCGCGCTGCTGCTCAAAGAAGCTGCCTGATAATACGGGATGGTGCCCCACCTCTATGCGATAGACGGGGTAGGATGGCTGCTCGTGGTGAGGCGCAGAGTACATGCCATAGTGCCAGAAGGGTGTATTCTCCACGCCTTTGTACGTGAAGAAAACCTGGCCAAGGATGAAGAGCGCAAAGAATGACGCGAGGACTTTATCCCGCTGCCAGACCCGGTATAGAAATGTGCGCTGCCACATGGCCGCAAACATAAGCCAGAAATCTGTAACCTATAGCAGCCGGGTGCATGGATGTTTGGTTTTATCCCTGAGTATTGTCACCTTTATACAAAACCAACACAGATGGATGATACATACGACACACCGACGCCGCCTGCCGGCAGGAGCACTTTTCTGACAGTGATCTGCATATTGAGCTTTCTGGGTGGCGGATGGGGCATACTCGGAGCCGCCTATGGATATGTGACCGCAGAAAATAAAGCTGCCGAAAACCATCAGGCACTGGAAAAGATGGAAGACCAGATGGGAGACAAAGAGCCTTCCGGATTTATGAAGTTTGCCGTGAGTGGGCTGAGTATGTCTGCTGATGATATCCGCCGTGGTGATATAGTATCTATCATATCCTCCATCTTTACCCTGGCGGGTGCCGTGCTGATGTTTACACTGCGCAAAAACGGCTTTTATATCTATATAGCCGGCATCGTGATCAGTATCATTGGCCCGTTGCTTCTGTTTGGCTCAGGGGGGCTGGGCCTGATCGGAGCGATAGCAGGCGCTATTATCGGCGGTGCCTTTGTGGCCATGTACGGTGCCAATATCAAGTACATGACGCGCTGATCATTCTTTGATCAGGCGTCCAGACCGGCACCATCCTTTCATATCACATACCTGCCACTGGTACACACCCGGCGGCAAACCTCTGATGCCGTGGACTGACTCAGCCTGCGACAGAGGCTGCTCATATACACTGCGGCCCAGTGCATCGTAGATACAGAAGCGCGCCGCGCCGGATATATCAGGATAGGTCAGGCGCACCTGCACCGTGGCCGGTGAGGGATAGAGACTGATACGAGCGCCGGGTATATCCGCCACACCTGTATAGTAGTAGGGAGTCTGTCCCCGGCGATTGGCTTTGACATACGAGTTGAGTGACGTATCGGTCTGGCGGCCGTCATCTCTGCCATAGGCCCCTACTACGCGTCCCAGCCCTGATATATAGACATAGTCAAAGTAGTCTCCGCCATTGCTCCAGAAGATATCGTTTCTAGTGCCGCCACAGGCCGTATCCGAACGAAACTGACGGAAGCAGGGGCAATACTGTGACGGTGTATCTGTGAGGCTGATCTTAGTGTCGAGGTCGGTGTAGAATATAGTGTCTGCCATGCCGTCCCGCTCACGTGCATAGTAGATGGTATCTAGCCCGGTAGATGTCCAGCGGCCAGTGATCACCATGGTGAAAAGCGATGATGTAGGATTGCTGTATAGCACGCCATAGCTCAGGATGTGATATTGAAAAGTGTCACCGGGGTCAAAATCATATATCTGGCGAATGGTAAGGGTATCCAGGGCTTTGACACCGGATAAGGATAGTAAGAGTAAGATGGATAGTAGATATTTCTTCATTCTTTGATGAGCTTGCCGGACCGGATGGTGCCTGTCGGGGATTCTATGCGCCAAAGATAAAGACCCGCTAGTAACGTACTAATATCATGCGTACTTTCATCAACTGTGATGTGGCTGGTGTATACCGGCTGCCCTAGTATATTGGTGATCAGAAGTGTTGCTCCGTATGCCATAGCCTCCGGATACGAGATGTGGATCCTGCCTGCAGCGGGATTGGGATAGAGCTGAATAGCCGGAGAGGAGGAAGGAGAAGTGATACCGGTGAGCAGCCGGCAAGAAGAGTAGGTAGAGTCTCCATAGATGTGCTCCCCGCAAAGGCAAAAATCAGTCAATTGTCCACAGGTAGGACCATTATAATAGTTATACAAATGCGTGATAGGCAAGAGGCCATGCAACGAGCCTATACCAGCTATGACAGAGTTGCAGCAGGAGCTGCTATTGTAGCCTATCACCGGTGCATCTACAGTGTAAGCTCTCAGGCGGGCCACACCGCCCAGCTGTACAGTATCCAAATAAATGTAGCCACAACTACCCTGCGGATAGCCATTATACAGTGACAGGTCGTAGATAGTCTGCGGCGCAGCGGAAGTGTCTGTCAAAAAATAGGCTCGCCGGTGCAATGTATCATTGTAGAAATATCCTATAAAGGAATCCTGTGTCAGATGTCCCGTAAAGCCATTATCTATCCTGGCGAGCAGTGAAACTAAATTGTGGCCTGCCCAGCGAGTAATACTATCTGTACGGATCTGCTCCACTACAGTAGCTGTAACGGGTGAGGTGGGCGAATAGCTGCCGGTGACTGTCCTCGTCCACATGGCGCAGCGCTCCGGTAATGGCATAAAGTATTCAGCCAGTGTGCTGCCATTGGCTATATAATACGGGGTGCCGGCCTGCATGCTATCATTAGCATAGTAAATAAGCTCCCAACCCGAAGCATCAGAGCCCTGTCCGGATGAACCGATAGATGAGCGATCGTGTCTCACCCGGCCCAGGCCACTAGCCACTATATCCCGGCCACCGGATTCGAAACATGATATATCTAAAGAATTGCATGGCATGCGAAGAAATGTGCCGGTGTCGATCGTATAGAACATATTGCAGGACGTGTATATGTTGGGTATTTGAAAAATCGCGTTGCTATCGAGATCTGTGATCGTATCAAATGAATAACCATGATCAGGATCGTAGTAGGTAAAGTACAACGTGTCACCACTGGCGCTGTAATTTTTTTGTGTCACGATATGACGGTAATAACTAACTGAGGAAACGCCAATATCTGTAGAATAGATGTACTCCCGATAGTCAAAAGTATCTCCCACGTCAAAATTAAATACCTGCCGTACGGTGAGTGTGTCAGAGGCCCTTGCAACCGAGCAGATGACTGCGAGATATGATAGTAATAAAACCTTCCTCATTGCTTCACGATTTTGCCTGTTTGGATGATTTGACTATTCTTATCCTCTAGCGCCCAAAAATAGATGCCTACAGGTAGGGTGGAGATGTCGTGGGTAGTTTCATTCTTTAAAATAGACGCTTTGTACCACTCCATACCCACTAGATCTGTCAACGTCAAAGTGCTCGGGCCAGCGAGGTCATGCAGATTGAGAAAGAACTTGTCATTTAGCGGATTCGGATATAGTGTTGCCATCTGTTGGCTAGTGATAGATTCTAAACCGGTGAGAAGTCTGCATCCTGACGCATTGGTGGTATCTGGGTATTTCGCCTGTCCGCATACGCAAAAGGATGTGAGTGTGATTGTGCTTCGGTTTGCATAGCCGGGGCCACTTCCTCCCAGCCAATATGCCTGGTGCGGAAACCAGGGCCTTGGTATGTGCAGAAAATTATCTTCAGAGCCTATACCTTCGATGAATGTATGATATGAGAAAACATATGGCGTGGATGTATTGACATTTTCCTCACTCCACCTGGTCAGAGACCTTCCTGACACATTCACCGAATTTATATCCTGTACATAATATGGCAGTAATGTGTCTATGAAGCCTTTATTGAAATCATAGATCGTCACATCTGTATCTGAAATAGTTTGTCTGAACAATACCATTTTTCTAGCAGTGTCATTGCGAAAATATCCTCTCAGCGTATCGTCCGATAAAAATCCTGAAGCAGGATCAAAATATCTATAAAGCAACTCAGAATAGAAATGACCGCCAATTGAAATCCGGCTACCGGTTCTCATCTGAGCCATAGTTTGGACATAAGGTGTTACATCAAAATTTGTAAGGTTATAATTCCATATGGCACATTCTTCTGGTATAGGTGTGTAGTGAGGGGTATATGTATATGACGAGGTGTAATAAGGGTTTCCAAGTGGCCTGCCAGTGCCGTGATAGTAAATCAGTGTCTTTCTATACTTATAGCTATTCCAGGTACCGTCCGGTAGCTGGTTGGTGGATTGATATTCCTCGCTATACTTGCCCATTCCCGCTACATATGAGGTGGTCGAGTTTGTATAGCTATGCAATGGATTCAACTGATATCTTATATTGTTGATTCTTGCATTCCAAATAGAGGCGGTGTCAAACGTATATGGATGGCTCTGCCAAACGATATTGAATAAAACAGAACTATCCAAATTTGTATATCTGAAATGGGCTAAACCATAGTGTGGGTATACTCTGGTCATATAGAAGTCAAGAGTGTCCAGATCAGGTGAAAGCTGCCAGCTACTCACCACAAACCTTTGTTGTGTATTACCGTTTAAGGATGAGCCTCCCGCGTAAGTCTGATAGTTGAGGACATAGTCAAATGTATCACCTACATTAAAGTTGAATACTTGCCTAAAGGTAAGAGTATCTGATGCCTTGCCTAGCAGAGTAGTCAAAATCAAAAGGAATAAGAGTAGGCTTTTCTTCATTGCTTCACGATTTTACCGGTTTGGATGGTGCCGTGGTCGGATTCGAGGCGCCAGAGGTAGAGGCCTGAGGAGAGTGTGGAGATATCGATCGGATTTTGATCTGATAATATATCGGAGCGGTACACGGTCCTTGCAAAGAGATCGGTAATGACCAGATAAGAACCGGTAGCCCCGGAGGAGGGTAGTGTGACATATACTTTATCAGCGGCGGGATTGGGATACAGACCGTGATAAGTAGCCGTGCCCGGGTCAGATAAACCTAATGGAGCATCGTATCGGATGGAGTCATTGCCAAAATGGATCAATTTGTATTGGTTGCCATTATTGCCACATGGATCGCCACCTCCGACCATGTTGTAATATGTCAGTCCGAGCCTTTCCGTATACACTATTGTATGTCTACTTTCAAAACAGCTAATGTCAAAACTATCTGATACGTGATCAAAATAAAGCGAAGAGTCACGCACAGCTGATCCACAGCCCCCGGGGAGCCCACCTGTCAGCTGTATATCCAAACTATCCAGGCTGCCGATGGTATCATATGAAGAGACAGGGAATAGCTGATTGCCGGAAAACTGGTATGGGCCATAAAATGAAAGGTCGTACTGATAGTAAACAGTATCCAGGGTAGTATTATACGACTTACCAGTTACCACCCTTTTCATATAAGTGGTAATATACATTCCACTGCACTGATTAAATCGTATCTGCCTGTACTCAAAGGTGTCACCTATGCTATAGTTGAAGACCTGTCGGATGGTAAGGGTGTCAGAAGCGTGGCTAAATAGGGTAACTAAAAGTAAAAAGGAGAGGAGTAACGTTTTCTTCATTGGTATTGTTTCTACCTGTAAGGTACACCGAAGCTCATAAATAAAAAAGCACCCCGATCGGCGGAGTGCTTTTTTACAATATTATGACAAATGGTATTAATACCTGTAGTGCTCAGACTTGAACGGACCGGCTACGGTCACGCCGATGTACTCAGCCTGGTCTTCGTCCAGCTTGGTCAGCTTGGCGCCTATCTGAGCGAGGTGCAGGAATGCTACCTTCTCATCCAGGTGCTTAGGGAGTACATACACCTTATTCTCATACTTCTCGCTGTGCAGCCAGAGCTCGATCTGTGCCAGGGTCTGATTGCTGAATGAGTTGCTCATCACAAATGATGGGTGGCCCATAGCGCAGCCCAGGTTTACGAGGCGGCCTTCTGCCAGTACGATCACCTGCTTGCCCTCCAGTGTGTAGATATCTACCTGCGGTTTTACAGTGTCTTTGGTAGCGCCGGACTTGTTATTGAGCCATGCCATATCGATCTCATTATCGAAGTGGCCGATGTTGCACACGATAGCCTTATCCTTCATCGCCTTGAAGTGGCGGTCGCGGATGATATTGATATTGCCTGTAGCAGTCACGAAGATATTGGCGCGTGTAGCAGCCTCATCCATTGTCACTACTTCGAAACCGTCCATCGCAGCCTGCAGGGCGCAGATAGGGTCGATCTCAGTGACGAGCACACGGGCACCGGCACCGCGGAGAGACTCAGCAGAGCCCTTGCCTACGTCACCGTAGCCGGCTACTACTGCCACCTTGCCGGCCATCATCACGTCAGTAGCGCGGCGGATAGCGTCTACCAGAGACTCTTTGCAGCCATACTTATTGTCAAATTTAGACTTGGTCACAGAGTCGTTTACATTGATAGCAGGCATAGGGAGGGTACCCTTGCGCATGCGCTCATAGAGGCGGTGTACGCCTGTAGTAGTTTCCTCAGAGAGGCCCTTGATGCCTGGTATCAGCTCAGGGTAGCGGTCCAGTACCATATTGGTCAGGTCACCACCATCATCCAGGATCATATTCAGCGGCTCGCCACCCTCAAAGGCGCGGAGCGTCTGCTCTATACACCAGTCAAATTCTTGTTCGTTCTGACCCTTCCAGGCATATACTGGGATACCGGCAGCAGCGATAGCAGCAGCGGCGTGGTCCTGTGTAGAGAATATATTGCAGGAAGACCAGGTCACCTCTGCGCCTAGGGCTTTCAGGGTCTCGATCAGCACAGCTGTCTGGATGGTCATGTGGAGGCAGCCGGCTATGCGGGCACCTTTCAGCGGCTGCTTAGGACCGTACTCTGCACGGATAGCCATCAGGCCCGGCATCTCAGCCTCAGCCAGTTGGATTTCTTTGCGGCCCCACTCGGCCAGTTTGATATCTTTTACCTTGTACTTCAGTGTTTCTGTAGTTGCTGACATAAATCATTTTTGATTGAGCTGCAAATATAGCGAAAAAGTCGCTAAAGACCAGCGCTGTGTGGGTAAGGTGTGAATAGTCCAACATGGACTCAGCTCACCAAGCCGTCAAAACCGCTCCGGGAAATAGAGACGCAGGAGCCCCTCCAGGCTGTCCAGATCCAGTGGCTTCTGATGGTACCCATGTGATCCTCCCAGCACGCGGATCTTCTTCTCATCGTCAGGGTTGAGCGAACTGGTGAGCACAGTGAGGACTGAGGTATCTTTCTGGTCAAAATCGGCTTCCTTGTACCGCGCCAGAAACTCCCAGCCATCCATGACAGGCATATTGAGATCCAGCAGGATGAGATCAATACGGGGTTTAGGCTCGGGGGAGAGCAGGTAGTCCAGCGCCTCGCGGCCATTGCCTTTTACGATCACCTGATCGGAGCAGCACAGCTTATTGATCAGGATCTGGTGGAGCCAGTTGGTAGCTTTATCATCATCTATGAGCAGGATACAGCTCAGCTTTTCCTTCATCGGAGATCTTGGGGTTGATCAGGTATTCAGTGTAAAACAGATTTTGACGCCACTTGGTTCGTTGGGTTCTATCCATATCGAGCCGTTATGCATCTCCACTATCTTTTTAGCATATGCCAATCCTATGCCAGATCCTGCAAAGGCCTCCTGGCTATGGAGGCGCTTGAACATAATAAAGACCTTTTCATAATCTTCTGGTGCTATGCCGATGCCGTTATCTGCTACACAAAATGCCCAGGTCTGGCCCCGCATACCAGCGGTGATATGGATGCGCGGAGCCGTGCCCGGAGCCTGAAATTTGATCGCATTGCTCAGTAGGCTCTGCAGCAACTGGCGCAGCTCTACCGGGTAGGCCGTGATCACAGGCATATCCTGATAGGTGATGCGCGCGCCTGACGTGACGATGGTCTGGTGCATATCTGTCATGACCGACCTGAGGAGGTCAGTCATATTGACCTGCTCCAGGGAGCGGTACTGGCCTATCCGGGCGTAGTGCAGCAGCGCATGGATCAGCCCCTTCATACGGCCTACAGACGTCTGTATCTGGGTCAGGTAGGCCTTGCCCATATCGTCCAGGGCGGCGCCATAGTCTGTCTCCAGCAGGTAGGCAAAACTCCCCACCGTATTGAGTGGCTCAGAGAGGTCATGGGAGGCCACGTAGGCGAACTGCTCCATCTCTTTATTGCGCGCCTCCAGCTCATGCATGCGGCGGTCCATCTCCTCGCGGCGCAGCCGGTCCGTACGGTCATACGTCACCTTGCAGTAGC
The DNA here is from genome assembly GCA_964537475.1 of uncultured Chitinophagaceae bacterium. GTDB lineage: Bacteria > Bacteroidota > Bacteroidia > Chitinophagales > LD1 > UBA1941. Next base: position 244,709 of record CAZIBY010000002.1, on the reverse strand, counting down.
CACTGATGGTACCCTGCTCATCCCGCAGGGCAGTGATGGTCACATGACCCCATAAGAGGCTGCCGTCGCGCCGTACCCGCCAGCCTTCGTGCTGCACATGGCCCAGATCAGCAGCCTCGGCCAGGTAGGTCTCCGGTAGCTGGCGCTGCCGGTCCTCATCAGTGTAGAAGGTACGGAAATGACGCCCTATGATCTCCTCAGGCTGCCAGCCTTTGATCTGTATAGCGCCCTTATTCCAGCTCTGTATATGGCCGGTAGCGTCCAGCAGGATGATAGCATAGTCTTCTACGCTGTCGATCATCTGCTTGTAGTGATAGTCAGTAGTCATGCCGGGTCATAAGTTTTATACCTCCAGTAGAGGCAGATGGTCCGGCTATAAAAATCGAAAGGTTTGCTTCAATATTTTATGACTGTGGTCATGAAATACAGACTCATATACCGTCTGTGAAGGATAAACCATGCCGCTGGGTATGGCCTAGTTGGCAGTAAACTTATACCCCACACCGCGGATACTGTGAAAGAACTCAGGATTGCGGGCATCTTTCTCAAAATACTTGCGGAAGGCAAGGATAAAGTTGTCTATCGTGCGGGTAGACGGATAGACGTCATAGCCCCATACATACTGGAGGATATGCTGGCGCGACACGACAGAGTTCTGGCGGTCTATCAGCAGTTTGAGAAGGGAGATCTCTTTTTTGGTCAGCTCGTATTCCTTGCCGCCTATGCCTTTTGCTTTGTAGGTGATAAAGTTGACCTCATTGTCGCCAAACTTGTAAGTCTTGAGGTCTTTGCTTTCCTGCGTACCTTTCATGCTGTGCTTCACCAGCACCTTCACGCGCAGGAGCAGCTCCTCCAGATTGAATGGCTTGGCCAGGTAGTCATCGGCACCGAGGCGTAGGCCATTCACGCGGTCCTGGCTGGTATCCTTGGCTGTGAGAAATATGATCGGCGTGTCGGTATCATGCAGCCGGATCTTTTCGCAGACTGCAAATCCATCCAGCTCAGGCAGCATCACATCCAGGATGATGAGGTTGAACCTTTGTGTCTCGGCCTTTTTGATAGCAGTGGTGCCGGTGTCTGCTACTTCTACTTCAAAGCCTTCCAGCTCCAGATTGAGCTTGATGGCTTCCTGCAGGTGTTCTTCATCTTCTACGAGGAGTATACGCGATATCATAGTGTGTGTAGGTTTGGTGTATAGCAAAATCGCTTATGTAATATTACCGACAAAATCAGACAGATGTGTCACGGCATTGTAAAACGTTTGCGCAGCGAGTATATTATTTGACGAGGGTTATGATTTATACTTACCTATGGTGTCACACTACTTTGCGCACCGACCATGCCTCGGCTTTGGCGGCAAAGAGTGGCTTGACCAGTGCCCAGGTAGAGCTAAACAATTCTGAGGAGCGGTAGGTCTCCAGCGCTACTTCATCTTCCCATACAGAGTAGGTAAAGAAAATGCAGCCATCATCATGCAGCAGCTCTACACTGGCGCAGCCGGGTGCAGCAGCTATGCGTTCTTTTCTTTCATCAAAGATCTTTTGAAACTGTGCGACGGCCTCCGGGCGGAAAGTCATCTTGACAATGCGAATGAGGGACATGGGACTCTGTAGAATGTATGACGCTAATATAGAAAAAGGCAGGAGAGGAGGGATGTTTGATGCTGGATACTGGATGCTTGATGCCGGATAATTGATAGAGGGTAGCTGTATTCGGCTGTTTATCCATTATCAAGTAACTAGTATCCAGTATCTAATATCTAGTATCTGATACATTTAGTAAAAAGAATCTCTAAAAAGTGGGGAAGCGCAGGGTAAGGGGCGGATGGTTAAAACATGCCTTTGACCCAGCCGATCACATTGATGCTGAAAGCATAGTATGGCACGAAGAATACGGCAGACCAGAAGATGCAGGATACTGCCATGCTGGTCACGATCTGGCGCTTGTGCGTGGTGAGGCTCAGCGCCAGTATGACGCCTACCGGGATAGACAAGAATACAGGAGTGAGCAGTGCCACGCCAAAGAGGCCCGAGTGCTTGCGCACGCGCACCAGAAAGCGGCTCTGACGTGTAAACTTGCGGCCAAAACGCTCAGGGAAAGTCTCGATAGCCCAGGCACGGAGATTAGTACCGAGATAGGTGAAAAGTACGATGCCGGTGAGACCGCCCAGTATATTGGCTATAGTGCCGGGAATGCCCATATCTGTAGTGATCACAGTGAAAGTCAGCAGGGCGAATTTCACCGTAGAACTCAGAAAGATGAAGATGTCTGATAGAATGTGTAGTAGCATCTTTTTCGGCGGTTACGATATTAATCTAACGTACGGATTAAAGCCAGCGAATGTTCGCTATTTTTCAACGAACGCCGCTTTTTAAACCACATGATAGACCGTGATTTTTCTCAGTTTCACGGAAAGAATCATGTGACCGGTCCAAAAATCACTGTACGCTGCTTTCGCTACCGCTCCTATGATATCAGACGCAATAGCTGGCCGGAAAGTGTGCCGCACAGGGATAAAATGACCAACGTCAGACAAAAGCAGGTCAACCGGGCCGTTTTTAAAATAAAAAAGCTAGGTTTGCGCCTCCATTTTTGTAGGTACGAGTTTATACATGGAGAATAAGAACACCCTCATCGGTACACTTTTGCTCGGATTATTGCTATTCGGGCTATTTTATTTCAGCAGTAAGGAAGACAGGGAGAAGAATAAGGCTAAAACCACGCAGGTAGCCGTAGGCGATAGTGCCGCGCATACCCGCGCTATGAATCCCGGCGCCGGCGCTGCCCAGCCCAAGGCGGCAGACCTGCCCAAGGACTCTGCTGCTGCAGCGAGCCAGGCGGGCCCCTTTGCGGCGGCTGTGACTGGCGAGGCCAAAGAATATGTGCTGGAAAACGAACTGCAGAAGATCACTATCTCCAGCCGTGGAGGCACGGTGAAGCAGGTCGAGCTGAAAAACTATAAAACCTGGGATGGCAAGCCGCTGGTCCTCTTCAATGGAAAGAGCCAAAGTATCAGCTACCAGTTTGTGATAGCGGGCAATAAGATCGTAGATACCCGTGATCTGTACTTTGAGCCTATAGGCGACGGCTTTGCAGTGAAAGGCGATGAAGCGAAGAGTATCTCCTTTCGCCTGAAGGCGGCAGACGGCCAGTACTTTGAGCAGAAATATACGCTGAAAGGCAATGACTACAAGCTGGGCTATACTGTAAACCTGGTAGGCATGGACCAGGTGATGCCCAATGCAAATGACATCCAGATCACCTGGCAGAGCACCCTGCTGAACCTGGAGCGCCTGGTAGACAAGGAGCGCGGCTACACAGCAGTATACTACAAGTATAACGATGGCGATGTGCAGCACCTGGATGAGACCAAACCTGACCAGCAGGAGTCTCTGATAGGCAGGGCAGACTGGGTATCATTCAAACAGCAGTTCTTTAATGCTTCTCTTTTTGGCAAGGGGCTCTTCAAGGGGTCTCTCAAGTCTGACTATGACAAAAATGACAAGAGCTATGTGAAGAAGGATAATGCGGTGCTGACACTGGACTACAAGCCTGCAGCCTCTGTCTCTTATGACATGCACTTCTACTTTGGTCCAAATCACTACAGCACATTGAAGAAGTCCGGTGAGGACTTTGAGAGTATCCTGAAGCTGTCGCCTGACAACTTTGCATTCAACTGGATCAAGTATATCAGCAAGTGGGCTATCATCCCTACATTCAACCTGCTGGACAAGGCGCACCTCAACTATGGCATCATCATCCTGATACTGACCCTGCTCCTCAAACTCGTTCTCACACCACTGACGTGGAAGGCGATCAAGTCAGGCGCCTACATGAAGGTGCTGAAGCCTGAGATAGACGAGCTGAAAGAGAAATATGGCGATGACCAGCAGCGCATCCAGACCGAGCAGATGAAGATCTACCAGAAGGCCGGTGTGAGTCCATTTGGTGGCTGCCTGCCTATGCTGCTGCAGATGCCGATCCTGATGTCCATGTACTACTTCTTCCCCAACTCGATAGAGCTGCGCCAGCAGCCGTTCCTTTGGGCTACGGACCTGAGCAGCTATGATGCGATCATGTCATGGACCTCTGCGCTGCCGCTGATAGGCACGCACCTGAGCCTCTTCACGGTGCTCATGACCATCACCTCTATCCTCTCTGCCGTGTACAACCAGAACCAGAGCGGAATGAGCAACTCACAGCCGGGTATGCAGTACATGCCGTATATCATGCCGGTGATGCTCATGTTCATGTTCAATGACTTTCCTGCGGCCCTCACTTATTATTACCTCCTGCAGAATATCCTGACCATAGCGCAGCAGTGGGCTATACAGAAGTTCTTCATAGATGAAGCAGAGCTGCACCGTACCATCCAGCAGAATAAAGCAAACCCTAAGAAGCAGACCGGCTTCATGGCTAAACTGCAAGACATACAGCGCCAGGCAGAAGCTCAGCAGAGAGCAAACGCTAACGCTAAAGGAAACGGCAAGAAGAAATAAAATGAAAAGCGCCCTACGGGGCGCTTTTTACTTTATGGGAGGGAGTGAGATTGTTGTAATAGGTACATGTCGCGACCTATCCCTACGGCAAAAGGGGGTGTCGGCACGGTACATTGGGCACTGCTCAATGCTATAGGTGGGTCCCTCCGCTGAAGCTAAATGCAATAGAAGGCTTTGATAGCTAAAAAGCCAACATGCGCTACCGCCGAAAAATATCTGCACACCGATAAGTACTCGATTTTTAACGCTGAAGCAACTAATCTCGCACCCGCGTTGGCACGGATTTTTCTATAAGTACGTTATCAACCTGACTGTAGCCTGAGCTTTTTGTTTTGAGGCAAGTCGTCCTTGCCCCGTAATGTGTAAATGAAGATGGTTATGAAGAAGGTTCACATCCCCGCAGCAATATTGACAGCATTTTTGTGCTTTGGTTTCTCTCAGTCAGGTCACAATGGTGCCGACTATGACCATAGCAAAAATCCCTACTACTCTCATACTGACTCCCGCGTGCTCAATATAGATGATAAGGCTTGGAAACAGATCCTGCCGCAGGGCATCTATCACCTCTCGCGTGAGATGGGTACAGAGCGCGTCTATACAGGAAAGTATTGGGATGACTATGAGAAGGGCACCTACTACTGCGCTATCTGCGGCAATCCTCTCTTTAGCTCTGCAGCTAAATATGACAGCCATACCGGCAGGCCGAGTTTCACAGCGGCGCTGAAAGAGCAGAGCCTGACAGTGCAGAAAGATGAAGATGGCAAAGACAATGAGATAGTGTGCAGCCGCTGCCACTCTCATATGGGCTATCTGCTGATGGATGGTCCTACTGCCACCAAAAGGCACTACGCGCTGAATGGTGACGTGCTGGACTTTGAGCCGGGGAGGCCCGGAGAGGTGAAACCGTACAGCGGTGCACAGAACCTGGCGGATAAATAGCCTTATCTGCTTCCAAAAATATCGCTGCCTACCCTGACTAGTGTCGCTCCGTGTCTGAGCGCAATGTGATAATCTGAGGACATGCCCATAGATAGCTCCTTAAAGGCAGTCTGGTCTGTGAAATACTTTGCGCGGAGCGTGTCGAATAGGTTTTTCAGCGAAGCGAATTCTGCATCTATCTTCTTTTCATCATGTGTATTAGACGCCATGCCCATGAGGCCGGCTATCTGGATATTTTTAAGCTGCGCAAAAGATGGGTCTTCCAGTAGTGCGATCACTTCTTCTTCACCGAGGCCAAACTTAGTTTCCTCTCCGCTGATGTGTATCTGCAGCAGGCATGAAATGATACGGTCATGCTTCGCTGCCTGCCGGTCTATCTCAGTGAGCAGGCTGAGCGAGTCTACGGAATGGATCATGCTCACATAGGGGGCGATGTATTTTACTTTGTTGCTTTGCAGATGGCCTATGAGGTGCCATGAGATATCCTTGGGCAGTGACTCATATTTGGTGGTCATTTCCTGGACTTTGTTCTCGCCAAAGATGCGCTGGCCCAGGTCATAGAGCGTCCGGATATCAGCCTCGGGTTTGGTCTTGCTCACGGCTACGAGGCGCGCGTGATGCGGGGCGAGGTCGGCGAGTATCTGGCGGTAGCGGTCGAGATTCATTTATTTCCTATTTTCGGCTGCGCGCAAAGGTACGATGAAGCAAGGACTGATAGGCATACTGTTATTGACACTGGTGGGTTGTGCTCATAGAGGAGGGCCGGTAGCACCTGACAATCTGATCACCAGGGATAGCATGATCAGCATTATGGTAGATATCCATATAGCAGACGCTATAGGCGACCAGCGCTACGGCACGGACAAGCCAAACCGTGATTTCATCAATGGGGTGTACCGCCGCATCTACCAGAATCACCACATCACTGCTGATCAGTATAAAGCCAGCTTCCGCTACTACGAGGGGCACCCTGATGATATGAATAAGATGTACGAGCAGGTGATCACCGAGCTGAGCAAGAAGGAGGCGGAGATGAAGAAGGTGAAGTGAGGAATTTGAACATAAATATCTAATACAAACAGCCCCCCCTAAATCCCCTGAAGGGGACTTGAATGCAAAATCCAGTTTAGCTTTTTGAATGAAGTTGGGGCTTTGAGGCTGGTAAAGATCCTTCGCTATCGCTCAGGATGACAAAATTAAGAATGAGATGAACTGTTGTTCATCAATCAAAAATCAGCAATCCTAAATCAGAAATAGACTAGTACCTGTCCTTGGTACTCTTCATCAGATTGTAGAGCATATCCTTGGCGCGGAAGAGCTGGGCTTTGACGGTGCCTAGTGGCAGGTCGCAGCGCTCGGCTATCTCTTCATAGCTGAGTTCCTCAAAGTAGCGGAGCTCGATGAGCTGCTTGTACTTCGGGCTGAGTTCCTGTATCACCTCGCGGATCTTGATGGCGCGTTGGTCTTTGATGATGCGCTCCTCAGGGGTCATAGATTTGTCCTTGACGGCTATCGGCACTGACTCGCCCTCATCGTTTGGTGTGCTCTGGTCTATAGAGGTGGTCTGAAGTTTCTTCTTGCGGATAAAGTCGATACAGTTATTGGTAGCGATACGGAAGAGCCAGGTGCTAAAGGCGAAGTCCGCGCTGTAGTTGGCCAGGTTATTAAAGGCCTTGCTAAAGGCTACCATCGTGAGATCGTCAGCGTCGTCACGGTTGTGCACCATTTTCAGGATCATGTAGTAGACGGACTCCTTGTAGCGGGCCATCAGCTTGCCAAAGGCCACCTGATCACCGGTCTTGGCCTTATTGACCAGATCGAGGTCGGGATTCACTTTGACCGGGGGCGTAGGAGCGGGGTTAGAGTTCTTTTCTACTTCCATTCTTGGTTGGGTCTGAATAACGATACCATAAATATATAGAATAAGTAGATAACATAGAGCGGATCGAGCAGCCAGAGCCATCCGGAGAGGTCCCGCTGCTCCAGCTTATTGTTGATTCTCACGCTCACGATATGCTTGGTCACGATCACAAAGAAGCCTGCCAGCAAGACAAAGAGCGGCATGGCTGATAAAATACACAGGGGTATAAATGTTGTGTAAAATAAAAAGTCACTGAGGGCAAAGAAGAAGAGCAGCACCTTGTGGTGAAACTTGTAGTGCGTGGCAGAGCTAATATGGCGGGCCTTCTGGCTGATCCATTCGCCCCAGGTGCGCTTGGGCTCGGAGAAGGTGAAGGCGTCTTTGTGCAGGCTCAGCGCTGTGGTCTTGCCTTTGGCTTGTGCGTTTACAAAAAGATCATCATCGCCGCTCTGCTTGCGGCTGCCGCCGGAGCTATCTTTCCAGCCGGTAAAAACCTTCTTGCGGAAGCTCATATTGCGGCCTACGCCCATATACGGCATGCCCGCCTGAGCAAAGGAGAGGTACTGCGTGGCGGTCATCACATTCTCATAGCGGACCAGCATATTGAGCAGCCCCTTGTAGCGGTAGAAAGGGGAGTAACCCAGCACAAAATCAGTATCACTGAGGTAGGCACCTACTATATGCTCCAGCCAGTGGGCAGAGGCGGGCTTGCAGTCGGCATCGGTTACTACCACTATATCATACTGCGCGGCCTCTACGCCTATCTTCAGCGCAAACTTTTTGCCCGGCATAGGCTTCTCGCCCTGCTTGATATTGAAGAGACGGATATTGTCATTGCGCTTGAAGTAGTCGGCCACTACGTCTACGGTATTGTCCGTAGACTGGTCATTGACGATGATGACCTCAAACTTTGGGTAGTGCTGGATCATCACCACCTTGAGGTACTGGCGGAGGTTGTCGGCCTCATTGCGCGCGCAGATCACGATAGAGACGGGAGGGTAGCTCTCCGGCTCGTAGTGCGGCTCGCGGCTATAGCTGAGCCGGCTGAAGACCAGGATGTAATAGGACAACTGCAAAACAACCGCCCCGATGAATAAAGCGTACAGGATTAACATCTTGCAAAGAAACGGATAAAGCAGCGTGCCGGAAATGGAGTAATAAACATTGTGACGCGCCATCTGTACAGTATGATATATGGCTGTCCATTAAAAAAGGCTAATGGATGGCGCTATTGAAAGGATATACCTATTTTCGACCTCAGATGAAATTCAAGTTACAAGCTACTGATGCGAATAGTAAGGCGCGGGCGGGAGAGATCACCACGGACCACGGGGTGATACAGACGCCGATCTTTATGCCGGTGGGTACGGCTGGTACGGTCAAGGCCGTACACTTCAACGAGCTGCGCTCTGATATCAATGCGCAGATCATATTGGGCAATACCTATCACCTCTACCTGCGTCCCGGTCTGGATACGCTGGTGAAGGCGGGAGGCCTGCATAAATTTATAGGATGGGACAGGCCGATATTGACGGATAGCGGTGGCTATCAGGTGTACTCGCTGTCTGATATCCGCAAGATCAAGGAAGAAGGTGCCGAGTTTCGCAGCCATATAGATGGCAGCAAGCACCAGTTCACACCGGAGAATGTGATAGATACGCAGCGCAAGATCGGTGCGGATATCATGATGGCCTTTGACGAGTGTACGCCGTATCCGTGTGAGTATGATTATGCTAAGAAGTCACTGGCTATGACGCACCGCTGGCTGGACCGCTGTATCTGCCGCTACCGCGAGACGGAGGGGCTATATGTCTACTCGCAGACGTTGTTCCCCATCGTGCAGGGTTCTACTTACAAGGACCTCCGCAAGCAATCAGCCGAGTATATCGCTGAGAAAGGGATGGAGGGCAATGCCATAGGAGGCCTGAGTGTAGGCGAGCCGGATGAAGATATGTATGAGATGACCGAGCTGGTGTGCGATATCCTGCCAAAGGACAAGCCGCGCTACCTGATGGGCGTAGGTACACCTGCCAATATACTGGAGGGTATCTCTCTCGGCGTGGATATGTTTGACTGTGTGATGCCGACGCGCAATGCGCGGAATGGTATGCTCTTTACCACGCAGGGCATCATCAATATCAGGAATGAGAAATTTAAAAATGACTTTAGCCCGATAGATGCCGGGGGAGCCTGCGAACTGGTGCGCACGCACACCAAGGCTTACCTCCGCCACCTGGTGCATAGCGGTGAGATGCTCGGCGCGATGATCTCGTCTGTCAATAACCTGAGCTTCTACCTCTGGCTGGTGGGCGAGGCGAGGCAGCACATCCTGGCAGGAGATTTTGCGGCGTGGAAAAAGGAGACCCTGTCACGGGTGATGACGCGGTTATAACCTCACCCCGGCCCTCTCCGAAGGAGAGGGGGAATACAAATAGCGGGGACATTATATGATGCTAATGACAATTTTGGCTCAATAAAAAGCACTAATATTATTCCTCCCCTTTGGGGAGGTCAGGAGGGGTGATGAAGAAAATAGACTGGTACATATTGAAGAAGTTTCTCGGCACGTTTGTGTTTATCATCGTGCTGCTGAATCTCATCACGGTGGTGGTGGATGTGTCAGAGAAGATCGACAACTTTCTGGATGGGAGTGCGACAGTATGGGAGATCATTTTCTCTTATTACATGGCCTTCATACCATATATCTCGTCTATGCTGGCACCGTTCTTTGTGCTCGTGGCGGTCATTTTCTTTACCTCACAGCTGGCAGACCGATCTGAGATCATAGCGATACTCAATAGCGGTACGAGCTACTACCGTATGCTACTGCCCTATGGCGTGGGGGCTCTGATATTAGGTGGCAGCCTCTGGGTGTGCAATAACTACCTCGTGCCGATGGCCAATCATAAGCGGCTCCTGTTTGAGAGCACCTACATAAATAAGTTCACCAGGACGCTGAGTTATAACTATCACCGGCAGATCAGCCCCGGCACCTTTATGTATGTAGAGAACTACCGTCCGGCTGATGCGGTGGGTAGCCGCTTTTCCATAGACAAATTTGAGAATGGCAAGATGGTGACCAAGCTACGCAGTGAGAGTATAGCATGGGATACGATCAAGAAAACATGGCGGGTGAAAAACTACTATATCCGTGAGCTGCACCCCGAGGGAGATGTGATACGGACGGGTGCCAGTATGGATTCGCTTTTCTCCTTCCGGCCGGAGAACTTTGCCATCACGACCGACCGTAAGGATGAAATGACGACGCCCGCGCTCAAGGATTTCATCCGGCATATGCAGAAGGCGGGGTCCAATGATATTGAGTTTTACGAGGTAGAGCTATACCGGCGCACGTCGGGGGCTTTCAGTGTGCTGATCATGACGCTGATAGGCGTGAGCCTGGCCTCGCGCAAGATACGGGGAGGGCTGGGCTGGCACCTGGTGCTAGGTATCGCGCTGTGTGCTACCTTTGAGATCATCATGAAGTTCTCGATCACCTTCTCTACCAATGCCTCCCTGCCGCCATTTATAGGGGTCTGGATACCTAATTTCCTTTTTGGGATCATTGCTTTTTATCTCCTGAAAACAGCACCCAAGTAATGGCCCGCTCTCACTACATCACCCGCTATGTGCACATCGATGGGAAAGCTATCTATGTAGATGGGGCCTTGCTGTATGGCGGCGAAACTGCTGGTGCCGAGTTTCTGACGGAGGCGTATAAAGGAATAGGCCTTGATTATCCTAAGTTCTATAAAATGGACCCGCTGAGCAGACTGGCGATACTGGCTACCGAGGCGCTGCTGCGGGGGCGCCGACTCACGCAGGAGTACAAACCTGAGGATGTAGCTGTAATAATCAGCTGCGCACACTCCAGCCTCGATACGGATCTGCGCTATCAGCAGTCTATGGCTACGGCGCCCAGCCCGTCGCTGTTTGTATATACACTGCCCAACGTGATGATAGGAGAGGTGTGCATCCGGCAGGGTATCAAAGGGGAGAATACCTGCTTTGTGTCTGATAGTTTTGACCCCGATTTTCAGGCGGACTACGTCAATGGACTGCTCACAGGAAACAGGGCAGAGGTATGTATCTCCGGCAGCGCTGACTACCTGCGTGGAGAGATGAATGCTTTTTTTATGCTGGTAGAGAAAAATCCTGCATCTTTGGGAGAATACAACTCGCAAACCACCAAACAACTATACGAACGGCAATGGAAGAACTAATGCAGACACTCAAAGGGCAGATAGTAGAACAGCTCAACCTGCAACATATCAAACCGGAAGACATAGGCGATGATCAGCCGCTCTTCATAGAAGGTCTCGGTCTGGACTCGATAGATGCACTGGAGCTGATCGTGCTGCTACAGCAGAAATACGGCATCAAGCTGGCTAATCCATCTGAAGGGCCGACAGTCTTCAAGACTGTGCGTAGCATAGCGGAGTACATCACGGCGCATAAGGCGGCGTAAACCCAATGACAGAGGACAGGATATCCATTGGAAAAGACAGATGGATCGAGCAGATTGAAATAGATACCAAGCTTACTCCTGCCGAATTAGACGACTTGATGTACAGTACAAGAACTTTTTGGGATGCATTAGTAACAGAATGTGTTGTTGAATGCTGTGGAATAGATGCTTTGGGACTTTGGCCAGAGGATATTACAAAAGCAGCAGGTCAATTTGATCAGGCATATCTCTATCGGGAGCTGAGTCTACTGAAAAGTATTGTCCAAATGCTCGATAATGATGTTGTTGTTGTGCATAGGTTGAACAATTATTTTCACAAATCAGTTTTTATAAAATTACTTGATCATATCATATCGTGCATCACCCCATCTACATAGCAGGCATCGGCATCATCTCTGCCATAGGAGATAATGCGGCACAGACACTGGCGCACCTGACAGCATCAGAGACAGGTGTGAGTGGTATGGAGGTACTGCCATCTGCCTATGCGGGTACACTGCCCGTAGCGGAGGTGAAATATAGCAATACAGAGCTGGCTGCTATAAGTGGCCTGGAGCCCTGGCAGACGCGCACGGCCCAGCTGAGCATGATAGCTGCCCGAGAGGCAAAAGACACTAGCAAGATCGATTTTGCGAAATGGCGCTGTGGTTTTATCTCTGCCAATACGGTGGGAGGGATGGACCGCACGGAGGACTTTATGAGAGACTTTCTAGCGGATGCGAATACCGGCGATCTGCACGATGTGATCAATCACGATAGTGGCGACGCCACAGAGATCGTAGCGGAGAAACTCGGCTGTACCGATTATATCACGACCATCAGCACAGCCTGCTCCTCATCAGCCAATGCGATGATGTATGGCGCGCGGCTGATACAGAATGATGTGGTAGATATCATCATAGCGGGTGGTACGGATGCGCTATCTCGCTTTACGCTGAATGGGTTTAAATCACTCATGATACTGGATGAAAATCCTTGTATGCCCTTTGATGAAAATCGCAAAGGTCTCAATCTGGGCGAAGGTGCAGGCTATGTCGTACTGGTATCGCGGCGGGTATTGGATAGTGAGAGCGTAAAGCCACTTGCTATTTTGCGCGGCTATGCTAATGCGAATGATGCCTACCACCAGACTGCATCCAGCCCGGAGGGTAATGGCAACTATGCTGCTATGACCGGTGCACTGCAGATGGCCGGACTGGCTCCGTCAGATATAGACTATATCAACCTGCATGGTACAGGTACGCCGAATAACGATGTGTCGGAAGGGACTGCGATAAGGCGCGTATTTGGCGATCAGCCGCCCGTCATGAGTTCTACCAAGGCTTACACCGGTCATACGCTCGGGGCCAGCGCGGGCATAGAGGCCGTGATCAGTATATTGGCTTTGGCAAATGCTTTGGTGTTTCCTAACCTGCGCCATCAGACGCAGATGAAAGAACTGCCATTCGGTCCGCAGACCAGCCTGCTGGAAAAGCCTCTGCAGCATGTGCTATCTAATTCTTTTGGCTTTGGTGGTAATTGCTCCTCTGTGATCTTCTCAAACATCTAAAATGCCCGGACCGCGCATCAGGGAGTCAGCCCAGGCTATAGGTTATCCGTCGGCGATGCGCTTTTTTTGTGTTGGTGTCGTCCTGCTGGGGATCATTCTGAGGCTGGTGGTATTTGCGCAAAACCGCAACCTCTTCATAGATGAGGCCAATGTAGCACGCAATGTTTACGAGCGCTCCTTTGCCGGATTGGCACAGCCCCTGAGCTATGAGCAGTACGCCCCGCCCGTTTTCCTATGGGTAGTCAAACTGTGTGCCCTACTTTCAGGCTACGGCGAGAGGGCCCTCAAGCTGTACCCGCTGCTAAGCGGCCTGCTGACGTTGTGGTTGCTCTACAAGATTTTGCTGATGCTCGATGTGCGGCGCGCCCTATGGTATCCCCTCATATTATTGGCTACAGGTTTCATCTATCTACGCTATGCTACTGAGCTGAAGCAATACTCCTCAGATGCTATGATAGCTCTCGGGCTGATAGTCCTGGCGATACGCATGGACATCCGGACAGTACGGCCTGCTCTTTTCGTGACGGTGTGGACGCTATGTGGCTCGCTGGCTATATGGTCATCTATGTCCTCCGTGTTCATTTTGGCTGCGGCCGGCATTTATTATACTGCCACTTTGTGGCCGGGTGGCGGCTATCGGCGCGCATGGCTGGTGGCTATACCTGCACTGGTGTGGGTCTGCCAGTTTGGTTATTATTATTTCACCATATTGAAGCCTCAGGCAGATTCTGCGTATCTGCAGAATTTCCATCGGAATGATTTCATATACCTGATACCTCATAGCGCCATGGAGTGGCAGCATAATGGCAGAGCCTTTATAAATGTGCTGGGAGTAGCTGGCGGGCACTGGACCTTATCCCTGGTTTTTCACATACTATGCCTGATCAGTGCGCTCTACGCAGGCATCCGTCTCAGGGACCGGAGAATGATACTGATCGCGGCACCTGTACTGCTATTATTCATCACTGCGGGCCTGCGCCAGTATTCTCTCCAGCCGCGCGTGGTATTATTTGTGATGCCGCTGCTACTGGCATGGGTAGGGATAGGACTGGATAAACTGCTATCATGGCGATATACCCGGATACTGCTGCTACCTGCATCAGTCATCTGCATGATCAATTTTGGCCAGCTCCATTATCTCTGGCAGCCTCTCAGTGTCACAGATGTGACTGACTGCTTCTCCTACATGGCGCAGCAAAGAGAGCATGGCGCTAAGATATACATAGAAGGATCTGCTGCACCCGCATATATTTACTACACAGAGATACACCCTGAGAGAAGCCAATGGAATCCTATCAGGGGAGCGACCTGCCTGCCTTATATGGTGAATATGGACTCTGTAGCAGCGGCCATGCCTGATCATGCTGCGCTGCTCCTCAGCTATCAGGAGCCGGAGGTGATGGCAGCCGAGATAGAGGCTATAGACCACCACATGATACAGGAGGGTGTGTATAAAGGGCAGTCAGTAAGCCAGGTAATGCTATTCAGAAAAAGATAGATTTGATGCGATGAAACCTTTATTCATAAAAGGCGCGAGCTGTATCTCACCCCAGCCGACTTTCGGGACGGATTTCCCTTTTGAGGTAAAGGAATATCGTGGGTCTCGTCTGGCCTGTGTAGAGCCGGATTATAGCCCTTACATAGATCCAAAGCTGTCGCGGCGGATGGGGCGACTGCTGAAGTATGGTACAACGGCTGGCCTGCAAGCTTTGCGCGACGCTGGTGTGCTGGTGCCGGATGCCATTTCTACGGGCACAGGCTTTGGCCTGCTGGATGATTCGGGTAAATTTCTGAAGAACGTGATAGATGCTGCGGAGGGAGTAGTGAGTCCTACCGCCTTCATCCAGTCTACGCATAATACAGTCAGCTCAAACATCGCACTGGCCGTGGGCTGCCATGCACACAATAACACTTTTGCACATAAAGGATTTTCCTTTGAGAGTGCGCTCACGGATGCCCAGATGCTGGCTACCGAGAACGAATCGATACGCAATATACTGGCAGGAGCCTATGACGAGGTGACAGACTATAGCTACCAGATCATGCAGCGGCTAGGGCTGATAAAGACGAATGAAGAGTCAAATCTTGACCTGCTGAAACACGCTTCTAAGGGCACTATAGCGGGAGAGGGGGCCGCCTTTTTTGTGCTATCGCCTGACAGAGGGGCCAAAACCTATGCGAGGTACCAGGGCAATAAGCTGCTCTACAAGCCTGCCTCCGGCGCGGTACTCTCATCCGCCATCCAGGGATTTCTGGCGGGGCACGGGGTAGGTGTATCAGACGTGGCAGTACTGTCCGGCCCGTGCGGAGACCAGCGCCGGGATGCGCTGCTGCAGAAGGTCAATGCAGGGCTATTCGCAGAGAATACGATACTGGGCTATAAGCACCTGTGCGGTGAGTATATGACCTCCACGGCCTTTGCCATGTGGCTGGGAGCTATGATCCTGCACAGCGGGGTGGTACCGGCACCGGCGGTCCTCAGAGGTACCCCATCTTGTCCACAGCATATCCTTATATGCAATTCTTATAAGAATGATTACGCGCTGATACTCTTGTCAGTGGCCTGACGGGCACCTAAAATGTCTCAAAAATTACAATGAAGGTGGGGCATGGTACGTTTTTAGTACTATGACAGTCAATGGTTTGTTTTCAAAAATAGACAGCAAACAATTTGTTAACTTTTTGATATTTTTTGCGTAAAATAATTTTGAAAGTCGACCCTGTTTAGTAGTTTCAAACAACAATTTTTCATCATTAAAATCGAGCAATTATGAACATTGTCATTCATCCGGTGCGGTTTGACGCATCTACACAGCTCATCTCTTTTGTAAATAAAAAGCTCCAGAAACTGGAAACGTTCTTTGATCGCATCGTAGAGGCGGAGGTTTTCCTCAAAATGGATACGAAGCAAAATATCAAGGACAAGACGGTGGAGATAAAGCTGCACGTCCCGGGCAAGACGATATTCGTGTGTGAGACGTCCAAGACCTTTGAAGAAAGCACAGACCTGGCTATAGACACCATGTCACGCCAGCTGAAGAAGCAGAAGGAAAAGGCCAGGGCAGTCTGAGCCATTTTTGAGATAATCTTATAATTGCGGCCCCGTATGCAGAGAGTGTATACGGGGCCGCTGCTTTATACACAAAATTTGTGGAGAAAATAGTAAGGGGTGTTTTGCAAAATGAAAATATGTCACTATACTTGCGTCCCGTTTACGAAAGGGCGGGAAAATTCGTTGTTTGACAGAATAGATGAGCGTAAGAAATAAGCCGAAGTAGCTCAGCTGGTAGAGCTACTGATTTGTAATCAGTAGGTCGGGGGTTCGATTCCCTCCTTCGGCTCTATAATCTCCTTAATGGCGACGGGTAGGTAGTCAAGTGGCCAACGACAACAGACTGTAAATCTGTCCTCTTCGGAGTTCCGTGGTTCGAATCCACGCCTGCCCACACTTTTTTTAATGATCTTCCGCTCATCGCTTAGTATGCGGGAGTAGCTCAGCTGGTAGAGCGACAGCCTTCCAAGCTGTAGGTCGCGGGTTCGAACCTCGTCTCCCGCTCCAGTAGCAACGGAGACACAGATCAGATCTGTGCCGATAGTGCGAAAAGCCGTTGTAGCTCAGTGGTAGAGCACTTCCTTGGTAAGGAAGAGGTCGCGAGTTCGATTCTCATCAACGGCTCCATTTTAATAAATAGTGGAGCAAGATATACGGAGCTGGAATTTTATTAAAACATAAAGAATTTAAAACAACAATTAAAAAACAATAACAATGGCTAAAGAGAAATTTATCAAAGACAAGCCGCACGTAAACATTGGTACCATCGGTCACGTTGACCACGGTAAGACGACCCTTACTGCTGCGATCACTACTGTACTGTCTAAGAAGGGCCTCGCTGAAGTGCGTGACTACTCTTCGATAGATAACGCTCCTGAGGAAAAAGAACGTGGTATCACGATCAACACAGCTCACGTAGAGTACCAGACGGCAAACCGTCACTATGCTCACGTGGATTGCCCGGGCCACGCCGATTATATCAAGAACATGGTAACTGGTGCCGCCCAGATGGACGGTGCTATCGTGGTGGTAGCTGCGACTGACGGCCCTATGCCTCAGACTCGTGAGCACATCCTGCTCTGCCGTCAGGTAGGCGTGCCAAAGCTGGTAGTATTCATGAATAAAGTAGACCTGGTAGAAGATCCTGAGTTCCTTGAGCTCGGCGAAATGGAGATCCGTGACCTCCTGACCTTCTACGGTTTCGAAGGTGATAAGACGCCGGTGATCCAAGGCTCTGCCCTGGGTGGCCTGAATGGCGAAGAAAAGTGGGTAAAGAAGATCGACGAGCTGATGGAAGCTGTTGATACCTTCATCCCGGTTCCTCCTCGCGCTGTAGACCAGCCGTTCCTGATGCCGGTAGAAGACGTGTTCTCTATCACAGGTCGTGGTACAGTAGCTACAGGTCGTATCGAGCGTGGTGTGATCAACTCTAACGATCCGGTAGAAATCATCGGTCTGCAGAAGGAAGGTGAGAAGGCTCTCACATCTACTGTGACAGGTGTGGAAATGTTCCGTAAGATCCTCGATCGCGGCGAAGCTGGTGACAACGTAGGTCTCCTCCTCCGTGGTATAGAAAAAGAGCAGATCAAGCGTGGTATGGTTGTTTGCAAGCCAGGCTCTGTAAACCCTCACTCTGAGTTCAAGTGCGAAGTATACGTACTTAGCAAGGACGAAGGTGGCCGTCACACTCCGTTCTTCAACGAGTATCGTCCTCAGTTCTACTTCCGTACTACAGACGTGACTGGTACTATCACTCTGCCTGCTGGCACTGAGATGGTAATGCCTGGTGACAACGTAACACTGGACGTGAAGCTGATCTACCCTATCGCAATGGAGAAAGGTCTCCGCTTTGCGATCCGTGAAGGTGGCCGTACCGTAGGTGCAGGTCAGGTGACAGAAGTGATCAAGTAATCACAAGATCAACATAATAATGAAAGGCGAACTCCGGTTCGCCTTTTGTTTTTAGGTCAGCTTGAGACTTGTAGCTGAACGGTCGCGGCTCTTTGAGCTGGTATATTGATAGGAAACTGGATGGTTTAGTGATGTGGTCGGAAACAAAAAAGCCCGGCAGGATTCCGGGCTTGGGGTTTGTGTTCAGTTTATGTTTAGTGGTATGGTATGCCGTTGAAGTAACCGTACTGTATCTGTGTGGTCTTGCTGTGGTCTGATATATCCCTACCTACAAAATCAAATGTACCCGTGATGGTATGCAGGGAATCCTGGAAATACTGTGTGATATTGCAGGTCCCGCTGACAGACTGCCAGGTGGTGACACCATCCAGAAAGTAGGCCGTATTGTAGGTGGTATCCAGCGAGACGCTACCGATAGTATCTGTATGTGGTAGTACCAGCCTCACCACTGTGCCGCCGCCTATCTGGCCATATATAGTAGTGCCCAGGCTACGGGTGTAGTATGCCGTATCGGTCACGTATTCTTTATTGCTGCCTGCGAAGCGAAGACCGGGAAATCCGGGCTGATCGAGGTTACTCTTATTGCAGGATATGGCCATGGTGCCTATGAGGCCCAGAGAGGCAAAGATCAGGAGTGCCTTTTTCATTGAGATGACAGTTGTATAATTTATCGGTAAAGATGCACTATTACGCCAATACGCTAAGGGCTTTAACTAAAATTGAGGTGAACGCTATGTGGTGTTCGGCGATTCTGATTTCTGTGTTATCACATTTAACACTATCATTGACATGCGATGGAATCATACACCCTCCCCATACAGATCAGGTGGTCAGATATAGACGCCAATAACCACATGAGGCACTCGGCTTTTTATGACTACGGTGCGTGGATGCGCATTGTCTTTCTGGCGGCGCAGGGCATAGATATGCAGTGGATGAAAGCGAATCAGAATGGGCCGATACTTTTCCGTGAGGAGGCTCTGTTCAAGCGGGAGATAAAATTTGAGGACAAGGTGACCATCAATGTAGAGATCGTCAGCGCTACGCCGGACTACAGCCGCTGGTCGCTGCGTCATAGCCTCGTGAAAGAAGATGGCACACTCGCAGCTATCATCAATGTGGATGGTGCCTGGTTTAGTACGGCAGAGCGCAAGCTGATAGTGCCGGGCGCAGAGCTGGTACAGGCATTCGATGCTTTCCCCAAGGCGCAGGAATTTGAATGGACAGAAAAATCAAAGAAGCAGGTATGACACATGCCAAACTCAATAGCAGGATAGATGCACTGGAGCGCAAACGCATAGCTATGTTTGATAAACTAGCGGGATACGATCATGCGGCGCTGAATAAGAAGCCATCTGCAGAGGCGTGGTCTGCCGTCCAGACGCTGGAGCATATGATGACAGTAGAGATGGCTGCGACTACTTATGTCAAGAAGAAATCACTGGACAAAAGCTCAGCTACAAGGACGGGCGTCAAGCAGTGGTTTCGCTCGCTGATGCTGGACAACTATCTGCGCAGCCCCAAGAAATTTCCGGCGCCGTCCTCTGTGGCACCGGTGCTGAAGCAGGCCCATCTGGAGGATATACGCACACAATGGAATACGGTGCGGCAGGATATGCGCGATACGATCGCCGCTATGCCGCCTGACCTGCTGGACCACGGCTGGTTTAAACATCCCGCTGTAGGAATGCTGAATTTTAAGCAGATGTTATCCTTTATGGAGGCCCACTATGACCGCCACGAAAACCAGGTATGGCGCACGCTGCAGGCAGTAGCCTGAGGCGACGCACTACCGGCGGTGGAGAACTTATCTCACTTGTTTTTTATACCTTCTGCAAGATTAATTTACTTTACTCACTATGCCGGCGGTAGGTGCACAGAGCAGATTTATGAAGCTCACCATAGCGGTGATAGCTATAGTAGCTATCATCATGCTGCTGCCATACCTGATACTGGGAGACAACTGCTATATACGCCTGCATGACACCCTGGAGGGCGAGTGGATATGGCTACAGCTCATGGCGCAGAGCCATACTTCCTTTGGTATCTATAGCTGGGTACGGGTGCCGCAAGTGATGCAGGGCATACCGCGCAATGTGATGCCCACGGGCCTCTCCGTCAATATGCTGCTGGTGATATGGCTCGGTATGTACAGGGCCTATATCGTGAGCGGCATCCTGATACGCATCATCGGATTTGTAGGCATGGTACTGGTACTGAGAGATTACTTTGTCAAAGATCCGCAGGACCGGTATATCATCTATCTCTGTGCGCTGACCTTTGTAGTCCTGCCTGTGTACATTCCTTTTGGTCTCACGGTACTGGGTCAGCCGTTGCTCTTCTGGGCTTTTCTCAACCTGCAGGACAGGATACGTATAGGGCTGAGCTATGCTATCATTATCTTGTTTCCCTTTTACTCGTCCATGGTGTGGCTCGTAGTGCCGTTTGAGGTATTGCTCGCGGTGGCGGTGTGGTACTTCTATCAGCGCGAGCAGATCAGCGTGCACCTGGTAGCAGGTGGTGTGCTGCTGGTGGTAGGCTATATACTAGTCAACCTGCCCATGCTCAGCCTCTCTGTGCTCAATCCTGACTTTATCTCGCACAGGCTGGCATACAATCTATACATGCTGGAGAAGCCTAATATGCTCCAGTCCATTGGCGAGTTTGCTGTGTTGTTCTTCTTCTCGCACTATCATGTGGCTACTTTTGCGCCCATCATTATCATGATCGCTATGGGGCTCACCCTCCACAGGAAGGCCACACTACCCACCATCCTTTTCTGGGCCATCATTGCTATATGCTTTGTACAGGCGTTCTATAGTTTCGGCGAGTATGCGCTGATGAATAAATTTGCCTTTCTCAAAAGTTTCCGGTTCAATCGTTTTTCTATCCTGCTGCCACTGATATGGGTATTGTCTTTTGCACTGGCCCTGCAGACTATGAACAGGACTCGTGCGCTGCGCTGGCTGGTGCTGCCCTTCCTGCTCATCCAGCTGGTCATAGCGCTCTATGGCAACGATGAGGTGCTGCATGACTACCGTACCATGCTCGGGCACCAGAAGTTTCCTACGTTCAAAAACTATATGGCGGTAAACCAGTTTGACTCGATCAAGGCCTACATACATGAGCCTGTAGACAGCTATGCCGTAGTCAGCCTGGGCATCAGCCCGAGCATAGCCTGGTATAATGGCATGTACACGCTCGACGGCCTGCTGTCTATCTATGACCTGCGCTACAAGACCTACTTTCGCCGTATCATAGCGGGAGAGGTGGATAAAAGCCCGGACCTGCAGCAGTACTTTGATGGGTGGGGCAATAGGTGCTATGTCTTCAGCGCTGAGCTGGGTATCAAGAATAAGGACATCAACTGCTCTAAATTTGACCACAGGAGTATCAGCCATTTTACTTTTGATACGGGAGCATTCAGGGATATGGGGGGCAAATACATCCTGTCCGGCGTAGAGATCAGGAATGCAGAAGACATCGGCCTGCACCTGGAGAAGCTTTTTGTAGACAAGGATAGCTGGTGGAGCATTTATTTGTATTCTGTTAAAAAGAAAGCATGACCTCCTCCGTACACCGCCTGCGTATCGTAGCCATCTGCTGCTGTTTCCCTCTGGCCATCATAGGCTTGACACAGGAGAAAAAGGCCGCTCATACAGCTATCAGGTGGTACTATGCGGCGATCCTTGCCTTCAGTATCTTTTTGATCGGATTGGCGATATACACATACACCCGTGGAGGGAATTTCATCCCTGTGCTAGGAACTTTCTATTGAAATGCTTCTTTTTTCCTGTGAAAGCACTAATTTTCGGCCAAAATCTCCCGTATAAATGAAGCAACGCAGCTACAACTATGTGACCGGCACCGCCGCTACCGGCTATCAGGTACAGAAGGTCAATATAGAATCTGAAGACCTCTATGACAAAGAGCTCGTACTTCTGGCATTTCACATCAGTGAGCTGCACAATGCAGACAAGATACTCAAGCTCTTCGGCCTGAGAGACGATACCAACTACTTCTATGAGCAGTGCCGCAGCGTGATCTCTGCCGCGGAGAGCCATCAGGAGGAGGGAGGCAGCGGAGGCTTCTCCTTTCAGGCTTACTTCCACAACTTCCCTGAGTCTGTGATCCATATCAACGACCGCGCTATAGTGGTCGTGGCGCTGGAGCCTAAGGACGAGACCAATGCCAATGGACTAAAAGACTACTGGCTGGTAGGCTATATACATGCCAATATCTTTGACCTGCGCGACCGGGACGGCAGCCTGCATGAAGGCTTCTACTACAATATGCTCCGCATCAGCGAGCGCTCTGCCGGGGGAGTCAAAGTCTACCGCCGCAAGAAGATCTTTACGATGATATTCTCGGTGCTGCACAGCCTGGTGGAGGTGTATGGTGTACACTTTGCCTATGCCTCTATGGGCAAGCAAAACAAGGCCATACACGATGCGCTGGTGATGAATAGCAAGAAGTACAACAAGCACTTCGAGACCTTCTCTATGCGCACCGATCAGGTGATCAATAAACTCTATGGCAGCAAGAGCGCTGCAAAGCAAATGGTAGATATCACACATGATATACCAAAGCTGAAAGAGATGTACAAGATGCTGATGGCGGAGAAGCGCGACTATGTATTCAGCAACATCCACTCAGAGGACCTCTGGCTGAAGCTCATAGAGAACATCACTAAGTACTCTAAGACCAGCAAGGTCTGGATGATACCTGATGCCAAGGGTAATATAGCGGCCGCAGGGGTAGCTATGAACTGGGGCGACTACTTTGCGCTCACGCTGGAGAATCCTAAGGGACTGTTTAAGTTCCTCGCCTCACTCAAACTGACAGACAGGCTGCTATACCCTATACACCTGGTGGGTGATAGGGGCTCCGTCAAAACGCTCCTCAAGGGCATGGCCAGCTACTACCTCAAAAATCATAAGGTCTACCTCTCAGTGATCAACTCCTACGAGGCCGATAAGTACAAAGATCTGAAGAAGGGCTTCATACACGATGACTATATCAACTTCATCATCTCTGACCGTCCGGAGCACCTGGTGCGTCTGAAGGAGCAGTCTAAGTCTGAAGGAGGGCATGTGCGGTACTTTATCGATAATCCTATTCTATAAGGCTTCCTGATACCTGTCATTGTCATTTTTGCAGTCTTTTGATGCTCGTCATAGTCAGACTGTCAGTCTGATATTTGTTTTGCCTGACAAAATTTCCCCATTGGTGAGATGGTGAGTATTTTGCTATACGTCCGGCGTGCGAACCGGGTAGTCCGGTCGCGATCATAAAACAAATACCAACTATGAATCTTAACAACTTAACTACAAAGGCGCTGGAGGCAGTCAGCGCTGCCCAGCAAGAAGCTTTTAATAATGGCAACCCTCAGCTGGATACGCTGCACCTCCTGAAGGCGATGCTGGATGGAGATCAGGATTCGCTGCCATTTGTACTGGAGAAAGCAGGTGTGAACCGCAATATCCTCCTCGGTAAAGTGGAGGAGAAGCTCAAGGCCATGCCGAAAGTCTCCGGCCAGAGTGCGGATATCGTACCGTCGCAAGGTTTCTCAAAACTGATACTACAAGCGAATAAGCTGCTCAAGGATTTTGAGGATAGCTATATCAGTGTAGAGCTGCTCCTACTGGCTATGATCAGCGTGGGCGATGATACGTCTAAGCTGCTCAAAGAAACCGGCCTGGAGGAAAAGAAACTCCGTGCTGCCATACTCGAGCTGCGCAAAGGAGCCAAGGTATCTGAGCAGAGCGCAGATGCCCGTTACAACTCACTGGATAAATATGCCATCAACCTGAATAATCAGGCCAAGAGCGGCAGGCTCGATCCGGTGATAGGCCGTGACGAGGAGATACGCCGTGTGATGCACATCCTCAGCCGCAAGACGAAGAATAACCCCCTGCTGGTAGGTGAGCCAGGTGTAGGTAAGACGGCTATAGCAGAAGGTATCGCACATCGTATCGTAAAGGGCGACGTGCCTGAGAACCTGAAAAGCAAGACCATCTTTGCGCTCGACATGGGCGCTATGATGGCGGGTGCGAAGTATCGCGGTGACTTTGAGGAAAGGCTCAAGGGCGTGGTGAAGGAAGTAAAAGAAAGCGAGGGTCGGATCATCCTCTTCATAGATGAGATACACACGCTCGTGGGTGCCGGCGCTACGGAGGGCGCTATGGACGCTGCCAATATCATCAAACCAGAACTGGCCCGCGGTGAGCTGCGCGCCATAGGTGCGACCACGCTGAATGAATACCAGAAATACTTTGAGAAGGATAAAGCGCTGGAGCGCCGCTTCCAGAAGGTAATGATAGATGAACCTACGCCGGAGGATGCCATCTCGATCCTGCGCGGACTGAAGGAGCGCTATGAGAACTACCATAAGGTCAAGATACAGGATGACGCCATCATCCAGTCGGTGATGCTGAGCTCACGCTATATCACTGACCGCTTCCTGCCGGACAAGGCGATAGACCTGATAGACGAGGCCGCCGCCAAGCTCCGCATGGAGATGGACTCACTGCCTGAGGAGATGGACGCCATAGAGCGCCGCATCATGCAGATAGAGATAGAGCTGGAGGCTATCAAGCGTGAAAACGATACAAAGAAGATGGAGGAGCTGAAAGAAGAGCTCGCCAATCTGAAAGAGGAGAGGAGCCAGTTCAATGCGAAATGGCAAAAGGAAAAAGAGATCGTAAATAAGATCACTGCCCGCCGCCAGGAGCTGGAGAACCTCAAGCTGGAGGCTGAGCGCTATGAGCGCGAGGGCGACTATGGCAAGGTAGCAGAGATACGCTATGGCAAGATGAAGGAAGCCGAGGCTGATGTAAAGAAGCTGGAAGGCGACCTGGCAGCCATCTCTCCGGATAAACGTACCATGCGCGAGGAGGTGACCGGCGAGGATATTGCCGCGATCATCAGCAAGTGGACAGGCATACCGGTGACACGTATGCTGGAGGGCGAGAAAGAAAAACTGCTCCACCTGGAGGACCGCCTGCATGAGCGGGTGAAAGGCCAGGACGAAGCAATTGAAGTCGTAGCGGATGCTATCCGCCGCAGCCGTGCAGGACTGCAGGATGAGAGAAAGCCGATAGGCTCTTTCCTCTTCCTCGGTACTACCGGTGTGGGTAAGACAGAGCTGAGCAAGGCGCTCAGCTATGTACTCTTCAATGATGAGAGCGCGATGATCCGTATAGACATGAGCGAGTATCAGGAGAAGCATAGCGTGAGCCGCCTCGTAGGATCACCTCCGGGATATGTGGGCTATGATGAGGGAGGCCAGCTGACTGAGGCCGTGCGCCGCAAGCCGTACAGTGTCATCCTCTTTGATGAGATAGAGAAGGCACATCCTGATGTATTCAACACCTTGCTACAAGTATTGGACGATGGTCGTCTCACAGATAACAAAGGCCGTACGGTCAACTTTAAAAATACGATCGTGATCATGACCTCCAATATCGGCAGCGATATCATCCAGCGAAACTTTGACCATGTGAAGGAGGAAAACCTGATGGCAGTCACAGAGACCACCAAGCTGGAAGTACTGGAAAGGCTGAAACAGACGGTGCGTCCTGAGTTTCTCAATAGGATAGATGAGATCATCATGTTCCACCCGCTGCTCCGGAGCCAGATACGCGATATCGTAGCCCTGCAGCTGGGATATATACAGGAGCTGCTGACGCAGAAGGAGATCTCCCTGGAGATAGACGACTCAGCGCTGGACTGGCTGGGAGAGGAGGGTTTTGATCCGCAGTTTGGCGCGCGCCCGCTGAAGAGGACCATCCAGAAGGAAGTGGTGAATGAGATATCTAAGATGATACTCTCCTCTCAGGTGCACAAAGGAGACCATATCAAGGTGTCAGCCAAAGATGGCAGCCTGGTCTTCACCACCGGTCATTAAGAATGGTTAATTTTTGAGATAGAGAACGCCTGATGCTTGCATCGGGCGTTTCTTATTTATATCAATGGCGCAGTATGAAGTCTTCTTTGGCCATCTTGTCCTGACGGAGAAAGGCGATACCAAATCGGTAGATATCTATGGTCAGGGTGATACGCGGATCGCGCTTGATCTCCTCCCAGGCTTGTGTCATCTCTGTGCTCCAGTAGATGTCATCAAAAATCAGGATCGTACCTTCATGAGATTTCTCCATCAGCTGGTGAAAGTAGCGTATGGTCGGCTCGTAGCGGTGATTGCCATCTATATAGGCCAGATCCACTTTAGTCACCGTTTTCAGGAGCTCGGGCAGTTTTTCATCAAAGTTGCCCACAATTGAGGTCACGTTAGTTATCCCCAGTTCGTCCAGATTTTTAACAGCCTCTGCTGCCAGCGCGGCGCTGCCTTCTATCGTCATAAGGGTAGAGCGGGGCGCACCGGTAGCGAGATAGGCTGTGCCGAGGCCCAGACAGGTGCCAAGCTCGATGATATGCTCCGGCTGAAACTCTCGGGTGATACCGTAGAGAACATTTCCGTAGCGCGTTGGTACTGTGGCCTTTGCAGCCAGGCTGGATACAAGTCTTTCTTTGTGCCCCGGCGCACTGCCCATATCTTCGATCAGTAGAGTGCTATGTGTGTTAAGAAGTTGATTGCGGAGCTTGTTGATATTTTGTAATTCTGCGGCGTGTACTGTGTCGAGCACTTTCAGGAAAAACTGGTACACAAATGGTGAATGGAGGTAATACTTGGTCTTGGCCAGGCGTTGATATTTTAGAAACTCTTTAACCCGATGTATCGTATTAGTCATAATAACGGCCCTACAGTACCTTGATTCAAAGTGAATGTAACCCAAACCATGAGTAAAATTAAACTTACCCTTGTAGTTATCGCTACTTTTCTGGCTATGACGGCCTCAGCCCGCTCCAAGATGAGGAAGTACACCTATGACGGCATGCTCCGTAAGGGCTTTTACATGGGTGTCAGCGGTTCATTCAATAACTCCTGGATCCTCAATCAGAACAACTACAATACAC
This sequence comes from uncultured Chitinophagaceae bacterium, assembly GCA_964537475.1. Taxonomy (GTDB): domain Bacteria; phylum Bacteroidota; class Bacteroidia; order Chitinophagales; family LD1; genus UBA1941. The sequence continues at coordinate 217,454 of CAZIBY010000002.1, read as the reverse complement.
TCGACCTCTTTTATGTACCTATCGTGCGCCAGTCTGAGATGAACTATGTCTTCACTCCCGGCGGAAATGTAGGTGCTAACTTTGGCTATAACTTTAAAAACAAATGGGGGGTAGAGTTTGAGCCGTCCTTCTCATGGGGAGGGCAGATATATGATGATGCCTTTAGCGGTCCGGTAGCGGCAGTCTATGACAAGCCTACCAAGACCTTCAAACCCGACTATGTCAATGTACCCAATGCTGACTTTTACTTTCGCGATGACTACAGCTATGTGAATGTGCGCCGCGTGATCAAGTTCAACTATATCAACTTTCCTATCTACGCCAAGTTTCAGACGCATGTAGGCGATGTTGCCAATTTTTACCTCATGCTCGGACCGCAGTTTAACTACCGCACTTTTGCCTCAGAATATGTGGAGGTAAATCACCACGAGTGGGATGGCCTGAATGGGGACCGTATACCTGCAGACCAGAAGTTTCAGAAAGTAGATGTAGGCCTGAGCCTGAAGCCTGGCGTAGATGTATATGCCAAGGACTGGATGTACTTTAGTCTGGGACTCAATACCTATATCGGCCTGACTGACCTCAACGGCGCTGCGCTGAAAGATCTGGGCTGGTTTTCAAAAAATGACGTAGACTATCAGAAGTCAAGGAATTTTTACCTGGGCCTGCAGCTGGGGATGCACTTCTTCCTGACTCCTAAACCTTACTAAATTTCATAAAAGCATATGAGTAAAGGCTGGACATGATCCGGCCTTTACCATTTAGAGCGCTGCAAATCAATAGCGTGTGTCAAGGCCAGCCTCTCCACTATACACTTAGGCAGATATGGCCTCATCTTGTGGATAAAGCCCTTGCATTTATCGGTAAATCTTGTAAAGTTTGTTTAATGATAAGCAAAGTAGTGTCTGGCCCTGATGAGGCCATCCATGATATCACTGATGGGGCGGTGCTGATGCTGGGAGGCTTTGGCCTCTGTGGCATACCGGAGAATACGATCTCAGCCCTGATCCGCAAAGGGGTCAAAGACCTGACCTGTATCTCTAATAATGCAGGTGTGGATGACTTTGGTATCGGGCTGATGCTCAAGACGCGCCAGGTACGCAAGATGATCTCCAGCTATGTAGGTGAGAATGCGGAGTTTGAGCGCCAGCTTCTCTCAGGAGAGCTGGAGGTAGAGCTGGTTCCCCAGGGTACCCTCGCAGAGCGCATCCGCGCCGGCGGGGCGGGCATACCCGCTTTTTTCACCCCTACGGGATATGGCACAGAAGTAGCAGAAGGTAAGGAGGCCCGCCAGTTTGAAAACGGCAAATGGTACATTATGGAAAGCTGGCTAAAGGCTGACTTTGCCATAGTCAAGGCCTGGAAAGGCGATAAGACCGGCAACCTGGTATTCCGTGGTACTGCCCGCAACTTTAATCCGATGATGGCTACTGCAGGCAGGATCACCATAGCAGAGGTAGAGGAGCTGGTAGAGCCGGGAGAGCTGGACCCCAATCAGATCCACACGCCGGGTGTTTTTGTCCAGCGGATATTCCAGGGAGCAGCGTATGAAAAAAGAATAGAACAAAGGACAACCCGCAAAGCATAATAACCGTACAATCACTAGAGAATAAGTAGTATAAACTAAAGGGCAACAATATGTTATTTGTACGAACCTCAAAATGGCTAAGCCCGGTCAAAATCAAAAACTGTATGCAAAAAGTACTCGTAGACATCAATCGGAACCTGATCACACTGCAAGGTAAATTTGGCGAAATGCTGCTCATGGTATATGACAAGCAGATGAAGAAGCTCCTGGAGAAGTTTGTCTCACGCATGAGTACACGCTTCTTTGATGTGATACACGCCGTAGAGCGCCTCAACCTGAAGAAGGCTACCAGCCTCGTACTGGAGATCATAGAGGAAGCCGATGCTACCATGGATAGCCTGGCCTGGCGTGCTGCGTCAAAGCCATTTGAAAAGATATCACACGTGATCCGTGAGCTGCTGCAGGTATTGCGCTCTGAGGTGATCTTTCTGGAGCAGTATCTGCAGTCGCGCTTCGTGTTTTTCTGACCTACTAAACCCTCTGACCCTCTATGGCCCTCGATAAATTTCAGATAGCTAAACGTATAGCCCGCGAGCTGCGCGATGGCTATTATGTCAATCTAGGCATCGGCATCCCCACCCTGGTAGCCAACTACATACCCGCAGGGGTAAACGTAGAACTGCAGTCTGAGAACGGACTGCTGGGCATGGGGCCATTCCCGCTGGAGGCAGAGGTAGATGCTGACTATATCAATGCCGGCAAACAGACCATTACGACGCTGCCCGGATCATCTATATTCTCTTCTTCAGATAGCTTTGGTATGATACGTGGGGGACATATACAGCTCACGATACTAGGTGCCATGGAGGTATCAGAGAATGGCGATATAGCCAACTGGAAGATACCCGGCAAGATGGTAAAAGGTATGGGCGGCGCCATGGACCTGGTAGCCTCTACAGATAATATAGTAGTGGCCATGATGCATACCAATAAGGAAGGTGAATCCAAGCTACTACCCAAATGCGAACTACCTCTGACAGGCAAAGGCTGTATCAAAAAAGTTTGCACGGATCTTGGTTTCTTTGAGATCAAGGATGGAGCCTTTCACCTGCTGGAGCTGGCACCGGGTGTGACAGTAGAAGAAGTGAAGTCTAAGACCGCCGGCAAACTGGTAGTATCTCCTGATGTCAGAGAAATGACCTTCTAAACAGTCTCACTATGTATAAAGAGCACCTATATATGAATATGGAGCGGGAGCTGCTCCTGCTCAAGCGCCATGCCACGATCATACAAGAAAGTGATCTGGACTATCGCCTCACAGACAAAACGCGCAGTACGCTGGAGCTGATGCGCTACCTCTCCGGAGTAGGCGGCACCATGATGCGCTGGTATATCGACAATGACCTGACCAAAGAAGAGTGGGAAAAGATCAACGCTTACCGCGCTACGCTGACCATAGGCAATTTTGCGGAGCGGATAGATGAGCAGATACAGATCATCCGTACCTATATGGATGGTGTCACAGAGCATGACCTGCTGCACAGGGAGATCGAGATGCCAAACAAGGAGAAGCTACCACTCGGTGCGGCCATCATGATGGGACCCATCAAATGGTTATCGAGCTACCGTATGCAACTTTTTAATCACCTCAAAGCCAACGGCCGCCCTGAGCTGGGTACCCCTGAGGCGTGGAGGCTGCAGGCACCACCGGCTACGGCATAGGAGATTATTCTCTATATTGCCATAGATATAAAAGCCGGCCTTGACCTCATATCGCCTTAGTTTTTCAGACCTGTTTTTTGCAGTACTCCTTTGGGGGCTGTTGATATTGCGGTTTGGCTATGCCTTTGGGACCAATGATCAGGTAGAGCTGCTGCCCTATGTACTATATCTGCATGACCACTCCCTATATGCTCATGATCTTTTTATCCAGAGCCTGCATGCTTCTCAGCCCAATGAGCGCACGATCGTAGCCCATCTGCTCCTGCCGTTTGCAGAGCACTTGAGCCCCGCCATGTTTCTCATACACCTTTTCAATACTGTGCTGCTGCTACTGGCGCTGATCAAACTGGCTGGCCGCTTCATACAAAACAGGTATATGGCCTGGCTGGCAGTATTTATATCGGTGCTGGTGCTCAATGATAAAGCACTGGGCAATGTAGACCTCTACAGCTCATGCGTGCAGGCCAGCGATATGGGCGCTATGGTCATAGCCTGGTCGCTCAATATCTTTCTGGACCGGAGGTATCTCCTGGCGTCTCTGGTCATGGCCCTGGCCACATTTCTTCATGTCCTTGAGGGTTTTGATGTCATGGCGGCACTATGCGGTGTCATGGTACTCCAGTGGCTATGGAGCAGAGAGGTGCCTCTCAGCACTGTGATCCGCTTTTTCCTTATTTATCTTTTCACGGCTGGTATTTACCTGCTATTTATTTTCCGTGCCAAGACAGCAGGAGGAGGCGGGTTGCCGCAGGATGAGCTATTTGAGATCATGTTTGCATTCCGCCATCCGCACCACTTTTTATTCAGTTCATTTCCTTTGGTGAATAAGGTGCTGTTTGCACTATATGTGGCAGCAGGCGTCATCTACTTTCGTTCGCGGTCGCTCACCGTCGTGCAGTTCATAACTATCGGCTGTGCGGGACTGCTCGTATATATCGTGGGTGTAGATATCTTTCATGTGGTCTTTGTAGCCAACTTTCAATGGTACAAGCTGGGGCAATGGATCAAATATCTGGGTGTGGTCGGGGCTATAGGTGGTATATATTATTACCTACGGCCTGTGATCCTGACACAGTCACGGCTGATCAATGGCGCTGTGGGCGTGGCCGCCGTAGGCATAGCCGGACTCATTGTGTATTGGCAGTTTTCCGGCCGATTTGACCTGGGATATAAGCAATACATAGACAATGAAGTGGCACTTTGCAAGAAACTTCGGGAACTTTCACCCAAGGATGCTGTTTTTATACAGCCGTTTGAGATGTCTGCCCTAAAATTTCATGCACAGAGATCTTCATACGTCGAGTTTAAGGCGATAGCTAAAAACCAAAAGGACCTGAAAAGATGGTATGACAGGATACAGGAAGTATTTGGCCTGGACTATCACGTAGATAAGAGTGGATTTAATATGCAGTGGAAAGCTGATGACCACCTGGATCACCTGGATGAGGCGGCCCTGGCAAAATTGCATGCCGAGGGAGTGACCCATATGATCTGCCATACGGACAGGTATAGCCAGGCACATCATTTGATCCTGGCAGAGAATGGATATTACGTTTATGAATTATAATGGCACTAGCGTTTTATAATAATACCTATGTAGAGGATACACTGCCTGTGATACAGGCAGACAACAGGGCTTTCCGCTATGGAGATGGTCTCTTTGAGTCCATGGTGGCTTTTGATGGCGTGGTGCCACTGCTGCCATACCACTATGAGCGGCTGCGCCACTCCTCAGAGATACTGATGATGGAGCTGCCGCAGTATATGGATTTTGACTGGTTTAAGAGTACGGTGACAGAGCTGCTGCAGCGCAATAAGGCTGAAAATGCCCGGCTGCGTATGCAGCTGACGCGGGCTGGAGGAGGGCTATACAAGCCTGAGATGAACACGACCGACCTGCTGATCACGTGCACACCGATATCCAATAGCAGGTATGAATGGAGTTCCATCAATGCGACCTTCTCGCCATACAGGGTAGACACAGGTGTGCTGTCTAACCTCAAAACCACGAGTAAGATACAATACGTTCTCTCGGCACTGCTGGTAGAAAAGAAGGGTGCCAGTGAAGCATTTCTCTTCAATACCAAAGGTACATTGGCGGAGGCTATACAGTCAAACGTGTTTCTGATAAAGGGCGATGTGATCATGACGCCTGCGCTGACCAATGGAGGCGTGAATGGCGTGATGCGCCGCTATGTCATAGGCCAGCTTGAGCAGACCTTCCATGTAGTACAGTCTGATGTGCTGATGAATGACATAGATGAAGCAGATGAGATATTTCTGACCAATGCGGTACGCGGCATCCAATCTGTAGCGGTGGTGGGTAGCGTGGTGTACTCTGATACTCAGACGCGTGACATCTTTGCTATGATCAATCAGGGCATCCGTCAAATGGTAGTAGCCGCAAAACACTAATGAATACTGCTCTATGACCCAAAAGCCTATCACGATATACTGGATGCGCCGAGATCTGCGGCTGGGAGATAATGCGGCCCTATACCACGCGCTGAGGGAAGGAGAGGCGGTACTTCCCCTTTTTATTTTTGATACAAATATCCTGGACAAGCTGCATGACAAGCGGGACAAACGGGTACAGTTCATCTATGATGAGCTGCAAAAAATATCAGCAGAGCTGCATAAACACGGCTCAGATCTACTGGTAAAAACAGGCAAACCACTCGAGATATGGCGTGAGCTGCTGAAGGAATACCAGATAACAGCTGTCCATACCAATGAGGACTATGAACCGTATGCACGCGATAGAGATGGCAAGGTAGGGGAGATGCTCTTCGGGCATAACGTCCCTTTTAATACCTACAAGGATCACGTGATCTTTGCGAAGTCGGAAGTGGTAAAAGCCGACGGCAACCCTTATACCGTTTACACTCCCTACAGCAGGCGCTGGAGAGAAAAGCTGAAGCCATTTTATTACAAAGCCTATCCTACGGAAAAGTACTTCTCAAGGTTGATGAAAGTGTCGAAGCACCTGCATTTTCCTACGCTGGCGGATATAGGTTTCAACCCAGTAGACTGCGACTATCCGGCGCGTGTGGCCAAGGCGGATATCGTAAACAAGTATGACAAGCAACGAGACTATCCTGCTATAGAGGGTACCACGCACCTGGGCCTGCACCTGCGCTTTGGTACGCTCAGTATACGCAAGCTACTGGCCTATGGCCTACAGCACAATCAGACATTTGTCAATGAGCTGATATGGCGGGATTTTTACCAGCAGATATTGTGGCACTTTCCTCAAGTGGCAAAGGAGGCCTTCCGACCTGAATATGACTTTATACAGTGGGTAAATGATGAGAAGCAATTCAAAGCATGGTGTGAGGGGAATACGGGATACCCGCTCGTAGATGCAGGCATGCGCGAGCTGAATGCGACCGGCTATATGCACAACCGGGTGCGAATGGTCGTGGCGAGCTTTCTGGCCAAGCACCTGCTGATAGACTGGCGCTGGGGAGAGGCCTATTTTGCAGAGAAGCTACTGGACTTTGACCTGGCCGCCAATAATGGTGGCTGGCAGTGGGCAGCAGGATGCGGTACTGACGCGGCACCTTATTTCAGGGTTTTCAACCCGGAGCTGCAGTTAAAGAAATTTGACGCTGAGCTAAAGTATGTGCGCAAATGGATTCCTGAATACGGCACTCCTCAGTATCCAAAGCCGATCATAGAGCATGAGTTTGCGCGGAAGCGCTGCCTGGAGGTATACAAGAAGGCGCTGAAGAAAGAGGATTAGGGTAGAGGAATATCTCGCCTGCCATCCCAGATAGCAATAATCAAAATAAGGTCATCTACCACCGCATAAATCAGAAAGAAATGCCTGACCCGGATCAGGTAATTATTGTCAATGCTCGTTTTCCTCCCGGTGTAGGGATGCTCTTTTAGCGGCTGTAAAGCATCCTTAATGAGACTATTTAACTTTTTGCTAAAGGCCTTTGATTTATTATGCTTATTCCAATAATCAAAGATGTCTTTCCTTTGTTGTTGCGCATTACGGCTCCACTTTAATCCTCGAGCCATTGATCAGCCTCTCTGTTAGCTTCTTCCTCACTAAGAAATTCGCCTCTCTCATACTGCTCGTGAGCCTCTTTTACCATAGCTACTTGCTCCGGACTGAGGACATACCTTCCCTTGTTTCTATCACGAAACAACCCGAGGGCGTCGTTAAGAAAATCTTCGTCCTCAATTTTATTAAGCTCCTCAATGAGTTTTTCTTTTAGCTCTGCAGTAGACATATCACCATTTTTCTCCCACTAATTTACTCAAAATTGCTTACATCTTATCCCATTGCTTTACCAGCTCGATCAGGGCATCTCTGGTATTGTCCAGGGCTTTTTGATCTACATTTTCTATCACGTCCAGTCGGGTGTGGTAGGTAGGGTCCAGTTTTTTAGTATCCATGCCTATGATGCTCATAGATGGTATATTATTCTGCTGAAACGGAATAGCATCTGTACCGCCCATAGGAAGATTGGCGGTCTTGTAGGATATGTGCTTTGATTCAAATGCCTTTTTTGTCTCGCCTATCAGAAAAGAGTCGAAGGACACGAAGCTCATGACCTCTCCGGTCACCAGCGTGATATAATCAGGCAGGCGTACGCTGTCTATATTGACCAGGTGAGCATTCTCAGAGCGGAGTTTGTCTATGAAATCGTCTACATAAGCAGTAGAGCCACGGAGGCCCTTCTCCTCTGACCCAAAACTCAGGAAGCGTAGGCGCGTATGCTGTAGTGTAGACTGCCCGCGATGCGCAGGATCGGCAAAAGCCGAGACGACGTTTTTGGCGATGATGATACCTGATAGATTGTCACAGGCGCCGGGTACACACTCCGGACCATGAAAGGTAAAATAGATGATCGTGAGCGGGGATATCAATACAAAAAACAGATAGATATAAAAAGTGAAGGCCGGCATATCATCATACACAAAGTAATCTCCCAGCTGATAGACTACGAGGTAAAGCGCAAAGGATACCATCATGAGGCCGGTGGCGATGGTGAGGTGAGCGCCGTATTGCTTGAAGCGATACCACCATGTACATTCATTGGTGCTATCTATATGGCCACTAAAGATAAGCGTGGACTTTACCTCCTTTTGCGGCTCCAATGTAGCAGATACATTCCACGAGGTTTTCGCAGGGTAAAGAAAATCTGCAATGCCAATATTCTGCATCAGGTCACTGACCAGAACGATGGCATTGATCACCGCTATGAGTGTGGCTGTCAGCGGGGAGAACCAGAAGACGACCAGCGCTATAAGATACAGCGCTGCATACAGTTTCATCTTGCCAAACTTGGCTGTGAGCGGAGCCTGGAAGGGCAGCACCTGCACATCGTCTGTATGGCGCAGCATATCGTTGGCTACATAGTCCTGAGCCTGATGCTCGGCCTGGCTGCCGGCCGGGCGTGGGCCAAAGCGGGAGATGATATCCTGTATCTGGTCTTTCATTTAGGGAGCGCTTTATTGACCCGTTCGCGGTCTTCAGTTTCTGTTTTGGGGGTTATCTTCAGTTCCTTGTAGGTAGTCACAGAGTCGCGCTCACGGGTAAAGGTGAGGTCGTTGGCCTCCCCTATGATGATCTCTGCTGTGGTATAAATGATAGAGCCATCCATCAGGTGGCCACCTATTACTTTACCATCCTTATCAGCTACAGACATATGCAGGTGATTGCCATCAGGGCTGAGGGTGCCTGTGAGTGACACGATCTCAAATGTTTCCTTCCATGTCTGCGTCTCATTACGGTTTGAGAGGCGGAGGGTGGCCTGTTTCAGACTACCGACGCACGTGATGATATAGCCGGCCTTTATCTTTTTCTCCTTTACAAACTCGGCTAGTTTGACCTTCAGGTCGTCTCCGGGATTGATGCGCAGGGCGTGGATGGTTTGTGTACTCATACCTGATTGTGCTGAGGTGATGCCGCATATTGCGATCATTAGCATGGCAAGTAACAGTCTCATGACTTAGATTTTACTTTCTACTATTCCGACTATTTCTTTTTCCAGGTTCATTGCTTTGTCCAGAAGTTCCTTGCCAGCCTTGATCTTGTCCTCTGCATATGCTTTATCATCCAGGCCGGCAGCATTGATCTTCACATTCAGGTAGGCACCATATATAGCTGTGCGTGCGCAGAGGGCTCCCACGCCTGCGTCAGAGGCAGAGTTGGGGTTGCCTATCTCAGCCATGGCTTTGATCACAGCCATAGAGTCACAGCTGAGCTGCATCACCCTGTAGGGCACCTCTATAGCATATCGGGTGGCATCCTGTATGGCTTTTTTGCGGCTCTTCTTTTCTTCATCCGTTGCCTTCGGCAAACCAAATGCATCCATGATCTTATTGAATGCCCTGGTATCTTCGTCTACCAGCGCGAGAAGTTTGTCCTTGTATGATTGGCCTTTCTCTGCCCAGTCAGAAAACTCCTGCCACCGGTCATCCCAGCCTTTCTTGTGAGAGGAGAGATTGGCCACCATGGTGCCGAGAGAGATACCCAGCGCGCCTACATAGGCTGAAATAGAGCCACCACCGGGAGCCGGAGATTCACTGGCGGTCTCATCAGCGAAGGCATTCAGCTTCATATTGATGAGTGGTGCTGTACTGTGGTCAGCGAGCATATATTCTATGATACGCTTCTGCGGGTCAAAAGGCCCCAGCTCGTCGAGGCTCATGGACTTGATGGCTATCTTGATCAGTTCTGACTCTGATACACCTATAGAGCGCTGCTGTTTTAGTAGAAAATAGCGCCCTGCGTCAAGCATGGATTGCAGCGGAATGAGACCTATTAGCTCTGAGCCGGTCACGCGCATACCACGGTGGTAGGCGCTTTTCACACACTCATCAAATGCAATGTGTATGGGGGTCACATCTATGTCCACGAGATTCATAGAGACCTGCGCCACGCCATACTCTTGTATGAACCAGCCTATGCCCTTCACTGATTTGCAGGCGCCGGGTTGTACTACTTCTTCGCCTTTTTCATTCTTTACTTTGCGTCCTTGCTCGCGCACGTCAAAGGCCACGGAGTTAGCACGGCGGGTAGAGGTGGTATTGAGGTTGACGTTATATGCTATCAGGATCTTGCGGGCACCGATGGCTATGTTGCCACTGCGGACGTTCCACTCTGCCGGGCCGAAGTCCGGCTGCCAGTCCGCTGTTTTGATCTTGTCTTTGATGCCCTCGTACTCTCCGGCTCGGACGCTGGCCAGGTTCTTTCTGTGTGGCGCCGACGCGGCAAATTCATAGAGGTATACAGGGATGCCTAGCTTGCTTCCCACACGCTCCCCGAGTTGCTTTGCGCAAGCGATGCAGTCCTCCATTGTCGCATTAGCTATGGGGATGAAAGGGCACACATCTGTAGCGCCAAAGCGCGGGTGCTCTCCTTTATGCTTGCTCATGTCTATGAGTTCGGTGGCCTTGGCTATACCACGGTAGGCTGCTTCGACCACAGACTCTTCGTCTCCTACAAATGTCACTACTGTACGGTTGGTTGCCTTGCCCGGATCTACGTTCAGCAGTTTCACACCATCTACAGACTCTATCGCATCAGTGATCTGGCGGATCACATTCATGTCATTGCCCTCGCTGAAATTGGGCACACATTCTATTACTTTCTTCATTCTTGACTCTTTTCACATCCTGTGGTTATCTATGAGTGGCCACAGTGGTAGCTTTACTATGTTTGTTATCGAAAGCAATTTATAACAATGGATGAGAAACTGAAAGCCTTTGGCAGGATACTGCAGATCATGAATGAGCTCCGCGAGCAGTGCCCGTGGGACAGGAAGCAGACGCTGGAGACGCTGAGGCCCCTGACCATAGAGGAGACCTATGAGCTATCAGATGCTATCATCAAAAAGGACCTGACGCTGCTCAAGGAGGAACTGGGAGACCTGCTGCTCCATATCGTTTTCTACGCAAAGATAGGTGAGGAGCAGGGGGCTTTTGATATGGCGGTGGTGATCAATGACCTGTGTGAGAAGCTGATCCGCCGCCACCCGCATATCTATGGTGATGTGAAGGTGGAGAACGAGGAAGATGTGAAGCAGAACTGGGAGAAGATCAAGATGAAAGAAGGCCGCAAGTCTGTGATGGGCGGCGTGCCCGAGTCCCTGCCTGCGCTGATCAAAGCCTGGCGGATACAGGACAAGGCACGGCAAGTGGGCTTTGAGTGGGATAATATAGAAGACGTGTGGAAGAAGGTAGAGGAGGAGACGCAGGAGCTGCATGAGGTGGTCAAAGAGGGTAATGCCGACAAGATAGAGGACGAGTTTGGGGACCTGATGTTTGCCCTGGTCAACTACTCCCGCTTCCTGAATGTGGACCCGGAGACGGCCCTGGAGCGGACCAACCAGAAGTTTCTCAAGCGCTTCCGCTATATAGAGGAGGTGGCTGCGGGGCAGGGCAAGGCCCTGACAGATATGACGCTGGGGGAGATGGATGCCATCTGGAACGAGGCGAAGGGAAAGGTTTGAGCCACAGCGAGATATTGTTTTTTAACCGGAAGCTCAGATCGGTAGCTAGTGGCGGTTGATGGCTGGCTGGCTATCAGACACTGCTATAATAATTGAATTTGAACCGGCGCCGGTGATGGCACAAGGTCCCGTTTCCCCCTCCTCAGAATTGTTTTTGAACCGGAGGGGTGTTTATATGTGATTGATTTTCAGTTGTATGTGTTGGTTTATAGTTGATTTTAATGTGTTTATTCAAAGCCTCATGACTTTAGGCTATTCCTGATGTCAGTCATCTTTTTAGACTTTTTCTCATGGAGGCATTGACCTTTTGGATGGATTTTCTATATTTGCGCTCCCATTTTTTAGTAATCATTAAATCATCCAAACCTTAAATTAATTTTAAGACATGGCAACAAAGATCAGACTCCAAAGACACGGCCGCGGCAAGCGCCCTTTTTACCACATCGTAGTGACTGACTCACGCGCTCGTCGTGATGGCAAGTACATAGAGAGGATCGGTGAGTACAACCCACTGACATCTCCGGCTACGATCAATGTAGATGTAGACAAAGCAGTAGACTGGCTGACAAAGGGTGCGGAGCCTACAGACACAGTACACGCTATCCTGAAATATAAGGGTGCTATGTATAAGAAGCACCTCCTGCGCGGTGTAGCGAAGGGTGCCCTGACTGCTGATGCAGTAGAGGCTAAATTTAACGAGTGGGTATCTGCTCACCAGAACTCTGTACTGGATCACAAGAAGAAACTCCACCTCTCTAAGGAAGATCGTCTGGCTAAGATGATGGCCGAAGAGACCAAGAAGAAGAACGAGCGCGAAGCTAAGCGCCAGGCTGCCCTCCAGGCTGCTGAAGCTACCGAGGCTCCGGCCGAAGAAGCACCAGCTACTGAAGAAGCGCCGGCAGCAGAAGGCGAAGCTCCTGCAGCAGAATAATCAAGACAAATGGCTGATCATATATCAGTAGGAATACTCAGAAAGCCCCACGGACTCAGTGGGGCTTTTAATTTTACCCTGACCCGGGAGCTGAAGTCGCTGAAGAAGCATCCTGCTCATTTCTTTATAGAGGGCAAGGGCGGCTTGGTACCTTATTTCATCGCCTCCTTTGAGCTAAAGGATATGTTCACCGGGCTGCTCACGCTGGAAGAAGTAGATAGTATAGAGAAAGCAAAACAGCTCACTGGCAGTGAACTATACCTCGATGAAAAGAGCGTGGCCGGCTTCTTTAAGAAAGACACGGACGATTATGGCTTCCTGATAGGCTACACAGCCTGGGATGGCGAGCGTGAGCTGGGCGCTGTCACGGCCATAGAGGAGATGCCCGGTCAGGTACTGGCAGTGGTAGCTGTAGCAGGCGAGGAGGTGATGGTGCCGCTGGTAGATGACCTGGTGGTGGAGATAGACAAGCGGAAGAAGAAGATCTTTTTTGAGCTGCCTGAAGGCCTCGCCTGACGGTATTCTTTCAGACAGGTCATGAGGTAGACCACCTGTCAGCGCTTCCTACTTCTGATCCTGCTGGAGGTTTTCTTTGCTGGTGCCCATCTGCAGCTCCTGCTGGCGGATCATGTAGTCCCAGTTTTTGTGGCCATCCATATTGTATTCTTCTATCGTGCAGATACGATTGCCGGGCTGGCCGGTGATCTTGATCCTGCCGTAGTTTTTATGGAACAAAACAGTGCCTGCCACACGGTACCGATTGTGGCTGGAGTAGTTGCGCGGGTCCATAGGGCTGGTGAGCGGTGAGCAGGTGAAGTCATAAAAGGGGTACCCCTTCCAGACGTGGCGGCTCATCTCACTATAGTGCATATCACCACTGAGAAATACGACCCCTTTGATATTGTTGGTAGCGATAAAGTCAAGTAAAGCATCCCGCTCCCTGCCATACATGGCGTAGCACTCACCATGGTTGTCCTCGTTCAGCACCTGAGAGCCGACGCAGATAAACTTGAAAGAAGCATCGCTGTGCAATAGTTTGCGCTTCAGCCAGGCTGACTGCTCCGGGCCAAAGAAGGAGCCCGTATCACAGGCCTGGTCACGCCACCAGCGGTCATCTGTCATAAAGAACTCGGCATCGTAATACTTATAGGTGAAGTAAGTCTGATGCACGCTGTCTTCGTATGGGTTGACCCAGAAACCACGGAAAAGGAGCAATGAAGTGTCTTTGAGCGGGAAGCTCCGGTCTGCATCATTAGGACCGTAGTCATGATCATCCCAGATCGTATACTGCGGCATAGACGCCAGGAAGTTGTTTAACAGCGGATACTTGATACGCGTCTTGAGATTGCAGGCATACATATTGGCGTAGCTGCTGTACTCCTTGCCCATGTAGTAGATATTGTCTCCCAGCCAGATCATAAAGTCGGCCTTGGTCCTGGTCATACTATGGAAGATACGCACGGATGCGCCCGGCAGCACAGCTTTCATAAAACCAAGGCTGAGGTAGGCGCAGGACCCCACCAGAAAGTCTATGTCTTTTGTAGTGTCACCGATAGTAGTGAAGGAGCAATCGGGGATACGAAGCGGTGTGCGCAGGCCGTCAGTAGTGACGGTATAGGTATGTCCTGCCTCCAGATTCTGAAAGTCGAGTGACAGTGCGGTATCGCCTTTGCTATCGGCTAGTTTAAACTGCTTGTAGGGGAGTGACTTGCTTTTATTGGATGTGTCTGCCAGCGTCACACTGAAACTGCCGGAACCCTTGTACGCCAGCCAGATCTTGGCTGAAGTTTTAGTCACTGAGCCTGCAAAAGGACCGGCCAGTATCTTGACAGTCGTGGTGTCCTGCGCCTGGGCGGAGCCGGAAAACCATAGCAAAAGCAATGCACAAAGGCAGTATTTCATGGCGAGGACAGCGGTGAGTGGAAATGAAACGCAATAATATTGACTTATTGCGACTTAATGTTTACCTCTTTGTTGATTTAAGTTAGCTACTATAATATTTCGGCGAAAGGATACCTATGTCAGATCACCATTAGTTTTGATCTTCTTTTTATGTAAAAAAGTCCGGGCCATGGCTTTGACAAAGCGTATGCCGGGTGTCGGCTTTTTAGCAAAAGAGATGCGCTCGACACGTTTTAGATAGAGCGGTTTGCGCTGCTTCTTTTCCTTTGTGACAGTGCTGGAGTGAGGGATGTCCAGTGCGCATATCACATGGTCGTCTTCATCTACGAAGCTCATCCTGACCGATTCGCGCCCATTGATATCGATCTGGCCAAAGGCATTTTTGTAGTTCTTGTTGTGTATACCGTTGCCGCCGCCGTTCCAGAGGTACTTTTTGATATGCGGGTAGCCGGATATGACACCTATCAGGTTCATATAGTGGGCCAGCACGGTGCCCGTCACAGACAGGCCGCTGGCGTTGATCTCAGGCAGGCCAGCATTGCGGCCATCGTCCATTACGTTGTGATGTGTATCTCCACTGATCACCAGGACATCTTTGATGTTATTATCCCTGATAAAACCCAGCAGGTCCTCCTGACTGGCGGGGTAGCCTGCCCAGTAGCATGACCATGAGGAGGCCAGCCGGAAGCCCGTGCCCTGGTCTGCCAGCTCGAGGTCCTGATAGTGGATGCCGAGGTTGATCAGGTGCCTTGCATTCTTATTGAATGGCACACCCATCACGATAAATTTCCAGTCTGCGGTAGAGTTTTTGAGGCCGTTTTTGAGCCACTGCATCTGTACATCGCTGATGATCTTGTGCTGGGGGCCTGGGGCAAAGGTCCAGTGATTGGTCGTCGAGTCATAGTGAAAGCCGCGCACATTCAGCTCCGCATCCTGGCGCGTATCCAGCACAAAGAATTCAGCATTGCCCATGCGGAAGCTATGGTAGATGCCGTGGCTGGTATCTGCCAGCGGGTAGCCCGGGTAGTAGTGCATGTAGCCCTGTATCACATTGCTGCGCCATTTGCACAGGTCTGAGTCTATGTCAAAGTAGTTGACGATACCCTTTGCCGAGTCCTCACGAAACCGGGCGGCACGCAGATGCTCATGGATGCCCATGCCCGTGCCGTCATGATTGTCGGCTACATAGTCTATGAGTGTGTAGGGCAGCATCTCTTTCATAGACTTCTCGGTGTAGCGTTTCTCATAGCCCTTGAAGATAAACTCCTCTGTGGTGGGATAGCCCGGCACCATATAGTCAGGGTAGGTCCAGTCACCTGTATGGATGAATACATCCGGTTTGTGCCGCGCCATGACATCGTAGGCTTTCATATCATCAGTCTCCTGGCAGGAGCCCGTAGTAATGGTGTAGTGGCGGCGCGTGCCTTCTGCCGGCCAGGTAGTGAAAGAACCCTGCCGGGCATCGGGCCTGCCATCTATCACGACACGATAGTAATAGCGCGTATCCGGTGTGAGACCATGCACATCTACCAGCCCCCTATTGTGCAGCCTGCTATCAGTGCCGGCAGTGTAGATATCAGCACTGCTAAAGGAAGAATCGCGCGCTACCTCCATGCGGAAGGATACTGGAGCGGAGGTGAAGAATAAAATGCGGACGCTGGTATCTGTGGCACCTCCGAGTATGGGTGCATAGAGTATGTTTTGAGCACTGCCGCCTGTGGCCAGGCACAGCAGGAGGATAGCGCTGAAGAGGTACTTCATAAAAGATTTTGAGTAAGGGCTAAAATATCACATAGCATCAAAAAATGTTTGGCTGAATAGACGGATTATTTGACATTTGACAGATGAAATGGTGGACACAGGAGGAGGCAGATATCATACGCAGGGACGCACCCCTCATGGAGCAGTCAGGCGCACTGAGCAGCGATGTCCTGGCTATCATATACCGGTACCGCCTGTTCAAACTATTTATCCCCATGGGCATGGGTGGCGCTATGCAGCCTCTGCCCGATGCTATCAAGGTATTTGAAGAAGCAGCGCGGCTGGATGGCAGCTTCGGCTGGCTGGTCACGATAGGAGCCGGCGGTGGTTACTTTGCCGGGGTATTTGCGCCGGAGATGGCAGCAAAATTATTCGCTCCGGAGGAAGCCGTGGTGGCGGGCAGCGGCTACGTGAGCGGGGAGGCGACGTGTGTGGATGGCGGCTACCGGGTATCGGGCTCGTGGCGCTACTGCAGCGGGGCAGACCATGCTACTATTTTCACTGCCAACTGCAACATATCAGGAACCGACCAGATACGGTCTTTCACATTTACGCCCGGTCAGGTCACTATACAGCACGATTGGGATGCGCATGGACTGAAGGCCACCGGCAGCCATACCATATCTGTGAGTGACGTGTTCGTACCCTGGCAGATGACCTTTGATATAGCTAATGGAAGGCGGTCTGACGACGCCGTGATATACCGGTATCCTTTTATTGCATTTGCCGAGGTCTCCTTTGCGGCTGTGTGTGCCGGCATCTGCAGGCACTATCTGGAGGAGGCAGCTATCCTGACCGAAGGATACAACCGGGCCGATGATACCACCGCTCTGAAACGATACCACACAGTGACAGAGATGATACGGCGGCAACAGGAGGCACTCAATACTGAGATAGCACGTTTTTACCACGCACTGGAGATATCATGGAGACTGATGCTGGATGATGGTATCGTGGCTGATGCGGTGTATGAGGAGGTAGGCAGCCGCTCCAGGATACTGACCACTGTGGCGCTGACTGCGGCTCAGGCGGTATATCCGTGGCTGGGGCTCGGTGCAGCCATGCAGCACAGTACTATAAACCGCATCTGGCGCGACCTTCATACGGCCTCACAGCACATCCTTCTGAAGGAGTTTTGATGAGCGCTGCTCTTTCCTTTTTTTCATAAAGTACTTAGGGTCGAAATTGATACCGGCGTGGAGCTGCAGATATGGCTTCCACGGATTGTTGTTGTCGGCTATCTCAAAATTGATAGGGGCACCCTCCAGATAGGTGATGAAGGATATGTGGGATGGCAGTTCTTTTCTGAAGCCAAACCCAAGTGGGGATAAGTTGATGAATGGGCTAAATACCCTGAGGTGTCCGGATACTACCGGCGATGGCGGATACCACGATGATTGCTCTGAGCCACTGCCCATGTAACAGTTGAAACCTGTGCTGACACCAAACTGGAAAAACATACCCAGGCGATGGCCCCATGACCAGCGAAACCAGATAGGAAACTCCAAGCGTACCTGAGTACCGTGATCTATCGTGCCGTCGTAGCCTGTAGATAGCGCCTCGTAGGAATAATTGCGGGTATTCATGATCTGTACCGCTACGCCTCCCAGGAATGAAAAATTGCGATGAAGCTGGCATACCTCCGGCAGGAATGAGAGCCCTCCGCCAAAGACATATTGCCCCGCCGAGCCCGGATAGGCAGGCATCTGCGTGTACATGAGCAGGGAGCCGCAGGCCTCTATGCGGGCATATTTGCCACTCCTGCCTTCCAGCCACCTGCTGGTATATCTGTCTCTGACCACGATAGCCGCTTCGCGGCGCACGCTATCTGCCTCAGCGGCAGGTATACTGATCGTACTACCGCCGTAGATCTCGATCTTGTAGATGGCCGCTCCGGGCGGGCTTAGTATTTTGCCTTTGTATATGCTGCCATTGTGCACATAGATCACATCCTGCAGATCATCCTGGGCAAAGCCATGGATCACTGACAGAGTAAATAGGATGAGGAGTGAAAGTGAGATTCGTTTCATAGTCATTATTAAAAGCAGATACCGATATCAAATGAGGGAATGATCATGACCCCGCTGCCATCGGTATAGGTGTGAGAGATGACGCCAGTGCCATCGGGCTGAAAATCATCTGAGTGGTAAGACGCCTGCTGAAAGGTGAGATGTGCACCGATGCTGGGATATACGTGCCGGTCATAAAACTTGACCCCAAAACCCAAGGCACCTGTCGCGCCGCCCCGCAGTGTAGTGAAGTGGCCATAGCTGCCGTCGTATGTATAGTTATACTGATAGAAGGCCCGTAAAGCAATGCCATATCCTGCGGAGAAGCTGTAGTATGGTGTGATACGGCTACGCAGTACGTCTCCACTCAAATGCAGGTAGACAGGCACATACCCACCGGCGCACCCAGCCACTGCCTGAGTGAGGGGAAAAGGAAGTATATAGGCATGAATGCCTATGCCGAGGCCTAGAGAAGCATAGCGGTTAAATTTATAACCATTGATCACATCTATACCATAGTCCACTATGGTGTGCAGATGCACCTGCATGAAATAGCCTTTTGGCCTGTAGCGGTAGAAGTGGGAGTAAGGAGTATAGAGCAAATACCCGCCGTCCAAAGTGTCGAACTGGTATTGCCTGCGGGGATGATAACTTTTGTCTTTGTATAGGTCTGACACATCAGCGGATGGAATGGCTATAATGCTGCCGCCGAGTAACTCTATTTTGTAGAGGCTATCCGGTATGATCTGAACGATCTTGCCGGTATAGCTATTGCCTTTTTTTAGCACGATGATGTCGTCAATTTTCCATCGTTTGCCCTGAGCCACAGTATGTAGTGCGGCTGGCATCAATAGCAGGAGCAGGTACGTTTTTAAGGACTTCATAGGAGATGAAGGTAGGATTTATAGGTCAGAATCAAGAATCGATAATTCTATTTATGCTTGCGGACACTGCCCAGCACATAGGCAAAGCGGAAAGTAAACAGGTTGTTGTATTGCCCGTCTACTTTGGTGCCATCCTGAGCGCCGCGCACTTTCAGCACCGAGTACCGGTAGATGAAACCCAGGCCATAGTGCTTCTTGATAAAGACATGTATTCCGGCAAATGCTGACAACGCAAACTGGCGGGGCTGACCCAGTGGTGGATCTTTGGTCACATTGATACCATCATAGTCCAGCTCTTTATAGCGCACCATAAAGCCAGGTATCAGGCCGGCACTGACCATCACTATATCGCGGTAGTGAGCACCGAGGGCTATGGGAGCCTCTACATAGTCCCACTGCACCTGGTAGCGCCGTGATACCAGATCACTGGTGGGCAGGCGTGCACGCGCCCCCTGCATGCTGTAGTTGATCTCCAGGCTGGCCGAAACGTATGGATGAAAGCGTGCCATGACCCCGGCACCAAAAGAAGCGCCGAGATATTTGTAACCCCACTCATGATCGCCGTCTACTTGGCAGGCATTAAATCCGGCATGAAAGATACCACGGAATATGCCCAGCTCGTGAATGTCATAGGCACCGGCCTTCGCCTGTGCATGCGACTTTGGCGCCTTTTGAGATTTGACGGGCGCTATCATGTTGCCGTTCTCATCTTCCTCTTCTGATGGCAGGGTGGTGGCCGCAGCGGTATCCTGCTGTGTCTGGTTTTTCTTTTTGTGGAAGTCAATGCTGATGGTGCCGTTTTTGTAGCCTGCCTGCGCCTTCATATGAAGGGCGACACAAGATACAAGCGCGAAAGTGAGCAGCCACCGTATCATGATCAGAGTTCCATTTTCATCAGTACTGCAAAATGGTCGGAGAGGTCCTTATGTGTCTTGCTCCAGGGCTGCATGAAGCGCCTGACGCAGCGCTCTACGCGTCCAGCCTTGAATCCATTGGAGCGGTAGAAGACATAGTCTATCAGATTGCGCTTGTCAGGGCGGTAGCTGTCCATATCATTCAGCAGGTGGTCAGAGGTGGCCTGTAGCTCACCGGTGATGTCACCATCCTCCACCTCCATACATTGTACCAGGCTGGGGTAGAGGTCCGTGCTGTTTTTACGGGTATTGAAATCTCCGGCAGCGAACTGTGGAATTCCAGCCACTGCATGCTTTTTGAGCAACGCTCCGGCCTCTTTATACTGGCTTATCTTCAGCTCATTGCTGCCACCGGCCTGCATATGCGTGCCGAGTATCTGAAACTTCTGTATGGGATGCTGCACCTCTGCCAGCAGGCAGCCCTTGCGGGCAGCGCAGTCTATTCCCTTGCATTGGGTGTACTTGATGCTCTCCAATTCCCTGATGGGATATTTGCTGAACATCAAAACGCCGCCAGCTTTTTTGAAAGTAAATACGATGTGGTTTTTGAATCCTGCTGTGTAGGGATACTTTTCCCTTAGTTTCCTGCGCAGGATCCGGATAGCGAGACCATCAAATCCTTCCTGAAAAACGATTACATCGGGATTTTCTTCGATCATCTTGGCGGGTATCAGTTTTGCTCTCTTGACAGGATGATGCCCTATGCTGATGGCTGCGCGGGGCAGCATTTTGATATTGTAGGTCAGGATGCTGATCTGGCGTGGAGTAGGTGTGATGGCCACGGTATCGGCAGGACCGGCTGCATGGGCGCTTAGTATTGCGATCAGTGCCAAAATCATCATCAGATATTTCATCCCTGAGTTTTGCTCAAAAATACCCCTAAACGATGTGCAGAAACGTTAAATTTCAACACCGGAAACGTATTTAATTCACATCTGTCAGGGTTTTGTCATTTTAACGTCCGACCATTTGTATAGCCTATTTATATGATTAGATTTGTTTATCGTTTTATTATCCATTTAAAAACCGGAAAAAGGTGAAAAATATCTTTACTTCTCTCGTCGTATTTATGGCGGGTGTTTCTATGGCCTCAGCCCAGACCCAAGGCTTCAGCTGCACGTCAGGTGAGGAAACTCAGAAACAATACGCTAAACATCCTGAGCTCCTGGTAGCAAAAGACCAGCTCGATGCCTTTACAAAAGACTACGTGCGCCAGCAGCAGCAGCGCAGGGCGTCAGGACAGCGCATAGTCAATGACTCTACCAAGATCATCCCGGTAGTGTTTCACATACAGCATGACGCGGGTGTAGAGGATATCTCAGATGCTACGGTCTATACGGAGATGTCTCACTGGAATGAGTATATGCAAGCCCGCAATGCGGAGCTCGCTACCACCGATAGCACCTTTGTGCCGCTGATCGGCAATCCTAACATTGAATTTCGTCTGGCACAGATAGATCCTAATGGTAACCCTACCAATGGTATCGAGCGTATCTATACGCAGTCTACCTACCTGGGTAATAACAATACCAAGCTGGATCCCTGGCCACGTGATAAATATCTGAACGTGTGGCTGACCAAAGGTATAGATAAGGACGTAACCTTCTATGGTACGCTGGCCTACTCTATGTACCCGTCGTCAGTAGCTACCTATACCAATAATGATATCATAGATGGTATCCTGGCCAAGTATTTTGTGGTAGGTGCCAATGCTCAGTTTAGCCGTCCTACACTCGCACATGAGTGTGGCCACTGGATGAACCTGGAGCACACCTGGGGCAATACAAATGCACCTGAGATAGACTGTGGTGATGATGACGTAGACGATACCCCGATCACTAAAGGCAACCAGAATACCTGCATCCACTATCTGAAAGTGTGTAACCCGCCTATCATAGAGAACGAGCAAAATATCATGAACTATGCTGATTGCCACTTCATGTTCACTCAAGGTCAGGTAGACCGTATGCATGCGGCACTCAACTCACCTGTGGCAGGCCGCTCTACCATCTGGTCTGCCGCCAATCTGGCTGCTACCGGTACTACAGATTCTCTGCAATATCCTAATCCTAATTCTACAGCAGTGCCTGTGGCAGATTTTGCGGTGAATAACAGGCTGACCTGCGTCGGCACTCCTGTCACGCTCACTGATGTTTCATGGAATGCGGAAATAACCGGACGTAACTGGACCGTGCCTGTAGATGCAGTATTTGAGGGCGGAACTTCAGCTTCTGATGTTTCACCTAAGGTATCCTTTAATACTCCGGGCTGGCAAGAGGTCACGCTGACTGTATCAAACGCCAATGGTAGCAACAGCAAGACCAAGTCAATGATCTATGTATCAGATGCGAATGCGCTGCCTACTCCTTACTTTGAAGGTTTTGAAGATGCCAATGCAGCCCAGAGCAAATGGAGCGTGCTGAACTATGACAATAACAATACACTCTTCCAATATCAAACCGGTGTGGGTCACTATAGCAACGCCTGCTACAGGATGAATATGTACAATGCAAACTATGATGGTGATAGGGATGACCTGCTCTCACCTATGTTTGACCTGAGTGGTATCGATATTAGCCAGCAGACGCTGGAGTTTGACTACTCATGGGCTACCAACGATGCCAACCACATGAGTGACTCTATCGCTACCATCGCTGTATATGCTACCAAAGACTGCGGTACTACCTGGACACGGATCTACTATAACCTGGGTGGCTACAACATGTACAATGCAGGAACGATAGCTAACATGCCATATGTACCAGGCCAGACAGACGAGTACTGGAGGCACATCACTATCAATCTGCCTCAGACTTTTGTAGGCAATCAAGCTGTTAACTTCAAATGGTCTGTGACCAGTGCAAAGGGCGCTAACCATTTCTACATAGATAATATCAACCTGGGCCAATCTACGGCAGGCGTAGCATCTGTCAGGGAGAATACGGTAGGAACAATGAATATCATACCTAACCCTGCTAACGGGGGCACCGCTACACTGGCACTTGATATCTCACGCGCATCTGCCAATACCACAGCAAAGGTGTATGACATGGAGGGTCGCGAAGTGATGACTATTTTCAATGGCGAGACACAAGCCGGTCAGAAGAATGTCACATTTAATACTGAAGTACTGTCTAACGGCGTGTACCTGGTAAAGGTATCCGATGGAAAGACATCTATCCAGAAGAGATTCGTAAAGATGTGATCTGAAAAATTCTCTATAGTAAAAAAGGGTAGTACTGCGGTACTGCCCTTTTTTATTTAGGTAAGAAAAAAGGAAGCCCCGAAGGATCACCTGCGGGGCTTCGGTTAAGGTATGCTGAAATTACATCGTCAGCGACCTATTGTCAGTAGCCGAGAGGCATGCCTCCTTAAATGCTTCTGTATAGGTAGGGTGCGGGTGGCTCATGCGGCTGATATCCTCTGCCGATGCACGAAACTCCATCGCTACTACACCCTCTATGATCATATCTGCTGCACGAGGGCCTATCATGTGTACGCCGAGTATCTCATCGGTTTCCTTATCGGCCAGCATCTTTACAAAGCCGTCTGTATCGCCGGATGCACGTGCGCGGCCGGATGCCTTGAAGCTCACCTTGCCGGTCTTGTAGGCCTTGCCCTGAGATTTGAGGTCCTGCTCTGTAGCTCCTACGCTGGCAGCCTCAGGCCATGTGTAGCAGACGCCCGGAATGAGATTATAGTTTATGTGCGGCTTCTGACCGGCTATGATCTCTGCTGCGAGTACACCTTCCTCCTCAGCCTTGTGGGCGAGCATGGCACCGCGTACTACGTCACCTATCGCATAGATGCCTGGTACAGATGTTTCCAGATGGTCATTCACTGGTATGCGCTTACGCTCGTCGAGGGTGATGCCTATATTCTCCAGACCAAGGCCCAGGGTATATGGACTGCGGCCCACAGCTACGAGGCAGTAGTCGCCTTTGATCTCGATGGCTTCGCCAGCCTTATTATCGGCGGTCACGGTCACTTCTTTGCCCTTTACGGTTGCGCCCTTCACCTTAGTAGAAAGCATGAACTCAATGCCGTCCTTTTTCAGCACGCGTAGCAGCTCACGGCTGAGGTCCTCATCCATAGATGGGGCCACCTTGTCCAGAAACTCTACTACTGTCACCTTGGAGCCGAGCCTATGGTATACTGAGCCCAGCTCGAGGCCGATGATGCCCGCGCCGATGATGATGAGGTTCTTTGGTATTTCTGAGAGTGAGAGCGCCTCTGTAGAGGTGATGATGCGCTTTTTATCGATAGGGAGGAAAGGCAGCGCTGTAGGCTTAGAGCCCGTAGCGATGATCACTTTCTCTGTTTCTATTTCTTGCTTTTCGCCGGCCTTATTGGTGATAGCGATCTTATTCTTGGTCACAAAAGAGCCAAGGCCATTGTAGACATCGATCTTGTTCTTCTTCATGAGAAAGGCAATACCGTCTACGTTGGCCTTTACTACTTCCCCTTTGCGGGCGATCATGCGGCCAAAATCTACAGAGAGGCCCTTGACGCCTATGCCGAAGTCTGTGAAGCGCTTCTCTGCATTGTGGTAGTGTTCAGATACATCGAGCAGCGCCTTAGACGGGATACAGCCTACATTGAGGCAGGTGCCTCCGAGTACATCGTATTTCTCAATGATAGCGACTTTCATGCCGAGCTGTGCCAGACGTATAGCTGCTACATAACCTCCGGGACCACCACCTATCACGGTGACATTATAATTAGACATAGTATATGATTTATTGCGGGTGTGAAAGTAGTGATAATGTGGTAAAAATCCAGCCAAGATAGCTTGTTGGCAACTGTTTGCATCGATTGGACGTTTTATGTCAAATCTACTGTCAATGGAGACGCGCTTTTATTGGTTTTTTCCGGTTATGTTTATGGTTCTTTCGTTTGCCTCTTGCAAGAAATGTGTGGTCTGTCATACTGAGGGTAACGGGGGAGCGGATGTACAGGAGTACTGCTCTAGCCGGGCGAGTGAGCGGGACACATTTATTGCTGACTATAAGCGAATTCACTTTGGCTACGATACACACGGTATCTGCGATTTCAAATGACTATATCAAAGCGCAGGCAATATAAGGCGTCTCTACAATGATCGCTGTAAGGCAACCGTTCTCTATGTCGGCACGTTTTATGGAAAAATATAGACACATGAAAATAAAGGTTCTTTTGATCACTATGTCGCTAGTGCTCTGTATGAGCGCTTGTCGTAAAAGTACCAGTTGCTATGATGCAGCACTGGCACACGAATTTGAAGTAAAAGATTGCTCGATGCAATATGCTCCTGTAGTAGGCTGCGATGGCCAAACCTATCCCAGTGAATGTGTAGCAAATACCTATGGTATCCGCGTCAGATAAAAAAAGCGGCATGAAACCAAGCCGCTTTTTGTAAGTTATCTTTTACTATTATATCATCTCCAGTAGCAGGTCGATAGGATCTGCGCCGAGCAGCATCTTGTCCGGATTCTCCAGAAAATCTTTGATGGCTACGAGGAAGCCTACGGATTCCTTGCCATCTATGATACGGTGGTCGTATGATACGGCCAGGTACATCATAGGGCGGATCTCGATCTTGCCGTCTATGACCATCGGGCGGTCCTGCACCTTGTGCATACCGAGGATGGCAGACTGCGGAGGATTGATGATCGGTGTGCTCATGAGCGAGCCGAAGACACCACCATTAGAGATAGTAAATGTACCGCCTGTCATATCATCCATAGTGAGCTGTCCGTCGCGGCCCTTGATAGCGAGAGATTTTACCGTCTTCTCGATCTCAGCGAGGCTGAGTGATTCTGCATTGCGGATCACCGGTACTACGAGGCCCTTGGGTGTAGATACCGCGATAGAGATGTCGCAGTAGTCGTGGTATACTATGTTGCCTTCGTCGATGTAGGCATTTACGGCTGGGTATTTCTCTAGTGCGAGGCACACAGCCTTAGTAAAGAAACTCATCATGCCGAGGTTGACATCATACTTCTTCTTGAAGGCATCACCGTACTTTGCACGGATCTTATTGATATTGGTCATGTCCACCTCATTGAAGGTGGTGAGCATGGCCGTACTGTTCTTAGAGTATACGAGGCGCTCGGCAACTGTCTTGCGAAGGCGGCTCATCTTCTCTATGCGCTCGCCGCGGCTGAATGCTTCTTTTTTAGCACCGCCGATAGAGGCTTTATTCTTGATCGCCTCCAGTGCATCCGCCTTAGTGATGCGGCCGGATACGCCTGTGCCTTTGACGTCTTTATTGGCTACGCCACCTTCGTCCAGTATTTTCTGGGCTGCAGGTGGGGCCGAGCCTGTGGCATAGCTGGTCTTGGTCTCAGCTACGGGAGCTTTGGCCTCGGCCTTTGGTGCCTCTGCTTTTTTCTGAGGCGCTTCTGCTTTCTTTTCTTCTGCCTTCGGAGCTGCAGTTTTTGCTTCTTTGGCCGGTGCTGCTGCGCTCTCGTCTATGGTGGCTACGAGTGCGCCTACTTTCAGGTCATCGCCTTCGCTGGCTACGAGTTTTACCTTGCCGGCAGCAGGGGAGGGGAGCTCCTGAGAGGCTTTGTCTGTCTCTACCTCGCAGATAGGCTGGTCCAGCTCTACATAGTCGCCGTCCTTGACCAGAAATTTAGAAAGTGTAACCTCGGTGATCGATTCCGCTACTGCGGGGATTTTTAATTCGGCCATTTATATTACTATTAAACGTTGTAAATATATCTAATCAAGTTTTCAAATTCACCTATAAATTCAATTGTATCCTCCACAGGGAATTGATCTTTGTATGTTACAGCACTCAGTGCTGCTATTTTTCTCCGTTCTACTAGGGTTGGATGGTTCAGGTTGAAAATATCCGTTGTATACTTACCTTGAATTGTTGAGGTTTCAATCTCACCGGTCGCCACATCAAATGTAAAGTGATCAGATAAGTCAGGTGCTAAAGGACTAAGCAGATTGTCATAATCAGATGAAGATCTAACTACATCGTCCTTATGTTTGGCTCCAAAATCTTCTGCTAAATGAGCGGTAAACAGATTCGAATACGAAAACTTTAGAGCGGGGAAAATAGATTGCTTCCTAAAATGGTCGATGTGGGAATACGACTTTCCTTTTTCTATCCGAATTTCGGTATAGGCGCACTGATCGTTTTGTTCATTCTCCAGCATGTGCGCACGAATGTTTTCCCTGATAGGAGCAATATCATTCCATTCTGTAGGTCTTTCCCGCCGGATAAAATCAGAGAATTCAGCTGGCTCACTTTTGATTATCTGCCGCACGTTGCTTTCTCCTTTTAGCTATTTCAAATCTCATAAGTACCAAGTCGCTATCTGAATACCCTATCAAATCTTCAACCTCCTTCATTTGGTTAACAAATTCTGATGAATCGAACTCTTCTCTTTTAATAAGTTTATTTAAATGTAATAGGCGGTCTTCTACTTCAGGGGTTCTTTGCTCAGTAACTCCCATTACTTCTGATAAAACCCGATCAAAAGTTAAACCATAGGCATT
The DNA here is from genome assembly GCA_964537475.1 of uncultured Chitinophagaceae bacterium. Lineage (GTDB taxonomy): Bacteria > Bacteroidota > Bacteroidia > Chitinophagales > LD1 > UBA1941. Next base: position 189,835 of record CAZIBY010000002.1, on the reverse strand, counting down.
AGGCGTATGCTCTACTACTCTAATCTTTCCATTCTCGTCTTTGGTCAAAAGACGAAGTTGTTCGGGTTTGACTGATCCGATGATTTGTGGAGAGTGAGTTGCAAGTATTACTTGACAGTTATATTCACTAGCATACCTTTGGAAAACTCCAGTAATTTTATTTTGCCATGATGGGTGCAAAGAAAACTCTGGTTCGTCAATTAAAATAAGATAATTCTGAAGTCCTCTTACAAAAAGAAGCAAGGCGTATGATAAAATCTGTTTCTCTCCATTAGATAATGAATCAATATCAATATAGCTTCCATCTTTAGTTTTAAAAAGTGGCTTTTTTTCAGCGTCAAGTGAACTGAATTCTATTGATAAATCAAACTGAGGTAAAATGGATGACAGGTATGATCGTAACTGTTCATAGGCATCAAAAGCTTTTTTATTTTCAACATAGATACAATTATCAATGTATTTTGATATGAGATTTATGATTGTATTACCGTGAAAGGCGCCTACATCGAACTTGTAGGAATTGTGCCAAGAAAATTCACTCCCAGCGTTAAAATAAATTTTAACTCCTGGATCTTTTTTCAAGCTAGAACTATAATTTAGTTTAACTATTGGCTTAATCCAGTCATTGCTACTAGAGTAACCACTAATTGGAAGGCTAAAAACATCTAACAAGGTAGTCTTCCCGCTTCCATTTATCCCAGCCAACACGATCAGATTCTGAGCATTGCCATTACCATCGGTAAAGTCAATGTCAAAGTCTTGAAAGACTTTGTAATCGTCAATATGTAGCTTGGTTACTTTCATTTACTTATTCGAAAGCTTTGCTGAGTATCTCATCCTGCTCTTTTACGTGCTGCTTCTTGAAACCTGTCGCTGGTGAGGCGGAGTTCTTGCGGGCGATGACGCGGAGCTTCATCTTGTCATACAGGCCATTCTCATAGAGCCTGCTGAGGAGGAAGGTCCAGGCGCCGTTATTTTTAGGCTCCTCCTGTACCCAGACGAATTCTGCCTTAGGATATTTCGCGGTGAGTGCCTCCAGCTGGGTGTACGGCAGCGGGTAGAGCTGCTCCATACGCACCACAGCTACATCCTTCACGCCGTCTTTTTCTTGCTTCTCCAGTAGCTCATAGTATATCTTGCCGGTGCAGAGGACTACGCGACGCACCTTCTTGCCATCTTTGAACTGTGGATCGTCCAGTACCTCCTGGAAACCACCCTTGGTCACATTCTCCAGTGGAGAGATAGCGCGAGGGTGGCGGAGGAGAGACTTAGGACTCATGACCACGAGGGGCTTGCGAAACTCCCATGCCAGCTGACGACGCAGTGCGTGGAAGTAGTTGGCCGGGTCGGTGATATTAACCACTACCATATTCAACTCTGCGCAGAGCTGCAGGTAGCGCTCCAGACGGGCAGAAGAGTGCTCAGGACCTTCACCTTCGTAGCCGTGTGGCAGGAGCATCACCAGGCCACTCTTGCGTTGCCACTTGGTCTCGCCGGAGGCTACGAACTGGTCTGTGATGATCTGCGCACCATTGCTAAAGTCACCATACTGCGCCTCCCAGATCACGAGGGGATCAGGATGCGTGATAGAGTAGCCATACTCAAAGCCGAGTACGCCATACTCACTCAGGTGCGAGTTATAAATAAAGAATTTGCTTTTGTCAGTCTCAAGAGGAGAGAGGCGGTTGTACTCGCGCTCTGTATTGATGTCTGTGATCACCGCGTGGCGATGGGTAAAGGTGCCGCGCTTCACGTCCTCACCGCTGAGGCGGACGTTCTTGCCATCGAGTAGGATGCTGCCATAGGCCATCAGCTCGGCTGCAGCCCAGTCTACGATCTTATTAGTTACAAGCTTGTCCTTGCGGTCCTCAATGTGCTTTTGCACCTGGCGGAGTGGCGTGAGGTCTGCCGGTATAGCGGTGAGTGCGTCTATCAGCTTGCTCAGGTGGCCCTGGCTGATACCTGTATCAGGTGATTTTTCAAAATCCTTGCTCGTAGCAGAGCGGAGGGTCTGCCAGGCAGTCTCAGTGGCCTGTGGCTGGTATGGAGGTGGGTTTTCCTTGACGGCATCGAGGCGTGCCTGCAGGTCTGCCCAGAATTCTTTCTCCAGCCTCTTGGCCATATCATCAGTGATAGCGCCTTCTTTTTCCAGCTTGCTGATATAGATATCGCGCGGATTAGTATGCGCGTCTATCAGCTTGTACATCATAGGCTGGGTGAATTTCGGCTCATCGCTTTCATTGTGGCCCCACTTGCGGTAGCACACCATGTCGATGAAAATATCTTTATTGAACTTCTGCCTGTACTCAGCCGCTATTTCTGAGGCGTAGACCACAGCCTCTACGTCGTCGCCATTCACGTGCAGCACGGGAGCCTCGATGGTGGCAGCGATAGAGCTGCAATAATCCGATGAGCGGCCATCTTCAAAATCTGTCGTAAAGCCTATCTGGTTATTGATCACATAGTGCAGCGTGCCCCCGGTGTAGTAGCCGGGCAGCTTGGCCATCTGGAGTACCTCATAGATGATACCCTGACCCGCCACTGCTGCGTCACCGTGGATGAGTATCGGCATGATCTTATCATAGTCGGAACCATAGATCGCATCCGATTTCGCACGTACGAAGCCTTCTACCACAGGATTGACCGCCTCGAGGTGAGATGGATTTGGGATCAGCTTGAGATAAACTGATTTATTGCCATCAGTAGGATACTGGTGTGAGTAGCCGAGGTGGTACTTCACATCACCATCGCCCAGTGAGATATCATAGAGCGCAGTGCCCTGAAACTCGTTGAAGATCTCCTCATAGGTCTTGCCCATGATATTGGCCAGGATATTGAGGCGGCCACGGTGCGCCATACCTATCACGATCTCCTCCACATTGCCCTCGGCAGCAGTATGTATCACTGCATCGAGGCCCGGTATGGTAGACTCTCCGCCCTCCAGTGAGAAGCGCTTCTGACCGATATATTTTGTGCCCAGGAATTTCTCAAAAACTACAGCCTGATTGAGCTTTCTCAATATGCGCTCTTTCTTCTGCACACTGTATTTGATAGCGTCCAGCTTCTCGATCTTTTCACGGAGATAGGCTATCTCTTCCTTCACGCGTACGTAGCCATACTCAAACCCGATCGCACCGCAGTAAACCGCTTCCAGCCGGGCTACGATGTCACGCAGGGTGGCATTTGCCATGCCGATCTCCGAGCCGATCGCAAACTTTTTGTCGAGGTCCTTGTCAGTCAAACCGAAATCGCTCAGTGCGAGATCAGGATGCCGGTCCATGCGCGGACGCAGTGGATTGGTCACGGCCTTCAGGTGGCCTTTATTGCGGTAGGCTGTGATCAGCGCATAGACTTTAAACTCATCAGCAGATACGCTGCCAGCGGCTTTACCATTGTAAGAGGTGGATGCAAGGTCAAAGCCTTCGAAAAACTTTTTGAACTCGGGGTCTACTGATTCTGGTTTGCTTTTGAAATCCCGGTAGAGGTTTTCCAGATACTCGGGCGTAGCATTGCTGAGATATGAGTAATTATCCATTATATGACATAGAAATAGTGTGCGAACTTACGGCAAAATCAGGGAATAGGCAAAGGCTTTTATATGAACATATACGTATGGTTTTCAACTGCTGCCGTGACTTTGAATTAACATCTGGACAATGATCGTATGACCTGATTGGTCGAAATTTGTCCCTAATCACATACTAGATTTACCTTATTTGGTTACATTTATTTAACATAAACCACTTTAATGAACAGAATATTAACGCTCCTGACCTTTTGCGCTTTTTCACTGGCAGCGGCCGCACAAAACAGCCATCTGCTGCCCTCGCGCCCACTGGTAGATAGTGCGCTGGCACCTTTTTTTCATGGCGTAGCATCTGGTGACCCGCTATCAGACAGGATCATACTCTGGACACGGGTGACGACAGAAGACCCCTCCGTCTCTGTAGACTGGCAAATAGCCACGGACACGGCCTTTGCCAATGTGGTCAACTCCGGTACAGTGATGACGGATACCAGCGTAGATAACACGGTAAAAGTCGATGCGACTGGCCTGAATCCGGCTACATGGTACTATTACAGGTTTACCGCCTATGGCAAGCACTCCTCTACAGGCCGCACACGCACGGCACCCTCGGGCAATACTGACAGCCTCCGTTTTGCCATCGTAGCATGCTCCAATTTTCAGGCGGGATTTTTCAATGTTTACCAAAGCATAGGCACGCGCAATGATATAGATGCTGTACTGCACCTGGGTGACTACTACTATGAGTACAAGGCCCGCGGCTATGGCTATACCGGCGATAGTACCCGCCTGCACGACCCGGGAGATCATGATGCACAGACACTGGCAGACTACCGCATGCGCCATTCGCAGTACAAACTGGACCCGGACCTGCGCCTCTGCCACCAGCAATATCCGTTTATCACGATCTGGGATGATCATGAGACTGCCAATGACTCCTACTATTCAGGAGCAGAAAATCATGATCCTGCTACCGAGGGTGATTGGTTTACCCGAAAGGATGCCGGTAAGAAGGCATACTTTGAGTGGATGCCGATACGGGAGGTATCTGCGAATAACGATACAACCGTACGCCGCACAGAGAAATGGGGTGACCTGATAGATTTCATCATGCTCGATACCCGTCTGGAGGGCCGTGATTCTTCTCTGGGCACGTTCATACCTGATACCGTATCTTATGTCACAGATACAAACCGCCAGCTGCTGGGCAGGGATCAGTTGCAGTGGTTTAAAGGAGAGCTAAGCGCCTCTACTGCCAAATGGCGGATCATAGGTAATCAGGTAATGATAGCCCCACTGACCACTAATAACGGTGTGAAACTGATGGTAAACGGAGACCAATGGGATGGCTATCCGGCAGAGCGCAAGCGTGTGCTGGACCACATCATGCAGAATGGCATCAATAATGTGGTTTTTGTGACCGGAGACATCCATACCTCGTGGGGCAATGATATACCACATCCGGACTCGACCTACGTGCTGGCTACCGGTCACGGCTCAGTAGCCACAGAATTTGTGACGACAAGTATCACCTCTCCGAGCAATGGACTGGATATCATTCCTATAGGTAGCATACAGTCCTACAATCCTCACATGAAGTATATAGAGCTGCTCAAGCGCGGCTATCTGCTACTGGATGTCAATAAGCAGCGGGTGCAGGGCGACTGGCTGCATGTCAATACCGTGACGAGTCATAATTTCACAGTGACCGATGACGGCTACTGGATGAATATGGATGGTGAGCGTTTCCTGCGCCTCGCCTCCGGTCCGCTGGGTCCGCGCCCCGGCAATCCACCGCTACTGCCATATACTATCGTGACAGGCATCCGGCCGGTAGCAAAGGACCTGATAGTGATAGGATGCTATCCTAACCCGGCAGAAAATGAAGTGGCCATACAATACTACCTGTCTGAGCCCGCCAAGGTGACCATCAATATCACTGATATGGGTGGCAAAACGGTCTACACCCGCGAGGAGCAGCAGACTCAATACGGCCTCTACAGCGGCAAAGAGTATATAGATAACCTGGCTGCAGGCAGCTATATCGTGAGCATCACGTCTGGCGGCAAAACCTACAGCAAGCAACTCGTAAAGGCGAAATAGTTTTCATCATTCATAACCCAATAAAGTAAGTAGCACCTCAATGAACAAATTTGCAATGATACTCATGTGCATGGTAGCGGCTATAGGCCTCAGGGCCCAAAGCTATCTGCTGCCATCGCGCCCACATGTAGACAGCACCCTGGCTCCATTTTTTCACGGCGTAGCCTCCGGAGATCCGCTTTCTGACAGGGTGATCCTATGGACACGCGTCACCACAGATGATAATTCTGTATCTGTAGACTGGCAGATATCCACAGATACGGCTTTTGCTAACGTGGTGAACTCCGGCACGGTCACTACCGATACCTCCCGTGACCATACGGTGAAGGTAGATGCCACCGGCCTCAGCGCAGGTACCTGGTATTACTATCGCTTCAAAGCCTACAATAGGTACTCTGCTATGGGCAGGACACGTACCGCTCCGGTAGGCAATACTGATAGCCTCCGTTTTGCGATCATAGCCTGTTCTAATTTTCAGGCCGGATTCTTTAATGTCTATAAAGATATAGCCACGCGCAATGATATAGACGCTGTGCTGCACCTGGGCGACTACTACTACGAGTACGAGGGCCAGGGCTATGGCTACGATGGTGATACCAATCGCATACATGACCCGGATCACGAGGCACTGACGCTGGCAGACTACCGTATGCGCCACTCTCAGTACAAACTGGACCCGGATCTGCGCTATTGCCACCAGCAGTACCCTTTCATCACTATCTGGGATGACCATGAGACCGCTAATGACTCCTACTATAGCGGCGCTCAAAACCACACGCCATCTACCGAGGGAGATTGGTTCACCCGCAAAGATGCCGGCAAGCGTGCCTACTTTGAGTGGCTGCCGATCCGTGAGATATCTGCCGGCAATGATACGATACTGCACCGTACGGAGCACTGGGGAGACCTGCTGGACCTGATCATGATAGATACGCGCTATGAGGGCCGTGACTCTTCGCTGGGCCAGTTTATCCCGGCCAATAATGCCTTTCTGTCAGATACCGGCAGGCACCTGATGGGCAATGAGCAGCTGACCTGGTTTAAGGGTGAGCTGAGCGGCTCTGCAGCGCGGTGGAAAGTGATAGGCAATCAGGTAATGATAGCGCCACTCCATGCCAATCTGGGCACCGGAGACCAGGTGCTGAATGGTGATCAGTGGGATGGCTATCCGGCAGAGCGCAAGCGCGTGCTAGACCATATCATGCAGAATAATATCAAGGATGTGGTCTTCCTCACGGGTGATATACACTGCTCGTGGGGCAATGATATCCCGCATCCGGACTCTACCTACAATCAGTCTACGGGCCGCGGCTCTGCAGCTACGGAGTTTGTGTGTACCAGCGTGACATCGCCTACTTTTGCAGGCTTGGGCTCGGTGCCACTATCTCTGATCCAGATCTTTGACAAACACGTCAAGTATGCGGAGCTGAGCAAACGCGGCTACCTGCTGCTGGATGTGAACAAGGTACGTGTGCAAGGCGACTGGATCCACATGAGTACAGTGACTGACAAGGCCTATACTGCCACAGATGATGCGCAGTGGATGAATCTGGATGGTGAGCGCTTCCTGCGCCAGGCACCCGGTGTACTGGGCCCCCGTCCCGGCAATCCACCTCTCACGCCATTTGTGACCGGCATAGGAGAAGTAGCCAATAACATCCTGATACTCGGCATGTATCCCAATCCTGCTGAAAACGAGGTGGCGATCCAATACTACCTCTCTGAACCATCTAAAGTAGATGTGAATATCACGGATATGAGTGGCCGCAATGTGTACACGCACACTACCCAGCAGGCGCAGTATGGGCTTTATAATACGAAAGCCTTTATAGATGGACTGGCTGCTGGTAGCTACGTAGTCAGCATCTCTGCCAATGGCAAAACATACAGCAAACAGATCGTAAAGGGTAAGTAATAAACCAACCCATAGACTAGCGGCTGGCAGGATCATCCTCGCCAGCCGTTTTTATTTGAGGATATTTTATACATTCATCAGATAGATCAAAACCGTAATAATGTCCGCTCAGTTTTACTCCAAAGAGAATCTTCGCTTCATGCTACATGAGATGTTTCCCATCTCTGAGCTGTGCAAGCTGGAACTATTCAAAGATCACACGCCGGAAAGCCTGGATATGATCATAGACGCAGCAGCCACGCTCTCTGAGCAGCAGCTACGCCCCATACTGGTAGAGATGGATAGCAAGCCGCCCTATATCGAAAACGGCCGTGTAAAGGTGCACCCTAAGATGCGTGAGATCATGCAGCAGTTTGGCAGGGATGGCTGGATATCTATGTCCGCCCCCCATGAGTACGGCGGGCAGCAGGTGCCATTCACCATCGTGCAGGCAGTGGGCTTTATCATGGCTGCGGCCAATTACTCTCCGATGGTGTACGGATTTCTCACTACAGGGGCGGCACACCTCATAGAGTCATTTGGTACGAAAGAACTCAAGGAAACCTATATACCAAAGATGTATGCCGGGGAGTGGCAGGGCACCATGGCGCTCAGTGAGCCGGGTGCCGGCAGCTCGCTATCTGATATAGTGACCACAGCTACGCGCACAGACCAGGGTCACTACCTGATCAAAGGGCAGAAGGTCTTTATCAGCTGTGGAGATAGTGATGCGGTAGATAATATCGTACACCTGATGCTCGCGCGGATAGAGGGAGCGCCGGCGGGTACCAAGGGTATATCCCTTTTCGTAGTGCCACGCATGCGGCCTGCGGCAGATGGTAGCCTGACATTTAATGATGTGAACACCGCAGGAGTGTTTCACAAGATGGGATACCACGGCGCACCGATAGCACACCTGATGATGGGCGAGAATAATGACTGCCGCGGCTATCTGGTAGGAGAGGAGCACAAGGGGCTGAGTTATATGTTCCAAATGATGAATGAGGCTCGGATAGGTGTGGGGTGCAATGCCACATCCATATCCTCAGCGGCCTACTACAATGCTTTGGAATACGCCAACGTGCGTACCCAGGGCCGCAAAGTGACCGAGAAAGATCCGTCTAAACCTCAGGTCGCGCTGATAGAGCATGCAGATGTACGCCGGCTTTTGCTATTCCAAAAGGCCGTCACAGAGGGCTCGCTCTCTCTGGTGCTGGAGGCCTGTGGCCGATATGACCGCTGGATGGCCAGTGAGGGACAGGAAAAGGAAAACCAGCACATGCTGCTGGAGCTTCTCACACCGATGGTCAAGTCGTATCCGGCAGAGATGAGCATCCTCTCTACCAGCGCGGGCCTGCAGATTTTTGGTGGATACGGGTATACAAAGGAGTTTCTGGCGGAGCTTTTCTTCCGCGAGACGCGTATCCATACCATACATGAGGGCGCTACAGCTATACATGGCATGGACCTGCTGGGCCGCAAGGTGATGATGAAGAACGGCATGGCTACCATGCTGCTGATGCAAGAGGTGATGGCTGATATACAAAATGCCCAACAGTACGACGACCTGAAACCATATGCTATCGCTCTCGAAGATAAGCTGATGAAGCTACAGGAGATCACTATGCACCTCATCAGCGTAGCGCAGACTGAAGGACCAGAGGCCTATTTGTCTGATGCCACGCTGTATCTGGAGCTATTCGGTATCCTGATAGTGGCATGGCAGTGGCTGAAACAGGGAGCCAAGGTGGAGGAACTGAAACAAGGAGGTAGCAGATCCTACTCACCGGAGTTCCTTCAGTCAAAGCTCCATGCAGTGCAATACTTCTTTGAATATGAGGTGCCTAAGGTAGATGGCCTGCTGGCCCGGCTGAAGAGCAGCAACCGTGTGACCCTGGCTGCAGTGCGCGAGGAGATCGTATAAGGTCGTTGATTTTACCTTTTCATAATGATGGATTCCTGTTTATTTGTGACCATCAATCACCAGTATGCGCTATCCAGTCCTTATCTGTTTCCTTTTAGTTTCCGTATTGACCATTGCACAAAGTAGCTCAGACCTGCGGCTGAATGAGATACAGGTCATAGGCAGCCACAATAGCTACAAGAAGCTGCCGGATCCCCGCGTTATGAAATTTCTAATGAAGTTTCGTAAACAGCTGGGCGATGAAGGCAATCCCATAAGGATAGACTATGGTCATCTGCCATTTGATTCCCAATTTATGTATCACATGCGCGGATTGGAGATAGATATCTATAATGACCCCAAAGGTGGTGCGCTGTATAAGAGAAAGATAAATGCCTTTGTGCATGGCCTGCCGGTACGGTCTCACGTGGAGGAACTAAAGAAACCAGGACTGAAGGTGCTGCACATCAAAGACGTGGACTACCAGACGCACTATTATACATTCAAAGAATCACTCCAGGCGCTAAAGCAATGGAGTGATGCGCATCCCAGCCACCTGCCCATCTTTGTGAACGTAGAACCCAAGACGGGTGGACCGGGCGACCAAAGCAAGGCTTTACGATTCTTTGGTTTCAAGAGAGTGGTTCCTTTTGACAGCACAGCCTACGATGAAATAGATGCCGACATCCGTTCAGTTTTTGGTGATAGCCTGAATACAGTGCTCACCCCGGACCGGCTGCGTGGGCACTACACCAACCTGAAAGAAATGGCACTAGATCACGGCTGGCCTGCGCTGGATGCCTGCCGGGGCAAGGTCGTGTTCATCATGCTGGGCGGCGATAAGGATATGTACCTAAAAGGGCATCCGGCGCTGAGTGGTCGCGCTATGGTCATATATGGCTCGCCAGATCGTGCCGATGTGGCCTTTGTGATGCAGGACGAGTCTATAGGTGATAGCGCCAATATCGTGAAGCTGGTCAAGGAGGGCTATATAGTACGTACGCGATCCGATATAGAGACGATGGATGCGCGCGCCAATGATCCTCATCGCAAGTTGACTGCCTTCGCCAGTGGGGCGCAAATTACTTCTACAGATTATTATGTGCCGGACTTGCGACTGAGCACCTTCGAGGTGCAGTGGGACGGCAAGCACTCAGGTCGCATCAACCCTGTGACGACTCCGGCGAAGAAGGGCGCATGGCTAGAGGAATAAATTTTACAACGCAGCCCAGTTCTTGGTCCTGTCATATCGCAGATGCCCCATCTCTATCATCAAAGGAGATGGAATATTATTGGTATACAAAGAGCCGGTGCCTAGTCCTTGTATCATAGTAGTATCCTTTGAGGCTGCCCATTGAGCTATCGCATTCAGGCCGATATTCCCCTCCAGCGCCGATGTAGCCCACCAGGGAATATTGAGCTTAGCTGCTTGTGCGATCCAGTCATCGCAGGCTGCCAGCCCGCCCAGGAGGCTAGGCTTCAGGATAATGTACTGTGGTCGAATGGTTTCCAAAAGGCGCTGACGGATGAAGCTCTCGCTGGTGCCGATCAGCTCCTCATCCAGCGCTATGGGTATGATATTCTCGCGGCAAAGGTTGTGCATCAGCAGATATTGCTGAGGTTTAATAGGTTGCTCTATGGAGTGGATAGTATAGGCGGAAAGGCGCTTGAGTTTGGTGCGCACATTATCAGCGGTGAAAGCACCATTGGCATCCAGGCGGATCTCCATCTGTGCAGGGCCATAGCGAGCCCTGACGCTCTCTATCAGCCGGCATTCTTCATCGAAATCTATCGCACCGACCTTGATCTTGATACAGCGGAAACCATCTGCCAGTTTCTGCTCAATTTGCTCACGCATGAAGCCCTCATCACCCATCCATACGAGCCCATTGATAGGGATAGCTTTCTTGCCCGCATAAAACTCAGAGCCTTTGATGATCTCGTGTTTACCTCCGTTTCGCAGGTCGAGCAGTGCAGTCTCGAGACCGAATGCAATAGAAGGATAGCGGATCAGGAGTTCCATAGGTAAAGCCCCTGATTCAAAATAAGCGTCAGCTATTTCCTCTACCTCGCTACAGATGTTGAGTAGCGCAGCTTCATAGCCTCCCGGATCATCTATGCTCAGGCCTTCGATGTAGCTGCATTCTCCCACGCCCCTGGTGCCACTGGCCTCTATGGTCAGGTAGTAGCCATGTTTATGCGTCATGCGGCTCCGGGACGTGAGCACAGGCTTTTTGAACTCTAAGCTATATGGATGATAGGAGGCGTACATGGATCTTTATTCTGCACCGCGCTCCGCCCTGATCTGGTCAAATGCCTCCTGTATCTTGCGAAACTTATCCGCCGCAGCTTTTTGCTCGGCAGGAGAGAGGTGGCTATTCCTATCTGGATGATACTCCAGCACCATCTTGCGGTAGGCTGCTTTGATCTCCTCAAACGGGGCCGTATGCGCCAGGCCAAATATGTTGTAGCGCTTGACCTCGGCTATATATGACTGGCGTATGCGGTTAAACTCAATATCATTGATATTCAGCCAGCCTGCTATGGTGAATATAGTATTGCGCTCCTGCTGGCTGAGATCTGCATCCGCTATCGCGATATCAAACAGGAAATGAATGATCTGGATACGGGTGGATGGTGATGAAGATATACGCAGGTCGTCACAGGCCTTGCGGGTATCATACCGGCGCTCCAGGCAATGATGGAGGATGGCCATTTTCTCCTCGATATGGGCCGGATCAAAATGCTCTGTGAAGAAGGTCCTGACAAAATCCAGCTCCTCTCTCGTCACCCGGCCATCTGACTGTATCAGTGCGGATGCCAGCAAAATGAGATTGGTCTCAAACTCTGAAGTATTGGCCGTCTTGCTGTATTTCTTTGCCCGCTTGCCTATCTGCTCTCCCGCGGCATAGCCTATCATGCTGCCCATCGGTCCCCCTACTACAAACCCTAATCCGGCTCCCAGCCATTTCTCATACTTTGCCACTATGCTGCCTGTGCTGACTTTCTGTAGGTGAATATAAACATAAATATGCCCAGCAGTATGAGTGGAATACTCAGTAGCTGTGTAGAGCTGATAGGTCCTACCATGGCCTCGGGTACCTTCATAAACTCCAGCAGAAACCTGGTGAGGAATGTGAAAGTGAAAAAGAAAGCAACATAAAAGCCCGGTCTTTTGTCTCCCATATGGCGATATATCTGTGTAACGATGAGCAGCAGGATAAAGTAACAAATACTCTCATACAAAACGACCGGATGCCGCGCCTCAGTCTCTCCCGGAAAGATAAATCCCCACGGCTCTGTCGTCACCTTGCCGATCAGCTCAGAGTTCATCAGGTTGCCAAAACGGATGAGCGCGGCCGGCAGATAGATGATCAGCGCTACGCGGTCCAGCAGCCACAGCAGCCTGAAATCCGGATGGCCCCGATGAAAAAGGTAGATAGCGACCAGGCCGCCTATGATGCCGCCATGACTGGAGAGGCCGCCTTTCCACACGCTAAATATCTCTATGGGATGGGCCATAAAGTAGCCCGGCTGATAGAAAAATACCTGCCCCAGGCGGGCACCGATGATGGCTCCTATAAAGATGTACTGGATGATCAGGACGAGGTTTTCTTCGCTGAGGTTTTCCTTGGCCAGGATCCAGCGGCCCAGAAAGAAGCATCCGAAAATGGACAAGGTCCACATCAGCCCGTACCACTGTACTGTGAAGAGATGAAAATTGATCGGAATGGTGGGGTTGACATTCCAATGTATAAAAAGCTCCATGGCTCAAGATTAGTGATTTTGCAGTAAACCATGCCTTCCTGTCTGAGAAAAGAAACAGCCGCGGGGCCCTATGCGTATAAGAAGCTTATTGCATTGCACTTTTTTTATCATTTTTGAGACATAACATCAAAGCTATCATGCAGAAAAAGACATGGGCTCTCGTGGCCATTATCGGAGTTTTGGGTCTTCTGGCCGCTTGCAAAAAGGATAACAAGGCAGCTACTCCGCAAGGAAACGTACAGCACGCTATCACAGATACCTTCTACTGGAGGGCAAAGCTCGATACTACATGGGTCTACCACGGCGATAATAACAAGAGCGAATGCAATGGATCTACGGGTCTCTGCAGCTCTTTCCTATATGATGCTACCTTCAAGCTGATAGACAGCGCCAATCCTTATCCGCATGACTCTATCATCCGTACATGGGTAGGCAAGACCTTCTATACCAGCGGGGATAGTACCTCCAAGGCTTATCTCTTTACTTTCTCCTATCCTGATAGCCTGTACAGAACGGTGAGCACAGAATATACCAGCAACTATGGCTCCAGCCTGACCATCACCTCCATCACTGCTAATGGTCACTCCTCGCTGACCACGCCGGATTCTCCTGCGCTCTACTATAACCTTTACAAGGTGAAGGGTACCTTCAATGCAAACCTGTCAAGGTCACAGGATACCAATATCGTCCATCTCACGCAGGGAGACTTCCAGATCAGCGTGATGGAGAGTACGCATCAGTAAGCGTCATTTATCTAATACCAGCCTGAAGCCTCCATTGCCAAAATGGTAGTGGTCGTAGATGTTTCTGTTTCTTGCCCGGGAGTAGCAGCGATTCTCAGCACTACGCCATGAGCCGCCCCTGAGCAGGCGAAAAGCTGCGGGCCGGTCATTTCTTGGGTTATCAGCCGGGCTACGGGCGTAGTAGGCCGGATCATAGTAGTCGCTGCATAGCTCCCAGGCATTGCCAGCCATATCATAGAGACCTAGCTCATTAGGCTTTTTCAAACCTACCGGGTGGGTGGTATCGCCGGCATTAGGCCGGTACCAGGCCACCTCATTCAGATCGTTGCTGCCCGGGTAGCGGTAGCCTTTGCTCTGAGCACCGCCCAGCGCTGCATACTCCCACTCAGCCTCGGTGGGGAGACGGTATTGCTTTTCTGTCTTTTGATTCAGCCGGACTATAAACTGCGCCACCTGCTCCGGCGTCACAGTTTCTACCGGGCAATCGGGGCAGTTTTTATGCTTGCTCGGCGTGTCGCCCATTACCTCGGTCCAGAGCCTTTGCGTGATCTCATATTTACCTATATAGAAGCTTTTGAGCGTGACGGAGTGCACAGGACGTTCATTTTTCTCACCGGAGGGGCTGCCCATCTGGTAGCTGCCACCCGCCACCGGTACCATCTCCGGCTCATGGACCTGGCACCATCCGAAGCCGCACGTAAACAATTGGGCGAATAAAAAGGCATATCTCAGGGCTTTGATGTCTGGCATTTTTGATATGTTTAGTACATGGGAAACTCTGCTGTGAAAAGTAAGAAAATCGGCGCACTTCTAATCTTTTTTGTCTCGTGTATACCTATGCTATCGAGTGCTGCTACATGGGTAGATACACTGGATAGCTATGCGCGGGAGAAATACCTGCCTGCCTCGCACTATATGTGGACCTGGGTAGATGCGGCCCTGCTCAATACAATGGTAAAGCAATATGACCTGACCACCGACGCGACCAAAAAGCAAACCTATCTGGCCTATGTACAAAAGGCGATGAAAGTATCAGGGCCGGTGGCTAACGGCCGTATGCCAAATGACGTAGCCTCGGCTCTGGGCTTTGCCTTCCTCTACCGTGTCACAAAGGATGAAAAGTATAAACAGAAGGCTGAAAGGATATACCGCCAGTACCTGAAGATCAAAAGAACAAAGGAGGGTGCCGTGTCACACCTGCCGGTGAATGTCGAGCTGTGGGATGATACGGTCTTTATGATAGGGCAGTTTCTGCTGGCCATGTACCAGGCTACCGGTGAGCAGCAGTACCTCGATGAATTTATGAAGCAGCTAAGGCTGCACAGGGAGAAACTACAGGATACCCAGACCGGCCTATGGGTGCACGGCTGGGATAGTGACCATAAGGACCACTGCTTCGTATGTGGGCAGACACACTGGCCGGACCGGACCACCCGCCGCAGCTCAGAGATATGGGGCCGAGGCAATGGCTGGATAGTAGTGACGCTGGCAGATGCGCTCACCATTACAGGCAAGCAAAACGCCTATTACAATGAGCTGGCCGGCTACCTCAAGGAGATGATCGCACCGCTGCCCGCGCTGCAAGACAGCAAAACCGGACATTGGTATCAGCTCCCTGTGCGCAATACCGATCCGAATAATTTTATCGAAAGCTCGTGCACGGCCATGTTCGCCTATGGCATAGAGGCCGCTATCAGGCTGGGCCTAGTGACCGGCAAAGAATATGAAACCGCTGTAGAGAGCGCCTATCATGGCCTGCGGGAGTACAGCCTGGAACCCGTCCATGACAAATACCTGATCACAAAAAATGTCTGTACTGCTACCTGCATAGGTGACAAAGACTACTATCTGCACCGCAAAGTACAGCGAGGCAAGCCTTATGGTATAGGTATGTTTATCCAGTTTGGGCTGCACTATGAGCTGGACCATCAGCTCCGCCACGACTAGCGGGGAGGAGTGATGGTAGAGCCGGGCGATGTGTATGGCGTAGCCCCTACACCCGCGGGTGTGCCTATGCCAGTGCTGCCTGCCGGAGTGCCGATACCTGTACCACTACCCATACCTGTGCTGCCGGGAGTACCTATGCCGCCAATGCCTGTCGTGCCTGTGGCTCCGGTGTAGCCACCATAGGGCTGCGTAGGATTAGTGATGGTGGGCTGATATCCCGGCCCACCGGGCATGGTCTGAGTAGGATTCACATTCTGAGAGCCGGGTGCACTGGGAGATCCCGGTGAGCTGCCCGGAGTCTGTGCCGAAGCTGTCAGAAGGACGGTAGCCAGCGCCAGCGTAGCAGATACCTTTATGATGTTGCTTTTCATGATGTGATGTTTTAGGCTTACTGTAAGGCGATAATTGTACCAAGAGATGATTTGAAGAGATCAAATGCTCCGGTTGGGCAAGGCTTTCCGCCATGTGGGTAATGTATTTTCTAGTATCGCAAAACCAAATTTGGCCACGATATTTTTTATCCTCTTTCATGCATTATATCGGTGCAGAAAATATTATTGAAAAAAGCATACTAAAAGATGCGCGCAAGCGTACTTTAGAGTAATAAAATTTTCCTACCCAATTTATGCGTAACGCATTCCGATTGACAGCAGTTTCTCTTCTGTTTCTGCTCGCTGCCTGCAACCTGAAAAACAGAGTCAACCTAGTTTCCACCAATGCCAAAGATGAAGTGCCGGTCCTCGGCAATCTCGTCTTCACCTTTGACAAAAACCTCGTAGGCGATACCATGCTGAACGCGTGGGACACTACGCAGTACATCCGCTTTGATCCGCCTATCTCCGGGCGGTTTCAGTGGACGAGCTCTTACGAGCTGACCTTCTCGCCGGACTACAGCCTCGATCCGGCTACAGACTACCACGCTGAGGTGACCAACAAGCTGACCTCGCACACTGCCTATTCACTGGGCAAAATACCTGACATCAATTTTCATACGCCGTATCAGCGTCTTGAGTCGGGCAATGCCCTATGGACGACCATGGATGAGAGCTCTCACACGCCAATCGCTCAGCTGGAGTTGTTCTTTTTCTACAAAGTAGATCCTGCACAGCTCAAGGACAAACTCGCGATAGAAGTAGATGGCGCAAAGGCTGATTTCAAAATACTGACCACACAGGCTGATGAGCACATCCTGGTGAACCTGACCACGCTGAAGATAGAAGACAAGGACTACCAGATCAAGGCTACTATCGCGCCGGGCATCACACCATTTGGCGGCAAGACGGGCACCAAGCAGCCGATAGAGTACAAGACGACGCTTCAGTCGCCATACATCCTCACGGTAAACAATATCGAGGCGGAGCATGATGGCAATACCGGCACCGTGCACCTCTATACCTCACAGCCTATGCTGGAGGAGGGACTGGACAAGGCCATCAGTTTTGACCCGGCGGTATCCTTCAAGACGCAGGTGACACAGGATGGCCTGCTGCTCACCTCAGACAAGTTTGACGTGACAAAGGAATATACCCTCAATATCAAAGCCGGCGTGAAGGGGCGTATAGGCGGCGTGCTGAAAGAAGCCTACTCGCACTCAGTGGCCTTTGGGCAGCTGGAGCCAGCTATTAGGTTTACCAATCAGAAAGGTGTGTACCTGACCCCGAAGGGATCAAAAAATATAGAGGTGCAGATCATCAATGTGCCTCAGGTGCAGGTGAGCATCTCCAAGATATATGAGAATAACATCCTGGCCTCCGGCCGCTACAGCTACTATGACGATGACGGTGATAGCGGTGATGGCTACGTCTCTGCTGACGGCGAGCGCAACTATGGCGACAACCTGCAGGTAGGAGACAAGGTCTATGAGACCACTATCGACACTAAGAATCTGCCTAAGAAAGGCAATAGCCGCCTGTTCAAGTTTGATTTCCCTGATAAGCTGCGGGAGTACAAGGGAATGTACAAGATCACTATCCGCTCTCAGGGGCAGTACTACCTGAATGAAAGCCGCTATGTATCGTTCTCAGATATAGGTCTGATAGCCAAAGATGGCAGGGACAAGATGTTTGTCTTTGCTAACTCTATCAAGACCGCGCAGGCTATGGCAGGCGTAGCAGTATCCGTATTCGGCGCCAATAACCAGGTGATGGGCACCGGCACGACCAATAATGATGGTGTGGCTGAGGTAGAGCTGAAGCACCGCGACTTCACAGGCTTCCGCCCGGCGCTGATCATAGCCAAGACCCAGCAGGGAGACTTCAACTATATGCCGTTCAATACTACCCGCGTGGAGACCTCGCGCTTTGATGTAGGAGGCAAGAAGGCGAACAGCACGGGCCTCGATGCTTTTGTCTATAATGAGCGGGATATGTACCGCCCCGGTGAGACGATCCACTCCTCGGTGATCGTTCGTGACCAGCAGTGGAAGAGCCCCGGAGAGATACCTGTCCGACTCAAGTACCTGCTGCCAAACGGCCAGGAGCTGAAGTCATACCGCAAAACGCTGAATGACGAGGGCAGTGTAGAGGTAGCACTGGAGCTGTCTCCGGCCAGTATCACCGGTAGCTACTCACTGGAAGTATATACTTCTAATGACGTACTGCTGGCTACCAAGAACATCATGGTGGAGGAATTTATGCCGGACAGGATACGTGTCACTACGAGCCTGGATAAGCCATACCTCAAGCCAGGCGATAAGACCAACCTGAGTATCAACGCTATGAACTTCTTCGGTCCACCGGCAGCGGATAGAAACTATGAGGTAGAGATGCAGATCAGCTCAAAATACTTCTCACCAAAGAAATATAGCAGCTACAATTTCTCGCTGGCCAATCAGACGACCGAGTTTGACAAGATAGAGCGTACAGGTACGACAGATGAGAAAGGCAATGCTAAAGAGCAGTTTGAGGTGCCTGCGGCCTATGTCAATAACGGAGTACTGGAGGGCGATATCTTTGCCACAGTGTTTGACGAGTCGGGCAGGCCGGTGAGCAGGCGCTCATCTGTAGATATCTATACGCAGGATGTATTCTATGGTATGGACCGCGATGGCTACTACTACTATCCGCTCAATCAGGCTATCCGCTTCCCGCTGGTGGCACTGAATAAGGATGAGAAGCCCGTCAGCACGCAGGGCCATATCATCGTGATCAAGCATGACTACAAGACCGTACTAAGCCGCAGCAGTGAGTATTTCCGCTACGAGTCTCAGAAGGAGGACCGCACCATCGTAGACCAGCTTATCAATATCAGCGGCGAGAATACGGTGTACTCCTTTGTGCCAAAGACACCTGGCGACTACGAGATCCGCCTGGCTAAACCGGGTGCAGATGCCTACGTGATGTACACCTTCTACAGCTATGGTGGCTATGGGTATAATACGAATACATCCTTTGAGGTCAATAATGAAGGCAACATAGACATCAGCCTGGATAAGGAGAAATACAATGCCGGCGAGACTGCCAAGGTGCTTTTCAAGGCGCCATTCAATGGCCGCATCCTTGTGACTTTAGAGAGCGACCATGTCATAGATCACTTCTATATCAATACAGACAAGCGCACGGCGACTGCTACGCTCAACCTGAAAGCTGACTATGTGCCTAATGCGTATATTTCAGCTACGCTGATCAAGCCGCACGAGGAGACCGACCTGCCGCTCACGGTGGCCCACGGCTACCTGCCGATCATCGTAGAGGAGAAGGCTAATAAGATACCGGTGCAGATCGTAGCGGAGAAATCTGTCCGCTCCCACACCCGCCAGAAGGTGACGGTGAAAGCCGCTCCCGGCTGCAAGATCACGCTGGCTGCGGTGGATGAAGGTATCCTCCAGATCACAGGCTACAAGACGCCAGACCCGTATGCTTTCTTCTATCAGAAGCGCGCGCTGGATGTCAATTCATTTGATCTGTATCCGCTGCTTTTCCCTGAGGTGAATGCATCTATCAACAGCACCGGTGGTGACGGCTCAGATATGTCTAAACGTGTCAACCCCGTCAAAAACAAACGGGTGAAACTGCTGAGCTACTGGAGCGGCATCACTCAGGCCAATGGTAGCGGTGAAGGCAAGTATGAGTTTGATATCCCGCAGTTCTCCGGTGAGGTGCGGCTCATGGCGGTAGCGTATAAGGATAAGTCCTTTGGCAGTGCCGATGCGCATATGACGGTGGCTGACCCTATCGTACTGGTCACCTCGCTGCCGCGCTTTATCAGTCCGCGCGATACGATAGATGTGCCCGTCACCATTTCCAATACCACTACCAGCAGTACCAATGCCTCTGTGACGGCGAAGGCCGAAGGGCCGATACAGTTCGTAGGTGCAGTATCTCAGTCTGCTACTGTGAATGCAAAGGGGGAAGCGCGTGTGATGTTCCGCCTCGTGGCCAATGGCGCGCCTGATGAAGCGAAGGTCACGGTGACCGTCAATGGCGCCGGTGGCAAATACGAAGACGTGACCGATATCACCGTGCGCCCTGCGGCATCTTTGCAAAAGGGCAATGGCAGCGGCGTGATGGACGGTGGCACGGCCAAGACTGTAGAGATAGGCGATCCGCGCTTTCTCCCTGCTATGGCAGACTACAGTGTAGTGGTGAGCCGCTCGCCGATGGTGCAGTTTAGCGATCACCTGACCTACCTCGTGCAGTATCCGTATGGCTGTACGGAGCAGACAGTGTCGGCGGCTTTCCCGCAGCTGTACTTCCAGGATCTGAGCGGGCTGATGAGTCCGACTTTAGCCAAGACTGCCAACTACAACATCAGCGAAGCGATCCGCAAGATCAAGATGCGCCAGCTCTACAATGGTGCACTGACGCTCTGGGACGGTGAAGGAGAGGAGTGCTGGTGGGCATCGGTATATGGTGCGCACTTCCTCATAGAGGCTAAGAAAGCCGGCTATGATGTCTCTGACGACCTGCTGGACAAACTGCTGGAATACCTCGGCGCACGACTGCGCAATCATGACCTGATCACCTGGTACTACAACCGTGGACTGAATAAGAAGATCGCGCCACACGAAGTAGGCTACAGCCTCTATGTACTGGCCCTGGCGGGCAAACAGGACCTGAGCACGATGAACTACTACAAGTCCAACCCGCAGCTGCTCACTACTGACTGCAAATACCTCCTCTCTGCCGCCTATGCGCTGGCAGGTGACAAGGGCAAATTTAAAGAGATGCTGCCGAGTACTTTTGTGGGTGAAGTATCTGATAAGGAAACAGGCGGTAGCTTTGCCTCTGCGGTGCGTGACGAGGCCATAGCGCTGAATGTGCTGGCCGAGGTAGACCCGCAGAATCCACAGATACCGATCATGTCAAAGCATGTGTCAGAGTCTATCAAGCGGGAGTACTACCTGAGTACGCAGGAGCGTGTGTTCAGCTTCCTCGCCCTCGGCAAAGTACTGCGTGCGAATGCCTCTGCGACCGTCACTGCCGACATCAAGGTAAATGGCAAAGTGGTGGGTGCTTTCACCGGTCAATCACTGAAACTGAGTAAGAAGAAACTCGGCGGCAGCAAGATAGAACTGGTGACCAAAGGCAGCGGCAAGCTGTATTACTTCTACGAGAATGAGGGCATCACGGCAGATGGTAGCTTTAAGCAAGAAGATAGCTATATCAAGGTACGCAAGGAGTTTTACGACCGCTATGGGCATCAGTTGTCATCGCTCAATTTCAAACAGAATGACCTCGTGATCGTACGCCTCAATATAGAGAGCAGCTACAACAGGTCTATAGACAATGTGGTGATCACCGATATGCTACCGGCAGGTTTTGAGATAGAAAATCCGCGGCTGAAAGAGGTGCCGGGCATGGACTGGATCAAGGATGCCTCTACGCCTACGGCCTCAGACTACCGCGATGACCGTGTCAATCTCTTCACAGACCTCTACACCGGCCGACCGCAGCACTACTACTATGCTGTCCGCTGCGTCAGCCCTGGTGCCTTTATCATGGGGCCTGTGATGGCTGATGCCATGTATGCCGGTGAGTATCACTCCTACAATGGTGGGGGAGTGGTGCGGATCACGCAGAAGTAATAGGGCTTGTTCCCCGTTCCCGTTTGCTAGTAAACGGGAACAGGGAACAAACGCGAACGCCAGATATCAAACCGTAAGTGATTTATCAAGTACCCGGTCCCCGTTTCTTAGTAAACAGGTACCGGGTACTTGCTTTTTGTTGCTTGTTGCTGTTTCCTGGCAAACAGCAACAAGCAGCACAGAAACCGTTCCGCGTTCCTGTTTCTATACAAAACGGAACGCGGAACGGGGAACGATGATTAAAACCGACTGGTCACCGTTCGTTCGTTCAATGCTCCTAAGCACATTGAACGAACGAACGCCCAGCTTACGGTTTTGTGAATAACTACAGGGTTTCCGATAAGGTAAAATGCGTAAAAAATGCTATATTTGCATTATACTGAAAACGAACTGGTATACCTTTATATATGGGTGTATATGGGTGGGTATTTTACTTAAAAGAGTAACTAGCTTTTGATATTTGCATGAAGTGCTACGCAAAGTCTGTATCAAGCCTGACGGCTTATTGATATGGACTTTTTTTATTTGATAAAGCCTTGACTCGGCTTGTACCCGTTTCCAGTTGTCCCAGCCTCACGGCGTGGGAAACAGGAAACCGGTACGTCGCTCTCGTCAGGCTGGTTGCGTCAGAGGGAAATTTCTTTTGTTAAACGCTTGCAAACAAGAGCGCGTCATTCCGTCCCGAAGCCTCGGGATTTCCAATCATAAAAAATAGACGTGGTAAAACTGAAGGAATCCCAAACCGCAAGAAGCACGAATAAGGTCTGCCCTCATCTGCGCTTTGTGTCTGCGGGGATTCCTTCGAAAATAGCTCGCTTATTTTATGGGAATTTTCTCGGAATGACGCCTTTTGTTTTGTTGGCGCAATTGCTTTGTAAATACTACTTGCCGCCTATGAATAGCTTCTCCTGCCCATAGTCTACAACCACATTGTGCTTCTTCAGCAGGTCGGAGCCGAGGATGCCGTCTATCTTTTTGATCTTCATCTTGCGGTAGGTGCTATTGACGTGGCTGAGGTCCACGCCTGCTACGAAGTATTGAGAGATATTGAGGTCACCTATGGTGAGCTTCTTTAGCGTACCGGTGTAGGACTCCATCACCGTGCTGTGCAGGCCGGTGGTCTCTTGCTTGATCACCTTCATCTTGCGCGCCAGCTTGGTCTCGTAAAAGGTCTTGTCTATCACAGACTTTGATGCGCCGGTATCGATGAGGAAGCGGCATTTTTTGCCTTCCACTGTCACGGTGATAAAGGGGTGGTAGCCACCGCCCATCATTTCTGATACTGTAAATTTAACGCCTTTCGGCTTGGATGTTTTTGCCATTTGAGATGGATAAAATAAAAAAGACCGTATACGTGAATATACGGCCTTTCTATTGATATAGTTTGGATTATACTGTCAGAGTGTTGAGAACTTCATTCATAGAACGTACAGCGTCAGCGCTCTTGTTGAATGCCTCCTGCTCTTCGGCATTCAGCTTGTAGTCTACGATCTTCTCCCAGCCGTTCTTGCCTATCACTACAGGCACGCCGAGACAGATATCCTTCTGGCCGTACTCGCCGTCCAGCGCTACGCAGCATGGGTATACCTTCTTCTCATCGCGTACGATGCTCTCTACGAGAGCCGCGCCGGCCGCACCCGGAGCGTACCAGGCAGAGGTGCCTATCAGCTTCGTGAGGGTCGCGCCGCCTACCATCGTGTCAGCAGCTATCTTTTGCAGCTCCTCTGCAGAGAGGAGGTTGCTCACTGCGTGAGAGTTGAGGAATGCAAGGCGTGTCAGTGGTATCATGGTCGTATCGCCGTGGCCGCCTATCACTACTGCGTGCAGGTCGCTCGGAGAGCACTTCAGCGCAGAGCTGAGGTAATATTTGAAGCGGCTGCTATCCAGTATGCCACCCATGCCTATGATGCGGTTTTTAGGAATGCCGCTGCTCTTCAGCGCGAGGTAGGTCATAGTGTCCATCGGATTGCTGATCACTACGATGATCACGTCCGGAGAGTGCTTCAGGAGGTTTTCTGTCACCGTCTTTACGATGCCGGCGTTGGTGCTGATCAGCTCCTCGCGCGTCATACCCGGCTTGCGCGGGATACCTGAGGTGATCACTGCTACGTGGCTGCCTTGAGTCTTCGTATAGTCATTGGTAGAGCCTATGACCTTGGTATCAAAGCCCAGCAGCGTGGCTGTCTGGCTCATGTCCATGGCTTTGCCCTCGGCCACGCCTTCCTTGATGTCTACGAGTACCAGCTCCTGGCAGAGTTCTTTCCTGACGATATTGTCAGCTACGGTAGCGCCTACTGCACCTGCACCTACTACGGTTATTTTCATGATATTTTATTGATAAAATGGTAAAATAAAAGACGGCGCAAACGTAAGGTAATTTGGGGAAACGGAAAAAGATTTTTATCACCCCTCTACGGGCTATTAACATAGATTTTACCTGCGAAAAATCCGCTATTTTCAGCCCTTCGATGCCACAGTCATTCCGCACCATCATACCGCTGCCACGGGCACCTTTCGGCCTCAGTCACAGGGACCGCCTTGTCACCATAGGCTCCTGCTTTTCGGAGCATATAGGGAGGTACTTTGCGGCGTATAAGTTTGATACCGATATCAACCCCTTCGGTCAGCAATACAACCCGGGCTCTATAGCCACGGCCTTAGACCGCCTGCTGTCGGCAGAGCCCTACAGTCCTGAAGAACTGGTACTGCAAGATGAGCGCTATCACTCTTTCGATCATCACGGCAGCTTCTCCCTGCCGGGAAAAGAAGAAACGGCAGCCGCTATCAATGAAAGGCTACAGCTATCGTCAGAGAAACTAAAGCAGGCGACGATACTATTTCTCACCTTTGGCACATCACACGTTTTTAAACTAAAAGGTACTCAGCGTATCGTCTCCAATTGCCACAAGATACCGGCGAAGGAGTTTGACTTTGAGATGCTCGCGACAGAAGAGATCGTACGCTTGCTATCGCAAAGTTTAGAAGCACTCTGGCAGGTCAATCCTGCTGTGAAAGTCGTACTGACCGTCAGCCCCGTGCGCTACTTTGCTTTCGGTCATTTTGAAAACTCAGTGAGCAAAGGCCGCCTGCATGATGCCATCTATCAGCTGACGCAAAAGTACCCGCAGTGCTTCTACTTTCCCGCCTACGAGATCGTGATGGATGAGCTGCGCGATTACAGATTCTTTGCTGATGATATGTTGCACCCCAATAAGCTCGCGATAGACTACGTATGGGAGCAACTGGTAAAGACCTTTATCTCCGCAAAAGATCAGGAACTGCTTCAAGAGATAGACGAGATCACCGCCGCTGTGAATCATCGCGTAAGAAATCCTGACAGCGAAGCACATCAGAAGTTTAAAGAGAAGTATCTGGCTAAGATGAAGACGCTGGAGGAGAAGTATGGGTTTGATTTATCGGAAGAGAAGGGAAAACTGAGATAGTGCATTATCTCATGTCTTACGTCTCAAATCTCATGTCTTGCTAAAAAGCATCTTATCATACCGCATCACTACTGAGATGTCTTTGCCCTGCAGGTAGGAGAGTAGCTCCTGCTCCGGTCCTCGATGCGTCAGCAGCACAAAGTCACCACCCCAGGCACCCAGAGACTTGACCTCACCCCAGTAGTCGGCGAATAGCTGCGACTTGATCGTTGGCGTCTGCAGCGCCTCAGATACGATGGCCTCATGCTCGCGGATGATCTGTTCCATCTTGTCCAGCGTCTGGCTTTGCAGCATGCTGTCGGTCAGGTTGCTGAGCCATATCACGGCTTCTTTATTGGCTTTGATACGCTCGCGGTAGGAGGCGATACTGGTGGAGGAGGTCACCTTTTTGCCTGTATAGGCGAAGTATAACTGATCTGCGTACGGCGGTAGGAATTGTACCTGTTCCCATGATGCTTTGCCATCCTTCAGCATGTAGACTATCGGCTCATCACTGCCCGCTACCGCTACATCATAACCGGAGCCGCCCATCGTAGCATGTAGCAGTGCCACACCATCTACACCCGCCCATGCAGAGAGGCAGTATACAAGCGTAGAACTGGTCCCCAGTCCCCATTCATTAGGAAACTCAAGGCTGGTCTCTACGGCTATGTCGGTATCGTTATTCAGAAAGGACGGATTCATCAGCCGGGCCTGCTGGAGCATCTGAGAGAGGGTGCGGGCTTCTTTGCTATCGGTATTGATGCACTGCAGCGTCTGCTTGTCAAAGGTGAGGTGCAGCCATGGTTCTTTGAGATGATTTAGCGCGACCCAGTAGAGCGTATTGCTCTGCCCGCTCAGTTCTTTTACCCGCAGATGCTGGCCAAATTGTACGGGTATCGTCAGCACTTTAGCTCCCTCCAGCGCAAAATACTCGGAGGTCAGCATGAGTTTGCCGTGGCCGTAGAAATGATTAGACATGAGATGTGAGACTTGAGATATGAGACGAGGACAAACAACAAGACACCGGACAGTTTTGGATAATTACTATTGCATTTATCTCATGTCTCATGTCTAAGGTCTCTTGTCTGTTCTCAAAGTTTCGAGATAGTCGCGTACTGACGATACGGAGATCGTCTTATCCTCAAAGTAGACCCTCGCTTTCTCAGCCTCGGCATCTGTGGCCTGGTACTGCGCGAGGATGTTGGTGAGGTGCATCTTCATGTGGCCCTTCTGTATGCCGGTGGTGGTGAGTGAGCGTACAGCGGCGAAGTTCTGCGCGAGGCCTACGGTCACGATGATGGCCATGAGTTCTTTCGCATTAGGATTGCCCAGCAGCTCGAGGGAGCGCTTGGCCAGCGGGTGTAGCGAGGTGAGGCCACCCACGGTACCGATAGCCAGCGGCATGGTCATGCCAAAGGTGAAGACGCCATCCTTGATAGTGCAGTCACTCAGGCTGCGGTACTGGCCGTCACGACTAGCGTAGGTATGTGCGCAGGACTCCACAGCGCGGAAGTCATTGCCCGTGGCAATCACTACGGAGTCGATGCCGTTCATGATGCCTTTATTGTGCGTAGTCGCTCTGTATGGGTCTATGGTAGCGATGGTCACCGCCCGGCGAAACTTCTCCGCAAATTCCAGTGCGCTCATCTTGCCACCCTCAAAGGTGCCCAGCTCTTCAATCTTGCATGAGACCTCGCAGCGTACCACGCAGTCCGGTGTATAGTTTGAGAGGATGCACATCACGATCTCGATGTCTTTCTCCGCAGGAGTGAAGATGGGACTCTCGTCCACCATATCTTTGAGCAGCGCACCAAACTCCTCCAGACAAGAGTTGATGAAATTGGCGCCCATAGAGTCTACCGTCTCAAAGTAGCCGCGTATCTGGTAGTAGTTTGGCTCGATGTGAGAGAAGTCTATCAGCTCCAGGTCCTTGACGCCTCCACCACGGGCTTCCATCTTTGCTGTGATGGGCTTTACGCCCTCTATCAGCCTGCCTTTTATCTCTTTGAAATAGGCTATGAATTTATCCTTGTCACCTTTATAGATGATATGCACCTGGCCGATCTTGACCGTAGAGAGCACTGTAGCCTTGAAGCCACCACGCGTCAGCCAGAACTTGGCCGCATTGGACGCTGCAGCTACTACAGAGCTCTCCTCTGTGACCATCGGCACGGCGTAGACCTTGTCGTTGATCTTGAAGTTGGGCGCGATACCAAAAGGGATGGGGAAATTGGCGATCGTGTTTTCGCTAAAGCCGTCGAGCAGCTTCTGCGATTCTATATTGTCATGCCAGAATCCGGCAAACTCGTTGAGTACCTCGATAGGATTGGCATAAAGGAAGTTTTTGGCTATCCATTTTATCTTATCGCGCTTGTTGAGTTTCGAGAAACCCGAAATGATCTGCCCTTCTTCCTCTGTCATGCCGCGCTAAAATAAGTTTTCGCTCTCACACAGACAATTGCCTGAAAGCCAAATATGACGAGTATCGGTAGTTTGATAAACAATGCAGGCCAGTTTCACTATGCGAAGACCTTTTCTGCCATGCTGAAAGTGGCCCTGGTAAACAGGCCCGGCCGCTGGCTCAGCACCAGCGGGGAGATGATGTGTACCGCATTCCGGATCATGCGGTAGCTGCGGCTGATATTAGCGGGCGTAGGATGGGGAAGGATGATCCTTTTGGCCCCATGCACCGCCACGGCAAAGAAATGCTGGATCAGCTTATTGCTGTCCCTATTGATAGCCGAGAGCAGGGAGAGGGGCACCTCGGACTTTTTGCCGCCCTGCCGGAGATAGCTGTAGCAGGCTTCTTTGAGGTCGGGATCGCTCATTACCTTATAGAGTGCATCAGCCAGGATATTGATGCTGGCATTATCTGCATAGCGCGTCTCGTAGAAGGCCGCCACCGCTGTCTCTATATTTTCCTGCGTAAAGCTGCCGCGGATGGCTATCAGCCTGTCAGCCAGATTGTGCACGTCTGTGAGCGCTACCGTCATGCCGCCACCGGTGAGGGGATGGCGCATATTCAGCGAATCTCCTACCAGTACGGCGCCAGTCTTCAGTCGCGGATTGGCGGGTATCAGGTGGTTTGGCATCAGGCGAAATTTGCCTTCTTCCACCGCACGGAGATAAGCTGGCTGTATCTGCTCCGGCATCTGCACGCCGATGGTCTTGCGGAGATATTGGGTCAGCTCTTCGCCCTTGCGAGGGGCCTGTGCAGAGGGGAAATCTATCAGCACCCGCGTCTCCCCAGATGATACCGGATACACCAGAACCGGACTCGGCTCTGCCGCTATCACATGCCCGTGACCAGGGAAAGGCAACCGGCAATCATGCAGCAGCAAACCCAGAAAGTAGCTGCTCACCGTCTTGGTCGTGTCAGATAGTTTCTCTCGGAAAGCTGAGAACATCCCATCGCAAACGATCGTTAGCCTTGCCTCGACAGTAGATGTAGTATCAAGCCCCTTGGGGATATACTGTACGCCGGAGATGACGCTATCCGTCTCCATGAGGCAGACAGCATTGCCCTCCAGTACGGTGATATTGTTTTGCGTTAGAAGCTCTTTGCGCAGCGCTTGCAGCAGCTTGCCATTCCTGAGGCCGCGGCCAGTTTGCCCGCCGGGATATTTGATAGAGAAATGCTGATCGCGGAGAAAAAGCGCATAACCGGTGATCTCTTGCGCATCATAGCCCTCCAGCGCCTGGCTGAGGCCCATCTGCTCCAGCTGAGTCACACCGCCGGGCTGCATCAGCTCACCTACTATGCGGTCCTGCTCACGCATGTCTTTCTCCACCACCGCTACGCGGAAACCATGCCTGCCCAGATAGGCAGCTATCGAGGCACCAGCCACACCGGCACCGATCACGCATATGTCAAATCCGACCTCTCTCATCTGCCTTTGGCATCTTCTCTCTCCAAAGGAGAGAGAAGAACTATGTTTCTGGGGTTATTCACTCTTACTACAGGCATATGGTCGTGCCTGTCATTTATCTTCGCTGCTTTCTCTTGATTCTTGTCTCTTGGTTCTCGGCTCTTAGCTCTTGTTGCTATTCTCTCAAAACAGCACCGCCTTCTGCAGGTCTATCTCCTCTAGTGGTTGTACTTTGCTCTTGTAGCGTATCTTGTGAAGATTGGCTATGATGGTGTGGCAGCGCTCCTTGGTCAGGTCGTAGTGCGGGTCGTTTTTGTCCAGCTTTTTCAGGATATCATTGGCAAATTTCTCCATCACCTTGTGCACGCTCTCCATGTCTGTAGTATGCAGCATCAGCACAGCCGCTATGCCCTTGCGGATCTTGACCACCTCACGGTATACGTCAGGGTTGTTGTAGATCTTGGCCAGGGTGGCTATGGCCATCACCTGAGGTATAGCGCAGAACCGGAATACCTGTGGGTGGCGTATAAGGCTCAGATAATCAATGCAATCACCTACATATTGTAACGCATCGGTTACCAGGTCATTGAGGCAGGCACGGCTCTCGGCAGAGGTCGGATCCTGCATCAGCTCCTCCAGGCGGTGGGTGTATTTACCCCATATTTCCTTTGGCCAGAAGCTACGGCCAAGGCTCAGGTCCTCGTAGTAGTCGCGGGTGATATTGGTCTTCTGCAGCAGCAGGCCCATAGAGTTAGACAGTTTGAGCTGGTCTTTGAGCCCGGCGCTCTCGATGCCCGAGGCTGAGAAAAGGCCCGACAGGCCGATACCCACGATACCTGCTACATAGTGGCAGTAGTGGTCATAGTCGTGCAGCGTCACCAGCTTGCGCTCGGCAAAGTCTGCCATGCCATTGCCCATCTTCTTGGTACTGGCCAGGATCACCTGCTGGTAATCTATTTTCAGGGACTTGAAGACACGTATCACCTTGTCAAAATTGGCCAGGAGGACACGGTAGTCGTCAGAGTCGCCCACTCCCTTGATCTGCCAGCCGTCCTCCACACACTTCGTGTGAAACTCGCGCAGCAGCGGCAGGCGCAGCTCGGCAGGGTACAGCATATCATCCTCCACAGAGTCCAGGCCACGGAGTACGAGGTAATAGATACAAACCGGGTCGCGCAGCTCTACCGGCAGCTGATTGATGACCACGGCAAAGGAGCGGGATACTTTATTCAGTGCAGCGTAGCAGAAGTCGCGGTCGCCGAGCTTCTCAGCCAATACGTCCAGCGGCTCGTCGCTCTGGCGGATGTCAAAACCGCCAAATTTGAGGCGGAACATAGCTATGATCTCATTAGGTCGGTGTGCGGATCTGATCAGGTCGCGTACCATAATTTTTTATTTTCGGGTTAAGTGAAATGCTTGTTTTTATCAGTCAAATAGCTGTATCTTGCAACTAATTAGTTTAAGTCAACGGCTAGTTTGTTTAAGCCAAAGCTAATTTAGTTCGGTTGAACGAAGAAATTTTGTCGGCAAAAAGATTTGAACATTAACTTTTGAGAATGTCCCGTGTTTAAACGCCCTTTCATATAACCCTGATATTGAAAAGCTTGAATATGTACAAGAAAGAAACATGGTCTCACTGGTGCTTCACATCAGACCGGGGCAGGTCGGCCTGGCAGTTCCATTCACCAGCAGGTTTGCCTGCAGACTGGGCCGGTATGCTGACCCCGGATCAGAGAGCCTTTGTCCGTGAGATGGAGCAGGACTTTGTCTATGACAAAAAGCAAAACCCCAATAGCGGTGACCGCGTCTACCGTAGCCAGCGTGCGGTGATAGAGCTGGAGAAGGATAGTTCCTCTGCCTGTCCACGTCAGGCTGCCCGTGATGGCATACACTACTATCAGACGCTACAGACGCGAGATGGCAACTGGCCCGGTGACTATGGTGGGCCGATGTTTCTACTGCCGGGGCTGGTCATCGCTTCCTATGTCACTGACGCGCCATTTACTGCCCCTGAGGCTACCCTCATGCGTAGGTATATGCTGAATCATCAGAATGATGACGGTGGCTGGGGGCTGCACCTGGAGGGCAAGTCTACCATGTTTGGTACCGTACTGCAATATGTAGCCTTACGGTTACTAGGCTCACGGGCAGTGGATCCTGAGCTGGTCCGTGCCCGAAAATGGATACAAGGCCACGGTGGTGCTACGAGCATCCCTAGCTGGGGCAAATTCTATCTCAGCCTGCTCGGCGTGTATGAGTGGGAGGGATGCAATACCCTGCTGCCGGAGCTATGGCTGCTACCCAAATCACTCCCTATGCATCCGAGCCGGTACTGGTGCCATACCCGGATGGTATATCTACCGATGGCCTACTGCTACGGACACAAGATAGTGATGAAACCCACCACCCTGATACAGGAGCTACGTACGGAGCTGTACATAGAGCGCTATGACAAGATCTGCTGGTCGGCCTGCAGGGACCTATGCAGCGATACGGATGTTTATTTCCCACAGTCGGCTACGCTGAGATCTCTGAATGGTGCACTGAATGTCTATGAAAAATTTCACCTGAAAGGGACACGTCAAAAGGCCTTGCAGTTTGCCCTCGACTATATCAATGCGGAGGACCAGCAGACCAACTATATCAATATCGGGCCTGTCAACCAGGCCATCAACTCCATCGCTGTCTGGCACGCCTATGGCCGCGAGTCGGAGCAGTTTCAGCGGCATAGGGCCAGATGGGCAGACTACCTCTGGGTGGCAGAGGACGGCATGAAGATGCAGGGCTATAACGGCTCTCAGCTGTGGGATACAGCCTTTGCCATGCAGGCAGTAGTGGAGGCGGGTATGGAGGCTGAGTTTCCTCAGATGGTAAAGCACGGGGCTGATTTCATAGACAAAAACCAGATACGCGGCGAGGTGGTAGATAGGGAGAAGTTCTTCCGCCATACCCAGATAGGCGGCTGGCCTTTCTCTACGGTAGATCATGGCTGGCCTATCACCGACTGCACGGCAGAGGGGCTGAAGAGCTATATGCTGCTGCATCCTGATGCGGAGCCCGAGCGCCTGTATCAGGCTGTCAATGTCCTTTTGTCCTACCAGAATCCTGACGGCGGCTGTGCCAGCTACGAGCTGACCCGCAGCCCTCAGTGGCTGGAGCTGCTCAATCCCTCTGAGGTCTTTGGCAATATCATGATAGACTATTCCTATACGGAGTGTACGTCTGCCTGTGTGCAAGCGCTGATCGCATTTCACCAGCGGTACCCTGAGCACAGGGTAGAGGAGGTCAAGGGCTTTATCGAGAAGGGTGTCCGATTCATCCTCTCGCAGCAGCGGGCAGATGGCTCGTGGTATGGGTCATGGGCTGTGTGCTTCACCTATGGTACCTGGTTTGGCGTGGAGGCGCTGAGCCGCTATGTGGGAATGAACGGCGCGGGCTGGCAGATGGATATCAGAGACAAGGCCAAAGCTGCTTTGCAGAAAGCCGCAGACTTTCTGCTCTCTAAACAGAACGCTGACGGCGGCTGGGGCGAGTCCTTTGAGAGCTGTGTCAGGAAAGAATACATTCCATCAGAAAACTCTCAGGTGGTCAATACTTCGTGGGCTTTGCTGTCGCTGATTGCCGCAGGCTGTTGTAAAAGAGATAAACTAGAGCAGGCAGCACAACTCATAATTTCTCGTCAGGAAAGGAATGGCGACTGGCCGCAAGAGAACATCAGCGGCGTCTTCAATCACAACTGCATGATCACTTACACTAGCTATCGGAATGTGTTTCCTATCTGGGCGCTGGGCAGGTACGCAGGTACGCGCAATAGCCTACTTGAATGGACTGCGGAGGACATAGTGGCGCGGTTTGAGCCTGCCGGTAAAGAAGCCCATTAGCCAGTTCACTGCGGGATTGCGGTGCTTTAGGTAGCCATACATAGGCTGCGGTATAGCGCCTATGGTACTCTTCACCTCCGGTGCTGTGCGGCCAAAGTGCAGCAATCTCAGGTTGTGCCCGGTGGCGTATTTCACTACATCATACAGCATGCGCTGGTAGAGGTTGTGCTCCTTATTGATAGAGTAGTCTATACCACAGTAGTGCACCTCTGTCTTGTAGGGCAGGATGAAGAGAGACATGAAGCCCACCATCTGCCCCTCCAGAAAGTAGCCGAATACCTTGTACATATCCGGGCTCTGGCGCAGCTGTGCAGGGTAGTATTCTTTGGGCAGTTTGGCGATGTTGAAGTCGGCCTTGTCTGCCACGCAGCGGTAGAGCTGATAGACCTTATCCATATTTTGCTCCAGCTCATCTGCGGTCAGCTCACGCGCCACGAGCTGATGGCTGGTGCTGATGATCTTTTTGGCACGCACGCGGTACTTGGAGCTGATGGCGCCCAGATAGTCATCAAAGCTGTGCCACTCCTGTGGCAGGCGCATACTCATGTCAGATTCTACATAGATACGCTTGTAGTGATACCTGAGGAAGGCCTCATCAAAGTCACCCACCGGCTCGTACATATCAGGCATGAGCACCGCCTTGATATGCCGACGCTGAGACAGGATGTGGTCTATAGTATGTGCGAGAAAGTAAGACCGCTCCTGCACCGTATACTCGGGCAGGAAGGAGATACCCTGCTCACCGGTGATAAAGAGATTGCCACTCACCAGCAGCGGCACATCGATCCTGGCCACCAGGCCTTTGGTCAGGTTGAGCAGCTTGTTTTTGATGCCTTCATTATTGTCAGGAAAGTAGGCAGTGAGGTTAGTACCCTTGAACCGGACCACCTGAAAGTAGCTAACGCCGATCAGGTCACCACCCCGGCGCACGAGTGCATAGATGAACTCCATCTCTCCCTGCAGGGTGGCCTCCAGCAGCTGCAGATAGTCTGGCTGCAAAAGCGGCCCCTGATGCTGGGTAAAGCGCAGCCAGTCAGACTGAGGCACAGAGGCGATATGATCATATAAGGATACCTCCACAGCAGTCTCACGGCTGATAGCGGCAGAGCGGGAGTATGGATTCAAAGACATGCAGCCGGACATATCGGGCAGGATTTGGTGATCGGGAGTAGGCATGACATCATAGACGGACGAGGCTCAATTTTATGTCAAAGGTGTGTTTTTTTCTTTACACATTACAAACCTGTCCCACGGCAAACAGGATGGCAAACAGGAAGGTAGAGATGGCCAACTGCGGCAGGTAGGGGTCAAACTCTTTAGGCTCCTTCACGCGCCATACCAGCAGTACATTGCGCCAGAAGAGGGGCATGGTAAGTACGAAAACAAAAGCCACAGATGATACCAGGTGCATGGCTACAAATACGATAGCAGCAGCCCAGCCTGCCGTGATCAGCAGCGTGTGATAGATGCGTGCATTGCGGTCGCCCATTTTCACTACGATGGTATTCTTGCCGGCCTTGGCATCACTGAGGCGGTCGCGCATATTATTCAGGTTGAGTACGCCGGTGGCGAAACACCCCACAGCGATACCCGGCAGCAGCACGCTGAGGTCCAGGGTATGCGACTGTAGGTAGTAGCTGCCACCCACACCTACGAGGCCAAATAATAGCAATACAAACACGTCTCCCATGCCATGATAGCCGTAGGCACCGGAGCCGATGGTATATTTGAGTGCAGCGACTATCGCACCGATACCGAGTGCCAGGAAAAGGAGCGCAGTGACCGCCTGCTCCCGCAGAGATGCGAAGATCAACCCACAGCCACTCAGCAGGCACAGAGCGCCACAGATGATGATAGCAGTACGTATCTCAGCAAAGGACAGCATACCCGCCTGTATGGCCCTTTTAGGCCCTATGCGGTCGTCATTGTCGGTACCCTTCTCACTATCGCCGTAGTCATTGGCCAGGTTTGAGAGCACCTGTAGCAGCAGGGTGGTGAGCAGCGCCAGCCCGAATACCGGCCAGCTGAACTGCCGCTGATAGGCGATAAAAGACCCCACGATGATGCATGAAAAGGAGAGGGGCAGTGTACGCAGGCGAAAGGCGTACAACCAGGCTTTGACTTTAGACGGCTGATCCATGCGCCTAAAGTACAGGTTTTTGCGATTTGGGCAATCATGCTCTGGTGGTATAGAGGCATCAATACCGGCAGACCAGGATAGCTGTCTTCCGTGCCACAGATCATGGAATAAACGCCACAAAAACGACTGGTATCAATATTGCCAGAATGCGGTAGTAAACAAAAAAAAAAAATTACACACATGAAAAAGTTACAAATCGCGATGGGCCTGGGTGCTGCAGTACTGATGCTGACCCTATCTGCCTGCAAAAAGAATAACAATACTGCAGAGACATGTGGCAGCGGCCTGCTGTGCGCCCATGTAGATGGTGTGAGCTATACGGCCTCACCGTACAACTCGCACTCCAGTATCTTCAGCGGTACGTCTTATAACGGATCCTATGGCCAGCTCGTGGCCAGCTCAAACTCTACTGGAGGCTACTATATGAATGTAGCGGGAAACAACGGTGACGGCAATAACGACGCTACCTGGGAAATAGATTTCCATATCACACAACTACCTGTAGCCGGTAGCACCTATACCACTCAGGCCGGTTCTGCGTCCTTTGACTACTATGCCGGCACTACCAGCAATCAGCTGCACTATACTACAGATGCCAGCCATATGGGCTCTGTGACCATCACCAGCATAGATACTGTCAATAACATGGTGTCCGGTACCTTTAGCTTTGAGGCCAATACACCATCCGGTCAGTCTCAGACACCGCCTACACATTCTATCACCTCAGGTTCCTTCACAGACCTGATCATCAGGAGGTGATATCATCACATCAGGAAAAGACAAGCGGCAGGGGTTGACCTTGCTGCTTTTTTTATGTACCCCGGCAGTATCCATACAGAGGCGGACTATACTGCTAAGCCGCGGTAGCCTTGACTCCATCCCGTATAGCAGTCAGGAGGATATCCAGGTCTATATCTGCCAGCTTTTTAAACTTGATGCAGTAACCCGTCACGCTGGCCTTGCCTATTCTTTTGCCGTAGGTATCGGCCAGGTATTTCTTGTCTTTGAGCCCGAGGATATAGACAGACATGCCGGTCGTATTGCCGCTGAGGCCTATCTGAAAGAAGTCTTTCGTCTTGCCTCCCGCGTATTGCAGCACCTGATGGCCGTAGCCGATGGTGGCATTGGCCACGACCTTGCCCTTGTCATCTACGCCCGTGTCAAACCATAGCCGGGTGCCGGGTAGCGCTTGGAGTATCTGCTCGTGCAGCGTGCGCATCTCGGTTTGTTTAGGCTCGGGCTGGGCGGCTATGTGCGCTGCTATCTGCTGGGTAGTGGTCATAGGTGCAAGATAGGAGGTTTTTATACGGTAAAAAAAGCATCAAGACGTGCTACGGTGCAAAAGCATGCAGCAGGATACTTAGATTACTATTGTTTTGATATACTTGTGGTATAGCCGGATGAGCAGGCTTTAGTGTCACATCAAACTATCACGCATGAAAATAACTGACCCCTCCCTGCTGGAACCTTACAACGCATATATGCAGCAGACCAATACAGACTACAACGCTGGTGACTATGCCCATGCGGCACTGCTGGCGCGACAGGCCTGGGATCTGATACCGGCACCCAAAGAGCAGTATGAGGAGAGCTACTATGTGGCCAAAAAGCTCTATAGGTACCACCTGCTGCTAGGCCAGCCGGAGGTGGCACATGACTGGGCGAAAACACTGCTGCACTGCGACCTCGAAAGGTTCCCTGATGGGGAGCGCGAGTTCTTTTACGGCAAGGTGAACTATGAGCTGAACCGTCTGGATGTCGCTAAGGAATACCTGTCCATTGCTAATAAGAAGTCAAAAGGGAGGTGCTTCCTGGGAGAGGATGACAAGTACAAGGCACTGCTGAAGGGCTGAGCCCCGGAGAGTGCTCCTGCTTGTTCACGTGTTCACGCTCACCGATACTGTGAACAGCGTGAACAAGCGCGAACAAATACAGGCAACCCGGCAAATACTCCTACAGCTCAGGGACAGTACCAATGCCAGCTTCGCCTCAAATGTTGCAGCCCTTGTTGGTGTTTAAGCATAGCGTCACCAACAAGTTTTCGGATAGTTGTTGGTGACGTTCGCATAGCGAACTATAACACCAACAACGGCGGAAGATCTGCAATTTATCTAGCGAAGACGGCGATGAGGTGGCGTGGCTACTGTCGTTGGGCTTCGCTGGTTTTTTGTGTGGGCTTTTTTGTCATGCTGATCCGCCACGGCGGAGAAGCATCTTTGCTTCCTTATAATGCCCCTAGCTTCGGCACAAGAACGCCACGCAAAGGCCTCCCCTGCATTCTTGCGCCATAGAGGGTTCACGCTCACCAGCACCGTGAACACCGTGAACAACCGTGAACAAACTAATCAGCAATTTATCCAGCGAAGACGGCGATGAGGTGGCGTGGCTACTGTCGTTGGGCTTCGCTGGTTTTTTGTGTGGGCTTTTTTGTCATGCTGATCCGCCACGGCGGAGAAGCATCTTTGCTTGCTAATAATGCCCCTAGCCTGGCACAAGAACGCCACGCACAAGCTCACCCTCCATTCTTGCGCCATAGGGGGGACAGTCGTGATAATCAATAGTCACCCCTGCAAAGGCCAGCCGATCCGAATACCATTCCCCTGCGAGTGCTGATAGTGATATAATCATCATCCATACCAGCTATCTCTATGGTACGGATATAGTGCCGGTCATGTACGTGCTCTATCCACTGACTGGATATATTGCCCTTTGTATCGTGGACATAGACATGGATACGACCCGTGGCTGGTAGCAGGGCGCGGATATTGGCGTAGAAATCATCTATGTTTTGACCATAAAGGGACTGTATGATAGACTGGCTCGCTGCACCCATATCGTAATAATGATATTGATTTGTGCTGTAGGTACGCCATTCATAGTCGGTAGATAGGTCCCAGCGTTGTTCGGTGCGGGAAAGGAGAAAGCCGTGCTGATCATAGCGCGCTTGTATGCGCTTGCCAGATTGTATGGCTCCATGCCGCAGCGAACTTTCAGTGATCAAAGTATCGTGCCAGCCATCATAGGCGTAGGAGTGGATGGTATAAACCTGTATGCGACGTTTGTAGTCCTCTGCATACTTATCGATTAAAAAGGTAGTATCCGCTACCAACCGATGCAAAGTGTCGTATGAATAGTGGCTAAAGTATGTCTCAAAATCGTGTAAGGAATCTATAGCCAAGTCACCATCGGGCAGGTGAGTATAGTAGCGTTTCTCCCACGGCACGTATCCGCTTGTGTCTATTTGATAGTGGACTGTTTTCGCTATGAGTTGCCGTTTATCATAAAATGTCGAATCCGCACGCGTATCGTTTCTGGTACGGATGGATTCAGATGTGTGCTGCTGGTATATCTGCCTGGCATACTGGTCGTAGCGCCGGAAACCCAGGGAGTGAACGTATACATTTGGAAAGTAGTCTGTAGTGCTATCCATGATCACATTACCATGTCTATCCATTTTTTTCCACCGGGATATCAGGGCATAGATTGCGGTATCAGGGGCAAGATTTCGTATAGTCACCTGGCGGCCGTGCCGCTTATATGTAGTCTGGGAGTACCTCATGGTACCCGAAACGCTATCGGCGCGGTATTGTTCGATACTGGTCAGCCGCCCGTGAGCGTCCATGTGGCGCAGGTATATGTATGATATATACGTTGTGTCTTTGGCAAAGCCGTACCATTTTTCCGATGTAGTAAGGCTCACTATGTGATGCCGGTGGCGAGTCGTATCGTAGGTGTATGTGATACTGTCGCGATGCAGTATACTATCCCTCCACACATAGCTGGCATAGCTCTGTACGCGGGGTGCCTGAGCCTTTGCAGCCAGACAGGCACCGAGCATGATCAGATATATCAGAGGTCTCCACAGCATAGCTGCGAAGATAAGGCCTGTACCTGATAGCATGTCATGGCGGTGTCAAAAAGTATCCGACACAGGATAGCAGAAGTGTGATAAAGTGGTATCAAAGATCGCCTACGTGGTAAAGACTTTGGACTGCCTTTCTGTTCACGCTTGTTCACGGTGTTCACACTCACAGGCACCGTGAACAGCGTGAACAACCGTGAACAAACTAATCAGCAATTATCCAGCGAAGACGGCGATGAGGTGGCGTGGCTACTGTCGTCGGGCTTCGCTGGGTTTTTTGTTTGTGGGCTTTTTTGTCATGCTGATCCGCCACGGCGGAGAAGCATCTTTGCTGGTTAATAATACCCCTGGCCTGGCACCAGAACGCCACGCACAAGCCCACCCTGCATTTTTGCGCCATAGGGGGAAGCAATCAAACTCCCATCGCGCATTATTGCTGCGTTAGCATAAAAATATGCTGTCTGTAGATGGCGGGTGGGTGGCGGCGTGGGTTTCTACAGACCTTCTGAAATAAATTCTACATTAGCCATACTATGGGAGATGGTGGCTACAAGATAAGAGATCAACAGGCGGTGCATTATATCACCTTTGCCGTAGTAGAGTGGATAGATGTTTTCAGCAGGCAGTCCTATCGCGATGTATTCCTTTCTAAAATACGGGAAAGCCAAAAGTCGGATGGACTGAATGTACACGGCTGGGTTTTGATGTCAAATCACTTTCATGGTATCGTTTCGGCTAAGGAGGGCTCATCTCTCAGTCATCTGATCGGCGAGGTGAAACGCAAATCAAGTATCGAGATATCTCAGGCTATAGAGCGGCATGAAAGTGAGAGCCGCCGGGAGTGGCTACTAGAGCTGCTGGAGCGTGCCGGGAGTGCTAATGCACGCAATGGAAAGCGTCAATTCTGGCAGCAGGACAATCATCCTAAGGAATGTTATGGTCATGAGTTTACGCGTCAGAAACTGAATTATATTCATCAGAATCCTGTACGTGCCGGTATCGTAGATCGCGAGGAGGAGTACATCTATAGCAGTGCGCGGGACTATTGTGGTCAGAAAGGTTTGCTGGACATCGATTTTTTGTGGTGAGTTTGACCTTGTATCGTAGGTCCGTAGAAGCCATCCCTCAGGCCTGCCTTCATCTACGGACAGCATTTATTTTATTGCGAAGCCGTGTATATAACTACGGATAGCAAGGCAACGCTTATTATATAAAGAAGCAGCCGATGAAACTAAGGATAGCTGAGTATTATACTAACAATCATTATAAGACGTTCACTAATTTTTAAGAAATGAAAAACTGGATTAAACTTAATGAAGTAGAGTATAACGAAATTTTCAATTTTCTTGATAGCATAATTACGTTTAGGCCTCATGCAGAAAATAACATAGTAAATCTACCTATGCCTAATAAAGTTTTTGATGTCAGTAAGAATTTGGGCACTGGTAATTCTGAAGAGATATATAATGATCTGCATAATAAAGTGTTAAGTACTTTACAAGAAATTACACCTCAAGGGGACTATGTATATGCATTAGATTGGCAGCATGATTGCTATTTATTTGATCCATTCAAAGAGATTGATAT
Organism: uncultured Chitinophagaceae bacterium; assembly: GCA_964537475.1. GTDB lineage: Bacteria > Bacteroidota > Bacteroidia > Chitinophagales > LD1 > UBA1941. The sequence goes on along the minus strand of CAZIBY010000002.1, from coordinate 149,162 downwards.
TAATGAATTTGAAGAATGGCTCGTTTCTCCTTTTCCTAATGGAGATATAGTTTTTTTTATAACAAAGGATCGGAAAAATTTTTACGTCGCCGATGGTATAAAAATGACTATATATATATCAGGTGAGAATTTAATTAATCAGTTTTTGAAGCAACGTCCATTAATACTTTGATTTAGTCTTAAATAAAATATTGATTTGTCATCGATATTTGTCCCTGGTCGGCGTCCCCGCCGACCACCCAGCCAGACGCTAAACCTGTGCTTGGCGGGGACGCACAACCACGGACAGTCTGGATCATCCCTTGTTCATATGCTGTCTGTAGATAGCGGGTGGGTGGCGGCGTGGGGTTCTACAGACCTTCTGTATCGTAGGTCCGTAGAAGCCTTCCCGCAGGCCTTCCTTCATCTACGGACAGCGTTTGTTTTATAGGGAAGCATAGCATATAGCTACGGTTAGCGAGGGTATATAACTACGGATAGTGGGGTATATAACTACGGATAGTGGGGGCACGGGACTATTGTGGTCAGAAAGGTTTGCTGGACATCGATTTTTTGTGATGAGTTTGACCTTGTATCGTAGGTCCGTAGAAGCCATCCCTCAGGCCTGCCTTCATCTACGGACAGCATTTATTTTATTGCGAAGCCGTGTATATAACTACGGATAGTGGGGAAGTGTTCACGGTGTGTTCACCCCGGGTGTTCACGGTAGCGTGAACGTGAACATGAACGCTTTTTGGCTTTTGTCATGCTGGACAGGAGTGAAGCATGAGGGCTGTTTTGGTATGCAAAGATCCTTCACTATCGTTCAGGATGACAAAGGGGAGTGTTCACGGCAGGTGTTCACTGCGGCGTGAACGTGAACACTTGCAAGAGGTATTACAAATCCTTGCAGATAGTAATGAACTTATCTCCGATAGATGTAAATATAAAATCATCGTTATTTGATACGCTTACATCAACATCTATTTTCCTATCATCGGGGTCTTCTGACGATTTATTTGCATATACATCAACATCAGTTTGCCACTTTAATAGTCCTAAGGAAATTAGGCTGGAAATTCTAAATTCAACTTCGCTTGGGGATGTTCCCATCTCTTTTGACAGCCTAGAAACATTGAAAGTAAAACTGTCTAATGAAATATCTTCCGGGTTTTTAGGGGCTTCCAAAGACCAAGTCGGATATGTGTCTCGCATCTCTTTATGTCTTATTACTTGCTTAGCATAGTATTCAACACGCCTTTTAATTAGCAGTTCGTGAAGTTGGTCAAGTAAAATAGCGTCGTGAGAAGAGATCCTATTCAAAATCGCAATACAATTTTGCTGGAAAACAATTTCAGGATTACCTCCAACAACATGAGCAATCAGATTTGACCATTTGTTTTGAAGGTTTTCGTCCTCTTCTAATGAGCTATACTCTATAAGGGGGGCTAAAACCTTTAATGATACCGCTTGAGGGTTGATATTGTTTTGTCTTAGACGCTCCTGTGCCCTTGTAAAGATTTTAACTTGATTATTGAAGCGACGCAGTTTCACCTCATCCGCGATCAAACCTCCTAGCTCTGTAAATGACGGACCGAATAACGTTTTTAGAAGTGCCTCACTTTTATCTATAAGTTGTTTCGGTATATTAATACCGTCTATAATTTTTTCGATATCTGCCATAGAGTCTTTTATTGATTAAAATCGGTTTTAAATATATAGGTATATGTTTAATTCTGGGTTTAAACCTATATTTATCCTATCGCAATCTTTATCCGGGATCGCCAAAGCCCTCACTATCATTCAGCGTGACAAGGCGACAAGTGTTCATGTTCACGTTCACGCTACCGTGAACAACCTCCGTTCACACCCGTGAACACTTCCCCCTTGATTATCAGTACCCAACCGTTCACGTTCACGTGAACACCCAGCGTGAACACTACCGTGAACGTGAACACCGTGAACGCATCATAACAATCTGTACATCAGTAAATCTGTACCCTCAATCTCCCTTTTAACACCCTATAACACCTTATAATAACCCCCGTTTGGAAAATCAGACATTGTCTATTATCTTTGGCACTCCAAATTTTTGGAAAGTAGTGTCATGTTCCCTTTCGGGTAGGCACTGTTGATCACTCAAAAAACATAAGTTCTGCATGGCTAAAAAGCAAGAACAGCGGAGATTGGATTTTTCCAAGATCACGATCACGCTGGCGTCGCCTGACGCAATTCTCAGCCGTTCCCACGGTGAGATCAAAAAACCTGAAACCATTAACTACCGTACGTACAAGCCTGAGATGGAGGGCCTGTTTTGCGAGCGTGTATTCGGCCCTACCAAGGACTACGAGTGCTACTGCGGCAAATACAAGCGTATCCGCTACAAAGGCATCGTGTGCGACCGCTGCGGTGTAGAGGTGACAGAGAAGAAAGTACGCCGCGAGCGCATGGGCCACATCAAGCTCACCGTGCCTATCGTACACATCTGGTACTTCAAATCCCTACCAAACAAGATCGGCTACCTGCTGGGTATGAGCTCTAAGAAGCTCGAGAGCGTGGTCTACTATGAGCGCTACATCGTGGTACAGCCGGGCCGGGCTGCCAAGGGTGTACTCGTACAGACTGAGAAGGGTGAGGAGACCAAGAACCTCAACTACCTCGACCTGATCACAGAGGAGGAGTACCTGTCCGTATTTGACAACGAAGAATTTAAGAATAACCACCTGCTGAGCGACGATGATCCTGAGAAGTTCATCGCGCGTATGGGTGCTGACGCGGTGAAGGACCTCCTGAGCCGTATCAACCTGGACGACCTCTCATTCAGCCTGCGCCACGCAGCCGCTACTGAGACCAGCCGCCAGCGTAAGGCAGAGGCGCTGAAGCGTCTGAGCGTAGTGGAGTCATTCCGCGAGGCCAATGAGCACCATGAGAATAAGCCTGAGTGGATGGTAGTGCAGTACCTGCCTGTCATACCACCGGAGCTGCGTCCGCTCGTGCCACTGGATGGCGGCCGTTTCGCATCATCTGACCTGAATGACCTCTATCGCCGCGTGATCATCCGCAATAACCGTCTGAAGAGGCTCATAGAGATCAAGGCACCGGAGGTGATCCTGCGTAACGAGAAGCGTATGCTCCAGGAGGCGGTAGATAGCCTCTTTGACAACTCGCGTAAGTCTAACGCCGTGAAGGCAGAAGGCGGTCGCGCACTGAAGTCTCTCTCTGACGTACTGAAGGGCAAGCAAGGCCGCTTCCGTCAGAACCTCCTCGGTAAGCGTGTGGACTACTCTGGCCGTTCGGTCATCGTGGTAGGACCGGAGCTGAAGCTGCACGAGTGCGGCCTGCCTAAGGATATGGCAGCAGAGCTCTTTAAGCCGTTTATCATCCGCAAGCTCATAGAGAGAGGTATCGTCAAGACTGTAAAATCAGCTAAGAAGCTGGTAGATAAGAAGGAAGGTGTGATCTGGGATATCCTCGAGAATATTCTGAAGGGACACCCTATCCTCCTGAACCGTGCCCCTACACTCCACAGGCTGTCTATCCAGGCGTTCCTGCCTAAGCTGGTAGAGGGTAAGGCGATCCAGCTGCACCCACTCGTTTGTTCGGCATTCAACGCCGACTTTGACGGTGACCAGATGGCGGTACACGTACCACTGAGCAATGCTGCGATCATCGAGGCCCAGCTCCTCATGCTCGCTTCTCACAATATCCTCAACCCGCAAAACGGTACTCCTATCACCCTGCCATCTCAGGACATGGTGCTCGGTCTGTACTACATGACCAAGGAGCGCCGCTCTACGCCTGACCGCAAGGTGAAGGGCGAAGGCCTGACATTCTACGGTGCAGAGGAGGCTGTGATAGCATTCAACGAAGGCCGTGTAGAGCTGCACGCTGTAGTGAAGTGCCGCGCACGTGTGAAGAATGAAAACCACAAGCTGGTGACCAAGGTGATCGAGACCACTGTAGGCCGTATCATCGTAAACCAGGCTGTGCCGGAGCGCGTAGGCTATGTAAACAAACTGCTGGGCAAGAAGCAGCTGAAGGATGTCATCGGCCAGATCCTGGCAGAGACTGATATCCCTACTACTGCACGCTTCCTGGATGATATCAAGAAACTCGGCTTCAGCTACTCATTCCGCGGTGGTCTGTCTTTCAACCTGAAGGATGTGATCGTACCGGAGCTGAAGGAGAAGCTGGTGAAAGAAGCCAATGCCAAGGTAGACGAGATCACCGAGTCATACCAGATGGGCTTCATCACTGACAAGGAGCGTTTCAACCAGGTAGTAGATATCTGGACCGCTACCGACAACAGGCTGACAAACTCCCTCATGAAGCAGATCAGCGAAGACCGTCAGGGCTTCAACTCTGTATTCATGATGCTCGACTCCGGTGCGCGTGGTAGCAAGGCGCAGATCAAGCAGCTCTCAGGTATGAGAGGTCTGATGGCCAAGCCGCGTAAGTCAGGCTCTACCGGAAACGAGGTAATCGAGAACCCGGTACTCTCAAACTTTAAGGAAGGCCTCTCCGTACTCGAGTACTTCATCTCTACCCACGGTGCCCGTAAGGGTCTCTCTGATACGGCCCTCAAGACAGCGGATGCAGGATACCTGACCCGCCGTCTCGTAGACGTAGCACAGGACGTGGTGATAGCAGACGAAGACTGCGGTACACTGCGTGGTATCACTATCTCTGCGCTGAAAGATGGCGACGATATAGTAGAGCCACTGGTAGACCGTATCCTGGGCCGCGCGTCCCTGCAGGATATCTATCATCCTGAGAATGACGAACTGCTGGTAGAGGCAGGACAAGAGATCAACGAATTTACTGCCCGTATCATAGCAGAGGCCGGTGTAGAGGAGGTAGAGATACGCTCCGTACTGACCTGCGAGAGCAAGAAGGGCGTGTGCGTGAAGTGCTACGGCCGCAACCTGACCAACAACCGTACTGCAGAGACCGGTGATGCTGTAGGTATCATCGCTGCGCAGTCTATCGGTGAGCCGGGTACGCAGCTGACACTCCGTACCTTCCACGTGGGTGGTATCGCCTCCATGAGTGCTACTGAGTCACAGCTGAACGCCAAGTTTGACGGTGTGATCGTGTTTGACGGTGTGCGTACAATCGCTACTACCGATGAGCAGGGTGAGAAAGTAAATGTGGTGATAGGCCGTACCGGTGAGGTACGTATCGTGAAGGAAGATAACCCTGACAAGGTGCTCATCTCAAATCACATCCCATACGGTTCATTCATCTATGTGAAAGATGGCAAGGCTGTGAAGAAGGGAGACGTGATCTGCAAGTGGGATCCGTACAACAACGTGATCGTGTCTGAAGTAGCCGGTAAGGTGAAATTTGAGCACATCATAGAGAACGTGACCTACCGCGATGAGATGGATGAGCAGACAGGACACCGTGAGAAGGTGATCATCGAGACCAAGGATAAGACCAAGATACCTACCGTACTCGTAGAGGCTGGCAAAGAAGGCAAGCAGTACAACGTACCGGTGGGCAGCCACATCGTGATAGAAAACGGTGAGACTGTAAGGCAAGGTCAGATCCTGGCCAAGATCCCACGCGTGATGGGCAAGGTGAAGGATATCACCGGTGGTCTGCCACGTGTGACCGAGCTCTTTGAGGCGCGTAATCCATCTAACCCTGCTACCGTAGCAGAAATAGACGGCGTGGTACGCTTCGGTGGTATCAAGCGTGGTAACCGTGAGATCATCATCGAGAGCCGTGAGGGTGAGACCAAGAAATACCTCGTGCCGCTGTCCAAGCATATCCTCGTGCAGGAGCAGGACTTCGTGCGTGCCGGTACACCGCTCTCTGACGGTGCTATCACACCTAGCGATATCCTCTACATCAAGGGACCATTCGCCGTACAGGAGTATCTGGTGAATGAGATACAGGAGGTATACCGCCTGCAGGGTATCAAGATCAATGACAAGCACATCGAGGTGATCGTACGCCAGATGATGAGCAAGATGATCATAGACGATCCGGGTGACACTAAGTGCCTGGAGGGTGAGTCAGTGAATAAGTTTGAACTGCTCGCTATCAATGATGAGCTGTTTGACAAGAAGGTGATCACTCAGGCTGAAGACTCTGAGAACCTGAAGCCAGGCCAGATCGTGTCGCTGCGCCGTGTACGTGAGGAGAACTCCGTACTGCGCCGTGCTGACAAGAAGCTGGTAGAGTACAGGGATGCATTCCCGGCTACTGCTACACCGCAGCTGCAGGGTATCACCCGTGCGTCACTCTCTACTGAGTCATGGATCTCGGCAGCTTCCTTCCAGGAGACTACCAAGGTACTCTCATCTGCATCTATCGCGGCCAAGCAGGACTTCCTCGAAGGCCTGAAGGAAAACGTGATCGTAGGCAAGAGGATACCGGCAGGTACCGGCCAGCGCAGGTTTGACCGCATGCTGGTGACCAATCAGGAGGACGTAGACCGCCTGAACAATAGCGCTCCTAAGAAAGAGGAGAGCGGCATCGAGCTGATAGGATAAACACCTCACCTAAATCCTCCCTGAAGGAGAGGACTTAAAATACAAGCCACTATCGTATAGGTAGTGGCTTTTTTTATTGCCGTATTCAGGCGTCTCTTTCGGAAAGGGTTGGGGAAAGGTGAACTCGTCTGATGATTCAGGCGGGAGTTTTTTTATTTCGGTATAATCAGATGAATTCAGTCAGAATGCTACCTGCTTGTTGCCAGGCAGTGCTCATAGGTACTGGCCCGTGTAGGGTCTCGGATACCGAGGTACTCCGTATCGCCATCACTCATATCGTCAAACCAAGAGAACTCTGCGGCATGGATCTGGGTCCGGATTGTCATATACTATTGGAAGGCTATTATGAATGATCTGATAAAAAAGAGGGGAGCTCTGGCGCATGGCTTCGCTAAATTGGTATGGACTACATGCAGTCAGGAAGATCAGCAGCTACAACAACACCGCAACTTATAGATCTCTGCGGGCCATTAATAACGGGAAACGCTGTAGTGGAAGATAAAGATGGCATCTGCACTTCTTGAGTTAGTCAGCCTAAGGTATGGAAATATCAAACTATTCGCAAGTACTCATATATTCAGCCGATAAAACCTGCAATAGCCCGCGCATACTCCACCGGCACCTCTAGCTGAGGGAAGTGACCACTCGTGCGCAGCTCTGTCACTTTATAGCCTGGCATTTCTTTTTGCCAGCGGGTCAGGTATTCTTTTGCTGAGAAGAATTTATCGCGCATGCCCCATACGATCTGACCCGGCAGGTGCAGCTTGTGAAACTTCTGTAGCGTCTCGTTATAAAACTTGCCTGAGCGCAGCATCTCCATCATCAGTATATAGTTGGCATATCGGTCAGCCGGTGTCTGGTGTGCCTGCAGGAATGTATCCTGGTATTTATGATACACATTGCGGTCTGCAAAGGCATTGGCGGCCATCACCTTTACAGAGAAGCCCTTATCCAGATAGAGCCAGCGGCCTATCCGGCCATCCATGAGCGAGAGCCCGCGTGCGGCACTGGTACCACGCAGGTCCCAGCAGAAAGTATTGGTCAGTGTGACCGAACTGACGCGCTCGGGTACCTCTACTGCTGCCCGCAGGCCTATGGACCCACCGAGATCATGCATGACCAGATGGATGTCAGAGAGGTCCAGCTCTTTGATAAGGCACACCAACCTTTGAGCATGTGCGAGTGGCGTGAGGGGTAGCTTATCATCGCGGTCTGAGAGGCCAAAGCCCAGATGGTCCGGTACTATACAGCGGTAGCCGGAGCTGAGCTGAGATAAGATGGGCGCGTAGAGCATAGACCATTCCGGTATGCCATGTACAAAGAGGATAACTTTACCCTGGCCATCATCCAGATAGTGCATCTTGCGGCCATGGATGGCCATGTATCCGGAGGTAGTAGGGAGGTCGGGTAGAGTGGGGGACATCAATTCTTATTTTTAGGGAATTTCAATTGAGGAGACGGACATACTTCAGCATGGTCAATTTTGATGCCGATAATGACTAGCTCTCTTTCTTTGTTAAAATTAAATTTATCTATCTTTTATTTATGTGGTAAGGTATTGATAATTAATTAGTAAGGAAAGTAGGGATGACCGACAATATGATTTTTGTCATTATGATGGAAACTAATGATGGCCAAACATCGTACATGCTACTCCTTGTATATACCTAGAAATGGGTATACGCACGGGATAGGTCTTAAGCACACCGGATGCCTCAACCCAGGGCGGACGGTGATATGAAGAAAACCGGCAAGGACTTTTGAAAACGTAGACCCTGTGCTTAGTTAAACCTTTATCAACTTTATCACCCCAAGATGAAGACATACCGGCTCCTGGCTGTAGCTATGCTCGTCATAGCGCTCTGGCATCCCCATGCCTATGCAGCTACCACATCCAGTGCCCCTCAGGGCATCAACTACCAGTCCGTAGCGCGCAACGGTGCCGGGCAGATACTGGCTAATCAGCCAGTGAATCTCCGTATTTCCATCAGGGATAGCTCCTCATCCGGTGCCATCATCTATCAGGAGCACCACCAGATCATTACCAATGCTTTCGGCACCTTCAGCGTAGTGATAGGTGGCGGCAGTATCATACTGGGCAATTTTGGCAGCATAGCCTGGGGTGCCGCAGATAAGTACGTCCAGACAGATATGGATTTTGCCGGCGGCAATAACTACCAAACCCTCGGCGTATCCAAACTGCAAAGTATAGCATATGCGCTATATGCAGGCGCATCTGCCGCAGATATTTCCTCAGTGAAGCATGATACTACAGGCGTACTGACTGTACAGACGGCTGGCAATAGTTTGCAGGCTACAAAGCCAGTATGGATGGCAGGTGGCAATAGCGGCCTGAGTACGATCAATAACTGGCTCGGTACAATAGATAATAGTGACGTGATCATCAAGACAAAATCTGTAGAGGCGGTACGGTATACCAAAGGCGGCGCACTGCTCGCTACAGGTGGCAACACCGGCACCACACCAGCCTCAGGTGCTGGTACCCGCATGGAGTGGATACCGGCCAAAGGGGCCTTCCGCACCGGTACGGTGACAGGCACCCAGTGGGACGACGCCTCGATAGGCAATGCCTCTATAGCTATGGGCAAAGATGTAGTCGCCTCGGGAGCCGGTGCGATAGCTGCTGGCTACGCCAATTCGGCTCTGGGTGCAGGAGCTGTAGCCATAGGCACAGGCCTCATAGCCCAAGGTGGCGGCACCATAGCTGTAGGCGCATACAATGATACTACTGCGCTGGCTGCAGACTCTGCGGGTGCGGCAGATATCCTCTTTCAGGTGGGTAGTGGCAGCAGCAGCACTGCGCGCGGCAATGCCTTCTCTGTAGAAAAAGACGGAGATGTGGTCGCGCCTCAGCTGAACGTATCAAATACGCTCACGATCAATCCTGGTAGTTCATCCATACTGATCTCGACTGTGGTCGCCACCCGTGACTACTCCTATATGAAAGTAGGCTCCCTCGGCCTGCCGATCCTCAATACCGTGACGCTGGCCAATGGCTCGCGTATAGGACAAATACTGGTAGTGCAGGGTGAGGGCCTGCTGGCCGGCCTCACTACAGCCGGTGTGCAGATACTGGATAACAGTACCACGCAGCGACTCAATGGCAACGCCAGCCTGTCCGGCGGGGCCAGGCTGACGGTGATGTGGGACGGCTCATCGTGGGTAGAGCTATCACGCAGTAATTAAAGTCTCAGAAATGAATGGTGAAACAATTTTTGATAAGTATCGTACAATGAGTTTACTGTATAATGTCGGAACCATATGGTATGATATGAAGAAGAGTACCTGTGAAGACCGTAGAAGATAAACCTTGATTTAAAAACCTTATTGATTTTATGCAACACCCCTTCCTCAAAAAACTGCTTCTGGCCGTATTGTGCCTGGCGGCATTCCTTCCCGGCTATACGCAGGTGGCAGCCGCCTCTGCAGCGCCGCAAGGCATCAACTATCAGTCCGTAGCCCGCAACGGGGCCGGCCAGATACTCACCAATCAGCCCATCGGCCTGCGGGTCACCATACACGACAGCACGAGCGCCGGCGCCATAGTCTATCAGGAGCATCATACCGTAGTGACCAATGCCTTCGGCACATTTAGTGTGGTGATCGGCGGCGGCAGTATCATACTAGGCAACTTCGGAGGCATACAATGGGGCACAGCCAATAAATACATGCAGATCGAGATGGACTTTGCAGGCGGTACTAACTATACTAATATGGGTACCTCGCAGCTTCTCAGTGTGCCATTTGCGCTATATGCGGGTACATCTGCGGCTGATATACAGAATATCAAGTACGATACATCAGGTGTGCTGAACGTGCAGACCGCTGCACAAAATATCGTCAGTACCAAGCCTGTCTGGCTGGCCGGGGGCAATAGCAACCTGAGTACGACCAATAACTGGATCGGCACCATAGATAACAGGGATGTGATCATCAAAAGAGGCAATGTGGAGAGCATCCGCTATACGCAAGGCGGAGCGCTGCTGGCCACCGGAGACAATACCGGCGCTACCCCTGCCACCGGCGCAGGCAAGCGTATGGAGTGGATACCTGCCAAGGGGGCATTCCGCGCGGGTACTGTGACCGGCGCTCAGTGGGACGATGCCTCTATAGGCAGCGGCTCTATGGCCATGGGTACAGATGCAGTGGCTTCAGGTACCAATGCGATAGCCATGGGTAACGGTGCCGTAGCCAACGCAGCCAACGCAGTAGCTATAGGAAACGGCGTCATAGCCAAGAACGCTAACAGTATGGTGGTAGGCAACTATAATGACACATCTGCCACAGCGGTAGACAGCGTGAGCCCTTCTGATATTCTCTTTCAGGTGGGTAGTGGCTCTTCCTCGGCGCGCAGCAATGCTCTGACCGTGAGCCGCACGGGCAAAGTAGTAGCTGATAAGATCATAGCAAACTCACTGACGCTGAGTGATACTACAATGACCGTGTCTGCCAACTTTACTGTCAATCCGACGCATTCATTTTATATCATCAACAGTACGATAGCTCCGGCGGAAATATATATGGGAGCGGGACAAAAGATAGGGCAGATGATAATCATAGAGGTGGTAAGCTCTAACTCCGGTAATGTCCGGTTTAATAGTAACTCAAGTACGCGGCTGCAATGCTCCTCCAGCGGCTCGCCCTACCTGAATAATAAAGGCACTATGACCCTCATATGGGATGGTACCTATTGGACACAGACTGCCCGCAGTGATAACTAAAGACTATGGCAGCCCAACCCCTACAATCAGAACTTCAGTTGAGCTTTGACAGGCTGGTGACAGAGGCGCAAGACCTCTGCGACAGGCGCAATAAGGACGCCATCTCATACATAGATGCAGCCATAGCACGAGCGAAACAATCAGGCGACCTGATCGAGATAGCCACCTCACGCTATCTGGAGGCTTACTATTCCACATTTGTGCTTAGTGATTTTGATGGAGGCATAGATATCATCACTGACCTGCTGAGTACGCTAGATCATGACGACCTGCAGCAGATAGGCCACAAACTCTACATGACGCTGGGCAATGCCTACCAGAATAAGGGGGATGTGTATGAGGCGCAGCAGACCTACCTGAAGGGTATCCGACTGCTGGAGCAGAAAGCAGAGACAACCGTTTCTGAAAAACAATTTCAGGCATCGTACTACTATAATATAGCCCTGCTACTATCTGCCTCTCAGTACAAAATGGATACGGAGGAATACCTCCAAAAGGCCATAGAGATCAGCAAGGAACTCAACTCTACATTCAAGCTGTCAAAGTGCTACCTGCTTTATGGTACGTTTTATGAGCAGGCTGGCAAGCCGGCTGAAGCTCAGGGCATGTTTGAGAAAGCGCTGGAAATAGATATAGCCAATAAGGACGAATACAGTACGGCACTCGTACGAGCCAATATGGGCTACGTGGCCAATAACATGCAGGACTATGCTATGGCATTGGGCCACTTCAATGAGGCGCTGCTTTATTTCTCACAAAACCAACGACTCTATGAGAAAGGCATGACCAAGATCGGCCTGGGGGACTGCTACTTCAGAATGGGTGAGCGCCGCAAGGGTTTGGCTATGCTCTACTCTGCGGAGCGGATATTTCGTGAGATAGATAATAAGCAAGAGCTCTCAAACTGCTGCGAAAAGCTGTCTGCACTGCTCAAAGAGGATGGGCAATATGAGAAAGCACTAGCCTACCTGGAGAAATATAACAGGCTGCTTCGTGAGTTTTTTGACACTGACAAGACGAATGCGCTGACACGTGCCAAGAAGGAGTTTGAATCAGATCAGAAGGAGAAAGAATCACAACTGCTGAAGCAGAAAAACGAGGAGATACAGGTATACGTAGGCAAGCTGGAAAGCTCAAACAATTCGCTGAAGCAATTTGCAAATGTAGCATCTCATGACCTGCGAGAGCCTGTACGCATGATACACAGCTATATGAGCCTGCTGGAGCGCACACTGGGCGGCAATATTACGGAGCAGCAAAAGGACTTCCTCCACTTTGCCATAGATGGTGCCAAACGGATGGACAACCTGATCATTGATATGCTTCGCCTGGCTAAGGTAGATGCCAACCCCCAAATAGAAAATGTAAAGCTGGAGAATATAGTAGAAGAAATACGCCTCAATCTGCAGGTGATGATGTCAGAGAAGAATGCTATGGTGGTATCCGGTGGCCTGCCGGAGATTAAGGCTGACCGCACGCAGATGCTCCAGCTATTCCAAAATCTCATAGCCAATGGCCTGAAGTATAATGAGAGCCAGACGCCGATGGTCAAGATCAAGACGGTGATGGGTACTGAGGGATTTGAGATCACGATAGCAGACAATGGTATAGGCATACCTGCGCAGAGCAGGGACAAGGTCTTTGAGATATTTACCCGCCTGCCTACTGAAAAAAAATATGCGGGTACAGGTATCGGTCTCTCTATCTGCAAAAAGATAGTAGACAGTATGGGTGGCCGTATCTCTATCCATGATGGACACAATGGCGGCACTACTTTCCGTATCACTTTCCGAAACGATATCCTCGCATTCCGCATAAACCCTCATCACGCATAACCCCCCGGTATCCCCATGAAGAAAATACTATTTCTATCAGCTGTAGTGGCGCTCAGCAGTGGCAGTTTTGCCCAGATAGCCAACTATCATGTTTTCGCCGCAGGCGGTACTACCTATGTCACTGACAAGGGGATACTGACCAGCACTATAGGTGAGATGGCTATCGTAGATGTATACCATGCCGGCAGTAAGTATCTCACACAGGGGTTCCAACAGGGCGACTATATCAAGTTCTCCGCTGTATCACTGCCCGTGCAACTGATCAACTTTGACGGATACAATAAAGACGGAATGAACCATCTGATGTGGGAGACTGCATCAGAGATCAACAATGCGGGCTTTGACGTAGAGCGGATGGACGCCTCGGGCGAATTTGAGAAGATAGGCTCCGTCAATGGCCATGGCAATACCAATGCGCTGATAGATTATGCACTGGATGACGACAAGCCGCTGGTAGGAGATAATTACTATCGCCTGAAGCAAATAGACTATGACGGCCACTATACCTATAGCCAGGTGATCTCTATCTACAATGGCGAAGCGATCACGACTACCGTCAGCGTATATCCCGTACCGGTGACCGATGCTGTGAATGTAGTGATACGCAATGCGCAGGATGCTACAGGTACGCTCTCTATCACCAACGTGGTAGGCGCTATGATGTATCACGGCGATATAGATATATACACGGGCACTACCGTGCAGAAGGTAGACATGAGCAGCTTTGCCGCTGGTCAGTACTTTGTGAAAGTGACTACCGGCGCGAGTACACGCACCATACATGTAGTAAAGCAGTAAGCATACGGGGATAAAAAATAGTAAGAAATGGCCTGCGGATATCTGCGGGCTATTTTGTTTTTGCTCCTGCTCAGAGCTTCAGCACATGGAGTTGATGAGTGCCTGAGGAAGTGGTCATACGCAGGATATATTGCCCTGCGGGTATATGACCGAGGCCGGATAGAGATACTTCATTTTTACCCGCGGTGATGGATGTAGTGATGGTGGCTATTTCTCTCCCGCTGATATCATAGAGAGTCAGCTCCATGACCTCTGCCTGCGCGGCGGTACAGGTAGCTGTGATATGGTCTGTGAAGGGATTGCTGCTCACTATCGCCTGTGGGCTGATGGCTGCTACTATAGAGATAATGGGGGACTGCTCCATATGACCGTCATAGTCGCGCTGCGTGAGGCGGTAGTACGAGACGGGCAGTGGAGTGAGATCACGATAGTTGTAGTCCTGATGCTGATTGCTGGTGCCAGCGCCTGCGACAGTTGCTATGGTGGTGAATGTTTCCCCATCAGTACTGCGCTCTATGTCAAAGCCCGCATTGTTGATCTCTGAGGCGGTAGACCATTTCAATACAGCTGTACTGCCATCGGCATAGCCTGCAAAAGACTCCAGCTCTACAGGCAGCGTAGTCACGGTATACCACGCAGCATAGACGCGCATATTGGTCAGGGCACTGGCTATACCGGCTTTAAACTTCAGCTCTGCCGCATCAAATGCTTTGGAGAAATGCACTTTGACCACATACCTGGTAGAAGAACCGGATAGCAGACCTATGGTAAAGGACGTAGAGCTTTTGGTGTCAGCATTAGATACGCCGCCCTTGTATGAGGTAAGATCGAGGCCGCCCAGAGCGGAGACATCCAGCAGGGCACCGGTGGTGCTCTCCAGCAGCAGGTATAGGTCCTGGCCAGCAGCGGCAGTCGTGCCAAAACTGACCCGCTGGGTTACATATGCTCCCAGTACACTCACTGTCAGCTTCAGCGTGCTGTAGGTACTCTGTATTCCGGTATCTACGGCATAGGAGGGGTTCTGCACGGAGCAGCCTATGCAGAGGCCATTCACGCTGTGGCTCTCAGAGCCTGCGTAGTAGTAGGTAGTAGTAGAGGCTGCAGCGCTATGGCCATACAGGAGCAGGGCCACCAGCAGCGCAGCATGTACGAGGCATGACCGCGGGTACATAGTCGAGGTTTTAAAAAAGCACAGATGCCTGGCACGGCAGGCGTGAAATAAACCCCGGTCATACAACATAGTGGGGAGTATGCGACGGACCGGCTACCTGTACGGCCACTGCATGGGGAGTCATGGCCGATACAGGAGTGTACGGCAGAGGTACTGGCGGGTTTATAGTAAGTCTACTAGGAATAGTGAGGCATATACGCGGCCGGTATCATCTGCCCCGGCTTGCTGCGTTGCATCACAATTGCTCCGGCTGCAAAGCCTGGTTTGCGACTAAAATATCTGATAAGCGGGATGGTCAATATTTAAACCCAAGACCTTTGCGCTTGCCTTCATCCATCTTGAGATCTGAGAGGTCTTCCAGCGTGATGCTCTCCAGCATCTCGGGCGTACGCGCAGCCTTCTCTATGCCGGCCAGGCGCAGGTTCTGATTCTGTATGATATCCTGCACCATCTTGCGTATCTCGCGTGCATTACCAAAGTATTTGTCGCGCGTCTCGTACATGTGCTTCACGTACTTTTGCAGATAGTCATAGGCAGCATCTGTGAGGCGCACTTTCTCTGAGCGGAAGAGGTTGATCGCTATTTTGAAAAGCTCCTCATGCGTGTAGTCACCGAAGGTATAAATACGGTCAAAGCGTGACTTGAGTCCCGGATTGCTCTCCAGAAACCTGTTCATAGGCTCTGTATAGCCCGCTACGATCACGGCAAAGTCACCGCGCATATCCTCCATCCGCTTCAGCAGTGTCTCTATGGCCTCACGGCCAAAGTCATTGCCCTCACTTAGGGCATAAGCCTCGTCAATGAAGAGGACTCCACCTTTGGCCTCGCGTATCTTCTCGTCTGTCTTGATAGCTGTCTGGCCTACATAGCCTGCCACGAGGCCCTGCTTGTCCAGCTCTATCATATGGCCTCTTTCGAGCAGGCCCAGGGCTTTGAATATCTTGCCCATGATACGCGCCACAGTGGTCTTGCCCGTACCCGGATTGCCCAGGAAGACGGTATGCAGCGAAAACTTATTCAGTACGTCCTTGCCTATGTCATTGTAGAAGCGTATCAGCTTCACCAGCTCATTGATCTCGTTCTTGATATTGTCTATGCCTACCAGTTCGTTCAGCTCATCCATGGCGCTCTGCAGCAGCCGCTCGTTGATCGTGATGTGGTACTTCTTCTTGTCCCGTTGTTTGAAGACCAGCTCTATGTCTTCCTTCTCTATCGTGCTCAACGCTTCCTTGCTGGCATCTTTCAGGTCGGGCTGTTTCATCATGCGGAGGCCGAGGTTCATTTTAGCTTCCTCTATGAGGCTGATGGCGTAACGTGCATTGCCGAAGGTTCTGTCGCGATTGCGAAAGCCCTCCATGAGCTGCTCGCCCAGATAGGTGCTGGCCTCATCGGTCAGGATCACATTGCGGTCCAACGCGGCCTTGATAGCTATGGCGTGCAGTTCGTCAGGTGTGAAATCCTCAAAGTGGAAATAATTTGCAATGCGCGACTTGAGGCCGGGGTTAGACTTGAGAAAGGTCTCCATCTCCTTGGGATAGCCGGCAAACATCACGGCAATATCGCCGGTGCCATCGCTCATCTCTTTGATCAAAACCTCTATTGCCTCCTTGCCAAAGTCCTTCGCATCCTCTCCCTCACGTGATAGTGCATAGGCCTCATCAATGAAGAGAATACCGCCCTTTGCTTCCTCCAGTACCTTTTTGACCTTTGGTGCGGTTTGCCCTATATATTCGCCGATCAGGTGGCTACGGTCTACTTCTTTCACATGGCCTTTGCTGAGAAGGCCCATGGACTTATAGATCTGCCCGAGGCGCTTGACCACAGTGGTCTTGCCCGTGCCCGGGTTTCCTACGAAGACACTGTGCAGGTTGATCGTCTCTGAGTCATTGAAGCCGCGCTCCTTGCGTATCTTGAGGAAGTTGAGGTAGGAGATGTGATTGGTGATCTCTTTTTTCAGCTCCTCAAGGCCCACCAGCTCTCCGAGTCGCAGGAGCTGCATATCGAGTGTCTCCTCCGGCTCATCAGGCGTGGCTATAGCTATGTGCGGGTGCGGCACGTGCTCTATGGTCACATCGCCCTCTACATCATCCTCACCGGTCTCGAGGTGCAGAATGGCTATCACGCAGTCCATAAAAGTGATCTCGAGGCGGTAGTTGCTGTCCTTCCAGGTGCCGGGGGTGTCGTTTCCCCAGCCTTCGTTGAAGGTGATCTGCTCATTTTCCTCGCCTTTGACCTTGCGGAATCGCTCTATGCGCGCCTTCAGCAGGCCGGCGGCATTGTACCAGTTGAATACGATCTCGCAGTTCCACGGCTTCAGTAGCTTATTCTGCGCCAGAAACTCGATATATAGGTACTGCGTATGCTCGCGGTCTATGGTGCGGAGGTAGACCTTGTGGTCATTATTCACAGCATTGTAGTCGCCGGTGAAGAACCGGATAGACTTTACATCAAAGTAGGGGTTGCTCTGCAAGGTCACAGCGCCTGCATTTTCTACAAAGAAGTGGCGGCTGCCCACCAGCTCCTCGTCTATGTATGCCTCCCAGCTATACTCGCCTTCTGCCCAGAAAGTACCTGCATTTGCAGTGCCCCATCCTTTATTGACATAGACCACATTCTCATCCAGGCGCACCTTGCGGCGCTCCTCCTGGTTGCATATCTCGCGCTTCTCGGTGCCGGTATGGGCGTAGGCCTTGATGCGTATATGTGCCTCCCAGTCAGCCTCGTCAAACTGCTTATTGTAAAACGCCAGCTCGGCAGATACATAGGTCAGCTCGCTCTTGTCATATACGGTACGGTACTCGCGGGTGCGGTTTGCCAGCCACTCATCAGAGGCGAATATCTTCAGTGTTTTAAATTTGTAGTTCTTCATCCCTCGTCTCGTATGCTATATAGAGTGAGGCTATATAGCAAGCGTTGCTTTTTTCACTGCGAAATGCTTGCCAGCAGCCCCTTTTTTGAAATAATTAATACTGCTGACACTAATATGACACGTAAAACGCACATTTTCTGCCATAAATATTAACAACCGGCGATGTCAGCGGTCAGTTATGGACAAAATGACGGTGTGGCTTTACCTCCTGTCATATATTGCATCAAAGGAAGGACTGTTATTAAATTATTAGCGATTGCGATG
Organism: uncultured Chitinophagaceae bacterium; assembly: GCA_964537475.1. Taxonomy (GTDB): domain Bacteria; phylum Bacteroidota; class Bacteroidia; order Chitinophagales; family LD1; genus UBA1941. The sequence goes on along the minus strand of CAZIBY010000002.1, from coordinate 131,001 downwards.
TCTGGTTGAAATTGTGGGCATAAGCATTGAACTATTTATCGCTGCGCAGCAGCGCTCCGCTCAGTCCGGCAAGACCAGACACCAGGCCTCCTATCACTCCTGTGAGAAGTAACAGCAGCCAATAGTTGCCTTTTAATGGAAATAGTGTGGCGATACGCTGCGACAAGATGTGGTCATTGCCAAAGTCCAGCCGCGCGGCCACACCCGCCCACAGGATAAACACCCCGAGGAAAGCCGCAAGGAACGCCAGGCCAGGCTTCAGGCGTAGCAGGTAGCTGATGATAAACGCCACGATAGCAATGCTCCACCACGGCGCGAAATTCTGTACGACCGCACTCACGATGGCAATAGCTAGGATCGGGAAAAGGAGTTTCATGTTTTATTTCTTATTTCTTGATGGTTGATACGGGTTTCTTGATACTGGATACTTGTTTCTTGATACTTGATGCTTTTTTCTTGATGTTGGTTAATGCTTTCTTTTTTCTGTTACCTGATGTTTGTTGCTTGCTATTATTGTCCACTATCCAGTATCTAGCGTCTAGTATCCCACATTTATTTATCAAAAGTGATCTTATACAGCTTGTCTCTGTCGAGCTGTGCCTTAGGTTCAAACTTCGCCGTGTAGTAGTCGCCCTTGCCCCAGCTATCTATCATGTTATCGTAGAACTTACTACCCGGGTTGCCGCTCTCGCCGCCGGGGTAAAGGCAGTAGCCCTTCATCTCGCCAAAGTCTACGATCATGCGCCAGCTAGGGCCGTGCTCATGGCTGGTCGCGTTTATGATGCCGCGGTTGCCGCCACAGTAGACATTCATCCGGCTGAATGCATCCAGCTGCGGTGAGAGATGGTGTACCATCGTGGCCTTGTAGGTGCCCCAGTCTTTCACCTTGTCCAGAGAGCCGTAGGTCTCCTTCAGCTTCTTCATCGCCTTGTCAAAGCTCATTAGCACGATCATCTCGCGTGTCTCGCGCTCACCGGTCTGCAGATTATCATAGAAGGCACTCGTACTATCATCCCTCAGGAAGTAGGCCGTGCGGTACGCATTAGGCTTGCGCATCGGCAGCGTAGGATCGCCCATCTCGTCCCACAGCAGCGGGTAGAGCACATCGGTCCAGGCCTCATAGTAGACCGTGGCCTTGCTGTCGGCATTGTCATAGTAGTCCCACTTCTCTAGCGCAGTGATGGCCTCTGTCTCATCTGCAGTCAGTTTGCTGCGGTCTATCACGCGCAGCAGGGTAGGGAGGGTGAGAGAGGCTATGGTATTGTAGTTGTCCCGCTGCATACGCTGCATGTAGGCTACGTCCATTTTTTGTGACTCAGAGAGCAGGTGGTTGATACGCATAGCCCGCGGATTCTCATAGATACCTACATGTGATATAGGGTATGGGTAGGTCTCATCTACCGGAAACTGATTGGCACTGCTCACAAAGCCGCGCTCAGGGTTCTTGATCGTAGGGTTGTGCTCATTTGGTATCACCCGGTGCCAGTCACTGGCAGAGGTGCTGCCATCGGCCACAAACTCATGCGTGAGGGGATGCGTGCCCTGCTCCTTGATGGCTATATCACCGCTGCGCGAGGCAAAGACGAAGTTCTGAGTAGGGCAGGAGTAGTTATTCAGCGCGTCTATATAGTTCTCATAGTTATGGCCCTTATTGAGCAGGTAAAATGTCTTGAACTCATTGGACCCTTGATGTGCAGTCCATTTGAGCGAGAGGTATTTCCTGCTCTTCACATCACCATAGCTCTGGTCAAATACGATCGGCCCAAAGCGCGTGTACAGCACCGTATCTGTGAAGTCTTTGCCACCCTTGATCTTGTAGTGTTCGATGCGTTTTTCCGTCTTTACCCACTGGCTGTCCAGCAGGTATTCATTATGTGTGTCATCCTTGAACTGTACCGTAAACCAATCCCGTACATCGCGGCCACCATTGGTCACGCCCCAGGCTATGGAGTCGTTCCACCCGCTGATCACGCAGGGCGCACCGGGCAGTGTAGCGCCGTATGCATTTATAGTAGGCGACGAGAGGTGCATCTCATACCAGATAGAGGGCAGGTTCAGTTGCAGGTGCGGATCATTGCAGAGCAGTGGTTTGCCGCTCTTTGTCTTGCTGCCGCTCACGGCCCAGTTGTTTGACCCGTTCAGTTCCTGCGGCTTCTCTATAGCGCGGTCATAGCTCTCGTAGAGGTCGCGGTCTACATTAGAGACCTTCTGCCCTGCGGGCAAAGCCTCCGGCGCAGCAGGCGCACTATCACCTGCAAAGGCCCACGGTGTACCACGCGGTATGATATAGTCTGTGAAAGAATCACGCTCAGGATAGATATAGTGAAACTGATCGGCTCCAAACTTTGACACGAAGTTGGTATTCTCTATGTCAAACTCGTAGACCGAGAGCATGTTTGCCATGTTCTTGAGCAGCAGTGCTACCTTCAGCGGCGTCCACTCCTCAGGTGCGTAGCCCAGTAGCTTATATTCCAGCGGATAGTCCTTTGGCGAGAGGGATTTGATGTACGCATTCACACCCGCACAGTAGGCACGCACCAGGTCATTGCTCTGCGCATCTTTCTCTATAAAGGCTTTAGAGTTCTCTGCACCATAGCCCAGGCCTATGCGGCGGGAGAGGCGGTCTTTGGCCAGGGCTTTCTCTCCTGCTATCTCGGTGATGCGGCCTGCTGCACTGTGTGTCTGCACCTCCATCTGCCACAGGCGGTTCTTGGCAGTGATATAGCCCTGCATGAAGAAGAGATCCTCATCATTCTGTGCAAAGATGTGCGGTACCATCCGGTCATCAAAGTACACCTCGACCTTGTCGTGCAGGCCATTCATCTGCATGTCTATATCATGGTAGTGCGAGGTATTCTCCGCATTTTGCCAGAAGCCCCCATACGGGTCAAAGAAACGGCCCAGTGCAGGCGCAGGCCCGAGGGGATGATTGAGCACATAGATAAGGCCGATAGTGGCCCCCAGGCTGACCAGAAAAGCAATAAATCTCACGTTGGGTTGATTTTCCCGTGAATGTAATTATAAAGGACTGAAAAATAAATCTACGTTCGTAGCGTCATCATACCATGGACGATCGCCACTCTTTTCGCCGTCACCTGCGCCTCACACTCGGCCTTACCGCCGTGCTGTGGATCGTCTGGTTTTGCGATGTGCTGTTTCACCTACAGCTAGCGCAGTATGGCATCATTCCTCATACGGCTATCGGCCTGCGAGGCATCCTCTTCAGCCCCTTTATACATGATACCTCCGGCATCGGCCACATCATGAGCAATACGCTTCCTTTCATGGTGCTTTTTTTTGTGCTGATCAGCGCTTATGAAGAGGTGGCGCTTTTTGTGCTGGTGTGCATCCACCTCCTTAGCGGCCTGCTGGTGTGGATGTATGCACCACCATACACTGTGCATGTAGGCATTAGTGGTATCATTTATGGTATTGCGGCTTTCCTCGTAGGGTCGGGTTTCTTCCGGCGCGATCTTACCTCTATCGGTATCGCGGTCTTTGTCTCTATACTGTACGGCGGCATGGCGGAGGGCTTCATACGTCAGCCAGGTATCTCGTGGCAGTCTCACGTCTTTGGCGCAGCCATCGGCTTGATCATGTCTTTCATTCTCCGCAGCTATCATCAGCGGCCTTCGCCGCTTGAGGAAGAAGAGCCCGAGGACGACCGTCATTTCTTTGAGAAACACCCTTAGAGATTTACAGAATTACGGATTTACGGATGCTGATTTAAGAGTTTGTAAGAGGTTTCAAATCATATAGATCATTTAATCATACAAATCAAAGTCACTTCACCATCCGCACCGTCTTGATGCGGATATTCTTCTTGGGCCTGTCATTGGCATCGGTCGGGCTGCGGGCTATATTATCCACTATGTTCATTCCCCTTACTACCTCACCGAATACTGTATACTGGCTATCCAGGCGGGGTACGCCACCGTCCCTGCGATATATCTGCTTGTGCTCCTCGGGTATCTCGTAGCCTCCGCTGCGCTTTTTTGCTTTGATAAAGGTGGAGTCATTGGCTATCTGCCCCTGCACGATGTAAAACTGTATTGCCGAAGATTCTTTTTTAGGATTATCATCCCGCGCTGCTGCCAGGGCGCCCCGCTTGTGATAATATTTATCCGGCATGATCTCAGCCGGTATCGTATAGCCCAGGTCACCATCACCCAGCAGCGCTGTGTCATTGGCCAGCTTAGAGTTTGGGTCCCCCGCCTGTATCATAAATCCATCTATGACACGGTGAAACAGCAGGCTGTCGTACTTGTGTTCATTGACCAGTTTGATGAAGTTGTCCCTGTGCTGTGGTGTACCATCGTATAGCATGACGCGTATCTTGCCATAGTTGGTCGCGATCTCGGCCTCGTGGGTCTGGGCCGGGGCTATGAGGGTCGTCAGGGTGAGGGTCAGTACTAATATTAGTTTATTCATTTGTGACGATTGAGTTTTCCTCCATATTCCGCGAGGCCATATACCATGCGAAGATAAATACCATAGCGATACCCATCAGTGCAGCGTAATTATTGTCATACATGCCGGGTAGCCTGTACAGGATAGCACGCTGAGGATAGAAAGGCAGATATCTGACGGGTAGGTGTGTGCCTATCAAAGTCTCATCATCTGGTACGCCTTCTATTCCGTTGCGTATCACTCCATCTCCTACAGGATAGCTTATGATCCGCTGGTAATGCTGATGAGTATAGCGCTCTTCATCTGTAATCGTGCCCTGCACCGTCCTGCCAAACAGGATCAGGTCCATATAAGGCCACAGCGGCACAGTGATGCACACCGCTGCGAGTCCTGCGAAAGCAGGTAGCTTCAGCCTCCTGATACGAAAGTTGCCTACTGTAAAATGATCGTCCTCGCTGGCCAGTGCATAGATACCTCCCGCCAGAAATAGCCATGCTATATATGCCCAGCTGGTTCCTTTGAAATCCAGCAAGCCGAAAACCGACAACTCGCGCGCGGATTCTGGATCACCATCAGGCATTATTACAGACACAGGCTCATGATCATGTGATTCCTCCCAGCCGCCTTCTATAGTGTAGGATTGACCCTTATAATCAAACTCTATGATCGGTGCAGAAATAAGGGTAACTCCATACTGGGCTCCCGGTCTGCCAAAGCGATGTATATTGGCATTACCAGTTTTTTGCCCGTCTATAACAACGGGAGAGGGTAGCATACCGACCAGTCTGTGAAAACTGACGAGGATCAGTAAAAGGATAGACAGAAAATATAGCACCCAGAAATGATGGGAAAAGAACTGAGCGACACTTTGTGGCTGCTTACCTGAAGTTTTCACTCTCTAAATATAGGTTTTTCGGCATCATAGCATATGATCAGGAGCCATTTGAATAGATGCTTTGCCCATTCATAGACGTTTTTATATGCTTCGGAGAAATATCATTGGCTGTCAATTATGAACGGGTAACTTTGCCCCTCAAAATAAGGATCATGACAAAGTGGATCACAGCCGCTTTACTCTTTTTGTGTCTTGGAGGCCTGCGTGCGCAGCAGGTCTTTGTCAGCCTGGATCAGTTCACAGACTATGCCCTGCAGCACAATCCATCCCTGCAGCAGGCTATACTGAATGAGAAAGTGGAGGAGCAGAATAAGAACAGCGCCATCGCTCCGCTGCTGCCTACGGCTAACGCTGCCGCTACCCTGACCGATAACCTGATACTGAATACGCAGATCGTGGCTTTCAACGGGGTCACACAGGAGTTTCGCTTTGGATCAAAGTATGTGCTGAACCCATATGGCAACCTGAACGTGAACCTCATCAACGCCAGCAACTTTCAGAGCCTCACTATCGCAAAGAAAAATCAGGAACTGGCGGCTGCCAATACGGCACTGAGCACAGAGCAGATCAAGCTCTCCATCGCCCAGGCATATTATCTCTACCTGCTCTATCAGAGCAACTTTGACTTTAGCCAGCGCAACCTGAAGAATGCTGACACGTTGCTGCATATTACACAGGTCAGGTTTGACAATCAGTATATAGATGAGCTGGACCTGAATCGGAGCAAGTCTGCACGGCTACAGGCAGAGAATCAGCTCAGCCAGAGCGGCGTACTGATGGAGAAAGCGCTGAACAACCTCAAACTGATAGCCGGCATGAATGTGACCGATAAGCTAGTGATACAAGATAGACTGGTGATACAGGATATCCCCCTGGCCGAGGCCATCACGGCTAACATGTACACTCGTCCCGAGCTGCGCACAAGCATGCTGCGCAGCCAGATCGCCAGCATGTCATCTACCCGGGAGAAGCTGCGGTTTGCGCCGGAGCTGTCCGGCTTTGCCAACTATGGAGTGACCGGACTAAACAACAATTTCAGATTCACCGATGCTTCGCAAAAATGGTACAAGGCCAGCGCCATCGGCCTCACGCTGAATGTGCCGGTCTTTGCCGGAGGCATCAAGTACTATAGTGTGCAGAAGGCCAAGCTCAACCAGCAGATAGCAGTGCTGGACCAGCAGAATACGCAACTCAAGACCGCCAAGGAAGATCAGGACCTCGTGCTGGATTTTGTGAAAGCAAAGAGTGATCTCAAAGCACGGCAGCAGCAGTTATCGCTCTCCAACAGAAACTATGATCTGGCCCTGGTCAAATACAAGAATGAATCGCTGACCTATGACAATCTCGTGAACGTGCAAAATGAAATGCTCGCCGCACAGCAGCAGATGCTGCAGGCCGAGGCAGACTATGTGACCTCACAATACAAAATAAAACTCATCAATAGCTATGATAAAAAGTAAACGTGCCGGTATGATGCGCGGGCTGATAGCCGGTGCTGTGGCGGTAGCGCTGATCGTGACCGCAGGGAGCTGCAATAGGGGAAAGAACCTGCACGCCTCGCACAAATCTATCACTGAGGCAGTGTATGCGTCGGGATTTGTCGCGGCGCGCAATATGTACAAGGTCTATGCGCTCACCGATGGCAATATCGTGGCCAAATATCATGTGGCAGGCGATACTGTAGCGCAAGGCGAGGCGCTGTACCGTGTGCAGAGCGATGCCTCTACTGCTAAGCTGGGTGCCAGCTCATCTGCTTACAGGCTGGCCATAGAAAATGCGAAGGATAACTCTCCGGTACTGCAGGACCTGCAGATCAAGATCAATAATGCTGAGACACTGCTGGCAAATGACCGGACCACCTTTACCCGGATGAAGAATATGTATGATGCGGGTGCTGTGAGCAAGACTCAGTATGACCAGGCTGCTACTGCGCTCACTGTCTCCGAAAATAACCTACGGGCCGCCAAAGAAGCCCTCAGGCGGACCAAAGAGCAACTGTCTGTAGACGCGCAGAATGCACAGGCACAGGTGGCCGCCTCCGGTCAGGACTTGTCTAACTATGTACTGAAGTCCTTGATCAAAGGCCAGGTCTATGAGACCTATAAGGAGCTGGGTGAGGCGGTGAGGCGCAATGATGCCGTAGCGCTGGTAGGTGAGCTGGGTAGCAAGTATCTCCAGCTGGCTGTAGACCAGCAGGACATAGGCCGTGTGAAGGTAGGGCAGGAGGTAGTGGTCAAAATGGATATATCTTCAGACAAGGTGTACAAGGCGCATGTGACCAAGGTCTATCCGAATATGAATGGCAACAATCAGTCATTCCGTGTAGATGCGGATTTTGACCAGGATCCGGGCCTGCGCTTTATCAACGCCTCGGTAGAGGCCAATATCGTGATAGCTACCAAAGATAACGCGCTGGTACTGCCGCGCCAGGCGGTCAGTGCAAAAGATGAAGTGATAGTAAAGGGTGTAGGCGGCAATAAGACTGTAAAGATCCAGCGCGGCCTCATGAATATGACCGATATAGAGATACTATCCGGTATCACAGAGTCTGATGAGATCGTATTACCAAAGGAATAAACCCAGCGTATGATCGGTGTAAACCTCGAGATAGCACGTACACACCTGCTCGCTAAAAAGCGGCAGACCCTGGTAGCCATGATGGGTGTCACCTTTGGCATCGGCATGTACCTGCTCATGATCTCCTTTATGAATGGCTTCAACGAGTACCTGGAGGATACGCTGCTCTCCTCCACGCCTGACATTCATATATACAATGACATCAAGACTGATTATTCTCACTCTATACTGGACCAGGTGTCTGATACCAGCCATATGCTGAATATCGTGCATCACCCCAAGCCCAAAGACATCACTCCCAATATCCACAATCCAAAGCAGATCGTATCAGACATCAAGACCTTTGACAATATCCTGGCCGTATCGCCTCAGTTATCCTCACAGGTTTTCTACAATAATGGTCCCGTACAGATACCAGGTACGCTGAATGGTGTCAACATCATGGAGGAGGCCAAGCTGACCAATCTGCAGGATAAAATGAAGACTGGGGCTATAGAAGACCTGATGAAAGTAGACAATGGTATCCTGCTCGGTCATGGCCTCGCTACCAAGCTCAATGCCAGCGTAGGTGACCTCGTCACCCTAGCCTCCCCGCAGGGCACCTCTATGAGTTTCCGGGTGGTGGGTACGTTCCAGTTTGGTATCGGATCTCTGGATAATATCCGCAGCTATGTGAGCCTGAAAAATGTGCAGCAGCTACTGGGCAAGGACAATCAATACGTGACCGACATCAATATCAAGATGAAGGACTACACCAAAGCCAAACAACTGGCAGCGGTCTTTGCGCGGAAATACGGGTACAAATCAGAAGACTGGCAGGTGGCCAATGCCTCTGCTATGGTCTCGATCACCATCCGCAATATGATGACCATCGTGATCAGCTTTACACTGCTGGTAGTAGCCGGCTTTGGCATCTACAATATCATGAACATGACCATCCAGAATAAACTCAAGGACATCGCTATCCTCAAGGCAGAGGGTTTCGCAGGGTCGGATATCATACAGATATTCCTTTTTCAGTCACTGACCATCGGCCTCTTTGGCGCGCTGCTCGGATTGATACTCGGCTATGCCATGTCAAACGGCGTCTACAACCTTCCATTCCCCAAGAATGAGTTTATGAGCATCACGCATTTCCCTGTCACATTTCACGTCAGGCACTACGTGTTTGGGGTCGTATTTGGTATGCTCACTACGCTGATAGCCGGCCTGATGCCCAGCCTCAAGGCGGGCAAGATAGATCCTGTGGCGATATTGAGAGGATAATGAAAGCAATGCAATGGAGACAGTACTGAGAGCAAAAAAGGTCAATAAATACTTCTACGAGCCGGAGGAGTTTCACGTACTCAAGGATATCAGCTTTGAGGTGCGCAGGGGGGAGTTTCTATCACTGATAGGCAAGTCCGGCTGTGGCAAGTCTACGCTGCTCTACCTGCTCTCCACTATGGATACAGACTACAAAGGAGAAATAGAGATCAATGGCACAAAGCTCACAGGGCAAAAACAGAAACAGCTTGCAGCCTTTCGCAATGAGCATATTGGATTCGTCTTTCAGTTTCACTTTCTGCTACCGGAGTTTTCTGCATTGAAGAATGTGATGCTACCCGCAGAAAAGCTGAACAAGTACTCAAAGTCCGAGATCAAGGACCGCGCCTATGAGAAGCTCAGGATGCTGGATATGCAGGACTATGCCATGAAGCAGAGCAGCAAGCTCTCCGGAGGCCAGGCGCAGCGTGTAGCCATAGCCCCGGCGCTGATCAATGACCCCACCATCATCATGGGCGATGAGCCTACAGGCAATCTCGACACAGCTAATACCCAGATCGTATTTGATATACTGAAAGACCTGGCCACCAATAAGGGGCAGACGATCATAGCGGTCACACATGATCCCGAGTTTGCGCAGAAGTCGGACCGCATCATAGAGATGAAAGACGGAGAGATCATAAAGCAATGATAAAGGAAGAGAGAAAACTACTGTGGCTCGTGGTCGGCTGCCTGTACCTGTTCTTCACGGTGCTAAAGATCTATACCTTCCCAGGCCTGAGTACCGCCTGGCAGGTAGAGGGGAGCATCTTTGGTCTGATCGTACTGGTGGTGATCATCCTCTCTATGCGCGTGGTAGACCTGGTGCTGGATCGGCTCTATCCATATGAGCGCAGCCTGATGCTACGCCTGGTCATACAGTTTGTGATCTCGCTCGCTATCGTACTCTCCCTGCGGCAGATCATATTTCATTTCACGCGCAGCTATCTGCCCATACCCGTCACCAGAGAGCTGTATATAGTAGCTACTGCCGCACATATTCTTTTCATAGCTACTATCGTTCTGACCATGTTTGGCTTCCGCTTCTTTCACAAGTGGCGCGAGACAGAGCTGAAAAAGGAAACACTTGAGCGCGAGAAAGCCACCGTGCAATATGACAATCTGAAAAACCAGCTCAACCCTCATTTCCTCTTCAACTCGCTGACCTCGCTCAACTCGCTGATCTATGAGAATCCGCAGCTGGCATCTGAGTTTCTTCAGCATCTGTCAAAAGTCTACCGCTATGTGCTGGAGAATAAGGACAAGACGGTAGTGACACTGGATACAGAGGTCCGCTTTATAGAGAACTATATAGAGCTGCTCGCTACGCGTTTCGCTGATGGACTAGCTATCACCATCAGTCTCAGTGACCAGGCACTGGAGCGGCACATACTGCCCGTGACCCTCCAGATACTCATAGAGAATGCCATCAAGCATAATGTGACCAGCCGCGATAATCCGCTCGTGATAGACATCTATGACGAGCTGGACTACCTGATCGTGAAAAACAACCTACAGATCAAGCATACCATAGATACCAGTAATAAGCAAGGGCTGGAAAACCTTCGCGGTCTCTATGAGGTGCTGATAGAAAAGAAAATGATCGTGACGCAAACGGAAGCTACCTTTGCCGTACATATACCGCTAATCTGACATAGCAATGATAAAAGTACTGATAGTAGAAGACGAGACCCTGATAGCCAAAAACCTCCAGCGCATGCTGAAGGAACTGGCCCCTGATGTAGAGGTGCTGGCGGTGACAGACACCGTAAAGGGTACGGTGAAATGGCTCAATAGCCACCCGCATCCGGATCTGGTATTTATGGATATACAGCTGGGCGACGGTGTCAGCTTTGATATCCTGAAGCAGGTAGAGCTGGACCGGCCCGTCATATTCACTACGGCCTATGACGAGTATGCTATCAAGGCGTTCAAGTATAACAGCCTGGACTACCTCCTCAAGCCGCTCGACAAGGCTGACCTGAAGCGTGCGCTGGATAAGTTTCGCAAGCTATATCAGGAGCGCAGCAGCCAGCAGCCGGAGATCAATGACCTGATCGCCATGTTTGCCACTGGCAAGAAGATCCCGCATAAAGAGCGCTTCCTGGTGCATCACCGCTCCGGCTATATCCCAGTGCACAAGGACCAGATCAGCGCATTCTACAAAGATCAGATCATCTACCTGCTGGCCGGTGACGGGCAGAAATACGTGACTGACTATAATACACTGGACGAGATAGAAGAACTCGTTGACCCCGCCCAATTTTACCGGGCCAACAGGCAGACCCTGATCTGCAAAGAGGCTGTAGAGAGCCTGCAGAAGCACTACACCGGCAAAGTGGAGGTCAAAGTGAAGGGCCATGATACCCCTGTAGATGTGAGCCGCGAGAAAGCGCAGGAGTTCAGGCACTGGATAGAGGGTGACCTGATGCAGTAGACCGGTGGATATTCCTGTTGCTTTGTTTAAAGGACTAGTGTATTTTTGAAGGATAAAATAGATATATGTCAGCCAGTAAACCACTTTACGCCCTCGTCATAGCTTTTGTACTGACCTCCTGCAATCTGTTTGGCGGCCAGAAATACCAGACCCTTAAAGCCGCCGATTTCTCCAAAAAGATAAGTGAAGGGGCAGTACAGCTCGTAGATGTACGCACACCTGAGGAGTATGCAGAGAAGCACCTCAAGGAGGCTGTCAATATCAATTTCAACGATGACAACTTCATAGATAAAATAGAAAAGCTCGATAAGACCAAACCCGTTTATGTCTACTGCCTGTCAGGTGGTCGCAGTACCAAGGCGGCTGCGCTCATCAGCAGTAAGGGTTTCTCGCAGGTTTACAACCTGGACGGCGGTATTCTGGCCTGGAATGAGGCCGGTTTGCCCGTAGAGACACCTGCTGGTACCCAGGGCGGCGCGCCCAAGGGGATGAGTTTTGATGATTATCTCAAGCATACTAAAGCAGACAAGCTGGTGCTGGTAGACTTCAGCGCTGTATGGTGCGGCCCGTGCAAGATACTGAAACCGATAGTAGAGCAAACCACAGAGGCCAATAAGGATAAAGTGGAACTGCTCGCTGTAGACGTAGACAAAAATCCAGCAGTGTCAGACGCTATGCATATCACCGGCATACCGCTGCTCATACTGTACAAAAATGGCAAGGAAGTTTGGCGTCAGCTCGGCGTGACTGACCGCGCCACGCTGGAAAACCAGATCAGCGTAAACAGTAAGTAAATTATCACGTAGTCTCGTCCGTGAGCCACTTCTCCACATCCGGAGCGGTATAGGCCTGCATCTGATGCAGCAGGTCGCCTATGTCATCACTCGTCAGTAGCATGTTTCTATACGTCGGCTTCAGGAAGCCACGTGTCACCATATCATCTGCCATCGCTATCAGGCTGTCATAGTAGCCGTCTGTATTCAGCAGGCCTATAGGCTTGGTATGCAGACCTAGCTGTGCCCAGGTCAGCACCTCAAAGAGCTCTTCCAGCGTACCAAAACCTCCCGGCAGTGCGATAAAGCCATCGCAGAGTTCCTGCATCTTCATCTTGCGCTCGTGCATAGTCTCGGTGATGATGAGATCTGACAGGCCATAGTGTGCCACCTCTCTGCTACGCAGAAAATAGGGGATCACACCCACTACATGGCCACCCGCCTCCAGGGCTGCATCAGCCACAGCACCCATCACGCCTATACAGGCGCCTCCGTATATGACCCGCATACCGGCGGCAGCCAGCGTCGCGCCCACCACTCGCGCTACGGATATGTAGATCGGATCGCTGCCGGCACTGGCTCCGCAGAAGACAGTAATACTTTTCATATCTCTGATTGTGATGCTAGTATAGTAAAAGAATCTGGGCTGCCCTCATGCAGGGGCTGCACTATTTATAATATCTTTTATATTCGTTTCTACCTGCGTATGCGTTTCAATTCTTGTTCCTTTTTGATCTTCTTTCCTGTGGTGACCACCCTTTACTACTGGTTACCGCATTCCTTCAGGTGGGTTTTGCTATTGATAGCGAGTTGCTTTTTTTATATGATGCTCATGCCGGCTTACATCCTGATATTGGCCGCCATCATCATCATAGACGATACTGTGGCATTTTTTATTGCGCGTCACCAGGGGGCAAAGCGTCAGCTTTATCTTGGTATTAGTATAGCCCTAAATCTCGGAGTCCTTTTTTTCTTTAAGTATTACAACTTTTTTGCTGCCGAATCCGGTATACTACTCGCATATTTTCATATAGCCCGGATTCCCTTGCCATATCTTCAGCTAGTGCTGCCGCTAGGCCTGTCCTTTCATACGTTTCAAGCGATGAGCTATACCATAGAAGTGTATAAGGGTAGGACACAGCCCGAAAGACATCTCGGTTTATATGCGCTTTACGTTATGTTTTATCCACAGCTGGTAGCAGGACCTATAGAGCGGCCTCAAAACATTCTGCCGCAATTTCGCGAGCCGGTCGTATTGAAATATGAAAACCTGCTTGCCGGCTTGCGTCTTATGTTGTGGGGCCTGTTTAAAAAGGTAGTAATAGCAGACAGGCTGTCAGGATATGCCAATGCCATATTTGATGATCCTGGCAGATTTCACAATCTGCAGTTACTAGTGGGAGTTTTAGCCTTTACCATTCAGATATACGCTGATTTTTCGGGGTATACCGACATCGCACTGGGAGCAGCACGCTGTATGGGATTTCGCCTTATGACCAATTTTACACGTCCGTATTTTGCCTCTGATATACGCGAATTTTGGGGACGCTGGCACATATCCCTGTCCACCTGGTTTCGAGACTACGTATACATTCCCCTTGGTGGCAATAGGGGTAGTTATGGCCGTCTCTATATAAATATTCTTATTGTCTTTCTTCTCAGCGGTCTCTGGCATGGTGCCAATCGTACCTTTATAGCGTGGGGCGCTGTTCATGCACTTTTCTATTTCATTTTTATAGCGTGGCAGAGGGTGCTTCCTCCTCAGGTCAGCCTTGGTAGGATCATGGCAGGCTGGGTACTCACGTTTGCGGCCGTGAGTATGGCATGGATATTCTTCCGGGCCGATAGCATGGACAAGGCTTGCCTGATACTGTCCAGGATAATAACTCCTGACAAAGCGTTTTCTGTTTTTACACCTTTGGAATTTTTCGGGTCATTTTCTGTGGCGATCAGCCTGGTACTGTGCATTTATATGATGATGATAGAGCGCATTACAGATCCGGTACTGTCCTGGTTTGATACCAGAGCAACGGCAGATGCCATCTTTTGCACTGTTACTTTAGTGCTCATCGCGTGTTTTGGAGTATTTCAGGAGCAGCCGTTTATATATTTTCAGTTTTGATGAAAAAGAGGTTTTACAGACAGGTCGTTCTGGTACTGGTACTCAGCATCGGGTTATCCTCTTTTTACTATTACGTGACGTGTGCGGGCCTGCGGCACTGCAGGAAGGGGGAGCCCGGCAAAATATCGTACATACTTTATGATACTACACATTATGCGGTAGTTTTTTCCGGCTCATCACGCATCTCCAGAAATGTGGATGTGCAGCTGTTTCAATCTAAAACCGGATATAAGACCTACAACGCCGGAATAGATGGGGCTGGCTTTACCACAGTTGATTGGCTTACCAGGGAATTTATAAAAGTACATGGTGCGCCCAGGTATATATATATAAATATAGATCAGTCTTCTATGGAGATGGAGGCCGAGATTTTTTATTATCCCATGTATTATCCATATCTGAATGATGACGAAACACATCAAATGGAGTGTACGGATGCCAGGCTACGCCGGGGCAGGTGGCTTCCATTTCTAGCCATTTCTGACATAGATGACTATCTGAAAGGTGTCGCAGCAGGTGCTTGGGGCGCAGACCACAAGTCCGGTGACAGTGTTTTTGACAGGCAAGGCTTTGAACCTATTTATACCAGCGCATACAAAGGGAAAGATGATAGTGTTGTACTTAGTTTTGATTATCATGCTTCAAACTTTGTCAAATTGGATGGTCTTTGTGCCTACTGCGAATCAAAAGGTAGCCGGGTGTTTTTTCTGATGGCGCCCATATATGGAGTTCATGATATAGATACATTCAATACCCGCACCTTCTATAGCTGTATTCGGGATATAGAAAGGAAGTATCATATACCTGAGCTCAATTACTACTCTGACAGGCGTTTTACCCATAATATGTTTTTCAATAGCACACATCTTAATTATAGGGGGGCTGACCTCTATACCGTGCTGCTTGCAGATACACTTATGGCACTCAGCCAGCCTGCTCCTATTGATTGAAGATATCGATTAATGCAGGCTTGCGCTTTAGCGCTCTCTTCTCATCCATATTTCGGTAGCAAAACCCATCTCCGGCGTGGCGAGGATTTGATCAGTGGTCCTCTGTCCAGCCTGTATACGGCACATAGTCGCCCGTACCACCCACGTAGCCAGTGGTCCAGAGTGTGTAGTAAGCTCCGGTACGCGCATAGAAATTCTGGAAAGAACTTACTACTACTGAGCTGCTATTCACTACTTCTATATTCTGCCAGCCGGTATCCATGAGGAGGTATTGGGTAGTGGATGTAGCAGCAGTAGTACCTGCATATCCCAGATCTGTGCTCAGGTCTGCACCGCCCTGTATGCGATAGTGCAGGTTACCACCATTGGGGCACAGATTTACAAATTTTACTGCCGCCTTATTGGCTGGTATAGAGGTGAGGCGCACATCAGTGGTCAGATAGGCTTTCAGATTAGGGAAAGTATCATAGAGGAACCAGGTGTAGAAAGAATCCTTGCTACAGGCGAGAGGGCCTGAGCTGAGTACTGTGCCGTGAGCAGCATCCTTGATCGTGACGGTCAGATCTCCGATGCGAGGCTGATCATAGCCGGTAGGGAGGTAGTAGTAGAAGTCAGCTACCTGAGGCGAGCTGCTACCCAGCAGATACAGGTCAGGATGCTGTTCGGACGGAGAGGCGCTGACAAACTGTATATGCGTCTTGTCATTGGGGTTTGAGGTAGTGGAATTGTTGTTCTTATTGCAGGAGGCCAGAAGTATGATGGCCGAGGTTGCAGCAATGATGATCTTTTTCATGATAGTGGTAGAGTTTGATAGTGATTAAATATTACGATGACAAAGGTACATGCTTAACGTCCCCTCAGGGTGACGGGATCGAGTCTTTTGTGATAGAAATAGCGTAATTAGTACGGGTAAGTACTATGGTAATCAGGTAGAAAGGTTCTTTCTTAGATCAATTCGGTGAGCGCCTTTTCATCCCACCCGAGAAAGAACTTTCCACCGCCCAGGTCCCATACCGGTCGCTTGATCAGAGATGGATTCTTGATCATCAGGTTTATCGCTTTGGCCTTGTTACTGATACTTGCTTTTTCCGTGTCCGTGAGGGCACGGTAGGTCGTTCCTTTGGTATTGATCAGCCGATCCGTGGGAAAGTGCTCCAACCAGGTCTGTAGCGTAGCCTTGTCTATACCCGAATCCTTATAGTTGTGAAACTCATAAGGTGTCTTTTTTGCATCCAGCCACTTCATGGCCTTCTGCATGGTGTCGCAGTTCTTGATGCCGTATATCCTGATCATGCCGCTAACATAACCTTAACCGCAAAAACGCGGAAACGCAAAAGGAATTAGTTATTCACTGCAAAGAACGTAGAAAACGCAAAGTACTGTTTGCTATCGGCCATAGATCTGCAGCAAGTTGTATATCTATATGGTTCAAAGTGTTTTCAAAGACTCAGATTAGCCCGCCGCCGTAATATCTCTCTGTCTACCACTCCCGGTGCCAGTTGCGTCATGACACGGATCAGTTTTGCATCCGGCCCTACCATCACACGCTTGGCCTTGCGGCGTATCGCATTGAGGATGATCGTAGCTGCTTTGTCAGAGCTTGTCATTACGAGTTCTTTAAATTTCTCTACGGTCACATCTTTCTTGCCGTTATAGTGTATGCCATTGGCTACGATATTGGTGTCTATACCCCCAGGATGTATACAGGTCACGGATACATTGCTACCGCTGAGCTCCAGCCTGAGCGCGTCTGAAAAACCGCGCACGGCAAACTTGCTGATGCAATAAGGTATCTGGGTAGGGATACCCATCAGCCCAAAAACGCTGCTGGTATTGGCGATAGCTGCCTCGGGCCTTTTTAGCATTACATCGAGAAAAGCGCGTGTATGGTGTATCACGCCCCATAGGTTGATATTGATCAGCCTGTCAAAATCCTCCAGCGGTATCTCCATCAGGCTGGCCTCGCCTATGGCTATGCCGGCATTATTGATCAGTACATCTATGTAGCCATACTCGGCCAGCACCTGCCCGGCAAACGCATATACCTGCTCTTTGTCACCTACATCTACCTTGTAGGTTTTGCAGCGGCCGCTGCCTATCAGTTTGCGTGTTTCTGCCAGACCCGCTTCATTGATGTCTGACAGGAGCACAATAGCTCCCTCTGCGGCCATCTGTACAGCCATGGAGCGGCCCATGCCTGAGCCTGCGCCTGTGATCACGGCTATTTTACCTTTAAAGCTTTTCACGTATCCCTGTTTTGCCCTAAAGATAGTAAAGCCTGCTAATGTACAGGGGGCGTATAGCAGACCACCTCTACAGTGTTATAGTCCTTCAGGTCTATATTCCGTGCTGCTTTCTCGCTTATTTTGATTTTGTAGCTGGCGCTATCGGTCGGAGGCATTTTGCCTATTACCACTGCGTAGGTCACTTTCCCATTGCCCGGGTTGGTCACTTTCAGCACAGTGCCCACTATTGCATTATTGTAGTAGGCTATCTGTGCATGAGTACTGCCATCCATCAGCTTGGCAGTGCCGCGCTCTACTACAGGATCCAATGTAGACGAGGCGCTATGCTCGTACAGCACGGGATACTCTGCGGATGGATCAAAGGCAGTACGGGCATTGTAAAATTCCCGGCGCTGTGTGACCCTTTCATCTTTCCAGCGCATCGGTTCGGCTGGTTTAGGGTATACATACTCGGAAGATGCCGACGCCAGCTCGTCGGCTGCTACAGCGGCTGCTTGCTGCGCCGAGGCGCAGAGGGTATATAGGATGGATGTGGCGATGATTGTAATGATCTTTTTCATATCACGGTACTTTTATTAACCTGCTGATAGTATGCCTAATAGCGTGCCAATACCGACTGTACAATTAGCTCCATACAGTTTAAAATGACCTGTCAGAAAACGACCACAAACGGAGGAAGTTTTGTGGAAAAACCGAGACTAAAGCAGCGTCCCTTTGAGTAGCATGGCCGCGATCGTAAAGTAGATGATCAGCCCTGTCACATCCACCAGCGTGGCCACCAGTGGGGCAGAGGAGGTGGCGGGGTCTATTCCCACTTTTTTCAGCACGATAGGGATCATAGACCCCGAGAGCGTGCCCCACATTACGATGCCTATAAGAGATAAGAACACTGTAGTAGCTACCAGTACGTAGTGGTCAGTATAGTTATACCAATGTAGCTTTTGCCAGAGTATGATGCGCAGGAACCCTATGGCTCCGAGTATCACACCGAGTGTGAGGCCGGAGAGTATCTCGCGGCGCATGACGATCCACCAGTCCTTTACGGTGATCTCCTGCAGGCTCATGGCCCGAATGATCAGGGTAGCTGCCTGAGATCCGCTATTGCCTCCGCTGGAGATGATGAGTGGTATGAAGAGGGCCAGCACCACTGCCTTTGATATCTCTACATCAAAATAACCCATAGCAGTAGCGGTGGCCATCTCTCCTATGAATAGGACGACCAGCCAGCCGGCGCGTTTGGCTATGAGGGAGAAAAACGGTGTATTGATATACGGATAGTCCAGCGCCTCCACACCACCAAATTTCTGGATATTCTTGGTAGTCTGCCGCTCTATCACGTCTACGATGTCATCTATGGTCACTATCCCCACCAGTATGCCGCTCTCAGAGATCACTGGCAGTGCATTGCGGTCATACTGCTCGAATATCATTACCGCATCATCCTTGGTCATGGTACTGCGCAGGAAGACGAAGTTATAGTCCATCAGCTGAGATACCCTGGTATCATCATCTGCCATCAGGAAGACTCCGATCTGTATATCATCTATCAGTTTATTGTGGTCATCCACCACATAGATCGTGTTGAGTGTCTCAGCGCGCTTGCCGTTCTGCTTGATATTGCGCAGTACCTCGCCTACGGTTTGGTTTTCGCGTGCCTGTATGTAGTGCGGGGTCATGATACGGCCCACGCTGTCCTGAGGGTAGCCCAGCAGCGTCACAGCTACTTTGCGCTCCTCATCATTCAGCAGGCGTATGATCTTGCGTATCAGCTCATCGGGAAAGTTCTCAAACATCTTGGTCCGGTCGTCCGGTGTCATCGCATTCACGATGTCTGATATTTCTCTATTGCCCAGCTCGCGCAGCACATGGTGCTGGTCTGACTGTGAGAGATAGGAGAAAACGATGGATTTCTGATGCGCCGGCAGTCGGAGAAAGGCAAAGGCTTTCTCCCTATCGTCCAGCTCGGCGATCTGATATGCAATGTCCGATGGATGCACTGCTACCGGTGTATCTGTCTCCTGTACCATGTGTCGTCGGGGGCATATCTGATCAGTTAGTGAATAATAGTCCCGCCTGGGCGGGGCGCGCAAAACTAAAAAATCTCCTGCAAGGGAGAAACAAATGAGGGAATAAAATGCCTGTAAAAATGCAAGGAACTACTACGACAAACCAGCCGGGCGGACGCCCCCGTGGTAGCCCCCTATGAGGATATCCACATTGTTATTATCGTAGATTTCATTTCTCAGAGATTTATTTAATACATTTAGACTTATTAATTGACCATTTAAACCAAGTACATGGCAACAAAGAAACCAGCAAAGAAGGCAGCTCCTAAAAAGGCTGCAAAGAAAGCAGCTCCGAAAAAAGCTGCTGCAAAAAAAGCAGCTCCTAAAAAAGCAGCTGCAAAGAAAGCAGCCCCTAAGAAGGCAGCTAAGAAGAGGACTCCAAACCCTTCTTTCATGAAGCCTATGAACGTAGGCGAGGCACTGCACGCCGTAGTAGGCAGCAAGCCACTCCCACGCACAGAGGTGACTAAGAAACTCTGGGAGTACATCAAGAAGAACAAGCTGCAGGATCCTAAGGAGAAGCGCAACATCAATGCTGACGCAAACCTCCAGAAGGTATTCGGTGGCAAGAAGCAAGTGAGCATGTTTGAAATGACCAAGCTGGTCAACAAGCACCTCAGCTAAGCTGCTGACCTCTTTTAAAAAAGGCGTTGTCCGTATCCCGGCAGCGCCTTTTTTTATTGCCCCGTGCAGAGCTACTGTCAATCGTACACCGTACACTTCTCCTGGTGAAAGTGTACAGTATACGGCTCTGATGACCCAGACTACCCCCGTTCACCGTTCATTTTTACCACGAAACATAAATGGTGAACGTTCACCAGAAGCACGTCATTCGGAGAAAATTCCCGTGAAAAATAGACGAGCTATTTTCGAGGGAATCCCAAACCTCAAGGGTAGCGTATCAACGCCCTCTGTGTATAGGGGGATTCCTTCCCGACCAAAGTACGGGACAGGTCAGTTTTATCACATCTATTTTTTATAGTTGAAAAACTTCGGAATGACGCGCTCTGGGTGGGTTTTTTTTGGCAATTTGCGTCATCATGTCACTCCTCACTAAAGTCAAAGCCCTCGCTGCTGCCCATCAGATAGACCTAAGCCGGCGGCGTGTGCTGCTGGCACTTAGTGGTGGCATGGACTCGGTGATGCTGGCAGAAGTGCTACAACAGCTGGGTGCACGCTTTGGCATCGCACATTGCAATTTCCAATTGAGAGGAGAGGAGAGCGATGGCGATGAGGCTTTGGCCCAAACACTGGCCGCGAAGTATAACGTACCATATTTCTCTATAAAGTTTGATACGGAAGCTTACATGGCTGAGCGCAAGGTCTCCGTACAGGTGGCTGCCCGGGAGCTACGCTACCAATGGCTGCACGAGATACGCGAGGCCAATGGCTTCTACTACCTCGCCACCGCGCACCACCTGAACGATAATATAGAGACCGTTCTTTACAACTTTATCAAAGGCACCGGCATCAAAGGCCTCCGTGGCATGCTGCCAAAGAATGGTAGGCTGATCCGTCCGCTGCTGGAGGTGAGCCGTGAGGAGATCGCTGCTTTTTGCGAAGCAAACCACCTGACCTACCGCGAGGATTCGTCCAATGCTTCCACTAAATATACACGTAACAAGATCCGTCACCATCTGGTGCCATTGATAGCTGATATCAATCCGGGCTTTCAAGATGCCTTTGCCGACAGGCTGAAAATATTCTCGGAACTAGAGGAGACCTACACGCTCCGCTTCCATAAAATAGCGAAACAGCTTTTCCTGAAAAGGGGTAATGACGTTTACATCCCTATCCTTAAGCTACAACAGCTAAAGGAGAGACGATCAGTGCTTTTTGAATACCTGAGACCGTTTGGTTTCAATGCTGCGCAGATAGATGATATGCTCGCTGCATTGGATAGCGACAGCGGTAAGCAGTTTCTCTCTGAGCAGGCGCGTGTGGTCAAGGACAGGCGTTTTCTCATCGTCACAGAGCTGGCGAAAAGTAACAGAGGAGCGATCTATATAGAAGGCCCCGATGACCTCGTGAAGCTGGATGGTTTCTCATTGCAGTGTAACAAATCAGATATTTCCGATACTATTATTGATAAAGAGAAAGCACACGCTTATCTCGATCTGGGCAAAGTGAAATTTCCGCTGCTGCTGCGTCCGTGGCGGCAGGGCGACTACTTCTATCCCTTTGGCATGAAGCTGAAGAAAAAGAAGGTCAGCAAGTATTTCAAAGACCAGAAGCTGGCCATCCATCAGAAAGAGGCTGTCTGGATACTTGAGTCTGACCAGCGCGTCGTCTGGATAGTGGGCGAGCGGATAGACGAGCGTTTCAGGGTGTCTGACAAGACGAAAAGCGTATTGATGATCCGTCAATCCAGAGAGGGATGAAGCAGCTCCAGTGGATCGGACTGGCCATCGTCCTCGCGCTCACGGCTATTGTGTACTCAGAGCATTTTCATGGTGCCTTTCATATAGATGACATCCACACGATCATCAATAATGCCTACATCCGCGACCTGAGCCATGTGCCGCAGTTCTTCACAGATGGTAGCACCTCCAGCTCCCAGCCGAGCAATCAGACCTACCGACCCATCCTGACCACTACGCTGGCACTAGATTATTATCTGGGCGGTGGGACGGCAGATACGCTGGCCTTTCACATCACGAGCTTTATCATCTTCCTGTGCCTGGGATTGTGTCTATTCCTCCTGCTGCGCGCTATCTACTATCAGGCAGATGTGCGGCATGCGGGTGTCGTGGCTGCTTTTGCCGCAGGTTGGTTTATGCTGCATCCGCTCAGTGCAGAGGCGGTGTGCTACATCGTGCAGCGGGGAGACGTGCTGGCTGCTTTCTTTATCGTGTCTGGCTTGCTGCTATATACTTCATCACCGCTGGCGCGGAAATTTTACCTGTACCTCATCCCTGTGGTACTTGGCATTTTGTCTAAGCCCATCGCAGTTGTTTTCCCTTTACTGTTGCTGGCTTACATCATGCTCTTCGAGCAAAAGAAAACAGGAGCCGTAAAGGCTTCGCCATGGCCTCACGTAGTGCTAGCGATGATGATAGCCATCGGCGCGGGTCTGTTGGTGAATGCAATGACCCCGGCTACCTATCAGCCCGGTGGGGGAGACGCGTGGCTGTATCGCTTCACGCAGCCCTATATACTGGGATTCTACTTTGTAGAGTGGTGCGCACCGCTGTGGCTGGCGGCAGATCATGGCTGGCAGGTTTTTGAGTCGCCGTTTGTGGTGCAGGCTTTGGTGGGTTATCTCTTTATAGCCGCTATGGTGATTGCTGTCTTCTTCGCCTCCAGGCGGGAGCGTACACGGCCCATTGCCTTTGGCCTCGCCTGGTACCTCATAGCCAATCTGACCACCTCATGGATCGCGCTGAACGAAGTAGCCACTGACCACCGCATGTTCTTCCCCAATATTGGTCTGGCTATGGCAGTATCATGGGCTATCTACCTGCTCATAGATGCTTTAGGGCATCGTTTTAAAGATGTGAAAGTAGCCCACTATGTTGGGGGAGGTATCTGTACTATCGGTCTGCTGGGCTATGCCTATGGTGCCTATCAGCGCACGCTGGCGTGGCAGACGGAGGAGAGCCTTTGGGCAGATGCAGTGGCCAAAGAGCCGCAGAGCGAGCGGGCGCATCTGGACTATGGACTGGCACTCTTGAGGCGCAAGGCTTTACCGGAGGCAGAGGTACAGTTTGCAGAGATACTGCGCAGGAGACCAGACTACGCTATCGCCAATCTCGACATGGGCATCGTGAAGCATGAACGGGGAAAAGATACGGAGTCAGGTCAATACTTAAAGCATGCCGTAGAGAGTGGCCGTGAGTCCTGCCCTCCCTGCTACTACTACTACGCCATGTACCTCAATCAGGTGGGTCAGCCCGATAGCGCCATCCGGTATCTGTATGCGGCATACCGGCTCTCAGCGGCCAATGTGGAAGGCCGTGAACTGCTGATGGAGCTGCTGTATAAACAGCACCGCACAGAGGAGCTGCGCCAAGTGGCAGGAGAGGTGTTGGCTGTCTCTCCGGGCGATGGTCGTGCGGGTTACTACCAAAACCTCATAAAAGCACCGGCAGCGAAGTCCGTACCTGCTACCGCAGAAAGTTACCTCAATCTATCGGGTCAGGCGTACCGGGAGGGACGCTACCAGGACTGCATAGACAATGCCCAAAAGGCACTGGCGCTGAAGCCCGGCTTTGCCGAAGGCTATAACAATCTGGCTGCTGCGAGTAATAAGCTGGGCAAGTATGCAGACGCTGCTGCTGCTGCGCAAAAGGCGCTGAAGCTGGACCCGCAGTCACGCTTTGCGCGTATCAATCTCGATGCAGCGGAGAGAGGACTGAAGGCCGGAGCACAGTAGCACCACTTACAAAATATCCACGCAGTACTGACACTCCCTATACGGGCTGTGGTTTTTAACCAAATTTCATGTAGGTTTGGCCAAAACAGACATACATAGATGAGCAAGGGGACGATATGGGGAGTACTAGCACTGATCATGATCGCTGTAGGTATCACCTATTCCAATCATTTTCAGGGATCATTGCATTTTGACGATGCCCATACGATAGAAAATAACGCGTACATACGCGACCTGAAGAATATCCCCCTTTTCTTTAAAGACGGTACTACCTCCAGCTCTCTGCCGCCCAATCAGTCTTACCGTCCTGTACTGACCACTACGCTGGCTATAGATTATCACTTCAGCGATGACCTGAAGAACATGGTGCCCTTTCATGTGACCAGTTTCACCTTTTTCATTCTGTTGGGCGTGCTGATGTTTGTGCTATTCAGCCGTATCCTGTCTATTTCGGCTGTGGACGATAAATACCGCGACTGGGTAGCTCTGTTTGCGGTAGCATGGTTTATGCTGCACCCTGTCTGTGCGGAGACCATCAACTATATCATCCAGCGCGGTGACTCATTGTCTACCTTCTTTGTCGTGCTGGGCCTGGTCATGTACGCCGTATCTCCGGTGAGCAGGAAGTTTTTCTTGTATCTCATCCCCGTGGTCCTCGGTATCCTGACCAAGCCATCTGCGCTGATGTTTGGCCCGCTGCTCATTTGCTATATGGTCCTGTTTGAGGCAGATGCAGGATTCTTTACCATTTTTACTAAAGGCAGGTCGCTGGAGAAGATAGTGATCCCCTCTGTTGTAGCGCTGGTCATATGCGTGTTGGGTTATCTCTTTGTGAGCCATATGCAGCCAAAGACCTATGTAGAAGGTCAAAAAGATACGCTCAGTTACATTCTCACGCAGCCTTATATCTTATTTTACTACTTCACGGCCTGGTTTGTGCCTATACACCTCAATGCAGATACCGACTGGGTCATCTTTCAGTCTGCGGTAGATCCGTACGCCATTTTGGGTTATGTATTTGTGATCTTTACGGTGATCATCACTTTGATCACTGCAGAGTATAAGGCCACACGCCCTATTGCCTTTGGCCTGGCATGGTTTCTCCTGGCCAATGTACCTACCTCGCTGGTCGCGTTCTCAGAGGTGACCAATGACCACCGTATGTTTTTCCCATTTGTAGGATTGTCACTGGCTATCGTATGGTCGCTATACCTGCTCGTGATGCTGGTAGTGAAAAGCACCAAGCCCAATAAAGCGGTGAAGTGGACTTTCTTTGCGTTTCTCATTGTGATGTTGGCTGGCTATGCCTATGGCACACATACGCGCAATGAAGTATGGCGCAATGATGACAACCTCTGGTATGACTGCACGCTGAAATCTCCTACCAATGGTCGCGGCCTCATGAACTATGGCCTCGCGCTGATGCGCAAGGGTGACATGGCAGGAGCAGAGCGCTACTACAGCCGCGGCCTGGAGTACTGGCCAAACTACGCCTACCTCAATGTTAATATGGCTATCCTCAAGGAGAGCCTGGGCAAAAAGGAGGAGGCGGAAAATTATTTCAAGGCAGGGGTCTATCGCGGAGGCAATCTCTACCCGGGCTCGTACTATTACTATGCGCGCTTTTTGAAAAATCAAGGGCGCTATGACGAGGCTATCAAAATGCTGAATACCGTGCTGGATATGTCCGGCGCTAATCTGGACAGCCGCTATATGCTTATGGACCTGCTGTACGGACAAAAGCGCTACGAGGAACTGAAAAAAGTAGCAGCATCCACGCTCGCCATTTCACCATCAGATACCAAAGCGACAGAATACATGAAGCTGGCAGCCTCAGGCAAATCTATGCTGGATATAGCTAAGGAGACAGCAGAGACTACAAAGACAGCTGACAGCTACCTGAACCTATCGCTACAGTACTATAATGCAGGAGACTATCAGGGTTGTGTAGATGCCGCAAGGAAGGCGCTGGAGCTCAAGCCTGACTTTGCAGCGGCATATAATAATATAGGCTCTGCATACAACATCATGAAGAAGTACAAGGAGGCCCGTGAAGCACTGGTGAAGGCCATAGAGCTGGACCCATCCTCACAGCTAGCCAAAAACAACCTGGCAGTAGCAGAGAAAGGTTTGAAAGAGCAAAAATAACAGACATTGAAACCCACCTTATCCATCGTCATACCTTGCTATAATGAGGCGCAAAGCCTTCCTGTAGTATTGCCGGAGCTGATCCGCTTTGTGAATGAACGGGACTATCGCCTTGTCATCACCAATGACGGCTCGCGCGATGGTTCGCTGGTTTTGCTCCAGGAGCACTTTGCGAATGAGCCGCGCTGCAAAGTGGTCAATCACAAAGTGAACCGTGGCTATGGCGGTGCTATCAAATCTGGGATACAGGCTGCTGAGACTGACTATGTGATCACCATAGATGCCGATGGCCAGCACTACCTGGAGGATGTAGATAAACTATTCAGCCTGGTGGCAGAGCGCGATGCCGATATGATAGTAGGCAGCCGCAAGGGGCAAGCTGAGGCATCAGCATTCCGGGGATTGGGCAAGTCTATCATACGCGGCATAGCACGTTTCCTCATGCCTATGAATATCTACGATATCAACTCCGGCATGAAGATATACAACACTGAGCTGGCTAAGAAATACATAGTGCTCTGCCCGGATACGATGGCCTATAGTGATATCATCGCCCTGGTCTTTATCAATCAGCGGCACCGCGTACTGGAGGAGCCTATCCGTATCAAGCCTCGTGTAGCAGGTGATAGTACGATCAATGTCAAGACAGCCTATGAGACCATTATGGAGATCATCAATGTGGTGATACTCTTCAACCCCATGCGGATCTTCCTGACCATCGCAGTGTGCTGTGTGGTCTTTGCGGTGCTGTGGGATATACACATTTTCCGTCGCGGTGGTGGTGTGAGTACAGGCTCAGGCATGCTGGTGGTGTCAGGTTTTATCTTCTTTATGCTCGGCCTGGTCACTGAGCAGCTCTCACAGATGCGCAAAATGCAGATCAAGAGATGAGTACCCCTCAGCCCAATGTGTTTCTCTTTAGTATAGACCTGGAGGATGTGCGCGACTTCATACCCGGTGGCCATCAGTACCGTGAGGCTGTACCTGTCAATACGCTGAAATACCTGGACTGGCTGGACAAGATCAAGTCAAAGGCTACCTTCTTTATAGTCGGCAAGACTGCGCGCGACTATCCTGACCTGATCCGCGAGATCATTCGCCGCGGCCACGAGACTGCCTGCCACACAGATACCCATATCCACCTGACTAAGACGACACCCGATCAGTTTCGCAAAGACCTGGAGAACTTTATGACCACCCTCTCCGGCCTCGGCGCTACGTCTGTCAAGGGCTTTCGGGCACCGACATTTTCTATGACCGAGGAGAGCAAATGGGCGTATGCCGTGCTTCGTGAGTTTGGGTTTAGCTACTCTAGTAGTGTTCTCCCGTCTACCAATCCGCTATTTGGCTGGCCACAGTTCAAAGGAGAGGGCTTCTACGATGGCATCTATGAGCTGCCTATGAATATCGGTAGCTGGCCTGTCAAGGTACCTTTCGGTGGTGGTGTTTACTTCAGGTTTTTCCCATCGTTCATTCTCAATAGTCAGGCGCAGCATACTTTCTCCAAAGGCGGAGCTGTACTGAGCTATTTCCATCCATACGACGTAGATACCGATCAGGAGCCATTTATGCATCCGCATATGAATGACAGCAAGGTACTCAACTGGCTGATGTATGTCAATAGAGGCAAGGTTTTCAGTAAGGCTGAAAGCCTGCTGCAGCATACCGGTGCCGGAGTGATGCGCTATGACGAGTACTTGGCCTCAAAGATCAGCCGGCAATGAGTGAGCCTCTCTACATAGCACCCGGTGAGGCGCAGAAGCTATCACGCTATCTGATAGGAGAAGACTGCCCTGAGGCGACAGTTCAACATTATGCAGCAGCGGTACAGAAACTTTTTGCCATACTCACACCAGACCAGCAGCGCGTGTGGGACAGGATGATGCGCTGGCACATCTATATGAAGCTCATAGATAGCGGTCTGGCAGTGACCTATCCACAGTCGCCGCTGCGCAAGCGCATCTTTATCATGCTCACACTGCTTGAATCCCGGCCTGAGTTTACCCGCTACTTCCTGCCGCAGGAGCGTAGCATCTGGTACCTGGTACCACTTGGTTTCCGTGCTGGGTTGAGTGCGGTATATCTTATTGCCGGGGCTGTTTTTACCAAAATGACCGGTATCTCACGCATCTAATCAGGATAATAAAACTGCTGGCTCCACATTCTGTACTGCGCTACCGGGCCGTCACCTTTTGCCAGTACCGGGGGATCGATGTAGATCTTGTTCTGCCATATTTTGAAGTCCTGGCTCACATCATGCGCATAGCCTTTGAACGCCTGCTGCGAGACGATCCGGTTGAATACCGGCGCGGGCACCAGTGACAGCAGCGGGTGTACGGTAGACGGCTTTTCGATGTATTTGACACTCATCCCTATCTTCAGGATGATCTTGCCATCGCCCACCGGCGTGGGAAAGACGAACTGGCGCGTCTTCAGGCCCAGATCGGGTATATCTACCTCTACAAAGGAGTACCCAAGCCCATACACATGCACGTCAAACTCGGTAGCGAGTTTGCCCTTGGGGCTGAGGAGCGTGCCCTGTCGTGTCATGGCGTAGCGGGTATTCAGGTAGTGGCCACTGAGCATGAGCTCTTTGAGTTGTTTCACATTGCTATAGCCATGCACCACTGTGAAGTGACCTATATCTACGCTATTCTCGGTGGTCTCCTGCGGGTGGCTCTCCAGCTCATAGTCGCGGGTGATGGTCTTATTCCAGCCGCTCTGGTCTATATCCGGCACCTCCCAGGTAGGTGCATTACCATGTTCATCATAGTAGACCAGTATGAAGCCATTGCGCTCACGGGCGTGCCACATGTCTAGTTTCAGCCGTGGCGAGGGCTTGGTACCATACCCGGTAGCAGTACAGTCTCCTTTTGTATCAAAACAAAAATGGTGGAAGGGACACTGTATCGATTCGCCCTTTACAGTGCCGCCATAGCCAAAGTGCCCGCCCATGTGCGGACAATAAGCATCAGAGATAGCGATCTGGCCTGATGCCGTGCGAAATATGACCACTTCTTTGCCTACAAACTTCTTGCTCACTATCGCACCTGTGCCTACCTCATCAGAGGTGGCCAGTACATACCATCCATTAGGATACGGCTTTAATGGGATTTTCTTGTACATGCCCTATCTTTACATCGATATATAACGACGAAATATAGCCGCATGGATTTTGAGCGATACTCTATTTATAAGCATCTTCCACTATTATTATCATGAACGATACGTCGCGGTATACTATACTTTTTGTGCTTTGCTATAGTGTCATAGCGTCTTGTACGGGGCAGACCGCCAAAGAGCTTTTTGAAAGCGGCAATGCAAAAGCCCAGACTCATGACTATAAAGGATCGATAGCCGACCTGGACAAAGTAATAACCCTGGAGCCGCAGTGGGCCAAGGCCTATTACAACAGGGCCAATGCTAAATCTGCACTACACGAATATGAGGATGCGATCAAGGATTACAATGCTGCGATAAAGTATGATACAGCTTATAAAGAGGCTTATTATAACAGGGGGAATACCCTGGTCAAGGTGCAAAGATTTGACTCAGCTATAGCTGACTACACTATAGCGATAGGCCTGGACCCTATGTTTAGCAGGGGATACTTCAGCCGGGGCACTACCTATGGCGATGTCAAGAAGTACCGCGAGGCGCTGATGGACCTCGATGTGGCCATCATGCTGGATACATCTTATCCGCGTGCCTATCTCAATCGGGGTACTATTCTGGCTAAGATGCATCGCTTTGCTGATGCCAAAGCAGACCTGGACCATGTGCTCAGCACTGATACCAAAAATGACCGGGCCTACCTGATCCGCGCTATGGCAGAGGCAGGACTGGAGGAGTCAGAGGCTGCCTGTGCAGACTTTCATCAGGCCAAGCTACGTGGAAACAAGGAGGCAGAGCAGTATATCAAGGAGTACTGCGATGGCAAATAGCATTTTCAGCGCGGCGCAGATTTGCAGAAATCATAAGAACGATTAGATTTGCACCACCTTGGGGGATTAGCTCATTTGGCTAGAGCGCTTGCATGGCATGCAAGAGGCGACCAGTTCGAATCTGGTATTCTCCACTCAGAGGCTCCTTTACGGGAGCCTTTTTTATTGCTACAGGATCATAGATGGCTCTGCCAGTCCAGCAGGTCCGGCTATACGTGGAGGAGCCGCCACAGGTAGCGTAAAGTAAAATGTCGCACCCTCTCCCTTGACAGCCTCTGCCCAGACGTGGCCGTGATGGCGCATGATGATACTTTTGACTGTGGCGAGGCCGATACCGGTGCCCTCAAACTCAAAGTCCGAGTGCATACGCTTGAATACACTGAATAGCTTTCCGGCATTCTTCATGTCAAAGCCTGCGCCGTTATCTTTCACGTGATAGGTGACTACTCCGTCTTTGATCGCCGATCCGATACTTATCTCCGCATTGTCCTTCTTTGATGAGTACTTAGCGGCATTTCCTATCAGGTTAAATAGCACCTGCCTGATCAGCTGGCTGTCTCCGTATGTATCTGCGATCTGCTCTACTACATAGGCGGGCCGGTATTGCGGCATGCTAAAGGAAACCTCATCTATAGTCTCTTGTACCAGTGTAGCCATATTTATTTTTTCATGCTTGCATTCTTCATTTCCCAGACGGGCAAAATCAAGAAGCTCCTTGATCAGTCTGCTCATACGGCTGGTACTATTGGTGAGCATGTTGAGCATTTCCTTTCCTTCTTCATCCAGTTTGTCAGAATACTGCCCTTTAAGGATCACTGCTATACTGCTGATGATGCGTAGCGGTGCCTGGAGGTCATGAGAGACGGTATAGCCAAATGACTCCAGTTGAGCATTGGCTTCTGCCAGGGAGGCTGTTCTCTCTTTGACCTTTTGCTCCAGTGATTCATTGAGTACTTTGATCTCCGCTTCTGCATTTTTCCGCTCAGTGATATCTATGATACTGCCTCGGATCAGTTTTTTGCCTTGGGCCATGATGCAGGTCAATCTCACTTCGCATAGTATTGTATTCTTTTCCGCATCACAAAAGAGCCATTCGAAGACGGGCTTTTGTCCGTCCATGGTCTGCCTGATCAGTTCTGCAGCCTTCTGTGTTGAGAGGGATCCGTCTGGCTGCAGAGTGGGGCTCAGCGTGGCCGGTGTCTGTGTGAGAAAGTCAGTTCCTGAATATTTCAGCAGGTGCAGCGCTGTGGCATTATAGTCGCAAATAAAGCCGGAATCCACATCCATCACCAGTATCGCCTCATGGGCATTGTCAAAGAATTGACGAAACAATGTCTCACTCTCCATTAGGGCCTTATGTGCTCTCTTTTCTTTGGTGATGTCACGTGTCACACCATTGATCTGCACCAGGTGGCCTCTCGTACTATATACTGGTGTGAATTTGGTCTCCAGCCATTTGATCTCGTCATTGACTGATATGCGGTAGTGCTTTTTTATTGTTTCACCTGCGGTAAAGTCTTCCGGTTTCAGGTCTAATATCTTGTGATCGGATGGTACCACATATTTTTGCCAGAAGTTGATGTCCTTGATCAGATTGGCGGGAGTATCTCCAAAGATATCGAGACAAGCTGCTGATATGTAGAGCAGTCGGGCGCTCTGCACATCGGCGGACCATATCACTTCATCCAGGCTATCTATAAATGTCTTATGGTTCTGACGGGCATGATTGAGCTGCGCCTTGCTGATCTTCAGTTTGTCTTTCAGGCTTATTGATTTGAACGGCGATGATTTGTCTCTCATTAGCTGTGATTTGCGGCTGCAAGGTTTGCTTTTAAGCTATCAATGACCCTGACGTTAGTTTTCCTGCAAACTGTATTTGCTCACACAGAGGTATGACAAAAGTCATGTTAGAGACGCTGTTTTTTATAAATCAATGAATTAGAAGTGGTCTGAAACCCTTGCAGAGAGCGGTTTTTGAAGCTTTATCGGTCATTTTATTTAAAAATTGGAGCAATGTGTATAAGCAAAGGTCATATCACAAACTGATTGTTGTTATAAAACAGAATGCATTTTACTTGCAGTTTAGACACATAAATCAGCGAGTGAGTAAAGAGCTATTCATAAAGCAGGTGGGTGAAAGGATCCGCGAGATCAGGAAAGAAAAGAAACTATCCCTGGGCAAGATGTCGCTGCTGAGTGACATCAAAAAGTCCAACCTCTCGCGCATAGAATCCGGCAAGACCAATATTACATTGGGTACGCTTTACACTATCAGCCAGGTACTTAAAGTACCGGTCTGTTCTTTTTTCAATGACCTGGCCGAGTAGGAGTTTTGAGATAAGATACCATCAGCTGCGCTGCGCGCGCAGATGCTCCCACAGATCCCAATAGACTTTTTACCTCATCATATTCATTCAGCATTTTTTGCCTATACGCAGGCTCCAGCAGACCGCTTACTTCTTGCACCAGTCTGCTTTCATTCACATCATGCTGTATCAGCTCAGTGACCACCGGTTTGTCTGCTATCAGGTTTACGATGCAGATGTACTTGATGCCTTTCACTAGCTGCCGCGCTATGTAGTAAGATATAGCTCCGGACTTATAGCAGATCACCTCTGGTACACTGTGTAGTGCAGTCTCGAGAGTCGCAGTACCTGAGGTCACGATAGCTGCGTGTGCCTCATTCAATAGCTTATACGTATCATCCCATCTTACCTCACATGCTGTATCACCGATCAGTTTTTGATAGAAGTCTCTCCCCAGTCCACTGATACCGGCTATCACAAACCTATATTCCGGAAAGTGTGGTATGACTTTGAGGTATTCCGGTAGTAGCTTACTGATCTCCTGTTTGCGACTACCAGGGAGCAGAGCAATTATGTTACTATTCGCTGTCTTATCTCGTCCCTCGACCTCCGTCCCTTTCAATTCATCCAGCAAAGGATGGCCTACAAAGTCTACCTCTATGCCATGCTTTGCATAAAACTCTTTCTCAAAAGGAAAGATCACAAACATGCGGTCCACGTATTGCCTGACCTTTTTCACCCGGTTTTCCTTCCATGCCCAGAGCTGCGGAGAGATATAGTAGAAGAGCGTGAAGCCATGCTCCTTGATGAATGGGAACAGCCGGAAATTGAAGCCCGGATAGTCTATCAGGATCACTACATCGGGCCCGTAGGCCAATATGTCTTTTTTGCAGAAGCTGATATTGCCCAGTATAGTAGGGAGATGTTTCACGACTTCTACGAATCCCATAAAGGCAAGGTCGCGGATGTGCTTTACTACATGGCCGCCTGCAGCCGCCATACGGTCACCACCCCAGCAGCGGATGTCTGCCTCGGGATCTTCCGCACGGAGCGCTTTGATCAGGTTAGATCCATGCAGATCTCCCGATGCCTCGCCGGCTATGATGTAGTATTTCACGGTGGGAAGATAGCGTTATTTGACCTCTCACAGGAACCATGACCGCACAATACCGAGCATGACGGGTACTGCTATGATCATAGTGGCCAGTATCACTCCCCGGCCGGCATTGAAGTAATCCTTATTTATAAAGAGGTAGAAGATACCGAGGTTCAACACGCAGCCCACGCTCATGTAGCGGATCAGCATAGATGTATCTCTCATAGAGTGTAGGATAGTCTGAAAGGCGATGATGCCCGGCTGTCCCTCTCCAAAGAAATGAGCGCCGACAGAGATCATATAGACTATGAATATGCCTGCAAAAGGTACGATGAGACCCAGCACGATGCCGAGCCAGGCACGGTCCCATTTATAGATGGTAGGGTGGGGGGATAGCGGATTGTTTCTCATAGTGGATATCAGAGTTTCCAGTTAGCGTTGAGGTGGGCTATGCCGTGGTGGGCTGTCAGATCATATTGTACGGGTACGATACTCACGTAGCCATTGGCCAGTGCCCACTCATCTGTATCTGTACCATGATCGTGATTTACAAAGTTGCCGGATAGCCAGTAATAGTTTCTGCCGTAGGGGTCTTGCCTCTCTATAAACTCCTCTTCCCACTTTGCCACCGCCTGCCTGCAGATCTTCACGCCCTGTATGCGGTCCAGCGGTAGCTGTGGTATGTTCACGTTCAGGAGCGTGGCTTTGGGTAGTCCATTGGCCAGTATCTGTTGGCTCACAATGCGGGCATAGTGTGCTGCAGCGGAGAAGTCTGCCTCCTGCCTGTAGTCGCAAAGAGAGAAACCTACAGAAGGTATGCCCTCCAGGCAGGCCTCTACAGCGGCAGACATAGTGCCGGAGTAGAGTACATTGATGGAGGAGTTGGAGCCATGATTGATGCCCGATACACAGAGGTCCGGGTGTCGGTGCATGACCTTGTCCACAGCTATCTTGACACAGTCTGCCGGGGTGCCGGAGCAGTGATAGGAGGTGATCCCTTCAAAGAGATCTACCTGGTGCAGCCGGAGTGGCTTATTGATCGTGATGGCGTGGCCCATACCGGACTGGGGTGAGTCGGGCGCCACGACTACTACATCGCCCAGCGGGCGCACGGCCTCTACCAGCGCGCGGATGCCCGGCGCGGTGATGCCATCATCATTGACTACGAGTATGAGTGGTTTTGACATTGCCCTGCGAAGTAACCAATATTTGATGAGGACCAGAGGAGGGATTATCCACCATAAAACAAAAAGCCCGCAGTAACGCGGGCTCTGATATAAAGTGAATGCTGCTTAGAGCGCCTCGTGGTATGGGAAGAAGTGGCAAATGATAGCACCCATGATGGCTAGGCAGACGATCCAGTAGCCGGCATTGATCAGGATATACTTCCAGCTCTTGCGCTCAAACATGGCACCCGTAGCAATGATAGGCAGGATGGTCATGACGCCAAGCAGTGTGCCGTGCAATGCACCATGTTTAAAGGTGCGGAAGTTAGTGCCGTAGTGGTCCATGATATACTTGACATGGCCGTAGAGTTCAGAGCCCTTATCTGCCATAGCCGGATTGGGGTGAGTGTGGTCCATCAGCATGCCGAATAGCGCAAACTGATGTATCACAGTACTGGTAAGCGAGGCTGCAAGTACAAAGCTGAGAAGCAATGACAAGCCGAAGACCAGCGGCATATTGATGCCTTTGGCGCTTTCCGGTGTGAGCCCGGCCCCATTCATCCAGGCGGTACCGAATACTTTAGGGTTATACCATACAAAGCCAACGATGGTAGGAACGAGTGCAGCTATAGCCAGTGTGGCGGGAGCCGGGAGTGTAAAGTTGAGCATACTTTTGAGTTTTGGTTTACTCAAATGTACGCTCATATATGGCTAAACCAAATTTATCTATCCACCTGTCCTAGCGCTGGGCGTACTGTTTCCGCTTCAGGTCGTCGAGAGACTTCTGTAGCAGAGCAGTCTGTGAGGCGCTGCACCGCTTCGAAGAGATGAGATACTCTATTGCCATCTTTTTCATCTCGGCATCTTCGTCCAGAAAGGTATTGTGCTCCATTACAAAGGCTACATCCTCACGTATATGGCCACTCATACCCAGAAAAGATGGAATGTTGTGCTCCAGCATAAAGCGCAGGAAGCGCAACTCTGCATCCTGAGGAGCTACGGCTATAGCCTTGCCGATGTGCATACGGGAGCGGTCCAGCATTTTGAGCTTGCTCCACATACCGCTGATGTAGCTGATCTGGAGGGCATCGCACATACCGAGATAGCATTCTTCGGATGCTGTA
Organism: uncultured Chitinophagaceae bacterium; assembly: GCA_964537475.1. Classification (GTDB taxonomy): domain Bacteria; phylum Bacteroidota; class Bacteroidia; order Chitinophagales; family LD1; genus UBA1941. The sequence continues at coordinate 95,061 of CAZIBY010000002.1, read as the reverse complement.
CGTCCGCTACGCAGGTCCAGTGCCAGTGTGAAGGAATCCAGTGCCGTCCGGCTCTTGACAGCCCGGAGGAAGCCCTCGCGCAACTGTGAGCGGGACATGGTCTGAGAGAAAGATATGCCGGTCAGTGTGAGGAGGATGGCTGAGAGTAAGAATATCTTTTTCATGGTAGTCTGCTTTGAGGTCAGTAAATCACTACACGGGTAGATAGGCAAGTAATGTGCCCACAGGTTTCTGTGGATTTTGGGGAAAGAAATACCTCATGCCGGTGTTTGTGAGAAAAGAGATAGATTAGTAGCACCTTCCCGCTATGAAACCATCCATACTCCTGATACTGCTGCTACCCCTTTGCAGCTGGGCACAGATCACCTATCCTTCTGCACGCCGGTGCGATCAGGTAGATGATTACTTTGGCAAGAAAGTACCTGATCCATACAGGTGGCTGGAGTGTCCGGATAGTGCGGAGACTGCCGCCTGGCTGCAGCAGGAGAATGAGCTCACCGAAACATATCTGGCTAAGATCCCATATCGCGCTCAGTGGCGCAAAGAACTGGACAAAACGCTGCGCTATAAGAGTATCTCGGCACCGCTACTCAAGAATGGCTGGTATTATTACTTCCAGCATGACGAAAGAAAGGTGCATGATATCCTATGCCGCCAGGCATCTCTGGACAGTACCTCTCCGGTCATAGTAGTACTGGATCCCAACGAGCTGACCAGGGATGAAACGACAAACCTGGGTGAGATAAAGTTCTCTCACAGCGGAGAATACTGCACCTACACACTCTATGATAAAGGCAGTGACTGGGGTACCGTACATGTGATGGACCTCAAAACGCTGCAGCCACTCAAAGATGAACTGCATGGCACCAAACATACAGCGATAGCATGGCAGGGGAGCGGTTTTTACTACAGCAGGTTTCCGCAGTTAGATGACAATAATAAGATGACCTCCAGAAACGTAAATGAGAAGATATACTACCATCATATAGGTACGGACCAATCAGCAGATAAGCTGATCTACCAGGATACAGCCAGATCACTGCGGTACTACACCGTACGTACGAGTGAAGATGAAAGATATTTGTTCTTGTCTATCACAAACCATGCTATGGGATGGGGTGGCAATGCCTACTACTATAAATCGCGGTCGGACCACAAGCTGAAACCTATACAAGCCAGCATGGCCCGCGGAGGGTACAGCTATATCGCGACCACCGGCAAGTACTTTTTGCTCAATGTGAATGGAGCCATCATGCGCTATGATACAGTGACCAGGGATATGGTAGAGATCATCACCCCCCGGGATCCTATCAGCTCTATCAAATATGCGGGGGGCAAGATATTTATCACCTACCTGAAAGACGTACACAATCTCGTGACCGTGTATGATACCCGAGGCCGGAAGGAGAAGGATATAGAGCTGCCGGAGCTGGGTACGGTTTATGGATTTACCGGTGCGGAAGCTGCGACTGAGGTTTTCTACACATTCAGCAGCTATACCACCCCACCCCGTATCTATCGCTATGATATCTCTACCCGCACCTCGACACTGGTACAGGAGATGAAGATCGATCACGACCTCACGCAGTATGTGACTGAGCAGGTTTTTTATACCACTACAGACGGTGACGAAGTACCCATGTTCCTCATCCACAAAAAGGGCCTCGTACAGGATGGCTCTCATCCCACTCTGCTCTATGCCTATGGAGGCTTTGGGGTGAGTGTACTGCCTGATTTCCAGCCGGCACTATTGCCCTTTCTGGATGCGGGAGGGGTATATGCCTCGGCCAGCATACGGGGCGGCGGGGAGTACGGGGGCAGATGGTATGCTGCCGGCATACAGGAAAATAAGCAAAATAGCTTTGATGACTTTGCGGAAGCTGCCAAGTACCTGATACGCAAAAAGTACACCGACCGGGACCATCTGGCCATCAGGGGCGCCAGCAATGGTGGGGTGCTGATAGGAGCTGTGTGCAACCAGCATCCGGAGCTCTTTAAGGTAGCTATAGCAGAAGTAGGAGTGATGGATATGCTGAGGTACCAGCACTTTACCGTAGGCCTGGTGTGGAAGACGGAGTACGGTTCATCCGACAACGAGCACGAATTTGAAAATATCTACCGCTACTCCCCGCTACATAATATAAATCCCCACAAGAAATATCCGGCCATGCTGATCACCACAGCAGACCATGATGACCGCGTGGTGCCGGCCCACTCCTACAAGTATGCTGCTACCCTACAGCATGAGGTGGGAGCACAGAATCCTGACCCGATCCTGCTGCGGGTAGAGCATGACAGCGGCCATGGCAGCAGTACACCGGCTAAATACCTGGATAGGCTGGCAGATATCTACTCCTTTATCTTTTGGAATATGGGCTTAACTCCTGTGTTTCAGGACTGAAAAAAGAAATCCCCCCGCCGGAGCGGAGGGATCTGAAAATGTGCCAGTATCGTGAAATACATGGCAACAAAGTCAACAGCGTCTTTATGCGAGGGACGAGGGGCGGGTGCGAGGGCCAGCTTTCGCCGCCCCAAGCCTGACGCCCGGCGTCTTACTTGTTGTCTTTTACTTCTTCGTACTCTACATCGCTCACATTGTTCTGTTCGCCGCCCTGAGCTTGCTGGCCTTCACCCGGATTTGGTCCTTGTGCGCCGGCTTCAGCTTGAGCTTGCTGAGCTTTGTAGATGTCTTCAGAGGCTGCGTTCCAGGCTGTGTTCAGGGCCTCAGATGCCGCATCGATCTTTGCCAGATCTTTCTCAGGCAAACCTAATGCATTTTTGAGTTCTGTTAAAGCATTTTCGATCGCAGTTTTCTTATCGGCTGGTATTTTATCGCCAAATTCTTTCAACTGCTTTTCTGTCTGGAATGCCAAACTGTCAGCCATGTTCACTTTTTCGGCCACTTCCCGGGCCTTTTTATCGTTGTCCTCGTTGGCCTTTGCCTCGGCTTTCATCTTTTCGATCTCCTCCTTGCTCAGACCTGATGAAGCTTCTATACGTATAGTTTGCTCTTTACCAGTGCCTTTATCCTTGGCTGATACATGGATGATACCATTACTGTCTATATCAAAGGTCACCTCGATCTGTGGAGTGCCCCTCATGGCAGGTGGTATGTCACCGAGGTGAAAGCGGCCGATGGTCTTGTTGTCCTTGGCCATAGAGCGCTCGCCTTGCAGTACGTGGATCTCTACCGATGGCTGGTTGTCCTGCGCGGTGGTGAAGATCTGGGACTTCTTGGTAGGGATAGTGCTATTGCTATCGATCAGACGGGTCATGACACCACCGAGGGTTTCGAGGCCGAGGGAGAGAGGAGTCACGTCTACGAGGACGATGTCATCCTTCACCTCGCCGCTGAGGATACCGCCCTGTATGGCTGCACCTACGGCTACTACTTCGTCGGGGTTCACGCCCTTATTAGGTTTGCGACCAAAGAACTTCTCCACGACCTCCTGGATCTTAGGTATACGGGTCGAGCCGCCGACCAAGATTACATCATCTATCTGGCTCGCATTCAGTCCCGCGTCTTTCAGCGCCTGACGGCATGGCTCGAGGGTACGTTCGACCAGTTTGTCGCAGAGTTGTTCAAATTTCGCACGTGTCAGTTTCTTTACGAGGTGCTTTGGCACGCCGTCTATCGCAGTGATATATGGCAGGTTGATCTCAGTCTCCTGTGATGAAGAGAGCTCGATCTTGGCCTTCTCGGCAGCTTCCTTGAGACGCTGGAGGGCCATAGGGTCCTTGCGCAGGTCTACGCGCTCCTCAGACTGAAACTCATTGGCCAGCCACTGCATGATCTCATTGTCAAAGTCATCGCCACCGAGGTGGGTATCACCATTGGTAGACTTGACCTCAAATACACCGTCGCCCATCTCGAGAACGGAGATATCAAAGGTACCGCCACCGAGGTCATATACAGCCACCTTGATGTCCTTATCCTGCTTGTCCAGGCCATAGGCGAGGGCTGCTGCTGTAGGCTCATTCAGGATACGGCGTACATTGAGGCCTGCTATCTCGCCCGCTTCCTTAGTAGCCTGGCGCTGAGAGTCATTGAAGTATGCCGGTACGGTGATGACCGCATCGGTCACGGTCTGGCCGAGGTAGTCCTCTGCGGTCTTCTTCATTTTCTGCAGGATGATGGCAGAGAGCTCCTGCGCTGTATACAGGCGGCCGTCTATGTCCACACGTACAGTGTCATTGTCGCCCTTCACCACCTTGTACGGCACGCGGCCTATCTCATTGGAGGCAGCGGAGTAGTTCATACCCATGAAGCGCTTGATAGACTGTATCGTTTTAGTAGGATTGGTGATAGCCTGGCGCTTGGCCGGATCACCCACTTTGCGTTCACCATTATTGAGGAAGCCAATGATAGATGGCGTCGTCCTCCTTCCTTCGTCATTGGCTATGACGATAGGGTCATTTCCTTCCATTACGGCCACACATGAGTTTGTGGTACCGAGGTCAATTCCAATTACTTTTCCCATTGCTGTTGTATTTTGGTTTGTTGTTTAAATTTTAAAGGTCTCTTCCCTTTACTCAATGACTATGCCACGGCAAAATCCCCGCCATGATGGCAGGTATATGAAGTTTTCCGACTATGGGCGGTATTATCCTGTCAGGTGGATGTACAAATTAGAAGACAGGATGGCAGTGGGAGTCGTTTTTCGACTGAGCGGCTTTTCCTGCCGGGGCAAGTTTTTCGACTGAGCGGGGAGGATCACCGGAAATGATTTTGAACCGGAGGCAGAGTTGTAATGGGTTGATATATAAATTTATTTGTATTAATTTATTTTATAATTGTTATGCGCTTGGAGGTCTGAACTCCGGAGCGGTCTGACACAAATATGATGTAAAGGCCAGCCGGCAGGGTGCTCAAGTCAAGGCTTATTGACGGGGTATATGTCTCCGGAGAAGTCGCTATTTGCCGCCCGGTCACATCTGAAATGCTAACCACATACGGAATAGTATGGGTAATCGTGACCAGACCTGTAGTAGGATTGGGAAAGATACTCAGGTTTTCCTTTGTAGCGGACGTAATACCCTCTATGACGTCTGCCGGCGTGTCTAGTTTGGCCAGGACGGCCACGGGTGAGGTTGTGTATAGTGAGATCCCGCCCAATGAATAGATGCCTGTGGCCGCCTTTCCAGATATATATACTGCTGAACTGTGGTCTACGGCTATGGCATATGGTATAAAGGAGGTAAACGGCTGTTGACTATGTGCTCCGCGGTGTATCCACCGGCGCCTCCCATCAGCAGCATAGCTGATGACTATAAATGAAGTGCTCTCATATGCAGTATTCAGCAGCAAGGTGTCGCTCGTAGCTGATACGACATACTTAGCCTCAACAGAAGATACCAATACGACAACGTTTACAGAGTCGTCGGCAGCTATGGCATTGCCTCTGAACTCTGCTGTGCTGTTGGCGTCCAGCGTACGCCCCCAGATCACATCTCCATACTTATTATACTTGATCAGAAACATATCACCCGATACAAGTCCACTATTTGCTAACGTGTCCTCATCAAAAGTGATATAGGTGTCTTGATAGTATCCGGTAACGTATAGATTTCCCGAAGCATCAGCTACTATACCCTTACCAGCATTTATATTATTGTTTCCGCCCCATGGACCTGCGGTCCAGTTTACATTGCCATTGGGGTCATATTGCACTGTGAAAGTAGCGGTGGCCCCATAAGGGCTGGGATTGTAAACAACGGATTGATCAAATGTGATGCTGTCCGCCTGAAAATACCCCGTCAGGCTGACATTGCCTGCCGTATCAGCGGTTATGGCATTGCTCATAGCCATCATATATTGCGGGCGCGGTGCCTTGGCCCAGAGTATGCTACCAGCGGCGTTATATCTGGCAGTGAAAACCGAAGAGCCCATAGGAATGGTCAGACTAAGTCCGCTGAGCTGGATGGCTGAGACAAATGAACCTGTCACACATACGTTGTCTTTGTCGTCTGTGGTCAATGCGGTGGCCTGAGAACCATGAGAGATGGCCGCACCCCGCGTCCACTGTAAATGACCAGAGCTATCGTATTTGACCATAAAGAAGCAATACTGTAATGGATCGGAATTGACCAAAGTATCTAAATGAATTACGAGAAATGAACCTACAAAACTACCTGCGGCGTAGATGTTTTTCTGATGATCAACTGCTATGCAAGTGTAGGATAAGCCCTTATTGCCGTTGAAATTGCCACTATTGAAAACTGCGCCTTCGCTAAAAGCCATTAATACATGGCCCTCTCTATCAAATTTGGCAATATAGACAGAACCAGTTCCCTGGGGCGGACTGGTCAGCGTATCAGTATCCAGGAGCAGGCTACTCCCGGAGTATGTCCCCGCTACGTAGATATCCCCATCCCGATCCGTGCAAACAGTCCTGCTATCTCCTGAAGTTGCCGTTTGCAGCCAGCGCCAGGATGGGGTTTGCGCCCTCGTAACATTGAAGCTAAGAACGAGAAGGATGAAGCTTGCCGTTTTCATGCAGTTAATTTCTTAGATCTAATTTAGGTCAAACTTTGGCCATCTGTAATAGATTTCGGTCAATATCTGGATTTGATCCATAGTTCATTCTTTTTAACGGAAGCAAATTGCTGACGCATGAAAATACTTCTGATCATAATAGTGCAACTTCTGATATTTCAGCTTTTAGGTCAGAATCCCATCCGCACCGATATCTACGCCGCCGACCCATCGGCTCGCGTCTTCAATGATACGCTGTATGCCTATCCCTCTCATGATATAGAAGGTTCACGCTGGTTTGACATGCGGGACTGGCATGTGCTGTCCACTACCGATATGCAAACGTGGACCGATCATGGCGTGGCACTGAGTCTGGATAGTTTGCCGTGGGCCAGAAAATATGCCTGGGCGCCGGACTGCGCATACAGGAATGGCAAGTATTATTTCTACTATCCGCTAGATAGGGATTTCGACTGAGCAGGAAGGTTGCGTCAATTTTTTTATCTTTTCTACTAAAAGCCACTACCTTTAGAGCACTACAATTATTGGGGCATGAAAACAACAATAAAATCAGTTTTTATTGGTTTAATCATTTTTGCGTTTCTATCTATCGGGGCCTGCGCAAAAGATAATGCTAAGGCGACTAATTCTACTCTTGTTCCTTGGCAGGTATCTGGTGATTCTGTTTCAGGTACATTTGTTATATCGGGCAGTTATGATAATTATAATGCGAGCCAGTCCGGCGGATACCATTGGTATGATACTTTCGTGGATACAATAATTATAAAAAAGATGCTTGGCGATACCTTATCTCGTGTTTCTATAAATTCAACAACTTACAATTTGGCATATCATGACTCTATGACTGCTACTTATACACAAGGGCCTTCCATGTTTTGGGATACGGTTCGTTTTTCTAATAATGGTAATAATATATCCTCCTCATATGATCATCCAGAAGGCCCTCCTGGATCATATGCGCATGGCAGTTATACTGGGTATAGAATTAAGAAATGACCATTTCGCCTTTTATGATATTGAGACCTCTACTCACCATATTCACCCTGCTCATCCTATCTGACTGCTACTGCCAAAATCCCATCCGCACCGATATCTACGCCGCCGACCCATCGGCCCGCGTCTTCAATGATACACTATACGTTTATCCCTCTCATGATATAGAAGGTTCACGCTGGTTTGATATGCGGGACTGGCATGTGCTGTCTACCACTGATATGCGGACGTGGACCGATCATGGCGTGGCGTTGAGTCTGGATAGTTTGCCGTGGGCCAGGAAATATGCCTGGGCGCCGGACTGCGCATACATGAATGGTAAGTATTATTTCTACTATCCAGTGGATAGAGATGCGATAGGTGTGGCGGTTTCTGACATGCCATATGGACCTTTTCATGATCCGCTGGGCCGGGCGCTCATCACGCGGCAGACGCCGGGAGTGGCGGAGAGCAGATCGCTGATAGATCCATGTGTCTTCACCGATGATGATGGTAAGTCCTATCTCATATTCGGGCAGAATGAGGTCAACATCGTAAGACTGAATGAGGATATGGTATCCTTCTCAGATACGGTACGGCAGGTGAGGGGCGCGGACCATTTCTTTGAGGCAGTGTGGATGCATAAGTATAACGGAAAGTATTATATCTCTTACTCGGGCAAAGGAAAGATACTCTATGGCATGGGTGATAGCCCTTACGGGCCTTTCACCTACAAAGGTGTCGTGCTGGGCAAGGTGAACAGCGTGACCAATCATGCCTCTATCACGCAGTATAAGGGGCAATGGTATCTCTTCTATCATACCTCAGATAAGTACATCAATACGCATAAGGGTGGCAGGCTGAGCCTGAAGAAATACTACAGCCGCTCCATGTGTGTGGACTCTCTATTCTATAATGCGGATGGCACTATCAGAGAGGTGGTGCCTACGCGGGCAGGTGTGAGAAAGCTACAATAGCAGTACAGGTCACCAGCTCTTGTTGAGTGCCTTCATTTTTCACTAAAGAATTCCTTGTACCCGCACAGTCCCTGGAGCCCTCCGGTATGTACCGCTATGATCCTCGTGCCTCTGGGGAAATAACCCTTGCCGATCATATCGTAGAGCCCCATCAGCATCTTGCCGGTGTAGACAGGCTCCAGTTGTACGAGGTGGTCCAGTTTGAATTTCCTGATAAAGGCTATCAGCTCCGGTGTGACCCGCGCATAGCCGCCGCAGTGATAGTCTGAGGTGATGTGCCAGTTGTCAAACGTCTGCTCCGTATAGTCTGAGATGAGCTGCGTGATGGTGGGCGTGAGGGTGTCCTTGCCCTTCAGCACGGAGAAGCCTATGGCTTTGCGTTTGCCGTACAGACCAGCTACGATGCCCGCCAGCGTGCCGCCCGTGCCCGAGGCGGTGCAGATATAGTCGTAGTCCTCCTTGATCTCAGCCAGCATCTCTATCACGCCGGGCAGGGCCAGTATATTGGTGCCGCCCTCGGGTATGTGGTAGTGGCGGCCCAGCTGCACGCGCAGGCTCTCTATGCTGTCAGGGTCGTCTTTGTGGCGGTACTGCTCACGGTCCATCCAGAGGATGCGCATGCCATTGCGCGCAGCGGTGAGGAGCGTATCGGTAGGCGTATCTGTCGGCTCGCCGCGTATGATGCCTATGGTCTTAAAGCCGAATAGCCGCCCCGCCGCCGCCGTAGCCGCGATATGATTGCTATACACCCCGCCAAAGGTCAGCAGCGTATCATGGCCCTCCTCGCGCGCCTCTACGAGGTTGTAGCGCAGCTTGCGCCACTTATTGCCCTGTATCTCTGGGTGGGTCAGGTCGTCGCGCTTCAGCCATAGCTCTACACCGCGCTCGGCGATCATCGGGTCGCGTATCAGTTGCAGTGGCGTAGGGGCTGGGAGGTGAGACATGGGTGCGAAAGTAGGTTTTACTACACAGAGGTCACGGAGTTTTTCACAGAGTTATTTTATATAAAATGCCAATATCCTCTGTGTATCCTTAGTGTACTCCGTGTAGTGCACGGAATACCATACTACACAGAGCGCACGGAGTTTTCACAGAGTTATTTTATACAAATCCCAGTGTCCTCCGTGTTTCCTCCGCGAACTTTGTGTAGTGCCCTCATTTTGCATTAACCTTGTAGCATGGACAAGAAGAAAGTACTCGTGGTCTACTACTCCCAGACGGGCCAGATGCGCGATATAGCAGATAGCTTTTGCCGGGCCTTTGAGGCGGATGAGAGCTATTCTGTAGACTATGAGCAGCTCAGGCTGGTCAATGAATTCCCCTTTCCCTGGACTGCCTTTACTTTCTTCAATGCCTTTCCCGAGACCTTCAAGGAGCAGTCGCTGCCATTGCAGCCTTTTTCTGATAAGGTCAACGGCGACTATGACCTCATCGTGCTGGCCTACCAGCCGTGGTTCCTTACGCCGAGTCCGGCTATCTCGTCCTTTCTCCAGACGCCTGCGGCGAAAAAACTCCTGACTGGCAAGAAGGTCGTGACCCTGATAGGCTGCCGCAATATGTGGCTGGGCGCACAGGAGAAGGTCAAGAAACGCCTCGCCGCCTTTGGCGCAAAAGTGATAGGCAACGTAGCCCTGGTAGACAAAAGCCCGAACGTGGTGAGCGTGATCACCATCCTCCGCTGGCTGCTCTGGGGCCGGAAGGAAAAGACCAGCCTGCTACCCGCTGCCGGTGTCTCAGAGGCAGATATAAAGCAATGTGAAATATATGGCAGGCTGACCAAGAGTGCGCTAGAGCTAGGTGAAACTGATTCATTACAAGATGGGTTGAATGCTCAGGGTGCGGTGGAGATCGTGCCAGAGCTGGTGCTGATGGAGCGCCGGGGCCAGCGTAGCTTCTCCATCTGGTCAGGCTTTGTCGGAGCGAAGCCGATCGGTTCCTTGGGCCGTAACCTGCGCGTCAGACTCTTTATGACCCTGCTGCCTACCGCTATCTTCATCCTGTCGCCTATCCTCATGATCGTATCGGCACTACAGCTCCGGCTCAAAAAGGATGAGCTCATGGCCGATGTCCGCTACTTTATGAGCAACGGGTTGAGGGGGTAATACAGGCCCCATCCAAACCTTCCCCCAAGGGGAAGGCTTTAATATCCTGTAAGCGTGTTGGTATTCAATCTTCCTTCAGTTAGTCTCAAGGTTTCGGGATGGCCGGTAGTATTCCTGCATTCGGCGAACTTTTCCCCCTTCGTTCCTGTTATCAGTAGTTTCCGGTATGGCACAAACGGTAAGAAGGACAGATATTTGTCCCCATTTGTTTGATAGCCGTATTTTGGAGATATAGCAACGTTTTATTCCTTTGCACCCTTAACCACCGCATCTGTCTTGAGCAGAAATGTATATATAACGCGCCTTTCGTCCTATTTGCCCAACGAGCCAGTGGCAAACGACCAGATGGAAAGCCGCCTCGGCCTCATCAATGGCAAGCCCTCCAAGGCCCGCGCCGTGGTGCTCCGCAGCAATGGTATCAAGACCCGCTACTACGCCCTGGATCAATCCGGCAAGTCTACCCATACCAACGCACAATTGGTCAAAGAGGCTATCAAGAAGCTCTATGATGAGCGCTTCAAGGCCGATGATATACAGATACTGGCCTGTGGTACTACTTCTCCCGATCAGCTCCTGCCGTCTCACGCTTCTATGGTGCTGGGTGAGCTGGGCATAGGCCCGATAGAGGTGCTGAGCACTACCGGCTCTTGCTGTACGGGTGTGCAGGCCATGAGTTACTGCTACCTCGCTATCCTCGCCGGCGTGTATGACAATGCCGTCTGCACCGGCAGCGAGAAGATGAGCGCCTGGATGCTGGCAGATAAGTTTCAGGATGAGGCAGACAGGCTGAAAGAGCTGGAGGCGAATCCCTTTATCGCTTTTGAGAAGGAGTTTCTGCGCTGGATGCTGTCTGATGGCGCCGGTGCCTGCGTGCTGGAGTCACAGCCCAGCCCCGAAGGTATATCGCTGAAGATAGAATGGATAGAGCAGCGCAGCTACGCCAATGAGCTGCCTGTGTGTATGTATGCAGGCGCTACCAAAGACGAAGCAGGTAAACTGACCGGCTGGAATGAAATGCCACCGCACGACTGGGCCGATAAATCTGTCCTCTCGCTCAAGCAGGATACACGTTTCCTCGGAGAAAATATCGTGAAGTATGGCGGCAAGTTTCTGCTGGATATAGTGAAGCGTCGTGGCCTTGATGTGAATGAGGTGAGCTATTTCCTGCCGCATCTTTCGTCAGAGTTCTTTGCGCCAAAGATCGCCGAGGAGCTGCAGGCTATCGGTATCGGCATCGCTGCGGAGAAGTGGTTTTACAACCTGACCCGTGTAGGCAATATCGGCTCTGCATCGGCCTTTGTGATGCTGGACGAACTATTCCACTCCGGTCGGCTCCGCAAGGGTGAGAAGGTCCTCATGATGATCCCTGAGAGCGCACGCTTCAGCTATGCGTATGTGCTGCTCACTGTAGTCTAGTTTTTTTCGCAAACCAATAGTTCCTCACGATATGCTGGTCAGCAAAGAAGAAGTGCAACAATACATCCCGCAGCGTCCGCCCATCGTGATGGTAGATGGCCTGCTGGACCATGAGGGAGAGGTGAGTGTATCTGCACTGACCATCGCACCGGATAATATCTTTGTAAGTGGTGGTCACCTCCAGATGCCCGGCATGGTAGAGAATATCGCTCAGACTGCCGCTCTTCGCATGGGCTACGCGCACAAACTCACGCTGATAGAATCCGGTGCCGAGGCACGCAAACCACCAGTTGGTTTCATAGGCGAGGTGAAGAACCTAAAGATCCACCACCTGCCACCAGTAGGAGCGACTATTCAGACACGTATCGAGGTACTGCACAGCATCTTCACTGCCTCGGTGATACGCGGCCAGATCATGTGTGACAATGTGGTAGCCGCAGAGTGCGAGATGAAGATATTCACGCAGCCTTAGAACAAATCCTTTGCCGCGTCTGTTTGCATCCGGTCACTGAGCCATAGTATGTGCTGCAGCAGAGTCGCACATTTTTCGCTAAGTTTACGCACAGTGAAAGAAGAAGAAGTACCACAGGACGATGCAAATATGCTGCAGGGCAAGTTCAGGAAACTGTACTACGCTACTGATGGCAGTGCGCACTATAAGGGGGTAGGCAGCGTGGGCTGGGAGCCTGAGAATGTAGTGCTGGAGCAGGCCTGGGAGGATATACGTGAGCGTGTGGCAGAGGCGAAGGAAAAGGTACTGGCCAGAGAGGCTAGCCCGGTGCTCTACCACATGGAGCGCACCCTCATGACTCCTGACATACTCGCAGGTCACATAGGCTGGCCGGCATTTGTGGTCAGGCTGCATCTGCGGCCGTTCTTCTTTGGCCGGCTAGGCCGCAAGACTTTGGAGAAGTACGCGTACGCATTCCAGATATCACTAGATGAACTAAAAGATATTACTAAGACAAAATAAACGTATTCCACCTCCCCATTGGGGAGGCAGGGAGGGGCCAGATGCAGATAGATTTCCCACATAGACAGAGCGCCCACTGTGAGAATGGTGTCGTGTCAAACCTTATGCGCTTTCATGGATACAACTATAGCGAGCCGATGGTGTTTGGTATCGGTTCGGGTATATTCTTTTCCTACATCCCCTTTATCAAGATGGGAGGCATACCCGTCACATCGTACCGCACTCTGCCGGGCGCTATCTTCAAGCGCTTTGCAAAGCGGATAGGCATGAAGGTAGAGAGCAAGAGCTACAGCAGTGAGCAGAAGGCTATGGCCGATCTCGATGTGATGCTGGAGAAAGGTGTACCTGTAGGCATGCTCACCTCCGTGTACTACCTCACCTATCTGCCCGATGCATACCGCTTCCACTTCAATGCGCATAACATCGTGGTCTATGGCAAAGAGGGCAATAACTACCTCGTCAGCGATCCGGTGATGGAAACCACCACTACCATTTCTGCTGCAGACCTCATACGTGCCCGCTTTGCCAAAGGCGTAGCGGAGCCTAAGGGGCGGATGTACTACCCTACGCAATTCCCAAAGGAGATAGACCAGAAAGATGCTATCTGGCGGGGCATCACGCGTGCCGGATTTGACATGACTGAGATACCGATCTTCATACTCGGTACCAAGGGCATGAAATACCTCGCTGGCCGACTGCAGAAGTGGCCTGAGAGACTCGGTGACCGCAAGGCTATACAGTACCTCGGCAATGTGGTACGGATGCAGGAGGAGATAGGCACCGGTGGTGCAGGCTTCCGCTTTCTCTATGCTGCATTTCTCGATGAGGCCAGTAGCATAGTGGGCAATACAGAACTCTATGATCTATCCAAAGAGCTGACCGCCTCCGGTGACCGTCTGCGCGACTTTGCTTACTATGCAGGCCGCGTGTGCAAGAGCCGCAAGACAGATGTACTTTCCTTTGCCGAGCTGGCAGATATCCTGCGTGAATGCGCAGAGAGGGAAGACAAGATATTTCGCCGCCTTCACCAGTTAGCCAAAGACAATATCTGATGCCTGCTATCCTGATAGATAAAGTGACCAAACAATACGCTGGTAGCACAAAGCCTGCTGTGCGCGACCTCTCGCTGACCATAGCGCGCGGAGAGGTTTACGGCCTGCTGGGCCACAATGGCGCAGGCAAATCTACTACAGTCATGATGATCTGCGGCCTGCTCCGTGCAGACAGTGGGAGTATCAAAGTATTTGGCGATGATCCGGCTCAGCATGGCCCGGCGGTGCGCCGTAGGGTAGGCGTGGCTACACAGGATATCGCGCTTTTCCCGTCGCTCACGGGCCTGGAGAATCTGCAGTACCTCTGCCGCATGTACGGCCTAGCACCTGATGATAATAAGCTGATGGCGCTGCTGGAGCGTTTTGGCCTGGCAGCAGATGCGGGCAAACTCGCTGACTCCTACTCAGGTGGCATGAAGCGCCGCCTCAATCTCATAGCCTCTGTACTGCATGATCCGGAGCTACTGATACTGGACGAACCTACTGCGGGTGTAGATGTGCAGAGCCGTGCCATGATCATAGCCTACCTCCGCGAGATGAATGCAAAGGGCATGACCATCATCTACTCCTCGCACATACTGGAGGAGGTGGAGAAACTCTGCCAGCGCGTAGGGTTTCTGAGTGAGGGTGTGCTGATAGAGCAAGGTGCTACAGCAGACCTGCTGCAGAAGTACCGGACAGATTCACTGGAGAATGTTTACCTCACCGTATCCGGCAGATCTATAGACGTATGAAGGTACTCGCTACGATATGGAAAGAATTTCTGACGCTCAGGCGTGACCCGGGTGGCATGGCGCTGATCTTTCTGATGCCGGTGCTGCTGGTTACAGTCATGTCCCTCGTAGAGGATGTGCCATTCCGCGACTATCGTCACTTCAGCTTTGATATCGTGTGTGTGAATGATGACCATGACACGCTCGGCGACTACATAGAGCAGACGCTGGCCTCCTCCGGCAGCTTTCATCTGGTGAAAGAATATGAAGGTAAACCGCTAACCAAGGCGACGGGGATGGATCTGGTGAGCAGCGGCCACTATCGTGCATTTCTGTATATACCTGCTCACGCTACCCAGCGGCTGAATGGCAAGACAGCCATAGTGGTCCAGTCACTCATGTCCGGCTTTGGCATCATGGACCGTCCCGAGCGCGACACCACAGATGCCGTAGAGATCAAGGTGGTCTTTGACCCGGTGATACAGGTCAATGTAAAACAATCACTGCTCTATGCCATAGAGAAGATCGTAGCCGGTGCAGAGAATAAGGTCCTGATGGCAAAGTTCTCCGAGCAGGTAAAGAAAATGACGGGCAGCAATGATACGATGCCACGACCTGACCTGTCTAAGATGATCGCCGTGACCAGCGAGAAGTCTTATGAAGGTTTTGACGAGCTGGCTATGAACTCCGTACAGCACAATGTACCAGCCTGGGCCATGTTTGCCATGTTCTTCATTGTCTTTCCCCTGGCGGGAAATTTCATCAAAGAGCGCGAGGATGGCAGCCTGCTGCGCATGAGGCTGATAGCCGGTTCCCGCTTCCACTTCATAGCCGGCAAATACGTCTTTCATTTCTTTGTCTGTCAGGTACAGTTTGTCCTGATGCTGGCTGTGGGTTTATTCCTGCTGCCACTGCTCGGTCTGCCGAGGCTGGTGATAGGGAATGAGGTCCTGCACATAACCCTTGCGGCTACCTGTATATCGCTGGCAGCTACAGCATATGGTATGGCTGTGGCAGGAGCCTTTCGTACGCATCAGCAGGCGTTGACATTCGGAGCTATATCGGTCGTACTGCTCGCCGCCATCGGTGGGGTATGGGTGCCGGTATATGTCCTGCCTCATGCCCTCCAGGTAGCCAGCAATGTCTCTCCCCTCAGCTGGGGACTGGAGCTATGCAATGATGTCTTTCTCCGTCACACGGGAGTCATGCAGATGCTGCCGCTGATGGCCCGCCTGCTGGTCTTTGCCGCTAGCTGCCTCGCCCTCGCCTATTTCCTGCTCAATCGTCAAAACACACGCTGATGCCTACGCTCGCGGATATGCAGTCCCGCTATCAGCAGGCGCTGGAGCCGCTCTACGGGCAGCGTGAGGCGCGCACCATCACACAGTGGGTGCTGGAGGATGTCTTGCATCTGCAGGGTGTGAAACTGGTCATGGACCGCTTTCTCATCCTGACCTCGCATCAACAGGAGGTACTGGAGGATCATCTGAAGAGACTATTGACGCATGAGCCGGTGCAGTATGTACTCGGCTACGCAGAGTTTCATGGATTGAAGTTTAAGGTCAATCCGTCGGTACTCATACCACGCCCGGAGACGGAGAACCTGGTCGACTGGGTGCTCTCAGAGATCCGGTCCCATGCATCTCTGATAGACATCGGTACCGGCAGTGGCTGCATTCCTGTTTCTATCAAAAAGGAGAGAGGCGATCTACAGGTAGCTGCTGTAGACATCAGTACGGAGGCGCTCGCTATAGCGCAAGAGAATGCAAGGCTAAACGATCTGGAGGTACATTTCAGCCAGATGGATATCCTGTCAGGCATGCCTGACAGCAAATATGATTTGATAGTCAGTAACCCACCTTATATCGGACAAGAGGAGAAAAACATAATGTCGGATAATGTGCTGAAGTTTGAGCCGCACATCGCGCTCTTTGCAGATGATCCCCTGATCTTCTACAAGCGTATCGCGGCTATCGCACCGCAAATATTGAATGAGGGAGGCAGCGTCTATCTGGAGATAAGCGAATACCGTGCAGCAGAAGTCGTCACGATATTTGAGCAGGCCGGATATCAGGCGGAAATAAAGAAAGACCTGACTGGCCGTGAGCGTATGGTCAAGGCAATATCAAAATAATACTATGATGGATAATCAAAGCTTGGGAGCGAAAATCAGAGCAAAGGCGTTGATCACAGGTAGCTTTACCTTGCGCTCCGGAAGGACGGCAACGGAGTATTTTGATAAATACCGATTCGAGTCAGATCCGCAGATACTCGCTGAAGTTGCCAGAGCTATGGTCGAGCTCATACCGGCAGGCACAGAAGTGCTGGCAGGTTTGGAGATGGGTGGCATTCCTGTAGTGATCATGCTGTCACATTACTCGGGTATCCCGGCTGCGTTTGTCAGGAAGAAGGCAAAAGAATATGGCACCGCGCTACTGGCAGAGGGATGCGATATAAAAGGAAAGCAGGTGCTGGCGGTGGAAGACGTAGTGACGAGCGGTGGCCAGATCATTCTTTCTACTGCTGATCTCCGCTCTTTGGGCGCCAAAATAGACTCAGCACTATGCGTGATCGATCGAGAGGAGGGTGGTAAAGAAAAGCTGGCAGAAGCGAACATCAATCTTATATCGTTGCTGCGCAAAAGGGATATATGATCACTTCTTTTTCTTCTTCACCGTTGTCTTGCGGGTAGCTACAGCATTTGGATTGACCAGCTTGCCCAGGTTCTTGCCTGTCTTATCTATCTTGTAGCGGAAGGTCATGCCGTAGTCTTTGCTCTTCTTGTTTTGCTCTTTCAGAGAAACTAATGCTGTATCGCCTTCAAAGGGCTCTGCATTCTCGTAAATAGGCTGTATCACCCATGCACCGGAGTGGTCTATATAGCCGTAGGTGGAGTCATTCTCAGTCACGGCAGCGAGGCCGGAGGAGAAGGCCGATACATTCGCAAAGCTCTGGGTGAAAGGCTGATTGCCACCTTTGTCTATAAAGATCCACCGGTCGTCTTTTTTGACTGCAGCGAGGCCCTCACTAAAGGATGTCGCATCCTGATAGATGAATGGTATCACCACATGGTCGCGATCATTGATAAAGCCGTAACCCTTGAAATTGTGCGTTGCATATAATCCCTCCGAGAGCGGCTGTATATCCTCATAGTCCGCACCGACCACAAACTCACCCTTGCGGTTGATGATGCCAAACTTGCACGGAGCGCCATCGCAGTAGTCCAGCGCTACCACAGCCTTGCCACCTATGAAGTCACCCGCACTCGCAAAAGCCTTCTCGAAAGCCACTTTGCCATTCTTATCGATGTACGAGTACATACAGTTGTCCGTACATGGTTTCAAGGCCACCGCTGCCAGTCCACCGCTGAACTCCGATGCGTCATCATATTGCGGCTGTATCACCAGCGTCTGCGTCTTGGGATTCACATAGCCCCACTTGTCGTTAGATTTGAATGGAGATAGTTCCAGCTTGGACAGAAAAATATCCTGCTGGATCTTATCCTTGAAAGGGTTGCTCGGGTAAGCCTTCAGGAAGGCTTCATAGCTGGAGTCTGTAGCGTCTTGTGTGTAGAGGTCATAGAGTTGATTCCAGGCATTCATGATGTTCCTGTTAGACGGGTAGGCTTTGATGAAAGTATTGTACTCCCAAACATCCCCTTTGCGCGTACTAATAGTATAGATGCTATCCTGTACCGCCGCGAGGAATGGATTCTTGGGATATGCCTTTTCAAACTCAGCATATCCTTCTATCGTGCCGCGCTTCAGGTAGCTCTCATAGATCTTGCGGTCATACTGTTTTTGTGCTTCCTTGGCATAGGGGCCTGTAGGGTATTTATCCAGATAGGACTTAAACGCCTCTGCAGTATTAGGCTTTGTCATATCGGCATATAGCAGCTGCTCATAGAGTTTATTAGCATCATCAAATTTCTTTGACTTAGGGTAGTCATTCAGAAACTGGCGTAGGCCCTCCATATCATTTTTGAGGGATAGCTCGTCGTACCTGATCGCATCGCGTTTATCGGCAGCCTGTTCGTTGAGGTTTTCATCCTTCGAGTACTTTACAAAGTTGTCATAAGACTCAAAAGTATTCTTCGCCGCAGCTTTGGCATATGCCTGTTTGTTGATGTCATTGTATAGCTCCGTGATCGTAAAATCCCGCACACCGTACTTCAGGTACTTTTTGGTCTGCTTGTCATCTTCCTTCAGTGGTATCGCTACGTAAGCCTTATTGACATAGATCGTAGCAGAGTCGAGATTCATACTCTTGTAGTCGCGTGCGGAGAAGAGCTTCGCCATCGCATAGTTAGCCGCTACGTCTTTCGGGTCTTTGTCCAGTTCTTCTTTGATGCTGGCGCGGGCCTTGTCATAGTCACCGCTATTGATATTCTTAAATGCTCTATCCAGGTCTCCGGCCAGCAATACCTGAGCGGTGAGCAGCGAGGTGCAGGCGAGTGAGATGATTCTTTTGCTCATATAGTGCGGATGGTGTTTTCTTTGATGAGATGGTTTATTTGTTCGTCGCCGATGCCTGCCTCGCGCAGGATGGCGATGCTATCCTCGCCCAGTCGCGGTGCCTGCCAGTGCTGGTCTGTCATGCCTTCATGGCGCACAGGTGTAGCTATGGTGCTAAACGTTTTGCCTGCGAGGTCAAAGTCTACGAAGAGTTTTCTTTCTCGCAGGTAGGCGTCAGTAGTGAGCTCGTCCAGGTCATTGATGGCAGTGAGGCACACGTCGTCTTTTTGAAAGAACGTCAGCCACTCTGTTCTCGTCTTTGTGCGGAATATATTTTGTAATTCTTTCTGAATCGAGGCTTGGACGCTTTCATCACCTAATATCTGCTCCCGCCATTCAGGTCGGCCCAGTCGCTCGCAGACTTTGTTCCAAAACTTCGGCTCCAGTGACCCTAGCGCGACATATTTATCATCGCTGCATTCATAGACGTTATAGTTGGCCTGTCCGCCTGAGAGCTGGAACTTGCCACGCGTATGGCCTTTGCCTAGTGCCTGCTGCTCTGCAAATGGCAGCGCGAGAAATGGCAGCACGCTATCAGTCATCGCTATGTCGAGCCACTCTCCGGTGCCGGTTTTCTCTCTGCGATAGAGTGCCGTAGTCACTGCGTTCATAGCCATGTACGAGCCACCCGCGATATCTGCCAGTTGAAAGCCCGGTATGACAGGTTTCCCTTTTTCATCGCCAGTCACGCCCAGGGCGCCAGCTATAGCGATATAGTTGAGATCATGACCAGCGGCCTGTGCCAGCGACGATTCTTGTCCGTAGCCGGTAATAGAAATGTATATCAGTCTCGGGTTGATCGCTTTCAGTGTTTCATAGTCAAGCCCCATGTTCTTCATCACGCCGGGGCGGTATTGCTCTATGAAAACATCAGCCCTACGCACGATGTCCAGCAGCGCAGCTTTCCCCGCAGGGGAGAGGAAATTGATAGCCAGGCTGCGCTTGTTTCTATTCAGTGCATAGTAGAAAGCAGAGGTACCCTCTATCAGCGGCTCAAAGGAGCGGATATAGTCCGGCGAATCCGGGTCTTCCACCTTGATCACATCGGCACCCATATCTGCCAGCATCATAGTAGCCAGCGGGCCGGGCAGCAGCCGTGTGAGGTCAATGATCGTCACACCCTCCAGCGGGCCTTTACGTTTCGGTCTTTCTGTTGTATTCAACCCCGACCCTCGTCCTTCGCCCTCCGTCCCTGTATTCTCATATTTCCTGAAGCATTTAGCAAACTGCATCATCTCCATCAGGTTGCTCACCTGTACCTGGCCGCTCATGAGGGCTGTCTGCGGATTGAGTTTGCCGGTCTCGAGGTCAATATAGGTCGCGGCGTCTATAAGGATCACGCAAGTAGGCGTACCGGTCAGGGTGGTATCCAGCCTGCAGGTGTTATTTTCTATCGTGATGGTGTATCCGAAATCCTCTGCGCCGCTGATCACAAAGTGAAAGATGCAGGTGAGGCCGTTGGCTTTCTCAGGGCGGAAGCGGGAAGGAGCGGAGTCAAGTATCTGTCTGGCGGTGATGGGCATGAGGTGATGGCGTGTCAGGTTTTTATCTTGCCGCGGCGGGGGCGTATATACGTGATGATGAGTATGGCTACCAGCGCAGCCAGCCCGATGATCCAGGCAGAGAGCTCTTTGAAATCAGAGAACAGTTTCATCGCGTCGTGTTTATTAGTAAGCCCACTTCACATACATAGCACCCCAGGTGAAACCACCGCCAAAGGTGGCCAGTATCAGGTTGTCACCTTTCTTTAGTTGTTTCTCCCACTCCCAGAGGCAGAGTGGTATGGTACCGTTGGTCGTATTGCCGTAGCGCTGGATATTCACCATCACCTTTTCTGCGGGCAGGCCCACATACTCACGAGTAGCGTCTATGATACGCAGGTTGGCCTGATGGGGCACCAGCCAGGCTACATCATCAGCGGTCAGGTTGTTGCGCTTCATCACCTGGCCGGAGACATCTGCCATATTCTTTACAGCAAACTTGAAAACGGTCTTGCCCTCCTGATAGACGAAGTGCTCCCGGTTGGCTACGGTTTCTGCGGTAGCGGGCTTCTGTGAGCCACCTGCCTTTTGATGCAGGTAGTGGCGGCCGGCACCATCTATGCGCAGCTGCGAGTCGAGTATGCCGAGGCCGTCAGTGTTAGGCTCCAGCAGTACACATCCTGCTCCATCGCCAAATATCACGCAGGTATTGCGGTCTGTATAGTCAATGATGGAGGACATTTTATCCGCACCTACCACCAGCACTTTTTTAGCCCTGCCGGACTCGATGTAGCTCGCACCATTTTGCAAAGCAAACATGAAGCCTGAGCAGGCTGCTGAGATGTCATATGCCCAGCAGTTGGTCGCACCGATTTTGTCAGCCAGTATCACTGCTGTAGATGGGAAAAGCATATCCGGCGTAGTAGTAGCCACGAGGATGATGTCTATATCGTTTGGTGCAAGATTCTTTTTAGCCAGTAGCTTAGTCACGGCCTCGTAGGCCATATCTGAGGTAGCCAGGCCCGGCTCGCGCAGAATGTGGCGCTCCTTGATACCCGTACGCTCGGTGATCCACTGATCCGTAGTATCCACCATGGTCTCTAGCTCCTGATTGGTGAGTACATAGGGCGGTACGTATCCTTCTACGCCGGTGATGGCTGCAGTTATCTTCATGTATAGTCGTTTGGTCACGCTGCAGCCGTGCTGCAGGCTCTAAATCACATATCAATGATACGACATAAAATCTAAATGGCAGGGGCTGCGGTTTGCCGGAAAGTTGATATTTTGCAACATCTAACAGGGTAAATGCACACCATGTACTACACCCGTATAAATCACTGAATGAAAGGCAGAAACATCCTGATAGTTGTTGTTGTCACTTTAGGTATCCTCGTGGTGCTGGATGTGGTGTCGAGGATCGTACTGTCCAATATCTACAACCGCAAGTTTGACTCATCGCTGATAGAGCCGGGCAAATACGGTGCTACCGATGGACTGAAAGCCAATGCCACCGGCACCGTGTGGGGCAAGCCTTTTCATACAGATGATATGGGCGGACGCAAGCACACAAAAACCAAGACCGGAAAAAAGAAGGTGCTGATCATAGGAGACTCGGTGACAGAGGGCGTAGGCATCGATGACTCCTCTACCATAGCCAACCTGACCAATGACAGCGAGGAATGGGCTGATGCCGATGTCAGAAATATATCCATGATAGGCTGGTCGAGCCATGACTACAGCAATGTGATCGATCATCTTTTTGCGGCAGATACGGCTATCAGTGAGGTGTACCTATTCTACTGCCTCAATGATATCTATGGCAAAAGCGCTGTCAAAGACCTGCCGCCGATAGCTAATAAGGGCGTAATAAGCGAGATCAACGGCTGGCTGCAGGATAGGTACGCCACCTACCGCCTGATAAAACTCATGTGCTACAATCATAGCGATCACTACTATCAGTATGACAAGGCACTCTATGAAGACCCTGCTCGGGTCGACGCTACGATAGCAGATATCGTGCATGTCAAGCAAGTCTGCGAGGCGCATAAAGCCCACTTTATGATCATGCTGGTGCCCTACCGCTCACAACTCGAGCACCGGGAGGACAATCTGCCGCAAAAGATACTGATCGGTAAATTTCTGAAAAACGACATACAGGGTATGGACCTCTTGCGGCGGTGGCCTCAGGAGGATGATTACGCTGCGCTATTCCTGTATGGTGATGAGATACACTACTCTGCCCTCGGCCACAGTGAAATGATGCGGGCCATCTACGGCAGATAAACTACATTCGATTACAATCACTATAATTGTATAGCAAATAGATAGTATGACACAAGACATCAGAAATAACTGGACCACCGAGGAGGTTCGCGAGATATATAATACCCCCGTGCTGGAGCTGATCGTACGCGCTGCCAATGTGCACAAGCAATACCAGGCTACCGGCGAGGTGCAGGTATGTACGCTGCTCTCTGTCAAGACCGGCGGCTGCCCGGAGGACTGCTCCTACTGCCCGCAGGCTGCCCGCTACAATACGGGCGTGGAGGCACACAAACTCATGAAGTATGAAGAGGTGGTAGACAAGGCGCTGATCGCTAAGAATGCAGGCTCTACACGCTTCTGCATGGGTGCTGCCTGGAGGGATGTGCGCGACGGTCGCGACTTTGACAATGTGATAGATATGGTGAAGGGGGTCAATGCCCTCGGCCTGGAGGTGTGCTGTACGCTCGGTATGCTCTCTGAGGACCAGGCTGCACGCCTGAAAGAAGCCGGCCTCTATGCCTACAATCATAATCTCGATACCTCTCAGGAGCACTATAGCGATGTGATCACCACACGCACCTATCAGGACCGCCTCCGTACACTCGACAATGTAGAAAAGGCCGGAATCAGCGTCTGCTGTGGTGGCATCATAGGCATGGGCGAGACTGACGAGGACCGTATCAGGCTGCTGCACACACTGGCTACACGCCCGCAGCATCCCGAGTCGGTACCGGTCAATGCGCTGGTAGCCGTGACAGGTACACCACTCGAAGGCCGCCAGAAGGTGCAGACCTGGGAGATGGTACGCATGATCGCTACTGCGCGTATCCTGATGCCTAAATCAATGGTACGCCTCTCTGCGGGCCGCAATGAGATGTCAGTAGAGCAGCAGTCACTGTGCTTTCTGGCTGGGGCCAATTCTATCTTCACCGGAGAGAAACTGCTCACGACGCCAAATCCGGACTTCAGCGCTGACAAGGAGATGTTTGAAGTGCTGGGGCTGAAGCCTCGCGAGAGCTTCAAAGTAGAGAAGGAACTGGCCACGGCCAACTAAAACGCGTCCCGCGGGACACACCGTATGGACGCTATCCGCAGATATATACAGGGCAAAATAGCTGACCGCCAGCGCGAGGACAACTTCCGTACGCTACGACTAGTCGGTGGTGTAGACTTTACGTCCAATGACTACATAGGGTTGGCGCGGGATGCTGCCTTTCATCGGAGAGTGGAGGCAGAGGTCACAGCGCATCAGCTGCAGGGTGGCAGTACCGGTTCACGGCTGCTATCGGGCAATTCTGCGTATGCAGAGAAGCTGGAGAGCAGTATAGCCGGCTTTCATCGGTCAGAAGCAGCATTGCTTTTCAACTCGGGCTTCGATGCCAACTATGGCCTGCTGTCTGCACTGCCGTATAAGGGCGATACCATCATCTACGATGAACTCGTGCATGCCTCTATACATGATGGGATGAAGGCAGGGAAGGCAAACCGTGTAGCATTTCACCACAATGACCTCGCCGACCTGGAGGCGAAGCTCAAAGCTGCCACAGGACTCAAATACGTGGTCACAGAGTCGCTTTTCTCTATGGATGGGGATATGGCCCCGCTGCGGGAGATCGCTGCGCTATGCTCGGCCTATGAGGCGGGGCTGATAGTAGATGAGGCACATGCTACGGGGGTGATAGGAGAAAGGGGAGAAGGCCTCGTGAATCAACTAGGTATAGAGAATGAAGTACTCGCGCGCGTGCATACCTTCAGCAAGGCGCTGGGTGGGCATGGTGCTGTGATACTCTGCTCTGACGACCTCAGGGACTTTCTCATCAACTACTGCCGTCCGTTTATTTTCTCTACTGCTATGCCGCCCTACAGCCTGGCAGCTATCAGGGTGGCGTATGATTACTTTCCCGGCCTGGATGATCGTCGCAAGCATTTGCAGGAGCTGATACAACTATTGCAGGCATCGTTTACTGCTACGGAGCAGATGCATTTGCTCCGTAGCGATAGCCCTATACAGTCCCTCATCATTCCCGGCAATGCCGCTGTGAAGCATATCGCCTCGCAGCTCCAGCAAGGTGGCTACGATGTACGCGCTATACTCTCGCCTACAGTGCCGAGGGGCAAAGAGCGCATCCGTATCTGCCTGCATAGCCACAATACGGTGGAGGAGGTACAAGGACTCATCGCTGCTATAGCAAAACATACAACCGTCACCGCATCATGAGAAAGCCACTGCCACAGCGGATATTTGTGACCGGTATAGATACTGATGTGGGCAAGACAGTGGTCTCTGCCGCACTCACCGAGGCGCTGCACGCAGACTACTGGAAGCCCATACAGGCCGGCTATGACACCGGCACGGACCGCGAGACGGTACAGTCACTGCTCAGCACCATGAGCCTCACGGTGCACCCGGAGGCTTATAAACTCAAAGTACCCGCCGTACCCGTGTACTCAGCGGAGCAGGAGGGGGTAGAGATAGACCCGCAGCTGATACACATGCCCGACACGAGTAACCGGCTGGTGATAGAAGGCGCAGGCGGCCTGATGGTACACCTCAATAGAAACTACCTCGTCATAGACCTGATACAGCAGCTCGGTGTGCCGGTGATACTGGTGTCAGAAAACTACCTCGGCTCGATCAATCATACTTTATTAAGCATAGAAGCTCTCCGCAGCAGGCATATAGAGATAGTGGGCATCATCTACAATGGTGAGCACAGCGCACACATGCGCGACCTGATCTACCAGACCTCCGGTGTGCATGAGATAGGCAGCGTGGAGCGGGGGCACACGATAGATAAAGACTTCATACAGGAGCAGGCTGCAAAGCTGCGTACTGACATCAGCAAATACTACACGCTATGACCCTGCGCGAGCGAGACAAGCAGCACATCTGGCATCCCTACACGCAGGAAAAGACAGCACCTGACAATATCATCATGACACGCGGCGAGGGTGCTTATCTCTATGATGAAAAAGGCGACCGCTACATAGACGCCACCTCCAGCTGGTGGACCAATATGCACGGTCACGCGCACCCGCATATCGCGCAGCGGATAGGAGAGCAGGCAGCGAGGCTGGAGCAGGTCATCTTCTCCGGCTTTAGCCATGAGCCGGCTATCGAGCTGGCGGAGAAACTGCTCGCTATTTTACCCGCAGGATACGGCAAGGTCTTCTACTCTGACAATGGCTCTACGGCTATCGAGGCTGCCATCAAAATGTCGCTCCAGTACTGGGCCAATAAAGGCACTGCGCGTACAAAGGTCATCTGCTTCCGCGATGCGTATCATGGCGATACTTTTGGGGCTATGTCGGTGAGTGCGCGGGGTGTATTCACAGATCCGTATGCGCGGCTGCTGTTTGATGTCGCCTTCCTCGATACGCCTGACTATACTAATGGTGAAACGATCAAGTCGCAACTCCGCGATGCGATAGCCCATGATGATGTCGCAGCTTTCATCTTTGAGCCGCTGGTGCTGGGCTCGGCAGGCATGAAGATGTACCCTGCTGCGCTACTCGATGAGCTGATCGGCATTTGCGCGGAGCGCAAGGTGCTGACGATAGCTGATGAGGTCTTCACGGGCTTTGGCCGTACAGGCCGTATGTTTGCTACGGAGTATCTCAGGCATACTGCTGATATCATCTGCCTGTCTAAGGGCCTTACGGGTGGTTTCCTGCCCTTTGCGGCTACGGTGACGAAGGACTACATCTATGACGCGTTCTATCATGACGAGCGGGCTAAGATGCTTTTTCATGGCCATAGTTATACCGGCAATCCGCTCGGCTGTGCAGCAGCGCTAGCTTCGCTGGAGGTCTTCCAGATGGAAAAAACTTTAGACCGGATCGCGGCTATCTCTGCGTCTCATGCGGCTTTCGCGAAGCGGCTATCACAGCATCCGTCTATCGTAAATGTACGTCAGCACGGCACGATACTAGCCTTCGACTTTCGCACGGAGCAGGAGGGCTACCTGAGCAGTCTGCGCGACAGGCTCTACCGCTACTTCATAGACCGCCGTATCATGCTGCGCCCGCTGGGCAATGTACTCTATATCCTGCCGCCATACTGCATTTCGCAGGCGGACCTGGAGAAGGTGTATACTGCGGTGCTGGAGTTTGAGGTGTAGGATACAACCCTCCCAACCTCCCTAAAGGGAGGCTTTAATACAAATCAGATGGCGCTTATGCTGGCTGCTGGAGCCTCCCTTTAGGGAGGTGTGCAGGGTAGATTCACCTCACAATATTCCCAAATAAACGCATCGTTCCTACGTTTATACATGGAGCTGATTATATTCGTAAGGTCAAGAATCCGCCTACATTGCGCAAGGGAACATCTATACTGGGACTGGTGCTGCTGGCCGCACTCGGTGCTGTGGCACAGCCGGTCGCTCCGCCTGTAGTGCCTACGGTGCGTGTCAATTGTACGGTAGTAGATCTCTATGACAAGACACCCGTGAGCGGCGTGAGTGTGATCAACCCCAAGAATGGCCAGAGCTATGTGACAGACGCACACGGTACCTTCAGTATCAGCGTGGGTAAGCGTGACACACTGCTGCTCTTCCTCTCCGGCTACCAGACCATGCGCTTCAGTATGTCCGATAGCGTATTGAAAGACGCGTACTACCCTGTTTTTGAATTTGACAGACTGAGGGCCACCACCGCACAGATGGTGATAGTCAGGCCCAAGCAGAAGCTCAGCGATATAGAAAAGGAGCGCGAGAATATGGGCAAGATACCTAAGGAACTCGAGCGCCCGCAGATATCTCTCATGAGCCCGATCAGCGCGCTGTATGACATGCTCAGCGGCCGTGCCAAGGAACGTGAGAAGCTGCTCTCTCAGGTGCAGGATGATGAGCGTCGCCGCATCTACAAGGAGCTATTCAACTACTACAAAGAGGAGAAACTCTTTGACCTGCCTGATGAGTACTACGATCAGTTCATCACCTATCTCAACCTGCCGGTAGACTTCCTCAAGTATAACTCTGACTATACCATCACCACCACTATCCTCGATGCCTACAAGAAGTTTGGCTTTGAGAGAGGGTTTATCAAGTAGATTTTACAAAAATCAAACATACTGCTATGAAACGAAAATGCCTTGTGCTGATTCTGCTGGTGTCGGCTATGTTTTCTTTACAAGCCCAGAGTTGGCGCGATAATATTGCGGAGGGTGATATCATTTTCCAGACTTCACACTCAGGGCAAAGTCGGCTGGTGGCTATGGCTACGCACTCTCCTTATACGCACTGTGGAATAATTTTGAAACGCGATGGTCAGTGGCAGGTACTGGAGGCTGTAGAGCCGGTCAAATATACACCGCTCGATACGTGGATCTCTCATGGTGATAGTAGCCACTTTTACATCCGCAGGCTAAAAGATAAACCACTCAGTGCAGCAGCTTTGTCTAAAATAAAACTGTATGGCGATAGCCTTTTGGGCAAGCACTATGACCTGCTTTTCAGTTGGAAGGACAATACGATCTATTGCTCAGAACTGGTTTGGAAAGTCTACAAGAAAGCTACCGGTCTCGAGGTGGGAAGATTACAGCAGCTCAAAGATTTTGATGTGAGCAATCCCGCCATACAGATGGAAATGAAGCGCAGGTATGGTGGCACTATACCGTGGAGTGACTACGTGATCTCACCTGCGTCTATCTTTGAGAGTTCACTGCTGGGCGAGGTCGTGAGGCGGTGATTTAGTATTTATGTTTTTTGTTCGCACCGTTCTGACGATGATGTAGGTCGGTGCCCTCCTCTGACGGCGTGTCGCCCTGTTGGTGTAGTATTGTATTTAGCCCCAAAGGGGCGGGACGCCTCTATGATACGGCATCGCCGTAGACCAGGTGGATAGGCCGCGGGGACTAGCAGCAGATAGCCCGGCTGCCGCCAGTGTATAGTCCTCCAAACCTCCCTAAAGGGAGGCTTAAGCAGCCTTGTGACACCAACGCTTATTTGTATTTAAAGTCTCCCTTCAGGGAGATTTAGAGGGCAGGCAAACTTGCAATGACAGGCATAAATAACCTCTCATTCCGGCTCTGCCGAAATCAAACATCCGAAATCCGAAATAGAATTACTGATTGGCATACACGCCGACCGGCACAGTATGGATCCAGCCAAAGACGTCCTCCGCCTTGCCGCTCTTGATATCCATAAAGCGCTTCTTGAACTTATTGCTCATTTCGCGGGTCTCTACCGGAGGCAG
The DNA here is from genome assembly GCA_964537475.1 of uncultured Chitinophagaceae bacterium. Lineage (GTDB taxonomy): Bacteria > Bacteroidota > Bacteroidia > Chitinophagales > LD1 > UBA1941. The sequence continues at coordinate 65,905 of CAZIBY010000002.1, read as the reverse complement.
CTCGTAGTCCTCACCTTTGTAGTGGAAGGCGCCGATGTGAGAGATGACGGCAGCAGTACCGCAGCCAAACATATCTTCCAGCTTGCCCTCGTGGTAGGCATTGATCACTTCGTCTACTGATATGTCGCGCTCCTGCACGATATAGCCCTCGTCCTCTGCCAGGCGGATCATGCTGTCGCGTGTCACGCCATCGAGTATCGTACCCTGATCGAGGCCCGGAGTGACCAGCACACCATCTATTACAAAGAAGATATTCATCGTGCCTATCTCCTGGAAGTAGCGATGGTGGATACCATCCAGCCACAGCAGCTGGTCATAGCCCAATTTCTGCGCCTCCTGCATCGGCATCATGGCAGCGCCATAGTTGCCCGCAGCTTTGGCAAAGCCCACACCACCCGGAGCGGCACGAACATATTTTTCTGATATATAAACCTTTACAGGTTTAGTATAGTAGGCGCCCACCGGGCAGGTGAAGATGCAGAAACGATAGTGCTCAGCCACACGGATGCCTACATATTTCTCAGTAGCAAACATGAACGGACGGATATAGAGGCTGGACAGTGGCTCATTAGGTATCCAGGCGCGGTCCAGCGTCAGGAGCTTGTCCAGCGCATTCATAAAGAGCTCCTCCGGCAGCGTAGGCATGGCCAGACGGGTAGCGGAGATATTGAGGCGGTTCCAGTTCTTCAGCGGGCGGAAGACGATCGGGTTGCCATCTTCATCGCGCTCAGCCTTCATGCCCTCAAACAGGGCCTGACCATAGTGGATAGCCGAGGTAGCAGGGTGCAGGCTGAAGTCGCCAAATGGCACGATACGGCAGTCATGCCAGTCACCATCATAATAATCAGCTATAAACATATGATCGGAAAAGTACTTGCCAAACGGAAGATTCTTAAAATCGATCTCGCTGACATGAGACTTAGGCGCTTTTTCGACAGATATTTTATAGCTCATATGTGTTGGTTTTGCCCCTCAAAGGTAGAATAAATTTCAGGGGGTTCAAACTTAGTTATCCATAAAGCCTTAGTTTTGCACAGGGCCGGGCAAACCATCCGGCTACAGTAAAGTATGGAACTCAGCGGGATATACAAAAAGGACAAGCTATACAATATACATTCGCCTGCGGCGAAAATTTCGCCACCGCCGGTCCCCGAGGGTTACAATCGGGTAGCCGTCTTGTACGAATATCCGGAGGCGGAAGAGCTTCCTCAGGATAAGGTAGCTTTCATGGCCAAAGTGATAGAGGCAGGCATGAAGCTCCAGCCGGCCCAAACACTCACCGCCAATCTCTCCTATAGTGCTCTGACCCTGCAGAAGTTAGCAGAGGAGTACGGCACCCAGCGTGTGGTCATCTTTGGCACTGGCTGGATGGAGCACCTGCGGAATGCGCATATAGACAAAAACGACATTTCCCTGCTCTACGGCATGAAGGTCCTCATCACGGACCCACTGGATACGATCAATACTAACGACAACGCCAAGAAGACCTTCTGGGGCCAGCTCAAGAAACTCTTCATATGATACGCCCAACATCACTTATTAAATCTTCAACCCATGTACCGCCTTACGCTTTTAGCCATTACACTGTTTACACTCACAGGCTGCCAGCAGATCAAAGACAAAAGTAAAGCAGCTATCAAGGAAGGCGGCAATGCAGTAGGACAGGGAGCATCGCAATTTGTAGATGGGGTCAAGGATGGGGTAGATCTCACTTTCCAATCCCAGATTGTAGTGGACAGTGGCCTGGTGCATGCGGGCTTTCGCACCGGCAAATTCTCTATTGCTAAACCCGATTCAGTGTATATCCTGACGGTTTATGGCATTTATGATCGCACCGTTGACCGCGAATTGTTCGTTCGCGTCTATGATGAGAAGGGCCAGGAGTATGGTCGCGGCCATACGCATGCTACGGGGCATACCGGAGAGGCGGGTTATATTGATTTCCGCTTTGATCCACGTACAGATATAGAAAGTCGCAGCAAGTTTGTATTACAGTAGCTATATCCAATGACATAAAATACAAAGCCCCGGTGAAATACCAGGGCTTTGTACTTTATGCTAAATAGATTGCTTATCTGATCAGTGTCACGGTACCACTCAGGTGTACGGTCTTCTGCAAATGATTTTCCAAACCGCTAAACTCCAGCATATACGTATAGACCTCCAGCGGCTGAGGCTCGCCTTTGTATGTGCCATCCCATTTTGCATTGAGAGAGGTGCTTTCAAAGATGAGCTGTCCCCACCGGTTGTAGATGCGCATGAGCAGTGAGGTAGGATTCTGGCACTGCATGATAGGGCCGTAGGAGTCATTGCGTCCGTCCCCGTTAGGAGTGAAGGCATTGGCCATGACGATGCGGCACTCGCAGTCCTGGAAGGCTACGACCACAGAGTCACTCAGCGCCCCGCAGAGATTGGTCACATCTACATGGTAGAGTGTACTGCCTGCGCCGGCAGGATCTGCGGTGATGTACACTACAGGAGTGGTGGCGCTGATACCGGTCCACTGATAGGCGGTAGCATTGGCGGTAGTGGCATCCAGCGTCACAGTATCGCCGGTGCAGGGCGAGAGGCTGTCGGGCAGTGTCAGCGTACCAAGCACAGCGCGTGCACCGATAGTGATGCTGGCTGTACCTGTGCAGCTACCGGCTGTCACCGTCACCGCATAGGTGCCATCTGTAGCACTCAGTGTAGGCTGTGTAGATCCATCGCTCCATACATAGGCGGTAGCGCCTGCGGTGGTAGCATCGAGTGTGGCTGTAGTGCCGGGGCATACTGCAGTATCCGTGCTGGCGATCACCGGCGCAGGATTAGGCAGCACAGTAGTGGTCACCGGCCCAGATGCTGCACTCTGGCAGCCCAGCTGCGTAGTAACTACCATGAATGTCCCTGAGGTCGAGACCGTGATGGTCGTTGTAGTAGCGCCATCGCTCCACAGGTTGCCTGTGGCCGCGCTGCTGGTCAGTGTCACGCTGCCGCCCTGGCAGAAAGTGAGCGGTCCGGAGGCTGTGATGCCAGGCGTAGCAGGTATCGGATTTACGGTGACCATTGCTGCTGCAGAGGCCGGGCTGGTGCATCCCCCCGATGTTTCAGTCACAGTATAGCTGCCCGCAGCATAGACTGTGATGCTCTGGGTAGTAGCACCTGTGCTCCACGTATTGCCGCTGGCGGCGCTGCTCGTCAGCACCACGCTATCTCCCTGGCAGAAGGTCAGCGGTCCGCCACTGATGGTCGGTGCCGTTGGTCCGCCATTGACATTTACTGTGACACTATCTATATAGGTGCAGCCTTTGCTGTCTGTGATGGTCACGATATACAGCCCGCCATTCAGTCCGGTGATGGTCGCAGAGGTTTGTGCATTGTTCCATGCATATGTATAGCCGCCATTGCTACCGCTCACGGTCACGCTCGCGGTACCATTGCTCACGCCGCAGTCTGCATTGGTAGAGGCATGAGATACGCTGTATGGTGTCGGTTGTGTCACAGATACTGTCACGGTGTCTGCGCAGCCTGCTCCATCGCTTACTATGGCTGTATAGGTCACCCCCGGCTGCAGGCCATATGCGCTGTCAGTAGCGGCACCGCTGATGCCGGCTGCAGGTGTCCATGCGTAGGCGAGAGGCGCCGTACCGCCGCTCACATTGATGTGTGCAGATCCATCATTAGCGCCATTGCAGCTCACATTGATGGTCGTGCCTAAAGCAGCATTCACGGCAGGTGATACTGTCACGGTACTGCTGCTGCTGGCGGTGCAGCCATTGGCATCAGATACGCCTACGGTATAGGTGCCTGCCGGTAGATTAGTCCTGGTCGCCCCCAGTGCAAAATCAGTCCAAGCATATACATATCCCGGCGTGCCGCCTGTAGCGGTGATCTGGATCTGGCCGTTGCTCTGGCCGCAGGTAGCGTTGGTCACAGCTGCGGTCAGGCTTAGGGCGGAGGCCGGCTGGCTGATATTGAATGTCACGATACCTGAGCACCCTGCCTGGTCGTCCACGGTCACAGAGTAGGTGCCTGCTGCCAGGCTCGATGCAGATGCGGTGGTGCTCACGTTTGGAGACCAGGTGTAGACATATGGTGTGGTGCCGCCTGATGCCGTGACCTGAGCAGCGCCCGTAGTGCCACCATAGCAGTTGACATTGGTCTGAGAACCCTGCGATACACTGAAGCCGCTCGTAGAGGCTATAGATCCTGACGTGGCAAAAGTACAGCCATGCGCATCAGTCACAGTGACATTATAGGTACCCACGCCGAGATTGCTGGCAGTGGCTGTAGTGCTGACATTGGGAGACCACACGTAGGTGTAGCCCGCCGTGCCGCCTGCCGGTGTGATAGTGATCTGACCTGTACTGCTGCCGCAGCTCGTAGCAGTAGTAGCTGCTGTCGCAGAAAGCGCCGATGCAGGCTGCGTGATAGTGAAAGAAGCCGATGCACTGCATCCGCCGGCATCTCTCACGGTCACAGTATATGTGCCGGCAGTGAGCCCCGTAGCAGAATCTACAGTGCTGCCACCCGCAGACCAGGTATAGGTCAGCGGTGCGGTGCCACCTGTCACGGTCACATGTGCTACCCCATTGCTGCCGCCGTAGCAGCTCACATTGGTCTGCGGCCCTGCGGCTGCCGTCACCGGTGTAGAGACAGCGAGCGTAGCACCTGTAGTGGCGGTGCAGCCGTGGCTGTCTGTCACGGTGATGTTATATGTGTTTGGTGCGAGATTCAGCGCGGAGTCTACACTGCTGACATTGGGCGACCAGCTGTAGGTATAGGCCGGAGTGCCACCGGTAGCGCGCACCACTATTTTCCCATTATTGTTGCCGCAAGTAGGTTGCGTGGCAGTATTGGTCAGTGCGAGTGCCGTAGCAGGCTGGGTGATAATAAATGATGCTGTGCCCGTACAGCCATTTGCATCTCTCACCGTCACCGTATAGGTGCCTGCATTGAGATTGCGGGCAGAGTCGGCAGTACTCACGTTAGGAGACCAGGTGTAGGTGACCGGCGCTGTAGCTCCTGATACAGTCACGTGTGCCACACCGTTGCTGCCGCCATTGCAGCTTACGTTGGTCTGCGGCCCTGCGCTCACTGTGATAGCAGAGGCTGATGAAACGGTAGCCGCCACTACGGTCGAGCAGCCATTGGCATCTGTCACGGTCACACTATAGTTGCCTGCCGCGAGGTTGGTCGCTGAGTCGGTAGTGCTCACATTGGGGGACCATACATAGGAATAGCCCGGTGTGCCACCTGTGGTTGAGATGACGATCTTGCCGGTATTGGTAGTGCAGCCTGCGGGTAGATTGGTCTGCACGGTACCGGCCACATTGGTCGTAGGGCCTGTGATGGTAAAAGACGCCGTGCCTGTACAGCCGCTGGCATCTGAGACCGTCACCGTATAGGTGCCTGCAGCCAGGCCCGATGCAGAGTCGGTCGTGCTTACGTTTGGCGACCATGTATAGGTCAGCGGCGCCGTACCGCCGGTGTGGTTCACCTTGGCAAATCCTGAAGCATTTCTCGCGCAGGCTACATTTACGGTGCGGCCCGGTGTCACCACCAGGTTGCACGCATTGCACGGCGAGAGCGTGGCGATATTCCATGAGGTCACTGTCGTGCCGGCATTATCTATCACACGCAGCGTGTCAGTACCGGCAGGCGGGGTGTAGGTAGTAGCAGCTCCTGTGCTGACAGTTTTCCAGCCATAGGTAGTGACCCACGTACCCCCGAGGCACAGCGTGCCAAACACGATGCCACCCTGGCATACAGTGCCTGTACTATCCCACACTTGCCAGGTATAGGGTGCGGTGCCGCCGGATACCGTGAGGGAGCCATTCGTATTGCGGCAGAGGGTGGTAGGGCAGGCGGCATTGACTGACACTGAGGCCGTCTGCACGCATCCTGTAGCATCAGTGACAGATACAGTATACGAGCCCGCACCGAGATTGGACAGCGTAGTGCCTGAGCCGCCCGGCGCAGACCATGCATAGCTGAATGGCGTAGTACAGCCCTGCGCATTGATACTCACACTACCATTGTTGCTGCCGCAGGTGGCATTCACAGAATCTGTAAGTATGGTGATACCGCACTGGTTAGGCAGTGCGACAGATATATTTACATCATCTATGTAGTAGTAGATGTATGGATTGAAGGTGTTACAGTTTAGCGAGACATAGTTTGTGTTATTGTCATTCTTAAAGTTTCCGATAGTGAAATACTGCTCACCGCCGGTAGCCGTATAGATCCACTGTATAGGGATCCAGCGGAGTGTATCCATGATAGCCGGGCCGCACATATTGAGCTGTGGCGTCACAGGTATGAGTTGATTGCTAGGGCATGCATTGTGCAGGTATTGTGTATTGCTGAAGTATACACCGATACTGTTGCTGCCCCACATCACCCCCTCGGGCAAGCTGACGTAGAAGCGCACCAGATACTTCTGTCCTGCTACCAAAGGTGCAGATGTTTGTCCCTCTATGTATTCCCGGTAGTTATCGTTCAGGTGCGTACAGCCTACAAATCCCTCACTGAGGATGATACCTGCATGGTGTGTGCCTGTGCGCGAGGCCTGGTAGCCCAGCAGGCCATTAGGGCTATTGGCTCCGCCTATCGCAGGCGCACAGCCCGCATAGAGGTCAGGAGAGGAGCAGCTGTCAGCGCCCGTGTTAGTACTATTCCAGTTAGTAGCCAGATTAAACTGGCTGATACCTACAGGACAACTGGAAGTAGTCTCAAAGCTCGGATTGAGCACCAGGTTTTGTGCGCGTAGCTCAGCATGAAAACAACAAATAAGGAGCAACGCTGCTATGATCGGAAGTCGGGAAAATATTGTGCTGAAGGTGGTAGAAAATGATGACGCTCCAGTCGAAAACCGGGTAGATAGTTGTTTCATGAATGGTAAAGGGTTTAGCCGTTTAAATCTACGCTATCCCACCTTGTTATCCAAACAATTTTTTAAGCATTCCTTAATATTCAGTGACAAGCCATCTTTTTTATATATAAAAATCAAATGATACAGAAGCCCGTAGCATTAGATAGATTTGTACTATGAAAAAGATAGTAGCTGTTTGGATTGCCACGGTGCTCTGGGTAGTGGCTGATGCTCAGGTAGTAGCGCCGATCAGGGATGCGTATGGCCGCACCGTGATACTGCATGGCCTCAATACGGCAGGCGGGGCCAAGAACTCGCCCGGCCACCAGCCGTGGATACAGGAGAAAGATGTAGAGCGTGAGCATCGGGACCAGGGCTGGAATGCAGTGCGTTACCTTGTATTCTGGGGTGCCATAGAGCCAAAGAAGGACTCCTTTGATGAAGCCTATCTGGCCAAAGTGCGTGAACGGGTGAAGTGGTATACCGACAGGGGGATGTATGTGATCATAGATATGCATCAGGATGTATACGGCTACGGCGTGGGTGATAATGGTGCTCCTGAGTGGGCAGCTACGTATACGCGCATCAAAAACCTGATACCTGACAAGTGGCCCTGGTGGATGCAGAATATGGAGCCGAAGGTGATACACTCCTTTGTTACGTTCTGGAAATATAAAAAGCGCAAGGAGCTGCAGGACCACTACATCAGGTCATGGCTCAGGGTAGTAGACCTGCTGCGTGACGATCCCTACGTGATAGGCTATGACCTGATGAATGAGCCGCACGGAGGTAAGGTCATCAAAACGCTCGCAGGCGGTTTTGAGCGCCAGTGGCTCACAGCTATGTACAAGAGGCTGATACCCGCCATACGCCGCGAGGATACCATGCGGTATATATTTTTTGAGCCGCGTTCTTTCGGTACCAACTTTGGTATGCCCTCACACTTGCCAAAGGTAAATGACACGATCGTACATAAGATGGTCTATGCTCCGCACTGCTATATGAAGTTTGTAGATATAGGTGGTGATTACAAACCAAAGGACAAAAAGAGCCTGGCCAAATGGTTTCGCCGTCGCGACCGCGAGACACAGATGCAGCAGTCCTCCCTGCTGCTGGGAGAGTTTGGCCTTTCATCACAAAAGAAGGACTTTGACAAGTACACGCAGGATATCCTCGCAGGTATGGATCAGCGGCAGGCGTCATGGACCTATTGGTCAGGAGATCCGGGCGGCTGGGGCCCGCTGAACCGTGATCTCACGCCATCGCCTATGATGTGGCAACTGTTGCGTGTTTTCCCGGCAGCGGTAGCGGGTCAGTTGGTTTCTTTTCACTTCGATCCCGCTACTAAGGTCTTTGAGATGGAGTATATCAGCGATGATAGCATCAAGGCCCCTACACTGATCTCTGTACCACGCCTGTCTATGGGAGATACATATCACTGGACCGTCTCCGGCGCGGAGCACTACATAGCCAGCCGCGATGCTGCCAATAACAACCTTCAGATCATGGTGTCCGACCCGCATGCCCGTATCAGGGTCACGATCCGCCCATGAAAAAAGGGCCACAGGTTAATCACCTGCGGCCCTTTGATCTCGTTTATCAGTATCCTTTTATCGGAAAAGTGTCAGCTTGCCCTGCTTGCAGATTTCCGGTGTCACGTCTTTCTCTCTAGAGCATACATACCAGAGGTATACTTCTGATGGCATGGCTGCGCCTTTGTAGGTGCCGTCCCATCCCTTGGTGATATCATTGGTCTCGTACACTTTCTCTCCCCACCTGTTGTAGATGGTCATGGAGAAGGAGTACACAGGGCAGGAGTAGATCGCCTTAAACTCATCATTCTTGCCGTCACCATTTGGCGTGAAGGCATCTGCTATCGCTACCCCGCAGGCGCTGTCGCACTTCACTCCGGTGATGATCTGCGTGAGCGTGGTCACACAGCCATTCTTTGTAGCAGATACCTGATAGGTGCCTGAGTCAGATACTGTGATCGTAGCTGTGAGTGCAGATGGTACTGTCACACCGGTGCTCCATACGAAGTCTATCAGAGAGTCAGCCACGGCTGTCAGCTGGGCAGAGTCTGGTTTATCAAAGCAGATATTGTCCGTGCTGGTCGTGAGTGCAAATCCCGGTATCGAGTTTGGCGATGGTGCCAGGCTGTCAGACAGGGTTACAGTACAGTTGTGTGAATCTGTCACGGTCAGTACATAGGTGGCAGTGCAGAGGTTGCTATTGGTAGCCGTACTAGCTCCATTGCTCCATGTGTAGGTATACGGAGGGAATCCATCCGTGACCGTAGCTATCTCCGTACCGTCACACTTCTGCGGGCAGCTCTCTATAGTGCCCGCCAGAGACAGGCGCAGGGGCACTCCCGCAGATGGGATAGTATCATAGATAGTCTGAGGACAGTTAGATGCGTCCGTCACTGTCAGTGTATACGGGCCTGCACACATATTACTATCCCTGGCAGAGGTAGGTCCGTTGCTCCATACAAATGCGTATGGAGGAGTACCATTGCTCACGGTAGCCACACTGCTCGCATTGCAGTAGCCCGGGCATGTCTCCGGTACATTGGCCAGCGTCACATTGAGGGCAGGCACATTAGCACTGATGGTCACGCCACCGGTACCTGTACAGCCATTCTGGTCCGTCACTGTGATATCATAGTGGCCTGCACAGAGATTCGTCGGGTGATTGATGGCCGGTGATACTGCCGGGCTCCACACATAGGTGAAGTTGCCCGTACCTCCTTGTCCATCTATCGTAGCCGTACCGGTACATGCGCTGCCGCATTGCGTAGCGGTACTATCCAGAGTCACTACCTGCAGCAGCTGCGGATCGGTCAGCGTCTGAGACGTGGTCACGCTGCAGCCGTTGGCATCGGTCACGGTCACAGTGTAGGATCCTGCACACAGGCTGTACACGCTGTCTATAGTAGAGGAGGTGGTCCATGCATATGTATATGGGGAGGTGCCACCTATAGCACGTACTTTCAGCGCACCGTTGCAGTCGCCATGGCAGAGCGGAGCGATAGTATTTGTCACAAAAGCCTGCACACCGCCATTGGCGCTGATGGCTACTACACCCGTCACAGAGCAGGTAGATCCTTGCGGTGTCACAGTCACACTATAGTTGCCCGCCGGCTGGCTGCTGATAGTAGCAGTAGTAGCACCCGTAGGGTTCCACTGGTAGGTATAGGTACCTGCCGGTGTAGGTGTCACTGTAGCGCCACCGTTGCTGCCGCATGTAGCCGGCACCGTAGTGAATGCCAGTGTAGCCGGTGTGAGCACTGTGATAGCGATAGAGGTATCAGCATGGCACCTGCCACTCGCACTGAGGGCAGAGGCTACGTAGGTTGTTGAGTTCAGCGGATGGATGTAGACATCGGTGCCGGTAGGGTTGCTCACGCCACCTGCCGGAGTCCACATATAGGATGCTCCTGTACCTGTCAGTATGATATGAGCGCTATCTCCCGGACAGAAAGAGGTCGTACCGGTATAGCTGATAGTAGGAGCAGGGTCTACCTGCAGCCAGGCCGTATCATATGGAGACCATCCGCAGCAGCTGGTCTTGATATTGGCCACGATCATATAGAGTCCCGGCGTATTAAAGGTCAATCCTGTCAGGTTCTGCTGGGTAGCACCATAGTAGATACTCGGCGACAGTGCGCCACCAAAATCCCAACTGAAGGTATCGCCTGATGCGATCTGGAGGTTAAAGTTAGCGCTGCTGCCCTGGCATACGAAGAAGGTATCGCCGTTCAGTACAGAGGCTGTAGATTGTATCACCGGTATGAAGGAGCTCTGATCCAGCGCGATATTCACAAAGCCGGAGTACACATTGGCGCTATAGGTGATATCCTTGCGGCCTATCACGGTGTATTGTGTCACCAGCTGCGTACCCGTACCCGTAGGTACGGTAGCATTGGCACCGGCGTTCCAGTTGCCGGAGGCAGCAGAGGAGAGGGTATCGTTGCGGTTCGTACAGGAGATATTAGCCGCAAAGATCGTAGGCTGTGCTACCAGGCCAAAGGTAGTATCTGCAGTGGTCAGCGCGGCGCCACTGGCTATATACACACGCGTGCCCAGACCGGCACCGCCCGCGCCACCATCGCCACCGGCACCACCCGCGCCACCGTTACCACCATTACCATAGAAATTCTGGCAGCCTGAGCCACCTGTATTGCCATTGCCTCCGGTACCACCGGCACCACCGGCACCACCTGTACCCCCGGCACCGCCATTGCCTGCTGCGAGAGGTCCTATATTGCATTCTTGTATCACGCCGTTGGCACCGTTGCTATTCATAAAGATGCCAAAGCAGTTGCCGCCGCCGTAGCCACCGGTACCGCCCGGTCCGCCGCCGCCGCCGCTACCACCGCTACCGCCACCGGAGCCGCGCGTATTGAGGCCCGCGCCACCTGTACCACCACCGCCACCACCGCCGCTACCGGTAGTACCTGCGGTACCGTTGCCACCCTGGCCACCTGCGGTGAAGAAGCCGCCGGATACAGTGCCTGCACCGCCTGCACTGCCGGATGTACCGGCAGTACCCGGAGCGCCTGCGCCACCCGGCTGCGCCGCGCTACCGCTGAATATACCAAAGGCCGCACAAGTCACGGAGCCGCTGCCGCCGCCACCGCCTGCACCCGCACCCGCGCCGGTACCTGCAGAGCCGGCTGTGCCTGAGCCGCCGGATGTCGTACCGCCGCTGCCACCATTGCCACCATTGCCGCCGGCATTAGGGCCGGCACCCGGAGAGGCACCTGTAGCGGAGTTACCCGCCGTGTTGCCATTCGCACCCGGCGTGCCTGAGCCGGTGGCAGGGGTACCTGCCTTGCCGTCAGAGGCGCTGCCCGGTTTGATCTGGCACCTTACGAAGTTATAGTTAGAGCAGTTGGTCATGTGGATGCCATAGTTGCTATAGCCAAAGGTATCTGACCCCGATACTGCAGGGCAGTTGGCTGTCTGCAGGGTCAGGTCCTGCAGGCGGATGTACTGGGCACCATTCAGGTAGATGCCTACCAGTCTCTTGGTGTTGCCGGTGCCTTCCAGATTGAGGGCACTGCGGTAGATAGTGGTCGCTCCGGGCAGGCTCGATTTCACCCAGTTATTGGCCGGATCAAATCCACCCTCTATAGTCGTATAGCTGCCCAGTGTAGTGATAGGGAAGTCTACCGTATAGGTACCTATCGCCAGTTTGATCACCGCATTATTACACTGTGCCGCAGCGAGGGCATTGTCCAGGTTGGTAGGGTCATACTGCGAGCCGCTACCTGTACCGCTCGGTGTGGCATAGATCACGGAGCAACTCTGCACCGGAGGCGGGCTGTTCAGGTTCACGCGCACCCTGGTGGTGTCACTAGGGCAGCCAGATGAGTCCAGCGCTACTACAGAGTACACCGTGCTGGCAGTAGGAGAGGCCTTCGGGCTGGCACAGTTGCTACAGGTCAGCCCCGCAGCAGGCGTCCAGCTGTAGGTAGATGCATTGGTAGCTATCGTATTCAGCTGTACGGTATCAGAGGTAGAGCATATCGTAGAGACGGGCGGATATGCTACTACTGTAGGCTTTGTGTTGCGGTACACTATCACCTGATCGGTCAGCGTACAGCCATTGCTATAGAGCGCAGATACCGTGTAGATGGTCGTCACGGGAGGGTTGATACCTGACCAGGTCGCACCGCTGTGTGTAGTGGTGCCATCAGACCAGGTGTAGCTCGTCACACTACCTGTAGAGGTAGCAGTCAGGCTGCCGGTCTGGCCCTGGCAGAGGTGTATATCGGGTCCCGCATCTACAGGCGGGTTAGCCGCCGGCGCCACTACTATGGTATAAGCTATAGAAGCAGTACCGTAATACGGACAAGCGTTGTTTCTCAGGTTCAGGATAAAGGTGTGGCTGCCCACATCAGCCTGAGATGGCGACCAGCACACTGTGATCAGCGGCTGCACACCACCTGAGCTGGTAAAGGTAGCACCCGGCAGGGTAGCACCGGCCAGTGTATAGTAGATGCTGTCTGCAGCATTGGCAGAGGCAGTCTGTATGGTAAAGCAGAAGCTGGAGCAGGCCGTAGTATTATAGGTATACGCACCGGCTACGCCATTGATGCCGCCACCCGTAGGAGCAGAGTTGGTACAGTTGGTCACTATCACCTGCATATCGCGCTCCACATGGCCTATCAGTACGCCGTTGCGGTATTCATCCACACCTACCTTTACTACTGCTACCTGAGACTGGTTTGGTGTGAAGGATAGCTGGCCGGTCAGCGGGTCCAGTGTAGTACCGCCTGCGGTAGCCATAGGGTTAGTAGCGCTGTAGCTGCCCGCATAGCCCACAGTAGAGCCGGCGGCATTCAGAGAGGGCATCAGGTAGTAGTGCAGCGAGTCACCGTCAGCATCCACACCTCCTTGATTATAAAGCTGTGCATAGCCATTGCAATAAACTGCCACCGGGTCATTGGAGAATACAGGGGAGTTATCACACGTAGGCAAAGTATTATTCAGGTGTGCTTCTATATAAAAGTCCTCATTGCTCGGATTGCTCAGCGTAGTGATCGCTGCATTGCGGCAGCACATATCCCAGCTCAGTACCCAGTCTGAGCCGCAGCCGGCAGGCAGGGTGAGTGTACCCTGGAAGACATCTTTCTCGATACCTATACCGCTGCCACCGTGGCAGGCATCAGTAGTGGAGAAGCAGGCCGGAGTGATATCCTGCGAGGTGCCTACCTGATGGAGCGTCAGTGAGGAGTTGACACCGCATTGAGCAGATTTGTAGTTGATGGTCAGTGGGGCCGTGAGCGTGATACCATTACAATCCCGGTAGCCTGTCAGGGTCACCAGGTACTGATTGGGCCCGATACAGGAGTACGTCAGGTCGGCGCCCATCACGTGGCTGGCATACAGCCGTGAGAACAGAGAAAACGATACCAGCAGGACGGCGAGGGATAAAAGTCTTTTCATGTTGGGTAAAGATGAAACTTGGTTTATGTGTTAATGGCAAAAATCTGGGTGAATCCGGATTGGTATAAATATACTGATCCATATGTTAAGATGGAAATAGTGTGCAAAAGTTGCACGTTCGTTAGTATTACTGCTAACCAGTTCAGCCAATGGCCGAAATACAGGCATGAAAAAAGCCATGTATAGACTACATGGCTTTGGCTGATGTGCACCCGAAGGGAGTCGAACCCCTAACCTGCTGATCCGTAGTCAGCTGCTCTATCCAGTTAAGCTACGGGTGCATCCTTTTCTGAAAGGACTGCAAATATAGTATTTCCCCCGAAATGTCATTGCAAAAGCTCAAAAATCTGAAAAATGAAGTCATACAAGGCGCAAAAAACAAAAGCGCCCTTCATAGCATGAGGGCGCTTTTCCGTGTTCCATTGATTAGAATATGCCAGGTTGAGTCTTCTTGAGGATTGATTATAGTGCTAAGGTAACAAGTGCAGATCTAATCGTGCGGGGAAATGTATAAGCGTGCAGATTATTGTATGAGCGTGCATGTTTAGGCTTTTACCTTATATTTCTGCGCATTTCACATATCATATCGTGCGAATCACATATTTTAGGCTGCTAATCCCCGCGAGGCATGCCTCGTATCGCTCCGGGCAGGCACGAGAGATACAATGGACGCAGAAGAGAAATACAAAGGACCGGATAGCCCCCCGTGCCATGACCGAATGACCTGCGAGATGATACTGGAGGGCCTGATATCCATCATTTTGTCTCTAATGCTATGTGCAGATGTGCGGGCCAGCTCTCAGACCTCTATCCACTATACAGTCAGAGACGGGCTGCCTTCTTCTACTGTTTATGCTATCACGCAGGATGGCAAGGGATTTATGTGGATCGGTACGGAGGCGGGATTGGCGCGTTTTGACGGGGCGCACTTCCAGATATATACTACTCAGGACGGCCTGCCGGACAATGAGGTGCTAGGCGTAATGTATGACCGCGTCACAGACAGGCTCTGGATCACCACCTACAGCAAGGCTCCTTGCTACTATTACCAAGGCAAATTTTACAATAAGAGCAACGACACCTCACTAGCCAAGATCGTTTTTGACAGGGGGGAGTTTATCAGTGGGCACCTGCAGCCCGGCCTGGGTGTATTTCTGACCAATAATGGTACCATTTACCGCTGCGCAGACGGCATGGTCACTAAGTTGCAGCTCTATACACCTCAGATGGATGTGAGAGCCGTGCAGCAGTGGGGAGACTCAGTGATAGATGTGGTAGTGGGAGTGAGGGGCATGCTGCGTATAGCTCACGGGCAGGAGACAGCCTACGATATGTTCTGCTGTGACTCCTCTCAGGGTCGAGGCAAGTGGATAGGCAACACCTGCTTTTTCTTTCGCTTGGGCCGTGTCAGTGTCTACCATCACACCGCAGATGGTGGCTACGTGGCTGCAGGTGATATAATCCTGAGTAAATCCTCCCGTACGATCAATGTGGTCAAGTATGAAGACCACTATATCCTCTCGGTCTATAATGAAGGGGTCTATAGCATAGATACGGCACTGCACGGACCCTTGCGACGGATATGGGCCGGGAGAAACAATGACATCAATATAGACAATAGCGGCAATGTCTGGATCACTACCAGCGACGACGGCATATACGTGATCCGAAACAAAGTAGCTTACAACTTCACCACGGATGATGAAGGGCACGACAATCTCACAGCCCTTTACTACCAGCGCCCCGGCCGCCTCTACTGCGGCAATAGTGACGGACAACTCTATGTCTATAGCCATGACAATATCAGGCGGGTCATGAGTGCTGCAAATTTTGGAGGCGAGCGCGTGCGTGGCATAGCGGCCTATGATAGTGCCATCTTTCTGATCACCAGCGGCGTGATCAGCCACTTCATACCCGGCGGTGCCGGCACTATCATACCTCACTGGGGCGACAATACCAAGGCAAAAAACAAACTCTGGAGCGGCGGTCAGAAGTGTATCCTGAAATTGCACGGAGGTGATACGATCATGGTAGGCCTGCTCACCAGTATAGGTATCTATACCACGCGCACACAGGACTATAGTGAGGTGAGTGTATCGCGCCGTATCATCACGATGGCGCAGCACCCAGACGGCCCCGTCTACTGCGGCTCTCTGGACGGTATTTTCATCTATACCGGAGATACGGCTACACCTTTGCGCCGGCTCGATACGGCTATCACGGGCCGTATCACATCTATGTGTTTCACACCTGACCGGCTGCTGTGGATCGGTACCCCCTCAGATGGCATACTGGTGCATGACGGCCACCGCATCATAGCCCGTATAGACCAGCGTGCCTACCTGAGCTACCATGGCGCTATCTGCCGCCGCATCATCCCGGGCCGTAGCCATGAGGTGTGGGTAGCGACCAACTCCGGGATCAATAAAATAAAATACTCCTACGGCCAGGGCCTCGTAATAGATAATATCACACCCCTCACCATGACTGATGGTCTCCTGACCAACGATGTGAATGACATAGCGGTAGATGATAGCATCATCTATGCTGCTACTGCCCGTGGCCTCACAGTGATGAATGAGAACCGCATGATGGCACCGGCAGGCCTGCCGGTCTATATCGCATCCGTGCGGGTCAATGATAAGGATAGTCTAATACATGACGGCATGTACCAGCTCTCTCATGATCAAAATAATATCCGTATAGAATATGTAGCTGTCTGTCTGCCCTCAGCAGACAATATACGCTATGAATACCGCCTGCTTGGCAGCGGCAGCGACCGCTGGACCACCACCAGCAATACGTCCATCGATTTTCGCTCCCTCTCTTCCGGTACCTACACCTTTGAGGTAGTGGTGCTGGACAAGTTTGGCGTGCTGTCAAAATCTGTGGCCCGGATACGCTTCAAGATCACGCCGGCTTTTTATACCACATGGTGGTTTATGGTGCTTGTCATGATCACCATACTGACCATAGGCTTTTTGATTATCCGCTCTAGATTCCGCCGGCAGCAGCAGCGCTACGAGCGGGAGCAGTCCCTGCAAAATAAGATCATAGACCTTGAGCAGCAGGCGCTCAAGGCGCAGATGAACCCGCACTTTATCTTCAACTGCCTCACTGCTGTGCAGCATTTCGTCAATAGTGAGGATATGTACTCAGCCAATATGTACTTGTCCAATTTTGCGCGGCTCATACGCAAGACACTCGATCTCTCCGGTGAGCAGTATGTCTCGCTCGATACCGAGATAGCCTACCTTCGGGATTATATACAGATGGAGTGCCTCAGGTTTGGAGATAAGTTTGTCTATCAGATAGAGGTGGCAGAAAATGTAGATACCTTTGAGGTACAGTTACCACCCATGCTGCTGCAGCCTATCGTAGAAAATGCGATCCGCCATGGACTGAGAAATCTGGAAGAGAAGGCAGGTCTGTTGCTCATTAGTTTTACTATGAGGGGAAATACGCTGTATTGTACCGTAGACGACAACGGTATAGGCCGTGCAAAAGCTCGCGAGCTAAAAACAACCATGCACGTAGAATATCAGTCTAAAGGAATGTCACTGACTGAGATGCGCATACATGCGATCAATCAGATAAGTGACAAGAAAATCCATATGGAGGTAAAAGATAAATATGATGACAATAACCGCCCTGATGGTACGTTGTTTATCTTAACCATTGAGCAGTAGATACACATGAGAGCTGTAATAGTCGATGATGAAGTGCTGGTAGCTAAAAATCTGCACTCCCTTTTGAGCCGTTATTGTCCTGACGTTGAGATAGCCGGCACGGCGCACTCAGCTGGTGATGCTGAGAAGCTGATCAAAGAGCAGGACCCCGACCTCGTGTTTCTGGATGTGGAGATGCCCGGTGGCAATGGGTTTGATCTCCTGAAAAGATTCACACAGATCAGGTTCGGAGTTATTTTTGTCACCGCCTTTGATCACTATGCGGTGCAGGCTATCAAGTTCTCAGCTATAGACTACCTGCTCAAACCGATAGATATCAATGAGCTGAAAGCTGCCGTGGCCAAGGCACAGGAGCAGATCAAAAGCCGTAGCATAAATCAAAGCCTCAATATCCTGCTGCACAATATGGCCCAGCCTGCTACAAGATTGCAGAAGCTGTCGCTGCCCACACTGGACGGTATGACCTTCATCAATATCAATGATATAGTCTACTGTCAGAGCGATGGCAACTACACCCTTTTTTATATGGAGGATGGCGGGAAGCTGCTCATCACCCGTCAGATTGGCGTCTACGAGGAGTTGCTCCCGGAGCCGCTATTTTGCCGCATACACCGGCAGTATATCATCAATGTGAATAAGGTAGCGCGCTATGTGAAGGGTAGGGGAGGCCATGTGGTCATGACTGATGGCCAGGAGATAGACGTCGCCGTCCGCAAAAAGGACGATTTTCTCAACGCCTATTCGCTGATATAACACATCAGGTCACTCGCTAAATTTACTCTGTATTAAGCCCCAACGGGGCGATACGCCTGTAGAGTAGGGCAGCGCCATACGAAACATTGAAACATAACCTTAAAAACATCAGGCTTAACTCAACCTCAAGCACACAAAAATGTTGAAATTCCCCCTTTAGAAAGGGGGCTAGGGGGATTTGACGCCCTACCACAAAATGATTACCCCAGGATCTTCACAGCCTTCCTGATCCCATCAGCCAGCACATCTATTTCCTGCATCGTATTGTAGAAGGCAAAAGAAGCCCTGCACGTACCCTCTATACCAAACTGGTCCATGATAGGCTGGCAGCAGTGATGGCCGGTACGGATGGCTATACCCTGCTCATTGAGCAGCACACCCAGATCGTATGGGTGTATATCACCTACGAGGAAGGACAGAACAGATGCCTTCTTCTCCGCAGTGCCTATCACGCGCAGTCCGTCTATCTCGGTGAGCTTATTGGTAGCATAGTGCAGCAGTTCCTCTTCATAGGCATAGATCGCATCCAGCCCGATACCATTGATATAGTGTATCGCCTCACCCAGTGCTATGCCACCCTCTATATGCGGTGTACCCGCTTCAAATTTATATGGCAGGTCATTATAAGTAGTTCCCTTGAAAGATACCGTCTTGATCATCTCCCCACCACCCATGAATGGAGGCATATCCAGCAGTATTTCTTCCTTACCATACAGGATGCCGATACCCGTAGGGCCAAAGACCTTGTGCCCTGAAAAACCGAGGAAATCGCAATCCAGGTCCTGTACATCCACCTTCATATGCGGCAGCGCCTGCGCTGCATCTATGAATACTTTCGCACCCACTTTATGCGCAGCAGCTATGATGTCATGCACAGGGTTGATCGTACCCAGTGAGTTTGAGATATAGGAGGTGGAGACGAGTTTCGTCTTTTCAGACAGCAGCTTCTCGTATTCCTCGTAGAGCTGCTCACCCTTGTCATTTACAGGTATTACCAACAGGTTAGCGCCTACCTCTTCGCATAGCATCTGCCACGGCACTATGTTTGAGTGGTGCTCCAGCGCAGAGATGATGATCTCATCACCAGCCTTCACATACTTGCGCCCCCATGTTTTAGCCACGAGGTTGATAGCCTCTGTCGTGCCGCGTACAAAGTTGATCTCACGCTCAGATTTCGCATTCAGATGCGCCGTGATAGCCTTACGCGAGTTCTCATATTCTTCTGTTGCCTTATTGGCCAGGTAGTGTGCGCCGCGGTGGATGTTTGCGTTGGTCGCCTCGTAGTATTCTGTGATCTTATTGATCACGCGTAGCGGCTTCTGCGAGGTCGCTGCATTATCCAGGTAGACCAGCGCTTTGCCTTTTACCTTTATATCCAGTATGGGAAAATCCGCCCTAATTTTGTTTATATCCAGTGACATGATTATCTGATTCTGAGTAAAGTCAAAGTGCTCTCCGATGCGCCGATCAGGCTGTATAGCAAAGGTTGCTTGGATTCCCCAGGGCTGTGATAGCTCCATATACAATCCTTTTCTTCTTTCCAGTATCCGAGGGGGTATTTTAGTTTCAAAGCCGGGTCGTTACCACATCTGAAAAATGCCACCTCGACCGCAAAAACCGAATCTCTTTTGCTTGTGAAAAAATGAACTGGAATATCTTCTCTTTTGATGGCTGGGTCGATTTGCTGAAAACTAATGATAGAGTCTTTTGGGGATGGGAGCGGAGTGCTCCAGCGTCCTTTCAGATATCTTACTTTGCAATCCGTATTACCTTGGGAGTATCCACTTACGGAGACTAAAGTCAATATGATGATCGCTAAGGTTTTCATCAGAAAGTGATATTCAGTCGTTCCTTCAGTCTGTCATACAGGTGCTCACGCAGCGCCTCCAGCGGCAGGTCTGCTATGATACTGCTACCATAGGCGTATGTCAGTATGCCACGCGCCGTAGCCTCATCTATACCACGCGCCAGCAGGTAGAAGAGTTCATTCTTATTGATCTGGCCTATAGCCGCACCGTGGCTGCACTTCACATCATCGGCATAGATCTCCAGCTGTGGCTTAGAGTTCACACTTGCCTCATCAGACAGCAGTATCGCCTTGCTGCTTTGGAAAGCATTCGTCTTCTGCGCATCCTTGCGCACGAATATCTTTCCGTTAAACACACCCGTAGATTCGCCATCCAGCACACCCTTGTACACCTGATTGCTATCGCAGTGTGGCACGCGGTGGTCCACGAGTATATGGCTATCGATATGATTATTCTCTGTACCCAGGTAGAGGCCATTCAGCGTCGCGAGGGCACCTTTGCCATCCATATAGGCATTCACATTATTGCGCACCAGCTTTCCCTCAAAGGTGAGCGTAGTGATATGGTAGCGCGCATCCTGAGCCACACGCGCATCTATCGTATTGACAGAGGTCGTATGCTTGTTATCCAGCTGCAGGGTCACATAGTTCACCTCCGCATTGGAGGCTACAAATATCTCTGCCAGGTGGTTGTAAAATTTCTCACCCGCTGCATTCTGAAAGTCCTCTACGATATTGATCTCAGCGCCTTCTTCAGCGATGATCAGGTTGCGTGATTGTGTGAACACATCCGCCGCACCCGCATCATACAGGTGAATAATAAAAACGGGCTGTGCAGCCTTTACATTCCTCTTGATATAGATGAATGCGCCATCCTGCGCAAAAGCAGTATTTAGCGCAGCAAAATTCTCACTAGTAGTATCCGTAGCCTTGTTGAAATGCTTAGCGATCAGGTCGGCATGCTGCGAGCGAAGCGCACGCAGGCTACCTGCCACCACACCATCCTGAGCTACGATAGCAGATAGGGCAGGAGCGTAGCTCCCATTCACAAACACCAACTTCGTACCCTCGATATTCTCGAACGAGTTGAACTTGACCTGGCTGTTACCCTCGTCCTTCGTCCCCCGTCCTTCGTCCAGCCGCAGGCTCTCCGGCAGCTTCGTCTTAATATTCGTATACTTCCACTCCTCATGGCGCCCAGATGGCATACCCAGCGCCTTAAAGCTCGCCAGCGCAGCCTCCCGCTCCGGTGTCAGCACATCTTTCTCCAGCGCAGCAAAAATATTGTCTATGTTATCCGTAAAAGCCATTTATCATTTTGTCTTTTCACCTCTCCTTCTGAAGGGCCGGGAGAGGTGCCTTTATGCACCTACCTCTTCCTTGATCCAATCGTATCCTTTCTCCTCCATACGCAGCGCCAGGTTCTTGTCGCCCGTCTTCACGATGCGGCCATCATACATCACGTGTACAAAGTCCGGCACGATATAGTTCAGCAGGCGCTGGTAGTGCGTGATCACGAGAAACGCATTGTCTTTATTACGCAGCTTATTCACGCCCTCGGCCACGATGCGCAGGGCATCGATATCGAGGCCTGAGTCCGTCTCATCCATCAGAGAGAAGAGCGGCTCCAGCATCGCCATCTGGAATATCTCATTGCGCTTTTTCTCACCACCGGAGAACCCCTCATTGATAGAGCGCGACAGGTACGACTTGTCCAGCTCTACTATCTGGCGCTTCTCGTTCATCAGCTTCAGGAAGTCCTTGGCACTGATCGGCTCCAGCCCCTGGTGCTTGCGCTTGGCATTCAGCGCAGCTTTCATAAAGTTGGTCGTGCTCACGCCCGGTATCTCCACCGGATACTGGAAGGCGAGGAAGATACCCTCACGGGCGCGCTCATCGGCGCTCATCTCCAGTATATTCTTACCATGAAATATGATCTCACCGGCGGTCACCTCATAGTCCGCCTTGCCTGCTATGATAGAGGCCAGCGTACTTTTACCAGTACCATTCGGCCCCATGATCGCGTGTACCTCGCCCGGATTGATATCCAGCGTCAGCCCCTTCAGTATCTCCTTGTCACCCACACGGGCATGTAAATTCTTGATGTGTAGCATTGTCCTTTTCTGTCTGTCGTTCTTTCTTCTTTTCTAAATTCTCACTATATCAAATCAAGCACATCTCTTCCTCTTAGATCGCCGGATGTTGACACTCCTCCTTTTACAGGAGCACGGGGGATTTAACAAGGTCCACTTAGTCAAGCACCTCTCTTCCTCACAGATCGCCCGATGTTGACACTCCCCCTTTTACAGGGGGCGCAGGGGGATTTGCTTTCTCCCATTCATCTATATACTGGTCTATCTGCCCCAGCACCCACCACATTTTCCGCTTCACCTGGATATCCATGATTCGCATCACTGTCAGTCCATGGCTTTCCATTATCGCATCCCTCCGTTTGTCATAGGCTACTGCTTCCGCAGTGCTGTGGCTTGCGCCGTCTATTTCTATCACCAGACATAGCTTCTTGCAATAAATATCAGCTATGTAATTGTCTATCGGTTTCTGCCTTAAAAATTGATGTCCTCGGTAATCGCGGCCTCTCAACTTCATCCAGAGCAATATTTCTCCCAAGGTCGATTGATTCCTCAATTCTCTTGAGAATGTCTTCAGGTCTTTTATACGGTAAAAACCTATCCTTCATAGTCCGCTTTCAAATCCCCCCTACCCCCTGTAAAAGGGGGAGTGGCAACATTGTTTTCTTTTATTCAACAAGCAGTGCTCGCTAAGCATGTGCACCACTCTCTTATAACAAAACTTCAAGTCCCAATCAGGTCTCACTCTAGCATACTAATCCCTCATTGTTGATCCTCCCCCCTTTACAGGGGGACAAAGGGGGATTTGCCTTTATCCCACACTCCCCTCCAAACTGATACTCAGCAGCTTCTGAGCCTCCACCGCAAACTCCATCGGCAGCTGCTTGAATACCTCCTTGCAGTAGCCATTCACGATCATATCTACCGCCTCCTCACTGGTCAGGCCACGCTGATTGCAGTAGAAGAGGAGGTCTTCACCTATCTTAGATGTAGTGGCCTCATGCTCCACCTGCGCCGACTTATTCTTAATCTCGAGGTATGGGAAGGTATGCGCACCACACTTATCACCCAACAGCAGCGAGTCGCACTGAGAGAAGTTATACGCATTATCCGCTGTACCTGCTACCTGCACGAGACCGCGGTATGAGTTCTGGCTCTTGCCACCACTGATACCTTTCGACACGATACGGCTGCGCGTATTTTTGCCTATGTGGATCATCTTCGTGCCCGTATCTGCCTGCTGGTAGTTATTGGTCACCGCCACGCTGTAAAACTCCCCTATAGAGTTGTCACCCTTCAGGATGCAGCTCGGGTATTTCCACGTGATGGCGCTGCCAGTCTCGACTTGAGTCCACGATATTTTCGAGTTCACCCCCTTGCAGAGGCCACGCTTGGTTACGAAGTTGTAGATGCCGCCCTTGCCTTCTTTATCTCCCGGATACCAGTTTTGGACGGTAGAGTATTTGATCTCGGCATTGTCCATTGTCACCAGTTCTACCACAGCAGCGTGCAGCTGGTTCTCATCACGCATCGGCGCGGTGCAGCCCTCCAGATAGCTCACGTAGCTGCTCTCTTCGGCTATGATCAGCGTCCGCTCAAACTGCCCTGTATTCTGCGCATTGATGCGGAAGTAGGTAGACAGCTCCATAGGGCAGCGGACACCCTTAGGTATGTATACGAATGACCCGTCAGAAAACACCGCCGAGTTCAGCGCCGAGTAGTAGTTGTCACGCGGAGGTACCACCGAGCCGAGGTACTGCTTCACCAGATCGGCATGCTCGCGGATAGCCTCAGAGATAGAGCAGAAGATGATGCCCTTCTCCGCCAGTGTAGCTTTATAAGTGGTAATAACGCTCTCACTGTCCATCACAAAGTCCACCGCCACACCGGCCAGTATCTTTTGCTCCTCCTTGGGCAGGCCCAGCTTGTCATAGACTGCCAGCAGCTCAGGGTCTACCTCATCCAGGCTCTTGTACTCAGGCTTTTTCTTAGGCGCTGCGTAGTAGATGATATCCTGAAAGTTGATGTCGTGAAAATGCACATTCTGCCAGTGTGGCTGCTTCATCTTCAACCACTGGCGGTAGGCCGTCAGGCGCCACTCCAGCATCCACTCCGGCTCATCCTTTTTGGCGGAGATAAAGCGCACCGTATCCTCCGAGAGGCCGGCAGGCGCAGTCTCCTGTGCTATATCACTGGCAAAGCCATATTTGTACTCACCGGCTATGTGCTCGTCCAGTATGGTATCCTGATCGCTCATTATTCCTAAAACCCTTAGACTGCCTTAGTTGCAGCCCGTTTAACCCAAAAATCACCGCGTCCAGAACTGATTTGCATCATATTTGTTCTATTTTCGGAGGGGCAAATATACGGCTTATTTAGATTCTTTCTAAACTATGTTAGGGGTAAAAGAACTCACACCTGCGGATAAACTCCGGCTCAGGCTGCGCTACCACCCGGTACGGGTCATGACCTGGCTGGTCATACTGGGTATCACCTCAGCCTTTCTCACCCTCGTGTTCTGCTATTTTGCCACCACCGCCGGCACCGTGTGGAATGACTTCCGCCTGCCCCCCATCTTTCACGCCAATACGATCATTATCCTGGCCTCCAGCTATACCGTCATGCAGATGCGCCAGGCCTACAGGCGGCACGATCATGCCGGCTACAGGCAGGCGCTGCTCATCACAGCGGGCCTCGGGGTGGCTTTCACCGCCTTTCAGGTGATGGGGTGGGCGGAGCTGCTCCGCCAGGGCATCGGCTTTCGCAGTCAGATATCGGGCTCCTATCTGTACCTCATCTCCGGGCTGCACCTGGCACACCTGCTCGCCGGGGTAGGTTTCCTGCTGTACTTTCTCTATCGCGCCTATGTGGTGGATGCAGATGCCTATGCACAGCTGATGTTTGACACAGACCCTGTCACCAGCCTGCGGGTAGAGATGCTGGGCATCTACTGGCACTTTGTAGATGTGCTCTGGCTCTTCCTTTATGGCTGCTTTATGCTGGCACTGTACGTGGTGCCGCATAGTGCAGAGGGCTGGTTTCTCAGGAGTTTCTGAAAAGATATATACTGTCTAAAATTCTCCTTAGCACTGGTGACAGGTCGCGACCTGTCACTACTAGAGCCTTAACCATACTATACATTTGTATTAAAGTCTCCCCTGATTCAGGGGAGATTTAGAGGGGTTAATAACTTGCCTTTAGATACCATCATGGCGGCAGCCGGGCTATCCGCTCCTAGTCCTCGCTGCAGCATCCCTGACCTACAAAACTATTATACGCCTGCGTGGCTGCTAAAGTCCCCTTTGGGGATTTAGGGGCCGCGCTGCGGGCTATCCGCTACTATCCCTGCCGCACCTGCCGGCTAGCTCATCACTTCACAGCCATAAGCAGACGCGCGCTAAAACTGTCTTAGCCACGTTAGATAATTGGGAAATGGCATAAACTGCCAATACACCTATCCATGTGTATTGTCAGTCTTGTATGCTGCCTGCCGCTTTACCATTTTAGCTATCCTGATGCGCCAGCCATTACCATATCGTGAGGTCGTGCTTTATGCACCTTATCAGTACAGGGTCTTATTTCTCGACCCTGCTGAGATATACAGCCGCATACACGTACAGTCCTATGCCCGCCACCAGCGGCCCGAGCACATAGGGTTGAAAGTGATGTTCCCCAAGCGCGACGACCGCACCTGCTCTTGTGGTTGTGGCCGCACACTCGGCCCACGCCGCCACCGCTGGGCTTCTGATGACTGCGCCGCCTTTGCCGCCGATATCTATGCCATTATCTACGGCCAGCGCGATACGATCAAGTTTTACCTAAAACAGTATACCGGCTATCGCTGCCAGTGCGGTCGCGTACGCCGGATGAAGGTAGACCATATCATACCCGTCAAACACGGCGGCGGAGGCTGCTGGCTCAGCAATTATCAGTTTCTCTGCCACGCCTGCCATGTGGCGAAGACCAATACAGACTTTGGCTGGAAGCGCGACAAAGGAGCCGCCTGAACAAAAGTGTGTTTGTTGTGACACTTATTATTTAACAGCTATGCGTATCTTCCTTTTACAACCATAGTTGTATTTTGTACCGTCATAAAGACACCAACACACATAAATACCTCCCATGAGTAAAGATCAACCCCATTGTAGCCACTCATGGACCTATAGATTCCGCCTTGTCTTTTTCGCAGCCATGCTGCTGCTGGCCGGCAGGGCAGGGGCTACCTGCAATGCAGCCTGGACCTACACCATACACGGTGATACGCTCATCGTACAGAGCGTAGATACTAGCAGTGCCAATCACCACTACTGGAGTTTCAATGGTACTTATAATACAGCCGACCACACCACACTCACGCAGGTATTTCCAAACTATGGCACTGTGCATGTCTGCCAGTATGTGTATACCACGGGTGGTGGCTGCTCGGATTCCTCTTGTGTAGATGTCACGATACCGCAGCCCACTACCTGTCATATCAATACCGCATGGACCTACACCACGCACGGTGACACAGTATATGTGACCGCCGCAGATACCAGTACGGTCAATCATCACTGGTGGACCTTTGACGGCCATGCTACCACCACCAATTCACTCACTGCTACTTATGTCTTTGCACAGCCGGGTACCTATCGTGTCTGCCTTCATGCCTATACACCGGGTACCAACTGCGTAGACTCGCTCTGCCAGTATGTGACCATCCAAAACTCTTCCACATGCACCCTCACCGCTGGCTGGCAATATTACCTGCACGGTGATACCGCTTATTTCTTTGCGGGTGCTACCAATATCGCGGCCCATTATTTCTGGAATTTTGGTGATGGCAGCCCTATCGGCTCTGGCCCTACACTCACGCATGTCTATGCCAACTCCGGCCTCTATCACGTCTGCCTCTATGACTATATCCCCAATACGGCCTGTGCAGATTCTTTCTGTCAGAATGTGAGCGTGACCACCCAGCAGTGCCATGTGAGTGCGGCCTTTACGTACACGGTGCATGGCGATACCATTTTCCTCCACAGCACCGATACCCTCAGTGCCAACTATCACTACTGGACCATCAATGGCACCGTGAATACCGTCAATCATATCGGCTGGTACCAGGTATTTCCCAACTATGGTACGCAGCGCATCTGCCTGCATGTATATACACCGGGCACCGTTTGTGTAGACTCCTCATGCACCTCTGTCACACTCACTGCGCCATGCCACTACTCTGCGGCATGGACCTATAGTGCTTTGGGCGGAGATTCTATCCGCTTCCACGCAGCAGATACCTCGTCTGCGGCACATAGGTATTGGTCCTTTGGCGATGGCGCTACGGCCGGCACCATAGATCCTGTGCATGTTTATGCCGCTCCGGGCACCTATCACGTTTGTCTCTATGCCTACATACCGGGCACTGGTTGCGTTGATTCTTTCTGCAATACCATCATCGTAGCCGGCTGCAATGTGCATGCGAACTGGCAGTACTATATGCGTGGTGATACAGCGCACTTCTATGCCGCTACCAATAGCAATGCCACAAATTTCTATTGGAGCTATGGAGACGGCACTACCGGCTCCGGCGCTACGCCGCTGCATGTCTATACCAATCCCGGCACTTATCACGTCTGCCTGTATGCTTATACCGGTACTAATTGCCGCGACTCATTCTGCAATACGATCACTGTGGGCGCGGGCTGCCATGTGAGCGCCGCGTGGACCTATACAGTGCATGGAGATACTGTCTTCCTGCATAGCAGCGACACCCTGTCTGCCAACAACCACTACTGGACATTTGGCACACCAAACTATGTGTCCGGTACCTCTGTCACTCACGTATTCACCGGTCCCGGCACCTACCACATTTGCCTGAATGTCTACACACCGGGCACCACTTGCTCAGACTCTTCGTGCAATACGATCACTATAGCCAATACCTGCTCCCTGCACCCGGCCTGGCAGTACTATACCGTGCATGACTCGGTCCACTTTTACAATTTCAGCAATGACTCGACTGTTCACCTCGACTGGCGCTTTGGTGATGGCCAGTACGGCTTTGGCACTAATCCATGGCATGGCTATTCAGCGCCCGGCACCTATCAGGTTTGCTGCTTCGTGTATACCAATGGCTGCGTAGATTCTTTCTGCAATCAGATCACTGTAGGCTCCGGCTGCCACGTGAGCGCGGCATGGACCTATACCATTCATGGAGATACTGTATTTCTGCACAGCACAGATACCCTGAGTGCCAATCATCACTATTGGAGTATCAATGGCGTCTACAATACCGCCAACCACACCACACTCACACAGGTATTCCCAAACTTTGGTACGCAGCATATCTGCCTCTATGTCTACACGCCGGGCACTACCTGCTCTGACTCCTCCTGCAATAATATCACGCTACACAATACTAACTGTGTGGCCAATGCGGCATGGACCTCGGTGATCTCAGGTACGAGTGTCGCTTTCCACGCTACAGATACTTTCTCAGCGGTCTCTATGGACTGGAATCTCGGAGACGGTACCTGGGCCTTCGGCCAAAACCCTGCGCATACCTACACGCAGCCCGGCACCTATCATGTGTGCTGCTACGCCTATACCAGCAATACCTGCGTAGACTCCTTCTGCAATACCATAGTAGTAGGCACAGGCTGCCATGTCAGCGCCTTGTGGACCTACACCATACACGGCGATACGGTCTACCTCACCGCAGCAGATACCGCCTCTGCCAATCATCACTACTGGATCTTTGGCAGCAATACGGCCACAGTAGTCAGCGGTACTACTGCTACCCACGTGTACACCGGTCCGGGTACTTATCATATCTGTCTCTATGTGTACACACCGGGCACCAACTGCTCCGACTCCTCCTGCAACAATGTGACCATCACCAATCCATGCAATGTCCACGCCGCATGGCAGTCATATACAGTGGGGGATACCGCACACTTCTATGCTGGCACTGCGAGTGGTGTGAACTACTACTGGAGCTTCGGCGATGGTACTACCGGCTCAGGTGCTAATCCTTTGCACACCTATGCCAATGCGGGTACCTACCATGTTTGCCTGTACGCCTATACCAGTACCAATTGCCGCGACTCTTTCTGCAATACTATCACGATCTCCGGCGGCTGCCACATCACATCAGCGTGGATCTATACTGCCTATGGTGATTCGGTACACTTCACAGGTCTCGATAGCAATACGCTAGCGCACCGCTACTGGACCTTTGGCGATGGTACGAGCGGCTCCGGTCATGATATCTCACATGTCTATCACGCACCGGGCGTCTATACGGTGTGCAGCTATATCTATATACCGGGCTCTGCCTGCATGGACTCTATGTGCAATACTGTGGTCGTGACGGGCAACTGTGCCGTAGCAGCGGCCATGAACTATATCAATGTAGCGCATGATACGGTGGCGTTCTACTCCCTCTTCCAGGATAGCGCTGCCAACTATGTCTGGATCTACGGAGATGGTACCACAGGCAGCGGATCATACTCCGTGCATGGCTATCCTGTGCCGGGCACATACCACATCTGCCTGCGTGTCTTCATACCGGGCACACCATGTGCCGACTCCGTCTGCCTCGATGTCAATATCGGTACCAACTGTGCCGTGACCGCAGCCTGGGCCTCCATACCGCGTGGCAATGACTCGCTGCAGTTCTACGCAGCAGATCCTGATACTGCGGCAGTACACACCTGGAGTTTTGGTGATGGTGGTACTGCCCCGGGCAGCTATGCTGCACACACCTATGCAGCGGCGGGCACCTACCATGTGTGCCTCTACGTAGCTGTGCCGGGTACTACCTGTGCGGATTCGCTTTGCCGTGATATCACCAGCGCACTCGGCATTGAGAGTGCCGGCAGTGCAGCAGCTACCATCAGCCTGCGGCCAAACCCTATGAGCCAGTATGCTATACTCAGCATAGACGGTCCGGCTGCTACTTATGAGGTATGCATCTATGATATGATAGGCCAGCAGCTCCGCAGCGTGATAGGTGTCAATAATACTATCATGATAGACCGTGGTTCACTCAGTGCAGGCATCTACACCTACGCCGTCCTAGCCAACGGCCGTATGATAGGCCAGGGCAAGCTCAGCGTAGAATAACGAGACACTAAAACCCGATCCATACAGAGGTAGCCCGCAAGAGCTGCCTCTTTTTTTAGGATTTAGCGGGAATTTTCAAATTCTATTAGCGAGTCAAGAATGCTATTATAATGCTCATTAACGTTCAAATTCCTAGCACTCCTATAAATTTCTAGGCCTTTGTTTTTTAGCTTTCTATCCACTATCAAGAAGCTACCGTAGTTAATCATTGCATCAATATAGTTCTGACTTGCAGCAATTTTAAGATGCTTCTCTACAATGTCAAGTTCATTGGGTGAACGATTGTATGTCATCGCTAGGTTGTTATGGGCCTTTAAATTATTCTCTTCAAATTTTAAGATTTCCTCATAATGATGCCTTGCAGTGAGGTTATCTTTGAAGTGTTGCATTAATAGACATCCCAGATTTAATCGAGGGATATCAAGTTTAGGATTTATATCTATTGCTTTTTCGTAGCACAATTTGGCTTGATCATAATTAGAAGTCAAAAGTTCGTATACCTGGCCCAGATTGTTCCAAGATAATTCATTGAACGCGTCAATTTCGATAGACTTTTTATAAAACGCTATTGCTTCATTTGGCATTTTCAATTTTCGATAGCATGAACCGATAATGCCGTAACCCATTGAGTGTTCAAGATTATGTTCTAGCAAATAGGCCTGTACAGAGTTTAAACATATTGTATGGTCTTTGATAAAAGATATGCCTGCCAATGATGCCCAATGAGTAAAGTCGGGAGTTATTTGCATTTTTTGAAAAAGCGATCTGTATGTTTCTTCAAATAGCGCTTCTTGATTTATAACAAGTCTGTCTGTTAGATTTGATAGAAATGAGCCAAGATTAAGATTGATTAATTTATATTCTTTTAGTTCTGCATAAATCGGCTGAGCATTTACTGAATCAACACTTTTGAGAAGAGTTTCAAGCCCATTTGTTTGTTGTTCCCAGTAGGATATATACTTGATGCGTTCTAAAGGACTATATAACTTCACATCCTTCGTGAAAATTGGCAACACTTTATCCCACATATTTTCCTCCTTATCTAAATGCATTATTTCTCTCATGCAATTGAGAGACTTTAGATAACTGTCACTAATAATCAAAATGGCATAATCAGCTTTTCTTATACTGCTCATAAATGTTGATATACGATCAGTATACTTTAATTCATGATCGTCCTTATGAATAGTAAATCCTAAAGATTTGAGATCATAAAATATCTTATCAGCGATTGATTTGTTAGCCCAAGAATACGAAATGAAAATTTCAGGTTGATTCATATTGCAAGATACTCAGTTCTATACTCCTAGTACAATGGTTGATAAAATTTTACATAAGGGAAACTCAAATCTGTTATTGATGTTTGAGATAGTGCTAACCGTTATGGATCTATACATTGCATGCCTTCCTCACCATTTATCTCTGCATATTTTGTATATCTTACATCATAAACCTTAATACACCCAGATCCTTTTTATGAAAAGAATATTACTCCCCGTAGTGGCAGCTATGATGTCTCTCATGGCTTTCGCACAGACACCGCAGCAGATCAATTATCAGACGATAGTGCGTGATGCTACAGGTGCGCCGCTGGCCAATACACCGGTCAAGCTCCTCTTTGTAATACATGACAGCACGGCTACCGGCCCTGCCATATATCAGGAGGCTACACCACAGTTATCTACTAATGCTTTCGGACTCGTGACCACTGCTATCGGTGCCAATGCGAACCTCGCTACTGTGCCCTGGTCTGCGGGTAGCAAGTGGCTGGAGGTACGCACCGAGATCAACGGGGCTGCGGCTTTTACCAGTATGGGTACCATGCAGCTCAATGCAGTACCTTATGCACTCTTTGCAGGCAGTGCCCCTGCAGGTCCTACAGGGCCGCAGGGTATCGCCGGTGCTATGGGTAGCACAGGCCCGTCAGGTGCTACAGGTCCTGCGGGCAGCGCGGGCGTTGCGGGTCCTACTGGTGCCACGGGTGCTACAGGCGCCACGGGTGCTGGTGGTGGCGCTACAGGCGCTACAGGTCCGGCCGGCCCTACCGGCGCGGCAGGAGCTACAGGGGTGGGTACTACAGGTGTCACAGGGCCTACAGGCCCCGCGGGCAGCCCAGGGGCTACGGGTAGTGCGGGCCTGCAGGGTGCACCCGGAGCTACAGGCAATACCGGACCTACAGGCAATACCGGACCCACGGGGGCAGGTGGCGGCGCTACAGGTCCTACAGGGGCCACCGGGAGTGTGGGTGCTACCGGCGCTATAGGTGTCACAGGCCCTACCGGCCCTACGGGTGCGGTGGGAGCGCAGGGGCCTGCAGGCACTGCTGGTGCTACCGGCTCAGCCGGCGCTACTGGGCTCACCGGTCCTACAGGCCTCACGGGGGCTGCGGGTCCTACAGGCCTGCAGGGTGCTACCGGCGGTACGGGTGCTACAGGTTTCCTCGGCAGTGGCAATGCTGCAGGCAATACGCCCTACTGGAATGGCTCCGCCTGGGTGCTCAACTCCAGCAATATCTATAACAACGGAGGATCCGTAGGCATCGGCACTGCCAATCCCGCCGGTATATTGGACGTGGAGGGAGGCACCGCTACGGCCAACGGTGGCAATGCCATCATACTCAATGCGCAAAACGCCAGCCCGGGCAATAATCCGGGCGGCAATATCATACTCACACCGGGTGCCGGCACAGGCACAGGCAGTGTGGGCGCAGTCCGCATCCCGACCCTGGCAGGTACCGGGTACAGGCCTGTGTACGTAGACTCCATAGGAGACCTGGTCACCATCAGCGGAGCTGGCAGCAATAAGATTGCCTTCTCCTACACGGGCGGCGCGCAGACATGGAATGTGCCCGCAGGTGTCAGCCTCGTATATGTCAAGCTCTGGGGCGCCGGTGGCGGCTCTGCCTACTCTACGGGCGATGGTCCGGGCGGCGGCGGCGGCTTCGTATCAGGATATCTGCCTGTCACGCCGGGGAGCACCCTTACGCTCATAGTAGGGCAGGGGGGCTACGCGGGAGGCACCGGAGGTGGCGCTGCCTATGGCGGCGGCGGTACGGGCACTACATCCAATAGCGGCGGCGGCGGAGGCCGTACTGCCATACAGCTCATACCGGGCACTGACCTCGTCACGGCAGGAGCCGGCGGGGGCGGGGCCAAGAGCTACTGGCGCATGGGCGGCGGTGGCGGTGGTGGCCTGATAGGCGCCGCAGCAGCCAATGGCACGTATCAGAATGCAGGCCTCGGCGGCACGCAGACAGGTGGCGGCCTGCCTACCAATGGCGGCTGTGCGGGCGCAGGGACACTGTATACCGGCGGCAATGGCTGTTCCTCGTCCTATGCAGGCGGTGGTGGCAGCGGGTACTACGGTGGTGCTGGCGGCGGCAATGGTAGTGGCAACGATGGCCCCGGCGGTGGAGGCTCATCTTATATTTCAGGCCTCGTACAGCACATGCCTATCAGGAATG
This sequence comes from uncultured Chitinophagaceae bacterium, assembly GCA_964537475.1. GTDB lineage: Bacteria > Bacteroidota > Bacteroidia > Chitinophagales > LD1 > UBA1941. Next base: position 32,188 of record CAZIBY010000002.1, on the reverse strand, counting down.
AACAAGGCCAGACCAATTCACAGAATGCCTTCAGCCCTCCGGCACAGCTCCCTGGTGGTACTGATGGCCCCGACTACGTAGCAGGCGTGGGTGTGGGCGGCGCTACAGTCACCAGTGGCAGTGTAGGCAATAACGGCGGCAACGGCCGTATCGTCATCTACTGGTAGATACCGGCACAGGCCTCGCACTCAAGTCATTGACCACAGATCCGCGGTCTCTGGTCATCCTTGTCATGCAGCATCATCAGCCTCTTATCTGATGTGAATAATTCCCATCACTCAAAAGCCCTTTGTCAATAACTCCCCCGCAAAAAGTCGCTCATTTTGCAGACCTTTGCAGCACCACCATGCAGCCATTCATCCGCTGCCAGACCTATGAATATCTCCGTGGTTAGGCATCTGATTCTGTATTTGTATTAAAGTCCCTCTCCTTGGGAGAGGGATTTAGGGAGAGGTCGTATTCGTATTCAAGTCACTCTCCTTGGGATGGGCGCCGAGGCTTCGGGATGGAGAGGTCCTAAATCCTGCAAATTCTGATTAAGACAATGCACTTGTATTAAAGTCCCTCTCCTTGGGAGAGGCTCCGAGGCTTCGGGAGGGAGAGGTCCTAAATCCTGCAAATCCTGATTCAGACAATGTATTTGTATTAAAGTCCCTCTCCTTGGGAGAGGGATTTAGGGAGAGGTCGTATTCTTTCACTCTAAATAAAATCACCTATGTCCGCACCAGCCGGCAACACCAACGCGTCCAGATGGACCCGCGAGAAAACCATTGCTACCCTCCACCGGATCGAGCAGATCGCCCTCGATGAATTCTCCATCACCAACACACTCACCGAAGCCCTCTTCAAAGTCCGCTGCTACAAGCAGCTCTGGAGCTACTGGAAGAAGAAATGGGAAATGGACGAAGAGGTCATGGACCAGATCTACTTTATCGAGCAGATCTTCACACACAAGCTCGAAGAAGGCGCCCTCTTCAAACGGATGAACGCCTCCACCTGCCATTTCATCCTGAAGCATAACTATGGCTACAACACCAAAGGAGAGACCGAACTACCCAGTCACCTGAGGCACGAGTTCCCGGAGGAAAAAGTAGTAGCAGAAAAAGCCCCCTCCGGTTCAAAATCAAAAAAGAATAATGGCGAAGAGCCTTATACTCAGGAGGAACTGGACTATATCAATGATCCGGCCTACAAAGATTTCAGCGATAGGGAGACCGATGATGAGCAGATGAAGTGGTTCCGCGCCGATGCCCGCAAGTATCCGGACCTCTACACTGCCAAGACACCCGTCCGCGGCAACTATATCAAGATAGCCGAGGACCTTTATTCACCTATCTAGTAGTATACGGCAGGCAACATCGACATGCTACAGCGTGCAGTCTTTGGTACTATCCGATTTCAGCAGGCACTCATTGGCTGCTTCGGCCTCGCTGCCTGCACTGATCGTGTAGAATGAGGTGCTATTGTTGGTCGTATTGGTACAGCCGCAGTGATAGTCCTTGCGGCAGGCACTGCCCAGCAGGGCTATAGATACGATAGAGAGGATCAGTATGGTGTGTTTCATGGCAGGTATGCTATGGTAGCTTCACTGCAAGATAGTAAAAGCATATGTAAGCACCATCCCCATAGATAAGCATATTTTTATGATATACTTATCTTTACGGTAATGAAGCATTACTACCTTATCATCATAGCCCTGCTCTGCAGCCTCACCGGCACCGCCCAGCAGCGCTACCGCGTCTTATTCATAGGCAATAGCTACACCTATGTCAATGACCTGCCGCATACCATTGCACAGTTTGCCGGAGCGCTGGGAGATACGCTCGACTATGATAGCAGTACGCCCGGTGGTGCCACCCTCCAGCAGCACTGCAGCAATGCGACCACGCTCTCCAAGATCGCCCAGGGAGGCTGGGACTTCGTGGTGTTGCAGGAGCAGAGCCAGCTACCGTCATTCCCGCCATCGCAGGTGCAGCAGCAGGTCTACCCCTATGCACATATCCTCGATAGCCTGATACATGCTGCCGACTCATGTACAGAGACGGTATTCTACATGACCTGGGGCAAGAAGAATGGAGACACAGCCAACTGTGCCAGCTATCCGCCCATCTGCACCTATCAGGGTTGCCAGGATCGCCTCTCTGCCTCGTACATAGAGATGGGCCAGCTCGATCATGCTACCATAGCACCTGCCGGTGAGGCATGGCGCAGGGTTATCGGGCAAAACCATGCCTTTGACCTCTATCAGTCCGATCAGAGCCATCCTAGTATCTACGGTACCTATCTCACGGCGGCAGTGTTCTATGAGATACTCTTCAGGAAATATGTGATCATAGATAGTTTTGTCACTCCTGGTATTTCATCTACAGATGCCATAGACCTGCGTCAGGCTGCGCATGCTGTGGTGGCAGACAGCCTGGCCAAATGGCTGGAGCCGGGTCACATACCAGTCGCCACCTTCGCTGCGCAGGCTACGACACAGGGTGTCGCCACCTTCACTGCCAGTAGCATCAATGGCGACTCTTTTGTCTGGGATTTTGGTGATGGCTCCTTAGGTACGGGTGTGACCACTACGCATACGTATACGCAGTCCGGCATCTACAATGTGACCCTGACCGTCACCGATCATTGCTTGAGCACACAGTACACCAATGCCCTCGGCGTGATAGCAGATCATACCGGTATCGCGCAGCCACAGCCCGGTAGCATACAGCTCTATCCCAACCCTGCTCAGGGGCGCTACTATATTCACAATGATGGCGCTCCTGCATATGGCGTCCTGTATGATGCGCTGGGCCGTGAGGTGGGCCGGCTGTCCATACACACGGGAGACAATGTATATGATGCGCCGCTGGCAAAGGGCGTGTACACCCTCATCACCTCCGGTGAAAGAAACACCTACCGGCTCGTGATAGAATAGGGGCAGATTGTGCTGTCAGTATCCTCCCAAGGAAGCACTACTGATATGGTCATAAAAAAAGCGGGACCGAAGCCCCGCTCTTTCTATATGTCTTGATTCTGGACTCTGATTAGGAAGCCTTCTCTTCCTTAGGCAGCAGCACCTTGCGGCTCAGTTTGAACTTGCCGGTCTTCTGGTCTACGTCGAGGAGTTTTACCTTGATGGTTTCGCCTTCTTTCAGCACGCCGTCCATGGTCTCCAGACGCTTGTGCGAGATCTCAGAGATGTGGAGCAGGCCTTGCTTGCCCGGCATGAACTCTACGAATGCACCGTATGGCATGATAGACTTCACAGTAGCCTCGTACACTTCACCTACCTCAGGTGTAGCTACGATACCCTTGATGATGCGCAGGGCAGCATTCACAGAGTCAGCGTTAGGGCCGAATACCTCTACGCGGCCACGGCCATCAGCTTCTTCAGAGATCGTGATGGTAGTACCAGTGGTCTTCTGCATCTCCTGGATGATCTTGCCACCAGGTCCGATGATAGCACCGATGTACTCATTGGCTACGAACATCACCTCTATCTTAGGTGCGTGTGGCTTGTAGTCAGCGTTTGGCTGTGGCATGGTCTCTACCAGCTTGCCCAGGATGTGCAGGCGGCCTTCCTTCGCTTGCTCGAGGGCTTGCGTCAGGAGCTCCTTGGAGAGGCCGTCTATCTTGATATCCATCTGGCAGGCAGTGATACCCTTGGCAGTACCGCACACCTTAAAGTCCATATCACCCAGGTGGTCCTCATCGCCCAGGATGTCAGACAGGATAGCGTGCTTGCCGCCATTGTCAGTCACGAGGCCCATAGCGATACCTGATACAGGAGCAGCTATCTTGACACCTGCATCCATCAGCGCCAGTGTACCTGCGCACACGGTAGCCATAGAGGAGGAGCCGTTTGACTCCAGGATGTCAGATACTACACGCACTACGTATGGTATGTCAGCAGGCATTACCTTCTGCAGCGCACGGAATGCGAGATTGCCGTGGCCTGTCTCGCGGCGGCTGGTACCACGTGGTGTACGTGCCTCACCGGTAGAGAAAGGAGGGAAGTTGTAATGCAGCATAAATTTCTTCTCTTCATTGATCACTACGCCGTCTACAGTCTGGGCATCCAGAGAGGTGCCGAGGGTCACAGTAGTGAGGGACTGGGTCTCTCCGCGGGTGAAGATAGCCGAGCCGTGAGGGCTAGGCAGGTATCCTACCTCGCACCAGATAGGGCGGATCTCGTTCATCTTGCGGCCATCGAGGCGCACAGTCTTATTGAGCATGGTCCAGCGCACAGCTTCCTTCTCCTCGTGGTGAAAGTACTGGCCGATCAGGAATGCTTTTTCTTTCAGCTCCTCTGGAGTGAGGGTAGCCTCAAACTCAGCCTGCACAGCGTCAAACAGCTCCTTGCGCTGATGCTTGTCAGCCAGGCCCTTTGATGCGATCTCTACATACTTGTCATATGCGTGAGCGTGGATCTTGGTGCGCAGTTCTTCGTCATGAGTCTCGTGAGAGTAGGTACGCTTGGTAGCAGTACCGGCCTCAGCCTGCAGCTCGAGTATCACTGCTACCTGCTTCTTGATAGCCTCATGAGCAAAGGCGATAGCCTCTACCATTTCAGCCTCGCTCACTTCTGCCATTTCGCCTTCTACCATCACGATAGACTTCTCAGTGGCAGCTACGATCATATCGAGCGTTGTATTAGGGCCTTCTACATCAGACTTGCTGGGGTTGATCACTAGCTGGCCGTTGATCTTTGCCACGCGGCACTCAGAGATAGGACCGTTGAAAGGTATAGTAGATACCGCCAGGGCAGACGATGCCGCGAGGCATGCCAGCGCATCAGGCAGTTCATTGTTGTCAGCAGATATGAGGGTCAGGTGTACCACTACATTGGCATGGTAGTCATCCGGGAAGAGGGGGCGCAGGGCGCGGTCTACCAGGCGGCTGGTCAGGATCTCATTCTCACTAGGGCGGGCCTCACGCTTGAAGAAGCCACCCGGGAACTTGCCGGCTGCGGCAAACTTCTCCTGGTACTCTACGGTGAGCGGCATAAAGTCTACGCCTTCCTTGGCGTTGATATCAGCGCAGGCAGTAGCGAGGAGCATGGTATTGCCATACTTTACCACTACAGAGCCATCGGCTTGCTTGGCCAGGCGGCCTGTCTCGATCTCTACTATGCGGCCACCGCCGAGGTCGATCGTCTTTTTGATTACTTTCATCTTTGTTTTTGTTTTTGCCCGGCGGTATTGCCGGAGCGGGTTATGATTATTGATTACTTACTTTGGGATAATAGCGATAAACGCCTCTCAGTCAGCAGACTAAAGGGGAAGTAGGAGTGAAGCTTTAAGATCAATGAGAGTATCTCAATCAAAAATCATAAATCAACAATCAGAAATAAAACAGCCCCTTTATAAAAGCAAAAAGGTCGGTGTATCCACCAACCTTTCTGAGGGTCTTTATTTTCTGATGCCGAGTTTTTCGATGAGGGCACGGTAGCCGTTCAGGTCTGTCCGTGAGAGGTAGTTGAGCAGCCTCCTGCGCTTACCTACCAGCTTGAGCAGGGCGCGTGTGTTTGAGTGGTCCTTCTTATTAGTAGAGAGGTGACCAGAGATATGGTTGATACGGTGGGTGAAGAGGGCGATCTGGCCTTCTGTAGAGCCTGTGTTCTTCTCAGAGCCGCCGTATGTCTTGAAGAGTTCGTTCTGTGTTTCTGCAGTCAGTTTCATCTGTGCTTGACTTTGTTTTTTCTTTGTGAGGTGCAAATATAAAGGGATTTTCGGTAAATGCAAACGGTGTTTGAAAATGAATAATGAATGGATAAAATGCCGGTGGATAAAATAAAGGACAGAACTGCATCGTGATCAAATAGTAGAAGCCATTGTACCATTTTGATCAATAAAAAAAGGGAAGCCGAATGGCCTCCCTTTCCTTGATCGTTATGTCGTCATCCTGCTAGTGCGGGCGCTGTACCGGGGCAGCCTGTCTTGGCTGAGGCTGCTGGACCGGGCGCTGCTGCATCTGTGGCGCAGGCCTTTGCTGCATCTGAGGGGTGGAGCGCTGCTCCATACGAGGCTGCACACGCTGTATCTGAGGCGAGGTAGCCGGGCGCTGCACCGGCTGCTCCTGCTGGCGCGGCTGGTACTGCTGAGGGGCAGGGCGCTGCTGTACGGGCTGCTGCTGAAGGTCCTGGCGTGATGGCCGCTGAGCAGGTTCCTGCACGGGCTGTGTCTGCGGGCGCTGCTGAGGCTGCATTTGTGGCCGCTGCTGCGGGACAGTCTGAGCCGGCTGCTGTACCGGCTGTTCCTGAGGGCGGGTAGCCGGCTCGCGGGTGCGCGGTATAGACTGGTATGGGTTAGACGGGTTGTTAGGATTGTTGTGGCCTGCTGGTGGCGGTATGGTGTTCTTCTGCTGGTCCAGTCCATTCTGACGGATGATGCCATGTACCGCAGTAGCATTCACTGCCTTGACCTCCGTTGGGGCTACTACCTTCGGCGGAGCAGCTTTGCCTGCGTTGGCATTGCTCAGGTTAGGGCGGTAGAGATTCAGCCTGTCGCCTGCTTCTTTGCTGCCTGTAGCTATCGGCTTGCTTACATCATTGACGGTCACCGTATTCACTCTGTGTCCGGTCACGCGCTCTACATTATTGATGGTAGGGCCGGCGTTGAAGGTCACATTATTATAGACATTCGTGTTATTGATCACCGTGATGTTGGTCACGTTGTTATTGATGATCGTCGTATTGGTATTGTGGTCCACTATATAGTTATGGACATCATGGTCTACTATGTGGTTCTGCGGGCAGAAGTTCCAGTAGTCTGCCACCGGGCGGTATCCTGCATAGTAGTTCACATTAGGGCTGATAGGTGCCCAGCCGTAGTAGTTGCCATAGCTGCCCCAGGTCACCCATGCCGGTGCCCAGGTATTGCCCGGCATCCACATCCAGCCATAGCCCGGCTCATAAAACCAGCGGCCATAGTGAAATGGCGCCCAGCCCCAGCGGTAGCCCGATACCCAGGTCCAGCCATACTGGGTGTACTCCCAGTGGCCATTGGTAGCATAGGGGCGGAAGCCCGGTCCCTGTGCAGGTACCCATACGTAGCCGTAGCTGCCATAGTTCATCCATGAGCCATAGGGGGCCAGCTCATCGTAGAAGGTCTGGTACGATGGCTGATAGTAGTCTACCCGCTGCTGGTGCGTGGCGTAGTACTGGTCGTCATCAGCATATTGGTCATTGTAGGCCTGGGTATTGTCGTATGTCTGTGCAGGCTGGCTATACTGGTCCGGCGCTACATACTCCTGCTGGCTGGTGGTAGCCGGTGGTGGTGTCTGTACCGGGGCGGCAGTATAGTCTGACGGAGATGGCACATAGGGCTTATCGTCAGCAGCAGTGGGCGCGGTGGTAGCCGGCACGCTGGTAGTGGTAGAGCTGTAGTGCTTTGTCTTGCAGGCTGCCAATGTAGTGGCGATCAGCAGGGCTAGGGTGATATTCCTGTACATAGTGGTGATGGATGACTGGTGATAAAGATATTAAAATCGCTTATGCGCAGCTATGATACAACACCATGCCACACAGCCGGACGAGTGAATATACTCACAGATTTTAACAAATGTAAAAGGGAGGAGGAGCTTACGCCTTCTTTTCTTCCGCCTTGCCGGCTACAGCCTGCGTCATATCGGTAGATATACCGGTCTTCTCTATACGTATCTTGACATTGCGGTCTATCTCTACGAGGAAGGTCGTATCGTCCACCTTGTCTATCGTACCGTGGATACCATTAGTGGTCACTACCTTGTCGCCCTTTTGCAGGCCATCTACAAAGGCGCGCTCTTTCTTGACCTTCTGGCTCTGCGGGCGGATGAAGAAGAAATAAATGACAGCGAACATTGCGGCATAAATGCCTATCATGACTTTCGGATCCATTGCTTATTTTTTATCGTCGTTATTGTGTGGGGTTACCTCGCCGGAGAGAAATATCTCTTCATTGTGCATCAGGGTGTTCATCTGCATGGTCACAGACTTGTGCTGCTCGCCTTTCTTGCCGGCAGAGTTGAAGGTTACCTTGACCTCTGCGGTAGCGCCCGGAGCGATGGGCTCCTTGGGGTACTCAGGCACGGTGCAGCCGCAGGAGCCCCATGCATTGGCTATGATCAGGGGCTTGGTGCCGGTATTCTTTACCTGAAAGATATGGGTCACCTTGTCGCCCTCATTGATAGTGCCAAACTTATACTCCTTCTCAGGAAACTCCACCGATGTAGTATCCTTCAGGATAGACTCCGGCAGTCCCGCAAAGGGGTTGCCTTTCTTGAAAAAGGGGTTGCGCTCCTTGTCGCAGCTGGTCAGGATCAGGCCTGACAGGCATAGCATAGCAAATATTACTTTCCTCATAGCGCGGGCAAATATAGTATAAAGCCTGACCCGCACCAATCCTGTGGTCTACCGTGTGGAAAGATAAGCGCACACACTGATTTGTAAGCTGGTATCATTTGTGTGTTAGCAGGTGGGAGCGGGGCCGCTTACCTTTGCCCGCTTTAAAACAGAAGACATGTACAAACTGAAGATCATCACCACGACCACCCGCCCCGGGCGCAAAGGCCCCCTGCTGGCCGCCTGGATAGCGGAGATAGCAAGGCAATATCCTGACTACGAGACGGAGGTCATAGACCTGGGCGAGCTGAAGCTACCACTGATGGACGAGCCTGAGTATCCGCGCCTGCGCAAATACCAGCATGAGCATACTAAGAAATGGAGCGGTACAATAGATGGTGCGGATGCTTTCATCCTGATCACAGCGGAGTACAACTACTCTATGACAGCCCCGATCAAGAACGCCATAGACTACCTCTTTCATGAGTGGGCTGATAAGCCGGCAGCCTTTGTGAGCTATGGCGGTGCCTCCGGTGGCACGCGTGCCGTACAGATGCTGAAGCAGGTGCTTACCACCCTCAAAGTGGTGCCCGTGACAGAGGCCGTCGTGTTGCCATTCTTTACCAAAATGATCAATGACGAAGGCACCTTTGAGAGCAATGAGGGTATAGATCAGTCAGCCCATGTGATGATGAAGGAACTGCTGCGCTGGACCCATCTGCTCAGGGCTAAGAAGGCGTAGCGGCAAGAAGGTCTTTATCATTTTGCGTTTTAGCGCTTTTGCGGTGAAAGGCTTTCATCTTTCGTTTAGCGTTTTTGGGCTTTCGCGTTAAACTGCTTTAATCTACCTGCGGTAGGCAAATTTTTCTGTGCCCAAAGCTAGGATGGTACGCGGTGAATACACTAATTTGGTTTACACAAAAACCGAAATACAATGTCACCATTTACAGAGAGCCATCAGCTGCTCCGTCAGTCGTTCCGCCAGTTTGTAGAGAAAGAGATCACTCCTAATGTCAAGCACTGGGAGGAGAATAAGATATGTGAGCGTGAGGTCTTTACCAAGATGGGCCAGCAGGGCTTCTTTGGGGTCAGCTTCCCGGAGGCCTATGGTGGCAGCGGTATGGATATGTGGTCTGCAGTCGTGATCAGCGAGGAGTTGACACGTGCTAATATCGGTGGCCTGGCCATGAGCCTCTATGCCCACTGCTACCTGCCACTCCCTGTGATCAGTGCGCTCGGCACCGAGGAACAAAAGCAAAACTATCTCGTACCTGCACTGAAAGGGGAGAAGATAGCAGCGCTCGGTATCACTGAGCCGGGTGCCGGCTCGGACGTAGGCGGCATCAAGACCACAGCGGAGGACAAAGGCGACTACTTTGTGGTCAATGGCTCCAAGATGTTTATCACCAATGGTACGATGGCAGACTTCATCGTGCTGGCTGTGAGGACAGGAGAGGGGCATGCGCTGTCGCTGCTGCTATTTGATACCAAGACCACGGGCTTCTCTGCTGTACCGGTACACAATAAACTCGGTATGCACTCCAGCGATACTGGTCAGCTCTTCTTTGAGAACTGTGTGGTACCCAAGAGTGCGCTGCTCGGTGAGAAGGACTTTGGCTTCTACTATATTATGAGCAACTTCCAGGAGGAGCGCCTCATAGCCTCTGTGACGGGCACTGCCAGCGCAGAAAATGCACTGGAGAAAGCCAAGCAATACATGAAGGAGCGCGAGGCTTTTGGTCGTCCTATAGCTAAGTTTCAGGTGCTGCGCCACAAGATAGCCCAGATGGCTATCAAGGTGGAGGCCTGCCGCTCGCTCTCATACCGTGCCGTAGGTGAGTACATAGAGAAAGGCCCGGCTGCTTACTATATCGTATCTGTGGCTAAGGCCTATGTATGCGAAGAGGCATTCAACGTGGCCAATGAGGCGCTGCAAATACATGGCGGCTGGGGCTATATGGAGGACTACGGCATAGCCCGTGCCTTCCGCGACCTGAGGCTCCTCACAGTAGGCGCAGGTACCACAGAGATCATGCATGAGATCATCTCAAAGATCGAAATGGACGAGGTGCGCCACGAGAAGGTACAGATCAAGGCGAGGGTGTAATGCTCACTACATAGAGGTCACAGAGATTTTATACTAAGGAGGCATTTATCGGAGTGCATGGAGAGTGGTTCTTTTTAAAGTCCCGGGTGCTCTTGTTGTAGTCCGGTTTTACCTCATTTATAATCAATATGCTTCATCCAGAGGCTGCTGACTACTGATAGCTTACCATCTTTAATATACACCTTATCACCGTTCTTGACGCTCAAAGGTCCCGCTGGTGTAGCGATAGAGGCCGTAGCGCACCCCTTGATCACCACTGGGCCTGTACGGTTATGCGCTAGTGTGATGGTAGAGGTCTTGCCGCAGGCAGTGACGGTATAGGTATGATTGACTGAGTCATCATTGTAAACCTTGAGATGGGTTTGGGCATGGGTGCTGTTATAGATGCCAGCAGTCAGGAGGAGTAGGAGTAGTCTTTTCATATATTGTGTTTCAGATGAGTCCCAGACTCAGGTATGGCGCATCATTTATCATGCCATGCCCCATCTGAATGGTTTTGCTCCTTGTGCAGTAGCTGGTCCCCAAACTTGTGGTAGGCGGGGATGCCAACCACGAATAGGTATGTATGTCGAAGCAGACACCGATCAAAGGCAACGGCTAAACTGCCGAGATCCAAAATCGCGTATCCGAAATTACTCGCTGCCTAAAACGACAAAGCTCCCTCTCGGGAGCTTTGCAGATGCCTTTGGGCACATTAGAGGCTGCTTACGACCTCTACCTTGCCACCTTTGATATGGATCTTATCTCCGTCCTTTACCTTGATGTCGCCGTTAGGCGTGCTGATCGTGGCATCACTACATCCCTGAATAGTGAGGGTGGCAGTACGGCTGTGCTCAAAGGTCACTTCTTTGTTATTGCCGCAGGTCACGGCTTTAAACGTATAGTCTTTAGAGTCTTCATTATAATAGCGCAAAGTGGTACCGGCGAAAGATGCCACTGCGATACCGGCAGCGGCGAGGGTGAGGATCAGTTTTTTCATGTCAGGATGTTTTGATGTGATTTAATGAGGGCAAATGTAATGGCAAGCCTCCCATCGGGCAATCACAAAATCGGGCATAAATCGGAAGTTTGAAGGCAGTACGTGGTTGACTATTACCAATTAAATCATGGGTTGGTATCAGGTGCGAAAGCTATTTTTTATTAAGTGTTCCGTTATCATTTTCTTTGCTCAGGCGGGATGATGCCAGAGAGATGAACCGTGATAAAACTCTCTGAAAAGAGCGCATATTATCTGGTAGTTCGGATGCATCGGTATCGATCAGGTTCTGATAAACTTTACCGTTTTTATAAATGTAAAAAGAATAACCACACTGATCGCGGCAGTCGGGACACCCAAATCGCATTTGCTTACCGTGACCGGCTATGATGGTATCAGGTATTTGACGGCAAAGGCTGTCTGCCACGCTAATGATGCGAAGATCAGTAATGGTATCCTGGAATTTGGAAGAACTGTTATACTCTTCATGCCTCTCGCTGACAGCTGCCATCAGGCTAGGGCCATCCGCCCTGACCTCATATCTGAAAACTGTGTTGCAATGACTGGCGCATTCCCCGCAGTAGCTGCCAATGATAAAGACAGTGTTGGGTTTTGTTTTTATGAGCGGAATGTCGGCAGTTGCCAGCGTATCAGCTGTCGGAGCCGCTCCATGCAATACCGGGGGTGTACCGCTTATACTTTCGGGTTTCTGAATTTCTCCGCAGGAACCTAACAAGGTGACAAGCAGCGTACTGATAGCAAACAATATATTCTTCATGACCGGTAGATGATTTGAGTCGAAGTGTTGCATATTGAATATAAGACGTTTGCATAGCGCTTTTCCATAAAGGCAGGCTAAAAATAAAAGCTTGGGAGCTTAGGCTGTCTAGTAAATGTGCATTAATCTTGCACCGCAAATAGCCTGCTATAGTGAATAAAAGTAATGTCAGCATTTTTGCCCTGCTGCTTGTGATCGGGGCACCGGTGTTTTTCTTCCTGGTCTTCCGGCCTCTGAGCCAGATACCGCGCCCGCTCTCGCCCAAGCATTACTACCCTACCGGAGCTATAGAGCGCACCGATGATGGTGGCCAGGCGTGGGTCGACTCGCAGTACCAGACCATAGCCAACGATACCTTTACCACGCAGACAGGAGATGAGTTTGTGCTCGATAGCCTCCGCGGCAATATCTATGTAGCTGACTTCTTCTTTGCCACATGCCCCGGTATCTGCCCTACGCTCACACGCCATCTCGATACGGTGCAGAAGTACTTCATCAAAGACGAAAATTTCCGCCTGGTATCCTTCACCGTAGATCCGGCAAAGGACTCTGTGCCCGCACTGCGTGAGTACGCAAAGAACCATGGCGCAGTGACAGGGCGCTGGTACCTGCTCCGCGCGTCAAAGGATAAGACCTTCAAACTGGCTAATGAGAGTTTCCACATCATAGCCAAGGAAGATGAGGACGGCGGCCCTGATGCGCTGGTGCACAGTGAGAAGATGGTACTGGTAGACTACAACGGTGTGATACGCGGCTACTATGATGGTACAGACAGTGCGAGTGTGCACAGGCTGATGGCAGATATCGTGCTGGTACTGCGCGAGACAGAGCGTACCTACAGCTTCCGCAAGAACCCGCACGAGGAAAATCTGTTTAGGAAGATAAAGAAGTGGTTCAAAGGAGATAAAAAGCAAGCATGATAAAGGCAGTATTGCAAAGGAATGATAAGATGGCCTATGGCCTGATAGCGGTGCTCTCGGTAGTAGTGTTTATGCTGGTAGTACTGATAGGTAAGTTTAAGATCTACACGCTATTCCCGGGTATCCAGCTCGGCTTTGACCCGCATATCTTCGCTAAGATCAATGCAGGGCTCAACTCACTCGTATCTATCCTTCTGGTACTCGGCCTCGTGCTGGTGAGGCAAAAGAAGTATGAGGCACACCGCACCGTAATGATGGTTGCTTTCACGGCGTCGGCCATCTTCCTGCTGTCTTACGTGGCCCACCACTTTACTACCTACGATACCCACTTTGGCGGCGAGGGAGCTATCCGCTGGTTCTACTATCCGCTGCTGATCACTCACATCATACTCGCAGCTACGGTGCTGCCATTCATCCTGCTGGCCATGTACCGCGGCCTGACAGCAGACTGGCGCGAGCACAAGAAGATAGTGCGCGTCACGTATCCCATCTGGCTCTACGTGAGTGTGAGCGGGGTGATAGTCTACCTGCTCATCGCGCCGTACTACCAGCCTATGTAGGCCGCCTTTGGTGCAAAGTTTGTACAACTCATACCTATGATACAGTTTCTCCCCGGCACCTGGCATTTGCATTACTCCACCTTTCCCATGTGGCAGAAAGATGGCGTACACTCAGTGACCTTCAACTATACCGGTGTGACCCATCAAGGCAAACCTGCCCTGCTCGATGAGGTCAGATACTACAAAAAGGAAGAGCTGCGCACAGTGACCGGCTACGACCATCCCGATGCTACCGATCCGAATGCTTTCTCCTGGCGGGGCAAAGGCCTGCTTTGGTTCTTTCAAAGCCGCTGGCGCGTGGAGTGGATGAGTGACGACAAGAGCGCTATCATTATCTCCTTTGAGAAAACTATCGCCACGCCTGCGGGAGTAGATATCCTGACGCGCGCGGGTGCCGATGCAGCACTGCTGGTCATAGCACAGGATATAGTGGTCAGGAAGAATCTCCTGGCAGACGTCGCGCAGCCTCTCTCACCTGTTAGCCTCTAGGGGCTTCGTCTACAGGAAAAGTACAGGATGTCAGAATAACGAATTGACACTGCCGGGGGGCACTTTGCCTATGTGTTTATAGGCCAGCTCTGTCGCCTCACGCCCACGTGGTGTACGCTTCAGGAAGCCGAGCATGATCAGGTATGGCTCATAGACCTCCTCTATAGTGCCGCTTTCCTCGCCTACAGCAGTAGCTATGGTATTGATGCCCACAGGGCCTCCTTTAAACTTCTCTATGATGGTCACGATGATCCTATTGTCCATCTCGTCGAGGCCTATCGGGTCTACATTCAGCGCGCTGAGGGCATGCTGTGCTATACTTAGCGTGATGGTGCCGTCACCTTTGATCTGGGCAAAGTCGCGCACACGGCGCAGCAGGAGGTTGGCTATACGCGGAGTGCCACGGCTGCGGCGGGCTATCTCCAGTGCAGCCTGGTCCTCTATAGGGGCCTCCAGTATATCGGCAGACCTTTTGATAATGCCGGATAGTACCTCAGGCCCGTAGTATTCCAGCCGGCACGTGATACCAAACCGGGAGCGGAGCGGAGCCGTGAGCAGGCCAGAGCGTGTGGTAGCGCCTACGAGGGTGAAAGGATTGAGGCCTATCTGTATAGAGCGGGCATTGGGCCCGGTGTCTATCATGATGTCTATCTTGTAGTCCTCCATGGCGCTGTAGAGGTACTCCTCTATGACCGGTGAGAGGCGGTGTATCTCATCTATGAAGAGGACGTCATTCGGCTCCAGATTGGTGAGCAGGCCGGCCAGGTCACCTGGTTTCTCCAGCACAGGGCCAGAGGTGATCTTCATATTCACGCCCATCTCATTGGCCACTATGTGTGAGAGGGTCGTCTTGCCCAGGCCGGGAGGGCCATGCAGCAGTACGTGGTCCAGCGCCTCGCCGCGGCGCTTGGCAGCTTCTATGAAGACAAACAGATTGTCTATGATCTGCGGCTGGCCCTGAAAGTCGCTGATGCTCCGCGGGCGCAGTGCTTTCTCTACCTCAGAGTCTTCTGAGGAAAAATGTTCCTTATCGGGATCGAGATTGGGATTCACGCTGTGAAAATAGCAAAAGCGCGGCAGCTAGTCACCTATGTGGATAGATACCGGTGATGACTACTCTGTCAAACACCTGATGCCCTGGCGGTGGCTCAGCATACTAGTAGTAGCGACATACGCCCGAGATAGATTTGCGGCCTGCGCTGGAGCGCCATACCACATTGCACATAGCTACGCTGGTATAGCCATTTAGGCTATAGATATAGATATTGCCACTTACGGCCGTGTAGCCTATACCGCTATAGTGATTGACGTAGCTAAATGCCCCACCAGAGCTGGAGGTGGAGTTGCTATCTATGACATAATAAGTGCCGGTAGTAGGAGTAGTGGTGGTGGGCAGGTAGATGGACATATAGCTGCCATTATTGTCTTGGCCATAGATCATGTAGCGATTGGAGTAGTAGAAACCACTATTCAGATAGCTGCCGGAGTAGTTGAGCCAAAGCGAGGAGCCAGATTGGAAATAACCGTTGTTGCTAAACGGAGCGCATGGCGGTGTGCCATTGAGTGGAGGCAGACGGTCTACCACATGAAATACAACAGGGTCACTTAGGCAGCCTCCTTTTTTGGCCCACACTTTATAATATCCGTATGTATCGCTGTAATAGCCGGACACAGATATATACGGGTTGGTCACCTTGGATCCGGTCGGATCTTGCCATACCAGATTGTCAGCGCCAGGTGCTACGGCAAAGATACTTTGGTACGAGTAGGCAGGCACGACTATGATACTATCTATGGTCGGCTTGGCTGGTTTGGAGTCGCAGTTTACCTCTTGTGTTTCCACCTTGGCACAGCCCGCCATCAGAGTGGAGAGCGCTATCAGTGCTATGAGCGTATTTTTCATTGTCTTTATTGCGTTTTGAGGTGTCAGAATAAGAGAGCTCCGATGCCTACCTTGATGGTCATGAGATTGATGAGCATCACGTCTACGGCATTGTTATACTTGTATGGGTTGCTGCCTGGTCGTGTACTGTCTGTGACCACGCTGTAGCCATTGACTGCTGCGCGGATACCGCTGGAGAGCGGTACATTGATGTCACCTTCTATAGAGAGGACCATCCGGTTGGCTATGATGATATTGCGGCCTACACCCAGCAGCACGCCTATGTCATGAGATTTTACTATTGTATTATATGGTACCACGGGTGCACTTGCATCATTGGTCACGAGAAAGATATCCTTGGTATTGAGATAAGAGAGGCCTACGACAAAGTAGCGGCCGAGTGGTGCTATGAAGCCCTTGCGCTCGCGAAAGAACTTAACATATACCGACACATTGTTGCTGGCAAAGTGGCGGTGACCCATAGCTATGGTAGAGGTAGTGCTGGTAAATGGATCGTATGTTTGGTAGTTATAGAGCTTCCTGCCGCCAAAGTCTGCACCATAGCTGAGGTACGAGTACTGCACTCCCAGCACGTGCCTGCGGGTCAGGGTATAGTCCAGCTGTACATTGTGGCTGTAGTATGGTATGTAGGAGTTGCCCAGGTCATTCCACTGCGGGCTGATGCCACCCTGATACTGGATGGAGCACTTCAGGCCCATATAGCCAGGTACCTGTGCCACCGCCGCCGTGCAGGCCAGCGCTATGATGAGTAGGGATAGTAGTTTTCTCATTTGCTTGCGGTTTCTTTTTCTTGAGCGTCTTTCTTTGATTCTTTAGGTTTGGCATGCAGCTGCATGAAGGTGTCGTAGATATGCGAGTTTAGCACGCTAGGAGTAGTACGGCTGTCTACCTCACGGAAATTGGCCATCGTGATCTGGTCCGTCTTGACATCATACATCATATTGAAGTAGAAAGTGTAGTGGCCCCCGTTGATCAGGTAGCTGAGTGTGAATGGAAGTATGAAAGGGAAAACACCTGACATCACAGCACGGACTATCTTTTTCTTCTGGTTTTCCTGATAGGACACTACACCAGTCCAGAGGAAATAATCAGTGTTGTACTTCTTGGCCAGCTCTGTGATCTTCTGACGCTCCGGGAACGGTGTAGGCTGATCATCACTCTCCAGGCGGTCTGCCACGTATTCCTCCAGTAGGGTGATGTCGTTCATCTTTTCTATATCACCGCTTTCCAGGTTTCGTGAGTCCAGTACCTCTACGTCCAGTTTGGCTTTGTGGCCGCAGTAGGTGAGCCTGTGTGCAAAATCACGCTGACCGCCCTCAGCTCTCACGTAGCGTATCTTGTGCTTGCTATTGGCATCCAGACGGGCATAGTACGGGTTTACTACCAATACTTTCTCCAGCCCCATGCTATAGACCTTCTTGCTTATCTTACTTTTCTTGCCAAATGTGACTTCTTCTGCCTCATCATTTTTGCCCTTGCTGGCCTCGGCGTCACGGAAGTATTCTTCTACCCAAGGCTCCTTGTAGTACTCTACTATGGCATACTGGGCATAGTAGCCTTTGCCGGCTTTTACTTCCTCTTTCTTTTCGATCTGCTGGTTCTTGATCTTGGCGTATTTGCTGTTTTCTGCTTCTTTGTCATCGAGGGTCACCATCTTGTCCTCCGCCTGATGTGCAGGGGCTGTAGTGTCCTTGGGTGCAGCTGCCTGGGTGGAGTCTTTCGCTGCAGATGCGGCTGCCGCCGCGCTATCCCTGGCAGTAGGTGCTGCATCGCTGAAGTAGTCCATGCCTATGTCCTCTTTGGCCAGCAGGCGCACGATATACTTTGTATGCTCATCTATATCCTGGTCTTTAGGATATTCATGTTTCAGTTTGGCAGCATAGGCCAGGGCGAGTACGGTCAGGTCCTTGGCCTCGGCAGAGTCCATCTTGTCCACCAGATAGTTTACGGCTTGTATCTTGCCCTCTATGTCTTTGGGTGCGGTATGGGCCTTGTCCCAGTTAGCTCCGGTACGTGCGTAGCAGGCCAGGTTTTCCAGGCACTCCAGCACATTCTTTTTCAGGAATAGATTGTTAGGGTATTTGCGCAGGAGCAGGTACGAATTGTAAAGTCCCTGCTCATAGTCATGGTGCAGTGTATACAGGCGGCTCAGCTCAAACCGCGCTGTAGTGCGCATCAGTTCAAATTGCTCTTTGCTGACCAGGTAGTCGCTTTTGCCCTCATTATCAGCCTTGGCTATTTTGCCTGCTATCAGCTCACGCCTGGCCTTGATGCTGGGGTGAGTACTCTTTGGATTTTCGTTTTCATCTTTAGTATTGATAGGAGCGGTCTCCTTCAGGTCAAAAGCTGAAGGTATCTTGTAGGTAGCGTTTTCGAGGAAAGACTTATCAAAGGTGACGTCATCAAAAGGCAGGTAGGAGTACTTCAGCACATCATATACACCGAGCAGGTTGGCCGAGCTGTATTGTGTTTTTTTGAAGATCTCGTATCCCTCTACATCGGCCTCCGTCTCCAGCTCACGGCTGAAGGTCATCGTAGCGAGAAACTTCTCATTCTTGCTAAAACTCTTATATGACCCTTTGCCACGATCTATCTGGTCTGCTTCTACAGCATGGGTGATCATGTGCTTCTTCTTGTAGTGCGTCAGCTCATGGCTCAGGATGAAGGCCAGTTGTGCTTCATTCTCCAGCTGTGCCAGCAGGCCCATATTCACGAGTATGATACCCTGATTGGTGGCGGCAGCATTGACATAGGTAGACTTGAGGATGTAAAAACGGACCTTGCCTCTGGTCTCGGGGTCTTTGGCCAGTATTTTATCAGCTACCTTATTGACATAGTCGCTCATCGGGTCGTTAAATACGACCTTGCCGCTTTGTAGCAGGTTGTCTAGCTCAAAGCTGCTCTCCAGCAGAAACTGGTCCTTGGCTTTTTTGGTAGCGCCTTTGTCATTCTTGAGTTTAGCCCGTTCTGCGGCGTACTTCTCAGAGGAGTGGGTGATGAGGTCATTGGGGAGTGGCCCTTTGCTCTGGATCGGTTTGTAATCTTGCTCAAAGCGAGCCTGACCGAAAATGGTACTAGTGACCAGAAACGCGCAAACGGCGGCGGCATATGTTTTCATAAATCTGTAATGTGGGGCGAATTAACACAAGTCACCTAAATAATGCAACGTTTCACCGTATAATGCTAAATATATATTTCCTTTTAATTTGTTGTCTCTTTGATCTCCGACCCGTGGATTCTTATATATTTGCTGATATGCATAAAGGCAGGCTTATTTCCGCATTTCTTCTTGTATCCGGTATCATGGTGTATCACCTGCTTACATCCTTCTCTGCTGGTCAGGTGCTGTGGTGTGAGCGCCCATTTCGCACGGATAGTATACAGCAGCTGCAGCGGATAGCCTTTGGGTCCTGTGCCCATCAGAAAAAGCAGGAGTATATCCTGGCCGATATAGCCCGGCTAAAGCCCGACCTGATGATCTATCTGGGCGACAATATATATGGTGACAGCAAAAATATCCGTGTGCTCCGCGAGAAATATGGCGTACTGAGCTGCAAGGATGAGTTTCGCAAGCTGCTGGAGGCCACGCACGTCATAGCTACCTGGGATGATCATGACTACGGGCAGGATGATGCAGGCAGCGAATATCCTCTGAAGAAGGAATCCAAGGATCTGTTTCTCGAGTTTTGGAATGAGCCGAAGAACTCCGCCAGGTATAAGCATGATGGTATCTACACCTCCTACTACTATGGCGACTCTGCCCACCGTGTACAGGTGATCCTGCTGGACCTGCGCTGGTTTCGCTCGCCGCTGATAGGCAAGGACTACCACTACCAGGTCAATAATGACAGCGCCGCGGTGATGGTAGGAGCGGAGCAGTGGGCATGGCTGCGCGCAGAGCTGCAGAAGCCGGCGCGTGTCCGCATCATAGGTAGCAGCACACAGTTTTGCACCGACCACAATGGCTGGGAGACCTGGGCCAACTTCCCTCACGAGCAGCAGCGGATGTTTGACCTGATACGGGATACGAGGGCAGAGGGAGTGGTATTTATCAGCGGTGATGTGCACTATGCAGAGCTGTCTATGCGCCGTGTACCCGGTCTGTATCCTATCTATGATATGACCGCCAGCGGCCTGACCCAGGTAGAATTGCGGGCATCACGAAACCCCTATCGTATAGGACAGCCCATCAACACGCGCAATTTTGGCATGATAGATATAGACTGGGGCAAATCAGACCCTGAGCTACTGATCAGAGGCTTTGATTTTGCCGCCAGGGAGAGGATCATACACACTGTGAAACTCAGCGAGCTGCGTTTCTGATCTTTACCCGGAGCGTGATGTGGCTTGCTCTGAGCTGCATCCACGGTATCTGAAATCACATTTTTAAGAAGTTACAAAGGTGCTCTTGTGCCATACCAGTTGGGTATTTTGCACACAAGCGTTGCGTTGTTTCTTACAATCCTGAAATCCGCTCTGGTATTGGCTTTCACGCGTAAACGGAAGCAAAACCAGAGCAATGCGATCCGGACTTTTTACCCTACTTATTTTTTGTACTATATCTGCCTTTGGCAGGGTGGTGCCTTCTTTCACCTGCGATGTAGTGAGCGGCTGCTCACCGCTGGTGGTCAATATCACTGACCACTCTACCGGTGCCACCTCATGGAGCTGGGACCTGGGCAATGGCAACACTGCTACACAGCAAAATCCATCTGCTACTTACTTTACCCCAGGTACATATACTATCAAACTGACTACATCTGACGGCCAGTCTACCGATACGATGACCCGCACTATCACAGTATTTGCAAAACCCAATGTAGACTTCGCGGCAGATGTGCGCAGCGCCTGCCCCGGTGATACGGTCAGCTTTACCTCACTGGTCGCTCCGGGGAGTGCAGGTATCACTCAGTATGCCTGGGGCTTTGGCAATGGTATAGCGAGCAGCTCGATGAACCCCGGCTATCGCTACACAGTGGCAGGCGACTATGATGTGACTCTGGTGGTACAGGATGCTAACGGATGCACGGCAAACCTCACACGCCGCAACTACATACATGTATGGGCAGCTCCGGTAGCTGCATTCACACCTAGTCCTGCTATCATCTGTGCGCTGAGCCAGAATGTCAATTTTGCCAATCAATCTACGGGTGCAGCGCTGAGCTACGCATGGAACTTTGGCGATAGTACTTTCTCTGCCGCTACCGCTCCGGCACACCTGTATCAATATGGCAAATACAAAGCCTATCTCACTGTGACTGACACTAACGGATGCCACGCCAGCATCAACAAGAATATCGCAGTGATCAATCTGCGGGCAGACTTTGTAGCTGACAAGCAGCAGATATGTGCAGGGGAGGAGGTGAACTTTGAGAACCGCTCACCTATGTCCGGCACCTCATGGTGGTGGACCTTTGGTGATGGCGGCAACTCTAACAAGCAAAACCCTAAACATATCTACACCACACCCGGAGTGTACACCGTGACTTTTACCGTAAGGGATGCTAACTGCCGTGATTCTATATCGCGCACGGCTTACATCACTGTCACACAGGGTTTCTCCTTGTCTGTAGCTGCAGATAACCGCAACTCATGTGTAGCGCCATTTACGGTGAATTTTAGCAGCCAGACCAATGGTGCAGGTGCCACCTATGCATGGGACTTTGGTGACGGACATACCTCAAACGATCCGAATCCCACCAATGTCTATCACTCCTCCTCTACATTCAACGTGAGCCTTACCGTGGTAGATACCAATGGCTGCAAGGAGGTAATGTCCATGCCCGGCTATATCACCACCTCACGGCCATGGACAAAGTTCACCGCAGATACACTGACCTGCCCCGGCGCGGCGGTGCATTTTGCCAACAGGACTACCGGTGCCAGCAAGTATCTTTGGAACTTCGGTGATGGAGATACCTCTACGCTGACCAATCCTACACACGTCTATCGTAGCTATGGCCGCTACAGCGTGAGCCTGACCGCCATAGATACAGCGGGCTGCGACTCTACATTGACAAAGAACTCCCTGATCAAGGTAGATTCTGCTGCAGTGGATTTTCACGTAGACCGCACCTTCTCACCATGCCCGCCGCTGGTATCTGTATTCAGCAGCATGAGCAATCGGAGCGACCTGAAGTACACCTGGGATTTTGGAGACGGATACAGAGATACTGCTGCCAACCCTACACACATATTCTTTCACCCCGGCGTCTATACTGTCAAGCTGATAGGTGCCAGCAAGCTGGGCTGCACCGATACGGTGATCTACCGCGACCTGATCACAGTACTGGGCCCTACGGGCAATTTCTCCATGACACCGGACAGGGGTTGCGGTATCGTACCAGTACAATTTTCGGGTACGGTATCGGGCAATACGCACAGCATCGTATGCGATCTGGGCGATGGCCATCTGTATAATGACTCCCTGAATTTCACCTACAACTATACTCAGCCACGCATCTATCATCCTAAGTTCATACTCACGGATGCCATAGGATGCTCGGTGCCATATGACCTGGACTCAGTGACGGTAGGAGTGCTGCCGGTCATGCACCTGCGTGATACTGTGATCTGCCCCGGCCAGACGGTCAGGGTAGCGCTGGGCACGGATCACTATAGCTGGATAGCCAAAGCCTGTGATACCTGCGGCCGTGTGCCAAACATACAGGATACCACCGCGATCCTGACGGCCAGTCCGTCCGTCATGACCACCTATACTGTCACAGCCACTACTACCGGAGGCTGCACTGCGACTGATCGCTTCACCGTACAAATAGCTGCTCCGCCGGTATTCCCGGCACTTGATAGCCTCACCGCCTGCCTGAATGAGACGATCCAGTTTCCTGCCATACAGGCTGATAGTGTGCGCTGGTTTCCTGCATCATACCTGAGCAGTGCTACAGCCCTGGCGCCGGTGTGTACGCCCGCCTCATCTATCACCTACACTGCGACAGCGTACAATAGCTCGGGCTGTGCAGTATCAAAACAAATACCACTCAAAATACTGTCTCATGTATACGCCATACTGACCGGAGATACTGCCGTGTGCAGTGGCATGCCGGTGCAGCTGCACCTCGATCTGATAGACACCTCCTACAGCGGTGTATCCTATCAGTGGCAGGCAGAAGGCCTGACACACAATGGCACTGACCCGGTGATCACCGCAGGCCAGACGACTCAGGTGGTACAAGTGATCACCAGGAGCGGTACCTGCGTACCGGATACTGACAGGGTCACTATCCATATGAACCCGTCTCCATCTGTGAAACTGCCCGGCAACACACTGGCTACTGCTGGCGCAGAGATCACCATAGCAGCAGAGGCCATCGGTGCCACCAGCTACCGCTGGAGCGCGCAGGACACGCTGAGCTGTGCAGACTGCCGTATCACTACGCTGGTGCCCCACGGCCCTCAGACAGTAGCGCTGTCAGTAGCCAACCAGTATGGCTGTACTGCCAATGACTCCATGCAGGTGCAGGTGCAGCAGTGCGATCCTTCCTCAGTATTCATACCCAATACTTTCACTCCTAATGGTGACGGTAACAATGACATCCTATATGTACGCTCGCGCACCCTCGCTCAGGTGGAGTCCTTCAGGATCTTTGATCGCTGGGGAGCCATGATCTTTGAGGGCAAGGACCTGGAGCACGGCTGGGATGGTACTGCCAACGGTACTCCGGCAGAGCAGGGAGTCTATGTCTATGCCCTGGCGGGCAAATGCGAAGCCGGCTATGACATTCAGGCCCAGGGATCGGTGACACTCATACGCTAGATCCTGTATAGCTTTTACTACATCTGTCCAGAAATTTAGAATTATTCCCCTCTGCATTGAAACTTAATCCGGGGATCGGAGTATACCTAGCCATACGCCCGATACCCTTTAGGTGTACAACAGTGTGATTGTGATAAACAATACGCCGAAAAGTACCCCGAACCGAGCATCAGCCGTATACCCGATCAAACTAGATTATGAAGCTCGTTACCCTTACCTGCTTATTGTTCATCTCGGCTATCTCTATGGCCACAGGCACAGCGTCTTTCAGCTGTGATGTGACACATGGCTGCTCGCCGCTACTGGTGCACATGACCGACCACTCCACAGGAGCCACCACCTGGCGCTGGAACCTCGGCAACGGCAATACCTCTACTCAGCAAAATCCATCTGCTACCTACGCTACTCCGGGCATCTACCGCATCACGCTGGTAGCATCCAATGGCGCGCAGACAGACTCTACTACCCAGACGATCGTGGTCAATGGGATTCCCTCTATAGATTTCAACGCGAGCCGCAATTCAGCGTGTATAGGAGACTCGATAGCTTTTGCTGCCACCATCAGCACTGCCGGCTCGGCGCCGATAGATCACTTCGCATGGAGCTTTGGTAACGGAGCAGGCAGCAGCATCATGAATACTTCATACCGCTACAGCCAGAGCGGTCTCTATGACGTGACACTCGTGGCACGCGATACAAATGGCTGTACCGCCAGCCTGACCAAGCCAGCCTATATCAGGGTATGGCCCAATCCGGTAGCCAACTATAGCCTGACTCCGGCCACGACCTGTGGTACCTCACAGACAGTGACCTTTACAGATCAGTCCCAGGGTACAGGTCTGAGCTACGCGCTCGTCTTTGGTGATGGTGGCACAGCTACTACCGCCAATACCACTCACACCTATAGCTACGGCAGGTACAACTCGCGACTGACCGTGACCAGTGCATACGGATGTACCGCCAGCATTACAAAAGGTGTAGCCGTGATCAACCTCGCCGCTGATTTCAGATCAGATAAGCAAACAGTATGCACAGGTGAGCAGGTCACCTTTGAAAATCGCTCTCCAATGGCCGGCACGAGCTGGCTATGGCTATTTGGAGATGGTACGACCTCTACGCGTCAGAATCCTACACATGTCTACACTACTACCGGCGTGTATGATGTCACTTTTATCATCCGCGATGGCAGCTGTACGGATACTATCACACGCGCTCACTTTATCACTGTGAATACCGGCTTTGCGGTTTCCTTTACACCTGACAACCGCCGCTCCTGCGACGTGCCATTTGTAGTGCACTATACCAGCCAGGTATCTACCAGCGCACCTGTCACATACGCATGGCAGTTTAATAATGGCCATGTAGACTCTACTGCCAATCCTACTACTACCTATACAGTGCCTTCTACATACAATGTAACCCTGACTGTGACCGATACCAATGGCTGTACCGTCAGCACAGCGGTGCCTGGCCTCATCACTGCAGGGCGGCCTACGCCTAAGTTCCTCTGCGATACTGCCACCTGTCCGGGTACCAGGGTCAGCTTTGTCAACCGCAGCCAGAATGCCTCTTTTTACTACTGGAGCTTTGGTGATGGAGATACCGCTATCGGCCAGACACCAGCTCACATTTTTCATACATCAGGAGACTATACTGTGAGCCTGCGTGCTATGGATAGTACCGGCTGCGACTCTCTCTACTCAGTAGTGGTACACGTGACCGCTCCGGTGGTAGACTTTCGCGCCAGCCAGTCTTTTAGTACCTGTCCTCCGCTGGTCACTACCTTTCACAGTATGACCAATAGGTCCGGCCTGCGCTTCAAGTGGACCTTTGGAGATGGTACTACCGATACGGCATCCAATCCTACGCACATCTACTCACAGCCCGGCGTCTATACCGTGAGCCTGGTAGCTACTGCCACTCAGGGATGCAAGGACTCTGTGGTCTACAATAACCTCATCACCGTGCAGGGGCCGACGGGACACTTCTCAGTGAGCGGCAACTCGGGCTGCGTGCCTCTGACGGTTTCCTTCTCCGGCTCATCGCCATCGAGTGTGCAGACCGTGACCTGTGACCTGGGCAATGGTATCCTGCATACCGGCGCTATGAATTTCACCTACACCTATACTGATCCGCGTGTCTATTATCCGAGGTTTGTACTCACAGACCAGGTAGGCTGCAGCATACCGTTTGACCTTGACTCTATCCTGGCGGTGACCAGCCCGGTGTTGGATGTGCATGATACCTCTATCTGCTATGGGCAGATGGTGCAGATGGCACTCGGCACTGATCACTATAGCTGGACTGCTACAGCATGTGACACCTGTGGCCGTGTACCATCTACCACAGATACGATCTCTACTGCGCTCCTCTCGCCGGCTGTCAATACTACCTACACGATCCACGCATCCAATAATCTCGGCTGCAGCGCTACGGGTACTTTTCATATCAATGTGAAAGGCCTGCAGGTACTGCCTGCCCGTGATACTATCAGGATATGCCACGGTGAGCCTGCACAACTCGGCCCGCTGCCCGGAGACAGTCTGATCTGGACACCATCCAGCTATATCAGTGATACCACGTCTGCCACACCTGTGAGCTACGCTCCATACTCTATCAAGTATAATGTACTGGCCTATGATGCACATGGCTGTGCCTACTCACAGGATATACCGGTGAAGGTAGTGCAGCAGGTACGCGTACTCATCACGCCTGATACTACAGTCTGCCCTGACGCTGCTATACAGCTGCATGTGGCAGCTACAGACTCATCTGTGCAGAGTGGCGTGCAGTACCACTGGTATGCCTCGCCAGACCTGAGCAGTACTACCGGCCAGACGGTCACCGCACAGCTGCATACGGGTGAGGAGACATTCCACGTAGTGACCACCAGCGGCACCTGCTGGCCTGATACCTCAGCTATCACCGTCCACGTGCGTGGCAGTGCACATGTAGCGCTGCCGGAGCAGATGACCGTAGTAGTGAATGGTGAAATACCACTGCACATAGAGTCAGGTGAGCTATCTACCTATCACTGGTCGGTGAGCGGCAGGGGAGAGCTATCTTGCTCAGATTGTATGAAGCCCACCTTCAAACCGGCAGAGGACCAGGTAGTGACCCTCACAGGAGCCGATCAATACGGCTGTACTGCCAGCGATACGATGCTGATACATGTGCTGCCATGCGATCCTGAGGAGATATTTGTAGCCAATACCTTCACACCAAATGGCGACGGCCTGCATGATAAAGTGCTGTTGCACTCACGCACGCTCACGCAGCTGGACTACTTCCGCGTGTATGACAGGTGGGGTGGCATCGTCTTTGAGAGCCATGATGTGGCAGAAGGATGGGACGGAACGATAAGCGGTGAGGCTGCTCCGCAGGGGGTATACCTCTACACCGTGCGCGGCAAATGCGATAGCGGCTACACACTCGAAAAGAACGGAACGATCACACTCGTGAGATAAAGATTTTAAGGGTAACGGGTTATATAAAGGGCTGTCTCAGGACGGCCTTTTTTTATGCCTGCCGGCATGGGTGCCAAAGCCGCGACATCACAAGCATTTCATTGTGTTTTTTATGGTACAAAGTGTAGCTATTTCATGGCTTTGCCGTATAAGAAAGCATTAAGACCCCTGTATAAAGTAATATTCACATGAAAAGAATGAAACCCTTGCTGATCCTCCTGATAGTCCTGGCCACCTCTGTGGTCCGTGCGCAGGATGTACACTTCTCACAGTTTGCCATGTCGCCCATGATGCTCAACCCTGCACTGTCAGGCTTCAGCTCAGGAGATATCCGCATGTATGCCAACTTTCGCACGCAGTGGAATACTGTAGCGGGCTCCGGTGCCTACCGCACCTTTGCCGGAGGGCTGGATGCAGCGCTGGGCAAGGCTACCAAGTTCAGCAGTTTTGCGGGGCTCGGCGTGTCATTCTTCTCTGACCAGGCAGGTACGGCAGGCTTTCAGACCAATAGGGTAGACCTCACTTTTGCTTATCACTTTGTGCTGAGCAAGCGTCACAATACATCGTTATCTTTTGGCATTCAGGGTGCCTTCAATCATAGGGGATTTGACCCAAGCAAATCCACCTATGATTCCTATTACGATCCTACTACAGGTACCAGCAGCAGCACCAATGGTACGCAGGAGCAGTTTACACGCACCAAGGTTTACTTTGGCGATGTGGGCATCGGTACCTTCTTCTCTACCACTATCAAGAAGCGCACAGACCTCTACTTTGGCCTCAGCTTCAATCACCTCAATCAGCCATCTATCTCTTTCTTTGCCACCGGCAATAACAACACCGCCGCAGACAAGCTCTACATGAAGACCACACTGCATGGTGGTGTGTCTGCACCGGTAAGTGATAAGGTGTGGATCATACCAAATTTCTTTGTAATGATACAGGGACCTGCACAGCAGTACAACATCGGTACGCACGTAAAGATGCAGCTCGGCTCAAAGGCTATGAGCAGGACCTTCCTCTCGCTGGGCCTGCAGGCACGTATAGCCAAGGGACTGGAAACACCGATGGGCGATGCAGTGATCGTACAGACACGCCTGGACTACAAGGCTTTCACCCTCGGCCTCTCATACGATATCAACGTGTCGAAACTCCGCACCGCCTCCTCTACATTTGGCGCGCCGGAGGTAGCCCTGATGTACACCATCACGACCAAGCACAAGCCTCGCGCCGTCTTCTGCCCATTCATGATGTGATCATTTTGTCACAGTTTTGTCACGGCAGTGTTGCGATGCACAAGTTATTTATTGTGTATTGTGCAGGTACTCACCGCGAATGTATAGCTGCTACTTCATATTCACTTTCCCTGAGGGGAAACGAGTCCATCTATACCTAGAAATGGGGATTTTCGTATAAGTTAATTTGTCTATGTTTGTGAGAAATGAATAAAACAGTTCTCATCATAGACGATGACAAGGCACTCCAGATGCTGCTGGCACGCATCATCACCAAGGAGGGCTTTGACGTGCTGACCGCTGGCGATGCGCAGTCGGGACTGAAAGTGCTGGAGAAAGAGAAGGTGATGGTGGTGATGAGTGATGTGAACCTGCCCGATGCCAATGGCATAGAACTGGTGCAGACCATCAAGACAAAATACCCCTTTACAGAGATCATCGTGATCACCGGCTATGGCACCATAGCAGACGGTGTGATGGCCATCAAAAACGGCGCCTTTGACTATCTGGTGAAGGGCGACGACAATACCAAGATCATACCGCTGATCAATAAGGCGATAGAGAAATCTCAGCTGCAGGCCCGTATAGACCAGCTGGAGCATAAGATATCAGACAAATATGGCTTTGACAGCATCATAGGTGCCTCTCCGGCGCTGGAGGCTGCCAAGGGGTTGGCCATGAAAGTAGCGCAGACCGATGCTACCGTACTGCTGCTCGGAGAGACGGGAGCAGGCAAGGAGGTATTTGCACAGGCTATACACTACTCCAGCAAGCGCAAGAACAAGCCATTTGTAGCGGTCAACTGTAGTACCTTTGGCAAAGAGCTGCTGGAGAGTGAGCTGTTTGGCCACAAGGCGGGTTCCTTTACCGGTGCGACCAAAGACAAGCAGGGCCTCATGGAGGAGGCGAGCGGAGGCACCATATTCCTCGATGAGGTAGGGGAGATGAGCATAGACCTGCAGGCCAAAATGCTGCGTGTGCTTGAGACGCAGCAGTTCTACAAAGTGGGGGACTCAAAGCCCACCACTGTAGATGTACGCGTGATCACCGCGACCAACCGCGACCTGCACAAGGAAATAGAAAAGGGAGTATTTCGTGCAGATCTTTTCTACAGGCTCTCCGTCTTTCAGATTACGCTGCCCTCACTCAGTGAGCGCATACAGGATATAGACCTGCTCACAGAGCACTTCCTGCGTATGTTCTCAGACAAGATGGCCATAGCGAAGCCGAAAGTGACCAAGGCATTTCTCGATACGCTAAAGAAGCATAGCTGGAAGGGCAATATCCGCGAGCTGCGCAATGTGATAGAGCGTGCCATGATACTCTGCGATGGTGAGCTGCGGCCGGAGTTTCTCCCACTGGAGCTGACCTATCAGGAGAGTGGTACCAACTCTCTGGTGCTAGAGGAGGTGGAGAAGCAGCACATCAAGCGCGTGCTGAATATCACCAAGGGCAATAAAGCGGAGGCTGCCCGTGTGCTGGACATAGGCCTTAATACACTCTACAGGAAGATAGAAACCTTTAATCTCTGATATTTTTTCGCAGGTGTGGATGAACTAATAGTAAAGATGCCTTGTTTTATGATTTTTATCAGTATTTTCAATTCAGTAACTTCGATCTGATCTCTCATTGCCTACGCGTCTGAATATATCTGAACAGGAACTGGTGGCACGCCTCCAGCGCAATGACCGCGTGGCATACGAGCATCTCTACGACAACTATTGCACAGCACTTTTTGGCGTCATAAACCGCATCATACCTGATGAGGAGACGGCCAGCGATGTGCTGCAGGAGGCATTTGTCAAGATATGGAACAACATAAAGGGATATGATGCTGACAAGGGGAAGCTTTTCACCTGGATGCTCAATATCTGCCGCAACCTGGCCATAGACAAGACAAGGTCAAAAGATTATGGCAATAGTCAGAAAAACCAGAGTACAGAAAAATCCGTAAATCAGTTAGGTCAGATGCAATCGGAGTCTATCAAGCCTGATCAGATAGGTCTCCGCGAGGTAGTGGGCAAGTTGGATCCCAACGAGCGCCTCCTCATAGACCTGATGTACTTCAAGGGATACACACAAGCAGAAATAGCGGAGGAATACAACTTGCCACTCGGTACGGTCAAAACCCGTCTGCGTAGTGCTACCATGAATCTGAGAAAATTATTTAAATAGCCTAAGGAAAACAGAAGATAAACGACAAGGATAAAGTAAAGTGGAAACCAGGGAATACATAGAATCAGGAGTGCTAGAGCTCTACGTCTACGACCAGCTGTCACCGGCTGAGCGCAGGGAGGTAGAGGCTATGGCTGCGCTCCACCCTGATGTGCGGGCAGAGCTGGAGGCTATACAGGCCGCGATGGATGGCTATGCCACCGCGGTGCCAGTCACTCCGCCTGCAGCGCTGAGAGACCGTATCCTGTCTCAGCTAGACCTGTCTGACGCGGCAGAGCCCCGCACGGTGCAGATGGCCCCTCCGGGTGGCACCTACATGTGGCTGGCGGCTGCATCGGTCGCGCTCTTCGTTCTCAGCCTGGGTGTCAACTACTACCAGTACTCGCAGAATAAAGACCTGAACGGCCAGCTGGCACAGCTACAGTCTGACAAGACGGTGATGGCAGATAATAATGCCCACCTGACCAAACAGATCAATACCGTGACTGAGGATCTGACCATCCTGTCCAATCCATCTAATGTGAAGGTGGAGCTGGCCGGGCTGCCTCTCTCGCCTGCAGCCAAGGCACTGATATACTGGGATAAACAGCGCAAATCTACCTACATCAATACCGCAGGCCTGCCACCACTGGCAGAGGGCAAGCAGTACCAGCTCTGGGCTATAGTAGACGGCAAGCCGGTAGACCTCGGCGTGCTGCCACTCGGCCCACAGGAAACTATTCTGGCACATATGAATGATGTGGCTGAGCCTCAGGCGTTTGCCATCACCATAGAGCCAAAGGGCGGCAGTGCCGGACCTACCCTCGATCAGATGATCGTACTGGGCAAGATGTAATCAATCGGTTTTGTGAGTATGATATCTGTTCTGCTCTTCGCGGCCTTTTGTTGCTTGTTGCTGTTTCCTGGCAAACAGCAACAAGCAACAAAATTCACTCTCCTTTTTAAGCTGTTCCCCGTTCCTTTCTCTTAGTGAAAAGGAACAGGGAACAAGGAATAGATCGCCAAAGACCGTTCGTTCGTTCAATGCTCCTAAGTACATTGAACGAACGAACGCTCAGCCTGCACTTTTGTGAATAACTACATGCTTTTTGATATGGCAAAATACGTGAAAAATGCTATATTTGCATATTCATTAAAGCGAACTGCTATCCATATATATGGGTGTATATGGGTGGGTATTTTACTGAAAAGAGTAACTAGCTTTTACCCTCCAAACCTCCCTGAAGGGAGGCTTTAACAGCCTCAAATGCATTCTGTATTTAAGTCTCCCTTCAGGGAGATTTAGAGGGCTGTATTCTAGCGGACTTTTTTTATTTGATAAAGCCTTGACTCGGCTAGTACCCGTTGTCCTGTTGTCCCAGCCTCACGGCGTGGGAAACAGGAAACGGGTACGTCGCTCTCGTCAGGCTGGTGTGGTTTTACTCCGTCATCCTATGTTTGCCAGCGATGCTGACCGATATCTTAACTTGGAGATATTATTCATCATTGAAGGAGCAGGA
>CAZIBY010000001.1:1003421-1217499 GCA_964537475.1 uncultured Chitinophagaceae bacterium | reverse complement strand
GCTGCGATAGCATCGTGACGCTGACACTGGGTGTGACCCAGCCTGTGACAAGCGCTGCTACAGCCTCCATCTGCTCGGGCAGCAGCTATACATGGGGCGGCAATAGCTTCACAACAGCCGGCACCTATACCCATACCTTCACAGCAGCGAGCGGCTGCGATAGCATCGTGACGCTGACACTGGGTGTGACCCAGCCTGTGACAAGCGCCGCTACCGCCTCCATCTGCTCGGGCAGCAGCTATACGTGGGGAGGTAATAACTACACGGCAGCCGGTACCTATACCCATACCTTCACGGCAGTAAGTGGCTGCGATAGCATCGTGACGTTGACACTGAGTGTGACCCAACCTGTGACCAGCGCCGCTACAGCCTCCATCTGCTCGGGCAGCAGCTATACATGGGGAGGTAATAGCTATACAACAGCCGGCACCTATACCCATACCTTCACAGCAGCGAGCGGCTGCGATAGCATCGTGACGCTGACACTGAGCGTATCACAATCAATAACAACAATCTTAGCTGATACCATCTGCCAGGGTGAGGCCTATACTGTAGGCCATAACACATATACCGCTTCAGGTACCTATACAGATATATTCACAGGTGCCTCCGGTTGTGATTCTGTACAGACACTCCAGTTGGTGGTACTACAGTCGGTGACGCCATCCCTGGTGATCTCTGTCTCTCATGGTCCTGTCATCAATGGTCAGCAGATAGATACTTTCCGTGCAGATTATACGGCTTGTGATGGAGCGTTCTACAGCTGGTACCTGAACCTCGTGCCACAGGGTCTGCATGATTCGATAGCTGTGATCTCACACTTTGTCAATCAGGCAGATAGTATAGTCTGCCGGATAGACTGCCAGAACCGCTGCGCTTCTACTACATATACTTATAGCAACAGGATCATGTCCGGTAT
Source organism: uncultured Chitinophagaceae bacterium (assembly GCA_964537475.1). Lineage (GTDB taxonomy): Bacteria > Bacteroidota > Bacteroidia > Chitinophagales > LD1 > UBA1941. Next base: position 1,216,580 of record CAZIBY010000001.1, on the reverse strand, counting down.
CAATGACCCGGCCTCATTCCTGCACTCCGTGAGTGTATATCCTAATCCTAACGCCGGGGCCTTTACGCTGGAAGTAAACAGTGATATGGCTACTACTGCTCAGCTCAGCCTGCTGGATGTGATAGGACAAAATGTACTGACCGACCAGATGCTACTACGTACGGGAGATAATAAGCACCAGATATCTCTGCCTGCCAGTGCGGCCTCGGGGGTGTACATACTGCAGATATCAGTAGAGGGACATAGCTTCTATCAGCGCGTCACGGTAGAGAAATAATATAAGCCTGCGGTCATCATAGTTGTAATGCTTCAATAAGATCTTGAATCAATATCAGTACTAATACATAAATAGCAAGGTGATATGAAAACAGCTTGTATACTCAGGATGGTCAAACTTGTTTTGATCAGCGCTGTGTGCATATGTGCACAGGCGCAGCAGTCAAGGTATAAGAGTAATGGCTCATCAGGTGCCAGGATAGTCTCTACTACTATGGCTGTGGATACCTATGCGCATGTCAGCGCTATGAGCGGTAATCAAATCAGCTATACCGGCTCGCCGGTCTTCCGGCGTGGAGATAAAGTGCTCATCATACAGATGACGGGATCGCTGGCGGGCAACTGGCAGTTTGATAGTGTGGTGACAGGAGGCAATCCTTTTACCGTTTCATCGGTAGCTACATCTTTTTATCCAAACAATACGACTGACTTGGTGCAGGTAGTAAAGGTGCCGCAATATACCTCCCTGAGGATTACGCCGACCGGTACCCTCACGGCTACACCGTGGAACGGGAGTACAGGTGGTGTTTTATCTTTTGTCGTGCGCGATACTTTTACCATAGACTCAGGTGGACGTTGTGATGTGAGTTTGCAAGGCTTTGCAGGTGGCACAGCGGGCATAGCCGGGACGGGTGGTGCAGGTGGCACGGGTGGCGCTTTGGGTCTGCTGCAAGGCGCCAACGGTGGCAATAACGGCCTGGCCGTGAATACCGGCATAGGTGGTGGTGGCGACGGTGGTCTGACAGGATCGGCAGCCACGGGAAATATTAATGCCGCCGGACTCAACTGCCCGGGCTGCGGTGCACCCGCCAGCAATCAATCTGTGATCAGCAATGTGATCCTGAATACTAAACTAATGCTGGGTGCGGCAGGTGCAGGTGGTAGCGGCGGAGCGGGAGGTGTAGGTGGTGGTGGCGGTGGCGGCGGTGCCGGATCAATAGGCATAGCTCAAAATGGTACAGCCGGAAATACGGGAGGAAACGGTGGTAACGGAGGTGCCGGAGGCACAGGTGGCGGTCTGATCGTCTTTGCGGCAAATTACCTGAAAATGAATGCGCATGATACGGCCTTTGTGGCCAGAGGGCAGAGTGCCACGGGTGCTACAGCAGGTACAGCCGGTGGTGTAGGTGGAGATGGAGGTATAGGTGGCGGCCCGACCTGCCTGCTGGGCGGTGGTGGCGGTGGCGGTGGCGGTGCATATGGCGGCGGCGGCGGCGATGGTGGATCTGGTGGTAGTGGAGGTACTGTGTACCCCATCGTTTTCAATAGCTGCCCTGCATATACATCGGCCTCATGCGATCTACGTGGCGGAGGTGGTGGCCGTGGAGCATCTGGCGGAGCCGGCGGCCATGGCGGGCACAATGCAGGTATAGTAGGCGGCCTGCCATGTCTGCCCATAGATACTGCATCAATAGTCGGCGGATATAATCTGCCTATCCTGTCTGCCTCAGACTCCTGCAATATGCACATACCAATGATGGTACTGGATAGCATCCATCACGGGCTGAATGGCACCGTCCATACTTTCGCAGGTGTCAAGATATATGGTAGTGGTAGTGATAGCGTGTGGGCCGAGCAGCTGGATTCTTTCACAGTAATAGTTTATACCATTAAGGCAGGGCTACTGTACTATACCACGCTGGTAGATCACGGCTATCATCGCAATCCGATGCATACGGTAGATCAGCTTTTCTACACGGGTGGCGTGACGTATGATACTACGGCTACAGGATATGTACGCGGCATGGATACACTGAGCGCGACATGCCCTGATATTTTCCGCGCTGATCCGCCTGATGGGCTGGCCGGAGCTGATGGTACTGATGGTGATGCGGGGGGTAGTGGTGGAGCGGCGGGTGGAGCAGTAGTGCAGGGAGACTGCATCTCTAATCCGATCATCACTGTAGATAATATGGTGCCGCAGGGGGAAGGGTGCTCTTATAGCTTTGATCCCATCCAGTATGTACTCGCAGCGGGAGGCACGCCGCCTTATAGCTACGACTATATTGTATCCTACGATCTGCCGAATATAAGCTCCACCTATGATCTTTATACGGTGACGATATCTGATATCAGCAATTGTGTTGCTTCGGAATATATTACGGTGGATCATATCACGGATGAGTATTTTTTCAATATTCAAAACTCTGATCCTACCAGCTGTCCCAATGCCTCGGATGGAGATCTTACCTATTATGTATCCGATATCACTCAGATGTCATGTGTGGGCTCCTGGACGCTGGATATATATGGGCCAAATGGATATTATTACTTCGATCAAGGCTACGGCTACGTTTCTCCTAATGTCACTCTGAATCAACTGGCCGCAGGTAATTATACCTATGACATGACTTCATATGGTGCAAACTCGATCACCTATTCCAGCCAAGGGGCCTTTGATATTTTGTCTTCTAATCTGATCCCTACGGGTGATGAGTATGACACCATATGCTATGGAGTGTCTTTCTATTGGGCTGCAGATGGCAATACATATACGCAGACCGGCTCGTACACCACTACTATTAGCGGTGGTAGCATTGTAGGCTGCGATACCGTAGCCAATCTGCACCTGACTGTATCTGATCCGATCATACAAACACTATATGCGCCTACAGTGATAGGTGATAACTGCTTCCAGCCTGATCCGATCTTTGAGCTGGGCGTGAGCGGTGGTGACGGCCACTATACCCTGACCAACTCAGTACCCGGAGCCGCCACATGCATAGGCAATAGCTATGTGACGCCATATATGCTAGAGGTGACGGATGGCCACCAGTGTACTGCCCAGCTGACAGATACAGTAGTAGAGGTTTATGACCTCTTCCAGATAGGTTTTGGTATCGGCGTGCATACTACGTGCGCCAATCTGCATGATGGCGAGTTTGACTTTAATATCTCTCAAATCGGTGCTCCGATCTCCTGCTATCCGCGCTGGACGCTGGAGATATATGATACTGCGGGTACAAATGTAGCAGGTACGGTGGGTTATAGCGCTGGGAATAGCCTGGCAGTACATAATCTGGATGCAGGCAACTATTCCTACAAGGTACTCTCTCTATCTGCGAGCGGTAGCTGCAGCCAGTATACAGACTCAGGTACATTTACGATAGTCATTGGCAGCACGGTGACGGTGGCGCTGTATGATACGATATGCAGCGGAAGCTCTGTGACATGGGGAGGCTCTTTTTACACCCAGGACGGGCTGTACTCACGCACGCTCACCGGAGGTGCGGTAAACGGATGCGACAGTACAGTTACGCTATACCTCACGGTGCTACAACCAATCTCTATAGGTAATACCGGTATGCAGACATCAGGTTATGGATGCCAACAACCCGGTGTAGACTACACAGTGCTGCAGGTGAGCGGTGGTGATGGCAACTATAGCTATAGCTCCTACGCAGCTGGTCAGGATAACTGTAGCGGCGGTGCACTGGTCACGCCATATAATGTAATCATCTCAGATAGCCATCAGTGCAGCACACAGGGTATCATCTATACAGCACTCGTACAGGATGTAGTGAATATGATAGTAGACCCACCTGCACCAGCTACCTGCTCCGGCATAAATGATGGCTCCGTCAGTTTCTCTATCACGGACCTCACGCATCAGCAGTGTAATTTCTTCTATCAGCTGAGTATACAAGGCCCGGCAGGATTTATTAGCTCGGTCACAGACTCTACGGACCGGATGGATACGCTGAGGCACTTGGCGCCGGGTACTTACACTTACTCCATATCAGGTACAGGCCAGTGTGTCAATCCTGTATCAGGCGTCTATGTAGTCCAGGCTACCGCACAGGGTACTTCCGGAGATGAGTACGAGACAATATGCGCGGGCAATTCTTTTCTTTGGAATGGTATGTCATATAGTCAGGGCGGTAGCTATCAGCAAGCCTTCCCTGCTGGAGGGGTAAACGGCTGTGATAGTGTAGCTAATCTGATACTCTCCGTCACACCGGCACCATCATCCACGACCTACGCTACTATCTGTACGGGTAGCTCCTATATGTGGGGTGGACAGGTATATACACAGAGCGGCAGCTACCCCAATGCCATAAGTATAGCCGGCGGCTGTGACAGCCTGGCAGTGCTGGAGCTGACGGTGAATGACACTATACCACACGTCGTCACAGATACTATCTGTCAGGGTGAGGCCTATATGGTAGGGCATCACAGTTATACCAGCAGTGGTGTCTATACAGATATGATTACTGCGGCCAGCAGCTGTGATACTTTACAGACGCTGCAGCTGGTGGTACTACAGTCTGTGACACCATCCCTGGTGATCTCTGTCTCTCACGGTCCTGTCATCAATGGTCAGCAGATAGATACTTTCCGTGCAGATTATACGGCTTGTGATGGAGCGTTCTACAGCTGGTACCTGAACCTGGTGCCACAGGGTCTGCATGATTCGATAGCTGTGATCTCTCACTTTGTCAATCAGGCAGATAGTATAGTATGCCGGATAGACTGCCAGAACCGCTGCGCGTCTACTACATACACCTATAGTAACAGGATCATGTCCGGTATCAATGACCCGGCCTCATTCCTGCACTCGGTGAGCGTATATCCTAATCCTAACGCCGGGGCCTTTACGCTGGAAGTAAACAGTGATATCACTACTACTGCTCAGCTCAGCCTGCTGGATGTGATAGGTCAAAATGTACTGACCGACCAGATGCCACTACGTCCGGGAGACAATAAGCACCAGATCTACCTGCCCGAAAGTGCAGCTTCAGGTGTCTACATACTACAGCTATCGGTAGAAGGGCATACCCTGTACCAGCGTGTCACCGTGGAGAGGTAAACGGGCCAATAGATAATATCTATAGGCAAACCCGCGTAAATACATGATCCGTATCAGAGGGAAAGTGATTTTTATCCTTTTTTGAGAGGTGAGGATGCGTATTTTTGTGTCCGCAAAGTTTCACAATCACTAAAAACACATACCATCATGGCAGTATTAGTCGGAAAAAAAGCGCCTCTTTTTAAGGCACAAGCCGTCATCAACGGCGAAGAGATCGTGGACAATTTCTCCCTGGAGCAATACCTGGGCAAGAAGTACGTCGTATTCTTCTTCTATCCAAAAGATTTCACATTCGTATGTCCTACGGAGCTGCACGCTTTTCAGGCTAAACTGGCTGAATTTGAAAAGCGCGATACAGTAGTAGTAGCATGCTCTACAGATACCGAGCAGTCTCACTGGGGCTGGCTGCAACTGCCTAAAGACAAGGGCGGCATAGCAGGTATCACTTATCCTATCGTAGCTGATACGAGCAAGACCATCTCAGCTAACTTTGACGTGCTGAATGGTGAGTATTTCTATGATGACAATAACCAGATGCAGTCTACTGCAGAGCTGATCGCATACCGCGGCCTCTTCCTGATAGACAAGAATGGTGTAGTACGCCACCAGGTGGTGAATGATCTGCCGCTGGGCCGTAATATAGATGAGGCGCTGCGTATGGTGGACGCGCTTAGCTACTTTGAGACCAAGGGTGAAGTATGCCCGGCTAACTGGTCGCAAGGTAAGGAGGCAATGAAAGATACACACGATAGCGTAGCTGCATACCTCGCTAAGAACTAATAGCAGATTTCCCTTTATCGCACAAAGGCGCAGCAGTAGTTGCGCCTTTTCTTTTTCAATCAAATAGAGGCTATATTTAGGCAATGTCTACCAGATCACTGGAGGAAGTACACGGCACTATAGACACCACCGGCAATATGAACTGGTGGCGGAGGTTCATACTCTTCATCGGACCGGCCTTTCTGGTATGTGTAGGCTATATGGACCCGGGAAACTGGGCCACAGATATAGCCGGAGGCAGCAAGTATGGCTACCAGCTACTCTGGGTGTTACTGCTCTCTAACCTGATAGCCCTGCTGCTGCAGAGCCTCAGCGCTCGCCTGGGTATCGTACGCGGCCGTGACCTGGCACAGGCATCGCGGGAGACCTATCCTGCACTGATCAATCTACCCCTCTATGTATTGGCGGAGATCGCTATCGCAGCCTGCGACCTGGCAGAAGTATTGGGCATGGCTATCGGATTGAACCTGCTCTTTCACATCCCGCTCCTTTGGGGAGTGGGGATAGCGGTGTTTGACACTTTTATCATCCTCTACCTGCAGCAGAAGGGTATGCGGTATATGGAGCTACTGGTCTTTAGCCTGGTCTCCATCATCGGTTTGTGTTTTCTGGTAGAAGTGTTCTTCTCCCGGCCTGACTGGACTGATGTAGTGCATGGCTTTGCACCGAGTGGGCTGAGCGATGGGGCCCTGTATATAGCTATCGGTATCATAGGCGCTACCGTCATGCCACACAATCTCTATCTGCATTCATCGCTGGTGCAGACCCGCCGCAACGGTACTGATGCAGCAAGTACAAAGCGAGCCATCAAGTATAACTTCTGGGATTCGGCTATAGCGCTGAACCTCGCCTTTTTTGTCAATGCTTTTATCCTGATCGTAGCTGCGGCTGTCTTCCATACCAAGGGCTACCATGAGGTGATGGATATACAGGACGCGCATAGCCTGCTGCAGCCCCTGATGGGCCGCTCACTGGCTCCCATCATCTTTGCGGTAGCACTGATAGCATCAGGTCAGAGCTCGACGATCACCGGCACGCTGGCAGGGCAGATCGTGATGGAGGGTTACCTCGACCTACGCATCGCCCCATGGCTCAGACGCCTGATCACGCGCGGCATAGCGGTGGTGCCGGCCATGCTTGTCATTTACTTTATGGGAGAGGACAAGGTGAGTGCCATGCTCATCTTCAGCCAGGTGCTGCTGAGCCTGCAGCTTGGTTTTGCGGTGATACCATTGATACACTTTGTGAGTGATAAGCGAACCATGGGAGACTTTGCCATAGGCACTGTAGTCAGAGTGCTGGCATGGCTCAGCGCCCTGATCATAGTAGGGCTGAACCTCAAACTCATACTGGATACCATGAAAGACTGGCGCGAGTCGCTGGCCGGCTACCCGGTAGTCTACTATAGCATCCTGATACCCGGGATAGGACTGGCGCTGCTGCTGCTGATAGTGAGTACTATCTATCCACTGCTGCGCAGGAAGCATCACGAGCAGACAGCGCTGCCACACGGATATGCTCATGAGCTGCCTGTGCTGCAAAAAATGGAATATAAAGACATAGCCATCTGTCTCGATTTTTCTGCCAGTGACCTGAAGGCAATCCGCCATGGGCTATCACAAGGTGGCGCACACAGCAAATTTTACCTCATCCACATAGTAGAGTCGGCCAATGCGCGTGCCGTAGGTGCGGAGACACGTGACTACGAAACACTGGAGGACTGGAAAAACCTGCAGGAGTACGGCCAGAAGCTGCGCGCGCAAGGATATATGATAGAAGAGAAACTGGGCTTTGGGCGGACGGACGTAGCCATAGCCAAGATCGTAAATGACCTGCAGGCGTCGCTGCTGGTGATTGGCTCTCACGGTCACGCTGGATTGGCCGATATCATCTATGGAGAAACGATACAGGCGGTGCGGCACAAAGTGAAGTGCCCTGTACTGATCGTGTGATATCTTTTTTACCGCAAAAACGCGAAAACGCAAAAAGATAGATGGCTGTCCGGAACTTTATACCTGGATAGTTTTAATCGCAAAGAACTCGGGAAACGCAAATAACTATATTAAGCTCCGGAGGAGGTGTAAATTTAATTAGCTCCTTTATTTGCTCTTAGCCAGTTGAGTTTTCTCGTACCATGTATAGAAAGCTTTGAGGCCTTCTTCGATATGCGTTGTGGGGCTGTAGCCTAGCATTTGTTGCGCCTTGGTAATGTCTGCGTAGGTACGTGGTACGTCGCCAGTAGGAATAGGTTTGTGCTCGAGGCGCGCTTTGCGACCGGTCACCTGCTCTATATGGCTGATGAGGTCGCTCAGTTTCACCGGATCATTATTGCCGAGATTCATCACCTCATAGCAGTGGTCGTGCTGCAATACATAGTTTTTAGAAGCTATGATGCCGCTCACGATGTCTTTCACATAGGTATAGTCGCGAGAGGTGCTACCATCGCCATAGACTGTGATAGGTTCTCCACTCAATATGCTCTTAAAGAATTTATGAATGGCCAGATCGGGGCGTTGCCTTTCCCCGTATACTGTGAAGAAGCGAAGGTTTACGATGGAGAAACCGTATACATCGTGATAGACTTTGGTGATCTTCTCACCGCTCAACTTGGTGGCTGCATAGATAGATATGATGCGGTCTATCGCGTCAGACTCAGCGAATGGGATCTTTTCATTTTCGCCATAGACGGAGGAAGAGGACGCAAATACCATCTTATTGACACCATGGCGGCGCATGGATTCCAGCAGGTTGGTTGTGCCCTCTACATTTGAGCTGATATAGTTCAGCGGGTTTTCCATAGATGGTCGTACCCCTGCTTTGGCAGCGAGGTGTATGACGATGTCTATCTTATTATCCTGAAAGATGCTATCAATGGTAGCTGTATCACGGATGTCGCCTTCTATGAAGCGGAAGTTAGACCAGGTCAGGAGGCTGGCCAGATTTTCTTGTTTGACACTACGGGGGTAGAAGTCATCAAAATTGTCTATACCTATGATAGATATACCGGTCTGGCCTATCAGCGCATCGGCCAGATTGGAGCCTATGAATCCTGCTACTCCCGTGATCAGTATCGTCATTTGCGCTGTTTTTGATTTTCGCTCATGACGAACTTATAAAAACTTTCGAGCTTTTGTACGTGCGTCTCAAAGGAGAATTGCCGCTCTACCCGCTCACGGTTCTCTTTTTTGTAGCCCCATGATAGTATCTCTGCCATCTGCAGCGCATAGGTATCTATATCGCCCTCCCGGCAGAGCAGGCCATTGACACCATGCTCCACAGCCTCCGGTATACCGGCGTGGTAGGTGCTGAGTACCGGCAGCTCCATGGCCATGGCCTCTATTACGGCATTAGGTATGCCCTCCATGTTGCCATTGGTGGCGGTGAGGCTGTGATGGATAAAAGCTGTGGCACTATCCAGATAGGGGATGATCTCATCATGCGCTTTCTTGCCGGGAAAGTCTACCAGGTCTGTCAGGCCTAATTCCGTGACGAGCTGTCTGGTGGCCTCCAGCGTAGGGCCCGTGCCTATCAGTAGCATCCGGATATCGCGCCTGCCTGTAGCTGCGAGCATCTTTGCAAAGGCGCGTAGGGTGACCTCGTGACCTTTCTTTAACTCAAATGAGCTGACCTGTACGAATACGGGAGTGGCAGGTGGAGTATAGTTGGCCTTCTTAAACCTGTGAAGCTGGATGCCGGTATAGAGTACCAGGTGGTCAGTACGGACCGGTATGCCGTGCTGCTCCAGATTCCTGCGCAGTGCCTCGCACACAAAAATGGGATAGACATTGGGCATGGCCAATGCTTTCTTTAGTTTCTCTGCGTATCGTTTATATCGCAGCTTTGAGGAGGCATCGTAGCCGCGAAAATTTACCACTATCGGTAGGTCCGTGGTGATATTATCAAACAGCTTGAATCCCTCGTAGGCAAACTGTACGTGAAGGATGTCAGGTTTTTGCCTGTCTATCAAAGCCTGCAGCCTTTGGGCGAAGCCATCGTCTTGCAGGCTGAAATAAAGGTCTGCATTCTCCAGGCGGGCCAGGATGCGTGTCTTCAGCGATGAGACCGGATAGTCCAGCACTGTGGTAGGGATCGTTTTGCCCGGATACTCCTTGTCTGCTACAAAGCAGCCATAATGCGCCTGTTGTGTTCTGGCAAAATACTCGACATCCTGACGGATAAATGTACTGGCATACGGACCATGATCTGAGAGGTAAAGAATCTTCATGAGTGGTGGGTTAGCCCGCTGTACGCTCCAAAAGTAGTGTGGTCTCAGCAGGAATCGAACCTGCATCTAAAGTTTAGGAAACTTCTATTCTATCCGTTGAACTATGAGACCGCTCCGTGTCAGGGACGCCAAAAATAAAAAATCCCGGACACTTTTTCAGGTGTCCGGGATCTTGTAGTGTATTTTAAATTTTACTTGACTGAGAAAGTGCGTGTAGCGATGCCGCCAGCCTTGAGGCTGATCTTGGCTACATACGCTCCGGCACTGAGATGAGATACATCTACCTTGCCTTCAGTACCGGTCACGGCAGTAGTAGATACCGTGCGGCCCAGCATGTCTACTACATCAATATTAGATATAGTAGCATCAGCAGAGATAGTGATCTGGGAAGACGCAGGATTAGGATAGAGACCTACCTTTACATTGCTCACTTCATTGATAGCCGTGAATGTAGGGCACTCTATCTGATAGAGGAAAAGGGCTGACTCGCTCTCTACGATATCCCTTTTTGCGTTGTCAGACTCCCATGGCACGTGAGGGTCACCAGGGAAAGTATGAAGCTGATTGGTGATGCCCAGATTGTCCAGCACAGGCTTCATGGCACCGGCACCGCACATCTGGATGTCAGAAGCGCCACCGAGCACCTGACCGCAGTTGTACGGTACAGTATTATCCGCATCGCCCTGCGCACTATATATAGGAGTGTGGTCTGTAGCATCGAGGAAACCTGTGAAAAGGAGCGCGCCAGCTAGATTCAGGACTGCTTTGCTATTGGTGCTGAAACCCGGATTGCCGCTATTGCCATCAAAACCGCCTACGCTATTGAAGGCAGAGGTGAGGAGTGGGGTGGCCTCGCTGATGCTGGTCACATAGACGATATGGTTTGCGATGATCGCGCCGGCAGACTCGCCACCGATAGCTATCCAGCTAGAGTCGATGCCATAGGTAGCCGCGTTCTTCTTCAGGAAGCGCATAGCAGCTTTGCCGTCAGCTATAGACTTGATCACATACGGGTAGGCAGAATTTGAATCGCTTAGGGAGGCAATACTTGCGATAGGCACCAGGCGATAGTCAATAGAAGCGGTCACATAACCCCTCTTGGCAAACTCGGTACACATATAGGCTATGAAGCCGTCCTGACGGCTGCCTCCGTAGAAGCTGCCACCATGTATGATCAGGATGGCGCGCCTGTTGGTCGCGTTGTCACCATGTGGCTGATAGATGTCAATATTCTGGCTGGTCACTGCCGGGTCTGTGTAGATCACCGTAGTCGTATCTACCTGTGAGAAGATCTTGCTGTAGTAGCGCTGACCGTCACACTGTGCCGAGGCAGACTGCATCCAGCCCATCGCGGCGATAGAGAGGAGTGCTGAGTAGAGAATTTTTTTCATAATGCTTACAGTTAGTTTAACGTTAATGGATTATTAAAGTTAGAAAAAGCTATCTGATAATGCTACCATTTTCGGTGGAAATTTTCGGTATGGCAAATATTAACTTCCCGGTGCTGTCTTCGGCCAGCAAGATCATGCCTTTCGACTCTATACCGCGCAGCTTGCGTGGAGCCAGATTTGCCACTACGGACACCTGCTGGCCTATGAGCTCCTCCGGACAGAAATGCTCAGCGATACCCGACACAATGGTCCGCGTCTCGTAGCCGATATCTACGGTCAGTTTTAAGAGCTTGTCTGCTTTTTCGACTTTCTCTGCGGCGAGTATCGTGCCGACACGGAGGTCTATTTTAGCGAAGTCGTCAAAGGTGATCTCAGCCTTGGGGCCGGTACTTTCTTCCATCTTTTTACTTGTTTTCTCTGCCTGGGCAGGTGGTGCGAGGGCTTGTGCGGTCGCCTTTAGTTTTTCTACCTGTGCGGCTATTGGCTCGTCTTCTATCTTCTGATACAGCAGGGCGGCCTTGCCTAGTGTATGGCCCACCGGCAGGAGGTTCGTGCGGCCTGCATCAGCCCATGATAGGGTAGCAGCATCTATCTGTATCATATCAAAGATCTTCTTTGACGTAAAGGGCAGGAACGGCTCACAGAGGATAGCCAGATTGGCTATGATCTGGAGGCCATCGTAGAGGATAGCTGCCGTCAGGTCTTTGTCCGTCTTGATCGTCTTCCACGGTTCTTTTTCTGACAGGAGCTGGTTACCGTAGCGGGCTACGTTCATGACTTCTGCCAGAGCCTCGCGGAAACGGAAATTTTCCAGCGAATCAGATACTTTCTTGTGCTGCTCTGCGAGGAAAGCCGACAGTTCAGGATTGTCACGGCCTTGCGGCACCTTATTGTCAAAGAACTTGTCTGTAAGAACGAGTACGCGGTTTACCAGGTTGCCAAAGATGCCGACCAACTCGCTATTGACACGCGTCTGGTAGTCTTTCCATGTAAACTCGGAGTCCTTGGTCTCCGGCGCAATGGATGTCAGGACATAGCGCAGCTCGTCCTGTTTGTCTTTGAAATCATGCAGGTACTCGTGTAGCCAGACAGCCCAACCTTTGGAGGTAGAGAGTTTGCGGCCCTCCAGATTTAGGAACTCATTGGCAGGTACATTATCAGCTACTATAAACTCGCCGTGCTCCATCAGCATCACAGGGAAGATGATACAGTGGAAAACAATATTGTCTTTGCCTATGAAGTGGATAAGTCGTGTGTCTTTATCCTTCCAATAGGTCTCCCAGGTGTCAGGCAGTAGTTCTTTAGTGGCAGAGATATAGCCGATAGGCGCGTCAAACCAGACGTAAAGTACCTTGCCGGTAGCACCCTCTATAGGTACCGGTACGCCCCAGTCCAGATCGCGCGTCATAGAGCGTGGCTGCAGGCCATCGCCTGCGTCTAGCCAGCTCTTGCATTGGCCATAGACGTTCACCTTCCAGTCTTTATGGCTGTCTATATACTTTTCGATCTTCGGCTGCAGTTTGTCCAGCGGGAGAAACCAGTTTTTGGTCTTGCGCAGGACAGGCTTGGAGCCGGAGAGGGTGGAGTGCGGATTGATCAGGTCAGTAGGAGAGAGGGACGAGCCACAGTTCTCACACTGATCACCATAGGCGTTCTCATTGCCGCACACGGGGCAGGTGCCCACGATGTAGCGATCTGCCAGAAACTGCTTGGCCTCCTCATCATAATACTGATCAGTGACCTGCTCGGTGAATTTGCCCTCATCATACAGTTTTCTGAAGAAAGCAGATGCGGTCTGCTTGTGTGTCTCGCTGGAGGTACGTGAGTAGATGCTGAAGGAGACGCCAAACTCTTTGAAGGCATCGCCCATGATCTTGTGATATTTGTCTACTACCTGCTGCGGGGTGATACCCTCGCGGCGGGCAGAAACGGTGATAGGCACGCCATGCTCATCGCTGCCGCAGATAAAGACGACGTCTTTTTTATTGGCACGGAGGTAGCGCACGTAGATGTCTGACGGCAGGTAGCAGCCGGCCAGGTGGCCGATGTGTACCGGGCCATTGGCGTAGGGCAGGGCTGCCGTGATGGTATATCTTTTCCAATTGCTCATATAGTGCGCAAATTATGACTTTCCTGCAAATTCGCTGTATAGACATCTATCATAGACGGGTTATTACATTTTCTTATAAGATCCAATCCGGTGGCAGGGGAGGAATTTTCCTTATAACTTACGGCCAACAACTCACTGAAATCATGGCATTCTATGATCTCCATAAATCTGAACGCGCGCTGCTGGTGGCTGAGATCTATGCCGCCTTGCTGAAAGGCGTGCAAAAGGGGGAAACAGAGAGCTTTGAAAAGTACTTTTCAGATGAGGATACCTATATCCGGAAAGCGGGCTATCAGGCGGTGGGGAAGATCTATCTGTCAGAAGGGAAGCTGCAAGGCAAGGTGCTAAAACTGCTGAAAGAACTGTATAGCTCTAAAAATGAAAAGGTGCGGCAGACTGTGATCAACGCGGCCGGTGAGATCGGGATGAAGGATTTTGAAGTGATAGAGGAGTTTATGGATAAAGGGTTATGCGATACGCACCACTCGGTGAGAAACGCAGTGATCGGCTCTATGAAGAAGATGGGCGAGAAGAATCCGAAGCCGGTGCTGGCTTTTGCCAGGAAATACCTGCATCACGAGGATAAGGAGATACGACGTGAGATATGTCACGGTATAGAGCTGCGCGGGCGTACACATCCTCAGGATATTTTGCCGCTGCTCAGAGAGCTACAGGATGACAAGATGAAACGAGTGCGCGATACGCTGGTGCATGTGCTGGGCCAGATCGCTTATAAGAAAGGCTGCCTGGAGATTATGATATCTGACTTGCGCGGCTGGCATAATAAGGAGCTGGTGGCCGATGCCGTAGCTGAGATCATAGATGTGCATGAGAGGTACAAGGACTTTGCCGTGAAGACACAGGACGAGGCGCGCGCCTATATTGACCGCCACCTCTGAGCACTATCCTTTATCGTGGTGCTTGGAGCGATACTCCCCGGCATGCTTTTCTTTTTCCTTTTCTTTCTCCCGGCTGTTCTGACCCTTGCGGGTCATGATTCGTTTGGCCACTCCTGCTACTATCTGCTCGCCGAGAGGCCCTTTGCCGCCGTATTTCCTGCCACGGCGGAAGCTATCAAAATACATGCGTGTATACAGCGCCGCCAGGGGTGCACACCGGCTATGTGAAAAGTCTTTGGCTACTTCGCGCAGCGTGACATGCTTCGCGCCGAGTTGTTTCATCGTCTTGTAGGCCACGATGGCATTCATAGGCGTCACCTGTTTATCACTATCACAGTAGCATAGCTGTACGGGGGCCTGAGGCACCCAGTCGCAAAGGCTGTTTTCGCGCAGGGCTATGCGCAGCGGGTGGTTGCTGTCAGCTACAAAGGCATTCAAAAATTCATCAGCTATCATATCCTTTGGTACGGCCGGAAGCTGTTTATCTATGGCATTGATACTATGCTTACCGTCAAAAAGGAGCGGCACCAGCGAGTCATAGGGATGCTTGTAGATCTTATTGATATCAGGTACGAAGTGGTATACCTCATTGAACGATGACAGCAAATAGGGCAGGTAGTGTGGCCGCGAATACGGGTGAAACATCACCTCTCCCTGCACCCCACACATGTCATAAGCCCCGCTCATGGGCGATGAGGCCGTGACGTGTATTTTGTCTGCGTATTTCTGCTCTATGAGCCGATGTGTGGCCAGAGAGGCATGGCCTCCCTGCGAGTATCCGGTCAGGAAGAGCTGGCCGCTGGTACGGATATGGAGAGAGTCATCCAGTTCGCGCGCGGCAAAGATCATATCTACGCCGGCCTCTCCCTCGCTCTCTGCGTGCTGGTACAGGTGAAACTTGTCTCCGGTGCCGAGCCCGATATAGTCCGGCTGCATGACTGCATATCCGTCCATAGCAAAAGCCAGGCAAATGCTCTCCTCACCGCCGGGTTTGCGGGTTTTGTCCCTGGTGATACGCGTACCATGATCATAGAGCAGCTCTGCCACGGGTTTTTTGGCATCGCGCGGAAGGTAGTAGAGGCCACTGGCACGGATAGTGCTGCCATCATGCCATTTGGTATAATAGGTAATGTCGTAGACGTCCACCGTGTTCTTGATAGGCACCATAGACTTGGGCAGGTGGCGTTTCTCCAGCGTCTTCTCAAAATCTTCTTTGGTGACTGTCTGTATCAAAGTACAGGATACAATATGCTGATAGGCGAAGGCCGGCAGTGACGATACGGCCAGCAGCATAGCAAAAACTAGCTTTCTCATGATAATATGCATCCCTGAAAGTAAACAATCCCTCAGTGGGTTGAGGCCCCGAGTGAGGACTTTTAAGTAAAACTAACATACCTGCGGGGTGTATGTCACAGTGGCGTATCTCTGATATGGCTTTATTTTGCTCCTATGCTACTACGTCCACCCTATCTGCGCGCCGGAGATACGATAGTGATACTCAGCACTGCCCGCAAAGTCACTGTAGAGGAGATCACGCCTGCCATTGAGCTTTTTGAGAGTTGGGGGCTGAAGGTACGGCTGGGTAAAACCATCGGCCTGGTGCATCACCAGTTTGCCGGCACGGATGCAGAGCGGGAGGCAGACCTGCAGGCTGCTGTGAGTGATCCGGATGTCCGTGCCATCATGTGCGCGCGCGGTGGCTATGGTACCGTGCGCATGATGGACAATATAGACTGGACCGGGCTGCTGTCTCACCCGAAGTGGTTTTGTGGCTTCAGTGATATGACCTACATACACGTACACCTCAATCAGACCCTGGGTGTGCAGACCATGCACTCTACGGTACCGGTATTCTTCCCAAAGAATACACCGGGCGCAATAGAGACGCTACGCAGGCAGTTATTGGGTGAGGAGGTGATATTTGATTTCCCGGCTCATGCGCTCAATCGGGAGGGCAGCGCAAAGGGCACGCTGATAGGAGGCAACCTATCTATACTCTACAGCATCACCGGTACTAAGTCGGGTTTCAATACTGCAGGCAAGATCCTCTATCTGGAAGATATAGACGAATACCTCTATCATGTAGACCGCATGATGATGAACCTCAAACGATCAGGCAAGCTTCACGACCTGGCGGGCCTGATAGTGGGCGGCATGACGGATATGAAAGATAACGCTATCCCTTTTGGCAAGAATGCGGAGGAGATCATAGCCGAGCATGTGGCGGAGTATAGCTATCCGGTGTGCTTTGGTTTTCCAGCGGGGCACATAGCAGATAATAATACCATCGTATTGGGCAAGGTGACTCAAATGGAGGTGACTGCCACAAAAGTCACAGTGATCTAAAAGATGATAATGTCCTATAGTCAATGGCTGGAGATAGTGGTAGTGGTCCTCGGGCTGCTGTATATCGTGCTCATAGCCATGGAGGTGCGGGCCGGATGGATAGCGGGCGTGATAGGGTCGGCGCTTTTTGTGGTAAGCAATATCTATCAGCACCTGTACATGGATATGGTACTAAATAGCTACTACGTAGTGGCAGGCATCTATGGCTGGTATATATGGGGCCGCAAGGATCATGGCGCCACACTGCCGGTGGCAAATATCCCTAAACCGCTTTTTGGCGTTTTGCTGGGGGGCAGTGCGGTCCTGACGGTGACCTTCGGATACGGGCTGAGTCAGTTTACTAATAACTCGCTGCCATATCTGGATGCCGGTGTGACTATACTGAGCTTTCTGGCTACGTGGATGTCCACACGCAAGTATATAGAGAACTGGCTGCTCTGGCTGGTGGCAGACCCGCTGGCTATCATATTATATTACTACAAGGGAGGGGTATTTTACCCAATGCTATTTGCCATCTATACGGGTATGGCGGCATACGGCTACCTCTCCTGGCGCAAACACATGAAGCATGGCATATAGAGTAGCGATCACGGGGCCGGAGTCTACCGGCAAGACCTCACTGGTACGCCAGCTGGCAGAACTATATGATACTGCGTATGTGCCTGAGTATGCCCGTGAGTACCTGGATAAGAACGGGATGAACTACGGCTATGAAGATGTGCTCAAAATGGCGCGTGGTCAGATGGAGCTGGAGCGCCAGATGCTGGCAAAGGCGAATCAGGTACTGCTATCTGATACAGAGCTGATCAACTATAAGATATGGCTGGCGCACTGTGGCTGGGAGGTGCCATCATGGATCACCGATCACATCCGCAGCAGCCGCTACGACCTCTACCTGCTCACGGATGTGGACCTGCCATGGGTAGCAGACGGCCAGCGCGCCAATCCTAATGACAGGGAGCTACTCTTTTATCGCTTTCAGGAGGAGCTGGATGCGATAGAGGCCGACTATGCTATCATATCTGGCCAGGGCGTACTGCGGCTGGACAATGCCATCAGCACGATAGAAGAATACCTGAAGCTCTAGCGGCCATCTGCCGGCCTGATGACAGGACCGGTACGAATAAGGATACTCTGCAGCTCTATCAGATCACCATTAAATACATCTGCATCGACCTTCTGGTCATAGCCGAGCATCATGGCCTTATCATTGTGCTGCCAGAAGAGCCAGTGGACCTCATCCGAGATATTGATCTCATCTACATAGTAGTGAGCCACCCAGAAGTAGTGGTCAGGAAAATCATCTGAGAGGTAGTCTTCTATGAAGTTGATATTGGAGTAGATGATAGGCTTGCAGCCGTATTTCTTTTCGAGTAGTAGCGACATAGTTTTCACACCATCTACTATTTCCTGTTTGCTTTTGCCGCGGGTGTCCTCTATATCTATCACGGGCGGCAGGTCTCCCTCCTGCAGTTTGACAGAAGAGATGAAGTTTTCTGCCTGGCGCCTTGAGTCCATGTCTGCCATGTAGTAATGGTATGCACCGCAGAGCAGTTTGCGGTCGTGTGCGTCCTCCCAGTTGCCCTCAAAGGCCGGATCTTCTGACCAGGCACCCTGAGTTGCCTTCATAAAGACAAAGGCAAAATTGACCGTATCGCCATCCACATCTACCGTGCGGAGGTTTTCCCAATTGAAATCCTCCTGGTAATGAGAAATATCGATGCCATGTATAGCAAAGCCTGCGGGAAAAGAAATGGCATGAAACTGCCCTGGGTGATAGGGACGCAGGTGCCTGCGAAAAACACGGTAGACCTTATAACCAAAGCGTATGATAGGCTTGTGGTAATAAAAGATAGCATACAAGCTCACTATGAAGACCAGTGAAACCACTGCTGCCCGCTCCCATCTGATCTTTCGCCTTGCCATGTACTGTGATAAACATAACGGATATTTCCAATTCCAGTATGTGAGAAAGCTAAATTTTGAGAGGCGTTAAAAAGTAGTTAAAACCTTGAAAAAAAGTTTTTTGGATCACGATTTTCTAAATACCTTTAGACTACCATGAGAAAAGCTGCGGCTATACTGGTGCTGGTGCTGTACATCCTCTCCTCCTCCGGAGTGGCTGTCAAGGCGCACTACTGCTGTGGCAAACTGAAGTCTATCCACCTTGTCCTCAACAATAGCGAGGAGAAAGGATGCAATAAAAATTGCTGTCAGGACAAATTAGCTTTCTACAAAGTCAGCGATACAGAGCATAGTTCCAGCATCATTACCTTCAGCCCCTCGCTGGATAAGATATTCTATCAGGTCAGCTATATCGTAAAGACATGTATCGAGCCGTATCCGGCCACGAGCTGTGTATCCGGCCTGGTATGTGAGAATACCCATCCTCCGGCTAAGAAGGATATCCACATCTTCATCAGGGTCCTCCGCATTTAGAATTTACCTTGACCCATTTCCCTTTTTACCACCCTGCCGGGTGAGTATATTTCTATTTTATCTATCGCCTTTGTAAAGGCTCAAAAACTAATATCATGAAAAAGCATATCAAAGCGACAGCAGTCGCACTAATGACCATTATCTCTGTAGCCGCCATAGCCGCTGTGTCGGCTCACAATAGCCAACCTGCAAAAAATGCCGCAAGCTGCTGCACACAGTGCAGCAAAACCAGCTGTGAGTGCCCTGCGGGTGCATGCAGCTGTGAGGCTAAATAAGCACTAGCTAAGCATAATGAGGAGCCCCGGGTGTCAGTGAAAACTTATACCCGGGGCTTATTTTTTTCGGATGGGCGCAGTCGGAGAGGGCGCAGATGCTACTCTTCTTCTTCGTATTCTTTTACTGAGGTAGGGCCGAGGATAATGACGAACTCGCCGCGAGGCTCTTTTTTCTTGAAGTGCTCTAGTAATTCAGATGCGGTGCCGCGCACAGTTTCTTCGTACATCTTGGATATCTCGCGCGTGATAGAGAGGAGACGCTGCTCACCGATGAACTGCTGTATCTGCTCCAGCGTCTTGATGACGCGATAGGGAGACTCATACAGGATGATCGTACGTTCCTCCAGAGCAAACTTTTTTAAAAGCGTTTCGCGGCCCTTTTTGTGAGGCAGGAAACCCTCAAACACAAAGCTGGAAGTGTCAAAGCCGGACGCGACCAGGGCCGGGACAAAGGCCGTAGCACCGGGCAGGCACTGTACCTGTATACCAGCCTCCATGCAGGCCTCTACTAATATATAACCGGGATCGGAGATGCAAGGTGTGCCGCCGTCAGACACCAGCGCGATGTCCATGCCTGTGGCTAGCTGATGGATGATCGGCTCGCAGGAGCGGCGCTCGTTAAATTTGTGGTAAGCCTGGAGCTGATTGCTGATCTGGTAGTGGTCTAGCAGCTTGCGGGTCTGGCGCGTGTCCTCACAGAGCACCAGTTTGACCTCACGCAATATCCTCAGCGCCCGCAGCGTGATATCTTCGAGATTACCTACGGGTGTTGGGACTATATACAGCATTATTACAGTTGTATTTTCTCCTCCCCTTTGGGGAGGCCGGGAGGGGTGTTACTTCTCCTCTACTATCTCATACTTGTAGCCTTCCATGATCGCGTTGGCCAGCAGCTTTTTGCAGGCGTCCTCGATGTGCTGTGCGGCTTCATCCTTAGACTTGGCGGACAGCTTGATCGTGATGTGACGGCCTATGCGTACGTCCTCTATAGAGGCAAACTCTATTTTCTGCAGGCTGGCTGCTACAGCTTTGCCCTGTGGGTCCAGGAGTTCCTTGTGAGGCATCACGTCTATTTCTGCTCTGAAATTCATATGAGTAGTTGATTTATTTATTGTTTGAGATCGGGGTTTTGTGTCTACCGGTCAGCATCAGCACTACAGATGCGAGCACATACAGTACGACAGCCAGCGAAACGCCAGCAAATTTAAGCGCTGCCAGCAAAACTACGGTGGCAATTATAAACACATACCTCACCTCATTTCCTGACCAGCTGAAGCTTTTAAATTTAAAAGAAAACATAGGTATCTCCGCTATGAGCAGGTAGCAGAGCACGGCGATCAGGCCAAAGAGCAGGAAAGGATGCAGCAGGATAGGCGACAGGCCAAAGTCATTGCGCAGGAAAACAAGCAGCAAACCCATGACAAAGATGCTGCAGGCCGGAGTGGCCAGACCGATGAAACCTTCTGACTGCCGGGTATCGAGATTGAACTTAGCCAAACGGAGCGCTGAGAAAAGCGTAATAAAGAAGCCGGGACTGCTATACGCCATGATGAGCCAGTCATTATTCAGCCCTGAGGACCGGAAGTAGAATGTAAGCATGGTGTACATGACTGCGCCAGGTACTACTCCAAAGCTAACGACGTCTGCCAGTGAGTCGAGCTCCTTGCCGATACCGGTAGGGCTACTGACAAAGCGGGCAGCCATGCCGTCAAAGTAGTCTGCGATCAGGGATATCAGTGTCAGATAGGGTACATATTGCAGCCCCTCAGATAGAGTGCCTACCTGAGAGCTGGGGGAGAAAATGAAAACTAAAGCCATGCAACCCGCAAAGAGATTAACGAGCGTTAGTATGTTAGGTAGATTGAAAAGTTTCATTTAAAATTTTATTAGGACGATTTGTCCTCCTTTACGTAGGGACAGGTCGCGACCTGTCCCTGCACGCGTGGCGATTTACTTTTTGCTATTCATCAGTTCCTCTATCTCGTCGGCTTCTACCGGTATGGTAGCCATGAGGTCGGTAGGCTTGCCCTTTGTGATGAGGATATTGTTCTCAATACGGATGCCTATCTTCTCCTCGCGGATGTAGATACCCGGCTCGCAGGTCAGCACAGCGCCGGCCTTGAGTTTCGCGTAGCGGTCACCTATATCATGCACATCTATGCCGAGGAAGTGCGCGGTGCCGTGCGGGAAGTATTTCTTGAATAAAGGTGCCTTAGGGTCTTGCTTTTTCACATCTGCCTTATTCAGCAGCTTGAGGCCTATCAGCTCAGATTCCATGATCTTGCCTACTTCCATATTAAAGTCGTATAGCACCAGTCCTTCACGCATCATGCCGCGGGCCTCTTTCATCACACGGAGTACCGCGTTGTATACTTCTTTCTGGCGCTTGGTGTAGCGGCCATCTACAGGTATAGTGCGCGTCAGGTCGGCATTGTAGTTGGCGTATTCTGCCCCGCAGTCCAGCAGGAGGAGGTCGCCCTTTTTGCACTGTTGGTCATTACTCACATAGTGCAGCACACAGGCGCTCTCGCCGGAGGCGATGATAGGCTCATATGCATGACCTGTGGCGCGGCGGCGCAGGTACTCGTGAGAGAGCTCGGCCTCTATCTCATACTCCCAGACACCCGGCTTTACAAATTTCAGCAGGCGGCGGAAGCCCTGCTCTGTGATCTCGCAGGCTTTGCGCAGGAGCGCCACTTCGTATTCAGATTTCACAGTGCGCAGTCCGGCCATGATAGGAGCGGAGCGGTAGAAGTTATGCAGCGGGTAGCGGCCCTTTAGCTTTGCAGCAAACTTGAACTCACCCGACTCAGTCGTATCGCCACTGCGGTCATTTTCGTTTGTGTTGAGATAGATATTCTGGGCCTGATAGATCAGCGATGGCAGCGCCGCCGCAAACCCATCTGACCAGCGCACCTCCTTGATACCCGATACCTGAGCGGCTTCCTCTTTGGTCAGCTTATTGCCCTCCCAGGTGCGAATATGCTCATCGGTACGGCGCACAAACAGCATCTCGCGCCACTCTGCCACCGGAGCATCAGGGAAAAGTACCAGGAAAGTATCCTCCTGGTCCACACCGGTCAGGTAAAAGAGGTCCGGGTTCTGGCGCCATTTGTAGCTGGCATCAGCACTGCGGGTAGCCAGTTCATTGGACACAAAGATGGCGATGGAGTTTGGCTTCATCTGCTTTGCAAAGTTCTTGCGGTTCAGCACAAAAAGCCTGCTGTCAATCTTATCGTATTTCATGTTAAATTTGAGATATGTATAGGCAAATGTAGGTAAAGCCGCCTAAGATTAAAGTCAGGGCGCTGAGTTTGTTCTTTTTTTTACATTTGCGAACCTCTTTTCAAAAACAAAAAAGGATATATATGGCAATAGTGGGCCACAAAAACCAGAGTGTAGATCTAGCCTCTGTAGGCATCAAGGATACTAAAACGCAGTATTGGAACCTGACTCCTGAGGAGCTCATAGAAGAAACGATCAAAAGGGGCCAGGGTGTACTGAATGATACAGGCGCGCTGGCAGTAGACACTGGCGAATTTACAGGCCGCTCGCCCAAGGACAAATTCATAGTAAAGGATGATATCACTAAAGACTCGGTAGACTGGGGTAGCACCTTCAATACACCGATCACTCCGGAGCAATTTGACGCGCTATATAATAAGATAACAGCGCACCTAGCGGGTAAGGACGTATTTGTACGTGACTGCGTGGCATGTGCACATGATTCATACAAGCTCAATGTGCGCGTGGTGAATGAAAACCCATGGGCGAATATGTTTGCAGGTAACATGTTCCTGCGTCCGGGCAAAGATGAAATATCAAAATTCGAACATGACTGGCTGATCGTGCAGGCGCCTAGCTTCCATGCAGATGGGGCCACGGATGGCGTCCGTCAGCACAATTTCACCCTGCTCAACTTTACCCGGAGGGTCATCATCATAGGTGGTTCTGCCTATACGGGCGAGATCAAGAAGGGCATCTTTGGCGTATTGAACTTTGTACTGCCTCATGACCGCAAGGTGCTCAGTATGCACTGCTCTGCCAATCAGGGCAAGGATGGCGATGTGGCACTTTTCTTTGGCCTGTCTGGTACCGGCAAGACCACACTCTCTGCCGACCCTAACCGCCCACTGATAGGAGATGATGAGCACGGCTGGGACAGCGACTCTGTATTCAACTTTGAAGGCGGCTGCTATGCCAAATGTATAGACCTCTCGGCCGAGAAGGAGCCGGATATCTTCCGCGCGATACGTCACGGTGCTATCCTGGAGAATATCGTATTTAATGAAGGTACCCGTACGGTAGACTATGCCAGCAAGGCCAAAACGGAGAACACGCGGGTATCCTATCCGATCAACTTTATAGAGAATGCACTGCCGGTATCCCGCGGTGGCGAGCCTCAGAATATATTCTTCCTGACGTATGATGCCTTTGGCGTGCTGCCTCCGATCTCCAGGCTGACCGTAGGCCAGGCTATGTACTACTTCCTCAGCGGCTTTACCTCAAAGGTGGCTGGTACTGAGGTAGGTGTGGTAGAGCCACAGACTACTTTCTCGGCCTGCTTTGGAGCGGCATTTCTCCCGCTGCACCCTGCAGACTATGCCAAGCTGCTCGGAGAAAAGCTGAACGAAAAGAAACACATCAATGTATGGCTGCTCAATACTGGCTATGTGGGTGGCAGCTATGGCGTAGGCAAGCGTATGAGCCTGCCGCATACCCGGGCGCTGATCACTGCTGCCCTGTCAGGCAAACTGAATAATGTGCAATATGCCGCTCATCCTGTATTCGTAGTATCCGTACCGCAGTCATGCGAGGGCGTACCGGCTGAGATACTGGACCCACGCGCTGCCTGGGCTGACAAGGCTGCCTACGATGCCAAGGCCAATGAACTGGCTATCCAGTTCAATAAGAACTTCGAGAAATATGCCTCACAGGCATCTGATGAGATCAAAGCCGCAGCTCCTAAAGTAGAAGCAAAGGCCGTCTGATACATATCAGCTTAAAATTTAACAAATAGTACTGGTGCCCACTTATGTGGGCACTATGTATTTTTTGTGGGTCAGTTTTTAGTCGAGGGAATCGCCCTATTGCCATTTAAATTTGACAATTAGGAAGCCGGCACGTATATTTGGGCCATTAACAAGTAATAGTGTGTATATACTGTTTACAAGTTGAAGACCTGATTCCAAACCCAATTGTACAAAGCCTTGAATAAGACCTATTTACTTTTTATTCCTTCTACTGTCCTTTCCTTACCCGGCGCTTCACATTTGGCGGCTGTGGCATCCCTATACCAATCTAAGACACATTCAAATTCGAATATGATGAAGAAGTTTACTTCCGTATTTCTGACATTATTATTTGTGGTGGTTACCCAGGCTACCTTTGCGCAGCAGTCTGCTTTCGCCCCTGCGGCGCTTGCTGCCAAGGGTCAGACCGCCAGCAGCCATTTAGGTGATGTAGATCCTGTGATACAGGCATCTGTGAAGAGTACGCTGCGTGCTACGACCAATAAGATATGGTTTGAAAAGAATGCAGGCCAGTTTAATAATCCTGATGTATTGTATGGTTTCCGTACTGCCTTTGGTAGCATGGGTGTATACAATAATAAGATCCGTATCGTGACCAATCAGAAGGAATGGGACGAAGAGGAGAACGAAGCAGCAGAAGCTAAGGAGCCGATGCCGCTCCAGATAGTGGACCTGACATTCCCGGGATCAAATGGTACGTGGACTGTAGAGCCAGGCTCGGTTTCTGCGACCAGGGGTACTTATTATACTACTACTGATAAGAATGAGAAAGGTATCCAGCCTGCTATCTATAATGAGATCACGCTGAAGAATGTCTATCCCGGTATAGACCTGCGCCTCTACTCAGGCCAGAGCGGCTCCATGGAGTTTGACTGGATCGTGAGCAAGGCTGCCGACTACAGCAAGATCAAAATGCAGATGACCGGACAGGACGCCCTGATAGTAGAGAAGGAAGGCAACCTGACCATCAAGATGCACGAGAACAACATATCGCTCGTGATACCTGAGACCTTCCAGACCATAGATGGCAGCAAGAAGCAGTTCAAGACCAATATGGTAAAGGTAAGCGACAATACGCTCGCCTATCAGGTGGAGGCGGGCTTCGACCCTACACAGCCGCTGGTCATAGACCCGGTGATGATGTGGTCTACCTATATGCATAACGGATCTTCTTCCTTTGATGAATACCTCTATAGTATCGCGTCAAATACTGCCGGCGAAGTTTATTGCGCCGGTTTTACTAATGAGGCATTGAGTGTGAGCTACCTCAATAACGTGTCTGCAGGTTATTCTAATGCTTACAGCACTAATCCATCTACAGTTCTCTATAAACTGAATGCTACAGGTACCAATATACTGGCCTGGACCATGACCGGTGTGACCGGCGCGGCCAATTTCCCTTCGGATCTTGATATCTTTCCTGATGGAAGGATAGTCCTTGTTTATACAGAAGATGTAGTGCAGATATTTAGCGCTACCCTGGCGGCAAGATCCTACTCGGGTTCTACAAATACAGCTACACCAGCCAATGTAAATACGGCAGCCTACCAGTCTGTAGTAGCTATAGACAATTCGACATTCTATGTCAGCGGTACTTGTACTTCGGCATTCTCCACTTCTGTAGTCAATGCCAGCGCTCCAGATGCTACCTTTGCCGGTAGCTCAGAGGGTTTCATCCTCCGTGTGACAGGCGCCAGCGGCACTTCACTATCTGCCAGCTGGGGTACCTATGTAGGTGGAAACAATAATGAGACATTTGCCTCTATAGCTTCCTCTACAGACAAGACCAAACTGGCTTTTGCTGTGCATACAGTAGTAGGCTCAGCCTATCCGAGCCTGGTGAATGCAGTAGATGCTACCATAGCAGGTGCTACGGAGATACTGGTCGGATCTATACCGATCCAGACTACCAACGTGACCGCTTTCACTACATTCTCATACCTGGGTGGCAGCAGTTCAGAAGGTCTGGCATCTTATGCTCTGGCATCAGGCTACCCTCAGGGTGCTGACAAGGCAGTGGTTTGTGCAGATAATAACTATTTCTACGTAGGCTATAACAGTTCATCTACAGATGTGCCTGGTACGACAGGTGCAGTACAAACGACTAACAAAGGTGCCATGGATCAGGTCCTGGCGCGCATACCGTGGAACGGATCTGCGGGTACAGGATTTGTGGAAACCTATGATGGCGGCAGCGGAGACGATCTGGTAGGTGGTATAGCGGTAGACTTCCGTAGCAGCAATGTACTCCTGTTTGGTACTACTACATCTACCGACTACCCCGCTAATAATACTACCCCTGCCAGTCCTTATTACCAAAGGACATTTGGTGGTATAGTGGATATCAGCTATGCTAGTTTTAGCAATAACCTGGCTACACGTACCTATGGCACCTATCTGGGCGGTACTGAGAAAGACTATATGGGCAGCACAGGTGTACTACGCGGTAGCGGCCACCTTTACTATAATAATACAAATGGTCTGGTCTACATAGGCACTACTATCCACTCTGATGAGACCACAGTGCCACACCAGTGGATCACTGATGTACCGGGTTTCGATAAATCCATACCAGCCCAGACAGCCGGCAAGGATAATCACTTCATCTTTGAATGGAATTCAAACACTTTCGATTACGGTGATGCGCCTACAGGATATGATGGCTCAAACGCAGCCCGCTCTGCCCTGACTGATAAACTAAGGTTGGGCCTCACGATAGATGCGGAGACAGCGGCCCTGAGCTCTGCTACAGCCAATGGTGACGATATCAGCAATACCGGATCCAGTGATGACGAGGATGGTGTAGCTGTGATACCAACTGCCGTCGTAGGTGCTACGACTTATAGTATTTCTGTATCATACCTCAATAATACAGGTACTACTGTGAACCTGCGTGGCTGGATAGATGCCAATGGCAACGGTTCATTTGATGCAGCGGAATCTGCCGTGGTCAGTGTGCCTACCAGCGCTTCGCAGCAGACGGTGACCTTGAGCTTTACCGGTCTGCCAGCATTTGTATATGGCAGCGGCAATACTTTCCTGCGTGTGCGTATAGCAGATGCTACCCTGAGCAGTACTGATGCTCAAGGTGAGATAGGTGCCGGTGAGGTAGAAGACTATCAGGTATGTATCAAGCCAAACGCCGGTGCGGACCAGTCAGTTTGTCTGGTAGGTACTGCGACTATGGCTGCCTCTGGTACAGGCACCTGGACCGTCCGCGCCGGCAATCCGGGCACTGCGACCATCGCGAGCGCTACTAACCCCACTACTACTATCAGCAACTGGAGCACCACAGGTACCTATGGCTTTGTGTGGACCAACTCTACCGGCTGTACCGATACTGTGCTCGTGACTGTCACTACCCAGCCTGGCGCGGTGACCATCACACCGTCTACAGCTAATATATGTGTAGGCAATAGCATCAGCCTGACAGCCAGCGTGAGCCCGGCGGGTGGTACCTTCCAGTGGTCACCACTCTCTAATATCACTCCGGCAGCAGGCAATACTGCTACCGTGACAGTGAATCCAGCTACTACACAGACATATAATGTGGTCTATACGCTGGGTGGCTGTACATCATCTGCCAGCAGACTGGTGACGGTCTATCCGGTAGTAGTGGCAGAAGCCGGCTCCAATCAGACATACTGCTCTAATGTATCTACTACGATCACTCTGGGAGGAGCTCCTACTGCAACGGGTGGATCTAATAGCTATTCATACGCATGGTCTCCGCCTACTAATCTGAGCAGCACCTCTGTGGCTAACCCGACCATCACCTCTGTGGTGTCAGGTACCACTACATATTATGTGACGGTGACGGATAACGTGACCGGCTGTACTTCCAGAGACTCTATGACGCTGACGATCAATCCGGCAGTGACCGTGAGCATAGCCCTCTCAGATACAGACCTGTGCCTCGGTCAGGTCACTACGCTGGCGGCTACCGGCACTCCGGCTGGTGGTACATATAGCTGGAGTCCTACCATAGGTATGACGCCGGCAGCAGGCAATACCGCCTCTGTGAGTGTAGGCCCTTCTGCTAATCAAACTTATACTGTACTCTACTCTCTGGCAGGATGTACCAATACTGCATCCCGCAAGGTGAATGTCTATCCGACTGTGGGTGCTGAGGCAGGTGCGGACCAGACTTATTGCTTGCCGGTCTCTACCACCATCACCCTCGGTGGCAGCCCTACTGCTACCAGCGGATCAGGTTCATATACCTACTCATGGTCTCCATCTACACGTCTGAGCAGCACGACAGTAGCCAATCCTACTGTGACCAGTGCAGTAGCCAGCAATATAGTGTACTATGTGACCGTGACTGACACTAAATCCGGCTGTCAGGCTGTAGACTCGATGAGGCTGACTATCAACTCTCAGGCTACAGTCACGATCAGCTCACCTGATACCAGCCTGTGTGCTGGTCAGTCTACCACACTGACTGCGACCGGCTTGCCTGCTGGTGGCACCTATAGCTGGAGCCCGACTAACTTTATGACACCTGTGGCAGGTAATACAGCTACAGTGACCGTAGCACCTCCTGCCAATCAGACCTATCAGGTAACATACACGGCGTCCGGATGTAGCGGCACAGCTACTAAGACAGTAAATGTAGTGCCTGCAGTAGTATCTCATGCAGGTGGCAATCAGACCTTCTGTATGCCATATGCGGGTACTGTGACGCTGGGAGCGACTCCTACAGCTACGGGAGGTTCGGGTAATTTCTCTTACCTGTGGTCTCCATCCACGCGTTTGAGCAGTACTACAGTAGCTAACCCTACACTGACCTCTAATGTGGCAAGCACTATCACCTACCACGTGACTGTGACTGATAATGTATCAGGCTGTACATCGGTAGATTCTGCGGTGATCACTCTGAATCCTGCTGTAGTAGCAAATGCTGGCTCTGCCACATCGGTATGTAATGGCCTGGGCGTGACCATAGGCGGCAGCCCTACAGGTAGCGGCGGTACTGGTACCCTGACCTATAGCTGGTCTCCTACTACAGGCCTCAGCTCCTCTACCGTAGCCAATCCGGTAGCATCACCTACAGTACTTACTACATACACTGTGACTGTGACAGACACCAAGGGTTGCAGCGCGACCAGCTCTGTGACTGTGACTGTCAATCCTAAGCCGGCAGCAGATGCTGGTCCCGGCCAGAATCTTACTGCATGTAGTGCAGCATCTGTGATCATAGGTGGTACTCCTACAGCATCAGGTGGTACACCAGGCTACACCTACCTGTGGAGCCCAGCAGGCGGTCTCAGCTCGTCTACTTCACCTAATCCTAGCGTAAGCCAGATAGGCTCTACTACTCTATATACAGTAACCGTGACAGACTCTAAGGGATGTACGGCTGCAGCCTCTGTCAATGTAACAGTAGTAGGCTCTACACTCCAGGTAGATGCAGGCGTCAATACCAGCTATTGCGCCAATAGCGGCAGCAGCACAGTACTGACCGGCACTGTCACCGGTGGTACGGCACCATATACTTATCAGTGGTCCCCTGCTACAGGCCTCTCTTCTACTACTGCTATATCTACTACTGCCAATCCATCTGCGGCAGGTAGCTACCTCTATACCCTGAATGTAACAGATAATAATGGCTGTAACGCGAGTGATACTGTACGTCTGACCGTATGGCCATCTGTAGTGGCCAGCGCCGGCTCGGCAGTAGCTATCTGTAATGGTAGCTCTACTACGATAGGCGGAGCGCCTACAGCATCAGGAGGTACTTCGCCATTTGTCTATGCGTGGGCGCCTGGCACAGGTCTGACCTCGACTTCTGTAGCCAATCCTGTAGCATCTCCGCTTCTTAATACAACCTATAATGTCACTGTGACAGATGCACACAGCTGTAGTGCTACCAGCTCTGTAGCTGTGACAGTAAATAACAACCCTCTGGCACACGCCGGAGCTAATCAAACTTATTGCCAGCCGGTCACGGCTACCATCACTCTCGGTGCGGTACCTGCTGCAACGGGCGGTTCAGGCACTTATAGCTATACATGGTCTCCTGTCACCGGTCTGAATAATGCCGGTGTAGCCAATCCGACTGTGACAGTGAGTGGTGCAGGTACTACTAGGTATCACCTCACTGTGACTGACGGCAACGGCTGCTATGGTGTAGACTCTACTAATCTGACCATTCTCCCGCAACCTTCTGTGACTGCCGCTTCTTCAGATACCGATATCTGCACAGGTCAGTCTACTACTCTGACTGCCTCTGGCAGTCCTGCCGGAGGTACCTATCAGTGGTATCCTCAGGTCAGCATGAGTCCTTCATCCGGTGCGGCTGCATCGGTAGATGTAGCTCCGACTACCAATCAGACTTACTTTGTAATATATACTCAAGGTACTTGCAGCGATACTGCTCATAAGACCGTTCGCGTCTTCTCCAACGTTGTGGCCAGCGCAGGCCCTAATCAGACTTATTGCCTTCCGGTCACCTCTACCATCACTCTGGGTGGCGTGCCGTCCGGCTCCGGTGGTTCTGGTAGCTATACATATTCATGGTCGCCATCAGGCAATCTCAGCAGCGCTACAGTAGCTAATCCTACTGTCACATCTGTATCTGCCGGCTCTACGCTATACACTCTGACAGTCACAGACAAAATATCCGGATGCCAGGCTATATCTACTATGACCCTGGTGATCAATCCTACTGCTACAGTTACTATATCTCCTACTGATACCGATCTCTGCACCGGTCAGAGCACTACACTCACAGCGGTAGGCAGCCCGGCAGGCGGCAGCTATCAGTGGAGCCCTACATTCAATATGAATCCGGGTGCCGGCAACACAGCCTCTGTGATCGTAGCTCCATCAGGTACCCAGAGATATCAGGTGACCTATACAGCTAATGGCTGTGCAGGCTCTACAGCTATCACGGTGAATGTTTATCCAAATGTAGTAGCGCATGCGGGTATCAACCAGGCATTCTGCTTGCCATATTCAGGCACTATCTTCCTTGGATCCAGCTCTGCGGCTACAGGCGGCTCAGGCAGCTATAGCTACCACTGGTCTCCTACTACCAATCTCAGCGACTCAGCCGCTCCAAACCCGGTAGTAGCAAAAGTCAATACTAATACAGAATACTATCTCACTGTGACAGATAATGTGACAGGATGCAGCTCTGTGGACTCGACACACATCACTATAGATACTCACGCTACAGTGACCATCAATAGCTCTGATACGGATCTTTGCTTTGGCCAGACTACAGTGCTGAATGGCGTGGCAAGTCCGGGAGGCGGCAGTTATCAGTGGATACCGATCGTATATCTGTATCCGGGCACCGGCAATACACCGTCTGTGACTGTGGGTCCTGTGACTACTCAGCTCTATGAGTTGATATACTCGCGCAATGGCTGCCAGGATACTGCCTACAAGCAGGTAAATGTATATCCTACCGTAGTGGCTGATGCGGGTCCAAACCAGACTTTCTGTTTGCCTCATTCCGGTACGGTGACCATAGGTGGCAGCCCTACAGCTAATGGCGGTAGCGGTGCATTCTCATACACATGGGCACCATCTACTAACCTCAACGATACTTCAGCTTCCAATCCAGTGCTCACGTCACTGGTGGCTGGCACTTATAAATATTTTGTAACGGTCACTGACAACAGGTCCGGCTGCACCTCTTCGGATAGTGTGGTGATCACTATCTCGCCTAGTGTGAATGTGACAGCTACAGCCTCTCAGACCAATATATGCGGCGGTGGCAGCGCTATACTGACTGCGGTGGGTATTCCAGCAGGCGGCAACTATCAATGGAATCCGATCATAGCTATGAATCCGGCCAACGGTAATGCAGCTGTGGTGACTGTCACACCAAATCCTGGTACTCAGGCATACTTTGTATACTATGATCTGAACGGATGCCGTGATACTGCATCTGTAGTGATCAATACTTATCCGCAGCCTGTAGTAGATGCAGGTCCTGATCAGTCCTACTGTCTGCCTGTCACTTCTATCGTGCGTGTGGGCAATACAGCTACAGGCGGTTCAGGTAACTTCTCTTATCATTGGTCTCCTGCTGCTAACGTAAGCGATAGCACAGCAGCCCGCCCACGTGTGACGCAACTCACTACTGCGGGTGCTACTACCTACATCGTGACAGTGACCGACCTCACCACAGGATGTATAGCTGTAGATAGTGCAAAGATCACACTGTCAGTCAAGCCGACCATTACTATTACATCTCCTGATACCAACCTGTGCGCAGGTCAGAGCACCACACTCACAGCGGCCGGCTCCCCGTCAGGTGGCAACTATCAGTGGTCCCCTACAGGAAATATCACTCCATTTGCCGGTAATACACCGACTATTACTTTCTCACCTACAGGCATAGGAAACTACAACCTCCAGGTGATCTACGGTGACCTGACCAGCTTTATCACTAATGATGGTGATACCATCATAGTACCTACAGGCTGCTATGATACAGCATATCAGACTATCCATGTCTACTCTACTCCGGCAGCGCATGCCGGTGGCAATAAGGCATATTGTATGCCGGTATCTGGTACTATAGCACTGGGTGATACGCCTACGGCTACAGGTGGCTCAGGACACTATATGTACACCTGGACACCTGCATTCGGCCTGAGCGACTCTACTGCGGCTCATCCGATAGTAGCTGACACAGCCGTGCTCAATGTGATGTATCACCTGACTGTGACAGACAGCGTATCAGGATGTACAGCCTATGACTCTGCGCGCATTATTATCAATCCACAGTCTACGGTGTCCATATCCTCTGCAGATACGGATCTCTGCCAGGGCCAGAATACGACCCTGACTGCAGTAGGTGCGCCTCCGGGAGGTACCTATCTGTGGAGCGGTCCGTTTATCACTCCGGCTGCAGCTAATACTGCCAGTGTTTCTGTAGCACCTACAGGTACGCAGACCTACACTGTAGTTTATACATTATCTAATTGCAGTGCTACAGCCTACAAGACAGTTCGTGTCTTCTCCAGCCCTGTAGCCCATGCTGGCTCTAATACATCATTCTGTCCGCCTACTACATCAGTGCAAATAGGCCAGAATGCCACTGGCGGATCAGGTAGCTATACATATCTCTGGGCATCTAGTCCGGCCGGGTTTACATCTACCAGTGCACGCCCTACCGTGACACCTACTGCTGCCACTACGATATACTATGTAACTGTGACAGACGCTATCAGCGGCTGTACTGGTACTGACTCCGTAATAGTGATCAAGCGCTCTGCTCCACCTGTAGACGCGGGTGATGACAAGGGTATATGTGCAGGCGGCTCTACACAGCTGATCGCTACAGGAGCATTGACCTATCAGTGGTCTCCTACAGGCGGCTCGATGGTACCTTCTAACGGAGCGTCACAGATTGTGACTGTAGCACCTACGTCCACTACCACTTATACTGTAGTAGGTACGGATATTTATGGCTGTACCGCCAGCGATACCGTACAGGTGCGTATCTCTCCAAATCTGGTGGTATTTGTACCTTCTATCGTAATGTGCCAGGGTGATACGGCAGGACTGAGAGTCAATCTGACAGGGCCTAACTATCGCTATCAGTGGTCGCCAACGGTCGGTATCACATGCAACACATGTGCATACCCTCTGGTATCGCCTGCTACTATCAATAATTTCTACACTGTGACAGTGACAGACACTATCACAGGATGTACAGGCACATATACCGATACTGTGACAGCTCACGCGAGGCCGCAGTCTCATTTTGTAGCTGATATAGTTTGCGCAGGTACACCTGCTACTTTCCATGATCAGGCTTCTTCATCAGATGGAGCTATTACATCATGGTTCTACAACTTTGGTGATACTGCTACTCTGGCAGATACGTCACACCTGCAGAATCCGTCTTACACATACACCTCGTATGCAAGTTCTTATGATGCATATCAGATGGTGACGACCATTTATGGTTGCTCTGACACTTCTCATTCTCAGGTCACAGCACATCCTCCGGTCATACCTACTGCCGGTCCGGATACTGTGATAGGCCAGGGCAGCAGCGTAGTGCTCAGCGCTACCGGTGGTACATCATATGTATGGAGCCCGACCACAGGTCTTAGCTCACCTAACTCATCTAATCCTGTAGCCACTCCGTTGACTACCACTACTTATTATGTTACCGTCACCAATTCATTTGGTTGTGTAGGTACTGATTCAGTCCGCGTGGTAGTAGTGCTCGCACCGGATGTGACTGCCGGTCCAGATACTTTTGTCTGCGTGGGTAGCCCGATGACACTGCAAGGCTTCACTAAGGTGAGCGGAGCCACTTACCAGTGGTTCTCCAGCCCACCACTTTATATTGATACGCCTACGCATGCCCGTCCTACAGTAGTGCCTTCCTTCCCTGGTGTATACACTATGATACTGAAGGTGACTTACTTCAGGAATGGTATCTATGTCAGCGCGTATGACACCATGTACCTGACCGCAAATCCGGTACCTGTCATCACGGCTAATCCTGACTCTGCCAATGTATGCAGCGGATCCGCATATCATATTGCATTGAGTTCTTCACTCGTGGGTACTACTATTACCTGGTTTGGCAGCGACGGTACCTCCGGTAGTGGCAATGCCATCAACGCGACTGTAGTAAACAATGGCACTACTGACTCCCTGATCACCTATACAGTGATCGGTACTCAGCCGGGTGGCTGTGCCGATACCATCAGGGTACCGGTAATCGTCAGGCCTATTCCTACGGTGGCAAAATCCGGCTTCCCTTTCGAGATATGCAGTGGTGCTACATTTACTGGCACGGTCACTTCTAATATACCGGGTGCTACTATCAGCTGGAGCTCAAATACTGGTCTGAATGGTACCGGTGGCAATATCAGTGTAATACTAAACAACCCTAATCCTACGGCTCAGCTTGTGATATTCTCGTTCACGGCTACTTATGGCTCATGTACCTCACCTGTGGTCTATGATACTGTGAGAGTTAATCCACTCCCTAGCGCAGACGCGGGTCCGGATCAGACTATAGCGGCATGTAGCACAGACAGCGTGCAGATAGGAGGTGCTCCTACAGCATCCGGAGGTACGCCGATCTATACATATCTATGGGCTCCGCCTATCGGTATAGCCGGATACACTACTGCGTCTAATCCGTACGTAAGGCATCTGGGTGCAAATACGACTTATACCGTGACTGTGACCGATAAGAAGGGCTGTACAGCTACCGATCAGGTCGTGGTACGTGTGACGCCTGCTACGCTGGCTATATCTATCACTCCGCCAGCTAACAGCAGCAGCCTGACATGGTGCGAAAACTCCGGTCAGTCTGTAGACCTGACTGTAAATGTGACAGGTGGTACAGCAGGATATAGCTATCTCTGGACCCCTACTACCAACCTTTCAGATACAGATCAGCAGGTGACTACTGCCAACCCTCAGATGGCAGGATCATATCCTTATACTATCCTCGTGACGGATGCCAGTGGCTGTCAGGCCAGTCTCAGCAGGACTATCACTGTGAAGCCTTTGCCACGTCCGGTGATACTCGGTCTCGACTCACACTACTGTGCCAGCTCACCTCAGGTGCCACTTACTGCATCTATAGCAGGTGGCACATGGGCAGGTGCAGGAGTGGTCAATACCGGTTCTGGTTATGTATTCCGTCCGGCATCTGTAGGCGCAGGCTCATACCTGATCACCTATACTGTGACACAGAACGGCTGTACGCACGATACATCTCAGGTAGTGATAGTAGATCCACTGCCTACGGTGAGCATCACCGGCAACAATCCAAGCTACTGTACTTTTGATGCGCTGGATACCTTCACCGGTACCCCTGCGGGTGGTACATGGTCTGGTCCGGGTATCAATGCTGCGACCGGCGTATTTAATCCGGCTCTGGTATCAGTACCAAATAACATCTCTACTGTAGTGACTATCAGGTACCGTCTGGCAGGTGGCACGACCAGCTGTACAGACTCGGCATTTATCAATATCACCGTCTACAAATCTCTGCCGGTCACTCTCACAGCATCTGCTGATACGACCTGCCAGGGAGGTGCTATAGTACTGACACCAGCCTATCCATCTCAGCCGATAGCTAATAATATCCAGTGGTATGATGTCAATGGCACATTTATCACTAACAGTCTGAACCCTATCACCGTACACCCTACACGTCCTAACCACGGATATGTAGCGGTGATCTCCTCTCTGCAAGGTTGCTCAGCCAGGGATACCATTACCCTGCATGTCAATCAACCACCTGTAGCTGTGGATGACTACGATAGCACATGCCTCAATACTCCATTTACATTCGACGTGACTATCAACGATACTGATCCTGAACGTAACGGTAGCACCGTACGCGTGCTCGCTGTAAAGTATGGTACAGCATCTGTGGTGTCCAATAATGTAGTGTATACGCCGGTATATGGCTATCATGGACTGGATACAGTGACCTATCAGATATGCAATGTAAACTGTACAGCAGATTGCGATACAGGCAAGGCTTACATTTATATTTGCCCTCAGAATCTGCCTCCGACAGCGGATACGATCAGGTACACAGCCTATCAGAATACGCCACATGACGTGAATGTAGAGCTGGCAACCAGCGATCCTAATGGCGATCCGCTCAATATCAGTATCGTGGGGGCTTATGATCCTTCGCTGACTGTGGTGCAGACATCTAATGGTGCGTATACTGTGACCGGCACTACGGTAGGTACATATCCTATCGTATACCAGGTATGCGATACAGACCAGTATCCTATCCATGTGCTTTGCGATACGGCAGTCATCTTTGCTAATATCATCACTAATAATCCACTGGTGAACCATCCTCCGGTAGCTAATAATGACTATGCTACGACCACCGGTATCCAGCCAGCTATCGTAAATGTACGTGGCAATGATACCGATCCGGATGGCAACCCACTCACCGTACCTGCTATCAATGGTAGCGGTGTGACTGCTCACGGGCACTTTACTGTGAATGCCGTGGATGGCAGCATTACATTCCAGCCTAATGCTGGTCTCGCGCAGGGTATATACTATGATACAGTAGACTACTGCATCTCAGATATCACTACTATCGCTCCTCAGCCGCTTACATCTTGCGCAATGCTCATCATCACGATCAACGAGATCGATGTGCCGGGCAACAGGCCTCCTGTGGCAGTGGATGATCACGTGAGCGTGGCACAGGGTACACCTGTCAATGTGAACGTGAAGGGTAACGATAGTGATCCTGATGGCGATCCACTGGGTACTCCTACCGTCCTGACTGCTACTACCGCAGGTACTATCACCAGCGTGAGCAGCAATGGTACTGTGGTATACGTACCTAATCCGGGTATCCATAGTATCAATGGCCAGCCGATAGACAGTTTCACATACCGTGTATGCGATACGCTTTCTATCAATCCTCCTGTAGGTCTTTGTGATACAGCGAATGTTTACGTATTCGTAAATCCGGCTAACCTGCCGCCTACTGCTGATACCGTAAGGTATACGCAACTGGTAGGTACACCGCACGATGTAAATATCCTGTTGGCCGTCAGTGATCCTAATGCGGATCCTCTGACCATCACGATAGTCGGTACACCTGATCCAAGTCTGCATATCGTACAGACAGGAAACGGTGCCTACACTATCACCGGATCTACTCCGGGTACATATACCATACAGTACCAGGTATGTGATACAGATCAATATCCTGTACATGTACTTTGTGCTACTAGTGTGATAGTGGCCACCATCGTACCTGATACTGCGTCTCCGCAGCCTCCGGTAGCCAATAATGACTGCGCTACTACTACCGGCACTCCGGCTGTAGTCAATGTACGTGGCAATGACAGCGACCCTCAGGGCAATCCGCTGACTACACCTGTACTGATCAGCAGCACTACTACTGCTCACGGCACATGGACTGTAGATGTCAATGGCAACGTGGTCTTCACTCCGAATACAGGCCTGCCGGCAGCTATCTATTACGATACGGTACGCTATCAGGTGTGTGACGTAGTTTATCCTGCACTGTGTGCTCAGGCGCTAGTGATCGTGACTACCAATCTGGTAGATACTCCGATAGCCAACAGGCCACCTCTGGCTGTAGACGATCACCTGACCGTACCACAAAACTCAGTGAACGCTGTAGTGAATGTGAAGGGCAATGACAGTGATCCGGATGGCGACCCACTGGGTACTCCGACTATCATAGTAGGTGTGCACAATGGTACTATCGGTAGTGTCAGCACCAATGGTGACGTGACTTATACCCCGGTGCCATACCTACACAGCATCAATGGCCAGCCGGTAGATAGCTTCACATATGTAATATGTGACACGCTCTCTGCCCACGCTCCTGCACCTAAGTGCGATACAGCTGAGGCATATATCAATGTAGCCGGTCAGAACCTGCCTCCGGTAGCAAATGATATCTACGTGAGCACTCCTGAGAATACTCCGCTGGGTGTCAACGTAGCGAGTGCTGCATACGATCCTAATGGCGATCCGCTTACATATACCTATCCGGGTGGCGGCACGACTACTCAGGGTGGCAACGTGGTCACTACCGGCAACGGTTCTGTAAACTACTTCCCACCTACAGGCTTCACCGGTGTGGATTCATTCCAGTACAGCGTTTGTGATACATCTCCATATGTGGTTCATGTAATGTGCGACAGTGCATGGGTAGTGGTAAATGTGACCAATCCTGGTGACACGTTTGCAAACCACCCTCCGGTAGCCAGCAATGACTACGGTGTGACTGTGCCGGGCGCTTCTATCAATGTCAACGTCATAGCTAATGACAGCGATCCTGATGGCAATCCTATCCGTGTCACTACTGTGACCGGTACCACGTCTCTGGGTGGTACAGCTACGATAGGCTTCAACAATACAGTGAATTATAGTGCTCCGGCTACAGTAGCTGACAGCATCGTGGTAGATACATTCTCATATGTGATCTGCGATAGCTCCAGCCGCCTGCCGCACAGCCTGTGTGACACAGCACTGGTGTTCATTACTATCAATAAGTACGATACGCCTACTATACATCACAACCTGCCACCGGTGGCAGTGGATGACTTCAGCCGTATCTGCCAGGATGAGTACTCATTCGTGAATGTGCTCAATAATGATATAGATCCAAACGGTGACGTACTCACTGTGACATCTATTGTGACTCCTCCTACTCATGGCATAGCTGCGGTGAGCAGCCCATCTATAGCCTATATACCGGCTCAATACTTCTTCGGTCAGGATTCACTCCAGTACCGCGTATGTGACAACAGGGCTCCGGCACAGTGTGACACTGCATGGGTACACTATACTGTGAACCTGATCAACCACCGTCCTCTGGCGGCTCAGGATACTACGAGCACCAATATGAACACTTCGGTGAACATACCTGTGACGCTCAATGACGAAGAGCCTGATCATGACTCTACTACACTCGCTATCGTGACACCTCCGGTACACGGTACTGCAGTGCAGGTAGGCAATACCTACACTTATACGCCGACTCCGGGATATGCTGGCGACGATACATTCTACTACAGAGTGTGCGACGTGATGAATCCTACTGCCACGTATTGCTCAGCGTATGTACCGCTTTGCGACGTGGGTATGGTATCTATCCATGTGCTGCATCATCCGCCACATATACCACCGACCTATGATACAATACCACAGAATTCACCTCCTGTCACGATATGCCCTATGATATCTGATACTGATCACAATAGTGTGAAGGTGACTTCATTCCCATGCGGCCCATACCACGGCACAGCAGGATTTGCTACCAGCGATTCTTGTCTGACCTACGTACCGGCTGTTGACTATGTGGGCAATGACAGCTTCTGTGTAGTAGTCTGCGACAATGTGACGCCGACGCTCTGCGATACGGACTATGTACATATCACAGTCATACCGCAGTGTATACCTCCGGTAGCAGTAGCAGATACATATACAGTATTCCACCTGGTTTCAGGTGCAGTGCTGAATGTAACTGCTAATGACACCAACCACACGAGCAGCGCGCTGTCAGTGAGCATCATTACAGCTCCTGCATCAGGTATCGCCTTTGTATCTGGCAGCACGATCAGGTATACGCCGACCGTGACATCTGGTACAGACCAGTTCACATATGCTATCTGCAGTGTGAATCCTGCTTGTACTTCATGCGATACGGGTACTGTGTTTGTCAATATAACAGGTACACCTACTACACCTCCGGTAGCTGTCAATGACACAGTGAGGATACCACAGGATTCATCTGCCTGCGTAGCGGTGATGACCAATGATCGTCCGGGTAGCAATCCTATCCACGTGACCACGGCCTGCGCTCCGGCACATGGTACTAATAGCATCACTGCCGGTGGCGTGATCTGCTACGTGCCTACGCATGGCTTCTTTGGTGTAGATAGCTTCTGCTATACTATCTGTGATAATGGCTCACCACAACTGTGCTCTACAGCTACAGTGATAGTGACTGTGACGCCTAATCCACATCCTCCTGTAGCAGTGAACGACTACGCTACTACGACCCAGGGTACACCTGTAGTAGTACATGTAGCCAGCAATGACTCAGATCCGGATGGTAACCTCAATACGGGCTCAGTGACGCTTGTCACTCTGCCTGGGCATGGTGCTGTGACCAATATAGATGCCGTGACCGGTGATGTGACATATGTCTCTACCGGCACTTATCTGGGTCCTGACTCATTTAAGTATAGCATCTGCGATAATACGCCGGTGAGCCTGGGCGGTCCGCTCTGTGCTACGGCTATGGTATACATCAATGTGACTCCGGTCAATCATCCGCCTCATGCTCCAGATACTACAGTGACCATACCACAGGATTCATTTATCCTCGTATGTGCCGCAGCTACAGATGTGGATCCCGGTCAGCTACTGGCGACTACATCTGTCTGTACTCCGGCTCATGGCAGTGCGGTGATCACACTGGGTTCTACCTGTGTGACCTATACTCCTGCTCCGGGCTATTCTGGTACAGATTCCTTCTGCTATGTGGTTTGTGATAATGGTGCTCCTGGCCTCTGCGATACAGGCATCATTACCGTAATAGTGACACCGGTGCCACACTGCCCTACAGCGATCAAGGATATCGTGAATGCACGTGATACTGTAGCCCTGGTGATCAACGAGCTCAACAATGACCGCAATGTAGGCACTATAGGTGCAGGCTACTCAGTGAGCATACTGAGCGGACCTGATGCCGGCAATACAGCGGTACTGAATGCTAACGGAACGATCACCTATACGGCCGCTGCCGGATATACAGGTATAGATCATATCAACTACTTTGTATA
This sequence comes from uncultured Chitinophagaceae bacterium, assembly GCA_964537475.1. Taxonomy (GTDB): domain Bacteria; phylum Bacteroidota; class Bacteroidia; order Chitinophagales; family LD1; genus UBA1941. The sequence goes on along the minus strand of CAZIBY010000001.1, from coordinate 1,174,678 downwards.
CGACAGCGCAGACCATTGTGGCGATTCTGCCCAGATACTGATCTATGTGGTAGATACTGCTTGTGTAGGTCCTGTAGCATTTGACGATGCCGCTACCGTGTGCGAAGGCGCAATAGTAGCTGTCAACGTAACTGCGAATGACTACCTGGGTAATAATACAACTCCGCCTGCAGTGAGTGTGATAGGTGTAGGAAGCCATGGTCTCGGCTATGTGAATACTACTACCGGTCTGGTAGAGTATGCAGCGCCTAACCTGTACCACGGCCCGGATACTGTGACATACCAGGTATGCACAGTCTGTCCTGCAGGTCCGCAGTGTGATACCGGCATCATAGCTATCAATATCCTGATCACAAACCACGCTCCTGTAGCAGTGGATGATACAGCTACCATGATAGAAGACCACACCGATACTATAGATGTAGTAAGTAACGACTACGATGTAGACGGTGATCCTCTGACTGTGAGCATCTCAGCTCAGCCTACGTATGGCACGCTGCGCGTAGCCGGCAATAAGCTGATCTATACTCCATTTGCTAACTACTGTGGCACGGATACCTTCGGCTATCAGATCACCGGCCTCACCGGCTCGGCAGCTTGCCCTGGCCAGCGTGCATGGGATCTCGGCCTCGTGTTTGTCAATATCACATGTGTACCAGATACACCGGTGATACCAGACACGCTGGTACATGTACCGGAAGACAGCATCATCACATTCTGTATACCATACAAGGATCCGGATGTGGGTGATCACCATACCGCTACTGTACTCTGTGCGCCTACTCATGGCACATGGGTGTCTGTACCTACGGCCAGCGATACACCTCAGACAGTATGCATGACTTACAAGCCTGACTCTAACTATCATGGCATAGACAGTGCGTGCATCGTGATCTGTGATAATACCAGTCCTAATCCACTGTGCGATACCAGCCACGTGACGATCATAGTAGATCCTCGCAATGAGCCGCCTGTGATAGCAGACCAGTATGTAAGCACACCTAAGAACAACCCTGTGGGAGTCAATGTTTCTACAGGTGCGTACGATCCAAATGGTGATCCGCTGACATACAGCTACCCTGCAGGTACAGGTCCGGGCCACGGCACATGGACACCAGATGCGCATAACAACGGCGCTGGCATCTATACACCTACTACAGGGTATGTTGGCAATGATTCATTCACGGTGGTGGTTTGCGACAATTCATCATACTTCGTGAATGTGCTCTGCGATACAGCTAAGGTTTATGTAAATGTATACGATACCACAGGCGTACCTAACCACGCACCGGTAGCTAATACTGACTACGCTGTGACAGATACCTCACAGGCTATCATAGTCTATGTGGCAGCCAATGACCTCGATCCGGATGGAGACCAGCTGACGATACCACACATCGTGGCTGGTCCTACTACTGGTGGACACGGCTTTGTAGGATACAATGCGGCTAACCAGGTAGTATTTACTCCTGTAGGTCCATTCACTGCTCCGGTCACAGTAGATTCTTTCGAATATTCTATCTGTGATACCTTGTCGGCACATGCACCTGCACCTCTCTGCGATACGGCATGGGCATACATCACTATCAACTTTGTAGATACCAGCATCCATCACAACCTGCCTCCGGTAGCTGTGAATGACTACGCATCTACACAGTATGGCCATGATGTAGTGATACCGGTACTGCACAACGATAGCGATCCTAACGGTGACCCTATCCATGTGACTACTACCACGCTCCCTGGCGATAGCGTGGCACAAGATGGTACTGTGACTGTCAACGCTGACGGATCCATCACTTACTCGCCATTCACCGGACCGGGCAGGGGCCCTAATGCTAATGATCCGGACACATTCTACTATGTGATCTGTGATACATCTGCATACCTGCCTCACTCACTCTGCGATACTGCGATGGTAGTGGTGACAGTGCCTAACTCTGTACAAGGAGTGAATGACACTACGCTGACAGGTAGCACAGTAGCAGTGACAGTGAATGTCAAGGCTAATGACTACGATCCTGAGCTTGACTCATTCTATGTAGTGGGTACGGTGACCGGTCCTCAGCACGGTACCGCTGTGCTGACTGACAGTGTGAATGGTATATACACTTATACTCCAAACGGAACTTCATGCAGCCCTACCGGTGGTATAGTAGACTCCTTTGCCTACGAGGTAGAAGATGTACTCGGTGCTACAGATACGGCATGGGTATACATCCGTGTGAAGTGCTGCCAGGTACTGGCTAATGACGATACCTTCAGTATCTATCAGGGTGATAGCTTAATAGCAGGCATCCTGGTGAATGATGGTCTCGATCCGACCATACCTCACCACATCGCGTTTATCAATACTACTAACCTCCACGGTACACTGGCTGTGATCGGTGACTCGGTAATCTATCGTCCGGATAGTGGCTACTGCGGTACTGCCTTCTTCGAGTACATCGTTTCTGATACGTGTGGCAGGGATACGGCTAACGTGTCTATCCATATCACATGCGCTAATATCCATCCGCCTACACTCGTGAACGATACGATAGGTCTCTGCTTTGGTACAGATAGCATCATCAATGTACTGGCCAATGACTACGACATTGACAGCAATGCGATAGCTATCGATACCTTCACGCAGGGTAGCCACGGCTCGGTAGTACACAGCGGCACCGGTCTCCTGTATACTCCGGTAGCAGGCTACATGGGTCGCGATACATTCACCTACCGTGCATGTGACAATGGTGTACCGGTGCTCTGCAGCACAGCGACTGTCTTCATAGACATTCACAAGTGTTCTCCGCCGATCATCGTAGACACTACGGTACATGACACCGTGCTGGCTTGTTCTGTGAATAACACCATCTGTATAGACTCGATCTATATGGGTGCAGGCTACACCCTGCATTGGGCTGGATTCTGTGATTCATCTAACCATGGCCTGACTGTACTCTCCACAGACAGTACTACCGGAAACTATGGTACGCTCTGCTTCACATACACACCTGATTGCGACACCACAGGCGGTGCATCCGGCTACGTAGGCAACGATACACTCTGCCTCGTGATCTGCAGCAGTGGAGTAGATACATCATGTACCAACGTACATGTGATCATCACGGTACTGCCTAAGCCTCCTGTAGACTCTGTTTGGGCTAACAATGATGTGTCATTCACCTGCGACGCAGTGGATACTATCCACGTGATGACCAATGACGGTTTTGTACCTAATCCAGGCAACCCACTCACCGGTACGGCCATCCATATCGTGACAGTAGGTGGTCCGGCAGGCCAGGCACCGACTATGGGTACGGTAGCTATCAGTGGCAATGATATCATCTACACTCCAAACCCTAGTGAGGTGGGTACTGATACATTCCGCTATGTGATAGCAGACAATGGCAATCCGCAGCAGTTTGACACGGCCACGGTATTTGTGTACAACTGCCAGTTGCCTCCGATACATACAGTAGATGACAACGGAAGCTGTATGGATACTACAGCGCTGGTCAATACTCCGGGTACTATCCACGTGATAGATAATGATACACTGGTACCTGCTACGGATACGGTGATGGCTATCATCACTAAGCCTCAGCATGGACAGGCTGTGGTCAACGCCGACTTCACGATCACATTTACGCCAGACTCCGGTTTCCACGGTAGTGACAATATGGAGTACAGTATCTGTGAGTCAGTGACAGGCAGTCCGCTGATGACGTGCGATACAGCATCTGTTTGTATCAATGTAGTAGATACTGTGACACCTTGCTTCTTCCCTACAGGCTTCTCGCCAAACGATGACGGAACAAACGATGTGTTTACATTCCCTTGCGCTGAGAAATTCCCTAACGCTACCATCAAGATATTCAACAGGTGGGGTGATGAGGTCTACGAAAGCGTAGGACCATACAGGAATGACTGGTCAGGTACCAATATGCAGGGTAATAAACTGCCTGATGGTACATATTACTTCATCTATCAGTACAACGATGGCAGTGGCAAATCTGAAGCACGCTTCGTAGTACTCCACAGATAAACGATACTAACCAAGGTCCCGGTCAGCTAAGACCGGGACCCCTTTTAAAAACTCGAACACAGGTAAAATAAAATATCATGAAGAAAATCCTCTTCTCCCTCTTTGTAGCGATGGGCTTTGCAGCAGCAGTGCATGCGCAGCAGGATGCTGAGTACAATATGTACATGTTCAATGGCCTGTACATCAATCCGGCCTACGCAGGTAGCCAGGATGTGGTCAGTGTGATGGGTATCTACCGCCACCAGTGGGCGGGGCTGGATGGTGCGCCACGTACCTTCAACGCCAGTGTACACTCACCGCTGAGGAGGGAGCAGTATGCACTGGGCCTTACTATCAGCAATGATCGCCTGGGCCTGACCAATAGCTTCAACGCTACAGGCGCATTTGCCTATCGTATCAAGCTGGGCAAGGATAATATCCTCGCCATCGGTGTGCAGGCTGGAGCTACCTACTACCAGCAGCGCAATACAGAAGCGACGACACCTTCTACCAACTATGACTACCTGTTCTCGGTCAATACAAATCTCTGGCTGCCAAATTTTGGTGCCGGTGTATATGCCTATGGCAAAAGGTACTTTGCAGGCTTCTCAATGCCGCACATGCTGCCTTTCTCCCTCAATCAAAAGTGGAAGATCAATGCTTCTGACGCAGTAGCGCACCAATACAACTACTACCTGCTCACCGCCGGTTATGTATTTGGCAAGGATGCTGCTATCGTAAAGGTTCGCCCGTCTTTCCTCATGAAATATCAAAAGGGCCTTCCTTACAATGTGCCAAACTTTGACTTCAACCTCGGCCTCCTCTTTATAGACCGCGTATGGTTTATAGTAGGTGCGAGGACTGGTGGCGAGGCTTTCAGCGTACTGGGAGATACCAAGCAGACTGCCAAGCAAAAGCCTTTCAACCTGGAGGGCCTGGTAGGCATGGTACAGGCCAAGGTCACACCGCAGCTCAGTATAGGCTACTCCTATCAGTATAGTATCAGCAAGCTGAGGAGCTATGAGACCGGTACTCATGAGATCATGATCGGCTATGAATTCTGGTATAACAAAAAACGTTTCGTTACCCCACGTTTTGTGAAGTACTTCTAAACCAAACAAAAAAGATCTAACCCTGACTCTTAAATAAAAGCACTATGAGGTTAAAATTTATATCAGTCCTCGCGGTAGCACTACTGCTCGCCAATATCACTCAAGGCCAGAAAGCCTATATCACGATGGGTGATGCGTATTTCAAGCAGTTTGACTTCAAAAAGGCGCTGCAGTCATACGCCAAGGCTATCAAAAAGGACAGTAATAATACCCACGTCATACAGAATATAGCTGACAGCTACCGGCTGATGAATGACTGGCAAAATGCAGAGCCATGGTATGCCAAGCTGGCCAATAGCTCTACAGCCTCGCCGCTGAATAAAATGTACTATGCCGAGGCGCTCCGCGCCAATCAAAAGTACTCTGAGGCCAAAGTAGCCTACAAAAGCTACATGGTGTCTGTACCTAGTGACGCGAGCGTAAAGGATCGCCTGGCCGGTATAGATAAGGTATCTGAGCTGAGCAAAGATAACGGCCTCTACACGATAGAAGATCTGGAGCTGAACTCACCTCTGTCTGACTTCGGTCCGTCTTTCTATACCAATGGAGAGATATTTTTTGCCTCAAACAGGCAGCCTGCCGGCAAGGTGAGGATACAGGACAACTGGACCGGTGCCAGCTTCCTGCAGGTGTACGAAGCCAAGCCTGATGCAAATGGCAACCTGACATCTGCCGAGCAGATGAAGGGCCGCAGCATAAATGGCAAATACCACGAGGGGCCCGTAGCCTACAATGACAAACTGCAGGAACTCTATGTGACCCGCAGCAACTATAAAAAGACAAAGGCTTTCACCAGCAGTGATAAAACTGTAAAGCTCAAGCTCTACCGTATGGTATACCTGCCCAATGAAAACAGGTGGGGTGACCAGCTCATAGAGGCGGTACCATTCAATGATCGTGAATATTCAGTAGGTCATGCAGCACTCTCCCCTGATGGCCAGACACTCTACTTCTGCAGTGACAAGCCGGGAGGCTACGGTGGCGTAGACCTCTACAAGTCAAAGAGGGATCAGTCAGGCAACTGGGGAGCCCCGATCAACCTGGGCCCTAAGATCAATACCTCAGGAGATGAGATGTTCCCTTTCATCTCCAATGATAGCGTACTGTACTTCGCATCAAATGGTCACCTCGGCCTTGGTGGTCTCGACGTATTCTCTGCCAATCCTACTAATACAAAGGAAGGATGGAGCACTCCGGAGAACCTCGGTTATCCTATCAATACAAACAAGGATGACTTTGCCTATATCATAGACAAGGACAATAAAGTGGGTTACTTCACATCTAACCGTGATGGCGGCAAGGGTGATGATGATATCTACAAGTTTATCAAGAAGGGTGTGAACGTTTGTGGTCTGGTGTATGACGCCAAGACTAATGACCCGATAGAAGGAGCCAAGGTGGTGATGTATGAGGTGAAGGATGAGCGTGGCACCAAGATGACGAATAAGGACGGCAACTTCTGCTTCTCTGCTACGCCGAAGAGGGTGTATAAGTTTGTAGCGACCAAGGCCGGCTACCTGCCAAACGAGGTGACAGTAGAGACCGATGACAAACCGGCTAATGTCAAAATACCTCTCGTAAAGGAGGGGGGCATCAACCTGGAGGTACTGGTACTCGACAAGAAAACACGTGAGCCTATCGATATGGCTACCGTGAAGCTGATCAATACAGCTACCAATAAGGAGGAAAAGCAACAGACCAATCCTGATGGCAAAGTGTTCTACAGCCTGGAGCCTAATGCTACCTACCGAATAGAAGGCTCAAAGGATCTGCCGGATCCTGAGATGAAGTACCTTACGGTGTCTACTACTACCTCTACGGTAGGCAAGACACCTCCTGCTACGCTCTATGTCACATTGGAGCTGGAGAAGGTGAAGAAGGGTGTAGCTATCAAGATCGAGAATATCTACTATGACCTCGACAAGTGGTTCATACGTCCTGATGCAGCCAAGGAGCTGGACAAGCTCGTAAAGGTACTGCAGGATAATCCAACTATGGAGATTGAGCTCAGCTCTCACACTGACTGCCGCGCCACGATCAAATACAACGCTACACTCTCTGCCAAGCGTGCTGAAGCTGCCGTGCAGTACATCGCATCACGCGGTGTGTCTCTGAGCAGGATGGTAGCGGCCGGCTACGGTGAGAGCCGCCTGGTGAATAAGTGCGCCTGCGAAGGCACTAATATCGTTCCTTGTACAGAGGAGCAGCATCAGGAGAACAGGCGTACAGAGTTTAAGATCCTGAAATTCTAATACATTACAGATCATATTGATAAAGGGGCCCTCGCAGCCCCTTTTTTCATGCCGATTAGTACCATTTCTTTATTTTTGGATGATGTATAAGCGGGTGCTTTTTCCCTTGATCTGTGCGATGCTATTGGCCGTAGGCGCCAGTGCCGTCAATACGGATACCCGCAGTGACTCTATAGATATCACGCACACCGATCTCAGGATAGACGTTTCTCATTTTGCACAGAGGGTACTCTATGGTCAGGCTACTATTTCCTATCAGGCCAGAGTCAATGGAGTATCGTATATCCGGCTGGACCTGCTGGGCCTCACGGTAGATTCTGTCAAAAGAGCTGGCAGTAGTCTGGCGTTTACACATAATGACACTGTGATCAGTATTACACTATCTGGTGCGCTGTCGCAGGGCCAGAGAGACAGTGTAGCTATCTTCTATCATGGCACACCTATCCAGCCACCCGGAGATTTTGGAGGATTCTATTGGGATAATACTTATGCCTTCAATATTGGGGTGAGTTTCCTGGCGGAGCCGCACAATTTTGGTAAAGTATGGTTCCCCTGCTTTGACAATTTTGTGGAGCGCAGCACTTATCATTTTGCCATTACGACAGATTCTACGCGCAGCGCTTATTGCAATGGTATAGCAGACAGCAATGTAGTCAACGCAGACCATACCCACACATGGTACTGGAGCATGCATGATGATATACCATCGTATCTCGCCTCTATGAGTGTGGCAGACTATGCAGTAGTACATGATAGCTATGCGGCTATGAATGGCAATCTGCCCATCTGGCTCGTGGCACGCCCGGGCGATACTACGGCACTGAAGAATTCCTTCCTGAACCTGAAGAATGCGCTTTCTGTTTTTGAAAGCCGCTTCGGACCGTATGAATGGAATAGGGTAGGATACTGCCTCGTGCCTTTCACCGCAGGTGCTATGGAGCATGCTACCAATATCTCCTATATGCGCGCCATAGTCACTGGCAATCTGCAGTATGAGAACTATATGGCCCATGAACTCTCGCATCATTGGTTTGGAGACTTAGCTACTTGCGACAATGAGGGAGACATGTGGCTCAATGAAGGCTGGGCGCGGTATTGCGAGAGTATTTTCTACGAAGGGGTATACGGCAGGGAGCGCTACAAGCAGGAGATCCGTACGAACCATGATGATGTGATCCACCTCGCACACGTAGAGGATAGCGCCTACTGGGCACCATCACCTATGCCGGGCAAACTGACTTATAGCAATTATAGTGTTTATGAAAAGGGAGCCGACCGCACACACACACTACGCGGCTATATGGGAGATTCACTATTCTTCGGTTGTGTCAAAAGCTACTTGCAGCAGTATAAACACGCCGGGGTCAATAGTTATACCATGCGCGACTATCTGCGAACCTGCAGCGGCCTGAGCAATATAGATGACTTCTTTGCTGACTGGATCTTTGATGGAGGTTTTCCTGATTTCTCCATAGAGGAGCAGCGCATCACAGCCAGTGGGGCAGGCTATGATGTAGGTATCACGATCCGCCAGCGCGGAGACCACACTTCGCATTTGTTTAATAATGTGCCGCTGGAGGTAGCTTACTTTGACTCTGTAGGGCATAAGGTGGTACATACAGCTACAGTATCAGGTGCATGCACACAGTACTTTGCCACACTTCCTTTCGCACCGGCATATATTGCACTGGACTTTGATGAAAAACTGAGTGATGCCGTGACGGATCAATGGGTGAAAATGGCGGGCCTGAGCCATCAGTATAGCCTGACTGTAGCCCGCATGATCATAGACCTGCAGCAAAGTACAGACTCCTCTTTGGTGCGCGTGGAGCACCACTGGGTAGCGCCGGACGCTTCCAAAAATAGTATCGCCGGCCTGCACCTGTCGGACTATCGCTACTGGAATGTAGATGGTATTTTCTCTGATGATTTCATCGCTACTGCTACCATCGCATACAACGGATCCACGACTACTGCCGGTTATCTCGATAATACTTTTATCACCAATAGGGAAGATAGCCTGGTGGTGATGTACCGCCCCGATGCACAGAGTCTGTGGCAGATCGAGCCGGACGTTACATTCACTACCGGTAGTCTGACGGACAAAGTAGGCTCTGTGCGCATCAACAACTTACAGAAAGGACAATATACCCTGGCCATCTACGATGCCGGAAGGGTGGACTCTGCAGTGGCCGGAGCGGGCTGCTATCCGCTGGCTGCAGCAGAGTTAGCGCCTGGTAAAGATTTTAAAGCCTACCCCAACCCTGTACACACGGGGGCACTGATCATCGAGACCAATAGCTCGGGAAACTATGTAGAATGTACCATGACCAATATGATGGGGCAGAAAGTACTGGATCAGAAGATCGCAGCGGGCACGGAAAAGTTTGAAGTAAACACCACAGGCCTGGCCGGTACCTATATAGTGAGCCTGATAGATAAAAGCGGCAACAGGATTTCTAAAACAATACAAAAAATAAACTGATAGATGGAGAAAGTAGTAGTGATCGGTGCAGGTACGATGGGCAACGGTATAGCCCATGTATTTGCTATGAGTGGATATAGCGTGAAGCTGGTAGATGTAAAGCAGGAGGCGCTGGATAAGGCTATCGCCACGATCACCAGAAACCTGGACCGTATGGTGTCCAAAGGAGCGATAGATGAAGCAAAGAAAGCGGAGACACTCCACAATCTGTCTCCTCAGACTGACCTCGCTGCAGCCTGCGCAGATGCAGACCTCGTAGTGGAGGCTGCTACCGAGAATATAGACCTGAAGCTTAAGATATTTCAGCAGATAGATGCAGCTGCCCCGGCATCTGCTATCCTGGCTACCAATACGAGCTCTATCTCTATCACCCGCATAGCATCGGTCACAAAGCGCGCTGACAAGGTCATAGGTATGCACTTTATGAATCCTGTACCTGTCATGAAGCTGATAGAAGTGATCCGCGGTTATGCCACATCGGATGAAGTGACTAAGAGTATCATGGACCTCTCCGTCAAGCTGGGCAAGGTGCCGGTAGAGGTCAATGACTATCCGGGCTTTGTGGCAAATCGGATACTAATGCCTATGATCAATGAGGCCATCTACTCTCTATATGAGGGTGTGGCAGGTGTGCAGGAGATAGATACTGTGATGAAGCTCGGTATGGCGCACCCTATGGGGCCGCTGCAGCTGGCAGACTTCATCGGGCTGGACGTGTGCCTGGCTATCTTGCGCGTATTGCATGATGGCTTTGGCAATCCTAAATATGCGCCGTGCCCGCTGCTGGTCAATATGGTGACAGCGGGATATCTCGGCGCTAAGAGTGGAGAGGGATTTTATAAGTATACGGCAGGATCTAAAGATGCCGCTGTATCATCCATGTTTCTGAAATAGGCCTTGCCCGAAACAATTTGGCCTGTCTGGGTATATTCTGTACTTTAGAACCATGCCTTACGAACTTTTTACACAGGAGTCCGTATGATATTGAAACTCAATAACCACCCGATCAGGACCCGATGCGAAAATTGCTATTTACTGTCATAACCCTATGCCTCGCCATAGGTGCGTCGGCTCAGACCAGGGACTTCCAGTATTTCAAATCACTGGGTACGGTACAGTTTTATGAGAAAAACTACCTGGAGGCAGTTTTCAATCTTCAGCAGGCCTCTTCACTCAAGCCAAATGACAAGGAGGTGGCTGATTTTCTCAGGATGAGCTATGACTCTATCGGATCTAAGGAGCTGGCCAATAAGATGCGGCTCAAGATCGAGAAATTTGGTAGCAATGACCGCCGGCCTATGATCCAGCCGCCTACGCTGGAGGAAAGCCCCAAGCCACTCAAGCATGACAAATTTCTGGACCGTCCCCGTATGCACCTGGCTAATGAGGCAGCCAATGACATCCGCCAGCTAGGAGACTACTTTATGGATCGCGAGAGCTACGACTCCGCTGTAGCCTGCTATAGAAACTATCTCTCTGCCCGCCCGGGCGATAGCTCCGTTTACTATTATCTGGGTACCGCGCTTTATTATCTCAAAAAGTATGATGAAGCGATAGAGGCCTATGAGGCGGTGATAGCCAAAGAACCGCGCCGCGCAGAGATATACAACTGGATAGGCGTTTGCGACTTCCTGACGGGCAACTATCTCGCAGCCCGCGATAATTTCAAACAGTGTATCAAGTTTGATAAGGACTATAATCTGGCATACTTCAATCTCGGCAAAACGCAATACGAGCTGGAGGACTACAGCAGTGCTGCTAAGAACCTGGAGCACGCTATGGAGTCTATGCCAAAGGATAAAGACATCATCCGGATGCTGGCGGATATCTACTATATGTCCGGCGAATATGACAAGGCTAAGAAGTTTTATGAGCTGGTATACCAGGATGCGAAAAGCAACGAACGTGTCAACTATCGCCTGAGCGATCTCTGTCTGCGTGCCGGTCAGTGGAACAATGCGATCACCTATCTGGAGGCGTTTACAGCCAAGGCGCCCGACAATGCCGATGGCCTGCGCAAGCTAGGTATCGCCTACTACAATACGGAGAAGTACACCTTTGCCATAGATTGTTTTGAGAAAGCCTCTAAGACGCTATGGGATGATAAGGAGGTGATGCTCTACGTAGCCATCTCTGCCAATAAGCTGGGCAACTACCAGAAAGCGGTAGAATTTGGGAACAGGGCAGTGTCTCTGGATGCGCGCTATGGCCGCGCCTACTACCAGCTATATCTGGCCTACAAAGGCACCGGCCAGCGCAAGCAGGCAAAAGAAAACCTGGACAAGGCTAATGATATTGACAAGAACAATATCACGCTGATCCAGGAGTGATCAGCAGCCTGTGCTTTGCCGGTAGCCAGCTACGCCCAGGAGCTGCCGAGACAGGGACCATCGCGAGAGATATAGCACCGGGGTGAAAGTGTTATAGCCCGAATGATCCAGGATTATATCAGGTACATCGTCACCATCCAGATCACCCATAAAGATTATGTGGTCGAAATATTCATAGTCTGCCTCGGCTACAATCACCTGCCTGGTAGTTTCGTTTTCCCCTCTGGCTTCCAGAAACAATTTGTAATTATAATACCGGAACGCCCCCCGATTTATAGTATCTCTCCTTTTGATGCCATCCGCATAGAGCAGGTATGTGATGTCCCCCTGGTCTATGCGGATAGTATCATCTCCCGGTAGAGGGAGATCAGTATTTTCCAATAGAGCAGTTAAATCATCTATCCCTAGCTTGCCCGGGCCACTCATGAGCAAAATGCATGTGTCACTATGCTGCGCATGGACAGACCACCCTGTATGAGCCGTACTGTCTTCATCTACTATAGCATCGTAAACCGGAGTGATCTTTACAGGTGTCTCTGCCAGATAATACCCTTCTGATGATTTGAATAAACCGGTCCATGACGATTCGCTTTCATCGCTTTGTACTTCATCATTATGGTACATTATTGGAGATAATATCTTCCATGGAAAAGTCGGGCGCAGGTCTGGGAGGTTTGTCGTATCTAATACGATTCTCGTTGTATCATTATCACTATTTGCGATCGCATCACCAGAAGCTTCTGCTTCAGCATTGTCAAAAGGACTCCTGCTCCTGTGATGACACGACAACAGAAAAAGGCAAAGGATAGGTGCAAACCAATATTTCATGATGGGCGAAGTGTGTTTTACATCTTCTCCGGTACCTCTATCCCCAGCAGGTTCATCGCCTTTCTGATCGTATCACCTGTCACCTTAGACAGTAGGATACGCAGGTCTTTCTCTTGCTGCGTAGGCGCTGTGAGTATTGGTACCTCGTTGTAAAACTTATTGAAGAGCTTGGCGATGTTATAGGCATAGTTGGCCACCTCTGCCGGGTCATACTTATCAGCGGCAGACTTCAGTACGTTAGGATATTCATACAGCTGCAGCATCAGCTCACGCTCGGTAGGCTGTAGGGTAGTATGTATATCTGCACTATTGGCATCGCTGGCAGCCCTGCGTATGATAGACTTGATACGTGCGTGAGAGTACTGGATAAACGGCCCGGTATGCCCGTGAAAGTCTATCGACTCCTCCGTATTAAAGATCATCTTCTTGTACGGATTCACGCGCAGGATAAAGTACTTCAGCGCGCCGAGGCCGATAGTTTTGTAGAGTGCCTTCGCTTCGGCTTCGCTGAAACCATCCACCTTGCCCAATTCATTGGTCTTCTGCTCGGCTATCTGGAGTACATCTGCTATCAGGTCATCCGCATCGGCAGTCTTGCCTTCACGCGATTTGAAGCGACCCGTAGGCGATTCTACGAGTGCGTAGGAGAGATGGTGTATGCCCTCTGCCCAGCTCTTGCCTAGCTTCTCCAGGCAGAGCTTGAGTACTTTGAAGTGGTAGTCTTGCTCATTGGCTACCACATAGATCATTTTGTCCATGTGCCACTCCTCGTAGCGCACCTGCGCGGTGCCGAGGTCCTGCGTCATGTAGAGCGAGGTGCCGTCGCTACGGAGCATTATCTTCTCGTCCAGTCCATCCGGTGTCAGGTCTATCGCTACAGCACCATCAGGGCGCTTGTAGAATACACCTTTCGCCATGCCTTCATCTATGATGTCTTTGCCCAGCGTGTATGTTTTCGACTCGTAGTAGTCTTTGTCAAAAGACACGCCCATCATGTCATAGGTCACCTGATAGCCTGCATATACCCAGCTATTCATCTTCTTCCAGAGGGCGATAGTTTCCGCATCACCCGCTTCCCATTTCAGCAGCAGATCTTTTGCCTTTGCAAAGATCGGTGTCTCCTGCTCCGCTACTTCTTTATCCTTGCCCAGTGTTTTGTATACATTCTGGTCAGCAGGTATATTGTGCATCGCACGCAGCTGCTCCTCCACTATCTGGCCAAAAAGTACATAGTAGTCGCCAATCAGATGATCGCCCTTAATGCCGGTAGACTCTGGTGTAGCGCCGTTGCCGCGCTCTATATAGGCGGCCATAGATTTGCATATAGCGATACCACGGTCGTTGTAGATGCTCACGGTAGTCACATCATAGCCGTTGGCCTTCATCACCTGGGTCATGGAGTAGCCCAGCAGCATATTGCGAACGTGGCCTATGTGGAGCGGTTTATTGGTATTGGGGCTGCAATATTCCAGTAGTACCTTCTTGCCATTGGCAGGGAAGGCGGTGAAGTTCTCCGCATTCAGCTCTGCCAGACGCTCTGACCAGAAGCGGTCTGTAAAGCTGATATTCAGGAAGCCTTTAACTACATTGAACTTTGCTACGATATCGAGCTTCTGTTGAAGCGCCTCACCGATCATAGTGCCGGTCTCCTCGGGTGATTTCTTAGAAATCTTGATCAGGGGAAAAGTAACGATGGTATAGTCACCCTCAAACTCCTTCTTGGTCTGATTGATCGTAATGGCGCTTTCGGCCACCTCACCACCAAAGAGGTCGGTGAAAACGGCTGCTGTAGCTGACTTTAAGAGTTGCTCGATATTCATGATATGGCAATATTACTAAGAAGTATCGTGATTTAAGCCGTATAAGTGCAGGTCGTTAAGCTATTCAAACGAAATGCTTCTGATGGCATCAAGGCTCTGCGCAATGAAGATCGTATCCCTGTAGGGCAGCAGCGTGCTTTCAAAAACGGGAGTGATGATCGCCCCATTGTGTGCCACATAGGCGGATATCCGGGTTGTGGTTATATTGCGGCGAGGGTCTTTTGCTACTACTATCGTACAGGCATACGCTAGGTCACCTTTCGTGATAGTCAAAGTATCTATTTGCGATCCTGGATACATTTGCTGCACGTAGGCATAGGATCTTATCAGCGCACTATGTACGTCAAATCTACCGTACAAAGGTTGCTTTCGGATGTATTGACCTATAGTCATGCCGTAGAGGGTGTCGGATCGGTATTTCAGAAAACCATACTCCTTTACCATACTGGCCTTCGATGACTGGATCCGATATACACATCGGGCATCTCCCGGATTGTCATCTCCATCTTGCCATGTATGCATCGTGTCGTAGGCTAATGGCAGGTTTATTTTGAAAGTGCCTGCGGAATCTCTCAGGTGTATGCTCCACGCTCTGGTAGGAGTGCCGGAAGAATGAAGTGAGCATGAGCAGATATACAAAAGGCAAGCAACCAACAGAAAAGTTAAAATAGGCTTTGCAAATCTCTTGCTCATATGCCATCTAAATCTACTAATTTCGCAGGCAATTTTCCGGTACAGATGCACAAGAATCCAAAATACAAAGACCTGATCGAGCAGACGTTCGATTTCCCTCAGAAGGAGTTTACCGTAGACAACAATGCGCTACGGTTTAATAACCTGCCACTGATGGACATCATCAAGGAGTATGGTACGCCGCTGCGTATCACCTACCTGCCCAAGATCAGCCAGCAGATACAGCGCGCACGCAGACTCTTCAACTCGTCTATAGCCAATCTGGACTACAAGGGCAACTATCACTACTGCTACTGTACCAAGAGCTCTCACTTCTCCTTTGTGCTGGAGGAAGCACTGAAGAGCAAGGTCAATATCGAAACTTCATCAGCCTTTGACTTCAACATCATCAAGAGCCTGGAGGCGAAGAAGAAGATCACCAAGGATATTACCATTATATGCAATGGCTTCAAGCCGCAGCGCTATCAGGACAATATCATAGAAGCCATCAATGACGGCTATAAGAATATCATCACCGTACTGGACAATCTGGACGAGCTGGACAAGTATCAGGCACTGGATGGTGAGCCGCTCCAGATCGGTATGCGCATAGCCGCAGAGGAGGAGCCTAAATATGAGTTCTACACCTCACGTCTCGGTATTCGGGTGAATGACATCATCCCGTTCTACCAGCAGAAGATACATGACAACCCTAAGTACAAGCTGAAGATGCTTCACTTCTTCATAGATACTGGCATCAAGGATGTGAACTACTACTGGACGGAGTTTCACAAGGCACTGCGCATCTATACTGATCTCAAAAAGATATGCCCCGACCTCACTACGATCAATCTCGGTGGCGGTATGCCTATCAAGCAGTCGCTGGCCTTTGATTTTGACTATGAGTATATGATCAATGAGATCGTGAGCCAGATCAAGACTGAGTGTGTAGATGAGGGTGTAGATGAGCCGGATATTTATACGGAGTTTGGCAGCTATACGGTGGGTGAGAGCGGCGCGGTGATATTCTCCGTACTGGGCCAGAAGCAGCAGAATGACCGTGAGACCTGGTATATGCTGGACGGCTCACTGATGAATAACCTCCCTGATATCTGGGGCCTGGCGCAGCGCTTCATCATGCTGCCTATCAATAACTGGAATGCGGAATACAAACAGGTAAACCTTGGCGGTATCACCTGTGATGTAGGTGACTACTATAACTCTGACGCGCATATCAATCAGGTGTATCTGCCCAATATCAAGGACAATGAGAAGCTGTACATTGGCTTCTTCCACACGGGTGCCTATCAGGATACGCTGAGTGGCTACGGAGGTATCAAGCACTGCCTGCTGCCATCACCCCCGCACCTGCTCATAGATGAGAATAAGGGCAAGCTCAGCTACAGGCTCTTCTCAGAAGAGCAGACCGCAGATAGCATGCTGAAGATACTGGGATACTAAATTTTATAACAACGTATACATCACTTATTGATGAGAGTATGATGAAGGTCAAAAGAGAGTGGTTGTTCTATTTCCTGTTTGGCTTTATTGTTTGCCTTTGCGCAGCATTAGCTCCCAGGATCTGGCACCTTCTTTTAAATCATTGAGCAGTTGTAAACCGATCTGGTTTTAAGGAGGTGAAGGTCCTAAAAGAAAACGCCCTATCTCATGATAGGGCGTTTTCTTTTTTATAGGGTTTGGCCTTGATTAGTGTGCCACAGAGATCTTGCCTTTGTAGATGGTCAGATGATCATTGCTGCGGATATTGATCGCGTAGATGCCTGTAGGCAGGTTAGCTACATCTATTGCATTAGTGATGTTGCTTAGAGTACCAGTGTACACTACGCGCCCTGTGAGGTCGGTCAGTTGTACCATGCTACCTATTTCCTCATTATGTACTGCTACATTGATCGTGTTGTTAGCAGGATTTGGGTAGGTGCTCACCATGGCTGATGGGTTTATATCATTGATGCCGGTAGCCGCGTCTACAGATGCATCAAAGTGCACCTCATCCAGGTAGAGTGTAGAGCCGAGTTCGGTTCCCGAGGCGCTTTTGCCTGACTTGAAGACGATAGAAAGTGTATCCGGTGCACCAGGCAGTGTATAGAGACCCGTGAGCGGGAAGGCAAGAAAGCCGCCGTTAGACGGTGGCAGAAGGAAAGTCTGCGTTCCACCGAAAAGTGAAGTTCCCGCTTGTGTCAGGTTGATCAGCACCTGTCCGGTATCTGCTCCTGTAGGCCCGTTGCCGGAGAAGTAGGCGTAGGCCATGTACAGCGTATCAGGCCTTTTGGTGTATGCTGCACCTGTGAAAGTCGGAGTACCGGCACCACCTATCGTACCGAGGCCCACATATGAGCGCAGTGTCCCTTGACCATTTACAGCAGATGTAGTCATCTTCAGCGTGACAGAGCCGGCCACATGTGCCTGAGCACTTGTGTCTTTGACAGCGAAATAGCTGTACTGTGCACCAAAGAGGTTTGCCAGTGTATTCCAGCCTATAGGATTGATAGAGTCGTTCCAGTTTTCAAAGCCGCCGTTCGGCACTTGTTGTGCAGATGCGCCGAGGGTCATGATAGAAGCAGTAAGAAGGATAAATACCTTTTTCATCAAATGTGTTTTTTGTTTAATAATGATCACGGAGGCAAACCTATAGCACGATCTGCGCACTAGCAATGAGTACGATCATTTTTAAGAGCCTGCGAAGGTATTATGACAATGCTATGACAAAAGGGAGTATCAAGGCCATTAGGGATTGACGAGCTTGAAAGACATCAGCATTTTATCTATGTCTTTGCCATAGCGTAGCTTGCGGTCTTCGCCGCGTGTCCAGATACAGAACTGATAGAATTTATCCTTTGCCTCCAGTGTCAGCACACTATAGTAGATCATCTCGCCCTGCATCTTGCCGGCCAGCTCCGTATGCACGCCTTTGGCACCGGGTATCTCTATGGCTGTTGAGTCATTGACCATCGGTTTATCCAATACCTTTTTGAGGATACCGATCTGCTCGTCATAGTAGGCCGGGAAGGCTTTGTCCTTTGCACCGGAAAAGGCTACAGCGTAGGTGTTGCGATAGCGGTTGCAGTATTGAAACTCAGCGCCCGGCTTCAGGTCATCACACTTAGACAGATAGTCCGGCACAGAGACGGTAAACAGATTGTTGGCATTGATGAGCTCATCCTTGTAGGAATACTTGCAGGAAGGAAGTACCAGTACGGACGCAGCGATAAGGAGCAGGACGATATAAGGCCTCATATGATAAGAACCGGATTTAAGATTTTTGTTTTTCGCTTGCAGCAAGGTTATTGCGCAGTGTCTTGGCGCGCTGGTCAGGGCCATCATGGCTCCAGCCCGGCGGCATAAAGATATACTTGATCTTGGTCGCAAAGTCCGGGGCACGACTGATGTCCCGTCCCAGCGAGGCAAACTCATGACCCGCTATCTTGAAAAGATTGTATGTTTGAATATTGCTGGTGATGCCGTAGACCGGCTTCTCTGTGTCGCGCTCCTCTGCAAAGGTGCCAAAGAGCCTGTCCCAGATGATCAGGATGCCGCCATGATTGCGGTCCAGGTAGCGGATGTTAGACGCATGGTGTACGCGGTGGTGTGATGGCGTGTTGAAGATGAACTCATAGCAGCGTGGCAGTTTGCCTATGGTCTCAGTGTGCGGCCAGTACTGATAGATCAGAGAGATGGACATCATCATCAGCATCATGAGCGGGTCAAAGCCCAGCAGCGGCATCCAGAGCCACCAGATATACTTATACAGCTGCTCTGCCCAGCTCTGGCGGAGCGCCGTAGCGAGATTGTATGACTGAGAGGAATGGTGATTGACATGAGCGGCCCAGAGTACGCGCACCTCATGGCTGAGGCGGTGGTGCCAGTAGAAGGTAAAGTCATCTGCAAAGAGCAGCAGCACCCACACCCACCAGTGAGAGATGTGCCACTGCAGCGTGAGAAACTCCGCCATATTAGCCGGCGCCAGCTGCGGGAAGATGGCAAAGTTGTCATGCACCAGGGTGTACACACCGTAGGCGAGGCCCTTCATTATTACATTGATCACGAGAGAGCCGAGCCCCATGCCGATAGAGGAGAAAGCCTCCTTGCTGTCAGAGTAGAGGTCGCGTTGTTCTTTATAGTTGATATAAAGCTCTGTCCCTATGGCTATGAGGAAAAACGGTATGGCATACAGCACAGGGTCTGTCTCCGGTGGCACCGTTTTGAAGATGTTTAATATCATGATCAATTCAAATTTAATTTTCTTGCATTGGTCCAAAGCCAGGTCAGGACCACCAGCAAATATACGGCTGCTGCTATGATTGCATAGGTATTGCCCAGATATTTTGACACAAAGAACCAAACGACTGCTGAGATCACCACTGCCCGAAGCACCTCCGCCCATACCGCCCAGCGGCGGTTCTCAAAGAGGCCACCGATATTCAGCACCGAGAAGATGACCAGCACTGAGATGGCAGCGAGATAGATCGTGTCCATACCTTTGATAGAAAAGAGGAATACCGATGTACCTATCAGCAGCAGTACAAACTGGAAGAAGATATAGGCCGTCATCTGCGGAGAGGTAGCCGCATCGTACTTCTGAAAGGAAGCGGCACTGACCTCCTTATACTCCAGCATGCCACCCATCTCTTGCGGCTTCCAGCCCGGCGCGAGATAGAACATCCGCAGGCCGTCCCTTAGGCTCCCGGCTTTGCCGGCTTCTTTGGCCAGGTCATACCAGTAGGCTACATTGAGGAGTATGGGGTTCCAGCTTTTGGGCTGGGTAGTGATGCCGTAGACCACCTCCTCTTCTTCTTCCTGAAAGGTGCCAAACATCCTGTCCCAGATGATCAGCGTGCCAGCATGGTTCTTGTCTATGTACTTCGGGTTGACGCCATGATGTACGCGGTGGTGAGAGGGAGAGTTGAAGACGTACTCAAACCAGCGCGGCAGGCGGCCTATCACCTTGGTATGTATCCAGAACTGATAGAGTGTCTGTATAGAAGCAATGGTGATGAACATAGTAGGATCGAAGCCAACAGCCGCGAGTGGCAGATAGAACACCCAGGAGAAAGCACCCTGCACCCATGCCTGGCGTAGTGCCACGGTCAGGTTGTACTCCTCGCTCTGGTGGTGCACTACATGGCTGCCCCACATCACAGAGATCTCGTGTGCCAGCCTGTGAAACCAATAGTAGAAGAAATCAACACCCAGAAAGAGTACCACCATCACTGCGAGGTAGATACCTGCCTGCTTAGGGTCATTGGGTATCCAGCCCTTCAGGGGTGTGTGGTCATAGATCCAGATATAGACACCGATGGTCAGGAAGCGCATGAAGATGCCTGTGATCTGCGAGCCGATACCACAGCTGAGGTTGGTGATCGCATCATTGAAGCGATAGTACCTGACGCCCTGTATGCGTGTGATCAGTAGCTCCAGCCCTATGAGCAGGAAGAAGATAGGGATAGACATCGTGATGAGTGACATAGTATGAAATTACTATAAATGACGCCTTCGGCAAATGACGGGAATCAGTGCCCTTTTTTGTTTCTGCCAACGGGCTATCTAGCCTGCCAAACAACAGTTACATTAGCACCCAAAGCATAGCACTGGTACGCAGTATAGACATAGACGATTTCATGCGCGAGTCCCGGCAGCACCTGACGCTGGATGTGAGGTCTCCCGGTGAGTATGGCGTAGGGCATATCCCTCATGCCACGAGCCTGCCGCTATTCGATGATGCAGAGCGGGCCGTAGTAGGTACTGCCTATGTGCAGCGGGGCAGGGCGGAGGCCATAGAGCTGGGGCTGGAGATAGTGAGCAAGAAGATGGCAGACTTTGTCCGCTTTGTGAAGCCACTGGTGAGGGACAATAAGATCTACATCCACTGCTGGCGCGGTGGTATGCGCAGTGGTAGCATGGCGTGGCTGTATGACCTGGTGGGCTATGAGGTCACGGTGCTGAGGGGTGGCTACAAGGTCTACCGCCATCATGTACTGGAGGCTCTGGCGAAGCCGCTGCCGCTGCGGATCGTCGGTGGCCGTACCGGTAGTGGCAAGACTGAGCTGCTGCATGTGCTGGCGCAAAGAGGTGAACAGGTCATAGACCTGGAGGGGCTGGCCTGCCACAGAGGTTCGGCCTTTGGTGGTATAGGGCAGGCCGCGCAGCCGCGCACGGAGCACTTTGAGAACCTGATCCATCTGCAGCTATCAGGGCTTGATACCACTAGGCATATCTGGATAGAAGATGAGAGCAAGAACGTAGGCCGCTGTGTGATACCTGATGTACTATGGCGACAGATGAGAGAGGCACCCGTTTATGCTATAGAGTCTGCTATGGACCAGCGCATAGAGCGGTTGGTCAGGGACTATGGCACCTTCCCAACCGAGGAACTGGAGACAGCCATCCGCGCCATAGAGCGCCGCCTGGGCAATGAGGCCATGAAGGCTGCGCTGGTAGCATTGGAAGAGGGCAAGCTCGATGAAGTAGTAAGGCTCACCCTCCGCTACTATGATAGGGCTTATGATAAGGGACTGTTCGCCTATACAGCTGGGCAACTGGTGAGAGTGGGTAGTAGTGATAGCGGCATAGAAGGACTGGCAGATACATTGATGACATATAAGTAAGAGAGGCATGTTCACACTAGAAGGAAAGAAGCCGGAGGCGACCCGGCTGACACAATACAGCAAGGGCTCAGGCTGCGGCTGCAAGGTAGCGCCGGCAGTGCTGGCAGAGATACTGAGCGGTAGCAAGACAAGCCACACGATAGACCCACTGCTGCTGG
Source organism: uncultured Chitinophagaceae bacterium (assembly GCA_964537475.1). GTDB lineage: Bacteria > Bacteroidota > Bacteroidia > Chitinophagales > LD1 > UBA1941. The sequence goes on along the minus strand of CAZIBY010000001.1, from coordinate 1,152,386 downwards.
TGGGTAATGATACCAGCGATGACGCTGCCGTCTATGACCTGGGCAATGGCACAGCGCTGATCAGCACGACGGACTTCTTCACCCCGATAGTAGATGATGCCTATGACTATGGCCGCATAGCTGCTGCCAATGCCATCAGTGATGTGTATGCTATGGGTGGCCGGCCACTAATGGCCATAGCCGTGATGGGCCTGCCTGTAGAGAAGCTGCCCGCAGACATAGCCCGCGAGATCATCAAAGGGGCGAAGGATACCTGTGCCAGGGCCGGTATCACACTGGCCGGTGGCCATACGATAGATGCACCAGAACCCTTCTTCGGCCTCAGTGTGAATGGCACCGTAGCTATCAAGGACCTGAAGCGCAACTCAACCGCGCAGACAGGTGATGCTCTCTACCTGACCAAGCCGATAGGCGTGGGTATGATGGCTACTGCACTGAAGCGTGGCCTCAGGACTGCAGATGACATACGCCCTGCCATAGAGCAGATGGCTTCACTCAATGCCTTTGGCGCGGTGGTGGCTCAGCATGACTATGTACATGCCATGACAGACGTGACGGGCTTCGGGCTGTTGGGGCACCTGATAGAGGTGTGCGAGGGGAGTGGTCTATCTGCCCGGATAGACTATGGCCAGGTGCCGCTGCTGGATGGCGTAAAGGAGCTGACCGCGGCCTATGTCTATGCCGACAATACCATGCGCAACTGGAAGAGCTATGAGGCCAAAGTGGCCGGTGTAGACGGTGAGCGCCTGCTGACCCTATGCGACCCGCAGACCAGCGGGGGCCTGCTGATAGCCGTGGCACCCGGGTCGGAGCAAGTTTTTCGACTAGTGGCAGAGGGGGCGGGGCAGGAGGTCTGGAGGGTAGGGCAGCTGGTGGAGAGGGGGGATAAGGTGGTGACCGTGGGGGCTTGATACAGCCTTTCTATAGGCAAGTTTTTCGACTGAGCAGGGATATTTTATTTTAATAAATAAAATGTATATTATATTGTATTTTAGTGTATTGTCATAAATAGTGCTGCCGCACCCAATGGGCGCGGCAGCTAGTTTAACCAATCCTTAAAAAGCAAGCTATTTTATTTCTTGACCAGCAGGTCAAAGAACTGATCCAGCTGTGGCAGGATGACGATGCGGGTGCGCCTGTTGAGCGAGCGGCCGGCGGCAGTACTATTGGTAGATACAGGCAGGTACTCGCTGCGGCCTGCGGCAGTCATGTGGGCAGGAGGGATGTGATACTCCCGCTGTAGGATACGCACCACAGATGTGGCACGTTTTACACTCAGGTCCCAGTTGTCTACCAGCTCGGCGGTGTGGATGGGCACATTGTCTGTATAGCCCTCTACCATAAATTCTATCTCGGGGTGGGCCAGCAGCACCTTGGCTACCTTGCCCAGCACCTGATGTGCAGCTTTGGTCACCGTGTAGCGGCCGCTATTGAAGAGCATCTTGTCAGAGATATCTACATAGACCACGCCCTTCTCTACCTTGATATCGATATCCTTGTCATTCATATCTCCTACGGCGCCTTTCAGGTTATTGACCAGGGCCATATTCAGGGAGTCCTTGCGGGCCATGGCAGACTGCAGGCCATTGATATAGTTATCCTTGGCATTGATCACGTCGAGAGATTTTTTTACACTCTCGGCCTGTTTGGCGCTCATCACAGAAACATCCTGCAGGGTATTGAGTATTTGCGCATTGTCTTTGCTGGCACCGGCCAGGCGCTTATTGAGGTCGTCTATCAGGCTTTGCAGCGAGGCGACTTTTGCATTGAGCTTGTCATTTGCGTCTTTGGTGCTGGCCAGTTGATCCTGGCAGTTTTTGACATCTATCGTCAGTTTTTTGTTGGCATCGGTGAGTGCAGCCTTCTTGCTGGCGCATGAGCTGAGGGCTGCTACACAGACGATCACGAGAGCCGTTTTGATCTTTTTCATTGTGCTTATGTATTGATTCAGGTTATGAGAAATATTTGTGGCTCTAAGGTGACCACAAAAGTATTGCCAGCCTGAAAGGCCGTATAGTACTATCTGCAAGGGCAATGGCACTTTTTATCTTTTAGCATTTTTTATCATTCATACTTTGTCTATTTGCAGCGTGGTCCAGCGCGACAAAATACCATCCTATCACATCGGTGAGATAAAAAAGAAAAAGGCTACTGCGCTGGATTTTGAGTTTTACCGCTTTGAGTATTTCGTCACTGACATAGACCACCTCACTCGTCCCCACCGGCATGATCATTTTGCACTCTTCTTTGTGACGGGTGGCCAGGGCGAGCACCTCATAGATTTCAAAAGCTATGAGCTGAAGGCGCGCCGTGTGTTTCTCATTGCGCCGGGTCAGGTACACGCCTGGCAGCGCTTTGAGGGAGTGAAAGGTTTTGTACTGCTGTTTACCAAAGAGTTCTTTACCCTGACCCTGCAGTACAAGGAGCTGCGTGCTTACCTCTTCTTCAATAACATCTACCGGCACGCCTACCTCGACCTGGAGGTGGCCGAGGAGCAGCACCTGGAGCGCCTGCTGCTGGATGTAGAGCGCGAGCACCTGCACCCGCGCAGCTATAGCCAGCACATCATCCGCTCATATATCAATATCATCCTCTTTGAGCTGTCAGGTGTGTATGAGAAGGCCATGCCACCTGCGGCAGACAATCATGTGATAGATGGCAGGCTCAGGGAGCTGGAGGTACTGGTAGAGAAAAACTTTCGCAGGTACCACCTGGTGGCAGACTATGCTGCCATGCTGCATGTCACGCCCAACTATCTCAACGCTATCTGCAAAAAGCACAAGGGCATGCCTGCGGGTGAGTTTATACGTGACCGCGTCATGCTGGAGGCGCGCCGCCTGCTCACGCACTCAGACCGCACCATCACGCAGATAGCATACGACCTGGGGTTTGAAGACAATAGCTACTTCGGTCGTTTCTTTCGCAAGTATGGCGGTGTGACACCGGCCTCCTTTCGCGAGAGCATCCACAAGTAAAAAGTACCACACATCGGATGAATAATACCAATCCTACAGCATTGGTACCCATAGCTTTGTATCCTCTTCTGGGATTTAGGTTTTATACCTCCTTCGGAGCTTTGGGACTGGTAAATCAGCTGTAGGGGGATCTGCACAGGTTTATCTCATAGCGTCCCAAAGCTTCCGGAGGCGGTCCAGACTGATCCGCCCGCGTGGCCCCACTGTAGCTGAGAGCTTGTGCATTTCTTCTCCCATTTCTACCTGTATAGCCGAAGCCTTTTTAGTAGATAGTATCTGTGATGGATAGATGCTGCGATGGCCTGTCATGAGAAAGCTGATCACACAGCTGATGGCTGCGTAGGTAGCCACTGCCGGGCCAAAAAGCTCCAGCCCCATGATGCTCGCCGCAATAGGCGTATTGGCCGCGCCGGAGAGCAGGCTCACCATGCCGATAGCCGCAAAGGTGGCATTGTCCAGATGCAGTAGCTGCGCGAAGAGGCTACCGGCAGCAGCGCCTATGAAGAAGATAGGCGTGACCACCCCGCCACTACCACCGAAGCTAAGCGTGATGATGGTGAAAAGCATCTTCAGCAGAAAGTCATACCAGAAGGCGGATTCCTTGCCGCTCAGCTGCAGCTCAATAGTCTCCACACCCAGGCCGGCATACTTGGCCGAAAACAAAAAGATAAATCCGACCAGCGCAGCCCCGCCGATAAAGTTCTTGAGGTATTCGTTCATCTTCCACTTCTCTACATAGTGCTCTACCGCGCGGAAAGACTCAATGAAAGCAAAAGAGATGGTGCCAAATACAATACCGGCAAACATCACTATGAGGAAGAAAGACTGTGAGAAAGTAGGTAGGAAGTTGATATGACTGTGAAAATATGTGATGCCAAAAGAGATGCAGACGTGGTAGGCTATGATACCGGAGATAAACGAAGGCAGCATGACATCATACATCACCGCGCCTACATACAGTACCTCCAGGCCAAAGATGGCGCCGGATATCGGCGTGCCGAATACAGCGGCGAAGCCTGCGCTGATGCCGCAGATGACCAGCTTCTTCCTGTCGCGGTCATCCAGGCGGAAGATATCTGAGAAAAGAGAAGCGAGGCCTGCACCGATCTGTCCGCTCGGTCCCTCCTTGCCCACAGAGCCACCCGCCGCTATCGTGATGATGGTAGTGAAAAGCTTGATAGGTATCACGCCTACATTGATCTTGCCATTGCGCTTGTGTACAGCTTCTATCACCTTCTCCGTACCGTGACCTTTGGACTGGGGTGCCAGCTTATTGATCATAAACGTGCAGAGCACAAAAATGAAAGGCAGGGATATGTAGTAATAGGGAATCTCGTAGGAATAGCCGGTGCTGATCTGCAGGAGCTTGAGGAAGACAGTGGTGGATCCACCCACCAGTACGCCTATGATCACCGCAAGCGTGATCCACTTGACTATACTTAAAAAAATCGTTGTCTGCTCCTCAAAACTTTCTTTCATGATCCCTCATTGACATTAGATAAAAGCAAAGCACATGCCGTCTGGGCAGGTCTGATACTACTCCAAAATAAGGGGGGATCTTGTTTTGGCGGTGCAAAGGTAATGCAATGAAGAGGTATATGCTACCCTTTTACAAATATTTTGAAGCATTATGCTTTTAGCGCCTGACGCTCATGGTATTCCAGTATTTTGTATACCGGCTGCCTGTCTACAGCGCCCAGCGTGCACCTGTACTCGCGGGCCACCTGCTCCAGCTCCCTGCGAAAGTGATAAGCTATAGACCCTACAAAATGTACCGGCATCCCTTCATAGCCGGCAAAGCACTTCACATCATGCTCAAAAAACTCGCGGAAGCCATCCAGCACCAGCTGCTCCATATACTCCCTGTCCGGGCCTGTAGTGAGTACTTTGGCGAAGCTTGCCATATAGACATTGGCATGTGGCTCATTGTACACCGCCCAGAGTATTTTCTCTTTGGTCAGGTCATAGGTCTTTAGCATAAAGTCATACGTAGCCTGCGGCAATTCTTTATACAGAAAAGCCTGCAGCAGTTTGCGGCCAAAATAGCTGCCGCTGGCCTCATCGCCGAGTATGTAGCCCATGCCCCGCTGTATGGTGTAGTCTATTTTGCCGCCATCATATACGCAGGCATTGGACCCTGTGCCGAGTATGCCTACTATGCATGGGCGCCCCTCATAAGTGGCTATGCAGGCTCCCATCATGTCATGGTCTACATGGATCTCTGCCGCGGGAAAGAATTTCTTCAGCCCCTGATAGACTATGTCTATGCGCTCCGGGCTGGAGACGCCCGAGCCGTAAAACCAGATCTGTGTGACCGCCTCGCGTATAGCATGGAGGCCGTCGCTTTTCATCAGCTCACGGTAGATGGCATCAGATGGATAGTAAAAGGGGTTCAGTCCGATCGTTTCTATCAGGTCACCGCTGCGGGTGAGCCAGCTCGTCTTGGTAGAGCCTGAGTCTGCTACGAGTATCATTGCATCAGTATTGTGCTGTCCAAGATAGGTATTTCTGCAGGAGGTGGAAAGTATGAGTACTCCTTGCGCCGTACTGATACGCCTTACCTCACTCAGTCTCTCTTGAAATAAGAACAAGGGACTGCCGATCATTGCGGTCAAAAAAATCCATAGTTTTGGCGGCGTGAAACTAAAAAGCACTTCTGATCGCGCATGAGTACGGTGATAGGACATGATATAAAGGCCGCTGCAGAGATACTGCGCGCAGGAGAGCTGGTGGCCATCCCCACGGAGACGGTCTATGGCCTGGCCGGCAATGCGCTGAATGAAGATGCAGTGATCAAAATATTTAAGGCCAAGGAGCGCCCCTTCTTTGATCCGCTGATAGCCCATACCCACTCCATAGATGAGATCAGGAAATACGTGACCGACATACCTGCGCGGCTGCTGCCACTGATGGAGCGGTATATGCCGGGGCCGCTCACGGTGCTATTGCCGCGCCAGAATGCGATACCGGACATCGTGACATCGGGCCTGGAGCGGGCCGCCTTTCGCATACCGCAGCATGAGGTAGCACTGGAGCTGCTGCGCAGCATTGACTTTCCGCTGGCGGCGCCGAGTGCCAATCCTTTTGGCTATATCAGCCCCACTACTGCGCAGCATGTCTATGCGCAGATGCGTGATAAAGTGCCCTACATACTGGATGGCGGTGAGTGCCGTGTAGGCATAGAGTCTACCATAGTGGGTATGGAGGGCGATACGATCGTGGTATACCGCCTGGGTGGTCTGGCACTGGAGGAGATACAGGCGCTGGCAGGAGAGGTACAGGTAGCTACCAGCAGCTCGTCAGATCCATCTGCACCTGGTATGCTCACCTCTCACTACGCTCCGCGCAAGCCACTCGTGATAGGAGATATCCCTACGCTCATCAGGCAGTATCAGGGCAAGAAGATAGCCGTTATCAGTTTCGCAGAGAGCTATGATGTACCATATCAGTATATCCTCAGCCTCGGAGGCAGTATAGATGAAGCTGCTAAGCGGCTCTTTGCCGCTATGCGCGAGATGGATGCTACAGATGCAGATGTCATAATAGCAAAAGACCTCCCGGAGGGAGGTCTTGGCAGAGCTGTGAATGACAGGCTAAAGAGGGCATCTCACCCTCTCTGACCTTCATTGTATTTCTTATTTATCTTTCAGATAGCCCATCATCAGCAGGGAGCCTGAGAGGCCTGATACAGATACTGTCTGAGCTGCATCAGCGAATGTCGGCATCTTATTGAACACTGTGGTCATACCGTTTACAGTGTAGTAGCCATTCCATGCTGCGGCTGCGCCACCTATGAAGTTCTTGATCACGAGTACCTTGCCTGCCGGTACAGTATAGTTGCCGGTGTTGAGGTCAAAGAGTACCCATGAGTGGCTCTTTGGCACTGTGAAACCTACCAGGGATGAACCGCAAGAGGTAGATGTGATCGCATTGCCCTCAGGGATAGTGAGCGGATACTCGCTGGATGCCTTATTGTTTACGTAGCCTGTATATGCCTGGCCTACTGCAGAGCCGCCTGTAGGGCTCATGGCATTGCCGGAGGCGAGGAAGACACCGTTTACTACTGCACCATAGTCAGAGCATGAGCCGCTGCCATTGTGAGTCAGTTGAGTCACATACAGTGTCTTGCCGGTAGGTACTACATAGTTGAAGCTGCCATCGAGACGTACAGGAGTCACGCCTGTGATACCATCCGGGAAGTCAGGAGAAGCGATGTTGCTCTTGTCTGCATACTGTGCATATGGTACTGAGAGAAACTGTACGGTACCTACGGTGATGTAGCTGGTGCCGCCTGTGGTGTCGATCTCAGCCTTCAGGTAGAATGTACCCTTGGACCATGCGATAGTAGAGAAGGTGCCGGACAGTACGGTACCGTTGCCTATCTGCAGGTTTACGAGACCGGAGTTGTCAGTAGTGGCTGTCTGCCTTTCCTGGTAGGATACAGTGCCTGTAGGGCTACCATCCAGGATAGAGAGACGCAGGGCTACGCTTTTCAGCTTCACCGGAGCGCCAGTAGGCCCGGTAGCTACGGCCTGGTAGTTGAAGGCCTGTGGGGCTCCGCAATACGCGACTATCGTCACGAGCAGAGCAAAGAGGGACAGGGTAATTTTTCTCATTGTTATTGTTTTGTGATTTTGGTGTTTATAATTGATTTATCCTTTGACATAGCCTGGAGCACATATACGCCTGGTGCGAGGCTGGAGAGATCAGCGCCTGACGCCTCATAGTCTCCGCTGTAGACCTGCTGGCCTACCATGTTAAATACATAGATGTGTATGTTGTCGTCCAGCGATGCTACATGCACCCGCGTAGAGAACGGGTTAGGATATACGGTAGCTGCCTCAGATGGGGCCTCTGTGATACCCGTCGTTTCTTCAGTATTGACTATAGAGCGGCTGGCCACCAGAAATCCCTGTGATACACCGGCGTCTCTGGTCTCTACCATACCTACTACCGGCTCGCCTACAGACATCAGCAGCTGTATGCTACCCGGAGTACCTATGGTACCTCCTGCGGAGTTTAGGACCATCCGGCCGGTAGACTGCGCAAAGGAGGCTGCAGCCAGCATGGATGATAAGATCAAAAGGTAGGTTTTTTTCATTGTTTATGTTTTTCTTACTCACGTTTACGGCTACCCGTTTCATTTTGTTTCAGATAAAAAGAAAAACCTGTTAAAAAAGTGGAGTTGCACCATTAAAGGACGGTCTGAAGACCATTGTCTTATGAAACAGCGGAATGCTTGATAGATATTATATTAATATTGCAGGATAACCAATCCCCCGGCTCCCTCCCTTGAATAAACTCTTTACGCTAATGGTATGGGTCTCACTGTGCCATTCCGCTATGGCGCAGATCACGGCTACGGATACCATCAGGCAGCAGCGATGGAATATCCACTTTCAATCTACTGTCATAGGCCAGTGGCACCCTGCCTTTGCCGATCCATATAGCGGGCAGAATAGCCTACGCTCTCACGAGGGGGCCAAGGTGTCTATCACTACTACTCTATTTGCCGGAGTGCGGCTGTGGAAAGGGGCAGAGTTTTATTTCAACCCTGAGATATCAGGGGGCGAGGGCCTGAGCCAGGCGCTCGGAGTGGCCGGCGCGCTGAATGGAGAAACATTTCGTGTAGGGTCTGCTACGCCCAAGGTCTATGTGGCGCGTCTCTTCCTGCGCCAGTATATAGCACTGAGCAAAGAATACGAGTGGGTGGACAATGACTTCAACCAGCTGCATGTGAAGCGGCCTGTGTCTTACCTCTCCTTTCTGGTGGGCAGGATCAATATAGCAGACTACTTTGATAATAATAGCGTAGCTCATGATGCGCGTCGGCAGTTTCTCAACTGGTCGCTGATGGGTGCGGGTGCCTGGGACTATCCGGCCAACACGCGTGGCTACACCTATGGGTTTGTGGCAGAGTGGAAACACAAACAGTGGGGGCTGAGGTATTCTTTTGCCACGCTGCCCAAATCTGCCAATGCATCTAATATGAACTATGATCCGCGTCAGGCGCTGGCTCACGTACTGGAGGCAGAGGGCGGCTGGAAACTAAAGAACGGACTGACAGGTACCGTGCGACTACTCGGTTTCCTCAATGTGGCCAATATGGGTAGCTACCAGCTCGCTACCCTGATGGACACACCGGATATCACCGCTACGCGGAAATACTCCCGCAGCAAGGCCGGCTTTGGTATCAATGCCGAGCAGCAGGTCACGCCGGAGGCTACGGTCTTTGCCCGCTATAGCTGGAATGACGGGCAGAATGAGACGTGGGTATTCACAGAGATAGATAATTCATTCAGCGCGGGTGCCATGACCAGCGGCAAATACTGGAAGCGCCCACTGGATAATATCGGCCTGTCTGTCGTGACCAATGGTATCTCAAAGGCACACCAGAATTACCTGGCTAAGGGCGGCTATGGCTTTATCATAGGTGATGGCAGGTTAAACTATGCGCAGGAATTCATCACAGAGCTGTATTACTCTTTTGCAGTGTACAAGGACTACATCTTTATCACGCCGGACTACCAGTTTGTACTGAATCCCGGCTATAACAAAGACCGTGGCCCTGTCAATGCCTTTGCCATGAGGCTGCATGCGGAGTTTTGATCGGGATTAGCAGCCTGAGTCGCCGATAATAGGGATGATGGTCTTGCGGTCGTCTTTCTCCACCTCCAGTGTGCCCTGATACCTCCCTCCCTCATCATACTGGCGTACCTGATGCAAGTGTATGACTGCCTTGTAGCTACCGCCTTCAAAAATTTGGGTGTAGTCCTGATCGCTGCCTGCTGATTTTGTTTTAGCAGTATCCTCCACCAGATAGATGTTTTGATTATCTACCTGTATCTCGGCAAAGTGATTAACCAGATCTGTCCTGAATAAAAACTGGCTACGATCTAACCTCGCAGTATCTATAGCGTAGACACCTTCACAGCCACTGTATGAGTAGGCTGACTTTAGTATTTCCTGCAGGCCTAGTACAGTATCTTTATATAATGGTAGAAACGATGCAGCGGAAGCCTCTGCTTTGCGAGCGCCAGTATCAGGCGCTGCGCTGTGACTCGCTGTATCCAGTGGGGTGGCATCGATATTTACTGACCCTCGACTATTGCATCCGGATGAAAAGACTAAAGCCAGGATAGTAAGCGTGTTCAGAAATCTCATGTAGCTAAGATAGCAAACTATAAAAGCACAAAGCCCCGCCGGTGAGGGCAGGGCTGTGCGTTCTTGGGATTGGTTTTTAGGTGGACGGGTCTTATTCTTTCACGAGTTTCATGGTTTGTGTGGCACCGGTAGCGGTTGTTACTTTTACCAGATAGATACCAGCGGCAAAGCTGCCTGTGGGGATCTGGGTAGCTGCTTGCTCATTCAGCTCAGTAGTAGCTACTTGCTGGCCTGTCACGTCTGTCACAGTAATAGTGGCAGTGATGGCCTGGTCAAAGCGCACATTGAAAAGATTGCTCATCGGATTCGGATAAACTGTCATGGTGTGGCCGTCCAGCTCGCTGATGGCGTTATTGCTACCCTGTCCATCATATTTCGCTACGAAGCGGCTACCACTTGTATTTTGATTACCACCCGCCACATACCACAGGTTGTGAGCGTATATCATTGTATTGATGCCTGCATTGTCCTGGGCCAGGTTGTCATAGTGGCCGAAGTTTGACCATGAGCTGCCATTCCATTTTTCTACTACACTATGTGCGGTATTAGCATCTATCAGCTCACCTGCAGCGTATACATTGCCGGAGCCGTCTACCACTACGCTCTTGACCGGATTGTCCAGTACGCTGGCGCCAAAAGAGGCGGTGCCACCGAGTTCGCTCCATGTACTGCCGTCATAGTGGGCCACATAGTATTTGCCGCCTGCATCACGAAACGTGCCTGCCACATACACATTGGAGCCACTGACAGCGATCGTATTGCCATAATCTCCAAAAGGAATATTGAGTGCACCGGAGCCTGCGCCCACCTCTGACCATGAGGTGCCGTTAAACTTGGCCAGGTATGGATGGCCCGTACTGATGGTGGCGTTAGTAAAGTTACCTGTCGCATAGACATTGCCCGAGGCATCGACAGTCATAGCGGTGATAGCGTTATTGGCATTGAGGGCATTGGAAGCGCCTCCCACCGTCGTCCATGCAGTACCGTCCCACTTCATTACCTGATAGTAGATGTTAGAGCCCGAGAGAAAAGCGATCTCGCCCGCTGCATAGATATTGCCCTGCGCATCTGATGCGATGCTGCTGATACTCTGTACCAGCGTAGCGCCAAAACCGGAGCTACCTCCCAGCTCGGTCCAGGCAGAGCCGTTCCATTTGGCTACATAGGCCATGCCTCCGGCGTCGGTAAAGTGACCCGCCGCATAGATATTGCCGGATGGGTCACTGCAGATGCTGTAGATATCGCCATTGGCGCTGAGGGAATTATTGCCTGTGCCCATCTCCGCCCAGTTCGTGCCATTCCATTTGGCCACATACTGATTGGAGCCGGCATCTATGAACTGGCCTGCGGCGTAGATATTGCCGGAGGCATCACTACACAGTGTATTGATATCATAAGAGCCAGCTGCGATGGTATCATTGCCGGTGCCGAGTTGTGCCCACTGGGCCTGTGCACCTTCGCCGATCAGCATGGCCGCACCGATGAGGATAGAGGGTAAAGTTTTGAATTTCATTTTTTTGTTTTTAAGTGATAAATGCTTTTTGCGACAGCAAAGGAACGCACTATCACGCGGGAGGGGAAGGACAGATAAGGGGGTTACTTACCGTAGATTTTGTATGGGGTAGATGGAGGTCCGTCAGTCAGGAACTCTCCTGTGCGGGATAAATACAATGATTACTTACTCACCACACCGGAACGGTGTTCGTTCGTTCGTTACCCCTAGGCGCAGCGAACGAACGAACAAAAATAGAGAGCAGTCTAGTGGAGGTTTTGGGGAGACTGAAGTCGTATGGTTACTTTCCTTTTGCCCATGAATCTATGAGCTGATGTGCCAGCCTTTTACCTTGTTTCAAGGATAGCTTGCGGGTCGGCGTAGCTTTGCTGGCGGCCTTGGTCCGGAGCGCCTCGTACTCTTCTTTAGAAAGCACGATATATTCCTTATTGTCTATAGTGAGCGTACTCATACAGCAGATTGTATAGGCTAATTTAATGAATTGTGCCGAGAGTCATTTCATTTGTATCTATCTGAGACCTCAGCAAAGAGGAGTATTCTCATTGTACATCATCTCTTATTCTCAATGATCACTACATTATTCTGATACTTTGAGATCATTTTGCGTAGCGCTTTCTGTATCTCGGCAGAGGTGTATTGAGGATATTTGCGGTAGAGTTTGTGCAGGGCGGCATTGAGATCGAGCACAAAGGCGGCAGTAGCGCTCTCTGCTTTGACACTTACATCTTTATCAGTGAAAAGGCTATCGTATGGCACCCTGATCTGATGCGCCTGCATGATGGTTTCTAAAATGGGTTCAAACTCCTGCTCTATCTCGTCCAATGTCATTCCGGGTTATTTCCGGCATAATTAAAGACATTGTTTACACTTATCGGGGTCATATAGAACAACAAGGCGCAAACTTTGGTAAAAACAACAATTTTATATGTGTTTATTTCAATAAATGTGCGCTGAATGAGGGTGAAGATTTGTTCGTTCGTTCGCTCACACTAAGGGTAGCGAACGAACGAACAAAATATGGGGTGTGAATGGGTGGGATGGCGCCCAGCGTGGTCCCCATCCCTCTGTCCGCCGCGGCGGACATCTCCTTTCTCCCGGGCGGAGGAGGGAGAGCCTGTTGTGGTGCTATTGCGCTGTTGCTGGTCGGGCGACCAGCAACGGCGAGCCCGAGATTATTTGTATACTAGTTGCGGACGAGCTCAAAAGCGGTTCTTCCGGTGGGTGCGTGGTCTAGGTCAATCCCACACATACTTTTCGTCATATTCCAAGTCATATCTTTTAAAAAGTTTGCGGCATTCATCCTGATAGGAGCTTTGGTTGTGATGTTCATGTTGCTTCTGAATGTAGGAGATGACTCTGTCTAATTCCGATCTTCCTACCGCGAAAGCGGCATACCCATCCTGCCAATAGAAATGTGCATACTTGTCAGCTTTGGTTTTTATCCATTTGCTAGATGCCTTCTTGATTTCTTCTGCCAGCTTTATTACGGCTATTTTTCTGGAAAGCATGCATAGCACATGTACATGATCCGTATAGCCGCCTATCTGTACCGGTGTGCATTCCAACGCTACGCAGACGCTACCCAGGTATTTATGGAGTTCACTCTCTATGGTGGTATCTATCATAGGTTCTCTGTTCTTGGTGCTAAATACAATATGGAGGTATATTTTCGATAGGGATTGTGCCATACTCAAATGTAAGCTCAATTTTTGATTACTGCGTGTGGCGGTTAGCCCTGAAGGGGCGTGATATATCAGGGTATGGCATCGCCATACCCTATTTTGGTGGTCAGGTCTCGAAAGCCGCAGGGCGATGCCCTCCTCCGGGATATTATCGCCCCTTCAGGGCTCGATACATGTTACGATATTTTTCGCAGGGCGATGCCCTGCGCTGGAATATTATCGCCCCGATGGGGCTTAATACTTAATACAAAAGGTAAGGTTGGAAAAATCAAAAAAAGCCCCATCTCTCACGAAATGGGGCTTGTATGATGTGTGCTAAATGTATTTCCTGTCAACTGCCCCCCGGAACTAACAACAGGACTATGAGCAGCCCATGCTGTTGCCGCAGTTGAGGCACTTGTAGCAGGTGCCGGAGCGGAGGGTGATGTTGCCGCACACGTTGCACGGTGGCGCATCGCCGCCCATATCCTTCAAGTGGTTATTGAGGTTGCTCAGGGCTGGCTGTGCGGCCAGCTTCATTACCTTAGGCTCCTGTGCAGGTTGTGCCTTAGGCTTCTCTATCATCTCAGGGTGTACAGGCCTTACGGTATCTTCTTCTATGTCTGTGGTGAGGTCCAGGGTGCTCACCTCGCGGCTGGCCAGCTCACTAGGAGTGACATGCACGAGGTCTGTGCGGCCCAGGTACTCAAACGCCAGGAGGCGGAAGATATAGTCTACGATAGAGCTTGCATTCTTGATATTCGGGTGGTCTACCATGCCGCTAGGCTCAAAGCGCGTGAAGGTGAACTTATTGACAAACTCCTCCAGCGGCACGCCATACTGCAGGCCTATGGATACGGAGATAGCAAAGCAGTTCATCAGTGAGCGGAAGGATGCGCCCTCCTTGTGCATATCGATGAAGATCTCACCAAGGGTGCTATCGCTGTACTCACCTGTGCGTACGAAGACGGTCTGTCCGCCCACCTTTGCCTTTTGGGTAAATCCATTGCGGCGGTGAGGCAGGGCCTTCTTCTCTACGATGCGGGAGAGGGCACGCTTGAAGCTGGTGTCTGTAGACTCCTGCATCAGTACGCGGGCAGCCTCGAGCACCTGCTCAGGGGTCAGCTTGCTAAACATCTCTGTAGAAGCAGCCGGTGCAGCAGTAGCGGTGGTAGTAGTAGCCTTTTCTTCCTTCTCCTCGTCCTTCTTGTTGGAAAGTGGCTGGGAGAGCTTGCATCCGTCACGGTAGAGGGCGTTAGCCTTCAGGCCGAGCTTCCAGGAGAGTTCGTATGACTGCTGTATATCTTCTACGGTAGCTTCGTTTGGCAGGTTGATCGTCTTGGATATCGCACCGCTGATGAATGGCTGTACAGCACCCATCATGCGGATGTGGCCATTGGCGTGGATATAGCGGGTGCCCTTGGTACCGCACTTATTGGCAGTATCAAATACCGGCAGGTGCTCTTCCTTGAGGTATGGTGCGCCCTCTACGGTCATCGCGCCGCATACATACTCGTTTGCAGCCTCGATCTCAGCCTTGCTGAAGCCCAGCTCGCGGAGGAGGTTAAATTTGCCGCTATTGTACTGCTCTGCAGTAAAGCCGAGGCGCTGCAGGGTAGCCTCACCGAGGCTGTATACGTTAAACGCGAAGGTCACGTCAAACGCCGCCGGCAGGCCAGCTTCTACCTTCTCTATATCAGTAGCATCAAAGCCCTTTGCGCGGAGCGAGTCAGGGTTGATAGCCGGGCATCCATACAGGCTGCCGTGGCCCTTGGCATATTTCACGATAGCGTCTACCTCAGATGGGGAGTAGCCCAGATTCTTCAGCGCAAATGGTACAGACTCATTTACGATCTTGAAGTAGCCACCACCGGAGAGCTTCTTGAACTTCACGAGTGCGAAATCAGGCTCTACACCTGTGGTATCGCAGTCCATGACCAGGCCGATAGTACCTGTAGGTGCTATCACTGTGGTCTGGGCATTGCGGTAGCCATACTTCTCGCCGAGCTGGAGTGCCTCGTCCCATGCATTGCAGGCAGCGGTGAGCAGATAGTCAGGGCACTGGCGCTGGTCTATACCTACCGGCTTTACATCCAGTCCTTCGTAGGTCTCAGGGCTGGCATTGTATGCTGCAT
The DNA here is from genome assembly GCA_964537475.1 of uncultured Chitinophagaceae bacterium. Lineage (GTDB taxonomy): Bacteria > Bacteroidota > Bacteroidia > Chitinophagales > LD1 > UBA1941. The sequence goes on along the minus strand of CAZIBY010000001.1, from coordinate 1,136,938 downwards.
AGCGGTGATTCCTCATCACGCGCATCATGTGTTTCTTATTGCGCTCATAGCCGGCAAATGGTCCGAGTACGGAGGCCATCTCTGCAGATGTCTTGTACGATGTACCGGTCATAATAGCTGTGATAGCGCCGCCTATCGCGCGGGCCTTGTCACTGTCATAGGCTATGCCTGATACCATGAGCAGGGTGCCAAGGTTGGCAAAGCCGAGGCCGAGTGTACGGAACTCATAAGACAGCTGGGCTACCTCCTTAGACGGGAACTGTGCCATCAGTACGGAGATCTCCAGTACCATGGTCCAGATGCGGCTCATGTGCTCGAAGCCCTTGACATCCAGTGTCAGGGTATCTACATCATAGAACTTCATCAGGTTGAAAGAAGCCAGGTTGCAGGCAGTATTATCGAGGAACATATACTCCGAGCATGGGTTAGATGCGCGGATAGGGCCGTCCTCTGGGCAGGTGTGCCACTCATTGATAGTGGTGTCAAACTGTACACCCGGATCAGCGCAGCGCCATGCAGCCATACCTACCTTGTCCCACAGTTCGCGGGCAGGGATAGAGCGCATAGTGCGGCCATCGGTGCGGGCCTTCAGTGCCCAGTTGCCACCCTCTTCCAGCGTTTTAAAGAAAGAGTTTGGTACACGTACAGAGTTATTGGAGTTCTGTCCGGCTACCGTGCGGTATGCCTCGCCTTCGTAGTGATTGCTATAGCCTGCATCGATGAGGGCCTTTACCTTGTCCTCTTCTTTCATCTTCCACTCTATGAAGTCTACCACCTCCGGGTGATCCAGGTCGAGGCAGACCATCTTGGCTGCACGGCGGGTAGTACCGCCGGACTTGATAGCACCTGCAGCGCTGTCACCTATCTTGAGGAAGCTCATGAGGCCTGATGATGTACCGCCACCGGAGAGTTTCTCACCCTCGCCGCGGATGCCGGAGAAGTTAGTACCTACACCTGAGCCATATTTGAAGATACGGGCCTCGCGGGTCCAGAGGTCCATGATACCGCCTTCATTCACCAGGTCATCTGTCACAGACAGGATGAAGCAGGCATGTGGCTGCGGACGCTCATAGGCAGAGGTAGATTCTGACAGTTTGCCTGTATCCGGGTCTACATAGTAGTGGCCCTGAGGCTTGCCGGCTATACCATATGCAGTATAGAGGCCAGTATTAAACCACTGAGGGCTGTTTGGCGCTGCCATCTGGCCCAGCAGGGAGTATACCAGCTCATCATAGAATACGGATGCATCCTTAGATGAAGCGAAATAGCCATACTTCTCGCCCCACTGCCTCCAGCAGTCGGCCAGGCGGTGTGCCACCTGCTTGATAGAGCGCTCGCCGCCCAGGCTGCCATCAGCCTGAGGTACGCCGGCGCGGCGGAAGTACTTTTGTGCTAATATATCTGTAGCTACCTGGCTCCACTGGGCTGGCACCTCTACATTATGCATTTCAAATACTGCGTCACCGGCAGGATTTCTGATCACCGAGCTGCGCAGCTCATATTGGAAGAGGTCGTATGCTGATACACCATCTTTAGTGTAATATCTGTCGACGGCTAGTCCTTTCTGGCCGGTGGATTGGCCTTTTGCTGTTGTTTTCTTTGCCATAATCTTTAAGGGTATATTTAGAGTCTATTATTGTATTGTTAAGTGGTAGATATCTGCTGTTTGGTATCCCGAATTTATTCCTGTCAGGAAAATAAAGCCAGTGCTTTTATCAACAAACTTTGTGCAAAGGGTAGCCGATAAATATCAAATCATGGACAGTGCTTGATTCCAGCCTGTGGAAAAGACAAAGTGGATAAAATGGGGAAAAAAATAGTTGGTTTTGTTGGGTCAGCAGGGACCCTTGTACTGGCCTGCGAAAACGCTAAATCCCCGATATTTTTCTGCACCTTTACGGTTACAAAGATACAGCATATTTCACGGAGACAGCCTGCTGGTCAGGGTACTCTGCATGACGGGAAATCCTAAAAATGACTAAAACCGTTTACTCACAGCTCGATACCGGCCGCGCGCGGCTGGCAGTGCTCATAGACCCTGACAATCAGACCCCGGACAGCCTCCGCGATATGACCGACCGGATCAACTCTGCGCGGGTAGATATGGTACTGGTGGGTGGCAGCCTGCTGCTGGAGGACCGCTTCGAGGAAACTATCCGGCTACTGAAAAAGGAGACCGCTGCACCGGTGGTCATCTTCCCGGGCAATAACTACCAGGTCAGCCGCTCGGCAGACGCCATCCTGCTGCTGAGCCTGATCTCCGGCCGCAATCCTGAGTACCTGATAGGCCAGCATGTGGTAGCCGCCCCGCATATCCGCGAGTCCGGCCTGGAGGTGATACCTACCGGCTACATGCTGATAGATGGCGGCAGGGTGTCTACCACCTCCTACATGACCCAGACCGTGCCCATACCTCATGACAAGGCCGATATAGCCGTAGCTACCGCCATGGCCGGCGAACTGCTGGGCCTGCGTGCAATCTATATGGAGGCTGGCAGCGGGGCCAGGCAAAGCATCCCTGCGGAGATGCTGACAGCCGTCAGAAAGGCCATCTCCATACCCATCATCACTGGCGGGGGTATACGTACTCCTGAGCAGGCCGAGGCGCTGGCCCAGGCAGGCTCCAATCTGATAGTGGTCGGTAACGTACTGGAGAAGCAGCCCGAGCTGCTGCTAGAGATATCTCTGGCGGTGCATGGGTAGCCTTATTAAATCAAAAACAGTCATAAATATGAAAACTGTACTTTACTCCTGTCTCTTATGCGCCTTTATCTTTAGCATGGCTACAGCCACGGCTCAGCAGACCAAAGAGTTTTGTGTGATGAAGGTGACCATAGCCCACACTAGCGCCATGAGTCCTATGGATAGCCGGATAGTTATTTCGAAGGGTAATGCAGATAAACCAGTAGTAATAAGTTTAGCCGGTTTCGGTATCCAACGATTTACAGCCGAGGACGAAAATCAAAACAATATCAAGATCAACCATACCTTTGCGGAGCTGTATGCAGAGGGTTACAAGCTGATCAGTACTGCATCCTTTCCCCTACCTCAGCTTGTAGAAGGGTACACTTATATCTTTGAGAAGTAGAGCATTCCTTTCTGATGGTTTCCAGGAAAGCCAAACATCTACTGCTTGATATTGCGGGCTGGGCGCTAATAGCCGCGGCCTGGATATGCACGTGGGGATATATCTGGTATCGTACCTGCCGAAGTTTGCTGGGACCGGATAACGCTCACTCGCTATGGACTGTGGCGATCATTTTAGTTGGTGCAGTTATACTGGGAGTGATCATCAAGCTATGGTCTAGGCGAAAAAGTAAAGATATTTGAGCTGGTATCAGGCGCTGATCAATGGAGGAACCACTACCATTTATGCCATATAAATAACCAGGTCAGTAATAATTTGACAGGCCAAAAGAGAATACCGAGTATGAAGTCCATCAGGAAACCTATGACAGGCACCAGTGCATAAAGCCACCACTTATAGCGGAATGTAAACCCTCCGGATACCAGTGCCCGCCATGCCCGTGCCACGACTTCACGGTCATACCAGAGGATAGCCAGGTCGCAGCCTAGCATACCTGCCAGCCGTATCGGCAACGCCATACCAAACATGCCCATGGTAAAGCATACATCTATCAGGAAGATATGGGCCAAAACTGGCAGTAGTACCAAGGCTCCGATCAAGCGGGTGCGGGGAATGACGATGAGAATGGCGCCGCCAATCTGCGTCAGCCCTACCACCCAGTTGAAAACGGCACTCCGGCCAAATAGATGCCAGGCGAGATGGAAGGTGTCAACGTCTTTTAAGGGTTTCGATAGAATGGATGTGTCCCAGACGCCAAACTGCTCTCCTGTGATCTTTGAGATCCCATAGTCTGCCATATAGATGGCTAGGTACCACCGCAGGCAGAGGATGAGGTAAGCGTAGGCTTGTTCCTTTCGTATGCTCATAGCTGGGATAAACGCCCGAGACACAAAAGATTGCGAAAGGGTTACAGTATAAACAGAGGATTAAGACTTTTTAAGTTTTCTGCACCTCCAGCCACCTGACATCTGCCACAGGATCACTTGCAGTCACACGCAAACTCATCATCCCTGTCTATACAGGTCACCACCTTTACTTCATTCTCACATTTAGCAAAGACGATGCGGAGGCGGATGTGGTCGCTATTGCGCTCGTCCTCTATGGCGTAGGCCGGGCAGCGGCCGGGCTCTTGTTTGCTCTTGGCCTCGTTGATATGGCCCTCGCGCAGTACCTCACGGATATCTGCCTCTGAGATATGGCGGCAAGACATCCGGCAGCGGGCGTGCTTCGTATAGATGAGCTTGGTATCGGGATCTATGAGTGTCTGGTGGCCCTCAGTAGCAGGCGCTGATGGTACCAATTGCTTTGAGGGGGCTATCTGTTGCTGCTCTTCCTGGCGTTTGGCTGCGGGATCGCATGCCGTCAATGCAAGAAAAAGAAGAGAAAATACAATAAGATACTTGTAATTCATTGTTGATCAGTGTTTAATATGATGTAGGTCATTTGACTTGTTGCAACCCTGCTCTTACTTTATCGAAAATACATTTAAAAAGAATGAGTCGGGAAAACGAATCTCTCTCCGGGTCCATCACCGATATACTCCATGCCATGGTAGAATATGGCAAGGACATTATCACCATTTTTGACAGCCAGGGGAGAATCATTTTCAGTACTACGTCTCACCTCACGGTATTCGGCTATGAACCGAGAGATATCTTCACTCCTGAGGCTACTGAGCTGATACATCCTGATGACAGGGACTCCATTCTTGCTACTTTTCGCGAAGTGCTGAATACGCCGTCTGTCAGGTTTCACGCACGATGGCGCCACCGGCATCTCGATGGGCACTACCTCTGCATAGAGGGTACCGCGATCAATAAGCTCGATGACCCCAGGATCCGGGGCGTGATCTGCAACTACCGGGATATATCCGGACATGTAGAGGCAAAACTCCAGCTGGAGCAGGCAAATGCGGAGCTGACCAGGGTCTTCAATAATATAGACGAGGTGATCTATAGCGCACGCCGCAATCCCTACCAGATCATGCAGTGGTCAGAGGCATGCTACAAAGTGTACGGATATACCTCTGAGGAATTTATCAGGAGAAGCTATCTGTGGTATGAGCTGATACTGCCTGAAGACAAGCACACAATAGATGACCTGAATGACATGATGCTGACCGGTCAGGTCAGTACCGTGGAGTATCGTATCAGGCACAGAGACGGGCGCATACGCTGGATAGAGGCCTGTGTCACCCCCACTCTGAATGACAAAAGAGAAATAGTACGGGTAGATGGAGTGAACCGGGACATCACTGAGCGCAAAAATGCACAGCAGGCGCTGCGCGATAATGAACAAAGGTTCAGGGCACTCATAGAAAAAAGTAAAGACGGTGTCGCCCTGGCGGATAAAGACGGTGTCATCCAATATGTGAGTCCGGCTATCACCGCTATTTTGGGCTATACACAGGCCGAACTGCTGGGTCAGACGGCTGCTATATTCCGCCACCCTGATGCCACCGGTGAGGCGAAGGTAGAAAAGGCTCAGATACCTCCGGGTGCCAGTATTTCGCGTGTACTACGGGCACGGCACAAAGATGGCTCATCCCGCTGGGTAGAGATCACTGCTACCAATCAGTTTGACAATCCGGCGGTAAAGGCAATGGTCACTAACTTCCGTGATGTAACCGCTCAGAAGCAGGCAGAGGAGCGCCTGCAAAACAGTGAAAAGAGATTTCGCGCACTGATAGAGAATAACAAAGAGGGACTGGCACTGTCTGACCGGGAGCGGCGGTTCATCTATATCAGTCCGTCTGTAGTGAATATCATGGGGTACACAGCCGCGGAGATGGTGGGGAGCACTGCACAAGACCTATACCATCCTGATGATAAAGCGGCTATCAACGATCTGGTGATGCAGATCATAGATGGGCGGCAGCTATTTGCTACTACACAGGTGCGTATGCGCCACAAGGATGGAAACTACCGCTGGATAGAGCTGATGCTTAGTAATCAGTTTGACGATCCGGCCATACAGGCCATGGTCACTAATTTTCGTGATATCACAGTACGGGTGCAGGCCACAGAAGCGCTGGCCCATAGCGAGCAGCGATTCAAGTACCTGATAGAGAAAAACCAGGATATCATAGCCCTCTCGGGCAGTGATGGCAATATCAGCTATATGAGCCCATCGGTAGTAGAGGTGCTGGGATATAGGCCCGAAGAGCTGGTGGGCACCTCTGCGCTGGAGCTGATGCATCCGGAGGAGCTGCCTGCCAATATCGGGCACCTGACCTGGTGCAATGAGAATCCGGGCAAGGCTATGTTTATGATCCTGCGCCTCCGGCACAAAAACGGCAGCTGGCTCTGGATGGAGGCCAGCTCTATCAGCCACCTGGACAGCCCCGCAGTCAATGCCATAGTGTCAAACCTGCGTGATATAACCGAGCGCAAAAAGATACAGGACGAACTGTTTGAGCTGAACCGGTCTCTGGAGGAGAAGGTAAAAGAAAGGACAGAGCAACTGGAAGAATCTAACCGGGCCCTGGAGTCGTTTTCATCTCTCGCGGCGCATGACCTCCAGTCTCCACTGCGCGTACTGGCAGGATATGTAAGCCTGCTAAGGAGAGAATACGAGCAAGAGCTACCCACAGATGCACATACCCTCATGGATGTGATAGTGAAGCAAACCGGCAGGATGAAGCAATTGATCACAGATCTGCTGGCATTTTCGCGTGCCTCGCATGCAGCTCTGGATCGTGAGCCTGCCGATCTGACGCATATGGTGCAAGAGAAGGTAGATGAGCAGCTGATGGCGCTCACCGGGCAGCCTATGCCTGAGATAGTGCTACATGACCTCGGCACCTCAAACTGTGACGCCGGCCTCATGAGGGAGGTTTGGGCCAATCTGGTATCGAATGCCATCAAATACTCTAACAAGAGCGAGAAGCCGCGTGTAGAAATAGGTGTGCGCCACTCTGATGAGGGTGCTGTGTACTATATTTCTGATAACGGTGTCGGATTTGACATAAAGGCTGCCGAAAAGATGTTTCAGCTATTCCAGCGTATGCATAGTAGCTCAGACTTTGAAGGGACAGGCCTCGGCCTGGCACTGGTCAAGAATATTGTCAATAAACACGGCGGCCGGATATGGGCGGAGTCTGCGCCGGGTCAGGGAGCTACTTTTTTATTTACTCTCCCTGAGGCCTCACCTGATCACGCCTAGTTTCCTGCCCACCTTTTCAAAAGCCGCGATCGCCTTGTCCAGGTGCTCCTGTTTATGCGCAGCAGAGAGCTGCACGCGGATGCGCGCCTGTTCCTTTGGTACTACCGGGAAGAAGAAGCCGATCACATAGATACCTTCTTTCAGCATCTCATCTGCAAAGACCTGAGACAGCTTGGCATCGTAAAGCATGACAGGTACGATGGCAGACTCGCCATCTTTGTAGTCCAGGCCGAGTTTCTTCAGGCCTGTTTTAAAGTAGTTGACATTCCACTCCAGCTGGTCTCGTAGCGCAGTACTCTCGCTCAGCATATCAAATACCTCTATGGCCGCACCTGCTATGGATGGTGCCAGCGAGTTTGAGAAAAGGTACGGGCGTGAACGCTGCCGCAGCATGTCTATGATCTCTTTCTTGCCGGTGGTAAAGCCACCCATGGCACCGCCGAGCGCCTTGCCCAGCGTACCTGTGATGATGTCTACACTGCCCAGCACATGGCGCAGCTCTACTGAGCCGCGGCCCGTCCTGCCTATGAATCCGGTGGCGTGGCTCTCATCTACCATGACCATGGCATTGTATTTATCTGCCAGGTCGCAGACCTTATCGAGCTGGGCTACGTAGCCATCCATAGAGAAGACACCATCTGTCACGATGATGCGGTTCTTCTGTGCCTGTGACTTTTTCAGGCACTCCTCCAGCTCTGCCATGTCATTATTGGCATAGCGGTAGCGCACGGCCTTGCAGAGACGCACGCCGTCTATGATCGAGGCATGGTTCAGTGCATCAGAGATGATCGCGTCATTTTCGTCAAATAGTGGCTCAAAGACACCGCCATTGGCATCGAAACAGGCAGCGTAGAGGATCGTATCCTCGGTATTGAGAAAGGAGGCGATCTTTGCCTCCAGTTCTTTATGTATATCCTGCGTACCGCAGATGAACCGCACCGAGCTCATGCCAAAGCCATGCGTATCCAGCGCTTTCTTGGCTGCTGCTATCACACGCGGGTGGGAGGAGAGGCCGAGGTAGTTGTTTGCGCAGAAGTTGATCACCTCGCTGCCGTCCTGCAGCCGGATCACTGCATCTTGTGGCGTGCTGATGATGCGCTCGCGCTTGTAGAGGCCGTTTGCATCGATATTTTGCAATTCTTCCGTCAGCTTATCTTTGATCGTGTACATGTCTTTTTGCTTTGAGGAGGCTAAGGTAGAAATAAGCCGAATACCTCAGCAGGTAAGCTTGCGGATGTATCATTAAACGGCAAGGTGTAAAGGAGCACGAAAATGGAAAACAAACCGGCTGTTTGCCTTGTTATATGAGGTGAAAATGATCGGATTTTGATACTGGCTTAATTTGAATCATTCTAAATAAGCGGCCGTTCGCGCAATAAAGGTTTAAAATCCTTTCATTTGTCAGACTGTACATTAATTTTGGCACCGCATTAACAAAAATCTAACACAAGATGTCTGCTGCTACGCACAAATCTTCAGCCCTCTTCAAATCATCACTAGGCAAAAAATACCTCATGGGCCTGACGGGACTTTTCCTGATCAGCTTCCTGGTAGTACACTGCTTTGTGAATGCGATGGTATTTTTTGACAGGTCGGGCTCCCTATTCAATGAGTATGCTCACTTTATGGGTACCAATATCATCATCCGTATCATGGAGGTGGTGCTCTTTGCCGGCCTGCTGCTGCATATCATAGACGGCCTGATGCTGTACTTTCAGAATCGTGCTGCCCGCCCGCAGGGCTATGCCTACAATAAGCCAAACGCAAACAGCTCATGGTACAGCCGGAGCATGGCCATACTCGGTACGCTGCTGCTCATCTTCCTGATCATGCACCTCTATCATTTCTGGCTCAAGTCGCGTTTCCTCGGCCTGCCTGAGGTGCCGCATCCGCAGTTCAATGTGCAGATGCTGGACCTCTACTCAGAGATGGTAGTGGTATTCAGCTCCCTGCCGGTGGTGATCCTGTATGTACTGGCGCAGGTAGCGCTGGCATACCACCTGCTGCATGGTTTCTGGAGTGCCTTCCAGTCACTGGGCCTCAATCATACCAAGTACAATAATGCGATACACATGGCGGGTACTGCCTTTGCCATCGTGATACCGTTCATCTTTGCCCTGATGCCGATAGTGATCTATCTGCGCACCATCGGCGTGATGTGATTTGAAAATAAAAAGCGTATTGTCTCAATACTTAATACTCACTACTCAATACTAATCAAGATATGGCTTTAGACTCAAAAATACCTGAGGGAAAACTCCAGGAAAAGTGGGAAGAATACAAGGAGCACGCCAAGCTCGTAAACCCTGCCAATAAGCGCAAGGTAGAAGTGATAGTAGTAGGTACGGGCCTGGCCGGTGCCTCTGCAGCCGCTACACTCGCTGAGCTGGGCTACAAGGTGAAGGCATTCTGCTTTCAGGATTCGCCGCGGCGCGCGCACTCTATCGCGGCGCAGGGCGGTATCAACTCTGCCAAGAACTACAAGAATGACGGTGACTCTGTTTACCGCCTTTTCTACGATACGATCAAGGGGGGCGACTTCCGCTCCCGCGAGGCCAATGTCTACCGCCTGGCGCAGGTGTCTACGGACATCATAGACCAGTGCACGGCCCAGGGTGTACCATTTGCCCGTGAGTACGGAGGCCTCCTGGACAACCGCTCCTTTGGCGGTGCGCAGGTATCGCGTACTTTCTACGCGCGTGGCCAGACCGGCCAGCAGCTCCTGCTCGGTGCCTATCAGGCGCTGGAGAGGCAGATAGGCCTCGGCAATGTACAGATGTACTCCCGCCATGAGATGGTAGATGTGGTGATCATAGATGGCAAGGCACGTGGTATCATAGCGCGCAACCTCATCACCGGCAAGCTGGAGAGGTACTTTGGTCATGCGGTGGTGCTCGCATCCGGTGGCTATGGCAATGTATTCTACCTGTCTACCAATGCGATGGGTAGCAACGTGACAGCCGCATGGAAGGCGCACAAGAAAGGCGCTTACTTTGCCAATCCATGTTACACTCAGATACACCCTACCTGTATACCCGTATCGGGAGACTACCAGTCTAAGCTGACGCTGATGTCTGAGTCCCTGCGTAATGACGGCCGTGTATGGGTGCCTAAGACCCGCGAGGATGCCAAGGCTATCCGCGAGGGCAAGAAACGTGCAGAAGACATCAAAGAAGAAGACCGCGACTACTATCTGGAGCGCAAGTACCCTTCTTTCGGCAATCTCTGCCCGCGTGATATCGCATCACGTGCAGCGAAGGAAGCATGTGATGATGGCCGCGGTATCGTGCCATCGGGTTTCGGTGTGTTCCTTGATTTTGCTGATGCTATCAAGCGCCTCGGTATAGATACAGTGAAGGCCCGCTACGGCGAGCTCTTCCCTATGTACCAGAACATCACTAATGAGGATCCGCTGAAGACGCCGATGAAGATCTACCCTGCCGTACACTATACGATGGGTGGCCTCTGGGTAGACTATGAGCTGATGACCTCGATACAGGGCCTGTACTGCCTCGGTGAGGCCAACTTCAGCGATCACGGTGCAAACCGCCTCGGCGCCTCTGCGCTGATGCAGGGCTTGGCAGACGGCTACTTTGTCCTGCCATATACTATCGGCAATTATCTCTCTGCAGAAATATTCACTAAGGCCATCCCTACGGACCATCCTGCGTTTGAGGAAGCGGCGAAGGCTGCTGATGAGCGCATGAAGAAGCTGCTCTCTATCAATGGCAAGCAGACCGTGGAGGATATCCACCGCAAGCTCGGCAAGATCATGTGGGAGTACTGCGGTATGGCGCGTAATGCTGAGGGCCTGACCAAAGCCCGCAAGCTGATACAGGAGCTGCGCGAAGAGTTCTGGAAAGATGTGAAGGTAACAGGCGACCAGAATGACTTTAACCCTGAGCTGGATAAGGCTGGCCGTGTGGCAGACTTCCTCGAGCTGGGTGAGCTGATGGTGATAGACGCGCTGAATAGGAACGAGTCTTGTGGTGGTCACTTCCGCGAGGAGTACCAGGAGCAGGGCGAGGCCAAGCGTGATGACGCCAACTATCTCTATGTAGCAGCCTGGGAGTTTAAAGGTGTAGGTGCCGATCCTGAGCTGCACAAAGAAGAACTGAAGTATGAGAATATCAAGCTGCAGGTGCGGAGCTACAAATAGTAGTAAGTATTTAGTATTAAGTATTAAGACAAAGCGAAAGCGATATAAATCAGAGATATGAAACTTAATCTCAAAGTCTGGAGACAAAAGAATGCGAATGCTGCAGGCAAACTGGTAGACTATACTGTAGATGGCCTGAATCCGGATATGTCCTTCCTGGAGATGGTAGACGTGCTCAATGACCAGCTGGTCAAGAAAGGCGAGGAGCCGGTGGGCTTTGACCATGACTGCCGCGAGGGCATCTGCGGCATGTGCAGTATGTACATAGATGGCCGTGCTCACGGTCCTCAGCATGCGGCTACTACCTGCCAGCTGTACCTGCGCTCCTTCAAGGATGGTGATACTGTACACGTAGAGCCATGGAGGTCCAGGGCATTCCCTATCGTAAAGGATCTCGTGACAGACCGCTCGGCATTTGACCGTATCATAGCGGCCGGTGGTTTTATCAGTGTGAATACCGGTCAGGCGCAGGATGCCAATAACCTGCCTGTCGATAAGCATGATGCTGAGAAGGCGATGGACGCTGCCGCCTGCATAGGCTGCGGTGCCTGCGTGGCTGCCTGCCCTAACGGTGCTGCGATGCTCTTCGTATCTGCCAAGATATCCCAGCTCGCCCTGCTGCCACAAGGCCAGCCTGAGCGCGACCTCCGTGCCCTGCGCATGGTGGAGCAGATGGATGCAGAAGGTTTTGGCAACTGCTCTAACATCGGCGCCTGCGAGGCAGAGTGCCCTAAGGAGATCAAGCTGACCAATATCGCCCGCATGAACCGCGATTTCCTCGCGGCATCTGTGGGTAGCGAAACGGAGTAATCAGAAATTACCATAATTTAATATGCAAGGACAAGGCTATCACGGTCTTGTCCTTGCTATTTTGTAGCTTTATGCTATAAAATATCCGCGCTTGAAAAAGATCACCATCGGCGTCACCGTCACCGAAGCCCGCTACGAGAACTATCCTAAGTGGATCAAGGGAGATGATGATAGCATCAGCATCATAGAGCTATCTGCTGAAAACCAGAACTGGGACGAGATAGAGGACTGTGATGGTATCTTGCTCACAGGTGGGGTAGATATGCACCCGCAGTTTTATGATAATAAAGAGCTCCGCTATCCGCATGCGCCAAAGGAGTTTAATACCGCACGCGATGAGTTTGAGATGCATGTCTTTGAGACCGCGCTGAACTTTGAGCATCCGATACTAGCTATCTGCCGTGGCCACCAGCTGGTCAATGTGGCCCTCGGCGGCAATCTGATACAGGATATAGGCGATGCTGCCAATGAGATACACAAACGGGGGGAAGAAGACAAACAACATGGTATCACTACAGAGCCGGGTACACTGCTCCATGAAATAAGCGGCAACTCAGGTACCATCAATAGCGCGCACCACCAGGCTGTCAAAAACCTGAGCGATGAGCTGATAGCTAATAGCCACTCCGCAGATGGCATCATAGAAGGTGCCGAGTGGAAAGACAAAGAAGACAAGCCCTGGCTCCTCACCGTGCAGTGGCACCCGGAGCGCATAGCCGATAAGGAGACCAATCCTTTCTCGCATAATATCCGGGAGGCGTTTCTGAAGGCAGTGCGCGCTACTGTTTGAAACCACCACCTCTCTCCTCAGTCCGCCGCGGCGGACATCTTCTCTCTCCAAAGGAGAGAGAAGAACCTATCAGCGACGTAATTCATTTTAACTGATCCGCTCTCTGCATTGCGTATTTGTCTATATACTATATTTGCACGCAAATTTATTCATCACCGCTCTCTGGTTCCTCCCCTTCGGAGAGGTTAGGAGGGGTTAAACTCCATACATGAAGATCGTCAATCCGGCTGACGGCAAGGTCATAGCCAATGTCAAGGAAGATTCTAAAAAGTCTATCACTACCAAGCTCGCCACCCTGCGCAAAGGCCAGGAGAAATGGGCGAAGGTGCCGCTCGCTAAGCGCGTAGCTGTGCTGCAGAAATTTGGCAAGCTGCTCGAGAGCAATATCAAGGAGTGCGGTGCCATACTCACCTCTGAGGTGGGCAAGCCGCTGCAGCAATCATACAATGAAGTGAACGGGGCGCATGCTCGTATCAAGTGGCTGACCGAGAATGCCACAAAGTACCTGAGTGATGAGGTGGTGAGCAATGCTCCGGGCATGACAGAGAAGATCTCATACGAGCCGCTGGGCGTCGTGTGCAATATTTCCGCGTGGAACTATCCATACCTGGTGGGTACAAATGTATTCGTACCTGCCCTGCTCGCGGGTAATGCAGTACTGTATAAGCCATCAGAATTCTCTACGCTCACCGGCCTGCAGATAGAGAAGCTGCTGAAGAAAGCAGGTGTGCCTGATGATGCCTTTCAGGTGGTAGTAGGAGCAAAGGAGCAGGGTGAGATTCTGCTGGACCTGCCGCTGGATGGATATTACTTTACAGGTTCGTACAAGACTGGTGACTACATCTACAAGCGCGTAGCGCCAAAGATGGTACCATGCCAGCTAGAGCTGGGCGGCAAGGACCCGCTCTATGTGGCAGATGACATCAAGGACATAGCTGCTGTGGCAGCGGGCACAGCCGATGGTGCATTCTACAACAATGGCCAGAGCTGCTGCTCTGTGGAGCGTATCTACGTGCACAAGAAGGTATATGACAAGTATGTGGAGGAGTTCGTACGCGAGGTGAAGGGCTACAAGGCCGGCAACCCGACTGAGCCGGGTGTCTACATCGGAGCGATGACGCGCGCGGCACAGCTCGACGTGCTGGATGCACAGGTGAAAGACGCTGTGAAGAAAGGCGGCAAAGTAGTGACCGGTGGCAAGCGCATAGTGGGTAAGGGTAACTACTACGAGCCGACTGTGATACTGAATGCCAATAACAAAATGGCAGTGATGCAGGAGGAGAGCTTCGGTCCGGTGATCGGTATCATGAAAGTGAATAGCGATAAGGAAGCACTGGAGCTGATGCAGGATACGCAGTATGGCCTCACAGCTTCTGTCTATAGTTCTGATGAGAAACGTGCCGAGAAGATACTCTCTGCTGTCAACTCAGGTACTGCCTACTGGAACTGCTGTGACCGCGTGAGCGCAGGCCTGCCGTGGAGTGGCAGGAAGCATTCAGGCTTTGGTGCTACGCTGTCACACCTGGGGCTGCGTGCATTTACCAAGCCTAAAGGCTATCACTTACGTGGTTGATTTGAAAATTGGATGATGTGCTGATTTGGAAATGAATTCAAACAGCCATCTCTGTTACAACGAAGTTTCTAATGACTCCCTCTGGCTATCGGAGGGAGTTGTTTTTTTACCCCTGCCTATGATGCGCAGGGCTGAGTCCTTTGCCACGCGCAGAGAGCGGAAGTAGCTACGGAAGATGTCGCGTATGTAGCCGTCTTTATTGAATTCATTATCCGGCAGGCCAAACTCGATCTGCTCAGAGGTGTCAGGCTGATAGTAGGTGCCAAAGAGGCGGTCCCAGATGATGAAGGTCACGCCAAAGTTGCGACCGTAGTGCTCGGGATTCTTAGAGTGATGGATGCGGTGCGCTGCAGGTGATACGAGCAGATATCTACCCAGCCAGCCCCAGTCAGAGTTGATCTGCGAGTGCGTCAGTTTCTGATGCGCCTGGTGCACGAGATTGACCAGCAGGTAGGTCTCTGCGGGTACGCCCATTAGTACAAACACGATCATGGAGAAGAAGTCAGTCAGCACGCCTTCTGCCGCATGGCTGCGAAAGGATGTCAGGATCGTCATATCCTCTGCCGAGTGGTGGAAACGGTGCAGCTCCCACACCCAGCCCAGGTGATGGCGATAGTAGTGGATCACATAGTCACGCAGGTCTGTAATGAGCAGCATGATAAAAAACTGTACCGGCACGCTAGGTATCATAGCGATCAGGTGAAAGCTGACATGCTTCATCACCTGGCCGTAGATGAAGTAGAAGATCCCTACATAGAATAATAGGCCGGCCAGCTGCGTGAGGCCTGTAAGAAAAAACAGGAACGAGAAGATGTCGTTGTGAAGCACTTTGCCACGCGTGGCGAGCTGGTAGATAGACGACCTGCGCCAGCCCACAGATAGCGCCTCTATGACAAGGCATGCCGCTGTGACCCCGATGGTCAGGAACATGGCTTGCCACGGAAAGTTGTCATAGTGAGCCACACTATTAAACTTCTGTATGAAATAATCAAGAGACATCTGTCCTATAAAAATAACCAATCCTCGTGGCAAGCCGAAATGGTGCAATTTGGCAAGAGGAACGGATTTGCCTACCTTGCCGGTAGCGATGCAGCACACCCGCTCCGTGTGGAACCAGATGCCTATGGTCAGGCTCCTCTTGCCCTTTATGATGGGCATAGCTGTTGGCGTTGCTTCTTCCCAGTTGCTGTTTCCTGCGCTTGTAGTATTGTCGCTGTCTGCGGCAGTGCTGATATGGTATAACATGCAGGAGGATATCGCCGCAGTCTACCGCTGGCGCTATATCGCGGGTGTGGGCATTGTGTCTACGATGTTCGCTCTCGGCTATGCAGTAGCATGGCTACATACAGATACAAATGACCAGTACGATCTCGCTCACCTATCTGTAGTTGCCCAGGGATATGAAGGGGTCATAACGGAGCCGCCCGTGCTGAAAGATAAAACTGTCAATGCCCTGATAAACATTACTGCCATATCTGCGGGAGATACCGTGTTGCCATCCAGCGGCAAAGTACTCGCATTGATTGCGAGAGATGAGCAAAGCGAGGCGCTGCACTATGGAGACAAGGTCATTTTCCACGGAGTGGTAAAGGAATATGATCTGCCTAAAAATCCCGATGAGTTTGACTACCGGCAGTACCAGGCATTGCATCACATCTACCACTGCGTATATCTGAGGGATGGTACCTGGCAGGTGACCGGAGGAGATGGGGGAAATGTACTACTGACGCATATCTATGCGGTCAGGGCCTACTTTCTTTCCCTGATCAAAAAGTATGTGCATACCGAGGGAGAGCTGGCCGTGGCTACAGCCCTCACGCTCGGCTACCGCGACTATGTGACGGACGATGTGATGCAGGCCTACTCAGCCAGTGGCGTGCTACATGTGCTCAGTGTGTCAGGACTGCATGTGGGCGTCATGTACTTTGTGCTGAATCTGCTGCTCGGCTGGATGGATAGGAAGCGGCGCACAGAGCTAGCAAAGGGCATCATCGTGATCATGGTCATGATCTTCTACGCGGGCCTCACAGGGCTGAGCCCGCCGGTGCTGCGCTCTGTCTGGATGTTTTCACTGATCACAGCAGCAAAGCTGATGGACCGGGATGTGAGCATTTATAATGTGCTTGGTGTGTCATGCTTTCTCCTGCTGGTATGGGATCCTTATTATATCGCAGATGTGGGTTTTCAGCTCAGCTATATAGCTGTGGCTGGTATCGTTCTCATTTATCCGATGATCTTTGGCCTGGTAGAAGATACCGATCTGCTAAGAAGGAATATCCCCTACGTATCCCGTGCAGTCAACTGGCTCTCGCGCTGGACCTGGGGCCTGCTATCCGTGTCCCTCGCTGCACAGATCGCTACACTGCCTGTCAGCCTGCTGTACTTTCATAATTTCCCTACTTACTTTCTGCTGGCCAATCTCGCGGTGATACCCTTGAGTAATTTGGTGCTGGTGGCGGGTATGCTGCTCTTTTGTGTAGGATGGCTGCCATATCTCTCAGATGCCATCGGCAGGCTCTTTGATCATCTGCTTATATGGACCAATGAGGCCGTATATGCCATAGACCGCATGCCGCATGCTTTGACCAAAGGCATTATGATCAGCACGCCTGAGATGATTTTGCTTTATACTCTTATCGCTTTTGTGCTATGGTTTATATATGACCGCAGGGCCACGGTACTCATCGCTGCACTCTCTGTGCTACTCGTGATTTGTACTGCTTTCTCATACGATACTATACGCCATGACCGGCTAAATGAGATATGCATCTACTCTGTCAGAGGGCAAAAGGCGATCAGCGTGATCAGTCGTGGTACGGTAGTCTATGACTTTGATACCGCTGTGCTGCACAATGAAAAGACGATGCGGTATCATATACGTGACCATTGGTATGCATCAGGGACAGCGCATGAGCTATGCATGGATAGTGCCAGGGAATGCATCGCGCTGCCCTATGGCAAAATATATACCACGGCGGGCAAGCGCATCATGGTCGTAGACAAGGCCGCCACTTCCTTGCCCTCTGCTGCCATAAATACAGACGTCATGGTGGTTTCATCGGGTTATACAGGCTCGATAGCCATGCTGCGCGGCTATGCGCACTGGAGGCAGATAGTTTTTGATACTTCTGTCAAACCCTGGCAACTCAAGAAATGGAAAGAAGCATGTGATGCGGCGGGCCTGCCATATCACGATTGTGCAGAAAAGGCTTTTGTACTAAAATGGTAGGCATATGATTTTAGCTATAGATGTACATTATAGAGACGATAGAGCTTACTGCATAGGAGTACTGTTTGAATGGCGGGATGATGAACCGCGCCAGATCATAAAGGAAATAGTCTCACCCATAGCGCCCTACGTGCCGGGAGAGTTTTACCGCAGGGAATTGCCATGTCTGCTGAAAGTGATTTCCCACGTAGAGCTGTCAAGCCTGGCCGCTATCATAGCAGATGCTCATGTCTATCTGGATGATGCGATGACCTATGGCCTTGGCGCGCGTCTATGGGAGGCATTGGGCGGCAAAGTGCCGGTGATAGGTGTAGCCAAAACATCCTTTTACGGCAATGCTCAAACGACGGTCGCCGTCCTGCGTGGAGAAAGCAAGCAGCCACTTTATGTTTCTGCGATAGGTATGGATAAAACAGCTGCCGCTGCCTTAGTACAAAAAATGCACGGATACTATCGCATGCCAGATATACTGAAAAAACTGGATCAGCTCACACGTCAGTAATGAGTTGCTAGAAGAGCTAAAAGTTATTATTTGAAGCTCATCAGTCTCGCTACATATTTGCCTACGATATCAAATTCAAGGTTGACCTTCGTGCCCGGCTGTACCTCATGGATATTTGTGTGCTCATAGGTGTAGGGGATGATGGCTACTTTAAATCTATCATCCACCGCATCAAAGGCTGTCAGGCTCACACCATTGATACAGATCGAGCCTTTCTCTACGATGATGTTTTGCGCCGTGGGCGTATAGCGAAATTCATATAGCCAGCTGCCATTTTCATCTTTCACAGAGAGGCACTCTCCGGTCTGATCTACATGTCCCTGCACGATATGCCCGTCAAAGCGGCCATTGGCAGCCATGCAGCGCTCTATATTGATCACCTGGCCTTCTTTCAGCAGTCCGAGGTTGGTCTTGCGCAGTGTCTCTTCTATAGCGGTCACGCGATGCCTGCCCGGAGCCAGCTCCACCACTGTCAGGCAGATGCCATTGTGCGAGACACTCTGGTCTATCTTCAGCTCGCCTGAGATAGGTGATGCGACCCAGAGCTCCAGATTGCCTTTGTCATGTGTGATGCCGGCGGCAGTACCTGTCGCCTCTATGATACCAGTGAACATTTCTTTATTTACCTCTTATCAGATGGATGAAGCCGCCGCCGTTTTTCTGTGGCAGTGGTTTGCGTACCTCGCCGCGCAGGCCCAGCTCCCAGTAGTAGCCGGAGTAGTAGTAGACACCCTCAGAGAGTGGCTGTCCGGATTTCTGGTCCTTGCCATCCCACCGCAGCTCAGGGTCAGTGGTCTCAAATACCTTATCACCCCAGCGGGTAAATACCTTAAACTCTACTCGTGTAATGAAGCGGTAAGGATGCCTTGGCGTGAAGAGATCATTAGCTCCATCGCCATTTGGTGTAAAGGTATTGGGTAGTTCATAGTTAGGACAGTCGTCTATGCAGACACGATTTATCTTTGGGCTTTCGTTATTATGCCGGTCCACAGCGGTCACTACATAGCAGCCTGCTATATTCAGGTCCAGGATATGGTTGTAGGTAGTATTGGCTATGCCTGATACGGAGTCTATCAGCGTCATGGCACCTGAGTCAGGGGCATAGTAGATGCGATACTTGATCGTATTGGAGGCGCAGGAGTCTGTGAAGTTTTCCCAGTTCAGGTAGTTGATATAGTAGAAAGTATCCGGTGCCGGATTCGTACAGTTGTTAGTGACAGACACCAGCGGCGGGCATGGCGGTATAGTATCTATAGGTGTACCACACTTGATCTCAGAGAGGTTGATGAGTGGTTTTTTGATCAGGCTGCTGGTATAGTGCCCGTAGGCGCTCACGTAGTAGCAGTAGGTGGAGTCATTGGTCAGGCCTGTATCGACATAAGACGATATATCTGTGGTCCCTACATAGTGGAAGACCGTACTGCTGGTATCGCGGCGGTATATCTGGAATGTATCCTGCGTCCATGGCACATTATAGTCCCATGTGAGGCGTATCTTGCTATCGCTGGGATGCAGCTGCAGGTATACAGACGATGCACTGCTGGTGCCGCCTACGGTGTCTCCGGTAGAGTAGAAAAGTACCTTGTAAGTGTATGGAGTATCTGCAGTATTCAGCAGTGTATCCGTATAGGTGGTGTCTATTAGCGAGGCAAAGTCAGGCCGTGTCACGCTATTGATGAGCGCTGCAGAGCCGATCGTATATCCCGGATTGCGGTATAGGTCAAAACGATACGGAGGCGGATTGAGTACCGTATCCAGGCCGCCTGCGCCGGCCTTTGGTTTTGTCCATTCTACATACATTTTGCCGAGAGAGGGGTCAGTCTCCAGTACGCTTACATTAGTGATGACAGGCACGTCATAGGGCAGCGAGTCGCAGGTCTCATTAGACGGTACGCTTACTACCATATCATATTCGTACTGCCCGTTAGGAGATTTGCGTGAGAAGTGAGCCAGTATACGGTAGCAGAGCTCCTGACCTCCTACTGCAGACTGATCCAGATAGGTCGTGTCAAATATTTTCTCGGCTATCATGCTGTAGCCGCGGCCTGCCAGCCCTGTCTCGCAGTAGTCAGGTATGAACGGATTGCTGCCTACCCGTTTCCATATAGAGAAACCCCGGAAGGTACTGATACTGTCACACAGATAGGCGTGCCATGCCAGCCGTATCTTTTTGGAGGCGATACCCGAGCGCAGGTTTAGCGGTGGTGGCGCTATGACCTGTATGTTGAATGTTTTGAGATCCACCAGGGGCGGGGTGTAGCTGTCTGTGGCTTTGACCAGCACCTGGTATGGCTGGCTGCGTATATCCTGGCATACTGTATTC
This sequence comes from uncultured Chitinophagaceae bacterium, assembly GCA_964537475.1. Classification (GTDB taxonomy): domain Bacteria; phylum Bacteroidota; class Bacteroidia; order Chitinophagales; family LD1; genus UBA1941. The sequence goes on along the minus strand of CAZIBY010000001.1, from coordinate 1,116,300 downwards.
CAGACCATGCGTCCGCTGGCGGGATTACCGGGTGTCTGTGTAAAGGAGGCAGGGCTCAGGCTGTCAGGTACCGAGAAGGGCCCTCCATAGGCAGATAGCGTCACTGTCTGCCCGGCATCAGGGTCTGTACCCGAAAAGCTGACCCTGAGTTGATCTCCGGCACGGATACAGGTATCCATCAGTTGTGCTACATCCGGCGGGTGATTAGGAGAATTATTGACGATGATCTGCATATCGCGGATGATCGTACTGAGCAGGTAGCCACGCCGGTACTCCCGCACTATGAAGGCGACATTATAAATATTTGTCAGACGCGGCACTGCCCACATATACATACCGGTATGTCGGTCTAGCGTCTCGGTATCTCCCGGCTGGTAGCCATAGGCATCTGTATATGGCGGGAAATATCCGGGCACCGGATTGCCCAGGCTCTGCAGCGGCACTATCTGTATAAAGTCCAGACTATCTCCATCCGGATCATAGGCCAGCGGATTATGCCAGAAAGTATCATTCACATTGGCAAAATCTATCGGCGGGTTGAGCAGGATAGGGGAGTGATTCAAACCTATATTCTGGATATTGGTAGGATAGAAGATCGTATCCTCCAGGTAAAACTGTATACCTACGGAGTAGCCGCCATTGATATTTGCTATACCATCGTTACGGTTTGGGTCAGTCATGGAGATCACATAGAAATTGTTGGGCGGAGATGGCGCACCCGGGTATGTATGTACGCCTATGTAGATATTTTTCTTGATGTCATTGCCCAGAGACTCGCCATTGTGATAGCCTCGTGAGTTGACAGGGCCATTGGTACGGTAGATGATATCATCAGAGCTGCCGTCACCCCAGTGTATGGGCAGGCTATCGCGGTCTGCCTGATAGCTGCTCTCCTTGGTATAGGTGGTGATGGTAGCCTGTATCGTATTGGAAGATATAAACTCATAGGTGATCTCGCCGGCACGGTTGTGCGTAGCAGAGACGATGCCGGGTAGCAGAGCGAGGAAAATAAAAACGACCAGCGCAGGATAGGAGGCGCATTTGTTCATAAACCGCAAGTTAGCAAAATATAGACGGATAAAAGGGTTAAAAAGTAGCCTGCGCCTCGTTAAAACGAGTGTCACAGTATTGTCAGAAATATCGACAATGTAGCCGCAAGGCGTGAGGCAGCAAAGCAAGTATCCTCATTCTTTTTGCCCCCCGTATCACTTATCTGCACACCACGAAAGGTGTCTGATCCTCTCCCGTCGCTCCTTTTGTACGTAGTATGTATTCACCCTCTGGCAGAAAGCGAATGTCGATATTCATATCAGGTGCCGGCATATCATCATACTGCCATAGTTTACGACCATCTATGGTGTAAATAGATATTTCCGAAAAAACCTGTTTTGATGAGATATGGATATGGTCACTGGCGGGGATGGGATTTGCTTTGACAGCCCCGGGACTATTGTCAGCTTCCGTGATGTCGGTATGTACGTTGGTATCTGCTACAGTGATGCGGTAAGAGCGCTGTACGACTTCAGCCAAGGGCTCAGATGCTTGCGCGCTGATGGTCATAATGTAGGTCTGCCGGGCTTTGTATTGGTTGGGCCCTGGTGTCCAGGTGAGCGTGGCCGTAGCAGGATGGCCGGGCATAGAGGTAAACAAAGCAGGGGCGGCAGCCAGGGTGAGAGGACCGCCGGTGGCATAGAGACTGTCACGCATAGCTACAGATGTATCTGTAGCTGTATATGTCAGAGAGAGAGCCTGACCGGGAGCGATGGTCGTATCCGCATATATACCCATCTGTGCTGCGCGGTCTGACCTGCCTGACTGCACGATGATCAGCATATCTCTTATGATCGTACTCATCGGTACGCCGTACCTATACTCCCTGATCAGGATGGCTATGTTATACATTCCCGTCACTTGCGGTACAGCCCAGGTGACCAGGCCATTCTGGCGGTTGATAGTGATCGTATCGCCCGATACATATGGCACCTGCGATGGCAGGTAAAATCCGGGCACGGCATTGCCCTCACTCTGGAGTGGTGTGACGAGATCAAAGGTCATACTGTCTGCTTCAATATCATAGGCTGTAGGATTGTGGTAGAAAGTGTCACCGACTGTGGCATAATCTACAGGCGGATACAGTAGCACCGGTGAGTGGTTGTTCGCCTGGCCCTGCATCCAAACCGTATCCTCAAGATAAAATGGCAGGCCAACAGAGTTACCACCATTAATATTTGATATGCCGTCGTTCCTGTTTGGATCCGTCATGGATATGATGTAAAATGGACGCGAAGGAACGAATGTATGCCTACCGGTATAAATACTCTTTTTAATATTGTTGATCAGTGAATCTCCTAGAGGTATGCCTGCTGGTCCTACGGGGCCATTGCTACGGTAAATGATCTCATCAGCACTACCGTCGCCCCAGTGAATGGCAAGGCTATCACGATCTGCCTGATAGCTGGTCGCTTTGGTGTAGGTGATGATAGAAGCAAGTATGGTACTGGTTCCAGAAAATTCATAAGTGATCTCGCCCGCTACATTATGTGTGGCTCCGGCTGAAAAGGGGAAGATCAGGCACGCGGCGATGAGATTAATGTATAGGTTGCAAGTTTTCATATCTATAAAGATACTCTAACCTTTAGTCCGCTTCTGTTAAAAGCGGGCTAACCGCCAATCCATCACGGCAAACAGCCGCAACTCTGAATGTAAGCTTATTTACCGCTTGTCTTATACAGCTCCTTCTCGCTCACCACCTGTATCTTGTCGCCATCTTCCAGCGTCTTGGATATCAGCTTGAATGGTGCCTTGACCACCATATCGCCTTCCTTGAGGCCGGAGGTGATCTCTATATTGGTGGCATCCTGTATGCCGGTGGTCACATTCACCATTTTGGCGGTACCGTTATTGGCTACAAAGACTACTTCCTGTACCTTCTTTTTATCCTTGGTATCGCTATCGTCACTGTCGCTGGTCTTGGTCACGGCATGGGTGCTGTCTTTTTTCTCCCGTGTGGTCACTGACTGTATCGGCACGGTTAGGATGTTGTCCTTGCTATTGGTACGGATATCTACCGTAGCAGACATACCGGGGCGGAAGGGATACTTCAGTCCGTGGCCCTCTTCGGTCAGGTGAGCATACGAGTCTTTGATCAGCTTCACCTTTACTGAGAAATTGATCGCCTGAGACGTAGACACCACGGCTGTGGAGGTAGAGCTCGAGTACGCTATCTCACTCACCACCCCGAGAAACTTCTTGCTCTGGTAGGCGTCTACCTCCACAGAGGCGGTATCACCCACTTTTACTTTCAGTACATCATTTTCGCTCACGTCTACCTCGGCCTGCATGCGGTCCAGGTCTGCTATACGTATCAGCTCCGTACCTGCCATTTGTGCCGTGCCTACCACGCGCTCGCCCAGCTTCACGCTGCATAGCGATATGATCCCGCTCATAGGCGCATAGATGCGTGTCTTCACCAGGTTGTCATTGGCCTGCTGGAGTTGTGCCTCGCTGCTGTTCACAGCATACTTAGACGCATTGAGCTGCTCCTGGCTGGTAGCCAGTGCGGTCTCTGCATTCTTCAGGTTATTCAGCGCCATGTCAAAGTCCTGATCACTGATGATCTTTTCATCATGCAGTTGTTTCTGCCTGTTGTAGGTGATCACCGCCTGATCGTAGAGTATCTTATTGTTTTTGGCTGTGGCCTCTGCCGCCATCCGGTTAGCCCGTACCTGACTCACGCCTGCCTGGCTCTGGCTCACTACAGACTCATAGATCACAGGGTTGATCTCCAGCAGCAGGTCGCCCTTGCGCACGCTATCACCTTCTTTTACCAGCAGCTTGATGATCTCTCCTGATACTTCTGAGCTGATCTTGACCTCGGTCTCAGAGTGTATCTTGCCACTCGCGGTCACCGTCTCTATGATGGAGCGTTTTTGCGCTTTCTCGGCAGCTACCTGCTCCCCATCGCCTTTATGAAAGAGCCCGTTTTTGCCGCCGAGCACCGCTGCTATGATGATGAGGGCTATGACGCCTATTACGATCCAGACTATCTTCTTGTTCATTCGGGTTTTTAGTTTAGCGTGATGGGTTTTCCTTCGTAAAAGTCGAGCACTTTCACACTGAATATATAATTATACTTGGCCTGCACAGCACTGCTCTGCGCGCGGGAGAGGTTTGATTTGGATATCTCCAGGTCATAGTTGGTAGCCAGGCCGGCGCTGTAGCGTTTGTTGGCAGTTTCAAAAGCTTTCTCTGATGCCTCCAGCGCTTTGAGGTTGGCACTGTAGGTTTCTGCATTCCCTTTTGCATTGGCATAGCTCTGGTAGATATCGCGCTCCAGGTTATTGCGCACGGTCTGGAGGTTCAGCTTTTGCATCTGCATTTGTAGTTTGCTATTAGCCATATTGGTCATACGCTGCCAGCCGCTCAGGATCGGCACACTGAGATTAAATGAAAACCCATTGGCCAGGTTGTTTTTAAACTGCGTGGGGAAATCCACCGATTTAGTAGAGTACGTGGTATACGGTATGTACCCCAGCTCCACACCCGTAGGCGAGTAAAATACCTGCTGCTGGATCACAGCAGATCCCGGCTGTGTAGCGAGGTTAAACCAGTTGTCATGTGTAAAGGCGCTCAGGGATATAGTAGGGCTCAGGGCGCCTTTGGCTATCTTCATGCTATACATGGCGCTGGTCACGCGCGCCTGTGCTGCCTGTATGGTAGGCTGCGTACCCAGGGCATACTGGTAGATATCATGCGCACTCACATTATCAAAGGTCATCACAGAGCCTATATTGATCTCTGGTGTGATGATATCAAAGGCCTGGTCGTCCGGCAGCTGCAGGGCTATCTTCAGCGTGATATTGGAGATCATCTCGGCGTTTTTCTGGGTGCTGAGAGAGGCCTGGTCACGCGCCAGCTGTGCCTGAAAGTCATAGATAGATGACTCCGGCATCGTGCCCGCGCGTATCTTGGCAGACTGCTGGTCCAGCTGGTTTTGAGAGATGTCTACCTGCTTCTGCGCCACCTTTACCAGTTCTTTATTCACCACCAGCTGCAGGAAGATATTGGTTACGTTCAGCACGGTATTATTGACCGCGGCAGAGAGATCAAAACTGGTAGCCTGCAGGTCATACTTGTTCTTCTCGATATTGTGTATCTGCTGCAGGCCGGTCCACAGGTTCAGGTTGCCTTGCAGGTTAGGGGAGAAGGACTGCGAGTTTTGCTTTACGTAGTTATAAGTGGTCGGGTTGATCGAGTTACCAAAGTTAAAGTTATAGCTGGCATTGGCTGAGATGGTGGGCATCAGGGCCAGCTTGCTCTGCAGGTAGTTGTTCTTGCTCATGCGCTTGTAGAGGTCTGCCTGCAGTACAGAGATATTATTCTCAGAGGCGTAGTGCAGGCACTCCTCCAGCGTCCAGAGGGTCCGCGTAGGTGCCGCCTGCTGGGCATAGCTCAGCAGCACAGGCATACACAAAATGAACAGGGCGAGTAAACGTTTCAACGCTGAAAAATTTTTGGAGTCAAAAGTAATGATTTTAACAACGAATACCCGCCGATAATATTGGACGCCTCACCGCCATTGTTGCTCTGCATGACATCTTTCATATGAGTAAAAGATAATATTATAGTCCAATGCATGGAAATGCGCAGGATTATTGTTTCATTACAAAAAAAACAGCCGCATGTCAGATTGGTCCAGCACGCCCAGTAATTTTTTCACCCGCACTATTGTCCCGCTTTTTCTCGTACTCGTCACACCTCCTGCCGCCATGCTGCTCTGGCATACGCTGGCAGAGCTGGATGGCTCGGCCTCTGCCCTCATCAATGAACTCACCGGCAAGGGTTTTATCCGGGTGATAAGCGAGGTATGGCTGTCGCGCTTTTTTGGCAGCAGGATAGCCTGGGAGATGATAGGCATCTTTGCGGCGCTGCAGGCCGGCATGCTGTGGGTGCTGCCCGGCCGCAGGTACTATGGTACCATCACACCCAGGGGCAACCAACCCGAGTACAAGGACAATGGCCTGCTCTCATATGTCCTTACTTTCGTGCTGTTCTTTTTCTGCTCATCGTACCTGCACCTTTTCTCTCCGGCTATCATCTACACGCACATGGGCGACCTGCTCGGCGCGCTCAACTTCGGTGCGCTGGTTTTTTGCCTGTTCCTTTATTTCAAGGGGCGCTATTTCCCGTCTTCGTCAGATCACTCTACCACCGGCAATTTCATTTTTGACTACTACTGGGGCACAGAGCTTTTTCCGGTCATAGCCGGCATCAATGTCAAGCAGTTTACCAACTGCCGCTTTGGCATGACGGGCTGGGCACTGGCGGTGGTGTCTTTTGCCTATGCACAGCAGGAGATATACGGAGTGGCAGATCCCGGTATCATCGTGTCTGCTGCGCTGATATTTATCTACCTCTTCAAGTTCTTCATCTGGGAGAGCGGCTATATGAAGTCTATGGATATACAGGTAGACCGCGCCGGCTTTATGATCTGCTGGGGCTGCCTGGTATGGGTGCCGGCGGTATACACCTCTCCCGTGATGTACATGGTGCGCCACCCGCAGGAGCTGAGCTACCTCGTAGCCGGGCTGATCTTCATAGCGGGCTTCATCTCCATCTGGGTCAACTACTGGGCCGACTACCAGCGCCAGTCCGTGCGCAGCACCGGAGGCGATACCACTATCTGGGGCGATGCACCTGTACTGATACACGCGGAGTATAAAACAGAGAGCGGCGAGGCTCGTAGCAATATCCTTCTGGCCTCAGGCTTCTGGGGAGTGAGCAGGCATTTCCACTATGTGCCGGAGATCCTGTCAGCTTTCTTCTGGAGCTGTGCTGCAGGTTTTGATTCGTTCCTGCCATATTTCTACGTCACCTTCCTCATCGTGCTGCTCACGCATCGCGCCTACCGCGACGACATGAAGTGCCGCAATAAGTACGGACCGTACTGGGCGCGCTACTGCGAGCTGGTACCCTACAAGATCATCCCTTGGGTGATATAGGCCCGTATTTTTCCATAGTCTGAGTGCGCTTTTCCCCAAGAAATGTAAAATAACCACCACTGTACATACTAAAAGGGTATGCGCGTAGCGTTACATTTTCAGTTGGCACGGATTTTACATTACGGGAATCAGGATGGCCTATTAAACCCCCATCCATCAGCTATATGAATCTCAACTATAGTGCGACGACAGAGCAGCTCACAGAGCTGATACAGATGGCCCAACATACCAGCACGCACCACCTGGTCATAGATTTTGACGGCGAGGTAGTGATAGACCCTGAGGTACACTTCCCCGATGTAGCGCTGGACAGATATAAATTCAGCACGAGCATCATGGATGCCAGCCTGCGCAATGAGCAGACAGCACAGGCGCTCTATGCAGCCCTCTATGTGATCTATGAATCTCTGGAGGAGCCTAAGCTCCCGGCCTATGTGACCAGAGACGATGATATGGGCATGGCGGCATAAACAGGCTACAACTACTCTATATAAATGTCAGCAAGCGGGTGCTATCACCCGTGGCGCTGAGAGAACCCCGGTCATCCCGATCGGGGTTCTTTATTTTGAAGAAGAAGTAGTGAGAATACCCGATAGCGGTTACCCTATCTTATTTTGGGAGAGGGCAGGGTGAGATAGGCATCGAGCTGGTGGCTGTTAAAGTCTACCTTCAGTGAGATTTAGAAGGGCGCGCGCTACCACCCAAATGTTTTCTCTATGCGCCTGAGCTGTGCCTCATGATGGCGAAAGTGCATATTGCAGAGGCTGATCCATTCGGCAGTGTTGAGGTATCCCAGAAAGGGGTGCCGCGCCCTGACAGCAGGGTCTGCCTGCGGTATGCGGTGGATATAGTCAGTGGCCAGGCCGCGTATCTCCAGCAGGCGGGAGCGCAGCTGATCCATGCTCTCGGGCATCCTCGGCTCCACGGCTACCTGATCAGGCATCCGCACGCGCACTGTCGGCATCTTGCCTATCGCAAAAACAAGCAGCCCCTTCCAGTTTTTGCCTTTGTCTTTCACAGTGCCCTCGCCGGCCGTCAGGCACAGGTCTGCCTTTTTAAAGAAAAATCCTTTGGCGCTCATCCACAGGTGTACATACACCTGGCCTATAGACCAGGAGCCCGGTGCAGGCTGCTGCGTGATCTGCTCATACGTGTAGCTGTCCAGCCTTTTGATATACTCGTCTATCACCAGGTGGGTCTTGTGCTCCAGTGCTGCGGTGTCCATGTAGCGGGGTTTACTGACAAGATAAATAAAGCCTGTACAAAATAAAAAAGTGCCCCGCGGACGGTGCACTCCAGTGTGAACAAAATATAATGGGGGATCACTGATCGGCAGTAGCTGGTGCCAGAGGATCTACCGCATGGATGCCGCTGGCAGTAGCAGCGTACATATTGCTGTTATCCTTGTACACTTCACCTTTGTAGGCTATAGATGGCTCGATGATCACCTCTTTATTGCCTTTGGTCATAGACTTGATGGTCTTAGAGAGGTTTTTGATATCTGCCGGGTCATTGATGCGGATATGATTGTCAGTATTGCAGCCGGAGCAGCTCGCTACCGCTACATCTACAGTCACGGCGGTAGGATCTACCTCTATCTTTTCCTGTACATCAGGGGTATTGAACTTTGGGCGTGTGAAGGTATAGTTCAGCGCTACAGCATCACCGTGGTTGGCATCTATCTGTACAGATACTTTCTTGGGAGAGGCGGTCTTCTCTACATTCTGGCTCACCTCCTGGCCATTGATCATGGTAGAGAGGCGGATGGTGTAGTTCTCCTCAGAGCCCAGCTTGGTATCGGCTGTATTGACATAGGCGCCTTTGCCGCTGGCTACGGTCTTGCCCGCCTTGTCTTTCACTTCGTACTTGATGAGGAAGGAAGGCACCTCTATGATATCGCCTGTGGCTTCATCCTTCACCGTATAGTGCATGTAGGAGTAGTCCCAGCTGTTTTGCGTGGTATTGAGATTTACAAACTCAAATTTAGAGGGCTTTGATGGTTCTGTGCCGCCGGCTATGGATGGCAGGCTAGCTGCTATCAGGGCGATCAGTGCGATGGTAAACTTTTTCATAATCAATGTTTAATACTGGGTCATACGTAGGAGGTCAGGTGGTGTTACGCAAAACAGGGACTATATGTTACAATCGGCCTGTTGTTTATATTGATAGTCAGTGTATTATAAAATAAAAGCCCGCTACGGCGGGCAGCGGGCTTGCAGATATGTTGCGCGGTAGGTTATTCGCCTTCGCTCTCAGGCTCTGATGCGGTCGCATCGCCTATATGCAGTTCCTGTATCTTGGTCGGAGACACCTCAAAGTAGCTCTCTGCGTAGCGGTAGTAGCCATCCTTGGTAGTGACAGTAGGGCGCAGCATCACCTGTACCTTTCTGCCGCGGTCCATCATGTTGTTGATCTTCTGATCGAAGCTGCTGTAGCTGTCAGGGTCAGAGAGCGTAGCATGCGGGGAGCTCTCTGTGATACGGATGGTAGAGCAGTCGCGGCAGTTGGCCACGGTAGCCTCTACGCTCACAGATACCGCCTGCACGTTCAGCTTCTCATAGTCTGCGGGGCTGCTGTACTTAGGGCGCATCACTTTGTAAGCAAAGGAAGTGCCGTATTGCAGCAGTACCATTTTCTTAGGCGAGGCCTTGCGGTAGATAGACTGGGTGATCGACTCCTTGTGCACATGGGCAGTGATAGCGATGGAGTAGTTTTCCTCAGACTCCAGCTTGGTATCATTGATGTCTACAAAGATGCCCTTGCCGCTGGCTATGGGATTGCTGCGGTGGTCGCGCACCAGGTAGGTGATCTGCGAGGCAGGCACGCTGACCTCATGGCCCGCAGCATCAGTGACGGAGTAGATGATAGAGGTATGATCCCAGCTCGTCTCCGTAGCTTCGAGCCGCGCAAACTTATATCCACCCGTATTTTCTGTATGGTTTTTGGCCTCTTTGCCGGGCTTATCGCCCCTGGCGGAGGCGCTCATGCCACCTATAGTGGCCAGGAGCAGTATGAATAGAATCTTTCTCATGACAAGGGGGTTTAATACCCTCACGTACGAGAAATCATTTTATATGTTACGCTTTGCGTAAGAACCTGGCTGTTAATTATAATGAACGGCAGGGGGCAGAGCGCACTTGCTGCTATCTCTTGGCCTTTTCTTGTATCAAGCCCTGAAAGGGCGGTACACCTCCAGCACAGGGCAACGCCCTGTGTGATAGCGAACGAAGCCTACCTCGCTGAAGCCTGGTGCGCATCATCCAACCGCTTCTGTATCTGCCCGGTCAGGATATGCCAGAACATGACAAAGTCCGACCCCAGGCTCCACAGCGGATAGGTGAAGGTGGCCGGCTTATTCTTCTCTATAAAGAAGTGGCCCACCCACGCGAAGCCATAACCCAGGAATGGGATAGCCGCAAAGAAATACCACCGCATGGTGACCAGGCCAGCTACAAAGCTCGCGATCACCAGTCCCGTACCGATGAAGTGGAGGGTCCTGTTGACCGGGTCGCTATGCTCCCTGAGATAATATGGATAGAAGCTCCAGAAGGTCTTGTATTCTTTCTCTGCCATGGCGGTCTATTTTATCCCAATTTAGAAAGTCTGCAGCTATGCCGCAAACTTCGCATTTACATTTTTTTTGAAACAAAAGTTTGGAGGTATGGATTTCAATAGTAGCTTTGCAGTACAAAGTACTTTTAGATGAGTCAGAAAACAGATCATTTGCAGCAGCTGGCCGAGATCAAGACCATGATGGAGCGCAGCAGCAGGTTTCTCAGCCTGAGTGGCCTGTCAGGTGTATTTGCAGGTTTCTTTGCGCTGGCGGGTGCCGCCGCCTTTTACATCTTTGTCAATCAGCGCATCGGCTATGGCTATAGCGAGCTGGCCCACCGCCTGCCCATAGACCTGGATATGGACTTTTATACCTTCTGCTTTGTAGATGCCGGTGCTACGCTCTTTCTCGCGCTGGCAGTAGGCAGCTACTTTACCGCCCGCAAGGCCAAAGAGGACGGCCAGCGCATCTGGGATCTCTCTGTACTCAGGTTTATGTTCAACCTTTTCATCCCGCTCGCTACAGGCGGATTGTTTTGCCTGATATTGCTATTCAAGTATCATTGGTTTGGCATCATACCGCCCGCCACGCTGATCTTCTATGGTCTCGCGCTGCTCAATGGCTCCAAGTACACACTGGATGAGGTGCGCTGGCTGGGTATATCAGAGCTCATACTCGGGCTGATAGGTTGCCTGTACCTGGGCTATGGGGTGACACTGTGGGCTATCGGCTTTGGCGTGCTGCACATTGTATATGGACTGATCATGTACATCAGGTACGAGGCCAAACCAAAAGAGAAGAAGTACTGGTAAGAAGATAGTGCTGTGAAAAATTTTATAGACAGGTTAAATAAGGCATTCGAAAACAGGATCAGGCTCGGCATCATGTCTGCGCTCATGGTCAATGCGAGCGTGGATTTCCTCACGCTCAAGGAGCTGCTGAATGTGACCGATGGCAACCTGGCCAGCCACATCACTGCGCTGGAGAAGCTGGAGTATATCGCCGTGAAGAAGGAATTTGTAGGCAAGAAGACCAAGACGACCTATGTAGCTACCAAACTCGGCAAGATGGAGTTTAACCATCACCTGAAAGCCCTGGAGGATATGATCCGCCAGAGCGAGTAGGCCGGGCGGCAAAATGAATGAGGAGGCATACCCTCCTGTTTTTTTGCCTTGTTACTTTGAATTGCAAAGTGCTTTTAAATAATATAAAAATGGACAAGCAAACAATCCGCTATCGCAGACAGATCAGGTACATGATCGTATTCTTTATGGTATCGCTCACTATCAGTGGCCTCACCGCTATGCCTGCGCGCGAGGGTGTGAGCTGGCTGGTCAGTGTGGTGCCGCAGTCATGGACCATGATACAGGCCTATCTCATGTCCGTACGCGAGGCCCTGTATCAGTGCAACTCTATACTCTTCTACGGCTATGACTGGCTCGCCTTTGCGCACATCGTGATAGCGGTACTCTTCATCGGTGTGCTGCGCGACCCGGTGCGCAATATCTGGGTGGTAGAGTTTGGCATGATAGCCTGCGTCATGATCCTGCCTTTCGCCTTTGTGATGGGAGAGGTGAGGGGCATACCCGTGTGGTGGCGGCTGGTAGATTGCTCTTTTGGCGTGGTGGGTATCATGCCGCTCTGGTTTGTGCGGGACCGTATCCGCAGGCTGGAGCATGCCATCAGCATCGAGCGGCTCAATACTGTTTTCTGATATGTTCCGCCTAGCCAGAATGATCGTGACCCTCACTGCGCTGCAGTGGACCCGCCGTGCGCTGCAGCAGTCGCTCAGGCATGCGCGTCATACTGCTCCGCAGAAAGAAGAAACACGCAATCTCCATGATGACAAAGAACTGAAAAGAAAGATGCTCCTGGCCAGCACGCTGCACACGCTGCTCGGAGTTTTTTATAACGACTAAACCCACCCCTGCATGAAGCATCGCTCTACCTAAACCAAAACACAACCATTATTATGAAAAGAAATGATGTCCCTATCCTCGTGGCTACGGCGGCCTGGAGTTTCCTCTTTTACCGGCAATCTGCCGGCATCAATTATTTCATCTTTGACATACTGCTCATCATACTGCTGCTCGTGCGGGATGCGTCCCTGCTACGGCGGCCCACTTTTATAGCTGCGGCGGCGGGGTGTATCGTGTCTTCGTTTTTTGTGTTTTGGTACGGTACCACCCTGCCGTACGTAGCCAATGTGATCTCGCTCGTAGCGCTCGCAGGTTTCAGCATGGACCCTGAGTCGTCTTTTATCATCGCCTGGCTACAGTCGTTTTTCTCCATGTGCTGCGTGGTCATCTTTATGGCCTCAGATTTTATCATGCGCATCACTTCTCCCCGGGAGAATAGCACAGAAAGCCGCGCCATCCAGAAAGTACTCCTCGCCATCATCCCTGTGGTCATCTTTTTTGTCTTCTTCTTCATCTACCGCGAGAGCAATCCCATCTTTGACCAGCTCGCGAGCCGTATCAATTTTGACTGGCTATCTGCAGGATGGGTACTTTTCACCATCGGCGGTTTCCTGCTCATGTATGGCTTCTTCCGGCAGCGCATAGCTGCCAGCATACAGCAGCGCGACCACACCACGCCAGACGACCTCGCTGTCATCACCGAGGAGCAGGATACATTCTCTCAGTTCGCCAACGCAGATAACCTCGTCTACACCGGCGTGCTGCTCCTCATCCTGCTCAATGGTCTGCTGGCAGTGGTCAACGGCCTCGACGTTTACTACCTCGGCATCGCACACCGCGTACCTGCGGGCATCACCTATGCCCAGTTCCTGCACAATGGTACCAATGCGCTGATCCTCTCCATCATCCTTGCTATCGGTATTATCCTTTTCTACTTCCGCGGCTATCTCAATTTCTATGGAGGAAACAAATGGCTCAAACTGCTCGCGTATCTCTGGATCGCACAGAATATCATCCTCGTGCTCTCCACCTGCTATCGCAACTATTCCTACATAGCCAGCTACGGCCTCACGCACAAACGTATCGGCGTCTACGTCTATCTCGCGCTTTGCATCACGGGCCTCGTCACGACATTTATCAAGATACTGCAGGCCAAGAACAATTGGTTTCTCTTCCGCAAGAATGCGTGGATCATGTATGCCATGCTGATCGCAGCCGTGCCGGTAGACTGGGACACGGTGATAGCAGACTTTAATATCAGCCACTTTCAGGAGGATAAAAAAATGGAGATAGACCAGCAGTACATGGTCAATCTCAGCCACGCCAATCTGGCACAGCTATTCCGGTTTTACATAGTAGAAAATAAATCCCTCAAAACCCGGGAAGACTCCGTACAGGTAGCAGTGGCCGTCACGGCCCCTGATGCAGAGGCCATCATGGAGACCATAGCAGATCCAAATATCGAGATCAAAAAGGCACTCTGGTCAAACTATCTCTACCTGGATCGAAACTATAGCAAACACGACTGGCAGAGCACCTGTATCAGCAAGGATCGCAACCTGACGGCCATCAAAGAAATGATCCGTACGCATCAGCTCACCTGCCCGGTCTCCCTCCACTAACGCTAAACCAGAGACGACATGAACAACCAAAATAAAATAACACTCGCGCTGGTGTTCTTCAGCGCCTTCTGTGTCGGCATGGAGGTACTGCGCATGCACCTGTCAGATACTATCTCTTTCCGCTTCCTCGTATGGAACCTCATCCTGGCCTGGGTGCCGTATATCCTCGCGCAGTTCTTCGCCGTGCATGACCTGCGCAGGCAGACCATCAGTGCCATGGGCATACTGGCGCTGTGGATCCTCTTCCTGCCCAATGGTCCCTATATCATCACAGACCTCCTGCACCTGCGCCAGCGCGTAGTGATACCATTCTGGTATGATGTGCTGCTCGTGAGCAGCTATGCCTGGCTCGGTCTGCTGCTCTCGCTCCTATCGGTACGTCAGATCCATCATAAACTCAAAGACCACTTTGCACCCCGAAAACTCTGGATCGCCCTGCCAGTCCTATTTCTCAGCGCGGGATACGGCATCTACCTGGGCCGGTTCCTGCGCTGGAATAGCTGGGATGTCTTCTTCCGCCCCATCTATCTCCTGCGCCGCTCACTCACGGAGCTGGTGCATCCTTTCAGCCATCCGCAGCCGCTACAGGTCACCGTCATCATCGGCCTCCTGCTCACGCTCAGCTACACCGTCTTTTATTTATCTCACCATCAAAACGCAGACTATGAATCTTAATAATGTTTTCTCGCGCACATTGATGTCTTCACTCGGCATCGGGTTCCTGGTGTTCTTTATAGGTGTACCCCTTGTTGTTACTGCCATTAGCCTTTGCGATTCTGGTGATTTGAAGGGGATGGAAGGTGTAGTGTTTCTCATCGCTATGATCATGTATATAGTATACTGGCCTATCCAGATCGCACTATCCATTATCCATCTGATCACAGCGCGCATATGGAGCTGGCGTGGCGAATACCCTTCCCGGTTTGTCATCATACAGGTGTTTCTCATAGGCGAGTGGCTGCTATATATGGCCATCTATCTCTTTCTTGTTTGGGCATTTTATGACAAGGATATATGGATGGTTATTTTCCTATTCTCTATCCCATATATCATCGCCTGCGCAGTATCGGTGTATTTCTTTTATAAAAATCTAAACGCACAGATCCATGAAAGTAAAAATGATATTACCAGCCTTAGCTGAAGCAGAGAGTCCCTTCTGGCGCCCTATCAAATATTCCCTTTTCCCACCGCTGGGATTAGCGACGCTGGCGGCCTACCTTGACCCTACAGACGAGGTAGACCTCCAGGACCAGCATGTAGAAGCATTGAAACTGGATGATGATCCTGATCTGGTGGTGATCCAGGTATATATTACCAATGCCGGCCGTGCCTATCAGATAGCCGATCACTATCGCAGCAGAGGCGCCTATGTCATACTGGGTGGTCTGCATGTCACCTCTCTGCCTGAGGAGGCCGCCTTACATGCAGATACCATATTTCTGGGGCCGGGCGAGGAGACTTTCCCGCAGTTTTTGCGTGACTTCCGGGTCGGCAAACCTCAGAGGCGCTATTTCTCTGCAGTACGTACCATAGAGCGGATACCGTCTATCAGGCGCGACCTGATCAAGAGAAACTTGTATCTCGTGCCCAATTCTATTGTAGTGACGAGGGGCTGTCCCCACCACTGCGATTTTTGCTACAAGGATGCTTTCTTTGAGGGCGGCAAAGGATTTTACACCCAGCGCGTAGACGCAGCACTGGCAGAGATAGACCGTTTGCCCGGTAGCCACTTATATTTTCTGGACGATCATCTGCTGGGCAATGTACGCTTTGCAAAGGAGCTCTTTGCGGGTATGCGCGGGATGGACAGGGTATTTCAGGGAGCGGCCACTATTGATTCGATCCTGCATGGAGATACGATAGAGAGAGCGGCTGACGCGGGATTGCGCAGCCTCTTCGTAGGATTTGAAACTTTCTCCCCCGAAAACCTACGTCAAAGCAACAAGAAGCAAAATCTACAAAAGGATTACGCGCGCGCGGTACAGCGCCTGCATGATCTGGGCGTCATGATCAATGGTAGTTTTGTATTTGGCCTGGATGATGATGGGCCGGATGTATTCAAAAGGACTGTAGACTGGGGCGTAGAGCACTCGCTCACTACCGCTACCTATCACATACTCACTCCATATCCCGGCACACAGCTCTATAAAGACATG
The DNA here is from genome assembly GCA_964537475.1 of uncultured Chitinophagaceae bacterium. Classification (GTDB taxonomy): domain Bacteria; phylum Bacteroidota; class Bacteroidia; order Chitinophagales; family LD1; genus UBA1941. The sequence goes on along the minus strand of CAZIBY010000001.1, from coordinate 1,100,049 downwards.
GATGCACAAGGGCGCATTCTCACCCGTGAATGGGATCTCTACGATACGCGCCATGTAGTCTACCGGACTGCCAAATTAAAGGCAGAAGAACTAGAGGCTGGATACTGGTGGGCCTACGAAAACTTCTACAGCTGGGCCAATATCGCAAAAGCCAGCCTTGGTCATGAGTCGGTGAAGCATATGGCAAAACACTTCGCCTATGCCGGAGGCTGGAAGAAATTTGAACCTCTATGGAATATGCTGATCAAGGGGCGTCAGCTCAATGGCATGCTGCCACTGCTAGAGTCGATATTGAGCAAAGTCAGAAAACCGGATCTCGGTGAAGACCGCATACCACATCCGGCAGCCGACCCATACCCTGCCTGATCAATCCTTCTTTTCGCTATCCTTCTTGATCGCATCCTTCAGCGCCTGTGCGGAGAGCGGGTTTACCTTCTCTTCTTTCGCCTTCAGGATAGCATAGTCGCAGGCCTTGGTGGCTTCTGACTTATTGCCCAGCTTGTATTGCAGGTAGGCGTAGGTCGTATTGTTAGTACTGTTGTTTTGCAGGTTTACTGCCTTGTAGGCCCACTGCATTGCCTTCTTGATGTATTTCTCTTCATTGGTATTGATATAGTACTGCCATGCTACATCATTCAGCAGTTTCGCATCATTGGGCGCGTACTTTTTGATGTACTCGCTCACATACTTGTCATACGTGTCTGCATTGGCAGTATTAAAGTAGTAGTCCATCTCCATTTTGGCGGCCGCCTGTTTCGCCTCTGCGCCGCCGGCCTTCTTAGTGAGGTCCAGCGCTACATTGAGGATCTTAGGGTCTGTCTTGCGGCGCGCTGTCTCTGCTGCGTCTTTGGCTATGGCTAGTAGTTTCTGGTCATATGGCTTTGCGCCCACTTTGGCTACGATAGCGGCTTTGTCTTTCTCCAGCGCATCCAGGCCCGGAGACTCGTAGCTATTCGTCATCTGATAGATGGTCATGAGTGTGCTCTCTTTAGGCCAGTTTTGCTTCTGCGCTTGTGAGAGGTATTCTGCAAAGACAGCATCATAGTTGCGCCCTGATGCCTTGAAGTTCTTCAGGTACTCCTCCATAAATGCCTGGCTGCGCTCTCCGGCAGCATATTTCTTATTGAGGTCATTCATGATATCCGGCAGCGGGTCTGCGGCCTCGTGCGCATTTGCCATCAGCGTATTGGCGTCTATCAGGCCCATCGTGCGCTTTTTCACAGAGCCATTCTGATCCAGCCAGAGCATGGTAGGGTAGGCTGTGATCTGGTAGCGGGTAGATACAGACGGGCCTTCGCCTTTCTCCATATCCATTTTGATATTGATGTAGTTGTTATTGAAATATTCTCCTACCGCGCTATCCATAAAGGTAGTAGCAGAAAGGCGCTTGCACGGGCCGCACCAGCTCGTGTAGCAGTCTATGAAGACCAGTTTGCCCTCGCGTTTTGCTTTGTCCAGTGCATCCTGGAATGCGATCTCATGGTCAAACTCTATGCCTCCGGCAAATACCTGAACGGCCTGAAGTGTAACGAGTAAAATAACGAGGGTCCTGATTGCTTTTTTCATATCGCCAAAGTAAGAAAGACTGTTTTAAAGAAATGCTAAAATATTGCAGGCTTAGTGGACTACAGAGAGTTTGACAGACCGGAGCTGGCGGCTGCCATCCATCACAGACAGGATATAGAGGCCATCGCTCATAGCAGAGAGGTCTATGGCTTCCGTTTGCAGGCCTGCACCGATGGCTACATCTTTATGCAATGCTATCCTACCGGTCATGTCCGTGAGTACATATTGTGCATCCATCGCCCTGTCAGACTTTATCAGCAGCGTTACAGTGCCTGCTGCGGGATTGGGCGAAACGGTCATATATGAGATGTCATTGGTCTCAGAGATGCCGGTATGGTACACCCCGATGAAAGTATCCTTATAGCAGCCGGAGGCATTGAGCACGCGGAAGCGGTACAATCCCGGCGTATCTATCACAAAGATATCGCTGGTCTGTATCGTGTCATTATTCATCTGGTACCAGAGCGTGTCTGTGCCTGCGCTCGCATTGATCACTACATTCCCATTACTCAGTCCGACGAAGGGTACCACATTTACACCATTGATCTGTATGGTGGTAGGCTGGTGTATCACAGCCGTGATCACCTTCTGACAGCCGCTGGTGTCTGTCACTGATAGCTGATAAAAGCCGGCAGGGGCACTGGTCAATACAGGGGTGGTGTTTCCGTTAGACCACAGATACTGCAGTGTGTTGCCTGGGCCTGCTGTAGAGTTTGTCTGTACACTGCCGCTCGAGTCGCCATGGCAGCGCACATTGTTCAGTGCAAATACTCCTGCAGAGAAATTACAGTTAGTACAGTTATACGCACGCTCCGCCAGATAGGCATGATACAGATTGAGCCGTCCGCCGCTGGTGGTCACGTTGCCCAGGTCGCTCAGGGGGTCTACAGAGCGCAGCAGATAGTCGCGCATGATCAGCGCGAGGGAATCAGGATAGGCGAAGTAGTCATTTACCATGCCTGCACAGGCATTGGCCCACATGGCTGCGATAGCGCCTGCTACATGCGGCGATGCCATAGAAGTGCCGGAGTTGTTTGCGTATCCGTTGCCAGGTATAGCAGATTTGATAGAAGTACCCGGTGCACCCAGGTCTATGCTCACCGGTCCATATCCCGCGCCTGTGTATTTCGTATCGTTGATGGTCGTATTGGTCACTGCTATCATCCATGGGCTGGGGCACTCCGTTGGGATATCACCCAGTACATCTACATTCCAGTTATTATTGGCAGTGGCCGTAGCGCTCAGAATGCCATAGTGACCCATCGAGTCATAGAGCGCGCACCAGATAGGATAGTCTATGGGATGGCCCTGGTCCACACCAAAGGACGAGTTGGTAGATACGATGAAAGCCCCCTTGGCGCCGCTGGTCTGGTCGTACAGCCTGCGCATCTCTATCACATAGTCATAGGCGCGTACCACATCACTCTCTACCGTAGATGACCCATCTATGGCCAGCACCTTGCAGCCCCAGCACACCCCTGCTACACCCAGGCTATTGTCAGTTTTAGCGGCGGCAATACCGGATACGTGTGTACCATGCTCATCGAGCAGGTCGTATACCGAGTCATTATTCATAAATACATTCCAGCCCTTATAGTCGTCTATGTAGCCATTGCCATCATCATCTATCCCATTGTACGGTATCTCTTGGCGATTGACAAAGAAATTCAGGTCCTCGTGATAAATATCAAATGTGCCGTCTATCACAGCGATCACTACCGTATCGCCCGTGCGGGTCACATTGCTGTGATTGATATCCCAGGCCTGCGGCCCACTGATGTCATAGCCGGGATGTGTCAGGTTTTGCATATTCCACTGCGTGGCAAAGTAGGCATCATTGGGCACCAGTGAGCGCCGCGTCACATTGTTGTGATTGTGCTGTGCGGCTATGATGTGCCGGTCTGCCTTGAGCCTGTCCATTATGGACTCGTCCTCAGATTTGATCAGCCAGATATTCATAGTGGGGGAGAGGCACTGCACCACCTCAGCATGATAGCTCTCTTTCAGAAAAGCCCGGCAGTCGGTATTACCCTTTAGCTGTATGATATATTGGCCCGGTATGGAGTAGTCCTCTATCTGCGCAAAGGACAAAAATGCGATGGCACACAGCCACAGCGAGAGCAGGATCTTTTTCATTTACTACCGTATCAAATTCTGTCCTCTAAAGATACAGAATAAAAGGCGCACGAATGACATAGCGTATCGGGTGATGATCTGAATGTACTAAAGCCTCCCTTCAGGGCGGTTGGAGGGCCGGCTGTTTGCTAAATGGGCAGAGCCTTGATCTTTTGTTTGAAAGTAAGAGAATTGGGTTTCTACCTGGCAGGCATGAGTTCTACTCATTTTACAGGATGGCAAATGATCCTCTCAGACAATTTCATACTATAATAGCCATTACGCATTTTCAGGTAATCTGTCCATATTTTATAGGTTTCGCAGCGACACTTGTCTTTAGAATATGCTATATATATCATACGTGGACCGTGCATCCAGTTTCCCCAGCCAAAATCTACAACTTTAAAGCCCTGATCCAGCAATAGTGATTTCACCATTGTACTGTCTGCATCTGCTGGTATCAGGCTTTTCATGACAGGGTAAAGTCCCATTATCTCTACAGATAGCGTATCACAAAATTTTAGGTTGTTTGCTTTTACTGCATTGAGAGAGCCAGCGTAGATCTTTGTGACAGCGCTATCCTGGCTTACACCATAAAAGCTAAAGCAGAGGCATGCGATAAGCAGGGCTGTAACCTTCATTTATTGCGCCTCTATCCATTCCTTGGCCATAGCCAGTACCTCAGCACTATCCCACCGCTCAGAGATATCGGGCAGCGCCATGATCTGGTCCAGCAGTGTGCTTTGGTGCGCCGCCTGGGCCTTCGCCCTGGCGTACGGCACCCGGTCAAAAGTCACCATAGAGTATAGCGTATTAAAGCGCCCCGGGAAATGAGCTGCGATATGTTTTTCTATTTTCAGGCGTAGCTGAAACTCCGGCTGGCCGGATAGGTCGCGCATCTCTATATAGTTATAGAGCGCGAGGTCCGCTATGGCATCTGCATTGGCCTTGCGTGCGTACTGATAGTTGTCCAGTGCCTCGGTCCAGTTGCCCCCGCTGGCCGTCAATATATCGTCCAGCACATCCACATCTTCAAAGCCGCAGTTCATACCCTGTCCGTAGAAAGGTACCACCGCATGCGCGGCGTCTCCTATCAGCGCCGTATGCTTATGCACCCATGGGAAGCACCGCATGGTGACCAGCGCACCGGTAGGATTATCAAAGAAATCGTGCTCCAGCGTAGGCAGGTGTGCCAGCGCCGTTGGGAAATGCTTCTGAAAATAAGCGGTCACATCTGCCGGCGTCTTAAGGCTGTCAAAGCCATTCTCACCTTTGTAGGAGGCAAAGAGTGTCACTGTGAAGCTGCCATCTATATTGGGCAGCGCGATCATCATAAAGCTCTGGCGCGGCCAGATGTGCAGGGCGTTTTTCTCCAGCGCCCAGCCACCGCCCGGCAGCGCGGGTATGGTCAGCTCTTTGTAGCCATACTCCTCATATGTCTGAGAGAAATTGAACTGCGGCGTCTTCTGCATCTCATATCTCACCGCAGAGAAAGCCCCATCCGCACCAAAGAGGTAGTCAGAGGCGATCGTATTCACATGGCCCGAGTGTATATGCGTGAAGCGCGCCGTTGTATTCTCAAAATCTACGTGACTGCATACCTGGTCAAAGTGGAAGTGTATATCAGGATATTTTTCCGCTTCATCTATCACGATACGGTTCAGCTCGCCGCGCGATACGGAGTAGATAGATTGCCCGTCCTTGCCGTACGGTATGTACACCGTGCTGCCATCCAGGTTGTGCACGATGCGGCCATTCATAGGCACGGCTATCTCAGCTATTTTATCGCTCAGTCCTATCTTGTCCAGTGCATGCCAGCCGCGGTTGCTCAGTGCGAGGTTGATAGAGCGGCCACCTACGTAGCCGGCCTGGCGCATATCGGGCCGACGCTCATATACATTTACTTTATGTCCGCGCTTGGCCAGGTAGCAGGCCAGTACGGAGCCCACCAGTCCGGCTCCGGCTATTGTGATCTTCTTGCTCATGTTCTGTTCTCTTATTTCGGCAATATAGCGGGTCAAATGTGTAAAATATTTTTTGCAAAGCGGGGTGACAAAGATCTGACTTTGCCGGCAGGCAGAGCAAACATTGGTCATCTTTCGGTCAGTCGCTCAGCTACACCTTTGTATATAGGTACTTATGAATAAGTAAGCAAGGCAAAGACAGGATGATACGGATGTAGCACAGTTTTTAGCAAATTAATTTTGGTGATTGTGAGGACAAATTTTACTTTGCCGCAGTGATGAAGAAAAGTGGATACATATATATAGCAGCGCTGCTCCTGCTCAGCTCCTGCACCAGCCGCATGGCACCCGTGCAGTATAGCGCTACAGAGCGCAGGATGACAGACTCGCTCAAAGGATACGATGCAAAGATGGCTGCCACTATCCGGCCCTACCGCGACTCTATGGACGCTGAGATGAATCAGGTACTCGTGGTGAGTGACACGGTGCTGACCAAGCAGATGCCCGAGTCGGACCTGGGCAATATCCTCTCAGAGATACTCCTGCAGAAAGCAGAAAAATATGGCAAGCGCCATGTAGATGTAGCCATGATAAATTTCGGGGGCATACGCCTGCCGCAGCTGCCAAAGGGCAATGTGACCCGTGGCCAGGCATTTGAGCTCATGCCATTTGATAATCTCCTCGTGCTGCTGGAGCTCAATGGAGACCAGACACAGCAGCTCTTTGACCGGATGGCCGGTGCCGGTGGTGTGCCGCTGGCCGGTGCCCGCTACGTGATCTCAAAAGATAAGAAGGCCACCGACATCACCATTCAGGGAAAGCCTTTTGATCCGTCTAAGAAATACGTCTTCGCCCTCAGCGACTACCTGGCCAATGGCGGCGAGAAACTCGACATGCTCAAAACCGTACCACAGATAGAGACGGGCGTATTGCTGCGCGACATCTTTATAGAGGGATTCAAAGACATCCACGCGCGTGGAGAGCATCTGAGAAGTATCAAGGATGGCCGCGTTACCCTTCAGCAGTAGTTTTTTTCATAGTGCCATGAATAGCGAAGAAGTATGAACAGAAAAGAATTTATCCGTAGCTCATCAGCCGCCGCAGCGCTGCTCGGTTTGGGCGCGTTTCCGCTAGAGGCATTAGCGGCCGGCGATCTGCAGAAGATCACCATTCTCCATACCAATGATCAGCACAGCCGCATTGATCCTTTTCCTATGGATGGCACGAAGTATCAGGGCCTCGGCGGCTTTGCCCGCAGGGCAGAGGTCATACGCCAGATACGTGCAAAGGAAAAGCATGTCATGCTGCTCGATAGCGGAGATATATTTCAGGGTACGCCATACTTCAATAAATATCACGGCGAGATAGAGATCCGCCTCATGAATGACATGCAGTACGATGCTACTACGATTGGCAATCATGACTTTGACGGCGGCCTCGACAATCTGGCACTGCGCATGGACCAGGCACACTTCCCCTTTGTCAATGCCAACTACGGCGTGGACCACACACCGCTGAAAGGAAAGCTCAAAGAATATAAGACATCCAGGAAAGGTCGCGTGAAGGTCGGCGTCTTTGGCGTAGGCATAGAGATGAATGGCCTCGTAGCAAAAAACATGTACGGCGATACGCAGTACAATGATCCCATCACAAACGCAAACCGCATCGCAAACATCCTGCGTCATGATGAAAACTGCGACCTCGTGATCTGCCTCTCACACCTGGGCTATAAATATGACAACGCAAAAGTCTCTGATGAGGGACTGGCGAAATCTACCATGAATATAGACCTCATACTCGGTGGCCATACGCATACATTTTTTGACGCGCCGATGACATACAATAATGCAGAGGGCAAGACCGTCTTAGTAAATCAGGTGGGCTGGGCCGGTATCTGCCTCGGCCAGATAGATTTCTACTTTGACCATAAAAATCGCAAGCAAACCGGCAACAATTCTCCGATAAAAATTGTACCTATAAATAGCTAGATTTTTTCTTTTTCCACGCTTTCTTTTTGTGGATATTTTCATTAAATAAGAGGCAAACGCACAGCGAAAATTTTGTCAAAAAAACAAGTGGATAAAAATTTCGTTCTACACTTTCTTTTTCACATTTTCACATCATCAACCAAATCGTAGTACTTTTCATTCACCCCCAAGCCTAAAACAAACTGCACAGAGCATGAAGGAGAAATCGGCATCACAAGTTTGGAACGCATGTCTGGAAATCATAAAGGACAATGTAAGCCAACAAAGCTTTAAAACGTGGTTCGAGCCGATACGACCAGTAGAGATCAGAGAGAACGTGCTCACTATTCAGGTACCATCACAATTCTTTTACGAGTGGCTCGAGGAGCATTACGTGTCACTGTTGCGCAAAACGATCAAACGCGAGTTGGGCAACGATGCACGCCTTGAGTATAGAATTGTAGTGGAGAATAGCAGCAGCAGTGCTCGTCCGTCTACGGTAGATTACCCGAACTACAACACAGGACACAATGAAAACCCCGAGTCAAGTTTCCCATTGTTCCTGCAAGGTTCTTCTATTAAGAACCCTTTCATCATTCCCGGTCTCAAGAAGATCAACATCGACTCGCAGCTCAATCCAAACCTCAACTTCGACTCTTATGTCGAGGGTGACTGCAACCGCCTCGCACGCTCTGCCGGTTTCGCCGTAGCGCAGAAGCCGGGCGGCACAGCCTTCAACCCGCTCGTGCTATACGGTGGTGTAGGCCTAGGCAAGACACACCTCGCACAGAGCATCGGCAATGAGGTGAAGCAAAACTTCCCAAACAAGACCGTACTCTATGTATCGTCTGAGAAGTTTACCAACCAGTTCTTTGACGCGGTCAAGAATAACTCGGTAAATGACTTCGTACACTTCTACCAGCTCATAGATGTGCTGATCGTGGATGATATCCAGTTCTTCTCCAATAAGGAAAAGACACAGGACATCTTCTTCCATATCTTCAACCATCTCCACCAGAGTGGCAAGCAGCTCGTGCTCACTACAGACCGCCCGCCGCGTGATCTGGAGGGCATAGAGGAGCGCCTCCTCAGCCGCTTCAAGTGGGGCCTGAGCGCAGACCTGCAGGTGCCCGACTTTGAGACCCGTATCGCCATCCTCGAGAAGAAGATGTATGCAGACGGTATCGAGCTCCCGCGCGAGGTAGTAGAGTTTGTAGCGTATAACATCAATACCAATATCCGCGAGCTGGAGGCAGCCCTCATATCGCTCCTCGCACAGGCCTCGCTGAATAAGAAAGACGTAGACCTCGACCTGGCCAAGAAGATCATCAAGAACTTCGTGAAGTCTATCAGCCGCGAGGTGTCTATAGACTACATCCAGAAGACCGTCTGCGACTACTACAATGTACCGATGGACCACCTCAAGGAGAAGACCCGCAAGCGCATGATCGTACAGGCGCGCCAGCTCTCCATGTTCCTCGCCAAGAACTATACGAAGAACTCCCTCAAGGTCATCGGCAAGCACTTTGGCGGCAGGGACCACTCTACGGTGATCCACTCCTGCCAGGCCGTGCAAAACCTGATCGACACAGACCAGGAATTCCGCGAGCAGGTATCAGAGATACAAAAGAAAATACAGATGAGCATCTCCTAGGCCCCTCCCGGCCTCCCCAAAAGGGGAGGAGACCACACGATAACTTTCAAAGCCTCGTCACGCAAGTGCCGGGGCTTTTTTACGCCCCGTTGGTCATCGAAAGATCTCAACGTACCAACACAAACAAAACCACCCACATCAAGCCCTATACCCACACCCAAAAACACACATTGCTGAAAATCCCCCTTTATAAAGGTCGCAGATCCCGTACCGCAAGGTCGGGAGGGACAAATGGGGATTTGACGAAGCATCACAAAAAAAAATGACACGATACCAGCGTCCGGGCAGGCCTGACGCTCGCACGCGAGAAAAAAAGCGAACATTTGCGATCCCGGCTCAGCCGGGAGAAGCAATCTTCCACTAAAAAAGGCTGTTGATCGTATTCAAGTCCCCTTTAGGGTCCCGAAGCATCGGGATAGGGGGTTGGGCTCCGGGCTATCCACTACGATCCCTGACGCTCGCACGCGACAGCATCAAAAAAGCGAACATTTGCGAGGGAAATACAACCCAAAAAATAAACTACGAAATTTCCCGAAGCAATCTTCCACTTAAAAAGGCTGTTGATTGTATTCAAGTCCCCTTCAGGTCGCAGATCCCGATGCAGTCGGGAGGATTTAGGGGTCGGTTGTTGGAATGGGTGTTATCTTCACCACATACCTCCCTATCATCTTCTTCGGATGCACCCCCCTGATCTCCAGATACCCCTCCTCCACATATTTGAACCGCTGCCACTTCGCATCAAAGTCCGTAGGAAAGAGCAAAGCATTCACCTTCGCCTCCAGAAACCCCAGCCGCCCAAAATCCTTAGACCCATCCACCGTAGCGCTCACCGGCACCTCCACATCCTCCAGACTATGCGAAGCCGTAGTGATACTCACCCGCGCCGCAAACTTGCAGATACGGCTATCATCTGTGATGATGCCGCCGCGATGGATGAAAATACTCAGTTCATTGGCTGGATGATATGTGAGCATGGATGATGATTTCTTGATGGGACCGAAGGTAAGATTTTAACGTCGCCGTTCATGCCTCGATATCGCGCTAAAAACCAACAATGGCAGAGTAGTGCTATGAAACTATATCACCCTTCCTTTTTTTCTTTTCAAAGGAATGTCGCACATCTATAGCTTCAGTGTAAATTGTTTTATTTTTAACGACTTGGATTTCTTTGAATTCTTTTCCGAAATCTCTTATACGTGCATCAAAAACAATTAGAAAGCCTAAATGCGTCTTATTGTTGTCCAAATAATGAATTAATTGATTTTCTCCGGATAAAGCATAGGTAGACGAATAACCTTCCCCACACATCTTTAGTTCGATAACAACCTTGAGTCCACCTCTTAGCAAAACATAAAGATCAATAATTCCTGCACCCGAAACCTGCTCTTGCATTATTTCGATTGCATTTACACCATATTTAGTTCTTAATGCAGTAATTAAAAAATGTTTTGCTAGCGATTCAGGAGAGGTTGTCCATTTATATTTCCCAGCAAGATTTTCCCAAAAATGCATTCTTGAGCTAGATGAAATGCTTTCACCAAAGTCTTTCAAAGTCGCCGAAAAGGATTCTATAGAAATTGGCTCAATATGCAATGGTAATTGCTTATCCGGATAGTCAATTTTTAAGTCGGCAGAATTGATCAAACATTTATCGATATACTCCCTGATGTTGACACCTTCAATTTTGTCAAGCACTTTAATAAATTGATTGATCGCTTTATTGTAGTTTCCCAATTCAAAATGTGATCTTGCTATACCATAAACTAGATTAGGTGTTTCGCCAAGTAATTCGGCTCGTTTCTCAAGAAAAGTAACGGCTTTATGCCATTCTTTCAAATGCCAAAGCGTCGCGGAATAATTTTGAGCCGAAAGCCAATGAAAAGGGTTGAAATTTAAGCTATGCTCATAGTGCTTTATTGCCTCTCCTAAATTGTTTTCTAATCGGTATACCTCTGCTAATGTGAAATAACATAAGGATTTGTCATGATTGCTTATCTCTTTTTTATGAAAAAGAGACATAGCCTTATCGATCCATTGAATTTTCTCTTCTTGTGAATACTTGTTATTAGTTGCATTATACAAATAGGCGCCAAGGGTAAAGTGTACATTGTTTGCATACTCAATCTCAGTTATCAAATCCTCTGTTATCTCTTGTCTTTTAGACATAAGATCGCCTATTTTGAGTTGTAACTCAAAATCTCGAGAGCCAATTTTTTCTTTTATCTGAATTAGTTTAGACTCGCACTCCTGAAATTTTTCTTCCTTTTTCAATGTCTTTGCGAGACTAGAAGCGAACAAATAGCTAGAGTATTTTTCATGTTCGTTTCCTATTAAGGGTTCACGATAAGAGCAAGCTATGTTTATAGCAACCATAGCTTTATTAAAATGGTGCAAAGAATATAAATACATTGCTTTTCTATGATACAGGCTTGCAGCAAGCTCTTGATTCAGTGTCTCACTTAAATTGCAAAGACTTATTGCTTTATCTATATACTCTAGCGCAATCTTTGGAGACTTACTCTCCATTAAAGTCGATATATATGCTAAATCGGTTATGGCGCTAGTAGGGTCACCTGCCTCTAGAAATTTGTCTGATGACGATTTGTAATATTGTATTTTTTCTTCATCGTCAATGGAGATTAGTCCCAATCCCCTATGCGCATAAGCTATATCTATAGACGAAGTATCTTCATTGCTAATGACAGACATGTAAGTACTTCGGGCAGTATTAAATTTTTGGTTTTTTGCAGCCGCGTTTGCTTTTGAAAGAATGACGCTCTGTCTTTCAGTAGGAAGTAGTTTGATAGTCGCATCGGAAAGTAGTTCTTCGATTACCTTTTCACATTTTTCAAAACCACCTTCAATAGAGGCGTGAGCTAAAATATTAAGTCTGTATTTTTTTCGATCAACACCTTTCAGAATGGATCTATCTAATAATAATAAAACATCAAGAATTTTCTCCTTGTTTAATCGCAATGTCCCCCTATGCGATTTAAATAGTTTGTATGCCTCCAAGTGGTTGCCAGCTTCCACATTTTTCTGGAAATCTTGGATCCACTCAGTCATTTTTACAAAGGCCGCAGCAATAGCTTTTCCTATATTGAAATTGATATCGTCAATCGTAGCACTTCTTTCACCCTCCTTTGGTGTGCCGACCATCTTTTTGGTTTGCATATCAAAAGTGAATTGAACTCCGTTGTTTTTCTTTTTTGCCATATAGGTGTATGGATAATAGCTCATTGAATTTAGCTAAAAAATAAAAACACAACCCCGATCTAGTCCTCCCCCACTGTCGCGCGATTGTATCGCGTGACTACTCTGTGCAGCGTTTGCAACGCGACTGGGGTGGCACTTTGTCCCAGCCTTTCCCTACACTACCGCATATCTTTTTGGTAGGAACGCTGCTTTTCTTCAGGGCAAACGAACCGTGATAAAATGAGATACTCTACCGAAAAAAAAGTAATAAAATTTGTAATTAGTTAAACACAATACTTTTGTGTAAATTGAGATAACTAAGAATATTTTAATAGTTAATTAGATATATTCAAATGAGCTATATTGATGTAATAAGGCATATTCAAAGAATACTGAATAATTGTGGCGATCCTGTTATCTTATCACCTACGGGGCAAAGCGCAATGCATGATAGCGGTCACATTAGTATTGAAATTAAAACAGTAGGCATTTTAAGGCAAAATAACTGTTGTAATCTTCCTATTCCTTCGCCCTTGAGCGTGGAGAATCCCCCGAATAAATTTCTTATCAATAGGATTAGAATATCTCAGAGTTTAGCCGATGATTATTCCAAAAATTTCCCTTATACAGATTCTGAAATGCAGAATTTAATTTGCTCTAAGCAATTTCTGTTTGGTTACTACGAGGAGTAATTTCTTTCCAACTGGCGCGGAACTTAGTTCAGTGCAAAGCCAATCCGCAGCTAACGGAACTTAGTTCCGACGCATCCCTCCTCTAGTCCTCGTCTGTGACGAGGATTAGCAGCTCATCGCGTTTCAAACGCGATGATAACAGCATCCCCCTATGGCGCAAGAATGCAGGGTAGGTTGAGGTCGGCGTTCTTGTGCCTAGGCAGCGCGCGATTCCCGCAGGTTCAAGCGTCCTCGCTTGAACCACCCGTCTCCCTCGCTCGCGTCCCGCGAGTGTGCTCCCCATGGCGCAAGAATGCAGGGTGGGTTGAGGTCGGCGTTCTTGTGCCTAGGCAGAGCGCGATTCCCGCAGGTTCAAGCGTCCTCGCTTGAACCACACATTCCCTCGCTCGCGTCCCGCGAGTGTGCGTATATGCACCCGCTCTCAGTAGTTCAAATCAAACAAAGCTGTTCGTAGTCCGAAGACCGGCCGGTGGCTGGCGACTGCGAACCTGCCCCCATCGGCGCGCTACTTAGTTCCTCTTCACATGGCCACCTGACCAAGCTCATAGCCGCACACGACGCAGGTCGCCTCCGGAGCCGTGCCGCAGCGCGACCTTTGCATTACAAAAACCATACATCCATGAAACTGACCATGACCCCCCTTGTGATCCTTGCAGCCCTCGCGCTGACGGCCGTCTCCTGCCGCAAAGAGACCATCACCACCCCCGCTGCCCTGCAGCAGAATGGCACCACGCTGAAGTGCACCACGCCCTCGCCCTGCGGCGCACCTGTAGTGGCCACCCTGCGCACCACCCAGCGCCAGACCGCCGGCAGCGTCACCGTGAGCAATGACGCCACCAATCTCTACGTGACCTACGCAGCCACCGGCGGCTACCGCCTGGAGGACCTGCGCCTCTATGTAGGCGACCTGGCCCTGCTGCCCCTGCGCTATGGGCAGCCTGTGGTGAGCCAGTTCCCCTATGGCAATCACCTGACAGGCACCGTGACTAGCTATACCTATACCATCCCGCTGGCGGCGCTCGGTAGCTGCTTTAGCGTCATGGCCGAGGCCACTGTCCGCACCAACTGGTGCAGCAGCCAGACAGCCTGGGCCGGCAGCATACACTACGGGGCCTCCTGCTCCAGCGCCTACTACCTGAGCTACTGCCGCGCTACCTGCACACAGGATACCTGCATGATGCCCGTACAGCTCCTGTATAGCGGTGAGGCCCCATGGCCAAACGGCGACGCCAACGTGACCGTAGGCGGCTGCACCTATACCAAGTCTGACGCCGTGAGCATGTACTACACCCCTGACTGCGATAGCAAGAAAGCCCTCCTGCTCATAGCCGCGCTGAAAGTTTACGGGCCTAAGATCACCGTGCCGGCCAGCGTGACCACAGATGCTACCACCGTAGAGAACTGGCTCTCACGCCTGGGCCAGCTGACACAGTTCTCGCAGTACACCGCCTCTGCCACAGTAGAGACCGCTATCAGTAATGTAGACACATGGGAGACCAGTCATACCTGTCATTAGCAGACATCCATATAGGTGATGGGCGGCACGGCAGATAGCTGTGCCGCTTTGCTATGCGGGAGTGCCTAGCTCCTGATAGCATCTACCGGGCGCATGCGGCTGGCCTGCCAGGCAGGGATGAAGCCGGCTATGATGCCGATCACGATAGAGATAGAGAGGCCTATCATCACGTTGCGCGTAGTGAGGTAGAAGACGAAGGTAGACTCATTGGCCCGCAGGGCATAGTTAGCCAGGGAGGCGAGGCCGTAGACCAGCACGAGGCCCATGAGGCCGCCTATCACACAGAGCAGCACCGCCTCCAGCAGAAACTCTAGCAAGATATAGATCTGCCGCGCACCGAGGGCCTTCTTGATACCGATGATATTCGTACGCTCCTTCACAGAGACGAACATGATATTGGCGATGCCGAAACCACCCACGAGTATCGAGAAGAGGCCGATGAAGAGCCCCGCGAGGTTGACGAAGATGAAGAGCGAGGAGATCTTGTCCGTGATCATGCTCATCTGATTGATCGCGAAGTTATCCTCCTGCGTAGGCGAGAGGCGGCGCACGGAGCGCATCACGCCCTTCACCTCATAGGTCAGCTCATCTACAGATACGCCGGGCAGCGGGCGCACGGCCATCAGCGGGTCCTCGCCTCCGGGGCTGCTCATATCTACGAAGGTGCTGAGCACAGGGTAGGGCACCATGACCATATTGTCCAGCGTCCAGCCTATCAGGTTGTCGCCTTCTTTCTTGAATACACCTATGACCTTGAGCTTGATACCATCCAGGCGGATGTACTCTCCCTCCACATTCTCCCGCCCGCCAAAGAGCGCCTCCGCCACACTCGAGCCGAGGATACAGACATAGGTCGGATTGTCGGCTTCGTTCTGCGTGAAGTACCGCCCCTGCGCAAACTCCAGGTCCTTGATGTGGTCGTACTCATAGGTAGCGCCCGTGAGGGTCACCTTCTCGATGCTCTCCTCGCCGTAGCGGGCCGTCTTGCCCCCGTTAAATGACACTAGCGCCACAGCGTCTGCCAGCTTGAGGCGCTCCTTTACCTGGCGCATATCGTCCTGGCTCACGTGTGGCCTGTTGAAGAAGCGCCACCACGGATAGTCATCAGTAAAGATGATCGGCCACTTCTGCACGTAGAGTATATCACCGCCAAAGGTGTCAAAGCTGTCCTTGATGTTCTTCTCCAGCGAGTTGGTAGCCGTGAAAACAGAGATGATGCACAAGATACCGATCATGATGCCCGTGAGCGAGAGGAAGGAGCGCAGCCGCGCAGAGAGCAGCTCCTCTATAGAGAGGCGCAGGCTCTGGAGAAATATCTTGATGAGTACCATCGGTGCGCAAAGCTAGGCAAATACAGTAGCAACCGCAAAAGTGCAGTAGCGCAAAAAAAGCCTTCCGGTTATTTGGTCAGTACCTCAAAGGACAACGGCGTCAGCTCGACTTTGGTGTCTTTGATGGGATGATTGAAGGTGGCGCTGTACTTGGTCAGGTCCGTGCCCGTCTCTATGGCCTGCTTCTCGCGGGACCGGTTGAAGACCAGGAGCACCGACTGGCTGAAGTAGCTGCGGCGTATCAGCAGGATATCACCGTGGGCGGCTATGTCCGTCTCGCCATACAGCAGGGCCAGCTTGCGCGAGCGCAGGTCAGTGAGGCGCGTGGCTATGTCCTGATATTTTTTATCACCGCCTGCGGCGAAAATGCGCAACAGGCCGCTATCTACTGCCGGCAGGGGCAGTGCATCCAGGAGGGCTATGAGCATGATGGCGCGGTCAGGTGCGGTATCGCGCAGGGCCGCGATGCGCGCATCTATACCACCCAGAAACTGTACCGCTGCAAAGACATGTGCCGCGCCATAGGCATCCATAGCCAGGCGCAGGCTGCGGGCCACGCTATCCATAGGGCGCTGGGAGAGGTAGGTCTCCGCTACGTCATACCGCGGGCGCAGGCCGCCCGTGAGCTGCGAGAGCTGGCCATAGATGCGCGTAGCGCTCAGGTCGCCGAGCTGAGAGGGCGCATTGACCACCTGGCCGCTGTCGAGGGGCACCAGCAGGTCTGCCGCGCGCGACCGGTCGTCACAGGCGTAGACGCGTATGTAGCTGCGGCCCATGCGCTGCGCCTCCGTGGGGATGGTGATCAGCAGCTCCTCGCCTGCGCGCTTGATATAGTCGCGGCCCAGCTTGTAGTTCTGCCAGTACACCGTGATGGCAAAGGGCGACCGCGAGTACTCCGCACTCACGGTGAAGCTGCCCCGGCCCAGCCGCGCGGTGTGCAGCACAGGGCTGAGCGGATCGAGGCCGCCCGAGGCCAGCGGCGGCTGCACCACTACAGCGTAGGCCGTGCCCGCTATCCAGAGCTTCATCTCAGAGATGGGCTGCGCAGCAGGCGTGGCTATGAGCGTTACCTGGTTGAAGTGGCGGCGGTCCCAGGTGTGGGTCAGGCCCTTGGAGAAAGTGATAGAGTCTACGAGGCGGTCCTCGCGTATGAAGTCACTGAGCAGGAAGCGCACCGTGTCGCTCTGCATCCGCACCGGCTCCAGCACGCGGAGGATGGCCGGGCGCGCAGGAAAGGCCGCAGCGCGCAGGTGGAGAATAGTGGCTACGAGCGCCAGGGTACAGACGATACGCGTGGTATGCTTCATGGAGTGGATTTGCAAAGGGCAAGATAGTGATAGTGGGGGAGATGTGGGAGGGGCTTAGATTTCTTTGGCAGGGATAGGTTCCGGCGAGGACGCTTATACCTGCGAGCGCAGCTTCATTTGATTTGACCTATAGAGCTGAAAATGTTATTTTTTATATACTTTTAATCTAATGAAATATTGATAACCTATATAGTGATCTGTGATTATTACCCAACCGAAAGTTTTTATCAGTAGTACTATTACTGATTTGCCAACAGAAAGAAGAGCCGCTCTAAATGCTATTGAAAAAGTTGGTGCCTTCCCTATAATGTCGGAGTTTACAATTGAAGCTCAAAATGCTGACTCCGTTACGACATGTTTAGACTCTGTCAAACAGGCGGATATTTATGTTTTAATTCTTGGGGGAAGGTATGGATGGCAACCGCAAAATGCTGAATCAATCACTGAGTTAGAGTATAAAACGGCTCTATCTAACGGGCTGACAATCTTAGTATTTAATACTACCTATCCTAAAGAAAATTTACAAAAACAATTTGAGGCAACCGTAGAGACAGCATACTTTAGGAAAACTGTTTCTGATGCATTCGAACTTCAGGAAGAATTAGAAAAATCCTTAAAAAGTGAAATTGATAGAAAACAGAATTTATACTTTAATAATACCGAAAAAGTATATTCCAACTTAGTAAAAGTAGAATTCCCTCAATATATCTATATATCAGATTTAGCAATTAATAAAAAAGAGATAGCAGCTTTTAATAAAAGGAGGAGATATATTATGAAAGGAAAATCGCTTCACGATTTTGCGGTTTCAGCTCTTCATATGAATAATGTATCGTTTCCTCATGACTGGGTGTTGTATGGTAAATCAGTACTTACTTTTCACAACTTGGAAGACCCCAACTTACCATTAAATACAATTTTAAACCCATCAACAACACGAAGATTAGCTATTGATGAAATTTGCTCGTCTGACGATGGTCTTTCTTCATTTAAATATTTACTCAAAAAATGCTTGGAAGCAAAGCTACATAAATTAAAAATTAAGTGGATTGCTGAAGAGGGCCTTTTTGCTTTTATTCCTATTCAAAAAGATGACCAGGGAAGATGGTTGCCGCGATCTATAGAGTGGTCTAAAACCGTAAAAAGAGCAACAAGAAAAGTTGTTGAGATTAAGAAGAATTTAAAAAATAAAGATGAAGTTTTCAACATCAAATGCCTGTCCTTTAGAGTGCGCTTCGAAAGGCTAAATGA
Organism: uncultured Chitinophagaceae bacterium; assembly: GCA_964537475.1. Classification (GTDB taxonomy): domain Bacteria; phylum Bacteroidota; class Bacteroidia; order Chitinophagales; family LD1; genus UBA1941. The sequence goes on along the minus strand of CAZIBY010000001.1, from coordinate 1,081,491 downwards.
AGAGTGACCCGCTATCCGTAGTTACAAATAAATCAAAGCTGTTCGTAGTCCGAAGGCAGGCATGCAGGCTGGCGACTACGAACATTCAACTATGCTGTGGCAGGCTTCTCCGGACCTCGCAGCCTCCACTGGTTCGCCTTGCCCCATTAGGCCCTTCCTGCATCGCTCCTATGGCACCATGGTATGCCGGCGGCACCGCTTCTCCCGATGTCTTCAGAAGTGCATCGTACTACCCTTACCGGTCTTCTTCGCAAAGCGCACATCGCCTTTGTGATAGCGCTTGGTATAGGGGATGGTGACCTTCACGGCGGCGTGGACCTCTGCGTCGTAGATGTATTTTTTGGCAAAGAAGGCCAGCATGTCCTGCGTACCTATGACCAGCGGCCCTGCGCGTAGCGTCATGCCGAGGCCTACATTGCCATAGACGTCTACCGAGAGCGGCACGTAGGCACCGAACCATTTATTCTCATACTTGCCCGTAGCGGTGAAGGTAGAGACCTGGTGGACCATATTCCCATTGGGCGACATCTGGGGTGAGACCGCTATCTGTAGTTAAATCAAGTCAAAGCTGTTCGTAGTCCGAAGGTAGGTCAGAGGGATAGCGACTACGAACCTTCAACTATGCTGTCCGTAGATGAAGGCATGCCAACCTTGTATCATTTGACGCGCCGGCGGCACCGTTTCTATCCATGTTTTAGAAGTGCATCGTACTACCCTTACCGGTCTTTTTCGCAAAGCGGACATCGCCTTTGTGATAGCGCTTGGTGTAGGGGATGGTGACCTTCACGGCGGCGTGGACCTCTGCGTCATAGATGTATTTTTTGGCGAAGAAGGCCAGCATGTCCTGTGTACCTATGACCAGCGGCCCTGCGCGGAGGGTCATGCCGAGGCCTACATTGCCATAGACGTCTACCGAGAGCGGCACGTAGGCACCGAACCATTTATTCTCATACTTGCCCGTAGCGGTGAAGGTAGAGACCTGGTGGACCATATTCCCATTGGGCGACATCTGGGGTGAGATCACGGCAGAGCCCATCACTCCGAGGCCATGCCAGATATTGTAGTCTATGAAGACATTGAAGCGCGTAGGCAGCCACATGGTGAAGTAGCCTTTATTGTCTTGCAGCACGCGGAAGCGGGAGCGGATCGTGTCGTCTACACTCTGCACACCATTGGGAAACTGCGCACCGGTGAGGTCCCAGTTCTGTATATCAGCGCTGAAGTTGCCGCTGTACTCGCCGCGCTTGAGGCGTACCGCGCCGAAGTCTATGATAGAAGCGCCGACGGCGAGCTTATACGGCTTGGGTACGAATCCATACCAGGAGCCGCCGCAGTTCATCTCTTCGCCGCGATCATCTTTGTCAGGGCGCAGTTCATACACCACGCCGAGGTCAGTCGCTACGGTGGGGCGGGCGTATTTGTAGCTCAGCACATCCTTGGAGTATGATGGCAACGCCGACGCGATGGCTGATGCGGAATACTGATTGGAGGTGACGAGGCCCTCAGAGTAGGCGTAGGCGATGTTGGTGCGGTTGATGCTGAGGTTATTGACCTCGGGCCATTTGTAGTTGATATTGCTGGCATAGACATAGCCACCTACGAGTGGCTGGATCAGTTTCAGCGTACCACCCACCTTGATCACGGAGCCATTGCGGTCATAGACCACGCGGGAGTATGTGATGCCGTAGTCATTCCACGCGAGTGTGCGAAAGCCCATGCGCTGCGCGCTGAGGCTCTGGCCTATGAAGTGCGTGACAGCATTGGCATCATTGCCCATACCGTAGAAGGCAGACCGGGCCAGCACTTCGCTCACGTTGTCACCATTAAAAATGAAATTGCTGTGATAGCTAAAGGCGATGGCGTTCTTGTTTGGTTTCTTTTTCTTGCCAAAGGATACCATGAAGGAAAGCGGCCCGGTGAGCTGATAGCCGGCATAGGCGTTTTTGTTGTTGCCATTGACGCGCTCATGCAGGTACCGGCTCTGAAAGTCCGGGTCACTGGCGAGCGATGGGTGCATGAGCACACGGCGGTCCAGGCCGATGTAGTTGTTATTGACCGCAGCGGAGATACCGGCCAGATTGATGTCAGCCTGGTAGGGGCTATTGGCTATGGCAGGATTGAAAGTGACCGTAGAGATGCCGCCGTAGGCGCTACCCTCCATGCCCGTCAGGAACTGCGCGCGAGAGGCGAGGGCGCTGCATAGGAGCAGGGCTGAGAGATGCAGTCGATGCTTCATACATAATCCTTTTGAGTGAGATAAAGGTTGAATTATGTATCATGGTGTAGTCTGTTTGAGTGAAAGTACTGATCTCCGAAAACTCCTGAAGGGGATCTAAAAGCAAAGACATCCGGTGATATAGTAATACAACGTGAGAGGTAGTTTTTTTAGTATGGTCTGTGCGTGGCGTTCCTGTGTCCACCACAAGTATTCACCATACATCGCGCACCTTCTGTCGCGCGATTATATCGCGTGACCACACTGCATAGCGTTTGCAACGCTATCTACCTTCGTGCGATCCTTTTTTAGCGCTTTCAAAGCTGTTCGTAGTCCGAAGGTAGGCCTGAGAGATGGCGACTACGAACCTTCCCTACAGCTCAGCCCGCAAAAAATACCCATCCTCAAACAGCACTGCAGGCAGGTATGACGGCGGCTTCCCGTCAAAGAACGCGATAGGCGGTATCAGCGCCTTGTCGGGATACAGCGTGTTATACCTGCGCAGCTTGTCCATCGTGATATTTTGCGCCCTGGTAGGCTGCTGCACCCGCTATCCGTAGATAAATCAAAATAAAGCTGTTCGTAGTCCGAAGGTAGGCCTGAGAGATGGCGACTACGAACCTTCCCTACAGCTCAGCCCGCAAAAAATACCCATCCTCAAACAGCACTGCAGGCAGGTATGACGGCGGCTTCCCGTCAAAGAACGCGATAGGCGGTATCAGCGCCTTGTCGGGATACAGCGTGTTATACCTGCGCAGCTTGTCCATCGTGATATTTTGCGCCCTGGTAGGCTGCTGCACGGGCCCTTGGGCGGCGGCGGTCACAGCGCCCTCGGCCACGGCCTCCTGCGCAGCGGGCGCCGCCTGGGCAGGCACCTCTACCACCACCGACTCCGGCTCAGGGTCAGGCTGCGCATCCCAGGCCGATAGCTCCGTCATATCCGGCTGGGGCGGCACGATACCCGCCTCCCTGTTCCACCCATAGTGGTGCTTCAGCATAAAGGTGGCAAAATGCACCGGCATCTTGCCGCCGATAGCCTTGTCTACTATCCGCGCCTCAAAGCGCTGCTGTATCACCTTCATGCGCGAGGAGACGGCATAGTGGCCGCGCCACTTCCGGCGCCAGTATGCCCACACATCATCGTACACATGCGCCAGCGCGAGCGCATGGCCCAGGTAGTGGCAGTCCGGGCTGTGAGAGTATTGATCGATCGCTTCCAGCGTCTCCAGCGTGCGCTCCAGCGTCCACTTCACCGCATTCTGGTTTCCTTTAGTAGCCATAGGTTATTTTTTATTGAGAGAAAATAGAGACAAGAATCAAGAGTCAAGAAACAAGAATCAAGAGTCAAGAAACAAGAGTCAAGAAGCAAGAAACAAGATCGAGAGTCAACAAACAGAAAGCAAGCATCAACACTCAGCCAAAAAGAAAAAATGGCTGCCATTCCCCCTTACTAAGGGGGACAAAGGGGGATTTGGCAAACGAGCCCTATGAGCATTGTACCCCACTCAAAAAACAAAATCTAAACAGCGCATTTGCGAGCCATGATGTATTCCGCTGTTCCTTTGTATTTCTTAAATCCTTTGCGCCTTTGCGAGAAATCTTTTTTAGCGTTAATCCTCATTGCGAATATATGCAAAATACGCCGATAAAGCAATTTGCACTCTCGCAAAACCTATCCACAAAAATGAGGACAACTACCCGCTCAAAACCTTGCAAAACCCAGCCCTCACTAACCCCCTCACACCCCAATTCATACACATAAGATCACTGCACATATCACCCCTCCCTCAGTCGAAAAACGACTTCAGAAAACGATAAAAATGCCTCGGATTAAAAAGACTCAAGGTGCCGGTCAGTGCTGCTCCAGGAGCTTTTTGCGGCGCTGCTGCCACATATATCTGTACAGCACAGGGAAGTAAACAATGTACGCCACAGCCAGTGCGCAGACGAAGATAGTGTAGTACACAGGGCCTACGGCAAAGGTCCACTGATGGCCGAAAATGTCGCGACCAGCTAGCCCGTAGGTAAGCAGTGGAGAGAGGATGATAAGCCACTCACCTGTCACACCCAGCGGATATAGCAACACAAAGAAGGAGTAGCGCATCCATAGTAGTATATGTGGCTCGCGGCCCAGCAGCCCGGCAAAGTAAAATGAGTACCGGATCAGCTCTGTGATGGTCCAGGCTATGGACACGAGGAGCAGGCCGGCATTGATCCAGGAGAGGTATGGGTCAGAGAAAAACAGGTAGAGCAATACGACTACCAGGATGCGTGAAGCCACCTGTGCAGCCGTAGAGCCTACGGGTGACCTTACGAGGCCTGTGGCTGCATGCACTACCTCCAGCAGTGCCAGGCCCTGCGCTATGGGCAGCAGGTAGGGCAGGATGACGATCCATATGGGAAAGTGCCTGAAGGCGCCCGGCAGCAATACCAGAGAGACCATGCTCACCCCATATGCCAGCCATGCCAGCCAGGCGATACCATTGTATGCTAATAGGTAATATTTCTGTGTGGGTTTCATTGCGGTTTTTCTTTTTGGATGTAGCTGATGGTAGCGTCGGGACTCATCATAAATGGGATCTGCCACCAGGTGTTGTATTTGGTGAGGAGCTGTGGTTTCTTCTCATGATCCAGTGCGGCTACATACATATCCTGAAAGAAGGTGCGGTAGGTATCTATCAGGTCGCGCGTGCCGATGGGCCCATGGCCGGGTACTACTGTCTTGATAGCAAAGCGTTGCTCCATAGTGTCAAAGGCAGCGAGGTAGCCCCGTCCGGAGGAATGGTACTTGCCGAAAAGTGCGGGCGACTGCTGATTAAGCACCAGATCTCCGGTGAAGAGGAGTTGCCTGTTTTGAAGGTAAACCACTACATCACTCTGCGTATGTGCATCAAAGCCGAGGTTGAGTATGGTCACTGTCTCATCGCCCAGATGGAGGGTCAGGCTGTCTTTGACCCAGACATTGGGTAGCGAGGCCTCACCGTTTTCGCTGGTCCACTGAGCCTTGTCATAGCGGGCGCCGGCTATGATGGTGGCGCCTTTGTACAGGGCGTTGCCTTTAGCGTGGTCGCCATGTATGTGGGTATTGACGATAATGATGGGTTTAGAGCCGGCTGTTTTTTTGACCATGTCATAAAACGCAGTAGCCCCCTCATCCATTTTAGTATCTACCACCAGCACAGCGCTATCTGAGGTGAGGATGCCACTATTGCCGCCACCCCCTGTGACCAGTGTGAGCTGCCCGTCAGGATGGCTGGTGGTCATGACCATCATGTGTTTCAGAAATGGTCGTAGGTAGATGAGGTACAATACCCCCGCAGTACCCGCCAGTACCACCACCAGGAGGCCGATGCGGATGAGATAGCGTTTGAGCTTCATTATCAGAGTTTAGCTACGCTAAAACTAAACAATATGATGGAATCTGCTCGCAACACGCCGATGCATCAGGCAATAATACCGGGGTCGGGAGCGTATATGTCTAAGACAGCCAAAGGCTAAGACAATCGGGGAAAAAGTAGGGTTCATTTGTTAAAATTTGTTTGAATATATACAACCCTTTGCGTAGATTTAGCCTCTTATACAAGGACGTCCTTAGATCATTTTGACTTATCAAATTTCCATGAAGAAATTTTACATCGCCTTAGTGGCTCTGATTGTTTGTCTGGGTTGGGTCGGAGAGGTGCACGCCTCGCACGCGCAAGGAGCCGACCTGACATACCGTTTTATCAGCCGCAATGCTGCTACCGGACAGATGACCTACGAGGTTACAGCAACTTTTTACCGAGACTGCAGTGGCATATCTGCTCCCAGCAGCATGACACTGGATATATTCAATACGGATTGTGCAGGGGGGAGTTACAATAGCTCAGTGACGCTGAATATGGTCACCGGCCTGCCGTGCCCGTACGGTGGCACCTCTACCTCCGGCAGCGGCTGCGAGGTATCTCAGCTCTGCCCAAATGCGATCAACAATAGTACCTGCCATGGGGGTTCGCAGTATCCGGGTGTGCAGAAATATGTCTATCGTGCCACCATCACCCTGCCGGGCACCGGCACGGCAGCCTATCAGTGCAGCCAGTGGTATATCTCTACCGCAGAAAATGCGCGCAATAACTCTGACAACGTAAATGGCGGCGGCTCTGCCGATCTCTATGTAGAGGCGCTGATCAACACGACCATAGATCCGGCTACCGGTCAGCCTTATCAAAACAACTCTGCGACCTTTGGCTATGACCCCGTCCCTTTTGTATGCAGTGGCTATCCTGTGTCATACAATAACGGCGCTACTGATGCCAATGGAGATTCACTTGTATTTCAGCTCATCGCTCCTCTACAGGCGCACAATAGCTCACTGACATGGCAGTCAGGCTTCAGCCAGAGCCGCCCGATCATGGTGAGCAATAATCAATTTGCATTTAATACTGCTACTGGCCAGATAGACTTCACCCCCAGCCAGACCAATGTGGACGTGCTGGCGCTGCGTGTACTGGAGTATCGCAATGGGGTGCTGGTAGGCTCTACTATCCGAGATGTACAGGTCAAGATCCTGAACTGCGTGGTGCCGCAGGCATCTATGGACGCGATAGGCAATAATAATAACGCCAACACTATTGACACCGTGACAGTACAGCTCTGCCCGGGCACAGCAGCCAGCTGGGATATCAAGATGCGCGACTCAAACGGCGACTCGATAGTGGTCAAGAGTAATATCACAGCTACTCCGTCACCACTGCCGGGAGCCACTATCACTCAGATAGACTCTATCCGCTCTGTGGTCACCGCTCACATCACCTGGACACCTACCATCAGTGATACCGGCTGCCACTACTACCAGATCACGGCCAATACAAAGGACTGTCCGATAGAAGGAAACTTTACCAAAACGTACCGCGCCTGCGTCTATAACAAGGTGACTGTGACCCCGCACATGGCCATCTTCTGCGGTACGCCGATACAGCTCACTGCTACCGGTGGTACCAACTCTACCTGGAACCCGCTCCCCGGCCTTACTTTCCCTACAGGCCTATTCACACCGCTGGCAGCTCCTACCTCTACTACCACGTATACTTTTCATAGCGACTGCGGTACTGATACTTCGCAAATCATCTTCAATCCTGCATTCACGATGGATGCAGGCAACGGGGGATCTATATGTCAGAATGGTGCGCTGCAGCTAAATGCCTCGGTAGATAACCTGTATGCGCCCTACCAGATATTGTGGACACCATCCACAGGTCTCACGGACCCGCTGACAAACCAGCCGGTCAATAACATACTGAATCCTGTAGCCTCCCCACCTGCTACGACTACCTATGTAGTCCATTTCACAGCCAATACAGGCTGCGAGCGTACAGATACGGTGACGGTGCGTGTGAATGGTTTTGCGCCGCGTATCGTGGCATCTGCCAATCCTACTATGCTCTGCCCCGGCCAGCCTACACAGCTGATCGCTACAGCCAATCCTGAGTGCGGACCTGCTACTACACGCTGCAGTGGCAATACCCGCCTGATCACGGTAGGCACCGGCACCTCTACGCAGGGCGGCAGCGCTTTTACCTATCCATCACCATATGGCAACTACTACAAAAGTGCACGGCACCAGTTCCTCTTCCACGCCAGTGAGCTGTCTAGCCTGCTGGGGTCGGGTGGCCAGATCTCTACTATAGGCCTGCAGATAGGCAATAATAACGGTGGATCGACCTGTACCAATTTTACGATCAGGATGGGCTGTGTAGACCCTGCTATAGATAGCCTCACAGGGTATGTAAGTGATAACTATCTGACCACTGTATATACTGCCAACTACACAACGGTGAGCAACTGGAATAACCACATACTGCAGACACCATATAACTGGGATGGCCAGTCTAACCTGGTGATAGATGTCTGCTTTACCAATACTACGAGCGGCAACATCAACCCTAAGATGAAGTACACGCAGACGTCATTCCGCTCGGTATGGTGTACCTATTCAAATGATCCGGGAGGCCAGTGCGGATTCACCGGCACGCAGCAGAATGCTCCCCCGACTTATACCAGCTATTTCCAGCGGCCAAACTTCCAATTTAATGTATGCACTACGCCACTGGGCAATGCAAACCTGCTGTGGACACCATCGTCAGGGCCTAATGCTCCTAATCCCAATAATAGGGATACTACCATAGCCTATCCACAGGTGCAGACCACCTATACGGTGACACTGTATGATACCAACGGCTGCAATAGCTCAGACTATGTGACAGTGTATGTAGATTCCACCAATAGGTTCTCCGTATCTCCCGATACCTTTGTGTGCAGCAGTACACCTATACAGCTCCATGCTATACATACAGGCACGGCCAGCTCCAATGCCCTCACATATACCTGGACAGCAGTAGGCGGTGCAGCTCCTGCATCTGGTGTAGGTACAGCCTATGCCAACCCTACTGTGACCCCTTCCGGCACGACGCTCTATATATGTACCATCTCGGGAGGGGGGCTACCGTGTACGATCACTGACAGTGCGCGTGTCACGATGGGCAATAACATACCTGTGCGAAAAGTGGTGGACTCTATCACCTGCTCCGGTGCCAATGACGGGCGCATCACGATCAATATGAATGCCGGTACTGCTCCGTACACATACGTATGGAGCCCTGCGGTCTCCGGCAATCAAAGCGTGATCTCAAACCTGGGCCCTAATACTTACTACCTGACAGTGACCGATGCCAATCACTGCGCAGGCTATGATACGACCACGCTGGTGAGCCCTGCACCGCTCACGCTGCGCCTCGACTCTGTCAATGAGAACTGCTACGGTGATGCTACAGGATCTGTGACAGCTACAGTGGCTGGCGGACGCCGTCCGTACCGCTATACCTGGAGCATACCCGGCGGCAATGCCAGCAGCCTCACCTCGCTATCAGCAGGCCTGTATCAGGTCACGGTGACAGATACCAGCGGCTGTACGATACTGGGTCAGGCCAATGTGACACAACCGGCGCAACTGGTATCATCAGCTACGCATACCAACCTGACAGGCGCCAGTACGCATGATGGCTCTATCACTACTACCACTACAGGCGGCACGGCGCCATATACCTACACATGGACCTGCCCGCCGGGCGTATCCGTAGGCAACGTGAGCAGCGCGACCAACCTGGACTCGGGCTACTACTATATACACATCTGTGATGCCCATGGCTGCTGCGTGTGGGATACAGTACATATCACAGGACCACCGCCGATCAATGTTGTCTTTACGATCACAAACAACCTGTGCTACGCAGACTGCAATGGTGTGGCGAGTGCAGTAGCTACCGGCGGAGTGACACCTTATACTTACTCATGGAATACAGTACCACCTACTACCAGTGATACGGCCCGCAATCTCTGCGCGGGCACCTATACCCTGACGGTGACAGATGCTAATGGTATATCTGTGTCCAACTCGATCACCATCACTGCCCCTACCGCTATAGCCATAGCTATAGACTCCACCACTATCACCTGCTACGGTGCCAATAACGGCAGCCTGGATGCGATACCATCGGGCGGTACGCCAAACTATACCGTGGCGTGGAATGCAGGCAGCGATCCGCTGTCAGGACTGGCTCCCGGTATGTATACCGTGACCGTGACTGATGCCAATAACTGTGTGGCAAAGGATACAGCATACCTGGGCCAGCCGGCACAGCTCGTACTGACCCTGGCATCTACTGACTCTGTGAAATGCTACGGTGATCAGAATGGCATAGCGCGCCTGACTACGGCCGGAGGCACGCCGCCATACAGCTATGCATGGACAGGCTCGGCCTCTTCGGCAGACTCGGCCACAGATCTCTCTGCGGGACCATTCTCAGCTACAGTGACAGATGCATCCGGATGTACCGCTACGGTATCAGGCACTATCTACCAGCCGCTGCAGATACTCGTGACCATGACCACTAGCCCTGCACACTGCCAGGAGAGCAATGATGGTACAGCTACGGCCTCCGTATCCAACGGTACTCCACCATACTCCTACTCCTGGGATGGCATAGCGGGTACTAATACGAATAATGCGCTGAGCGCCGCCTCGCATAATCTGCTGGTGACGGATGTGAATGGCTGCTCTACGCAGCAGTCGTTTACCATAGGCGCGCAATATGTGCTGCAGATAGCTCTGACAGCAGATAGTACAAACTGCTTTAACGGATCGGATGGTTCTGCTACGGTGACAGTAGCCAATGGCAATGCGCCATATACTTATGACTGGTCATCCGGAGACCAGAGCAGTACCGCCACACTATTGCCTGCAGGCCTGGATACAGTGACGGTGACAGACGCCTTTGGCTGTCCGGCCACCGGCTCTGCAGAAGTGTTTGAACCGACCGAAGTAGTAGTGCTCCCATCATTCACCAATCCGCTCTGCTTTGGCGATCAAAACGGGACGATCTGGCTGAATGCATCAGGAGGACATGCACCATACTTCTACACATTCAATGGTATCAACTATCAGATGACAGATACGGCTACAGGACTAGGCGCCAATCCGCTGCCTACAGATAACTATCTGCTGCCGGTGACTGATGCGCGCGGCTGTGTGCAGCCTGTAGCGGTGCATCTCACAGATCCACCTGCCCTGACTGCTGCGCTGAATGTGACTCCGATAGCCTGTGCCAATGATGCCAACGGCGCCATGCAGATCACACCGGGCGGAGGTACTACACCATATACGTACACATGGAGTGACGGCGTCAACGCCGGTGACACACATAGCAACCTGGGCCCCGGCTCCTACAGTGTGACCCTGACAGATGCAAACGGCTGTACGAAAGTGACAACCGCTACACTGGTGGCACCGCCGCCTATCAGTACCTATGAGATGAAGGTAGACAGCACACATTGCCCGGGCTCTGCTGATGGCAGTATCCACTTTGTAGTGCAGGGTGGTACGCCGGCTCATACATATGCGTACGAGTACTCACTGGATGGGACTACATGGCAGACCATACCTGATTTCTTTGACCTGCCTGCAGGCGTTTATCACTTGCACGCGCGAGATAGCATGCTCTGCCAGTTTGATACGACCATCACGGTTTATCAGCCTGATCCTATCACGGTAGCCATCACGCCACAAGATACGAGCCTCGTAGTAGGTACGAGTATCTCTCTGGTACCGATAGTGAGCAACTCTACTACTCAGACGATCAACTCCTATGCGTGGTCTCCTGCACTGGGCCTGAGCTGTATAGACTGCCCGGTACCGGTAGCTACGCCATTTGAGACGACTACCTACCAGCTCGTGGTGAACTATGGCAGAAACTGCTATGCCAACGCGACCAGTACGATCACGATAGAGCACGGTCCGGAGCCGTATATACCTAATGCTTTCTCTCCAAATGGTGATGGCACCAATGACCGCTTTGAAGTGTATGGCACCAAGATCAAGACCGTAGCCATGCGTATCTTTAACCGCTGGGGCGAGAAGGTTTTTGACTCCATGGGCAATCAGTGGACCGGCTGGGATGGCACCTATATGGGTGTGGCACAGCCTACCGCAGTATATGTCTATCAGGTCGAGATCACCTACCTGGATGGCATGAAAAAATCCTATAACGGAAGCATCACATTAATACGTTAAAAATTGGAGCATTTAAATCTATTTTTTGTATGTTAGCACAAAAGACGCCACTCATGAAGAAACTCCTCTACTCCCTAGTAGTTTGTTTCACTGTTTCCATGTCAGCCACAGCCCAGAGCTCTGGCGGAGCTACAGACCCGCACTTCTCCCAGTTTTATGCTGCTCCTATGTTGCTCAATCCTGCCATGACGGGCGCGTTTAGTTGCAACTATCGTTTCACAGCCATCTTTCGTGGCCAGTGGGGCTCCGTATTGAGAAATGAGGCAGTGTCCATGTTTCGTACACCTAGTGCGTCGGTAGATTTTCGTACCAATAAGGGCTTTATGCGTGGTGACGCATTTGGCTTCGGTGCGTATTTCCTGAATGATGCCGCAGGCCAGTCCCAATTTCAGACTAACCGTTTTGGCCTTTCCATTGCTTATCATAAATCTCTGGATAGGCGCAACGAACATTTCATTTCTCTTGGTTTCACTACAGCTATCTGGCAGCGCTCTATCAATGCAGCCAATCTGCAGTTTGGCGATCAGAATGACAATGGTGTCTTCAATCCTCTGAAGCCAAGCGGTGAATATATCGTGAATAACAACTTCCTCTTCTGGGATGTGTCAGTGGGCCTGATGTACACCGGGCGCTTCGGCCGCAGGGCCCGCGCCAGTGGCTATATAGGTGTAGCGGCAGACCACCTGAACAGGCCTAATGAGTCTTTCCTGGGTGACAACAGCGTACGCCTGCCTATGAAGTTTACTGTACATGGCGGCTATCGCTTCCCTATCAAGGGACGCTTTGATGGACAGCCTAAATTCATCTACATGAACCAAGGCGTGAGCCACGAGCTGGACATGGGCATGGACCTGCGTATCGTATTTGACGAGCGCGAGCGTGAGGGCAGCAACTTTAAGATAGGAGCTATGTTCCGTCTGGTGGGTGGCGATCACGCAGCAGCATGGCATGATGCACGCCTCAACTCGGAGGCCGTAATACTGAATGCCGGTGTAGAATGGAACCATATCACTTTCTCAGCGGCCTATGATATCAACGTATCTCAACTGGTGAAGGGATCGCAGACTCAGGGTGCATTTGAGCTCGCGGCTGCCTATGTTGGTTGCTTTGCCAAGCGCAGGCCGTCTACGATCTTCTGTCCGAAGTTCTAGCACCTCTCCCAACCCTCTCCAAAGGAGAGGGCTAATACAAAATACTAAAGGCCCCGTGAGGGGCTTTTTTTAATACATGAATATGATACTGGAAACGGAAAGACTGATACTGAGAAAGCTGCGCAGGAGTGACTGTGCCGATATAGTGGAAGGCGTAGGAGAGTATGATGTGGCGAAAAGGACTACAAATGTACCGTACCCATATGCCCCGTCTGATGGTGTAGCATATATCCGCAAGTCACTGAAGAACTGGGGCAAGACCAGTTATGCCTTTGCTATCGAGCTGAAAAGCGAAAAGAAGCTCATAGGCATCATGGGGCTAGAGGCAGTAAATGTCTTTGCGGGGACAGCTACTACGGGGTCATGGATCAATAAGCAATACTGGCGTCAGGGATATATCACAGAGGCTAAGATCGCGATCAATGATTTCGCATTTGATACACTCAAGCTGAGGCGGCTGAACTCTACTGTCAATACAGATAATGCGGCCTCGAATGCTACGCAAAGAAAGATGGGATATATACATGAAGGGGTGATGCGCAAGGCTGCACGGAGCCTTGCCACCAATAAGGTACATGACCTCAATATGTATGGACTGCTCAAGGAGGACTGGAAGAAAGTGAGGAAAGGGTTAATACAGGCCCCATCCAAACCTTCCCCGAAGGGGAAAGCCTAATACAAAGGCATGCGGCAAAAATAAAAAAGCCTCCGTACGGAGGCTTTTGATATGATAATGATGTGGTGATCTATTATTGTCCGAGGTAGGCCTTGAGGGCTTTGCTGCGGCTCTGGGTGCGGAGCTTGGTGATGGCCTTGTCCTTGATCTGGCGGATACGCTCGCGTGTGATGCCGAGGCTCTCACCGATGTCCTCCAGGGTCATAGGGTGCTCTACGCCGATCCCGAAGAAGAGCTTGATCACCTCGCGCTCACGGTCAGTGAGGGTAGCGAGGATACGGTCAGTCTCCATCTGCAGGGACTCCTTGTACTCGAGGCCGAGGTCGGTCTTTTCCGCGTTAGGGTTATTCAGTACGTCTATGAGCGCATTGGACTCACCCTCTGTGAACGGCGCATCCATAGATACGTGGCGTGCTGATATACCGAGGGTGGCTTCTACCTCTTCTACAGGTATCTCCAGCATCTCTGCCAGCTCCTCAGGAGTCGGCTCACGCTGGTACTTCTGCTCGAGGTCGGAGAATGCCTTATTGATCTTGGTCAGGGAGCCCACCTTATTCAGCGGGAGGCGCACCAGACGGCTGTGCTCGGCCAGCGCCTGGATGATGCTCTGACGGATCCACCATACGGCGTAGGATATGAACTTGAAGCCCCTCGTCTCGTCAAATTTCTGTGCGGCCTTTACCAGACCGAGGTTGCCCTCATTGATCAGGTCATTCAGCGAGAGAGAGTTGTTCTGGTATTGCTTGGCTACTGATACTACGAAGCGGAGGTTAGCGCGGGTCAGTTTCTCCAGCGCGAGCTGGTCGCCCTGACGGATACGACGGGCCAGATCCACTTCCTCCTCCGGTGTCAGGAGGTCCTCCTTGCCTATCTCCTGGAGATATTTCTCTATGGATTGGCTTTCGCGGTTCGTGATGGACTTGGATATCTTGAGTTGTCTCATTTATAGATGTACTTGCTTTATCTGATCAAAAATGCGCAGGTCCGGTCAAATAGCCTGCAAAAATAGGAAAATAATCGGACCGTGGGGCAATATAGATTATAAAACGATCGATACGAAGAAAAAGTTTAATGGTTTTGTCATAAAATCTGCTAAATGCATCAGCCTCGCGGCGATACGCATTTATGTCGGAGGGAGCCGGGATTTCTTTACAAGATCTATAGCAAAAACTGTGCCCTAGCGCGGGTAGATCTGGCGCAGCCAGTCCAGTATGTCAGGGAGTATCTCGTCTACATTTTCGCTCATCAGGGCGTGTGACATACCGCGAAAGACCGTCATCTTCTTTTGGCATGTGAGTTTATCATATAATTTTTTGGTATAACCCACTGAGAAGATGGTATCTGCATCTCCCTGAAAGACCATGACCGGGATCGTGATCTTCTCCATAGGTCGGTCCATAGCGGTCTGGCCGAGGCTCTGCAGGGCGCGCACAGATATGTTTTTCAGCGCCAGCGGATCATTTTCTATAAACTGCCTGAGATTGCCAAAGTAGCGCACCTGGATACTCTCTATGTCTATGTAGGCTGACATAGGGATCATGGCATTGGGTATCAGCTCGCTGGCTTTGCTATTGCTGATGAGCATACGCATGTATTTGAAGAGGACCGGATGGCGGGTCAGCTTGGTGGTCTCATCGCCTGTCAGGTCGGCAAAGTTCTGGCAGATCACGGAGTCTATGCGGGCATCCTTGGCGGCCATGTAGAGAGAGATGATACCTCCCTGAGAGCTGCCCATGAGGCTCACCTTGCGGCCGAACCTCTTGTGTGCGAAGTCGATAGCCGCCTCTACATCCCGTAGTAGCTCAGGGATAGTATAGTCGCCCCGTGGACCCTCACTCTGGCCATGCCCGCGGGGGTCCAGGCCTATTACATTGTAGCCGGCCTCGCCCAGCTTGTACATCATCTCAGCGTAGCAGAGTGCATAGATGGCTGTGCCGGGCACAAAGACCACCGTAGGGGCCTTCTTGTCATGCTCATAGACATCTACGTGCAGCTTGAGCCCATCTGACAGGATGGTCTCTGAGCTGAAGTGGTGATGGTATGGCGGATAGCCGAGGGTATCGGCCATGTAGTCAAAGTAGTCTTCTATTTTCGCAAAGTTCTTGTTCTTGGTAGAGATCATTCTTTCTTCTTCAGTTTTTGAGGCCGGAGCCATCAGACAAAATACAATTTGTCATCGTGTTATGCAATACTTGTGTTATAGTTTTACGTTAAAATGGGCTTATCGTTCCTGATCATGCCCTGTGAGATACAATACTGCCCTAGTATATAGAGGAGCATGATCCATACTCCTGACAGCGGTAGGTCGCCATGGCAGAGAAATTTATTGACCGCGATCAATGAATCTGAGAGCATGAAGAGTACCGCGCCGCCAAAAACCAGCGCAAAGCTCCTGTCATTCACCCGCTTATATCTATTGATGCTAAAGAGGACCATGGTGCCGATCACAAGGCCATAGATGGCTATAGGAGGCCGCATGTGAGCATCTACCGCCGGTATCAAAACGCTCAAAAGCCCGGCTAAGTATGCAGCCAGCGGCAGTGCCAGCCAGATGTGCCGCCGCAGTACCGGCTGTACCTGCCTGTCTGCCACCTGCGTGAAAGCTACTATATAAAATAAGTGCGCGATGAGGAAGGCCACCAGCCCGCCCAGAAACCAAAGCTCCCGCCCTCCGGCACTCATGAGGACCACATCTCCCACCCACGAGAAGGCGATGGCGCCGGCCATGAGCCTGTCCCGCGCAGAGAGGCGCAGGCCCGTGGCAGAGAGGTAGCAGGCCAGCAGCAGCGGCATGAGCAGGGGCCGGGTGATGTGCGTGACGCCGCGCAGGTGCGCGTACTCTGCACAGACATCTACCAGTCCGGTGAGAAGATATAAAGCAGCTGTGATATTCATGTAATAATGGCCGGCTATGGGAAGATAAAGCAACACATTTTCCGGGTAAATGCAAATCGTTTATCCACCGTACAAATTATTATTATTTTGAATTAAAATAAAATACAATTTGGTGAAACGTAGTAAAATCAATGGTTTTAGCCTGTTTTGGGAAGCTCATATGACGCAGATCAGCCGCTGTGGATAAAGTAATAAAGGAAACTGGTGATGCGCATCAGGTATTAATTTTTAGTTAAAATCATTGATTTTATTGAATTTTCATTGACATTTAGAGAAACGCACTTATATTTGCAATGAGTTTTATAACAAATAAAACACATTAATTTTTTAAACCAACTAAACAAGACAACATCATGGCAGACAACAAGAAACTGCAGGAGACACTGAAAAGCCTTCTGTATGCAGGTGTAGGCTACGCAGCCAAAACATCTGAAAGGGTACAAAAGAATGTAGACGACCTCGTAAAGAAGGGCAAGATCAACGAGCGTGAAGGCAAGAAGATCGTAGACCACGTGGTGACAAACGCTGAGGCTAAGAGGAAAGAACTCGAGACCAAGCTCAATAAAGTAGTAGACAAGTACGGCAAAGCCGGTATGAACCAGGTACAAAGCCTGACCAAGAAGATCCAGAAGCTGGAAGGCGAACTGCAGAAGCGCGTACAGGTAGGTGGCTCTAAGCCAGCTGCCAAGGCTGCCGCTCCTAAGAAGGCTGCCAAGAAAGCTGCTCCTAAGAAGAAGGCTGCCAAGAAAGCTGCTCCAAAGAAGGCTGCCAAGAAGGCCGCTCCTAAGGCTGCTGCCCCAGCTCAAGCTTAATATTTTGCTGTCTGCCTTTGTTCGCCCCGGCGAATAAATGATGGGTAATATTTCTGTTATTCATTGTAAGGAAAGCTCCCTCTCTGAGGGGGCTTTTTTTATGTGCAGCACCCGCTTTCAGGAGGCTGAAAACCATGAGTTTCCCACACTGCTATCCGGCCCCGATTTTTTGTTTTGAAATGCCGTCAAAAGGAATATTTTTGCACCGCGTTAAAACAAGCCTTCAAGTGAAATTTACATCTTACATACGCCTCATGATCGCCGCACTGATGCTCGTATCGGCTACTGCCGCTATGGCGCAGGAGGGTGAGACCAAGCTCGATAAGATCGAGAAGACTGCTGAAAAGGAAGACGGCAACTATGATCCTAAGCCGGCCATCATGGAGCACGTACTTGACTCACACGAGTTTGACGTGCTGGAGATGGTGAAGATACCTCTGCCGTGCATCCTGTACTCCAGCGGTAGCGGCGTGACCACTTTCCTATATGAAGAGGGCAAGGAAGTAAATGGCTACAAGTGTGAAGAAGGAAAGATAGTAAAGGAAGATGGCGCATTCTTCCTCGATATGTCTATCACCAAGAACGTATTCACCATGCTGCTGGCAGCTATCATCCTGATCGTGATCTTCACATCGGTGGCCGGTGCCTACAAGAAGAACCATGGCAAAGCTCCTAAGGGACTACAGTCTGTGATCGAGCCACTTTTCGTATTCATACGTGACGACGTGGCTAAGCCGAATATCGGCCCTAAGTATGAGGCCTACCTGCCATACATCATGACCATTTTCTTCTTCATCCTCGTGCTGAACCTGCTGGGCATGCTGCCGCTCTTCCCGGGTGGGGCTAACGTGACGGGCAATATCGCCTTCACTATGGTACTGGCTATCGTCGCTTTCTTTGCGATCAATATCAGCGGTACGAAGCACTACTGGGGCCACATCTTCTGGATGCCGGGTGTTGCAGTGCCTATGAAGATATTCCTCGCGATCATCGAAGTCATCGGTCTTTTCACCAAGCCGGTAGCTCTGATGGTGCGTCTCTTTGCCAACATGACTGCGGGTCACATCATCACCCTGTCGCTCATCAGCCTGATCTTCGTATTCGGCCAGGCGGGCAAGAGCATGATCGGCTCAGGTGTAGGTGCAGCTATCGCAGTACCATTTGCCCTTTTCATCAGTACGATAGAGGTACTGGTAGCATTTATCCAGGCGTTCATCTTTGCTATGCTTACTGCCACCTTCATAGGCCTGGCGCTGGAAGACCATAGCGAGGGACACCATACGGTGGACTAATTAGTATTGAGTAGTGAGTATTGCGTATTGAGAAATACAAGATGCGCGCGGTGAGATAAAGTGTATTTAGTATTAAGTATTTAGATAAATGCGGATACTGACAATGAGAAAATAGCAAAGTTGAGTATCGAAAGATAGCAACAGTGCTAAAGAACCCAAGAGGTTCTTCCCTCTCCTTGGGAGAGGGAAGATGTCCGCCACGGCGGACAGATGGGTGAGGTCAAGATTTTTTAACCATTAATTATAACAACCATGAGTTCAGTTCTTCTTCTCGAGACTCTGCCAGGTATAGCAGCAGTAGGCGCAGGCCTCGCAGCGGTAGGTGCAGGTATCGGTATCGGACAGATCGGTAAGGGCGCTACTGAGTCTATCGCACGTCAGCCAGAGGCTACAGGCGATATCCGCGGTGCGATGATCCTGACTGCGGCATTCATCGAGGGTGTAGCCCTCTTTGCTGTGATCGTAGCATTCCTTACTGCAAAGTAATCAAGGAAATAAAAACACTTCCAAGGGGATTGCCTGCGGAAGTGTTTTTACACTCTCAAATGGTTTTAGAAAGAAAGTAGTCAAACAAAAATAAACGTCGTCAACAATGAATACAGTCCTCCTCGAAGCAAGCGCATTCAGCCTCGTGACCCCAGATCCGGGTATGGCTATCTGGGCCCTGATCATCTTTGTGATCCTGATCCTGGTGCTGGGCAAGTTTGGTTTCAAGCCTATCGCAAACTCCCTGAAAGAGCGCGAAAACTCCATAGCTGACTCGCTGGCGCAGGCCGAGCGTGCACGCGCAGAGATGGCCTCTCTCACTGCTAAAAATGAAGACCTGCTGAACCAGGCTCGCGAAGAGCGCAATAAGATACTGGCCGAAGCCCGTGATGCTGCAGAGAAAATCAAGGCTGAGATACTGGACAAGGCGCAGGCCGAGTCTACCAAGAAACTCTCTGACGCAATGCGTGAGATAGAGACGCAGAAGAAGGCAGCGATCGTAGAGATCAAGAATACTGTAGGCCAGATGGCCCTGCAGATAGCCGAGAAGGTAGTGCGCAAAGACCTGGCTAACGACTCTGCCCAAAAGGAACTGGTAGAAAAACTGGTAAAGGAAACTAACGCTAACTAATAAGTAGTAAAGAGAATAGGAGCGGATATCCAGTAGGTCTCATGTCTCTCATCTCATATCTCAATACTAAAAAGAAGAAGAATGTCATACCGTCTCGCCACCAGATATGCTAAATCCCTCCTGGACCTGGCTCAGGAGAAAGGCCAGCTAGAAGCAGCCCACAAGGATATGGCATCTATAGAGAGCGTGATCCGCTCCAGCTCAGAGCTGAGGGTATTTCTCAAGAGCCCTATCGTAGCTGCTGACAAGAAGATAGCTGTGCTCAATAAGGTATTCTCCGGCTCTATCAGCGATATCACCAGCAAGTTTATCACCCTGCTGGTCAATAAGGGCCGTGAGGCTTTCCTGTACGAGATCGCACAGGCTTTTACTGCGCAGTACAACACACTGAAAAATATAACCCCTATAAAATTGACCTCTGCTGTGAAGTTAGATCAAGCCACAATCGACACGCTGATCGCCGATCTCAGGAAGAGAGAAAATCTCGGCGATGTACAGCTCACCGAAACCATAGACGAGAGCCTCATGGGAGGATTCGTACTACTGTACGGTGACAAGCAGATCGACACCAGCGTACGCACTTCGCTCATGAAGCTGCGCAACCTGGTGAGCGACGACTCTTACATCAAAAAGATCCACTAAGATCTTGACCCGATTACCCTTACCTTCTTTTCACAACCCCGCACATGCGGGGTTTTTTCTTTTGTGGCGCTTTCCTACATTCAGGGTATGAATACGATCAGTCCAGCGGAGGCGCGACGCCTGTACCTGCACTCACAGGGGCTCTACGGGCGTGACTATGGCAGCGGCAAGGCCGGCGCGCTGAATGTGATAGAGCATGTAGGCTACGTGCAGATAGATACGATAGCTGTGGTAGAGCGGGCACATCACCATACGCTTTTCACCAGGGTAAAGGACTATAAGAAAAGCTACCTGGATGAATTGATGGCGCGTGACAAGGCCATCTTTGAATATTGGAGCCATGCGGCGGCCTACCTGCCTATGCGTGACTATCGCTACTCGCTGCCACGCAAGAAACTCTTTGCCGAAGGCAAGCAACACTGGTTTCAGGGAAAGAAGCCGCTCCAATTCGTCTATGACCGGATCAAGGCAGAGGGACCGCTGCAATCAAAAGACTTTGAAGAGAAGCGAGCCGCTAAAGGCTGGTATGAATGGAAGACCACCAAGCAGGCGCTGGAGCAGCTCTTTATGTCAGGCAAGCTGATGGTAGCGGAGCGGAAGAATTTCCAGAAAGTGTATGACCTGACAGAGCGGGTACTGCCAAAGTGGGTGGACACAACGATGCCCAATGAGCGCGAGATGGCGCAGCACCTGGTGCTCAGTGCTATCGGTGCGAGTGGCTTTGCGGCGGCACCTGAGATCAGCTACCTGCGGCGCACACAGCATGATCCGGTAAAAAAGGCGGTCTCAGCGATGCTCAAAGATGGCGAGCTGGAAGAACTGCGAGTAGATGGACTGAAAGATACTTTTTACACCACGGCGGATAAACTGAAGGAACTCGATACACTCAGGTCTCAGAAAAAGATACATATCCTCTCACCATTTGATAATGCGATCATACAGCGCCGCCGACTGATCAATCTTTTTGACTTTGACTATACTATAGAGTGCTATGTACCGGAGCCTAAGCGTGTGTACGGGTATTTTGTACTGCCGGTGCTGTACGGCGATACTTTTGCCTGTCGTATAGATGCCAAAGCTGATGCCGCTACGCAGACCTTTATCCTGCGCAATCTCTGGATAGAAGACGGGTTTAAAGTGACGGAAGCTTTTCTAAAGGCCTTCGCAAAGGCTATTAAGCAGTTTGCCGCCTTCAATCGCTGTGATACTATCAAGATAGAAAAGGCCGGTATAGACAGAGCACCACTTTCACTACTAAAGCAACTGCTTAAATAAAAAATGCGACCCTTTTCAGGATCGCATTTTTTAAAATGTTTTGGCGGCAGATTACTGATTGCAGGCTTTGCTCAGCTCCCAGGCCTGTACATTGGCTATAGCGGTTTGTACGTTAGCAGGAGCCGTGAAGTTAGACGTAGAGGTGAGCTGGCCGAGTGTAGCGAGCCAGTTCTCTACGGTAGTAGCATCGGTGCTGATGTTAGACGGTATAGTGATCTTATTGCCATAGATCTTGAGCGTAGCGATCAGTATGAGCGCTGTCTTGGCATCATTATCTGAGGCATAGTACTCACTTACAACATCAGACTTGGTATAGGTATAGCCTCCCACGGTGATAGATTGGTCGCCATTTGGCCAGCCGCTCTCTGCAGAGAAAAGTACAGCTGCAGGCGTCAGGCAGGTATCGCTGGTGCAGGTAGCCTTGCAGTAGCTGAAGTAGTAGGCAGAGGAATTGCTACCACAGCTATTGCTGGTGTAGCGGGTACCACGGGCCCAGACCTCGGTACTGCCACCGCCGAAGCAGCCACCCCAGCCGCCTGACGAGGTACGTACATCTGCCTCAGCAAATACACTGAAACAGCTACCCAGTGCCGCCATAGGGATGGTAAAGGTGTAAGTAGTGGTAGTGTTATTGCTGAAGTCATGAGAGTATGGAAACTGGCTCACATTCACACTGCCGTATCGCGTAGGCACCTGACTGGCATTGCCTATATACAGGTGTACATCATCCAGCTTATAGTTGCCAGTGGTAGTATATGTCACCTTCAGGTAGTTAGGATCGTTTGACACGGATACGGATCCCACCGTGGTACCCTGACCGGACTTCAGGTCTACTACCGTAGCCGGGCCGCAGTCAGCGGTAGGAGTAGGAGTGGGGTTGCAGGATGGCGGGGTGCGTGGGTGGCCGCACTTGGAGATGTTTTGAGGGTCGTTGGTAGGTGCCGGGGTATCTTTTTTACATGATACCATAGCTGCGAGCAGGAATGCCGTACACACAGCGAGGAGGAGACTTTTCTTCATAAAAAGTAGAGTTTGGTTTGCAATAAATAGGACTTCAAAGATAAACCTAAACCAATGCCAGCGCAAGGGTATTGGCCGAAAGAGTGCCTGATTAGACCGTAAAACATAAGAGGATCAGGGTAGTTATAATTGCGCGAAGGTGGTAGAGGGGATGTGGTGCTGTAGACCGACTGCTGTCTGATTGGGGATTTACGATCTGACGAGTGCAAAAAAAATGCCATCCTTGTAAATCGTGGAGGAAAGACGCTATATGGGGTTCGTACAATTGTTAAAAATTAATTGGCAGGTTTTTTCCGGTTATAATATCATTTATGCATACTTGCATTATTAATTAACAATAACCCAAAAAACAATCTTATGAAAAAGATTTTCGTAGTAATAGCAGTAGCTGCCCTCGGTTTCGGTGCTTCATCATGTGGTAAAACTTACACTTGCGAGTGTGATAACAACAGCACAAGTGCTACCACCACTACCACTGTTAAGGCAACCAGCACAGCAGATGCAATCATCAAGTGTAGCCAGCAAACGCAAGGAGGGACCTCTACCTGCTTCTACATTCAGTAGTCGACTACTGTCAAATTCCAATATTTTAAACCCCGCCATTGGTGGGGTTTAATTTTTTCAGAAAGTTTAAAGAGATGGCTGGCTACTCTAATGATAGTGGTAGTCACCACTAGCTCAGGAGAGTTTGCCGTGCACTGCATCAATGGCCGCCTGCAGACCATCTGCATTGGTACCGCCCGCGCTGGCATAGAATGGCTGGCCGCCGCCGCCGCCTTTGATCAGCGGAGAAACCTCTTTGATCCAGGCACCGGCATTCCAGTTTTTATCTTTCACCAGGTGCTCTGCTATCATGATGTGCAGGCTGGCCTTGCCTCCGATATTGGCTCCGATGGCAAAGACAAAATCTGCGCTTTCGCCTTTGAGCATATAGCAGAGGTTTTTCACTGCATCAGCGGAGCTGAGTGATACTATCTCTCCGATGAAAGTGATACCGCCGATCGTTTGTTTTTTTGCAAGCAGCTCATTTTTGACTGCTGTGGTTTCTTTCACTATAAATGACTCCACCTCTTTCTTGAGCGCATCATTGTCGCGGCTGAGTTCTTCTACAGACTTGATGATGTTCTTCGGGTTATTGAGTATCTCAGAGATAGCTGTGAGGTCGGCTATGTTCTTATTGACATACTCCAGCGCCTTACGGCCGGTGACAGCCTCTATACGGCGGACGCCGGCAGCAGTAGAGCTTTCTGAGATGATCTTGAAGAGGCCGATAGCCCCGGTAGCAGGTACATGGCAGCCGCCACAGAGTTCTGAAGAAAAGTTACGATCAAAGGTGATGACGCGCACGAACTCACCGTACTTCTCACCAAAGAGTGCGGTGACACCGCTATCCACTGCTTTCTGGAACGGCACATTGCGCTGCTCCTCCAGGTGGACGTTCTCCATGATCTTGTCATTCACGATCTTTTCTACTTGGGCCAGTTCATCTGTCGTCACTTTTGAGAAGTGAGAAAAGTCGAAGCGCAAATAATCCGGATTTACAAGGGAGCCCTTTTGCTGTACGTGGTGGCCTAGTACCTGACGCAGCGCCGCCTGCAGGAGGTGCGTAGCAGAGTGGTTCTTGATGGTGTCGTTGCGCTTAGGCACGTTGATCTTTGCGGCTACCTCTACTTCCAGCTTTGACGGGAGTTTTTTGGTGAAGTGGATGATCAGATCGTTCTCTTTCTTAGTATCGAGTACGTCTATTTTTTCACCGCCAAAGTCAAGGACTCCCGTATCGCCGACCTGTCCGCCACTCTCTGCGTAGAAAGGTGTTTTGTCTAGTACCAGTTGATAGACTTCGGCGTCTTTCGCTTTTACCTTGCGGTACTTCACGAGGTGGGCATCACTCTGGTGGTGATCGTAGCCTATGAATTGTGTCGGTGTCTCATCGCCCACGGTGATCCAGTCGCCGGTCTCAGAGGTAGCAGCCTTGCGGGAGCGCTCTTTTTGGATCTGGAGTTCTTTGTCAAACTCGCGCTGATTGACCGTCCAGCCACGCTCGGAGGCCATGAGCTGTGTGAGGTCTAGTGGAAAGCCGAAAGTATCGTAGAGTTCAAACGCATCCTTGCCGGATATGCTTTGTGTTTTGCTCGCTTCTTTCTCCAGTGATTCAAACTTGCGGATGCCCTGACTCAGTGTACGTAGGAACGATGCCTCTTCTTCAAAGATCACTTTGGCCACGAAATCCTTTTGCGCCTTCAGCTCCGGGAACACAGCCGCAAACTGCTCAGCGATCAGGCCCACCAGCTCAAACAGGAATGGCTGCTCAAAGCCGAGGTATGAATAACCATAGCGCACTGCGCGGCGGAGGATACGGCGTATCACATAGCCTGCACCCGTGCTGGAGAGCAGCTGCCCGTCTGCAATGGTAAAGGAGATAGCGCGGATGTGGTCCGCTATGACACGCATAGCGATGTCGGTCTTCTCTGATTCACCGTATTTCTTGCCAGCCTTTGCAGCGATGTGCTGGATGGTAGGCTGGAATACGTCTGTTTCGTAGTTAGATTTCTTTTTCTGTATCGCTACGCAGAGGCGCTCGAAGCCCATGCCGGTATCTACGTGCTGTGCAGGGAGCTTCTCCAGAGAGCCGTCAGCCTTGCGCTGAAACTCCATGAAGACGTTATTCCATATCTCTATGACTTGCGGATCAGATTGGTTTACGAGTTGATCGCCGGGTATTTTGGCGCGCTCGCTGTCGTCGCGGAGGTCTATGTGTATCTCAGAGCATGGGCCGCACGGACCGGTATCTCCCATCTCCCAGAAGTTGTCTTTCTTATTCCCTTTCAGGATGCGGTCTTCTGCTACGTATTTCTTCCACTCATTGTAGGAGTCCTGGTCGAAGCCGAGGTTTTCTTTCGGGTCGCCTTCAAACACGGTGACGTAGAGGCGGTCTTTCTCCAGTTTGTAGACCTCAGTGAGCAGCTCCCAGCTCCACTGGATCGCTTCTTTTTTGAAGTAGTCACCAAAGCTCCAGTTGCCCAGCATCTCAAACATGGTATGGTGGTAGGTGTCTACACCCACTTCCTCCAGGTCATTGTGCTTGCCGGAGACACGGAGGCATTTTTGAGTATCAGCTATACGTTTGGCCGGTGGTGCTTGATTGCCGAGGAAAAAATCCTTGAAAGGCGCCATACCCGAATTGATGAACATCAGGGTCGGGTCATTTTTCACCACGATAGGGGCAGAGGGCACGATCTTATGTCCTTTGCTTTTAAAAAAGTCTAAAAAGGCCTGGCGTATCTCGCTGGATGTCATGTTCTTGGTCTCTAAGGATAATTTTTCGTAATCTTGTCACCCCGCTTTTGTGAGCGGGGTGTAAAAATAGCAGAAAAGAGGACGATTTAAAGGCCTTTTGCCTGCGAGAACCTGTGTTTCATTTCTCTCATTAAAGGTTCTTTATCATGAAGAATGAAAAATACATATTCAATGCGCAAACCCTCAAGTATGAGAAGGCTGTAGTAGGCTGGGGCAAGAGGCTGCTAAACGTGTTTATGTTCATCTGCGCCTCTCTGGTTTTTTCTTTGCTCATATCGACTATCGTCTATAATTTCTTTGACTCGCCAAAGGAAAAGATCCTGCGCACCGAGCTGAACGGTATGAAGGAGCAGTACGAGATCCTGGATAAGGAGACCAACCGCCTCAATGCCGTGCTGGAGGGCCTGCAGTACCGTGATGGTAATATCTACCGGGTGCTCTTTGAGAGTGATCCGATACCGGAGTCGGTATGGGAAGGAGGTGCCGGCGGCGTGAATAAATACAAGAAGCTGGAGCGCTATGACAACGGTGAAATGATGGTGGATGTCTCTAAGAAAGTAGACAAGCTGCGCCACCAGATGGCCATCCAGTCCAAAAGCTATGACGAGATCGCTACCCTGATCAAAGGTAAGGAGCAGATGCTGGCCTCGATACCATCTATACAGCCGGTCAAGAACCGTGACCTGGAGCGTATCGCATCTGGTTTTGGCTACCGTATAGACCCCGTTTATAAGGTGACAAAGTTCCACTCAGGCCTGGACTTTACGGCGTCTATCGGCACGGAGATCTTTGCTACCGGTGACGGCGTGGTAGAGATGGTGGGATTCGATTACGGCGGCTATGGTAATGAAGTGGTGATCAACCACGGCTATGGCTACAAGACGCGCTATGCGCACATGAGCCGCACCAAGGCGCGTGTGGGCCAGAAGGTAAAACGCGGCGAGGTGATAGGATACGTGGGCAGCACCGGCAAATCTACCGGCCCGCACGTGCACTATGAGGTACTGAAGTCAAACGCCGCTATCAACCCGATCTACTTCTTCTACAATGACGTGACGGATGCCATGTTTGCCAAGATCGTGGACAGGTCTCAGAATGCCGGACAGACGCTGGATTGATCACCTCTCCCAACCCTCTCCAAAGGAGAGGGCTTGACAGCCGACGCATAATTTTTATCTTGAACCGTTATATTTGTATTGTCTCAATACTCATCCCGAAGCTTCGGGACTCACTACTCAATACCGTCTCTTGCCGTACAAGGAAAAAGAAATAGAAAAACTCTACTACACCATCGGTGAGGTTAGTGAGATGCTGGGTCTGAATGCCTCTCAGATACGCTATTGGGAGACGGAGTTTGGCGAGCTGCGGCCAAAGAAAGACCGCAAGGGTAATCGCCTTTTCACCAAAGAAGATATCGAGACCATCCGCCTGATACATCACCTGGTCAAGGAGAAGGGTTTCACTATAGAAGGTGCCAAAGCCAAGCTCAAAGGCGGTACTGATGATGCGATGAAGAAGATGAAACTCATCGAGTCCCTGAAAAAGTTGCGCGGCTTTCTGGAAGAGCTGAAGGACCAGCTCTGAGGCGTTAAGTTTGTTTAACAAGGCCTTTCTCGCTCATACTAAAGTCTTTGGCACACCGTTGGAATAGCGTATCTTTATACAACTATTTCTGTATGAAACGCTTTATCGCATTCTGTGTGTTTGCTGTCGCTGCCTGTACGGCAGTGGCCGGGCAGAGAGATACTACCAAAATGATCAATGGCATGGTGCCGGCAGCTATGAAAGACACAACTGTCCAGCTGCATCAGGTGGACTATATCACCTTTAAGAACAAGGACGATCAGATGGAGTATTACAAAGACCTCTCACGCATCCGTGCGGTACTGCCATATGTACGCGCCTCGAAAAAACTCTATGCGCAGCTGCAGGATGAAAAGGCTAATGATAGCAGGAGGGACTACCGCCACTTCCGCAAAGACCTGGAGAAAGATATGAAAGCCAAGTTTGAGAAGGAGCTGAAAGACCTGACCATCAGCCAGGGCAAGGTGATGGTCAAACTCATCAACCGGGAAACCGGCAATAACTGCTACAAGATCATCAAAGATGTGAAAGGAGGCTTTTCGGCCTTCACCTGGCAGATAGTGGCGCGCCACTACAGCTATGACCTCAAAGAAGAATACGATCCGCACAAAGAATGGATACTGGAGCTCGCCATCAAGGCGCTCGGCCCGGAATATGATCCTAACTAGGCCTCAGGCTGATATAGTGTGTTGATAGCTGCTGCTACCTCTTTGTCTGAGATGTTTCGCATGCATTTGAAGTGGCCCTTGGGGCACTCGTCATAGCCTATCTTGGAGCAGGGGCGGCAGCTCAGGCCCCTGACCTGCATGATCTTATTGTCTATCAGCGCGTGGCCATAGTAGGGGTACATACCAAACTCAGGTACGGTATTGCCCCAGATGGAGATGATCTTCTTTTTCAGCGCAGCGGCTATATGCATCAGGCCGGTATCATTGGTCACTACGAGCTGTGACTGCTGCACCACAGAGGCTGACTGATTGAGCGTAAACTCGCCGCAGGCATTGTATGCCGGTATGCGCCCGGCTATCAGGCCATTCATCACAAATTTAGCATAGGCGCGGTCTTCCTTGCCACCCAGCAGGACCACAGGCTTCCGCACTTTATCTATGACCTCTATGATCTTTTCATTGGGAAACTGCTTCGTGGCCTGCTTGGCGCCCACTACCCAGGCTATATAGCCATTGTGAAAATCTGCGGGCAGCGTGTTTATGTCTACTAAATCTTTCTCAGGGATAAAATAGTCCAGCCCTGCGCCATCATTGACCACGCCCAGCGGGCGGCAGGTATCGAGATAGCGGTCTACGATGTGCTCGTCCGGCAGGCGGTTGATCTTAAACGTCGTCAACAGAAACTTCTCTATGTTGAGCTTGTCATAAGAGTAAGACTTCACACCCAGGCGCCTTTTGATGATAAAGGTGCGGAGGTTGTGGTGCAGGTCTATGATCAGGTCGTAGTTTTCTTTTTTCAAGCGGCCAATGCAGCGATCCAGGCTTTCGCCGTATAGCTGTACCTTGTCTATGTATGGATTGCTGGCTACCAGTTTTTCGTAGCTACGCTTGGTGAGAAAATGCACCTCTGCGGCGGTCTGCTGCTTCAGACAGCGGACCACGGGCGTGGTGAGCACAATATCACCGATAGATGAGAAGCGTATGACGAGTATTTTCACTGTAGCTTATTCCATGTATTGGCCGGCCTCATGCACGTAGAATGCGGCGCCGAGTTTCATCCTTTCTATTATTTCCGGAGAAAGGGTTTTCACAATTTTACCAGGAGAGCCGAGTACCATAGAGTAATCAGGCACCTCCATACCTTCTGTCACCAGGGCATTGGCACCTATGATGCAGCAGTTGCCGATTTTGGCATTATTGAGTATCACGGCGCGGATGCCTATCAGGTTATTGTCGCCTATGGTGCAGCCGTGTATCACAGCGCCGTGGCCTATGATATTCTCCTGGCCCACGGTCACTGTCACGCCCGGATCGGTGTGAAAGATGACGCCGTCCTGTATGTTGGTGCGATCACCTATCACTATTTTCTCCATATCAGCGCGGATGATCGCGCCGTACCACACGGAGCAGTTGTCACCGAGGGTGATATCTCCCAGCAGAGTGGCATTGGGGGCTATGAAAACATCTTTGCCCTTTTTGACCATCGAGGCCAGCTTGTCAGTGAATTTGCTCATGGGTGCTAAGATAGTATTTGTGTGGATATGAGTGGGTTCGGGACTTATTCACGCTTGTTCTTTACTCGCAGGGCATTCCCTATATTCGTCACCTTATCACGTGATGTATGAAAAGTCAAGACTGGACTGACAATAAACTCTTCCTGCTGGATGCCTATGCGCTGATCTTCCGCGCGTACTATGCGCTGATCCGTACCCCGCTTGTCAATAGCAAGGGCATGAACGTATCTGCCATCAGTGGCTTCACCAGTACGCTGATAGAGCTGATCAATAAAGAAAAGCCGACGCATATGGCCGTGGTCTTTGACCTGGGCAAGACGAAGAGGGAGATAGAGCATGAGTTCTATAAGGCGAATCGTGCCGATACGCCGGAGGATATCAAAAACTCTGTGCCCTGGATCTGTGAGATCATCAAGGCGATGAATATCCCCATACTCCAGCTGGAGGGCTATGAGGCGGATGATATCATAGGTACCATAGCCAAGCGTAAAGCAGCTGAGGGCCACCTGGTCTACATGGTGACACCCGACAAGGACTACGCGCAGCTGGTGGGTGAGAATATTTTTATCTACAAACCGGGCCGTCAGGGTAGCGATGTGGAGATACTCGGCCTGCCTGAGATCAAAGCGCAGTGGGAGGTAGAGCGGCCGGAGCAGGTGATAGACATACTCGGCCTGTGGGGTGATGCAGTAGATAATATACCCGGCATACCGGGCGTGGGAGAGAAGACAGCCAAGAAACTGATGGCAGAGTACGGCTCGATGGAGAACATCATAGCCAATGCCGATAAGATCAAAGGCAAGATGGGCGAGAATATCAAGGCGCATGCCGAGCAGGGCCTGATCTCAAAGAAGCTCGCTACGATACAGCTCGATGTGCCGATAGATGTGACGGACGAAGAGCTACATATAGATGAGCCGAATAAGGAAAGGCTCACGGAGTTGTTTGCAGAGCTGGAGTTTCGTACGCTGGGCAAAAGGATATTAGGCGAAACCTACAGCGCCAACTCTGATATAGCGCGTACGAAGGGTGTACCTGCGGCAGGAGGTCAGGCGGATCTCTTTGGTGCTGCCGTCGAGGCACCGAAGCCAGCAGGGGCAGATAAGAAAGAAGATATGCTGCCTATAGTCACGCACGGTAAAAACATCACAAACACGGAGCATAAATATCTGAAGGTAGGCGAGGGCCTGGACCTGACGCTGGATGAGCTGGTAGCAAAGCTACAGGCGCAGCCGGAGTATTGTTTTGACACGGAGACCACGGGGCTGGACTACTTTGTGCTGGATATCGTGGGACTGTCGTTTTCTTTCCAGAATGGTGAAGCCTACTATGTACCGTGCCCGGCAGATGAAGCCGGTACGATGGCAGTGATCAATAAGCTGAAGCCGATACTGGAAGATACCACCAAGCTCAAGATAGGCCAGAACGTGAAGTATGATATGCACGTACTGCACAAGTACGGCGTAGAGGTGTCACTACCGATCTATGACACGATGGTGGGCCACTATGTAGCGGAGCCAGACCTCAAGCATGGCATGGACTACCTCAGCGAGACCTACCTGGGTTATACCCCTGTCTCCATAGAGGAACTGATAGGTAAGAAGGGCAAGAATCAGGGCAACATGCGCGATGTGCCTCTGGATAAAATAGCTGAATATGCTGCAGAGGATGCTGACATCACCTGGCAGCTAAAAGGTGTGATAGCGCCGATGGTGGAGGCCAGAGAGCTGACATCAGTACTGAATGATATAGAGCACCCGCTGATACCCGTGCTGGCCGGTATGGAGCGGGAGGGGGTGAAGGTGGATGAAGAATTCCTACGGGAGTACTCTAAGGTGCTCCAGGTGGATCTCACCGCACTGGAGGATCAGATATACACGCTGGCGGGACTGAAGTTTAATATAGACTCGCCTAAACAAATGGGTGAGGTGCTCTTCAAGCATCTCAATATCCCGCAGGATAAGAAGACAGCCACAGGACAGGCATCTACCAATGAGGCTGTGCTTTCTAAACTGGCAAACGAATATCCTATCGTAGCACGCATACTAGACTATCGCGAGATAGCCAAGCTGAAATCTACCTATGTAGACGCGCTGCCAGAGCTGATCAATCCTAAGACGGGCCGGATACACACTACTTTCAATCAGACTATAGCTGCTACCGGTCGTCTCAGCTCTATAGCACCAAACCTGCAAAACATACCGGTGCGCACGGAGCGCGGCCGGATGATGCGTAAAGCATTTATAGCGCGTGATGCGAATCATGTGCTGCTCTCTGCAGACTACTCTCAGATAGAGCTACGCCTCGTAGCAGAGATGAGCGGGGACAAGGGGATGACCGAGGCCTTCCAGCAGAAACTGGATATCCATACCGCTACTGCGGCCAAGGTATATGGCGTAGCCTATGATGAGGTGACCAAAGAAATGCGATACAAAGCTAAGAGCGTGAACTTCGGTATCATCTACGGGCAGGGGGCATTTGGCCTGGCGGAAAATCTCGGTATTCCACGCAGCGAGGCAAAATCTATTATAGACAATTACTTTGTGCAATTCCCGGGTATCAAGGAGTACATGAATTATAATATTGAGTTCGCCCGCAAGAATGGCTACGTAAAAACCATGATGGGTCGCAGGCGCTATCTCAAGGACATCAACTCCAGCAACTTCACCGTGCGTGGTTTCGCGGAGCGAAACGCCATCAATGCACCGGTACAAGGTTCTGCAGCAGATATGATCAAGATAGCGATGATTGGTATCTATGACGAATTCAAAAAGCGCAACTTCAAAAGTCGAATGACTCTGCAGGTGCATGACGAATTGGTCTTTGATGCACATAAAGATGAACTGGAGGAGATCAAGCCTATCATATCCGATAAGATGATCCATGCTATCAAAACAAATGTGCCAATAGAGATCGGCACAGGAGTAGGTGACAACTGGCTGGACGCGCATTGATGTTTCTGCAGATAAACACAGTTAAAGAGTATATTTTCGCTATCAGATGATCAGTGTTGTTTTACCGGTATATAATCCTTCTGCAGGCTGGGCCGATAACGCCATAGCAGAATCGATCAAGCTACGTGACAGTATGCCGGATGCTCATTTTGAGTTTATCATAGTGAACGATGGGTCTACGAGTGAGATATACCAGAGAGAGAAAGATAAGATAGCTGCCAGCCATATCCGGCTGATAGAGTACAGCCCCAATTGCGGCAAGGGAGAAGCCCTGCGCAGAGGCGTGGCAGTCTCCTCCGGAGAGTTAATAATATATACGGATATTGACTTCCCATATACACAGGAGAGCATCAGGCAGGTGATAGATATCCTTCGATCAGGCCGCAGGGATGTCGTGATCGGCATAAAGGACAAGGAATACTACGCCCATGTACCGGCATTCAGGCGTTTTGTCTCCAAGCTTCTCCGGTTTTTCGTCAGAGTGTTTTTCCGGATACCAACTGATGATTTCATGTGCGGATTGAAAGGCTTTAACCGAAAAGGCAAACCAATCTTCCTGGAGACAGCCATCGACCGCTACCTGTTTGATCTTGAGTTTATGTTTTTGCTGTCGCGGCATCCTGAGATCACCAGTACTACTGAGGAGATACATCTCAAGGACAACATACAGTTTCGCAAGATGAATCCTCAGATCATACGCACGGAGCTGCGTGACCTCTTCAGGATTTTGATAGGTAGCTACAGAAAGAAATAAAGCTTTTTAAGAGAAGAGGTTGTACTTAAGGATGCAGTATATGGCGCGTACTCCATCTCTCCAGCCGATCTTTTTGCCCTCCTCATAGGTACGGCCGTAGTAGGAGATGCCCACCTCATAAATACGTACCTTAGGGTAGCGGGCCATCTTTGCTGTTACCTCCGGCTCAAATCCGAAGCGCTTTTCCTTGAGGTCGAGAGATTTGATGATATCAGAGCGGAAGAGCTTGTAGCAGGTCTCCATATCTGTCAGGTTGAGGTTTGACAGCATATTGGAGAGGAAGGTAAGGACATACTTATTGCCGATGGTATGCCAGAAGAAAAGGATCCTATGCGGACGGCCACCCATAAAGCGGGAACCGTACACTACGTCCGCAAAACCATCGAGTACCGGCTTCAGGAGAATATTATATTCTTGCGGGTCATACTCAAGGTCGGCGTCTTGTATGATAATATAACCTCCGGTGGCCTCTCTGATACCTGTGTGGAGAGCGGCACCCTTGCCTGCATTTACCTCGTGCTTGCGATATTGAATATTAAATTCAGGGTTTGCCTTTTGATAGGTCAGTATGGCCTCCTCGGTGTTGTCTTTAGAGCAGTCATTGACGATGATTACCTCCTTCTCAAAGCCACCAATGAGTTGCACAGCCTTGACCTTGTCTAGGATCAGGTGTATGGTTCTGCCCTCATTGTAGGCGGGTATGACGATAGACAATTTCATGAAGTATGGGTTTATGCCGGGGGGCAAAAATAGGTTTTATGTCGGATTAAACCACTATTTTTAGCCGGCGCATGAAATACTCCTCCAAACTCATAGCTGACGCGGTATCCGAGTTTCAGAAACTACCCGGCATTGGCGAAAAAACTGCGCTTCGCCTTGTATTGCACTTGCTCAAGCAGGACAAGCAGAAAGTGGCCCATTTCAGCGAGGCAGTGAGCCGTATGCGTAGTGAGATCAGGTTCTGCTCCCGCTGCCAAAACGTGGCTGATCATGAGCTATGCGATATCTGCGGCAATAATATGCGCGACCAGACGCAGATATGCCTGGTAGAGAGCATACGTGACATCATAGCCATAGAAAATACCAATACCTACCGTGGCACCTATCACGTGATAGGCGGGGTCATATCTCCCATAGACGGAGTGGGCCCGGACCAGCTCAATATACCCGGCCTGCTGGAGCGTGTACAGGCAGGAGGCGTGAAAGAGGTGATCATGGCGCTCAGCCCCACCATAGAGGGCGATACGACCATCTTCTATATCTCTCGCAAGCTGAAAGACTATGAGGTACAGGTCACCTCCATAGCCAGGGGGGTATCATTCGGTGGTGAGCTGGAGTATACGGATGAGCTGACCCTGGGCAGGAGCATAGCC
This sequence comes from uncultured Chitinophagaceae bacterium, assembly GCA_964537475.1. Lineage (GTDB taxonomy): Bacteria > Bacteroidota > Bacteroidia > Chitinophagales > LD1 > UBA1941. The sequence goes on along the minus strand of CAZIBY010000001.1, from coordinate 1,046,648 downwards.
ACACGGCTTCCGTATGAAAATAATGTGGCTAAATCCTGATGGTGGAAAATCCCGCCAGTATTCTTACGTTTACCTGAAACTAATATAGTCCGCTTCTTGCAACTGAGTGTCGTCATAGTAAACTATAATGTCCGGTACTTTCTGGAGCAGTGCCTCCTGTCTGTGCAGCGGGCGGCACGCGGTATAGAGACGGAGGTGATAGTGGTAGACAATAACTCCGGAGATGGCTCGGTAGACTATATCAGGTCAAAGTTTCCGACTGTCAATGTCATAGCCAATAAGGACAATCCGGGCTTCTCCAAAGCCAACAACCAGGCGATCGCGATCGCAAAGGGCATATACATCCTGATATTGAATCCCGATACCGTAGTGGCGGAAGATACATTTCAAGTCTGTATACGGTTTATGGAAAGCCATGCGGATGCCGGTGCGCTGGGGGTGAGGATGGTAGATGGCAAAGGTATCTTCCTGCCGGAATCCAAACGAGCACTTCCTACACCTGAAGTAGCTTTCTATAAGATGTTTGGCCTGGCCTCGATCTTTAGGCACTCACGACGCTTTGGCCGCTATCATCTCAGCTACCTGCCCGAGACGGAGACGCATGCAGTGGATATCCTCTCCGGTGCATTTATGTTCTTTAGGAAAGAGGTGCTGGACCAGATCGGCTACTTTGATGAGACATTCTTCATGTACGGCGAGGATATCGATCTGAGTTATCGCGTATTGCTCGGTGGGTACAAGAACTACTATCTCGCTGATACCACTATCATTCACTACAAAGGCGAATCAACCAAGAAAGGCAGCCTGAACTATGTGCGGGTCTTCTACCAGGCTATGATCATCTTTGCCAGGAAGCATTTTGCCTCGGCAGGAGCAGGCATATTTTCTTTCCTGATCAATATGGCGGTAGTCTTTCGCGCGCTGGTCACACTAGCGCTTAATGTACTCTCATCGTCATACCTACTGCTGATAGATGCGCTGATCAGTTTTGGTGGTATCTTCTATCTGGTCCACTTCTGGGCCGGCAATGTGAAGAATGCGCAGGAATACTATCCGCCGATCTTCATTGGCGGAGTGGTGCCGGCATATATACTCATCTGGATCATATCTACCTATTTCAGCGGAGGTTACGAAAAGCCCTATCGCATCAGTCCTATCTTTCGCGGTATGGCGGCAGGTACGCTAGTGATTGCGGCATTATATGGTTTCCTGCCGGAGGAGTGGCGCTTCTCGCGGGCTATTATTCTGTTGGGCGCAGTGTGTACGGGTTTTGTGATGCTGGTCACGAGGCTGCTACACAATGTACTGCGATATCAGCAGCTATCTTTTGAAAGGGTAGATAATCATCGTGTAGTGATAGTCGGCTCTGAGGAAACCATGCCGCGCGCTCGTCAAGTACTTCGCATGGTATCGCCATCGAGCGAACTTGTCTCTGAAGTGGATATAAGGATTGGGGCTGATGGCATTCGATCTACGTTAAGCTTGTACAAACCTAAGGAGGTAATCTTCTGCTCGGATGATTTATCCTACAAGGCGATCATCTCAGACATCGTAGCACTGGGAGAGCAGTATGATTACAAAATACTCAATCCAACTGCGGATACCCTCATTGGGAGTAACTCTAAGAATCAAGCAGGCGATCTGTATGCAGCCGATATCAATCTGAATCTTTCGCGTCCTATCACACGCAGGCAGAAGCGCCTGTTTGATATAGTAACATGCCTGTTTATACTGCCTTTCTTGCCGATACTTCTATTTGTGTCAGGTAGTGGGATTTTCGCGCAGTGGCTTACAGTTATTATAGGGAGAAAAACATGGATCGGATACTGGGCAGAAGGGAATGATTCGCAAAAGGGCTTACCCGCTCTAAAACCAGCGGTGATAAGCCACATCGGTGCCAATAAAACACAAAGCCATCAGCCAGGGGATGTGCGCAAATTGAACTATCTTTATGCTAAGCACTACACGGTCACAGAGGATCTAAATGTGCTGGTAAAGAATCTGTCTGCACTAGGCAAATGAAAAATCTGCAATACATACTAGTCTCAGTTTTTTTTGTTCCACTTTCTTTATTGGCAGACACTCATGCCAAGATCCGGGCTTTATCATCAATACTCAGGCATCCACATGAAAACAGGATATTAGTAGATTATAATATGTGCTCAGATATGTATTCCATTCTTATTAAAAGTAAGTCATCTGTAGTTTTCACTAGTGAACCCCTACCTAGATTTAAGCTCTCTCATGGAGCCATAATTTGCAGATTTGAAGACTATGTACAAATGCATACCCCCATGAAACTTAATATCGGGGTAGGAGGGCAGTAGTCTACTGATTCAGATACAAGCCTGCATAGTTCTTGATCTTGATGATCATAGCGCTCAGGCCATTGGAGCGCTGAGAGGAGAGGTGAGAGCGGAGGTCCGTCTTATCTATGAATTCCAGCTTAGCTTCTACTATATCCTGAGGTTTCTGGCCTGATAGCACTCGCCAGAGCAGTGCTGCGAGGCCCTTGGTGATAGCGGTATTAGAGTCCACCTGTATCTGTACCGTGCCATCTACCATCTGCGCGCGCATCCATACCTTAGACTGGCAACCCTTTACGATAAAATCCTCTGTACGGTACTCCTCGGGATAAGCCGGCAATAGCCGCCCCTGCTCGATGATATACTCATACTTGTCCATCTGATCTTCAAACTGATCAAACTCGTCTATGATCTCAGCCTCTATCTCTGCTATGCTTGCCATACTTGTAAGGTATTCCTCTGTGTCCTCAAAATTGATGTCGTCAAGAGCCAAAAACTTTGCGACCTCGGTGTAGTAAAAACAAAAAACCGGCACCTAAGATGCCGGTTTCAAAACTAAACAAGAATTTTTATTACTAGTCTACATTGTCATGCAGGAAGGAGTTATTCTTCTTGACCTCCGGACGCTGATTCATCGTATCCTCGCCTATAGAGTAGCGTGACAGGTCAGTATTGTTTGAGTGCATGGTGTTTTGCACCTCTACGCCCTTGCGGAGGTATGCCGGTGTGCTTTCCATCTCATTCATGTTGCCCTTATTCATAGAGCGGTAGCTGAGCTGGGAGAGGATACGCTTGCGGTCGTTGAGCTGACGGTCCAGAGATTCTTTGCTCACTGGCTCATTGGCACTGGTCTCATAGCTCTTGACATTGAATACTACAAAGTTTTCTTCCTCTTTCTCCTCACCGGCTACTGCCTCTATCTCAGACGCAGTGGTTACCTCTATGATCTCTTCCTGTACCTCTGCCACCGGCTCAGCTTCTATGATCTCTTCTGCTGCATGCAGTTCTTCTACTACAGCAGTTTCCACTACAGCCTCCTCATGCAGCAGTTCTTGTTCTATCACCTCCTCGCTTACCGGAGTTTCAGATGTTTCAAACTCAAATACTACTACATTATCATTAGTGACTTCCTCGGCCTTGGTGTCGAGCATAGAGAAGAGGGTATATGGCTCTTCTTCCTCCAGATTGAGTGTTACTTTCTCCTCTACAAGCGGCGCAGCAGCTACTACCGGCGTCTCGCGTACTGGCTTTTTAGCCACCGGCTCAGCCTCGAGATTGATCAGGTTGAGTTGTGATTCCTTCACAGCCGGTTTAGCCTCTGGTGCCTTTACCTCTTCATTCAGGTCACGTACTACCTTATTCACCGGAGTGAGAAAGGCAGGCTTGTACGTAGCCTCAAAGCCAGTAGCGATGATCGTCACCGACAGCTTGGAGCCGAGGCTGGCATCGTCACAGGTACCAAAGATGATATCGGTATCCTTTGCTACTTCCTGTATGTACTCATTGATCTCTGTGATCTCATCGATAGTGACCTGCTCGTCCAGGCCGGAAGAGATATTCACGAGGATCTTCTTTGCTCCGCGTACATCGTTATCATTCAGCAGTGGTGAGTTGAGCGCACCTTGTACCGCCTTCATCGCACGGCCATTGCCCTCTGCTATCGCAGAGCCCATGATCGCAGCGCCGCCACTGGTCATCACATACTTCACGTCCGCAAAGTCTACGTTGATATAACCCGGCACGGTGATGATTTCCGAGATGCTCTTGGCAGCCATGGTCAGTATGTTATTCGCATGGTTGAAAGCGTCTGACTGACGGGCATTGCCGTACATCTCACGGATCTTGTCATTAGAGATCACGAGGATGGTGTCTACCTGCTCTTTCAGCCGCTCGATGCCTTGCAGCGCCTGATTGTATTTTCTCTTACCCTCAAATGAGAACGGCGTGGTCACAATACCCACGGTGAGGATACCCAGCTCACGCGCTACGCGCGCTACTACGGGTGCACCACCGGTACCTGTACCACCACCCATACCGGCTGTGACAAATACCATCTTGGTATTCTTGCTCAGTATCTCACGGATCTCTTCGATAGACTCCTCCGTGGCCTGTGCGCCGCACTCAGGATTAGATCCTGCGCCGAGGCCTTGCGTCAGTTTTGGTCCGAGTTGGATTTTATTAGGTACTTTGCTGGTATCGAGCGCCTGTGAGTCGGTATTGCCTATCACAAAGTTCACACCGATGATGCCTTGCTCATACATATGGTTTACGGCGTTGCTACCGCCGCCGCCTACGCCCACTACCTTGATGATAGAAGACTGATCTTTTGGCAGGTCAAATTGGAGGTTAGTCATATCTCTAAGTTTTAATCGTTAGGGTAATTTATTCTTGTTTTGTTCTTCTGTTTTACTGGAAATCGTTATTCACACTCTCATCTTCAAACCAGTCCTTTACATTGGTGAGCAGGCCTTTGACCCATGAGTCCTTCTTGGCCTTCTTCACCGGCTCTGGCTCAGGTTGCATCTCAAAGTGAACAGTCGGCACCTCCTCTGCTATAGGTGCCTCTACTACCACTTCTTCTACTACGGCTGCTATTACCTCTTTCTCCTTTGCTGCGGCCTCTGCCTTACGCTTGTTATTGCTGCGCTGCTGATCCTCCAGCTCCTTGATGCCCTCTATGATGAGCCCTATAGCCGTGGAGTACATAGGGTTCTTCAGGTCTTCCTTAGTATCCTTGGCCAGGTACTCAGTAGGCAGGCCGATGCGCGCGCTGAGGCCGGTATGGTATTCTACCAGTTGCTTCAAGTGCTTGAGTTGTGAGCCACCGCCGGTGATCACCACACCGCCTATCAGCTTATTGGCATAGCCACTGCTGCGTATCTCAAAGTATACCTGCTGCACGATCTCCTCCATACGGGCGTTGATGATCTTCGCCAGCATCTGCATGGATATCTCCTTGCGCTCGCGACCATTGATGCCGGGGATAGAAATGATCTCATTTTCCTGGTTCTCCTGTGGCAGTGCGCTACCGAAGCGGACCTTCAGTTTCTCCGCTTGCTTCTTCAGCACCATGCAGCCCGTCTTGATATCCTCGGTGATGATATTGCCCGCGAACGGTATCACGGCAGTATGGCGGATGATATTATCCTGGAAGATGGCGATGTCAGTCGTACCACCACCTATATCCACAAGGCATACACCGGCTTCCATTTCTTCTTCGCTCAGTACTGAAGCGGAAGATGCCAGCGGCTCAAGGATCAGACCGATCATCTGCAGGCCGGAGCGCTCTACGCACTTCTTGATATTCTGCGCAGCGGCTACCTTGCCGGTGATGATGTGGAAATTGGCCTCCAGCCTGCTGCCACACATACCGATAGGCGTTTTGGCCACCGGATTGCCATCTATGAAAAACTCCTGTGGCAGTACGTGTATGATACGCTCACCCGGCTCCAGCGCGAGGCGGTGCATATTCTGGATCATGGCCTTGATATCGGTATCAGATACCTCCGTATCCTGATCTGCCAGCGTATAGATATCGCGGTTCTGCTTGCTGGAGATGTGCTCTCCGGCTATACCCACATATACCGAGCGGATCTCTACGCCGGACTGCTGCTCAGCCTGCGCCACAGCATCCTTGATGGCATTGACCGTCATCTCGATATTCACTACCTCGCCACGGGCCACACCCTGGCTGTCTGCGCGGCCTATACCGAGCACTTTTATCTTGCCATACTGGTCCTGCTGGCCCACGATGGCGGCTATCTTGGTAGTGCCTATATCGAGGCCTACTACGATCGGATTTTCTTTGACGGTCTGCATACTAGTTGCGTTTATGGTTGGTTTTTTTAGCTTTTGATTTTGGTCTCTTCGGTTCGTCTGCTTTCGGTTTGTCGTCTGGTGCCGGTTCGTTTGCTGTTGGTTTTGCCGGTTTGTCTGTTGCCGGTTTCTTTGGTTTATCACCGGCCGACTTTGCCGGTTTTTCACTTGGTGCTTTGGCAGGTTTCGCTGCCGGTGCCGGAGTTGGTTTTTCGGTAGGCTCCGCTACCGGCTGGTCGTCTATCACTACTGCAGAGTCGCCTGCTATCGGCTCTGCTGGTTTCTCTTCCGGCATCTCCGCGCGGATGGCTAGTTCACCTCCCTTTCTCACACCTATCACCTGGCCCTTGTACTTCAGGTTGATCACGCTGTAGTGGTCCCAGCCTACCTTGGTCAGTCCGTCGCGGTAGAAGGTCTTCAGCTTATCAAACTTCTCCTGCATCGACTCATCTGCCCTGCCAAACTCGATGGTGTGATAACCCATCTTGGTGTACAGCTCCATATCACCGGAACTTCTTACGTACACGTGGTCTATCATAGATCCCATCAGGGAGTCGTGCTGCAGATATTTGGCCAGGCCGTAGATCTCAGAGAGGATGATACTGTCTCCATAGAGGTCCTCGCGTGTCTCCACCTCGCCGATAGCCACAGGCACATGTGCTGTAAATTTACCGCTGAGGGGTATCCTTTCGTTCATATCAGAGAGATAGTATCCCACACCGTCATTGTTGATTATGCGGATAATAGGCTGCTTCTGAGTGATCTCGGCATGTACAGTGCGCGCGTGGTCTATGTATACCCGCGCATGCTGTACGAAAGGATCCTGCTGCAAACCCATCTCTATCGCCCTGAAATCCAGTGCTGACAAGGGTTTGCCGGTGATCTGGCCGCCGGCGAGAGAGTTTACTTTAGCCGTGATCTCATCAGTAGTGAGGAAGCTCACACCAGACTCATAGTCTATTTTGACCTGTATAGAAGAACATACAAGCGATTTTTTCTGCTGCACGGCAGATGTGAGCGTGAAGACAAACAGGACCACAAACGCAGTCACTGAGAGCACCAGCATCACCTTCTTGAATATGTTCCAGAACTTTTTCATTTCGACTTTATCCCTTTCTTTTCCTTAGATGGTAAAATACTTTCCTGTCCAGGTACCAGTTAGTATTTATGACTTCCCATCCGCTTTCATTCATTTTATTCAGCTCTGTCAAAACAGGGTTAAGATTAGTACCCATCTCTCCACCCTTTATCTCAAGCATTCTCGTCTCATATTTTTCGCCATCAGAAATGTATATGTAACCTTTCTGAGCATTGATCATCTCAAATATGACAGATGCATATTCATATTTATCCTGAGCCTTCACGGCAAAGGATAAAGTCATTATAACAAGGAATGCCAATATTGATTTTATTGCTTTCATGCTACTTTGTTATAAGTTCTTTAATCGGTTGCACCAACTTGTCAATATCACCCGCACCAATAGTCACCACAACCTCTAGCTGCTTTCCTTTCAGTGTATCCAGTAGTTCATCTTTCTTGATATTCAGCTTGCGCTTGCTGGTCACTTTGTCATAGATCAGTGAGCTCGTCACGCCCTCCATCGGCAGCTCACGGGCAGGATAGATGTCTAGCAGGATCACTTCATCAGCTATGCTCAGTTGCTCTGCGAAACCATCAGCCAGGTCCTTGGTGCGGGAGAAAAGATGTGGCTGGAAGATCGCTGTGATCTTCTTGTCCGGATACATCTCGCGCACCGATGCGAGGAATACCCTGATCTCCTCCGGATGGTGCGCATAGTCGTCTATGAAGACAACCTTGTCATTCTTCACAATGGTCTCAAACCTGCGCTTGATGCCTTTGAAAGAGGCTAGAGCGGCCTTGATATTCTCGTTAGATATCTTCAGCTCCTTGGCGATGGTGAAAGCAGCCAGTGCATTTTCAATATTGTGGAAGCCACCGATATTCAGACGGAAGGCGATCAGCTCTTTGCCATAGTACATGATATTGAAAACATAACCGCCATCTACTACCCAATACTTAGAGCAGTATACGTCTGCGTTCTCATCATTCAGGCTGTAGAAGGCCTTGTCTAGTGTAGGCAAGCGATCCTCGATAGGAGAGGACTGCTTGATCACCAGCAGGCCGTCTTCAGCTATCTTCTCTGTGAATTCTATAAACGCCTCTTCGATCTTTTCCTTAGAGCCGTAAATATCCAGGTGGTCTGTATCTACCGCAGTGATCACCGCCATATCCGGCGACAGGCGATGGAACGAGCGGTCAAACTCGTCCGCCTCGATCACCACTACATCATTAGCATGCTTGATGTAGTTAGAGTTATAGTTAGTAGCGATACCACCCAGGAAGGCGCTGCAGCCATAGCCGCTATCGGTCAGGATGTGCGCGATCATGGCGGACACAGTGGTCTTGCCATGAGAGCCAGCTACGCAGATAGCGAAGTTGTCCGCGCTGATGATACCCAATACCTCGCTGCGCTTCTTGAGGTTGTAGTTATTGCCTTTGTAGAAATTGAAGCCTTTGTGATCTTTTGGTATGGCAGGTGTGTAGACCACCATATCCAGCTCCTTAGGCATCAGTTCTACTTTGTCCTCAAATATCACATCAATGCCTTCGGCCTTCAGCTGATCTGTGAGCGCGGTAGGTGTCTTATCATAGCCACTCACCTCCGCGCCGATGGATTTGAAGTAGCGCGCCAGAGCCGACATGCCTATGCCGCCGATACCGAGGAAGTAGATCTTCTTTATTTCTTTCAGATTCATATCACCTCACCCTGCCCTCTCCGAAGGAGAGGGTAAATACAAGGCATTTTTTATTTGTTATCAATTCCACTTTAGTCTTTGGTCACCGCTAAAATCTCACGCACTATGCGCTCGGCTGCGTCAGTGATCGCCATCTTTTTTATGTTATTACTCAGTTCACTTTTTCTTGTTTCATCATTCAGCAGGTTCATCGCCACGTCCATCAGTTTCTCTTTTGCCTCGCTATCGCGTACCAACACTGCGGCATTCTTATTGACCAATGCCATCGCATTGTGCGTCTGGTGATCCTCCGTCACATTGGGCGATGGTACCAAGATGACCGGCTTGCCTATATTCTGCAGCTCAGCTATAGACAAGGCGCCTGCGCGGGAGATGATAATGTCAGCCGCAGCATATGCATAGTCCATACGCACGATGAACTGCGTCTGATGGATATTCTCCGCATCAGGGTTTTCTTTTGTCCAGACCTTGCCAGTCTGCCAGAGAAGCTGTGTGCGGGTGCCTTTTATTTTGTCCGCATAGGCGTAGACGCTCTCGTTGATCGTGCGGGCGCCGAGGCTGCCACCTATGATGAGTATCGTCTTCTTGTTCTCATCCAGGTCAAAGTATGAGTAGGCATCTTTTCTGCTGATGTCATCATGTATGATCTCAGCGCGGATCGGATTGCCGGTCAGCACGACCTTTTCCTTAGGGAAAACTGACTCCATGCCCTCATAGGCTACGCATATTGCCTTTGCCCTGCGGGCAAGGATTTTATTCGTGATGCCGGCAAAGGAGTTCTGCTCCTGTATGATGCACGGTACTCCTGACAGGCTGGCCGCCATCAGCAGCGGACCGCTGGCATAGCCACCTACACCTATCGCCACAGATGGCTTGAAATCACTTACGATCTTGCGCGCAGCGGCAAGACTCTTTACTACTTTCAGCGGCAGACCAAGATTGGATAGTATCTGTCCGCGCTGGAAGCCAGCGATGCTCAGTCCCTTGATCTCATATCCAGCCTCCGGTACCCGCTGCATCTCCATGCGGTCATTGGCGCCTACGAAAAGTATCTCACAGTCAGGCACCTGCTTCTTCAGCATATTGGCAATAGCTACCGCAGGGAAGATATGCCCCCCGGTACCGCCGCCACTGATGATGAATCTTTTGCCTGACATATATTATGCTGTAGCCAGCTCTTCTTCTGTTTCTTGTTCTTGCGTCAGCTCGATGTTGCGGCTTACGCTTAATATTATTCCGAATGCGATGCTCGTAAACACTACCGAGCTACCACCCATACTCACCAGCGGCAGCGTCACACCTGTGACCGGAAACAATCCGACAGCCACTGCCATATTAATCATCGCTTGCAGCACGAGGCTGACACCCAATCCCACTGCGAGGAAGGCCCCGAAGGCCTTAGGCGCATCCATCACGATCCTGATGCAGCGATAGAGCAGCAGCAGGTAGATGAAGACGATAAAAATGCCGCCTATCAGTCCATACTCCTCTATGATGATCGCGAAGATGAAATCCGAATAGGCTTCGGGCAGGAAATGCTTCTGCATCGAGTTGCCCGGACCGTTAGGCAGGATGCCACCACGTGCAATGGCCGTGCGGGCCTGGCGCTGCTGGTAATCATCATCTGCATTAGGTTCTTTATTGATGAAATGTGTTTGTATACGTTTCTTCCATGTAGGCATACGGCCCATGTGTGCCAGCAGGCTATCAGGCGTGAGCAGCAGTACGGCGAGGAACAACCCTATCACCACCGCACTGGCTGCAAAGAGTAGCGCCAGATGCTTGATGGCCAGACGGCCTATGAAGAGGATGAAGACGGACGTAAAGAACAGGATGAGTGCGGTAGACAGGTTGTCCTTAGCGATCATCATGCACGGCACCAGCACTACACCGAGCATAGGCAGTACCGTCTTGCGGAAGTCATCCATCTTGTCTTGATTCTTAGAGAGCATGCGCGCGAGAAGCATGATCACTGCGAGCTTGGCTAGGTCTGATGTCTGAAAGGTCCAGCCTATCAGCGGCAGCCTGATCCAGCGGCTGGCGTGATTGATACTCGTACCCCAGAACATAGTGTACAGCAGCAGCGGGACACAGATGATCCACAGGATCTGCGCGATGCGTGAGAAGTAGCGATAGTCTACCATGTGCGCAAAGTACATGAGCAGGATGCCCCCCAGCGCACTCAGTATCTGCTTGTAGAGATAGTGAGACGAGTTGCCGTCGGCATTTTTAAATGCAAGGCTACTCGATGCGCTGTATACTGCCAGCATGGAGAAGACAAAAAGCACCATGACCACGAGCCAGATGATGCGATCACCCCTCAGGTATTCAAATGTTTTATTGACAGTCTCCTTCATATCGTTACTACAATTTGGGCTAGTGCCCTATAAGACAGCACAACCATTCAATGTTTCGTTTTCACAAATGCGCAGCTTAGAGCTGTATCACAGCATCTTTAAACTTCTTGCCCCTGTCCTCATAGTTTTGGAAGAGGTCGAATGAAGCGCAGGCTGGTGACAGCAGCACGGCATCGCCGGGATTGCTGAGCTGGTAGCCCATGCGTACAGCATCACGCATATTCGTGCAGTTGATCACGATGTCTACATGCTTGCTGAATGCAGAGTGCAGCTTCGTATTGTCCACCCCGAGGCAGATCATGGCGCGCACTTTCTTTTTGACCAGGCCCTCCAGTACAGAGTAGTCGTTGCCTTTGTCCACACCACCGGCTATCCAGATGATCGGCTTGCTCACCGACTCCAGCGCATACCATGTAGAGTTTACGTTAGTGGCCTTAGAGTCATTGATAAACTCGACGCCGCGTATCTTCGTCACGGTCTCGAGGCGATGCTCGAGGCTTTTGAAGTTAGCGAGGCTCTCGCGTATCTGCTCCTTGCGGAGGCCGTAAATGTTTGCTACTATCCCAGCAGCCATAGAGTTATAGACATTGTGCCTACCTCTGATCCCGAGTTCTTGGATTGACATAGTAAAAGGGTTGTTGTTGTTTATAGATATTTGAATGGTTTCGTCTTTGACATAAGCACCCTCCGTGATCACCTGATCATAGGCAAATGGCACTTTTTTCGCAGCAGTCGGATACTTGTCTATATTCTGCATCGTGATCTCATCTTCGCTGCAGTAGATAAAGTAGTCGTCTGCTTGTTGGTTCTTTGTGATAGCAAATTTTGCCGTCACATAGTTTTGCAGTTCATAGTTGTAGCGGTCCAGGTGGTCCGGAGTGATATTGGTCAGGATGGAGATATGAGGACGGAAAGTCTCTATATCATCCAGCTGAAAGCTCGATATCTCCAGCACATAGTGCTCATAGTTCTCAGTAGCCACCTGCATGGCAAAGCTCTTACCGATATTGCCGCCGAGGCCTACATTCATACCGCCTTCCTTCATGATATGATAGGTCAGCGCAGTCACTGTAGTCTTGCCATTGGCACCGGTGATACCTACGATCTTTGCATCCGTATACCAGCTGGCAAACTCGATCTCAGATACGATGCGTGTGTTTTGTGCACGCAGCTTTTTGATTATGTCGGCCTTCTCCGGTATGCCGGGGCTTTTCATCACTACGTCAGCATTCAGGATCTTCTCCTCTGTATGCTGCTCCTCTTCATAGTCCACGTTGTATTCGTTCAGGATAGCTTTGTACTTATCTGCTATCTTACCCTTATCACTCAGGAACACGTCATAGCCCTGCTTCAGCCCAAGTACTGCTGTACCTGCACCGCTCTCACCACCACCTAAAACCACGAGGCGTGGTTTAGACTTGAGATGTGAGACGTGAGACATGAGATTATTTGCTGTTTTTTAGTTTGTTAATAAAAGCGTAAAGCATCTTCTGCGTTTCATCTAGTTCTTGTAAGGTCGCGTTAGCACGGTCAGCATTCACTATATCTAGTTCAACGGCTATCATAAGCTGAGTAGTTAATTCGAAGGATGAACCATTGGCTATTCCTAAGAATTGAGTGAATTCTCCATCCGTATTTCTGCCGGCGCCTTCAGCAATGTTTGACGCAATTGATACAGCGGCGCGACGTATCTGCGAGGTCAGGCCGAATCTCTCATCTGCTGGAAATGTTGCTGATATTCGATAAACATCGACTGCCAGCTTCATTGCCCTTTTCCAAATATTTAGTTCCTTATAGTTGTGCATTTTTTCTCTTGTCTCTTATCTCACGTCTCAAGTCTATTTGTTATCTGATCTTGAGTGTCACTATTGATAAAACCGCCAACAGGATACCGATGATCCAGAAGCGCGATACGATCTTGCTCTCATGCCAGCCCAGTTTCTGATAGTGATGGTGCAGTGGTGACATCAGGAATATCCTGCGTCCCTCACCATATTTTTTCTTCGTGTATTTGAAGTAGGAAACCTGCATCATCACGGATATATTCTCTATTAGAAAGATGCCGCACATCAGAGGCAGCAGCAGCTCCTTGCGCGTAGCGATAGCCAGTGTGGCTATGATACCACCCAGAGCCAGCGATCCTGTATCTCCCATGAATACCTGAGCGGGATAGGCATTCCACCAGAGGAAGCCTACGCACGCACCGATGAAGGCTGCGAGGAAAATGGTCAGCTCACCCGAGTTAGGGATATACATGATGTTCAGGTAGTCGGCGAAAATGATATTGCCCGACAAGTACGCAAATACCAGCAGCGTAGAGCCGACTATGGCAGAGGTACCCGTGGCGAGACCATCGATGCCGTCAGTGAGATTGGCTCCATTTGATACCGCAGTAATAATGAATATCACTACGGGTATGAAAATGAGCCATGAATACTTAGCCCAAGCCGGATTGATAGCGCTCAGTATCATAGAGTAGTCAAACTCATGTGTCTTGATGAATGGTAGCGAAGTGGTCTGGTCACGCACCTGTACGAGATAGTGTACCGTGCCGCGGTCATCACGCACCTGAGATATCTGAGACGGCTGATAAGAAGCAACTGCTGCGGCAGGAATTTCTTCTTTAGTGTAGACGTTCTTATTAAAATAAAGTACGATGCCTACGATCAAGCCTAATCCCACCTGGCCGATGATCTTGAATGTGCCCGCAAGTCCTTTCTTGTCCTTCTTAAATACCTTGATGTAATCATCTGCAAAGCCTATGGCTCCTAGCCATACTGTAGTGATGAGGCTTAAAATGATATACACATTGTCCAGGCGGGCGAGTAGCAGCGTAGGGATCAGGATCGCACCAAGTATGATGAGGCCACCCATGGTGGGTGTACCTTTTTTCTGGTTTTCGCCTTGTAGGCCCAGCTCGCGGATAGTTTCGCCTATTTGCTTGCGCTTGAGATACGCGATGATCTTGCCGCCATAGATCATGGATATGACCAGCGAGAGGATCATGGCGGTAGCTGCACGGAAGGAGATATACGTGAACAGGTTCGCTCCCGGCATATTGTAATGCGACCTCAGATAGTTAAACAGGTAGTACAGCATCTTATTTACCGAGTTCGTTAAACAATTCTTTCAATACAGCTTTATCATCGAAGGCATATTTCACGCCTTTGATCTCTTGATATTTCTCGTGGCCCTTACCCGCCAGCAGGATGATGTCACCTTGGTTTGCCATCATGCAGGCAGTGCGGATCGCCTCTTTGCGGTCTGTGATAGAGAGTACCTTGCGACGCTCTGTGATCTCCACGCCCTCATGCATCTGGCGAAGGATCTCATTTGGGTCTTCCGAGCGGGGATTGTCAGACGTCAGGATGCACTTATCGCTCAGGTGCGCGGCGACCTGCGCCATCACAGGGCGTTTAGCTGCGTCGCGATCACCACCGCAGCCTACTATGCTTATGAGCGTCTCATTGCCCTGACGGATGGCGTTGATCGTATGCAGCACATTCTTCAGCGCATCAGGTGTATGCGCATAGTCTACGATGCCCACGATCTTGTCCTTGCCAGATATGATCTGGTCAAAGCGTCCCTCCGGCGGTGTGAGCGCGCTGAGTATGGTCAGTGCTTCTATTTTGTCTATGCCCAGGAGCACCGCAGTAGCGTAAACAGTGAGCAGATTATATGCATTGAACTCACCGATCAGACGCGTGTGCATCTCCTGTCCGTCTATATCCAGTTCGAGGCCTTGTACGGTATCCGTCACGATCTTTGCTTTGAAATCTGCCGGAGACTTCAGCGCATAAGAATGCTTTGCTGCCTTTGTATTCTGCAGCATGATATTGCCATTGCGGTCATCGATATTGGTCAGTGCAAAAGCTTTCTTGCTCAAGCCATCAAAGAACTTCTTCTTAGCCTTGAGATAGTTGTCAAAGGTCTTGTGGTAGTCGAGGTGGTCGTGCGTGATATTGGTAAATACCGCCCCGGTAAACTCCAGGCCGCCTATCCTGTGCTGATCCACTGCATGGCTGCTCACCTCCATGAAGCAATACTCACAGCCTGCCTCTACCATTTGGCGGAGCAGCTTATTGAGGTTGATCGCGTCTGGTGTAGTATGAGTACTAGGTATCACCTCACCATTGATCTGGTTCTCTACGGTAGAGAGCATGCCAGCTTTGAAATTCAGCTGGCGGAACAAACGATAGAGCAGCGTAACCGTAGAGGTCTTTCCATTCGTACCGGTCACACCCACCAGTTTCAGCAGTTGTGATGGACGGCCATAATAGTTAGATGCTATCTGACCGAGGGCAATAGCAGAATTTTCAACTTGCACATAGGTTACCGTCTGCAGCAGGCTCTCTGGCAGCATCTCGCAGATGATCAGGCGCGCACCTTTCTCTATCACAGATGAGATATAAGTATGCCCATCGGCGTGAGTACCCTTCACGGCTATGAATGTATCGCCGGACTGCACCGCGCGCGAGTCTAGGCGCAGTTCGCCTACACTCATGATACTGCTACCCGCGATATCCATCACGGCCACATCCTTCAGTATTTCATTCAGCGACAGCATCAGCTCAGTTGCAGTGTTATAGTTTGTCCTTTCGATATTTTGGTGCCGGCGTCTATAGACTGCCCGATCACATTCCCTTTACCTTTGAATTCTACCCTTAGTCCATGAGACTCCAGTAGGTATAGTGCATCTTTCAGGCCCATGCCTTTCACATCGGGCACCATGTCTATCTTGATGTCATTTGCCACATAGCCAGCGCCATCAGATGCCATCATCCAGTCATCTCCTCCTGCCGGTGCCTGCGCGCCAAACATGCCGTAGATGCGCGCTATATCCTCCCGTGCTGCATTCTTTATTACGGGAATGTCATTCTCCGTCACTGATGCATTATTGATGGATGGACGCATATCCAGTGTGAGGGAGTACACCTTATCAGCTACCTCGCGGAAAACCTCGCCTGCTACCACATTGCCATAGTAGCCACCCTGGCCGGGAGAGTTTACTACGATGATCATGGAGTACTCAGGCTTATCAGCAGGGAAATAACCCGCAAACGATGCCTGGTACTTCTTATTCACCTTGTAGCCGTGATTTGAGATCACCGCTGTACCGGTCTTGCCGGCTATCTTGAGATAGGTGGTCTTGAGGTTTTTGGCAGTGCCGTTTTCTACTACTCCGGTGAGTATTTCCTGCAGTTGCTTTACAGTGCTTTCGCTGATCAGTTTTTCATTCAGCACCACAGTACCGGGCGAGTCGATGGTCTGGTTATATTCCCGGATCTTTTCGATCAATGTCGGTTTTACCATCACGCCGTTATTGGCGATGGCATTATAAAACTGGAGCGTGTGCAGGGGGGTGAGCTGCAGCTCATAGCCGTGTGCGATGAATGGTGCAGACACGCCGGACCATTTCTTTGGATCTGCCAGTACTGGTTTTGCTGCACCGCCTACTTCTATCTTCACAGGCTCGGTGAAGCCAAAAGATTTCAGGTGCTCATAAAACTGTGAGGGCTTAGCGATGTAGTAGTCTTTTGCCAGCTCTGCCATAGCCACATTGGAGGAGACCTCCACTGCGCGCTTTACGGTCAGCTGTGGAGATTCAGGCGCTTCATGATCCCTGATGGTCAGGCCACGTATCACCAGCACGCCATTGCCACATTCTACCGGCGTATTCTTATCTACCAGCTTGTCCTCCATGAGAGAGGCTACGGTGGCGAGCTTCATCACTGAGCCCGGCTCTGTGGCTTCACCTACAGCGTAGTTATACAGCTCGCGGTAGTCAGCAGAGTCGCGCTTGCCCAGGTTAGCTATCGCGCGGATCTTGCCGGTCTTGACCTCCATCAGTATCACGCAGCCGTGCTCCGCATCATGTCGAGTCAGGGCTTTGCGCAGCGCATCTTCAGCTACGTCCTGCATATTGATGTCTATAGTGGTATAGATATCCTTTCCGGAGTTGGCCATTTCTTCTTTGGTATCCAGCGGCTTGGCCACACCCGCAGAGAGCTTGCGGTAGAGTTTCTTTACGGCCTCGCCGGTC
The DNA here is from genome assembly GCA_964537475.1 of uncultured Chitinophagaceae bacterium. Lineage (GTDB taxonomy): Bacteria > Bacteroidota > Bacteroidia > Chitinophagales > LD1 > UBA1941. Next base: position 1,029,348 of record CAZIBY010000001.1, on the reverse strand, counting down.
AGGTCCTTGTCATACTTCAGCTCGAGGCCGGAGGAGTAGGTGCCATCGTGGTTTTCATCTATACCCAGCGTACGCAGTGCTATATCACCGAAAGGATGATCACGCATTTCCTTGGTCTCTACTATCAGGCCAGACTTATTACGGCTCAGGCGGAACCACGGCCAGGTCTTCATTTCATTCAGATCAGCCAGTGAGATGTCTCTCTTTAGCAGGAAATATGTATCCGCCTTCTTGTGATGCTTAAAGAACTCTGCCCGGTAGTCTGCTGCCGTTTTATCATGGTACTTGGCTGACATCAGCATGGCTACAGAGTCCACATTGCGCGGGGTGAAGACATCATCCGTCAGGCCATCTGCATTGAAGTCTATATGCACGTCAAACAGTGGGAGAGAGGTAGCCAGCAGCTTACCATCGGCAGAGTAGATATTGCCGCGCTCGGCTACGATAGTTTTGGAGAAAATACTCGTACTGTCAGACTGCGCTATGAGGTCATGCGCATCATAGACCTGTGTCTGCACCACCTTGGCGAGGATACCCACACTGAGCAGCACGATGAAGAGGAACCCTACGTAGATCCTGATCATCACCTCTCTTTTTATGTTATTGCTCGCCATTGTTCTGTTGTCTGTTGTCGGGTGGCAGTTGTCTGTAACAGCCTTTTATTTTTCCTTTTCCTGGTCTCTTATCTCAAGTCTCAATACTCTTGTCTAATTCTTCTTCTTCTCCTCTATGATATATGGTGGTTGCCTTAGTTCTTTCAATCCTTGATCCTGCACCAGCTTGGAGACCTCGCTCAGCCTGCTCTTTTTCATCAGGCGGTTAGATGACTCCATGTAGTGCCAGCGCAGGTCGCGCACTTCCTTCTCCGTTTTTGAGATGCGGCGCGCATAGTTTTCAGCCAGGTTGTTATTAGCTATGTGCAGGAAGCCCAGTATGACCAGGAAGCCCACAAACGGCAGGCTGGTCATGATGCCGCGCATGTTGTCACCACCCACTACGTCAAAGACCTGCAGGAAGCGACGGAAGCCCTTAGGCGATTTACTGGCCCCCAACCCCCCAGAAGGGGCGTTAACAGCCTGCTCATCCACCGGGAATGGTGGCTCCTCCTCGTGTGCTTCTTTCGATATGTCTTTCTCTTTTGCCATTATACCGGTTGCCCGTTTGAATTCTATCTATTCGTTATTCTCTATTATCTTTTCTCTATTCGCTCTGCCACCCTCAGCTTTGCAGATAGCGACCTGCTATTCTTCTTCGCTTCCTCACTGCTCGCTACCACCGGTTTCCTCGTGATCAGCTTCCACGGCTTTTCAAAGTTTCCGAAGAAGTCTTTCACCGGTTCGTCATCAAAGGTCCCATGCTTCATATAGTTCTTCACCAGCCTGTCCTCCAGCGAGTGAAAGGTGATCACTGCCAGCCTGCCACCCTCTCCGAGCAGCTCCTTACTCTCGGTCAGCACATCCTTTAGCGCTCCCAGCTCGTCATTCACCTCCATACGCAGCGCCTGGTAGACCTGCGCCATGTAGCGGTGTATCTCGCCGCGGCCTTCCTGCTCGCATATGGCTCGCAGATCAGCAGTCGTCTTAAAGCTGCTCTGCGCCCTGTGTGCTACGATGGCCTGCGCCAGTGTCCGTGCATTCCGCACCTCACCGTACTCGCCAAACATTTCCTGAAGGCTATCGGCATCATACGTATTCAGTATCTCTGCTGCCGTCAGGCTGTCGCTCTGGCTCATGCGCATATCCAGCGGCCCCTCGAATCGGTAGCTGAATCCACGTGACGCCTCATCAAACTGAAAGGAGCTCACACCGAGATCGGCCAGTATACCGTCTACCTGAGTGATGCCCTCCAGCCGGAGGAATCGGCGCATGTGGCGAAAGTTTGCCCGGATCAGGGTGAAGCGCTCATCGTCTATCGCATTGCGCGCGGCATCTGCATCCTGGTCAAAGCCGATCAGCCTGCCCTCAGGCCCGAGATGCTTCATGATCTCGCGCGAGTGGCCGCCACCGCCAAAGGTCGCATCGATGTATATGCCGTCAGGCTGTATGGCCAGGCCATCTATACACTCATGTAAAAGAACAGGTATGTGGTACATCATGCCCCTCCAACCTCCCCAAAGGGGAGGCTTTTTAATGCCACTAAACCTTCCGCGGAGACTGTATTAAAGTCCCCTTTGGGGATTTAGGGGCTATGTTTTTGAATCCAGGTACTGTGATACTTCGGCAGCGAGCTGCTGCACATTGGAGAGATGGCCTGCTATGTACTGCTCGTACTTCGTAGCCTCCCACACCTGTATGCGGTCAAACTGGCCCTTGAGGACCACTTCTTTCGCACTGCCGATGTATCTCATCAGTTGCTTAGAGATCAGGAAACGATCGGCACTATCCATTTCCACTTCGGTGAGGCCTACGGTGATAGCATTGGTGAAGGCGCGGTGTGTGGGGTTGAATGGGTTTAGCTGCCTCAGTTTCTCCTCCTGCGCCTTCCAGGTTTCCAGGGGGTAGATCACGAGACAGTCATCCAGGTCTCTGGCGATCATAAACCTCCCCTTGTCACCTTCGGCAAACTGACGGCTAAACGACACGGGCATCTTGACACGCCCCTTGTCGTCTACACTGCAGTTTATTTCGCCTAAAAAGCGCATTTGGGTCTTTTACTGATTTATGCCACCAAAAGTATGAGTATTTCCCACTACTCACCACTTCTTACCACAAAACTATACAAATTCTTTTCAACACATCAAAAAATCTCAGATAACTGAGTAAAATCAATGGTTTCAGAGGTGGTAAAAAGTGGTAGATATAGTGGATAAACGATTTGCTGTGGATTATTGTTGCTTTCTCCACATGGTTTTTAACAGTTTATCCACAGAAAAGGGCTGGTTTTAAACTTTTCAGCTTTTGGGGAGCTGGAGAAATCGGCTAAAAAGGGGTTAAAGACGGGGTAGGAAGTGGGAGGAAAGTGGCTGGGAGGGGAGGAAGTGGTAAATCTGGCTCAGCGCATTATGGTAAAAGCTGTTTCCGTGTATCTTTAGTGTGTTATGAGAAAATTATGTAGGTGTAGCAGCTATGATGTTTTGAGGTGGGTAGTGGTCTTTTGCTATGTCTCCAGGAGCGTCTTTGAGTGCGCTGCTCAGGTCGTTTCTCCTCGCAATTATGATCTACCGGCATCTTTTGATAAACCGGCAGCATGGATAGAAGCCGATAAGGATAGGTTGGATCCAGTACGGATCGGTTATTTTGGAAAAGCTCCAGCCGATATGAGGCTCTCAGATTTTCTTATGGCGCTTCGCACCGAAAAGAGTTTCGGGCAATTGCTGAATGCGAAAGCCTGGGCTTTAGAAAACTATCGGCAAGCTTTTCCATATCTGATACTTGGCCTTACAGATACTTCATTTGTGGGTCTCTCCAATTCTGCTGATCTGATCATTCCCGGACGGGAAAAGGAGCAAACATTTTATGGCCATGGAGGTATATTGCATGATGATCTCTTTACTGTAGCGGGCAGAGCTGCCTTTATCCTCAGTGATATGACGGGAGAAGATATCGCTGTCGTAAAACCTCATACACCTCTCGACACATTGCAAGATTACCAGCGTCGCTGGATATTATGGCTCAGGCGCTTATCTTCTCGCAAATAATACATGATTTGCCTACATTTATCCTAAATCGCAAACTAACATGAAAACTATCCTCCTTACCGCGTACGCACTCCTGGCTTTCTCTATAGGCGCTACTGCTGCTAAAGACCCTGAGGCCGAAGTGGCTGAGCGTATGAGCAAGGTCACTAAACTGCAAGAGAAAGAAAAGTATGACGAGGCTGCTACAGAGCTTAATAGCCTGCTGGATAAATATCCCCGCTATGGCAAAGGCTGGGACAAACTACTGGAGATCAACGAGGCGCAATATAGTAAAGCGCAACAGATAGAGGGGTTGGGCTTGCAACTGGATATTGCATTCAAACAGGTGAAGGGGGATACGGCAGCGCTCAGCGACTCGATGGTAGATCATCTGCGCAAAAGCCTAAGCGGGCTCAAACTTTCCGATGCTCCGTTTAGTACTATGATGCTGGACTGCCGCCGTGCCTGTATGTCCAGCGCTTCGGCCTGGGGCTGCTCTATCAAGCTGCGCAATCTCTACGTAGATGCAAAGACAGATACGGGTATCAATAAAAAGGCGCGTGAATTTTTCTCACAGGCGGAGGGGGAGTTTGGCAGCCGCAATTATAATAAGGCTGCAGAGTTATACCGCAAGGCCATAGAGGCAGATCCATCTATCTACAAGGCCCGGCTCTATCTGGGTGATGTCTACTACATGACCAAGCGGTTTAACGATGCGATCCAGGTTTTCCGCGACGCCTACACATCTCATCCGGACCAGCAGGAGCCGCTAAAGTACCTCTGCGATGCCTACTATGAGGCTGGCATGTACGACAAGGCGTATAAGGCTGCCGAAGATGCCGTGATCATGTATCCTGACCTGTCTATGATGGTGAAACTGCTGGACGCGGCGGAGTCTGACAAGCATCCATTCGCTATCGGACGCATCAGTCGCGAGGTACTGCCCGTCAGTAGCACCGAGGGCAAGGAGGGTTTGGTAAGTAAAGAGGAAGAAAAGTATCGCAAAGCAGCGCAGGGAAGCCCATGGCAATACTACGCAGAGGCAAAGGATAAAGTAGCCGGCCACTACGATGAGAGCGGTGTCCTGTCCGGGGTGGGCGATATCACAAGGCAGCGCTACCTCGAGGTGTATAGTTGGGAGTATATGCTCAGTAAATCTAAAGATGAGAGCCTCGATTTTGCGCGCAAAATGCAGAGTAAGGGCTTCCTAGATTGCTACGTGATGGTGAGCTGCTTCCATCAGGATTTCTATGACCAATACAAACAATTTGCCGCAGGCAATAAGCAGCGTATCCGAGACTATTTCGCATTGCTGGCAAAGGAGCAAGGGGAGAAGTAAGTTTTATAATAATAGATTGGGTACACATATTATGGAGGCAAAAAAATATAAGGATAATTGGGATAAATTCTCAGTAATTAGCCCGTTTCTTATCTTCTTAATAGGTGCTGTTCTAACATATTGTGTAAGTCAAAAATATCAGCAACTACAACAGGACAAGGATAATAGGTACAAAGAGATAGATTTGCTGGTTAAATTGGCTCCTTATTTAAGCTCAAAAGATCCTCTTCAAAACAGAGTAGCCATATACTCGATTAGAGCTCTTCACTATGACTCCCTAGCTAGCGAAATCGGTGCTAGTTTAAATACGATTGGTTCTCGAGAAGCATTAAAAAGCTTGTCTAATGATTCTACAATTCCACCAAGTAGTAGGAAGATTTATTTAGAAAAATGGGAAAAAATAAAAAACATACCCCCGACGCGATTGTCAAAAGACACTTTAAAAGTTTGGGCAGACGCAGAAGGGAACGTTATGACTGATGCTGACGGTAATCCAATACTTTTCGAGGAGCGGAAGCTACTTCAAAACGAAAATCACAATACCCTATTAAATGAAAATGGCAAACCTTTGCTGGCTGAATGAATCGACTTGCTTAAGAGCGTGTCTTTCAGCCTATAAATCGCCCTCGTTTTACTGACATCCCTCATTTACCCCTTCACCCATTTCTTTATACCTTTACTTCTACAAAATCAGATAATAAATGAGCACACAGACATTAGATAAACCAGCCACTGCTGCTACAGGAGATTTCCTGCCGCTGCTCGGCACCGATCACGTAGAGTTTTATGTAGGCAATGCGAAGCAATCTGCCTACTACTATCAGTCTGCCTGGGGCTATGAGCTGGTAGCCTACGCGGGTCCGGAGACCGGCGTGCGCGATCGCGCCAGCTATGTACTCCAGCAGGGCAAGATCCGCATCGTACTCACTACAGCCATGCAGCCGGACCATGAGATAGCTGCCCATCAGGTACAGCACGGAGATGGCGTGAAAGTACTCGCTCTCTGGGTAGACGATGCTACTAAGTCTTTTGAAGAAACAACAAAGCGCGGTGCCAAGGCCGTGATGAACCCTGTCAAGATAAGCGATGAGTTTGGCGAGGTAGTGATCTCTGCCATCCAGACCTATGGTGAGACGATACATAAGTTTGTAGAACGCAAGAACTATAAGGGTGCCTTCCTGCCGGGCTATCAGGCGTGGAAGTCAAGCGTACCAGTCAAATCTGTAGGCCTCAAACATGTGGATCATTGCGTGGGCAATGTAGAACTGGGCCAGATGAATGAGTGGGTAAAGTTCTACGAAGATGTGATGGGCTTCAAGCTGCTCCTCACCTTTGATGATAAGGATATCTCTACCGAGTACTCTGCCCTGATGAGCAAGGTAGTGAGCAATGGCAACGGCTATGTCAAGTTTCCTATCAATGAGCCTGCAGAGGGCCGCAGGAAATCGCAAATAGAGGAGTACATAGACTTCTATCACGGCTCAGGTGTACAGCACATGGCTATCGCTACGGATGATATCATCGCTACTGTGGCGGAGCTGCGGTCCCGCGGCGTAGAGTTTCTGAAAGTGCCCGATGCCTACTATGATGAGGTATGGGACCGTGTAGGCGTGATCAAGGAGGACCGCGACAAGATCAAGCACCTCAATATCCTGGTAGACCGTGATGATGAGGGTTACCTCCTCCAGCTTTTCTCAAAACCGATACAGGACCGTCCTACTTTCTTCTTTGAGATCATCCAGCGCGCCGGTGCCAAGTCATTTGGCAAGGGCAATTTCAAAGCACTCTTTGAATCCATAGAAAGAGAGCAGGAGCTACGCGGCAATCTGTAATCTAAATTTAGTCTTGCACATAATTTAAAAGCCCTCGTCTATGCGGGGGCTTTTTCGTTTTGATAGCGCAAAGTGGTTGACTGCTGGTTGATGCTCCGCTTTGTTTGCTTTGCGGAGGCAGTACGAAGGAACACAGGGATCATGACTTTTCTAAGTACAAATTTCTTGCTTTATCCTATACATTTTTCTGCTTTAACCGGCAAAATGATTGTTATTGCTTAGTTTGAGTCTCTTCTTATCCGATGTATTGTATACATATAAAGGCCTCTCCGGAGAGAGGCCTTTGGGTTTCCATAGTGATACATCTTTTTAATTCTTAGTGATCTTGTATCCTTGCTTCTGATCTGCAAATCGTATCATATAAACACCTGACGCCAGCTGACTGATATCTACTTGTGTCTTCTCGCCTGCCAGTAGTCCTGAGGCTGCCACCCTGCCGGTCATATCTGTGATGGTATAGTCCATGCCCCTCAGCCCCGTACTACCCTCTATGGTCAGTGTACTGCTGGCAGGATTAGGATAGATCAGCACGCGTGTCAGATCCAGGTCGTGGATGCCGGTAGGCTCGTAGGCCACCTGATTAGAACCTATGCCCGTGTTGAGGTCTACAGGGTTACCATAGCGGTCTACTGCTGTCACATCGCTGATATAGTTCACATTCTGATAGTAGCTGTAGTCCTTGCCATTGATATTGCCGGTAGTGATCGTAGCGTGAAACTTTGCTATCAGTCCGTAGCCATTCCTATTCACCTGATTGATGCCCGTGATGGCAGCCTTGACTGCGCCCGATGATCTGAAGTCTTTGTGAAGTGACATCGAGTTCACATTGTTGCCCATAAACGATGGCACAAACCCAAATGAAGCGGATGTGGTATCTACTACGATCGGATCAAAGTTGAACGTGAATGCCAGGCCATAAAGTCCGGATACAGGCAGGCTGGAGTCGCCGAGCATGACAAAAATCGTGAGGCTATCTCCATCTGCCACCGTATCTGTAGAAAACTGCAGAGATATACCAGGTATGCCTGCTCGCGGTGCGCTGTAGCCACCGGTCTTATTGTGCGTGAAGCCGAAGTTGAGCAGGATGGCTGTGGTATCATTGGCATCTATCACGCCATCACCGTTGCAGTCGGCGTGTTTGCCATTGGTGCCATTGAGAAACTGCATGCCCCAGTTCTGAGCATAGTGGGCGGTCCATACGATAGACTGATCGGTCCGAGAGAAGCCATGCAGGCCATATCCGATGCCCAGTGGCAGGAGGTCATTATTGTCAGCTATACCATTGTGATCTGCGTCTCCCGGCCATACAGAGTCAGAGAGGCATGGCAGTATAGTCACAGACACGGTATCTGCGCAGCCACTCGCATTGACGGCTATGGCGGTATAGACACCCGGTGCGGTCACTACCAGTGACGTAGTAGACGAGTTAACGCCATATTTCTGCACGCGGTTATTGCCCTCGTCTGAGATAAACATATTGCCTGCCGCATCCATGTAGAAGCGATTATCAAATTTGAACTGATAGGTACCACTGCCGTAGCCTGCGCTACCGGCTACTGTCACACCTGTACTACCAGAGGTGCTGCCCGGAGCGAACTTCTGTATCCTGCTGTTTTGATAGTCGCATACAAACAGGTTGCCTGCCGCATCTACCATCATATCGTTAGGATACAGGAGCTGGTTGGATGCTGTGGTGCCCAGGCCGTAGATGCCGGCTACTACATTGCCGCTGGTGGCACTGCTACCGGCAGGATATTTTACGATGACACCATTGTGCTGGTCTGCTACGTAGAGGTTGTCATTGGCATCTATATACACACCTATAGGCAGATTGAGGTTGTGGCCATTGGCACTGGTAGCTACAGTGGTGGCACTCGTAGATGAGGTGCTGCCTGCCGCAAAACGCTGCACGCGGTTATTGCCGTAGTCGCACACGTACATCCTGCCTGAGGCGTCAAACGCCACATCTGTAGGGATACTGAGCTGTGTAGCGCCGCTGCCCTGGCCATTGCCACCGGCTACTATCGTACCACTGGTAGCTGGGGTGCTGCCTGCAGCAAATTTCAGTACACGATGATTGTAGCTATCAGCCACCCAGATATTGCCTGCCGCATCTACGTAGATGCCATAGGCGCGGTTAAACTGGTTCAGCCCGCTGCCGCGGCCATTGCCGCCTGCTACTGTCGTGCCACCTGTCAGGGTAGTACTGTTAGGCGGGAACTTCTGTACGCGGTCATTGCCCTGGTCCAGTACGTAGATATAGCCTGCGCCATCCGTCTGCACACCATATGGTGTTTTAAACTGATTGGCTCCGGTGCCGGCTCCATTGCCACCGGCTACTGTGTAGGTGCTGAAGGTAGAGCCACCGGCTATTGGTGTGCCATTGCCTATCCATGTGATGGTAGCGCCTGTGCCACCGGTCACACGCAGGGTATCACCACCTCCACCGGCAGTACAGATGCTACCTGACTGAGTGATGGCGATAGATGGTACTGCATTTACGGTCAGCGTGAGCGTCACGATGCTGTCTGCACCACTATTGGCTATCAGCGTATCCCTGTAGGTACCGGCTGTAGTCAGCGTAGCTCCGCCAAAGAGATACACACTGCCCTGGCAGATGCTGGCTGCCACGGTGCTGTAGACTGTAGTGATGCAGCTCAGGTTTACGGTAGCTGTATCTGAGCAGCCTGAGCTATTGGTAGCTATGGCCTGGTATACTCCCTGCGTAGTGGCTATATAGGTAGAGGTACCCGCATTGCTGATCTGTATCTTTTGCACGCGGTTGTTGCCCTCATCAGATACGTACATATTGCCATAGGCATCTATGTGGAACCTGCTGCAGCGCTGAAACTGTGTAGCGCCGCTACCTGTGCCACCTGCTACTGTAGTAGCGCTGCTGGCAGATGTACTACCTGCCGGGAACTTTTGTATGCGGCTATTCTGGTAGTCGCACACATACATGGCACCGGAGGCATCGAGGATCATATCATTAGGGAAATAGAGCTGCGTAGCACCCGATCCGCTGCCATTGCCACCGGCTACTGTGGTGCCCGCTGTGGCGCCGGTGCTACCGGCCGGGAATTTCTGTATGCGGTGATTGTGCTGGTCAGCTACATAGAGATTGTTGCTGCCGTCTATGTACACGCCTATAGGATCGTTGAGCTGAGTGGCAGTGCTGCCCTGGCCATTGCCACCGGCTACTGTAGTGCCGCTGGTAGCAGAGGTACTGCCTGCCGGGAATTTCTGTATACGATGGTTAGCAAAGTCTGCTACGTACATATTGCCCGATGCATCAAATGCTACATCTGTAGGCGTATTAAGCTGTGTAGCGCCACTACCTGCGCCATTGCCACCGGCTACCACTGTACCGCTGGTAGTGGAGCTGCTGCCGGCAGGGAATTTTATCACGCGATGGTTATATGAGTCAGCGATATAGATATTGCCATTGGCATCCAGTGTCAGGCCGTATGCCTGATTGAGTTGGTTCAGGCCACTGCCACTGCCATTGCCGCCTGCGGCTACTACGCCATAGCTGGCAGAGGTGCTAGACGCAGGGAATTTGACCACCCGGTTATTTGCCTGGTCCAGTACATATACATTGCCGGCCGCATCGGTAGAGACACCATATGGCACATTAAACTTATTGAGTGTAGAGCCGGAGCCATTGCCACCCGCCACCGTATAGGCACTGTAGCTAGACCCGCTGCTCACTACAGTCCCGTTTCTGGTCCATGTGACCATATTGCCTGAGGCACCGGATACGGTGAGCGTATCATTGCCCGTACAGACACTGCCGGACTGGGAGATGCTGAGGTTAAGTGCCGGATTGACAGTCAGCGTCAGGGTCACGATACTATCGTATCCGGTAGAGGCATTGAGCGTATCACGATAGGTACCAGCCACCGTCAGTGCCTGCCCGGCAAATGTATATACATTGCCCTGGCAGATAGTGGCAGATAGGCTGGTGTATTGAGTAGAAGCGCATCCCGTTATAATAATATTGGCGCTGTCGATACAGCCATTGCGATAGATCACTGCAGTGTATCTACCCGGTGAGGAGCCGATCGGCAAAGTCGCTGTATTACTGCCGGACACATAAACGCCGTACCTGTACCATTGGATCTGATAACTGCCCGCACCAGCCAGCAGCAGAGAGTCGTGACCGCTACACACAGTACCAGTCTGTGACAGGCTGAGGGGCAACACCGCCTGGACCACCACATATACTGAATCTACAGTGCTGCCACTATTCCAGAGGAAGTGATAAGTACCACTCGAGGTCAGCCCTCTCACTATGCTATTGGAGGCATTGATATTGGCAAATGTCGCAATAGTAGGATTGCCTCCTCCGCTAGTCCAGAACCCCGTCCCGGTAGCTGATAGCGCGGTAGAGTCGGTATGGCACAGGTACTGAGGTGGGCCTGCGTAGCCCGGTACATTCACCAGCACAGTGTCAGTCATCAGACAGCCTGCAGAAACCGAGACTAAGCTTACAATATAGTTGGGACCCGGTGAAAGTACCAGTCGCGCCGTATCAACGCTGCCGGTATTCAGATAATAACCTGTACCGATATTTTGCCATGAAAACTGTACTCCCAGCCCATTGGTATGGGAGGTGAAGAGGTACGAGTTGCCCGAATTCACATAGGTGAGTGTGTCCGTTAGGGCGTTCGCGAAGTTGTTTTCGATCAACGTTTGTATGCAGCCCAGCGAATCCTGCACATAAAACGTATCCATACCTACTGGTACGTTTGAGAACAGGTAGTGATACCCGTACAGTGTAGGTACATATACATGGCCGGCCCATGCACCGTTTACGCCAAGTTTAAATTGATATGGAGCGGTGCCACCGCTCACTTTTACAAAGGCTTGCGCATAATTATGCCCGCAGCCAAAGTGTGCCAGGCTATCTGTCATGGTAATATTGCACGTAGCCATCGCTCTATCTGGCGCCGATAGCAGTGCTAGAATCGCTGCAATGGCCGCAAAAAATGTCTTCATCTTGTTCATTAGTATGATGGGTTTCATGTGTCTGAGTTTTTGAAGTTATGCTTTTCTCGTTTTGACATTCTTAAGACGATACAAATAAACGAAGAGGTGGGTAGCTAAAAAAGTACAGTTTAAAGCCTTTATCCATTACATATTCAAATTATCCGGATTGGCCTCCCTTAGTATTTGCCATATATTGGCGTATATTTATCCAAGGAAAATTATTTAACAAGTGCTGGATACTAAGTTTTTTCGCCTCATGCAGTCGCTTTCCGTCTATGAGCTGAAACGCCTGCGGCGCTACCTTTGCTCTCCATTGCACAATGAAGATCAGACCTTTATCCGGCTCTACGACCTCGTGCTGCCGGCGCTGCGCAGTGGTGAGGAGGCCCTGACCCGTGAGCAGCTGGCCCGGCAGCTATTTCCCCAAAAGAAGTTTACCAATCAGGATTTTGCCCGCCTGTTTACCAACTTTGCCCGCCGTATAGAGGGCTTCCTCGCACTGGAGAAATACTACAGCCAGCCCGTACGGGAGCAGATGGACCTGCTGGAGGCGCTGAATGAACGCCAGCTAGGTCGCTACTTCGGTGATATGCATGCCTACGTGCACCGCCTGCATGAGCAGCAGCCACAGCGCTCCGGAGAGTACTACCTCCACACCTTTCGCATGGAGGCGCTGCACCACGACTATCTGGAGGGCAAGCAGGAGCGCAGCACAGACAAGAACCTGCTGGAGACGATGGCTGCGCTGGATACTTTCTACCTGATCACCAAGCTGCGCTTCTGTGCCGCCATGCTGCACTATCAGGCCTTCCTCTCACTGGAGGGCGAGGTAGCGCTGATAAACGAGGTGCTGGTCCACTGCCGCGATGCACGGTATGATGGCGTGCCGCTGCTGCGCGCCTACTACTATATCGTCATGTCACTGATAGAGCCCGAGGTGGAGACGCACTTTGGGGCGCTGAGGCAGATACTCTCTGATCATATCACGGCCTTCACCACAGAGGTACAAAAGGACCTCTATGCCTTTGCCATCAACTATTGTATCAACAGGATCAACTACGGTAGCGGCAACTACCTGAAGCAAATACTGGAGCTATACCAGCAGGCACTGGAGCATAGTATCATCCTCACCCGCGGCGAGCTCTCTCCGTGGGATTTCAAAAATATCGTGACCATAGGCCTGCGCAATAAGGACTATAAATGGACCGAGCAGTTCATAGAGGACTATCGCCTCAAGATACCAAAGGCAGAGCGGGACAATGCTTATACCTTCAACAGGGCACGGTACTACTTTGCTACCCAGCAGTATGACCGCGTGCTGCGCCTGCTGCAAAATGTGGAGTACAGCGACATCTTCTACCTGCTGGACTCCAAGACCACACTCATGAAGACCTACTATGAGCTGGATGAATACCAATCCCTGCAATCGCTCAAGGAGAGCTTTCGCATCCTGCTGCGCAGAAAGAAGCTGATCTCTGAGATGAACCAGCAAAACTATGGCAACTTTGCCCGGTATGTGATGAAACTATACCGCTGCGATGTGAAGGACAAGAAAGCTATGGCACAGCTGCGCAAAGAGATAGAAGCCACGCCCAATATGGCTGACCGTGGCTGGATCATGGAGAAGCTGAACCAGTTGACTGACTGACTTGTATTTTGTATTATCTCAATACGCAATACCCATTACTCAATACCCATTACTCAATACTCCCCTCAGATTTCCTATTATTGCACCCGTGAGCATACTGCGCCAACTAAAAGTAGACAAGACATGGACGCTATTTCTGGATAGGGATGGCGTGATCAACCTGCACTATCCCAAGGACTATGTCAAGACCTGGGATGAGTTCTTCTTTCTGGAGGGGGCTATAGACGCGATCGTGCGGCTGTCTCAGGTCTTTGGCAAGATCATCGTAGTGACCAATCAGCAGGGCGTGGCCAAAGGCAAAATGACAGAAGATACGCTGCGCAATATCCATCTCAATATGCTCAGTGAGATAGAGGCCGCCGGAGGCCGTATAGACTCTATCTATGCCGCTACTGTCATGGCAGACAATGATCCCGAGGGTATCCGCAAGCCACGCATAGGCATGGCGCTACAGGCGCAGCAGGATTTCCCGGAGATAGATTTTGCCAAGTCACTGATAGTAGGAGACTCGATCTCTGATATGCAGTTTGGCAGAAATGCCGGCATGTACACCGCTATGGTGACAGACAAAGAGCATAGCGATGCTGTAGAGAGCCTGCTGGTAGACTACAAGCTGACGCGGCTGAGCGAGCTGGTCTGAAGCCTACTTGACTGCCGGTACTACAGACTTCGGATCTTTCTTGTAGGTAGGATCTTCTGCTATACACTTTGCAGCGCTCATGACCAGCGGATGCATCATGGTCAGCTTACCCTTTGTGTCAATACATTCTAACAGCGGCTTGAAGTCATTATCTGACTTTAGCGCATTCAGCTGGCCATTGGTACTGATGTCTATCAGCTTGCCATCGAGGCCCTTTGAGATGTCAAAGACAGTATTGTTATGACTGCCGCCACCACCGGTAGAGTAGCGTGTCTCAGAGTACATCCATAGTGCATAGTGGTCATCTACTGTTTGCAGCTTGAGATAGATATTGCCCATGGCGGTAGGAGAGAAGCGGTACAGTTCTCCGTCCAGCAGCATAGCATAAAAGTCTTTGGTCTGGAATGTCTTGGTCTCACCACCGGTCTTGATAGTGATCTCGTGCTTGATCTTGATGCTGAGATCCTTGTTATCGGCTTTCAATAGGTTGCCGGATTTGAAATCATCATAGGTCATATAGATACCCGTCTGTGCAGCCAGGCCGGATGAGATGCAAATGGCAACAAGGAACGAAAGGAAAGTTTTCATGATCATTTGTTTAGAAGATTGAATAATGACTATGAATATGACACTTTTTTCTGATATCATACGGCAGGTGGCATCACCGCGTTTATCGCAGTGGATCCTCGCCATTATGGCATCTCGCGGGCTATTGCCTACTTGTAGTTCTCCCTGTAGAAGTGGCGATAGTTATTGATCGCCTTGCTACCTACGAGGGTGGAGTAGTTTAATGTAGAGATAGCGCCGATGAAGTATTGGTCATCACTCAGGGCAGGAAGCACTTCTTTCATCTTCGCACGCAGTGCAGCTACGTATGCCATGGCCGCATCCTTATCCTTAAATGATTTGATATTGATCAGCTTGCTATCCTTGTCTATGTCTACACCGCGTGTAGTAGTAGTGGTATAGCCGTTCTCCGCATCAAACTTGTCTATCGCGCTGCTCACGGCGCTATTGTACGCAGTCGGATCGAGGAACCAGATCACTACGCCATGCGGCGCATTATCCATTTTGCCGTACATGGCCGCCGTCGTATCACTATCAAATGCCGGTCTCTGCGCCACCGGAGTAGCCGGTGCCTTAGGCGCAGCAGGTTTGACAGTATCCTTTGGAGTAGTCTTAGGTGCAGTGGCAGGTGTAGCCTTTGGCGCTTCTTTCACTACTGGTTTGGTCTCAGCCTTGGTAGCAGGTTTAGTAGCCGGCTTCTTCGCAGCAGCATCTATAGAGTCCTTCACGTGTGCAGCATGGGCAGCCAGCATAGAGTCCCTGCGTTCCTGCAGCGTCTTAGGATGGCCCGCTGCATTCTTGCGGTCCAGAGAGTCTTTGGCACGTGCTGCCAGCATAGAGTCTCTGCGCTCTTGCAGGGTCTTAGGCCTGCCGGCGGTATTTTTGTGCTCTACGGAGTCCTTGGCTCTGGCAGCGAGCATAGAGTCCCTGCGCTCCTGTAGCGTCTTAGGCCTATTGGCAGCAGGGGTCTCTGCAGGTGTAGCGGCAGGCTTGATACCCTTCTTTGCATTGATAGAGTCCTGCCTGGCTTTATCTATACCCGCCTTGGCTGCTGCGATAGAGTCTTGCGTAGCTTTCTTTGCAGCGAGTTTTGCATTGATAGAATCCTGCCGGGCCTTGATAGCCGCATTCTTGGCCGCATTGAGCGAATCCTGCAGCGCCTTGCGGGCGGCTATGCGGCGGTCTATAGAGTCTTGTGCAGCCTTCTTCAGCGCAGCCGTATGCGCTATCATGCTATCTTGTTTCGCCTTGCGCGCAGCGATGAGTGCATTCAGCGAATCCTGTGCAGCAGTATTGCCGGTCTTGGCTCCGGTATTGCTACCCGCAGCGCCTGATTTGGCAGCCTGTGCTGCAGCGATAGAGTCTTGCCGTGCTTTCTTGTCTGCTATATTCTTTGCGATCGCTTCTTCACGTGCTTTTTGCTTGGCCGCATTGGCGGCGGCTATGGAGTCCTGGCGAGCCTGGCGCACAGCTATATTGTGCGCTATGATAGAGTCCTGTGCGGCCTTCTTTGCGGCAGCCAAAGCAGCCAGTGAGTCCTGCTTGGCCTTGCGGTCAGCTATATTCTTTGCGATGATAGAGTCCTGCATCGCCTTGCGTGCTTTGATAGCGCTGTCCATAGCCTCTGCTTTGGTGAGCGGTACGTATGGTTTGGCAGGTGTAGTGTCCTTTGCCACTGCTGCCGGTTTGGTATCAGGCTTGCCGGCAGTTTTGCCCGGCTTGGTCGCGGCATCTGCGGTCACCGCATCGGTCTTTGGCCGCTGAGACTGCACCTTGCTGAGAAAGTCTGCATTGCCCGTAGTATCTGTGAATACCGGTGCACTGGCCATTTCCGCTGCTTCATCCAGCGAGTCCTTTGGCAGCTTGCTGATATCCACCTGTGGCAGCTTGGAGCTGTTGAGTTTATTCAGCCAGGTCTGCGCTACATCCTTCTCAGGCGTGCCGGGGTACTTTGTGATCACTTTATTCAGCGCCTGCACGTAGTCTCCCAGGCGGTTTTCCTTGGCCAGTACCTGAGCATTGAGCAGGTCAAACTTGGCCCTGATCTGATTCTCTTTGAACTGTGCATCTACCTCTGCTATCTTCTGCTCGGCAGAGGCATACATACCGGTAGCATAGTCATTGTACGCCGCATCATAGTAGTCACTCAGTGAGTTCTGCTTCTTCTGCTCCTGCGCCAGGTACTCAGGATTCTTGAGGTACTGGGCTATCTTGCTGTCAGGATATTTCTCCAGTATCTTATTTTTATAGAGTTCGGCTTTGTTGTTATTCTTTGTCTTGCCCTCCAGCAGGTATAGCTGGTACCAGCTCTCCAGCTCCAGCTTATTGCCCGGGAATCGCCTGTTCAGCTCATCAAAGGCATTGATCGCCTTGCGGTAGGCCTGCAGGTCATCTTTATACACCGTACCTACCTGATAGTAGGCATCTACCAGTTTGTCGTTAGACTTCTGCAGTTTCTCTGGCGTGAGGGGTAGGCCGGCCAGCATCTTATCATCTTCAGAGCCTGGTGTGATGGTAGCTGCCAGTGAGTCAGCTTTGGCCTTGGCAGAGTCTGTGGCGTCGGTGGTCTCGCTGGAGATGCTCTTGTCCTTGCGGCGCCAGTTGTCTTCCAGCTTGCGGCGTCCCCACTTTCTCACAAACTCGCTATAGCCATTGCCCTTGGCTGTCACGTTGTAAAAATAAAACTGATTGGCCGGGTCATCTGCAGGCGGCGGGGCCTGACCGGCACCCGGCTTGATAAAATCAGAGTTGACACCCTTGATGCCCTTGCCGGCTTCTTTGGCGTCAGCCTCCTTCTGTTTCTGATCCAGCAGCTTGTGTATGAACTTCAGGCGCTCTGCATCAGACATACCGGCTATGCGCTGCAGGCTATCCTCTGTGGTGATGATGTCTATTTGCTTTACCAGCTTGGCCAGGGTCTTGTCACGGCTCTCTACGGCAGCGTAAGACGAATCCTCCTTGGCCATATTCTGCATGGTCGTATCGTAGTAGTACTTTGAGGTCACGTAGGCCTCGTCCTCATAGTCCATCTGTGCCAGCTTGAGGTAGGAGAGGGCCTTCTGGTCGGCGTTCTTTGTAGAGAGGGCTACCGACTTCTGAAAGTCCTTGCGCGCCAGCGTGCGGTCGTTACCATTCAGGGCGATCATACCCAGCTCGTACCAGATCTGGTCATAGTAGTCTTTGTACTTGCCATCGCGGCTCATCTGCGTCAGCAGCTTGCGGATATCATCAGAGTTGCCACCACGGCTGCCCAGCTTGGCGCGGTTGATCTTGGCGTAGAACTCCATGTCGTAGTTAGGCCTGTTCTTTAGCACCAGGCGGTAGTAGTCTGAGGCCTTCTTGTAGTCGCCACTGCGCTC
Organism: uncultured Chitinophagaceae bacterium; assembly: GCA_964537475.1. Classification (GTDB taxonomy): domain Bacteria; phylum Bacteroidota; class Bacteroidia; order Chitinophagales; family LD1; genus UBA1941. Next base: position 1,011,355 of record CAZIBY010000001.1, on the reverse strand, counting down.
ATAGAGCTGCGCGAGGATGAAGAGTGGCCTCACCCTCTTGAGCTTCTTTTTCTCCATGCCTACGTAGGTCTCCAGCGGCTTGATAGCGTCATGGTAGTTCTTCTGACGGAGAAAGATCTCCGCCTCAGTAGCCTCCAGGTCCTTATCGAGATTCTTGTAAAACTTATCATCCGACCTGGCAAACTGTATCACAGATGCCGCCTCTATAAACTTCTTCTGCGCAGCATAACTCTTGGCCAGCCAGAGCAGCGCCTCGGCACGGGCAGGCTCGTGTATCATCAGGGTGTAGGATGGACGCTCGTCCACTTTCACCAGTATCATGTTGCCCTTCTCGTCCAGCTTCTGTACAAATTTCGGCTTCTTGGCAGGCTTTCTCTTCAGCGTGGGCTTGGCGTTCTTGCCTTCCTTCTTGCGCTCTTTGACGTAGTCCACACCGTTCTTGTACTCCGTGGTGGTATACTTGAAAAAGCTCTGCGCGCGCTCATAGTTGCCCTTGATATAGACAGCCTTGCCCATCATCAGAAAGTCATCATCGGCCCAGTTTGACACCTTGTGGATCTGTACGGAGTTGGTCAGGTGCTTCTCTATCTCATCCAGCTCACCAGATACGGCGCTGGCCTCCTTGGGGTCAGAGTAGGTGTAGAGTGGTATGATCTCCTTGTAGTTGTCCTTGTGGGTCTTGTCCATGGTCACGTAGACCGCCTTCAGCCGCTCATTGGCGTTGAAGTAGGCATTGTAGTGCCCCGTGATATCGTGATACACCATTGATGGGAGCGGAGCATGGTTGGTCGTAGAGCACCCGGCCAGCAAAAGCAACCCCCAAAATGCTGCAAATATTACTACTTTCGTGAAGCGCAAAGTTTTAAGTCTTTTATAAGCCAAGCGGCGCATAGGGACATACCTATAGCCTGCAGGTTCAGTGAATAACTGTAAAAGAACGAATTTATTACATTTTGACCGAAAAAATGCCCCCAAACCCCCTAAAGGGGGCTTAAATACAGGCGCGGCCAGCTTTTCAAGTCCTTTCGGGGATACAGGTGGCTGCTTCTAAAGTCCCCTTCAGGGGATTTAGGGGTTGTATTATAAACATGGCCGACCGCATCAAAACACGCCGCGACAGTACCCTGAAGAACAAGTTCAGGTTCGTAGTGCTGAATGACGAGACCTTTGAGGAGAAGTTCTCCCTCACGCTCACCCGTATGAATGTCTGGGTATTCCTCAGTACGATAGCCGTGGTGCTCATCCTGCTCACCGCCAGCGCTATCATCTACACCCCGCTGAAGTACTTCATCCCCGGCTTTGGCGACTACAACTACCGCTCGCAGATCGTGGCCCTGACCTTTCGCACCGACTCACTGGAGCAGGCGCTGGAGCAGCGCGCCCTCTACCTGGACGATATAGCCAAGGTGGTCAGTGACAATCCCGACACCTCGGGCCACGTACCACCTGTCAAAAGGCTCAACTCTACCGACACCAGCCGCACCATCGGCGCCCCGAGTGAGGACGAGATGCAGCTCCGCAAGGACGTAGACGAGGAGGAGAGCTACGCGCTGAACTATAAGGACAAGAAGTCCGGTGCCGGTGCCCAGTTGGGGCAGTTCCACTTCTTCAGCCCCGTGGAGGGGTATGTGACCGAGGAGTATGACCCGCAGGCCGAGCACTACGGCATAGATGTAGCCGCCAAAGCCGACGCTCCCGTCAAGGCTACGCTCGATGGTACCGTGATCAGCAGCGGCTGGTCTGCCGAGTACGGATATGTGGTAGCTATACAGCATAAAGACAACATTGTCAGCATCTACAAGCATAATTCTAAAATATTCAAGAATGTTGGTAACTTCGTCCATGCGGGCGATGTCATCGCGGCCGTCGGCTCTACCGGCGAGCTCAGCTCCGGCCCCCATCTCCACTTTGAGATATGGCACGGCGGCACCAGCCTGAACCCACGTGACTACGTGATCTTTAACTAAACAGAAACAGGCGCTTATGTCAGTATTCAGCAAGAAGGAAGGAACCACAGCCCTCAACCCCAAGGCCATGAACCAGCTCGGCCAGGGCACCGTGATAGAAGGAGAGATCAACTCAGACGCAGATATCCGTATAGATGGCCGCGTACGCGGCAATGTGATCAGCAAGGGCAAGATCGTGCTCGGCGCTACCGGCCAGATAGATGGCGACATACGCAGCGAGAACGCCTACGTAGAGGGCCGCATCAATGGCAAGGTAGAAGTGGCAGACCTGCTCATCCTCAGCAAGACCTCCTTCGTCAATGGCGATATCGTGATCAAGAAGCTGGTAGTAGAGGAGGGCGCCAAGTTTAACGGCAAGTGTACCATGGGCATCCAGGTATCCCGCCAGGACGAGAGCGGCAACACCAAGACCTCGACTACCAACGACGTCCGCCCGATGAGCAAGGCGATCTAACGATCTCGGATTTACGATTTCGGATGTCGGCAGTGCAGCCCCTAAAAAAGGCCGTCATTCCGAGGTTTTTCCAATTGCAAAAATAGACGCGGCAAAACCGACCTGTCCCGTACGCTTCGTCGGGAAGGAATCCCCAACCTCAACCGGACTAATATCCGCACACCCTGCATTATCTCATATCTCAAAGCTCTTATCTCAGGTCTCATGAGGGCGGCAGCCGGGCTATCCGCTCCTAGTCCTCGGTCGTCCCGAAGCCTCGGGACTCCCTGCGGGCTATCCGCTCCTATCCCTGCCGCGCTGACACCATCCAGTCCACTATATCCCAACCCGCCTCGCCCTCACGCTCCACCATATCACTCACCTCCATGCGCAATGTATGACGCAGGTCGCGCGCTTTCTTAGACCACAGCTCATAGCCGCCGTGATCAGGGTAGAGTATCACACTACGGCCGCGTAGCGGCAGCAGCTTGTCAGCCGTGATGCCCTCCTTGCCACCCGTAGCCATCCACAGGATATGAGGCCACTCCAGGCTGGCCACCACCGCCGTCTTCTCACTCTCCACGATGCCTATCTGCGCCGTCTCGTCCCACCACGCCAGCAGGTGCTCACCATACAGGCACTGCCCGAGCGTGAAGCCCTCGCCCATCTCCTTATGCATCCACGCGATGTGCGCATACGGCTCCTTGACGCGATGGCCCGTAGCGCGGTCATAGAGCATCACCTTGCCCGTGCGGTAGCGCTGCTGCGCGTCACGCTGCCACCATATCGATGCACCCTCCCAGCGCTCAGACGTACCGATGCGGTACTGGAGTATCCGCCTATTCACCAGCGCCCGATCATAGCCCAAAGTGTACAGCCACTGCACGAAGTTGTTATTGCGAAAATTGACGAACGTACTGCTCGCCATCCAGTCAGGCATGTAGGAGATAGCCTGCTGCACAGTATGAGGGCTGCTACCCGACTCCCTGCTTTCCCGGTCACTGATCGCCTTTCTCAGAAATGCCGATGACGAGATCACAGGCCTCACCGGCTTGGCCAGCGCCCGCTGATCGCGCAGGTAGTCCCACGCAGAGAGGTGATACCCGCAGCTATCCTGCCTGTCACACCGCCCTACATGCTCCGCCACCTGCTGCCCCGTAGCCGTAGCCACATATCTGGTAAATCTCCCCCGCTGCCCACACCGCGGACAAGCGTACCGCGTCTTCGGCCCCGTGTATTTCTGTAGTTGATAGTCGTATTGTTTCATAGATGTTTTTTGAGTGATTAGTAATAAGTATGCTGATACGCGCGCTGCGTCATATCAGGTGGATGGTGATACGGCTGAAATGATTTACTTAGCAGTATGAAGTATGGCGGTTCCGTCTATATCATGACCAATAAAAGGCACTCTGTTCTCTATACGGGTGTCACGGCTGATTTGCGTAGCAGGGTGCATGATCACAAGACAAAGAGAGACCCCAAAAGCTTCACGGCACGGTATAATTGTGATATACTGGCATATGCCATACACTTCACGCATATAGAGGAAGCTATCGCTGAAGAAAACCGTATCAAACAGCTCAGCCGCTCAAAGAAACTTGATCTGATCTTTGCCATGAATCCGCTGTGGCAGGATTTGTATGAGACCATAGACTACTATCCTAACCTACACAACTCCACCATTCCGAAAGCTGCATACAGCTACACACCATACACGTCATTCCGAGAAAATTCCCATAAAAAGTAAGCGAGCTATTTTCGAAGGAATCCCAGGCACACAAGGACTGGTTTACCGCACTTACAGATTTTTGAGGTTTGGGATTCCTTCCCGACCATAGGTACGGGACAGGTCAGTTTTATCTCGTCTATTTTTTATGTTTGAAAAACTTTCGGAATGACGCGCTTGGTGTTGGTTCGGCTATTCCAAACACTGTACAGCCTTCACAAATCCGTCATTCCGAGAAAATTCCCGTGAAAAATAAGCGAGCTATTTTCGAAGGAATCCCAGGCACACGAGGACTGGTTTACCGCACTTACGGATTCTTGAGGTTTGGGATTCCTTCCCGACCATAGGTACGGGACAGGTCAGTTTTATCTTGTCTATTTTTTATGTTGGAAAAACTTTCGGAATGACGCGCTTGGTGTGTGCGTTCCGCGTTCCTGTTTCCTAGGAAACGGGAACGCGGAACGGTATTCGTTAGTTGTGTTTTAGTATGGATTTAGTGAGTCTGTCAATCTTTTTGCTAGGCTTAATTTGGAAGAATCTAGAAAAATCAACCAAAGCCTTTACCAATAGAATATTTGCAGTACCTCCTATCATTGTAGATTCATTATGTGATCCTAACTTGTATGTATAAAATTCGGTCTCTTCTTCCACGTATGTATCCATTCTGTCAGACAAATCGGCAACATGTACAGTCGCAGATGTCTGTGAAAAAATTCCCTTATAAAGCTGCTCTATATCGCATTGCCTAGCTATTTCAGCCTTGTCTTTCAAAAAGCTCTGAGAGTCGACAATTGATTTAAAGGCCTTAGGATCGTTTACGTGTTTATTTTTCACATAAATAAAGTTGTCTTCTGTGGCACTCATGTAGTCAGAATGTGATGGGTGGATATTAAAAAAATCAAAATCCTGTGACTTTTTCGCATTCATATGCATCTTGACCATTACCCAATCTCTATAATCATTAACCCTGTTTTGGACTTCCTTTAAATTTGAGTTTGGAGAGGTTAGATAATAGAATATTAAATAGGCCTCTAGCTGAGTTCTAAGAAGAAGTGAAGCATTTAAAGCCTGACCGGATAAGCATAGGACAGAAACTGATTCATGATAACTTATTATTGTTGAATAAATCCCTAAAATATCAGAGACATAGCTAGAAAAGTCGTCGAGATCAATATCATTTCTACCGCTGTGTTCGAGATTTTTTAAATATTCAACAGCAGCATTATAGATGATGACAGCAGATTTTGTATCATGATTATTATCTGCTAAAGATTCTTTTATAAATCTAAATATGTAATGTAACCTGCTAAACATCTATAGGAATTTGGTGAGAGCTTAAGGTATAAATAACTTTTAATAAAGCGTTCCGCGTTCCCGTTTCCTAGGAAACAGGAACGCGGAACGACAGGGTCCTATTCTTCAGCGTCAGCTTCGCGGTCTGGATCATCCCAACCGTTTTTCTTTGCCTTTTCAAATAGTCTCGCTATTGAACTTTTAGAGGACATGCCCATCATCTCCGCTATCTCCGCATAAGACTTCCCCGCCTCCTTCAAATCCTTCGCCTGCTCCCACTTCGCCTTACTCTCTTCTAATTCATAGCCGCGCGATAGTTGCTCAAAATGTACGCGCTCGCCCGTGTGGGTGAAGGTCAGCGTGTCGGGGCAGAAGTAGAGGACGTGGCTGTGGGTCTTGTCTTTTTCGGGCAGGTAGTTGCCCTTGACCATGCAGAGGTGGCGGTGCTGGGGGCGGTGGTGGTCCTTGCGCAGCTCTATGCCGAGGCGCATCTTGGCCTCAAAGCCCTGCCCGCCGAGGAAGTTGTTCTTATTCGGCACGAGGTCTTCTGTCCGCTTGCCCGTGTGGTGGAGGAAGAGGATGTGGCAGTGGTGCTCCTCCGCCAGGTCCTGCCACGGCTGTAGAAACTCGCGTATCTTATGTGTGTCCTTCAGATCGTGGCGGAATAGGTCTGAGAAGCAGTCGATGATCACGAGGTCGGCAGGGGCTATCTGTAGGTTCTGGTCCAGCGTGCCGAGCAGGTCCTCGTACTGGAACATGAAGCGCAGGTTAGCAAAATCATGCTGCCTGTAGCGGGCGGTCTGCCGGTGCAGGAGCGTACGTGTGGCCTCGCGGCCATCCTCCGTAGAGACATAGATCACGCTGCGGTGCTGGATATGCAGCTTGAATCCGAGGAAGCTGTCTGCGCCTGCACAGATATCCTCTGCCAGCTGTCTGAGTATCGCGCTTTTGCCGGTGTCACTGCTGCCTGCGAGGCAGGCTATGCCCTCAGCGTGGAGGACGTTCTCCACCAGCCATTTGATGCCGGTGTCAGGCTCGCTGAGCAGCTCGCGGCCTGTCACTTCATGCTTGCAGGTTTTGAGTGCTTGGGTATGGCGGGCTATGTCTTCGTTTAGCCGCTCGTAGGGAGTCTTTTTTGGCTGCTCCGCGCCATTCATAGGATCGTTGTGTTCCATTGTTCATGAAATTAGTTGTGATGAAAAAAAGAGATGGCCGTGCTGTATGAGCGGTGGCGTCTGTCTGTAGGTCCTCAGGTGCTGATCAGCATGTGCGGGCAGAGGATATCCCGCGTTTTGTACAGGTGCAAATTAAGGCAAAAAATAGCGTAATGACCCACTTTTAGCCATGGTATAGTTATCCTCAAAGTGGTGGGTAGGTTTATTCAATGAGGGGCTTGGTGGTGTGCGGGGAAATACAATTTCCAGGATAAAAAAGCGCGTCATTCCGAGAAAATTCCCGTGAAAAATGAGTGTGATATTTTCGAAGGAATCCCAGTCTCACTAGGACTGGTGTACCGCACTTACGGATTCTTGAGGTTTGGGATTCCTTCCCGACCATAGGTACGGGACAGGTCAGTTTTATCTCGTATATTTTTTTCTGTTTTGAAAAACTTCGGAATGACGCGCTTTTATTTGTGATGCGCTATTGGGTATGCGCTATCGTAGTGCCATGATGGCTGCGCGGCAGGGATAGTAGCGGATAGCCCGCAGGAGTCCCGAGACTTCGGGACGACCGAGGACTAGGAGCGGATAGCCCGGCTGCCGCCATGATGTTTTACGCGCTTTTGACGGCGGGCATGGGACCTTTGTGGAGGAGCCAGATGTAGTAGATGTCGAAGGCGGCGCAGGAGAGGTAGAGGGTGGTGAGGAAGGTGTTGCCGGGGTAGCGCATCTGAAACATGATGCTGATGAGGCCGGTGCCGAGGGCTTTGGTCCAGGCGGTGAGTTTGCGGTTGCCCTCGTAGCCGGGGATGAAGTACATGTAGATGAAGCAGACGCTCATGACGAGGTTGATGATATAGCTATCTAGCGGGGCCATGGGCAGGTCGTAGGCGATGATGAAGGTACACTGTGTGGCGAAGCACACCACGAGCCCCACCGCGAGGAAGACGGACAGGTGCGAGCGGAAGAAGTCGACGCGCATCTGCTTGTAGCCATATCGAAAGAGCGAGATGACGATGAAGGTGTCGAGCACCATCCACGCCCAGTAGGCGATGACGAGCACGAGGCCCATATTGGGGAGGAAGAAGAAGCCGGTGGTGACCTCGCAGGTATAGTTGAGTATGATGGCGATGGCGGGGATGTCGAGTACCTGCCGCCGGCGGATCCAGATGAGCGTATTGATGTAGGCGATGACCCAGAGCACGGCGCCGGTGGTGAAGAGCACGATCTGCGGGATGGTGTAGTACTCGGTATTGAACCACGGCTGCGGTGTCTGGAAGTACTGGAAGATATTGACGGTGTAGGGGGAGACTTCGATGAGTGGTATCATGACTTTAAGTTTTAGAGTTTAGGTT
>CAZIBY010000001.1:998126-1003321 GCA_964537475.1 uncultured Chitinophagaceae bacterium | reverse complement strand
TTACTACGCAGAGGACACGGAGGTTTCGCAGAGGTCACAGAGGATATGGGTTAATGCATGAGAGACACTGAGCATTGTAATCACTCTGTGTAAACTCTGTGTAAACTCTGTGCTCTCTGTATAGTGGTATTCATTTGTTTTGTTTTTTACTACGCAGAGGACACGGAGGTTTCGCAGAGGTCACAGAGGATATGGGTTAATACATGAGAGACACTGAGTATTGTAATCACTCTGTGAAAGCTCTGTGCTCTCTGTGTAGTGGTATTCATTTGTTTTGTTTTTTACTATGCAGAGGACACGGAGGAAACACAGAGGTTTAAAAAAACTATAAACTCTGTGATCTCTGTGAAAACGCAGTGCACTCTGTGTAGTGGAGCTCATTTGTTTTGTGGTTTGAAAAATATCACGCTCCAGATGGCGGTGAGGAGCCACTGGATGCCGTAGCCGATGATGAAGGGCACGCTGGCGAGCCAGATGTACCACGGGGTCCGGGCCACGTGTGGCAGGCCCATGCGGTAGCGGTAGGCGTCGTACCACTGGAAGGCGAGGAGCGCCCAAGGCTCCTTATAGTCCCAGATGCGGCAATAGGAGGCGCTGCTGCCGGAGGCGTCTATGATACAGTTGACCGCGCGGCGGGCGGCCTCGTTGGCACCCTCCATGGTGGCGAGGTCGGTATTGGTACGCACATAGTCGGCAGCGAGGAAGAGGTTGGACACGTTGGTACGTGCCTCGGGGCGGAGGGTCCATGAGTGAACGGTATTGACCAGCAGCGGCTCGAGGTTGAAGTACTTGTCAGGGATGTCGTCCTCGCCTTTGGCTACGAGGTCAGCCGGTGTCTCGGAGGGTGGTACATCGTGTATATCACTATCGATGTAGTAGTACTCTATCATGTCATCGCGCAGAATGGTCTGGCCTCCGGTATTGAGACTGCGCTTCATCTGCTCCCACACGTAGGCCTTGATCTCCTCACGCGTGCAGTCCTTGGCCAGCTTGCCATCAAAGGTGGTGGTGAGCCAGTCGGAAACATCTACAGAGAGGATGCCTTTCACTTTGCCATTGTAGCACCGGCTAAGGTCGTAGCCTTTCCAGAATTGCTTTTGAGAAATACTCGTCACGGCCCACTCGCTATCGCTATAGATCACGTGACCCTGGCTGACTACTACGTCTTCATTGAGGTAGTATTGGATGCCGTTCATCCAGCTGACATTCACGGCGAGGTCGGGCAGGTAGGCCAGGGTATCGTCCGCCTCCCAGAGGCCCCGGCTACGCTCGGTGATCTTGGCGGCTACCTCTACCGGTGTGGCGAGGAGGTAGTAGTCTGCCGTGAGGTTGAGGATCGTGCCCTCGGGTGTCTGTACGTTGGCGCACTTGATCGCGTACTTATCCATCTCAAAGCTGAGCGTCTCATGGCCGAGGTGGTACTTGACGCCCTTGGAGATCAGGTACTCGTACCAGGGGTGCAGCCAGCGCTCGTTGGTAGGGCCGTTCAGCACGCGGTCGGTGTCGATGCCGGGTGTCATCATGTTGAAGACCAGTTGTAGGAAGACATTGCCGCCGGTCTTGGTGCTGGCGGTCTTGGCCTGCGCGGCTACAAGTGTCCTCACCATACCGCCTACCAGCAGGTGCTGATACAGCGTGCTGAACATGCCGCCCTCCATGTACTCCCACCAGCCTACTTTCTCATACTGGTCTTTGCGGCGGTCCTTGCAACTCGTCATCAGCTCAAGGACGCGCGTCTTGAAGAAGGACAGCTCCTCCGGCGTGAGGCCGCAGTGGGTAAAGTCGTGGATGAATTGCTTGAGTATCTTGACCTCGGCCCAGGTGCGGGGGAAGTTGGCCAGTGTGATCAGCGGTGCCTCGCCGTAGCGGGCCAGCATGATACGGTGGGTAGGAGTGAGGTTGTCGTAGCAGGTGCTTGTCTTTCCCGCTTCGCGGAAAGGGATGCGCTTCATGGTATCCGTCACGTGCTTGTAAAAGCCGGGGAAGAATCGGAAGCCATGCTCACCGGGGAGGAACTGCTTCGTCTGGGGATTCTCGGTGCCCTCTACGTCTACAGAGCGGGCCTTGCCGCCGGGGTAGACGGGGTTTTTCTCATAGACCTCTACGTCGTAGCCCCGCTCGATCAGCTCGTGTGCAGCGCTCATGCCTGCTACACCACCACCGAGTATCAGTACTTTCTTCTTGGCCATAGGCTGTCAGCTTTGTACGGGAAGATAGCCTTTTGAGATGTGGTAAATGATAAATAGGGGAATAGCTTACAAGGTGTTTGTTGTGCGAGGGTGCTACTACACAGAGGGCACGGAGGAAACACGGAGGGATATTATGCTATGTCTCTATTGTATTATCCTATATCCTCTGTGCCCTTTGCGAAAAAGCTCCGTGTACTCTGTGTAGTAAAGACTGAAAACAGAAAACCCCGGACAGTGCCGGGGCTTCTATGATGGCGGAGTGGTCAGAGGCCACGGTGCCATTTTGATATATATGGAGGTAGAGTTTTCTTATGCTGCCATGCCGAGCTGATCGTCATAGTCTGCGGTACGGCTGAGCTTGAAGAAGATATCTTCCAGTGAGTCGTACATGGCGTTTATCATGATACCGCTGCGCAGTACCTTGTCTGCTACTACTGCCGCAAACTTGTAGGCTGCCACGGGCACATTAGGGAAGTATTTCTCAGGGTCGATGATCACCTCACCATCAAAATCTATCACGACATTGTGTTCTTCTATCGTAGTATCTGCTGTAGCGACGAGGGCCTTCAGGGCGTCCTTGTCATATCCGTAGTTGAGATTCATAGCACTTGGTTTTTTTGATTAAACAATCGCTGTCACGATGATGTTCTTGTAAAATCTGTGCCAAGGCTATTTTGGGGAAAAGTGGGGAAAATCTTAACTGAGATTTATGTGATTTATATGATAGATGCAATGATTAATGCAGACTATGATTCGTGTGATGACTATGGTTGGTTTGATTCCTTTGATTAGTATGACATGGGCAATGATATACGGGCAGCCGACTTCACCACTCACTGTTATTGTAGAAATCCGCCGCGGCTTTCACAGAGCCTTTCTCTAGCAGGAGCTCTTTGGCTCTCTGCTCATCGAGGCCGGTGAGCTGGGCTACCATTTTGGTACCTCTGTCTATGAGCTTGTCATTGGTGAGCTGCATATTGACCATACGGTTGCCCTGTACGCGGCCTATTTTGACCATCACAGAGGTAGAGATCATATTGAGGACGAGCTTCTGTGCGGTTCCGGCCTTCATGCGTGTACTGCCTGTGACAAACTCCGGTCCTACGATCACCTCTACGGGATAGTCTGCCTCAGCGGCCACTTTAGACTGGACATTGCATACGATGCAGCCGGTGGTGATGTGGTGCTCTTTACACTTTTGTAAGGCTCCGATCACGTACGGTGTACTGCCGGATGCGGCGATGCCGATGACTACGTCTTGTGTGTTTACATTGTATGCTTCGAGGTCTTTCCAGCCCTGCTGTGTATCATCTTCTGCAAATTCTACTGCCTTGCGTATGGCGCCATCGCCGCCTGCTATGAGGCCTATGACCAGGTCAAAGGGAACACCATAGGTAGGCGGACACTCCGAGGCATCTACTATACCCAGCCTCCCGCTCGTGCCTGCTCCCATGTAGAAGAGCCTGCCGCCGGCCATCATTTTATCTGCTATCACGTCTACGAGGGTTTCTATCTGTGGCAAAGCATCTGCGATAGCTAGTGGTACCTTGCGGTCCTCCTGATTGATACTGGTCAGCAGCTCGCGGGTAGACATCTTGTCCAGGTCGTGGTAGAGTGATTCGGATTCGGTGATCTTCATGCCTGCAAAATACGATAAGCAAGGGCATAAAAAAAGACGCAGTGTTGAGCTGCGCCTTTCAGGGTTGGTGGTTTTTCAGGGTGAAGGGTTATCGGTTTATCACGAGCTTGCGCGTGAAGTATGAATTTTGTGAGCGGACCACAATGGTATAGGTGCCCGCCGCATACGGTGTGAGATCGAGGTCTATGCCGTTGAAGCCTTCATAGATCTCCCACTCGCGTGTCTGCAGCTCACGGCCGAGGGCATCTGTGAGGCTCACAGTAGCAGACTGACCGGCAGAGGACACTACCTGCACAGTTACCTTGCTGGACGCCGGATTAGGGCGCAGTGATTCTACTACAAAACCATTCTTGCCGATGATCGTACCCGAGACGATGTTGGAGTAGTCATCCTTGCCATCAAAGTCGACCTGCCTCAGGCGGTAGTAGTAGATGCTGTTTGGTATCACGGTCTTGTCATCATAGCTGTAGTCTATCTTGGTATTGCTATTGCCGTGGCCATCTACCCAGCCTATGGTCTCATAGCTGATACCATCCGTGCTGCGCTGTATTTCAAAACCACTGTTATTGATCTCAGATGCCGTAGCCCAGTCGAGGCGCAGGTAGCTATTGTCTACGGCAGTGGCGGTGAGATACATGAGCTGCACAGGCAGTGCCACACCGGTAGGCGAGAGGCGCATGCCGGCAGTACCTCCGGAGAAGCTGGTCAGCCCCTGGTACTCTACATAGGAGATGCTATTCAGGCTGCCGTAGATGACAGATGGCAGCATTTTATTTGGCACATCTGAGTAGGTATTGTTGGCCGGATCAAATGCGATACCTGCAGTGGTCTTAAACCATTCCAGTCCGTTGATGCTGCTACCTGACAGGCCGTAGGCTGCTGCGCGGGAAGCCGCAGCCGAGCGCATAGCCACTGTATCAGAAGGGCTGTAGAAAAAGCGCACCTTGACAGGCAGTGACTGAGATATAGATCCGGAGATAGTCACGTTCCAATACCTGTCGAGCGTGTAGGTCGCTTTCTTTAGTGCATCATTCCTGGTCTCTGTAGGATTACTATTCACAGTCAGCGTCACAGATGGGGTGAAGCTGTTACCATTTTTGTAAACACCAAAGAGCCAGCTACTAGGTGCTGACGGATCAGCATAATAGGTCCAGCCGTTATTATCTGTACACTGCTCAGACAGCGTCACGCCATTCACACTGCTCGTAGCGAGTGCTGCATTGGCGGTAGCTGAGATCGTCGTGACAGTAGCAGATACGCCGCCGGCTCCGTTGCACGGTGATGGCCCTGTCACAGACACCCAGTAGGAGGTAGTAGATACAGGAGTGACTGAGTAGGTAGATGAGGTAGCGCCGGATATAGGATTA
>CAZIBY010000001.1:0-998026 GCA_964537475.1 uncultured Chitinophagaceae bacterium | reverse complement strand
AGTAGATACAGGAGTGACTGAGTAGGTAGATGAGGTAGCGCCGGATATAGGATTAGTGCCCACGGTGGTACCTGTACCCCACTGATAGTTGGCACCTGTGCCGAGTGAGCCACCGGTAGCCGTCAGCGTAGTGCCGGTGCCGCTGCAGATAGCAGTAGTGCCACTGACACCTGTCACAGCAGTAGATGGAGTAGCCACAGTCACTGTAGTAGATGTACCGCCTGCTCCATTGCATGGTGATGGACCTGTGACCGATACCCAGTAGGAAGTGCTAGATGATGGTGTGACTGAGTAAGTAGATGAGGTAGCGCCGGATATAGGATTACTGCCCACGGTGGTACCTGTACCCCACTGATAGTTTGCCCCCGTACCGAGCGAGCCACCTGTGGCAGTCAGTGTCACACCAGCGCCCTGGCAGACTGTACCGCCGCCGCCTGTGATACCTGTCACAGCAGAGGATGGAGTAGCTACAGTCACTGTAGTGGATGTACCGCCTGCTCCGTTGCATGGTGATGGACCTGTGACCGAAACCCAGTATGACGTGCTAGATGATGGTGTGACTGAGTAAGTAGATGAGGTAGCGCCTGATATAGGATTTGTACCTACTATAGTACCTGTTCCCCACTGATAATTTGCTCCTGTGCCAAGTGAGCCTCCGGTAGCCGTCAGAGTCACACCAGCGCCCTGGCAGACAGTACCACCGCCACCTGTGATACCTGTCACGGCAGCAGATGGTATAGCTACTATCACAGTAGTATAAGTGCCACCGGCTGAGCTGCATGACGTAGCACCTGACACCGATACCCAGTATGAGGTAGTAGATGATGGTGTGACTGAGTAAGTAACAGATGTGGCTCCCGATATAGGATTGGCACTGACAATAGTACCTGTACCCCATTGGTAGTTAGCACCTGTACCGAGTGAGCCACCATTGGCTGTGAGCGTCACACCGCTGCCCTGGCAGACAGTACCACCACCTGAGATGCTGGTCACGGCTGTAGATGGAGAACTGACTGTGACCGTAGCAGACACTGCATTAGTACATGCGCCTATAGCCACAGTATAGGTGATGGTGGCTGTACCACCGGCTACACCTGTCACGACACCTGTCACGGGGTCTACTGTCGCTACAGCAGTATTGCTGGAGGTCCACTTGCCGCCGGGATAGCGTAGTATGACTGCTCCTGAGCCTCCGGCTGTCTCTGCGCCACCACCTCCACCGAGGCCCGCAGTGCCGGGTGTACCGCTTTCACCATTGCTGCCGCCGCCTATGCCGCCTGTACCATTGGTCCAGCTGGCGCCACCGCCGCAGCCTGTATAGTTCGTAGTACCACCGCCTCCACCGCCTCCATAGTATGTAGCAGTACCGGAGATATTGTAGCTGGCTCCCGGGCCGCCATTGCCTGCCGCATTATTGCTGGCGGCTGTGCCCACGCCGCCCGCACCGCCACCGCCACCGCCTGCAGCATTGCAGCCGGCATCACTGGCTGTACCTGTACCACCATTGCTACCCTGCCCGCTGCTGCCATTACCGGCAGTATTGGTAGTGAGCGGATATGTATAGGATACCGTTGTACCTGAGTTGATAGAAATAGTAGCGAGGTCGTTCCAGCCATCTTCATCATACGGTGCTATGTAGATCACTGCGCCATTGCCATCACCATTCCAGAGTGATTCGTTAAATGCACCGCCGCACTCAGCTCCCGGGTAGTAGTAGTAATCCAAGTCATCATATGAATAAGCGAGTGAGTACCATCCTGCGCTGCAGTCATTATCTATAGATACATCCATGTGTACATTGGTGATCGTAGCACCTGCGGGCATACAGTTGATGGTCACAGAGCCTGACGAGCCTACATCATAGTAGCCGCCGTCATATCTATTGCCGGAGAAGGTGCCCGGACTACAAGTACCGCTACTGCTACCTGCACCAGCGCCACCACCACCTGAGCCGCCGTTTTGTCCGCCGGGTCCGCCATCGCGTGAGGCACCACCACCACCACCTATAGCTGTGGCTATAGTACCGAGTGATGAGTTGCTGCCATTTGACCCGGTAGTACTGCTCGATACTGCCGCTGCACCACCGCCGCCTACTGTGACAGCAGTAGCGCCTGCCGGCAGCGAAACCGAAGGTGCATATTTCACACCGCCACCACCACCGCCGCCACCGCCATTGGAGCCACCGCCACCGCCGCCTGCTACTACGAGCGCGTCAGCTACCAGATCTGTCATACCGGCCGGTACTACGACACTGGATGAAGAGGTAAAAGATTGTACAATATAACTATTAGGATAGGTGCCCGTGAGGCTGATCGTGCCGCCTGTAGGTGCGGCAGATGTGAGTGTAGTAGTACTGCCCACGCAAACAGTGGTAGTACCTGTGATAGCAGATGGTGTATACGGAGAGCTGACCGTGATCAGGCCCGATACTGCACTGGTAGCTGATGAGCAGTTGGAGTTGGCTACGCAGTAGTAATATGCCACGCTGCCAGTAGTATTGGATGGCGTGTAGGTATTAGTATTGCCGCCTGTCCCTGTGGTCACTGCCGTACCACCGGAGTTTGAGGCGATACTATTCTGGTACCACTGATACGTGGTCGCATTGATAGCGGTCACGGTGAGTGCCGTGAGGCTTCCGCCTTTGCATATTGTCTGCGGAGAGGTTGACGGATTAGCTGAAATGGTCACAGCTGGGCAGATAAAGAGACCATAGTCCTCGGCTTCGCCGCGGTTTACGCTAGCTGCTACACAGGATGATGGTGTAGCGGCATTATAGTTGACGATGATGCGGATACGTGTAGTGCCGGTAGTAGCGCCGGCAGGTACCGTGAAACTCCCTGTCAGGGTGGTAGAGGTGGTGTACGCTCCCGTGCTCGCCACGTAGTCTCCTGCATCGGTGAAATCTCCATTCTGATTCCAGTCTACCCATACACCTACACCTACTCCGCTACCTACTCCACTGAGACCGATGGAGAAATTGACCGTGCCGCCCGGCACCTGCTGCGCTGTGATGCTCGCTGAGTAGTTGCCATAGCCACCAGTGGAGTAACCCGAGGAGTTATTGATATTGGCCTGTGCACCGGTCGTGGTGAAGTTATTGATATAAGTGGTAGCAGAAGATCCTGCTGTAGGTGTACAGTAGCAGGGAGCAGGGGAAGTGGTAAAACTCCAGGTGACAGGACTGCCGGAGGTCACACCACATGAGTTTCGTGGTACCACCTTCCAATAGTATGTAGTAGATGGACTGAGGGATGCAGGTGTATAGGTTGTTGAGGCCACATTGGCAGTGACCGATCCCGGCAGGCTGCCCGCACCAAAATAGACATCATAAGAAGTAGCCCCCGCTGCTGCGGTCCACGATACGGAGGAGATAGCCCCGGTGCCGGCATAGCAGACCGCTGTAGCCGCAGTAGACGGAGATGGGGAAGTAGCCAGGGCGGATGGTGCTGCTGTGACGGTCACCGCACCTGATACATTGGATGTGGCTGTACATGATGAGGCTGTGACCTTGCAGTAATAATAGGTAGTGCCTGCTGAGGTGGTAGGCGGTGTGTATGAGGCAGCAGTGGCTCCGCTGATAGATGTACCTCCACTGTTGGACGCTGTAGAATTGCTATACCATTGATAGGTAGGCGAGCTGGCCGAGGTGGCTACAGTGAGTGCCGTAGCAGAGCTGCCGACGCAGAGTGCCTGGGTGCCGGTAGATGGCTGTGTGGTGATGGTAGGGGGCGTACAAGCCAAAGTGCCCGTGATAGCGACCTGATCTACTCCTATATCATCATCGCCATAATCTGAGGTGGCAGTAAATCTGACCTGAAAATTTGATACCAGGTAGGCCGTAGGTATCGTGATGGTCTGCTGTGCCCAGGATGCGCTGGTAGTATAGGTTCCCTGATTACTAAAAGATGTACCACCATTATTGGAAAAAGCGACTACGACCCCATCAGTACCAGTGGGATTGATATAGTAAAAAGTAAAAGTGCAGGTAGAATAAGCGCTTAAATTTATATTGGCAGAGATCAGAGTAGCCGAGCCACTGGATATACCATAGGAATGGAAGCGTGCGTAATAGGAAGTAGAGGCAGCACCAGCCCCGCTCGGCGAGCCTCCTGCAGGATAGGTCCAGTTTGTGGTATAATCATTACGGTGCCAGGCGTTTGCATTGTTCGCCGCCCTGTTACTAGTCCAGGTGGTAGTATAGGTAGGGGCCGGCGATGTCCAGGCGCCATCAAAATTTTCACTATACACCTGTGCATACACACCTGTACCGGCTATACACGATAAGACAATAAGTAGGGCAGAAAGGAAGACTTTTGAAGCACCTGAAGTAGGGTCAATTTTTTTCATGGATGGGATTGGTTGTATCGGTAAAAGTAATTCGTGAGCGACTATTATGCCAATGTTACGTGTATGTTATTTGGACGTTTATTGAATGATATTCAAATCAAATATTATTTTTTACTAAATAAATAAATATGTTATGGACATAATTTGAGTATATCATGAAATTAAGTGCATGATTAAAAGGGGGTTAGCTTTTTTGGGGAGGGTTTTTACGTTTTCGATCGTGGTTTTTCGGTCCTTATAAGGTAATGGCCGTCCTGGCGGAAATCAAGCCAATAGTGACAACAAAGACATTGTAAAGTACCGCTAAGGTTGCAAGACGCAGAAATTTTTGCTCCATTAAAGACTACAAATGAATACAGGCGCGTAGCATATAGTAGGCGCTATATACCCATTTATAGGTATATGATCTGGATGATTATGTTGTTTTAAGAAACAACAAAACAGAGGGGTCATGAGATAAGTAAGAAAAGCCGTCTGCTACTCTGTCTCGTATTGGAGCTTGAGAAGATTGGCATAGAGACCATCCGGCAGATGCAGCAGCGTATTGTGATCACCCTGCTCTACTATCTTGCCTTTATTGATCACGAGGATCGTATCAGCCTCGCGGATCGTAGAGAGGCGGTGCGCTATGATAAAGGTAGTGCGGCCTTGCATCAGCTTGTCCAGTGCATCTTTCACCAAACGCTCTGACTCTGAGTCGAGTGCAGAGGTAGCCTCGTCGAGTATCAGTATCTTAGGGTCGCGGAGTATGGCGCGCGCTATGGCTACCCGCTGCTTCTGGCCGCCGGAGAGTTTCAGGCCGCGCTCGCCCACCATCGTATCGAGCCCCTCCGGAAAGGCGCTGATAAAATCCCAGGCGTTTGCCTTCTTAGCGGCAGCGACGATCTCTTCGTCTGTAGCATTGGTCTTGCCGTAGGCGATATTCTCACGGATAGATCCGCCAAAGAGGATAACCTCTTGAGGTACAAGACCGATGTTCTTGCGCAGCGCGGTCAGGTTGTAGTCGTGGATGCTCTTGCCATCTATCATTATATCACCATGCTGAAACGGATAAAAGCCTGAGAGGAGCTTGATGATGGTAGACTTGCCCGAGCCGCTGGGGCCTACGAGTGCTATCTTCTCACCACTACGTACAGAGAAGGTCAGGTCTGTAAAGATCGGTATGTCACTACGTGTAGGATAGCTGAAGCCTACCCCACGAAACTCCACACGGCCCGTGACCGGCGTATTGAGTTTCTCATCTGCAATAGATACTTCAGACTTTTCGTCCAGTATCTCATTGATGCGCTCCGACGCGCCTATGGTCTTTTGTATCACTGTATAGCTCTCACTGAGCCCCGCCAGCGAGCTGCCTATGAAGATGGTAAGCAGGAAAAACTTGATGAGGTCGCCTATCTCGATTTGATGATTGGCCACTTCATTCAGGCCACTATATACTATGAAGACGATAGCCCCAAACATGGAGAGGATGATAAAGAATACAAAGCCTGCCCTGTACTTGGCAGCATACATACCTATATCTGCAACTGCATGGTTGATGACCGAGTAGCGGCGGGTCTCATAGCCCTCATTGGTATAGGCCTTGACGATATCTGTGCTGTGAAAGGTTTCTTCTACTACTGTCACAGACTCTGCCAGCTTGTCCTGGGCCTGGCGGCTGATCTTGCGTATGAACCTGCCAAAGACCACAGCCGCAGCTACCAGTACGGGCAGCAATCCGAGGATGATCAGGGTCAGCTTGATAGAGACAGCCAGTAATAATGGCACGCACACGATAGGCAGCACGAGCTGACGTACAAAAAAGGCGAGCTGATTGGTCAGGGCATCCTGCAACTGTGACACGTCTGCGGAGATGCGCGAGGTGAGATTTCCCACGCGGTTCTCCTCAAAAAACTGGATAGGCAGGGTGATGATGCGCTCGTAGAGCGCATTGCGTATAGCAGCCATGGACCGCTGGCCCACATACTCAAATAGATAAATGCGGAAGAACGATAAAACAGCCGTGACCAGTAGTACGATACCCAGCAGCAGGCCTATGTGCTTGAGCTTCTCTGGGCTATCAGCAGGATTGATCTGGTCTATCAGCTGTGTGATCTGTGCTACTTTCTCATGGTCGGCGTGATCTGTGCGGATCTCTTTGGTCACTTTGTCTATGGCAGCCTTAGATGGGAGGGCGGCATTGACCAGGTCTCCGAAGCCACCCGGTATCACCGCTACGATGCCGGACGATACTACCAGGCAGAGCATACCTACTATAAAGTGCCACTTGTAAGGGAGAACGAATCTATAGATGCGCAGTGAGTGCCATATCTGTGAAAAGGACAATCTGCTCTTTTTTTCTTCTTGCTCGGCCATGGAGAGGTATGTTCAGTTTAGCAGGTAGTAAAAGTATATTAAAGTTTATGACGAAAAGGTGAGGTTTAGATTTTCTCTGATGAATATGTGATATCGTTATATATGTATTATTTTTGCGCCGCCCTTATCCTGTGGGCCCGTACCAAAGTCTAAATGAATGTTAATATTCCCTGCTGTTTTAAGCCTGCCCGCCTATTCCGGGTCTGAGATAGTTAATTTGCCTAAAATGCACTCCCCCATGCTAAGGAAAGGGTTTTACCTTTTTATATCCCTGTTTCTCATATCTGTACGAGCCCAGGCTGTATACAACGTCGATACCCTACATATTACTATAGAGCAGGCTGAGAAGCGCTTTCTGGATAGCAACCTGACCCTGCTCATCGGCAAGACCAATATAGATGTACAAAAGGCGCTGGAGCTGCAGGCCCGGCTTTTTGACAATCCGAATATCAGTTATACCCACAATTTTTATAACGCTAATACGAAGAAATGGTTTTCCGTATCTCCTAATAATGGAGAAGGTGAGCTGAGCGCCCAGCTCACGCAGCTGATCCGCATAGGCGGCAAGCGCAAAAACCAGGTCAAACTGGCGCAATACAATACCCAGCTCACGGAGTACCAGTACTACGACCTGCTGCGCGCGCTAAAGTACCAGCTGCTCACAGACCTGAGCAATATAGACCTCTATCTGCAGAATGATAATATCTACCGCCAGCAGATAGGCATAGTGAAGCAACTGGTAGATGCCACTGCCTACCAGGTACAGAGTGGCAATGTGAGTGAAAAGGAGTCTGTGCGCCTGCAGAATGTACTGCTCTCACTGGAGAGTGCGCAGCGCAGCAACTATGAGGCCCTGCTGGATGCAGAGAGTGATGTGAAGCAGATGTTGAAGTTCAGCAAGAATGAGTTTATAGTGCCGGACTTGCCGCAGGCCAGAGATGTAGCTGCCCAGATCAGGAGCATAGGCATAGACTCTCTGAATAGCATAGCACTGACCGAGCGCTACGATGTCAAGGCCGCTAAATTGGGTGTAGATATAGCTAATACCCAGCTGCGGCTGCAGCGTGCGCAGGGCGTGCCTGACCCGTCGCTATTCTTCGAGTATGACCGCTTTGGTAGCTCGTATACCAATTATACCGGCCTCGGTGTCAGCATAGACCTGCCGGTGTTTAATCACAATCAGGGTAATATCCGCTCGGCCAAGGCCGGCATCAAGGCCGCGCAGTACAGCTCTGACAATGCATACCTGGGCCTGACCACAGACGTGGCCAGCGCGCTTATGAAGATGCTCAACATCACTGATATGCAGAAGACCTTTGACCAGAACTACAATAAGTCATTCAATAAGGTATCTCAGGGTATGATAGACCTCTACAAAGAGCGGAAGATAGGCCTCGTGGAGTTTCTTGACTTCTTTGACAGCTACGGCGAGTCTAAAAGAAACCTGAACCAGCTCACCTCTGACTACCGCCAGGGCGTCTATGAGCTGAACTATACCCTGGGCAAGGATGTATTCTGATAAATCAACCCATCAATAAGCATATCGCTAAATATATATGATAAGAAAAACAGTTTTTGTAGCAGCGCTCTCTCTGGCTCTGGGCGGCCTGACATCCTGCCACCACGAGGATAAAAAACAAGAGACCAAGATCGAGAACTTTGTCCTCAGTGATACCATGCAGAAGATCATCAAAGTAGATGAAGTGACGCTGGATAAAGTGGATGGCGTGGTGAACCTCAATGGCGATATCAGCTACGATCAGAATAATGTGATCCGGGTGATGCCCATGGTGAGCGGCATAGCTCAGGATGTAAAGGTAAACCTGGGAGACCGCGTGACGCAAGGCCAGACACTTGCTACGATCAAAAGCGCAGAGGCCATGGGCCTGCAAAACGACCTGGTCAATGCCCGCGCAGCAGAAACCCTGGCAAAGAAAAACCTCGAGGTGACCCAGTCTATGATGGATAAAGGGGTAGCCAGCCAGCGCGACCTGCTGCAGGCGCAGCAGGATCTGGCCAAGGCCGAGGCCGATCTGAACCGCGTGAGCAGCCAGCTCTCCCTGATAGGTACCAGCGCGGCAGGCAATGGGGCTGTGGTAGCGATCACCTCTCCGGACAATGGATTCATAGTAGAGCGGAAGCTCAATCCTAATCAGCCCATCCGCTCTGACGATGCTACGCCGCTTTTCACGGTATCAGACCTGAAGCGCGTGTGGGTACTGGCCAATGTATATGAGGTGGATGTAGAGAAGGTAAAAGTGGGCGACTCTGTAGAGGTGCACACACTCGCGCATCCTGACAATGTGTACTACGGCAGGATAGACCTCGTATCCAATGCGCTGGACCCGGTAGCCCGCACCCTGCAGGTGCGCGTAGTGCTGGATAATCCTAACTATGAACTGAAACCGGAAATGTATGCCCGTGTGTCAGTACGCTTTAAGGAGCAGGACAAGGAAATGCCGAATGTGCCGAGTGCGGCGATCGTCTTTGACAAGAGCCGCAACTATGTAGTGGTCTATCATGCCAAGGATAACCTGGAGATACACGAGGTAGAGATACTGGATGCGCAGGGACCCCGCACCTATATCTCTGCAGGGCTCAAGCCGGGAGAGAAGGTGATCTCAAAGGCAGCGCTGCTGATCTACCAGGCTATTCGTCAGTAACCGATTGGACAAAGTTTAAATAAACTCATTCATGAATAAGTTCTTCAGGAACGTCGTAGGCTTTGCCCTCAAGAATAAAGTATTCGTATTCTTCATCACTGTAGTGGCGATCATAGCGGGTGCCTTCTCATATATCAATACACCCATAGAGGCCTTCCCGGATGTGATGAGTACGCGTGTCATCATCATCACGCAGTGGTCAGGTCGCAGTGCAGAGGAGGTGGAGAAATTTGTGACTATCCCGATAGAGATCGAGATGAACTCGGTACCTAAGAAAACATCCCTGCGGTCCATCTCCCTTTTCGGCCTTAGTGTCATCACCATCATGTTTGAAGATGACATGGAGGACTTTCGCGCACGGCAGGAGGTGGCGAACAGGCTGCAGGGCATCAACCTGCCCGATGGTGCAGACCCTGAGATAGAGCCGCCGTATGGCCCCACGGGTGAGATCTTTCGCTATACACTCAAGAGCAAAACGCGATCGGTGCGCGAGCTGAAGACCATACAGGACTGGGTCATAGAGCGGCAGATCAAGGCTGTGCCGGGTATAGCAGATGTGGTATCATTTGGTGGCCAGGTCAAGACCTATGAGGTGAGCGTAGACCCGGGCCAGCTGGCTAAGTATAATATGACAGCGCTCGATGTCTATACGGCTATCAGCAAGAGTAACGTAAACGTAGGCGGTGATGTGATCACTAAAAATAACCAGGCCTACGTAGTGCGTGGTATAGGCCTGCTGAATGATATACATGAGATAGAAAATGTGATCATAGACAGCCGCAACAATACTCCTATCCTGGTGAAAAATGTAGCGCGTGTAGTAGAGTCCAGCCTGCCAAAGCTGGGCTTCATAGGGCGCGACTCTACGGACGACCTGGTAGAGGGGATCATAGTGATGCGCAAGGGTGAGAACCCGAGTGAGGTGCTGGCAGCGCTGCGCGACAAGGTAAGTGAACTCAACGATGTGATACTACCGGCAGATGTCAAAATAGATACCTTCTACGACCGCGGTACACTGATCAACTATACTACCCATACCGTACTGCACAACCTGCTGGAAGGTATCTTTCTGGTGACAGTGATCGTCTTTGTCTTTATGCTGGACTGGCGCACTACGGTGATCGTATCCATCATCATCCCGCTGGCCCTGCTTTTTGCTTTCTTCTGTATGAAGATGAAAGGCATGACGGCCAATCTCCTCTCGCTGGGCGCGGTAGACTTTGGTATCATTATAGACGGTGCGGTGGTGATGGTAGAGGGGCTCTTTGTGGCGCTGGATGAGCTGGCGCATAAGTACGGGCCGGAGCGATTCAATAAACTGTCCAAGCTCGGAATGATCAAGCGCATAGGTGGCGAAAAGGCAAAGGCTGTCTTCTTCTCCAAGATGATCATCATCACGGCGCTGCTGCCTATCTTCTCCTTCCAGAAGGTAGAAGGCAAGATGTTCTCTCCACTCGCATGGACACTGGGTTTTGCGCTGCTGGGTGCATTGATCTTTACCCTCACACTGGTGCCGGTACTGATCAGCATCCTGCTCAATACGAATGTAAAAGAGAAGCACAATGTCTTCGTAGAATTTATCCAGAATAAGATCTTCGCGGGCTTTAGCTTTACCTTCAAGAATGGTAAAACAAGCCTCGCTGTAGCTACAGTCATCATGATATTCGGTCTCGTCAGCTTCAACTTCCTCGGTACGGAGTTTCTGCCGCACCTCAATGAAGGTGCGATATACATCCGCGCCAATATGCCGCTCAGCACCTCTCTGGACCAGTCTGTAGAGATGACCAAAAAGCTTAGGAAGATAATGGTGTCATATCCTGAGATCAGGGGAGTGATGTCGCAGACCGGCCGTCCTAATGACGGTACTGACCCGACCAGCTTCTTTAATATAGAGTTTCACGTAGATCTGAAGCCTAAGGAAGAGTGGACCAGGAATATAACCAAGGATCAGCTCATAGACTCGATGCAGGCGCGCTTTGCAGAGTTTCAGGGTATCTCGTTCAACTTCTCCCAGCCTATCATGGATAATGTGGAAGAAGCAGTGAGCGGCGTGAAGGGATCGCTGGCGGTGAAGATATATGGCACAGATCTCTTCCAGCTGGAGGAGCTGGCAGACTCTGCGCAGCACATACTGGAGCATGTACAGGGGGTAGAGGATCTCGGCGTGGTCAAACTCATAGGCCAGCCGGAGCTGCGTGTAGAGCTCAATCAGGAGAAGATGGGCGTCTATGGGGTAGCTACTGCAGATGCGCAGGCGGTGATAGAGATGGCTATAGGTGGCAAGGGTGCTACACAGATCTATGAGGGCGAGCGCAAGTTTGATATACGCGTGCGCTACAGCCCAGAGTACCGTGAGGATGAGGGTGCCATAGGTATGCTGATGGTGCCTACCCTGACGGGTACCAAGGTGCCGCTCAAAGAGATAGCACGTATCCATACTGTGACGGGTCCAGCATTCGTCTATCGCGAAGGCAATAAGCGCTTCTGTGCCGTGAAGTTTTCTGTGCGTGGCCGTGACCTTGGCAGTACGATAGCTGAGGCGCAGAAGAAAGTGGGAGACAAGATCAAGCTGGGCAAAGGCATGAGCATGGAGTGGAAGGGAGAATTTGAAAATCAGGTCCGCGCCCAGAAGCGCCTCGGCCAGGTGGTACCTATCAGCCTCACGGTGATCTTTATCCTGCTCTTTATCACATTTGGCAGCTTCCAGGATGCAGGCCTCGTGATACTCAAGGTGCCATTTGCC
Organism: uncultured Chitinophagaceae bacterium; assembly: GCA_964537475.1. GTDB lineage: Bacteria > Bacteroidota > Bacteroidia > Chitinophagales > LD1 > UBA1941. Next base: position 985,918 of record CAZIBY010000001.1, on the reverse strand, counting down.
CTCATAGGCGGTATATGGATGCTGCTGCTCACCAGTACCAACTTCAGTATCTCTGCCGGTGTGGGCTTTATCGCCCTCTTCGGGGTCTGCGTGCAGAATGGCGTCTTGCTCATATCAGGCTTCCACGAGTATATGCAGATGGGGTACTCTCTGGTAGATAGTATAGAGAGCACGGTGCGCACACGTATCCGACCCGTAGTGATGACAGCCATGATGGCCGCTATAGGCCTGCTGCCTGCGGCTATCAGCACCGGTATCGGCTCTGAGACGCAGCGCCCGCTGGCACGCGTCATGATCGGTGGCCTGGTCACAGATACTATCTTTACACTGCTTATATTCCCTATCATACTGGAGCTGGTATATGCACGCAAACTGCACAAGGAGCAGCAAGGCCATCAGGCTCGCCTGAATGCCAAGGGTGCACAGCAGTAAGTAGCGGACAGAGCTACCGGCGCAACATGCGGATCACTGCTATGATGAGTGCGATCGCTATGATGCCGCCCAGCAGGATATAGTACCAGTTTCTGGAGAAGTACAGTGCATAGCGGATATGCTGTATCTCATCAGTGAGATCGGTCTTGTAGTGCTCTTTCTGCAGAAATTCAAATTGCTGCTGTGCCTCGGTCAGTTTGCCCGTTTTCTTGTAGCACATGCCGAGGTAGTAGATGGCATCGAGGTAGCGTGCGTGGCAGCTGTCTGTCTGGCAGGAGTCCCATACGATGCCTGCTGTACGCAGGCTGGCCGATGCAGAGTCAAACTGATGCAGCTTATAGTTGGTGATGCCTTTGTTATAGTTGCCCTCCGGCTGGCGGCTGTTCATCTGTATTGCTTTCTGAAAGAAACCTATGGCCTGGCTATAGCTGCCAGACTGGTAGTAGCAGATTCCTATGTTATTGATTACGTCAGCATTTTCGCTCAGGTCGGCGCGTGCAGCGGAGTAGTCCCTCAGGGCGTTGTCATAGTTTTTTGATAGTACAAATATCTCTGCCCGGTGTATGAGCGCATCTGTATTAGACGGGTCTGCCTCCAGGCAGTGGCTGAACTGTATGAGCGCGTCCTCATAGCGATGCTGGTCACGCAGGCAGAGTCCGGAGATCAGCAGTCCATTGATATTGCGCCGGTCTATGGCCAGCGCTTGCCTGCTGCAGACCAGTGCAGAATCTGTCTGATGCAGCCGATAGGCCGTGATAGCGGCGAGGGTGAGGTAGTCCAGATTGTCTCCGCGGAGAGATAGGCTCCTTTTGACGGCAGCATATGCACTGTCATAGCGTTTGTCGTCGTATAGCAGGAGTGCCTGCCGGTAGGGTAGCGTGTCATTGGCCGGCTGCAGGAGAGCCAGGCGCTGCCAGTACATGAGTGCGGAGTCTGTCTCAGATGTGGCGGTATAGAGGTCTGCGAGCTGGCGGATCAGCGCGGCGCTGGCAGGATACCGTGCATAGCGGGCCCTGGTACTCTGGATAGCGGAGTCCAGACGGGTGTAGTCGTATCCCGTGTATGGGTTGTCATCGCCATACGTTTCCAATGAAAAGGCATATCCCGATGATAGCAGGATCATGAAGCACAGCAGAAAGTTTATGGCATCTTTTTTTTGCAGCACGCAGCAGCCTTTGCAGCAAAGTAAGGAAAAATACACAAACACCTATCCACAGCAGGCTGGCGCAAACTGATGTATATTAGCTGAAAATGCGCATGAAAGGATTCTCAAACGATAGTGTAAAGCAGTTTTACTTCCTCGCGGTGCTTACCATATTGGCTGGCATACTGGGGTATATGCTGAGGGATTACATCAGCTCCTTTCTCGGAGCTGCTACGTTGTACATCGTATTCCGGCAGCCGCTGCACTATCTCACGGAGCAGCGCCGCTGGCACAAAGCCCTGGCAGTGTCAGCCCTGATAGTGGTGTCTATGATCGTCGTGCTGATACCGGTGGGGCTGCTATCCTTTATGCTATCATCCAAGGCGCAGTACCTGGTGGAGCACTATGCCGAGTTTCTCGATATAGTGAAGGGGTGGAATGAGCGCCTCTCAGCAGGCTATGGCGTCAACCTCATCTCCCAGGAGTCTATCAGCAAGGTGACTGCTGCGGGCGCTGACTTCATACCGGTATTGCTCTCGGCCACACTGAGTTCCTTTACACAGATAGCAGTGCTCTACTTTCTGCTGTACTTTATGATGATGGAGGGACGCAGTATGGAGCGGCTGGTGCTGCAGTATTCCCCTTTCAATAATGATAATACACTAATACTACTGAGAGAGCTACGGATACAGACCATGTCCAATGTGATAGGTATACCGGTGCTGATCGTGATCCAGGCGGGTATAGCATGGATCGGTTTCTGGATATTTGGTATGGACCAGCCCTTCTTTTGGGGAGTGATCACCGGTTTTGCCTCTATGATCCCCATCATAGGTGCGGCGGTGGTATGGATACCTGTCTGTATCTATATGTACATCAGCGGCAAGCCGGGCGGTAGTATCGGCGCGGCTATCTACAACGGGCTATTGCTGGTGAATGTAGAGCACCTGGTACGCTTCTCCATGCTAAAGAAATTTGGCAATACGCACCCGCTTGTCACATTCTTTGGCCTCGTGATCGGTATAGAACTTTTCGGCTTCCTAGGGCTTATTTTCGGGCCGCTGCTGATATCGTATTTTATGATACTGCTACAGATATACCGCCGCGAGTATATAGATGATACGCCGGAGATCATCCTGCAGCCGCTGACAGCGCCTGCGCCGGAAGTGGTGATACAAGCACCTCCCGCACCTGACAAGGATGAAAATGTTTAATTGTTATTTGGGGGAGTGTATAGCGTAGACTGGGGCAGAGGAAAGGTAAATGTGTGCTCTCAATGAAACCGGTATCAAGACAAGCCCGAAAAGGTCTTACGCTGGCTGTTCATGTTTCATACTTTTATAAATCACCGAAATATCTATATTGTGGTATGCGCAAAAGCATCTTTTTACCTTATAAAACAACAATATGTTTGGTATAAATTATATCAAGTTTGACTCCATGACCTATGTGATCAAATTTACAAACGGCAAGATCGACAAGGAAGGCCGTGGTCTTTCTTTCTTTTATTTCTCGCCTACTACCTCTATCTCGGCAGTGCCGATGGGCAGCAACAATCTTCCCTTTATTTTTAGCGAGACGACCAAAGACTACCAGACAGTCAATATACAGGGTCAGATATCCTACAAGATCAGCAACCCAAAACTGCTGGCAGAATTGCTGGATTTCACAGTGGATGAAAAAGGTATATACAAGAAGGATGACAGCGAAAAATTAAATCAACGGATCATCAATGATGCGCAGACATCTACCTCTACTTATATCCATTCGCTGGGCCTGAAAGATGCCATCCGCTCTGCAAAGACCATCGAGCAGCGTATCACAGAGGGTCTGGCTGCCTCGCAGGCTATATCTATGCTCGGTATTGATATCCTGAGTGTCAGTATTCTGGGTGTGAGGGCTACACCTGAGATGGAGCGCGCCCTGGAGACGGAGACCCGCGAGCAGCTGCAGCAGGAGGCCGATCAGGCTATATACGGCCGCAGAAACTTTGCTGTGGAGCAGGAGCGGAGGATCAAAGAGAGCGAACTCAATACCGAAATAGCAGTAGAGGAAAAGAAGAAGCAGATCTCTGAGAAAAGAATGGAAGCCGACGTACAAAAAGCAGAGAATGATAGAAAGCTGCGTGAAATGAAAGTGCAGGCCGACATATCGGTAGAAAACCAACGCAAGAACCTGATAGATCAGAAAGCGGCAAATGATAGGAAAGAAGCTGATACGCAAGGCTACCAGATAGAGGCCATGCTAAAGCCATATAAAGGCGTAGACTGGAAGACACTGACAGCGCTCAATAGTAATGGTGATGCAAAATTTAATATAGCGCTTGCATTTCGCCAGCTGGCAGAGAATGCAGATAAGATAGGCCACCTCAATATCACTCCGGATCTGCTCGATACGCTGCTCAAAGACGACAAATAGCAATGGAGATCGACTATGCGATAATCGTAAAAAATAAAACTCGGCTGGAGTCTCTGATAGAGCGGTTTAATACCCGGGCACAGGCCAGGTTTTATATAGAGCGGCTCGGTGGTGATTTTTCAGATTATGAGCTGGAGCATGAGCAGTTTCACAGGTCACTCGATCAGGTGCAGCGACATCTTTCTGCTGTGCTGAAGCACAAAATACTGGAGCGCAGCTTTGTTCCATCTTTCATTTTTAATGATCGTCAGGTAGTCATCGTCATAGGTCAGGACGGTCTGGTAGCCAATACTGCCAAGTATGCTACCAATATCCCGATCGTTGCTATCAATCCTGATAAAGAGAGATATGATGGCGTTCTGCTGCCCTTCACACCGGATGAGGTAGCGCCGGTCGCAGAGGCTGTGATAAAGGGTGATTATAATTCGCGCATTGCTTCATTTGCCGAAGCCAGGCTCAATGACGGGCAGCGGCTGCTGGCATTTAATGATCTTTTCATCGGAGCTTCCAGCCATATATCAGCGCGCTACAAGATATCTTACGGCAAGGCCGCGGAGAACCAATCTTCATCCGGCATCATCGTATCGACACAGGCCGGATCGACGGGTTGGCTCAGTTCTATATTCAATATGTCATATGGCATGTATAGATTTGTAGAGAAGGCTGATGGCAAGAACAAACGGGTGCGCCTCAAGGATGATCAGTTGATGTTTGCCGTCAGAGAACCTTTTGCGAGCAAAACTTCGAAAACGGGCATTCAGGCAGGTGTGCTATCGGGAGATATAAAGCTCAGCATAGAATCCTTTATGCCATCACATGGAGTGATCTTTTCTGATGGGATCGAGTCTGACTATTTAAAGTTTAACTCTGGTATGGTAGCTACTATAGGTATAGCACCTGAGAAAGCCAGGCTGGTACTGCCATAAATTTGGGCTCGCCTGCCATATAGTGCTATGGAAATATAAATAGTGTATAGGCTTTTATCCTATTTTTGACGCATGAGAGTATCCGTCTATCGCAAAATGCACTTCAATGCGGCTCACCGACTGGCGCGCCGGGACTGGAGTGATGAGAAGAATAAAGAGGTCTTTGGCCTGTGCAGCAATCCTAACTATCATGGCCACAACTACTATGTAGAGGCAAAGGTGACCGGAGAGATAGATCAGGAGACAGGATTTGTGATAGATATTGCCGTTCTCAATGAGATACTGCGCACTGAGGTGCTGGAGCCACTGGACCACTCTAACCTCAATGAAGATATAGCAGAGTTTAAAACCCTCAACCCGACCGGGGAGAATATAGTAGTGGTGGTCTATGACCGTATACGCGCCAAACTGGATAGCAAGTACGACCTGAAAGTTAAACTCTGGGAGACAGAGCGCAACTACTTTGAATATCCAGCGGGTAATGATTAATTTTAATCATGCCTCGTACCGGTGCTTTTTCCCTGGTCTTTCTGGTAGTATCGCTGCTCATGGCCGTCGGCCTCAGTGCACAGGTATGCCATTCTTTTGAGCCCGGTACGTACACGCACCGCTCCTTCAAAACTGAAAGTGCTGACTCTATCGGTCTGGCCCCTACTGGCAACTATGACCTAGTGTACCACCGCATCGCTGTAAAGGTAGACCCCACTGTCAGATACATAGCTGGGAGTGTCATCTCTTATTTCCGGCCGCTGGTATCACTGACAGAGATTGCCTTTGACCTCACAGATAGCCTGTCTGTAGATTCTATCTACTATCACGGAGCACGGCTGGCCACATTCAGGCATACCGGCAATGCGATCACGATCGATCTCCCCGCGGCAGTATCATCGCTGGACTCTGTGGCGGTCTACTATAGCGGTGTGCCTCCGGAGAATGGTTTTGGATCTTTTATGACGAGTACCCATTACGATACGGTGCCGCTGCTATGGACGCTCTCTGAGCCCTATGGCGCCCGTGACTGGCTGCCCAGCAAAATGACCCTGAAGGACAAGATAGACTCTCTGGATTTTTATATCAATGTGCCCGATGGATTTCACGCCGGGTCTAATGGCCTGATGACGGATAGTGAGATAGTAGGCCATACGGTCACCTATCACTGGCGGCACAGGTACCCTATAGCCACCTATCTCATAGGCATGGCTGTGAGCAACTATGAGGAGCACACGTTTCAGGTAGCCTCTCCCTATGGCAATATCACGCAGTTGAATTATTTCTTCCCGGAGGAGGAGGAGGACTGGCTGGCTACAGATAGCAATGTGGCACATGTTCTCCAGTTATACTCATCATTGTTTGGGCCTTATCCTTTTATCAGGGAGAAGTACGGCCATGCAGAGTTTGGCTGGGGCGGTGGTATGGAGCACCAGACCATGAGCTTCATAGTACTGCCTGATTTCGAACTGATCAATCACGAGATGGCGCATCAGTGGTTTGGAGACAAGCTGACCTGTGAGAGCTGGTCAGAGATCTGGCTGAATGAAGGCTTCGCTACCTACCTGTCAGGCATCTGCTATGAGCGGCTGGCGCCTGAGTGGTGGTATGGCTGGCGCAGTACCTCGCTGAAGAGAGCGATAAGAGGTGATAATGGCACCGTGCTTTGTGATGATACGGCATCAGTCGGGCGCATATTTGATAATTCACTTAGTTACTCCAAGGGTGCCTACCTGCTGCATATGATGAGATGGCAGATAGGAGACAGCGCTTTCTTTGCCGCGCTGAAAAGCTACGCGGCCGATACCTCACTGGTGTATTCCTTTTCCGGTACGGAAGCACTGAAGTCTCATTTTGAAGCGCAGAGCGGACAGGATCTCACCTGGTTTTTTGACCAATGGTATTACAATGGCGGCTATCCTTCGTATGCGCTGGACTGGTCACAGCAGGGCAGCAGCCTGAGCATGAAACTCTCTGAGGCGTCCAGCAATCCGGCATTCCCGTTTTTCAAAATGAAAGTGCCTGTCAGAGTTTACGGCAAGGAGCAGGATACGACCATCGTATTGGATCATACCAGCTCAGGCCAGGAGTTTACGGCGGCTGTCGGTTTTACCATAGACTCTATACAGATAGATCCTGAGCTGTGGCTGATCTCTGCAGGCAACACTGTGAGGAGGCTACCTGCGGCAGATGCTGAAAATTTCCTACAGGTGCTGAGCAATCCGGTCCGGAATGACCTTGCCATTTGGTATGACTCTCACAGCTATCACCGGCTCAGTTTTGAGATATATGACTTGCAGGGCAAGTTGATCCTAACGCAGAGTATTCCTTCCGGCAATGGAGATTACTTCAGTCTGAATTTAGCCTGGCTCGCCTCCGGCTCCTATGTGCTAAAGATCAACAGCGATAGTGGGGTGATAGTACGCAGATTCCAGAAGTCGTAGTTTTTGGCGGCGTTATTTTACCGGAGCGTACTTGTAAATCTCGATCACTGTAGGAGTGGCATTCATCCGTACGCGCTCCGCTTTATTGAATCCTTCAAACAAGTAGGGCGTATATGTAGCAAAGTAAGGTGCTGAAGCGACGAGATGATAGGCAGGATCTGAATGGACCGGCCCCGGGAAACCAGGCTTTTCTTTGTCAGGCCATATGAAGGCACAGTTGATGAGCGTGAAATTTGTATCCTGAGAGTAATAATCTGCACTGTAAGCTGGTGGCAGACATGTCACTGACTTGTAGCTTTTAGCATAGTCAGGCACTTTGTCAATGTTATTGGTCATTTCAAATTTGTTTATGAAATGATCTGCTGATAGTGCAACTGTATTTACCCTATTGTCATAGAGCATGTTTTTAGGGTAGCCGACCTGGAATAGCATCGTATACATGAATGGTGCGAAATGAGAAATGCCCACAACTATAAATCCTACGAGTACCCAATTTTTCCGCGGGTTCATTTGCATGAAGCGATAGCCCAAATAGGAAGAGGATATGACAAGCAATGGGACGTAGAAATGCACAAGCCTGCCATACCACACCATTTTGTGGAGGAAATAACACTGTGAGGCATGGAAGAGAATGCCGGCAAAAGCCATGAGGATTATCGACTCAAAATTGCCAGCGCGGCGGGAAAGGATGGCCCTGACAGCCAGTGCAAGGCTCAGGCAGCTCAATGAAAGTATAGCTACACCAGATGCACCTTCTACCTCATAGAGGTATATAGGTACAAAGCTAAATCCTTGGGAATAATCGCCCTGAGTGATGAGCTCTGCGGATGATTTGAGAGACATGATATATGAGGTGTGCCCGATACGGGCTATTATTTCAAATCCTATCGTGACCGTGAGGAACCCTGCTACAAAAAATATGGCCAGCTTTACGAGATTTTTAAAGTCACGCCAGTTGCTGCGGTGCAATACGAAAGTACCAGCTATCAGAGCGGGTAGGAAATAGAATCCAGGATAAGTACCGAATGTGAGGGAACATAAAAGCCCCAGTACAAATGCCCGGAAGGGATTTTTCTCAAAGTCAGAACGGAGGAAATAGTAGATGCACAGGAGTGACATCATCAGTGCATTTTCGTATGGGTAGAGGTGGCGGGCATATATGCTCATATTGGTGAATAGCACAAGTACAGCAGTGATGCCGAGCGCGTATGTGGCGTCTCCGGTGAGTAGGACCAGTATTTTAAAGAAAAGGAATACAATGATCAGGAAAACAAGGAACCCGAAGGCTTGCGCGATAAGCAGTGAGGCTGGATTTTCAGGATGTAGGCCCGTTGCTCTCTGCAAAACCAATTGAATACTATTGGGTATCAGCTGGATGATCTGATTGGTAGGGATGCCCCGGTTGATCACGATATTGGAGCAAAAAGAGGAGACATTGCCCTTTTCTACGAGCGCTTGGAGCCCGATATAAGATCTGATATACCTATCCTCGTCCGGAGAGCTGATAGCACCGGTGCCGAGAAGTGCCAGGCGCGAAATGAGGGTAAGAATGATGACGACGAGGAAGAAGGGCCTTAGTTTCATCGGATTTTTTATAAAATTTCATGAATATAAAATATTTCGGACAATCACCACGACTGACAAAACGACAGGGCAGATGCTTTTAGCACAGCTTTTGCCACATGACATAAAAACAACTTTACAATGGGTTCTTTTGGTATAATCCTGCTGCTGATACTCGGTGTGAGCTGGTTCGTACAGGCGAGATTGAAATCTAAAATGGAGCAATACTCACGCGTACCTTTTGCTGGCAATATGACCGGCGCAGAGGTAGCTATCAAGATGCTGCATGACAATGGCATCTACGACGTGACGGTACAGTCTGTAGAAGGCAAGCTGACCGATCACTACAATCCTGCTGATAAAACGGTAAATCTCTCGCCGGAAGTATATAGCGGCAATAGTGTAACGGCGGCTGCCGTAGCTGCTCATGAGTGCGGTCACGCCGTGCAGCATGCCCGTGCCTACTTCTGGCTCGGCCTGCGTACCTCCACTGTGCCGCTGGTCACCTTTGCCAGCAACTGGGTGCAATGGATACTCCTGGCCGGTGCAGTGTTGCTGGGTTTTGCCGGTGCATTTGGTGTGACAGTATTGCTCATTGGCATCGGCCTCTTTGCACTTACTACGCTGTTTGCCTTTATCACACTGCCTGTAGAGTTTGACGCTTCAAACCGTGCGCTGGCATGGCTGGATAGTAGTCGTACTACCTCTCCGGCTGAGCACGCCCAGGCCAAAGATGCCCTGACATGGGCTGCTATGACCTACGTGGTAGCTGCGCTTGGTTCGCTGGTCACACTGCTCTACTACATCTCGATCTTTACCCGCAGGAGGTAATCTAAAAAATAAACTTACAGGCAAAGGCTCGTTTACCGGATCACGGTCAGCGAGCCTTTTTGCACTGCGGTGCTATGGCCGTCTATGAATGTGATATTCATCTGCCAGACGAAACTGCCCGGCTCTACCTTTGCACCCCGGAATGTGCCATCCCAACGGAAGTTGATATCGTTGCTGCGGAAAACCGACTCGCCCCAGCGGTCAAATATTTCAACATCTACCAGCTTTACGGACTTTTTATTGGCATAAAACTCAAAGTAGTCATTGGTGCCATCATCATTTGGTGTGAAGGCATTTGGGATGAATACTGAGTAGTTGGCTACGACTATCACAGTAGTCGTATCACTGGCAGTGCAGCCCGCATCATTAGAAACTTTGACCTGATACAGCGTGGTCTGCCCCGGTGCTGCTACAGGAGCTGCGCAGTCTGAGCAGCTCAGGCCATAGTCCGGTGTCCAGCGGCTGCTCAGCGTACCGGAGCGCCCTGTCACAGCATAGGAAAGGGTAGCATTATCTCCCAGGTCTATGCGGATAGCTGGTGTGGCCTGAATGGTAAAGTCATACAAATATGACAGGATCGCAGATGCAGCTACCGAGCAGCCCTGTGCATCCGTCACGGTGACATCATAGGTGCCGGGACCGAGGTTTTGCTGGGAAGCAGCTACAGAGCCATCTGCCCATAGATAGGTATAGGAAGGCGTACCGCCTGCCGCCGTCAGGGCTATGCTGCCCTGATCTCCCAGGCTCGCACACAGCGGATCAGTCGTGACAGGTGTCAGCGTGACCGCAGTAGGCTCGGCTACAGCAGTACCTGTGGTGGCGGTGCAGCCCGCATTGTCAGTGACAGAGACGGCGTAGCTACCCGCGGCCAGGTTACTGATATTCTGAGCGGTGGCAGTATTACTCCAGATGTATGTATACGGTGCTTGTCCGCCTGATATGGTCAGGATGATACTGCCATCTGAGCCCGCATTGCAGGTCACCATAGCAGGAGTGGCCATCAGGTTCATAGCAGGTATGACTGTGATAAGCTGCGAGGCAGCTGCCGAGCAATTATTGGCGTCTGTCGCGGTCACCACATAGGTGGTCGTAGTAGCAGGAGACTCGGAAACGGATGCTGTCGTGCTGCCATCGCTCCAGAGGTAGCTCGCGCCGCCTGTCGCATCCAGCGTAGTAGTACCTCCTACGCATAGCTGAGAGACGGCAGTAGTGATGGCCGGCACGGGGAGCGGATTGACAGTGACAGTAGCGGAGGTGGTGCCCGTACAGGAGTTAGCATCCGTGATGGTCACATCGTAGGTGGTGGTGCCCGCCGGTGCAGGACTGATAGATACACTGCTGCTGCCGGTACTCCATATATAGCTCGTGCCACCGCCTGCAGTCAGTGTCGTGCCTGATCCTGCACAGACAGATACGGCAGCCGGATTGATCGTAGCGGTAGGGAGAGGATTGACTGCTACCGTAGTAGATGCTACAGCACTGCAGTTATTGGCATCGGTGACCGTCACTGAGTATGCGGTCGCCGCTGACGGCGATACGGCGATAGCAGCGGTCATATCTGTGGTGCTCCAGGCATATGCTGTGCCACCGGATGCAGTCAGGGTGATGCTACTACCTGTGCATACCGCCGGTGAGGCGGGACTGATGCCTGGTACGGGTAGTGGATTCACGGAGACGGTAGCCGTAGCGCTGGCGGTACAGTTGTTGGCGTCGGTCACAGTAGCACTATAGGTAGCAGTGCCGGATGGCGATACGGATGTAGCAGCAGTGATGTCACCATTGCTCCAGCTGTAGCTATTGCCCCCGCCGGCTGTGAGTGTCGCTGCATCTCCGGCGCAGATGGCGGTGGCTGGTGGTGTGATAGATGCCACAGGGGCAGGATTGATCGTCACAGATGCTGAGGTAGCTGCGGAGCAGTTATTAGCATCTGTCACCGTCACATCATACGTGCCCGCAGAAGATGGTGTAACGCTCATAGCTGCTGTAGCATCCCCGGTGCTCCATAGATAGCTCACCCCTCCGCTCGCTGTGAAGCCGGCGCTGGTGCCGGGGCATATAGCTGCAGATGCCGGCGTGATAGATGGTGTAGGCAGTGAATTGACCGTGACACTACGAGAGGTAGATGCAGTGCAGTTATTGGCGTCTGTCACCGTGACTGTATATGAGGTTGTCCCTGCGGGTGACACTGTAATGGCCGCTGTAGTAGCTGTGGTACTCCATGCATAGCCAGTACCACCACCCGCAGTGAGGGTAGTACTGTTGCCTGCACAGATAGCTACCGATGCCGGCGTGATGGATGGTGTAGGCAGGGAGTTGACCGTGACACTACGCGATGTAGAAGCCGTGCAGTTATTGGCGTCTGTCACCGTCACTGTGTATGAGGTCGTCCCTGCGGGTGATACTGTGATGGCCGCTGTAGTCGCAGAGGTATTCCAGGCATAGCCTGTACCGCCGCCTGCAGTGAGCGTAGTACTGCTGCCTGCACATATCGCTACCGAGGCAGGCGTGATAGATGGTGTAGGCAGGGAGTTGACCGTGACGCTACGCGAGGTAGATGCGGTGCAGTTATTGGCATCTGTCACAGTCACCGTGTAGGATGTTGTTCCCGCAGGCGATACTGTGATGCCCGCTGTTGTAGCCGTGGTATTCCAGGCATAGCCTGTGCCTCCGCTAGCAGTGAGTGTAGTGCTGCTGCCTGCACATATCGCTACCGATGTCGGCGTGATGGATGGTGTAGGCAGGGAGTTGACCGTGACACTGCGCGAGATAGATGCGGTGCAGTTATTGGCGTCTGTCACAGTCACCGTGAATGAGGTCGTCCCCGCGGGCGATACTGTGATGGCCGCTGTAGTAGCAGCAGTATTCCAGGTATAGCCTGTGCCTCCGCTGGCAGTGAGTGTAGTGCTGCTGCCTGCACATATCGCTACTGAGGCCGGTGTGATAGATGGTGTCGGCAGGGAGTTGACCGTGACATTCACAGCGGCAGAGCTGGTAAAGCCACTACTCTGGGTAGTAGTGACGCTGTATGGAGTACTATTGCCCGGCGTGACAGTGATAGCAGCAGTCGTGGCGCCCGTACTCCAGGTATAGGTGCCGCCACCGCTGGCCGTGAGGGTGGTGCTCTCGCCAGCGCATAGTGTCGTATTGCCTGAGATAGATGCAGGCGGGCAGCCACTCGGCGCCTGGCCCGGTGTACATGGACACTGATCATTGATGTCTGGTATACCGTCCCCATCGCCGTCAGCTGTACTACTGGCTTGTGTATTGGCTACCAGCAGCAGGCCATAGGGGTTATTATTGCCGCCGTTTGGATAGTTATACACCTGCACATCTATATAATTGGTTCCTTGTATCCAGGGGCCGGGTAGCGTGATATTGAGCTGTGAGCCGGCAGAAAATCCACCCCCGCTGATACCGGTACTGGCACCATTGACAAATACGTCCGTGATCTGATTGTCTACATAGCCGGATAGGTATAGTACGTAGTTTCCAGCAGTGGTCACGCTATTGCCATTGCAGTCAGTAGGTAGGTTCAGCGTGAGACGAAAGTAGAGGTAGCCGTCGTTATAGTTATTAGAGCAGGAGGTAGTAGTGCCTGTTATCCAGTTGCCATTATTGGCTGGGGGTGTCAGGCTGGCCGGATCTACCCATGATCCCGGCGCACAGTTGTTATTGATCAGTGCGGGCGTATAGGTCAGGCCCATAGGATTGGGTGGATTGGTAGAGTACCACTGAGACACGGTCCATATAGGATCATAGCCACCCGGTGTGCCCTGACCTGTAGATAGCGTACTGGGGTTAGGAAAGGACTGCGCCTGTACCTTTACAGAAAATGAACTTATAAGTACAAGCAGGTATAGAAGATACTTCATAAATGGTGGTTATCGGGATGTTCGGTTTTAACAAAGACGTAAGCCCTCCTGGACTCGATGCTCTCCGGTAAAATTTATTTGCTCTAAAAATACGTCACGTATGCCTGACTTTATCCCTCAAAAAATACATGAACAAGCTGATTTTCTGTATTAAACGAGCGGTCCGAGCGCCGGAGTCAGTCAGGCAAATGCTCATTTGGCGCCACTATTATTTAATATTCAACCCTTTCCATATATATGATCTTTGATAGTCACTCCCGAGCCCATTCACCCATGAAATGACCCATTTGGTCGGTGATTAGCGTAGTTTCAGTCAACGGTATTATTTTTTAAGCGAAATAATGGCCAACTTTATCCTTTAAACTCCCAAAAGCTATGCTTGTGACTAAGATCAGGAAACCGTTATTCGATAAGTGCGCTGAATATACCCGCAACTATGAGGTCCAGCAGGCAGGACTCTACCCTTACTTCCGCCCTATCCAGGAGAGCGAGGGGCCGGTGGTCATGATGGAGGGCCGTCAGGTCGTGATGGCCGGGTCAAACAACTACCTCGGCCTGACCGCACACCCTAAGGTAAAGGAGGCAGCCCGCCAGGCACTGGAGAAATACGGTACCAGTTGCTCCGGTTCCCGCTTTCTCACGGGCACTATAGATCTGCACATCAATCTGGAAAACAAGCTGGCTAAATTTATGGGCAAGGAATCTGCCCTGCTATTCAGCACCGGCTTTCAGGCGGGTCAGGGAGTGATCTTCCCATTGGTGGGCCGCAAGGATTACATCCTCTCTGACCGTGACAATCATGCCTCTATACAGGCAGGCAATATGCTCGCCGCCAGCCTCGGTACGCAGATCATCCGCTACAAGCACAACGACGTAGCCGACCTGGAGAAGCAACTGGCCAAGCTGCCCGAGGACGCCGGCAAGTTTGTAGTAACCGACGGCGTGTTCTCTACTTTCGGTACCGTAGCCAGCCTGGATGGCATCAGCGAAATGGCTAAGAAATATGGTGCAGCGCTGCTCGTGGATGATGCCCACGGCTTTGGCGTGATGGGCCCGCAGGGCAAGGGTTCTCCGTTTCACTTTGGTGTGGAAGAAGACACTGACCTGATCGTTTGTACTTTCAGCAAGACACTCGCCTCGCTCGGCGGTTTCGTAGCGGGCGATGAGCAGGTGATCAACTATCTCAAGCATAAATCACCCGCGCTGATCTTCAGCGCCTCGCCTACACCGGCCTCTGTAGCAGCGGCTGATGCGGCACTCGATATCCTGATAGAGCAGCCGGAGCTGGCGCAGAAAGTTTCCGCCAATGCACAGTTTATCCGTGAGGGCCTGCGCAGTATCGGATTTAATGTACCGGAGGGACAGACCGCCATTGTGCCTGTATTTATAGGTAGCGATGAGGAGACCTTCCTCTTCTGGCGCAAACTGTATGACGAGGGCGTTTTTGTCAATGCATTTATCTCGCCTGCCACACCTCCGGGTATGCAGATGCTACGTACCAGCTATATGGCCACGCACGAGCAGAGCCACCTCGAGTTTATCCTGGATAAGTTTGAGAAAGTGGGCAAGCAGATAGGCTACCTGAAGGGATAATCTGATTTGTGACTATTGTCAGGATGATGAATTATATATTGTGAAGTAATTCCAATATTATGTCATCACGTAGTCGTCTTATCCTTTCATTTGTTTTCGTATGCGCTCAGGTTTTTCGGCTTTCCGCGCAGCAGGTGTTTCCGGTCACTATAGATATACCTATTATCAGCTCTTTTACTTCTGCCGTCAGTGCGTCAGGGACCAACGTTTACTATGACATCTGGGCTGGTACGCTCAAAAGACTTGTAGAAAATATCTACCAGCAGAAAATAAGCATCTACGATGACACGGGTAAGATTGTCAATCTAGACGATGTAAGGTTAAATTATCAAACGGGCAATTACCTTGATATGTCTGGTCGTAGATATATGACACCAGAGCAAAAGCTGATGATGCATTTTTATATCCAGCCGGAACTATACCACCTGATAAATGCTATGTGGATCAGGCAGCAATGGGATATAAGTAATACTGGTGTCATCAATAAAAAAGTGTTGTCATACGCACCCTATGACATGTATGGTAAAACTAGCGATAAGATGCTTTTCTGGATAGGCCCCGATTCTATCAAAGGTAGTAGCCGTACGTTTGTGATGAGTTACTTTGTAGATATCGAAACGCTGGGAGATAGTACTGTACAAAAGGAGTTTATCAACTCACTGAAGGAAAACCTAAGATTGGGAAAGGCCAGTGTTTACGATCGCCATAACGGTGCCCGCCTTTCTGTAGCAGATATCAGCAGCGCGCTGGAAGTTCAATCAGGGGTGGATACTATTCCTCTTATTGATTCCACGAGTTTGGAGGAAATGACAGCAGTCAGCAGGGGGGCAGAAAAAGTACAAATGATCAAAGTCTTCTTCACGGAAGAGTGGCTAGTGGATGATCGCGGAAATTTTAATATAAAAGTAATAAAATACTCGCCCATGACTTTAGTGCACAGCGCTTCAGGAAAGTATACCTCTTGGGCACCTTTATTTGAAGTGCGATGCAGAGAAGAGTGATCAAATGCCATTCATCAGAAAGTCATCTTTCAAACTTTTTTACTAAAGGTCTTAAGCCTGTTAAAATTTTGCCTCTCGTGACTTTTAATCTGAAGTTGCATTACAAGAAGAAACAATACTGATCCATGTACGCTAAACCTACACGCTTTCTTTTCCTGGTGCTAGCCATCAACTGCCTGGGTGCTTCTATAGCATCTGCCCAAAAACTTTATCCGGTCACTACGGATGTACCTGTCATTCCCAGCGCTACCTCAGGCATGGACTCGACCGGTGCCGATGTCTACTATGATATCTGGCAGACTACTTTTAAGCGGCTGATACAGCGTATCAACTACGGCACTGTACCCGCCTATGGTAATGACAATAAGCCTATCAAACTGCAGGCGGTCCTGTCACAATTTCGCACCTCTGATACGGTGACATCATTCAATCCCAAAACGCAGGAAGAAGAGTTAAAGATAGTGAGGAACTATTATGAGCTGTCCGAGCTGTGGGAGATGCTCAGCGCTCTGCGCATACGGCAGCAGTGGCATATCACCGAGGCTGGCGGGATCACTAAAAAAGTACAAGCCTACGCGCCGCTCTATCCACATGGCCCTCTACGCTATAAGCCACTCTACTGGTGCCAGCCCAATGCAAAAGCGGGCTTGAGCCACTCCCTGTACCTTTCCTACAATGTAGATATGAAGAACCTGGGCGACTCTGTAGCCCAAAAAGCATTTGTAAAGGAACTTACAGCAGCACTGAAATCGGGTTCAGCCACAGTCTACGATGGGGAAGGTGATAAGCACCTCACCGCAAGCCAGATCGCTACCAGGCTGGACAAAAGATCGGTATTGGACACCGTCACCATGATCGATCCTATCGATCTGACAGAGACTACCAAAATATCTGTCGGGTCAGAGAAGGTACACATCGTCAGGATACGTTTCACAGAGGAATGGACGCTGGATGATCTGGGTAATTTCGCCATCCGTGTGATAAAATATACGCCGCAGATGGAGATCCACTGGCAGCCGGATAATTCTGTCACGCTGATGCCGGTCTTTGAAGTGCACAATAGCCGTGACTAGGCAGGTTACTTTACTTTCTGCACCTTTCTGATCGCGCTATCCATCACCATATTCACGATGAACGGGAAGTGCCTTTTCATCCAGTAGGTCAGCTTGCCATCGCCACCTGGTATGATCATAAAGGTATTGCCTTCGAGTGCTTTTACAGTTTCTTTAGCCAGCGCCTCAGAGGTCATCAGTTTGGCGGTCTTTGAGATCTCTTTGGTCTCCTCCGGTTTGGTTTTATTCTCCTCTGCGAAGCCCGGTGTATCAGTGTCGGGTGGGCAGAGTACCTGCACCTTGATGTTGTATTTAGCCAGCTCCTGCTTCAGTACTTCGGAGAAGCCAACAATGGCAAACTTTGACGCCGAGTAATCAGCATAGCCAAAGACACCCACAAAGCCCCCGATGGAGGAGGTGTTCACGATCTTGCCACCCTTAGCCTTCATATGCGGCAGCGTAGCATGCACGGCATTCCACACACTGCTAAAGTTAGTGCGCATCGTATCCTCCATCATAGCCGCCGTGATATTCTCAAAATGTTCGGGATAGGCACGGCCTACACAGTTGATCAGCAGGTCGGGTGCGCCGGTTTCTGCTACAGCTTTATCTATAGCCGCCTTGGTGCTGTTGTAGTCTTTCGCGTCTACAGAGTAGGTGCGGCACGGCGCGCCTGCTGCAGCCACCTGGGCTTTAGCTTTCTCCAGATTGGCCACATTGCGTGCAAAGAGGCAGAGCGTATTGCCGTTCTTTGCCAGCTCCAGCGCGATAGACAGGCCGATGCCTGTAGAGCCACCGGTGATAAAAATGATCTTGTTTGAAATAGCCATATACCACGATTTTATCGCAGGCAATTTAGGCCAATTTGAGTGGTATTAGCAAGTAGATTTATGCCCGTGCCAGATGGCGGGGATATTCATGCACAGCCGGACCCGAGATGTTTTGCTTTTGTACCCTGCTCACCATGCGGTCCATGAGCATATGGGTGATCTGCGGCCATATCCTTTTGAGTATCCAGGTCAGCTTGCTATCCATGCCTGGTATGATCATAAAGTTATCCTTATGCATACGGCGCACGGCATACGCTGCTACCTCGTCTGCGGTCATGAGGCCGGCAGCATTGCATATCTCGCGCGTCTCATCCGGCTTGGTGCGGTTTTCCAGTGCCAGGCCGGGCGTATCGGTATCCGGTGGGCATAGCACTTGCACTGTTATATTGTGAGGCCTCAGCTCCTGGCGCAGTGACTCAGAGAAACCTATCAGGGCAAATTTTGAAGCGGCGTAATCTGTATAGCCATATACACCCAGCAGACCGCCCATAGAGGAGGTGTTGATGATACGGCCACCTCCATTAGCTTTCATATACGGCAGCAAGGCCTGGGTCACATGCCAGGTACTGCCTACATTGGCCTGCAGGGTATCCATCAGCATACCGGAGCTGATATTTTCAAATCGATGGGGAATGGCGCGACCTACACAGTTGAAGAGGATATCCGGTACGCCGGCCTCTTGCACAGCATAGGCCATGGTTTGGGCTACAGCATGAGCATCAGTGGCATCTACAGAGTATGAGAAGCATTTGCCACCTGCACGTTGTATGGTGTTTTGAGCATGGTGGAGTTTAGATGGGTCACGGGCAAAAATGCACACAGTATAATCCTGCTGGGCCAGTTTCATAGCTATAGATAGCCCTATACCGGTAGATCCTCCGGCTATATAAGCGATCTTGGGTGAGAGATTCATTTGATACTTAGAGTTTTAGAATAAAATAAGTCCAACACTCACTTATACGGCTAAACAGCGATTGAGATACAAAATGTTTGTTTTTTTCTTTAACATTTGTGCAAATGCAGTGGCTGACATTTACTTTCACATAATGAATTTGGTCTATACCCCACAGGCGGCACCCGGCTCTATGGCCGCGCTGGATGATAATGAATCACATCACCTGCAGGTGCTCCGCGCCCGTGTAGGAGAGGACCTGCATGCCTTTGATGGAGTGGGAGGGCTGTATACGGCCACGGTGCATAGCCTGACTAAAAAGGGCGCCATCATCGCTATAGGCGACCTGCTACAGCGCGATCCGGCACCTGCCGCCCGCCTGCATATAGCCATAGCACCTACCAAGAATATGGACCGGCTGGAGTGGTTTGTAGAGAAAGCGACGGAGATAGGTGTACACCGGATCACGCCCATCATCTGCCGTAGGTCTGAGCGCAGGGAGCTGCGGGTAGACCGTCTGGAGAAAGTAGCCCTCAGCGCCGCCAAGCAGTCCCTGCACCTCCACCTGCCTGTCATCCATGAGCCGGTGGCGCTGGATAGGTTTGTCAAGGGAGTGCCGGCAGATGCAGCTCACAAGTTCATAGGCTACTGCGAGGAGCATACCCACCACCTGCGGGATTGCTTCCCGGTCGGAGAGAGTATCATAGTGATGATAGGCCCTGAGGGAGATTTCACCGGAGAGGAGATCGCTGCAGCCCGGCTCGCAGGGTTCATGCCCGTATCACTCGGCACCAGCAGACTGCGCACGGAGACAGCAGGTGTCATGACAGCCGCCATATTCGACTTGAAAAATGTAAAGTAAGTCCTAGAGGAGTGTAGCCTCTGTATGCGTCAGCTCACCGAGGAGCTTCTTAGACGCGTCAGACATCTCGCTGAGATCCAGGTCCACAATGCCGAGTATCTCTACCAGGCTATTGATCTTGGCCTCCAGTGAGTGAAATTTATTGATCACTACCACGCGTTTTTTCTCCAGCACACAAAAGCCTGAGTTGAAGTTGCCCTTCTCATAGCGTACCACATAGCCACCCTCGCCGAGGATGTCTTCTACCTTTTTCTGAAATGCTGCGTTGTGCTTTATCATATTCCTGTCAGAATCGCGTCATTGATCTGTCTACGAAATTAGTTTGTTTACATTTGCCGGATGAAGAAGAAACTCACACTGTGGATAATAATCCTGCTCCCGGCACTGGTCTGGGCCCAGCAGGATACAGTGGTGCATGTCAGGCCCAAGCCTAAAAAGGCGGTAAAAGTACAATCTATCAACCCCAATCAGCAAAATCAACCTATACCTGATGAGACGAAACCAAACTTTAATAATGAGTCTCTTTTCAAGGCGCTTTTCGTAGGTGGGCTGAATCTGTCTCAGGTAGACGGTGATGCAGAGACCGGCTACCGCAAGGTAGGCGCACACGTAGGGGTGGGCACGGTGATCAAATTCAGCAAGCGCTTCTCTACCAGTATCGAGCTGATATACTCCATGCAGGGTGCCAAACCGCACTACGCCACCTACTCAGACGGCACTAAGAATAAATATGATATCACTATGGACTATATCAATGTGCCGGTGAGTATCAATGTACACGATAAAAAGGTGGTCATGTTTGGCCTGGGCGTACAGCTCGGCGTGCTGGCCCGCTACAGCCAGACCGACTCTGCGGGCAATAACATCACTAAAAATCCCGAGCCCAATGGCGAGCAGCCGCGCAAAATAGACCTGAGTGGCCAGGCCTGCGCTACCTTTTTTATCAAGAGGAGGATAGGCATAGGTGTGCGTTTTGCCTATTCATTCCTCAAGCTGAGGGATGCCGTACAGGGTTCGCGCGTCAAAGGAGAGTACAATAATATAGTCTCTATCCGCTTCAGCTACCTGCTCGATCCCAAGCATCCTAAATGGAACGATAAGTTCTAGTCGCTGAATTTTCAGCCCGATTCAATACATCTCGTATATATTCGTCAGGTATAGTGCCGTATTTTTGACAAAGTGAAAGAAATCATGTCCCGACAGAGAATCCTTTTTATCATCAATCCCATATCGGGGGTCTTCAAGAAAGAAGGCATCCCGGAGAAAATAGCCAAGTATCTGGACTATGTGAAATATGATTTTACCATCCAGTATACACAGTATGCCGGCCATGCCACGGAGCTGGCAGCGGCGGCTGTGCTGGACGGCTACAGTGTAGTAGTGGCTGTGGGTGGAGATGGCTCTATCAATGAGGTAGCACGAGGTATCAGGGGTAGCGATGTGGCACTCGGTGTGATACCCTACGGCTCCGGCAATGGCATGGCCGGCCACCTCAAAATGCCTGTACGCAACGCCAAGAAAGCCCTTGAGGTACTCAATAGCGGCAAGATAGTCAAGCTCGATCTGATCAGGACCAACGCCGGCCACTTCGTCAGTACGGGTGGCTTTGGCTTTGATGCGCATGCGGCCCGCCGCTTCAAATCTCAGGTCATGCGCGGTTTCTTTTCTTACTTTCTGGCTAGCGCGCGCGAGGTATTTTACCACTACAAGCCTTCCTACGCCAAAATACAGATAGACGATATAGAGGTAGAGCGCGAGACCTATTTGTTCACTGCGTTCAACTCCAGCCAGTTTGGATACAAGCTCGGCGTATTCCCGGCTACCTCTATGCATGATGGTATCATGGATGTGATATTGGTGCGCAGCTTCCCGCTGAAGCGGCTCGTGAAAATATTCCTCGCCATGCTATTCAAGCGGCCGGACCTGGTGCCGGAGGCGGAGTCATTTCGCGCTAAGAAGATCAAGATATACGGCAGCCCCAAGCGCGTTTACCACTTTGATGGCGATCACTTCATCTGGCATGACGATCTGGAGATGGAGGTAGAGCCCAATGCACTCAATATTATTGTTCCAAAGGAACTCGACGCGTATTAATTTGAATTACCTCACATCTCAGGTCTCGAATATGTCAAAGAAAGATAACAACCGCCAGATAGTATATAGTACCGATCCTGACTTTCGCCGGGAGGAGCAAAGTGAGGAGCAGGCTACGCTGCCACCTGCGCAGCAAAACCTCTACCTCGTGCTGGAGCGGCACGGCGGCGGCAAGATGGCTACCGTAGTGGAGAATTTCATAGGCACAGACGACGATCTGGGGCTACTCGGCAAGATGCTCAAAACAAAGTGCGGTGTAGGCGGCTCTGTGAAGGACGGCGTCATCATCATACAGGGCGACAATCGCGATAAGATCCTCACCATCCTGCAGGCCGCCGGCTACAAAGCCAGGAAGAAGGGAGGTTAGCGAAATGGCACTGCAAACTCCCTGATCAGGATATACAGGGCTATGGCCATCATCGTGTACCCAAATATCCTGCGGAGCTTTACATTATCTACTTTATTGGCTATAGCTATGCCGCCCAGTACGCCCGCTACAGATAGCACTACAAAGGTACCGAGAAAGCCCCAGTCTATGTGCTGATGGGACTGCAGGTCTCCTATGAATCCTATGCCGGAGTTTAGCGTGACGAGTGCCAGAGAGGTGGCAGTAGCATAGCGAAACTCCATCGGCTCTACAGACAGGATGAGCGGTATGAGCAGGAAGCCACCACCGGCACCCACCAGGCCCGTGAATAAGCCAATGACGATAGACTGTATCAATATCCACCAGTAGGGCGCAGGCTTTACAGCTGTATCTGCCTGCCTCGGCCAGATCATATTCCGCGCCACGATGATCATAAAGACGGAGAGGATAAAAAGGATGAAGGAATTTTTGGTCAGTGTGAAGCTGCCTGCAGATATGAATACAGCGGGTATAGAGTGGATCAGGAAACGCCGCATCACATAGATAGCGACCAGGGCCGGCAGCCCGCACTTGACCAGAGCGCCGTAGCGCACATGGCCCAGGCGGATATTCTGTACTGTGCCGAGCAGCGCTGTGAACGCCACTATCAGCAGCGAGTACCCTGTAGCGACTGATGCCTCCACACCAAAGGCATATACCAAAATAGGAATAGAGACCGCCGCGCCGCCACCGCCCAGCAGGCCCAGCACGAGGCCGGTGAGCAGTGCGCCTATATAGCCGAATATGTGTACTACCTCCATCAGTGCGTGTGCAAACTACAAAACATTATACAACTGGTGCCTCCGCGCCGGAGATGCTGGTATTGTTTTTTTTCTAACTTTATACAGGCAGGTGCTAGACCCCTGTGCAGATATGAGTTATAGAGTATTCACCCCGCAGGACTACCCCCTGCCATACATCATAGAGGATACCACCCAGTGGCCTATAGCGCGCCTCACCACAGACTCTGAGGCCTTTACCGCTGCGGTGCAGCAGGCCGTACTGGACAAGCTGATCCACAGGTATCACGGCAAAGAAGGCCTGAAGAATGAGCTGGAGCGCGTGCTCTATCAGGAGCGCATACGCCTGACCCAGACGCCGTGGAAGGCCGACCCTAAGGACGAGCGCCAGTTTTGGAATAATATCAAGAGCCGTATCGTAAAGCTGGATGCCAATGCCGGACAGGCAGATGCCATGACCACAGAGGAGGATATCCTGCGTGAGATAGTGCACCGCTATGTACACGAGATAGTGGGCCAGTTCAATCCTGCTGCATTTAAATTTGCCAGAGGTATCTTGCCTATCTTCTTTGGCCGCGTACTCAATGCGGCTCCGGGCAAATGGTTTAAGACCCTGAGCGCAAATGCCAAGACCATACATGAGAAGATACCCATCACCGGAGATATAGAGCACATCCGCTCGCTGGCGCGCAAAGGCACGGTGATCGTAGTGCCTACACACTTCAGCAATATGGACTCGATCATGGTGGGCTGGGTGCTGAATGAGATCGGCCTGCCGGCTTTCACCTATGGTGCGGGGTTAAATCTCTTTTCCATCAAGCTGCTCTCTTACTTCATGAGCAATCTCGGCGCCTACAAGGTAGACCGCCGCAAGAAGAACGGCGTCTATCTCGAGACGCTCAAAACCTACTCCCGTGAGGCGATAGAGCGCGGGGCGCATTCTATCTTCTTCCCGGGCGGTACACGCTCTCGCTCCGGCTCTCTGGAGAAGCGGCTAAAGCTCGGCCTGCTCGGTACGGCAGTAGAGGCGCAGAAAAATAATTTCAAGAAATTTCCTGATGACCTCGCACCGCGCGTCTACGTGGTGCCGCTCATCATCAATTATCACTTTGTGCTGGAGGCAGAGTCACTGATCAATGACTACCTGAAAGAAACCGGCAAGGAAAAGTTTATCCGTGAGAATGACGACTACTCCACCTCCTTTGCGATGGTGAAGTTCATCTTCAAATTCCTCTCTGCCAGTTCATCCCTCGCCATGTCATTTGGTACGCCCATGGATGTGCTGGGTAATAGCGTGGATGAAAATGGCGATAGTTACAACCACCTCTCTCAAAAGATCAGCGTGCGGCATTACTTTATGAACCACGGCGAGCTGACAGACAATCAGCAGCGCGAGGAGGAGTACACCAAGATGCTGGGTGAGAAGATCGTGTCTCAGTACTTCAAGCACAATGTGGTGCTGACCTCGCACCTCGTCTGCTTCTGCGCATTTGAGCTGATACGCAAGAAGTATAACTACGTAGACATATTCACCCTGCTACGTACGCCGGCAGAGGATATACACATCAACGAGAATGACCTCATAGCCGCCATAGGCCGTGTGAAGGACCAGCTGAAGGAGATGAATAAGAATAATGAAGTGCTGCTCTCACTCGAGCTGCGTTTCACAGATGAGAAGGTGATAGAGCATGGTATGAATAATATCAACCTCTACCACTCGCGCTCACCGCTGCTGCGCTCTTCTGATGGCTACTACTATACGGAGGACCTGAAGCTGCTCTACTATTATCACAACAGGCTGGACGGCTATAAACTGGAGAAATATGTCTGAGAAGAGAACGATAGGCGTGATAGGTGCCGGGAGCTTTGGCTCTGCCATAGCCAACCTGCTCGCAGAGAATAACAAAGTGCTACTATATGAGCGCAGTGAGTCAGTGCGCGAGACTATCCTGCGTGACGGCAAGAACCGTAACCATGTCATGCACGAAGATATAGAGGTGACGGGATCACTCGAGGAGGTGGCATCACGCTGCTATCTGATATTTCCCGTGGTACCTTCTCAATATTTCAAGAGTATGATCATGGAGTTCTCTCCGTGGCTGCGTCCTGATCATATCCTGATACATGCTACCAAGGGTTTCCACTGCGAGTTTGATATAGACACGATGAAGCCGGAAGATCTGAAGCTGAAGCAGATCAAGACCATGAGTGAGCTGATCCGCGAGGAGACCTGCGTGGTACGTGTAGGCTGCCTGGCCGGGCCTAACCTGGCTGCAGAGCTGGCCGAGCATCAGCCTGCCGCTACGGTCATAGCCAGCCGCTTTGATGAGGTGATACATGAGGGCCAGCATGCCATGCGCAGTGACCGCTTTCAGGTCTATGGCAATCGTGACCTGCTGGGCATCGAGCTGGCAGGTGTGCTAAAGAACTACGTCGCGCTCGCATCGGGCGCACTCAGTGGCCTGGGCTATGGTGAGAATGCGCGCGCCCTGCTCATCACACGCGGCATGGGTGAGATGATCTATATAGGCAAGGCGCTCGGTGCTGACAAGCGCTCCTTCCTCGGTATGGCGGGTATCGGCGACCTGATCGCTACCTGCTCTTCACCCAAGTCGCGCAACTACTCCGTAGGCTATCGCGTGGCAAAGGGGGAGAAGCTGGAAGAGGTGCTGGCCTCTATGACGGAGGTAGCCGAAGGTATCCGCACCCTCAAGATCGGTAAGCTGATCGTAGATCATACCCATGCCAACGCACCGCTATTGCAGATGCTCAATAAGGTCTTCTTTGAGGGTATGGACTTTGACCGCGCTATCAAGATGCTCATGCGGGTCCACGTAGCGGCTGATGCCGAGTACCTGGATATCTAAAAGCAACTGCTTACGGAGTAAAAAATACTTCGTACTCGTAGCTCACCGTCTTTTTCTGATTAGCAGCGAGTTTCACATCCCACTTGATCTGTGTGAGCGGATTGATGTTTGAGTAGGTCTTCTGGCGTGTTATTTTGCCACCATCTGAGGCGGTGCTTACTTCGCCATTGGTGTTCTTTGTCACCGCTACAGTCACCTCTTTATTCTGGAAATTTTCCAGCGTCACAGTGCCTTTTATCTTCACCGAACTATAGGTTTGCTTGCCCACCTTCTTGGCATTATCCGTGCGGTTTGTTTCCTCCTCCGGGTTCTTCATGATGATATCGATAGCCTTGGAGAGACGCACAGTAGAGGTAGAGCCTGCGGGCGTATAGGTGACCTCATTCTGCGCTACGAACTGATCCTTCTCATTGATGATCGTGACTGGTGCTGTGGTCAGTGGCACACTAGCAGTATTCTTGATCTCCAGCGAGTGGAAAACATCTATCGGGGTCTCATCATTATTAGCAGCACGTGACTCTGCATAGTTGCTGCGGTCTTCTATCACGCCTTCGTACTTGTCTTTGTACTCTATGCTTCCGGCAAATATGGGGTAGATACCTTTGGAGTTCTTACCCAGTGATACCTTACCGATCTTATAGATGTAGAGGTCGTCATTCTTTTCTCCATTAGCGGCAAATTCCTGACCGAAGGCTTCTACTGCAGGAATATCTTCAGCAAATCTCACAGTCTTCGATTGCATAGCATTAGAATAGATACCTGTACCACCATAAGTTACCGCTGAGATACCATCCGTAGTCTGATAGTCGTAGGTCATCGGATCCAGTTTGTCACTATTGGTCATCTGCGGCGCACCCACTATCAGCTCTGTCTCTGCATCACTCAGCGGATCGGCAAAGTTCTCTATCGTCGCCTTCATCTCTAGTCGCGCGGATTTCTCATCTTTCAGTATCATAAAGTACGATGGCATCCAGTTCATACCCGTTTGCAGGTAAATTTCCTGCAGGTTCATATTGCCGGAGGCCGTGGAAGGCGTGATCACGAGGCTGCGCTGGATGCTATCAGCCAGATAGGTCTGCTTTTCTTCCTCGGAAAATTCCGCGAGATACACATCCGCAGATCTGAAAACCTCTATTTTATTATTGTCACTCTGCAGGCGGATGAGTCCGGACTGCTGGTTATAGCTCAGTATTTTTCCTGAGACCGCGCGGTCTACTTTGCCGGCAGGAGATATATTGAGTGTCACTTTTTTGCCTACGTTGCCGGCTATCAGCTGCCAGATCGCAGTGGCTTTTTCCTCTTTTTTGATCGTATCGTTTTTGATCGCGATGTTCTTCACCGCATTATCTTTTCCCGTGCCGAGAAAGTAGCTCCCATAGATGGCACGCGATGGTACTGGTAGGGTTGCCTTGCCACCGGCTATCGGCGTACTTCCTTCGCGTATGATCATGGCTGTACCATTCTTGAAAATGCTGATCTTTTTGACGGGCAATGATTGTGCGATAGCAGAAGTGCAGGCGATGGCAAACAGGCCGGAGAGGATGTATCTGGTCATGAGGTGGTGGTTTATATGCGCGGGCAAAGATAGCGATTGGCGCTACTTCTTCAGGCCCCAGCTGGTCATATAGGCGTTGAATGCTGTGAGCGCAGCGCTGAAGGTCAGGCTAAGGATGCCTGAGATACTGGCCAGTGAAAACTCACCTTGCCAGAGCTGGTGCATTTTCTTGAAGTGGAAGAATGTATCCTCCAGAAAGAAATCATCTATCACCGCAAACGACGCATATACCCCAAAAGTGAGCAGGTAAAGTACCCAGGTGACCTTCTTGGATGCCATGGAGTGCAGATTGGAGAAGATGATCATGAGGATAAAACCCAGGTTGAGGAAGTAGATGAGCATGCTCTGGTAGTCCTCAAAGATGTGTGCCTTATCCTCGGCCATGCCACGCTCAGAGAAGGCGTGGATACACTTATAGCTCAGGAAGAGGCATATGCTCACCCCTATCACAGTAGTGATGGCATATACACGCGCGATACGCGAGGGGCGGAAGCGCAATATCTCCAGATTGGAGAAGGAGCGCTTGTACACCGTACCCATCATCAGGCCTATCAGGCCGGCGATGATATATGTGAGAAAGGATAGCATCTTTTTTAAATATAAAGCCTGCTAAAATAGAAAAATACATCAATTACCATGACTAATGCCCACTTATCTAACATAGAATAACATGAGGCCTTAAAGAATACCTTATGAAAATAGTATGAGGCACCGTTTGTCATGGAGCCCGGAATGGGCGGCACGATCCATAGCGTTGGGATCGCCCTACGCGTCGCGAGGCGCATCGCAAATTCTCTGTAGGGACAGGTCGCGACCTGTCCCTACAGAGAATTCATCCAATAAACGAAATGATTTTATGCCCTGCCCGCCAGCAGATATAGCGCAGCCATGCGCACGGCTACGCCATTCTCTACCTGTTGTAGAATGATGGCTTGCTTAGAGTCTGCCACGTCTGAGTTTAGCTCCACACCACGGTTGATGGGACCGGGGTGCATGATAGTGATGTCTTTATTGATAGAGTCGAGCAGTTCCCGGTTCACACCATAGAAGAGGGAGTATTCGCGCAGCGATGGTACAAACTTGATGTCCATCCGTTCCAGCTGGATGCGCAGCACATTGGCCACGTCGCACCATTCGAGCGCCTTCTTCAGATCCGGCTCATACGTGGCGCCCATTTCCTCTATATACTTTGGTATCAGGGTAGGAGGACCGCACACCTTGACCTTAGCGCCCATTTTGGTCATGAGTGGTATGTCAGAGCCGGCCACGCGCGAGTGCTTGATATCGCCTATGATCAGGTAGTTCAGTCCTTTCAGTTCGCCGTATTTCTCCCTGACAGAGTAGCCATCCAGCAGGCCCTGCGTAGGGTGCTCATGCGTGCCGTCACCGGCGTTGATGATATTGGCCTTGATATGCCGGGAGAGAAATGCCTGCGCACCGCTGCTGGAGTGGCGCATCACGATCATGTCCACCTTCATGGCCAGGATATTATTTACAGTATCGAGCAGCGTCTCGCCTTTTTTCACAGAGGAGCCGGACGCGGAGAAATTGATCGTATCAGCTGAGAGGCGCTTTTCTGCCAGCTCAAAGGAGATGCGGGTACGCGTGGAGTCTTCAAAAAAGAGATTGGCTATCGTGATATCGCGTAGCGATGGCACCTTCTTGATAGGCCGCTGGAGCACTTCCTTAAAGGTATCGGCGGTTTGAAAAATAAGCTCAATGTCAGATTTCTGAAGATCCTTGATGGCGATAAGGTGTTTCTGACTGAGTGCGCTCATTTATTATGGTTATTCGTTGTTATCTGAGGTGATCCAAACTTTATCTGCGCCGTCCAGGTCCTTCCATTCTACTTTTACTTTCTCTGTGGCTATGGAGTCTATCACTTTGCCTACATACTTGGCCTGTATAGGCAGGTGGCGCTGCAGGCGGCGGTCTATCAGTACGAGCAGTTCCACATCATTAGGCCGCCCATAGTCCAGCATGGCATCGAGCGCCGAGCGGATGGTACGTCCTGTGAAAAGCACATCATCTACCAGCACCACATTTTTGCCCTCCAGGGAGAATGAGATATCTGTTTCGTTGATGGTCATCGGTTTGCCCTTCTGGCGAAAGTCGTCGCGGTACAGGGTGATATCCAGCTTGCCGTATTGAATGTCTTTCTTTTTCAAGATGGCCTGCAGCCTGCTGTGTATACGCTCGGCCAGGTAGATACCGCGCGGCTGTACGCCTATGATGCAGGATTGGGAAAAGTCGCGATGCTGCTCTATGAGCTGATGACAAAGCCGCTCTACGGTGAGTGCAAATTTGCTGCTGTCGAGTATGATACGTGGCTTCATCGTCTGACGGGGCGAATATAGTCAAAATGCTTAAAACGCAGATGCAAGGAATATTCGGCATTCAATCATTTTGGGCTCGCTTTAAGTTTTATAAAGTAGGCATATGAAACTGCTTTAAAGTCGCCAGGTTCTTTCCTCTCCTAGGGAGAGGAAAGATGCCGGAGCCTGCCTGCCGGCAAAGGCAGGGCAGATAGGTGAGGCCCAGTTGAGCCTAATTTGTTACTTTCGCGGCGTGCTGCAGCAGGTATTTCTGCGCAGCAGCCAAATAAAAGATCAGCAATCAAATGGGTTTCACAGTAGCGATAGTGGGCAGGCCAAATGTGGGCAAGAGTACGCTCTTCAACCGTCTCGTAGGGATGAAGAAGGCTATTGTAGATGACTTTAGCGGCGTGACCCGCGACCGCATCTATGGTGAGTCTGACTGGGGCGGCAAGGAATTTAATGTCATAGATACGGGCGGTTTTGTGGCCCATTCCAAGGATGTATTTGAGGCCAATATCCGCGAGCAGGTGATGATCGCACTGGATGAGGCATCCCTCGTTCTGTTTATGGTAGATGCCTCTACCGGCATCACTGATCTGGATGAGGATTTCGTCAATATCCTGCGCAAACACCAGAAGAACGTCTTTGTGGTAGTCAATAAGGTGGACAACCAGGAGCGGATGTACATGGCCAATGAGTTTTACAGCCTGGGCATGGAGCATATCTTCTTTATAGCTGCTGTGAGTGGTAGCGGTACCGGTGAGCTGCTGGATGCCGTGGTAGAGCGCATACCTGATGATATGGAGGAGAATCCCGACGAGGCCCATATCCCTAAGGTCTGTATCATAGGCCAGCCCAATGTA
Source organism: uncultured Chitinophagaceae bacterium (assembly GCA_964537475.1). Classification (GTDB taxonomy): domain Bacteria; phylum Bacteroidota; class Bacteroidia; order Chitinophagales; family LD1; genus UBA1941. The sequence continues at coordinate 955,227 of CAZIBY010000001.1, read as the reverse complement.
GGCAAATCATCTATAGTCAATGCGCTGCTCGGCGAGGACCGCAATATCGTGACCAATATAGCCGGTACCACGCGCGATAGCATCCATACGCGGTACACCAAGTTTGGCAAGGAGCTGATCCTGATCGATACAGCCGGCCTCAGGCGCAAGACCAAAGTGCATGAGAACCTGGAGTTCTACTCTGTGATACGCGCCATCAATGCGCTGGACGAGTCAGATATAGCCGTGATCGTGCTCGATGCCACCCAGGGGGTAGGGCAGCAAGACCTGGCTATCTACCGCCTGGCTGTCAAAAAGAAGCGCGGCATCATGGTAGTTGTTAATAAATGGGACCTGGTCGAGAAAAGCACCAATACGGCCAAGGAGTACGAAGATGGCATCAAAGCAAAGCTGGCACCCTTTAACGATGTGCCTATCATCTTCACCTCGGCGCTGGAAAACCAGCGGATCTTCAAGATAATAGAGACCATAGAGCAGGTTTACAAAAACCTGACCACCAAGATCGCCACGTCAGAGCTTAATGAGGTGATGCTCAAGGAGATAGAGCGGTATCATCCACCTGCCGTTTCCGGCAAACTCGTCAGTATCAAGTATGTGACCCAGCTGCCTACCAAGACGCCGGCTTTTGCATTCTTCTCCAATCATCCCAAATACATCCGCGAGCCGTACCGCCTGTTTCTGGAGAAACAACTACGTAAACATTTTAGCTTCAAGGGGGTGCCCATCAATATATTTTTCAGGGAAAAATAAAAAACCGCTCAAAAAATTTGGTAAAATCATATAAAAATTAATAGTTTTGCACGTCAATTAATTAACCAAAAACTATAAACAAGAAAAAATGAAGAAGGTATTTTTCGCGTTCGCAGTTGTAGCTGGTCTCGCAATGACTGCTTGCAACAACAAGCCAGCTGAAGGTGATGCTCCTAAGGCAGACACTACAGTGACTACTACAACTACAACTGAAACTACAGCTCCAGTAGACACTACTGCTAAGCCAGCTGACTCTACAGCTACAGCTCCAGCTGCTACTGAGACTAAGACTGAAAAGAAAGAAGAGAAGAAGTAATTCTGCCCTTCTGCAAAATAAAAAGCCCTCCCCTCAACGGAGGGTTTTTTATTTTTACACCCTGCCATGAGCGATAAAACTGATATAACTGTATATGGTGATGTAGACCGGCTGGTCCGCACTTTCTACGGCAGGCTGCTGGCTGATCCGCTCATGGCCCCGCACTTTCAGGGTGTCGATCTCGAGGCGCACCTGCCGCGTATCACTGCTTTCTGGGCATTCATACTGCTGGACCAGGAGGGCTACAAGGGCAATGTGCTGGATCGCCACCGCCACCTGGCTATAGGGCCGGAGCATTTTGACCGCTGGGTGCAGACTTTCTCCGGGACTGTAGACGAGCTATACGCAGGCCCAAAGGCCGAGCTGGCCAAGCAGCGCGCTAAGCTGCTCGGATTGACTTTTCAAACGAAATTTAAAGCATAGCCTACGGGCGAAACTGCTCGATGATAGCCAGTACCGTCTCATCGTGAGACAGGCGCTCGTCCATCTCAAAGATCAGGCTGTGATCCTCAAAAGAGATCAGCAGGCCCTTCTGCAGGCTCACCAGCGCTTCATTCTTATTACCTATCTGATTGTAGAATACGAATTTGATGTACCAGATATCCGCCGGGTTGTCAAATTTCTCTGATGCCTCAGTGAGGATATCAAAGCACTGGCGAAAGTTCTCCATGCCGTAGTGTGCTGTAGCCAGGTTGATATAGTGTTGCTTGATATTGGGGCTGAGGGTTAGTACCCGCTCAAATACCAGGATGGCGCCCTCCACCTCATCATTCATGATACAGGCATCGCCCAGCGCATTCAGGTAGTCTACGTTCTCCGGGCTGATCTTGGCTGCACGCTCGTAGGCTTCTACCGCCTTGGCATAGTTGCCCTCGGCGCGGTAGGTCTCACCCACCAGAAAGAATGCCTCGTCATAGTTAGGATCTATGGCCAGCGCCTTGCGGAAGTAGCCGCGCGCTTTGTGGTAGTCCTTGAGCTGTGAGTAGCTCTCCGCTACTTTGCACAGCGTCTCTTTATTGGGCTTGCCGGAGCGGATGGAGTCATGATAGCACTCCAGCGCCTTGGCAAAGTTCTTCTGGTCAAAGTATACATCGCCCATCATCTCATAGGCCAGGTCATAGCTATCGTCTATCGCTACCGCAAACTCCAGTGCCTCGATACCCTCATCATAGCGCTTCAGGCCGGCATAGGCATGGCCCAGGTTAAACCACGCGAGGTGATTATAGGGGTTCTCATCCACTATCATTTTGTGAAAGGCGCGGCTCTCCTCATACTGCTCTGTGAGCTCCGTGCAAAACCAAAGCCTGTTCAGGCCTTCTTCATTTTCAGGGTTGCTCTTCAGGCAGTCGCGCAGGGACTCCAGCACCTCACTGTAGAGGCCCATATCCTCATAGATGTCTGCCTGCTCCAGGTAGAGGTCGCAGATATCATCCGGGTCGTCTGCCAGTGGCAGGCCCTGTGCTATCACATCCAGCGCCTCGTCATGCCTGCCCTGAGACAGGTAGATATCGGAGCGCAGCAGGTAGATGGCTATCTCAGTTTTATCCAGGTTCTCGGCGCTCTCCAGTGCTGCCAGAGAGGCATCATATTTATTCTGCTCGGCCAGGAGTTCTGCTTTTTTTACCCAGAGCTCGCAGGAGTATTGGTATTGCTCCAGTGCGTTTTCCACTACCCCGTTGGCGCGTTTGAATTCCCTGTTGTCCATATAGAACTCTATAATGCGCAGGTATGTCTCCTCATCCAGAAATAGCGTCTGCTGGGAATTCTCAGCATCCTCGTACTTCCTGATCACATCCATCAGCTCACCAAAAGACGGGTCGTTCATTTCATTTTCCGACATCGGATAATATTTAGGGGTTAAAAAATAAGGTATATAAAGAACATCAGACAGCAGCACTACTATCATAGATCCCACGCTCACATCTGTCAGGGTGTCGTGGTCTTTGCCTTTTTATTTCGCTCAAAGTACACCTGCATACCTACATTCAAAAGCATGCCATGGTCTACATACTTCTGGCCGGGATTGCCCAGCAGGTTACCGTTTTTATAGATATTCTGCTGGTGCCAGGTACCGCTGTAGTAAGCACCTATCTCCAGCGCTATGCCTTTGCCCACCATCACAGATACGCCAGGCCCCACCTGCCAGTTTATCACTCCGTAGCGTAATATGGGTTGGGTTTTGTCTTTCGATACGCGGTCCCACTCAGCAGCGAGATTGAGTGGTGCAGCATGTATGAATAAAAACGCTTTTTCCCCGATCTTGATATAGTATCGTGCAAAGGGACCCACGCCTACAGTCAGTTGACTTTTAAAGCCTTCTACTGTGCCTATCTTGGTGGTCTGCTGGCCGTATTTCACTATAGGAGATACACCTAGTACTACATTTTTGGCTATAAAGCCTCCTATCAGCGGGGTGAAAGAGAAGGACACCTGTGATCCGTTGGCTTGCTGGTCTGTAGTAAACTGGAATCCCAGTCCGCCGCCCGCCATGATGGTTCCTTTGGCTATCTGGCACTGCGCTGTCTGGAGGGAAGCAAAAACGACGAGGACAGCAAGCAGTTTTCTAATAACCATATCCCTAAGATATATCAAAACACAAATGAGCGGAATAAACCTATTCACACTATTTGGCAAATAGTGGACAACATAACCGACAAGGCGACGGCTGTTGCCTGACAAAACGCCGCTATAGGTCAGTTAGCTTTTGCGATCTCAAAGATCGATTTGTCGTAAGTAGCATTCTCCAGGTCTATACGGTCCTGCCGTATAGGGATCAGCACGACGGTCGGATTGCCATCCGGCAGCTGATAGGTCACCTTCATGGCAAATCCCTTGATGTCGTCTGCCTTGAAAGTGCGGTCTGTGTGCGCGAGGATCACAACCTTACCTTCAGATGCTACGGTATTGCCTGACTCCTGTGATGCCAGCAGGGTGATCTCCGGCGTGTAGTTTGGCAGGGTCTTTCCGGCTTTTAGTTTGATGTTCACTTTGTCCAGCCTTTCATTGCTGCCCACATAGCTGATGGTAGCATATTGCTCAGGCTTATCCGCTGTAGCTGACTGGCCGGAGAGATAGCCAAAGAAGCGCTTGTTAGATGTATTGACTATCTGCGCCATCAGCGAGCTGTAGGTGAAGGTCATGAGCTTCTCACCGGTCTGTAGCGAGTATTGCTCGTAGGTGTCTTCTTCATTCGCATTCTTGCCCTCAGAGTGTACTACGAGCACCTTATAGGTATAGTCCATGTCAGCACCTCTCAGGTCTTTGCTCCAGTGTATCTTTGGATCCGTGATACCTGTCACATTCACTGTGTAGTGATTGTCCGTCACACCGGAGTCGATAGAAGATGTCTCGGTATTAGTGACTTTGACCAGCAGCTTCTTTACATCCTCCTTGTCAGTGAATTCCACGATGTCGTAGGTGGTATTGACTTTTTGTAGGATCTTCTTGCCCTGCGCATCGGTATACTGCCGCACTACAGACATAGCCGAGTCGGCAAATTCCTCCTTTGCATTGACCGGGATGCCGTTCTTAGATTGATTGTTGCACGACTGCAGGCTGAGTGCCATGAGGCCCGCAGCTATGATCCATCCGAAGTATTTCATGCGTTTTGCTTGTATGCTTTGAGCGTATTGAGCAGGAGAGAGACCACCGTCATCGGGCCTACGCCGCCCGGTACGGGTGTGATAGCAGAGGCCTTCTTAGACACCTCGGCAAAGTTCACATCACCCTTCAGCCTCCAGCCTGCCTTGGCGGTAGGATCATCTACGCGGCTCGTACCCACGTCTACTATCACCACGCCTTCCTTCACCATATCTCCGGTCAGGAATTCAGGCTTGCCCAGCGCAGCGATGATGATATCCGCCTGCAGCGTTATCTCTTTCAGGTTAGACGTACGGGAGTGGCATACCGTTACAGTTGCATTGCCGGTCTTGCCGGTGCCATTGAGTAATATACTGATGGGCCTGCCCACTATATTGCTGCGGCCTATCACCACGCAGTGCTTGCCTGATGTCTCGATATTATAGCGCTCCAGTATCTTGGTGATGCCCAGTGGTGTAGCAGAGACAAATGAAGACAACCCCAATGTAGTCTTGCCCACATTCACGGGATGGAAGCCATCCACATCCTTCGCCGGGTCTACCGCCATCAGTACCTTATCAGCATCGATATGCTTTGGCAGCGGTAGCTGCACGATGAAGCCGTCTATCTCCGGGTCTTCATTCAGTTTCTTCACCTCATTCAGCAGAAACTCCTCCGTGATACTCGTATCGGTGAAGTGCAGCAGTGTAGATTTGAAGCCTACCTGCTCGCAGGCTTTCACTTTGTGCCCCACGTAGGTCAGGCTGCCGCCGTCATTTCCCACGAGGATCGCAGCCAGGTGTGGCGCACGCTTGCCACCCGCAGTGATGCCGCTTACTTCTGCTGCTATTTCTGATTTGATCTCATCGGCCAGTTTCTTGCCGTCGAGTAGTTGATAGGATGTCGCTGTAGCGTCTGCCATTGCTGATTATAATGCTTGAGATGATAAAAAGTAACTTCACTGATCCAAAATCACCGACCCTCTGCACACACTAGGTTCTTCCCTCTCCCTCGGAGAGGGAAGATGTCCGCCGCGGCGGACAGATGGGTGAGGTTAGAATGGCAGATCATCCTCAGAAACATAACGCTCCTGAGATCCCTCTTGTGGGCCGCTGTAGGTATTTTCCTGAGAGTAGTTGTCGCTCTGATTGCTGCGGCTATAGTTGCCACCGCGGTTAGAAGACTGCTGGCCACCACCGCTGCCGCTTTCTACTTTCCATGCTTTCACGTCTGTGTACCAGCGGCCATTGTATTCACGGCTGCTGATGTCAAAGGATACCTTGATCTCCGTCTCCATAGGGAGCGACTTCACCTGGCCTATCAGTTCATTCCACGCGGTCAGGCACACCTTTTTAGGGTATTTCTCATTAGAGGTCTCGATCACAAAATCGCACTTGGCCCATTTGCCGTTCTTGCCTTCGCCTCCCTGTTCCTGGAGGACTTGTATCAGTCTGCCTGTCAGTTCCATTGATATGTTTTGAATTGTTTTTTTATCTATCAGTGCATTGTCAGCGTGCCATAGTGTTCTTTTAGCTCCAATGCACGCTTTTTTACTAATTCGAGCCGGCCGGACGCTCTGATCACGCCCCACATCGTTCCATCCATATTGTATGCACTATTGATAAATGCAATTTCACTGTCACGATATGTCAGCCAATTGACCTGCGCCGTTTTTAATTTGGCCTTGGCCTCAGGGCCTAAAACACCCATCAGCAATTTATAGTATTTATTCAGCTCCTTATCCCACTCGTCATACGCCCTGTCAGTACAGTTTATCATTCCCATGGTACTGCCGTCGGCGTCTATGCACTTCTGTAGTCTGATGTCAATAGAGTCCTCTTTTTGCTGAGCTATAGAGGAGAAAGCCAAAGTCATCAAACATACAGTCCAAAGGTGCCTCATAGATCACGCTTAGATTTTAGTCATTCAATTTCAGCACCGCGATAAATGCCTCCTGCGGCACCTCTACTTTACCAAACTGGCGCATCTTCTTCTTACCCTTCTTCTGCTTCTCCAGGAGCTTACGCTTACGGCTGATATCACCGCCGTAGCACTTTGCCGTCACGTCCTTGCGCATTGCAGAGATATTCTCACGCGCTATGATCTTCGCACCTATCGCAGCCTGTATCGGTATCATGAACATCTGCCTTGGGATCAGCTCTTTCAGCTTCTCGCACATACGGCGGCCAAAGTCCTCCGCTTTGGTACGGTGTATCATGGCTGAGAAGGCATCCACCTTCTCGTTATTTAGCAGGATGTCCATCTTCACCAGGTCGCCCGGACGGTAGCCTATCTGATGGTAGTCAAAGGATGCATAACCACGAGAGATAGATTTCAGCTTGTCATAAAAGTCAAACACGATCTCCGCCATCGGCATCTCAAAGGTCAGCTCCACGCGCTCTTCTGTCAGGTATTTCTGATTCAATAATATTCCGCGCTTGTCCATACACAGGCCTATGATGCTGCCTATGTACTCCGGCTTGGTGATCACCTCTGCCTTGATATACGGCTCCTCCAGGCGGTCTATACGCTGCACCTCTGGCATGTCGGCTGGGTTATTGATCACCAGCTCCGCGCCATCGGTCAGGTAGGCATTGTACGATACCTGTGGCACCGTAGTGATGATCGTCATGTCAAACTCGCGCTCCAGGCGCTCTGTGATGATCTCCAGGTGCAGCAGCCCGAGGAAGCCGCAGCGGAAACCAAAACCGAGTGCGATAGAGGTCTCCGGCTCGTATACCAGAGAGGCATCGTTCAGTTGCAGCTTCTCCAGTGAGTCACGCAGGTCCTCATAGTCATCATTGTCTATCGGGTAGATACCGGCAAATACCATCGGCTTCACATCTTCAAATCCGTGTATGCCCTCGGCACATGGATTAGCAAAGCTGGTGATGGTATCACCCACCTTGATCTCTTTCGCATTCTTGATGCCGGTGATGATGTAGCCCACATCACCCGCTTTGACCTCCGGCCTTGGCTCGAGATCCATGCGCAGTACGCCTACTTCATCGGCATTGTACACCGCGCCGGTATTGACAAATTTTACCTTCTCATTCTTCTTGATGGAACCATCCAGGATACGGTAGTAGGCTATAACACCGCGGAAAGAGTTGAATACCGAGTCAAAGATCAGCGCCTTGAGTGGAGCGTTTGGATCGCCCTTTGGCGCAGGGATACGGTCTATCACCGCGTCAAATATCTTGTCCACGCCCTGGCCTGTACGACCGCTGGCGCGCAGGATATCCTCACGCTTGCAGCCTATCATGGCCATCACGTCGTCCTCTACCAGCTCGGGGTTAGCGCCCGGCATATCTATCTTATTGATCACCGGTATGATGGTGAGGCCCTGCTCTACGGCCAGGTAGAGGTTTGAGATGGTCTGCGCCTGTATGCCCTGGCTGGCATCTACCAGCAGCAGCGCGCCCTCGCAGGCAGCGAGTGAACGCGATACCTCGTAGCTGAAATCCACGTGGCCCGGGGTGTCGATGAGGTTAAGTACGTACTTTTTGCCATCACGTACAAAGTCCATCTGGATGGCGTGGCTCTTGATGGTGATGCCGCGCTCGCGCTCCAGATCCATATTGTCCAGCACTGTGTCCATCATGTTCCTCTCGGAGATGGTCTTCGTCATTTCTATCAAACGGTCTGCAAGGGTGCTCTTACCGTGGTCGATGTGAGCGATGATGCAGAAATTCCTGATGTTTTCCATAAGCCGCGAAAGTACGCTGATTTAGTGGAATAAGCTAGCGCAGACAGCAGTTTAAACCATGCGATTTTTGAGATATGAACCATGTCTTCACATATCTGATTGCCCGCTTTTATTTAAGTCCTCCCTTTGGGTGGATTTAGGAGGGCCAATATCCCCCAACTTCTTACATTTGCCCAGCCAAATCCATGAATCTTTACCCTTTAGCCAAGCCTTTTCTCTTTCAGCTGGACGCTGAGACAGCGCATCACCTCACTATAGGTGCCCTGAAGAATCCATTGCTCCGTGCTTTTGCCACAGGGGAGAAGGTAGAGCATCCCTCACTGCATAGGCGCTTGTTTGACATTGACTTCCCCAATCCCGTAGGCCTCGCAGCCGGCCTGGACAAAAACGGGGAGGTCATAGATGGTTTCGCACAGATGGGCTTTGGCTACGTAGAGATCGGCACCATCACACCCAAGCCTCAGGACGGCAATCCGAAGCCGCGCCTCTTCCGCCTCAGGGCTGATGAGGCCATCATCAATAGAATGGGCTTCAACAATGTCGGAGCAGTACAGGCTGCTAAAAATCTCTCTGCCCGCAAGAGCAACATCATAGTAGGTGGCAACATAGGCAAGAACAAAGTCACGCCCAATGAAGAGGCAGTGAATGACTACCGCTCCTGCTTCCAGATTTTGCACGACTACGTAGATTACTTTGTGGTCAATGTCAGCTCGCCCAATACGCCGGGCCTGCGCGCCCTGCAGGACAAAGACTCCCTCGCGCTGATACTCCACACCCTGCAGGATCTTAATCAGGGTAGGGCCAAACCTAAACCGATCCTCCTCAAAATAGCACCGGACCTGACCCATGAGCAGCTGGATGATATTGTCTCCATCGTCACCGATACGCAGATCGCCGGCGTGATAGCTACCAATACTACCATAGAGCGCGAGAAACTCCCTCACTACCTGCCCTCTGAGATAGAAGCTTTTGGCGCGGGCGGCCTGAGTGGCCGGCCGCTGACCGCGCGGTCTACAGAGGTCATCAGCTACCTTCATCGCCAGTCAGGCGGCAGCTTCCCCATCATAGGCGTGGGCGGCATCATGACCGCACAGGATGCGCAGGACAAGATCGCCGCGGGTGCCGCCATGGTGCAGCTCTATTCCGGCTTTATCTATGCCGGCCCGGCGCTCATATCAGCTATCAATAAGGCCTTGATAGTATAGCATAATATTACATGCTATAGTGTTGTAATATTGCTTTCAATATCAATTTAAGTATAACGTAGATTGCAAATAAAAATCTCTGTTTTTATTTGATAGATAATTAGGTGTGAAGATGACTATTTATAAATTATCTCTCCCTTCAGTCGAAAAACGACTTCTGCTATCAGCTCAGTTGCTAAATAGAAAGCATATAAAAGGAATATAAAGTCTAGCTCGACTGGAAGATATACCGTATGATATTGGCGCCCATCTTGAGCGCTTTCAGCCTGACCTCTTCCGGGTCCTTGTGCACATCCTGATCTTCCCAGCCATCACCCAGGTCGCACTCATAGGTGTACAGCACTACCAGCCTGCCCTGATAGAATAGCCCAAAGGCCTGAGGCGCCTTGCCATCATGCTCATGTATCTTGGGTAGCCCCTTAGGGAAGTCATACTTCTGATGAAAGATAGGGTGGGAGAAGGGCAGCTCCACCAGCTTAGACCCCGGTATCAGCTTATCCAGCTGCGGCCTGATGAACTTGTCCATGCCGTAGTTGTCATCTGCATGCAGGAAGCCGCCACCTATCAGGTAGTTGCGCAGGTTGTCAGTCTCCTGCTCGTTAAAGACCACATTGCCGTGGCCCGTCATATGCACAAAGGGATAGTTGAATAGCTCTGCACTGCCTACCTCTACTGTCGGTGGGTCGGGTTCTATATTGGTACCGAGGTTCTCATTGCAGAACTTCACCAGGTTGGGTAGCGAGGTAGGGTTGGCATACCAGTCACCACCGCCGTTGTACTTCAGCAGCGCTATCTTCAGTGGCTTCTCCTGTACCGGGCGAAAGGAGCACAGCACCACACTCAATGCAATAAGAACTAAGGTCAATCGTCTCATAATACGAAGGTAATAAGCAAAACTGATAAGAAGTGTTATTTAAACTGCACTGCTGGCAGGGAGCGACGCCAGGTCTATACCGGCCTTAGGTGCCAGCCATCGGGCATACTCTATGATGTCCGTTTCCACCTCTGTCGCCCCGGCTATATCCTGTATGAGTTTTGATATTTTATTCTGGGTCTTTGCTGTTGGCTTTTTCGGATCGCCGCTCATGAGAGAGACCAGGATATCCAGCACTGTACGGTCCGCGTAGAAGGCATCATCTTTCAAAAGGTCCTTATAAGACTTTTTGATCTGTTTGATCCGCCGCTCGGCAGTGTCCAGGTCTCCGGCCTCATACTGCATGATCACCTCGGCTATCTCGATCTTAAACTTGAAGCTGCGGTCAGCTTGTTTATAGTGGTCATTGATATACAGCTTGATGATACTGCGCACGGCATCCGGATATTTCCTCATCCAGAAATACAGTATTGCCCGGTTTAGGTGGATGAATTGCTCATAGTAGCTGTTGGCTGCCTTGCGCGTGATACGCTCAAACTCATCCAGTATATGCAGGGCCTGATTGTTGTCTTTATCGAGGTAGACCAGCAGTTGTGTGTTGTAATAAAAGAAAAGGTATTTATCGTATAGTGCCCGCTCATAGCGCTCCATCTCCGTGCCCAGTGTCCGGATATAGTGGAGCGCCTCTTCAAACTTCTTTTGCATCAGGAAGCTATTGATGATATATACCAGCATCTGGAGGTGTACATCATGGGTATCCTTATCCAGCCATTGCTTTTTTTGAAAAGAATCATAGGTTTTCAGCAGGTATACCTCCAGCTCGTGAAACCTCCGCTTCTGTACCATGGCCTGGCTGATGGCTCTGTATATCTTGATCTGGAAGCTACGGTTTTCGCTGATGGTCTTGTCCCTGCCAAAATCCTTGACCGTTTTGTCTACCAGTTTGAGCAGGTTTTCATTACCCTTCTGAAAGTTCTGCGTCACCTTGATGCGATAGTTCAGCACGGCGAGTACCTGATCCATTTGCCTGAGACGGTTGAGCAGCAGTGCATTTTCAGACTGCTTGTTTACATACTCCTCGGGGTTGATCTTTAGGATATGGTTAGAAAGCTTGACGATATGGGAGTAGATGCTATCCAGTAGCTCGGGGTTATTACTTTGTTCTGCCTTTTTCTCAGCCTGCCGTATGAAATAGTAAGCCAGCTCATATTTCTGCTTTGAGTAGAGAATATTATAAACACAGATATAACGGTACAGCTCATTCGTTTCATCTTTATCGAAATGCAGCATCGTGAGTGAGTCGCAGAGGTCATGTTGGAGCCGGTTCTTCAATCGATAGTAGGTGTTCTTTTCTCCCTTGCCTGTATACAGCCTCTCGAAGGTAGCCTGATCGCTGTATACCTTATCCTCCCTGCGCATCAGGTCAAAAAGCTTATTGCCCAGTGAATCCTGGCCCGTGGCATAGCGCTGTGAATAGAGCTTATAGAAGCGGATCTCTTCTTTGGTGAGTGACTGGACCAGGCTGTGGAGGGTATCCATTAGTTTGCAAATTGAATAGGTAAGATGAATTTAAAATAGTTTTGCAACTTAAACCAATCTCTGGCTATCTATGTATACGCAAGCATCTATCAAAACTATGCGCAAACTCATACTATTGCTGATCGGCTCTGCCTTATGCTTTTTTGCAGAGGCCCAGTCTTTTCTCAAATTCACTCAGACACAGTATAATATCAATACGGTAGATACATCTACCACGCCACTCGTAGACAGCATATACAATACAGATACTGTCCCCTACGGGCATCAGGTTTTCTTCTCCGCCAGGATAGATACCGCTCAGAGTAGTATTGTCACTGATTCTGTAGATTTTTCATCTGTCCCTCTGGACTCGATGGGTAGCCCCGCCACAGCACGGGCCATATACATACATGTGCCATATAATAATCCCCTGCTGATAGGTGGTCCTACCGGTGTGGTGATCTGGCCTTTATATACCGGTGGGCACGCCGGTCCGGGAGACTCTATATACCTTACTGCCACAGTGCGGGTGGTCACCGGGCTCTCAGATGCACCTATGGCCAGGGTCTACCTCACGCAGAGGGGCGGGATGTTAAATGTAAACTTTGGTGACTATCAGGAAAACGTTAAACAAGTAAGTTTCTATAATATAGAGGGGCGCAGTATGTTTAGCGGTGATGCCGCTCAGGCTCAGCATATACCTGTAGGCGCCTGGACCCCGGGTTTATACTTCTGCGAAATGCAGAACTATAGAGGTGATAGAAGAGTCATCAAATTCATACTGCAATAGACCGCTCTGGAAATAACAAAGCCGGAAGGGATACTCCGGCTTTGCTACTATATAAAGTCTATTAAGCTTAATCTACAGGGGTACAGGTGTAGCCTGCTTCCTCCTTCAGCAGGATGGTATTGTTCACCTTGTTTTTCTCAGCGCATACCTGCATGTCTCTATTGAATGTAGTATCGCGGCAGGTCCAGCCCAGGCCCTCCAGTGAGTCTATATACAGATTGTAATAGGTGGTGCCCAGTACCTCTGACTGCACCTGTATGTAAAAGTGCTGATCCTCGCATACCTTACAGCTATTGTGGCAGTAGTAGCACTTCTTGCAGCCTGCAGCCAAAATGAGCACAGCCGATAAAAATATCAGGGATAGCTTACTTTTCATTTGATTGATTTTCTATCTTCAAATCTATAAAAATCGCAGACAAATCCACCATACAGGCGGAGCGCGGTTTATGGAGAGTGTATGCATGAGATAGAGCCATTTTTTCAGTGGAGGGATTACTACATAGCGGCCAATGACAAGCTATCGCCATTCTATCGCCGCAAGTACAGTGAGTTTCACTATACGCATAGTATCTATGATCACCTGATACACCCGCAGTGGGATTCCTTCGGCTCTTCTACGCTGTATTGCAAGGTGCTTTGGGTAAACTATGACAAAGGCTTTGCGGTGATAGAGCTGATGGGCGAGTGGAATGATGCCGTGCATAATGACATCATGGAGCTCAAGCGCGGCCTCATAGAGCCGATGATAGATGAGGGCATCCGCCGCTTCGTTCTGATAGGAGAGAATGTCCTCAACTTTCACGGATCAGATGATCTCTACTACGAGGAGTGGTATGATGATATCAAAGATGATGACGGCTGGATCATGGCTATGAATTTTCGTCCGCATGTCATCTCAGAGATGCAGAAGCACCGCCTGCACTACTATATCAATATGGGCGAGCACTATGAAAATATCAACTGGCGCAAGGTGAAGCCTCACTACTTTCATACCATGGCTGAGGATATGATCTTCAAGCAATTGGAGTAGCAGGTTGCTATGCTTGTTATCACATGCTTGTTGTTAAGCAATACTAAATTCGGGAGGTCATAGGTCTATCGCTCGCTGTGTTTTCAAATTTTTCAAGACAGTATACGTTTGAGATAGTGTATGGTAAAGCATACCGATCATATGTATCCTGTTTTCTGAACGGTACACATCAGGTCTGTGCTCAGGGACAGATTTGATAATGTATACGCAACCGGCGCTTCACATTACTCTCCTTTTTTTGCTAAAACCAATCACATGGCTAAGCGGAAGGTCAAAGTGGCCGTCATATCTGACGTACACCTTGGCACCTACGGGTGCCACGCACAGGAGCTAAACTACTATCTGAAGTCGATAGACCCGGAGCTGCTGATCATCAATGGTGACTTCATAGATATCTGGCAGCTGAGCAAGTCTTACTTCCCTGCATCTCATACCAAGGTGCTGCAGCGCATCATGAAGATGCTGTCTAACGGTACGCGGGTAGTATACCTGACCGGCAATCATGATGAGCTGCTACGGCGCTACAGCGGTATGCAGCTCGGTGGCCTCAGTATAGAGGATAAACTGCTCATAGATATAGATGGGCAGCAGCACTGGTTCTTTCATGGAGATGTATTCGATGTCAGTATGCAGCATAGCAAGTGGCTGGCAAAGTTGGGAGGGCAAGGATACGACCTCCTCATCCTCATCAATAGGGGAGTCAACCATCTCCTGCAATGGATGGGCCGCGAGCGGATATCACTCTCCAAAAAGGTAAAAGACAGCGTGAAAGGTGCTGTGAAATTCATCAGCAATTTTGAGCAGACTGCCGCAGCCATAGCGATAGACAACGGCTACCACTACGTAGTATGCGGCCACATACATGAGCCGGCTATGAGAGAGATAGTGACCTCGCACGGTGCCGTCAGGTACCTCAACTCAGGAGACTGGATAGAAAACCTCACCTCACTGGAATATAACAATGGCGCCTGGACGCTGGTACGCTATCATGACCTGCACCTCAATCAGGAACAGGAGGAAGACCTGCAGGAGGGCAGCCTGTCTATGATGCAACTGCAGGACCAGATACAGAAGCACCTGACCAAAGTAGCATGATCCGACAGATACCTCATTAGTATTCTTATTACATCACCTAAAATTTCATTCCATGAAAATTTTATTTGGGATACAGGCCACCGGAAACGGGCACCTGAGCCGCGCCACAGAGCTTTACAATCTACTCAGGCAAAACCCTGCTGTAGAGCAGATAGATGTACTGGTCAGCGGCAATAATTCTAAAATCGATGTGCCCTTTGAGATCAAGTACCAGTTTAGTGGTATCAGTTTTTCTTATGGCAAAGGCGGAAAGATCAATGTGCTCAAATCCTTCCTGAAAGCGAATATATTCTCATGTATCAAGGGTATCCTGGCCGTGCGCTTCAGCCGATATGACCTGATCATATCAGACTATGAGCCTATCAGCGCCTGGGGTGCCAAGCTGCGCGGTATACATACGGTGGGCCTGGGCAATATATTTTCTGCTACGTCAAAGCAATTTCCGCGCATGAGCGGCTCGCACCGCATCACGAGGTGGTTCACCAAGATATTCTGCCCGGTAGATCAAAAGGTGGCGATGCACTATCACAAGTTTGACAACTTTATCTTCTCACCTATCATCCGCAGCGAGATCAGAGATGCCAGAGTATCTTATGAAAACTTTACGCTGGTATACCTGCTCTCCTATACCCAGGAGCAGCTCCTGGAGTTCTTTACCCAGCCCGTATTTGCTGAGAAGCGATTTGTGGTTTATACCAATACGGGTCAAAACTTCAAATACAAGAATGTAGAGATAAAGGCCCTGAGCACAGCGGCCTTCACTAAGGATATCACCTCCTGCAGTGGAGTGATCACAGCGGGCGGTTTCCAGACTACAGCAGAGGCGCTATACCTGGGCAAGAAGCTACTGTGCATTCCTATCAAAAAACAGTACGAGCAGCAGTGCAATGCGCTGATATTGCAGGAGCTGGGTATCACTGTGGCCAAAGATCTGGATACCGTGGCTACAGCACATTGGCTCACTGCCGGCAAGGCAGTGAAGATCGACTTCAAAGATGAATCAAAGGAAATGGTGGATAGCATCCTGCGCGAATCGCTGAAAGTGGCTTAACCCGCTGCTGCCTTTTCGCCCAGCAGGCGCGCCTGTATCACCATCCACCGGTAGAAGAGCAGCCCGGATGTCATCCGGTTGGCCTGTATGAAATGCTGTATGTCTTCGTTCAGTGCGGTGATCTTTTTCCTGATACGGGGAGTGAGGCCATCCATCTTATACTCCTGGTACAGCTCAAAGAAGGTACTCAGGTGCTCTGAGGCTGACACGATCTCGTCGTAGTAGTTTAGCTTATCTGATTTCAGCGCCTTGATGCTGCGCTCGATATTGACCGCCTCAGTGATGGCCAGGGCATAGTCTCTATCCAGAAAGTGGCTCAGGGCGATGAGAAAGCGATAGTGGTACTGGATGAGTTTGCTCAGCTCGTCAAACTGCCTCGGCAGCGCGGCATTAAAGGCGTCACGGTCACCCTGCAGGGCGTAGCAGCTCGCCTCGATATATGCGAAGCGCTCCGCCTGATTGGGAAACTGTCTGATCAGTGTGTCATACTTGCGCACTGTGTCCAGCGCTTCATCATAGCGCTCCAGGTGGGCCAGGTTGCTCATGTAGTTGTAGACTGCGGCTATACCGTACACCGGTTCCAGCGCGTCTACCAGTTTGATCAGCTCCGTATTATACTGAAAGGCCTGCTCATAATCATGCCGGAAGAAATAGTAGCCGGCCAGGTTATTCAGCAGGAGGAAACTCTCCTTGTCATGCTCCGGTATATCAGGGTACTGAGCGAGATGGGCCAGGCACAGGCGGTACTTCTCCGGGTCCATATTCTCCGGCGTGCCAAAGGTCTCCATACGCAGCGTGAGGAAGCGAGAATAGGGATCTTCAAAGGCGGTAAAATTGGCATCAATATCGGCCTCGGGCTGTTGAACTTTGAATTCACCTTTTTGCCGAAATAATTGGCTGGCTGTGATAGATATCTGCGCCTTGCGAAAGGTCTGCAGAAACTGCCGGCAGGAGGCGTCTTTATACAGCTCTGCATTGGTAGCCAGGCGCTCCTGCATGCTGATGTCATTCCATGAGAAATTGCCCAGGAAGGGATTCATCAGGCCGCAGATAGATACTACTGTGCTATAGTCATAGGCTTTGAGAGAGGTCTCCTTCAGGCGGTCACTTTCGGATGGTATGAGAGAGAATAGATTTTTCTCTATCAGGTACCTGAGGAAATACAATGCCCGCAGCCGCTCTGACCTGGCCATCTCAGCGCGCATCATTTTCATAGCGGCATACTCCTCTATCATATCCAGCAGCAGGCGTAGTTCGTTTCGCCAGAGGTAGTCATTGTCTGCGGTATACTTTTTACCAAAGACCTGGATGAAGGCGAGTTCCTTATCCAGTTTGTCCATCTGCTCCGGGGTGGTTTTGCAGAGGAGCTTGTAGAGCTTTTTGATGCTCTGCTTTTTCTGTGCAGCTACTATCTGGTCCATGTCTGCCAGTTCTTCGCGGCTCATGCTTTTGAGTACTTGCAGGACTTTAGGTACAGCCATGGCAGGAGATTTTTAGGTGGCCTCAAGATATTAGTTTTCAGGCATATAAAGGACTCACTGGGCTGATGTTTATCACAAATGCCGCGAAATGAGGGATAAAAGTTTGGTATGCGCCCGATTGTCCCTTTTTCGAGGCGAGGATTAGACAGCCTCACACTATTTGTGCACAAAAATGCGTTAGCACATTAATAAGGTATAGGCTGACTTTGAGACCTTTGGGCATAATGGAAGAGACTAAGCCTATCACGGCGAGCAAGAAGCATAAGAAACAGGATATGGAGGATACGCCGAAGGACGAACCCAAAGCAAAACAGGCACGCAAGAAAAAAGCGGCTGCGCCTGCTGACTTTGCCTCAGAGGGCGAGGAGACACTGCAGTGGTGGCGCGATGGCCGCCTGTCCAAACTGGGCGGGATGGCATTTTTGTCTTTCGCTTTTGTGCTGGCAGTAGCCTTTACGTCTTATTTTTTTACAGCATCTGATGATCAATCTGACCTGCTGAATAACGCCACCGGCGCACTGATGGACAACTCCCTCAAGGTGAATAACGCCCTCGGCAGGCTAGGCGCGGTACTGGCCCATATTTTCATAGACCAGCTCTTTGGTATTGCATCTTACTTTTTCTGTATCGTATTCTTTGTGGTGGGATTCAATATGCTGACGCAAAAGAAAGTCTTCAATGCTGTCAAGGTATCTGCTTATTCCCTTTTCGGACTGATATGGTTGTCATCTGCGCTGAGCTTTGCCAACTATCTGATCTATCCTGCCTCGGCCATCGCCTGGGGCGGAGCCTTTGGCGACTACCTGACAGGTGAGAGCGGCCAGATCATGGGCCTGCTCCGCACTACGGGTACTGCAGCTACGCTCATAGGCACTGCTATCGCGTTTGGTATCTGGGTGTACAATTTCAGCTTTGACTTCCTGCTGCGCCCATTTGCCAGGAGGGAGGCGTCACCGGCTATGGCGGCAGCTGCTACGGGCGCTACTGCTATGGAGGCAGTGCCAGTCTTCAGGGATGAGAGCGAAAATATTTTTGCCAAGGACAATCTCACAGATGTAAAGGAGGCATTCCCTGCAGATGAAGAAGCGCCGGAAGAAGAAGGCATGGAAGGCGATGATGATGATGAGATCATCCTGACCAATAAGGCCGTGGAGGCAGCCGCAGCAGCTGCTGTGGTACTTGCCACGACTACGCCACCTCTCGTCACAGACTTTGAGTCAGTAGATATGGAGAGCTACGGTGGCGATGATGAGCCGGAGGAGTCCGGCCTCAAGCTGGATATCGAAGCGCCGAAGGAAGAGCCGGAGGCTGCAGTAGAGGTAGTGCCTACCTATGGAGGTATAGGATCAGAGTTTGATCCGACTATGGAGCTGTCCAACTACAAGTTCCCATCACTGGACCTGCTGGATGAGCATAGTGCAGAGAAGATCAAATACGACCCGGAGGAGCTGGAGCGCAATAAGAACCAGATCATCTCTACACTCAATAACTACCAGATAGAAATATCTAAGATCAAAGCTACCATAGGGCCTACGGTCACGCTCTATGAGATCGTGCCAGCGCCGGGCGTGCGTATCTCTAAGATCAAAAACCTGGAGGACGATATCGCCCTCAGCCTTGCGGCCCTCGGTATCCGTATCATAGCGCCTATACCGGGCAAGGGAACCATAGGTATAGAGGTACCCAATGTGAATAAGGAAATAGTGAGTATGCGCTCACTACTGGCCTCGGAGAAATTTCAAAACTCTACGGCAGACCTGCCTATCTGCCTGGGCAAGTCTATCTCTAATGAGATCATAGTAGCTGACCTGGCCAAGATGCCACACCTGCTGATGGCGGGTGCTACCGGCCAGGGCAAGTCGGTAGGTATCAACTCGATCCTCGTATCACTGCTTTACAAAAAGCATCCATCGCAATTGAAGTTCATCATGGTGGATCCAAAGAAGGTAGAGCTCAGCCTGTACGAAATGCTGGAGAAGCACTTCCTGGCCAAGCTGCCTAATGAGGAGGATGCGATCATCACAGATACCAAGAAGGTAGTGACTACGCTCAATGCGCTCTGCATCGAAATGGACCAACGCTATGACCTGCTGAAGAAGGCGCAGGTGCGCAATATTAAAGAGTACAACCACAAGTTCACAAACAGGCAACTGAACCCGCAGAACGGGCATAAGTTCCTGCCGTACATCGTGCTGGTGGTGGATGAGTTTGCAGATCTGATCATGACAGCGGGCAAGGAGGTAGAGATGCCAATAGCCCGCTTGGCGCAGCTGGCGCGTGCCATCGGTATCCACCTGATACTCGCTACGCAGCGTCCATCGGTCAATATCATAACAGGTACGATCAAGGCCAACTTCCCTGCGCGCATCGCCTTTAAGACCACATCAAAGATCGACTCGCGTACCATCCTGGATGCAGGTGGCTCGGAGCAGCTGATAGGTCGCGGTGATATGCTCCTCTCTCAGGGCAGCGATATGATACGCCTGCAGTGCGGATTCGTAGATACGCCGGAGGTAGAGCGTGTCAGGGACTTTATCAGCAATCAGCAGGGCTGTCATGAGGCATTCCAGCTACCTGAGTACATAGATCCGAATGATAAGAATGCCGGAGGCGAGGACTTTTTCATAGATGGCGAAAAGGATGGCCTCTTTGAGGATGCAGCCCGCATCATCGTGCAAAACCAGATGGGATCTACCTCTCTCATACAGCGGCGGCTCAAGCTGGGCTACAACCGTGCCGGCCGCCTGATGGACCAGCTGGAGGAGGCCGGTATAGTGGGTGAGAACCTGGGCAGCAAGGCCCGCGAGGTCAAATTTAAGACCGAAGTGGAGCTGGACCAGTATTTACAAAAGCTGAAAGGTTGATAAAAAAATACAACAAATAGCCGGCACACCTCAGTGGGTGGCTATTCTTCTATTTTTGGCGCAGCCTTTGACTATTCCGTTTCAAAATACTTTATGAAGAAGTTATTCTCTTTTCTCGCTGTAGTATCTATGGTAGTTGCGGGTTTTGCACAGCAGCAGGGCAGTGCCGTGGCTGACCCGGAGGCCGGCGCCATGCTGGAGAAAGCTACCTCACGTTTTAAATCTTTCAAGAGTGTGGATGTGGACTTTACACTCACTACGATACGGCCAAAGCTGAAACCCGATGAGCCGGATAGTAAGTACACCAGCAATGATAATGGCAAGCTGTATATGAAGGGTAATAAGTTTAAGATAACCATGAATGGCGTAGACATCTACTGCGATGGTAAAACTATCTGGAGCTACAATCCCAAGACGAAAGAGATACAGGTAAACGACTACGAAGAAAGCCAGGAGACCTTCTCACCGACCAAGATATTTTCTGTGTACAAAGAGGGCTATAGCTATCAGATCAAAGAGAAGAAAACCTTTGGTGGTAAAAATGTGACGGTCATAGAGCTGGCGCCGCAGAATAGGAAAGTCTCCTATTTCAAAATAGATGTTGCACTGGATGATGCTACCAATGATGTGATAGAATCCAAGATCTACGAAAAGTCAGGGGTGCGCTACATCTATAAGATCAATAAGCTCAATAGTGCGGCAAACCTCAGTGATGAATTCTTTGTCTGCGATGCTAAGAAATATCCCGGCGCAAAAGTGGTGGACCTGAGGTAGGCCGGCAGATACTGGCAGCTGACATATGTTAGATGAATTATAAGCGAGGAATATCAAAACCTGATTATTTTAGCAGTAAATCCTTTTTGCATGATAAAAGTGTATACCTTTTTGTTTCTCAGTGCATTTGTTTTGTCCGCCACGGCGCAGACACAGATCCCCAATGGTGATTTTGAGACGTGGACCTCTCTGAATGGTGCTCAGAATCCGACACGGTGGAAGACCATAGATGATGTGCTCACGGTACTCCCTTTTAACCTGCAGTCACAGAACCTGGTAGTACAGGAGACAGATCCCGCGAATGTAGCCTCCGGCTCTTCTTCGGCTCTGCTTACTACCAAGGGTGTTACCTTTCCGCTGGTAGGTGATATTACTTTTGCAGGCTCTATGTCTATTGGCAATTATGGACTTACACCACAAGGGTTGACTTCCTTTCAGGTGACGCTGGGTGGCGTAGCCTACACTGACAGGCCGGATTCTATTGAGTTTACGTATAAGTATAAGCTGCCGTCGGGCCAGGACCACGGCACAGTGATCGTAAACCTGACACATGCTACCGCTCATGATGGTACTGTGACCGTGGGGTCTGCGAGTATCAATCTCAATCCAACCAATAACTTCTCTACGATCAAAGCCAAGATCACGTACTACTCCGCTCTCAATCCTGATACGCTGAAGATGCAGGTAGAGTCGAGTGCTACGACCTTTGGTCAGGGCGTGCTCGGTGGCCAGCTGTGGTTTGATAATGTAAAGTTCGTAGGATATGACACGATCTTCAAGGCTTATCTTTTCCCTAAGACAGACCAGGTCAGGTGCGAGGGAGATACGATAGCTATCCGTACCGATGAGATAGCGGGAGATAGCTATGTGTGGTTTCGCGATGGTGTGATGCTGCCATATACTACCTACAAGATCCGTGTGAATACCTCGGGCCAGTACAATGTACTCGTCACTCACAATCATGCACTCTGGGTATCGGATACCATCACACTGACTGTCAATCCGCTGCCCGTTGTGACCTTCACCGGCTATCTGGATACGCTGTGCAAGGACGACGCCCCTGTAGAGCTGACAGGTGGTAGCCCTGCGGGTGGGACCTACTCCGGCAGTGGCGTGAGGCAAGGTATATTCTATCCGGCTAGCGCATCTGTAGGCAATAAGAATCTGACCTATACCTATACTGACAATAATGGGTGTCAGGCCAGCGCCAGCCTTTTGCGCTTCTACATCGTAGACTGTACAGTAGGTATATCTGCCGTAGGAGCCGATGCCTCTGTGAGCGTCTATCCTAATCCAGCGAAGGATAAACTCTATATCACGGGGAGCAGTCAGATCTTAGGTGGCGAGGTACATGTCTATGATCTCCAGGGCCGCATGGTGAGCTCTGCTGCTCTGAGTGCTCAGCAGTCTGTGCTGGACCTGAGTAGTGTGGATGCAGGCTACTATAGCGTGCAGATCGTGAATGCAGCTAATCAGACACTGGCTGTAGCCAGGATCACTGTAGCTAAATAGGAAGTATCCTTTGCGAAAAATAAAAGCCCTTAGTTATCCTAAGGGCTTTCACTTTTATATGATCTGATACTTATTGCTCAGAGGGTGCCTCAGGAGCGGCATCCGGCGCTGGCGCACTTGTTTGCTCTTCTGATACCTGAGTATCTGTAGTAGGCTCAGATGGCTGTTCTGATTTCTCATCACTGCCTTCTTTGGTGCCCTTGTCAGCCTTGCCGGACTTGCTGGCTTGCTTCAGGATGCTGTCAAGCGTCTTGTGGATGTCCTTGAGCTTATCCTCCTTGGAGGTGATGGTCTCCTTGATCTGGCGCAGGCGCACTTTGAGGAGCTGTAGCTCCAGGGACTGTATACGCGGGCTCTCGGCTTTCTTCGTAAAGTAGTCGAGGTCCTTGCGGTCACGCTCCAGGCCCTTTTCCATTTTAGCTATCACATCCTTTAGGCCTGAGATACGAGACTCAAACTTGTCAGAGAAGTACTTATTGCGCTGCTCGCTGATGTAGTGGAATGCATCATCATAGGCCTTGCGCACGCTGGTCTCATCAGACTTGAGCAGGCGCTGGCTGCGATATTCATTTTGTAGCGCCTTGATCTCATCGTGCAGCGCTTTGAAGTTTGCCTTCTCATCAGCTTTGGCCTTGATCTGGTTTAGCTTCTCTACTATCTGCTCGCGGATGCCGTTAGACCCCTTTTCAAACTCAGCGCTTTCGGTCTTGCGGAAAGTTTTGAGTTGCTCAAAGATGGCATTGACGTCTTCTTTGATCTTGTCCAGGCGCTCCTGAGTGATGTTGCGTTCTTTCTTATGCTCCAGCACGCGCTCCCAGTATGACTTGGCATCATCAAACAGTGATTTGTCATAATGCGCCAGTTCTGCTGCCCGTTTTTTGAGCTTGTCCAGTTCTATGAGGTAGCTCTCCCACAGCTTATTGGTGAGTAGCTGTACGGCCCATTCGTTTTGCTTATGGCGTATCTCGCCTGTCTTGTCAGATTTGATCTGATCCGGCAGGATGCTGTCGGCATTGATGTCAGGGTTGATCAGTTCTGTTCCCTCAGGAAACTCAAACGCTTCTCCGCTCACCCAGCCTGTACTGAGTTTTTCAAACGCTTCTTTGCTCAGCGCCTTTCTGGGAATGACATGCAGGTCCAGGCGAAACTCGGTCTCCTTGAGCTCGTATGCCAGCACCACGTCGGTCTCGTCTTTCAAAATGCCTGCTGTGATAAATCTTGATTGCATTAACTTCACCTTTTATGAGGGAAGGCGAATTTAAGAATATTGGAGAAATAAAAGAAAATGGACATTTCTGATATAGAGGCAGCTCTGAGGCGGCCTCTGCCCGGCAAGGAAGCACAGTTTCTGATGGCACCGGGATACAGGCCGGACTATACTGCAGAGGAGGTGATGAAATTTAATCCGCGCATCGGTGGTGTGCTCCTTCTGATCAACCCTGCACCCGAGCGATACACGGTGGTCTTCACACTGCGCAAAGAATATAATGGCACGCACAGCGGACAGATGAGTTTCCCGGGAGGAAAGCGGGAAGAAGGCGATATGGATATCACCTATACTGCGCTGAGGGAAACGGAAGAAGAGATAGGAGTGAAGCGTGAGACGGTAAATGTGATAGGAGCACTGAGCGAGCTATATATACCTCCGAGCAATTTTCTGGTGTATCCCACCGTGGGTGTACTGAAGGGGCCGGCAACCTTCGCACCGCAAGAATATGAAGTGGC
Organism: uncultured Chitinophagaceae bacterium; assembly: GCA_964537475.1. Taxonomy (GTDB): domain Bacteria; phylum Bacteroidota; class Bacteroidia; order Chitinophagales; family LD1; genus UBA1941. Next base: position 930,954 of record CAZIBY010000001.1, on the reverse strand, counting down.
AGAGATCGTAGAGATACCGCTGGAGTTTTTCATGAAAGAAGAGAGCCGCTCTACCACCCGTATCAAATTAACGGGCAAAACGGAGGTAGAAGTACCCGCATACCTTTATGATAAATATGTGATATGGGGCGCTACCGCCATTATGATGAGTGAGTTTGTGTACGCTATCAGAGATCGCTCGGCTTAGAGCTTCGTGATATGTATGGTCTGCGTATGATCGGTGCCCTCGATGTGAAGTAAATAACTTCCCTGAGGTAGCTCGGAAAGCGGTATCGTACTATCTCCCGACAGGTTGTCCATTGATTTCACGGTACGCCCTATCATGTCGGAAACCTGCACACTATACTGCGCCGCAGTGGTACGGATATTGACACAGCTCACAAAGGGATTAGGATATATCCTCACTGCCATAGCCGGGTCAGCCTCATCGATCCCCGTAGGCCATATAGCCATTGAGTCATTATCTATGATAGTGTATGTATACTGGATAATGTCATACCTGGTGTCCGCAGGGCTGACATCAGACAGCAGGAAGTTGATCTGTTTATTGCCTTCATGGATTCCGTTTCGGAGCATGATGACAGGAAGGGAGATCGTATCGTAAGCATTGGCCCGGAATGTCACCTGCGTATCCTGCCATAAGAAGTCAGTGCCCATCACTGCGTCTCCGTTTAGGTAGGTCACTTTGGCTGTGATGTTGTAGTTCACGGGACCACTGGTATAGACCTGTACATAGCCTATGCTATCGAGCTTCAGGTGGGCAAACCCGGCACCTTTAAACGACACTATCAATTTGCCTGTATCGATCATAGTAAGATAAAACAGCGTATCCGGAGATGTATTTTGCTTCACGCCCTTGATACGGAATACCACTGTGCTCGTATCATTTATCAAGTGATTATCCAGCACCGTGACCCACACGGTGTCATGCCAGGTTCCCCCGGGATGGTTGAAATAGTTATTGTAGTTGAGATAAACGTGGGCCTGTATGTTGCTGTCGAGCGTGGACACCGATTGAAAGCCAACAGTATCTACTATAAACGGGAATGCGCGATGATTCGGATTATAAGTAGTGATAGGGATACCTACTCTGACTGTCGTATCTTTTAGTATCACCATGCTATCCACGTCAAATGAGACTGTAGGCGGATAATAATAGTTGTCATTGCGGATGGTAAACCTGAATGTGGAATCTATGATGATGTTGTCATCTATGTTTTGCAGTACGACCATCAGCGTTTTGTCTGGCAGGACCGCTGTGTCAGGTACCAGTCTGATATTTTCACAGTATGTGCTGATACCGGGTGGTGCCCATAGGGTATCCCAGTCGTAGAAGTATGTGTAACCACCCACCGCTGTAAACACTCCAAGGGGGGTAGTAAATGCAGCATCATAAGTCCGGGTGTAATACCTGATATTAAAGGGATTAGGATTGTTGATCGTCTCGCACACCGGGAAGGTACCGTCATGCATATATGCCGATCCCGTATCGATCACAAAACTGATAGTAGCAGGCAGGTCATTGTCTACCAAGACAAAAACCATTGTGTTATTGGCTCCTATAGAATCTGCTGTGCCATATGCATTGAGCTGATAGTGCACATGCTCGGGGTTTTCCGGGAAGGTGTCATCGTGGAGCTGTATGCTGAAGGGAACAGAGTCTGTGCCCGCAGGGAAATACAGTGTGTATAGAGACTGCTGATTCATGTGAGATGCCCGGGGCAGCGCTCCCATCAGGGCGATCTGTACAGAGTCATCTGCGGTAGGGGCTACATCGGCCCTCACATATCCGGCTATGACTGTGGCATTTGCCTCTATAGCCGTGTCTATGGTCACATTAAATGAATAGGTGGTCTGGCCAAAAACCACACCGGCAGCGGACAGCAGTGACCACAGGAGCAAAAGAAAACGTTTTGAATTCATACTGACGCTAATTTAAGCATTCATTTATATACTTAGACGGGTAAAAAGCAGATACCGTTGAGAGCCGGGAAATATGGAAAGAATCGGATTTTTCACGTAGGTTTGAGTGGTGAGTGAAAGTGAAAATACTATCTGGAGCTACGAGTACGAGAAGGATAAGGCCATACAGCCGGGCAGTCTGCTCCTTTCTGAGCCATTTATGCTGGATGAGAACTTTCGCCGCACGGTCATACTGGTGTGCCGGCACCATAGCGTAGAGGGTACTTCAGGAGTGATACTGAATAAACCCGTACAGCTCAGCCTGGATGACCTGCTCGATAATTTCCCAAAGGATTTCGGGGGTAGGTTGTATCTGGGTGGCCCGGTAGGGACGGATATGATCCAGATGGTGCATACCATGGGGCACAAGATCACAGACAGTACCAAACTGGCGGAGGGGCTCTGGTGGGGAGGCAACTTTGACCAGCTCAAGAAGCTGATAAGACGGGGAGAGATCACGCCCAATCATGTGCGCTTCTATATAGGCTACTCAGGCTGGGAGGCGCAGCAACTGCGAGAGGAGATCAAGGATAACTCCTGGATCATAGCGCAGGCCAGGCACGAATATGTATTTGATAGCGACCCTGACCAGCTCTGGCGCAAAATAATGAATGGCATGGGAGGGATCTACCAGACCATGGCCGGCTACCCCGAAAATCCCAATCTCAACTAGACGTCATGAAGCAATATTTTCTGCGTGTACTTATAGCCGCATACTTTATTGTCAGTGCTACCTGTGCCCAGGCCGTAGAGCTATCAGACTCGGCCCGTGTGAGTCTGCTCACCTGTGCACCGGGCAATGAATTGTACTCCTGCTTCGGGCACAGCGGCATCAGAGTCACGGACTACAGGCAGGGATTTGATGTGGTGTTCAACTATGGCACCTTTGACTATGGCGCGCCAAACTTCTACCTCAACTTCCTGAAGGGCCATATGATCTATATGATAGGTGTGGACAGCTATAGAGATTTTTATGAGTCTTATGTGTACGAAGGCAGGAGTGTCTATGAGCAGGTACTAAACCTGAATGATAGCCAGCGGGTCAGGATCTTTGACTTTCTGGTGAATAATGCGAAACCCGAAAGCCGGAACTACAGGTACGATTTCTTATGGGACAATTGTGCTACGCGTATCCGCGATGTATTTGAAAAGAACATACCCGACGTAAAATTTGACTACAGCGGTTTTAAGGATAAGAAGTCCTTTCGCACGCTCATCAATGACTACTCGGAAGAGCACCCCTGGGAGCAGTTTGGTATGGGGCTGCTGATAGGGCTGCCGGTAGACCGCACCGCTACACCGCGCGAGGAGACCTTCCTCCCCGACTACCTGAGCGAGGCCTTTGCTCATGCTACGATAGGTGGCCGGCCATTGGCAGGGCCCAGAGAGACCCTCCTGGATGTCAAACCCTCTGCCGAAAAAACGCTGGATCAGAAGATCACTCCTGTCATGGTTTTTGGTGCTTTATTACTATTGATCGTGCTTGTGACTATATATGAGGCGAAAAGGGGTAAGTACTTTTATGCGATCGATATTGTCCTGTTTTTCCTCGCGGGCTTCTTTGGCTGGCAGTTTCTGCTGCTGGGAGGATTTACTGAGCATACCACTACCCAGTGGAACCTGAATATTCTGTGGGCGCTACCTACCCATCTCTTCATGGCTTTTCTGGCGCCATTTGTCAGAGGGAGGCGCTGGGTGCAATATTACTTTCTCGTGTCTGCTGTGCTGGCTGCGATCATTGTGATAGGATGGAAACTTTTGCCGCAGCATTTCCTGTTAGCCAATATATTGATAGCCGCGATCTTTGCTATCAGGAGCTATCATATCTATCGGGTGGGTAAGCTCAGCAGCTGATCACTTGCCCCAGGCCTCGGGATCTTTGTACCACTTGATCAGTTCATCTTTGTCTGCGGCTTTCACATAGTCATTATCCACAGCTTTATCCAGTAGTGATTCGTAGTTTGATAGTGTAAAGAACTTGCACTTTGCTTCTTCAAAGGCTTTCACTGACTTGTCAAAGCCATAGGTAAAGATGGCACCTAATCCCATGACATCACCGCCAGCTGCGCGGAGTGCTTCTACAGCCTTCAGTGAGCTGCCACCGGTAGAGATGAGATCCTCTATCACTACCACCTTCTGTCCCTGCTCCAGTTTGCCTTCTATCTGGTTTTCCAGTCCGTGGCCCTTAGGTTTGTCACGCACATAGACGAATGGGAGGTTCAGCACATCTGCTACCAGCGCACCGTGAGGGATACCCGCTGTAGCTACACCGGCTATCACTTCTACACCTTTAAATTCTTCGGAGATGATCTCTGCAAAAGCTGTCTTGATAAAGGTCCTGACACGAGGGTAGGAGAGTGTCTTGCGATTGTCACAATAGATCGGGCTCTTGAGGCCGGATGCCCAGGTAAAAGGCTGGTCAGGGCTCAGGACCACAGCTTTGATTTCAAGCAAGTATTCGGCAACTTCGCGTGCTACGACATTATTGTAGATCATTATCAGGATTTGGCCGCAAAACTATCAAACTAGATGAACAATATAAAGGTCTTTTTCAATGAGCAGCACCTGCTCATCACCTCTGATACCGGCATAGACAAGACTGACTACCAGACAGTCATAGCAGATGATGAGAGCGGCTTTGGGTTTCGCATGGAGCCTAAGGAGCTTTTTGATGAAAAATATAATAAGAACATCCTCCTCGTCACACCGCACGTAGAGGAGGCGCTGGAGTCAATATTTAACTATGCAGATGGAATCGTAGCTGCCGGAGGCATAGTGCAAAATGAAAGGGGCGAGGTTCTGATCATGTTTCGCAGAGGCTACTGGGACCTGCCCAAAGGTAAAGTAGAGAAGGGTGAAAAGATATTTAACGCGGCACGCCGCGAAGTAGAGGAGGAGACCGGCGTGCAGATCGCTACGCAGCTGGAGCCAGCTATCGTGACCTATCATTGTTATTTCCTGAAAGGAAAGAACTGCATCAAAGAAACGCACTGGTACCACATGACTGCAAAAGAAGGCCAGGATAAGCTGGTGCCTCAGACAGAAGAAGACATAGAGCAAGTACTTTGGGCTGATAAGACTAAAATGCGCTCTCTATCGGGCAAGTATTATCCACTGATTTGGGCACTCCTACAGCAGGAGGCCGGTGTCTGATATTACATTTGCTTTTTAGCCTCCAGCACTGTCCTGACAGGTAGCTGGCAGGTCTTGCTTCTGCATACATATATCCATGTATCGTTTGTCTGGGTTTTGCCTTGGAGCAGCGGTAGTGAGCTTTCTTTTACCGAGCCGAGCAGTATTGCGTCAGGGCGATACTCTTTAGCCAGCTCCTTTCTTATATCTAGTGCTTTATCTCCGCAGATGGCCACTTCATACGGCTCATGGATAAAGGCATCAGTCATCATCGCCCAATTGGCATAGAAGGCAGTATGCTTCAGCGCATTCTCTTTCAGGTTCAGCGTCTGCTGGCGGGCTATGCGCAGATAGCGTTCCTGATCCAGCAGGTGGCCCAGCAGGTAGAGTGCTTTGGCCATGCTGGAGTTTGACGATGGGATCACATTGTCCGTGGTCTCGGTCTTGCGCGCTATGAGTGGGTCGTCTGTGATGGAAGTATAAAAGAAGATGCCTTTCTCCGATGAGTAGAAATGCTGTATGACGTGGTCCACCAGATTCTTAGCTATCGCAAGCCAGGTCTCATCAAAAGTGGCTTGATAAAGTGCCATGAAGGCCTCGATGGTAAATGAATAATCATCCAGGAAACCATTGATGGTGGAGCGCCCTTCTTTGTGACTGCGGTAGAGGCTGTGATCCGGGCTGATGCAATACTTTTTGATAAAGCCAGCATTGGATAAAGCCAATTCAAGAAAACTGTCATCGCCAAATGCATTGTAAGCGTCTATGAGGCCTTTCAGCATCAGGGCATTCCACGAGGTCAGTATTTTATCATCCAGGCCTGGCCGGATGCGATTATTTCTCACAGCCATGAGCTTTGCAGACCACGATTTGACCTTTGCCTCCTGAGTGGCCTCAGGTATGCTCAGTGACACCCGGCGCAGATTGATATAGCCGTGCTCGAAATTCCCATCGGGTGTGATGTCGTAGTATTTTGCAAAGTCATCAAAGTCCTGATCTAATATGGTTTTCAGTTCGTCATAGGTCCATACATAAAACTTGCCCTCCACGCCCTCTGAGTCTGCGTCCAGTGCAGAGTAGAAGCCACCGTCGGGTGCCGTCATCTCACGGCGGATAAAGGCGACGGTATCATAGACCGCCGTGCGATAGGATATATTTCCCGTGATCTGATAAGCCGCGGAATAGAGTGACACAAGCTGCGCATTATCATACAGCATCTTCTCAAAGTGCGGAATGGTCCACCTGTCATCTACCGAGTAGCGGGCGAAACCGCCACCTATCTGATCATAAATACCTCCGGCCAGCATCTGGTCCAGTGTGATGGTCACGGCACGAAGGGCCTTTTCATTGCCGGTGTAGAAGTGATTTTGCAGCAGGTACTGCATCGTGACCGGCATAGGAAACTTAGGCGCTCCATGGCGGCCACCCAGCTCATAGTCCCAGGCCTGGTCTATGCGCTGAAACATGACATCGCGGTCTGCAGAGTTGAAAGCGCCGTCACCGACGGGTGTGATAGTGTCGAGCACTTTGATGCCACGTACGATCTCTGCGGCGCGCTCCAGCGCATCATCGCGATCTTTGTGAAAGTAATCTGTCAGGTAGAGCAGTACCTGCTTCCACTGCTCGCGCTGAAAGTACGTGCCGGCATATATCGGGCGTCCGTCCGGCAGGCAGATCGCATTGAGCGGCCAGCCACCGTGGCCGGTGATGATCTGCACGGCATCCATGTATATCTGGTCCACATCCGGGCGCTCCTCCCTGTCTACCTTGATACTGACGAAGTGGTCATTCATGATATCTGCTACCACTTTGTCTTCAAAACTCTCATGCTCCATCACATGGCACCAGTGGCAGGCAGAATAGCCTATACTTACTACTACGAGTTTGTCTTCCGCCTTGGCTTTATCCCATGCAGTAGTGCCCCAAGGCATCCAGTTCACAGGATTGTGCGCGTGCTGGAGCAGGTAGGGACTGGTCTCGTGTATGAGGGCGTTGGTATGCTGGTAGTCTGGCATAGTGCAGTGACTTTGCGCCAAAGATAGCTTTTATGACCCGGCTACCTCGTCTGCCGCTCTGAGCAGATGGCTCAGGGCGCGCTGCCAGATCTCCAGGCTGCGATTAGTAGATCCTGCTACCTGCCCATACAGTTTGCTAAACCAGCTATAATCAAACCGGCGCGTAGCTACATCAGCCAGCCGCTCATCCAATAGGTATCTTTTTACATTGGCCATCTCTGCCGGCAGGTCAAAAGGGCAAGGATGCATTGATTTAGCGGTCTCCAGTATCTTCTCCAATCGTATTTTCTGATCAGAGACTTCCTCGTAGATTGGTATTAGTTCTTCTTCCTGCCATGAGGCTTTTGCCTGTAGGCGGATGTATACGCCTACCAGTTCATCGCGTATATCTGCCAGCTCTGCTAGGATGGCCTGTATGGCAAAAAAGAAATCCTCTGCCCTGAGCAGGTCTGATGTACGGCCCAGAGTTTCGGCTTTGGCATGGAAGAAAGAGAATGCACGGCGGTCATGCTCGTATACCTTTTTCTTGAGCAGTAATATCTCGTTGTTAAAGTTCAGCAGCAGGTTAGGCGCATCTTTACGGCGATATTTGACTCCCTTGTAGTCGAAGGTTCTGATGCCTGAAGACTCGCTGCAGATGTGGCGTAGCTTCTGCTGGTCATCCGCCAGTCGTGAGAGCGCAGCTATATCCTGTTTATATTCTTCTGTGAAAACTTCATTAAAACTGGTCGAAAAAAGATAGGAGCCATCCGGCAGCACATCTTTTTCAAATCTGCGGTCTGCAAAGTATGCCTCCAGTCGTTCGGGTAGCGTTATTGCCTGCTCCGTAGACTGGATAGTATCAAAAAGCTGATCGGCTGATACGATGGCGTAACTTTTGTAATCTGGAGTGGATAGCGAGTAGCTATGTGCGCTCATCATTTGTTGTGTGCGCAGTGGATCTGAGAAGAGCGTCCAGGTAGAGGATGTGTCTGCAGGCATGTCTATATATTGCCGCGTGATATTGGTCTCCCGGTCGCGTAGGCTGGGGTGAGATGCCCATTGATCCTTGATCTCTATGTCCGATGTCTCCAGTGCCTTGGTCACTGCCGCATCTGTAATCACAGGCAGGCCATCTGACAGCGTAATATGATTGAGCTGACTGAGGTGTAGTATAGAGCGGCTTTGTATTTCATAGAAATTTTCACACCGCGATTTGCTGCCAGACAGTTTGTTGAGCTGGCTATCGGCGAAGCTATACGCCTGAGAGGCAAACTGCACGCGCCGTAGTGCGCTCACCATTTGTGCGCTACCAGCTACACTCACTGCTACGAGGTCTGCATGGTACTCCATCTCGCGTGAGAGTGCCATATATACCAGCTGTATCCAGCCGTATACTTTAGAAAGGATATAGATAATCACCTTAGCTATAGCCACTGTGAGATGGGCAAAGATGCTCGTGATCGCATGGATATTGGCAAAAGACTGCAGCGTACTGCTCCAGCCTGCATTCTCGTAGAGCAGGTTGTAGATTACCTTATTAGTAGTATAGACATAGGTGCCTAGTTTCATGCTGCGCTGGGAGAAGTGGCCAAATTCATGCGCTATTACGGCCTTAAATTCTCCCTTGTTGAGAGAATTGACCAGGCCGAGACCTATCTGCAGATTCTTTTTGACCGGTACGAAGAGGCTGAAAAAGCTGGAGTTGTAAAATACCGCAGCATTGACATCGGGAGTCAGGAATATCTTCTTGGGTTTGTCCGTCCCCACCTCAGCTGCTATACTTTCTATATAGTCAAAGAGCTTTGGCTCTTGCTCGCGGGTGATCTCTACGCGGTGGGGATCTACGTCTACCGTACTTGAGAATATAAATTTGATCAGAAAGGCTACTACCATAAAACCAAAGCCTATCAATCCCAGCCCCAGCAGGATGGTGATCCAGGCTACTTTCACATAGATCACAAAGATGCCTGCGGCCACAGAGGCAGCCAGGATAGCCAGAGACGCTACTACCATCAGCAGGTAGATCACTATGAAACCTATAATGCCTGATATGACCCATACAGCCTGACGGCGGAAAGCTGCTGAAGGCTGAAGAAATCCCGGCGGTAAAGACGTTTTCATACATGCTTGATTTGCTAGGATGAATTTATCTAAAAAATCAAGCTGTACAATGGGATGGAGCCCCGGGCTGGTGGCAATTTGTATTTCCACCCAAAAACTTTCATTTTGCATCCGTGAAAATATCTGCCTCCATTTATTCCCAGCGGGAAAAGCCACTGAGCGACATCGTAAGCCAGCTCAGTAGTCATGGAGTAGATATGCTGCATATAGACTGTGCAGACAGACCGGAGGTATTTGATGATATCCGACAGATCAGGTCGCTGACCACTACGCCACTGGACCTCCATATCATAGCCAAGGACCCGCTGAAATATGAAGCGCTGATACGTGATCTCAAAGTAGAAAATGTATCGCTGCAGTACGAAGACATGGGAACCCTCCCCACTGCTCCGAAGATACCGGGTACTAAGTTTGGCATAGCCCTGCAATCAGAAACAGATATCAAAGTACTGGACCAGGCTGTAGGGTATGACTATGTGATGCTCATGTGTACCACGCCGGGTGTGAGCGGCGGTAGCTTCCGCAAGGATAATTTCCGTAGGATCATAGAGGTGCGCCAGCGCTATCCTAAACTCAAAGTACAAGTAGACGGCGGAGTGAATGATGAGGTGGCCTATATACTCAGGCTGCTGGGAGTGGATTCTATCGTGTCCGGCTCCTTTATCATGAATCACTACAGTATCGGCTCGGGCATGCTCAGCCTGTACAAGGATCCCATAGGTGGCAGCTATCATGTGAAAGATTTTATGACCCCTGCCTGCTACCTGCCGATATTGAAGGAAAGGGACCTGCGCTTTGAGACGGCGCTACATACCATAGAAGATCACAGGCAAGGTTTTGTGCTGATACAGGATGAGGATGGAAAACTGAAAGGCGTGATCAGCAATGCAGACCTGCGCCGCGGGCTGATACGCCAGCTGGACAACCTGGTCAGCGTAGACGTACGCGAGATGATCAATACTGATCCAGTGAGGATCAGTGGCGATGCCGATCTGGGGCAGATGCTATCTGTGATCAATGAACTCAATTTCATTATATTATTTTTGCCGGTCGTAGATAGCACCGGCAGGCTGCTGGGCGCAGTACTACTCAATAACCTGACGAGAGGCTAGTGACAGCTCCTAAATACAAATCAAATGATCATACATCTCCATAGTAATATAGATCAGCAGAAAGCTGATGAGCTGGGCCGCCGCTATGAGGCTATTGTCTTTCATAATGGGAAGCAATATGTGCTCGTAACTTCATCTAAAGTGAAGGAAGCAGACGCAGAGCTGAAGGCGCAGGCCGAATCAACATACGCTACTGACTCCGACATACAGCTGGCCAGCAAGCAATATATGACCGATGTGCGCACCATAGACCTCGGTACAGTGGCACTAGGTGGCAAGACAAACCATACAGCCGTGATCACTGGTCCATGCTCTGTGGAGAGCGAGGAGCAAATAGAGCAGGCAGCACAGCTCTGCGTAGAGCTGGGTGTGAAAGTCCTCCGTGCGGGTGCTTATAAACCGCGCACCTCGCCGTACACTTTTCAGGGATTAGGTCTGGAGGGCTTGAAATTGCTGGACAAGATGCGCAGTAAGTACGGCCTCAAGATCATCACCGAGGTGCGTGATAGCACACATGTGGATGAGGTGATAGAATACAGCGATATCGTGCAGATAGGCGCCAAAGCTATGTACGACCAGGGTATCTTGCGCAAATGCGGCAAGAGCAATAAAGCCGTGCTGATCAAGCGCGGATTTGGCTCTACGCTGCAGGAGTTTGTACAGGCGGCTGAGTTTGTGCTCAGCAGTGGCAATCCTGATGTGATGCTATGCGAGCGCGGCATCCGTACGTTTGAAACAAAGACGCGCTTCACCCTCGATCTATGCGGTGTGGCCTGGCTGAAACAGTATACCAACCTGCCCGTCATACTCGACCCTAGCCATGCGATAGGATATGCCTACGGTGTAGCGGACCTCTCCCGCGCCTGCATCGCTATGGGTATAGATGGGCTGCTCATAGAGACGCACCCCAATCCGAAGGTGGCGAAGTCAGATGCTGACCAGCAGTTAAATTTTGAGCAGTTCCGCGCGCTGTACAAGAGTATGGATGCTGTAGCGAATGCTGTGGGTAGAAGGATAGTGTAGGATCTAAGAAAGTTTTTGGAGCCGGGCTAACCTGTCAGGCTCAGAGTTTTTCAGATACAGGTCATCCCTCAGCGCGTCATATGCCCTGGCAAAGTATGGTTTAGCTTCCTCTTTACGATTTAGCTCCAGCAGGCATTCACCTATTTCTTCATAGTTGTAGCCATCAGATTCTTTGTTCTCCTGCTCTAGCTCCAGCTGCAGGTCCAGTGCGTCCTCCACCTTCCCCATAGCGCGCATGGTGCGGGCTACGGACCATTTGGCTATGCTGGCCTGCTTGGGGCGGTTCTTTGCCAGCTGCCAGTCCAGCCCCTTGCGGAAGATGTCCAACGCTGTACCAAAGTCCTTCTTGCCAAAGTAAGACCAGCCGAGGTTATTATATAGCGACCCCAACCAGCCTTGCGCCCGCTCATCGGCGGAGGATTCGGCTTTGAGCATGGCTCTTTTGTTCCACTCTATGGCCTCGTCCGGTTTTGATACGATAGCCAGCATGTGCAGCGTATCTACCGTATGAAAATCTGCAGCGACTGCATCAGAGATGGCCAGCGCTTTGTCAAACTCCTCGCGAGCGCGGGGTTTATCGCCGGATGAATTATACACGCGGCCCTGCTCCAGGTGGTAGCGCACCTGCTCCAGGGTCGGCTCATCGCCTAGTGCAGAGCGTACCTCATCCAGTATGTTTTGCGACTCGTCAAACATCCGACGCAGGCTGTAGGTACGCGCCAGCTGGGTGAGCAGCTGGAGATGATAGGAGAGATCCGTGAGTGTAGGCTCTGTATCCAGTATCCGGCGAAATTTCTGCTCAGTGGCGGCGGGATCTGAGTAGTCCCAGAGTTTATCGAAATCAGGTAGCTCCTGCATGTGGATGAAAGCTTTTAGGTTTATCGTTTTTTGTCCGTTTCTTTGACTCTGTCAAATATAGATAAGCGCACATGGATGACAAATACCTTCAGCGGGGCGTATCTGCCAGCAAAGAAGATGTACACGCAGCTGTAAAACACCTCTATCACGGCCTCTACCCAAAAGCCTTCTGCAAGGTCTATCCTGACTATCTGGGCGGCGATGAGCAGTGGTGCAATGTGATGAGTGCCGATGGCTCAGGCACCAAGTCTATCCTGGCCTATCTGTACTGGCGTGAGACAGGCGATATATCAGTTTGGCGCGGCATAGCACAGGATGCTATCGTGATGAATCTCGACGATTTGCTCTGTGTAGGCGCTACAGATAAGTTTCTCCTCACCTCGGTGATCAATCGCAATAAGAACTACATACCCGGTGAGGTGATAGCGGAGATCATAGCCGGTACGCAGGAGTTCATAGACGCTATGAATGACGCAGGCGTACAGATACAGCTGATGGGTGGAGAGACTGCAGACCTCGGTGATATAGTGAAAACGGTGACTGTAGATGCAGCTATGACCATACGCATGAAGCGGAGCGATCTCGTACTGACTCAGAATATCAAGCCCGGCCATGTGATAGTAGGACTGGCATCATCAGGGCAGGCCAGCTATGAGAGGGTTTACAACTCAGGTATCTCCAGCAATGGCCTCACCTCAGCCCGTCATGATGTACTGAGCAAATACTACGCAGAGAAATATCCCGAGACATTTGATCAGAATATAGATGCAAGCCTCGTGTACAGCGGATCAAAGAAAGTCACGGACCCACTGGAGGGGACGCCGCTCAATGTCGGTCAGGCACTGCTCTCACCTACACGTACCTATGCGCCGGTGATACAAAAGCTGCTGAAGGAGATACCTGGTCGCGTGCATGGCCTGATCAACTGTACCGGAGGAGCACATACCAAAGTGCTGCACTATATCGAAGGCCTGCGGATCGTGAAAGATAACCTCCTGCCCATCGCTCCTATCTTTAACCTCATACAATCTGAGTCCGGCACCGGCTGGAAGGAAATGTATAAAGTGCTCAACTGCGGTACACGCCTGGAAGTCTATGTAGACGAAAAAGATGCACAGGCGGTCATAGATACTGCCCGCTCCTTTGGCATCGATGGGCAGGTCATAGGGCATGTAGAGACGTCTGCGGGCAATCAGGTGGCCCTGGCTACGGCACATGGCTCCTTTCTGTATGAGTAGCTTTAGAGTTTAAATTGACCGTTGAGGCGCAGCAGCAGGTTGTAGGGTTGCTTCTGCCAGGTATCATAGAGCAGATAGCCACCACCGCCTTCTTTGAAGCTGCCGTCATCGTGAAACTTATAAGTGATCATCTCGATCACATGTCCCTGAGCATCGGCCAGATCTATCTCCGTAGAGGCGTCATGGGTAGATACCATGAGCTGGTGTGCTGAGTCTACGCCGGCAGGATCTGTCTCCAGTAGCGGCACCTGCCCCATATTCCTGCCGTTTTGTATCACATATACTTTAGGCATGGTAGTATTGGTAGTGTAGAAATATAGCTGAAACGCGTGGCTATTGGTCCTGGAGCAGCTGCTCAGCAGTGCTATGACCGCAAAAATGGAAGCCCATGTCAATATGCTGATGATCGCACGCATAATCCGTCGTTTAGTTGTTATTACGAAAAGGGGGTGCGGGAGTTGTCAGCTATTGGACGAAGTTGTCCACACTTTCTTACGTGTTATCCCGGTGTAAGGTTACACGGATCTCTTTGTATTGAGGCCCATTACGCGCTGAGCATGAGATATTTGGATGCCCTCCTGGTCAAAACGGTCCTTTAACGCCTTGAGCAGGTCGCATTTCATCTCAAAAGCTGCGTCATTATTGGCGGCCCAGACGTAGGCACGGCAGCGCACACCATTGTCTTCCAGGGCTACTACTTTTGCCGCGACCAGGGACTCATTGCCCCTTTTCTGAGCTTCTGTACGCCCATCTATAAAGTCCGGATGCTTTGCTGCCTCCTCCTTCATGATCTCCAGCGCACGGTCTATGTTGCTTTCATAGACCACTACTACTTCGAGGTTAAACTTTACCCGCGGATCCTTGATCGTACTATTGAGTATGGCCTCGCGGCTGATCACTGAGTTGGGTATCACGATGCGGCGGTTCTCTATGCTTTTGATGATCGTGTGGCGGATGGTGATGTCCTCTACAATGCCAATTTGATTGCTGGTCAGTAGCTTGATATAGTCGCCTACGCTGAAAGGTTTGAATATCACGATGAAAACACCGCTGATGATATTGCTAAATGCCTCCTGCGAGGCAAAACCGATGATCGCAGCGGCTATTCCCGCACCGGCGAAGAGCGTCTTGCCAAAGCTATGCAGGGCCGGGATACGCCAGAAAATATAGAGTGTCGCGCAGATGAAAACGATAAAGCTGACCGCATTCTGCAGGAAGTTATAGTTGGTCGGATCAAAGTGCATCACATTGGCCGACTTGCGGATATACCTGCGGATGAGAAGGCTCAGAAGCTTGCCGATAGCATAGGATATGATGATGATAGCTATGGGCTCGCTATAGGTCTCAAATTTGGTCCAGTCTACTCTCAGCATGATAGGGTGGTGGTGTTTTAGCGGGTGCAAGGTACGACTATAGCGCCATTTGCCGGGGCCGGTTGTAAATTTTTAAGAGTAAAATCCGTGGATGGGCCGGTATACTTCTCATGCCACAGGAGGGTGCCAGCGATGCATAAAATCATGTATTTTCATCCCCTGTATGCAGACTTATATCACACCTGAGATACTGGGCCAGACGCTGAGCTGGGAGCAGTATTATGCCCTGGTAAAGCACTATATAGATAGCGATGACCGCCCCGATCCATACCGGCAGGAGAAGATGCTGCGATACACGGCAGAAAATCTGAAACGCATGGATCATGTGCTCTCGAGTATCAATATCGAGTCAAAGCTGTATAATCAATTGAGTGCAGTGAGCGACCACTGGACGTGGGTGGTACTGGCAGAGCCGTGGTGCGGAGATGTATCTCAGGAGATCGCCGCACTATACACTATCTCTACCTGTAGTGACCGGATCGACTTTCGCATACTGCAGAGCGACTCCCACCCACAGGTGCTGGATCACTATACTACCGGTGGCAGCCGCTCTATACCAAAGCTCATCTGCCTGCGCACAGAGACGGGAGAGGAGCTCGGCACCTGGGGGCCGCGCCCGCAGGCGCTCCAGCAGATAGTCATGGAGAATAAAGACCGCACGGATATCACCTTTGGAGATAAAGTGCGCATGATACATGCCTGGTATGCACAAGATGCTACCCGCAGCATACAGGAGGAATTTATAGATTTGGTCAAGAAATGGAATAGCTGAACAAGAAAAATAAAGAATGTCTAAGATCGCTAAACAATCAGAAATAAGATTCAAAATAGGCCTCGACGAGCAGAATGTGCCTGTAGATATCAAGTGGCAGGCCACAGATACCAAGACCCAGGAGCTACGCGACTGCAAGTCTATCATGGTATCCATATGGGATGCTGCTAGCAAAGAAACTCTCAAAATAGACCTGTGGACCAATGAGATGACCACAGACGAGATGCACTCGCATTTCTTCCAGACGCTGCTGTCTATGGCAGACTCCTATCAGAAAGCCACAAAAAACCCATATGTAAAGGACGAAGTAAAAGCCTTTGCAGAGCAGCTGGCCAAAAAGACGGCCGACTGGGAAAATAGCAGGAGCTAGGCCATCAGATATTTTCCAGGTGGGTCGTGTCGTTAAACTTCTCTATCTCAAATTTGCCTCCCTGTAGCATATTTACTTTGTAGAGGGATAGGTTGACATGGGGGAAATCCTCCATGAGCCTGAGTGGCGTGCCGGTGAGCGTACACATCATGCAGCGTATGGCGCGACCATGCATGGAGACCAGTATTGTTTTGTAGGGTTGGTTCTTCAGGTGCTCTATGAAGCGCAGCTGACGGGTCTGCAGGTCGTGCGGGCTCTCACCACCGTTAGGTTTGGCGTAGTCGTTGCCGGCTTTCCACTGGTCGGTCAGATTGCGAAAGTCGTCGCTGTTTTCCATCACCGTGGCATTGCCCTCCATATTGCCCCAGCTGATCTCATCCAGCTCCGGCCTTGGCTCAAAATCAAAACCCAGCTCGCGAAAAGGGTAGATCGTCTCCTGCGCCCTGAGCAGGGTAGAGGTGTATATCTTATCAAAAGGTACTCCCTTGTACATCTCAAAAAAGCCGCGCGCCTGCCTTTGGCCCAGTTCATTCAGCGGCAGGTTTACCCCCTTGCCCTGTACGATGCCTTTTTTATTGTGGTCGGTCTGTCCGTGGCGTATGAAGTAGAGTTCTTTTTCTATCATAAGAATAGATGCGACGCGGGCGTGCTTCTTATTTTTAAATACTTTCGTGGTGAAGATACAATTTCAGGTAAGCATTAATAACCTTGTCACGCAAAGACACATCTGCCCTCTATGAAGAAGCCCTGCGCACAGGTCAGGCCCTTGCGCTCTACCGCTTGCCCGGCACCCGCACAGTGCAGCATATCTCGGGTGGTGTAGTGCGAAAGCTAAAGGATGGACAAGAGGGCTTCGCTTTTGCGCCATTCGATCCTAAGACCAAAGCATACTACATCGTCAATGACAAGAGCACGACAATGCTTCCACCGCCTGTCGGCAAACAAAAAACTGCCAGCAAGACCGCCTTCATGAAGCTGGTCAAAAATATCAGCAGTGCTATTCGCACTGGTGCCTACGGCAAGATCGTAGCTGCCCGTGCTTTGTCTATCTCAAAGCCATCAGATTTTGAACCCATTGCTTTCTTTGATAAGCTATGCGCCACCTACCCTAAAGCGTTTGTATCTCTCACCATGATACCGGGTGTGGGCCTCTGGATAGGCGCGAGCCCTGAGGTACTGGCTGCACAGCAGGGTGAGCGGCTCACTACTTACTCCCTTGCCGGTACTAAGGCGATAAATGACAAGACTCCCTGGGGAGAAAAGGAAAAACAAGAGCAGGCGATCGTCACTGATTTTATCAGAAAGAAGCTGGAGCTACTGCGCGACGTGAAAATAACCGCCAAAGGTCCGGCAACGAGAGAAGCCGGCAGCCTGAAGCATCTGCTTACTACCTTCACCGTCACTGCATCGCGCCGTGCCCTCTGGCAGCAGGTCGTAAAGTCGCTGCACCCTACCCCGGCGGTATCAGGTATGCCACAGGCCAGGGCAGTGAAATATATACAGACAGAGGAGGGTTTTGATAGACGTTTTTACGCGGGTTATCTCGGTCCTGTCGATCGCAACGGGCGTACTGATCTATTCGTCAATCTCCGCTGCATGGAGGTCACTCCCGGGCAACTGATCTTCTATGCCGGCTGCGGTATCACCGCTGATAGCGACCCGGCCAAAGAGTGGGAGGAAAGCGAACGGAAAATAGCAGTGCTCAAAAGCTTGCTATAATGCTTTTCATTATGTTTGCCCCGTCGTATTACGCTATCACATTTTGACCACAGATAAACAGAATATACAGGCCCTCGCAGAAGTATGCCGGATACGTGGTATCAGGCAGGTAGTTTTTGCTCCGGGCTCACGATCGGCACCGCTGGTAGTAGCTTTTTCTCAGCTGAAGGATGTGAAGTGTATGGTGGTGCCAGATGAGCGTGTAGCTGGGTTCTTCGCTCTCGGCATAGCGCAGCAGCAGCGTTCTCCGGTAGCCATTGTCTGCACCTCGGGTACCGCTGTGCTCAACTTCGCTCCCGCTATCTGTGAAGCATATTATCAGCAAGTACCACTACTGGTCCTGACTGCTGACCGCCCCGCAGATTATATCGGTATAGGCGAAAATCAGGCTATCAAACAGACGGAGATCTACCGCAACTATATCAAAGCCAGCTACACCCTGCCGGACGCGCCTGCAGAGGCAGGGACCATCGCAGCAAAGGCCATCACAGAAACTACTCGCGGCGGTCATGGACCTGTGCATATCAATATCCCGCTGCGTGAGCCACTCTATGGTCAGTCGGAGAAAACCTTAGCGGTTACAGCCCCGGCACCGGCTTTTCCAAATTTAGCTGTAGCCTCGGTGCCGATCACCTCCCGCACGCTGCTCATCTGTGGCATGCACGAACCGGATGCGGCGCTCTATGAAGTGATACGCAAACTATCCGCTACGACTGGCCTGGCTATCATGACTGAGCCGCTGGCCAATCTACACGGGCTTGATACCATTACGAATGTAGATGCAACGCTGGCGATGGCTACAGAGAGCGACATGGAGTTACTCGCGCCCGATACTATCATCACGATAGGCAAGCAGATCGTTTCCAAGCGCATCCGCCAGTTCCTGCGCAAAGTGCAACCTGCGCACCACTATCACCTCTCTGATGACAAAGGAGAGTGGAATGGCCTGGGTGCAAAAGAATATCATCATATCATATGTGACACTGTAGCCACGCTGTCTGCCTCTGCACCGAGATCATCGGATGTAGCCTTCCGCAATAGCTGGATGTCGCTGCATCGCAGGGCCATCGCTAATACCGAAAGATACGGAGCCAACCTACCGCTCAGTGATTGGCAGGTGTTTCAGACTTTGGTGGCCACCTATCCCAAGGACGCGCATATCCAGTATGGCAATAGCTCACCTATCCGCTATGCGGGATTTTTCCGGCATCGTGCAGATAATACTGTCAATGCCAATCGCGGGACCAGTGGTATAGATGGCTCGCTGAGTACTGCTGCCGGAGCGGCGCTGCACTACACAGGGCCGACTATCTGCGTGCTGGGTGATGTCAGCTTCCTCTATGACTCTAATGCACTCTGGAACAACTACCTCACCTCACAGCTGCGCATCATAGTGATCAATAATGGCGGTGGCAATATCTTCCGCCTGATAGATGGTCCGCAGCGGGTAGAGGGCTTTTCAGATTTCTTTGAAACAAGGCATCAGCTCGGTGCCGAACATTTGGCCCAGATGTATCAGATACCTTATTATTTTTGCGACCGCGCCGATGATCTGGAGTTTGTGCTGGGCCAGTTTTATAAGCCACAAAAGGGCCGCCCGGCTATCCTTGAGATCAAAACAGACGGCGCAGTCAGTGAGAAGGTATACAAAGACTATTTCCGGTTTTTGACGGAGAACATTTGATCTTGTATTTTCTTATTACATAATACTAACTACTAAATACCCGCCCCATGGCAAACAGAGAATGGAAGACCATCAAAGAATACGAAGAGATCAGGTTTGAATTCTTCGAGGGAATAGCAAAGATCACGATCAACCGTCCTCGCTACCGCAATGCCTTCACGCCACTCACCGTGAAGGAAATGATAGATGCGATGAATATCAGCCGCGATAGCATGGAGATAGAGGTGATCATACTCACCGGTGAGGGTGATATGGCCTTCTGCTCCGGAGGTGACCAGAATGTGCGCGGCAATGGCGGCTACATAGGTAAAGACCAGGTACCACGCCTGAATGTACTCGACCTGCAAAAGCAGATACGCTCTATCCCTAAGGCGGTGATCGCGATGGTGAATGGCTACGCGATCGGTGGTGGCCACGTACTGCATGTAGTATGTGACCTCTCTATCGCCTCAGAGAATGCCATCTTTGGCCAGACCGGTCCTAAGGTGGGTTCCTTTGACGGCGGCTTTGGTGCATCATACCTCGCACGCTGCGTGGGTCAGAAGAAGGCTCGTGAGATATGGTTTCTTTGCGATCAGTACAATGCTCAAGACGCGCTCGATATGGGCCTCGTGAATAAAGTAGTGCCACTGGAAGTACTGGAGGATACGACAGTACAATGGTGCAAGAAGATACAGGAAAAGTCTCCGCTCTCTATCCGTATGCTGAAGTCATCCTTCAATGCGGAACTGGACGGCCAGGCAGGCATACAGGAGCTGGCTGGCAATGCTACGCTGCTCTACTACCTCAGCGATGAGGCGAAGGAAGGTAAGAATGCCTTTATAGAAAAGCGCAAACCGGACTGGAGCAAGTTCCCGAAGTTTCCATAAACGATCCGTACCTATGAAATATATACCGGCTATCCTGATAGTGGTCGCGCTGTTGGCTTCTTCATGTAAGAAAGCAGGCACAGTCAATCCATCACGCGCCCGGATGATCGGAAACTATCATTTCTTCTACAATGGCTACACGCACTATGATGGCTTCATCCATGCAGTGGACCCGGATGATGGTGTAAGCGTTGTTTTGTCATATATCCCCGGGGAGCTGACGATGACTACCACGGATAGTCTTTTGACGGATAAAAGTGCGTACTGCCCTGTGATCGCTCACTACAGGCACGACTCATTATTCATAGAGGATAATGTATATGTCTGTGGTAATACTGGTGGTGTGGTTTATACCATTGGATATAAATACTAGAAGCAGGGAATAATTTTAGTTCTCGCAAATTCACCGTATCTTCATCGTCCTTTTCCCCAAAAATGAGGACAAACCAAGCCACCTCACACCTGATCTACAATCCTGCACTCAATGTGCCGGGCAAGCCTGATTACTGGCAGACGATTCGCTATATCTATCAGCATCTTGAGTTTCATATTTCAGAAGATGAGGCCTATGTGATCACCAATCTTTTCATCGAGATATGGGATGAATCGGCAGGTAAACTAGTCTACGAAGAGGATATCAAAAAGCATGTATTCAAAGAATGCCGCTCACGTGTGATGCTCTTTTTGCCTGAGGAGAAGATCCATAAGGTGTGTGACCTGATCTTTGCCTACCTGCGCTCTGTGGGGCAGTTCCTATAGGCTGTAAATAAAACGGCCCATGAATAGTCACGGGCCGCCTTGCTATTCTCTTTAATCTTAGTCTACTTCACGAAGCCGTTTCCTCCCGGATTGATCTCAATCTTTGTAGTTGTCGGCTTCACGATAGAGCAGGCCTGGATGGTCTTGGGGTCATTCATGATGCATACCACATCACCATCCTTTACGTAGATCGTATTTTTGCTCATGCCGCCAAAGGTCTGTGCATGGCCGCCAAAGACTTCTTTCTTGTCACCGGCGTAGATGGCTATCTGTTTACCGCAGTCGTTTTTGAGCTCTACGCTCAGTTCCTTCTGGATAGAGGTGCTAGGGGCTTTGGCCTCGGCCAGCACGTTAGGATTTTCCATACCACCATCGGCTACCATCTGGGCCGATACTTTATCACCGGCGCATACTATGGCGAGGGCGATCATACATTTTGCAAACCATTTCATAATCACTTGTATTTAGACCACAAAGATAGTTTGTGGAAAAGTTGTGGATAAGCGTCAGTAAACAGTGATTTTGTGCGCTGTCACTTAAAGTGGACAATCGTGCTGCCCCAGCCATACCGGGCGTGGTAGGCATTTTCAAAGGACTTCACATGAGGGTGGGAGCGGAGTATCTTATGTACCTCGTCTTTTAGTTTGCCTTTGCCCAGGCCATGGATGATGCGCAGCTCGAGTTTGCCGCGCATGATGGCATTATCCAGCGCTGTGTGCAGGGCGTCTAGCTGGTACTCTATGGCATACTTTTCTTCTTTTTTGCCGCCGCTAAACTGGCTGCTGTCTACATGCAGGTCTACCTCCTCGCCAAACATGGAGGCATTGCTCTTGACCCCCTTTACAGGATCCGCAGCGCCCATCATGTAGCTACGCAGCAGGTTTGCATCTATCTTCTTGGCCATGCGGCAAAAATACCTGATTTAGGATTAGGGTGCTATGTGCCGATGAGATTTTAGCCGACAGACTAACTTCTGCTAGGCATTGGGGGCAAAGAGGTCTTCGGCAAATTTTATGTAGTTGCAGTCCAGTGGTGGCTTGGCAGTGTAGAGGTGTGGGTGCTTTGCCGCGTCGGCGCGGAGCTTGGCCAGGACCTCGTCATCTGTATCTCTCGGACTGAAATCTTTGTAGGCCGGGTCATTGATGTATTCCTGTATGTAAATTTCCTCCTCGGTGAGTGGTTTTGGCTCTTTTTCTTTTTTTGTTTTTGAACCGAGGAGGGGTTTATTTTCAATGAGTTCGGGAAATTCGTGGCGGAGGTGAGAGGGGAGCTCTGATTCGCCTTTGGTATTGTAGCCGTAGTTGTGCCTGAGGATGAAATGACAGGTGGAGGCGTTCAAGGTTTTGTACAGGCCGCCGTCTTCGAGTTTGCTGATAAATATCTGCTCGATGAAATAGATGCGGTCCATGATGTCTTCGTCCAGTTCCCATTTCTTTTTCCAGTAGCTCCAGACCTGCTTGTAGCAGCGGGCTTTGATGAGGGCCTGGGAGAGGGTGTCGCAGATGGCATATTCATCTGTGGCGATGGCTTCTATCTTGTCGAGAAGCTGGAGGGAAATTCGGGATAAATTTTCAGAGCGCTTTCTACTGATTAGAATAACTAGGTGCAAACAAATAATGCAATTTGAACCACATAGAACATATAGATCACATAGAAATGCATTTTAAAACCAGAGCCTAGAGGGAATGCGACCCTCCAAACCTCTCTGAAGGGAGGCTTTAATACAAATACTGGCTTGGAGCGCCACTTTCAGAATACTAAAACGTCTAATACAATTTGAACCACATAGAACACATGGATCACATAGAAATGCGGGAGAAACAGGTCCGTTTGCAGTGATGCAAAGATGCGTAAAAAGGGCGAATTTGCGCGGAGGAATTACTCACAAAGCGGGGACGGTGGCAAGGGTCAGAGTCTCGAATCTTCTTGTTTGTACTTCCAGTTGAAGTAGGCGAACGAGAGTACGATCCCGATCAGGCCTACTGCGCTGGTGCCCATGATCAGCACAGACATGAAACTGCTCCACTGCATATCGTGGCTGAGGCCAAAGGTCTTGAACAACAAAACACCTATGCTACCCAGATAGCCAAAAGAATCTGCTATGTAGATCAGGAAGCCTACGTTGGCCGTATAGCGGAAGGCAGCGAGCAGGCGCTCGAAGAAGAGTGCATTGAACGGCACATAGGCCAGGTAAAGGCCCAGCCCGGCGAATAGCATCCAATTGTACGCCGTGATAGTGCCCTGCGCAAACATGTAGGATGAAATACCGGCAAAGGCAAAGCCTATGGCCACCATGATATGGTTTACGAGAAAAGCAGCAAAGTTATTTCTGATCACGATCATCAGGCCGATGGCAAAAAGCACGATCACCGAGATCGTATTCTCTGTACTGGTGAAGATGTCCTTCACATTATCATAGTGATTCTCTTTCCAGATATTGGCTATGAAAAGGTCGCGCAGGTCGCGCACTATAGAGAGGAGCGCATAGGTGATGATCAGTGCGATGAGACCCGGCAGAAATTTGGCCACGAGGGCAGCGCGGTCATCTGAGGTCATAGGTTTGCGCTCAGTGCGGTTGGCTATATCATCTGCATCCGGTGGTGGTATCTGCTCCAGCAGAAATACAAAGAAAACCATAGGCAGCAAGAATATCATGCCGGTGGCAAAAGGCATCCAGTACTCGCTGACGTGGTAGTCTTTCATCAGCCAGGAGCCCACCTGCTTGACAAATCCTGAGGAAAATATAAAGCTCACGCACATCATGGAGCCGATAAACTCTGTACTGCGCCGGCCCTCCACATAGCCGAATACCAGGCCCCAGATCATGCCGAGAGGCAAGCCATTGATGAACATGAACACCGCATTGTACGGATAAGGTGTGATAGCAAAAAAGAAGAGGGCTACGGCTGCGATGGCTGTCAGTATCAATATGCCGCGCCCGCGGCCCCGCTCGCGCATCTCAGAGATGATCTTGATACCGGCAAATTTGCTGATCATATAGCCGATACCCTGGGATATGACGAGTATCACTTTAAAGTCCACATCTCCTACCTGGTATTGCGCCGCTGAGAAGGGCTTGCGGAAAGCGTACATGCACGAATACGTACAGAAGCAGACAATGGAGGCATAGATCGTGAGCAATACTTTATTGCCACGGAGTTGCGTTTGAAAGAAGCGCTGAGTGATCTGCATTATTAGTTGAGTAGGGTCAGTATATCCGTCAGATCATCTATGAGATGGGTATATTTCTCTTTTTCGAGCTGGTCGCGGCGGTAGGCACCCCAGGTCACACCGATCACATGGCCACAGTTGGCACTCATGCCCTCCATCAGGTCTGATGGCGTATCGCCTATCTTGGCTACCTCTTTGCTATCGGTCATGCCGTAGTGGCTCATGGCCTTCAGGATCATATCAGGATAAGGGCGCCCGCGCTCCACCTCATCGCTGGTCACGCTGTAGTCATACAGGCCTTTGTCTTTCCAGCCGAGGCGGTTAAATATTGCATCTGCTATCGGGCGGGAGAATCCTGTATCTATCACCACCTTCACACCGCGGTTCCTCAGCTCGGTGAAGATATTCTCTACGTTAGGCTTGCCTTTTACTGACGGGTCAGTACTGTAGAAATTGACCATATCATTCAGAAAGATGTCATGTATCTCATGCGTCAGTCTGGTGCGCTCCTCACCGGCAGGCAGGTGAAACTTTTCATCCAGCATGCTCTCTATCGCGTATGGCTTTGGGTAGCCCATCACTTTATTGACCTCATCGCGGGTCACTTCGTAGCCTTTGGCTTTCATGGCGTCCATAAAGGACTGGTGTACATTATCACTGTCTTCTACAGTGGTGCCGGCCATATCAAAGACGACCATCTTAGTCTGCATGTGGGTGTGTTTATGGTTAAATATAGACTTGCTGTTGTATTCTCTGCAGGTGTTTCAATGTCCACCTCAAACATAACACTGAGCGTCATGTGGAGTATTACCGTATTGTTACTATTTGCTTTACTCCACTATGAAACTCGGATTCAGCAGGTTTTCCTTATTGTAAACAAGCGGCTGTTTCGTCTCTGCATTGATCACATTTTTGCCTGCATAGAGGGCTATGGCGTGTGCTGCGCCCGTATCCCACTCCATCGTAGGCCCGAAGCGTGGATACACATCTGCCGTACCATCTGCCACCATACAGAGCTTCAGAGAGCTACCCGAGGAGATAAATTCGATCTGCTTGCCCGATAGTTCTATCGCTTTTACAAAATCCAAAGTCTCGGGGCTCATGTGCGAGCGGCTGGCTACTACGCGTACCTCGGCTTTATCCCGCCATGATGGGCATGGCTCCAGTTTCACCTTGCGGTCATCCATGATCTTATACGCACCGTCACCTTTCACAGCATAGTAGAGCACATCCAGGGCAGGCGCATAGACGAAGCCAGCCGTGGGTATCCCGTCCTCTACCAGTGCGATATTGACCGTAAACTCGCCATTCTTTTTGATGAACTCCTTGGTGCCATCTATCGGGTCTATGAGCCAGAAGCTGCGCCAGTCCCTGCGCACCTCGTATGGTACTTGTTTATTTTCTTCAGAGATGATATTAGACCCGGCATAGCGCTCCAGTAGTGCTGCATTTATCACCGCGTTGCTCAGTTTGTCAGCTTCAGTGAGGGGAGATTTATCGTCTTTGTACTCGACTGCAAAGTCTTTTTTGTAAACCTCCATGATAGCCTTTCCCGCTTTGCGCGTGACTGAAAGCAGGAAGTCAATATCTATATCCTGATGTGTCATGTTATGCTTGCTCTTTCAGTATGATCTCCATCGCGCTATGCAGGCTGGCACGCCAGTATGGGATCTCTATGCCGAAAGCTTTTTTTATTTTCCCCTTGTTAAGTACACTGTACTTTGGCCTGACAGCCGGTGTAGGGTACTGAGATGTTTCGATAGGTGAGATCTTTGTTTTGAGCCCGGCCATATCACGGATGGCTATGGCAAAATCATACCAGGAGGCCACGCCCTCATTGCTGTAGTGAAATACCCCGCCTATCTTCTGCTCTGTAGCTGTATCGAGTGCCGATAGTATAAAAGCCGCCAGATCGCGTGCATAGGTCGGTGTGCCTATCTGGTCAAAAATCACATTCAGGCTGTCCCGCTCGCGGCACAGGCGCAGGATCGTTTTCACGAAGTTGGCCCCATAGCTCGAGTACACCCATGAGGTGCGTATCAGCAGCGTGTCATGGTTTGCCTTGAGTACCTGTACCTCACCCTCCAGCTTGGATGCGCCATATACACTTAGTGGATTGGACAGGTCATCCTCCAGTATCGGCTGGCTGTGTGTGCCGTCAAAAATGAAATCGGTAGATACGTGCACAAATTTAGCTCCTGTAGCAGCGGCAGCGGCAGCCAGATTGGCCGCACCGGTAGCATTGATCAGGTAGGCTTTCTCTTTATCTGTTTCCGCTTTATCTACGGCTGTATAGGCCGCACAATTGATGATGGCATAGTAGCCGTTTTCCCGAGCCGCCTTTTGTACTGCTGCGCGATCAGTTATGTCCAGCTCGGCAGAGTCTGTATACGTGAACGCGTACTGACTGTATCCACCTGACAGATGCCTGATCTCGCTACCCAGCTGACCGGATGCACCTGTGATCAGTATTTTTTTCATGGGCGGTATTCGAAGTTTTTGACGCAATCTTTCAGCGGCGGATTGTTTTTATCCTTGTCAGAAATGACCATTTTATCTGCCGGCACGCGCCAGTCTATGGCCAGGTCCGGATCTGACAGCAGCACGCCACCTTCCGATGCCTTATTGTAGAAGTTGTCACACTTATAGCTGAAGACCGTATCATCCCTCAAGACAGAAAACCCATGAGCAAACCCGCGTGGTATAAAGAGTTGGCGCTTGTTCTCACCGGAGAGCAGCACCTCATATTTCTGCCCGTAGGTGGGAGAGCCCCTGCGGATGTCTACTACCACATCGAGCACCTCGCCATAGATCACGCGCACCAGTTTGGCCTGGGCGTGCGGGTCCAGCTGGTAGTGCAGGCCGCGGACCACGCCGTACTGTGATTTGGATTCATTGTCCTGTACGAAGCGGACGTCTATACCGGCTGCTTTGAAGGTGTTTTCATTGAAGGTTTCTACGAAATAGCCGCGGCTATCACTGAAAACCGACGGGTCGAAGATCTTAAGCCCCGGAAACTCTGTATCTATAAATGGCATGACGAAAATTAGTGCACTATATTAAGTGGAATTTTTTAATTTCAGGTTAATCTTAAATCACAATTTAATCCTCTCACAATGGAAGTCAACGATCCAGTATCCACCATCATCAGCCGCCCCGTCATCGTGGCCAATCAGTCTCACCATTTCTCCGAAGTTTTGGAGCTGTTTTCGCAGCATGGCCGTCACCACTTGCCTGTGGTAAACGACGAGAATCATCTCATCGGGATCATCAGCACGAGTGATCTATTGAAGTTGTTTTATGATCCCAGATTCACAAACCTGACATTCAATAGAGCAGAGATAGATAGCTCTCTCAAGCTCACCGATATCATGACTCCTGATCCGATCACTATAGCATCTACAGAAACTATAGAGAAGGCAGCCCGGCTTTTCACCGATCACAAAATCCAGTGTCTGCCAGTGGTAGATAATGGCGAGCTCACAGGTATCGTCACTCTCAAGGACCTGGCACAGCTTGTAGCCTATTTCTGATCGTCACGTCATGGAGATCAAACTTTACAGCCAGTCAGATACGGCGTATCTGCTGGCTTTACTTTTGCGGTACCGTATACTGCGTATTCCTCTGGGGTTGACTTTCAGCGCAGCAGATCTGGCGCGCGATAGGGCAGACGTGCATATAGGTGCCTTTAGCGGAGAGGAGATACTGGCCACGCTGACCCTGACCGACTCTGGTCATGGCGCAGTGCAGATGCGCCAGGTGGCAGTAGATGATGCTGTGCAAGGCCGCGGCATAGGCAAGGCGCTCGCACTCTACGCGGAGGAATATGCACGGAAGAAAGGTTTCACGCTGATACACTGCCATGCACGGGCGGTGGCCGCTCCATTTTACAAAGCACTAGGGTATGAGACTATCGGAGATGAGTTTGTAGAGGTGGGTATACCGCACTACCATATGCAGAAGGGGCTGGGCGCTGTGCTCTAGCTGCCAAAGTTGAATACCACCTTGAGATTTACCCTGCGGCCCGTCAGGTTGTTGGGCACTGCATACTGATTATTGTAGAAATCCTTGATCCATAGATAGGATACTACATTCTGGATGTCAAATATATTGAGTACATCCAGGCTCAGCCAGACTGATTTGAAAGCCTTGCCTGCTTTTGTATGCTTTTTATCCCATTTAGGGTTCCAAAGCTGCGCTGCAAACCCCATGTCTACGCGCTTGTAGAAGGGCAAGGTAAACTTAGGAGTATAGTAATCGGTAGTGGGTGATTTGACCGGCAGGCCCGAGCCAAATGCCAGGTTCAGGTTAAAGCGGATGAACGGCCACTTTGGTATGTAATCCTGAAAGAACAGATTGAAGGTCACGAGCTGATTGGTAGGACGCGGTTGCCATCCTACAGATCGCGTCACTGTATCTACGATCGTAGGTTTGGTTACACTATTTACCACCCCTACTTCCTTGCCTGCAGAATCAAGGTAGGCTGTTTTAGTAGCCCCCTGCACCATATTCTGCGTATTCATGAGGGAGAGGCTGATCCATGACTCGGCTCCTTCGGCCAGCTCGCCATTCAGGCGCATATCTACACCGGCGGCATAGCCCTTGGCATTATTCTGGCCGGAGTAGCGGATCAGTGTATTATCATAGTCAAAGGACACAATATCCCATAGGTACTTATAGTATCCCTCCATCACAAAGCTGAATGGTCGGCCCCAGGCTTTGAAGGCATAGTTGAAGCCGATCACCGCATGGGCGGATTTCTGCGCGCGCAGGTGTGTATTGACATGGCCCGCCGAGTCGCGCATCTCCCTATAGAACGGCGGCTGGTAGTAGAGGCCGCCGGCAAAGGTCAGGATGATGTCTTTTTTGACAGATGGCTTGATGGAAAGCTGTGCACGTGGCGTCACTATCGGCTCTTTATTGGCATCCCAGTACTGGAAGCGTACACCATAGTTCAGGCTGAAGCGCGAAGTGTCTCCAAATCTCCAGGTGTCTTGTATAAAAGCATTGACCCGATTGCTACTCAGGTGAAATGTGCTTTTGAGCAGGCGGTCCACGCCTATCACGGCGTAGTCATTCAGCGGTACGCTATCGCCGTAGAAATTCTTTTGCCCACCGGCTGTGAATGGCAGCGAATAACCTGCAGAGTCCAGCCTGTCCCACTCAGAGAGCTTGTCCTGTATTTCTTCGTGCTTGTAGTCCAGGCCCCACTGCACATTATGGTGTTTCGCAAACCATGAACCGCGTGTAGCAGCAGTGTAGACATCTATGTAGAGGGTATTGCGCCCCCAGTTTTGTATGCCACCTATACCGCTATAGTTGGTCACCTGGCCATAGTTGCTCTTGCTGGGGTCACTCTCTACATCACCTATGCGGTAGTCTGCCAGTATATCAAAGTTCTCGTGCTCCAGGTCGTTGTATACGGATCCGAGAAATTTGATCTTCAGGTTTTCCTTAGGCTTCAGCACCAGAGAGAGGCCATTGGTCACTGCCATAAAGTTATCCAGCTCCTGCCCCTCAAAGGCCATCTCCAGTTGCTTTACAGTGCTCACGGTGCCAAACTTCGTACTACGGTCATCGGGTATGAACTTGAACTGATTGCGCGCTACATTGCTGATGATCTCCAGTGAGACCTGGCTGCTGATATTAGTAGTAGCAAAGAACTGCGCATCTATGAAGCTAGGCGAATATTGGCCTTTGGTATCCAGCGTGCCGAGTATGTACTGGCTGCTTTTTTGCCTGATACCAAAGAGGAAAGAAAATTTGCGAGGATCTTTTGAGGCGCCTTCTACATGGGCAGCCAGGCCCATCAGGCTAGCCGTGACAGAGCCGCCCCAGGTGGTAGGCCGCTTATAGGTCACATCCATCACGGAGGACATCTTGTCTCCGTATTTGGCCTGCCAGCCTCCTGACGAGAACTTGATATTGCTCACCAGGTTGGGATTGGCAAAGGAAAGGCCCTCCTGCTGTCCGGAGCGCATCAGGTACGGGCGGTATATTTCAAAATCATTTACGTACACCAGGTTCTCGTCATAGCTCCCTCCACGTACGGAGTAGTTTGAGCTGAGCTCATTAGATTTATTGACACCGAGAGACTGCGCTGCCAGGTAGTTTTCGATACCGCCGTCCAGATTGGGTATCATGATCTCATGTACTTTGATATTAGAGAGGTCCTCCCGTCGGTTGCCTTGATCAGTGACTACTACTTCCGGTACCACATTGATAGCACTCTGCACCTGAAAGGATATCTGCTTCTCATCATTTTTTAGCGGCAGGAGAGTAGTAGCGTAGATCGTTTTGGTCAGATAGCTGAATACAATGGTGATACGCTTGCCCGCTGGTACGCGCAACGTATAGCGCCCGGTAGAATCTGTAGAAGTAAAGAATTTCTGATTCTCTTTCACTACCACATTTACCAGCTCGAGAGGTTTGCCATATTCATCGGCCACAGCGCCCGTGATAGTGGCTATGTCTTGCGCATACGCACCCATAGCTACCAGCAGGCATAGGATAAATAAAGAGAGTCTGCAATACATTTTCGTGGCTGAAACGGCTATATGGTGATTTTATTTCGCGGCGGCATTTTTTATAGCAGAGATAGTTTTGACCGGATCGCTGGCGCCAAAGACCGCATTGCCTGCTACCAGCACATCAGCACCAGCCTCTATCAGGCTGCCGGCATTTTCCAGTCCCACACCGCCGTCTACTTCTATTTTCGCTTTAGATCCTGTCTGTGCTATCAGCTCGCGGGTCTCGCGCACTTTGTTCAGGGCGTTGGGTATGAATTTCTGCCCGCCAAATCCGGGATTGACACTCATCACCAGCACTACATCTATGAGGCTTATTACCTCTTTCAGTTCGCTCACGGGGGTGGCGGGATTGATGGCCACACCTGCTGAGAGGCCCTGAGCCTTGATCTCGCGTATCACAGAGTCCAGGTGTACATTGCCCTCCAGGTGTATGGTCAGGTGGTCTGCACCGGCATCTTTAAATTGTTTGATATAGCGCTCCGGCTGCACGATCATGAGGTGCACGTCGCAAAATTTCTGTGTTTTCCGCCGGATAGCCTGGAGGATAGGAAACCCAAAAGAGATGTTGGGCACAAAGGAGCCATCCATCACATCTATGTGTATCCACTCCGCCTCGCTGCCATTCAGCATATCTATATCTCTGCCCAGATGGGCAAAATCAGCAGACAAAACAGAAGGGGCGACGATCACACTCATATCCGGTAAACTATAGAGTGTAAGGATAATAAAAAATACAGACAGCGGCTAGAAAGCTGGGCCTACCCCTCATCACTCTCTGCAAACTCCCAGATACCCCGTATGACGCGCACCATCAGGCTGGTGATGATATAGAATGCTACAATGCTCCCTATCATCATGCGGTACTCCGGCAGCGCCCAGATACTGGTGCCTGAGATGTAGCGTGCCGCCAGCAGTAGCAGCACCAGCAGCGCAATGTAGTACATCCATGAGGGCCAGGTGTATTTGATGAAAGACTCGTGAAAAATGGACAGGATAGGATTCATCAGCGAGTAAAACATGATACCGCTGAATGCCGCCAGAAACTCCGTGGCCGTGCCGGCAAAGGCAAAGTGGCAGATGACGATCCCCACCATAGAAAGCCCGAAGCAAGCCAATGCCTGCCGTAGGGGAGTCAATCTGCCGGGTATACCTGGTATGATCATGATGTGAAGTTACACCATAACAGGTATTTTTCGCGGATGTTTTGCGGCGGGCGGCTTCTGATAGGAGATTTTCCTATTTTGTGCGGATGAAGCATCATCTCTGGCGCAATGTAGCCCTGCTCGCAGGACTTTTGATCGTATTGGCTACCTGGCTGCAGGTAGGCGGCATAGTAGACTTGCCTCCGGTCATATTCACATCTGTGCGTCTCGTCTGTCTGCTGCCGCTGCTCTGGTATGGCTGGCAGGCGCGGTCACTGACCATCTGGGTATTTGTAGCGATGATCACCGGGGTGGTACTGGGGGTAGACTTCGCTGATATGGCCCGGGAACTCAATGTCTTTGGCAAGATCTTCCTCCGCCTGGTCAAGATGATCATCGCACCGCTGCTCTTTGCCACGCTGGTGGTGGGCATAGCCGGCCACTCTGACCTGAAGCAGGTGGGCCGCATGGGGCTCAAGGCCATTATCTATTTTGAGGTTGTTACTACACTAGCTTTATTCATCGGTTTGGCGGCTATCAATCTATCACAGGCGGGCGCAGGCATAGCCAAACCAGCCACCATCGAGAAGCCGGATGCCCTGCCAGATGCGGGCAAGCATTTTCAACTCTATGAGATAGTGCCGGAGAATATCGCGAAGGCTATTTCTGAAAACAACGTATTACAGGTGGTGGTTTTCTCTATCCTCTTTGCCATAGCAGTATCAATGTGCGCAGAGGAATACAAAAAGCCTGTCGTCCGCTTTGCAGAAATACTGTCTGAGGTCATGTTTAAGCTGACCAATCTGGTGATGCTCTTCTCACCGATAGCCGTAGGCGGTGCCATAGCCTATACGGTAGGCACGATGGGCCTCGGGATATTCAAAAACTTTGGCCTGCTGCTGCTCACGCTGGCGGGGGCATTGTTGTTCTTCCTCTTTGGCGTGTTGCTGCCTATCGCACTTTACTTCAAAGTGCCCATAAAGAAATTCCTGCAGGCGGTGGAGGAGCCGGTCTCTGTCGCCTTTGCCACTGCCAGCTCTGATGCTGCCTTGCCCAAAGCCATGAGCGCGATGGATAAGCTGGGCGTGCATAAGAAGGTGTATTCATTTGTACTGCCCATGGGCTATTCATTCAATCTGGATGGCACGACACTTTACCTCTCACTCGCAGCCATCTTTGTCTCCCAGGCGGCAGGTATCCATATGCCCCTCTCCACGCAGCTCTATATCCTCCTCACGCTCATGCTCACCAGCAAGGGTGTAGCCGGCGTGGCCAAAGCATCCTTCGTGATCCTGCTCGGCACCGTCGCCACCTTCCACCTGCCGGAGTGGCCTATCTATGTCATCTTTGGCGTAGACTCTATCATGGATATGGCACGTACGTCTGTCAATGTACTGGGCAATTGTTTGGCTACGGTGATCATCGCCAAGAGTGAGGGGGAACTGGCGGAAGCATGACCATAGCAAAAGACCGATTCATTCCTATATTTGAGAAGAAGTTTTAGCGTTTTTTGCGCTTTAGCGGTAATAAACGATCATGAAAAAAATACTCGTAGCCAATCGTGGCGAAATAGCCCTCCGCGTGATGCGATCTGCCCGCGAGATGGGTATCAAGACCGTAGCGGTCTACAGCGAGGCAGACCGCCACTCACCGCATGTGCGCTATGCCGATGAGGCCGTATGCATCGGTCCGCCTGCGTCTAAGGACTCCTACCTGCGCGGAGATAAAATAGTAGAGGTAGCCAAGACGCTCGGCGTAGATGGCATCCATCCCGGCTATGGCTTCCTCTCTGAGAATGCCGCCTTTGCCAAGCTCGTAGAGGAGAATGGCATCACCTTTATCGGGCCCACACCGGAGGCCATAGAGGTAATGGGCGATAAGCTTTCTGCGAAGGAAGCGGCAAAGAAATTCAACATACCGATGGTGCCGGGCAGCGACGGTGCGATACATAGCGCAGAAGAAGTGCGCGAACTATGTGACCGCATAGGCTATCCTGTCCTTATCAAGGCCTCTGCCGGTGGTGGTGGCAAGGGGATGCGTGTAGTGGAAAGCGCCGACCAACTCGCAGAGCAGATGCAGCGCGCGCAGAGTGAGGCGCTATCGGCATTTGGCGATGGCAGTGTCTTCATAGAGAAATATGTCGGCTCACCGAAGCATATAGAAGTGCAGATCCTGGGTGATAATTATGGCAATATCGTTTACGTATTTGAGCGCGAGTGCTCCGTGCAGCGCCGACACCAGAAGGTGGTGGAGGAGGCACCTAGCTCCTGCCTGACACCGGAGAAACGCAAAGCGATAGGCGAAGCCGCTGTGATGGTGGGCAAGTCCTGCGCCTACATTGGCGCGGGTACGGTAGAGTTTCTGGTAGATGAGGAGCTGAACTTCTACTTCCTGGAGATGAATACGCGCCTGCAGGTAGAGCACCCGGTCAGCGAGATGATATCTGGTGTAGACCTGGTGAAAGAACAGATCAAAGTGGCGAGGGGCGAGAAGCTATCCTTCACGCAGGAAGATTTATCTATCCGTGGGCATGCCCTGGAGCTCCGCGTCTATGCCGAAGACCCGACCAATAACTTCCTCCCTGATATAGGCCGTCTGGTAGAGTACCAAAAGCCGGAGGGCCCCGGTATCCGTGTGGACGATGGCTTTGAGGCGGGCATGGATATACCGATCTACTATGATCCGATGATCGCGAAGCTCGTAGCCTACGGCAAAGACCGCACAGAGGCCATAGACCGCATGCTGCGCGCCATACAGGAGTAC
This sequence comes from uncultured Chitinophagaceae bacterium, assembly GCA_964537475.1. GTDB lineage: Bacteria > Bacteroidota > Bacteroidia > Chitinophagales > LD1 > UBA1941. Next base: position 896,359 of record CAZIBY010000001.1, on the reverse strand, counting down.
AAGATCACGGGTGTCAAGAACACCCTTCAGTTTGGAGCATTCGTTATCACTCATCCTGATTTCGTAAGTGGCAAGTTTGATACTCACTTTGTGGCCAAGCACTTCAAGCCGGAGTACCTGAAAAAAGAGGACCCGGCCGAAATGGAGATGGCCGCGCTGGTAGCCGCGCATGTATTTGAACGTAAGCCTAAAGGCAGCACTGGGTCTAAGGCTACGACTACAACTACCGAGAGCAAATGGGTGCGCAACAGGACGCTTTGATTTAGCAGCAGTTGTATTACTTTCACATCAGAGACCGGAGACAAAAGATCCGGTATCATAGTCATGGTCTACCTTACTCGCAGAGAACATTTCAACGGCGCACATAAGCTGTATATCAACTCCTGGTCTGAAGAGAAGAACAGGGAGGTGTTTGGCAAGTGCGCCAATAAGCACTATCACGGGCACAACTTTGATGTCTATGTCACGGTGAAGGCTGTGCCTCATGCCGAGACGGGATTTGTGATCAATGCCCATCATCTGAGCAAGATCATGAAGCGGGAAATAGTGGACCGCCTGGACCATAAAAACTTCAACCTCGATGTGCCGGAGTTTAAGGACAAACTGGGCACCTCTGAGAATGTGGCCATACAGATATGGAAGTGGATGGAGCCGCACCTCACAGACTGCAAGCTGCACTGTGTGAAGCTGGTGGAGACAGAGAATATTTACGTAGAATACTACGGCGAATAAAAATAAGAGCATGGAAAAGAATTTTGACGAAGCCTCGGTAGCAAAGATCAGCCTGCACTATGAGGAGATACTGAAGGGACTGGGAGAGGACATCACACGCGAAGGACTGCTCAAGACGCCGCAGCGCGCCTCAAAGGCAATGCACTTCCTCGCGTCAGGCTACAAGATGGACGCTCATGCCATCATGCGCGGTGCCATATTCCACGAGGAGCACAACCAGATGGTGATCGTAAAGGACATAGAGCTTTACTCCCTCTGTGAGCATCACCTGCTGCCATTTTATGGCCGTGCGCATGTAGCCTACATACCTAATGGCAAGATCGTAGGCCTCAGCAAACTGGCCCGTATAGTAGATGTGTATTCGCGCCGCTTTCAGGTGCAGGAGCGCCTCACCATACAGATACGCGACTGCATACAGGAGACGCTGGAGCCGCTGGGCGTAGCCGTAGTAGTAGAGGCCAAGCACCTCTGCATGATGATGCGCGGTGTGCAGAAGCAAAACAGCACCACTACCACCTCTGCCTTCACTGGAGAGTTTCAAAACCAGAGCACCCGAAATGAGTTCATCAATCTCGTATCTGCTAAGCTGAGCTAGTATTATTAATCAAATCTATTACACACTTGAACGCATACATTTTCCCCGGTCAGGGCAGCCAGTTCAAAGGCATGGGCAAGGACCTGTATGAGCAGTCCGACCTTGCCAAAGAATATTTCAAAAAGGCTGATGAGCTACTCGGCTTCAGTATATCATCCATCATGTTTGAAGGTTCTGATGAAGACCTGAAACAAACAAAGGTCACACAGCCTGCTGTCTTTATCCACTCAGTGATATCAGCGCTGCTGATAGACGGCTTCAAACCGGATATGGTAGCAGGTCATTCTCTGGGAGAGTTCTCTGCCCTTGTAGCCAATAAGACGATGAGCTTTGAAGAAGCCCTGCGCCTCGTGAGTATCCGTGCACTCGCCATGCAAAAAGCCTGTGAGGCTGTACCGTCTACGATGGCTGCCGTGCTGAAATATGAAAGCGAAACACAGGTAGAGGAGATATGCAAATCCATCACGGATGAGGTGGTCGTACCGGCAAACTATAACTGCCCCGGCCAGCTCGTCATATCGGGATCGGTCAAAGGCATAGACGTAGCGATGGAGAAACTGACCGCCGCAGGTGTACGCCGTGTGCTGAAGCTGCAAGTAGGCGGTGCCTTCCACTCACCTCTGATGGAGCCTGCGCGAGAGGAGCTGGCAGCGGGCATAGAGCAGGCGGTATTTGCCACACCTGTTTGTCCTATCTACCAGAACTATACTGCCAAGGCGGAGACAGATCCCGCTGCGATCAAATCTAATCTGATAGCCCAGCTCACAGCGCCTGTGCTCTGGACGCAGAGCGTGCGCCATATGATAGCAGATGGCGCCACAAACTTTATAGAAGTCGGCCCCGGCAATGTACTGCAAGGGCTGGTCAGCAAGGTCGACAGCACAGTCGCTACTGCCAAGGCATAATTACTTTTTCAGATAGGCGTGGACCCTGTCTGCCACATTTTTGCGGATATCGTACCAGAAGAGATTGTAGTCTACGAGGTGGAGTACGTTCCAGCTTCTTACCAGCGGCAGTCTTGTTTTGACCCAGAGATAATCCTGATGGACCTGTGCCGATGCCGCATGCTCCCAGCGGTGCCGGCGTATGCGCAGGAAGATACTGCCCAGCGAGGCTGATGCCGGTACGACCGTAGTGTCGCGCAGCCAGGTGATCGGGTTTACACACATCGGGTTGCGCAGTACGTCCTTGCCCGGATCATAGCCGGTGCGAAAGGACGACCACGTCATATAGCAGCCTGTCTCGGTAGCATTGCCACATGGCCGCAGTACCTTGTACCAGGTCGTATCTACACCCATCCCTACAGTGTAGGCGCAGACCAGTTGTTTTGCCAGGGGCTTGCCGTCAAAGAACTCCCTCAGCAGCCGCCAGGAGTGATTGCTGCCCTGGCTGTGAGACGCTATGATGATGGGGCGTCCCTGATTATAGTGATCGAGATAGTATTGAAAGGCAGCCTTGACATCCTGATAGGCAAAATCAAGCCCTTTGGGACCATTGATACTGTCATAGTAGCACTTGATATTGCCTTGGCGGTAGCGTGGTGCATACACACGGCAGCTCGCATTGAATACGCCTGCCTGAAAGCGCACCGGCAGCTTGTCTATCCTTTTATTGAGTTGTTTATTGGCCAGGTCTGCGTTCCATGTTTTACCTTTTGAATAAAGTGTGGGGTAGACATAAAATACATCAACCTCCTTTAGTGAGTCACTGATCCACTTTTCATCAGGGGGTATCACATCAGCGGCATCCTGGCGATAGGGCAGGGCGCTCCAATACCTATCCTGCGTGTAGTCGGGAGCAGCAGGCTGGTCAGCAGCAGAGAAAGCAGCCGGCAGCTGTGCAGCAGCAGTGAGCGTGGCAAAACAAAAAGCGAAAAACAGGATGCGCATCGGTGTGGGTATTAAAAAAGCCCGGCAGGTGCCAGGCTTGTATGTTAGAAACCGTATTCGGAAAATTTCTCTGTGAATTCATCAGCTTTGTAGGCCGGATTGAGTACTACATTGGAGTATTCATATTTCTCAAAGATACCCTTCTCGTCACTCATCTCCTGATAGAGTGGGATATTGGTGGCGGCATCTACATACATGATGCTCTTCTTGGCGTAGGAGCTGGGTACTTTCAGCGTCTTGCCGGCTACGCTCGCATCCAGTGAGCGGTAGGCCGGATTCAGCTCCATGATGTGGTACTCAGATACCAGCAGGCGCTTTGCCATAGAGTTTACAGTCTCACCGTTCTGGCCCGTCGCATTCACATAGGCGTAGGTCGGGTCTTCTATCTGTAGCTTGTAGCACTTGCGGCCGTTATAGTTCACCTCGCCCAGCAGGGTAAATACTTTGTCAAATCCTCCCTGTGCATCAGCGCGCTTCACCCCGGCAGATACGATGTCACGCACTACGCTGAAGCCGGACGTCAGCAGCGTGTGGTGCTGGTTCTTGCTCAGCAGGTTGCTGGTAGGGGCCAGTGTGAGAGACGGCAGAAACTTGCCAGGATTCACACGGATCTTATTATCACGCTGCCCGGTCACATAGAGCAACTCGGTACCTTTATTAGGATCGCTCAGCACTTTGGCGTAGATCTTCAGCGGGTTTACATTCACCTTGGTGAACATTGACATCTTGTTAAACTCATTGCCCTTGCCCACTATGCGCTCGGCTGCATTCATCGTGAATGTAGCTCCGGTGTGGTGGGCTATCGTATTCAGCATATTGTCTACTATCTGGCGGGTCTGGCTGGCGGGAGGTGCAGCAGACGTCATGGTCAGGCAGAGCACAGCCAGCAGGGCCACAGGCAGAAGCGCATTCTTTTTCATTCTATGTTTTTGGTTTTAGTGAGGTGATGCAGAGCTCAGGCACTTGCAAATCAGATGCCAATGCGCGCAAAGCTAACCCACAAAGCATAAAAACAAAAAAGTCCCGCCAAACGACGGGACTTTTCTATCTAAAAAAATCTTAATTACTCAGCTATCACAAACTTGCGAGAGGCTGTAGCCTTGTTATTGCCTACGCTCAGGATATAGATACCTGCCGGCAGGTTACCCTTATTGATCGTAGTAGTGTTCTCACCTACCTTGGTAGCGATAGCAGACTGGTATACCACGCTGCCTACTATGTTTGTGATGGTCAGCTTGCTCGTACCTGCTACCTCAGACGCGAAAGTTACATTAGCCTCAGATGTCATAGGGTTAGGCTGTACAGTCAGTGCAGATACAGTAGCCTTTACATCGTTGATACCAGTAGGACAAGACGTGCTGGCAGTCAGACCCAGAGAGTTGGTATCTACGGGAGCACAGTTGCCACCGTTAGCCTTCACACGCAGATAGAGATATACACCACCTGCATCAGCGTCTATGCCCTGTATGTCATATGTACCCTGGTTTTGAGTGTTTACAGACAGTATGAGGTGTACCTTGTACTCGCCTACAGCATCGTTAGTAGTACCTTGTATACGGAATGTACCAAAGGCACCTGGTTGAAACTCATTAGTGGATGTGTCAGTCGACCAACAGAGTCCACATGGCAGATTGCTCATTGTATCTATCCTCAGTCCGTGTATTGTGACTGTATTACCTTGAGCGGTAAATGATTGATAAGTCTGGAATGGAAGGTCCAGAGTTGTGTTGGCACCTTGTATGATGCATGGGATGCTATCCAGGTTAGGAAAGCCATAATGATTAGTAGGGTTAGCGTAGTGTACCTGTGAGCTACCGCAGTACTGTGCATAGCTGGCGCCAAAGAAAAGTGTGAGTGATAATAGGGTAAATAGTTTTTTCATGATCTTAGTTTACAGATTTGATGTGCTGGCAAAAATAAGTCATTTTCAAATAAACGACCGTTATTTTCCACTCAAATTTCCACAAGGATCTCATAGGTGTCCTAATATGCTGCTAATGCGGCGTTAGTATGATAGAGGAGAATTGGATATATTTGCGCCGCCTGTGACTGGACGGTCCCGTAGCTCAGCGGATAGAGCAATTGATTTCTAATCAATCGGCCGTAGGTTCGATTCCTACCGGGATCACTTGATATAGAATGGGTTGCAAAAAGTGTTTGCAGCCCATTTTTATTTATTGCCACGTGTATTTCGTTAAAACCTTCCATTCACCGAGAAGCCACATTCTTCCGCGCAACTTTTCGTAGATTTACCAGTCTTAACTTATAAAACGAAACTATGCGCAAAATCGCACTCCTGATCTGCCTGCTACCCCTGCTACTATCTGCTCAAAAGTCCCAGATAGAAGGTATAACAGTGCTCCGGGGCGGCCGCTCCCTGCAGAATCCCTGGGTAGGCGGATATAACAATCCCCTTTTTTCCCCCCTGGACATCAATCAGGACGGACTCATGGACCTCTTCGTATATGACAAGGCCGGCTGGAAGGCACAGGCTTTTATCAATACCGGCAGCACAGGGGCTATGTCCTATACCTATGCGCCGAGGTATGACTATATGTTTCCGCGCGAGCTGCGCGACTGGGCCGTGATCCGCGACTATAACCGTGACGGTGTGGGGGACATTTTTGCCCTTACCTCCAATAGCGATATCATGGTGTTCAAAGGTTATCGCACCTCCTATGGCCTCGGCTATACCAAGGTCTACGACAAGCTGAACTACACATTGCCCGGTTTCGCACCGGATCACATCTGGACCTTTATGGACAATCTGCCCATCATGCAGGATATAGACCATGATGGTGATCTGGACGTCCTGGCCTCTGATATAGCCGGAGGTTCGACACTGAATTTTTATCAGAATCAGGCAGTAGAGGGGGGTATGGATGCAGACTCCCTGGTATTTATACGCATGAGCAACTGCTGGGGCCACTTTATAGAAAACTCCAATGACTGCGGTGTGACCCTGGCTGCCTGCAAGACCGGTGCGCCGATCATACAGCCCTCGCAGCAGGGTACGCGCCATCAGGGTGGGGCGCTGTATGGTATCCACTATCGTACCAACTCACCTGTGGTCAGCCTGCTGCTGGCCGATATTTATTGCAATACGTTAAAGCTTCTGGAGAACCGGGGCGATACTACAGGGGCTGTCATCACCTATGCAGATTCTATCTTCCCGCGCTATGACCGCTCTGTCAATTTGCCACTCTTTCCTGCCCCATTTGGCCTGGATGCTGATAATGATGGGCGTGAAGATCTTTTCATTTCTCCCTTTGCGTCCAATGCCTACCAGCCCGGCCAGTCTGAAGATATCAAGGTAGTACAGTATTATCACAACATTGCCAATGACTCTCTGGAGAAATATCATTTTGTAGATGATTCGACATTTATGCGTGATATAGTAGACGTAGGTACTGAGTCTCACCCGGTCTTTCTGGACTATGACGGAGATGGCCTCATGGATATCGTGATCGGCAACTACGGCCATTTTCAATCTTCCGGCGCGTCTAAATCGAGCCTTACTTTGTATCACAATATCGGTACGGATACGATGCCCGCCTATCAGGAGGTCAGCAGTGACTGGTGCGGCCTGAGTGCCTATAATGTCAATGGGATCTTTCCTGCCTTTGGTGATATGAATGGAGACGGCAAGCCGGATATGGTAGTAGGAGACTACACTGGCAAGATACATTTCTTCAAAAACACATCCACTACTGATACTTTCAAATTTCCATCACTGACACAGCAAAATTGGTTTAATCTCAGTGTGACGCAGAATGCTGCGCCGTTCATCTATGACGTGAATGGCGATAGCCTGCCGGACCTCGTGATCGGCTCGCGCAGCAGCAATATTCAGTACTATTGGAATTTTGGTACGCCTACCAACCCGCTTTTTTCGCGTGACTCGGTCAATACATTCTTTGGCGGTGCGCGCGTATATGACTACCACCTGGGCCTGCTGCCGGGTTTTGCCGCGCCGTGTATCCGGCAGGAGGGTAGCCAGCTGGTCATGTACTCAGGCTCCCAGCTGGGCCGTGTGTTTAAATTTCTCATCAACCGGGATAGTCTGCGCAGTGGCACATTCCAGCTATTGGACTCTGACCTGATAGGCATCAGTGTAGGGCTGAGGTCTACTATCAGCATAGCAGATATCAATCATGATGGGCAGAAGGACTATCTCACCGGCAACATACGCGGGGGCATGATGCTGTTTTCTGATGCCTACTGGGGCAATGGCGCGCAAGTCTCTATACCTGAAGCACCGGCTACCACCGCAGCTGCGCTGCAGGTATACCCCAATCCGGCACGGGACAGGATAGTGTGCCGCCTGGCAGGAGCTGAGGACCGCCTCACCTACGTCGAGCTATATGATGTATTAGGTCACAGGGTAAATGCCGATATTGCACCGGGTATGGTCCAGGAGGCTACTGTATCAGTAGCGGGTCTCTCTGCCGGCGCGTATGTACTACATGCGGCGGATACACAGGGGCATACCTATGACCAGAAAGTGATCATCATAAAGTAATAATTATTGAGACTACACCGCAATCTCTGCGAGGCCATCGTGACAGGCCTGGAGCAGATTCTGATACAGGGCGCACACGCCGGCTATGCCATAGATACCCTGCTCAGCTCCAATAAAAAATGGGGTGCCCGCGACCGCAATTTCATAGCAGATCATATCTACACCCTCATCCGCTATCAGCGACTCTATGGGTATGCAGCAGGTGCAGATATGATAGACACTCCGGGCACTGCCTGGCAGGCGGTGGGTGCCTATCTGATCTCGGCCGGTCATGAGCTGCCTGACTGGCCAGAGTGGGCCGGGCTGGATGCCGATACTGTACACTCGCGCCTCGCAGCGGCACAGACGCACCGCAGCCTCGCAGAGTCCATACCGGATTGGCTGGAGGAGAGGGGAGAAGAAGAGTTAGGCAGTAGCTGGGCAGCAGAAGTAAAAGCACTCAATGCTCAGGCGCCCCTTTGTATCCGTGTCAATCCCCTCAGAGCTACGCGTGAGGCTGTGATAGATTTTCTGACTGCTGAGCAGGTGCCTTTCACACTCAGTGAGACTACTCCAGATGCTATCATCATTGATAGCCGCAAGAACCTGCGCACCAGCTACGCCTACCGCAGCGGCTGGTTTGAGGTGCAGGACGTATCATCGCAGCAGGTAGCGCCCGCACTGGATGTCAGCCCCGGTATGATGGTGATAGATGCCTGCGCAGGTGCCGGTGGCAAAACCCTCCACCTGGCTGCTCTCATGCAGAATAAGGGCCGGATCACGGCTATAGATATCTATCCCGACAAGCTCCGCGAGCTGGAGTCGCGTGCCCGGCGCAACGATGCGAAGATCATCCGCACGCTTCCCTATACTGACGGCCTGGAGCAGACACTGCAGGGTACCGCAGACCGGCTCCTGCTGGATGTGCCCTGCTCAGGCACCGGGGTGATACGCCGCAATCCCGATGCTAAGTGGAAGCTATCTGCAGGCCTACTGGATCAGTATATCACGGCACAGCAGGATATATTGCGCCGCTATAGTATCATGCTCAAACCGGGCGGAGTGATGGTATACGCCACATGTTCGATCTTCCCGTCTGAAAATGAAAAGCAGGTGCAGGCATTCCTGGCAGATCATCCATCCTTTGCTATGCTGGATGAGAAAAAGATCTCTCCTGCTGCCAGCGGCTTTGATGGCTTTTACATTTGCCGCCTGCAGAGGACAAAGTAATGATTATCTTTAAGCAGGCCGCTTAACATATTTTCAGGCCCGATGGACTTTTTTGGCACCATTGTTTGGATATAAGAGTCAAACCGCACGAGATGAAAAGAAAAGTACTGTTTACGATCTACCTGTCCGTTTGCGCCCTGCTGGCCTCTGCGCAGGCTGATATATGGAGCTCGATACAGAAGGTAGAAGCAAATAAGTATATCATCAATATTCCTGAAGCTTTCAAAAGGGTCTCGATACCTGAGGGCTCGGGTACCGATTTCAAGTTTGACCTGTCAGGTGTAGGGCTACCAGCTACCGTGAATGGTGCGCCTATGTATGGATTCTACACAGTATCTCACCTAAGTGGCCACAAAGAGGCCCAGGCACTCGATCAGTGCCAGCTCGAGTTTTCCAGTTTCTACGACCGTGTCACTGAACCGGGCTATAACTTTGATACGACCTCCGGCACTATCCAGACGGGGCAGTCAGGCACGCTACTACATACGCGCTACTACCGCCGCAGCAAGGTGAGCAACTACAGCCGCTATTTTCTGATAGTCTATGCCGACAAGGCGGATGAGACATACGTCCTCTCCGTCACATTTCAGTACAAGGACCCCGGCTATGACATAGAGCGGTCTGCGGCGCTCGGTGACTACGTCAGAAAAGTCTTTGCGCATTTTGAATTGAGGTGAGCTGCCTTATTTATACTCAGGATCTAATAATGCATACGTTATGACAAGATTATTTACACTTCTCTTTATCTGCTCTTCACTGTTTTCTGCAAAGGCAATAGCGCAGGCGCCCATATTTCCATATTATGAGTCATTTGATTCATATAGTGCGCCGCAGGCTATTAACGGTGTTGGAGGTTTCACAGCCAGTAACCACGTTTCTGTCACGGCTCATGGCGTAGTTGGAAATTGCGCAGAGTTTCAAATGGCCGGTGTGGGTAGCGATACGCTCAATAGTCCGCTCATAGGCCCATTGACAGCCAATACGGCCACCAGCTTTTATTTCCGCGTGATAAAATATGTAGCCGGAGTAGCTACTAGATATGTGCTTACCGGTGGCGACAATGCAGAAATTTCCGTTGCGGATCCCACATTCACATTCGTATACCCACAATTTCCTATCAATAGTTCCACACAGAACACAGACACTAACTATATAAAAGTAGTAGTGGCAGCACCAAGCCTTGTAAATGGCCTGCAAGGAAAATTCAGAATCACCGTAAATAACGCGTCCGGTAATAGCTGGTTATTGCAGATGGATTCGTTTGTAGTTCGCGACACACTTGTTATCCATCCTGTACTCACGTTTACAACTGTGAATAGCAATTGTCGGGGTGATAGTACAGGCGCTATCTCGGTACATGCCAGCGGTGCCACACCTCCCTATACTTATTCTTGGAATACCGGCTCTGTGGATTCATCTATCACACACCTCACCGCTGGTACATACACTGTGACCGTCACAGACTCACTTGGAGCGACCACAGAACTGACAGACACTATCCTGGCTCCACAGTACCAGCTTCAGTTAGATTCACTCACTCATACCAATTCGCCTTGCTTCGGTACTGCCTCCGGCTCTGCCGGCATCTATCCACGCGGCGGTACGCCGGCATACTCCTACATCTGGAGTACCAGCCCTGTGCAGCAGACGCAGCAGGCGCAAAACCTCCCGGCGGGCAACTACTCCGTGACTGTCACTGATGCCAATGGCTGCAGCGTCACGGCCACTACACAGATCACCCAGCCTCCGGCGCTGCTATTATCTTTGTCATCTACGCCCACCAGCGTCAATACAGGAACCGCCACGGCCATAGTCAATGGCGGCACTAGCCCTTTCACCTATCTATGGACACCATCCGGGCAGACTACAGCCATAGCCACCGGCCTCGTAGCTGATAGCTATACCGTAGTAGTGACAGATGCCAATGGCTGCACTATATCGGACTCTGTGAGTGTAATCTTCGTTGTAGGAGTTAACGACATAGCAGGCAGCGATCTGCAGTTATATCCCGTACCCGCATCATCCGTGCTTCACCTATCTGCCGGTGGCCAGCCATTGAGCGATGCAGTCATCACTGTCTCTGACCTGAGCGGCCGTATAGTAGAGTGCCAGGCTATGGAGGGTGGAAGCATCAATGTAGCCCGTCTGGCAGAAGGGATCTATATGCTAAAAGCTGAATCAAAAGGAAAGGTCTATAAGACACGGATATCCATCTCCCGATAGGAGGGTAGGTCGCTACTGATTGTTATACCGCCACCTCTGCAGCTATGGTAGGATGCGGATCATAGTTTAGCAGCTCAAAGTCCTCATATTTGAAGTCGAAGATGCTTTTTACCTCCGGATTGAGTCTCATCTGCGGTAGTGGACGAGGCTCACGGGTCAGTTGCAGCTTGGCCTGGTCCACGTGATTGCTGTATAGGTGCACATCACCGAAGGTATGGACAAAGTCTCCCAGGTCCAGATCGCAGACCTGTGCGATCATCATGGTCAGCAGGGCATAGGACGCAATGTTGAAAGGCACGCCCAGGAAAACATCTGCACTGCGCTGATAGAGCTGGCAGCTCAGCTTGCCTTTTGTTTCTCCTTTTGCCTGATCAGGCGGCGCGACATAAAACTGAAACATCGTATGGCAAGGTGGCAGCGCCATCTGGTCTATGTAAGGCACGTTCCAGGCACTGATGATGTGCCTGCGTGAATCCGGATTTTTCCTGATCTGCTCAATGAGCTGTGATATCTGGTCTATGGTCTGGCCATTGCCGGCAGGCCAGGAGCGCCACTGCACACCATATACAGGGCCTAGCTCACCCCACTTTGCGGCAAAGGCTTCATCCGCCGCGATCTTTGCTGCAAATTCCTTGATCGTCTCTCCTGCAAATTCACTGCTGGCCTTGTATTTCGCATATGGCCAGTCATCCCAGATCCGCACGCCATGCTGGCAGAGGTAGCGGATGTTTGATTCGCCCTTGAGAAACCATAGCAGCTCATGTATCACAGCTTTGGTGAAGATCTTCTTGGTCGTCACCAGCGGGAAGCCCGCTGCCAGGTCAAAGCGTATCTGATCTCCGAAACAACTATAGGTGCCGGTACCGGTACGGTCTGACTTGTAGGCACCCTTGTCCATGATACGGCGGAGGAGATCGAGATACTGCTGCACGACTATTGATTTTAGGCCAAAGTACCCAAAACGGATACGATCACACTACAAAAATAATACACATCCCTGTAAAAGTCCTCGCACGGTCAGATTGACGCAGTTTGTTATAGATTTGGCATTCAAAATTGCTCATAGCAATTAATGATAGCTTTAGCCGTCATTAAGGTATACTTTAAGTACATTCTATCAGCCGCGTATCACATATCCTGCTCTGGCCTTTAGCCCGGATATTCCAGCTCATCACTGATATCCGAAACTATCTATATGATAACAAGATCATCAAGTCTGCCTCCTTTGAGCTGCCGGTGATCTCCGTAGGCAATCTGTCCGTAGGGGGCACCGGTAAGTCACCGCATATAGAATACCTGATCCAGCTTTTGAAGTACAACTATCAGATAGGTACACTCAGCCGGGGCTATGGCAGAAAGTCGCACGGTTTTCAGGTGGCTGACCAGTCCGCCACTGCCGCCACTGTGGGCGATGAGCCGATGCTTTTTCATGTCAAGCATCCCGAAGTTCTTGTAGCTGTAGCAGAGGAGCGTGTCATAGGCATACCCAGGATGGCTTCTATGCATCCCACCATGGATGTGGTCCTGCTGGATGATGCATATCAGCATCGCACTATCAGGCCTGGCCTGTCTATCCTCCTCACAGAGTATGATGCACCTTTCTGGCGGGATCATCCATTGCCGCAGGGCTGGCTGCGGGAGGCACGAAAACACTACCACCGCGCAGATATCATTATTGTGACAAAATGCCCGCTGGGTCTCTCGGAGGCCGAGAGGCTGCATATTTTGTCAGAGATCCGACCATACCCTTATCAGCACGTATATTTCTCGCATATAGAGTACGGGCCGCTTTATCCCTTGTTTCGCACAGAGCAGCCTCAGCCACCCGTGGATATTCGCAATAGTGATATTCTCCTTGTGACCGGCATAGCCAGCCACGAGAAACTCAGGAAGCACCTGGAGCATACTGCCGCCAATGTCTACCTGAATACCTTTAAGGATCATCATAACTATGACCTCTATGACCTCGAGCGCATCCGCGATACCTATCACAATATGACCGGCGGCCACAGGGCCTTAGTCACTACGGAGAAGGACGCTGTGCGGCTATGGCCCTTCCGCTCTTGGTTTTTGGAAAATAATATCCCAATATTTGTGCAGCCCATACGGGTAGCTTTTGCCGGAGGTGATGGTCCGCGGTTTGATGCAGATATCATCAGGTACATAGAGATCACCCGGGGCAGAAACATAGATCAAGAAATAAAATCACAGAATAGAATAGATGAGCGATCTGATCAGTAAGATTAAAGCAAGTGCAGACTATCTCAAGTCTAAAGTAGCAGGTGAATACGGATACGGCGTGATACTGGGCAGCGGCCTGGGCAATCTCACCGCGCAGATGGACGTGCACCATCAGATACCATATGGAGATATACCGGGATTTCCGGTTTCTACAGTAGAGGGGCATAAGGGGAGCCTTATTTTCGGTACGCTGGGCGGCAAAAATATAGTATGTATGAGTGGCCGCTTTCATTACTATGAGGGTTACTCCATGCAGGAGGTCACTTTCCCGGTGCGGGTCATGAAGTTCATAGGTGTACACACCCTGCTGATATCAAATGCCTCGGGTGGTGTGAATGGCAACTTTGAAGTAGGCGACCTGATGATCCTCCGGGATCATATCTACCTACAGCCGGAGCATCCGCTACGCGGCAGGAATGATGAAAAGCTCGGACCGCGGTTCCCTAATATGAATGATGCCTATGATCCGGCGCTGGTAGAGATGGGTATGGCTATCGCAAAGGAAAACGACATCACCTGCCATACCGGTGTATATGTAGGGGTGCAGGGGCCGACGTTTGAGACGCCATCGGAGTATAAGTATTTCGCTCTGATAGGGGGAGACGCCGTAGGTATGAGCACGACACCTGAGGTAGTGGTGGCGCGCCACATGGATATGAGGTGCTTTGCCATATCTGTGATCAGTGATATCGGCTATCCCTTTGACAAGGCTGACCACGTATCGCATGCCTTTGTACTGGAGAAAGCCTCTGCTGCCGAGCCAAAGATGACCAAGGTGATCGTAGAGCTTCTCAAAAAAATATAAAAATGCGGCGCCACATCTCATCCGGTGCTGTGTGGGAGGAGCGTTTCGGCTACTCGCGGGCAGTCCGTGCCGGCAATATCATAGAGGTGGCAGGTACCACTGCCGTATATGGTGAGACCGTCATCGGCGAGGGCAATATTTACGAGCAAACGAAGTTTATATTCCGCAAAATAGAAAGAGCACTGGAGGAGGCCGGCGGCACGATGGCTGATGTGGTACGCACGCGTATGTATGTCACGGATATCTCTCAGTCGGAGGCTGTAGGCCGCGCCCATGCAGAGTTTTTCGCAGCTATCAGGCCCGCAGCGTCTATGATCGAGGTCAGGGGCTTCATCGATCCGCGCCTGCTCGTAGAGATAGAGGTCACAGCAGTGCTCAGCCTATAGATGACATTTGCTACATTCGTACCCAGCCAAACGGTGACAGTTTTTTGAATCCACGCCTTTCCCATATCACTTTTATACTGTGTCTGATAGCCTCGCTATGGGCGGGTGGTACGTATGCACAGGGCATAGCAGATAGTACGCGGCCCGTAGCAGATACGCTGCCATACCGCAACTCTGTGGTGCCGGCTTATAACCCCGACCATCACGATACCACCATCGCTCATATAGATAGCAGCCGCGCCAGGCATAGCCGGTCTGTGCTGGATACGGTCGTAGTATCTCCTCCGAGAGTTGCCGTGGCATCTGATACGAGTACCGGCCGGAGGCGCAGGTCTACGCTGAATGATACCTGGTACTATGGCCACGAGCCGGAGAAACACTTCCTGATAGATTCTTCCATCTTCCAGATGCATAGATTCGACGTGGTCAGGAGAGACGGACCGGAGTATTTTAACCTGGGTAATATGGGTACTGAGGCCTACCCGCTCGTATTCAGCCCCTCACCGTCTGTGGGCTTCAATATGGGCTTTCACCAGTTTGATGCTTATAGATACAGCAAGGACTCCATCCATTACTATCAGGTCATACGCCCCTACGCCGAGATATTCTATTCTCTGGGGATCAATAAAGACCAGCTCTTCAAAGGCCGCTTTGCCAATAGCCACAAAAACGGACTGATGTATGGCGTAGAGTTCCGTCGGATCAATTCACCCGGTCAGTATACCCGGCAAAGGGCTATTGATAATGGATTCTCTCTATATGGTATCTACAATTCCAAAGACCACCAATGGGGACTGGAGAGTGATCTGGTCTACAACTCCTATCTGGTGCAGGAAAACGGAGGATTGGCGCGCGACATCATTTTCAAAGATTCTGCACTCTTCCAGAAAAGCCTGGCCCCTGTCAACCTACAATATGCGGGCCTCCAGTATCGGGAGATCAGCTGGTACCTCAAGGGCACCTACGCCATAGGCAAAAAATATAACGAACGGATAAACGATACCACGGTGCTGCGGGTGGTGCTGCCTGTGTTCAAAGTTTCCTACCAGTTTAATCTGGACTATAACCACTACCAGTATTTTGACCTCAAGGGGGACTCCGCCTACTACCCCTACCTGACCATGGGCGATACTATGCGGTATACCAGCGGCTACCTCAAAGCCGCAAACCGTTTTGGCCTCGACTATACGGCAAAGAAACTGACCTCAGACTCTACCTACAAAGAGCTCAACTTTATCATCGGGGCGTCGGCCAACCTTGATTACTTTGTCATGCGGGAGTTTGGGCAGAAGCCTAAATTCACCAATCTCTATGTAGATGGCTATATAAAAAGCAACCCCGCAGTCAATTCGCGCCTGCTGTACAAGGCCAGCGTGACCTACTATATGGCCGGATACAATCAGAATGACCTTACCGCCAATGGAGAAGTAGGGGTAGACTTTCGGCAGTTTGGCCGCATCACGGCAGGGGCGGGCTACCAGCTCAGGCATGCAGACTGGATCTACCATAGCCTGCGCTCAGATACGATCACAGGGATACATACCACGCAGTCAAACGGCCTGCCGCTCAATGCCAATCTGGACAAGTTGAATTATCAGTACTTCTATAACCTGCCACGTATGAGCATCTTCCGGTTTGGTGGTGACTATACTGTAGATAAGATCGGCATACGCGTTTCAGCTTACAACTATGTCCTGAAAAACTACTTCTACTTTTCTGGCCCCGTCACCCCCGCCTACGAGAGCCGCGCTATGAATATGCTTGTATTGTCTTTCTCAAATCGCTTTGGTATCAAAGGTTTCCACTTTGATAATGATGTATGGTTTCAGAAGTCCGCAGGCAGCGATGTGATCCGACTGCCGCTGGTCACTACCAAGACGAGTGTTTACTATGAGCGCTATGTTTTCAAGAAGGCCCTGCTCTTTGCCATTGGCGTGGATCTGCGCTATTATACTCCATTCAAGGGGAATGCATATAACCCGCTGACGGGGCAGTTTTACCTGCAGAATGACTGGGAGCTGAAGTTTTACCCGGTCATGGATGTCTTCCTGAATGTCAAGATCAAGACCGTACGGATCTACCTGATGGGCACCAACCTGTCCAGCTTTTTTGGCAAGCAAAAGGGATATTATACTTCGCCGCTCTACCCGGCAGCTGATGCCACTTTCAAATTTGGCGGAGCATGGAGGTTCTTTGAATAGTGCTATAGTGAGCTTTTGAATCCCGTATCCTCCAGCCACGGGCCAAAGTCTGCCGCCCGTGTGGCCAGTACATCGCAGCGCTCATTGTAGTGATGGTTATTATGTCCCTTGATCCAGGTAAACCGCACATGATGCCGGCGGTACGCCTTGAGGAAGCGCTGCCAGAGGTCCGGATTTTTTTTATCCTTATAGTTCTTTTGCTCCCAGCCGAAGACCCATTTCTTCTCTACAGCTTCTACTACATACTTGGAGTCACTGTAGATCATCACATTCAGGCCGTCGCGCGTCAGCGTCTCCAGTGCTACGATGGTGGCCAGCAGTTCCATACGGTTATTGGTAGTGAGGTGATAGCCCTGAGACAGCTCGCGCTCATGCTGGCCGTATTTCAGGATAGCTCCATAGCCGCCGGGGCCGGGATTGCCCCGGGCAGAGCCATCTGTATAGATCTCCACTGTCATCTCGGGCAAATATATGTTTTGCGACTGTCCTCTCTCCTGATATTTATTCACTTGTCTCTGAGTGAGGCTGATCATGCCGGCCTTATTTCCCTATATCACATTTATACCCTTATTTTGGTGAAATGATACAAGCTGAGACCTCTACTGTGGCCGCGCGGCTCAATGCTGCCATACGCGATGTGCCTGACTTCCCCAAACCCGGTATTCTATTCAAGGATATCACACCCGTGTTTCTGGACTGGCAGCTATGCGATGATATAGCTACGGATATCATCAGTCAGCTCAAGGCTAAACCGGATGCAGTCTGCGTGGTAGAGAGCAGGGGTTTTTTCATAGGTATGCTGCTGGCCAATAAGCTGCAGATACCGCTGGTGCCTGTGCGCAAAAAGGGAAAGCTGCCGGCCCGCACCAAAGCATACACGTATACACTGGAGTATGGATCTGCTACACTGGAGATCCACGAGGGCGTGATACAGCCCGGATGGAATGTACTCATACACGATGACGTACTGGCCACCGGTGGTACGGCCATAGCCGCAGCCGAGCTGGTCAAGGCCGAAGGCGGCACAGTAGCCGGATTTGCATTTATCGTTGAGCTAGGTTTTCTGTCAGGGCTCAGTAAAATTTCAGCGTACACACAGGATATCGTATCCATCATTACATACTGAAAAACCAATCTGCGCTATATTCGTACACTCAAACAAAGAGTGATATCATGAGACTATATAGCGCTGAGAGGGCGGAGATACTTCGCGACCGCCTGTACCTGGAGTCCCTGCGTAGAAGGGCCTTTCGCCTGCCCGCTATGATATTCCTGTTTACTACGCTGGTACTGATGCTGGCCTATCACGCCTACCGTCATACTGACGTATGGGGCCACATGGCTATAGCCGGTGGCAATGCTTTTCACTTCTGCGAAGCCAATCACATGGACGAGGCGATCCGCCAGCCTGCCAATACATGGTCTAACCTGGCCTATCTCGCTGTGGGCCTCTTTGCGCTCACACTGGGAGTGCACGATTACAAAAATGAAAACCGCACGGATTCAGCCAATTTTCTGGTGCGCTATCCGCTGTTTTCCATTATGTATGGCCTTTCCTGTATTTATCTTTTTATAGGCAGCTTCTTTTATCACGCCTCCCTGACTGCTGTATTTCAAAAGCTGGATCAGACCGGCCTCTATTCGGTCATAGCCATGATCCTGGTGCTCAATCTTTATAAGATATTTCCCTATTTCAATCATCGTGGTACCACCCGTGACTCTCACAAGTGGGCCAAGGTGCTGGTACTGCTCCTGAATATCGCCTTCTTCAACTGGCTCTGGCGCATCAATATCAATGCACTCGTACCGGGGCTGCTGCTCATGATCATCATCACAGGCATGTACTACACGCTGGCAGTCAATCGTACAGGCTTCTTTACGAAATACATGTATGCCGCTTTCCTCATCATGTTTGCCGCTGGCAGCGTGTGGGTGCTGGACCGCGAGCGCATGGCATGCCAGCCTGATAGCTTCCTGCAGGGCCATGCCCTCTGGCATATCCTCACTGCTGTGAGTATCTTTTTTATCTACCTCTACTACCGCTCTGGTAGCCTGGATACCGAGGAGGAGGATGAGATGCAGATCGCATAGTGACCCCTCCGTCAGGTGAATAATTTTTCGCCGGTCATGGCCTGCCAAATCGCTATTTTAGTAGGCCGCAATGCTATATGCCATAGTAGATATCGAGACCACGGGAGGCCATGCCTCTGCCAATGGTATCACCGAGGTAGCTATCTATATACATGATGGCCAGCGGGTCACAGACAGCTATCAGACCCTGATCGATCCCGGTCAGGACATTCCCTACTATATCACCGGTCTTACAGGCATCAGCAATGCTATGGTCAAAGGGGCCCCTCAGTTTTGGGAGGTCGCAGACAGGATATACGATATGCTGTATGGCAAAGTCTTTATAGCGCACAACGTCAATTTCGATTATTCCTTTCTCAAAAGTGAACTCGCTGCCTGCGGCTATGATCTGACCTCTAATAAACTCTGTACCGTACGTCTGGCGCGAAAGATATTTCCGGGGCTTGATTCATATGGTCTTGGCAAAATATGCGGCTACCTGGATATCAAGATAGAAAACCGCCACCGTGCCGATGGTGATGCTGCTGCTACGGTGAAATTGTTTGAACTACTGCTGGCCAATGATAAGGAAGAACTCATCACAAAAGCACTAAAGCGCAACTCCAAGGAGCAGGCACTCCCGCCCAATGTGCCGCGAGAGCATTTTGAGAAACTGCCGGATCTGCCGGGGATCTATTACTTCCATGATCAGAAGGGCAAAGTGGTATACGTAGGCAAGGCAAAGCGCATACGCAAACGCGTCAGTAGCCATTTCTCCAATAATTCTACCTCGCGGCAGAAGCAGGACTTCATGCGGTCTATTTTCTCTATCACCTATGAGCTGTGTGGCAATGAACTGATGGCCCTGCTATTGGAGTCTCACGAGATCAAGCGGCTCTGGCCCAGGTTTAACCGCTCTCAGAAAGTGTATGAGCCACGCTTTGGCATACTGGCCTACCAGGATCAGCGCGGTGTGACCCGCATGGGTATAGAGAAGCTCAAGAAGGGCGCCACTGCTCTGGCATTCTTCAACAATATAACAGAATGCCTCAGCTATCTCAAGGCACTGGCAGAGGAGTATGAGCTATGTCCGCGCCTGATGAGCATCGCTACGCATGAGGATACCTGCCAGAGCGATAAGTGCCCCTGCCGGTCAGGAGATAAGCGCCACATCACCAGCTATAATAAGCGTACTGCTATCGCTATCACTGCCATGGCAGAGCAGGAGTCGTTTGTGATCATAGACGAGGGGAGGACCTCAGAAGAGTCTGCTTTCATCGTAGTCGAAAAGGGCCACTTTGCCGGGATGGGCTACAAGCCTACTACTGAACTGCCACGTGATAAGCCTACGCTGGAGCACTTCCGCGAGTTATCGCCCTATCGCGAGAACTTTAATATACGCGGTATGCTCTCCCGGTTTATCCTGGAGAATCCGCACAAAGTGATGCACCTTTCTTCTCTTTCTTAGAAGCCTAGGCCTAATTTGAGGCCGGGGGTGAGCAGGGTGAGGCTATTGCCGCTTCTCCACGTCATACCGTTGCCACTCGCTATGTCATAGCCGGGCACATAGCGCACATTTTGAAAGTCTGCATTGAGCGACAGATTGAAGTTGACTCTGTGCTTTGAGAAGAATTTCACGCCGAAGCCTACACCACCCATAGCCCCGCTCTGGCGATAGTCATTGGTGTAATATGGGTAGTAGGCCGGATAGGCTATAGGGCCACCGCTATTGAAGCGAACTGCATACCCCATATCTATGCTGTAAAATGGTGTGATGCGCTTGCGCAGGATGTCTCCGGAGTAATGCAGGAATACCGGGAGGTATGTACCGGCATATGGAGCGCTGTTTCCGCCAAAGTTATACTTGCCTACCGGCGCGAAGCCTACGAGATCAGCTCCTATGCCTATGCCCAGATAGCCAAACTGGCTGAACTTATAGCCGTTGATGATCCGGCCACCGCCCTGGCCCATCTCAGCCAGGAGCTGTGCCTCAAAGAAGTACCCTTTCTTGCGATAGTGAAACTCCCTTCCTTTGCCTCTCTCGGCAGAGTCAAACTTATAGTAGCGCTGGAAATTATTGTGATGAAAAAACCGTGGACCGTGGTCATTCATATCCGGCTGCCTGCCCTCCGGACCATGCATCGGCGGCTGGCCGGGCATACCACCCATAGCCGGACCATTATCAGGCACTACTTTCTTTTCCTTCGTGATCTTGGTGATATCGCTGATCTGTACGGTAAATACATTACCTCCCAGAGTTTCTACTTTCAGTGTCTGTCCCGGTACCTGCTCTACTATCACACCGCGATAGATGTTGCCGTTTTTGAGGTATACCACATCCTCCCTGTCGTCCTGTGCGGACAGCGTGAAAGATGAAAAAACACATAGGAAGAAAAAGGCGAAGAGAATTTTTGAAGATTTCATGATCTGAAGATTGTGTTACAAAACGCTACCTCTAAGGTAATATTATCCCGTCACAAGGATATTTACGAATAGTTGATAGGGATCAGTTTTAACAATCTTATAGAGAGCTTCTACTGATCAAAGCCATTCTCATAGCCCGCTATTTTTATTTCGCGGATAGAGTTCTCTACCTTTTCCCGCAGCTGATCCTTGAATGTCACGAGTTTCGCGGCTATAGCTTTATCTGATGTACCGAGTATCTGCGCGGCGAGGATACCTGCATTCTTCGCACCGTTCAGCGCTACTGTAGCTACCGGCACGCCTGATGGCATCTGGAGTATCGATAGTACTGAGTCCCATCCGTCTATTGAGTTGCTGGATTTGATAGGCACCCCGATCACCGGCAGTGTGGTAAAAGAAGCTACCATGCCCGGCAGGTGCGCTGCACCACCGGCTCCGGCTATGATCACTTTGATACCACGCTCGGCGGCGGTGGTAGCGTAGTCACGCATACGGTCCGGGGTACGGTGAGCACTGACTACGGTCAGTTCAAATGGAGCGCCGAGTTCTCTCAGTACTTCGGCTGCCTCGTTCATCACCTTCAGGTCGCTCTCGCTGCCCATGATGATGCCTATCTGTGGAGATGCCATGTGCGGTAGACGTATTTATGCGATAAAAGTAGCAAGATTTGAAACAATGGCGCAACAAAGCCCGTACTAGGCGGTATAACGCATAAAAGATGAAGCAGCTCTTACTCTTTGCATCATTATTCGCTACGATGGCAGCTTTTGCGGCCAAAGACGCAGGTATGGTCAGTCACAAGATACAGCAGCACGAGACACTGTTTCGCATATCTCTGATGTACAATAGCACTGTAAGCGATATAGAAAAGGCCAATCCGGGTGTAGATGCCAAACGCATCCATGAAGGGGCGGTGATCAAAGTGCCGAGGAATACCAAGATGCGCGATCCTGAGTTTGTAGCCACTTTCCTGAATGAAAATCACTATAGCGAAGCTCCCGTAGAGCAGGTAGCAGCGCGGATCACGGTCGCCACGGCAAAGTCAGCTCCTGCGGAAAGACCACGTCAGATATCAATGCCTGCGCAGCAGCCTGCACCCAAGAGTGATATACGCGAGGAAAAACCCGTGAATGATGCTAAGGCTGAGCCGGTCAAACCTGCTATAGAGCCGGGCACTGCCTCAAAAAAAGCTGTAGCAGAACCGGTATCTACCAGTAATTTTACCGGTGATGAAAATCCATTCATCACGCCATCAGATCCTAAGCCTAGTGCATCAGCAGATGAGCAGCATGCTAAGGCAGATACGGATAAGAATAAAGCTGATGATAGCGAAGACGAAAACCCTTTTGTGACACCAAAAGGAAAGACCGAAGACAAAGACGCCGGCAAAACTTCTTCTAACGATTAATTACATTACTGATAGCTCACGACTTTGAGCAAAGACTTTAATGACCTGGCTTTTGCGAGCAGGTCATTTTTGTTTTCGCCCAGTATGGTCACATGGCCCATCTTGCGGCCGGGTTTCGTCTCATGCTTGCCATAGAGGTGGATATACACACCTTTGATCTGCAGCGCCTCGTCCAATCCCTGATATCTGACCGCGCCGGAGTGGCCTTCTTCGCCTATCAGGTTTAGCATGAGTGATGGCAGGATCGTATCCGTACTGCCCAGTGATAGCCCCTGCAGTACGCGCATCTGCATATCATACTGCGAGCTATAATTTCCCTCTATGCTCTGATGGCCGCTATTGTGCGCGCGTGGGGCTGTCTCATTTACGAGTACATTACCAGCCTTGTCTATGAACATCTCTACTGCAAAAACACCCTCCGATCCCAGCGCGTCTATCACTAGCCTGGCTACGCGCTGTACCTCCGCGGTCTGCGCTGCAGAGATATCGGCAGGCGAGACCAGCATATCTACCAGGTTATATTTCGGGTCAAAGACCATCTCGACGGGCGGGTACACCGCTATAGCACCTGTATGATCGCGCGCCACCATCACTGCTATCTCCTTATCTATGTCTACCAGCTTCTCCAGCACCGATGGTTCTCTGAATGCCTTATCCATGTCGGCGGCAGACTTCAATATGCTTACACCTTTGCCGTCGTAGCCACCGGTACGTAGCTTATGTGCAGCAGGTAGGTACGCTGTTTTTAGCTTTGCGTCTTCCTCATTTTCTGTCAGGATAAAATCTGACGTAGGGATACCATGATCTACATAAAATTGCTTTTGCAATCCTTTATCCTTGATCGTTTGCAGTACAGCAGGTTTGGGTACGACTCTCACACCCTCGCTTTCCAGTTTAAGGAGCGCCTCCACATTCACATTCTCTATCTCTATCGTGAGTACATCCACCTTTTTGCCAAAGGCATAAACGGTGTCAAAGTCTCTGATATCACCCTCTACAAAGTGATGGCATAAGGAAGAAGCAGGAGGATTATTGCCGCTCTCCAATACATAGGTTTCTACGTGATAGTTGGCTGCTGACTGTAGCAGCATTCTGCCTAGCTGCCCCCCGCCGAGGATACCGATTTTGAGTGGTTTCAAGTGAGTTGTAAGTATTAGTAGTTAGTGTTTAGAAAAATGAAAAAACAAGTACACTCAAAGTTATCGATGTTGGTTTTCAGCAGCTGTATTTAGTCTAAATACTGAATACTAACTACTAAAAACATTAATTGATATTCGTCAGATCCAGATGGATCTTAGTCACCTGTGGCACCAGCTCCATGATCGTATCATTGTAAATGATGTAGTCGGCGTATTTCACTTTCTGCTCCTCCGGCATCTGGGCTTTGATACGGGCTACTACCTGCTCCCGGGTAGCCTGGTCGCGCTCCATTACGCGCTTGATACGGTCCTCCTCAGGGGCAGATACCACGATCAGTTTATCCAGCGTCAGATAGGAGCCTGTCTCCACCAGCAGGGCCGCTTCTTTCAGCGTGTAGGGATATCCTTTCTTCGCCAGCACTTCATTCCAGGACTGATTGTCTTTAAATACCGCCGGGTGCACCAGGCTATTCAGCTTGACAAGCAGCTCTTCATTGTTAAACACCATCTCGGCCAGCTTCTTGCGCTGCAGTTTACCCTCTGCATCATACACATCATCACCAAATTCTTTGCGGATATCGGCTACGAGCTGTTTATCGTCTTCCATCAGCTCCTTGGCACGCTGGTCCGCATAATAGACCGGTACGCCCAGGCGCTCAAATATCTGGCAGACCGTCGTCTTGCCGCTGCCTATCCCTCCCGTGATACCTACTTTCAGCATGATGGCGCAAATCTATACCAAAAAACAAAACCCTCAGCACCGTGCCGAGGGTTTTGATCTATAAACAGAATTTCGTGCTCTTACATACGGAAAGCATACAGGTAGCTCTCCTGCTTATTGGGATATACACCTTCTATCAGTACCTTGCCGGTTTTGTCCTTCATGATATTGAGGAAGTCCTGCACACTGCCCACCGGCTGGTCATCTATCTGCGTGATCACAAAGCCCTTGTGCATATTGGTCAGGTCAGATAGCTTGCCATCCTTCAGGTCAGTCACACGTACCCCGCTGGATATACCGAGCTGCGCCTTTTCCTGATTAGAGAGATTGCTCACCGATACGCCGAGCTGCTCCAGTATATCGCTGGTATTGTCTACTGTGGCTACGGTATTATACTTATTCTTGAGCTGCACAGAGGTGGTCTGTATCTTGCCATCGCGCAGGTACTCTACTGATATCTTATCGCCGGGGCGGTACTTGGCTACCTGCTCTTGCAGCTCAGGGGAACTAGCTACCGGAAATCCATTGATCTTCAGGATCACATCTTTGCTCTTCAGGCCACCTGCCTCGCCGGCAGAGCCCTTGTTGACACCATCTACATAGACACCCTGCGGTCCATCCATGCCGAGGTTCTTGGCCGTTTCATCATCCAGCGTGCGGATAGTCACACCCAGGAAGCCGCGCTGCGCCGTACCAAACTTCTCCAGGTCGTAGATCACTTTGTGTACGATATTGGCAGGCACTGCAAACGAGTAACCTGCGTAGCTGCCGGTAGGAGAGGCGATAGCCGTATTGATACCCACCAGCTGGCCATTGGCATTGACCAGTGCACCGCCGCTATTGCCAGGATTCACCGCTGCGTCTGTTTGGATAAATGACTCGATCGCAGTATTGGCACGTGTATCTCCACCGTCGCCCATCATATTCAGGTTGCGGCCCTTGGCGCTCACGATACCCGCAGTCACGGTAGAGGCCAGGTTAAATGGATTGCCCACTGCCAGCACCCACTCGCCCACCAGGACTGAGTCAGAGTTGGCAAACTGTATGGCAGGCAGATTGTCACCTTCTACCTTCAGTAGTGCGATGTCTGTATCAGGATCGCGGCCTACTATCTTGGCTTTATACGACTTGTTGTTTTGCAATACCACCTGCACATTGGTGGCATTTTCTACCACGTGGTTATTGGTCACGATGTAGCCGTCATTGGATACGATCACACCGGAGCCGGTAGCCATTTGCTCGCGCGGCGCACGCTGGTAGGGGTTAGGACCCTGGAAGAACTGGAAAAAGTCATCTCCGAAGAGATCCTGTGGCCTGCCGCCGCGCATTGCTACGGGCTCAGCTTTGAAAGTAGATTTGACATGCACCACGCATGGCGTAGATGCCGCTGCCGCGTAGCGGAAATCGATCGGCTGCGATGAACTGGTATTCATCATGGCAGCCATAGCGGTACGGTGTACCGGGATATTATTGTCGATGTAAGTGATGCGCTCAGGGGCAAGGTAGTGCTGATAAGCCATCACAGAGCCCAGGGCACATACCACAGAGGCTACTACGGTGAAAAATGATCTTTTGAAATTCATGGCTAGTCTGTTTTGTTGTTTTCTTGTTGAACGAATACAAACACAAAATTATTTCAGCCGGATGAGGAAATCAAGGTTTCGCTACCTCCGCTTAACGCTGTTTAACAGCCACATTTTAAGGAACGTTAAAACCCGCAATGTGTTGTAAGAATAAAACGGGAAACCTACCTGTAAGTAACAAAAAATATGCTTGAAAGTTTACTTACGCTTGTATACCACTATGCCGGTAGCCTTTGCAAACTCCTTCTTTTGATCAGACAGTACCTTGTAGAGCTGTATCAGCTCATCTATCTGCTCCGGGGTCTCAGCCGTACGCATCCGCTCCTCTACCTCGTAGAGCGTAGCGAGGTTTTTCATTTGCTTCATACGCATGGTAGATGAGACGATATCCTGGATATAGATCGACTTCTTATCCGGCACGATCACCTCGTACTTCTCCCACCAGCCGGGGCTGAGCTGGTCTTGCGCAGAGGCAGTGACCAGGTCTATGGCCAGCCTGCTGATCTCCGGGTCGGTATGCTGTGTGTAGAAGGTCTCCGGGTGGATGCGCCCTGCGTCATACTCAGACCGTATATAGTCGTAGGCAAATTTGTACTTAGACTCAAACAGGATACCCTCCAGCGTGTCAAAGATAAACTGCGTAGCTGTCTCCGGCTCGCCGCCGTCTACAGGTACCTCCCAGGTGCCGTACTCCATCAGCGCGCGTACGATGTCGCGCTCTATCGGCTCCGGATTGTGTGTAGAAGCCAGCAGCTGCTCCTGATGGACCTCTGCGCTGGCAGCTATGTCCTGTATCTCTATGTGCGGGGCTACATCTTCTTTGGTTTTGTCTTTAGCGCGGGAGTTGCGCATCTTATTGACCTCGGCCACCAGTATCTGCTCAGACATCTGCATGCTATGCGCACACTGCTGTATGTACACCGAGCGCTGTATCATGTCCGGTATGCGCGAGATAGACTGCACGATATCGCGGATCATATCCGCCTTCTTCACAGGGTCATTCTTGGCCTCTGTGGCGTATAGATCAGTCTTGAAGAGTATGAGGTCCTTCTTATTCTCCTTTACAAACTCGCCAAATGCCGTAGCGCCTACCCTGCGCACATAGCTATCAGGGTCCTCCTGGTCCGGCAGGATCACGATGCGCACGTTCATGCCCTCCTCCAGCACCATGTCGGTACCGCGCAGTGCCGCCTTGATACCTGCGGCGTCTCCATCATAGAGGATCGTCACATTATGCGTGAAGCGCTTGATGAGCCTGATCTGGTCAGTAGTCAGGGCCGTGCCGCTCGATGCTACCACGTTATCTATCCCCGCCTGCACGAGGGAGATGACATCCGTATAGCCCTCTACCAGCAGGCATTCATCCTGCTTGCGTATGTCGCCCTTGGCTTGGTAGATGCCGTAGAGGATCTTGCTCTTGACATAGACCTCACTCTCACCTGTATTCACATACTTAGGTGACTTTTCATCCTTCACCATGATACGCCCGCCGAAGGCGATCACTTTCCCCACCAGATTGTGTACAGGAAACATCACCCTATTGCGGAAGAAATCATATTTCGATCCTTCCTTGGGCGAGGTGAGGCCGGCCTTCTTGAGGATATCCAGCTGATAGCCGGCCTTAAGGGCCGTCTCAGTAAATTCAGTACCATTCTCCGGTGCAAATCCGAGCTGAAACTTCTCTATGGTCTGCGTGCTGAATCCACGCTCTTTGAAATAGGAAAGGCCTACCGCTCCCTTCTCATTGTGCAGCAGGTAGTCTGTGAAAAACCGTTGCCCGTAGGCATTAGCTATCAACACACTCTCTGTCAGTGATTGCTTTTCGTCTTCTTCTTTTTTCTGCTCCTCGCTGCGGTACTCCTCTACTACCTCTATGTTATATTTCTTAGCCAGGTATTTCAGCGCCTCTACATAGGTCATCTGCTGACTCTCCATGAGGAATGTCACTGAGTTGCCCGCCTTGCCACAGCCAAAGCATTTGTAGATGCCCCTCGATACGGAAACATTAAAGGACGGTGTCTTTTCATTGTGGAACGGGCAATTGCCGATCAGGCTGGAGCCGCGCTTCTTCAGGGTCACAAACTCCCCCACGACCTCGTCTATACGGGCCTCCTCCATGATGCGCGCTATGGTAAACTTTGGGATCACCTTTGACCGGATTTGGGATGCCGAAGGTAATGAAAATCTGCCACCTGCATCGCCAGGGCCGGAGAGGCGGATGGTATATTGGCCAACAGGGTTTTTTACTTGTTTTAACAGTAAAGAAATGCCATTTCAGACGTCAGATACGTTAGAGATATGGAAGATTTCTGATAGCACGTTTCGTAGTTTTGTTTATAGGTTTGGGTTTGGGCCCTCCCGCCGTAACGGGAGGGCCTTTCTTTTCTGCATAAAAAAACCGGCACGGATCTCTCCGGCCGGTTGGTTGCTATTTATACATGTTCACAACTTCTCGTCTTGTACTTTTTCCTTGAGGTCCTCCGTGGCCTTGTCATGGTCCGGTGCATACCTTTTCATGATATCCAGTAGATTGTTATAGTAGTCGGTCAGTATCCTGGCATTGATCTCAGGGTGCTCTTTATCCGGGTTGGTCACCGGCATCTCGCCTATGTATTTACTCATTTCAGGGTATTTCTCCCTGATCTCCAGCGTGAGGCGTGATATCGCTTCTGTCATTTCTTTTTCAGTCAGCATGATTTCCTGTTTTATATGGTGATGAATGATGCTATCTCGGTCCGTGGCCCGGGCCACCTCCACCATGATTCATAGGAGGTGCCTGCATCGGCTGCCTCATGGGCTGCGGTGGTGGCGCCTGGTGCATAGGCTCCTGCCTCATAGGTTGCGATTGAGGCATAGCACGGGGCTGCTCCATACGTGGCTGCGGTGTGGGAGCTTGTCGTGGCTGCTCCATGCGCGGCTGAGGCGTAGGTGCCTGGCGTATCGGCTCTGACTGCCTGGGCATCGGGGCCTGCCTCACCGGCTCAGCCTGATGCGGCATAGGTGCCTGACGGATAGGCTCTGTGCGCTGCGGCATGCTATGCTGTGCCGGCTGCTGTCTCATAGGCTGCTGCTGTGGCCTCGATGGCGTGGCAGGACGCTGTGCCGGCTCAGCGCGCGGCGCGGTGAGTGTATGCTGCTGCGGAGCCTGGTGCTGTGCAGGCTTCGCGTTGTTTCTATTCATTTCTATAGGTCTGCTGGCCGGCGTAGATTTCCCGTTTACGGGGTTTGCCTGCCGGGCCGGGGCCTTGGGGTTGGCCATAGGTTTTGCCACAGGCTGGCCTGCACTGCGCTGCTGCACCGGCTTTACATCTTTCATGTCAGCCACATGGTTTGGCGCTGGTTTTTGGCCACCTGCCGCGGCCGCATGATCTACGCGGGGGCGGTACACCTCTACAGCGTTGCCACTGGCAGTAGTTTTCCCGGCTTTGGGCGCGTCATGTATCGCCACTGTATTGACGGTCCTGCCGGTAGCGCGCTGTACATCATTGGGTGGTGGCCCGGCGGCATACCTGTCGTTGGTACTGTGATTGACTACTGTATTATTTACTATGGTAGTATGGTTGATGATCGTATTATTCTGGGTGCGGTTTACCACATGGTTCACTATGTTAGGCTGCCCAAAGTCGCGCTCATGCACGAAGCACCAGTGGTCTGCAGGGATATTGTAGCCGCCGCTCAGGTACACGTCTACCCCTATACCGGGGGCCATAGGCGCCCAGCCCCAGTAGCCATCTGCATGCCGCCATGTCACCCAGGCCGGCCCCCACTCGGTACCCGGCACCCACATGGCACCATACACGGGATCTATGTACCAGCGCCCGTAGTGGAAGGGTGCCCAGCCCCAGTCATAATCAGAGACCCAGGTCCAGCCATACTCGGTGTAGACCCAGTGGCCACCGGTCTCGTAGGGCACAAATCCCGGCCCCGCATTGGGTATCCAGACGTAGCCATATGTGGGATTATTTACCCAGGTGCCATATGGACTGAGGTCATCATAAAATACCTGAAAGCTCACTGATACCTGCGCTTTGGCGGGGGTAGGGCAGAGGAGCGTGGCTCCTGCCACCAGCAGGGTGATCAGGATGGTGCTGATACTTTTCATGAGATGGTTGTTTCGTGATCGGGATTATTGTTTCGTACCCATGTGGCTAGTAGTGTCCTGATCCTTTGGAGGCTCAGGGTAGTGCCTTTTATTTGGTTTGGACAGGTCTGTCACCACTACATGCGCGTGTCTGTTGCATCCCGAGGCCAGGCCTGCGCCGAGCACCAGGATCAGCAGGAGCGTCTTATATGTTTGCCTTTTCATTGCGTTTGGTTTTTACTGTGTATGTTTTCCAAAGCCGTGCCAACCTTTCACATTTTTTCGCATGAGGGGTTTAAACACTTTGGTCTATCTTTGGTCATACGCCCTACACACCAGGACAATAGCTATTATGAGATACCTGATCATGACCATAGCCATCGCTGCCGCACTACAGGCTGATGCGGGCTGCGAAAACTCGACCATGGAGGTCCACACCTCCCTGCGCCGCCCTATCAAAGTCTACGTAGATGGCCATACCGGCATCAATCCGCCTACTGTAGGTGTGATCATCAATAATATCCCGCCGGGCATGCACCAGCTACAGGTAGTAGAGGTAGGTACCAGCCGCTACGGGCAGGAGACCCACTCTACCGTCTACAAGGGTAACATAGACGTGCGCCCATCCGTGTATATGGATGCACGGGTAGATGAGTACCGGGGTATCTCTATACATGACACCCATGTACCCTGCGATCAGACCGGAGGCGGCACAGCAGCCACGCCATCTGCCTCACCATCCGTCACGCAGGCCACGCCCCCGGCACCAGTAGTGCCTGATCACATGAGCGATGCTGATCTCAAAAAGCTGGTCACTACCATCACAGCTACTAAGTATGAGACCAAGAAACTCGATACGCTGAAAGCTACCAGTACAGACCTGCAGCTTGCTACTGACCAGGTGCGCCAGCTCATGAACCTCTTCTCCTTTGAGAGCAATAAACTGGAGGTAGCAAAACTGCTATACGACCATACTGTAGATAAGGAGAATTATAGTAAGTTGGCGGAGGGATTCAACTTCCAGGCAAATAAAGATGCCTTTGAGAAGTTCCTGTCTGGCAAATGAACAATACGACCATCCGGCTGGTAAAACCTGAAGAAGCGGCGGCGCTAAAAGATATGTGTGCAGAATACATGCACCAGATGTACGCGCCGCGCAAGATAGACGTCTCGCCTATGTATCCCTTTATGGACCGCTACTTTACAGAGGCGGACCGGTTCCCGTACTATATTTTCCATAATGATACACTTTGCGGTTTCGCACTGGTCAATTCGCATTGTGTCATTGAATCACGTACGCCTCGCTATGCCTTTGGTGAGTTTTATGTCAGGCAGGAATTTCGCAGGCATGGGGTGGGTACGGCTGCGGCTACGCAGCTATTTGACCTTCACCCCGGCTACTGGGAGATCCGCGAGCTGGCAGACAACACCTCAGGTACCGCCTTCTGGCGCAGACTACTGACACAATACGCCAACGGCAACTTCACCGAAATGGAGCTGAATGATGAGCGTTGGAAAGGATGGGTGCAGTTGTTTAGCAATGTGTGAGACGTAATGGCGGCCTAATTGTCTAAATCTTAAAAAGTCTGACTATAATACCGTAGGTAAGAATTAGATTTACCTTTCAATCAGCTTATGAAATACTTACTCCTTCTTATTTCCACATACCTTATGCTTTCCGCCTCGGCTCAGCAGCATGTGCCGAGAGATATCAATGCGGCAGCAGATTCTGTGGTAAAAAAATGGAAACAGCACCCAGATGTATACACTGATGAGTACCTTTCTTCACCTTTTATTTTTTTGGGTGAAGGTATGGGCATTAGAAACTCATGGATTCATGGAAACCGAGATACTTCCCTCGTCAATCAATTCATAAGATTAGGCATTAATAATTCGCATGACATGTCTTCCGTTGTTTTGACCTTGGCATTTAGGAAAAGGAATCATCAACCAGAAAACTTTGAAACTTTGATCTCTGAAACAAAAAGGAGGATTTGGGACAACAAAAAATATGTTTCACAAATAGAGGAAGATATGAAAGCACATTTGAAATCTTTCGAAAATTTAAAAAAAGGAGATAGCGTGCGATTATACATTCTCGTAGATTCTAATTGCTACAGTGCCCAGATTAGTTTGGCTTGGTGTAAGCCATTATATGTTCCCGAGAAAAAAGATGCAACTAACAGATTAAATTTTATCGTGGACGGTGTTGTAGAAAATAAGCTGTTATTCGACTCCACGATGCCTTGCTCAACAATTACCTTAAAAATATACTGGATGAATCGCAATAACGTCTATGCCATAGATGACAAATCAGAAGAGGGTTACTTGATTCAAATTGGAAACAAAGAAACTTTTTACTTGAATAATACTCTGATTGACAAGTTTTAGCTGTGCAGCTCCTCTTATCCACACCCCCTTTCCCCCTCCCTTTTAAAACCGTATTTTTGTAGCATTCATTTACATCTGGTCATCCACCTGAATCGCTAGCGCCATGCCTGAATTTGTCCACCTACACTGCCATACTCAATACTCGCTGCTGGACGGAGCGGCAGATATCTCCACCATGTTCAAGAAGGCTGCGGCTGATGGCATGAAAGGTATCGCTATCACTGACCACGGCAATATGTTTGGCGTGTTCCAGTTTGTAGCAGAGGCGGCGAAGCACAAGCTGCCGGATGGAACGGCGCTGAAGCCTATCGTGGGCTGCGAGTTTTATGTGGTGGACAGGCGCGAGAAAAAGTCTTTCACCGGAGGTGAAAAAGACAAACGCTACCACCAGCTCATGCTGGCCAAAAACGCGGAGGGCTACAAAAACCTCGTGAAGCTCTGCTCGCTCGGCTACATACAGGGCCTCTATGGCAAGTATCCCCGCATAGACAAAGAACTGATCCTGCAATACCACAAAGGCCTGATAGCAACAACATGCTGTATCGGTGCCAGCGTGCCGCAGGCCATCCTGAGCAAAGGCGAAGAGGCTGCGGAGAAAGAATTCAAATGGTGGCTCGACCTCTTTGGTGAGGACTACTATGTGGAGCTGCAGCGTCACGGCATGGAGGAGCAGGAGAAGGTCAACCAGGTCCTGATCAAATTTGCACAGAAGTACAATGTAAAGATCATCGCATCGAACGACTCCCACTACGTAGACCAGGCTGATAGCAACGCGCACGACATTCTCCTTTGCATCAATACGGGTGAGAAGCAGAGCACACCTGCGATGCGTGAGTTTAGTGATGATGATGTGTCTATGAAGGGCAAGCGCTTTGCTTTCTTCAATGACCAGTTCTACTTCAAGACGCAGGCGGAGATGACCAAGGTCTTTCACGACCTCCCGCAGGCTATAGATAATACGGGCGAGATCTTCTCTAAGATAGAGCCGCTGAAACTCAAAAAAGATATCGCCCTCCCGCTGTATAAGCTGCCTGATGGCTTCACAGATCAGGATGCCTATCTGCACCACCTCACCATGACCGGTGCCAAAGCGCGCTACTCGGATATCACGCCGGAGATACAGGAGCGCCTCGACTTTGAGCTGGGTGTGATCCGCACCATGGGATTTGCGGGCTACTTCCTCATCGTGCAGGACTTTATCAATCACGGCAAGGACATAGGCGTACTGATAGGACCGGGCCGTGGATCGGCTGCGGGCTCTGCCGTGGCCTTCTGTATCGGCATCACGAATATTGACCCCATCAAGTATAATCTGCTCTTTGAGAGATTCCTCAATCCCGACCGTAAGTCGATGCCCGATATTGATACGGACTTTGATGATGAGGGCCGCCAGCGTGTGATAGACTATGTAGTGCAGAAGTACGGCCAGAACCAGGTGGCGCAGATCATCACATATGGTACGATGGCCGCCAAGATGAGTATCAAAGACGTAGCCCGTGTGATGGACCTCCCGCTGGCCGATGCCAATAACCTCGTGAAGCTCGTACCCGATAAACCGGGTACGGACCTGAACCGTGTGATGTTTGCACCTACTGATGGGCCGAAGTCCCTCAAGGACAAAGAAGGCTACGGCTCTGATGATATGGAGAATATCAAAAAGCTGCGCGAGATATATGCCGGAGATGACCTGCAGGCCAAGGTGCTGAAAGAGGCTGTAGTACTAGAGGGCTCTGTACGCAATACAGGTATCCACGCAGCCGGCATCATCATCGCGCCGCATGACCTCACTGATATCCTCCCCGTAGCTACGGCCAAGGATAGCCCGCTGTGGGTGACACAGTTTGAGGGCAACATCATCGAGGATGCGGGCGTGATCAAGATGGACTTCCTCGGTCTGAAGACGCTGACCATCATCCGCGATGCGCTGGCGCTGATCAAGCAGAACCATGGCGTGGAGATAGACATAGATACGCTGCCACTGGATGATAAAGAGACCTATGCCCTCTACCAGCGCGGCGATACCAATGCGACATTCCAGTTTGAGTCGCCGGGTATGCAGAAGTACCTGCGCGAACTGAAGCCCGATAAATTTGAAGACCTGATCGCTATGAACGCCCTCTACCGTCCGGGCCCGATGGAGTACATTCCAAACTTCATCAAGCGTAAGCATGGCAAGGAGGCGATCACCTATGACCTCCCTGATATGGAGGAGTACCTGAGTGACACGTATGGTATCACAGTCTATCAGGAGCAGGTGATGCTCCTCTCGCAGAAGCTGGCCGGCTTTACCAAAGGTGAGGCGGACGTACTGCGTAAGGCGATGGGTAAAAAGCAGATCGAGGTACTGAATAAGATGAAGAGCCAGTTCATCACCGGCGCCTCTGCCAAGGGCCACGATGAAAAGATCCTCGCCAAGATCTGGACCGACTGGGAGGCATTTGCACAGTATGCCTTCAATAAATCGCACTCTACCTGCTATGCGCTCGTAGCGTATCAAACGGCCTACCTCAAGGCGCACTATCCGTCTGAGTTTATGGCAGCCGTACTGTCAAACAACATGGGCAATATCGAGAAGATCACCTTCTTTATGGAAGAGTCGCGCCGCATCGGTATACCGGTACTCGGCCCGGATGTGAATGAGAGCGATGTGAAATTCTCTGTGAATGACAAAGGTGAGATCCGCTACGCCCTCTCTGCTGTGAAGGGTGTAGGTGAGGCGGCCGTGGAGAGCATCCTGGAGGAGCGCAAGAACAACGGCAAGTTCTCCTCCATCTTTGATATGACCAAGCGCGTGAATCTGCGCACGGTCAATAAGAAGTCGATAGAAAACCTCGCGCTCGCTGGAGCCTTTGATAGCTTTGGCAAATACACACGGTCGCAGTTTTTTACGGCAGACCAGCGCGATGGCATGACGCTCTCTGACAAGTGTGTCAAGTTTGGCAATAGCGAGCAGAGCAGCAAGAGCATGAACCAGAATTCGCTCTTTGGCGGTGCTGGTCATACAGAGGCGTCTGAGCCGGTACTCACGCCTATAGAGGAGTGGCCACTGCTGGAGAAGCTCAAAAAGGAAAAGGAAGTAGTAGGCATCTATATCAGCGGCCACCCGCTGGATGACTACAAGCTGGAGATAGACACCTTTACCAACTGCAAGCTGAAAGACCTGGAGCAGAATAAAGACAAGGAACTCAAAATAGCCGGTATCGTCAGCTCTACACAGACCAAGGTCTCAAAGACGGGTAATCAGTTTGTCATATTCTCCCTGGAAGATTTTGAAGGTTCGGCAGAGTTTGCGCTTTTTGGCAAGGACTATATCCAGTTCAAAAACTTTGTGGAGACACAGTCGGCCCTGCTCTATGTGACGGGCCGCTACCAGCAGCGCTTCAATCAGCCAAACAACTACGAGTTTAAGATCACCAAGATCGAGCTGCTGCCGGACATACGCGGCAAGATGACACGCCGCCTCACGCTGAAGCTGAATGCTGAAGACATCACAGACCGCGTCACAGACGAGATCATGGAGACGCTGGGGCGCTATCCGGGCCGGTTCCCCGTATCTATCAAAATGATCAGCGACAAGGAGCAGATATCCCTGCTACTCAACTCCCGCAAGGTGACCGTAGACGTATCAAACGAACTGCTGCGCGAGCTAAATGGGATGGAGATGCTGAGCTTTGTGTTGAATTGATGGGCAATAGCTGATATTTTTCTTCTATGAATACCTGTATCTTTTGCTCCATCGCTAGTGATAATACACCTCATCACGAGATCATCTGGTCTGATGAAAATCACATCGCTTTTTTGGCCGTGCCGCCGTCCAAAGACGGGCATACGCTGGTCATACCCCGGCAGCATAGTACAGGGATACTTGATCTCTCAGCTGTGCAATATGCCGACATCTTTGCGGCTGCGAGAGAAGTAAGCGTGTTATTGCAGCAGAAATTAGATTGTGAAAGGATTGCGGTCGTTGTGGAGGGTGCTTCTATTCCTCATATCCATATCCACCTGATACCACTGATGCAGGAAGAAAAGCTGGCATCTTTTACGACATTATCCAGAACTCCAGAGGAGCTTGCTGTTACCGCGGCCAGGATCAGAAGCTGAGCTGCAAGCTATCGTTTTTCAATGCATGTCACATTCATCACCGGCATGGTCGCAGGCATCAGCCCGCAGTAGAAATGGGACGTATCTGAAGTATAGAGTCGATACAGACCACCCATCCGCAGCCATCCCCTGATACAGGTCCCCTATCCAGTATGATGGCGGATACAGGATTGCTACAGGCAGTAGCTCCTTTTTTGCAGGATGAAAAGCCAAGGCAAAGTGCGAATAGTACGAGTAGCGAGGTGGTGGTTTTAAGTGAATGCATATTGAGGTGTTTTAGGATAAACGCAGAGATATGCATTTAGGTTGCCTGTGCTTTTTGCATCTATATTTGGTCGTACCTTTGAATTCTAATCACCGGGCATTTATAATTCTATGAAAAGACGACCAATCCAAGACAGGATCACATTTCACATCTCCCGCGGCCATTATAGCAAGGCTATAGGGATATGTCATTCCGTGCTAAAAAACCATCCCGAGGACCTGGCTATCCGTACTACATTAGGTGAGCTTTATTATCATTTGCGAAACTATGAGCAAGCGGGACGTTATTGGTACTTGCTGGAGCATAAGACACCTGAGCAGCAAAAAGCATGTGAGATATTTTCGTCTTCTATTAATAATGATCCGCAGGCCTTGCTGCGCCAGATCAAGTACCAGGCGGACATCCATGCGATCAAAGATATTTATGCTAAGACACGTATGGAGTCTTTGAGTCGGGAGTGCGAAGTGAAGTATCATTCGCATTTCAGCTATGACATGGTAAACTCGAAATATCTTTTTAGGGAGGTTAAATTACCTACACATCCCGACTATCAGCCGCCAGCCACTCCAATGTCTAAATTGAAAAGTGTAATAGAAGTCGTTACAATTTTTCTGGTATTAGCGCTTGTAGTCGCCGTGATTCTTGCAGGCCTCAAGACTGTGGGGGGAATGATCTGGGCATTTTTGCAAAACTTATTTTGACGATTTTTCTTTTCTGTTATACCACATTTCTTTTTCCTTTGCCCTATGAATGTCTCACACTACCGCTCCCAGATAGACCACATCATAGACCTGGCTATCGCAGAGGATATCAAAGACCCGCTCAATATCATTCCCAAAGGCGACCACTCTGCACTGGCGTGCTTCCCGCAGGGGCGGCAGACCCGGGCCAAGCTGATCTGCAAGGCAGATGGGATACTGGCCGGCGTAGCGGTAGCAGAGATCGTAGCGCACAAGATCGACCCACGGCTGCGCTTCGAGATCTTTATGTACGACTGTGCCGTCATGCAAAAGGGCGATATCGCCTTTCACCTGCATGGTGAGGAGAAATCCATCCTCCAGGCGGAGCGGCTTATCCTCAATTTCATGCAGCGCATGTCAGGTATCGCTACCAATACTGCCCGCTATGTGAAGGCGGTGGAGGGCACCGGCACGCGCATCCTGGACACCCGCAAGACCACTCCCGGTCTTCGCGCCTTTGAGAAGTGGGCCGTGCAGATAGGAGGGGGAGTCAACTACCGTTTTGGGCTATACGATATGATCATGCTGAAGGATAACCACGTAGACTTTTGCGGCGGCATCTCTCAGGCCATCCTCGCTACCAAAAAATACAAAGAAGATAAGGGCCTGGATCTCAGGGTGACGATAGAGACGCGGTCTCTGGATGAGATCAGGGAGGTGCTCAATACGGGCCATGTCAACCGTATCATGTTTGACAATTTCACCCCCGAGATGGTCAGCCAGGCGGTCGAGCTTGTCGCACATCGTTATGAGACAGAGGTTTCCGGAGGTATCACGCTGGACAATATCCGCTCCTATGCCAAGGCGCGGCCTGATTTTATCTCCATCGGGGCCCTCACGCACTCCAGCGGCAGTCTGGACCTGAGCCTCAAGTCATTCTGATTATTTGCTAATAAATATTGACCTTTTGTGGATATTCAGATTAGTTTAGTATCTTAGAGGTCTTGACATCTATCTATCTGCTTTAAGGGATTGCTATTTTTCAAGGAATTTTTAAAATCAAATCTTTTTTAACAATGAACATTTACGTAGCAAACATCCCCTTTAAGGCGAGTGATGACCAGCTCCGCGAGCTCTTCCTCCAGTATGGTGAAGTAGCATCTTGCAAAATTATTATGGACAAAATGACGAACCAGAGCCGTGGCTTCGGTTTCGTAGAGATCAGCGACGACGAGGCTGCTAAGAAAGCTATCGAAGGCCTGAACGGATACGACTTCATGGGTAAGATCCTGAAGGTGAACGAAGCTCGCCCTAAGACTGAAGGCGGTTTCGGCGGCGGTGGCGGTAGCCGTGGTGGCTACGGCGGCGGCGGTGGCTACAAGAAGCCATACGGCGGCGGCGGCAATAGCGGCGGCTACGGTGGTGGCGGTGGCTACGGCAAGAAGTATTAATATTTCGCACCAAGCATACTACAGGCCCTTCACTCATGTGAAGGGCTTTTTTATTTTGGCATTGGCTGTTAAAGTCTATGACCAAAGCGGTTCGGTGGGCTGGCTGTTTTTTGGTATTTCGTCCGGCCTTGCGCAGTTTGCCGTGAAGAAACAACTGCATCGCATAGCAAGGTTGGCGGCCACTGTTTGAGCTGTCCTAAAGTAAACCAATAGACAAACCAAGTCATACTATCTAAATATTCCGGCAGCACGCAGCGAGTTTGGCCGGCAGCGGGTGAGCCGCGGTTGTTTTAGGCAAAGTGCGCAGAGCCTTGATTTTTTGTTTCTTTTGGATCAAGCCAAAAGAAAGGCTGTGAATTTGTTACTCGTTATAAGCATACGGTTTGAGTTACTAGATGTAGAATTTTCTTTGCGCCGCCCCATTTCTAAAGCTTCCACCTTTTGAGGCGTTTGAGAGTTTGTGTTTCCTCTGTGTCTCTCCGCCTCTGCGGTTAAAACTGTATTGGAAAACTATTCCAGTATCGGCTTCCTCCTGTACTGAGACCACGTCTCCAGCACTACCGACCCCATGATGATAGCCGCACCAATAAAGAAACCCGTATGCAGGTGCTTATTCTCATGAAAGATGAGAAAGGCCAGCGCGATGGTATAAACCGGTTCCAGATTGATAGAGAGATTAAGCGTGAAAACGCTGAGGTGCCTGAGCGCTGCCAGTGAGAGTATCAGCGTGACATGCGTACAAAGCACCGCCAGTACCACCAGCTGTATCCAGTCCGGCGTATCGGGCCATAGTTTTGCCGGATGGTATTGATGGATATAAAAAGCCAGGTAGCCCGACAGACCTAGCAATCCGATCACGATCTCATAAAACGATACCACCACAGGACCGTGCTTTTCCACTTCTTTTTTGTTCAGGATATTGAAGAAAGCACCGATGAACGCAGCCAGTAGCCCGTAGACGATACCCCGCGTATAGCTCTGCTCTACGGAGAAGATCAGCCAGATGCCCAGCATAGCTGTCACGCTGAATATCATCTCGTCCCACCGGAATTTCTTCTCACTCACCAGTGGCTCTGCCAGTGCGGTGAAGAGGCCCTGAGAGGCGAGCATCGACAGCGCTATGGAGATATTGGAGGCCTTGATCGCACTGTAGAAAAATACCCAGTGCACTGCGAGTACGATACCGATGCCAGCCAGCCGCAGCAGATCCGAGCGGGGTATGCTCAGTGACTTGCGCACATACAGGATATAGGCCAGCATAGAGATAGCTGTGATCAGCATGCGGTACCAGACCAGTAGCTCTGCATCGAGCTTGATACCCCGGCCAAACACCCCCGTCAGGCCCCATAGCAGGATGGACAGGTGCATATACAGGTAGGCTTTGCGGCGGGGGCTATCTATGGCAGGCATGGCGCGAAAATAGCCAATGCCCGGACTATCACACGACATGCGCAGAATATTTAGATTTGAGAGTCATGATCCGCTCCCGCATAGCGCCCACGCCCTCAGGCTACCTGCACATAGGCAATGCGCTGAACTTTGTACTCACCTATGCTCTGGTACGCCGGTCAGGCGGCTCGCTGCGCCTGCGGATAGATGATATAGATGCACCACGCGCGAGGCCCGGATATGTAGACGACATCTTTCAGACGCTGGAGTGGCTCGGCATAGCCTGGGACGAAGGGCCCCATACTCCTGCAGAGCACCATCTCTCCTTTTCGCAGTCTTTGCGCGTAGCGCGGTACCAGGAGATCATTCACCAGCTAAATAATACGGGCCGGACCTATGCCTGTACCTGCTCCCGCCAGGAGCTGAACACCTGTAGTTGCCGCTCCAGAAAGCTCCCGCTGGATACGCCCAACGCGGCTATCAGGATCGCCACCCCTCATGAGCCTATCATAGTACAGGATGAGAAACTCGGATCACAGGCGGTATCACTGCAGGAGCATATGCCGGATTTTGTCATACGCAGGCGCGATGGTATAGCCGCCTATCAGTTGGCCTCTCTGGCAGATGATATAGACTATGGTATAAGCCTGATCGTGAGAGGGGAGGACCTCCTGCCCAGCAGCGCTGCACAGCTATACCTGGCCTCACTCATTCACGCAGACAGTTTTTTGAAGGCGCGATTTTATCACCACGCATTGCTTCTGGATGCAGATGGTGCCAAACTATCTAAATCTGAAGGGAGCCTATCCTTGCGGGCTATGCGCCTGGCGGGTGCTGGCCCTGAGCGTGTATTCAGTCAGATAGGTGTGGCCTTACAGTTAGGATCAGATTGTCGCAGCCTGGCCGATATATTGGAGTTATGGCCCGGCTAAGGTTTTTTAACCTGGCTGCCATCAAATAATTTTGTGGCATTCTCGTTGTAATATACTTTCTATACATACATGAGGAAAGCAGCTACAAATTCACCTGCCACTTATCTGTTGTTCATAGTTCTCGCACTATGGCAGCAAAATGTTTCTGCCCAGCCCGTTCGTTTCACCGGCCCCCTGGCCGCCTACCACATCTCAAATGCCTTCAGCTATACAGACAGTACCGGCCGTGACTCTGCGCGTATACAGCAGTTGTACCGCTTCGGCGAGGCAGCTATACAGAATGGCCGCTCGGATGGGCATTTTCTTTTCAGCGCAGAGCTGGATAGCTGTGATAGCTGGCATGTCAATCGTACCATGGCTATCATCAATCCTCCCTCTGAGAAGGGCACATACAATCTGGCGTCAGATACTTCACTGTACTTTCGCCACCCTGCGCGGGGCAGCGGTATGATACAGGGAGGGCAGCGATTCTCCCGCCTCTCTCAGCTACATG
This sequence comes from uncultured Chitinophagaceae bacterium, assembly GCA_964537475.1. Lineage (GTDB taxonomy): Bacteria > Bacteroidota > Bacteroidia > Chitinophagales > LD1 > UBA1941. The sequence continues at coordinate 854,428 of CAZIBY010000001.1, read as the reverse complement.
GCTCGGTATGCGGCGTCATACTGGATGACTGGAATGGCGATACCGCTATCACGCGTGATGTATACTACGCAGTGCGCGGCAGGTATGTGGATGGCGAAGGCAATGTCTACAAGGAAAGCGAAGAAACTACCCCCGATAATAAGCTCTACTGCGTGCTCTACAGTACCGATGCACACCCGGAGGTCATGCCATATATGGATGGCTTATACTATTCATATGGCGCCACACAAAACTGCTGCTACACAAACCTTGATGCAGATATCGATCTGCTGCGGGCCAATTTTCCGCACAAGGAGATCATGATCGCTACCTTTATATACAATAGTATACTCCACTGGACCGACCCTCCCAGTGTACGCTATATGCTGGCCAAGGGACTCGATAGGTATGACGATGGCGATATCAGCCAGATGTGTATTTTCGCCGGCACCCTTTTACCTACATCATTTATGAGTCCTGGTCGGGCGGATTCGCTGTCGCTGCCGCAGTTTCTTGATTCAGTTTACTTCCCCTATCTGGGTATGGCCCGGGGCATGGTCTACGATTGTGCTACCGGCAGTCCTGTACAGGGCAGTTTCGTCAGGATCATGACGAGGGGCAGGCTCTCCGGAGATACGCTTTTTCGCAGCCGTCAGATGGCCGACGCCGGTGGCCATTACAGTTGCGGGCTTTGGGCCGGCAATCGTTCTACTGACTCTACTTTGTACTGGGCTATCGCTCAGCAGGAGGGCTACTATCCGGACACTGCCTCCTTCTGGGTGCGCCGGGGCGACACAGCTACGATACCTGATCTGTTGCTGTGTCCGGGTTATCATGCATTGCCTCAGGGAGACTTTCAGGTCTATCCTGATCCCGTCCGCTCGGGTTTCAATCTGCATATAGCCGGCGGGCTCGCTGGCGACGAGGTGCTGGAGGTATATGACATGGCTGGCAGGCGCGTATACTACAATGGTGTGGTCAGGGACTATATGTACGTAGACATGGCAGGGGCACAGGCAGGAGACTATGTAGTGTCTCTGAGGCGCTCAGGTGCGCTCGCAGAGCGGCGGCATATAGTGGTCATGCCTTAGTGGGCGTGACCAGCAGGAGTATTTTTCCAGCGGAAGATATAGATCTCATCAGGCGTGAAGGCATAGTTGATATCCCTCACCATGATACCATCATAGCACAGGTGCAGAGAGGCCGCCTCACGCATATAGCGCTGCAGGTTTTGATTCAGAGAGCCGCAGCTGAGCTGGTCATTGATCACCCTGATCACCTTGTAGGGCTTGGTAGGGCGCGCCCCGAGGAAGATCGGCGTCTCAAAGACCGCCGTGTCTGTCCTGCCGGCATCAGGGGCGAAGCGCACTACATAGAAGCTGTCCGTACCAAAGTTCAGGTCGTTGACCAGGATACCGATAGAAGCATCTTTGTAGTGGCGGCGCGCCATATGGGTATAGTGCTCAAATGCCTTGCTGCTATAGGCTACCATAGGCGTGGCCGTCATCATACCGAGCACCTGGTAGGAGCGCAGCGGGCGGCAATGGTAGAATACCGGCACCCTGTAGTAAGACCTCACCACAGCCGTATCCATGCGTGTACCGATCTGCACCGCAGACTGGGCTGCTGCATGCATGCCCGCCAGTACGAGGAGGAAAAGTATAAACTGCTTTACCGTCATGGACAGATATATCCGGCTATCATATATGGATAGTACAAATGTAAAACACACGCACTATATGCAGTGATAAAAAAAGTGAACACGGGCCTGTAGAAAGTAAACGTATGGGACACAATCTTGGTATGCCTACCGGCCTTTCACCATGGCCAGCCCTTGCTCTACTATCACGTTAAAATCCTCTGATAGCGCGCCATCCTGGCTAGGCAATCTCTGGCGGCCCAGGCGTACGATCACGGTATTATATTCAGGTATGGTGATAATGTACTGGCCTAATATACCACGCTGCGCGAATACGTGCGTACCATGCGAGTCGTCCAGCCAGAAGGAATAGCCGTAAAACGGCACCTGTACAGGGCTGGTAGCCATTTTCACAAATGAGCTGTCCAGTATCTGCCTGCCCTCCCAGTTGCCCTGGTGCAGCATCAGCTTGCCAAATCGTGCAAAGTCCCGCGCATTGCTATTAAAGCAGCAGTAGGCCAGCTCTACGCCCTTGTGGTCCGTATGCCATTTGGCGTTTCGCTGCGCCTGCAGGGGCTTCCACAGCCAGTCTGTGGCCAGGTCTGCCAGCGACCTGCCCGTCACATTCATCAGGCACTGGCCGAGTAGCTGCGTACTGCCGCTCTGGTAGTTGTGCACCTTGCCCGGCTCATCTTTGATCGAGAGCGTCTGCATCAGGCCCCGGATATCACCGCCATAGTAGGCCTTCGCCGTCACGCTGAATGGATCTTTGTATGCCTCATCCCAGTCCAGCCCGGAGCACATCGTACTCAGGTGCCACAGCTCCAGCTCCTGTGCGTGTGACCCTTTGAGGCCCGGCAGCATCGGCGCCACCTTATCATGCCAGTCTTTGAAGATGCCCTTCTGTATCGCTATCTGCGTGAGCATGGTCACGATGCTCTTGGCCATGGAGAAGGAGTTTGACTGCGAGCTGTCACTATAGCCCTCCCAGTACTGCTCCGCCAGTATACTGTCATTCTTGATCACCACAAAGGCCACCGTCTCCGTGCGCGTGAGCATCTCACGCAGTTTGGCAGGCAGCTCTTTCTTATTGTAGTCGGCGCTCAGCGGCCACTCAGACGGATGGTAGCTCGCCTGTACGGGATGCGTTTTAAAGAACTTCGCATCGTCTATCGTAGCAGAGTTATTACCATGCAGATAGGTGATCCATACCCCGCGGACCAGGTAGCCATTGCCCGTGAGCCTGGCTACCAATACCAGCAATGCGATGAAAACGGCAATGCCTGCCAGTACCTTAGCGAGTTTCTTCATGAGTGGGTTGGATTGATGCTTAAAGCTATAAAATACGAGATAAAGTCAGCCATCATTTTTTTACGATTTTCTCACCCTTCCTTATGTTATCCAAAATAAGATCGAGGTATCCCGGGTCATAGTCTTCACTCACCGCCCCATCCAGATCAAAATGATCGCGCAGGTTTCTGTACAGCTCGCGCGATCTGCCTATATTCATCAGTGCTGCCGTCAGCAGTAGGTCGGTGGGATATTGATTATAGTTTGCCCACTGGGCAAATGGACTCACCTTTAGCACGACCTCCAGTCTGTTGTAAAATTTTATTGCACTATCCCGCACCTCTGCACTGAATGCCGGCATGACAAATACGGGCTCGGCCTGAGACACGATGGGTTTGTCTCCATTCAGGCTGATATGCGTGACGGATAGCGGTAGTGGAGGATCTAAGTAGTCTAGGTGATGGTAGTGAATAAACACCATCCGCGTAAGGTCTATCTGACGCTCAGTAGCAGTCACAGTGTAATCTGGTGCATCCATCATCATCTCATTATAAAACAATGTATCGCTCGTTTTGCAGTCTGTCACCAGTAGTTCTGTGTGCAGGTTAAACTTCCACGAGGGGTCACTGTGGGCGCTATCTTCCAGAAATGCGCCCTCCTTTGCCAAGCCACATACTATAATCTTATGATTCGCCTTTCCGATACTTGCTAATTTTGTGTATGCTTCATTATAGTCTCCTTTACGGCAGTCACAAGATTGTGCTCGACAGCTCTCGTGACCTATCATCAAAATGAAAGGCAGTATATGACAGAACTTCAAAAAGCAACAGGATGTCTTCAATGCTGGTTATAATATATTCTCAAAGGTAGGAAAGTCTTTAGCTACAGGCACGTCTCAGGTATACTATTCCGCGAGTTTTTTGAGAACGAAGTCCTCGTATCATCAATGATCTCTCCGACTCGATACTCTTTATCTCAGATTGATGGTCACTCCATAGAATGAGGTGGTATCCGCGTTATTTGTAGCATTCGCAGCATTGAAGGATGATAGGCTTATACTGGTTTGCTGCGCTGTGACAGTGACTACTGCAGTGGTCTGATCCAAACCGGTAGAGCGGTAGGTGGACCCGTAGCCATACTGTAGGTGTGCTGTCACGATTGCTGTATTTCCTGATACAGAGCTTGTCGGACTTACGATCTGATAGGTGTTGCTTGCCAGCGGATAGCTGGAAAACTGAAATTGGACGTAAGACGAGTCTGCATAAGCTATGATGGTCTTTGCAGCTATATCACTGATCACCGTGTCAGCAGTAAACTCAAGAAAGTGATTCCAGTTGCATTGGCCAAATAGATAGTGTGTCCGGAAAGTATCCGTAGAACTGAAATCTGAAGAACCATGCATACAGTCGCTTTTTACCTTCCAGATGTATATGCTGTCAGGATCAAGGTAAGGCAACCATGTGCTCGTGCTATCTGATCCCGCGGCACCATCCCATGTGGAGCTATGGATATTTTTGTAACCTATCTCGTAGGAGGTGGCACCAAATACCGGAGACCATGATAATTTCACAAACTGTTTATTTACCAGCGTTGAAAGCCCTTTGGGTGCATCTACAGTGCATGTTTGAAAAGAAGGTTCGGCCTTTTTGCAGGATTGCAAAACTACTACAGTCAGTAAGAGAATAGTGTATCGCATATAATTGTTTGCTCTAAGATACAAAACTGACTAAAAGGTGAGGCGTGCAGCCATATTCCTATATTCAGCCCTCGTCAATGGCACATCAGCGTCCTCCCACGCTCGCCTCTGGCGAGTGTGAGCTACGGATGGCCTCTGGCTACCTAACCTGCAACAGACCCTAGCGTAAAATCTGCCTACTCCTACGCGATTTTTATCACTCCTCCACTGCTTACTCAATCCTCGTCTCCGGCACATCAGTATCCCCCGCTCCCCATTGCGTATTAGGCGTAGCACCCATCTCCAGTTCCAGCAAGCCGCCTTTCATGATATCTTCATAGTTCAGATAGCTCTTCGGATATAGAGCACCATTCAGCCGTGCAGATCGTATATACACATTTGCCTTGTCATTGTTCTTCGCCGTGATGGTAAAGCTCCTGCCATCCTGCAGGTGCAGCACCATCTTGTCACCTCGTGGCGAACCGATAGCATACTGATTTGACCCCGGGCAGACAGGGTAGAAGCCCATCGCGCTAAAGACATACCAGGCACTCATCTGGCCGCAGTCATCATTGCCGCAGAGGCCATCGGGCCGGTCCGTATAGAAGCTATCCATGATCAGGCGCGTGGTCTGCTGCGTCTTCCACGGCTGCGCGGCATAGTCGTAGGCATAGGCTATCATGTGGCTCGGCTCGTTGCCGTGCGCATACTGGCCTATCATGCCAGATACATCCGGATGAGGTAGCCCATAGATATTACTGCTGGTGTGAAAGAGTGAGTCTAGTAGCGTAGCAAATCGCTCCCTGCCACCCATCAGTCTGATATGCCCGCTCATATCCTGTGGCGCCGGGAAGGCATACTGCCACGCATTGCCCTCTGTATAATAGCGAGACAGCTTATACGGATCAAAGTGCTTTATGAAGTTCTTTCTACGCGGCCGCATGAAGCCCGTCGTAGAGTCATACAGTAGCCGGTAGTTAGCCGCACGCTTTATGAACGTATCATAATCATCCATGCGCCCTACACGCTTTGCCATCTGCGCCACACACCAGTCATCATAGGCGTGCTCCAGAGATTTGGAGGTGCCGCCCAGCAGCGCTGCACCGCGTATATAGCCATACCGGTGATAGCTATCCCAGCCGGCCACATAGCGCAGGTGCGAGATCAGCATCAGCGGCGACCGCCATTTGAAATATTTATGCATGTCCTTATGGCTCATCGTGGCGCTATGCTTCATCGCTTCATATGCAGTATTGGCATCAGCTATGCTGATACCCTTCATGGCAGCATCTGCTATCACGGGCACGGCATGGTAGCCCGTCATACAGAAGGTCTCGCAGCCCGCCAGCTCCCAGATAGGCAGCAGCCCTCGCTGGCGGTACATCGTGACCATGGTGTGTATCATATCCGCATTGCGCGGACGCTGTATCAGGTTGTAGAGCGGGTGCAGCGCGCGGTAGGTGTCCCACAGGGAGAAGACCGTATAGTAATTGCCCCCTTCGCCCTCATGCACCTGCAGGTCGCGCCCGCGATACTTTCCATCCACATCGCAGAAGAGATTAGGACTGATAAAGCTGTGGTACATCGCCGTGTAGAAAGTGCGTATCACCGCCGTGTCACTACTGACGAATTCTATTTTACCTAGCTCTTTAGTCCAGGTATTACGTGCCTGATCCCGCAATAGGTCAAAGTCCCAGCCCGCCTGCTCCGCAGCCAGGTTCTTGCGCGCGCCATCTATGCTCACTGGAGAGAGGCCCACCTTGGCATATACCGCCTCGCCGCGCTTCGTCGCAAACCGGAACCACACCCTCAGCCGGTGGCCCTTGATAGCTGTCACCCCCTTGTGTTTTATCCCACCTTTGCTCACGCCATAGTCCGCGAAGGGCTTTGAGAAGCGCAGCACAAAAAACACGTACTGGCTATCCGCCCAGTTTGAGCTGAGCCGCATCCCGCTCACCTCTCCATCTGCGCTGATGTACAGTTCTGCATGCCGCACCTTGTCGCGGTGCTTCAGGTCCAGTATGATATTGCCTGCCGTATCTGAGAAAGTATATTTGTGCAGTCCCGTGCGCGCCGTAGCCGTCAGCTCTGCCAGTATGTTACCCTTATGCAGCTGCACGCTATAGTAGCCCGGCGCAGCTTTCTCCTGCTGATGAGAGAAGCCCGAACGGTAGGCGGCAGGCCGCACATCAGGCTTCCCCGCTGTAGGCATCAGCAGTATATCGCCATAGTCAGAGCAGCCCGTACCATCCAGGTGCGTATGCGAGAAGCCATATACAATGCTATCCGAGTAGTGATAGCCCGAGCAGCCATCCCAGCCTTTCAGCCGCGTATCAGGACTGAGCTGCACCATCCCAAACGGCACACAGGCCCCCGGGAAGGTATGCCCATGCCCACCGGTACCGATCATCGGGTCAGCGTAGCGGGTGTAGTCGATGCCCTGCGCCATCAAGATGGCAGTTGTCAAAATACAAAAGGAGAGGAGCGCCATCTTGCGCAGTAGGTATAGCATATACATTCTGGTCAATGCACTAAGCTACTTATATTTTTGAGTGTAACCTTAAGTAGCCGTGTGCAAGAAATTTGATGGCATTTTACAGCTGTATGCAAATAATCAGGAAAAATATTCTTTTTTACAGCCAGTCTTTATCCAACCAAATAAACATATGAAAAGTACAATCCTGTTTTTATCAGCGCTAATGCTGAACGCCGCCTTGCAGGCTCAATCTGTCACCTACACATACGGCAATGACCTGAAACTGCCTGATGGGCACTATTCAGCACAATATTTCAGCACCGGGAATGGCATCACTGCTGTGAGTGCCAATCCAGAATCAATAGTGATAGACAAACTGGACGAGGGGCTCAATGTGGTAAGCAGTAAAGTTTTGAAGGCTCCGGCTTTCTCAGGGCGTGCATCGTCAGCAGAGGGGATGATGATGGGAGATCATATCTACAGTTTCTACAGTGTAGAGGACCCAAATGCTGAGAAGCAGCAGATCTATGTACAGGAGCTTGATCCGGATAAAGGGGCACTCAGCGGTAGCGAGAGGGCTATTTTTTCTACCAGTCACACCAGCGGTCTGCTGTGGGATGACTACGAGTGGTCCCGGTCCACCTCTGCTGACAATAGTAAAGTCATGATCCTTCATGCAAATTCTTTCGGCCAGAAGGGCACGCCTTCGCTGGAGGCGGAGGTATACAGTGATAACTTTAAAATGATATGGCGCAAGCAGGTTCAGCTACCCTATGCTGGTGATAAGGTGGAATTACTTTCTTCTGCCTTGCATGCCAGTGGAGATGTCTATGTACTGCTGGATGTAGTAGACGGTGAGGCTCACAGGTTTGAAATACTCAGGATTACCGACGCTGCTGATAAACCGATGGTGATACCTGTAGCAGTGCCACAGAAGTATGTAGTCACAGCTACGCTCCGCACCGGTAGTGATGGTAGGATCATCTGTGCCGGATTTTACTCTGGATCTGCAGAGAGGATCAGCAGCAGGGGCATGTTTCTGCTGGCCATAGATCCTGTATCCGGCGCAGCGTCAAAATTGCATCGCGGAGAGTATGACTTCCCACGGGATCTGGTAGCCAGTTTTGAAAACCAGAAGGGTCTCCACAAAATGGATAAAAAACCATATTCACGGACCGATGGCGAGATACCCGTTTTCGAGATAGATATGAGTATCACAGCAGACGGTGCTATGACTGTCTTTGGGGAGCAGGCAGCCACCTTCTCACGGGACCAGCAGGATCCGCGCTATGGAGGCGTAGTGCAATACAATCTGGACATCTATGCACTGCACATCAGCCCGGGCGGAGAGCTCATGTGGTCCAAAAGAATACCCAAACGCCAGATCTATGGCGCTGCTACAGCAGAGTTTGGCTATCATCTCACTACACTAGGCACAGATCATTACCTTGTCTTCCCGGATCATGAGGATAATCTCAGCATCGCTGATGATGCCAAACCATCCACCTATGACCCCAAGCACGGTATGATGGTATATGTCAGGCTCAGAGCCGACGGCTCTGTTTCAAAAGGTAGTATTTTCAAGATCCGGGACATTGACCAGAAATTCTACATAAGCAAGCTAAAGGACCTCGGCAAAAGAGATATCGTGCTGGACGATCAGTTGGGTCATCGCAAGACACGTCCTTTTGTAATGACGATCAAATAGGAGTGTTTCGGTCGCCCACTGGCGCGCAACTTAGTTTCGTGCCCACTCAGAGAGCATTCTCCCTCGCTCGCCTCCGGCGAGTGAGCTACGGATGGCCTCCGGCCATTGCTATTCAACAAGCCTAAGGAAGCCAACCATAGAAAAGCTGCGATTCCTCTCAATCAAAAATTTGATAAACAATCCCATGTAATTAATCTGTAATATTATGACATATCTTAATTCGAGCTTAAAAAAACCTCAACAAGTATTCCGAATGCTAATATCAAATAACCAACAAAATACAAAGAGCAAAAAAGCACAATCATACCCTCCCTCAGTCGAAAAACAACGTCACCCTCAACCATACTTTATAACTCAAACATATGCAATATAAATACAAAAGGCCCGCCACCGGCGAGCCTTTGTATTACTCCTATAGCCTGCCTGCCGCCAGGCAGGTCGGAAAACTTGCTTACTTGTAGTCAGCCACCTCCTGCTTTACCCGCTCGGTGAAGTCGGTCAGTGCCATCGTGCCTAGATCACCCTGACCCTGGCGGCGCACTGCTACGGCGCGGTCGGCGGCTTCTTTCTCACCCACTACCAGCATGTACGGCGTACGCTTGATCTCCGTATCGCGGATCTTCTTGCCTATCTTCTCAGCCCTGTCGTCCAGCGTCACCTCAAAGCCCGCCTTGCGTAGGCTCTGCTGTACCTCTTTAGCATAGTCCATATACTTGTCGCTGATAGGCAGGATGGCTATCTGCTCTGGCGCGAGCCACAGCGGGAACTTGCCCCCGTAGTGCTCCAGCAGGAAGCCGATGAACCGCTCATGCGTACCCAGTGGCGCACGGTGGATGATGATCGGACGCTCCTTCTCATTATGCTCATTCATAAAGGTCAGGTCAAAGCGCTCGGCTTGTGCAAAGTCCACCTGGTTGGTCGCGATGGTAAACTCCTTGCCTATAGCGCTCCAGAGCTGTATATCGATCTTAGGCCCGTAGAAGGCCGCCTCATCAGCCACCTCTACAAATGGTACACCTGACTTCACCAGTACCTCGCGCACCATCGCTTCGGTCTCCTGCCACAGCGGCGCATTGTCTATATACTTCTGGCCCAGCTTAGATGGCTCATGCTTAGAGAAGCGCATCTGGTACTTGTCGATACCGAAGATCTTGAAGTACTTCACGTACAGCTCATTCACCTTCATAAACTCCTCGGCAAACTGTGCCTTGGTGCAGTAGATGTGGGCATCGTTCATCTGCATAGAGCGCACCCGCATCAGGCCAAACAGCTCACCGCTCTGCTCGTAGCGGTAGCAGGTGCCGTACTCCGCGAGGCGCATAGGCAGGTCGCGGTAGCTCTTAGGCAGCGCACCAAATATCTTGTGGTGGTGCGGGCAGTTCATGGCCTTCAGGTAGTACTTCTGTCCATCCAGCTCCATAGGCGGGAACATGCTATCCGCATAGTAAGGCAGGTGGCCGGAGCGCAGGTACATAGCCTCTTTAGCCAGGTGTGGACTCTTTACGCGCACATAGCCCTGCTCATGCTCAGACTCCTTGGCCAGCTTCTCCAGCTTCTCTATGATGGCAGCGCCCTTTGGCAGCCACAGCGGAAGGCCCGGGCCTACCTCTTCATCAAAGGTGAAGATCTCCAGCTCGCGGCCCAGTGTACGGTGGTCATTCTTACGCGCCTCCTCCAGCATAGCCAGGTGCGCGTCGAGCTGCGCCTGCTTAGGGAAGGTGATGCCATATACACGTGTCAGTTGCTTGTTCTTCTCGTCACCCTTCCAGTAGGCGCCCGCTACACTCAGGAGCTTTGCAGCCTTGATGTAGTCTGTGCTGGGGATGTGTGGCCCACGGCACAGGTCCGTGAAGTTGCCCTGCTGGTAGAAGGTGATCTCACCATCGTTCAGGTTCTGCAGCAGGTCCAGCTTGTACTCATCACCCTTCTCGGTAAAGTAGGCTACCGCTTCTGCCTTAGGCATCGCTGTACGCACATACTTATTGCCCTGCTTGGCCAGCTCCAGCATACGCTTTTCCAGCTTGCCCAGGTCCTCCTCGGTCAGCTTCCTGTCACCCAGGTCTATATCGTAGTAGAACTTATCCTCCACTGCCGGCCCTACCCAGAACTTCACGCCCGGATATGCCTCCTCGATAGCCTCTGCCATCAGGTGGGCAGACGAGTGCCAGAAGGTCTTCTTGCCACCCTCATCTTCAAACTTCAGGAGCTTCAGTGATGAGTCCTTCGTGATCGGGCGCGTGAGGTCCCACACCTCGCCATCTACCTCAGCAGCGAGTACTGCCTTGGCCAGTCCCTGTGAAATGCTGGCTGCCACATCGTAGGCAGTCACTCCCTCGTTATACTCCCGCACCGATCCGTCGGGTAGTGTGATCTTTATCATTGTGTTGTTAGTTGCTTGGTGAATAAGTATTGAGTAGTGCGCATTGAGTAGTGAGACAATACCACGGCGGGTATATCGTCTTAATACTAACTACTGATTACTAAATACTATCAGGGCCGTGAAAATAGAAAAATAAATGCTGACTGCCAGCCTTTGAGAGGACACTGCGATTACCGACCCGTACCGATGCTATCCATAGTAAAGATCCATTCTGTATCGCGGCTGTCCTGCCGGATCGATGGTAGATCATCTGTGATATCAAAAGTTGAGAAACGCATCCAGTCCTCCATGCAGATACTTCCCATTTTGATTAATTTATCCCCTTTTATATCCAGCTTAAACATGCATCGGTATGTGATCGTCCCGCCGGTATAGTAGGCAGCCTCCACCAGAAACTTATTATCCTTGGTGTTTTGCCTCAGGCAATAGGCTATATAGGACTTCTTGAAGGTGGCATTACCGGGGTCGGCCACCAAGTTAAAGGATCGGGCTTCCGTATTGAGGTAAGACATATATGACCATTTGCGTTCGCAAAATGAACGTTCCTGGTACATGATCGTGTCGCGCAAGGTATGGCTGCGATATGGATGTAAAGTGAGCGAAGCAGTATCTGAATAGGTCTCGTCACTCATGATCTGAAAGAACCCTATGAGCGCCTCCGGTGAAACGGGCTTGCCTTGATAGGTAAACTCACGCGTGATCGGACAGGGCTTCTTCACAGAAATAGTCAGGTCCTGCTGGGCGAATGCGGGGACGCTCATAGCGATAACAATGACGGAACAATAGAAACGGTGATTCATATTTTATAAAGATATGATCTATAACACAATTGGCGCAAAATGGTCACAAAACTAGACCACCACAGGCTACAATACACACCGGAGCTTTAATATTGAACCCTTTGGCCATTATCACGTATAGAGAGGGAGAGCTATTTTTGTTAAAATGAAAGGAATCCTTATTCTTCTGGCCTTTCTGGCCGTATTTGCTGCCTCCGCGCAAGATGATACTGTGGCTACTACCAGTCCGGTGGTAAATGATACCACCATTCTCAAAACTAAATCTGAGAAAGAGGTAAAGCAGCTGCGTAGCAATTCGAAAGCTAAAGTGACAGCACCGGTGCGCCAGCGTGACACTACACACTATGCCATCCAGACCGACAGCATACATCCCCACGCGATCATCTATACCAGCAAGACGATCATGGCCAATGCCGCCTATGTCTATGACAAAAAGGATGACTCGCTGATAGTGGCATTTCAGGACCACAAGATCTACTCTACCATGTCTCTCCGGCCTGAGCTGAGCCATCTCACCGATGCATCAAAACGGGTACGGTACTCCCAGCTCAAGGACCAGAAAATGTTTAAAGCAGAGAAAGTAAACCCCGATACGACCAACTATAAGTACAGCTATGTGAAGCTGGTAGACACGCTGATATGGCACGGCTACATAGGCTACAGGCACAAGTTTACGATGAAGGACAACTTCACCGGTACCACCTATACCGTGATCCTCTATGAGTCGCCGCTGATACAGATCGATCCGGAGTTTAGCAAGTACTACTTCAGCGAGCTTTTCTTTATGAAAGTGCCTATCAAGCTGACTGGCGGCGTGATCAAGGCACTCGCAGAGCAGCGCATAGACAATAAGCCCGTGGTACGCGAGGAGCTGGAGTTGCGCCGCTTTGATGATGAAGCTGGCTGGCAGGGCGGTGTAGACTTTAGCACCCCGATGGACAAAGGCTACACCTATATGCTGCCCGATGGTACCAAAAAAGAGAAACAATACGCCAAAGAACTGATGGAGCGCCTCTCGGGCAAAAAGGACTATCCCACCGTCCCGTACCGCCAGGAGTTTGACCACGAGTAGCGCTGCTCTTTGTTAGCATTATTTACCAGTATGAGGATAATCAGGGTTGCTTATATAGAGGAATATTGATTATTTTTGTGGGATTCATTTCAAAACCAAAAGAAATAGCATTTGGCACTAAATCAACGCCCTCAGTTTCCCAGGGGCAGAGCACCAAGAAAAGAACTCGAGCACAGGATCAATGATCTGATACGCGTACCTGAGGTGCGTATAGTAGGTGAAAACATGGAGCCGGGTGTGTACTCCACCCGCGAGGCGCTGGACAAAGCCCGCGATCTCGGTCTGGACCTGGTAGAGATATCTCCCAATGCAGTGCCACCGGTCTGCCGTATAGTAGACTACAATAAGTTCCTCTACGAGAAGAAGAAGAAGGAAAAAGAGATCAAGGCAAACTCCAAAAAACAGGAGGTCAAGGAGATCCGCTTTACTGCCAATACTGATGACCACGATATAGATTTTAAGGCAAAACACGCCGAGAAGTTTTTGCAGGAGGGCAATAAGGTAAAGACCACCCTGATGTTTCGCGGTCGTATGATCGTATTCAAAGAGCGCGGAGAGCTGCTCCTGCTCCAGTTTGCAAAAAAACTGGAAGATATCGCCTCTGTAGAGCAGCTGCCTACACTGGAGGGCAAGCGTATGATGATGACGCTGGCACCTAAGACGAAGAAAAAATAATTTTGAATTTAGCAGGGACCGCATTATATTTGCCGTCCCAATCGGATGTTTCTGTAGCTCAGCTGGTAGAGCAAGTGACTCTTAATCACTGGGTCCCGAGTTCGATCCTCGGCGGGAACACACACTAAATCAAGCGGTTAGATCAAAAATCTGGCCGCTTTTTTTATTTCTTATCTGTTAAATCCTTATATTTATTTCTGCACTAATGTGTTGGGTGTATATTTCCACGCGCAGGCATGGTTATTGCCCTAAGCTATATCTAAATGAATTGGGGAAAAGTAGTCCGTATCACACTCAAGGTACTCGGGGGCACCATCGCTGCCCTGCTGGTACTGGTGGTCGTGCTCATCCTGCTCATACGCCTTCCCTCCGTACAGAACTATATCACTCATAAGGCTACTCAATACGTATCATCAAAGACACACACCAGGGTCTCTCTCAGTCGTCTCTATATAGGCTTTCCGAAAACTGTGGTGATCGAGCAGCTCTATGCCGAAGACGCAAAGCACGACACCCTCCTGTACGTGGGCAAACTGGAGGTGGGCATCAACATGATGGGCCTGCTGCACCACAAGGTAGAGGTAGGCAGCGTGCTGCTCTCTGATGTCAGTGCAAACATAGGCCGCAGCAGCGTAGATAGCACCTACAATTTCGGCTTCTTCATCAGGGCCTTTGCCGGAGATAGTAAAAAGGCACCCGAGGTAAAGGCCAAGACGGATACGACGCAAAGCACTCCATGGAAGGTCCAGGTCAATAATGTAGACCTCACACATATCCGCGCCAGATTTGCAGATAGCGTGAGCGGTACGATCATCAGCGGTGAGGTGGGCACACTCAGGCTCCGCCTCAAGGGTATGGACCTGAAGCCACTGAGCTTCGCAGGTCATGAGCTGTACCTGGCAGATACACGGGTAGAAATCACACAGACCCAGAATAATGACGCTGTCAAAGATTCCACTACCACACTATTGCCCCAGCTGGGCCTGGATAAGCTGGACCTTCATAATATCCACTTCACCTATCGCAACCTGCCGGGAGGGCAGCTGTATTCATTTGGTGTGGGTGCGCTCTATGTGCAACCGGAGCAGATAGACCTGAATGAACATATCGTCAGGGTCAAAACCCTGTGGCTGGGCAATAGCGATGGCATGGTAGCAATGCACAGGGGAGATACTACTGCTGCTAAGCAAAAGGTCTCTTCAGCCATTGATACTACCACAGCGAAAGGCTGGTACGTCAGTGCTGATACCATCCATCTGGATCATATTGATTTTGCCTTTGATGAGATGGATGCTCCGCACATAGCTGATGGCATGGACTACAGGCATCTGCACCTCAAAAATGTCAGTACGCATATAGAGAGAGGATACTATAGTCCCGATACGATACTCGCTGATATACATCACCTCTCTGCCAGCGAAAGCTGCGGCCTCGTGCTGAAGAACCTCTCTGCAAATGGCCAGTATACCAGCACCGGCGGTGTGCTTCATGGACTGACGCTGACCACGTCTGCTTCTCACATTGAGCCCAGTGACATAGCCGTACACTACCCGTCACTGAGATCTCTTGCCACAGATATAGGGAGCATGGGTATAAATGCAGACCTGCACCCGGCCAGTATTGATGTGCAGGACATCTTATGGTTTGCGCCGCAGCTGCGCCCTACATTTGACAAGATGCACCTGGCGCATGCTACTGTGAGCGGCAGGATCAGCGGCCAGCTCAAAGATATCACTGCACAGCACCTGAGTGCGGCACTAGGTGAGGGCACGGCAGCCAATATAGATGCGCACATCGTAGGCCTGCCT
The DNA here is from genome assembly GCA_964537475.1 of uncultured Chitinophagaceae bacterium. GTDB lineage: Bacteria > Bacteroidota > Bacteroidia > Chitinophagales > LD1 > UBA1941. The sequence continues at coordinate 838,926 of CAZIBY010000001.1, read as the reverse complement.
AAAGCGGCTACAGCCTACTATGATGTAGATCTCCATGACGTTCACAGCACCGCCGGAGAGCTGAGCGATCTGCTGAGCGGTGCCGTACCTGCCTCCATACAAATACCTCATACAATAGCAGTGTCGGGCCATGTCAAAGGTTCTATCAAAGACGCGGAGGCAAACGTAGACCTAACTACCAGTAGTGGTACTGCTACGGTCAGCGCTACTATGCGCATGGCAGCCGGCGATACCCAGTACACAATAAAACTGAATACTCATGCGCTCGATCTGGGCTATATACTCCACAAGCCCGACCTGCTCGGACCGGTAACGCTGACTGCAGATGGTAAGGGCCGGAACCTGACACCCGCCACTATCATAGCCGATCTGGATGCGCAGGTGTCATCAGTATATTTCAGGAAATATAACTACAGGAATATAGACCTGAGCGCCTGCGGCAGTGAGGGCGCCTATGATGCTACGATCAGCATCCGTGATACTAATGTGCAGCTCGCACTGGATGCCTCACTGCTGTGGCAGGGACAGGATAAGCATATCATGGCAAACGGAGAGATCACGGGAGTAGATTTGCTCCGCACACACCTGATGTCCGCAGACCTTCGTGCGGGTGCCAGGCTGAATATAGACATGCGTGACAGCAGCGATGTGATCAACGGGGATGCAAAGATCCGTGATATCATCGTGTTGAAAGGAGAAGATACCTATCGTATCGACTCTGTAGCGCTATCTGCCAGGACAGATACCGGCAGGCTCCGGCTGGTGCTCAGCAGTGACATAGCAGACCTGGCGTATGACGGTACACCGAGGGTACAACTGATCCCGCCCGCGCTCATTTCTTTTGTCAATACGTACTTTGCTTTTACACCAGACAGAGTAGATACCAGCGGAGCAGATACTGCGCGCATAGACTTTGACCTCACAGCCAGCATACAGCCGCATCCGCTTTTGACAGAGGTGCTGATGCCACAGGTCAAGACGTTTAACGGAGCCTCACTTTCGGCCACCTTTGACAAGGCAAAACGTAAACTAGACCTCGATCTCAATGCCTCTGCCATGGCATACGGCGGTATCAAGATAGACAATGCCGGAGCCTCTATCCATGCGGTGAATGACTCTCTGAAGTATGACATATCAGTGTCCAGACTGGCCACTGGCCCGGTACGACTGACCAGTACAGAGCTATCGGGATCGCTGCGCGAAAACCGCGTAGCCTACCTGCTGGATGTCAAAGACTCCACCGGAGCAGATAAGCTCAAGATGTCAGGTGAGTTGAAGCAGCCAGAGCCTAAGACCTTTACCATGCGTATAGATAGCAATGGCCTCGTGCTGAATGACCGCAGGTGGGCGCTGGCCGATGACAATACGATCCACTTTGGCCGGGGCGGTTTCTTCGTACATGATTTTGACCTGAAGCGTAACGCACAGGAGATAGCTATCTCCTCACAGAGCGACGATGCCGCCGCGCCGATCAAAGTCACCTTCCGCGACTTTGATATTGGTACTATATCGCAGATCGTGGAGTCAGATACAGCCCTGCTGCGCGGCCGTATGAATGGCAATGCCGAACTGCGGAATGTCAATACTTCACTGGCCTTTGTATCTGATGTGCGTATAGATAGCATATCGTATCAGCAGCATCCTATAGGCGACCTGACGGTGAAAGCTGATAACCTGACCACAGACCGCTATCAGGCCGATATCAAACTAAGCGGCGCAGATAATGATGTGCAGATCAAGGGGGCATATATCAGCACGGCAGCAGGTGGCAGCCAGCTGGACCTGCATACTGATATCAATAAACTCAATCTCTCATCTATCGAGCCATTTACAGCCGGACAGATCCGGCGCAGCAAAGGCTACATGACAGGCAGTGCTTCTATCACCGGGAGCATCAGGCATCCATTGCTGAATGCTGATATTGCTTTCCGCGATGCAGCTACCAATGTGGCTTACATCAATAATTATATCACCATCAAAGAAGACCACATCAAGGTGGACCCCAAGGGGATTTACTTCAACTCCTTTGATATCCTGGACTCTCTGGGGCAGAAGGCCACCATAGATGGTACAGTCTATACCACAGACTTCCGGAAGATGAAGTTTGACCTGACTATCCGCACTGATCATTTCACCGTGCTGAATACTACTATCCGTGATAATCCACTCTTCTTCGGCCACCTGCTGATCAGCAGTCGTATATCAGTGCGCGGAGATGAGTCCTTGCCGGTGGTCAATGCCGATGTGAAGCTGCTGGACCGGACCAATATCGCCGTCATTATCCCCACCTCCAAAATTTCTACAGACCGCGGTGATGGTATAGTGGTCATGGTAGACCACTCAGATACCACGGGCATACTGGGCAGGAAGCGCGACCGTGAGATAGATACAGTGAGTACCCAGCTCCAGTTTAAGGGTATCAACCTGATAGCAAATGTAGACATCGCCAAGCAGGCAAAGTTTAAGGTGATCGTAAATAAGACGTCCGGGGATTCTCTGGTAGTCAATGGTGAGGGGCGTTTGAGTTTTGCGCTGGACCCTGCGGGCAACCAGAACCTCACAGGGACCTATACCCTCTCAGGCGGTAGTTATGATTTCAGCTTTGAAAAAGTGATACATAAGAAGTTTAATATCCGTGACGGCAGTACCATCACCTGGAATGGCCGCCCGCAGGATGCGACTGTAGATGTCAGTGCTATCTATGAGGTGCGGACCTCTGCTGCTGACCTGCTGGCATCAGAGCTGGCGGGCGTGTCAGAGTCAGAGAAATCTGCGTATAAGAAGCTGCTCCATTTTAAAGTTTACCTCAATATGAAGGGTGAGCTACTGAAGCCCGAGATCAGCTTCCGGCTCGATATGGATGATGCCGACAAGGCGGCTTTCTCCGGGATCGTCTACTCTAAGGTCACCTCGGTGAATGGTAACCCCGATGAACTGAACAAGCAGGTCTTTGCACTGCTTATACTCAATAAGTTCATACCTACCAATACAGTGCCCGGTGATGACTATGGCACAGTCGCTACGGATTTTGCCCGCAATAGTGTGAATGAAGTACTGACAGACCAGCTCAACCGGCTCTCAGGCAAATACATCAAGGGGGTAGACCTCAACTTTGGCCTTCAGTCTAACGATGAGTACACGCAGTCCGGCGTGCAGCAAAATACGCAGGTGAGCATCGGGGTGAAGAAGAGTTTCTTTAAGGATCGTCTGGATGTCTCTCTCGGCACTTCTATCAACGTGCCCAACAGCAATAGCAGCGCCTCGCAGTATAATGCTAATAGCATCACCGGAGATATCATGCTGGACTACAAGCTGACACCTGACGGCAGGTATCATTTTAAGGCATTCCGTCTCAATCAGTATGAAGGCATCATAGATGGCCTGCTATACAAGACAGGTATCGGTGTATCATATAATCGTGATTACGATCACCTGAGCGAGATATTCCGCAAGCGGATCAAACCTAAAACAGAGGAGACCAAGTGAGGAAAGCGGTACCTGTCATATTATTCTCCATGCTGCTGCTCCTATCGGGCTGTACCGGGCTACGGCTCATGCCCAAAGATAGGGTGCTGTATACCGGTGCCAGTATCACGATAGACTCTAAAGATAAGATCAGGAAGAAAGGCGCTATCAAAACAGAGGTACAGGATATCATCCGGCCCAAGGCCAATACTACCTTTCTGGGGATGAGGCCTGGCCTGTGGCTCTACTATGAAGCAGATAAACCCAAGAAACATCACAATAACAAGCGAAAGGCACGCGACTGGATCAAAACCAAAATGGGCGAGGCGCCTGTCTATCTCAGTGATGTAGATACGGTGCTACTGCAGAAGGCGATCAATACCAAACTCTGGAATATCGGCTACCTCGATTCGCATAGTGAGTACACAGTAGTGCGAAAGAAGAAAGGGAAAACAGCGCATATCGAGTTTCGGCTAAAACTGAATCAGCCCTATACACTAAAGGATATCACTTTTCCGCCGGATACGGATGGTATAGGCAGATGGATAGCGCGCTCGCAAAAGCGCTCACTGCTCAAGCCCGGCAATATCTATACGCTGGATGATCTGGTAGATGAGCGAAACAGGATAGATGACCTGGTCAAGAGACACGGGTATTATTTCTTTAATCAGAACTACCTCGAGTTTCTGATGGATACAATGGATAGGCAGGTCACGCTGGTGGTCAGAGTGAAGAGCAATACACCTGATAAGTCCAAGCATCTGTACCATGTGGATGAGATCAATATCTATCCGGATTACAACCGTGCTGACTCGCTACCTGTAGAGGCGCAGATCATTGATTCGGTAAACTATTATCCGAGGACGAACTATATCCATCCCCGCACGGTGCTGCACTCTGTATATTTTCGGCCGCACCGTATCTATGATAGCCGCATACAGCGCCGTACACTGGCACGGCTCAATAATCTTGGCGTTTTCAAATACATCAATCTGGAGATGAAAGAAGTGGACTCCATCATGGGATCACTATCTGCCAATATCATGCTTTCTCCTTTGCCTAAATACTCTGTCAGTACGGAGCTGCAGGTGGCTACAAAGTCGAATAACTTTATAGGACCCGGCCTTACGTTCAGCCTGCGAAACAGGAATGCATTCAAGGGAGCTGAGTTATTAATTTATAACCTGACAGGGTCATTTGAAGCGCAGTATAGTGGTGCCTATAAGGGGCAATTTACCTATCAGGTCAATCCTCGTGTAGAGCTGGATATACCGCGGATCTTTCCTTTCAAGAATCAACCTAAGACGGATTTTGTGCCGCATACTAAGTTCGGGCTGGACTATGCCTTCCTGAGCCGAGTGGGTTACTTTAATATGAACTCCTTCAAGCTCGATATAGGATACAGATGGAAGCAGTCTGTCACCATAGAGCATGCGTTGACACTTCTGAATGTTCAGTACTTTAATATTTATCACCGCTCAGATGCCTTCAATGCGCTGATAGATAGCAACCAGCTTTTGAAGTCGCGTTTTGATGAGCAGTTTTTGTTTGGCATAGGGTATTCGTTTTTCTATACCGAGCAGCAGAAGACAGCCAAGCGCAACAGGTTTTACTTTAACGGCAATGTAGAACTATCGGGCAATGCACTGGCGCTCGGCAGCCAGCTGGCTACTAAGCGGCCGGTGGATGCGAACCAGCCTACCAAAGTCTTTGGAGTAGAGTTTGCGCAGTTTGCGCGCTTTGATATAGATGTGAGAGACTATGTGCGCATCTCTGCCAATAACATGTTAGTCTTCCGCTTCATAGCCGGATGGGGACTGCCATACGGCAATAGCAGTACACTACCATATGCGAAGCAGTTTTTCTCAGGCGGTGCATACAGCCTGCGCGGCTTCCCGGTCAACTCCGTAGGTCCGGGTGCATTCCGCACCGATAGTACCACGAGTGTGTTTGCCCTGCAGCAGGGTGGTGAGATCAAGCTGGAGTTTAACGTAGAATACCGCTTCCCGATCTTTAAATTTCTGAAAGGTGCCATTTTTTACGATGCCGGCAATACCTGGCTGAATAAAGCTGATCCCAATGCCCCGAATGGCGAATTCAGGTCAAATCTATTTCTGAAGCAGATAGCGATGTCTACCGGTGCAGGCCTCAGGGTAGATGTCAATTTCTTTGTATTGAGATTTGATATAGGCCTGCCGCTGCGCTCGCCCGCCATGCCTGAGTCTGAGCGGTGGGTGGTCAATCATACTACTTTCAAGAGCCTTGCATTCAATCTTGCCTTCGGATATCCATTCTAAAAGGGAAAAGGCGCAGGCGAAATGCCCGCACCTAAATGATACGCTATCTTATTTCTCCAGGCACATCACGTCGGAGCGGAGTACGTACTTGACTCCTGACTTTACACTACGACCCTCGTGCATCAGCTCATGCATGAAGACGAGTACCATACCCGTCTTTGGTGTGATGACCAGATCATCAAAGGCTGTTTCGCCACCTGTGTAGTCCTCATTCAGATAGAGAAGGAAGGTAAAGTAGCTCGCCTCCTTATCATTCCTCGCATAGTAGCTGTCGCGATGCGGTTTGAAGTATTCTCCCGGCTCATAGCGATAGAAGCGGAAGAGTTCATTCAATCCAAATGGCGTCACATCTCCATAGCTGATCGGGAAGTGGTCTTTCAACCGACGCCACAGCCGCTCAGCCAGCTCAAAGCTGGTGTGAAACACACGGGTATTATTGCGATAGCGCGGCTCCAGGCGCACCCCCACCGCCGTATTGATCGTGGCGGGAGAATAGCCCGTGTCGCTGCTCATATCTATCAGCGCGCGGCATTCTTCTGGTGTATAGAATCCCTCTATTGTAAATATGTCTTTGCTATACTGATGTACTTTCATAGTCTTCATTTTAGTGGTTCTAAAAAGGGGAGGAGCACTAAGCCCCTCCCTGTCTTATGCGGCGATGACAAAACCGATCTTCTTTTTCTTCCCTTTGTCAAAAGCCTTTTCTTCCTGATTGTAGATCTCACTGACGGTCATCGGATCTGTGATCAGTGTATTCTTGCCGAGATGGTCAGACAGTTGCTGCGCCTTAGCCACAGACAGCTTGCCGAATTCATAACGCGCTATCAGCCTTCCTTTGCGCATCAGAGCAGAGTCTATATTCTGCAGCGGCGTATTGAAAGAGCAGACCACCTGTATATTCAGGCAGTCTGACAGCAGGCCATCTGATAGGTTCAGCAGATTAGATACACCCGAGCCATATCCCTCGTTGCGGTCCATTACTACATTCTCCGCATCTTCTATCACGAGGACAGAGTCCTGATTATTTAGCAGCAACTGCATAAAGTCAGGGTCTGTGATCCGCTGTGCCAGATTTGGAGAGATGAAGAGCACTTTCTTGCGCAGCTTGCCTATCAGGTAGCGGAGGTAGGTCGTCTTGCCTGTACCGGGTAGGCCGTGCAGCAATACGATACCTTTATCCTTCTTCTTGTTTAGCCGTGTGCGAATCAACTTGTCTACATCCGTGAAGTCATCTTCATAGTGCAGGCCAATGTCGAGTCTTGTCTTCTTGATCTCAGCACTGGTCAGGCTATAGCCATCACTCGAGCTGGTGATCAGCTCCATCTCAAACGTCCTTTTTTTCTCTTTTTCCCGGAACTTTCTGATACGATCACTGAATTCCTTCACGAAAGCATCATCCTGGCGCGGCAGCAAAATACCACAGGCGGAGTAGTGAAACTTTATCATGATGTCACCCTCCATTAGTATCACAGCATTATAGAGAAATACAGTTCTCTTTTCGTGATCATACCCTGTCTCGACCAGTATCTTATTGATACTACCGGCATAGGCCTCCTTCACAAAGTCAAACGCTTTCTTCTTGTCAATACCATGTATCCAGTGCTGTACCGGTATATTCAAAAATAATTTGAAGTAGAACTTGCTGTCATCTATATAGCTCCTGTCGCTAAACACATCCGAGAAATCCGTATCCTGAAAGATCTCTCTGTAAGTTTTCATAATTGTTGTTTTAAATAAATCAATGTCTCTAATGAACGACTTTATTGGCGCAGCAGCTCGCAGCTACTGCATCTGGCTTGGCGCGAAAGGTGAAGCCCATAGAGAGGATATACCCCATAGCCTCGCTCAGCGCCGTATTGGACCCGAAGCGTGGATTAGTATTGATATCCGCGTGTACCTCCAGCTCAGTGCCATACTGGTCAAAGAGGTCGCACAGGTGGTAGGCGATCTCAATAGATTTCGCTACCTCATGCAGCATACGCTCCTTGATAGTCATGCGCTGTGCAGTACGGTCAGAGCAGATATACATATATCCACCTTTGCCCTTGCGCAGGATCAGGATCACGGTGGCAAACTCTACCTCAGATCCATAGACCTGAGAGTCGGTGCCGATACAGATCTTGATCTTATTGCCGAGCCCCTGCTCGTGGATCAGTGCCTGCTCCATCGCTTCTTTGATCGGGCCTTTTATCCTGGTGCCATCCAGCTTTCTCCATTTCCCATTTACTACTTGTTCCATTGGTTTGTATTTCAGCCTCACCCCAACCCCTCTCCGAGGGAGAGGGGCTTAGTGAGTCATTGTTAGTTAATACTCCCGGCTTTCATCTCCCTTTAGGGGAGGCCGGGAGGGTTCCTACCCATCCATCTTCACGATCTTTGGGTAGAAGATACCTTCCACATTCACGAGGTTGGTTTGTGCACTCATGACTGCATGGATATCCTTGTAGGCGTGTGGTGCTTCGTCCAGTCCGCCGCCGAGCAGCTTCACCCCGTTCGCTTTCAGTATTTCTTTCAGCGCAGCGTGTGTCACACTGTTCATGGCTTTGGTACGGCTCATCTTGCGGCCTGCACCGTGTGATGCAGAGTTTAGCGCGGCAGTCTCGCCTTTACCACTCACGATAAATCCCGGCGCGGTCATAGAGCCCGGTATGATTCCCATCACACCTTTGGCTGCCGGTGTCGCACCCTTACGGTGTACGATCATCTCGCGGCCATCCACTATTTCCTTCCACGCAAAGTTGTGGTGGTTTTCCACCGTGGCTATCGGCGCTACGTTCAGCACTTTGGCCAGCTTGCGGTGTATCTCGTGGTGGCAGGCACTGGCATAGTCACCGGCCAGGTTCATTGCGAGCCAGTACTCCATACCCTCTTGCGTATCGAGGTTCAGCCATGCCAGGTGGCCCGCTTCACGTGGTAGTCTTGTTTTCTCTTTGGCTACCCTGGTGTAGTGACCGGCTATGGTCGCACCCAGCCCGCGGGAGCCGGAGTGGGAGAGGAGCGCTACATACTTGCCCGGTGGCACCTTCAGCGCATTGTCAGGGTCAGATATTTCTACCACACCCCACTCTACGAAGTGGTTTCCCGAGCCGGATGAGCCAAGCTGCTTCGCTGCTTTCATCTGCAGCGTCTTCAGCAGTGGTATCTCACCAAACTCCTTACGGTCCAGTACCTCATGGTCCGGTATTTCCTTAAACTCTCGTCCCGCCCCAAACAGCGTCCCCTCTATCAGCTCGCGCTGGTAGAACTTCTCACGGTGCAGCAGATCGCCAGCCGGTATATCAAATACCGACAGGCACATACGGCAGCCGATGTCTACACCCACGCCATATGGTATGACGGCATTCTCGGTGGCCAGCACACCGCCTATCGGCAGGCCGTAGCCGGAGTGCGCATCAGGCATCAGCGCAGCAGCGCGTGCGATAGGCAAACGTGCCGCGATCTTCATCTGATCAAAGGCACCCTGCTCTATATGCTCCTGCCCGAAGGCACAAAAGTCGATACCGTTTTCTAGCAGCGGTATTTCTTCGCCTTCTGCTTTAGGCTTCTCTACCAGCAGGTCTGCTATCTGGTTGAGCGGTGCGTCTTCCATAAACTCTGCTGGGTTCGCCAGTATCTTCTTCAAGATATCCAGCGCTTCCTCGAGTGTGGAGTGCTTGTAGTTCTTCTCCATCACTCGCATCGCCACTGAGATCACAGGCCCCTCCGGGTATCCTATGTCTCTAAGGTCTTTTCCTCTTATTGATAATTTTGCCATTGTGTTTTAGTTGTTCTTGTTTTCAAATTTTTGTGTCACTATGATAGTGCCCATATCGCCGCCATCCGCTCTGCTCAATGAGTGCCAGATCTGCCGGCCCCACTGGCCTGTATAGTGTAGTTGTTTTCATTTCTTGTCTTTTTAATTTACTGTTATCCTGTGAGAGTGGCAAGATTTGAACTTGCTATGCCCGCGAGGGCAGCGGTTTTACAGACCGCCCCGGCACTCCGGCTCCGGCGCACTCCCATTATTTACTATCGGGTGAAGAAGGGAATCGAACCCTCTGCTGCGGTCTCACAAACCGCCGTGTTGCCTATACACCAGCTTCACCATATCACCTCTCCCATCTGCCTCCGGCATCTTCCCTCTCCAAAGGAGATGGAAGAACCAAGGAGGGAGAGAGCGTTTTTTCTCTCTTGTACACCGGACAGGACTCGAACCTGTATGACCCGCTTAGAAGGCGGGGATGTTTCCATTACATCACCAGTGCCTGTGGACAGAGCAGGATTCGAACCTGCATCGCGAGGCCCTTCAAACCTCCGCTCTACCATTGGAGCTACCTGTCCATGAGCCTCCTTCAGTGTTTGAAACTGATTCTCCTGATTACAAGTCAGGTGCATCACCACAGAAGCTTAGGAGGCGCTCACGTTTTCTCTGCGGGAACAGGATGGATCGAACATCCGGCGCGCGGCTTAACAGGCCGCTACTCTGCCACTGAGTTATGTTCCCAGATCGCGGTACCAATGGGAGTCGAACCCACACCTTCCTCATAGACAGTGAGGCACACTGGCCGTTGTGCTATGGTACCATGGCTGATGCAGCAGGCTTCGAACCTGCAACCCCCGCTTTCGTAGAGCGGCGTTCTTCCCGTTGAACTATGCATCACTATCAGTTGACCCGGTGGGGCTCGAACCCACGACCCCCGCTTTAAAAGAGCGGTGCTGCCTCCATGCTGAGCTACAGATCAATATGTAGACCCGGAGTGATTCGAACACTCACTGATCAGGTTCTAAACCTGCTGCCTCTCCCGTTGGGCTACGAGTCCATGTATCCGGCGGTGGTTGGTATAGATGGCTAACGGTGCCATCTCCATCCGCCGGATGAATTATTTTTCAGTTGCCGGAGCAGGATTCGAACCTGCACAAACCAGAGTCAAAATCTGGTGCCCTCCCGGTTAGGCGATCCGGCAGTATAGTGTCTGTCTATGCTGCGCTGTCGCCACAGAGGGGCTTTGTTTTTGTTTGTCTTCATTGTCGTTTTTCTTTTCGTTATCAAAATAACATCGGGCTACAAGTGCTGAGTGTGTGTTGTTGGTTTTCATTTTTCAGATGAAGTAACACTCAGCGACGGCACCGATGTTTATCCCTTGTATAGAAACTAAAGCCAGTCAAAAATGTATCGGGCAATGTGCGATAAGAGTATGCTGCTCTGACCATCTGAGCTACCCTGGCATAGTACCAGGGGCGGGACTCGAACCCGCGACCTGCCGAGTATTAAGTCGAAGTAACCCTCATCTACGGCACCGATATGTACGAAAGGCAGTCCCGATGCTTCGGGAGAACCTGCGACCTCATGCTCCCAAAGCATGGATTCTACCAACTGAAATACTTTCGTATGAAAGCAGGGCAAAGAATGATAAGGCTCTATTATGTAAATTGCTCTTCCATCTGAGCTATCCTGGCCTGCGCCAAGAGTGGGATTTGAACCCACGACCCATTTATCCCGAAGAAATCCTTACCTACGGCACCTACTGCATCACGTGAGAGAATTGAACTCTCATTACCGGCATGAAAAACCGGTGTCCTGAGCCATTAGACGAACGTGACAAGTGTACAGGGCAATGGGCGAAAAGAGACTATATCCCCCAAGTGTTTTGTAATGGTAATGGTGGAGGATATTGGAGTCGAACCAATTGAACCGAAGTAACTCTATTCTACGGCACCTGTATGTTTTGAATGAAAGACAGTAAGGGTGAAAGACGATCAGAGACTGATAAACTGAACTAACACCTCCTTGCGAAGGGTGACGGAATCGAACCGACGACCTCTGCATTCTATACAGCGTTCTAACCCGAAGTAACTCTGATCTACGACACCTCACTGTGTGTTTTGAATGAAAAGACAGAAAGAGTGAAAAGCGACAGGGTTTTGTTTGTGCTAACTCTCATTGCTGAAAGTGCCGGATTTGAACCGGCATCCATACATTATAAGTGTATTGCTCTACCGAAGTAACCCTTATCTACGACATCTCTCTGTTTGTTTTGAAAAAGGAGTGACAAGCAACAGGAGCTCTATTTTTACAATAGTTGTAAATGCGGATTCGAGCCGCGATTGCCACGAAGTATCTCCTGTCTACGACATCCTTTTTGAAAGAAAGCTATAAGCGCCTGTGACTTTTCCCGATGGGAGTCGAACCCGCGTCTCAGCTTGCGCTGCGCACTTCCCTTATGCTACGAGATCCGAAGTGACACCTGACTACGGCATTTCTTTTTTTCTTGATAAAGTAAGGAGCAAAGGGCGAGATGAGTGTTGGGGCTCGCGCTGCCGGGAGTTGAACCCGGAATGCCTCATGCTACGTTTTCCAGCATCACGCAATTCCTCCCCTGTTGATGTGAGCGAAGTATCTCACCTCTACGGCATCCTTACTATAGGTTGTCTTTAGTTTCTATACAATATGTCAAAGAACAGTGACCCCGATGGGACTCGAACCCACAATCTCCTTCCGGAGCAGTATGGCTCTAAATGCGCTTCCCTATTAAATACTGCTTTCGGTGCATCTGCAAAATCTATCTATACCAGCGCGCAGCCGGTACAGCATCTTCCATACATTACACGGTTACGATATCATTTGCCGCAGCTTTTCCTTTTTAAGCTACAGGGCCTTTTTTTTTACTTCCCTTTCGGGAAAAGCCCTCCCGCCGCTACAGCGGGAGGGCGTGTTTTCATAGTTCTATTTTCTCGATCTCCGCTACCGCGTTGCTACCGTTTTCGATAGCAGCCAGTACTTCAAAGACCTTGTCACTCCAGCCGGCGATCAGATATACATCCTTGCGGCGGATATCCAGTGGCATAGTGCCGTAGCCTGCCAGGTCAAACAGGTAGAGCTTTGCATCTGGGGCGATACGTTTGTAGTCATCCCAGACTGCAGATACGCTACGCTGCATATGAGCACCACGGCTGGTGTCCCACATCTGGCAGTCGGTAAACATCATAACCTTATCCACCTTCACCCTGCGGGCGATCAGGTCTTCGATCACTTTGTAGCCGTTAGTAGCGTATCCTACTTCGCCTTCGCGCTTGTAGTATTCATCTACGTTTGCCAGTACAGATACATGTGGCATGTTGATCACTTTCCAGCTATCGCCAAACATACCAGTGACCACATTCTTGCTTCTGTTTTGCAGCAGCATTGCCAGCATGAGGCCGATGTCATAGTTCATGACCTTACTCCTGGCAGAGATCGCTTTCTGCATAGAGCCGGAAACATCACATGCGATGACGACCTTTGTTTTTTCGTCAAAGCCTTTGATGTTGGCTGCAGTGTGCAGGACGGCGCTCTCCAGCGCGGTCATCACTCGTGCAGTGCGGCCATCCTTCAGCTGCTTTAGCTCACGCCATGCCGCCAGGTAGCGGAACGGCAGCTGCTTTGCACCAGCCACTGCACGCGCATCGCTCAGGTAGCTGCATACTTTCTGCAGTGCCTCGTCAGAGACGTTTGCTTCTAGTATGTTGCGCAGGTTTCGCAGCATGGCCATGTAGCCCATCTTGCCGCTCAGGATCAGCTCCTCCCACTTTTCTTTTTTCGCGCCGGCTTTCGCATCAGCGTTTTCGTAAGCCTCCTGACCCAGTGCACTTAGCTCAGTCTCCCAGGTGTAGGCAGTAGCGAGCTCATCCTTCGCGATCTTGTTGAAGATCGCTTGCTGAGCTCCATCCTTAGCCTTTGGGTGCACGAGGAAGAGCGCATCCTTCAGCTTGACATCCACATCACGGTTATACTTGCTGAACTGGTACTCATCAAACTTATTGAAAGCCTCTGCGAGACCTTTCTGTACTTGCTTGCTGAGCTTGTTCAGCTTCTTGGTGCCTTTGCGCTCATTGGTCAGCTGGTAGTAGGCCAGCAGCTCAGTGATCTCATCGGCACGCTGTACTACGCGGGCCACGGTCCGGCCGGTAGCGGCGCTGCCTTTCAGCTTTGCCATCTCTACGGCCAGTACCAGGGGCACAGAGCGCAGGTACATTTTCTCGCGGGCATATACTGCCAGCTTTCCCGCAAAGTCTGCATCTACTGCAGTCATCAGCTCGCGGATCTTTGCTACACGCTTGTCAGCACCTTCGTAGAATTTATCTCCGAGAGAGGTAGTGACTACCGCAGCGTATAGAGCGGTGCGGGCATCCATATTGTATGCCTCGGCACGTTCATATTTTTTGGTCTTGTTTCGGTTAAAGACCTTTAGGTTGAATTTCATTGTCTATCTCCTTTTTTGTTTTTGCCACCTGCTCCGACCTCGCGCGGAGGAGGGAGATAGGTTGGCGTCATTTTTTCTTTTTCACCACCGGGATCAGCCTGTGGCATGGCCGTGGCCATCAGCACCGTCTCATCAGAGACAGACGCTGCGTGCTGGGCGAGTGCATTGATCACTTTTATCAGCATCCACACTACTGGTACCCATGGGAAAACAGCAGTGTGCGTATGCATTGTTGTTTAATTAATGGGTGTATGGCGGAAGCCAAAATCGTAGAGCATCTGCTCCTTGCTGCACCTGACCGACTTCACATCACTGAAGTCGAGCGCTCTGGTTATTGATCTCCCTATGGCATCCAGCCACCGGGTAGAGAAGCGGATATGCAGGTCAAACTGCCTCGCTTTGTGTTGAAATGTTATCATAGCATTGGTTTTTAGTATTCTGTTTTATTCTTCGTTTTCACTTTCTGTGATGATCACCATCTCCAGCCTCAGTCGCATCAGGAGCAGTGGAAACGGCTCCTTTGGCTCTGGCATATAGTCCGGTATCATCGCTTCTTCCTCAGGTGTCGGCATTCTGGCCGGTATCCATTTGGGTTCTGCTATTTCTTCTGTGCGTCTCTTGCGGTCTTTGCTGTACGTCACAATCAGATGTATCGTGACCCAGAGTGCCGGCAGGAGGCATAAGAAGGCTGTAAAATTTGTTTCCATCGTTTTCGTTTTTCTGTCAAATAAAAAGCCCCGTGTGCTAGGCGCAGACGGGGCTTTTCTCTATCGGAGGTATATCGCTATACCCGCTGATGCTTTCGCCTCGTCTGCCTGTGATCAAATAGATCTTTGTTACGATTGCCACCTGTCTCTATCACCAGGACATAGCTATAACTGCCTGCGCACTGCGCCGGTGACCACTGCTGGTGCCTGATAGATATGTTGTTTCTGAGTGCCATGGTGTTGTCTCCTTAAACCTTCCATGCCTTGCCACCATTGGATCTGGGGCAGGAGCATGGTCGGTTTTTATTTTTAGTTTCCTGTTATTGTTTTAAAAAAATAAACCCGGCTTTTTGGGCCGGGCTTACTGTTTGTTATTAGTTGTTTAGTTTTTTGTACTAAGACCAATATCTGCAATAAGCCCGAAACACACTATCCATGCGGTTTTCGCCGCCGAAGAGCACTGGTGCCTGATATGTGTGTTTGCGTATCATTTGAAAATACTTTTCCGTTTTGTTGTCACAAAGATACATGCCTTTAATTCTAAAAACCAAATATTTTATACAAAATTATTTTTAGCGTTTCCTGAAATGTAGTATCCATGCGGGTTTCAGTATGAAATTTAGAATCATTCTAAGCTCAGTTCCCGCAAAAAGAAAAACGCAGACATGATCACATCTGCGCTTTTCTTTGTCAAACAAGGTCTCTGATCAATGCTGGATGGTGACCATCCTGGTCATTGATCCTATAGCGGTTTTGATCTGAACGCTGTAGACCGCGGCTGCCCAGGAGGAGGCATCCAGCGTGAGGTGTATTTCTTTTTCACCTGTGAAAGTATGAATAGTCACTATGCGGCCTATCATATCCCTGACCTCTAAGGTGCCATCTGATGGTGCCGGCAGAGTGGCTGATACATTCACGCTAGTATTGGCCGGATTAGGGTAAATACTTACCGTAGTCAATGCATTCATATCGCTGATGCCTGTATATACGCTGACGGTGGCTATCGCAGTGGTCATACAGCCGTTGGCATCTGTCACGGTCACCGTATATGTGCCGGCGGCAAGATTGGTAGCAGTGACGGTCGTCTGGGTCGGATTGGTACTCCACTGATATGTGAGTGTACCTGTACCACCAAACGCGCTCACCGTAGCGCTACCATCTGACTGGCCCGTATGCGCCTGTGTGACTGATGTAGTGGCCTGCACAGCGGCTGAAGGCTCAGTGACATGCACGCTGTCTATTGCCGCGCAGCCATTTGCATCCGTTACCGTTGCCACGTATGTACCTGCAGCCACATTACTTATAGCAGGACCTGTTGTACTGTTGCTCCACAGGTAGGAGAGGGTGCCGGTACCGCCGGTAGCGGTCACAGTAGCGGCTCCGGTACTACCTGCTCCACGGCACAGGATATCGGATATCTGGTTTTGTGTAGTGATGGCCGCCGGTTGCGTGATAGTGACTATGTCGGTCTTTGCACAGTTATTTGCGTCGGTAATGGTCAGATGGTAAGTGCCCGCTGAGAGGCCTGTAAGACTGGCTATAGCCGGGCTCCACTGGTAGCTGAGCGCCCCTGTGCCGCCTTGTGCCTGTAGTGATATACTACCTCCTGCAGCGCCGTAGCAGAGGGGAGCTGTAGCAGACAGTACGTCAGTGATAGCCGTGGGCTCTGTGATGGTCACAGAGTCTACTCTTGAGCAGCCATTGCCATCTGTCACATTGACTACATAGAGACCGGCAGTCAGTGTGGTCTGTGATGCGCCCGTCAGGCCACCCGGCCACGCGTAGCTATAACTACCCAGAGTGATACTAGGAGTGATGGTGGCTGTGCCGTTATTGCCGCCATGGCAGGATACTGCACCGGCAGTATGAGTAAGTGTAAAGGAGGCCGGACTGCTCACATTTACACCTTGTGCACTGGTGCATTGGTTGGCGTCAGTCACAGTCACAGTGTAGTTGCCGGCAGCGAGATTACTGGCTGTAGCTGTAGTCGCGCCGCTGGTCCAGTGATACGAGAGTGTGCCAGTGCCTCCCGTAGCAGTAGCGGTAGCACTGCCATTGCTCTGGCCACAAGATGCCGCCGCACTTGAAACTTGTAAACTGATAGCAGTAGGCTGAGTGACAGTAGCAGAGCGTATAGCAGTACAGCTATGTGCGTCAGTAATGGTCACAGTATAGGTGCCCGCAGACAGGTTATTGCGGTTTTGCGTAGTGATGCTACTACCCCAGTTGTAGGTATATGACGAAGTGCCTCCGGATGGGGTGAGCGTAATAGCGCCGTTATTACCACCATTACAAGAGACATTGGTAGTAGAAGCAGTAGCCGCCAGCGCCGCAGATGGTTGTGAAACGGTGGTGCTGACAGTGGTGGTGCAGCTATGTGCGTCTGTCACAGTGACGGTATATGTGCCTGCCGGTATGTTGGTCCTGTTTTGAGTGGTGATACCTGCGCCCCACGCATAGGTGTAGCCGGTAGTACCGCCGGACGGAGTGAGCGCAATGGAGCCGGTGCTACCGCCATAGCAGGGCACATCTGTGGCAGTGGCAGAGGCGGTCAGTGCGGCGGCCGGTTGTGTCACGTTGGCCGTGCGGCTGGCTGTGCAGCTATGCGCATCAGTCACCGTCACGGTATAAGACCCCGCGGCGAGATTGGTTCGGTTTTGCGTCGTGATACCGCCACCCCAGTTGTAGCTATACGCTGTAGTACCACCTGTGACGGCTATGGAGATAGCTCCTGTGCTGCCACCATAGCACAGCACGCCGGTAGTGGTAGATCCTACCACCAGAGCAGCAGCAGGCTGTGTCACTACCACGGTATCAGTTTTGGCGCAGCCATTATTATCAGAGATCGATACAGTATAGGTGCCCGCAGGTACATTGGAGATAGACGAGGTAGTCTGCCCGCTGCTCCAGTGGTATGAGTATGGCGAGCTTCCTGATGTAGGTATCACCGCTGCCGCTCCCGTAGACTGACCGTAGCAGGCTACAGCAGTGCTCGTGCGGGTATCGGTCAGCCCTCCGCCTATGGTAGCGGTGGCAGCCGCACGCAGAGATACGCAGGCCGGTGCCTGCACCTCCCAGTTGTAGAAGTAGTAATAATAGCCCGGTTGCACAGGGTTGCTGATGTTATTGCCTATGATACTGACCATGCCCTGAGAGTCGGTATAAGGAGGATACGTGGCTCCCGCAGTATTGCGGAAGAGATTCATGGAGTCTGCCACTCCCAGCTCATAGATGGTAGTGGTACTCGGCACGAGGTCAATATTCAGATTGATACGGCCGCGGCCCGCCTGTATGTATATACTACGGCTGGCTATGACCACACCAAAAGTGTCGCGGTACTGTATAGTGCGATAGCCCGAGGTCAGCGCATATACAAATACGGAGACGAGCTTAGATGGCTTATTTACCTTGAAACGAAGTGCGCGTTGGCTATTGCCATTGAAATAGGAACCTGCTCCGATCGTGGAGTCCACCGGCCCTACATAGACACTCGCCTGAGGTACTACCTCCTCTGCATAGTAGCTACGAGTGGCGCTGAGAGACGGTGTGTTGAACGGATTAGCCGTAGAGACCACCGGGGTACTCGTAGCACTATCGTACCAGTTTACATTATTGGTAGTGGTGGCTGAGAGCGTCACAGATCCTGCACTGCAGCGGCTACCGCCGGTCACTGCCGGGGCTGACGGCTTGCTCACGGTGATCATATTGGTCACAGTTTTTGTATTGGCACCGATGGCATTGGTCGCGGTCAGTGAAACTGTATAAACGCCGTTGGTAAGATAAGTCTTGAGAGGGTTGCGCTGGGTGGAATAGGTGCCGTCGCCAAAATTCCACAGCCAGGATGTCACACCGCCTGTGGTCAGGTCGGTAAACTGCACTTTGCCGGAGCAGGTCGTAGTCACATCAGAGCTGAAGTTTGCCGTAGGTGCTACGGTCGCCGCATTGCAGCTCCAGTTGATCGCAAAGCCTGTATCTACTACGCCCGGATCAGATATAAACCTGACAGTGATAGCGGGCTGTGTAGATGTGATAGCCGCCGGCAAGGTGTACCCCGTATATGTGCCCAGTAGTGTGCCTGCGGTAGAAGCGCCGTCATAGACGTACAGATAATCGTACCCCGACTCCAGACGGAAACGGGTAAAGGTGAGCCGCACGGTAGCAGCGCCGGTAGGAGCGATAGTCACCGTACTATTTACGTTATTGCTGTAAGCACCGTATTGGCCTCCGTTGTCATAGATCGTTCCGGTGCAGGATGTCTGAAGGTCTGCAGTGCCAGTCACAGGCAATATGACCACACATGGATTAGTACTACTTATGTTGACCAGGTTAGCTCTGGTCACACTGTCTGTGCCGCAGCCACCTGATGACACCAGCCGCACGGTGTAGACGCCGGTACTGGTATAAGTATGTGATGGATTTACGGCATTGCTCGTAGCCCCATCGCCAAAGTACCAGGTATAGTTACTCGTATTGGCGCTCTGATTGGTAAAATTGACGGTATATGGCGCGCTGCAGGCTACCGTATTGGAGTATGTGAAGTTGGAGACCACTGTCGCGCTGTACTGTGCTCCGACGCCCACGGCGTACCAGGCATTGGCAGTACTGATCACCTCCTGTGAGCACGCTCCGTACAGGTCCGTAGCAGCCTGTATGGCGTAGAAGCGGGCGTCAGCGTACTGCGAGGTAGCTACCAGGTACACTGTCTGCATCCGGAAAGCAATAGCAGTGGCTTTAGTCCTGCCGAGGCCTGTTACATTGTAGGTGTTGTTGTTATCATTGGTCCCTGATCCACCCATAGAGAGCAGATAGTACCAGAAGTTCTCCACGCCACTATTCGTATGTACACCTCCATTATCCTGCGTGCCTGTGTACCAGTATTGCCCGCCGTAGGTGTTAGGTTGCTGATGTGTTTTGGGTGCGCTCATAGAGCGGAAAGCGGCGCCGATATCTTCACCTATATTCCAGTTGCCCCGGGTAGAGTCAGCGTACCACTCCACAGCCGTACCCATGATATCGCTGAATGCTTCGTTCATGGCCCCCGACTCATTCTGATAGTTGAGGTTTGCGGTGAACTCCGTGAGGCCGTGACTGATCTCATGGCCGGTGATATCCAGAGAGGTGAGTGGCGAGTACGTGGTATTGCCATCGCCAAAATTCATCTCCGAGCCATCCCAGAATGCGTTCACATAGTTATTGTCATAGTGTACATAGAGGTTTAGTGCAAAGCCGTTGCCATCTATACCGTTGCGGCCGCAGCGATTTTGGTAAAAATCCATGGTCATCTCTGCGCCCCAGTGAGCGTCTCCTGCATATTGGTCCTTATTGGTATTGACGTTATTCCATGTCGTAGTGGCATTGGTAAAATCAGTAGCCGCACCATAGCTGGTACCCTTGTGCATATTGTAGGTGCTGATGCCATTGCCACGCGTAGTCTCACGCAGGCGGTAAGATCCGTTATAGCTATCTGCTACTATAGCACGGCTGCCACGATAGACGGTGATGGCGGTCGAATTGGTATTAGCATTTTCTATCCTGTTGTCCCTGCGGATGATCGCACCTGTCTGTGCATCTACATAGATATACTCGCGCGATAGGGGCTTGACAGCAAATATGTCTAGCTTCCAGGCGAGGTGAGCGGCATTAGTACCGATCTCGTTGTATCCTTGTACGATACAGAGTTCACCCTTCGGATAAAATGAAGAATCAATGCTGCCATCCTGTGTATCCTGCCACCTGTATTTAGAGGCGCTGACCGAATTGAGGGCTGTTTGTATCGCTCCTGTTTCAGATACGGCAGGTGTGGTAGAGACACTGAGATTCTTCGGCAGGTAGCCATTGTATTTTATCACCTTGCCATTTTGCATATGGAGGATGAAGATGGCGTCGTTCACAGGCACACCATTTATTGTGAGTTGATAGCGGCTATGTTCATAGCCTAGTTGATCTTTTTCTGTGCGCAGCAGTTGGACATTATAGTCTGAGGGGAGGCCAAAGCACTTCTTGAGGGTGGGGAAGAAATTGAGTTCATCCACCTGCGCATCATCCCTCAGGGTCATATAGGATGGCACCATATTACCATCAGGCATCCATACCTCTGAGGCATAAGGAAAGATCTTAGAGGCTTCTATTCCTTTGATCGGCGCTACGCCGCCGGGCTGTTCTTTGGAGGCAAAAAGGGAAATGCAAAATGAGAGGACAAGAGATAGGGTGAAGAGCTTCTTCATCATCGGGAGTTTTTATGATTGACGTGTATCCCTTACCGCCTACTACAGGTCACCGTCACAACCTTACGGTGCGGCGTATCAACATATTCTGCGGTAAAAAGGAGTATTCCAAACTTAATAAGTTGCTTGCACATATAAAAACTTCAATTGTTAAGCAAAACAACCCTTAAATTAACTGCTGTTTTAATCGAACAGGAAGGTGATATCCTCTTGTGAAAGCTGCTTGACAAAGCCGTCTTCTTCCGTCACGAGGTCCTCTGACAGTTGGCGCTTGCGCTGTTGCAGCTCTATAATGCGCTCCTCTATCGTGCCGCGGCAGATCAGCTTGTAGGCGAATATATTCTTGGTCTGGCCTATACGGTGCGTACGGTCTATGGCCTGCTGCTCTACGGCATTATTCCACCATGGGTCAAGTAGGAATACATATTCCGCAGCCGTCAGGTTGAGGCCGGCATTACCTGCTTTCAGGCTGATCAGGAAGACTTTATTCTCCGAGCTTTCATCCTGGAAAGAGGCCACCATTTCTGCGCGCTTATCCAGCGTTGTACTACCGTCAAAGTAGAGATAAGGAATGCCCTCTTTCTCACATTGCTTTGCTACCAGCCGTAGCATGCCGAGGTACTGAGAGAAAACCAGCGACTTGCTACCACCTACATTTTCTTTCAGCTCCTGCATCAGCATGTCGAGCTTTATAGAAGCTGTGGCCGTGATCTCTTCATCCTTCAGCAGGGTAGGGGCGCAGCAGATCTGGCGCAGCTTCATGATGCCCTGTAGGATGCTGAACTTCGCTTTTGCGAAACCTTCGCGCTCTATATTCAGGAAGACACTTGATTTGATCTGGTTCTTGATCGTCTCATAGGCTTCGCGCTGCTCGTCTTCCATCTGGCACCAGAGCACGGTCTCGGTCTTATCAGGGAGGTCAGATGCCACCTGCTTCTTGGTCCTGCGCAGGATAAAAGGCGCAGTCATCTTTTGCAGGGCGTTCGTTTTCTCTACACTCTGATCACGGTCTATAGGCAGCGCATATTCCCGCTTGAAAAACTCCGGACCGCCCAGTAGCCCCGGTAGCAGGAAGTTTAGCTGCGAATAAATGTCAAAAGTATTATTCATCACCGGTGTACCGCTTAGGGCGATACGGTTCAGCGCGCTGAGTTTGTATACTGCCTTGGTGATCTGTGCGGTTGGGTTCTTGATATTGTGGCTCTCATCTATCACCATCGTGTGCCACTGTACGAGGCTCAGATCGTCTACCGCCGAGCGGGCCGTGCCATAGCTGCTGATCATGACGCGGGCATCAGATTGCATAAACTCCTTGATGCTGCGATTAGCCTGGTGATATACATACACTCCTAGTGACGGCGCGAACTTTGCCAGCTCCTCTTTCCAGTTGAAGACCAGTGATAGCGGTGCCAGGATCAGGAAGCGGGCATTTTTATTTTCCGCGTGTGTATGTAGCAGGAAGGTGATCGTCTGTAGTGTTTTACCCAGACCCATATCATCAGCCAGGCAGGCACCCGCGCCGATGCGGGAGAGCAGCACCATCCACTCAAAGCCCTTCTGCTGATAGGGACGCAGTGAGGCTTTCAGGTTTGCCGGGGCGGATATCATCGTTTCTGTAGATGTCTGCCAGCGTTGCCAGTCGGCCCACCACTCATGGGCTATGACAGGTTTCAGCTCTTTGGCCCGGTAGCGCTCATCTATGCTGAGTAGTATCCACTGCGGCACCACGAGTTCTCCCTGCTGTATGCGGCCATGTTTGAACATATTGCCATACTGTTCATACCACTCATCGGTGATGACACCGATGCTGTTATCTTTCAGCAGGATAAATTTCTGACCATTATACAGCGTCCGCTGTATGTGTGATAGCTCGATCTTCTCCTCGCCAAAGGTGACTTTAATATTCAGGTGCAGGTCGCTGTCTATGGTGCGGCCTATGGCCATCTCTGTGTGGATACTGTGCGGCGAGTAGCGGAAATGCCGCAGCATATCCATGCCCACCACCTGTACATTCTCAGACAGCAGAGATTGATAGACCTTCAGGAACCAATGTTTCTTCTTCGCATCATCAAAACTCAGGTAAAACTGCCCATTGCGCTGCTTCTCAAAGTTGGGATGTAGCGCTCGAAGCTTTT
Organism: uncultured Chitinophagaceae bacterium; assembly: GCA_964537475.1. Classification (GTDB taxonomy): domain Bacteria; phylum Bacteroidota; class Bacteroidia; order Chitinophagales; family LD1; genus UBA1941. The sequence continues at coordinate 815,879 of CAZIBY010000001.1, read as the reverse complement.
CTACGAAGGCATTCTCTGTTTCCTTGTGGCGGATGATGCGATAGAGTTCACCATTGCGCATTTCTTCCAGTTCGGCTTCATCGGTGCTCTCCACTGCGAAGCCCTCATAATCCCACCTGGGGGTGAGCATGAGGTAGGTATCACTGATCTCACTCAGGTAGACAGCGTGCTGTGGCTCGAGGTCTATCACATTTACTTTAAATACCTGGTCCTTTACCACCTCGTAGTCGCGCTCCAGCACCGAGATGATCTTATCGGCAAAAGCTACAGGGTCAGCTGCATATTGATTGGGATTGGCTTTCACCAGCCAGTCTATGGTCTGGGAGTCCTTTGGCGAGAGTGTATGGTATACGCCGTTTTTCTCCAGCAGGAAGGCAAAGACATCAAAGCTCGCCAGCTCAGACTGCTCGCCGTTGATCTCGACCATCGGCACCAGGTGCAGTTTGCCGCCCATCTTATTAATATGAAAGGAAAGCTTTGTCTTATTATTAGATAGGGCGCAGGGAGCTACTTTATAGTTGCCCGTCTCGCGGTTTTTGATGCGATGGTAGAGCTTTAGCTCCGAGGAGGCTGCCGTCAGGAGGCCAAACAGCTCATAAAACATGCGCGGCGCGGCCCGCTCTATATAGGTCTCAAAGGAGATGCCGCCTTTCTGCTTGGCGTGAACCTTGGCCAGTTTATCCATCTCATTTTTGATGCGGCTGGCATCCAGGTTGCGCAGTAGTTCGGCCACGGCGGGATTGCTACCACTATATATAGCGCGCAGGTTAGGGATGATACGGGAGTCAAAGTTGAAGCCCGGCTTGTCTTTGATCCGGGTCTGGTGCACTACCCGGAAAATATCGTAGTGCGTCTGGTAGGCCAGGGCCTCGGGATTGATCAGCAGGAAACTATTGGTCATGGCAGGCAGCAAAGGGCTGCAAATATATAAATGCCTCAAACCCCCTCGGGGCAAAAGAGGGGGAGTGTTAGTATTTTTATAAACACCCTCCTCGATAGAGCGGTTTTCATATTATTGTATTGAAAATCAATATATTTTGAGTGTTTTTGTCATTTCGGGAGGCTCAAAGGTGTTTTATTCCTTTTGCACCTATTTATATGCTATAGAGCCAAAAAATAGTACAGTATCTTTTGAAATACGGAGCATTCTTATATATTTGCAGTCCCAAAAAAAGTAACAATGCCTAAGATGAAGTCAAACTCCGGAGCCAAGAAAAGGTTCAAGGTAACCGGATCAGGTAAGATCAAGCGCGGTCAAGCTTTCCACCGCCACCTGCTGGGCCGCAAGGCTAAGAGCCGTAAAAAGGACCTGTCTAAAGCCGCTATGGTACACGTAGCAGACGAGGCTCGTATCAAACTGCTCCTCGCGTAATAATATCATAAAGAACAAGATAAAATCAGCATAACATGCCACGTTCCACAAACTCGGTAGCAAGCCGTAAGAGAAGGAAAAAAGTATTAGAGAAGGCTAAAGGCTACTTCCTCAGCAGGAGCAAAGTCTATACCGTAGCCAAGAACGCCGTAGAAAAAGCTGGTGTTTACGCTTATATAGGCCGCAAGCAGAAGAAGAGGGAATACCGCAGCCTGTGGATAGCCCGTATCAACGCCGCTGCCCGTGAGGAAGGTATCACTTACTCTCGTCTGATCGAAAAATTAACAAAGACCGGTATCGAGCTGAACCGTAAGGTTCTGGCCGACCTGGCACTAAATAATCCGTCCGCTTTTAAACAAGTGGTTGCAAAAGTGAAATAAGTTTCTTACTTTTGTATTACGTTTTCATAGGTTCAAAAGTGGTCATCTCGAAAGAGGTGGCCATTTTGTTTTTTAGCCCATCCCGAAAACGCTTCCCTGATTTCCTTACATTGCATTAGTGACCACCCACGATACATATATGTCCCGCTGCCTTGAGCTGGCAGTGATGGGTATGGGGCACGTCTCCCCTAATCCGATGGTAGGAGCTGTGCTCGTGCATGAGGATCGTATCATTGGCGAAGGTTATCATGAGCAGTATGGACAGGCACACGCCGAGGTCAACTGCCTGAAGAGCGTGAAGCCCGAAGATCGTCATCTCATCGGCGATTCTACCTTGTATGTCAGCCTCGAGCCATGCTCCCACCACGGCAAGACGCCTCCCTGCGCAGATCTCATTATAGATAATCAGATCAAGAAAGTGGTGACCGGTAGTCATGACCCTAATCCCCTCGTATCGGGGCGCGGTATCGCGCGGATGAGAGCTGCGGGTATAGAGGTCATAGAAAATGTCCTGCGCGAGGAATGCGATGACCTCAACAAACGCTTTATCACTTTTCATACAAAACATCGCCCATACGTGATACTCAAATGGGCGCAGTCTGCTGAGGGCAATATGGCCTCGCAGGAAGAAAAGCAGGTCTGGCTCTCTGATGAATACTCAAAAAAGCTGTCACACAAATGGCGCACGGAGGAGGATGCCATCCTCGTGGGCGCGCGTACCGCTATCATAGATGATCCACAGCTCACTGTCAGGCTGTGGGAGGGACGCAATCCCGTACGCGTACTCATAGACCGGCACCTTCGCGTACCAGAGACTGCACGGATATTGGATGAAGACGCCATGACCATCATCTACAATGTGAGTAAGGAAGGACTGGATAATGGGAATGTATATGTGGGCCTCGGACCCAATGAAAGCATAGGAGAACAGATACTCCACGACCTCCACAAAAGATCGATAGCCAGTGTGATCGTAGAAGGCGGGGCATATACGCTGAATGAATTTATCAAGGCAGGCACCTGGGACGAGGCCCGGATCATACAGACACCGGTGTCTCTGCCCGGTGGTATAGCCGCACCGCATATAAACGGCAAACTCATGAAAGAAGAAAAACTGGATAATGATACTTTGCTCATCAAAATGAATGACCGCCTATGATCTATCTCGTACTCTGCATCATCTGCTCCAGCCTGCTGGTATTTATGTTTAAGGTCTTTGATCATTTCAAGATCGAAGCCTATCCTGCTATAGTATTCAACTATATCACCTGTGTCATCTGCGGCTTTCTCAATAGCCCCGTAGCGCCGCATCATGTGCTGTCAGAGTCGGCACACGCTGACTGGCTGTGGCTGGGCGTGGTGCTCGGCATATCCTTTATTCACGTTTTTAGCCTGACCGGCAAAACCGCAGTGCGCTTTGGCGTCTCGACGGCCTCTGTAGCCATGAAGCTCGGACTCGTGATCCCGGTAGCACTGGCATTTGTAGTCTATCATGAGGAGGTGACCTGGTACAAGATAGCGGGTATCGTCTGCGCCTTGATAGCAGTAGTATTGAGCTCTTATAAAGAATCCAGTGAAGAAACCCCTCATGCAAAGGTGACGGGAGTCGCCTTCCTCATGCCCCTGCTGGTTTTTGTCACAAGTGGCCTCTGCGATAGCGGCGCACAGCTTAGTGACAAAGTGTACTTTCCCAATGGTGGCGCAGATTATTTTGTCCTGATCGTGTTTCTCTGCGCAGCGCTCACAGGTATCAGCTATCTGACCTACTATGTACTGACCGGATCGGTCCGACTCCGCTGGCAGCAGCTCGCCGGTGGTATCGCGCTTGGCATCCCTAATTATGGTTCCCTGCTCTTCCTTATGAAGTCACTCGATCAGGTGGAGGGTGGCAGCTCGGTAGTCTTCCCGGTCACCAATATCGCGACCGTAGCGGGATCGACATTGCTCTCTGTGATCTTCTTCCGCGAACACCTCAATAAATGGAACAGGCTCGGCCTCGTATTTGCTTTCCTCTGCATCATCTTCATCTATCTGTTAAAACTAAAGAACCTGCTGCACCTCGGCTGATTCTTAGTATCTTTAAGAAAATAATCTCTTGTGATCTTTCGTATCCTGCTCTTCGGAGCGCTGCTGACACTTAGTGTAAACGTACAGGCCGGCCAGCCGCCTCAGTCTCAGGTCAGGGATTTTAAATCCACTACCAGCCGTTCAGATTTCGGTCGTTATCAGCTGGAGCGAAGCGATGCTGCTGCCGTATCGGCTTTCCTGATCAGCAAGCTGGATAACCTCCGGAATAAAAATGCAGGTATCTTGTTAAAGTATGCGAAGAACAGTCCCGGCGGGTCGCATTATACCTTTACGCAGACTTATCAGAGTCTACCGGTATTTTCATCTGACATCATGGTCAATGTAGATCGCAGTGGTAGTATATACTCGCTTTTTGATGACTCATATGATGTTGCTGCCTGGGTGCCTGATATGACTGACTTCAGTTATGAAAGTGTCACAGCCTTTCAAGCCTACCTGACCACATACGACATGAAGGATGCTGCTATCACAGCTGAGAAGATGATAGCATACGATGAAAGTTCCAGTTCACCACTACTCTGCTACCAGCTGGAGCTGCGTCAGAGTGGCCGCCTGCGCTATGCACTGGTATCACGTGACAGGATCATCTATCAGCGCGACGGCGCTATGTATAAGCCTGCTGCCGCGCCTGATTCATTGGTCACCGGCATGGTTTTCCGTCCGGATCCATTGACTACTGCTCATACTGTATACTACGGCCCCTATATGGGCCATGACTCAGCCTATCAGAATTACAATGATACAGACACGCCGCAGCTCAATCTGCAACGCGTAGCAGTACCATTCATAGCCAACTATCAGGCCGGTACTTTTTACCTGCAAAACAAATATGTGCAGCTCCAGGCGCTCAGTAGCCCCGTGGCACCGGTCACTTCTGTGACCCCTTCTTTCAACTATACTCGCAGCCAGAATGGCTTTCTGGATGTGATGGTATATTACCATATCAATGCAATACGCCAGCATATCCACGACCTGGGCTTTGATATGGGAGACACACTGGTGACGCCGGATGCCCATGCCTTTGCAGCGGACAATTCCTATTTCGTACAACCTCAGAATATATATTACGGCACGGGCGGCGTACCTGATGCGCAGGATGCGGATGTGGTCGTACATGAGTACACTCATTTTCTCTCATGGAATGCTAACCAGTCTAACATAGGGTCGTCTCAAAGAGGAAGTATAGACGAAGGCCTTGCAGATTACAATGCCACCTCTTACTCATGCAGTATAGATACTTTTGGCTGGTACCGCATGTTTAGCTGGGATGGGCACAATGAATACTGGAATGGCCGTTGGGTCAATGATCCGACAGTATATCCTGCCATACCGTCTGCTGCCGGACTCAGTGGCATCTATAAATATTCCGTCATCTGGTCCTCAGCCTTGATGCAGTTGTTTTTTGACCTGGGGCGCGGTACTACTGATAGCCTGGTATACGAGACCATGTATGGCCTCGCGGCTAACATCACCCTCCCGGACGCAGCACACCAACTGATCATGGCAGATAGTGCCCTGTACGGTGGGCGGAATCACTGTATCATAGTGAGGGATATGCGTGACCATGGACTGGCCAGTGATAGTACCTTTTGCGGCATTTATCCTGCAGGTGTCATAGGGATACAGCAGGAGGAGCCATTCCGGTTCACAGGTTATCCTGACCGTTTCCGCATAGAGGCAGCTCAGCGGGGTGCTGATATCAGTGCTACGCTCTACGATATAGCCGGTCAGCGGATCGCCACCTATATGCATGTCACAGGAGATATACGTCCTGAGGGATTGCCGGATGGTATCTATGTGGTAGCGGTATCGGCCGGTGGCCAGGCCAGAGCCTACAAGTGGCCACTAGTCAGATAGCCGTATTTGTGATCAGTTCCTGTGCTGGACCGGTATCTCCTGCCGGTTATTAGCTTTTTACTAATTTCATTTTATAAGCCAGTAATTATGAGTTATGTGATACCAGAGAGTGAGCTCATCATCAATCCTGACGGTAGTGTCTATCATCTTCATTTGCGCCCGGAGCAGATAGCAGATACCATCATCACAGTAGGTGATCCGGGCCGGGTGAAGGAGGTGACCAAACACTTCGATAGTATAGAGCATACGGTGCAGTACCGAGAGTTTCTGACACAGACGGGTATGATGGGGCTGAAGCGGCTGACTGTGATATCTACCGGTATTGGTACGGACAATATAGATATCGTCTTCAATGAGCTGGATGCACTGGCCAATATAGACCTCCCGACACGCATGGTAAAGCAGGACATCAAGAGCCTGGATATCATCCGGCTGGGCACCTCAGGAGCGGTGAGCCCGGAGGTAGAGCTGGATAGCCTGCTGCTGTCTGAGTGCGCTATAGGTATAGAGGGGCTCATGACCTACTATGACCAGCATGCCTCTATACAGGAGACACTGCTGGCAGAGGCCTTTCGAAATCATATCCATGTAGCGATGCCGGCCATTGCGCCTTATGCAGCCTTTGCAGATCAGGGGCTGCTGGAGCGCTTTGATCAGATGGGCAGGAGAGGGCTCACGCTTACGGCACCGGGCTTCTATGCACCGCAGGGCCGCCACCTGCGCTATGAGAGCAAGGCTACCGAGCTGATGGGGCTCATCAGGAGTTTCCGCCATCTCAACTATGTGGTGACCAATCTCGAGATGGAGACATCTGGGATATATGGACTGGGCAAGCATCTGGGTCACCGATGCCTGTCCATCAATGCCATCGTAGCACAGCGCGTCGGCAATGTATTTAGCAAGGATGCAGGCAAGGTGGTAGACCGCATGATACGTGAGGCACTCGAGATCATAGTCAGCTCATAAAAGCACAGCCATGGAAAATATCCCGGTAGAAATACAGCAGATACTATTGGCTGCGCTCCTCGGTGCGCTGATAGGAGCCGAGCGCGAATACCGCAATAAGTCGGCAGGATTTCGTACTGTGACACTGATCACGGTCGGCTCTGCCATCCTCACTATCCTGTCACAGCGGCTGGGCGGTACTGCAAACGGGGACCGCATAGCTTCCAATATCGTACAGGGTATCGGATTTCTGGGGGCGGGGACCATCTTCAAAGATGAAAATAGGGTCAATGGCCTCACCACTGCTGCTACTATCTGGGTGGCCGCCGCTATAGGCATAGCTGTAGGAGATCAGGCATACTGGCTGGCTGCGGGTGGTACACTACTGGTACTGATTGTGCTGTACGCCATGGTGCGGCTGGAGCGCCGGCTCGATAGCTTCAACAGGATACGTGACTATAAGCTGGTCACCACCTATCGCAATGAGACCCTACTCCACTATGAGCAGCTATTCGAGTCCTTTGGACTCACGCACACGCGTGGCCAGCAGAGCAAAGTAGGCAATGAGATGGTGGGCCACTGGGTGCTGGCGGGTCCCGACCGGCAGCATAAGAAACTGATCGAAGCCCTGCTGTCAGATAAAGAATTGAAAGAGTTTGACTTTTAAGGCCATGAAGGACGCGGTCAAACTAATCGTAGCCTACAATAAAAACCTCTCTGACGAGCGGCGAAGGCAGAAATACAGAGCCCTGCAGGAGAGCCTGCTCCGTTTCTATCGCGGCACTTGCCATTTATTTTATGACAGGCTGCATGCGCTCGGCGCACCGGAGGATAGCACGCGCGTATGGATCTGCGGCGATCTGCACCTGGAGAATTTCGGCAGCTTCAGAGGAGATGATGGCCTCGTCTATTTTGATGTCAACGATTTTGACGAAGCTGTCAAGGCACCGCTCAGCTATGAGGTGGCACGTTTTATCACCGCTATCATCATCTCGCGCCAGACACTGGGCTATACCGAAAAGGAATCCCTCAAAATAGCAAAGCTCGCACTGAGACAATATGTGGAAAGTATCAGGACTATGAAGGCGCTCATCGTGCAGCATGACTCCGCCCGCGGATTGATGAAAGACTTCTTTGAGCAGGCTACAGACCGGAGCCGAGCTGATTTCATAGACAGGGTGACCAAAGCCGATGGCAAAAACCGCAAGTTCATACTGGACGGCACACACCTGGAGGCTATCGGGCGTAAGCAGCATGACAGGCTTATGAAAAAGCTACCCGGCATGTTGGCAGCCACCCCACATATAGAAGAGTGGCGCTTTAAGGTAGAGGACTGCTGCTGTCGCCTGGCAGGCACCGGCAGTATAGGCGTAGAGCGGTATGCTATTCTCCTGAAGCGCAAGGATACAGGCAAATATTATATACTGGATATGAAGCAGGCGCGCAGGTCATCTCTGCTCTCAAACCTAAAGACAGTGCAGCCAAAATGGAAAAATGAAGCAGACCGGATCATCCGCATACAGCGGTTGATGCAGTTTTTCCCGCCGGCACTGCTGGATCACGTCCGTCTGGATGGAAAGGACTTCGTGCTGAAAGAGCTGCAGCCTGTCAGGAATAAAATGGATTTTGAACTCTGCAGAGGGCGGCTCGATCATATGGAGGATGTGATAGGCACCATGGCACAGATAGCTGCATGGACCCATCTGCGCAGTACCGGCAGGCTGAGTACATCTACAGCAGATGACCTGGCCGCGCTAACCGGTAGCGCCAGGTGGCAAAAAAAGATCTATGCCCTATCGGTACAACTGGCCGCTCAGACAGAGTTGGATTACGCGTCGTTTAAGAAATACAGAGGGACGGCGAAGAGCTAGTATGCCCCTGTGCTGGTCATTTCTTACTACAGTTTTCATATATCCACTATTATCTGGTGAAACTTGCATTGATAGCGGGGGCAGGGTGAAATATCTTTGAGTATAATACCAAAGGCCATGAACTCCCGCGAATTTAAAGAGAGATATGTATTCGATCCGCAGCAGGACCTGATAGCAGAAGGTACTTATTCTCGTGTATTCCGTGCGGTAGACTCTCTGCTGCAGCGCGATATCTGCATCAAGTATTTCCGCAAGGAGATGATCACCGGCTCCTCGCTGATCCGTGAGATCAACCGCGCCGGCAGCCTCTTTCACCCTAATGTAGTGGCATTCTATGACCTGATAGAGATAGAGGAGATCAACGTGATAGGAGAGGTGGAGACGCAGCCTATAGGCGTGGTAGAGTATGTGAATGGCGGCATGCTGACTGACTATGTGCAGCAGCACCATGTGGAGGGAGAGATGCTGCGCAAGCTGATCAAAGATGTGATCAAAGGCCTCTCGTACCTGCACTCCATAGGTCGCCCTCATCTGGATATCAAACCCGGCAACGTGCTCGTAAAGCTCACAGAAAAAGATCCTGTAGCCAAAATAGCCGACTGCCTGAATAATGAAAATATCAATACACTCTCCGTACCATCTACAGTCAAGCCGCAGCAGCTCTGCTACAAGGCGCCGGAGTACTTTGAGGGAGCGTACGGTGAGCTGACTGTGAAGGCCGATATCTGGGCGCTAGGCCTCATGGTGTACGAACTCGTGACGGGAGAGAAGCTTTTCTATAAAGATGGTGATACGGTAGAAAAGGTGATCCGTAACATTTGCCATAGTGATCACTGGGTCAGGGTACACCACCTGCCGGAGCCTTATGTTGCTTTTCTGAAGAAATGCCTCGTACGCAATGTGAATGACCGTAATGTATCACTGGAGGAGCTGACCCTGATCCTCGACAAGTACCAGCCGGAAGCCATCAAAGAGGAGGCCCCGAAAGAAGAGGCCCTGGCTGCGGCGATATATATCGATCCATTCATCCAGCCTGTAAAGGAAGCCACCGCGGAAAATGCCGCTCCTGCGAGCGCATCAGATACACCGGCTGCCATGCCTGTGCCGGAAGCTGCTAAGCCTAAAGCGGAGACCCCGGCCCCGGCTAAGAAAATGCACCTGAGCATTCCGCTCATCATCGGTGCTATTGTTTTACTGACAGGTATTTCGGCATTTATCTGGCGCATAGTAGATGAGAAAAAAGACAATACAGCCCCGCAAAAGGTATTAGCTGCTGCTCCTGCTCCTAAACCGGCACCTGTCAGAGAAGCTGCACCGGAGCCTGTCGTACCGCAGGTGATACATGATACTATACGCGTGGTAGAGATACAGCAGAAGTTTATCCCAGCACCATATACTCCATCCAGAAAGACGCCGGCCCCCGCTGCTACTACCGCTGTGCCCGGTGCTGCTACAGCCACGCCGACTCTTCCTTCATTTGACTACCTGTATGCTGACAAGCCGTATTATTTTGATCTCAAGACGCCGCTGATGAGCGAGGTGGAGTATGATCTCTATAGCGATAATGCAGCCATCACGGCACTGGGCAAAAACACATTCTATGTGAAGCCGTCAAAGACCGGTACGCTGGCACTCACCGTGCTGGAGAAAGGTACCCATGTGCGCCTGGCAGAGAAGGAATACAATGTGAAAGCAAAACCGCGTCCGGTAGCTACGATAGGTGATGATATTGTCGGCGGCTTTGTCTCACCAAAAATGCTGCTGGCCAAGCTGACCATGCAGGCTAAATCTGAATACGGGACCTATAAGGTGAAGAGCTTCCGCATGACTTGCCGATCAGGATCTTGCGATATCAACGACGTGTCAAACGATGGCACTTTCAATGAGTCTATGATCCGCTTCCTGCACAATGTGAAGGCGGGGGAGAAACTATACTTTGATAATATTATAGCTGAAGGGGATAACGGACAGCCTCTCCGTCTCGATGATTTCCAGGTGACCACCTATTGATACCAAGTCTTTTCATTAGCCGATAAAGGGGATCGTGAATACGGTCCCCTTTTGACTTATAAAGGTCAGCGATAGCCTGGATCGGCAAAGCGCCGGTCATAGAGAAAGGTTTTATCTGTCAATGTCTTGAGGAATGCGATGACCTCCTTTTTCTCAAGGTCACTGAGGTTGCGCGCCTCGAGCAGCTCCGGTGCCACATTCAGCATGTAGAAATCGCCCTTGCTGTAGTGATCCAGTACCTGCTCCAGCGTGCGGAACCGGCCATCATGCATATACGGGTAGGTCATAGCTACATTCCTCAGGCTGGGTACTTTGAAGGTGTTTTCATCTTTGATACGCCCGGTGATCAGCTCGCGGCCCGGATCATTGAGTGTAGAATCCGGATAGAGGCCACTGCTTTTGTATGACTCATCCGTGAAAAGCGGCTCCCTGTGGCATTTGGCGCATTTCTCACGAAAGATGATCAGCCCGTTAAATTCAAACTGTGTGAGCGTATCCTCATGCCGTATGAACTTATCATAGCGTGAGTTGGCAGAGACCATCAGCCCCGTGAACTGTGCCATAGCCTTCAGCATCCGCTCAGAGGAGATGAGTGTATCACCGAATGCTTCTTTGAATGCTTCGCGGTACAAAGGACTGCGCCGCAGTTTGCGTATCACATCGCCTATCTCAGAGGCCATTTCTATCGGATTGGCCATAGGCGTCAGTGGCTGTACCTCCAGGTGATTGACTCCTCCATCCCACATAAATGACTGCCCCCAGGCCAGGTTTTGCAGCGGGGGTACATTGCGTTTGCCTATCAGGCCGTTGATGCCATGACTCAGTGTATGGTCTATGTGCGCGAATGCTGCTATGCGCTGATGGCAGGATGCGCAGCTCGTACTGCTGTCCTTTGACAAAATGGGATCGTAAAATAGTAGGCGCCCCAGGGTGAAGCCCGCCGGTGTCGGCTTGTTATGAGCAAAGGTATAAGTAGGTGCAGGGAAGCCTTTGGGGACTTCAAACTGCACATCCTTTTCTGTAATAATAAAATACGGATTGGTCTCTGTGAAATTGCTCAAGAGCAAAACCAGGCATAACAGCGTCAGGCCTATCGTGATCTTTTTAGTGGGTATAGCTGACATAATATAGCGAAAACATGTGCTGGTATCGGTCTGCTATCATGGCAGCGTTATGATGATCTGTGACTGAATTGTATCTGGCAATGTCCAATGGCTTAGGTCCATCCATCATTTTAGCGATATCTGCAGCTATATGTATGGTCTTGATCTCAGGTGACGATTTGGTAGTGCTTCCTCGCCCTGTCTCTACTTGGTCAGGTACATCCCCACCGCCCGGAGATATATCCAATGAAACGAAGCGAATACAATTAGCCGGTGCCTTATATCCGCCTATGTGATACTCGTAGATGCCACCCGGATTTTTTGAGGCATTCGATTTGCCTTCCAGTTTAAAGAAAATATACCCTGTATTCCACGTCCAGAACATCCCATTCACCGGATCCAATGCGTCGCTTTGCGCTCCGCTACAGTTGTGCAGGCTGTCTACCCCTATCATAAATGTCACCCTGGTGTAGTGGCCCGCAGGAATATGTGGCAGCGATATATTCATAGTAGCAGTATCATCTTCGCGCAGCAGATAGTAGCCTGAGTCTGTCATTTCCTGCCCTGACGCGGTGGTCAGCCGGATATTGCTGATATAGTATTTCAGGTTGGATACAGTATAGCTTTGCCCCAGCCCATTTTTATAAGTAGCATTGTCTAGTATCACAGGGTTACCATTCACCATATTCTGAAAATGTAACTGCAATGATTGCGCTACTCCGCTAAAAGACATCACCACAGCGAGTGCTGTGGTGAGCCAGATGGTTTTAGGTATTTGTACTGTCCGGCACATGGCCCGAAGATATTAATTTGCTTTCACGATCTTTTTGATCACATCCTGACTTCCGTCATTGAGGTGCAGCAGGTAGATGCCTGCGGGATACTGTGTCAGGTTGAGTGTATAGGCTATACTTGGCTGCATATAGTCTATGGTCTGTATCAGTTGTCCTGTCTCATTATAGAGTTTGCCTGTCACGTTATTGCTGCTCTTGTTATCCATATAGATGTAGAAATACCCCGTAGACGGATTGGGCATTATCTCACAGGCCGGAGTTTTCAGTACGTCATTCACACCAGTGGGGCCTGTATAGACGGTAGTAGCGCCGCTGATCGTATTGTGGCCACCTGGATTCTGAGGGCTGTTGGCTATATTGCCGGACTGCACCACACCATAGTAGGTGCCTGTAGAGGTGTAGGGATAGGCCGGCGCCAGTGTAGAGTCCAGCGTCATAAAGTAGGCGTAAGTACCGTTAGGGTACTCCGGAGTCACACACCAGCGGCCATTGCGGGAGTCGAGGTCACCGAGCCCGGCTATATATTCATAGTCCCAGAGCAGGCAGCCCATAGGATAGGTGATATTCTGAGTGCCCATAGGGGTGGTGACAGTGTATGTCCGTGTAGGACTCGGACCGGCAGGCGATGCTGTACTTCCGTCAGGTTTGGTAGTACGCGTAGTGTCGGTGCGGAGCCTGTAGGATGAACGCATCCGCTTGATACCGCCACTGCCATTGGTATCTGCGTAGCCGTAGGCGCCATACACAGGATACCCGTCAAACATATAGCCGATGATAGGAGAGTGGTGGGTGCTATCAGTCTGGTCGTACAGGCATTTAGGGCTCACATGGTGGTGGTACTCACCGTCCTGCTGCGGGTGCCCTATACAGTTGTCAAAGCTGGGATACTCAAAGTAGTAGCCATTGCGGGACCAGATCGTATTGACGTACTGTGCATCGTCTGCATTGAAGATACTTACGCCATTTGTCAAAACGCCTATGTGGCCCAAGCCTATAGAGGTCAGCGTACCGGTGTTTGGCTGCGGGCTGCGTGTGATCTTATAGACGAAGTTTTGATTTTCGGCTACGTTCGGATTATTCCAGGGGCCGATGCTATAGCCGGGTATACAGGTACAGCTCACATATACGTCTGTGGTAGAGTATTGCACCACCTCTACATTTGAGGGGATATTATTATAGCCGCGGTTAGTATTCGTATCAGGATTGATGATCCATGAGGTGATCACCGGAGAGAGCTGTGCGTAGCTACAGCCATAGGCCATGATACTGATAGCGAGGAGGAGTTTTTTCATGATTTGAAATTTAATAAGGGTTTAGTACAATGTGAAACTGTCTTTGAATAATTATGGCCGTCTGTCCGGTGGTCCCTGACCGCGTGCATTTTTGGCCATGGTCTCCGCTATCATCTCATCAAATTTTTGCTGCTGCTCCGGAGTGCACATCCTGCGCACCTGTGCCAGGTGGCGGTAGGTGATCTGTTCATTTTCTATCCTCAGCATGGCTATACGGTGTATGAGCGAGTCTGCATAGGCAGATGTATCACTGCCCCGCGAGAGGCTGCGGAATAGCTCATCGTGCAGTGTACGCTCCTGTTCTCCTATGCTTCTCATTGCTGTGTGATGTTCATTACGTAGTTTCTCAAACTCCTCCTGCTGCTTTTGATCAAATTGAAGTTCTTTCAGCACCAATCCGCCCGGTCCGTGCCCGTCACGCGGTCCCCGGTCTGCTCCCGGCCTGTAGCCGTACCAGATATAGCCGAGTGAAAGCACATTTACGATCACCAGTACTACTACCAGAGTGGTCAGAGCTCTTATTTTGGGCATGTCACTCATTGTTCATCATTTCGCTGCCAAAAAATAAGTCCCCGATATCTGCCTGATGTGAGGTGCCCGACAGCCCAAATAGTGCCTCCGGTCCGTGCATATGCCCGGTATGCGCACTGCCGGTATCAGGATGAATGGTCAATGTCGCAATATTCAATGCTATAAGCAGTATCACAGAGGCCGCGATACGCCACAGCGTGCCGGTAGAGATGGTCATAGTGACCTGCCTGCTCCCGAGCCTGGCCTCTACGCGCGCCAGCAGGTCAGGGGCCTTTGCCCGATCCATACCGTCTGCGCTATGCAGCGTGGCTTCTATCCATTTGTCTTTATTCATGGCCGTATTATTTGTATAGACGCTATCCGCCAGCCTTTCCTTCGTTTGCCCTTGTTAAAGATTTCCTGAGCTTAGTCATGCAGTTCCTTGTAGATATCCTCCAGTGCCCGCCGCAGGTTTTGCTTAGCCCGCTGCAGCAGTGATTCTACAGCGCCTTCATTGAGCTTCATGATCTCTGCTATCTCCCGCTGGCTCATTTGCTCCACCTTGCTCAGGGTAAAGGCGACCCGCTGGTTTTCGGGCAGGGAGTCTATAGCGCGGAAGAGATACATCGCTTTCTCCCTGTTTTCTTCTATTACCCCGGGGTGCACCCAGTTTACTGTTTTTGATGCTACCTCTGTATTCTCACCGCCTATGGAAAAGATAAACCCAAGGCGTTTCTTGCGCGAGCGGGATTTGATCAGGTCCAGTGACTTGGTCACAGTGATACGGTATACCCAGGTAGAGAGAGCGGCATCACCGCGAAAATTGTCTATCGAGTTCCAAACGGTGAGAAAGACATCCTGTGCCAGCTCCTCGGCATCATTGCTGTCCTTTACAAACGAGATAGCCGTATTATAGACGCGCTGCTGATACTGCGTGACAAATTCGCGCAGGACCGTGGCATTTTGCTCACGCAGCCCTTTCAGCAGCATCTCCTCAGTCATCTATATGTCGCAGTGGTATCTATATGGTGTTTTGTAGTTTGCTCGTAAGACGACAGAAAATAAGCGATTCCTTCGGCAAAGAAAAAAGCAAAATTTTCGGGTTTGTGACAGCGATAGTACCTAAACGAAAGCCCCACCGGAGGCAGGGCTTAGCAGGATGATCTATGTGTGATGTATTATAATAGTACGACTTTGCTATGCAGCTCAGAGCCCGCAGTGGTGCGTATGCGGATGATATACACCCCGCGCTCGCGGTCACTCAGGTCTAGTACTGTGGTGCCGCCGGTACCGGTAGCAGCAGAGAGCAGACTGTGGCCATCTATATCGAGCAGCTCGATAGTGACAGGCTGCTCAGAGGCTTGCGTGTAATCTACGATGATGCGGTCATGTGCAGGATTAGGATAGACAGAGATCGAGGCCGCAGCGATGTCAGTGATGCCATTGACAAAGGAAACACGCACACTGTCTGTACGGCTGCAGTGAGACTGGTCTGTGGTGGTCACATAGTACACTCCGGCTGTGAGGCCAGTGACGGTAGAGGTAGTATCACCATTGCTCCACTGCCAGTGAAACGGCGGATTGCCAAAAGTAGTGGTCACACTGGCTGTGCCATCAGCCGCGCTGGCCGAGGATACCTGCGTGGAGGAAGTGTGAGCTACCATAGGTTCAAATATCAAGCCCCTGATAGCAGATATGGCCGCCAGTGTAGAGAACTGGCCGCAAAGGTTATGATCATAGGTGTCGCCCACGTTCAGCGTGTCTACTGTCACTGAGCCATTGCTCACAAAGTGCGAATAAGCCGCTGCGGTATGATGCCACGGTATGATCTCATCTGCGGTGCAGAAGAAGAGCTTGATCGGGTTATTGGGCGTCCAGTTATAGGCGTCATTTTTTCTGAGCAGTTGGGTGAAATAGTTGTTGGGGTCATTCTGCAGGGTATCTATGACAGCCTGCTGCAGCACCTGATTAGGCACAGACGGCATCACGCCATTGATCTGATAAGCCTCTCTGGAGCCATTGTATTGCGCTGGCAAAACAGTGTCATATGGAGTTACAAAAATATCGGAGTCGCTGGCTGCATAATGGTAGATGCGGTTGTAGCTCAGAAAGAGTGCTGCCAGGTATGACGGGTCATTATAGTTGTTATTAGATAGGATCATTTCATTTTTCATGGTGCCGCTCAGATCATAGTACCCGGCTATGGCGCCTGCTCCAGTCACCTGAATCTGGGGCAGGTAGGTTTGTATGTATTGATTGGCAGCTACAGTGGCATATGCACCCTCTGCGATACCGGCCAGAAAGAGCTGCTGATTATACGCAGCGCCCATGGTATCTACCGTCTCACGCACTGCGCGTAGCATATCTACTACAGGTGTAGCCTCTGACTGCAGATGGAGGAAGGGGTGGTCTCCCGGTCCGCTACCCAGCCCTAGTCCGTCCGGCAGCATAGTGATGAGCCCCAGTGAGCCGCCTGCCAGGCCTATGAACCATTCATATTTGTAGTTACTGGGGGCATCATTTCTGCGAAATACATTGTTGTGCTGATAGCTCAGCATAGGCACGTCGCACGGTGTGCCCTGAGGCACCACCAGTAGTCCTGAGGCTGTAGTAGGAGTGCTGTCGGGGGCCACAGTATTATAGATCACCTTATAGGTCTTGACAGGGTATATGGTGCTAAGTATGCCACCGGGCACACCCTGAGCAGAGAGTATCGAGTCTATCTGCGGTTTGGTAAAGTAATGCTGAAAGATCACCTGTGAGGCAAACTGTGCGTGCATCACTACGGCAGTACATAGCACCAGAAGCAAAGACAAAGATTTTTTCATAAACGGGTTGATGTGTAATGTTTCGCCTATGACAGGCATCCTGTAAATGTAGTGAAACCAAAGTAAACCCCGTGTTAATCCGCCACGGCAAATCGCACTTTTTTGCCTTTGATTTTGTGGTCGCGGATCGTCCGGAGTACGATGTCTGCCTTGACGGTCGCCACAGCAGCGTATGCAGCCTTGTCCAGCACCTCTATGCGGCCTACTTCATCCTTTTGTAAACCACCCTTTTGCAAGAGCAGGCCCACGATATCGGTCTTGTTGATCTTGTCCTTTTTGCCTGCAGCGATATAGAGCGTCTTCCATTCCGGCTCAGGTAGCGGCGTGAAGCGATCAGGCAGCGCTTCATCTTCTACGGCACCAGTCACAAACACCGGGATATGATCTTTGCTCTCCAGTAGCAGATAGGCGGTGCCATCGGCATGCATGCGGGCCGTGCGGCCATTGCGATGTGTAAACGCCTCTGCTGTGACCGGTAGCTGGTAGTGGATGATGTGGCGTATCTCCGGTATATCCAGTCCGCGCGAGGCCAGGTCTGTGGTCACGAGTATATTGGTACTGCCATTGCGCAGCATGATGAGTGCTTTCTCCCGGTCTATCTGTTCCATCTCTCCGTGGTAGATACCGTGCGCTATATTCATACTGCGCAGCTGTACACCCACTCTTTTTACGGCATCGCGGTGATTGCAGAATATGATGCTTGATTCACCTCCCAGCTTGCTCAGTAGAAACGCCAGACCCTCAGGACGCGTCAGTTCTTCTGGTACATGTACAGCCTTCAGTGCCAGTACGGAGGTAGAGGTCTTCACATGAGTGAAGTCAAGCACCTTAGGCTGTTGTATTTTTAGAAAGGAAGGGATGCGCTCCAGCGCAGTAGCCGATGTCATTACCTTTCTGCGCAGCACGAGCAACTCTGATACTATAAAAGCGATATCCTCCTGAAACCCCAGCTCCAGAGACTTGTCAAATTCATCCATCACCAGGGTATGTACGCTACTCAGATCAATATTTTGAGCGCGGATATGATGACCTATGCGGCCGGGTGTACCTACCAGCACGGCCGGAGGGTGGCTGAAGTTATTTTCCTCTGTACGTACGGAGTGGCCGCCATAGCAGCTATTTACTTTGTAGCCAGTACCCATCTGGCGAAAAACGCTCTCGATCTGGATAGCGAGCTCACGCGAGGGGACTACGATCAGCGCCTGTACGCCGGTCACATCAGGCTGTATCAGCGCCGCCAGAGGTAGCAGAAAGCCGAGTGTCTTGCCCGAGCCGGTGGGAGAGAGCAGTATCACGTTTTCCGACTGTGGTACAGCCTCCGTCATGCCTTGCTGCATCTCATTGAGCGCGGCGATATTCAGGCGGGAGAGTATGGCGGCGACATCCATGCTCATTCTTCTTCCAGGGGGACCTGCTCCTCATTGGTCAGGTCCAGTATATGATGGCCTATCACCAGTTCTTCATCCAGGTCTACCACCACTACTACAAAGACTTCCTCCTTGTCAGTAGGTAGCAGTACATGCTCAAAGGTCTCATCCTCGTTCCAGTAGACTATTTCTACCTCCTGCTTCTCCAGTACCTCCGCAGTTACTATTCCATGCTTTACCAGATGGGCCACGTACGGCCATATATCTACCGTAGCATCTGTAGTCTCAGTCACGTCTGTCATCTCTTCTGACATCGTGTCCAGGTACTCTTCATATGTGAGTTCTGTGATCATATTTTCCTCCTTGCTATCAATAAAAAAGCGGGACCGATGATCCCGCTTATAGTTAGTTGTTGATCGTTATTTACTTTTCTGCATCGCCTATGTGCACCAGTATACGGCCGCAGTGCTCGCAGGTGATGATACGACGCTTAGAGCGGATCTCAGCCTGGCGCTGTGGTGGTATCTTGGCATAGCAGCCACCGCAGCTATCGCGGAGTACGGCTACTACAGCCAGGCCATTGCGGTAGGCACCACGTATGCGATGGTAGGCCTTCAGCAGGCGCTCTTCTACCTTTTTGGCTGCCTTGTCAGACTCTTTCTTCAGCTCATCTTCTTCCTTCTCGGTCTCAGCTATGATCTTATCGAGTTCCTTCTTCTTAGCCTTCAGTTCTTTCTCGCGTGTAGCGATATTGCCCTCAGTTTCTTCTATCAGGCCTTTCTTGATATCAGTCTTGCCCGTAGCGTCGGTGATCTTCTTCTCAGAGAGTTGTATCTCGAGCTTCTGCAGCTCTATCTCCTTGCTCAGCGCCTCAAACTCACGGTTGTTCTTCACCGTGTTTTGCTGCTTCTCATAGCGGGTGATCAGCTCCTTGGCCATAGCCTTAGCATTCTTGCGGTTAGCTACTTCTTCGTCCAGCTCAGCCAGTTCTTCATTCAGGTGGCCCAGACGTACGTTGAGGCCAGCTATCACGTCTTCCAGTACTTGTACTTCCTCAGGGAGCTCACCCTTCAGGATCTTTATCTTGTCTACTTTGGTATCTATCTGCTGGAGGTTCCAGAGTTGGTTCAGTCTCTCTTCTACAGAGAGTTCTTTTTCTTTTGTTGCTGCCATTCTTTAGATATATTTTACCGGATTAGTTTCCGCCTTGGATAAAAGGAACGCAAATGTACTAAATTTTTCCGATAAGTGTCTATATAATAAAGCAGGGGTGAACTGCTCACTCTCATAGTGGCCCACATCTGCCAGCAGGATCTGCCCGTCAGCGTCAAAAAACTCATGGTATTTGATGTCAGATGTGATATAAACATCTGCTTTTGAGTATATTGCGTTAGGGAGCAGGAACCTCCCCGACCCTCCGCAAACAGCCACCGTCGTCACCTGTCGGCCCAGAAGAGCCGTATGCTTCACCACGCCGGCACCGAGCTGTTTTTTCACTTTTTTGAGAAATGCCAGTTCGTCAATTGGCTTGGCCAGGCGGCCTATCATACCGCTACCTACGGTCTGTAGTTCATTTTCCAGCGCTACCACGTCATAGGCTACCTCCTCATACGGATGTGCCTCCAGCAGTGCCCGCACTACCTGTGCCTGTAGGTGGCCCGGGAAGATCACTTCGATCTTGGCCTCCTCCACATGCTCGCGTACACCTTTTTTGCCTACAGCAGGATGCGTCGTATCGTCTCCTTTGAAAGTACCTATACCGCCCATGCTGAAACTCGCCTCTGAGTAGTGCCCGATATGGCCTGCGCCTGCTGCGAAAAGTGCCCCGAGCACCGTCTCGTGGTGCTCATGCGGCACAAAGGTACAGAGCTTCTTCAGCAGTCCCTTTTTGGGAGCTAGTATGCGGCAATCTGTCAACCCCAGTTTCTCACAGATCATGGCATTGACGCCGACCTCTACATTGTCATAGTTGGTATGGATGGCATAGATGGCTATGTCATGCTTGATGGCCTTTATCACCGTACGCTCCACATAGTTTTTGCCGTTCAGCTTTTTCAGGCCGGAGAATACAATAGGGTGGTGCGCTATGATCAGTTGGCATTTCTCACGGATGGCTTCTTCTACTACTGCCTCCGTACAATCCAGCGAGAGGAGAACCTTCTTTACTGTGGCATTTTTATCACCTACTATCAGGCCACTATTATCATAGCTCTCCTGATACGGCAGGGGAGCGATACGCTCCAGGTAGGATGTGATGTCTTTGATCTGCATGTGTAGTTTTATAGGGGTGAATTGTTAAAACGGAAGCTATTGCAAATAAATCAAATTAATGCCCGTCTACCTAGCTATCACATCACTTTGCAGCCATGCCTCCGTGACATAAAACATAATTCAGGCTTTTAGTAAAAGCGACTGAATCTTTTATATTTACATTTATACTTATCAGTTATATACTATTCAGGATCAGGTTTTGTCCCATCCTGGTATATACTGTAAACCCAATTCAACTATGGCAAACATTTTTCAGAAGCTAGGACTTCTAAAAAAGGAGGGCGAAGATCCTGAGGACCAGCAAGCCCCCATCATCAAACCCATCGTCCAGCCTACCACGGTAGTATCTATGGGAGACAGCACACCTCCCGTAGCTAAATCGAATACGGACTATAGCAAATACCTGGAAGATGTACTCGATAAGGCAAATCAGCCGGGTGTCGATTTTCTTGAGTTTCACAAAGCACTGAATAGCTTTGACGGCAAGCCGCTCACTGAGCAGCAGAAATATGAATTTGCGTATCTGCCTATCAAGGCCATGGGTATAGATGCACAGGCGCTGGAAAGCACCGGCCGTGACTACCTTAGCGTTTTGAGCAAGGAAAATCAGTCCTTTCAGAATGAGCTGGCCACAGCGATCCGCGAGAAAGTAGAGAACAAAAAGGCAGAGATACAAAAGCTCACGGCAGAGAATGCGGAGTTGAATAGTAAGATCGAAGCCAATAGCAGGCAGATCGAGCAAATGAATCAGGACGTATTTGCTGCCTCGAGCTCTATAGATGTGGAGAAACAAGCTTTTGAATATGCTCTGTCCAACAAAGTAGCTATTATTAATGATCGTATAACCAAAATCCAAACATACCTACATGGAAATCCAACAATATAAGGCTCCCGAACAAACTACTCCGGTACAAAAAGGCATCGCCATCCTTCTCATGGCCGGATGTGTATATGCCATAGCAGTAGTTATCAATACATTTCTGCCTACTATACTGGAGGCAATGAAGAATATCTACTATCTTATATTCCTTGGTACGCCCCTGGTACTAGTCACACTTTATGTCGTGACCAATCCTTTTATGGTTTGGGCTTTTTTCAAGACACTCTCCTGGAACCTGACCAAGTTTTTAATCAAAATGGACCCCCTCTCTGTCATGGACCGCTATGCAGACATGCTGGAGAATAAGCGCAACAACCTGGAGGAGGTGCGGGTAGGCCTGGAAGGCAAGAAAGTGAAGATGGACCGCATGATCAAAGACCTCCAAAGCGACATACAGGAAAACCTGGCTAAGGGCAAAGCTGCTATCACTCAAGGGGAGCAGCAGATAGCCTCACTGGCCGGGACCAAAGTAGCTACTGACCAGCAGAGCCTGGCCCTCTATATGCCTATCTATGAGAAACTGGTAAAGAACACGGAGTACCTGAGCGAACTATCGGAAAACTGGAAATACTCCATAGAGAAACTACGCTATACCATAGAGCGTAAGCGTGAAGAATACGCTAATCTAAAGGATATGGCCGCCGCGCTCAATCAGGCTGATGAGTTTACTAATGGGAATACTGAGGCATCTAAAGTTTATAATGAGTCCATCAAACAGCTAGAGACCACTACCTCACAGTATATAGCGCGCATAGAGGACTTTGAGAAGAACTCTAAAGATATTCTAGGCAATATCCGCGTGGAGCGTCAGGCGGTGCAGGATCAGGGCCTCGCTCAGATAGAGCAGTATATGAAAAGTGACGCACTGATGCTGCCAGACTTCTCTACTATGCTAGGCGGTGGCAATACTGCAAAGGCCGCCTCCTCAGCCAGTGATGGCTCTAAAAAGTTTAATCTCTGATCAATAAATTATAAACCAATTTAACCTAAATAATATGCTTAAATCAGTCACCCCACTCGGATGGGTAGTTTTAGCCCTTATCGTAGCAGGAGGATTTTTTGGCCTGCACAAAGTGCTGACCAAATACGGCGTGCTCGATAAAGCACAAAAGAAGGTAGAGTCTTCCAAGCTGGATGTGAGCAAGGAAGCGGATCTTGTACTCGCCTACAATACATTTCCAGGTATGGAGGGTATCCTCTATATGAATGGCGGCATGGAGCCCAATACAGAGAGCAGCCTCTACAAAGAATACGGCATCAAACTCCAGATCAAAAAAATGGATGTGGTAGCTGATACACGTGATGGCCTGAAGGCCGGCGCTCTGGATATGGTGTACTGCACTACAGATGCCTTGCCTATAGAGATGAGCTCCAGCAGTCAGTTGCTCGAACTCAAAGTAAAAGAGATCATGAAGGTAAACGAGAGCAGGGGAGCAGACGCCATAGTAGTCAATAAGGCGATCAAAAACGTTTCTGACCTGAAAGGTAAGAAAGTGGCCTACGCTATTGGTACGGCATCCAATACCCTTCTCATCAATGTACTAGAGACGGCGGGTCTGCAGCTCAGCGATATAGATGCCTACAAGGTAGCAGACGGTGTGGAAGCAGCTAATGCATTCAAAGCCGGCTCGTGTGATGCGGCTGTGGTATGGGCGCCTGATGATGAAGATTGTGCCGGAGCGATCAAAGGAGCCAAAGTACTGATCAGTACGGCTACTGCTCCTCAGATCATAGCTGATGGTCTCCTGATCACAGAAGATAATCTGAATGCCAAAAGAGACAAAGTCACTAAACTCGTCAAGGCATGGCTGGTAGGCAATGGACAGATCAATTCTAACACCGCCGTACGTGATAGCGCAAACAAACTTTTTGCAAAGGGCTTTGATTTTCCAGTAGATGTTGCTGCCCTCTCTGCAGGCAAGATCAGGTTCTGCACGCTGGATGACAATAAAAAATTCTTTGGCTTTGACCCATCATTCAAGGGGGTGACGGGCGATAAAATGTACGGCCGCATGGCTGTAAAGTATACCGCTGCCGGCCTGGCCAAATCACCTGCTGCATGGCGGTCGGTATCAGACGGCTCAGTCATAGAGGAGCTACTGAAAGACGAATCACTAGTAAATGACCCTACAGAGGGCGCGCCGGATGCACCTCAGTTTGCTCCGCCTACAGCAGCAGATGCTAAAGCCCCGGCTCAAGGTACCAAAGTCATAACATTGAATTTCCCTACCGGATCGGCTTCCCTCAGTGATGAAAATATCGCAGTGATCAACCGCGAGGTAGCTCCTCTGGCGCAAGGCCTGGCAAATGCTCGTATCCGCGTAGAGGGCAATACAGATAATGTAGGTAATCCTGCAGCTAATAAAGTATTATCCGATCGTCGTGCTCAGGCCGTCGTAGATTACCTGGTAGGTGAGTACAAGTTCAGCCGCAACAAGTTTATCGTGGTAGGGAATGGCCAGTCCAAACCTGTGGACGGCTGTGAAGCCAATGCTGATGAAGTATGCCGTGCCCGCAACCGTCGCACTGATTTTAACTTCATCTGGCAATGAGGAATACAATACTGAATGTATCAGGGTGGGTCATACTCATCCTGATATGGTCGCTCATCTGTGCCCTGGGATTGGTCAATAGCCACATACTCCCGTCGCCATGGGCTACACTGGATGCCCTGATTCATATGGCGAAGGAGGACGACCTGGTGGGCAATATCCTCTTTTCACTTAAGATAAACTTTGCAGGTTACATCCTCTCTGTAGCGCTCGCATTGCCTGTAGGTTTCGCTCTCGGGCTGTCGGAGACGGCACGCAAAATGTTTAGCCAGCAGATAGATTCGCTCCGCTTCATACCTATCACTGCCTTGGGTGGCATCTTCATCGCTCTCAGCGGCCTCACCATCTGGACCAAGATCAACTTTCTCGCATTTGGTATCTGGGTGTACCTGGTGCCGGTCATAGTGCAGCGTATCATAGAGATCAATCCTGTCCACCTGCAGATGATGAAGACACTGGGTGCGAGCCGATGGCAGACATTTGTACACGTACAGTGGCCCTCGGTCATAGCCCGGCTCTCAGATGATATCCGTATACTGGTGGGTATCAGTTGGACCTACATCATCGTGGCAGAGCTCAAAAATGTGCAAGGTGGCCTGGGCAGCCTTATATTTCTCGCGGACCGACAGAGCTATATAGGTATGACCTATGCAGTGGTATTCATCATCATTACCATAGGCATCCTGCAGGACCGTCTTTTTAAATTTATTGATTGGCTACTTTTTAGATTCAAATACTCGTGAAAAACTACAGCGGTTCTAATAATATCATCGAGCTAAAGAATGTAACACAGACATATCTCGATAAGAACGGGAAACCATATAACCTTTTTGACAACCTTTCCGTCGCTATAGAGGATATACAGGACAAGGGCCAGTTTGTGGCACTAATGGGAGAGTCTGGCTGTGGCAAGTCTACCATTCTCCGGTACCTGACAGGGCTACAGCAGCCTACCTCCGGAGAGATACTACTGGCAGGCAAATCACTGACACCTAAGGATACCATACCAATGGTATTTCAGACCCCATCGTCACTGGAGTGGTATACTGTGCTGCAAAATGTGGCGCTGCCTCTGACCCTGCGCGGTATAGCAAAAAAGGAGGCCGAAGCCCGTGCTATGGATATGATCAAGATAGTAGGTCTGGATGGGCATGAGAATAAGTACGCGAAAGCACCACAGCTCTCAGGCGGGCAGCTACAGCGTGTGGCCATAGCCAGGAGTCTGGTGGCTAATCCGAATATCATTGTGATGGACGAGCCGTTTTCCGCGCTGGATACCACCAATAGGCGAAAAATGCAGGATTTTCTCATAGAGATATTCTATAAGAGTGAACTGTCCGACCTCAATCCTACAGTCCTGCTCGTCACACATGATGAGCGGGAGGCGACCTTCCTGGCCAATGATATTCTCGTGATGCAGGCTAACCCGAGCATCATCAAGGCACATGTCAAAGTGGGCCTGGGTGAGCGCAACGAAGACACGCGGAAGAGTGCAAAATTTACTGAAATCGTCAACTACCTGGAGACTGTCGTATAGTGATGGAAGCAACCAATCAATACACTCCTATACTCCTCAGGGCACGTCAATATGCCACTGAGATAGGCCTGGATATACATGATTCTACTAAACTCGATCCATACTTCAAAGGAGATATGGATGGTACCAATATCTGGATATCCTTTCAGCTGGATGACGAGGAGGAACTCTTCAACGTACTCCATATGATAGGTCACTGCATACAATGGGGCCTCAGCGAGGAGAAGATGGAGCTGGGCTGTGTGCTGCATATGCATCCGGATGAGGAGCTACTGAAGAGGCTACAGGTATATGAGTGGGAGGCTAACTGCTATGCCTATACCATCCTCGTGAAACTAGGCGGAGCAGAATTTTCTGAATGGTTATTTAATAACTATAGAGACGATATGATGTTTCTGACTCACTTTTACCTGACAGGGGAGAAGGTAAGGGAGATCACACCGCTGGCACTGCAGCATGCGTTTGTAGCGCCACTAGAGCTCCGTGAGATACCTGCATTCGTTCCTAAGCGGATACCCGGCACACGCAATGGCATTGTCATAGACTTCAAATCAGAAGAGCATGCACCCCAGCCAGCATAATACATATAGCAGGATCAAGACCCATTGGGCAGTATTGTCAGTTACGCTTCTGCTGACTCTCGTACTGTGCTCATGCGATAGGACTTTTGCAGGTACCTTTTTTATGTTGAACTTTAGGGATATTGTACAGTACGTCGGCTTTGTATTACTATTTGGTATAGTAGCAGCGGTGCTGAGCGGTGCCAACTGGCGCAGCGGCTTCTGGATAGCTTTTCTCCTCGGGCTTGTACTGACTCCTATTGCAGGCCTGATATACTGCCTGATCCTTCTGACGCGCAGATGATTTACCCCTTTGTTTAGTTCTGTTTTACCTTCCCGGCATCCTTTATTGATAGCCTACCAATAGAAGGTCACCACCTGCTTCAGGTCAGGATGCAGGGAGAGCGCTACCGGGCAGGTATGTGCTATGTGCTCCATGATCTGGCGGTCTTTCTCTGTATAGTTTTTGGCAGGCATATGGATAGAGACGTGTATCTCTGCTATACGGCGGGGATCTGAGGCCATCACTTTGGTAGCCTCAGCGCGGGCACCATCTATGTCCAGCTCCATCTGATTAGCCTTGATACCCATAGTGGTGATGATGCATGCAGCCAGTGAGGTAGCCGTCAGGTCAGTAGGAGAGAAGGCTTCCCCCTTGCCATGATTGTCAGTAGGGGCATCAGTCACGATCTCAGTACCGGACTGGGTATGGCGGCAGCGGGTACGGAGCTGGCCCTCGTAGATGATCTCTGCTGTCATGATGGTGTCACTTTGATGAGGAGGCAAAGGTAGTAAAACACATAGCACGGCGAAGGCAACCGGATTAACACCGGCACACGTCTCAATATGGAAGGAAAAATGTAGATTTGTAAAGATGAGACAATGTGCCCTGTTTATTCTGGTTGTCATGATGCTCGGCTCTATGGAGATGTCTGCTCAAAAGGCTGATAGCCCCAAAATGCAGGCGCAAAAGGACTATATGTTTCGCCGCCAGATGGTAGGAGGGCTGCGCCTCCAGTCTACCGGCCTCGGCTTTTATCTCCAGTACGGCCTGATCAAAAATATCTACAAGACCCACCTTTTCATGCTGGAGTATGAGTGGCATATAGATTACCGTGACAAAAAGACCAAAGCATATCCAGCCTATACGGAAACGGGCAGGGATTACTACTTTGGCGTACAAAATAAATTTCATGAGATCAGGTTTTCCTACGGTTTTGAGCGGGCCATAGCAGATAAGGCGATCCGCAATGGCGTCCGTCTCAGCTGGGAAGGATTTGTAGGCGGCGTACTTGGCCTCGCCAAGCCTTATTATCTCAATATAGACTATCCTAATAACGACCCGGCTACCAAAGGGTCGTTTCCTGTCATAATAGTGGCGCAAAAGTACTCTGCTGCCACTAAGGACGTTTTTCTGGATCAGAATGTCATAGATGAGGCATCACCGATATCAAAGGGGCTGAGTGAGATGAGGCCTATCCTGGGGGGCCATGCCCGCACAGGGCTCAACTTTGACTGGGGTTCCAGAGATGCATTTGTCAAGGCGATTGAGGCTGGGGTGTCACTCGATATTTTCTACAAAAAGGTGCCTATCTATGTCAATGAACAGTCCAATCACTTTCTTTTCCTGGGGCTGTACGTTTCTTTTCACATCGGCAAGCGCTGGTAGTACCCGTCAGATCGTCCAGGTAGTGACGCCGATATTGGTAAACGTATAGCGCATTACCTTTCCGCCTAGCTGATTGAGGGCTGAGATCACGTTATATTTTGCTGTATAGGGCGCATAGAACATCATAAATCCTCCACCGCCGGCACCGCTTACCTTGCCACCCGTAGCTCCCGCGTTGATAGCGGTTTCGTAGATGAAATCCAGCTGCGAGTTGCTGATGCCTTCAGCCATTTGCTTTTTATGCTGCCAGCTCTCATGTAGTATCTCCCCTATGCGGTCCACCTCGCCGCGTAGCAGTACTTCCTTCATGCGGATAGACTGCTCCTTGAGCTGATGCATGGCTTCTATAGATTTTTCATTTTTGCTGGACACATTCTCACGCTGCTTCTCTATGATCGAGGACGATAGGCGCGATGTCTCCGTAAAGAACAGTACCAGGTTATTCTCCAGCTCATGCAGCCATTTTTCCTTTACACGGAGCGGGTTTACTATCACTTTATCATTGCCGGTAAACTCCATATAGTTCACTCCTCCGAATGTGGCTGCATATTGATCCTGCTTGCCACCGGCCATACCCAGGTCCTCGCGCTCTATAGAGTAGGCCAGGTGCGCGATGTCATACTCGCCTAGCGGCAGCTTTAGCCACTCTACGAAAGCCCCGATGATCGCCACCACCAGTGTAGATGAAGAGCCAAGTCCTGACCCCGGAGGCGCATCTACAAAGGTGGTCAGCTCAAATGACAGCGCCTTTTGCGTAAAGTCTTTCACGATCCGGTTATAGATACCC
Source organism: uncultured Chitinophagaceae bacterium (assembly GCA_964537475.1). Classification (GTDB taxonomy): domain Bacteria; phylum Bacteroidota; class Bacteroidia; order Chitinophagales; family LD1; genus UBA1941. The sequence continues at coordinate 787,206 of CAZIBY010000001.1, read as the reverse complement.
TTGGCCAGGTCCAGATTGCCATCTATAGGCAGTACCTCCAGCGCATCGTACACGTACCGCTCATCACGGTCGGTAGCTATGAGGGTTATCTTGCCATCGTCAGTAGGTCGTATGGTGGCGTAGGCATACATGCCTATAGTAGCATTGAGTATCGCTCCGCCAAACTGGTCAGAGTATGGGCTCACATCTGTACCGCCCCCGGCCAGTCCGAGCCGCAGTGGCGCTTTGCTTCTTATGATCATGGTCGTAAATATAACCAAACTATATACTTGCTGGTGCGGGCAGTAAACAAAAAGCCCTCTCAGATTCCTGAGAGGGCTATGAAAAATATATCTCTATCGCGGATTACTGGATAGATACACGGCGATTGATAGTGCCGGTAGCAGTTTTGATATTCACGATATATACACCCGGAGCTACACCGCTCAGGTCGAGGGTCTTGTTGTATACAGATACAGCCTTGTCAGATGACTCATATACCTTGCTGCCTGTGATGCTTGTCACTGATACAGCTACATCAGATGCAGACTCCATGTTGAATGTTACGTTCACCTTGCCGAAAGATGGGTTAGGGTACACATTCAGCTCAGATACACCAGAGAGGTCATGGATAGCAGTTGGCTGTACGCATGTAGCTACAGTGATCCAGTTGCCCGGGTTGCCCTGAGCGATGCTATCCAGCTGCAGGAATGCTCCTGAAGCGCCGAGCCATGCGCGGCCATTACCGGTAGTTCCATCAGTAGTGAGCACTACGAGCGTATCGCCCGTTACGCGAGGGAGCTTGAGCATAACAAAGAAGTTTTTGCCAGGCAGCACTGCATGGTGGGTAAAGCTAAAAATACCTACGCCTTGATTAGTGATAATGCTACCTGTCGTCACAGTAGATGAGTCTATAGCGTTACCCGGGCCATAAGTGCCAAAATAGCTCGTACCTGTAGAATCATAAATATAAGCGGTCACCGGCAGGGCTGAGTCAGAGGCATTGGTATTGAGTTGTACTACACCAAAGAAAGCGACCGCGTTTGTAGCGTAAGAGTTAGCTGCAGTCACAAAACCTTCACCCACATGAGTGATAGCCAGTGAGCCAGCCGGACCTGCATAGAGGGCACCGTTGCCATCAGCATAGCCGGCGTTAGGTGAGTCCAGCGGGTAGATGTAAGCGTTAGAGTCAGCGGAGTTGAAGTCTACGTTAAAAATCGTATCGCAAGAGAGCGCCCTGGAGCCATTGCTGCCAGATGGGAAGTGAGCTGTCTTGGCCACTTTCACAGGATGTGAAATATTAGTGCCCGCCATCGCTCCTAAGACCAGAAAACTTCCTACAAGTAGAGAGAAGATTTTTTTCATGTAATGTGTATTTGTTTTTGTTTAGTAAATATGTGGGTAATATTAAGGATAAAGTAGCTAAGAATCAGTGCCTTTTGCCTAAGGTCATAATTTTGTCGGTAAATTAACGCTCAAACAATCCACTTTGTCACAATATTGTCACAAATCATAAAATGCCCGCCACTTTTTTGATGTTTTCCAACATCGCCTGCCACGTATATTTCAGTTTTTCACTTTTGATATTTTCTGAAAATAAGGATTCCTTATGCTCTGTGTAGAAGCGGCTGAGATCAGCGGCTATGGCATCCGGCTCCGGCTCGCACACATATCCCACCCGATCATGCGGCACGATCTCGGGTAGGCCGCCTACATTGGTGACCAGCATGGGCCGGTTGAAGTGGTAGCATATCTGCGTCACGCCGCTCTGCGTAGCATGTTTATACGGCTGCACTACCATGTCTGCTGCGCAGAAGTAATACCGCACCATATCGTCAGGTATGAAGTCCGTGCGCAGAACCACCCGGTCACGTATGCCCAGCTGATCTATCAGATCCAGGTATGGCTGCGCATTATTATAAAACTCACCGGCCACGATGAGCTCCACACCGGTCTCCTTTACACGCGGATCTGCCATGGCATGCAGCAGCAGGTCGAGCCCCTTGTAGTCCCTTATGAAACCAAAGAAGAGGATATATAGACCGTTCATCTGCAAGCCCAGCTTCTCTATAGCTTCCGCCTTGTTTACTACCGGACCAAAGTTGTCATACAGCGGATGCGGCGAAAATATCTTTGGCTTGCTGCTATCAAATTTATTGAGGTCCTCCAGCACCGAGCGGGACTGAGCTATGAACCCGTCTACTGCTCCCACAAAATATTTTGACAGCGCAAAGTCTCCTATCCGTTTTTCATGCGGGATGATATTGTCTATGATGGAGACGACCTTCGTCTTTTTATTTCCGCGTACGATGCGTGCTATGGTACCCAGGCACGGCGCCATAAACGGTAGCCAGTATTTGATGATCAGCAGGTCGGCTTTGAGTTTTTTGATCTCATGGCCCACGCTCCACCAGTTGAAAGGATTGACACTATTTACCCGCACATGTATATACAGGTCATCCGGTACCGGCTGGTCAGAGTACTGAGTCGTACCGGGAAAGAGGAAATCAGGATACTGGAGGCTAAAGGTGTATATGACGACAGAATGTCCCTGACGGATATATTCACGGGCTAGCCGCTCATTGTAGGCAGCGAGCCCTCCGCGCAGCGGATGTGCAGAACCAAGTATGACCACTTTCATCGAGGTAAATGTAGGGAAACACAGCTAATGTTAGATAAGGACCAGGAAAATCTGCATGTCTCGCAGAAATACCCTGACCAAAGTCATCACCGTGATTGACAGTCGCTTTGTTCGTAAGATTACCACATCGGGCAATTATTGCCTAATCTTACCTCCCAAATACAATAGCAATGAAAGACGGCGTCTACTATAGCGACTACCTCCAGCTCGATAAAATACTCAACGCACAGCAGCTCGAAAGCGCCCGCCCCGATAGCCAGGGCGCTCATGACGAAATGCTCTTCATAGTGATCCATCAGGCCTATGAGCTTTGGTTCAAGCAGATACTTTTTGAGGTAGAGTCTGTGGCCGGTATCATGGCAAAATCGCACATAGCAGACAACTCCCCGGATCTCTACACGGTGCATCACCGCCTGAAGCGGGTTGTGACTATCCTCCAGCTGCTGGTGGGTCAGATAGACATCATCGAAACCATGACGCCGCTGGACTTCCTTGACTTTCGCGATCAGCTCCGCCCTGCGTCAGGCTTCCAGAGCATTCAGTTCAAGATACTGGAGGCGCTCCTCGGCCTCAAGATGGAAAACCGCCACGGTCAGGAGTACTATATCTCACAGCTGCGCCCTGAGGATGTGGTCAAGATCCGTGATGCAGAGAAGAAGACACCTATGATCGCTCTGATCGATCAGTGGCTGGAACGCATGCCGTTCTTTGACGATCCTAAATACTGGGAGGGCAAGGATCAGAATGAATTCTGGAATAAGTATCGCGAGATATATGAGCAAAGCCTCAATCCGGCTGAGAAGAATAATATGCAGGTGTTTGACCAGCTCATGATGGGAGACGAGCGCAAACCGGAGTGGGCGCTCAGCCCGAGGGCGCGCCGTGCGGCACTCTTTATCATGCTCTATCGTGACTATCCTCTGCTGCAGCTGCCATTCGGCCTGCTCAATGTACTGCTGGAGATAGACGAGTGCCTCTCCATCTGGCGCTACCGCCATATGAGCATGGTGCACCGTATCATAGGTATGCGCACAGGCACCGGAGGCAGCACAGGCAAGGACTACCTCAGTGGCGCGCTGATGAAGCATCACATCTTTGCTGAGTTTGCGGGCCTCACATCCTTCCTCATAGAGCGCGGCAAGTTGCCTACTCTCTCTGATGAACTGAAGGCCAAACTCGGCTACAGTCACTAAAACTTACGGGTAAAAGGAAATTCCTTTCTCATCCTTATGATGAGCAGGATAGGGATAAGTATATAAGGCGTATTCAGCGGCAGGAATTTACCCGGATTCTGGCACCTCCACTCAGGCTCGCCAAAGAACTCAACGCCGTATACGATCACACCTGTGATGACTGCTATCGCGGTGCCATACATGATGGCGGGCACCTGTATCCTGTTATACCCTTTGATAAAAGCCCAGACCAGCACGAGGTAAAACGGCCCATAGACAAAGGCAGAAAGCCCCGTCACAAAGCGCATCCATACCGGCGGTGTGAGGAATAGCGGATCACAATCTTTCGCATAGCCATAGTTCATCTGCACAAAGACATTGGTGCTACTGGCATCCAGGCTACCCATGATAGTCGGCCAGAGGTCAGATATCATAGACGTGATAAAGAACAGCGAGAACATGACGATAAAGAAGTAATCAAACTTGCGCTCACTCAGTGGGAGGTTATTTGTCATAGCAGTATATTTAGCTGGTCCAAATCAAATAGATATATTTGAATTAAAGAATAAAAGGCATGAAAAGCAAGACACTCATTTATGTGCAAATGTTTTGCATCATGGTTTTCAGTGTGATATTTGCTCACGCTATCGATATGCGCAATTCCCGTACCGCAATGACAAAAAGCACAGCTAAAACAATGCTCTGTCTCGGAGACTCCTACACCATCGGTGAGTCAGTAGCTGAGTCAGAAAGGTTTCCCAATCAAACCGTAAAACTACTCGATAAGCAGGGCGTACATTTCTCCACCCCGCATATCATAGCCAGGACCGGCTGGACCACAGACGAGCTGAAGCACGCCATAGCCGAGGCAGATGTTTCAGGCACCTTTGATGCAGTCACACTGCTCATAGGCGTCAATAATCAGTACCGCAGCTATGATCACGAGCAGTACAAAAGGGAATTCAAAGAGCTGCTCGACATTGCTGTAAAATATGCAGGAGGTAACCCTGATCACATTTTCGTAGTATCTATCCCGGACTATGGCGTTACCCCCTTCGGTCACAATGACGCCAAGGGCCGCAGTGCCGCAGCTATCGGCAGTGAGATAGATGATTACAACGCCATAGCAAAGGAAATAACGGCTAAAGAGAAGGCACACTTCACCGACATCAATCCATTCTCTAAAAAAGCTGCTGACGATCCAGCTCTCATAGCCAATGATAACCTCCACCCTTCAGGCCGTATGTATGCCGGATGGGCTGATCTGCTGGAGAGGGAGATGCTCAAAGTCTACGCGACAAAATAAAAACAGCATGACCATAGGGCCATGCTGTCAAATTTATAGCTGATCGCTTTTACATCTTAGGCATCAGTACTTTGTCTACTACGTGTATCACACCATTAGACTGATACACATTAGGTATAGTGACAGTAGCAGTACCGCCGCCTTCATCTGTCACAGTGATATTCTTACCACTCATTTTGAAAGTCAGATAGCCGCCACTTACAGTTTTTAGTTTGGCGGTACCGTTGCCGGCTTTGATCTCTTTTGCCAAGGCATCAGAGTCGTATTTGCCAGCTATCACATGATAGGTGAGCACTTTGGTCAGTGTGCCTTTTGCTTCCGGCTTTAGCAGTCCATCTACAGTGCCTGCAGGCAGCGCATTGAATGCCTCATTGGTAGGTGCGAAAACAGTAAAGGGACCTTTGCCGGAGAGCGTTTCTACCAGCCCGGCGGCTTTCACCGCTGCTACCAGTGTGGTATGGTCTTTAGAGTTTACTGCATTTTCTATGATGTTTTTAGTGGGATACATAGGTGCGCCACCTACTGTCACAGGACCACCACCTGCCGTGGCGGTCAGAGTGAGGCATACTGCTATCGCGAGCATACCTGCTGTTTTAAGGATGTTCCTCTTCATGATTATTTTTTGTTTTAGTGAAAAGATATAATCACTTACGAGGCATATCGCCGGCCCGGATTTTATAGCCAGAAGATTTTTAAAACAAAAAGGTGCCATGATGAAAATCCAACTTTGGGTCAGATTTCGTAGCGAAAAGGAATAAAACCAACAGCCTTTAGCTGTTATTGAGCAGGCTTGTCAGTATTGTTATTTGCGTTGCCTTGTGGTCTGTCACCTTGTGGACGCGGACCATTTCTTGGTCCATTGTGATGGTGCTTCTTATGTTGCGGTTTTTGTCCGTCAGGATTTCCTCCACCGCCTTACTGTCTGTTTTGATTTTGACCGCCGCCATTGCCGCTCCCATGTTTATGCTGTCCGCCGCCACCGCTATGGGAGTGTTTGTTTCCGCCGTGGCGTTTTTGTTGTGGTTTGCCGCCGCCACGTCCATTGCCACCGCCACCACTACGGCGGATGCCCGGTGTATATGCAGGACCCTCACCGAGGGCAGCAGGTATGATCGTCTTGGGTATCTCGCGGCCTATCAGGCGCTCTATACTGGCAAAGCGCTGCTGGTCCATATCATTGATCAGCGTGATAGCCGTACCTGTCGTAGCGGCGCGTGCCGTACGGCCTATCCGGTGGATGTAGTCCTCACCATCTGGTGGTACGTCATAGTTGATCACCAGGTCTATACCCTCCACATCTATACCGCGGGAGAGGATGTCAGTGCCTACGAGCACCTGTAGCTGCTTGTTCTTAAAGTTTCGCATGATCTCCTCGCGCTGCTCCTGCTCCAGATCAGAGTGGAATGCCTGCAGCGATGGGATGATGCGCTTCAGTTCATTGGCGAGCCTTTTCACGGTTTCCTTGCGCGAGCAGAAGATGATCACGCTTTTGTATTCCTTCTCCTGGAAGATATGCTTTAGCAGGCCGAACTTCTGCTGGTCATACGTCATGTACGCCATTTGCAAAATACCGTCTGCCGGCTTTGAGATAGCGATATTGATCTCTGCCGGATCTTTCAGGATCTGGTTGGCCAGTGTCCTGATCTTCGGAGGCATGGTAGCAGAGAAAAGGATCGTCTGCCTGTCTTCCGGCAGGTAGCTGATGATACGCACGATGTCATCATAGAAGCCCATATCCAGCATACGGTCAGCCTCATCCAGCACGAGGTGCTCCAGGTGCTTGAAATTGATGTCGCCCACATTCAGCATGGAGAGCAGGCGGCCCGGCGTGGCTATCACGATATCGGTGCCCAGCTGCATAGCGCGCTTCTGCTGCTCCCATATTATGCCGCTGCCACCACCGTACACAGTGATGGAGCTCACATTGATAAAGTACCCCAGCGCCTCTATCTGCTGGTCTATCTGCAGTGCCAGCTCCCGCGTGGGTGCTATGACCAGGGTATTGAGGTGGCGATGGTCACTGTTGACTATCTTATGAAGGATAGGCAGGAGGTAGGCTGCTGTCTTGCCGGTGCCCGTCTGGGCGCAGGCTATCAGGTCGCGGTCATGCAGTATTACGGGTATGGATTGCTCCTGTATCGGAGTCGGCTTGGTATAGCCCATCGCAGAGAGCCCCTCTACGAGGTCCGGATTGAAGTTGAAGTCGTGGAATGTCATTAGCGCGCAAGATAGTGTGCTAATCCCGAATGTACTAATGTGCCCGCTTTTGTTGCCGGGGGCGGACATAGATCCGACCACAAGGCCGTCAGCGCCCAATGCACTAGATATCTTTTGCGTTTCCGCGCTTTGGCGGTTAAAAACAGTATTTACTCGCTCTTAGCCTTGCGCGTCATAGACTCTATAAAGTCCCACTCCTCCGGCTTCACACCCTCAAACATGCTGAACTCGCCGGCACCCTGTAGCCACTCGCCACCGTCTATGGTCACCACCTCGCCATTGATATAGGCAGAGTAGTCTGACACGAGATAGGCAGCCAGGTTGGCCAGCTCCTGATGCTCACCTGCGCGGCGCAATGGCACGCGCTTGATCAGGTCAAAGCGCTCCTTGAAGTCGCCGGGAGCCAGACGGTCCCAGGCACCCTTGGTAGGGAATGGTCCCGGTGCGATAGCATTCATTCGGATACCATACCTGGCCCACTCTACTGCCAGCGAGCGGGTCATGGCCAGCACACCGGCCTTAGCCGTAGCAGATGGCACTACGAATCCTGAACCCGTCCATGAGTAAGTCGTAGACATATTCAGCACTACCTTATTTGTTTGCTTCTGTGCGATCCAGATCTTGCCCAGCGCCAGTGTGCAGTTGATCGAGCCATTTAGCACGATATCTATGATAGACTTGAAAGCATTAGCAGACAGGCGCTCTGTAGGAGAGATGAAGTTGCCTGCGGCGTTATTGACCAGTATATCTACGCTGCCCAGCGCTTCTATAGCTTTGTTTACCATCGCTTCCACCTCATCGTAGCTCTTTACGTCGCAGTGCAGCGCTACACATTTGCCGCCGGTCTCAGCCTCCAGTTCTTTGGCGGTAGCTTCCAGCACATCGAGTTTACGACTCGTGATCACCACGCGCGCACCGAGCTGTAGGAAGTAGCGTGTCATGGCCTTGCCCAGGCCTGTGCCTCCTCCGGTCACGATGATATTCTTGTCTTTGAGCGCTCCGGGCTGGAGCATGCCTTCTGTATTCTTCATGTTTTGTGGGTTGATATGATTTAGTATTGATTGGTAGATAGCAGCACGAGCGTACAGGCCTCTACAGGCTCTATGCCGTTCTTTTGCAGCAGTGTTTCAAACTCAGCATTCTCCGTACCGGGGTTAAAGATCACGCGCTTAGGCTTTAGCGCCAGCACCTTGTCATAGTAGTCTTTCTGTATGCGCGGATTGATATAGAGGGTCACCGTGTCCGGGTGCAGCCCGGCGGGAGCCTCCGCCTGTATGGGCACGTCTACCACGGTACCCTGGTCGCGGCCTACGCCTACCACGGAGTGGCCGTGAGAGCGTAGCATGCGGATGGCTTTATTGGCATAGCGGTCGGGCTGGGTAGAGGCGCCTATCACGAGTGTGAGTTTATCTGACATAGTATGAAGTTAAGAATGAATATGGAATAATGAACTGCAAGAATCAAGCCGACGACCATCTGCCGGACACTACTTTTTTACAGACGGATACTGTTGCAAAATATTGAAGAACCAGGACGGATAGATGCTCTTATTTATAGAACGATGCCCGAGCTTTTGCATCACCGTAATCCTCTGCACCAGTGCAGAGGTAGCGCCGCCACAAGGGAAAGGGCTTGTTATTAATTTAAGCTCATTTGCTGCACTATTCTATATCAAATAGCCTCATAAAAGATAGGAATTCGATCTGTCCTCCCGATATGCTGATGTCTCCGCTGGCATAAACCGCGAGAGGGCTACGTATTTTTGCGGCCAGCTCTTTCCAGACTTGTTCTTTGATCGTAATGGTCAGATCAGGATGGCCTATGTCAAATGGCTGCACCTCCGCTACACCGCGGCGTACCTCTACTGTCCATTCACTGCCACTGTCACTAAAGTGGAAGAGCACCCTTTTGTGCACCTCCCGGCTTTTATCCGGATTGAGGTGGGCCGCCATACCATTAAAGATGGATGCCAGTGGCACCCCTTTGGCCAGATCAGGGGTGGGCTTCACCAGGCCATCATTTTTCAGGCCCTGTAGTTCTTTCGCGCAGGTCAGGTAGTAGTGGCGGGCATTAGGGTTACTCTCCGCCATGCCGAGTGCTGTCAGCGCTTTGACCCTGGCCTCAGTGGCATGCCTTTCTGCCGGATACAGTGCCAGGTAGGCATCAGTCAGCTCCAGCACCCATTGCCATTCACCTGCTGTAGCAGCATTATCTATCTGTTTGCCGAGGTTTGTCTGCCCGCCTGCGAGCGCTTCTATTTTTGCAGCATGTTCCTTTTTCTTCAGTGGCATCAGCGTCGTAGGATTTCCATCAAAGAAGCCCATATACCCGTCGAATACCGTACGCACGCTCCAGGCCGTCTTGCCATAAAACTCCTGCAGCCAGGGATTATCTCGCAGATGCGCAGGCAGTATTACCGACTCGCACAGTTCATCAGGAGTCAGACCGGCATTCATGCCGCGTACGGTCTGATCATGTATGTACGCTATCGCATCGCGGTAGTCGGTCAGCACGGAGTAGATGCTATCGGCGCCGCGTAGAGGCTCTGTATGACTAGGAATGATATACTCCGGCCGCATGTACCGCATCCTGTCCAGGCTGGACCGCCACAGGTTTACGTCCCGATAGCCCGTACCCCTGATCGTGTAGAGGTTTGGGAAGGTATGGTAGAGATTATCCCCGCAGAGCAGCGCCTTCTCATCGGGCAGCCATACCATGAGCTGGTCAGGAGTCTCACCGGGCGCGTGATACAGTACGAGATGTATCCCTGATACGTTGAGATGCAGAGAATCCCTGAATGTGACGGTAGGCTTCAGGATACCCAGCTCGCTGCCCTGATGGATACGCAGCTCCGGGCCTATACCGCAGTTCACGCGTTCCCCCTCGTCGAGATAGACCCCAAACATCCGGTAGGAGCGCTTTTCTGTGATATTGCGCACTACAGCGCTGGTCTGATCTAGCAGGTGCGGTAGCAGCTCCTGCGCATATATATCAGGGTGGCTCTCTCCGGCCAGTACCGTGCCCCCGCTAGTATGGTCGGTATGAAAATGCGTGTATATGATCGCCTTTACAGGTTTATGGCAAAGGCTATCGAAGGCATGCTTGACGTCCTGGGCAGCCTCTATGCTCTCCATACAGTCTACGATGATCACACTATCGCGTCCCTCTATCAGGATACTATTGGCCAGGCCATAACCTATCGCCATGTAGATATTCGTCCCGACCTTCTCTATACGTCGCGAGAAAATAGCTGAGTGCGATTGCAGGTCTTCGGGAGAGGTCGTCTTTACTGCCGGGTCTGACTTCGGACGTCCACATGACACCAGCAGCATCAGGAGAAGGGTAACGGAATGGAATTTCATATCCTGAAAATATGAAATACTAAAATTTGATTTTGATTGTGTATGGAAAGGCCTGTTTTATCTATGAAACAATATCTCTCAGTGTGACTGTTAGGTCTTTTCTCCTTCATAATTTTCGATGCACCTGTGCCGCTCAGCCACCGGCGTCACCTTCCACGACGTCCGGCGTGTCAGCATCATTATCAGCATCCCTTTGAGGGTGTCGATCACCAGGTTGTCCGGTTTGTGATAGCTCTTCCTTAGCTCTTCAGAATTTGTAATCTGGAAGGGATATGCAGGTATTTGCAATACCCGGCCTTACCTGTATAATCCAACCAAACTCTTTTTCACTATCTTACACCAACACCTATACTGGCTCGGAACTTAGTTCCGGGCCGCGCACTAGGCACCTCGCTTGCTGGCACGGATGTAACATCCGCGCCAGTGGGGGTTTTAAATGTGCGTATGCCGAATCCTCATCACAGACCAGGATTGGAGGCAGTGATCAGCCGCTCTATTCGCACTTGATGATATATATGAACTTTGAAAGAGCCGTGACTTTCTCCGGTAGTTTCTTGTCTTTGAGCGTGCCTGCGGCCTGTAGGTGAGGCTCCACGGGCAGCATGCCGAGCAGCGCCTGAAGGTATACTGACTTGATAGCATAGGTGATATTCTCGGCATTTTTGATCTTGGCATTCACTACGCCCAGTACATTGCCATCGCTGTCAAATAATGGACCACCACTATTGCCTGGCTGTGCGGCTGCGGATATCTGATAGCTGGATACATTGCCAGCTACACCTGATTTGGCACTGATCACACCAGTGGTCAGTTTGATCTCGTCGCCTAGCAGAGGACCGAGAGGGTAGCCTAGTATAAAAATATCCTCGCCTGTACTGGCCGCTGATGTGTGCAGCGTATATGGCGGGGTGCTGAAATGAACCGTTTTATTTTTGAGCTGGAGCAGCACGAGATCATTATTGACATCCTTGGCTACGATGTCGGCCTCATACTCTGTGGTGAAATCACCTTCTACGCCCTTTATCTTGTATTTCTGAGCGCCATCTACTACGTGGTAGTTTGTGACGATGTAGCCATCTGCCGAAACCAGGAAGCCGGTACCATATGAGTTGCGGTCCGGAGGGATAATCTTGCCGTCTGCTATGACTACATCATCGATGCCTTCTTCATAAGCTACATGTACATAGCTATAATTGTTTCTCTGCATCACATACAGGCCGCCGGTCAGTTTATCTTTAGGCTCTATGTGGCCTACCAGCTTTTTATCATTGGATGCTGTCAGGTCAAACATATGGTAGCTAATACTATCCCGCAGGCTATCTATATGCAGACTAGCTACTTTATCCCCTTTGTCAAAAAAGTTGATGTCATAAGACTTGGCACGGCCTAGCTTTACCTCCAGCAGGTCGTGGAGCGCTACGTGGCCCACATGCTTTCCATCTATGGAGTATTCTATACTGCGCCCTGCGCTGGTATAGCGGGGATATGTAAACCAGATATAGGCCGTATTGCCCACTATCTGTGCAGATAGCGATGTCAGTGATAGTGCAAAAAGGATGGCAAGGAGATGTCTTTTCATAAGATTGGTTTTCTATCGGTACAGTATTTTGACTGGCGAAAGGTATAAAAGCATTCGGCAAGTGACAAATTATCCTGATACATATTTCTTTGGTCCGATGATATAAAACATATATTTTGCAGCCACCAAAACCAGTTCATGAAAACAAAAGTACTGATTACCCCTATACATTTATTTACAAGTCTGCTATTCGCCCTCTCTATCATGATCAGCGCCAGTGCTGCTGCACAAGAGACCACTCCGACCCGCAAGGTAGTCTGGCTGAAGACCTCCGAAAAGTATACCGGTGAGATCATAGAGGCCGTACCGGCACACCATGTCAAGATCAAGCTGGATGATGGCACGGTGAAGACCATAGAAGCAGATGACATAAGCAAGATCACCGACGTAGATCCGCTGGCCAAAAAAATACGAATGGCCAAGAAGGCAGACAGGCGTGTAGGGCTCTCCCTTATAGGCAGTGTGATGAGCGGCTATGATGTACTCTCGGGTCTCAGTTATGTAATGGTAGAGCCGACCATCTGTGTAGGCCTCCGGGTCAAAACGCACCGCATAGGCCTGGGGCTGGGTTTCATCTATGGCAGTGCGCTCCATCCTGATAATAGCGGCTTTGGTTACAACAGCATTTCACTGGCTTTACCTGAACTCAAGTATTTTCCATTGTTTCTAAACTACCATGGAGACTATGGGCGGCACCGGGTGTATGCCAGCGCTGATGTGTCATTTGGCTATCCGGCTTACGTGGGGAGAAATGTGGTATACGGCGGCACTAGTACTAGCGGAGATATTCTGTTTCAAAAAGGTATCATCTTTGCTGAAGGCGGACCGGGCATATCAGTTAGGGTTGCCCCCAATCTATTGCTTAATCTCTCCGCTGTTTTCCATTTTATGCAGATACAGGAAGTAAACGGCCATGGATCCCGCGTTTACCTGGTCACTACTTATGGTAGCAATATGCGCAATATAGGCACGGCGGGCGGAGCGCTAAAAGTGATCTTTTAAGGAGGATATTTTACCTGCGGTCACGTGTCATCACCGACCACGCCGCGCACTAGGCACCTCGCTTGCTGGCACGGTTGTAACATCCGCGCCAGTGGGGAAAGAAATTCTTCTGAGCGAACTAACACTAAAACAGAAAAAGCAATAAGAATGAATTACTTACTAATATTTGCTATGCTTAATGTTTTTGTTTCCTGTAATAATAGGAGCCATGAGAAACCGCATAATTACAAGGTAACATGCTTTCAGAGAGTAGGGGGAGGATATCATTATTCAGAGGCTATTTTCACATATAAATCGGACACTTATAGGCCAATTATAACAGCAGGTTACATTAATGATACTCTTAGTTCTGTTTTGGTATTTAAGTCAGAAGGAAAGGTGAGTTACAGCAGAGCAGATATAGAGGCAGACACATTATTTTTTCAGACACTTAATATTCCTCATAACCGAATCATTGATTTAAGAGAAAATCAGGTAATCGATAATGGAAAGTCACATCAAATAACAGAGTTAATAAGAGACAGTATTTACAGCATGCAAAAAGGTACGCTATTTCTCTATAGTCTAAATTGAGGCTCGCCCTTCTGGAAGTGAATATCCAGTTATTGGTAATGCTACTCCGTCGTTGGTGTTTAGCGCAGCGTCACCAGCGACCTTCGCTCTTCAGAATTTGTAATCAGGAAGTAGATATGAAGGTATTTGCAATACCCGGCCTTACCTGTATAATCAACCAAGCTCTTTTTCACTATCTTGCGCCAAAACCTGCGGCCTGACCTACCGGCACGTATGAAACGGGCTAGAGGCGAAATGTGATATTGGTTTCAGTAATATTATGGTTAATAGCGAAATGCCCAGGCCGATTTATATAAGTAATCAATTTTATTATTTAATCTATTGGTCTTCCTTTGTTATTGGAACTACAGCATCGGTCATTGCTGCCTTACTTATTCTATGGTGTATATGTAGTAACTTTCAGGTTTGGGGTGTCTTACTTCTTGCTGTTATGATGATAATGATAGCATTACTTTCTTATCCAGGGGTAATATCAAAAGGAGTTTTAATAAAAGATGACCGATTAGTTATCATGGGGATTTTTAAAACTTGCGAATTCGGAATAGACAATTTTAAATCTATTGAAAGGGATATATTTAGTACCTACACCATATCTTTCTACACAGGAGAACGTTTCAATTTTTTGCCGGGCTTAAAATATATGTTCGGAGGTTTTGATTTAATTAATGGTAGCGATACGGGTATTCGCAAAATGAATGATTTGATTAATACCGTAAAGGCAAATGCTAATAGTGCTTAAACCTCTACTGGCTCGGAACTTAGTTCCGGGCCGCACACTAGGCACCAAGCTTGCCGGCACGGATGCAACATCCAGGCTAGTAGGGAGCCAACAGATAAACCAACTAGAACGAATGATACTACAATCCCTATGTATACTAAAGGTAATCCTTAAAAAATGAGGAGGAAAATTGGAATAACCATTAGTTTTATACTAATGCTTCTGAGCCTTTATTGGGCGGTACTGTTTTATAATGAAATGAAAACTCACAAGGAGGGATACCATATCATTGAAAAAATACAGAATTTTCAAAGAAGCAATAGAGTATTGCCAGAAACATTATCAGAAATTGATATAATAGAACGGGAAAATTCAAAATTTCACTATAAAAAAATAGATAGCTTTAGATATATGATATGGTGCGGAAATATATTAGGCGAATCTGAAACCTATTATTCAGATAGTAAAAAATGGGAAAAACATCAAAAGTGATTAGACCGATAGTTGACTCTACTGGCTCGGAACTTAGTTTCGGGCCGCACACTAGGCACCAAGCTTCCCGGCACGGATGCAACATCCGCGCCAGTGGTGGATAAAGCAAGTAATAAATGAAGGCCTTAATTATTGCACTAATGCTCGTGGCAATAGCATTTTATTCAAATGCCCAAATTGTTTCAACAAGATGCGATGACTATGTGAAAATAGAACCCTCTCTAATTAAGAACCTAGACCACTTCATTGGAGGTGATAGCGCGTTTAATAAATTCATATCAAATAACATTGATCGTAATATTTTATCAGCGACGAAAGGGAAGGATATTAAAGTTGATGTGTTAGTAGTGACAGATACGCTTGGACATCTAATTCGTTGTCAATTGTTCCCTCAGGGCGCTGATAGCGCTTTTGCAGATGAGTGCATTAGATTGGTGAAATTAATCGGTCAATGGCTACCTTGCCAGGGAACTGACTGTCCGCAGGTATTGAAATTTATTGTACGTTTTAATGCTGATTCTCTGCCTATACTCCGGAAGTAGGTACTATAGGCACTTGTAGTGCCGCACGTAGCGTTTGGTGCCGCAGCCTTTTTTGCGTTTGTAGGACGTCCCCCAAATATCCCGGTTAATATCCGGGCATTTGTAATGCCTAGATACTGGACTATAGTAAGCCCTCTTACCCAATCTCCGCCACCGGCGGCACCTTCCGCGAAGTCCAGCGTGTCAGCATCACTATCAGCATCCCTTTGAGGGTGTCGATCACCAGGTTGTCCGGTTTGTGATAGCCCACATAGATCGCTATGCCTATCGCCATCCAGAAGTAGCCCATCAGGTAGCACAGCATGATATAGTGCCGGTCATAGTGCCACAGTTCATAGATGGCCAGGCACAGTATGAGCGAGAGGAAGCAGCACAGCCACCCTACTATATAGCTCAGAAAATCGGTATCCGGTGTCAGCGTCACGCCAAATTGCTGTGACACCAGGTCCTTGGCAAAGAAGATCCCAAGGCTGAGGCCCACCTCTATGAGCAGCGAGAGGATCAGTACGGCCAGCAGTAGTTTACGAGGCATATGGTCAGGTTTAGTGTATGTAAGTTAATGCTATTTCGCTCATCTATCACATTCACAGCGATGGCATTGAGCCACAGGCATATCTATGAGGGTGGTCATAGCACCCTGATCTATCACGCTCAGTATCATTAGCATGCCGGTAGCGCTGCGGCAAAAGTCACAGTAGCCTTATCATCCTACCATCGCTCAAAGCCCCTGATAGCAATGCTTCCATAGTCGAAAAACTTACCCAAAGAGCTGCCACCTGCTACCCGCTCGGCCACTGTCAACCCCTGTCATAGCAATGCTCCTATAGTCGGAAAACTTCAGCCCAGGGTCACCTCTACGCGGTGCTCGCGGCCGTCATCCACCAGTGTGATGGTCTGGTCTGCCAGGGCCGCGCCATCGAGCGTGACTGCGGTTACCGCCTTGCCCTTATTGGCAAAGGCGATGGTATAGGTACTGCTGCCATGCCTGTACTGCAGGTGAAAGGCCTGCCACTCGTCCGGCACGCATGGGCGGAAGCGCAACTTGTCACCCTCCTTCCTCAGCCCGACCACATACTCTATGATCAGCCTGTAGAACCACCCCGCCGAGCCGCTGTACCAGGTCCAGCCACCGCGGCCCAGGTGCGCCCCTGCATAGACATCACCCGCTATCACATAGGGCTCTACCTTGTAGGTGGCTATGTGAGCCGCGTCCTTGCCGTGGTTTAGCGGGTTGATCATGGCCAGCAGCGCAGCTACGCGGTCACGGCGCCCCATCTCGGCAAAGGCTATGATCAGCCAGATAGCCGCATGGGTGTACTGGCCACCATTCTCCCGTATGCCGGGCAGGTAGCCCTTGATATATCCGGGGTCCAGTTCGGACTTGTCAAACGGCGGATCGAGCAGCTTGATCAGGCCCTCATGTTGGCTCACCAGGTACTGATAGGCCGAGTCGAGTGCCTTCTCCTGACGCTCTGCATCGGCAGCACCGGAGATCACAGACCAGCTCTGGGCTATAGAGTCTATCTTGCACTCAGGATTGGTAGCAGAGCCCAGCGGAGACCCATCATCAAAGTACGCCCTCCGGTACCACTCTCCATCCCAGGCACTCTTCTCTATATTCTCCCGTAGCAGCGCAGCCTCCTTGTCGCATACTGATGCAAACTCATCGTCTCCGCGGCCGCGTGCCACCTCAGTGAACCTGGTCAGGACATCATACAGGAAGAAGCTCAGCCAGACACTCTCACCTTTGCCTTCCTTACCTATCTGGTCCATGCCATCATTCCAATCGCCCGTGCCCATGAGTGTCAGCCCATGCTGGCCGTAGCGCATGCCATGCTTGATGGCGCGCAGGCAGTGCTCATACAGGGTGGCAGACTCGCCTGATACTACCGGCAGGTCATAGTTAGACTCCTCGCCGGAATTGAGCAGACGGCCCTCTATGAAGGCCACCGTCTCATCCAGTATGGACAGGTCTCCGGTGCATGTGATATATCGCTCTGTCACAAATGGCAGCCAGAGGTAGTCGTCTGAGCAGCGCGTCCGTACACCTCGCCCTACCGGCGGATGCCACCAGTGGAGCACATCTCCCTCCTTAAACTGCTTAGACGCATGCAGGAGGATTTGTTTGCGGGCCAGGCCGGGCTCTGTATACAGCAGAGCCATGATATCCTGCAGCTGATCACGGAAGCCATAGGCACCTCCCGACTGATAGAAGCCGCTCCGGGCCCACACACGGCTGGAGAGTACCTGATACACCAGCCATCCATTGGCCATCGTGTTGATAGCTTGATCAGGAGTCTGAAGTTGTACGGCAGAGATAGCCTGCGCCCAGTAGCTGCGCACTTTGTCCAGTGCTTCTGCAGCCATGTCCTTGCCTTTGAACTGCCTGATCGTATTGACGGCGTCTGCATGATGCTTGCCGGCACCGAGGCGGTAGGTCACATCTTTGCTCTGGTATTCACTCAGGTCAAAGGTGACCTGGATAGCCGCACACGGATCGGAGCCTACACCCATCTTGCCGGAGAGGCGCAGTCGCGACATAGCGTCCGGCTGCTGTATAGTAGAGTTCCTGCCCAGAAACTCAGTGCGGCTACCTGTGTAGCTCCTGTTGCCTTCATCAGTATCAAAGAAGGCTACGCGGTCGGCAAACTCCATACTGTATGGGTTGCGCGCGAGGATGGCACCGGTATCAGTATCTACCTCAGTAGAGACGTACATGGCCGTCTTCGGCTTCAGGTCGCCCAGTACCCACTCTGCATAGCCGGTCACAGATAGTTTACGCACCCGGCCCGAGATATTCTTTAGTTTGATCACTGTAAACTTGATCGTGGCAGCCAGATCTACATACACCCATACCTCTGACTGTATGCCCGCCTCTGTATGCTCAAAGACACTATAGCCAAAGCCATGTCTCACTCTATAGGGCGCCTTGGTACCGGATAGTGTAGGCAGCGGTGACCAGTAGTAGCCTGTCTCTTCATCACGGATGTAAAAGGCCTCTCCGCCTTGATCGCTCACTGCGTCATTGGCCCATGGTGTCAGCCGGTACTCGTGTGCATTTTCGCTCCAGGTGTAGCACTGCCCGCTCTCAGATATCAGCGTACCAAAATCAGGATTGGCCAGTACATTCACCCATGGGGCGGGAGTTGTTTTGCCTGCGGCAATGTCTATGATATACTCCCTCGCATCTGCTGAGAAGCCACCATAGCCATTGTCAAATGTCAGCGGCTCTGCCTTCATGGCCGGCTCATCTGCAGGCTGGTGGGCATAGGTAGGTATGAGATAGGGTATGGTCGCTTTGCCCGGTGCCTTACGGTTGATAAACTCAGGCAGTGAATTGTCAGCCCCCGATATGCAGATGCGCGCTACTGTCTGCATCAGCACTGTATCTTCGGCAGGCACCTGGTCTGCCCCGCGCACAAAGATGCCACCGGACTGCTCTGTGGTCTTGCCGGCTATCAGGCTGGTGATCTGGTTTTGCAGTGTCTGCCGGTAGCCGCCATGGCTTTCATTCCAGATCACGAGGTCTACCAGCAGTCCCTTCATGCGCCAGAAGGTATGGGCCTGTATCAGCTGCCTGATCAGGTCTATGTTTGCATTCTCGCCCACGCGCAGCAGTACGATAGGCAGGTCGCCTGATATAGAGTATGGCCAAAGGCCCGACTGCCCTTTGCGGTTCTTGATGAGTGTAGCAGGCTCGGCACGCAGCGCCGGATTCATATACAGTACAGATCCAGCCAGCCGGCTGTAGAGCTGCGCCTCGGCCTCTGAGGCATTGATCTGGCGCAGCACTACCTGATTGTGCGTCCAGGCCAGCTCAAATACGCGATCTTTGTGATGCTTGTCCTGGTATTTATCTACCAGGCCCTGGCAGCCCTCGCGCGTATCGGCTATGCCCAGCAGCATATCTACGGTCACTGTCTCATCCTCCTCCAGTACTATCTGATGCCGTATAGACACTATGGGATCCAGTACCGGTCCCTGACTCCCCGACAGCGGATCTGCAGAGGTCATCGCCCTAGGGTTGGCTACTGTATTGCCACGGCCTATGAACTGCATCCTGTCCGTCTCAAATGAAGTCTCTACTGCCTTTGTACCGTGTACTTTCATCAGGTGAAACATCCATGGCTCTTTGTCATTGGCCCCTCGCGGGCGGCGTGTACAGATGATCGCATTTTGCCCTTTCAGGATCTCTGTCTGCACAAAGAGATTGCTGAAGGCAGGGTGCGCAGCATCTGCTGCGGGAGCCGCTATGACCACCTCGGCATAGCTGGTGATATCGAGCACTTTCTTCCGTCCGGACCTATTGATCAGGTAGAGCCTGCGCATCTCGATATCATCTTCCGGAGAGACCACTATCTCTGTGTGCATCTCTATGTCCTGCTGCCTGTCACGCAGATCAGCCCGGCCCTGTGAGAAGGCCGCCTCATAATACTTGCTCTTGCGCAGGGTAGGCTGATGCGCAGTGGACCAGTAGTCGCCTGTCTCAAGGTCGCGGACATAGCAGAAAGTACCCCAGTTGTCAGATGTGCTGTCCTCACGCCACCTGGTCACTGCCAGGTTCTTCCACTTGCTGTAGCCCCCTCCGGCGTTGGTCACCATGACGTGATAGTTGCCATTGGAGAGTAGCTGTACCTCCGGCACAGCAGTATTCGGATTGCGTATGATGCGCACCTCTGAGCCGCTCACTATAGAGTGCGCATCTGCGGTATCTGTGGTATGTGCGTAGTAGGAGGTAGCCTTTGGTATACGCTCCTCCAGCAGCAGCATGGTAGCCTGAAACTGCGGCTCGGCTTCAAACCGCTTCTGCATAGGCTGGCTGAGCAGCAGGTAGGAGAGTGAAAGCAGGCTCATACCCTGATGGTGTGCCATATACGACTGTACGAGCGCAAAGGACTGGCCGCGCGGTAGCCGCGCTGGTGTATAGTCCACCGCTTCATACATGCCATACTTGCCTTCAAACCCCATCGTAGCCATCTGCTGCAGATTGGTACAGGCCCGCTCAGGTGAGACCATCAGGGCCATGACAGAGGCGTAAGGAGCTATTACGAGATCTTCTCCCAGCCCTCTCTTCAGGCCGAGGCCGGGTACGCCAAACGCCTTGTATTGATAGTTCTGAGCGGCATCTATCATGTTATAGCCGCTCTCAGATATGCCCCATGGCACGCCACGCTCTTTGCCGTATTGTATCTGGCGCTGTACACTTGTTTTGTCCGTCTGGTTGATCAGTGTCTTATCAAAGCTGGGCATGACCAGCATAGGCATCAGATACTCAAACATGCTTCCGCTCCATGAGAGCAGGATGGGGTTACCATTCACATTTACGATCAGGCGGCCCAATGCAAACCAACTCTCTTGTGGTATTTTGCCCTGCGCGATAGCGAGGAAGACTGTGAGCCTGGCCTCTGAGGCGAGGAGGTCATAGAAGCTGCTATCCATGCGGTGCTCATCAGCATTATAGCCGATGGTGAGGAGCCGTTTGTTTTTATCATAGAGAAAGTCCCACTCCATGTCTGCAAAATCGGCACACTGCCCGGCCAGGTACTCTGTGGCAGAGATAAATGCCTTGGCCTGATCGCTACCGGCTATGACAGCAGCATTGTATGACTCAAACCAGGGCTGGTCACTATGGTGAGCCGTAGACAGGGATAGCATAGAGATATCTCTCAGTGTAGGGATAGCCGGTATAGGGACCGTAGCCAGCACATCTGCCGGAAGCGAGAGAAATACCCACGGTGTGAGCTTCTTCATTTCTTCCAGCGGCGCAGTGATCTGTGTTTCCAGTGCCTTCTTCCAGTAGTGCGTTTTGCTGGCATCATCAGTCTGCAGGTACTTTGATACATTGCCGTACTTTGCCAGCAGGCGCTCCAGTGCTATGCGTGTATCATAGAGGGTAGCCGGCTGTGCACTGCATATCGACTCCAGCTCTGTCTTAAATTCTTTCAGTACAGCAAAGTCTCTCTTGTGTACCGTATCCGCCAGTATCCTCAGTGTATTTCTGAGGCTTTCAAAGAGGTTTTCACCTATGACCTGCTGGTCCGGTATAGTGAGGAGGCCTTGCCGTAGCGTGAGCAGGTGACCTCCGAAGTTGCCGCTATCTACAGAGGATATGTACCTGGGCCTGAGCGGAGTGAGCGTTTGCGTATCGTACCAGTTGTACAGGTGTCCGTGAAAGCGCTCCATTTTCTGCAGGGAGGAGAATGTACCACCTATCCTGTCCAGCATCTCGCTCAGTGTGATATAGCTGAAGTCAAACGCGGTCAGCGATGCCAGGAGCGACAGGCCGATATTGGTCGGTGAGGTACGGTGCGCGATAGCTGATATAGGCTGCTCCTGAAAGTTGTCAGGTGGCAGCCAGTTGTCATCCTTATTGACAAACTCATCAAAGAAAGCCCAGGTCTTGCGGGTTAGTTTCTGCAGGAAGATGGTCTGCTCGTATGTCAGCTCTGCCAGTTTGCGCGCTACAGGCTGGCTCACAAACCATGTGATGAGTGGCGCTGTCAGCCACAGTGCAATGATCGGTCCGGCTATATACAGGGCATGCGAGGCTCTGATACTCAGGTAGACGGCTACAGCTACAGCCGTCAGCGGCTCCAGGATCATAGAGAGGTATGAGCCGGCCAGGCTATTGGTAGCAGATAGCTCTGCAAAGCCCGATGGGTTCCACTCGAGCAGGTGGCGGCGCGATATGAGCATGCGCCAGCAGGAGCGGAGTATAGCATCGAGGTTCATAAATGCCTCGTAGGGCAGGCATATCGCGCCAAACATCGCGCTCACGGCAGCATTGCCGGCGGAGCGCCCCGATACGATCACATGGTGCAGCAGTATGACATCCTTTGGCTTGTGTAGCAGGCTCCAGAAATTGCTGAGCAGTCCCGGCAGGATGATGATGCCTGTCACGATCAGTGTCCACCAGCCGGCATCCGGCAGCAGTAGCCAGCTCAGTATGATCAGTGCGGTGACAGCCGGCGGGAAAAGGCTCCTGCGCAGGTTGTCAAATATCTTCCAGCGGGAGAGCGCGTCCAGTGGGTTTTTATGCCATTTGTGCCGGGCATCAGGCACCCAGGGCAGGCACCAGGCAGCTATCTGCCAGTCTCCGCGTATCCACCGGTGGCGCCGCTTCATATCGGTGCTGTAGTGCGCAGGGTATTTCTCATAGAGCTGCACATCGGTGAGCAGACCTGAGCGTGTGTAGCAGCCCTCCAGCAGGTCATGGCTCAGGATACGGTTTTCCGGAAACCTGTCATCCAGTGTCTTTTCAAATACATCTATATCGTAAAGGCCTTTGCCTATAAATGAGCCTTGGTGAAACAGATCCTGATAGACATCTGAGGTCAGTCGTGTGTATGGATCTATGCCGGGTTCATTGCCGTTCATATGGGCGTAGCGAGAGCTATCTTCACGCGGCATGCTGGTAGAGACCCGTGGCTGGAGTATCCCATATCCTTCTGTCACGCGTTTCTGGACAGTATCATACACCGCCTTATTAAGCGGGTGAGCCATCGTGGCTATGAGCTTCCATGCGCTGTCTCGAGGTAACTGTGTATCTGCGTCCAGCGTTAGTACATAGGCTATCTGCTGCAGCGCCTCCAGGTCTCCGGCTATAGTAGAGAATTTATCACGCCCATGCCCGCGTAGCAGGTGATTCAGGTCAGATAGCTTGCCCCTTTTTCTTTCATACCCCATCCATTTTTTCTCGATAGGATTCCACAGCCGTGGCCGGTGAAAGAGGAAGAATATGTCATGCTTGCCGTGGTGGTATTTTTTATTCAGCTTCTCTATACATGCTACTGCGTGGCTGATCAGCTCATCATCTTCACTCAGGTGTTCCTTGTCGGCATCCTTCAGGTCTGACAGCAGTGCGTAGTACAGGTTGTGGTCCTGATTGGCCAGGTACCTTACCTCCAGCGCTTCGGCCAGTTGCTCCACTTCCGCTATACTGGTGAGCATGCATGGCACGGCTACCAGTGTGGCAGCCGTATCAGGTATGCTAGCTTCATAGTCCATGCGTGGCAGCGCATCCGGCCGTACGGTCAGCGTGCAGATAAAGTTGACCAGTGCCACCGCCAGCTGACTGGCAGATATGAAGGCCACAATGCCAAATGCAATGATCTGTGCAATTTTCTCCGGCTGCAGCCGCCACACCTCATAGGTGATAGCCGCAGTCACACCTGCAGCGATCAGAATAATGGGAGTCAGATAGGCAGATAGCGGATGCCGCGCCAGCAGACGCCTGACATGCTCTGTCGCACTTATTTTGCGGGCAGCTTGTTTCTCAGTCTGTGCCAGGCCTTTGCCTATCAGATAGTAGCCTACGTGTGAGGTTCTGCCACCGGCACCCTCAGTAGCAGCCAGAGACAAGGCGATCCTGGCTACCTCCAGCTCAGACTTTTCAGATTGCTCTGCTATAGCCTCTACCACATGGCGGTACCTGTCTCTGGTAAAGAAATCCATCTGCACATAGACCGGATCTGAGCGCAGCGCCTGCTCTACGACACTATTGGACTCTACAAACTCCCGCCAATCCATCGTGCCGAGGGACCTAAGGCTATTGATAGCATTGCTCACTGAGAGCTGGTCTGCAGCCTGCTTTTGGTTTTCCTCCTGTACCAGCTCATCACTGGTATAGCCGCTCTCTGAGAGGCGGTCCTCCAGCCATGTGAGCGCCTGTGCTACACTCGGTCCTTTGCCCCTGAGCTGGCGGGTGATCTCTGCTACAAACGAACGCTGCAGGGGTGGATTGGACCGGGCCATATCTGCGATGACCAGTATGAGATCTCGCGGATTGCTCTCTATGGTATCGAGCATCAGTTTAGACCAGTAGTCAGCCTCATTGCGGTGTATGCGCTCTGCTGCTATAGAGGCGGAGACGCGGCGGAGGTTCTCCAGCAGCGCCAGCCGTAGCATGATGGGTACTCCCCACAGCTCTCCTATACGCAGATGGGTGACTGTCTGATAGGCCCGCAGGAAACTATTGACCGTCTCCATGTCTAGCCGACCATCACTGTGAGAGACTATCTCCAGCGCTATATCATATACACGTGGTAGCCCGGCCGAGGGACCTTTTGCCAATTGGGGCAGGCCCTCACTGTAGAGTTTTGGCAGGTGCTTCTTGGCTATCTGTATCTGCTCTTCTATCAGATAGAAATTGTCCAGCAGCCATTCTCCTGCAGGTGTGATCTGGTATTTCTTTTTGACTGTTTGCGTGAGCAGTGCATGAACCTCCAGCAGCAGGTGTTCATTATCTGCCAGTCGCCCCAGCAGGCGGTCCTCATTGCCCTTTGGGCTGATCTGGTGTGAGGCTGCCAGTGACCTGGCATGCTGCTCCATCTGCTCAGAGCTGAAAAGCTCCCTGCGCAGAGGCTCCTCTGTGACAGCTTGTTGCTCAAAAATATTTCCTGGAAAAGTAAGTTTCATCAGACGTGGGTAGAACAATTAGTGAGAAGGTGAATCATTAAAGTTTTTAAAAAGTCATGCCAATCTGAAGTGATTGATATCACATACTGAAGAAGTGTTAAAGTGCCGTGCTTGGAATGGGATTTGATGAAAAGGAATAACTCCACTATCTTTTCAGAGTGCTAAATGTCCTGCCATGAATGAAACCCCACTAGATACCAAGAGCATAAACACTATCCGATGCCTGGCCATAGATGCTGTGCAAAAAGCAAACTCCGGGCATCCGGGCACACCGATGGCGCTGGCTCCGGCGGCATATGCGCTCTGGATGAATCATATGCGCTTCAATCCCAAAGATCCTCATTGGTCAAACAGAGATCGCTTCGTACTATCCAATGGTCATGCCTCCATGCTGCAGTATGCTATGCTGCATCTGACAGGATATGACATCAGTCTGGAGGATATCAAGAATTTCCGACAATGGGGAAGTATAACCCCAGGCCACCCGGAGTATCGCCTCACTCCCGGCATAGAGACTACCACAGGCCCGCTCGGGCAGGGTATCATGACTGCTGTGGGTATGGCTATGGCAGAGGCGCATCTCTCTGCTATATTTAATAAGGATGGCTACGATATAATTGATCATTATACCTATGTCTTCTGCAGTGACGGAGACCTGATGGAGGGAGCATCTCATGAGGCCGCATCTCTGGCAGGGCACCTCAGATTGGGCAAATTGATATGCCTGTATGATAACAACCATATCACTATAGAGGGTGATACTGCGCTGACCTACTCAGATGATGTAGCCAAACGTTTTGAAGCCTATCACTGGCATGTGATAGACCTAGGGGATAAAGGCAATGACATCGCCGCGATATCGGCAGCCTATGACGAGGCTAAGAAAACCACTGACAGGCCTACCATGATCATCCTGCGCACGCACATAGGCTATGGCTCTCCGCACAAGCAGGACAAATCATCTGCCCACGGCTCTCCTCTAGGAGAGGATGAGGTGCGACTGACCAAGCAATTTTATGGCTGGCCGGAAGATGCAAAATTTCTGGTGCCTGATGATGTAGCTGCTCATATGAGTCAGGCGATAGACAAAGGCAAGGCTGCCCAGCAGGAATGGGAAAAGATGCTGGCGGATTACAAAGAGAAATATCCTGACGAAGCAAAACTGTACAGTCAGTATAACGATCAGTCACTGCCGGATGAATGGAAAGCCGCGCTGCCCGGCTACAAGCCCGGAGACGGCCCCAAGGCAACGCGATCTGTGACTGCGGATGTACTCAAGGCTGTAGCTGATAAGCTCCCATGGATGATAGGAGGCAGCGGTGACCTGGAGCCCTCTACGGAGACGATGATCAAAAGCTCCGGATATTTTGGCACGGGGCAATACGGCAATAGAAATATAGCATGGGGCATAAGGGAACACGTCATGTGTGCAGCTAGCTCAGGCATGGCACTGCACGGCGGGGTCAGGCCCTATGCATCTACATTTTTCATCTTCACGGATTATGCACGTCCCGCTATCCGGCTGGCCTGCATCATGGAGCTGCCCGTCATCTATGTGATGACGCATGACTCCATAGGTCTCGGTGAAGACGGCACCACGCACCAGCCTGTCGAGCACCTGGCGTCCTTTCGCGCTATGCCTCATATGTGCCTGATACGACCGGCAGATGCCAATGAAGCAGTATACGCCTGGCAGGCAGCCATAGAGCGCAAGTCTGGACCTACCATGCTGGTACTCTCGCGGCAGAAGCTCCCTATATTTGACCGTATCAATACGGGAGCTGCCAGCGGGGTGCTGCTCGGGGCCTATGTCATATCTGCCGAGCAGCGTATGATGCTATACCGTGCAGATGAAAAAGAACAACCCGTGCTACCTGATGTGATACTCATAGCGACCGGCTCTGAGGTACAGATCGCGATGGACGCGCAGCAGCAGCTACTCAAAAGCGAGATCAATGCCAGGGTGGTGAGTATGCCTAGCTGGGAGCTATTCCGCCAGCAGCCGGAGGACTACCGCCATTCCGTTTTGCCACCGTCGGTCACAGCGCGTATCGCTATCGAGGCCGGCTCCCCGCAGGGCTGGGAGGAGTGGGTAGGAGAGAAAGGGCGTGTGGTGGGCATTTCAAAGTTTGGAGCCAGCGCGCCTGAGAAGGAGCTCTTCCAACACTATGGACTGACGGCAGAGGCCGTGGTAAGCATAGCCAAAAAGATGATGGTAAAATGAAAGTAGCGATAGCATCTGACCATGCCGGCTTTGAGTACAAGAAGCTCCTGATCCCGGTCCTGATAAAGGCGGGGCATGAGGTCAGTGACCTGGGTGCATATGATACGCAGCCGTCCGATTATCCTGACCATGCAGCGCATGTAGCCGAAGCCATACAGGCGGGGCGATGCGAGCGGGGCATACTGATATGTGGCAGTGGGGTAGGTGTGAGTGTGGCCGCCAATAAATTTAAAGGTATACGCGCAGGTGTGTGCCATGATACCTACTCAGCGCATCAGTGCGTAGAGCACGATGATGCCAATGTGCTGTGCGTAGGCGAACGTGTGATAGGCGTAGAACTGATGTATGAAGTGGTAGCGGCATTCCTCGCCGCAAAATTCAGTGGTGCTGAGAGACATATGCGGCGTGTGGGCAAGATCACACGCATAGAAGACGAGAATATGAAATGATCATGCTAGTAAAACAGAATAAAAATGCCAGTCTCTAAAAAAGTTTTTTCTGTCATACCTGACAGCCCGCAGGACCTGATAGCGGGTTTTAAAAATGAACTCACTGCAGCTCTATCGCAGCTGGATACGCAGCACATCCGTGAGCGCATCTACCGTAAGGATGCCTCTCTCTGGAAATCAGATAAACCATCACAGGCCAAAATAGCCGACCGACTGGGCTGGCTACAGCTACCACAGCAGTCTGAGGACAGGGTAGAAGATATCACCGCATTTGCTGCAGAGGTCCGCAAAGAGGGTTTCCGCTATGCGGTACTGCTCGGTATGGGCGGCAGCAGCCTCTGCTCTGAGGTGGCGCGCGAGACATTTGTCACTCGCCGCGGCTATCTCAAGTTATTTGTGCTGGATGATACAGACCCTGCATCCATCAAGGCGCTGGAGAAACAGATCAAGCCGGAGAAAACCCTATTCATCGTAGCGAGCAAATCAGGCACTACCAAAGAATCCCTCAGCTTCTTTCATTATTTCTATCAGCAAGTCAAACCCTACGCTGGCCGCAATATCGGTAGCCATTTCATAGCGATCACTGATAACGGAACGCCTCTGGCAGAGCTGGGTGAGCGGTATAAATTTAGAAGAGTATTTATCAATCCTTCTGATATAGGTGGCCGGTACTCTGTGCTGTCTGATTTTGGCCTGGTGCCTATGGCCCTGATGGGTATAGATATCGCTGCTATGATGCATAGCGCTGCAGATATGGAGACCCTCTGTCGCGACACCAGCGCAGAGACTAATCCGGGCCTCGATCTCGGCGCTGAGATAGGCATATCACAAACTATGGGCAGAGATAAGCTGACGTTTGTGCTATCGCCTTCTATTGCCGCGTTTGGCTACTGGGTAGAGCAGCTCATAGCAGAGAGTACAGGCAAGGAGGGGAAAGGGATCATACCAGTGAATGGAGAGACCCTTGGGCCGCCATCTGTATATGGTAATGACAGGGTATTCATACATGTCCGCGTAGCAGGTGATAAGGACGCGACGCAAATGCGAAAACTGAACGCGCTGGAAGAAGCAGGCCACCCTGTTATCAGGGTAAAGATACCAGACCCCGTAGCGCTCGGAGGCGAGTACTACTGCTGGGAGGTGGCTACGGCTGTAGCGGGCCTCATCATTGGTATCAATCCCTTTGACGAACCTAACGTGGCGGAGAGCAAGAAGAATACAGAAAACCTGCTGGAAGAGTGGAAGGGTGCAAAGAAGTTTAAAGAGACCAGCTCACCTGCCGTCAGAGAGGCGGATATCAGTATCTATACTGGTGGAGCAGCTACGGCACTGAAAGGAGATGCAACATCTGTCTCAGATTTCATGGGTGCATTCCTGCAGGAGATCAAAGGTGGAGACTATGTAGCCATGCTACCGTATTTTCACCAGACCGATACACGGGCAGGGATGCTGCAGTCGGGGCGAATGACTATCAGAGACCAGTATCAGGTAGCTACCACACTACTACAGGGTCCCCGCTATCTGCACTCTACAGGACAGTTGCACAAGGGTGGCCCTGATTGCGGTTTGTATATTATCCTCACAGCAGATGAAAAGGTGAATATGCCTATACCCGGAGAGTCATACGGTTTTGACGTCTTGCATCATGCCCAGGCCATGGGCGATTTCCGCTCGCTGAGTGATAAAGGCCGACGGGTGATACGCATACATCTCGGTGCAGATGTGGATAGCGGCCTCGCCGAGCTTATGAAACAGATCAGGCAAAAGCGCAAGGCAAATGGCAGAAGATAAGATAAAGACTATTTTCCTTGATGTGGGAGGAGTCCTATTGACCAATGGCTGGGATACGGCTGCGCGGCTCAGGGCGATCGAAACATTTCACCTGGATGAAAAGGATGTCGAAAAGCGGCATGCCATGGCCTTTGATATCTATGAGCGGGGGCGTATTACATTGGATGAATATCTTGACAACCTGGTTTTCTTTACAGAGCGGCCTTTTTCACGGGGGGAGTTTAAGGAGTTTATGTTCAGCCAGTCACAGGAGCTGCCGGGAGCGCTTGATTTTTTTCATGACCTGAAGGCGAAAAATGACCTCCCTATAGTAGCGCTGAATAATGAACCTCGCGAGTTGAATACCTATAGGATCAAAAAGTTTGAACTGGATTCATTGTTTGATAGCTTTATTTCGTCTTGCTATATAGATATGCGCAAGCCGGAAGAAAAGATGTACCGCCTGGCTTGCGATATCGCAGCTACTGAGCCTGCACAGGCGCTGTATATAGATGATAGGGCGTACTATATGCCTACTGCTGGCAGGGTAGGGCTGCAGTGCCTGCACCATACGGGCATAGCAGCTACCAGAGCGGAATTGATAAAATATGGTTTTAAGATATAAATATGTCAGAAGCTAAATACGACTACGGGATGATAGGCCTGGGCACTATGGGGCGAAATCTTCTATTGAATATGAGCGACCACTCATATGCGGTAGCAGGTTTTGACCTGGATGCTGATAAAGTGGCCTCCCTCAAAAAGGAGGGCGAAGGACGCAAAATACTAGGGGCTGCGACTCTGCAGGAGTTTGTGGATGCTCTAAAGACGCCACGTACTATTCTGTTGTTGGTGCCCGCAGGCGACCCCGTGGACAAGGTCATACTGGGCCTCAAACCCCTGCTATCTGCCGAGGACCTCATCATGGATTGCGGCAACTCTCATTATACTGATACGGACAGGCGCGTGACTGCTCTGGCCAAAGACAATATACACTTTATGGGTGTAGGTGTGTCTGGTGGTGAGATGGGCGCGCGCTTCGGGCCCAGCATCATGCCCGGCGGATCGCAAGATGCCTATGAGCGGATCGGTGCCATGCTGGAGGCCGTATCTGCCAAGGTAAATGATGAGCCCTGCGTGGCTTATCTCGGTCCCGGTGCCAGCGGCCACTATGTCAAAATGGTGCACAATGGTATAGAGTATGCTATCATGCAGCTCATAGCAGAGTCCTATCATATTTTGAAAGAGATAGGTGGTATGAGCAATGAAGAACTCCATGAGACATTTGCTAAATGGAATGAGGGGAAGATCAGGTCTTTCCTGATTGAGATCACAGCAGAGATATTTGCACGTCGGGATGACCTGACCAAGGGCATGCTGATAGATATGATACTGGATAGTGCACAGCAGAAGGGCACCGGCAAATGGACCTCGCAGGATGCTATGGACCTGGTAGTACCTATACCTGCCATAGATACGGCACTTAGCGCACGCTACCTCTCGGCTGATAAGCAGCAGCGTACCGAAGGTGAAAAAATGCTCAAGGGGCCGCAGGCACAAGTGCAGATAGACAAGCAGGAGCTGGTCGGCGCGCTGGAAGATGCCATCTATTTCAGCATGATCATATCCTATGCGCAGGGCATGACACTGCTCACACAGGCCTCCGGGCACTATGGATATGAACTAAAACTGGAGGAGATAGCAAAAATATGGAGGGGAGGATGCATCATCCGCTCAGGGCTGCTGGAGCATATCAGGGCTGCATATGCTCAGGACAAGGACTTGGTCAGCATACTGCTGGATGAAAAGCTGGCACATGACGTTTACACCCACCAGCAGGGTATCCGCCGTGTGCTGTCTGTGGCAGTGGAGGCGGGTGTGCCCATGCCGGCCATGATGTCTTGCCTGGCTTATTATGACAGCTATCGGCGCGCATGGATGCCGTCTAACCTGATACAGGCGCAGCGGGATTTCTTTGGTGCGCATACCTACCACCGTACAGACCGGGAGGGCGTATTTCATACTCAGTGGGAGCAAAAACAATAACTATGGACGAAAAGGAAAAAGTCAATCCGTGTATCATCGTGATATTTGGCGCTACAGGAGACCTGACCTGGCGCAAACTGATACCAGCACTCTATAATCTCTATCTGGACAACTGGATGCCGGAGAAATTTACCATCCTCGGCCTGGGCAGGCGGGACATCAGTGAGCTGCAGTTTCGCAAAACACTCCTTGATGGGGTCAATCAGTTTTCGCGCAGCGGAGCAGCCGATAAAAAACAGTGGGCGAGCTTTGCCAAAAATATCAGCTACCAGAAAGGAGAAGTGCATGAGAAGAGCACCTATGATGCGGTAAACAAAAAGATAGCGCAGATCGAGAAGGCATGGAAAGTAGAAGCAGATCATGTTTTCTATATGGCTGTGACACCTGATTTCTTTGAGACCATAGCCCGCAAGCTCTATCAGGCCGGACTGGGCCGAGATAAGCAGCGTGACAAGATCGTGATAGAAAAACCATTTGGCAGGGATCTGGATAGTGCGCGCAAACTCAATAAACTACTGCACTCTATGTATGATGAGTGCCAGATATACCGTATAGACCACTACCTGGGCAAGGAAACGGTGCAGAATATACTCGCTTTCCGCTTTGGCAATTTACTCTTTGAGCCGCTGTGGAACCGCAACTTTATAGACCATGTACAGATCACCGTCTCAGAGCAGCTGGGTATAGAGAACCGAGGCAACTACTATGAGACTGCCGGTGCACTGCGTGATATGATACAGAACCATATCCTGCAGCTCATGTGCCTGATAGCCATGGAGCCGCCGGTATCATTTGAGGCAAATGAAGTACGTAACCGTAAAGTAGACGTGATAAACGCGATACGCAGGATCGCAGAAAACGAAGTGCACAACATATCGGTACGGGGCCAATACAAAGAAGGCTGGATAGAAGGCAAGAAGGTAAAAGGCTACAGGCAGGAGGCAGATGTGAAGCCAAACTCAAGAATAGAGACATTTGCAGCAGTAAAGCTATTCATAGAAAACTGGCGCTGGCATGACGTGCCGTTTTACCTCCGCACGGGCAAGCGCATGAAGGAAACTACTTCGGCCATCACCATACAGTTTAAAGACGTACCTCACAGATTATTTCCCTCCAAGGCATCAGGCAGCTGGCCACCAAACAGGCTGATCATGAATATACAGCCTCATATGGGTATTACGCTGAGCTTTCAGGCGAAGCGGCCCGGCCTGGAGATGGTATTGGATCCGGTGGATATGGATTTTGACTATAAAGAAACTTATACAACAGGTACACCGGAGGCATATGAGACGCTGCTGCTGGATACGATGCAGGGAGATTCTACTTTGTTTATGAGAGCAGATCAGGTAGAGGCGGCATGGGCTGTCATGATGCCGATCATCAAGGTCTGGGAGAATAACCCTCCGGTCAATTTCCCAAACTATACAGCAGGTACGCAGGGGCCCGAGGATGCAGAAGCGCTCATAGCGCGCGATGGCCACAATTGGTTGTAATACTCAGTATATGTCTACAAAGGGTTCGATAAAGGTCTTTGAGTCAGATAGCGCACTGGCCACAGGTGTGGCAGACTTTATCATCACTGACGCGCAGGCTGCCATAGGTGAGCGGGGGCGGTATAGCCTCGTGCTATCCGGTGGCAATACTCCAGAGAGCCTCTTCAGGCTGCTGGCCAGGCATCCATATGCGGATGCATTGGACTGGAGCAAAGTCCATATTTTCTGGGGAGATGAGCGCGCTGTGCCACTGGATGATGAGCGTAACAATGCGCATGTAGCCATAGGCCTTTGGCTGGACCATATTCCCATACCTGCTGCGAATGTTCATCGTATACCTTCAGACATGCCTGCACAGCAGGCAGCGCGCGAGTATGAGGATACTATCAGAAAGTATTTCGCAGGAGGCGCGATTGCATTTGATCTTGTCCTGCTGGGCCTGGGTCCGGATGGGCATACCGCCTCTCTATTTCCTCATAGCCCCTTGCTGGCGGAGAAGGATGCCATAGTGACAGCGGGCTATATCCCTGCTCAAGATATGGATCGGATCACTATGACTGTATCACTGATCAATGATGCGCATAAGGTCGTATTTCTGGTAGCGGGTAAGGCTAAAGCTACTATACTGCAGCACGTGATACAGGATGCTCCGGCGCAGCATGCCTACCCTGCTAAAATGATAAACCCCCATAGCGGGGGTTTATATTGGTTTATAGACAGAGCTGCTGCTGCACAGCTTTTATGATTGTTTGTCGTCTTCGCTATCAGCAAATGGCCTGTTCACAGCCTTGATACCGACATATTCTATTTCTTTCTTGGTGATCTTGCCCATCAGGTCGGCATTGATGTCTTTAGAGATCTCACGCTTGCGGCCCTTGAGCGCCTTCCAGCTCACATTTACTACGGTCCACTGCTCTTTGGTATAGTTGTCACGGTTGCTGTCTACCACAGCTACGAAGTGGTCATAGGCCGGCAGTATATTGGCTGCTGTGAGATCGGTAAAGTCTGACCTCATGCCGTCCATAGCCAGCTGGCTCCTGATGGCATCCATACCTGCGAGAGCTTTCTTTTCTTCAGCCTTACGCTCAAAGTCTGCCTTATAGGCTTCCCAGTCGCTCACGGTCTGGTAGTACTGTGCACGCATATCAGCGTCCATTTTAGCTGTGTCCTGCTCGAGTTGTGCCTTCTTGGCTTCGTAGGATGCCTGCATGTCGTCCCATTTGCGGTCTGCATACTGATCTATGGAGTCCTTTTGATTTTGGATATAGGCCTTCAGGTCATCCATGTCTTTTTGGCGCTTCGCTTTTGCACCGTTATCGCATGATGAGAAGGTCAATACCAGTGCGATGAGGCCCAGGAATGAAATTCCGGAGAAGTGTTGGGTCATTTGCTTTGGATTCATGATGTTGATTTTTGTGATATGAATTATTTGCTCATTCCCTGCTTCAAATGTTATACCTATTATATGCAAGGGCTTTTCGGCCCAGTTGCCTGCATCTTTGCTGAATATTTTCCTCATGTGAGAACCCTGTCAGTACCTCTCTGCCAGTGAGGAAGGCAAACCTCATCTATCGGCCATTGTAGCCTGCCGGTTTCCATTTATGGGCGCATTTGACCCCATTTCCTCGCTATGCGAGGTGGAATAGATATTGATTCCATTACAACGGACCCAGAAATTCTATCCGTTTCCCACGTAGCGACAAGACAGTGAGATGGATGAAGGGAGAGGCAGAAATGTCTCTCCGCATTGCGGGATTGATTCGTCAGTCCCGCAATTATTGAATCAATTCTGCCGGTGGCAGGTCACTATAAATACAACATCATGTTACGTTCAATTCTTTATGTCATAGCCGTGATACTGGTCATAGGCTGGGCGCTCGGACTCTTTGTGTACAATGTGGGAAGCATTATACATATCCTCTTGGTGCTAGCCATTATTTCTATCATCATCAGTTTCATAGGTGGTAGCAAAAGTCCTTCGGTTTGATCCGGCACTGCCGGGCAAATCATCATGTCAGGAGCTTTAAATGCTCCTGACATATTTTATTGATACTACTCTTTCATTCATAATCATTTCGCATGAAAAAGATCATCCTCCTCTCCGTATGTGCAGCCATGCTGCTGTGTTTATGCTCGCTCTCTTCTTGTGTCACTAAGAAGAAATATAATGCCTCTCAGGACTGGCTGGGAAAGCTCCAAAAGGACAGCTCAATGACGCACAAACAGCTGGACGGCTGCAATGAGCAGGTGCGCACGCTCACAGACCAGAATAGCAACCTCCAGAAGCAGATATCAGATGTCGAAGGCAATCTGAAAGATGTATCATCAAAGTCGAGCCAGGCTATAGCGCAATCTAAAATGACCATCGCAGAGCAGGCTAAAAGGCTGAAGGATCTCCAGGACCTGATCCAGTCGCAAAAGGATGTGATGAATAAACTGCGCAAGTCTATAGCAGATGCGCTGGTCAACTTCAAACCAGACGAACTGAGTGTAAATATCAAAGACGGCAATGTATATGTATCCCTGCAGGAGAAGTTGCTCTTCAAATCGGGTAGCGCTACTGTAGATCCTAAAGGTAAAGAGGCACTGGGTAAACTGGCCCAGGTGCTCAATAATACACCGGACATCAATGTAGACATAGAAGGTCACACAGATACTGTACCTATCCGCAAGGAGCTTTTCCCCGACAACTGGGCGCTGAGCACAGCCCGTGCAGTTTCTATCGTGCGGATACTGACCAAAGACTACGGAGTAGACACGCATAGGATCACCGCATCAGGCCGTGGCGAATTTCATCCCGTAGCAAATAATGATACACCGGATGGCAGGGCTGCTAACCGTCGTACAGAGATCATTCTGTCTCCAAACCTGACAGAACTCTACAAACTGCTACAGTAATAAATGCGCATGGACCGATCGGGAAAATATAACAGGAAATGGCTCAGGCTGGCATGGCTACTTTATCCATTAGCTAGTCTGCTCTGTTTCCTGTTCCCGTTTTTGCCAGGCTATATCCTGCGTCGCAGCCTGCGGAATGTAAAGAGTATCTCTGTATCAGCAGACCGGATCCGCCTGGTTCCTTTTAAATTTAAAATTGTAGTTGGGAAACTGCTCATACAGCAGCAGAGTAGCCTCAGTGACCCTGGAGTTTATCTTTCCATCCGTGACCTGAAAATAGACGTGGTAGCAGCCAGGCTCTGGTCGGGAGAGATATGTGCCACTATATTCTGTGCTGATCCCGATGTAGCTGTGATCAAAGAGATGTTTGCTGATCTCAGCGTGCAGCCCGGCAATCCACTGCTGCGACTGAATATCGGTATGGATATCACGATAGACAAAGTGACGCTCACTAATGGTAGGGTGCGATATAGTGATACCACTATCTCCCCTGCATGGTCTGTATCCGTAGACCAGATAGATCTGACTGCAATGGACATCTCCACCGCTCCTGACCGGCAGTCAAATGCAGCGCTTAATGTCCGTGCCCGTATATACGAGGGTATCTTCCAGGCTACTATGACGGTAGACCTTTTATCGCATACCCCTGACTTTGTACTGGATACTGATCTCAGCGGTGTCAATATGCTGCTACTGAATGATTTTTTCCAGCGGTATGGGCGCTTTGATGTGAGCAGTGGCAGTATGGCCATGCGTAGCGAGATCAAAGCTATGGCTGGCAAATTTGGTGGATATGTAGAGTCTGTCATAGAAGACCTGCATGTATTGGGACCGGAGGATAAGAATGATAATATCCTGCGATATTTGTGGGAGGGCCTGGTCGGATTGGTGCTGGACATAATGAAGGATCACCGTACTGATGAGCTAAAGACCCGGATAGAATTTGAGAAACCATTCAAAGATCCGGAGGTACAGGTGGGCAAAGCAGTAGGAGAGGTGCTGGCAAATGCGTTTCTTCATGGGTTGACACCGTATCTGCGCAATGAAGTCAAAATTGATCTTTAGCAGCACTCCTTTCGCATGAATTGCAGGATGACCTTTTCTTCACTGCTCAGTAGCTCATCAGCACTATCAGCACTTGTCTGCAGTTGATCCAGATACCGGCTCAGTTTTCCCTCCTCATAGTGCTGCAGTAGCTGTGGATGTACGTAGTATTTCTTGCATACAGCTCTTGTATTGCCCAGTTTATCAGCTACCGCATCGAGTGTAGCTACGAGGTTCTTGTGGA
This sequence comes from uncultured Chitinophagaceae bacterium, assembly GCA_964537475.1. Classification (GTDB taxonomy): domain Bacteria; phylum Bacteroidota; class Bacteroidia; order Chitinophagales; family LD1; genus UBA1941. The sequence continues at coordinate 750,038 of CAZIBY010000001.1, read as the reverse complement.
TATCCGATTTGAGTGAGCAGGGCGGGAGAGTGGCCAGATAGGCTGCGGCAGTCACGGTGCCCCACCACGTACGAAAATCTTTGGCCGTAAAGTCTTTGCCCGTACACATCTCGATGTATTCATTGATAGCGCCAGAGTCCAATGTCTTTTTGCTACCATCCGCATCATAAAACTGAAATAGCTCCTGACCGGGGATGTCCTTTAATTTTTTGAGCATATTGACCAGACGCCTCTGCGTCAGTATCACTTCCTGCTGTACACCTTTTTTCCCCCGGAATGAGATGGTCATTTTATTGCCCTCTACTTTCAGGTGCTTATTGCGCAGGCTGGTCAGGCCAAAGGAGCCATAGAGTTTGGCGTATATGGCATTGCCCACCCTTATATGCGTTTTGTCTATCACACTTACAGCCAGGGCCACTACTTTGTTTTTAGAAAATTCTTTTTCCTGTAGGTCCTTTTCTACTCTCTCTCGGATCAATGGTAATACTTCGGCAAACTCTGCCATGCGACTATGTTTGCGGTCATTCCTGAACCGGGACCACTGCGGATGGTATTTGTATTGCTTGCGTCCGGCAGCATCTATACCGGTAGCCTGCAGATGCCCATTGGCTTTGGCACATATCCAAACCTGCTCCCATGCCGGCGGTATGACCAGGGATCTGATTCGCGCCAGTTCTTCTTCATCTGTGATCTCTTCCCCATCCGTGTCATGATAGGTGAAACCACCTTTGGCCCTTTGCCGCGTGTATCCTTTTGCTGCGTCAAATGTATAGCTCAGTTTCAGCGCCCGCGCTTCTTTCTTTAGCTCTGATATATCTTCTGTCTTCATATTGATCTAAAAAATCGGCGCCACTCTGAGGGGCGCCGGAGCATGTTTAGAGGCTATTGATCCATTTTACCAGTTCTTCGCGTTTCTTGCCGGTCTTTTGCTGTAGTTTACCTATCAGCATATCATCCTGGCCCTCTTCATATTTCAGGTCATCCTCAGTGAGGTCGGCATATGCTTGCTTTATTTTGCCCTTCACCTCATTCCATTTTCCTTTGATTTCCAGCTTATCCATTTTTATCAGTTTTAAAATTTAAAATGCAGATAGGGCTCAAAAAATTATACCAGTATCATGAGGGAGACCATCTGCTACATACTGGGGTCTGAAGATTTTGTTTTGGGGAGATGGTGGGGAAGCGATTTCTCTCTGTGGTTGTCGAGTTGAACAAAATTGTGAAGGACTACTGAGGAAAAAAATTCCAAATGATGCGATCTGTGCGTGTAAATGTTGTTGGCATAGTAGATGCAAGCATCGGGTAGGGATAATCTTGTCTCTACTAATCATTAGCAATAATATCATGAACAGCTTTGTACTCTCTACACGAAGGATAGCGTTGTCAGTCATGCTGACGGTCCTGTCCGCGAGTGCGGTCTTTGCTACCGCATTTACGGCTACTACCTCAGGTAATTTCAGTAGCTCCACTACATGGGCAGGAGGTGTAGCACCTTCGGCCACTAATACTACAGACCAGATCACCATCGCATCCGGCGTGACGGTCAATCTCGATAACGATTACAGCATGACAGGTGTACTGGCTACACTGGATGTGCAGGGTACACTAACTTCCTCTACCCACTCTCTCACTGTAGGTACACTGAGCACCGTGAGCGGTAGCGGTGATATCAATCTGAATACTGTGACGCTCAATGCCGGTGCCATCGTATCCTTCACCGGGTCGCTCACGGCTCAGACATTCAGCAATTCTGCACTTGCGCTTACACTCGGCTCACAGACTACTGTAGGCCAAAACCTGAACCTGGGGGCGGGCATGCTGACGATCGGTTCCGGAGGCAGCCTCTCCGTGAGCAACGGAGGTACCATCAACGTGACTGGCGGTGGACTGTCTCTGAGCGGTAGCGGTACAGCATCACTATCTAATAGCTATAATGTAGTGTACAGCGGTAGCGGCAACACATCTGCCGGCCTCGAGCTGAGCGGCTCGGGCCTGAATAATGTGACTGTAAGCACAGGTGGCGGTGGTAGCGTGACGCTGGCGTCTAATCTGCATACCACAGGTACGCTCAATCTGACATCAGGCACACTGGTACTCAATGGAAATAACCTGACCGTAAGCGGTGGTGTGACCTCAGGCTCCGGTAGTATTTCTTCTACTGCATCATCCAGCATAGTGATCAATACCAGCGGCGGTACATCCGGCGCTTTGAATTTTTCTACCGGTAGCTCGGCGCAGAACCTGACCGTAAATGTAGGCTCATCCAGTCAGGCTATGATCTCAGGTAGCCTCAATGTGACAGGTACGCTTACCCTCACCTCCGGTACGCTCAATTTCAACAACTCTAACCTCACTATAAGCGGTTCTCTCGCAGGCACAGGCAGCCTGAGCGGCAATAGCAGCTCAAATCTGACTGTGAGCGCGACAGGTGGTCTTTCTACAGCGCTGCAGTTCGCAGCAGGAGGTCAGACTGTCAATAACCTGACCGTAAATGTCGGTTCCGGCAACTCAGTAGCTCTCGGATCTGCTTTGACTGTAAATGGTTCACTGGCACTGACAGGTGGCAGTATGCTGGATATCAGCGGTCAGTCTCTGTCCCTTGGCTCAGGCAGCTCGCTGTCAGGCTCAGGATCTCTGATGGCCAATGCCTCCAGCACCCTGAACTATAACTCTACAGGAAACTCCAATGCTGCACTGTCCATCACAGGCGGTGTGATAGGCAACTTGAATGTAAACTCAGGTAATGGTAGCTCTGCCAGCCTCGGTGGCAATCTCACTGTAAGCGGTATGCTGACCATGCAAAGCGGTAACCTGAATCTCAACGGTCATAATCTGACCGTGAGCGGCACTGTAGCTGCTACAGGCAGCGGCTCGGTGACATCCGGCTCAGGATCCAGCATTACGCTCAGCGGCACCTCCGGTACTAATGGCACTCTGTCATTTAGCTCCGGTAGCTCAGCTAACTCTTTAACTGTAAACGTAGGCAGCAGCAACCAGGCACACATCAGCGGCGACCTGACCGTGACAGGATCTCTGGACCTGACCAGCGGTACGCTGTCTTTCAATAACGGTAGCCTGACTATCGGTGGCACAGTGACCGGTACAGGCTCTCTGAGCGGCAATACATCATCTAATCTGACGATCAACGGTAGTGGCTCTCTGTCCGGAGGCCTTACTTTTGCATCAGGTGGCCAAAACGTAAATAACCTGACCGTCAATATCGGATCAGGAAATAGCGTAAACTTCAACTCTGATCTGACCGTAAATGGCACGCTGACACTCAGTGGTGGCAGCCAATATGGCGTAGGTGCTCACACGCTGACTATAGCTGGCAATGTAGCGGGCTCAGGCTCTGTGGCCACAGGCAGCAGCTCTAATATCATGGTGACATCTATGGCAGGTCTGACCTCCGATCTCCACTTCTCAGGTAGCAGCGCTACGGTAGGTAATCTGACCATCAATACCGGAAGCAATGGCAGCGTGACAGTAGGATCCGGCTCTAACGTGACTGTAGCCGGCACACTGTCTCTGCAGAATGGCACGCTCGTTCTCAACGGTAATAACCTCTCGGTGACAGGCTCAATAGCAGCATCAGGTACAGGTACCATATCATCTACAGGTAGCTCTGACATCAGCGTGACTACTACCGGTTCTACTAATGGCACACTGAGCTTCTCTGCTACCGGCAATACTGTCAATAACCTGTCTGTAAATGTAGCCTCCGGATCATCTGCGGCGCTCAATATCGGCTCTGACCTGGTGATCAACGGTACATTGAGCTTCAGCCAGGGCAGCATCAATATAGGTACGCATACACTTACTATGGGTTCCTCTGCATCTGTGACTGGCGCAGGTACTGCATCATATATCATCACCAGTGGTACAGGCCATGTGAATATGCAGGTGACCGCCGGTGCCAGCACCGCCACTACTTTCCATGTAGGTACTAGCACAGGTTATGCACCGGTAGGTATCCAGCTGAATAGCGGCTCTACCAGCGGTGGTATAAATGTAGGCGTCGCTTCAGGTGTATGGAGCCAGGGTACTACAGGCACAGATTTGTCGGCCTCTCAATCTCTAGTGGCCAATACATATACCATCGAGCCTGATAATACTACTAATACCAACATCAACCTCAGCCTCGGCTGGACTGCTGCTGTCCAGGTGAATGCCTTTGATAACACTCAGGCATACATATCGCACTATACCAATGGTGCCTGGGACCAGAGCGCAATGTCTGCTGCATCACTCAATGGCAGCGTGTACACTATGACCCGTGCTAATATCAGCAGCTTTAGCCCGTTTGCTGTGTTTGATAAGAATACAACAACAGGCATCGAGTCTGTAAATGCTGACAATGCTATACAACTGTATCCTAATCCTACTGTGAGCAAGATCACTATCACCTCTGAAAAGGCGGCTCAGGTTGAGATCACTGATATCAGTGGCCAGGTAGTAGGCAGATATGAGATAGCTGCAGGCAATAACAGCATAGGTGTATCTGATCTGGAAGCCGGCAACTATATCGTAAAAATGATGACCGATCATGGTACAGCTGTCAAGAAATTTACTAAGATCTAAAGTTTAGTACTGCGCTGCTCAACGGGTCGTGGGTCCCGGCGAGTAGCAAGTCAGAGCCTCCGGTTTATCCCGGGGGCTTTTTTATTATATATCTTTTTTGTGTTGCGTTTGGGGAATGGAATAATTATTGGCTCTGATGTGGAGGTAAATCCATCTCACATGAAAAGAATAACTCCAAAACTTCGCAAAATACTCCTGGGTATAGTGATTGGCATAGTAGCTTTTGTAGCGCTGGTCATCATTTTTATCTCTCCTATCACCAAATACCTGATAGAAAAGTACGACGTTAAATACCTGGGCAGGGAGATCACCCTGGGCTGGGTATATGTGAATCCTTTTACGGGTTACGCCCATCTTCACAATCTGAAATTATATGAGGCGGGTGGTATGGATACGGTATTTTTTTCCGCAAAGGGGATAAGCATCAATTTCGCCATTTTCAAGGCGCTCAGTAAAACATATGAAATAGAAAACCTGACGATCTCAAAGCCATATGCACGCATCGTGCAAAACAGGCAATGGTTTAACTTTAATGACATCATTGCCAAATTCGCTCCTAAAGATACCGTACAGAAGGAGGATAAACCTCCGCTACACTTCAATCTGCTGGATGCCTCTATAGAGGATGGAGAGTTTCACTATGAGGAGCGCTCCATACCAGTCAATTATTTCGTCAAGAATGTAAATATATCCACTCCGGGCATGCGCTGGGATGTAGATACAGTGGCGGTGAAGTATGGGCTGGAGGCGGGTCCCGCTCCGGGTAAGATAAGTGGTGATGCCACGGTAAACCTTAAAAATTTTGAATACCGGGTAGCAGCCAAAATAAATAAATATGACCTTGCCTTTATACAAGAGTATATAAGGGACTTTAGTAACTATGGTACATTCCGCGCCAGCCTGGATGGAGATATCAAGGCCAAGGGGAATATCAAAATTAAACTGGCAGTAGAGGCCACTGGCTGGATAGCAGTCAATGATTTCCATTTTGGGAAACAGCCTACAGATGACTACGTCTCCTTTCAAAAGCTCCAGATAGCTATGGTAGATGTCAACCCGAGGCAGTTTAGCTACTATATAGATACCATCATGGTAGATAAGCCTTACTTCAAATATGAAAGATATGATAACGCCGATAACGTCTCAGCACTCTTTGGCAAAAACCTCCAGAATATAAAGGAGGCCAAGGCAGACTCTTCAAAGTTTAACCTGGTGATAGAGATCGGAAAGTATGTGAATGACATCATCAAGAACTTCCTGCAGAGTTACTACAAGATCAATCGCGTGGCTATTTACAAAGGGGATATTAAGTTTAATGACTTTGCACTCCGTGAGCAGTTTTCTGTGGCTGCTGACCCGCTGACATTCATAGCAGACTCCATAGACAAAAGCCATAAGCGCATGAATATGCATCTCAATACGGCGGTGAAACCATATGGGGATGTAGACCTGGGGATCAGTATAGATCCCAATAACTATGGGACATTTAACGTGCACTACAATATTGAGAAGATCCCGCTGCCAATGTTCAACCCGTATGTGTTGACTTATACATCGTTCCCATTAGATAGAGGTACGTTGCAGTTCACAGGTTCTCTTAATGTGCTGGATAGCAATATCAATAGTGTGAACCATTTACTGATATTGGATCCCCGCACGGGCAAGCGGCTGAGAAAACACAAGGATGCTACATGGATCCCTGTACCTCTGATCCTCTCTTTTGTGAAAGATAGGAGTGGAGTGATAGATTTCACTATCCCTATAGAGGGCAGCCTGAGTGACCCTAAGTTTAAACTGAAGTATGTGATACTGGATGTGGTGCGCAATATCTTTGTGAAGCCTGTCACGTCTCCATACATTTTTCATGTAAAGGATGTAGAGAAGAAGGTAGAAAAGTACCTGGTGGTCAAGTGGCGGACGCGCTACACGGAGCTGGAGTATGGACAGGAGCGCTTCCTTGATAAGATGAATGACTTTCTGAAAGACAATAAGGAGGCGGTATTGACTGTCTCGCCGGAGGTGTACACAGCCAAGGAGAAAGAATACATTCTCTTCTTTGAGGCCAAGAAAAAATATGCCCTGCGCAATGATCCTAAAAGGATCATCTCAGCGGAGGACTCGATGGCTATAGACAGGATGTCTATCAAGGATTCCACCTTTGTGCACTATCTGGATGGAGTGGTGAATGATCCCCTCGTATTTACTATCCAGGAAAAATGCAGGAGGTATGTGGGCGACGCTGTAGTGGAGAGTCGTTTCATGCAGCTGATGAAAGATCGTCGTGAGACATTCCTGAGTGCCTTTGACGAGGATGTGCGCAAAAGGCTCGAGATAGGTACGCCGCAGACCATCGTTCCTCAAAATGGATTCTCCTACTATCGTGTAGAGTACAAGGGAGACATACCTGAGAAACTGGAGGATGCCTATGATGAGATAGAGCAGCTCAACAGTGAGAATCCACGCAGGCCATATCAGCGGGCCCGGAGGGAAAACGGAGGCGTATTGAAGGAGATAAAAAATTTCTTTCAGGGTAAGAAGAAAAAGGATGGAGACGATCAGAAATGATCACTTGCCTTTGCCTTTCATCATATAGATGACTACCATTAATATGACTAACTGGGCAAAGAGTGTTTCGATAGTAGGGTAGAGGCCCAGCAGCTCTATGTGAGGCATGATAGTGATGCCATGGATAGGTATGATGCCTGTTTCCTGCAGTGAGTGAAGGCCTTTACCCGTCAGTATCACTGCGAGTATGCCCATCACTACAGACGAAACCTTAAATAGCTTGGGGATCGGTAGGCGGGCTGAGAATTTCAGCACCATATATGCGAGCAGGATGACCAGCGCAAATGCTACCAGCACGCCTAAAACAATGGCGTGTTCCTGCCTGCCCGAAGACTCCACATTGATAGCGGATAGAAACAATACTGATTCAAAAACCTCTCTGAAGACCACTATGAAAGAAAAGGCAAAAAGGCCTAAAAGGCTGCCACCGCTGGTGAAGCGCTTGATCTGGTTAGTGACATATTCTTTCCATTTGCTGGCTTCCGATTTGCCATGCAGCCAAAAGCCAATGTAGAGCAACAGGGCCACTGCTACCAGGGCTATGCTGCCCTCCATCAGCTCTACCTGGCTCATGTGAGACTGTATCAGCTGGCCCCCTATCAGCCATAGTATCACACCACAGATGGCAGCCAGGACCCAGCCGGCATGGACATACACCTTTGCCGATCGCAGACCTGAAGCATTGATGATACCCAGTATGACCATGATCACGAGAAAAGCCTCCAGGCCCTCACGGAGCAGGATAGATATGGACATCAATATGGCCAGCCAGAATGACATCTCGCCCTTGCTGATCACTTTGCCCGCCTGAGAGATGAGCTCCTTGCTGGCCTTCAGTGAGTCGCTGATCTCTATGAGGCTGCGGTGCTCAGTGATGATGCGGTGGGTATTGTTCATCTGGTCTTCCAGCCGCTCCATCAGGCCGGGGTCAGTAGAGCGCAGTTGCTTTTCTATAGGCTCTATGCCTTCCATGTAGGCCATGTTAGCCAGCTTTTCAGCTTCCTCATATTTTCCCTCACGCGATGCAGCCAGCGACTCGTCTATATATTTCATAGCTGCATCTATAAATCTGTCTTTGCTTTCGTTTGGCTGATAGTAGCGCAGCCTGCCCAGGTCTTTGTGGCTGGCATGAAAGGTCTGTGCCAGCTCATGATCACTCAGTACGGCTATCTGCGCGAGGCCCAATCCGGCAAAGCGGTCCCTCACAAAAGCCTCATCTGCTCTTTTGTCCTCAGGTGCCTTTTCATATCGCAGGGTCATGATGAAAAAGGCGGCATCCCAGACCTCCTCGTCGGATAGTTCGGGGTGTGCCTTCATGCCTGTGCCCTGCACACCGCAGCGCACCGTATTGTAGATAGAAAAAGGCGACATGAGCGCCATTTTGCCCTCATCATGGAAATTTCGCGGGCGAGGATCCAGTTTTTCACCTTCCTTGCCATCACCAAACCCTGCGGTACCGTGGCACTTTGCGCAGTTAGCCATGTAGACCGCCTTACCGTTCAGTATGCCCGGATACTGAGTAGGAGCTATGGTCAGCCCGCTGGCTTTGATCACTTCTGCCTTGGCCATATTGGCGCTGGCGGCCACCGCCTCAAAAGGGGCCTTGGCCCGTATCAGGCTGTCTGTCTGCCTGACCATCGCACCTATTCTGGCGGAGTCTCCCGGCCAGTTTGGAGCAAATTGTTTATAATATTTCTCAGCGGAAGTACAGAAGCCGAGCATTTCCGTGTACTCGTCCTCGTTTATGACTTTGCCATTGGCTACCCCATTGGGGTAGTCACGGCTCATATAGTTTAGCGTGTGGACCAGGATGCGTGATGCTTCGCTGTTTTCGCTTGCAAATGAATATGTTATGCAGGAAATACTGGTCCCAATGAGTAGGAAAAACCTCAAATGTCGGCGGAGCCAATTCATTTACCTTATTTAGACTGAGTATAAACAAGGCAAATATAATGGCTATATGGAGGATTCAAAATGATTTAACTCATTTCCAGAATTGCCACCATTTGTTTTCCTCCTCCGGCGCTTCAAATTGCCCAACCGCTGTGATCACAGGCTGCACTTTGAGTTTTGCCCTCTCCTCCTGATACCAGTCTTCGGTCAGCTTTACAGCATTGATCAGCATCTGTGCTATTTCTTTTGGCGGGCCTACAGAGTCTTCTCCATACGTCACTTTGAAGCCTGCCTCTTCACCATTAGGTCCGCTAAAAACGACCAGCAGCTTACACAGCCGCCCTATACACGGGGTCTGGTCAAATGCGCCAGAGAACATAAACCAGTTTTCATCTACTGTCATCATAAAAGCCTCATAGTGCCCCAGATCGCTATAGCCTTTGAGCAGCTCCAGATGCGCATCAGGGTTGCCATTGCCACCACGGCATATGGTGCCGTCCTTTGCCATGACTATAAAGAGTGCATTGTGATCTCCCATATCCAGGGAGATGAGGCATTTGTCCAGTTTGTCTTTGTAGCTCATTATCGGGTTTAGATAGATTTGTTCAGGGTCATTTATAGAAACGAATTATTGCGCTTATTATTTGCTGCTGACAGTTGTATCGGTATTGACACGCCTCCAGATGAAGTAAACCGGGATGCCGGCCAGAATTATAATGAGCCCGGGGATAGAATTTTCCGGTTTAGTATATAGGAGATTGACACAAAACAATGCCGCGAAAATGATATAAATGACAGGCACTACGGGATATCCGAATGCCCTGTAGGGCCTCTCTGCATCAGGCCGTGTGCGGCGCAGTATGAATATGCCCGCGATGGTGAGGATATAAAACAGCATGACCCCAAACATCACATAGTCCAGCAGTGGGCCGTACTGTCCGGAGAGGGTGAGCAGCGCTGCCCACACAAACTGGATCCACAGTGCAAAGCCCGGCACTCCATTCTTATTGTCCTCCTTCATTTTATTGAAGAAAAGACCATCTCTGGCCATAGCTTGGTAGACACGCACGCTGGAGAGTACGATCCCATTATTGCAGCTGAATGTGGAGATCATGATGAGGATAGCCATGATGACTGTAGCAGTGGTCCCAAATATCATCGTAGCAGCAGCGGTACCTACCCGGTCATTGGCTGCAAACTGGATACCCTGCGAGGCCACATTGCTACCATTGGGATCACCCACTACAGGCAGCAGGCTCAGGTAGGCCATATTGGTCAGTACATATAGCACCGTCACGATCAGCGTACCAAAGAGGAGGCTGAGTGGTATATTGCGTTTTGGGTTCTCTATGTCGCCTGATATAAATGTCACATTATTCCACGCATCTGATGAGAAGAGCGACCCTACCAGAGCAGCACCGAGTGCAGTCACTATCCCAAATGACGAAAGCTCCTTCCAGCTCCATTGGCCACCTGCATCTTTGCTCCAGGCCATATTGCTCCATGTGTTTCCGAAGTTGCTCTGCCATACTTCCGCATTGCGAAAGAATATCAACCCGAGTATGATAAGGCCGAATAAGGCCACCAGCTTGGTAGATGAAAAGATCCGCGCTATCACTTTGCCATAGTGTATACCCCGCATATTGATCAGTGTGAGCACCAGGATGGATACCACGCCTACTACCTGCGCGGCGGAGAGTCGATACCAGCCCAGGTCTATGAGGATGTTTTTTTCACTGAAAGGCCCGTATAGCACACCGGCAAATTTTGCGAAAGCCACTGCCACAGCAGCTATGGTACCTGATTGTACTACCAGAAATAGTGTCCAGCCGTATACAAAACCCACTAATGGATTGAAGGCTTCTTTCAGGTAGACGTATTGACCGCCGGCATGGGGAAACATGCCCGCCAGCTCTCCGTAGCTCAGTGCGGCGAATACCGTGATCACTCCGGAGATGACCCACAGCAGCAGCAGCCAGCCTGGCCCCGTGATAGTCCGTGTCATCTCAGCGCTCACTATGAATATACCGGAGCCTATCATAGAGCCCGATACGATCAGTACAGCGTCTGCCAGTGTGAGCTTTCTTTTTCCTTCCATCTTCTAAATATAGAATAATGAAAGTGAGTGAGGTGGCCTTTTTTCCTCAAAGTCAGTAAACAATCACACGGTTTGGATAAGGCAATGCCGAAAGAGAGGAAAAAGGCAGTGGCATAACCTTTGGAAAATCTGAAGTAAAACTAACTGACATGAAAAAGATAGCAATCATCCTCGGTCTCATAGCCACAGTATCTCTGGGCTCTTGCAAAAAAGATTGGACATGCTCATGCACTGACCAATCTGGTGTGAACACATATCATACGATACCAAACGCCACTATCAGTGATGCAAAAAACACATGTAACAGATATGAAACGAATGTGAGCAGCAGTATCTATACCAATTGCTCTATAGAATAAATGATCAACCTCTGCGGAGGGTGATCTCTGTGATTTCGGGCAGAATGCCTACGCGACCGGGATATCCGAGAAATCCGAACCCCCTATTCACGTAGATATACTGCCTGCCCTCCTGGTAGAGGCCTGCCCACTGCTTGTAGACAAACTGTGAAGGGGAAAACTTTATGTAGCGGTTCTCTATACCAAACTGGAAGCCGTGCGTATGCCCGCTCAATGTCAGGTCGATATCAGAATATTCCGGCCTGACCTGTGCGTCCCAGTGAGACGGGTCATGGCTCATCAATATTTTGAATGGTATCTCCTCAGTACCCTTGTGGGCCAGGTCGAGGCGGCCATACTTAGGAAAATGAAGTGCATTGCCCCAGTTTTCTATGCCTATGATAGCGATCTTCTGGCCGTCGCGCTCAAGGATATGATTTTCATTCATAAGGAGCTTCCATCCCATATCGGCATGGGTCTGCATGAAGCGCCTGAAGTTTTCCTTTTTGGCAGCAGCTGATTCCCACTGCACGTAGTCACCATAGTCGTGATTGCCGGTAGTAGAGAGTACGCCCTCTTTTGCCCTGAGCTTGGAAAATATCGCTTTGTAGGGTGAGGCTTCGTCTGTGATATTATTGACCAGGTCGCCGGTAAATAATATAATATCCGCGTTCATGCTAGTGATATGCTCCACAGCGCGCACCAGCGGCTCCGTCCTGTTGAAGCTACCCGTATGGATATCTGATAGCTGTATGAACCTGAAGCCATCAAATGCTTCGGGAAGGTTGGGAAAGGTCAATGTCAGCTTGCGGTATTGATAGTTGTAGGCATTCACCACCACACCATATATCAGGCTGAAGACAGGCAGTGCAGCGGTAGCCAGCGCTACCCGGGCCAGAAACTTCGAGCGCGGGATGCCCGGGTCTCCCGAGGTGACAGTAGCGGAATCAAATATCGCATAATACAGGTAGCCTATCATACGGGCCAGGTCCCCTATCAGCATGAAAATGAGTACCACCAGCTTTGCCACCAGCAGTACGGCCATCACGGCTACAGTGCCCTCGGCAAAGATCTTTGGTGCGTTCTTTCGCCCCATAAAGAGCATGATAAAAAAGCATACATACGCCAGGATATTGACCGCGAGGTATCCTATAGCTACCGGACTGAGCCTCGATTCCCCTTTGGCGGGAAAGGCGAGCTTTACACCCTGAAACATGTAAAACTCTCCGGCTGCCAGCAGCGCGATAAAGAAAATTGGGAGCAGATTTTTCATTTATATATACCTGTTATATAGCGGGAATAGTTACTTAGACGTTTGTATAGCCAATATATTTATTTTAGCCACAAAATTACCGGATGTACTCCAATAAATACGCCGCATCGAACGGCTTATTAAGATCCTTAACAACATTCACATATTTTGTCCGGCTGTGCATGGTGTCCTGCCTGTTGGTACTGCCGGTATTTCACTCCTTTGCACAGCTATTGGACCAGAAGAAGGCTTTCACGCGGGCGGATACACTGCGCGGCAGCCTGCGCCCTGAGCGGACCTGCTATGATGTTCAGTTCTATGAGCTGCGGGTCAAGGTGGATACCATACACCAGTCTATCACCGGCAGCAGCGAGATATTTTTCAAGGCGGTGACAGATATCACTACCATGCAGGTAGATCTGCGAGACAGTATGGAGATAGACGATATCACATATAAGGGCAAAAGGATCTACTACAGCCGTGAGTATGACGCTGTGTTTCTGGCTTTCCCAAAGGCGATACCTGCCGGCAGTGAGACGAGCATTCTGATCAAATATCACGGTACACCAGTCAAGGCCAAAAGAGCTCCGTGGGACGGCGGCTTCGTATGGAGACATGACCAGAAAGGAAAATTCTGGCTCGGCGTAGCCTGTGAGGGGCTGGGTGCCTCCAGCTGGTGGCCGTGCAAGGACCACCTCAGCGATGAGCCTGACAAAGGCATCCGTATCATCACTACCTATCCCCGCGGTCTGAAGTGCGTGACCAATGGCCAGGACAAAGGCGATATAGATGAAGGCGACTGGACTACGCACACCTCTCTGGTGACCTACCCCATCAACACGTACAATGTGACGCTGAACATAGGTGACTACGTGCACTGGGAAGATGAATATACTGCTGCAGACGGGCAGAAGCTGAAGCTCAACTACGATGTGATGTCGTACAACCTGGACAAATCAAAAAAGCAGTTTGAGGTGGTAAAGCCGATGCTGAAAACCTATGAGAAATACCTGGGTAAATATCCCTTCTGGAGGGATGGCTACCGGCTGGTAGAGACTCACTACCTGGGCATGGAGCACCAGAGCTGCATAGCCTATGGCAATCACTACAAGATGGGCTATGATGGTACAGACTTCTCGCGCATGGGGCTGTGGTTTGACTATATCATCGTGCACGAGTCCGGCCACGAGTGGTGGGGCAATAGCGTGAGCGCAAAGGACATTGCGGACATGTGGATACACGAGGGCTTTTGTACCTATACAGAGTCCATGTTCATAGAAGACAGGTATGGCAAGGATACGGCTATCCTGTATATCAATGCCAAGAAATCCCACGTAGAAAATGCTACGCCTATACAGGGGCAATACCTCGGCGTAAACGAAGAAGGCAGCGGCGATATGTACAATAAAGGATCGCTCATGCTCAATACTCTGCGTACGGCAGTAAACAATGATCCTCTCTGGTGGCAGATCATCAAGGGTGTCAGCGATACTGCTTTCAAATACAAAACGACAGATGCTGATGAGATCATTGCTTATTTCAATAAGAAGAGCGGCATGGATCTCACTCCTATTTTTGATCAATACCTGAAATACCCATCCATACCACGCTTTGCCTATACACTGAAGAAGATCAAAGGAAAGAAATACGAGCTGATCTATTTTTGGCTCACCGATGTCAAGGATTTTGCACTACCCGTGAGCATCACAACGCAGAAGGGCAAGCAGGAATGGCTGCCTGCTACCAATATGATCGCCACCAAGATACTCACCCTCGACTCAGAAAATGACTTTAAGGTGGATCAGAAGCTGTCATATTTCAATATCGAGAGGCGCTAAGCAGGCTCTATGGCTGGTCAGAAAATTTACACCTATGATAGCTCGGATGCATTTACTCAAAAGTTTATGCCCGGTATCACCGCCACGCGCATGATCAAACCGGATGCGGATTGGTTTTTCATTGTGCGGGTAGAGGAGATGTACAAACTTGTGACCCGGCAGGTGCCTGCTTCCCGATCTATTCATCACACATGTATCTATCTGACCAGTGGCACCGCCACTATGAAGATAGGAAGTGACCAATACCGGATATCAAAGGGTGAGCTACTGTTTGTACCGGCAGGACAGGTTTTTTCCTTCGGGCCCGGAGATGTGAATAGGGGCTACCTCCTGGGCTTCCATCCTGATATGCTGACCAGATCGGCAGATAAAAAGGCTGCTCTTCACAGATTTACCTTCCTGCAGGTATGGGGCTATCCCAAGATACAGGCGGCACCGGATACATCGCGGGCCATCCTGCACATTTGTAAGCGATTGCTGACAGAATACCGCAGCTATGGGCAGTCCAGGCCTGCCATCCTGCAGCCCTACCTCATGGCGCTGCTCGGAGAGGTGGATACAGCCAGCCCCGTCACAAAACCTACGAACGCTGCAGCCGGTACGAGAATAGCCAATCAGTTTAGAGAACTAATCACCCGCCACATCACTACGGAGCAGCTCGTCTCCGACTATGCTCAGAGGCTGCATATCACCCCCAACCATTTGAACAAGGTGGTCAAGGCAGCCACTGGCAAATCTCCTACACGATGGATAGATGAGGCGATCGTGTCAGAAGCTAAAATCCTGCTCTACCAGAGTGATGCGAGTATAGGTGAGATAGCCGCTACCGTCGGTATATCAGATGCAGCCTATTTCAGCCGTCTATTCAAAAAGTACGAAGGGATCACGCCTCTCACCTACAGGCAGAGGATTGAAAAGTCCTAAAACCAGCCGCTTATATCCTGTTGCCTTTAATATGATGCATGCACCTTTGCATCATAAAATTTACTCATGGCAATACATGTCGTTCCTTATTTTCCTCTCGCGGAGAGAGTAGGCGCAGTGATCATAGCACTGATATGGATCCTGGCTACATCCCTCATTCCCGATCCGTACCGGCGCAGGGTCAGTGCCCTCGCTATAGCTGGCGCAGGTGCCGCCTATCTGAGCGGTGGCCTGGGGCTGTGGGAGTTTGTGTTTTGCATCGTCATGAGCGTTGTCGCATTCCGTGGGCTCGATAGCTATACATTTATCGGTATAGGCTGGCTGCTGCACACCGGGTGGGACGTGATGCATCATCTCTATGGCAATCCCATTGTACCTTTTGATCCATCCTCCTCCGCGGGCTGCGCCGTATGCGATACGATACTTGCCATCTATTTCTTTTGCGGTGCGCCGGGATTCTTTACTACATTCCGCCGTGCAGAGGAAGTCTGACTAACCTTGATCTCGCCGAAATCAAAATCATAAATCTCATGTATCCATACACTTTATTCTTACACTCTATCTGGCGCTGGTTTGTACTGGTCAGTCTCTTGTACTCGGTGTTTCGCGCCTTTCAGGGCTGGAGACGCGGAGATGCCTTTAGCAAGGCAGATGACACGCTGCGGCATATGACTGCCGCGGTGGTTCATATTCAGCTCATCCTTGGCCTATTGATCTACAGTATTAGTCCGCTGATCCGATACTTCTGGTCAAACTACCACGAGGCCGTACACGAGCGCGACATCCGCTTCTTTGGTATGGAGCACAGCCTCATGATGCTGGTATCAGTGATCATCATCACCGTCGGCTCTATGCTGGCAAAGAGAAAAGAAAATGATCGGGATAAGTTTAAGACAATGGCCATCTGGTACAGCATTGGTTTGCTCATCATCCTGCTTAATATCCCATGGCCATTTTCGCCACTCGTATCGCGCCCTTGGTTCAGGATGTTTTGATAAATAGCCTGTGGCTCACCAGGAGCATGAGCAGTGCTACACCGGATGATACCGCCATGATCATCGACACGAGCAGCGTGCTTTGCATCTGTATAGCACCCACACCTGCAGATATCAGACCGCCGATACCTATCTGGATAAAGCCTAGAAGGGCAGAAGCACTGCCCGCGTTACGAGTGAAAGGCGCCAGAGCGGTAGCAGAGGCATTGGGCGAGGTCAGGCCAGCACATGACAGCACGATAAACAAGAAGGTCAATACAAGCGGCATAGTACCCATACCACTCATCACCGTGATAAAAAATAGCACACTGGTTACTACCTGCACCGTCAGTGTGGTACGGAATATAGTCTCAGTGCTGTAGCGGGTTGCCAGAAGATGATTGGCCTGGCTGCTACCTATAAATCCTATCGACAGCGCAGCAAAGATGAGGCTATAGTAGTGTGGGCTCACATGAAACTCTCCGAGGAATATGCCCGGCGACCCAGCCACATACACAAACAATCCTGAGAAAGAAAAAGTACCCGCCAGCGCATAGATACTAAAGCGCGGCTCACTCAGGATATCGCGAAAGCCCGACAGGATATGCCTCGGGCGCAGGGAGACACTACTATCCGGCTCATGGCCTTCAGGCAAAAAGAATAGGACTATGAGCAGCATGACCACGGTGATAGCAGACAGCACATAAAATACATACCGCCACCCTGCTATATCCACTATCACACCACCTACAGACGGTGCCAGTAGTGGCGATGCTCCGAGTATCAGGACAAGAGATGAGAAGATACGCGAACTGCGCTCAGGTGGGAAGAAGTCCAGAACCATAGCCATCGCTGCCACCGATGCTACGCAGCCACTCAGTGCTTGCAAAAAGCGCATAGCCAGCAGCATCTCTATAGACGGTGCAGCCGCACAGCCGATAGAAGCGAGAATGTACAATACCATGCCGATGTAGAGCGGCCGCTTACGCCCGAAGCGATCTAGCAGCGGCCCATAGAGTATCTGCCCAATGCCAAAGCCAAGAAAATAAATGCTGACAGTCAGCATCACCTGTGCCATATCTGTATGCAGGTCTGCGGCTATTCTTTTGAAAGCCGGCAGGTACATGTCTATGGAGAAAGGTGTGATCGTATTCAGGGCTCCGATCATCAGGATCAGGAAGAACTCCTGACCTGCGCTGCGCTGCGGATAGATGCGTGGCGCAGGTGTATCGGCTTGTCCGGGTATGAATTCCAAGTGGTATTATTTATCTGTGTACTTCATTAAAAAAGATCAGTGGAACACTGATAGCATTCCACTGATCACTGTTGCAATCCATTTGAGATTGCATGTATCTCATGTCTCAAGTCTAACGTCTCTCGTCTATTTCACGAGCTTCTTATACTTAAACTTCTTCACCTGCTCACCGAGACGCTGCTTGCGGTTCTCTTCATACTCAGAGAAGCCACCCTCAAAGTAATAAGCCGTACCCTCACCCTCGAAGGCCAGGATGTGCGTACACACACGATCGAGGAACCATCTATCGTGCGAGATGATCACCGCACAGCCGGCAAAGTTCTCCAGTGCCTCCTCCAGCGCCCGGATGGTATTGATGTCGAGGTCATTCGTAGGCTCATCGAGCAGCAGCACGTTGGCCTCGCGGCGCAGCGTGAGGGCCAGGTGCAAGCGGTTGCGCTCGCCACCGGAGAGGGCTTTTACCTTCTTCTGCTGGTCCGCTCCCTGAAAGTTGAAACGCGATACATAGCCGCGGCTATTCAGCTTCAGTTTGCCGGTCTCTATCCATTCATCGCCATTAGTGATCGCTTCAAAGACTGTCTTCTCCGGATCTATGTCTTCGTGCGCCTGATCTACATAAGAGATCTTCACCGTATCGCCCACCTCAAAGGTGCCCGCGTCCGGCTTCATCTGATCCATGATCATGCGGAAGAGGGTCGTCTTACCCGCACCGTTCGGCCCGATGATACCTACTATACCACCCTGCGGCAATTTGAAGTTGACATGCTCATACAGCAGCCTGTCACCAAAGCCCTTTGATATATCATGTGCTTCTATCACCTTAGAGCCGAGACGTGGGCCCGGCGGGATGTAGAGCTCCAGCTTTTCATCGTATGCCTTCTGGTCTTCGCCGAGCATCTTTTCATAGTTGGCCATACGGGCTTTACCCTTAGCCTGGCGGCCTTTGGAGCCGGCGCGTACCCACTCGAGCTCGCGCTGCATCACTTTCTGGCGCTTGCTTTCCTCACGCTCCTCCTGGGCCATGCGTTTTTCTTTCTGCTCCAGCCATGAGGTATAGTTGCCCTTGTATGGTATACCCTTGCCATTGTCCAGCTCGAGTATCCAGCCGGCCACGTTATCCAGGAAGTAGCGGTCGTGCGTGATACAGATCACCGTACCCTTATACTGCTCCAGGTGGTGCTCCAGCCAGAGGATAGACTCCGCATCCAGGTGGTTGGTAGGCTCATCGAGCAGCAGCACATCAGGCTCCTGCAGCAGCAGCCTGCATAGAGCCACACGGCGGCGCTCACCACCTGATAGCACCTTGATCGGCGTCTCCCCATCCGGTACCTGCAGCGCATCCATAGCGCGCTCCAGCACGGTGTCTATCTCCCATGCGCCGGCAGCATCTATCTTATCTTGCAGTGTGCCCTGGCGCTCCAGCAGCTTGTCCATCTTATCAGCGTTCTCATACACCTCCGGCTCGCCCATCTGCTCACTGATCTTATTAAACTCCTCCAGCAGGTCAAAGATCTCTTTCTTGCCCTCTCGTATCACCTCGATCACAGTCTTATTGTCATCTAGCTTCGGCTCCTGCTCCAGGTAGCCTACCGTGAAATCTTTAGTGCTTTCGATCTTGCCCTGGTAGTTTTGATCCAGCCCCGCTATGATCTTCATGAGGGTAGACTTACCCGAGCCGTTCAGGCCTATGATGCCGATCTTGGCGCCGTAGAAGAAGCTGAGGTATATATTGCGTAGTATTTGCCTGTTGGGCGGTATTGTCTTGCTGACATCTATCATTGAGAAGATGATCCTGTTAGAAACCGGTTCTGCCATGGTATTGAGGGAGTTTAGTCTTAGATAAAATGCCGGCGATAGCGGCAGGACTGCGAATGTAAGAAAAAGAGGGAAATGCCTTATATGGGCAATGCTACCCGCGCCTTCCCCAAAATGAATATCTCCAAGTGCTGGTGCGCGCATGATATTCCTCAAAAATCAGTCTACAACGCTCTAAAACACATGAATTTATCAGGCGCGGCATTTGCCTTTAGTCATTCAAATAAAAACACGATCATGATACGCCTTACCCTCCTCCTCCGCCAGACTCAGCTCAAAGTAGCAGAAATGATCCAGGACAATGCTGCCCGTCAGCAAAGGACTGAGCAGATCGTTGCACTCCACATCCGCCAGCGCATCGCGCAGGAGCAGTCGTTTGCCAAACAATATTTTGTAACCACCTAGTTTTCGCTTTTATGGATAAGGTACTTATGTTAATAGTATTTGCCCTCATAGGGATCGTAGTGCTGCTGGTACTGAGCAGCCATCGTGTTTTGAAAGTCTTGTTTACTGTAGTTTCCGGTCTCTTGCTTATCGTCTTTGCGGCTTTTGCCGGTGTGATGTTTTCCGCTGGCAAGAAGAACGCAAGGTATGCCTGATCAGAAACCTCATCATATTGCGAAAAGGCCCCATCATTATGATGGGGCCTTTTCATTTAGTTAGTGGCGGGTCATTCCCGGATCTCTTTCTTTCTTGGATGGATCGTGTTCGAGCCGCTCTCTCGTTTTTTGCGGATCTCTGGGCGCATCCTTATCTTCGGGTTGATGTTGATTTTGACGGTCTCCCACCTTTGATGTTCGTTTGGTGGTGTTGTCATACGTTGCCGGTTTATCCTTAGGCAGTGGAGGCGTCTTTTCGCTGGTTTGTTTTACCTTTCTCATGTTACTGGTTTTACTCCTATCAACCTATAAATATGCCAACCTGAAAGCCTGAAAGCTCGCCACGGTCATAAACCGCTTCATTTTGCGCAAATAATTCCCCATATTGGGGTGTAAAATTTGTTTCTATAGTCGGAAAACTTCATTGTCTGATGGGTTGGTAGTGCTTGGGTTCATAGAGAAATAGGGGCATAATGGGGTATTGTGGCCCTGTCTGCCACCCCGCTTTGAGACTTTGGCATAATCCTGTAATAAGGAATGGCATGAGTAAAATACTAATAATAGACGACGATCAGGACATACTTGCCCTCCTCAAAAGGTTCTTGACCAAGAACGGGTACGAAGTAGAAACTACTCACAACGGGGCTAACGGGGAGAAACTCCTTGACTCCTTTGAGCCGGACCTGGTCATGTGTGACTACAGGCTGGACGACATGGACGGAGCGACCCTCCTGTCCAAGATCAAGGAGCGCAAGCCCGACTTGCCTGTTATTATTATCACCGGATATTCTGACCTGCGTACAGCCGTCAAGGTAGTGCGTCTGGGGGCTTTTGACTATGTGACCAAGCCACTCATCCCTGATGAAATACTGCTGGTGGTCAAGCAGGCGCTGAACAAGGAGGGTACATCTGCCGTACCTGCAGCCGCAGGATCTCCTGCCCGTAGCACTAAAGCCAAGGCGGGAAACCCCTCCTATCTCTTCAGCAACTCTATGCAATCTCGCCATCTGGAGCAGCAGATCAATCTGGTGGCTCCTACCGACTACTCGGTGATCATATACGGGGAGAGCGGTGCAGGCAAGGAAGGTGTGGCAAAGGCGATACACGATCGAAGCAACCGCTCTCACAAGCCATTTGTAGCGATGGACTGCGGGGCGATCTCAAAAGAACTGGCCGGCAGCGAACTGTTTGGCCATGAGAAAGGATCCTTTACCGGCGCCTTGAACCAAAAGGTCGGTCACTTTGAGATGGCTGAGGGTGGTACGCTTTTCCTCGATGAAATAGGCAACCTGCCATACGAGGTACAGCTCCTGCTGCTGCGCGTACTACAGGAGAAGGTAATGCGCCGCATAGGTGGTACCAAAGAGATGAAGGTGGATGTACGCATCATAGTAGCCAGCAATGAGAAATTGCTCGAAGGCTCCCGGTCAGGAAAGTTCCGTGAGGACCTCTACCATCGCCTGAATGAGTTTCATATAGACGTACTGCCGCTGCGTCAGCGCAGGGATGATATTATGTTCTTTGCGGAACACTTCCTGAGGGATACAGCGGCTGAGCTGGGCAGGACTATCACAGGCTTCGACCCCGATGTGGTAGAGGTATTTGTAAACTATCCGTGGCCCGGCAACGTGCGTGAGCTGAAGAATGTGATCAAAAGAGCCGCGCTCCTCAGTACGAGGGGTACGGTAGATATCAAGGCCATACCATTTGAAATACTCAATCATGCTCGTATGGACTTCGGTCAGGAGGAGAGGGAGCCGGTAGTACACTACCAGCCTGTGCAATCCTATACTCCGGACCCGGCACCATCCTACCAGGAGCCTATGCAGGCAGAAGCGCCAAAGGACCTCTCCAAATCTGCTATGAAAAAGGCAGCCCTCGAGGCGGAATACGAAATGATCATGAATGCTCTGACCAAGTCAAACTTCAACCGGTCAAAGGCAGCTGTCCTGCTCGGTATAGACAGAAAGACGCTGTACAATAAGATGAAGCAAATGAAAATGGCGGGCGAATAAGCAATGAACAGGACCAAACTCAAAGTACTGCTCATAGACGATAGTGAGGATGATATTTTTATCACCTCTCATCACCTTCGCCGCATAGAGACATTTGATCTCAGTATAGATAGCGAGATAAACTACAGCAAGGCACGTGATAAGATCCTGGCCAATGAGCATGATCTCTATATCATAGACTACCTCCTCGGACCGGAGACGGGTCTGGAGCTGGTCCGAGAATGCTCCCGCGAGGGGGTGACCAAACCGTTTATACTCCTCACAGGCAAGGGAGACCGGGATATAGATCTGGAGGCTGCCAAGACCGGCGTATACGACTATCTCACCAAAGGAGAGCTGAACGCAGAAATGCTGGAGCGGAGTATACGCTACTCTATGGAGCGCTATTTCTCCTATATAGCCGTGGCTGAGAGCGAGTATCGCTTCAGAGAGATCTTCAATAAGTCTACTGATATCATATTCGTGGTCGGTGAGGATTTCCGGCTGGTAAACTTCAACCCTATGATGAGTAAGCTCCTCGGGTATGAGGATGCCGAAATGACCGGACAACACCTTAGTGCATTCTTTGAAACAGAAACCGCTGCACAGGAATTTATCCGCCATACTACGGATAGCAGTACCAATAGCGATGTGGAGATCACACTGCTGACCCGTGAAAAGGCCCGCAAAACCTTTCTGGCCTCTACCTCACAGATCACCTCTCTGGACGGCCGCCTCCAATATCAAGGCATACTCTATGACTATACCAATCTGAAGAAATCACTCGAGCAGCGCTCCCTGGATGAGCGCATAGAGGCCATAGGCAAGATGGTACGGAGCATGGCCCATGAGATACGCAATCCGCTCACCAATATCCACCTTTCGCTCCACCAGCTGGAGGAAGAGGTAAAGGATGACGGCCAGACCTATATAGAGATCATCAGGCGAAACAGCAAGCGCATCAATGACCTGATAGGCGAGCTGATGAAGCTATCCAACCCTATGGATCAGGAGTACAAGCCGGTCAATCTGCGCACTGTGATAGCCTCTGCGCTGGATGACGCCATGGATCGCATTACGCTCAAGGGCATTAAAGTCCAGGAAAATCACGCGTCTACGGAAAAGTTAATACTGGGAGACAAGAGCAAACTGCATATGGCCCTGCTAAATATCATCATCAATGCAGTAGAGGCAATGGACAAGAAAGAAGGCCTGCTACAGATCACTACTATCACGGAAGATGATACCGCCAGTATCCGGATCACTGATAATGGAGACGGTATCCCGGCAGAAAACCTGCCTCACCTGTTCCAGCCATATTTCACTGGCAAAAAGAATGGTATGGGCCTCGGCCTCGCCACTACGCACTCTGTGATCAAGGCACACAAAGGCAATATAGAAGTACACTCTACCTATGGTGAGGGCACTACCTTTGTGGTCAAACTCCCAGCAATAATCGAAGATTAAATAAGCCCGGTTCAGGCTTTGGTATTCTGATTGGCAGCCAGCTTATTCAGTGTCTCGTAGATGTTGGCACTGGTGAGTGGCTTCTCTATGAATATATCTGCCCCGTAGCTCAGGGCGGTATCCTGTGCATGTCCCATAGCAGTGATCATGACCAGAGACGTCTGAGGAGCTATAGATTTGATCTCAGTGATAAAGTTGATACCCTGGCCATCAGGCAGGTTATTATCCAGGAAGATGATATCCGGTTTCATTTCATTGACCCGTTGTATGCCTGCGCTCAAGGTAAAGGCACAAGATACGGAGGGGATATAGGATGCCAATATCGCTTTGAGCAGCATGCTCAGGTCCTGGTCATCATCTATTACTAAAGCGCTTTTGAACTTCATTGCGTTCCAATATTACCTCTTGTTTCATTCTAAAACCATACCATTCACCATATGGCAATTATATTCCCATTTTCGGCTGAAAGTGTGCTATTCTTTAGGGAGATAAATGTTAAAATCAGCCCCCTTATTTTCTTCTCCGTGGGCTGTGATATAGCCGTTGTGGTTATCCACCACACGCTTGGCTGTGGCGAGGCCTATGCCCGATCCGGAGTATTCGGACTTGCCGTGTAGCCGCTGGAAGATGATGAAGATCTTTTCCCGGTATTTATCATCAAACCCGATCCCGTTGTCTGATAAGGTTATCTTGTGAAACTTCTTTTTCTCATCTATCGGCCTCACAGACTCGATGTCGCTTCCTGATACCTCTGTGGCAGTGATGCGGATATGCGGAGGTACACCAGGGCGGGAATACTTGATAGAGTTTGATATGATATTCTGAAATAGCTGGCTGATCTGAGACTCGTACCCTTCTACCTGGGCGGGGAGTATGCCTACCTCTACGCTGGCATTGGTCTCATTCATCTTCACGGCCAGGTTATTGATCACGTTCCTGACCACAGCATTCAGGTCCAGCACTTTCTTTTCTACCTTATTCAGATTGAGTGAAAACTGGAGCATATCGTCTATGAGCTGCTGCATGCGGGTCACAAAGCTGTGCATACGACGTATGATCTCCAGCCCCTCCGTACTCAGGTTCTTTTCCCGCTCTATGAGTATCTCGCTAAAGGCATACAGCTTCCGCAGGGGCTCGTGGAGGTCGTGCGAGGCTACATATGCGAAGCGTTCCAGATCATCATTGGTGCGGTCCAGCTCTTTGACTTTCTTGCTCAGCTCGGCCTGCACCAGTATACCATAGTTTACCTCACGATGCAGCCTGACTATGGCAAAGATGATCACAGAGATGCAAAACAAAGTGACCAGGAGCGCCATGAATCCCGTCAGGCGGATATTGGTCTCCGTATCGTCCAGATGGTCGTAGACTACTGAGCTGGCGTATTTGCGTAGTTGCATGATCTCTCCTAGTATATTATTGGTGAGCACGGAGGTTTCGATAAAGAGCTGGTCATTGATACGCTTCAGACTGTCATTGGATATAGAGATCATGTGCTCCCACATATCAAATCTGGTAGAGATATTCATACGCAGCGTGTCCAGCACGCGCATCTGATGCGGATCTCGGGTCAGCTCGGCTATGCGCTGCATCCTGCGCTCCATCTGCACTTTGTAGAGTACTAGATCAGGATGAGGAGCGCCGGTGATAGTAAAGGTCCGCACCTCAGTAGATGTTTTGGTGATCGTACTTTGCACGTCATTTAGCTCGTTGAGCAATTCATGGCCCTCATGTACTTTGGCGAAATTATAAGCCGTAGATCTGAATTTCTGATTGACCAGAAGCGCTACCAGTAGTAGCAGGATGACGGAAAAGAATAAAATAATATAAAGGAGGCTAACATTCCTGTATTTCTGAAAAAATGATCGTAGCATATCTGGCCGCGGAATTTAGGGGAATAGTTAGATGAGGCAATAAATACCCATTTATGACACCTTATGGAAAACTATATAATAATGCACGTATACTATAAATTTGATTAATGCCTTCTACACTGGAAAACAATAACTAAAAATAGGGGTTTATTAGTATTTATCGTGATACAACAAATTTGCAGCCAAAAGCGTAGTAATATGGGTACTGGCATATGTTTTGGGTACATTATGGACTATATAGATCAAAATCGGAGCAATGGGTGACATGAGTGAAATATCTGAAGAGCAGGGGAAAGCTAAACTATGTGCACTGATAGTGGATGATGACCATGAAGACCACCAGATCATCCGTGAGGCCTTTACCATGTTTTCTTCCGTCCCAGGGTCATTTCACTACGTGGATAATGGCCAGCGGGCACTGGACTTTCTGACCAGGTATCAGGATGCTAGTGAGTTGCCATCCCTGATTGTTTTAGATATCAATATGCCGCTGCTAAATGGCTTGGAAACGCTCAAGATCCTGAAGGAGCATGACACCTATAGAATGATCCCTGTCGTAATATTCTCAAGCTCTTACAACCCTGCAGATATAGAAATGGCACGACAGCACGGTGCGGCTGATTATATCACAAAGCCGAATAGCTTTAGCCAGTACAAAGAGATCGTAGATAAGCTGTCAGTTTACTGCTGTGAAGCTCCGGCTACTGGGGTGTGAGCGTTTTACTTATTTGAAAAGCCGGGCGCTTAGAAAAAACTTATCCTTTTGAGGCTGTCTGTGCGTATCCCAATCCATTTCAAAAAGCTTTGAGGTGATCAGCTTAAGATCTCCAAAAGAATCGGGTTTGGCCAGATAGTAATCAGCACCCTGGGCATAGGTTTGGTTCACATGCTCCAGATTAGTAGAGGTAGAGTAGATGATGACCGGGAGAGACTTTAGCCGGGCTGTGCCTCTTATCTCCTCCAGGCATTCTTGTCCGCTCTTGAAAGGCATATTGAGATCCAGAAATATCACATCAGGCAGTGCAATACTTTCATCATGCAATTCTCTCATCAGTTCCAGCCCATTTCTACAGGTCGAAACTTCTACATTGGGAGCTATATCTCTCACCGCAGCGGTGAATAGCTCCCGATCATCAGCATCATCGTCTACCATCAGCACACGCGGATGACGCTTACCGATCAGTGCCAGAAAAAGTAATAGAGGGCGGTCTATCCGGATAGCCAGATCGCTTATGCCCCTATAAAGAGTGTTCAGCCAATAAAAGCGTGGGAAAGTAAGGCGGAGCAGATCCATGGATGATTTGAGTTGTGTATGGTTTATAATTTGGTCAATAGCGCATGCCCAATTTGGGTAAAATTTACCGCAGTATCCATGATTTAATTTTTATATCTCAAATACTTCGATATTATTTTACTGATGCACAATGCCTAGAGCGGATGCAACCTGCGCTGGTATTTTATGGTGCTAAATCCGTGCCTTTTTGTGTATCTGCATGCCTTATAAAATCGGGAACAGTTTTTTCACTGTAGCCTGAAAAGGAGGAATATGAGAGAACTCGTAAAGTCTTTGATCGCTGCTGGCATCACAATGGGGCTGGCAGACAGGGAGACTTTTGTAAGCCAGGTATCAGAACTGATCACCCGCTATCAGAATGATCCCGCCGAAGGTGATAAGTGGGCGGAGAGAATAGCTATCTACCTGGAGCAGACCAAAAATAATATCAATCTGGAGAGCGCTATCCGCGGCGCGATGGGAGCTACCGATGCACCCGATAAAAGAGACATCACTACGCTGACAGAGGCCATTCAGGAGCTGACGCGTCAGATGAAGCAATCCGAAAAGTAATCCTGACCAACTATAATGCATGTTTAAGATCTTTCATATACGCTTATCATTTTTGCGTCTGGGCAGAGGGCTGCATATCCTGGCCACCCTCTCCGGATTTTTTATTGTCAACTGGCTGAGCCAAAATGGTGCATTGCGTGGCCTCGTGCCCGCCCGCTATAAAAGAAACGGGCTGGTGCTCTCTATGGCAGAGCGCCTCAGGCTGGTGATCGAGGAGCTAGGGCCTACCTTTGTCAAATTTGGGCAGATACTGGCAGACAGGCCGGATATAGTATCTGACAAACTACGTATAGAACTGAAAAAGCTCCAATCAGAGGTCGAGCCTGTGCCGCACCAGATGGCTATGAAACTGATAGAAGAGGAGCTGGGAGCACCACTCGAGCGCTACTTTAGCAGCATCAGCTCAGACGCCTGCATCGGTGCAGCCTCCATAGGCCAGGTATACAAGGCTACGCTCAATACCGGCGAGGATGTAGTGGTCAAAATACAACGGCCGGATATACAGAGCAAGATAGAACTGGATCTGCACCTCCTCAAATACCTGGCACAGCAGCTCGTGGATGAATATCCAGGCTTGACAGCCATAGATATAATAGGGTTTGTAGATGAGTTTGGTGAGACGCTGAAGATGGAGATGAACTATATAAACGAAGCATCTAACATTGTCAGGTTTGGCGAAATTTTCAAAGACATTCCTTATTGTAAGATACCCAAGGTCTATACAGAGCTATGCACCCCGCAGATGCTCGTGATGGAGTATGTGACAGGTGCGCCTGCAGACAATGTAGCTCAGCTCGCCGCTCAGGGTCTGGACCCGGTGCAGGTAGCCGAAAACGGCATCCGCATCATGCTGATCATGATCTTTAAAAACGGCTTCTTCCATGCGGACCCTCATGCCGGTAACCTTTTCGTGCAGGCTGATAACCGCATCGCCTTGATCGATTTCGGGATGGTAGGTGCCCTCAAGCCGGCACAAATGCAATTTCTGGCCGGATTTATCCTGGGGCTTGCTACCGGCAATGCGAATATCATCACTGATGCATTGCTGACCTTGTGTGATAAAAAATTCTTTGCGGAGAAGGAAGACCTTCAGTTTTATATTAATGATATGCTGACCCGGCATGGCTCATTTCAATATGAGCAGATCAATTTCTCTCAAATATTGAATGAGAGTATCAAGATCATACTACGCTACGAGCTGAAGATCCCGGCCAGCATTTACCTGCTGCTGAAAGCCATAGCTACTATAGAGAAATTTGGTGCACAACTGGCACCAGGTCTGTCACTGCCCGCCATTATACGCCCCTACGCTGAGGAGCTCGTGAAGCGGCGCTACTCACCCGCCACGATAGCCGGAGAGATATATGATACGATCAGGGATTATGGCGCACTGATACGGGACTTCCCAAATGAGATCAATGAGATACTCTACAAAATGAAACATGGCAAACTGATCCATGAGATACACATGAGCGATCAGGCTACGCTCGCCCGGGCCGCCCGTAGCATAGGTGCCTCCATATCCAGTGTGATACTGTTGGCGTTTCTGTTTGCCGGAGGAATCATCATGAGCCTGTGGGCTCAACCCGCCTGGATAGGTCATGTGATGATAGGAGCTACTTCGCTTTTTGCCCTGGGCTACCTGGCGCGACTGATGTCAAAAGAATAGAAATAGAAAACCCTCCAATGAAGATGAGGAGGGTTTACTAAATGGGGATAATAAAGAAAGGATAGTGTGTGAAGGTTTTATTGTAGATAGGACGTTTTGGTTTCAAGAATTTTAATCCCAGTTGGCCTCGTGTGTAGGGCATATCATACCGGAGCCGCTGCACAGGTTGCACTTTGAGTTTTCAGAATGACCCTTGCCGTGGCAGGTCTCGCAGTTCTTTAGCTTCTGACCGCACCAATAGCAGTAATTACGCCTTTCGGATACGATCATCATAAGCTGAAAAGAACGTGGATGGCGTGGTTGTATCAGTTTCATGTGTCAGAGTTTCTCTAATAGAGTCTAATCCTGTGCCAATGAGTGTAACACTGATATACATAAGGATACGCTGCCAAAAAAATCTCTAAATGAGGCGTTTCTACAAAACAGCGGGAAATCATGCCCCAATGGGAATCGTAAAATGGGGAAAGCAGCATTCATAGATAGTCATTGATGCATGTACCATTAAACATAGCAAAGACGGGCATCTGAGACACTTTTGATCCTATCTGAAATGCATTGGCATATTTTTTTTAAGATTCTCAGTCATCAGACATCCGGGAAATCCGGTATTCATTCATCAAACCTTAACAACATGGAAAATTTACTGTATCTGCTCGCTGTGATCCTGGTGATCGCGTGGCTTATCGGATTCCTGGGCTTTCATGCCGGCGGAATCATTCACATACTCCTCGTCATAGCCGTGATAGCAATATTACTACGGTTGATACGCGGGGGACGTGTTTTATAGAATTCATTTCATCTCAAAACAGAAATCATGAAAAGCAGACTCATCCATCTCACTGCTATGGCACTGATCGCATCGGCTATACTCACGGCCTGTGACCGTCAGCCCCGAAAGACCGCAGAACTGCAAAGGATCAATGACTCCATGGAGCATCCGCATAACTATGCTGATACCTTTAATGCTGACAGGCAGGACTGGGAAAACTTTAAGATAGAAGCACGCGCACGGCTCAAACAGAATGAGGATAGCCTCAAACTGATCAATGAGAAAATAGCAAAAGCAGGCGATAAACTTAAGGTAGGCTACGATCAGAAAATGACGACCCTCTCTGCACGCAATAGTGCACTGAGAGAACGCCTGGAAGGCTACAAAGAAGAAGGGCGCGATAACTGGGATAGGTTTAAGATGTCCTTTAATAATGATATGGATACCATCTCGCAAAATATGAAGTCATTTTTTGCAGGTGACCATCATAAGTAAGATTTGTTTTTGTTTGGGATTATTGATTGACAAAGAACGGCCATCAGGCCGTTCTTTTTTAACCGTATGCAATGACTGAATCCAATCCTATTACGTTACCTTTTTACGCCAAGGTCACCTTTATACTTATAGGCATCTTCATGAGCATATATATGCTCTACGTAGGCGATGAGATATTGGTGCCGCTCATTTTCTCACTCTTCATCGCTATCCTGCTGAATCCGATGGTCAACTGGATGGTACGTAAAAAAGTACCAAAGATAATAGCTATATCTCTGGCACTACTAGTAGCGATCATAGTTATATTGGGCCTGGTAGCTATCATAGGCGCACAGTTTACTATGGTGGCAAAGACCTACCCGCAGCTAAAGGACAAGTTTGAGCATACCATCACTGACTATACGCAGTGGATAGCTGCCCGGCTCAATACGGATCCCAGCGCCGTGCTCAACTGGCTGCACAGTACACAACACGAAGCTATGAGTAGCCTCAATGGTAGTATAGGCCGTACACTATTGACGGTAGGAAATGCATTTGTAGTAATAGTGCTGGTACCCGTATATGTCTTTCTGATCCTGCTTTACAAGCCACTCTTTCTTGAGTTCATCAGGAGGCTATTCAATCCACACCATCATAAAACGGTGGTAGAGGTGCTAAGTAGTATCAAAACGATCATCCAGAGCTACCTCGTAGGCCTGATCATAGAGGGCGCGATCGTAGCAGTGCTAAATTCTATAGCGCTCCTGGTCCTGGGTGTAGAATATGCGATCATACTCGGTATCACAGGTGCTATAGTGAATGTCATACCCTACATAGGTGGTATCATAGGCTTTGGGGTGCCCATGATCGTAGCGTTTCTGACCAAATCGCCGCTGACCGCGCTGCTGGTGCTCGTACTTTATTCCGTGATACAGTTTGTAGACAATCACTATCTCGTGCCATACATTGTAGCTTCTAAGGTCAAAGTAAATGCATTGGTAGCTATCGTAGTAGTCCTCATGGGAGGTATGCTATGGGGCGTGACAGGTATGTTTCTATCCATACCACTCACCGCTTTGGTCAAAGTGATCTTCGACCATATCAATGCGCTAAAGCCCTGGGGATTTCTGATAGGAGACGATATACCTACACTGATCCGCTTGCCCTTTGCTACACCGCGTACAAGACAAAATAAAAGCGCTTCAAAGAATTGAAGCGCTTTTTACTTTGCTAAGATCTATTTGCCCGTAGGGGCAGTTCGCAGAGGACCACTTGGTCCGGTCGGGCCACTGTGACCGGTAGAGCCGGTCGGGCCTGTAGGTCCCGTCCACCCTGTAGTACCGGTAGGAGCCGTAGTACCTGTACTGCCCGTCGATATAATGGCACCACCTCCGAGTCCAGAGGTACCCTTGCTACCACTTATTCCCGTAGCTCCACGCATTCCTGCACGATCGTCCTGCCCGGAGCGGCCTTTGGTCTGTGCTGCAGTACTCAGGCCTATCAATAGTCCCGAGCTTAAAATTATCCATTTGAGCTTCACACATTTCATAACATACAGTTTTTATTATTAAATAATCTCAGGTTGTTTTCCTGGCGCGAGATTTTGCCTTATGATTGCTTTCAGCCTCGTCTATAGAGTGTGATTTATGGATGCTTTCACCTTCTTCGCGGGATAGATTGGACAGCTTCTGGTAGAATTTCTTTAATACTCTGAGCTCTTCCTCCGTCAGGTCCTCTGAGCAGACCAGCCGGTTGCTTGCACCTTCATTTACTGCTATGAGTTCATTGAGCTTTAGGTGTATAGCCAGAGTATCGCGGTTCTGGGATTGCTGGATGATGAATACCATCAGGAAAGTAATGATCGTAGTGCTAGTATTGATCACCAGCTGCCAGGTATCCGAAAAGTGAAAGATAGGACCGCAGATCGCCCATATGATGATCGTAGCTAAGGCTATGAAAAAAGCCTTAGGGCTGCCCGTAAAGAGCATGACCCACTCGCTAAAACGGTTAAAGAGTTTACCGATCTTAGATTCGCCCTTTTTCATATTGCGTCATTTCGTTGAAGAATCTTTAGCCTCCTTTTTTTTCTTCCTTTTCCTGTTGCTTCTCTTTCTTCTCAGCTTCTCTCTCTTTTTTCTTGAAATAGCCTCTGAGCAGGAAGTTATGTTTCGCGGCTTCCATGTTTTCTTTCAGGCCTCCTGAGGCCTGTTTTACATTTACCATAGTGGCATCCAGATTATCGGCGAATACTGTATCCATCAGAAGTTTTCCGATGGTTCCCTTTCCGGTCTTGATCGTACCTACCACATCCGCCAGGTCTCCTGTGATATGCGCCGCATTATCTGCGGTCACCTTTACAGATTTCATTATCTCATCGATAGTAGATCCCTCCATAGCCATGACCATATCACCATTCTCTATCTCAGGGCCGCCATCAGTACCGGCAGAGATGTTTACGATCTTATCTCCCATCAGGCCCTCTGATCCTATAGAGGCTTTTGCGTCCTTTTTGATAAATTTCTGTACTGAGCGGTCTATGGCCAGCGTGACTCTAACGGCAGTATCTGAGATGATCGTGATATCATCTACCGTACCTACGTCTATGCCGGAGAAGCGCACATTATTGCCCGCCTGCAGGCCATTGACATCGTGATAGATGGTTTTGACCTTAATGGTAGAGCTGAAGAGCAGCCGTTTCTGCCCGATAAAATATATGCCCACCAGGAAGATCAATGCTCCTCCTATCACAAAAAGACCTAGTCTTATCTTATTCCCTGTTTCCTTTTTCATATTACTTTATTTGAAGAAATCGCAAACGCGCTCGTCTTTAGAATTTTTTAAATCGTCGTAGGTACCTTCGGCTATCACCAGGCCCTCATTTAGGAGGATGATCCTATTGCCTGTGATATGCGCACAGTCCAGGTCATGGGTGATGATGAGGGCTGCCGATCCATATTTCTTTTGTATATCCAGTATGAGGTGACTGATCTCTCTTGAGGTGATCGGATCGAGGCCGGTAGTCGGCTCATCATACAGTATGATGTCCGGACGCTGTATGAGCGTACGAGCCAGGCCTATACGCTTCCGCATGCCTCCGGATAGTTCTGATGGCATTTTATCTATCGCCTCGAGCAGGCCCACGTTATTGAGTACTTCTTCCACCATTTTGGTCTTTTCGTCGCTGCTTATTTCTTTATTATCACGTAGTGGAAACTCAAGGTTCTCGCGCACGGTCATGGAGTCATACAGCGCAGCACTCTGAAAGAGGAATCCTATTTTTTTTCGTACATCATTCAGCTCCTTTTCATCGAGGTCAGGTACACTTTTGCCAAATATGCAGATCGATCCTCCGTCGGGGTCCATCAGTCCTACCATACATTTGATCAGTACGGATTTGCCTGTTCCTGACTTACCCATCACCACGAGGTTTTCACCTTTATCGAGATGCAGGTTTATGTCCTTTAGCACCTCATGGGTACCAAAAGCCTTGCTAAGGTGTTCTATGCGCACGACTTCTTCTGCTGTAGTAGCAGCTTCTTTATCCGTCGTCTTGTTATCTGTTGCGGTTTGCATAGCGGCAGGTTCAGTTGAATAAATTGGCTACTTGCACCGCTATCATGTCTATGATAAAGATGGCCAGCGAGGCGATGACCACGGCAGAATTAGCAGCACGTCCTACACCCTCAGTACCTTCATTGGAGTTGTAGCCTTTGTAGCAGCTGATCATGCCGATAGCAAAACCAAAAAAGAAAGTCTTGACGAATGCAGGAAACACATCTATGAAGTCGAGCTTATTAAAGACGTGGCCGAAGAAAACATTGAATGAAGTATGGCCACTCAGGTTCACACCTATATAAGATCCGATCAGCGCGATACCATCCGCAAAGATCACAAGCAGCGGCACCATGAATATGGCCGCGGCTATCTTGCTGACCACTATATATTTAAATGGTCTATTGCCTGCTACCTCCATAGCGTCTATCTGCTCAGTTACGCGCATAGAGGCCAGCTCGGCTCCGATCCCCGATCCCACCTTGCCGGCGCAGATCAGTGCGGTGATCACGGGTGAGATCTCCCTGATCATGGCGACCGACACCATAGCCGGCAGCCAGGACGTAGCACCAAACTTGGCCAGTGTGGGCTGCGACTGCATCGTAAATACCAGTCCCATGATAAAGGCGGTGATGCCTACCAGTGGCAGCGATTTATTGCCTATCAGATAGCTCTGCTTCAGAAATTCATTCACCTCATATGGAGGGAGGAAGGCTTCTTTGAAAAACTTTCCGGAAAACCGGGTCATTTCGGCTATTTCTATGAGCATAGCTTTCAGGCCCTTAGGTTTACTAGTAGTATCACGGGCGTCATCAGGCGAGGAATCTTGATCAACTGTTTTATCTGCAGTCATGTGAGATGTGTTATGACTTGCAATGACAAACTTTGAGCCATGGCCCGTAGCTCTCAAAAACGAGTAAAAATTGCTGATATACCCGGTAAAATTCTGACAAACACCGTAAAGCGGGGAATTAATTTCCTAAGCAGTGGACAAGATGCAGATCAGGAGACGGTGGGTAGCGAGAAGAAGAATGTAGAGCCTTTGCCCTCCTCAGACTCAGCCCATATCTCACCGCCATGCCGTGTGATGATCTTGTGGACGATAGATAGTCCTATGCCTGAGCCCTCGAATTCGCGTCCGCTATGCAATCGTTTGAATGCCTCAAACAATTGGTGGTAGTATGTCATATCAAAGCCTGCACCATTGTCTGCGACACGATAGATTATTTTGTCTTCCTTGGCCTCGGAGCTTATTTCTATGAGCGCATGTGGCCTTTGCCTTGAATATTTCACAGCATTCTGTATCAGATTGGTCCAGACGTGCTGCATGGTGACGCTGTCTGCCTGCACATCATGCAGGGTACCTACCTTAAATTCGATATCGCGTAGCGGCTCTGCCTCCAGGCAGTTTTCACAGATCCTTTGTACCATCTCCATCATAGAGGTGGGTGTGCGTATCAGGTCTTTTTTGCCCATGGTGAAAAACGAGATCAGGTCATCTATGGTCTGATACATGTTTTTCGCGTTTTTCATCACTTTGGTCATAAGCTCACGCGAGCTGTCATCTATGGTGCGGTCAGGATCATTCACCAGCATATCAGTGAAGCCGATCACGGTCCTCAGCGGCGCACGCAGGTCATGAGACACGGAGTAGGAGAAAGATTCCAGATTTGCATTGGCGGCTTGCAGTGCTGCAGTGCGGTCCGCTACGCGTCTCTCCAGATCGCTGTACATCTCTATATTCTCTATGGTCACAGCAGTGATGTCTGCCAGAGACTGTAGCAGCTTGACCTGCTCTGCAGATGGGGTATGCTGGTAGGCCCAATAGTTTCCAATAGCCGCTATGGGGTTTATCTGCCTGACCGGCACCATCACCATCGTTTTCACGAAAGTAGGCCTATAGGCCTCTACAGGCACTCGTTCGTCGTCATAGATATCAGGAATGACCACTGCCTTTTTATTCAGCATGGCCCATCCGCTGACACAGGTATTGAGCGGAAATCTGTGACCTTTCCAGAGCGGCTCGATGGCATCCTCATCTACATAGTAGCAGTTACCACCGTCTTTTAGCACAAATGTGGCCCCGTCAGCACCGGTCAGCCTGCGGGCTGCACTGCGCACTATGGCTGTGACCTGATCCATACTGCGCGCCATGGATAGCTCCTGTACCGTATGGACCAGTAGCTCCATACCTGCGGTGTAGGAGATGGTATGCTTTTTATCCGCTATCATGTATACTTTTTACCTTAAAGTAGACTTAAAGATACGGCGAAACAATGACAGGAGGTCAAGCTTCTTACAGCATATATTTTGTATAAAAGGCCTATTGAGAAAAGATCAGGGTTTGACAGCGAGCTTGCCTATATCCAGCAGCAGCCGTTTGTAAAGTGGACCATGGCGCATGGGTCTGCCCTCCCGAAACTCATCGAAAAACATTTTGGTATAGATCACTGCAAAGAGCGCACAGTTGACATGATGAAATTTACGGCCAGCCTGCCACAGCTCTACATGCCTGGCTCCATTCTTCTTCATAGTCTCGTAGGCGGTGAGGGAGTTTTTGTAGGTCACCTGTTCGTCGCCTTTGCAATAGCAGAGCTGCACCGGGGCATCGGGCTTCCAGTCATATACATTGTTTGATGCGAGATACCGTCTGAAGGGCGAGTTTTTGTTTTGCTCAAAGTCCAGATAGAATTCATTTTTTACCGCCTGAAAGGCCGTATCCGGCATATTAGCATCGATCACCTCCATGGGCCATGCTCCATCTACCAGTTTAGGCAGGATGGTATCATATGGGGCTACCAGCGCATCTCTCATCAGCTGCATACCTCCTTGTGTCTCATAAAAAGACGCAAGCATAAAAGCCAGGTAGCCGGGGTAGTCGTAGTGCTTCCTGCGTGTGGTGTACACAGTATTTTCGACATCGTACGGGCCACTCATGGGAGAGGAGGCGGTCACGGGAAACCGATCGGCATACTGAGCCTGTAGCAGTCTGTGCGTAGCCATAGCAGCATGGCCACCCTGCGAGTATCCGGTCACAAATAGCTGATCTCCCTTTTTGATCTGTAGCGATGGTAGCAGATCATTCACTGCGATCAGCATATCTACAGATGCTCCGGCTTCTGTTTTGGCATCGAGGTATAGCTGCGAGCGGTCACCCAGGCCCTTGCCTATATAGTCCGGACAGAGCACGATGTATCCATCAGTGGCAAAAGCCAGGCAAATGCTCTGCTCTCCCGTGCCATCAAAAATACTCTCCCGGCAGATCTCTGTACCATGGTTGTAGATCATAGTAGGGGCTGGCTCCGTATTGGCCTGAGGGACAAACAGCATACCCGACGCCCTGACAAGAGAGCCATCTGCATAGGTGGTCAGATAGATGACCTGATAGATATTGATACCCTGCTTCACCCCGAGCATGACACCGGGGATATGCTGCTGCTTGAAAAAAGCCTTCAGCTCCTCCTGAGGGTAGTTTTTGATAAGGTCATAGCTGACTATATCGCCGGCTTTGGCCGCAGCGGTCTCAGCTGCGCGGACCGGCATCAGACAGGTGCAGGCAAGAAAAGAGACAGATAGAAATATCTTCAAAAAACCGGGTAACATACAGGCACGCATTGCTTCAGAAATTTCAATGCAAAATTACAGAATGCCTGAGTGAGCTGTGGTAGCAGTGAGTCGGAAAAAGTGGTAGTTGAATGAAAGGTCAGTGATAGCACTACTGCTCCTCAAAGCGTATCTCCTGGATGGCAAAGACTCCATTGACCTGTTTGGCATAGACATAGGTCCTGTAGGAGCCGGCTGTAGTAGACAGATTGCCCATAAAGTACTTGGCCCCGCCGGGAGATTCGCCCCTGTGCTGTACAGAGAAAGACCTGGGCGAGTGCGAGCTGAAAAAGTTCTTCAAAACGGCCTCAGCCTGAGATTTGCTGTATGAGTTTTGTGCATCGCGGATATGTATCTCCACATTGCCGGAAAAGTATTGTGACAGAGCAGATACATCGCCGGAGCCGATGGCAGATTCTATATTATCAAAACTTTGCGCCTGGCTCGCACTGACAAAGAAAGTCGTACTGATAAACAGGACCGCAAAGAGTTTATATAAGGCTCTCATTTTAATTTTGATACAATTTGTGAAACTATCGCTATTCTTACGAAATTCGTGCCAATTATTGAGATAATCAAGTATT
The DNA here is from genome assembly GCA_964537475.1 of uncultured Chitinophagaceae bacterium. Classification (GTDB taxonomy): domain Bacteria; phylum Bacteroidota; class Bacteroidia; order Chitinophagales; family LD1; genus UBA1941. The sequence continues at coordinate 712,077 of CAZIBY010000001.1, read as the reverse complement.
TTATTTAAAAAGTCGAAGTAAGTTTTTAGTGCAATGAATCGCAAGGTAGCCCTCATCATCATGGACGGTTGGGGCCATGGCAGCCAGCCGGAGCGCAGCGCCATAGCCCAGGCCAATGTGCCATTTATCAATAGTTTATACACAAAATATGCGCACTCAGAACTCATCACTCACGGAGAAGCCGTGGGCCTGCCTGATGGCCAGATGGGCAATAGCGAGGTGGGTCACCTCAATATCGGAGCGGGCAGAGTGGTGTACCAGGAGCTGCTCCGCATCAATATCGCCGTGCGGGATGGAGAACTGGCCAAAAATCCGACACTACTCGATACCATCAGGTACTGCCGTGAAAATCAAAAGCCGCTGCACCTGATGGGCCTGGTATCAGATGGCGGGGTGCACTCTCATACTGCACACCTGCGCGCTATCTGTGATATAGCCAAGGCAAATGGACTCAATTCTGATCAGGTTTTCATTCATGCTTTTACTGATGGCAGGGATACAGACCCTCGCAGCGGCCTGCGCTATCTGACAGATCTCGAGACTTTTCTGAAAACCTCTGCGGGCAGGATAGCCTCTGTCTGCGGTCGCTACTACGCTATGGATCGGGATAACCGATGGGAGCGCATACAACTGGCCTATGACATGCTGGTAAAGGGTGAGGGCAAAAAAACCACGGACGCGCTGGCAGCTGTGAAAGAATCATACGATGCCGACGTGACAGATGAATTTATCAAGCCCGTACTCGTGACCGATGCCGCCGGCACACCACTCTCTCTGGTCAAGAACGGAGATGCAGTATTATGTTTCAATTTTCGTACTGACCGCTGCCGGGAGATCACAAAGGCGCTGACGCAGCAGGATTTCCCTGAGCAGGGTATGAAAAAACTGGATCTCAACTATACTACCCTCACTATCTATGACCATACCTTCCGGAATGTCAGGAATATTTTCTCTAATGACGACCTGACCATGACCCTCGGAGAGGTGGTATCTGACGCCGGCAAGACTCAACTGCGCGCAGCCGAAACGGAGAAATATCCGCACGTCACCTTCTTTTTCAGCGGCGGGCGGGAGGCGCTATTCCCCGGAGAGGAGCGGATCATGGAGCCTTCTCCCAAGGTAGCCACCTATGACCTGCAGCCTGAGATGAGCGCATACGGACTGACCGACAGGGCGGTAAAATATATCAACGAAAAGCAGCCCGACTTTATCTGCCTGAACTATGCCAATGCCGACATGGTAGGGCACACGGGCGTCTTCAGTGCGGTGGTCAAGGCCTGTGAGGCCGTCAATAACTGCGTGGAGAAGCTGGTCACTACCTGTCTGGCAAATGGCTATGCCATACTCCTGACCGCAGATCATGGCAATGCCGACTATGTGATCAATGATGACGGCTCGTCCAATACTGCTCATACTAAAAATCCCGTACCGTTGTTCCTGATAGACAATGAGCTAAAGCCGGATCTGAAAAGCGGAGGGCTATCTGATATAGCACCTACGGTACTGAAGTTGATGGGATTGCCACAGCCTCACGAAATGACGGGAAAAGCTTTGTTCTAAGCCTTGGGTTTTCCTTTCTCTACCTTTTCTACCAGTTCCTGCAGCATCTCGAGCTGTAGCTGCTGTATCTCCACTATCTGTTTGTGCTGGTTTAGCATCATGTGGTCTATCTTATCATGTAGGAGCCTGATCTGCAACTCAGCAGCCAGATTGACCTGGTAGTCGTGCTCGCTGCGTGTGCGGTCTTTGTCATTTTGCCTGTTTTGGCTCATCATGATCACAGGCGCCTGTAGAGCGGCCAGGCAGGATAGTGCCAGATTGAGCAGGATGAATGGATATGGGTCAAAGCCCTTCTCTTTGTAGACTACTACGTTCAGCCCCATCCATATCGCCATAAGGCTTAGGAAGAAAATGATAAAGCTCCAGCTACCACCAAACTCGGCTATCTTGTCTGCCAGGCGCTCACCTACAGTGGCTTCTGCCTCTATATCCGGCTCTACATTGTCAGATATGAAAGTATTGGATTTCAGCTTGTCCAGCACCTGTGACTCCAGCTCTGTCATTTCGCCTACTTCCTGCTTCACGATGTTTTCCATCTGCCGCATCCGGTAGCGAAATAACTCGCGGGTGGAGATGTAGGAGTTTTCATTGAAGTCAGGATGGTCTTTCCGTATCTCCTCCAGCAGGGATTCCCGTACATCATCGCCGGGTATCAGTTCGTCCAGGTCGTGCTCCAGACCAGTGATATGGCAGGTCGCTTTTGTCTTTTTCTCCATGACAGATGTTTTTGCGGTATGGCTTTTTATTGGTACAATTTTAGTTTGAATATGGCATTAAATGAAATATGAAACACCTACCTTTGCAGCGCAAAAATTCTGAGATATGAAAATTAACATACCAGAGGTCCATTTGCCACGAGTGGTTATCATTGGCTGCGGATTCGGTGGCCTGGAGCTGTCCAAAAGTCTATTTCATGCGCCTCTACAGGTAGTCCTGATAGATAAAAATAACTACCACACATTTCAACCCCTGCTCTATCAGGTATCGACCTCCGGCCTGGAGGCTGACTCTATAGTCTACCCCATCCGCAAGCTTTTCAAAGGACATAAAAATTTTCACTACAGGTGGGGAGAGGTGACACGCATAGACCCTGACCAGAAAACCATAGAGACTACTATAGGGACTTGCAGATATGATTATCTGGTAGTGGCTACTGGTACCACCACAAATTTCTTTGGGATAGAAGGCTTGGCTGAAAAAAGCATGCCGATGAAATCAGTAGTAGAGGCGCTGAACCTGCGATCCCTGATATTGCAGAATTTTGAAAAGGCCTTGCTCGTCGAGTCTACCGAGGAGCGCGATGCGCTGATGACCTTTGTGGTAGTCGGAGGCGGGCCCACAGGAGTAGAGCTGACAGGCGCTCTGTGCGAACTGAAAAAGCACGTCCTGCCTAATGATTACCCGGAGCTGGATTTTCGCAAGATGAGGGTCATACTGATAGAATCTGGCGATAGGCTGCTATCTATGATGAATGAGGCTAACAGGGCTAAGTCAGTAAGGTACCTGCAAGAACTCGGTGGAGAGGTCTGGCTAAATGTGAAAGTGACCAGATATGATGGTCACGAGATCACGACTGCCTCCGGCAAAAATATCACCGCAGCAAACCTGATCTGGGCGGCAGGGGTGAAAGGACAAATGATAGAAGGCCTGAGCCAGGACGCGATCACCCCGACCAAAAGATATGTAGTAGATGATGTCAACCGTGTAAAAGGGTACGATAATATCTTTGCTATAGGAGATATGGCCTATATGGTCACTGAGGAATATCCGAAGGGCCATCCGCAGGTAGCGCCGGTAGCGATACAGCAGGGGCATACGCTGGCAAAGAATATACAGCACCTGATCAAAGGAGAAGCCACAAAACCATTCGATTACTTTGATAAAGGGTCTATGGCTACGATAGGTAGAAACAGGGCGGTGGTAGAGGTCGGCAAAATATCTTTTGGCGGCTTTGTAGGCTGGGTCACCTGGCTGCTGGTGCACCTGATGTCTATCGTAGGTTTTCGCAATAGGGTTGTGACACTTTTCAACTGGTTGTGGAACTATGTGAGCTATGACCGGAATATACGCCTGATCATCCGGCCATTTGTCAGAAAAGACAGCGAAGTAAAAGTATGAAGCTGCTACTGACTGAAGATGGATCTCATACTATTTACTCTGAGCGGTTTGATGAAATATATCATTCTCGAAGAGGAGCGCTGACAGAGTCACAGCATGTCTTTATAAAAAACGGCCTGGCAAACGCGAAGCTAGGGGAGTTGCAAGTTTTCGAGGTGGGTTTTGGTACCGGACTCAATGCGCTGCTCACATGGATATACGCCGAAGAGCATGGTTTAGTGGTGCATTATACCGGCATTGAGTTATACCCGGTATCTGATCAGATACTGATGGAGATCAATCTGGCGTCTTTGTTTTATGGGCATGAAGATAAATTCCGGATGCTACACTCAGCTAAGTGGGGTGAAACGGTCAAACTCGCAGAGTGTTTTACGCTGCACAAGATGCAAGGATCGCTCACCGATACCATACTACTTGCCGGACAGGATATTGTATATTTTGATGCCTTCTCTCCTGACAAGCAGCCCGAGCTCTGGTCGGCGGAGATTTTCCATAGGATATATGGTGCTATGGCTCGTGGGGGGCAGCTCGTGACCTACTGCTCAAAAGGATATGTCCGCAGGAATATGCAGGAGGCGGGCCTGATCATAGAGAAGTTGCCCGGCCCTCCCGGCAAAAGAGAAATGGTCCGAGCCACAAAACCCGCCTAGAGAAGTTATTCACCATGCGCTAACTGCATGGACCTAATCTTTATATTTGATAGATGCTGCGCATCTATAAATCATCGGCGGGATCAGGCAAGACCTATACTCTGGTCCGGGAGTACCTGCGTATAGCGCTGCGCGGAGAAGCAGATAAATACAGGCATATCCTGGCCATCACCTTTACCAATAAGGCCGCCAATGAAATGAAGGAGCGTGTCATCTCAGCACTCGGAGGGCTGGCAGAGGGTAGCGAGAAGACCCGGAGCCTCTCCCAGGACCTCACCGCAGCACTGGAGATAACGACTGATGAGCTAGGAAAAAGAGCGCATGCTTTACTACTGGACATCCTGCACAACTATTCAGACTTTTCTATCTCTACCATCGATAGTTTTGTGCACCGGCTCATCCGGTCTTTTGCATATGACCTGCAGATCTCCTCTAATTTTGAAATAGAAATGGATAGCACAGAGCTGTTGACCAAAGCAGTAGAGAAGCTACTGGATAAGGTGAATGATGATGGCACCAGTCAGATCACAAAGGCCCTGATAGATTTTGCTGAAAACAATCTCAATGAAGGTAAAGGATGGAATCTCGAATATTCGCTAATCAATTTTTCCCAGGAGCTATTCAATGAGGAGGCATATGAGTTTGTAGACCGCCTGTCGGCCTTTAGTCTTGATGACTTTGCCAAAGTGCGTGACCGGCTATATGCTGTCAAGGCATCATATGAAAACCAGCTGGCTGAACCTGCCCGTGCAGCTATAGAGCTGATACATGCCAATGGACTGGATGAGTCTCACTTTTATCAATCCAGGGCCAGCATTTATAAGTACCTGCTCAATATAGCTACTGATACTGCGTCTGCCAGGCTGGAACCCAATAGCTACGTACAAAAGACCATCCACGAAGACAAATGGACCTCCGGCAAAATATCGTCGGCAGATAAGGCGAAGGTAGAAGCCATCAAGGAGCGTATAGCAGAATACTACGAGCAGGTACAGCGCGCAAGGCAAGGTGAATCTGACTATATACTGGCTAAACTGCTGCTGAAAAATATTTACTCCTTCATGCTGCTGACTGAGATCAAGCGGATGCTGGAAGAGTATAAGGTTGAAAATAATATCCTGCACATCAGCGAATTTCAAAAACGTATCAGCCGGATCGTAAACGAGCAGGATGCTCCGATCATCTATGAGCGCATAGGCGATTGGTACGATAGCGTATTGATAGATGAGTTTCAGGATACCTCGGTGCTACAATGGCACAACCTGCTCCCGCTGATAGAGAATAGCCAGCTGAAAGTGGAGGACAGCCTGATAGTAGGAGATGGCAAGCAGGCCATCTATCGTTTTCGCGGGGGAGAGGTAGAGCAGTTTGCAGCTTTACCTCAAGTATACAAGAGTGAAAATAACTATATGCTGCAGGCCCGTGAGGTAGCGATCATGAACTATGGCGTGGAGCAGCTATCACTCAATAAAAACTATCGTAGCCGTCGCGGCATCATAGATTTCAATAACCGGTTCTATGAAGTGGCTGCAGCTCAGCCGGAGTTTGCGCACCAGCATATTTATGCGGAGCACGCACAGCTCTCTGGCCGCGAGGCTGAGGGCGGCATGGTATCCATAGATTTTCTCCACTGGGAGGAGGATGAGGCCGACTATACGGAGAAGCTTTGTGCGCACGTAGAGGCACTCATACAGAGCGTGCGTGACCGCGGCTATAGCTGGAGCGATATAGCCGTACTGACGCGGACCAATGGTATAGGCAGCCAGATAGCGGCCTACCTGCTACAGCAGCATATACCGGTGGTTTCATCAGAGAGTTTGCTTATCAATAGCTCTTATGAAGTAAGGGCCATTATTTCATTTTTATACTACCTGTCTGACAAGGATAACCTGATACGGCGGGCTGAGGTGCTTTATTACACCGCTGCCGACCAGATGAGCCGTGACGGGCAGACTGTGCACACACGCCTGCGCGGTACTTACGTTGACTTTGAGAGGTATATATCAGAACTGACAAGTACCGCATTTGATAGTGACCGGTTGGTGCAAAACCGTTTGCCTGAGCTGATACAGGCTTTGTTTCGTGTATTCCCGTTTCTCAATAAGGAAGATTCCTTTACACAGTTTTTTCAGGATGAGGTATTGGAGTACTCGGTGCGCAACGGCAATCGCATTACGGAGTTCCTGACCTGGTGGGAGGCCAATAAACATCGCAAGTCCATCATCTATCCTGAGAGCATGGAAGCTGTGCGGGTGCTGACCATACACAAGGCCAAAGGTTTGCAATATCCGGTAGTGATCATCCCTGATGCTGACTTCAAGCTGCGCAATACAAAGAAATACCTCTGGTCAGAGCTGACAGAAGACTTTGTAGAGAATGTCAACCTGTTTCCGCTTCCGGTGCAGGCCGATCTGGAGTCTACGGCCTACGGTCATTTATACACTAAAGAGATGGCTGACTCTCTGCTGGACATGGTTAATCTCTTTTATGTAGCTACTACACGACCGGAGGAAATGCTCTACATCATCTCTGAGCAACCTGACAATGAGCCGGAGCGCCTCAATAGCATCACGGCCTTATTGGTCCGCTTCCTGCGCGAGACAGGCCACTGGGATGGATTCAAAGAATATATAGCAGGTGATGCGGCTACGCACAAGGAAAAATCAGATGACAAGAAAGCCATTAATGAATTTGTATATGGTGGAGTGACCAATATGCACGCAAAGCACCTGCAGATTCGCCTGTCAGATGAAAGTTTGCTCACCAGCGAAAATCTGTCAGGATCATGAAGAAATTTCTCACAAAGGTAGGAGAGTATATCAGAGGCCAGCACCCCGGGGATTTAGAGAAAGTAATGCTTTGCTTTCCCAATAATCGTGCTGCATATTTTTCGAGGCAGGAGTTTCATGCAGCAGGTGGCAGGCTGCCATCTTTCCGCGCTATGGAGCCTTGGGTGCATAGCCTCTCTCAGAAAGTTCAGGCACAGCAGGTAGAGCTGATCAATATTCTTTTCAAAGCCTATAAGGAAGTAGGCGGAGTAGATGACTTTGACACTTTTATACCGACGGGATACACTATGCTATCTGACTTCAACGAAGTGGATATGCAACTGGTCAAGGCAAAGCCTTTCTTCAAAGACCTGTACGATGTCAAGTCGATGAACACTTTTCTGGAAGATGAAGAGACACTGACCGAGTATTCTAAAAATTATCGCGACTTCTGGGATGTGTTCCGGCAGAGTTATTTCCGCCTGCAGGAGACTTTGCAAAGCACAGGAAAGGCATATAACGGGATGATCTACCGGGATGTAGCTGAGAATATTCACAAAGTGGATCTCTCCGGATACAGCAAAATATATTTTGTAGGATTTTCCGGTCTCACACGCTCTGAGCAGAAGATCATTTCCTATCTGCTGGATATCAATGTGGCAGAGTTTCTCGTGGATGCAGATGCTTATTATCTCAATGATGATAAGCAGGAAGCAGGGGATTTCTTTCGCGAGTATAAGAAGTCGTGGCGCATACGCACTTTCAAGTGGGAGGACTCCAACATCCTCACTACCCCAAAAAATATAGAAGTAATAGGTGTAGCCCGAAATATAGGCCAGGCCAAACTAGCAGGAGACATTCTTCAAAACCACCTGAAGGTAAGCGACGTCGATCTGCAGGATACAGTAGTAGTACTGCTGGATGAAAGGCTGCTCCAGCCTGTCATGGCGTCACTGCCTGATACGATCGGATCGGTAAATATCACGATGGGACTGCCGCTCTCGCATATGCAGCTGACGGACTTTTTGCATCACATCAGCGGCTTGCAAAACAATGCCTCAGTATCTACGGCCGGCGTACAGAGGTTTTACCATCGGGATGTGCTGGCCTTGCTGCATCATACTTACTTCCGCATGATGGTCAGTGACAAGGAAAGCCAGCCCGATGCTATCCGGCATATCAGGCAGGAAAACAAGGTGACTGTGACGCGTGATGAGTTGCTCGATTGGTTTCGGTCAGATGGAGAGCTGATCAGGCTCTTGTTTGATATCGCAGATACGCCTGGCAGTTATCTATCCAGGATGGCGGGGATGATCGATTGGCTTTATCAGAAGTTTGTAGCCCTGGCCAAAGACGGATCAGATGTGGCAACGGATATCGAGGTGCTGTACTGGCTCCTGAAAGTGCTGCTCAATTTACAGTCGCAGCTATCGGCTTTTGAGCCGGTGTGGGATATCAGATCACTACAAAAATTGCTGGAAAATGAAATAAGGAATGTCAGGCTGCCCTTTGAAAGCGATAAAGCCGACGGCCTGCAGGTGATGGGTATCATGGAGACCCGTAGCCTGGACTATAAGAACGTGATCATCCTCTCGATGAACGAAGGCATCCTGCCATCTGGCAAGGGCGCGCAAACATTTATACCGCATGATGTACGCCGGGTATATATGTCTACGCATAAAGAGCGCGATGCCGTAGCCGCATATCTTTTTTACCGGCTACTGCAGCGGGCAGAAAAGATGTACCTGATATATAATACTGAAAGCGACCTGCTGGGCGGGGGTGAGAAGAGCCGTTTTATCCTGCAGATGCAGCACGAGCTAAAGGACAAGCCCAATATTCAAATGCAGGAGCGAAACTTTGTATTGGGCGCGGAGATCAGGCAGGAGGAGCATCCTATCATAGTACAGAAGGATGAAGGCGTCAAAGCGGTATTGAGAAATTACCTGACTGTCAAGGGCCTGTCTCCAACGGCGCTGAATACTTATATCAACTGTACACTGCAATTCTATTTTAAGAACATCATAGGACTCAGGGAGCAGGAAGATATAGAGGAAGAGATGGAGGCCAGTACCATAGGTTCTGCGGTCCACTATGCGCTGGAGCACATCTACAAAGAAACACTCGGCACTCCGCTGACAGTATCTTTTCTGCGAAATGTGATATCGGATAGCGACAGGATAGGAGGGCTAATAAGAACCTATCTGCAGGAGCGTTTTGATGTGCAGAGCCTGCAGCAAGGTAAAAACTACCTGCTCTACAATGTTTGCACCAGCCTCGTGGTCAATTTCCTGAAAAATGAGATGAAACGCGTGGAGGCCCTCGAGCTGGAGGGAAAAAAAGGGATAGTGATACTGCTGGAGCAGGATATGGAGCAAAGGCTGCAGGTGGGCGGTTATGACATCCGCGTGCACGGCCTGACCGATAGGGTAGACCGGGTAAATGATGTAGTGAATATTGCGGACTATAAGACAGGTGACGCCAGGAAGAGCAAGATCAAAATAGACGATATGCCGCTGCTGCGCACTGACCCTGAGTATAGCAAGTCATTTCAGCTGATGATGTATGCATGGCTCTATCGATGTGTTCATGGCCGCCAGCCGGACGGCATCCGCTCCGGTATCTACTGGCTGCGGCATACTGAAGGTCGGTATGAGCCGCTACAAAAAAATGGTTCGGATATACTTTCTGACCAGACCCTCGATGAGTTTGATACGATACTGAAAGATATTCTAAAAGACATCGTAAGCGAGGAAATCCCCTTTGCCAAGACTGAGTATAAGGAACGCTGCCGCTATTGTGACTTTGTGAAAATATGCGCACGCGATTAGGCTACAGCGTGCTCTTGAAATTCTTTTGATATTCCTCCCACGGAGTGGTCTTAAAACTATTTGTCACAAAATAATTGAGGATAGGTTCTGCCATTTTGGGGTCCATATAGCCTGGTACCGCGCTGATCATGTTGAGGTCTTCGTCAAAATACAGTGTAGTAGGAAAACTCATGCGGTTTTGTAGCAGAAAAGTAGCCAGTGAACTATAGCGGCCGTCCGTAGCATATTCTTGCCCCTTAAAGATGATCTTGTCATGAGTTTCCGCGTTAAACTTGACGCAGTAGTAATTATCGCTCATGTACTTGGCGATTTTAGGATTCTCAAAGGTGGTCGCGTCCATACGCTTGCACCATCCGCACCAGTCAGTATATACGTCTACAAAGACCTTCTTAGGATGCTTGGCCTGGGCCTTCTGCATTTCATCCCAGTTCATCCATTTGATATGAGGCTCAGAGCTGTTAGAGTTCTCAGGCGTGAAAGAGCACATAGTGAGAAACAGCAAGGCCAACGCAGCGAAATATTTGGTCATGGAGGTAATTCTTTCCTATAAAAATAAGCAAAATCATACCAAATATTTCCGGGTTCTAAACAGACGTTAAAATCGCTGCCGGCACTGTGCACAGCGCTGATTTCGTTTTCTGCTTTATTTCCTAACTTGCCCCCGCGAAACAGGGTGCCGTATGGCATGTATCAGTGTTTATTGTTTCAATGGTCGCATTATGAAAGTATATCTCGACAACGCCGCCACCACTCCTCTGGCCAAAGAAGCCCTGGATGAGATGCTGCCTTTTCTGACAGAAAATTTTGGCAATCCCTCCTCCATACATAGCTATGGACGCAAATCACGGGCAGCGATAGAGAAAGCCCGTAAGATAGTGGCAGGAGCGATCAATGCCTCCACCTCAGAGGTGTTCTTTACCTCTTGTGGCACTGAGTCCAATAATATGGTGATCAAACAGGCTGTGAAAAATCTGGGCGTACGCCGTATCATATCCAGCCCTATAGAGCATCACTGTGTGCTGCACTCTGTAGAGATGGAGGGGCGTGAAGGTGTGCAAGTGGATATGGTAAACATAGGCCACTGTGGCGAAGTAGACTACAGCCATCTGGAGCAACTGCTGAGTGATGGAAAAGAGAAGACGCTTGTCACGCTCATGCATTCTAACAATGAGATCGGTACACTGCTCGATCTGGAGCGTGTGAGCGCGCTCTGCAGGCAATACGGTGCTTATTTTCATACTGACACGGTGCAGACCATAGGCTACTATCCTATGGATGTGCAAAAGCTAAGCGTTGACTTTATCAGTGGTTCGGGGCATAAATTCTATGGGCCAAAGGGTATCGGCTTTGTATACATCAATGGTGGAGTGAAGGTACAGCCATTCATAGATGGTGGCTCACAGGAGCGCAATATGCGTGGAGGTACTGAGAACCTCTATGGTATAGTGGGTCTAGGCAAAGCACTGGAGTTGGCTGTCTCCAACATGGCTGCCCACCGCGAGCACGTAGCAGAGCTGAAGGCTTACATGAAGTCCCGCCTGGACAATGAGCTGGATGATGTAGCCTACAACGGCTATACAGATGAACGCAGCCATTACAAAGTGCTGAACGTCTCGCTGCCTCATAATACGAAAACAGACCTTATACTTTTCAATCTGGATATAGCTGGTATCTGTGCCTCGGGAGGTAGTGCCTGTACCTCGGGCTCTGAGGTGGGCTCTCACGTGCTGGCCGGAATCAAGGCAGCGCAGGACCGCAAGTCTGTCCGTTTTTCTTTCTCTATAAACAACACGAAAGAAGAGATAGACTATGTAGTGGAGGAGCTGAAGAAGATGGCCAATGTGAAGGAACCTGCCGGGGTGAAATAGCTCCATGAGCAGACCATTCCGATTCAAGCAATTTAGCGTGGCGCATAATAAATGCGCGATGAAAGTGAATACCGACGGTGTACTGCTCGGAGCATGGACTGACGTATCTCGCGCTGATAAAATCCTTGATATAGGCACTGGCACGGGAGTGATAGCATTGATGCTGGCGCAAAGAAACCCCCAAGCTACTATCACTGCAATAGATATAGATCAGGATGCCTATCTGCAGGCTAGGGAAAACACAATGGCATCGCCGTGGAGTGACAGAGTGACTGTGCAGCATGTATCATTACAGAAGATGATGGGTGATACGCTCTATGACCTGATCGTGTCTAATCCACCATATTTTATCAATGACTTTATCTCTGACGACGCCCAGCGAAACGTGGCAAGACATGGTAGCTCACTGCCATATGCTGATTTGCTAGACGGCATTGCCAGGCTCCTGTCAGCAGACGGTCAGGCCAGTATTATTCTGCCATATTTTAATGTAGAGCAGTTTCTGCTCATGGCTGCCGAGAAAGGGCTGTATTTATCACAGCGCACCGATGTGGTAGCTGTGCGGGACCGTGAGCCGTATGTGAGTATGCTGACGCTCTCTCGCCTGTATGCCGTCCGGTGCCGAAATAGCATCACGATACAAGAAGCGTCAGGCACCTTTACAGATGAGTATCGGCACCTGACGCAGGACTTCTACCTAAAGTTTTGATCTCTCTTTGATTGAATTTATTGGCCAGGGGCGCTACGAGGTAGGAATATACATAGCAGCCCGCGCAGATGGAAAACACTGACTCCAGTGTAGCAAACACTGCCAATATCCCCGTTACAACCCCTGCCCCCAGCAGCTGATCTGTCAGCAGCAGTGCTGTGATCAGAATGGAAAAGACAAAGCCCACACCCGCCGCAAACTTCTTGGGCGCGGCATATATAGGTTTATTAGGCAGGTTTAGCCCTTCTGCTATCTGGCGCGCTACTATCACAAAGGGCGTCCGCCAGCCCGTAAAAGCCCGCACAAAAAAGTCTAATATCAGGTATGCTGCAAGAAACCACCAGCCGGTCACTATCGTAGCAATAGCAAAGATCAATACCTGGGCCGCTACCAGGCGGACCACATTTTCGTTCACTCTCGCCTCAGTGGCGGCATCAGTCGTACTCATATTATTTCAGTTTTATTAGTTAGCCAATTCTTTTTGCTGCTGGTATTGCAGCCAGGCTGTGATGCCACCCTTGAGGTTGTAGAGATTGTCGTAGCCTGCTTTGTCCTCCAGTTCGCGGATAGCTTTGGCACTACGTCCGCCCATCTTGCAGTGTACTACTACCTTTTTATCGCGCGCTATCTCTTTCGCTCTTTCAGAAACCTTGCCAAGCGGAATCAGCAGCGCAGCGATATTCACCTCCGCATACTCTGCCGGCTCGCGGACGTCTATCACCTGGATGTCTGCTCCCGATGTCTGCCACTCCTCAAATTCCTCCACCGTTATTTCTTTGATCTTGCGCTCCACAGCCTTCACGCCGCAGAATTGCTCATAGTCTATCAGTGTGGTTATCTGCGGCGTATTCGCCTGCTTTTTGATATTCAATGTGCGCGATTCAAATGTCAGGGCATCGAATACAAAGAAGCGGCCGCTCAGTGTCTCGCCCACACCGGTTATCACTTTGATCACCTCATTGGCCTGCAGGCTACCTATGATACCCGGCAGTACACCCAGCACGCCGCCCTCGGCACAGTTAGGCACCAGTCCTGGCGGTGGTGGAGTAGGATAGAGGTCACGATAGTTAGGTCCTGTATTACCACTAGCGTCGGTATAGTTGAAGACTGACACCTGACCCTCAAACTGGAAGATAGACGCGTACACGTTTGGCTTGCCGAGTATGACAGAGGCGTCATTCACCAGGTAGCGCGTTGGAAAATTGTCCGTACCATCTGCCACTACGTCGTAATCTTTTATGATGTCGAGGGCATTTTGAGAGGTGAGTTGCGTGTTATAGGTCACGATGCTGATATGCGGGTTGAGCTGCTGCAGGCGTTCTTGTGCAGCTTCTACTTTCGGTTTTCCCACCTCTGATACGCCAAAAAGCACTTGCCGCTGCAGGTTGCTATCATCTACTATATCAAAGTCTACGATACCTATCGTACCTACGCCTGCTGCTGCTAGGTACAACAGTAACGGGCTACCTAGCCCTCCGGATCCGACTACCAGGACCTTTGCTTCTTTTAGTTTCTGCTGAGCCTCTATACCGAAGCCAGGGATAATAATGTGGCGATTGTACCGCGCTAGTTCTTCTTTGCTGAATGCTGTATTGCTGCTCATGTTATTTTATGGTTTTAGGGTGAATGGTCAACGGCTGCCTCCGGCTATGGCAGGTATGATGCTGATCACGCTGCCATCTTTGAGAGTGGTGGATTCGTTTTGCAGGTCGCGGATATCGTCATCTCCTACGAATATGTTGACAAAGGTCCGCAGACGCCCATTGTCATCTATCAGGTGTTTTTTTAGGTCAGGAAAATTCAGCGCGAGGTCTTCTATCGCCTCTTTCACGCTGGAGCCTTCTACCTCCAGCTTCGTTTTCTGTCCGGTAAATTTTCTGAGAGGAGTGGGGATAATCACAGTAGCCATGATGTTGTTTTATGTTTTAGTTTGAAAATTGTGATCGGGAGATTGTTTCTTCTTCGAATTGTGAGGCTCCATTTAGCCTCCAGGACTGCAGTGTATTGTACTTGCCGCCCAGTATAGACACGATGATATATGAGAAATACGGCAGTGCGGCTAGCCTGTCATGCTCGGAGGGTACGGACGGATGATCCGGGTGAGAGTGATAAACACCCAAGAGCAGAAGGTTATTGGCCTCTGCGTAGCGCTCTGCGCGCAGGTAGTCGAGTGCTTTGATCTCAAAGCGCCTGCGCTTGTCACCATCTTTGGAATTGCCTACCGCCTGCACCTCTAGTATCAGCCTCTCGTCGCCGGTCTCAGTACCGTACAGGAAGCCACAGCATTCATCGGGAAAGGTCTGAAGGGCATCTTGTATGATACGCTCTTTGGCGTCGTTTGTGATGTGCAGGCTCATAGTATTTGTTTGATGATTTCAGAATATTTATCAGCGTTGTCCGGTAGTACTGTCACTATCGAGCCATTGCTTATTTGCGCTGACAGGGCTACAGCGCCGGCCAGATTGGCGGCAGCGGATGGGCTAAGGAGGATGCCATATTCACGAGCCACCCTGCTTAGGATCTCATGCGCCCCATCAGTAGATACCTCATGTACGGCATGAGCTAGATGTGCATCATAGATATCCGGTACCACTGCAGTCTCCAGGTGTTTCCACCCCTCCAGGCCGTGCAGCGCAAAGTCCGGCTGAAAAGCGATCAGGCAGATATCCGGCAGCACTTCGCGAAGGCGGCGGCCTGTACCAGTGAAAGTCCCTGTAGTACCCAGGCCTGAGGCAAAGAGTGTGATGCCGGGAGCCTGACGCAGGATCTCGCTGGCAGTATTGTGGTAATGTGCTTTCCAGTTTGCAGCGTTCTTATACTGATCGGCATAGTAGTATTTGTCCGGGAACTGCTGCGCCAGGTAACCTGCTACCTCCTGCGCCTCATCAGTCCCGCCAAATCTTGACGTATAGATGATCTCTGCCCCGAGGGACTCTAGTATTTCTTTGCGCTCTTTAGATGCATTTTCCGGCAGGCAGAGGCTGACCTTCAGCCCGAGACGGGCACCGATAGTGGCATAGGCTATACCTGTGTTGCCGCTAGTAGCATCTAGCAGAGCCTTACCCTCGTGCAGCTGTCCTGCATCTACGGCCAGTTTTATGATGTTGAAGGCCGCACGCGCCTTGATACTGCCGGATAGCTGCTGCCACTCGGCCTTGGCGTGGATGGTCA
Organism: uncultured Chitinophagaceae bacterium; assembly: GCA_964537475.1. Classification (GTDB taxonomy): domain Bacteria; phylum Bacteroidota; class Bacteroidia; order Chitinophagales; family LD1; genus UBA1941. The sequence goes on along the minus strand of CAZIBY010000001.1, from coordinate 696,402 downwards.
CATCCTTATTGAGGCTGAGCCTTGAGAGATCCAGCAGCGGCGTATTGCCTATCTGGCCGCTCAGCTGGTCCAGCTTTCGCCTTAGTTTGGTACTTGGTTTTATGGTCGTTTCTATCATTTTTCTGAGTTATAGGCATAAAAAAAAGCCCCACGGAGGTGGAGCTTTCTATGATGAAATTAGATTAGGCTAGCAGGGTCATGTCCACAAATGATCTATCTGCTGCTCGGCAGAACAACAACAGATACATGTATGGATAAAATTCTTCACGGACTTTTGTCGGATGTTTTGTGAAAGTAGAACCTGATCGCCAGATTTCCAAATTAAATTTTTACAAAGGAATATTTCCGTGCTTCTTCTTGGGCAGTTTTACAGCCTTGGTTTCGCAAACCTTAAATGCCCGGATCAGCTTCTGACGGGTGGCGGCTGGTTCTATTACTTCATCCACAAAACCACGTGCAGCAGCCCTGTATGGATTGGCAAAGTTCTCAGTATACTGGTTGACCATTTCGTCCAGCTTCTGGGCGGGATCGGCTGCTGAGCTTATCTCACGCTTGAAGATGATCTCGGCTGCACCCTTGGCACCCATCACAGCTATCTCAGCATTGGGCCAGGCATAGTTCATATCGGCGCCGATATGCTTGGAGTTCATTACATCGTATGCGCCGCCGTATGCCTTGCGGGTGATCACGGTGATCTTTGGTACAGTAGCTTCGCTAAAGGCATATAGCAGCTTGGCGCCATTGGTGATGATGCCATGCCACTCCTGATCCGTACCCGGCAGGAAGCCCGGCACGTCTACCAGTGTGAGCAGTGGTATATTAAAGCAGTCGCAGAAGCGTACGAAGCGAGCGCCTTTGGTAGACGAGTTGATATCCAGTACGCCGGCTAGTACGGCAGGCTGATTGGCCACGATCCCTATGCTACGTCCGGCCAGGCGGGCAAAGCCCACCACGATATTCTCTGCAAAGTCCTTATGCACTTCATAAAAAGACTCGCTATCTACCAGCTCCGATATCACATCACGCATGTCATATGGCTGTGATGGGTTGGCCGGTATCACAGTATTGAGTTTCTCGCGCCACTCATTGCTGCCGTCATAGTCTGCAAAGGGAGCTGTCTCCTCGCAGTTCTGCGGGATGTAGCTGAGTAGCTTTTTGATGCCATTGATGCATTCTACCTCATTGGCGTAGGCGAAGTGTGTCACGCCTGACTTGGTAGCATGCGTCATAGCGCCGCCCAGTTCTTCGCTGGTCACATCTTCATGTGTCACAGTCTTCACCACGTTGGGTCCGGTCACAAACATATAGGAGCTATTCTCCACCATCATGATGAAGTCTGTCATAGCAGGGGAATATACCGCACCACCTGCGCATGGCCCCATGATAGCGGATATCTGTGGGATCACACCGGAGGCCATCACATTGCGGTAGAAGATATCGGCATAGCCACCCAGAGATACTACACCCTCCTGTATACGCGCGCCACCGGAGTCATTGAGGCCTATCAGAGGGATACCGTTTTTCATAGCCAGGTCCATCAGCTTCACGATCTTCTCGGCATGTGTCTCGGACAGCGAGCCGCCAAATACCGTAAAATCCTGTGAGAAAACATACACCGCACGGCCATTGATAGTGCCATAGCCGGTGATGACGCCATCTCCTGGATAGATCTCTTTTTCCAATCCAAAGTCTTTTGACCGATGCTCTACGAACATGCCGATCTCCTCAAAGGAGCCTTCGTCTACCAGCAGGTCCACGCGCTCACGGGCGGTGAGTTTGCCTTTCTTATGCTGTGAGGCGATACGATCTGCACCACCACCGAGGAGGGCCTGGGCGGTCTTATTCTTTAGAGTATCCAGTTGCTTTTGCATCTTGTAAACGTAGTGTTTGCCAAGATTATTTCCAAATAAATGAGGGCGTGATTGAGCGCTTGTTTTGTCTCTTATTTGACGAATAAAAGAGTATCACTCTCATGGTAGACGCGACCTCGGCAGGTATAGGAGAAGTTATTAATATCCGTGATCATATCACGCTGGCCGAAACAGTTGTTGCAATTGATAGTATGATGTACGGTCTGATAGCTTATGTCTTTGATCGTGTCAGAGCCATCCGGGCGCGAGATGATGAAATAACGCTGATCGAGATAGAAAGAATCTCGGTTAGATGTGTAAGCTGCTCCGAGCAAAAGTAGGGAGTCAGATTGCGCACCTATATGATCGATGCGTGCGGGTCCCAGTGCCTGGTCACTTCTTTGGTCGTATTCAGTGATAGTCACTTGCGCTAGTTCAGCGCTGGAGTACCCCTGAAAGGCAATCTTAATATTCTGATAATACTCGCCGGTGCAGAGCTTCTTTGTGCAGCACGAGAATAAAACTGTCGCCAAGGCGATCAAAGGTAGGATCGTTTTCATTGGAATTATTCTAGGCTGCTAAGTTACAACTTCTTTAAATCTTACGCCCAAAGTCTCCAGTTCTTTCATCACTGGCTCATATATTTCTTTATGTTTCGGCATCAGCACACCACGCAAGGATATCTGATTTTTCAGTATCAGCTTAGCCACTATAGCCAGTGGTAGTCCCACTGTCAGCGCCATAGCGGTATGTTCGCCATCTTTACCAGTGAGATAGAGTGAAGACTGAATGTGATGTTTGCTGCCTCCGTCTAGATACTCTATCTCATGTACCATCACCACAAGGTCTTTATCAGCAGGCTCCATTTTCCACTTATTCTCCAGTAGCTTCTGGAGGTTTTCTGCCGGGCATTTATCAGCAGGAAAGTTTGCGGCATCAAAGAGGCCTATCTCCTCCAGCATATATTGTATCTCCGGGCGGTCTTCCAGCTCCAGCTGGGCTATGGCTTCAGCCTTGGGTACGAAAGTAGTTTTGCCGGTAGGAGCGGTATAGCCTAGCTGCACCAGGCAGTCCCACGCCTCACAGTATGGAGGGACACGGAGGGTGCCACGGTACATCGTGTCTACGTCATCCAGATGGTATTCGGAGATGTATTTCAGGGAGTCGCGGTTGGGGTAGCTGTCATATTTGCCATCCGGACCGAGGTCGATAGATGAGGTGCTACTAAAAAGCTGTGGGTAGTGTATCTCACATACCTCGCCATCTTCTTTCCACTTGATACCGCCATCTCCCTGCCCCGCCAGTATCACATTGCGCGGGTTCCATGAGAACTTATAGTGCCAGGCATTGGTATCGCTCTCCGGTGCCACCAGTCCGCCACAGTGTGAACGGAAAGAGGTGATCTTTTTACCACCGGCCTGCAGCTCATCTATGATCTGCATAGCGCTCATATGGTCTATGCCTGGGTCCAGTCCCATCTCATTCATAAAGATCAGGCCCTTTGCGCGCACTGCTTCGTCCATAGCCTTCATAGCCGGGGAGATGTAGGACGGAGTCACGAGGTTTTTGCCTAGTAGCAGGCAGTCCTCGGCTATCGTGGTGTGCAGCATAGCCGGCAGCATAGATATCACTATGTCATGTGCGCTGATAGTAGCATGGCGACCAGCTTCATCTTTTATATCAAATGCAATAGCAGTCGTAGATGGTCGGCCTTTGGTCTTGAGCAGGGCGAGCTCAGTGGTCAGGTCGCCTACTGTGATCTCCCACTGCTCCGCAGTAGCGTGCTCTACGAGGTAGTCTATGAGGTAGATGGAGGATTTGCCTGCGCCGAGTATCAGTATTTTCTTCATAATCTCTAGTGGTCCGCAAATTTATCATTCTTTTGTAGGGTCTGGTAGCTAGTATTCAGTAGTTAGTATTTAGATGAATACGAATTCATTTATACTGCGCTAAAGTCTTAATACTTACTACTAAATACTTAATACTGATTTATGCCGAAAGCTGTCATATATGATATGGATGGGCTGCTGATAGACTCAGAGCCATACTGGCGCCAGTCTATGATCAAAGTGCTGGGTACCGTGGGCCTCCGGCTCACAGAGGAGCAATGTGCCAGTACCACAGGGCTGCGTTTTGACCATGTTCTGGAGTATTGGTTTGAGAAATATCCGTGGGGGAGCAAGAGTATAGTGGAGATCCATGAGGAGATACTCGATGAGATGGAGTACGCTATCACGCATGAGGTGCCCGTGATGCCCGGTGTACTGGAGTCATTGGAGCTTTTTCAGCAGAAGGGCTATAAAATTGCTCTGGCTTCATCATCTGCCATGCGCCTCATCAAAGCCTGTGTAAAGAGACTGAATGGCGAAAGCATATTTGAGGCTGTGATCTCTGCTGAGCACGAGCAGTATGGCAAGCCGCACCCTGCCGTATTTATCAAAGCTGCTGCCGAGCTGAAAGTACATCCGCTGGACTGCCTTGTACTGGAAGATTCCCTCATGGGTGTCATAGCTGCCAAGGCGGCCCGTATGCAATGCGTAGCTATACCCGCACCTGAGAATTTTGATAATCCTAAGTTTGCCATAGCTGACTGGAGGCTGCATTCGCTCACAGAGCTACCCTTTGTGCTGCACGCCTAGTGGCTGGTCAAAAAAATACCTTACTTTGCCGCCATGCAGATACTCTCTGACATAGAGCTGAAAGACCTCACTACTTTTCATATCCCTACGCGCGCACGTCATTTCGCTGAGGTGACCTCAGCAGATGATATATTGGAACTGCAAAACACCAAAGTATTTCGCGAGAGCAAAAAGCTGATCCTGGGTGGCGGTAGCAATCTGCTCCTGACCAGAGATTTTGACGGCCTTGTGGTCAAGGTCTCCATACCCGGCATCACACTGGAGCGCGAGGATATGCATCACTACTACCTGCGTGTAGAGGCCGGTGTGGTCTGGCATCAGTTTGTGATGCACTGCGTGGATCACGGGTATGCCGGCGTGGAGAATATGGCCCTGATACCTGGCCAGACGGGTGCTGCACCCATGCAGAATATCGGCGCCTACGGTGTAGAAATGAAGGATGTCTGCACCCGTGTAGAAGCTATACATATTGACACCGGCGAGGTGATCTCTTTCACTGCTGCGGACTGTGAATTTGGATATAGGGAGAGTGTCTTTAAGAACAAACTTAAAGACCAGTTCATCATTACGGCTGTACATTTCCGTCTCAATAAAGAGCCTCGCTTCAACATCAGCTATGGCGATATCAAATCCACATTGGACGAGATGAAGGTCTTTGACCTCAATATCAAGGCTGTGAGTGAGGCTGTGATCAAGATCCGTTCTTCTAAACTGCCGGACCCTGCTGTACTGGGCAATGCCGGGAGCTTTTTTAAGAACCCTACCGTCTCATTTGAAAAATGCAGTGAGCTGATCGCGCAGTACCCGCTGATGCCCAACTATCCTCAAGCCTCAGGTGACGTAAAGCTGCCAGCAGGCTGGCTCATAGAGCAGTGCGGCTGGAAGGGTAAACGTGTAGGCAATACAGGCTCGCATGCCAGGCAAGCACTCGTACTGGTGAACTACGGCGGCGCGACAGGTCACGAGATCTATCAGCTCGCTATGGATATCCGCCAATCGGTACTGGAGAAATTTGGCGTAGAGATCAACCCCGAGGTGAATCTGGTATAGATTCGAGAACCAAGAATCAAGAATCTAAAGTGTAAATCAGTAGCGGCATTTATCTAAATACTTAATACTAACTACTAAATACTGAGCATTGAAAAACATCATCATCACCGGTGCATCCAAAGGAATAGGCAGAGCTATAGCCCTGCATTTTGCTAAAAACGGCTATGCTGTAGCAGCCTGCGCCAGAGGTGAGAAGGATATTAAAGTGCTGGAGGCTGAGGTTGTAGCCCTCGCACCCGGTCAGCCACATGTATTCCGTACCTGTGATATGTCAGACAAGGCTCAGATAGCAGCCTTTGCTGCTGATATCAAGGCTGCCTGGGACCACGTGCACATCCTGGTCAATAATGCGGGTGTATTCCTGCCCGGCCAGGTGATTAATGAGGAAGAGGGCACGCTGGAGAAACTGATTGACACCAATCTCTATAGTGCATATCATATGACCCGCCATTTTGTACAGGGCATGATCAGCTATGGCCGCTCGCATATCTTTAATATGTGCTCGGTAGCATCTATCAACGCCTACCCCAATGGCGGCTCTTACAGTATCTCAAAATTTGCACTGCTTGGGCTGTCTAAAGCGCTGCGCGAAGAACTCAAGCCGCATGCTGTGAAAGTAACCTCATTGCTTCCCGGCGCTACCTTTACAGATTCCTGGTCAGGTGCGGGTATCGAGGAGTCGCGATTTATGAAGGCCGAAGATATCGCGCAGACTGTGTGGGATATCTATCATCTGTCTAAGACAACGGTAGTAGAAGAGGTGCTGCTGCGCCCGGTAATGGGCGATATTTAGCGGCTGTAGTATTTGTTTTGCAGTTTGTCTGCCAGGGCCTCGATATCTGCTCTGCGCGCCAATACTTCTAACCATTTCTTGGGTATACTCTGATAGCCATAGAGTAGTCCTGCCAGTCCTCCTGCCACGCAGGCGGTCGTATCGGTATCTTCTCCGAGATTGACTGCTGTCAGCACGCAACTTTCATAGTCCGCGGTAGTTATCAAGCACCATATGGCGGCTTCCAATGTGCTCAGGACATACCCTGACCCTGATATGTTGGCCCGCCCTTCATTTTCTATAGGAGCAACGTCATAATCTTCTACTTTCAGCGCAAGTACTTTGTGATATTTATGTAGTTCAGTATTGTTCACGTTGTTTTTCACGCATATATCCGGGATCACTTTGCGGATATTGGAGAGTGCCTCCAGTTTGTCTGTTCCTTTTGCTATTTCAATAGCATATTCCATATAGATAAAGCAAGCCAATACTGATCTGATGTGTGCATGCGTCAGGCTAGATACAGCTCTCACTATCTCAAAACGCTCCTGAGTCCCTTTATCTTTTACATAAGGTAGTAGAGGGAGGATACGCATTAACGAGCCATTGCCATTAGAATATTCATTACGCCCGCCCGCCAGCGTAGGATCAGTGACAGATTTCAAAGAGTGTATCGCACCACTGGTAGCTATCCCTACGTCAAATACATCTCCATGCGCGCTCCAGTAGGCATAGTCAAACCAGTTTATAAACCGATTGGCCAGATTGCGCAGATCATAATCGCCTGTGAGCATCTCTGCCAGACACAGTGCCAGAGAGCTATCATCAGACCAGGTGCCCGCAGGCTGATGATGAGCGCCATATCCTGTCATATCTGTAGCGGGATATGCGTCCATTCGCTCCCTTCGCAGAAATTCATAAGGTACTCCCAGTGCATCGCCTACTGTCAGGCCCAGCAGGATGTCCCGGCTAGTGTTTTTCATAGTCATCAGTCTTTATAAATGTTAAACGAAATACGTCCCGGCTAAAGGTATTTGAAAAATACCGTCCAGAAATATAATTTTACCGACATTAAATCTCGTATGGTCATGAAAAGAATGTTCCTTTTTGTAAGCGCAGTGATAGTGTTGGGTCTTTCCGTATCAGCTCAGAAGGCAGCTACCGTGGAGACTGATCCCAAAGCAGCAAAGCCAGTGAATCCCAATGCTCCCAAGATCAAATTCACTGAGGAGTCTTATGATTTCGGTACTGTGATAGAGGGACCTCAGGTGACTCATGATTTCAAGTTTAAGAATGAGGGCAAGGAACCGCTGATCCTCTCTAATGTACATGCCTCTTGCGGCTGCACCGTGCCTACCTGGCCTAAGGAGCCTATCCTGCCGGGCAAAGAGTCTGTGATCTCAGCCACTTATAATACATCCGGCCGCCCGGGAGCTTTCACCAAGACCATTACCGTAGAGTCCAATACCGGTGATGGTACTAAGGTAGTGACTATCCGCGGCGAAGTGATCAAGCCTGAGCAGGACAAGAGCATCCCGCTGGCTAAGCCGTCTATGCTGAAGACCAATAACTAATTAGACTTCCGGTTTCGGAAGTTAGCTACCGGCAATACAGTCTCTGTATTGCCGGTTTTGCTTTGATCCGTTTTCTTGCTACTTGCCACTTTTTTACCGACCTTCGTTTTGCTAAAAAAGTGCTATGCCATCTATATCTACCAAGGGCCAGCAGATGCCCGCATCGCCTATCCGTAAGCTGGTGCCTTATGCAGACGGAGCGAAGAAAAAAGGAACGCATGTTTACCATCTCAATATAGGACAGCCCGACCTCGAGACGCCAAAGCAGTTTTGGGATAAACTGGCTCACCTCGATATGAAGGTGCTGGAGTACTGCCCGAGCAATGGTTTTGCCAGCTACAGGGAGAAATTCTCCGAGTACTACAACAGGCTTGGTATAAAAGTAGATTCATCTAACTTTATCATCACCAATGGCGGCTCCGAGGCGCTGCTCTTCACCATGATGAGCTGTATCAATGAAGGTGAAGAAGTCATCATCCCCGAGCCGATGTATGCCAACTATATCAGCTTTGCTACTACCAGCCATATCACGGTCAAGCCTATATCATGCTCGATAGAGAATGGTTTTGCGCTGCCGCCGATAGCTGACTTCGAAAAGCTGATCACAGACAAGACGAAGGCAATCCTCATCTGCAACCCTAATAATCCTACCGGCTATCTCTACAGCCGTGATGAGCTGGAAGTACTGCGCGGCCTTGCGCTGAAATATGATCTATACCTCTTTGTAGACGAAGTGTACCGCGAGTTTGTATACGGAGATGAGAAACACTTCTCTGCGCTCAATCTGGAAGGCCTCGACAATAATGTGGTGGTGATAGACTCTATCTCTAAGCGCTTCAGCGCCTGCGGTGCACGCATCGGTGCGCTCGTGACACGCAATCAGGATATCCTCGCCGCTGCTATGAAATTTGCGCAGGCGCGCCTCAGCCCTCCGTCTCTGGGACAGATAGCCGGCGAGAGCCTCTTTGATCTGGGACAAGACTACTATGATGGCGTGAAGAAGGAATACCAGTCCCGCCGTGACCTTATGGTCTCGTTACTCAATAATATGACGGGCGTCAAATGCCCAACTCCAGGTGGAGCTTTCTACGCAGTAGCACAGCTGCCGGTAGACGATGCGGATGCATTCTGCCAATGGATGCTGGAGTCATTCTCCTATAATGGTGCTACTGTGATGATGGCTCCAGCTTCCGGCTTCTATTCTACCAAGGGCTCCGGTCGCAATGAAGTGCGTCTGGCCTATGTGCTGAATGGCAATGACCTGACAGCAGCTATGGAGTGCCTCGCCCAGGGTATCAAAGAGTACCAGCAAAAGAGTGCTAATGTGATCAATCTCAAAACACAGACAGTATGAACTATTGGCTCATAAAATCTGAACCTTCTACGTACTCTATAGACAATCTCAAAGCTGAAAAGCAGACCTTCTGGAGCGGCGTGCGCAACTATGCGGCCCGCAACAACATGCAGGCTATGAAGAAAGGGGACATATGCCTCTTCTATCACTCGGTGACAGATCCTGCCGTAGTAGGCCTGGCGAAAGTAGTGAAGGAATTCTATCAGGATCCCACTACAGATGAGCCGGCATGGGTGGTAGTAGATGTGCAGTTTATGAAGAAATTTAAGACACCCGTCACACTGCCACAGATCAAGCAGGATAAGAAGCTGGCGAATATGGACCTGCTGCGCCTGAGCCGCCTGTCTGTGCAGTCTGTCAAAAAGGACGAGTACGATCATATCCTCAAACTCGCAGGGGAATAAGACACGCATCATGATGGCCGGCAAAAGCTTCTTTGATGTACTGCGCGATTCGATCCATCAGATCGTATCAGGTGAGGAGGTCACAGAAGACTCCGGCCCTCAGCAGCAGCGCAAACTGGCCGCCAGGGCCGATATTGAGCATGCTGTGATCGTGCTCGCTACCGAGGTGATGCGCCTCAATGGCAACGCCTCTGATGAGACAGAGACGATGCTCTTTAAGTTTTTAGAGCGCAACTTTGGCAAGACCGGCACGAAGCGCCGCAAGCAGGTGAGTGATCACGTATTCGTAGGCCCGCAGGCATTTACCCGTATGGCCTGCGAGCAGCTGAAAGCACTCTCTATGCATGCGAGCCACATCGAGATCATCAAGCTGCTCTATAATATCGCTTCGGCTGATGACTTTGTGACGGCCAAAGAGCACAATACGATTCAGAAGATAGCAGGCTATCTGGGCATTTCTCCGGAGGAGCTCAAAGCTGTGAAGCAGCTATACAGCAAGGTTAATAATCCCTTTGCCCTGCTGGAGATGGAGGAGACCATAGAGATCGCTCAGGTCAAGACCGCCTATCGCAAGATGGTGCTCCGCTATCATCCCGATAAGCGGAAAGATAAAGTAGACGCAGAGGAAGCCAATCGCAAATTTCGTGAGATCAAGAGGGCCTATGAGCAGATCATCAGGCAGCTGAAGGGTTAATGCTTCTTCGGAAAGTTGAACAGCAGCGAGCTCAATATCGGCAGGCCAAATATCGAAACAGTCAGGATAGAAAAATACAGGTCAGTCTTGTGACCGTCTACTATTTCCGCCATCCCCGGGCTCATGTACGGTGCAAAGAATGACACGATCAGTTTGACGCTGAGCAGACCGATGATCATAAAGGCCACTGTATCCAAAAAAGGGAAGTGCTCCATCAGCTTCACAAAATATCCGGCCACTATACGCATAGCTATGATACCTATGAATACGCCAATGCAGACCAGTATCGTATTGTCTGTGAAGGCTACAGCCGCGAAAACATTATCAATAGAGAAGGTCAGGTCCATCACTTCTACCATCAGCACCGTACTCATGAAGGGCGAAAGGAATTTAAAGCGCTTTTTGGCTATGTGCGGCTCTTCTATGGCAGCCTCGCCGGTCAGTTTTTTATAAAAGAAGTTGATGAAAATGTATAGAAGGTAGGCGCCGCCTACCAATTTTAACCAATTGATCTGCATCAGCAGGCTGGCAGATACAAGGGTGGCACCTCTGAATATATAAGCTAGTATAATGCCGATACGTAGTGCCTTCTTGCGCTGATGCGGCGGCAGGTCCTTTACCATGGTGGCCAGTACGGCAGCATTATCTATAGAGAGCAGGCTCTCGATCAGTATCAGGTTCAGGACGATGAAGGCGGCTACCTTGAGGTCCGGGCCGAGGTATTGATGCAGAAAGGAGAGGATGGATTCCACGCTGGCTAAATTACGATTTATGGGCTATGCCCCATCTTGAAAATTACATCTATTATTGTACCAACAATACACGGAAATGATCTGGACTACAAAGCCTGATACCGATCTGGTCAATAATTATTCTGTAGCGCATATGAGTACCCACCTGGGTATAGAGATCACGGAGGTAGGAGATGACTATATAGCGGGGCGCATGCCGGTAGACGAGCGGACCAGGCAGCCGTATGGTATCCTGCACGGTGGGGCATCATGCGTGCTGGCAGAGACACTGGGTAGTATAGGTGGTGCTTTTTGCGTGGATATCCATACTCAGATAGTAGTGGGTCTCGAGATCAATGCCAACCATCTCCGTCCTGTCACCTCAGGATATGTTACAGGTACTGCCCGTCCTATCCATCTCGGCAAAACCACCCATGTATGGGACATCAGGATCACAAATGAAAAAGGAGACTTGGTGTGTATCAGCCGCCTCACCCTGGCAGTACGTGACATACCTAAATCAGCGTAGCTATGGCCTCTCATAATGATCTGGGTAAGAGAGGTGAGGATATAGCAGCTCAGCACCTGATCAGCAAAGGTCACACCATCCTGATCCGTAATTACCGATTTGAAAAGTCAGAGGTAGATATTGTATCGCGGATAGGCGATACGGTCGTATTCACAGAGGTGAAGACGCGCACATCGGATGCCTTTGGGTATCCAGAAGATGCCGTCTCCGCACGAAAGCAGGCACAGCTCAAATTGGCTATGGAGCAGTACGTACTGGAGAATAGCATAACCTCCGAACCGCGCTTTGACATCATCTCCATCATCACAGCCCGGGGGCGAACAGATATCCATCATATAGAGGATGCTTTCTACCACTAGTGTAGAAAAAGTACCGTCCCCTTGTGTATCTCCAGCGGGCTGTCTATGCTCATGCGGTACTCTATCTGGTAGCTATAGCAGCCCACGGGCAGATAAGACCTGTTCATACTGCCATCCCAGCTTTCCTCTATATCATAGCTACTATATACTCTGGACTTGTAGCGGTCATAAATAGCTATCTGATAGTAATCCAAATCACAGCCCGACGTGATATGGAATAACTCGCAGGGGCGGCAGCCATCACTCAGCGAAATGGAGGAAGGTATGTGCAGGCAGCCAGGGCCGATGCACTGCGGCCTCACCGCCGCATCATCCCAGGCATTGACGGCTGAGGCATACAGCATACATGCTATGAGCAGTGCCGGGAAGCGCATAGAGAGGCCTTTATATGACCAAACGTAGCAGAACTGATTTCTATTGTGCGAGCAGTCTTAGAATGGATAACCAACTGCGAGCTGGAACCTGCCCGGATTTTTAGTGTTGAAGAACCAGCGGTTATTGCTCTGCCGGCTAGGATCACGTACGGCCATGCCATAGTCTACACGCACTACAAAGTAGTTGAAGTCCAGGCGAAGGCCCGCACCTACATCTATGGCAAACTCTTTCCAGAAACGGCCGAAATCAAAATTTGCATTAGGCCGGTCAGCATCTCTATTAAACAGCCACACATTGCCTGCATCAGCGAAAAGGGCTCCTTTAAACCATTTGAAGATATCAAAGCGCAGCTCTACATTACCCTCCATCTTGATATCACCTGTTTGATTAAAGAAACCGGTGCTCAGATTGGCATCATGATTAGGATCTACATAGCTACCCGGCCCTACCTCACGCACCAGAAAGCCACGAAGGCTATTAGGCCCGCCACTCGAAAACTGCTTGGTAAAAGGAATGGTCTTAGAATTGCCGTATGGTATAGCCAGCCCCAGGTAGCTCCGCCCTGCAAACACACTATGATTAGACACCCTGTAGTACCCCCTGAGATCAAACTCGCCACGTACATACTCCGAGAAGTCTTTGTTGAATATCTTATATGGAAGCTCCTTGGTTTTATTCGCATTGGCTGCGGAAAAGCCCGCCATCAATACATTGCCTGCCGTTTCGAGATTCGTGCGGAAGTACATGTACCGCTTATCATTCTTATTAATCTGGTTATTGTAGATAAAGGTGTAGCTGGGCCCCAGGATGATCTGCTCCTGGTAGCTGCTTTTCAGCACGGGATTTTCATTGAGGCGCTGGTCAAAGTAGTATCCTGTTTTGGGTAGCAGGAACAGGGTAAAATTGATCGGGTTTACGATGTGCCGGATAAAGGTATTCTGATTCCACTCATATCCGAAGGAGGCATTGAAGCCATGAAGATTGTAGAAGAAAGTAGTTTTGCCGGCAGTATCAAAGTCATTTCGCTGCTCGTAGTTATAGGCCAGGGTCAGGCGGGTCTTGGGTGCTTTCTCTTTAAATTTATAGCCGATCTTTTTGCTAAAAGGGAAAAGGAACTTATTGAAGTAGTAAGACGCAGTAGCAGAGAAGTTTTTGGTAAAGATGGCCACAGGCTGATGCCTGCCAAAGGTAAACTGCACACCAGGCGTGAAATCAAGTGCCAGCAGGTCTGATCGCTTTGTGATATTCTTATTCTTGTATGAAACTGTACCGGCTACACCAAAGAAACCCTCATAGTTGATATTGGCCTCTGCCGATGCAGATACGGTCTGCCGCTTGCCCGGTGTCATACTGATGATCGCATTCAGGTAGCGCTCCACGCCGGGCACTCGTACATACTCTACTGTCACAAATTTGAAGATCAATAGGCTGGATAGTGCCTTCACTGTTTTTTGATAAACCTCCTTGCTGTACAGCTGATCGTGCGCCAGAAATGCATTGTCCAGTATGACCTGTGGGCGGATCACTTTCTTCTTATTGATAAAATAGTATTCGCCTATGCTGAGCGTATCTCTTTTTACCGGCCCCTCTACCAGCTCTGCGCCATAGTCAGTGGTCACATAGATATTATTTATCCAGAACTGCTGGTGAGGCGTAGAGTCATTGACCTGATTGATGCGGATATTGATATTGATCACATATGGGGTCGTACTGGAGTCCAGGTCAAAAAAAACGAAGTCTTTTGTAAAAAGGAAAAAGCCGCTATTCTTGAGATCGGTCTCTATGCGCTGCTGCTCGGCTTTGAGTCCTACTATCTGAAATTTATCTCCCGTTCTCAGCAGCGATTTATCCTTGTGTATGCGGGTGATGGAGTCCGTGAGAAATGGCGCGACCGGGTAGGATACCTTGCCTATACGCCATTGCGGACCGCGCTTGACATTGTAGGTCACTGTTGTCTTTTTCTTTTTTGTGCTGACCGTATGTGAAACTTCTGCGTAGAGATAGCCGTAGTTTTGCAGGTACTGGGCCATCAGTTTGTCACTCTTGTCAGCCAGTTCGGGATCAAATATCACAGGGGGCTCACCCACCTTATTCTTGATCCACCAGCGAGTTTTTGTTTCTTTCTGAGGGTTATTGGCAGCGGTGTAGAGCCACAGTCGGAATGGCATGAATCCAAAGACCCTTTTATTGGGCTGCTGTGCTATGACATGCTGCAGGTCCTCGTGGGACTTTTGGCGTTCATTCAGATTTTTGTCCTGGATAAACTTCACATTATTGGCCCTGAGCAGCGTCTGGCCTTCGGTAAACTTTTTAGAGACGCGGCAACTGCTCACGGATAGCACGAGTAGCAGCCCGAGGGCTGCTGAGATCAGGTGGTATGTACTGCGTGCCGACAATGCTCGTATCGCGCTTAAAGTCTTCTTTATTTATTACTTTGGCCTTCATGCCCGTATCCAAAGCCCAGATCAAATTTATCAGGTCGCTTCACCAAAAGAAGTACCGCCAAATGTATGGTAAATTTTTGGTGGAGGGCGATAAGTCGGTACGTGAACTACTCCACAGCGCTTTCAAAATTGATGCCATTTATGGGCTATCCGGCTGGGTGGAGCGGCATCATACTCAGGCGCTTGAGATACATAGCGTCTCTTCGGCCGAGCTGGCCGAGCTCTCTACCCACGAGCAGCCTGATGAGGTAGTGGCCATAGCGCATATACCAGACCAGACCGACCCGCAGCTTGCTCCCCAAGGCCTATACATAGCCTGTGACCGTCTCAATGATCCTGGTAACGCTGGTACCATCATCCGTATTGCGGACTGGTTTGGTGCGACTGGTGTTATTTTTTCTGAAAACTCTGTAGAAGTTTATAATCCTAAAGTGGTATCTGCGGCCAAGGGCTCACTCTTTCGCGTGCCTGTCATTTATGCTGATCTAGCTGTGCTGCTGGCAGATAATAAAGACCTGCCTGTGATAGGCACTTATATGAACGGCGAGAGTATTTATAGTACACGTCTACCTTCATCGGGTATACTGCTGATCGGCAATGAAGCCAATGGCATAGGAGAGGAACTATCAACTCTGGTCACTCAGCGTATTTCTATTCCTGCCTTTGGCAAGGCTGAATCACTAAATGCTGGTGTGGCTACAGGGATACTCATTAGCGAGTGGCGCAGGCAAATGCAATCATATTAGAGTACTTGGTTTTGCTAACTTTGACAGGATGAAATGTGTCCTCGTATTTTGCATTTTTTGCGTAGTGAGCTGTACTGCCATAGGGCAGCAGATACCTAATGGTAGTTTTCAATACTGGGCCTACCCGCAGGCGCCTAATGGCTGGGGTACCTGGGCCAGCGCCATAGGCTCGCACAATCAGCCCCTGGCTGACTCTGCCATGCGCCTGGCGCAGCGCGATACGATGGTGACCGGCTACTATAGTACAGACTCCTCATCTCTGCTGCTGAAGGTAGATACCATCACACTGCCCGGTTATGGCCGGGTCACACTCTCCGGTTTTGCCGCGCTGGGTGGCGCCTCCTACCAGCAGCCGCCCATAGGGCCGGGGCTGCAGATGGGCTATCAGCGCTATGGCGTGAGGCCCGACACCCTCTACTTTGACTACCGGATGATCCCTGCAGCGGGGGCGCATGATACCGCTATCGTATCAGTAGGCCTGACTCACTGGGACACGACCACCCATACGCGCCAGGAGCTGATATCTGTGGCTTTTGACCTGCAGCCCGATAGCCAGTGGCAGTACAATATCGCGCTTCCGCTCATAGATTACTATGCGCCATTCCTGCCTGATACACTGCTGCCTGATTCGCTACAGATCATTTTCTATGCATCGGGGGCTACCTTCCCTGCTATAGGCACTCAGCTCTGGGTAGATAGTGTGCGTTTTGATGCCAGCGTAGTACCTGTAGCTACCGGTCTGCCCGATATCACCGCCATACATCATGTGGCCATCTGGCCAAACCCCGCAGACGCACAGCTATCTGTAGGCCTCGAGGAAAAGGAGGTGGGAGACGTGCTGGAGCTATATGATGCCGCAGGGCGCAAAGTATATCAGGCCACGCTGGCAGACCGGGTCAATACGGTGCCTGTAGCGGCGCTGCCTGCCGGGCAGTATACCGTGCGTATACATAGCCGCGACGGGCTGACCACCTACCGCAGCCATGTGGCAGTGGTGCACCAGCGCGGTGGATAACCAGCCTGAAACTTAATCCCGCGCACCGCGTAAAAGATAGTAGCCGCAAGGCATCAACTATCAGTGCATGAGTAAAATATCTATCCCCCTATCCATCCGTCAGCGTATCGTCCGGTTTTTGGAAAACCTCGTAGAGATAGCCGCTATATCCGGATCAGCATCATTACACATAGCTACCCCGTCATCTGCCACAGGCAGTACGCAGCATACTTCAGTACCTGTTGCACTCAGGCCTTTATAGTCGTGAACATGTATCTCTTTGCCTGAGTACAAGTACCGGGGCGGGGTATCCCGCCCTTTTTTATTGCCCGTCAGCCATGCTGTAGGGAGCACCTGTCAGCTATGCACTCCATAGCGATAGCAGGCACGATCGCCACGCCGCACCATCCCGTTAATACTCTTTTTTCTTTATGCAATTTTCGCATATACTACGCCGTTATACCATCATAGATTTGTCAAAAGAAACTGGCAATCAAATGACGCGAAGAATAGTGTCATCACCTGCCCGGCATCGTACCTTTGGCAATGAACAAAAGACACTAGCCCTCTGAAACGTACAACCCCCAGGACCACACATCCGAAGGGTTGTTTTACCACTACACACCAAACCCGCTATAGCCAATGTCCTAATCGATACCTCACCAAAAGCACAGGCCATGAAGCCCAACCCCATCTACCTGTCCGTGCATAGTCCCTGCCATGAGAAATGGAGTGATATGACCGCCACCACAGCCGGCGCTTTCTGCCAGAGCTGTAGCAAAGAAGTAGTCGACTTTAGCCGGATGTCTGACCGTGAGGTGATAGCATACCTGTCTACGCATCAGCTATCCTGTGGCCGCTTTCGGAAGGATCAACTGGACACACCGATCAGCGTGTCAGAGCCTGACAATGGCGCCTTTCAGTGGCGAGCCTTGCTGCTTGGCCTTTTGCCTATGCTGGCATGGCGCGCACTACCGGCGGCTACGCTATCACACCCGGTTTCGGACCAGCAGCCTGCATTAGCTGATAAGAAGAAAGATACCATTGCCGCACCAGCCATCGTAGTTCCGGATTCAGTAGTGATCTGCGGTTTGATCACGGACTACGGCATAGAGCCGGTAGCGGGCGCGGAGGTGACCGTACACTATCCTGCCGGGGGCTACACAGGCAATGGTATGAGAACGGACTCAAACGGGTGCTTTGAGCTGCATCTTACCAGGGAGGAGTTCAAATACGGCGTGCCCTATCTGCGAGCTACTAATGACAGATATGAAGACAAAACACTTTTGACTACAGAGGCTGTGCAGAACGTCAGGCTATTCCTGTCAAGCGGACAGATGTTTTACACGGGCGGAGCCATGTGGCATACCACTTTTCTGGCTGTACCTCTTAGGGAGGGCATCTTTCAGCGATTGTCGCGTGCTGTCCGTGAGCAGGTGCACACATCCGCTCAGGACTTTACGGTATTCGGCACAGTCTGGGACGGCAGGGAGCCGCTGAGAGATGTGTCTATCCGCGTGCTCGATTCCGCCGGTGCCTTCTATGGCAATGGTGCAGTGACGGACACTGCGGGTGCCTATAGCATACAGATCAGCAGGTCTGAGGAGCGCGACCGCAAGTACTACCTGGAGTACAGCCTTGACGATCACTACATACGCCGGATACCATTAGAGAAAGCCGCTACCAAGCGTCTTGATATATCGCTCCCGGCGCTGGGGCGCTACCCTACTTACAGTGTAGATTATCAGGATATCAGTCGCACTGATCTCTTCTTCAGAAAGCTGCACTACCGTTTTAGAAAGCTATTTGCCAGGCACCACCACAAGTAGATCTTGATCACTACTCATGCTAAGCCGGTCAGCCCTGATACTCACCGTAGATAGCGCGCAGGGTATCTGCCACTTCACCTAGTGTGGCATACTGCTCTACTGCGTGTATCACATGGGGCATGATGTTGCTGCCATCTACAGTAGCATCTCGCAATGCGGTCAGTGACTGTTTCACCGCAGTATTATCTCTTTTCGCACGCAGTGCAGCGAGCTTGTCTGATTGTACCTTGCGGATAGAGTCGTCTATGCGTGGCAGGTCTGAGAGCGGTGGCTCCTTCTCCGTAAATTTATTGACACCTACTATGATCTTCTCACCGCTTTCTATCTTGCGCTGGTAGTCGTAGGAGGCACGTGCTATCTCCTCCTGCATATAGCCCTGCTCTATGGCCGATACGCTGCCGCCCAGACCATCTATGTGGCGGATGTATTTCCAGGCTTTCTCCTCTATCTCGTCTGTGAGCTGCTCTACGAAGTAGGAGCCCGCCAGAGGGTCTACACTGTCTACCGCGCCGCTCTCGTAGCCTATGATCTGTTGTGTACGGAGGGCCAGCTTGGCAGCCTGCTCTGTAGGCAGGGAGAGGGCCTCATCATAGCCATTGGTATGTAGCGACTGTGTGCCGCCGAGTACTGCCGCCATAGCTTGCAGCGTCACGCGGGTCACGTTGTTGAGTGGCTGCTGTGCAGTGAGCGTAGAGCCACCCGTCTGTGTGTGAAAGCGCAGCATCTGCGCCCGCGCATCGGTAGCACCCAGCTCCTGCGTGATGCGCGCCCACATACGGCGCGCCGCGCGGAACTTCGCTATCTCCTCAAAGAAGTTGTTGTGTGCATTGAAGAAGAAAGACAAGCGCTGGCCAAACTTATTGATGTCGAGTCCCTGGCTCATTGCCGCCTGGCAGTATGCCTTGCCATTGGCCAGTGTGAAGGCCAGCTCCTGTGCTGCCGTGCTACCCGCCTCGCGGATATGGTAGCCGGAGATAGAGATGGTGTTCCACTTAGGCACGTCCGTATTGCAGTAGGCAAAGATGTCTGTGATGATACGCATCGAGGGCTTTGGCGGGTAGATATAGGTGCCACGCGCCGCGTATTCTTTCAGGATGTCATTCTGTATGGTGCCCGTCAGCTTTTTGAGGTCTGCGCCTTGCTGCTTGGCCAGTGCCACATAGAGGGAGAGGAGTATGTAGCCGGTAGCATTGATGGTCATAGAGGTGGAGACATCTTCCAGCCGGATACCGGAGAAAAGCGTCTGCATATCCTCCAGTGAGTCGATGGCCACGCCCACCTTGCCCACCTCGCCCTCTGCCAGCGCGTGGTCAGAGTCATAGCCTATCTGCGTAGGCAGGTCAAAGGCCACTGAGAGGCCCATCACACCCTGAGACAGCAGGTAGTGGTAGCGCTTGTTGCTCTCCTCTGCCGTGCTGAAGCCTGCATATTGGCGCATGGTCCAGAGCTTGCTGCGGTACATCTCCGCATGCACACCCCGTGTGAAGGGGAACTGCCCCGGCTCTTCTACGGGGCGATCTTTGGGT
Source organism: uncultured Chitinophagaceae bacterium (assembly GCA_964537475.1). Taxonomy (GTDB): domain Bacteria; phylum Bacteroidota; class Bacteroidia; order Chitinophagales; family LD1; genus UBA1941. Next base: position 676,532 of record CAZIBY010000001.1, on the reverse strand, counting down.
TCATATACACGCTGTATCTCTATGCCGGAGTCGGTAGTAAATTTGCTCATCGCTGCGCGCGGTATTTAGTAGTTAGTATTAAGTAGTAAGACAAATACAAAGCATTTGCCACAAGCGAAAATAATATTTCTCGAAACTGCGCCTGCATAAAAGCCCCGAAGGGGTGAAACGCTTGCAGGGTAGGACATCACCCTGGCTATCTGCGATAGAGGGTCTATATAGCAAGCAGGGACAGGTCGCTACCTGTCCCTGCCATCTGTATTTTGTGAGATTGATTATAGCAGTTCCCTCACCTCATGCTTCAGAAACTCCAGTGCCGTTTGATTGGGGAGCATCTGGCCGGTGTTTTCTATGGCCTCGAGGATGATACGGGCTACCTGCTGGGCTGAGGCATCGGCGGCGCTTTGGCCGGCTATCATCACGGTGGCTTTGATCAGTTCATCCTTGGCTGAGACAATGAGGTTCCATGCATCTGAGGAGATGTATATCTGCTGGGCGAGGTTGTGCTCAAACTCGGCGCGGATGCTGCTGATGATAGCCTGCTGCAGGTCGCGATTATTCATGTCACTCTCCAGCACGCGTGCGATGACGGCTGCCGGTGAGATGCGCTCCAGGAACAGGGTCATGCGCTCATAGGCTTGTAGCTTGAGCAGGCGGGTTTCCTTGCTGGTGGTCATGCGCAGCTCGAGCACGCGGAGATTCTCATCCCGGCGGAGGTAGGTGCGGATCACCATGTACATACCCATGCCGATGAATGCGGTCGGGATCGTGACGAGTGCTACTGCGTAGAGAGCCTGAGTGGTGGTAATGTCCATAGCGGGTTTGGTTTGAGAGTAGTCAAAAATCAAAAAAAATATTTAATTGCCCGTGCTGATATGATAACGATTGTCATATCGTTTTATTTTCAGGATATTTACCCTATCAATATGTATCTGACAATGACGAAGCGCTCCTATACCTGCTTGCTGATCTTTATAATGATGCTGGCGGCCAAAAGTAACTTTGGCCAAATGCCCGTAGCCAAAGAAAACCTGAAGCAGACCAAAGAGGAGTGGCTGCAATCTCTACCTGAGAAAGTGCGAGACTCCATCGTCTACAAGGAGTGGAAAGAAGCACAGTCGGCACAGGAGAAAAAGGAGCTGCAATCTGTACAGGCCCGCATCGATGCCGCAGTAGCAGATCCCGGTACCACGAGCCTGGACCTTTCCTACTATCCCGGTACTGAGATAGACCCGCGTGTCGCTTCGCTCAAAAAGCTGCGTAAGATCACCATCACCAAGGCGAGAAAGCTGAATGTAGACAAACTCTTTGAGCTGCTGTCTAAACTGCCTGAGCTGCGCGTACTGGTGCTGAATGATGGAGGCTATAGTGCCCTGCCATCTGCAGTGGGCAATCTCACAGCGCTGGACTCTTTTACCTTTCGCAATAACAATATCAAATCGCTGCCTGAGACCTTTACAAAGCTCAAAAGCCTCAGCTACCTCTGCCTGGAGCACAATGCCTACCTGTACGACGATGATCTCTATGAGCGCCTGAAAGGCATGCAGGTAAAAACACTTGACCTCTCCGCCTGTGGCCTGCTGGAGTTAAACGGCAAGATAGGCGAGGTCAGGTCACTGCAGGCCCTGGACCTATCGGTAAATGATATCAAGACACTACCTGCCTCCTTCTCCGGGCTCAGCAATATGGAAGTAGTCAGCTTGCGGCAAAACCTCTCGCTCGATCTGGTGGATGTGTCAAAAACACTAGCCGGCCTGCCGAAGCTTAATGCGCTGTATATCGACCAATGCGGACTGGCCTCACTGCCTGTAGAGATAGGCAGCCTCACAGGACTGAAAGTACTTAGCCTCCGCGAGAATGTACTGACCAGTCTGCCTGCTACATTCACCAGCCTGAAAAATCTGGAAGAGCTGTACCTCGGCTCGCCCAATAATGCCTTTCGCCTGAATGTGCTGCAGAACCTGCCGCCTGGTTTCGGTGGCCTGAGTAAGTTGCGCGTGCTGGACCTCTCCGGCAATCAGCTCGCCTCTCTGGGTGGCGACTTTAGCCAGCTCACCGCACTGGAGTGGCTCGACCTGAGCAGAAATCAATTGCCGGGCTTTCCGGCATCGCTCACAAACCTGAGCAAGCTGCGCTTCATCAATCTGAACAGGAATAGCATATCTGAGATCGGCACAGGACTGAGCAGGCTGACACAGTTGGACTCCCTCTTCATGGATGGAGACTTCTTCAATAAGGCTGATAAGAAGATCAAGACGCTGCCGGATGATATCTGCCAGATGAAAAATCTGAAGAAGCTGACCGTGAAGGATAATGTGATAGAAAAGCTGCCTGCCTGTATAGACGGCCTGACCTCGCTCGTATCTCTGGACCTGCGCGGCAACGTGATCACACTGCTGCCGGCCTCTTTCAGCAAGCTACCAAGCCTCCAGATACTCGACCTGAAGAGTAATGATCTGCAGGGGCTGCCTGCCGACTTTAGCAGCCTGCACCTCACGGACCTCAATGTGGCCATGAACCTCAACGCCGATATGAGTTCCATGATCGCGCAGATATCACGGATCAAGACACTGCGCATACTGGACATCAGCTACAACAATCTGACCCGCGCGCAGGCCGAGCCACTGATCAGTGCGCTGCCCGGCTGCAAGATCATCAACGTAGACTACTACAATAAAGAGCCACTGCCTGGTACGACCCCGCAGCCATCTGAGCAGCGCCAGAACAGGCCTATACTGGATGATGGCCCAAAACGCAACAAATGATGAAGACCTTCTACGCGATCATAGCGCTGCTGCTGTCTATGCAGGCCCTGGCCCAGCGGCAGGATACGGTGATACATCATCACTTCAAGGAATACATGCCGGCACAGGAGATGACAGCCTTCAACGAGCGGCAAAACCTGATCAACCGCAGGGGGCTTTTTACACTGACCGGATGGGCAGGCGCCAATGTGATCTACGGATCTATCGCGGCTCCACTCACTCATGGAGAGGCGAGGTACTTTCATGCTACCAATGCGATATGGGGTGCTATAAATGTGCTGATAGCGGCGCCCGGAGCAGCGGCTACATACAGCAAAAAGCGGGATGATAATATCACCTTTGGCCAGACCCTGCTGCGCCAGCACGGGCAGGAAAAGCTCTACCTGCTCAATGGCGCGCTGGACTTCGCCTATGTAGGTGCAGGTGCCGCCATGTGGGGCTTCTCAGACCGTATCAGCCGGCCAGGAACACGAGAGGCTGTATCGGGTATCGGCAAGGGGGTGCTGATGCAGGGAGCCTTTCTGCTGCTCTTTGACTGGAGCATGTATATCGTACACTCGCAGCACGCCTACCGCAAGCTGAACCACTATACTTCCGGACTCGTTTATACCGGCACCGGAGTGAGCTACAGCCTTGCGTTTTAAATAGAACCTGGTACTATGAAAATACTATTTGGCCTCCTGCTTTTTTTGCAGTGTCTGATAGCTGATGCACAAACTGACTCTGCCAGTCGCCAGCGTTTGCGATCCTATTTATCGCACGCTGATAAGGCGCGGGCATTCACCGCGGATAAAGAGTATGCCGCCTCCATCGCCGAATATAAGCAAGCCTTCCGGTATGCGCAGTATTATGTGCCTGACCTTCTCTCATGCTCAGAAAGTTTCTCGGCGCTAGGTAATATGGATAGTGCCTTCGGCATGCTGGTAGTAGCCGCAGCAAATGGCTATGACTGGCACGACGATCCTAATCTGACTGCATGGAGGCAGAGGCCCATATTTGATGAAGCTAAACTGCTAAAGGCGCGGGCGGATTTTTACAGGCGTGTAGACAGGGACTATCTGGAACTGCTGGATAGCCTGGTGGTCAAAGATCAGTCTGTCAGAGGCAAAGACGGCGACACGGCACGCATGGCAGTTGTAGACTCTGCTGATATGGAAATGCTGGCTCAGATGGTCAAGGCCAAGGGCTTCCCGCGGTATGATAAAGAAGGCTATGCTGGTGTGACAGATGCTTTTGTGCTGCTGCTACACGGCCAGCTGAATGGCGTGCATGGCCAAAAGATGTGGACTTATTTTCAACCGGTGCTGTATAGAGAGGTGCAGCAGGGCTACCTGATGCCGGATTACTATGCCTTTGTCTATGACCGCGTAGTATCGGATTATGGCAGGCTGGAGCAGTGCTATGGCACCCATTTCGACTATAGCCCGGAGGGTGCGGTGGTGATCAACCCTGTGTATGATGTGGCGCATGTAGATGCCCGCAGAGCGGAGATCGGGCTGCCGCCACTGCAGTACATGATCAGGACATATCACATGACTGCACCGCAGGGATATCAGACCAGGTGACCGGCAGGTGCCTTATATCGCAGATTTTCGTATTTTTGACGTCCGGTAAAACTATCCGATGGACATCATCCTCCGCGCGGCGCGCGTCATACACCCGGGTTCTCCGTATCATAGTAAGGTCGTAGACATTCTCATTTCAAACGGTAAGATCAAAAAGATAGCGGCAAAGATCGCTGAGGCCGGTCGTGCCAAAGAGGTCAAGTCTCCCAACCTGCACGTATCGCTCGGCTGGGTAGATATGAATGTGAACCTCTACGATCCGGGCTATGAGCACAAGGAGACGGTAGAGACTGGCTGCCGTGCTGCGGCTGCGGGTGGTTTCACGCACATTTGCGTCATGCCGGGGTCACAGCCTATCACGCAGAGCAAAGCCCAGGTAGACTATTTGATCAATAAGTCTAAAGACAATATCGTCTCTGTGCATCCGGTCGGTGCACTGACACATGACCTGCAAGGCAAGGACCTGGTAGATATGTATGACATGCATAGGGCGGGAGCCGTAGCATTCAGCGATGGACTGAAGCCGAGCCCGAGTGCAGGTATGACAGAGCGGGCCCTACTGTATGTGAAAGCCTTTGGCGGGCTGGTGATGAACCACCCGGAGGACAAGAGCATCTCTAAGAATGGCATGATGAATGAGGGCGTGACCAGTACACGCCTCGGCCTGCCGGGTGCGCCGGCCATAGCCGAGGAGATAGCTGTCAATCGCGATATATACCTGCTGGACTATACAGGATCCCGCCTGCACCTGCTCGATATATCTGTAGCAGGATCCGTAGCGCTGATACGTGCTGCCAAAAAGAAGAACACTGCACTCACAGCCTCTGTGAATGCCTATAACCTGCTGCTCGATGAGACGGCAGTAGGTCAATACGATACCAACTGCAAGGTAAACCCACACCTGCGCAGCAAGGCTGACATCACTGCACTGATCAAGGGAATCACAGACGGTACGATAGACACCATCACCAGCCAGCACAACCCTCAGGATGAGGAGTGCAAGAAGCTTGAGTTTGACAAGGCGGACTATGGCATGATAGGGCTGGAGACGGCGTATGCCGCGGCCAATACAGCACTGCAGGGCAAGGCGGATAGTACAAAGTTGGTAGAGCTTTTCAGCATCAATGCACGCCGCATTTTAGGGCTGCCCGTAGCTGGTTTCGCCGAAGGCGCAGAGGCTGACCTGACGCTATTCAATCCTGATCAGCAGTGGACCTTTACGGAGAAGGATATCCGTTCACAGTCCAGGAATACACCATTTATAGATGCAGTCTTTACCGGCAGGGTAGTGGGCATCATACACAAGGATAAAATGACTCTGGCCGATGGCAAAGTTTAGTCCCAATATCCCCCTGCGCGTAGGTGGTATAGCATACGTGGCCGTGGTGCTGCTCGGCCTGATGTCCTACATGTTTTACAAGGCCATGTTTCAGAGCATGTTTCTCTCCGGGGTGTTCGGCGTCTTCTATATCGTGATGGCGCTGATGCTGGCTATCTGGAGCGGTATAGCCTACCGCAGCTTCAATGGCAATGTGATCTCCTTTCGCGATGCTTTCCTGTCTATCTATATTGTTTTTGTGTTTTGTGCGTTAGGTAATGCTTTCTCGATCGTGCTGGTCAATAAGCTGATCGATAGGGACTTTCCTAAAAAGGTCTATGCCATCCGGGTAGAAAGGGCCAAAAGCGAGATGACCGTGATGAATAAAACTGAGGAGCAGCAGAAGGAAGAGCTGGCAAAGATACGGCCGGAAGACGATGACCCGACCTACGGCCAGATAGCTCGCAATCTGGGTATTATGCTTGCGGGTACCGCCGTTTTTTCATTACTTGTAGCTGTATTCATCAAGCGTAGCTCGGAGGACCTGATCCGGATGAATACGGAGAAAAAACCAGGATCATAAAGGAAGACGATGCAGATATCGATAGTAGTACCATTGTTTAATGAGGAGGAGAGCCTGCCTGAGCTGATGTCGTGGATAGACCGCGTGATGCGTGAGCATGCCTTCAGCTATGAGGTCATCATGGTAGATGATGGCAGCAAGGATGGCTCCTGGAAAGTGATAGAGCAACTATCGTCTGTTTACCCCACCCTGCGCGGTGTCAAGTTTGGCCGCAACTATGGCAAGTCTGCCGCGCTCAATGTAGGCTTCAGCGAAGCCGAGGGCGATGTGGTGATCACGATGGATGCCGACCTGCAGGACTCACCTGATGAGGTGCCTGAGCTGTACCGCCTGATCGTGGAGGATGGCTACGACCTGATCTCCGGCTGGAAGCAGAAGCGCTACGACCCCATCACCAAGACGGTACCCACGAAACTATATAACTGGGCTGCTCGCGTAGCCTCCGGCATAGATAACCTGCACGACTTCAACTGTGGCCTCAAATCATACCGCAAAGATGTGGTAAAGAGTGTAGAGGTCTATGGCGAGATGCACCGCTATATCCCCATCCTGGCTAAACGCGCAGGCTATGACAAGATAGGGGAGAAGATCGTACAGCACCAGGCGCGCAAATATGGTACGACCAAGTTTGGTATCGAGCGTTTCCTCTTTGGCCTGCTGGATCTGCTGTCTGTTTCTTTCATGACGCGCTTCTCCAAGCGGCCTATGCACCTCTTCGGCGGGCTGGGAGTATTGAGCTTCTTTATCGGCTTTATGATCACGGTGTACCTGACCATCGCAAAGTTTGCCTTTGACGCCTATCACATGACAGAGCGTCCTATCTTTTATATGGGCCTGCTAGCTATCGTGATAGGTGTACAGCTATTCCTCGCCGGCTTTCTTGCGGAGCTGGTTTCGCGGAGTGCTTCGGATAGGAATGCCTATCTGATCTCTAAGTATGTGAATAGGGATACCAGCAAGTAAGGAACCTGCCCGGGCTGAAAATATTGTGATATCTTTAGTCAAAACCTTTTTATGAAAACCTCTGTTCTCCTGTTTTTTATCGCATTCCTATTGCTTTTCGGGTGCCATAAATCCAATAGCAACCGAAATACGTCCGGACCTGTCAACGCCTGTTTTAGCGTTCAGAATGATTCCTTCTACGTAGGTGATACAGTTCGATTTACTGATTGTTCCTCAAATGCTGATTCTACCTTGTATGATTTTGGTGATGATACAAAGTCAAAAGCGCCAAACTCAAGTCATGTATTCTCGCGGAGAGGTACCTACTCTGTCTCGCTGACAGCCTCTAATTCTACTCAATCAAATACGGTCAGTAAAACGATTATTGTCCGTGCCGCTATACCACAAGGACTATCGTGGAGATACTTTGCTCCGGGCAGCAACACTGATTCTATGAGATTTTCAGGCGGTGGACAGGAGGCATTTTCTATACGGGGCTATCGCCTTGTATTAGGGGGCTTATCAGTTCACGGTACATTTGTACAGCAGGATTCATTTATTTTCTATTACAATGACTCGGAATTGTATGTGAATGGCGGTGGTTCATTTTCTCATAGTGACAGTATGGTCGATATGCAATATACTATGGTCACGCAGGGGCAAAATGGAAATCCTCAGATTAGTGCCGGCTCGTTTTCGGGTATCCGGCGCTAGGGTTACCTTCCCGCCGTAGCGATCGTCGCTACGCTCAAAGTCACATCTCTTCCTTGTAGCAAAGTAGCTGCTGCCGACTCGATGGTAGCGCCGGTAGTGATCACATCATCTACGAGTAGAATATTTTTGCCAGTTACTTTCTCAGGTTGTGAAAGCTCGAAGATACCTTCTACGTTACCCCATCTCTCGTAGCGGGAGTGCTTGGTCTGAGAGACTGTCTCAATGACACGGGTGAGAACGCTTGGCTCGTATGGGACTTCTAATACCTCTGATAACCCTTGAGCGAATAAGTCGCACTGATTGTATCCACGCTGGCGCTGGCGATTGATGTGGAGGGGTACGGGTACTATGAGGTCTATCTTTGGGTAGTGGCTGCCCTGCTCTTTGAACTTATAGCCATACAGGCGACCCAGCTTGATGCCTACTTTCTTTTTGCCCTTGTATTTGAGCAGGTGTATCATCTGTTGTGTCACGTTGCCGTCCCGCACATACAGATAGCTGGCAGCATGTGCCAGTGGTACCCGGCCCCATAGGTGCTGGGCTACGGGATTATCTGAGGACAGGTGATAGTCCGTCTGTGGCAGGCTGTCTATACAGCTGTAGCAGATATCCTTCTCATCACTCATGAGCGGATTGGAGCACAGCAGGCAGTTGTCCGGGAATGCCAGTAGCAGGAGGTCATTGAGATAGGTGCGTATGGCTGTGGTAGGTTTCACTTTTACTGCTTGGTACCTATGAAGGTAAAAAGAGTATTGGAATCTACATCGCCATTGCCGTTTATCCAGTAATAAGTCAGTGCGAGATCGGCACCGCTGACGGTGGTAGTCACTTTGCCACATTTCTTACGTATATCTCCCAATTGATTGGGGAGGTAGATATAAGTAAAATAGTCGCCAGTAATGGAGCTTTGTAAACTGATGGAACCTTCGTCGTTACTGCTGGTGTGAGTTACGCTGGTTGCATTGGGTGGACCTTGTTTTTCTACAATAAATGTATCTACGAGCGGATTGCTACCATTGGTATATCTGGTGCCTATATAGGTGCCTACGAATTTATCTATCATGGGCGTTTCACAGTTTGCCCCTTCATACCACTGTTGGCACTGGCAGATACCATTGACACAGTCCTGGTGCGGGCCGCAGTCGCTGCACTTCTTTTTGCAAGAGGAAAGGAGGAGGATACGAAGGATTAGAAGAACTATTTGCCGCATCGTTTTCTGTTTTTGCGATAGCTAAACGCGAACTCTGAACAATTATTATTGTATAGTCCTTCCTCTCCGCCTTACCTCACCCTGCCCTTTCCTAAAATAGAAGAGGGCTAACAGCCAACTACAAACAAGAGCGCAGCACCTCATTGAGATGCTGCGCGATATACTAGCAGTAAGGGTGTTATTTGTCAGTAGCAGGTTCAGCAGTTTTGCGCTCGGCTATCTGCTTCATCAGCTCCATGCCCAAGAGGCCGCTGATGGATCCGTTGGCGCTGTCGCCGCTGCCGGCTATCAGCACGTCTGGGATCACCTTGATCTTATTGGCGCCGATGGCTTCTGTCACTTTCAGCTGGGTGAAGTTATTACCACCCATTGCTTCGACTGACAGTTTGTAAGACTCTGCGTTAGACTTACCGATGGCGAGGATCTTCTCTGCCTCTGCGCTACCTGTCTTGGCTATCTTCTCGGCTTCAGCATTTGCCATGAGGCGCACTTGTTCTGAGTTAGCCTCGGCCAGCATTTTGGTACGTTGTGCCTCTGCCTGAGCGATGATCTTCATCTTGTCGCTCTCTGCGTTTGACTGCAGGCGTACAGAGTTTGCCTCACCGGTAGCCTTCTCTACAGCTGCGTCTGCTATGCGCTTGGCTATCACTACGCCCTGGTCTGCCTTTACGATGTCCTTCTGGATATCGGCTATGGCGGTTTCTTTCTCCAGTGCCTGGCGTGTCTCCTGTGCCAGTCTTTGAGTCTCGTAGGTCACCTTTTGCTCCTCTGCTATCTTACGGTCTGTGAGGGTCTTCATCAGGCTCTCAGGAGGTACGATATCGCCTATCAGCGTATCTACACCAAAGACATTATACTGCTCCAGTACGGCGCCGATATGCAGCTTGGCTGACTCCTGGCGCTCCTTGCGCGTACCGAGGAAGGCGATCACATCGCTGTCCTGAGCAGAGTTGCGGAAGTAGTTGCCTATCGTTGGCTCCAGTACCTGAGACACAAGGTTATTCATGTTACCAAAACGAGCGATCACTTTTGGTGCCTGCGTGTTTGGTATGTGGATGATCTGCGACACATCGAGGTTGAACGGGAAGCCGTCCTTAGACCTCACTGTTATTGTAGACAGGTTCTTGTCCAGCTGGTGTGACTCAGTCCGTGCGCTGGCCCAGTTCAATACGAGGTTGGTAGTAGGTACCAGCTCTGTACGCATGATGAACGGGTTGATAGGGTATTTGCCCGGGCCGAGCGGATCGGCCCACACACCCTTGTAGCCCCTTGCCACTATATTGCCATGCTTGAACTCTACACCGCTCAGGTCCTGGCCTTCTTCACCTACATAGGAGATGATGACGCCCACGTAGCCGATAGGTATCTCGGTCATGCGCACTTCCTCTATCTTGGCAAACCAGGGGTTCAGCGCATAGCTACCGGAGAGGATCACCTGCTCCTGCAGACCACGGTTGCCACCGGCGGTGAGGAATGCATCTGCATCCTGGAAGTTGTTGTGTGCAGGTATCACCTTGCCTGCTATCTGGCCGGGCTCGATCTGTGCACCGTCCAGCGTGGTCACGATGCCCACCATATTGTCATGTATGATGGTCAGATCTGTGACCAGCACCTCAAAGAGGAAGGTATTGATCCTGTAGCTACCGGCCTGCAGCACGGTAGCCTGGCGGCCCTTGTAGCCACCATTGTTCAGAAACTTCTCTGCATCTTGATAGGAGTCACACTCCACTTTGCGGGCCAGTATCTGGCCGGTAGGCATCTCGCGGCCGTCACGGGCCAGCATGAGGGCTATCTTACCGTTAGGTATCACAGTGAGTGGCTGCAGCTCTACATCATACTGCCAGATCCAGTAGCCTGTGTAGATACCGGGGGCGAGTGTCTGTGCCTGAAAGCCCGCTTCGCCTTTGGTAGCGATGATGCGGCCCTCCGGCAGTTGCTTGTGCTCACCGAAGAGGACAAACTTCACAGTCACAAGGCCGATCTTATCTTCCGGGATGATCAGGACACCAAAAAATACTTTCAGGATCAGCTGGTAAAATACGAGGCTGATCACCAGCACTGATCCTAATACGATCAGCGCAATAGTCATGTTGTTCATAGTAATGAATGAATTGAATGGGTTAGGAAAAAATTGTTTTCTGTAGTTTCTAAGTGGTACGATCTGCCGCGAGGGTAGTGGTCAGATATGGGAGTTACGGAGGCATGATTGGGTTGTGTTTGATCTGTGATAAATATGAATGATCGATCAATCGCTATAGTAGACGCAAAGCAATTTTGAAAATTGTAAAGAAATGTAAAAATAAATGCGAATGGTGCCACGCTATCAATGGGTTATGCTAAACGGTCGTTTGTTTTAGCTGATGGTGCAAGCTAACCTTTAGATCAGAAATTTCAAATGGAAAATGCGGTACCTTTCTTCATCAGCCAGATCACGATGCGACTAGGCTACCTGCCTTATCGGATCAGTTGCGGTAAGTATGTGTTCATGCTTTTTGATAGCTTTTAATTCATTTTAAATCAATGGGTTGTTTCTTTTTTGAGTGGTTATTGAGTACTGATGATAGATAAATGGTGCGTACGTTCGTATGGTCAAAAACACTTTGCATCCATTCATTCATTTCTTTAACTCAAATCCAAACATCATGAAAAAGATCTTTACTCCACTGCTGCTGGCTATGCTTGTATCACACAGCTATGGCCAGAGCGCCCTGACGCTCACGCAGAGCAATGTGCTTATCCCTACAGATACCTTCTACCTGAATGATGTGACCAGTCAGATAGGCTCCGCTCCCACATTCAGTGCCAATGCTACGTGGGACTATACCGCTGTCTCCGGCGGTACTCCTGCTTCATACAATTATGTAGCAGTCTCCGGTGATCCTGATTTCCCTACAGCGCAATTCAAAAGGACAAACTATATCAAAGGGCTCACTCCTGCGGTAGGTTTTTACTTTGACCAGTACTTTGAGATCAATGCCTCCGGTGTACAGGCTATAGGCATGCGCATACCTGTGCAGCAGTTTGGACTGGGGCCCTTCACCGGCAATAGCGCAGACAGCATCTACATACTGGGCAATGTGATCACGTATAGCTCACCGAGAAACATGGTGGCATTCCCGGCTACAGCGGGCAGCTCATGGGCCAGTACAGTGAGGTGTGTGGCCAATATGGAGCTGACCGTATCCTCGGCCAGCCTGAACCACGCACCACTGGACGAGGCCTTTTACTTTACCCGTACTGATACTGTGAATGGATGGGGCGTGCTGCAGCAGGCTCCGGTGAGCGGCTATATGAGCAACCTGCCCGTACTGGCAGTGAGGAGTAACGAATTCTGTATAGACAGCTTCTATCTGAACGGTGCACCTGCCCCGTCTGCTATCACTACCCCTTTTGGTATCACTCAGGGACAAACCTCAGGACCACAAAACTATCGTGAGTATTTCTACATCGAAGGACAGTTTGGGTACCAGATGCTGTTCAACTATACTGATAATACCTTTAGCTCCCTGTATGGCACCGGCGGCGCTTATCTGAGTAAAAAGCTCCCGGTAGCCACAGGTATCAGTACTATAGACCAGGCGCAGTCACTGATAGCGGTATACCCTAACCCCGTATCAGGCACCACATTCAGCATCCGCTGTAGCGATCCCTCTGCTGTAGCCCAGGTCGCTCTGTATGACATGAGCGGCAGGATGGTGCAGGCAGTGCAGCCAGCCGTATATGACGGCAGGGTAGAGGTGGTACTGCCAAAGGCGCTGGCCGATGGGATGTATACCTATGCTATAAATGGTAAGGATGGTAAGGTCATGGCACACGGCAAACTGACAGCCGTGAAGTGATCACACACATAAATTTTCATTGCTGCAAATTGTTTTCCCCGCTTGCCCTGCAGGCGGGGAATCTTTTTTATTATTTGCCTGTGAAGTTTGCCTTTCTTTTCTCCAGGAATGCAGCGGTACCTTCTACAAAGTCTTCAGTGGTCACGCATTTGCCGAAGAGGGAGATCTCTGTGTCAAAGCCATCTATGCCGTCTTTGAAGTGAGCATAGACAGACTGTATCACCTGCGCGATAGCAAATGGCGCCTTGCTGGCGATCTTGGCTACCATCGCCTTGCAGTGGTCTATGAGTTCTACGGTTTGTACTACATCATTGACCAGGCCTAGCTTTTGTGCACAGTGCGCATCTATCATATCTGCGGTCATGAGCAGCTCCAGTGCCTTGCCCTTGCCTATGAGCTGCACGAGGCGCTGTGTGCCACCATAGCCCGGTATGAGGCCGAGATTGACCTCAGGCTGGCCAAACTTTGCATTCTCGCTCGCTATACGGATATGGCAGGCCATAGCCAGCTCACAGCCACCACCCAGCGCAAAGCCATTCACCGCTGCTATGACAGGCTTCGGGCACATTTCTATTTTATTGAAAACATTATGTCCCCGCCGGGCCAGTGCAGTACCCTGCTCCTCATCCAGCCCCTTAAACTCTGCTATGTCCGCACCGGCCGCAAAGGCTTTGTTTCCTTTGCCCGTCAGGACCACACCTTTGATCTCTGCGTTGGCATATACCTCGTCCATCACGTCATTGAGGTCTCCTATCACGGCCTTATTGAGTGCATTGAGTTTGTCTTCCCGGTTTAGGGTGACGAGCAGAATGCCGTTATTGAGTTCGGTTAGGAGTGTGGTGTATGCCTTCATGATGTTTTTGCGGTTTTGTAATGGCCGCAAATATGGTAAAAAGATGAATAGGCCTGAGGCTCGTTTTTTCTGAAATCAACATCCTGCAAACAGCCGTAGCGGAGCGGGCATAGGATGTAAAAGCAAAACCACCTCCCGGCCGAGAAGTGGTTTCAAACTATGTTGATCGATTGATTTACTTGTTGTAGTACCCGGAGAAGTGCAGCGTGCGCACATCTGACTCCTTAGTAGCTGCTGTATTGGTAGCAGTAGCATTCAGTGTGAGCTGTGTTCCGTTCAGTTCTACCGTGCCTTTGATATGATAAGTGCCTGTAGACTCGGTCAGCGCATCTGTTTCATCTATGCTGGCCTTGGTAGCTCCGTTCAGAGATACATTCTTCAGGATCACGTAGGTGTAGATGTAGCTGGTCTCGAGTGCCTTGATCTGTATTTTAAGAGTGCTGGCGTCTACCTTGCTCACTATGACGTTATTCAGGCTTGCAGTAGTGCTGGTACCATCATTAGGCTTAGACGATGGATCGTTGTATACACCTGCCCATTTAGTAGCGTAGTCAGTCTCATTAGAAGACTTGCTGCAGCTGGTCATAAATGCTGTGGTGGCGAATAGTACTGTGGCGATGAATAGTATTTTTCTCATGACTGATTCTTTTTGAATGTTATGCTCATGTACGGCAGATAGCATCAAAAAGTTTCACAGACAGACAATATTATTTTTGTTTGCTCCGGATAATAGCAACAAAAAAGCCTCATAAGCAGATACTTATGAGGCTTTCTCGAAAAGTAGAAAGATTATCTGGAGCCGTTAAAGGCGTAATACTTCACGTCACTGCTATTGGTAGTGCTGGTGCCCGAGCCTGCCAAGGTCAGGGTACTGCCGCTGAGCGCCCCGGTCCCGACAAAGTGATAGGTATCAGTATAACCCAGTATTGCGCCATTTTCATTTACATTGGCAGTCGTGCTGCTGGATATCTTGACATTGTACATGGTCACATACGTGTAATAAGTGCCACTGACCTGCGTTTGCAGCTCCATTTTGACTGTAGAGTTGTCCACTTTGGTCACGAGGACACGGTTGATGACGCTCCCTGCACTGCCGGTATAGATGCCTACCCAGTTTGTGGTGTTGTCAGTTTTGCTGCATGACATCAGCATCACTGACATCAGTACGCCTACGATGATAGATAGTCTCATGTGTATTGGTTTAGGTGATCGATCGGTTTATACAGCTACCCTGCTCATGACTTTGGCTACCATCTCTCCTATAGATGCAGGAGAGTCTACCACATGCAGGCCGCAGTCACGCATGATCTGCATCTTGGCCGCTGCGGTATCTTCTGCACCACCTATGATGGCACCGGCGTGGCCCATACGGCGTCCCGGAGGCGCTGTCTGGCCGGCTATGAAGCCTATGACAGGTTTCTTGTTGCCGTTGGCCTTGATCCAGCGTGCGGCATCAGCCTCCAGGCTGCCACCTATCTCGCCTATCATCACGATAGCGTCTGTATCAGGGTCATTCATGAAGAGTTCTACAGCTTCCTTGGTAGTGGTACCTATGATCGGGTCGCCGCCGATACCGATAGCAGTAGATACGCCGAGGCCGGCCTTGGCTACCTGGTCTGCAGCCTCGTAGGTCAGCGTGCCGGACTTGGACACGATACCGATGCGGCCTGGTATGAATACGAAACCCGGCATGATGCCTACCTTCGCGCCACCAGGGGTGATCACACCCGGACAGTTAGGCCCGATCAGGCGAGACTTGCGGGTGCTGAGGTAATTTTTGGCAGTGACCATGTCCTGCACAGGGATGCCCTCTGTGATGCACACGATCAGCTCCACGCCTGCGTCAGCAGCCTCCATGATAGCATCAGCTGCAAAGGCAGGTGGTACAAATATGATAGATACATCGCAGCCCGTAGCTTTGCGCGCATCGGCTACACTATTAAATACAGGCTTATCGAGGTGCTTCTCGCCACCTTTGCCGGGTGTCACACCACCTACTACATTGGTACCGTACTCTATCATCTGAGTAGCGTGAAAGGTACCTTCTTTGCCGGTGAAGCCTTGTACGATCACCTTGCTGTTTTTACTTACCAGAACTGACATGTTTATTTATTTAACAGTTGACAATTTACGACGGACAATATTAATAATTAAACCTTGGCATTGCGCCGCAGGTTTTTCAGGAAGTCGGATGCAAATATAAAATCAAAAAGCTCTCCCTCTGTGATCTGCATGATCTCCTCCCGGTTGCCCTCCCAGTATTTGTAGCCCTCGTGGAGAAAGACCACATGGTCGCCTATGCCCATTACCGAGTTCATATCGTGCGTATTGATCACGGTGGTCATCTGGTACTCCTCGGTGATGTGCTGTATCAGGTCGTCTATCACGAGAGAGGTCTTGGGGTCGAGGCCAGAGTTTGGCTCGTCACAGAAGAGGTACTTGGGATTCAGCACTATAGCGCGGGCTATACCCACGCGTTTTTTCATACCACCACTCAGCTCACCGGGATATTTCTTATTGGTATTGACCATATTGACCCGCTTCAGGCAGTTATTGACCTGTTCGGTCTTTTCTGCTACTGACATGTCAGTGAACATATCCAGCGGGAAGCGGATATTCTCCTCTACCGACATTGAGTCAAAGAGGGCACCACCCTGGAATAGCATCCCTATCTCGCGGCGGATCAGTTTGCGCTCTTTGAAATTCATTTTGGTAAAGGAGCGGCCATCATAGATGACCTCGCCCTCATCAGGCTCTACCAGGCCTACCATCGTTTTGAGTGTTACGGTCTTGCCGCTGCCGCTCTTGCCGATGATCAGGTTACACTTGCCCTCTTTGAATACAGCAGAGATGCCCTTCAGCACCTGCTGCTCGCCAAATGACTTCTTGATATTTTTGATCTCTATCACGCTGCCTGTCTACTCTCCGAGTAGGAAAAATGCGATGAAAAAGTTGACTATCACTAGCATGATGCTGGTCAGTACCACTGCCTGCGTACTGGCCCTGCCTATCTCCAGCGCTCCACCGGATACATTGTAGCCCTTGTAGCATGGTATGGAGGCTATGATAAAGGCAAAGAACACGCACTTGATAAACATCACGACCACATCCCAGTTCTTCATATTGTCCTGCAGGCCACGCACGTACTCGGCTGTCGTAAAGAAATGCCCCAGCACACCACCGGCCCAGCCGCCGAGTATGCCCAAAGCTACGGCCATCACGATCAGCATAGGTATCACTACGATAGCTGCCAGGATCTTCGGCCCCACCAGATACGAGCGCGTATTGACACCCATGATCTCATAGGCATCTATCTGCTCTGAGATACGCATACTACCCAGCTCGGTGGCTATATTAGAGCCTACTTTGCCGGCCAGCAGCAGGGAGGTGATAGTGGGGGCGAGCTCGAGTATGAGGCCCTTGCGCACGATAGAGCCCATCCACCACATAGGCACCAGGCCTATACTTTTCAGCTGATAGCTAAACTGGACGGCTGTGACCGCACCTATAAAGGTAGCGATAATGGCTACGATGGAGAGGGAGCCGATGCCGATGTCATTCATCTGGCGGAAGGTCTCCTTGCTATACATGGCGGTTTTCTCCGGGCGGGAAAAAGCGTGGCGGATCATGATCAGGTAGCCGCCTATGTCATCCAGGAATTTCATTAGTGTGCGCTAAGATAGTTTTTTGTCACGTATAGGCAATAGAACGAGTGTGTGCAGCACGACTGAGACGCAAAGGTTAAAATGACTGCCGTTGGTAAAAGTTGTTTAAGTTTGTTCACTTATCAATAGTTATAAATCATTCAATGCTAAAACATTTATACGTCTTTTTAATATTCATAGCCTTGTCGGCTCATTCCTTTGCCACAGGCAGCAGCAAGATCAAAGTATACTTTAATACTACGGTAGACACGAGCTATGCCACACCCGGCAATAACGCTGCCTATCTCTATCATGCGCTGGATGATACACTCATAGCGTATATCAATCGGGCCAACCATACCCTCGATATAGCTGTCTATCAGTTCTCTCAGGGTAGTGGCATGAGTGATATAGCAGGCGCGCTCAATGCCGCCTATAGCCGTGGCGTCACGATCCGATATATATATGATGGCAAGGACAGTGCGAGCACCTCTATGGGGTTGCTGAATAGCGGCATTCATATCCTGCCAAGTCCCAACGGTTCTTCATATAATATCATGCATAATAAGTTTGTGGTGATAGATGCCGGGTACGCTGCAGATGCTACCGTATGGACCGGATCTACCAACTGGACCGAATCCATGTTTGACAAAAGCACGAACAATGCGGTGATCATACAAGACCAGGCTGTGGCGCAGGCATATGTGGCCCAGTTTGAGAAAATGTGGGGTGGGAGCGGAGCTACACCTAATGCGGCTAACTCAAAGTTTGGTCCATTCAAGACAGCTAGTGCTACCAACACTTTTACTGTAGATGGCAGGACGATAGAGGTGTACTTCAGTCCGGCAGACAATACTAATACGCATATCAGATCTGCCATACAGGGAGCTGACAAGGAAATATTCTTTGGCGTCTATACCTACACAGAAAGCCCCAATGCACATGACATGAAGGTGAAGTACAATACACCCGGCATCACTGTGAAAGGTATCATGGACGAGTATAGCTTCAACTACAATGCTTATGATACTCTCGCCCCTGTGATGGGCAATGACCTTAAGATATACAATGGCAGCAATACAGTATATCACAACAAGATGATGATAGCTGATCCTGATTATCCCACACTGGACCCGCTGGTTTTGACCGGCAGTCACAACTGGTCAGTGACAGCAGATACCAAGAATGATGAGAATATGATCATCATACATGATGCGGATGTGGCCAATCAATACCTGCAGGAATTTGCCGGCAGCTATGAAGCGCTGGGAGGTACTATCTCTCATGTGACAGCTATCAGTGAGGCAGCGCATGATGATATGATAAGCATCTATCCCAATCCGGTGCGAGATGTACTATGGGTAGATATAAAGGACGCCGGGCGAGCTGCTGTAGAGATCAGCACGCTGGCAGGACAGACGCTGCGTAGCGCAGAGCTATCTACTGGCCGCAGTGAGCTGACTTTGTCTGATATAGCTCCGGGTATCTATGTAGTGACCGTATCTGATATATCAGGGCTGCATACATATAAGATAGTAAAAATGTGAGGAGGGTTTTGTTGATAAACCAGTGATTCTGTTTATTTGTGGGGAGAAAAAATATTTTTTCTCAGAGGCAATCCTTTTAAATTCGTTCATTCTTTCATTAAAACAATAAAAATCAACATCATGAAAAAATCAGTAATGTCATTATTCGCCCTCGGTACTATGGCGGCACTGATCCTGAGCAGCTGCGGTGCCAAGTATACTCCGCTCACTGAGGACCAGAAGAGTGCAAAAGCGGACTCTATCTACGCCGCAAAGGTGGTAGATGAGGTAAAAGCAAAGTCTGACGACTGCGATAAGAACCTCGAGGCAGCAGTAGATGCCAAGGTAGAGGAGCTGAAGGCAAACGCTACAGCAGAGACTAAGTAATCCCAATTTTAAAACTGAATAAACCAACATAGAAAAATGAAAAAGACACTCATAAAACTCTGCTCTGTAGCGGCTATAGGCCTGGCACTGACTGCGTGCAACAATGATGCAGCCAACAAACAAGCTCAAGACGCGGATAATGCAGCCATAGATCAGATGGTACAGGATAAAGTAAAGATGCTGGACGACTCTCTGACCAAAGCGTGTGAAGACAAGGTAGCTCTGGCAGCAGATGAAAAGCTGAAGGCAGAACCGGCTAAGCCTGGTACAAAGCCGGTAGCTCACCATAGCGCTCCTGCCAAACCAGCTACTCCAGCCAAGAAGGACGAGCCTAAGCCTACACCTACAGCAGGCGGTATGCACAGCCACACAGATCAGCAGCAGACACAGACCGGCGGCGGTATGCACAGCAAAACTGACCAGCAGCAATCACAAACCGGCGGTGGCGGTATGCATAGCAAAGTCGATAAGAAATAAGACTATCATATCTCATTATACATAGAGCGGGGCGATCTTTCGTCCCGCTTTTTTTATGCCTGTAGGAGATAGTGTACTGAGCCTGGCCATAGGAATGAGGGAAGCAACTGCATATAAGCATAAGGCGAGTGCACTATCTTTCTTTTTGGGTGGTCCTGATCACATGGAGCTTATGGACATCCTCCCGGTTCAGTGCATCCGTCATGGGCATAAAAAAAACCATCCTGTAAAAGATGGCTTTTTTATTATTTCTATACGAAGCGCTTATGGCCTTGTAGCCTGGAGCGTGTATACATAAGTCATAGAAGGTGTCTGGCTGGCATCGATCTCAGTCATAGTGAGGCTGATAGTCTTGGTATCTACAAAAGTACCAGAGCCGGTATAGGTGCTGGTGCCTACGGTAGTCTGAGTCAGAGTGAAAGACTTGACATCGCTAGAGCAGGTAGCAGGTATAGTCCAGCCAAAAGTGCCGCTGGAGAGGCTCAGAGCGAGAACATTTGACGTAGAACCTGCTGCGATAGCAAAGCTGGCATTAGTAATAGTATTTGCAGGAGTCTGGTCATCATGGCCATTGAGTACCCATGTAGTACCATAATATTTAGCAGCGCTGACGGTTTTGCAATCAGAGCCTTCGTATCCTGCGTCACAAGTCTTTGTGCATGAAGAGGTAGTCATCATAGTAGCTACCAGAGCTGCTGCTGCGAAAAAGCTAACAATTTTTTTCATCGTGTAGTTTTATTTTGGTTAATCAAATATGCCGCAAGTATAAGGACTTTAAAAGAAAAAACAAACGCAACCTCTTATATCATAACACAGTCTTATACGAGGGGAAACGTGTGCCCGCTCATATCACATCGATAATGTATAGGTCACAGTTCTTTTTATTACGGTCAATTGTTGTCTTAACAAGTATCCGAGTTGAAATAATTGCTAAATTTGTCAAGGATTCTTAAAAAACTTCGTCGCTTATATGAAGAATTTTACAAAGATTTTATCGGTCGCTGTCCTTTTTGTCGGAATGATGCTTTCATCGCATCAGGCTTCTGCCAGCCACTTCAAAGGGGGTGACATTTACTTCCGCTGTCTGGGCAATGGCCAGTACCAGTTGATCTTCACCTGCTATTATTCATGTGAGCAAGGATCGTCGCTGCCATATGATCCTAGTTTGATAGACTTCTCCTTGACCAGTACATGCGGCGGTGTGCCGACCACCCTTACAGCTTCTACCATATTATCTACCGCACCTGATACACTACCCCTGTATTGCCCCGGAGTGAGGACTAGCTGTAGCTACTATGCCAGCGGCTCTGGTACTATCCCGGCGGGCACACCTGACGGCACCATGTTTGTAAACTATATTACAGACCCATTTACCATACCTGCCGGCTGCACAGTGACTGCAGAGATAGATCAATCTGCTCGTAATGCAGCTGTGACAAATCTGGTGGGAGCCAGTGGGTATGACCTCGATATCGCAGCCTCTGTGACCACACCCGCTAATGGCAACTGCCAGAATAATCCGGAATTTGCCGCATACCCTGTTAATGTCTTTTGCGTCAATCAGAACGCAAACTTTTCCCAGGGAGCCATAGACCTGAGTGGTGACTCACTGGTCTATACGCTCATCAACCCGCGTACAACGGGAGGTGCCTCCATACCTTTTCAGACAGGTTGTAGCGCGTCTAACCCATTCGGTGCGCCTACCCGTTATGCTTCGACTTTTACCTTTGATACGCATACGGGCAATATCAACTTTACCCCGACACAGACGGGAAATTATGTACTGGCTGTGAGAGTAGATGCCTATCATGGCGGAGTGCTGGTCAGCTCAACTATGCGCGATATACAGGTAGTAGTGGTCAACTGTAATACAGCTACTACTCCTCCACCATACCTGGTCAATAAATTTGATGCGGCTCATGTGACCGGCGGTGTGATATACGACAGTACCAATGTAGGTGTATGTCCTGGTTCGCAACTGCAGATCGTACTGCGTGCTACCAGTGATGCGACCAATTCATTTGTGAGGGATTCGGCCGCTTTCGCCCAGGTACTTCCGGGTTCTACTTACACGGTAGGGCATACAGGGGGTATTCATGATACCTCTACGCTCATTCTGCTCTGGACGCCTCTCAACTCTGATAGCGGATTTCACTATCTGTATCTGACCGTATCTGATACTAACTGCCCGAAACCTGGTAAACAGGTCTATGCGTTCACCATATCTGTATTGAACGGACTGTATGCAGGACCCAACCTGGTATACTGCAACGGGGGTCAGCCAGTGACCATACAGGCGCACGGTGCTACGCACTATCAGTGGTCAGACAGCGCTACCGGAGGGAGTCCGGTGGGAGTAGTGGGTTACAGCACAGATAGCTCTGCTATCATAGTGGCACCGCCGGTACCAAATTCTGTAGTCGGGTACGTCGTGCACGGGGACCTGATAGGTGGTTGCAAAAATTATGACACGGTGATAGTGCGCAACGTACCGAAATTTAATTTGTCTGTGACTGCTGCAGATTCCTCTATATGCAAGTATACCAGCACCACCGTGACAGCCACGGCTACTCCGTCCGGCGTAGGCCCATATACCTATCAGTGGACGCCTGTCAATCTCGTGCAGAGTCCTACGGCTGCTACTACCGCCATCACTCCCATACGCAATAGCGGCTGGTACCATGTACTGGTGACTGCTGTGGGGGGCTGTGTGATAGGAGATAGCGTACCGGTTAATATACAAGGTTCTGCGCCGCGTATCACCATTACTCCGTCCAATAATAATGTCTGTCCCGGCGATACAGTGACCCTAAGCGGGCAGGGCTTTGCGGAAAATGTAGTGGAGTGCGGACTGGTAGATACCCTCTGGACCAACTCATATTTGGACCTGCGGACAGTAGGTGCTGACAATACATCTACTACTAACGGTACTCCGTACAATGGTTTTTATCCGGCCGCTCGTGTGCAGTACCTGATCCGCGCGTCTGAGATGAATGCCGCCGGTCTAACCTCAGGTACGATCACAGATATTTCATTCTTTGTGTCACAACTGGCCAGTACGGTGCCATACGACAACCTGCGCGTGAGCATGGGCTGCACATCACAAGACTCACTTACCTCCTTTTTGACCGGCCTCCAGGATGTGACTTTCCCTACGTCCTTTACTCCTAACACGGGTTGGAGTCCACATCCGTTTACCCAGCACTTCTTCAACTGGGACGGCTTCTCCAATATCGTGATCGAGATCTGCTATACACGCGCCAGCACTTCTTTCAATAATAGCGACTATGTAGCTACCAGCACTACCAGCTATTCGGGTGCTACTATCTATGCTGAGGATTTTGGTAGCGGTCTGCAGGGCTGCGCATTGAATAGTTCCCCCACTGTGCTCAGTACTCGTCCTAACATACGTATAGGTATGTCTGTGCCTGATGTTCTGACGTACCAATGGTCACCAGGCACACTGGTATGCGATACTTGCGCTGAGACCGCTGTAGTAGTCAATGCTGACGGAACCTATCAGCTGACCGTACATAACAATAGCTGTGTAAATGATACCAGCATCACCGTGACCGTCAATAGGAACATCGCTATCAATGCTATACCAGATACTACCCTCTGTGGACTGGACACTGTACAGCTGGATGTGGTGCTGACTAACGCACCACCTGCAGTTTGCCTGCAGAACTATGTAGTACAATCGATACCATATGCTGCCATAGCCGGTCTCGGTACTGCAGTCCCATCATCTTCCTTTATAGATGCATTCGGATTCAATAATACAGATGATGGTACGGCCGGTCCTTTCAATATACCGTTCAATTTCCCATTCTACTGTCAGACCTACAATCGTTTCTACATCAATAGCAATGGCTGGATGAGCTTTGTCAATCCGTATCCAAACGGTACGGGTAGCCTGCAGTATATAGCGCAGACTTTCCCACCTTCATCAGCCTTCCAGTACCCGATGCATGAGATAGCGCTGATGGTAGGAGATTATGCTGTCAATAATGGCAATGTGAGCTATTTCCTCAGTGGTACCGCACCTAACCGTGTGATGGTGATAAAATACAATAACCTGCCTAGTCTGAGTGGCACAGGGCAGACCAGTGGCGAGATACACCTGCATGAGACGAGCGGTGTGATAGACATCATGCTGCTGTCCAGTACGTACTCCGGCAATCACACTACCGGTCTCAAGGATAGTACGGGCATAGGCATAGCTGCGCCAGGCCGCAATAACTCATCTTACACCATATCCTCCAGCGAGGGCTGGCGCTTTACACCGATGAATGGCTCAACTGTGGCCCTGGGCCAAACAGTATGGACACCTAATGTGACTATCAGTGACACCTCTATTCACAATCCGCTGTCATGGCCTTCGGCTTCGCAGACGTACTACGTAGATGAATACCTGACCATCAATCAGTTTACTCATCCTACCACCTGCCACGTCAGAGATTCGGTACAGATCAATGTGACCTCTTTCAGTCATAGTGTCACAGCATCTCCTGTCACCATATGCCCGGGCGATACTTCTCGTCTGACCTTCACTTCAGGGCATGCCATCAGTACCTATCACTGGACTCCGGGATCGTTTTTGTCAGACTCTACCGGGAGCAATCCATTGGCCCAGGTGTATGACACCACTAAATTCTTCGTCACTGCGGTAGATGTAAACGGCTGCACCGGGCGCGACTCAGTGACTGTAAATGTGGTACCTACCCCACGCGTACACGTGAGCACTAGCGCTACTATATGCTATACTGACTCCGTACAGCTTTCCGTGACCGGTTCATACAGCGGCTATCAATGGTTTGTATTGGATTCTACTCAGGGCAGTGGCAGAGATACACTAGGTGCAGCTTCTACTCAGGAGGCGCATCCTCGTGGGCTATATCTGGTGCGAGTCCTGGCTTCGGGCTCTTCCTGCTACTATTACTCTGATACGGCCAGGATAGATTCATTCCCTCATCCGCTGCTCCATGTCACATCCAGCGGATCAGATTCCTTCTGTACCGGAGGCAACGTGGTACTGGAAACGGAGCAAGGATACAATAGCTATCAGTGGACACCATCAGGTGGCAGTGCCAGCGCTGTACCGGTCACGACTAGTGGCAACTACTCCTATACAGCTCTAGATATCAACGGCTGCCATTTGTATTCAGATACGGCCTACGTGTCTGTATCCAGCCCTCCGGCTATCATTTTCGCACCATACAAAAATCCTATATGCTCTAATGATGTGGATACCATCTCCGTGACCACCAGCCCTCCCGGCTATCCTGTGGTATGGATGCAGGGCGCTACTCAGGTAGCATCAGGTGATACTTTTATAGCTATAGCGCCGGGAACGTATGATGTCATAGCCAGTGCAGGTTGCCCTACTGACTCGCAGTTTGTATTGAGCAGTGCACCATCGCCGGTAGTACAGCTGGACTCAGCAGGCCCTATCAACGCATGCGGATGCAGTCCTATACCTGTCACGGCTAGTGCCACACCGGCTTCTGCTGCAGATACGTATACCTGGACTGCAGACGGATCTCAGGGAGCTACATATAGTATAGACAGCTCTGGTACCTATACTGTCGTGCTCACGGATGTAAATAACTGTACCGCATCTACCTCTATCACTGCTACGCTCACCTGCCCGCAGATCACGCTGAGTGCCCAGCATGATACGATCTTTGCAGCAGATACCAACAGGCTTTTTGTCACGCCAGTCGCCGGTGTTGTACTTAGTTCATACGCTTGGACGCCGACCGCCAACGTAATGTCGCCTACAGAGGCCAATACTGGAGCTACGGCGCAGCATACCGGCATAGATACCTTCTATGTCACAGTGACTGACAATAATGGCTGTACAAATACCAAGTTTATCACCTTCATAGTGATAGAGCCTGGTATTTACCGGATGCCTACTGCCTTCACGCCTAACGGTGACGGGAAAAATGACCACTTCTATCCTGTATTGAATGGGCCGGGATCCAGTGCCAGGGTACTTGCCTTCCGGGTTTACAACCGGTGGGGACAGCTGGTATATGACAATCCTGCATCTCCCGGATGGGATGGCACATTTGGCGGCACTCCACAAGGTACGGATACCTATACCTATTTTGTGACTGTAGAGTCTCCGGATCCAAACGATGCCTCAAAGATGAAACAGAGTGCTGTAGAAGGGAACTTCCAGCTTTTCAGATAAAAGTAAATATTGTATAATTACAGGCTTTAAAGACAAACAATTAAGTATTAGAGGGGGCTGAGGTAAAAACCTGACTTTCGGTATCTCTCGACCTTATTTATAACAAAATCAAGATGATGAAGAAGTTGTCAATAGCACTTGTGCTTATTGCGAGTGTTTGGGGGGCTCAGGCACAGATCTATCCTGGCCAGCCCAATGTGACTATTAACGGGTCTCACAATGTCAATATCCCATGCGGTGGTGTAAGCTGCTACAATGCCAGCTCCACGCATGTACAGACAGGCTATACCAGTGCATATACGGTAGACTCCGTACCATTTATAACCCTGCCTACTACCGGATCTACGAGTGTCCCTGTAAACTCCGATGACGTATGGTCCAATGCCATCACGATGCCATTTACCTTCTGCTTTTTTGGCAATAACTACAATCAGATGGTGATTGGCTCCAATGGTATCGTTAGCTTCAATATGAGCTATGCTGGCGGCTATTGCCCATGGGCGCTAAACAATGCCGGCACTACCGCCAATCCGATACCTAATACGAATCTGCCGTTTAATAGTATCATGGGACCCTATCAGGATATCTATCCTCCCGCAGGTGGCGCTATCAATTATGTCACGCTGGGCCAGGCACCGCGCCGGGTTTTTGTCGTATCTTTTGTGGCTATTCCACAGTTTCAGTGCAATAGTATCACCTCTACCAGTCAGATCGTACTCTATGAAGGCACTAATATTATTGAAACCTATATCGCGCAGAAGGTCGTTTGCTCCGGATGGAATAACGGCAATGCCATAGAAGGTATACAAAACAGTACAGGCACTGTAGGATATGCTGTGACAGGCCGCAACAATACATCATGGACTTGTACCAACTCTGCACACCGCTTCACGCCGTCTGCCAATACCGCCACGGTCACTACTACAGCCTGGCACCAGCTGGGTAGCAGCACCGTCATATCTACGACTGATACTGCTACTCTCTGCCCGCCTACCAATGGTACCACCCAGTATGTGGTCGATGTGACCTATCTGCAGTGCGATCCTGCGCGTACAGTAGTGGTATCTGATACCATGAGTATCGCAGTCACCCAATCTGCAGGCCCTGATCAGTACCTGAGCTGTCCGTCAGCTGTGGACTCAGTGACCATGAACGCTACCGGCACAGGTACATGGGTAGCTGTACCGGGCAACCCTTCTGCCGGTACCGTGATCCACAATCCGACCTCACCTAATACCACTATATCCGGTTTTGGGCCTGTAGGTACTTATTACTTCACATGGAGTTCGGCTCTTTGCACCGACACTGCTGCAGTGATCGTATCATCCCACCCTGATGCGGGACCCGACCAGGCTACCTGTGTGGGCGGTTTGGTGACCATGGCTGCTGTAGGCACTGGTACATGGACTGCGCTCCCCGGCAACCCTGCCGCCACGGTCTTCACAGATCCGACGAGTCCTACTACATCTATTTTGGGCTTTTCTGCAGGTGGTACATACAACTTTGTGTGGCATTTTGCCAGCTGTATGGATACGGCTACCGTGCTGGTTCCGGTTTTCACCACCAGCACTATGGGCGATACTTCACTTTGCAAATACCTGACCACTACTATATCTGCCAGTGCAGCACCGGCAGTGCTCGGCCCTTTTACCTATCAGTGGCTAAATGCGGGAGCAGTACAGTCTCCTACCAGTGCTACTACCTTGATCAATCCTCTGCAGAATACAACCGACTTTATAGTACAGGTCACCGCCTCAAATGGTTGCGTACTGTATGATACAGTTCATGTGACCCTGTCAGGTGTCGCTCCGCGTATCTCTATCACGCCATCTGCACAGCAGGTGTGTCCCGGAGATGTAGTGAATCTGAATCCTACTATTCTGGTGGCCAACCTGGTGAACTGCGGTACCCTGGTGGATACTACTCCCGACAATGCGCTGCTCTCCGGTGGGTCTGTGGGTACCAGTGCGCTGCTGACCACGGCTGTGACGTCTCCATATAATGCAAGTAATAAGTTAGCCAAGTTTCAATACCTGATCACGGCGGCTGAAATGAATGCCGGCGGCCTCTCGTCAGGCGCTATCACTGACCTTTCATTCTTTGTGACGCAGCTCAACACTGCTGCCGGATATGACAGCTTCTCTATCAGTATGGGCTGTACAAGCCAGACGGCCCTCTCCGGCTCGTTCAATAATACATTGCTGGAAGTGATGCCGCCTACGCATATATCACCTAATGTGGGCTGGTCTCCGCATCCGTTCACGCATTATTTCAACTGGGACGGTGTATCTAACCTCATCGTGCAGGTATGCTATACGCTGTCATCCACTGCTACGAGCGATGTGATAGCCTACAATACTACTGCTACTAACACGGTGGCATATGCGGTCAGTAATGGCACAGGCAATGGCTGCAATCTGACTACCACCCCTACCTTCACTAATACAAGGCCTAATATGCGTTTTGGTATTGCGGCGCCTAATGTTTTACACTATCAGTGGTCTCCGCCTACCGGAGACTGTGATACCTGCGCTTCGGTATCCGTTACTGTTACCCAGGACTCTACCTATCACCTTACTGTAGATGATAATGGATGTGTGAACGACTCCTTTGGTACAGTGACTATCAATCCATACCTGGCTACGCACATGAGTCCGCGCGATACCTCTCTATGCAACGGCGCTGACACGGTCCAGCTCCATCTGACGCTGGCCAACCCACCATCTAGTGTGTGCCTGCCTGATTACGCGGTCACATCCGTGCCTTATGCCACTATATCAGGCCTGGCTACCAATGTTCCAACTTCATCCTTTATTGGCTCTGGTGGTTTTGCCAGTACCGACGATGGTACAGCGGGACCATTCAATATGAACTTCAGTTTCCCTTTCTATTGCAATAACTATACTCAGGTATGGCTGAATACGAATGGCTGGATATCACTGGCTAATCCATATCCGGCCACCACGGGTACGCTCCAGTATGTGGCACAGACCTTCCCGCCGACAGCCGCATTCCGCAATCCGCTGCATGAGATCGCGCTGGCTGTAGGAGACTACGGGGTGACCAGCGCCAGCCAGGTTTCGTACTTTCTCACAGGTACTGCGCCTAACCGTATATTTGTAGTCAAGTATAACGCGCTGCCACGTCTGAGCAACTCTGCGCAGACCCTGACAGGAGAGGTACATCTCTATGAGTCTACCGGGGTGATAGAGATAATGCTGCAGTCATGCAGCTACTCTGGTACTAATCACACCACTGGTATCAAGGACGATACAAACGTGGGTGTAGCAGCACCCGGCCGCAATAATCAGCAGTATACCATCAGCTCACCTGAGGGATGGAGATTTACACCGCACAATGGTCCTAGTGCCTTTATTCAGAATGTGCTCTGGACGCCAAACGGGGGTACACTAAATAACGATACCATAGTCAATCCTCTCGCTCATCCATCATCTACCACTACCTATGTGGCCGATGTCAATATTGCGATCAATCAGTTTACAACTCCCGAGGTCTGCCATGTGAGGGACTCGGCTATCGTACGTGTAGGCCATTTCCCATACACACTGACTGCCACGCCTTCTATAGCATGTGTGGGCAGCAGCTCTCAGCTCAGTTTTACCAGCCCTGATTCTGTAGTGAGCTATGCCTGGACTCCTGGGCCCCCGGCCTTGAGCAGTGCCTCGATCAGCAACCCCGTAGCGACTGTGTATGACACGACTGTTTTCTATGTGACTGCTACTGATACGAGCCGGTGCTCTATCAGAGACTCTGTCACAGTGTTTACTTACCCTACACTGCATCCATCACTTGGTCGCGACACTACTATCTGCTATACAGATTCGGTGGTCCTCGGTCTTCCGGGTTCATACTCATCCTATGAGTGGTTTACGCCGGGCGTAGCGGCGCCGGTGGCTACTACTCCTACGCTCACAGCGCTGCCGACTTCTGCCTATGTATTGCGTTTGCAGGATGCTGCTACAGGCTGTTTCTTCTATACAGATACACTCCAGATTGACTCCTTTGCACATCCGGAGCTGCTCGTCACTGCCAGCGGCCCGCTGGCATTCTGCACCGGTGGCAATGTGGTGCTCCAGTCAGATCCGCTATTCCCTAGTCCATTCTGGTCCAATGGTAGTACCCAGCAAGCCATTCCGGTAACTATCGGAGGTGCATACTCCTATACAGCTATAGATGGTCACAACTGTGTGCGACACTCAGATACAGCGCAGGTAATAGTATCCAATCCTCCGGCCATAGTCTACCAGCAGTTCAAGCCGGTGATATGTACCAGTGAAACGGACACAATTATTGTGACCACGATACCTGGTGCTATGAATGTCACATGGTCTCTGGGTGGCTCTGTAGTAGCTACAGGAGACACACTCGTCACTTCTACGCCGGGCAATTATCAGGTCACAGCTTCCGTAGGTTGTCCTACAGATTCATTCTTTACACTCACAGTGTCACCGTCACCTGTGATCGATACGCTGCATGATGCTGCCGTGTGTAGCTGCAATCCGGCATACGTCATCACAGCCAATGCTACCTCTCCGCTGACTCCGATATCCTATCAATGGTCAAACGGCTCCATGGCAGATACGGCTACAGTAAACGTGCTGGGCGCCAGCAGCTATACGCTGACCGTGACCGATGCCGGTGGCTGTACGGCTACTGCATCAGTGAATGTGAATATCAACTGCTTTGAGGTACATGCGGTAGCTCCGGTAGATACGGTACTGCGTGGGCTCTCATTTGGCCTGATGGACTCTCCGGCTCATACAGGTCCTATCAGCTATATTTGGACTCCTGCAGACTCACTGAGCGACCCATATTCTGCCACTACCAAGGGTATAGCCTATGGCTCGCAATCTATGGATACTTTCTACCTGACCGCATATGATAGCACTACTGGTTGCTCTTCTTCATCTTCTGTAGTGATATACATCGTAGACCGGGGTGGTATAGCTATGGCAAATGCATTCACACCAAACGGAGATGGGCGCAATGACCGCATGTATCCCGTAGTGCTCAATGGTACCACTGTCACACAGTTCCGTGTTTACAATAGGTGGGGCCAGACCGTGTATGATAATCCTATGGCGCCGGGATGGGATGGCTCATTTGGTGGCAAGGCGCAGGCTAGCGATACGTACACTTATTTTGTGACGACTCAGGCTCCGGATCCTACTGATCCTGCTAAGACAATTCAAAAGTCTATTGAAGGAAGTTTTCAACTGTTTAGATAATTATTTGTAGCTTTTAGTAAAAATTTAGATATTCGATGCGCAGATCAAACCCAGTAAATCAGGAAAATATGAGATTAAAATTTTATGCGTTTGCCGTTTTTTTGATGGTTGGTCTGGCTGTGCGGGCGCAGGACATTCACTTCTCGCAGTACTATGCCAGCCCTATGACCCTCAACCCTGCCTTGACAGGTAAATTTGACGGGCTGATACGTGTAAATGGTATCTACCGCGGGCAGTACTACGGTATGAACCAGTCCAACTCGTTGTTTCGCACGCCAGGCATCTCTGTAGATGCCTCACTGCTCAAGGGTATCATGAAAGGTAATGCGCTGGGAGTCGGACTCATGGTAGTCAATGACGTACAAAATGTGACAGGTACGGATGAAAACGGCCAGAGCATAGGTGGCAAGATCAATACTACTACTATCGGCCTGTCTGTAGGCTATACGCTGAATCTGGATAAGAAGAAGTCTACTCAGCTGTCTGTAGGTGTGCAGCCTAGCTATACGCTGAAAAACAGCAATGGTAGCTACCAGTTTCCGGATGCATTCAATACATCTGATCTCACTTATAACACCTCGAGCCCTAACAATGAAAGGGTAGCCAGCCTCAAGAAGAATTATTTCAATCTTGACTTCGGTTTGTTCTTCAATACAAAACCGCTTGATTGGCTTACTTTCTATGTAGGCTACTCCATGGCCAATGTACTGCGCCCTCAGACGGCAGTGCTCAGCTCTAGCCAGGATGGCAAGCTCCCTTTCCGCCATGTAGTGCACGGTGGCTTTGAGTTTGAGATCAAGCACCGCTGGGTGCTCATACCGGGCTTTCTGTATCAAAATGAAGCCAAGGCAAATGAGGCCAATGCAGGTCTGACAGCAGGCTATGTAGTAGTCAATAAAGAGAAGGACGGCAAAAGGAGCAAAGCCACTATCTTCCTCGGTCTCTGGAACCGTATGGGCAATGATGTCAGCTCAGCCTTTCAGTATCGCAACCTGACACCTAAGATTGGCATGGAGTACAATAACTTCCGCCTCGGATTTGCGTATGACATCACCATGGGCAATATGGCCAGCGACGCGCACAATGTGCCAAACATCTACAGGCCGCAGGCATATGAGCTGGCACTCAGCTATATATTTGGCCTGCCTAAGCCGCCTAAGGAAAACGACTGGCTCTTCAACCCGCGCTATTAATACCAAACCTCTAATAATTATATCAACCCTTTTAAAAGCATCCAGACCTAAGTCATGAAAAAACTTTTAGCAGCAGTATTATTGTTCTCACTGGTCCTGGGAGTGCAGGCGCAGGAGTCTGACACCAACAAAGACAAGGATCGGAAAGACGTAAGAAAATACCCCAACCTGAAGCCCAGGAAGAAAAAGAAACTGGCTGCAGAGCTGGTCAAGGACGGTAGCTACTATAGTGCCGTGGAGTACTATGAGGATGTACTGAAGGACAAACCCGAAGATATCAAAACGATCCATATCGTAGCTGAGCTCAATCAGGCTCTCCGTGACTACAAAGCCGCAGAGAAGTACTACAAGCTCGAACTGGATAAGGATGCCAATAAGTGGCCAAACGACAAATACTTTCTAGGTCAGATGCTGAAGATGAACGGCAAGTATGATGAGGCCAAGAAAGTGCTGCAAGAGTACCTCAAGACTGAACTGGGTAGCAAAGAAAAAAGCTATAAGTCTCTGGCTAAAGTCGCTATAGAGGGTTGCGACTCATCAGTAGCATGGCTGGCCAATCCAAACAGGATCAGGGTAGATCATGAGGGTGGTGCTATCAATGGGGTACTCACTGAGCTGTCTCCAAAGCCGCTGCGCGGAGGACGCCTGCTCTATGGCTCCCTGAAGTCTGATACAGCTATCAACGTAACTAAGAACTCCGGTGACTACTATACCAAGATCTACTCTGCGCGCAAGCAAGGAAAGGATTGGGTAGAGATCACGAAGCTGCCATACCCGCCAAACGATGCCAAGAACCACGTGGGCAATGCGATCATCTCTGACGATGAGAAGACTATGTACTTCACTAAGTGCGACCAGACACTCCAGGTACGTGGCAAGTGTAAGATCTTCCGCACAGAGAAGAACGGCGCAGAGTGGGGCAACGCTGTAGAAATGAAAGAGATCAACTCTGAGACAGCCACTACTACGCAGCCTGCCTTTGGTGTGGACAAGGATGGTAAGCCTATCCTCTATTTCGTATCTGACCGCGCAGGCAAGGGTGGCATGGATATCTTCTACGCTCCTATAGAGGACAACGGTAAACTGGGTGCTGCTAAGAATGCAGGTGCAGAGATCAATACTCCGGGTGATGAGTGGACTCCATTCTATGAGATGAAGTCCAAGACCCTGTACTACGGCACAGATGGCAAGCCTAGCCTCGGTGGTATCGATATCTACAAGGTGACCGGTACTCCTGATGCATGGGGCACTCCGGCTAACCTCGGAGCACCGCTCAACTCTTCTTCAGATGATATGTACTTTGTGCTGGATGAGACTGGCAAGAAGGGATATATCGTATCAAACAGGCCTGGTACCAAGACACTCCGTGGCGAAACTGCCAGCGACGACATCTTTAGCATCGCTATCCGCGAGGACGTAGTGATAGCCGGTATCTTTGCTCTGCGTACTGATGCTGAGAAGAAGCCTATAGAGGGAGTAGATGCCTCTATGTACCATGTGAATGGACCTAATTTTGAGTTCATGAACAATGTGACTACGACCAGCAATCCATTCTACTTTACACTGAAGCGTGGTGAGAAGTACAAGATCAATGGCAATAAAGATGGGTACTGGCCTACTGTAGAGAATATCAACGTAACGGAGGACGAAGAGCGCGATACGATCTACCAGACATTCTATATGGACCAGATCATCAAGAAAAAGGTTAAGATCGAAAATATCTATTTCGCATTTGACCAGTCTAGCGTAATAGACTACTACAAGGAGAAAATGGATTCTGTAGCCAGCGTGCTGATGCAAAATCCGGGTTACAGTGTAGAAGTACAAGGTCACACTGATGACAAAGGCTCTGATGAGTACAACGTGAAACTCTCTCAGAAGCGCGCAGATGAGGCGAAGGACTATCTCGTATCTAAGGGTATAACCAAGGAAAGGATCATTACTAAGGCAATGGGTGAATCTCAGCCTATCGTACCAAACGAGAAGGATGGCGAAGACGATCCTGAGGCTCGCGCTCAAAACAGGCGTGTAGAGTTCAAGATCATTACAGACAAGCCTGAGAATGCACCTGAGATAGACTACACCGCAGGCCAGCCTGTAGACGATACGAAGACCGGTCCGGGCTTTGTGAAGGGCAAACCAGGTACACCTGTAAAACCAGCTAAAAAGTAATCTAAGCAAGCATATAAAGCAAAAGCCGGAGAGAGATCTTCGGCTTTTGCTTTTGTATGGGTAGGGTATTAAGATCCGTTTGGATTTATTCTAATCGGGCTGACAGGCGGAGGGATAGACACTTCTTTCATAGCTGGGAGGGTGAAATCAGTGTGGACCTTCAGATGGGTTAAGGAGGTGCTCTATAGTCGGAAAACTTCGCTCCTTGGCCCAATCGCTCTTATTGGGGGGCTTTGCTTTAGATGCTAAAAGCCAGTGGTAGCAACAGCTCTATAGTCGGAAAACTTGGCTGGGAGTCCATATCTGAGTATGGGCCAGTGACAATAAAAAAGGCTCCTCAAAGAGAAGCCTTGCTACGTACCCCAGGAGGGACTCGAACCCCCACGCCTTTCGACACTCGATTTTGAGTCGAGCGCGTCTACCATTCCGCCACTAGGGCCTGCGGGATGGCAAAAATAACCTTTTTGACCGTGTCTGCAATGCAGCGCCTGCGATACTGGTCTTACTGGCTGCATATTCCACATGATACAGTAGCGGTGCTACGCGAAATATCCTATTTTTAGGAAACCGCTCAAAGCGGCAATTACAAAAACCTAAACCCTGATACAATGAGTAAGTCTGTCCTTATCACCGGTGCCTCCGGCAATCTGGGAAGTGCCGTGACACAAAAGCTCCTCTCTGACGGCTACAAGATCTTCACCACTATAGTGCCCAATGAGAAGGCCCCGGCGGATGAGCGCATCCATGCCAAGGTAGTGGACCTCTTTGATGAGCATGACTGCGCGGTATACGTAGAGGAGATCACAGACTCCGGAGATGATATACAGGCCGGAGTGCTGCTGGTGGGTGGCTTTGCCATGGGCTCTATAGCCGAGACCAATATCGGCGCCATGGACAAGATGATACGCCTGAACTTCTACACAGCCTTCTCGATGGCCAAGCCGCTCTTTGAGCACTTTGAGAAAAGGGGAGGAGGGCAGATCATACTCATAGGTGCCCGTCCGGCACTCAAGGCTAAACAAGGCAAGCAGGCTGTAGCCTATTCCCTGTCCAAGTCACTTATATTTCACCTGGCAGATATCATCAATGAGTCAGGGAAGGATAAGAATATAAGAGCTTCAGTGGTTGTACCCAGTACAATAGATACTCCGCCAAACAGGCAGTCAATGCCCGATGCAGACTTTAGCAAATGGGTGCCTGCAGAGAATATAGCAGATGTCATCTCCTTCCTGCTCACAGATAGCGGCAGCATGCTGCGCGAGACGGTAGTGAAAGTCTACAATCAGGTCTGATACCACGGCAATAAAAAAGGGACCCGGAGGTCCCTTTTTTTATTGAGGATGTTGTTGCTTATTTCTTAATGATATTGCGTATGCTGATGGCATTGCCGGCACCGCGGAGTACCAGGGTGTACATGCCATTGCCAAAGGCTGAGAGATCTATCTGTGCATGGTCAGAGGCCTTGGCCTGATCCTGCACGTATACGGTCCTGCCTATCATATCCAGCAGCTCTACATGTACCAGCCCGGCAGCCTGTATGTAGATCATGCCATCAGTAGGGGTAGGATACACTACAGCATGGAGCGCATCTGCCTCTGTGATGCCTACACCTGTCAGTGTATAGATCGCAGATGTATCAGAGCAGCCACTGGCATTGGTCACCAGTACCGTATAGTCGCCATTCTGCGTGGCGGTGTAGCTCTGGCTGGTAGCGCCGGTGATCTGGCTACCATTCATAAACCACTGATAGCTGCTAAAGGAGCCTGTGCTCAGGGTAGCGCCGCTGGCAGTCACAGTAGGAGACGGGGTGCTATTCACCGCGAGGGTGAGCGTCACTATACTATCGCAGCTGATCGTATCATTGTAGGTGCCGGCAGTGCTATAGTTGTGTCCATTGATAGTATATGCCTGGCCCTGGCAGATCGCAGCAGAGATGCTGGCTATATGGACGGGCTTATAGCTCAGTGTGAGCGTCACGATGCTGTCGCAGCGGATGGTATCATTGTATGAGCCTGCAGCTGTGTAGGTCGTACCATTGAAGGTATAAGCGTCTCCCTGGCAGAAGCTCGCGCTCACGGCAGATGTATGGACTGTCTTGTAGGTCAGTGTCAGTGTCACGATGCTATCGCAGCGGATGGTATCATTGTATGAGCCTGCAGCGGTATAGGTCATGCCATTGAATGTATAAGAATCACCCTGGCAGAAGCTCGCGCTCACGGCAGATGTATGCACTGTCTTATAGGTCAGAGTAAGGGTCACGATGCTATCGCACCTCACCGTATCATTATAGGATCCGGCAGCAGTATAGCTGGTGCCGTTGAAAATATATGCATCACCCTGGCAGATGCTGGCCTGTACTGCGCCTGTCAGCATAGGCTTCACATAGAGATGCAGCGTCACGGTACTATCGCAGCCATGTACAGTATTGAGATTGGCAGTATAGGTGCCGGTAGTAGTTTGCGTATTCCCGTTAAATGTATAGCCGGCTCCGGGGCAGATCGTATCGTATAGAGTGGTAGAAGCAGTAGGGTAGACCGTGGCTACTACAGTATTGCTATTGGCAGTGGTGGTGGCGAGGCAAGAGTAGTTTGAAGTCACTACAGCATACACAGAGTCATTATCTGCCGGGCTGCTGAGAGTGTATGTGCTTCCACTGGTGGTGCTGGCGTTATTGAGATACCAGGTGTATGATGGAGCGTTGCCACCATTCGTCACATTGCTCACAGAAAAAGTGATCGCATTGCCTGGGCAAACCGCCGCAGGAGAGCCTGTGATCGATACAGAAGGAGATACCGGAGCATTGATCGCAATGTCGGTACCGTTATCTGCTGAGGTGTAATATACAGGGTTTGCATTGACCACGCGCACGCGGTAACCTGTACCGGCGGTAGTGCCTGCCGGTATCACAGCAGTGACCGGAGAGGTTGTACCAGCCCCTATCAGACTGCTGGTAGCATCAGACGGGAATACCCCACCGGCGTCAGACAGCTGTACATGGAAGGAATCAGTAAAAGAACCCACTGAGGTGAATGGCACAGAGATCGTATCACTGCTGCTCTGGCAGAAAGGACCAAATGAAGACGCCGCAGTAGTAATGCTCGTAGCAGTGGTCACGGTGCCATTGATGGTCAGGTTGAGTGCCTGCAGGGTGCCGGAGAGTCCGGATGCATGAAAGCCATATACGCGGAATAGTAGCGTACTATCTACAGGTACGTTGAAGCTCGTGGTCCATGACGCAGTGGCTGTGCTGCCGCAGCTACCTGTGCCGGGAGCATCGTCAGAACCTTTGTCTATCCATGTAGCGCCATGATCGGTGCTGTATGCCAGCCTGATACCGACCGGACCTGTACCGGACCTGCGCAGGCCCACGCTGAAACCTGTCACAGACAGCTTATAGCCGGAATTCGCTGAGACTTCTGCCTGTATACCGGCCTTGCCGGTATTATAGACCTGTCCTGAATCAAAAGTAGCAGAGCTGTAGCCCGTGCTGCATGGCGAGGAGGGCCTGGTGGCTCCATTGACACGCACAAGGCCGAGACCTGTGGCATTGGTCGCTACTGATGCCACAGCACCGGCAGTGTCAGCGGTATAAGAGTAGATCTGAGCGTGGCTGCTGGCTATACAGCCGGTCAGGATCAGCATAAAAAGTGGTCGTAGTAATTGTTTCATTTGTTTATTCTGTTTGAGCAATGCCGCAAAATACACAAAATGGCAAGTTGTTAAAATTGAAACTAGGTGAGGCAAGCCGAAATGATGGTAAATCTGACCTGATATTAACCCAATACTAACAATGGCGCGGGTTCTATGATGTTTTGCCATCATATATCTGACGCATGGCATCGGATATATGGTGTATGACATCGGAGGCCAGAAAGGACTCGGCATGTATGCGCTCCACGCCGATATCTGCGGCGAGGCCATGCAGGTATACGCCCAGGCAGGCGGCTACGGCCGGTTCATAGCCTCTGGCCAGTAGCCCGGTCAGTATGCCCGTCAGCACATCTCCGCTACCTCCCTTGGCCAGTGCCGGATTGCCGGTAGAGTTGAACCATACAGATCCATCGGGCAGGACAGTGGCCGTGTGCGCTCCCTTCAGGACGATCACCAGGTTATTCTTCTTAGCCAGCTTTTGAGCCGTCTCCAGCCGCGCCCAGCTACTATCGTGCTTCTGGGTCAGACGGTCAAACTCCTTGGGATGGGGCGTCAGGATACTGAGCGGTGGCAGAAACTCCAGCCAGGTCTTGTGCTCTGACAGGATATTCAGCGCATCTGCATCTGCTACCAGCTTGCCGGATACAGCCTGGATCACCTGCTTGACCAGCTGTGCCGTAGCCGGGTCAGTGCCTATACCAGGACCGATGCCTACGGCTGTGTAGGGATCCATGTCAGGCAGCGTGCTGATATGCTCCTGCTCACGGTCTATGCTGACCATAGCCTCGGGCAGGGCAGTCTGCATGGTCTGATAGCCACAGGCGGGCAGGTGTACCGTGAGCAATCCCGCGCCGCTGTGTAGTGCCGCTGAGGCGGAGAGTACAGCCGCACCCATCTTGCCGTAGGAGCCGGCCAGCAGCAGCGCATGGCCATAGGTACCTTTATGAGAAAACTTTGTACGGCCTTTGAGCAGCGGTAGCAGTGTATCTGCCGAGACATAAAAGTAGGTGCAGTCATTCTCCGGTATGAAGCTGCTGTCTATACCGATATCCAGCACCTCAAACTCAGCCGCGTACGCACCACTCTCCGGAAACATGAAGGCCAGCTTGGGCTGCTGAAAGGTAAGAGTGCGCCAGGCTTTCACTACTTCATCTTTCTGCATCGTGGGCTCATCTGTACGCAGGCCGCTCGGTACATCTATGGAGATGATACGCCTGCCACTTGAGTTGATCAGCTTGATAGCTTCTGCTATGAGCCCTTGAGCAGGTTTATTGATACCTGTGCCGAGGATCGCATCTATCACTATGCCACCGTCCGGCAGGATCATATCATCAGCCGAACCCACATAGGTGATTGCCGCCTTACCTTGACCCGTGAGCCGGGCCAGATTGGCGGCGAAATCATCACTGGCAGCAGGCGTATAGTCCAGTATATATACCTGCACTTTGTAGCCTCTGTCTGCCAGCAGGCGCGCTACAGCCAGACCGTCACCGCCATTGTTCCCTCTGCCACATATGATCGCAGCTTGCGATACTCCCGGCGCGAGCCGCTGTATAGCCTGCACACAGGCAGCTGCGGCGCGCTCCATCAGATCGAGGGAGTGGATACGTTCGTGAGATATGGTGTACTGATCAGCCTCTCGTATCTGCGGCGCGGAGAGAATTTTCATGAGCTGTATTTGTACGCAAATTAATCAATTTGCGTATGCCGCCAGAGCATGGAGGGTGTGTTATTTCTGCGCCAGGGGCCCGTTGAGTTTGAGCCAGGCCAGCACAGCTACCAGTATGATCAGTCCGCAGATCATGGTCATCTCTTTTATTGTTATCAGAGAGCTTTTAGTCAAATAATCAGAGAGTTAAAGTAGCTTGCTTGTAATTGCTATACGCAGGCAAAGGGGCGGAGGTTCGGTTTTAGGTAGTTTTTTGTCATGTGTATTGTGTGTTGATTGATTTTAATATTTTAGAGGAGGGTGTTTTGGCACAGAAGTCTGATCCGTGCGTATATCACCTATACGTTATCGCAAAGGGAATGAAAAGAGTGGCTGGATATATCAGCAGGTTGCTTGATTACTTTCTGGGTCTGGGTGTCGACCCATCGGAGCCGGATATCTCGCGCAGGGCCTACATCCAGTATTTCAACTTTGACCTGATGGGCTACATGGGCTTTGCTGTACTGACAGTACCT
The DNA here is from genome assembly GCA_964537475.1 of uncultured Chitinophagaceae bacterium. GTDB lineage: Bacteria > Bacteroidota > Bacteroidia > Chitinophagales > LD1 > UBA1941. The sequence goes on along the minus strand of CAZIBY010000001.1, from coordinate 636,058 downwards.
GTGGTCATGTGTCTGCCGGGCGATGTGCGTACCGTGCTGCAAGTGCTGGCAGCGATATATGTGGCGGTGATCTCCCTTTGTTTCTATCTGAATAGCAAGGGCCACCACATTGTCTCCTCCTTCATAATCCATATAGGTCTGCTGCTGGTAGTAGCCTTTACAGACATCTACTTTGGATCGGAGTCGCATCTGCATTTCTTTCTCATTACGGTTTGCGTCACACCACTCTTTTTCCTGAGAGACAGGAAGTGGCTGGCATACCTGATGATGGCTATGGGCTTTGGTCTCTTTCTGATCCTGGCTGAGAACTTGGTAGACCTCCCCACCCCGGTCAACCAATCTCCGGAGACCATAAAGTTTTTTCACCACCTGGTCAATATCACACTTATACCGCTTACTACGTTGCGCTTCATCTACATCTTTATGATCAATGACCGCTACTTGTCAGAAATCAATGAGCAGCGGCAGTTTCTGCGCAAGGTGATAGACCTCAATCCGAGTTTCATCTTTGCCAAAGACCGGAAGGGCTACTTTACCCTGGCTAATGATGCTGTGGCAAAGGCATATGGTACTACACCCGATATACTGGTAGGCAAAACAGATGCAGACTACAACTCAAACCAGGAAGAGGTGAACAGGTTTCGCCGGGATGATGTAGAGGTGATGGATAGTGGGCAGCCTAAGTACATACCATTGGAGGTGGTCACAGATCCCGATGGCAGAAAGTATTATCTGCAGACTGTCAAAACACCGATACAGGATGAAACCGGAGTAGTCAATCAGCTACTGGGGGTCTCTACTGATATCACCGATCGCATACACCAGCAGCGCGAGCTGGAGCAGATGCGGGATACCCTGGCCCGCAAGAATAAGGAGATGGAAAAGTATATCGACTCCAATCTGCAGCTCGAGAGCTTTGCCTATATCGCCTCGCACGACCTGAAGGAGCCGCTTCGCTCTATCATAGGGTATTCGCAGCTACTGGAACGGAGGTATGCCGATAAGCTGGATGATGAGGGCAGGCAGTTCATAGAGCACCTGATCACCTCTACCAAGAATATGAACATGCTCATCTCAGACCTGCTGCTCTTCTCTCGGGTCAATACTGATGACGTGAAGCGGCAAACACTGGTGCTGGCCGAGATCAGAGCACAGGTGATGGATAATCTGAAAACTATGATCCGCGAAACGGGAGCAGTGATCCAGTGGCACGAGATGCCGGATACGATCACAGCAGACAGGTCACGCATCGTGCAGATATTCCAAAACCTGATAGCTAACGGGATCAAGTTTCGCACTGCCGGTGCTCAGCCTATAGTAGATGTGAGCTACAGGATATGGGAGGATCATCACGAGTTCACTGTGAGAGATAATGGCATAGGTATCGAGCCTAAGTTTCATGAGCGTATCTTTCATATCTTTCACCGGCTGCACAATAGACACGAGTACGACGGCAGCGGTATAGGGCTGGCTACCTGCACCAAGATAGCCGAGCAGCACAATGGCACGATACGCGTGGAGTCGAGGCCCGGTGCCGGTAGTTCTTTTATATTCACTATAGCCCGCTGATATGGCAGATGCAGCATCTATGAGGCGATTGATAGAGCAGTTCACTCCGCTGACTGAGGATGAGTGGCAGATGATGCAGTCACTGCTGTCAGAGCGCACCATCAGAAAGCATGAGTGTATGATACGTGAGGGTATGATGGGCCGTGAGCTGGGCTATATACTGGAGGGCGAGATGCGCCACTACTATACCCATGCAGAGGAGCAGCGTACTACCTATTTCTATTTTGAGAATGCCTTTGTGGGGCCATACATGAGCTGTGTGACAGGCCAGCCATCTCGGCTGACCATAGAGGCCCTGAGCGATACCCGGCTGCTGGTATTCCCATATGAAGGATTTAAAGCACTGTTTCAGCGGAGCCATACCTGGGAGCGCTTTGGCCGCAAGCTGGCAGAGTACCTGGCCATCGGGCTGGAGGACCGTATGGTGGGCCTGCTCACACTCAGTCCGGAGGAGCGCTACAAGGACCTTTTGGGTAGTAATAAAAGAAAGATACTCGAGCGCATACCGCAGCAGCATATAGCCAACTACCTCGGCATCACACCGGTGAGCCTCAGCCGTATCCGCAAGCGGCTCACAGATCAATAGCATCTGTTTTATTATCTTATGTAAATAATCTGCCGGCTGATCCTGCTGACCTTTGTATCATTAAAATCAAACACAATGGACAAAGTAATCAAACTGGAAGAGCTGGCACAATTTGCAGCAGTGATCGTAGCACTTTATTACCTGCCTGTACATATCAGCTGGTGGGCCTGGCCTGTTCTTTTTCTCCTGCCCGATCTGAGTATGCTGGGCTATCTGGCCAGCCCTGCTGCCGGCGCGGTGAGCTACAATTTCTTTCATCACAAGCTGGTGGCGCTGGCTGTGATAGGTCTGGGCTGGTATACCGGTGTACCATACATACTTCTCAGTGGCTTAGTACTCTATGGCCACTCCTCTATGGACAGGATCATGGGCTATGGGCTAAAATACCTGGATGGATTCAAGCATACGCATCTGGGTATGATAGGATAGGAGGGAATAGCTATATTCGCCACCGCTCCAATAATAAGATCCCATGATCATAGATCACCTCCGCAATGCGGTCAAGTATTACCTCGTCAGCTCCTATGTGGCCAAAGGCCTGCTCTGGATAGAAAAGCACAAACATGAGCTCGCCACTATGGAGAATGGCCGCTATGAAATACAGGGGGAGGATGTCTATGCCATCGTCAATAGCTATGACACCAAACCGGCGGCAGAGTGTGGATGGGAGGCCCACAAAGTATACTGCGATATCCACTATAGCGTGACCGGTGAGGAGCGCATAGCCTATCAGCATATCAGCCAGATGCGAGAGACGCAGCAGTATAATGCGGAGCGGGATTACTCCCTGTACGCGGGTGAAGGCGACTGGGTCACGGTGCGCGAGGGGATGTTCACACTGCTCATGCCGGAGGATGTACATGCACCGGGTGCCATGACCGGCATTGAGCCAACCTTTCTGAAAAAAGTGGTGATCAAACTGAGGGCGTGATCACTAGCGGATAAACCTGCCGCGGAGGACCCCTTGAGAGGTCTTCACCTCTACTGTATATATACCGGCGGCAAAGCCGGCTACATTGAGCTGGTGGCTGTACTTACCCTCACTTACCTTCCTACCATTGGCATCGTAGACTGTAGTGGTCTCTGCGTCCAGATCTTTTACCTCTATGGTGAGCATCTCTGCGGCGGGATTGGGAGATAGACGCAGCGCATGAGAGAGGCTCACATCTGCGATACCGCTAGGCACTCCTCCGGTCTGTATGCTGCGCACTTTGGTACAGCCGTACTGGTCTGTTACAGTGACCGTATAGGTGCCATTGTGTACGCCGGTTATGATACTGTCAGTGCTACCCGTATTCCACCGGATCGTATAGCCTGTACCACCGGAAACTGACGCACGTACCGTGGCATCACTGGCATTCTGCGCGCTCTCACTATCTGCGGTCAGTACTACAGACAGGGCGTTCTCCTCTACCCGTAGCCCGTTAAAAAAGCCAAGTACATTGGTGAGATACGGTACTACGCAGTTCTCATGGTCCAGTGCGCCACCGTTGATCAGTGTCACTGCAGAGTCTCCGTGGCTCAGGAAATAATTATAAGCAAAAATGGAGCTTTGGTAAACTACCTGCTCATCTGCTGTGCAGTAGACGAGCATCATAGGCGCCTGTGGCACCCAGGCATAGACGTCATTATCACGCAGGTCTATGCGCAGCGGATTGTGAGCGGAGTCCGTATTATACCAGATCAGCTGGCTATCTACTACAAAGGAGTCCGCATAGTGAGGCATGATGCCATTGATAGAGTCGGCGCTGATGAGGCCGGTATATAGCGGCGGCAATATACTATCCCATGGATGCTGCAGAAACTGTGGTACACTGTCATATAGGTTGTGATACACACTTTGGTAGCCAAAGACGAGGTATGGCAGATAGGAGGGGTAGGCATAGTAGCTGCCACTGGCCAGTCCGGCAGCTTGTATGCCGGAGAGATTGTACGGCCCGGAGCCGGGAGCTGAGGCTGTCACTGTGAGCTGCCCTGCATATTGCTGCTGTATGGCGCGGTGTGTAGCCATACACGCATGGCCGCCCTGCGAGTAGCCTGTCACAAAGAGCTGATCGCTCAGGCGGAGGCTATGATTAGTCGCAAATTGCTTTGAGGCAAAGATCATGTCTATACCCGCCTGCGCCTCAGTAGCTGCGTGAATATATGGATGCACACCGTTATTGATACCCAGCCCGAGGTAGTCAGGAGCGATAGCATAGTAGCCCTGCGTGGCCAGGATCAGCGGTAGCAGCGACTCATATCCCAGAAAACCCGGTACATCCCACCGCTGTGTCACGGTGCCATGGTCATAGAGCGCGATAGCCATAGGGCATGTGCTGCTATCAGGCACTATGATCAGTCCAGATACGATCTCGGTGCCTGTGTGTGCTGCATTGCTGGTGCTATATACCAGTCGGTGAAATGATACTCCGACAGGGGACGTGAGCGGAATACCATTGATGGTAAAAGCTGAATCTACCTGCGCCTGGCTCAGATGCAGCATCAGGCTGTCTGATATTAGCTGCTGGCCATATAGTTGACATGTAGTGATAGCGGCGAGGAGTATTGATATAATCGCAAATTTGCGCATGGTCGGGATGTATTTTTTGAGCATATAATATGTAAGTTATCAATAATAGAGAAAATGACGAAAGGAGCCCCTTTTATAAATGTATACAGGGTAATCAGGTGTACTTTGCAGGAAAAGGCTTTGAATTTCAGAGATAAAGTTCAAATTTGACCGATCATGAAAAATATCTATCTGTTTTTGGTGCTTTGCATCGCACAGCTCGGCGTTTATGCCCAGGTCAATCCTAACTATCATGTAGAGATCGTAAGGGATAGCTTTGGTGTACCACATATCTTTGGCAAGACTGACGCCGATGCCGCATACGGCCTGGTATACGCTGCCTGCGAGGATGATTTCAAGACGGTGCAGTGGGGGCTCATGCTGGCCCGCGGCAAGCTGGGCCTGATGATGGGAGTGGAGGGTGCCAAGATAGACTACGCAGTGCAGCTGCTGGGTGTGCCTGATATCATCAATGAACGATATGACAAGGATCTTTCACCTGAGTTTCGCAAGCTACTGGACGCAGCAGCAGCAGCAGGCAATGACTTTGCCCGCAAACATCCGGACCGGGTGGTGGCCAAAAGCCTGCTACCGGTCAAGCCTCAGGATTTTATAGCGGGCTACATGCTGTCTATGGCGCTCATGACCGGTGTGGACAATGCGATCAAGCAGGTGGTAGGCAATATCGTGCCCACGCTGGACTACAATAAAGATGCCCGCGGCTCTAATGCCCTGGCCATGAACTCTAACATCACTGCAGATGGCGGAGTCTACCTGGATGTCAATGCTCACCAGCCGCTGGAGGGTCCTATGAGCTGGTATGAGGCACACGTGCACAGTGAGGAGGGGTGGAATGCGCTCGGGGCTACGTTCCACGGAGCGGTGTCTATCTTTCATGGGGTGAATGAAAACCTGGGCTGGGCGCATACTACCAACTACTTTGATGCGATAGATATCTATCAGCTCCAGCAGGACCCCAAAAAGAAAAACCACTATCTGGTAGACGGACAGTCATATAAGCTGGAAACCAAGACGGCAAAACTCTCTGTAAACCTGGCCAAGAACAGAGACAAGCACAAGTTTATCCTCACCATAGGCAAGAAACGCTGGTGGAGTATCTACGGAGCCACTTATAAAAATGACAAGGGCTGGTTTGCCATACGCCTGGCGTCAAACATGACGATCAAATCAGTAGAGCAGTGGTACCTGATGAATAAGGCTAAGAACTATCATGAGTTTCGCAATGTGCTAAACATGCAGGGTATCGTGAATCAGTACATCACCTATGCTGACCGTAATGATACCATCTATTGCGTAAGTAATGGCGCGATGCCTATCCGACCGGATGGCTACAACTGGAAATCAACAGTACCCGGCAATACGATGAAAACACTTTGGACAAAGTTCCTGCCGCATGACTCCCTGCCGCATGTGCTGAATCCGAAGTGTGGCTATGTGTTTGAGACAAACAACACCTCCTACACCATGACTGCCAGGGATGAGAATCCTCCTAAGCTACCTATACAGAAAAATGTTGGATTTGAGCTGAACGAAACTAACCGGAGCCTGCGCTTCTACGAGATGATGGATCAGATGAAGGGCAGGAAACTGACCTGGGATGACTTTCTGAAGATCAAGTATGACATACACTATCCGCAGCATGTCACTGCTCCTTTCAAGCACTTTGAGGTAGAGGAGATATTTCACCTGGATGAGAAGCAATATCCGGATATAGCTGATGCGATAGGTATCCTGAAGCAGTGGTCCGTGAAGAGGGAAGGAGCCATCACTGACACCAATGCGACACTGCTGTATAAGTTCCTATACCGTTGCTATTTCTCTATCAATGACTCAATGGATCATCGCTTTGAGAAAGATGAAAAGGCCAAGATAGACTACTTCGTACAGGGGCTACGTGATGTCAAGAATGATATGATGACGGACTACGGCAAGCTGAACGTGCCGCTGGGTGTGTTTCAGCGCCATATCAGGGATACGATAGACATCCCTACTGCTGGCGGTCCGGACATGTGGAACGCCAAGTATGGATTCCGGTATAACAATAAGGAGATAAAAGTCTCCAATGGTGAGTCCTACATCCTGCTGGCGCGCTGGCCCAAGGGAGGTCAACTGCCTGTGCTACACTCTATAGCCTGCTATGGCAGCAGCAATACTCCGGGCGCTAAGCACTATACTGATCAGATGCAGATGTACGTGCACCAGCAGACGAAGGAAGAAAGCCTTAGCAAAGACTGGGCCTACCAGCATGCTGAGCGTATCTACCATCCGGGAGAGTAGCCTAGCTCTGGCTCGCTTTCTCCTGCTCTTTTCTGTATAGCAGATAGGAGTACATGAAGGCAAGTGCGGTAGACCCAAGTGCAAAAATGGCAATAAGGACAGGCACATAAGTCACGGGCAGGAGTATGACCCCGGCGATACCGGCGATGCCTCCATAAAACCATAGCCGTCCAAAAAGTAGATGTGTCTTCTTCCATACCATGTCGCTACTGAGTGTCCACGGCGTACGGATGCCTATGAACCAATTAGGTTTGATGTTTATCATAAAATTGCCCATGACTGCAAAGAGCAAAAATGCCAGCATCGGGATGTATTGACTAAGACCAGCACCCTGACTCTGATGTAGTGCCATGTATACAAACAAGGCGCTAAATGCTGAGAGGAAAAGGGCTATGACCACACGTAGTTTGTAAATGTTGGTCTTAAAAAAATCGTTGTTCATCTTCTTCGGGTCCAGCTTTGGCAAAAACAACATAAGCAGGTATGTGCATAGATTGAGGGCTGGCAGCAGAAATGCAAAGCCATTGCTACCCCAGCCATTTACGTCGCCATGTACATCATAATGTATCGGTATCTCTGCAGGCAACTGTGACCATATGGCAGCGATATATATCACCGGGGCTATCAGTATGATCAGAATAGGGATTTCTCTTTTATAACTTACATTTTCCATTGCGTTTTATTTTTTGGTTTTAGATTTTTTCTTGTCAGTGAACTGTATGAACCAGGCTGCTATCTCGTCCATCACCGTCGTATTGAGTGAATAATAAATGAACTGGCCTTCTTTGACACTCTCTACGAGCTCCGCCTGGCGCAGCAGGTCTAGGTGGTGGGAGATGGTCGGCTTGGAAAAGCTAAACTCATCCGCTATCTCTCCTGCTGTCATATCCTTCTTTTGCAATAGCTGCAGGATATCCCTCCGCGTCTGGTCATTCAGTGCCTTGAATAGCGTATTCATGATGTAGATGTTTGTATATTTAGACAACTATCTAAATACAAAGGAAACTATTTTTATTCACTTGCAAAACTTTTTTCGAAAAAATCAGCGGTTATTCAGGAATCGCTCTACGATAAATACATCCCTGTGAGGATGTGAGCTGATGCCGAGAGAGGTGCTTTCTCCATAGCAGAGGGCTTTGAAGCGGTTGCTTTCATTGTCAAACCAGAACTTGACAAAGCCAGCTGATACTGCCTCTACCCTCAGGTCAGAGTGCAATATAGACGGATCAAAAATGACAGGCGCGCCGAAAATAGTGATGATGTATTTGCTTTCGCTCATCAGTGCATGGGTTTGTCTCTGCAAATATCTGATTTGCAGCGGTCGATGTAGTGACTATTTTACCATCGATATTATATTTCATTGGAAATCAGTGTTGTAACTCCGTGTGGGTTAACGTGTTTATTCCCAGATAGTTATTTCTTATGAAATTAACATGAGCATGAATAATTCGATGCATTATGTCACGATTTCTTTGGCATTTTCTTTGCCATATAGCAGTTATTAATGTTTTGATCGTTTAGCTGTCTGCTCCGTACGGAGCTGATGATCTATTACTGTCATTTCCCAGACCTCAACCCACAAGCCCGGATATGAAGAGTAGCAGCCTTTTTGACCTGATCCATTCTCTGAGCAAACACGAGAAAGGCTACTTCAGGAAGTTCACACGCATTTATTCCTCCGAAGGAGAAAAGAATTATATCGAACTTTTCGACTACATAGATAGAATGGAGGTGTATGATGAGCGGGTGATCAGATCACGGTTTAAAAATACCACCTGGATCAGCCACCTGCCGGTGCTGAAGAAGTACCTCTTTGCACAAATACTAAAGAGCCTCGAGCTGTATCAGAGGGCCGGCAAGAAAGATGAGCAGACCATCTTTCGGCAGGTAGATATCCTCATAGCACGGGGTATGTACCGAGAGGCAGCCAGCCTGCTGAATGAAGGGGTGCGCATAGCGCAAGAAACGGAAAACTACCACGCCTTGCTCAGTGCCTGTGATCGTGAGCGCACCCTAGTCATACACTTGTATCCTGCACTCAGGCACGGTGAGAAATTCTCTGAAGTATATGACAAACAAAGCAAGCTGATAGCCTCGATCCAGTCTATCATGCATATCAAGCGCGTCAGTGACTGGCTGCTGAATACCTATCATCACCGCCGCATAGTGAGAGATGAAGAGACAATGGCCGAGATAGAAGCCTATGTCAGCGGAAACCTGCTGCCGGTGATCTATAGCAATCCGTCTCTGGCATACAGGCACATAGCACTCTCGGCGGCCATGATCTACTGCTCTATCAAAGGTGATGAGGTACAGCTGCACCACTATGCCGGTCAGCATCTCGATCTCGTTTTGCAGCATGAGCTCTACTTTCGCCCGCGCTATATGCAGGCTATGAGTGTATATTTCAACTACCTGTCTGCGTGTATAGGCATCAAGGCTTTTGATGAATTTGAAGAGCGTATAGAGTTACTGGAGGGGGCCGTGACGTCGAATGGTATCGCCGGCAAAGCGCATAAATTCAAACTCCTCTATGATCTCTATTTTACGTGCATCAAGGCCCGGCAGGCCTATGATATGTTTCCGCATTACCTGAAGAAATTTGAAAAGGAATTCAAATACTATAGCGCGCATCTGCCTGCACATGATCTGTTTGTACTGGCGTCCAAAGTGGCGCATTTGCTCTTTACTAACCGGCGTATAGAGGAGGCCGCAGACTGGACCGCTTACTGCATCAGCCTGGACTGCGATGACATCAATGAGTATGCACGGGTACAGCTCAGGCTGCTCGATATCATTCTGCACTATGAGCTAGGCCATTACCGCCTCATAGAAAGCAAGCTCCTCAGTATACGCCGGTACCTGAATGGAAAGAAGATACTGTACCGTACAGAGAAGACGATGATCAGCTATCTAAAGCTGCTAATAAAAGCCAGCTCTGACACCAGAAAGGCGGTAATCTTTGGAAAGTTTCATGAGGAGATATCCCGGATCTATGCGGAGCATCTGACAGAAAGAGTGCTGATAGATGAGCTGTACCTGATACCATGGTCGGCAGCTAAGGCGAAGGCACCGGGAGCTTTAGTAGCATCACTCTAGCTGGCGGCGATACAGCTGCAGCGTATTCTCCAGCCCGTAATACAGGCAGTCTCTCACGAGCGCATGACCTATCGATACCTCCAGTAGTGTAGGTAGGTTTTGCCGAAAGAATTTCAGGTTGTCCAGGTTGAGATCATGGCCTGCATTGATGCCTATACCGATCTCATCGCAGTGGTGGGCAGCTACACTAAAATCCCGGATGGCTGCATTTTTGTCATGATAAAAATCATGTGCATAGGGCCCGGTATAGAACTCTATGCGGTCAGCACCTACTTTTTTTGCGCCATCTATGAGCGCCGCTACGGGATCGATGAAAAGGGAAACACGAATACCTTCTTTGTGGAGAGCCGCGATCACCTGCGTCAGTTGCGCTTCATCTCTGAGCGTATCCCAGCCATGATCAGAGGTCAGCTGCCCCGGCGCGTCAGGCACCAGGGTACACTGCTCCGGTTTCACCTCCAGTACCATCCTGAGAAAGTCATCAGACGGGTAGCCTTCGATATTAAACTCCGTGGTCACTATTTCTTTCAATGCATATACATCACTACGCCGGATATGCCGCTCATCGGGGCGTGGATGCACGGTGATACCCTGGGCACCCCAGCGCTCGCAGTCTTTCGCAAACTGAATAAGGTCAGGAATACTGGCGCCACGGGAGTTTCGCAGTAGTGCGATCTTATTGATATTGACAGATAGCCGGGTCATAGCTGATAGATTATTTGGTCATGAACTCTTTTACCACTTTGTGAAGCGCCGCAGGTTCCTCGCGCTGAGGATTGTGACCGGAGTGCTCAAACATCACAAATCTGGCCTGCGGACAAAACTTCTTGTACTGCACCTCCCACTTAGGCACGCCTACCCGGTCAAACCTGCCGGCCAGAATGAGTACCGGTATTTTCAGGTTTTTCAGCTCGCGCCGATAGTCAAAACTACCGATATCGCTCCCTACTATGAAGTCACCATCACGGCCTACCATCTGGTAATACAGTGCGTAGTTGAAGCGGTTCGGGTAATCAGGGTCAATATTTTTGCGGAACAGGTCAGGGTTGTAGGCATATAGAAATCCATACGGCACCCGCCCGTAGATAGCCTGATGGATAGAGTCTGAGGAGACGATACCCTGGCTGCGCAGCGTCATGAGTGTATCCCACACCTCAGGATAGTTTTCCTGTATCTCACGGTTGCTATTGTCATCATTTTCCTGCCACATAGCGTAGCTATGCAGCGTGCAGGCGAGTATCAGATGGCTGACGTGCTCAGGATATTTCAGTGCGTAGCCCTGTGCTACTACCCCGCCATAGGAATGCCCCAGGACGGCGATCTTGTCCAGCTTAAGCGCTTTACGCAGACCCTCTACATCCTCTATATCACGGGCTATCGTATATTCTTTTAGGTCTTTGGCCTGATCAGACTTGCCACGACCGTAGGCATCAAAGAAAATAAGCCGGCAGACATCAGACAAGGTATCAAAAGAATGCATCCCCGCATGCGAGCCGCCGGGACCGCCTGCTATCAGGATCATGGGTTCGCCGCTGCCTTTTTCCTCTACCCAGAGCTTTGCACCATTGATGGTGATGAACTGTCCTTTGGGGTGTATGTAGCTATTGTCCTGTGCAGAGAGGGACACAACGATGAGAGAAAGTAAAGCGGCGAGATGGAGTCTCATATGCTGCGGTTTTAGGCAGCCAAGATGAGAATTTACTTGCGTACCAGCAACCAGTATGACGAGTCATCCTGACGGGCGTCTTTCAGTTTCTGGAATGCCTCAGCATAAGTATCACCTGCATAGAAGCCTATGCGTATCCAGTCTGGCGTGGTATCTTCAAACTGCTGCTTGTCCGGATGATGATCACGCAGGAATGTCTCTGCACGATGGAGGTTTTGAGGCTCATGAAAAGAACCTATGATCACATAATATTTGCGACCAGTGGTAGACTGCACGCCGGTATTGGTAGTCTCGGTCTGTACACGCACGGGGGCGGCAGTCTGATCTGTGGTAGAGTCTACTGTGGTCTCCGTATGCAGGATGATAGGCTGCGCATTGTTGTCTACCAGAGCCGGGACCTCGTGATCGATGCTCACCTTTGGCTCAGGCTGTATGGCTACCGGCTGATCTACGCGCTCCATGAAGCTAAGGACGCTGGCGGTATTAAGATTGAGCGGCTTGATATCTACACCTTGATACATCAGGCTACTGATAGTACCGAGTGTGAGCAGCAGCAGGATCACTGCCGCCATAGCCCAGCTCCTATTAGTACGCGTCAGCGCATATGATGCGCGGTGCGCCTCGATCACCTCTATAGTCGCATCAGATTTATCACGGAGTACAGGCTCTGCTACCACTTTGCGCAGGCCGTAGGAAGAGTAGAGGTAGTTTACTCTCTCATCGGCTGTAAACTGGAGATTGCGCTCCACATCGCGATGGAAGCGACCGATCTGCGGCAGGTAGATCTCTTCATTGGCGGCCAGCAGCTTTTTAGTTTTTTGCACCCACTGATCCACCTGATCAGCTACCAGCGTATAGTCCTGACCCGTGCGCGAGGCGATATGCTGGATCAGCAGGCCGTCGTTTTTGGTCAGGTATTCATTGAATGCCAGCGCCTTGGATGGTGGATAAATGGTATGCTCCGCCAGAACCATTTCGGCAGACCGATAGCTGGCCAGTATACCGCCAAAGCCGGGTATAATGACGCACTCGTAGTCCCAGAGTAGCTCCTGTATGTAGACGGATATATCCATTATCTGCTATCAATCAGCGAATTAAAGCCTTTTGGGGCATAATATTCGCTTAATGTTCCTTTGCAAGGATCGCAATGATACTTGAATTTAACTAATAGCCGTTTGGTAAGTTGCCCACTGCTATCCACATGCTATTCACATTGGGTGGGGATAAGTAGCCCGGAGCCAAGCCGGATCAGAAGCAGAATTTGGCTCCGATCATGCCATTGATACCATATACCTGGTAGTTTGCCCAGACCTGATAGCGCTGGTGGGCTATATTATTGAGCTGGCCAAAGAAGGAAAGCTTCTTATTGAAGATATATTCAATATTCAGGTTGGCGTCGACAGTTCCGTGAATATTCCGGATATTATCCGGAGCTATGAAGCCATAATAATTGGAGAAGGCATAAATGTCAGCTCCTATCACGATCTTTTTCTGAATAATATAGCTACCCTTGATACTGGCTCTCACCAGTGGCTCGTACCAGGCCTTGGCATTGTCATGCAGGGAGTAGGAGTTCAGCTCCAGAGAGGCCAGGAGGCGCAGGTCTTCTTTATGATTATAGCCCAGCTCCATTAGCCCATTGAAGACTTTAGCCGTTTGATCATAGCCTACATAGAAGCGCTTATTGTCAAAATAGTCGGTATAGTAGAGCGGCATATTGCTGATCCCACGGTAGGCAAAGCGGATATTATAGGAGAAGACATCAACGGTCCCTTTCACTCCGCCAAAGATGTCGCTTATACGCGTATTCTGCAGCTGTATGGTAGAGTTGATAAAGTTGTTTCTCTCTGCCAGCGTTTTAAACGAGTTTTTCTGGAAACGTATCTCCCAGCCGGCATATGCCAGCAGTTTGTGCTGATAGAGGCGTTTCTCTACATACAGGTCGGGCAGTGCGTAAACCTTGCTGCCATCAGCGGCGATCGTGATCGCTCCGTGCGCCTTCCAGTCGTCGTTATTAAATCCATATCCTACAGTGGTGAGGAATAGGGTGCGGAATACACTATTGGAGTCCGGCTTATACTCAGACACATCAGCCTGAAATCCGGCATAAGCAGAGTGAAACTTCTTGAAGGTATAAGAGGCCCCTACTTTGCCATTCACAAAATACTCGTATCCCTTGCCATAGGTCTCCTGAAAATAATTGCCGCGCAGGGCAGCGTTGTAATCTATATTAAGCTTGTTCTTTACGCTATTCTTGAGGCCTACAGTCAGGTCATAGTCCCGCAGGTTCTGGCGTACGGCCTTCTCATCAAATGTCGTATCGGGCGAGCCATAGAAATGGGTCCTCAGATTGTGAAAGCGGAAGGCACCACTCAGCTCTACTTTGCCGGGATTGTACCTGACATAAGCACCGGCCTTGTCATCGCTAAAACGCTGATTCTTGATCTTGAACCCGTACATGGACAGGTGGTCATAAAAGAAACCGTACTTGATCGTCTTTGACTTGTTGTCATTGTACATCAGCTCTGCCAGTGGAGCGAGCTGGGTGCCAAAACCGAGCTTGACATAGGAAGAGTTGAAGCGCTCCAGTTTATCAGTGCTCATACCGAGCGGCTTCAGCGGATTGGGCTCAAATGAAATGTCTTTATAGTCGCGCTCAGGTACTTTGTAGGAGAGTTTTGGCGTGTGTTCCTCTTCCTCGGGTATATTGGGGCTGAGGCTGATCTTGTCGGCATCTTTTACTTTGGCCTCGTATTCCCGCATGATGATCACCTGGTCATTGGTACCCGGCGTGGTGCCTGTCTGCGCGTGGAGGGTCAGGCCCGCTATGAAGCATGCACCTGCCAGTATCAGCCTGCAGAGGCTGCCCGTGCTATGATATGTGCTGTATGGCTTCATAGTTTATTTATTGGCCGGCATCTCCTCTATGATCACGGAGTCGCTCGGTGTGGTAGTTTCGATTTTAGATTTTTGTAGTTCTTCGTTTTGCAGGGTAGCCAGTTTGGTTTTAGCTTCATTGATCAGCATCTGGTCACCTTTATAGTTTTCTATGATGCTCTCCAGGGTAGCCTTGGCCTGGAATGAATTGCTCATGGCGCGGTAGTCATCAGCTATGAGTATAAATCCTTTCACTACCCAGTAGTCGTAGCTGGCAAAGCGGTTCTTGAGGCGGAAGCAAGTGTCCAGCGAGGCTTTATATTCACCTTTATCGTAAAGCAGTTGTGCTACCATATACTTAGCCTCTGCGGCTTTCTCGCTGATCGTGGTATTGGATAGCCTGTTAAAGTTGATATAGGCTACATCATTCTGATGCTGCATATAGGCACATTTGCCCTTGATGTAGAGCGCATCATTGATATGGTCCTCCTTGCTGCTGGCATTGCTCAGGATCTTATCTGCATATTCTGATGCCTGCGTGTATTTCTCCAACTGGTAGGCGGTATTCATCACACCGAGTATCGCAGTGTATGTATTGGCCGTAGAGGTGCTGGCGTCAAACAGTTTGAGGTAAAGGTTATATGCTTTCTCTGTATCACCCACTTCATATAGGGCGATACCCGATGCATTCAGCAATGCATGTTCATAAAACTTGGAGTACTTGTTTGCCACAATAGCCTCATAGTCTCCCAGCGCATCTGGATAAGCCTTGCTGCGTAGCAGGCACTCGGCGCGGTAGTTGTGTGCTTCATTAAAGAAGATGCCATTCGGGAAGCGGCTATAATAGCTCTGAAACAGACTGATCGCTTTTATACAATCGTTATTGACATATGCATTCTCTGCCGCCTCATAGGTGAGGGAATCTTTCTCTGTCTCAGACGAGGCATATGCTGCATACTCATCGGGGCGTCCCAGCTCTACGCTGAGATCTTTGATAGCAGAGATAGCCCTCTTGGACTCGCTGCTGGAAGGATAGTTTTTGATGGCATCCTTATAGTAGCCCAGCGCCTCATCCTTACGGTTGCTGTTGTAGAGTGCCAGTGCTGTCTTCAGGTAGGCTTTAGGCGTCAGGGAGCTATTGGGGAAGCGTGATATGACCTCCTTATACGAGGCGAGTGCAGCTTCATTATTCTCCATATCTGTGTAGGTCTCACCTTTCTCAAAAATCGCCTGGTCTATATAGACGGATTTAGGATAGGAGGAGATCAGCGTATTGAGCGCAGCTATTTTTTCACTATTCCGGTTCAGGAGGCCGAGAACGATCGCTTTCTGATAGAGTGCGTACTCTACACCGGTCCAGTTGAAGGTCACTATCTTTTCGTACTGTGCCAGCGCATTAGGATAATCTTTGGTAATAAAGTAGCACTCGCCGAGGCGCATGGTCAGGTCGGGATTGAGCGCCTGTACGCCTTTGCGGTCTTTGGTTTCAGTAGCCTTCTCTTGCGCCGCACGGAAGTGTATCCTTGCCGCACGGAAATCCTTCTTTTTGAAATAGTCGTAGCCGATATTATACTCCGAGCGAAACTCTGATATATCCAGTTTCTCCTCCATATATGGTTTCATAGCCCGGTTAAAGAGTTGGTAGTTTTCTATCGATTTGTCAAACTCACCACGGAAGTAATAGCACTCGCCCCTCATGTAAGTGGCCAGTGCCGCAAACTCCTGTACAGATGGGAATTTCAGTGATTTATCACAAAGCTCTATCGCATCGTCATACTTCTTGTCATTGAAAACCTCTACCGCGCGGTAGTACGTGACGCGCTGGTAGGCTTCCTTCATAGTAGGCGTCATAGCAGGCAGGCCCTCCATGATCTTGTAGGCCTTCTCGTAGTTCTTTGTTTTGATCAGTACATTGGCCAGTATCTCATTAGACTCATCTACATAGCGCCCCTGCGGATTATCTTTCAGATAGGTCTCAAGTGCAGTGATGGCATCAGAAGTGTTGTTTAGCTCAAAGGACAGCTTGGCATATTGGAATAGAGAGGTCTGCTTGATCTCATTGTCGAAATCCATCGTGCTCGCAGACTGGAAGGCGCTCCGTGCTTTATCCTTCTGGCCCAGGTGCAGGTAGCAGTCAGCCAGGGCATAGGTAGAGTTCTGACCCATCTTTTCATTGAGCAGGTTGAGCTGTACGAGGTTGGTCACAGCCTTCTCATACTGGCCCAGATGATACTGGCTGAAGCCCAGCTCGTAGATGTCCTCCTTGCGCACCTTTTGGTTTCTGGCGACAAACTCCTCCAGCAGCGGTAGCGCATCAGTATAGTTATTGAGCTGAAAGTAAGATTCACCCAGCAGGTGCTTCATCTCATCCTGATACATGATCTCGGTGTTGCCGAGATTCTGCTTGATGTAGGAGATAGTATGCTCGTATTCTTTATTGAGGAAATATATCTGTGACAGGTAATAGGGTATGACGGAAGCATACATCTTTGAGTCCTGTATAGCGGTGAAGCTTTTCAGTGCTTCATTGTAGTTCTTCTGATAGAAGCAGATAAATGCGTAGTAGTAATTGGCAGGGTAAAAGTATTTGCCATCCTCGTCTTTGATCTCACGGAAGAGCGGCTTGGCCTCATCAAATTTTTTCTTGATAAAGTAGCTATAAGCCAGGTCAAACTTGTACTCTATGAGTTGAGAAGGGCTGAGGTCTTCGGTATTTACTTTGGAAAACCACTCCGAGGCATCTGCATATTTCTTATTCTGGAAATAATACTTGCCCAGGTAAAAGTACACGAGCCGGCGCTTGTCAGTCTCGTGGTATTTTTTGTAATAGTCCTGTAGCAGTACCTCTGCGTCTTTATCGTTGGCCTCAGCGGCGCATGCAGCTATGTAAAACTCAAGATTCTGCAGTGTGACCTGGTGCACATTGTCAGATGCATGGCGATTTACTTTATAGATTTCTTCAAAACGCTGACGGGCTGAGAGGTAGTTCTTCTCGTTGAAAAGCTCCAGGCCATCCTGATAGGCTTTCTGCGGATCACTATAGACCATCGTACGCTGCGCAGATGCTGCGGAGCAGGCCAGAAGGAAAACAGATATGAAGAAAAGTATCTGACGCATGGATTAATTACACAATGCCAATCGTTTGCACATATCAAACAATAGCAATCTAAGTACCTATTACTCCATACAAATTTAATTTTAAGGATTAAGCGCCAGTCTTATATAAAACCTTTTCTATCCACAGCAGCGATAGGCTGTCTATTTTAAAAAACGGGAATCGGTGAATATTAGTATTTAAGAGTTTAGCGGGGAGCTATTTGCTGCGCGCCTTGAAGGACCAGGTCACCTTAAATTGCGCTACGATCTCCCCATCCTTATTGCGGCCTGTGGAGGTGCATACATAGGTGCGGCCCTCGCCGGTCGCTACGCACTCCTCTATCACTTGTAGCATCGGCCCGCCATCTTCGCAGGTAAAGACGGTTAGCCCGGTAGCCTTTTTTACAAACTGGCTCTCAAGATTGGTGACCAGCATGGAGACAGATGGTTTTGCATTGTGCGTATGCATCATGGCTATCATACCACTGCTCATCTCCGCCGCCATGGCCAGCACGGCAAAATAAGTGGAGCGGAAGGGATTCTGATTCATCCACCGGTAAGGAACCGAGATAGCGCAGCGCTCAGGAGTAAACTCTACTACCCGCAGCCCTGCCAGGAAACCCATGGGAAGGCTCTTTAGCAGAAAGAGATTAAACATGAGCTTATTCTGCACGAGGGCGCGATACTTTTGCGACTGCTCGGTATTGTTGGCGCGGAATGATTCTACTAGCGTGGCTGACATGATGCTTGGATTGATAGTTTAGGAAATGGGTTGTGGTTCGTAGGCTTTCAGGCGCTCCCGTGTGTAGTCCGGTACAGATACGGAGCCTTTAGCCTTGTAGTCATACATGACCAGTACAGATGAGCCACGGCTCACGGGCACTTTGCGGTCTTCATACTCATTGACTATGATGTATTGCAGTTCTATGCTCTTGGTGCCTATCCTCATGGTACGTGTATAGATATATGCCGGATCGAGATAGAGCAAGGGGCGAAAATAGTCGATCTGGTTATTGGCCAGTATGATACCGTCTTTGGTCCAGTCCCACTGGCAGGCTTCATGAAAATAATGGGCACGCGATTCCTCGAAGTAGGTCAGATAAATAGCATTATTCACGTGGCCGGCCTCATCCAGATCATTCCACCGCTTTGCTATGCGCATACGGAATCTGAACTGCCTGAGAATCTCTTCTATATTTTCCATACTGCGAAAGTAGCAGAGTAATGAGAATACAAAAGTGAATCTCAATGTAAATCCATTGTACGCTATTTCATCGACTTATGTTTGGTACTTCGTCAAACTACGTTCGGCAAATCGACCTCTGTTTGAATAGTTTTTTGCAGTTTTGAAGCAGATGAGTGACGATAGGATACATGAATATATAGTGGTGGGTACCGGGCTATCAGGAGCGCAGGCAGTGGAGACGCTGCTCGATGCCGGCCGCGAGGTGCTGCTGCTGGATGTAGGCTATCGCGATGAAAGCGGTGTGAGATTTCCTGATGAAGATTTCATCTCTATCAGGCGGAACCGCACGGATCAGGAGCATTTGTGGTTGGGTAATAATTACGAGGGTATACCCTGGGAGCGCATCAAGACAGGCGCACAGCTCACACCGGGTCGTAAATACATGGTAAAGGGATTGGACCGCTGGATCGGCCTCCTGTCTGAATCTTTTTTCCCCTATGAGTCACTGGCCTATGGTGGCCTGGGCAATGCATGGGGTGCGGGCTGCTATATGTTTTCTGAAAAGGAATTTCAGAAGATGGGTGTAGACCGGAAGCTTTTTCTGAATAGCTATCAGAAAGTAGCTGACAGGGTAGGGGTGACAAAACCGGATGCAGATGGAGAGCCATATTCGCTCCAGGGAATATCAGGTCTGCTGCCGGCGGTGAAACCAGAGCGAAGCATTCAGAACGTTTACGACAAATACAAAGCCAACAAGGAAAAGTACAATGCAAGAGGCTTCTACGCATCTACGCCATGTGTAGCGATCACTACAGAGGCACGCGAAGATCGCAAAGCATTCCAATACGAGGATATGGAGTTCTGGCATGACAATGCGAAGTCTGTGTACCGCCCGTGGGTAGCATTTGATAAACTACTGCAACGGCAAAATATCACGGCGATGTGGCGTAAGCTCGTGCTGCGATACGAGGAGAAAGAAGACCATACAGTGGTATATGCCACCGATGTAGATAGTGGCGAGGAGCATACCTATAAATGCAAGAAGCTGGTACTGTGCAGTGGCGTACTTGGTACTGCACGTATCGTACTGCGCTCCACAGATAAGCGTGCCCGCCTGCCTCTGCTCTGCAATCCCTACGCCTATGTACCGATGCTCAACTGGAGCTGCCTGGGCAAAGTACCCGAGCAGCGCAAGAATGGCATGGGACAGCTGGTATTATACTACGACAGGCTGAAAGATAACTCTGACGTATCTATGGCCGCGCTGTTTACGTTCCGGCAGTTGCTGCTGTTTCGTTTGGCGAAAGAAACTCCGTTGAATTTTGCCGATGCAAGGCTGTTGCAGCAATACCTGATGCCTGCCTTTGTCATAGCAGGCATCCATCACTCAGAGCAATATGGTGATAGGAAATATGTAGAGCTACATCCCGATAATCTTTCACCGACAGGTGATAGGCTCTATGCAGAATACCTGCTCACTGATGCAGAAGAAAGTGCTGTGAAAGAGAAGGAGAGCGCTTTCTTCAGCACGCTGCGTGGTATGGGCTGTATGCCTATCAGCAGGCTCAATCCTGGTAATGGCTCCAGCATCCACTATGCTGGTACGCTGCCTTTCTCCGAGGAGGAGAAGCCATTTACCACAGCTATAGACGGACGCCTGCATGGTACTCGGTCCATATTCATAGCAGATGGTTCTTCTTTCCGTTTCTTGCCTGCCAAAGGGATTTCTTTTACCTTGATGGCAAATGCAGAGCGCGTGGCAGCTAATTCTTTAACCGCAGATACGCAGACAATCAAAATACAGACGCAAAATACAGAGTCTCTACCGGATCAAAATAAGAAACGAATGAAGATAGCGGTCACAGGCGCGACAGGGTTTGTAGGAGGGGAGCTGGTCAGGTACCTGACTGCCGCCGGCCATGAGGTGATCAAACTGCAGCGACGCACGGCCGGAGCTCCTGATGAGCGTTTCTATGACCTGCGCAGTGTAGACTCCATACCGGAGCTGACGGGAGTGGATGCAGTGGTGCATACTGCCTTTCTGAAATACGATAAGAAGAACCTGCCGGACTCTTCAGAGTTTAATATTAGGGGTGCCCTGGCGCTGGAGAAAGCCTGCCATGCAGCAGGAGCGAAGTTTATCTTTCTCTCCACCATGTCAGCGCATAGCGAAGCGATATCACGCTACGGCAAGCATAAATATGACATAGAACAACTGCTTGATGGATCAAAGGACCTGATCCTACGCCTCGGCCTGGTGGTAGGCCGCAAGGGACTATTTGATACGATCAAGACCGCTATCAGCAAGGGAGCCTTCATCCCGCTGGTGGGTAGCGGCAGCCAGCCTATACAGACCATAGCCGTCACAGATGTCTGCCTTATCATAGAGAAAGCTATCACCGGGAATATAACGGGCTCCTACACTATAGGTACAGAGCGTGTCTATACGCTGAAGGACCTCTATGCCGCTATCGCTGTAAGGCTGGACAAGAAGCCGACATTCGTATCGGTACCGTATGGTTTGGTGAGCTTTGCACTCGGCACGATAGAGACGCTGCGAATTCCGTTCAACGTGTCTCAGGAAAACCTGCTGGGGCTAAAGCAACTCAAAGCGTTTGAGACAAAAGATGACCTGCAGAGGCTCGGTGTATCCATCATGGATATGGATGAGACATTAGATAAACTATTTGACAAGCGATGAGTGACTATAAGATCAGGCAGACCACTACAGATGGTGCCGGCGTACTGGGGGCTGCCAGTCTGCTCAGTGAGGTCTTTGGTAAGCCGGAGCTTTTCACAGCGGACTATGTGAAATGGCAATATGCGGACAATCCTGATGGCGCTATCGTGGGTTTCAATGCTTATGACGGAGAGACACTGGCAGCCCACTACGTGACGCAGCCTATGCAGGCTGTGATAGATGGACAGAAGAGGCGCGGACTGCTCTCGCTCAATACGGCTACACACCCTGGCCATCAGGGCAAGGGCCTATTCGTGAAACTAGCCGACCGGACGTATCAGTATGCGGCAGATCAGGGATATGATTTTGTAGTAGGCGTGGCCAATCAGAATAGTGTGCATGGATTTACGAAGAAACTCGGATTTCAGCTCGCGGGGCAACTGCACGCCTTGCTGGGTATAGGTGCCTTGCCATATACACATGACCTGAGCGGCTACTCGTACTATAAGGACTGGAGCCCGGAGGCACTGGCGTGGCGCCTGTGCAATCCTGTCAATAAATACGGGGTGTCCACAGCAAAAGCAGTGACAGTATCATCTGCTACGGCCTATCCTGCTATCAGCGCGACACTAGGGCGTTTTGATAAAAAAAGGTATCAGCTAAATCCTTGTCCTGCTTCGTTTTCCATGTTAAATCTCTGGATAGGAGTGGATAGGAATATTACATCCAAAACAAATTTCTATTTTAACATCCCAAACAGGCTGCGCCCGGCGCCTCTGTATCTCATATTCAAGCCACTGAAGGGCGGCATTGGTCCGCTTCATTTCGATGATGTCTATTTTCAGGCGCTGGACTTTGATGCATATTAGGATAAGCGCAGTCTGCCTGAGATACAAAACATGCAACAAGAGGAGGGAGGTACATTAGTTTCAGTGGTCATACTCGGCTGGAATGCACGGAAGTTTCTGGAGAAGTTTCTCCCTTCTGTAGTGCAGTATAGCGCCCGGCCTGAGTATGAGGTGGTCTATGCTGACAATCTCTCTACAGACGATAGCGTAGCTTATGTACGCGAAAACTTCCCTACCGTCCGTATCATACAGAACCCTTCTAACCGTGGATTTGCCGGTGGCTACAATGACTGCCTCAGCCTCGTGAAATCAAAGTACTATGTACTGCTCAATCAGGATGTAGAGGTGACTGAAGGCTGGCTCGATCCTATGCTGGCACTGGCCGAGAGCGACGAAAAGATCGCTGCGGTGCAGCCTAAGCTACGCGCCTACAAGCAGAAAGAAATGTTTGAATATGCCGGGGCGGCTGGCGGTATGATGGACTGGATAGGGTATGCCTTCTGCCGGGGGCGGATCTTTGATACGATGGAGCCTGACAATGGTCAGTATGATGATAGCATCGATATCTTCTGGGCAAGTGGTGCTTCTATGTTCGTCCGCTCTGATGCGTACTGGCGGGCAGGTGCACTGGATGAGGCCTTCTTTGCGCATCAGGAAGAGATAGACCTCTGCTGGCGTATGAAGAACCTGGGCTACAGGATCGTATACCAGCCTCAGTCTACAGTGTTCCACGTGGGAGGTGGCAGCCTGCCGCAGGGCAATCCGCGCAAGACCTTTCTGAACTTCCGCAACAACCTGATGATGCTGTATAAGAATCTGCCGCTGGGACAGCTACTCTGGAAGATGCCTTTTCGCCTGGTGCTGGACTGGGTGGCGGCCTGGTACAGCCTGCTGAAGAATAAAAACACGATTGACTTTCGTGCGATATTAAAAGCTCATTGGGATTTCACCCTGCACCTGGCCAATATGAGCGTAAAGCGACATGCCATCAAAGGCAAGCACCCGGATCTGCTCTATCCTAAGAGTGTGGTATGGCAGCACTTTGTGATGAAGAAAAAGAACTTCTCAGATATAGATAGCTGATATGCTGAAAAAGATCGGCCGCTTTATTGTTCGTTTCATCATAGGGTTTTTGGTCCTTTCCATTTTGTCTGTCATCGCGTTTCGCTGGGTGCCGGTGCCTATCACCCCGCTCATGCTGATACGCTGTACGCAGCAGGCCATACATGGCAAACCGGTCAAACTCAAAAAGGCATGGATGCCGCTGGATAAGATATCTCCTAATCTGCAACTAGCGGTGGTCTGCTCAGAAGACCAGAATTTTATCAATCACATGGGATTTGATATCAAGGCCATACAGGAAGATATAGAGTATAACAAGACCCACAAGGATAAGCGTGGCGCATCTACCATCTCTCAGCAGACTGCCAAGAATGTCTTCCTATGGCCGGGCAGGTCGTTTCTCCGCAAGGGGCTGGAGGTTTACTTTACATTTCTGATCGAAACATTCTGGAGCAAGCAGCGCATCATGGAGGTGTACCTGAATGTGATAGAGATGGGTGATGGTATCTACGGAGCTGAGGCGGCCTCTATGAGCTACTACAAATGCCATGCAAAGAATCTCTCTCCTGCACAGGCGGCAGCCATCACGTCTATACTACCAGGGCCACTGATCTACAATATAAATAGCCAGCAGAGCCGTCAGCATTGGATCTTGATCCAGATGGCAAATTTCGGTGGTGTGCTGGACTATAATATGAAACCGATAGAGACTGGAAAAAAGTAACGTAGCTCTAGCTGAGGATTTTTATTACGAGTTCTTTCATCAGCTCTCCTTCCTCCGTGTTATTATTATTCATCCCCTTAGACCGCAGGTCGTACTCCTCCAGTACATGGAAAATATACTCCAGCTTCTGATTGGGATATTTGGCCACGGCGGCTTTATAGTCTTTTACAAAGTACGGATTGACCTTGAGCACGGCAGCCAGCTCGTGATCCGACTTAAGCTTATTGTGAGCCGTCACAAATACTTTGGAGAAGAAGCCATGTAGCGTACCTAGTACCAGCGGCATAGGACCGTTCTTAGGATTGGCCACAAAGTAGTTGACGATCTTATGCACTTTAGTCACATCTTTGTGCGCGAGGGCATTGCTGAGCTCAAAGGAGTTGTATTCTTTACTTACGCCGACGCCCTTCTCGATATCTTCTTTGGTGATCGTGGCGCCTTTGGGCTTATTGATGATGAGCTTGTCTATCTCATTGGCTACGGTAGATATCTCCGTACCGGTAAACTCTGCGAGCAGCGCTACCGTGTCGTCATCCATTTTGTAGCCCTTGCTTTTGATGTAGCCCTTGATCCAGGCAGGCATCTGGTAGTCGCGCAGCGGATTGGATTCAAAGTAGACAGCTAGTTTCTGAATCTCTTTGCCAAAGGACTTGCGCTTATCCGGCAGGCCATGCTTATACGCTATCACAAGTACGGTAGACTTGACCGGATTTTTGACATAGGATAGGATGCCGTCCATGTCTTTGAATGATTGCGCTTCTTTGACCACGACTAGCTGGCGCTCACTCATCATTGGCAGACGGCGGCAGGTTTCTATCACTATCTGTGCAGTCGCATCTTTGCCATAGAGGATAGTCTGATTAAAAGACTTCTCAGATTCATTCAGCACATTGGCTTCTATTGCCTCTGTGAGCTGATCTATGAAGTAGCCCTCCTCTCCACAGAAGAAATAGATCGGTGCAAACTGTTTATTGTGGATGCTTGCTATCAGGGACTCAAAATCATTGCCTTCTTTGGCCATCTTTCCTCGGAGATTATCAGGTGACTGTTGTCAGGATCTTAAAATTTCAGGTGTTTCACCGTGAGCCCATTATTAATGAGCTGCTGCAGTGATGAGATACCTACTTTGAGATGCGTGTCTACGTAGTTGGTGGTTACCTTGGTGTCGCTGGCATCTGTCTTTACTCCTTCCGGTACCATTGGTTGGTCAGATACGAGTAGGAGCGCCCCTGCAGGGATCTCATTTTTGAATGCCGTGATAAAGATCGTGGCTGTCTCCATGTCTATGGCCATAGCCCTGATCTTGCGCAGGTATTCCTTAAAGTCTTCGTCCCACTCCCATACGCGGCGGTTGGTAGTATAGACCGTACCGGTCCAGTAGTCTTGCGCATAGTCACGGATGGTAGTAGAGATAGCCTTCTGCAGGGCAAAGGCAGGCAAAGACGGGACCTCAGGCGGGAAGTAGTCATTGGACGTGCCCTCGCCACGTATGGCTGCGATGGGCAGGATCAGGTCGCCCACGTTGTTTTTCTTTTTCAGGCCACCACATTTGCCCAGGAAGAGTACTGCCTCAGGCTCTATAGCAGACAGGAGGTCCATCACGGTAGCCGCATTGGGGCTGCCCATACCAAAGTTGATGATCGTGATGCCATTGGCGCGGGCGGAGCGCATGGGCCGGTTCAGGCCTACTACCTCTACCCCGTGCCACTCGGCAAACATGGTCACGTAGTTGTCAAAATTGGTCAGCAGGATGTATTTGTCAAAGTCTGCCAGCTCCCGGCCAGTATAGCGGGGCAGCCAGTTATTCACGATGTCTTGCTTGGTCTTCATGCTGCACGGATTATCTATTGCCGTGCTAATTACGCAAATTCGCGCTAAATCAATCCACAAGCGTTGACAACGGTCATCTTTGGCGAGTACCCTTTCCGGTTTAAGGAAGAAAAAGGGCTACGCATGATCTTCGATCCTGTCAGAAGGAAGTATGTGGCCCTCACCCCTGAGGAGTGGGTCCGCCAGCACATCCTCCACTATCTTATGGAGCTGGGCTATCCCGCCTCGCTGATAGCCATTGAGCGTGCCATAGAGGTCAATGGTCTGGTGAGGCGTTTTGACGTGGTGGTCTATGACCGTGACGCACAGCCGCTGATACTCATAGAATGCAAGGCACAAAATGAAAGCCTTGATCACACCGTGGTAATGCAGGCCATAGCCTACAACCTGACTGTAAAAGCTAAATACCTTTGGCTCACCAATGGCACGCACACCTATTTCATCCGCCTCTCTGATGGCACAGTGCTCGGTGAGGTCGTCAGCTTTGATCAGATACTATCCGATGGGAAATAGGAGGGGAGTTTTTTCCTCTATTTGTCTGCTTTTTTGGTTTCTGCGCCGTTCTTGTCTACGTTCACGCCACCGCCGTTTTTGCCTTCTACCTTGACACCTTCTTTGTCTACATCCAGTTCACCGCCTTTCTTGCCATTGATATGGATACCGGGCTTTTCGTCACGGGTAGGCTCATGGTTGCAAGAGGTCAGGGCGAGTGTAGCGGCAGCCGCAAGGATCAGTGTGTAAGCTTTCATTTTTTGATATTTTAGAATGATAAATGTTATAACCTTTTCAAATGACGTGCCTCACTTTTTGACTGGGGGCATTTCATTACTTTCGCCCCATGGCAGACAATAAGCGCAAGATCTTTAATGACCCGGTGCATGGTTTCATCACGATACCGCATGATATCATATTTGACATCATCGAGCATCCTTACTTTCAGCGCCTGCGCCGCATACAGCAGCTCGGCCTGAGCAACTATGTCTACCCCGGTGCCCATCATACACGCTTTCACCATGCGCTGGGAGCCTTTCACCTGATGCGGCAGGCAGTGAATATCCTGAAAGTAAAGGGCCATGAGATCACATCAGAAGAGGAATGCGCTGCACAGATCGCTATCCTGCTACATGATATAGGGCACGGACCCTACTCTCACACACTAGAGAATATCCTGGTGCCGGGTGTGCACCATGAGGAGCTATCACGCATCTATATGCACCGGCTGAATGCGCATTTTGATGGGAAGCTCTCTATGGCTATAGAGATTTTTGAGGGACGGTACCCCAAGCAATTTCTGCATCAGCTCGTATCCTCTCAGCTGGATGTAGATAGGCTGGACTACCTCACCCGCGATAGTTTTTTCACTGGTGTGAACGAGGGCGTGATCAGCTATGACCGCATCATAGAGATGATGAATGTGACAGACGGGCAGCTGGTCATAGAGCGCAAGGGTATCTACTCCATAGAGAACTTTATCATAGCGCGGCGGCTGATGTACTGGCAGGTATACCTGCACAAGACGGTGGTCTGTGTAGAGAATATGCTGATCCGGGCACTGCAGCGGGCGCAGGAGCTGATCTCATCCGGTCGTAAGATTGACGCGTCTCCAGCTCTTAGCTTCTTTTTCAACAGGCAGGTGACACTCCGTGATTTCGCAGAGGATAAAGATGTACTGGAGCTGTACTCCCGGCTGGATGATATGGATATTATGTCAGCGCTGAAATACTGGCGCCACTCTGACGATCCTATTCTGAGGTTGCTCTGTGCGTCCATTCTGGACCGGAGGCTTTTTCGCATAGAGATGCAGTCTGTGGCATTTTCCCAAGAAATAGTAGAGGCCAGAAAGCAGGAAGCAGCGCGCGAATATGGTATCCCTCTGTCCGAGGCGCACTACCTGGTCTGGACCGACACCACCATCAATCACGCGTACAATCCCGATGAGGACCGTATCAATATCCTCAGCGCAGATGGCAAAGTACAAGACATCACCCAGGCATCGGACCAGCTCAATATTTCCGGCCTTTCCAAGCCGGTGGTCAAGCATTATCTGTGCTATCCCAAAGGTATGGCCAAAGTATAGCTGTTTTTAGGCTGTTGCTCTCAAATCCTATATGATAGTTTTTATTAGCTTCACAGAATGAAGAAGTTAATGTTAGCCGCGCTGATCGTATGCGGTTTTGTCGCAGGCGCACAGGATATAGAGGGGGCCAAGCCCTTTGAGCTGGGTGTGACAGACCATCTGCAGTCTGATATCCCCGGCCAGAGCCGGGATCTCAATATTTATCTGCCCAAAGGCTATACATCGAAAAGGGAATGGCCAGTCATCTACCTGCTGGACGGGGGCAGACATGAGGACTTCATACACATATCCGGATTAGTCCAGTTCTTTACCGATATACTTGATACGATGCCTGATGCTATCATCGTGGGTATTTGCAATGTAGACCGCAAAAAAGATTTCACCTTTGCAGAGGGCTCTACTCCTGAGTTTAAGAAGATGATACCTAATGCGGGCGGCTCAAAAGAGTTCATTACTTTTTTGGAGAAAGACCTGAAGCCATATATCCAAAAGAAATACAACGGTGTGGGTAACAGTACACTCATAGGTCAGTCGGCTGCTGGTCTGCTGGCTACTGAGGTAGTGCTGGCACATACGGACCTGTTTGACAATTACCTCATCGTGAGTCCCAGCCTTTGGTGGAATGATGAGGCACTCCTGAAGCTCAAGCCTGAGGCTCTTAGAGAGTCAAAAAATAAGAAAGTATTTATAGGGATAGGGAATGAAGGAGATCAGTCTATGAAGGGCTCAAGGATGCTCATGGAAATATTGAGATCACCGGAGGTGAAGGTAAACTTTCTCTATATGCCTGAGGAGAATCATCTGACTATACTGCATAATGCTGCCTACAAAGGACTCTTGTTCTTGCTGGCCAAGGTGCCTGCAAAGGAATGACCTACAAAGACTGTATTATAAGAAAACGGCCAGGCTATGCCCGGCCGTTTTATATTTAGGGTGAATGGTCATTACTGCTTTATCATTTTAAAAGTTTGCCGGACATCGCTGCCGGATACGTTTACCAGATATGCTCCGGCACCCAGATCGCGTGTCATGATAGTAGCCTTGCCGCCAGATGTTTCCAGTGCGCTATTGTAAATTTCGCGGCCAGTGATATCTGTGATGGTCACACGATACTCACCTGCCTGAGCCAATCCGCTAATGGACACTGCATCGCTAAACGGATTAGGATACGCGGTGATGCCAGTGGTGGCACCTACCTCTGTGATCGCTGTACTTGGTGTATTGTAGATCCATAGTTCATCGCCTATACTGTTGAAGTTTGCAGCCATAAACAAGGAGCCATTATTCCAGCACATGGCGTAACCATAGCCGTCCGTACCCATTGGGCTTAGATTAGGTGCTACTGCAGGTGCTATCACAT
The DNA here is from genome assembly GCA_964537475.1 of uncultured Chitinophagaceae bacterium. Taxonomy (GTDB): domain Bacteria; phylum Bacteroidota; class Bacteroidia; order Chitinophagales; family LD1; genus UBA1941. The sequence goes on along the minus strand of CAZIBY010000001.1, from coordinate 606,549 downwards.
GAGTATTGGCTGCGGTACCGTCAGAGGTCCACAGCTCCAGGTCGGTAGTGCTGGTATTTAGACCTGCTACAAAGATGAGTTGACTGTTGTAAGATAAAAATGACCGAGGCTGGGAGTTGCCAGAACCGCCGGTACCCAGCACTTTGACGAGAGAGGTGCCCGCAGCAGCACCGTCAGAGGTCCACAGCTGAGATCCATTTATGCTATCATTGGCAGAAAAGTATAGTTTCCCACCCCATGATATGATGCCATACTGGCCCGCAAAAGAGGATCCGGGACCAGCCAGAATGTCTGCCACCTGCATGGTGCCGGCGGTGGTCCCATCCGTAGACCATAGTTCATAGCCACTATTATCTGAGTATGCCAAAAAGTAAAGCTTATTATTCAACTCTGTGAAACCCGAGTATGCTCCCGGTTCTGAATAAGATATTCCCGGACTAATGTCTTTTAGCAGCGATGTGCCAGCTGGGGTACCATCAGATATCCACAGCTCGTAGCCGTGTATACTGTCTGTAGCTCCCATGATCATTTTACCATTGTAAGGTGTCATGCAGTACGGGCGGCCGCCTCCCGGCCCAGGCAGTATTTCAGCGGCCATCACAGTTCCGGCACTTGTACCATCCGTTTTCCAAAGTTCTGAACCATGGACTCCGTCATTAGCACGAAAGTATAACGCCCCATTGTATTCGTTAAACTGATTTATTGTTCCTCTTTGAGAATTGCCTTTGTATCCTTCCGGCAGACTGCCATCAATCCCCGGATTAATATCTTTGAGCAACGAGGTGCCGGCAGAAGTGCCATCGGTCACCCACAGCTCTGTGCCATGGGTGGCATCGCCGGTGCTGTAGTACAGTTTATTATTAAACGGTGTCATATAGTATGGAGAGCCTGAAGCAGTACCTGCATTCGCATCAGCGAGCATCTGCGTGCCGGCGCTGGTACCATCAGTGACCCAGAGCTCACTGCCATGCACACTGTCATTCGCAGAGAAAAACAGAAGATTATTGCATTCTATGAAGCTGTTGGGATAGCTACCGCCTGGGCCGGGCAGTATATCTTTTAGCATTTGGGTGCCGGCTGGAGTGCCATCGCTGATGTATAGTTCTGTCCCATTGGCCGGCGTAGCGGCCCAGAAGTAAACTTTTCCCTGATAGGAGGTGAGCCAGGTGGGGCTACTACTGCCGGAGCCACTATTGATGTCTATAGGGGTAAAGGTCTGTGCGCAAGCTGTCATAGCTGTCAGCAAGCAGAACAGAATAATTGGTAGAGTATTCTTTTTCATGATGCTTGTTTAAATTGGGTGAAAGAATGTAATACAAAGTTAAACTGAGCAATTCATGTTTTTGATCTGATTTTAGCTATCTGTGATAGTATTATTCGAATTTTTGTTTTTAATTTATTGATATATAGTCATTTATGTTATTTGTTTTAGGTGAATTTCGAATAGATTGAATCGCGCTGACATTACTTGCCATTTTTCTCGTGATTTATGTGTATCTTCGCACTCCCTTTACAGGGACAAATTCAATAACAAAACTCACGTACTCAGGGTGAGAATAAACAATAACAGAGGTATATCAGAAATGTCTGAAGAAACACAAGACGTAGCGGCAACTCCGGCAGCTACAGAAACCAAAAAACAATTTCAGCCTGCTACCGCACACGACGACTTTGACTGGTCGGTAGACAAGCGTAACGTAGTAAGCTACGACAAGAAACAGCATGATGAGTATGACGCCCTCTATGGCTCTACCCTCCGCACGCTGGAAGACCACCAGATCGTAAAGGGTACAGTAGTAGCCATCACGAATACTGACGTGGTATTCAACATCGGCTTCAAGTCTGACGGCCTCGTGCCACTGTCAGAATTCCGCGATCAGGAGGAACTCAAGATCGGCGAGTCTTATGACGTGTACGTGGTGAGCAAGGAAGACAAGAAAGGCCACCTGATCCTCAGCCGCAAGAACGCTAAGCTGCTGAAGGCATGGGAGCAGATCGTGACTGCAGCCTCTACCGGCGAGGTAGTGACCGGCCGCATCACATCTAAGACCAAGGGCGGTCTCATAGCCAATGTATTTGGCCTCGATACCTTCCTCCCTGGCTCTCAGATCGACGTGAAGCCTATCACTGACTATGATGTATACGTGGGCAAGACCCTCGAACTCAAGGTAGTGAAGGTGAACGAAGCGATCAAGAACGCAGTAGTATCTCACAAGGCCCTCATCGAATCTGATATCGAGTCACAACGTGAAGAGATCATCGGCAAGCTCGAAAAAGGCCAGGTACTCGAAGGTACTATCAAGAACATCACTGACTTCGGTGCATTCATCGATCTCGGCGGCGTGGATGGTCTCCTCTATATCACTGATATATCTTGGGGCCGTATCCAGCATCCTAGCGAGGTACTGCAGCTCAACCAGAAGCTCAATGTGGTGGTACTCGACTACGATGACCAGAAGAAGAGGATCTCCCTCGGCCTCAAGCAACTCCAGCCACACCCATGGGATACCCTGGATGCTGGTATCGAAGTGGGCTCTAAGGTCAAGGGCAAGATCGTCAACATCGAAGACTACGGTGCATTCCTCGAGATCACTCCTGGTGTAGAGGGCCTGATACACGTATCTGAGGTGAGCTGGTCTTCTGCTCCGATCAATAGCCGTGAGTTCTTCAAGCTCGGTGACATACACGAGGCTATCGTGATGACCATCGACCGCGAAGAGCGTAAGATGTCTCTGTCCCTCAAGAGGCTGACAGAAGATCCATGGACCAAGATCGCTGAGAAGTTCCCTGTAGGTACACGTGTGAAGGGTACGGTGAAGAACCTGACTCCATACGGCGTATTCGTAGAGCTGGGTGATGGTATCGGTGGTATGATCCACATTTCTGACCTGAGCTGGACCAAGCGCTACAACCACCCTAGCGAATTCACCAAGGTAGGTGCTGAGCTGGATGTAGTAGTACTGGATATCGACAACGATAACCGTAAGCTGTCCCTGGGCCACAAGCAGATCGAAGAAGATCCATGGGATACTTTCGAGACTGTATTCCCGGTAGGCTCTGTGCATGAGGCGTCTGTGATCAGCGCTGATGACAAGGGTGCTGTAGTACTCCTGCCATATGGCCTGGAAGGCTACGCTCCTAAGAAGCATACTTCTAAGGAAAGCGGCGGATTCCTCGCAGCTGATGAGAAAGCACAGTTCAAGGTGCTCGAGTTCAATCGCAACGACAAGCGTATCCTCCTGTCTCACGCCCGCACATGGGAAGAGGCTAAGCGTGACGCTGTAGAAGCGGTGAAGAACGAGAAGAAGGCTGAAGCAGCATCTGCCAGCAAGAAGGTGAAGGAGCTGAACAAGTCCGTAGAGAAGTCTACACTCGGTGACCTTAGCGCCCTCTCTGACCTGAAGGAAAAGCTGATGGACAGCGAGGCAGCTTCTAAGAAGTCTGCTGAAGCACCTAAGGAAGAAAAGAAAGATGAAGCCGCTGGCGACCTCTTCTCTTAAATCGTAAATAACAGCTGCGGCTATGACGATATAAGCCGCTCAGAGTGATCTGAGCGGCTTTTTTATTGATTTGTGATATGCTCTGCTGTCTTAATACTAAATACTAACTACTTAATACTTTCTTATTCCGTATTTTTGCGCCTTCAATAGACGCAAAGAATGGCTTTTACCAAAGATGATGTGCTGAATGCCCTCAGGCATGTAGACGATCCCGATATCAAAAAAGACCTCGTGTCCCTCAATATGATAGAGGATATACAGGTAGATGGAATGAAGATGTCCTTCACAGTGCGCCTCACTACTCCGGCCTGTCCGCTTAAGGAGAAGATCAAGAATGACTGTATCAATGCAGTGCATGCGCATGTATCTGCTAATGCAGAGGTAGATGTGACCATGACGGCCAGCGTGACCTCACACCGCGCTACCAATATGAATATCCTGCCCAGTGTCAAGAATATCATCTGCGTAGCCTCCGGCAAAGGCGGCGTAGGCAAATCTACAGTATCGGTCAACCTGGCTATAGCACTGGCAAAGCAAGGCGCTAAAGTAGGCCTGATAGACGCCGATATCTATGGGCCCTCTGTACCTACCATGCTTGGCATACGCGGCAAGCGCCCATCTGTACGCCTGATCAAAGAGAAGCACTACATAGAACCGATAGAGGTGCATGGCATCAAGGTGCTCTCTATGGGTATGCTGGTAGATGAGCGCCAGGCTATCGTCTGGCGCGGACCAATGGTCACGTCTGCGCTGCGCCAGTTTGTGACAGACTGCCTGTGGGGCAGGCTGGACTACCTGATCATAGACATGCCTCCGGGCACAGGTGATGTACACCTCACTATGATCCAGACAGTACACGTGACGGGTGCTGTGATAGTCACCACGCCGCAGGAGGTAGCACTGGCAGATGCGCGCAAAGGCCTCGCCATGTTCCGGCTGGATACTATCAATGTACCTGTGCTGGGTATCGTAGAGAATATGTCCTACTTTACTCCGGCGGAATTGCCAAACAACAAGTATTACATCTTTGGTAAAGGCGGTGGAAAGCAATTTGCTGACGAATATGAGTTGCCACTACTTGGTGAACTGCCTATCGTACAGAGCATCCGTGAGGGGGGAGATGAGGGTAGTCCTATTGCCCTTCGCGATAGTGATATAGACCTTTCGGCCAAAGCCTTCGAAGACCTGGCTACCAATGTAGCCCGCGAGATAGCCATCCGCAATGCTAAGGCCGGGGCGACGGTAGTCGCAGAGGTAGGGGAGGCAGAGGCTTTATAAACTTTCAAATTTTATCACCTATACCTCGGATGATACTGCATGATCGTACTCCGCAGAAAGTCGCGATCCAGATGCGTATAGATCTCCGTAGTAGTGATGGAGGCATGTCCCAGCATCTCCTGTATGGCACGCAGATCGGCTCCCCCCTCTATCAGATGTGTGGCAAAGGAGTGGCGGAAGGTGTGCGGACTGATCGTCTTCTTGAGACCGATGGCAGCGGCGCAGGCTTTGATAATGTAGAAAACCATTACACGGGATAGCCTCCCACCTCTTTTATTAAGAAACAGTATGTCCTCATCACCTTTCTTTGGTGTGATGTGCACGCGTATATTGTCCTGATAGAGGCGAATGTATTTAATAGCCTCGGAGCCGATGGGTACGAGGCGTTCTTTATTCCCTTTACCTATCACCTTGATAAACTCAACGTCCAGAAACATATCCGAGATCTTGAGTCCTACCAGCTCGCTCACACGCAGGCCGCAGCCGTAGAGCGTCTCCAGCATGGCCTTATTGCCCACACCTTCCGGTGTACTTTGGTCCAGGGAGCCGATCAGGGCATTGATCTCTTCTTCTATAGATAGCGTGTCAGGCAGCTTGCGCGCCAGCTTGAGTGTCAGTAGCAGCTCGGTAAGATTGACACTTAACACATCCTCTTCCTCATGTCCAGATAGCGCACCAGTTTCTCTACATCCCGCAGATAGGCCTCTACAGAGTTTCCTGAGAGAGATTTCTCCAGTTGCAGGTAGGATTTGAAACCTTTTATGTATACTTGCCACACGCGCCAAAATATCGTTTTAAAGGTCAAAATCATGTCAAAAAGAGTTTTTTTCCCTTATCTGGATACTTTGAGGTTTGTTGCCTTTTTTATTGTCTATTGCAGCCATTGCGTAAAGAGAAATACAATATTAGCTGGTACCTCTTTAGGGGTCAAAGTGGTTAACTTATTAATTCAAACCATAGCTAGTTTGGGTGCTGAGGGGGTGCATATTTTTTTTGTTCTGAGTGGTTTCCTTATTACATATCTTCTGATAGAGGAAATCAAAAAAACAAATACTATCAGCGTAAAAAAGTTTTACCTACGCAGATTTCTTCGCATCTGGCCTCTATATTTTCTGATAGCCTTTATTTCATTGGTTGTTTTGACTCATCTATTGCCTTCTGTGTTTCCTAATACGCATAATAAGCTATTGGCTTTTACATTTCTGAGCAATTTCGATAGCATATACTATGGCAATCATCCAGCGCAAAACAGGGCATGGGTAGTAGCCTGGAGCGTATGTATTGAAGAACAGTTTTATATCTTTTTCCCGGTTTATTTCCTTCTAACGTACTTTTTTAGGACACGATACTATATAATGACCGGTTTGATCATCTCTTTCAGCATTGTATTATTTTTCTTTTTCGATGAGCAAGCGCATTACAATACTTTTTTGAATATCTGGCTATTGATGCTTGGATCGGTCGGTGCTTATCACATAAACTACGACAATGATCAATGGAAATTGCTCAATGTATCCCGGAACTATAGTATCCCTATTTTATTGGCTACAATCCTATTGCTTCTTGTGCGGGGACTGACCGACCACGGCGTAGGTGAGGAGTGGATGTACTTCAGTACTTTTCTTTCTATTGTGCTCGGATTCTTATACCTGTTTATTATTTTCAGAATATGTTTCGGTGTTCCCTTGCCGGGTAAACTGTTTCTTCTAACCAATAAGTTGGGCCTTTTTAGCTATGGTATGTATTTCTATCATGCGATGATCATTTTATTTGTCAGGGTAATAATGGACAAGTTACATATAGATTACGATAAGAATTTGTGGCTACTATGGGTTATTGCTGTGGCAGCTTTTTTCTGGACACTTGCAGTCTCTTACTTTTCATATAATTATTTCGAAAAGGTCTTCTTAAAACTCAAAGAAAGATTTACTATAGTCCATAGCGGCAACAGAAATTGATTGTCATCCTCAAAACAAAAAAAAGTAGTAGCTCATCATCATAAATGGACTCGATCTCAATCTCGGAGGTAAACATGAACCGGATGTTTACGGAGATATTACATTCTCGGAGTTTTTTTGATGATATCCACGAGGTTTACTCATATAAGATACAGCTCACCTATTATCAATCTGACATGAAGGGTGAGCTGATAAATAAGATATAGGAGGTAGGCTTTTCCTATCACGGCGTCATTCTCAATGCCAGCGGCTACATACATACATCGGTTGCGGTGCCGATGTCATCAGCGCAGTCAAGACGCCGATAGTTGAAGTAAATATTATTCATATCCACGCCTGCGGTAGTTTTGCCAGCAGTCAATGATGTTCGTAATGCAAACGCCGGAGCTATAGTGACGGCTGAGGTAGGGGCGGAAGAGGCTTTATAAACTTTCAAATTCTATCACCTATACCTCGGATGATACTGCATGATCGTACTCCGCAGAAAGTCGCGATCCAGATGCGTATAGATCTCGGTAGTAGTGATGGAGGCGTGCCCCAGCATTTCCTGTATGGCGCGCAAGTCGGCACCACCCTCTATCAGGTGTGTAGCAAATGAGTGGCGGAAGGTGTGCGGACTGATCGTCTTTTTTAATCCGATAGCTGCCGCACATGCTTTGATAATGTAGAAAACCATCACACGGGATAGCCTCCCACCTCGTTTATTGAGAAACAGGATGTCCTCATCACCTTTCTTAGGCGTGATGTGCACGCGTATATTGTCCTGATAGAGGCGAATGTATTTGATAGCCTCAGAGCCGATGGGTACGAGGCGTTCTTTATTCCCTTTACCTATCACCTTGATAAACTCAACGTCCAGAAACATATCCGATATCTTGAGTCCTACCAGTTCGCTCACACGCAGGCCGCAGCCGTAGAGCGTCTCCAGCATGGCCTTATTGCGCACACCTTCTGGTGTACTTTGGTCCAGGGAGCCGATCAGGGCATTGATCTCTTCTATGGATAGCGTGTCAGGTAGCTTGCGCGCCAGCTTGGGTGTCAGTAGCAGCTCGGTAGGATTGACACTTAGCACATCCTCCATGAGCAGGTACTTGTAGAATGCTCTGATGCCTGAGATGATGCGTGCCTGTGAGTGCGCATCCATACCCATCTCATTGATCCATTTGATAAAGTCTTCCAGATGGTTCAGCTTGATTTCCTCTGCGGAGAGTTTCAACTCCCTCATGTCCAGATAGCGCACCAGTTTCTCTACATCCCGCAGATAGGCCTCTATAGAGTTTCCCGATAGGGATTTTTCCAGCTGCAGATAGGATTTGAAACCTTTGATATAAGATGCCCAGGACATACTGCAATTTAGTCATTCCGCCGCAGGGGTAGGCTAGCGGATCAGAGTGATACTGCCCCTGCTGGTGTGCGAGTGGCCTGTAGGCCATACACCTATATACTCATAGACATAGACACCTGTAGGCAGGTCTTCATTCTTATAGCGCCCATCCCATCCATTGGCTTCGTTGTTGCTTTCAAAGACTTTCTCGCCCCACCGGTCGAATATGAGTAGAGAGAAGGACTTAAAGTCATAGGAGCTGTATATCCTGTAAATATCGTTTATGCCATCGCCATTAGGGCTGAAAGCATTGGGTGGGTAGGCATGCTCGTCACATGTTTTCTCTGTAGTATGCAATGTGTAGCTCTTTGCTGCACACTTATTACTGACAGTGAAAGTGTAAATGCCGCTATCTACAAACTGTCTTTGCAGCGTACCATTGGCTATGTCACTCCATTCGTAGTGTACATCTGGTCCGCTCAATGTCAGCCCTACCTGTAGAGGGTCATCCATACATACGCTGTCTGCATAGATCCAGCCTGATACGACTGAAGGGCTATCCAGCAGCGCTATATATATCTGATCTGACAGCGTACAGTGCTCGCTATCGGTCACTATCAGGTGGTACCATCCGCTGTCACTCACATGTATGATAGGGGTGGTAGCTCCGTTGTCCCACTGGTATAGATGATATCCTGCTATTGCGCTCACATCCCCACCTGCTCCCGCACAGAATGTATCTGTGGCCAATGCGATAATGGGCCGCCTGTCATGGCTACCTCTGATCACCACACTATCTACATAGATTATGCTATCGCATCCCATAGCTGTGCGCAGCGTATCATATGCTACTGTACTCTCTGTATAGAGGACTCCGCGCACATAGGTGTGAAAGCAGGTGTCTTTGAATGACCTGATCATAGGCACAGCTCTGTAGAGAGAGTCTACGCTGATATGCCGTATGAGTCCATTGCCGCAGGCATCGAGTCCGAGTATAGTATAGATACCGGTCTGTGATACCTGAAAAGTACCATTGTCCACCTGCATCGCTGATAGCATAGGGCCATCTATGATCTGGTAGGTGTAGGAGGGTACGCCGAGTGTAGTATCCATCTGAGCCGTGATAGTGGCATAGCCAGTGCAGGAAGGGCTATAGGTAACCACAGGCATATCGGGGAATGAATATGGAGCGATCACTACTGTATCTGTGTTTTCACTGCAGAAACTACTATCCGTCACATGCATATTCCCACCTGTTATATCAAGCCGGATAGTGTATGTGCCGGGGTCTAGATTACCTAGAGTTGCGTTGCCATTGCTGCCATACGTATAGTCGCTATCGAGTAGCTGCCCTGTAGTCAGATTATAGATATGATAGCTAATAACTAGATTATCTGACAGAAGGCCTGTGCTATAGCGATAGTATATGCTGCTTCCTCCCAGACAGTTTTGACCGGCTATCACCTGGTGTGTAAAATCAGTGACCTGATCAGGAGTGATATCAAAAGAAGAGGATATGTAATGCCCACACGTATCCCCCGCATCAAAGGTGTAATGCCCCGGCGGCAATCCGCTGAACGGCAGATAGCTGTATGCGATCTGATCTGCGACCCAAGGGTAAGTAATGTGACTGCTATACGCAAAACCAGCCTTCGAGCTGTGGGCATACGCCGGCCCCGATAAGATCCGAAACGTGATCGGAGCGTGAAAAGACGACAGAAGAAAGCTGACCGCAGCTGTAGAATCCATGCAGCTGTTTTGCGTGATAGTAGGGATCACGGAGACTGGATAGGTCTGCGCTGCCTGCCAATAAAAACTTTGTCGAAGGGTATCGCCGCACTGATCAAAGCAGATATATGTATAATCGCTATTGGGAGGGTGCGGTGTCATTCCATATTGACCACTGGCAGAGTCTACTATCTGATGTGTATTGTCATCTATGAGTACCCATTGATTGGGCGTGGCCAGATTCTGGCGGATATCCGGTATGCTATAGCTACCGCAGCTGCTATCTGGCATTGAATAAAAACCGTTGAGGATCAGAGATGGAGATGGGACAGTAGCGGAATTAATGACTGTATCACCACAAGCATCTATGAATCCAAAGAAGATTTCATCTCCAGGATAGACACGCCCTACAGTATTTTCAAATGTTGCAGTAAAGGGGAATAACTGTAAATACCCTGTACCCAAATTTTGAATGCTGGAACCTGGATTGGTTGGCATAGTATATGAAAAAGTATCATGGTTGGTGTATTCTACAAAAGTGACCGGGAAGGGCAATAGCGCAACCCCATTTGGGATGGTGTATTCTGCGTAAATATGGGCCGAATCGCAACCCACACGGTACGGGCCTAAGTTGTATTGAAACTGAAGATCTGTATTGCTGAGACGGTATGTGCTGATATATCGCTGTCGTACTGTGCCGCAGGCATCTGTGCATCTGATGGTATAGGTGCCTCCGGATGGCACGTGAAATGTGTCGCTCGATTGGGTAGCGTATGACACTCCAGCAGGGTCAGTGAGCTGCCATGTTAATGGCCCTCTGCCCAGATTTGAGTCTACAGATGCGATCAATAGCATATTTGTATCACGTAGGCATAGCGCAGAAACTGTATTAGTGCTAAAGTCAAAATACTGATAGCTACTGGTAATAGTGGCAGTGCGCATAGCGGAGCTTGATGCATCACTGATCTGTACAGTATAAAGACCAGCCTGCAGCGCTGTGAAAGTATTGCTGGTCTGAGGTGGGCGCACCTGCGGGCCCGCTATGATGGCATAGTGCAACGGGGTAGCGCTGTGGGCGAATATTCTTATGATGCCATTGTCACGGCATGTGCCCTGATCTATGGCGATAGAATCAATAACAGGTGCTGCCTGCAGCCTCGGTATAAAGAGGAGGATAGCGAGAAATATGATGGCACGTTTGGTCATAGCTCAATGGATAGGAATGTATCATAGTCCTAAAGATACAGCAATGCTCTCAGCATGCATGCATCCAAACGTAGCTATGACAGAAATATTACAATGAGATAGTACTTTGCCCGAGGTTTTTATTAGATGATATTTCATTTACTTTACACCCATCATATTATCTGCTCATGAAAAAGATCATCATCATAAATGGCCCCAACCTCAATCTCCTCGGCAAGCGTGAACCGGATATCTACGGAGATATTACATTCTCTGAGTTTTTTGATGATATCCGTGAGGTGTACTCTGATGAGATACAGCTTACCTATTATCAGTCTAACATAGAGGGTGAGCTGATAGATAAGATACAGGAGGTAGGCTTTACCTATCACGGTATCATACTCAATGCCGGAGGCTACACACATACATCAGTTGCCCTGCGCGATGCGATCAGCGCTGTGAAAACACCCGTAGTAGAAGTGCATATCAGCAATATCTACGCCCGCGAGGAGTTTCGCCAGCAGTCTATGATCTCAGCCGTTTGCAAAGGCGTGATCAGTGGCTTCGGCCTGGAGAGCTATGTGCTGGCGCTGGATAGCTTTTTGTAATAAGGTTAACTACTCTACCTTATTGGCCTTGCATGGGCCGCCATCCATGGCCGCTATCCATTTGGTGATCAGGTCTACGCCCTCCTGGTGTACCATAGTGCGGCCCAGCTCCGGCATTTTGATGCCGGCGTCATTGGAGGCCATGCGGAATGGCATGATAGAGTGCGCGGGATCTCCGGGAGAGATATCTACGAGGAGATTACCCGTACCACGACCCGCTGATACCGGCGTCTTGCAGACACCCACATGCTCCAGCTCTTTCATATCCCAATTGAGATAGAGTCCCGATGTATAGGCAGGACCGCCGGGATTATGGCAGTGGCCGCAGTTGACATCCAGGTAGGCACGAGCGCGGTCATTCAGTGTAGCCGTCGTATCGCTATATGCTACCATCTTTACGCACTTAGACAGCTCCGGCATACCCTTCATAAAGCCGGCACTGGTCAGTTTACTTAGCTGATTAGCCTTGCCATCTGCAAAGGCATACTCCTTATTGAGGTTGCGCACTTTGGGGCCTATCGGGGTGATACCACCATTGATCCAATGGCAGCCCTTGCATTGATTTTTATTAGGGATGATATAGTCGGTTTCCTTTTTTTCGCCTTGCTCGTTTATCCAGCTTACTTTCTTGATGTCGCCCGCTACATCCAGCTTGGCGTCTTTCTGGTCTTCATTCCAGATATAGGTGAGAGCCTCCCAGCCGCTCTCACGGTGTACCAGGAGCCGGGTCTCTATGATACGGCGGTTCTCCTCCGGCTTGCGAAAATCGGCAGGGTAGTAAAAGTTCTTGATCAGGCAGGCTCCCACTGGGAACTTTAACGCCGTTTCCTCCTGGTAGTCTACAGTTTTGCCGTCTGGCATGTAGATGAAACGTGCCTTGTGAGCATAGTCTGTGAAGAGCGGACTATTCAGATCATATGGTAGCAGTCGGGCATTAGGTTTGAGGTCATGTGTGTTACCCTTAAAGAAGTGATACTGCGATAGTAGTTCAAAAGGCTTGGCCGCTACGTCGAGCATCACCGGGCCGTCGGCACCACCGCGGCAGCCCGCTATATACGCTGCCATGCCTCCGGCAAAAAGAACTAGTATCGTAAACCTGATATACCTGGTCATATTATTCTGTGAAAAGTTGCCCAAAATTGCTTCAAAATACCTGAAAACCCAACCCTGATTATTGCGGGCCAGTACCGTTTTCAGCTATCTGCTTCGTTATTCCTTTGTACCAATCAGATACATGATTTTACTCACCCTGCGGCCAAAAGCTCCTGAGTCGTGACCGCTCTCGCGACCAATGGCACCTCAGCCTCTGGTACGCCATGAGAAACAGCCAGGTGAGCGGCAAAGTTCGCTACTGATTTTACCTGATGCCATCTGTATTGCTGTGCTTCTATGGACACTATTGGGTTCGTTGTGTCTATTTGATCGAGCTCCATCACTATGCCTTTGCCACTTGCTTTAGCCAGTGCCTCCTTACGGGTCCAGATATCCCAGAAGTTGACCTGCGGGGAGGAGTCGGTCAGAAGGGGCCATTCTATATCGCTCAGCACGTCTCGATAGTCCATCAGGTCTATATCCCGTACCTTTTCTGCATCTATACCGATCTTGCCTCTGGTGATGCCTGAGCAAAGCACCAATCCATCAGTATGCGCAATACTAAAATCAAAATCAGGATGCACATATGGTTTATGTAGTGAGGTATACTGCACATCATGTAGGGTAAACGGCAGGTCATATGCCCGGAGAAGCTGGCGTAGCAGCAATCTGCTGGCCAGCCGCGACTGACGCTCCGGGGCATGCTGGTAGCGCGCGATGCGCTGGCGCATTGCCTCTGGCACCAGGCTCAGCGCCTGCTCCATCTCAGTATTGCTCCACCGAGCTAAGGAACTGTATGAAAGGACCTTAATGGACATTTGGTGTCAGATTTGCTCTATTGGACGTGTAGATAAGTGCTCAGCTTGCTTTGGGCAAAAAAAAATATTATTGTCAAGATAAACCAATCTCAGGTATGTGCCTCTAACGAGCAGCCTGCAGTGCTGAGCAGTGAGACTGCCGGTAGAGGCAAAAGTCACAGTATGAGTATAATAACCGGGCCTGTACGGCCGGATCTGATACGCAGGGAGACGCTGGCCGATATGTACCGGGCCTCAGCCTCGCTGCGTCCGGACAAGACGGCCCTGATCTTTGGTAGCGACGCTCTCAGCTATGCTGCACTGGACCGGTGGACGGATGCGATCGCATCCTTTCTCCGTGATCAGGGTATAGGCCGCGGAGCCTCTGTGGGCCTATGGTGGCCGCGCAGTCTGGAGCTGCACGCAGCCATTCTTGGTATAGTGAAATCCGGTGCAGCCTATGTACCCCTGGATCGGGAGATGCCGCTGGAGCGTGTGCATACCGTTCTACAGGAGGTGGGCGCAGCAGCTTGTTTTACAGATTCAGATGATGATATGGGCTGTGCCGTGCTACGCGTACCCTCTATACCACCTGCCGGTAGCCAGATCACTCCGCCTGCCGGTCCACAACCGGACGATCGGGCCTATATCCTATATACCTCAGGCAGTACTGGCCGGCCCAAGGGCATCCCTATAGCGCACTATCAGATAGCCCATCTGGTCAGAGCCGAAAACTCACTGCTCGGCATACGCGAAGATGATAAAGTATACCAGGGGTTCTCGGTGTCTTTTGATATGTGGTGCGAGGAGGTATGGATAGGGTACCACGTGGGAGCGACCCTCTGGGTGGCGGATGCGACCACTGCAAAGGTGGTAGATGAACTCAGTGATGTACTCCGTCGGCAAAAGATCACGGTCCTTCACGCTGTGCCGAGCCTGCTGGCAGTGATGGATGAAAATGTCCCATTGCTCAGGCTCATCAATGCCGGAGGCGAGGCTTGTACGCCACAGGTATTGAGTAAGTGGGCAACCGGCGATCGAAAATTTTTCAACGGGTATGGCCCGACTGAGACCACTGTCAGTGCGAGCTATACCGAGCTGCGCGCAGGAGATAAGATCACCATTGGCAAACCACTGCCAAATTACAATATGGCCGTAGTGGATGAGCGATATGAGCTCGTTCCCTTCGGGCAAAAGGGACAACTGGTCATCACAGGGCCTGGAGTGAGCGCTGGCTACGTCAATAGGCCTGATCTCACCGCAGATAAGTTTCGGACTAAGACTGCTTCATTAGCAGCGCTCCCCGGCGATATCATGTATCTATCTGGTGATGCAGTGACTATGCAGCCCGATGGTGAGGTGGAGTTTCACGGGCGCATAGATGATCAGATCAAGTTGCGCGGCTACCGCATAGAGCTGGGAGAAATAGAAAACCAACTGCATACACAGGTAGGGGTATCTGCAGCTGCCGTGGCGGTGCGCAAGGATAACAATGGGCAAGATGAGTTGATAGGATATGTGCAGATGGAGGATGCTGCACAATTTGATGAGCAAGTGCTGCGTGGCGAACTGGCCAAGGTACTGCCGCCGTATATGGTGCCGGCAGTGATCCTATCCATGCCGGAGATGCCGCGGCTGCCCAGTGGCAAGATAGACCGAAAATCGCTGCCCCGCCCGGCCATATTTGATCAGGCGGCCCGGCAGATAACTCCAGAGCAGGTAGACAGCGATGCTCCACTGCCTCAGCGGGTAAAGGCGATACTGAAAGGGATTTTCCCCGGAAGAGACATACTAGAGTCGGATGATTTTTTCACTGATCTGGGTGGGCACTCTCTCCTGGCCGCCGCTTTTGTATCGCGTATGCGCAGGGAGGGAGGTTTGACCACAGCCTCTATCAGAGATGTATACCAGCATAGGCCTCTGAGCAGCCTCATCACTGATTGGGAAAGCAAGCAGGCAGAAGCTACCATCGGAAAAGAAAAGCGGATTTTTCATGCTATCCCATCCGGACGCTACCTGCTCTGCTGGCTGGCCCAGTCGGTGGCCCTGTTAGGTATTTATACGCTTTTTGCCCTGCAGATATTCGTGCCATACCTTGGGTACTATTATATCCAGCAGGCCACAGATAGCTACGGATACGCTATACTCGGTGCGTTGGGTTTTTTCAGCCTGATGCCACCGCTGTTTTCTATAGTAGCAGTTTTGATCAAGTGGATCGTAATAGGCCGTTTCCGGGCCGGAGATTATCCGCTATGGGGCACATATTACTTCCGCTGGTGGCTGGTCAATACTGTGCAGGGATTGGCACAGATGGAGTTTTTGAATGGTACACCGCTTTATCCTATGTATCTGCGTTGGATGGGCGTAAAGGTAGCCCCTGATGCCCAGATAGCTGCCGCAAAAATAGGGGCGGAAGACCTTCTGACGATAGGTAGTGATGTCAGTATCAGCTCCCAGGTATTATTTAATAATGCATGGGTGGAAGATGGCCTGCTCAAGATAAGGGAGATAAAAATAGGAGACCACGCCTATATAGGCAGCAGTGCCGTCATAGCTGGTGATACAGTGATAGAGGAGTGGGGAGAACTCGGTGACCTCAGCGCACTACCGTCCGGTAAAACAATCAAGAAGGGAGAGGTGTGGCATGGCAGCCCGGCACAATGTATAGCCACGCGCAGTATAGCTGACCTGCCTCAGCCACTAGAGGCTGCACCTCATGAGCTACTGATCTATAAGACTGTTTTCGCGGCTTTGCTTTTAGTTTTTCCATTTGCCATGCTCGTGCCTTTGCTACCGGCGCTGCTGGGCTTGAACTATCTGGATAATACTACCGTGGGAGACTACGACTTTCACTATCTCGTGTGGACGCCTCTATTAGCGCTATCATATGTCTTGATATTTGTACTGCAGACAGTAGTACTGACTCGCCTGCTGCAGCGTGGTATGCGGCCAGGCACCTATCCTGTACATAGCCTCACTTATATCCGCAAGTGGCTTTCGGAGCAGCTCATGGCGCTCTCGCTGATAGTAGTTCATCCGATCTACGCCACTGTGTATGTCACCTCTATGTTTCGGGCTCTCGGTGCCAAAGTGGGCAAGAACACTGAAATATCTACTGCCAATAACGTGACGCATCCATTGTTTGAGATAGGGGAGGAGTCTTTCATAGCAGATGCTGTGACACTAGGCGAGGCCGATATACGTGGGCAGCGCCTGATACTGGACCGCACGGCGATAGGTAGCAATAGCTTTGTGGGAAATAGCGCGCTGATACCGCAGGGCTATCAGATGCCTGATGATATGCTGGTAGGTGTGCTCTCCACACCACCCACCCAGGAGCAGATAGCACAGCAGCCAGGTAGTGATTGGTTTGGCTCACCGGCCATATCACTGCCACACAGGCAGCAGAGCTATCCATATGCGCGTACTCTGACTCATACACCATCTCTATTGCGCAGACTGGCGCGCGCCACTATCGAGTTGATCCGTATCATTATTCCTCAGACCGCAGTCATCTGCCTCAGTGTTGTTTTCATTGGCTATTGCCACGGGCTGATAGTAGACCGCCCCATATGGATGCTGGTCATGTTTTTCCCTGTTTACTATCTGACCATTATCGGTTTACCGGCGTTCCTGATCACTGTGGCTATGAAGTGGCTGCTGGTAGGTAGATACAAAGAGGCGCACCACCCTATGTGGACGCGGCCGGTATGGTTCAGTGAGGCGGTGACCGCTACCTATGAGTCTTTGTCTAAGACTTTTCTGCTCGAATACCTCAAAGGTACTCCCTGGCTACCCATAGCACTGCGAATGCTCGGAGTGAAAATAGGCAGGCGCGCCTGGCTCAATACACTCGATATCACTGAATTTGATATGGTGACGATAGGTGATGATACGGCGCTGAATAGTGACTGCGGGCCGCAGACGCACCTTTTCGAAGATCGGGTCATGAAGATCGGAAAAGTGAAAATGGGTAGTCGCAGCAGTATTGGTGCGCGCTCTATAGTGCTGTACGATAGCCAGGTAGGAGACGATACCCTGCTGTCCGCTCTCTCTCTTGTCATGAAAGGCGAAATGCTGGCACCGGGTACAGACTGGGAGGGCAGCCCTGTACGGCCACAGCTATAAAAGCAAACTGACTATGAAACAGATGAAATGGATGATATTGATTTTGCTCTGCCTGCCGCTCTTATCAGTGGCTGCAGAGAAAGATTCTATTTGCTCCTCACCATTGAAATATGAGGTGCTGGATAAAAGCGCCGATGTAGATGCTTTTCTGCGCATGGCCGGTGACAAGCATTTTAACCTGTACTATAGCGGCTCTGATCTGATCCTGGAGCAAAGGAGGAAGGGAGCACTCCTACTGATACACGGACAAAGTTTTGCGCCCTATCAGAATGAAGAGATGTACATAGACTCCGCCTGGTTTCAGAATATAGGCGATATACCCGAGCGGGAGCTGGTGATCCGCTATTCACTTTTCAGCCTGCAGCCGTCCAGCAGCACTCGCTCAAAGCATATCATCATCATAGACCCGGGCCAGAAAAAGATACTACTCAATATAGCAACGTATGATTTCAAAATAGCCCCTGACGAGAATGGCAAGATCATAGATTACCTCTACGAGGCCCTGGTGCAAATATCCTTTAATGGTATACGGGTAAAGGCAACAGACGACTCTGATATAGACAATCCTGCTATACAGCTGGAAGACGGCATTTACCACCGCCGCGGCCATTGTTTTGTAAAACGCTGATTTATATTGCTTTTCGCTGCCTGCGTATAGGCGTTTATTTTATTTGCTACTCCAGTAGAAGCGTTTATTTTTGCGCCGTCTTAGATTTCATTTATCCGCTTTAAACACGCTTCCATTATGAAGGATCAATATGCATCTGAACTGCAGCAGTGGATAGGCAAGGAGCAGGCCGCCCTCGCGCTGCTCGATACCGCCAGCAAACTGCAACTCGAAAAATCTGTAGAACTCGTACTTTTCCGTCGCAAATTGTTTGACAAGAAGATCAGCGAAATACTTAGCGACCATGCGTATGCTGAGAAATTCACAGAGCTGAAATTCCCGGTGTCTCTGTCTCTCAATATTGCAACGGCTATAGCTAAGCTGGACCTCGCTCCATCACGTATTGATATAGGTCGCCTATGCACAGAGTTTGTAGAGTCAGGCAGTGATAATTATGATGCTTTTGTAGCTGAGAAGCTGAAGAACTTCATAGGCAAAGACAAAAAAGAGATCAAGCCACGCGATGTGGTTCTTTATGGCTTTGGCCGTATAGGCCGTCTGGCAGCGAGGGTGCTCATCGAGCACTCCGGTGGTGGCCAGCGCCTCCGTCTCCGTGCCATCGTGACGCGCGACAAGGCTACCGACGACCTGGCCAAGCGTGCCTCCCTGCTGCGCAAGGACTCTGTGCATGGGCGTTTTGCAGGTGTGATAGAGGCAGATGTAGAGAATAGCTCCATCATCATCAATGGCCACCGTGTGCACATGATCACAGCCTCCTCTCCATCTGAGGTAGACTACACGGCCTATGGCATAGAGGACGCTATCATCATAGATAATACCGGCGCATGGCGCGATGAAAAGGGCCTCAGCGAGCACCTGAAGTCTAAGGGTGCCGGCATGGTGATCCTCACCGCTCCGGGCAAGGGTGACCTGCCTAACATCGTGTATGGTGTCAACCATGAGCAGTTTGACGGAAAGAATGGAAAGATCTTCACCGCTGCCAGCTGTACTACCAATGCGATAGCTCCGGTGATCAAAGTGATCAAGGACTCCCTCGGTATCGAGCGCGGCCACATAGAGACTGTACACGCGTATACCAATGACCAGAACCTGCTGGACAACTATCACAAGAAGTCCCGCCGCGGGCGCAGCGCACCAAACAATATGGTGATCACTGAGACCGGCGCGGGCAAGGCTGTGACCAAGATATATCCTGAAATGAAGGGTCTCCTGACCTCAAACGCAGTGCGCGTACCGGTACAGGACGTATCTCTGGCTATCCTGAACCTGCGCGTGTCAAAGAAGACATCTGTAGACGAAGTGAATGCCCTGCTGAAGAAATCTTCGCTGTACGGTGAGCTGGTAGAGCAGATAGACTACTCTATGAATGCCGAGCTGGTATCCAGCGACGTAGTGGGCAATAGCCACGCCTGCGAGATAGACAGCCATGCCACCATAGTCTCAGAAGACGGCCAAAATATCGTGGTCTACGCCTGGTATGACAATGAGTATGGCTACACCTGCCAGGTAGTGCGCCTGGCGCGTCACCTCGCCGGTGTACGCAGGTTGACATACTATTGATCTCAGTTCCCAAAATATTAAACAAGAAAGGTCGGCTGATTTGCCGGCCTTTTTTATTTTCGCAACGCAATTATTTTTTACCATTAAAATGAAAACGATGAAAAAGATCGCCATCCCTTTTGCTATAGTAGCTATAGCGCTGACTTCTGTCCTGTCTTCCTGCTCTAAAAACAATACTACTACCAACAATGGCACCTGCACCTCAGGATCCATGACTGCTACGCTGGGTGGGACCGCTTTTACTGCAGCCTCCTTTCAGAATACCCTGCTAAAGGCTACGTCTAATGGTATAGATGCCAAAAGGTTTGACCTACGTGCTACTAATAGTACAGGAAAAACTCTCATCATCTCCATATCTGACTATCGCGATGGCAAAGTAGGTGATGGTATGCGGACCGGTACCTATTATCTGGATGCTACCGCTAACCCCTGCAATAGCAATCAGACTGCCTGCGTGGGCGTGCTGGTGACATATGATAACAATATCTACCTGCCTGTGAACGGATCAGGATCTGTGGTCATCACTGCATGTGATGCTACAGCCCACACGATCTCCGGTACGATCTCCGGCTCTGTGGAGGATATGAACGGAAATACTTTCACGATCAGCAATACGACTTTTACCTCCTGCTGCTACTCTGTCATTCAGTAAAATTCAGGTCGGTTTTATGTCATTAGTAAAAGGTTGGCAGTAGTGCCGACCTTTTCTTATTTTCGCCCATCTAAAAATTCGTTGACGGTAGACCGTTGACAGTGGACTATACATCATGTTTGAGAATTTACAGGAACGGTTAGAGGGGGCCTTCAAAACCCTCAAGGGGCAAGGAAAGATCACAGAGATCAACGTAGCGGAAACCGTCAAGGAGATCCGTCGCGCCCTCGTAGACGCGGATGTCAACTATAAAATCGCTAAAGACTTTACCGACCGCGTGCGTGAAAAGGCCTTGAATACAGGTGTCCTCACAGCAGTCTCTCCGGGCCAGATGATCACCAAGATCATGCACGACGAGCTGACTGAGCTGATGGGTGGCAAGGAGTCTGACTTCAATATCAAAGGTACTCCGGCTATAATTCTGATAGCTGGTCTGCAGGGTAGCGGTAAGACTACCTTTACCCATAAACTGGCCAACTACCTCAAGACCAAGAAATTTAAGAAGCCGCTTATGGTGGCTGGTGACGTATACCGCCCTGCGGCGATAGACCAGCTCATGGTACTCGGTGAGAAGATCGGCGTGCCGGTTTTCGCTGATAAGGAAAGCAAAGACCCTGTAGGCATCGCCCTCGCAGGTATAGCCAAAGCAAAAGCAGATGGTAACGATGTGGTGATCATAGATACCGCAGGCCGTCTCGCAGTGGATGAGGAGATGATGAACGAGATAAGTGCGGTGAAGGCTAAGACCAACCCGAACGAGATCCTCTTCGTAGTAGACTCCATGACTGGTCAGGATGCCGTGAATACGGCCAAGGCCTTCAACGAGCGCCTGAACTTCGATGGTGTGGTACTGACCAAGCTCGATGGCGATACGCGCGGTGGTGCAGCCCTTACGATCACCTACACAGTAGGCAAGCCGATCAAGTTTATTTCCAGCGGAGAGAAAGTCGACACGCTCGATATCTTCTACCCTGAGCGTATGGCTACGCGTATTCTGGGCATGGGTGATATCGTGAGCTTCGTAGAGAAAGCACAGGAGCAGTACGACGAGAAGAAGGCCCGTGAACTCGAGGCCAAGATCAGCAAGAACCAATTCAACTTCAATGACTTCCTCTATCAGCTGGAGCAGATCAAGAAGATGGGTAATATGAAGGACCTGCTCGGTATGATACCGGGTATGGGCAAAGCTCTCAAGGACGTGGATATCAAGGACGATGCCTTCAAGAAAGTAGAGGCGATCATCCTCTCTATGACCCCGGAGGAGCGTGAAAAACCCGACCTCATAGATGGCCGTCGCCGTCAGCGCCTGGCTAAGGGTAGCGGCAATACGATACAGGAGGTGAATGCATTCATCAAGCAGTTTGAAGAGATGAAGAAGATGATGAAGAGCATGCAGAAGATGAGCGCCGCAGGCCGTATGATGAAGGGCATGCCTGGTAGATAACAATTGACATCAATATTTTTTGCAACGGCTCCGGTTTCATCGGGGCTGTTTTTGTTTTATCTTAGGTTATGATCACATTGAGACGTTACACCACAGAAGATTGGCAGGCGCTGAAAGACATTCGGCTGGAAGCGCTGCAAAATGAACCGCACTTTTTTGGCGCCAGGCATCATGAGGAGGCTGCACGTGCAGATCAACATTGGATAGATATGTTGGCTCAGGATGACTATTGGGCTTTCTGGGGACTGTATGATGGCGAAACCTGCATAGGCCTGACGGGTGCCGCGCAATTACGTATCGACCCCACTTGTGCACTGCTCATCGCATCATATATCCGAAGCGAATACAGGAATAAAGGTTTGTCTGCGTTCCTTTATCAGGCACGGATAGACTGGGCGCGTTCAGTGGGGTATAAATCTTTGGAAGTGCACCACCGCCGTGACAACCATATCTCAAAAGCAGCGAATCAGAAATTTGGCTTCGTTTATACGCATATGGACAATGTACTCTGGCCTGATGGCACCCATGACGATCGCCTCTGCTATCGCCTCATTTTGTGATTAACTCTTGCCCACGCGTGTCACCGCAAATTTTACTTTCGCAGTCCATTTTTATTAATTGGATTTAAGCCCTCTCCTTGGGAGAGGGTTGTCAGAGGTCAACAATGGAAGATCATAGCAAAGAAATAGCCCGCCTGGCCAATGTGCCTGTGAGGAGTGTCATAGCAGTATTGGAGCTTTTCGCCGAAGGCGCTACCATACCATTTATAGCCCGCTACCGCAAGGATAAGACGGGTAACCTGGATGAGGTAGCTATCGGGCAGATAGAAACATTCAAAAAGCAACTGGATGAGTTTTATCACCGCAAAGAGGTGATCATAAAGTCTATCACTGAGCAGGGTAAGATGACCGATGACCTGATGGCCAAAATAGATGCAGCTACCACGCTGGCAGAGCTGGAGGACATCTACCTGCCCTACAAGCCGAAGCGCCGCACTCGTGCCATGATAGCCCGCGAGAACGGCCTCGAGCCACTGGCGCATATCATAGACGAGATGACCGAGCGTAATCTGGATAAGGTAGCAGCGGGTTTTGTCAATGATAAAGTACTGACCGCAGATGAAGCGCTGGCTGGTGCGCGTGACATCATAGCGGAGTGGATCAGTGAGGATGCTGACGTCCGCTCCAAAGTACGCCGCAAGTTTGAGCGCTTTGGCAAGACCATAGCGACGGTATGGCCGGATAAGAAAGAGGAGGGCACAAAATATCGTGACTACTTTGAGTACTCGGAGCTGGTGTCAAAGATTCCTTCGCATCGTATTCTTGCGGTTTTCCGTGGTGTCACAGAGGGCATTCTGCGTATGAGCATAGAGCCGGAGGAGGAGTTTGTATTACAAGACCTCGAGCGGATGTATATAGAGGGTAGCGGCCCATGCCAGGATCAGTTTAAGAAGGCCATCAAAGATTGCTACAAACGCCTGCTGCAGCCTCAGTTTGAGACTGAGTTTCGCATGCTGCTGCGCGATAAGGCAGAGGAGGAAGCGATCAAGGTTTTTGCGGAGAATCTACGCCAGTTGCTACTCTCGTCACCACTTGGCCCCAAGCGTATCCTCGCTATAGATCCGGGCATTCGCACGGGGTGTAAGATCGTCTGCCTCGATGAGAAGGGCGACCTGCAAAAGACCGATCTCATATTTCTGCTGGATAATGCAAGCAAGGATCAGGAGGCAGCTGCAAAGCTCAAGTACCTGGTAGAGCGCTATAAGATCGATGCCTTCGCCATAGGCGATGGCACAGCGGGCCGCGAGACGGAGAAGTTTGTACGGAGTATTACTTTCGATCATCCGGTGCAGCTCTTTATGGTAAATGAAGATGGTGCTTCTGTATACTCTGCGTCAGAGGTAGCGCGTGAGGAGTTTCCTGATCAGGATGTGACCGTGCGCGGTGCAGTATCGATAGGGCGCAGGCTCATGGACCCTCTGGCAGAGCTGGTGAAGATCGATCCCAAATCCATCGGCGTAGGGCAATACCAGCATGATGTGAATCAATTCCGTCTCAAAGATAAATTGGACCAGACCGTCGTATCCTGTGTGAATGCAGTAGGCGTGAACCTCAATACGGCTAGTAAGCATTTGTTATCCTATGTATCAGGTATTGGCCCTACTCTTGCAGAAAATATCATCATCTATCGCAAAGAGGTGGGCAAATTCTCTTCACGCAAGCAGCTAAAAGAAGTGCCTAGATTGGGAGATAAAGCATACGAGCAGTGCGCAGGCTTTCTCCGTATCAAAGACGGTGATAACCCCCTGGATGCAAGTGCTGTACACCCGGAAGCATATGCACTGGTAGAGCGCATAGCCAAGGAAATAAGCACAGATGTGAAACAACTGATAGGCAATGAAAGCAAGATAGCAGAGGTAAATGCCCAGTCATACATCTCAGATACAGTCGGCACGCATACACTGAATGATATTCTGGCCGAGCTACGCAAGCCGGGCCTGGATCCGCGCAGCGAGGCGGAGCAGTTTGAATTCTCACATGAGGTTTTCAAAATAGAAGATGTCAAAGTCGGAATGGTGCTGCCTGGTGTAGTGACGAATATCACGCGCTTTGGTGCTTTCGTAGATGTAGGTGTGAAGCAGGATGGACTGGTACATGTCTCACAGATAGCAGACAAATTTATCAGTGATCCATCTGCTGCGCTCAAGCTCAATCAGAAGGTAACTGTCAAAGTGGTAGAGGTAGACGTACCGCGCAAGCGTATCAACCTGACCATGAAGCCATCCCTTCTGGCCAGATCATGACAGAGGCAAGGCGACGAAAAAGGAGGCGCCTTTATCAGGTTCGCCCTTGGCATAGATAAAGCCTGAATGGTTCTTCATTATTGTTTTGCAGATGGCCAGCCCCACACCTGAGCCAAAATACTGACTCTTGGCGTGCAGCCTCTGAAATGGCTCAAATATCTTCTCTGCATACTCCTGGTCAAAACCGATCCCATTATCAGTCACCGTGATCAGGTGATAAAGCGAACCGGCATGCGCATGGCCGTGCCGTATGTCAGATCCGGGCACCTGCGTATAATCGATATCAATATGAATCGGCTGTCCGGCTCTCGAATACTTTATTGAGTTGCCTATCAGGTTTTGAAATAGCTGGTACATCTGCACCGGTACCCCATGTATATGCGGCAGCTTTTGCCATGTGATCCTTATCTCTCTGCCTTCTTCGGGATTTATTGATTCCTCTTTCACGCGCTCCAATATGCCATTCAGATTTATATCCTCATACTGAGAGGAAACGTCATGCGCCTTGGAGTATATCAGTAGATCATCTATAAACTGCTGCATATTTTTGCTCGAGGTGATGATACGTTGCAGCAGTTCTTTTTTACGTTCTTCTGTGGCCTGGGTATCAGGGTCCAGTATCATATTGGCAAAGGTACGTATCTTGCGCAGCGGCTCCTGCAGATCATGACTGGCTACGTGATTAAACGCCCGCAGCTCCTTGTTTTTAGCCATGAGCATCTCATTATTCTCTTCGAGAAGCTTGTTGTTAGCCTTGAGTTGTTCTTCTGCTATTTTACGCTCACTCAGATCGCGTGTCACCTTTGAGAAACCCACCACCGTGCCATCTGCATCATGGAGTGCAGTGATCACCACACTACCCCAGAATCTGGTGCCGTCCTTGCGCAGCCGCCAGCCTTCGTGTGTGGCCCGCCCGTTTTTGCTGGCTAGGCCGATGAGTTGTTCCGGTAGCTGATCCTTGCGGTCTTGCTCACTGTAGAAAAGCCGGAAGTTCTTTCCTACTATCTCATCGGCTGTATATCCTTTGATCTTAGTGGCTCCCATATTCCAGTTTCTGATCGTACCATCTGTATCCATCAGTATGATGGCATAGTCCTGTACCTCGGCTATCATCTTCTGGTACTGCTCTTCATTGCGGCGCAGCATTTCACTCTTCTCCTGCAGATCATAGTTCAGTTCGCTGATCTTCAGGTTTGCCTTGGCGGTATCTGTGACCAGGTGTGCTACGCTGAGTATCCCATATACACCTCCGGCACCATCTGATAGCGGCAGCATATGCATGTCAAACAAATCCTCTCCATTGATGAGCGATTTGGTATGGTTATACCGTACATTCTCTCCGGTGAGTACACGCTTCAGATCAGCCTGGATGGCCGTTCCCTTGATCTGAGGGAATAGCTCATGCACAGGCCGGCCTATGACCTCTCCTAAGACAAAATGGTAGCGCTCCAGGGCCTTGTTATTCATGGATATGAGGCGCAGTTCATTGTCAAATGCCATGATGAGGTCGGTGCTGGAGTTGATCAGGGCCTCGGCAAATTGATTGCCTTTGCGCAGACGTTCGTTTTGTAGGTCAATGAAGACTTTGAAGGAGCGGGAAGTAACCTCCTGGAGGTAATAATCTATCTCAGCGCTGATCTCCCGGTACATGCTGAAATCCTGCGTGTACTCGGGCAGCAGTTGCAATAAGGCGGTGCGCCTGACATATTGCGCCTTTGTAATATCTTCTGCTACCAGCTGGTCCCTGCCTATGATAGGCAGCTGATTATTTACCCATTTCTGCAGGGCATCTTCTATTTGCGCCTCCATCTCTCCACGCACTATATAGCTCCAATACTCTCTGGTGGGTTCTACGGATATCTTCATGCGGTCCTGCTCAGGTATCGCAGAGAAGTATTTCATGATAGGTGCCTCTACCTGCTCTGATAGCTGCCACTGCAGGTTTATAAAAGCTTCCAGCCGTTGCTCTAGTATAAAAGCAATGAAGAGCGGCAGGAAATGCAGGCTCTTTTTCACTCCGTTGACTTCAGGTATACCTACTTTCATCTCTGCATATTTTTAGGTGTCTGGAGCAATACGAAATCCTGCCTGTCCGGTCTTTGATGGCCGCACCAGTCCATAGAGCCTATCAGCTCCATCATTTCTTTCAAAACGGAAAAGGAGCTAGGCTTGCGGATATACCGGTCAGCACCCTGCTCGTACATTTCATCTACTTGTTCCTGATTGCCGGAGGTGGAATAAATAATGACGGAAATATTGGCTAAAGACTTTGAAGCACGGATCTCGGCGAGGCATTCCTTTCCGTTTTTGATGGGCATATTCATATCTAGAAATAAGACATCTGGTAGCGCATCTATCGGGCTATCCATTAGCTTTTGAAGCAGCATGCAGCCGTTTTCAGCCAGAGTCAGCTCGGCCTGCGGCAAGCTGGACGCTACAGCCTGCGCAAAAAGCTCTCTGTCATCCTCGTCATCATCGGCCAGCATTATTTTGAGATCCTTTTTTACAGGCATTATGGGTGTATGGTTGTTTATATAAGAACAGGGATCAATATAACAGCAAAATTCATGCTGCAAAATCCACCCCAATATGGGGTTTATTTTCCCTTTTAAAGTTCTAGCGGGATTGCATGAAGAATTAGAAATAAAAAAGCCCCGATGTTTAGACGCCGGGGCTTTTTCAGTATGATGGAGTTATCTATTCCTTCACAAATCTATGAATACTGGATGTACCCTTCGTGTCTGTTACCTTTATAAGGTAAATACCGGAGCTTAGCCCTGATAGTGATACCTGTCCTAGTTTCTCCGGAGCCGTGAGCACCTGGACGGACTGCCCTGTGACATCACTTAGTGTGATCTCGCTCACTGCCTCAGCGCTTTCATAGTAGAGTATAGATTGCGCAGGGTTAGGATAGATCCTGATCAGATTAGCGTTTGTGACTGCGGCCACCGCATTAGGGCCGTTGGTAGTATCTATCTGCTCGAGTCGTGGCTGGCAGTTCATGTAGTGAGCATCATGAGAGGCCGTGTCTATGATTATATTTTCGTCTCCATTCTGGTAGACCAGATAGGAGAAGTAGAAAAGCATCATCTCATCCGTGGTCGCTTCTCCAGCGGTCACAGTCTGCAGCGGACGCGGGCCGTCAGGATTGTTATATGTATTATCATAGGTAGCTATGCCATATAGTGTAGAGCTGGCCGGTATCTTTAGTGGCTTCTGGAATGGATGGAAACCCTGCCAGTGGAAATCCCACCTGGGGATATCTATCAGAGGGATCGTGTCGCCGGCAGGATCTACCGCCCACGCCTTCATACTGCGGCAGACCAGGTGGGCATGTGGCGCTATGCCCAGTACGGTTACGTTGACTGCCGGCAGTGTGTACTGCTCATGAAACGTCTTGATGGAGTCTGCGGGGATCACGATGGGCCCGTCCGTCATATCTGTGATATAGTTTAGGATCGGTGTCAGGGTCACATTGCGGATACCTGATGTAGTAGGAGTAAACTTGATGTTGACCCTCGTAGAGTCCAGTTTGCCTTGTGCAGATACAGGGTAGTGTATTTGTACCACTATACGGCCACCCGCGGGTATCTTGATACCCATGCCTGCAGGTGTAGTGTACACCCCAGACCCCGGCACCCAGCCATTTACGAGTGTGGACTTCTGACTGCCGGTGCCACCAAAGTTAGTATATCCCGGCCCGGCACCTGCGCTATCCAATGCTGTCAGTAGTGCGGATGATGTATCCTGATATACCAGCACGTGGTGGACAGCAGACCTGTCTCCTGGTATTACTTCCAGACTCTTGATATACTGCGTGGAAGGTAGGGGATTGGTGATCACAAAGCAGCGATAGAGGTCACTGCCCGTGTATGGTACCGTAAAATCAGGTATCCTGCCTGTCAGGTCAGGATTAGTGATCTGTACATTGCTAATATACACTGGTGCTGGAGGGGCTTGTGTCGTATCGCCCATCGGACCTCCGGCATCTACCCATGCCGCTATGGTCTGGATCTCGGCATCAGAGAGGATATGCATATCAGCATATTTCTGATAGGATGTATTGGGCAGATATGGGGGCATGATCTTTTGGGTCACGTCATGCTTCATGGGGGCCATCTCGAGGAAAGCATCCGCATACGACATCAGAGAAAAAGGTGCGATACCTGTCGGATTGTGGCAGGAAGTGCAGTGCGAGTACACTATGCAAGCAATAGACGATGACCACGTAGGCACAGAGTCAGTGCCGGAGGCGCTGGTGGCCAGCGGGGCCAGCATACAGGCAGCGATCAGTGCGTGGAGAATTTTTTTCATGAGATTTTTTTGGTATGATTTGAAAATAAGGAAAAGGTTTAAGATGAAGTGACTTTTGTCATGATTTTGTCACGATCCGAAGTTCGACATTAACTGTCTGAGTTATTTGCGAATCTGCCATCCCTAGGTTTTATTCCTCGAATTCATAGAATACGAAGGATTCATAGATAAAAAGGACAGTTTGATGGGAGTCTGTGACACAAAGTTGTAAATCAGGTATTTTTAATCCTGATGAGGGGCTTCTCCATAATACAGCAAGTGGGCTTCTGGTTTTTCCTGCTGTTCTCCATGATCCTGATCACTCAGTCAGAGCTGACCTGGGCAGGCGCAGTAGAGCGTAGCCTGGTGATGGGTATCTGCTACGCGGTCAATTTCTATCTCTGCTTCCTGCTGCTCACGCCCTACTATTTTGAGCGGCAGCGCTATCTGGAGTTTGTTGCCTACATGCTGGTCATGCAGATGCTCCTGCTGGCTGTACGGTTTCACCTGGATGCCCGCTTTCCTCATCATCTGGTAGATACGCGGGGCAAGAAATTCTTTGTCATCATTTTCACCAATGTGACGGTTGCATCGTTTAGTGTGATGCTGCGCCTCTCCCTGTCCCGACTGGATTATGAGCGGAAGTATGCAGAGAAAGAGCGCGAGCAGGTCAGTACAGAGCTACTGCTGTTAAAATCTCAGATGCAGCCACACTTTCTCTTCAATACCCTGAACAATCTATACACGCTCATACTGCAAAAATCGGATAAGGCAGCCGACGCTCTGATGCGGTTGTCAGACCTGCTGCGCTACCTGCTCTATGAGTGCGATGGCCCGCGTGTACCGCTCCGCAAAGAGATGGAGGCTATGCGTTCCTTCATAGCGCTCCATCAGCTGAAATATGAGCACCCTGCCAATGTGGAGCTCTCTGAGGCAGGCCTGCGCGATGATATACAGATAGAGCCGATGCTGCTGATCCCACTCATGGAGAATGCCTTTAAGTACTCAGACATAGATCACAATCCGGATGGCTATATACGTGTGGAGATAAAGGTGGCAGATGCCGGCCTGCATATCGCCATCAGCAATACGACAGATGCCATCAAGGTGCCAGCCAGTGAGGTAGGAGGCATAGGCCTGCGCAATGTGCGGCGCAGGCTCGACCTATCCTACGGCAGTAGCTATGCCATGGAGGTATCTGACCTTGGCAATTTTTTTTCTGTTCATCTCACTATACCACAGCAATGAGGCTCAAAACGATCGTCATAGATGATGAATTTCTGGCACAGCAACTCATGGATGTCTATGTAAAGCGGCTGCCCGATATCCACCTGCTCAAAGTGTTTGGCAAACCCAAAGAGGCATTTGAGTATATGGATACGCACCCGGTGGACCTACTCATCACAGATATTCAGATGCCGCAGATCAACGGTATAGACCTGGTCAATAACCTCAAGACTAAACCGCTGGTCATATTTACGACTGCCAATCCGCAGTACGCCGTCCAGGCCTTTGAGCTGAACGTGATAGATTTTGTGGTCAAGCCCATCTCATTTGAGCGATTTGAGAATGCGGTAAACCGCGCGGTGAAGCAATACCAGCTCATGCAGGCTAGCGCCGCTGTGATAGGTGGGCCGTATATCACTGTGAAGGCAGACTATAAGGATATAAAGATCTTCCTCCACGAGATCATCTACATGGAGGGCTGGGGGGAGTATATTAAGATCATCACAGATACAGAAACGATCATTACACTCAACTCTCTCAAAAGGATGGAAGAGCAGCTACCTATTGACCGGTTTCGGCGTATCCATAAATCTTATATCGTCGCCTTGCCCAAAGTAAAATCATACAACCTGTCTGAAGTGGTGATGAGCAATAAGGCAGTAATACCTACCGGCAAGAATTTCAGGCAGGATTTTGACTTCTAACGGCGGCGAAGGTCCCGACGCAGAGTATCAAACTCCGGATCATACCGCTCACTACGGATGTAGAGGTAGAGGAAGAAGATAGACATGCCATTGAAGATGTGCCACAGGCTGTGCGGCGTCACCCTGCCGAGCTGCGCGCAGAAGAGATGCTTGATATCCATCTCAAACAAGATACCGGCTATCACTATGCTCACAAAGGTAGCGATGAGATAATCCTTATTGGTCTGGCCGGGATCTCTCATCTCCAGATAGACACCTGCCAGTACCAGCAGTCCTACTATGATAGCTACCGCAGGGTGTATGATCTGCATATCCAGGTGAAACGACAGGAATATATACAGGACAGAGAAGATACCTATGAAAAATAGCCGCTCCGTAGACCGTCTGATATTGGTTGGCTTTTTCATCACAGTGAGCACCACCCGGTGTGTAAAGTACATCAGGGGAAAGAGCGAGATACTGTACACCGCAGAGAAATCCATGTCAGAAAAGAAATCTATCAGCGAGGAGTGAAACAGGGTACTGCCTGCAAAAGTGTAGAGCGCAATAGCTGCCAGCGTGAAGGAATAAAAGCGATTGGCAGTGATGAGGTTGTAGGCGCGCTTCTTTTTGATATCCTCCAGCCCCTTGCTGAATGCAAAAATGGCAATGATCAGGTAGATAAAGTTGGTAAATGTATTAAACGGCTGGCGCACGATGCGCTTCATGTCCGTATACTCGCAAAAGAACTTGTCTATACCGGCCTCGGCCTGGTACTTTTCCCAGAACCCATGCCCGTAGTAGAAATGATTCAGCAGGGCTATGAGCATAGCAAAGAGGAAAGTGGCTACGATGCTCAGCAGGATGCGCTCCCGGTAGGCCTCCCAGAATAACCTGCTCAGAAAGACCACATGCCTCCTGAACCTAAAACTCCAATGCATAGTGTATGATCAATATCAGATGAAAAACAGTGCTACAATTTAAGATACTTTGAGCGAAATATATACGCCCCCGCTACCATACCGATGCAGAGCTGCTAGTCGCTGAATATCAGTTTCCACTTTTGGTGCTTTCATTTATATTAGGCTCCTCAATCATATAGCTTTGAAGTATCTAGCCGCATTATTGTTCCTTTTGTCCCTATCCATACACGTGTCGGCGCAGAAGGCCAGACTATATGCAGGACCGGTAGTAGGCTCGGTCACTACCACCTCCGCGCGTATCTGGATAGGGTACAGTGGCAAAGGGAAAAATGCTGTCGTACTGGGCGATACCTCTTCCAAGCAGGTCATCTACCCGAGCAACTACAGCTATCTGGCTGAGAAAGGCATAGTATCCCTCACATTTGAATTTACCGGGCTACAGCCCGGCCATAGCTATAATGTGCTCGTGTCTATAGAAGGATGGAAAACAAACGTCAAGACCACCTTCCGCACACAGGACTCAGTACCTGTCAGGGATTTTGCTTTCAATACCGGTTCCTGCGCGCTGCTCTGCACAGACTGGATGCGTCCAGTATTCCCCGGGGCCAAGAGCAATATCTTTACTACTATGAAGAAGCACCCTGCCGACTTTATGCTCTGGCTGGGAGACAATATCTACTACCTGACCGGCAAAGATTACAAGAGCATGGATGCCATGTTCATGCACAATATCCGTGTGCGCCGCAGTTTCAGGCAGTTGAAGACCTTTCTATCCTCTACTCCGCACTACGCCATCTGGGATGATCATGACTATGGCCCCAATGATGCCGATGGTACATGGGCGCTGAAAGACTCTGCCCTTATGGTATTCAAAAGCTTCTGGCCAAATACATATCCCGAGCAAAAGCAGTTTAATGGCAATTACTTTTCTTTCAGGTATTATGACACGGAATTCTTCATGACGGACGATCGTTATTTCCGCGATGCTCCGGGAGACTCCGCCGCGCATTTTCTGGGGGAGACACAGATGGTCTGGCTGAAAAATAAGCTACAACTATCAGATGCTGCCTTCAAGTTCATCTGCATAGGTACGCAGGTATTAAATGATAATAAGTTTGGGGAAACCTATAAGCAATACCCCAAAGAGCGTCAGGACCTTTTTGATTTCATCGTCAAAAACAATATTAAGGGAGTGGTCTTCCTGACAGGAGATAAACACTACAGCGAGATATGCAAGAAAAACGTAGATGGATACCCCATGTATGATTTTACCTGCTCTCCGCTGACCTCGCCGGTGCTGCCCCGAAGGCTCTTTGGAGCGTATAGTAATGCTACCCGTATACCGGGCACTGATCTGAGCCGGCACAACTATGGTCGTATCAGTGTGACCGGACCTGTAGGTGACCGGACCTGTATCATAGAGATACATGGCCGCTATGGCAAGAAACGCCGTGAGCTCCGCATCCCTCAGAGTGAACTCCAGCGCAAATAATTATGCTACTCTATATCCTGGTCGTACCTTTTCTCTACCTGCTATCGCTGCTTCCTACCGGTGCGCTCTACGTCATAGCAGATGGAGTAGCCTGGCTGCTGGAGCATGTGGTGCGCTACAGGCGCACGGTGATCTATACCAATCTGAAAAATTCTTTCCCGGACAAAACAGAAGCTGAGATAAGCCGGCTGGCGCATGACTTTTACGGTCACTTTGCTGATATGCTGGTAGAGAATATCAAGGCGCTGACCATCAGCCCGGAGGAGCTGCAGGAGCGCATCTCCGTGCCGGGCGTGAGAGAGGTCTTTCAGCCATACTGGGATCAAAAGCGGAATGTAGTGGTCGTACTCGGCCATGCCGGTGCCTGGCAGTGGGCTGGTCTGGTGGCACCATCTCTGATCCCCCAGCGTCTGTTTGCCTTTTATAATCCTCTCACCAATAAATACTTTGATAGCTATATCAAGCGTACCCGCAGCCGCTATGGTATGCACCTGGTATCTATGAGGGACTACCTGAGGCACGTGCGCGGGCAGTACAGTGACGTATCATCTTTACATTTCTTCCTCTTTGATCAAGGGCCGGTGAATGTACGGAAGGCTTATTGGACCACTTTTCTGCATCAGGACACTGCCTTTTACCTTGGCGCAGCCAACTTTGCCACGGAGCATGATTGTGCTGTGCTGTATGTGGCGGTCAAATATCAGAGCAGAGGCAAATATCTGGCTACCATCACCGAGGTGGCGGATGATCCGAAGGCCATATCAGAGCAGGAAATAATAGAGCGGTGCGTGCGCCTGCTGGAGCAGCAGATAGCCGCAGACCCTTCAGACTGGCTCTGGTCTCACCGCCGGTGGAAGCGGAAGAGATCTGTTATGTGAATAATTGTTTTGATGCTGATTATCAATATATTATTGAATGATTTGGATGTGGTTTTGAGCGTTTTTCTATCTGTGTTACATGATATTTGGTAAATAGAAAGCAGATACTTATATTTGCAGTCCTCAAAAAAGAAACGACAATGAAAGAAGGAATTCATCCTACAGAATACAGGACAGTAGTTTTCAAGGACATCTCTTGCGACAAGGCATTCCTCACTAAGTCTGCTGCCCGCTCTAAGGAGACTATCGTATGGGAAGATGGTAATGAATACCCACTGGTCAAGGTGGAAATCTCTAACGAGTCTCACCCTTTCTTTACCGGCAAGAGTAAGTTTGTAGATACTGCCGGCCGTATCGACAAGTTTAAGAAGAAGTACGCTAAGTAATTTAGCTATCAATACATTAAAAGCCTCGTTCGCACGGGGCTTTTTTATTTCCACATGTTGTGTGACTTAACATTGGGTTAACTTTGCATCCATAGATTTGACCACGTCTTTAAACCAAACCAATATGGCACTCGAATCCATCCTTTCCTTTTTTATTCCCAAAGACAAAAAGTTTTTCGTGCTCTTTGAGAAAGCCTCTAAAAACCTCGTAGATATATCGCGCGTATTCAATGAACTGCTTAACACAGGTGCACCTGACCGCCGTGTGGAGCTGATCAAAGCTATCTCAGACCTGGAGCACGTGGGAGATGACATTACCCATGAGATTTTCACTGAGCTGAGCACAAACTTTATTACCCCTTTTGACCGGGAGGATATCCATTACCTGGCATCGTCTCTGGATGATATCGTAGACTACATACATGGCTCCGCCAAAAGGCTACAGCTTTATAAAATAGATGACTTTACTCTCGAGATGCAGCAGCTGGCCGAGGTCATAGAGAAGTCTGCTATCGAGGTCCACGCCGCCGTATCTACCCTCAAGGGTATGAAAGATGTGGTCCGCCTGAAAGAGGCGCTGGTCCGTATCAATAGCCTTGAAAACCAGGCTGATGATATTTTTGACGGAGCTATAGCACAGCTTTTCATCAATGAAAAAGATGCCGTGAAGGTGATCAAGATCAAAGAGGTCCTGGCCAATATGGAGACCGCTACCGACAAGTGCGAAGACGTAGCCAATGTGATAGAGACGATCCTGATCAAGAACTCATAGTCCTGACCTAACCCACACACATGACACTGCTCATAGTACTTATTATTCTTGCATTTGTTTTTGACTTCATCAATGGATTTCATGACTCGGCCAATTCAATAGCCACCGTGGTATCCACCCGCGTACTCACACCGCTTCAGGCCGTGGTCTGGGCAGCCTTCTTCAATGTGATCGCCTTTTATTTCTTCAAGAGCCATGGCGTAGCGGATACTGTAAAGGGCATGGTACACGGCAATATCATCACCATACCGCTGCTCATAGGCGCGATGCTCGGCGCTACGATATGGAACCTCCTCACATGGTACTGGGGCCTGCCGAGCAGCTCCTCACACGCACTGCTGGGAGGCTTCACTGGTGCTGCACTGGTCAAGGCCGGCACAGATGCTATCGTGATGGATAAGCTGATCAAAGTCCTCGCCTTTATACCACTGGCACCACTGATCGGCATGGTAGCTACTTACATTATTGCCGTTATCATCATCAATATCTGCAAGAACCTGCCGGTGACCAAGGTAGACAAGTACTTCCGCCGCCTGCAGCTTGTATCTTCGGCGCTTTTCTCTGTGGGCCACGGCGGCAATGATGCACAAAAGACGATGGGTATCATCTGGGCGGGGCTGATCTGCTATAGTGCCCAGCATCCGGACGCTCCCGGTTTTTTTAATGTAAAGGAAGGTGGCGCACTGCCTACCTGGGCGGCTGTAGGCTGCTATGTAGCTATGGGCCTCGGCACCATGCTGGGAGGCTGGCGTATAGTGAAGACCATGGGCCAGCGTATCACAGCACTCAAACCGTTCGAGGGCTTCTGTGCAGAGACCGCGGGCGCTTTTACACTCTTCCTCGTCACCAGCCTCAAGATACCTGTCAGTACCACACACACCATCACCGGTAGCATCATGGGTGCCGGCATGACCAAGCGCCTCAGCGCAGTGCGCTGGGGAGTAGCAGGCAATATCGTCTGGGCCTGGATACTCACCATACCGGCCTCAGCAGTGATGGGCGCTATCGCTTACTACATCTTTGAAAGGCTGGCGTAAAAGCCTCCCTTTTCCCAATTTTTATCCTGTTGGTTCGTTTATATGTTTAGACGTATATTTGCACCCTGATTTTGTGTTTCCCTTATGAAGTTACTCCTACACTACCTTTCTAAATATCGCGGACTCGTTGTTGTCACTTTTGTGCTCGCAGCGATCAACCAGACTTTCTCCATGCTCGATCCCGTCATCTTTGGCAAGGTGATAGACCTGGTGGGCAAGAACAGTACTAAACCTGTAGATGACTTTACCAGAAATGCCCTGTTGCTGATCCTGGGTAGCATCAGCGTAGCTATGGTGAGCCGTATTGCAAAGGCATTTCAGGATTATACTACCAATCTCGTGATCCAGCGTTTCGGTGCAGATGTGTACACTGATGGCCTGAAGCACTCCCTGCAGCTGCCTTATCAGGATTTTGAGGACAAGCAGAGCGGCTCTACGCTGAATATCCTCCAGCGCCTCCGCACAGACTCGGAGAAGTTCATCAATAACTTTGTTAATGTGGTCTTCATGGGGATCGTTGGGATCGTCTTCGTAGTGGTGGCTTCCTTTGTAGTATATGGCTATATGGTGATCGTATATGTCATAGCCAGTACGATACTTTATCTCAGCATTCGTTTCCTGTCTCAGAAAATAAAACAGGTGCAGGCTACCATCGTGCGTGAGACCAATGTACTGGCCGGGGCTACCACAGAGAGCCTGCGCAATATAGAGCTGATCAAAAGCCTGGGCCTGACCAATCAGGAGGTGAAGCGACTCAACAATGCCACCTACCGCATCCTGAAGCTGGAGCTGAAAAAAGTGCGCAACCTGCGTAGCATCAGTTTCGTGCAGGGTACTTTGGTCAATTTCCTACGCCAGTGTATACTTTTTGTGGTCCTCTATGCCGCGTTCAGGGGGCATATCAGCGTAGGTACAGTCGTGACTTTCCAGTTCTTCTCCTTCTTTATTTTCAATCCGCTGCAGGAGATGGGCAATGCCCTGCTGAGCTATCGTGAGGCGGAGGCTTCACTTAATAATTTCCAGACCATACTGGACTCTCCGCTGGAGCCGCGTCCTGTATCACCACAGGCGGTGGCGCATGTAGACGAGCTGCAGTTTGACAGCGTGGCTTTCCAGCACAAGACAGCTAAAAAGCCCGCAGTTCAGGGGATCAATTTTGAGGTCTCATCAGGTGAGACCATTGCCTTTGTAGGGCCGAGTGGCTCCGGCAAGACTACCTTGGTCAAACTGCTGGTGGGACTTTATCGCCCGCATCAGGGCCACATCCGCTACAATGGTATAGACTCCACAGAAGTAGATATAGATCTGCTGCGAAATCAGATCGGTTTTGTCACACAGGATACACAGCTCTTTGCCGGTACTATCCGGGAAAATCTTCTTTTCGTAAAACCGGATGCTACCGATGATATGCTGCTGGACGTTTTGGCCAAGGCTTCTTGCGTGGGATTACTTTCGCGCGCTGAGAATGGCCTCGATACCTTTATCGGCGAAGGGGGAATGCGCGTATCGGGAGGGGAGAAGCAGCGCCTATCCATAGCCAGGGCTCTACTGCGCGATCCGTCGCTGCTGGTGTTTGACGAGGCTACCTCTGCACTGGACTCTATCACGGAGGAGGAGATCACACGCACCATACGTACCATATCCGGCACGCGCAATCGTATCACTGTGCTCATAGCGCACCGCCTCTCCACTATCATGCATGCTGATTGCATCTACGTACTGGAGCGCGGTCACATCATCGAGACCGGTACGCATCAGGACCTGCTGGCCGACAAGGGACTCTACTACGCCATGTGGCGCCAGCAGATAGGCGAGCGTCAGGAGGAGGAGATCATGCATGAGGCATAAAAAAGGTAAGCCATGCGGCTTACCTTCCTGTTTTGGTCACAAAACAAACCCAATTATCTGACCACCGATATCATGCGGCTCACTTTGCCTGCTGTGGTATTTATCGTGATGATATAGTTGCCCGCTGAGAGAGCGCTGGTGTTCATTTCAATATCGTTCTGGCCGGCTGTCACTTGATAGTCTTTAGTGAGGAGTGTCCTGCCTGCTACATCGGCCACTGCTACCTCGGTATCGTAGCCGCTCTCTGATGTCAGACGCATATGGAGTGCATTTACAGCCGGTACAGGATATACAGTCAATGCCTCTGAGGTGTTCAATTCCGCTATACCTGTGGCACATGCAGAAGCTGCAGTAGTGAAGGCCATCTTGCCCGTGTAGCTACCGCCGAAGTAGTTCATTACAAATTTAAAAGCGGTCTGCGCGCTTGTGGCATTGGCTACATAGTAGGTGAGGCTATCAGGAGTCGAGCTCTGCATCCAGCTCTTTCCTATCGTATTGATATAAGTAGAAAATGCTCCATTATAGCACGGCTGCGTAGCCATGCTGCTCACCTCTGTGCCTGTTATCCTGCTGTCATTGGTCAGTATGCCCATATCCTGGCTCAGGTTACCGGGATCATAAGTTGTATTGTTGTATCTCGTGAAAACCATATCCCAGTCACTGATCGCAGGCTCTTTGTCTGTAGCTGTCTTGGTATCAAGGCTGTAGTAGGCAAACATCTTATTGCTGAATAGGCGCTTGCGCACCTGAGCGGCAGTATAGTCAGAATTATCCAGCTTGTCATAGAGGAAATTGAACGCAGTATCATACTGCAGATTCAGTATCGCCAGCTTGCGGAAGGAGCCGTCAGGCATTTTCAGCAGGTAGACAGAAGAGTCGCCTATCACGCTGTGAGATCCAAACGAGTAGGCACCCCAGCCATAGTTATAGTCGTTGCCAAAGTCTTTATTGATATTCAAAGCGCCGATCGTCCACGTAGTGTCAGGATTATGCATGCGCTGCCAGCCTCGCCAGCCTGTCGTATCAAAACTATTCCAGCCGCTCACTTTTTGCGAGGGGCTTTTGTAAAGCTCTACGCCTATCGCTTCGTTGATACGGATGGCGGCAGCCTGATTGGTCTTGTATGGCGGGATAGCAGAGCGCACCCCAAAAGCGAGGTGCCAGTCGAGATTGGAGGCATTGGTCTTGGTGCCGGTCGAGGCATTGTAGAAGACCATATCGGTGGCTCCGGCGCGCAGGTCAGCAGTGTCAGATTGTGCTACAGAGCAGATGGAGAGGCAGAGGCAAAGAACAGTAAACAGCTTTTTCATTAATGACTTTTATCTGGCCGCAAAGTTCAGCTACCTGTCTCGGATTTTGTCACTACTTTTGTCATTAAATTGTCATAAGTTGGAATCTTTCACCACATTGCCCGCTACTGCCCGTGTCTGGATCTATCAGGCTGACAGGGCTTTCACCACTACAGAGTCTACCCGGATAGCCGGAGATATCAATGCATTTGTGTCACAATGGCTGGCCCACAAGGCTAAAGTAATAGGCGATGGGGCACTGCTCTATGATCGATTTGTAATACTGGCTGCTGATGAGGAAAAACTCGCAGTGAGTGGATGCTCCATAGATAGCACCGTGCGTTTTATCAAAGAGCTGGGGTCAAATTACAATGTCAATTTCTTCGACCGCTTCTATACTTGCTATCTACAAGATGGACAGGTGAAAGGTGCTGATTTTGACACTTTCAAAAAGCTCCTGGCAGATGGTGCTGTAAATGATGAGACCATCGTCTTTAATAACCTCGTGGCCACTGTAGGCGCTATGCAGGCAGAATGGCAGATACCTCTGGCAAAAAGCTGGCAGGGCCGCGTAGCCGTGCCCGATGCCGGATTGAAACTCTGATCCACCGTACGCTTCAAAAGCAAAACCCCGTATGCTTTCGCACACGGGGCCTTTACCTATTGAGTATAACAAAATCCGTCTTCTATTCCTTCACAAACTTAGTGCGGGTCAGTGCGCCATTGAGGTTCAGCTCCAGCACATAGATACCTGCGCTGAGCTTAGACGTATTGATCTGCTCTGATGGTGTCTTGATATCCATCACCAGCTGACCTTTGATGTCGTAGATCTTTTGCTCGGTCATACGCTCAGTAGTGCGGATCGAGAGTACATCATTCACCGGGTTAGGATACACACTTACTACTGCATCAGTAGCGATATCATGGATGCCGTTAGGTCCTTGTATGCTCAGGTGGGTCATAGGTCCACCCGATGTTTTGAATACATAGAACGATGAGTCGCAGTAGCTGTCATAGCAGGTAGTGCCCTGTGCGCCTACGGTCAGGCACACGATATACTGCCCCGGTGTAGCATAGGTGTGGGATGGGTAAAGGCTGGTAGAGGTAGTGCCGTCACCGAAGCTCCAGAGCACATTCTGGCCATAGTTTCCGGTAGAGAGGTTGATACCGGTATAGTAGCCCTGAGAGGCATTGGCAGAGTCCGGATAGATCACAAAGTATGCCTGGCAGCCGCCGCCGATGGCGGTATTGCCCAGCGTGATGCAGTCACTCGCCACGCAGCCGGTGCTGTCAGTCACAGATACGCAGATGGTAGGACGCAGGGCCAGCGCAGCGGAGTCTATCACTACTGTGGCGCTGCCATTGCCGGTGATCGTAGTATTGCCATAGGTCCATACATAGCTCGAGCCACCTGAGTTGAGTGCAGATACGCTGAATGTATAGGTGCTATCCTGCTGGCTGGTCAGAGAAAGGTAGGCACTGCAGGTATTTGATATGACCGCTGCGGTATCAAATACATAGGAGCAGGTCGAAGCTGTACAGCCGTTCGCATCCGTTATATTTACACACACCGTATAGTATGTATTGATAGGTGCCAGGGCGAGTGTAGGTACAGCAAGTGTAGAAAACTGCTGTCCGTCCAATGTCCAGCTGTAGGTGTACGGGCCAGTACCTGTAGAGATAGCGGCAAAGGTGTAGTCACCATTTGAGTCAGAGTAGCTGATGGTAGCACTGCAGGCGGTGCCGCCGCCTAGGTTCACACTATCACAGGTCGTGAAGCTGCAGCCGCCGGCAGCCGTATCATGTGCCGTCAGGCATACAGTGTAGGAGCCTGTCAGCGCATTATACTGGTGGGCTACCTGAGAGCTGCTGCCGCTGGTGCCGTCTCCGAAACTCCATGTGTAGACAGTAGTAGCTGCATTGAGGCCGATGGTGCTGTCTACATAGAAGGTGACCCAGCCGCCCGTAGGTGAGGTGCTGTATGAATACTGAGCAAAGCACTGCGCCGAGGCGCTGCTGATGCCGAGGCAACAGGTCAGTAGTGCGAGTAGCAATTTTGATTTCATGTGTTTGTGTTTTTTGTTGTGATCAATCTGTTTTGATGATACAAATGTATGGACCGTGAAAGTGCTGGTCAACCCATTTTCGATGATTTCTTATCTATCCAAATGATTTAATTAAAAAATCTTTCTATTGTTCTATATTCTTGTTTATCTCTGCTTACCCCAATAAATTAAACTTTTTGATCAGCCAGGGGGCATATTGTATGATTTCCGAATCTTCTTCCTCCAAAGCCTTTTTTTCTTTGAAAAAAGCCTCTACTTTTCTTTTGATACGGTTTTCAGACCTGTAATCCGGGTTGCCATTCATGCCTTCCAGCAGGCTGATCATCTGAAAGTCGCGCTGCAAGGTTTTTTCTTTGCTTAGGGCAGAAAAAGACTTCTTTACCTGTTTCACTCGATAGTCCAGTACCTCAGTGTCGCCTGTCTCAAATGTAATGATCAGTTCACTTACTT
This sequence comes from uncultured Chitinophagaceae bacterium, assembly GCA_964537475.1. GTDB lineage: Bacteria > Bacteroidota > Bacteroidia > Chitinophagales > LD1 > UBA1941. The sequence continues at coordinate 564,520 of CAZIBY010000001.1, read as the reverse complement.
CAATTTTAAGTTTAAAGGAATCGTCGGCCGACCGGTAGTTGTCGGTCACGTACAGTTTGACCAGGTTTTGAAGCGACTCTTTGTAGCGGCTCATGTGAGCGAGCAGCGTGGCCCTGTTCAGGTAGATATAGATGTCATAATAGGGGCTTTTCTTCTGCCGCATCGTAGCCTCAAACTCATTCAGTACGCTTAGCCCCTTCTGCGGATTTACAAAGGTGTAGTTATTGACCAGCGAGTTGCAATAAAAGAAGTAGTACTTGTCAAAGTGAAGTTTATCAAAGGACTGTATTTCCTTGCCGAGCATGGTAGCGTAAGAAATAGAAGCCTCGTACTTCTTGTTTTTGAATAGCGCATTAGCGCAGTAGGTCAGCATTTGTAGTTTCAGCTCATGATTGTTGCGGCTAAACCATTTCTCCCGGGTAAATTTCTGGTAGGTCTCGGTCACCAGCTTTTCCAGTGCATCATAGTGGTGCTGCTGCACCAGGATGCGGCTGAGTGCAGTGTAGATCCGCGCCTCCAGGTTTCGCCCAAAGCGGGCTGTGGTATGCGTAGAGATCGTACCCACTTTGGTCTGCAGCTTGCGCAGCAGGTTCTTGTCTACCGGCCCGAAATTCTGTGATATACGCAGGCGGTGTGAGAGGGTAGCCAGCGCATTGTCCATCTCGCGAAGGTCTGATACGATACGGGCGTTTTCGTCACGTCGCAGGATATATTGCTCCGGGCTGATGCCTGGCAGATCAGAGCAGAGCCGGATGAGTTCATTGTAGATCACATCCAGGATCTCGTAGTAGTCTGTTTCTATGGCGCATTTCTCAGCCTTGTGCAGATAGGAGAGGGCCACTTTCAGCAGATTGCGCGAGCGGTACAGGTGGTAGAGCTGTATATATTGATGTACTTCGTAGAGTTCTTCCTTATGCGTATTGAGCAGCACCAGGCTATCGCCTATATTTTCTATCAGGCGGTTTTTGAGCTGGTAGTAGCGGTTTTTGGGCACCTCAGTGTATCCTAGCTTTTTGAGTGCCTTCTGCTCGTCAAATTTAGGTCCAGCAGTGCGGATGTAGTCAAAGAGAATATGATCCTTACGCTTATCCCCTGCGGTAGACAGCGTTTTGTATTTCCGGATCTCCTCTTTATTTAGCTTGCCTACTATTTGATTGAGTATATCCATAAATGGCTGTTTGGATGGCTAAGATATGAATTAAATAAGGCTATCACCGTGATCGCTTTTATATACCTTTATGAAAACATTTAAGAATGAAGACCTTTAGATATATATTACTGTGCCTGGGTATGCTAGGGGTGGGCAGCGCCGGTGCTCAGATATCCCTGCACATAGATCCTCAGGCACTCGGCGCCATAAACGGCAATACCTATCGCCTCAACGATACCACTCCGGTAGGCATCTCGACCACATTTACCCTTTATAATGGTTCGAATAATATTTTTGCTGATACGCTGAGTTTTGGGTATTCAATTACTGCGGGGGGCAGCACGGCTACTTATAATACGCGTAATTACAGCGGGTCTGGTATAGCTGCCAATGGCCCGGCCTTTGTGACCATCCCTGCCGGGGACAGTCTGATCTATCAGGCCATCTCTTTCAATTTTAGCAGTCCCGTATTTGTGATCGGACCCACTACAGTAGTGATCTGGCCCACCCTAGCTCACAGTAGTAGCTCTATAGGCGATTCGGCTTCTGCTATAGTGTATATAGATGATCCGGCCGGAGTAGGCACTCTTGTGCCCGCCGCTTCTGCTGTGTATATATCCGGCTCAAAACTGGTCGTTAGAAACCCCGAAAATGAGTTTGGGGGCATAAGAATATTTGATATTTCAGGAAAGCTCATTTTCTCCGACCAGCTACAGGGTGATAAGCTGATACCGGTGTCGCAGTATGCTGATGGTATCTATAGTGTGGAGATCACGACCACCTCAGGTAGCCGACACAATTATAAAGTGCTGAAGCAATAGATTGACACTGCTTCGCTACTTCTTGCCCCACACATAGGCGGAGCGCTGCGCGGTAGGGTATATCACCATGTTAGTGATATTGACATGTGGTGGCGCGCAGCAGATATAGAGGGCTGCATCTGCTATGTCTTCTGCGTGCAGCGGTATATATCCTTCGTAGACTTTGGTTGCTTTATCCTTATCTCCGTGAAAGCGCACCTCCGAAAACTCCGTCTCACAGGCACCGGGGTCTATAGACCCACAGCGGATATCTGTGCCTACCAGATCCAGGTTGATAGCCTCATTGAGTGCCTTCACGGCAAATTTTGATGCATTGTAGACATTGCCCTCCGGATAGACTATATGGCCGGCAGTACTACCTATATTGATGATATGGCCTTCATTGCGCTCTACCATCATGGGCAGGATAGCACGGGTGATGTAGAGCAGGCCTTTGATGTTGGTATCTATCATTTTCTCCCAGTCACTGATCAGGCCCTCATAGATCTTATCTTTGCCGGAGGCTAGTCCTGCATTATTGATCAGGATATCGGGTATGATCTCAGACTCCTGCAGGTCATTGGCCATCTTGACGGCCTCCGGGAACTGCCGCACATCAAAGTGGTACGTGCGTACCTTCACGCCATATTTCTCCTCCAGTATGTGCTGTGCGGACTCTAGCCGCTCGGCGCGACGCCCGGTCAGGATCAGGTTGGCACCATTCCTCCCAAATAGCTCCGCGCAGGCGCGGCCGATACCGGAGGTGGCTCCCGTGATCAGCACCCATTTGCCATGTACACTTTTGCTCATATTGTGAAAATAGGAAAAAGCGGGGAGAGGTAAGAACTAAGAGACAAGAACCAAGAATCAAGACCTTAGAAGAACGCTTGCGCAGCATTGATCTATACTTAATACTAACTACTAAATACTAAATACCCGCATCATCTCAATACTCACTTCATATACGCCTCCATCTCATCTTCTATGCCCTTGCGCAGCTCCATCAGGCGGATAGCGTATTGTTGCAGTTGCTTCTCCTCATCTGTGTCGGCGATGTAGACTGGCACGTTGACCGGCTTGCCGTCAGGACCCACAGATACAAAGATGATCACGCAGTGTGTGTTGCGTACCCACTCGTCACTCTGCGGACTCTTGCTAAACACATCTACGGAAATGTGCATGGAGCTATTGCCAGTATGTATCAGGCGCGCACGTAGCTCCACGAGATAGCCTATCAGCATCGGTTTGAAGAAACGGATGCCACCTACATACACCGTGACCGCGTAGCCGCCACACCAGTTGGCCGCACAGGCGTAGCCGGCCTGGTCTATCCACTTCATCACTGACCCTCCATGTACCTTGCCGCCAAAGTTGACATTCACCGGCTCCGCCAGAAATCGGAGCGTTATAGTTTTCTCTTGCATCCTGTGAAGATATAAAATAACAAAGGCGACCGAAGCCGCCTTGATGTATTTGCATTATCTGATGTCTCAAGTCTAATGTCTCTCGTCTATTTGACCCCGATCATCTCTACGTCAAATATCAGATCAGACTTGGCCGGTAGCGGTCCGCGTGCCTGATCGCCATATGCCAGGAAGTACGGTATGATGAGCTTCGCCTTTGTACCTACTTTCAGCAGGCCAAAACCCTCATCCCAGCCGGCTATCACACGGCCCATCCCTACAGGGAATTCGAACTCTTTGCCACGGTCGCGTGAGGAGTCAAATTTATTGCCATCCCAAAAGGTACCGGTGTAGTGCGCTACTACTGTCTGGCCCTTGCCGGCAACAGCGCCTGTACCTTCCTTCTCGGTCACGATATAGAGGCCGGTACCAGTCGGTACTGCATCAGGAAACTTAGCCTTTACCTTCTGCTCCCAGGCGGCCTTCAGTCCTTCGCGGGCTTTCTCGACCTTTTGCTTTAGCAGGCTGTCGCGATCATTGAAGGTCGCGATGGCGTCAAACTTAGTCGCTGCGTCACCTACGCGTACGATCTCCAGATTAGTGATGGTATCACCCTGCCCGATGGCATTGACTATGTCCATGCCTTCTACTACGTGGCCAAAGACAGTATGTTTATCATCCAGCCAGGCTGTAGGCACGTGGGTGATAAAGAACTGCGAGCCATTTGTACCCGGACCGGCATTGGCCATAGAGAGTACACCCGGGCCTACGTGGCGCAGCGTCGGGTCAAACTCATCACCAAAGCGGTACCCCGGGCTACCGGAGCCGCTACCTGTATGATCGCCACCCTGTATCATAAACTTCGGTATAACACGGTGAAATGAAAGCCCATCATAAAATGGTTTGCCCTTTTTGACGTTAGCGGCAGGGTGGTTGCCCTCTGCGAGGGCTATGAAATTGGCCACCGTCACAGGGGTCTTTTCAAACTCCAGGCTGCAGATGATCTTTCCTTTATTGGTATTAAATACGGCGTAGAGGCCGGGCTGTGTGAGTACGTCTGACATGTTGTGATGTGTTTTATTGAGGCAGCATAGTTACATATTTACTATCAAAAGCCCTACACCACCACAGCTATGTGGGTTATTCGTATCTTCCCCTCTCTAGCCCTCGTCACAGACGAGGACTAGAGAGGGATGAACTTAATTTGAATAATTCCTTTCCATATTTAAAAAGAACCGTAATGAATTAGTTGAAAAGGTAGCCACTTATTCCCTTCCTTCCTTAAAGTTGATAGATTAATTATTAGTATTTTTCAAGATATTCTTTCCAAGTATTGGGATACATTTTTTTAGCTTGAGACTTCGCATAATCAGGTATCGGCAATGTGCGATAATCAATACCTTGCTGTTTTAAAAAATCTACAAGCTCCATCTTATGTTTGTATTTCTCATCATCAAGCGGAAGTAAAATAAATCTAAGTTCATCCCATAAATAATAATCTTTCCCATCAGTAGTGCTTATTATTTTTTTGTAGTCTGCTCCATTTTTAATTAGATATAGAACAACATCGCAATGGTCATGAATTAATGCAGCACGTATTGGAGTCATATTATACTCATTCATGTAATTCGCATTGGCTCCAGCTTCAATCAAAACTTTTACTTTTTCTATTGGGGATACAAATTGATTAACATCACTACAGGCAACTAACAATGGATTTTTACGTGTGGTGTTTCCTTCCCGCCTCTTTCCTATTTCTTCTTGATTAGGATTAGCCCCATGAGCCAAAAGCAATTTCAAAAATCGGGTATTGTCATCTTTATAGTTTTCAATACGTGCTGCATCTATCAAGGCAGTAGAGCCATCATAGTTATCATGTTTATTCGGATCCGCACCCAAATCCAATAAAGTTTGGCAAGATTTATAATGCTGATTTTCCACAGTAAGCATTAGAAGAGTTTTTCCGAATTGTGGTTCTTGATAATCAATATCGACCTTTGGGTCTTGGGCAATTCGTTTGATTTTTTCTATATCTTCATTCTGCACGGCGTTTGCCAAATCCCAAACTGGCGTATGTTGAAATAAGCGATAGTCATTTCCTAACAACTTATCCTTATCACCTGGAGAATTGCTGTTATTGCATGAAATGAGCAGCATGATTTGTATTATATATAAAATACGCATATTAATTTTTCTGAAAAATAATTACTTTATGTTGTTCCAGTACCTTAATCATATTATCCCTCTCTAGTCCTCGTCTGTGACGAGGATTCCAGTCCTTCGCGTTTGTAACGCCAAGTAAATGGCATCCGCGCTGCAAACGTGGACGAGTGAAGGCTAGTACAAGGTAGTTTAAAGCTAAAACATTTTTGATGGCCCATCTGTATAGTCGCATTACAAACGTGGACCCAGTGGAAGGGCAAGATAGTTACATATTTACTGCCAAAAGCCCTACACCACCACAGCTATGTGGGTTATTCGTATCTTCATCACTATGGCACCACATATCCGCGCTGGCCAGATACTGGCAGACGCTTTCCTGCACTATCCGCTCATGCTGCACGCCTTTGAGGGCCGTACCGAGCAGAGCCGCCACCGCGGCCTGCTGCAGCTCTATACGCGCTGTGCATCAGGCGCCTCTCTATATGGCGGCGTGGTGATAAATGATACCAACGACGGTGCCCTGATCTGGCTACCAGGCGATAGCTTCCCTCTTGGCTTGCCCAGAGAGATCCGTGCGGGCATGGGGCTCATTCCCTTCACCGTGGGGCCGCGTGCTACCCTGCGCCTCGTGCGGCATGATACTGTATCAGAGGGTTGGGTCAGGGAGCACGCAGGGGAGAAGATGGGCTATATCTGGTGCCTGGGTGTAGCAGCCGCGCAGCGTGGCAAGGGGTACAGCCGCGCACTCATAGACCGCGCCATAGAGCAGATGCGGGCTCAGGGTATGGATAGCTTCTGGCTGAAAACTGAAGACCCTAAAAATGTCACCATCTACCAGCGGCAGGGCTTCGAGCTGATGCATACGATGATAGTGCCCAGCAGTGGTATACAGAGCTGGATGATGCGGCGCATCACCTGAGTTATTTTCCCCTATTATAAACGGTGACCACCCGGAGCAGGCCATTGCGGTGCTCTTTGTTAGAAGCGGTCTCGCGGGCGCGTATCACAGGCTTTGCTGTGCCGAGGGTACGTACGCGGTAGGCTTTATTGCGGTGTACATGGCCGGCGAGCCACAGTGCTAAATGATGATCGTAAGGCTGTAGTGCAGTGGTCAGCTTTTTATAATCCGATGTTGTCAGTCCATTGAAGATGGACATGAAGTCATGATGCGGGGGCTGGTGCGAGCAGAGAATGATATTGTGATCATCCACCGTATCTTCCTTCACTGCATTCATCAGCCATTCAAAAGAGGCGTGCGGAAAGTCATTGAGGTGCGGCTTAGGGCCATGCTCCCCTTTTGGCCTGCCATAGATGAAGCGCGGACTAAGGTCAAAGAAAATGAACTTGTACCCGTCATACCAAAAGCTGAAATTCTGAAAGAACTGCTCATGCCGGGAGTAGGGGCTGTATACACGTACCTGCCTGTACCCATCCTGCCATTCACTTGCCATATGCTTCAGGCTGTCAAATTCCGCGTGGAACACTGCATTGCAAAGCGAGTCGCCTGTGGCTGCCGATTCTTTTTCTGTAGCAGTGTGTGATACGACATCATGATTGCCTATCTGCGGTACGAAGGGTACCGTCAGGCTGCTCAGTATTTCATTTGCCTTGTCAAATTCTGATTTCTCTCCGCTGTCTGTCAGGTCCCCTGTCACGATCACAAAGCGGATGTGGTATTTATGCGCGTTGCGATTGATCCAGTCCACAGATTTTCGCAGGCGCTCTGCAGCATAGCCCACATCGCCGGCCGGCATCGTATCGCCACGATAGCCCGGCGTGCCATAGTCATCTATATGCTCTCCTACATGTATGTCAGTGAGGTGTACGAATGAGAAGCCGGGCATGTAGCCGTGCTTCTTATTGACAGATGTGTGCATGATCCGCTGTGCATAGAGCGGCACCACAGCGCACGCCAATAGAAGTATCGATACAAGCTTCCTCATATGGTGCTGAAAATAGTAATGCTTTACTAATCAGTGCAAACAAAAAAGGGCGACCGAAGCCGCCCTTATATCCTGTTGTATTCTGTATTGTCTAACGTCCCTTGTCTGCGAGTTATTTCACACCCAGCATCTCTACCTCAAATACGAGGTCAGCCTTAGGAGGGATCACGCCGCCTGCGCCACGGTCACCGTAGGCCAGGTAGTATGGTATGATCAGTTTGCCCTTAGTGCCTACATTGAAGAGGCCAAAGCCCTCATCCCAGCCGGCTATCACACGGTGCTGACCCAGCGGAAACTCAAACGGCTGGCCACGGTCTACAGACGAGTCAAACTTTTTGCCGTCTTCAAACAGGGTACCGGTGTAGTGCGCTACTACAGTCTGGCCTGGCTGCGCCTTAGGGCCTGTGCCCTGAGAGTCTACGGTGTAGTAGAGACCTGAGGCTGTTTTCATTGCCTTAGGATACTTGGCTTTCACCTTTGCATCCCATGCTGCCTGCTCTGCCTTGCGTGCTTCTTCTTCTTTCTTTTTCAGGTTTGCTTCACCTTCGGTGAAAGCTTTTACGGCATCAAAGTTTTTTGCAGCCTTGCCTACGCGCACGATGCGTACAGTCGTCATGCTATCATTCTGCGCGATAGCATTCACTACGGACTGTCCGAGTACTACATGTCCGAAGATAGTGTGCTTGTCATTCAGCCACGGCGTAGCTACGTGCGTGATAAAGAACTGCGATCCGTTAGTACCCGGACCTGCATTGGCCATAGAGAGTACACCCGGGCCGGAGTGGCGCAGTGATGCGTCAAACTCATCAGGGAACTTATATCCCGGATCTCCCATGCCGCTGCCCAGCGGATCACCGCCCTGTATCATAAAGTTAGGGATCACACGGTGGAACTTCAGTCCATCATAGAAAGGCTGCCCCTGGCGCACATGCGTCATAGGGTTCTTGCCCTCTACCAGAGAGACGAAGTTGCCCACGGTCATAGGCACCTTGGTATACTCCAGTTGGCATACGATCTTGCCTTTGTTCGTATTGAATACTGCATAGAGGCCGTCTGTCTTTTCCCAGTTTGGGTTTTCTGCGGCGGCTGGTGCTGCAGCAGGTTTGGCTGCTCCTGGCTGTGCAAAGGCTCCTGTAGTACCCAGCAGCGTAGCTACTGCGAGGAGGCCTGTCTTGATCGTTCTTATCATCTTGGTTTTTATTTTTTGAATTTGGTTAAAGCTATCCGATTATCTTTTCCTGTCTTAGTAGTTTGGGTATTAGTTTGCATTGTCTCAATACTAACTACTCAATACTATTTCACACCGATCATCTGCACATCAAATACGAGGTCTGCACGGGCCGGTATCACCGGAGGTGAGCCCTGATCGCCATAGCCCAGATAGAAAGGTATGATCAGTTTACCCTTTGATCCCGCCGGGAAGTAGCCGAAGCCCTCATCCCAGCCATCTATCACCTGGTGCCCGCCGAGTACAAACTCAAACGGATTGCCACGGTCCAGAGAGGAGTCAAACTTTTTGCCATCCCAGAGCGTGCCCGTATAGTGTGCTACCACGGTCTGTCCAGGTTTAGCCTTAGGGCCGGTGCCCGGTGTGGTGATCAGGTAGTAGAGTCCGCTGGCCGTGCGCTTAGCACCGGGATATTTAGCTCTCACTTTGGCATCCCACTGCGGGTAGGTAGCAGCCATCTGGGCCACCTGCGCCTGGTGCTGCTTGATAGCGGCCTGCATCTTTGCTTCTCTTTCTTTCTTCTGGTCTTCTATGATCTTGGCACACTCAGCCATCTTCTTATTGAAAGTAGCGACCGCGTCCCATGCCTGAGCATCTTTGCCCACGCGTACGATGGATACGGTATCCATTTTGTCGCCTATAGTTATCGCATTGACAGTCTTGAGGCCTGATACTACATATCCGAAGACATTGTATTTGCCATCCAGCATCGGTGTAGGCTGCTTGGTGATATAGATCTGGCTGCCGTTGGTATTAGGACCCGCATTGGCCATAGCCAGTGTGCCGGCGCGGTTGTGCGTGAGCGTAGGGTCTACCTCGTTGATAAACTCATAACCCGGACCGCCGCGGCCAGTACCCTCAGGATCGCCGCCCTGTATCACAAAGTCCGGCTCCACACGGTGCCATGTCAGGCCATTGAAATATGGCTTGCCCTTTTTGAAGGTTGTCTTTGGGTTAGTACCCTCTGCCAGTGTCACAAAGTTGGCCACGGTCAGTGGCGCTTTCAGATATTCCAGTTTGCATACGATCTGCCCCTTGGCATTGGTAAAGACAGCGTAGATGCCATCCTCTGTACGCCAGTTGGCATCATCCTGCGCCACCGGGGCTGGTGCCACAGGCGTGGTATCTACCGGCGTTGCTTTCTGCGCATCATCGGTAGGCTTGTCGTTATTGCACGATGAGAAGAATGCTGTCAGTGCGATCAGCAGCATCGGCAGAGTGTGTTTGAGTTGCTTCATTTATGGTCGTTACTTTTTTTATTTATTGAAAGAGTTCTTTAGAGCGCTCTATAAACAACTTCTCCGTCTCCTCCATGCTCAGCATACTTTTGCCGCCGGAGGCATTGCGGTGGCCGCCGCCTTCATAGTATTTGCGTGCAAAGGCATTGACATCTATGTCATCCTTAGAGCGGAAAGAGATCTTCACCTTGTCGCGCTCCTCAGAGAAAAGCACGGACAGTTTCACCGTAGATACTTTAAAGGCATAGTTCACCAAACCTTCATTATCTCCTAGCTGCAAATTAAACCTTCTGGCTTCACTCTGCCCTATCGAAATGTAGGCCACGCGGCCATCGTTTACAACTTTTAACTTTTCCAGTAATGCGTACCCGAAGTAATGAAGCCTGCGCTCGTCAAATACGTTGTTGATCTTGTCACTCACATAGTCCGGAGAGGCGCCGCGTGCTATCAGGCCACTGGCCACCTTAAATACATTAGGTGTCGTATTGCTATGCTGGAAGAAACCCGTATCTGCTACCAGTCCTGCATAGAGGTCCTCGGCTATCACGGCGTCTATGAGTTTCTCGTCGCCCAGCTCGCAGATCACATCGTAGACCATCTCAGCCGTAGCGGCATAGGTAGTATCTGAGAAAGTGATCGCAGCAAAACCTTCGGGCTGCTGGTGGTGGTCTATCATCACCTTGGCGGCAGTGCTCTGTATGAGCAGATCAGCTACTTTCTCGGCCCGTGCCTGCACATTAAAGTCAAGGACGAAGATCACCTCGGCCTCTGCCAGTTTCTGACGTGCCACCCGGTTGTTCTTTTCATCTTCAAAGTCGAGTATCGTCTCCGTGCCCTTGATCCACGCCAGGTTGGCGGTGTAGTGCGTAGGAGAGATGAAGCTGGCGCTATGGCCTTTCAGCTCCAGGTAGCGCTTCCAGCCCAGGCTGGATCCCAGTGCATCTGCATCAGGACGTGGGTGCGTCACGATCACGCACCGGCGCGGCGTGCTGAGCAGCATACGCAGGGCGTGTATATTGTCATGATTGATCATCAGGCGGCAAAAGTGCTAAATAAATGGCGGTTTCAAAATATGTGGCGCTCAGGCACCGGGATGGAGCGAGAGCCAGTAGCTGTACATGAAAATACCCGTCAGGTACGTCCACAGCAGCGAAAAAACAATATGTACGACGGTTTCAAACCTTTTGCCTCGCCAAAGTTCTGATGAGTAGCCAAAGAATTGTATCACCAGCCGCAGGCCCCAGAAGATACCCATAGCCAGAGTGACGCGGTGACCGAGAGTAGTATTATTGAGCTCCGGGGCTGAGTTAATGCAGAGCAGGCCCATGAGCAGGACCACCAGCGCTACAAAAAAGGTATGTATGTACATCATCTGCCTGTTGAGCAGACTGAGAGGCTCCAGTTCGCTCTCCCACTCAAAGCGGCGCGGGAAGCCCACGTGCAGAAGCGCCAGCGCTACCAGCAGGTACCCGATGATCTTAAAGTGTATTTCCATTTTTCATGAGTTTAAAAACAGTGACGAAAGGGTTGATACGTTGCTGCCTGGTAAGTGTAAAGCCGGTGACCTGAAACGCCAACAGCCAGGAGCGGAGGGGTAGGAAATGAAAGAAGCCAATATTATAAGCTGCAAAATTTGCAGTGTCTCTCAGGTGCTCCAGTACTATTACATATCCACCAGGCCGCAATACGCGGAGGCATTCGCCGAAGAAGCGCTCCCGCTCACCTGCGTCCCTGATCTCATGCGCGGCAAACAGGAGAAAGATAGCATCCAGGCTATCGGCCCGCGCGGGGATATGAGCGGTAGTAATGGTGACCACATCAGGTGCGGCGGGATATGCCAGTCTCGCCCTGCGTATAGATGGCTCCGTATGGCGCGTAGGGTCGTAGAAGTCATACGCGCCTACCTGCGCAAAGGGATATCGTAGTCTCAGGAGTGAGGTGGTCTCATCAAAGCCTGCGTTGATATTCGCAAAGGAACCATCGGTTTTCAAAGGTATGTCATCCAGCCAGTGAAGGTCATATAGACCCGACAGGTCGTACACATAGGCGGATATCAGGAGTGACACCACTACCGGCACGGCGACACATATAGTCAGTATGGATGCCCAAGATCTCAAGGCTCCTTCGCTGAATATGCTAACCGAGCCTGCACCTGCCAGTGCGGTGGCTGCCAGTGCGTAAAAAGGCCAGTTGAACCGCACGATATTCGTCACCCCCTGTAGCGGCTTCCTCATGACTGCCATTTTTCTATCCGGCCTTTCTTCCAGTAGTAGGGTACCTGCTCTATCATAAAGGCATTGGCCAGCAGCGGCTGGCTGATCGGCAGCTTTTCTATAAATGGTATTTTGTGATCTATCACGCGTACTGCCTCAGGTCTCCAGTGGTGCCGTACCCCCTCTATGATCAGGACCTCTCTACGTGCTTCGTCATATGTGAAAGTGAACGGCAAAGGCCCCGCATATTTCCGTGCCTCCTGCCAATCGTGAAAGGGCGATCCCTCCGGTAGCGCGGTTTTATTATTGCCGCGCTCTACCTCTATCCGCAGTCCGTCAGACGCAGAGGTGGTGATGATCCGGTCGCCTTCTATTTTTTGTACCAGTGCAGAGGTAGTATAATGGTAGTGCGTAAAGATATTGCCCATCACCTTCATCTTCAGCTTATCTGTCTCGGACCCCAGGATACAGAGACCGCGATATTTTCTACCCTCGCTATTGATATACTGTGCAAAAATGCGATAACCAGTCAGGAAGAAATCATTGCCCATGCATGCAGGGAAGCCCTTCGGTCGCAATCCTTTGGTCTGTACCATGGCCACCGCCACAAATCCCCACCTATCGTGCAGGGTATCGGGTGTGAGACATTCCGGCAGCAGCGGCAGCAGCTCATCTTTGGGTACTGCAAAAGTGAGCACCAGAGACCGTTCAAAGAATGCCTCTACAGCAAAAGGGTGATTCTGCAGCAAGAGCAGCATAGGAGTATGTTTTAGCTTGCACGCCGGTTCAGCACAAATTCGTTGTACAATATTACGGCGATAAAAGCGAAAGCAAATACAATATTCAGGTGGCCCCACAGCAGCAGGTCAGGCACGAGCTTGTACTCCAGTATATTCATCGTAGCGATGATCACAGCCTGTGCTATGGCGCACCATCGCGCCCTGATGCCGCTGAGCACCCATACCATCATGAGTATCTCCGAGCAGCCTATAGCTATAGTGAGTGGGCGAGCGTGGTCGGCCCCTAATATGCGGGCAACGATCTCTGTATGCCGTGGCACCAGGTTGAGCACCTTACAGAAAAGACCATTGACTAGCCAGACGGCTGCTATGAGGTAGAGGAGAATTTTGTGTGCGGTATTGGTTTTCATAAGAGAACGAATGGGGTTTGTCTAATGTCTATCGTCTCCTGTCTGAAAACTACTTCTTAGGAAACTTCATCCTGTAGCTCACGTCCACGTCTCCTTTGGATATTTTCTCCAGCTTGCTCTTGAGCAGGCTGCGGCGTAGCGGCTTGATATGGTCTATGAAGAGTTTGCCCTCTATGTGGTCATACTCGTGCTGTATCACACGCGCATTCATATCGTCAAACTCTTTCTCTTGCTCTTTCCAGTTCTTATCGTAGTAGCGGATGCGCAGGGTCGGCTTGCGAGATACATCTTCACGTATGCCGGGTATACTCAGGCAGCCCTCCTCATAGGCCCACTCCGTGCCACTCTCCTTGATGATCTCGGCATTGATGAAAACCTCACGGACGCCTTTATGCTCTTCCTCCTCATCATACATCTTGGTACTATCTATCACAAAGAGGCGGATAGCTTTGCCCACCTGCGGCGCGGCCAGGCCCACGCCCTTGCTCTTCTCCATGGTTTCAAACATATCGTCTATGAGTTTAGCCAGGCCGGGATAGTCTTTGTCTATCTCTACACCCATCTTTCTCAGTACCGGATCTCCGTATGCTACTATCGGCAGGAACATTTCTTATTTCTGATTTATGATTGTTGATCAGGGCATATGCGAGCGGCTGTTTTGATCATTTGTATTCACTTTCAAATTTTCAAATCAGCGCTTTAGCACATTATCCCCGCGTTTCCATATATGATTGCAAGATAATCGTTGCGCTTATTTTGTCTAAATTTTCTTTTTTCTGACGGTCCTTTTTCTTCATACCACCCTGTATCATCGCCTCCATGGCCATCCGTGAGGTGAAGCTCTCATCTACCTTGACCACCGGTATCTGGGGGTATAGTTTCTGCAGCTGCGCTATAAACTTAGTGATGTGTGGTACCACAGGATTTTCTTTGAAACCATCATTGTATGGCCAGCCTACCACAAAGGTTTCTACCTGCTCACGTGCCAGATACGTTTTTATAAAATCATAAATGCCTTTGGTCTCTACTGTATCTACAGCACTAGCTATGATCTGCAGCGGATCAGTAGCGGCCACGCCTACGCGCTTCTGCCCATAGTCAAATGCCAGGATACGCGCCATTACTTTGTGATGTAGGGATTACATTTTATGGTCAGTACATTCTGCGACGGATCAGTATTGGTAGTCACGACTATCTCCTTGAGCTGCTCACCCGCCCGGCCCTTTGAGTCAAACTCGACATCTATGCTGCCCGTTTGTCCGGGCTTGATCGGTTCGGCAGAGTAGGTAGGCACGGTGCAGCCGCAGCTCGCCTTGGCATTGCTGATGATCAGGTCCTCCTTACCGGTATTGGTCAGTTTAAATGATGTCTTGTATGCAGGCCCCGATGGTACCCGGCCAAAATCGTGCAGCGTGCGCTCATAGCTCACCGTAGTGACAGGCCCTGCCACGACATTCGGGCTCTTCAGCGGATCTTCAGGTATATTGTCAAATGGACTGGGCTCAGCATTTTTTGCGGCAGCAGCAGAATCTTTGGCAGCCTGGGTAGCAGCTTGAGCTTTGACCTGTACGTCGCGTTGATGGTCTTTGTAAAACAGTACGCCCACGCCGGTGGCGATCACGAGGAGCAGGATAGTATTGATGTACTTCATATTCTGAAAAGTGCCGCAAAGTTACGCTTTGCGCCAGCCTGTGCAAATGGATTAAGGAATATTACATGGAGATGACGATAGTGGTCAACCGTCAACTGTCTACGGTCCGCGAGCCAACCGTGCACTAGTCGTCTAGCACTCCGG
Source organism: uncultured Chitinophagaceae bacterium (assembly GCA_964537475.1). Classification (GTDB taxonomy): domain Bacteria; phylum Bacteroidota; class Bacteroidia; order Chitinophagales; family LD1; genus UBA1941. Next base: position 549,437 of record CAZIBY010000001.1, on the reverse strand, counting down.
CAGGCTGAGCGGTACGGTCTCAGCCAGCCCGCCGTCGGCAGTCTCCTTATACTTGGAGTTCATATCCAGTGCGGTCTCCCACATGGTTTTGATCACGGCATCCAGAGACACCTTAGCGGCATCGGGGTTGCTCTGCAGGGCGAGCTGCGCCGCCGTGATGGCCTTGATGGCGCCCATTGTATTGCGCTCTATGCAGGGTATCTGCACCAGGCCGCCTATCGGGTCGCAGGTCATGCCCAGGTGGTGCTCCATAGCTATCTCTGCGGCCTGCAGCACCTGTCCGGCGTCACCGCCCAAACACTCTGTGAGGGCTCCTGCAGCCATAGCCGAGCTGACACCTATCTCTGCCTGGCAGCCACCCATAGCTGCTGATATAGTCGCGCCTCTTTTGAAGAGGGCACCGATCTCAGATGCCGTAGCTACAAAGCGGATGATATCCTGGTCCTGCCCCTTGCCAAAGACGATGTGGTACATCAGTACCGCCGGCACTACTCCGGCAGCACCATTGGTAGGTGCAGTGACCACGCGCCCAAAGGCTGCATTCTCTTCATTCACCGCCAGGGCAAAACAGCTCACCCAGTTCAGCACATCTTGGAAGGTAGTAGCAGTACTCTGTATCGCAGCGATCCATTCCTCCTTATTGCTATACGTGCGGCCTTTGAGTAGTTTCTTATTCATCTGTGCCGCGCGGCGGGATACATTCAGGCCACCCGGCAGGATGCCTGTAGCGTGGCAGCCCCGCCAGATACAGTCCAGCATGGTCTCCCATATGCGCATGATGCCAGCGCGCGTATCTGCTGGAGTGCGCCAGGCCACCTCATTATCCAGTACCAGCTCAGATATACTGAGGCCGCGGCCCATGCAGTTTTGCAGCAGTTCGTCAGCATCACTGATATCATAGCGCACGCGCACCTGCGGCCTGCTGCTGTTGTCTTCGCCCTCTTTTACAACAAAGCCACCACCTATGCTGTAGTATGTCTCGGACTGCTCGCTACCATCTGTGAAATAAGCCGTGAGACGCAGTGCATTGGGGTGAAATGGCAGGCTCTCCCGCTTCAGAAAGAGAAGATCGGTATTGTAGTCAAAGGGCACCTCTCTGATGCCTTTCAGTTTAATGACCTTATGCTGCTTGATGCCATCTATAGTGGGTGTGAGCAGGGCCGTATCAAAGGTGACAGGGTCCGCACCGCTCAGGCCCATCATCACTGCTATGTCAGTGCCGTGCCCCTTGCCGGTCTTGGCCAGAGAGCCGTACAGATCTACATGTACCCTGGTTATTCCGTTTACGTCTCCTGCCTCCTGCAGAAATCGCTCCGCAGCACGCCATGGCCCCAGTGTGTGCGAACTAGATGGCCCTACGCCTATCTTGAAAATATCAAATATGCTTAGCTGTTCTTTCTGCATGACTCTTGCCCCAATGGGGCTTTAATACAAATACAAAACTACGTTCTCTTTTTCAATGATAATATTAAGAATAGGTCCCAGTGTGCCCGTGTGGTTCTTCCCTCTCTTTCGGAGAGGGAAGATGCCGAAGGCAGATGGGTGAGGTCATTGATTCGGTACCCTAAAGCCTACCTTGTGATGCCCTTCTATCAGCTTGTCTACTACTACGCGGTCTATGGGCAGATTGACATCTGTCTCCAGGTCCAGGTCTGCCATAGGCACCCAGCGGAAGGCCTCAGCATCCAGTCCCGGTTTGACTACAAAGTCAAACTTCTTCTGCGAGGTTCTGATCTGCTGCCAGGCAGGGCAGGAGCAGCGATAGTACACCGAGATCACCTGGCTCTCGTCATCAAAGTCTGATGGCACAAAGAAGTCGGTAGTATAATAGTGATCCTCTACCACCACCTGCACGCCGCACTCCTCCTGAAACTCGCGTATGAGCCCATCTATCAGGCCCTCGCCCAGCTCCAGCCCGCCACCTGGAAACTTGGTGGTGTATTTGCCTCTGATCAGCTCATCTGCCACCAGTATCTGGTCGTGCTCATTGACCAGCAGGCCATAGACACGTACGTTAAACCTTCTCAATATCATCCGGGAGTGTTTTTAGCGAAGTAAATGTAATCAGGAAAAGCAAATGACCTACGAGGCAGAGGGTCAGAAAATCGAGGATATCCCGCACTAGATATTGGTAATCCCGGATCATATCATATTTTTACCCTCCTCAAAAAAGGGACCAATGATCAGATACCTACTACTTGTTTCTTTGATTTTCGCTACTGCTGCAGCCTCAGCTCAGGCTCATATGGACGAGGTGGTATACCTCAAAAACGGCACCTCCGTGCGGGGCCTCATTATCGAGTGGATACCCGGCACATCTATCAGCATCAGGGACAAAAGCGGCGAGATGCATACCTACACTATGGCTGAGGTAGACCGTATCCGCCGCGAGACCGGCACACCGCCGCCGCCGCCACCGCTGTATGCTGCTATCGAGGTGGGCCTTACAGATTTCCCTACACCGCATCGTCATGATGCACATTTGAATTTCCCTTACGCCTCTTTCAATGTGGTAGGAGGTGCGCGTTTATCGCAGGTCTTTTCTGCGGGGCTGGGTTTTGGAGCTGAGGTCTACAGTGCCAGGTTATACTATCTCTCCGGCTATGCTCACATGCGGATACTCATGACCAAAAAGAAGATAGCGCCCTATCTGGAGCTGAATGCGGGGTATACCGGTCTGGTATATTACTTCTACGAGGGCTATTACAATAGCATCTTGTATCGTGCGCATACCGGTGGTGCTTTGGTCAATCCTTCCCTGGGCGTCAAGTTCAGTGTGGCAAAGAAAGTAGCACTGACCTTGTCTGCGGGGTACAAGCTGGTCGTTTTTCCTGGCGGTAATTATGAGTCGCAGGTTTTCTACAGTGATAAAAACAATATAATGGGCCATGCGGTGACGATACGTGCCGGCGTGGCTTTCTGATGGGATACATATCTGCTTGATTGCTAGATAGCTGTGTTTGTCCGGATACCGTATGGCATTGCGACAAATTAAAAGCAACCATCCGTTTTGAAAATCAAGGCTTATTCATATATTTGCGTCCCGTTTTAGCAGAACGGGAGAAAAGGAGTTTGCCTTTTCGATAGTATTTACGGGAATAGTTCAATGGTAGAATAGAGGTCTCCAAAACCTTTGATCAGGGTTCGAATCCTTGTTCCCGTGCACCTTTTAAAATCACTCGGCCAGCCCCGGCAGGCCGCCAATAAAATTGGAAGATGAATAAGATCGTATTGTACGTAGAGGAGGCTTATGATGAGCTGGTACACAAGGTGTCATGGCCTACATGGGCAGAGCTGCAGCAGAGCGCTATAGTAGTGCTGGTAGCAGCGGTGATCATGGCGCTGCTCGTACTGGCTATGGATGTAGTCTCAAAGTACGGCGCTATGGGTATATATAACGTGATCCACGGTAAATCATAAAGAAGATGGCAGAAGAAAGAAAGTGGTATGTGATGCGTGTGATCAGCGGCCAGGAGCGCAAGATCCGTGAGCACCTGATGCTCGAGATCAGCCGTGGTGGCCTGGACCATATCATATCTACCGTGCTGGTACCTACCGAGAAGGTGTATACCATCAAGAACGGCAAGAAGTCTATCAAGGAGAAGAACCTCTTCCCGGGCTATCTCTACCTGGAGGTAGATGAGAAGCTGATGTCTGCAGAGATCATCCAGCAGCTGCGCCAGGTGCATGGCAATCTGGGCTTCCTGGGCGGCAAGACGCCTGAGGCGCTGCGCCACTCTGAGGTCAAGAAGCTGCTCGGTACTGTAGATGAGATGCTCGACTCCGGCGAGACCATGGCAGAGCCATTCATCATCAATGAGGAAGTGAAGATCATAGACGGACCGTTCAATGACTTCATGGGCACGATAGAGGAGATCAATAATGAGAAGAAGAAGCTGAAGGTGACTGTCAAGATATTTGGCCGTAAGACGCCGGTAGAGGTCAACTTCGTACAAGTAGAGAAGATCGCATAACTAAAACAACAGAGTAAAACACAGAGATAGAAAAGCAGGAAGGAGAGAGGGCACAGCTTCCGTATCTGACCTCCCGATTGAGTGACAAGACATCTCTTCATTATTCATAAACAACAAATAACATAAGCTACAATGGCTAAGGAAATACAAACGTTCATCAAGCTCCAGGTAAAGGGAGGACAAGCAAATCCAGCTCCGCCTATCGGTCCGGCACTCGGCTCGAAGGGTGTGAACATCATGGAGTTTTGCAAGCAGTTTAATGCTCGTACACAGGACAAGCAAGGCAAGATCCTGCCATGCGTGATCACTGTGTATACTGACAAGTCTTTTGACTTTGTCATCAAGACTCCTCCTGCTCACGCCCTGATCATGGAACTCACTAAGAAGCAAGCCGGCTCTGCCGAGCCTAACCGTAAGAAGGTAGGCCCTATCAGCTGGGATATCATCCGCAAGATAGCTGAAGAGAAGATGCCTGACCTCAACTGCTTTACCGTAGAGTCTGCCATGAGCATGGTAGCTGGTTCTGCCAAGAGTGCAGGCTTCACCATCGATGGCCCGGCTCCTTGGGAGAAATAAGTAACCAATACAGTGATCCGGCTGCTTCTATAGCTGCCGGATCACTTGTTTTAATAAATCATGAAAACGAATATGAATCTGAAAACAATCGTTCTTTGCCTAGCAGCTATAGTCGTATTTGTGGCCAGTTGTAGTAAGAATAATACTTCAACTACGTCTTCTGGCAGAGATGCTTTCGTAGGAAACTACAGCATGCATGATACTATCACGTATTATGGCAATACGCCCGCCCCTGAGTACAAGGCCTACACTATGACTGTGCAGGCACTATCTGGTACTACAGATCAGGTTGTATTTCATAATATCTATGACCGCAGTCATGAGGATACCGCGATCATCAATGGTAGCGTAGCCACTTTTACTAGAGGCTGGGCAGGTACGCAGGGATTGCAATACAACACAAGCGCTGCTACCGGTACCCTGACAGGCACCCGGCTGGTACTGGCCGGTGGTGAGGATTATAGTGTAGGTGGCAGTATTACATATGCTACCGGAGTAGGTACAAAGCAATAGGACTTAGACATCTATTATATCACGTGGGAGGGCTCCATTGGCCCGCTTGACCACAAAACAACAACACAATGAAACTCACAAAAAAGAGGAAAGCAGTAGCAGGCCTCGTCTCCAAAGACAAAAACTACTCGCTCACTGAGGCTGCAGGCCTGGTGAAGAAAGTCAACACTACCAAGTTTGACGCATCTGTGGACCTCCACATCATGCTCGGTGTAGACCCTAAGAAGGCTGACCAGGCTATCCGCGGTACAGCGGCCCTCCCTCACGGTACCGGTAAAACCAAGCGTGTACTCGTACTCACCACACCTGACAAGGAAGACGAAGCCAAGAAGGCTGGTGCTGACTTCGTAGGTCTGGAGGAGTTTGTACAGAAGATCGAAGGCGGCTGGATGGATTTCGAAGTAGTGATCGCTACTCCAAACGTAATGGCGAAGATCGCTAAGCTCGGTAAGGTACTCGGACCGCGCAACCTGATGCCAAACCCTAAGTCTGGCACCGTATCTCCGGAAGTAGGCAAGGCGGTAGAAGAGGTAAAGAAAGGTAAGATCGCATTCAAGGTAGACAAGTTTGGTATCGTACACGCGTCTGTAGGCCGTGTCTCTTTCTCTGCGCAGCAGATAGAGGAAAACGCAGCATCACTGCTCGGCGTGATCTCTAAGATGAAGCCATCATCTGCCAAGGGTGTATACTTCAAGGGTATCTCCCTCGCATCTACTATGAGCCCGGGTATCAACGTTGATTACAAGACCGTCTCCGGCCTCTAATTTCTTAAACCAATTTTCAGAACATTTTAAATCGATATAAAATGGATAAGGCTCAAAAAAATCAGGAAATAGCCGAACTTAAAGATAAATTCAGCAATACAAACTTCTTCTATATCTGCGATGCATCCTCTCTCACAGTAGAAAAGATCAACGCATTCCGCCGCCTCTGCTTCAGCAAGGGTGTAGAATACCGCGTAGCAAAGAACACCCTCATCCAGAAGGCTCTGGAGCAGGTAGGTCCGGGCTATACTTCAGTATTCCCGCTGCTGCATGGCGTGACAGGTGTGATGTTCTCATCTGAGGGCGCAGTACCTGCCAAGATCCTCAAGGAATTCCGCGAGAAGAATGACAAGCCGGTACTCAAGGGTGCTTACATCGATGGAGATACCTTCGTAGGTGACAACCAGATCGCAGTACTCGCAGCGCTCAAGAGCAAGAACGAACTCATCGGCGATATCATCGCTCTGCTCCAGTCACCGGCCAAGAACGTTATCAGCGGCCTGCAAGGCAGCGCTGGCAACAAGATCGCCGGCCTGGTCAAGGCGCTGGAAGATCGTGCAGCATAATCAGCAGCTCCCTCAGCTATCATATCAGAAGCCTCTCCATACGGAGGGGCTTTTTGATTTCGGATAAGCCAAACGACACGCTTATACATTTTCTCCGCACGTTTATACATTGGATACGTTATTTTAATATTCGACGCGTACCTTCACTATCTCAACCCAAGGACGTCCTGCCTAATACAAAACCTCTCTGTTGACCCCAGGGAAAACTCCTGCCTCCCTATCACGGCGGGTTGCTAAACTGAAAACACTATGAAGAAAACACACATCCACTAGCTCCTGTCTCCCACCGCAGTCAACCCCAGGCTTACGGCCGTACCTATGGCTATGATATTCTGATGTTTTTATCAATGTGCATCTGATACCACTCGCTGTCTGAAGCAGTGCAGGAAAAAGTATGACCATTGGTAATGAGAACCTATAGAAGGGGAATAGCCGAACACCCTCATTACAAGGTAGGCACACAATAAAATAGACAATATGAAGAATAAGCTATATGCAAACATGATGCTATACAGCGTGATGATATTTATAGTCTGCTTTTCTATACCCACGTCTACAGCGCAGCATAGGAGTGATAACTGGGTATTTGGTTATAGATCCGGGCTTACCTTTAGCAGTGGCAACCCTGCTGCTCTGCCGGCCAATACTGCTATGACACAATTTGAAGGAGCAGCATCTATCTCTGACAAGAATGGCCACCTTTTGTTTTATACTGATGGAGATACAGTCTGGGATCCGACTAACACCCCCATGTATTATTTCCAGGGTCATCCAAAGCTGGCAGGCACATTCTCATCTTCTCAGGCTGCTGTAATAGTGCCCAGTCCAGCTAATAATAAGCAGTACTATATCTTCACTACATCTACAGCAGACGGTCCCAATCCACTATACCCGGACGGTTTCCGCTACACAATAGTAGATATGTCCATGCCTGGCCTGGGCACCCTCAGCAACCCAAGGGGAGATGTTTTTTTGGCCGATCAGATTTTGTACAAAGACTCTAATAGCCTCAATCACTACTGTGCTAGTGAAAAAGTAGCGGCAGTGCGTCAATGCGATGGAAAGGGTTATTGGATCGTTACGCATGAAACAGATTCGATCATTGGCACCGATACTTTTATAGTTTATAGCCTTACCACAGCCGGAGTTCAGTTCGCCCATCGCTTTGGTATAGGTAGAGCGGTGAAGAATAATATCGCGGGCTATCTCAAATTTTCGCCAGATGGCACGAGGTTGGCTAATGCTATGTGTACTGAGGACATACCTTACACTACGGCAGTTGTCGGCGGTGTGGACGTGTTTGATTTTGATGTGCGGACAGGTGAGATATCCAACTATAAACTGATCACTCCACCTGTCACTACTCCTACTACCAGATTGACTTATGGGGTAGAATTTTCACCGAGTAGCAGATATTTATACTACACAGATGCAGGTGAAAGCGGGTCTAATTCTGCTATCTTTCAGGTGGATCTGGAAGCTGGAGTCACGTCTGGTCATGCTATGGGGTCGGAGACAGATATTTCAGCATCAGTCAAGATACTTGATTCGCAGAGGCCTACTGAATACGCGTATCTTTATGGAGCACTACAGCTAGGCCCTGATGGTAAAATATACGCAGCACAGGTGAACCTGAGCAGCCTCGGAGTGATCAATCGCCCTAATCTATATGATATTGGTCCTACCCACTCTGATTTTCATCCTAATGCAATTGCTCTGTTGGGTGGTACCCTGTGTAAACTCGGCCTGCCTAACAACTTTAGCGAAGATATTGACTTTACCGGAGACAGCAGTAACCATAATGGTACTGTCTGTGACTCTTTCTATATCGGTAATATCAACTCACCGAGATACGGCTACCGCTACCACTGGACCTCCCTCACACCTGGTAGCAATGATCCCAATCCGGCAGACTCACCGTATGTCAAGGTACATCCGCTGGTTAATACGATTTACATGCTGACTATATCAAGGGTGGATTCGTGCAAAACAGATACGCTCTATGACACTGTCAATGTATCCCGCTGCTGCCTGCAGCTCCTTCCACGACTATGGATCAATGGGGCCGAGGCGCTGATAGATACTGTCTGCTATGGTGACTCGCTGAGGATCTACGCTACAGGAGCAGACTGGGGCAAGGTGTACTTTGATACTCCTGATCCGGCTAGCAGGTGGAAATCCCTGCCACTATACTCAGGAGAACCACTGGATGATCCATCTACAATAGGTCAGACTTTTCAGTTATGCCTGATAGCGACCAATGATACCCTGAGACAATGTGACACCACGATCTGCCGGACTGTCTATATCAAAAACTGCTGTACGAAGCCTGACGGTATTTTAGGCGGATTGCCGGATACTATATGTGCCGGAACTGTAGATACACTGCTCATAGGAGGCGCGCCATATTTCAGGTTTATAGTAGACAACGGATCTAATCCGGATGTAGATGGTCACGAACTTCTGTACACTGCTGAATTCAATCAGGCATTCGGGGGGATACCTATCAGTCCGGGCGGATGGGATCTGGGATGGCATCATCTGTGCCTGATATACTACAGTGACAATCCGGACTCAGTGCCAAACACCTGCACGGATACTATATGTGCTGACGCATTTGTGAAGAACTGTGGCTGCGAAGCATTCAGGGGACAGAGACTTCCAATAGTTACTCATGTTGACGGCTTCATATACGACTTTACTAACAGCGGTGGTGGAGATATCTCTGGACCGGGCCCTGACTTTATCAATTGGTATGTAGATGGTGTGCTGGTAGGTCAGACCACCGATGGAGGCCAATTGACACAGACACTGACGGGCGGGCACCACGTGATCTGTATGGATGCAGCTCACATACTATTCAATGCAGGTCGTGACAGTAATAGTATCTGCTGCTATGACAGGCAATGCAAAGTCGTCAATATAGATTCCTGCGCGATATGGAGAGCTACTGATAGCCTGTCATATAGTTTAGATTCCTCTGATTACCGGCACGTCACTTTTACTTACATGGGCAATAACTCTCCGGCTCCTGTAGTGATATGGAACTATGGAGATGGTACCACATCTATAGGTTATGATCAGACAGTGACTCATACCTATACATCAGATAGTGACTATACTGTCTGCGCGGTAGTGATTTGGAGTAAGGGTGACTCCATCACCTATGATAGCCTGGGTGTCTGCTGCTGCGTAGATACTATATGTATGAATGTATCTGTGAGTCCTTGTAGCATCACACAGTTTGCCATAGAGAAAGGTGCAGACGGAGATACACACAATTATGACATCGTGCATTCAGCCGGATTCGTAAATATCCTGGACGTCACGTGGATCGTAACTACCGACCATAGCTCCAGCACACGTCCGGAAACAGGTGTATTCATGAGCTATACTACTTCAGATGCCATCACGACGGTATGTGCGGATATATCCTATAGAATTGATCTTCCTACTGGGGAGACCAAATGCAGCGCCACAGTTTGTGTGCCAGATACATTCGGCGATATAGGAGCCAATTCCAGAATCAGGGCATACCCTAATCCTACCACAGGTAATGTAGTAGTGGAAATCACCAATTATCAGGGAGGCAAAACAGCCTTGATAGAAGTGCTGGATATGGCAGGGCAAATCCTAATGTCCGACCAACTGAACTCTATGAATAAGGGAACCTCGCAAAATGTGTTAAGTATCAATAAGCTTCCGGCTGGTATTTATACAATGCGGGTGACGATAGACGACAAACGACAGGTGACAAAACTGATTAAGCAGTAATTGAATTTGTCATCATTGAGTAGCTATCCCCGCCATACAGGCGGGGATAGTTTTTTATATTAGAGCCATGAGGGACCTGATCAGCCAGTTTATGCTCTATACCCGCTCGCAGCGGCGCGCAGTGGTGGCGCTGGTGGTCCTGATCCTGATGGTGCTGGGCGGTACGCGGGCATATCACTACTATAGCCTGCGCCAGCCGGTATCTGATGATAGCGCACTACGCCGCGAGGTGGCAGAGGCTGCTATCCATCACGACCATGCTGATGACCCGACGGAGCATGAAGCCCCGGATGATGAGGCTGCCCCTGTTTCAAAGAACACTAAAGGCCTGTTTTACTTTGACCCGAATACGATCGGTGTCTCTGACTGGCTGCGCCTGGGCCTGACCGAGAAGCAAGCCAACGGGATAGAGCGCTACAAGGCCAAAGGGGGCACTTTCCGCGCAGCGGAGGATATCAACAGGCTCTACTCCCTCTCAGACTCTGACAAGGTGCGGCTGATGCCGTATGTGCGCATCACTGCGGCAGGTGTGCAGCAGCGCGAGGCTGCTACCCGTGCCCACCAGACCCTGATCGAGATCAATACTGCCGACTCAGCGGCATGGGAGAGCCTCTGGGGCATAGGCCCGGTGCTGTCTGTGCGCATCATACGGTACCGCGAGTCGCTGGGTGGTTTCTACAGCGTGGACCAGGTAGGCGAGGTGCGTGGTATCAGTGATAGCGTCTTTGCGGCTATACGCCCGCGCCTCACAGTCAGCGCTCCGCACCTGCACCTACTGCACCTCAATACAGACGACTATGAGACCCTGCGCAGGCACCCATATATCCATGCCAAAATAGCCAGAGGTATCACCGGCTACCGTGAGCGGCAGGGAGATTTTCAGCATGTGGAGCAACTAAAGGAACTACCATCCGTAACACAGGAGGTGTATGACCGGCTGCTGCCGTATCTGGCCATGTGATGTGCCATTTGGTTAAAAAACGGGCCTCGTGTGAGATAGGTTGGTATACATGGAAACATTTCCTAAACTTGCTATTAAATAATCCTTAACATGGCCAAATCAAACGGGAAGGCTGCAAAGAAAAAGCCTTCTATACTGACCAAAGAAGACGTCGCATTTTTTGAATCCTATATCAACAATGCATCCCCTACAGGATTTGAAGCGGAGGGCCAGAAGCTCTGGCTGAACTATATCAAACCTGCCATAGACGAATACCATGTAGACAACTACGGCACGGTGTATGGCGTGATCAACCCCAAGGCTGAGTTTAAAGTAGTGATAGAGGCGCATGCCGATGAGATCAGTTGGTTCGTCAGCTATATCTCTCCTGACGGCCTCATCTATGTGAAGCGCAACGGAGGCTCCGACCATATGATAGCACCTTCTATGCGCGTCTTTATCCATACTGATCGGGGCCGCGTGCCCGCAGTCTTTGGCTGGCCGGCTATCCACACGCGCAAGCCAGGCACAGAGAAGACCCCTGCAGTAGAGAATATCTTCCTGGACTGCGGCTGCACCTCTAAGAAGGAGGTGGAGGACAAGGGTATCCATGTAGGCTGCGTGATCACCTATCGTGATGAGTTCTTTACCCTGAATGACCGCTACTTTGGTGGCCGTGCACTAGACAACAGGGCTGGTGGCTTTATGATAGCCAAGGTGGCCCGTATGCTCAAAGAGAACAAGAAGAAGCTGCCATTTGCACTCTATATCGTCAACTCTGTGCAGGAGGAAGTAGGCCTGCGCGGTGCCGAGATGGTGGTGCAGAGCATCAAGCCAAACTGCTGCATCATCACAGATGTAGCTCATGATACCACCACACCGATGATCGATAAGACGGTGGAGGGAGAGTTTAAGTGTGGTGATGGGCCGCTGCTGACGGTAGGCCCCGCTGTACATAATAAGCTCCTGGGCCTGATACGCACTACTGCAGATAAGAACAAGATACCATACCAGATGGATGCTGCGAGCCGCAGCACGGGTACGGATACGGATGCCTTTGCCTATGCCAATGGTGGTATACCGTCTGCCCTCATCTCCCTGCCACTGCGCTACATGCACACTACGGTAGAGATGGTGCACCAGGAGGATCTGGAGAATGTGGTCAAGCTGATCTACGAGTCCCTGCTGGTACTGACGCCGAAGTTTAACTTTAAGTACCTCTGATAAAGCGGTCAGGTCGCCAGGCCTATCGCACCAGCGTCACATTGCCTGCCTCGCTATGATGTATCATAGTGTATGGGTCTATGTAGCGCATGTACCATACGAAGACCGATAGCGGCTGTACCTGCCCCTTGTAGGTGCCATCCCACCAGTCAGTGATGTTATTGGAGCTAAAGACCTGCTCGCCCCAGCGATTGTAGATCAGCAGGGAGAAGTCCAGCGGCGTGCAGGGGCTCACTGCCCCGTACTTGTCATTGATGCCATCCCCATTAGGCGAGAAGGCCGTAGGGATGAGCACGATGCACTGGCATACCTCTACGCCTACGATGATCGTATCAGAGGCCTGGCCGCAGGCATTGGAGTCGGTCACTATGTAGGTACCCGCGCTGTCTATGTGTAGCTGCGAGGAGATGGAGCCGGTATTCCACTGATAGTAGGCGTCAGGTTGGTATGCATTCAGCACGAGGGGGAAGATAGAGCAGATCGTAGTATCCGGCCCGAGGGAGAAAGCCGTAGGACGGCGGATGAACTTCACATTGATCGCATCAGCGGCTGAGCAGCCGTTGACTGTCACGGTGACGCTGTAGCTGCCGGTAGCAGTGGTGGTGAAGGTCTGATCTGTAGACTGGTCCTGCCAGTGGTAGGTGGCGCCTGCATTACCCGCATCCAGCGTGATAGTGCCGCCCTCGCACAGCATGGTGTCACGCCCGAGGGCGATGACGGGCAGGGGCTTTTCCACGATAGTGGTAGTGGCTGTAGAGGTGCCGCAGATATTGCCTGCGGTAGCGGTATAGGTGCCCGGAGCAGTAGCGGTGATCTGTGATGCTGTCTGGCCTGTAGACCATGTGGTCATGGGGATGCCCGTACTCAGCACCCTGCTGAATGGCCCGCAGTAGACAGTATCAGGCGGCAGGGTGATGCTGTAGACCGGCAGTACGGTGAAGCTGCGCGTGATACTATCTACGCATAGGGTAGCGGAGGTCACGAGGAGCCGGACTATATAGGTGCCTGTGGCAGGAGCTGTATAGGTAGTGTCTGCCGCAGTGCTGTAGGCCACGCCATTGACATACCACTGATAGCTGATGCCTCCGATGCTGGTATTGTGAAAGGAGACAGTGCTGCCGGGACAGGTGATAGTATCAGAGAGCGCGATGCCGGGATGCGGGCAGCCTCGGCAGGTATCAGTCGTATGTGCGTTTGCAGTATCTGCACAGCCGCTGGGAGAGATGACTACCAGCATGAGCGCATTGCTGCCAGCGCCTGAGATGAGCATGGTGTCCTCCGCCTGGCTATATAGAGCGCCATTCACATACCAATGGAAGAAGGTGCCATGCACGCCGCCACTCCTGAGCAGCACGGTATCTGCGGCACAAGCAAAGGTATCAGGCAGGTCTATGGCTGCATAGGGGCAGTCATTGCAGGTGTCTACGATATTGAAGGTGAGGCTCCGGCTGATGCCACAGTTGTCATACACGATCATGGTATAGGTGCCAGCCGCGCGTGTAGGGAAGGTACCGGTATTGGCGGCGAGCTGTACCGTGTCAAAGCCCGGTATCTCTACCGTGTAGGGTATGGAGCCACCATAGACCTGATAGGTGATAGAGTCGGCTGATACCACCGAGTCACACACCAGCGCTACAGAGGAGAGCAGGTAGGGTACCTGCGTATTGGCCATGAAGACGGAGCCTGTGTCTATGGGGCATATAGAGTCATAGCGCATGGCAGCTGAGGTGTCCAGCGGATTGACTGCATAGATCCGGTAGTGGTAGGTGCCCGAGCCTACGATATTGGCAGTGACATCGGTGTCTGTAGAGGCATAGATATTATACAGCATGCTGCCTTGATAGTAAACCTTGATACGGATCATAGATGCCTGTGCTGCGCTGTAGCAGTAGGTATAGGGCGTACTGTGAAAGGTGATGACCGGCTGGCCCACACAGGGCAGATACGCCGCGGCTGTGACGGCAGGCGGGTCTGCTATAGGTGTCATGAGTGTCTCGCTGCAGCCGCTGTCAGAGATGAGGGTATAGCTGGTGTTGGTAGCCAGGTTGTAGAAGTTGGCATTGAAGAAGCGGGTCGAGTCTGCGGCTATGGTATCATGCGGAGGGTAGATGAGGGAGTAGGTCTCAGAGGTGGTGACACTGGCAGACCACTCCCAGGCATTGTGGCAGGTGGCATCCTTCATCAGGGTAAAGCAGCCAGCCGCGAAGTAAGGAATGGTCACGTAGGCGCGGGGAGTATCATTGCACAGCGGGCCGATGAAGGCAGTGACGATGTAGAAGCCATCAGGCATGTGCTCAAAGAGGCCTGTGGTATTGGCGGCTACGGTGGGGCCGTAGAGGGTATGTGTGAGTACGAATGAGTCTACGGCTACAGCGGCACCATGATTGGACACTGATGCCTGGAAACTGCGGCAGCTCAGGAAGTGGATATCCAGCGTGATGTCAGTACTGATGCCCGGAGGGGCATGCTGTATGGTATCGCCGCCACAGGCAGAGCTGAGGACGACGATATTATAAGAGGTGCTCTGTGGCTGGTGCAGAAAGAGGCTATCAGCTATGATAGGGGTGCCGTTGTACACGCGGGTCACGGTCTGCGCGGGGATACAGTTGGTACAGATGAAGGTGAGCGTATCAGGCACCACAGGCGGCGCTACGCCAGCCAGGTAGATGATGCTGTCTGACGGGCAGTGCTGCGTGAGGGACACGGTAGGCGGCGGGATGTACAGATCATAGTGCTGGCCGCAGGCATCAGTGATGTGCAGGGTATCTGTATAGTAGGCGGGCAGGCCGGAGAACTGGCCTGTGCTATTGCTCTGGCCGGCTATGCTGTAGGTGTAGGGAGCGCGGCCACCGGAGGCTGTGACACTGAGGGTGCCTTTAGAGAAGTTGAGGCAGGCTATAGAGGCGCCTACGGGGTCTGAGTAGGTCACCTCGTTCGTATAGATATTGCCGCAGGAGTCTATGACGCGGACCCAGTAGAAGCCCGGACAGAGGCCCGTAAAGGAGTCTGTGGGCTGGTAGGCGCCAAAGCCTGTATTGGAGCCGGTAGAGGAGATGGCATAGAGGTATGGCGCGCGGCCCCCGCTGACCGTGGCTGCTATGGTGCCGCTATGGACGCTATAGGCCAGCGTAGGGAACTGATACGTGCCCGGCACGGCGCCCGTGACTGTGCCGGTGGTGCCCCCGGCGTCAGTGATAGAGACGGTATAGCTGCCCGCGGGTAGCCCGCCAAAGGTGGTGAGCCCGGCGGCGAGGGTGACAGGATAGGTGATATTGGGGTCGGCGGGGCCGGAGAGGAGTGTGAGGGTGTAGGGAGCAGTGCCGCCGGAGGGTGTGACAGTGAGGGTGCCATCGTCATAGCAGAGGGAGGCGGTGCTGGTCACCGTAGCGGCCAGCGTAGCCGCATGGAGCCCCTGCCCGCTACATAGCAGGAGGGCAGCCCATAGCAGGCTGCGCAGCAGGTGGTGGATAGCCCTCAACGGTAGTGTCTGTGTATGAGACAAAGGTGTGATTATTAGGTTTAAAGTACCCCATATCACAGACGGAAATGTGGTGTACGGACGATGTATGTAGGTGAACGGAGGGCAAGTTTTCCGACTATAGAGGGATTATAGTTTAAATTATTATTTAATATGTAGTATGAAATAAATGAGGCATATTGACGGCAAGGGAGGAGATGCCGGCAATATGCCTCAGATAGCAAAGCTGTGACGCGTTATTACTTAGTGAGATCGGTGCGCAGGTTCTTGAGCATGCCGGGAGAGAGGGCCATATCGCAGCAATAGTAGCGCGTGTAGACTATCTGGTCGGTGCGGGCATCTATGACCTCGCAGAGCCACTGGACGTCATAGAGCCTGTCCATATGCAGATAGTAAAAGTTCTCGCCTGCCTTGAGCTTCTTTTTGAAGTCTGCATTGGTGAGCTTCTTCCATGTAAATGGGTAGTCTTTCATGGCCTTGTCTACCGGGAGTGGCTCGTTTGATTTCATCTGCTGGGCCAGGACGTAGTCCGGTATGTAGAGTGTCTCTGACTTGAGCTTGTCTGCTGCCGGGCTGACGAGGTTTTTCATCTCCTTGGTAGATTCTTTGACCTTGTCGGTTTTCACGTAGGTGTCAAAGAACCACTGGTAGCTCAGGAGCTGCTGGCGGAATACGTCTTCATTCCACGCCAGAAATTTGTTTTCATCCATCTCAAAAGGCGATAGGTTGGTGCCGTTTAGCGACTTGTACATAGAGGTCTTGTCTTCTGACAGGATGACTTTGAGCTTCTCGCCGTTTTTGGCTTGTGCCTTGACCACATCCCAGGGCTGCTCGATCATGATCTTGCGGTGGATGATCCCTCCCTTGAAGTTGAGGTTGCCGTCGTCTTCTTTGATCCAAGCGTCTGGGTCTTTGATGGCCTGATCAGAGAAGGTCATAATAGAATAGCCTACCAGCCTGACGTCAGTAAAGAGCTGTACGGTAGGGGCTATGAAGATGGCGTGCGGAGCGAGCTTTGATTTGACCTGATCGAAGCTGATGAGTTCGAAATTGGTGGTGAGCTTCCATGTGGCCTTGAGTACCTCAAAGTACTTTTTGACCTGAGGGGAATTGGGATTATAGGCTACGAAGTAGGTGATGGGGGCATCGATCATATCTGCCGGAGCCTGGTTCTCATAATAGCGGCAGGTGATGTCTTCTGCGCCCTTGGCTGTACGGACGCTGGTCTGCCACTGGGCCTGGGTAGTACCGTGCGAGAGCATGAGGGCGAGCAGTGCGATGAAGAGGGAAGGCCATTTTCTTTGATCCATAAGAATGAAGTTTTGATGAATAATAAGGACGGTGAAAATAGGATAAAATAGTTCAGGTGGGGCTACGTTTTTGTGGATAAAAGTAATGAGGCTTTAAGTTGCTGATATGGCTTATTTTTGCTTTATTTGTATTCTGCAAAAGCGATTGCGACCTGCCGGCTGAGCTTAAGTAATTGGAATAGATACAGATCTCTCAATACAACCCTCTAAATCTCCCTGAAGGGAGACTTTAACAGCCTGGTAACTGCCTTTGTGGATGTCTGTAAACTAAGTAGAAGATTGCTTCGAAAAATATCTTGTTTATTTTTTGAGCTGAATTTTTCTCGCAAATGCTGTTGTTATTTTATAGGCGCGATGCTTGGTCGTAGGGCGATGCCCTACTCTAGTGGCGGGCGCCCTTTCAGGGCTTTCATACGGAGTAACTTTTCAATTATTTTTTAAATCAAAACTGAATCTATGTCAGCTGAAAACGGAAACCGCTATGCGGAAAAATGGACCTACGAGGCGACCATGAAGGCGCTCGAAAAGATCAACAAATTTGCCATGATGGATGATACGCTCTACCTGGGCATGGCGCTGGCCCGCGCGGGCTACTATGATGATATCTGGCGCTACTGGCGCAAAAAATGGGCGCGCAACTATGAGATCATCCATGAGATGAAGATGCTGATGCAGCACTTTGAGGCGCGGATATATACCAATACGGCGCAGCGCAAGATACCGCTGCGGCTGGGTGTCTTCACGCTGCAGCATCACTATGGCTGGGGCCGGGAGCCGCAGCAGGAGGATGTGAGCTACCTGGCGGAGGCGGATAGACACCTCTCCCTCCCAACGGTTCGGGACTTACCCCAAGGGGAAGGCTTAATACAAACAGCGGTCCTCTCCCAAACCCTCTCCAAAGGAGAGGGCTTAATACAAACAGCCGACCTCTCCCTCCCGACGGTTCGGGACCTCTCCGAAGGAGAGGGCTTAATGCAAACGGCGGTCCTCTCCCAAACCCTCTCCAAAGGAGAGGGCTTAATGCAAACGGCCGGTGACTCCGAAAACTCCACTGCAGCGGACAGGCGCTCTGAAGAAGTGGGCTTAATACAAACAGCCCACCTCTCCCTCCCGACGGTTCGGGACTTACCCCAAGGGGAAGGCTTAATACAAACAGCCGGTGACTCCGAAAACCCTACCAAGGAGGAAAGTTCAAATGCGGAGGCGGTCAGGGTAGATGAAGTCATACGTGAAACAGAAAATGAAGTAGCGGCGACTGCTGTAGATAAGAAGGCAAAGCGCTATCCGATAGAACTGACGCCGGAGGTGCTGCGGATGGAGGTGGGGATCTCTGATATCCGTGAGATAGAGCGTCGCCTGCGGGAGGAGGATCCGGAGTTGGCAGAGTTTGACGACCTGGATGAAGATATGGAGTGGGAGGTGTCGACGCCGGAGACTTATAAGAGATAGCTTTTGTCTGATAGATTGGCTTTGTAGCGTTGCAAACGCTATACAGGGGTGCCACGCGATGCAATCGCGCGGCAGTGAAGGGAAGTGTCGACGCCGGAGACTTATAGGAGATAGGTTTTGTCTGATGGATTGGCTTTGTAGCGTTGCAAACGCTATACAAGGGTGCCACGCGATGCAATCGCGCGGCAGTTAAGGACGCCGGAGACTTATAAGAGATAGGTTTTGTCTGATGCATTGGCTTTGTAGCGTTGCAAACGCTATACAAGGGTGCCACGCGATGCAATCGCGCGGCAGTTAAGGACGCCGGAGACTTATAAGAGATAGGTTTTGTCTGATGCATTGGCTTTGTAGCGTTGCAAACGCTATACAGGAGGGCCACGCGATGCAATCGCGCGGCAGTGAAGGAGGTGTGGAGTGGGAGGTGTCGACGCCGGAGACGTACCACCATCGTCCACAGTAGTCCGCGCGGATGGTGTGAAGATAATCGTATCTTGCCCCGATGAGCAAAGAAAGCGCAGAGGCATTCAAACAACTGATGGCAGAGCGGGCTACGGTGCCGCTGACCAATCGGGAGCGGTGGCTCGTACTGCTGCTGCCCACAGTAGCGTCCTTCCTGCATCTCAATGTGTCAGGCCTCAATGGCGAGGGCTACAAGCTCAAAGTGAAACAATACTGGCGGCTGCTTTTGGTCAAATACTTAGTGCTTTTTGCGCTGGTCATGTGCTGGGCATATCTGCTGCGATTTGTAGAGTGGTATGCGCTGCCACTGGCCGTGATCAGAGTATATAGCGGAGTGACGGTGCTATATCTCTGCTACCGGATAGGTGGCTGGGTACTGGCATCTATAAAAGAGTAAGCAGGTGCAGGATCAGAAAATAAACGGTATGAGCATAGCGGTCCGGGCGGCATAGTCGTCGTACTCCTTGCCGTATTTTTCTTTCAGGTATTGATCCAGCTTAGGTGCATTGTAGAAGGCAAAAAAGCAAAACAGGAATATGGGGATCGAAGCAGAGAAGATGTTTCGCGTGGCGATGGCATAGGCTATGACCCAGAGCAGGTCTCCGAAGTAATTGATATGCCGCGAATACCTGAAAAAGCCACCGGTGTATAGCCTGCCTTTGTTTTGCGGCAGGCGCTTCCAACGGTCGCGCAGCACCTCTCCGCCTGTATTGAGCAGGCAGCCGAGTGCAAACAGGAAGATGGCAAAATAGCCGGTCATATCTACCTGGCCCGGCGTGGGCAGTACAAAGAGTGCGAAGCCGATATAATACAACGCAAATGCAAGCGGTACGCTGATGCTCTCCTCCCAGGCTATCTTTCTCCGCAGCAGGAAGAACATCATGTATGCCAGCCGCAGGAAGATGATAATATTGAAAATGAAAATGACCATCCTGCGCCCGGTAGAGGCATGATCTGCGATGTGGAGATGCTCGGCGCACCATGCCGCACCCGTGCCGAATAGTATCCACCAGGACAGATAGAGCAGCAGTAGCTCTATGAGATGGATCACTACCTTCTGAGGGATGCTTTTGCTTGTTTGCCCGTATAGCTCCATTACGTTATCGTTTTAGTACAGCAGCCGGTATCACAGGCAGTACAAAGATACTGCCGTATCGGGTCCGAATGGTGATCTGCTGCGATGGGCCGTGAGTATCAATGCAATTTTTTTCACTACACATGCAAATAGATAAATAGAACCATCAGAGCTGTAAAAAGCACCATGATAGCGCATGGGCCGCGGCGTACCTTGTGCTGGCAAAATAGAAGTACGCACTACAAAAAGATAACCATGCAAAATAAAAACATACTCATATCAGGAGCGGGTATAGCCGGCGTGGCGCTGGCCTACTGGCTACAGCGGCATGGCTTCACCCCGACTATCGTAGAGCAGGCGCCATGCCTGCGCGAGGGCGGCTATATGATAGACTTCGCCGGGGTGGGCTATGATGTGGCAGAGCGCATGGGTATCATACCAGACCTGGCCGCGCGGCAGATCGAGTTTGATGAGATGACCTTTGTAGACCGCGATAACCGCAGCCTCGGCGCTATCAATACGCGCAAGGTGCGCTCACTACTGGGCGATAGAGCCTTTGAGCTGCTGCGCAGCGACCTGGCAGATGTGATCTACCGCCACCTGGATAGCGGTACGGAGTTCATCTTTGGCGCTACGATCACTGAGATAGCGCAGCATGGCAGCGGCTGCAGGGTCACCCTCAGCAATGGAGTGGTGCGTGAGTTTGACCTGGTGGTGGGCGCGGACGGCCTGCACTCCAATGTACGCCGCCTGGCCTTTGGCCCCGAGAAGAATTTTGAAAAGTACTACGGCTACTATGCCTGCTCGTACACCTTCCCAAAGATCTTTACAGATGTGCCGCCTTTCTCAAACTATACCATACCGGGCCGGCAGGTAATGGTCTACGAGCCCGCACCTGATAAAATGGTCGTGCTGATGGTCTTCACCTCCCGCGAGAAACTGGTCTATGATCATAGGGATACCGCGAGGCAAAAGCAGATCATCAGAGAGGTGTACGGAGAGATGGGGTGGAGGTGCCCTGAGATACTGGCGCAGATGGATAGCACGAGCGATTTTTATTTTGACCCGGTGAGCCAGATCGCTATGGACCACTGGTCTGAGGGGCGCGTGACACTGGCGGGCGATGCCTGTGACTGCCCTTCCCTGCTCTCAGGCCAGGGCTCTACACTGGCTATGGTGGGCGCCTATATGCTGGCCGGTGAGCTGAAGGCAGCGGGCGGTGACTACGCGCGGGCCTTCAGTGAGTATGAGCGGCTCTTCAAACCATTTATAGAGGAAAAGCAGAAACTGGCGCAGAGTTTTGCGAGCTCCTTCCTGCCGCAGAGCCGGCTGGGGCTGTGGCTGCGCAATACTTTTGCCAATGCCGTGCTGTCGGGATTCTTTTCCGGCTGGTTCATTAGGAAATACATGACGGACAAACTCAAGCTAAAGGACTATTGAGCTGCGGCTGGTCGCCGTATCGCTGTATATTGCAGCATAAATATGATGCATGAAAATAGATCCTATCATAGCTGTGAAAGATGTACCGGCCAGCTCTCAGTGGTACCAGGCGGCCTTTGGCTGGCGGAGCATGCACGGAGGCAGTGAGTTTGATATACTGGTGGATAGCGAGGGTGAGGTGATGCTCTGCCTGCACCTCTGGGGTGCGCATGAGCACCCTACCATGACCGATGCACGCACCACACCCGGCAACGGCCTGATACTCTATCTCCGCACACCTGATATGGAGCAGCTGAGGGAGCGCGTAGCGCAGGCCGGCTATACTGTGGAGGCCGATATACACCTGAACGGCAACTCTAACAGGAGGGAGTTTTCGCTGCGGGACCCTGATGGCTACTACCTCACCGTGTCTGACTACCACGACTATGAGGGATAGGATAGCGAGTGTGGCTATCCTGCCTCCAGGCCTGCGGGCTACGGAGTGAAAAACATTCCTACCTTTAGCACTCTACTAAAACCATACAGACATGAAAAGAGTAACGGGCTTTGGCGGGATCTTTTTCAAATGCAATGACCCCGAGAAGGTGCGCGAGTGGTACAAGACGCATCTGGGCATAGAGTCCAATCAATGGGGCGGGCAGATCGTATTTGAGCAGCGTGAGGGCGATACGGAGGCACCGAGCACGGTGTGGACCCCATTCAAGGCGGATACGAAATACTTTGAGCCGTCTGCCAAGGACTATATGATGAACTACCGCGTGGCTGACCTCGTGGCACTGGCCGCAGTGCTGAAAGAAGAGGGGGTGACAATACTCGATGAAGTGTCAGACTCAGAGTATGGCAAGTTCCTCCACATCCTGGATATAGAGGGCAATAAGATAGAGCTGTGGGAGCCGCCGGTGTGAGGCTAGTATGAGGATGGGCATTGCTTTTGTAGTAGCTGTGATCTAAATACATGCGCTATGCCCCATATCAAAATACTGTTCACCGCACTCACGCTGCTGCTGGGTGGTGCCGTTATGGCACAGTCTGACGGCCACTCTGAGAGCGCCGCGCCGGTATCAGGCGGTACGAGTACGCCGATGCCTGCAGGCTATATCCCAAACAATGCGCCCAGTAATGGTGTGCCTCCCGATGCTGCCGCCGTGACACAGCCGGACCCTACTATCAGTCAGGAGGACAATGGCCCCACACGGTTGCGCAAAAATCCTAAAGGCGTCAAACCTCCCCGGCGGCATCCTACCAAGGCGGGTAGTGCGCGCAGGGCTACGGCTCCTGAGCGGCGCGAAGCTAGTGGGGTAGAGCCTGCTAAGGTGAGCGGGAAATAGCTAGCGCGGTTCAAGCGCGGTCGCTGGAACCAGCGGAACTAATACAGTAATGAAGGCTGTTTATCGGCATTACAAATGTCTATAGTAGGACTTATGGAGTGCAGCTCGAAGGGCGGGGTGGATGGATTTGCGCTCTATGTTTGGCACAAGAACGCCGACCGCAAGCCCACCCTGCATTCTTGCGCCATAGGGGGCTGTTCGTAGTCCGAAGGCAGGCTTGCGGGTGGTGACTACGAACCTACTCTCACCACAAAAACTCAATATCCAATAAACCTCTCTGGCCTGTATAATCGATAGCACTGCTGTATAGATAATCCTCCGGCCGCGACACGATCTCAGCCCTCACAGGATTGAGATGGATATAGTTGATCTTCTGCTCAGTAAACTCGCGGCTGTAGCAGTGCTTGGGATGATTGTCCTGTATCCAGAATTGATTGGAAGTATTCCTTGCATTGTCACTACCTGCTTGTGCAAAAATGTCAAGCATCCATGTCTGCCTGCTTTCTTTGTCGTGGTTTTGTATGGCTTTGATGATATTGGTAGCAGAGTATTTTTTAATGTCGCGCAGTATATCGCTCAGTGCGAATCCTTCCTTGGCAGACATGACGCCATGAAAGTGGTTGGTCATCAGCACCCATGCGTGAAGGGACAGGCCGCCATCCTTCTGGCTTTTTCTAATGTGGTCCAGCAGTATATGCCTATAGTCTGCCCGGCTGAATACATCTACCCACTCGACTACGCTGAATGTGACGTAGTGCACTGCGTTTTGATCTCTGATTTTATATCCTCCATCTGGCATGGGGCTAAGGTAGCAAGAAGGTGGCTAGTTGTGCAATTGAAGGTTCGTAGTCGCACACCCACATCCCCTCCTTCGGACTACGAACAGCATTTTTTATTTTGGACTACGTAGAGCGGGGATGATAATTAACATATCCATTGTATATATTTATCCCAAATACAGAATATGAAAAGGATACTGGTCGTGATCGGCTGCCTGCTGCTGCTGGCTGCCTGCAAGAAAACAGAGACTGTGGTGCCGTTTGTGAATCAATACACCTTCCAGGGGCAGACGTATGCGGTGCATAGCTCGGACCGCACGGTGGCGCAGACCGAACTCACGATGACCGGAGATACGGGTGTATATCATTCCTACCTGAGCTTCTACTTCTACAACGGATACCCGACGCAGAGTGGCAGCTATACGATAGTGAGCGGCTTTGGCCCCACGGCTGCAGGTCAGGTGGCTATCCTATGGATGAACGCCGCGCAGGAATACACGGCGCTGGGCTCACCACGACAGACCGCTACAGTGAAGGTAAACGGTGGCAAAATATCGATCTACCTACCTGACTCGATGCGCATGGCCAACTACTTTGCGCCGGATGATACTATGCAGGTGCTGTCTGGCACGGTGAGTGAGTAGTATTCTGGTTAGGCTCTAGTGTGGACGCTTGAAGTAGTGGGCGAATTAATACAGGAGTGAAGGCTGTTTATCGGCATTACAAATGCCTATAATAGTTACTTCCGGAGTGCAACTCCGGAAGGACGGGTGTGCAACTCCGGAAGGGCAGGACTTTAGCATAGCACCACGCTTAAAAGACGTTAGTCTCAGTCCTGCCATAAGTTTATAAACAAACCGAGATTGATAGTACGCATCTGCTAAATGCAGTTGTAGTGTTGAGTTTTTTATAAAGTCAAAATATCGCTTAAACCACTCAATTGAATGTTCAGTTTTCTTTATAGATAAATGGTACTTCGAATCTGGAACAATTTGCTCATTGCAAAAGCTAACAACTATTTCGCAGGTCTTTTTAGTAATAAACATAGGTAGCTATTAAGGTAGATGATATAACTGGACTGCCAAATTTACTTCTCTGTTTCTATCATCATTTATGTGGAATTTGAAATTAAACCAATTCTCATCTGACATAGATACAAAGCTCAAGTAGTTGCTGTGATGTGATGCTGTAGATTTGATTTTTCCTAAAACTGTAGTGAAATCCTTTTGTTGAACAAAAACAATTACGGATGCTTTTGTATCTCTCCAAGTTAAATAACCTAACAATTGGTCTATGGCTAATAGAAATGACTTTTCTCCTTTCCAAAATTTGCACTCTGCAATAAATATTACGGAGCTATCATATCGAAGTTGTATATCAGTTTTGCCAGATCTATTAAAAGTTTCGCCAGTTGCGCTGCCCATTTGAAAATTAGGATCAAGTACCATTAATATATGGTCGCGTAAGTTTTCTTCGGATTTATTTTGGTATAGACTGGGCATGCGCTCGAAGTTTTTGCCAACGTCATTAATACACTTTAATATATCCTTATATACGGTGGCAGAAAGAGAGGGCTCTGATTCTGATGTTTTTTCATTTATGCTAGGTTTTAAGATTATCTTTTCACGTAACTTAGGTTTAGGCACAGAAAAAGTAGAAGGGATATTTTTGTTTTTTCTTAATGGTACCCCAATCGATTCTAAAAACTTATTACTTACTGTAATCTTTTCTTTCCGTTTTAAAAAAACTGAAGTAATTGCTTCAATTAATTCGTTATTATAATTCTTAATGTCTTTTATAAGAAGATCATAATAAGATTGAAGTGAAACTAATTCATTGCTGTATCGTTGCCTGATTTGATCAGAATTAGTATCCAATACAATAATTTCTAGAATAATATTGCTTCCTTCTTTGTGAAATTGTCCGGTGTAAGCGAACATAGAATTAGGGATATATACCAACATATCCGTGTTGCCTTGACACGGAATAAAAAACTGAATTATCGTTCTTTTATATGTTTTCCCTCCTTCTACATCGTAATTAGCAGGAAAATATTCGGCAGGTACTTCTGCCTCATATTTATCTGAAGTAACTTCATCAAAATCGATTTCTGGTAAGCCGATTAAACTTATATCGGCCATATATTCAACATATTCTCGTTGATCAACTTTTAAGAAATAGTTTTCTTCCGCTTCGTCAATCTTCGCTTTTATTCTTTCAAAATCTCTTTTGAGGTAATCTGATATCCTCTCATAGTTAAAAAGATTGGAGCGGGTTCTTAAACTAAATCGCATAGGTTGTTGATATTATTTCTAATTCAAACTACTAAAATTCACAGGTACTACTCGTGACACACCCTGCTCCACCATCGTCACGCCGTAGATGGCTTCTACTGATGACATGGTTTGCTTATTGTGCGTCACGATGATGAACTGGGAGTCTTTGGAGAACTCCTGGATGATCTTGTTGAACTTGGCGATGTTGGTGTCGTCCAGCGGGGCGTCTACCTCATCGAAGATACAGAACGGTGCCGGCTTCAATAAATATAGGGAGAAGAGCAGCGCGGTGGCTGTGAGGGTCTTCTCGCCGCCGCTGAGCTGGTCTATGACCGTCGGGCGCTTGCCCTTAGGCTTGGCTATGATCTCTATGCGTGACTCGAGCGGATCGTCAGGCGTGGTGAGGAAGAGGTCGCACTGGTCCTCCTCGCTGAAGAGTGTGCGGAAGACGCGGATGAAGCTCTCGCGCACCTTGTAGAAGGCGTCGAGGAACTGTGTCTTGGCCGAGTCGTCTATCTCCTTGATGGTGTCCATGAGGGAGGTCTTGGCGTCCTCGAGGTCTTTCTTTTGCGCTACGATGAAGTCAAAGCGCTCCTTCATCTCATTGTACGCCTCTACGGCCATCGGGTTGATCTCGCCAAAGCCCTCGATACGCTTCTTGATCTTCTGGTGGTCCTGGTCTATCTCGTCGCGGTTCCACTTAGGGTCGAGGTCTTCATTGATGATGTCATTCACATTGACGTTAAACTCTACACTGAGGCGCTCGCGCAGGCCGGCGAGGTTCAGCTTCAGCTCGTTAAACTTTTCCGCGATGTCGGCTATCAGCACATTGATGCTGTCACGGCCGCGGGCCAGCTCGCGGATATTGGCATCTATCTCATTGATAGCGCCGCGGGAGGCGTAGTAGTTCTTTTCGGTCTCGGCTACTTCCTTTTCTATGGCTTCCTTATTGGTATAGCCCTCCAGGAGGTGGCTCTCTATCTCTTTGAGCTTGGCCTGGCTCTCCTCTATCACCATCTGCGACTCGATGATCACATCGTTATTGCGCGTGAGCTGCGTGGTGAAGGACTCTACCTGAGAGTTCTTGAAGTTCAGCTCCTGCACGATGGTATTGACACGGTTCTGCTGCTGGTGAAACTCAATGTTCTTGGCATTGAACTTGGCCGAGGCCTCGCTGAGGCGATTGGTAAAGTCTACGAACTCCTTGTCTGTCTGGTCCAGGGCCGCCTTGGCATCTGCCTGAGCATCGCGCAGGGTAGCGAGCTGGTCATTGATCAGGTCTACCTCGTCAGTGAGGGCCTGCAGGCGGTCTGCTATATTCTTGCTCTTGCTGTCAGATGACTCGAGAAATTTCTCCAGGCTCTGGATGCTGGCCTCTGTAGCAGATTGGCGGTTATTGACCTGATTCAGCACGGAGCGTTGCAGCTCTATTTCTTTGCCCTGTGTGGCGGCTTTGAGGCCGTTCACTTTGATGAGGGCGTCGGAGACCTTGGTGTGCAGTGTGTACGTGGTGCGCTCCAGCTTCTCGATCTCTTCTTTCAGCTTCTCGAGGTTCTTAGCCCGGCCTATCTTCTTGCCCTCAAAGAGGCCCACAGCGCCACCGCTGAGAGAGAAGTCGCGGCGGATGTATTTGCCCGTCTTGGTCAGCAGCACGACCTTCTGACCGTTGGTATTGAGCTTCTCGGGATCAAAGCCGGCGGAGTCATCTATCATGTAGACACCATCTAGCAGGAAGGAGCTGAGTTTGGCATACGCCGCATCAAACTCTACGATCTGCGTGGCAGGGATAGCGCCCTCTATGGCTGCAGTCTGCTTAGGCTCGTACTTCTGTATATCATCCATGATGAAGAAGTTGGCGCGGCCCATTGCGGAGTCGGAGAGGAGCTTGACAGCCATGATCGCCTCCTCTATGTTTTGAACCACATAGTAGTTGAGGTATGGCTCGAGGTAGTTCTCTATCGCTACGCGGTACTCCTCAGAGGTGTAGAGGATATCAGAGAGGAGCGGGGCCTCCTGGCTCCACTTGGCATTCTTCTTCAGGAATTTGATAGACTCGGGGAAGCCCTCGAGGTTTTCCACGAGACTCTTGGTCAGTTCATATTCGTTGCGCTTGGCATCGAGGGTGCGGGTCTCCTGTGTGAGTTCGGCGCGAGTCTTCTCTATGGCCTGCTCCAGCTCGGCGATCTGCTCCTTGCGGCTTTCTTCCTCTTCTATCAGGGTGCGCAGGCGCACATCGCTGCGCTCCTGCTCGGCGCGGTAGTCGGCCAGCTGCTGTTGGAGTTCTTTGAGTTCATTGCGCTTGGCTATGGTGTCCTGTTCGCTCTGGCCCAGCTCACGGGTAAAGGCCTCAGTGCTGCTGCGATTCACAGCGAGGCGCTTCTCCAGCTCAAATATCTGGCGCTCCTGCTCGGCGTAGAGCTTCTGCTCAGAGCTGAGGCTTTCCTTGATCTTATTGTGATGGTCGCGTATCTCGTTTAGCGCGTCTTCCAGCACGGTCAGCTCCGCTTTGCGGCTCTCGAGGATCGCGCCCTCGGTAGCATTGTCTGCGTCCAGTTTCTCGATAGAGATCTTGAGCTTCTCTACGTGGTCATTGGCATCTATGATCTGCTTCTGTGCAGTGTCGAGTTTGTCATGAGCAAATTTCAACTGAGAGTTGAGCAGGTTGCGCTCGTTCTCGCGCTCGCTCACGCCGCTCACGAGGGCGTTGAGTTTCTTCTGCACCTCCATGAGTCCTTGCTCTTTGTCTACGTTGTCGAGCTTTTCTTTTTCCAGCGCAGCCTCGGCAGTCTTGATGGCTGTCTCGAGTTCGAGTTTGCGGTCGTCCTCGGTCTGGCGGCGCGCCTCCAGGTCCTTGAAGGACTGCTTGTACTCCTGCAGGGAGAACTTGGCGAGGATGAGGGAGAGGTTCTTGTATTCGTCTTTGAGTTCGTAAAATTTCTTGGTCTTTGCAGCTTGCTTCTCCAGTGTCTTGAGCTGGCCTTCTATTTCAAAGAGGAGATCCTTGACACGCTCCAGATCGGCATCGGTGGCCTTCAGTTTGTCTACGGTTTCCTTCTTGCGTTTCTTGTATTTGGATACGCCGGCAGCCTGCTCGAAGAGTTTGCGGCGAGACTGGTCGCGGTCATTCAGGATCTCGTCTACCATGCCCAGCTCGATGATGGCGTAGCTGTCAGGACTGACACCTGTATCCATGAAGAGGGTGGTGATATCCTTGAGGCGGCATGCCACATCATTCAGCCGGTACTCGCTCTCACCATCGCGGAAGAGGCGGCGCGTGATCGTGATCGTCTTGTAGTCTGAGGAAACGAGGTTCTTGGTATTCTCAAAGGTCAGTGACACTTCGGCCAATGCAGAGGGCTTACGGCTACGCGTACCGTTGAAGATCAGGTTCTCCATTTTCTCCAGACGGAGCATGGAGGTCTTCTGCTCGCCCAGTACCCAGCGGATCGAGTCCACTACGTTAGACTTGCCGCAGCCGTTTGGCCCGACTATGCCGGTGATGTTATTATTAAAGTGGATCGTGGTCTTCTCGGCGAAGCTCTTGAATCCTTTGATCTCGAGAGTGGTCAGCTGCATACGCTTGCTAATTTGAAATGATCAAGATCCTATACCACTAAATCTGAACCGCCAAGGACGCTAAGAACGCAAAGGAATTTTCAATCAATCTTTGCGTGCTCCGCGCTCTTTGCGGTTGAAAATCTGCTGTGGTACAGAATTCCCAAATTTTAAAGGGATGGCGAATTTAGAAAATAAGGGGCAGGATAAATGACCGTGTGGATAGCTTGTGCACAGAGGTGAAATATCCACCGCTTTTCAACAAGTAAAATGAATTTAAGTGGTTGTAATTTAGGTATTTGTGAGAATTGGCAGGCGGATTTCACAACTTTTTGTGTATTAAAAGTCGTCTTGACTGAAACCCTCGCGGGGCGCGCACATTAAAGTGCGTTTCTTTCCCTAAAAATGATATATTTGAACATCACTAAGTTTTTCAATGAAAAGAATACTACTCGTACTCCTTACCCTCTTTGCGCTCACTGAGGGATACAGCCAGGTGGGTATCAATATCCTGAACCCTGACTCCAGCGCTGTGCTGCAATTGGAATCCAACAAGAAGGGCCTCGGCCTGACGCGCCTGACCTCTGCGCAGATGAATGGTATCGTGAACCCGCTGAAGGGCCTGACGATCTTTAACACAGAGGATAGCGTGGTGGAATACTGGAACGGCGAATGCTGGCTCAAGGCCTGGGAAAAGAACTGCTATTACTGCGACTTTCAGATGACCATCACGCCACCGGCTGATACGCTGGACCGTGTGGTAGAGGACTCGGTTTTTGCCACGATCACGGTAGCTCACACCCACGGCACCGGCCAGATCAATACTACCTGGACGGCAGTGCCGCCTGCAGGAGTGCAGATCTACCAGCAGGGCCCTACGACCATTGATAGCAATGGTACCTTCAACATAGTGGTGAAGGCGGACATCTTTGCCGGTAGCGGCAATGTGCCTATCCTGATCACGGCCTACTGCGGCGACCAGGTCCGCTTTGTGACCTACAATGTCTATATCAAGCCATGCGTGATAGTAGACCTGACACAAGATGTAACCAGCTACGATGTACAGACGCAAAACTCTACCCTGCTGCCTGCAGGAGCACTGGAGTGCGTACTGGTCAATGTATTTAACGGTGTGACCGTACACTCCAGCAGCGCTACGGTCCCGTCTCTCAGTATCGGCAACCTGAACCCGCAGTCTCTGGTGGGTATCACTAACTATGGCTATATGCTGGGCCGCGGCGGCGACGGTGCCGGTCTGACGCAGACCACTGTAGGTGGCAACCCGGGTGGCAATGGCGGCAACGCTCTGGAACTCAGTACCCGTACTGTGATGCGTAACTATGGATCTATCTATGCCGGCGGCGGTGGCGGTGGGTCAGTGGGCCTTTCCTATTCCTTTAATATCCCGATCGTAGGGTCAGTCGCTCTGGGCTTTGGCTCCGGTGGCGGTGGTGGCTCCGAGAGTGGTGCAGGCGGCGGTGTACCTAATATCGCCCTGGGCTTTTATGCAGCCGGGCAGTCTGCCACAGCAGGCAATCTGTCAGTACCCGGCCTGGGTGGCCGCCAGACGGCTACCGTGCCGATCACTATCAGCGTAGCGACCATCAATATCATACCTAACGTGCAGGGCGGCGATGGTGGTGCCTATGCACAGCCAGGCGGTACTACTACCTTTGGCGTGGGTATACAGGTGTGCGTGCAGATACCATTTATCGGTACTGTGTGCCTGCCTACCATCAATGTGCCGATACCTGTAGGCGGTGCTCCTGGTACACCGGGACTGGCTGTAAAGCGTAATGGCAACCCTATGCAGGGCCTGGCTGATGGTGTATACAGCACCAATCAGGTGAAAGGCTCTGTGGCTCCGTAATCATTAACTAAAACTCAAGAACAATATCATATCATGAAACTGAAACTAGCTATACTGCCCCTCTGCCT
This sequence comes from uncultured Chitinophagaceae bacterium, assembly GCA_964537475.1. Taxonomy (GTDB): domain Bacteria; phylum Bacteroidota; class Bacteroidia; order Chitinophagales; family LD1; genus UBA1941. The sequence goes on along the minus strand of CAZIBY010000001.1, from coordinate 518,019 downwards.
GATCGCGATGAATGTTTTCGGCTTTGAAGGTACGGTGAAGCAATCTGTGACCAACTTTAACGGGTCGGGCAACAACGCCACGATGACCTGGTATATCGGAGCAGGCTCCTGCCGCATAGACATGGATATCACCGGCAAAGACGCAAATGGTGGCACTACGGTGCTGCTGCTCAATCCGGCCACTCAGTCACTGACCATGTACAGCCTGAGCGGTGATAAAGTATACTATCAGATGAATGCCTCTGCGGTGAGCGGCGATGCCACTAATGTAATAGTGAATAAGACCACCGAGACCAAAAAGATCAGTGGCTACACCTGCGAGAAGTGGACAGTGATGAACACGTCGGGCAGCTATGATGTATGGATCACAAAGGATATCGATTTCAATGCGGCACAGTACAAGGACCTCTTCAAAGGTAGCATGGAGCTGCAGGCACTGGCACAGCAGGGTGTGAAAGGATTTCCGCTGCTGACAGAGAGCCGCAATGGTGCTAACGCCGCTGTGACTGAAAAGGTAACGCCGGGTGCGCTGCCTGCCGGTGCGCTGAGTGTGCCATCAGACTACAAGCTCTATACACCGCAGGTATCGCCTAATGTAGCGGCTCCAAAGAAGTAAAGGGCAAGAACCAAGAATCAAGAGTCAAGAAACAAGAATTAAGAGTCGAGAAACAAGAATCACGGCTTGCAGAAATAACAAATGCCTCCCGACGGGGGCATTTTTGTTTTGTATAAGAAACAGTAGCGATTGATTATATTGTAGCATGAGAAACGTAATACTGATAGTGCTCCTGTGCCTGGCGGGTATGGCCTACGGACAGAGCGAACTGAGAGAGATACGGACCGGAGATATGTTTTTGTATACTTCTGATAGTTCGTCGCCGGTGGCTTTTACCTATAGCTATCCAAAGAGTTTTCGCGTGGTGAAAGGAAAGGAAACCAGGATAGCGACGGTTTTTTACCGCAATAATACCCCGCTGGCTAACCTGATATGGATGCGACGCAAGAGCGAGAAGCGCGCGGACTCCTCACTGCTGTATAGTGACACCACTACCGTGCGCCACTATCATACCTCGTGGCGAAACGCGGCACATGATAGAACGGAAGATACTGTGACCATCAATGGCCGGGTATGGAAGACCATTGAGTTTGCTGTGGAGGCCGAGATGAAAAACGGGAAGACCATGTATGACAAGGAAAGGATCTACACCATCACAGTGGACGACTGGGTAGTATCTGTAGTATACGTGATATCGGTCACGAGCGACGCACAGCAGGCGGCAAAACTCTTTGATGAATACAAAGATGTATTCCGTACCGAAATGGAGACTTTTGAATTTGCCACCGGCGAAAAGTAGCACTGGTATTGGCAGAGTATTTGGATTCTGAAGAGTCTAAATCATCTGCTATGAGACCCATCTGGACAGGGGCTATCAGTTTTGGCCTGATCAATATACCGGTGAAGATCTTCTCTGCGGTGCAGGAGAGCAACCTGGACCTGGATATGCTGGATAGTCGCGACCACGCGAATATCAAATACAAGCGCGTGAATGAAAAAACGGGGAAGGAAGTTCCCTTCAATCAGATCACGAAAGGATACCTGTATAAGGACAAGTATGTGGTGCTGGAGGAGGCCGACTTCAAGGCTGCCGATGCCAAGAAGACGCAGACAATAGAGATACTGAGTTTTGCCGATCAGGCAGAGATAGATCCGATCTACTATGAGCAGCCCTACTACCTCGCGCCGGATAAGTCAGGCACCAAGGCCTATGCGCTGCTGCGCGAGGCGCTGGAGGCATCGGGCAGGGTAGGGGTCACGACCTTTGTGATGCGCAATAAGGAGGCGCTGGCGATACTGAAACCCTACGGCAATGTGATCGTGCTGAACAGGATCCGCTTTGACCAGGAGATACGGGATACGAAAGACCTGACTCTGCCCGCACATATGAAAGGCAAGACGAAGGAACTGGACATGGCCAATAAACTGATAGACCAGCTCACGGAGAAGTTTGATATCTCAGCGTATAAGGACACCTATACGGACAAGCTGCTGAAGACGATACACGAGAAGGCTAAGTCGCCGAATAAGAAAGTAAAGGCAAAGCCGATGCGGGTGATACACAAGAAGGAGGAGGACGATGACCTGATGACGATGCTGAAGGCGAGCCTGGGCGGAGGGAAGAGTGCGCCGGCTAAGCGGAAGAAGGCTTCTTGATATTTGTATAAGTTAGGCTATGTGGGTCATGTTTTACGCTGCTATATCCTATGGCCTCTATACTGACGACATGAGGAGCCACTAGGATAGTAGTAAGCATGAACGACATAGACTATGCTATCATAATTGGAGAAAAACTGTACATAACTCACCCTTCTGATTGTCCCGTTAGAAAAATGTGTGAAGGGTACTATATCAAGATTGCTATCATAGGTGAATCGCTCGTCATTGACTATGATATCCGCCGCGCCAGATCGCTGCACAGTCACAACATCATGCCCGAGCACGGTGTCGCCTCTGGTACCGCCCCAGGTCCACGAGGTGTCATTGACACAATAAAATTTTCCGACAGCAGCATTCAATTCTATAGATTCTTCTTGATACTTGCCACATGAGCCTATTACCATCAGAAGTAAGATGGTGGCCAAAAAATAGTAGGGTTTATCGGGCGCTTTCATTTGTTTACAAGATAGCATATTTAAATTTAGTATGCGAAAAGGAGCGTACAGGTAATTCGATCTCTGCTATTTGTTTTAATGCTTCGCATTATTGCAGACCTTCTAGGATTTTCAAGGCTTTCTTGAGGTCGTTTCCTTTTGAGAGAACGCCTCGCCAGAGGTCGCCTTTTTTGTCAAGACGTTTGAGGATGTTTTTGATGGTGAAATTTTTTGGATCGAGTTTGTTGTTTACTTCGCTCCAGTCGAGTGGGGTGGATACGGTGGCGCCGGGGCGTGGGCGGAGAGAGTAGGGCGCTGCGAGGGTCTGTCCTTTGCTGTTTTGCAGGTAGTCTATGTAGATCTTTCCTTTCCTGTTTCTGGGCTGGCGCTCCAGGCTCGTAGTGTCAGGCACCAATGTGTGTACCTGACGCGCTACGAGCTGGGCAAAGTTGCGCGCTACTGCGTACTCATACCTGGCACCCAGTGGTGCGAAGATGTGGATGCCTGTGGCGCCGGAGGTCTTGGCGTAGCAGTCCATGCCGAGCTGGTCAAAGACTTTCTTCGTAGCCTTTGCTACTTCTACTACTTCAGTGAACTTATTGTCATCAGGGTCGAGGTCTATGACGAGCCAGTCGGGACGATCCTGCGCAGTGATGCGGGAGTTCCACGGGTGGATCTCTATGCAGCCGAGATTGGCCATGTACATGAGGGTCTCGCGGTCATTGCAGATCAGGTAGTCTATTTCTTCTTTATTGGACTCAGAGTATATCTTCTCACTGTGCAGCCAGGAGGGTATCTGGGCGGTGTCCTGATCCTTCTGATAGAAGGATGGCCCATGGATGCCATTTGGGAAACGATGCAGCGACTGGGGACGATCCTTGAGATAGGGAAGGATGAAAGGCGCGATGTCTGAATAGTACTGCACCATCTCACCTTTGGTGATGCCCTCCTCAGGCCAGTAGAGCTTCTGCGCGTTGGTCAGTTTGAGTACGGCGCGGCCTACTCTGACTTCTGTGGCCTTGCTGTCTTTCTGCGCGGCGGGGCCGGGCTCTGGATCTTTGCCTTTGGCGGCGGGTTTTGCCTTTGCAGTGCTTTTGCTTGCGGCCTTGGCTGCTTTCTTTGCTGGGGCTTTAGCTGCCTTTCTGATGGCGGCCTTGACCGGCAGTTTCTTTGTGGCGGTGCTGGTTACTTTTTTCATGTCAGCAGGTTTTTCTCGCGTCACTTCTTTGGGCTTCTTGTCTATGCGCAGGCCCATGTAGACGGGGTGGCGCATGCTATTGTCATCTGTCCACTCGGTGAATTTGACCTGGCAGACGAGCTTTGGTTTGAGCCATTGTATGCGGCCTCCCGGCCTTTTGACCTCATTGGCAAAAGGCGACTGGTCGGTCAGCAGTGACTGAAATTTATCAAATAATTCGCGTAGTGTCTCATCATTGAACCCCGTGCCGCAGTTGCCGGTATAGATCAGCTCGCCATCACTGGCATAGGCACCGAGCAGCAGCGAGCCGAAGTGGATACGCGCCCCCTGCGGCATGGTGAAGCCGCCGATCACAGCCTCCTCCTCCTGCGTGATCTTGAGCTTGATCCAATCCTTGCTGCGCTTGTCTATCTGGTAGATGCTGTCGGCACGTTTGGCCATGATGCCCTCCCAGCCGCGCCGGGCCGCTTCCTTTAGGTACCTGATGCCGTGCTCCTCTATATGCTTTGAGTAGATGATGTCTTTGAATTTCTGTTTGCTGAGCAGCTTTTCGAGTAGTTCTTTGCGCTGCAGGAGGGTGAGGCGGGTCAGGTCTTTGCCATCCAGACTGAGCAGGTCAAAGACGTAGTATTTCAGGTTGCCCTGCCGGGTTTTAGTGTACTGCTGCAGAAGCTGAAAGTCGGAGCGGCTCTTGCTGTTCTCTACCACTACCTCTCCATCCAGGAGGCAGGGATATTTTATGCTTTCTAATTGCTCACGGACTGGTGCATATACTTCATCAAAGGAGAGCAGATTGCGGCTATAGAGCTGTACGCCCCCGCGGCCATCACAGAGGGCCAGTGTGCGGTAGCCATCATACTTGGGCTCATAGATCCAGTCGGGACTGTCAAAGGCCTCGCTACCGAGCGTGGCGAGCATGGGCTTTAGCGTAGGGGCTTTTTTTTTGACCCAGAGGCGGTGCGTGAGGAGGAGCGTGGTGGTGGCATATCCGGTTCTTTAGCTACGGCTTTTTTTGCAGGGCTTTTCTTTTTGGTTTTACTGCCACGGACATCGCCTTTTTCATTGCCATATTTCGCAGCCAGCTTGTCCAGTGTGGCATCAGACAGCACAGACTTCGTCCTGGTGGTGATGTCTTCTTTAGATGCAAATTTATCATCTGCTTTGACCAAAAGCCAGGCATTTTCCTGCCGGCCACCCCTGATCTTTATCAGTGCAAATTCGCCTTTTAGTTTTTTGCCGTGGAGGATGAAAGTGATGTGGCCCTTCTTCAGGCCCGCCAGCAATGACTTCTCATCGCTATCACCATCGTATGTTGTATAGGTGCCGGTATCCCACACGATCACATTGCCTGCGCCGTAGTTGCCCTCGGGTATATTGCCTTCAAAGTCCTTGTAGTCATACGGGTGATCCTCCACCATCATGGCCAGGCGCTTGTCATCAGGATTGAGAGAGGGCCCTTTGGGCACGGCCCAGCTCTTCAGCACGCCCTCCATCTCCAGCCGAAAGTCATAGTGCAGGTGCGAAGCGGAATGCTTCTGCACCACAAAGATGAGCTTGCCGGCTTTGCCTTTGCCCCCTGTGGGCTCGGGCGTTTCACCAAAATGGCGCTTCTGTTTGTATCTGATGAGGCTCATAGTTTTTTACCTGTATGCAAATAGCTGTGCCACTGCCTTGTAATGTTTGCTGGTAGGGACGTGGCCTGAGGCCATGGCAAAAACGCAGAGGGAACTGATCCCGATGGCTGCTACTGCTTTTAGAAAATTGCGGATCATCATATGGGAGCGGGTTTAGACGCTCATATACCCAAACACTATGCCAGCAGATTTATTGTGACGCAGACGGTGAAACATAGCAATACTGCGGCGGGCTGCTCCTCAGTTTGCGCAAATATCGCCCTCAGCACTTCGGGTATGGTGTTTGTAGCTGAAAAGACAATAAAATCAACTGTTATGGCAAAGTATGGAAAAAAGGCCGGTGAAAAAGTGGAAAAAGCCATGCATGAGATGCATGAAGGCAAACTCAAATCCGGCAACAGCGACAAGAAAGTGACCAGCAAGAAACAGGCGATAGCGATAGGCCTGTCTGAGGCCCGCAAGGAAGGAGGCAAGGTGCCTAAAAAATCGAGCTCATCAAAGGGCTCGTCGAGGAGCCACTCCTCATCTCCGCGGTCGTCGTCCTCTGGCAGGTCTTCTTCTCACAAGTCTGAAAAGTAGAATCGGGAAGGTCCGGCATATGGCCGGACTTCTTTTTCATCCATCCATAAATCTCATATCATGAACTTTTTAATCATGCTACTGATGATAAGCAAGGTCAGCTTTCCGCTCACGAGCCCGGCATTCAAGGCCAATGGTGATATACCTGTGAAATACACCTGTGAGGGTGAAAATATAAGTCCGCCGCTGCTGATAGGCGAGGTGCCGACCCATACCAAAAGCCTGGCGATAGTGGTGGACGATCCGGATGCGGATAAAAAGGTGGTGACCCACTGGATAGCCTGGAATATACCCGCTGATACCCGTATGATAAAAGAGGGTGCACGGCCCGGCACACAAGGGAAAAACGAGCGCGGTGAAAACCGCTATATGGGCCCATGCCCGCCCAAAGGCCAGCATCACTATTTCTTTAAAATATATGCGCTGGACCAAATGCTCGGCCTGAAAGAAGGCTCAAGCAAAGAGGAACTGATAAAGGCGATGACAGGACACATACTGGCAGAAGGTGAGCTGGTGGGCCTATACGAGAAGCAGGCAAAAGCTAAGTAAATTGATAACTGACAATTGATAATTGAAAACGGGAGGCTGCGATGGAAGATAAAGAAATGATCATATTGACGGCGGATATCGTGATACGGCTGGCAGATGGATCTGTAGTGCTGGCCAAGCGCAAGAGCGAACCATATAAAGGCGAATGGGGCCTGCCAGGTGGCAAGATGGAAAGTGGCGAGACGATAGAGGCCGCAGCCATACGCGAGGCAAAAGAAGAGACAGGGCTGACCATCGCGCTGGACCATGTGATAGGCGTCTACTCTGATCCAGACAGGGATCCGAGAGGGCGGTATGTGTCGGTAGCATTTCTGGCGCACCCGGTATCCGGTGTGATGGAGGCGGGTTCTGACGCGGAGGACCTGGTGCTGACACGTGAGCCGGAACAATTTAACCTGGCCTTTGATCATGAGCGTATCGTGCAGGACTATGTGGCGCTGATGGCTGCCGAGAGATAGATATTTACCAAACCAGATAAATGTGAAATGATGGGACAAGATAAACTGACCGAGCAACTGATGGGGTGTGCTGCTACATGTGACTACTGCTTTAGCGCCTGCCTGAATGAGGAGAATGTGATGATGATGACCCGCTGTATAGAGCTGGACCGTGAGTGTGCGGATATCTGCCGCCTCACGGCATCTATCCTGAGCCGCGACTCTGAGAATAAAGAAAGCTACCTGAAGCTATGCGCAGAGGTGTGCGAGGCCTGTGGGGATGAGTGCGGCAAGCATGACAATGATCACTGCCGCAAGTGCAGTAAGATGTGCAAGGAGTGTGCGGAGGCTTGCCAGAAGTTTCTGGAGGGCTAATGATCTAACTGCAAAAGCGCGGAAACGCAAAGCATACAGCGGTACTAATGTGACTTTTAGTGTAGAGAATTTATACTCTGCCTTTCTTTTGGCTTGATCCAAAAGAAACAAAAGATCAAGGCTCTGCGCACTTTGCCTAAAACAACTGCACCCACCCGCTGCCGGTCAAACTCGCCGTCTACTGACGGAATTTAAGCCGATGCAAAGCTTTTTTATCTTTTGATTTATTCTGTAGGATGGCTCAAACAGTGACCGCCAACCTTGCCATGCGACGCAGTTGCTTCTTAACGGCAAAGTGCGCAAGGCCGGTATTAATTAAAATACAAGAATGGCGGAACAGGAAAGTCAAATATAAAATTTAGTAATACTACTATCAGAGTATCCTCCTGATGATCTTGAGCTGGTGGGAGTACTTATTGGTCTCAGCGTTGAAGATGCCGAAGTGGTCAAAGGTATCTATGCGCACGCGGCCCGAGGCGTGGATGATGCGCTTGTCCTTTAGTATCATGCCTACGTGTGTGATCTTGCCCTCCTCATTGCTGAAAAAAGCGAGGTCGCCGAGTGTGGCTTCTTCAGCAAAATTGATGACACGGCCTACCTCGGCCTGCTGGTAGGCATCGCGCGGCAGCCAGGTGCCGATACACTTGTACAGTACCTGTACAAACCCTGAGCAGTCTATGCCCAGCGGGCTGCGACCACCCCAGAGGTAGGGCGCATTGAGGAAGCGCAGGGCTACCTTCTCCAGCATATTGACGGTGCGTATCTGATCGCTCATCACGGCCTGCCCGTTGTAGATGTATTTTTCCTTACCGAGTTTGAAGTTGATCCCGTCAAAGAACGGGAGGGAGGCGCCCGTGACCAGGGTCACAGACTTGTCACTGGAGGTGGCGGAGTAGAAGAGGTCTATGGCCACACCTACATTGTCTATGGTCACCAGGCGAAAATCCTTCTCCAGCATAGCGGTATGTTGAGCGGCATCTATCCAGCCCTCGTAGCCATCGAGCGTGCAGCGGATCTGCACCCAGTTATTTTTGATATCGAGCACCTCGTAGGTCTCGCCAAAGAGGAGCTGCGATACCATCTCGCTGCGGTGGTTTGGCCCCTGCCGCATAGGTATGATGCTGAGAGATGCGATGCCGTGTTTCACGTACCGGGAGATTTTTAACAAAGGTAGGGCTTTCCGGCGGGTGTCGCGCTTTGCAGCCATTTGTATATATAGGCCGTCTATGTGTTAGTATCTTGTTTTTGATACAATTAGCGCTATGGCTAAGTTTATTCGCGGTTTTTTTGTAACAAATCCTTTTTTCTGCTGTAAAAATCAAAGATGAAGAATCTCTGCTTTAAGATATTTCTGGGCCTGACCAGCCTGCTGCTATTCTCCGCCAGCGGGTATGCCCAGGCGCTCGGCGCGACCGTGACGACCACCTCTAGCTGCGGCCCCAGCAGTGGTACTGCTACGGCCAACGCTACCGGCGGGACTGGCAGCTACCAGTACCACTGGTACCCCAGCGGCCTGACCACTACTACCATCAATAACCAACCTGCCGGCTCCGGCACGGTGACAGTATGGGATGGCGTAGACTCGGTAAATGTACCCTATACCATAGCCTCTACCCCGGCAGCGACGGTGAGTATCGTGGCTGCACGGGATTCCTTCTGTGTGAACGGGCAGGATACCCTCGTAGCCAATGCCAACAACCCTACGGCCACTTATGTATGGAGCGGGGGGACGCTGACAGGCACCTCTACCAGCAATCCGCTGTATGTGACATCAGGTACGCCTCCTACGCCCGGCAGCTATACATTCACGGTCGTATCTACAGATGCAAACGGGTGTACTGCGACAGCCAGTAAAACTGTGAAGGCAAAGGATGTGTCTATCAGTGTCAATACAATTATCCAGCCGTCGTGTAACCGGAATAATGGCAGTATACAGGTGAATGTGCAACCTCAACCACCGACCAGCCGGATCGATTTCTATAAAAATGGTACGCTGATACAATCAGGCACCAATGCACTGGCCAGTAATCTTTTGCCAGATACATATACTGTAATAGTCTACGATGCATCTACGGGCTGTAGCGCTACTACCGGTAATATCGTACTGGCAGATAATAGTACAACGCCGACTTTTGACAATGTAGCTGTGGTGCCGGAGCAGTGCTACGGACAGAGCAATGGCTCTATCATCGTGACGGTGGGCAACTGTGGCGGCAGCGGCTGTGTATACTCGTGGAACTATAGCGCATCGAACCATACTGACTCTGCGGTGGGTATACCTGCCGGCACCTATATCTTTTCTGTGAGTAATAGCGGCTGCACCAATGTAGCCGATACGATCATCGTACCGGGCCCGGCGGCCAAACTGACCGATACCCTGCGCGTGACACCTGACCACTGCGGCAAGCATGATGGCACAGGCATCGTGCTGAGCGGCGGCGGTACACCTCCCTATACATTTGTATGGTCTCAGGGTACTCCTGCTACGCCGGCAGATTCTGCCTATGGTATGACAGGAGACTCAGTGATAGTCATCATAACCGATAGCCACGGCTGCGCAGATACACTGCGTGATAGTGTAAAGACCACTCAGGGCCCTACTGCACAGATACTGCCTCCGGATACGATATGCAAGATAGAAAGCAATGGTGCACTGGTGGTGCAAGCCTCAGGGGTGATGCCGCTGACATACCACTGGAGCAATGGTAGTACGACCAATGTGGCCGGTGGACTGACTGTAGGTGCGTATACCGTGACTGTAAAGGACGCAGTGGGCTGCTCGGTGATACTATCTGGCACGGTACCGGGCTACAACGCCTACATAGCGCTGGCCGGGCCATACTCCATCTACCGCGGAGAGACGGCTACGCTCACGGCATTCAACAATGTGCCTGTAAAAAATGCCTACTGGGTGCCGTATATAGACAACTCTACCGGTAGTACAATAATCTATGACAAGCCACAGGTATCTACCACCTATACTGTGACGCTGATATATGGCCAGGCCTGCGAGCTACATGATACTGCTACGGTACTGGTACTGGAAGACTCGTCTAAAATGGTGGTGCCTAATACCTTCACGCCTAATAATGACGGTATAAACGATAATTTTAAGCTCATACAATACCAGAGCACTCTTGAGACCTTTCATATCTGGATATATGACAGATGGGGCAATAAGGTCTATGAGTCTACCGATCCGGATTTCTACTGGGATGGTACGGATGTATATAATACGAACCGGCCACTGAATACTGCCGTATTTACCTATGCCATAGAATACAAACTGGCCTATGAGGATCACAAGCGGATACAGGGTGGCAATATATCTTTAATCAAATAAAAAGCAGGAATGAAGAAGGTTTTATACCTGATATTACTATGTGCCGGAGCGGTGGGCCTGAAGGCTCAGGACCCTCACTTCTCACAATATCACATGATGCCGACATACCTCAATCCTGCTATGACCGGATTTTTTGAGGGAGACGCACGTTTCGGATTTATTTACCGCAGGCAGTGGTTTACAGTAGGCTCTCCGATGGGGGGGACTAAGTATGAGACCTATGGCGCCTATGCGGATGGTGATATACGCCTGGGCCGGCGCAAGCAGGACTATCTGGGCATAGGCGGCAGCTTCATAAGGGATGCCGCTGGTGACCAGGCTCTCACGCTGACAGATGGTACTGTGAGTATCGCTTACTCAAAGGCATTCGGATACCGTGTCAAGCACTCTATAGCGCTGGGCCTGGCAGGGGAGATCATGGCTAAACAATTCCGGAATGGTAATGCACTTTTCCCCACGCCGATAGCCGAGTCTATAGGCAAGCTGAATTTTGCTTTTGATGCGACTGTGGGGGTGAGATACAATGTGGATTTCAAGAAAAAGGTGAGCATGTACCTCGGTTTTGCATACGCTCACGTATCCCAGCCCAAGGAATCTTTCTCTGATGTGAGCGGCGAGCGCCTCGCTTCTAAGTTTGTGGGCCATGGTGGTGCTGTGATAGCCATCAAAAACAGATGGAATCTGGTGCCGACGGTGCTCTTTATGGCGCAGGGACCGAGCTTTCAGGCCAATGTAGGAGCTGCCGGCCAGATACTCTTTGGTGAGCGTTACAATTCGGTCAATTCATTTACGTTTGGATTCAATGCCCGCTTTGGCGGACAGGAGGGGGGCGATGCCCTGATACCTAATGTGAGGCTGGACTACAGGCAATTTGCCCTGGGTGTGGCCTATGATATCAATGTATCTAACCTACGCAGAGCGTCTAATACAGTAGGTGCGATAGAGATCGGTGTGATCTACATCTATAAGAAGAAAAAATATGTGCCTAAGACCAACGTGTCTTGTGCACAATGGTGATAGCCTGATCCCCCAGGCCGCCGATAGAAGATGGTAATATGCCCTGATGCATTAAGGGCATATTACCATTTTTAGCTATGCCTGTGATGTGTGTGAAAAAAAACGCATTATTGGCGCAGCTAAGGTGCAACTTTAACGTTGTTTATGTTATCTTTATCAGTATACCCTAGTTAATGAAGTAATTACATGAAGAGTTCTACTATCAGGAAAAATGCTATTTTTTCTTCCATTGTTTTTCTGACCCTGATGGCCGGTCAAGTTTTTGGGCAGTGCACGCTATCTGCTAATCAACGCACCGGCTGCAAAGGCAACTACGTACTTAACCTGGAAAACACGACGCCAGGCGCTACCAATACCAACTGGGTGATCCGGTTTGCAAACACCACCAGTATATCTGTGGTCAATAACTCACAGGCCTCAGCGCAAATGAATGTATGCGGAAGGGTAAAAGTGACGATGACTACCACAGTAGGGGGCAATACCTGTACGCTGGTAGACAGCAATTTCATAGTACACTGCCCACCGGTGATCAGGGGTAGTATGTCTACGTACAATACGTGCCTGGGACAGACGGTGACCTATACTGATGCAAGCACCTATGATCCCGGCTGCGGGCCGCTCAGCTACCTGATAGACTGGCGCCAGGGACGGATAGATACGACTGTACCATCTGCACACACCTATACGCTGCAGGGCACATATCATCCCGGTGTGATCATCACCGATGCCTGTGGCTGCACCTCCGACTCCAGTTTTGCTCCGATCACTATATATCCGCGACCCCAGGCCAGTTTCACAGGAGCACCACTCAGCGGGTGCGCCTCTCCTATGACCAGCGTTATGACTGCTACGGGTGGCAACGCGACTACGATCTATAACTGGTATATCAATAACAGCGGCACCCCCGCTCAGAGTGGGCACTCCAGCACCTTCTCGCATGCCTATACCAGCGGCACCTATAGTGTGAAACTGATCACTATAGACTCGCTGACCGGATGCTCGGATACAATGGTACGCAGCAACTATATCACGGTGGGCAGTTATGCTGCTGCCTGCTTTACTGTGACTCCAGGATCACGTTGTGCACCGGCCAACGCTAGTTTTTGCTCCTGTACACCAGGTGCGCTATCGTACACCTGGAATTTTCCGGGTGGGTCGCCGTCCAGTGCCAACAGCACCAGCAGCGGATGCGTATCAGCAAGCTATGCCACTGCGGGCACCTATAGTGCGCAGCTGATCGTGTACTACGCGGGAGGCTGTCTGGATACCCTGACTAATCCTACTGCCGTGACCATAGGACAACCTGTAGCTATCAACTTTACTACGGTAGATACGTACTCCTGCACGATACCGTACACTGTCAATCTGAATTATACAGGTGCTGCTTGTCCTGGCTGCACTTTTTCCTGGCTTCCTCAGGGAGGGACCTCGCCTTCCAGCCCCACAGGTACCTCTGTGACACTCACATCCTATCAGAACTATACGCCGATCCTCAGAGTAACAGATCCTGCCGGCTGTACCTCTACACTGATCCGAAATAATCTCGTGTCTGTGCAGCCACTACATGCCAGGGCATCCGTATACCAGCTGCGAAATGGGTGTGTGAATGACAGCTTTATAGTGGTCAATACTACCCTGGGAAGGCCTTTCACGACAGTGAACTGGAATTTCCCTGGCGCTACGACCACGCAATTGGGCCAGGATTCAGTTTTGGTCAGGTATAGTGTGAAGGGATGTCACCCTTATACACTCTCTTTGACCAATAGTTTTGGTTGCTCGGATGTACTTCATGACACTATCTGCGTGAGCGGCAAACCGAGCGTAACGCTGACTATCGATCCGATGGATATATGCTATGAGCAGGGCTGCAATCATCTGCTAGCCGTGGTGAGCGGTACAGACACGCCTACTGCGGTGACTTTCTGGCCGCAGGGACTCGGAAATTCTGCAGTGACCCAACTGTCGGACTCTGCCCACTACTGGGTCGGCTGCTATATTTATCATGATATTGGTAGTTTTTATCCATGCTATACGGCAAACGCAGGTACCTGCAGGGGTGATACAGTATGTATGGTAGATTCAGTCAATATCCTGGCTCCTGCGGCGCAATTTACAAAGGTGCTCGGATGCGATGGTTCCAGTGCAGTGACTTATACCAGTACTAGTATCGGCGCCGACTCTCTGGAGTGGATAGTAGATAATGTCCACTACCACAATCAACACGTACTGACTGTAAACCTATCTGGTGGTTGTGGAAGCCGTCATGGCATATCTCTCACGGCATACAATTTTGCTACAGGCTGCCAGCATACCAAGACCGATACCTTCTTACTCCCATGCTCCGGTGTAGATTTTACTACCAATGGCACCAGGGTTCTCTGTTCGCCCAATACATTTCGGGATACGATCCGTCTGATATATACTAATCCTAATGCTTCTGTACCAAGCAATGTGGTCTGGAGTGTGACTGCTAATAATGGCTCACCTATTTTTAACACGTCTAATCCTAACTATTTAGGCCCGATATGCAAACCCGTAATGGTAGCTACGACGGCGTATCAGGTTTGTGCGCAGCTGACATATCCAGGAGGCTGTGTGGATACGATCTGCAAGCCATCATATGTCATTATCTCCGGTCCACGGCCTAGCTTTACAGTGAGCGATACGGCAGACTGCAGCCCTTTCTCCGCACACTTTACCAATACAACGTTCTATAGCTTTGGTAGCCGGCCGGGCAGCTTCGTATGGAGTTTTGGCGACGGTACCACAGACAATGTCACCCCGGCTCCTACGCATATTTACTCAGGATACAATACGTATACTGCGGCACTGACCATCATAGATACTTTCGGGTGTAGTGCTATCATTACACGAAGGATCGTCTCTGATAGCGTGGTGGCCAATTTTGCCATGAGTGATACCATCACCTGCCAGGCCAATGCGTCTCCGCTCAATCCGCTCACCTTTACCTCTACCTCTCAGGGGTATGTGTCTCACTATCAATGGCTGCTACCAGCGGCTCTCGGTCCTACCAATCCGAATCCCGGTGATGTTCCTTCCTTCTCGTGCCAATTTGCAAATGAAGGATCGGGCAATGTATGCCTGATAGCCGTGGACCAATTTAATACCTGCAGGGATACTATTTGTAAATCTATAACAGTGAGGAACCCGGAGGCGGATTATACCTTCCGCAATCTCCAGGACACGGCCAATCTCTGCCCGCTGATCGTGGTCAATCCATTTTTGGATACCTCAAGGTATGATATATGTTCTTATTATTGGGATTTCGGCGATGGTAGCCATACGGATACCGCGCGAGACCCTGCTCACATATACTATCGCCCCGGTACATATACTATCACACACATAGTACAGTCCTGCCACGGCTGCAGCGATACGTCCAGGCGATTTACCATCCGTGCCAAGGGGCCGGTAGTGCACATGACATCTGAAAAAGTAGGCGGCTGCGGCTGTACGCCGGTACGCCTTTTCCTCAGCTCCTATGATGCTGACTCACTCGTGATCCAGTCTGATAATGGCACACCATCCTTTATCAATATGCCGATACCGCGGGGTACTGTGGCCAATCCGACTCTTGACACAGTGACCATCACCTACTGCAATATCAATGTGTATCGGCCATATGTGCGATCGTGGCAGCTACCTGATACGAGCTGTATGCAGCTATATACGCTGGAGGACCCAACGGGAGACTCTATACCTGTAGTCATAGATACACCTACCGTAGATTTCACGGATACCTTCCAGGCCTGTGGTAGCAATACGGTATGCTTTACCAAGCAAACTACCTACAACTCGATATACTCGTATACGGTGCAGCGGGCGTGGGATTTCGGTGATGGTACTCCGGCAGACTCTACCCCTAATCCATGTCATACTTATGCTCTACCCGGAGACTATAACGTGACACTCTCTGTGCGGACCAATCTGGGCTGTACTGGCAGCCTGACCAAACACGTACATGTGCAGGCAGCACCGGTAGCGCGGCTGGTCATGGATGATACCATAGGCTGCGTACCGTTGCTACTACACTTTATGGACTCCAGTATGGTAGATGACAGTACATCCATCGTGAGCGGCCAATGGAATATAGGCTATAACAATATCACATATAATACCTATCAGGATACATCATACCTATACACAGTAGGAGGTAACTACATAGCCTCGCTCACTATCACTGATGGCTATGGCTGCTCTGATACCGCCTACCAGAATATCGTAGTGAAGCCTATAGCCACACTGAATGTGGGACCTGATCAGACTATCTGCCTGGGCAGCTCTGCCACGCTGTCGGCCAGCGGCTCGCCTCCTCTGCACTGGGAGCCATACTACAATATAGACACTACCAACAATGCAGCTCCGGTAGTGACACCTCAGATGGATACATTCTACGTGGCACGGGCAGGAGATGTACCACGCTGCTATACCTATGATACGGTACACGTATATGTATCTACTATCGGTGGCAGCAGCAGCGCCACAGGCCTCTGCCTTGGGCAGACGACACAGTTTACCGCTACGGCTCAGGTCACGCATAGCAGCGTCTCTTCTTACCTCTGGTGGTTTGGAGATGGTACTACAGGATCTGGCCAGACCGTGTCTCATAGTTACCTGGCCCCTGGCACCTACAATGATACCCTGGTACTGGTCAGTGCCCTGGGCTGCAGGGATACCGTGTACAATAGCCTGACGCTGGGCGATAGACCGCATGCGGTGCTGAGTGTGGCACCGACCTCGATATGCCTCGGTACTCCGGTGACAGTGACCAATAACTCTACTGCCGGCATCTCCGCGCCGCTTGCTGCCTTTGGCATAGATATGCAGTCAGATGGTGTACCTGAGTTTACTACCTCACCTGACACATACACCTATAATATAGCTGGCGCGTATACGGTGACACTGATACAGACAGACGCAAATGGATGTGTAGATACAGCCCGTCAGAGCGTGGTAGTACACCATATACCGACCTCCTCTATCCGCGCTGATACTAACTGTATAGACCGCCCGAATACTATAGCCGGCAACTGGACCATAGGAGATGGTGCCATCAGCCACTACCACTGGAGCGTAAACGGTGTGGTACAGCCTGATGACTCTGCGGTGATACATCGCACATTTATGGCACCGAGTACATATCATGTCTGCTTTGCAGTGGAAGATGTATATGGATGCCAGAGTGCGGACAGTTGCAATGATATCGTGATCATAGCAGAGCCGATAGATACAGTATATCCTAATAAGGATACGACTATCTGCCTGGGCTACTCTGTGGGCTTCCACGTCACAGGACTCTTCGGGTCCGTGCAGTGGACACCACCGTCATACATAGACAACCCTAATGACACAGATGTGGTCATCACACCACGCCAGCCTATGCAGTACCTGCTGCATGTATACTTCGGGCACTGTACGCCAAAGATAGATACTGTGACTGTGTATGTGATAGACTCAGTACCGGTAGAGGCCTCGGCCAATCCGGAAAATATCGTGCTAGGCCTGAGTTCTGATGTGAGCTCGACTGTGAAGGGTACGATAGACAGTATCGTATGGGATCCGGATAGCACACTGAGTTGCCGCACCTGCCGCAACCCTATAGCCAGGCCGCACCAGACCACTACCTACAATGCTACCATCTACTATAGCAAAAATGGCGTGACCTGCTCAAACCGGGCAAGTGTGACCGTGACGGTGATCACATCATGCGATAACTCGCTGATCTATATCCCTAACACCTTTACGCCAAATGCGGATGGCAACAATGATGTCTTCCGTATACGAGGGCAGGGCATCACAAAGGTCAACTACTTCCGCATTTATGACCGCTGGGGCAATCTGGTACATGATATATCTAATGCTGATACGCCTGAAGATGCAGCATGGAACGGAGGCAAGCGCAATGACAAGGCCAGGCCGGAAAACTCAGGAGTCTTTGTTTATGTATTTGAGGTAGTATGTACCACCGGTCAGACTATCTCGGGCAAGGGTAACGTAACCCTCATCAGATAAGGAGATAACTATGCTACAAAGGATATTGAATAAAATAGGCTATACAGCATGCATAATAGCAGCCTGCAGCCTGCCATCCATAGCTCAGGATACACACCTCTCTCAATACAACTATGCTCCCATGGAGCTGAACCCTGCACTAGCAGGCCTCAACGCCTGTGACTATCGTGTAGCGCTCAATGCGCGTACGCAGTGGAATACGGTGTCCGGAGGGAATACCTACACTACTTTCGGTGCATCGGGAGATGTATCAGTGGGTAGGCCCACCAAGGTACAGAGCTTCGCGGGCATAGGCATCTCCATACAGTCTGACATAGCCGGTGCTACGGGCTACAATATGAACAGGGGAGATGTGACAGCAGCTTACCACTTTATGCTGGATAGGCGGGGCAACTCATCTCTCTCTGTAGGCCTGCAGATAGGAGTCAACCACAGGGGCTTTAACCCAAATAAGTCTACCTATGACGATCAGTATGATCCAGTGACCGGCAAATATGATCCTAGTCTACCGAAAGAGACCTTTGCGCGGAATAATATGATCTATATCGACGCTGGGGTAGGTGCGCTGTATTCCATCAGCTTCAAGCAGCGCCGCCACAACCTGTATTTTGGCCTGGCAGTGAATCATGTGAACCAGCCAAACATCTCGTGGTACTCACCCGGCCTGTATAATAACACCGGTGGTGATAAGCTGTATATCAAGACGACTTTCCATGGAGGTGGCTCGTTTATGGTCGGTGATAAGGTATGGATCATGCCAAACTTTATGCTCCTCTTCCAGGGACCATCACAGCAGTACAACTTCGGCTCACTGGTGAGGCTGAAGCTGGGCAATAACACCAGCACGACTTTCTTCTATCTGGGCGCACAGTTTCGCGCGCCGCTGGATGCTGTGATTCTGCAGACACGCCTGGATATAAAGGGACTGACGATAGGATTCAGCTATGATATCAACGTGTCAAAGCTGACGCCGGGTACGCAGACCTATGGTGCACCGGAGCTGGCCATTATGTACCAGGGCTGCCTGAAGAGGAAGCCGAGGCCATTCCTCTGTCCGGTGATGTAGAAGTTTTTAACCGCAAAACACGAAAACCGCAAAAAAATATAAAGGCCCGTAAGGGGCCTTTTTTATTGATGTGTTAGGTCATATTTATTTGATGGCTGCTGTCACGATCGTCTGTGCTTCATTTAATATCTGTTTGAGGTGTGCTTCGCTTTTGAAGCTCTCGCCATAGATCTTGTAGATATCCTCGGTGCCTGAGGGGCGCGCGGCAAACCAGCCGCTTTCGCTCTCTATCTTGATGCCGCCTATCGGAGCATTATTGCCGGGAGCATTAGAGAGTATCTGTGTGATCTTCTCTCCGGCCAGGTCTTTGGTAGTGATATCAGATGGGGATAGCTTGGAGAGCTTTGATTTCTGCTCGGTGCTGGCGGCAGCCTCTATGCGTGTGTAGTGTGACTCGCCAAACTCTTTGGTCAGATCATTGTATATCTCGCCGGGGTCTTTGCCGGTCACGGCCATGATCTCTGCAGAGACCAGCGCGGGTACCATGCCATCCTTGTCGGTGGTCCATACCTCACCATTCATGCGCGAGAAGATGGCCCCGGCACTCTCCTCACCACCAAAGCACAATGACCCGTCGTAGAGCCCATCTACAAACCATTTGAACCCTACAGGCACCTCATATAGTTTGCGACCTAGTTTTTTGACTACGCGGTCTATCATCTGGCTGCTCACGAGTGTCTTGGATATAGCTGCAGATGCATTCCAGTGCGGGCGATGCATGATCAGGTACTGTATCATCACTGCCAGGTAGTGATTGGGCGGCAGGAGGCCTGTGCTGCGCGTCACGATGCCGTGACGGTCATGGTCTGTATCACAGGCAAAGGAGATATCAAACTTATCCTTCATGCCTATCAGGCTGCGCATGGCATAGGGAGAGCTAGGGTCCATACGTATCTGCCCGTCCCAGTCCAGCGTCATAAATTTAAAGGTCTTATCCACCTGTCCATTCACTATGGTCATATCCAGGCGGTACTGCTCTGCTATAGGCTGCCAGTAGTGCACGCCTGCGCCACCCAGCGGATCTGCTCCCAGGCGCAAACCGCTGCTACGGATGGCATCCATATTGACGATAGAGGCGAGGTCTGAGATATAGTTGGGTTTGTAGTCGTAGCTATGCGTGGTGGCAGCTTTGGCGGCCTGCTCATAGGCTATGCGCTTTACGCCATGGAGTTTAGCCTTCAGGTATTCATTGGCCTGTGCCTGTATGATATTGCTGACCTCGGTAGAGGAGGGGCCACCATTAGGCGGATTGTATTTGAAGCCACCATCGCGCGGTGGATTGTGGGAGGGTGTGATCACAATGCCATCTGCCAGGCCGTCTTTGCGGCCCTTATTGTATATCAAAATAGCGTGAGAGATGACCGGCGTAGGTGTGTACTCACCGTCTGCAGCGATCATCGTTTCTACACCATTGGCAGCGAGTACCTCGAGGGCAGAGCGGTAGGCCGGCTCTGACAGTGCGTGCGTATCTATACCGATATACAGCGGACCAATGATGCCCTGCTTCCGCCGGTAGTCGCAGATGGCCTGTGTGATGGCGAGTATATGGTCTTCATTGAAAGAACAATCGAGGGACGAGCCGCGGTGGCCAGACGTACCAAAGATGACCTTCTGCGCTGCCACGGCAGGATCAGGTTTCTGATCGTAGTAGGCGGCTATGAGTTTATCCAGATCGATGGGAGGCCGCTGTGAGGCAGGCTGACCTGCCAGAGGACTGAGAGACATGGTGCAAGATTGAGTTTAAGAGTCGTAAGATAAAAGTTTTCACGGTAGGTATGAAAAACAACAATCATTCCACGCCCCACTTTTAATGAGATCATAAAGCAGGATGCCTGACGACAAAATGGTCCGTTCGCCGTCTTATCTGAAGTCTTTTTTCTTGTATTTCTTTCTATCCCAGTGATCTGCGCCAGCCCTGACCACAAAGGGCCGGCTATAAGTTTCCCGATCTGAATAGTGCAGAATATCCAGGTAGCAAAACTGCGCTACGCAGCGCTCCGGTGTGACATCTATAGTCGTGTAGCCGTGCTTCCAGAATTGTACCCAGCGGTGGTGCGGATTGAGGTCGAGACTGATACGCTGTATGAGGGGGATCAGGGCGCGGGGGATGTGTTCCTCATCCATATTGCCGGCAGAGATACTAGGTGTGAGCACCTCTACGCCTACAGAGCCCCGGCCGGTGCGGCGTTTATATGTTTTGCGGTCACGGGGATCAGGAGCTAGATCTATGATAAAAGACATATGCAGGTCGCCCGTCAGTGTGACCAGATTGTGTATGTGTGCAGTATCGAGATAATGGTAGAAGCGCAGGCGGTCATCTGCGTAGCCATCCCAGTCCTGCGGATTGAAATAAGTGCCATCGCCGGGCGGATGCATGGAGGCGGGTATGCCCTTGCTCAGCCAGCTGCCGAGCATCTCCTGATTGCCCAGCAGGTGCCAGGTGGTGGCAGACTGCACGAGGCTATGCTTGAACCATGCATCTTGTACATTCCCTAGTATGGACTTTTTGCCTGCGGCAAAATCCTCTCGGCCGCGGAATAGATACATGTCTATCATGTGCAGGTCCGCCAGCGCACCAAACTGAAAGCGGCGGAAGATATACTCCGGATGCGTGGTGTCAGGCATGCGTATGGGCAGGTACTCGTAGAAGGCTGTGAGGCCATCAGCATTGTGCTCGAAGTTGCTGTAGTGGTTGTCATGATTATCCCACTCTGCTATCCACGTTTTGTTTTGCCGGGCCAGGCGCAGGTCCGGGTCCAGTAGATAGTAGAGATGGCGGTCGCGCCACTCTGCGAGCGTAGAGGGGTTTTGCGGCTCAGGGTCAGGCATGCGTACGTGCTCATCTGGGTCTACATCATCATAGATATAGTCGCCTACATGCACGAGGTAGTCTATATCATCGCGCTGTGCTATGCGGCGATAGGCATTGAAATAACCAGACCAGGCACCGGAGCAGGAGACGAGAGCGAGACGAAAGTGCTTCACAGAGTCATCCGGCAGGGTGAGTGCGCGGCCGGTCTGAGAGTTTTGGCCGGAGGCCGTAGTAAAGCGATAATAGTAATGATGCGCTGGCTGCAGGCCGTCTACATCTACCTGTGTGGTATAGTCACGGGCGGCAGTACAGTATGTCATACCACTGCGGAGTATGTGCGTGAAGGTGCTGTCCTGCGCTACCTGCCACCGGAGCGGGCCCGCCACCTCAGCACGGGTCCAGATGATGACACGGGTCTGCGCAGGATCTCCCGAGGCTACACCAAAGAGAAACGGCGCATAGGCAGTATCTGCATACATGCGGTCCGGCAGCGTGCGGCTATGCGTCTGACCAGCAGCACACATGGTGCAAGCCATCATCAGTGCTGCAGAGAGCAGCCGGTAGAAGTGTAGCATGGCCGTAAAAATAAGATTTGCTACTCATCCCCACGAGATAAAGCCCGATATAATGAGGCCTGTATGCAGATAGATATAGAGTGTCTTGTGCCTGACCTCTTTGGCATCTTTGTCGTAATAGTACATCATGAGCCGCATGCTGTCAGTGGGGCGGGAGGCACGTATCACCTCTATGGCATCTGAGGGCAGAGATGATCCGGCTACATGGTAGCGGTAGGTGTGGTGCCTGTTGTAGATCACGACATACAGCGAGTCAAAGGTAGCAATGGTAGTATCGCGGTCATCATAGTTTTGATAGCGGATGGGCTCGGCGGAGATGTCGGCCAGGTGGTGCCTTTTGATCATGGACCAGGAAGAGATCGTCCTATTGTAGTACAATGCTGGGTGGTACCACAAACGCGGAGCGCCCCAGCGGAGGTACAGCCCCCTGCGCTGCCATGGTGGCGGGATATAGACCGTCTGATTGGGCTTGATATAAAACCTGCGCGAGACGGAGTAGCTATCTACGCGGGCTGCTGAGCGAAACGTGACAGTGACTACGAAAGAATCGAGCGTCCTCATACGCGCGTACGGCAGGCGGATGCTGAGTACACTATCCTGCCTGTAGAGATGGCCGGTAGTAGATGATGCGCTTTGTATCCACCGTACATCTACGTCGCGCACGATCACTTTGTAGGTTTCATCCCAATTCAGCATTGGTATCTGACCGGCAGATTGGTCTACTGCTATCAGGTCGAGAGAGGGATGCCGCTTTTTGATAATGCGGATATCTATCTCGTCTCCATCTGCAGCGGCGCGCACTGTGAGCAGTAGTGCAGCCAGTATTATCATTGGTCTTTTCGCTATCACGTGGCTATCAGGGTTTTGAAATATGGCAACAGAACGGCACCGTGCGTGGTATAGTCTTTACGTTTTTAATTTTAACAATTGTCCAGCTCTCTAGGTGGCAGGATATTCACTAGTTTAGGTATCGATTTGACCCTCCTGTGATATCCGGCCACTCCACCGGATTTTTTTATTCATAAGACCCGGTATAGCATGACCAAACTATGGATAGTAGATGACGACCCGGCATATACTCATCTCGCCAAATTCCTCATCACAGATGTAGATGATGAGGCAGATATCACGACTTTCTCAGATGGCGACCATGCCATAGACCATCTGACTGCTCACCTCACAGATGCAGATGAGCTGCCTGACCTGATACTGCTCGACATCAATATGCCGCGTATGGATGGCTGGCAGTTTCTGGATGAATATGCAGCGCTACAAGACCGGCTGCCTAAAAAGGTGACGATATACATGCTCAGCTCCTCTATAGCAGATGGCGATAAAAAGAAGGCCGCAGACAATCCTTTTGTCAAGGGATATATTGTAAAACCGATGGAGGGCGACCAATACCTGCAGATACGTGGGGAACTTTGAAACTTTGTCCGGCAGGACACGGTATATGAACATCCTTTCAAAATAAGTATGGAGAAAAGAGTAGAGATACTGCGCGAGTATGACCTGCTGGACACGCTGCCGGAGCAGGAGTTTGATGATATAGTAGAGCTGGCCTCTGTGTTTTTTGGTATGCCTATCTCACTGATCTCTCTACTCGACTCGCACCGCCAGTGGTTTAAGGCCAAGGTGGGGCTCGGCGCGAGCGAGACACCCATAGAGCAGGCATTTTGCTATCACGCCATACAGCAGCCCGAGGAGGTATTTGTAGTGCCGGACTCTCTGATAGATGACCGATTTAAGACGAACCCGCTGGCTACAGGCGAGCCTCATGTACGATTCTACGCCGGTGCACCACTGATCACTGATGAGGGCTACGCACTGGGCACGCTCTGTGTGATAGACAAGCAACCGAGGCAGTTCACCCCTGAGCAGGGGCGTATCCTACAGATACTGGCGGCGAAGGTGACGGAGCGTTTTGAAGCGCGTAGAAACAGGCTGAGAAGCCAGCTGGCACTGACAGTAGCCAATAATAAAACAGCCAAGGCGCTCAACCGCCTGCTGGTAGCAGAGAAGGTAGCCGGCGTGGGCAACTGGTATGTGGACTACAAAACGGATGAGATATACTGGTCTCCGGAGATGTACCGCATTTTTGGCATGCCACAAGATAGTCCTATAGACCTGGTGCGCTGGCGTGAGATGATACATCCTGACGACCTGGGGCTGCTGGTAAAGGCCAGAGAGACGATGCGCCCGGGCGATGCGGCTACATCCTTTGATATCCGTATCAGAAATACGGCAGGAGAGGAGAAGTGGCTGCGCTATACACTGGAGAGCAATGACACGCAGCAGCTGGTGGGTACCGCACTGGATATCACTGACAGCAAGGCGGCAGAGCTGCGCAAGGAGCAATATATCAAGACGCTGGAGGAGATGCTCTTTGCCTTGTCGCACAAGGTGAGGAAGCCTGCAGCTAACATTCTGGGTATAGCGCAGGCCCTGCAGAAAGATACGTTGAAAGAGGTTGAGGCCAAATCCTTTGCGCCACTTCTCAGATCCTCTGCCGATGAGCTGGATGGCTATATACGCGAAATGAATGATTTCATCAGCCGGCACAGGAATGATATCCATAGCGGCAAATAAATAGCCTTAGCTCTTCAGTTCTTTCAGGGAGATCGGTGCGATGCCTACCTTGCGGCATACCTTGCCGGCGGCAGCGTTTGAGAGCTGCGCGATCTTTTTGAAAGGGAAGTCCTTTACAAAACACAATGTAGCGATACTGATCACAGTATCTCCCGCGCCTGATACATCTGCGGTCTTGATAGGGCGGGCGGAGACCACAAATGAATCTCCATCCTTGGTATAGACAAATACGCCGTTGGCGCCGAGTGTGAGGAGGAGATTGTCAAAGCGGTTTTTCTTTTTCAGTTCTTCAGCGGCTTTGCGCAGGCTGGTGATACTCTTGGGGTCTATCTTCATCTGCAGCGCCTCGCCCAGTTCCTTGATGTTTGGCTTGAATAGGTCTATCTGCTGGTACTCAAAGAAGTTGTACTCCTTAGGGTCTACAGCTACCGGTATATTGCGCTTGGTGGTCTGTAGCAGCACGTGCTTGATAAACTTCTTGGTCAGTACGCCCTTATTGTAATCCTGCAGGATGATGGCGTGGAACTTATGCTCGCGGATCACCTCGTCAAAGTCATTGATGAGCTGTGCCTCCAGTTCTGCGCTGAGGTCAGAGTCATCTTCTTTATCAAACCGCACTACCTGGCGCTCGTCATCATAGATGCGTGTCTTGTGTGAGGTGGTGCGGCTCTGTGAGGTGATGATGTAGTCGTGGTGGATCTGATTCTTCTTCAGCAGCTCAAAAACTGTGCGGCCGCTCTTGTCATCTCCTATCACAGACATTAGGGTGGGCTTTGCACCCAGCTCGCTGAGGTTGAGGGCCACATTGGCAGCGCCGCCGAGGCGGTTCTCCTCATACTCTATATCTACTATCGGCACCGGTGCCTCGGGAGAGATGCGGTGTATCTGACCAAACATGTAATGATCGAGTATAATGTCTCCGATCACGAGTACCCTTACATTATTGAAGTCGAGTTTTTCTGACATTGCTATATTTTAGGCAGACGGTGATAGCCGCCGGTGCAAATAACGGTATTTAAGCCAGTTTGGCCAATGCCTCTTTCAGACGGCTGCAAACTTTCAGGAGCTTCTCCTCAGAGGCGGCGTAGGAGAGACGGATACAGTTAGGATCACCAAAGGCTTCACCATTCACGAGGCCGATCTGGCCCTCGCGCAGCAGGTAGCCGCTCATATCCTCGGCGCTATTGATCACTATGTCACCGGCTTTCTTACCGAAGAAAGAGCTGATGTCAAAGAAGAAGTAGAAAGCACCATCAGGCAGGTTTGCCTTGATGCCGGGTATTTCTTTCAGCAGGCCGTACACGAGGTCGCGGCGCTTGCGAAACTCTGCGACCATATCATAGGTAGGCTGCAGGCTCTCTGTGGCAGCAGCTACGCCGGCCATCTGGGCGATGGAGCAGGTGCCAGAGGTGATCTGGCCTTGCATCTTGTCACATGCCTGTGCTATCCAAACAGGAGCGGCTATATAGCCGAGGCGCCAGCCTGTCATAGCAAATCCCTTGCTGAAGCCATTGACGGTGATGACGCGGTCTTTGATCTCAGGGAAAGAGGCGAGGCTGGTATGTGGCTGGCCGGTATAGTTGATGTACTCGTAGATCTCATCACAGATCACGTAGACATTAGGGTACTTTGTGAGCATCTGTGCCAGTGCCTGCAGCTCGTCGTGGCTATACACGGAGCCGGTAGGGTTGCACGGCGAGGAGAAGATGATGAGGCGGGTGCGATCAGTGATATGTTTCTCCAGCTGCGCAGGAGTCACCTTAAAGTTGGTCTCCAGCGTGGCAGGGATCTCTATGGACTTGCCCTCGGCCAGGTCTGCTATGGCAGAGTAGCTGACCCAGTAGGGAGCGGGGAGGAGCACCTCATCACCGGGGTTGATCAGGCTCAGGACCACATTGGCTATGGACTGTTTGGCACCCGTGGATACGACTATCTGCTCGGGGGTATAGTCCAGCTTATTGTCGCGCTTCAGCTTGGCAGCTATGGCCTTGCGCAGCTCAGGGTAGCCCGGTACGGGTGTATAGTGGGTGTAGCCCTGGTCTATGGCGCGCTTGGCTGCATCCTTGATATGCTGCGGGGTATCAAAATCCGGCTCGCCGATGCTGAGGTCTATGATATCGAGGCCTTGCGCCTTGAGCTCGCGGGAGATCTTGGCCATTTTGAGGGTGGCAGATTCCTGCATGTGGGTGATGCGGTCTGAGAGGTGCTGGGTCATAGTAGATTTGTGATTGAAAAAGTGCGGCGCTAAGGTACTAAAGAGAAGTGTTAAGGAGGCGGATTTTTTCAAGACCCTATCCACAGCAGGCGCATATATCTGAGCGGATCATATGCATCAATAATCTTATCCGATAGCCCTTTTGAATTCAGGTTTTTATTCTACATTTGCATTCCCCCGAAAGGGGAAAAAGGTCGGATGGCCGAGTGGCTAGGCTCAGCTCTGCAAAAGCTGCTACAGCGGTTCGAATCCGCTTCCGACCTCAGGTATCACGATAAGCCCTTGACAGTACATGCTGTCAAGGGCTTATTTGTTTTAGCCAGTGGCGATAGGTACGGGCTTCTGATGGCATGGCAAATGCTTATCTTGGTGACTGCGGATTGTTTACTGGGGGTTCAAGCGAGGACGCTTGAACCTGCAAGGGGAATTACATTGGCAAGCGATATGAAGAGCAGAACTTTGGGCAGACTTCTAAATTTTTTGCTACTAACTATTATCGTAGTAATTTCAAAAGATTACATTTTAGATCAAACTAATTTCGGGCGAATTCTGCCACTCAGATTATTTGCACTTGTAATTTTATTAATTAGTATCAATGTCAAAAGGTTGAGCTTTTCATTGATAGCTTTGATTGTTTCATTCTGTTGTCTATGTGACACATGCTTAGGATATCTAAAGGATCATCAGGGGATTACGCATCAGCTACTGTTTAATAGTATATTTAAAATTTTCAATTTAAATTATGGTAAAATATCTTCTTTGTCTTTTGTATTAACTGTTTCCTTTTATTTATGTACTATAATCCATATTTTCTTCAAGATTAGTGAAAAAGACGAGTAGTTAGTAGCCCTGCTGTTCTAAGCTTTGCGCAGCACAACCTGAACATCAGGATAGATTCAAGTCTCAGACTTGAGGGTTCGAAAATGCTAGGCCAACCGGGCGAGTGTGTTTTAGTGACGTGCTACAAATACGGAAGGAGCGGGAAGACAGGCGCTACGTGCGGCACTACAAGTGCCTATAGCAGCTACTTCCGGAGTACAACTCCGGAAGAGCGGGGAAAAAAATATAGCTAGCAAATTGAAAGGTATTGATTTCAGTAAAGCAGTAGAAACCACCATATTGAAAAAAGGGACAAAAGTTGTACAATTTGTTGGAGAGGATGGCAATGTAGGGAAATATTTTTCGCCGGAGGGCTCTGATCCTGCAACCCTTGGAATTAACACTCAGGGTCGGACCATGCAAACTTTTACCTTAACAGAAGATGTGAAGGTTTTAAAAAGTACTGCTGCTGATTTCAAAGATGCCACAACCGGTCAAACGTACAAGGGTGGTGGAACTCAATATTTTAATCCCGAATTAAAGAAATCAGCTGCACCAACTAATTAATCTTAGAAGTATGAATAAAGGTACTATATGGATGGAATATTTCTATAGAAGAATAACTTCACAAAACCAGACTATAAAAGAATTTATTGATTTATTGGGAAAGATTAACTATGTTGATGTTATTGGAAATGTACAAAACATTTTTATTATCCCTAACAATCAATTATTCAAGTCGATATTTATTTCAAAAGATACGTTGTATGACTCTGTTAAGACAATAGGTTTCGTAGGGACGGAAGAATTTCAAATACCCTTTACCCAATGTCGGAAATATGCTACAGATTACTCTACACAATTCCTAATATACGATGAAAAAGTAGAATATATTTTCAATATATATGATAACGATATTCTTAAATCAATTGTTTGTAAGGCGGATGAAAATACTTTAAGCTATGGTACAGAACAAAACGAGTTATTAGCTTTTAATAATATTTTTTTTGTATTTAAATAAAAATATAATATTTAGCGAGTACAACTCCGGAAGAGCGGGATACAACTCCGGAAGGGCGGGTTAAATTATGATTAACTTCAAGAAATGAAAGCAACATTACTCCTTGCATGTTGGTGGGTTTCGTTTGGGTCGACTTTCGCCCAGGTCGCCATGCACAGGCAATGGGATGCGCGTTTCGGTGGAACAGGTTATGACCCAATGGCGTCGTTGGTCAAGGCAAATGACGGCGGCTTCATTTTAGCGGGCTATTCTGGCTCCCCAATCAGTGGAGATAAAACACAATCTTGTCTATTCAATACCGGAGATTATTGGATCGTTAAGTCAGATGGACAAGGGCAGTATGTTTGGGACCGAAGATTCGGCGGTTCAAATAATGATTTTCTTACAGCAATTTGCGCAACTAAAGATGGTGGCTCTCTCATCGGAGGCTCTAGTGCTTCGGACAGTGGTTATGACAAATCTGAGTCGTCAAGAGGCGGATGGGATTATTGGGTAGTGAAAGTAGATAGAAATGGAAATAAGCAATGGGATAAGCGCTATGGTGGTCTCGGAGGCGACGACCTTTACTGTATGAAGCAAACTAAAGATGGAGGGTACGTTTTAGGTGGCCGTTCAAGTTCTGGAGTAAGCGGAGACAAAACTCAGGATAACCATGACGCAAGCGAAAACTCTGACGACTACTGGATGGTAAAAATAGACAGCAATGGTCGCAAGCAGTGGGATAAGCGATTCGGCACAGCAGGTGACGAAGCCTGCACAAGCATCCTGCAAACCTCTGACGGCGGCTATCTACTAGGTGGACTAGCTTTAGGTGATACAAGTTTCGATAAGACCCAGATGAATTTTCATGGACAATTTACAAATCCTTATAACATATGGGTGGTAAAAACAGATTCTGTGGGAAACAAACAATGGGATAGAGTATATGGCACTACTGATTTCGTACGCTTTGCAGGGCTGATCAGCGATCATGACGGTAATGTCCTGATCGGCGGTAGCACTATTTCGGGAGTCAGTGGTAATAAGACAGCAACGCAATGTGGCTATTGGGTGGTCAAAATAGACCTGGCTGGCAACAAACTCGGGGATTGGGGATTCGGCACGGGATACTGTGCAGAGACATTGGGTAGCATATCTGGCACATCTGACGGCGGCTGCATCCTCAGCGGCATATCTGGCCCATATAAAGGCGATGATAAAACAGAAGATAACTTGGGCAATATCCAGGTCTGGTCTCTCAAGATCGATTCGCAGATGCATCGTGTTTGGGATAAGACAGCGCTCACGAGTTTTCCTAATGATATAGCTGCGGGTGCTACGGAGGTTTCTTTGCATTGCTTCGCAGTTGGCGTATCTACTCCGGCTGACATTGGAGGCGACAAATCGCAAGCATGCAGAGGAGACGTTGACTACTGGATGGTGGAATATTGCGACACCGTTATGACCGCTGTGCAGGAGGTCGCAGGAGATTTGCAATTTTCTATTTATCCCAACCCGGCCACCAGTGATATCTCCGTTCATTTAGAGAGCAGCGTATTGCATAGTGCCAACTTTACCCTCTCCGACCTGAGCGGACGAATATTGTATAGAAGTCAGGATGACGGCCTCGCATCCTCATATACCAAAATGATCGATATTCATACTTTGCCCGCGGGTAGCTATTTCCTCGAAGTCCTAACAGCGGACCAATGCATCACGCGTGTAGTTGTTAAAGAATAAAACCATTCAGGTTATTTTTTTTCCATGCAGATTCAAGCGTGCTCGCTTGAACCTCTTCCCCGGCCCTTCCCGGGGGACAACTCCAGAAGGTCGGACAGACGCATTTTGTATTTCAGCAGATTACTTTTCTACTTTCGCAGCATGAAACAGTCCATACTGATCATAGATGATGAGGAGAAACTGCGCAGCCTGCTCTCGCGCATCATCAGCCTGGAGGGCTACCAGGTGCATGAGGCATCTACTGCCGCTGCCGGTCTGCGGCTGCTGGAGCGCGAGGACATACAGGTGGTGATCAGTGATGTGAAACTGCCCGACAGCAATGGCGTGGACCTGAGCCGCACTATCCGTGAGAAATATCCCTGCATAGAGGTGATCGTGCTCACGGCGTTTGGCACGATAGCAGATGGGGTGCGCGCTATCAAAAATGGTGCATTCGACTATCTGGTGAAGGGCGATGACAATGAGAAGATACTGCCCGTGCTGAGCAAGGCACTAGAGAAGGCACGCCTGCAGAAACGTGTCTCACAGTTGGAGCGGCGTGTGTCTGATAAGTATAACTTTGACAATATCCTCGGCAGCTCACCTGCCATACTCACTGCCAAAGATCTGGCACAGCGTGTAGCGCCTACAGATGCCACTGTGCTGCTGCTGGGCGAGACGGGTACGGGCAAGGAGGTTTTTGCGCAGAGTATACATGAGGCGAGTGAGCGCAGGCGCAATACCTTTCTGGCGGTGAACTGTAGTGCGCTGGGCCGTGAGATACTGGAGAGCGAATTATTCGGGCATAAAGCCGGCGCCTTTACCGGTGCTATGCGGGATAAAAAGGGACTGCTCGAGGAGGCCAATGGCGGTACGATCTTCCTGGATGAGATAGGAGAGATGAGCCTCGACCTGCAGGCCAAGCTGCTACGCGTGCTGGAGACCGGTGAGTACATCCGCGTGGGTGATACCAGGACGATCAGCGCGAATGTGCGCGTGATAGCAGCGACCAATCGCGACCTGAAAGCCGAGAGTGAGCAGGGCCATTTTCGTGCGGACCTTTACTACCGGCTCTCGGTGTTTCAGATCAATATACCCTCTCTCGATGAGAGACGAGGTGATATAGAGGTACTGGCGAAACACTTCATCCGCGTCTTTGCTGATAAGGTGAATAAGGTGCCGCCGGTGATGCAGGCAGCCTTTCTCAAAGCGCTGCAGGGCCACCGCTGGCGCGGCAATATACGCGAGCTGAAGAATGTGATAGAGCGTGCTGTGATCCTCTCTCAGGGTGAGCTGACGCCTGCCGTGCTGCCATTTGATTTCAAGCATGATACTGCACAGCCACTCACCTATGACCTCGCAGAGATGGAACGCCGCCACATACAGATGGTGCTGGAGCATACCCACGGCAATAAGACCGAAGCTGCCCGCCTGCTCAATATAGCCCTCGCTACGCTGTATCGTAAGCTGAAGGAGTACGAGATGGAGTAGCCCCTCATGTATGCCCCTCTAAATCTCCCCTGAAGGGGAGACTTTAACAGCCTTCTCTAACCTGCTGTGAATTGATAAAACACCGAGCTATCTTGAAGCGGAAGGTTCTTTCCTCGCCTTCAGGAGAGGAAAGATGCCGAAGGCAGATAGGTGAGCTGACCCTCTCATTTTGAGAATCTGACCTTCTCATTTTTAAAGGCTTTAGTGTGATTTTGCGTCAGGATCTTTCTGCGATAGCAGGTGTAATACACTGTACATCAATACACTATTGGTGCATCTGCTTTTCTGGTGTTTGCTTTGCCCACAGCGGTGCAAATGTCAAACAATATGATCACCGACCATGACGTCCGCACCTCCCTCTCTGCTGAGGTACCTGCTATAGCACGTGAGCTACAGCTCATAGATGACCGCAGCGAAATTTTCAAAAGTATCTCCTGCCTCGCGGCACATACCAAGGATATGCTGGCGGGCCACCGAACTGATGAGGTGCTGCGCTGCTTCCATGCGGCACACGGGCTGCTGGCAGAGGGCTCGCAGGCAGTGCGCTTTGCCGTGATCAATCTCTATATCGATCCTGTGAGCCGCCTGCTGGAGCATTCCTTTGCGCCTACGCCTGAGGTGCGCACCGAGTTTATCCGAGACTTTGGTACTGAGTACTATCAGCTGCTCTACGCCAAAACTGTATAAGCCATGGTAGCCGCTCTCCTCATACTGGCCGGTGTGGCCTGCTTTGCGGTCTTCTACCGCTCCATTTCATTCTTTGATCAAATCTGACAGATGGCAGCCTTATTGGTCCTCTCTCTTTTCGTATTTGGGTACCTCATCTATGTTCTGCTGAAACCCGAAAAATTCTGACGCTATGCCTACTGAGATCATAGGTGTGGTAGCCACTTTCATCGCTACCGTTTTACTCGCTATCCCGCTGGGAAAGTATATCGCAAAGGTCTTCGCCGGTGAGCGGACCATGCTGGATTTCCTTGCGCCTGCAGAGCGGTTCTTCTTCAGCGTTAGCGGTATAGATGCCACACGCGAGATGGACTGGAAAGAAAACCTCCTCGCCCTGCTCACGATCAACTTCGTCTGGTTTCTCTACGCGATAGTGATACTGATAATACAGGGTTCGCTACCGCTCAATCCCGACCACAACCCCTCCATGTCGCCGGACCTGGCATTCAATACTGCTATTAGTTTCCTTGTGAATTGCAACCTGCAAGACTACAGTGGAGAGACTGGTGTGTCATACTTTACACAGATAGGCGTGCTGATGTTTCTACAGTTCGTATCAGCTGCTACCGGTGTTGCTGCATTAGCAGTGGTCTTCACAGCTATGAAGGAGCGCACGACGGATAAGCTGGGAAATTTCTACAACTACTTCGTCAAAACTATTACGCGCATACTGCTGCCGCTGTGTGTGATCATAGCTGTCATCTTCCTGCTGAATGGCATGCCGATGACCTTGGAGGGCAAGGATACCATCACTACCCTGCAAGGCGATACTGTGCAGGTGTCACGCGGCCCTGTGGCGGCCTTTGTCCCTATCAAACATATCGGTACGAATGGTGGTGGCTTCTTCGGCGCCAATAGTGCGCATCCATTTGAAAATCCTAACTACCTCACCTGCATTATAGAACTGATGGCGCAGTCGCTGCTGCCTATGGCGCTGGTATTTGCACTGGGTTATTATCTGAAAAGGAGAAAACTCGCCGTGATGATCTTCAGCGTGATGACCATCGGATTTCTGCTGCTCACCATCCCGACCATCATGCTGGAGGTGAAAGGAAATCCAATGATCACCCACATTGGCATAGACATGCACAGCGGCGCGATGGAGGGCAAGGAAGTGCGATTTGGCGCAGTCATCTCGGCCTACTGGAGCATCCTCACCACGGTGATCTCTACCGGCTCAGTCAATGCGATGCACGACAGCTTTATGCCTCTCTCCGGTATGAACCAGATGCTCGGTATGATGGTCAATTGCCTTTATGGTGGTGTAGGCGTCGGCATCCTGAACTTCTACATCTTTGTCATCATCGCTGTCTTCATCAGTGGCCTGATGGTGGGCCGTACACCAGAGTTTCTGGGCAAGAAGATCGAGGCGCGTGAGATGAAGATCGCGATACTGGTCGCACTGCTGCATCCATTCCTGATACTGGTAGGTACGGCGCTGTCGTCTTACTTTGCCGCACATGATACAGCTATGGGCTGGTGGTATAGCGGCAAGGCCTCTACATGGCTCAGCAATGGCGGCTATCACGGCTTCTCGCAGATGCTCTATCAGTACACCTCCGGTGCCGCCAATAACGGCAGCGGCTTTGAAGGACTCAGTGACAATAATCCCTTCTGGAATATCACAGCCGGTATCGTGATAATACTCGGGCGCTACCTGCCTATCATCGGCCCTGTGGCCATAGCAGGTATACTAGCCAGGAAGAAATACATACCCGAGAGCGCAGGCACGCTACAGACAGATACTGCCACCTTTGGCCTCATGGTCTTTGGCGTCATCTTCATCATCGCTGCGCTGGCGTTCTTTCCCTCACTGGCACTCGGGCCGATAGCCGAGCATTTCTCCATGCACTAAGACTGACTACTCATGAAATCTCAGAATACATCTTTATTTCAATCAGACATGATGCGCGAGGCACTGGGCCAGAGTTTTGTCAAGCTAGATCCACGCAGCATGTACCGCAACCCGGTCATGTTTACCGTAGAGCTGGGCACCTTGGTCATGCTCATCGTGACGCTGTACACACTGATCTCAGGAGATAAAACGCAAGGCTCTTTTATCTATAATCTCGTGGTCTTTGTGATCCTCTTTCTCACCTTGCTATTCGCAAACTTTGCCGAAGCGATAGCTGAGGCGCGTGGCAAAGCACAAGCCGACTCTCTGCGCAAGACCCGTGAAGAAACCCAGGCAAAGGTGGTGGTGGATAACAAGCCCGGCTTTAGCATGACCACTACAGCAGTCATGTCTTCGCAACTGCGAAAGGGGGATGTTTTCCTCTGCGAGTCAGGAGACATCATACCTACTGACGGCGAGATCATAGAGGGTCTCGCGACGATAGATGAGAGCGCCATCACAGGCGAGTCTGCCCCCGTGATCCGCGAGGCCGGTGGCGATAAATCAAGCGTGACAGGTGGCACCAAAGTCCTCTCAGACCGCATCAAGGTACAGGTGACGACAGAGGCGGGAGAATCATTTCTCGACAAGATGATCGCACTCGTGGAGGGAGCATCGCGGCAAAAGACGCCCAATGAGATCGCTCTGACCATCTTGCTGGCAGGCTTTACGCTGGTCTTTGTGATCGTGTGCGTGACCTTGCAGCCTTTTGCGCAGTATGCGCACACGCCTATCACCATCGCGGCTTACATCTCGCTCTTTGTATGCCTGATACCCACTACTATCGGTGGCCTGCTTTCTGCCATCGGCATAGCAGGTATGGACCGTGCGCTTCGCGCCAATGTGATCACCAAGTCCGGCAAAGCCGTAGAGACCGCCGGCGATGTAGATACGCTGCTGCTGGATAAGACCGGCACCATCACGATAGGCAACCGCAAGGCTACCAGCTTCTGGCCGGCAAATGATATAGAAGAAAAGAGCTTTATAGAAATATGTGCACTCTCATCTCTGGCAGATGATACGCCGGAGGGTAAATCTATAGTAGAGCTGGCTGGCAGGGATGCTACACAGCGATTGTCTATCGCCGGCGCTACCATGATCAAGTTCACTGCTGAGACGCGCTGCAGTGGTGTAGATCTGCCTCATGGCAGACGTATCCGCAAAGGTGCCTATGACGCGATCAAAAGGCTGACGGAGAATGCAGGTAAAAAATTTCCTGACGAGACAGCAGACAGGGTGAGGATCATATCCTCCAATGGAGGCACACCACTGGTGGTCTCTCAAGATGAGAAAGTGGTCGGCGTGATAGAGTTGCAAGACATCATCAAGCCCGGCATCAGTGAGCGCTTTGAGCGCCTACGCAGGATGGGCGTCAAGACCGTCATGGTGACGGGCGATAATCCGCTCACGGCAAAATTTATAGCAGAGAAGGCCGGTGTGGATGACTTCATAGCGGAGGCAAAGCCGGAGGACAAAATGAACTATATCCGCCGCGAGCAGCAGCAGGGCAAGCTCGTAGCCATGATGGGCGATGGCACCAATGATGCACCCGCACTGGCGCAGGCAGATGTAGGCGTAGCGATGAATAGCGGCACACAGGCGGCCAAAGAAGCGGGCAACATGGTGGACCTGGACAATGATCCTACCAAGCTCATAGAGATCGTGGAGATAGGCAAGCAACTACTGATGACGCGTGGTACGCTGACCACTTTCTCCATAGCCAATGATGTGGCCAAATATTTTGCCATCGTACCGGCGCTTTTTATTGCATCGATACCAGCCTTGCAAAGTATGAACATTATGCGCCTCCACTCACCGGAGACTGCTATCCTCTCGGCGGTCATCTTCAATGCAATCATCATCCCTGCGCTGATACCACTGGCCCTGCGTGGTGTGCAGTACAAGCCGATAGGCGCCAGCGCCCTCTTGCGCCGCAACCTTCTGATATACGGACTGGGAGGGGTCATTGTACCATTCATTGGTATTAAGCTTATAGACCTTATTGTTTCACTCTTTTATTGATCGATCATGAAGTCTCATATTTTTTCGGCCATCCGGCTCACAGTAGTTTTACTGGTAGTATGCTGCGTAGTGTATCCGGCTTTTATCTGGGGCATTGCATACTTCACTCCATCGCATGGCAAAGGCGACACCGTAGAGGTAAATGGCAAGGCCGTAGGCTATGCGCTGATAGGCCAGTCCTTCACGCAGGACAAATATTTCAATGGCCGCCCCTCTGCTGTGGGCTACAATGCTGCCGGATCAGGTGGGTCTAACAAAGGTCCTACTAATCCTGAATACCTCGCCTCCGTGCAGGCTGCCATTGATACCTTTCTTATCAAGAACCCTGCTGTGAAAAGAGCTGATATACCCGTAGAGCTGGTCACGGCCTCGGGGAGTGGACTCGATCCCGATATTTCGCCGGAGGCGGCATATGTACAGGTGCCTCGTATCGCCAAGGTCAGAGGCATCTCCGAAGACAACTTGAAAGCACTCGTAGCACAGCATATACAGGGGTCTTTATTCGGTCTCTTCGGACCATCTAAAGTCAATGTTCTGCAACTTAATATTTCCCTTGATCACACTAAATAGTCAAATATGAAAAGGAGGTTTTTACCCTTACTGTTTCTGGGTATGTGCAGTCATGCATTTGCTCAGGATACCTACGTCAATACTCAAACCACTACAGTATCCAATACATCGGGCACCAAGGCGCAGGCAAAAGAGGTAGGTCAGCGCTTCCTCGATGCCTTTCTGGATAAGAAAAAGCACCCCAAGCCAATCGATACCAGCGCAACCGGAGAGCCATTTGCACAATATGATCTGACCTGGCTGAATGGTAATGATCGCAGGCACGAGGCGCCATTTGCCACAAAGTATTTCACTCCCATAGTAATGGTAGATGTGAACTATACCGCCTCTCTGGCACACCCGATAGACAATACCGTGATAGGCTCTACTGCGCTGGCGCGGAATAATGAGGTGGAGGTCTCGCTCGCGTCTCTGGGCGGCGAGTTTAACTATAAGAATGTGCGTGCCAAAATACAGCTACAGCTCGGTACCCGCTCTACTGTAGTGCCTCGAAACGATGCCAGCTCAAACCGGGGAGGTTATCAGCTCAATAATGCCTATCGCTATTTCAGCGAAGCGTACGCAGGCTACCATTTCAATAAGATGCACGGCATCAATGTGGATGCAGGTATCTTTATGTCTTACGTAGGCCTATTCTCCTACTACAACTGTGAGAACTGGACCTATCAGCCTTCCTTTACCTCTGATAATACACCCTGGTTCTTTAATGGTGTGCGCATCCAGCTATTCCCCACGCGCAATCTGAAGCAGGAGATATGGATCATCAATGGCTGGCAAACCTATGGCAAGTTCAATAGTATGCCGGGCCTCGGTTCGCAGACTACCTGGAGCCCAAAGGAATACCTGCGTTTTGTGTCAAACAACTACTTTGGTGCAGACGTAGCTAATAATCCGAAGTGCTTCCGATTCCACAGTGACAATAGTTTTCTGGTAAGGTTTTATAACAGGCCTGAGAGCAAAGGTGTGAGCCGTAGTGCGATCTCTGTGACAGGCGATCTGGGTTTCCAGACAGGCGGTGGCCTCGGTGGCTTTGGTGCTGGTGTCAATCCTGGCCAGCAGTCAAACTTCCTCTGCTGGATGGC
Source organism: uncultured Chitinophagaceae bacterium (assembly GCA_964537475.1). Lineage (GTDB taxonomy): Bacteria > Bacteroidota > Bacteroidia > Chitinophagales > LD1 > UBA1941. Next base: position 479,625 of record CAZIBY010000001.1, on the reverse strand, counting down.
TTATCACAACCTTTGGTTTGACAAGAATCATTTCTCCTGGTGCATAGGTGGTGGCATGATGCACAATCCGGGCCGCTACCTGGTGCTATATCCTAGCGGTGATGCTGACCCGAATATCAACCCTGCTACCGGCACCACCATCGGTACACATCCTTACAGCGCCAATCCCGGAGATCCATTCGACGCATGGGATATGAGTACAAGCCTGAGCTGGATGCCCAATGACTTTTTCACGTTTACGATACAGGCGGTGCACAGGGAGTCTGCGCAGCCGTACTTTGCCGGTCACGGCGGTGTGACCTCTCCTGACGGCTATAATGGCACACCTATACCGTCGGGCTGGACACCGGATCTGGTGAAACATGAGACGCGCTTCATAGCCGCCATGATGGTTCGTTTTTAGAGTAACTTTGTATAACAAACAAGGCTGCATATCACAAAATAGGTTCTTGCCTCTCACCCGGGGAGGGAAGATGCCGAAGGCAGATGGGAGAGGTCATGGCAGATAATGACAAACAGGCAGAGCACTTTCTTGAGCTGATACAGCAGTCAAAGCGTGGTAAGTTCAAGATATACATCGGCATGAGTGCAGGTGTGGGCAAGACCTACCGCATGCTGCAGGAGGCCCATGCGCTGCGTGCCCGTCATGTAGATGTCAGGATAGGCTACATAGAGACGCACAACAGGGAGGAAACGCATGCGCTGCTGGGAGACCTGCCGGTGATACCACGGCGGAAGGTATTCTACAAAGGAAAGCAACTAGAGGAGATGGACCTGCAGGCAGTGCTGAATGCGCGGCCCGAGGTGACGATAGTAGACGAACTGGCCCATACCAATATAGAAGGCAGCAAGAATGAGAAGCGCTGGCAGGATGTAGTAGGGCTGCTGGATGCAGGTATCAACGTGATTAGCGCTATGAATATCCAGCACATAGAGAGTCTGAATGGCGAGATAGAAAAGATAACCGGCGTGCCTATCAAAGAGCGTGTGCCGGACTCAGTGATACGCATGGCAGATGAGGTAGTAAACATAGACCTGACAGCGGAGGAGCTGATACGCCGATTGCAAGAGGGCAAGATATACCACCAGAGTAAGATCGAATCTGCGCTCAAGAATTTTTTCAAATCTGATAAGCTGCTACAACTGCGTGAGCTGGCACTGCGCGAGGTAGCCTCGCAGGTAGAGCGCAAAATCGAGTCTGAACTGCCTGCCGGCATGGCGCTGCGCCCGGAGCGCTTTCTGGCGTGTATCAGCAGCAATCATGAAACGGCCCGCAAGATCATACGCAAGACTGCGCGCCTTGCGGCCTTCTATGCCTCAGAGTGGCTGGTGCTGTATGTGCAGACACCTAAAGAGGATTCAGACAAAATACCATTGGCCAGCCAGCGCCACCTGATCAATAACTTCAAACTGGCTACAGAGCTGGGCGCAGAGGTTTTGAATATCAAAGATGATAGCGTGGCCAATAGCATCGTGCGTATAGCGGAAGAGCGAAAAGTGACGACGATCTGCGTAGGAAAGCCGCACCTCGACCTGATGAAGGTGATCCTGAGCACTGCTATCTTTAATCAACTGCTGAAGAAACTATCCTCATCAGACATAGACATCATAATACTCTGCTGATATGAAAATCAAAACCAAGATACGACTGAGCCTGCTCTTCCTGCTGGCACTGATCCTGCTGCTGGCGGTCACCGGTAGCTTCTATATCAACAGGCTGGCAGACATCAGCTCTGCCATCCTGAAGGATAACTACGAGAGTATACAATACACTAAAAATATGATACAGGCGCTGGACGAAGGCGACAGTGACCTTGCCATAGAGAAGTTTGAAAAGAATCTGGTGGCTGAGGAGAATAATATCACGGAGGTAGGAGAGAAGGATATAGCGATAGAGGCGCGTCAGCTCTTTGAGAAATATAGGAGAGGCCACAGAGACGAACAGACAGAGTCTATACTCCGGCAAAAAATACTCGAAGTCCAGGACCTGAATATGCAGGCTATATTGCGAAAAAATCAAAGCTCTACTAACACGACCAAGCGTATCTTTGCATATATCACTATCCTGGGCACCCTCTGTTTTCTGATCAGCTTTACATTTGTGATCAATTTTCCCGGCATGATAGCTGATCCGATACAGGAGCTGACGCGGGGTATCAGAGACATATCCGGTAGAAATTACTCCTCGCGCTTGAATTTCACCTCCCATGATGAATTTGGTGAAGTGGCGGAAGCATTTAATGCTATGGCCGTGCGGCTCGATGCCTATGAGAATAGCAACCTGAAGAAGCTCATGACCGAGAAGAAGCGAATAGAGGCTATCATCAGCAATTTCAAGGACGCTGTGATCGGTCTGGATGAGCATGGCCACGTACTCTTTGCCAATCCCATAGCCCTGGGTGTACTGGGCATGCATGAAAGTGATATCATAGGGAAATATGCTGCTGATGTGGCGGTGTACAATGACCTGCTTCGTACCCTGCTACAGACGGATGAGCAGGAAAAATTCATCAAGATATTTGCAGATGACAAGGAGAGCTACTTTGTAAAGGAGAAGCTGGAGATAGATAATGACGGCCTGCATATAGGCTCTGTGATCATCCTGAGGAATATTACCAGATTCCAGGAGCTGGATGCGGCCAAGACGAACTTTATAGCCACCATCTCTCATGAGCTGAAGACGCCTATCTCCTCTCTGAAACTGAGCCTGAAACTGCTGGCTGATAGTCGTATAGGTGCACTGAACGAGGAACAGCGTAAACTGGTGGATACTATGAATGAGGATAGCCTGCGCCTGCTCAAGATCACCGGCGAGCTACTGGACATGACTCAAGTAGAGAGCGGTAATATCAACCTCAATATCCAAAAAGTAAAGCCGGAGGCCATCGTAGAGCAGGCTATCCGCCCGGCTCAGAACCTGGCTGATAGCAAAGGCATAAGCCTGGAGACGGATATCGCACCGGGCATCCCTGAGGTAAACGCTGATCTGGAAAAGTCATCATGGGTCTTGCTGAATTTTCTGACCAATGCCATACGATTCGCTCCGGAGCATAGCCGCATCCTTATCTCCGTGAAACCTAAAAATGGTGCAGTCGAATTCTCTGTATCAGATAGCGGTCCGGGCATACAGGAGATATACCTGGGCAAGGTTTTCGAGCGCTATTTTCAGATACCGGGTACCGCCGGCAAGGGTACGGGCATGGGGCTGGCTATCTCAAAGGATATCATAGAGAAGCAAAACGGTACTATAGGCGCGGTGAGCGAGTATGGCAACGGAAGCAGGTTCTATTTTACTTTAGCCTAGCCCGCGTAGGGCTCCCCGTACACTATCACACGCAAGTGTTTCTGCTACACTAGGACGCTGGACCTGATATGTAAAAAGCATAAGGAAGCCGGAGCAGACACTATAGACTGCAGCGGACAAGATGCGCAATAACATGGATGTGGTAATACTGCAAACCTCTTGAGTGAGCAGGAGTCATTTTTAGTTTATACTTCGCAGCAGGGCTATTTAGCGCACAGCAACTTATCAGCATCATCAGTCAGGTTGATGCGCTGCAGGATGCCCACTATACCCTCAGAGACGATCCTGACATCGTGGCTGGTGTGAAGCGGTATCTCGAGGTAGCCGCCGGCGCGTACCCTGACAGTATCCGCTCCTACGCGGCACTCACACTCACCCTCCAGAATGATGAAACTCTCCAGCAGGTCTCCATGCTCCTCCTCGGGAAAGTCAAAGCTCGTGGCGATCAATACCTGAGTGACGCGCTCATTGGCTGTGAGCACCTTCATATAGGGGCGGCTTTTGTCCAGGTTTTTGGGGAGCCTGGGCATCACCACACTGCTCCATGCTGCGGTGTCTGTATATTTATTGAGGAGGGGCAGATCGCTCACATCCATATTCTTCTCCCGGTTCACATTGTCTATGAGTGCCCATGTCTTATCTTTCAGCCCTTCCGGAGCTTTGGCGGATGGGGATGATTTTAGCAATGGCAGCAACCTGTATTTCATGGCCTCTACCTGTACCAGTAGGTCGGGATCTACTTTCATATTTCTTTCGAAACTTATTTTGATATCTCCGGTCAGCAGACCTAAACAATAATTTACGATGAGGGTACTTTGATCTTTGTTACTCATGAAGAGTTGGTTGCAATGATGATTTAAGCATCAGCAAGGCCATACGCACCCTCGATTTCAATGTGCCCAGTGGTAGCCCCAGCACCTCGGCGGCCTCAGCATGGGAGTAATTGTGATAGAAGACAGTATTGATCACATCCCTGTACTTTGGTTCCAGCCGTGCTATGACATCCATCAGGCCATAGTCTATCTCCCGATCTTTCAGCGCCGCCAGGTGATGCACATCATCTGCCTGCTCCTGCACATTTTGCTGCTGCCTGTGCCCGGGGCTGCGCAGATGGTCTACACATGCATTGCGCACGATACGGATCATCCAGGTGTATAGCCTCGCCCTATCCGGATCATATTTATCAATATTCCGCCATATTTTCACAAAAACCTCCTGCATTATATCTTCAGACAGTGCCGCGTCTTTCACAGAGCGCAGTATCACATTGTAGAAGGCATCTGCATAGTTGGCGTAAAGCAGGTCGAAACCTTCTTTACGTTGGCTTTTGATGAGGGCGACAAGCTCTGGTTCGGTCGTAGTTTGCTTCAAAGTAGTAGTATTCGTAGGCCTAGTTGAACAAACGTGGTGCCATCTATACCTACGATACTATCTTAGATACGGATGCAGGCGATGTTTTGGATGTAGAGTGAGTGATAGTACCGCTTTGCAGAGAGATATACACGTTTTTAGCCATACATGAAGCCCTTTAGACGCCACTACCTCAATGCCCAATCTGGGCAATGCTTCCTATCTGAAAAAGTGACTTACCCCAAATTTTAACGAAACGGGTGTCCCCGCGGTGTAGCACAGTTGATCGGTGGGCTGTGCTTCATTGGTCAGGCGGTATATTGTATACCTCTGCCCGGGTTCATAGCGCTGGTGGCCATCTACCGGACCATTGGGAGGATACTCTGGTCCTCCACGGGACTTTGAAACCAATACCATCATCCTTTAAATATTTTTAGCGCCGTGAGGGTGGGGTATGGTATGGTATGTGGGGCCATATGACGGAAAAGTTTGAAACCATAAAACTGTACGTCATGAAAAAGCAAATCATATCTATCCTGATCCTGGTACTAGCCATGGTCGCATCACTCACATCCTGTACTACAGCGCACTACCCGCAGCGGGGGCATAGCTATCCGCACTCTCAGAAATGGGAACCGCACGATGATAGCAGAACGGTGAAGTGAGGGCGGTTTAGCCGCAAATAAGGCTGCTAAATCTCTAGTCACTGCGCGGTATGGTGTTTATGGCGTAGCTGTGGATGTGCTTTTAGTGAAATAAAAAGGGCCCGTCTGCTGACGAGCCCTTGATTAATAAAGCTTGTGATCGTTTAGTTTGTGATGAGGACCTTCCTGGTACTGATAGATCCGTCACTCATTTTCACAGATACTATCACATACGCTATTTCTGCACCAGGTACAGCCTTCACGTAGGTAGTAGGCGCGTTGTGAGTTTCGTTTGACAGTTCCTGGCCTATCACATTGTATATCCGGATAGTGGCCTGCACGCTCTTGTACTGGCTGAAGTCCACCATTACCTTGTTTTCATATGAGAATATCTTCAGCAGGCTATTGTCTGAAGGGATATCTGATATGGCTAGCGGTGGTATGACCGTATCCTGGCGGGTAGTAGTAGAGGTACAGCCCGTAGAGTTGGTCACTGTCAGCGTCACTGTGTAGACACCGAGCGCAGTGTAGGTGTGAGATGGATTCTGAGCAGTAGATGTGCTACCATCGCCAAAGTTCCAGGCATAGCTCACTGCTCCGGTGCTGGTGCTGGTATAGCTGACCGAATCTCCTAAATGAACGGTGCTCAGGCTCTCGGTAAAGGAAGCATTGATCGGCATGACTGTCACATTGAAGCTATCGAGATCGCTGTACTTAGCTATACAGTGTTGATCGGTCAGGACGGTGATCTTGATAGGACCCGAGACAGTAGGAGTATCTGAGAAGGCATACGGGCTGGTGGTAACTGTAGCTGATACCGGCGCGCCATGATCTGTGGTGCGGATGAATGTCCATGGACCGGTGCCGGTGAAGCTGATCGTACCGCTCAGTATAGCACCAGGGCAGACTGTGGTATCTGTACCTGACAAAGTAGCTGTAGGACGCTGATATACGATAAATGAATCTGTCTGCTGGCTGCTGCAGCCGGTAGTAGAATCATAGAGTGTCACCGTGTATGCGGTGGTAGCTCCCGGCCTACCATATACAGAGGCTGCATTGCCCCCTGCATAAGGTGTGGCTGCAGTCGTATCAGTGTATAGTCCGCTCACAGGTGACCAGGTATAGCTGGCATGAGCAGGGAGCGTAGAGGTGATAGCGAGTTGCTCACCTGTAGCGCACACGTGCACGATGCTGTAGTTGAGTGTCAGTGCAGGATTACTATGCACTGCTGCTAGTACCGCCGTACCCGCAGACGAGCAGGTAGGGGAGCTGGTAGTGGCAAAGGCATAATAGGTCGCATCTGACGAAATAGACTGAGTAGTAAATGTATCACCGGTGTATACCAGTGTACCGTTGGTCAGGGAGTCATACCATACGATGGTAGCGCCTGCAGATGGGATAGCTACGAGTGTCGCAGTGCCAGGGCCGCAGAGGCTCGCGCCGGTAGTAGCAGTGACGAGCGGGTTGCTCACGTTCAGTGTGAATGTGGCAGTGGCCTGATTGCCTGAGCTGTCAGTCACAGTCACTGTGTAGGTAGTAGTAGCGGTAGGCAGTATGCTATCCAGGTTGGCTGTCAGCGTACCGGTACCATCTGACCAGGCATATACATATGGTGTACAACCTCCTGTAGCAATAGTGGTCAGCGTATATGGCATAGCGCCGCATACTGTGCCGGCAGGGCCGGATATAGCAGCCGTGAGCGGCGTAGGTGCATTGACATAGACTGTATCAGTCATGGTGGCTGAGCATCCGGTGTTAGGATCGGTCACAGTCACTGTGTATCCTGTAGTGGCAGTAGGAGTGGCTACCGGATTGTGTATCGTGGCGCTATCGAGTGTGCCTGATGGAGACCATGCATAGCTCAGTCCGCTAGGCGTCACACCGCCGGTGATGGTGATAGTATAGTCGTCAGTACTACCGTATGTAGAGAAACCATCGCTATTGCCCGGTGTACATGAGTACAGGCCGTTGGCATCAGGTATAGTATCGCTACCCCAGCCCAGGCGCACGCGCATCTTGGTGACACCACTCAGCGCGGTAGATGGTATCGTGAACCTGCCGTTGTATGGCACACCGGAGGTGGAGTTGCCTGCATAGTGCGCATAGAGCAATTCACTGTTGTCGAAAATGCCGTTCTGGTTAAAGTCGATCCATATCGCCAGACCTTCGTAGATACCGCTGTAGACACCATTGAAATTATAAGCCGAATCTGCAGCCAGCGTACCGGTAGTAGCGGCTACACCATGGTCTACATAGTTATTGGCTGTACCTGCAGAGCTATTGCGTGTAGTAGATACATATGTGGTCGTATTAGTAGTATCAGTCAGGTAGAAGCTGCCCAGATAGTGCAGGAAGGTGCTGCTGATAGTAGGTATGCAATACGGCCCTACAGGAGTAGAGGCCACTACATCCAGCTGAGAGCGGTAGCCCTGGCAGATGCTCGGTGCCGATGGCATAGCTGTGACCATGCTGATGGCCGGAGGCTGAGCCAGCGTCACTGCAGCTGTAGCTGTAGCGCTGCAGCCGCCGGTGGTACCTGTCACTACATAGTTAGTGGTGACAGTAGGAGATGCATTGACTGATGCACCTGTAGTAGCACTGAGGCCCGCAGACGGAGACCAGCTGAAGCTGGATGCACCGCTGGCAGTGAGCGCGATAGGAGTACTACCTGCACAATAGATGATGGCCGTAGGGCTCACAGAGACATATGGTGTAGGTACTACTGTGACAGTCACTGAGTCGTGAAGCGTAGAGCCACAGTTGTCAGTCACATCTATATAGTATGTGGTAGTAGTGTCAGGCACTACAGTAGTATCTGCAGATGACGATGTGAATCCACCCAAAGAAGATGTCCAGCTATAGGTGAATGGCCCTCCGCCGCCGGTCCTATTGGCCGCGAGCTGGAATGTGGTCTGGCGTGCGCAATGCGTGCCTGTAGCCGTGGTAGTGGCAGTAGGCGCTATAGCGAGTACTGCACCCACGGTATCGGTCACGGATGCAGAGGTAGAGCAGATGCCATTAGATACGGTCACGGTGTATGTAGTATTGCCCGCAGGTGGAGAGGCTACAGTAGTAGAGGTATCGGTCCTGCTCAGGGTGCCGGCAGGCAACCATGTATAGGTCAGCGGCGGCTGGCCTGTCGTGTCTGCTACTACATTGAGCACGGCGGTAGAGCCTGCGCAGAGCTCGGTAGGAGTAGAGGTGATGCTGGTCACAGGAGGTGCCAGTATATAGTTCACCACGGCGCTGGCAGTACTGGTACAGCCACCTGTATTCACTGCGGTCACTGTGTAGGTAGTAGTCGAGGTAGGATGCGCCAGCACAGCAGAGTCTGTAGTAGAGCCGAGGCCTGCGGTAGGTGACCATGCATAGGTGATGTTTGCACCGCTGGTATGTGCGGTGAGCACTACGCCGGTGTCATTAGAGCAGAAATTGACCGTAGCAGGTGTCACGGTCACATTCACAGCCGGATTGATATTGACATTGACCTCATTCGATGTAGCTGTCAGGCCGGATGCTGTACAGGTGGCCTCTACCACATAGTAGATAGATCCTGTAGAAGTATTGGTATAGGTAGTAGATGTACCACCTGTGCCGGTAGTGACATTAGTATACGGACCGCCGGATGTGGTAGATGACTGCCACTGATAGGTCACACCGCTGGTAGCAGCATTGAAGAGTGATACCGATGTAGCCAGGCCACCGCAGAATGCTGCAGGGGTAGGCGTAGCGATGGTCACAGCAAAGATATTGACGATCTGGTTGTTTGCGGCTACAGAGCTACCGGTATTGGTGATCGTGATGCTTTGTACCAGCTTGGCATAATTAGCCGGAGCCAGTGGCAGAGGTATGTCGTACATTCTAGGGTTATTGCCGCCCGGTGCACCGGCATCAAAGCCACCGCTGCCTACACGGCCAAAGCCACCCTGAGAATATGGCGTACCGTTAAACCAGTCTTTCACAGTGAGGTTAGTAAAGGTCTGTGAAGTGCCATCAGTGAAGTGAACGACAGCGGTGATCGTAGAGGCACCGTTGCCTGATACACCGAGGAGGTATACCTCTGTACCGCTCTGAGGTGTCACAGCAGTGAGCGTACCTGTGAGCTGTGTGCCGCCGCGGAGCTGGAGTACATTGCTCGTAGTGGCACTCTGCAGCTGATAGAGCAGGCCGGTGATAGAGTTACTCACCACCTGGCCATTCACCGGAAGTGATGTGGCAGGGTAGGTAGTACCATTATATGAATAAGAAGCATCGTAGAAGTCATAGCCGTTTGGCGCATCTACCCATGTAGTAGTAGTGAGTGATGGCGGATTGGCAGTGTGATTGTTATTGCCATTGGCTATTACGTCCTGATTGAATCCGGTCACAGCGAGTGGCGAGAAACCGGCGGCCTCTCCCGGAGAAGCTGTGACGGTGACGAATGCCGAAGTATCTGCTACACCGCTGGCGGTACAGGTCACTACACACCTGAAGTCTGCGACTGCGCCCGGCAGTGCGATCGTGTCAGATATATTAGCACCGGCCACATTTGTGAAAGCTCCCGACCCCGCTGGATAGCGCTGCTGCCACTGATACGTCAGGCCGGTATATCCGTATGAGCTACCTGTGAGCGTCACGATAGCTGAGCAGACACCCGCAGAGACCAGGCTCGCACTACCCGCCGTAGGCGCGCCGCTGCACGGCAGCGTAGTAGTAGTGAAGGTGTAAGGACCTACCCATGTACTATTGCCCAGGACGCCACCGCAGTCAGACTGCACCCAGAGCTGATAGGTAGTCAGCGGAGCGAGTGCTGTAGTGCTATCAGTAGTGCCGGCTGTATTGCCAGTAGCCACGATGCCTGTGGCGGTAGAGTCTGGTATGCCGCTGGTGCGTATCTGCCAGTTATAGTCGTTTGGTGCGCCGTGTGCAGGCACTGTCCATGAGAAAGTCGCATTATTGCCACCTACTACAGATGTGGTGAGTCCACTCACAGGATAGCAGGTAGGAGCATTGTTGATAAGGAACTCGTCCACACCGATATTGCAGTAGCCGCTGCCGTAGTTTGAGGTGGCAGAAAACTGGAACTGCACTGTATCACCCATATACGTGGTCAGGTCTATCGTATTGGATGCCCAGAAAGAAATAGAACTGCTGGTGCCAAAAGTCGAGTTAGCATGTGTGTGACTGTAGATAGGTGTCCATGTATTGCCGCCGTCGGTAGTGATATTTACTGTGAGCGGGGTAGAAGATCCGGAGTTGCCCAGATAGTAGTAATAGGAAACCTGCTTGGCTGCACCCGTCAGTATAAATGTACCTGTCGTCACCTTATATGGGTTGCCTGCGGTTTGAGCATTATATACATTGAGGTAAAGGAAATTAGTGCCAGACTCAGGGCCAGCTACACCATGAGTAGCATCGGCAGTAGTCACAGCCCAGTCCAGGTTTGACCCGGTGTGAGATACAGACCAGCAAGTAGGCAGCGAAGATGAGAACGACTGCAGGTATGGATAGGTGGTAGTAGGGAGGCAAAGAGTCGTGAATGTGGCTGCAGGCGACCAGTGGCTGGTATCTGTAGAGCTACACACTTTCTTCACATATACATGATAGGTAGTAGAAGACGACAGGGTAGAGATAGTAAAGTTGCTATCCGTACCTGCAGCAGTGCCTGTCAGTATCGGAGTGCTGTCTGCCGTACCATTAGCTGCTACCACTTCATATATATAGCTCAGTGGCACAGTAGATGGTACAGTCCAGTTGATCGTAGCACCTGCAGTGGTCAGGTTATTCACCGTCAGTGCCGACAGATTGAGGCACGGCAGAGGCGTGTAGATGAAAGTGAGCCCGGCAGCAGGCAGTGTACTTGTAGCCGAGTCAAATGCTACCGTGGCGCTATTGGCAGTGCCCGGAGTTGTAGCGGTCCATGGGTTGCTGAGTGCCAGGCTGCGGATATTGACATTTGTCGCCAGCGTATTGTCCAGCCCGCGCAGGCCTACCTGAGGATATGATGTCACAGTGCTCACACCATGCACGGCATCGTACACGAAGCGCACGATACCTGTAGCAGTATCCATGCGTGCCTGAAAGCTGAATTTCTCAGTGACGCTGGTGCTGCTGCTGTAGCGCCTGACATCCTGCCACTGCACTACTATCTCAGAGCCGACTACGGCCCAGCTCACAGAGGGGGTGCCCGTAGTAGCCTGATTGAGGTCGCGCCCAAATGGCGAGAGACATCTGCCCGGAGTAGTAGATGATAGAGGGGTATAATTAGTAGTAGTACCTGGATCAACACCTAGGGTCAACCATCCGTTGGTATTGACATACATAGAGGTGTAGGTCACACCATCAAACGTAAAGGACGGTATGGTCTGAGCGACAGATGTGTTGTCGTCAAATGTACCTGTGTACAAAGAAGTGCCACCTGTAAGAGGCGTGTAGGTGCCGCTCGTTTGCGAAAAAGTGTAATTGTATGCTACCTGCGCATGCAGCGGCCGGAAGGCGATCATGCACAGCAGCAAAACAAACGCTCCCACAGAAACACGATTCGTGTACCTGGTCTGAGAGCCGGACGTAAATAGGGTAGAGACGCTCATAATTTTGTTTATTTTCTTAGTATAAAGCTAAGTGTTCTTTAGAGTTAACGATAAGACACCATGTGATGGCTATATCTGGCTGAGACCTGAGAAGGCGCCTGAAACCATTGATATCATTACGTTACAGCGTATTGTCATGAAAATCGGTGAGCATGTATGATATCACCTATATGCCGAGGTAATCGGATTTTTAACCGAAAACAAAAAATAGAATGTATTCATTTTCATGGATATAAGTTTACCGACTTGTGGCCTGTTTGCACTAAAATCTCTTTAAAAAAATAGCGCTAATAATCAGCGCAAAACATATGCTCACATTTTTTTGTATTTGCCCTTTGAGGCATTGGAGTTACACTTCGCTCAGGACGCGATACAAGTTATCATCTGCTGTCACATTGAGTTTTTTGCGTATGCGGTAGCGGTGATTCTCTACGGTGCGCAGGCTGGTGACGAGTAGATTGGCTATTTCTTTATTGCTGAAATTATTTTTGAGTAGTGAGCATATCTTAGCCTCGGTGGCAGAGAGCTGAGGGAAGGTTTTTCTGATACGTGTGATATAGTCGTTATTTACGGTTTCCATTTTCTCTATCAGTACCTGCTGCTCGTATTCTACGTTGATAGCAGCATTGATCTTGCTATCCAAGGCTTTCATGATCTCATTTTTCTGTATGTTCTCGCGCCTCATGTTTTTCATAAATGTTTTCATCTCCTTGAGCAGCTCCATTTTCTGATTGAGAAAGTCTGAAGCCATCAGCAGTTCCTGTTTTTTCATGTCAATGTCTTTTTTGAGCAGGTCATTTTGCCTTTCTTTTTCTATCAATTCATACCTGGTATTGATGCTCGCTATCCGTTTGTCATAGTCGCGGCGGAGGCTGGATGCCTGGTAGGCTTTGGCCTCTATGAGCAGTTCATATGCCCGGCGGTAGTCACCGTGCCTGGCCGCAAAGGCAGCGTAGCGTTCCTTAAACTGCCACTGGTGAAAGTCTGAACCGGTTTCTGCCATGATCCCTTCCGCTTCTTTCACACACTTTGCAGCAGGTTTTGATCTGCCCATGCCGATTAGCACTGAGGCACGGCAGAGGAGATTCTCGCAGAGGAAGAAGATCATATTGGACTCCCTGTGATAGGCCTCTGCCATTCGTAGATGGCTGAGCGCTTTGTCATACTCCCTGAGTGCGAGCATGTTTTCTGCCATATAGCTATGTATAGCCGCGATTTCTTCATTCACCGGTTCATCTTTGAACTGATCCAGCAGCTCCTGCAGCACTTCTATGCTTTGCGTATATTGCTCTGTCTCGCAGAGGTACTGACCATAGGTGAGCATAGTGCTGAGCCGGGTGTACTCTCCCGCCAGCGCCAGCTCCGGCGAGTGGATGATGACCTGCAGTGCTTCATATGCGCGATCGTACAGTTTCAGGTTGAGCAGCTCTACACAGCGCGCATTCATCGTGCTGCTGTAGGCCCGCGCGTATACGAAGGGCTCTACTCCCGCACTTTTCAGGATGCTGAGCGCCTCCTCAGATGTCTCGAGGTATTTTTCAAAGTCCGCGTACTTCAGATAGATATTGCTCAGTGTATCCAGTGCGGCTGCCTGCTGGTACGGCTGACCGATGGCGGCAGATAGCTCTATGGTCTTGCGCAGGCAGCGCTCTGCCTCATCCACCTCGCCGGTGATGAGTAGTTCTGCCCCCAGCATACGTAGTGCCAGTGCCTCCATAGCTGTATTTTTTTGCGCTATGGCTAGCTGCTCGCCCTGGCGGTAGAGTGCGATGGCTTCTTTGAGTTTCCCTTTATTGCGCTGCTGTGCTCCCCTGAGTATGATCAGGCGCGGGGAGGGCAGCAGATGCGGATTGGCACGCAGCACGCCCTCTACAGCCAGCATCTGGCGGTCAAAGTTGATATTGTCGCGCGAGACCTTGCCGGCTTCAAATACCAACGTATCAAATTCAGCATCTGTGATCTTTTGCTTCTTCATGGCCATGCAAAGTTAGGTTTATATCACAAAGGATAAATCGCGCAGTCGCTTTGGAGTGTTTGCGCATAGGTAAGGTTATCAGTGTATTGCGATGGTATTGAGTAATAATAGAGTATGTACTGTGCTACCCGAAATGCATCATATCAAGCATCTTCTATTGATGCAAATCACCATTCTTTTATGACGCGCGTCATGATCATTCATGCAAACAGCGGCCACCTTTGCATAGCAAAACGAGGGATACATGGACGCAAAAAGGATAGTGATACTCGGGGCCGGCACTGCCGGTACGATGATGGCCAATCATCTCAGGCACCAGCACGCACTGCGCGACTGGGAAATAGTGATCATAGATGAGCGGGAGGTCCACTACTATCAGCCCGGCTTCCTGTTTTTGCCTTTTGACATCTACCAGCCAGAAGATATCATCAAGCCGATAAGGGAGTTCATACCCGATGGCGTCCATCTGGTCACCGGGAGGATAGAGTCTATACAGCCCGATCAGGGTCATGTGCACCTGGCAGATGGCACGCCCGTGCGCTACGATATCCTGATAGTAGCTACAGGAGCCCGCTCAGCGCCGGAGGAGGTGCAGGGCATGCTGGGGTCGGAGTGGCGGCGCTCTATCTTTGATTTCTACACATATGAGGGCGCACTGGCCCTGAGAGATAAGCTGCGCAGATGGGAGGGAGGCCGCCTGGTGGTGCATATCACAGAGATGCCTATCAAATGCCCCGTGGCACCGCTTGAGTTTTCTTTTCTGGCAGACTCCTACTTTCATGAGCGTGGCATGCGCGATAAGGTCGATATCACTTTCGTGACACCACTGAGTGGCGCATTTACCAAGCCACGCGCTACAGACACCCTGCAGCATCTGCTCACGGATAAGAATATCAAGGTGGAAGCGGACTTTGCCATAGAGCATGTAGACAACGAAGCAAAAACTATCGAAGACTATGGTGGCCGTACGGTGCCCTTTGACCTGCTGGTCACGATACCTACCAATAAAGGCGCTGACGCACTAGAGGCCTGTGGCATGGGAGATGAGCTCAACTTCGTACCGACCAATAAAGGTTCCCTACAGTCTAAAGATCACCCCAACATATTTGTGATCGGAGATGCGACCAATATACCAGCCTCGAAGGCTGGATCGGTAGCACACTTTGAGGCAGAGATACTCACGGACAATATCATCCGCTACGTGAAAGGCGAGCCGCTCCTGGAGGAGTTTGACGGCCATGCCAACTGCTTCGTAGAGACCGGCCACGGCAAGGCGCTACTCATAGATTTCAATTATACCCACGAGCCTGTAGAGGGCACCTTTCCCATACCGGGTGTGGGGCCACTGAGGCTGCTGAAGGAGAGCAGGATGAATCATATGGGCAAATTGGCCTTTCGCTGGATATACTGGCACATGCTGCTAAAGGGTACGCACATACCTTTTGTGAGCGCTACCATGCAGGAGGCGGGCAAAGATTTCTGACATACTAAAACTCGAAATATGGATAAGACAATAGCAGGAAAGACAATACAGGTAAATGAGGAAGGCTTCATGACAGACTTCTCTCAGTGGGACAAAGCAGTAGGAGAATCACTGGCTGCGGAGGCTAATATCACACTGACGCCGCGCCACTGGGAGGTGCTGGGCTACCTGCAGGCAGAGTACAAAAACAATGTAGCGCTAAGCATACGCAAGGTAGGCAAAAGCGGTGTGGTAGACATCAAGGAGTTCTATGCACTATTTCCCACCGCACCGCTCAAAACAGCAGCAAAAATAGCAGGGATACCAAAGCCTGCTAGCTGTATCTGACAGACTATAAACCAATCATAATATGGAAGAAACAAAAGGCCGTATCAGGAAGATGATGATCATCCTCTCCAAGGCCACACTGGAAAATGTCTATGCTGCATTTGTACTGGCCAATGGTGCCCGTATGGAGGGCATAGAGGCAGAGATGTTCTTTACCTTCTTCGGACTGGAGGCTATACACAAAAAGAAGCTGGAGCACCTGCATGTGGCTACGGTGGGCAACCCCGCGATGCATATGCCCACCATGCTGGGTGGCCTGCCGGGCATGGAGGCGCTGGCTACCTCTATGATGAAAAAGGAGATGGAAAAGATAGATATGCCCGATGTACATGAGTTTCTGGAGATACTCAAGGCATCAGGTGTGAAACTATGGGCGTGCAAACTGGCCATGGATATGTTTCACTACAAGCGTGAGGACCTGATAGATGACCTGGATGGTGTGCTGACAGTGGGCGACTTTTACCATCAGGGGAGCGGTGAGGGTACTCATATGCTTTTCGTCTGAGGGCAAAAGTGGCGGGAGATTTGCTGCGCTAATGCAAATCTCACAGCATGGAGCAGGATACCACACGCGAACTTCTCAAGAAACAAACAGCCAGCGACCACCTGGCCAATGAGCGAACGATGCTGGCCTGGGTACGCACGGGTATAGGCATCATAGCCTTTGGTTTTGCGGTAGTCAAGTTTTCGCTTTTCATCAGGCAACTATCTCTGGCGCTCGGAGGTAATATAGTGCGCCCCCGCGGCTACTCTTCTGAGATAGGTATAGCGCTCGTAGGCATAGGCACCCTGACCATACTCCTCTCATACCTCCGCTACAGGCGCACTGAGCGCCAGCTCAATGAAGGAGACTATCATCATTCACCGCTGCTCATACAGCTGATCACAGGTTCTATATTCATCATAGGCATAGCGCTTCTGATATACCTGGTGCTGACTGCCTAGTGCCGGAGCTTTGAGGGCGAAGGGAATGTCTAATCATCAAGATATTTTGCACGGAGGTCTTTGATGGTAGCCTCCATTTGTTTTACACCTTCTATGATATAGCTGAGAAAGTCTATGTCTTCTGCATGCCCGGGCTCCTCCTGGTATTTCTTTTGGAGCAGCTGCGCAAAGCCGGCGATATTGCGCAGAGGAGTCTTTAATTCATGATAGGACATTTTGGTGTACTGTGCCATCCGTTCATTGGCTTTGCTGAGGGAGTGGACAGCCTGTTCGAGATTTTGCGTATAGCTCGTCAGTTTGCGCTGCGTATACCAGGCCAGGATAGCGTTGAAAAATATCAGCATCACTATGAGTACGAAAACAAGTGTGAACAGGTAGTTGCCCCTGTATTTGTATTGTTGTATCTCGCTACTGAGGTCAGCGCGCAGTTTGGCCGATGCCGCACGCAGAGAGTCCATCATCATACCGCCGGTAGCAGCAGCCACTACGGCCAGGGCTGAGTCTTTCTGCTGATGATCATAAAGATCTATAGCTATCTGCAGGCGCCTCATGCGGCGCTCCGCCAGGCCCTGCAGTGCTGCGATACTATCTCTGGCTATGTCTATGGATAGCGTGTCATAATAGGTCTCATTGCGCAGAAGGGCTGAGCGCGCAGAGTAGAAACTATCTCTGTACCGCTCCTGGCCCGTGAGCAGGTAGCCGCGCTGTGCGGACTCTGCATAGGAGACGAAGCGGCTCGTATTGCGGAGGTAGGTGTCCAGCTGCGTATTGCGGTGCTCTATGCTATTGGTCTCACGGATATTGCGATAGGCATAGAGGCCCAGGAGCAGCTCTATGAGGAGCAGGACGGGTGTGACGGATAAGAGCAGTAGTGTCCTCCGGTTTGACTTATTTATCATGGCTGACCTGCGGCTGGAGACAAAAGAATAGATAACGCAGATAGGCGGTATGAACGCAGTAGAAACGGATCGGGCATGGGGCAATGTATTTGGGGTGCGGCAATTTACTGGAAATGAAGTGATCCAAATGCTAAAAAGCATGATCACGGTCATGTCAGGCAAAAGGCCCGCGGATAGCTGCTGGTTTGTATATTATTTTTAGTCTATGTGATACACCCCTGAACGGCATTGTTGATATTAAAAGGGTCCAAAATTTTGCAACGGTGCTTCATCGGCTAAATTTACAGATGGTTAGCTATGCCTGTGAGGTGATCACTGGCAAGGCTGGCACTGACTTTAAATTTAAAATATCGAGTATGACCAAACGTTTTACGGTCCTGAGATGTATTGCTTTCCTTTTTCTCGCCATGGGCGCAGTGCCGCTATGGGCGCAGAATCAGCCGCCCGTGATAGTCAATGATACGGCTACGGTGGCGGAGAATAGCTTTGTGAACGGCAATATACTGACCAACGACAGCGATCCTGATGGAGCAGTGCTGACAGCCAATCCTACCCTGGTGCAGGCGCCGGCGCATGGTACACTATTTATCCAGGCCAGCGGCTTGTATTCTTATATTCCTTTTGCCAACTATAGCGGGCCTGATATGGCCATCGTCACCGTGTGTGATACCGGTACCCCGGTGCAGTGCGGTGCTGACACGCTCTACATCACGGTGACCCATGCCAATGTAGCGCCCGTAGCAAACCGCGATACAGGCACGACACGCAGCACTATACCGCTCACCGCGTCTGCAGCTACCAATGACAGTGATGTAGATGGCCCATCTGCCATATATACGCTCGCCTCGTCACCCGCTCATGGTACAGCTAGTATAGACTCTGCCGGCACCTATACTTATACCTCGGGAGTACTATACACAGGGCTGGATTCTTTCAGCTATTCACTCTGTGATGGCGGTACGCCCAACCTGTGCGATACAGCCTGGGTAGTGGTGACGGTGAATACGCTCAATCAACCACCTGTAGCGGTCAATGATACCTTTAATATCAATGAAGACAGCGTACTGACCGCGAATGTAGGTGCTAATGATACCGATCCAGATGGTCCGTCTGCCACCTATGGCATCTTTTCACAGCCTGCGCATGGCTCAGTGAATATGCAGGTAAATGGTACCATGACCTACACGCCTGATGCCAATTACAATGGCACAGATAGCTTCAGCTATGTACACTGCGATGGCGGCACACCTAACCTGTGCGATACAGCCACAGTCTATTTCAATCTGGCTCCGGTGAACGACGCTCCTGTAGCGGTAGACGACTACAATACAACAACGGAAGATGTAGCGGTGAGCGGTGATGTGAGTACTAATGACAGCGACGTGGATGGACCGGGTGCCAACTACACGGTCGCGTCAGGCGCACATGGATTGCTGATGCTGAATAGTTCGGGTACATATACCTATACGCCTGCGACCGGATATACCGGCTGCGATAGTATGTATGTATCTCGCTGTGACGGTGGCACGCCAAACCTCTGCGATACCTCTATGCTCGTGATATGTGTATCACTGCCCGTAGTAGCCAATGCCGACAGTGCTAGCGCTGTGCAGGGACAGCCTGTCGTGATACCTGTCACGGCCAATGATACTGTCTCTGCAGCTACCACAGTATCGCTGACTACCGCTCCGGGTCATGGCTCTGCTGTAGCCAATGGCGATAATACCGTCACGTATGCTTCTGCCAGTGACTACTATGGCGTGGATTCATTCACCTATACTATATGCGATACTGCTACATCTATCTGCGACACTGCCAGCATCTATGTGATAGTCACAGGTGGCCCGGGCTTTAGCATAGATCCTGTCACAGTCCTGCAAGATTCATCAACAAATGTGTGTTTTACCTATGGACTTTATGCGGATACTACTGCGATTGTGACCTCCATTTCATGTACTGCGACTCATGGCGCTGTGACTGTGGTTTCTCAAAATCAACTGACCGGCCAGGCTTGCATACGGTACACAGCAGATACGAGCTATACAGGGGCTGATTCATTCTGTGTGACGGTGTGCGACACGGTGGCGCAGCAGTGCCATACGCAGACAGTACAGGTGTCTGTGACTGAGCGCAATACCAACTGCTACTGGCTGAAGGGTATCTCACCAAACGGAGACGGGCAGAATGACAACTTTATGGTAAACTGCAATGACCAGTATCCGCAGGCTACGCTGAAAGTGTTTAACCGCTGGGGCGATCAGGTATGGGATAGCGGCAGCCACTATGCCAATAACTTTGAAGGAAAGAATGGCAGGGGAGAGGTACTGCCCGATGGTACCTACTACTATATCTACCAGTACAATGACGGCACCAAGGGCCAGCATGTAGGTTTCATACAGATCACCAGATAATCTGCCCCACTCAACTCAAAAGCACGATCATGAAAAAATATTTCAGCATAAAAATCTCCATGATGAAGAAATGGATCCTGGCCTGCCTAGTTCTCTCTGCATCGGCCTCCGGCCTCTATGCACAGCAGGACGCACACTATGGCCTGTATATGTTCAATGGACTCTATCTGAATCCTGCCTATACCGGTAGCCACGAGGTGATCAACCTGATGGCTATCTATCGCAACCAGTGGGCCGGCGTAGACGGATCACCACAGTCTGCCAATATCAGTGTAGACGGTGCCCTGCGCCGCAATAGCTGTGCACTGGGCCTCGTAGTGAGCGGCGATCAGCTGGGCCTCACACGCTCCCTCAATGCAATGGCCTCCTTTGCCTACCGTATACCGGTGCGCAAGAGCAAGATAGCACTCGGCATCTCTGCCGGCGGTACCTACTATATGCAGCGCAATACAGATGCCATACCATCAGAGCTGACAGCGCAAGGATACGTAGACAATACTTTTGCAGTAAATAAATCGGTCTTTGTGCCGAATGTAGGTGCAGGTATCTATATATACAGTCGCAAGTACTATGTGGGACTCTCAGTACCGCACATCCTGCCTATGAAGATCAGCAACCCCATAGGCCTGAGCATGAGCAATGGACTATTCCGCCAGTACAATCACTACCTCCTCACTGCAGGTGTAGTGATAGGCCGTGAGACATCCGTCATCAAAGTGCGGCCATCACTCCTCGTCAAATACGTGAAGGGCCTGGACAGGAATATACCGGACTTTGACGCGAGCCTGGGTTTACTCTTTGCAGACAGGTTCTGGCTGGGTGGTACCTACAGGCTGGCATCAGGCTATGACAATAAGAAGGGTACAGCCTTTGTGATCTGGACAGAGATGAAGCTGACACAGAGCCTCAAGCTGGGATACGCCTTTGACTGGGCGCTGACTGGGCTGAATACTGTAGCGAAATACGGCTCGCATGACGTGATGATAGGCTATGAGTTTATCCGCCGCAACAACCGCTACACTTCTCCACGCTATCTCACTTATTTCTAAACCCCGATACGCTAAAGACAATCCATCGTGAGTATGAAAAAGACAATCATAATATCGGTCGCACTGCTGCTAGGCCTCTCAGCTATGGCCCAGACCAAGGGATACCATACACGCCGCGGCAATAAGGCCTACAAGGTGTTCAACTTTCAGAGTGCTATAGACCACTACTCTATCCGCCTGAAGCGGCATAAGGGAGACAGCGTATACCTGCAGCAGCGCATAGCAGATGCCTACCGCCTGATGAATCAGCCGCAAAACTCAGAGGCATGGTACCGCAAGGTGGCCAATCAGGCTGATATGCCTGTCAATAAGTTTTACCTGGCAGATGCGCTCCGCTCCAATCAGAAGTATGATGAGGCGCGCACATGGTATGAAAAGTACAAAGCCACCTCTCCGGGAGACAAGAATATAGACGATATCATAGCCGGACTCAATAACGTGGGTGACCTGAGCAAGGACAAAGGTATCTTCAAAACAGAACTGGCCAACTTCAGCTCCGGGGCATCAGACTTTGGCCCGGCATTCTACAAGGATGGCAAGGTTTTCTTTACCTCTAATAAGAATGCGCGCCGCGACAATAACCTGACCGACAACTGGACCGGCCGCAACTACTATCAGATATTCCTGGCTAAACCGCAATCTGAAGGCGCTACCACATATGATATCAAGAAGGTCGTGAAGTGCAAGCCTAATGGTAAGTTTCATGACGGGCCTGTGGCTTACAATGCTGCTACCAATGAGCTGATCTTTACCCGTAGCAACTATAAACACTCTACTGCCAAACGCAGCGCAGACAGGCACACGGTGCATCTGCAGCTGTACTCTATGACTTTTACCGAAAAGAAGCGCAGCAAGATCACGCCGCTGATCGTGAATGGAAAGGATTTCTCTACGGCACACCCTGCACTCTCTGCCGATGGCAATACACTTTACTTCAGCAGTGACAGGCCGGGCGGATACGGTGGTGCTGATCTCTATGTGTGTACTCGCAGCGGTACTACTGCCGGCTGGAGCGCTCCGGTCAATCTCGGCCCTGCTATCAATAGCAAGTACGACGAGAAGTTCCCTTTTATCGCAGCTGATGGTACACTGTATTTTGCTACCAATGCACTGGGTGGCCTCGGTGGGCTGGATGTATATATGACACATCAGGAGAATGGTGCGTGGACGAAGCCTGAAAACCTCGGCGCTCCGGTCAACTCTAACCGTGATGATTTCACTTTCATAGTAGATAGCGCCAATAAGAAAGGATTCTTTGCCAGCAACAGGAGCGGTGGCCTGGGCGAAGATGATATCTATACTTTCACGATGAACAGGCCAAAGCTGTATAACGTGACCGTGATGGTGATAGACTCTATGACCCACCAGCCGCTCAAGGAGGTAGCGCTGATGCTGACCTGCACCAAGACCAAAGATCAGGGCTCCTTTACTACAGATGAAGGTACCCGTCAGCTCACGCTGGAGCAAGGAAAGAAATGCTCTGTGACAGCCACCAAAGACGACTACGCTCCGGTGTCTGTAGACATCACTCCAAAAGATAAGGATCAGGTGATCACTATTGCCATGGCCAAGAAAGCCCTGCGTCTAGTAGTATCTGTGAAGGATAAGGAGACAATGAAGCCGATCTATAATGCCGGTATCTATCTCACTGCTGCAGGCCAGCCTTCATATACTTATGGTACAGACTCCTCCGGCTGGCTGATCACCAATCTGCCGGTGGGTACATATACCGTATCCTCGCCGGAGTACAAATCTATCACAGGCACGGTCAGTCCTGCTGATGCTGACCCTACCACTGGTATCGTGACCAAGGAGTACCTGATAGATCACAATGAGCTGAAGGTGATGGTGCCGCTCACGGCTAACTGCTTCACCTCTACGGTGGCATACACAGACCTCAAGACAGGCGAGCGCAAAGAAGTACAACCGAACAAAGAAATGTATGTGCGCCTCGACCTGAACCTCGACCGCAAGTATACCATCGAGCATAATGGCCGCATAGACACGATCTCTACCAAGGGGCTCATGCCTGGCCAGGTGATAGAAGGCCCGTGCAAGTTCTATATCGGTCAGATATGGGTGGTCAACGATATCTACTATGATCTGGATAAATCATACATCCGCAAGGATGCTGCAAAGGAGCTGGATAACGTAGCCCGCATCATGAAGGAAAATCCAACCCTGGAGATAGAGCTCGGGTCTCATACGGACTGCCGCCAGACCATGGCTTATAACGATGCCCTCTCTGTGCGCCGCGCCAAAGCTGCCGTACTCTATATCGTATCGCGCAAGGTGAAGATGAGCCGCATACTGGCTGCGGGCTATGGCGAGCACAAGCTGCTGAATGGCTGTGCATGTGAGCCGACCAATGTATCTGACTGTACAGAGGAGCAGCACAGTGTAAACCGGAGGACGGAGATCAAAGTCCTCAAGTATTGATCGTTTTCATTGCTTAGCTATATTAAAGCGGTAGGAGCAGTCCTGCCGCTTTTTATTTCATGCGGAAATAACGGTGCCATGCTGATATATCCATGTTAAGAATCAAGGTCGCCATTGCAGACGCATATAGTTTTCCATATATTCAATACAACTAAATCCCCGATATGTCCCTGAAACTTACATCCCGGTTCCCCTCCAAGAGAGCTTTCATCACCGGTGCGGGTTCCGGCCTGGGCCGTGAGCTGGCGCTACTACTGGCTGCTGATGGCTGGACCATCGGCATTACCGATATCAAAGCACAAAGCGCGCAGGAGAGTAAGGCACTGCTCGAGTCTAAAGGCGGCAAGGTGCTGGAGTATGCCTTTGATGTGTCTGACAAGACGGCGTATCAGGGGGCGTTTGATGATTTCACATCACGGGTAGGTGGCGTGGATCTCATGATCAACAATGCCGGTGTGGGAGATGGCGGCCTGCTGGACGAGTACTCCCTCAAAAACTGGGACTGGATAGTAGGTATCAACCAGATGGCCGTGATCTACGGGACGTACTTTGCCATACCGGTGATGAAGAAGCAAGGCGCAGGTCATATCATCAGCATCGCCTCTGCTGCCGGCTATGCCAATATGCCGAATATGAGCATGTATAACATCACCAAGGCCGCCGTGATAGCGATGTCTGAGTCTATCAATGCTGAGGTGAAGCCATTCGGCATCGGTGTCAGTGTGGTGATGCCTACCTTCTTTCGCAGCAATGTGATGGCACAGGGACGCGGGCCGGAGAGCGCCATGAGCATAGGCAGCGCCATGATCAAGAAGGCTCCGATACTACCATCAGAGGTTGCCCTGAAAATACTCACTGAGGCCGGGAACGGTACCTTCCATATCTTTCATCCATTCCAGGCGCGGATGGTCTGGTGGGTGAAGCGCTTTATTCCAAACCTCTTCCTCATCTTTAAGGCTAACAGCTTTGCTAAAAAGGGTTGGGTGCAAAAGAAGGTGCAGGAGGCGCGACAGAGCTAGGCATATTAGTGAAGCTCGATGCTGGTTTCTAGATACTGGATACCAGTTACCTGATACTTGTTCTGGTTTTTGAAGTAGTTACTAGTATCTAGTATGTATCCTGCACGAAACCTTTACTGGCAGAACTTCTTAATAGCTCTATCAGCTTCTTTGAAGCCTAGCTCAAGGGAGGATGAAAGGTCCAGGCAGCCTTGCAATAGATTATTGGAGAGAATCTTGGCTATGCCGCGCTGGTAGAGGATGTAGCCGTCCGGGTCTTCTATCTCCAGGTATTGATTGAAGTCTACGATCGCATCTTCAAATTTGTGCGCTTCCATTTTGGCCAGGGCACGGCCCTTGTAGGCAGGGGAGTAGTAGCGGTTTATGCTCAGCGTCTTATCGTAGTCTTGTATGGCGCCCTCGTAGTCGCGCTCATCCATCAGCACCGTAGCGCGGCCCATATAGGCCAGCAGGTATTTATCATTCACATCCGTAGCGCGAGAGAAATATTTGTAGGCCTTCTGGTTGTCGTTTGCCTTTGAGTAGAGCAGGGCGATATTGTAAAATACCTTAGGATTAGAAGAGTCTATCTCGCTGGATATAGAGTATTCCTTCAGGGCTTTGTCAGCAGCGCCGGTGGTCAGGCAGAGGTCTGCATGGAGCATCCAGGTGGAGGCATTGTTAGGGTCCAGCTCCAGGCTCTTGCGGAGGTATTTGTCTCCCTCCTTGAAGTCTCCACGCTCCAGCACCTGCCGCGCGCGGATGAGATAAAACTCACCTTTGATCTTGCTCACAGAGTCTACCGGTATCAGGTAGCGGGGTTTATTTTTTACCTCCGTGATGGCTATCTCTTTGAGCTGCACATCGGTGGCCATAAAGTTTGAGTCCGTCTTGTAGCTGGCCAGCGGATCCACATTGATCTTTTTCTCCTTGTAGAGCATTGCGGAGTCATACTTCATATCCAGGGTCAAATATGGGCCGGGCTTCACATATAGTTCGGGTTTTTGGGTGCTGATGGCAGGTACATATTCCTGCTCGTGCAGGATCTTGGAAGAGTCTACTACTACTACCGGCTGGTCCTGCGCATCAGCGCCTTTCTTCTCTTTTTTGTTTTGTTCTTTTGGCTTTCTGCCGGGCCTGCCTGCACCACCCGTAGCGGCATCAGCGTCATTATCTGCGGTGATGGCATCAGGTTTTTCTGTCCTCGGCTGCTCTTGTTTTTTAGCAGTATTGCTATGACTTTCTCTGGTACTCCCGTCAAAGTTATTATCCTCTGCCATGGAGAAATTATTGTCTGCCGGAGCGTTGGTCTTTTTAGGCGCAGCAGGAGGGCTGGCAGCCGGAGCATTATTTGACGCTGCTGCTGCATCTACGCGCTTAGCTGTGTCTTTCGGTGTGATCGCGGCAGTGCTATTCCTGTGTGCAGTATCGACTTTCACTACAGGTGGGATGCTGTGTGGCGTGTCAGTATGGACTAAGACAGTGTTACTACGTTTGACGGTGTCCTTGATTGTCGCGGTCGTGACCGTTGCTTTATGCGTGGAGTCGGTCTTAGCTACGATAGTTGGCTTCTTTACCGTGTCTGCTTTAGCCTGGATCGTATGAACTACTGTATCCTTTTTTACCGTAGGTGAAGCTGCGTGATGGATGGTGTCGGCTGTAGGTTTTATAGCGGTTGTTTTCGCACTATCTACTTTGATCGCTATGACCGGCGTGTTATTGTTTTTAGATGTGGTCGCAGGTATAGTTGTATTGTCAACTACGGGAGCGGCAGGTCTCGCAGTGGTCGGGATGATGGCCTGCATAGCCTCACGGGGCAGGAGGACCAGGGTGCCTTTCTGATGAGGGCGCTCCGTAATGCTCACCTTAGCATGCCTGATCACCAACGGCGCTATATCTACGCGCTGCAGCAGTCCGAAGGGACCCTTGGCAGCCGTGGCAGGTGCTGGAGTAGCAGGAGGCGTGATGACGGGGGATGGTTTGGTGACCGGGGCCGGGGGCGGAGTGGGTTTGACGGTTGCCTCTGCTACAGGCATAGGTTTAGAGACAGGAGGTGTTGTGGCTGGTTTGCTCTCGGTGGTGAGAGGGGCCGGAGCTACTTTGACCGGAGGCACTGCCATACGGACCGGTGTATCTACTACCACAGGAGCAGGAGCCGGCGAGGCAGGTGCAGCAGGCGGCGCCTGTACCACGACCGGAGGTTTAGCCGCCGGAGTGTCTATGTGATAGTGCACGGCAGTATCCTCTACGAGCAGTTCATCGTGCTTGGCCTTGATACGTGCATAGTTGCTCTCATAGGTGATCTGATCACCCCAGTGCGTATCCTTTGCCATCTCCTCGCGCTCGTAGTTGGCCTTGGCGTAAGCTACGTTATCACGGAGGTATTCGTTTTCTGTGATCCTGTTTCGCAGGCGTATGCGGAGATTATTCAGCGTAGCCTTGACGCGGTGCAGGCTATCTATCTCTTTGCCCAGCGGACCATTGCTATAGTACCGGTCCCGGGCCAGGCGCATACGTCCCAGCACAGAGTTGAGGTCATCGTCATGGCCAAATCCAAACTCAGCCTGCTTCAGCGAGTCCATGCGAAAGGAGACGACGTTGATACGCCTGTCCACACGCTGGATGTGATCGCCCACGCGTATGAACTGTACAGAGTCGTCCTGCGCCTCAGAGGCGGGGATGAAGTCGTCTTTGATGTCTAGATCAAAACCATCGCCTATGACCTCATAGTCTACAGAGGGCTGGCGGTCCTGGCTGAGCATACCTGCATCAGAGCTGGCCTCCATGCCGGGATCCCACCCGCGGGGGCGCACCCGGACAGGTACCAGCAGGGTCATGCCGGGATAGCAGGTGAAGTTTTTCGATGAGAGTTTATTGAGCTTTTTGAGTGTTTTGACAGGCACCAGAAAGCGGACAGCTATATTCTTCAGTTTATCGCCTTTCACTACGATGTAGGGCACGTTGCGCACAGATACATCGTCCGGCCCGCCGGGAGTGCCGGATGTGAGGGAGGGCATACAGCACAGCACCATCGCTACTATCACTATCAGAAATCTATCCTTCAACTTTCCTTACTTCTTACTTTTAACCTGGGCCGGAGCCTTGTCCGGATCATCTGCCCACTCATTGAGGTGGATGGTACTGACCTCTGCCTCCTCCGGGTGTGCTGCTGCATAGGCTGCATTATCTACCAGGTTCTCATAGTCTGCCACACGGGCATTGATGCCACTTTTCTCTGTATTGAGCGCAGCCTTCTGCTTATTGAGAGAGTCTATCACAGCATCCAGTGCAGCATGCGGGTTGTTTCTCATGCGGGAGATCATTAGTTTCTTCTGATCGCGCAGGGAGAGGTCTGAGTAGGCTGCATTCTCCTCACGCAGTACAGAGTCGTATTTGATATACAGCCCGTTCAGTTTGCGGTCCAGTACCCGTATCTCTTTGTCTATCATGGCGCGGCGTACGGTATCCGTTTCTACATCCATCATGTTTACGAAGTCCTCATTCACATAGGCATCCAGTGAGTCCTGGTCCAGTGCAAAGTCAGCTATGCTAAAATCTGACGACTCGCGCTGCTGGTGGCTTTTACGCTTCAGCCAGACCGGTATCACGAGCGCCTTGCCGGCATAGACCATCTGCCTTTTGCGCAGGTGCGGGTTCAGCGGCTTCATTTCTTTGAAACTCACGTGAAACCTGTCCGCAATATTTTTCACCCTGTCGGCCTTGCGGACTATGAAGGTGATATTGCGCCGCATGCGCTCCCGCTCCGCCCTGGCAGGCATGGCAGCAGCCAGCATCAGCCAGGAGGTGAGCACTATGGTCAGAAGCTTGATAGGTTTCATTTGAGCCGGGTATCTTTGATTTATCAGTATATAAAAACGTCATTGATCACCTCTACGCCCAGCTCCTGATTGACCACATCGCGTATCTGCATACGTGAGTAGAAGAGCTCGCTGCGCAGCGGTGCAGAGTCTACCGTGATGTAGAGGCGGTCAGCCTTGAGCCGTATGGCCGTAGTATGGCGCGCCACAGACCTGCCCATCACACGCTCCCACATAGCCTCTACGCGGGCCTCATACACGCCATGGCGCAGGTTCAGCTCGGCCAGCACAGACTGTATGGCTGCTCCTAGTGTCACTGTGTTTGTCTTGCGCATGGTATGCTTATGGTATCCTGTATACATCAAAGAGGCCGGCACTGGTGCCCAGCTCGTCAGTGATGTGCTTCTCGTCAGTATCAGTGATGAATATCTGGCCGAAATCCTCGCCCGAGAGCAGCTGTACCAGCTGGCGGCTCCTTTCCCCATCAATTTTATCAAAAATATCGTCAATAAGCAAAAAGGGATGGAAAGATTTATGCGCACGGATATAGTGGTACTGAGCCAGTTTGAGCGCTATGAGAAATGACTTCTGCTGCCCCTGGGAGCCGAAGCGTTTCAGCCGCGTGTCCCCCAGCATAAAGGCAATGTCGTCCCTGTGAGGACCGGCGGAGGTCCTCTCCAGCAGGATCTGGCGGGGTAGGTTGTCTCGCAGCTGGTCTGCCAGAGGCCGCTCATTCATAGTACTCTCATAGCTAAAAGACGTCTGCTCCCGCTCCAGCGATACCAGCCGGTGGTAGTGGATAAAGATCGGCTCCAGCTCGGCCAGCGCCTGCCGGCGGCGGCGGTACACCGACTCTCCGTAGCGCACCAGCTGCTCGTCGTAACCCTCCAGCAGCACTGCATCATGACGGCCACCGGCATTCATACTCTTGAGCAGTGCATTGCGCTGGTCCAGGTATTTATTGTACAGCACGAGGTGCTCCAGGTACTCATGGTCGGTCTGGGAGAGGGTATTGTCCAGAAACTTGCGGCGCTCCTCACTGCTGCCGGATATCAGTACGCTGTCATCAGGGGCGATCATCACCACAGGCATCATGCCTACGTGATCGCTCATACGCTTGTAGGGCAGGTCATTGACGGTGAAGTCCTTTTTGCGGCCTTGCGGCAGGCGGCACACGATGCGATAGTCCTGCTCCTGCACGGTCACCGCCCCTGTGAGCCGCATAAAGTCTGCCCCTATGCGGATATTCTGCTGGTCTGTGCTGCTAAAATAGCTCTTGGTCAGCGAGAGGTAGTGTATGGCATCGAGGATATTGGTCTTGCCCATGCCATTGGGGCCTATGAAGCAGTTGATCTTGCGCGAAAAGTCCAGCGACCGGTCGGCGTGGTTTTTATAGTTGGTGAGGTGTATCGAGCGGAGAAACAAAGCGGGGGTAAAGGTAAGAAAAAACACCCTCTCCCTCCCGAGGTTTCGGAATCTCTCCGAGGGAGAGGGCTTTAATGCTAACAACAACCCTTTAAATCTCCATGAAGGAAGATCGGGAGGCATGCAGCAAATAAGCAAAAGGATAACACGGATTTATCATGTAGATCCGTGTTGTCCGTAGGATCTGGGTGCTATCGGAATACAATCCTCAAAATCTGCCTAAAGGGAGACTTGAAAAGCCCGTTCATCAGGCATTTTTATTTGTATTAAAGCCTCCCATCAGGGTGGTTGGGAGGGTGTCTTTTTACAGCGCTGCCAGCAGATTGGCCTCGAAGTGTACCGTCATATTGAAGTACAGGGTCATATCCTGCGTATAGCCGCTGGTGGTCGTGCCTGTCACTTTCAGGGTCATATTCTGGGCAGTGAGGTATGGCTTCAGCTCTACATCATTCACATCCATATCCAGTGCATTCAGCGTAGGGTCTATGTTGTGCTTTTGAGCGATAGCTACATCTCCGGAGCCTGTCACTACATACACGTCTATATCCCGTATCACGCCAAAGGAGGTGCCCGCCGGATCAGAAATACTAAGGTTGAGTGATTTCAGTTTAGCGCTCTCCAGAAGGTTGCCATTGGTATGATTGGCCTCTAGTATGGAGTCTATATTGGTAGCCACTGTGACGGGTATCGTGACTGTGGTGCCCGGTACAGGTGCTGCCGGCACATTGATGTATTTGTGATAGCTATAGTCAAATGGAATATGCTTCAGCTTATTGCACCCCATGAGAGCAGCTACCACTAGCAGGCTGGCGAGGATGGCCTTGATCTTCATAATGAATGATTTAAGAGGTTATACGGATTTTCATAAGCCTGGATACTGACCCCGCCGCAAAACCGTGCCAAAAGGGAGTGGTCAAAGCTTTTCTGACTGGGCATCAGGCTGCTCCTGATAGTACGGCAGCGTGACAAAGAATGACGTGCCCTCACCTACGGTAGACTCAAACCAGATCTTGCCTCCGGCGCTTTCCACTATCTGCTTGCAGATGGCCAGGCCGAGGCCGGTGCCGCTGGATTTGGTGGTGAAGTTTGGCACAAATACTTTATCATATGCTTCCCTGGATATGCCGCTGCCATTGTCCATCACGATGGTCTTGATATGGCCCATTTCCTCCATAGTGATCACATTGATATCGCCACGCGTGCCATCAGGTATGCTCTGTATGGCATTTTTGATCAGGTTATTGAAGACTGATACCATCTGGTTTTTGTCCGCATAGACCATAGCCTGCTCCTTGTGCGTGGTCAGGTGTATGCGCACGTTGTCCTCTTTCTCAAAGAGGCCGACGATACCACGCAGCAGGTCATTGAGGTCAAAGACCTCATTCTGCCCCTTAGGCATCTGTGCAAAACTGGAAAAGGCAGTAGCAATAGTAGAGAGATTGTCTATTTGCTCTACGAGTGTTTTGTTCACCCGCTTGGCCAGCTCTGTCACGTCTTTGCCCTCGTCTATGGCGCGCTGGAGGTACTGTATGCTGAGCTTCATCGGTGTGAGCGGATTCTTGATCTCGTGGGCTATCTGGCGGGCCATCTCGCGCCAGGCAGACTCCCGCTCACTGCGGGCCAGCTTGGCGGCGCTGTTTTCCAGCTCGGCTATCATCTTATTGTACTCCGTGATGAGTGCTCCTACCTCATCGCGGCTGCGCCACTCTATAGGTTCATTGCGCTTATTGAGATTCAGTATGCGTAGTTTCTCACTGATAAATCGCAGCGGCCGCGTGATAGAGTTAGATATAAAGTAGGCCATGACCGCAGCGCACAGCAGTAGGAAGACATACGCATTCATGAGGGTGATGAGAAAGGACGACACCTCATCCTCTATGGTCTTAGACTTCTCAAAGTAAGGTACATTCAGGTATGCGATCGTGTTGCCTGCCTTATTGCGGATAGGGGCGTAGGCCGCAGTATACTTCAGTGCCCCGATGTTTTCCTGCTGGGTGTACTGCGTCTCGTGCTGATCTGCCATCTCATGATAGGCAGCAGGATTCATGCGGATAGAGGTCAGCCCATTGTCAAAGATAGACATCTGTGAGGAGGTGGCCAGGTCTCCCAGTGTGTCAAAGACATTGATATCTATATTCTGTATATCAGATATTTTGACCAGCTCTATGCTGAGCAGGTCTCCCAGGTCTTCCTCTGCTATCGTGCTATCCATCGCAGCCCGCTCCTCATATTCACGGAGGTAGTATTCTACATTGGTCAGGATGGCTTTCTCTTTGCGTACCAGCCGGTCATTGTAGTAGGCATCGTACTGAGACTTGAAGAAGCTGATGGTGATAGAGCCTATCACGACAAAGGATGCAATGATGATAAGCAGCATGGAGTAGTTGATCCGCGAGCGGAAGGATAGCACGATCTGCTCTGAGAGGGAGGCGCCGGATACGATCAGGCGGAAGATACGCACGCCCAGCATGAGCACCCCTACTATGATGGCATAGATGATAAAAAAGTAAGAGATGGTAGCCACCGGCTCAAAGAAGCCCTCCTGCCTGATAGAGATGATCAGGCTCTGCCCGCCCGCTGTACGCAGCACGAGGCTCTCCCACTCATTGTCCTCTACATAGGTGGGCTTATTGAGCGGCACGTCAAACTTTTTGTCCCAGTAGTAGGAGTATGGGAAATCCCCATGCTGCACGATCATGCGGCCATTCTGATAGATCGCAAAGTCGTATTCACTTTTGTCCAGCGAGGAGGAAATATTCTGGCCGAGCAGCAGCTCAGGGTAGACACTCTGGCCATTGTAGGATTTGGGTGTCATGTACAGGGCCAGTATACCCTTCAGCTTAAAATCTGATGACAGCGGTATGAGGGCCAGATAGGCGGAGTTGGTACTGGAGTCATTGATGTAGAGGAAGTCTGGCTTTAGCCTCAGCACGCGGCTGGTATCCAGCAGGGCCCGCATACCGGCATAGGGCACTGTATCTCTCATAGAGACAGGTACTCCAAATGAATCATAGGCAAAGACTTTGAGGTCATACTTGCTGAAATAGCCGCTGAGGTACAATGATGCGATACGGTCACGCAGCTCGGGGTGCAGCGGCTGCAGGTGTTGCCAACTGTTCTTTACCACCTTGTCTGCTGTGATGCGCTGCGCTATATCATCAAAGGTGAACTCAGCCACATAGTCATGGCCCGCCAGTAGTTTCTCTGCTACAAAGGCGCGCTTGCTGCGCTCTTTGACCTCGTAGCAGTTCTCTATCAGAAACATGGAGAGGATACTGTAGAGCAGGATAAAGATTACCACACAGCGGGCAGAGGTCAGGTCAGTATTGGTCACAAAAAGGCGGTAACCCACCAGTGTAAAAACAAAGCTCCAGATAGCCGTGAATGCTATGGACTCCACAAACTGCCCGTCATAGGCTATAGCCACAAATGCCGCACCGCCTGCTATGGTCACACCTATCAGCACAGGCATGGACACGCCCAGGTCTATGAGCCGCCGGAAGGCATTGATGCTAAGCAGGAAGTGGGAGATCAGTATCAGCGTGATGCATACCAGGCCAAAGACGCTATACTGATCCAGGCTCAGGATGTTGTACACCTCAAAGGAGATGACCGAGTCTACTACCAGCGAGCGGAAGAGCCAGTAGATCACACCTACAGCCAAGTACTGGATCAGTATGAGGACTATCTGCTCTGCCCTGCGCCAGCCGGCGGGCCAGAGCGACAGGCTGAAGCGGTCGTCATGCGTATAGTAGAAGGAGGTAAACCAGAATAGGAGGCCGCAGGTCATCAGCAGGTCTCCCAGTGAACCGGCCAGCAGATTTGATCCGTATAGAGAAGGATTGAAAAGGTCCAGCTTATAAAACTCGGCTGGGAAGCGCAGATAGGCCATCCAGTACCGGATGGTCGTGCCGATGGTCAGGATAAAGAAGAGGCCGACCAGTTTGCCACGGTGATGCGCCAGGTATGTGGCTATCTCATTCAGGTAGTAGCCCATTATGACGATGATGAGCAGGTAGACCAGCGCCAGGGCTATATTGGCATTATTATCCGTGCGGGTGTCATCTGCGTAGAGACAAAACAGCTCACGACCCTCGCGGCTATGCACCTGTATAGACCCGGTGATAGCTGCATCACTGATATTATAGTTGGCCGGTATCTTGAAGCCTACGTCATATTCATTTTTCAGGAACCGGTTCTCAAAGCGGTATTCATGCTTCAGCAGCAGGTAGCCTATGGCTATCTGGCCGTCTATAGTGGCCCGGCGCAGCTGCAGGTACCATCCGTTTTTGAGCTTGACCACAGATACGTCAGGCTGGTACTGTGTAGGGTCAAATGGCGGGTAGACGCTGTTGTCATTGTACATGACCAGGTCACCCGTACGGGTAAAGATGAAAAGCTTCAGCCTCGCCTCACTCCTGATATCGTGCCGCTGGGTAGTGGTATCTTCTGTGCAGAATTTATCAAAGGAATTCTGAGCATCTGTGATGAGATTCTCGAGGCGGTGGGCGGATGTGGAGAGACTATCCTGCGGTGGCCGGGAGAAGGCAATACCGAGCAGCACTACCAGTATGGCAGGCAAAATAAAGACGCGGTATCTGGATAAAATTTCCAAATGCTGGTATTAGCTGATCCGATAAATTGAAATCGGATTCTATATTAGCAAAAATTGGGCCTAATCTTTCAAATTGGGTATTTTCTATCTATGTTACTTTGACAGAGGCTATGCATTATATCACAAATTACTTTCCGCGTAGCGGGAGGAGCAGCCCTTATAAACTATAAGTATGAGACAAACTATCATCCTACCTGCCATAGCTGTCACAGTCCTAAGCCTGCTGGCCTTTGCTGCTTCTCCACAGCGGCCACTGATCAAGGAGATCAAGCAACTCAGGCGGGGTGCTGATAGCTTGACCGGCAGAGGGACTACTAAGTTCTTTTATAATCCGAATGGAACCATATCTAAGCTGGAGAATTCTAACGGTGTAACCTCAGTATACCTCTATCAGCCTACTGTGATCTATAGGAAGACCAATGATCCGCGCACGAAGAAGGAATTTACTGATACCTTTTTGCTGAATAAATCCGGCCTGGTCTCGGAGCGCAGGCTGAGCGGCCAGTCTATAGTAAAGGGCCGCTACCTCTATGAGTATGATGAGGCCGGTTATGTCAAAAATATCCACTCCGGCGTAGGCCTGCCGGCAGAAAGCGTGATGAGCTATACCTACAAGGATGGTAATCAGATAGCAATCAGGCAGCGCTACAAAAATGATCCGTGGGTGAGCCAGGCCATCTCGACCTATACAGATCAGGAGAATACGATAGGAAACGCGAATATGGGAATGGACTTTGACGGTCAAAGCTCAAAAAAGCTGGTGTGGAAAGCTAGTCAGATATTTGTAGGCAAGGATACAAGCCGCAGCGAGTACCGTTATCATTTTGATACGCAGGGCCGGGTGAGTATCAAAGTGTCCTACTATAATGGCGGGCTGGGAGACTCTACTGCCTATACCTACTACTAGTGATCCCTCAGCGGAGAGGCGACGCAAAGGGACGAGTGGCGAAGGAGGGGTGATGAGTGAAGGAGGCTAGCCTTTTTCCACATGCTATCTCCCAGAGGAAGGGCCCGCGGGCGAGGTTTTTGACTTTTTGCCGAATTAGAGTAGTTTTGCCCACCTTTGAGTAGATCAGATGTTATGGCAGCTAAACTCGACAAAGAAACATACCTGTACTGGTATGAGCTGATGCTCAGGCTCCGCCGCTTTGAGGAGCGCGCGGGCATGCTCTATGGCCAGCAGAAGATACGTGGCTTTTGCCATTTATATATAGGACAGGAGGCAGTCGCCGCCGGCACCATGTCGGGCCTGCGCGCCGACGACCGCGTGATCACGGCCTACCGCGACCACGGCCTGGCTATAGCCAAGGGCATCTCCTGCAACGAGGCGATGGCTGAGCTATTTGGCAAGGCTACAGGCTGTACCAAGGGCAAAGGCGGCTCTATGCACTTCTTCTCAAAGGAGCATAACTTCTACGGTGGCCACGGTATCGTGGGTGCGCAGATAGGACTGGGTGCGGGTATCGCCTTTGCAGATCAGTACCTGGGCAAGGATAATGTGACCATCTGCTTCTTTGGCGATGGCGCAGCACGCCAGGGTATCCTGCATGAGACATACAACATGGCCATGACATGGAAGCTGCCGGTGATATTCGTCTGCGAAAACAATGGCTACGCCATGGGTACCTCAGTAGGCCGCTCCAGCAATGTGACCAATATAGCAGAGCTGGGCAAAGCATACGAGATGCCATCTGAGACTGTAGACGGTATGAAGGCCGAGACGGTGCATGAGGCTGTAGCCCGTGCCGCCGAGCGCGCTCGCAAGGGCGAGGGGCCTACATTCCTCGAGATCATGACCTACCGCTACAAAGGCCACTCTATGAGTGATCCTCAGAAGTACCGCACCAAAGAAGAGGTAGAGCAGTACCGCAAGCAGGACCCGATAGAGACCACTGCGGCTACTATACTCAAAAAGAAATATGCTATGCAGGCAGATCTGGATGCTATCAGCGCACGGATCGATGCCGAGATAGATGAGTGTGTGAAATTTGCAGAGGAGTCACCATTCCCGGATGATAGTGAGCTCTTCAAGGATATCTATGCAGAGGAGAATTATCCATTCCTCGTAGAGTAAAAAACGGACAGAC
Organism: uncultured Chitinophagaceae bacterium; assembly: GCA_964537475.1. Taxonomy (GTDB): domain Bacteria; phylum Bacteroidota; class Bacteroidia; order Chitinophagales; family LD1; genus UBA1941. Next base: position 443,287 of record CAZIBY010000001.1, on the reverse strand, counting down.
AAAAACTTAAAAACCAAATAGACAAAAACAGCAATGGCAGACATCGAAGAAATAGAACCAGAAGCAGTAGTAGGTGAACCGGAAGAGGGTAGCTTTTATTATGAATCAGAAGACTGGTTTGAGCGCAACAGGCAGAAACTCATGATAGGTGGAGGCGCGGCACTCGTAGTGCTCGTGGCCGTGATATTCATCTTTGCCAAGTGGCTGCCGGACCGCAATCTGAAGGCTAACCGTGAGATGTTTATGGCTGAGGCCATGTTTGCGCGCGACTCAGTAGACCTCGCGCTGAATGGCAGCAAGGGCGCTATAGGCGGAGCAGCTCCGTTCAAGGGTTTCCTGGAGATCAAGAAGAGCTACAGCATGACCAAGGCAGCAAACCTGGCTAACTACTACATCGGTGCCTGCTACCTGGCCAAGAAGGACTACAAGAATGCCATAGACGCACTGAATAGCTACAGCACCAGCGATCCGATACTCGGAGCTGCCAAGCTGAACCTGATCGGCGATGCCTATGCAGACCAGAACAAGGCTGACGACGCTGCTAACTATTACAAGAAGGCAGCTGACTTCTCAGACAATGAGCAGTTCGCACCCATGTACCTGCTGAAGCTCGGCAAATACTATGAGCGTAATAAGAAGTACAACGAGGCAAAGGAAACATACAACAAGGTAAAAGAAAAGTATCCTAATACTGCCGAAGGCCGCGACGTGGAGAAATACCTCGCCCGCCTCAGCGTAGAGAGCTAAATATCTTATCTGAAAGAAACTGAAGAGGGAAGTGGCGACACATTCCCTCTTTTTGTTTTAGAGATAAGGCAGTCTGATAGCGAGATACGAAGGGAACCGCAAAGAACGCGGAGGACGCAAAGGTTTTTGAAAATATCTTCGCGTTCTTGGCGCTCTTTGCGGTTAATGATAAATCTCTTTTAACTTTGACCTGCATATTTTTCATAGAATAATCCATAACGTATAATGGCTACTAATCTCAAAAACCTTTCGAGCTACGACCCCAAGGAGATACCTGATGGCAGGACCTATACCATCGGCATCATCGTATCTGAATACAATAGCGATATCACCTTTGCGCTGCGCGATGCAGCTATCAATACCCTGCTGGCACACAATGTGAGCGAGGACAGCATCATAGTGGACTATGCGCCCGGAGCCTACGAGCTGCCACTAGCTGCGCAGACGCTCTACCTGGGCGAGGAGTGCGATGCCGTGATCGTACTCGGCTGCGTGATCAAGGGTGATACGGATCACGACATCTACATCAATAACGCTGTCTCACAGGCGCTGATGAATCTCTCACTGGATGCAAACGCGCCATTCATCTTTGGCCTGCTCACTACCAATGATCACCAGCAGGCAGTAGACCGCGCCGGTGGCAAGCATGGCAACAAGGGCACAGAGTGCGCCATAGCTGCGCTCAAGATGGTGGCGCTCCGCGAACGCCATATACAGGATGAGGATATCGACGACCTATTTGAAGATGAAGACTTTGATGAGGAGCTGAATTAAACTGCTTAGCATGAAACTACACACGATAGATACAGGCCTTTTCAAGCTAGATGGTGGCGCTATGTTTGGCGTGGTGCCGAGGAGTATGTGGATGAAGCTACATCCCTCTGATCCCAATGGTATGTGTACCTGGGCCATGCGCTGCCTGCTGATAGAGGATGGCAAGAAGCTGATATTGGTAGATACAGGCCTCGGCAATAAACAGGATGAGAAGTTCTTTAGCCGCTATGAGCCGCATGGAGAGGATACGCTGGACAAGTCTCTTGCGAAGCTAGGCTTCTCTGCCGATGATATCACAGATGTACTCCTCACGCACCTCCACTTTGACCACTGCGGTGGTGCGATCAAGAGAGAAGGAGAGAAGCTCGTGCCGGCCTTTGCAAGTGCGACCTACTGGAGCAATGCGCAGCACTGGGAGTGGGCCACCCAACCTAATGCGAGAGAGAAAGCATCTTTCCTCAAAGAAAATATATTACCCATACAGGAGAGCGGCCAGCTGAAATTCATCAATGACGGCTCACGAGAGATACATCCTGATGTACTGATCAAAACCGTGAGCGGACATACGGAGAGCATGATCACGCCGCATATCAGCTATAATGGCAAGACAATAGTCTATGCTGCTGACCTGATCCCATCGCGCTGGCATGTGCCACTGCCATATGTGATGGCGTATGACACGAGACCACTATTGACGCTTTCTGAGAAAGAGTCACTGCTACCCGAGGCAGCAAAGAATGATTATCTCCTCTTCCTGGAGCATGATCCTTCCGTAGAGATGATCAGCCTGGCAGAAACGGAAAGGGGAATACAGGTTAAAGAGCAGTCGAAGCTCTCTGATATATGATATTGCAAAATCGGATAATCATTATTTAATTGGCGTTGCTAGTAAATTATTATTTTCAGTAAAATGGAATCGGAACAGGAGAAGACAAGATCGACAGGAGGCAGGATAGAGTTTTTGGATAGTGCCCGCGGATTAGCCGCCATGTCTGTACTTGTGCTGCATACAGTATTAATGTACAACTGGAGGATCAATCACTTTTCCCCAAAAATGCTCATCTTACTCCAGATCATTTTCAACGGCATAGATGCTGTTTCTTTCTTTTTTGTACTGAGTGGTTTCGTTCTCACAGCATCTATCATAAAGCTTCAGGGAAATTTCGATTATCTCAACTACATTGTTCGCAGAGTTCTGCGCATCTATCCGCTTTATTTTTGTGTCGTGGCAGCAGGATATCTGATGTACGGTGATGGAAAGTTTTTTATTCTTATCCAGGAGCTCATCATAGGATCCGGTACTCATCAGTTCATAGAACCGGGCTGGACCATGGGTGCAGAGATATTTATCTCACTTATTATGCCCGTATTTGTACTTACGCTATCGCAGCGGTATATGCCATATATCCTACTGGTCATTAGCCTGTTTGCCTATAATTATATTAGCCCTTTCGCATTCCATTTTCTATTGGGTATGATAGTTTTTCAGCTATATAGGTCCGGCCAGGTTTTCCCTTGGCTAATGCGTCCGGCCAGCCTTATAATCGTACTGCCACTGCTTTTTGCTTGCTATTCTATGCATCATCTGGTCAAGTTTTCGCAGTCTGTATCGCATCTGATCTCAATCATGGAAGATATGCTCGGTATCGCGCATGGCAATCTTTTATTTACACTATCGGGGGGCGCGTCTGCGGTTATGATACTTATTATGTTGAGATCTGGGACCATACAGAAACTGCTTAATCATTCTATACTTGCTTTTATCGGTCGCATATCTTTTAGTATTTATCTGGTCCATTGGCTGGTGCTCAAAGAGTTTCCGGTAAGCCTGTTATTAAAGGTTTGTGCCCCCGGAGCTTTATGTGTTATTACTCTTGTCGTTTCAATTTCTTTATTAACGATCGGTATCAGTTATTTTACCTATAGGTTCATTGAGTTGCCTTTTATAAGGTTGGCAAAAATTATCAATCTTAGTCAATGGTTGAGCAAAGAGAAAGCCTTGTGACCTTTTTGTGCTATACCATGATGACCTTTATTCCACGAAATCAGGTTCGTTTGAAATCTATGCCCTTCGCCATGAATAAAGTTATTTACTCCGTATTACATTTATCGTCTTTGCCCATTTTAAAAGATGCCAAAGCTGTAATATTAGCTTGTAAAGGCTTAGGTAATAGGTAATAAAGATGTATGTAATGGGGACGATCTGTATACAGAGTGGTAACTGGACAGACGGTATCATCTGGCAGGCCTGCGTAGCCCCACCGGCTCACGAAAGATACATCCGGATGTACTGATCAAAACCGTGAGCGGACATACGGAGAGCATGATCACGCCGCACATCAGCTATGATGGCAAGACCATAGTCTATGCTGCTGACCTGATCCCATCGCGGTGGCATGTGCCACTGCCGTATGTGATGGCGTATGACACGAGACCACTATTGACACTCTCTGAGAAAGAGTCGCTGCTACCCGAGGTAGTAAAGAATGATTATCTCCTCTTCCTGGAGCATGATCCTACCGTTGAGATGATCAGCCTCGCGGAGACAGAGCGTGGTGTGCAGCTCAAGGAGCAGCTACGGCTATCTGAAGTATTTGGATGATAGCCAGCCTTCTTTCGTATTATAGTTCACTGATACTCTCCCTGAGGGAGATAGCCCATAGTTTCCGTATTAAGTCAACTTCTTCATTGTCTCAGTATGTGCCGGTGAGAGGTGCTGTTTGATTTGCATGCATACTGTAGTTTTGCGCCGGTAAACCATATACACCGTGAAGAATCTGACACTCCTCGTGCTCTCTATGCTGGCGCTGACCACCTATGCTGCCAAACCTAAAAATGACACTCCACATCATCCGGTCAGCAGGCCGGGCATCTACTCCGGCTATACTGCGCCTGATTATGACGGATTCAAGTATAGCACGCACTACGTCTATATGCGGGATAGTACCCCGCTCGCTACTGATGTCTACCTGCCTAAGCATCTGGAGGAGGGCAAGAAGATACCGGCCATCGTCTACCTGACACGCTATGTGCGCGCCATACATGCCAAATGGCCGCTGAGTATGCTGCGCGACCCCGTCTTTGGTATGATACCGGAGAGCGAGGTGAAGTTCTTTACTTCGTACGGCTATGCCGTAGTAGTGGTAGATGTACGCGGCACTGGAGCCTCTCCCGGTGAGCGCAAGATGGAGTTTAGCCCGGAGGAGATAGCAGATGGCCGCCAGGTGGTAGACTGGATCATCTCTCAGTCCTGGTGTGATGGCAAGGTCGGTACCACAGGCATTTCCTACCTGGGCACCACGGCAGAGATGCTCCTGGCCAATCAGCACCCTGCGGTGAAGGCCTGCGTGCCGCGCTCTGCTATCTTTGATCTATACAAGAATATCATCTTCCCGGGTGGCGTGTGCCAGGGACCTTTTGTAGATATATGGGGCTATACCACACGCTCGCTCGATAATAATGACTTCCATCCCTTCTCACCGCAAGCCAATCTCATAACCGGTATACACGCCGTGAAGGAGGACAACGGCAAAGCGATACTGAATAGGGCCATAGCACAGCACAAGACCAACTTTGATATCACTGTAGGCCTGCAGCAAGTCAAGTTTCGCAATGACAAAGCAGGCACCGCCGGTCTCTGTGCAGATGACTGTAGCGTGCACCAGCGGCTGGACCAGATAGCACACTCAGGCACGGCTATCTACCGCATAGGTGGCTGGTATGATGGCGGCCTGGCACGTGGCAGCCTGGATGCGAGCCTCAATACAGATAATACCAAGAAAGTACTCATAGGCCCCTGGGATCACGGCCCTCATGACGATGTGAGCCCGTATGCTACCTCCAGTGAGGTCAAGTTTGATGTAAAGCTGGAGATACTTCGCTTTTTTGATCACTACCTGAAGGGCATAGACAATGGCATAGACAGGGAGCCTCGCTACAGCTACTATACAGTAGGAGAGGAGACGTGGCAGTCATCAGACGTATGGCCTCCGCGTGCGGCTGCTACTACGCGTGTTTTCCTGTCCGGAGATAAGCGCCTCTCTACCGGTAGCGCTCCTATAACCTCAGGGGAGGTCACGTATAAGGTAGACTATACTGCCACCTCAGACAGCACCTCGCGCTGGAATAGCGTGACCGATCTCTATCGCCATGGTGATACACACTACCCCGACCGCCGGGCAGAAGACCAGAAGCTGCTCTGCTATACGGGTGAGCCGCTGGCGGAGACGGTAGTGATCACCGGCCATCCTGTAGTAGGTTTAAACTTTGCCGCTGATGCAGATGATGCGACTGTATTCTGCTATCTGGAGGACGTAGCACCTGATGGCTCGGTGACCTATGTGACAGAGGGTATGATACGCCCTGTAGACCGCGAGATCAAGGAGGGTCCCTACAAGACCGCCTACCCCGACCACACCTACCGCAAAGAAGACGCGCTGCCCTACCATGCCGGTGAGGTGGTGCGCCTGACCTTTGATATGCTGCCGATATCCTACCAGTTCAAAAAGGGGCATAGCATCCGTATGTCTGTGGCTGGGGCTGATACAGGCCACTTCAACCTGCCATCGCCGCAGCCGTCAGAGTTTCATATCTCATCGAGTATGGCCGATCCATCTTATGTAGACCTGCCGGTGATGCGGTAGTCCTGGGCTCCTTTAGTGCTGTATTTTGACACTGATAGGAGCCAGCACGCGCCTTCTGCTTTTTCCCATCACGTCGCTGCTTTGGGTTGATTATTAATATTTTATCTCCACAGAGGACTGCGCCTTTTTTTATGCAGTTTGGGAAACCCCACCCACAGTTTGTGGCGGGATATGGACGGATATTTCTCCACAAGTCGTGACTTGTTATTGAAAATCAATACTAAGTATATGGTGTGAATCTTTTATGGCATAGTTATCGTATTAGTACAGAATGGAATACAATTTCTAGCTATAAAAGAAACACGATGAAATTTTTTACAACGCTCTCCCGAACTCTAGTGACATGCAGCCTGATGGCGTTAGGGCTATATACACATGCTACTAGCTATACCTGTATACAGAGTGGTAACTGGACAGACGGCACCATCTGGCAGGCTGGCGTAGCCCCACCGGCTACCCTCTCAGGCAATGACTTTGTGATCATCAATAGCGGCCTGACGGTGACCATGGATCAGGACGAGACACTCAATAACTCGCAGGCCATAGTCACTGTATATGGTACACTGACCAGTTGGCACAGCTTGGATATCAGCAGCGGTACGCTGAATGGCAATGGCACTATCATTCTCCATACGCTGCGTATGGGCGCCGGCAGTACATGGGTATTCTCTGGCAATATGACCACAGACAATCTATACAACCTGCAAAACCAACTCACGCTGGAGGGCAATGTAATAGTAGGCGACACGATAGGCTTTGTAGCCGGCAATGTGGGCCTGGGTCAGGGCGCAAACCTGACACTGGCCGATGATGCGGTCCTGGATATAGGCGCCGGTACATATACCAGCTACCAGAGCTGGCATCAGAATGGCAGGATCAACCTGTACTACACGCGCCCCGGCATATCCAGCATGGGTATAGAGACTACATTTGTCAATATACATGATGTGAGCGTCAATATGCCATCGGCTACTGACAGGCTGGACATGATGGGAGATCTGACTGTGACAGGTGCGCTGTCACTACTGGGCGGCAAACTCAACATGAATGGCCACAACATCACCGCAAACGGTACTATAGCCAGCAGCGGTACAGGTACGCTCATGGGCGCCACTACCAGTGTGCTGAATGTAAATGGTAGCGGCACCGCTAATAGTGTGGCATTTGCCACAGGCAACAACTCTATAGCAAATCTCAATGTAAATCTCACAGGTGGCGGAGCGCTGACACTGGCATCTGACCTGACCTGCCTGGGCACTTTGAATGTGCCATCCGGCAAACTGATGCTGGGTAGCAGCCACCTCACACTGCAGGGAGCTATCACCGGCTCAGGCTACCTGAGCGCTACAAATGCCTCCAGCCTGATAGTAAACGGTTCCGGCAACATGGGTAATATCAAGTGGGATAACGGCGGCTCTACTATCGGTAACGTGACCATCAATATAGATGGTGCAAACGGCATGGTATACATGGCCAATGATATGACAGTAGCCGGTAGCCTCACGCTGACCAGTGGCTACCTCAAACTGAATGGCAAGCACCTGACCCTAGGCGGTACTACCAGTGCCGGTGCAGGGGCTATCTACAGCGATAGCTTGGCATACATCACTTTGGCAGGAAGCGCTGCAGGAGGGATGGGTGCCCTGAAATTTGCCACGGGAGGGGACAAAGTGCAAAACCTGGAGATCAATACTACTAATAATAGCTGGGCTATACTGGCATCGCCACTGACTGTGTCAGGCAGCCTGATGCTGACCAGCGGCAATCTGGACCTGGCCGCCAATGACCTGAATGTGCAGAGCACAGGTAGTGTCACAGGTGGGTCTGCCACCAGCTATATACTCACATCAGGCACCGGCAGCCTCAGGATCAATGTAGGTGCTGGTGGTGCAGGGATGCTGCCTGTAGGTACTGCGAGCTACTATGCTCCGCTGCGCGTGAGCAATAATGCCGGCTCAGCTGCTAATTTCAATGCAGTAGCTCATGCCGGTATCTATGCAAACGGTACGAGCGGATCTGATGTATCTGCCAGCAGGCAAGGAGTAATAGTAAGCTGGGAGCTGGAGTCTGATATGACCACCGGTGCCAATGCTGCTGTAGAGGCATACTGGAGCCAGGCCATGGAGTCAGCACAGTTCAATAGCGCTAAGGTCTACCTGAGCCACTATACCAATGGTACATGGGATAGCTATAACGCGACAGCCGCCGTATCTCAGTCAGGGAATATGTGGTCTACCAGCCGTACAGGCATCACTTCATTCAGCCCCTTTGCGGTGCTGAGCTCAGGTACCTCTACCGGACCAAACGGTATCAATGATGTGGCGGAAGCGGTAGCCTTTAGTGCCTATCCTAATCCTGCCCGCAACGTGATCAACGTGACTACACCTGATGCCAGTGGTACACTACACCTGCATGATATGATAGGCAATGAAGTAGGCACCTATGCAGTCTCTCAGACATCCAGCAGGATAGACATCAGCGGGCTGACCCCGGGCGTATACTTCGTATCTCTCGATAGCAAGCACACTCAGAGGTTTGTAAAACAATAGCAAAAGACATAGCATCTGCAGAAGAGGCCACCGATGGGTGGCCTTTTTCTTTCAAGTCTGGTCAGGTGGTGGCGGGAGACCATTGCGGTATCACAAACTCGCCGGCATACTCCAGGATTCGCTGTGCCATATATTCAGGTGCATGTGTATCCAGAATATGCAATATCTTATCAAGCTTACCCTGGCCTAGCAGCGCAAAAAAGATATCCTCAGTGATATTATCCACGAGATGCACTTCTACATTCTCTATAGCGGTAATATAGTCACGCAGTAGCTGCTGGTGCTCGTCTGCAGTGAGGCCAGGTTTCTCTTTGAGATATGCATCGATACGGGAATATAAATCACTTTTCATCGTATTGAGATCACCTATCGGCAGTACAGGTTTTGCTTGCTCTTCCTTCTTTTCTGCAAAAGTGGGTATCACCGCAGCCTGTAGCATGTCTACAGCTTTCTCTTTTCTGCCAAAAGCTTCCAGCACCTTAGTAAAGAAGGAAGAATGGCGTGCCTTATACCCCGCAGGATCCTCAATGCGCTCCCAGCTATCCTGCAAAAACTTCTTGTCGCGGGCAGTCCATGTAGTGAAATATTTGACGTAAAGCGGATCACCAAAGTGAAAGGTAAAGTCACGCCGCGACCGCCGCGTCTGCTCCATCACATCCATAATGGCCAAAAATCGCTCCTTCCTCTTGGCGAGGGTACTCTCAGCACTGTACCAAAGGCCTGGTCGGCCGTCGTGATAGTATGTAGCCATACCAGGCTTGTCTGACATATACTTTGCATTGGGGCCAAAGGCATTGCCGGTGACATGCTTGAGCAGGTTTGGATTTTGTATAAACCACTGCAGGGTCTCATCAAAGTCAGCATCCGTCTCAGTAGGGTAGCCATATATGATCCACGTCTCCGTAGCTACGCCCTCACCACTGAGCAAGCGTACCATCTTATCCGCATCGTCATATCGCGATGATTTGCCCATCTCTTTCTGCACGCGTGAGGAGAAGCTCTCTATGCCGAGTGCCAGCCTGTTGAGGCCGGAGCGGGCCAGCTTATTGATAAACTGCTGTGACAGCAGGCGCTCTACGCGTGTGCCGTATACATTCCAGGGCATGGCCAGGCCCTCTGCGAGCACGAGGTCGGCGTATTCATCCAGCTGGCGCATGGTCTTGGATGATATCAGCGAGTCATCGTTAAACATATACTCATTGATGTCATACTTCTTTACGATATGCTTCAGTTCTTCAAATACATTGCGGCCCGAGCGGGAGCGCTGTGTGAGGTGGTTCCATTTATTCTCACAGTAGTTGCAGTTTAGTATACAGCCCCGGGAGAATAGCATGGGGAGTTTGCGCGGATTGGGGAATGCACTGCGGTCAAAATCTGTGAAGTCAGGATAGGGGATCGCATCTATATTCTGCAGGGCGGTGTGGCCGGTATAGATGGCTTTGCCTACGGCATCATTCATCCATAGCTGCTTCAGTTTAGCGAAGTCTCCCCGCTGCTCATAGCACTGCACGAACTCTACGAGCGCCTGCTCGCCCTCGCCCTCTATCACATAGTCGGCAAAAGTAAGGACCTCCTGTATAGCGCCCAGATTCTCACGTGTCATACTAGGGCCACCAGCCACGATGGTGACACCCGGCAGCAGCCGGCGCACCTCGCGGGCTATGAGGCCGGAGTTGGTCAGGTTAGAACCTAGGATGCTGAAGCCGACGATCTCAGGCTTCGTATCTGCTATCTGCCGGGCCCAGCCCTGGTACAGCCGGGGGTGCGATGCGATATATTCCTCAGCTCCCTTATCACCCATCACAGATACCATGAATGGACGAAACTGCATAGAGAAGTCTATGGTCGTACACTCATAGCCCGCATGCTGCAGGCTCCCTTTGAGAAAGGCCAGGGCGAGGTGCGGAGTGACAGACTGCCAGACGGGAGCTAGTGCCAGCGTTACTTTCATACAGATATACTATATGGGTAAATATAATGAAATCAAGAGACAAACGCCACAATGCAGCCTGATCACTTCTGGCTCAGAAATTCACTGTACCATTTGCCGCTGGCCTTGACTATGCGCTGCTGCGTGCGGTAGTCCACGCCTACTATACCCAGCCGCGGCTCATAGCCATAGGCCCACTCAAAGTTGTCGAGAAAGCTCCATATGAAGTAGCCGTTTACGGGCAGGCCTTCGCGTTTGGCGCGGAGCACCTGGTGCAGGTAGTCCTGTATATACTTTAGCCGCTGCGGGTCATTGATCTCGCCATTTACCACGGTGTCTGCTACAGCTTCGCCATTCTCAGTGATGATCATATTGCGCACGCCGGCATAGGCGCCAAATTTTTTCAGGATACGGTACATACCTTCTGCATTGACCTCCCAGCCCATCTGCGTCAGGTCACTGGTCAGTTTGTGCGGCGGCACCTGCAGTGCATGGATCACAGGTATCAGGCCGCAGTATTTTGCTACATAGCGGGTATAGTTTTGTATGCCGGTAAAGTCAAAGTCAAACGGCATGAGTACCTCATCTCCGGGTAGCATCTGGTCCATCACATGGCGCAGGGCTGGCAGGTCGCGCACGGGGTAGCCCATACCGAGTACGGGCTCTATAAAGAGCCTGTTGATGATCACATCGAGGCGAGTGGCAGCCTCATGGTCGCCACGCGTATCACGCCGAGGGTCTACCATGCCGCAGGAGAAGGTGGTGCCTATGTTGCCATCCTTCACATTGCGGCGCAGTACGCGGCCACCGGCACCGTGGCAGAGTACCGTGTGGTGTATGGACCTATAGAACTCATGAAAGCTGATATGCCCCGGAGGGTGCACACCGGCCATGTAGCCTGCGAGGGTAAATGACAACGGCTCATTGAAGACCATCCAGTTTTTGACCCTGTCACCAAAACGGCGTGAAATGAGGTCAGTGTACTCTTCAAACCAGCGGATGATATCACGGTTTAGCCAGCCGCCTTTGTCTTGCAGCCGCTGAGGTAGGTCCCAGTGGTAGCAGGTGACCCACGGCTCTACACCCTGCTCCAGGCACTTGTCTATGACGCGATGGTAAAAGTCGAGGCCTTTTTCGTTGATCCGGCCTATGCCATCGGGCAGTACACGGGGCCATGAGATAGAGAAGCGCGAGGCAGGTATCTGCATACGGTGCATCAACTCTATATCACTGCTATAGCGATGGTAGAAATCATCTGCTACATCTCCGGTATCGTGGTGCTTGATCTTGCCGCGGTGATGGTGTGTGAAGTGATCCCAGATGCCTTCGCCCTTGCCGTCTTCATTCCACGCGCCCTCTATCTGGTAGCTGGCGGTAGCCGTACCCCATACAAAGCCGGGGCCGAAGTCACTGCGGCGCAGCGGCGCTGCTGTGGGGATCGCAGCGCGCAGCTCACGGGGCATGGCGGTATAGAGGCCCAGGAGGGCAGATAGGCGCAGGTATTCCTTGCGGGTCATGGGTGGGTTTGTTTATCCGAAGATAATACCTTGCTGTGAGCTGGCTATGCTATTCAGAGTATGTAGTGAAAAGACGAACGAACGGATATTTGCATAATGCAGCGGCGCAGCTATCTTTGATCGTATCAAAAGTAACACTATGAGTGACCTGTCCCTGAGACGTATCTATACCGCACTGGCCAATCTTATCCCTGTCATCTTTATCGTCTGGCTCAGCATGATGCTGTATCACCGCTATGTACGTCATGACCGGCAGCAGTACTTTGTACTCGGGCTATGGGTACTGATGGTAGCTGCGTTTTGCGCCCGCATCATATATCTCTATCGCCATGGATGGGATGCGGCGACCCGTGCCTTTGACGATGCGGAGATCAAGCGCAGGCTCTATATCTACACCGCCATCATAGGCCTACTGATCGCGCTGAACCTGGTGGCGGTGTGGCTGGGAGGTATGGCGGATATATAATTTTAAAGAGAAACTAAGTTCCGTGCTAGGGTGGAGTGCTTTGTGATGGATTTATTATATTTAAGTTATTAATCCAACAATACCATGAAAAACGAAAGCCTCCTGAGGGCCGCTCTGCTATTTGCCTCATTTTTTATCATCCACACTATACAGGCACAGCAGCGATCTCTGTGGGCTACTGCTGTAGAAGGGGGGATGTACGGCTACGGCACTATCCTGAGGGGAGAGGCAGATGGCAGTAACTTCCATAGAGTTTATTCCTTTGATGATACTGTAGGAAGGTATCCGATAGGGAAAATGGTAATGGTGAATGGCAAGCTCTACATCGTGTGCGTGCTGGGCGGTGAAGGCGATAGCTGTACTATCTGTACGTATGACACCGCTACCGGAGTAGCGACCAAGCTATACGATTTTGACCTGCACCAGCCAGATGGATACATACCACGCGGTGGCCTGGTAAGAGGCTATGATGATAAACTCTACGGCATGACGATCAACGGCGGCCTGAACAATAATGGTGTGATCTATCAATGGGATCCGGGTACCAACAACTACAGGAAGCTTTATGACTTTGATGGCTATCATGTGGGGCCTGATGCGGAACTGCTGCCTGCTACAGATCGCAAGCTCTATGGCATGACGGGTTTGATGCAGTCTGGAGCGTTGTTCAGCTTTGACCCCGCTACGAGTACTTATTCGGAGCTGCATACATTTCCAATGTACTTTGGCTCACAGGGAGGGAACCCACTGATACAGGCCAGCGATGGCCAGCTATATGGAATAGTAGCCGGAATCGATACTTCTTTCATTTTTAGCTACGACATCATCTCGGGTACCTATACTACGCTGCATACTATGGTGCATGACTCTGTGGGGCTGCCCCTTTGCGGCCTGACGCAGGCGCAGGATGGCAAGCTCTATGGTATCACCTCTATCAGCTCGCGGTCTCATACGGGCGAGATATTCAGCTTTGATCCTGCTACTCATCAGTACAGGACGCTGCTACCCACGGATACGGTGACAGGATATAATTTCAAAAGAAATATGACTGTGATGGCCAATGGCAAACTGGGCTTCTCCGCATTTGACGGCGGAAGCAACAGACAGGGAGCGCTGATGACCTATGACATAGCCGCCAATACCTATGCTGTATTGCTCTCCTGTGATGACAGCACCGGCAAACTGCCGGAGTGCGAGCTATATGATGATGCCAGCGCGCTCGTGATATCCGGCCTGACTGATGTGGCTGCCGCCACCCGCCCCTCTCTCTATCCAAATCCTGCATATGACAAGATCTATCTGGATGTGCCGGCCGCCAGCCAGTATACAGTGTATAGTATACTCGGTAGTCCGCTACTGAAAGGCTCAGTCTCTGATAAGAATCAGTCTATAGATATATCGGGCCTGCCTGCCGGAGTATACGTGATAGGCGGTGTCCGCTTTGTAAAATTATAGAAGCAATCCTAAAGTTCGTATGCGTACGAAAGCAGGAAATTAAGTTCTGCGCTAGTGTGGAGGTTCGGTTCAAGCGAGGACGCTTGAACCGGCGAGATATATAACATTAATTTAAGCTTATTCTTTTCAATAGTTCGATTTCCTTTTCAGTCGCTTCTAGTTCTATCTTAGATACTTCAAGCTGAGACAAGAACATCATAAGTCTTGTCATTGAAAAAGAATAATTGGCGAGATCTTTACTGCCATTCTGCACATATTCAGATTCTGTATAGGTAGTAAAGAGAAATGATATTGCTTCTAAATATTCGTGACTTCCCCCAAATTCAAATAGTTCATTAATATCTTCTCGTAAATGTTTTTCAATATTAACTTTTCTAATTGTCAGGTCCGATAATTCTTTACTGATTTCCATTGCTTTTAATTTTGAAACGCAATAATACTTAGCGATATGTTTTCGCAGCAATAAGTTTACTGAAGCTTATTGTTAAGTAGCTCGCCCCTTAGAACAGAAAGGTTTTTGTTAAGCTGAATGCTTAGCTGATAGGTAGGTCTAAGCTGGAAGCTTAGACCAGTAAACTAAACTCATCAGGAGTAAACACTTTTGTTTTAATATCTAATTCCTTATAAGCTACCGCTGCCTTGTACCGACATTTCTTATCGGTGGATATGAATGAGGAACAATGGGCTCCATAGAATACATGCAATGCGTCATCAATCAAATTGGGAAATTCAGCATCTGAATTTTCTCCTCTGAAATCAATTTTGCAATAGGCGTTTGTTAGCTCTTGATAAAAGGGGTTGTAACTAGTTTTGTTTTTGTTTCCATGTTTTTCCCAAAGATTGTCGCTCATATATTTCGACTTAGCGGAATCGTTTAAAGGCGTAAGTAAAGATTGATAATCGGTTAGCAAATTTTTATTCTGATTAAAGAATTTTCTCGAAGCTATATATAAAGAGTGGTCGTTTTTTGTTTTATAAGATGTTTCAAAGATATCTTCTAATAATGAAAACATCGTCTTGTTAATTTTTGCTTTAGGGAATAACTGAGCGAATGCGGGATCAGATTCAAAGATCAAATCGAATTGAGATGGAAGATTTATATGCCGCATCATGTCAAGCATTCGCTTCAAGCCCTTAGTACTTTCTTTGTTTAGAAAATCGTTAAAGGTTTTTGGTGTCTGCCTAAACTCCTCTAAAGCTTCATTAAATGCTTCACGGACGTTTCTGTTATCCCAAACAATATTATCATCCCCCCAGTACTGACATACATACAGACCATTAGTTAGTTGTTGTAAGGTGTCGATATGGCCGTCAATGAAGGCTGGATTCTTATCATACCCGCGAAGTAGGTCATTTATATGGGCATTAGAGTAAGGACAAATAATCTCGCCTTTCCGTATTGCAGATTCTATATGACTAAAGACATCATTCTTCAAAGATGCACTTAAGTTCTTTTCAATCTGATTAAAAACATTCCAATCTAAATAGACGTAATTCATAGTGTAGGTGCTTTAAATGGTTCTAAAGCAATACCATATAACATTAAGATTTCAAACTCTACTCGCCATTAATCTCTCCAGCTCCGCCTCCTTCTCACGCAGCTCTTTCTGCTTGCGCAGCTCGGCTACGGGTTCGAATTCGTTGCGGCTGATGTCGCCTAGTTTGGCGATGTCGAGGTTCTTGTCGGTGAGGAAGCGGATCTTTTTGCGTACGGCGTCTGTGAGGACGAAGCCGATGGTCACGGAGTTGTTGTTGTTATTCAGCTCCTCCATAGGGCGGAGGATGGAGATGGTCAGGTACTGGTTGCCGTTGCCATTCTCGGAGATCACGGCTTCTATCTTGGTGTCGTAGGCCTGCTTGTGCTCCAGGGTGTATTTCAGCAGGCTCTTGGTGATCCAGCGGCGGTAGTTCTGCTCGGTCTGCGTGTACTCAAAGTTGGCCGTGTGGCGGGAGAGGTGCAGCTCTTTGGATATCTCCTTGAGGTTTTTCTCTGTGTCCTTCGAGCTATAGCGGATGAAGAAAAGCTCATTGATGCCAAAGTAGCGTGGCAGCACATTGGTGATGCGCGTGAGGAGCATCTCGGGAGAAGCATTGTATTTATCCAGCAGGCCGATGAGCGCGCCGGAGCTGAAGCGCGGCGCATCAAAGAACAGCTCGAGGTCTTTGATCAGGTTGTCCTTATTGATATGCAGCGCTTGGGCGAAGTAGGCGGCGCGGAAGTTATTCAGTACATGATCGAATGAATCTACTTTCAGCCAAGGAGTGGTATAGGGACGCTTGTCCATCTTCATCCAGGTGAAGCCTATCTCGCGGCCATAGAGGAAGGCTTTCTGCTGGTCGGTCAGTTTCTTATTGTATAGCAGCGTCGTCTTGCCATTGCGCAGGGTCACGGAGCGCTGGTTCTTCAGCTTCGGATAGTCGGCAAAGTCGGTCTGCTGTAGGGTGTAGCCCAATTGCTGTAGCGCCTGCTCGTAGGCGGGCAGTTTGACAGATGGATGATTGTTGAAGTTATTGGTGCGGATGAAGTCGGCTACGGCATCTTCTATGTCTTCAAAGTAGTTGTCATTCAGCTCCTGATAGGAGCGGAGGCAGGAGAAGAAGAAGTGCTCGAGCTTCAGGTTATAATTTCGCGAGATCTCTATGAGGGCATTGATAAAGGCGGAGACTTTCACGGGTTCATTGGCCACCATGTTCATCACGGTAGCTTTGTCTATACCAAATGTCTCAAAGAGGAAGTCATTGATCAGGTCGAGGTTAAGTATCTGGCCTACGGGGGCGAGGTTCTTATTGAGCTTTAGCGAGACGAGTGCGTCATAGCTGGTGCCGAGAGCCTTGGAGAGTTCGTTGATCTTGTCGGTCTTGGGGTACTTCTTGCCGTTCTCTATTTCATTGAGATAAGAGATAGATATACCGCTGCGCTGCGATAGTGTCTGGAGTGACAGATGCAGGTCATTGCGCAGTTTTTTGACCTTGAGGCCAAAGATGATGCGGATATTTTCGTCGGTCAGGTTGTCCATACACCTCTCCCCTGGCCCCTCTCCAAAGGAGAGGGGAAGGCTAGGGTTGCCTTTTTTATTTTATAAAAAGTAGATATGCTCTGTCGGTTACGACTATCATATCATGTCACTCTCCCTCACTAGGTTCTTCCCTCTCCGAGGGAGAGGGAAGATGTCCGCCGTGGCGGACAGATGGGTGAGGTCTACTCCTGTATCAGTCCTACATGGTTTCCAAAAGGGTCTATTACTACGGCTACCTCTATTTTGCCGCCAACATTATTGATGTCGCTATATATGGTGGCACCGTTGGCGGTGCATTTTGCTACGGCTTCTTTGATGTAGGCTACTTTCCAGTAGGCTACATTGCCGGCGCCGGTGGGTTTTTCGCTGTTTGGGTCGAGGCCGAGTTCGCAGCCGTTTATGTCGAAACCTACATAGAATGACTCGTCAAAATAAGGCTGTATACCGGTGATAGCGGCGTACCATTCTTTGGCCTTCGCCAGGTCAGGGGCGTGGTAGATGATGGTACGGAGCTTTTGAAACATATGGTAACCTTGTGGAAACAAAAGTAGCGAAATTTTTGCGAAAATTCATTTTTAGCGAAAATTCGCTTGTTTTTCTGCCAAAGGGTTTTCATCTTTGCCACATCAAATCAAAGTCATGTCAGAAACTACTGCTGCAAAAGCATATGAGATAAAGGGCGAGGTGCCTCAGGCCTTTGCCAGCCAGTTTAGCGAAGCGATGGAACTCGTCGTGAAGCTGCATAATAAGTTTAATGCCCGCCGCCTGGAGCTGCTGGCTGCCCGCGAAGAGCGCCAGAAGCAGATAGACAAGGGTATCCTGCCGGACTTCCTGCCGGAGACCAAAGAGATTCGCGAGGGTGACTGGGTGGCTGCGCCGATCCCTGCCGACCTGCAGGACCGCCGTGTGGAGATAACCGGCCCGGTAGACCGCAAGATGGTGATCAACGCGCTGAACTCCGGAGCGAAGATGTTCATGGCAGATTTTGAAGACTCTAACTCGCCTACCTGGTCTAACTGTATAGAAGGGCAAGTGAACCTGCGCGATGCGATCAATAAGACCATCGCCTATAAGAATGAAGCGGGTAAAGAATATAAGCTGAATGAGAATGTGGCTACGCTGCTGGTGCGCCCGCGCGGCTGGCACCTGCCTGAGAAGCACGTGACTGTAAACGGCGAGATCGTGAGCGGATCACTGTTTGACTTTGGTATGTTCTTCTATACTAATGCAAAGCAGCAACTGGCGAATGGTAGCGGTCCATACTTCTACCTGCCTAAGATGGAGTCTCACCTCGAGGCGCGCCTGTGGAATGATGTGTTTGTCTTTGCACAAAACGAACTCGGCATACCGCAGGGTACGATCAAGGCTACGGTGCTGATCGAGACCATCACGGCTACCTTTGAGCTGCATGAGATCATCTACGAGCTGCGCGAGCACATGGCCGGCCTGAACTGTGGCCGCTGGGATTATATCTTCTCATACATCAAAAAGTTCCGAAACCTGGATAGCCGCTTCGTGCTGCCAGACCGTGCACAGGTGACGATGGCGGTACCATTCATGAGCAACTACTCGAAGCTCGTGATACAGACCTGCCACAAGCGTCGCGTACATGCTATGGGCGGTATGGCTGCCTTCATCCCGATCAAGAATGATGAGGCTGCCAACAATGCTGCTATGGAGCGCGTGAAGCAAGACAAGCTCCGCGAAGTGCAGAATGGCCATGACGGTACCTGGGTAGCACACCCGGGCTTGGTGAAGCTGGCGATGGATATCTTCAACGAATACATGCCGACGCCAAACAACTATGACAAGAAGCGCGAAGGCGAAGTATACACACAAAAAGATCTGCTTGAGCTGCCTGCAGGCACGATCACAGAGGCTGGCCTCCGCATGAATATCAATGTAGGTATCCTCTACATAGAGTCATGGCTGCGCGGTGTAGGCGCAGCCGCGATACACAACCTGATGGAAGATGCTGCTACAGCAGAGATATCTCGCACACAAGTATGGCAGTGGATCAAGAACGGCAGCAAGCTGGATGATGGACGCACTATCACTGTCGACCTGGTAGAGGAAATACTCCCATCAGAAGTCAATAAGATCATCGAGTATGTAGGCGAAGATGCTTATGAGAAAGGTGAGTTTGACAAGGCGATCTCGATGTTCTTTGAGATGGTAACGGAGAATGACTACGTGGAGTTTCTGACGCTGCCGGCGTATGGCGAGATAGATTAGTATAATAATTATTTCCCTAAACTGAACCAAAATGTCAAAGAATTCTATAATTATAGATGAAGCCTATAATAAGCTAGAACTTCATCAAAGACTTGCGATGAACTATGTGAATGTATCTGTAATACATTCTAACCCTGATTATCAATTGCAGTCTTTTCCATATGATTTAATATTAAAAGCGGACGGACTTGAAAAGGGTTCAGCCGGTTTTGCACGGAATATTTTGCTTATTGGAAACGGAGCTTCATACCAGTTTTGCGGATCAGTAACCGAGATTTTGGAAGACTTGGAAAGGGATTTAAAATGTAGTAATGAGCTTTTAGATCATAAAGACCTTTTTAATTCAGATCGTTTGAAATCTGATTCTAATTTAAGGGACTTATTAGCAAGGAGAGAATTATATATAAGAGAGGCAAAGAAGTATACGGGCAAATCGATAAATATGTTTGCACCCGTTAAATCAATTAAAGAGGAAATGTTATACTTCGAGGGCCGATTAAGCGTTCTGATTAAAGTAACAGGGCAAAGGGAATATATTCTTCAGAAGCTGAGAGACAAAGTAAATGTAAAAACATTACCAAGTAGTTTCTACGAAGTGGTTGCGCATTTATTTAAACACCGTTTTATAGATGTTATAATAAACTTCAATTTTGATGAACTTTTAGATAATGCTATAGAGGACGAACTTGGTCCTGATACTTATCTTAAAGTTTTCAATGATTTTGATATTAAGAACCTTCAGTCGGTTTGTGACAAGAATAGGCTTAGAATGCCTATATATGTTAAGCCTCATGGTACAGTATTACAGCCATCTTCGATGCTTTTTACTAAAGAGCAATACATTGATATTACTAGCGGCGTAAAGAGTTTTTTAAAAGAAATACTTCAAGGAAAAGTAAGCCAAAATAATGACAATGGAATCAAGAAATTTAATTTTATTCTAGCAGGTTTCGCTCTTGAAAGCATAGAATTTAATGAAATTCTCTTCGATCAGTTTACTCAAGAATCTGGTAATGGTATCACTAATGTGGATTTTTATATTTATGATAAAAAGCCAATTCCAATAAAAGATAGAATAAACGGTCTAAGACAAGAATATTGTTTAAAAGAAGACTCGATTCAATTAGAAGTTCATTCTATTGAAACAACTGATACTTTTGATCTCAGTTGTGCCTTTCATGAGATTTATAAAGAAATTCAGGCTGAGTTTAAAGATCCATTCAAGCCTCAAAATTTATGTCGACATAAATTACTTTTAAAATTCTTTCCAGAACCCCAAAGAAGTACAGACGTATTAAGGGAAAACAATTTGGATAAATATCATTTGGATAAATATCTTTTCTACCTTGAAAATCGAATATTATTTCATTTAATATTCGATTTAATTAAATATAATGGTTTTTTTCAGACTAGTACTGCAATGGATTCTAGAGCTGGTAAGTACTATAAGCTTCTATTAAAGAAAAAGCGAGAAGACGACAAGTCGGAAGTTTATGCTGATAACCTGCAAACATTATTAAATAGGTTTTTAGGAGATTGTTTTTCTGGACAAAAACTCTTAGAGCGAAAAACAGATGTCAGTTTCATTTTCACCAAATTGCAAAATAGCAATACTAAAGACGAAGCTATAAGGATTATAACTGAAAGATTTTACGAAAGATGTTTTCAAACTAACAATAAGACTAAACGTCAGCACAAAGACGACTCTATTAAGGAAATATTGTCAATTTTCAAAGATGTATATGATAAGAGTTTGAGTGAACTTAATCCTGTGTATCTTGATGCTAAACTAGGCCGATTTCTACATTTCGGCAGAGATCAGATTTTAACTACCAATTTAGCCTTTACATATAAACTTTATGAATATGCTATTGCAAAAAAGGAAGAATGGAATGTTTTACTTTTTGCGGATAATACTTCACAACCCATTTATAACTTTCAATCGAAATTTGAAAGTAACGAATTAGAAAATTTGTCTGGAAAACACATCATTTTAAGTTATGTAAGAAACAAAATCCATCCTTCAAAGACTATTTCAATAAATGAAGAAATTAGTAATTTACTTGGTAATAAATTTTTGCCGATTGAAATTGAGCCAGAAAACAGTAGACATCATATGGCCTTGTTTTTGAAATATAAAAATGGGTGTAATGTAAATGTTGAGAGTTTATATCAGGAACTTATAAATATGCAGATAGAGGATTTACACAGCCTAGAGCTTATTTATGGTATTTATTTCTTCAAGCCATTTTCTAAGAATAAAATAAACCCGGTTTATTTTGACAAATTTAATTCAGACTATAAATATAATAATCGACAGAATTTAGGAGAAATGCTTTGGTTGTTTAGGCATCAGCTATCTAAAAATCCGATAGATATAATGGTATAATTATTTTTAATTTAAATAAAGCAATAACAAAAACAAACAATGGCAACTAAACAAGAGAGAGCGGAACTGCTCAAAAAAGACTGGGCTACCAACCCTAGATGGAAAGATGTAACACGTGCTTATTCGGCTGAAGAAGTAATTAATATTAGCGGTTCCGTGAAAATTGAATACTCTCTTGCTAAAAACGGCGCTGAGAAACTCTGGAACAGGCTGCACACCGATGCATGGGTATCAGGCCTCGGCGCGCTGACCGGCAATCAGGCCGTACAGGAAGTGACCGCCGGCATGAAGGCGATCTACCTCTCCGGCTGGCAGGTAGCAGGTGACGCGAACCTCTCCGGTGAGATGTACCCTGACCAATCCCTCTATCCGGCCAACTCTGTACCATCTGTAGTCAAGAGGATAAACAATGCCCTGATGCGCCGCGACCAGATCGAGTATCTGGATGGCGAGCCACAGCGCGACTGGATGGTGCCTATCGTAGCGGACGCCGAGGCGGGCTTTGGTGGCAACCTGAATGCATTTGAGCTGATGAAGCAGATGATCGAGGCAGGGGCTGCGGGTGTACACTGGGAGGACCAGCTGGCATCTGCCAAGAAGTGCGGCCACCTGGGTGGCAAGGTACTCGTACCTACACAAGAGGCGATCAACAAGCTGACTGCTGCCCGTCTGGCTGCTGACGTTTGTGGTGTCCCTACACTGGTGATAGCTCGTACGGATGCTGAGGCTGCAAACCTCATCACTACTGATATCGATGAGAGGGATCACAAGTTCCTGACTGGTGAGCGCTCACCGGAGGGCTACTTCTATGTAAAGAATGGCCTGGAGCAAGGTATAGACCGTGGCCTGAGCTACGCTAACTATGCTGACCTGATCTGGATGGAAACTGGCAACCCGGACCTCGGCCTGGCACGTGAATTCGCACAGGCGATCCACGCCAAGTACCCTGGCAAGATGCTGGCATACAACTGCTCTCCATCTTTCAACTGGGCTAAGTACATGGACGTAAAGCAAATGGCTAGCTTCCGTGAGGATATCGCTGCGATGGGCTACAAGTTCCAGTTCATCACCCTGGCTGGTTTCCACGCGCTGAATACAGCGATGTTTGAACTGTCTAAGGCATATGTAGATCGCGGTATGGCTGGCTTCTCTGAGCTGCAGCAGCGCGAGTTTGCACTGGAGAAGGACGGCTTCAAGGCTATCAAGCACCAGTCATTTGTCGGTACCGGCTACTTTGACGCAGTACAGCAAGTAGTACAACAAGGCAACTCCTCTACTACAGCCCTCGCGGGTTCTACTGAGGCGGAGCAGTTCCACTAAATACATTTCACTATGGAAACGAAAGGCGCAGGTTTTGTCTGCGCCTTTTTTATTTTAGGAGTATCAAAGCATCATGAAAGCACGCCTCTCAGCTCTCGTTCTCATTTTCTGTTGTGTCACATTCTCTGTGGCACCACTACTGACCAAGAGGTGGAATAATAGCGGCTCCAACACAGTGATCAGCTGGGATATCTATGGCTACTGGCTATACCTGCCTTCCTTCTTCTATGATGATCTGGGCAAGCTCAATAACTACGACTACATCCACAACACCTATCATCCTGGTAGTGACACCAAGGACCAGGCCTTTGTACAGCCAGAGACAGGGCTGTATGTGATGAACTATCCCTGCGGTATGGCTATCATAGAGCTGCCGGCTTTTGCGGCGGGGCATGTATCGGCAAAGGCCCTGGGGTATAAAACGGATGGATTCACAAAGCCGTATCAGATAGCGCTGACATGGTGGTGCGTGATCGTGGCGTGCTTTGGTATATGGATGCTGCGGAGGCTGCTCCTAAGATATTTTGATGATTGGCTCGTGGCCCTGGTGCTGGGTATCGTCTGCCTGGCTACGAACTATCTCAACTTTGTGGCCTTTTCGCCGATGACACATGCTTTCTTGTTTACGATCTATGCGTGTATCATCTACCTCACAGACCTGTACTGGGCTGATACCCGCAAGACCGGCTATATTATAGCGATAGGCCTGCTCTCGGGACTGGCCACCATCACGAGGCCTACGGAGATCATCTGCGCACTCATCCCGCTACTGTGGGGTGTGCGTGATATGCGGACACTGCAGGAGCGCATCAGGTTTCTGCTGGGCAATGTACGGGTGCCGGTACTTTTTGTATTAGCTGCCTTTGTAGCGGCGCTGCCACAGCTGCTGTATTGGCACCACTATGCAGGGCACTGGCTGTTCTTTAGCTACCATGGTGATGATAAGACCTTCAGCTTCCGCCATCCGCATGTGATCAACGTGCTTTTCAGCTATAAGAAGGGCTGGTTTATGTACACGCCGGTCATGATCCTGTCTATGCTGGGTTTTTATCAGCTGTACCGCAGCTACAGGCAGCTCTTCTGGGCGGCGGCATCTTTTACAGTTCTGAATATCTACCTGATATCTGCCTGGGACTGCTGGTGGTATGGAGGCAGCTTCTCTATGCGGCCCATGATAGATTCCTATCCGCTGCTGATGTTTCCGATGGCAGCTTTCCTGGATGATACGCTGCGCAGGCGGTGGTGGCGGTATATGGTGGTCGCATTCCTTGCATTTTGTCTGTGGCTGAATATCCTGATGACCTATCAGAGCAATGGCTCCTTTAAATATGGTATGATGGATGGAGACAATACTTCGCGTGCGTACTATTGGCGGATTTTTGGCAAGACCAACACGACACTGAAGGATAAGAAGCTACTGGATACTGATGAAGAACTGCCGGAGCGACTGGAAAGCTCCATGAAAGAGATCTATAAAGTGGACCTGACCAAAGAGCATCTCGACTCTCTGGCAGAGGTGTCGGGGGCGCTGAGTATCGTACTGGATAGCGAACGTCAATGGTCAGGTAAGTATAAGGTGCCGGTAGACAACACCATACGGAAAGGCTGGTACCGCGTCTATGCCACGGCATACTATCCGGACAAGGAATGGAACATGTGGGATAATACGCAGCTCTGCTTCGGATTCTACAAGGGCGACCAGCAAGTGAAAGAGAAGATAATCCGCATACAGCGCATCACTGATCAGGGCTGGCCGCAGGAGGTCTATGTAGATCTGAAAGTGCCACATAATAAAGACTACGATGCACTCATCGTCCATCTCTGGCAAGCCAATAGCCAGAAGCCGATCTATATCAGTAATATCAAAGTGGCCTATACTCCTGAGGAGTGATCATAGTACGCCATTATCCGCAAAGCTGTAATAATCATTGTCACCGATAATGAGATGATCATTGAGGATGATATCTACCAGGCGGCAGGCGTCCTTTAGTTTTTGTGTCAGATCTTTATCCTGATGTGAAGGTTTGAGATTGCCGGAGGGGTGATTGTGCGCTACGATCAGGTAGCTGGCCAGCTTCTCTATAGCAGCCTTCAGGATGATCTTGGTATCTGCTACCGTGCCCGATACGCCGCCACGGCTCAGCGTGTCATGGGCTATCACCTTGAGTGATTTATTCAGATATAGTACGACAAACTCCTCATGCTGCAGGTCAGAGAGCGAGGCCTGTATGTAGTCATAGGCCTTCTGTGACGACAGGATGATGGGTTTCTCCATAGCTGTGCTGCGCTGGCGTCGCTTGCCCAGCTCCAGCGCTGCGATGATGCTGATGGCCTTGGCCTCACCGATACCGCGAAACTTCTTGAGATCATTGACACTGAGCTTACTTAGCTCCACGAGATTATTGTGTGAGGCATCGAGTATCCTCCGCGCCAGATCTACGGCGCTTTCTTCATCATTGCCCGAGCTGATGAGGATCGCTATCAGCTCAGCATCACTGAGGGCAGCGCGGCCTTTGAGCAGGAGTTTCTCACGGGGGCGGTCCTCCTCGGCCCATTGGGCTATAGAGCGGGATGTTTTATCAGTGATGATGCGTTCTTCAGCCATAGTTTCAATCTTTAATAACCCCACGCTGGGGAATGGCAGATGTTTTGATGCCTAGGCAAGTATACGCTACGGCGGCTTTAAATCAAAAACTAAAACCACACACATGAAATATTTTACCTTGCTGCTCATCTCTATAGCTGCCCTCACGGCCAGGGCCCAGTACATAGACCTCCTGCAGAGTGATACCTCGCTGCACTGGTTTGCCGCCCATGATAACACTTCGCTCAATGGCACTACGCACTCGGAGACCTCAGAGAATTTTATCGGCCACGACACGATGATCAATGGCAGGCAGTACGCTATCACGTACAATGGGCTGCAGCGCAGGCACTTTCGCGAAGACGCGCAGCACCGTATCTACGCCCTGGACCCGAATGACACCGTAGAAACGCTGCTTTATGCCTTTGATGCGCAGCAGGGAGATACCATAGCCTTCCATGGTTTCATAGGAGATACCACACTCCTGTCCCATGAGTTTTTCTACGCTATAGATAGTGTAGACTCTATGATGATAGGTGGCACGCTGCGCCATGCTGTGCACGTGAGTACGGATATACCCAGCGGGCAGACGGGGCAGACCTTTGCGCTCACATGGATAGAGGGCATAGGCGATCAGCACTATGGCCTGCACTCTGTTTTTGTAAGTGACATTTATAATGGCTACAGCTTCTGCGGGATACACACGGATACAGGCTATGTCTATGCTGCATCAGTGTCATGCTATGAGCTGCTGAGTGTGAATGATCTCAGTGATGCACAGAAGGTACGCCTATATCCCAACCCGGCTAAAGCCATGCTCACCGTAGAGAATAATAGTACAGAGCTGCTGGCGGGCTACCACATAGTGGATATCACAGGCCAGCAGGTGGCAGATGGTATATTGGCCAACAGGGCCTCCGGCAGCATATCTGTGAGCAGCCTGGCTCCGGGTGTATACTTTGTGCTGCTCAGCGACGCGAATGGGGATGTTTTCAAGCAACGTATCATAAAGCAATGATGAAAGGTGCGATACACCTGCAATAAAAATATCAGTTATCCGTGCTGCAGGGTATTGATTTTTCCTTCGCAGAAATATAGCAGGCGAACGTTGTAATTTATGTTTTGGTGATACAGGGCAATGTACTTTTGCCCCACTAAAATCACTGAATGAAAAAGCTCCTGACGGGCCTGGTGCTGCTCGTATCTATATCCTTGTTTGCACAGAGGGACTACAAAGCCAATGTAGAGATCGTGCGCGATAGCTTTGGCGTGCCGCATATTTTTGGCAAGACTGATGCCGACGTAGGCTATGGCCTGGGCTGGGCTACCTGCGAGGATGATTTCAAAACGCTGCAGTGGATGTTTCTGGCGGGCAAGAAAATGGCCGGCCTCCACATGGGCAAGGACGGCGCGATCATAGACTATGCTGTAAACCTGCTGCGCGTGCGCGAGCTGGTAGATGCGCGCTACGAGCAGGACCTCTCGCCCCATGTGCGCGAGATCATAGAGGCCATGACCCTGGCGGTAAATAAATATGCCGAGCTACACCCGGAGGAGGTGATCGTAAAGAAGTCGTTTCCGGCCTCGCCGCATGATATAGTGGCAGGATATGTACTGGCCGAATCACTGCTGAGCGGCGTAGATGGCCCGCTGAAAAGAATAGTAAACGGTACGCAGCCAGTGATCCCTTTTGCAGAAAATGGCAAAGGGTCAAACGGTATCGCCTTCAACTCTGCCAAGACCAAGGACGGTGCCACCTATCTGGACATCAACTCCCACCAGCCACTGGAGGGGCCTCTCTCCTGGTATGAGGTGCACCTGTGCAGTGAGGAGGGCTGGAATATCATGGGCGGTACTTTTCACGGTGGAGTCACGGTGTTTCACGGAGTGAATGAATACCTGGGCTGGGCACATACGGTCAATAACTTTGACGGGGTAGATGTATTCCAGCTGCAGCCCGATCCTAAGAAGAAAAACCACTACCTGGTAGATGGCAAGTCATATCCGCTGGAGGTCAAGACCGCCACGCTGCACGTGAACCTGTCTAAGAAAGGCAAGTTTGTACTGCCGGTAAAGAAGAAAGTGTGGTGGAGCATGTATGGCGCTACACTGGTGACCAAGAAGGGGATCTTTGCCATCAGGCTTGGTGCCAATATGAATGTGAGGACGATAGAACAGTACTTTCAGATGAATAAGGCGCATAACTACACAGAGTTTCGCCGTGCGCTGGATATACAGGGGGCTGCGATGATGACTACCATATATGCGGACCGCTATGATACCATCATGTGCCTGAGCAACGGCCTGCTGCCTGTGCGTACACCCGGCTATGACTGGCTGCATACCGTACCCGGCAACACTACCAGGACACTCTGGACCACCTTTCACCCGGAGAAGGACCTGCCTCAGGTAGTCAACCCTAAGAGCGGCTATGTTTTCAACTTCAATAACTCGGCCTTTGACTGCACGGCACCGGAAGATGACCCCAAGCCGGCAGACTATGACCCTACCATGGGCTATACGCTCACACCTACGAGCCGCAGCCTCCGATTCAATGAGCTGATACAAAAGTACAAGAAGGTAGACTGGAATGACTTCCTGACCTTGAAGTATGATGAAGGATATGGCCACCATATCCACTTCTTCAAAGACTATCCGATAGACGATATCTTTGATATCTCTGCCAGGGACTACCCGGACCTGACGGATATACTCGGCAAGTTTAAAGCGTGGAACTCATACCGTATGGCACCTGTCACTGATACTAACTTTGCGCCGATCTACAAGACCTTCTGGACGCTGTATAGCGATACGAAGGATAATGAAGCGCTCTATGCCAAAGACTCTGTAAAGCGCCGCGAGTTCTTTGTAGCCTCACTGCGCAAGACAAAAGCTGAGATGCTGAAAGACTTTGGTACGCTCAATATACAACTGGGCGACCTGCAGCGCCACCAGCGTGGTGATGTGGACCTGCCGCTGGGTGGTGGCCCTGACATGATCCGCGCAGCCTACCCGCAGCCGTACAAGAATGGCCGCTTCCGTACCTTTGTAGGGGACTCATACATCATGCTGATCAAATTTACCAAGGATGGCCCTGAGGTACACACGGTGGCTCCATACGGCGCGTCAAACAAGCCGGGCAGCCCGCACTACACCGACCAGATGAAGCTCTATGCCAATAAGCAGACGAAGCTGATGACCTTTGACAAGGCTAAGATCTATAAGACGGCAGAGAAGATTTATCACCCCGAGTAGAGTTTTAGTAGGTTCAAGCGAGGACGCTTGAACCTGCGGGAGAGGACGATTGAACCTGCGGGGACGCTTGCACCTGTTGCTAAGGATGTTGAACTTGCGCGAAATACCAACGGCATAGGTGATGATGGAATATATCAAAGAGTTTTTCAGAGAGCGCTATAGCTACAGTGTAGGTGCGACGCCTACCGAGATACGGAGAGACCTGGTACATCTTATCAATAGTACCGACCATATGGAGGGCACCTGTGGTAGAAGCTCTTTTGAGCTGACCTGTCAGGAGCAACATATGTTTATCAAAAGAGCGCTATGGACTCCTGCCCGCCTTACAGGTGAGATGAGCCGGATAGGCAATATGACTACCATCTCTATTGATATATGGCCGGATTTTACTTTTTTGACACACTATAGCATCGGGACAGCCTTGTCGTTATTTTTTTTTATGAAGAGTATCGTGAGCCTCAGAGAGACAAACGGGGTAGGTATCCTTGCTGTTATTTTTATCGGGCTTCAGTTTTACGCATGGTGGTCATCTTTTCAGTCCAAGGCACTGATCCGTGCTACCTTCGAAGACGCTTTAGGTGTGAAGCCCATTAGTCCCCAGACTTAATCGTTTCAGGTACGGCCACCTGACACGGCTGGGTTCAAGCGAGGACGCTGGAATCTGCGAAGTACCTTTTGTGTAAGATTAGAACTGGAATGATAGTGAGTGATTGTACTAGCAGGATCACTATCTTAGCTGTATGATCGGTCTATTGAAGCGTTATTACAGCGTATTTTTCGAGGAAGAGTATAGTTATACCATTGGTAAGCCGGTGGATGAGGTACTATGGGAAGTCCGTGAACTCATCACTACCAAGAGACCTTTCCTTAACGTCCCTAATATTAGCGGGAGAATGGATAGGTACACTTTCGAGGCTAGCCCGGCGTGGTCGCTGCTTGTGATTCAGGGAGGAACTGACAGAGCTAATGCCCGAATCAGTGGCCGGCTGGTTGAGGTGGGACCGACTGCGGCCGGTATAGATATGACAGTAAGTCCTAATTGGGTCTTTCTATTATTCTATATAGCATTCAATATACTGGGTGTGATATTATGTATAGGCTCGGGTGCGACGCACGAGTTGATAGCTGGTGGCCTGCTTTTTATCTTGATAGCTCATGTAGCACCGTGGGCTGGTGCCTATTTCTGCAAGAAGTTTCTGAGAGAGACATTTGAAGAGGCGCTAGGAATCACTCCTCAAACTTAATAGAGAGGAATGAGGTACTTCAAAGTTTTTTTCTGGGAGCATTATTTCTACGTAGTAGATAAGCCTACAGATCAGGTAGAAACGGAAATCAGTCGTCTGATAGCTCCCGGGAGTGAGTTGGACGGTGCGGTACGGGAAGGCAAGTTTGAAATAGCATATCGCAAACCGGCATACCCTATCTTTTACAATAGGAGGCAATCATTCTCCACATCACATATAATAGGAGATATAGAGGCTCTAGGTCATGGCAGGACACTGGTGAGTATCGTTTTGTGGCCGGATTATTCTTTTCCTTTTTTCTACGTGGCAAGTACCCTGGGTGGAGTAGCTATTGCCATTTCTGGTTTGCTCGGTACAGATCGCGATCTGCTTTGGATAGGAGCTGTGCTATTGCTGGTATCACATACTTTTGTATGGTCGCTGGCAAAATATAGCAAAGATCAATTCAGAGCAATATTTGAGAAGACGATGAGCGTAACTCCCTTTACTCCTCAAACTTGATATGCTTGCCCTGTGTACCTCTCCAGCGCTCACCAAAGCTCTCGCGGTCTGAGAGGCGTACCCAGCCGCTATCGGCTGCTGCTTCTTTGAAAGCCATTTTGGGTACTTCTTTCTGCCAGGCGCGGCGGTTGCTGATCACTGAGTCGTAGACTATCGGGATCATGGCCATATTATCACAGCGGCGCTCCAGGAATTTCCGCAGCAGCTTGACCTGAAACGGGTCAGCCGCTATAGCCAGCTTTTTGAAGCCCAGCTTGTGGGCCATCTTCATGCCATAGTAGGCATTCTCTGTGCTGTGCTCAGCCTTGATCTCAGCAAAGGTGTGCGCATTGGGTACACCCAGCGAGTCTGCCATCAGCTTCATAGCACGGCCCTCGTAGAAAGGGGTGCTGACTGCTGCACCGGAGAAGATGATATTCTTGGTGATCTTATGGTCATAGAGGTACTTGGCCCAGAGCACGCGGGCGGCGAAGATGAGCCCCGAGTTGGTGCTGTCATTGTAAGGGATACCGGTCACGATGATGCAGTCATAGGGTGCATCGGTTTTGGCTTTTGTGTAGTATTTGCGGGCAAATTTTTGATAGGCGCAGGAGCTGGTGAGGACCAGCGCTGCGAGCGCTATCACGGTGAGGCGGAGGGGCTTAGACAGATCCATGGGAGTTGTGTATTGGTTGTAAAGATAAACAGGGCAGACTGTATTTTGTTCTTAAGGATAGTTAATTGCGTGGGCCATATCACTGGTACATACGATGTGCCCGGTGGTTGGGTTTGCCATAAAAAAATGCCGCTCCGTAGGAGGAGCGGCATTAGTGATATGAGTTGTGTATCCGGTATTGTCCTGATACTAAATACTGATCACGGGAAGATACCCATAGCGTAGTAGGCATCCTTGATCTTATTGATCGAGAGGGCAAAGGCTGCCGTACGGAGATCAGGTATAGAGCGGCTGGATTTGTACAGCTCGCGTATGCCATGGTACGCCTTGATCATGGAGTCCTCCAGGCCCGAGTTGACCAGGTCTATCTCATCAGCACCGTGTATCACGCGCTTGATCTGCTCCTTAGACGCTTTCTGGCCGGTGAGGTCCTCTACCAGTTTGATCATATTGCTCTGGCTTTCCTCTTCAAATCGCTTCTGCATACGGCCGAAACGCACGTGAGAAAGGTTCTTCAGCCACTCAAAGTACGACACTGTCACACCACCCGCATTGATATAGATATCAGGTACTACCATGATACCCTTTTTGGTCAGGTAGTCAGATGCTGCAGGGGTCACAGGGCCGTTAGCCGCTTCAGCTACGATCTTAGCTTTTACTTTTGGTGCATTCACATCTGTGATCTGCTTCTCCAGCGCGGCAGGGATCAGGATATCGCACTCCAGCTCCAGGGCGTCAGAGCTCTTCTTGAGATTCTTGGAGCCCGGGAAGTTCAGGATAGACTTTGTCTTCTGCCTGTGGGCCAGTACCTCATTAGGATCGAGGCCCTTCTCGCTATATATAGCGCCCTCGGCTTCTGCTATGCAGACCACCTTGGCACCATACTGAGTGATGATATTGGCCGTGTGGAAACCCACGTTGCCGAGGCCCTGTATCACTACGCGCTTGCCGCCGAGGCCGGTAGTGAGGCCGAGTTTCTTCATGTCATCAGCATAGCTGCATATCTGATTCAGCGCGTAGACCACACCGCGGCCAGTAGCCTCTGTGCGGCCCTTGATACCGTTCTGGCTCACAGGCTTGCCGGTCACGCAGGCGTAGCCATCTACCTCGCCCGGTTTCAGCGTCATATAGGTATCTACGATGATCGCCATTTCTTTCTCACCTGTACCGTAGTCTGGTGCCGGTACATCGAGGCCCGGCCCGATGAAATTCTTCTTCACCAGCTCCGTAGTGTAGCGGCGTGTCACAGCCTCTATCACCTCAGGTGGCGTATTGCGCGGAGAGATCTTGATACCGCCCTTGGCACCGCCAAAAGGCACATCTACGATAGCGCACTTGTAGGTCATCAGAGCAGCGAGGGCCATCACCTCATCCTGGTCTACATGCAGCGAGTAGCGGATACCACCTTTGGTAGGCATGCGGTGGTGAGAGTGCTGTACACGGTAGGCCTCGATCACCTTTATCTCATTGCCAAACTTCACAGGGAAGTTCATCTTGTATATAGAGTTGCAGACTTTGATCTGGTCCAGGAGGCCTGCCGGCGCTTGGGTATGAGGGGCTGCTTTGTCAAAATAATAGGACACGGACTGCGAGAAACTAAGCTCTGTCAGGTCAGGTTTGGGACTTTTCTTTTCGGCCATAACTGTTAATGTTTATTGATAAAAACGGCACGTATATAGAATATACGGACATCGAAGTAAAAGCGAATTTTTGGATTTCCAAATTATCCTTACTTATAAAAATAACTTATGTGATTGGATTGCATGTGAATGCGGGTAGAAAGCCAGTCCGATTCCTGCGCCCTAGTAATCATGAGCTTCACGGTACAGGCCTTGCTTTGCACATTGACTTATATTAAAATAATAAAGTATTCAAATGTATCTGATGTGTTTGGCGCCGCAAAGCGCAGATCAGGCATTGTTTTCCAGCTTTTTCAGCCGGCTATCCAGCGCCATCAGGTAGATGATGATGCCCACAAAGATGATGGTCAGCACACCGACTACCACGTAGATCTTCAGGTTGCTCTCCATGAGGGTATTGATAGGTTTCTCATCCTGCGCCTGTACGGCCAGGGCAGTGAGGAGGGCTATGAGGAGGATGGAGGGTTTTCTCATTGAGCAGATTTTTTGAGTTGAAGCAAGCGCATACGCACCAGTATAGATAGGATCCAGAAGCTGAGCATGGTCCAGCCGATCACAGCAGGGTAGAAGAAGAGGCGCAGATGGCTATCGAGGTCATATTTGCTAAAGGCCGGGTTGCCGCCATTGCCGGGGTGT
The DNA here is from genome assembly GCA_964537475.1 of uncultured Chitinophagaceae bacterium. Classification (GTDB taxonomy): domain Bacteria; phylum Bacteroidota; class Bacteroidia; order Chitinophagales; family LD1; genus UBA1941. The sequence continues at coordinate 409,730 of CAZIBY010000001.1, read as the reverse complement.
AGCGATGCTGTGAGCCTCGGGATGATAAAGATGAAAAGCGTAAAGATGACGATCGCAAAGATATTGTACACGGCACTGATGCGCGCGCGCTGTATCTCATCATTCAGTGAGCCGCGCAGCACGATATAGGCCAGGTAGATGATCACGCCTACAGCGGCGCCATGTAGTTTAGGGTCATTAGGCCACGGAGAGCCCCAGGTGTAGGTGGCCCACATCATGCCTGTAGCCAGGCCCAGCACGCCAAAGAGCAGCGCGGCAGAGATAGCCTGTGATGCCATCACATCATCTACCATACTGCCGGTGCGCAGATAGCGGATGCTATATACCAGCGAGAAGATGACGAGGAACATCATGGTAAACCACATCGGCACGTGGAAGAATGTATTGCGGATGCTCTGGAAGAGGATCTCACGGTAGGGGAAGGCAAACTGCGTGGAGCGTGCGTTTACGATCTCCGGCGTCACTGCCTTCAGCCTGGCTGTGGTACTGTCAGTGTGGCTGCCGGCTTTGGCTACTGTGGCAAAGCTCATGAAGAGTGTACCGTCCAGCTTGTCATTTACTACGAGGTCAAAATTCTTATTGTGCTCAGGGCCGAGGTCTGCGGCAGCTACATGAAATACGACACGGGCTGTACTATTGATAATGGGGATCACAGAGTCAGCAGCATAAAACGATACGCCATCTTTGAACCATACCTGCAGGTCGCCCGCCTCCTGAAAGTGGGTATTGTAGCCGGTGATCACGAGGTCTACCGTGCTATCGGCGGGAAAAGTGACCGGAGTGACGGAGCGGAGGCCGGGCCCCAGCGGCACCAGCATGCCACCTACCAGTACATACAGCAGGATAGCCGCTGCCGTGTACTTCCACCATTGTTGTCTGAAAAGATTGATCATAAGAGGCTGAACCTATGCAGTGTGGAGTAGCTCCGCGCCGTTTCGGATTATTCGCGCCAAATATAGGGAAAAAGGATATAGGCCAGCAGCAATTCCATGACGTTAAAGGCGGCCAGCAGCAGGAGATTTTTCATCGTATCAGCGTCTGCTGCGCCACCGGCCATGCAGGCCGCACTGAGCCGGGTGACGAAGATCAGTATCGGGATGATGATGGGAAAGCCAAGGACGGCGATCAGGGTGGCATTATTGCCGGCGCGGGAGGCGATAGCCCCCATGAGCGTGAAAAGGAACGAATAACCTGTGCCGCCCAGCAGGGCAGTGACGAGAAAGAGCGGCAGGTGCTGCACCGGGTCTCCTACTACCACTGCAAACACTATAAAGGCCAGCAGGATGAGAAAAACCGTGAAGACAAAATTGTAGAGCAGCTTTGACGCGATCACAGCCTGCGGGCTGGCTATATAGTAGTAGTAATAGCTGCGCCCCGGTGGCTCGCGAAAGAAGCCATTGGCTATGGCATTGATACTGCTGAAGAGGATGATGAGCCAGAAAAAAATACTCCATATCACAGGGCTCATATCGCGTATGCTGTCATTATAGTTTAGCGAGAAGTAGATGACCAGTACAGACGAGAGTACATACAACACGATGCCGCCCAGTGCATACCGGTTGCGAAACTCAATGAGGAGGTCTTTGCGGAATAAAGTAAAAGCTGCCTGTAGCATCAGAGCAAATATAACTGTCTGAATACGATAGGCCGGAAAAGTTTTGTGCAAACCCATGACCTGGCTCAGTCAATATCCCGAAAACGGTTTATAATTTTGGGTAAATGACACCCCGCGAAGACGCTGTAAGCGGCATGGCATGGTTTTTCCTGAATGATAACTGTACTAAAAAGTAAGAAAGATCATGAAAGAAAAAACAAAGATAGCACTGGGCGTACTGGCCGGTGCAGCAGCGGGTGTAGCAGTAGGCTACGCACTCACAGACAGGGAAACTATGAATAGTATCAAAGACTCTCTGGCAGAGGCCGGAGAGCAGTTTAGCCTCAAGCTGCAAAATGCGCTGGAAAATAGCAGCGACTACCTGAGCGACCTGAAGGACAAACTGGCTGATACCAAAGAGGAACTGGCTACAGGGCTGGAGCGCCTGGAGCACACTGAGGGCTGAGAAATTTAACAACCATATAAATCAGATCATCATGGCAGGCAGAAAAAAACAAATGGAGGCTCCGGAGCCGAGCTCAAACTATGAGAAAATCAAAGATGAGGTCGTGACACTGATCACCGGCCAGCAGGCTGATAGTAAGGAGGAGATCAACTATGCCCGTGTGCTGACCCGCGTCACGCTCGCGCTCATAGCCCTGTATGGCGTAGGCCGGATCAAGGTTTTGAGGCAACTGGCCTTCTCTATCGCTACAGCGGCAGTCACTAAGTGGCTGGCGGACAAGGCGGCAGGAGCCATAGCTCCGGAGGCAGCCTAAAGATACCGTACGCCTGCCAGAAGGTGGCAGGGTATAGTTACAGCGGTGTGTATATCCTACACACCGCTTTTTTTATGTGTCCGTTATACCGAAAAATAGAGCCATCAATATATATTTATACTGGTTTTAATATGGAAGCCCTTATACAGAAGTTTCGCGCCAAGTTTGATTTTCTCCCAGAGGAGAAAATGCAGGTCATACTAGGTATGGGAGAGGTGATCATGCTGGAGGCAGGGCAAACCTTTGTAAAGCGCGGGGAGCATAGCCGCAAAGTAGCTATGGTGCTTCAAGGCATGATGAGAAACTACCTCGTAGACGCCAATGGCGAGGAGGTGACAGTGCTGCTGGCCACAGAGATGCAGAGTATAGCATCTTATGCTTCTATGTTTTTGGGGCTACCGGCTACTGAGACTGCCGAGGCACTGGAGCCTACTATATTATTGATAGGAGATTTTGAGGTCTTCAGAAGTGTGGCGAAAACTGACCTGGATATCATGAAAGTCTACAGCTCCGTGCTGGAGGAGACACTGGTCAATGCGATCCGGCGTATAGAGGACTTTACCCAAAGCAGCCCGGAGGAGCGCTACCAGCGTATCCTGCGCGAGCAGCCTGAGCTGATAGACCGGGCACCGCTCAAGTATCTGGCCTCCTATTTAGGTATCACACCTGTATCACTATCGCGCATCAGAAAAAGAATATCAGGAAAGTAGAAATTAACCTTTGTAAAGTGCCTTTGGTCGCGTAGAGCATAGTTTTGTATCATCAAAACCCACCCACATGCTAGACGACCAATACAACGGCAACTAACCTGACCGGAAACGCTTTACCCACCTAGCTCATACCCGCCGCACCTTCTCCGGAGTGGCGGGTTTTATATTGAGTGTCATATCGTGCCACAGATAGCGTCTATCATCGCGTTGCTGAATTTGTGGTCAGGATCCAGCCGGTCACGTAGCGCGCAGAAGGCATCTAGCTGAGGATATTGCTCCCGCAGATAGGTGCGGTCTATATGGTACTCCTTGCCCCAGTGCGGACGGCCATTATACTTGACTGCCAGCGCCTCAAAGTCATGTAGCAGCGCATCCCAGCCCCGGTCTCCTATCAGGTAGCAGCCTATCCAGATAGAGTCGCGCCGGTAGCAGGGGCTCAGCGCGTAGTCATCACCTTTTACGAAGCGTATCTCTTGTATAAAGTTGATCTTATGATCACTCTCGTCTATCATTTTGCGGTAGGCTGTGAGCACCTCCTTTGCATCGCGCAGGTCAAATGCCCACTCCGCCTCGCGGTGGATGGGTGGATCGGCTACATTGAATACGCGGTATGATTTCTCGATCCTATCTAGTGGAGTGCGGAAGGAGAGGACCAGTAGTTTATTGAACGTGGGGCGTAGAGATGGTAGGAGATTTCCTATCCATACGAGGAAACGATAAACGAGTACAGACAGCACCTCATCCATCAGCCACTGGCGCAGGCGGGAGTCATTGGCCGGGGCAGTGGAGCGCTGGTACTGGTAGAGCACAATATCATCTACATGGGGAAACCACCACATCTTGAAATGATCTGTAGTGGTGACAAGGTCGTCAAGCCTCCCCAGCATCTCGTCAAAGTCCATCGAGTACGTCCGGTCATGCAGGCGAAAGGCCTCGCAAATATGTATAGTGACCTCAGACACTACTCCCAGCGCGCCCAGGCTGATGATGGCCAGGTCAAAAGTTTCTTTGTCCGCATCGCGGTCCAGTGTGAGGATCGTGCCATCTGCCTGTATCAGCTTGAAGCGCTGCACCTGAGAGGCCAGGACGCGATACTGTATGCCGCTGCCGTGCGTAGCTGTAGAGATGGCACCGGCCAGGGACTGCTGTGCTATAGAGCCGAGGTTGATCAGGGCGAGGCCCTGTGTGTCGAGATAGTCATTGAGCTGCCAGAGCTTGATGCCGGCCTGTACGGTGAGTAGCTTTTGGTCACGGTCCAGTGCGATCACGCGGCTGTAGCGATCCAGATTGATCAGGGCCTTATCTGTATGGCACAGCGCAGACCAGGAGTGGCCTGTACCTACCATGCGCACCTTGCGGTGGGTTTTGACTATTTCTATGAGGGCCGCCTCTGTCTTCGGCTGGTAGTAGTGCGGAGCAGTGTACTGCTGGTTGCCGGCCCAGTTTCGAAATCTGTACGCTCTTTGTGATATGATAGCCATGCGTAGTACCTGATGCGTGAATGTACAAAACTCTTACAGCGTTTAGCTATGTGCCAACCAGTCCCTGAGAAACCGCTCTGCCTCGCGCGGTGAGCACAGCCGGATGAAAGTAATGTGTGCGTAGCGCGGATCTGCTATGGTGTGCTCGTATTTCACAATGTTGCTGGAATGAGTATCGTAGGACCAGCGCACGATAGAATCTTTGCCGAAGAGTTTTGCCCATGTTTCTCTATTGCCGGTGCCGGGCCAGAGCTCCCGCTGTGTGAGGATGCGGCTGAGCGCCCGTGTAGTGACGCGGTACAGTGTAAGCCATAACGGAAAGTCCAGCCAGATCACAAGCTGTACACGGGCCCATTTGATGGATTCGGTGCGCTTGTAGTTGCCATCTATCACCCAGGTATCGCCGCTCAGTGCTGCTTCTATTTTGGGTAAGAAAACATCGTCTGTAGGCTCAGTCCAGTCCGGGCCCCAATAGAGCTGGTCCAGCTCTATGTGCGGCGCATGCATCATGGCCGCCAGGCGGCGAGCAAAGGTGGATTTGCCGCTGCCGCTGGTGCCTATCACGCTCACGCGACGGATATCTCCGGATGGTGTTTTCACCGACGCAAGGTACGTAAAACTGACGGTGCAAAAGATATCTCGCTGTGCCACAATCAATCAACCGAGCGGTCGGGAAGAAATAACATTTAATTATTCCCGGTGGCACAGGTCTTGGAGATATTTGCAGGTACATTCTTTCACATAAAATCTAACAGGTATGAAAAGCCAACCTGAAAAGAAAAAGCCGGGTAGCGACGCCTCCGGCCTGGAGCTGAATGAAGTTTTCTCTGACGTAGGGCAGCAATTGCAAAATGCGGATCCCGACAAGCTGGCCATGCCGCCAGTAGAGGAGCAGGACCGCACAGAGCACGCCGCAAAGCCTCTGATCCATACCGAGCCGGACCAGCATCCCGGTATCTATCATGACAATATCTATGACCCTGCAGATATCAGCAGGCACCAGTCAGGTGCGGTGGGTATCACACCTACAGATGCTCCCGCTGATGATGAGACTGATGATACCCAAACTGTAAAGGGGCTGAAAGACCTGCATCAGCGCGCGCAGCAAAATGCTGAAAAATCTCAGGACGACAATCCGAATGATGACCTGCTGCTGAATAGCCACACTTATTTGTAGATTGTGCGGGTATGAGTGATCAGGTCAAAGTATATATACTCCGTGCTGACGACACGGAGTTTTTTGTGCGGGAAGATGCACCTAAAGAGCCGCTGCTCTTCATCAGTGATGGCAGGTATGGCAAGCTGTATAACCGAATGGATTTTGAAGTGGCAAAGCCGCTGCATACCCAGATAGGTGAGGAGGCGACTGAGCAGAGTTTTCAGAGCTTTGATAAATGCCAGCGGTGGCTGGAGGATATGCCTGCACCGTGGGAAGAGGATGATAGCATTCCTCACTATGTGGAGTAATGCACTTTCATTGCAAAAACGCAGAAACGAAAAAATGGAAGGTCGACTCAGCCGATCCCTTATATATACCAGATATCTTTCACAGAGTATTCGTAGGTCTCTCGTAGCACTCCATTTAGATCGTAGTGCTTCATTTTTACCTTGTCCTGGCCAGGTGTGATCTCTCCTTGCAGATCTATCTTGCCGTTTTCGTAGTATTTGGTCACCAAGCCTTGCGGTATATTGTTTACGTACGTTACAGTCAAATGTGGCGGCCCTATATGTACATCGCTCCACAGACCGGTTTTGAGTCCTTCTTTGTAGGTTCCAAAGCGTACTTCTCTTAGCGAATAATATACTTCCGCTGAAACGCTATCCCAATAACCGACATCTCCGTGAGAATGGTGAGATAGTACAGGCCAGACAATTGAGTCAAGAAACAACCAAATGCCTTTCCCATTTATTTGTCCAGTCGTATTTTTTAGATTGAAGGTATCTCCGCGAAAAACGACAAAGGCTGATGTGGGGAGTAGAGAGTCTGGATAATGACGTTCTATTGGAGGATTTTGAGCATACCCCTTGGTAGAAAAGCAAATCAATAAGAACAGAATGTACTTTGTTTTCATAAGACTATCCTGCCGAAATCCGAAATCAAAAATCCGACATCGACTACGCCGGCACCTGCACGCCAAACTCCTGGAGTACCTGTGGCAGCCAGGCATTGAGGCGGCCGTTGGTCAGCTCGTCCTGATTGTCAGTGTCGAGGCAGAGGCCTACGAACTGGTCTCCGCGCTGTGCCTTTGATGCATCATGCTCGTAGCCTTTCACAGAGGTGAAGCCGCAGAGTGTGCCGTGGCCCTTTTCTACGATCTCGGCAAATACACCCAATGCATCGCAGAAATAAGCTGCATAGCCATACTGATCACCGAGGCCAAAGAAGGCCACCTTCTTGCCTGTAAAATCTATCTGCTCCATCTCGGGGATAAACTCCTCCCAGTCTCCCTGCAGCTCACCGTCATACCAGGTAGGCATGCCGATGATGAGCAGGTCGTATTTGGCCATGTCTTCCTTCTTCTTCTTGTATATCTCCAGCAGGTCTACGGTGCCATCACCCAGTGTGGCCTCGAGTTTCTTCTTTATTTCCTTGCTTATGGTTTCCGTGTTGCCTGTATCTGTACCATAAAACAGTCCGATCTTGATCATATTTTATTTGCTCTTTTCGTCTTTTTGTATTTCCCGGTCAGAAGCCTCGAGGTTGATACCTTTTTTCTTCAGCTCCTTCTCACGCCTCAGTATTTCTTTCTTTGTAGGGTTCAGCACGACGAATTGTGATCTGTCATGCATCACTGTGAGGGCTTTTTTGTACGAGTCATTCATCTCGTTTGTCACGCGCCAGAAGGCCACATTGTCAAACATATCGCGTGCTATGAGGCTCTTGACCTGATTGAGGAAGAGTGGCTTGCTGCGCTGCATTTCTGCCTCGTTGCGCTTCACGCTGTCCTTATCGCCCTTCTTGTACATTTCCTCCAGTATCTCATCTGTGACGTGGAAGCCGGAGATGAATGCATCTGCAGTAGGATATTTAGCCTTCAGCTCACCGCGATGGCGGTCTACATACTCCAGGCAGAAGCTATTCAGGATGCCCTTGCCGCGGATGCCCTGATAGTACCCTGAGTTGAGAGACGTATCTACGGGCACAAATATTTCAGGCACCACACCACCGCCGCCATACACCTGGCGAAGGTTTTTGGTATAGTAGGTCAGCGAGTCCGGGAATACCATATTGGTATCTGCGCCGAAGAGCTCACCAGACTTGATACGCTTGGTATACTCATCGTAGTAGTCCTTCTTGCCCTTGTCATACGGGCGCTGGATACAGCGGCCGCTAGGGGTATAGTAGTGCGCCACTGTGAGGCGTACTACAGAGCCGTCAGGGAAAGCATATGGCTTCTGCACGAGGCCCTTGCCAAAGCTGCGGCGGCCTATCACGAGGCCACGGTCCAGGTCCTGCATACAGCCCGAGAAGATCTCAGAGGCCGAGGCAGAGCCCTCATCTACGAGCACGATCAGCTTGCCGTCCTTCATCGTGCCTTTATTGTCAGAGAAGTATTCCTCCTTAGGGGCATGGGCACCCTTGGTGTAGACGATCAGTTCCTTCTCGCCCAGAAACTCATCGCAGAGCTGGATGGCCGTCATGAGGTAGCCGCCGGTATTGCCCTGCAGGTCCATGATCAGGTCCTTCATGCCCTGGCGCTTCAGTTTCTCCACTGCGCCAAAGAACTCTGACATGGTAGACGCAGAGAAGCGGAGCAGCTTGATATAGCCCGTGGTAGAGTCTGCCATATAGCTGGCATCTATGGAGTAGATAGGTATTTTGTCACGCTGTATCACAAAGGTGAGCAGGTCATTGCCGGCAGAGGCGCGACGGATGCCCACCTTTACCTTGGTCCCCTTAGGGCCACGCAGGCGCTTGATCACGCCGTCGTTATCTATCTTGATACCCGCTACGGTGCTATCGTTGATCGTCACGATCTTGTCACCGGCCTCTATGCCTACCTTCTCTGACGGTCCGCTCGGTATCACCTCCAGCACCATGATGGTATCGCGCAGTAGCTGAAAGGTAACGCCTATGCCTTCAAAGTTTGCCACCAGGGGCTCGTCAGACTTTTTCAGGTCCTTGGCCAGGATGTAGCTGGAGTGCGGATCGAGCTCTTCGAGCACTTTATTGATCGCAGCATCGGTGAGCTTTTCTTTATTGACAGTATCGGTATAGTAGGAGTCGAGCAGGTGTAGCAGCTCGCGGTATTTCTCACCCTGATCTATCCCCGATGTCTGTGCATGAGTAGGTCCAAAGCACAGTCCGAGTATCAGGACACACAAGATCTTTTTCAATGACATTTATTTATACGTGAATAATGCACCTTGCCTCACGGCAAAAGGCGAAGTTAACAAACCTCTCTGACTTAACTCAAATTTCGGGTTTCGCCACCTAAAATGCACCGTTTCCGGCATATTTTCAGAGTTTTTGGCGATCCCCGACAGATAATATACGGGAGGGCTGGTATTCTGTTATAGGTCTGTTTCACATTCTGACCTGCGCTCAGCGTGGTCTTCATCACTCTGTCCGCTGCGGCGGACATCTCCCTTCTCCCGGGCGGAGAAGGGAGAACCTCCTATACAAGTTTGACGCTCTGGCTTATCAATCCTATCTGCTTTCTGTTATATTTATCCCCTTATGCGAAAGGTATTCTTGTCTTTTTCGCATACTTTCTACACATATACGAGATAAACAACAAACGATAAATGGAGTTCGATTTCAGAGCCATAGAGAAAAAGTGGCGCAAAGAGTGGGAGGCTAAGGAGATCTACCGTGTGACCGAGGATGCCTCCAAACCAAAGTATTACGTACTGGATATGTTCCCGTATCCGAGTGGCGCGGGCCTGCACGTGGGGCACCCGCTGGGCTATGTGGCTTCTGATATCTATGCGCGCTATAAAAGGCTCAAGGGCTTCAACGTGCTGCACCCGATGGGCTTTGACGCCTTTGGCCTGCCGGCAGAGCAGTATGCCATAGAGACCGGTACGCCACCACAGGTGACGACTGATAAGGCTATCGCGACCTACAAGGAACAACTGGGCAAGATAGGATTCAGCTATGACTGGAGCCGCGAGGTGAAGACCTGCGACCCGAGCTACTACAAGTGGACGCAGTGGATATTCTTACAACTCTTTGGCAGCTGGTACAACCGTGAAAAAGATAAAGCAGAAAGCATTGACACCCTGATCGCGCGCTTCGCGCAAAGTGGTACGGATGGTTTTGCGCAGTTTGATAAAGAAGATCATGCGGCCTTCACAGCTGCGGAGTGGAAGGACTTCTCTGAGGATCAGCAGCAGCACATCCTGATGCACTACCGCCTAGCCTACCAGAGCTATAGCGAGGTGAACTGGTGCGAGGCGCTGGGCACCGTGCTGGCCAATGATGAGGTGAAAGACGGCAAGTCCGAGCGCGGCGGCTATCCCGTAGAGCGGAGGAAGATGAGGCAGTGGTTCCTGAGGATCACGGAGTACTCTGACCGCCTGCTGCGCGGCCTCGATACGCTGGACTGGAGCGAGGCGATGAAGGATATGCAGCGCAACTGGATAGGCAGGAGCGAGGGGGCGCTGATAGAGTTCGAGATACAAAATACAGTCCTCAACCCTAACCCTTCTCCCGAGGAGAAGGGGACCAATACAGGTGCGCCCTTCTATATGACTGGCGCGCTGGATAGTACAAGCAACATCATACATGCACTGGAAAATCGTAAGCAACCCACTGCTGCGGAAGATAAACTGTGGCAAGAACTGCGGAATCAAAAGCTTGGTGTCAAGTTCAGGCGACAGCACATGATCGATCAGTATATTGTTGATTTCGTGGCATTGAGCAAAGGACTCGTAATAGAAGTAGATGGTTCTTCTCATGATTTTACGGAGGAGAACGATCAAGTACGCACAGAGGCATTGGAGCGCATTGGATATACGGTCATTCGGTTTACGAATGATGAAGTGCTGAACGACGTGGATGGCGTGAAAGCATCCATTCTGAAAAAGCTTGCTACACTGCCTGATAAACCGGCGCTGCACACAGCTGACCAGACTGTTGACTCCCCTCTCCCTGGGAGAGGGGCAGGGGGTGAGGACTGTATTGAGATCTTCACCACCCGCCCCGACACCATCTTTGGTGCGACCTTTATGGTCATTGCTCCCGAGCACGAGCTGGTGGCATCTCTGACCACGCCTGCACAGCAGAAAGAAGTAGATGACTACATCGCCTACGTGAAAAGCCGCAGCGATATAGAGCGCCAGCAGGAGAAGCGTGTGACGGGTGCCTTTACAGGCAGCTATGCGCTGAATCCATTTAATGGCGCGCGCATACCGATATACCTGGCGGAGTATGTGCTGGCGGGCTATGGCACGGGTGCCATCATGGCCGTACCGGCAGATGATGAGCGCGACAGGAAGTTTGCGGAGAAATTTGGCCTGCCTGTGGTGGAGGTGATAGACAAGAGCATGCACCCCGGCGCGACCATAGAGGACAAGGTGGGCAAGATGATCAATAGCGACTTCCTGAATGGGATGGAGGTGAAAGATGCCATCAAGGCCATGCTGGTGAAAGTGGAAGCACTCGGCATAGGCAAGCGCCAGGTGAACTACCGCCAGCGTGATGCGGGCTACAGCCGCCAGCGCTACTGGGGTGAGCCATTCCCTATCGTGTACAAGGGTGACCTGCCCTACCCGCTGCCGGTGAGCGAACTGCCGGTAGTGCTGCCAGACGTGACGAGCTACAAGCCATCAGGCGATGGCCGCTCACCACTGGCCAATGCGACCGAGTGGGTGAATACACCACATGGACAGCGCGAGACTGATACCATGCCGGGCTATGCTGGCTCCAGCTGGTACTTCCTGCGATATATGGACCCGAATAATGACGGTGCCTTTGCGGCAAAGGAGAAGATAGACTACTGGCTGCATGTGGACCTCTACCTCGGTGGCAGCGAGCACGCGGTGGGCCACCTGCTGTATTCACGCATGTGGCACAAGTTCCTGCATGACCTGGGCTATGTGCCTACGGAGGAGCCGTTTCAGAAGCTGGTGAATCAGGGGATGATACAGGGGGTGAGTGCGTTTGTTTTGAGGATTGAGATTTTCAATAGAGCTTTTTCTTTTCAGGAGGAATTGTTTGTATCGAAGGATTTAGCCGATAAGTATATCAAAGATCCCAATGACACTGATTTTATACAGACTATCAATAGGCTGGCTGGAAAGGACCTAATCGCTTTGGAAAGAACTCCAAATGAAATGATGGATGGGCCAGACATTCGTATCAGTCCAATACATGTTTCAATTGACCTCTTAGATTCAAATGACAATTTGGACATTGATAAGTTTAGGAAATGGCGGACCAATTATCAGGATGCGATAATTCTTTCTGAAACGGACACTTATAAATGCTTAAGGGCTGTCGAAAAAATGTCCAAGTCTAAATATAACGTCGTCAATCCTGATGATGTGATCGAGAAGTATGGCGCGGATTGCTTCCGGATGTTTGAGATGTTCCTTGGCCCGTTGGATCAGTCCAAGCCGTGGGATGATCAGGGCATAGATGGAGTGGCGAAATTCCTGAGGAAGTTCTGGAGGCTGTTTGACCTCTCCCAAACCCTCTCCGGAGGAGAGGGCTTAACAGCCAACGTGTCGGATGACCAACCTACCGATGCAGAATACAAAGTGCTGCACAAGACGCTGAAGAAGATATCAGAAGACATCGAGCGCCTGGCATTCAATACTTGCGTCAGCCAGTTTATGATCTGTACCAATGAACTGATCGAGCTGAAGTGTACCAAGCGCGCGATACTGGAGCCGCTGGTCATAGCACTTGCGCCGTTTGCGCCTTTCATCAGTGATGAACTGTGGACGGCACTCGGTCATAGCGATAGTGTTCATAAGGCGCCGTTCCCTGCCGTAGAGGAGAAGTACCTGGTGGAAAGCTCTTTCAGCTATCCGATCTCGATCAATGGCAAGGTGAGGGCCAATCTGCAGTTTGACCTGAATATGGGCGAAGCAGAAGTAAAAGCTGCCGTGCTGGCCAATGAAGTAGTACAGAAATGGACCGAGGGTAAAGAACCAAAGAAGTTCATCTTTGTTAAAGGTAGGATAGTAAATGTGGTTATTTAGAGGGAATAGGTGGAGACAAATGCTCTATTCATTAATTTAAAAAGACGTCACTCCGTAGCTCAATAGGTTCTTCCCTCTCCTTGGGAGAGGGAAGATGTCCGCCACGGCGGACAGATGGGTGAGGTGATATCGGCTATATGCAATTCATTAAAGAGAAACAAAACCGGGTCTTCATCTTCCTGTCGGCATTCTTCCTGACGAATGCGGTGGTTGCGGAGTTTATGGGTGTCAAGATCTTCTCTCTGGAGGACACCTTTGGCTGGTCTAAATTCACGTTCCACTTCTTTGGGCAGGAGATCAAGGGCTTTAGCCTCACCTGTGGCGTCATACTCTGGCCGTTTGTATTTGTCTTCACCGATATTATCAATGAGTACTTTGGTACACGCGGGGTCCGGTTCCTATCGTTTATCGCCGCAGCGATGATCGCCTACACCTACCTGATGCTGAACCTTGCTATACACGTAGCACCGGCTGACTGGTGGATACACACGTCTCAGTATGGGCCGGACTTTGACTTCTCGCACGCCTATAATGCCGTCTTTGGGCAGGGCAATAACATCATCCTTGGTTCGCTAATCGCGTTTATGATAGGGCAGATCACAGACGTCTATATTTTCCACTGGGTGAAGAAGAGAACGGGGGAGAAGTATATCTGGCTGCGTAGTACGGGATCTACTTTTGTATCGCAGTTTGTAGATAGTTATGTAGTGTTGTTTTACGCTTTCTACTTTGCGTATCGCGGTACCAATCAGCAGTGGCCGCTGGCGCTCGTACTGGCAGTGGGCACGGTGAACTATATCTACAAGTTCATCATGGCCTTTGCCCTCACGCCGCTGATCTACCTGATACACGGTGCCATAGAACGCTACCTCGGCCATGACCTGGCTAAGCGACTCAAGGATGAGGCTGCGAGGGCGGATGATTAATTGAATACATTTTTAACCGCAAAGGGCGCAAAGAGCGCAAAGAAAAATCTTATAAAATCCTTTGCGTTCTCCGTGTTCTTGGCGGTTAGTTTCTTTGATGGGATTAAGTCAAAATCTGTAAATCGGTAATTCCGTAATTCTGCAAATACAGAAACCGCTATCTTGCCCGTACAAATCGCCGCACAATGATCAAAGACCTGCGCAAATACGAGAACCTCCACGTCGCTTTCTGGCTGGTAAAGGATGCCTGCTGGTGCATGCTCTTCAAGCCGCTGGGTATGATCATGATCGTGCCGACACTTTTCGTAGCGATACACATCACATGGCGCACGTGGCATGATGTGACTGATCGCTACCACAATATCGCCATCACGCTCTGGATCTGCGCCAATGCTACGTGGATGACCGGTGAGTTCTTCTTCAATGATAGTATCCGCCCGTTTGCTATGATCTTCTTTGCGCTGGGGCTGCTCGTGGTGGGTGTGTATTATACCTTTGTGGCGCGGCGCATGCGTGACAGGGGAGGAGATAAAGAACTGCTATCGCAGTAGCGGCCTGTTTACGCGAGCGTATCTCTTTTATTGATCTTGCCTGTAGCGGTATAGGCAAACTTGTCTTTCATAATAATGCGCCTGATCTTCTCATAGCGCGAGAGGTGTTCGTTCAGTTCATCCTGACTCAGTACATGGCTGCCCTCTGCTACGAGCGTGACGGTCTGGCCCAATACATCGTCTGCTGTACCGGTGATGAAGAACGGCGCACTGATAAAAGGTTGTAGTTTGCGCTCTATCTCCTCGGCATATACTTTGATACCGCCGGTGTTGATCACATTGTCATATCTGCCCAGCCAGCGAAACGCTGTAGGGCTGTGCAGTTCGGCCAGGTCATTCGTCACCAGTTCTTTCTCACTCAGGTGCGGCGCGTATATCACCAGGCAGCCACGATCATCGAGGCGCAGGGTCACATCATGCATGGCCGTAAAATAATCAGAACGGTCCGGGCCATTTAGTTTTTTCAACGCTATATGCGTGATGGTCTCGGTCATGCCATAGCTCTCGTATACCTCGGCAGATAGACTCTGGAGCTGCTCCCGCAGTATCTCTGGCACCTCTCCGCCGCCGAGTATGATCTGGCGGACGTGCTGTAGTTTTTCTGCGGAGGCAGCGTGACTCAATATCCCGCTCATCTGCATAGGTGTGAAGGCTGTGAAGTCTATAGGCAGCATGGGGTCCAGCTCGCGCAGCGGATCGGAGGCAGGCTCGATACAGATCATGCGCAGGCCGCGCACGATGCTGCGCAGTACCATCATCTTGCCGCCTATGTACTGAGCAGGCATGGCCACTAGCGCAGTATCTCCTTTTTTCAAACCAAAGAAATCGCAAGTGCGCTCTGCGCTGGCCGTCATGGCGGCGCGGCTGTGCCAGATAGACTTAGGCGTGCCGGTAGAGCCGGAGGTGCGCACCTCAAACTGTGGCTGGTCTGCATACCACTGCTCTATAAAATCAAAAACCGGGACCTCCCATAGAGAGTGGTCCCGGTCTGTGATCAGTGTATTGATATCCTGCGCTGTGCTGAAGTCTATGGTGAGCATAGACCACAAAGATACAGCTTATCTGATCAAGGTCACTGTACCCTTATTATTAGCCGTATAGCCATCTATATATGATACTTTGAGGACGTACACATATACGTTTGGCTCCATCATCGTACCCTTGAAGCTGCCATCCCAGCTGAAGTTGATATCATTGGATGAGAAGACGAGCTCACCCCAGCGGTCAAAGACATTGACCTCTACAAAGCGCCATGCTTTCTTATTGCCGTATATCTCCCAGCCGTCATTGATGCCGTCATTGTTTGGCGTGAAGGCATTAGGCACATACAGCAGATGCTCTGAGTGTACAGTGATGATAGCAGTAGCGTCAGATATACAGCCGCTGTCACTCACTGCATGTACCGTATACTCGGTGGTATGTATCGGACTGGCTGTAGGCGTGGTGCAGTCTGAGCAGCTCAGGTAGCTATCCGGATCCCAGGTGAGATGTGCCAGGGTACCACTGCCTATGAAGTCTACATTCAGTATCACGGTCTCGCCCTGATCTATGGTCACTGTATCAGGAGAGATACGCACGATAAAGGATGAGTCTATCTGCACGTGGAAGGTACTATCTATTATACAGCCGCGGGAGTCGGTCACGGTGATGCTATAGTAGCCGGAGTCAAGGCCTGCTATGTAGTTGGTAGTATTGCCATCGTTCCATATGTAGCTGTAGCCAGGCGTGCCACCGGTCACAGGTACGAAGATATAGCCATTCTTCAGCGGGCTGCAAAGGACGTCTTTCACCTTAGGCGTCATCACCATCGGATTGGCAGGAGCTACTACTCCAGAGGCCGATGAGGTACAGCTATTGGCGTCTGTCACTGTCACGGTATAGCTGCCTGCCTGGAGGCCTGATACTGTAGCTGAGCTGGACGAGAGCGGTGCTGCCCACTGGTATGTGTAGCCCGGTGTACCACCGGATGGCACTACTGTGATAGAGCCGTCACTATCTCCCGGGCATGAGATAGAGACCGGAGTGAGTGCCTCTGTGACAGGTGTAGGCTCGGTCATCACGATATTGGTCTCTACGTGCATACAGCCGCGTGAGTCGCGGATGGTGTCCGCATAGGAGCCTGCAGCAAAGTTGCAAGGGTTAGCGGAATTGTCACCATTGGACCAGCTGTGGGTGTATGGTCCTGTGCCACCCGCAGGTGTCACATTGATACAGCCATCGCTGCTGCCGGCACACTTGGTAGGTGTCACGGTGTAGGTAGCGGTGATAGGCTGCGGCTCTGTGACTACGCTATCAGCCGGGCCGAATACCTGACAGTTATTGGCATCGAGAATGTAAACAGTGTACACGCCCGCAGGTATGTTATTGATAAAGCTATCCGTCACGCCGTTAGGATTATGATTGAACGACCATGCGTACGTGAACGGACCAAACTGGCCGCCGCCTACGATATTGGCTACGATAGCTCCATCGCTGCCACCATTGCAGGTCACATTTGTGATCGTAGTGGTGTAGCGGTCATTAGGCGGTGCATTAGGTACCGTGATAGCGTATGTAGTGGTACAGCCATTGGCATCTTTCACCGTCACGGTGACCACGCCGGGATACTGGCCGGTAAAGTGCCCGCTGGCCTGCCATGTGGTGCCGCCGTCAGCAGAGTACTGATAGCCTGCGCCCGGCGTACCGCCCGATGCCGTGACCGTAAAGGTACCGTCGCCGCCATTATAGCAGCGTGGTGCAAAGGAATCTACCGGTGCGAGAACGATCTGGGTCGGTTCATTGATCGTCACAGGTACGACCACAGAGCAGCCCTTGCGGTCCAGCACAGTGATATTGTAAGTATTTGCACAGAGCGCGTTGAATGAATCCGGCTGGTAGTACACCAGTCCGTCTTTAGAATAGGAGTAGTTTGGCGTACCCCCGCTGGCTGTGATCTGCACCATACCATCGCAGAGCCCGTGGCAGCTCGCGTCGCGCTGGGCCCCTATCACAGCAGTGAGCAGAGGAGGGTCTACGATAGTGAAGTTCACCGTATAGGAGCACTGATACGCATCATAGATGGTCACGCTGTGTGGCCCTGCAGCCAGGTTGAGGAAGCTATCGGCAGCCTGTGTCGGGCCTGTACCATCCAGCTGGTATACGTATGGCTGTGTGCCACCCGTAGCGCTGATAAAGACTTTGCCATCGGTACCACCGTGGCAGGAGATGCTGTCAGTAGTAGCAGTAGCGGTGAGCTGTGCCGGCTGTGTGATCACTGTGACCACCGTATCGCGGCAGCCGGTAGCATCGGTCACGTAGGCGGTATAGGTAGCAGCGGGCAGGTTGTCTGCTATGCTGTCTGTATTGGCAGGAGTGACACCCGGCCATGAGTAGGTGTATGGATAGGTGCCGCCTATCACACCGAGGGTGATAGTACCGTTACTGAGGCCGTAGCAGGTGACCTGCGTAGTAGATATGGTATCGGCTGCGAATATTGGCGGCTGAGCCAGCGTGATGTGCAGTGTGTCATAGCAGCCGTGGGCATCATACACGCCTACTATATGTACACCTGCCGTAAGGTTATTGAAGGTGCCCGTAGGCTGCGGAGTAGGTACGTCTATACCATATAGGTATGGCCCTGTACCACCTGATGCACTCACTACTATCTGGCCATCGTTGCCACCATAGCAGGAGATATTGTGTGTACTGACGAGCGTGAGTACTAGCGGAGTCGGCTCTGTGATGGTCTTGCTGGCAGTAGCGGTACAGCCATTGGCATCATGAGCAGTGACAGTCACTGTACCTGCGCAGAGGCCGGTAGCGGTGGCTCCATTGGCTCCCGTGCTCCATGTATAGGTATATGGACCGGTACCACCGGAGGCCGCAGCAGTCGCGTCTCCATTGCACTGGCCGCTACAGCTGTCATTATGCGAGGTAGGGATGGTCACCGTGAGCACGGTAGGCTGCGTGATGGTAGCAGATACCGTGGCTGTACAGCCCAGCGCATCTGTGGCCGTGACCCGGTAGGTGCCTATACACAGGCCTGCATCAGATGGGCCAGTCGTACCCGCATTGCTCCAGATATAGCTGTAGCCCGAGGTGCCGCCCGAGGCTGTGGCTGTGAGCACGCCATTGCACTGGCCGAAGCAGCTATCATTGATCTGGTTTGCTATAGAGGTAGTGAGCTGTGTAGGCTGCGTGATGGCACTGCTATCTGTCTTGGTACAGCCCAGGGAGTCTGTGACGGTGACACGGTACATGCCCACACAGAGATTGCTATCGAGCGGTCCGGTGTGTGCGTTGCTCCACAGATAGGTGAATGGGCTGTGGCCGTTTGTGACACTAGCTCTCAGGCGGCCATCACATTTATTGTAGCAACTGTCATTGATCGTAGTAAAGGCAATGGACATAGGCAGCGAGTTGCGGATGGTGGTGCTGGCTGATGCCGTACATCCGTTTGCATCTGCTACGCTGATGGTATACGTGCCGGGGCATAGTAGGCTATCACGCGTTCCGGTATAGCCATTGCTCCAGAGGAATGTATACGAACCGGTACCACCCTGACCGTCACCGCGGGCGTAGCCGGTACACTGGCCCGGGCAGCGCGGGCTCACACTATCCAGTATCACAGCGAGCAGCTGCGCCGGCTGTGTGAGTGTCACCGTGGCCGATGAGGTACAGCTATTGGCATCGGTGATCGTCACAGAGTAGCTGCCGATACAGAGATTGTTAAAGCTATCGATATTGGCCGCGCTTTGTGCCCAGTGATAGGAGAAGGGTGCCGTACCACCTATTGCTTTTACCTTGATGGCGCCATTGCACTGACCGTAGCAGGATGGCTGTATCACTTTGATAAAATAAGCCTGTACCGCGCCGTTGGCGCTGATAGAGGTAGACGCTGATACAGAGCAGGTGGTACCCTGCGGGGTCACCGTGACGGTATAGGTGCCGGCAGGTTTATTGCTGATGGTCGCTGCATTCACCACCGGCGTGGTGTTCCACGTATAGGTATAGGTGGCCGATGGGCTAGGGAAGACAGTAGCGCTGCCCGTAGCACCGCACGCTGCCGGTGTGGTAGTGAAGGTCAGCGTAGGTGGCAGCTGCTTGGTGATGGTGATAGACGTATCTGCATTGCAGAGGCCGCGCGGGCTGTAGGCAGTAGCGAGGTAGGTAGTGGTGACCTGCGGCGATATGTACACGTCTGAGCCGGTAGGATTACTGACACCCGCTACAGGTGCCCATGAGTAGGAGCTACCCGTACCGCTGAGTATGATGTGTACGCTATCTCCTGCACAGAAGCTGGTAGGACCGGTATAGCCGATAGTAGCATTGGGCTCTACGAGTATGTATGCCGTATCCCATGGCGACCAGCCGCAGCAGCTCGTCTTGATACGTGCTACTATCTGGAAGGTGCCCACTGTATTAAACGTGAGCCCTGTGAGGTTTTGGACATTGGCGCCGTAGTAAGTATTAGGTGTAGTAGCTCCGCCAAAGTTCCACTGGAACGTATCGCCGGAGGCTATCTGTATATTGAAATTGGCCGTAGAGCCTTTGCACACCCAGAAAGTATCAGTATGCAGCACCGGCGCTGATGACTGGATCACCGGCACAAAGGTAGACTGGTTCAGCGCGATATTGACAAAGCCGCTGTATGTATTGGCATTGTAGACTATATCCTTGCGGCCTGTAGTGGTGTACTGCGTAGTGATAGATGCACCTGTACCTGATGGTACAGTAGCGCCTGTGCCTGTATTCCACGTGCCTGATGCGGCAGATGAGAGTACATCATCATGATTGGTACAGGAGATATCCTGAGCAGTGATAGTAGGCTGGCCTGATAGTGCAAAACTGCTATCTGCCTGTGTCAGCGCTGTGCCTGAGGCCAGGTAGATGCGGGCCCCGGTGCCATCGGCCCCGGTGCCACCATTTCCGCCCTGGCCACCATTTCCGCCATTTCCGCCATCGCCGTTATTATTTTGACAGTTAGATCCGCTCTGGCCACCCTGGCCGCCTATGCCGCCAGTACCGCCGGCACCCCCTACACCACCTATACCACCAGTGCCTGGCACTACTGGTCCGATGTATGTCTGGAGAAATACTCCGTTGCTGCCGTTGCCATTCAGGAAGACGCCAAAGCTGCCGCCGCCGCTGCCGCCACCGGTGCCACCGGGACCGCCCAGGCCACCACTGCCACCGCCGCCGCCGCCGGAGCCATCATAATTAAGGCCTGCGCCGCCATTGCCACCACCACCACCACCACCGGCACCGTTGGTACCTGCAGTACCATCTACACCGCGGCTCCCGCCTAGGAAGAGGCCACCGCCTATCACACCCGGAGTGCCATTGGCTCCGGTGCTGCCTATAGTACCATTAGCACCATTGCCGCCGGGCTGCCCGTTGGTCGCGCATATCGTCACACCGCCACCGCCAGCGCCACCGGCTCCGGCACCGGTACCTGTACCTGCTGTGCCCGCTGTGCCTGAGCCACCGGATGTGGTACCACCACTACCTCCCTGGCCACCGTTGCCACCCGCGTTGGGGCCGGCACCACCCGGTGCTCCTGCCCGCGCACTACCGCTGGCATTACTGCCATTGTGGCCATTGGCACCGGCACCTGAGGCTGCGATACCCGGAGTACCATTAGAGGCTGCACCCGGTATGATCTGGCAGCGTACGAATTTATAGTTAGAGCAATTGGTCATGTGGACCACATAGTTGCTCGATCCGAATGTATCTGTAGCCGGTGTAGCAGGACAGTTGGCTGTCTCAATGGTCAGATCCTGAAAGCGGAAGTAGCTACTGCCATTCATGTAGATGGCCACGAGCCGTTTATTATTTGAGGCGCCTTCCATATTGGCTGTGGTGCGATGTATCACAGTGATGCCGGGTGTACTGGATTTGACCCAGGTCACAGGGTCCCAGCCACCTTCTATGGTCGTGTAGCTTGTGATATTGGTGATAGGGTTGTCGATATTGTAGGTGCCTTGTGCCAGTTTGATCACAGCATTATTACACTGCGCCAGACTGAGCGCTGTGGCCAGACTGGCCGGGCTGGACTGCGACCCGCCGCCTGTACCATTGGTAGTGGCATATATCACAGAGCAGCTCTGCACCGGCGGCGGCGGAGAGAGATTGACAGTCACTGTGAAAGGGGTACCCGGGCAGCCGGCCGCGTCTATGGCTACCACCTGATAGTTGGTCGTAGCCGGCGGAGAGGCTTTAGGATTGGCGCAGGTGGTGCAGGAGAGGCCTGCCGTAGGCGTCCAGGAGTAGGTCACATTGCCTGAGGCAAAGGCTGAGATCTGTATACTGTCTGAGCTGGAGCATATGGTGCTCGTGACCGGGAAAGCACTGACCGATGGCGGCACATCACGCGAAACCACTACCTGGTCCGTGAGCTGGCAGCCATTGCTATAGGTGGCGGTCACAGTGTAGATAGTAGTTACGCTTGGGTTGACACTCCAGTTTTGGCCTGTATGGGTAGTGGTGCCATCGCCCCATACGTAGCTGGTCACAGAGCCGGTGCTGCTGGCATGGAGCGTGACCGTCTGACCCGGACAGAGCGTCGTATCCCGGCCCGCATCCACAGGAGGATTGCTGGCTGCGGCCACATTCACCGTGAAGCCTTGTGAGGCAGTAGCGTTATAAGGGCAGGCATTGTCATGCAGTGCGAGCACAAAGCTATGTGTACCCACATCTGCCTGCGTAGGTGCCCAGCAGATGGTGAGGGTAGGATGCAGGCCGCCTGATGAGGTGCAGGTGGCGCCCGGCAGGTCATTGGCCAGGAAGCGCCAGTAGGTACTGTCTGCCGCATTGGGGTCAGAGGTCTGTACTGTAAAACAGAAGTTAGAACAGGCAGTAGTGTTGTAGACATAAGAGGCGGGGTTGGTAGATGGTGCACCATTGATACCACCGGCCACTGGCGGACTGTTATTGCAGGTGGTCACGATGATCTGCATATCGCGCTCTATGTGGCCTATCAGCACGCCATTGCGATATTCATCCACACCTACTTTCAGTACTGCGATCTGTGTCTGGCTCGGTGTGAAGGAGAGCTGCCCTGTAGCACTATTGATAATGGTACCTGATGAGGTGGTCATAGGGTTCGTACCGCTGTGGCCGCCGGAGTAGCTTACAGTGCTGCCGGGATTGTTGAGCGAGTTCATCAGGTAGAAGTAGAGGGAGTCGCCATCGGCATCTGTAGCGCCGTGGTTGAAGAACTGCGGATAGTTATTGCAGTATACGGCCACAGGATCATTGGAGAATACAGGAGAGTTATCACAAGTTGTGGTGGTATTATCCAGATGCGCCTCGATGTAGAAATTTTCGTTGCTGGGATTGCTCAGTGTGGTGATGGCGGCATTGCGGCAGCACATATTCCAGCTCAGCACCCAGTCATTGCCGCAGCCGGCGGGCAGGTTCAGTATACCGGTAAAGGTGTATTTCTCCACGCCTATCCCTGATCCGCCATGGCAGGCCGAGGTCTGAGAGTAGCAGATAGGAGTGATATCTACCGGCGGGCCTGCCTGCTGCAGGGTGAGCGAGGTGGTCACTCCACACTGCGCAGAGTGTACACTGATGGTCTGTGGTCCCGACATGTCTATACCCGTACAGTCACGGTAGCCGGTCAGGGTCACACGGTACTGATTGGGCCCCAGACAGGTGAATGTCAGGTCGGCGCCCATCACGTGGCTGGCGTATAGTCGGCTGAAAAAGGAAAAGCAAAGAACAACTGAGAATAGCAGTAAAAGTTTCTTCATCTTACCGGATGATTATTGATGTGAAAAGGGTTACGTTCAAATCTAACAAATACTTAGTTATATCTGAATATTTATTTGACCTTAAAATCCCAACATTCGTTGCATTGTTAATTGTATGTTTATTGAAAATCAATATCCGTTTGGTCGTGTGATGTTAGTCATATGCATACGGTGTCGCGCTGGCAGTACATTGGGCAGAAAGCTTTGGATTAGGTATTTTTGAGGCATGAAGTACCAGAGCATGGACCCGTATACAGGCAGGGTCATCCGCGATTTTGCACTTGATAGTTTCCCCGACCTTGCGATCTCCCGTGATGCGTTTGACAAATGGCGCCGCCTGACCATAGCTGCGCGCGGTGCGCATATGCGCCGCCTGGCAGATGTGCTGGAGCGCAACAAGGAGCGCTACGCCAGCCTCATCACTCAGGAGATGGGCAAGCCCTACAAAGAGTCCCTCTACGAGATCAATAAAGTACTGACAGCATTTGACTACTACATAGACGGGGCAGCGCGTATGCTGGCACCGGAGCCGGTCGTGACCAATGCCTCCAGAAGCTATATCGCCTTTGAGCCGCTGGGTATTATTTTTTCTGTCATGCCGTGGAATTTTCCCTTCTGGCAGGTGTTCCGCTTTGCGGTGCCCTCACTTATGGCCGGCAATGTCACGGTCCTGAAGCATGCGCCATCGGTATCCGGCTGTGCAGAGGCGATAGAGCAGGCGTTTGCCGAGGCTGGCATGCCGCATGGCACCCTGCTGAAGTACTACCTGAGCAATGAGGACGCGGCCAAAGTAATAGCACATCCTGATGTACGAGGAGTGAGCTTCACCGGTAGTGATGCTACCGGCAGCATCATAGCCTCACTGGCGGGCCAGCATATCAAGAAGGCCGTGATAGAACTGGGCGGCAATGACCCCTTTATCATCCTGCCGGATGCTGATATGGACCTGGCCGTGGCCGGCGCGATCAAGTCGCGCGCTATCAACTCAGGCCAGAGCTGCAATGCCGCCAAGCGCTTCATAGCAGTAGGCAGCGCGTATGAGGCCTTTAGCAAAAAGCTGATAGCCGCAGTGATGGCGCTCAAAGTGGGCAACCCCATGGATGAAGACACGCAGATAGGACCGCTGGCGCGCCCCGACCTGGCAGATAAAGTGCGCAGGCAGATAGCAGATACCATCGCGCAGGGTGCGAGGCCACATGTGCATGACACGACGGAGACGGGCAATGCCAACTTCGTGGCGCCTGTGGTGCTGGAGGGTGTGCAGCCCGGCATGGTGGCCTTTGAGGAGGAGATATTTGGGCCGGTGTGGACGCTGGTGCGCGCTGCTGATACCGCTGAGGCGGTCAGTCTGGCCAATCAATCGCAATATGGCCTCGGTGCATCTGTATGGACTGCCGATGCCCGTGCGGCAGAGCAACTGATACCAGAGCTGGAGGCAGGAAACGTTTTCATCAATGATATCGTAAAGTCAGATGCGCGGCTGCCTTTTGGCGGGGTCAAGCGCAGCGGCTTTGGCAGGGAGCTATCTGAGTTTGGCCTGCATGAATTTGTGAATGTGAAGACAGTGTATGTGAAATAGATTATCTCCGCGTCTCCGCTCCTCTGCGGTAAATCTTTATTATGTCAAACATCTCATTTCATCAGGACATCGCCACACTAAAGGAGCAGCTCGCAAAGCTGAGTGCCGGCTATAGCGCTACTTTCATCCTCTGTGATGAAAACACGGAGGCGCAATGCCTGCCGCTGGTGCATGAGGCACTGACCGATGCATTTGTGATCAGGGTCAAAAGCGGAGAGAAACATAAAACTCTGGAGAGCTGCGATATCATCTGGTTTGCGCTCACGCACAGGAATGCCGACCGCCGCGCGCTGCTCATCAATCTGGGTGGTGGCGTGATCTGCGACATGGGCGGCTTTGCAGCATCCTGCTACAAGCGCGGTATAGACTTCGTACACGTGCCTACTACACTACTCGCTATGGTAGATGCCAGCGTAGGCGGCAAAACAGGCGTGGACTTTGACAATTATAAAAATCAGATCGGCCTTTTCCGCGAGGCAGCAGCAGTGCTGATATGCCCTGCCTTTCTCACTACACTGGACGAGCGGCAGCTACGCTCCGGTATGGCAGAGGTGATCAAGCACTACCTGATAGCTGATGCGGCGGCTTTCCACGCAGTGGAGCAGAGCCAGAAACTCAGCTATGATCTCGCTATGATAGAAAAGGCGGTCCGGATCAAGTCGCATTTTACCGAGGCAGATCCTGACGAGCAAAACATACGCAAGGCGCTAAACTACGGCCACATGATAGGCCATGCACTGGAGAGCCACCGCCTCAGTACTGATGCGCCACTGCTGCACGGCGAGGCTATAGCCATAGGTATGGCTGTAGAGGCCCTGACAGCACAGCATCTGGGTATACTGCCTGAGGAGGATGCCGACCGTGTACTCACTGTGCTGCGCAGGTATTTTGACCTGCCGGTGCTCAGCACAGAGGAGATAAGCGCTATCATCGCACTCTCTGCGCAAGACAAGAAAAATGCAGGTGCTACACGCCGCATGGCACTGATCACCGGTATAGGCAGCTATGCCGTGGATGTAGCAGTGGGAGAGGAGCAGGTGCGAGAGGCCTGCATTTGGTACAATAATGGTATATCATAAATAAACGTGCGTACGAATGCCTAACCTGACCATCAGTCACACGCGCCGCAAGCTACGCGGCGAGATCAAACTACCGACCTCAAAAAGTGAAAGCAACAGGCTGCTGATACTACAGGCGCTCTCCGGTGGTGAGCTCCATGCTGACAATCTGTCTGACTCGCTAGATACGATCAAGATGAAGGAAGGCCTCGCCTCAAAGGAGCTCAATATCAATATAGGCGATGCAGGCACAGCCATGCGCTTTCTCACAGCATACTACTGCGCCACGAGCCAGTACAAGATCATATCCGGCTCAGACCGTATGCATGAGCGGCCTATCGGCATACTGGTAGATGCGCTGCGCGAGATAGGATTCAAAGTAGAGTACAAGGGGCAGGAGGGCTACCCGCCGCTGGAGATCATACCGGTGCCGCTCACCCAGACCAAACGCGAAGTACATATAGCTGGCAATGTGAGCAGCCAGTATATCACGGCGCTCCTCATGATAGCGCCTGTGCTGCCTCACGGGCTCACGATATACTTCACCACGCCGCTGGTATCCCAGCCATATATACACCTGACGCTGGATGTACTGCTCAAGGCCGGTATCTCCTATATAGAGGGCAGCCAGTGCATCCGCATAGGCAGGCAGCGCTTTGCCCCTGTCACTATGATAGCCTCTATGGACTGGTCTGCGGCGAGCTATTGGTATGGTGTGGCGGCCCTCGCTGACTCCTGCGAGCTAAACCTGCGAGGCCTCACGCTGGGCGCTGCGCAGGGAGATAAAAAGATGGCGGAGTGGGGTGCCCTGATAGGTGTCAATACCATGCAGACAGGGAGCGGTGTGACGCTGAACTGTACCGACGCAGCCACCAGCGCGGCTTTTGACTTTACCAACTATCCCGACCTGGCGCAGACCATCATCGTGATCTGTGCAGCCAAAAATATCAAGGCCACCTTTACGGGTATGGACTCGCTGCGGATCAAGGAGACCGACCGCATAGCCGCCCTGCAGAGTGAGCTGCAGAAATTTAATGTGCGGCTGCTGGAGGATAGCCCAGGCGTATTTGTGCTGGATGGTACCTTTGCCATGTCGCACCAGACCATCCGCACGTACAATGACCACCGCATGGCTATGGCCTTCGCACCGCTGGCGCTGCTCGGCACCATCACGATAGAAGATGCAGACGTGGTGGCAAAGTCTTATCCCAACTTCTGGGAGGAGATGAAGAAGATGGGCTTTGTGATGTGATCAGTTGAACTTTATCGATCCCCTTATCGTTTTGACCGGAACGAGTAGGCCACCTGCGCCTATGCTCGCTACGTGGGTCTCCACGGCTGTCCGGGACGCTACTTTATTGTTTTTATAACCTACTTTGAGCGGGTCCTCACGCCATGTCAGTTTATAGTCCGTAGAGGTCACTGTGCCGTCAGCATCTATGCGCGCGTCTGTGTAGGCCTGGGGGCTGGTAAGGCTGGCTATGGTGCCGATACCTGTCATGCCTACTATACTATCCAGCATAGCCATCTCATATTGCACAGGGTATACATCGTCACTATACATGCGGGCACTGCGATATACTATCATATCCATACCGCTCACCTGTATGTGTGCTACATACTCATACTGCGGCATCGGTGCCCGCGAAAATATGCTGCGCTCACCGTTTATCAGATAGGTCACGGCATCATCTGCAGCTGTGTGGAAGCTATGTACCGGGGCTCTCATGGCCACCTCGCCCAGCATATATGGCAGTATGGCGGCAGGGTGATGACGTAGTTCATTGACAGTCGAGCGCTTTCTGCTCTTGTTAGAAGGATTGTCAAAGAACTGTGTGAGTGCATTGGTCTGCATGGCCGGGGTCACAGGGTGCTGCTGTACTTTGGATGTCTTGGTCCATACAAATGCGCAACTAATAAAAATAATGACTGCGAGGAGGGGGAGTGATCTTTTCATAGCAAGGTGGTTTAGTATACCTAAGATACGATGCCATACTGATGTTATCGCTATACGCACAGTTAAAGAATGTGAAGCAATCATGGTAGAAATCAGTTACTTGCCAAAAAGCCGAAAATGCCCCTTGCAGCCCTCGGCAGCATGTGCTATTTTCATACGAAACCATATTGCTGTCGTGATGAAACTGTACTACGCGCTCGCACTTTTACTATTGGCTACCGCCTGCCACGCGCAGGACAAAGGCGCTGTGACCATCATAAAAAAGTCTGAACAGCTCACCCATGCCACGGGCTGGAAGCAAAATCGCACCACAGATAAGCTCATAGCCAATGACAATGTGATCTGTGATAAAGAGATACAGCGCACCGACAGCGGCCTGATAGGTGGTACTCCGCAAAACTTCGCCTGGCTGCAGTCTGCCTCAGTGCGCTACGGAGCGCGCAAATACTACATGGTGTACTACTTCCGGCAGGATGGTCACTACCTGCACCCCGAGACCAGGGTCGGCTGGATCTCACATACTGCTACGAGATTTATGGTAGTAGATTCCTCAGAGTATGTCACTTTTCGCAAGGAAGTACTGGCCAAGCGCGGCGGTGCACATGCACTGCGCAGCCGCGTGACGGGTGAGATACTCGACGGCTATGATGAGGCTGCCTTGCTCAGAGAAGTAGCGGCAGCATTTGAGCGGGTGGAGAAAAAGACGGCGCTGGTGTACTACTGCTTTAATGCAAAGACGCAGGTTTATCAAGGGCGCGATATAGCCCGCCTGCGCATGCCGGAGACCTGTATCACCAGTGACAAGCTAGGTACAGAGTTTTTTGAAACCGACTATGAGAGCTTCAGCAGGCTGCTGGTAGAGCCTTAGGTAATTGACAATGGATAATTTGTTTGTGGCTTTTGTCGAAATACTGAGTTATATGCATATTATACTTTTGCCACTTACTAAACATAGCAATTATGAAAAGCAGCCTTGCATTCTTTCTCTTATATATAATTTTACTTAGTCCTATTGTCGCACAGACAGTGATGGATGTGGATGGTAATAGCTATAGGACTATCTCTATAGGCAAGCAGACATGGATGGCTGAAAATCTCCAAACCAAACACTACCGCGATGGCACTGCGATCAGACAGATGCAAAATAAAGGGGAATGGAAATATAGCAAAGTAGGCACCTGGTGCTACTATGACAGAGACTCGACCAACAATTCTACCTACGGCAAACTTTATAACTGGTATGCGGTGGCGGACACTCACGGCCTCTGCCCTGTACACTGGCACGTGCCCGGAGTAGAAGAGCTACAGCAAGTGACCCACGTACTCGGGGGAGGCAGCGTAGCTGGCCGAAAAATGGAGACAACGAATGGCTGGAAGATGCATGGTCAGGAGGGTGATAATTCGTCAGGTTTCTCAGCAGCACCGGGAGGGTATCGCTATGAGGATGGAAATTTTACCGATAAGGGTTACGGGGCGTGTTTCTGGTCAGCCTCAGGCAGCAATGGTGTGGCCTGGTGTATAGGCATGGGGACTAACGGAGGCGCGGCAGGCCTGCTAGGTAATGCTTACGTAGCAGGTCTATCGGTACGATGCGTGAAAGACACTACACCATGATCAAAACAATCGTCGTTGAATCTCAAAAATCTACTTCAGCCAAACCATAAAGTCGTAGGAGACATTGGCATCGCCTTTTGTGAGGGTGAGCGTAACTTCTGACTTAGGATTTACATCTACTGGCTTAGTGATGTTGTGTATCGTGACCTCATGTGAGGCTCCGCCACCCGTTACTTGCAGGCTGTAGTCTTGTTGGCCTTCTTTGAGTGAAATGTGTAATTCGCTAAAGGTTTCTGTTTGCAGTGTGGTGCTCTGACCTTTGTCCAGGGTGATGATGTTACTTTTCATAAGTGAGGATATGCCAAAATCTGTGCCTGAAAAATGGGACACGGAATACGAGTAATATAAAGTAACAACATCGTTCCGCCCTTCCTCTATTAATCTCATTGATGACAAAGGCACTGATAATAATTAATTGTCAATTATCAATTGTCAATTGATAACTACCCCGACGTCTCGTCGCGGAAGTAGACCTTATAAAAGTTCATATTGCGCTCCGGGTCGTAGCCTTTCTCTATCAGCTCGCGGTCGCCGTGTATGTAGATGTGAAAGTTCTTGTCCAGCTTCAGGACGCTTTTGAAGATGCGCTGCTGCTTTTTTACTGCGCTATCTGATATGTCAAACTGATCATGCACACGCGTCTGCGTATCCTGCTCATATGCCTGCTTGTACTTCTCAAAAGATTCTTTCACCGCAGGTGCCTGCATCACCTCGGTGGCAAACTCCTGAAAGTCGAACTGCTCATGCTTTTTGAAAAACTCGACTGACTTATTGAGCATAGCTATCTGCTCTGTGGTCTCCACGGCAAACTCCTCCGGCATCTGCTCCTTGATGAAGTTCTTGGTCATCGTGAGCATATTTTGTGTCTTGTGGTAGTCGTCATTGGCCACAGCCAGCCCGAGGAAGTCATCACGCCAGTAGCGCGCCTCCTCACTCTTGTTGGTATTGTCTATGATAGATACGCGGTAGCCCTCGGCCTTCTTCGTATGAAAGATCAGGCAGCCCTTGTCCAGCTTTTCATCACTGATGCCTATGTCCTCAGCCACCGAGAAGATGCCATCATCATTATACACCTTAAAGAAGTTGCTCTTTGATTCGGTCTTGAAGATGCCGATGCCATCCATCAGGTCGCCGTCCAGTATCAGGCTGCGAAAGTGGGCCACATACACCTCACCGCCACGGATGTTTGGGTGGATGGACTTATCATAGAGGTAGCGTGCTATGCTTTGCGTCAGCTCATGTGTATCTCCTTCTCCGCTGAATATTTTGTCGCAGAGGTGATAGACCGTATTCAGTTTTACATCTTCTGTATGATGAAAGCGGTAATACTCCGGCTTGCGAAAGTGGATGAGGAAATACTGCAGGAGGTCGTCTCGCAGCGAGTCGTCTGTCAGGTCTATGGGCTGCGTAGAGAGGATCAGCTGATCGCCGTTGTTCTTATTGCCGGCGTAGTGTATGCTGAGCGTCTGAAACCGCGCCTGTGTCACATCTATCATGCTAGTGAGTTAGAGCGCGGAAGATAGATGAATTTTGAAAACGGGGAAACCGGAAAAGAATAACAAACGCTAACGCCCGAGTGCTATGCTGCCGAAATCGGAAATCACATATCCGATTTCGATTCAGTCGTTAGGATTATGCTTGTATTCTTTAGGAGTATTGTCAAAGAGTACAAAGCGCAGGAAAAGCGCCAGCACGATGATAAAACCGATCACTCCTATGATGTAGCTGGGGGTGTCTCCCATGCCGGCTATAAGAAAAATGTTAGTGGTGTTCATAAGGTAATATTCATGTATTCCACAATGTCATTTTGTACACTAAAGCAAACATACAATCTATAAACGAATTTGAGGAAATGTAGGATTTGCATTTCGGTAAAAACGTTTGTAATGTATTGATAGCGAAGGTAAAATGTTTTTGGTGTTGGCTTTTATGCCAACTCATTTTGCTACATTATACTGTCTGCCTTTATTGCCGATAACAACTATCATACCACATATAGATTTTTAGGGTAATATCTGCGTTTCATATCAGTTGGGACGGGTAGGAGAGTTGTTCATTACATTTCACAGATACTTAACCATTGACCCCTTGGTGGTGTCAGCAGATTGCAGATATTGTAGCCACAAACTATCGTTATGTCAGATCATAAACTGGACCGTAGATCCTTTCTCCGCGCAGCGGGTCTGGCCGGCATTGCCGCTGGAGCCTCACCTCTGATAGCTGCCGCTACTCCTGCCAATGTGAAAACAGCACGCAGGGTTTTGCGCGTAGCGCATATCACAGACATACATGTGCAGCCGGGTGCGGTGCCTGAGTACGGCATGGCGCGCGCACTGCACACGCTGAATGGCCTGGCGGAAAAGCCCGACTTCATTATCACCGGCGGCGACTC
Source organism: uncultured Chitinophagaceae bacterium (assembly GCA_964537475.1). Classification (GTDB taxonomy): domain Bacteria; phylum Bacteroidota; class Bacteroidia; order Chitinophagales; family LD1; genus UBA1941. The sequence goes on along the minus strand of CAZIBY010000001.1, from coordinate 378,197 downwards.
TATCATGGATGCGATGTCTACGCCAAAGGACCGCGTGAAGGCGATGTGGCAGGTCTTTCACGCTACGATGAAAAATGAGAACAGCCTGCAGCTCTATCACACACTGGGCAATCATGATCACTACAATGTGACGCGTAACCGCGCCTCCTATGCCGAGGGCAAGAAGTGGGCCTGCGAGGAGTTTCAGATAGCAAAGTCCTATTATAGTTTTGATAAGGGGCAGTGGCGGTTTATCATACTGGATAGCGTGCACCCCAAGCCTGTGATACCGGGCTACCTGGCCAGGCTGGATGACGAGCAGATGGACTGGCTGAAGAAGACGCTGGATGAGACGCCAAAGGATAAATATGTCTGTGTGGTCTCCCACATACCGATACTGGCCATCTGCACGCTTTTTGACGGGGCAAAGAACCACAACAACCGCTGGACCATCTCAGGCTCCAACCAGCATGACGATGCAAAAGAACTCAAACAGCTTTTCTACAAAGCCGGCAATGTAAAGGCCTGCCTCTCCGGCCACATACACCTGATAGACCAGCTCGACTACCTCGGCACCACCTACTACTGCAATGGCGCAGTGTGCGGTGCCTGGTGGGGCGGCAATAACCAGGAGTTTGCACCCGCCTATACGGTGATGAATTTCTACGATGACGGGTCTAATGAGAGGGAGCTGTATTTCTATGATTGGAAGAAGGCCTGAATACATATGTAAGCGCAATGGAGGCAGTACGCAAGCACTTGATCATAGCATACGCATAAAAAAGAGCAAGCGCTCTGCAGCGCTTGCTCTCGGGATCAGCATTTTTTGTTTATAGACTAGCGGCTGCGGCGGCCACCACGGTCGTAGTCTGAGTCATAGTCGTCAGACTCTCCGTACTGGTCATCATCATAGCCTTCTTCGTCATAGTTGTCGTCCTCGTCATACTCGTCGTAGCTGCTACGGCCGGAGCGGTCGTCATCGCCATACTCACGCAGACCTCCGCGGTTTGAGTCATAGTGCTCATCATAGCGGCTGGAGCCACGGCCACTGTAGTCGTCATCATCGCGGAAGGTATTGCGGCTACGCTGATTGTCGTCATAGTTTTGATCGTAGTCCTCATCATAGCTATCCAGTCCACGGCCGGAGTCATGGCTGCGCTCATAGTCATACTGGCCTGATGCGCTGCTACGACCGGAGCCATATTGACCGCGGCCCTCATTGTTGTTGCCGTAGCTATTGCCACTGCGGGATGAGCGGCCATACCCCTGGTCGTAGTCAGACTGGCGTGATGATGAGCCACTGCGTCCGGCACCGTATTGATTGTGACCTTCAGGGTTGTTATTGTATCCGCCGCGTCCCTGGCCGCTATGACGCGATGAGCGGCGGTCAGAGTCATAGTTCATATCATACCCGGAGCTGCCGCTGCGGCCCGAGGTGTACTGATTGTGACCTTCCGGATTGTTATTGTGGCTGCTGCGGCCGGACCTGCCCCCGCGCGAAGGGGAGGATGAAGAGCGGTAGTCGCTGTCTGAGTCTGAGTAGCGGCCACGGTCATCGCGCTCCTGGCCACGAGATGAGCCACCGCGCATGTCAGATGAAGTGCCACGGCTCATACCTGACCGTGAGGATGATGAAGAGGAACGGCCCGATGAGGAGCCACCACGTGATGAGGATGAAGATGATCCTCCGCGTGATGAGGATGAAGAGCTACCCGATGAGCGGCCTGAGCTACTGCGGCCTGAGGTGTACTGGTTGTGCCCCTCGGGATTGTGGTTGTGGCTATCACGTGAGGAAGAGCCGCCGCGCGACCCGGTGCTGCGAGATGATGAGGAGCTACCACTGCGCGAACTGTGAGATCCATTGGAGCCGCTATGGCTCCTGCCTGATGACTTTTGCATAGTATGTTGTTTTTTGGTTAGAGAAATAGGCCTGAGGGCCGAGTGGCCATGCAGCAAAATATCAACCGTAGTTTGGGGAAACGGGCTAAGCAACACGCTGCTAAAGCATTAGATCATTTGCGGCAAAAATACCCTGATATGGCTGCACAGATTTTGTGCCTCATGGGGGGAAGGCTTTGCCTGTGTGAGGTGTGGTGATCAGAGAGCGTCAGGCGAGACGAAAAATACTTTGTCAGGACTTCGGTGGAGTAGAGTGTTAGCTTTCAATGTGCTGCATCGGAGCGCCGGAGAGGGCGTTGTCTGATAAGGCAACGCATAGCACATTCTGCTATGTGATGGCACAGCCTTTGGTGCATACAGCCAAAACCAAACACACAATGAAGCACATCAGGATCCTTACAGTAGCAGCTATGGTCTGCACTGCTATGGCTGTATCTGCCCAGAGCTCCGGCACTCAGAGCGGCAGCGGCAACAGCACCCCATCTCAAAATTCTACACCCCCCTCCGGCAATATGGGAGGCACAGGCTCTACAGGGCACACAGGTAGCTCGGGCTACACCGGCTCTACGGGCTCCTCAGGTCGCCATGGTGGTAGCACCGGTGCGACCGGTCGTGGCCATAGTGGCTCCACAGGTATGACAGGCCATACAGGCCCCAGCGGTACTACAGGCATGAGCGGCGCCTCCGGCCCCAGGTAAAAGGCTTTGTAAAACTCTTCCAGGACAGGGGTGGGTGCATATCTACTCCTGTCCTGGCGTCTCCTTTTGTCCACCCTGAAAAAACCAAACACATGAACTACCTGATCAAAGACCAGCAGCTCCGCCAGACGCATACCGACATGCAAAAGCTGCTGACCAATGTGCGGATGCAGCTATCATCCGGCCTGCTGAGTGATAGAGAGGCGATGCTGATGCGCAGTGTATCAAATAACCTCAGCACTGCTATCTCGCGTATGGACTATCTCCTGGCCAGCCCGGTCAAGGCATCTTGACAATACGAAGCAAAGACTCAATACGATGGCCCCTGGCGGGCGAATATAAAAATGGCGCTCTGTAACAGAGCGCCTTTAAGCATTTTTTGCCGGCTATGATATGAGTAGTATGATCACTCTACCGGATAGTAGATGTCTGTCTCCACCTTGGCGGGATCTTTCTCTGTAGCGGGATCGGTCACGTAAGACTCGATCACAGGGGCTTTCTTGGTCAGCTTCTGATCTGCTATGAAGGCTCCGAGAGCGCTGTGTGTCTCGGCCATCTTCTCATTGTATGGACCGAAGTACTTTGCCATTACTGCCTTGGTGGCAGGTATGGTGAGCACCTGGTAGTCGCCCTCGCCCTTGCCGGCATTCTTCACCGGGATAGCGATGGCCATATCTGTATTTTTGTGCTCAGGGTCCCAGGTATAGTAGAGGCCCGCCGGTGCTCCGGCCATCTCGAGTTTGTGGGTCTTGACATAATCATACACCTTAGGCATCCAGCGTGGGAAGAGTGCGCTCACAGAGTCTGTAGAGGTCTGCGTGCGGTAGGCTATATACGTCTGGGTGGGCAGGTCCATGGTCATGATCTCCAGCTCAGAGGCAGCGGGTGCAGCCTCGCAGACTTTCTTCAGTTTGGCCAGGCCTTTCTCAAAGTCTGAGCCTATCATTTTCTCCATATTCATAAAGAGCATCATAGGGCGCATGAGAAATGGGATATCATTGGCAAAGCCCCAGGTCACCTTGGTATCTCCATCTGCCGCACTATCCAGGGTAAAGGTAGCGTGGGCCACAGACTCAAACGGCTGGATGAAGTGCAGCCGTGATACAAGGCGCATATCTTGTGCTATCTCTATGGTGAGCATCTCGCCCTGTCCGGCTTTCTTATTGCCCTGCCAGCGGTAGCCGGCATCTGCCTCGCCCTGCGTACCAAAGTACTCATACCGGCAGTTAGTATCCAGCTCGTACCATGGCGACCACTTAGGCCAGTTGCGGTAATCTGATATCTGAGTGAAGATCAGGTGGCGCGGTGTATGTATCACCACACTGCGCTCAGTCTTGAAGCTTTTGGGACCCAGCAGGCCGCCTATGACCAGCGCTACCGCCACTACCAGCAGCACAGCGCCTATGACCTTGAGTACTTTGTTCATGTATATGGTTGTTTGGTTGAAATCAAATATAAACGTATGGCAGCTTTATAAGAAATTTATCTATCTGATACTGCTGTATATGTGTGCAAAAGGCCGATCATGATGATCAGAAAGTACATGGAGTCAGGTAGTTAAAAGCACAGGAGCGGGTTGGTGAAAAAGCCAAAATGCCTACATTCGCAGCAAAACTATACATACATGAAACAACTCATCGTGGCGGTCGTGGCCGGCTGCCTCCTCACGCTCGCATCCTGCAGCAGCAGTAACAATCCCTTCTCAGCAGGCACCTGGTCATACAAGGGGACTACCTACAGCGCCTACTCTGCGGTGGGCACCGCTACCGCCAAATCTCTCGTAGCCACCTATGGCAATACCGGCGAGGTGGATAATGTGGGCTGCTACTTCTACTCCTGGCCGCCTACCTCGGGTACCTACACGATAGTAAATACGCAAGGCGCCCTCACCTCCGGGTCTAATGTGGTGTATATAGGAATGAATATCGGTACGAAGCTGTACACGCTGGATAATGGCAGCTCATCAAACACTGCTACCGTATCAGTGAGCAGCGACAATAAGGTGAGTATCTCTGTATCGGGCGCTACCTTCAGCATAGTGAGCACGAGCACGACCGACTCCGGTCCATTCACAATGAATGTGACACAAAACCTCTAATACGCAAAGCTCCGCCAGGCCGCAGTGATGCAAAAAATGAAGCCCCGTCTCTGTGCTGAGACGGGGCTTCATCATTTACGCGCGGCGGCCTATGTGGAGGGCCATACTGCCGGACTTGGTGGCCAGCTCTATGTATGCCTCTGATACCTCCAGCGTGTCTATGGGAGTATCCTCCTCATCCAGAAACTCTATGAGGTAAGACCTCGGATGCGTGACGTACACCTGGTGTACCTGCCCGCGGGTACCCTCAGGTATGAGCGGGCTGATGTCTGTGGTAGTGATGATGATGTCTTCTTCTTCTATCATATATATGCTGGTGTTTGGTTCTCTGCCGTGGGGGTCCGGGTAGAGTACCACGCGGGGCTGCCGGTTAGCTTTTTTTGAGGCAGGGATCGGCCGCGATCACTAGTGATACGTATCACATTTTTAAATGTTCCCTATCCTGAGGATTCTTTTACAGGAGAGGCCTTGTTCTTTACAGCAACATATAGTGGTGCCACATATGAATAAGTGATGCATACTGCGTAGTTTATTTGGTTTTGCGGGGTTTTATCGTATCTTGACAGACCCAAACTAAACCCAAAGAACCTCCCGGAATGACCCGATCCGAGATAGCGACCCGACTGAGAGAAGACCATAAGCGATTTGCAGTAATGCTGTCATCGCAGACGGACGAGGATTTCGTGCGCGCTGCAGATGGCAAATGGACTGCCGGCCACCAGCTGGACCATATCTACCGCTCAGTAGTGCCGCTGCGCACTGCCATGCAGCTGCCGGGTTTTGTGCCACGGCTGCTCTTTGGCCGGGCCAAAGCACCCTCGCACAGCTACGAGGAGGTAGTGGCTAAATATAAGGAGCGCCTCTCTGCAGGCGGTCAGGCTGTAGGCCGCTACCGGCCCAAGCCCGTCAGTGTGAGCAGCCGCAACCGCCAGATCATCAAGCTGACAGATACCGTAGAGAAACTGGCGAGCAAGGTGGAGAAGATGGATGAGGAAAAGCTCGATGCTATCATACTGCCACACCCGCTGCTGGGCAAGATCACCCTGCGCGAGATGCTCCACTTCACCATCTATCACGTAGGCCACCACCACAAGGCTACGCTGAAGAATCTGGGCAAGTAAGACTATGATTCTTTTGATTGGTGTCCGTGGTTAGCGTCCTCGCCAACCACGGACGGAGGAGAACGGCCACTGCTGTTTGAGCTGGTGCAGTAGCTTCTACATGCGGAGGTAAACATGCTTTATTTCGGCGAAAGCCTGTGAGATTGTTTTTGTTCCCCTGGCCTAAGGTCCTGGGCTACAGACATTCTATAGATGTCTGCATGCGATCATGTGGTAAGGCCACTGTTTTGTCACTTGCTTGTCATGATTGCATTTGGAGTTTCCAGCTTCATGGAGAATGGATTAATTTACGTTCTACACGTATCTGTAGTGAAATATACTTCGGTCCTTTTATTCTTTCTGATGCAGTGCCTGCAGCTCTGGGCCGGTGAGCCGTCACGTATGCATGTAGGGCCACCGCACCCTCAGGCACATACTGACCAGTACTATGGTGAGCATTTTCGTCTCGTGCTACATACAGACAAGGCATGCCAGGTGCTGCTGGATGAAAAGCCTATGAACACATCAGATACGTTCATCACCCTGCTACTGCCCGTAGGTCTACATGTAGTCACCCTCAATGCCCGGCACTACTACGGAGATACGGTGTGGGTAGACTGCACGATGCCGGGTATGGAGGCCTCCGCGCAGTGGTATATCCGCGCTGTAGATTCGTCTTCTGAGATTTCTAGTGGGGACCTGCGATTCGGGCCGCGCCTGAAGGTGGTGAATATCGTGGGGTACCCCTATCATTTTTTCGCTACGCTCAATGATGTGTATGAATGGGCTGATGTCATGCCGGAATACATAGGTGGTGAAGCGGCTTTCATGTCATCACTGCACCAGGTGAGCTATAGTGATAGCGCTGCAGATGTGATCAGGGGGAAGGTGCGCGTCAGCTTTGTGGTAGAGAAAGATGGCAGCGTATCTGATATACAGGTGCAGCCGCGGGAGCTGGAGCGCTATTCTGATATCGTGGCACGAGTACAGGCCATGCGGTTTCGTCCGGGCAAAATAGTAGATACTGTGATAAGAGTGAGAATGCAGGTGCCGCTCTTCATTTGCCTCCGGTGAAGCACTGCAAAAGTCACCTTGTCCGTAGTTGGCGAGGACGCCAACCACGGACAAGTTTTTCCGATGAAGAGCGGTGTCGGTACCTTCTGATTCTCCCAAGTTTTCCGACTGAGTGGCTATTTCTGTATCAGGCCTTTATACAAAAAGAAAAGCCCCGTACCAGGTGAGGTACAGGGCTCCGGTTTAGGATTGGGTTGGTTATTACTTTGACACCACGGTGAAGCGGATGGCCTCGCGCTGGCTGCCATTGCTCACCATGATGGTATAGATGCCTGACTCCTGTGCACCGAGGTCTATGTGCTGGCGGTCTGCAGAGATAGTGCCGTGCTGTACCGGACGGCCCAGGATGTCATAGATCTCATACTTATCGCCGGTACGGCCGCTGGTCACGAGGGTAAAGGTACCAGTGGTAGGGTTAGGATATACACCCAGAGACTCCGTGCCGCTGATGTCATGTATGCCTACATTCACTACCGAGGTGGCCGCAGAGGTAGCTGAGCAGCCGCCTGCATTGGTCACTACTACAGTATAGTTGCCATTGATGGTCACGTCATATGTCTGAGAGGTAGCACCTGCTATCAGGTTGCCATCCTGGTACCACTGGTAGCTGCTGGCAGCGCCTGCGGTGAGGGTGAAGCCGCTACGGGTGATGGTAGCGGTAGGCACCGGCCTGAAGGCCACCGTCACAGGGCCTGCGGTAGCAGTACACTGGTTGCCATCGGTCACGGTCACTGTATAGCTGCCCGCCTGCACCACACGGATGCTGGCAGTAGTAGCGGCATTGCTCCAGAGGTATGATACGCCTGTAGCCGTAGCAGCTATGGTAGCAGTATCGCCCGTAGGGCAGATGCTGTCCGGGCCTGCAGTATTGAGGGTCACAGTAGGCAGTGCAGCCACGTTCACCGCTACAGGTGAGGACACTGCGCTATCCAGTGCAGAGTTGTAGACAGTCACTATATATGAGCCGTTTGAGCTCACAGTGATAGCCTGTGTAGTAGCGCCTGTAGACCACTTGTAGGTATAGCCTGTGCCAGATGATGCTGTCAGTGTCTGAGAGGCACCGGCGCAGATAGTGACCGGTCCTGTAGGAGAGATAGCTGCAGTAGGAGGGCCTACACAGGCAGCATAAGCCTCAAATGCAGGATATGGGCTGGTAGTATCGAGTGTGGTGCAGGTAGCAGACGAGCACCTGGTACGTACCCAGTAGCGGAGGCCAAAGTCCTCAGCATTCCTATTGGTCAGTGTCAGGATGCTGGTAGCTACATCTACTACGATACGCAGCTTGTACTGGCCTACAGGGCCGGTAGGAGTACCTGATACCACGATCGCGCCGGATGTACCACCGGCAAAGGTATTGGTAGACGAGCTGCTGGTCCAGCAGAGGCCCGGAGGGAGATTTGAGATAGAGTCGATCTTGACACTATTAATGGTCACCGTGCCAAAGCCCGGATAATTATATGTGGAGAAATTTTGGAAGTAAAAGGTATCAGACACCGCTACACCCTGTACTGTACAGGGCAGGCTGTCTGCAGAGGGGTAGAGGCCGGGCTGGGAATAAGTGGGAGGCGTCACACTATTGCTGACGGCTACACAGTGCTGGGCCTGCGCGCCTGCTGCCATGATCACACCCGCTACGATAGAGAGGATAATTTTCTTCATGCGTATAGTTTGGTTGTTTTAGTAATGCTATAAATGTAGTGAAATACCGCGGCTGCTTCCTATAAACTTTCCACAACATGGATGAACAGGCGGGTTTTATCATTGTGCTGCGATGGCAGCCTCCCGTGCAGCAGCTTTTTATAACATTGCGCAGATTTTTCATATTTGCAGGTATATCCCTACTCATGCGGCATTTTCTACTGCTCATCATCGTAGCCATCATGGCACTGGCATCTTCCTGCGGGCAGCAGTCTCATGGCCGCAGGCACCTGTCTGCGGCAGACTCCCTGCGGCGGGCCCGGGCTATAGCTGAGGAGTCCTATCTCAACCGTATGGAGAAGCTGCACGAGCAGCTCACGGGCCCTGTGCCTGCAGAGGGCGCAGGAGTGATGGCGCCCGGTGGGGCGGTGCAGGTACCACGCCCGGGAGATACCGTAGCCATGCTGGTACATGCTCATGAGCGCTGGCACAAAAGGCTGGAGCGCGCACTCACAGACTCTACTACTGCGCTCGGTGCCCTGATCACACGGGTGCTGGTGCAGGACTCTGCACACCGCTATACTACGGCCACCTATGCTACAGATGGCCGTCTGCTCATCTATCACTCAGAGTATACACCTGATGAGCATGAGCGTACGGAGGTGGACCTGTGTTTTGACCAGGGGCGGCTGGTACACGTACATGAGCGCCATGTCTATCCCGGCGATATGCAGGATGACGATCAGGCACCTGACACCTACAAGGATGATGCCTTTTACCTCTCTGATGGCCGCGTAGTCTATCAGTACCGCAATGAGGGTGAGGTGGCCCACCACCTGGATCATATCGAGTATATGTCGGAGCATCGCTATGCCCTGAAGGGTGAGATCGCAGCCCATCTCTCCAGGGTCTATGAGGCCTTTGTAGCAGACTATAGCGCGCTGCAGCAGCAGTCTATGGAGATGATGGTCTATACCGCTGCGCCGCGCGAGGTGGTACATACCGACGGCCAGTAGGAGGCAGCGATGAGTGACCGCGATATGCTGTCAAACTTTCTGCCGCTCCATTTACTCCGCAGGAAATTTTACCTTTAGACAAAACCCGATAGATGAGAAACTATATCTCTGAGGTATTTGGCACGTTTGCGATCGTTTTCTTCGGCACCGGTGTGGTGATAGTCAATCAGGAGACACATGGTGTGGTAGGGCATACCGGCATCTGCATCGTGTGGGGCCTGATCGTGATGTCTATGATCTATGCACTAGGCACGGTGAGCGGCGCTCACTTCAACCCTGCCGTATCTATCGGCTTTGCTATCGCCAGGAAGTTTGAGTGGGCGCAGGTAGTGCCGTATATCATCAGCCAGTGCGTGGGCGCGATAGCGGGCAGTGCAGCGCTGAAGCTCCTCTTCCCGGCCAATGAGATGCTGGGGGGCACGATGCCTGCGGGTTGCGATCTGCAGAGTTTCGTGCTGGAGTTCATCCTGACCTTTGTGCTGATGGCGGTGATCATGCGCGTGGCCTTTGGCAGCAAGGAGCAAGGACTATTCGCCGGGTTGGCTATCAGCAGCATCGTCTGCCTGGAGGCGCTCATGGCAGGACCTGTGAGCGGCGCCTCTATGAACCCCGCGCGCAGCCTCGGACCCGCGCTGGTATCTATGCATATGAATAAATGGTGGATCTACGCTATCGCACCTACGCTGGGCAGTATCGCGGCGGTGTACTTTGATATGTACCTGGGGCCGGCGGGGAAGGTGGAGGGGGAATGATTTTTGATTTCGGATTTCGGCAAAGCAGTGCTTTGATATTAAAGTAGGTTGTTGTCAAACAAACTAACGCGACTTGTTTGGCAAGGTTTTAGAACTACGCACCACGAAGCAAAACGTGAAAGCCATGCTAACCAGAGAAGCCAAACAACAAGTAGACCTCCATATCAGTGATTATAAAGATGAACTGGGTAATGAAGATTTCATCTATGAGAATACACGTATGACGCTCATACGCCGCGTGGTGCGCACCGTAGAGCGGTGGATAGATACCGTGAAGCGTAAGGTAGGATCCGGTCATCGCAACTACTATCAGGCCTGAGGCTATCCCAGACGCCACATATGTATTACCTTAGCATCTACATATGATGCTATGAAACAACTCCTCCTCGCCATTTTACTGTGCGCCTGTATAGCAGGCCAAGCTCAGACTGGTTGCTTTGGCCGGAAGATATTTGATCCGATGGACTATGCTGCGAAGGGCTATGATACGATTCTGAAGCACTCCGATATTTACACGGAGTCATTTGTAGGATGCAGCATGCCGATGTGGGAGGCTGTGGACCGTGAGGGAAAAAGCATTGCACCCTATAATTATCAGGGCAGAGTATTGCTGCTCAACTTCTGGTGGCCAGGCTGCAAGCCGTGCATCCGCGAGTTCAATTCGCTCAATAAACTGGCAAAGGAGTATGAGGGACGGGTTATGTTCTTATCCTTTGTATCTGGCAGCCAGATCCGGATGGATACCGTGCTCGCTGCCCATCCGCTGGACTACCGCATCATACCCAGAGCTGACAGCCTGACCACTAATGTGTTTCGCATGTCTATCTTCCCTACCAATATGATCATAGGCCGTGATGGTCGTGTAGCCGCTACCATGCACGGCGGCCAGACTGACGACGGCCTGAGCAACTATGAGAAGCTGAAGCCGATGGTAGAGCGGGCATTGGGGCGCAAGTGATAATAGCCTATAGCCCGTCCAGCTTTGCACCCATCACCTGTGCATCGCTGATATCGGTCTTGCCGGCTTTGTAGCCTGTAGCGGAGGGTTTCTGTGTCATAAACTTGCTGCCGTGCAGGGAGAAGCTGTCGCTGAAGTTTCCTTTGTCAAATAAGGTGCGCGCGTAGAAGGTACTATTCTCTATCTCTGCACGTATCCAGTCTGCACTGACGAACTCCGCCCTGCCGCGGAAGGTACACTCAGATAGGACCATGTTCTTTTTAGAGTGCGTATAGTTGCACAGCATGTGCGAGTAGAAGCTGGCCTGCGTAAAGTCTGCATAGCCATCAAAGCTGGCAAGATTGAAAGTGGCATCGCGGTAGAAGTAAGCATTCTGAAAGCTGCACTCCCGCTCAAAATGCGCCTCACTGAAGAATGCACTGCTCATAAAGGTGCTCTGCTGAAAGCCCGCTCCCTCCAGAAAGGTGCAGCCCGCAAAAGATACCTCGCCACTAAATAGTGCATGATTAAACTGCACGGGTTTCTTGAAGGTACACTTGATAAAAGTGCAGGCACCCTGCATCGCAGCACTATTGAAGTCTACCTCTCCCTCGAATACACAATTATCAAAATAAACGCTGCGCTCCAGTGTAGTGCTATAGGTGATCTGGCCAGCCTTGATACTACCCATCACGCGCCCCGTGAATTTGCAATCATGAAATACCAGCGTGCCACGCACATAGCTCACCGCCTGTACAGCAGAGGCACTCACGGCAGTATTGCTATCTGCCAGCATCATATCTCCGGTGAAGGTGGTATTGCTATAGGTCAGGTTCTCACCTTTGGTAGCGGCGCTGACCATATCAGCAGCGTTTACTTTCTCATCTCCGCGAGAGGAGCAGGAGTAGCAGGCCAGGCAGAAGGCAAAGATGCAGAGGAGGCGTGTACGCATATAGATACTTTTGAGCGTGGTGGAATATTTATTTGCCGGAGGCATAAGTATTGTTCTTGCTTAAATCATATCCCCCCTCCGCATAGCAGAGAGGGGATATATCAGGTTACTGGTTATGATATTTTACTGATGTGCACCCATGCCGCCATTGTACTGCGGATTGGCAGCGCGGGCTTTGCTATCCAGCTCTCCACTGGCTTTCTTTGCTTTGATAAAAGTAAGTATCTCGCGCGGAGTATAGGCATTGCGGTGCTCTTCATTCACGGCGCTGTTGTAGCGGTTTTTCTTTAGCGTACTGTAGTCGCGGTGCAGCGTGTTTTTGAAAGCGGGGAGTTGCTCGCTGCCGCTGCCATTCTTGCCAAAACCGCCGGAGAAATATGCCGGATAGTCATTTACATAGAAGAGGTTATTTGAGTAGTCTACGTCGCCCAGCTTCTGGCCGGCATCTGCCACCAGTATCAGGTAGTAGTAGCCGGTGATAGATGGCATGGTATAGTTTTGATAGAGCGTAGCTGTGCCGAAACCTAACGTAGCAAGGTCGGTATTGGCAGGCAGGTCGAGGTTGATCACGCATTGATTGCCGCTGGTATTGCACTGATAGGTGTTTTGCTGGATAGAGGTATTAAACTCATCATAGAATATCACACCGTAGTCATTGGCATCATAGGCATTGTAGTATACATAGTAGAGGCCCCAGTCTGCAGATGCCTGTGCCGTACCGGTACCGATATTGTAGATATTGTAGATAGCCTGGCGCGTAGGAGTAGTATAGCTGGTGGCATAGTCGTCTTCTACCCATGTGGCCAGGTCTACGCCGCTGCTCTGATTGGGCGATGGGCCCGGAGGTGTGGTGGTGTCAGTAGAGTTTGATGCTACATAGATAGGATAGTTGCCACTGCCATCTTTCATAGCGAGGGTATTGAAGAGGAAGTTGTAGTCTACCCAGTAGTAGCCATTGTCACCCCAGGTAGTATTCCATGAGTTGATCAGGCGAAAGGCACCACCGGAGCCTTTGCTATCATCATAGCCCACGATGGTCTGTGCATGGCCGCCACATGGCTGGCCGCCGCCGCACGGATCAAAGCCCGCACTCATCACACCGCTGCCGCTCCAGCTCTGAAACCCATTGCCCACACCGCAGCCCACCATGACAGGTGTATTGCTCACGAGGCTCTGCTTGATATCAGTGATGTAGTCGCTCACATTGGTATGCTGTATAGCGCGGTAGGTAGAGATCTTGTGGCCCGGGGCGTCTGTATTATTAGATGAGCTGGACTGCGCGCAGTTGCCCAGGTTGCTATATGGTACGCTACCCAGCGTAGCTACACCGCGTGTCTGTATGAGGGTGAGGGCCACATCATAGTTGGTACCGTCACAGTTGGCGCCTTTTTGATTGTCAGCTATCGCAGTGAAGAGATCCTTGGCGCTCATCTGGTAGGCAGCCTGTGAGAGCTGCGAGGAGGTCAGGTTGCGCGCGGCGGCCTCGAGGGCAGTCTTGGTATAGTAGGCAGTAGACCAGCCTATACAGGTACCATACTGTCCCTGGTCGCCCACAGGCGGCAGATAGTTATATAAAAAGTAAGATGACGGCAGGCTGCTGGTATTGCTGCCCGCAAAGTTGCGCGTATTGATCGCTTTGGGTGTGTTAGATACGTTGTCATTGGCAGCATTGTAGCCGGTAGCGTGGCCACCATTGTTGTTGGTGCTGTTGTTTTTATCCTTTTTGCACGCAGCCAGTGTGAGCAGGCTCAGGCATACCAGGGCAGCATAGTAGATCCGATTCATGTGATTGGGTTTATGTGGAGAAATGTAAGCATGGTAAAGAACTCCCTCCAAGGTACGGCTTTGACAGAAAAGGCAAAATTTATTTTTATGAGGATCCTCATGTTGTCTTTTGAGATAACAAAGCTGCGGCAAGCATTTTGTTAGCTATACCATCATGAGCACAGCAGACCATATTTTTGGGCTAGAAGCACAGCAGCTCAGCACACTGCAGATGCTGGCGCGGGCCCTGGTCGTTTTCTTTGCCGGCTGGGTGCTGATCCGGTTTGCCGGGGTGCGTACGCTGGGCAGGGTCACCGCCTTTGACCAGCTCACACTGCTCATCATAGGCTCTATACTGGGCCGGTCAGTGATATCCGGCCAGAACTTCTTCGGCTGCCTGGCTGCCTCGGTGCTAATCACATTTTTGCAGCGCGTGATGTCATGGCTCATGTACAGGAGCAAGGCCGTAGGCAGGGTCTTCAAGGGGGCTCCTATCCCGCTCATGCGCCATGGCCGCATGCACGAGCGCAATATGGCACGCACACTGGTGACCGAGGAGGATATAGAGGAAGCACTGCATACACACCTACAGCGCGAGGATACAGATGGCGTGCAGGATGTGTACCTGGAGCGCTCCGGGCATATCAGTTTCATCAGGCACAAGGCTGAGAAATAGCCCGCTATCCATTCCCTTCCTCAAGGTTGCAATTTTCTCCACCGCAGCGATAGGTATGGATATACCCTGTGGAGTCAGCGCATATTTAATGCATTGAGGCTTTTGTGTTTTGGTGTTTACCCCGACTTAATGAAAAGATCATCTGCACGGGCACATTATTAGTGTAGCTATCCGTGCGCTGCTACGGCAGGCATACAGTTATCATCATCAAAAAACCTAACGCACATGAAAGGGACAAAACCGGCTACCACCATAGCCAAAGCAGACAACACTGCGAGCAAACTCCAGAAACTATTTGAAGACATGCTGAAGGATATCTACTGGGCAGAGAAGGCGCTGCTCAAAGCGATACCCAAGATGATCAAGAACGCTACTCATGAAGAACTGCAACAGGGCCTTAGCGACCACCTGGAGGAGACCAAAGGCCAGGTAGAGCGCCTGGAGCAGATATTTGAGCAGCTGGGCAAGAAGGCCACCGCCAAGAAATGCCTGGCCATGGAGGGCCTGATCAAAGAGGCCGAGGAGATCATGTCTGAAAACGACGAGGGTGCGATGCGCGATGCAGGCATCATAGCTGCCGGGCAGAAGGTAGAGCACTATGAGATCGCTACCTATGGCACGCTACGCACCTTTGCGCAGATACTCGAGCTGGAGGACGCCGTAGCCCTGCTGGAGGAAACCCTGGAGGAGGAGAAAGGCGCCGACGAGAAACTGACCGACGTAGCCGAAGCGGCTATCAATCTGGAGGCGGCTGAGGAGCAGGAAGACGAGGACGAAGAAGACGAAGACTAAAAAATACTGTTAGTTAGCCAGATGGGCGGGAGCGGTCATGCTGCTCCCGCTTTTTTATTTCTGCCTGCGGCGAAAGACGTAGTAATCTTTGTCACCGGAGACGATCTCATAGCCCCTGTCGCTCAGGTAGTGCATGCCTTTGAAGATAGCTGCCGTGATCTCCTGCTCGGCAGTGGTCAGGCGCTCGGTGGGCTTGATCACCGTATCACGGCCATCGTCAAAGTAGATGAACAGTTCAAAAGTATTTCTATGGAAACTCAATGCGGCGTAACGCTCAGGCACCGGCACCTGCGCTGCTGCAGTGCCTGCATAGAGTAGACTGAGAAGAATTAGCAGATTTTTCATGGTTGCTTTTTATTTGAAGATTAGGGAAGGGATTTTATAAAAGGTTACTTCTTCCGTCGCTGAAATAAATAAGCACCACCGCTACAGTAGGCATTTACCAGCTCATAGCCCCGGTCATTGAGATAGTGAAAGCATTGAAACACTGCCTGCGCTTCATACTGGTCCCAAGGCATAGTGAGGGTGTCGCGCTGCAGGCCGCCGTGGCCATTGTCATAGGTGATGTAGCCGCGCGTGCACTCAGACCTGATCTCCAGTATCGCATACTGCGTGTGTACGGTATCCTGAGCGCTCAGGCCGGTGATGGCAATGCAGCTCAACAATAGCAGGAAGGAAAGTTTTTTCATAGCAGATTTATTCTTGCGGTGGAAAACGTCAGGAGCCGTTGAGTCACCTCAGCCTGCGGCGGAAAAGGTAGTGATCGTGGTCACCGGTGGCGAGATCATAGCCACGATCATTCAGATAGTGCAGCGCACGAAAGAACGTGGCCCTGATCTTAGCATATTCATATGGTCCTATCTCACTGGCAGGACGGAGGATAGTGTCTGACCCATCATCATAGTAGATAGAAATCCAGTGATTGGCAGGATCTGTGACAACTATAGCATATTGATAGTGCAGGGAGTCCTGCCCCCTTGCGGTGCATATACCCGCAAAGAGCAGCAGGGAGAAGAGCAGTTTTTTCATAAGCAGAGGATTCACACCAAAGGTATGACAACCTGCCTGCTGCGGCAAAAGATTAACACATCTTGCGCAAAAAGGAACTGATCTATCGCTCCTGCTGTAGCTGGCGTCGGGCCTCCTTCATCATCTCCAGCTCGGTGCCATCTACGGTAGGGAAGCGCAGGTCCATCTGCTCCAGCTCATGGCTGATGATCTCGCCGCAGAGCAGGTGGGTGTACCACTTGTCATCTGCCGGTATCACATACCACGGGGTGTCGGGATGGCTGCAGTGGCGTATGGCATCCTGATAGGCACGCTGGTAGTCGTCCCAGTATTCGCGCTCTTTGATATCTGCAGAGCTAAACTTCCAGTGCTTGTCTTTATTGTCCAGCCGCTCCAGGAAGCGCTTGCGCTGCTCGTCCTTGCTGAGGTGCAGGAAAAACTTGATCACCCGCGTACCGTTCTGCACGATCACATCTTCAAAGTTATTGATCTGCTGGTAGCGCTGCGACCAGAATTTCTTGTCTACCTTCTTCACGCTGTCTATGCCCGGCACATGCTCTGCCAGCACGATCTCAGGGTGCACCTTTGAGATCAACACATTCTCATAGTGAGACCGGTTGAAGATCACGATCTGGCCGTGCTCGGGCAGCTTCAGGTAGTGGCGCCAGAGGTAGCTGTGCTCCAGCTCCAGGCTGGTAGGATGCTTGAAGCTGTATACCTGCAGGCCCTGTGGGTTCACCCCGTTCATGATGTGGCGCACCAGGCTGTCCTTGCCGGCGCTGTCCATGCCCTGCAGGATGATGAGCATAGACTGGCGGTTCTCGGCGTAGAGCTTGTACTGCAGGTCTGCTATTTTCTTTTTGTACTTCATCTCCCGCGCCAGCAGTACATCGTCCTTGGGGCGGTCCATAGGTGCTCCGGTGCGGTACTTCTCTATGCGAAATCCCTTGCCATCCTTGATGCGGTATTTTTTCCAGTCTATATTCATAATGCCAGTGAATAGTGAAAAGAGAATAACGAATAATAAAAGACACTGTATTACCCTTTCAAAAAGAATACCAATGCCAGGCCTATCAGTGCCGGCAGCGCCTGTATGTAGAAGATACTCCGCTGCGCCGTGATGGCACCATAGATACCCGCCACCGCCACACAGCCGAGAAAGAACTCCGCCACATAGACCGACCATACCGGGTCGCCGATCAGCAGCGACCAGATCAGCCCGGCAGAGAGGAAGCCATTGTACAATCCCTGATTGGCAGCCAGTGCCTTGGTAGGAGGGAATAGCTCCGGCTTTAGCGAGCGGAAGGTCTTCGGCCCGCGCGTGGTCCAGGCAAACATCTCCAGCCACAGGATGTAGATGTGCTCTACGGCCACGATGCCGACCATGATCTTTGCTATGAGGTGCATGACGTTTGGTTTAGTGAGAGTAAGATAGGGAGTTTCTGAGACTTAAGAAGTCTTTGGGTACCTGTGATAGTTACTAGCGTTTTTTTAGCTAAATTAGAGTTATGAAATCATCCGATCTCAGGCAAGAACTTCATGGCTATATAGAGCAGGCCGAAGATAAAGTATTGGAAGCTATCAAGACGCTGGTAGAACCGGCTATGACCGCACAGCTGACTAAAGCACAGCTAAAGGAACTGGATAAGCGGAAAAAAAATGATCTATCTGGCAAAAGCCGCTCCTACACATGGGAGGAAACAGAAAAGATCATCAAGGCTCAGAAAAAATGAGTTGGGAACTTATCATCAAGGAGGAAGCGCAGGAAGATATGCGCGCAGCTTACAATTATTATGAAGAACAACAAACCGGTCTTGGCGACCGGTTCCTGCGTCAGGTCAAAACTCGTTTAAAGTATATTCAAACCTATCCATTTCATTTTGCAAAGAACGAAAAGGATTTCAGGCAGACCATGATAGCTAAGTTTCCTTATCTCATCATCTATGAAGTGATAGGAGACAGGATTAAAGTGTATGCCTGCTTTCACACCAGTCAAGACCCTCTCAAAAAGCCGTACTAGTTATCGTTGCAAATGGTGAGGGTCAATTTTTTGGCTGTCTGTATCTGGCAAAGATAATCCTGGCTCAGGCAATCACATGAGCTTCCTCTGTTACTTATCCATGTAAAGTCTACTTCTTCCTCGCCGCCGCGCCGATGAGCTTTTTGCTGAGCGCTTTCTCTATGCGGTCCAGGCGCAGCTCGAGCGCCTCAAGGCGTTTCTCCTCTTTGGTGGAGGTAGGCATGCCCTTGCTGCCGGCCTTTGGCATGGCGCCGGTCAGGAGCCAGTGTCCATTCACATCAGAGTTGAGGCAGATATTCTCGCACATCACGAGGGTAGGCTGGAGGTCTTTGTAGGTTTCGGGGTTCATCACCTTAGAGAGGGTGCTGTAGTTATCGCCGGTGGCGTTGACATATGCTACCAGGTTGCGGTATTTTTTGTCGCGGCCTACTATCTCTCCCATTGCTTTGATGTACCTGTCGCGGATGCTCATGTGTTTATAGGTGGTTTTATGCAAATATAGGAAAGAATGTGAAAGATAGACATGAGACTTGAGATATGAGACAAAGGGTTTTGAACGAACGTTATGCAGACGGCAAACATTTTGTAGCGTATTTTTGCATCTGTCTCAAGTCTTTTGTCTCACATCTCAAGTCTGCAAAAATGTCCCAGCACTTCTCCATCAGCCGCAGGCAGGTACTCTACATCATACGCATCCTGCTGGGCGTGACCATCGTGTGGTGGTCGCTCTTCTTCATACATGACGACCGCAAGCTCTGGGCGCTGATCTCCGTGATCATCGTGTCTGAGTCCGACTTTGACCTGGTGCGTACCAGCACGCTCGCGCGCATGATCAATACGGTGGTCGGTTGTGCCATCGGCCTGCTTTTCACCTATGTCACAGGCAGTAGCTTCTGGTCTCTGGTGGCGGGCATCGGCGCAGCGGTATTTATCAGCACCGCTTTCAAAAAATACCCCACGAGCTGGAAGCTGGCCCCTGTGACCGTAGTGATCGTGATGTCGCCCATAGTGATAGAGCACATATCCCTGCGCAGCGACACGCTGATCGCACTCACGCGCACAGGAGAGGTGCTCTATGGCAGCCTGGTAGCGCTGGGCCTGGGCGGGCTCTTTCATCTCATAGAGCAGCGGTGGCTGCCGGCACCTCCTGCCGATGAGGAGCAAGGCTGAAATTTAAATCGGGATCGCGCCCGTTGTCACGGTTTTAATTGCCATTTTTATGGGACTAATCCCACAGCCCTATGTTCACTACACGCCGCCTACTCTACCTACTGCTCACTGCGCTGGTGCTGGCCACCGTATCACTGATCTGGTGCGACCATGCAGTGCAGGCCGCTGCTGCGGGCCGCCTCTATACTGATACAGACCGGGTACCCTACCGCCATACCGGGCTACTGCTCGGCACTGCCAAATACATCAATGGCTCACACCTCAACCCATACTACTACTATCGCATAGAGGCCGCAGCCGCCCTGCTGAAGAGCGGCAAGATCAGCTATCTCATCATCAGTGGCGACAATAGCCGCAAAGACTATGACGAGCCATCTGATATGCGCGCAGACCTGATAGAGCGGGGTGCGGACTCTACTCATATCTATCTGGACTATGCCGGCTTCCGCACCTTTGACTCAATGCGGCGGGCACATGATATCTTTGGCCAGGACTCCGTCACAGTCATCTCTCAGCTCTGGCATGATGAGCGGGCGCTCTACATAGCGCAGCGCGAGGGCATAGACGCCATAGGCTACTGCGCGCGCGATATCTCGGTACGCGCCGGTATCCGCACACGCCTGCGCGAGCGCTTTGCGCGGGTCAAGGTATTCGTGGATTACCTGGTGGGCAAAGAGCCAAAGTTTATGGGGAAGAAGGTGGTGGTGGGGTAGGTTTGAGACTTTAGACGATAGACATTAGGCAATAGATCAGGTAGGCTGCAGCGGATCTGATCTTCATACTTATACGATTCTGGAGATGCTTATATGAAAACAGCAATTCTAATAATGACAGTCATACTGCGTAATCTGCTGTATGCTCAGACAGGAGGTGATGATTCGATCTCTGTCATCATAAATAATAAAAGAAGGATCATCTGCGCATCAGAATTAAATTCTATACCTGTGCTCCCTGATTCTGTTTTTCAAACTATAATAAGCGACAGCTACCTGCATAATCAGCTTCTGAAACATCACTATTCACGCGATACTATGCAGAGCAGGGAAGGGGGCAAATCTAAAGACTAAATGGTATAAGGATGATTGCTCGACTAAGCAAATAATAGTTCATCACTATTCACTATTCATTATTGCCTACCCCGCCACCATCTCATCATACTGGCGCTTGTGTTTGGCTGCGGCCTCCTTGTCTCCCAGTGTGCGTGCCAGGCGCTCTAGGTCTGAGAGGATCACGAGCTGCAGGCTGCGCGTCTGGCTGATAAAGGCATAGTCACGGCTGGCCAACAGGTTCTCATAGGCGCGTATGTGCGCGCCCTGCCTGTCATAGTGTGCAAAGAGGTTATAGTAGCTATTGGCTATCTCGGGATAGCTGCCCAGGCGCAGGCGCATATCGAGCGCAGAGCGCAGGTAGGTCTCCGCGATATCATACTCGCTCATATTGGTATAGCAGAGGCCTATATTGCTGAGTACGGCTGCGCGGTTATTGGCGCCGGCATCGTCAGAGAGCATGCCCTCGGCCTGCTGGTAGTGGGCCAGCGCAGCCTCTATACGCTCCATCACAAAGTATGCATTGCCGCAGCCCATCAGGCAGATACCCTTGCGCGTGTGCCACTGCGTAGGTGCCAGCACCTCCAGCGCACGCTCCAGGTAGAGGAGGGTGCCATCAGGACTACCGCCAGACTGCTGATGATTCATAGCCAGGTCATGCAGGATATCTGACAGGAGGGCACGGGTGTCCTCCGTCTGCTCTGCACGCAGCAGCCGCTGCTCCGCCCGCAGCAGGTACTCGCGCCCCTGCGCGTACTGCATACGCAGGGTATAGCAGCGGCCTATGATGGCCTCATGGCCGGCCACCTGCTCCGGTATACCATCAGCACCATAGCGGCGTATGGCACTCTGAGAGATGCTGATGCTGCGCTCGCCATTTGTCTGAAAGACATTGGCCGCCCAGCTGTCATTCAGCAATAGCTCCAGCTGAGTACCGGCATCCTCTAGCGTATCAAAGCTCGTATGGAGCATGGACAGGTTCTGCAGGGCCGTGGCAGCCATGAGCCTGATCTGCTCCCTATTGGATAGGATGAGCCGGTATATGTGGGTATTGTTCATTAGCTCTTAGCTATGTGACCTAAGCAGTAGCAAGTTAGTAAAAAAAGAGAAGGTATCAGGCGGCTATATCAGCGTTGATAGATGCCTGATGAAGTGCCTGGTCTCCCAGCCCTGCGGTCATGCTCTTCAGCTCCTCCAGTATGAGTGCCTGCAGGCCGCGGTGCTGGCTCACCAGGGCATAGTCGCGGGCTATGATCATGGTATCATAGGCGCGCTGGTGCTCTTCGCGCGCCTGATATAGCTTGCCGAGGTTGTAGTAGGTATTGGATATCTCCCAGTAGGTGCCCAGGCGGGTGCGCATATCCAGTGCACGGTCCAGGCAGTCCTGCGCCTGCTCAAAATGACCCATGCGGCCATAGCAGGAGCCCATATTGCAGAGCACGGTAGCGATATTGCAGCGGTTGTCCACCTCCTCAAAGAGTGCGAGCGCCTGGCGGTGGTGCTCCAGCGCAGCGGCCAGATCGCCCCGGCGGCTCAGTACATTGGCCAGGCCCATGAGGCTCACGCCGCGGCGGTTCACCTGCACACCCTCAGGCAGCAGCTCCATCGTGCGGTGCAGGTAGGTCAGGGTCTGCTCATCATCTCCGTCAGAGTAGTAGCCGTGCATAGCCAGGTTTTGGAGAATCTCTACGCGCAGCCCCAGCAGTTCGTCATCGGTTTCACTCTCCTCACCAAAGGCGATCTGCTCGGCAGCACGCAGCTGCTCCACTGCATCATCATAGCGCATCATAAAGGTATAGCACCGGCCTGCCAGAGACCTGAGGGCAGCGAGGAGGCGGGGATAGGGCGTGTGACTATAGCGGGCTATCATGTCCTCGCAGATCGCTATGCCACGTGCATAGTCAGAGTTGAAGAGCATGGCGGCCTCGCTGTCATTCAGCGCCAGGGCCAGGATGCACTCTTCATCATCTATATGGCCGAAACTCTTATGCAGCATGGCCAGGTTCTGCACAGCTATATTGCTACGTAGCTTGATGTACTGCCGGTTGGCATTGATCATATCGAGTACCTGCACACGATCCATGTCACAGAGATTAAATAAAAGTTATCAATACATCGAATATACGCAATGCATCGCGTGAGGTTTTGCCACCTATGCACATATACCGTCCTAGACAAAATACACCTTGTAACAAGTGGCGTTCTGACAGGATTTTACGGTAAAAAGTTCAAATTTTCGGGAGAAGCTTGAATGAAGCAAACAGGAACAGAACATCTTTGCAAGCATTGCACAGAACGATGGCACCTATGTGCTGCAGCCCCATCATATCTCTGTACATGGCTGCATGTAGTTTGAATATCTTACTTTTGCCGCATGGCAAAAAAGCACACTGACCCTAAATCGGATATGCCGGATTTCCCTGAGCTGCAGCAGCATGGCTTCAAAGTACATGCTATCCCGCAGCATATCGCGCCTACTGTAGTGCGTGGCCGCCGGGACTTCTACAAGGTAGGCCTCGTGATAGGCAACATGGCCATGCAATATGGTGACAAGGCGGTAGAGTTAAAGGGCAGGACGCTTTTCTTTGTCAATCCCCATGTGCCGCATACAGTGGTACGCCGTGGGGGAAAGATAAGCGGCTATGCCTGCCTTTTCACAGAAGCCTTCATAGCCGGCCGCGAGCGGGCAGATATTTTACAACACTCACCACTGGCCAATCCTGGTATGACACCGGCCATCTCACTTGACCCGCGCCAATCAGCATTCGTAGAGAGTCTGTTCCGCAAAATGATAGCCGTGCAGGAGGGGAGCTACGGACACAAGAGTGATGTGCTGCGACACTGCCTGGAGCTACTCCTACATGAGGCGCAAAGCCTGCAGCCTGCTCCGGACATAGCGCATCGCAGCGGTGCTACACGGATCAGCCATCTCTTTCTGGACCTGCTGGAGCGGCAGTTTCCCATAGACAATCCTGCTCAGCCCCTCAGGCTGCGTACACCACAGGATTTTGCCGCAGGCCTGTCTGTGCATGTCAACTATCTCAACCGTGCGATGAAAGAGGCTACAGGCAAACCCACCTCTACCCACATAGCGGAGCGGATACTGGCCGAGGCCAAGGCCTTGCTGATATATACAGATTGGAGCGTGGCCGATATAGCCTACGGATTGGGTTTTGAGTATCCTACTTATTTCAACAACTTCTATAAGAAGATGACCGGTGCCACGCCGCTTTCTCTGCGTAGGGCTAAAGTTTGATTTCCATACTTTTTGGATTGAATATCGTTATCTCCCCTGCCCGGGTGTCTGCATCTTTGTGCCGCAAAATAAAAAACGATAAAACATGAAGATACTAGTCACCGGAGCTACCGGCAAAGTGGGTAGCAGGTATGCAAAGCGAATGCTGGCAAAGGGATACAAAGTGCGCATCCTGGTGCGCGATGCCGCCAAAGCAGCGGCACTGGCTGCCCTCGGCGCAGAGGTAGTGGTAGGAGACCTGACTGATGCCGCTACCCTGCCCGCAGCAGCGGCAGGCGTAGACGCTGTGATACACATGGCTGCATTTTTCCGCACATTCACAGACTTTGATGATGTGATACGGACCAATCACTCGGGCACTGTGGCCCTGGCAGATGCTGCTATGGCAGCAGGTGTACGCAGGTTCGTATTTATCAGTACCGGCAATGTGTACCCTACTACTGCCCGCAGGCCCGCCCGCGAGGATGATGTGCTCGATGCCAATGATCCGCGTGCCTACTCCTCTAGCAAAATAGCTGCTGAAAACGAACTGCTGGCACTGCATAAAGAAAAGGGACTGGATGTGCGTGTGCTCAGGCTGGGCTTCGTGTATGGCGATGGCGACCCGCATATAGAGGAGATACTGCCGGTACTGAAAAAATGGAAGCGCCCCTCCGGCTACCGCATGCACATGGTGCACCACCTGGATGTAGCGCAGGCTGTGAATATACTACTGCATACTGACGGGCTGGACGGAGAGGTATTCAATGTAGTAGATGACGCGCCGATCAGCCTCTACGAGCTGGCAGATTCCTTTGGCAAGGCTGCGGAAACTTTTGATGGGGAGGAGCCGCCACTGGTTTACCCCTTCGAAGGAATCATGGACACAACGAAACTGCGTAGGATGACGGGTTTCCGACCGCTGGTGCCGAGCTATTATGTAGCCAGAGATCTCGATATACTATAAAGAAAATAATACTGAGACTGCACGTCCGTGAGCAGTACCAGGCTCTCCTGCAATGGCACGAGATCCCGGCGGTAGCGGTTGGTGATCCCATCATCTCTTCGCTAGCAGCAATGAACGTCATCTAACCCTTCGAAAATACCTGCGAGTGGAGAAAGCTTTTGGCATCTATGCGCTTACGACATATTGGAGGTACACCTTGTGTCAAGTGGTATCCTGACGGGATGATATCGTGAATAACTGAAATGCTTCGTTGGTGTCATTGCATGCTGAAGCGGGCATAAAAGGATAGGCGCCTGGCGGAAATCGGATGCAAATGAAACAGTAGCACTATCTCACCACCTCAAAACGGATCGGGTTTGCACACTTGTCTACCGCCATCATGTACATCCCATTTGCCAGTGGCAGTGAAATTTTCTGTCGCTCAGCTGTTATCGCTGCGTGAGCTACTATTTGACCTGTCATGTCATACACAGTGAAAAACCGGGAGTTTGGATATTGGGCTTCCAGAGTGAAAGAGCCTTCATTAAAAGTGGGATAGAGGCGTGCCTGCGTATCTTCGGAAAAATCTCTCAGCCCCGCCGGATGGCTATTGTATTTTGCTACATATCTATAGCCGCTGCTATCCGTAAAGTCGCCCGCAGCATATATATTGCCTGCTGCATCACAAAGCAGTGCAAGTATCGGGGCATTAGCTGCCAGTGAGTTATTGCCACCCAGCTCGTTCCAGCTTTGGCCATCCCATTTAGCTACATAAAAATGACTTTGCCCATTGGTAAAGTGCCCGGCCGCATAGATATTGCCCATAGCATCACTGCATATGGCAGACACCATGCTATTGGCATGGAGTGCGTCCATGCCTCCCAGCTCGCTCCAACTGAACCCATCCCATTGAGCGACGTAATAATGCCCGTTGCTATTGGGAAAACTACCTGTAGTATAAATATGACCAAAAGAATCTGCACAAAGCGCGGTAAGGAAACCGTGCGCAGTCTGAGCAACCTCGCCAAGGCTATACCATCCGGTACCATCCCACATGGCTACAGTAGTACCGGTGCCAGTATTCATATGACCCGCAGCATAGATATTTCCATTGGGATCAGTACAGAGCGCCTGGATATCACCACATGATCGGATACTGCCTGTCACTATAGATCCCGCAGCGCCCAGTTCATTCCAATGGTGATAGTCAAATTTGTTTACAAACCGGTTATTAGTGCTGTCGGAAAAGGTGCCCGCGGCGTAGATATAGCCGGAAGCATCAGAGCAGAGCGCGTAGTGGGCATACAAAAACGAGTTGGCAAAATTGACCCCGCCTACGTGATTCCAGTTTTGCCCGGCCCATTTGGATACTATCAAGGCCATTCCATATAGGATAGTGCCGGTAGCATAAATATTTCCACTGTTATCACTACATATGGCATATATATCCCTGCTGAATTCGTCTCCGAAACCTAATGCGCGCCACCCAGTACCGCTCCATTTTGCTACAAAATGTGCACCGAAACTATTAGTGGAGTATCCTGAGGCATATATATATCCGGAGGGGTCCGTACATAGAGTAGTTATCGCTGCATTCATGTGGATAGTATCCGTACTGCTGACCAGCGCGCTCCACTGGGCGTAAGTACCGCCAGTCACAAGCGCGGTACAACTGATCGAAATAAGAAAGCGCAGGAGAGTTTTTTTCATAGATTATCATTTAAGCAAGGAGATTTTTTTATTGCGCTTACAAAGTTAAAGGTAGGAGCAATACATTTGTCATAGTTGGGTCATAAAAAGAATTGCTGGTAAAGCGCTATGTCTCCCCGCAGCCTCTATCAGTACCTGCTGATAGCGGTAGCGGTTGGTGATCCCATCACCTCTTCGATAGCAGCAATGAACGTCATCTAGCCTTTCGAAAATACCTGCAAGGGGAGCAAGCCTTTGCTATCTATGCGATTACGACATATAGGAGGTAGACCTTGTGGCAAGTGGCATTCTGACAGGATTTTACGGTAAAAGATTGAATTTTCGGGAGAAAGGGGGAAGCCAGATGAAGCAGCAAGACTGCCCTCCGGCTACTAATATGCAGCCTCCATCTCTACCAGCTCCTGGCGGTGGCGCTCGGCGGCATCGGCATCGCCCAGGGAGAGGCTGAGCACCTCCAGCTCACGCACGATGCGTATGCGCAGCTCGCGTGCCTGGCTCAGCCGGGCGTAGTCACCGGCTATGATCATGGTGTCATAGGCCCGGCGTATCTCCTCGCAGCGCTCATACAGGATGGCCAGGTTGAAGTAGCTGCCTGCCACATCGCCGTAGCTGCCGGAGCGTTTGCGCAGCTCCAGCGCGCGCAGGTGGTATGTCTCGGCCATCTCATAGCCGCCCATGCACATATGGCAGGAGCCGAGATTGGCCAGTACGGTAGAGAGGTTGTAGTAGTCGTCTGTATTCTCCAGCAGAGACTCTGAGCGCATGTAGTAGTTCTGCGCATCCTCGTATCTTTTCTGAAAGAAGCGCACATTGCCTATGGCCATCAGGCAGACGGCTCTGCGGCGTGAGTGGCCCTCATGGCCCAGTATGCGGAGCGCCTTGTCAAAACAGCGGATAGCCTCATCCATATCCCTGCCCGACTGTACCATGGCCATACCTACATCATGCAGGATATCGGCACGCAGGCGGCGTACATCCTCACTGCTCTCCAGCATGTCAAAGGCGATGGTCTCGGCCATATTCAGGTGCTCCCAGGCACGCGGGTACTCCATGAGCTGCGCGTAGCAGCGGCCTATGAGCGCATGATGCTGGGCTATGTGCAGCAGGTGTGCAGAGTCACGATAGCGGTCTACGATAGCCTGTGAGATACGGATAGCGCCTATATAGTCTGCACGGAATACCATAGCCGCGATGGCGTCATTCAGCGCGAGGCTGATCACTACAGGCTCCTCGGTCATGTCATCCAGGCTGCTGTGCAGCATGGCGAGGTTAGAGAGGGCTGTGTCGCTTTTGCGGCGCAGAAACTCCCTGTTGGTAGTGAGCATTTCAAGTATATGGTCCGATCTCATGATCGTACAAATGAAATAAAAATCTGATAAGAAAGCTAGTCAAAAAACCTTAATAATTAACGAGATATGCACACTGCGGAAACAATATAGATGCTGTGCCGGTCATAGCCCCCCGGAGTAGAAGGTAGGTTAAATTTTGCCCGCCGCGCATAAAAAAGCCGGGTGAATCGTGTGATGGTCACGTGCCCGGCTTTGTGTCTTTGATGTATGTGTCTCTTATACCAGCAGTGTCACCGCTACTACGGCTGCGGTGGCCAGCAGGGGCGCAGGTATATTGAGTTTTTCTGCTCCTTCAGTGAGAGCTTTGTTCAGCTTTTTCACTGTGTCGCTCTTCCTCACTTTTTTTACTTGCTTCATCAGCGCTTTGTTGGTTTTCTTGAGCTGCTTGCGGCCTGCAGACATCAGGTCGTCTTTTGTATCGAGCAGCCTGCCGTATTGCCTCTGGCCACGGCCAAGGTATTCACCTGCCAGTGCCTCGAGATATAGTTTCCTGTTTCCTGTCATGCCTGCCCATTTCTTGGCGGCCATACCCAGTCCTACGCGGACTGTCCCTTTGATGATCGTGCTATTCATTTTGCTGCGGTTTTGATATGATGTATTTGATATGATTCTACAACGTATATTTTGCAAATAGCGTACCAGTATGCCGGCAACAGGATGAGGATTTTTGACCACAATGGAGAGAGGAGATGCAAGAGCTAAGAAACAAGAGCCAAGAAGTAAGAATCAAGAAGAGATACCTGCTATGCACTGTAGGGACAGGTCGCGACCTGTGCCTGCCAACCTATACGCGCTATGTATGGTCTTGCATCTTGATTCTTGCGTCTTGATACTCTCGTCTCACTGCAGCCGCTCATTGATAGCCGCGATCACAGGGTAGTAGAGCTCGTCACGCGTGTCTATGATATTCTGTATGGCGGTGAGTGCATGCAGCAGCGTGGTGTGGTGCTGATTGTGCCCCGGCAGAAACCTGGCCAGCTCCCTGAGTGTCAGCGTAGGGCAGTGCATACGGCCATAGTAGTAGAAGGCCATCCGCGCCAGCGCATAGGGCATAGCCCGCGTGCGGCTGTACATCTGCTCTATGTCAAAGTCAAATTTTCTGCTGAACTCCTCGCGCACGATGAGCAGGATGAAGTCGAGCCGCTCATCGGGACTAAGGCAGTCAGGGTACTGTATCACACGCGCCCTCGTGGTAGAGAGGCCGGGGTATACATGATAGTTTGCGGCTGCGTCTGTGGTAGTGGTGCTTTCTCTGAACATGACGTTTGTATTTTAGATTTTAAAATCAAGAGTCAAGAGCCAGGAATCAAGACAATGCAGAGGGGTATTCCCTCCGTATCGTTTTACTAGATCTCGTCTACTCTTGCGTATTATCTTATTTTCTTAGTGTAATTTTCATTCTTGACTGTTGCCTTTTTTGTTTCTTACCTCTTGACTCTTGGTTCTTGACTCTTAGCTCTTGTTTGAAAAATAAAAGTGCTCCGGGTGAAACTCTGTGTCTATCACGCCTATCTCACCATTGCGAAATTTGGATATCAGTATCTCACAGCGGGTGCGCAGATCCTCGCCGCTGGCACCCGTCAGCTCACCATAGTATGCCGGGCGGTGGAGGAAGAGTACCATATCTGCATCCTGCTCTATGGCGCCGCTCTCGCGCAGATCAGACAGCATAGGCCGCTTGCTCCCGCGGCTCTCTACGGCGCGGCTCAGTTGAGACAGCGCTACGACAGGTATATCCAGTTCTTTGGCCAGCTGCTTCAGCCGCCGGCTGATGGAGGCTACTTGTTGTTCGCGGTTCATGTGGCGCATGGCGGTGGCATCTACTGTGATGAGCTGCAGGTAGTCTATATAGAGGATATCTATGTGGTGCTTCAGCTTCCACTTCTTGGCTATAGAGCAGATCTCAGAGATGGTCAGGCAGGCACTGTCACACAGCCATATGGGCAGGCCGGCTACGTGGCGTGTGCGCTCGTCCAGTTCGGTCCACTGCGTGTGGTGCAGGGCGCCGCGCTTCAGCGCATTGATGTCTATGCGCAGCTCATTGGCAAAGATGCGCTCTACGAGCTGCGTGGCAGACATCTCCAGCGAGAAGATACCCACGCGTGCACCGTTCTCCGCCTGTCGCTTGGCCGCCTGTACGGCAAAGGCGGTCTTGCCCATAGCGGGCCGTGCAGCCAGTACGATCAGGTCCGTGCGCTGCAGCCCCAGCGTATGCGTATCAAAGTCGCGCAGGTAGATGCGCACTCCTGTGTAGTGCGCTGAGGTAGCAGCGCGGTGCAGGCTCTCTACAGTGTCATAGACGATCTGCGGGTAGTCGCGCTCTGCCAGCTTGGCTATGGTGCTATTGATGCCGTCCAGTCCGCTCATAGCCGCGCCGAGTACATCTATGAAGTCCGTGCCCCTGTAGCAGAGGTCCATCGTGGCCTGCGAGAGGCGTATCATGGAGCGCAGCACGGCTTTCTCCTTTACGATCTGTGCGTGCGTCTGTATATGAGCGGGGCCGGTCACATCATTGGTGAGCTGCATGAGGTATAGCATGCCGCCTACGCCCTCCAGCGCAGCCGTACCGTGGGGCAGTGTGGCGTCGCCTTTAGCTATCTTCTCATAGACGGTCATCACGTCTATCGGTGCGTGCTGCTGGTATAGCTGGCGAATGGCCGCATAGATAGCGCGGTGGGCCTCCGTGTAGAAGTCCTCCTCGGTGAGCAGTGCGCTGACGTGCATCATGCCCTGGCCGTCGAGCAGCAAGGCACCGAGCACCGCCCGCTCCATATCTGCGGACTGTGGCATGACGCGCTGCTGTGCTATATAGGATGTATCCATACTCATAGACACCCTACCCCTCACTGAGTCTGCTGACGAAGGCGAAACCACACGGCGTGAGGGGTGGGTGGACTACAAGGATAATAGCGCGCTGCGCAAAGGACTTGCGTAGTGAAAAAATAAAAAGGGACGGTGGACGGAGGACGAGGGAATGGGGATGCACCGGCTGTTCGGGAATTGCAAATCCGAAGGAGCACATGATATGATTGCATGTAGGCGCAGGTGGCTACCTGCTCTCCGGCACTAGCACTATGTGCGTGAGAAGGTCACCATCAAATGGCCGTGTATTGGGACCTTTTGATTTGCTTTGAGATTGTTATACCCGTCTCACCTGTGAAGGCTGTGGTGCCATATCCTCCCTCTTAATACTACCGCGTAGTAAACGACCAGGTAGGAGAGCTGGCGCTGATGCTGTCTGTGGTCAGTACGCTCACCTGCCAGTTGTACCGCTGCGCCGGTGCCAGAGGCACGGTCAGTGCAGGCGTGTCTGTATTGTACTGTGTCATCTGCAGAGTAGATACATTGGTCACAAAGAAATAATAGTGCATCGCATTGGTATAAGGGTTGCAACTCAGCGTGATGGTATCAGGCTGTGCTGTGCTGCCATTTGCAGGAGAGAGCTGTATCACACTCGGAGGTGTGAGCTTATAGTTGTCAGGTTTGTTGCAGGCAGTGCCGAGTACTGTGACCATAGCCACTGCGGCTATGAGTGCGAGACGAATATTCATGATAAGAGATTGTGCGGATCAAGGTTAGCGACTTTACCATAAAATAGCAAACCGGTAAATGCGCCGCGATTTGTGCACGCCATTTGCATTTCAAACATATAACATACAACTTAGGACCTGAAACACTCCGCCATGCAAGCCTCTACCATCAATGAACTCAAAAAGGAACTCACGCACCTGAGCCAGAAGGAGCTGGTAGAGATCATCACCCGGCTGGCGCGCTACAAAAAAGAGAACAAAGAGCTGCTCACCTACATGCTGTCAGAGGCACATGACGAGCGCAGCTATATCAATAGTGTGAAAGGCTATATAGACGAGGAGATAGATGCCATCCCCTCTGACTACAATCTATACTACGCCAAGAAGACGCTGCGCAAAATACTCCGCACGGTCAATAAGTACTGCCGCTACTCCGGTATCAAGACTACAGAGGTGGAGCTGCTGCTACACTATCTCTACCGGCTGCGCCACTCAGGCATACAGATACAGAAGAGTCAGGTCCTGACCAATGTCTACGAAGGACAGCTAAAGAAAGTAGCCAAGCTGCTACCTACGTTGCACGAAGACCTGCAGCATGACTATGGCCGTCAGCTACTGGAGCTGGAGCTGCCGCACGGCACGCAGGGCCTGCTCAGCGGGCTGCTGAAAAAGCTCCGCTAAAACGGTCATGGCTTTGTAAAATTCGGTGAGTGCTATGGCGGGAGACAAATGACATGCGTACCTTTGGCAGGTACTAAAAAACGTGATCATGAAAACACACACTTTACTTTTCTTCCTCCTCGTCGCTCTTTTTTTCTCTGCACAGCATGCTATAGCACAGCAGACCATAGAGCTGCCGGATAGCTCGCGGACGTATATCTATGACACTGTCAATGGCGGCTGGGGCCACCTCGTGGCCGGGACCTTCTGGACCTGGAATGCGCACAACGATGTGACAAGCATGGCACAGCGTATCTGGACGGGCACGCAGTGGACAGACTCTTTTGACTACCAGTATACCTATGATGCGCAGCACCACCTCACCTCAGAGTTGGAGCGGCGCAGTGTGTCTACTGGCTGGGATTCCCTATACCTGGATGTATATACCTATGATGCCTCCGGTACCCTTGCCACCAGGCAGAGCTATGGCTGGCAGTATGGGGGTATCAGGTACTGTAGCACCTACAGTTATGGTAGTAATCCTGCTCAGCCTCTCAGTATGGTCGTCACCTCTAGTACCACCGGAGCAGCCTGGCAGCCTAGCGAGCAGTACACCTGGAGCTATCAGCCTCCTGTAGATACGATGTGGCGGCAGCGCTGGGATGTGCCGACGAGCTCATGGGTATATACCGATATGAATGTAGACTCTCCCGGCCACTACAGGTCCTACAGCTACAATACTAGCGGATGGGTGCTCACCTCTGAGCTATACAAAGGCTATGACAGCCATGACAACTGGATAGGTGACTATAGCTATGTGAATGGTGTACAAACCTGGTATAAACGAGAGGCCTATACCTACAATACGGCAGGGCAAATTATCACCGCTACTGCAGAGTATCTGCAGGGCGGTAGCTGGTACCTGGAGAGCCGGGACTCTATGGTGTATGATGCTGCGGGGCGCCTCACGTTTAGGCACGATAGCGTACTCAGTGGGGTGACTCAGGACTCTGTATACGCCTATGATAGCCTGGGCTACACGGACTATGCGCTCCATATGATGTATATACCCGCCTGGCATCCATCCGGCGATAGTACCCAATATTACTATCACCGCTCGATAGCCACGGGCGTGCAGAGCGCAGTACTCACAGCAGATATCGCTGTCTATCCTGTGCCGGCGCATGGCAGTCTGATTGTGGAAGTTCATCAAGCCACCGCCCAAGGACTCACCATGACCATGAGCGATATGATGGGGCGCACCGTGCGATCCGGCACGGTGGAGGAGGGCATCAACCATTTCTCTGTAAGCGGTCTTGCGCCCGGTACCTACACGGTGCAATTTTCAGATGGACAAACCAAGGCATCTCGTCGCACTGTAGTGATTTACTAAACAGGTTTTAAATACGTAATAATGAAAACACACACTTTACTTTTCTCCCTGCTTGCCGCTCTTTTTTTCTCTATACAGCATGCTGCTGCGCAGCAGACCATAGAGCTGCCGGATAGCTTGCGACTCTACCGATGCGATACACTGACCGGGCATTGGAGCAGTCTGCAATCGGCAGACTACTGGCAGTGGAATGCGCACAATGACATAGTGCAGCACGACGTGCGCAACTGGGATAGTATAAATACGCTGGCTGACAGCCGTCAGCTATACACATATGACGCCGCTCATCACCTCACCGGAGTGCAATCTCTCAAATGGGCAGGTAGTGCGTGGGATACGCTCACTTTGCAGTCCTACGACTATGACGTATCCGCAGGGCTGGTATCTGGCAGCTTATTTTGGTTTCCTACGCCGTGGACCGGACAGGGTCTCCCGTGGCTGACGCTGACCTCTTATGACGGCGATATCAATCGCCCTCTGGTGGAGACCACTCTCATCAGCCATAGCGGAGGCGGCTGGGACTCGCTCAGCCGCAGGCTATGGGGCTACAGCGCTACGACTGATACGCAGATGGCACAGACCTGGGATACTACCACCACCACCTGGCTCAATTCGACTATGTACATACACTCCCCCGGCCATCTCAGCTCCTATAATGGGAATGGTACAAGCTGGACCTTCTTTGCCCTGAGTGATACCACCTATGATAGCTATGGTCATACTACGATGATCACAGACGTATGGACGGTGGGCAATCACCTGGATACGGTTCAATACCGCCACACATACTCCTATGATGCCGGAGGCCACATGCTCACAGATGCGAGTGACTACTACCAGACCGGCACCTGGTATAATGACGGACGCGATACTTTCACCTATGATGCTGCCGGCCGGCGGCTGACGGGGCATTATACCCATCCTGTCTTTACCACTGTGGACTCTGCCTATACTTATGACAGCCTGGGCTATATCGATCACTGCACCCGCCGTCTCACTACCACGCGGTACTATGGCGATAGTATCCAATACTACTATCACCGTGCTACAGCCACGGGCGTGCAGAGCGTAGTACTCACAGCAGATATCGCTGTCTATCCTGTGCCGGCGCATGGACAGCTCACAGTGGCCGTACATACCGCGGCCGCTGAGGACCTCACTATGACCATGACTGACATGGCAGGTAGGAAGGTGCTGACCGGCACACTACATGACGGCCCCAACCATCTGAATGTAGAGGGGCTGCCCGATGGGATCTATCTGCTCAGGGCTGATGATAGCCGGGGTGCCTCACAGGGGCACCGCGTCTTGATATACTGATACACATCAGTGCCAGTACCGATGCAAAATACCCTGTAGCACGGATGGTCACGGGTGGGAGTGAATGTACCTTTACGGTATTAAATCACTCTTAATCAAACCATCCATGAAAAGAATCATCACTGCACTCGTGCTGCTGGGCAGCATCAGTATGGGCGCTACCGCTCAGGTGGGCCTCGGTATGGGTATGACCCCTGCCAAATCCAAGATCTCTGTAGAGAGCGGAGACGTATCAAAGCTGAAGGGCAAGACCTTTAAGCTGGAGTTTACCTATGACAATATCAGCGTGGGCAAGTTTGCCTCCGAAGACGAATACATAGCCAAGAAAAAGGCTGAGTACAACGAGAAAGAGGCGGGCCGTGGAGATACATGGGCTGTGGCCTGGAAGGCTGACCGCGCCAGCCGCTTTGAGCCGGCCTTTATAGCCAAGTGGAATGAACTGGGCGAGAAGAGCGGCACCACCGTGAGCAAAGATGCGGGCGACTGCAAGCTCATCATCAAGACCACCTCTATGGAGCCGGGCTTCAACGTAGGTGTGGCCCATGAGCCTGCCAATATCTACGCTACGCTGACCTTCCAGGATGCGAGCGGCAAGACACTGGCCGTAGTGCAGGCAGACAAGGTGCCGGGACAAACCTTCACAGGTGACTTTGATACCGGCCTGCGCCTCTCTGAGAGCTACGAGAAGCTGGCAAAGGACGTTTACAAAACAGTATCCAAGAAGTTCTAAGAGACCCATCTCCCTAAAATCCAAAGGACCCTGCTTTTCTCAAGGCGGGGTTTTTGTTTTGGGGGGCTTCTTATTACTACACAGAGCGCACAGAGGTAACTCAGAGTCAAGAAGCAAGAAACAAGAAGTTAGAAACAAGAGTCAAGAAGCAAGAGTCAAGAAGCAAGAAACAAGAAGCAAGAAACAAGAAGCAAGAAACAAGAAGCAAGAAACGAGAAACGAGAAACAAGAAGCAAGAGTGAGGAGTCAAGACTGAACCCGAGGGTGATCAGATACGAGATACATAGGCACTACATAGTGGCAGGTCGCGACCTGGACCCGCTGCACAGGTGAAATGCTCGTATATCAGCAAAGAGATTATCATACGCTCACTCCTTATACCATTGCTATCATCTCTATTCTCTATTCGTTACTCCCTATTCCCTAATTTGGTACAGTATATGTGCTACGGATGCCTAAACTACTGCCATGAAAGGCTTCATCTGTCTCACCAATGTCTACCAGGACGCACCCACCGTGGTCAACGTATCAAATATCAACTACTTCTACCGTCAGGATACGGGTGTGAAACATACCGTGATCATGTGCACCGGCTCGGATCATGGCCTCTCCGTACAGGAGGACTATGAGAAAGTGCAGCAGCTCATAGAGCAGGCGCTCGGTGATAAACAAAACGATACTCCGAAAACATCCTGATGTATCTTTGATGCATGGCAAAGCAAAGCGCAGGATTATTGCCCTACCGTGTCGTAGAGGCACAGATCGAGGTGCTGCTCGTGCATCCCGGCGGGCCCTTCTGGCAAAAGAAGGATGCCGGCGCATGGTCTATCGTGAAGGGAGAGCTCGATGAAGATGAGGACACGCTGGCTGCGGCGCAGCGGGAGTTTCTGGAGGAGACGGGCATCACGCCGGTAGGAGAGATGCTGCCACTCTCACCCGTAAAGCAAAAGAATGGCAAGATAGTACACGCCTGGGCCATAGCGATGGATATAGACGCTGCGCAGGTGCGCAGCAATATGATGGCAATAGAGTGGCCGCCCCGCAGCGGACATATGATAGACATACCGGAGATAGACAGAGCGGAGTGGTTTGATATCGCTACTGCTCAGGAGAAGATCATCATGGCGCAGCGCGCCTTTCTGGATGAGCTGGAGGGGCTTTTGTAATACATACTACACAGAGGTCACAGAGGTTTTATAAGCTTACATAGCGATAGTTCGAGTTCACAGAGAAATCTAAACTCTGTGTCCTCAGATTGGCTGTTTACTCAATACTTTGTGCATTCTGTGTAGTGGTAATACATACTACACAGAGGGCACAGAGATTTTATAACGACAGGAGAAAGTAGTTTGAGTACGCAGAGAGTAGCATGTTTGTGTCCTCAATTGGCTGTTTACTCAATAGCTCCGTGAACTCGGTGTAGTAGGTGTTCCTATATGTTTGCAGGGTACGCCCGACAGCAAGAGTGCAGGCTTCATTCTTTCACCACTCGCTGCACTAGTCTGCCGTAGGGTGTGACTGCGGTCACGATGTAGACGCCGGGAGCCAGACTGCTGAGGTCCATGGTGGAGTAGTCACTGGTGAGGATGGTTTCGCCGATCATATTTTGTATGCATAGGCTACGGAGAGGCTGGCCGCTCTGTATAGTGATATATCCCGTAGTGGGATTAGGAGATACCTTCAGTATATTCTGATCCTGCCCGGTATACGTCACTCCGGTATTGGTGCAGGGCAGCATATTGATATGATCCCAGAGCACACTGTCAAATGGTGAGAAGGCCGCCGCTACACCGTATGCCGAGGCACCCATGCGCACCACTACCATCTGCTGGCTCGGTACCACATAGATCTTCTGGTCGTTCTTGCCCAGTGCGGCATACATATCTGCGGGTGCATTCGGTATGAGTGCTCCGTTGTAGACCAGCTGCAGCCCCGGCGCCATGTAGGATGATTGACCATTCAGCCACCACAGGTAGCCATACGAGGGGTTGAATGCCTGCGAGGAGCTGATCATACGGCGATAGTAGGCCGTATCCCTGAGGATGGTATCTGTGGCCCAGATGCCGCGGTTCAGCGCCAGCAGGCCAAAGCGCGCCGCATCCCGCACCACGCTATAATACTCGTAGCCCACCCAGAGGCCATGCATACCGATAGCAGTGCCGAGGCGCGAGGAGGTAAAGTTATTGTACGTCTGGCCGGAGACGGTGGCCAGCACATCCTCCATCTTGCGGTAGGCACCGGTGTGGTAGGCCCAGCGTGTGTCAGGCGGAGCCAGGTACTGCAGGCAGGCGGGTGTGGTGCTGGTATTGCTGCACGTGCCACCGGCGGGATTGTCATCCAGGCCTGAGGTCATGGTGATCAGGTGGCGCACTGTGATGTGCCGCTCCTGCTGTGTATCGGCACTGGTCCAGCCCTGCCCCAGTATGTCGCTCACCGTATCGGTCAGGTGCAGCAGGCCCTCCTGCTGTGCTATACCTGTGAGAGTAGAGGTGAGGCTCTTGCCGGCAGATGCCCATACATGTATAGAGTCCCGTGTGAAAGTGCCGAAGTATCGCTCCAGTACGATGCGCCCGTCTTTGAGTATCACAAAGCCGCTCGTGCCGTGGTCTGCCAGGTAGCTGTACAGCGAGTCTATGCGGTCCTGGCACCAGCCCAGCTGTGAGGGTGCGGTGGTATCCCAGCCGGTGCCTGATACAGGTGGGAAATAGGAAACCTGCGCTCTGACTGCTACTGATAGCATCAGGAGCAGGGCCATGTATAGCGTACGACGCATACCGTATTTTTTATGACTAATTTACGCTAAATCTTTCTTTGCCACATCAGCAGGTATGCTGCAGATCGTCTTTGCCACCCTGCCTATGGTGAGGCCCTGCACTACGATGCTGAAGAGCACGCAGAAGTATGTAGCGATGAGGATCATGTGCCGCGACTCGCTCTCGGGCAGCGAGAGCGCCATAGCCATAGAGAGGCCGCCACGCAGGCCGCCCCATACGATCACGCGGGCTTCTTTTTTATTGTAGTAGGCTATGCCGGGCAGTAGCCAGCGCGGCAGGTAGACCACCAGCGCGCGCGAGAGGAGCACGATCACTACTGCTACCACACCTATGAGCGCATAGATGGCGCGAAACTCTATGACCACCAGCACCATGGCCACGAGTATGAAGAGGATGGCATTGAGTACGGCGTCTATCACCGTCCAGAATTTCTGTACATACTCGTGAGATACGTCGCTCATGACCTCGTCCTGTTTATAGTTGCCCACCAGTATGCCCATCACCACCATAGCCAGCGCGCCGGATATATGCAGGGCATTGGCCGCGCTGTAGCCTGCCAGCACAAATGCCAGCGTCAGCAGCACCTCTGTATCATAGCTGTCTATACTGGCCATAAGGTAGTGCAGGATGATACCCAGCACGAGGCCAAAGATGACACCGCCTACCGCCTCCTGCACAAAGAGCATGGAGAAGTGCCCGATATCAAAGCTACCCGTATGTGCTACGCCCAGCAGGGAGATAAAGGTGACTACGCCCACGCCATCGTTGAAGAGGGACTCGGCTACGATCAGCGTCTCTATCTTTTTGGGTACGCCTACCTGCGTGAGGATGCCTATCACTGCTATCGGGTCAGTAGGAGAGATGACTGCTCCAAAGAGCAGGCAGTACACCAGTGGTACCTGCAGCCCCAGCAGCATGGTGAGGCCGTACAGCAGGCCGCCTATCACAGCGGTAGATACCAGCACTCCGCCTATGGCCAGCAGGCCCACAGGCGCGAGCTGCCCGCGCATAGCGGCCCAGCTGGTGTGCAGCGCCCCGGCGAAGAGCAGCAGCCCGAGCATCACATCCAGTATGGCACGGCTGATATCGGTCTGCTCTACGAAGTTTCGCAGCTGCTCATAGGGCAGGGGCAGCCATACACGCGCGCTGAGCACCAGTAGCGAGAGCACCGTAGAGAGCAGGAAGAGCCCGATCACAAACGGTAGCCGTATGAAGCGGTGATTGATATAGGCAAAGGCCGCAGAGAGGCAGATCAGTATGGTCAGGATGGTATAGGCCGTCATACGGGCTAAGATACGAAAATGAAGAGGAAGGACGATGAGGCTATCAGATAAAAAAGGGCTACCATAGTGGTAGCCCTTTGATTCGGTGTGATGTAGTTCGCCTCTTATTATTGCTCTGAGAAACGCGGATCTTTCATAAAGTCTTCGTCTGTCAGCGTTTTGAGAAAGGCGATGATCTGTGTCTTTTCATCTTCACTCAGTGCGATGCCCGTGCGGCCATCACGTGTCAGTACTGTATCGAGCGTGGCGCTGGCATTCACACTACTGCCGTAGTAGTCCAGCACGGCCTGCAGCGAGCGCAGCCCGCCTGTATGCATATAGGGGCCAGTCTTTTCAATATTGCGAAGAGTGGGCGTCTTAAACTTTCCTATGTCCGCAGGGTCCAGTGTCACATTGTACCTGCCGCTATCCGTGATAGTGGGCTGTATGCCATTATTGTGAAACTTGCGATCGGTAAAGAGGTCCGTGGCATGGCAGGTGGCACACTTCTGCTGAAAGAGATGGAGGCCCTGCTGCTCCTCCGCAGCCAGTGTAGTCTCTCCGCGTACGTATTTGTCATATTTACTATTGGCGCTGACCAGCGTGTACATAAACTGGCTCAGCGCCTGCAGGAAGCGCGTAGTGGTGATCTCATCTGTGCCAAAGGCATCTTTGAACATCCCGGGGTATTTGCTGTCATTGCGCAGCCGGTCCAGTACTACGGGTAGCTGCTCATCCATCTCTACGGGGTTTTTGATCGGATTGGGTGGTACGAGGTCCATATCATGCACGCCGCCGTCCCAAAAGAAATCGTAACTCCAGGCGAGGTTGACCAGTGCAGGTGTATTGCGGTGGCCCAGTTTATTGTCTATGCCGTGGCTCACGATGTGGCCTGCATGTACGAAGGAGGCAAACTGCTGGTGGCAGCTGCCGCAGCTGATCGTGCTATCGCGCGAGAGGCGATTGTCATAAAAGAGCTTGCGTCCCAGTACAAAGCCCGACTGTGTCAGCGGATTGGCTGATAGATTGTACACAGGCGTGGGAAAGGACGCCGGTGCTACAAATTTTACTGCTCCTGATGTATCGTTCTTCTTGCATGCAGGTGCCAGCAATGACAGAGAGAGAAGTATCCCGGCCAGGACCGGGATACCTTTTTGATAGCTAGTCATTGCTCACGCGGTTCACGCTGAACATATCTACATAGTTGGCCGAGATGGTGGTGCTGTATGCATCAAACATATGGCCCGGCTGCGCGGCGATAGTGATCTGCGTAGGATTATTAAATACAGCATCTACATCAGCATAGATATATACTGTGGCATGGTGGCCTGTCCTGACCTGCGCAGCAGTACCGGAGGTCAGAGATACGGTATGGATATTATTGATCGTAGCAGACGACATACCACCGTAGCCGCCTATATGATAGTACATCATAGCCATGCCCATCATAGAGTCATACGGTGCCTGCGGCGAGGTGCCTTCCAGCTTGTAGAATATATAGCCACTGTTCCAGGTCCAGTACATATCGCTGGCTGCGCCGGCTACGTCCAGGTCTCCTGTGCGCTCGCTCACCGGGGCGGTATTCTTGGCGCTGTCTACACCTATCATAAACCTGATGCCTGTATAGTCGCCCGCAGGTACATCCTGTATGGTCAGATCGGCAGAGCTGTCCACCCCTTCGCGTACCAGGTGGTAGCACTTGTCTTTAGGTACGGTATATTCTGTACCATCAGCTTTCACCAGCACAAAGTTGCTCACAAAGTAATTGAATGTAGTAGGTGTCAGGCTTTCTCCGTTTGAGGTGGTATAGGCCGTACCGAGAGCCAGGTCTGCGGTACCATATCGGTTGTCAAAGTGGAAAGTGACAGGACCGCTGCCGCTCACAGTTTCATTCTTTTTGCATGATGATGCGGTGGTGCCTACGAGTAGCAGCAGGGCTGCGATATAGAGATTATATTTTTTCATGTTTTTGTTGAGATTAAAATAAATGACGCGCGACGGCATAGCTATGCTATCGCTGATAATAGTATATCAAATGAGCATGCACACAATGGTGCACTTAAGAATAAGGAGATTAAGCCGAGGGTGGCTTGATGAGGGAGCGTATAGCGCCGGAGAGGTATGGCGCCAGTGATGCGGTGAGAGGCTCCGCTATCACATGATATATCATAACGGGCTGGGCCAGCTCTATTATTCTGATGCAGGCCAGCTCATCTTTTTCCTTGCTGATATTGGCAGTTTGCTTCTGTTCGCCTTCTTCGGCTTTCTTTAGCTGCTTGCTCAGGTAGCAGTGGCCCTCGCAGTGCAGGCGCGGGTTATTGCGGTTTACGCATAGCTTCTGAGCGATATAGTTTTTATTGATCGCATAGTAGGCTAGGATGCCCAGATCCACCAGCGACTGACTGATGATGAGCAGCACGAGGAGAGATGCGATTACTTTTTTCACTTCGCGCCAAACTTACAGCATTCTTCGCTCTTGCGCAATGATATTCTTTAGAGACTGGGCATAGTCCTACCCACTTTTTACAGCTCACAGAAGCTATCCGGCAGGCATAGCGATATGTAGCTCAGTACACTATGGCCCAGCTGCCCGCGTGGCCTGATCATTACGACGGGTACAGCATAAAATAAAGACCTAAGTCTAGATTATGGTCATTGTATCAGGCATGCATCAGCAGGAAATCAGCATCGATCTTCAGCTTTTTGTGCAGGGACTTGAGGAAGGTAATGTCCGGACTTCTTTTGCCATTGAGTATCTGCGACAGTTTTGCATCAGTGACTCCGAGAAGCTTGGCCAGCTTATTTTGGTTAAGTTTCAACTCATACATACGCAGCTCTATCATACCCTCTATGGTAGTAGGAGTGGCTATAGTATAGATGCTTTTTTCGTATTGCTGTGCCGCTATGGCTAGTTTGCCCAGTTCCTTAGCTTCGGTAGCTGTGATATTGGCTTCCCCTTTTTTCATGAGCACATCTATGCGCTTCATAGCTGCTTCATATTCTTTTTGAGTCTTCATTTTTTTCGTCCGGTTTATAGACTGTGACGAGTCTTATTTTATAGCTGACTGATGTCTATTTTGTCTTATTCTGCATGTGTGCCTATAAATTTGATATAGACAGTACGTACCTTAAAGATAATGCGGTCGATCAGCCGGTAGTGATTCCCTTTGATGTTAAAAACATAGAGGTCATTGCCCACAGCATCAGCAGATCCAAAGGTTTTACGCATTTCATTGAAGTTGCTGAAATCTGAGCGATCCATGATGATATACCAGTTATTCAATGCATCAACACTCACAGGGTACTTTTGAGCAAATTCCCTGATCGTTTTATAGCTGATTATTACCATAGCTCCGTTTCGCTGCAAAAGTAATAAATTTTCAATTTTTGAAAAAATATTTCAGAGAGAACATTAAGGCCCATAAAACTGAAACAAATAGTGCGATACCTTGATATGTATCTGTGATTCGCCCTACGTAGTAGCTTCCTAGATATTTCTTGGGCATAGCCCTACCCACTTTTTACAGCTCACAGAAACTACCCAGCTGGCATAGCGACATGCAGATCAGTACACTATGGCCTCGTGCCCGCGTGGCCTGATCATTGCCGCAGGTATAGTATAAAAATCACCGTCATGAAAAGGATACAACAGATACTGCTCAGCGCGATGATGTGGCTATCAGCCGCGGCTATCTCTGCGCAGAGCACAGACCATACGGGCCGTATGGCCCGGACGCTGCCATCAGGCTTCTGGCTGGAGGTGGCTATCTTTTTGGGAGTTGCCATCGTGATCGTAGCTGCTATGGTCTACTGGGAGCGCAGCCCGCGTGAGCACAGGCACTGAGGTCAGAATACCTCCAGTGCCTGCTTCATATAGACACCTGCGGGGTGCTGCTCGCAGAGGATAAAGCGTATCATGTCCTCCAGGTCGGTGTACAGCATCGGCTTCGTCATATAGCACGACGCGCCGAGTGCGCGGGTATCCTCTATGTCCTGAAAGTAGTTTGATGTGGAGTGCATGATCACCGGCACATTTTTGATCAGCGGTAGCTTCTTGATCTCTGTCAG
This sequence comes from uncultured Chitinophagaceae bacterium, assembly GCA_964537475.1. Lineage (GTDB taxonomy): Bacteria > Bacteroidota > Bacteroidia > Chitinophagales > LD1 > UBA1941. The sequence continues at coordinate 334,601 of CAZIBY010000001.1, read as the reverse complement.
GCATTCTTTGCCATTCATTCCCGGCATATTGATATCGAGAAAAATATAGTCGGGTATCTCCTGTGTAGAAAATAGCAGCGACAGGCCTGCCTCTGCATTGGGAGCATGCGTGAATGCAGCAGTGCTATCTACACTCTGCAGTGCAATAGAAAAAAGGGTAGCGTCCTCCGGATCATCGTCTATCAGGAGGATACGCAAAGGCCGGTTGGGCATAGGCGTGTGGTAGTTTTAATGTTACAGGGGTGTAGCTGTCATAGGTTTTGAGGTGGGCACTCAAAGCTACAGTTATATTACGCGCTATATGCATTATCCTTTCACAGATGACAAGATTTTGCTTGTAAAAGATCATATTTTCGGTGAATGGGCTATGCTTTTTGTCTCAGATGACAACAGTGTGTTTTTTATACCAACGTGATGTGTCATACATTTGATCACATAGCTACATAGACATACTCGTGCTGATGCATGTTTCGGCGAAAGTGAAAGGGTATAACAAATGCGGCTATTTTTCGTATCTACCTGATAGATACTCAACCCGGTGGCGAATTTTTATGCTATATTTAATCTAAACATGCTACCCGTGCGCAAGACACTGCCTCTTATACTGCTACTGCTCCTCATCACCCTCTGTACCTGCAAGAAGGATAAATCCAGCTACTGGATACTGAATGGTGTGAAGTACAGCACGTCTGCCTGCACCTTTGATAAACTGACAGATACACCTTTTGCGGGACACCTCGGCATCTCGGCCTCATCGGGCTCGGGCCCTGCGGCGCGCATCATAGTCTGCTATAGCAATACCAGCGGCCTGCCCGCAGATGGTACGTATAGCGTGGTCAGTGATGATGGAGTATCAGTACCCGGCCGCGCCGAGCTGATGATACGCATCACTACGGGTGCGCCGGGCAGCGAGGTGGTGTACCACTCTGTGGGTGGCTCGGGCACCGATGGCGTACAGTCCACACCCGATACTAAAAACAATAACCGCCTCACACTACGCGGCGCAGGCATCACTGTAGCCGGCGGCGGCGACACGACCTATCTCAGTCTCAACCTGACGCAGACTAACTAACACCTGACACTAATCAACCATTGCTGGTTTCATGCGATAGCTCGCGACCCTCTATATGTGCTGCGCTAAATATCAACGAGGCCAGAGTATGAGCTGTGACGGGAGTGGTCCCCACTACGCCGCCTGCCCCGGTAGCTGCTCTGCTACCAGTGTTTTCTCTACGGTGCCGTGTGTATGCAGCGAGTGGCGTATCGCCTCAAAGATGCGTACATGATCCATAAAGTCATATGGCTTCTGGATAAAGAGATCTGCACCCAGCTCCAGGCAGTCGCGCCGGTCATAGGGCGAGTCAGAGTTGGTAAACATGAACACGGGCACCTGGTCATAGCGCCTGTCGGCACGGATGCGCTGCAGCAGGTCCAGGCCGGAGAGGCCGGGCATGGAGAGATCCAGCATGATCAGGTGAAACTGGTGCCGGTCCCGCGCACTACGCTCGAGCTGCTCCCAGCAGCAGTCTGCAGTAGGGCAGGTGGTGGCCTCGGCTATCTCACTGAGCCGCGCAAAGTGGATAGCCTCCTCTATCAGCCGCATATCCGCAGCCTTGTCATCTACAAATAAAACCTGATAGGGAGTGGGAGAGGGGTTGGGATGTGTACTCATAGTAGCAGCACTTTGGTCTACCTAAAGTTCGTGCATATCTCGTGCCACAGATGGGGTGTTTTTACCACAAATCAATGTGGTGATTACGGAGGTATGGCGCGCATTGGTGTGGCAGTACCGGTCATTGTCGATGCTTTGTGCGTTAGCACGCCGCCTATTACCGACGCGTGGATTCTGTAGCGCAAATAATCGCAGGTGACGCTGCGCTAAACATCAACAATGAAAATATTTTACCTTTCATCAACGAAAAATGGCCCTATAATCATCATATGGAACCAATCGAAGAACAGAAAGCTATAGTTTTTCCAGACTACATGGACATAGATAGCCTCCTACGTCATAGAGGCTATGGTGTGGGTGAAAGCCGGCCCGAAAAAGTGGAACTTCTGATCATAGGAAATGAATCAGGCACTGACGGAAAACCTTTGGATGTCTTCCTGAAAGAGATACACGTACCTGCGCAAAACAGGCAGGTAGCATCAGACGCTGAAGATAACACCTATAGCTCGCCGTTTTTGAAATTCATAAAAAGGCTGAGTCTCTTTATGAATGATGGCGATCCGAAGTGGCTTCAGAGTCAGCTCAGATCTTTGCATCCTGAAGACTATAAAAAAGTAACATGCAACTGGTCGGGTGATAATGTACAACTGATAGATATACGCCCCTTGCCCCGGCCTAATGAGAAACAGTGGCCTTATGACGCTTATAACATAAACCGTGCAACCTATTTAGCTGCTTTTGACAGCCTCAATAGTGATGCCGGGCAGCCCTATGGTGACTGGGTCAAACAAAGAAAAACCTACCTGAATCAGCAGGTGGCCTCCTATCCTAATCTAAAATATATCATAGCACCGGGTGCCGTAGCTATGAAACGAACATTCCTGGAAAGTTGCTTCTCCTTTAACCAAACTTTTAAGCCTTTGAACTTTGAAAGTCCTAAAAAGAAAATGAAAACATTTTGGATCAATGAACTGAATGATGGCAGGATCAAGGTGTGCGTCTGTCCTTTCTTTAATTATTATCTTCTGGGGCTGGATGGATTATCCTATATGGCTACCGAGATATTGAAAGTAGAGTCACTACACTGCAAAGCGCCAAGCTAAGAGATGCGGACTACTATCCGGGATGTACAGTTCCAACTCGCCCAGCAATGGTATTTAAACTACTGAATAGTTGTCGGTGAGTGCTACCGCATTAAACACCAACTATGGCGTAGAATAGGCTACCTCATGCCCCCGCAGTGCTATGACCCGGCCCTGAGCCGCACGCCCGGCACGCGGGCTGAGATGGTAGCCTGCTCTACGCGGTGGTGCTGCTGCAGCGAGTCACGTATCGCCTCAAAGAGCTCTATCTGCCGCGTAAAGTCAGATGGCTTCTGCACATACATATCGGCACCCAGGTCCATGCAGTCCTGCATATCGCGTGGAGAGTCCGAGTTGGTAAAGATAAAGACGGGTACGCGGCGGTAGCGGCGGTCAGCGCGTATCATACGCAGCAGTTCCTTGCCTGAGGTGCGCGGCATATTGAGATCCAGTATCACCAGGTGGCATGGGCGATGATCGAGGCAAGCCTGCTCCAGGCGCTGCAGGCATACCTCAGCACTATAGCAGGCTACACCCTCAGCTATATCATCCAGCCCTGCGTGGCGCATGGCCTCCTGCATGAGGCGCATATCGGCGGGATTGTCCTCTACCAGGAGCAGATGATAGGTCTTGTGTGCTGCTGAGGCTGACATCGTTGTCGCGTTTACTACCTCAGGTGGTACACATTATGTGCCATGCTGCATTTTCCCCACTGCGTTTGGTTGAATAAGCGCATAAGATGAGAAACATGCTGTCAGGCGAATGATGACAGCAAATGAAATTTGATATGACTAAAGAAGGTTTAAGTTTTGGCGCTCAACCAGAGGCACGCATCTCTCAGAAGCGCACCAGGTGGGCTGGTACTGGTCCCTCTGCATGAGAGAGAATGTAGTGCAGTGCATGCTGCAGCTCGGGCAGGGAGGCGGGCTTCACCAGGTAGTACCAGGCGCCCAGGGAGCGGGCGTCCTCTATATCGCGCGGAGAGTTTGACGTGGAGTACATGACCACCGGTATATCGCGCAGGCGTGGATTGCGCTCCATGATAGAGAGCAGTTCGAGGCCGTTCATGCCATTCATATTGATATCGAGAAATATAAACCGTGGTAGCTGCTCCATACCCTCCAGCAGCTCCAGCGCCGCACGGCCATCTACAGCGTGCCCGCAGGCCGCAGGGTGACCGGTACGCTCTATAGCCTGACTGAAGATGATAAAGTCATCAGGATCATTGTCTACGAGCAGGAGCGGATAGGTGTCAGACATACAGGTGGTGGAGGACATATTCAAATATAGTGATTTACAGGCATATAGCATAGTGATATGCCGATAAAATACAGAAATGAGTTTATTATCAATTTGTTAGCTGTTTAGACACAAGCGATACGAATGCACAACCCTGTGCATGAAAAAAAAGATCCCACGCCGATACCGGCGCAGGATCCACTCTACCATAAAGAATTGGGACTTAGGGAAGAGTCTACGTTTTGCTATTTCGTGGTCTGTGCCTCCGTGCGGCTCACCCGCGCAGGCGTAGGGCCGCTGTGCTGAGGCCGAGCTGCAGGAGCCTTGTGGCCGGCAGCCTCCTTGCCTTGCGGCTGGCGTACCGGTGTGGCACCGCTGTGAGCAGGGCGCGCAGCCGGTGTCTTGTGGTTGGCTGCTTCCTTGCCATGTGGCGCTACATATGGATGCGACGAGGTAGCGGGTTTCGCCGCAGGCGTAGCAGTGGTAGCTGTACTGCGCTGCGCAGGTACGGCGTCATGGCTGTGGTCTGCGCTGCGTGTGGCGCCACCGGTGGCTGCGGGAGCCTGCACGTCATGACTGTGGTCTGCAGCCGGCGTACCGCTGGTAGTAGCAGGTGCCGTAGCATCGCCCTTGTGGTTGTCACTCTGGGCCATGATAGCAGTGCTGAGCATGAGCGCCAGTGCGGTGATGATGATCGTGATATGTTTCATTGTCTTATATCTTTTGATGTAAAGAAAAGGCGGCAGCCACAGCATGAAGGCTATCTGCGGCTGCCACCACTGTCTCAATATACCTTGTAGCCTCCGAAGCCGCTGTAGAATATACTACCGGTCAGGCTGATGCTGGTATTGGTATAGTTGCCAAACTGGATCTTCACCTGGTCGCCTGCGTTGAGGCGCACATTCACGGAGTTTTGCATGGTCAGGTAGGAGCTGCTGGCGGTAGGCGGTGAGGCCTCAGCGTAAGAGTTGTGTATTGTGGCACCATTCACATACAGTATAGCCAGCATGTAGCCTGAGCTATACGCAGAGGTACCATTCAGCTCCTCGCTATAGTCAAAGTGGTACATACCATTAGATGGAGCTGTGAAGATACCCGTGGTCGCGTTGTAGGCAGATCCGTCGTTGAAGTCTACCGTACCGTAGATACGCGCCGTGGTGACCGTGCTGGCCGCTACCGTAGCAGAGCCACCACCACCGGCGTGGAAGCCGATATGAGGATTGGCACCCGCTGTATCCCAGTAGGCATTGCCATAGGCATCAGAGGTGAGCACGCGGCCTGCGCCCTCAGTACCATCTGCTATGGTCACAGATCCTGCAAAGAATGCAGCCACTGCATTGGTATCAGCATACACCTCTAGTGTAGGCGTACCTGATGACATATTACCGTTTAGCAGCAGAACGGCAGTACCGGAGTTCGTGGCGTTCTTGTACAGATAGGCCAGCGGATCACCGGCAGTAGAGCCGCTTTTCTCCATGAAGAGGCCTTGGATCGAGCCGTTGGCGCGGATATGTACCACACCATCTGAGCCGGAGTAGGTGCCTGTACCAGCCGAGTCATCAAAGTAGGCCACGTTGCCAGCGGCAGGGATGTGCAGCTTGGCATGGAGGGAGGAGTATGGGCTCAGGTTGTTGATACCTATGCGGCCATCGTTGGTCACCTGCAGTCGCTGGTTGGCCCCCGTAGAGAGGCCCAGGGTGCCGGACTCATTATTTGAGATGATGGCGTTGGCACCGAGCATGCGGATACGCAGGCCATCGCCGTTGGTCACGCCATTGAGGCCATTGCCCAGCAGGATGCTCGCGTCTGTAGAGCTGGCACCCGCGTATACGTGCAGCGTATTGGCAGGAGCATTGGTACCGACACCTACTGCTGTACCATTGTCAAAGATGCTGGAGTTGCCCACTGCTGTCGCAGAGGTAAACTTGGCTACATAGTTGGTCGTGCCGCTCACGGTGCCTGCACCTGCGGGGCCTGTGGGACCGGTAGGGCCGGCTGCACCTGCGCCTGTAGCGCCGGTAGGGCCGGCTACACCTGCAGTACCCTGCGGGCCTGTAGGGCCGGTGGCACCTGTAGCACCACCACCACTACCTGTAGGGCCTGTGGGGCCGGTAGCGCCTGTAGGGCCTGCGCCCGAGCCTGTAGGCCCCACCGCACCGGTAGGACCGGTAGCGCCTGCGCCTGTAGGGCCGGCTATACCCTGCGGACCTGTAGGGCCCGTAGCACCGGTAGAGCCTGCGGGAGCATTGGCCGCGTAGAGGGCATATGGCACAGCATTGAGCTGGCTGGTGCCCATACTGGTATAGCTGCTGCCACCTGCCGCGTCAAACTCTACCTGCAGCCACTTGCTGCCGGTGCCCCAGCTCACAGAGGCAAAGGTGTTGGCACCGACCTGAGTGCCGGTGCCTATGTTTAGGGTGAAGAGGCCAAACTGATTGGTAGTGATGCCGGAGAAGGTCTCCTGGTACACATTGGTACCAGAGGCCGAGCCGTCATGTATGGTGAGGCGCACAGAGATACTGTGGCTGGCCAGGGCTGCACCCGTATTATCACGGGCTATGGCCTGGTAGCCTATCTGCTGCGGCACCTGTGCCGTGAGGCCGAGCGCCAGGAGCAGGGCCAGTGTGGCGAAGATTGTCTTTAGACTTTTCATACTTGTTGTTTTGTGGTTTTTATGGAATTAGTGGATGACTTGAAACTGACGACTGAGGGTTCTCACCTCTCCTGAGGCTGAGGTAAAGCGCACCTCCAGCACATAGCTGCCTGCAGCATACTGCGAGCAGTCGAGGCCACTGACGGCCCGGCCGCTCTCGTAGCGCTCCTGAGCGGTCCAGCCCAGATCGCGGCCCGTCACATCATGCAGCGTGAGGGCCACATCGCCGCGGGTGGCCCACTCATAGCCATACCACAGGTGGTCTGTGGCGGGCACGGGGTAGACCACGAGAGAGCCCCCGCCATCGCGGCTGAGATCGAGGAGGCCGTTCACTACATCTGTAGGCTGCTGAAATCCCTGCGTGAGGATCGTGCTGCCACCTGAGAGGGTGGTGGTGGCGGCCATCTCACCTACCGTCCATGAGAGGCTGTAGCCGCCGCCCGTGCCGTAGCTGCCACTGCTGGCCACTACCTGCGGGCTGAGACTCTGCGCCCATAGGCCCGCAGCCAGGGGGATGCTGCACGCCAGGAGGAGGATCTTTTTGTACATAAGCGTTGATTTTATGGTGGTGGAAAATTCCATGAGCAAAGCTACACGGCAGCGGCATCCGTTTTCACACAAGATTTGGCACTCCGTGAGAAGAAATACGCCCAATCGACCCTATAAAACGCTAAACGACAATAGATTACACCCTATACGTGTTGAGACACGCTTCGCTCATATATGCTAACTGATGCATATCAGATAGAGCTATGTGTGTAGGTCATCGCAAAAGCGAAACCCCGCTGCCTGCGGGGATCGCAAGACGACACAGCAGGTGAACCACAAAGGCCGCGGAACACGCAAAGGGATGGAAGATGTATAGTGAAGTGGGTAACTCGCTAGTTCAAGCGTCCACAGTATGTTGCCTTTTTCCGCCATTTTGGAATGTCGGAGGAAGACAGGCTAAGGATATGGTAATATCCTCGACATCAACGATAATATGATTGGTGATTCGTTCGATGTACCCCCGTTTCTCATCAAAGGGCATGAGCGGCCACCGAGCATACAGGTTTCGCGCTTCACCCAATACCGTGTCAGATGATGCACTTTGGATGCTGAGGAGTGAGATGTCCGTCTCCAGTTGCGGTATGGTATCTATTATTTGCGTCAATCTCTCCTCAAGCGGAGTATGGTGTTCCTTGAACGCTTCGCGGGTCAGTTCTCCCTCCAGACGCATTGTGACCAATTCACCCATTTTCTTTCTGAGTTTGGCGGATTCGTCAGAAGTTGTCTTGAGCAGTAGTTCCTTTTCCACAATCTCCGTTTCAATGCTTTTGATATATTCTGTCGTGTTCACTTCGGTCTTGAGAAATTCCTTGAGCCGTTCGTAAAAGATTTCTTCCATGTCCGTCGTGAGAATCCTCCGTTTGCACGGTCTACAGGTATATGCCCGATCGGTATGATACACATACATGGTTTTACCGCATGAGCACTTAATATACCCCGAAAAGAGATGTACCGCTTTGGGGCCAGGACTTCCTCGCTTGGTTGTCTGTTCGTCAAGGATGCGGTTGCATTCCTCCCACAGTTCCACCGAGACAATGGCGGGACAGGTAGTAAATATCCATTCCGATTCCGGCTTGATCTCCCAGACCCCGCCTTTCATGGTGGTGTAGTTGGCAAGATGCACTCCTTTGGCGGTGGTGTTTTTGAGCAACCGTTTGATGGTGGTATCCGTAAACTTGGCTCCGCCCCGTGTGCGGTAGCCCCTATCGTTCAACTCCTTTGCCACAGTCTTTTTACGACGGTGTTTGAGAAAGAGTTCATAGATCAATTTGCGTACAGGAGCTTCTTTTTCATCTATGACCAGATACTTGTTTTCCCATTTGTACCCAAAGGTCGCTTCCCCCGCGAGCTGCTTGCCGAGCTTTGCGCGTATGGGCACCGAGGCGGCGATACGGCTTGCGATCTCCTCGCGTTCCCACTGTGCCATCGCTGCGATCATGGTGTAAAAGAGACGACCAGCGGGTGTGCTTGTATCTATGCTTTCTTGGATGGAAATGAGGTCAGCATCATGGTCGCGGAAGATGTCGGCAAATTCGAGGAGCTCTTTGGTGTTACGAGCAAGACGAGCGAGTTTGGAGAAGATGAGGCCGGAGATGTTGCCATTTTTAATGTCTATGAGCATCCGTTTGGCTTCGGGATGCTCTATGACTGATTTGCCCGATACCGCCTCCAAATGATATACCTCGGCGACATGCCAGCCTTTGGCTTCGGCATAGAGGCGCGCTCTCTTTTCGTGATGTTCTGGGGAATCCCCTTTGGCTTGATCTTCGGTACTGACACGTATCCAAATACCGACGGATTTTGGGTGTTCCATCTGAATATGGTTTAAATGGTGAATGAAATTAGTGAAACTCTTTTGTTTGAAAAGAAACTTTAGGGAGAGTATATGTGAAGTGCCAGAGGGGTGGTAGGGGGAAGAAATTGTCAGTTGCCAAGTAAGAACATTATTATCTACTAGTTACTAATAACAGTATCAAATTTATAAAAGTACCTTTTCTTATATTCGGAAATATGATCACATCAATTAAGCATATAGCATGAGCAACTCAGGGCAATCAAACGTTAGTGTGGCAACCGCTTTTATTGCCTGTATAATTACAGTTGTTCTTATCGGAACTGTATGGAGTTTTTTTCAAAAAGCATATCAGCCTCAAACAAACCAAATCAATGAATCAAATTCGATAAAAACAATTGATGTGGCTGAAGAATTGAAGTTTAATAATCCTAAAACATACCAACTGCCCGTTACAGGTTATGTATTAGATTTTACTAGGCAAAACGCCTCTATGACTTCCACGGGTAGAGTTCAAATAACCGCAAGTAACAAAGTTGTCATTTTAAATGGTACTGAATTTGAAAATGGAGTACCATTTAGCTATATGAATAATGAGAATGTTTTAAAGGCTATACCCTTGACTAGCAATGCATCAATCACTCTTGCCAAGCCAATAAGTAACTCGCAAACAAACAATAGCCGAGTAAATCAAGTCACTCAACCGTCTACTATTCATTCAAGTCACAGTGAAGAAGACGCTCCTATTATACTAATAGCTGGAGAGTTTAAGGCAGTAAGTGGAGACTGCACTCCATACTGCATAATTACAATTACGGGGAATAGTTTGCTCTTAGAAGGAATCAATGAAAGCGGAAGCACAAACATACGTTATAGGGAGACTTATTTTCGTACAAGTAATGACCCCAATAGCTTTCATCATGAAAATAACGCAAATAGTGTTATAAGAATTATCAATACTAATGAATTTCATTTTTCTAATTCAGATATAGAAAGAACCTGTCGGTTTGTTAAGACAATGGATTGATAAGCTAAAACCTATGCACCGAAAATATCATCCAAAACCTTCTGCTTAAACAAAAAATATGAAACAAAAATAGTGGAGGCACTTGTAAAAATAGCTGTTGCCAATCCTATACTTACGTGTATGATATTTTGATCGACGAAAAAAAGCTCCATATTCCCTACCCAAGAGGTTGCGAAGTCTGTACCTAATGCTACAAACCATATAACTGCTGCAAAAGATTTTATGGAATCTTCGCCAAAATCAACATATGTGAATGCCACAATTCCGTTTATGACAAGCATCAATGCACCGGGTAGAAACCATCCGCCGCCTATAAGCTTATCTAATCCTTGATAGGTTGTGACAGCATCCCAAGTGGCTAATAAAAACGCGAACCAAAACAGTACCTTTTTTGTTAGTTTGCTCATATATTTATTATTTTTTTCCGCTTGCTTTCTTACTATTCCTTAAACTGCTGATAGAATCTTTCATCTCACTGATTTCAGATTTAAGGCTTTTTACTGCTAACGATAGCTCCCTAATGCTAACGCTCATGCTGTCAAGTTTAATAGCAACGGAGTTGTGTTCAGCCATGACAGTTGCTTTCGGAGAGTGGTTCACAAAAATGTATTTTGAGGCCACAACCGCAAACGTAATCGGCACCAAGAACAAAAGGATATGCAAAATATTGCGCTTTGAAATATTAGCCATTGGTCGAATATAAGGATTTTAACTACTTGACATGTGTTTTCGAATATGATATGATTCAAGCATTACATTATTTAAAAACATACTATTATGTCAACGCAAAACAAGTCCCAATCAAACTTTGAAAACAAACCTCTTTCTGTACCAGAACTCAGGTTAGCCTTTGGTTTAATATTTATGATCTTCCTTGGAGGCATTATGTACATCGGCTTCTGGCCTAAGGGATCAGCACAATTTATTGACCTCGCGGAGCCTTTGAAATGGATATTTGGGAAAAGCTTTATCACTGCCATGTACTCATTGATTTGCATTTTCATGTGGCGGACAATGCTAACAAAGGAAAAGTAACACTTTTAGCTCAGCCACATTGTTGGCTTAACACAAAGTCTCAGCAACCTATGCTGAGACTTTTTAATTGCCTCCTAATCGAATATAAATAGTAATCAAGCTCTAAAGAGGCAAAAGGATTCAGTGAAAATGAAAGTCATTGCATAGTTTACTCAAAAGGGTTACACTTTGAACATTAACCCAATAGTCATGAGTTACTTATGGAGAAATTCAACGCTAATCAAGAAATTGTAGAAGACAAGTATTATTCAGAGGTTAAAGCAACTGAAGTAGTCGTTAAGAACCTCTTAATTGAGATAGACAAGGTTTACAAAAGTACAAGTGATAGGAACTTGGCAGAGAAAATTATCCTTGACCAGTGGGCACCACAAATGGATGAGGCGTTAAAGAAGGCAAAGTTTGCTTTTGATTCTTGGATTGAAAACGTCCAGAAAATATAGTGTTTTTTTAAATAGTAGATTCACCTTTATACATTTACATAGTAGTAAGTGCTTTTTGATCTATTCTTAAATCCTAAACTATAATTATGTCTCATAGTTCTCAGGTAAAGCGTTCTGTTGTATTAGGAATGATCCAAGACGCGTTGTCATATGACGACAGTAATACGGGAATTAAATATTCGTATGTAGCGCTTAAACAAGCAGGTGAATATATGAAGCAAGGGTGGGTAAAAGCAACGGAGGAACTTATTGCTCCGGTCATAGGTGCAGGTACAGGAAATATGACCCGTGAGGATAGAGAATATTGCTGGCAAGAATTACAGTCAGCCTATGAAAGGATTAAGGATCGGCAAAAGCGTGTGAAAGACAATAATTATTCAAGCATTTCGCATCGAATAAATCGAATTTCAGATTTAGCTACATACGGCAGTACCCGTGAAGCAATTGACGAAATAAAGGCCACTCAACAAGCAATGAAAGGACTTAGCTTAGAAGATCACCACTATAGAAGTATTAGGGATTCGCTTGATCGGTACTTTCATATAGCAATCGGCCGAGCGAAAGAGAAGCAGCAAACTTGGCAAGATAACATGAGAGATAAGATTTCTCGATTGCAAGACGTTATCGACAAACAGAATAATTTTATAGAAAAGCAAAAGTCGCACATATATGATTTAAGGGATAAGCGAGACAATGCTTGGTCTTCCGACTTTAGAGATAAAGTTAATGGATGGATTGATGAGGCTGAAAGCAAAATGAGTTCGGCCTATAGAACTATTAATGATATAGAAGGGAAAATACAAGAGATAAGATCTAAAATGAATAGGTAAAAACCCGAGAGATGCTTCTCAGGTTTTATTGTTATTCTGTAATGTGTTCCACTTTTTTGATTGTTACCTCTCATTTTCACTATCGTCAGTTCAACAAAATCTCCTATGTGACAGCCAAATTGCGCGAGATAGTGCCCACCAAGATTGATGAGCGAATGCTTTCTGTTAGAACACCTGTATAGCCATAGCAGACTTTCAGTATCCGTTTGGGTGCTGTTGCTTCTCCCATAGCTATACTGTTGCAGTTTCAGATTCAGCAATATGTTCCTGCTTCTTAAGTGCGTCACCTTCGGCATTGAGTATGTAGTCAGTTGCTTTCTGCGCCAGAGCACTAGCGTAGATGACTGCCCGTTTATCGGAGCGGAGTTTACCGAGCCAGCCTTGAAGGTATGCAGCACTATTAGCCATATCATTCTTGACGATACCCGCATACGATTGCAGGTAGCATGAGCCGATCTCCGCAACTAGCTCTTCGGTAGAGTACTCATACGACCCGAATTGGGTCGGCTCAACCAGTTCCTTCCGGTTCAGCCTGTTCTTATGCCCTGTAGAGTGCACTAGTTCATGGAAAAGTGTGGCATAGTATGCCTCACTTTCTACAAAGTATTCAATGTCGGGCATATTGAGGACATCAGTAGCAGGGATATAGTAGGCTTCATTTTCTACATATTGGAATGTCGGCTTGTTGGGCATTTCCTCCACAATGCGCTCACATACTTCAATCGGTTCATTAGGTCGTGTAATGATCGGTACCCTGTCTTGGGGTAGGTCATTGCACTGTGCTACATTGAACACATGGTAGTAGCGGAGCATGGGCTTCTGTTTCTTCTTTTCGTCGGGAGGAGTGGTATCAGGACGGTATACGTCTATCCATTTCCAAAAGACCACCACCTGGGATTTCTCCCCTTTCCTGATTGACCCTCCCAGAGCTTTCGCTTGTTCAAAGGTTAGGAAGAGGTTTTGAGCGTAGCCGAGCGAGGCGAGCAGAAAGACATTAACCCCGCGATATGGCTTTCCGGTGATGAGGTTCTTAGGAAGTCCTGCATCCGTCCAGGGCTTCCGCCATGGTACGGTTCCGGCTTCGAGCATGGCGATGATTTTGTCAGTGACCATCTGATAGATGTCAGTTTTGTTCTGTTTCATTGTGCGAAATTTAAACTGTGAATGAAATTTGAACACAGTGTAGCGGAACCATAGACACGGTTGCAGTGTAGAGAATTTGGCAAGGAGATAATACAAAAGCTACCCATGCAATGGATAGCTTTTGTGGGGCACTCTGTAGTAGCTTGTACCTATGTCGTGAAATGAAGATGCGTGATAGCAAGAGCCACCGCATCAAACATGCACATATTGTAATCTTCATCCATCCACTCCATACGGACTTCCGGTGCTCTTGAAGCAAGGAGCGGGAACCAATTCACTATTTGCTGCGCGGTTTCATACTTATTCTTTGCCCCATAGACTTCAAAGGCTTCTCGTATTTGTTCACGGGTATATCTGTGAACAGGGAGCTTTTTTGACTTGGCATATCCTGTTATTGCCTCAACAGTCGTTTCTACATTTTTCGACTTTTTACTGTGAATGCTGTCGATTTGCCGAATGACAACGACATTAGGATTATGATACGCCACGAACTTATTGATCCGTGCCAGTATCCGTTCATTGGAGATCGGGCGTATGGTTATCACGCCTGAGTCCAACAGATTTTGCGGAGCTTGCAGAAAGGCATAGCCCACTCCCCGTGCATACGGAAACAAGGAGAGGATCAAGGGAGCATCTTGCTTCATATAGTTTGAGACGTTAACCGACTAAGCGCCGCTTTGAGAAAAGCCATTCGACTTTTCACCTTTTGCGAGGGTTGTGTCTTTTCTAGTTCTTTCAGGAGAAGTTCAATCCGTTCTACAAGTGTTACTTTGACTTGTTCTTTTTGATCTTCGACCAGTGTTTCAATCGGCACATCAAAGAGCAAGTGATACCCGAGAAATACTTCATTGCTTGGTATTCGCAATCCTTGTTCCCATCGGGAGACCGTAGATTCGTCTGTTAATTGCATGAGGAAAGCAATGTCTGCTTGATTAAGCTCCGATTGCTTTCGGTACATGCGTAGGTGTTTGTGGTGTATGACCATACGTTTTTATGCGCACCATTACTTTTTAATATCTGTAATGGTAGGCGAAACGTTGGGTGTGTTGCAGTGGTGCAAATCTGCTTTTTTGGCAAATTTTTCTGTGGTTCATCGCTGTTCGGTGAATAACCTGTGGATTTGCTTCTTTTATGTATCACAGGTCAAAGCAGCACCCTTCCTCTTTATGAGAAGGGTGCTGCTTACCGTGAGCATAAAAGAAATCGAGTGAGGTTATGAGCCAGTAGTGGAATTGGTGTCGAGCTTTGGCAGTAGGTGCCCGATATGTACTGTCTGTGTACGTCTTGATTTCGCTTCTGTTAGTTTTAAATCCTTAGTTTTGTTATGGTCACTTCCGTTCACTGGCACAGGTATCTTTTCTTCACTGGCAAGTGTCCTTAAGACTTGGGGTGAGAGGCCATAGTGAAGTCGCACGACCCCTTGTCGGTCGGCGGGATCATTGAGTACGATTCCCTTCGTTCCGGTGACTTCTATGAGATTTCGGGCGATGAGTGATTTGATAGCTTTATTGATGCTACGTTTGGAGAGCCCTGTATGGAGGCGGAATTGCGAGCCAAAGATTCTATCCTTTAGTTTTCGTTTACCAGTCCTTTTGTCGATCCATCCGAGGGTCTGACGGACAATAAAAAGCAAGACTTTAAGTTCAGCTTCGGCCAGCTGAGGGAGAAGGCTGAATATATGGTTCGGCACCTGGGTGGTGTGCTTATAGTAGGTCAATAGATAACTCAATATTTATGTCTGGTAATGCAGCTATCCGTTCGACTATGTGGTGGAATAGCTGCTTTAGCTGGTCCTGAGAAAGTGGGTCTCCTTTGATTGGTGAGGTGTCAATGCTGGAATATGTCAAAACTTTTGACAGATTCAGATCATTGATTGATTGCTTTGTATTAGAAATTGCCCATTCAGCAACTTCTACCCCCGAAATTCGAGAACTGTTCCGTTCTGGTGGACATTTACTTAAATCCGAGCGATTTGCGAGTTCCCAAAACGGACTTCTCATTGTAATCATTAGCTTTTTCCCGTCTGATTCAATGTTCGAAGTTATTTTTTGTACCAATTTTCTTTTTTCAGCCGGATTTGCGATTTGATATGTATTTGCAAGGTTTTTTGCCTGTTCGAAGAAAAACTTGGTTTTAGCAAAAATAGTATCGCTTTCAGACAGTAATTGTTTCTCAGTTGCTTCTTTTGCCTTAATTTCCTCTAGTAATCTGAGCTTCCTTGGTTCATACAAGTCCCGCTCCAAACTACCATCTAGCAGATAGTCCGTGAGGCGTTCAAGCCGGTTATGAAGTTGTGCCTTTTGCAGTTTAGTCGCTTCGAGGATTTGCTGCTGTTTAGTAATCCATTCCTGTTGGGCATCTTGCAGCATTTCCTCTAAAGTATTTGATTCTTCAGGATAGAGTTCTATAAAGGTAAAAGCCTTTGTTATAAAGTTCTCAACGGTCTTTTCATTAATACCCTTTGTGAGACAGGTCTTTGTATGGCATCGGTAGTAAATATGACCCCGTTGTTTCTCAGGGGTTAGAGCATAGCTACATCCTGTACAGGTAATGAGCCGACTGTATTTAAAACTATGCTTTTTGATCTTTTGATTTGTATTGCCCCATAGAATATCTTGTACTTCTTTGTAGAGCATAGGTGAAACTAAGGGCTGATGGCCTCCATTGAAGGTTTGACCTTTAACTTTGATTATACCCATGTAGAATGGGTTGTTGAGAATGACAGAAATACAATTTCGGCGCATTTTCTTTTGACCGATTGACCGTAAGCCCAATTCATTCATTTTGTCAGTCAGGGTATCAAGGGTGTACCTTTTTGTAGCATACAATTCAAATGCTTTCTTGACCAACGGACCTAAAATTGGATCAATGGTCTTGTATTGTCCTTTACCATTGTTTACGTAACCGATTGGAGCATTGAACGGGTAAATCCCTTGATTCAACCTTCCGTAGATACCTTTTATAGCTTCTTGCCGGAGGTTGCGGATATAGTCAGCAGCAATGACGGCCTGTATATCGGCAGAGAGCCGACCTCCACGCGCCTGGAGATCAAGGCTTTCATGGGCAAAGTGTACTTCTATGCCTTGATCTATCAGGTTGCCCAAGTCTGCCCAATCTTTAAGATTACGGGCACCACGATCTATTTTATGAATAATAACCCCATCGGCTTTCTTGGCTTGGAGCAGTTTCATCATAGTCATAAAAAGTGGACGGCCTTGCTTTGCGGCGGTCTCTTTTTCTTCAAACCACTGAATGATTTTGAGATTGTATTTGGAGGCATAGAGATCGATAGCTTCTTTCTGAGCGATCAATGAAACACCTTCGCCCTGTTTTACCGTTGATACACGGATGTATCCATAGACGTTTTTCATAGTGGATTTCTCGTTTAAGGTGGATAAGAAATGCAAGCAAACCTCATACTATCTCATGTTTATCCAGACTGTCAATGTCGGCTTGTACCTCAGTTTCACTTTCGATTCGGCCACAGATTTCTTTGACCACGAGCAAATACTCCCGAAAAGTATCTTCGGCTTCTGCTATTTCTTCCTCACTATGTGCCTTCATCAGTTCTCTTATAAAGGCGATTTCTTTTTTACTCTCCTTTGACATGAATAGAGTGTAGCTGCTATTCGTTTTCGTTTGCTGGGTAAAGAACTTGTCGGAAATATTCTTATATAAATTCTGCCCACTACTTTACGTCAACGTTTTGTAGAGAATAGATGAATGCCAAACGAGGATGACATTACCTATTTCGCGCAGCTTCTTTTCCGCAATGACAAGCGGATTTTTGGCATTAAACAAGAGGATAGGTTACTACATACGTACATCGTGGGTAAGACGGGTACAGGTAAGTCCACTTTGATTCAAACAATGGTGATTCAAGATATTCATGCCGGACGTGGTGTCTGTTTGCTTGACCCACACGGCGACTTGGTAGAGAAAGTATATAAAAGTATTCCGACTGAACGACAGAAGGACATTATCTACTTCAATGTCCCTGAAGTGTCTTTGACACTCAAATACAATCCTTTCAAAAAAGTGTCCTACGAAAAGCGGTCGTTGGTAGCATCCAGTATCTTAGATGTGTTTAAGAAGCTCTGGTCAGATGCCTGGGGTGTAAAGTTGGAGCATATTTTACGCTATGTCATTTTGACTTTACTGGATCAGCCAAATGCTACTATTGCGGATATTCCCAAAGTCTTATTGGATAAATCATATAGACGACAAGCAATTACCCACGTCAAAAATCCAAGCATAAAAGACTTTTGGGAGAAGGAGTTTAACGGGTTCAATAAATACGACTTACTACCTGCCTTGAATAAAATTGGCGGCATGTTGGCACATCCGGTTATAAAGCGAGTTCTTATCGAAAACCCTAATGAGATCTCACTTCGTAAGGCTATGGATGAAAAGAAGATTGTCCTGGTAAATCTTTCCAAGGGTCATCTAGGTGAGGATGTAGCCCACATTTTAGGTGCGCTTTTGATTAGCTCCATTAGTTCAGCAGCATTTAGCCGTGTAGATACAGGGGAAGAAAGCAGAGTGCCGTTCATGGTCTACATGGACGAGTTCCATAACTTCACCACTCTTTCATTGGTCAATATGTTTTCGGAACTTCGAAAGTTTAAAGTTGGTATGACATTGGCGCATCAATATATGGATCAGTTGGATGATGAGATACGGAGTGCCATACTTGGAAACGCCGGTACGATTATTTCATTTCGTGTAGGGCCAGAGGACGCACAATTTATGGCATTGGAGATGTTCCCTGTATTCGATATGGAGGATTTTTTAAACCTCCCCAATAGACACATATATCTCAAACTGATGATTGACGGGGCACCTAGCAGGCCGTTTAGTGCCCTTACCATTTCCTCCCCTTAAATGGAGAGTTGGGGATAACTTGACTTTTTTAATCTTGTTATGATATACTGCGCTCACTAAGATCACTGCCACTGTCGCAAGACAAGGGCAGTTTTTCGTTTTGGTATGTCTCTGTGATATACTCCCTACATGCAAACGGAGCGGGTAAAAATATATTTTGATGGAGGCAACACATATAAAGCTCTTTTTACGGACTACAAAAACACGAAAGATAATTCTGTAACTCCAAGACTTATTCCAAAAGGTTCCAAATTCAACTATGACGGGTTCGCGCAATTTCTTACAAATGATAGAACCCTGTGTGGCAAGGCTTACTATATCGGAATTGTAAGAAACGTAGACCGTACAGCGAAATCAGGAGCCATGGTTACAAACCAGCAGAAGTTTTTGGCTAAATTGGAAAATCAGGGCTTTGTGATAGAGAGAGGCAAGATTATGTACGATCATAAAATACGAGAGAAAGGAGTTGATGTTAAGATTGCCATTGATATTGTGATAGACGGAATAGAGGATAAATATGATACGGCAATAATTCTGAGTTCAGATACCGATCTTATCCCGGCCATAAAATAAATTCAGTCAAAGGGCAAGAAAGTCGAGTATGTCGGTTTCTCTAACTTTGCTTCATTCGGACTATTGAAGAAGTGCAACGCTCAGCGGGTTTTAGGAAAGGCGGAACTTGCTCAATTCATTTTCTGAAATTGCTTTTAGATAGTTAGAATACATAGTGAATTGCATGGGCGATTTTGTAGCAGCATCAAGGCGATGCCCCTACAAACCGTTCGCTTGTTCCGAAAGCCGCAATCCGCTTCGCTTCCTTTGCGTGTTTCTCCCTTGCGCTCACTATCGCGGGAACAGCCAGGCAGAGCATTGTGCTGTTCCGGCCTCCATGCTTCTGCTTGGACCAGCATACCTTCGTGGTGATGGAGAGCAAGCCACGCACTTGCCAGAGTGCTCTCCATACACCATCCCACAGTCCATGCATTCGCGCTCCGTCTCTCCACAGCCCAATGCACTGCCTGTAATAATCGAGAACTATAACAGGAAGCAAAGAAGTTCTGAAGCACTTATCTTCTGTAAATTAGTCTCATAAATGTTGGAAAAACTAAGAGCAGCATAGGAAGCCCTACAATGAAGCCACCTATTACTGCTACCGCCAAAGGCTGTTGCATTTGCGCGCCTAATCCGATTCCCAGAGCCAAAGGCATGAGTGCTAATATAGCCCCTACAGCTGTCATGAGCTTGGGTCTTATACGAAGGGCGATAGCATACTTTATTGACTGATCTATATTTCCAGTTTCCTCCATATTAAATCGGAATTGACTGACTGTAAAAATGGCGTTCTCAGCTAATATGCCGACTATCATAATTATTCCGGTATAACTACTCACGTTTAGGGGTATTCCGGACAGGTATAAGGCTATGACGCATCCGCATATACCCATTGCCGAAATGAAAAGCAGTAAAAGAGAAAGTAACCACTCCTTAAACAGGAACATAAACACGCCAAAGACCAATAGAGATGCCAAAATGAGAATGAAAAGGAGTTCCTTGAATGATTGTTGCTGCTCGGAATAAGCACCTCCGTAGGCAATGGTATATCCCTTTGGCAAAGCGAGTTTTGCACTTAATTGTTGTTGAATTTCCGCTATGGCACTCCCTAAATCTCTACCATCCAAACGGGCAGTAAGCATAACTACTGATTTTAAGTTCTCTCTATGCTGTTCTGCTTCACCCGGGATTACTTTTACTTTGCAAAAAAATGTGAGCGGACGAGTGGTGCCATCCGGCAAAAAGATAAGCTGGCGTTTTATGTGTTCCAGATCATTGCTCTTTAAATCGGCAAAGCGCAAAACCGTCCTGCGCATTTGCTCCCCATCCTGAATTTGTCCGACCTGTATACCTGAGGTCATTGCAGCCTGAGCAGGTGAAGGTACGGGCTGGTTGGCATTGCTCCCAAGTGTCACTCCGCCAGTATATGCCGCTACCTGTGTTTGAAAATCAAGTAGTGAGATTTTGTACTGGTTTAGTAATTCCTGATCAGGAATGAAAACAAGGGAAGGACCAGCCACTCTCAGCCCGTCATTAATATCAGCAACTCCTTTAATATTGGATATAATCTTTGCTGCCTGAGCAGAGATATTTTGAAGCTGAGAGTAATCATCACCAAAAAACTTTACTTCAATGGGTTGTGGTGTACTCATCAGATCACCTAATAAATCTGAAATGCGCTGTCCAAATGAGATATTCAGGATAGGCTGATTTGCCGAGATCTGCTGACGTAAATCATCTATCACAGCTACGGTCGTTTTGCTACGGTTTTTCTTTAATTGAATTGAATAATCCCCGAAATTTTGCGGAGCTGTAGTAAAGGACATTTTGATCCCAGTCCTGCGACTATACGTTTCAACATCCGGGTGGGCAATAATTATTTTCTCGGCCTCACGCAATACCCTGTCCGTTTCATCTAAAGATGTACCCGGTGGCATGAAGTAATCCAAGACTATGGTGCCCTCATCAAGATCAGGCAAAAAACCAGTATCAAGTTTCGCAAATGATACTGTTGCCGCAGCTATAAGAACTACTACTAGGATAGCGGCTATTGCCGGCTTATTAAAAAACCATGTGAGCCATCGCAAACTCTGTAATTTCTTTTCTTCGGAGTGATCAGTTATTTTCTTAGGGTGCTTAAATCCGATGAGAACATGAAAAACAGGCAATAATAACCATGTCGTCAAAAATGAGGTTATCAAGGTGAATTGCATGGTATTTGACAACTCCTTAAAGAAGCTTCCGGCAAGTCCGCTCATTAGATGAAAGGGCAGGAAGATAACTATGGTAGTAAGGGATGAGCCTATCATTGCCGGAAACAAACCTTTGATCGATTCTTTGACTACGGTATATCGGTCTTTTTGGGGTTCATCCTCGTGCTTTCGATATATCTGTTCAATAATTACAATCGCATCATCTATAATCAATCCTATAGACGCAGCAATGGCACCTAAAGACATAATGTTTATGGTGATACCAGCGAAATATAATACTATGACGGTAAACCCTAATGTAATAGGAATGGTAAGCATAACAACTAAACTTGCTCTCCATGACCGTAAAAAAAGGATCATTACAAGTATCGCTAAAAGCAGCCCCTCGTAAATTGTTTTGAGGACGCTGTATACGCTATCACCCACGAATGCAGATTGATTATAATATGGTTTTAACACCATCCCCGCTGGCAAAAGCTTGTTTATCTCAGCCGATTTAGCCTCACATTCCTTTGCGAAATCGAGCAGATTGACTCCGGGTTGTTTTATCAGGTCAATCAGAACGGCATCATGCCCATTGGCATTTACTATCAGGAATTCCACCTGTTCCTTTATTTCCACTCTGGCAATATCCTTTAACCTTACGAGCCTTGCTCCATCATTTTTGATAGTGATATTCTCCATCCCATCTATATCCGTCATCCGGGTATCTGTAAGAGAAAGGTATAGGCGTCCATAATCCTCGACAGGCCCGTTTGAAAGAACGTAATTGCTATTGTTGAAAGCAGCGGACAAAATATTAGGTGTTATTCCCAGCGAGGACATTTTAATGGCATCGGGAATAATGACATATTCCTTGTTTTTGCCTCCGCGCACTACCACATTTGAAATGCCATTAACCTGTGAGAAAAGTGGCCTGATCACCAGATTTGCTTTATCCCTTAAAGCCACTAAACTGTGCTGCTTACTCTCCAGCGTAAAGCCGTATACAGGAAAAACAGATTGATTCATAGCCTCTGCGGCTATACTGACCCCGCCAGGCAAGAAACTTTTAATTTCATTGATACGGCCTTCCACTTGAGCTTTAGCCGTATAAATATCAGTACCCCAATCAAAAAAAATATCGATTACGCAGCTTCCTCGGCTTGTACTGCTTTTGACTACCTGCACACCTTTCACCTTCTTCACGGCACTCTCCAGAGGCTTGGTGACAGTTATCATCATACGGTCAATAGGCTGTTCGCCAGCCTCCGCTATCAAGGTTATGCGAGGAAATATGACTTCCGGGAAAAGATTTGTCTGCATCCTGCCATAAAGAAACATCCCGCCAATCAATAGCAATACCCCAATAAACAGAATCGGGTTCTTAAGGATTTGAAAGTAATTCTTCTGATTGTTCATTTAGTGAGCCTCATTTTCTATGATGACTAAGGCAGTATCCGATAAACCGTAGTTACCTATTGATATTATCCTGTCCGTTGGATTAAATTTCGGGGAAAGTATTTCGATCTTTTCTGTATTTTTTGTGCCGACCACTACAGATGTCTTTATAGCCGTACTATCATTTAGTAACCTCATTACCCAAAACTCCTTCATCATTTCATCTGCGAGCACACATGATCTAGGAAGAATTTGCTTATTGCCATCCGCACCTTTGCTCACGGCAACTTTCACAATCATATTTTCAGGTAAATAAATGTGCTCGTTACACTTTGCCAGGATGGTTTGTGTTTGGGAAACAGCATTCATAGCCGTAAGTACTTTAGTAAAAGTGGCGGGGTATTTTTTGCCGTCAGAAAGTGACAGAGTGCAACTTCTGCCCACGCTTGTATATTCCGTAAACTCAAATGGCACATTTACCTGAATGGCTAATTCATTATCAGCGGCAATAGAACACAATTGCGTGCCCTCCGTAATATATTCGCCGGTTTGTTGCTTATCGAAAGTCGTGATAACTCCGGATTCAGTAGCTCTTAACTTGATTATCCCAAAGCCATTTAGTGACGTATCGGACTTTGAGAAGGCATTCCCTAAGGCACGGCTCTCTTTGGACTGGAGCATGTAGAGCAAGTCCCCTTTATTTACATGGTCACCTAATTTAACCCTGACATCTGTCACATAGGCTGCTATCGGTGCATTTATTGTATTTCTTCTCAAATAAATGGTAGTGCCGAAAAAAGTAAGCTCATCATTGACTGAACCATAGCTAACTGTTGTGACACGCACAGAAGTTTTAGGTGTACGGCTTCCGTTGTCAGTTTTGGCATTCCCTTTTTTACCCTTGCAGGAGGAGAGCATGAGCAAAAGGCATATAATAAAAATGCTATTATTTTTCATTCATCTTATTTTAATAGTTCACCAATTCCAGTAATTATAGGCGTTTATAAGAATGTCCTTTTGCCCGGCTAAAAGAGAATAATCCCGCTGAGTACTTATGCGCCCCCTTAATGTTGTGATATAATTAATGGTAGAGACCTGCCCGGACAGAATTTCTTTTTTATAGAGGTTAAGTAAATTATCGTACTCTTTTAGTTGCTGCTCGGCGATAGAGACTCGCTCAGTGTAGGATTGCAATTCTGCCAGAATGTTGGCTTTCCGTACATTGTTTTGCCGGAGAAAATTTTGTTTATAAGCCGAAGCCGTCCTAAGCAAAACCTCTGTTCTGCTCCGGCTGATATTTCTCTGATTCCCATCAAAAAAATTGAAAGCAAAACTCAAACCCGCACTAAGTCCAAAACGATTGGGAATAGTTGGTGCATATACGGCATCAAGGCCGCCGCTAGCAAAGACATTTAATTGAGGCTTATACCTAAGTTCAAAAACCTTTTGGGCGCTTTTCAAACTTAAACTATCCAAGTGATATTTTTCCAGAAATAATGAGTTCTCCGAACTTGCTCCCAAAATTAGTTTTACATCCCTGAGTTCCACGATTGATGTATCGTCTATTCCGCTTAATATATTCAAATCCAACAAATCCCTGTGATAGTTTGCCTGTAGCGTGGATTGCAGTAACCTTATGTTTTGAGCCTCAATATTAAGGAGGCTCAAATCAGATTGCTTGTAGATATTATTTTGAACTAATTTATTCAATAGTTCCTTTTGAACATTCAGAAGTTGAGCCGCCTCATTAGCATAAGCGATCTGTTTGCCATCCTGTAGGCACAGGATATATTGATCGGTGATTACCTTTTCTATATCATGCTCAGTTAGCTTTATATTATTTTGATTGACTTGAGAGTTGACGGTCAGTTGTTCGTTTACTGCTTTGTAACGTCCTCCATTAAATAGCGGTTGAGTAATATTCAGGAAAGCCTGATATTGCCCTCCATTGGTGGCCCCTAAGTCATAACCCCAATATTTGTCTGCTCCATTGGAGTTGGGCTCAAAAGTAGCTTTGCCGTTTGTTGTAGAAATGACCGGAGCAAACAGGTAGCTGGCAGTAACACCTATTTGCGGTTTTGTATAAAATGCTTTTAGCCGCTGTGCCTCTAATTGATTTGCCGCGGCTTGATTTTGATTGTCCTGAATAAGCGGGCTGTTGCGTTTGGCGGTACTAATATAGAAACTCAAATCTTTTTGGGCATACAAGTGCCCGACCCCAAACAGAAAACAGGCATAGCATGCAATTTTTTTTAGTGAGCCACATGGATATATGGAATAGGATTGAATCAACTTGATTTTCTTTTAGTAGTTAGCAATTTAATTTTGAGGTTGGTATATTCTTATGGAAGCAGGATTATCAATAGTTTGCGGTACAGCCAGAAAGAATTTATCAAGTTCCGATGAGTATAATGACGTGGCAGCACCCGGAGCGGAAATTTGACTTTGCAGACGGACATAGTGATCGGCATCGGCCTGGTTGATGGTCTCCGCATAACCTTCACCGCAGGATAAGTAAAGCCGCTTGCGTTTTGAATCATAATAAATGCCGTCCACATCTTGTTTGATGTCAATACTCGTAATTTGTCTTCTTGACTGTATAGAATACACTAAAAGTTTCCCTTTTTGGCAGCCAATAAACAGTCGTCCATGAGTGCGATCTAAGGCCATCGGCACATTGTCGCTATTTTCTGTGACGGTTATTTCAGAGATTACCTTCTTCAATGTTCTATCAATGATCTGAAGAAGATTCTTTTGGGGGACATTGACATAGATCAAACTGTCAGTGACTTCAAACTGTTTCGGATAATGAGCTAAAGGAATCTCATACAGAATTTTGCTTTGCGCTACATCTATTGCACCTATTGATCCGAAAGTTTTTCCTATACCCACAAACAATAGATGAGTGGTAGTATCATACCTTAGGTTATTGCATTTCTCTTTAAATTCAAAAATATGTTTGATGGCAAAAGAAGAATCATTTAATTCCGTTACCCGACCATCCCCTCCTGTAGAAATAAAAATGCTTTTCACTTCCGGCATGTAAACAACCCATTTAGGTTCGTCTATATCAGGGATGCTTCTCATAGTTTTGCTATGCGCAAGATCAACGACCTCGACAGTATGGTTATCTTCCGCTGACACAAAAAGTCGCTGTTTCTTAATGTCCACTGCCATCAAATCAAAACCACCTTTTACATTTGATAGCTTTATGTCAGAGAGTAGTTTTAATCCCGAAGCCAAACTGTCTTGTGATTCCGGCTTTAATGAATTGGTGTGATTCCTGCTTTCGCACGAAGGAGCCAATAAGATCACTATTAGAGCCAAAGACGAGAGTGGGCCAGCTAATAGAAATAAATTATAGTATAGTTTCATTAACTAATTATTTCGAGGGTACGACCATGACAGGTATTTTTGAATGTTTAAGAGTATGTTCGGCTACACTGCCTACAAGTAGATGTAATAAACCTGTTCTACCATGAGTGCCCATTACAATTAAATCAGCCTCCCATGTATCGGCAGCTTTGATAATATCCTCATTGGGATGACCTTCGGGCATCATCTTTACAAGATTCACCCCATTGTATGAAGCTAAAAGATCAATAGCCTGTTCAGCTTCTTTTTTTAGCACAATAAGGGCTTCCTGAGGGGTAATCCCGGCTTCAAAATTCCCCATCCCCTTAGATATGTCGATGACATAGATCAACGCAACCTTTGCGTTAAGCAAGTGTGCAAGTTCCAATCCCTTTTTTGCAGCAGAGATGGAATACTCACTGCTATCAACTGCTATCAGAATTTTGTTGTACGGCATTCTTTTCTTTTTAGATGGTCACCTTTTCATTTATTTTTTGGATGTTCAGATTGGATTGTTGAACAAAAAATAGCATTACAATAAACACGATCATACTGACACCTGCGGTTAGCAGGAAGGCAGCGGCTGCTCCATACCAACTCCATATAAATCCAGCTACCGCGCTGGCTATCATAAGTGAGATACTTTGAAGGGAAACAAACAATCCGATAGCAGTTCCTGTATCTTCTTTTTTTACCAAATTACTGATCCAAGCTTTAGAGATACCTTCGGTAGCTGCCATGTATATTCCATAAATTCCGAAAATGAGGTAATAAGCGATAACAGATTCTGATTTTGCCATGCCGGAATACGTGAGTGTGAAAAGCACTAATCCAGACAAGAAAATATTCTTCATACCGATACGGTCAGCTATTTTACCCATCGGATAAGAGGTTAAAGCATATACGATATTATAAAAAACATAGACCATGAGGGCATGACTCTCACTACCAGTAGCCTGCTTCACCTTTAGCAATAAGAGCATATCCGAACTATTGAATAGAGCAAAGAGTACAAGAGGGGTCACCAACTTTCGATATTCGGGTGTTGCTATCTTCCAATATTTTAGGAAAGAGAAAATACCTGGAAATGGTTTTTGTTGTTTAGGTGTTGCAGGGTGTTCTTTGATCAGATAGGTAATAATAACCGCTACCATTCCCGGTATAAAAGCAATATAGAATAGGGTTGTGAGTTTACCGGGATAAAAGTATAAGAAAATCAATGCGATCAGTGGACCGAACACTGCACCCAATGTATCCCAACCGCGATGGAAACTGAATACCTGTGCCTTTGTCTGAGGGGTAGCCTCCGCTGATAACAAGGCATCTCGTGGTGCCGTGCGAAGCCCCTTGCCCAGCCGATCAGTAGTACGAGAAAAAAATATCCAAAAAGGAAACTGAAAAATGGCCATCATTGGTTTTGATAGCGCGCTCAGAAAATAGCCCCATCTGATAAAAGGCGTTCTTCTGCCTATGTTATCTGACCAATTTCCAAAATAACCTTTGCTAAGCCCAGCGGTGGCTTCGGCAACGCCCTCCAGCAGCCCGATAAGGAATATTGAAAAGCCAATAGTCTGCAAATAAACGGGTATAACGGGGTACAACATTTCACTGGCTATGTCGGCAAACATGCTCACAAGTGAAAGAATCCATACCGCGCGTGTGATCTTTTTTAACATAAGTGAATAATAAGATTCATCTTAGAAATTATATTTTGGTTAATGATAAGCCCGCAAAAACGGCAAGCAGTCCAATTCCAAAACTGGCTATGCCGTACAAAATGAATACAACGTAATTCGATTGCTGGATTAGTTGAATATTTTCAAAAGCGAAGGACGAGAATGTGGTATACCCCCCACAGAAACCTGTGGCAAGAAAAAAGCGCCATTCAGGCGTCAGCCAATAAAAACGGGCAGAAAGGCCATAAATAATACCTACGATTAAACAACCAATAATATTTACGGCAAATGTCCCATAGGGAAAGGCGGAGGGCATGAGTTTAGACAAATAACCGGCCATGAGATAGCGAGCTACACTTCCCATCATACCTCCAAGCCCAATTAGAATTAATTGCCGATTCATTGCTTATTCATTAAAACCCCACAATTCTACTTCCTTATAAATTACTGTTTTGTTTTCTAACATAACTCTATGTGTTTTAAAAAAGACCTCCAGTCTCTCCTTATCATCTACCAGTTCAATACAAATGGTTAATCCTGAATTATCTCCTTCAACTTGGTTATGATGGATTTTACCGCCACGTTCATAAGCCGCATTAGTATTAAAGATGTGAGCATTCATTATACCCGCCTTTTTAGCTTCGTCCAATATTTTTTGATACTTACTCTTAGGGAATACCTTGTGTAGCATTTTTTCGCTTTTTACCTTTTCCCCACTTTTAAGATAAATCCTAAGTTTACCTATTTTCTGAATTTTGATCGTTGTATTCATTTTATTGGTTTTTCTCTTTTATGTGTTGGATAGTTTCTTCCTCGTGGTAGTTTATGTGAAATTTAGAAACAGCCATTCTTTGTGAGGAATAGATACCTGAATGTCCGCTAAAATAATAGGCAGTAAAACAGGCGACAGCGTAATACAACACATATTCGCCGCCAAATAGTTCCACCCCCATCATAGTGCACGCTAAAGGAGTATTGGTGGCTCCTGCAAAAACAGCTATAAAACCCAATCCGGCAAATAGATCGACTGGTGCCCCGCATAGAGTCGCCAATGTATTGCCTAAGGTCGCTCCTATAAAGAAAAGAGGTGTTACCTCTCCGCCTTTGAATCCTACGCTTAATGTAATAGCGGTCAAAAGTAATTTCCACAGCCAGCTATAATAAGTAGTGCCACCTGCTGTAAAGGCAGAAACTATGCTTACCCCGTTTTTGTGCGGGTTTGTAACGCCTAGTCCTAAGTAATCAAACGTACCAAGAAGGTAACTGATGGCAATCACTACGATACCACCAATAACAGGTATTAACCATTTGCGGGAAATAAGCTTTTGACTTGTATCCTTTATAAAATGGGATAACTCTGCAAAAGAAAAACTCACCAAGCCAAATAATACGGATGCCACAATGACTTTCAGAAGCAATAGGAAATCAAAACTAATAAATGGAATATGGTTGTATTGTTCTGATATATGCTGAATCGTATAGTGGATATGGTGAATGCCACAGGCACCACAGGTAATATCAGCCAACACACTGGCTATGAAACAGGGTATGAGAGCATCATACTTTATTCTGCCTATTGTCAATACCTCAAGAGCAAAAATGGCTCCTGTGACAGGAGTACCGAACACAGCTCCAAATCCGGCAGCCATGCCTCCCATCAATAAAATCCTTTTTTCCTCGTGTTTCAATTTGAACCACTTAGAAAAGAGGGCCGATATGCTTCCTCCCATTTGAACTGCCGTACCTTCGCGTCCTGCGGACCCTCCAAATAAATGAGTAATGACAGTTGAAATCAATACAAGGGGTGCCATACGGGCGGGTATCCCCCCACCGGGCTTATGAATCTCATCCATAATGAGATTATTGCCTGCGCTTGCATTTTTACCCAACCGCTCGTAAACCAAGCTCAACAGGATACCTGCAATCGGTAAGAGAAATATAAGCCACAAATGTTGCCAACGTGTTTGTGTAGCCAGATCTAACAGCCATAGAAAGAGCGCTACTAGCAATCCCACCGAAATGGCTACTGGGGTAACAAGCATTGTCCAGTACAACAAATGTTGTGCGATTCCGAACTGTTCTAAATTGAGTTTGTTTTTTCTAGTCATCCTACAAATACTTTTCTCACGCGATGCGCGACATTATTTGTAGGCGCCATTAGCTCATTATCGAGCGGTTATGTAGGAAGACACCATTTCCTTTTGTAAGGCAATAATACCATAAATAAACTTCTGGACAAATTTTTTTGACCTATCAACAAATTTCTATTTATAGGTCTAATTGTTTACACGTAGCGATTTAACCCGCCTAGGGGACATGTAAATTGCTTCTTCCTTGCGCTCACTATCGAAAAAACAGTCGACAGAGCCGTGTGCTGTGTTCGGTCTCTACGCTGCAGACTTGGACATCCCTCCTTCGTAGTGCAGCAGAGCCGGCAACACGCAACTCCACTGGCTCTCCCATCACCACCCCACGGTCCATGCCTTCGCGTTCCGTCCTTCCACAGCTCAAGGCACTGTCTAAATGCATAAGACAATTTAGAACAAGCTTTCAATATTTGATCTGAACAAGGATTATTTGATATCAACTAATTCAGCTAAACCTATATTAAGTGCTGAAGCAATCTCCGTTAGTTGAAAAAGTGTGGGATTGATTTCCCCCTTCTCAAGGCGATAAATATTCTGTCTGTCTTTACCAGAACGACGCGCTAATTCGGACTGAGTAATTCCTTGCTCTTTCCGCAACGCAATAAGCCGTTTGCCAAATTTATTAAGTAAAACCTGCTTTGTCATTCTTATGATGCAAAAGACGGGCACTCATTAATAATCTTTGTAATCGTAAGTGATTACGTTTTGTGTTCTTTTTGTACCTTTGTCCTACAGCGATTTGCCGAAAAGCTGAAATAGAGTAGGCATAATCTATAACAACTAACACACATGAGAAATGTATTCCTTGCCTTTACGCTCTTTCTGACAGTATCTGTCAGTGCCCAGTCCTCGTCTATCCCCCAGCCTGAATTTCCATCACGCCCCTACTTTTTTAGAGACAGTACCCTTCATAACCTCGAAAAGGTCGAGGCCAACTTTGACTTAAAAGTTAAAGGAGGCGGTTTTGGTGGTGCCGATCAGAACCTTACAGCCTTTAAAGCACAATCACTGATTCGCTTTGACAAGAACAATGTACCGCCCATGTACATCGAAATTGACGGGAGCGGTGATCCTTCGGATAAGGTGTCCGTTTCTAAAGCACAGATCAAAAAAGACAGGCGGCGATTTGTACTTGAAAGCACAAGCCTGGGAGGCAAGGCCAAAGATATGAGTGAGACAAAGGTCTCCGTATCACTCAAAAAGGTCAGAGAAGGGCTATACCAAATTGTCTTTGATGCTCCTCTCGTACCTGGAGAGTATGCCTTCATGCCACAGATGGACATGGGGGCACTCATGGGTGGCGGCAAGCTTAACCTGTTTTGCTTTGGTATTGATTGATCTCACGTATACCTCAAAAAATATAATCGTATGAATAAGCTACTGACACTTATCGCAGTATTTGCCCTCATGTTTTGTATGAACCCTCTTTCATCTTGTAAGGGCATTGAGGACACTCGGCCTGACATCGCTAAACAATATCTTAAAGATCGTATAGCGGAACAGTCTCGTGGAGCCATCAGCCTTGTTTCGTTTGAAAAGACAGATGGGAAAGACCAGACACTGCTCGGCATGACATGGTATGAAATGACATTTACCTTTCAAGTGCGTATTGATCAGCAATGCTGGAAAGTGGGAAACGGCATTGAGGGGTACTTTAGCAACTTTGTGACGTATACTGAGAAGCCAGATTTTTGGAAGCAGTATGAAAACGCGGGACAGGCCTCGTTGTTTACCCAGGGATTTACACAGACGTTAAAGGGTAAAGCTACATTTGAGAAATCTGAAAATGGCTGGACGATTAAGAATATGGTGACATATTGATACAGGTTTCTCTAACGCACTTGAAATGTTTGCCGCCGCCTTTCTGACAGAAAATACCCTTTTCTAGGTATATGAAATGACACAAATGAAAGTTTTATTTACAAAGTCGTGACTATCATGACAATTGTCTCTCCGTTCTTTGCCTTCTGAACCCCTGACAGCGCTCGGCCTTTTTCCGTCAACCCACAAACCAGAAACATGAAAAAGTTCCTTGCTCTCCTTTTAGTATGCCTTTCTATACATTTCGCTTTCTCTCAGACGCTGGTCAACCAGATACTGCATTCCACATTCGGACAGCCCAACCAGCAACTGGAGTACGTCAAGGCCATCCCCCTCGGAGGAAACACGGCGGCCGTCCTGGACAACAACTATAGCTCCATCCCCGGCACGGACAATGAGTCCATGCATGTAGCCAAGTACAGCTTGGACAGCGGCGTAATAGCCGCAATGGATCTCTACTTCCTGCACGGCCGCGACTTCGGGACCAATCTGTACAGCAAGAACGGCCTTCTCTACGTCACCGGCTTCAGCACCGACAGCCTGTTCAGCCACAGCCTCCAGTGCAACCTTGCCGTGATCGACGTTAGCTCCTTTGATACGATATTCACCACAGCCGTGCAGATAGACAGTGCCACCAACCAGATGCCATTCGGCGTGGCTGCCGACGACTCGGGCTACATTTACATGGGAGCGGCGGTGTCCACGCCTACCTCTTATAAGATCTCCCTGCTCAAACTCTCGCCTACCGGCTCACCCATCTGGCAGACCGACTACGACTCCGCCGGATACTACAACATTCCCGTCGCCATGAACCTCGTGGAGGACATCACGAGCGCCTCCTTTAACGTCACCGGTTTCAGCTTCGACAACGGAGGGCATTCGCATTTCGTGACGATCTCCGTCAATCCGAGGAACGGCCACATCAAGGCGCGGAGCTACGCCGACAACGGTGTCGGGATGATAAGCCACCCCGTGGGTATCGTGTCTGACACCGCAAAGCAGAGCTACGTGGCAGGCACCTCAACGGTGGCGGGACTAACGAGCGTAATAAAACTAGTAAAGTACGACTCCCTATTTAATGAAATCTGGGCGACAACCTGGGGAGATTCCACAAAATCAAACACGGCGGCTTTCATGGGCATGGACCAGCCGTTGACGATTGGGCATGTCTATGTGACCGGTAGCACACCTAACGCGAGTGGGGGCACGGACATCGTGACGCTGCGCTTCAACCCGGACGGGACGCTGTCGTGGGAGCGGAAACTACCTGTTGCTAATCCTCTTTGTGCGTCGGTAGGAGTAGGTCTTACTATTAATCAGATGGGGAGCGTCTACGTGACCGGCACGACCTATAATGGCTCTGACACAGACATAGTGACCGCAGGCTACGACACGGCCGGCAATCTTCTTTGGTCAAAGACCTATAATCGCATAGCGGGCAGTAATGACGTGCCATACAGTATTCTTATTAGTGATGACAGTTACAACGTAATGGTTTATGGAAGGAGTATAGGCAGGGATTCGGTTTACATGGCATTAAAATATAAGCAAAGCGAAACGGTTATTCCTAATGACACGCTCGCCCCGGTCCAACAATGGGCATACTACGAGAACCTTGGCCAACTTATTGACACAGGAATACATCAAGCAGATTACCTCCACTTCTATACCAACACCTCTAACCCGCGCGTGTATTTATCGGACAATGCTCTGTCTTATGTATACGATCATAGGGACAGTATAGTTGACAGTCTTCAGCGCATTGACCTGATATTCCATCAGGCGGAGTGGTCTGGTAGCAAGCCGGTCAACAGCTCTCCCACGTTCTTCGCAAGTGAGCAGATACAGTCACACCTCAACTACTATATTGGCGGTCTGCCGTCATTCTACGAAAATGTGCACGGCTACCAACGTATCACGGAGAAGAACCTTTACAGCGGCATAGACTGGCAGCTATACAGCGATGCGGGCGGAACGAAATACTATTATGTGGTTATGCCCGGCACTGATCCGGCCAATATTGAGTTTGAATATCAGGGAGCCGATAGCACGTACGCTGACAGTACTCTGCTCCATATCATCAGTAGATTTGGTGAATTGAACTCTTCTGTGTCCGCTTACCAGGGGACAACACCCATTTCTATTTCTATTGGCTCACTCGGTAGTAGTTATTTTTATTTCAACCTGGGAACTTATGATTTGTCACAGCCGTTGGCTATCATGGTGAGCCAGCAGCCTGCGCCCGCGAGAACGCAGGCTACAGGCAATCTGGCATGGTCTACGTATCTAGGAGGATCGGGCGATGACTGGGCAAAGGACATCGACATAGACAATAATCATCAGCAGTTTATAACAGGCAATACTGCTAGTCCAAATTTCCCAACGACAGCAGGAACCCCCTTCCTTGACAGTGCGGCAACCGCAGGGTGCTTCTTTACTAAATTTGATAACGCAAGCGTATTGCAGTACAGCTCCTTTTATGGTGGTTCAATTCGGCAGCCTGGAAGTAGTATAGGCACTAATTCAAATGCTGTGGCTGCGGGAATATGGACACAAAATGATGGATTGAACCAAACAGTTTATATCGCAGGGCAAACCAACTGTACAAACCTCCCCTGTCCTAAATATGTGCCTCTTGGAAGTTCATTGAACGATACATCCTATAATGGCGGTGTAGCGGACGGTTTTATTGCATTGTTTAATGGCTACAATGGAGCGTTACGACAGGCTTCATATGTAGGAAGTGATGGTGAAGACGGTATCAATACATTGGAGATAGACAGGGATCGAACCCACAACCCAAACGCTCTGTTTGCAGGAGGCTATACAACGGGGTCTAATTTCCCATTTCAAAATACTCTTTCAGGTAATTTTTATACAAATCAGGGTTGCGGTGTGCTTATGCAACTTGACCCAAATATGAAGGCTCTTTGTACGACTGGTTTTGGTAGTCCAAACTTATATCATAAAAGTAATGGCGACAGTGCTGGTTGTTCTATTAATGATGTTAAATTGGACAATGCCGGAAACCCCTTGATAGTCGGGACCTCTTGGTTTTCTTTTCCTACGGCATCGCCATATAATATAACACAGCCTTCGGGAGCCTTTACTTTATCCTCGCACCCTAGCGTGACTTATCAACCCCCAAGCAATGCCTTTCTGGCTAAGTTTACACCAGTAAGCGGCAGCACTAACAAATATCAGCTTTATTATTTCTCTGAATTTGGAGACGATGAACCAAGCCGGGGTGAGAAAATTTGCGCGAACAGCAATAATGATATTTATATTGCAGGCTTCGGTCAGTGCAATTACCTTTCTTCTGACACCTCTTTTGATTATATAGACACGTTACTCGGCAGCGATGGCGGGCTAGTAGTCAAATTCAATCAAAATGGCAGACTGCTGGCCATCGGAGATTACGGTGGTGACAACAATATCGCTTTCGGCGATATGTTTTGTGACGATAATGATAATGTATTTATATATGGAACGGATGGTCAATCCAGTCCTAACTTTAGCCTCAGGCAGCGCTCGGGGTGGTTCTATGATGCCATTACTAGTACAAAATCATTTCTAGCCTGCATCACCCCATCAAATACTATGAACTGGTCTACACTTTTTGGTGGCCAGCGGGGCAAAGAATATATGGGTGGAATGTGCATTGACGGAAATGGGCTATTTATCTGCGGTAAAACTACCACCTCGGACAATGCGGCCTCTCCGTCTCCCATTTTAGATTTTCCGCTCATGGATAATCATGTATCTACATTTTTCCCTCAATTCGGAGGTGGTGGTGCATCTGGAGGTGGCGATGCCTATGTGGCACGGTTTACCTTACTTGATTATCACCCTCTTGGTTTGGAAGCGGTGCAGAATTATACCTCCAAGATCAAATGTTATCCGAACCCATCTAATGGCCACTTCATAGTCGCCTTTGAGGATTTCGATAGTGGCGATAAAACCGTAACTTTATACAACTATCTGGGTCAATCGTTGTACACGGATCATACATCTGACAACCGCATAGAGATCAATGGGGCAGAAAGACTTTCGATAGGTATTTATCTGGTTGAGGTGCAAAGCAATAACAAAAGGGTAGCAACCAAAATTGTTATATCAGGACAATGAAAAATATTATCTGCTTCGTTCTGTTTATTATGGGGTTAGTTAAATTTGGCTATAGCCAAGGTAATTTGCACGGTTGTAACCCATATGACGTTGGCTTTGGTGAAATTACATTTGAGCAGGATAGTGTCAATCCGTTTAAATTTTATTTCAAAATTGCAACAATTAATGCCGCTTTTTGCAGTTTGCAACGAGATAGCTGTGAGATTGAATGGGAGTGCCCATGGACGGGAATTTATGGCTATCTGCCTCTGATTGATACTCAGTTTATAAATCGCCAATATCCTACACAAACCTATGGGGGGTGGCATACCTTTGACACGATCCCGCCGGATAGTTTGATAACGGTTACTTTTGATGCTATGGGCAGAGCTGGTTCGTTAAACAATTTCGGTAATTCCTCACAAACCCCGTTTAGTGTTCAAGTGGTTCTTAACATGGCGTATCTAGCTCATCATACAGGTGTAAGGTCTGCTTATTTCAACTCAAAAGTTAAAGTGTATGCTAATGCGGGTGATGTCTTGTATTTTGACCCTCAAATACAACATGAGCCAGAAGATTCCTTATGGGTCACTCTGACATTACCTATGGCTGACTGTTTTGAAGACGCAGGTATTTTCTATCCAACAGATTATTTACAAAGCTCTCACAACGTAATGAGCACCTACGCGCCTACTGGGTTGTTGATTTGGGATGCTCCGCCTTTAGGAGATGCAAACTCTCAATGGGATATAGCTTATATGGTTAAAGGTTATAGGAATGGCGTTTTCGCTTATTCTATGATGAGGGATATGCTTATATATGTTCAAGACCCGACTACAGGCATCGATGAAACTGCTGTAAATGGTTTGTCCATTTATCCGAGCCCCGCAACCGATAGGCTCGTTGTAAACATGCCTCTTATTGGGCTAGAAGTATCAGTGACCGATATTTCGGGAAGGACTTTAGATGTGAAAGTATCAGACCAGGAAATAGATGTCTCATCCTTACCTTTGGGTATGTATTTTTTGAGATTGGGAAATGGTAACGGTATAAAAACAATGAAGTTTATTAAACAATAATCGACTGCGATTAAGAAGTTTTCATAGGTTCAAAGCGGTCATCTCGAAAGGGGTGGCCGTTTTTATTTATAGAGACCAGATTGTATTGGATTGTTTGAAGAACCCTTCAAGACCCGCAGTTGGGATATGTAACGCCTAGTTGTCTAAGAATAATCTTTTAAAGCATCATCTAATAGTTTAGCGTCTTTTCACTCTCTCTTTTTAGTTTGTTTCGCCCCACTCATTTAAATGAGTCAATCTTTCCTTCCCTAATGTCTATTCTTTTTGTCACCATTTATGGGTATTTTTTAGATATATAAGCTATTTATCTTTGAGTTATGTTGCGAGATCATTCAGTCTAGTTGAATTAAGAAAGAGTAATCCGCATACTTATCTTCTGTTCTTACAACTATAACCTAAACTTTTGTACCATGAACTTTTCTATCTTCTTCATTTTTTGTTTTTCGGCTCTCTTTGTTTTGCTCATCTATTACATCTTCGGTGGTTCAGTAGAGAACCATGAGCGATGGCAGCATTCATTTGACTTTGAGTTCTCCGCAGATGAATTTTATACATCTGTTCAGGAAGCCATAACGGAGCGTAAGATACCGGACGTGAAGTTTACCCGCGTCAAATATTCTCAGGGCGGACTCTTCAGCGGAAGCCGTGAATACCTTCACATCGCTAAGGATGATTTTATGTTTGACATCTGCGCTGCGCCGTATGGCACAGGGTTCTTTGTGTCCATGTGGTATGCAGAGAACTATGGCATATTAAAGCAGATGGCAAATAAAATCCCTTTAGTTAAAGCCTTCATGGAGCGAAGATCGTATTACCAGATAGACACAGAGGCGATGGCGAAAGCCGCTATTCACGTAGGGTTTAATGCAGCTATTGAAGCACTGGTTACCTCTAAGGGGGCGCGTGCCCTGGGAAAAATAGAGATGGGTGCATATAAGCTTGACTAGGCAATCTCATGACTGTATCCAAAGCGCAGCGACTGACTGACCATTTCTACGATTGGGAGAAAATTGGGAGAGGGTGGTATGTCTTTCCTGAGCCCGTTGAATTAGAGCCTGAGTTTGTTCCATTCTTTCCATATATCTCTACGCAAAAAGTAAAGGATGAAAGCTACCATCCGAATCTATTGGTGAGAGCATCACAGTTCCTTACGGATGCCTTTACCTCAAACCAAGAAAGCAAGGAGGAGCCAATAGAAAGTACTGTCCAAGCATACCCCTTTCACTCAGATGAAAAAGTATGCGGATTCTCCATTTCATTTGACCGGAATGAGAAAGTACCCAAAGCCCAGGACATTGAGAGGTTGTTGACCGTACTTTCATACACTAAGAGCCATGTTTCATTTGAAATCATGGCGTGGTGGGATCTCATACGCATCCAGTTCGTATGTCGTGAGTCTGATCTGAGTCACATTGAAAGCCAGGTCAGGGCATATTTCCCAAGTTGCATCATTCGGACTTTGACTGGTGGGCTTAGCAATATCATAAACGAATCGAAATACTTTGCTAT
Organism: uncultured Chitinophagaceae bacterium; assembly: GCA_964537475.1. GTDB lineage: Bacteria > Bacteroidota > Bacteroidia > Chitinophagales > LD1 > UBA1941. The sequence continues at coordinate 296,417 of CAZIBY010000001.1, read as the reverse complement.
TGCAGATTTTGGTTTGGCAGAGGAATTTATGCGACCTATGGCAATGCCGGATAAGTTTGATTCCGATCCGTTAACGAGTCTCTTTGGAGTATTGGAGCATTTAGAGGATGGAGAGCAGGTCATACTCCAATTCCTGTTTAAAGGCACAGAGAATGCCTGGGCAAGCAGTATGTATAGCTCAGTGACTGATGCCAAAGGAGAATCCTTTTTCGTTGATGCTCCTGAAATGCCGAAGCTCACTCAGGAGAAAATATCCGCTCCATTGTTTGCCGTAGCAATACGGATGCTCGCCCAACATTCGAGTACAGCTGGTGCCTTAAACGTATTGGAGAAGGTGGGGACAGTATTGATGCATTGCTCTCAGTCAGGAGCGAACAAGCTAGTTGCCCTTACCAATACAGGAAGAAATGCCGAAGACCTGGCACTAGATATATTATTCAGGCGAACTCGCCGGGTTGGAATGATATTGAACGCCAAAGAACTCGCAACCTTCGTTCACTATCCCCATTCCATTCATTCCAAGAAACTGGAGCAACCTGGAGGGAAAACCAAACGCGCCCCTGATATTGCATGGGGGCATGAGTTCTGTCTAGGAACTAACCGGCACAGGGATTTTGAAGGTATAGTGACATTAAGCACAGAACAGCGCCTTAAACACATGCATGTGATAGGTGCAACTGGCACGGGAAAAAGTACCCTACTGCAATCATGCATTGTGCAGGACATTCATCTAGGCAATGGTGTGGCCGTACTTGATCCTCACGGCGATCTCATTGAAAGCATACTTCCCTACATCCCAGAGAATAGAATACAGGATGTCATACTCATAGACCCAGCTGATAGCGAATACCCTGTCGGCTTTAATATCCTGACCGCTCACTCAGATATTGAGAAGGAAATACTTGCCTCTGACCTTGTATCCGTCTTTAGGCGACTCTCTACGAGCTTCGGGGATCAGATGCATTCTGTCCTGGCTAATGCCATACTTGTCTTTTTAGAAAGCAGCCAGAGTGGTACTCTTTTGGACTTGCGGCGCTTCTTGATCGAGAAGGAATTTAGGAATGAGTTTCTTAAAACCGTTTCCGACCAAAGCGTCATTTACTACTGGCAAAAGGAATATCCATTGCTCAAAACAAGCTCTATCGGACCTATCCTCACAAGGCTAGACAGCTTCTTGCGTCCGAAGCTTATACGCAATATGGTTGCCCAAAGGAAAAGTTTGGACTTTGAGGCGATCATGGACAGCAAGAAGATTGTGCTAATTAAACTTGCGCAAGGACTTATCGGTACAGAGAATAGCTATCTCTTAGGTACATTCTTCGTGTCTAAGATATATCAGGCAGCAATGGCGAGACAGCTAAAAAGTAAAGCCAATCGTATACCATTCTATCTCTACATAGACGAGTTTCAGAATTTCGCGACACCTTCCATGTCCTTTATTCTTTCAGGTACACGCAAATATGGTTTGGGGTGCATCCTTGCACATCAGGACATGAGCCAACTTGCGAAGCAGGACGCAGAGCTTGCTAATTCGGTCGTATCCAATGCAGGCACGCGAGTTTGTTTTAGAATTGGAGACATTGATGCCAAACGTTTTGCTGACGGCTTTTCATCATTTGAAGCTCAGGATATACAAAGCTTAGGCGTTGGCCAGGCTGTAGCTCGCATAGAGCGCCCAGAGTATGACTTTACTATGTCCACGCTTGTGATCAATGAGATTGAGCCTGAGAAAGCGGAGGAAGTGAAGAACTCGATAATATCTCTTACTCGTCAAAAGTATGGTACTCCGAAAGAGGAAGTTGAACAATCGCTTGAATATCTCAAAGAGCAGAAGATACTAGAAGTAGAACCCACGCCGGAGAAAGAACCTGTTGTCGAACCACCCCAAAAGAAAGTAGTACAAGAAACGGCAGAACCGTCATTACAAGAGCGAATTACACCAGTAGAGATCCCCGCCACTGAAACCAAAGCAAGGCTTGTCAAACAAAAAGAACTGAGTGAGCACCGCTATACACAGATGTACATTAAGAAAATGGCAGAGGCACGAGGGTTTAAAGCGAGTATTGAGGAACCCACCCCTGACGGAAACGGGAGTGTTGACGTGTCCCTTGAACGTAATGGAAAACGGATTGCCTGTGAGATTGGAATGACGACAACAAAGGATTGGGAACTACACAATATTGAAAAATGCCTTGCTGCCGGATATGACTTGGTGGTGGCAATAGCTAAGAACAGAGAAACTATCCGAGCAATGCAAGGGGAGGTACAAGAGAAAATTGACATGAAATTATATAACAAGGTAATGGTCTGTGATAGTGAATCGCTGTTTGCTTACCTTGATGCAGAGATAGTTAAAGAGGCTTCAACTGAAACAAGAATAAAGGGGTATCGGGTGAAAGTGGAATATGACTCAGTTACCAAGAAAAAATAAAATCATTCGAAAGTACCTCTTTTTTATTCATACAATAAATTCAGAAAGCGGGGATGTTCACTATTAAGTCACTATGGGATGCGATTTTGCGATGTACTAATCATGTAAGATCGAAACTAATTCCCGTTAAAGAAACTCAAACAAAATCTTCTATTATGCCAACAATCAAAAATCTTGAACCCTCGTTTACGCTCATACAATCACTGATTGATCCGACGACCTATACCGTTGCATTGCCCAATCATCATCTTAACACCCGCCAATTTGAGGTTACAAAAAGTCAACGACAGTATGAATTTTCATCTTCTGCCCCTATAATCAGAGGGCTGCAAACACACAAAGAGATACAGTTTGAGGCTGAGGATTTGGTCAAGTTGTCCAATGCTGAGAGGACGATCTATGCGTTGGGTAAATATATACTGCTTAATCATATTACGTACAGTGATGATGATAAAAAGTTGTTCTCCGGCAGCATCTCAAGTTTTTCAACGAGCGAGAATAACGCATGTTTTGACGGCAAATTGTTGCGGTTTGTCATCCCTTTGGGAAAGACAGAACCATATCACACCCACGATTTTCAGTTAAACTCATTTGAAACGCCCAAAAAATCATTTCATTTTTTCATTTCTCTCGTTGTCTCAGGAGAGAATTTTCAGCTGTTTCAATACAAAAAGGGTTCAGATTGGTACTTGGTGCTTGATTGCACCAGCCCTACTACGTTAACCGTGTTTCAAAAGAAGTGCTTTAATATCCTTCTGGCACTAGGATTCATTACGGGCAACCTTATTCATGATGAGTGTTTTATCCTGTCCTTTGACCATGATGCTATGGAAACTCCCAAAGACATTCTTTACCATTCCATGAGAGCTTCGGTATATACGGGACAAGCGACATTTACCACCAACCCTTTTTCGGTTAACGCAGATATGGATTTTGAGAGGGATGAGAACGGAGGTATTAAGCAGGAAGTCATTAACAAACTAAATGAGGGAATCCTGCGTTTCCCTGACACCGTATTCTCAAACCTTGCGACTTCGTTCTTTGAATATGAAAAATTGCAACGTGCTGCCCTGCTCTTTATTCAAAGCCATCTCGTGTCTCTTGAAATGCGTCTACCAAATTACTATGTGGCATTGGAGGCAATCTCGGGTCATATTCTTTCAGTTCTGTATACTGGCAATAAATCCCTTAGTCCCATAAAGGATGCCACTACCGCCCGTGATCTTATCCAATCCTTTAAGGATATGGCTACCAAATTGAAAGACGATCAACAAGCCACTGATGAGGATTTTAACATGGAGATTTTGATTAAAAACATAGACAAGATCAATGCCCCGCCAAATGCGGACAAACTCGCCGCCGCTTTTGCATATATCAATTATCCTCTTTCAGCCGAGCAGAAGAAAATTCTGAAAGACAGAAACACCTTCCTACATGGGAGCTTTTTGAAAATCATTGGGGATGATTCGGAGTTTCGGGACGCACTTCATCTTGGATTACGACAACATTTTATGATAGCGTTGCTCTTGTTAAAATTGGCAGGATTCTCCGGTAAGATCATAAACTACGCAGCCCTATGGTCGCATATCACAGAAAAGAAACTTACCGAGGACAGATTGGTTAGTATCTAGCACACTAATTGAACGGGTATAAAATAGCCTGAGTTGGTACATTTTCAAAGGTTCAAACCCAAGTACAAATAAAAAGAGGGAATCCGAAGATTCCCTCTGTATGTGCTATTTGCTAATTTCTTGGTACGGGTCAAATCCCAAGTATTCAATCAGCTTTGCTGTATGTTTGAGTTGCGGTACACTCACTCCCTGTTCCCATTTCAGCACCGTCTCTATAAGTACATCAAAGTGATAGGCCAGATCATCTTCGGATTGATTCAGTTTTAACCGCCTTGCCTTGATATGTTCTCCGACCTTGTATTTGGCTCTAAAATCCTGTCTCTGAGGGGGCCTTGGGACTGTGGTATCCAGTCGGGAAAATGGCAACATAGTCTCCTCGCTTGAACTTTGCGCAGTAAAAGTTCTGCGTTACAAATGCGGTTCAAGCGAGGACGCTTGAACCAGCAGGGGAAGTAGGAGAATAGCGCGAGTGCCTGATCAGTAGCCCCGGCTTTCAAGCCGGGGTAAATAGAGACCGATCCATACCGGGCTTTAGCCCAAAGATCCTTGCGCTGCCGCTGATGCGCCGCAGCACGCGTTACGCCTGACTATGGCTCAGCAAGAATCCGAAGCAACGCTCAGCTCTGCTGCTCTGCCAGCAGTTTGTCCAGATTGACCAGGCTGGCGGTGAAGCCGAGGCGGAAACCCTCCAGTATGCGCTCCATGCGCTCGTAGGATTCATTGTAGATGGTGATGCGCACGGTGGTGATGCCATCCTGCTCGCTAAAGGTATGGTCCCACTCAGAGCCCACAGCTTCAGGATTGCCGTCTGCATCGCAGAAGGCATTGTAGTACTGGAAATTTGTCATGGGCGTGATGGAGGTGTAGCGCTGTATGGCCCACCGCTCCTCGCCGCCGGGCAGGATCATGGCGTAGAGCCGCGCGCCACCCACCTCAAAGTTCATGTACTTCGTACGGGCCTGTGCCGGCGCGGGTGCTACCCATCTATCCAGTAGCGCAGCGGTAGTAAATGCCTCCCACACCAGTGCCAGCTCTGCAGCAAACTCGCGCTGTACGTAGACTTTTTTGGCTTCCTTGTCTACGGTAAAGTCAAACATCAGGTTATTCATTTTTTGCGTTTTTTCATTGTGAGCAATACTTTATCCAATTCATCAAAGCGGGCCTCCCATAGCTGCCTGTAGCGGCTGAGCCAGCGGTCTATCTCTTTCATCTTGTCTATCTGCAGCGTGTAGTAGATCTCGCGGCCCTGCGGCTCCTGCCGCACCATCTCACACTCGGCCAGTATGCCGAGGTGTTTGGACACGGCTTGGCGCGACATGTCAAAGTGCTCAGCTATGGCATTGGGCGTCATGGCCTGTGTGGCTATGAGCGCTATGATGGCTCGCCGCGTAGGATCTGCTATGGCCTGAAAGATGTCTCGTCTCATGTGCGTGCGGCAGCATATTTGCCACCGATCAGTTGCAAATATATGTGCAACTTTTTAGTTGCGCAAGTTATGGAGTGAAAAAATGTGTGGCATGTGGTGAAGTGGGGCGCTGTCGGTGTCCAGTGCGATAGCACGCCACCAACAACCAGTGCCGAAGCAGCATTTCAAAGTCGCAGGTGACGCTGCGCTAAACACCAACAGCAGGGGGACCAAAAACGGCGCAGAAATAAGTGACAGCTGCGATGCTTTTCCACAAAGGAACTTTAATTTAGCGTCTCAGTCCGATTAAACTTACCTAACGAAGTGTCCCAGTGGAACCTGAATACAGCGCACCCCAACTTGAAGAGCTCGTCATAAAGCAAAAGCCGTTCGCCTACGGCGGTCGTGAGTTCCCCTTATCGCAGATGCACTCACGTGACTTTGAGAAGCTCGTGTACAGCGCCTATAAACTGGAGATAGCAAACAAAAACGAGCCCTACGACGACATCGCCCTGATGCGAGGAGTCAAGGACGAGGGGCAGGACTGCGCCTTGTACCAAAAGGGGACTAAGGTTGCCGTAATACAATGTAAACATTCAATGTATGAGCATAAGCTGTCGCTTAGCTCCTGTATGCAGGAACTCATCAAATTTTGCCTTTACTCCATTAAAAACCCAAGGCTTATTCCTAATCCGAATGATTTTACTTACATGCTTGTTACGTCATTTAAGCTGGAGCCTGATGATGAAGCCTATTTTCGGTCCTTTCGGAATTCTATTGAGGATACGACTAAGATCAAGATGTGGGTGGGCATGGTGCTGCGAAGTGTGAAGTCCCTCGGCGACCTAAACCCTGAATTGGCCGTGAGCTCGACCCTCGAACTGCTATCCTCAATAGCTGTACAGACCATCCCTCCTGAAAACATCCAAATCAAGTTAGCGAAGCATCAATCCGTCATCGCCAAAATGTTTTTTGAGGTAAAGTTGGTCACAGATAACAGCGAAATACAGGCACTAGGCAGACAAATAGAAGCCTTGAACGAGCAAGCGCGTCCGAGGCCTCTGGACCCCGCCACCGTACTCGAAGAGTTCTCAGTGGCATCCACATTCTTGTCGGACTACGGCACTACTTTTAGCCTGAATTCGCCCATATCAATCAAGCGCAAGGCGACTGCTCAGCTCCTTGATTGGGTCATGTCGCCCTTGTCCGCGGAATCTTCAAATGCCGCAATTTTGAAAGGGGGAGCTGGAAGTGGCAAGAGCGTTATCCTGAACCACCTTTATTTCGCGCTTAAAGGTTCCGGCATTCCTTGCCTCGGATTGAAGGCGGACATCAAAGCCGCACACTCCATCGAGGAACTGGAAAAGGGGCTCGGTCTGACGAACTCAATCATTGAGAGCGTTAATTTATTGAAGGAAGAGCATGCAAAGATCGTCATAATCATCGATCAGATTGACGCCCTGTCCCAGACGCTCTCCGCGAGCCGCGACTTCCTCGGTACCTACATGACCCTCATCGCCAAGCTGAGCGCATATGACAGCGTGCGCCTTGTCATATCAGTCCGGGAGTATGATTTGGAATATGACCCTCTGCTTATCCCTCTTAAGAAAAACAAGCCCTTCGAGGTGAAAAGGCTCGAGGAAAAGGACGTTGCTGACGTACTGGATATCCTTCAAGTATCTAACCGGCCGCCCTCCTTGATCGACCTTCTCAAGACGCCCTTGCACCTTGAATTGTTCTGCAAAGTATACAATGCATCGGACAATCCTCCAGCCTTCAACAGCCTGTACGATCTGTATAATGCCCTTTGGCAACAGAAGATGGAAGCACTTCCCAACAAGATCGCACGGGACGAAGCCGCCAGTACCGTAAGTGCAATAGCCGCTAGTATGTACGAAAAGCAAAGGCTGCATATCAACAGTTCCCTCTTCGACTCGGGCATCATCAAATTCCTCATGACTCAAGGACTCATACGAAGAAGCGATAAGTCAGGCGAGATCGTGTTCTTCCACCAGACATTCTATGACTACGCGTTTGCCAGACAGTTCGTGGAAAGCAAAACTTCTGTGATAGACTACCTAAACGATAACATCCAAGGCCTGCATATAAGGTCTTCGCTTAGGATCATCCTTGCACATCTCAGAGAATATAGTGCAAAGGAATATAGGACGCTCTTGGGAACACTTCTGCTCAACAAAGGGATCCGCTTCCACCTCAAGCTTCTTACCCTCAACTACCTCGGCTTCATCGACAACCCCAATACAATCGAGATATCGATCGTGGAGGATCATGTCATAGGGACACCGTTGGAAGACTGCTTCATGGAATCCATCAGCACGCGCGCATGGTCATGCGAAGCCCTAGAACGCGGATGGATCAGCAAGCTCATGAGCGGCGGGGATCTTAAACAAATGAACTTGGCCTTCCAATTTTACCGCAGGAATATGCGCGTTGCTTACGATTCGCTCATCGCGCATCTCTTGCAGCTCCCGGACGACGAGGAAAGCAATAACTTTATCTATCAAGTCTTGCTGTTCATTCCTTCGTGGAACGCGGACACCTCTAAACTTTACGCCCGAGTGAGGGATCGCCTAGTGTCAGACCCATTCCGAAGCGAATATTGCTTGGAGAAGTCCGTGGCATGGGACGAAGGATGGGCACACGAGGAGTATAAACGGCTGGTGAAAGAGAGGGTCTTGGCTACACTTAAGGAGGGCCGCCTGAAGCTTGATCATCACGATTCGGAACTGCTCAAATACTTTTACGACTTCAACCCAGTGAGCGCCTTCGAATTGCATAAAAGCCTCTTGGAGGAAATCGCCGTTTCAACAGCAGTTGGCGAGGAGGGTGATTATCTCCAAGACAGCCGGGCTTTCATCTATTTCAGTAGAAAAGACAGATACAGCTCCTCCGAAGAATTGCTTGGCATGTTCATGGACAAGACAGACGAGATGGCTAAATCCGAACCCAAACGGTTCAGGGTCGTGGCCGATTCGCTCATCTATTCCCGACAGTCGATTCTTCTAAGAGTCGTCATCGAGGCGTATCTAGTCAATCCCGAAGAGTACGGCAACGACATATATACGTTATTCATGCTCTTGCATAAGCATGACTCCCTCTCTAAGAACTCGAACCTGGAATACAAGATGAGAAAACTTATCAGGGCTTCCTTCCCATATTTCATGAACGACCAGAAATCCAACATCATCGAAGCCATCGCAGCACTGACCAGTAAAGATGCATTGCAGCTCTATACTCATCCCGTATCGGGCAAAAGAACCCGGTTAAACTATATCGGCAATACGAAATACCTTTTTCTCCGGGAAATACCGGAGGATGACATAAAGGCCTTTCCGCATATTTATAGAACTTTCAACGAACTGCGAAGGCAATTTGGGAATCCCCACGACTCTGAGCCTAATATTTTCCGTGCATATCGAGTTCCTGCGCCTTACACCGCCAAAAGCTACGAATTGATGTCCTTGGATGACTGGGAAAACACGTTCCGAAAATATCAGGACACGGGTGACAATAGCAGAGAGATTTCAGTAATCGAGCACAGCAGGACTTTTGAGGCCGAAGTATCCAAAAGGCCCGACTTCTTCTACCCCCTCGTCAAGAGGATCATCGAGGACAATACTATCAACAATGACTATCAAGTGGACGGTCTAATCGGCCTGATGAAAGCAAAATATGAAACATCCAAGCTGCAAGAGCTATATGAGCACCTCCTATCGCAGGGGATCAATCAGGAGAACCTTACACAGATCCTATGGGCAACTGACCATCTCATTAAGATAAACGGCATTACCACACCCATTATGGACTTCTTATGTCACCAAGCCTTGGCCAACCCTAACCCAGACAAGGAGGACATAGAAAGACCGCTCGACCTTGGAATAAACTCTGTTCGTGGCGCGGCTATAGACCGCCTTATGCGCATTAACGACAAGAATCACTCTGAGAAGCTATTTGAAACAGCTGAGCGCTTGGCGGCGAATGAAAGGAACCTAGCAGTGAATGCTACCTTCATTTCACATTGCGCTTACCTTCTCAATCATGACAAGAGACGTGCCTTCAAGGTATTCATGACCGCCGTATCAAAGGACACACGAATGCTCCAGTATGGCATGTGGAGTGCAGGCTACTTCGCGACAAGTTACTTTTTGGAGATGGATTCATTTTTCGAAGCAGCTGATAAGATAGAGGAGTGTCATGAAGGTCTAACCGTCATCTATTATTCGGGCTGGCTCAAGGGTGTAGAGGGAGCCGAACAGCGCCTTTTTGCTCTGCTTAAAGGTAGCAAGGTAGCAAGGCGCGAAGCTGCGCGAGTTGCGATGAACTCTCAAAACCTCATACAGCGGGACAGGAGCTTGGAGCCGCGGTGCCTGAGCCTTATAGATTACACAATCGGAAGAAAACATAAGGATATTTGGCGTGAGTACTCAAACGCATTTCTTCGTTTCGAGACTTCTGACTTCGACGTCCTTCTTCCGGTATTACTTAAATACTCAAAATCATTGGCATTCCGCCACTATCCTGCAAATTTCTGTGAATACCTTACGAAATGCTGTTCCAAGAAGACGGTCAAGGATTGCGTAAGTCTCGTCACGCAACTTGACAAACTTTTTGGACCGGACGGGACAAGTGACTCATTTTACCGCCAGGAACCGATTAACTCGCTTTTAGCGGTTTACAACACTCTTGGTAACGATCTGAAATCCGTAAAGGATAAGAAACAGTGTATGGACACATTCGACAAAATGCTTCTTCAGCCCCAACATCGGGAAGTCACTTACCGAGCAATAGAATTGGCCGACTTATCTTCTTAAGCGATGTCCTCCTGTGGTTGGCTGTTTTGCGTCAGGGATCGGAGCGGATGGCCCGGAGTCCCGAGGTTTCGGGACGAGGACCAGTAGCGTAGAGCCCGCCCGCCTGCGCCTCGCAGAGGGGACGCCCCGTTGTTATTTCTGATTGATGATTTATGATTTTTGATTGAGGGGTGAGCCAGCGGGGATATCATGCACCCTTACTGACCCATATCGCGATAGATGCCGCGCATCTTTTTGTAGAGTTTCTGGAAGAGCTTTAGCCGCTTGGCATAGAACTCCGCCTGCTGTGGGTCGGGGTGGTAGATGTGGCGGTCGGTGAGGCGGGTTTTGATCTCAGGGTACGTGGTGATGCCGAGGTTGTGCAGGCACATGAAGGCGACGCCCTGGGTGGTGGTGTGGCGCGGGTGCTGCGGGATGTGTACCGGCACCTGCAGGGCATCGGCACAGATCTGCGCAAAGGTGTGCCAGAGCGCGCCGCCGCCTACGAGGCGTACACGGGTGACTTTCTTTTTTGTAATAGACTCAAATATCTCAAGGCCCCAGCGGAGGGTGGTGGCATTGGCCTCGAAGACGGCGCGCACCATATCGGGCCGCGATACGGTGGGCGCGAGGCCGATGAAGCCGCCACGCATGCCATGATCGAGCTCGGGAAAGGAGCTGCCGTAGATCCACGGCAGGAAGATGACGCCGTGGCTGCCCGGAGGCGCCTCGGCGGCCATGCGGTCGGCTATGGCGGCGTAGTGGTCGGGGTCATCATGTATGCGCGTGAGGCTATCGTCGCGGCGCAGGAGGTTTAGCACGAGGAAGTTCAGGCTTTTGTTGCCACTGCCGAGTTCGGCTACAAGGTTGTACTTGCCCTGCACGGGGCTGGTGAGCGGGAAGGTGCCCTGAAACACGTCTGCCATGCGCGCGGGTACCTGCATGGAGGCGGTGAGCGTGGTGCCGTGGTCTATGACCATCTCATAGTCCTCAAACGCGCCACCGCCGATGGTGAAGCCCGTGGTATCGAGTATGCCGGAGAAGACCTGCACATCTGTGCGGATGCCGAGCTGCGCGGCCACGGCGGGGAGTACGGCGCCGAGATTGGTGCCTACGGGTACGACCTCGGGCAGGCGGCTCTCATCGAGACCCAGCTCGCGCGCCAGGCTGTGGTCAAAGGTGCCCTGGCTCCAGGGGGCCTTGCGCATCATGGCATAGGCAAAGCCGGTGTTCTCATTGGTACACATGCGGCCGGTGAACCGCATCGTGATAAAGTCTGATGGCTCGAGGACCTTGTATGTTTTTGCCCAGACGTCGGGCATTTCATTTTTCAGCAGGAGCATGTGGCTGCCGGCGTCTACCCCGTTCAGCAGTGGTGGTATGCCTACGGTGCGGAGCCACTTGATGGCCTTAAAGATATTGTAGCCCATCACAGCCGGCGGGCGGCTCATGATGCGCTGGATGTACTTTGAGGCCCGGGTGTCCTCCCACATGATGGCGTTGTGCAGCGCGTGGCCATCGCGGTCTACAGGTATGGAGGAGAAGTACTGGGCACAGTTGCTGATGGTCACGATCTGCTGGGCAGTGCCGGACTCTGCGAGTACCTCGCGCGAGAGACGTAGTACCTGGGCCCACCAGTCGTCGGTGTCCTGCTCGGCGGCTATGCCGTCCTGCGCATACATGGTGTGAAAGGTGCCGGAGCGCGAGGCGAGGATATTGCAATGCTGGTCTACTACGGAGACCTTGGGCCCGGAGGAGCCGAGGTCTATGGCGAGGACGCATTTCAGATCTGGTGTGGCCATGTGTGGTGTTTAAAGTATGGATGATCCTGCATCAGGTAGTGCGTCTTTTGTAGGTGCTATTGTACAAATCCCCCTTGCCCCCTTTAAAAGGGGGAGTGTCAGCAATGGGCGCTGCGTGGGTAAAGTGTATTCACGATATGTTTCGTATGTCATCTTTTGTGAATGATCCTCTAGCAAAACATTTCCTCAGAATGGATAGGTGCTCTGCATGACATCTGTGTAGGCATAGAGCATGGGCGCGTACATAGACGGGTCTATCTCGCGGCCTGCGCCGCCGTACATGCCGGCGGTCTTGGGGTCGCCCTTCTGCTCGAGGGCGTAGGCTACGGCGGCCTTGAGATCTTTTTCAAAATCACTGCAGATATCCGGGTGTGTGATCTGCGGACCGGTGATGCAGAAGTGAATGCCGTTAGGATGCTGCTGGCCATTCATGCGCCAGCCTTTGGTCTTGAGGTAGTCATTGACGTGGTAGATATTGAACCTGTCAGAACCGATAGCAGTGATGAAGAGCGAATCTCCAAAGAGCTTCAGCTCCGGTATGCTGCGTACTATCTGCTTCATGCGATCATTCACAGCGAAGATCTGCTTTGCTCTCTTCATATAGCCCTCGCGGCCGTAGTGTACCATGGCTGCCCAGGTAGCGGCAAAGAGGCCGCCGGACTTGCTGCCGTTATACCCCGTAGAGATGTAGGCACCGCCCACCCAGTCGGGCTGCGCGTAGTACTGGTAGCGGCGCAGCTCCTCATTGGCAAAGAGGATGGTGGAGGTCCCCTTCAGCGAGTAGCCATACTTGTGCGTATCGGCGCTGATGGTGGTCACGCCCGGCAGGCGGAAGTCAAACACCGGGCACTGTATGCCCAGCGGCTCCGCCCAGGCCAGTATGAAGCCGCCGAGGCAGGCGTCTACGTGCAGGCCTACGTTGTGCTTCAGCGCGAGGTCAGAGAGCCGGTCTATCGGATCTATGATGCCGTGGCCATAGTTGCCCGCAGAGCTGATGATGAGGATGGTGTTTGGTGTGATCTTGCGCGCTATGTCTGCTACGTCTGCCTGATAGTTGCTATCGAGGTCGGCGGTCACGATCTTGACATTGAGGTAGTGGGCAGATTTGAAGAATGCCGCATGCGCCGAGGCGGGGATGATGACCTCAGGCTGGGTGATGCCTTTCTCGGCCAGCGCCCACTCGCGGTGTACGTAGATGGCCTGGTAGATGCTATCGGTGCCGCCGGTGGTGAGGGAGCCGCAGGCGCGCTGCGCGGGGTTGCGTTTTGCTACTGCGTCGCCGTTGAAAATGTCGAGCGTCATGGCGAGGATCTCGCCCTCGTATTTGGTCATAGAGGGGCAGAAGTCGCGCTGGAGGCTATTGACCTGTGAGTAGTAGCCGAAGGCTTCATTCAGAAAGTCGTAGTGGTCCTGATCGCCGTGGTAGAAGGAGCCTGATATGCGGCCGCTCTCCCAGTGGGCGCTCTCGGTGGTGTGCATTTCGCGTATTTGGCGCAGCACCTCCTCGCGCGGGGTAGAGCTATCGGGCATGCGGCTGTGCACGGCATACCGATCTCTATATGGGAAGAAGGACTGGAGGAAGTCGGGGTTATTGCGCATCTCGCTTTTGACGAGGTTGATCTTTTTCTCATCCGTCATGGTGCGCTGTACGGCGCGCGCCAGCGAGGGGAGGTGCTTGGTGACTTTCTTTTCGAGGAACTTGGCGATGCTCATGGTGGGTAGCTAAAAAATTGTATGAGCGAAGGGAAGCAAAAAGATCAGGAGGTGCAAGGGGTTTTCAAGGAACGGCGGAATGGGGGAGACGATAGACTTTAGACGCTAGAAAATACAGAACTGGCTTTTTAACCGCAGACCTGCCTGCCGGTAGGCAGGGGCGCGGAGGCGGAGAGGGGAATACATTGGGATTAATAAACGTGTGAAACCGCATACCCTTTTTGAGGTATTGATATTATTAGCGGATAATTGTTTTTTTGAAAACAAAACAAAGCTTAGGAATGATTGCTCTTGACGAAGTGTCTGCCCGGTTTCAATCCCACCTGGAGATAGAAGATAATTTTAGAATTATACTATCTGGCCCTTACGGTATAGGGAAATCTTATTTTCTAAATGACTTTTTTGATAAGAGGAAAGATAAATACAATAAGATCGTTATCTCACCTGTCAACTATGTGGTGAGCGCGAATGAGGACATTTTTGAACTCATCAAAGTCGATATTATCGTACAAATGATATTGAATGGGACAATTGAGAAAACTTTCAGCGGAAAGCTATCGAAAATAGATTCGGCCGCATACTTCGTAAACGATAAACCTAAAGAGTTTATATCCTTCTTTACCACTTTGGTCAAAAAGATAAGTATAGGCGGTGTAGAAATGGAGACCGACTTTTTTAAAGGTCTATTCGATCTGTCAACTAAATACGATGCGTATAAGAAAAAACTAGCGAATCGACTTAAAACTGATTATGAGAAGTTTGGAGATTTTCTGAATGCCTATGGGGAAACAAAGGGTAATATCTTCGAATACAATTTTATAACTGAGCTTATCAATACAACCCTAAATAATCTAAAAAGTCAAAAGGGAGAAGGCTTCGAGAATGTACTGATAATAGATGACCTCGATCGAATAGATCCTGAGCACATTTTTCGAATTCTAAATATTCTCAGTGCGCACAATAATTATCTGGGAGCTAAGAATAAGTTTGCTTTTGATAAAATCATTTTGGTCTGCGATATAGATAATATCCAAAAGATATTTGCCCATAGGTATGGGAATGAGGTAGATTTTAAAGGGTATATTGATAAGTTTTATTCGGCAGACATATTTTCTTTTTCAAATACAGATGCTATGACTATTTATATTGATAAACTAGAAGTTGATTTAGAGGATTATGATAAGGCATTTTTAAAGTTCCTACTTTTAGATTTCATTCAAACTGGTAAGATAACTTTAAGGCAACTTTTGAAAGTTCATGTGACGTTCGGCACAAATGCTAACTCTTTATTAGGTATAGAATTTTCCATAAATACTGTCGAGGCAAAACCACCACGCTATTTTCAGGGATTAATGTTGGCGGAAGGCGCTAGGCCAACCCTAAGAACATCTGATATTAGCTTTTTTTATGTGGTGAAAATTGCGATTGTAGTCCTAGGCAGTATTGATGCGTTACTTTTGGCAGTAAAGGATATGTCTACCAAAGTTAATAATCGGGTCCCCAATTCCGCAAGAAGTGTTATAAAATCTATGGCCTTTCCTTTCCTTTTATCTTCTGCTTTATCAGAAAATAGATATTCCGCAGTTTTTTATTCCCTTGAATTAGTACCAGGATATGATAATCGATATAATATAGCTTGGCCGCGGGTAAGTATATTTAATCACACTTTTAGATTTAGATTAGTTTGGAATATTCATGCTGAAAAATTTGAATCAGGAAATTACTTTGAAGGAATGAGAGTCGATGAATTTCATGAGAGAAATAGTTATCAATCAGATAGCCCAAGCCTACCTCCAAGACGTGAGATTTATACTGTACTTTATGAGATGATTAGGACTTTTAGGAATAACGGGATATTTGAAAAGGCGCATTTATGAAGCTGAATCACACTCAACCGCTCTATTAGGGAATTGGTATCCAAACGTATGTTTGCCGTAGATTTTCAAATCCACGGTTAGTAGAGTGCGGATTACAAATCCCGAACAGCAAGGCGAATGGGTTAAATCTTTTGTAGATTCAATACAGATTTAAAAAATAACCGTGAAAAGTATCGCTCTCATATTGCTCTTTTTTCTGACGTGTCTGCCGGGGTACTCAGGAACCTGTACAAATCCCAGGCTCAAGCTAGAGCTTCAACAAATGCGCGACAATGATCAGTATTTTTGTAATCATCATTTCCGTGCCACGAAGGTGCTTATAAATGCGGATTCAATTTTTGTAACATGGGATACACTGAGCGCCATCCACCTGAGAAGGATAAAGCAGATATTTGACACATATGGGTATCCCGATTACAACATGGTGGATACAGCGGGTGTGGCTAATTTCTGGCTCTTGGTACAGCATCAAACGGGGGATACGACTTTTCAAAAAGATATGCTTCGTGCATTGTCTGTACAGGTCAAAAGAAACCTTGCACCTAAGTGGCAGTATGCCTACCTTAAAGACAAGATCCTTGTCGTGACGGGGCACAAGCAGATTTATGGGACTCAATATTTTCTGGATGATCAAACGGGCCTTAATAAAGCGAAGCCATTGGAGGATTCCATAAATGTAGAAAAGCTCAGGAAGGAAATGGGGATGGATTCTTTGACAACCTATTTGCGTTTCATAAACTCCTATTACATAGATTCCGCTACAGGCGATATTTTCCATCGCTGATTGATTGGAAGTTCCTGTCTGGTTAGTGATGCTCTGCCGGATTTAGAATCCAAAAGTATTTTGATGGTCGATTTTAAATCCATACTTAGCAGAGTTCGGGATAACAAATGCCGAACAGCAAGGTAATCATCGCAAACATAGTTAGCTTAGCGGTCCATATGACTTTCGACGATCTCAACCTCAATAAGCCGCTGCGCGATGCGCTGGCAGACCTCGGCTATACACAGCCTACTACGATACAGCAGCGTTCGCTGCCTGTGGCCATGAGCGGCCGCGATGTGGTGGGTATCGCCCAGACGGGCACGGGCAAGACACTGGCCTACCTGCTGCCTATCCTGCGGCAGTGGGAGTTTAGCCGTGAGGCTGCCACGCGCGTGCTGATACTCGTGCCCACGCGCGAGCTGGTGGTGCAGGTGGTAGAGACCGCGCAGCAGCTGGGCCGCTACATGAGCGCGCGCATAGTAGGTGTCTACGGCGGCGCTAATATCAAACCACAGATCGCCGCGCTCAACGAAGGGGCTGACATCGTAGTAGGCACACCGGGCCGCGTGTACGACCTCGCACTGAATGGCAACCTGAAGATCAAAAATGTCAAGCGCCTCGTGATAGATGAGGTGGATGAGATGCTGAGCCTAGGCTTCCGCTCGCAGCTCAAGGACATCCTGCGCCTGCTGCCCGAGCGCCGCCAGAACCTGATGTACAGCGCGACGCTCACCGATGAGGTAGAGACCATCATCCACGACTTCTTCAACGCGCCGGAGAAAGTAGAGGCTGCCCCCGCCGGCACGCCGCTCGATAATATCGCCCAGACTGCCTACGAGGTACCAAACTTTCACACCAGGATCAACCTGCTCAGCCTGCTGCTGCACACCGATGCGGAGATGAGGAAGGTTCTCGTCTTTGCAGGGACGAAGAAGATGGCAGACGACATCTATGCGCGTATGTGGGAGCTGTTTCCCGAGGCGGTAGGTGTGATCCATGCAGGCAAGACACAGCCTCATCGCTTTGATGCAGTGCAGCAGTTTCAGCGCGGCAGCCACCGCGTGCTGATCGCTACTGATATCATAGCGCGTGGCCTCGATATCTCAGAGGTGAGCCATGTGGTGAACTTCGACGTGCCTGCGGAGCCGGAGAGCTACATCCACCGCATAGGCCGCACGGGCCGCGCGGATCAGGAGGGGCTGTCTGTCACCTTTATCACCCCGCGCGATGCGGATAGCGTGGCCGCCATAGAGCAGCTCATGAATCGCTCCATCCCGCTGCTGCCGCTGCCTGACGATCTGGAGATATCTACCGAGCTGACATACGACGAGATACCGCGCATAGAGGTGAAGGGCATCGAGTCCCGCCTCAAGACGCCCGAGCATGGTATCGGCTTTCATGAGAAGTCGGCAAAGAACATGAAGGAGAACTTTCACCTGACACGCGCAAAGAAGATGCAACTCAAATACGGCAAGCCTAAGAAGCGGCGGGGGAAGAAGTAGACTGCTTTCTTTTCAGGATTTGTTTACCTTGTGCGAGTTGTTTTAGTTCAAGCGAGGACGCTTGAACCTGCAGAGAATTAATATTAACGATTTCAGTGGACAAATGTCGATCTAATGTATATGAGAAATTGCACTTTTAACAATTCAAATCAGTAAATATTTACCGACTACCTACCCTTCTTCTCTTATTCCCTCCGGTACATTTTATCGTTTGGCCCCAGTACTGCTCTGAGACTAACTCAAGACTAAATACTATCCGCTTGGGATTATCTGTCACAACTAGACTACTTATATAGTCTCGGCTACTAGGTAATATTTTACTTCTGCAAGTTAAAACAAATAGATGCATTCCCTTGGATAGTGTATCGATTCGATTTAGCGTGATAGTGTAATATGGTAAAATGGCATTAAAATCAATTGTGTGCTCTTCATCCTTACGCCAACGAAAGTCCCAAAGCACAAGATTTCTTTTGTCGTCATTCAAATATACCTTGCCGTCATTTAAGTATAGTTTCAATGTAATTTGGGAAGGAGAAATTTTATACTGAAATAATTTTCTTGAAGGTGCATCCAAAGCCTTAATCTTTCTAACTTCAATAGTATAGCTTACGTTGCCAATGTTTTCTGGTTCAGTACACTCAAAACATTGCCCTTGCGCCTTTAATCCAATTAAGAGGAAAAAAAATGCAATCGCAACTATTTTTTTTTTTACTTACAATCAGTTTCACAGTAGGTGTATTGGTCTGATGCCTGTACCTTGGCCAGGCGTGGCGCGCGTGATATGAACAGAAGTATATTTCTTTAGGTCGCGGACTATATCGCTGATTGCAGCCGTGCTAGCAGATCCGATGATCATATGCACGCGGTTTGTCATTAATACCCAGGCATATAGCTCTAGTCCTTTGTTTGCCTGACAGTATGAGACACTCTCGCAGAAAATATCTCTGTAGACATTTCGTGTAAAGACGTCTACCCAGCCATTCACAGCAAACGTGACAAAGTAAGGCTCGGCATTGTCACGCACTTTCCATTTTTCGCTCATGTGCTAAATGTAGTTGTTTTGGGGTGCATTTTTTTATTCGCGGAACTAAGTTCCGCGACATTCATTTGCGCCCAGCGTCAGGCACGGAACTAAGTTCCGCGCCAGTTAGGCTCAATTAAGTTTTGCACCAGCGCCCTTATCGCATCCTAATACAGGATTCACTATATTGGCGATATAGCCAATCCATTATGAAGTCCTCAGACAATCTGTATCTGCTCATCAGGTCTCTCTCTGCCAGTGAGAAGCGCTACTTCAAGATATTTTCGCAGCGGCACCTGATAGGCGGGCAGAATAAGTATGACAAGCTCTTTGATATCTACGATGGGCTGGGAGAGGACGGCTATGACGAGAAGGCGCTACTGCCTGTGCTGACCAAAAAAGGTTTTGGCAAGAACCTCTCGGACCACAAGAAGAACCTGCAGGAGATGATCATGCGCGCCATGCTCAACTATCACTCCGGCGAGACGGTAGACCAGCAGCTCAATGACCTGCTGGCCGAGGAGGACTTTTACCGCCAGAAGCGGCTGAACGGCCTCCGCGCCAAAGCCATCACCCGCGCCAAAGAGATAGCCGACAAATACGACAGGCCGATGATCATGCTGCAGCTACTGATGCGCGAGAATATGATGCGCATAGAGATCGAGCAAGACCGGCTGCCCGAGATAGCAGAGGGGCTGGATACAGGGCGGCAGCCGCTGCTGGATCGTATCACTATAGCCTCTGACCTGAGCGCGCTGAATAACTGGCTCTTCATACAGTACCGCCTGGGCAGCAAAAGGGATGAGGCGCTATGGGAGCGCACGGCCATCAGGATGAGTGTACCCGCCTTTCGCGACTACCGGCCGGGCCTGAGCTTTCTCACCGACAGGAGCTACTACTCGGCGTGGACCTTTTACTGCCTGCTGCGTGGCGATCATGCAGCATACCATCAGTATGTGAAGCTGCAATACGAACTGTATGAGCTGCACTACCCGCAGCAGAAGGATAATGCGCGCGTGATGTATAAGATCGCTTTATTCAACTATGTCTACAGCCTGCAGCAGACAGGCGACTTTGACGGGATGAAAGCGCTGCTGGATCATGCGGCCACCATCGAGCCTATGAATGAAGATGACGCCGGTGAGTCTTTTCAAAATCTCGTCTTCTACCGCCAGCTGTACTATATGAATACGGGCCACTTTGCCGAGGCGGCAGCCATGATCACAGAGATAGAGAGTGGTCTCAGAAAGTACCGCCGCAAGGTCAATAAATCACGCGAGCTGACACTCTACAGCAATACTGCTATCTCCTGCATGATGATAGAAGACTGGGACCGGGTGGTAGACTATACTGAGAAGATCATCACAGACAAAACAGACGTGCGCATGGACATCAGGCATGAGGCCATGCTGCACCAGCTCATAGCACGCTACGAGATGCAGCAGTATGACCTGCTATCCTACCAGTGCCGGAGCCTGCAGCGCACACTGGGCAGCCGTGGCCAGCTCCACGACTCGCACACCTACATACTGCGCCAGCTCCATCTGCTGCTGAAAAACGGCCCCGATCACTGGGACACGCTGCGGCGAAACAGCGAAGAAGCACTGGCCTCGTGTCAGGATCATAGCGCAGTGAAAGTCTGGCTGCACAAGCATATCTACAAAGTGACGATGCGCACTGCCGCTGCGGCAGTCTAGCCCCATCAGGGGTCGCGGCGCAGGACGGCCACCATACAGTGCAGCGACTGGCCGCCGCCGGTGGGGTTGGATGCCATAAACGACTCCGGTACATTTACACGCTGCACTTTGACTTTTGCGCTCATACGCCGGTATGCTGTATCTATGATGGCCATCATCTGCACAGAGTCAGTAGGGTCCGGCCTGGGCGACATAGCGCCCACTGGATACGGCATGCAGTAGACCGGCTGCCCGTCTATACAGTTGGCCAGCCCGTTCAGAGGTGATACGAGGGAGCCATTGCAGAAGAACGGCACTCTGCAGAGATCGTAGCCACCCGGGTAGAGGTGCTGTAGCAGGGTGTCACAGTGGCGCGCGGCAGTATCGAGGTCGAGGGCCATCCGCTTCAGTTTGACGGAGTCCGGACCCTCTATGCGATTGGCCGGATAGCCTATGAAAAACTGCTCTTTGCCCTGATAGTTTTGCCCGGCATAGGTCACAAAGAGGTCGAGGTGGTAGAGTTGTTTATTGTCAGTGATGAGCCACTCTATGGTCTGGCCTGTGTCCATAGAGTAGACCTCTCTGATGCGCGCCTCTGCCTCTGCATAGCTACGGGTGGCGGAGAAGGAGTCCAGGCTGGTGCGGCCCAGTATCAGGTGGTTTCTGGTCCAGAGCTCATCACCACCCTGCAGCAGGCCGTGCCTGTAGCAGATAGAGTCATAGCCATAGGCCGCCAGCTCCAGGCGAAAGCGCCCGTCATACAGCAGGCCGCTCAGGTCGAGAGATTTGCTGCCACTCACATACAGGATATGGCCGGCTGCGGGGCCATTCATACTGCTCACTACATCACCACCCGATACGAGGCCCGTATCTGGCAGCACACGGGTATGGGCGGCAGCATAGGCTGCGTGAGCTGCATGGGCATCGTGTATGGCCATGTCTGCCGGTGGCGTATAGTATTGGATGTACATACCCCGGGAGCGGAGCACGCCCAGCACACTGGTATCGCCCCAGCGGTGTATGTCATACAGCAGTAGTATGCCACTGGTGATCCTGCAGCTATCCAGCCACGTCACGAGGGCCGGCAGGTCATCACAGTTGTCAGTCTCTATGAGCATCACAGACCGGATACGGCTACCGGCGCAGGAACCCTGAGCGGTAGCGGCCACGCGCGACCCGGCGGAGCATCCCGTCAGCAGGAGTAGCAGCATGCCCGTGATACGGACTGCCAGGCGTATCATACCGGAGTCTTGCCGGTAAACCAGGACTTGTCTACCGAGACCATGATGCATTTCACCACGGTGCTGGTATTGTTTGTGATGTCTATGGTAAAGGAGTAGAGCCCGTCGCCGCCATTGCGCACATCACCATTGCCTATGAGGGTGATGGCTCCTGATGCGGGGCTTATATTGACCTTTAGGTTTGCATTATTCATACCGGCACCGGGGTCATTGGTCACGCTGCCCCAGCCGGTCATCAGCTTATCCTGAAAGTACTGGTCACTGCCTGATTTGACGATCGACCACTGGTGTATCTCATGGGTCTTGAGCTGCAGGCTGGTGCCGCCATAGCTGATCGTGCAGGTGCCGTTCACGTTGTCAAAGGTAAAGGTAGGAGTGGTAGAGCCGTCTAGCTTCCAGGATGTGAGTGCCATAGTTTTTATTGTGTTGGGTTGATGAATCGGTATGGATACAAAGTAACGGTCGCTGTCACATAGTGATTTCTACAAATATACATAATGGCAGCGTGTGGTAAATCCTCATTTATAGGGATTTTTTGCGGTGAAACAGGTACTCATAAACAGGGAGGGAGCCATCAGCTCAAAACCCTCACCACGCCTGCATCCTACCTATATCTGCGTACCTCAAAATAGGGCCAGACCTCCTGAAATGGACGAAAAACGGTTTCAAATAGGGGGCACGCCACTGTAGTCTTGTATCGCCATCGCGGCGCATCACCGAAACCAATCCAACCATGAATTTCAAACCTATACCTGCCACAGATCAGTACCTGCCACAGGCACCTTTATCCTACGTTAGTACTGCCGAGCTCCCTGCGCTGCGCCGCTGCGGCCTGCTCACCGCCCGCGAGCGGGAGACACTCAGCTACCTGGCCGCCGGCTACTCCTCAGACCAGATAGCCCGGCTGCTCTATATCACCAAGCAGACCGTAGACTCCCACCGCCGCAATATCATCAAGAAGCTGGGCGTGCCCAATATCACTGCGGCAGTGGCCCACGCGCTGCGGCACAAGATCATACAGTGAGCTGAAACCGGCCGGCAGCAGAGGTTTCCTTATCTCATTTGCCGCCTGCATTTATTTGAAAAAGATATACCGCTTATGCATATATTAGAAACGAGGACCACTACAATCAATAAAACGAAGATGAAGACTTTGCCGAAATACATGATCACTCTGGTGCTCAGCCTCACGGTATACTTTGGTGCCATAGCCAGTACCCCTCCGGGCGGCTGCAACTTTGAATGGGGGATGCCGCAAAATGCACCCCTGCGCGATAGGAACCGACCGACCAATGTGCTGGCGCTGCCGGGTGCGGTATTCAAGGTGCAGTACGACAAAAAGAACTGCGGCTGCGGATGGCCCACAGTAGATGTGGGGGCTATAGGGGTGAAAAACGGATACCCTGCCACATCAGTGACCGTGAAGCTGAAAGGGTACTCGTGCGATGGCACGGCCAACGTGGCCAGCTACTATGCTCATAATGTCGGTCCCGGCCAGTGGGATGGCGGCAGCGGCAATGCGCATACACTAAAGGATGCCAATTTTATCACCGTACTGCGCGTGGAGATAGAGTATTATGATACGGAGTTTGGCGCTACGTACCGCTACGTGACCGACTACGAGACAGGGCTGGATGAGACCTATATCAATAACAGGCCGTGGCGCGAGATACAGCGCGAGGCCGAGGAGAAGAAACAAGAGGAAGAAAAAGCCAGGCGCGCTGCTGATGAGGCGCAGCGCCGGCAGCAGCAGGCAGAGCGCCAGCGCCAGCAGGAGGCAGCGCAGCAGGCGGAGCAGGCACGCCGGCAGCAGGCAGCTCAGGAGCGCCGCGAGGAGCAGGAGCGCCAGCGCGAGGAGGCAGCCCAGCGCCAGGCACTGCGCGACCAGCTACTACAGCAGCAGCAGCAGCTACAGCAGCAGACCAATCAGGATATACAAAGCGATATACAGCAGGCCGCAGATGCCCTCACGCAGGGCATCAACAGTATCCTGGCCGAGGAGCAGCGCAAGGACGATGCCCGCGCCGAGCAGCAGCGCCAGCAGGCCGAGGAGGCTGAGCAGCGGGAGGCAGCGAGGCAGCAAGCGCAGCAGCAGGCGGCTACTGACAATAGCACTAACAACAATACCTACAACAGCTCTGCCAATACCAACCAGACACACTACGTGAGCCAGGATGAGTACGACCGGCAGCGCCACCAGAGTACCGCAGAGCAGATAGCCGATCTGACAGACAAAGGCGTAGACCTGTATGTAAAGGGAGACTATATGGCTGGAGCGGGATACCTCAGGCAGGCCTATGACCTGGGAGACAGGTGCCGGGCGGCCTACTTTCTGGGATGGTGCTACCTGCAGATGAATCAGGGCCAGCAGGGTATCAACTATCTGGCTACCGTGACCTGCCAGCGTGATGGCTACGATATCAATGCTGCTTCCAATATAGGAGCGACCTACCACTTTGGCCAGCATGGCATGCAGCGGGATGACGCGCAGGCGATCGTATACTTTCAAAAGGCAGTATCGCTCGGCGGCGTGACAGCGCAGATGATGATGGGAGATATCTATCGCAATGGCGGCAATAATGTACCTAAAGACCTGGATAGGGCCGTCGTGCAGTATAGTGCTGCTGCCGATGCCGGCGCGCGTGAGGCTATGAATACGCTGGGCGAGCTATGCCTCGGGCGCAATGACTACAAGAGTGCGCTGGATTGGTTTAAAAAAGGCGGCACGATACAGTATGCGCTAAAGGATATACAGCATACCTACCTCCTGCCCAGCCCTGCTGCTATCAGACACATAGGTGAGATAGCTGAAAACGGCTGGGGGGTACCCATAGACCTCAATACAGCCTACCTGGAATATTTTGATGCCCTCCAGTATGTGCAATGGGCTGCCAAAGGCGTCGTGGCATTTGACGACAAGGGCCAGGTGAGTGGTAGCTGTACTATCGGCTACGAAGACCTGGAAAGCAAGCTGCACAAGGATCTGGATCGCGTCTTCCCAAAGCTCACCGCTGTCAAGGCCGCAGATATAGCCGGTACATGGTCCTATCAGCTATTCTGGCCGTCATCTACACTGAGCGGCGTGAATGGTAAGATCACATTCACGGCGGGTCAGGAGGGCAGTGTGACGGGTAGCCTGGTATCGGACCCCGGCCAGCGTCTCACTATGAATAGTACACTGGCATGTGATGGGATATCAAAGATCTGCATCAATGGTACCGTACAGTCTCCGGGTAGCGACATCACACAACTCTATAATTTGGTGATCATGAACTCAAAAAGTATGCTGGGCATCGTACAGAATATCGTACCCGAGGGCAGCGGCAGGCCGCCATTTTGGGATATACCGGCCTATATCATCATCAGCCGCTGATCAGGCGATCAGCGACTGCGGCGAAATCTGCCCGGTGACTTTGCCCACTCAAAAGCTTTGCTTTAACTTTGGTACAAAGCCAACATAATGATAACGTGGTACAAGCTATACCTGAATAGTATTGTTTTCTTCATTGCTTACGTCTAAGCTGTTGCCGTGTTTAGTGCGATAGCACGCCACCAACAACAAGTTCCGAGGTAGCATTTTATGGTCGCAGGTGACGCTGCGCTAAACACCTGCGATGGCGCGGTCTCCGATTAGCGGATCACTACGAGCTTCTCATCAAGCAGAATCTGCCCACCGCTTTCAAAATGCGCTATGTAACTGCCTTCTGCCAACGTTTGAAGATTCAACGCAAGATTTCCTTGATTGGCCGTAGTCGCTGCATGCCACACTTCGCGGCCTGACATGTCATACAGGCTGAAACTACCCATGCTGGCATGGGACATGTACCAAATGAGCACTGCACGATTGCTCGCGGGATTGGGGGTGATCGCCGCGAAGGCGGGATGGGCCTCGGCTATCTCGCTGATGTCGGTATGGATGGTATCGCAGGAGCCGGCCAGCGCGCCGAGGCGGTAGTTGGGGAAGTATGGCAGGTTAAGAGGCCCTGAAGTCCAAGTCGATTGGTCGTACATCCTGAAATCGCAAGCTAATCCCAATGAATCTGGTTGATGTATAGTGTGCATTTTGTAAGAGACACCATTCCAGCAGCACACGTATATTTTGCCGTCGGGTGCCAGCTGCGGAACGTCCAATTGATAAAAGTCAGAAGAATCCGTCAACGTAACGAGATTAATAGAATCGCGTATCGGTCTAATGGACAAATCGTATTGGTTCAATGTCAACCGATTTTCAATATAAAAGAAACGCCCATTCGGAGAAAATGCGCCACCTGAGCCTCCTGAATTGGGATTGTGTACAGGATCGAAAGTGTTACTGTTGTAAAAGCTGTTTGCATTTGAGAATAACCCAGTGCATCGGTCAAAGTCCATTATCACTATATCGCTTACGCCGTTGTTGGTGTTTAGTGCGATAGCACGCCACCAACAACAGAAGCTAGGCTATAATGGGCTCTGAACCGTTGTTGGTCAGCGAGCAACAACAGCATAGTGGAATGTCCTATATTTGCCCGGATAGGCAACGGACTATATGGAACTAAAGATATTCCTCCTCATACTACGCCAAAAGCCGGCCTGGGGCACCAGCTTTGATCTGCACAGGGTCTCTAACCGTATGTTTGGGCTATATAATAGCAATGACTACATCAGGGAACTGCTGCGTCTGGACTTTATCAGCCAGGAGTATATGGGCAATGGCAACAATAAATACACTATCACGCACGCAGGTAGGGCATTTCTGATGGAGGGCTATGAGGCTTTTACGAGTTCTCTTTTAGTAGCATTCCCCGATAAAGTGGAGTTTATAATTGCGCTGCTGAGAAGGTGATGCCCCACTGCCCCCATTGTAGGTGTCCAGTGCGATAGCACGCCACCAACAACAAGGTCCGAGGTAGCATTTTATGGTCGCAGGTGATGCTGCGCTAAACACTAACGATGGCGCAGCCCTACCACTGGCCTGGCCGTGATGCAGGTCAATGGAGCGGAGCAGCCGCTGACGGCTACGCTGTATGATCTTAGCGGCAGGGAGGTAGAGCGGTTGTTTACCGATCAGCGCGGGGCGTCATTTCCTGTAGATGTACGCCGCTTTGTGGCGGGCTTGTACTACGTCAGGGTTTCCGATCAGGATGGTAGGTCTACGATGCTCAAATTGGTGCGACAGTAGCAGAGAGCCAAACTGTGTGATAAGCGGGATATACCGACACTAAGCCTTGCGCGCTATGATCGTGTGCAGGATGGGCCTGCGCCAGCTGCGGTGGTGGTGGGTGGTGGCCTGTGTGAAGCCATGCTGCAGGCAGAGGCGCTCTATACTCTGAGGCGAGGGGAAGGTGAGCACACTCCGTATCAGGTAGAGGTAGATGGTTGCGCTGCCGGATAGCAGCGTGCAGAAGGGCACTATGAAGCCATAGCCCAGCACGGCCCAGTAGAGGCGCGCCCACCAGCCGGAGGCCAGGCTGTAGTCATGTATGCAGAGCACGCCGCCGGGCCGCAGTACGCGGTTGATGCCCTCCAGCGCGCGGCCGTAGTCGGGCATATTGCGCAGGCCATAGGCCATAAATACCGCATCAAAACTCGCATCGGGAAAGTCCAGCTCCATGGCATCGCCCAGGTGGAGTGTGACACGACCCTCTGCTACCTCGGGCTGCAGTTTGCTGTCTGCTACCTCCAGCATACCGGCAGAGTTGTCTACACCGGTCACGGTGCCATGTGGCAGCACCTGCAGGCAGGCCAGGGTAGACTTGCCCGTGCCGCAGCAGAGGTCCAGCACCTGCTCGCTGCCGCTGAGGCCCATGAGCATGGCGCTGTGGTCCAGGTCCTCCTGGTAGCCCTGGCTCAGGTAGGTGGCAAAGTCATAGCGGCGCGCCACTTTATTAAACTCACGTGGCACGAGTTGTTTATTGAGGAGCAGTTGTGTCATGATGATGGATGAGGTAAAGCCATATAAACTGGATCGCCGCCATTATGTTCTGTCGCAGCCAGCAGGTAGCGTACAAATGGCTTGCCAGTTTGCGTGGCGGGTGAGAAGGCTACCCGTAACTTATTGATACTGGCGTCCGGGCCGGCTCTACGCTGCTAGTCCTCAGTCGTCCCGAAGCCTCGGGACTCCCTGCGGGCTATCCGCTCCGATCCCTGACGCGAGCAGCCGACCAGCTCTTTGGCTCTTTCGGATTTGTGATCCGAAAGTATGCTAGCCGTGGATTTAAAATCCACGGTTAAGGAGTTCGGGATTGCAAATCCCGAACAGCATTAGCGTATGGCGGTCTGTTTAGCGCACTGTCAGATTTCCCGAAAATGTTTTGGGCAGACCGGTGTGGCCATTATATACATTGACAGACGGGATAGCAACGGTGAATGTGCTGTCAGTGACTGTGACAGTAGCAGAGGCGCCTGAGGCAGCACTGGCATATTCATGATTGCCAAAACTACTATAAACACTATCTGTGACCATAAATGAAACCCCACCGCCGCTACCCGGTGCTACGATAGGATAGGTGCCGCTGGCTGTAGGCAAGCCTGCCGGAAATGTAAACGCACAAGCGCCATACTGGCTCGAAGAATTGGAGGTATACTCAGCGCCGCTGGTAGTAGTGGCGCCCCAGCTGATAGGATAGGTCAGCGATCCCAGCAGCCATTGATTGGGGCCGGTAGGAGTATTGTTAGGGTTGGTGGTAGTAGACTTGCTACAGCCGGCTATGAAGAGGAGCAGGGCTACTGTGGCGATGTATGTATTCTTCAAGTATTGTTGTTGTTTATGACAAATATGTTGTTTTGGGATGTAAATATGTAAGCATCTTTCTTTTTTAACTATTTTCCCTGATAATGGTCAACGATCACACAGAGGCTGTTGTATATATCATATCAGGTGTGATCGTCATAGCCCTGACGAAGCGGTATAGCACAAAGGACAGAGATATCTGGCGGCTAAATTTATCCGGCTATCTGGGTGGGAGTGCACTGATCATCATAGGAATCTTGATGCTGATGAATTATTTTAAAAAATAGAGTCGTGCTGCTGAGGTTAGTATTGGTGGTCAGGCGACCAGCAACGGCGTAGGACTTTCACCATTTGGAATAACACTCTATTTGCGACAGCCTTTTCTTTCTAAAGGCTCAGCTTCTCTAGCCAGCGTAAATAAGATGACGTGCGTTTTACCATCACAAACAAAATCATCTTCCACTACTAAATATAGATCTTGCATTGTAGGTTTTGGAGAGAGCGATATTATGCGCCTAATGGTATCAGAGGAGCATTCTATTTGGAAAGTGTCTAACATCGATACATAATATTCCGTCGTTTCTGGAATAATTTGAATAATGATGGAATCATTTATGGTATTCCCAGATTTATCTTTGAATACAAACTTTGTTGTCTGAGAATATCCTGATGTCATACACATCAGGAAAAAAGTCGCAAATAGAGGATTCATAGTATGTTAAATTTACAATTAATTTTGCTATGCCGTCGCTGGTGTTTAGCGTAGCGTCTGTTTTTTCTCTATTACTCTGTGCCACCTCAGTGCCCTCTGTGTAGTATATGCTTTCGGTCGGAAAACTTACCTCAAACCTTCTCCATCCTTTTAACATTTCCTTTGACTATCATTGTAGTAGTAATCCCATTTACCGAAAAAATGAAGAAGATCCTCCTACTCCTGAGTGGCATCGCAGCCGGTATCGCGCCGCTGGTGTCAGCACCCATCTCACAGCAGCAGGCCGCTACGGTAGCGCTCAATTTCTATAAAGGTACCGTGAGCCCCGCTGCTACTACGGCCACCGCGGCCCTCGTGCGCACGGAGGCAGATGGCACGGTAGATTTCTATGTGATGAGTGTGGCGCCGCGCGGCTTTGTGATCGTGGCGGGAGATGATGTGATACAACCCGTCATAGGCTACTCTGCCGAGAGCGACTGGACCATGGGCTATACCCGCACGGGCTTGGTCAACTGGATGGACCACGCCGCCAGGCACATTCACCAGGGTGTACTGAGCGGACTGCCCGCACGCCCTCAGACCACACAGCAGTGGTCGCGCCTGCTACAGGGCCCTGTGGGCACCGGCAGCCGCAGCGCTGTGGCACCGATGTGCGCTACCGCCTGGGATCAGGAGCCATACTACAATGCCCAGTGCCCCTTCTACACGCCGGACAATCAGCGCGCCGTGACAGGCTGCGTAGCTACGGCCATGGCGCAGGTCATGCGCCACTGGAGCTACCCTGCACACGGCTGGGGCAGCTTCAGCTATGTAGATAGCATCTCGGCGGGCTTCTCTGCCGACTATGGCCGCTTTACGGTGAACTTTGCCAATGCGACCTACAACTGGTCCGCCATGCCAAACTCGATCAACACCGCCAATGGCAACATAGCGCAGCTCATGTACCACTGCGGTGTGAGCGTGGCCATGGACTATGGCGATGACAACCAGGGCGGCAGCGGCGCCTGGGTGGTGCAGCAGGAGGCAGGCGGCCCTACGGAGCCCTGCTCTGAGTATGCGCTGCGCCACTACTTTGGCTATGATACTACGACCATGCACGGCCTGCTGGAGGCAGACTATACGGCTACGCAGTGGACACAGCTCATACAGAGCGACCTCGACGCGGGCCGCCCGATCATCTATGAGGGCGACGACCTGAGCGCAGGCGGCCACGCATGGGTGTGCGATGGCTATGATGCCAGCGGTTTGTTTCATATGAACTGGGGCTGGAGCGGCCAGGACAATGGCTACTTTGCACTCAATAGCCTCACGCCGTCAGGCTACAACTTTAGCAACGACGAAGGCGCGCTGATAGGCATACAGCCTCCGCCGCCATTCACGGTACTGGCATCGGCAGCGAGCGCTATAGTGTGCCACGGAGACTCTACGCTGCTCACAGCTACAGGTCCTGCCGGCGCTACCTACACCTGGTCGCCTGCTACGGGCCTGAGCTGCCCTACCTGCGCCGTGACGATGGCTGCACCCGCTACATCTACCAACTATACCGTGACCGGCGATAGCGCCGGCGTGCAGGTACGCTACTCTGTGCTGATCTCTGTAGCGTCGGGCATCACGGCAGACTTTGACGCGCCGATAGCGCAGGCATGTAGTACACCGGCCCAGATACAGTTCACCAATACGAGCCAGTACGCGAGTACCTATCAGTGGAGCTTTGGCGATGGCGCTACGAGCACCGATCAGGACCCTGTGCACAGCTATGCGGCCTATGGCACCTATCCGGTGCGGCTGGTAGCCACGGGTAGCTGCGGCGTGGACTCTGTGATCCGCACCTCGTATATCACCGTGACTGATCTCTCGCCTGCGGCAAATGGCGCTACTGTCTGCCACGGCGCCACCACGACGCTCACGGCTACCGCTGCCGGCGGCGCACAGCTCAGCTGGTATGACGATGCCACGACCACGGCGCCTATCACCACGGGTGCCAGCTACACCACACCGCAGATGCAGGGCACTACTACCTGGTACCTGGAGGCGGCCATCCCCGGCGCTACGCAAAACGCAGGCCCTGCTACCAATAGCTTTGGCACAGGGGGCAACTTCGCCAGTCCTAACGGCCACTCCGAGATATTTGACTGCAGGAAGCCACAGACGCTCGTGTCTGTAGAGGTATATGCGCAGGGCGCGGGCAACCGCACCATACAGCTGCTCGATAGCTACGGCGATGTGCTGGACAGCGCGGTGATCTATGTGGCTGCGGGCCACAGCACCGTGATGCTCGGCTGGAACCTGCCTGTGATGAATAACCTCATGCTCAACGCTACCGGTGGTGTCAATCTCTACCGCAACCAGAGCGGCGCTACCTATCCATACTACTCGGCAGATAGCGCTGTGGTGATCACGGGCTCGGATGCCGGTGCGGCGTACTATTACTTCTTCTACAACTGGCAACTGCAGGCGCCATCGTGCCGTAGTGCGCGCGTGCCGGTGACTGTCACGGTGCTGAATGGCAGCTCCTCCTTTGCCGCGCAGACGGGCAGCCTGTCTGTGGGTTTCACGCCGGTCACTACTACGGGTGTGACCTATCAGTGGAGCTTTGGCGATGGCGCTACCTCTACCGATCAGAGCCCTACCCACACCTACGCCACCTCGGGCACCTACACCGTGCAGCTCATAGAGAGCAATGGTAGCTGCAGTGATACGACTACGCAGCAGGTCGCGGCCTTTGCTACGGGCATCACTGACGTGAAGAACCTCAGCACGCTCTCGCTCTACCCTGTACCGGCGCAGAGCATGATCATGATCCGCCTGAGCAGTGCAGCTACTGCAGCAGCGCACATCACCATCACAGATGCGCTGGGCGCGGCAGTGATAGACCACGATATGACTTTGACTGCGGGCATCAATACCTTTGGGGAAAACATCGCTGCTATGGCCGCTGGTGTGTACCATGTGACCATCACGAGTGGCGATAGCCGCGTGACGGGGAGATTTGTGAAGGAGTAACAGCCTTTACTACGCAGAGCCTGCCTGCCGGCAAAGGCAGGGTCACAGAGGAGGCACAGAGGTTTTATAAAAACTATGTGTACTCTGAGTTTACTCTGTGAACTTTGTGTAGTACATAACGAATAGAGAATAATGGCGATGGGCGGAGATGCTTGTCGCCATCTTTGTTTTG
The DNA here is from genome assembly GCA_964537475.1 of uncultured Chitinophagaceae bacterium. Taxonomy (GTDB): domain Bacteria; phylum Bacteroidota; class Bacteroidia; order Chitinophagales; family LD1; genus UBA1941. The sequence goes on along the minus strand of CAZIBY010000001.1, from coordinate 263,945 downwards.
ATGAAATACAGTTTATCACAGAGGTCACAGAGATATGATAACATCAAGAGCAAATGAGTTTGAGGCCACAGAGTAATACGATAGATCCTACCAACTCCGTGCCCTCAAACCCGGCTGTTAGACTCAACCCTTTGTGAACTCTGTGATAGTTGTATTTGATTTTTCCCCGCAGGGCAATACCTTATCTTCGCGCCCGTCTTAATACTTACTACTAACTACTTAATACCACGAAAGTGAAGATAGGACTCACACTCTCCGGCGGTGGCGCGCGGGGCGCCATGCACCTCGGCGTGATACAGGCGCTGCACGAGATAGGCATCCGGCCACAGGTGCTGAGCGGCAGCAGCGCGGGTGCGCTGGTGGGCGCATTCTATGCGGAGGGGTATAGCCCGGCGGAGATCATGAGGATAGCCGGCGAGCTGGGCATCGGCCTCTTCAACCCGTTTCACCTGTCGCTGCTGGGGGAGGGGCTGATGGATATGGATGGCTTCGCCAAGACGATCAGGACGCATATCCCGCACAATAGTTTCGAGGGGCTGGGTATACCGCTGTATGTCACGGCTACGGACATCGTGCGCCATGAACTGCTGTACTACCACACGGGCCCGCTGGCACCCATCCTGCTGGCCACGGCCTGCGTGCCGGTTATCTTCCGGACGCAGGTGGTGGACGGCCGCTACCTCCACGACGGGGGCATACTGAATAACCTACCCACCGAGATACTGCTCCCCGAGTGCGACCTGCTCATAGGCGTACACTGCAACTCGATAGACACCACCCTGACCCAGGTCTCCGGCAAGAACCAACTGATAGACCGCGCCTACCACATGGCCATAGACGCCGGCATACAGGCGCGCCTCGCCACCTGCCATATACAGATACAGCCGGCGGCCATGACGCGCTTCGGTATGTTTGACGTGCGGAGGATAGAGGAGATCTACAGGGCAGGCTATGACCACACGATGGGCCTGCGGGCGGAGATAGAGGCGCGGATGAAGGGGTAGGTGAGAGGGACGAGGGGCGTGCGGCGAGGGGCGAAAGGCTAAAGGGAGTGGTGCTGCGGAGCAAGTTTTTCCGATGACGAGGGGGGGGGAAGTGCACTACACAGAGGGCACGGAGGTGACACGGAGGAATGCCTGTTTTAGGGCTTGCACGCTGTGGGAGTGCATGGGTGCCGGGCAAGTTTTTCCGATGAGGAGGGGGAGAAGTGCACTACACAGAGAGCACGGAGGTGGCACGGAGAAATGCCTGTTTTAGGGCTTAGAGGCTGTGGGAGTGCATGGGTGCGGAGCAAGTTTTTCCGATGAGGAGGGGTATGGGTGGGGCTGATGGTCAGGTGTAAACGAATATTAAAATATATAAATTGACGGTGCGTGTAGCTGGGATCCTATGGGTGATGGTGGGGGGCGGCATGGAAACTGCTATCTTCATGCTATGGCAGATGTGCTACAGGTGGGATTCTATCTGCTTAATACAGTCGTCAAGGGAGGTCCTGACCTGCTGCTCCCAGAAACGGAGCACTGTATATCCGAGCTTTTTAAGCTCTTTATTGTTGCGCTTGTCGCGGGCTATATTGGCTTCTAGCTTGGGTATCCAATATTCTCGGTTAGCTTTGATCTTAGGCTTTTTCTTTTTCCATTCGAAGCCGTGCCAGAACTCTCCATCAACAAATACACAAACCTTCGCCGAGACAAAGGTAATATCTGGCTTGCCAGGTAGTTTGGGATGATTGATTCGGTAGCGGTATCCGAGGGCATGAAGGGCTTTTCTAAGTATCAATTCCGGCTCAGTATTTTTTGACCGGATTTTGCTCATTTGATTTGAGCGGCTAGGTGTAGTTTGGAATTGGAATTTTTTAGGCACTATGATGTAATGAATATCCCCTTTAACTCTCTTAGAAGGCTAGAATAATCTCTGAGGTTTTTTCTGGTTTGAATACAATTTTCATGGTTAAAACGTAACGGATGTTCCGTTCCTTTCCTTGAAATAATTAAACATTCTTCTCCATCAATAATGTCGCTTTTAGCGTGCGCTAAATCATTTCGAATGTCAAGGACATCTTTTTTATATCGTTCGTAAAAATTTGCAAATTTCTCAGTTTGGTCAAGTTTCTTTATTCGGAGTAAATGATTTATTGATCTGGACTTTTTATCCGCGTCAAAAAGTCTGCTTCGAATAATGTTATTATTATCTATTTCAAGGAGCTTGCTCGCAATTTTTTGATTACTATTCACAGAGTCTTGGATACATTGAATTATGTAGGCTCTTAAATTGTTTGAATCATCGTTTTCTTCAGATAAAACTGCATGTAATATATCTTCGATTGAATTATCCAATTCGCTTGTTTCTGCCATTACTAAACCTCGAATATTGTTTAGCTCTTGTACTTTGGCAATTGTAAGTCCAATTAAGTGAACAACCTTACTTTTAAACTCCCTCATTCCACTATCTCCGACTAGACTTAGGAACGATACACGATCTCTGTACAATCCTCTTGCAATATTGTCAAAGTCTGGTTTTGCGGAATAAAATAGAACTTCCGTAAAAATGCCGCCATCCCTAATACCTTTTATTATAGCATCACCTGTTTCGCCTTGCGCATCAATTTGATAGTCCGATAAAATCAAGTCGTACGTGTTGCAACGAGCCGCTTCAAGAGCCAAATTCCCTTTTTCAAAGGTGTCAATGGTGGGGGTAAATCCCAAATTGTCTAAATAAGACTCAAAATCACTTTTGATTCCCATTTCAATATAATCTTCTATCTGGTCATCTAGCCAGAGAATCCTATAGGTCAATCTCATTTTCTAAAGTTTAATATAAATTCTGCTCCATTTTTATATTTATTGGAAATAGATATCGTGCCTCCCATTTTTTCTATTACTTGCCTAGAATGGTATAGTCCAAGCCCTGATCCGTCAGTCGTGGAGAATCTGAAGTCAAATATTTTGTCTATATTTTTTTCAGGTACGCCAATGCCATTGTCTTTTATCCTTAATTCGATTTCACTGGTATTTAAAGTCTGCCAAGTCAATTCGATCTTGGTAGCCTTAGCTTTATATGCATTGTTCAAAATATTATCCAATATGATAATGATTTCAATTGGCTTAAATGTAGTTTTAAAGGCTTTTTCAGGCTGCTTTGTAATAGTAATTTTTACCTTTTGATTATTCATCGCAAGATGACGATATTCTTGATATACGTTCAGTACATATTCATTTACAAAGTTGACTAGATCGACTGTTATTTTGGAAGTTGTAGTATCAAAATTCGCTTTTGTCACAAATCTCGAAAGTGTAATTATCTTTTGATTTTCTAAGGCGATTTTATCCGTTAACTCAATAAGCTTTTCCTTAGAAGCATTACTATTTATAGCATCGAGCAGTGAGTTAATGAAATGAGCGATATGTTGAGCAGAGTGCCTGTAAATATGATGCTGGATACTAAGTAACTCTTTTGTTTCATTAGTTAGTATAGATCTAGCAAAAAGTGTTTCGCTTTGTTGTTCATCCAACTGACTTTTTAATGTCGCATTTTCTTTACTTTTTGACTCAATAGTTTTTGATGCTGTATTAATAGCCTTAGCTTGATCATTCAAAGTTTTTTCTAAGCGCTTAGTATCCTTTACCAGCTCCGCATCATTGCTAGAGGCGGCTAACCTTTTTAAATTGCCCAGAAGCTTCTTAGCGCTTTTATCTCCCTTTTGATCTATGATATTTATGATGTCTCTATTGAACTTTAGGGAGATAATATTGTGGTCATCATATATGTTTGAAATTAGTTTGACTAGTTTCTCTTTTGCTTCCTTTTGATTTTTTAGGTTATAACTGTCATCATTGATGCCCCACTCTGTAATCTCCACTGCAAACTTTTCAAGCCTTCTTAAAGTTGTAATAAGAAAGCCATCGTCAGGATTTACTAACTCTTGATATTCCTTGTTTTTAACAAGTCCAGCATCCCTACTTGTTGCCTCGATCAAGTTTGAGTTTTGATGCCCTATGTCAATCTGCCCAATTAAACTTCTTAAGCCTATATATCTTTTGATACCTTGTCCTGCTCGATTATCTATCCCTAAAGAATCGTCTCGCCTTTCTCCATAGGGATAAATGCGGAATCCGTTTTTATAAACAAAGATATTCCCATAAGAAACAGCATCAACACCCATTTTTCTTTTAAAAATATTTTTAGCGGAGGTGTTTAAAAAATATAGTGTAATGCTTAGGTTTCTAATCAGCGGATAATTGTTTTTTTCTACCAATTCATAAAGAAATGTATTTCTATCATAAAGCTCCGTTGTAATTCTCTTTCCATCTGGAGAGATTGTAGATGTGATTTTTGTAGTTCTTATTCCCAAGTAATCAAAAATGAAATTTTTGATTTTTCCGTTTACCGTTTTGCTATAGATATAACCTTCTCTTTCGTCGGTCTCTTTTTCCTTAGACTCTTTGATTATTTCCTTATCACTGCCTAGTTCATGAGGCACGATTAATTCAATTTCGAATTTCTTCTGTTGTACACTAGGATTTAGATCTGGCCGAATCAATTTGGACAGGGTTTCCTTTAATTTGAGGAGATTCTTTCTATTCCATTCTGAAGGATCAATTTCTGATATTTCTAGAATGGTACCATGGCCTCCATCAAACCTATCCTGTTTCAAGGTTGAATGTTGTATATCTATTTCTTCGAACTTCTTTTTTTGATCTAAATCAAAACTTCGCCAGTCTATTTCAATACACTCGGTTTTTGCATTAGGAGTATTCTTCTTCGAAATCAGCCTTAAATGTCGACCGAGTCGATCACATGAAAAACGGCCAACTCCTTTAGCTCCGGCATAAAACCTATTGTGAACAATATTGTTACGATAATCTTCCTCTTCTGTACCATCGCGTTTACCAGAATATGCTAAGAAGAGCCACTTATTAACAATATCGGAATAGGACATTCCCCTCCCATTATCCTTAATTATTATTCGCGGGGTTTTTGTACTGAAATCTTGAAATATTATTTCAACCGATGTTGCATTAGCATCAAAAGCATTTTTAACTAATTCATAGACTGCAACTAAATTGTCTGTAATAAGCCCACCACCAATTAAGCTTTTAATTGCGGAACTAACTTTGAAATGTTCAACCCCCATTGATGATTTTTTTTAGCACGATACCGCTTTGTTCTCCGAAAAGTGGAGGTATAGCATTGCCGATCTGAGTGTACCTTGGAACCTCTAATTTACGTTGTTTACCTCCTGTAGTATATTTCCCTTTGAATTTATAGCTGTCCGGGAAACTTTGGATTCTGGCATATTCGCGGACCGTGAGAATCCGAGGCTCTGCATAGTGGATATAATCGTCTGGAAGAGTGCAGAGAGTTGGAGCCTGATCCGTACCATCAAGAGGCACCACGGTTCTTTTTTTGATTCCGAATTTCTGTCTTATTTCATCTCCTATGTCTTTGCCACGCGGTGCTAATTTTAGCAAAATTGCGAATCGTGATTCTATTGCTGCAGAGTGATTGGCATACCTATGACTGTCAGGAGCACCAGAGGCCCCGGCACGAATGTATAGCTGATATTTGCTTTGCGGTGGGGCATACTTGCCCATTTCAAACTTATTCGACTCCGATATTCTCATAGTGCCATTTTTTTTGAGCAGGTCGGATATTGCGTCTTCTAACGATACGGATAATTGCAGGCCTTTACTAACCAGGAACTTTTGCTTGTTATCCGCAATTTTCCTAAAAAAGTCAGCAGCTTGGATACCTAGTTTTCTGGAAACGTCCTTGCGCACACCTACGAGGATAAACCTACAGCGTTTTTGAGGTACCCCATATTCTGCAAAATTGATCAATTCAGGATGAACGTTGTATCCGGCCTTATTTAGTTTTGCAATCACATAGTCTGAATATCTTTGACCTTTTTCTTTATTCTTGTCAAACTCCATTGTGAAGCCTTTGACGTTTTCGAAGAATAAGATTTTAGGCTTTACTAGCTTTATGAAGTTGATGTAGGAATCAATTAATGTATTACGGATATCAGCTTCTTTCCGTTGTCCTGCCGTTGAAAACCCCTGACATGGTGGGCCACCGGTTACCATATCTACTTTACCACGAAGCTTAACTAATTCAGCTCGATGATTTTTGATGACCTTATTGATATCATGTTCCTTTTGGTCTAGCCATTTAGGCCAAGTGAAGTGATTCTTGTTTTTTATAAGGTTGAATTCCAACGTTTCAAAGGCATCTTTGCTTTTCTCAATAGCGAATAATCCTTTCCAGCCTGCGTTGTGCAAGCCAAGTGATAATCCTCCGCAACCTGCGAAGAGATCGATGTAGGTAAATTCTTTGGTCGGGGTCATAGGAAAAATTTCATAAAGTTACAAGAAAAAAGAGAAAAAAAAAGCCCAACTGAACTCTGATAATCAAAGAGTTAGTCGGGCCTTGGTTAGGTTTTAGTTTAAAATTGGTTCAAAAAAAGTTATCGAAGCAAAGATACATTGCCACTGCGCAACCTATTTGCGTATCGGCTGTTTTGCCGTCAGGGATCGCAGCGGATAGCCCGGAGTCCCGAGGCTTCGGGACGAGGACTAGGAGCGGAGAGCCCGACCGCCGGCGCCTCGCGGCGGGGACGACCTTGCTATTTTTGATGGTTGATTTGTGACCTGCCTACCGGCAGGCAGGTTTATGATTGGACTGGTGGGGCTGGTGTGCCTCCGCTTTTGTCCACCCCCTGGCCCCCGCCAGCGGGGGATATGCTTTCTACAAAGCTCCTGAGGATGGCCATCTGCTCCTGGTAGCTGCGGTCGGCGAAGGTAGGGTCTGTGCTGAGGGCGCGGCGGATGAGGGAGGAGATATTGCAGGAGAGGATGTAGTCGGTGCGGGAGATGCCGCCATTGGTGAGGCGGAGGGCGCGGTCGGCGTCGGAGATGCCGCTGAGGGGGTCGAGCAGCAGCTCGAGGCGCACGGGGGCCACGACCTCGGGCCTATCGTAGAACTGCCTGCTCATATACTCCAGCTCTACGCTCCGCAGCACGGGGCCGGTGGCGCCGCTGGCGTGGAGCTGGGTGAGCTGCGCAGCATAGTAGTCGGCGCCGAGCAGGTCGTACTGCTGTGGCACGGCGATATAGGGCAACATGGCGCGGCGGTCGCGCGGGTCAGGGTATAGGGTGCGGTAGCGGTAGTCGGCCGTGATGGCGTAGAGGCGGTCCATGGTGTGGATGAGGTCCTCGGCCACGGAGTAGACGAAGTTGTTTAGTTCGTCGCGGTCTACCTGCTTGGCGTCGCCGCTGATAGAGAGCGGTGTCTGCGCGAGGAACTGCATATTGACCGCAGACAGGGCGCGGTAGAGGTGGCGCTCCCATCGGTCGTCCATCACGCGGATGGTCTCAATGTCCTTCTTGACATAGTCAAAGGGCGGGATAGGCACGGGCTGCTCGCCGAGGTTGACCTTGGCGGGGCGGATGATGGTCTTTTTGTAGGGGCTGCTGGCAGCTTTGGCACCGAGGCCCTGGCAGATGGGGCAGACGAGCTGCTTGGTCTTGTTGTCCTTGCCGTTGAAGGTCGGGTTGGGGATATAGCCCACACCCCGGCACTCGCCGCACTCCTGCGTGGCCATCTCCCAGCGCTCCGGGAAGAGGTGGCTGACCACCGCAGCCTGCAGGTCGGAGTATTCGCGCACGGCTTCATTCAGACTAGGCAGCATGGCGTGGATGCGGCTCTCGTAGAGGCTGTGGCCGCCTACGGTCTTGAGGTACTGACCGCGCGGACGGATGATGGGCAGGTAGCCGAGACCGTGGGCTATGATCTGCTCGCTCTGCGGGATCCAGGCGTCGGCCTGCTGTATGTAGGAGATGATGTGCTCCGGCGTGACCACGTAGTAGCGGTCTGTCTGCGTGCTGCGGCCGGTACCGGTGGTGGTCTCCTCGCGGTCTGCGGCGCGGAGGATGGCGTACTGGTGCTCCACATGGTCTATGACCTGATCTGCATGAAAGATGATAGGGAAGGGGCGCACGTAGTCGGTCTCGGTAGCGGCGCCATCGAGGGGGACGACGAGGACGGCACAGTTGGCATCAGTGAGCATGGCGCGGAGCATGACGCTAAAGGCCCAGTGTGTGACGGAGGTGTAGCAGGGGAAGTCGCGCTCGCAGTAGTCCTCCAGGCGCTCTCCGGCCACGATGCGCGGGAATGCCACGTCACTATTGTACTTGACGGACCAGTCTGTGCTGCGGCGGATCTTGCCGAGGCTCTGGAGCACACGGTTGAAGGTCTGGCGGGTGATGGGCTCCCAGATCTTCATGCGATAGGCCTGCACCTCGTCGGATTCGTTGGGCCGGCGGTCTGAGATGAGGCTGTCGGGACTCTCGCCGTCTGCATGGAGGCGGAGGGCGCGGTACATCTGCACGGCGGTGTCATAGACGGGGCTGCGGCGCTTGCCAGCGAAATACTGCGCGAGGGTTTCGGGGGTGAGGTTCATGTGATTGTTGATTTTTGATTTTTGATTTGTGATTGCACCTCACCCATCTGCCTTCGGCATCTTTCCTCTCCGAAGGAGAGGCAAGAACCATGTGGGCAAGTGAGGTTTGTATTAAAGTCTCTCTCCTTTGGAGAGAGATTTAGAGAGAGGTGATGTATATCATGCTCGTCAATGGAAAATTGTCGAGAGAAATACTAAAAAATCCTTGCTACCGTTTTTAGCTGATCGCTGACGGATGAGATGCGTGGATTTCGGGCTTTTTGTAAACACTTATAACTTGTCATTATGAAAACTGGTTGGAGGTTTATTTTCTGTGTGATGATCGTCGCGGTCCTGGTGGATCTGGTGGCCTGTCACAAGGATGTCTATCATTTTGATGCGCAGGTGGATGCCGGCACCTACTACTGTCAGAAACACTATCGCGTCACGAGGGATAGTGTTTTGCCAGATCATAATAGTATCGAGCTTTCCAATATTGATACGATCATCGGCATGGATACGGTCAGGGTCACTGCCTATGATAGTGCGCTGCAGTTGCTTGGCTTCACAGTCACGATCTATGATGATGGTAAATATACACGGGTTTATGCCGCTGCCGGTATTCAACAGCCTTTGGCGTTATTTAATAATGGACAAGACAGCATGGAGTTTTCCTACACGGATACACTACGCACCTCTGATACACTGAAGGTGAGCTATAGATACAAGGGGCATAAGATTTTGTAGCATGTAGCGGCTCATGGTCATTTTTTTTACCTTTAGGGAAATGATCTATGTAATGAAGGATTTTTGGAAACATTTGGTTTGCCTTTCTCTTGCTGCTGTGCTATCGGTGGCGGGGCAGGGGTGCAAGAAGGCCACAACATCTCCCACAGTCATAAACGATCACCGGTACCAGGATTCCATAGATTCGGTGCACCGTGCTGACTCTATCTACCTGGCTATGCGGCACGACTTTCGCGATAGCCTGGTGGGTAGGTATGCCGTCATTGACTACTATGATACTATACGGACGCCATACACCTACACCGGGGTAGTAGGGCCTGATACAGTGACAGTGTATAAGGCAGCCTCAGATACCAATGAACTGGAAATACTGGGACAGCCCTATACTTTCACCGGTACGGGAAACAATCTTTACAACTTTACCGACTATCAATCCTGTAAGTATTTTCACGCACAAGTGTCTCGGGATAGTATTTATTGCGTGACAGAAATGAACTGTTCGGGCTTTTTCTATGGTTTTATGAAGTATTTTTCTGGTCATCGAATCCATTGATCTCTTATGGAATCTTATCTCAAGCATCTGTTCTTTTTATCTCTTGCTGCATTGCTATTGGTGGCGGGGCAGGGGTGCAAGAAAAATGAGCGCGCACAAGCCGGACCAGTTTTGATAGATAGCAGCGCGGTACAGACATCCTATATGGTGGAGGAGCACTATTGGCGCAAGGTCAGCCATGCGCCTCCCTACGGGCCGGATACGGGGGCTGTGATATCGGATAGTGTCATGGGCACCTATACCATACAGGTGACGGGAATAGGCGACTCGGTCACCATAGATGGCGATAAGTATAAGCGTCTCGAGAATGCTGCCCCGGATAGTGTTGTTTACTTTGCGCAGATGTACTTCCAGCAGGCGTCCTTTTATAAGAATAGGGATAGCCTTTACTATTATCAATATCTGACATATTCGGGTCACTCGTATAGCGCTACAGCAGTTTTTTACTACGGTCATAAAATCTATTGATCCAATATGAAAGCTTATCTCAAGCATCTGTTCTGCCTTTCTCTTGCTGCTTTGTTATTGATGGCGGGGCTGGGGTGTAATAAGTCATATGATTTCCGCGATGGTTGGGTAGGGCGGTTTGCTTGCGTGCAGCATCATTGGTATCAGTCGTTCAACTATAATTATGATTCCATTGTAGGACCTGATACTTTGGTGGTAACCAAAGCACCAGATAACGACTCCGCGCTGATCGTGAATGGTACAGCCTACGTTTATTCACTTGGTGAATGGTACTTTAGTACTTATGGTAGATATGTCCCACTTGTAATAAGCGATACAAGCATTGAGTGTATTATTACTCTTAGACACTATAATCCCACCTCTGAGGAAGGCTGGACAGACTATGGTCATAAGATCTACTAACCTCACATCCGCTCCCTATGCTTATTCCACACCTTCTTGTGATGCGGGGTGAAGAGATAAGGCAGTCCCAGTTTTTGCCTGAATAGATTGTTGTATGCTGTCACCCGGGCCTTGATGCGCTCGCGCAGCATATTGCCGCCGAGGGAGAAGGCGAGGAAATTCTTCGTGACGTGGGTATACCAGTCGTGCTCCTTCTCTGCATAGCTCCAGTAGATGCGGATATAGTAGTCCCGGTGCGGGTAGTGCTGTAGCAGCATCATGGCGGTGCTAAAGGCAAACTCATCCGACAGGCCGGTGTCAAACTGCGTAGCGCGCACAGGCGGTGCATCATATATCCGCTTCACTTTGTCAAAAAACTTTTTGTTGGCCTTGTTCTTTTTGAAGTAGACCAGCTCGGAGTGAAGGTTGAAGTAGCGGAGTGGCTGCTCGCTCTTGCGGATCTCTGTAGAGAAGCAGCTGCGCAGGTCCTCTACATTGCACCAGACGGAGTAGTCTGCCAGCGATTTCTCTGTAGACAGATCGGCATAGCCGCGGTTCTCTATGGTGAAGTCGCACTGCTGCGCCAGCTCCTCCAGCAGCGCGGCCATACTGTGGCCCGGCAGGATCATCGTATCCACATCCAGAAACAACGTCTCTGCGTATGGACTCAGGTCATACATCCATGTCTTGGCGCGGATGTATTGGATCGGGTTGGCAGGTGCGGGCTGGCAGGTGGCCGGCATGGTGTAGGCATCAGCCGGACAGAGCTGCATGGAGCTGAAGAGAGCACGATGCTCCGCTGCCAGGTGCGATACGCTGTCCTCAGTATGCACGAGGTGGATAGGCAGGTCGGGATCATTGTAGCGGATAGAGGCAGCGAGATTGGCGGCGTAGCAGCCGTACTGCGGGCTGCCGAGCGCTATGAGCAGGATGCCGCGCGCGGGTGTTTTAGTGTTTGACATAGGCTTATTTTATTTCTGATTTTTGATTGATGATTTGTGATTGAGCAATGCCCTCCAAACCTCCCTGAAGGGAGGCTTTAACAGCCGGTTATTGTTTGTGTCTAAATCTCCCTTCAGGGAGATTTAGAGGGTTGTATTTTACCCACAGTTATTATTATACAGATGCACGGGCTGCGCATTGAGTAGTTTGCAGCTGCCTTTGCCGAAGGCGGAAAAGGGTGCCTTCTGGTATTCTATCTCAAAGTTTTCTTTCTTCTGAAAAAATATCGGTGTGTCGCGCGGGTCAAAGGAGGAGAGGTTGGCATTGCTCAGCGTGACCGTATCGTGTGATAGCGCCACATCCAGCGCGCGCAGCCAGGTATAGGGCATCTGATCTGTCTCCAGCAGGTACTGCTCCTCCTTGCGCTCGTAGAGCTTGATGATGGTGCCGTCAGAGCGCGTATAGACTTTGGTATCGTCATTCATCACAGGATTTTTCAGATAGATGGGCAGCTCTACTTTATTGTAGTAGGAGGCAGCGCTATTGGCGCCATTGGCTTCTTTGTAGTAGCAGAGAAAGTCAAACGCATTGGTATCATTGCGGTACTGCAGAAAGGTGGTGTAGCACTGGCCTATAGGTACGCGTACGAAGCAATTGCTACAGCCCATATAGTGCCGCTCATGTATGGCTCCGCCGGAGATCACATAGATATCAAATACAAACTGCAGCTTGAAGCACTCGCCCAGCGCTGCGGCGTAGGCCTGAAAACTATCATTGCCCGTAGCATTGTCAAAGCGCGCCAGGACATAGCCCGGTGAGATGGTCCAGTCGATAGTATCAGTCTTGATAAAAACAGGGTGTGAGGCAAAGGTACCGCTGGTCTGCGTGTCCCACCTGATCGGATCATCTGCCGGTACGGCATAGGCGTAGAAGCGCGAGTTGTATGTAAGGGGAGAGGGATAAGTCAGACTATCACCTGCCACTACCTGAAAGGCCAGGTTGACCGGTGTGGACATAGGCAGGCACGTGCGCGGATCGGGATAGCAGGATGTCGGCACATCCTCGCGCAGCGGGTCCGGCTGCGCCTGCACAAAGGAGTATCGGGGAAAACTGATCGTATTCATAAGTTGTATTTTTTAGGATAGGAAAAATCAGATAGCGGGCCTCAGCGTAAACTCTGCCATACCGCCAAAGAGGTCATACTTCAGGTCGAGGATGTAGCCCTCCTCATAGGGGCTGTCATTGACATTGTAGCGTATCTTGCCGTATTTGTTATTACCCTCATTGATGTGCTGCCACTGGTGGTAGCTCATCGGGTATTTGAATTTGACCACCTCATTGCGGTAGATAGCTGGGTAGAGCGTGTGGTCTGCCAGCGCATCCCATTTCAGGTTGGCGCTCTCATTCAGAGAGATGCCCTCTACAGGATCATTGATCAGCTGGCCCTGCGCGGTATAGTTGCCATCGCCTGCGGCAAAGACCAACTCTCCGTTTTGCCAGTCTGCGTATGAGTTGAGTATATACGGCAGCCAGCGCAGCGCATTGCGCGCGGGGCTGATGCGGTAGTTGTACACGGTGGCATCATTCAGCAGGCCCGTAGCGCCTGATACGCCGCCACTCTCAGACATATAGTCCGGCTGTGGGCTAGTATCGCCATCTATGGGTACATTATTCTGCAGGCAGATGATAAAGGTATCATTGTCATACCGCCAGTCGGTAGTATTGGTATTGAGCTTGCGCCGCGTCACCTCTATCGCATAGCCCGAGGCCACGTACTTGCACTGCTTGTCCAGCGTCTTGCGCAGCGTGCGCAGCCGCGTGCGGTACTCCCTGCGGGAGAGAAATTCATCCAGGCCGTTGGCCTGCTCGGCCTCCCACTTGGTATAGCCCGTCTTGAAGATCGATATCGCATCTCCCGCGCCGGCATCTGTCTCTATGCTCTCCACATTGTCACAGGTCATGAGCGTCAGCGCGTCATTGTAGAAATACCTGATGGGCTCTATGCGCACGTAGAAGCGGTCCGTGTGGTCCGTGCGTATGCCATCATGCTCCAGGCCAAATCCGATGGCATGGATCGCATTCAGCGCCTCTATCATCTCCTGAAAGGAAGCAAACATAGGCGCGTGTGCCGAGAGAAGCCAGCTGTCAGGGCCCACCTTGGTCAGCAGCACCTGCGAACCGTAGCCGCTGGTGGTCACACCACCACCCGGGGCTGCCAGCGTGACACCCGTCACGGGAGAGACCGTCACCACGCCCGATCCGTTCTGCTGTATGATGAGCTGCGTACCGATACCAAAAGTCGGCTCCGCTACATCATCCGGTATATATACGGTGCAATCTGAGTTGTCATTTACCATCAGGATATTGCCGGCGCCCGCCACGATGATACCATCTGTATGCGAGAGGGTGTAGGGCATCTGAGCGGCATTGACCGTAGTAGAGTGAAAGTCACTGTAGCCCATGTGCCAGGTCTGCAGCGGAGAGGAGCCGCGCAGCAGCAGGCCATTGGTCAGGCCGGTGAGCGCACCCGCACCTGTCACCGGCGCAGCGTAAGGCTGTGAGGCATGGTCTCCTGCGCGCCCGAAGTACTCACTGTACACCCGCAGGCTATCATTGGTAGTGATCTCAACCGCGCGCGAAAGGGCCTCATTCACCAGATAGCAGGGCGTGGTAGTAGCCTTGTAGCCCGAGTCAAATGTCAGGCGGATGTAAGATTCGCTGGGAGGGGGTATATCTACACCGCCCACAGTGACGGTCGGCGCCAGCATCAGCTGTTCGACTAGCACGGGCGTGAGCCAGCTGTCCGAGCGTGGAGGAGCGCCGGAGGTGATGTAGAAAGTATTGCGATACGTATAGTTATTGCTAAAGAATACTGTGTGCAGGTGCGGGTTATACTCCTTGCCGATGATAAAAAAAAGGAAAAGCTTTTCTCCCGGGTAGAACTGCACTCTTTCGTGATAAGTAAAGCGGAAAGTGCGGTAGTCTACCGTAGGTGTATTGCCTGCGGCAAAGGGAGCATTGGCCTCAGTGATATAGTTTACCAATGTCGCCACCGGATGATACGGATTGCTATAAAAATCATAGAGGACCAGGTGTCCGGATGATAGCCTGCAGTCACGAACTCCCGCAACATAGTTTGTAGTGTGATGGCTTTTGGCATCCTCCCAGGTCAGCCCCTTCAGCAGGATGGCTTCTACAGACTCATTAGGGGCCGGTAGCCTGTCTCCCTGTATGCCCATGATGATCGCGCCCGCTATATCTATGTCTATTTGTATCTCATTATTATCATACGGTATCTCCGGAGTATATTGGAATATCTCATTCACAGATCCCGGCAGCGTATTGCCCGACTCAAAGTACTGATCTCCCACACCTCCGGGAAAACTTCCAAACTCACTGCTCCTTATCGTAGTATAAGGTATGATCTCGTGTGGATTGTCCGTGAGAATGGTAAACTCATTGTGCGAGGTGTCGCCCGTGTTGTCCTCGGGATTGGCGAAGGATGGAAAGTCTGGACCTAGGGTCTGAATTATATCATTAATTGTATAATAATCGCCATTAATATTTTTTTGGCCTGCTGAAAAACTATTACTGCCGTTTCCAGTTGTATCAACAGTGGCGTAGTTTGTCAACTTTACCGTTTTCGGATTTAGTTTAATATCCTGGCCCAAATGGCTGTATGCATTCAGCGATACCGTATTATCAAAAGTGCTCAGTGAATCAAGACTTACCTTCTGGTTCATCCGGCTACGGAAAGTTTGTAGATCATAACCATTCTGTATGGGGCACTCTATATAGCAGCCACTCGCCCCGCGTATCTCCTTGTATTGGTCAAAGGCAAATTTCCCCTCGTACAACTGCTCATAGCTATCTGTATCACTACATTGATACTCAATGAGCAGGCGCACATCTGCGTCTACGCCATCAGCATTGTAGGCTGTCTTTAGCAGCTTGTAGGCTGCCCCGTAAAACTGAAACGAACCCAGAGAATCATCTATCGCATCCAGGAAGCCGTGATAATTTTCGTCCCGCTTCAGGTGGAGCGAAACTTTATCCATGCCTACCGGTTCGTCTATGATAGTGGAGGCCCCGGTAGCAGTGTTGGTGAGGGTAAAGCGAAAAGGCATTTGAATTATTGGAGTTTAAAAGTACTTTTGAAAAAATGTCTGTTTATGCGTAGAGGAATTATTATTACAGCAGTAATTTTCGCCATTGTCTTAGCGGCATGTAAAAAGTCATCTCCAGCTAAGATGTACTATTATGAAGAATATAATATTGGTACAAAATATCCCACTAACAGCACTCCAGCAGACTCCTTCTCATTTGTAGACTCGTTACAAACTTCTTATCCTGACTTTCGGGGTGATACGATCAATTATGGGCCAGATAATCGCTTTTTTGTTTCAGGACCTTACTACGAAAAGCGCTATCAGCACTTCGAGGTCTACCGCTATACCAAATAATTTGTTTTTGAAAACGTTGTTCATGAATAAGACAAGTATTCTGATCACTGGCATTGCTATGATTGTATTTACATCATGCAAGAAAGCATCTCAGCAAAAGCTTTATTACTATGAGATATATGAAATAGGCACTAGATATCCTTCTGGCGGTGCTCCTGTCGATTCTTTCTCCTTCATAGATTCTGCCCAGATCGATTATGCCTCTTTTCAAGGTGATACGATAGATCGTGGGCCTGATGGCAGATTTTTTCTTACGGGCCAATTTTATCAGAACCGCTATCAACACTTCGAGGTCTACCGCTATACCAAGTGATCAAATTTTCATTCATGAATAAGACAAGTATTCTGATCCTTTTGAGTTTTGCCTTCACCTTCGTGGCCTGTAATAAGTCGTCGACCAAAGTCTACTATTATGAAGGATTTGGAATAGGTCAGAGATATCCAGTTGCCGGTTCTCCATCTGATTCAATGACTTACATAGACTCAGCTACTACCAGCTAATCCAGTTTTAGGGGCGATACAATAAAAATGGATGCGGATAGCAGATACAACCTGTCAGGCTCTTACTACAAAAAGCGCTATCAGAATTTTGAGGTATACCGCTATACCAAATGATCAGAACTTCATCCTGTCATTGTAGCTCGTGATGCGCTGCCCGCGGCTCACTACTGATTTCGTAAATCCTTTCTCGTCTATACTCACATTGAGCTGCTTCATATTGATGCGGCGGGCCAGTACTTCGCCTATCTTTTCATAGTCTATCTTCTCCGGCTGCGCATGGTGGCTGGCAGTAGTGGCTACCTCCAGTGCCTTCACATCCGGCATCTGCGGTAGCGGCATATAGCGGTCCAGCGTACCGGCGTTCATAGCCTCCAGCAGCGGCTGGTAACGCCTCGTAGCGCTGGCGGTGATCACACTCTCACCGCGCGAGAGATAGGCCGGTATGCTATCAGATGTCTCCGTACCGGGACCCTCCAGCGCCACGACCCCCTTCGCAAACTTTGGTGGTGTCTTGCTCATGATGATGCCCGCCTGTATACCCGCAGAGGCCAGCGCGATAGCCGCGTTCACATAGTTCATAGGCGGCGGCGAGGAGGCCAGCGCAGCGGTGAAGGCGAGGAGGCCATTGATCACTGCCTGCTCTGCTTTGGCCTTCTGGTCGGCCTTCCAGGCAGCCTCCTTCTCATGCGCCTCCTGCATTTTGTACTTCTTCTCTATGGCCTTGCGCTGGGAGGCGGTCAGCGTGGTATTCATCAGCTCTGCATCCTTCTGTGCGGCCAGGTGGTCCAGCTTTTCCTTTAGCTCATTGTCGCGCTTCTGCTTCTCATTTTCAAAGATCGCATCGCTCACCTGCTTGGCCATTTCAATCAGTTTCTTGCCGACCTCTTTAGCTATGTCTTCTTCCTGCTTTCCTTGCTCCTTTGCGTATTCTTTGCGCTTATTGCCTTGCTCCTTTTTATTGGCGGTGATTTTGTCTTCTATTGCCTTGCTGTCTTTCAGGTATTGGTCTTGCAGTTTCTCCATGGCCTGCTCGTCCTTCTGCGCAGCAGCTATATCGCTGGCATATTTTTTATTGAGCAGCTGCATCTCCTTTTGGAGCGATGCCTCTACCGAGCTGTAGTATTGCTCACCCAGATCCATCTTGGCTTTGATGCTCAGCTTTGCGTTAGACAGGTCTGCTTCGTATTTCTCTTTGCGGTCCGAGAGGATCTTTTCCTCTGCGGTGATGCCGGTCTTGTATTCGTTCTCGCTCACCTGCAGGGCTATGTCCAGCTTCTTCCTGGCCTCGGCCTGCGCTGCGGCGAGACGTGCGGCGGCGGCCTCTTTTTCCTTTTGCGCCAGCGAGTCATTGAGCTGCTTCCATGCCGCGTCTTCCTGCGCATTCACCTGTTTGAATAGTTCTATTTTTTGTGCTGCCGAGAGTTTATCATTATTTGCTATCGCAGCGCGCTCGCGGTTTAGTATCGCCATCCTGGCATCGTACTTTTCCTGATCAGACTTCTTCTCATCTTTTTCTGCCTCTGCCAGCGCTTTCTGGTAAAATGCCTGTATCTCCCTGGCTGTATCCTGTGCCAGTTTGAGTTTGATCAGCTCCACCTGCGTGCGGGTCAGTTTGGTATTATTCAGCTCCAGCGCGCTATCGGCCTTCATGACATCGAGGCGGGCCTGCAGCTCTTTATCGCTGCCCTCCTTGGCTACGGAGAGGCGCAGGTCAGCAGTTTTCTTTGCGCTCTCCAGCGCCCTGGCATAGGCCTCTTTAGCTTGGTCAGCATCATACTTCTTGTGCTCCTCCATGGTCTCCTTCAGCATGTTGGTCATCAGGCGCGCCTGTGCCTCGAGGCTCTTGTTTTGCTCATCTGTCAGGTCCTTGCGCAGGCGCTCCTGTGCTATGAGCGATATACTGGCGCGGATCTGGTCCTCTTTGGCCTGGTATATCTCGCCTTCTGTCTTGCCTTGCTTCTGCATATCACTGGCCATACCCTCTATCACGCTTTTCTGCTGGCCTAGTATCTCTACTGTATTCTTAGAGATCTGATCGCGCAGCTCTGCTTGCTTCGTGGCGTCTTTCTCCACCTTCAGATGGTCTATCAGCGCGTTCTGCTCTTCTTTCAGCGCCTCTGCGCGCCTCTGGGCTATGCTCTGTGCACTCATGCCCTCGGCCTCCAGCAGGTCGGCCTGCTTCTTGTATTCTGCCGACATCTTTTCGCTTTCTTTGGCAGCTTTCTCCAGGCTGTCATTCAGCTTGTGCAGCTTTGAGTCTTCTATCAGGCCGCCGCTGAAGAAGCTGATCACATCGCGCGCCTTGTCGGCAAATTTGCTCAGCGCCGCTCCCACAGCATCTATCACCGGCTTCACCTTTTCAAACACGTGAAACTTTTCCTCTACCACCTCCACTACTTTTTTGCCTACGGTATACATCACCGCAAACTGTGCCACTGCCGCTCCCACTACCACTGCCACAGCACCTACCGCAGCTATCACAGGCGAGAGTGCCACATCGAGTCCTGTGGTCGCTACCGTGGCTATCTCAGTGGCGGCTGTCATAGCCTCAGTGGCCGTAGTGGCTATGGTCTGTGCGGTGGTCAGGGCCTGGAGTACCTCTGCCGTTTTCTGACGGATACTATTGGCGTCACGCTCGCTGCCGGTGGCAGAGGCGGTGGTCGCCGCCATCTCACCGAGTGCTGACACGAGTTTTTTAGTGTTGCCTATCAGTGAGCTAAATGACTGCATACTCTCCTTGGCTGCCTTGCTCTGCTCTCCAAATGTTTTATTGGCGTCCGCCAGCTTTTTGTCTACATCGGCTATTTCGCCTTTCAGTGTTTTGGACTCGGTGGTCATGCCTGCGAGGCTTGCTTTATTCTGATCGAGGCTTGCCTTTGTCGTGTCGATCTTTGCCTTGACAGTATCGTATTTTTCTGCCAACCCGTTATTGGTGGCTATCAGTACACCGATCTTCGCCGTATTATTAGAGATTGTCTTTTCATTTTTGGCTACTTTGGTATCCCACGTTTCTATAGAGGCGGCGAGCTTGTTGTATTTGGTGCTGCCTTCCTCGTTTGTGCCATTCATGGCGGCGAGCGCGTTACGCGCCTGTTCTATTTTTTCCTTCAACTCTATATTCTGAGCTGCGGCCTTGGCAGATCGGGTATTGTATTCTTCTATCGCTTTTGCCGTGCTGTTGAGCTCTTTTTGCGTGGTGCTGTTTTCTTTATTCAGCGCGGCGAGGCTGGCTTTATTAGAGGCGATCTCCTCCTTTGCCTTTGCCATGGTGGCTGTCACTTGCGTGAGCTGTTCTTTCAGTGCCCCTTTCTTGATGGCCAGATCTGTTACTTCCTTTGCCCAGTTTTTAAAGTCCTCCGCCACAGCTTTCACGGCGCCGCTGCTGATGGCCTGCGAGAGTGATGAGATGGACTTCACACTTTTCTCCGCAGCGTCACCGGTGCTCTTGATAGCAGTAGCGGCTTCCTTTGCGCCTTCGGCGAAATGCTTTGCTGCTGTATTGGCTTTTTCAAATGCCGCGATGGTATCCTGCGAACTTTTGCCTAATCCGCGCAGTGCGTCTTCTGCCGGTTTGAGCCCCGACGGGTCTCCGATAAATTCTATAATGATCTGGTCACTCATGGTTCAAATGGGGTACAGGTTAGGTAATGTATATGTGGTGCTGTGTTCTTTCTGATGTCGACTGTCTACGGTCCACAGTCCACGAGGCGTTGAATGATTTTTATCACCTCGTTGACAGTTGACTGTCGACCGTTGACCGATCGCCTCAGGCGATCTACTCTTTCTCGCGCTCTTTAGCGCGTATGATCGCATCGTTCAGTTGCGAGAGGTAGTCGTAGATGCCGGTGTGCTCTATGGCTGGCTCTCTAGCTGTATCTCCTCCGAGAATAAGGCCTCGGTAGAGCCTGACGATGCTATCTTCTGCGGCCGGGGCAGCATCGACAAGATAACGTCCAACTGGCTCCGGGTCAGCTCGTCTACCTGCCGGGAAAAGCTCTCGAAATCTAGCGGCGCATCTTTTAAAAACGGTATCAACGTCGCTATGGGCTCGCGCAAAAAAAAATCGTTCACGCCCTCATGCTTCTTCCAGTGTGCGATCTTCTGTGCCGCATACTTCCAGTCATAGTCATTGGGGTTTTCTGTCTCGTCAAAATACCGCACAGAGGCGAGTTTGTACACGTGGTCGGGAACGATGATCCATTGTACGCGTTCGCGCAGCTGTGCGGTCAGGGTCTTTATCTTCAGCAGGCTCTCTACATTAAAACGTGTGCCCTCCAGGATGGCGTCCATCGCCTCTATGTGCTGATCCAGGTAGTGGCGGTCACACTTCATGTCCAGCTCCTTGTAGATGGTCAGCGCTTTCAGCGCGCGGCGGTAGGGCATATTCATCTCGTCTACATGGCGGTAGTAGCGGATACCACCACACTCAAAGGCAAACTCTATCACTTGCTTGCTATCGGGGAAAGGATGGCGCCGCTGACGGCTGAATAGTTTTCGTAGGAATTGTTTCATATATGTCATTGATGTTTTTTGATTTCGAATTGATAGCATATTGACTACAAAAGCCCCAGGCCATTTAATGCCGGCTCCAGGTCCGCCAGCGGGCCCACCTGTACCAGCGCACCTGCACGAAAGATCTTGTACTGGTATACAGATGTCAGTATCTGTAGCTCATAGTCTGTGCCTATGCGTTTGTACTTGCGCCGCGCGGTGCCGCCGCAGCTACAGCCACCCAGCGACTGCCAGTGGTCAGGTGTGATCAGATCGGTCCAGCTCATCTTTTATAATGAATAGAGAATAGTGAATAATGAATAATTAAAGTCTCCCTTCAGAGAGTCCCGAAGTTTCGGGATAGAGGGTTGTAGCAAATTCCCCCTTTGGGGGATTTAGGGGGCCGCTTCCGCATGATGCGCGATCCACATCTGTAGCGCATACCTCACAGCAGCGGCATCGGGATAGTAATCCCTGTGATCATAAAATACGTAGCGCGCATTCTCCGTAAACTCAGTTATGGTGTCTACGTGCACACGATTAGCGATCAAAGTCCAGATCCTGCTATTGATCTCAGGATCGCGCGTGTCTTTTATTATAAATGTGCGCCCGGCTTCATCATACAGTAGCTTATAATATTCCGATATCACCGGCCACTTTTTCTTCTTCGCCATATACTTTGCCAGCCATTGCGTGAAAAGTTCCTTCATCTTTGCATAGGGCAGGTTATAGTTATACTTTGCCATCATCCGGTAGGCATATGGCACAAAGTCACAAGCTACAGTGTCCTGTATTTTATTGATCAGCGCCGGGCTGCCCTCGTAGCGTGGATCAGTGATGTCTGCTATGTGCAGATGGTTGTCATGCACGCAATACTCTAATCGGATATGTTTGTCAGGAGCACTATACATAGGTTTCAATTTATCAGGTCAGAAATTCAGCCAATAATGCATTTTATCTCACTACTCAATACTCATTACGCAATACTAAATGTCAGCATCCATAGTCACTCCACCTGTCAAGCGCTACGCACAGGAAGGTATTGATGCCCGCTACCGCCGGTATCAGCAGCAGGAGTAGCCCCAGGCTCTGCCACCAGGTAGCCTCGCCGGTCATGGCTGGTACGGGCATGAGGTGGCACACGCAGCAGAGCGAGCCGAGCGTCAGGGTCCAGATGCTGCTCATGCAGATCGGGCAGTTGTACAGAGGTTTGGTGAGCATGTAGGGGAGGAGGGTGTCGAGTTTCTCTTTCACCGGGCGGAAGATCATGCCCGGCCACTGAAAGCTCACATAGATGCCTAGTATGGCGAGCGAAAAGAGGAATGGTATTTCTATCAGGTTCACGATGCAAAAGTATGTAAAATACGCGAAACTTGCTGCAGGCTGCCCGCCTTATAGTTATTCACCAAAATGTCATTAAATATTTCTTCGCAGATGCTTGCACAGCTCAAACCTCACCTGCATTTTTTATCGTGGTATACGATCATAGATCCCCGCGCGTGCACGCGTTTTTTTGTTTATACCATACGGAGTATAGCAAACAGCAAAATGCAAACAGCAAACTGCAATGTCACCGATTGGTTTTGACCAAACGATGACCACCCTTATCCATCTTTCTGATTATCAAGAAACACTAATGTGTGAAACAGATTTTCCGCGCAGCGGTTTTGAAATTAGTTTCATGCTGAATGTTTAGCTTTGGCCAAACAAACCACGTCTATGAAGATCCGTTTCCTCGTCTTGCTTTCCTTTATGTCTCTGCTCTCAGCCTGTAGCTTTCTGCATCACGATGCAGCTACTGCAGACGCATCTTATCCTATGCTGGATACGACAGCTGTTTTTGACTCGGCGCAGGTGGCCGGATGGCACCCTACGCAGGCTGCACGGGAATATGCACAGGACCTGTATCACAGGGGCGCGGCCCTCTATGTGAAAGAGCACAATGATACCGCTGCTTATAAGCTGCTGCAGCGCTCTCTGCGTATAGCGCCCGACGCCTATACCTATCTGGAGATACTGCCCGTGGCGTGGCGGCTGGACCGTATAGATGTGTGCTGGGGGGCTACAGCTATGGCGCTCCTGGACCGGCGCACCTCTGCTCAGGCGCTCATATGGGCAGCGCGGCTACAAGTGCAGTATGATCTGGATGACCTGACTCCGATAGAGGCGGCCCTCCAGGCCAATCCTTTCGCAATAGATGAGATAGCTAAGGATACATTTTTCTATCAGCTCAATACTACTGCCTCCTTTCAGGCGCTGATAGCTAAATATCGCTATCTCACCTCGCCGGAGCATAAAGATCGCGCACTGCTAGGTATCTTGCTCAGCCGCACCTCCCTTGCTCAGATGCCCTATATCATACCGCCAGACTCTCTATGTAATCGTGAGGTCAATACCATTGCCCCGATCTTCAAAGATATCCTGCCGGCCGTAGCAGATGGTCGCGGTGAGTGGAGCCGCTCTATGATGCAGGAGTATGACCTGATCCGGGAGCTGCCCGTATCCTCATCCTATCACACTATCGTTTATAGTTCGTCTCTTTTTTACGTACCGATGACTACTATGCAGTACTACATCGCCACCATAGACACGTCGGGCCACTTTATAGATGCCATGAAGGCTGGCTGCTTCTCTTTTTTACGTACCGATGACTACTATGCAGTACTACATCGCCACCATAGACACGTCGGGCCACTTTATAGATGCCATGAAGGCTGGCTGCTTCTGCAGTCCGCTGCATGTGCAGACGCTGCAGGTAGATACCGGCGGCCTCATCACACTGACCCGCTACGACCAGCAGTGGCAGTACCCGCCGCAAGACTCCGGCTACATCAATAATACTGTCACCCACCGCGATAGCACCGGCACTGAGTTCTTCCGCATCATGTACGATGGCCGGATCATAGCTATTGAGCCCAAGCCGCTATAACTTTCGTACCTTATCATCACGATCAAACATGAAAACAAAAATCCTCCTCTTCTTTGCCATAGCTGCGATGATAGCAGGCTGCAAAAACTCACAAGCGCCCAAAGCCACCCCCACCGCGCCATCTATAGAGCTGACTGTAGAGTATCCCATGCTGGATTCAGCAAATATCTGGGAGTATGATAAAGTGGCGAAATGGCAGCCATCCGGAGATGCTATAGTCTATGCGCATAAGGTTTATCTCAATGCCGCCGACCGATATGCCAATCAGAAAGACGCAAAGGGCAGCCTGCCTTTGTTCGTGCGCGCACTGCGTATCGCGCCGGAGCCGGTCATGTATTTGCATTATTCGGAGGCGCTGCTGCAGGATACACAGTATGAACTGGCAGGACTCGCCGCTACATTTGCATTTCGCGATAGTACACTGTCAGCAGATGCTGCTATGGTCGCTGCCCGTGCTGACGCCCATCTGGACAATATGGAGTTTTATGCTAATCTCGCCGAGGCGCTCAGCAGTGGCAAATTTGACGTCAAAGAGGTAGCAGCTTACAGCGACTTTGACCGCATCAGGGACGATGAAGATTTTAAGATACTGCTGGCCAAATATGACTTTACAAATGAGCAGCGCAGACACGCCTTGCTGGATCTTTTTAGGATAAACTTCAAACATGAAGAATTACCTTTTGAGATCGGGCCTGATTCCCTGCGCGTAGAGTCAAATCAGGAGATAGACTACATGTTTGACGATCTCATACCTGAGCTGGGTGGTCTCACGGCAGCGTTCAGCCGCAACCCTGAGCAGACCTTTCAGTATGTGGCGGCACTGCCATCAGGTCCCGGTTTTCATACATTGGTGTATCGCTCGGTAAATTATGTGGCAATGATCACTGATAGCATGGATCTGCCGCCCTACACCTACTACCTCATGACCATAGATACCGCCGGCCAGAATATAGACAAGATAGACCTGGCCTGCGCCTGCTCGCCACTCCATATCAAGACGGCGGCCATAGATACTACCGGCCTCATAGCAGTACAGTCCATTCGCCAGACCTATAGATACAACCCCATAGACTCGGGCTACGAGCACAATGAGGTGATCAAGCGAGAGCCGACAGGTACGAAGTACTACCGCATCAATAGCAAAGGTAAAATAGAGGAACAAGACATAGCCACTGCTCACGCTGACTAACCCTACTCATCAGGGGGCGATCCTCACCCACAAATCGCCAATGGCTGACAGTCACTCATGACAAAGGGGGTGGCCGCAGGCCGGGGGATTTGCACGGCACCACAAGAGAAGAATAGCTAGAGCGTCATCCACCCCCTCCTGATCAATATCTCTGCGATGATAAGGTTGGGTATCCAGCTTAGCCAGGCTATCAGGATGTACTCATCGCGCCCATCCATGTGTACGAAGACCGGCAGGATAAAGGCATAAGACCTGAGTGTGACGGCAGAGAGTGTGAGAGCATAGCTGCGCAGCATATACGCCTGGTGCGCGCGCACATCATGCCGCAGTATGCGCAGGTATGCCCACGCCGTGAATCCCATCCACAGCAGCGAGAGCGTCACAAAGCTGACCCGCGCATAGATGCCGCCATTGGCATAGATACCCATGATCAGGCCCGAGGGGCCGCTCAGCAGCACTACGATGATCAGGTATACCAGCCCGATGTAGCGGTGCAGTTTCTTGTACCCATAGATGAGGCGGTGTATGAACTGGAAGATGCCGAGAAACAGCACAAAGGTGCTCGTGATCACATGCGTGTAGAAGGCATACCGCCAGTGGCGGATGTGAATGATAGACTGCTTGGTCACCAGAAAGTCCGTGTCTATCTCAAAGGCCAGGTACGGCAGCGTGATACGCAGCATCAGGTAGCTGAAAAAACTTACCAACCCTACAGCTATCGCTATCCGCACCCACTCATATGCCCCTGCTCCTTTCATATCCTAATGATAATGAACTAGGCGCATATTTATTGCATGGTGATGACAGCGGTCAGGAGATAGGTGTGGTACAAGGCAAAACTTGTATGCCTCTATACCCTTTTTAGGGTATATGGATGGTTTCGCATAAATTGCGGTACCCAGACAATTTTGTAGTGTTTCATGAAGGCCACTGATGATCTCTTCCTTTTAGTCAAGGCACTCTCCTCCAGTGAGAAGCGCTATTTCAAAGTCTTTAGCCGTCGCCACGTCAAGGAAGGCGAGGTCAATAAGTACGAGATACTCTACGATGCCTACGATGCTCTGCCCGACGAGGGACCCTATGATGAGGCAAGGCTGAAGGCCAGTATCAAGGATGCAAAGATCTCCAAGAACTTTGCCGATGAGAAGAAGAACCTGCATGAGATGATCATGAAGGCCCTGCGCAGCTACAGCGCCGGCACCTCTATAGATACTCAGATCAGTGAGCTGATGATAGATGAGGAGCTATACCGCAGCAAGCGCCTCAATACCCTGCGCCGCAAGACGCTGGAGCGCGCTATAGAGATGGCCGAGACCTATGAGAAGTATGAGATCCTGCTCACCCTGCTGATGAAGAGGGGCTACATGAATCTGGAGCTGAGCCACGACACCCTGCGCGAGCAGGCCGATGCGATAGGTGTAGAGTATGCTCAGGTCCTGCAAAAAATACAAACCATCACAGACCTGCGCAATCTGAATGACTGGTTATTCATACAAGTACGTATGTATGCTTCTGCCGGGTTGCCGCAAAATTTCTGGGAAGCAGCAGAGGGAAGGATCAGCGATCCTACTTTCAAGAACTATGCCTCTGGCCTCTGTTTCCGTGCTGACAGGATCTACTATAGCATCTGGAGCCTGTACTATCAGCTCCGTGGTGATGCGGCCAGCTCTCATGATAACCAGGCCAGATTATATGCGCTCTATGACGCCTACCCGCATATGGCACATGCAGATCCGGTACTGTATCTTATCACTATCAATAATACGCTGACGAGTCTGCTTTCTGTCGGCGACTATGCTCAGATGAAGGTGCTGCTGGATAAAGTAGAAGCGATCCACCCAGCCAATGAGGATGAGGCCGGCGAGGCATTTCAGCTACTGGCTTTGTACAAGATGATCTACTACAGCAGTGTAGGAGAGTATGAGAGGATACCGGATATGATACCATGGATCATAGATGGTATGAAGCGCCATCGGCGCAAAGTAAACAAGGCACGTGAGATATCCCTGCTGTATAATATGGCCACGGCATACATGATGCTGCAGCGCTGGGATGATGTCATAGACTATACTGAGCGCATCATCTGTGATAAGTCTGACGCACGACAGGATATGAAGTATGGAGCCCGTCTATATCAGCTCATAGCGCGCCACGAGCTGGGCCAGATAGACCTGCTCACCACGCAGATACGCAATACGCAGCGCTGGATAGACAGCCGCTCACCGCTGTCCGATGAGTATAATAGTATCCTGAAGCTACTCCACACTGCTGTGAAGGAAGGGGCCGGCTATTTCCGGTCTCTGGAGGGCAGCCTGCCTGCTGCCGTAGACGAGATCAGCGCATACCCACAGGCGCGGATATGGTTTTATGCCCGCGCGCTGGGCGTCACTATGAGGACCGCCGCAGCGCAGCTGGCCACTGCCACGGCTTAGCCTGCACGGCCTATGATACCCAGTGTGCAGTGCAGTGACTGGCCACTGCCGGTAGTATAGCAGACAGGCACAGGGCAGCGCACCAGCGCCTCCGGCCCGAGTGTAGCTGCAAGTATATCCCAGGCGCGTTGCGTGGCCGCCGTGACGCGCTGCTTTATGTCAAAGTCCGGATGCTCCTTTGCATTGATAAATTTCGGCCAGGGGAAGTAGTACTTCAGCCGGCCGTTCACACACTCGGTGATGCCGTTCAGCGGAGATACGCGGTAGACATCACACACGATGACCGGCACAGGTGTGAGGGTGTACATATTGCCAAAACAGGCATCCAGTGTCTCCCGCACCGCCATGCGAAACTGGTCCAGCTGCCTGCGCATATCATCTATCACTGCGTCGCCTATGCTATCTTCATCTACATACCCTACGAGGAAGCGGTGGTGCCCCCTCTCATCTCTGCCCGCATAGGCAAAGTAGAGATCCAGATGATACAGGCCCTGATGCACGGAGGGGTCGTCCACACCTATGTAGTGTAGCTGCATCTCCTCTGCCAGATGGTAGAATGCCCGGATATCGCAGGTAGCATGAGCGCCAAAGCGCTGGCGTGTACGGGCACCTAGAAACAGATGTTCCTCTACCTGCAGGCAGTCACCCCCCTCCAGCGCTGGCAGGCCGGCATCGCGGCAGGCTATGGTCTGGTAGCCCAGGCGGCGTAGCGCCGTGCGGAAGCGGTGATCATACCGCAGCGATTTAAAATCATGACGACCATAGTCTGCCATATACAGCGTACGGCGGCCATCTGTACCTACGGCGCCGAGCATCATATCTGCTGCAGGCAGGGGGTAGGAGTGGGGCGTGCCCGGCTTGGTATTGATACTATCGGGTAGCTGTACCGGCAGCACCTCTATACCCAGGGAGCGGATCTCATGCAGTATCTCCAGGGCGGCGGCGCTGTACTCAGCCACATTCACCAGTAGCAGCAGGCCGCGGCGCACATCCATAGCGCGCAGCCACTCCAGGTAGACCGGCAGGTCTGCCGTGCCATCGGTCTCTATCAGGCATACCTCCGTGACGCGGCTCGTGGCGGGGCTCAGCAGCCGCTGGCGGGTGTATGTGTCTGTCTGTATCATGTTCTTCTAAAAAGCCGGGAGATCAGTCTCATGATACACTACTGTGTCTCCCGGCTACGTTTGGGCTGAAAAGTGGTCTTTGTTTATGGATCAGGGGTTATGGATGGTAGAAGGTCAGGTAGGCTCCGCCGCTCGGCATGTGGGCCACCAGATAGTTAGGGTAGCTGCCGCTGCTGCCGTTCAGGCTTTGATTGTCTATCAGTACGGAGATAGCGACCATGCCGCCACCTATACGAGAGTCGCCATTGGTTCCCTGCACGATCTTTGAGGCACCATTGGTGGTCACACCGAGAGAGAGGTTGGCATTATTGATATAGCTATCAGACTTCAGGCCGCTGGGCGCGCTGCACGGGCTCACGGCAAAGGTGAAGGGGTTGGTACCGCTACCCACCACTCCCCAGGTGTACCACTTGGTGTAGGAGTTGCAGGAGCAGGTGATGTCCGTCTGGCCGGGGGCAGAGATGGTGATCACGCCGTCATTGGATACGGCAAAGGTCAGGTCGCTCAGTTTTGAGACTGTGAGTGTGCTTGGCATAGATTTGATAGTTTTTTCAAATTTATAGGTATCTATTCATCAATCCTATACCCTTTTCTGGTGATTTTTTTATTGGACAGTATCTGAGGCTGAATGCTTTAGATATGGCTTTGACAGAAAATATTTGACTTTGACCGAGCTGTGCCAGACCTCCTATTTTGCCACTACTTCTGGTTAACCTTTTCTAGGTATACCCCCTAGGTTTGTTTCATCAAACAACCCACAATATGATGAACTGCAAAAATCTGACAGACCTGACCGGCCGCGAGCGCCAGATACTCGCCCTGATAGGACAAGGCCTCAGCAGCAATGAGATAGCCGAGCGCATACAGCTCAGCGCAAATACCGTGTGTACCCACCGCAAGAACATCCTGCGCAAGACCGGTGCCCGCAATATCATCTCCGTAGTGCTCATAGCAGTACAGGAGCGGCTGATCCGCATAGACACTGCAGCCCTGGCCTAGGGGCAAAGATATATATACCTGTGGTTAACCTGCCGGCGAGTCTAAAACCCAATGCTCACTGGCGGGTTATTTTTTTGTACAAGAGTCAAGAAATAAGAACCTAGAACCAAGAACAAAACAACGCACTATAGTACATCGTCTCCCGTCCCTCGCCCCTCGTCCCTCGTTCCCTTTCTATTGGCACTGCATTTGCCCCACACGTAGTATTGCTCACTATGTGGAGCGTCATACTCAAAAAACAAAACATCATGGCAACAGCAAAGAAATCTAAGTCGGCAGCCAAACCAAAGGCCGCTGCAAAGAAGGCAGTAAAAGCTGCCGCAAAGAAAGTAGCTAAAAAAGCCGCCCCGGCTAAGAAGGCAGTGAAAGCCGCCGTCAAAAAAGCAAAGCCTGCAGCTAAGAAGGCAGTGAAAGCCGTAAAGAGTGCAGCCAAAAAAGTAACGGGCAAGTCTACTGCATCGTCTAAGAAGTCTGCCTCAAAAGGCGGCGTAAAAGCCGCTGCCAAGAAAGCCGTAAAGAAGGCCACACCACTAGCCAAGAAGGCGCTGGCCAAAGGCAGGCAACTGGTGAAGAAAGCAGCAAAGGCCATAGCACCCGTGGTGAAGAAGGCACAAAAGGCCATCGCTCCTGTAGCTAAGAAGGTAGAAAAAGCTACCGCAGCTGCGGGCAAGAAAGCTCAAAAGGCCACCGCACCTCGGAAGGATAGCGCCGCAAAGAAAACAAGCGGCAAGAGCGCCTCAAAGCCTGTCAGCTCTCGTAACACATCCGCTCCCCAGTCTAAGCGCTCAGCAGCTCCGGCTAAAAAAACAGAAGCGCCAAAGCGCCGTGAGGAGCCATCTGCACCCAAAGAAAATAAGCAGGCAGAATCCGTACGCGTGGATACAGACCGCCCCGGTGATATAGAGGGCAGCGACAATGTGAAGGATGAAGATGTGCGCGGCAGTATAGATACGGCCACAGGCCGCATGGACAAGCCGCAGCGCGTACATGGACCCGATATGCACCTCATACCCGGCCAGGGCCGCCAGAGCCAGGTACAGTGGAAGGAGGGCACCCATGACAAGGAGCAGGCATTCCAGCATCAGGAGGAGATAGCCTACCACCGCGAGCAGGAGCGCATGAAGAATATAGCCGACAAGGCAAAGAAGGTCTTCACCACCCCGCGCCAGTCCTGATACTATTTACTCATCGTTAAACAATCCTGCCGCCTGTTAAAGTCTCCCTTCAGGTCGTAGATCCCGATGCAGTCGGGAGAGATTTAGAGGGCCGTCACTCATAGCCAAAGCACGCTCCGCAAGGGGTGTGCTTTGTTATCTAATGAGGGTACTATCCTGTAAGGTACTCAACATGGCTGTTAAAGTCTCCCTTCAGGTCGTAGATCCCGATGCAGTCGGGAGAGATTTAGAGGGTCGCTTTGTCATCTCCGCCTGTTAAAATCCTGCCTCATTTTTTATCTGACTTATCTTCACCCAAAATATCACCCAATGAATAAGTTTCTACTTGCCTTGTTATTTTGCAGCCTTGCTTACTGTGCCGGTGCGGCCACCACGGCTCAGGCACGCGCAGCCCGCCTCAAAAAAGCGATGAACCTAGCCGTCTGGCTCGAGTCGGGCTATTGGTATTTCAATACCACCACCTTCCCTGATGCCACGCGCTACTCCGAGGCTGACATCAAAAATCTGCACGACCTCTGTTTTCAGACCGTGCGCCTGCCTGTCTTCTTTGAGCCCTTTGCCGGCTATACCGCACCGTATAATTTTAATACCGCAGATCAGAATGTAGCACGCGGCCTGAGCTATGTAGACTCTGTCATAGCCTGGACGGGAAAGTATAATATGAACCTCGTGATAGACAATCACCTGGCAGATGATGACGATACCTACGGCCTCCAGACCCACTACCAGATCACTGATGCCAACTATATGCAGCAGGCTCAGCTCATCAGCCGCGTATGGGCGCAGGCTATAGCCCGCTACAGCTACGCAGACCCTGAGCGCGTCATGTTTGAGCTGCGCAATGAGCCCAATACCGTGAGCGATGCCCACCTGCGCACCGTATACCAGACCGCCATAGATACGATCCGCAAGTATGATCACACCCACACGCTCATAGTAGGCAATACGGGCTACTATGACCCCACCGCGCTCAGCTCGTCCACCCCATACAGTGATACCAACCTGATCTACACCTTTCACATCTATGATGGCAATAGCTATCCGGGCTTTTGTTTTCAGGGGCAGGGAGGAGTACCGGCTACCGACTCGCTCTCAGGCCACCATGTGTCCTTTGCCCGTCATGGTGCGCAGGCGGCAGATATCACAGCAGAGGTGCAGGACGTAGCCACCTGGTCTGCTACGCATCAGGTACCCGTATGGCTCGGCGAGTTCGGCTGTACCTCGCTCCCTGCAGTATACGGAGACGACACCAGCCGGTGCAACTATATCGAGAACTTCGGCGCCGTGCTTGATGCCACGCAGATCCCCTGGGCATATTGGGATGGCTACGGCCCCGATGAGTATGTCACCTCTTATGATGGCGGTACGACGCTCACCTATCTCTTCTCCATGTTTGACCGTAGCAATACACTGGACGATGCACATCTCGATCCTTGCTTCCGCTCCGCCCTCCACATCGGCAGTGCGTGCAATGTCTCCGGTATCACAGCCCTCAGCGATGTACGCAGCCTGGCACTCTACCCGGATCCGGCCAGCCACACGCTATACATCAGCAGCGGGAGTCCTGCGCATATAGATATAGTGGATATCAGCGGCGCGCGTGTCATCAGTACAGACTATACCTCATCAGGTATAGACGTACGCACACTGGCCCCCGGCATCTATCTCCTACAGACCACAGACCACACCGGCGCCATCAGCATCAGTCGCTTTGTGAAGGAGTAGGTCGGCTGACCTTCAATCGTAGTGAAAACTTACATGCTCAGTCCTATCCATAGAGAGATGGTAGCGACCATATGATAGATAAAGCACGTTCCGTGAGGGACGTGCTTTCTTCTTTAATCCTAAAACCTGTTTAATAATAATCGTACGCGTTCTTGGTGATCTGCCAGAATGGATTTGCCTGCAGCCCTTGGTAGATAGCCCAGGTGGGATGGCCAAAGGGATCGTATACATGCAGAGCCGAGTTCGTCATTTCATACGGACCACTCGTTACGTAGACTGCCTGGAATATACTATCGCTTGGATAGCTAAAGGTGGTGGTGGTAGTAATAGACAAGCCGGGATTGTTCTCATCTTTGCCCACGTACCGCGTCTGTACAGGCCTGTGCAGAGCGTCGTAGCTATACACTTTAGCAGGCATGTCCAACTTGAGGCGGCCGCTGCCATTAACGATCGTCTTCGTACCCGTGACAGATACCAGGTCGCCCTTGTCGTATTGTAGTTTATGTTCTTCTATCACCAGATATAGATTGCCAGGGGCTATACTTGTCGTGGCGTGTCGTGCAGACCTGAGGCACCCGTGCCTGTCATACTTATATGTGATAGATTGTGGCAGGAGGCTATCCCTGATCAGGATAGATCTGATCCTCCCATCCCTGCGATAGGTCATACTATCCATATCCGTATAGGTACTGCCGGAGGTAGCACCTGCGGCGTCGTATAGCGTCGAGTCTATCCATATATACCCATTTTGCCACTGCATAGATATATGCTCGAGCATAGGCGTATCACCGGGCGCTGTCACTGCCCTGAGGTCCAGCGTATCTATGCGCATCTGTAGCGCAGTGCTGTGTACATAGTTTATGCGTAGGCATTCATATTGGTCGCCTTCGTATTTGTAGTAGGCTTGCATTTCTTTATTGCCGCTCTCTTCGTAGAGTATCTCGCTGACTTTCCGGCCTGCACTGTCATAGTCTGTGACAGTTTTATAGCCGGTATTCTTTGTGAAGCTGACACAGTATTCGCGCCTGATCTGCTTGTGAGCGCTGACCGGCATCCGGGGCCATATATCGGGATACTCATAGATAGGTCGCGGCTTATACGGCGCCTCTCTGTGCACATGCATGGCAGCCTTCAGGAAGGCGTCCACATGCTGCTGCGCCACCAGCGCAGGCAGCTGCTGAGCAGAGATTCCTTGCACACACAGTATCATCGCCATCATCCAGATCGTTCTCATCGTATTTGTCTAACGTCTCAAGTCCGGCGTCTATTGTCCGGGTGCTACTCCGCAGTACTATAATTCTTGCTCATCAGTTCACGCCCGTTGCGCGTCACCTTGATGAGGTACTTACGGCCCGGCTGTAGCAAGCGCCGGGTCTTTCTTTTTGTCATTCACCTGTAGCACATCCATTGGCACGGCGCCATCAGCATCAGCCGCTTTGTGAAGGAGTAAATGTATTGCATTAGCCTCTCCTTCGAAGAGGGCCCGAGGACGCTCTCATTTAGTTGCCGGTCAGGCGACCAGCAACGGCGGGGGCTCTTGTCCATCGCCTTCGTCCCTCGTCCCCTTTTCACTCACACCCTCACCAGCGTCTTGGCTATCTCATCGCGGAGCTTGGGTGCTACGCGCACCTGGTCTGCATAGTCGCGCCAGCGGGAGACTACAGCGCTGATATCGTTGATGGCGTCATTGGCCTTCTTCATGCGGATAGAGGCGCCTACGGCCAGCAGGTCATCGCGCGTGATGTGCTGGCGTTTGCCCTGTATGCTCAGCGCGTGCTGGCTCACCCACTGGTTGCCTGGCTGGTAGGCGTGGCAGACGTCATAGGCCGGTGCCAGCTCCCACGCGCTGTTTTGCCGGAGGCGAAAGGCAAAGTTCTTCGTATGGTCATCGCAGTTGCGCGCTACCACGTTGAAGACCATCCTCCGAAACATCTGCTCTGCTGCCTGATAGTCGAGCCGCAGCTCCCGCATGGTCTGAAAGAGCTGCTCGTAGCTGTAGCTTGTCACCAGGTTGTAGTCATAGTGGCGCATGGCGCAGAGGGTCTGTATGTGGTGGCGCACATCGCCATCGGCGCGGTCATACCGCTGCGTCATAAAGTGCGCCCTGCCGCCCTCCTCCAGCAGGCGTGAGGGCATCATGTCTATGCCGCAGTCGCGCGCCATGAGGTAGTAGGCCATCTCCACGCGGCCATAGCCGTGGCTCGCGCCGAGCTGTATATCGCTCACGCCGTCCAGCTTGAGCAGCCAGTGGGTGAAGCCCCGCGGCGCGCGCGTCTGGCCGGAGCGCACCTCGCCTGTCTTTTCATTCCAGGCTATCACCGCCTTGGGGCGCGCACCGCCGGCGCTGGTACCTATGCGCAGGATCTCGCGCATGGCCTGCGCCTCCTCCCGCATATCGGTGTGAAAGTGCTCCCTGCGCGTCAGCATCTCTCTCGCCATCTCTACGAGCTGCGCTACCTCTACTGAGAAGGTGTTGCGATCAGGTGGGAGGGAGGCAGGCGCATACTCCAGCGCACCCATGCCGCGCGTGCCTATGAAGCAGAGCATCTCTACGGGGTTCATGCTGCCCTGCGGGCGGCCCTGCTGCGCCAGCCAGGCGTCTATCAGCGTGCTGCCATAGCGGTCGGGCAGGGAGTCTGCCAGCAGGCCCGGCAGGCCGCGGTAGGTATCTGTGCCGGGCGCGCCCGGCCTGTGCCGCAGCTCGGGGAAGCTATAAACGCCCTGTGGCCCGCGCACGGGCATCATGAGCGGCGCGAGGTCGGCACCCGAGCGCCGGTATGCGGTATCATACTCAAAGGTGGCGAGCCCGCGTGCCTCGTCCCAGGCTATGGCGCCTACCAGTGTGTCCCATATTTTTACTTCGGCTAGTTGCATGGCTTACCAGTCTGTGGGTGGGGTGTCTGTGTCTGTGCGGTGGCCGCGCGCGCGGTAGCGCTGGTGGCTCTGCTCGCGCAGCAGGGCCATAGGGCTCACCTCCGGCTGCACCACAAAGGCGCTCATGACGTGCAGCTGATCCAGCACGCGCAGCACCTGTATGAGCGTGGCCAGCGTCACGGTCTCGCCGCGCTCCAGCAGGCTGAGCGTAGAGCGGCTGATGCCCGCAGCACGGGCCAGCCCGGCCTGTGTCTTATTCTGGCGGAGGCGGTGGTGCTGTACGAAGGTGCCTATCTGCCCCGTGAAGGCCTGGTCGCTCATGGCAGCCCAGTTTTGGTAGGATATATCAGTCATAATGGTGCAAAAGATGCTTTAATGCATGATTTACAACTCAAAGATACATCTTTTGACCAAATAATCAAATTTATGTACGCTTTTTCATTCATAAAGGTCAAAACGTAATATTAATGCATGATAAATCAGTCTAAATAATACTTTCTTATGCCTTTGTCGGTATCTGGTACGGTGGCACGTCACCAACAGCATTCGCCGGGCGCTCCTCGTCGTAGTCACAGGTGACGCTGCGCTAAACACCAGCGACGGCTAAGAATAGTCAACAAATGATTGCAAGTTCCGTACTATGCGAGGACTTTAGGTATAGGGATATCCTGCTCATGAGCAGCAGACAGGTGACCTTCCACTGCTATATCCACGAGCGCATCTATCCTCTGCCGCACGCCTTCATACGAGAAGATATAAAGATACCGGTCTACGCGCTCTATAGCTGTATCTGATAGCCTATAGTCGTAGGTGCGTATACCGCTTTGGCTCGGCGTGACATACGTGTCTCTGATCCGCTCGATATGCCCGGTGCCCGGCAGGAAGTAAAGTGTAATAAAGAGCTCCGATGCCCGCTTGTGTCCGGTACCACGGCCATAGTATATACGTATGGGGTACCCGCGGTATGTGCCTGTCAGCCCCCAATAATCATGGTTGAGTGCTCCATGATCTATATGCTCCACACGAAATCCATCCTGCTGCAATGGCCCTAATATCTTCCCATTCAGTTTGGCCTTACTGGCATACAGATCCAAAGCCCTCGTCAAAATATAGGACAGAGCAAAGGCTACAACTCCCGGATATGCCAGATACGTGTGAGGATAATATATCAGGACGAAAGCTAAGCCACCGGTCAAAAAGATGAAAGCAATAGCAATATCGAAACCCCAGTCGCTGGAAAAGAATTTTTTCATAAGATAGATGTCTTGATCCAAAGCCTGCGGCGCAATGAGCGCGCCAGCAGCACTCGTCTGATACCTGCTCCGGGGCATAGATGACTGCCTGCAATTTTACTTCTAATGTATTTTAAAGCTATTGTAATAATTGGGTAAATGCCCTTTGTCCAGCGTTAAATTTTTAAACTATCCTTCACCACATTGGTCCCTGACCAACAACTAGCGCGCCGGGCTCGTACTAACAGCACAAACTCACTTTCATCTCACAATATCCTCACACCGGCACCTTGCTCAGCAGCCATTCTTTCTCTGCTATGGCGGTAGTGGTTTTTATCTTATCGTGCAGGGCGGCTTTTGCTTTTTTGTCATAGGGTCGCAGGTGCATGAGCTTGCTGGCGGAGCGGAGGAAATTGCCATAGACCGTCTGGTGGTAGGTCTGCAGGTCTTTGCGCTTGAGCTGCTGCTTCATATTGCTGATGGTGTAGTCCATCAGGTTGTACTCGTCCTGCTCGTAGTACGTCTTGATCAGCAGCACGCGCGCATCCAGATCTGTGAACTGCTCCCGTATGTCTACCTGCTGCAGCAGGGCGCTGACATCTGCATACCTGCCCAGCGCAAAGTAGTAGCGCGCACGGCAGTAGGCGTAGAAACCCTCGCGGATATCAGGTGCGAGTTTAGGCTTATAGCCATCTGTGAAGGAAGCCACCCAGTCGTACTTGCGCAGGCCGATGGCGATGGCGGAGATATTCTTGTAGGTAAAGGCAGAGAGGTAGCCATTCTCCTCAAAGACGCTGCGCCGCAGCCCCTCCTCATACAGCTCAAACACCTCCTGGTAGTAGCGCTGCCCGCCCGTATTGAGGCGGCGGATGCAGTAGTTGATAGCCAGGGTGAATACATCTCTCAGCTCGCGCGGGTCTATGCGCTGCGAGGTAGTGAGCAGCAGCTTTTTCAGCGCAGCGAAGTAGTCTTCATTATTTGGATCTGAGAGGCAGAGGTAGTTGTGATAGAGGATAGCCGCCAGCGGGTCTGCCAGCAGGCGCTCACGCTCAGACGCGCTCATCTCTATGGGCGGCACGGCCTCGCGGTCAGACTTGAAGATGGTGCGGTAGGAGAGGATATTGCAGGCATGCTTCAGCCGGTGCACCATGTAGAGGGCATCGAGATCGTCAGCTAGTTTGCGCATGCCTTCATTCTGTGCGCGGCGGTTGGTGATAGAGTGGATATAGTGCTCGGTGTGTAGCTGTAGCTGCTGGTAGTAGAGCGCAGGGCTGAGTGATGCGGTGGTGTCATAGTACTGCTGCGTATCGCTATAGCTGGCCAGGAAGAGTTTATCCAGCCCGCGGCGGCGCAGGGACCGCGCCAGCAGCAGGCGCCGCTCATCCTCCGCCTGCTCCATCTCGTGCAGGGTGATATAGCGGGTAATGATCCGCGTGAGGTAGGTCATGACGTGGCGCAGGCGTGGCAGGTCCTCCTTCTTCCTGCCAAAGACATATTGGCTCGCACCGGTAGCAGTGGGTGTGGTGCCTTTCTTGCGGCACTCGCAGAGGTAGGTATAGAGGCTTATCTCCTCCTCGCGGTAGTTGAAAAATGGGGAATGCAGCGCTTTGTCCATATCTTTCATCTCTGAGGGGCTGAGAGAGGAGAAAAGCTGGTATAGATTGCTGTCTGAAAACTCCATTTTATCGATAAAATATGCCCTAAAAGTAGCTTATTTATTGGGTAAATGGTCTTTTGGGTGTCTTTTAAATTTCGATAAATCTGGTTATTTGATCTTCTTTTTGGTTGTGCTTTGATGGACTTTCGTAGTGTGAAAGTTCCTCATTAAACAACTAAAACAAACATATATGAATCGCTTACTATTACGACTGACACTGCTGGCCTGCATGCTGATAGCCATGATGCAGACCGAGGCCCAGGGCTGGATGAAAAAGTACTCGCCCGACATGATGATGGCTATCAATGCCGTGTACCCCACCGCAGATGGCGGCTACCTGACCACCGGGTGGAACGTAGGTGGCCTCAGCTACCGGCAGCGCATACAGCAGGTAGACGGCCAGGGCAATGTGCTCTGGCACCGCGAGGTGGACTCTATCTACAGCGTGACCTCCTCTGTGATCTCGCAGCATGGCGGGCTGATCATACTGGGAGTGGGGGTGCCGCAGCCCGGCAATAGCAGCCCGGCAGTGATCGTCAAGACAGATGCCAATGGCCAAAAGCTATGGCAGCGCCCGCTGCACCCGGAGTGGACGATGTTCGCCGGGGTGGGCAATACGGACATAGATACGACGGATGACGGCGGCTTCGTCTGTGCCTATACGGCGCTCGATACTACCGCAGGCAATACACACCGCCACGTCTATGTGAGCCGCTTTGACAGCCTGGGTGTGAAGCTATGGGACCAGCTATACTTCCCGGCAGATACGGGAGGCGTCATCTATACGCTGCGCAATAACACCGGCGGCGGCGGCTTTATGTTCACGGCTGACCATAGCATCAACCACGGCTCCGTACTGGTCAAAATAGATAAAAGCGGTACCCAGCAGTGGGTCTATACGCCTACCGGTGTGCATATACTCTGCCCTACGGTGGCCATAGATGGCAATATCATCGTAGTAGAGTCACAGCTCGCTACCAGCGGTACCAACTACCTCAGCGGCCTGGACCCTGCGGGCAACCTGCTATGGACGCATACCTATACGCTGCCTGATAGCATGACGTGGTACGGTCAGCTCGTGATGCGCAGCGACTACACCTTTGCGCTGATGGGTGGCAAGTTTGGCTCTCAGGATAAGTTCTCAGTGAGCCATGCCGATACTGCCGGGCATATACTGGAGTACAGGCGCGTCTTCACCTCCAACCTGGGCAACCAATCCTCACTCTACTCCACGCAGAACAAATGCATAGCCCGTGCCCATGACGGGGGCATCATCTTTGGCGGATGGATGCAGAATGATCCCGATGGCTACAGTGGCTTTCTGATCAAGACCGATAGTACGGGCCAGGTGTACCCGAGCGCCGTATCAGGCCTTGTTTTTGCCGATGGCAATAGCAACTGCACGCAGGACAGCGCAGAGATAGCCGTGCCACGGGCCTATGTGACCTATGCCGATGCGCAGGATACCTTCATGCTGCTCACGCATGATGGCTTCTACTCGCTGGGGCTGGACACGGGTGTGTACTCGATCCATGTCACGCCGCCATCTCCATACTGGCAGCCCTCAGCCTGCAACCCTGCTACGGCCCACCTGCCCGCAGGTACTGATACCACCATCTCACTCGGTGTGACACCTATCGTATCTGCCCCCTATATCATGATCAATGGCCACCTGGGCCGCCAGGTACTGTGCCGCCCGGTGACGTACACCGCGCAGTACTGCAATACGGGTACAGCGCCTTTCACGGGCATCGTGCAGTTCACGGTAGACACGCTGCTGACGGTAGACAGCGCCTCCATACCGTGGCTCTCTCACACCGGCAATATCTACAACTACCTCCTCAGCCCGCTGGGTGTGCTGGAGTGTGGCACTATAGAGCTCTACTGCACCGTGCGCTGTGATGTAGCTGACCTGGGCCGGACCAACTGTATCAATGCGCAGGCCTTTCAGGATACGATCGTGAACCCGAACCCGCTGTGGGATGGCTCTAACCTGCGCATGAGCGTGAGCTATGACCATGCTACAGATACGGTCACCTTCCTCGTGCAGAACCTCGGCACGGGCTCTATGAGCGGGCCGCAGGGGCTGACAGTGATAGAGGACAATGTGATCCTCATCACCACACCGGTGCAGATCCCTGCCGGTGCGCAGATCACTAAGGGCTTTCATGCTAATGGCGCTACGCTGCGCGCCACACTGCCACAGTCGCCATACAACCCATACTCGACCTTTACCACTGCGGCTATAGAGGGCGTGGGTGTAGATAGCACCGGCAATATAAGCCTCGGCTACATC
Organism: uncultured Chitinophagaceae bacterium; assembly: GCA_964537475.1. Classification (GTDB taxonomy): domain Bacteria; phylum Bacteroidota; class Bacteroidia; order Chitinophagales; family LD1; genus UBA1941. The sequence continues at coordinate 223,327 of CAZIBY010000001.1, read as the reverse complement.
ACCCAGTACCCGTACAATGGCTACTCCAGCTACAGCTACCTGGAGTGCGGTGAGATACGCGGTGCCTATGACCCCAATGAGAAGGAAGTATCTCCCAAGGGTGCCGGCACTGACCACCTGATAGATACCAATGTGGTGCTGGAGTACACCATAGACTTCCAGAACACAGGCACCGACACGGCCTATGCAGTGACGGTAGTAGATACCCTCGCGCCATACCTCGACCCGGCTACACTGCGCCCGGTGGGCAGCAGCCATGATGCGCAGGTAGCTATAGCGGGCTCTGCCGTGACCTTTACCATGCCGCATGCCTTCCTGCCGGATAGCAATGTGAACCTGCTGGGCAGCATGGGCTTTGTGAAGTTCAGCATCAGGCAGCGGGCCGGCAATGCGATGGGCACGGTGATCAACAACAAGGCGGGCATCATCTTTGACTACAACCCGCCGGTGACGACCAACACTGCTACCCTACGCATAGGCAAGGTACTGCTCACCGCCGTGCAGAACCTCTACAGCAAGCCACTCGATATCGCCGCCTATCCTAACCCATTCACCACTACCACCACCATCCGTGTGGGGGGCGATGCATTCCGTGTGCTGACCCTGTGCATCTATGACCTCACGGGCCGCCAGGTGCGCTGGCAGGAGGCTCACAATATGGACCACCTCCTGCTGGACCGCGAGGGGCTGAGCTCCGGCACCTACCTCTTTGAGGTGTGGGGCGATGGCCAGAAGATCGGTACCGGCAAGATGATAGCAGACTGATACGACCCATAGAAAAGCTAAAGCCGCTTGTCCATGACAGGCGGCTTTTTGACGTTTTGTTTTAGTAGGTACGGTGCCGCCTCTGGTGGCGCCGTTTTTAGTGCCCGGCGAGGGAGGACTGAGGGCCGGGGGAGCAAGTTTTCCGATGAGGGGCGGGGTGGCACACATAGTCGCAGGTGACGCTGCGCTAAACACCAGCGACGGCAGGAAAGATGGGGCTCATTGCGGTCGCCAAGACTTGGTCATCCATCACCTTTTCTAGGTATTTTTTTTACGATTCAAAAAATGAATATTTACCGCCTGTCAGGCAGAGCAGATGTTACTCAATGATCACCAGCACTGCCCGATAGGAAATATCAATAATCGCATTCTCACTAAACCTTGCCATGAATACTGAAACGACACCACAGGCTACAGCTACCGACCTTATTCAGATGAAGAGCATCAGCGATATCGAACTGCTGGATGAAAAGATTTTTTTTGTACCGGATTTTCAGCGGGGCTACAGATGGAGCACCGATCAGGTCCGGGCCCTGATGGATGATATATGGAAATTCAGGTCGGACAGCCATGACGCAGGCAAATCCGCTTTCTACTGCCTCCAGCCGGTGGTAGTAGCCCGCGGCGATCATGGGTGGGTGCTGATAGATGGCCAGCAGCGACTGACCACCATCTACCTCATCCTGTCTCATCTCAAGGACTTCATGGGGGGGCCTCCTTCGTTTGAGCTCTCCTACCAAACCCGGCCAGATAGTGCCGCCTTTCTCAAAGCCCCTACGAAGGGAAAGGCAGTGGAGTGTCCGGATTATTATCACATGTATGAAGCGTATCAGTGCATAGGTGAATGGTTTGAGGAGCATGGCCGCGCATCGAGGGGCCACTTTTTTACGACGCTCATGAGTACGAAGGATGAAGGCAAGAATGTGCAGGTGATCTGGTACGAAGTGCCCGCCTCTGGTACGGATGAGTATATCAATATTTTCACGCGGCTCAACATAGGCAAGATACCTCTCACCAATGCCGAACTGATCAAAGCAAGGCTGCTGCAGAGGGGAAACTTCAGCAGTAACGGTGCGACGCTGAGGCAGATCCAGATTGCTACTGAGTGGGACATGATAGAGCAGCGCCTCCAGCAGGATGATTTTTGGTATTTTATTTTTGAAGAGGGTGGTTCATATGGTCCTTATGAGAATCGTATCGACTTTATCTTTGATCTCCTATATCAATGCGATAAAAGCAATGACCGCTATGCTACCTTTTACAAGTTTGAGACAGACGCGGCGGCCACAAAAGATACATCGGGAAAAACGGATATAAGTGCTGTCTGGCTAAAGGTCAAGAGGTACTTCCAGACTTTTGAAGAGTGGTACATGGATAGGGATTATTATCACATGATCGGCTTTCTCATCACCTGCGGAAAGTCCGTTAACGAGCTGAAGAAAGCATCAAATAACAAGACAAAAAAGCAGTTTAAAATATTTCTCAGGAAGGAGATCCAGAATGAAATATCCTTTGATGTCACGCGCCTGGACTATACCCAGGACCGGCCAGCTATCAAAAGAGCGCTGCTGCTATTCAACGTTCATACCATCATGATATCAAGGGAGTCTGATGCACGGTTCCCGTTTCATGAGTATAAAAAGCGGGGATGGGATATAGAGCATATCCGGTCACAGACCGATCTCAAGATCACCACTCACGATCAGCGCCACGCCTGGCTCAGGGATTTGTTCCGTTATTTCACAGGCACGGAAACGGAGGCTGCATTTGCAGCCGGTATCAGATCTGACCTAAGTGAGAGTAACCATGAGCTGTGTGAGGAAATACTCGAGCTCGACCGGATGGATAAACCTGATGCTGACCGCTTCGAGGCGCTGAAAAAGAAGGTGGAGGTGTATTTTGGAGAAGCGGGCGATGAGGCGGCAGAGCAGACCATGGACAGCATCGGAAATCTGGCCCTGCTCAATGATACCATCAACAGGAGCTATAAGAATGCCCTCTTCCCGATCAAAAGAAGTGTGATCATAGAGCGTGACAGCAAAGGCGAGTTTCTGCCTATCTGTACCAAGAATGCTTTTATGAAATATTACTCCGACCGTTTCGATCAGGTGATGTACTGGAGGAGCGCCGATGCACGGGCCTATCAGGCCGCTATCGTAGGAGCATTGAACGAATACAAAAACTAAGCCCTATGGAAACTACAGGAAAGAAACTATCCTTCTATCAGCTATTTGCAGAAGAGAACTTTGATGTAGAGATACCCATCATACAGCGTGACTATGCTCAGGGGAGGTCCGACAAGAGCGAGGTGCGCACTAATTTTTTGAATGCACTATACGACTATCTGGCTGAGGGAATACCCGGCAGGGAACTTGACTTTGTGTACGGCGCGATAGGGACAGAGGAAGACAAGAAGCGGTTCATACCACTGGATGGACAGCAGCGACTCACTACGCTCTTTCTGCTGCACTGGTATCTGTCGCTCGTCTCAGGCCAGATGCCGAGGCTCAGGGCGCTGCTGGCCATCGAGGGCAAGTCGCGTTTCAAATATGAGACGCGCACGAGCACTACTGAGTTTTGTAATCATCTTGTGAAGGAGGATATTGTTTACCACGGCTTTGATAAAGACAACCGCATCGCTGCGCTGATCAGGAATGAAGGATGGTTTTACAAAGGATGGGAGTTTGATCCCAGTGTCTCAGCCATGCTGGAGATGCTGGACGCTATAGAGGAAAAGTTTTGTGGCAGGCCGAATTTTCTGGAACTGCTGATGGATGCAGAAGATCCCATTATTGTCTTTCAGTTCTTAAACCTGGGTGCGTACGGACTGACCGATGACCTGTATGTCAAAATGAACTCACGCGGCAAGCCGCTCACGCCTTTTGAAAATTTCAAAGCCAAGCTGGGTCAGAAAATCGCAAGCTTTTCAGCCTCTTCGTCCTTGCCGGATACTGCACTGCCGCAGGGCACCAATCCCGGAGAGTATTTCTCATCTAAAATCGATAAGGAGTGGCTCAACCTGTTTTGGGATCAGGGTGGCCGGTCTCCTAAGAAAGTAGATGAGCAGCTGATGAATTTCATCAGGGTCATACTAGCCAATCATACCGCCATAGCCCAGCGCAATAGTGATATATCTGACTCGATCAGAATCTTATTTAAATCGCGCGATGCCGTCTATGGGGAGCATCAACGGGAGTTTCTATCCTACTACAGCTATGACAAGCTAGGGGCACTGACCCCACATAGCCTGGCTGCATTGATCAGCATGTTTGACAAGGTGAGCATGTCTCTCGGCATAGAAGATGCCCACCGGCCGGATTCTTTCCACTATGTAGCGATAGACATGCTGCGCCGGGTCATGGGAACTCCTTTGCGTGAAAGTGACAAGGTGTCCCTTTTGTCTGGTAGTGAAAGGATGCTCTTTCATGCCTATATGGGCTATCTGGTCCGCTATCCGCACACTCACGCTGGTCTCAGGAACTGGATGCGCGTAGCTTATAATCTGGCGGAGAACACACGTGCAGATGATGCTACCGCCATAGCAAACGGCCTGAAGGAGCTAGACAAGCTCTTGGGCAGAGCAGATGATATACTGAATGCCCTCGGCGATAGCGAGTTGAAAATAAGTTTCTTTTATAGCCGGCAGGTAGAGGAGGAGCGGATCAAAGCCTCACTGCTGTTACGCTCTGTCAGGTGGACTGAGCTGATATGGCGGGTGGAGCAGCACAATATACTGAAGGGGCAGGTGGGTTGCATTCTGGAGTTTTGTGGTATACTGGCCTACTATATTGAGCACGGCGATATGGGCTGGACTGAGGCGGAGGATGAAGTATATTTCCAAAGCTTCAGCACCTATGCAGACAAGGTCATCGCGGCGCTAAACTATATTCCACGGAGCAAGAATGAGGGATATCATTGGGAGCGTGCCATGCTGACCAAAGGGGACTATTTGATAGCCAATTCATATTATCGCTACCACCTGCTCACGGACAGCCTCACAGATCGCGACAATAGCTGGAAGCGCCTCCTGCGTCTCAATGCTGAGGCAGATCCTGATATGGACAAAAAGCGCCTGCTGGTAAAAGCTTTGCTGGACGACGTGCGGTTTGATGTGAAAAATGTAGCGGCCTCCTGTGCGCTCATCGCTCAGGACGAGACCGGAGGATGGCGCGCTTTATTGATACAGGAGCCACGGTTATTTACTTATTCGTATAAAGGGTTTATCAGAAGAGAAAGCGATAGTGACATCAGACTACTGGAGACTACCAAGCTCACCTACCACAGTGAGCTCAGGACCATGGATCTATACCTGCGGGCATATGAAGGCAAGAACCTGGAGCCGCTACATGGCCTGCAGTACCAGGTAGAGTATGGCAATGATGGCGTGAGCCACATCTGCCTCGGAGCCGTAGTAAAGGGCGAAGACACCTACAAAGCCACTATAAGTTATGTGGACGATGAGTTTGTACTAAGTATATGTCGCGATACGAGTGCCGCAGAGCCGGCGCCTAGGGCAGCAGAAATGGTCGCCTTATTCGAGAGATTGGGTTATCATGACGCAGGAGATGGCCCATTTGTCCTCAGCGCGAAAACCAGAGAGGAGACAGTAGCGGCTACAGACGCACTGATCGCAGCACTCAAACTTTAAATCCATCATCACCATATTTCCTGATAGCCAATCGGGAAGAGCAGCAGTACATTCTATTTTCTGAGCCGTTGCTGGTCAGCGACCAACGGGGGCAAATAGTCGCAGGTGACGCTGCGCTAAACAACACAATGGCGGCAGACTACACTCGTTGTAAAGGAGTAAATGCATTGCATTAGCCCTCTCTTTCGGAGAGGGCCCGAGGCTTCGGGAGGGAGAGGCGCTACTCCTCTGTACTATACTTTTTGCTCATCAGCTCGCGCCCATTGCGCGTTGCCTTGATATAGTACTTGCGCCCCGGCTGCAGCACCAGCGCGGGGTCTTTCTTTTTATCATTCACCTGCAGCACATCTACGGGCACAGCGCAGTCGCCCAGGCGCGAGTACTCATTCTGGTAGTAGGCCAGCACCAGGTAGCTCAGTGGCAGGATATTGCGGTCCAGTATGCGCGAGATAGGATAGTAGTGCCGCTCGCCACCCAGTGCGCGCCAGGTGGCGCGGCTATTGTGCAGCTCCGTGCGCGGCGTGATGATGTAGTAGTCATACAGGGCATAGGTACCCGTATCTGCGGGCGTGCGGCCGGTGCGGCGCATCTGTAGCTTTGACCCGTCAGCGTGCGAGAGCAGCATGGCGTGGTCCTCAGGTGCATAGCGGCGGTAGATATCGTACTCATAGGCTGCGCTGCTGTGCTCGCGCAGCAGCGTCTGGTCTACCACCACCATCGTATCTCCGGTCAGGTGACGCAGTATAGCGCCCATCCACGGTTGCTCGGAGCGCTGCCCGTGACTGTAGCCGCAGTAGATGATATAGCGGTCTATGCGCTCATGCATGAGCTGCTGGTAGATCATCAGCGCTTGTGTTACTTCCCTTCGGCCGATCAGCGTGTCGGCATATGCCTGCAGCATAAAGCTATCCGCAGCTACCGGTATCCAGTCAGGATATCCCGCTGCTACAAACTTCGCCTGCCCCTCCCTCGTAGCGGTATCGAGTTCATATTCCCCCTCTTCATAGGCGTGCAGGCGTATGCTATCTGCCATCAGGCGGCGCACCAGTTCGCCGTACATCACCTCCCGGCTATAGAAGCCTGTATGCATGGTCGGGTAGCCGTATTTATCGCGCAGCGTATCATGCCAGCTCAGCGTCTCCATAAAGATGTCACGGTAGCCCATCTTCTTCAGGCCATCTATGAGGGGGATCAGGTTGGCTCGGCATCCGGGCATATTGTGCGCCTCATTGATCACCAGCGCGTGCGTGCGCAGCAGCGCAGGGCGCAGCGTGGGCAGTATCTCAGATGTCACCAGATGCTCCGCAGTGTCATAGTCAAAGACTTCCAGGTCGCGCAGTTTCAAACCATGAAAGCGGCTGTCCGTATCTTCTGCCAGCCAGGCTGCCTTCTGTGCGCCGATCATGGAGAGATATTGCGATACCTCGTGCAGGTCGCGGTGCATGTGGTAGCTCTCATAGTCGTAGTAGAAAGTATCACAGTTTCTCTGCGCATCCGCGCAAAAGCAGGAGAGGAGAGCGAGAGCTAAAAGGCAGTAGCGCATCAGCGGGCTTTGATATGAAGATAGGGATAAATATGCTCACGATCTACGGTAGTTGCTATCCTAATTACATGCCGGCTCTTGTGGTTGTCCATCACTCTAACCGGATGGCTTCACCTTCCGATCATTTTAGGTACTTATCTACCATGTCCTTCAAATATTTTCTGAAGCTATCACTCATGCCCTTCAGAGTATAGTAATCGCCGTATTGCGTACCTTGTTTTTGTGCTGTGATGGGCAGGCTGGGAGAGAGCACATTGCAGCTCAGGCACACGCAAACATCTGCTACCGGTTTGCCGCCACGCCAGTAGACTATACCGAGATGAGGCTTATAGCAGGCCGCCTGCGTGCCGCCATACGAGCTGGTCTCCATCAGAAGTTTACTGATCTGCGCTGCACTGTCCCTGCTCAGCCGCCAGGCACTTATCACCTCTCTTGCATTGAGTCTGCCCGCGTCCACGATTGCCACTCCCTCGTCATGGTTGCCTTTATTGTAGTGGTAGATCACCACACTGTCATACCTGAGTGTAGTATAGCTCGTATCTAGCTGCGCAGTAGTGCAGAGAGTAGCAAATAACGCCAATAACGTAAAGCAGTAGCGCATCAGCGGGCTTTGATATGAAGATAGGGATTTTAAAGCCGTGATCCTTTGCAGCCTTTGATACTATCCCGCCCGATCCTTATCTTTCGGTACACATAAACAAAGCCAACCTTATATGCGCCTTTTCTCATGGATCGTCATCCTGCTATCAGCACTACCTGCTTTCGCCCAGGTCTCACCCGCCTCCATCACCATTGCGCGCGATAGCTTTGGCGTGCCGCACATCTTTGCAGCTACTGATGCCGCGGTGGCCTATGGCCTGGCGTGGGCACACTGTGAGGATGACTTCCGCTCTGTGCAGGAGAACCTCCTCCAGAGCCGCAGCCTGCTGGGAGAGGTGGAGGGCAAGAACGGCGTGCTCTTCGATTTCGCCATGCAGTTCTTTGGTATCGATACGTTCGTAGATCATCATTATGAGCAGGCATTTTCGCCGCAATTCAAGGCGGTACTCACGGGCTACATACAGGGTGTCAATGCTTACGCTGCCGCCCATCCTGACAAAGTCTTGATCAAGCGCGCGCTACCCTTCAATGAGCACGACATTATCCGCAGCTATACGCTGAACCTCACCCTCTTTGCCGGGGCCGGTATCGCACTGAAGTCTATCAAGGACCGCCGCATCGAGTTCTTTCACCAGCCCAATGAGATCGGCTCCAATGCCATGGCCATCTCCCCCTCGCGCACCGAGGACGGCCGCACCTGGCTCGCAGTCAATAGCCACCAGCCGCTCGAGGGCCGCTTCGCATGGTACGAAGCGCACCTGTGTAGCGACGAGGGTTGGGATATCATCGGCGGGCTTTTCCCGGGCGGTGTTACCGTCTTCGTAGGTAGCAATCAGCACCTCGGCTGGGCCCACACCACCAACTACCACAACTTCGGCGACGTCTACAAACTCCAGCGCCGTGGCAATAAATATTTCTATGACGGTCAATGGCGCAAATTTGATACGCGCACTGCGCACCTCCGCATCCGTCTCGGCAAAATAGTACTGCCCGTGAGCCGGAAGATCCGCTACACCGTGCAGGGGCCTGTCTTTAGCAATAAGGACGGCGACTATGCGCTCCGCTTCCCTGGCTATCGGGATATACGCGCCGCCGAGCAGTGGTATCACATGGATAAAGCGAAGAACTGGAGCGAGTTTGAGAAGGCTATAAAGATGGAAGCCATCCCACTCTTCAATATCGTGTATGGAGATCGTGACGGACATATCTTCTGGCAGAGCGGCTGCCAGGTGCCGCTTCGCGATACTGCCATTCGCTGGCATGTGCCCATGCCCGGTACTAGCTCACAGTACGTCTGGCAAAAGCTGCTGCCCTACGACCGCAAGCCCGCGCTGCTTGATCCATCGTGTGGCTTCGTCTATAGCTGCAATCAGACACCGCTCGCTACCTCCGGCACTGCGTGCAACTGGCACGGCTACTTCCCCGGTATGCAGCTATTCACTTACAATCGTGGTGAGCGCTTTGGCGAAATGCTGAATGCGATAAAAGGGAAGATCACCTGGCAGCAGTTCCTCAATGTGAAGTTTGACAAGCACTATGCGCCAGACGGCACCTACGCGCACAATTTCCGCGCACTCTATCATCTCGACGCGCAGAGATATCCCGACCTCTCAGCATCGATCACGAAGCTCCGCCACTGGGACTGGTCCGGCACCGTAGACAATAAAGACGCCGCCCTCGCCATGCTCACCCACGAGTACCTGATGAAAAAACTCAATGGCCCCTTCGCATTTCTCATGATCAAAAAGGATACCCTCACAGAGTCCGAGGCGGTAGAGGCAGTACGCCACGCACAGCAGCAGCTCATAGAGACACACGGCAGCATAGATATACCGTTGGGAGATGTGCAACGCCTCATACGCGGCACTGCGAGCATACCTGCCAGCGGCCTGCGCGAGGTGCCCCGTGCCGCAGACCCGAAACTCGTAGACAAAAGGAAAGGCATCTACAAAGTGACCGGCGGCGACGGCTACATACAGTTGGTCAGGTTTGACAAAGACGGTGTAGACCTCCGCACCATCAGCCCCTACGGTGCCTCAGCAGACCCCACCAGCCCTCACTACACAGACCAGATGGAGATGTTTGAAAAGGAACAATTCAAGCAGATGGCCTTTGACAAAGCCGAGATCCTCCGCCGGGCCGAGAGAGTCTATCATCCGCAGTAGGGGAGGAGAACGATTGTAAAGATCAAAGCGAAAATATTAAAGCACTAGGTTCTTCCATCTCTCTAGGAGAGGGAAGATGTCCGCCTCGGCGGACAGATGGGAGAGGTACTCACCGCAGCGTCACACTCGTCGTCACCGTCTGATCCGCAGCGATACTCAGCGCCGCATCAGAGAAGGCCGGTGGCCCCAGCCTGATACGTGCATCACGGCTGAAGCCCAGCGGCTCCGTGGGGTAGCCTATCGCATTAGCCTTTAACTTGTGGTCGCGGTCGGTGTCCTGGTACACTGCCACTGCGTAGGTTCCGACAGGCACCTGCTCAAAGACCACCTGCATCTGATCTGCAGTGATAGCCGTGTAGATGCCTTTCACCTCTTTGCCCGTTCTGGGAAAGTTGTCCTTCGTAAACAGCGCCGTAGCCAGCTCGCCGCCTTTGGTAGTATTGATGCCCTTCACAGTCACCACCAGGCGGCCTGTCTGTGCATAGCAAGTGATCGAACCCAAGAGTGCCGCGCAAAAGAATAATCGCTTCATGTACCACAAAACAAAGATGTACCACAAATGTTGCTCGCAGATGGACGCGCTTTGCGCTTTCGCGACAGTCCATCGGAGACAGGGTTTGCGTGAAATGTATTTGCATCAATCTCCTTTCGCGTTTTTGCGGTGAAAAACCCTACGCTTTGCATTTAATGTTTAAACATCTATCTTTGCATGGTCAAACCAACCACGCATGCAGCCTGCCTGCCGACAGGCAGGCGCAGGGAATTTTTGCATCACATCATCACCACATCAGCTATGGTCACACTAGGATCATTTGGCACGATGGCCAGCGAATGGAAAGAGACAGGCACTACGATGCCCGTGCTCTTCATAGGCCACGGCAGCCCCATGAACGCGATCGAAGACAATGAATTTAGCCGCGGCTGGAAAGCGATGGCCGCCACACTGCCGCGCCCGCGCGCTATCCTCGTCATCTCCGCCCACTGGGAGACACGCGGCACCTTTGTCACCGCCATGGAGCGACCCAAGACGATACATGACTTTGGTGGCTTCCCGCAGGCGCTCTTTGATGCGCAGTACCCTGCGCCCGGCAGCCCCGAGCTGGCCCGCGAAACCCAGCAGGCCATCACCACGACCCCGGTAGGCATGGATGAGAGCTGGGGCCTCGACCACGGCACCTGGAGCGTGCTCACGCGTATGTATCCCGATGCTACGATCCCAGTGGTGCAGCTCAGCCTCGACCACACCCGCGATGCGCAGTACCACTACGACCTGGCTAAACAAATAGCAGTCCTCAGAAAGAAGGGCGTCCTCATCATCGGCAGCGGCAATATGGTGCACAACTTCCGCTACCTCGACGCGCGCCAGGGCTTCGAGAAGCACTACGGCCACGACTGGGCGCTGGAGGCCAATGACCAGTTCAAAAAGCTTATCACCACGCACGATCACCGCCCGCTCATAGACTACCAGGCCACCCGCGGCTTTGCCCTCTCAGCCCCCACGCCTGAGCACTACCTCCCCATGCTCTACACCCTCGCCATTGGCGGCCGAGATGAAAAGCTACAATTCTTCAACGACGCCGTCGTAGCTGGATCTTTCTCGATGACTTCGTTTAGGGTGGGGTAGAGCTGGCAATGCTTTTTTACCTTCGTGTAAATTGAAAGTATAATGCACTTTGCTATTTGCCTGGAAGACGAACACCGTTACGTTCAGGAAATGACAGAACTCGTATTGACTGATGTACTTTTAAGTGATTACAAACTTTTGCGCTACATAGATCCATACGGCGATGTAGTATTCAATAGGCTACAGATGGACGATGTACTCGCTGATCTTTACAAATTGAAAGAGGAAATACCTGATATCGATGTCGCCGCAATCATAGCCGTCGCTATCAAATGCAAGCAAGGGATACATCTTTACCTTTCTTTTTGCGGAGATAGATTCTTGTAGCCCGCTCGTTTTCGATGACTTCCTTTAGAGTGGGGTAGGGGAGAAAATCTACGCTGAAAAGTTTCCATATTTTGTAAACTTTTTGTATCTTCATGCTATGCAGGTCAAAGATGTCAAAAGTGGGAAAACCCTACCCGCAGTCATCAGCCCACTAGGAGCAGACCGCAGGGGACTCTCCAGGCGGCGTTATCATTTTGACTGGTCTGTCAGCAGAGATCCTACAGTATTTAAACTTACTCTGAAAGATAGTGAAGATATACTTGGGCTTGTATCTGTAGACTTGATACCATCGGAGGAGCGGATAGCCATCCGACTATTGTCTGTAGCAGCTGAGCAGGTAGGCAGGGACAAGACTATAGATCATATTGCCGGAGCCTTATTGGCCTATGTGGCGAGGTTGGCCGTGAAAGCATATGGCGCCAATGCTGCGATATCACTTGTTCCCAAGACGGCTTTGAAGAAGCATTATATTAATAGATACGGTTTTGAGCCAGCGGGCAGCAGCCTGTTTATAGCAGGGGTAGATTTATATCATTTGATAGAAAAGTATGAAGATCATGAAGGATAAACAATATAAGGACTTGGTGGCCAGACACGGTAGCGCCGAGGTAGCAGCCCATTTTGTCTTTCCTGCAGATGAAGCAAAGGCTGTTGGTCGTTCAGATAAGGGTTTGGCTGAGGCACTTCGGTCCCGCAGGGCAGCTCTCACTCCTGATGACCGCCTCAGGCTGAATCTGCTACAGCTCCGCTATCAGATAGAGGATTACGTGCGAGATACCGAGTATAAGGAGGAATTGAGCTTCCCGCATTTTCTGCAGTCTTACATCAGCGATCTGGGCATCAAGCGCCATGAACTGGCACATGATCTAGGTATCAGGCCATCTGCACTGAGCCAATATATCAATGCACATCGTCTGCCGCCCATAGAGATACTGATACGGCTCGAGCTGCATAGTGCCCGGATCATATCCGCAGCACACTGGTACCAGCTCATAGAAAAGGAAAAGATCCATAAACTTACCATAGATCGTAAGTTGCGCACTGCTCAAATGCCATATCTCAGGAAAAGTAAATACAGGGTAAAGGAACCTCTCAGTTAGTGCACTCAGCCGGGCGAGCTTATAGGCCACGGCTATCTTTTCAACGACGCCGTAGTAGCGGGATCATTCTCGATGACTTCATTTAGGGTGGGGTACGGTGCTCTGCCCTTACGTGCTCGTGATATATTTCCTCCCGGCATTTTATACCTTTCATCTGTGAAAACACATCTGATCATAATATGCCTTTTGCTCCTGAGCACCCTATGCGGATGCTATATGTTTCATTACAAATTCCAGTGCAAGGTCCAGACCTCTGATACCACAGTATCATATGCTCCGTCTCCCCTCGCGGGACGTGCTGGCATCCATCTTCAGCTGGTAGACAGAGATCGGAATATGCGGTGGACCGGAGCATTTGCTCAGATCACGCTATCGAAAGATTCAACACAGTTATATAATGCTAGTGCCGATTCCCTGGGTCGCTTTGATACCACATGCGCCAGTGGTGTATACCGGATCTTTATTGGCCCTTTTTCTTTGATCATGTCTGGCCCTATTTCGCTACCGCCGGATACTATCACCACAGTTACATTACATGCCTTTGACAATTTTCCCAATATGGGCGGTGGCGGGCATCACATATACAGTAAGAGGATACTGAAGCCTGCACTCAGGCAGGCTGTAATAGACTCCTTTTGTCGCGGTGGTGAACATCCATTGATTCGTCGCAAGGTCTGCATTATCAGCTCCGAGATTTAATAACGATGTAATGTTATACCTCATGTTTCTATCTGTCAATCATAAATCAACAATCCTAAATCAAAAATAAAAAAGGCCGCTCTCAAAGAAGCGACCTCCTATTCTAAGTAGAGGATATTCTATTGCATTTCTATGCGGTAAAGCGTATTGGCTGTTTACCAATCCCTTTGTGCCCTCCGCGAAACCTCCGTGTCCTCTGTGTAGTAAGCATTACTCCTTCACAAACATCCTCGACTGCGCAAACGTCCCCGCCAGGTTGTTCACCTTCACCGTGTAGATATAGTTGCCGGCAGCGAGTGATGAGACATCCAGATCCAGCGTCTGCTCACCGGCGTTCATACTGCCCAGGTACTGCTTGCTGATCTCACGGCCCTGCAGGTCTAGCACATACACGCGTACGGTAGACGCAGACTGCAGCGTGACCGGTATGCGTGTAGCCGCAGTGGCAGGGTTAGGATAGTTCTGCCGTATCTGAAAGGCACTCTCCGCTGCCACATCACCTATACCCGTCGTAGCAGGCGCGCTCACGTAGGCATCCCACGCTATCGCGTAGCCGTTAGTGATATCACCCGTCACCGTACCCATCTCCGTAGACGTACCATCGCTGAATACGTTATCAGATGCATTGTACGTGTAGCCCGTCATGCCCTTCGTATAGCCATTAGCCGTAGAGGCATTCACCGTCTCTACCGCGCTGCCCGTACCCTCCGGGAAGGCGATCTGCGAGATAGCCAGAGACGTGCCGTCAGCCGTGTAGATGTGTACGTGTATATGCGTTGCTCGGCTCTGGTACCAGCCCGGGAAGATGGACGTAAACGTCACCAGTCCGTTGCTATCAGTGGTCTGCCTGCCACGTAGGAATGTCTCCTGCGTGAAGTCTACCGTCTGCATGCCCGAGCCACCGTACTCAGAGTAGTAGCCATCCTTGTCACAGTGCCAGATATCTACTATCACACCACCCACCGCATTGCACGAGTTGTTGATGTTCTTCACCGTGATATTAATGGTGAATGGCACCCCCGTACGCGTGCCTATGATATTGCTGCGCACCAGCGTGTCGGGATTGATAGTGGGAAATGGCCCTGCCGTCTCCTGTGCGGCAGCGGTGCAGGCGTCAGCACGCTTGGTGAGCAGTAGGGCAGGGGCGATAAGGGTCATGCCCAGGTAGCTCGCACCTTTTTTGATGAATTCTGATCTTTCCATGATTATGAGGATTTAGCAGGTAAATATTCTATCAGTAATAAGATGGCCGCCTCTGTCAGCGCCTGGTACGCTATGTAGGGCGTGTCCCAGAGGCAGAGTGCATCCCGGTACTCCATGAGGCGCTCCTCCACCTCAAATGATCCGTTGATCACGCATGCTGCTACGCGGTGTCCGTCACGCACTCTGTAGTGACCCTTCACGCGGCTGTCATACACACCTATCATGAGCTGCTCCGCAAAGCCGCTGCCGCGTATCAGTTTATTCTTCTCCGTGAGCGCCACCGCTGCGATACTGCGGCTACCCGGCGGTGCCATCAGCGCAGCATCGCGCAGGGCTACGTGCAGGAAGTTGGCTCCTTCCTCCGGTGCTGCATTATGCGCGGTAAAGAACTCCACCTCCCGCGCAAAGCTTCCCACTAGCTGCCCCGGTACCACCGGCCACTCAGCCTCATCAGGACTGGTGAAGAGCAGCGCCCCGGCTACAGGCAGCACGATATGCTGCTCATAGCCCGTAGTGCTCAGCGTCACATCTGACTCAGCGGGCAGGTACACATCGCGTATGATCAGGTGCTCATCGCACTGCGAGGTATATTGCCTGCATGCAAAGCGCTCCTCTGCCGGGCGGCTCTCTGCGCGTACAAATTTCGACATGTAGGTAGCGGCCATCATTTGTATAGTGAAGGTAAGAAGCGACAAAATACATCGCGGCGATATGAGGTGAAATGCAGGAACAGTGAGGAGTAGGTATCCTGCCGGCAATAAAAAAGGGCACAGATGTGCTCCGTGCCCTCTATCTTTTATCAGCGTATAGCTTAGAAGTTCTTGCTCTCCAGCTCGTAGCTGAGCAGGAAGCCATCATACTTCACATCGCCGGCCGCAGGGCTGAAATAGATGGTGTCAGTATTAAAGGTATTGCGCTGGTGGTACGTCATTTTGGTGCAAGTGAAAGTACCCGCAGGCACCGTGACAGGTACATTGGTGCCCAGTATCGCATACTCATATACCGACTGGCCTACTGTCTCGGTCCAGGCGTCACCGGTGCTGCCGCTGCTCACGCGCTCATAGTTGGCCGTGGTCTGCACGTCGGCTATAGAGCTGCCGTCATACAGTTTGCCACTGCACGGCTGCAGATAGCCGGTAGCGTTATAGTTGCCCTGGTCAGATACATTGGTAGCCTGATATACACCGGAGGTGCTGGTATTGGCAAAGGTCACAGTCAATACCGTATCATCGCTAAAAGTGAACGTAATGGCATACCTCAGGCTATGGCCAGCGGCTACATAGGGGAAAGTGTTTGTACAGTTGCTGTGGCCATTGGCAGTCGTGTTGTCTTTTTTGCAGGCGGAGAAGGCAGTAGCTAGCACAGCGAGGCAGAGGAGGAGTTTGATTGTTTTCATCTTTTTCAAATGTTTTTATAAATGGTGAGCCACAAGTATAGGATAAATTTTGAATTACTGCATTCTATCTTATGGCGGTCTTATAGCCTTTGGCCCGGCTTCAGCCTTTGCTACCGTGAGGGATGCTTCACAAGATTTCACTGATTTCTCTGTATTTTCTCTGTCTCTATGTGTTCTATGCCTGCCTGCCGGTAGGCAGGTGGTTCAAAAATGTATTCCCTCCGGCCTCCCTGCCTCAGCGCTAAAAGATCTTCACACAAGACTTTTCTCTGTCTCTATGTGTCGAGCGTAGCCCCCGCATAAATAATTTTTGCTTTTCCCGAAAAGCTTCCTACATTTGTATCGCACACGATATAATCGCAAGCGATATGAGTCATACCCAAACCTCTATAGTACAGAACATAGCCCGCATCATACTCGGCCTCTTCATGCTGCTAGCCGGCATCGGTCACATGACCTTCCAGCGCGCAGAGTTTCAGGCGCAGGTGCCAGACTGGGTGCCTATCGGCAAAGACCTCACCGTGATCCTCTCCGGTATCGTAGAGGTAGCGCTCGGCGCAGCTATGGTACTCTGGCGCGGTATGCGCGTGGAGACAGGTATCGCACTCGCCCTGTTTTACGTAGCCGTCTTCCCTGGCAATATTGCCCAGTACGTAGACCACCGCAGTGCCTTTGGCCTCGATACAGATAGCAAGCGGTTCATCCGCCTGTTCTTCCAGCCCGTGCTCATCCTCTGGGCGCTCTGGTCCACAGGCGTCTTGGCAGTGATAGCACAGCGACTAAAAACAAGAAGCAAATAAGGCACTATGAAAAAGCTCATCCGATACGTACTCATCGGCGCTCTGCTGGGCGTGGCCACACTCTTAGTTATCAATTACATTTCACAACGATCAATACAACAACAAATGGCAAACAAAAGCTTTTATGATTTTGACGCCCGTACACTCGCGGGCAAGACCATGAGCATGGCAGATACCAAAGGAAAGGTAGTCCTCGTGGTCAATACCGCCAGCAAGTGCGGCTTCACCCCGCAGTACGCCGGCCTGGAGACACTCTATGAGAAGTACAAAGACAAGGGCCTCGTCATCATCGGCTTCCCGTGCAATCAGTTTGGCGAGCAGGAGCCCGGCGGCTCAGGAGAGATACAGGAGTTTTGCCAGGTCAACTATGGCGTGACCTTCCCGATCATGAGCAAGGTAGACGTGAATGGCGACAATGCCGATCCGATCTTCAAGTACCTCAAGTCGCAGCTTGGTAGCATTCTCGGCAGCCGTATCAAGTGGAACTTCACCAAGTTTCTCCTCGACCGCAATGGCAAGCCGGTAGAGCGCTTCAGCCCGCTCACTACACCAGAGAAGATAGAACCCGCTATCAAAAAGCTGCTCTGATGAAAGGCGAAGAAATGCTATTGCTGGAAAACCAGCTCTGCTTTCCGCTCTATGCGGTATCGCGCCTCGTCACGCAGCTCTACACGCCGCTGCTGGATCAGCTCGATATCACGTATCCGCAGTACCTCGTGCTGCTGGTGCTATGGGAGCAGGATAGCCAGTCAGTGTCTGATATCGGCGCGCAGCTGCTGCTGGAGACCAATACGCTCACGCCGCTGCTGAAGCGCATGGAGCAGAAGGAGCTCATACAGCGCACGCGCGCCACAGATGATGAGCGCAAGGTGCTCGTGTCACTCACCACGCGCGGCAAAAAGCTGAAGCAAAAGGCGCCCTGCATCCCGCAGGCGCTCATAGCCGGCATGCAGGATAGCCCGCTCACAGCGCGCGAGGTGGAGGCATTCCGCCGCACGCTGCACAAAATGCTCGAGGCCCTGGGTAGTAGCACGGCACCTGTGCATGGCGGCTGATATTCAGGTGGTGGAATTTGGATGTGAGAGAAATAAACCTATCTTGCCTCAAACTAAACCACATACATATGGCAACACCTAATTCCCAGATCTTTAATGACGCGCGCCAGGACCTCTCCGGCAAATGGGGCACCGCGATCGTCACCTTCATCGTTTACATCGTCGTATCGATGGTAGCCGGCTTCGTACCTTTTGGCTCTATCGTGCTCGGAGGGCCTTTGGCGCTGGGCATCGCCATCTTCTCGCTGCATATCGTGCGCAGGCAGGAGGCAGCTACAGGAGACATCTTCAAGGGCTTTGACAATTTTGGTAACTCGATGCTCGCGCTGCTGCTCGTGGCGCTCTTCACCGTTCTTTGGATGCTGCTGCTCATCATTCCCGGTATCATCAAGGCGTACTCTTACTCCATGACATTCTACATACTGGCAGACAATCCTACCATGCAGCCCATGCAGGCAGTAGACCGCAGTATGGAGATGATGGACGGCTACAAACTGAAACTATTCACGCTGCAGCTCCGCTTCATGCTACTCGCCATCCTTTGCATCTTCACACTTGGTATCGGCTTCTTCTTCCTGTGGCCATATGCCTCTGTCACTACGGCGAAGTTTTATGAAGACCTCAAGGCGGGCCAGGCGCAGCCAGAGGTGATGAATGAGATCAACTCGATACAATAACTGATACGATAAACTTATAATGCGCACTGCCACTCTATCCGGGTGGCAGTTTTATTTTGCGGTAAACACTCAGCTGCCAGCATTCCTACGGAATTCAGGTGTTTTTAAATTGTATTTGCACTGATTGGGAAAATTCTAAAATCCTCTGAATTCTGATTCAGACTATTAGTGTCTCATTCGCGATGAATGTCTGAACGTCCATTAGACTTGATTATAGGGCAATTTCAGATATGTCAAAGCTTAATCCGCTTGCCTGTTCTTAATTATTTTTCAATACTATTACAAAACAGACTTTATTTGACGGAGTACATTTCGAAACCTTTACTCTTCCTGCATATTTCCGAAATCTTGAAACGAAAAAGAAGCGCTCGTAGAAATAAAATCTACTTGTTTCCTTCTGAGCGAAAACTATAAACTTTCTTTTTGAAGTAGCATAGGGATGAAGGAGTTCACGGAGTGGTCCACCTTGGCAGTGATGTAGCTCCCACTTTATCCCATTACTGTATACAATAGCTTTCTCACGTTTATGTGTATTTTTCGAAAAGGCATCATAAAGTGTGTCATCATTGGCGATAGGATGCAAGGAATCTATCACTGCATAGTTGGCATAATCAACCTGTACTAGCATTTTCCTTTTTGAAATGTTGATACGCTCGATCTCGATTGAGTAAGACTGATTGCCCAAAGGCCAAACTTTGTATACATAAACAATGTTCCGGTATTTGATTGAATCACAAACCGGATTATCATTAGCAAATGAGATACTGCTTAAGACCCAAACGAATCCAAGCAGTAAACTAAGTTTTTTACAAATTAGCATATATCTAACATACAACCTTTTTGACCATGCTGACCGATCTGTTTTGTGATCTGTTGCTCTGTGTATCTATGGAGCGAAAAGGAGCATTCTACCACCGCTATCCCCCTGCGTCAAAACTCCGTGCCCTCTGTGTAGTGCACTCGGGATTAAACCCCATGCAGCTACAGCTTCCGCTCTATCTTCACCACGTTAAAGAGCTGCACCACATCCTTCAGGTTGATCTTGCGGTCTTCATACAGCGCATTCTGAGAGTGTACTGTGATCACCCCTGCCGCTACATTGTGTGCAGTGATCTGCTTCAGGATGATGCCATCCGTGCGATGCACGATCACAAAGTTCCACTTATGGATATGTAGCTTGTGCTGCCAGTAGCTGCGGTCTATCTCACGGCACAGCACGATATCGCCCGCCAGTATCGCATCGCGTGTGCCATCGTCCATGCTATCGCCCCGCACCTCAAATGCCATATAGGTGCCCTTGTACTCACGGTCTGCGTAGAAGGGGATATGCGGCAGCTCCTCCAGGTACTCCTCATCAGAGAAGCCGCTCAGGTAGCCTGCGTAGGCATATTGATTGACCAGCGGTACGCGCATGATCAGCTGGTCCGTCACGGTGGGAGAGATGTGCGCGCCTTGTTTTGATTTATTCAAAGCAGGGTCTGTGTACAGCAGCCAGTCTATAGACACATCAGGGTAGGTCTTCTTGATGGCGGCTATCGTATTGGCGCTCACGGTCAGCGCGCCCGCCTCCATGCGGTTGTAGCTGCCCTCGTTTACCTCTATAGCGGCGGCAAAGGCTCTTTTGGTCAGGCCCAGCTGCGTGCGAAATTTCTCCAGGTTGTTTTTCATCGCATTTATTTACTCACACGAATCTGAATAACTATTGCTACCTACAAACTTTAAATAGTTCAAAGTTTTACTTAGGTTTGTATCATCGTTACGGCAGCATAGGATCATAGGTCAGTGACACTCCACCGGTCCGGCAGGTAGCGGTATCCGCTCTGATAGTCTCACCGGGGCGCAGGGGTGGCTCCCATCACAGGAGCCTCGCCGGCGCAGGTTTGATTATTTCAAAGCAAATATAATTATATCAAACTAATAATCAAGCCTATGAAAGGTGAAAAGGACAAAGACCTGTCCCGCTGGCAGCGCTGTGTGCAGGACTGGGTCAGGGAGTACGGCCCCTCGGCAGCCGTAGCAGGTACCGGCCTCCCGCTCTGCGATGTGAGGCGCACATATACAGATACGCAGCCCGTGCATGACCACCTGGTGCGTGTCTACCACTTTTATCTCGGGCTGGCCCATCAGGCCGCACTGAGCGATGATGATCTTTACTAAACAAACCATGACCTATGAATAAACCCGAACGCTACGCCGCCATAGAGGCGCGCCTCGCCGCGCTGGAGCGGCTCATACTGCAGCCCGCCCGCACAGGCCGTGGGGGCACACAGCCCCGATACAAAAAGCACAACCCCAAACGCCAGCCACCGCGCAACCGCATGGATGCGCTCTGATATACCGACCACTCTGAACCCAAAAGGAATCTATGAAGACCTACTCCCTCACAGTAGAGAACCACATGGTCGCGGCAGGACTCTGCGACTCCCGCGGGCACGGCGCGCGCGTAGCTCCCCGCCTCTGCGCCGCCTGCCTCTCTGCTACTGATCAGCCGCAGTACATGGCAGACGTAGGCAACTACATCTGTCATGACTGCCGGGAGTCATACCAAGACGTCAGAGCATACATCCGGCCCCTGAAGTGGTGGGAAGAATAGTGAATAGAGAATAATGAATAGAGAATAGTGAATAATGTCAAGCAATAAAAAGATGAAGGGCGGCGGATCCTTTGTATTAAAGCCTCCCTTTAGAGAGGTTTGGAGGGCCGGCTATAGGATCAACAATGAATGACAAATATCAAAACATCAAGCGCCACATGTACCATCACGCAGACCATGCTGACATTCCCCCTTTACAAAGGGGGTAAGGGGGATTTGACACACTAGCTATAAAAGCGCAAGCCAAACACACAAACGACACATCAAAATCCAATCGCATTAGCCCGCATTCATCTAAATACTAAATACTAACTACTAAATACTAAGAAATGAAAACCACTCCCTCCAAACCTCTCGAGCTCCGCCACCTGGAGCACACACTGGCAGACGCCGCATTGCAGCTACAGCAGACCTTTGGCGACCGGATCAAAGTCAGCCTTATAGTAGAGGGACTGCGCGAGAGCGCCCTGCTCACCATCTCAGAGGCCGTAGACGAGCCCGTCTTCATAGCCGGCGAGAGCTGGACCCTCTGCGTACCCGTAGGCCGCGACGAGCTGATCCTCCACAATGGGGGATTGCCTTTTTGAAAAGGTCCACAGTCAACTGTCCACGGTCCACAGAAGCGCGATCATTTCCACCTCGTTGACCGTCGACTGTTGACCTAAAACAAATCCACAGCACCGCAAAAAAAACTGACACCAATGACACAAAAATCTCCCTCCTACCAGTGGTACCCCAAGGACGCCATCAGCTCCGCGCGCATAGCCGTCATGACCCTCGAGCAGGAGGGTGCCTACCGCCGCGCGCTCGACTACTGCTGGCTCACCGGATCGCTGCCGGCAGACCTCGATATGCTGGCACGCATCATCGGCAAGGGCTGCACCACAGAGACTGCTACGGTAGTGCGCAGCATGTTTACCCGTGATCGCAGCAATAAAAAACTCCTCACGCATGACCGCCTCGATATGGAGCGCAGCAAGCAGAAAGCCTGGCGCGAAAAGTCTGCCGCCGGTGGCCGCCGTGGTGCCGCCGCGCGCTGGGGCACCGATAGGGCAGACGTAGATCCACAGACAGCACCGCCCGCGGTGAAAGCAAAGCAAAAGACCTCAGCGCTGCTCATGAGCATCCACCGCGGGCAAGCCGAAGAAATGCTTGCGGCCAAGTTTGCCGCACTGAAACGTGAAGATATCATGAAGAAACTCGACGAGGACTTCCCCGCCGGCTACGACTGGCGCGACGATAGGCACATCTTCAATGCCTTTCGCCAGACCGCCACCGCCCTGCTCAAGGCCCACACCAAACCCGCCCGCTCCAAAGCCACCATCACCGACCCCATGAGCCTGATGCGGAAGCTGAATTGACCTGATACAACTGACATGCTCCTCTATCAGGCGCTGCCAATGCTCGTATAAAGAAAATGGCTGACACTCCCCCTTGACAAGGTCGCAGATCCCGCACCTTGGTCGGGAGGGGGCCGCAGGCCGGGGGATTTCAGACTAGGATTGGTTCTGTTTGTTTTTCATAGGTAGAAAGAGAGCCGGAGGTACACACTCCGGCTTTTCTGTTTCAGTTCATGGCGGCAGCCGGGCTCTCCGCTATACGCCTCGTCCCGAAGGGTCGGGACTGCGGGGTACCGCTGCGATCCCTGCCGCGAGGCAGCCCTTCATCGGGAAAACTTACAGTGACAAATTTCCGGAATTTCAGTAGCCCCGGCCTTCAGGCCGGGGATCGTTCGCGGCGTTTCTCTGCGGCTTTAGCCGAAACGCTTTTATATAATGTCCATACAGCAAAAGGGTGAAGATCCGATACACCGGGCACGGCGCTATCTCCCGGCACTACAAGTGCCTATTGTAGCTACTTCCGGAGTACAACTCCCGAAGGGCGGGCAGGCCAATAGTAGCACGGCATATAAAGTTGTTTTTTATATTCTTTTTCCTTTAAAGGTTCTGCTCTTAAATTGATTGACATGCGAGTCTGGTATCCAGTGATAGTTTATTTCGATATTATGATCAGTAGAGTCTACCAGCGCCACACCAGACATATCCGGAAAGGTACCATAGGCCAGCTCCCAATACATCTCCCGGCGAAAATCCCACTGGCTGCCGATATTGACCATCGAGTCTACATATGGGTATAACCCTGAGATGCGTGGGAATGTGTCGCGCTCGTAAGTATTGTACTGAGGAGAGATGGTCACCGTAGACCATACACCGGGGCTATCAGTATAGCTACCATACCATGAGCCGTATACCATCCTGCTGTGCCGGTCTATATAGAGGTATCGGGTCAGTGTATCTATGCCATCATCCAGAGGGTGACATACATGGTCTGGTGTTTTATTGACTATGAGCTGTATAGGTATCACTCCACCGTCAGGCGCATTTGCAAAGCTTAATGTGACAGACTGAGTGCTATAGGTCGCTGCACCTATGTACCATTCATATTGTGCACCATCCTCTACGGCATCAAATGTCGCCTGGTTGCCAAAAATGGTGTCGGTATGATATGGTATAAAATGCTGCGTGCTATTGCCGCATCCGCTACAAGCCTCACTGATGGTAAAATAGGCCGACACCGGCTGGCTGCTGCCACATGTATCATGTTTTTTGCAGGCGTCCAGTATCAGGACCATAGGCAGTATTGACAATAATATTTTTTTCATTGGATTACTTTTGAGCCTCTTGTGCATCCATTTATTTCTGCTGCTGTATCACATACAAATGTGCAGTGCCCCCATGACTGCAAGCCAGATAGTTTCTAAAAAAGCTAAGAGGAGTTAAGCGTTTTCTCAAAGGTGAAAGTTTTCGGGTCAGATGAGATCGGTATCTGATGCGAAGCTAGACCCACGCCTTTGATACCGGAAAATTAAATTCTTAAAATCGGTAAAGCACTTTGCAATTAGAACACAGTGAGCCAATTGTTTTTTGGTTGGCTGTTTTGATTTTGTGCACGCCAGACAATTTTTTGTTTGCCGGGCACGGCGCTATTTCCGGCACTACAAGTGCCTATAGTAGCTACTTCCGGAGTACAACTCCGGAAGGGCGGGATTACAAATCCCAAACAGCTGGGGCCTTCGCTTTATAAACGCGAAGGTTGGGAATCCTCGCCTACGACGAGGACTAGATGGGGGGCTGGTGGACTAGAGGGGGACTACTTCATCTTAAGATATTCCTCTGCTTGGGGAGGAGAAGTAGAAAAACTCCAATAGATAGTAAGAGTATCTCCTGTAGGTGTAAATCCGAATTGATGAATGGCTGTATCAAATCTTGTATAGTCGTTTGGATCAGGGACTAAATAGACTAAATTGTAAATACTTTTGGGATCAATATAAGTTTTAAAATATGAGTAAGGATTACCACCAAAACCGGTCCATCCCGCTAGTGTGTCATTAATAAACCAGATTGTATCTAGGGATGTATTGTGGGTTTGGGAAGTAGTGCCGCTATCCGTTATAGAATACCATTTACCAAGTCTAAAACTATTGTCGTAAACAAATCTGCTTTGTGTATTGGTATAACCTTTTTCATGATGGCAAGCAGCAAGTCCGAAAATCACGATTAAGGTCATAACTATGATTCTAATCCTTTTCATTTTGTATCATTCTTTGTGTTTTACAAAAATTTTGTGTACATGCTTTAACAATAACCATTGAAGTACCTGTATTAATCGGAATAAGGAAATGATGCATTCCTTGATCAACTGTACTATGTAAAGTATACAATGACCTACCCGCAAGATCGTAAACCTCTGCTCTTCCGGAGTTGTACTCCGGAAGTTACTATTATCAGGACTTGTAGTCCGCCACGCATCTCTCATGATAATAGCTCCACTCTCAAGATACCACGACCACCCGCATAGTCTATAGCAGAACTATATCTGTAATCTATCGCTCTGTCTACCCACTCGGCACGGACAGGGTTCTCATGCAGATAGTGAAGCTTTTGCTGCATAAACTCATGCGTGACTAATTCCTTAGCTTCATTGCTTTCTTGCCAAAACTTATAATCTTTTATTTTATTGTCATTCCGTCCCGCATGCTCAAATCGGTTTAGCAGCCATTCCCTTCGGCTCTCTGGTATTTCTTTGATAGCATCTACTACACGGCGGCTGGTAAAGCGCTTGAAGTCTCTGAGGAAGTCTGATATGTGATGGCCCTCTCGGGCAGAGGCAATGAGGTGAAGGTGATTGGTCATCAGGACCCATGCATGCAGCAGCAGACCCTTCTCCCGCTGGCAATAGGCAAGAGCGTCGGTGATGATATGCCTATACTCTGGTCGTGTGAAAATATCCACCCAATCGACAACTGTGAGGGTAAGGAAATAGGTGCCTTCAGCATGTATCGGATTATTATTGCCCATAGTTTCAGTCTTGGCTTAAATATACACTTCGTAGCGCAATTTTTTGTTTACCGGGCACGGCGCTATTTCCGGCACTACAAGTGCCTATAGTAGCTACTTCCGGAGTACAACTCCGGAAGGGCGGGAAACTTCCCCGCACCGCGCTACCCCTGCGGCAGGGATCGCAGCGGCACCCCGCAGCGGCGTGGCCAGTGGGTGGAGCGAGGAGTGTAGCGGAGAGCCCGGCTGCCGCCCTCAAAACAAAAACAGCCGCCCCATCGGAGCGACTGCCTCTTCTATATCAAGGGTACACTAAACGGGCGGGGGCACTGTCAGGCAGTGCGGAGCAGTTGTATCAGCTCCTCATAGCGGTGGCGCATAGCTCTTTGTTTTAGGGTGAATGAATGCCAGGGCGCCGGATCTGCTATATATACGTAGCGAGACTGGTGGCCGGATTTGCCCGGCTATAAATAATAGAGCAAGGTTCAGGTCACTCGCTCTCAGGAGCGGGCCGGCGCAGGGCAGCCCTCATCGGGTGCATGAGTGTGTAGTAGATATCCGGATCTATCACTATATCGCTATCGGGGTCTGTGTGTGGCCGGCGGGTGGGGTCAGATGGTTGTGTATGTCTTTGATTCTCGTGCGGATGCTGCTGGTCCTGGTCCATATTTTACTGTTTGAGGCGGGGTCAGGCGGGTGGGCAGTACCATATATACGCAGTGCAGGGAGGGACGGATTTGGCCCGTGGGGAAATAAAACAGCCGCCCATGTACCGGACGGCCGTCTTTTGTTTAACCCAATAACCCTTTATCCTTAATGCAGCGCCACAGACACCATGCCGGGCACTGCAATATTTACTTTATGCGGCGAGGCTGAGGTCGCCGTGGTCTGCACCTGTGTGCAGAAGTGTGATCAGTGTGTGGTGCAGCTCGCGCAGCTTCTGCGTGCTGCGCATACCTGCCTGCCACACCCGTGTGTGAAAGCGGTACCTGTGCAGCGGCACATGGGGGTACTGTACCTGAGGGTCGAGGAGTACCTCGCCATCGTAGTCTACAGCGATGTGGTGGTCAGAGATGGACTGGTCGGCTTTGGCCAGGAGCTCTATGAGCGCCTCGGGCTGCTGGTCATAGTTGAGATTCATGGCTTTTAGTTTTACGGGTTGAAAGAAATAGTTCAAGCACCTTCTATACTCATAAACGTAAAACCGTGCCAAATAGTTTGTGGGAAAATCACAACCCGCACTTTGTACCCGCCGGAAATGAAGCAGCCGCACCCACCCACTGAGTACGACTGCTGCCTTACGGCTTCTTAGGTATCTTCATTTTATCTTGCGGTCGGGCTCTATCATGCGCGGATGCTCCTCCTGAAACTTACGGAGCTGGGGCAGGGCCGTCTTCTGCACGTAGTCATCATCATAGTGGCGGCGGATATAGTCCTGATTATCCGCCTCAGCCTCATAGAATTTTGTAAAAGGCACTACCTGTATGGCCGTGGCACCCTTGTAGCGGCCGGACTTATTGACTTTGTCCAGATAGTCTTCGGCCTCTTTTTTCTGCGCAGCAGAGCGGTAGAAGATATACGACTTATACTGCGTGCCGCGGTCCTCGCCCTGGCCGTCTGCCTGGGCGGGATCTACCATAGACTCTACATAGACCTTCAGCAGGTCCTCATAGCTGATCTGGGTACTGTCATAGTGTATATCGATGGTCTCGGCGTGCCCGGTAGCTCCGGTCTGTACCGTGGCGTAGGTAGGCCGCGTAGTATTGCCACCGGCATAGCCCGTGGTCACATCCTGCACGCCATGCACACTCTCAAAGACAGCCTCCAGGTACCAGAAGTTGCCTCCGGCAAAGGTAGCCTCACGGGTATTTTTGCCAAAGACCTCAGTCTCCGGTAGTGCGGCAGCGGCATAGCTCATGCTGAGGGCTATGATCACTATTTGTACGAAGCCTTTCATGATGTTTCATTTTGGGTTTTGACCGGCGCGGGCTGCCGGTTTGCAGCAGCCCGCAGGTCTTTATATAGAGAGAAAAAGCTCGTCTATGCGGCGGCGCGCATCTCCAGCCTCACAGTGAGCGGCTCAAACTTGAAGGTGCTCAGCAGCGCCTGGTAGAGCGTCTGCAGCTTGCGCAGATTGTGCAGGCTGGTCTTGCGCACAGGGATGCAAAACTTATAGCGGTCCAGGGCTACATGCGGGTAGCGCAGCTCAGGGTCTATGATCACCTCGCCGTCATAGTCCACAGCGATATTATGTACAAAGAGGGTAGCATCAGCAGAAGATACCAGGTCACGGAGGGCAGAGGCCGAAGAGTCAAAAAAGAGATTCATGATTTTAATGCGTATCGGTTTTTTAAATACACCGGCTATAAGGAAAACTTCATGCCAAGGCAAATAGCTACAGCAGCGCCTTTTTTTGTGGCAAAAGTGCAAGCCCTTGTGGTGGGTTTTCCCCGAAGGGGATAAGATGGGAGGCAAGAACCAAGAGGCAAGAATCAAGAAACAAGAGACAAGAAGCAAGAGGTAAGAATCAAGAGGCAAGAAACAAGAGGCAAGAGTCAAGAATCAAGAAACAGAATCAAGAAACAAGAAATAAGAGGAGGCAGGAGGCAGAGTTTTATCGGCACAAAAGAAAAGGCCACAGCTACTGCCATGGCCCTTCTTTTTTCCGGTAAGAAAAGATCTTAGAACGCTACCAGACCGATATCGGCTGTCTCGCCGGCAGTCACCACGATATTAGGCACCGTGACGGCCACGAGCGGAGATGGCGGCGTGATGGTCACTGTATAGGTGCCCTGGGTCAGGCCGCGTATGCGGAAGTGCCCGTCATCCGTAGCAGTAGTGGAGAAGGTACCTCCATTGCCGGTCACGGTGATCACTACGTTGGTATTGGCCGGCGTGATGTGCCCCATGATGCTACCCGTAGCACTCACATCCAGGCCTATGGTGCGCAGCACCGGGCGCAGGTGGTAGGTAGCACCGTTGTCATCCGTGACGACAGACTGGTTGGCATCAAAGTCTACCAACAGCTCTGTGGTCGTATTGGCCACTACATTCTGATGGATGGCCAGGGTCAGGCCCGCATCATCACCGCTATTGATGGCCATAGGGTAGGAGGTACCATCTTTTACTACAGTGTTATTGCTACCCAGTGTCAGTTTGACGCTCTGCACAGTGCCTGCGCTCACATTGCCGGAGGCGATGAGCGTGTCTATATCATTGGAGTAGCGCAGCAGGTTGTACACGCCGGCATGGGTACTCAGCGTGACCGTGCTGCCGTCTGTGCGCACCACCTGTACACTGCGTATGTCTACGTTTACCTGTGAGTACGGGCCCGGCCCGTCTGTCATCCGCACCTTGTACATGGTACCGGTGGTTTCATTCTTTTTGCATGAGCCGATCAGCATCGCGCCGCCTATGATCGCCGCTGCTGCCAGCATTTTGATTCCTTTCATGTGTTTGTTCTTTTGAGTGTTTGATAATGGTAAGTGTAAGATCGTATCCACAGGACAGAATGAAAGCCACACGGAGTGATCCATGCGGCTTTCTATATACGGTTGATTCTTACAAGGTCACCACGCCTATATCAGTGGTAGAGCCTGAGGTCACATTGATACCGGTCATGGTCTGCGCCTGCAGCGGCAGGAGCGGGGTCACGGTCACAGTATAGCTGCCGGTGGCCAGGCCGCGTACGCGGAAATATCCGTCCACAGCCAGGCTGGTAGAGTAGGTGTGGCCATTGCCGGTCACGCTCACTACGGCTACGATACCTGTATTAGACACATGGCCCATGATGATACCGCTCGCAGAGGCATCTACATTGATAGGGCGAATAGTAGGGGTGAAGGTGTAGCTGCCGGAGCCATTGGCCTGTACAGATGCATTGGCGTCAAAGTCTACGATCAGCTCTGTAGTGCCGTTGGCTGTCACTGTCTGGTTTACATCCAGCGTCACAGTGGCATCGGTAGTGGAGCTAAAGGCCAGGTTGTAAGTATTGCCGCTGGATACTACGCTATTATTAGTGCCGAGCACGAGCTTCACCTGCTTTACCATGCTGATATTCACATTGCCGGAGGCTATGAGGGTATCGGTACCATTGTTAAAGTTGAGTACATTGTATATACCTGTATTGGTATTGAGAGTAGCGGTTTCGCCATTGGCACCGATCAGCTGTACCGATTTGATCTCTACATTCACTGCAGCGTAGGCTGCGGGTGCGTCTGTCATCCGCACTTTGTACATACTGCCCTGAGAGGCGGTGTTATTCTTGTCGCAAGAAGACAGGAGAGCGATACCTGCAAATAACACTGCGCCTGCTGCTCTTTTGATTCCTTTCATGATACTTTCTTTTTAAATTGATGAAGAATGATTACATCCTCACCTTTTCAACTACCATGCCAGCGGGGCAAAACTTATTACGGCAACACATTGATATTGAATAAGACAACGCTGTCGTGTAATCTATTGCCCATATTAAAAGAAAAGCTGCATTCACGTATGAATGCAGCCGACACCTATGGAAACAAAACGAAAATTATTTGTGGAAGGTCAGCTTGACCTTGAGTCCTGCGCTGATCTCACCGCCGAGTATGTAGTAGCCGGCGTCCAGCATATAGCGGTCTGCTATGACCACTGACACAGCAGGCGCTACATCCAGGCCACCACGTGTGAGCGGCTCCGCATAGCGCACACCCGCTGCAGCGCCGAGGTAAACTTTCAACAGTGCCTGCTTCTTTTCCAGCGTGGTGTTATTGGTCACTGTGCGGTCTGTCACCGGTGTGAGGTCGGCCCACTGTATAGAGCGGCGGGCTATGCGGTTTGCCGTGACGATATCTGTAATGATGGCTTTAAACTCTCTGGCCCTGTAGATAGAGTCTGCGTAGAGCACCGTATCGCTGCAGAGTGGTGCGGCGCTTTTCTCTGTAAACAAGGTGTCCCGTTGGGTCACTATCACACGCTCTACATGCGGTACGTAGGCAGTGATGGTGCGGTACATGGTATCTGTGCGATCCGTATAGCGCACGATGGTATCGCTCGTTTTGCTCACTGCGATCTCGGTAGGGGTATTCATACAGCCGTGGCTGCGCAAAAGCAGCAACACTATCAGCACGAGCGCCGCATTACCAGCCAGGGACCATATCGTTATTTTATTCGTTTCCACGTTTCGTATAGTTTTCAATTATTCATTATCAATTGTCAATTGCTAGTCCAGCGTGAGATAATGTAGGTAGCCCGGTAGCTGCGCTTTTTGCGGTAGACGCCGTCGCCCTCTGCGCTGCCGCCCTCATTGGTATTGCCTTCTACAGATTCGTAGAAGGAGTCATTGATGCGGTGGTCATACAGGCCCGTGTGTGCTATGCGCTGATGCGCATAGTCCCAGAAGGTGATATTGTCTCCGGCCTGTGGCGCAGCGCCCGTGCCGTCGCGCATGATCACATGCTGCCAGCAGATACAGCTCCCTGCCCACGCCGTCATGCCTCGTGTATCTATGCCGCACTGCGTGTAGCACCACTTCACAAAGGCCGCACACCAGGCATAGCCCGGCCCCAGGCCACAGGTGCGCAGGTACATCTCCACCTCGCGGCCATCATTGTGGCCGGTGCGCTCACGCACACCTACCTGAGCAGTGTATGTCTGCACTATGCAGCTCTGCGCAGGGGAGCGGCTGCTGAGCTGCAGTAGTGCCAGAAGGATAAAGTATTTTCTCATCATGGCATCAGGCTATGGTCACAGCGTGAAAGGGAAAAAAGTCATGGTCAAAGTGATCTGAAATGGTCTGGTCCCAGCTCACTACATACAGGATGAGTATCGTATCCGCCGGTATGCTAAAGGTCTGCGGGTCCGTGACGGGCACAGGGCCTGCGAGCATCGTCACGTTATCATTAGGCTGCAGGGCGACATATAGGATGTCATAGCTACAGCCGGTCTGTATGATCTGTGCCTGATCGGTCATTTGCAGGCCTTCCACATTGCTGATCATGCAGCCATTGATCTGTATGTCCAGCACGACCGCGCCTAACGTATCTACCTTGGTCAGCCGTGCCACGGTGAAGGCCGTGCCATCGGAGTATTTATATTTCACCTGCCCCACATAGATGCCGTCCGTATTGCCACTGGCAGAGAGAGATTGATCTGTGGTCATGTCTGTGGCAGAGTCTATGGGTGTAGCAGTGAGCAGGTGCCAGAAGTTGATCTCATAGTCATAGCCTGTCAGCGTGGAGCCGGAAGGTACCTGCACCGGTGACGGCGTGGCATGCAGGTCAAAGGTAAAGCTGCCACCGCCGTGGTCTGTCATGTCTATGATGCTCTGCCCCGCAGTCACACTGGTGATGGCGTGTATCTTGCAGGTCACGACATTGCTCACCGGAGCGCCTGCCATATCCGTGAGACGAAACCGGTAGTCCTGCCCCGGTGTATAGAGGGTAGTGTCTATCGTAATGTTGGCGGTATCGTCTATGGTCTTTTGACCATTGGTCAAGGTGATAGCGGTGCCTACATCCAGCCAGGTACTACCATCGGCTGAGGACTGCAGCTGCACTACGCCGCTGCCGCCCGTTTCTGTGATCTTAAAGTTTGCTTTGAGCATTTTTCTTAGGGAATAAGGAATAGGGAATAGAGAATAGAGAATAGAGAATTTGCCTTATAGCAAATCTGTAAATCCGCAATCAGGTAAATCGGTAAATCAGGCCATCGCTTGCTTCACGTACTGTGCTATCTGCGCTCTCAGCGCGGCGCGTTCTTCTTCGGTAGGATGCCAGATCTTCTTAGCGTATTTGGCCTCCAGCGCATCTGCGCGCGTGCGCAGCTCCTCGTCGGTCCAGCCCAGGCCGTAGCCCTCCGCCGTTTGTATCACTTGATAGCTGTCGCGCAGTTCGCCGGTCAGGACCAGGTTCACGCTGCCGGTGTTTTGCCTTGTCAGGGTCTTATATTCATTGTAGCCACCGGGCAGGTATCTCGATCGCCTCTCCTTGCCATTGGCAAAAGCTGTCGCTCCGTTTTTTCCTACCGCCTCGCCTGGCGGGGGATAGGCACTCAGGGAGACATACATCGGTCGCTGATCGTAGGCGCCTATGGCCCCGGCATCGCTATCCTGGCCGCGCGCGTGTATGCGCTCACGGCTCAGTGACAGTACGTGGGCCGCACCGGTCTGCAGGGCAGCGTTCAGTTTTTTGCCGCCGGGCTTCAGGTCATTGAGTTGGTCCAGGTGCTTAGAGAGCACGGCTTCCAGATTGGTGCGGAGGGTGAGCATGGTCTTAGGTTCAGAAGTGGTCAGGCTACCTTGATAAAGAGCAGCACAAAGAGTGAAAAGAAGAAGCAGTACATAAAAACGGTGAGCAGTACTTTGCGCGTAGCGGATAGCTCGTGAAAGGTCTCCGCAAAAGACGTGTGGTAGCTCTCCCATAGTGCGGGAAAGTTGAATTTCAGCGCGAGCTGCACGGCTGTATTGGTAAAGATCATCACCACGGCAGCTATCAGCGCCGCCTGAAATACCGCAGGGTCATAAGAGCCGAAGCCCGCACCAAAGAGGATGCGCCCCAGGTCCTCAAAGGTGATGAAAGCGATGAATGCCGCAGGCACGGACCATAGGCCGTCCCACAGCCGGAGTAGTCGAGATAGTTTAGTCATGTTTTGTTTTCAGGATCTTTTCTTTTAGTTCGGAGATGTCCTCTTTCAGCTCGCTCACCATTTTGAAGAGCGACTCGTAGAGGTCTTTGTAGTTTTGTTTGTGCGTCATATTGTCCTGCTCCAGGTGCTGTATACGCACACTGTGCACCTCACTGTTTTTGATCAGGTGCTGCAGCTCTTTCCAGAGGTAGCCTATGGCGCCGCAGATGATAGCGATGATCACGCCTTTGAGATGTTCTGACATAGCTATCATTTTATATGGCGGGAGAGACCTGTATGTATGCCCTGAATTTCCCATTGTAGTCGTCAGCTATCGTACTGTCTACCACCGGTTCATAGATCAGTAGTTTATTGCCGGTAGCAGGCGTGAATGTCTGTACTGCGCCCGTACCTATATTTTGTACTACACCGTCAGAAGATTCACACGTCCAGTTCACCGGGCATAGCTGGTTGTTTTGATGTGCCACTGCGTTGACAGAGATACTAGTATCCAGGGCATAGTTCAGCGTGTAGCCTTCAGCCATCGCATCTACCAGTATATTGCCACTATCATCCACCTTGATCAGCCGCTCTATGCCGGTGCTGCGACCGTCTTGCGTGAGGTAGATACAGATCACCTCATATACACCCGCGCCGTGGCCACCTATAGTGGTCATGTAGTCTTCTGTACGGGTCACCACATCATGATTGTCATCCATCAGCATGGTGCGCGTGCAGCCCTGGTAGAAGCTGATAGCGGCCTGATAGCCCGCGAGGCTTGTAGCAGGATAGGTATTAAAGTCGGCAGGGGTTTTGGAGAATGTGACTGTCCAATTGTCACCCGTATCGTTTACAAATCCGATACTCGATTTCACAGAGACGTACAGCAAAGTATTGCCGCCTGAGCCGCCATTTCCACCTTCGCTGCCGGCCGGTATTTCATAGTTTACGGTGTTACTGATGGGCGTTCCTGCTACATCTGTCAGTCGAAACTGGTACGTCATGCCCGCGTCAAAGACGGTTGTGTCTATTTCTATATCGGTATTGTCATCTACTGTTTTCCGGCCATTTGCCAGTGTGATAGGGCTGCCCACATTGGCCCAGCCTATAGTAGAGTTTAGCAGCGCCTGCAGTTGTACCACGCCAGTGCCACCCGTTTCTGATATTTTAAAGTTTGCTTTCAGCATAAGTGTATTGTTAAGGGATTGAGAAAAGGATAAGTACCCGGCAGCAGGTCATCGCGCGCTGCCGGGATACTCTATCAGTGTGATCAGTGGATGAAAAAATCATCGAGCGTCAGTGTTCCACCAGTACTCACGCCGCCGTAAAACAAGTATCAAAGATGTTTGCCGGCATCTCATGCGGCTTAGGGAAAGAACTGTGTATCCATTTGATGTCCAGCTCCCATACCAGCTCCGCATTGAGGTCGTTCTTTACCTCCGTGTTTGGTATGATGGTCACAGTCACATCTGTGATGAAGACCTTGGTAGACGTACGGTAGAAAAACTTGTAGTCCCTCTTGCCGATCATCGAGTTGTAGAAGTCAAAGTTGGATGCAAAGTTTGGATCATTCACCTTGGCCGAGAAGTCGTAGCCCAGCAGTGTCTGCGTGGTCTCGCCGTAGCCTGCGCCCATTTTGGCTGCGCCCTTGGCTATATCGCCATTGGTCTCCGGTATCACGATGATAGCACCGCTCTGGATGCCCGCCTGCCACTCTGTGGTGCTGGTCGGATCGGTAAAGGTAAAGTCCTTGTGGATGAAGCCTGCGCTGCGCACACGGCCATATTCCCTGGGTTCACAGGGGTCGCAACTGTGTGAAAACGGATCGTCACAGCCGCTAGGATAGTATCCTGCCATAGTTGTTTGTGTTTTTAAAGAATGAAAAAATGAATAGTAGGCACACGGCCTCAGAGGGTAGAGCAGCGGCATATGCTACTCTCAGAAAATACTGCCTA
This sequence comes from uncultured Chitinophagaceae bacterium, assembly GCA_964537475.1. Taxonomy (GTDB): domain Bacteria; phylum Bacteroidota; class Bacteroidia; order Chitinophagales; family LD1; genus UBA1941. Next base: position 188,238 of record CAZIBY010000001.1, on the reverse strand, counting down.
TATGCCGGGCAGGATGCTGCACTCAGCGCATGGCCCAGTCGCCACAACCAGCCGCGCCACTGCTACAGCAGAAAAATTTGATTCGGGATGGTTCCCGTTATTATAAATATCCTTTGCGTTTTCGCCTTCTTGGCGGTTTATCATTTATCCCGTGGGCGCTCCACCCGTGCCGCCTCCGCCAGGTATACTACCGCCGCCACTACCGATGTGGATACCACTGAGTACCGCCGGGTCAAATACATGCGGCGGCGTAGTCGTACCACATGGAAAGGACTGCGAGAGCCACTTCACCTCCACCTCCCAGACTATCTCCGAGTTCAGGTCGTTTTTGATATCACGGTTAGGCGTGATAGAGCATGGTGCATCTGTGATGAAGACATGAGATGACGTCCGGTAGAAAAACCTGTAGTTCATATTTCGCACTGCTGCGCTATAGAAATCACAATTGGCAATAAAGTCAGGATCCGTATAGTGCGCCGTAAACTCATAGCCTATCAAGGACTCTGGTCGCAGGCCATAGGCAGGAGCCATCACAGGTGCAGCCTTGGGCGAGTCACCATTGGTCTCGGGTATGATGATGATCTTTCTGTCGCGGACACCGGTAGTCCAGCCACTCGTAGTAGCCGGGTCAAAACTGTGGTCCAGCAATATAAAACCCGCACTGCGTATGCGCCCGTATTCTATATTGTCACAGGCCGACGTGTTGTGGTCAGGCAGTATATCACAGTTAGATGGAGAGTAGTAGCTCATATGTATTAGGGAATGGGGAATAAGGAATAGAGAATAGAGAATAAGGAATAGGGAATAAGATACTAGGTAAACTAAGTTGTCCGCTTGTATTAAAGCCTCCCTTTAGGTCGCAGATCCCGATGCAGTCGGGAGAGGTTTGGGGGCTGTATTTGTATTGTCTACTAAATACTAATTCTGGCACTCCAGCAGCTTAAAGCACCCTTTCTTATAGTCAGCCTCTATCTGGTATTTGATAGAGAAAAGTATCTGCTCCGGCTTCAGGTCATAGGGTATGCCCTTGTATTCTTCTTTGAAGACCTGCTCGCGGTTCAGGTTGCTGCCCTGCAGTACGGCTGCCACACGCGAGAGCTGGTAGCCTGCGTATTGATCCGGGGCGATCGTATCGGGAAAGTTTGACGTGATCAGCGCCTCCAGGTCCTCCTGGCTCAGTGAGATGCGGTTGCTCCATGCAGCTACCACCAGCTTCACGTCAGTTTTCTCCGTCACCTCATTCTGCCGGTCACCAAAGCTGCCCGCAGGCTTCATCGTATAGGTCTTGGAGAGGACACGGTGATAGAGCGTGATAGGGTAGGTGTCGCTGATGCTGATGTCAGTGCCTTCACCGGCCAGGTCTACCAGCACAGGATATTGCACCACAGTATTGTGGTCATCATCGCGCCGCGTCGCATCGTGCGCGATACCGGCTATCATGCCATTAGAAAATCGCGCATCACACAAACAATGCGTCGAAATATGATCATTGATGATCTGGATCAGGGTGGAAGTAAAAGGCATAGGTTTCTTAGGTTAGAGAATAATGAATAGATAATAGAGAATAATGAGCGGCAACTAGCGCGCTATGGTAAATCGGCCTAACGCTCTGGTTTCACCTTGTTCATCGGTGATCGTCGCATTATAGATCCCCTCGGGCAGATCAGCGACATTAAGCTGCACTGTCTTGCTATTACCGCTGCGGGGAATGTTTTTAACCTTTTGCCCCAGCATATTGATGAGGTCTATGGCGCTGTATTGTGAGGTGATGGCGTCGGTGTTTTGTGATATGTCTATCGTGAGTTGTTGGCTTGCAGGCAGAGGGTAGATATTGATATTGGATAGAGTTAAGTCTTGTATGCCCTCATAGCCCAAGTAGCAAGAAGAGTCACAGTGAACTGTAGTGCCATAAACATTTAATGCCGTGAGGCATACTACGACATCAGTACTACCTCGGGGATAATAGGTAACCGTATCTCCGTAAAGATTTATAGAGGTATCTAAATATTGGTACCTTCCGGAAAACTCAAATACGGTCCAATAAACTGAATCTGCCCGCTGCGACGTATTCAAAAGAATATGGCCTTGCCATCCATTAATCCATGGATCACTAATGGGACATTCAAATAGTAGCTGCTCCCATGGCCCCCAGATTTGCGTGGTGATCTCTGAGAAGTCTGCTAAAGGAAGTAATGCCGTATCGCGACTTGTTAAAAGGTGTACAGCATTCGTGTCACAAGCCATCGCCGTATCACACACCACATACCTCACGCTGTCCAAACCCGTATGAAAAGAATCCGCACTATACACCACCCTACGGCAGTCCAGCAGCGCAAATCTCGCATTGCTATCCAGCAGAGAGATACAAACAGAGTCCCCCGCCGGAAAAGTATCATTCTGCACCAGGTCAAAAGTATCTGAGCTGGCCTGTAGTACAGTAAAGGTATCTTCCACGGCCACTACTTGGCCAGAGCTGCACAGTCCGGCGAGGGTAAATAATAAAAGTAACGTTTTCTTCATGATTCTATCGTTCTATAGTGAATCTTCCTAGCATCCGTGTTTCTCCCGTCGCATCGGTGATTGTCGCATTATAGATCCCCTCCGGCAGATCGGCTACATTGAGCTGCACTCTCTTGCTATTACCGCTGCGAGGAATGTTTTTAATATTTTGCCCCAGCATATTGATGAGGTCTATGCCGCTGTATTGCGAGGTGATCGCGTCGGTGTTTTGAGACATGTCAATGGTCAGTTGCCTGCTGGCAGGAGCAGGGTAGATGCTGATATTCGATAGAGGGAGTTCTTTTATACCTTCATATATCAGGTTGCAGGAAGAGTCGCAGTGGGTTGTACTGCCATATCTATTGAGAGCAGTAATGCAAACTGCAATAGTTTGGGGGTAACCGTAATAAGCTGGATAATAGATCAAAGTATCTCCACGGAAACGGGCAAACGTATCTAGATACGGATAGTTTCCAGTGTTAAACTCAAACACTGTCCAATAAATCGAATCAGCTTTATACGATGTGTTAAAAAGAACGTAATCTTGCCAGCCGTTGACACCTTGGAAGGAATTAGTGCATCCAAATAATCCCGTGGACCACTGCGGGTATGGACCAAAATTATTAGCCGTATCTTCTGCAAAAAGAGCTTGGGGTAATAAATTGGTGTCGGCACTTATCAGAATGAAGACCGCATTTGTATCACAAGCCATCGCCGTATCACACACCACATGCCGCACACTATCTACGCCCGTATGAAAAGAATCCGCACTATACACCACCCTACGGCAGTCTAGCAGCGTAAATCTCGTATTGCTATCCAGCAAAGAGATACAAACCGAATCCCCGGCAGGGAAAGTGTCATTCTGCACCAGGTCAAAGGTATCTAGGCTCGCCTGCAATACTGTAAATGTATCCCTCACCGCCACCACTTGCGCGTGGCTAGACAGTCCAGTCAGGATAAATAAGAGGAGTAACGTTTTCTTCATGGTTCTATCGTTCTATAGTGAACCTTCCAAGCATCCGTGTTTCTCCCATCGCATCGGTGATCGTCGCATTATAGATCCCCTCCGGCAGATCAGCGACATTAAGCTGCACTGTCTTGCTATTACCGTTGCGGGGAATGTTTTTAACCCTTTGCCCCAGCATATTGATGAGGTCTATGCCGCTGTATTGCGAGGTGATCGCGTCGGTGTTTTGTGACATATCGATTTGGAGTATGGTTGTTGCAGGATTAGGGGACATATGTATTTCCGCTAAACCTATTTCTGATATACCTTCGACGTATAAACAACTACTAGTATCTGTCCGGGTAAAGGAACCATAACGATTAGTAGCGGTCAAATGAACAATAAGGCGGCCCGACCCACAATAATCAGCTACTCCGTATAGATTGGCAGGTCTGAATCGTAAGGTGTCTTGTCGAAATTTTCTGACAGAGTCTGGGCAGTAAAGCGACTGAATAGACCACAGTATCGAATCCGCACGGCCGCTGTGGTTAATTAAAGTATATTGATAACCAAACCAGGAACAGTTACTATTATGAAAAAGATGGTCAATTTCTTCTGGATAATATTCTGTGTAGTGAGCCAATGGAATTAGATCGTAGTCAGTGCTGATGTTCACTATAGTTATTGCCGTATCACAAGCCATCGCCGTATCGCACACCAGATACCTCACGCTGTCCAAACCCGTATGAAAAGAATCCGCACTATACACCACCCTACGGCAGTCTAGCAGCGTAAATCTCGTATTGCTATCCAGCAAAGAGATACAAACCGAATCCCCGGCAGGGAAAGTGTCATTCTGCACCAGGTCAAAGGTATCTAGGCTCGCCTGCAATACTGTAAATGTATCCCTCACCGCCACCACTTGCGCATAGCTACACAGTCCGGTGAGGATAAATAATAAGAGTAACGTTTTCTTCATAGACCTTTTATTTTCAGTACACAAGGTACGAGTGTTTTTATCATATATCTGCTTTTGCATTGTCATAGTATTGTCACAAGAATTTCAAGCTCTATCAGCTATTGCAGCTTTGCTTCCCTCGTCCCTCGTCACTCGCCCCTTTACGGTATCGCCTCCACCCGCTTCACCTGCTCATCGCACTCTATGCACCAGTCACCGGACAGATGGATCGAGTCTACGAAGGTCAGTAGCTCATTGAGGAAGTCCTGCTTTAGTTGGTTGCGCAGGTCTTTTGCGCGGGTCAGGTCTACCGTAGTGTACCTGTTGATCCGGTCGGTGTAGATACGCTCCTGCATCAGATCAGCACCGAGCAGGTACCACCAGGCAGTAGCGAGTTCCTTTTTATAGTTGCACACCAGTACATCAAAGCTGCACTGCAGCCCGATCGTAGCCGTCAGCCCATAGGTGTCATACCCCTCGGTAAACTGCCCGTCCGCATAGCTCGCCCCCTGTAGATACAGGTGCGACCAAAACCAGTCATAAGATGCCCAGAAGCGGCCATCGAGGTCCTGGCTATCCAGCTGCAGGGAGACAGAGTCCACATGCGTCGCATCATAGGCTATGTACAGCATCGCGCTGTCCGCATATTTTTTATTGATCGTCACATCATTCCATCCTGCTTGCGGCGTGAAGGAGAAAGTATCCAGCAGCGTCAGCGTCGTATCATGTACCTCATAGACATAGAGTGGGATCGTCGTATTTGGCACCGGATCTTTCAGGTAGAAATGCACTTTGTCTATCGGTATATAGTGAAAGGGCGATTTCAGGTAGTAGCAGTCTATTAGTATGCCGCGCAGCGTACCCGTATCGGCAGGAGTGATAGCGGTAGCATCTACACTGTTTGATAACTGAAAGGCCTCGCTGATCTTTTTCAGCCGGTAGCGTTTCGCCATCGCATTGGTAAATGCCGTCTCAAAGATCTTTGCCGACCGACGCTGCACCGTAGCCCACACGTCCACGAATGTCGCATGCTCCGAGTTGGCTATGTCCGTGATCTGTGATACCGTGATACCCGGCAGGTCATTGATATACATGCCGCTCTCCGGCACCGTGCCGCCCTGCGTGCGCAGGCCGATATAGTCTATTAGGCAGTCCATAGGTTTCTTCTATTATGTTTTGTATTTGATAGATGCAGTGAAAAATAGCGGGAGACTCAGCTGCCTCCCGCTGTGGGTTTATTAGTCAGCGATCACTCTTTCCACCCATGGTTCTTCCCTCTCCCTCGGAGAGGGAAGATGTCCGCCGTGGCGGACAGATGGGTGAGGTCATTACGGTATAGACACCGCATCATTAGTGATCAGGTAGCGCAGGGCGCCATTGCTGCCGTGCAGCGTATCACTGCCATTGTAGATGCTGGTATCGAGCTGGTATAGGCCATAGGTCTTAGAGATGGTCACGGTCCAGCCGGCGTTGAGTGTTTGTACATTGCCGTATGGCAGTGCCACATCATAGCCGCATGGAGAGAAGCGCATCTCTACGTCAAAGGCCATCGTAGCCGGTGTACCGCTGCCGGTCTCTATAGGCAGCACGATCTGGAATGCCTGGTACGTACCATAGTCCAGACGCTTGAAGCCCACGAGCCTGTTCACATCGATGAAACCCACCGAGCCCTGAGAGAAGACCCCGATCATATTCTGGCCAAATGGCGTACTGCCTGAGGCTGTCTTAGGATCGTAGTAGAAGCGGTAGTCGCCTGTATTCACCGCGTTGTTCAGGCCGCTGAGACCTGCGGTCACAGAGCCTGCATCATTGTGGCGCGAGAACTGGTGAAACAGTCCATTGCCCACGATACTCAGGCCACCGTATAGCTCGTTCAGTTCTGCCTCGTACAGCAGTTGAGCCACACCTTGCGTCAGGTCAAATACATTCGCATCCTTATTGATGTTCACCAGGCGCGTATTGGCTGGCGTTCCTGTAGGGCCGTTATCCGGCAGCACATTGCGGCCAAAGCTCACGCTATTCACCAGGTCATAGTCTATCTGGTCTATCAGGCCCGGTATCTGAGACATGATGAGGCGTACAAATTCCTCCATGAGCGGAGAGCTGCTGCCCTCTACAGACTGGCGTGACACAGCCTCTGCTGTATAGCGCTCCAGAAAGTCCGTAGGCAGCGAGAAGGAGATCTGCGCGTACTTAGGAGCCTGCAGCGTGTATTCCTTGCGCAGTGGTGTAGTGCCTTGTGTGTCGCAGTCACGTGTGGTCTGTACGCCGCTGCGGGTACTGCGCTCGTAGGTCCAGTAGCGGATATCGCTCACCTGGCCCAGGCTGTTATTGAGGCGTAGGCGCTCGTAGTCCGGTATCTGTATATCCGGACTCTGCTCCACGGCCAGGCGGAGCATACCTGCGGGTGTGATCTTCACCGAGGGGTCATTGGCCCCGATAAAGGTTTTGAGGTCTTGCAGCAGGTACGGTGCAATCCCCTGTGTGAGAGTTACTGACATTGTTTTTTAGTTGTTTAGATATGCCCCATTGGTTAGCATGACATCCAATGCTGGATCCTTGTCACTTGATACTTGATAGCTTAAGGTTCTCGGCTATTTTCATTTTCTAGCATCTGACATCAAGTATCCAGCATCAGAATTATCTCGCATCCATCTCCGCTATCGCGCGGATATTAGATGCCGGTATGCTGCCCTGGGCAGGGATGTGTGAGAGAAAGGTAGTACCCGATGGTCGTGGCGTGACCGGGTCGTTGATCTGTAGTACCCCCTTAGACGCGAGAAAGCCATCCAGGAAGTCATTGAAGTCTATCATTCGCCCGCTCTCCTGATACGGCTGCTCCGGTGCGGAGGCGCTCATCAGGCGTAGCGTTTGAGTGTCTTTATCCAGGTTGATTATTGCGCCTTTGCTTTGCAGGTGCGCATCCAGCAGCGCACGCGCATCGTCACTATTCTCCTTCGGAGAAAGCTTCGTATTCGCATACTTGCGCGTAGTGAGCGCCGAGCGCAGCGCAAAGTCCGTAAGTCTTTGCTCACTTTCTTTCTGCGCCAGAGCTATGCGCTCATCTGCCTGCTGCTGCATAGCGGATAGCTGTGTATTCAGTTCATCTATCTTCTGCTGTATACTGCGTTTTTCTGCTGCCGTATGGGCGGTAGCTTTTTGAGCTTCCATCTCGCGTGTCTTCTCCAGTATGCGGCGCAGGCGGGTGTAGCTGTTCTTTTGCCCTGCTATCTCGGTACGCATATCATCAGGGGCATTCAGCTCATCCAGCCAGCGCTCTATCTCTGTATCCACAGGATTTAGCGACTGCTGGCGGAAGTGGCGCTGCAGGTCTGTATTGCTGCGCGCTTCTTCGGTAGTCAGCATACCGGATAGTACCTGCGTGATATCCGCATGCACATCATCATTGATCTCTGTAGTCAATGATAGCATATCGGCAAAACGCGGATCAGCAGGGTCGAGATTGGCGCGGCGCAGTATATCCGCCAGTAGGGAGGAGAGTTTTTGTGACATAGGTTGTTTGAAATTGATAATGCAAAGATAAGTATAAAATGCTAAATATGCAAATGTAGCGGTCATGATACTTATTCACCTTTTTGTGGATAATTCTTCTCTCGCCGATGTTTCGTAACTTTAATAATGATGAGAAGGCTCTTGCTTTTGACAGTTATGTTTTTTACGCTATCAGCCTCAGCGCAGCGCATACAGGTGTATGGCAAAGCTACCCAGGCAGGGCAGGGAGCGGCAGGCGTCATGATCCTTATCTTTGAGGGAGACAAACTGAGCCGCAGGTTCGTCACTGATAAAACTGGTACCTACAGGTTTTATACCAGCGGATTGGATTATACCATTTTGTATTACAAGCCCGGTATGCTGCCGCGGTCCTACCATATTATCAATAAGGTGCCGGACGAGACGGTCAAATTTCCCGTAGACCTGGAGGTAGAGCCGGTGGAGATGAGTGCGGATTCCTTTGCCTCCAGGGCTGCCGCACTGGGCAGTGGCAGGCCGGAACTATCACGCATGTATATCACTGCAGTCTACGAATATGAGAAGCACGCTTCACGAAAAGATACCTTCTCCCGCAATACGCGCCAGGCACTGATACGGCAAGCGCTGGCAGAGCGGGAACGCTTCGCTCACTTCAAAAAAACTACCACGCCGCCGGACAGGGATAGTACACAGCGCACCTCTATCATCATTGGTCCCGACCGGTATGAAGAGGTCACCGATGCCAGGGGCGCAAAACGCTACTATAAAAATGACAAGCCCATCACGGAGATCACTTTTCGCTTTGAGACCACCCGCCGCTATGAGGGCGTGCTGAAGAATAAGCGCGATGTCAGGAAATTTGAGAAGTATGACGCGATGAAGCATGTGAAGTAGCCATTCTTTTTTGCTGTAAGAATACAGCGGCCTGTCCGTCTGACCAGTACAACCGACTGCCATGACCCGAATATTTTCAGTGCTTCCTCTCTTCGTTATTCTCATTGCACTCACTCAGTGCCGCAAGACTATTACTGTCACCACTCCGGAGACTGACACTGCACTATTTGCCAAAGCTACCGGCACAGGTTTCACCTATTATAAAAATGATACGCAGGTCCACGCCTCCTCACCGCAGTCTGCTCATGGTGGTTATTTCCGTGTGCGGTTCAATGCTATCGCGCTCTCTGCGCTCACGGATAATGGTAAACTACCCGTAGGTGGTACTTTCCCACAGGGATCACTGATCGTGAAAGAACTCCATAATGACAGCACGGGTACACAGCTACTCGGCTATGCTATCATGGAGAAACTATCCTCAGATACCTCGCAGGCCGGTGGCTGGGTCTGGTCTGAGGTCAATACTGCAGGCACAGGGTACACTATCCATAATAAAGGTACGATCTGCACCGGCTGCCATAGCGTAGATGACCGTGACCACGTGCGTCTGTTTGATCTGTTTCCATAAAATCTACCAGTCCTTCATAAATCTTAGACCGGAAATCGGAAGCCTGAAGACGCTGGAGAGATATGAGGGCGGCACCGCGATCGGCTCAGTGATAGGCTTTCAGCGGAATATGACAAACGTACGTGGCACTGCCGCCTGCTATTTCTTCATTTCCGCGACTTGCATATTCCTCGTAGAAATTTTTTCATTTGCGTCATGTTCAGGTACACTTCACTACAGAAAGTAATATCCATTTTTCTGCTCGCGCTCATAGCACATAGTGCCTCCGCCGGGATCAATATCTCTATGACCGCCACGCATGTGCTGGTCAATGGTATCCCCGCGGATAGTACGACCTCGCTGGCGGCTGTACGCCGTATCACCGGAGCAGAGCACGGGCGTTTTCTGAGCTGGGACAAGTATGGATGCTGGTATATCTATGATAGTGCCGGAGTGGCTTTTCGCTGGAACCGTGATACGACCCGGCTCCTGTGTATCGCCACTACGCATCATGCTGTGCACGCCCCTGCCTATAGCCCTTCGCACAATATGACAGGCGCGCTCAGCTATCTGGGTGCCCCGCTCACTACCACGCAGAATATCTGGTCTCTGCTCCGTCGCGCCGCAGGCCATGTGGTCTCTATCGCTCCGGATCTCTCCTCAGCTTGTATCGCGCATGGCGGCTATGATGTGCAGGTCACCTGGTGGCGGGCGGGGTGCGATCCGCCGAATGTCAAAGAGGGTGAGCCCTTTGCTATGCTGCACAAGCAAAGGCTGGAGTCGTGTATCATCTATCTGTGTGGCACTACAGATCTGACACATCACAGGCCACTCACAGCCGATGGCGTCAGAGACAGGCTTTATCTCAACGGCAGGCCCGCGCCGGATAGCCTCTATGCAGAGGCAGATTTCGTATCGGAGTCAAATCCGTGCAATACGGATTTTCTCAGCGTGAGTAGCCTTGGTACATTAGAGAGCCGGTTTGCGCTTAGAGATCGTGATTCCATCAGTGCATTGTATGAGTTCTACAAAGATTATCTGCCTGCTCATCATTTTGAGTTGAGCATGGGCGACGAGAGCAGCTATGTAGAGGTGATAGACGAGGACTATCTCAACCGTGAGGGTTATAGCCTCATGGAGAGCGGCTACTTCACTGCTGCCGTTGCAGTTTTTCAGTTGAATAAGGAGTTTCATCCTGAGAGTTACAATGCGCGCGACAGCTATGCAGAGGCGCTGCTGGCTGATGGCCGCATCTCTGATGCGATGTTTGAGTATGTTTTTGCGCTGGGCCAAAACCCCGATGATGACTACTCATCACGCTCCACGTATTACTATAGCACCCGTCATCTGGCCTTGATTCTGGGCAGGCGCTGACAGCGGCATTCCTACATCTTTTTCATCAGGCCTATGGTGCTGAGCTTGATACACTGGCGTGTCACCAGCGTATCGCCCAGGTCGTCCCAGATGATATTAGGCACCCTGCCGGGGCGTATGGTGCCTGCATTTACCAGGCTATCTATGAAGGCCGGTAACTGCGCATTAGCATGAGCAGCGCCCTTGCGGATAGTAGTAGGTGAGTTAGGGTCAAAAGCGCCACGCACAGCCTGCGCATTGTGCTGTGTGATCTGCCAGCAAAACTGAAACAGAGCGTCTCCGTTCTTCATATATCCTGCGAAATTGCGGAGCTGGTGCTCGTGCAGCTCCGGGTAGTGGTTGTCATTGGTCCAGCCACCGGCCATCGGTATCAGGCTCTGGTCAAACCAGCCCTGCATCTCAGCCTCAGGTGTATGCGGCCCGCCCTCCAGTATGATGAGCACCTTGCCGTGGCCATCATCACCTATGATCTTCTCCAGTGGTATATTGATAAAGTGCTTCAGCCCCGTAGCATCCGTTGTATTGCGGTAGATCCTGTCGCCCAGCTCGGCCTGCAGCAGGTGCAGCAGTGCCGTATCAGTAGGAGAGGAGTGGCAGTAGTGGCTGAGCTGGAGTATCACCAGCTCGCGGTGCTGATCTACAAAGGCGCGCGTATCGCGTAGCATATTGCGCAGCAGGTCACCCTTGCAGCCCAGGCCATCGCAGCGGGTGCAGTGCTCTGTGTAGAAGTCTCCCTTGAAGAAGACAGGCCGCACATCATAGATGCGCAGGCCGGCCTCCAGTTGGTTCTTCATGGTCAGGTACTGCGTCTGCGTATTGCCATGATTGGCAAAGGCCGTGCAGTACTGCGTGATATACATCGCTGCGTCATGGGAGCCCGGTATGCAGATGTCTGCCAGCGTGGCCTGGTAGTGCGCATTGGTCAGCTCATGTATCCAGTCGCAGGTAGAGACCGTGGCCTGGCAGAAGTCCGCCGTTTTATTGGCGGTATCGTATTGCGCCTTGCAGCCATAGAGTAGCAGGCAGAGTAGCACAGGGATCAATGAACGCATGGGCAAAGAATAATGCATGATGAATGAATGATCATAAATATAGCAACTGGGCATTATCATTTCTTACCTTTTGCGCATTCCTTCTATTTTCATTCCTTTGATCGCTCAAATCTATCTCGCATGCCATCCTACAAAGCGCTCGAAGAGCTGGTCAATATAGACTCACCCACCGGCTATACCTCAGAGGCCTGCCGGTATATCTACGATCACCTGACACAGATAGGCTACAAGCCTGAGTACACCAACAAGGGTGCCGTACGCTGCGCCCTTGGCGAGAAACCCACTCTCGCTATCGCTGCACACGTAGATACGCTGGGGGCTATCGTATCCGGTGTCAAAACGGACGGCACGCTCACCTTCAGCCCGCTGGGTGGCCTGCTGCTCACCAGCGCCGAGGGCGAGTATGTCAATATCATCACCCTGAGTGGCAAGGTCTACACGGGCACCCTGCTTTTTGACGATCCATCGGCTCACGCCAATCACAAACGCGAGACCACGCACCGCAGCATAGACAATATGCACATCCGCATAGATGAGGAGGTATACACCAAAGAGGATGTCGCTGCGCTCAAGATAAACATCGGTGATATCATCGCCTTTGAGCCGCGCTACCGCGAATATGCCAATGGCTTTATCAAGTCGCGCTTTATGGATAATAAGGCAGGCTGTTTTGTACTCTTTGAGATAGCACGGCTGTGCAAAGAAAAAGGGCTCGCGCCGCCGGTAGAGCTATTTTTCTCAAACTATGAGGAGGTAGGCCACGGCGGCACAGTAGGCTATAGCGATACAGTGCGCGACCTGCTCGTGATAGACATGGGTGTGCTCGGCGATGCCTGCGAGGGTACTGAGGTGCGCTGCTCCATCTGTGTCAAAGACTCCTCCGGTCCGTATGACTATGACTTCCGCAAGAGGCTGGTAGATCTCTCTGAGGCGCACCGTATCCCCTATGCACTGGATGTATATCCCTTCTATGGCAGTGATGGCAGTGCGGCGCTACGCGCAGGCCGCGACTATCGCGTGGCCCTGATCGGGCCCGGTGTGGCCGCCTCTCACGGCGTAGAGCGCACGCACAAAAAGGGCATTCAGGCCACCATAGATCTTTGTATGGCCTATATCGCAGACAGGCGCGTATAGCCGGCAGTACGATATTCTGCTTATAAGTCTTAGAGCAGCAGATACTTTCCTTTTTGAGAGCATTTCATCCTGCATATATGATGGCCGATGGTCATGTACAATAGGCTCATTGTCATTTTATGAGCAGAACCTGATATAAATCAATTGACTTTTGGCCTCTCTACTTATAACTTATCCGGAAACATACCGACACTTTGGGGTATTTGGTCGTATATTTGCACGCCGAATTTCGGAGTATGTTGAATTCAAAACTATGACAAAGAAAAATTACTTAAAGACATCATTGCTTATACTGCTTGCCGCAGGAGTGGTCACTACACAGGCGCAGAACGTAGGTGTAGGTACTACCTCACCTAATAGTCGTCTGGATGTGAATGGTGCACTATCCGTGCGCGAGGGACAGGTACTCACTTTATCAAACGGAGGTGCTGCGGGCGGTGCCAATGATAATATCTCTCTGCCTGATATATCGGGCAGTACGGGTGTCAAGGCTAGCTTCTATCGCATCTCCGGCCCTACGGCAGCTTTCAGTATATATGGCATCGCGCCGGTATCAGGTGCCGATGGGCAGCAGCTCACCCTGGTCAATACCACCACTCAGGTCATGACCATCAAAAATCAGGCATCATCTACGGCGGCCAATACTATCCGCACCCAGTCCGGCGCAGACATCGTGAGCGCCAGCGGCGGAGCCAGCATCACTCTGCTATACAATAAGACCACTGCGGCCTGGTACGTCATTTCTACGCAAAACTTCGTCGTACCATCCTCCTCGCTGTCCAGCGGGTCTGTCACGATCACCCCCGGTACCGGTATCAGTGGTGGTGGTACGGTGGCGCTCGGTGGTAGCGTGACAGTGACCAATAGCGGTGTGACCTCTCTCTCAGGCACTACCAATCAGGTGAATGTATCAGGCAGCACAGGTGCCATCACACTCTCCACGCCTCAGAATATCCATACAGGTGCATCACCTACATTTGCAGGCGAGACACTCAGCGGCCTCAGTGGCGGCGGCCTGATCAAGGCTACCTCAGGCACCGGCGCCCTCGCACTGGCTACGGCCAATACTGACTATCAGTCTCCGCTCTCCGGCGGCACAGGTATCACCATCACCTCCAATGTGATCAACTCACTCTGGACTGCCAATGGCACTAAGATATACAACAACAACTCGGGCAATGTAGGCATCGGTACCAACGCTGCCAATGCGCCTCTTGAAGTATCTGCCAATGCTACTGACCTGGCCAAACTCACCAGTACTACAGGTGGGGCGGGCAATAAAGCTTACGTAGCATTCCAGACATTCTCCGGCTCTTCTGTCAATGGTCGTATAGGTACGATAGACATGGGCACCAATAATGGTAGCCTCGTATTTGAAACCGGCAATGCCGGCACTGCCAGCACCGTCACAACAGAGCGCATGCGTATCCTGAATGGTGGCAATGTAGGTATCGGCTATACTACTCCTGCCTATACCCTCGATGTCAATGGCGATATCCGCGGCGCGGTACACCGCACTACGCTCGGCAGTGGCAACATACTACAGGTAGGTGATGATGCCTGGATAGTAGATGTCAATACTGCTAACACAGTAGGCATACAAGGTAGTAGCAACTCGGCTGTCGGCCAGCTCCAGTTTGGTACCAATGGCGCTGCATATCTCTACGGTACTGGCGCAAATATCGGTATCAAGACCACCTCTATGGTGCAGGACCTCAACGTAGGCGGCCGCATGTATCTCTCCAATGGTGTGATACAGACGGGTGGCACTACCACCATCACCGCCACCAGCGACATTGGTCTCTACTCTCAGACCAGCGGCTCATGGATCCGTTTCGCCAGCAATAATGCCCCTATCAAGTTCTTTACGGATCAGGGTGGTGGCAATAGCGCCGGTACCACAGATGCATTTGCTATCCAGAATAGCGGCCAGCTGACCGTAGCAGGTGGTACCAATATCATCGAGTTTCAGAAGTTTAGCTGTAGCTCTGACAACTGCGGTACTACGAGTTTTGGGGGCAAGACATACGCAGTAGCCAACTGGCTCCCGGCAGTGGTAGGCTTCAACGGAGGCTCTGCCAGTGGTATCAGTTTGTACTATCCTTTCTCTGCTATGTGGTCCAATAATGGTGGCAACTGGCAGATCAATCTGGATTACAATGGTACGGGTGATGGCAGCAATACCAAGACGGTGCAGATCATGTTTATCCGCAAGGAGATAGCGCAGGTGCCATCCGGTTCTTCTTTCCCATAGGCAAAAAAATACGCATAAAAGGAACTGTATGCGGTGTCTCCTCAGGGTGGCACCGCTTTTTTATACCCATCCGGGGCTGGCACCCGTATTGCTCTCTTTCTGCCAAAACCACCAGATGAGCCACAATATCGTTCATAAGAATATCCGTATCAATGCCACGCCCGAGCGCGTGTGGCAGGCACTCACTGATCCGGAGCAGACACGCAAATACTTTTTTCACGCCGGTGTATATTCTTCTTTTACCGCTGGTAGCCCTATTGCTTTTCGCGGCCGTATGTTCTGGATCATCCCCTTTGAGATGAAGGGAGTAGTACTGCGCGCGGTACCCGGCAGGTTTCTGCAATACACCCTGCAGAATGGCCACGGTGCCTCCGGCAATATATCTACCGTGACGGACACACTGACCTATGAGAACGGCCAGACACTGCTATCTATAGCCGATGATGTAGGAGACGCACCGGGAGCGGAGCGGAGACTGGCCCGCTCAGAAAAGGGCTGGGATAAGATCCTCGCCGGCCTCAAGCGTGAAGTAGAGAGAGATGCCGCTTAGTAAGAAAATATGCTTGAGGACATAACCCATCTGTGAGGAGGTATTGGTAGTGCCTCTGCGGTAAAATATAATCTCGGTAAAAGCAATCAAACGATCAGCTCACCATTCACATCGGTGGTCAGTATCTCACTCATATGGTCCAGCCACGGGCGCAGGAGCTTGAAGTGGCCGCTCACTTTCTTTGCAAAGTCATCTGAGAGCACCTCCGCGTCTGTATAGTCATGATGGAAGAGGTACTGCTTGTACCGCAGCAGGTCAGCCGCCGGATGGTCGCGCTCATAGCCCTTTGGTGCATTTACCAGTTGCTCTCCCTGCATGCCGCCAAAGGTATCTTTCAGCCCTTTGGCTTTCAGCAGGCGGCGCCAGGTATCGTAGCCCAGGTCTATATCCTGGCGGATACGCAGCAGGTCCTTTGGCTCGGGGCCAAAGAAGCCGCAACCTATGAAGCTATTACCCGGCTCTACGTGTACATAGTAGCCACCGCGGCGGAGCTTGGTAGCGCGCTGCATGCCCATAGAGAGGCGCGGGCTGTAGGGCGTCTTATCTTTTCTGAACCGTACATCGCGGTAGATGCGGTGCAGGCTGCCCTTCGCAGACTTCTTCTCTATCTCATCATGCCGCGCCATCTCTGTCAGCACCTGCTCGGCAAAGGCGATCATATTCTGATGTGCTCTCTCATAGTCGCTCCTATGCGCCTCAAACCAGGGCCTGTTGTTGTTCTTCGCCAGGTCTTTGAGAAATTTCAGCGTGGACTTTTGGATCGTGTAGGATTTCATGCCTCAATATTACGCTATGTATACATAATATCCATCATGCGGGCAGCCGGGCTATGCGCCTGTCGGTATACAGGTACGATTCTGTTCCCTTCCCAGCACACTCCCAATGGCTGTTCGTTTTCAGTTTATATTGGCATTCAAACAAAACACTCATTGCATGTAAAATACTCCTCTCTTTACGACCACAGTAGAGTCTGTATATTGTAGCTCCTGGCGGTACACCACTTTGCGCTGTGATGGGTAAAAGGAATAAAAGTAGTCGTCGGCTGGTAGTCGATCATTGCCATAGCTGCATAGGATAGAGCCATCTGCCTGCTGCGTGAGATACTGAAACATACCATTGAGTAGCATGCCAGATGTCGCAGTGTCGTATTTTGATACAGTCAGGGTATCCATCACCACAGACGTTGCGCCAGGACCATAGAGTATTGTATCGGGGCCTATGTATACTCCTGCCAGCTGGTCTCGGGTATCGCTGACTTTAGCGGGCTTGGTACAGGCATAGAGCAGGAGTGGGAGCAGCAGGCAAGTGGCCCACACTAGCGTAGTACGGTTATTCCTTTTCATCTGGTTAAATTGTAGCGCAATAACGGAGAGGCTATTTTTTTATTGTTTATCATTTGTTCGTTCGTTCGTTCGTTCGGATTTATAGCAGTGTGGCTGTGACTTTGGGGGGCATCGTGTGGCCGAGGAGAGCAGCTATTTGCTGACATCAGTACAGATGCCTATCTTACCGTCATGAACAGAAAAACCCAGTTTGAATCCGTAGAGAGTTTTCACAAACAGACCTCTATACTAAACCTGGCCATGGTGGCAGGTGTCACGATGTTTGCCGGTATCACCTGGGTCCTGGCACCGCGGCATATCTATACGGTAGATGTGAAGGACATCTTTACGATCCTATCTATCATGATGGTGGTCACGCTGGCGCCGTCGGGATATTTCATCTATCAGCGGCGTATAGCTGAGGCGCGTGCTGCCTCTGACCTGCAGGACAAGCTGAACCTCCATCGTCAAGGCTTCATCATGTACTGTGCCTCGCTGGAGGCACCGATCATGTTTGCGCTGATCAGCGCCTTCCTGACCAATGTGGTTGCCTTTTATGCATTTGCGCTGGTGCCCTATGTGCTGCTGATAGCTGTGCGCCCCGGCTCTCTGGCAGCGCTGAAGCAGCAGCTGGATATCACGGATTGATGTGGCTACCTCACACCCGCGTCAGCTCTGCGATGATCTCTGCATGCTGTGGGTACTGTGCTGTCAGTGCATCCCTATCCGCCATCTCAAAGTCTGCAAAGTCAAAACCCGGCGCTACGGTGCAGCCCACCAGCGCATAGCCATCACGCACCGCACACCGCGACGCAAACCACTCACCATGCGCGACCACAGCCTGCGGCAGCTCGCCGGCGCTGATATCCTTTCCCAGTTTTATGACACTTAGTTCTCCATCTTCATTGATCACATAGATCTCCACTGCATCACCATCGTAGTGGTGCCATACTTCATCAGCCTTGATCCTATGCCAGGCAGAGAAGGTCTCACCCGGCAGCAGGAAGTAGATAGCCGTGCTATGGCTCCTGTCGCCGCCGTACCTTGCCGGCAGGTGTGCAGCGGCAGTGCTTTGCGCGCAGCGGTATGTCTCGCGGTACCAGCCACCCTCCGGGTGTGGCAGTAGCTCCAGGGTGTCGATGTAGTTTTGTGTTTTGTGATTCATTGCTGTCTAAAGTAGGGATTAATTTTCCTTCCTTAGCGCTGCAAAATAGTAACAGTGTCAAAGAAGATCATAGGCATCATGGGTGCCATGCACGAGGAGATAGACGGTATCGCCGCGCTCATGAGCCATGTGCAGACAGAGGAGATGGGCGGCCGCACCTATCACAGCGGCAGCATAGGCGGTGTGCGTGTGGTGCTCACCTTCTCCCGCTGGGGCAAGGTAGCCGCTGCCGTCACCGCTACTCACCTCATCCTGAAATATGGAGTCACCGATATCATCTTCACCGGTGTGGCAGGCGCTATAGATCCGGAGCTGCGTGTGGGCGATATCGTGCTGGCGCAGCGCCTGATCCATCATGATCTGGATGGCCGCCCGCTCATGCCGCGCTATGAGGTGCCGCTGCTGGGTGTGACCTGGTTTCCTGCGCATGAGGACCACCTGCAGAGGGCAGGTAGTGTGATACAGCGCCTGCTCGATAGCGGTACACTTATCTCTGCCATTTCACCCGATAGGCTTCACCTCTTTGGTATAGAGCATCCTAAACTCTACATCGGCGATATAGCCAGCGGAGATCAGTTCATCTCGGCGCAGCAGCACGGAGATGCCATCACCGAGCATCTGCCCGATATACTCTGTGTAGAGATGGAGGGCGCCGCAGTAGCGCAGGTGTGCTATGAGTATAGTGTGCCGTGCAGCGTGATACGCACCATCTCAGACACCGCAGACGACAGGTCGCACATAGATTTCTCACGCTTCATACCCGTGGCCGGCACCTATGCGGTGCAGATGATCAGCGCCATACTGGCGCAGATGTGAGAGCGCCCCGAGGCCCCGCCGGCTTTCCGATTTCTGCCTGATATTGTGATTTCACAATCCATTTCTTATGCTTATCCTTGCGCCCGGTCAAAACGGGGCTATAGGCCCGCCACTATATTTATGAAGTATATATACCTTATCTTAATACTGTTCTTTTGCGCCGGAGCTGCTACCGCGCAGGCACCGCAAGGCATTAGCTATCAGGCGGTCGTGAGAAATAATGCAGGTGCCGTCACGGCAAATCAGACCGTGGCCCTGCGGCTGTCTATTCTGCGCGGGTCCTCTACAGGCACTGCCGTCTATACCGAGGTACACCATCCGGCCAGCAATCAGTTTGGCCTGGTCAGCGTGATCATAGGCAGCGGAGCGCCTGTCACAGGTTCATTCAGCACGATCAACTGGGGCAGTGGCCCTTACTATCTGGAGGTAGCTATCGATGTCAATAATGGCACGAGCTATACTATGATGGGCACGCAGCAGCTCATGAGCGTGCCGTACGCGCTTTTTGCAGAAAAGTCTAATACCGCCGGAGCTACCGGCGCTACAGGAGCGTCAGGCAGTACCGGTGCCACAGGCCCGCAAGGAGCTATAGGAGCTACGGGCGCTACAGGCAGTACCGGGCCTGCGGGTACGCAGGGGGCTGCAGGAGCTATGGGTGCTACCGGTAATACGGGAGCAACAGGAGCTACCGGACCTGCAGGCACGCAAGGTGCTATGGGCGCGACAGGCAGTACAGGAGCACAAGGGCCTGCAGGCACTGCCGGCGCGCAAGGTAATACAGGAGCCACGGGTGCCACAGGTATCACAGGAAACGCAGGTATACAAGGACCTACAGGTCCTACGGGTGCTACTGGCCTCACAGGTGCAGTAGGTGCGCAAGGTCCTACAGGTATCACCGGCGCTACAGGCAGTACCGGCACTACGGGTGCCGGAGGCGGCGCTACAGGTGCCACAGGTCCCACCGGCGTGACCGGTGCGATAGGCCTCACAGGAGCTACGGGTGCTACAGGCATCACCGGGCCTACAGGCGCTACCGGCCTCACAGGTGCTGTAGGGGCGCAAGGTCCTACGGGTATCACCGGCGTTACTGGTCTCACTGGTAGCCAGGGCATCACCGGACCTACAGGTGCCACGGGCCTCACGGGCGCTGTAGGTGCGCAAGGCCCTACAGGTATTACAGGTACTACGGGTCTCACTGGTAGCCAGGGCATCACCGGACCTACTGGTCCTACCGGCCTCACAGGCGCTGTAGGTGCACAAGGTCCTACGGGTATCACAGGTGCTACTGGTCTCACAGGTAGCCAGGGTATCACCGGGCCTACGGGGGCTACCGGCCTTACCGGCGCAGTAGGTGCTCAAGGTCCTACAGGTACCACGGGTGCTACAGGTATCACCGGTAGTCAGGGTATCACTGGTCCTACGGGCGCTACCGGCCTCACAGGCGCTGTAGGTGCACAAGGTCCTACGGGTATCACAGGTGCTACGGGCATCACCGGCAGTCAGGGCATCACCGGACCTACTGGTCCTACCGGCCTCACAGGCGCTGTAGGTGCGCAAGGCCCTACGGGTATCACGGGTGCTACAGGTATCACCGGTAGTCAGGGTATCACTGGTCCTACAGGTGCTACCGGCCTCACAGGTGCTGTAGGTGCCCAAGGCCCTACGGGTATCACAGGCGCTACGGGTATCACAGGCAGTCAGGGTATCACCGGGCCTACAGGACTGACAGGCGCATCAGGCACCACGGGCCCTACCGGCAGCACAGGTGCAGCAGGTGGTCCCACCGGTCCTACCGGCCCTACTGGTCCGAGCGGACTACCGGACGGTACTGCCGCAGGCAATACTCCCTACTGGAACGGTACTCAATGGATCGTCAGCAGCGGCAATATCTATAACAATGGCGGCAACGTAGGCATAGGTACTACCGCACCGGCACAAAAGCTCCACGTCAATGGCAATGTCATGCTCTCCGGTGCGGTGATGGCGCAGGATGCCACACAGGATATCACGCTCATACCGGGCAGCAGCGCAGACGTATCTGCCAGCGGCAAAAGGGTGAAGAAGGTAGCCCGCGCTACTGACTCTCTGGATGCGGCCAATGCCATGGCCATCCAGTATCAGCAGCTCACCTATGATAATGCCACAGGCGCTACTGATGCATACAGCATCGCCCTGCAGCCTGCACCTGCCAGGTATAGCGCGGGCATGATGCTCACCTTCAAGGCAAACAATGCCAATACCGGCGCATGCACGCTGAATGTAAATGGATTGGGCGCTGTGGCTATCAAAAAGTCCGTCTCCACCAGTCTCGCCGCAGGAGATATAGCGGCAGGCCTGATGGTCGTAGTGATCTATGATGGCACTGCCTTTCAGATGATCAGTGCGCCGGCCGGCAGCAGCTCCGGCTCGGGTAGCACGTCAGACCCCACGCTCATCTACACCACCAGAGGATTCTAAGAACTATAAACAACAAAATATTATGAAGAAGATCATACTCATCATCGCTATCGCTGTGCTCGCATGCACACGCACATTCGCGCAGGGCACCCTCCAGTTCAATAGGGTAGTAGACGCCACCTTTTATGGCGCAGCCCTTACGCTTTCTTCACCTGTCATAGGCAGTGTCACAGTGCCTGCCGGCAAAGTCTGGAAGATAGAAAGCGCATCCGGTTTCGGTGGCTCATCTGCCTCCCCCAATGCCGGCTTTGGTGCTACGTATTCTATCACGGTAGGAGACCATAATCTGAATTACTTTGTGAACGGTGGCAGCTACATCGTCACCAACTACTGCCCGGTATGGCTGCCCGCAGGTACCTATCAGGTCAAGTTTGTATCCAGCAATAACAATGCAGGTAGCTTTGCCGCCACCACAGCCATCTCAGCTATCGAGTACAATATCGTACCGTAAAGAGATTATGGTTGGCAGTTGACAGGTGGCAGTTGGCTGGTAATATCCTAAGCCGTAACTTACCTATGCGGTGAATAGGCCTTTCTATGTGTTCTATGCCTGCCTGACGGTAGGCAGGTGGTTCAAGAAATGTACTCCTCTGCGTCTCTGCGCCTCAGCGGTGAATACTGCATTTCTATGTGTCTATGTCGCTAAAACCTCCGCGTCTTCGCGTCTCTGCGGTGAATAGTATTTCTATGTGCCTTATGTGTTCTGTGCCTGCCTGACGGTAGGCAGGTGGTTCCAGAAATGTATTCCTCCGCGGCTCTCCGCCTCCGCGGCACACAGCGCATTTCTATGTTTCTATGTGGCTAAAACCTCCGCGTCTTCTCGTCTCTTCGGTGAATAGTATTTCTATGTGCCCTATGTGTTCTATGTGGTTCAAGAAATGTATCCCTCTGCGTCTCTGCGCCTCAGCGGTGAATACTGCATTTCTATGTTTCTATATGGCTAAAAACCTCAGCGTCTCCACACCTCTGAGCGTACGCATGGGATATAACCTCCCATCGACTACCCTGCCGAAATCGGAAATCCAACATCCGAAATCCGGATCAACCAAACAGCGACCCAAAGAGATCCAACTGCTGCATTTCCTTTTCTTCTTTCTTCTTCTTCACCGGCTTGCTATGAGCCACCTCTACTGAGGCCTCATCGTCTATCTTGCGGATCACTACAGATACCGAGTATCCCGTCACTGTCACCTCACCAAATTCGCTCATCTTGCGCGTACTATCCAGCACGCATTCTATCCGCGTACCATTCTTGAAGAGTGTACCCTGGTTGATCACCTCATTCTTAAAGTCCTCATCTCTCATAGAGAAGCTGATGGTGCGGCCTGTAGCCTGATAGATACCCTTCCACTTGTAGTTGCCCACCTTGAGCACCGGGCTGATGATCTCTATGATCGCCTGCTCGTCGGTCTCCGGCTTCAGCGTATCTGCCACGAGCATATACGTGTCAAACTTTTTGCGGCTCACTGCGGCAGGTTTTCCCGCTGGGGTGTTATCTAGTTTCAGTTGCTGCACGGCCAGCTTGGTCACCTTCTCGCTATTGGAGATCTGGCGGTAGAAGTTTGACTTGAGTTTGATGATCTTCAGGTTACTCGCTATCAGAGAGGCAGCGCTGTCCATATCCACCTTCACACCCTCCTCCTCGCGCTCATAGCCGCGTATCTCACGGCGCAGGTTGTCGATTGCTTTTTTGGTCGCGTCCTTATCCTCTTCGCTGACCACTTTCTCTATATCTACCTCCAGCGGCAGTACATAGTGGAAGAGGGCCACCGCCACACTGCGCACATACTCACTCTTGCTGCGCAGCAGGTAGCGCTCCACCAGGCCGCCCTCTGTATAGGCCTCGGTCTCTACCTGTATGCGGCCATTGAGGATCGTAGATATTTCTTTGAGTATGCCCAGCAGGTTCAGCTCGCACTTATTGCGGATGGCCGCATTCATACTGTGCGACTCATCAGCAAAGTAGTAGTGCAGCTCCACCTTGGTCACACCTTCTTTCACAGCTATAGCCATAGTCAGATCACCCGTTTTTGATTTTAGGGGTAGCGAATTTAACCTTTTGGGCCGTAATGTGGTAGAGGGGCATGGGGAGGGCCGGTGCTACCCCGTAGCGCTATCGCTTTTCATAGGTGAGGCCAGGGTGACCGGCATTTGCTTTTCGTTTTAGTCATCATGGCTATATAAAAACAGAAAGCACTCAGCGCCTTAGCAGCAAAGTGAATTTGCCCTGCAATATCCCCTGTTTTCATTCGTACTTAATAATATGGTTTGCCCGATCCGGGCTACCACCGGCGGCATATCCCCCTGGCCTGCCATTTGCTTTTATTTCATTCTTAAAACCACTCTGCGTATGGCATTGCTCAACATTACCTACAGGCTACCCGTTTCATTTGTACAGGACGAAGATGATATCCTGATCAAACTCTCCAACGGCGGGCTGGTCAGTGCGCTGCACTCCCTGCCCGGTGGTGACCAGCAGCTGAAGTGGCTAGGTGTGGCAGACTTCAGCGTGGCAGACTGGCACAAAGGCCAGGCGAAATACGAAGGCGAGTTTGAGCTGCACCCTGTCTTCCTGCATGACAAACTTAACAAGCTTTTCTATGAGGGCTTTAGCAACTCTGTGCTTTGGCCGCTTTTTCACTACTTCCCCTCCTTTGTAGAATACACCAAAGACTCTTTTGACGCCTTTATAAAGGCCAATACCATCATAGCAGATAAAGCTGCGCAGATCATACGCAGCGGAGATACCGTGTGGATACATGACTACCACCTCATGCCGCTGGCTGCTATGCTGCGGCAGCGCTGCCCCGGTGTACGCATCGGCTTCTTCCTGCATACGCCGTTTCCCGACTATGAGCTGCTGCGGCTGCTGCCGCGCCACTGTGGCCGCTACCTGCTGGAGGGCCTGCTGGGTGCCGATATCATCGGCTTTCAGATCTATGACTATGCAGATCACTTCCTGGAGTGTGTGCGGCGCATGCTGGGCCTGCAGCAGCGGCAGTACCGCCTGCTGTACCAGAATAGGCAGGTGCGTGTAGATGCCTTCCCGATCAGCATAGACTTTGACAAGTTTCACAGTGCGTATGATGAGCCTGCAGTGGTGCAGGAGCGCGAGCAGCTGCGCGCCCTGTATCCGGGCATGAAGGTCATCTTCTCTGTAGACCGGCTGGACTATAGCAAGGGTATCCTGAACCGCCTGAAGGGATACAGGAGATTTCTGGAGCTAAACCCCGAGTGGCGAGAGCGCATCGTCTTTATACTCGTGCTGGTGCCGTCACGCACTGCCGTGAAAAAATATGCCGAGCGCCGACGCATGATAGAGGAGATGGTGAGCAGTATCAACGGCATGGCGGGCAACTACAGGTGGACGCCCGTCGTGTTCCAGTTCAGCTCACTGGACTACAATGCGCTGCTGAGCCTCTACACCGGCTGCGATGTGGCGCTGATCTCTCCGCTGCGCGATGGGATGAACCTGGTAGCAAAAGAATTTGTCGCGTCGCGCAAGGATAAACACGGTGTGCTGCTGCTCAGTGACCTGGCAGGTGCGGCCAAGGAGATGAGCGGCGCGCTGCTCTTCAACCCGCTGGACGATGAAGAGGTGGCTGGCTGTATCCTGCAGGCGCTGGAGATGCCCGAGTCCGAGCAGGCGCAGCGCCTCACCACCATGCAGCAGCAGATACGCACCAATGATGTGCACCACTGGGCAGGTAGTTTCATAGCGGCGCTGGAGGCGCCTGCAGAGCGGATCACTACCTGGCTGGAGTATGAGGACCGGCAGGCCCTGATGCAGTGCTACAGCACCGCAGAGCGCAGGCTGATACTGCTGGACTATGATGGTACGCTGGTGCCCTTTCACCCGGAGCCGCAGCGTGCTGCGCCCGGCGCAGAGGTCATAGAGCTGCTCTCTGCCCTGGCCCGCGACCCGCGCAATGAGGTAGTGGTGAGCAGCGGGCGTGACCGCGCTACACTGGAGCGCTGGCTGGGCCACCTGCCTATCACTATAGCCGCAGAGCATGGCACCTACCTGCGCCGCAGGGACCAGTGGCATGAGATAGCTACCGGCGCAGAGACATGGCTGCCGGAGGTACAGCGCATCATGCAGCTCTACACAGAGCGCTGCAGCGGCACCTTCATAGAGGAGAAAGCAGCCTCACTGGCCTGGCACTACCGCACTGCCACAGGCAGCAATGTGTGGAGCGAGGCGCAGGACCTGATCTCTGTGCTGCAGAGCTACCTGGAGAACCTGGATGCCTGCGTGATGAGCGGCAATAAAGTAGTGGAGGTGAAACCCGCCTCTGTCAATAAAGGCTCTGTGCTGCACCGCATGCTGCCGCTGCGGCAATATGACTGCGTGCTGGCACTGGGAGACGACCGCACAGATGAGGATATGTTTGCCGTGGTCAATACGCTGGAGAGCAGCTACAGCATCAAGGTGGGCAAGGGCAGCAGCCAGGCGCGCTACCGCTTTGACACCATCGGGCAGGTGCACTCCTTTCTCATACAGCTCAGCATGGCCTATAGTGTGCAGTAGCCCCCGGTGTTTTACTCCTTGCAGAACCGGCGCACTGACTCATGCGCCCCATCTGCGATATGCAGTGTATATACACCAGCGGGTATGGCGCTGACATCTATCTGCAGACGATCTCCCGTCAGTGTACTATATGTCACTACTCTACCCAGCAGGTCGCTGATGCTCACTGCTGCCTCTGCAAATGGCCTGTCTGATGTGAGGTATAGCGTGCCATGTGCAGGATTGGGATAGAGGTGCAACTCGTCCTTATCAGAAGTAGCTGCTATACTATTAGGCCCTGAGGGTATGTCCAGTGTGTAGAGTTCGTAGCCTGTGCCCACGTCGTATCTGGCGCGGTACACTATGCCGTGAGTGGTAGCGTCCAGCCAGCTATTGGTATTGATTGAGTTTTGTAGTGAGAGGCGGTTGATGCGGCGCACAGAGGCGCTATCTCCGGCAGTCACATAGAGGTCATAGAGGTACTGACTGCCATCATAGGTGCCATAGTCAAAGTAGTAGATGCTATCGCGCCAGATAGTGGGGTACCTGACCACATTGTTGTAGGCCGGGTCAAAGCGGGATACCTTCTCTGTGGCCAGCGTAGTGAGGTCAGTGGCCCAGAGGTTCCTGATGTCTATCCCCTCGCCGGCTATGCAGATGAGTTTATGGCCCAGCCTCATGAAATGTGTAGGGAAGCTACCGCTGCCGGATGGCTCGATGTCATGGACCATCGCAGTGCCGCCCACGGTTCCATCTGTGGACCACAGCTCAAAGCCATGTGTGCCATCAGAGCCATTGAAGAAAAGCCTGCCTCCCATCGTATCTATAGCGCCGTCTGTGAAGCCGCTGCCGGTGCCGGGATTGATGTCTGCGAAGAGCGCCGTATTGGCCGGCTGCCCGTCAGTGACCCACAGCTCGAGGCCACTGGCGGTAGAGTAGCCACCGAAATACAGTTTGCCATTGTAGACACATGGCGTATAGAACCCCCCATCAGAAAAGCCCGGCTGCAGATCCTGGTACAGTGTAGCGCCGCTGCCGGTGGTCACCCACGGCTCGTAGCCATAGCTGGTAGTATAGGTCTGAAAATACACTGCACCATTGTATTCTGTAAAGTACCTCGGTCCGCTGCTGCCAAAGCCCGGCTGCACATCCTCCAATAAATGGGTGCCGGCTACAGTGCCATCGCTCACCCACGGCTCCTGCCCGTGTGTGCCATCATCTGCCTGAAAGTATAATTTACCCAGGCACTCCCTCGGATAGGCAGGTATACTATTGCCCGTACCCGGATTGATATCTGCGAGCATAAAGGTGCCTGCGGAGGTACCATCACTGATCCAGGGTTCGCGGCCATGTATGCTGTCATCAGCCATGAAGACCAGCTTGCCCTGATAGGTGCCCAGCATGTCCATCACTATGGCACCATTGGGCCCGGGTATGATCTCACTGACCAGTGTGGTGCCTGCTGCGGTGCCGTCTGTGACCCAGAGTTCATTGCCGGTCACACCATCACTACCCCAGAAGTATATCTTGTCTCCCACCCGCAGGTAGGTCTGCCCTACTGCACCATCCAGGCTACCGGGGTTGATGTCTTTGATGATAATGGGAGACTGCGCACGGCTACTGAGGCTCATGCCGAGCAGTGCCAGGGCACTGATGATAGAGAGGAATGTTGCTTTCATTATAGATGATATTTTGAAAACGGGAAAAAAGCGGGCGGATCGCTCCGCCGCTTTTCGCTCATTGGGTTTATTGTTTCTTAGTGCGTGCTGTAAAATACATTGGTCGTGTACCAGTTCTGGTCGATCTTGAGTCCTACCCAGTCTCCTGTAGCAGGAGTAGATGTGCTGCCATCGCCATTGGTATCACCGCCATGTGCATCGTCCCTCAGTGATGTGAATACTGCGCTCGGATCTATAGCAAAGTTTGCCGCATAGCCCGTGATATCATTTCCTGCGCCTGCAGGTATCTTGATCGTTACATTGGGCCCTACGCTGAAGAGCTGACCTGAGCCACTGGCAGCGAGGCCTTGTGAGAGTACATACGGTACTTCATCTTCGTAGTAGCGTACCGTCTTGCCGGCCAGGCCGTATGACCATACGTAGATGCCGTTGTACTGATTGGTCTGAGACGCATCAGCGGGATTGTGATAGATATTGCTCGGGTCCATGGCATAGTAGCTCGCTATGTAGACCGGCACCGCATTGTCATAGAAAATATTATTGGTCAGCACGCTCACAGTCGGGTCTTTCATATCAGATCCGGCAAAGGCCGCTTTGTAGTCGTGATTGTCACCATAGGTATGCGCAAAGGTGCAGTGGTCAAAGGTGAAGTCATGAATATTGCCTGTGCCGGTGTTTACTTTCACTGCACTGCCACCCGACCCACCAGCATAGAGAAACTGGCAATACCTGAAGAGCGAACCGTGCTGATCTCCGCGCATGTTGATATAGCCCCAGTCGCCTTTGGCTGGTGTGCTGGCCGAGCCATCGCCATTATTATCGCCGCAGGCATTGTCATCTTTGTAGGAAGTAAATACGATAGGATCGCTTGCTGTGGCATCAGCAGTGACCTTCGCGTATATCTCCATACCGCAGCTGGCATCCTTAAACTTGATGATCACGCCCGGCTGGATCACCAGCGGCGCATTGACATTGATCCATGTTTTGATGTAGTAGACATTGCCTGTAGTCCATGTAGTAGCAGCCGTGATATTGCTGCTGATCTCTACTACATTGCAGCTACCGCCATTATTGCCCCCACCCGGTGCTACTGTCACGTCCGTGCCATAGGCTATGCCGGCTGTATTTCTGGCATAGGCGCGCAGGTGATACGTATACCCTGAGTAGAAGGGAGCGATCTGCGTGCTGAATGGCCCCGTGCCACTGCCTATCGGTATCACTACACAGGTCGTATTATCCACGGCAGGATGGGCAGAGAGGCCTGCCACTACACCACGGTCGGTCACAGCGCTGCCGCCCTGGTCTGAGACTGTACCGCCACAGGTATAGGTACTGTCATTCACCCGGATAGGCGTAGCCGTAGAGACCTGTGCGAGTGGTGATGGGGCCTGATTGTGATGGCAGCCGGCCAGGGCTATCGCGCCTAGCACCAAGAGATAGATTACTTTTTTCATGAGCTTGTTTTTTGCTTTGTGATGATTGCTAATGTTGCTGCAAAAGTGGCCAGAGGTGGCGGGGCATTCAATCCTGAAAAACAGGATATTTCATACCGGCCTGATAAAATCATGGAAAAAGGGGATACAACCATATCAGATACTTCCATTCATTTGCAATGCTGTAAATTCAAGCGATGAGAAGAATCTTATTGGCGCTATCTGCTAGCTGCGTGCTATGTTTTTCGCAGGCCACTGCCCAGACTACCGAGCTGGATAGCATCAGGGCTGCCATAGCGCAGCATCCGCAGCATGATACTACACGGCTCGATATGCTGGTAGGCTATGTGCTGAGCGCCGTGAATGTCAATACCACACAGGCGCTGCCATATATGGAGGAGGTGGTCTCTATCAGCCGGGAGCTGCACAATGTGCGCGGTATAGAGATAGGCTATATCTACCTGCAGCTATACTACTCTGACCGGGGGGACTTCGCCCGGGCAGACCTCTATGCAGATACGGTCATGTACCATCTGCAGCAGGATACGAGCAGATTTGCCAAAGTAAACCTCGGCTACCTGATGAATAACCTGGGCGGCGATAATACGAAGCTGGGCGACTATACCAAAGCGATAGACGACTATACCAAGGCGGCAGAGATACTGGAGAAATACCAGCCGGCCGTGCTGCCCTCTGTATATGGCGGTATAGCTGTGGTATATGAAGAGCTGCACCAACCGGGCAAAGCCGCAGAGTATGACAAGAAAGCTATAGCCGCAGCAGAAAAGACAGGAGATAAGGCCTCTATGGCCCGGCGCTACCTCAACTATGCAGAGCTGCTGACCAAGCAGAACGACTATGACCATGCGGAAAGCGTGCTGAAGAAAGCGGAGCCACTCGTGGCAGAGACCAAAGACCCCATCGGCCAGGCTATGCTCTACCAGATCAGGGGTGGCATCTACCAGCACAGGCGGCAGTATCCTCAGGCTATCTCTGACCTCCGCGCATCGTACGCCATCGGCTTGCAGAATGATGATAAGTACCAGCAAATAGCGCTGCTGGATCCACTGGTGAAATCACTGCTCGATGCCGGTGAGATAAAAGAGGCCAGGATGATGAATGACACGCTGCTGGCCAAAGCTACGCTGTATCAGATGAACTTTGGCAGGCTCAATGCCTACGGCAATATGGCGCAGTGGTACCTGATGAGCGGCGATGCTGCCAATGCGTACAAGTACCTCGAGATGAAAATGCAACTGTCAGACAGCATCTCGTCTGATGAAACGAAGAAGAAGATAGCCCTGGCGGAGACCCGCTATAAGGTAGCGGGCAAGGACCGCGAGATACAATCCCTGCAGGAGGAAAAGGAAATACAGAGCCTGCACCTGCGCCAGCGCACTATGCTGATATACCTGCTGATAGGCGGCCTGGTGGCGGTCCTGATCATAGCGGTACTAGCCTACCGCACCTACCGCCAGACACAGAAACTACAGCAGCAGCGCATCAGTGAGCTGGAGACAGAGAAACAACTCGCGGCTACGGAGGCCATCATAGAGGGCGAAGAAAAAGAACGCAGCCGCCTGGCTCAGGACCTGCACGACGGCCTCGGTGGCCTGCTATCCGGTATCAAATATTCACTGAATAATATGAAAGAAAACCTGATCATGACGCCTGCCAATGCGCAGGCATTTGAGCACAGCATAGGCATGCTGGACCACTCTATCAGTGAGATGCGCCGCGTAGCGCACAACCTCATGCCGGAAAATCTTTTGAAGTTTGGGCTGGATGCGGCCATGCGGGACTTCTGCAGCGAGATGCAGCTCCACGGCATGCTGCAGGTACACTACCAGAGCCTCGGGCTGAAAGATAAATCTATGGATCAGGGCCTCTCTGTCACCGTCTATCGCGTCACGCAGGAGCTGCTGAATAACATCGTGAAACATGCCGGCGCTACACAGGCTATCGTACAGATAGCTGCTACAGACAGCCAGCTGACCATCACTGTAGAGGACAATGGAAAAGGACTGGCCGATGAGACGATCAAAAGCGCACAGGGCATAGGCTGGAAAAACATCTACTCGCGTGTACAATACCAGAAGGGTACGATCAATATCCAGTCGCAGCCGGG
Organism: uncultured Chitinophagaceae bacterium; assembly: GCA_964537475.1. Classification (GTDB taxonomy): domain Bacteria; phylum Bacteroidota; class Bacteroidia; order Chitinophagales; family LD1; genus UBA1941. Next base: position 157,025 of record CAZIBY010000001.1, on the reverse strand, counting down.
CAAGGGGACGTCTGTCTATATTGAATTTCCCGTAGCATGAAGGCAAAGGTGTATATAGTAGATGATCACTACATGGTGATAGAGGGTATCAAAGCCATGTTGCAGGAGGAGGCAGGCATAGAGATGCTAGGCCATGCCTACAATGCAGCAGCATGCCAGACCTACCTGCAGCACCACCAGCCCGACGTGATCCTGATGGATATCAACCTGGGAGATATGAGCGGCATAGACCTCTGCAAGCTCGTGACAGAGCAATACCCTGCTGTGCGGATCATAGGCCTCAGCAGCTACAACCAGCTCAGCTTTATCACCAAAATGCTCAGCAACGGTGCGATGGGATACGTGCTGAAAAATGCTACGAAGCAGGAGATACTGGCTGCGATAGATACCGTGCTGCAAGGCAAGCAATACCTCAGCCTGGAGGCATCAGAAATGATGAAGAATGCGCCCACTGATGATCTACCTGTGCTGACACGCCGTGAGGCAGAGGTGCTGAAGCTGATAGCAGACGGCCTGACCAATGCGGAGATGGCAGCGCAGCTATTTGTGAGCCCTACTACTATCGATACACACAGGAAGCACCTGCTGGAGAAGTTTAACGCACGCAATACTGCGATCCTGATACGCAGGGCTATCGACCTGCACTTTGTATAGCTGATATTGTGAGGCCCTCACACTACGGATCTATGTAAAAATCATACGGTATCCGCAGGCTGTAGGATATGGCATGGCCATAGGCCCACGCCGGCTGTATTTTTAGCGTAAGCGCGCAGGTGGTAGGTACACCACCAGCGCAGGCCGCTGCGGGCTATCCGCTGCTATCCCTGCCCGTCGCGATGCGGGTTGTTGTTCGTTGGTTTTTCCTGGCAAAAACCAACGAACAACAAACTACCTTAGGTGCCTTTGTTTTGTTCAGTGTTTTTTCGACCTTTAAGTCAAAGACATGGACTATGATAAGAACCTATCTCTTGATCTTTCTATCAATGGCGGCTGCGGTGCGGCTGGCTGCCCAGTCAGACACGGCACATGCACGCTATCCGTACCATGCCTGCGAGGTGAGTGTGGGATACATCTCGCTCTTTGCGCAGGACCGGGCACTGTATAGTGGCCATAATCAAATGCATCATCAGCCGGGCTTTAGTGTGTCTGCCATGGGTGTGAAAAGCGGGCAGCATTTTTCTTTTCTGATAGGTGCTGCATTTGATTACACGATCGTCCGGGATTACAACATCTTCACGGATGCTGGCGGGAGCAGCCTTTCTATCCGGTCTGGCTATCGGGTCAGATTAGGAGTGCCTATACGTTTTCGCTGGACATATGGGAGGCGGGTGCCTGTTTTCTTTCAGGTTGGTTTGGCGCTGGGTGGCGCGCTGTACAGCGGCCAGGGCGAGGACTCTTACTCCGGTGGTCATAGTCCCTACTCATACGACCATCAGGGCCCGACACGCGCAGGGGCATTTTATATCGATCCTTTCACAGTGGGTGTGGGACTGCGGCATAGGCTGTCATCGTGGTCAGAGCTGCTGGTATCTGTAGATGGATCTCCGGGTACGATGCAGTTTGTGTATGGTTCCTATCAGCCATCGGTGAGCCTGCGTGTCGGTTTTAGTTTTTACCGGCCGCGGGTGCGATAGTTGACGGCGCCTCAGGCCTTCACATATCAGCCGGTATCTCCCGTAAAAGTGAACAGCGTAAAATTCAGAACCTGTCCCGACGCATCGTCGGGGGCGATCTGTAGCCGAAGGCATCGTAGCACATCCGTAGTGAGCATGGTATAAAACCTGACCGGCACATTCCGGATTGCTTCGTCATTTCATTCCTCGCAATGACGGCCTTTTTTGGGGGGGAGTGCGGTTGTTGTTCGTTGGTTTTTCCTGGCAAAAGCCAACGAACAACAAACGCCCTTTCAGCTTTCCAAGTTTTCAAAACAAAAAACCTATCCACCAGTTTCTGAATAACTATTCTTGGGGATTTTTTATGTTAATATTGCTTATATTGTTAAGTTTGCAATCGCTAAAGATGGCCATCTGACAGCACTATTTTTTTATTTCTACTAAAACAAAAACACTGACTACTATGAAATCTGAACCGAATGACGGCCTTTCTGACCAGCAGCAGCCAAAGCTCACATCAGAGGAGCTAGATGCGTATCTCGACGCCAGTTTTGACTCACTGGACCGCGGCCTCTATGAGGTAGAGTGCGAGGACCTGCTGGCAGAGGCCAGCAAGCCCAGGGCGTGCCTCGTAGCGCCTTTCTTTCAGCAGACGGGGCTGGCCTGTATAGCGGGCAGCTCTGACACGGGCAAGAGTGCCCTGCTGCGCCAGCTGGCGCTGGATGTGGCCGGCGGGGCTGACCGCTGGCTGGGATTTGACATACACCCGCGCACGCGCAATGTGATCTATGTGGCCACTGAGGATGGCCGCGATGCCACGCGGGATATGGCCCGCATGCAGTCTGAGGGCTACTACCTGCCGGGCCAGCTGAAGCGCCTCCGCTTCCTCTTTGAGTGGGAGGGGGAGCTGCTACAGGTACTGGAGACCAATCTCATCCGCCGCCCTGCAGACCTCGTGATCATAGACTGTTTTAGCGATGTATACCACGACGACCTGAAGGATACGGCGCGTATCCGAGACTTTCTGCAGCCATATAGTGAGATGAGTGAGCGGCAGGGCTGCCTCATCCTCTTTCTGCACCACACCGGCAAGCGTACCGAGAGCCTGGTACCCAATAAGAACAACCTGCTCTCGGGGCAGGGACTGGAGGCCAAGATGCGCCTGGTCATAGAGCTGCGCGCTGATCATCTCCGCCCCCATGACCGCCACCTCTGTATAGTAAAGGGCAACTATCTCTCTCAAAACCACAAGCGGGAGAGCCACATCCTGCACTTTGACGAGGCTACGCTCAGGTTTACTGCTACGGGTGGCCGCATGGCGCATGAGGTGCTGGGCCGTGGCTATGAGATAGAGGAGGGCAAAGCCAAATACGAGCAGGCACGTGACCTCAAAAAAGCCGGCCACACCTATGAGCAGATAGCAGAGATGCTCGGCTATGCCAATAAAAGCAGTATCAGTGACCTATTCCGCAAGGCGAAAAAATGCGGATGGGATACCAGCGCCGAAGATGAGATAGCAGAGGCCGCATAGCCCTGTTGTTGTTTGTTGGTTTTTCCTAGCAAAAACCAACAAACAACAACACTCCTCACGGCCAGACTATGATCACCATAGGCCGCGCCACTACGGATCGATATAGAAATCATACGGTATCCGCAGGCTGTAGGCTATGGCATGGCCATATGCCCGCGCCGGGTCGAAGTGTAGCAGCCGGACCACCCGCTCTGCCTCGGCATCTATAGCAGGGCTCACATGGCTGCGGAGCTCCACCTCTGCCACCCTGCCGGCGGTATCTATCAGTGCATAGATCAGTACACGCCCATGGATACCGGCAGTTTTGTCTTGCGCGGGGTATACTTTCTGCTTATTGAGGAAGTCGAACATCGCTCTCAGGCCACCGGAGTAGTACGGCTCAATGGTATCAGGTATGTGAATGGGTGTATTGTCCTCCACGGCGTCTGTCGGCGCTCCAAACTCTACCGGCACGAGTGGCATGCGCCACATGGTAGCACGAAAATTATGCTCCTCTCCGGCCCAGCTATCCGGCATGGTAAATTCATTCTCCTCGTAGCGCTTGCGGTCGCGTACCAGCACCTCGCGAAACTTGTATTTGCCGGGCTTCACATCTATGTAATAAGGCGTGTCACCTTTCACAGGGCCATACCTTTTGCCATTGAGATAGATATAGCAGGTATCGTCAGCGGTATAGCTCAGGCGCGTCATACCGGCAGGTATGGGGCTGGTACTGCTTTGCGCAAAGGACACTGCACTAATGGCCAGTAGCAGGGATAATAGCTGATATCTCATGCCGCAAAGAAGGTAAATACCCGATGAAATCTACGCGATATATTTTATTGAAAATCGGAAAGCCCAATGGCATATCGCGATCGTATCACAGCGGCTATCAATGTCGTGCACGGTCTATGGTCTCAGGTTGGCATACTATTGGCAGATGCTTGGACGGAGCTACTATGCTCCTTCATCACTAAACCATCCTCACATGGCACAAAAGATACTTATCACAGTTTTTACATTGCTCAGCCTGGCAGCAGGTGCTAGGGGCCTGCGGGTATCATCGCTGGGCGCTTCCTTCCTCATCATGGCTGCGGTGCAGCAGGAGCAGAAAGCCACTATTTTCCCCAATCCTGCCAAGGACAGGATCTATGTGAAGGGGGCGACAGCAGCACGCATAGAGCTGATCAATATGATAGGCGAGCCGGTGCTGGATGAGCCGCTCACAGCATCAGGACTGGTACTGCTCACAGATATACAGCCCGGCATGTACATAGCGCATATATATGATGCAGATGGTACCGTGATACTCTCTACACGCCTCACACGTCAGTAGCCGTGGGGAAAAAACGGGATTGGCACGGATTTGCTACTACCGGGATATGTAAAACGATTCATTCACTCTAAAAGAAAACAATATGCTAAGGTGGTCATTCATATTCCTCATCATCGCTATCGTGGCCGGTATATTTGGCTTCACAGGCGCAGAGGCAGCAGCGGCATCTATTGCCAAGATACTTTTCTTCATCTTCATAGCCGTATGGGTAGTGATGCTGGTACTCGGTGTCACCATCTTCAAGAAAGCTTAATGAGCTGAAGGAAAACCGGACCGAGTGAAACGAAACACGGGACCGAATGGAGACAACATTTGGCCCTCATGAGAATGCAAAAGCCCCGCACGTCGGGGCTATTTTTTTTGTGGAGCAGTGGAGCCGGGTTACGAAAATGCGTAAATGATACCCAGCAGCAGGACCACGATCAGGCCTGCCAGATAGAGCAGGAGCTGCTTTCCATGTTCAGGTTCTCTTAATACCATTTTGACCTTTGGTTTACATGTAAAGTTAACAAGCATTAAAAGAAATTTAACAGAAGGATGGTCGTATCAAAAGTCGCCAATATGCTATTTTGTTGATTATTAATTATTTGCAATTTGGAAGGGGAAATGCTTTCCCGTATATGGAAACATTGTCTAGACAAATCAGTGAAATATCTAGGCGAAAGATTAACATAAAAATCACCTTACCGCACCACCACAAACCGCAGCGGACGTGCCCCGTCTACTGAGATGGTGTACACACCCTCTGCCACATCAGGCAGGCGAATAGGCTGTGTATCAGCGGTGATGGTACTTTGTATGACCTCCTTGCCCAGTACGTCATATACGCGATAGCTCAGCCCATAGCTGCGCTCTGTCTGGAGGGTAAAGATGCCTGTGTTTGGATCAGGGTAGAGGTGGATCGAGTTTTTAGCCGGGATGTCATTGATACCTTCGCAAATTCGGTAATCCAGATAGCACGTATCTCTGCCAGTGCATCCCGTACCATCAGTGTATGTGTACACTATTGTATCGTTGTGACGGATAAGGTTTATGTACATTGTATCATTGATGATACCAACTCCGGAATAATGTCCACCTTCAGGAGTGCCACCTTTCATTGTAAATATCATTGAGGGATCAAAACATATTACTGCGCTATGACCTGTACTATCTAAGCCGTTATCCCTTAGCAGACTGTCAAAGGTAAAATGCACTACCGGTATCGGCCTCACAGTGAGTATCAGCTGCACGAAGCTATCACAGCCGTACGCATTGTGGAAGATATAGATCGCCGAGTCTGAGGTAGTGAGGGTATCATGCAGGTAGATGTACTTTTCACCACTGCATATCGTATCAGCGATCAGCAGATAGTTCACCGGCCTCACCGTCAGTGTCAAACTGATGATACTATCACAGCCTCCGGCAGATGCCAGCGTATCACTATAGGTGCCCGCAGCCGTGAGCTGATGCCCGGCAAAGGCATAGCTGCTACCTGCACAGATCGTGTCATACAGCATGGTCTGCAGAGACGGCCTCACAGTGAGTATCAGCTGCACGAAGCTATCACAGCCGTACGCATTGTGGAAGATATAGATCGCCGAGTCTGAGGTAGTGAGGGTATCATGCAGGTAGATGTACTTTTCACCACTGCATATCGTATCAGCGATCAGCAGATAGTTCACCGGCCTCACCGTCAGTGTCAAACTGATGATACTATCACAGCCTCCGGCAGATGCCAGCGTATCACTATAGGTGCCCGCTGCCGTGAGCTGATGCCCGCCAAAGCTGACAGAAGCCCCCGGACAGATCGTATCATAGAGCGTGGTATGCACGGCAGGCAGCACCGTGAGCCAGATGTGATAGGTCGTGTCACAGCCGGTAGCATTCTGCATCAGATTGTAGTAGAAGCCGGTAGTGGTCATGGTCATGCCACCATAGACAAATGTATCTCCCTGGCAGATCGTGGTAGAATCATAGATATCCCCATCCACACACGTGGCCAGCTGCACCGCAGTGGTAGCAGTATTGGTCACTACAGCCGGATTGAGGTCAAAGTAGATATAAGCCGTGTTATTGATCGCAGTGCCATTTGGCAATCCAGCATTAGCCCGCACGCGGTACTGTATCCAGCCCTCGCTCAGCGGTGGGTTGGTAGCGCTATCTACCAGATTGATATGCGGGAAAGTAAAGGTCATCGCACCGCCCTCTAGCTGTACTACTGCCGGATGACTCGAAGCCAGGTACTGAAATGAAGCTGCGTTCAGGTACTGGCTCAGCGTATCTTTCAGCACTACGAGATAGGCTGTGTCATTTCCTGTGTTTTGGAAGTGGATGGTGTAGGTGAGCCAGTCGCCGGCGTTATCTCTTATCGTATCAGTTGAAACCTCCTTGTAGTTCGGGTCCCAGGAGTTGACCAGGCGCACGCACGCCGTCAGGGAGTTATTGGCCATATTCACATCGGTCGCAGATGGTGTGATAGTAGTAGTAAAGCAGGAGTATGTATTGGCCACGGCATGGCTGTCTACAGCCACCAGTATGCTCAGGCTGCCAGGTGTGAGGGCGTCGAGGTTAGCCACATTGTAGGTCAGTGTCTGCCCGATCACTGAGGAGGGCGTCAGGGCACCTGGTGCCGGTCCTGCGTAGGCCACAGCATTATCCCAGGTGGTGGTCACAGTGCCGCCGGTGCCTGATCCGCAGGAGGTATGGTATAGCAGCCGGGCCATATTGCCGCTGGTGATGGTCATAGAGGCTGTGAGGCCCGGTCGGAAGCGGCCTGCCACCATACTCACGATACCATAGTCTGTACCCGTGCACTGCATACCAAAGCTCTCATACTTTTTCACCGAGTCCAGCGCAGTGAGGGTGATGGACCTGCTCCGAGCCTGCGGGCAGAGGATAGAGATAGGCAGCAGCGCCGTATCCAGTGTGATGGTATAGCTGCTCAGTGATGGCGTCTTGAAGGAGTACCCTCCGGAGCCAAACGTGTAAAACTGCTCGATCACATTGCCGCCCTGCCGCAGCTGTACTTTCATATTAGAAACCGCAGTGCCGGGATAGATACTATCCATCGCACAGCTAGCTGCGGTATCCATATGCACATTCCCCGCAGCATTATAGTAAAACTCGCAGCCGGAGGCAGCGCCACAAAGTGGCAGAGAGTCTGGCCTTATGTCATAACGTCCCGCATAGCCTGAAACTCGATTGGGCATGCATTGGATGTTAGTGCCAGAAATATAAAAGTAGTTTAATCTATTTTGATAGATCCGCGGTAGGCAAGAAAGATTCGGGTTCTGGTTTAGAGCCAGATACTGGATCCCTTGTGGCAGGTATGATAGAGATGTCAAATTGTTTGAGGCGGCATCTAATTCTGTTAGGCTCGGAGATAGCGGCGGCAGAACACTAAGATGGTTGTTGCTGCAGCCCAATAACTTTAGTGAGCCAGGAAGTGTAGGTAGCGAATAGAGATTATTGCTATAGCAACTCAGTTCGATCAAGTGGACTGGTAGAGAGGGGAGGGTATTGATATGATTGTCTCCACACCATAGAGTATCGAGAGATATGGGGAGACTTGGTAGGCTATCGAGTGAATTTTCGCTACAATCCAGTACCATGAGACCCGATGGCAATGCAGGCAAGGAGACTAGGCCATGATGCCCGAGAGCCGAGGTGTCCCATATTGTTTGCGTATGACATATCAGCTGCTTCAATGCAGCATTGAGTGGCGGTAAAGAGAGAATACGGTCTCCGCTGCAATTCAGATATTCCAGTACCGCCGGTAGCACCGGTATAGTGTCTATGAAAAAATTGTCATGGACATCTATATACCTGAGTGAATCCGAAAAACTTGGTAGAGAGTCTATATTGTTTTGCGAACAATCCAGGTAACGCAATCTTGAAGGCAATGCGGGCAGAGAAGAAAGAGGATACGCTGTGTTTTGACTGTTTTGAGCGCAATTGAGATATTCCAGCGTGTAGGGCAGAGGAGGTAGATACTGAATGATGTTATTATTGCAATCCAGATACTTCAGGTAATTTGAGAGTTGTTGGTTCAAGTTTCCTACATAATTGTAAGAGCAATCAAGATAGGTAAGACTACTAAATGACGGGCCAACGCCGATGTAGGGCGCAAGTGTAGGGGTGATCTCGTTATGACTGCAATCCAGATATCGCAGGTCTTGCGGCATTTGATTGGAGAAATATGATAGGTAATTATAGGATACGTTTAGCGTGTCAAGGAAAGTCAGAGAGGATAGGTCTGGTACTGATGTTAGATTATTGTAGCTGGCATCTAGTTTCACCAGATTGGGGAAGTAAGCAATGCCGGTAATATCATCCACATTTTCAAAAGCGACGTTTATATAGGTAGTGCTGTATACATCAGTAGAGCTGACATCCAGGTACCACGTCTGGCTGGGTGTATCGAGATACATAGCATTATTCAATCCCTGTGCGTAGTATAGTGCACTGCCAAAACTATAAGATGGTATCGCCTGAAAATTTTGCGCCTGAGAAGAAAGGCAGGAAATACTCAAGAAAAAGGCAATGACCAGGGATATATGGCGGAGCGTATAGGTTGTTTTCATAGCGGGTCTTTCCCCAAAGCTAATACTTTGCAGGAAACTCACCTGTGAATTTTGTAAGACCCGCCACCTGCTACCAGACACCCGCCACCAGACTACCTTCCAAATATCTCCTTGCTCAACCGTGCATCATGGCCGTAGATGTCATGGCGGAAGTTGACAAGGCCATCCTGGTCTACCCATGCGGTGAAGTAGACGATGTATACCGGCACAGATGGGCGCACGGGTACTTTCTTCTCTATATGGCTATGCATCATGGCGTGGATCGTATCCGGCGGCAGCTTCACCGAGTCTGCGCGAAAGAGGTAGTCTGCCAGTCGCTCCGGCTCTGCCAGGCGGATGCAGCCATGACTGAAGGCGCGGCTATTTTCACTAAAGAAGCTCTTGGCCGGTGTGTCATGCAGGAAGATGTCAAAGCTATTGGGAAAGAAGAAGGCCACGAGGCCCAGCGCACAGTCATCTCCGGGCTTTTGCCGTATCACAAAGGGCACACTCTTGTCATACCTGCTCCAGTGTATATCGTCAGGGTCCAGCACCTCGCCATCGCGCACCACCTCCATATGCGCGCGCTGCAGGTAGCCGGGGTCACGCTTCAGCTTGGGCAGTAGCTCCTTGCGTATGATGCTCTGCGGCACATTCCAGTAGGGGCTAAACTCTACCACACTCAGCCTCCCGGTGAAGATGCTCGTAGCCGTGGCCGCATTGCCTACCACTACGTCCATGCTCCACGCCACCCGGTGCTCCTCGTATACATGCAGGCGGTACTCCGGTATATTGACCAGGATATAGTGGGCAGGGGTAGAGTCAGGCAGCCAGCGCAGGCGCTCCATATTCAGCATGATCTGGCGCAGGCGCAGGGAGACGGGCTGGTTCAGCTCGGCCAGTGTCAGGCTGTCTACCCGGCCCGTAGGGCGCAGGCCCATGCGCTCCTGATAGCGGCGCACAGCAGCAGCCAGCGTATCGGTATAGGTGGCGCTGCGCTCCGGTATCATGTAGTCTCCGGTCATGGTCAGGTGGTCCTTGAGCATCACGGTAGCGCCGCTGGTGTCGCCAGCCTTCATAGGTAGTTTGGTCACGGGGGGTATGATGGGCCAGCCGCCTTTTTTCTCTATGGCGCGGTACTGCACCAGGGCTTTCTTCAGCGCCTTGTAGTAGTCATTGACCGGCTCGTACTCGGCATACTGCGAGGGAGAGGAGACGAGGCTATCCAGCAGGCGCCTGTAGTCTTTCTTCATGCGCGGTATGTACCACTCCAGGTCCTTCAGGTCTATGCGTGTGCCGCCGTAGGCTTTCTCCGCATAGCGGAAAAAAGTGATCGTCAGCTTGAGGTCCAGCAGGGCTTTTTTCTCCGTGGGGCCTATGAAGAGCATGTCACCTATCTCGGCCTCTGCCAGTCCTTTGGTCAGCGTACTATCGCCAAAGTCTGACTCATAGGCGCGCAGCGTGGTGAGAAAGTCATAGGCGCTGATAGAGAGGCCACCATCAGTGAGCCATGCCGCCTGGTAGTTTCGCCGCTGGTAGAAGTCATTGACATCTTCGGCGAAATCGCGCAGGGAGGTATCGCGCTCCAGCTCGCGGGTGATCAGCTCACTATCCAGCACGCAGTCGGTGTACCGCTGGTCGGTATAGAGGGCCTGGTTTTGCATGCGCAGCTTGCGGCGGTTCTTGCAGCCTTTGCAGCCGGCTATCATGGTCACGATAAATAGGAGTGCGAGCGAGAGGACGAGACTACGTCTGATCATGTAGGTGGATGGTGATTTGTGCAAAGATAGCAAATCCCGTACCGTAGTTTAGTGCACGATGGATAATGGAGAACTGATAATTGACTATGGACAATTGAAAACGCTCTTATCGCCGTTGTCAATTATCCATTGCCAACTGTCAATTTACTTCGCGTAGATATACAGCAGGGAGCCGTTGGCGAGGATGGGGAGTAGCTTCTTCATAGCCGCATCCGGCAGTGCCGGGCAGCCAAAGCTCTTGCCGCAGTAGCCGTACTGATGGATGAATGACTCGGCAGCATACCAGGCGCCGTGTATGATGATCTCGCGTGCACGTGCATTGTCATTGATACCTTTCTCCAGACCATCGAGCAGGAGGGAGGGGCCGTGCAGCGCCGTCTGTATCTGCTCGCCTATGCGAAAGAAGCCCTTGCTGCTCTTGTGGCTCTCCATCACATTGCTAAAGCTGGTGGCCATCAGGTCGCCGCTGTTCTTGCCATGTGCTACAAAGGTATTGGAGACCACCTGCTTCTTGTCCAGGTCTACCACCACAAATCGCTTTTCATTAGACGCTTTGGTGAAGTCGCAGATGGCCACGATGTGCTTGGCAGGTTTGTACTTGTCATAGCCGTCCATACATTTGCTGAAAGCATCATATGGTATCAGCCCCGCCAGGTGGCAGTCTGTATAGAGCTGGCGCGTCTGGTCGGTCGCTGCCTCAGCTGCGTGGTGCGCCACCGGGGTAGCGTCGTTTTTCACTCCTGCTCCGGTGAGCAAAAGCGCGAAAAGGATACTAAGATAGTGCATACTTGATAAACGAATATACGGCTAACTTAGTCTAAGTTTACACCAGACGGCCTCTATTTTGAGGTATTTTTTGAGTGGGGAATATTATCCCTCAGTGAGTTGCACCGGGCGGCAGCGGTTTAACTGATATATGTCAGTGTTTTATGCCCGTGCATCGTCACTCGTGGTGCGCACCAGCCCTATGCCCGACACAAAGAAGAGCAGCCCCAGTATGCCATAGACCACGAGGGCCTTGACATCACGCATGCCACCCTGCGTATTCATAAAGAGGAAGGCGCCGTAGATCAGCCCCGCTATACCCAGCACGGTGAGTATGGTTCCAAATATCCTTTTGAGATTCATGATTGTTGTTTTTACTAACTATGGATAAACCATAAAGCGTGCCAGTGGTGCTTGCGCCGTTCCTCCTGTTCACGGTCTGTTCACGATGTTCACGGTGTTCACGCTCCCCGTGAACGTGAACAGCGTGAACAAGCTGATCAGTAGTGAAGTGTTCAAGGTACTGTTCGATCCGGTGCTCAAGTGAGATTGAACGCAGAGTTGAACGTTCAAATTGAACACCTGAGCCAGCCGGCAGTTTTCATTAATTTACTTTCCTGAGAATGCGAAAAATGGTTATATTTTGCTATATTTGCATTATTATTTCCTTAGCGGCCTGTGAGCTGATATACTATATACATACATAGTATACATGCGCAGTTATTTTACTGGGAAAGCAGTAGGGCTTTTTTTAATTGACAGTTGACAATTGATAATTGACAACGTCCACCAGTAGCTATCCATTGTTCACTATCCATTGTCCATTATCCAAGCCTCGACTCGGCTTGTACACGTTTCCGGTTGTCCCACCTTCACAGGCTGGGAAACAGGAAACTTGTACGTCGCTATCGTCAGGCTGATAGAGGAGGAGAAGGTTGTTGTTTGTTCGTTCACTGCTGCCAGAGACAGTGAACGAACAAACAACAACAATAGCTTATTTCACTACCGTAAACCGCAACGGTGCAGCTCCTTTCACCGCTATGGTGTAGATGCCCGGTGCAGCCTCGCGCATATCTACAGGCTGTAGTGTGCCCGTCACAGCGCGCTGCTGTATCACCTTGCCCAGCATATCCGTCACAGTGTACTCACCCACCTGCGCGCCGATGCTCTGCAGGGTAAAGAGGCCCGTGTTAGGATTTGGGTAGAGGGAGATCGTTGTATTGTTTGCCACGGAGTGGATACCATTCTCGGGTGTGGTAGATGTTTCGCTGATGGTGGTCACGGCTGTATTGGTCACTATAGGCGCATTGAGGTCAAAGAAGATATACGCAGTGTTTGGTATCTGTGTCTGCAGCGGCAGTCCTGCTCTGGACCTGACACGGTACTGTATCCAGCCCTCGCTCAGTGGTGGGTTGGTAGCGCTGTCTACCAGGTTGATCTTGGCAAAGGTGAAGGTCATCGCCTTGCCATTGAGCTGTATCACTGCCGGGTGGCTCGATGCCATATACTCAAATGTCTCCGGCACCACGAGGCTGCTCAGCGTATCGCGCAGCACGACTGTGTAGGCAGTATCATTGCCCGTATTCTGAAAGTGGATGGTATACGTGAGCCAGCCACCATCAGGACTGGCGATAGCAGGATAGACCTCTTTATGATTTGGGTCAAAGCTATTGCGGATCGTATTGCAGAGGGTCAGTGTGTCATTATGCACATTGAGGTCTGGTGTAGCAGACTTGATGATCACGGTGATGCACACCGTGCTATCCATATCGGCGCTGCTGTCAGTAGCTGCTATGATGTCCAGGTCAGCGTCATTGAGCGCAGAGATATCTGCTATGCTGTAGGTGAGCATATTGCCGGCTACGGCAGATGGCGTGAGGGCATTTATGTCAGGGCCTACGTAGCTCACAGGGCCGCTGAGCAGCACGGTCACCTCACCCGATTGCGCGGTACCGCAGGTGGCGCCATACCGCACGCCGGTCAGGCTGCCTGCACTGATATGTATCACACGCTGCTGGCCGGGGCGGAAGGTGCCATTCAAGCCGAGCGGCTTGTAGTCATCACCGGTGCATGAGAGCCCGAAGTTTTGACCGAAGGTCACGGTATCTGTAGCGGTGAGTGTCACGCTACGCATGCCGCCCGCTGGGCAGGAGGGCATGAGTGGATACTGCGAGCTATCTACGGCCACGTCATAGCCCGTGAGGGAGTCCGTGCGGAATGCATAGTCTCCCGAGGCCATACTGTACATCTGCTGCAGCACGGTGCCATTCTTTTTCAGCAGTACTTTGATGCCATGCAGCAGCGGGCCGGGGCTGAGGCTGTCAGCCGCGCAGGTAGCAGCAGTATCGAGGTGTACTTTGCCTTGTATATTGTAGTAGAAAGGGCAGCCCGAGGCAGGAGAGCAGAGCGGTAGTGGCAAAAACTCACTGTATACGTAGCCATTGGGTATAAAATTTGGCAGGCAGCGGATATTAGTGCCCTGGATATTGAGGTCAAAGCCATTTGTGAAGCCGCACGGAGGCAGGCAGGACAGCATACTGTCATTCTGCAGGTTCAGATAGCCGAGTGTGTCAGGCAGTGCTGGAAGGTCCAGCAGATAGGGGCTTGCCTCGCAGGTTATGAATACAACAGATGCCGGTATGGCCGGCAGGTGTGCCAGCAGATTGGCAGAGCAGTCGAGGGTAACGAGATGCACCGGTAGCGGAGGTAGCGTACTGAGAGAGTCAGCTTGGCACTCCAGCCATGTCAGCGAGTCAGGTAGTGCGCTGCCCAGTGAGTAGAGGGGGTTGTGTCCACAGAATAGTTGCTGTATAGTATTGCTGAGCGGAGGCATAGTGTGAAAACTGCAGGTCGCAAATGCCAGTCCTTTCAACGCCGGTAGCAGCGGGAGCGAGCTCATCGGGTTGCCGCTGCAATTGAGGTTGATCAGCGATGTCGGCAGTGGTGATATAGATGGTATCATATTGCCGGCACAGTTCAGGTCAGTCAGCGCTGTGGGCAGGGTAGGCAGCGCAGTGAGCAGATTGTTGCTGCAGTTCAGATCGAGCAGAGGAGATGGCAGCGCAGGCAGCACAGGGAGCAGATTTCTGCTGCAGCTCAGGCGCATCAGTGGGGCTGGTAGTGCCGGTAGCACAGATAGGGAGTCATTATCGCAGCTCAGATAGGTCATGGCCGCAGATAGGGCCGGCAGATTATGCAGGGTTGGGTTGTCAGCACAGTTCAGATAGCGCAGCGGGGCCGGCAGTGACGGCAGTGACGTGATCCTATTTTGATCTATGATCAGGGTATCCAGCCCTCCGGGCAGAGCAGGCAGCGCCGTGATAGCAGTCGACCCAGCACTCAGCGATACCAGTGAGCCCGGCAGGGCAGGAATGGATGTGAGGTAGGGATTGTGATCGCATACGAGTGTGCGTAGCCCTGCCGGTAGCGCCGGTAGGGAGCTGAAGCTATTCCATGCACAGTTGAGATAGGTGAGTGAAGCCGGTAGCGGTGGCAGGCTATCGCAGGCAGACATTCCCAGGTTGATATACTCCAGGTGGGGCGGTAGTGCAGTGGCCAGCAGGTGGGTGCCTCCATCCACTAAGATGAGTGTGCGCAGGGAGTCCGGCAGTGGCACAGGGATAGTTATACTGTAGTTCATCAGTCTCATGTACCTGACTGATGGTGGCAGGTAGGTGATATTGACGAAACCGTCCAGGTACAGCGTATCTACTCCACCTTTGATATAGCGCAGTCCATCGGTATTAGCGTTTGTCGGCAGCTGTAGCCGTGGTACATGTATAGTGGCTATGCACGCTGTATCCAGGTAGTAGCCGGTGGACTGATAGTAGCTGCTATCTACCACACAGTGGTACGTGTAGTTATTGAGTAAGATAGCATAGTCATCTGCTGTGATCGGTACCCACTGCGCACGCGCACCAAAAAAGCTAAGGGAGAACAGTACGGGCAGCAACAGCCGGAGCGTATAGTTTTTCATAGTCGTTTTGTTTTGGTTTTCATAATAAATATACTCAATATATCTACGAGTGGTGCTGATTTCGGTCAGCGGGCAGTACATACCGATAGATGGTGCGGGGGATATGCTAATGTACGAAACAAGGGATGTTTTGTTATGATAGGGAGCCTCCGCTTTTTGCACATATCATACGAGCCTGATACATACGGATATAAAGATCAGCGGGCATTTATCAAAAGACGTTAAAACGATGTGAGATCGTATGGAATGCATGCAGGCTGCGCGTTATACCTCAAAACCAAAACGATCCAACCATGTCTAAAACCACAGCCCTCTGCTGCACCGCAGCAGCAGCCCTTGTCATGACTTTCTCCTGCAGCCAGAGCAAGAAAGCCCCCGTAGAAGAAAGGATGATACTGACGCAGCCCGCCAATAGATCTGAGCATTCGCCTGCAGGCACGGAGGCTCACGGGTCGGCAGCAAAAGAAGAAAACGAACACCTGCTCAAGGATAGCTATGCTGCCTCCGATGCGAGCGGAGCTGCAGCAGAGCAGCAGGACCATGCTGCCGCACCACCGCATGACCTCAGCTCCGCTGCCGCAGCAGTGACAGATCACGATGGTATGCGCTTCGTACGCACGGCAGATATCCGCTTTGAGGTGCGCGATGTGGCCGAGGCCACCTACGCCATGGAGGATATCACGACACACTACGGCGGCTTTGTGACCAGTACCACCCTCCAGAGCCGGGTGGAGCGCGTGGAGACAGTGCCGGTATCAGAAGATTCCTCTCTGGAACTGACTTACTATACAGTGGAGAATAACATCACCCTGCGCATCCCTGCCGCACGTATGGACTCTGCCCTGCGGGCCATGACGCCGCTGGTGGGTTTTCTCGATCATCGTACGATCAGTGCAGACGAGGTCTCAGGCAGGCTGCTCGCAGAGGCTATGAAGCAGCAGCGCAATGCTGCCCACGAGCGCCGGATGAATAATGCGGTGGACAATCACCAGGTAAAGTCAGACGACCTGACTCAGGTAGCCGAGGCTGCGCTCACTGCGCGCGAGCAGGCAGACGATGCCATACTGGCTGCACGTACTATGGAGAATCAGATCAGGTATAGCACCCTGCACTTTGTGGTCTATCAGCACGAGGCCGTGCGCCGCCTCCGCATAGCCAACCCCAAGGCGATACCACACTACGAGCGTCCGCTGCTGATGGAGGCGTGGGAGGCTGCACAGGATGGCTGGTATATCCTGCGTCATGTACTTGTGTTTATTATCCGCTGCTGGGCCTTTGTGCTGGTGGGGTTAGCTGGCTATATGCTGTACCGCCTGCGCAGGAAAGGGTAGGAGGCCGCTATAGTGAGGCGATGCCTTGCGCTCAGCCCCAGATCTTATCACCTGCTTTGACGATGCGCTTTTGCAGCCGGTCTGTATCGCGGCGCAGGTCGCTGTGCAGGTGGTGTGCATCACTGATGCCGGAGTGGATATGTGCGTCGAGGTGTATCGCGTCGTGCCACTGGCCTAGGAGGTCCTGCAGATTCTCCAGATGGCCGGTGTCTTTAGTAGAGAGAAGCTCCTTGCGCTCTGCCTCGGGCAGCATCTCACAGGCATAGATGAAGTGCTTCAGGTGTTTGCGCAGCGGGTGGTAGTGGCCGGACTTGCTCACTTTGTGCCAGCGCTTTTTCAGCTTTTTGTGCAGGTGGTGGCAGTAGGCAGGCAGGTCCAGGCGGCTGCAGCGGATCTCTGCTATCACATCCTCCACATGGTGGTCTATGTCCTGCAGGTAGGCAGGCACCTCATCGCGAAAACTGCGAGACAGCGTGGCTGCCATGCGCCGGTGGTGCGTAGCCGCTGTGCGGTCGCGGCTCTCCTCTGTGATACGGTCGCGCATCAGGGCTGCCTCTCGCAGCCTGCCCGCCTGGCGGAAGATATGCCTGTAGCAGCTAAAGTGCCCCTCCAGGTCCAGCCCGCAGCTATCATGCAGGATGGTCATCACGGCCTTGATCCGCTTGATGGCTACACGCGCGCGGTGTATGTCCTCGTCCCTGGCAGAGCGGGCATAGCTGAGCAGCGCCTTGCGGCATTTCTCATGCTGCTGCTGGTAGTAGTCCTCTGTAGTAGCGGTAGGCATATCGCACGTCTTGCAAAGATACAGTCCATTCATATTATCCCACGGTTAAATCTGTCAATGAGCGAGAGGATATTTGTCATGACACAAATCCTCTGCCAAAAGGTCGGGAAAATATACCCCTGATATCAGCGTATTTTGCTATAGATTTGCAGTATGAAAAAAATAACCGGCATACTGGTGCTCCTCGCAGTGCTGCTGCTGGTATCGCATCCCGCCTGGTCTCAATGCGCTATGTGTACCGCAGTAGCTGATGAAGCGCAAGCCAACGGCTCCTCCGCTGCAGATGGGGTCAATAAGGGTGTCCTCTTCCTCTTTGTCTCGCCCTACCTCATAGTGGGCACTATCGGCTTTCTCTGGTGGCGGGCACGCAGGCGCGCGCAGCAGGAGGTGACCGGCGTAGCGGCCTGATCAGCGTAGCGTCAGATAGTAGCTATTTACCCCTGTGGCTGTCCCTCGGCAGCTATCATCCACTGTATGCCATAGCGGTCTACCAGCATGCCAAACCACGGCGACCAGAAGGTCTGCTGCATCGGCATATTGACCTTGCCACCGGCACTCAGCGCAGCAAAGATGCGGTTGGCCTCGTCCTGAGAGGAGGCGCTGTATGACAGTGAGAAATTGTCTCCTATCGTAGCGCGGGGCATAGAGTCCGGCATGTCACTGCCCATCAGGTAGCCACCGCCTATACCGAGGGATACGTGCATGATCTTCGCCTTGTCTGCCTCAGACATAGGCTGATCTCCCGGCATATCGCCAAAGGTCATGAAGGTAGTGTACTCTCCGCCAAAGATCTCTTTGTATTGCGCAAAGGCGGCAGCGCAGTTGCCGTTAAAGTTGAGGTAGGTATTCAGTGCCATGTGTATTGGTTTTATGCAGGTCAAGATAGCAAAGAAGTGCTGCCAATAGCATGAAGGATACATGAAAAAAAGGTGAAACCTGCGCGAAAACGCTTTTAGCAGCATATAGGTGTAGCGACAGGCAAATTTTTAGTGGCTGACTGATAGCGCTTTACCTCAGATCGTGCAGATGTGCTCAATTAACCCTGTAATTAAACATTCCCTTCATATATTAGGCGTACCTTGCATCAGCAATGAAGCAGGATATAGCATACTACCGTGAGCAGATCATGCACCGTGCAGAGACTCCCTCTGCCGGCAATGCCACCGTAAGGAAAAATCCCTACAAGCTGCTCACTGATCGTATCTCAGCTCCGCTACCCCTGGTCAAAATATGGGATGCCCTGCACACACGTATCTACCGCATGAGGGACTTTCACTAGGTGAAAAAAAAAGCAGCGCAGGTAAACCCAACCCGCGCTGCATGAGAAAAACACTAACCACTCTGTATTCTTATTGTATCACTATCTGTGCTGTGAAGCTTTCATTGGTAGTAGTGAGCACTGTCACGATATAGGTGCCTGCGCTAAAGGTGAGGCCCGGCAGTGTGTAGCCCTCGCCCGCTGCGGGATCATTGCGGTAGACCTGCTGGCCCAGCGCTGTGTGTATGAGTACTGTCTTGATCTGGTCTGACGGACCGGCCAGTGCTATGTGCAGCGGCTTGCCTGCCGGCAGCGGATTGGGGTAGATGGTCATGACCGTGGCGCTATGCATGCCCTCCTCACCGCTAAACTCAACCTCGGCTATATCAGAGTATTCATACTGCCCGTCATAGTCTACCTGCTTCAGGCGGTAGTAGTTGATGCCCGGCAGCGGGTCATTGTCATCCAGGCTGTAGTCCAGGTGGTCGTTGCTATTGCCGGCACCCGGCACAGTACCTATCCGCGTCCACTGCTGTGCATCTGCAGAGCGCTCTACCTCAAAGTGGTCGTTATTGATCTCTGAGGCTGTAGCCCATTTCACTATCGCGCTGCGTTCGTCTTTTTTCTCTGCTGTGAAATATTCCAGTTTGACCGGCAGTGCGCCATTGGTCCATTGTATCTTGTAGGTAGAGCTGCTCGGGTTTACCTTGCCGGCAGAGTCCATATAGCCAAAGGAGAACTGCGCATTGATAGAGGCCACGCCTTCAAACTTCATCTTCAGTTTTGAGTTGACAAAGTTGCGTATCACTTTGTAGCCGTTGATCATTTCTACAGTGTCAAAGGCGTTGTTGCCATTGCTGTCATAGAAGAGGATATTGCCCCGCATAGCATTGACCGATGACACGACGAATGATCCCTTATTGGCACCGTCCTCAGGATCGGTCCAGGTGATATCTCCCAGGCCTGCTGCTGCAGTGAGTGTCTTGATAGTGTGGCGTGGCGGGCGCGAGATGGTGTAGAGCTGGCTCTGTGCCGGCATCAGCCTGTCAAAGCCGATATAGATACCTGTGATATCACTGCTGCCGGTGCGGAGCGGTATGATCTCGTCCGTACCACTGTACACCCCAGTGCCTGCCAGGTTATTGATACCATACTGGCCCAGTGTGCCGAGATAGTTGGCAGGCCATGATGGCGCTGCTACGCTGTCTCCCGCTGCGGGCTGCGTAGTGCTGATGCGCAGCTTCAGTCCGCGGGTAGATGGTGTGAGGCCTGATATGCTAAAGGAGCCATTGGCGCTCACAGGGCCGCTGCTGACCACGCGGCCGGTAGTGTCAGATACTACTGCATACAGTGTCTGCCCAAATGCGCTGACAGTATCGCGCGGGCCTACTAGGCCGTTGCCATTGCCATCATCAAATACGTAGCCGCTCACAGAGAGGCAGGCCGAGACGCCCACCGCCACCGTGGCAGCTGCCGAGCAGGTGTGATTGTCTGTCACGGTCACACTGTACGTGCCGCTGTTGGACACGGTCGCGCTGGCGATAGATGGTGCGGCAGATGTGGCAGTGAAACTATTAGGCCCCGTCCATGCATAGGTGTAGGAGGCTGCACCGCTCGCCGTCACTGACAGGCTGACGGGAGCGCCGATGCATACAGGGGAGTTAGACGAGATGCTGAGTACCGGCAGCGCGTAGCTGCTGAGTGTGCCTGCTGCCGTGGCCGTACAGCCTGCGGCATTGGTCACAGTCACGGTATAGCTGCCCGCAGTACTCGCAGAGATAGCCGCTGTAGTAGCGCCTGTGCTCCACAGGTAGGTGCCACCTCCTGTAGCGGTGAGTGTCGCACTGCTGCCTGTACAGGCAGTAGCGCTGGTAGCAGTAGCTACCGGTATGCTGCCTGCTGTCACGCTGCGGCTGGCTGTAGCAGTACAGCCGCTGGCATTCGTCACAGTCACGGTATAGGTGCCTGCTGTGCTCACTGTGAGCGCCGCGGTAGCAGCTCCTGTGCTCCAGCTATAGGAGGTACCTCCGGCTGCGGTGATCGTAGTGCTGGCGCCAGGACAGAAGGAAGTCGTACCTGATATCGAGGCAGTAGGGTTGGCATTCAGCGTCACGGTAGTGCTGGCTGTGGCAGTACAGCCTGAGCTGGTCACTGTCACGGTGTAGGTAGCAGCGCTGCCCGCTGTGATAGCTGCTGTGGTAGCGCCTGTGCTCCAGGCATAGGTACCACCGCCTGACGCAGTGAGTACAGTACTGCCACCGGAGCAGATAGAGGTGCTACCTGCTATCGCTGCAGATGGTAGTGGTGTCACGGTGACTGTAGCGCTGGCCGTAGCTGTGCAGCCTGAGGCATTGGTCACGGTCACGGTATAGCTGCCGGCAGTACTCGCAGAGATAGCTGCTGTAGTAGCGCCTGTGCTCCAGCTATAGGAGGTACCACCTGAGGCTGTCAGCGTAGTGCTGCTGCCGGCACAGATGGTCGTAGTGCCTGCGATAGCGGGTGTAGGGTTGCTGCTCATGGTCACAGTGCGGCTGGCTGTAGCAGTACAGCCGCTGGCATTCGTCACAGTCACGGTATAAGTGCCTGCAGTGCTTACGGTGAGCGCCGCGGTAGCAGCTCCGGTGCTCCAGCTATAGGAGGTGCCTCCGGAGGCGGTCAGCGTAGTGGAGCCACCAGGACAGAAGGAAGCCGTACCTGATATCGAGGCAGTAGGGTTGGCATTTACCGTCACGGTAGTGCTGGCTGTGGCAGTACAGCCTGAGCTGGTCACTGTCACGGTGTAGGTAGCAGCGCTGCCCGCTGTGATAGCTGCTGTGGTAGCGCCTGTGCTCCAGGCATAGGTACCACCGCCTGACGCAGTGAGTACAGTACTGCCACCGGAGCAGATAGAGGTGCTACCTGCTATCGCTGCAGATGGTAGTGGTGTCACGGTGACTGTAGCGCTGGCCGTAGCTGTGCAGCCTGAGGCATTGGTCACGGTCACGGTATAGCTGCCGGCAGTACTCGCAGAGATAGCTGCTGTAGTAGCGCCTGTGCTCCAGCTATAGGAGGTACCACCTGAGGCTGTCAGCGTAGTGCTGCTGCCGGCACAGATGGTCGTAGTGCCTGCGATAGCGGGTGTAGGGTTGCTGCTCATGGTCACAGTGCGGCTGGCTGTAGCAGTACAGCCGCTGGCGCTCGTCACCGTCACGGTATAGGTGCCTGCTGTGCTCACTGTGAGCGCTGCGGTAGCAGCGCCTGTGCTCCAGGCATAGGTGCTGCCACCGGAGGCGGTCAGCGTAGTGCTGCCACCGGGGCAGAAGCTTGTATTGCCAAATATAGATGCTACAGGTTTGGGGTTTACGGTCACGGTCACGGTATAGCCCTGGCCGCTACAGTTATTAGATGGCACGATGGTGTAGGTAGCCGTAGCAGCGCTGAGGCCTGTATTGACCAGTGTCTGGCCCACGGTAGCGGTAGGAGTGCTTTGCGCGGTAGCGCCTGTCAGGCTGCCGGCCGGGGATACGATAGGGGCTGCCCAGGTATAGGTAGTGCCTGCAGGCAGGTTGGTTGGGTTGGCATTGAAACTGCTGCCGCTGCATATGGTAGCGGTAGAAGGTGCCTGCACAGGATTGGACACACCCATGGCAAAACCCTGCAGGCCACCTGCTACAGTAGAGAAGGTAAAGCTCGTGGGGTTATTGGTAGAGACGAGCCGTGCGCGTGCATTGCTCGGGCCTGTGCCAGCCCACACCAGTGTGCTGAGGCCTATGCCGGTCTCTGATGGTACAGAGCCTACAGAGGGCGGTGTGATGGTATCATAGTCATACCAGAAAGTACCATTGCTCACCAGCGTGTCCCGCTCTGAGCCGTCCGTACTCTCGGCATCTATACCTATGAGGGTGAAATTATTGATCGCATTGCCTGCGGAGTCTGTCATCTGGATATTGGTGAAAGCCACCTGGCTGTAGCCACCGGCGGTAGTGTAGAGCACCGTCTTGCCACGCAGGCCTGTATAGCCACTCTGGCCAAAGGCCGCACCTGACCAGGTAGGGGCACTGACCGCAGTGAAGCCTCCTGCTGTGCGTGTGATGGTCATGCTGAGCCTGTTGCCGTTATTGAGTACCCAGGTATGGCTCTGGCCGCTCGCTGCTATCGCATCACTGTAGTGGTCAAAGCGCAGTATCTGTGTGCACGGCGCATCACTCGATCCGCCGCCATTGGCGCCGGTAGTAGTAGAGTCTACACAGGTGGCATCTATCGCTACCGCAGTAGTGGCGGTGGCCGTGCAGGAGTGATTGTCAGTCACGGTGATGGTATATGATCCCGCACTGGCAGCGGTAGCGCTGCTCACTGAGGCTGAGGCCGTAGCGGCGCTGAAGCTGGCAGGTCCGCTCCATGCGTAGGTGTATGATGTAGATCCGCTCGCAGTAGCCGTGAGCGCGATAGCGCTGCCTACGCACACAGGTGTATTGGAGGTGGCGGTCACGGTCGGTATGCTGTACACGGTCAGAGCCTTGCTGGCAGTGGCCGTGCAGCCCAGTGTGCTGGTAGCAGTCACGGTATAGGTGCCGGTGCTGGTGGGCGATATAGCTGCGGTACTCTCTCCGCTGCTCCATGTGTATGTAGCTGCCGTACCTGCAGTGAGTGTCGTACCAATACCGGAGCAGAAGCTGGTACTACCGCTGGCAGTCACCGATGTGGTAAAGGACGCCATGGTGACGTAGCCCGTGAGCGGCGAGGTGGTGCGGTACTGTGTGCAGGCACCGCTGCCACTATAGGAGAAAATGCGGTAGTAGACCTTCTTGCCACAGTTGGTAGTGGCCGGGTCTATCGTATCGGTAAAGTATTTTGTACCCGTGCTGCCACCTGCCACGATGGCCGCTACGGTGCAGGTACCTATGGCATCTCCTGCGTTATAGGCAGTATTATTGGTAGGAGAGCAGCTCGGCGCACTCGTACCTATATAGCGCAGCACCAGGTAGGCACCGATAGAGGCAGCCGGCGCGGTGAAGCTGCCGCTGATCACATTGTCAGTGAGTGTAGCGGAGAGCGAGGTGGGAGAGGAGGTAGGCGTGGTAGGCACAGCAGTCGCACCGTTGCTCATGCAGCAGGATGGCGTAGGGCTGATGGTCATACTATTACCGCCACCATTGAAGCCGCCACTGCCTGATATGCTGCCGGACACTGTCACCGTATTGCAGCCGGTAGTACCGGTAGCGGTGATATAGGCACCACTGTTAGACGTGTAGCTACCTCCTACGGAGAAAGAACCGTTGAGGTTGATCGTACCATTATTAGATACGCTGCCCGTCACTGTCACCCCACTGATGAAGGAGGATGCTGCGCCGCTATTCTGAGAGAATGCCCCGCTGATCGTGGCCGGTCCGGTGATAGTCAGGTTGCCGTTGTTGGTCACACTGTTGCTGATCGTAGTAGAGGTACCACTGATATTGACGGTGGCGCCGCTATTCAGCGTGAAGCCTGCTATGCTCAGCGTGCCGTAGTCATTAAATACATATCCTGATGGGAAAGAGGGCGTGCCCAGTGTGCTGCTGCCGCCTGAGCTGATGGTCAGCGTACCGCCATTCACATTAAAGGACGAAGGGCGGAAATTGCCCCCGCTGTATACTGTGATATCGCCGCCATTCTGGCTCATGCTGCCGCTATAGGTGCCGTAGATATTCAGCGCACCACCGCCCGGCATAGTGATACCGGAGCTGACTGTGGTACTCGGCCCGATACAGAGGGTACCACCGTTAAAGGTGATCGTCTTGGTAAAGGTGCCCACATAGTTGATACAGACTACCTGGCCACTATTGATCGTGACGGCAGACGTATTGGTAGTGATGGTAGCCGTGCAGCCTGTGCACTGTGCTGTAGCGGAGCCGCTGTGCAGTAGCATTGATACAGATAGCAGCAATGTGACGAGTAGTCGGCCGGAGAGGATCGGGGTAATGATGGATCGCATACGGTTGAGTTTTTTAATGACCCTACCGTTTACGGTGTGTTTACAGATTAGCTTCGCAAATCACATTGTAGATTACAAGTGCCGTTTTGTGTGTATCAATCATGAGTTTGTAACTGATAAAGATCAGGTGTGAGAAACCCCTGAATCCTTCGGTGAATCTTTTTTACCTCACAGAAACTTCTTTATCTCCTCATCAGGCCGCTTTGTACCGATGCGGAACCGGTATGCATCCCGCCGCTTTTCATTGTAGAGGTAGCTGAGGCAGACCAGTATGCCAAAGCGCTCGTCTACCTCTATGCCCGTGATCTGAAACCCCGCACGCAGCTTGAGTGTCAGTATCGGATTATTGGAGGCGAGGTGCCGGCTCGTGAGTTTTTGAAATCCCCGCGTGTGCAGGTACTCTATCAGTGCTACTACCAGCTCGCTGTAGATGCCGCGGCCCCGGTACTCCGGCAGCACGGCCGTATTGGCCATATAGTAGGTGTCAGTGTCTGTCTGGCGCCCCATGTGCCAGCCTACGATCGTATCACCCTTCATGATGAAGGCCTGAAGAATATATGCATCCTTGATCCGCCGTGCCAGATCTTTCAGCAGGTTTTTTTCGTCTTCGGTCATCCATTCTTCTACATGGATAGTGATGCCTTCGGCAAAGAGCCTGGCGCGCCACTCCCGGAAGAACGGCCCAAACTCCTGTGGCGATACCTCGCGCAGTATATAGTCGTCAAATAGTTTGATCTCCATCACAGAAACTTCTTTAGCTCCCCATCAGGCCGCTTGGTACCGATGCGGAACCGGTATGCGTCCCGCCGCTTTTCATTGTAGAGGTAGCTGAGGCAGACCAGTATGCCAAAGCGCTCGTCTACCTCCATGCCCGTGATCTGAAACCCCGCACGGAGTTTAGCTGTCAGTATGGTATTGGCAGAGGCGTGGTGGCGGCTGGTCAGCTTTTGAAATCCTTTGCCTCTGAGGTATTCTATGACAGCCACTACCATCTCGCTATAGATGCCACGGCCACGGTACTCCTTCAGCACGGCTGTATTGGTCATATAGTAGGTGTCCGCTTCTTTCTGCCAGCCCAGGTGCCAGCCTACTACTTCCTCGCCTTTGTAGATCAGGGTGCGCAGTACATAGCGCTCTCTGAGCAGGCGGGCCAGGCCGCGCTGTGCTGCCTGCTGGTCCTCTGTGAGCCATGACTCTACAGGTATATAGATATCCTCATGAAAGACCTCATCTGCATAGCGGTCAAAGACGGCGGTGAGCTGCTCTGCTGTGACCTCGCGCAGTACATAGTCTTCAAACAGTTTGATCTCCATCATAGGTACTTGCTGATCTCCTCGTCAGGGCGTAGTGCACCGGTGCGGAACTTATACGTATTCCGCCGCTGCTCGTTAAAGAAGTACGTGAGGTTGACAAATAGCCCGTAGCGCTCATCTATCTCAAAGCCCGTGATCTGAAATCCTGCGCGCAGCTTGGGTATCAGCACCGCATTGTTTGATGCGTGGTGTTTGCTCAGCACCCTGCCGAAACCCTGTGCGCGATATAGCTCCAGCGCCGCGCGGATCACCGCGCTGTACACGCCACGGCCCCTGTGCGGGTCAAAGAGGGCTGTGTTGCTCATATTGGCAGAGTCGCGCTGTGCCTGCCGGCCCACGTGCCAGCCTATGACCTCATCCTTATGCAGGATGAATAGGCGCAGCTCATACATAGCACTGACCATCGCAGCATACTCCTGGCGGCGCTGCAGCTCAGCGCCGGTCATGTAGGGCTCCAGTGGTATGCCTATCAGGTGCTCAAACATCCGCTGGTGATGCGCAGAGTAGAAAGCGCCAAACTCCTCGGGTGAGGCCTCGCGGTAGTAGTAGTCGTCAAAAAGGTGTATAGGTGCCATAGGTTGAATATATGTGATTTCTGTCATAGATCATAACCGAGACAATCCATGCGATGGCCGAAAGCTTGTTCCCCCGGCAGAGCTAAGAAAGTATGACCGCTATCGCCTTACTATGAAATGGTTACATACTGTATGTGCTCCGTGAGCTTCCGATTTCCTTAAAGATTTGGTGTTTTTAAAACCAACTAAGGGCTGCATTCTTGCATCTACATACCACCAATACACAAACCTGCTGACCTGCTATGCTTGAGACCTGGCGCCCCCTGGAGCGCATGCTTCGTAGATACTACCCACAGAAACTGCGCTCTCTGAACGGACCCGCCCAGACCCGCGACCTCAAAAAACTGGAGGAGACCATCGGCATCACCCTGCCCAAACAAATGAAAGACAGCTACCGCATACATGATGGCCAGACTGCCACGGCTATCAATGAGATGCTGTATGACCATGAGGAGCTGCTGTCTATAGACCATATCATACGTGAGTGGCGCGAGTGGCAGGAGATGGCCACAGGAGGCGCTTTCTCCTACAAGATGCCCGTGGCTGCACATGGCATAAAGCCCCTCTGGTGGCATCCGCTCTGGATACCCATCACCAGCAATGGTGCCGGTGGCTACCACTGCATAGACCTCGACCCCGCTGAGGGTGGCCGCCGTGGGCAGATCATACACGTGGACCGCCGCGGTGCTGCCCGCATGGTGGTGGCGCGCTCCCTGCGCGCACTGCTGGAGGGCTGGAGCGTGGAGGAGTGAAGCGCGAAGCAAGAAGCAAGAATCAAGAATCAAGAAGCAAGAATCAAGAGGTATGAAACGAGAGGCAAGAAGCTGCTATCGTTCCAAAGCTGAGGATATTATTTCTCAATGAGCAGGTGGCAAGGTTTATGAATGAGACGGTACGGACTATTATGTTCGCCATTTCCAAACCATAAACCACACAAGTATGAAAAAGACATTTCTGATCACCGCCATCGCTGCGGCCTGCCTGACCGGCACAGCGCTCACCTCCTGCGAGTCTAAGCAAGACAAAGTGCAGGACGCCCAGGAGAATGTGAACGATGCAAAGCAAGACCTCAAAGACGCCAAGCAAGACGCGGCCAATGATCTCAACGCGGAGTACCCTGCCTACAAAAACGAAATGCAGGCACGCATAGATGACAATGACCGCGAGATAGCCTCACTGCAGGAGAAGCTCGCAAAATCCGGCGGCACCCGTCCGCTGGACCCGGCCCGCCAGCGCAAGGTAGAAGACCTCAAGCAGCGCAATGCTGACCTCCGCGCCCGCCTCTACGGCTATGAGAAAGAAAAGAGCGACTGGGAGACATTCAAGCGCGAATTTAAACACGATATGGACGAGCTCGGTACCTCTATCAAGGACCTGGGCAAAGACAATGTGAAATAACCAAAGAAGTTAGTTGATTGACAACAGGCGGCACTCAGGTAGATACCGGGTGCCGCTTTTTTATTAAAAATATTTTCATTTGTTGGCTTAGCAGGCAACGGTACTACAGATATATAGGTGTAGCTTTGATGTACACAAGTTAACCCTTTACATTAATGAAATGGATTCTCGCGCAGATGCTCGATATGGATGCAGAGTCCATCACCGTGACCACTGAGCTCTCAGGCACTCCAGACCGGCCGGAGACTATCTACCTTGTGAGCCATCCCGGCGGTGAGCGCCGCGTGGTGCTGCGCGATGTGCTGGAGTATATAGACAAGCACCTCAAAGATGATCCTATCGTAGCGCGCCTGCCCAGGCACTGATACACGTAGAGGAGAGATGCATATCTCCGTCTAGTCATATGTGCTGTACAGCGCAAGGTTATCGAGTTTTTCTGTAGGGATGCCGGCGGGTATGCATCAGAAGTTCACTGCCAGATGAGTGCCGACTGAGGAGTAGCCGTGACTTACATTTACATCCGGCGCATAGCTGAAAGTGATATCATGTGCGCGTCCATCCTTTTTGATCGTGACGGCTTTCTTCAGGTATTTGCCACCTATAGGCAGCAGTACGAGGCCAGTGACGAGTGCCGCTGTACCTACACTGATGCCTATTAGTGCGTGCTGCGAATAGTTGTCGTCCTGTGTACTAGTAATGTATTGATCACTGTTGGCGTCTAAGGTGGCCTTGATCCCTACACCTATACCGGCTATACCACCTGCCAGAAAGACACCGCCGAGTGTCATCATCACTATCCCTTTGGTCTGTGTCTTCTTGTAGGCGTGCTTCCATGCTGCGCTTGCGTCGTCTCCTCCTACCGCAGCTGCTGGGCTGAAGGCAGCCGTAGACTGCAGGCGCAGCAGTGATGCTGAGGTGCTGTAGCAGATATGAGAGGTACTACCCTGCGTCAGCGTTTGCTCACCCTGAGTAGCCGACTGCACCTGCGCAAAGGAGGTGCTTACGGAGAATATTACAAAGAGCGCTATAAACAGGCCGGAGATAAATCTTGATATCGTGTATTTATATATTGTCATTGGTAGTCAGTTTTTAGATTGGGATGAAATGGGAATTTGGAAATTAGCGGAGTGGCATGTCTGATATCCAGAGCACATAGGTAGGATACCGGATGCCATTCAGGTCATAGTACTCATAGAAGAACGCCGTGCGACCTCCGGAGACTTCAGCAAATTTTTCAGAAGACTCCAGATTATAATAATTGGCTACTGCCCTGCTGGACGCCCTCTGGTCTATTTTAAAAAATGCGAGCGCGCCATAGAGCGGCTTTTCGATCCCCTTCACATGCACCTGCACATCATAGGTATTCATGCCTTTCATTTTGTATCCGTCTGACTCGCAGATAGCTACTGTAAATGGTTTATTATCTCTGAGACCCAGCTCACTGAGATTAAAAAATTCTCCCTTCCTGAGTACGATTTCTTTGGGAAACGGGAGGCGCTCTTTGACCGAGAGGTCACGCGGGGTCTCGCCCAGTATCGTGATAGAGTAGTCACCTTCTATCTTGCCCCTGCCTATGGTCATAGTATGCCGGCATCCAGATGCCAGGATACTGATCAGCAGCACCGCTGCTACCATCATTTGTTTTGCTCTCATCCTTTCTTTATTTTGAATTGTTTGTTTTGTGCGTACAGAAACCTGCCGTTGTAGTATATCTTGCATGATTTGTCAGGCTTCATGTTGTAGAAATAGATCACTACATTCTCCTGGCCATCCAGATAGCAGGTGAAGTCGTCTATCCCATTGCCTTTGGAGCGGTCATTGCGGCCACCACCTTTCTGGCGCTTATTGCGGCCCTTGCCGGACTTTCTATCATTCATACCTTTGCCGGTAGCGCGATCATTGACCCCGTCTCCTGCATGACGTGCATTGGAGCCGGCACCACTCTGGCGATCGTCTATCCCATTGCCGGCCTGGCGGTCATTCACACCGCTATTGGCAGCGCGGTCATTGGCACCGTTTGCCCTGTCTCTATCATCTATGCCACTGCCGGACCTGCGGTTCATACACTCAGGCGCCATACGGTACACTTTGCCTTCGGATATAAAAAGAGGGGCTGTACTCTTGATAGCCGCCACCTCATTGTCACTGCGTACAGTCTGCAGGTATACCATGTGGCCCTCGCCCTCCTGGGCTACTGATAGTAGCGCGCACTGGCAGCAAAATAAAACAAGTGTACTGAGGCGTAAGATTGTTCTCATGCAGAAATGGTAAAAAAGATATACTGGTAAAACGTATATGTCTATGGCAAGAGTAGAGATTGTTATTAAAAAAAACAACCTGAACAAGTTGTTATTCACCTCTCTATATGTGTTGTTCGCAGATTTTCCTCCCTATTTATGACTAGCTGCGCCACCAGCGGGAAGCGGAAGTCTTTCAGTCCGTTATGAAAGGATGGGTCCAGCGAGATATCTACCTCGTACGCTACTCAGGCGGTGAGCGCCGCGTAGTACTGCGCGATGTGCTGGAGTATATAGACAAGCACCTCAAAGATGATCTTATCGTAGCGCGCCTGCCCAGGCACTGATCACTATGACGGCACGGCACTTGCTCTGTATCCGTATGCCACAGCTATCCCTGTCAGATGATATGGGTACCCCGCGTATCCTCAGCTCAGATATATTTGACTGCCGTGCGGGCCTGCTCGCGCCTGAGGAGTGTGCGCACTTTTTGCACGAGTTCATACATACAGTGCCGTGGGAGCAGCGCCGCGTCATGATGTATGGCCGGGAGGTGCCCACCCCGCGCCTCACAGCCTGGTATGGAGAGGCTGCAGACTATCCCGCACATGACAGGCCGCTGGCACACCCGTGGACAGCCGCCCTCCTCGATATACGGGCACGAGTAGAGCTACTGGCCGGGACTACCTTTGACGCCGTACTGCTCAACTACTACCGCGATCAAAATGACTCCGTGAGCTGGCATGATGACGAGGACCGCACACCCGGCAAGAACAGGATCGTAGCCTCTGTGAGCATAGGTGCCGAGCGTGTCTTTGACATACGGCTCAAGGCCGATCACAGGCAGAAGACAAGCATCCTGCTGCAAAATGGCTCCTACCTGCTGATGAAGGGTGATTTCCAGAGCAAATACGAGCACCGCATAGCCAAGATGACAAAGGTCACAGGACCGCGTATCAATCTGACGTTTCGCCAGCTGATGCGGTGAGCGTACCGGCAAAGCAATAAGTAAAGGGAAAGATATAATGGTAAATGCTACGCCACCATCGGGAAGCGGAGGTCTACCTTTAGTCCGTTATGAAAGGATGGGTCCAGCGAGATATCTCCCTCGTGGTTCTCCATGATCTTGCGGCACACGGCGAGGCCCATGCCTAGACCATCATAGTCGCCCGAGGCGTGCAGCCTCTTGAACATCTGGAAGAGCTGAGACCGGTGATGGTCCTCTACGCCTATACCATTGTCACGTATAGATATGAGGTGCGCGCTATCTGCCGGCTGGTACTCTATCTCTATCTTGGGGGCATCATCACTGCGAAACTTGATCGAGTTCTGCATCAGGTTCTGGAAGAGCTGTATGAGCTGGTATTTATCTCCCTGTATGCGTGGCAGTGAGGTGCGCTGTATGATAGCGCGTGTCTCGTGTATGGCTTCATTCAGGTTGTCACAGCTGGAGTCAAAGACGGTATTGAGGTCTACTGACATAAAGGCTTTGCGGTTTTCCAGCTGGCTGTAGTTTAGCACCGCCTCCAGCATGCCCTTCATGCGGCGCACGCCGCTCACAGAGTAGTTGATGAATTCGCGTGTCTCACCATCCATGCGGTCTCCCATGCGCAGCTCTATGAGCTGCAGGTAGCTGGATATGGTGCGCAGGGGCTCCTTGAGGTCATGGCTCACTATATAGGCATACCGGCGCAGGGCATCATTGGAGGTTTGTATCTCTTGCTTTTTCTGATCGAGGCGCAGGTAGGTGTCCTTCATCTCCTGGCTGCTGAGGTCCAGTGACCGCCCTACCATCTTGATGTCCCGGTCGTACTGCTCATAGGTACGGCTCACCGTGTCCAGCAGCTCGCGCATCTCGGGCGGCAGCGAGTTTATATCGCCATACTTTTTGGCTATCTGCTTTTGCAGCAGCTTGTGGTATTCCTGTTCCGTTTTCATAGTTCTCGCATCGTGGTGATGGTCATCGTTTGATTGTGCAGGTCGCAGCCCGGCGCTATACCCAGCGGAGATATTTCTCCGTAGGAGTAGAAGCCCGTCAGTACGGCCTCCGGCCCCAGCACCTCCCGCACGCGCTCTATCTCCTCATCTATGCGCTGGTCCAGTACTATCTTGCGGCCTACGCAGGATACGAGCAGTGCCAGCTCCGGCTGTGGTGCACCCGGCAGGCTGGACGCAGCGGCCTCGCCGGCAGCGTCTATCAGGCTGTCAAAGTTGCCCCGCATGAGGCGCGCGTAGGAGCCCTCCGGTATATTGCCGGCAAAGGTCATACTCTGCTTTCCTTCATCTATAGACAGTATTGTACGTACAAGTGGTTGTTTGTGTTCCTCTACGGTGATAGAAAGTGGGAATAAAAGTGCCGATCCGGGTAGCTGGCCCGCCAGGTCACCGAGGTACTGCTTGTATAGGCCGAGGGCAGATTTGCCATCCAGCTCATAGAGCACATTGGCCTGAGAGCGGGTCACCCTGCGCTCCGGGCCGAAGCTGCTCCAGCCGCCCACGCTGCCGTAGCCTATAGACAGGCTCTCGCCATAGAGGCCCACGGCTACTATCTGCCCGTGGGCTGCGGGGCCGTTCAGGCCCACCAGTGTCTGCTCAAAGCGCGCTCCATCGCCCGCCAGTCCGCCGCTCAGTGTCACACCCTCAGGCAGCGCCTGGTTCATACCTTTGGTCAGGTCACTGCCATTCACCAGAGATCCGTCTGCGAAGACCAATACATGGCGCAGCCCCGTGGCAGGCAGCTGGCCTACCAGTATGCGCCCTGCTGTGATGCTATCAGGATGGTCTGATATAGCGACCCGCGCGGTCTGTAGTGTCGTCTTGTGAAAGTCTATGGCTGTGATGGCCAGGCCGGAGTCATAGACGCTGTCTTGCACGATCTCTCCTGCGGTACTGACGCTCACTATGATTCCCTGCGGGAAAGCCCCCGACAGGGCTGCATAGTCCATAGCAGCCAGCGCCTCGCGCCCGGCAAATACGAGTACCAGGTCAGCCTCCGGCAAAGGGGCGCTCAGGTCCTCTGTAGATCGGTATTGTTTTATCTGCATGATTCAGCTCAGGGTTAAGCTGTTGTACTGTTAAAGGTAACATTAAGATTCGTTTGGATATCAACATTATACAAAATACATATTGTTTCCGATGAAAAACGTTATTGTACCGTGTCTACGGGCTCATTGACCGATGGGTCAGTGGGCAGATAGCGTATGGTCACGGAGTCTCCCGTCTGCATGGGGTGATGCACCGCGGCCGCACCGCGCACGGTACGCCCTCCGGCGGCAAAGCTGTAATCTATGTGGTAGAGGTGCTGGCCATCGTCCCAGTCATTTATGATCCCCCGCACGGTCACTCCCTCCAGCGCCATCTGCCGGTGGCGCTGATAACCGGCTATCGCCGCATAGCCCAGCAGCAGGAGGCAGACCAGCGTGAGCAGCCACTCCATGTGAAAGTCATATCTCCGCCCGGCATCCATACAGTAGTGTAAGATAACCACATATCACCCATCCGGGAAACTTTGTTTGACGGCAGATCGGCAGTCAAAGGGTATAGGCATTGCGCGCCTCGCGGTATTGGGTTACATTAGCTCAAAAGACTCCCGCTATGAAAAACCTGCTACTGCTGCTCACCTGCCTGCCGCTCCTACTGTCTGCTCAAAAACATACATGTACGCTCACCGGCCATCTGGATAGTATGGGGCGCGGCAAACTATCCATCTTTCTCGCTTATGATAGTGCGGAGGTCATCTTGCCAGCCACTGTTATCAGGGTGCACCACGGCTCTTTTTCGTACACTACACAGGTAGATGGCCCACGTCTCTATAGCTTGCATTATTATCAGGAACCAAAGGGCGAAAAGGTCCCGCGTATCTTCTCTGCCACACGTGTCTGGCTGGATAGCGGCACGGTGTCTATCACGGGTACAGCGGGCCACCTGCCGCATGCCACTGTGCGTGGCAATACTCTGCAGCAGGAGTGGCAGGGTATAGAGGCCCGCATGGACGACTGGCACAGCCAGCTCAAGATGCCCAAGGGAGACTCAGCACATATGGCTCAGATCCGCGCCAGAAATATAGCTCTATGGGACGAGGAAAAAAGCTACCGCGATGGCTATATCCGGGCCCAGCCTTCTACGCTGATCAGCGCACAGCTGGCGCTGGATCCAAACCTCTATGAGGTCAACCTCAAAGAGGCGCAGCCTCTGTATGACATGCTCGATAGCACTGCCCGCCAGACACTGCCGGGCCGCGTGCTGCGTATCAAGATCAGTACCGCCCTCCAGTTTGATAGTGGCCGGGCTGTCACAGATATCGTGGTGCCCGATGCTGCGGGCCATGACCTCTCGCTCTCCTCTGTAGTGGCGGCACACAGGGTCGTGCTGCTGGACTTCTGGGCTAGCTGGTGCGGACCCTGCAGGCATGAAAATCCTTCTGTCGTAGCCGCCTACAATGCCTATCACAGCAAGGGCTTTGATATCTACTCCGTCTCTCTGGATGGCAGCCGCAAAAGCTGGCAGGAGGCGATAGCCAAAGACAGCCTCGGCTGGAGTGCCCACGTGTCTGATCTCAAAGAGTGGGACTCACCCGCTGCGCGGAAATACGACGTACGCTCCATACCTTCCAATTTCCTGATATACGACGGTATCATCGTAGCCCGCGACCTCCTCGGCGAAGAACTCAAGAAGCGATTGGCGGAACTGCTGAAGTAAAGGTTGGTTATTGTTTACACCTTTGGTAGGAGCAGAAGATACATCTTCATATCTATGCACAATTAGTATACAAATGATTTATGAAAGACTTTAGTGATAAGATCAGTGCTGAATATTTAAAGCAGGTTATGGCTGGTGAACCTTCCGCACTTTCTCCCACGCAAGGGCGACTCTGTACACCTATCATAGACCGGATATACCGCAAAATGCTGAAAGGCATCCGGTTTCGCCCGATACATGTGGCAGAGGGCATGATCATAGACGGACATCACAGGTACGTAGCTGCCCTGATAGCCGGATTTGATATTGAATCTGTCCCTTCTGCTACCACAGTGGCTACCAAAGCTCTAGACTGGCAGTCTGTAGAGTTTACAACCGAAGATTGGGATACCGAGGCTAAGATCAGGTTGCTTAATGAGCACGATGCACACTACAATGGCCTACCCCTGGAGGCCTTTATCGATTTGCTCAAATAAGCTTTATCTTTGCACCGTGAAAATCTTTCTGGACATAGATGGTGTGATGGTCCCTGCCGCCGGCTGGAAAACTCCAATGATACTGGAGGATGGCTTTGCTGCGTTTGCGCCAAAGGCGACAGCAACGCTGAAAGCCCTCGTCTCAGATAATACTACTGTCTTGCTCACCACCTCTCACAAATCGACCTATACTGCTGAGCAATGGAAAGCTATCTTCCAAAAACGTGGCATCGATATAAAGCATCTTGACTGCCTCGATTGTAATAACGAAAATCTGACGAGGCTGGAAGAAATATTGCGTTGGTTTGATAGCCACCCCAATGTTGATGATTTTGTGATCATAGATGATGATACCTCTCTGAGCGCACTTCCTCCGCATCTCCGGAGTCATCTTATACAGACCAAACCGCTTATCGGGCTCACCGCTGAGCACCTGGCGCAAGCTGAGCAAATCCTGCACCTCAATATTCGACGGGCCTAATAGTCGCAAATCAGTTATTGTTCATTCCTTTTGCATGATAAGATAAGCAGCACTAACCATTGCTGATGAAGGCAATGAAATAACAGTAGCAACGTTTTTAAACAAAGCCACTATCCTGAAAACCATCGTTGCATTTATTGCTATTGCGTTCTCATTTTGTCTTGGCGCCTGCCACCATGGTGATCATCAGCATACATCACCTGTAGCAGTAGCAGCGGCTGATACGCTTTTCGTACAGCCCTTCTATCCCGCATCGGCGCAGTGGGCGGCGCATGATGCGGCTGAGCTGCGTGCGTTCTATCACGTGCCTGTAGTAGTGCTGCCATCCATGCGCATCTATGATACTGCCCGTGCTGCGAGTGGCCGGTACAGTGCAGATATACTATTGCACTGCCTGAGCAGCGTACACCGTGCGCAGGGCCACAAGATACTCGGCCTGACTACCTATGATATCTTCACGAGGAAAAACAACATAGCCGAGTGGGGCATCTTTGGGCTGGGCAGGTGCCCAGGCGATCAGTGCATCGTGTCCGATTTTCGCTTGCGCAAATTCAAAGGTAAGACGCAGGAGTTTGTGACCAATGTGGTGCTACACGAGATAGGGCACAACTACGGCCTGCCGCATTGCAGCCACGATGAGAGGTGCCTCATGAATGATGCCAAAGGTACCATCGCTACCCTCTACCGCGAGCAGAAGTGGCTCTGCCCTCACTGCCGGCAAAAGCTGGTAGCCATGCTGCGCATACCCGGCGACATGCAGCTGGCGCTGTATGAGAAGTAGGAGGGGACGCGCACCGTTTTCTCAAAACCGCAAAACGTCTGGCACAATCTCGCTATCATTGTAGCAAAGAACTACCCTGTATGAGAAACGTCTCCCTGCTACTGCTCCTACTGCCACTCTGGGCAGCAGCACAACGTAGCACCTGCACCATCACAGGACACCTGGAGGGGCTGGGTCACGGCCGCATCCACATCGGCTATGAGTATGATACCGCAGGGAGAGGCAGCAAAGGCAAACACACCACAGCGCATCATGGCGATTTCAGTATCCATATGCCTATAGATGGCCCGCGCATCTGCCGTCTCTATTACAGTCATGGCAAAGTCTATTATTACAAACTGTTTTTCGCAGATACAGGTGTGGTCAGTATCACAGGCCGGCTGGACTCGATGGCCTATACTACCATCAGGGGATCGGAGGTGGTGACCACTTATGATGAGGAGCAGCGTCAGGAGCGCATATATATAGACCGCATGAAGGCGCCCGCAGGAGACTCTGCGACCCGTGCGGCTATCCTCGCGACTGACAGGGCTGCCTACCACGACCTGCGCGACTATCAGCGGCGCTTTGTAGCGGGGCACCCGTCATCTATCGTGAGCGCACAGGTACTCATGGCCTCCTACTACTATGACATGAAGGTGCGCGAGGCGCAGCCGCTCTATACCCTGCTCACGCCGGAGGCCGCGCAAACACTACCGGGCCGCATGGTCTATAAGCAGATCGCTATAGGCCTGGCCTATGACAGCGGCCACGCCGTGACAGATATCGTACTGCCTGATATGAAAGGACAGCCACGCAGCCTCAGTGCTACTATGGCTGCGCACCGCGTCGTGCTGCTGGATTTCTGGGGGGCAGGCTGTGCTCCCTGCCGTGGTGAAAACAAAAGTCTCGTAGCCATCTACCAGCAGTATCATGCGCGTGGATTTGAAGTGTATGCGGTATCGCTGGATGATAGCAAGCGGGCATGGCAGGCAGCCATCGCACACGATAGTATACCCTGGCCTATCAATGTGTCTGACCTGAAGGGCTGGGACTCAGCTCCTGCTAAAACCTACGGTGTCTCAGCCATTCCTTACAATATCCTGATTAGCGATGGCCTGATAGTGGCTAATGATATACACGGAGACGCGCTGAGCAAAAAGCTCGCTACCCTGCTGCCCTGAAGGTTGTAGTCGGTTCGCTTTTGCCTGGCAAAAACAACTAACAACAACTCACAGCAGCTTCCTGTATTCTGTCAGCCTGCCGCCTTTGATGATCGTATTGAGGCCGCCGGTGAGGTCGGGGTATTGATTGCGCTCGCCCAGGTCATACATCTCTGTGAAGGGCGCGCGGTCTATCACCAGCTTGTTCAGCTCTTTGAGCGAGGGTACTTCTTTGAGCTTGGCGTAGTCTTCGTATGTTATCTTGATAAAGGCGCTGTGTGGCGAAAGGCCACGGTTATCCAGCAGGTAGCCGCCTGCCAGCAGGGTAGGTGTCGCTATTTTGCCCTGGTAGTAGACATCTGAGGGATCAGGGTAGGAGGCTATGGCGCTGCCATCATCAGTGAGCGTCACGGGTACGTACTGCGCATAGTCGCCTTTTGTCTTGTAGACTATGGCATGTGCCGTAGGCCTGTAGGTGGCCGGCCTCGGTGGCACAGGTGCGGTATGCGTATCTGCGGTAGTGGCAGGGTGTTGTTTTGCCTTGCAGCCGGCTATGGTGCCCGCTATGGCGAGTGTCAGGGTGATGATGGTGAGGAGCCTCATGGTGTGTAGTGTGATCTGGTGAATATAAAAAGGGCCGCCCATATGGACAGCCCTTGTATATCATTTTTCGTGCCGCATTATTCTTTGACGAAGCGGCTGGTAGCGCGGCTGCTGCCATTGTGCAGGGCGATGGTGTAGACACCGGAGGCCAGGCCTGCTACATCCTGCGTGTAGTTATTGCCGCCTATATTGACGCGTACAGGCATTTCTGATACGGTATTGCCTATCATATCATATACGGTCAGCTGCATGTCTGCTGCCTGCGCAGCGGTCACGTGTAGCTGGAGCTGGTCGCGCACAGGGTTAGGCTGTGCTGTCATGCTCTCTACTACTGCTATATCCTGTATGCCGGTAGAGCCCTGTACAGAGCTGATAGTGCCTGACACCTGGTCTGAGCAGGAGCCGTTTGACACGTCGAGCGTCACTACATAGTTGCCCGTAGTGGTGTAGGTATGTACAGGGTTTTGATCGGTAGAGGTGTTGCCATCGCCAAAGTTCCACGTATAGGTGAGACCGGCGGCTGTAGCACCTGCGGTGAAATTCACCACATTGCCTGCACCTGACGAGTAGGAGAAAGAGTTGCCTCCCTGGCCTATCACAAAGGCTGTGACAGGAGTACGCGCGCTGGTACACTGGGTAGACTGCAGTACCCAGTTGTAAAAGAAGTTGTACCTGCTGTTGGTACTGCTGGATATTTTCACCGTGCTATCCTGAGAGTAGTATGGGAAGATCACCGCTGTATTGGTACGGTAGATAGGTGTACTGGCAGCTCCGGTAGCTGAGATCTGGAGGTTATTGCCCACCGGCAGGCTAAAGTCCAGCTCCACGGTATTGAGGCCGCTATAGAGCTGTACCTGGCGCGTATCCAGTATGCCACCGGTGCCATTGCTGAGGGTCACCGTGATCATGCCATCGCTCTGCGCGTACATATCTACGTAGGTCAGGCGCTGAGGCACAGTACAGTTGAAGTTGAGGCCCTGAGATTGCGCATTGCTATAGTAGCTGCCGGTACCTATAGTATTATTAGACAGGCCGGCAGAGAGCATAGGGCCCAGTATCTGCGTCTCAGCATACCAGGTGGTGGTAGCTGTCAGTGCAGGAGTAGTATAGGCGGAGCCCGTGGCTATCACGCTGCCGCCTGTGGCAGAGCTGTACCAGTTGATATCTCCCGCCGCCACACCGTTAAATGTAACGCTATTGCCGCTGCACACAGACTGGCTGGCTACTACAGGTGCCGTATTGAGCAGGGCTATGTACTGTGACTGCAGGGAGGTGTCTGCGCCGCACTGGCCGGAGGTGATCAGAGAGACGTCATATACGCCATAGGTAGTATAGGTGTGTGCAGGGGCAGAGTCATTGGAGGTGGTCCCGTCACCGAAATCCCACAAATAGGAAGTGCCATAGGCGCTGCGGTTCACAAAGTGGAAAGTAGCCGGCTCAGAGCAGGCCTGCGTAGTAGGCACTGAGAAAGAAGCTGTGACAGCAGGCACTACCTCTACATAGACGCTGGTCTGTGCGTGCATACCTGCGCTGTCTGCAGTGAGGATATATACCGTACTGGTGGTAGGGGTCAGCGATGTGGTAGCGCACGTAGCGCAGGCTACACCCGTGGTAGGGTACCAGCTGTAGGTAGCTACAGCCGGCCCTGTGGCGGTGAGCTGTGTAGAGCTGCCCAGGCACACCTGTGCAGCACCTGAGTGTGCGGTCAGATGGTATGGATACAGGGGCTGTATGCCTATCAGGGCGCCCTCACGTGTAGTGAAGGTCGCACCGCCGGCAGTCAGGTTGGTCGTGGCAAAGTAGCCATCGTAGCTGCCCCCCCAGCCCCAGTTCATATGCATCAGGTTATTGGCATCGTAGCCGTCCATGACCCATGTGTGGCCGCCCTGTGTAGGATCTGCGCCCTCATACTGCACGGGCCTCCCTGCCTGTATCTCGGCCTTCAGCAGTTGAAACCACTGGTCTACCGTATAGGCCGTGAGATTCACACCCTGCAGCGTGTTTGGATCATAGAGGAAGTGATTTTTATAAGAAGACTCTGCGCATGGCATATTGCCCCAGACCTCAGACTGCTGCACATAGGCGCCGCTGCCTCCCTGAGTACCTATGTCATAGCTCATGGCTACACTCACGCCACAGTCGTACATGAGCTGGGCTACATCTGTGTAGTTAGTGCTGTTCACCAGGTTGGGCATATTGGTCCAGTTGTAGGTATGTGCGAAATTGGCACTCTGCAGCGGGTAGGCAAATCCATTGCCCGAGGCAGGCGGGGTGTAAGAGTAGGAGCCTACGCCGGATGCCGGATAGTTCCAGTACTTCATGATCTGCGCCATGGTAGTGGCTACGCAGCCTGTCACTGCGCGGTCATTGGCAGTGGTATTCATAGGGCAGTCAGCGTTGTAGTACGGGCTCTGGTCCCAGCGGGTGCGTACCAGCGGGCCTACTACGGCCACACGGCTCGGCGCCTGATAGGGGCCGCTCTGGCATGCTACCCATTCATTGCGTATAGCAGTAGTGGCAGCTATATGCTGGGTCACGGCTGCACGCAGGTGGGTAGCAGTATTGCTCATCCAGTCGCTCAGGCCTGTCTTGTCAAAGTGCATGTCAAAATTGGACTCTGTAGAGTAGCCTATCACCGGGCGGGCCACATCATCTGCAGAGACGATCACAAAGCCCGTCTGAGGGGCCATGTCAAAAACGTAGAAATCTGCTGTGCCATCCGCCTCAGTGCGGGTGTAGAGCAGGGTAGGGCTTACATTGGTAGCTGAGGGTACGGCGCCCTGGTAGAAGTTTGCCGCTACTGTACGGGCTGTGGCTACAGACACTGTAGATGCCATAGCCGGGGCGAGGATCATACAGACTCCTGCGAGCAGGAGGAGTACCTTTTTCTTCATTCTGAAATTTTGTTTAAGTCAGTAAAAATACCTGTTTGGACGCATATCCCAAAGCCTTGATTTATTAATGTTTATAAGATGAGGTGAAACCCGCAAACTGCAAGGTGGTAATTTCTTTAAGTATCTGCATATCAACATGATGTGTAATTTAACAGAATTGAATATTTAACACCGCTCCCGCACCTTTTAACACGTGTCTAACGCTCTGATTGGTCGGATGAGAGGAGCAGGACTTACAGGAGTAGCTGAAGGAGGAGAGCCAGTATCAGTGCCACGCACTTAGCAGTATATTGAGGGCGATATAGATGATGATCACAGCAGTGATGATACAGCTGCCCAGACAAATGCGAAACAGGATGGAATCGACATTTTTCATATACACAAAATTAAATGTACATCCGGGATCATTGTAGTACTGAAAGACAACATTTGCAGTAGCACCATACGAGAGCTGTCTTTGCCGGGGTACATCACCTAAGCGCTCCATTCACTAGCACAATCAGCCCCTTCACCTAAGTTAACG
Organism: uncultured Chitinophagaceae bacterium; assembly: GCA_964537475.1. Lineage (GTDB taxonomy): Bacteria > Bacteroidota > Bacteroidia > Chitinophagales > LD1 > UBA1941. The sequence continues at coordinate 115,077 of CAZIBY010000001.1, read as the reverse complement.
CACGCGCCTCCCTACTTTCCCCAAAAAGCCTTTTCTTCATAGCCATATTAAACACCCAAACTCAATGAATCGTTTTTTACTTCTCCTTGCTGTTTTCTTTGCGGCCACTGCCGCCCATGCCTCCAATAGCCCTGCCTATGAGCAGCGCCGTACGGACTATATAGACACTGCCCTGGCTCACTATGATAGTGATGCGCTGCCCATACAGGCCTACCGCGGCCTGCCGCTGGATACCACAGCGCTCTACACCATACTGAGCGATATTCGCACCGATGGTGATGCTGACTTTCACATCGTGCAGATGGTGCGGGTGCTCTTTCTCACGCAGTCTACACACCAGTATGACTCTGTGATCCTCTCCTCGCTGAATAGTGTGAAGTACTGGATCAACTCTGGAGACTCTATACACGTATACTGGTCAGAAAACCATATGGCCATGTGGATGGGCTCAGACTACCTGCTCCAGCAGAGCTACGGCCGCCCGGTAGACACACTGGTCAGAAACCGCGTGCTGCACTACCTCCAGCTCAAAAATCAATACGGCTTTTATGAGTTCAACTCATCTGTATACCTGCCCTACTGCCTCAGTGGCATCCTGAACCTCGCCGACTTTGCCACCGACCCGCAGATCAAGACACTGGCTACCTCTGCTGCGCAGAAATTGCTCTCTGACTACCTGCTGCGCCTGACCAATGACAAGGGGACCTTCTTCCCTACAGCGGGGCGCAACTACTATGGCAAATACGAGACGCCCTACGGGCAAAACCACAACAACCTGATATGGCTGCTCACGGGTATGGGCCCCATGCCCGACAATGCGTCTCACAGTGGCGCCTTCCTGGCTACCTCAGGCATACCTGTGGATACGATCAGTGACTCCTGGCGTCCTACCCTGGATACGGTGTATCAAAACGGCCACTCGCTCAGTGCCAGCTTTGCCATCAATGCCAGTCAGGATACCATAGCGCGTATCATCTTCCGCTGGAGCGGTGGCGGCTACTTCATGCCATCTGTAGTGCTCGGCTCCGGTGCCATGATAGCCGATAGCAATATGTGGAGCAACTATACCTTCCAGGCCTTTCGCCAGCTGGCGGCAGTGCCGGTATCACTGTATCCGCAGCTGTCAGAAAATCTGAATGTGCTGAGCTATAGCTCGCTGATCATGGATGCCCGTCTCGCTATCTACAAGCATCACTCTGTCACACTCTCGTCAGCTCAGGATTTCTTCAAGGGCAAGGTGGGATTCCAGCAGTGGCCATGCGTGGCCAATGTGGGCACGACAGCCGTCTACACCGCATCCGGCCCCGTATATGCCAACTGGGAAGACCACTCTGAGGACAATGCCAACTACCACCTGCCATACGTAGAGCAGCACCACAATGTAGCCCTGCTCATGTACCGCCCCGAGCCTGTGCCGGCCGTGATACCATACCACAATACAGACGTAGCCCTGCACTGGAATGTGGCTGACTTTGACCAGTCGGTCAATGACAGCCTGTGGTTCGTAGGCCGGCAGGGCGCGAGCTATGCTGCTGCGCGCATGTACTGCATAGGCCAGATAGACAGCCAGGCTGCCTGCCACTATACTACTGATGGCTCTGCCTATGTGATCGTGGTGGGAGACTCCAGCATGTATGGCAGCTTCCAGAACTTCCAGACGCTGGTGCATAACTCGCACTTCAGCGACAGCAGGTACTACGACTCGGTCAATCACCTCAGCGTCTATCAGGCGCAGATCACATTTGATACGACCACTATCAGCTACGCCTGGGGCATAGACAGCACGGCGCCAAACGGCATCCGCGATCTCAGCGCCAATGCTGCCCTGCGTGTGTACCCAAACCCTACTGCTGACCAGGTCACCGTGACCCTCGCAGACAATGCGACCGAGGCCACCCTGACCGTCACAGACCTCACGGGCCGCACCGTCTACAGCTATGACGGTATCCTGACCGGCAGCACCGCTATCCATATCGATACCCGGTCATGGCCGCAGGGCATGTACCTCCTCACCGGTGACAGCCCATCCGGCCGCTACACGCAGAAGTTGGTGAAGGAGTAAAATGAGCTTATCACTATCAAAAGGGATAACCGGAGGCCTTATGGTGCCGGTTATCCTTTTTTTATTGGCACTACCCGGCTGCAAACATGGTCTGACTGGCAGGTGGCAAGGTATGCGCGATGGCGATAAGACCATTTTGGATTTCGACTCGGGCGATCATGTTATTCGCTACGAGGTCTGGCGCAGGGATGGGGAGCATATACGCGAAACTCTCCCGTACAGCATCCATAAGGGCATAGTGGAATGTACGCCACTTTTTTATTACCCCGCGGGTATATGGCATCATGGTGACGGCAGTATTCAGTTTCATCCACTCTATCCGGATCACAAATTGCACGAAGATATACGCACCATCTTTTTGATCAGGTTCAAAAAGGTACAGGCTGATTAATATATTTTGCCCTCACCGAGACTCGTATATATATTATCTTGTATTCAGGTTCAAACCGATCTCAGACTATGACACAAGGCTACCTCATACTCGATGATATCCTCACTCCTGACGAGTGCGGCCATGTGATAGCCAGGGCAGAAGCCATTGGCTTCGCAGAGGCAGACATCAGCTACGCCGCCGGGGCAAAGATGAATAAAGACTATCGCAATAATTCCCGCGTACTATTGACTGATGAGGAGATCCGGCTGAAACTGGAAGATGCACTATTGCCTCAAGCTCCAAAATTAATGCCGGGACAGCGGAAACTAACCGGTGTATCAACCCACTTTCGCGTTTATAAGTACGAACCGGGACAGCAGTTTAAAAAGCACCGCGATGGCAATCAAGTATATGACAATGGCATTGCTCTCATCACGATATTGGTCTACCTCAATGAAGCGGGGCAGGGTGGAGAGACACTGCTTAGCGATAGGTCGCTGCCCGGGCCGGTGACTGTTTATCCCAAATCAGGCCGCGTCCTCATGTTTGATCACGCGCTCATGCACTCAGGTGAGCCATTGGTAGCGGGGCTGAAATACGTGCTGCGCACTGATATATTGTACCGGGAGTGATTATCCCCTTTTGTCCAATACTCACCTCCCCATTTGTTATCTTGTATTGTCTCAATACGATCGCATGAAAAGCATGAAAGGACAGTCGGCAGATTTTTTCTTTGAGAAAGAAAGCAAATGGCAGGATGCCTACCGGAAGCTGCGCAGCATCATACTGGACTGCGGCCTGGACGAAGCCCTCAAATGGGGCAAGCCCTGCTACACCTGGCAGGGAAACAACGTGGTACTCATACACGGCTTCAAAGAATACTGCGCCTTGCTCTTTATGAAAGGTGCCCTGCTGAAAGACGAAGCAGGCATCCTGATCCAGCAGACGGACAATGTCCAGTCAGCCCGCCAGATACGCTTCACTGATGCGAAAGAAATAACAAAGCTCAAGGCTACTATCAGAGCCTATATCCACGAGGCCATAGCCGTAGAGAAAGCCGGCCTCAAGGTTGACATGAAGAAAAGCACCGACCTCGTCTATCCGGAGGAGTTTCAAAAGCAACTCGACAAAAGCGCCAGGCTCCGCAAAGCCTTTGAGGCGCTCACACCCGGCAGGCAGCGCGGCTATCACCTCTTCTTCACCGCAGCGAAACAAGCCAAGACAAGAGAAGCGCGCGTAGAGAAAGCTATCCCGCTGATACTAGCCGGCAAAGGATTGGAGGATTGATACTGCAAGGGGCACAAACAACGAATCTGGTAACCTTCTATTACTAAATGAAATTAAGGCCGGTCCACACCTGTATGCTAGTAATATTCGTACTGATATACGGTTCTTGATGTCATGTACTTTTGCTGCATATCATACTTTATCTCCTCTTTGAGATGACCGTATTGATCGAATAGAGTAGTAGTGCGGGTTGTAAAAGACTTTTTGAAATAAGAATGATAAAACGTCTCCCATTCGACTTGTTTATGCCGCATGTTTTTCGTCTTCCTATTCTGATACCAGCGGTGCATATAGGTGTTATAGGCAAATGTCCGTTTGGTGCGCAGTAGCCTGTTATCGGCAAATCGGAAAGAATCAGGTCTTCCATTATTTATTACCTCCGTCGTTATTCCCTTCTTCAGGTTTCGGGTGTTTATGCAGAAGATTTTTTCTTCGTCATAGAGGCCCCAGCGGACGCTCGTATGGCGATATGAGCGTAGCACCCTGCCATGACGAAGGATCTGCTTTTCTATCATAAGGGTATCTGCCGCACTCATCGTGATAAGGATCTGGGAATCTTTGCAGACGTATAGATATGTATCCAGTATAGACGAGTCGGACCAGTATTGTTTGCTATGTGTACAGTTGCCATTCTTTTGTACCACTACAGAGCTGTCTATATATGTCGTTATACCCCGAGGGTGTAGTTCCTGACCTCGCACATCATACTCCGTGATGACCGTATCAGGTATCAATACCTTGTCGTCGTCGTCATCATCGTAGTGATAGGTGAGCGCGATCTCACGCTTGATATGCGGCTCCTGCGCAGCAGCAGCTCTCCACATCATCAGGCAGGTACACAAAAGAAGTAGCGCTCTCATCCTGTATCAAATCTAATGATAGCACAGCGATGCTAAAAGCCAACCCCGGAGACTTCTGTCACGAGAGAGTAATATTATCGCATCACATGCATTCTTCGCACTACTCAATACGCACTACTCACTACTAAAATTACCTCCCTATGCGCTCCACCAGGTCTACCAGGCGTGACGAGTAGCCATACTCATTGTCATACCAGCCGAGCACCTTCACCATATTGCCCACCACAGACGTGAGCTGCGCGTCAAAGATGCACGAAGCGCCATTGCCCACGATGTCCGCAGACACGATCGGGTCCTCCGTGTACTCCAGGTAGCCCTTCAGATCGCCCTCTGCCGCAGCCTTGAAAGCCGCATTGATCTCCTCGATAGTAGCCGGCCTGTCCAGCAGGCAGGTGATCTCAGTGATAGAGCCATCCAGCACGGGTACACGCATGCCGCTCCCGCCTATCTTGCCCTCCAGGTCGGGGAATATCTTTGTGATCGCCTTGGCCGCACCAGTAGTAGTAGGGATGATAGAGTGTGCTGCCGCACGCGCCCGGCGCAGGTCCTTGTGCGGTGCATCGTGCAGGCGCTGGTCGCCGGTGTAGGCATGTACTGTATTGATATAGGCGTCTACTATCTGCCATTTGTCGTGCAGCACTTTGATCATCGGTGCGGCGCAGTTGGTCGTGCAGGAGGCATTGCTGATCAGCGTCTCGCTGCCATCCAGTATGCTGTCATTCACACCCAGCACCACGGTCTTGATGTCATTACTCTTGGGCGGTGCGCTGAGGATCACTTTTTTCGCACCCGCCCGGAGGTGCAGCTCCGCACTCTCTCTATCGAGAAAGTGCCCCGTACTCTCCAGCACCACGTCTATGCCGTACTCACGCCAGGTCAGTTTCTCGGGGCTTTTCTCCGCGTGTACGCGGATCTCTTTGCCATCTATGGTGATGCTATGGTCCGTGTGAGATACGGCGGGCCTGGCCACGCCATGCACGGAGTCATACTTATACAGGTGAGCGAGTGTCTTAGTGTCCGTCAGGTCGTTGATCGCTACGATGTCTATGTTGTCATTGCCCTGCGCTATGCGGGTAAATACGCGGCCTATCCGGCCAAATCCATTGATCGCTACTTTCATTTTTGCCATGTGTGTGGTTTGTATATTTCAGAAGGATGGTTCCAATATTGGTGCCACGAAATTAACAGATAGCACATTACCCGATGGTAAAGAATAATGCACAGGTCATCTGATTTATCTCAATAAATGTGAAATCAAACCCATCCGTGCATCTATACTACAAGACACTACATCTATCCATCATACCCGGTCCATGAAACCACCTCTTACTGTACATATCCCCAATCCCTGCCACGAAAACTGGCATGACATGACGCCTACAGCCAGGGGGGCTCACTGCGCCGCCTGCAATAAAGAGGTCATAGATTTCACTCACCGTACGGATCACTATATCTATCAGGCACTGCAGGGGCGTACCGATGTTTGTGGCCGTTTCCTCCGCACCCAGGTAGGCAGGAGTATAGAGGTGCCTGAGCGACCAGTACTGCCGCCGTGGATGCGAAGGATGGCTGCCACTGTGGTCTCCGTTTTTGCTTTGTACAAAGCCGCTGCCGTGCCTGATCAGGTGCCACGCATAGATACTGCCACACTACAGGTAGATACTACCCGTCACCTCATCGGAGATACGATCGTCTCAGAGGCCCGCCGCCCCGCGCTCTCAGGCTACGTGCGTGACCGGGAGACGGACTGCCCTATAGCCAATGCCAGCATACGCATCGTCGGTTCGCAGCTGACGGTGTATACAGATATAGATGGTTACTTCTCCTTTGACAGCCTGCCACAGAGAGTCCGGCTCCCACAGGCAGACGCTACACAGGCCACCGGAGATACCACCTCCGCATACACATGGACCAGCGAGCCGGAGGATACAGTAGCCGGCTCAGACACCATCCGCCTGCTGGTCCGGAATGGCGGCTATCGGACCAGATACATGACTGTTGATTCTGCATATGCGATAGTAGATATTGAGTTGTCTGCTACCTCTCATGATACAGCGGCACACTATATTGCATATGTAAATGACATTATGGGAATGGTCAGTACACCGCTACCAGATCCGGTGCCAGATCCTACAGTACAGTACTCTGATGCCTACCTGCCCGGTCCTCGCCTGAGCCGTGCAGTACCGCTGACTTCACCCCCTGCTCCGGCTCAAAACGGACACCTGATCTATGCAGACCGCTTCATCCTCTGGCTGCGGCAAAGAAGGGAAGGCATACGGCGCTGGCTGAAATAGCTATCTTCATAGGCAAAACCGCCCTATGCTGAAACCTACCACCATAGATGACTATATAGCCCTCGCGGCACCGCAGGCACAGGAGAAACTGCATGAGCTGCGCGAGATCATAGCCCTTGCGGCACCACAGGCCACTGAGTGCATCAGCTACAGCATTCCTGCCTTCCGGCAAAACCGCGTGCTGGTCTACTTTGCCGGATATAAAAAGCATGTAGGTTTTTACCCTACGTCATCGGGCATCAGGGTATTTGCGAAGCAACTCGCAAAATATCAGAGCTCAAAAGGTGCGGTGCAGTTTCCGCTGGACCAGCCACTACCTGCCAAACTTATCACAGCTATAGTGAAGCATCGCCTCAAAGAAGACAAGGCAGAGCAGGAGCTGGCGGCAAAGTCAAAGCCTGACTGGACCGCGGGCCTCAGCGCACCTGCCCGCCGTGCCCTCAGCACCGCAGGTATCAAGACGCCCGGGCAACTCGCCAGACACACTGAAGCAGACATCCTCGCCCTGCACGGCATCGGCCCTACGGCCATGCCTAAACTAAAGGCTGGGCTGAAAGGGGAGGGGCTGGCGTTTAAGGAGGAATGATAAAGGGCTTATAGTTATTTTCGCTGCATGAGAACGAACGTTACTATACTGCTTTTCACCGTATTCCTCTCCGCCCGGCTTTGGGCGCAGAATGCAGTTGATACTATACCATATTACTTCCCATTGCAGCAATTTCCGGAGATGATGCCTGCCGATAAAACTGATTCGGGTGCTATCTTACTCTTTTCATTGTATACCCCAGCGCAACATGGCCGCAAGGCAGATACTTTTGAGACTTACGGCAGGATATCCCCGTATAGCTATGACACATTCAGAGTCCGCTGGTTTTCCCGCGATCTCTGGCGCCTTCAGGAGCCGGTGATATACAATGTTCCCCTCGGACCTGATGATGAGATGTACAGGTTCACCTGGCTCCGCAGTTTTGAAAGGCCTATGGCTGTACGCCTATCTAAACGTGGCAAAGAATATTTGCTCACATGGAGGGTAGCCTCGGTATACGTCCCAGGCAATAAAGGCCAAACATCGGGGGCCAAAAGACACATGACCCGCAAAGAGCGCGTGATCAGAAGCCGCTACGGCAATGGAGCATTGCAGCAGGAGGGCAGTCGCTATGTTTCGCGTCACGTATGGCTTCATTTTAAAAACATGGTCAATAGATGCGGCTTTGACACTATGGTAAATAGGAACTTGGGTGAGCTGGTCATGAATGACGGTGCCGAATGGATACTGGAAAACAGGCAGCCAAACCACTATCATGTATTGGCGAAGCAATCCTTTGGCCTATACGATTTTGAGCAGTGTTGCCTCTATCTGCTGCGCCATGCCCATATTTCGCTACGATATGAAAAAATATACTGATGCACCCATGATACGCCTCCTCCTCGTCATCACCTCATTATTATCTATAGCCGCTGTAGAGATACCTCCCCTGCACCGCATCGTGCACACAGAGGATATCAACTCTGACCGCGTCTTTGTATCTGACATCACCTATGATAGCCTGGGCCGGCGCATCAGTGAGGTGAATGGTGTGCTGGATCCTGATGACAGAGGCAGGCATCGCCATCAGGGCAAGGCGACCTTTACTACTACGATCCGCTATGCCGGAGATAGTATGATCAGCGCGATGACCAATGGTTCGGGTGCGCCACGTATCCTTACGCTGGTGCTGGATAGCCTGGGCAACTATATCGGTGCTGGCAGCCATGTACGGTATGATGCCTCAGGTCATGTCACAGAGGAGGCGGATACCAACTATGAGACACATATCATCATGCGCGGAGCAGACGTAGCAGAGCGCTACGGCTGGTCGCGCTATGCCGGTACTGACAGGCACTACCGCGCACTATACACCTACTACCCGGAGTATGATACCCGCTCCTATGGCACGACGGGCGGCAGGCAGGAGGCCGGCCACCTGCTGCATACTGCCACCTATATATACAGCGGCGAGCAGAGTGATACGATCGAGACTGTCTATAGCTATGACTTTGGCACGGACGGGCGGGTACTGACAGAGCGGCGCACGGAGCGGCGCTCCTCTGCATCTCATCCCGACTACTGGACCGCGCGGTATACGTATGAAGACTAGCCCGAGATAGATCTTTAATATACCCTTTTAAGGGTATTGTATATATGAGCAATAATCATCTGTTTTGATTGAAAAATTAAGCAATATGAAACTATTGCCGAATGAAGAAGTTATAACTTCATCTGATGCCCAAAATGTAATACTCACTACTGAGCGTATATATCGTATAGATGCAGTATGGGGAAGCTCTTATCAAGTGTCCATTTGCCTGGAAGATATCAGTTCTATCGAGTCAAAATATACAAGTCGCGTTTGGCTCACTGTAATTGCGGTAGTCGTAGTAGCGATGGGCTTTGCCTTTTCTGATCGCAACTCCTCTGCGCTTATGGGAAGTATAGTGATAGCAATAGCATGTATCATAGCATGGTATATGTCACGCAGGCATATCATCTCCATATCTTCCGATGGTGGTGCTGCACTCAACTTTGAGGTCACGGGTATGAGCACAGAAGCGATAGATGATTTCATCTACAATGTGTCGTTGGCCAAAGCCGCCAAAGTCAAAAGAGTATTCGGCGCTTAATCTAATAGCCGATTGCCGCCTTCACTCCGCATCGCTCGGCTTGAAGTGTATTTATGTGTCTCTATGTGTTCTATACTGCGCTGATTGTTTCAAGCCTCTGCGGTAAAATATGTATTTTCCGCTTCGCAAAAACACAGGCCATGCTCGTATACATAGAGGACATAATCACACGCTTTGGCGGCAGGTACTTTGGCAGTGAGCAAGAGCGGGGCGCGCAGCTCCACACTGCCGAGATACTCAGGAAGTACTGCGACAAGGTAGATGTAGAGGAATTCCTATCGCCGCTCGAGGCGCACTTCCACTCACTAAAGGGCTTCTGCATCACCTACGTGATCGTACTCGGGCTGATGTTTATCTCGCCGCTGGCCGCAGCCATCGTAGGCGCGATCAATTCATTCCTCTTTGTGGGCCACTTCGTCACCTACCGCCACTGGCTCGACTTTCTCTACAAAAAGAAACCATCGTGGAATGTGATAGGGGATATAGAACCCACAGGCGAAGCAAAGACCACGCTCATCGTAGCCGGTCACATAGACAGCGTAAAGGAATTCAAATACTGGTACCGCTTCAAGCAGAATGGCGCTGTGATGACCATCGTGGCCAGTTTCTCTATCGTGCTGCTGGGCGTATACGCCGTGCTGAATGCTACTATCTCTGCTCCGTGGATCGGCTATGGTTGGTGGCTCTTTGCGGCACTCACACCGCTGCTCATCGTCCTCTTTGATATGCACGGAGAGGAGGTGGTACATGGCGCCTCAGACAACCTGACCGGCGTGGCCGTATCTGTAGAGATGGCCAAAGTTTTCTCACAGGAGCGGCTCAAAAATACGCGCCTGCGCGTGATCAGCTTTGGCTCAGAGGAGGCCTGCCTGCGCGGCGCCTGGGCATATGCCAAAGCACACAAGGAGCAACTGCTGAAGGAAAAGGCTTTCCTCTTTAACCTCGATACGATCAAGGACACCGAACACCTCACCATCGGCACGAGCGAGGTCAATACCCTCGTCTTCTACAAGAAGGAACACATCGACCTGGTAGAGCAGGCCTTCATAGCAGAGAATGTGCCTGTCAAAAAGCTTCCGCTCATGGTCGGTGCGTCTGATGGGTCGGCATTTCACATACAGGGCCTGCCTGCTATCTGCGTGATCGCGATGGACTCCGGCAGCCTGGACCCCAGCTACCACACGCGCCTCGATACCATAGACTGCATCAACCCCGAGGCACTAGAAGCCATGAAGCGTGTCTCTGTGCGCTTCATCAAAGACTGGGATAAGAGGAATACGTGATCAGGTTTGTAGCCGCAGAATGCAACCCTCTATCCCGAAACTTCGGGACTCCCTGAAGGGAGACTTTTGCAGCCAACAGCCACTCTTGCAATTGTATTAAAGCCTCCCTTAAGGGAGGTTTGGAGGGTGACAAAGCCTACTATAAAGTATCATAGCAACCCAATTAACCCCCAAGAACGCGGAGACCGCAAAGAGGCTTTTTAAAATGACCCTTGGCGTTCTTTGCGTCCTTTGCGGTTTTATTTATGGTTGGGGAAAATCCACCCCTTGGCATGGTTTCTGCCCTACCGCTGGCAGACCAAATCATCCATTATGAAAAAGATACTGATAGCTATGGCCGTGATGTGCGCCACGACGTACGGATACTGCCAGACGCCGGCACAGAAAGTGATCAAGGCTGAGCGCAAAGTAGATACCGCAGAGGCACGCCTGGAGCGCGCTAAAGAAGAACAACGCAAGGCCAGTGAGGCCTACCGCGCAGATGTGAAGCGGCAGATGGAGGCAAACGACCACGCCATAGACAGCCTAAAAGGCAAAATGGTGAAGCCGCTCACCTCACCTGAAAACGACGGACGCAAAAAGAAAATAGACGAACTGGGAGAAAGAAATGCCGACCTCAGGAATAAGATCGGCATGTAGAAGATATAGTTTTTGGTAATGAGGTAAGACAGACCTCTGTCTCTCCGATATAAAGCGCTGCCGGCCCCGTGAGGCCTGCGGCGTTTTTGTTTTGCTAGCCGTTTCCACTGGCAAACTGTGCACGCATCTCATCCAGTGTGCAGGTGCGGTAGCTCAGGCTCACAGGGTCTTTGCGCGAGGTGTTGATCTTAGCTACTGCTATCTGAGGTTTGCCATGATCGAGCCTGATAGAGACGATGGAGACCTGGCGGCCCTTGGGTATGCGGGTCGCAGTTTTGTATACAGTCCCTTTGCGGCTCAGCGGCAGTAAGCTATTCATATCCCTGAAGACCATGAACACGCGCGCCTCACCCGATTCACTCACGCTGATGTCTGCCGTCTGCGATGCCGGCGATGGTACGAAGCGGTCACAATTGATCCAGCCCAACTGATTGACACTGGCCACATAGTTGTCAATGTTCGTCTTATTGAGTATCCCCATATCAGCGCAGCGCCTGATGAGCTGTGCCTGCATGCTGCGCAGCGTGTCATAGATATGGTGCGCCTGGTAGATGGAGTCATAGATCGTATTGTACCCCACCAGGCTGAAGCTCTCTCCTCTGCGCTTCTCGCCCTCTGAGTGCAGCTGGCGCATCACGGTATTCTCTATGTCAAAGCCGAAGTAGTGATAGTACGTATCGCCCAGTATCTGGCGGATGATCTCCTTCTGATTCTGTGGTGCATTCAGATGATCTACGGTCACGATGGCAAAGTTGGTCTTATTGGTCACGGGCAGCACCTCCAGCTCTTTGAGCTTCGCGTTGATCTCACCGCTGGCGTGGTAGCAGTAGAGCCTGCGCAGGTACTCGCGCGCTGTAGTGAGCCGCTCCAGCCCCTCTGAGAGAAAGGCCTTCTGCTGCTCAGCATAGCGTATCTGTGCATCTGCCATCGCTTGCTTCTGCTGGTCGTAGGCTTCCTTTCTGGCCACGTAGTCGTTGTACTTTTTCATCGCCTCGTCGTACAGCTTCTTGTTCTGCGCTGCTACTCTCTTTGGGTGAAATAACTTCTCTGCTGTCGTAGCCCGGTACATCGGTTTGTCGTCAGGTTTTTTGACTGCCTGCGGCGCGCGCTGCAGGGTAGGCTCTACAGGTGCTTTGACATCAGCGAACTTGGGCTGATCAGGATAAAACCGGTTTTGTATCTCAGCGCGCTTCAGGGTAGCTCTGTCCAGTGTGAGTGATACGGTCGGGTCCGGCTTTTCAAATGGCTGATCGCTGACCTTCCAGTTCATGGCATTGGTACTATCACGCTGGCCGTAGAAGAGCTTCATGTCACTCCTGGCATCCATGGCAGGCAGCGCTACCTGCACCGGCTGGCCCAGTACTACGGGGCTGCCATCAGCCGTAGCGGTGACCTGCACCATGCCGCGGCTCTCCAGCAGGCGGCCATCACTCACTGCGCTCAGGTCCTGAGTGAGAAAGTCGGCCATGCTCAGCGCCTCACGCACACTGATGCGCACGGAGCCGGTGATCGGTTTGCCATCCGCTCCGCGGAAAGCTCCTGCAGGTATCCGGATCTTTGTGCCGTCCTTGCACCTGACCTCCTGCGCCCGTGAGGGATCTATGGTAAAGTACTGCTCGGTGCCCGCAGAGAGTGCATCTGTCAGCTCAGACACAGAGGCATAGCGCGTCATGCGGATCTCTATGTCTACGCGGCGGCTGGTGGCCTTGCTGCTCTGATCGCCCTGCCTGCCCAGGCCGCGTGAGGCGCACTCGCGGGCCTTCAGTTGATGCCCCAGCAGGTAGTCGCGCACTGTCTGTGCGCGGCGCTCGGAGAGCTGCTGGTTGTATTTTTCGCCACCATCTACGTCAGCAGCGCCGTAGATGTAGATGCTGTACTCGCCGGCATCCCGCAGAGATGATGCCAGCTGATCGAGGTCCGTACGCGCAGCGTCTGTGAGCTGCGAGATATCGGTGTCAAAGTAAACAGTGCGCCTCACTGTAGTCGAGTCCGATGCATGCATCGCGAGAGTGGTGAGGACGAGCAGGGTAGTGGAGAGGAATAGCTTTTTCATACTGGTATAAATGGGTTGGTACGAAAAAGTAACGGGGCCGTTTTGATTATTTATATGGATAAAATAAATAAGTGATCTCAGCGTTTTATATTGTCCGAAAGATTGCGGCACAGGCATTGCTGATGAGTATTTTTCAGTAAATTGCCTGATATGAATTGGAAGCTCCGACTCGTTTTATTCTTTACCAATTTTAATAACCCTACCGAGGGCGAGGGCATCAGTGTGCCCGCCTGGCGGCGCAAGGCAAATATGTCTGCGCGCCTCGGTGCGCTGCTCTACGACCGCAAGACCCCTGTCTCATTTATACAAGATGCCATAGCCGATGGCGTGCCTATCCGCATCTACCGCAATAGCACTGCGGCCTCGCAGCGTGTGGTCATCTACTATCATGGTGGCGGCTTTGCCCTATATGGGCTGGACTCGCATGACTATGTGTGCCGCCGCATCTGCGCGATGAATGACTGCGTGGTCGTATCAGTAGACTACCGCCTGGCACCGGAGCATTTCTTCCCTGCGGCGCATGAGGATGCTTTCACCGCTATCAAGTGGGTGCGCGCCCATATCGCTAACTACAATGGCGACCCTGACAACCTGGTAGTCATGGGCGATAGCGCCGGCGGCAACCTCGCTGCCTGCATGGCGCACAAGTGCAAGAAGGAAGGCATACCACTCCGCGCACAGGTGCTCGTGTATCCATGGATAGATGGCAAACTGCAACATCCCTCTATGCAGCGCAATGGCAAAGGCTACATGCTCACCGCCCATGCAGTCAAATGGTTTCAGCAGCAGTATACGCCTGACCCGGCGCTGTACTGTGTGCCGGAGGTGTCGCCCTGCTATGAGGCGGACCATACGGGTCTCGCGCCGACGTTCATCCTCACCGCTGAGTTTGATCCACTACTGGATGACGGCCGCTACTACTATGAGCAACTAAAAGCTGCGGGCAATAAAGCCACTTACAAAGAGTACAAGGGCCTGATCCATGGCTTCTTCAATATCCCTCGCGTAGCACCCGAGGGCATGCAGGCCTTTCGCGATATCAGGGATTTTCTGAAAACTGTGTAACTTCCGATCAGGGAAACCACCGCCCGACTTTAACCATGAAATATGATCACGTACTCCGTCTACATGATGCTGATCTATGTGCCGATACTCGCAGTGTGTCTGGCACTCTCGCGGCAGGTGCCACCGTACAATGGCAAGCGCGGCTACCGTACGCCACTCACCCAGAGGTCTCCCGCCCACTGGGAATATGGCAATAAGCTGGCACCAAAGGTTTTCATCATAGCCGATCAGCTGTTTGCATTCTTCTTGCTACTCTATGTGCTATTCTATCCGCTGGCTTCATTCAGAGATGTGGGTGGCGTGGCGCTGTTCTTTTTCTTCGCCATGATGATAGGCTGTATTGGTTTCCTGGAATATAGGATGAGCGCCTTTGACCGGAGCCCAAAGAGTTAATCGCTTCCCGTAGTTTTACTTCGCTGCTGTAGCTGCGGCCCCATCATTGCTGCGCAGATACTCCAGTAGCTGCAGCGCTTCATCGTCTGTCACCTTCTGGTCTGTCATCTGCGTCTTGATCTGTGCCAGCAGGTCTTTTGCAGTAGGATCTCTTTGGGTCATCTCAGTGGGATTGGTCATCATATTGAGGATCCAGGCGGGCTGCCTGCGCTCCGTGATGCCCTTCAGCCCCGGGCCTATCAGTTTCTCAGCCGTGACTTTGTGGCAGGTATTGCACTGTTTTGAGGTGAAGAGTGCCTTGCCGCTTTCAGCCTTCTTTGTATCGGGCACTGCGAGTGCTACATCTTTAAATTTGCCGATACCCTGTCCGTCATCTTTTGGCTGGTCTGGTATCATACTCTGTACAGGTGCTCCTGCATCCGGTACTTTGCTCTGCCCACCGCTGCAGGATGCCAGCGCAAGGGCAATGGCCACCGCCGACACGATCATTTTGATAGTCATTTTGCAGTATTTGACTGCAAAGCTAAGGTGTGCATGGAGTACACTTAATGAGTGGTATCAGCCCGATAGCTGATACTGGACCCTGAGCGTCGCTATATGGACTAATCCCAGTCAGGCGCGGTAGCCGGATTGGTCAGGCGCTCATTCTTAGGCAGGTCGTCTATAGCCTTCATCTCCGCCTCTGTCAGCTCAAAGTCAAAGATGTTGAAGTTCTCTATCAGCCGCTCGCGGTGAGTGGTCTTAGGTATCACGGCTACATCGTCCTGCTGCACCAGCCAGCGTAGGGTGACCTGCCCGGCGGTCTTCTTGTGCGCAGCGGCTATGTCCAGCAGCACGGGGTCTTTGGTCACGCGGCCGAGGGCCAGCGGGCGGTAGGCGGTTAGTACCATGTCATAGGAGCGCAGGTAGGCCAGCAGTTTATCCTGAGACAGGTAGGGATGGTACTCCACCTGGTCGCAGATGATGGGAGCCTCCTGCCGCGCCTCCTCCAGCTGCGCGATGGTGAAATTGCTCACGCCGACGCTCTGCGCATAGCCACGCTTCAGTACTTCATTGAGTTGTGAGACTGCTATTTTATTGGTCTCAGGGTCTGAGGGCCAGTGCAGCAGCAGCAGGTCTACGCGCTCCGTTTGCAGTTTGCGCAGGCTATCCTCCACGGCAGGCAGGATATTGCGAAAGTCACTCGGCCAGACCTTGGTAGTGAGAAATATCTCGCTGCGTGGCACGCCGCTATCGCGTATACCGCGCCCCACTTCTGCTTCATTCTCATACATGCGGGCGGTGTCTATGTGGCGGTAGCCTATGCTGATAGCGTCTGCTACGTCTTTGGCGGCGCCGGGGCCGGTAATCTTGTAGGTGCCGAGGCCGATGCGCGGTATGTGGGTGCTGCCTATGGTGATGTGCTGCGAGGTCATGGTATTTTGTTTTTGCCGCAGGCAAAGGTAATGAACCACCACCGCCCGGCTGTGAAAATGTGTCAATAGCTACTACAAGTGTGCCAGCATGAGTAAAAATTGAATTTGAACCGGGAGGCCTTGTGGTACTGCTTAAATCCCCCGGCCTGCGGCCCCCCTCCCGACCAAGGTGCGGGATCTGCGACCTTTTCAAGGGAGAATATCAACCATTTGAGCTGTAGGGCTAAGGAGTTTCTATGATGTTTTGAATCGGCATTGTAAACACTAATAATTGAATTTGAACCGGGCACCTCACCTAAATCCTCTCCGAAGGAGAGGACTTTAATACAATCATTCGCCGTCGTATGTTGGCGTTTAGCGAAGCGTCTCCACAATCCGGGAATACAAAGTGCATTCGTATTAGTGTGGATTGAATTTGAACCGGGAGGTCTTGTGGTACTGCTTAAATCCCCCGGCCTGCGGCCACCCCCTTTTCAAGGGGGAATATCAACCATTTGAGCTGTAGGGCTAAGGAGTTTCTATGATGTTTTGAATCGGCATTGTAAACACTAATAATTGAATTTGAACCGGGCACCTCACCTAAATCCTCACCAAAGGAGATGACTTTAACGGCCTTCCCCTTTAGGGAAGGTTGGTTGGGGCTTCTGCTTTACGTGTGGGCCAGAGTATCGCGCATGTACTGGTGGCACCAGTAGCGGAAGGTGTCCAGGGCATCGGCCTGCTGTGACGGGTCGCGGCGGTCCTCCTTTATGATACCGCCGTGCTCGTCTATCATCACATGCTCCATATCATAGATCAGGCCGCGGGCCTTCTCCTCGTGTATCACCACTTTGCTGCGCTGCAGTACGGAGTTGACCAGCACCTGGGTATCGCGCACTGAGGGGTTGCTGCGGGGCACGCGGCACTGGGTGGCGGTCACCTCCAGCACGCGGCGGATGATGGTGTAGTAGTTCTGATTGTCAGGCATCAGTGCGGAGCCGTTTTGCCCGCTGGCATCACCGGTAACTCTGTACACGCCGTAAGGGTAGCGCTCCTTGATCACCTGGCAGAGGGACTCTATGTCAGAGTTGGCTATCTTGATCGTCTCCAGTACGCGCACCTCGTCAGCCACGTGCTGTATCACTGAGCAGCAGATGGGGTTACGGTTAAAGTCAAACGACAGATGCAGCTCTGCGTCAGGGTCGGGCTGCGGCCTGCCCAGGTGGCGGTCACGGTCAAAGGCATAAGTCCAGAGTTTATTGCGGTCGGTCAGGTCGGTCCAGTCGCCCTGTATGTACTGATGCTGAAAGCGCTCATCGAGCTGGCCCCAGGTACGCCACTGCTCTGAGGTGACGAAGGCATTGTCGCTCGGCAGGGCGGTCATATAGTAGTAGGGCGCCTGTAGCTCGCCGCGCACATAGAGGTCATGCACCTTGGGCTTGATCCAGCGCTGGGTAGGATTGAAGGTGGCGAGGGTGACCGGTGCGGGCATCTGGTCTATGTACCAGGAGCCGAGGCGGGAGCAGCCCATCTGCCACAGCTCGGGAGATAGCTCCTCTATCTGCTCATACAGTATCCCGTTGGTCTCGAGGCCCAGCAGGTCGGTGAGCTCAGGATCATGCGCCAGGTTTTCTCCCTTGAAAAATATCTTGCTGCCATTTGGCTTGAAGGTCACGTGATAGTTGGACCGGTTGCGGTGCCACTCCCAGCGGTCGTCCTGGCCTATGATCTTGGGGAAGGAGGGAAGGGTAGTAGCCTCCAGCGCGGGAAAGTCTTTGCGGAAGACATGCCAGCGCGAATTTTTGTAGCGCTTGGCCAGCTGCACAAAGATGGAGAGCGAGACGAAGGTCTTGCCGCCGCGTATGGCACCGCCGTAGAAGAGATAGCGGTAGTCGTTGCTGCCGGAGGCGGAGTCGAGGGCGAGCTGGTAGAAGGCACGCTGTTTGGGATTGCGGAGGAGGTCTACCGCAGCAGATGCAGGTTTCATAGGTTTGTGTTAGTGCTAAAAGTGCAAATATAGCAAAAATAGGCATTAATTGAAATAAGAGTTATTCACCTTTGGAATGGAAAGGCGGAATGCACTACACAGAGGGCACAGAGTTTAATGCACAGAGAGAATAGAGAATAGAGAATAGGGAATAATGAATAGTGAATAATATATAGGGAAGGAAATACATTTTTTATCGCAGAGACGGAGAGACGCGGAGGAGATTCAATACAACCCTCTAAATCTCCCTAAAGGGAGACTTTAATACAGAATACACTTTGAACCACATAGAAGCATAGTGATATAGAAATGCGGATCCTCTAAATCTTCCTAAAAGGAGACTTTATACAGCATACGTTTTAAACACAGCTTTAGATGGCCAGATACAAAAGTAGAGATGTAGAAAAATAAAGATTGTTCCTATGTATTTTGGCTCAATCGGCGTAGGTGTACCGGATGGTCCAGGTATAGATGTGGCTAAGGTAGGTGCCCGTCTCCATATGGGTCTCGGTGAGGATGCGGCCATTGTTACCATACTCATAGCGATAGTCTATGTGTACGCTATCTATACCTTGTACGGAGCAGGTCACTGTCTCTGCAGTGCGAAGCAAATGGTGCCGCTCCTGTCTGCTGATAGCAGGTCCATAGCTGCGTGTGTCATAGTCCGGATAATAACTATAGGTAGAGTGATAGCTGCGGCGATGATCACCGGGGCCTGACCAACCATAGCTCTCAGCTATATCAGGACCCTGCATGGTATAATGCATGACATCGTTCCTACCGCTATCCGCTATGACTCTGCCATCGGCATCAAACGTAAGGTAGCCGCCAACATGTCTTTCATTGCCCAAGCTATCCAGCGTGGTGATCCGGGTTGGCCATCTATTGTGGCCGGTGTAGGTGTAAAGGATACTATCGTGCCTATATGTGATGGTAGTGGTGGAGCGCTCCCTTTTTTTGCCGCGGACTCTGATGGCAACTACATAGATGTTTCTGCCCTTCGCATCATAGGTATAGTCTGTGCGGAGGATGCCGTCAGATCCGATCTGATCTGTGTGTGTGACGCAGTGCAGCGGGGGTATCTGCGTGGCTGCAGCGAGCGAGAGCAGGGCGGCCAGGGTGAGGAAGAGAATGGTGGTTTTCATAGTTGTATTGGTGAGTGTAAGATAGGGATAAATGGATGGGCGGCGGCGAGGAGTTAAGATGAGGTAGTTCCCCGGTCTTTGTGTTTACATTCGATTTAAACTAAAACAAGGTGTTTTACGTATAATAAGCAGCAGATCTCGTTGCGTCGTTTTGTATAATGCTTTAACTTTAGCTGTATGAAAAGGTATGCTGCCCTGGCCATCTGTGGCGTCATGATCGTGACGCTGGCCTCCTTCACCCCGGTGGGCCGCACGCGCGTCATCTTCTTTGGAGATTCTATCACTTACTTCGGTGCGCAGCCCGGCGGCTATATACCGCTCATGCATACTATGCTGGAGGCCAGTGGGCGCGGCAGTGAGTACGATCTGGTGGGTGCCGGTATAGGTGGCAATAAGATATATGACCTGCTCTTTCGCGTAGATAGCGATGTGATAGCAAAGAAGCCCGATATCGTCTATGTCTTCATAGGGGTAAATGATGTCTGGGCCAAGTCTACGGTCCATACAGGCACTGATGCAGACAGGTTTGACCGGTTCTATGATGCGCTGGTGAAAAAGCTGCAGAAGGCGGGCATCAAGGTAGTGGTCTGCACACCACTGGCCATAGGGGAGAAGAAGGACCACAAAAACCCGCAGGACCCCGAGCTGGATGTCTACTCACAGCTGGCACGCGAGGTGGCCTACCGCAATCATGCCACGCTATGCGACCTCCGTGCGCTGTTTATCAGCTACAATCAGGCCAATAACCCCAATAATAACCGCACAGGTATACTGACCACAGACGGCGTACACCTGAATGATGCAGGCAATAAATTTGTAGCGCAGGAGATGCTGAAGGTACTGCCGCAGTGAGCGATCAGTATTGGTATTTTACGTTAAACTCGCCGCCTACATCGAGGTAATCCGTCGTATCCTGCACATTGTAAAGGTGGCCGGTCAGGTTGCCATGTATATTGTAGATAGTAGAGTCTATTATATTGATAGCGACATTGCCTGTAGAGCCATGACTGCGCGTAGAGTAGGCAGCTCCGTCTACCCACCATATCATCTGAGCATCCGTAGCGGGTCCCATAGCATAGCTGCCTTTAGCCACATGGGTCAGTCGGATCTGCACCTTATTGACAGAGCCCGATTCATCTGCATTTATCACGTAGGTAGAGTCTTGCTCCAGCCCCTTGCAGGTGTACAGGTGATCTATGCCCAGGTATTTCACAGAGACAAAGGACGTGGATGGTGCGGGCGATTTGCTACAAGAGGCCAGTGCTAGTATCAGGATCAGGGAGAGGACAGTGGTAGATATTTTGTGCATCGGGTTGTTTTGTATAAAGATAAAAAGTTCCTGCACTTTATTGGTACGGCACGTAGATCGTACCACCTGTCAGCACCAGGCTATCAGACCGGTTTGCCGCATTCAGCAGCGTGCCTGAGAAGGTGCCCGTGGCCCGCATGGATACGGGATCCAGCTTTGAGATGATGATACTGCCGTGAGACACATTGTTTTGTGAGCTGTAATGCACGCTGCCGCGCATGAGGTTTATGGAGCTATTGTACCCGCTGCCCACAGGATAGGCGCCCACATTAGTACCGATAAAGGCTACCGTGAGCGAGTCATGCGCCATGGTATCTACCCCTTGCAGCACCGAGTAGCCGGCACCCTGATAGATGAAAAGCCCCTGCGCTGCTATAAAGTCATGCGCCGCGCCGGCATAGGTGGCCTGCAGCCTGATCGGGTCAGGCACCGCACTGTCATGGCACGAGGCGGCCAGCACCAGCACGGCAGACAGGAGAGAGGCGATAGTGACAGTGCGCATACGGTGGACGAAGGTATGGGAAAATGATAACATATGAATTGATATGGATGGTATTCTTACAGCTTTAAAACGTATGTTACTCATTTGCCATTGTACGCCTCAGTGCAAAAAAAATCCCCCTCAGCATGCTGAGAGGGATAGTTGCTTTGATCCGGATGGATTATTTCTGCTCGGCCTTGAGGTATACCTTATTGCCTGCGTCAGAGAAATAGTACTTGCCACCGCGAGGGCCGGTGTATACAGTCTGGCCTTTAGGGCCCTTGAGGCTCTTGTCTACAGCGTCGTTAGACTTGCCTGCTTCAGCCGTCTTTGCAGCTGGTTTGCTGTCAGACTTTGCAGCCGGCTTGTCACCCTTAGGCTTGCTGTCTTTGCTTTCTGGCTTGCCGTCCTTGCCTTTGCTTTCCGGCTTGCCGTCTTTGCCCTTGCCTTCCGGCTTGCCGTCTTTGCCTTTGCCTTCAGACTTGCCGTCTTTGCCCTTGCCTTCAGACTTGCCGTCTTTGCTCTTCGTTTCGGTCTTAGTACCGGTTTTTGTGTCTTTAGATTTTGCCGCGGTCTGTGCATTGGCGCCAAATGCTACCAGCATAGCTACCAGGGCGATGGAGATGGACTTGAAGATCTTCATTTTGTTTTTGTTTTTGATTGATGAATAATGGTTCGTCTCTAGTCAAACGCCTTGCCAATAACCTGAGCAGCAGCGACTATTAACTTTCATTGGCAATGATACGCCGCGGCTATCACTCTTCAAAATTTAATGATGATAGTCACTGTTAAAAATACTTTGCAGCGTCCGGGGCTGGCCATACGGGCCTGAAAGTTTCGGCCATTTGGCTGAGATGCTTACATTTGGCAGACGGTGTATAGCAAAAGGAAAAAATGGGTCATCATACTACAGCACGTCTCGCTGTGGCTGATCTTTCTGTGCATCCCTCATTACTTTTTCAACTATATCGTACACGTGGCAGACATGCACAACGTGGGCCCGGCCATACCCTCGGAGTACCGCCACAGCAAGTGGTTTGACCTCGTGTTTGTGATCTTCAATACGAGCTATATCGCCTTCTACTACCTCAACTCGCTCGTGCTCATACCGCGCCTGCTCAGCCGTCGCCGGCGGATGTGGTATGTGCTCAGTATCCTGCTCTCCATGGTCATCATCGTGAGCCTGCCGTCTATCGTGATCCGCTTTCACGATCCGGGCAAGTATATAGAGAATCCCTACGACACCTACCGGGTGCTGATCAGGGTGCTTTTCACCACGCTGCTCTTTGCTATCATCTTCATCATCAGCTCGGGTATGCGCATCGTGTATGAGTGGTACCACGCTGAGGAGCAGGCGCGCGATATCAAGCTGGCCCAGACCGTGACCGAGCTCTCCCTGCTCAAGGCCCAGCTCAACCCGCACTTCCTCTTCAATACACTGAACAATATCTACAGCCTCTCGCTGCGCAAATCTGACGATACGCCACAGGCGGTGATGATGCTGGCAGACCTGATGCGCTATGTGCTGAGCGATGCCCAGAGCGAGCACGTACCGCTGGAGCGGGACCTGCACAGCCTCCGGGAGTTCGTAGAGCTGCACCGCCTGCGCCTGACCAGCCAGGTCACGATCAACTATACCGTGACCGGCGAGGCCGATGGCAAGGAGATAGCCCCGCTCATTCTCATGCCCTTTGCAGAGAATGCCTTCAAGTATGGTATCAGCACGCATGAGCCGAGCACGATAGATATAGGCGTGCATGTAGATGGCGATACGCTGACGGCGCAGATGAGCAACAGGCTCCTGCCCAAATCACACCTGATGCAGCGCGGCACGGGTACCGGCCTGGCCAATGTGCGCCGCCGCCTGGCACTGCTCTATCCCGACAAGTACAAGCTGGATATAGAGCCCGACGCTGATGGATTTTACAAAGTTTTCCTTAACATTAACCTCGCGTGATGCTACACTGTGTGATCATAGACGATGAGCCGCTGGCCGTAGACCTGCTGCAGTCATATATAGAGAAGACGCCTGAGCTGCGCCTGCTGCAGTCATTCAATGATGCGCCCTCTGCGGCAGCATATATAGGTAGCAACGCAGTGGACCTGATCTTCCTGGATGTGCAGATGCCGCATATCAACGGCATACAGCTGCTGGAGTCCCTGGTCAAGCCGCCAATGGTGATCTTTACCACGGCCTACAGCGAGTATGCCGCACAGGGATTTGAGCTGGATGCGATAGATTATTTATTGAAGCCCTTTGACATCACCCGCTTCCAGCGCGCGGTCAATAAGGCGCAGGACTACCACCGCTATCTGCAGAAGGAAGCCGAGGCAGCCACGCCTTATATCTTTGTGAAATCGGAGTACCAGGTGATCAAGATCAACCTGGATGAGATACGCTATATAGAGGCACTGGACGACTATATCAAGATCTACACCACAGCGGGCCGCCCCATCCTCACGCTCATGACGCTGAAAGCGATGGCAGAGCGCCTGCCCGAAGATAAATTTGCGCGGGTGCACAGGTCATTTATCGTATCACTGACCAAGATAGAATCTGTGCGCAACCGCAAAGTACGCATAGGCGACGCCGAGATCCCCGTAGGCAATAGCTACGTAGAGAGCTTCAGCCGTGTGCTGGACAAGAGAGGAGTGTGATGCGCCTCAAGACTTTTATTCTCTTATGCATTTTTATGGCGCTCTATGTGCCGCTGGGTACACTGCTGCATGAGTCGGGCCATATTCTTTTGGCTCAGCTCCTGGGGTACAAGACTCAGCTCCACTACGCCAGCATGGACTGGTACAATGCCGCCCTGCATACCGTGAGTAATGCGCACGATAGTTTTATCATCACACTAGGTGGCAATATGTTGCTAGACCTCATCAGCATCGCGTCTCTCGCCACACTGCTGACCATGACGGGGCGCATCAGGTCATGGCTTTATTGGGTGCAGGTATTTCTCTCCATGCTGATCTACCGCCATATACTACTCACACTCATCGGTATCGCCATGATGGTGCAGGGGCATCCGCCGGTGTCCTTTGGCAGAGATGAGTCTGAGATCGCATCTTATCTGCATTTGCCGGGGCTGCTCCTGGGTTGGGGGCTTTTTCTGGTGAGCCTGGCATCACTATATTTGCTGCTATTCAGAGTGGTAAAGAACGAAATGCGCCGGCATTTTTTTGTAGCTATGTGCATCGGCTGCCCGGTGGGCTACGGTCTATGGATGCTTTGGCTCGGCCCTTTGATACTGCCCTAGCATCAAAAAACAAAAACAGCGTCAGGCCCTTACCCCTGCGCTGTTTTCTAACCGTTGTATGAAAATCTTTGGAAGCCTTATTGTACTGTCACTTTGCTGCTGTACCTGGCGCCGGTATTGGCTATGGCGGTGACGGTGTAGATGCCCGCAGGCAGGTCCAGGCCCTGTATGCGGTGGCTCTGCTCGTCACCCACCTCTGCGCCGTAGACCACTGTGCCGCTCAGGTCAGTGATGCGCACATAGCGGATGGCATCTGCGCCACCGGCCAGTACGATGTTCAGCCCTTTGCCGGCGGCGGCAGGATTGGGGTAGACGGTCATGGTAGTGGTGGCTGCGGTGCTGATCTCAGCAGCAGCTATGTTTGAGTATTCATATTTGCCATCATAGTCCACCTGCCTGAGACGGTAGTAGTTGATACCCGGCAGCGGATGCCCGTCGGTCAGCGCATATTGCTGCATCTCATTGGTATTGCCTGCGCCTTTGACCTCCGCTATCTTGCTCCACGCTTGCGCATCTGCAGAGCGCTCTACGTCAAAGTGGTCATTATTGATCTCAGAGGCTGTAGCCCACTGCAGTTGTATGCGGTTGTCATTTGTCTGCTGCGCATCAAAGGAGATGAGCTTCACGGGCAGGGCTACCTGCCAGTTGATATTGTAGGTAGATGGGGTAGGGGTAGATTTGCCTGCGGCATCTACCGTGCTGTAGCTGAAAGAAGCGCTGGTAGAGGCATAGCCCGTGAAGACCATATACAGCTTGCTGGAGTCAAAGCTGGTGATGACCGTATAGCCTGTGATCTCCTCATAGGCGGCGAGGGTAGTATTGCCATCGGCATCGTAGTAAAGCTTGTTGCCATTCATACCGGCCAGGCTGCTCACTATAAACTTGTGCCCTACGCCCAGCGACCCATCCTCAGGATCTGTACCCGCCAGCAGGCCCACACCGTGCGCGGCGTTCAGCTTCCACGAGGCGTTCCTGTTTGGTTTGGTCACTGTATAGGCGCGTGAACTGGTAGATGGCAGCTGGTCATATCCTATCAGGATGCCGGTCACATCACTGGTACCTACACTCACTGCTACCGTGCCTGTGGTATCTGTGCCCACGCCGCTATGGGCCGCGTCTCCGGTGCCGTACTGGCTCAGGGTACTGACCCAGCCTGCGGGCCAGCTGGTAGCCGGTGCAGCCGCTCCTACTGATGGTGCTGTAGTGCCCACCCTCACACGCAGGCCCGAGGTACCGGGCATGATACCGCTGAAGCTGAATGTTCCGCTGCCATTGATAGTGACTACCTGTAGTACATTGCCCGTGGCGCTATCGGCCAGGATGCCGTACATCGTATTGCCGAAAGTCGTAGCAGGCTCGCCGGCAGCCTTGATACCATTACCATCTGCATCGTCAAAGATCTTTCCGCTTACAGTGTGGCAGTTGGCCACTGTAGCGCTGGCAGCCGCAGTAGCGGTGCAGCTATGATTGTCGGTCACGGTCACGGTATAGCTGCCGGTAGCAGCAGTGGTAGCATTGCTGATAGATGGTGTGGCAGCCGTAGCGGTAAAGCTATTAGGCCCTGTCCATGCATAAGTGTAGGAAGCGGAGCCACTGGCCACTGCCGTGAGAGACAGGGTAGAGCCCGAGCAGATAGGAGAGGCCGCCGATGCAGTGACAGATGGCAGTGAGTAAACGGTCACGGTGCTGCTAGTAGTAGCCGTACAGCCTGCGGCATTGGTCACGGTCACTGTATATGTAGCAGCAGAGGATACAGATATGGCCGCCGTGGTAGCGGTGGTGCTCCATACATAGCCCGTGCCGCCGGAGGCAGTCAGCGTAGTGCTGCTGCCGGAGCAGATAGCTGTAGTGCCTGATATAGATGCAGTCGGATTCGCGTTGACCGTCACGGTGCTGCTGGCTGTAGCGGTGCAGCCGGAGGCATTGGTCACGGTGACGCGGTAGGTAGCCGCAGAGGATACAGATATGGCCGCCGTGGTAGCGCCCGTGCTCCATACATAGCCTGTGCCGCCCGAGGCAGTCAGCGTGGTGCTGCTACCGGAGCAGATAGCCGTAGTGCCTGAGATAGCGGCAGTCGGGAGGGCGTTGACTGTCACGATGCCGCTGGCGGTAGCCGTACAGCCGGCTGCATTGGTAGCAGTCACGGTATAGGTGCCGGCGGTGGTGGTAGATATAGAGGCGGTAGTGGCACCTGTACTCCATGCATAGCTCGTACCTCCTGAAGCAGTGATGGTAGCTGTAGCACCCGAGCATACTGTAGCGCTGGTCACAGATGGAGTAGGGAGGGCATTGACGGTCACAGTACTGCTGGCCGTAGCGGTACAGCCTGCGGCATTGGTTACGGTCACGGTATATATAGCCGCAGAGGATACAGATATGGCCGCAGTGGTAGCACCCGTGCTCCATACGTAGCCTGTGCCGCCGGAGGCAGTCTGCGTGGTGCTGCTGCCGGAGCAGATAGCCGTAGTACCTGATACGGATGCAGCAGGTAGTGCATTCACTGTCACGGTACCGCTGGCGGTAGCCGTACAGCCGGCTGCATTGGTAGCAGTCACGGTATAGGTACCGGCGGTAGTGGTAGATATAGATGCGGTAGTGGCACCAGTACTCCATACATAGCTCGTACCACCGGACGCGGTGATAGTAGCAGTAGTACCCGCGCATACTGTAGCACTGGTCACAGATGGGGTAGGAAGGGCATTGACCGTCACGGTGCTGCTGGCAGTAGCAGTACAGCCTGCTGCATTGGTCACGGTGACGCGGTAGGTAGCCGCAGACGATACAGCTATGGCCGCCGTAGTAGCGCCCGTGCTCCACACATAGCCTGTGCCGCCGTAGTAGCGCCCGTGCTCCACACATAGCCTGTGCCGCCGGAGGCAGTCAGTGTCGTACTGCTGCCGGAGCAGATAGTAGTGGTGCCGGAGATAGCGGCTGCCGGGAGTGCATTGACCGTCACGGTGCTGCTGGCCGTAGCCGTACAGCCGGAGGCATTGGTCACAGTGACGCGGTAGGTAGCCGCCGAGGATACAGATATCGCTGCGGTGGTGGCACCTGTACTCCATACATAGCCTGTGCCGCCGGAGGCAGTCAGCGTGGTGCTGCCGCCGGAGCAGATAGATGTAGTGCCGGAGATAGCCGCCGTGGGTGCTGCATTGACAGTCACAGACTGAGAGGCCGTGCCTGTACAGCCCGAGGTAGTAGCGGTGACGGTATAGGTGCCCGCAGCAGTAGGGCTGATAGACTGGCTCGTGGCGCCGGTGCTCCAGCTATAGCTGGTAGCTGCAGAGCTGGTCAGCGTCACACTGCCGCCGGAGCAGAAGGTAGTAGGCCCTGACGTAGTCATGCTCACTGACATACTGGTCAGCGAGACATAGCCTGTCAGTGGTGATGAGGTCTTGTACACATAGGGGCAGCTGCCGTAGCCGCCATAGGAGAAAATACGATAGTAAGATTTTTGGCTGCACATAGACGTGCTGATCACATCAGTGAAATAGGCCGTGCTCGTACTGCCGCCTGACACGAGCGCGATGACGGTAGAGCTGCCTATCACATCGCCTACATTGTAGCTGGTACCATTGGTAGGGGCATCTGCTGTAGCAGCGGTGCCTACATACCTCAGTACGATATATCCCGAGATAGACGCACTGGGCCGGCTGAAGTCGCCCGACACCGTAGTACCGCTGAGCGGCAGGTGCAGATTGGTAGGAGACTGCGTGGGCGCGCTGTAGGCGCCATTGCTTAGGGTATAGTTGCCCGATGATGAGAGTACCTCAAAGCCACTGCCGCCGCCATCGATGGTACCATAGCCGCTCGCTGTGCCTACTGCGAGGGTGTAGCAGCCGCTAGTGCCTGTCTCGGTGATCGGTCCGCTGTTATTGGTCAGGGTGCCGGTCACTGTCATATTGCCGTTTACATTGACTGCGCCGTTCACTGTAGCACTACCGTTGATGGTCACGCCACCGTTAAAGTTGGTCGCGCCACCTGAGTTTTGTGTGAAGCCTGTCATCGTCACTGCCGTATTGAAGGTCATGGTGCCGGAGCCGTTATTGGCGGTCACACTGCCCATAGATACAGGCCCGCCTGAGATCACGATGTTCGCTCCATTATTGGTAAAGCTTCCGGTGGTCAGCGCGCCTGAGCTGGTCCAGGTGGTCATATTGCTGGAGATATTGACGCCACCCGGCAGCGTCACTGAGCCTGCACTGGTGAAGGCACCACCATTGAAAGTAGCACTGGACGGACGGAAATCTGCACCACTATTGACGGTCACGGTAGAGCCGCTGTTTTGGGTAAAGGACCCCGAGTAGGTGCCATTCACGATCAGCGTGGCGCCACTGCTTACGGTGATAGAGGAGGTGACGGTAGACTGCGGGCTGATACATACAGTGCCCCCGCTATTGATGGTGATGTTCTTATTAAAGGTACCGTTGGTCACGATACAGATCACATCGCCGCTATTGGCTGTGATGGCCGAGCCGTTGTTATTGATACTGGAGGTACAGCCCGTGCACTGCGCAGCGCTGCTCAGGGGAGTGGTCAGAAGGGTCAGGACAAAGGACAATACAAGCACTGTGATCCTGAGAGGACGGGTCGGGTACAGAAAATTCATACAACAAAAACGGTTAAGGACTTTGTTGTACGGTACAAGCTTTTCTTTGTTACGACAGCCTTACCTTTGCCGATGAATATGCCGTTTCTCTAGATGAAACCTGATATTTGAATAAATACAAATGTGATACCGATTTTATATGTCGGTATACACAGTTTGATACAGCTCTATGCTATTTATTCCTTCAGTGATGCATCTACGCTAACCGTATCTGCAGATACGGGGTTCTTGCGCGCCAGCTCACCGTTTGGAAAACTGACATGGAAATTGGTCCAGCCGGAGCCTACAGAGTCACCGCGCGGGTCTGCCCGGTAGTAGTCTGTAGAGATGATGTTGGCCCCGCTGGCAAATCCTGCATTCATGGCGCTGTAGTCTCCTGCGCGCGCCTCTATGGTGCCGGCATCAGAGCGGGTGCGCACGATATAGCCGTCACGTACGCGGGCAGTGATGCTGTCTTTCTGCCCTACTGCATCATTCATCAGCAGAAAGGCACCCTCATCTGTACCGGGATCAGCATAGACGAAGCAGGCGCGGCCCTTGAGTGAGGGATGGCCGTTTTTATAAAATGGTACACAGTTGCCCTCCATGGCAAAGACCACCTTGCCACGGCAGTCGCCCAGTTTAGGCCAGGCATGGTGCGTCACCATATCATGCAGCGTACTGTACGATCCTCTCACGCGGTCGGGTGTCAGTACCTTATCCAGGTTGGCACCAAATACAGACACGATCTCTTCATCCAGTTTATCAGCCGCGTCTGGTGTCCATGCCGGCGCGGGTATGAATCCAAATCCTGATAGCTGCGAGTTGTCTGCCGGGCCGTCCTGCTTGCTTTCTATATTGATAAAGAGGGGCAGGTGGTTCGGGTGTTTGTCAGACCAGTCTTTCACAGCCTGCAGTGCCTCTACGAAAGTATTGTAGGTGCTATTGTAGTCCACATCTTTTATATGCAGCACCTTAAATCCGGGCTGCTTCAGCGCAGGGATATATGATTCTTCATCAAAGCCCGCATACCTGTTTACATGGCGGTAGTAGAATGCCCCACCCTGCGGATCGTTGTAGATATCTATCTCCAGTCCGCGCACAGGGTAGTGGTCAAACTGCTGGTCAAATGGCAGGTGGGTATAGTCCAGTTCATCCGGATCATCTTCCGGTGGCAGTAGCGATCTGATCTGTACCAGCCAGTTAAATATCGGCAGCGTATCGCGCTTGTGGTAGCTATTGTGGCTACCTATGACCTGTATCTGGTTTAGCTTGAGCTGGGTATCCTGGGGATTTGCCACTGTGGCATCATTTTTTTTGCAGGCAGCCAGGATGATAGTTCCGGCAAAGGCAAAACACAAAGCAGTCTTAACGTTCATCTAACATTGATTTAATATAAACATAACCTCTTTGTCACAGTCCTGCTACTTTTTTAAGATAAAAGATGAGCCGCATATCAGCGGGGTTGGTGCAGGTGTGGGGTTATTCCGAATGCCAGATCAGGTCACCGATAGTACACAGCCTTTTCGAAACCAGTTTTTTACAAAGATTAACGCGGCATTATGGCTATCCCGAATTATTAAGCCGATTGACCGAACTGTTTGTTGCAACACTGTTTAAGCTCTACCTTTGCACCCGCTATGAATATCAATTAACAAATACGGAATTGGGAAAGTGGCCAGATACTATACATTTATATAGTATAGCATAGACCGGACCCAAAGACCCTCATAATCCCCCCGCAGATGTGGATCGTCAGACTCGCTCTTAGAAGGCCCTACACCGTAGCAGTGATGTCACTGCTCATCCTGATGATGGGCTACCTGTCTGTCAAGAGCATGCTCACCGATATTTTTCCGGTCATCGATATACCGGTGGTGATCGTCGTGTGGAATTATAACGGCCTCTCGGCAAGTGAAATGGAAAAGCGCGTCACCTTTCTCAGTGAGCGTGCCTACTCTACATCAGTGAACGGTGTCTCAAAGATCGAGTCTCAATCGATCAATGGTATCTCGATGCTCAAGATCTACTTTGAGCAAGGCTCTGATATCGGTGCGGCCATCGCGCAGATCAGTGCCGTGTCCAATACGGTGCTGCGCTCCATGCCCACGGGTATGACACCGCCCGTGATCCTGCAATACAATGCCTCTAACGTGCCCGTGGCGCAGCTCACCCTGAGCAGCAAGACCCTCTCTGAGGACAAGATCTTTGACTACGGGCTGAACTTCATCCGCCTGCGGCTCTTCACCATACCGGGCCTCTCTACACCGGCACCCTTTGGTGGCAAGAACCGCCAGATCATAGTAGACATAGATCCGCAGGCACTGGCCGGCAAGGGCCTCTCTGTAGTAGATGTGTTGAATGCGCTACAGGCCTCCAATATCATCATACCCGCAGGTACAGCACGCATGGGTGTGACAGAATATGATGTGCACCTCAACTCTGCGCCGGAGTCTGTCAAGCTCTTTGAGAGTATACCGATCAAGGTGATCAATGGCCAGCCCGTGCTGGTGGGCGATGTGGCGACGGTGAAAGACGCCTATGGCGTGCAGAATAACATCGTGCGTGTAAACCAGAAGCGCGCCTCCTACCTGACCATCCTCAAGAAAGCCAATGCCTCTACCACTGTAGTAGTGGAGGCTGCCAAGGAGATGCTGCCGGTGATCAAAGAGACAGCACCCGAGGGGCTGGATATGAAGGTAGACTTTGACCAGTCAGTCTTTGTCAATGCCTCTATCAAGAATGTTTTGCGCGAAGCGATCATCGCGTCTATCCTGGTCAGCTTTATGATCCTGTTCTTCCTCGGTAGCTGGAGGAGTGTGATCATCGTCTGTACGTCTATACCACTGTCCATCTTCATCTCTATCATAGGGCTGAAGCTGACCGGCAATACACTCAACATCATGACCCTCGGCGGCCTCTCTCTGGCTGTAGGTATGCTGGTAGATGATGCCACGGTAGAGATAGAGAACATACACCGCAACCGGCACCTGGGCAAGCCGCTCACTGTGGCCATCCTGGATGGTGCGCATGAGATAGCCACACCGGCGCTCGTGGCCACCATGTCTATCTGTATCGTTTTCTTCCCGGTCGTATTGCTCACCGGTCCGGCGCAGTTCCTCTTTACCCCTATGGCGCTGGCAGTGGTCATAGCCATGATGGCTTCCTATCTGCTCTCGCGTACACTGGTGCCCGTGCTGGCACGTATGCTCATGGCCAGTGAGCATCTGGATGAGCATGGCCATGCTATAGCCGGCCCCAATGCGCTGAGCCGGGCTATCTATAAATTCAATGTCTGGAGGGATAAGGCTTTCGATCGTTTCACAGAGGCCTATGGCGCAGTGCTGCGTGTACTGCTGGCGCACCGTGCCACCTCGCTGAGCTTTGCAGTGGTGGCCTTTGTCCTCACGCTGCTGCTGCTGCCACTGATAGGGCGTGACTTTTTCCCTGCGGCAGACTCCGGTATGATGAAGCTCCACTTTCGCGCACCTGCGGGTACGCGTATAGAGGAGACGGAGAAACTGGTAGACGCCGCCGAGACCCGCATCCGAAAGATCATACCCAAGGAAGAATTTAAAACGATCAATGACATGATCGGCCTGCC
This sequence comes from uncultured Chitinophagaceae bacterium, assembly GCA_964537475.1. Classification (GTDB taxonomy): domain Bacteria; phylum Bacteroidota; class Bacteroidia; order Chitinophagales; family LD1; genus UBA1941. Next base: position 82,336 of record CAZIBY010000001.1, on the reverse strand, counting down.
CGTATCGTATAACCTCGCCTTTGTGCAGACGGACAATACGAGCGGCATGGATGCAGACATACTCGTAGCGCTGAATGAGGACCACAAGCCTACGGTGGAGTACATGAAGAAGATCCGCAAGGACCTGAATGACCACTTCCCGGGCTGTACGATCTACTTCCAGCCGGCAGATATCGTGAGCCAGGTGCTGAACTTCGGCCTGTCCTCTCCGGTAGATATACAGATACAGTTTTCTGACTACAATAAATCCTATCAGTATGCGCGACGCCTGCGCGATGAGATCAAACTCATACCGGGAGTGGAGGATGCTGCTATCAAGCAGGTGCTGGACTATCCATCTCTGGATGTAGATGTGGACCGCGTACGCGCCGCAGAGCTAGGGCTCACGCAGCGCGATGTGGCCAATGATGTGCTCGTATCGCTCAGCTCCAGCAGCCAGATCTCTCCGGCCTACTATATCAATCCGCAGAATAGTGTGAATTATCCTGTGAATGTGCAGGTGCCGCAGCAGCTCGTGACCTCTACCAAGGACCTGCTATCTATACCGATCACACCTACCGCCTCACAGATGAATCAATCTGTTACGGCATCGCCTACAGACCAGCCTATGGCGCAGGTGCAGACCCTGGGCAATATCTCTAAGGTGACCACCGGTACGGAGTTCAATCAGTTTAACCACTACACGGTGCAGCGCGTCATGAATATCAGCGCCAATGTAGAGGGCCGCGACCTCGGCTCGGTATCTGCCGCTATACAGCAGCGCATAGACAGCCTGGGCAAGCTGCCCGCAGGTATGCGCATAGACCTGCGCGGCCAGAGCGAGGTGATGGAGTCATCCTTTACTACACTGGGCCTCGGCCTCATACTCGCCATCGCGCTGGTGTATATGCTCATGGTGGTGCTCTTCCAGTCATGGCTCGATCCGTTCATCATCATGCTGGCGCTGCCGGGAGCCTTTATGGGTATCCTGTGGATGCTGGTGCTCACACATACCACGCTGAATGTGGAGTCGCTCATGGGCTCTATCGTAGCCGTAGGTATAGCCGTGTCAAACTCGATCCTGATGGTGAGCTTTGCCAATGATATACGCGCGCAGAAGGGGCTCAGCTCCATAGAGGGCGCCCTGCTGGCCGGCAAGACACGCCTGCGCCCTGTGCTGATGACGGCCATAGCCATGATACTCGGTATGATACCTATGGCCATAGGAGCGGGAGAGGGCGGCGAGCAGAATGCCCCGCTGGGCCGCGCCGTGATAGGAGGCCTGGCAGTAGCTACTTTGTTTACGCTTTTCGTAGTGCCGATATTCTACTCGGTGCTGCGCAAAGGACTGCCTACGGCTATGGGCCTCGATGAGCGCTTTGAGGCGGAGGCACAGGGCGCTATGGCATCATAATAGATCTATGAAATAAAGGAACAGAAACAGAAGAGACATGTCAGATAACTCCAAAGGATCTTATATCAAGCTGCTGATAGCAGGCATAGTGCTGCTCGTGATACTGGGCGGGGGCATAGCTGCCATATCACTGACGCGCTCTGCCAAAGTACGCCGGGAGGCCGAGGCACGGCAGCAGGAGATGAAGAACGGCCCCGTGGTCAAGACTGACCTCGTGAAGCTAAGCACAGATGCACACGAGATCGTGCTGATAGGTGAGGCCCGCCCATACGAGAGCGCTACGATCTACTCCAAGATCAGCGGCTATATGGACAAGATATTTGTAGACAAAGGAGACCGCGTCACAGAGAACCAGGTACTCGCTACGGTCAATAATCCTGAGATAGACCAGACCTACAATGCAGCCGCAGCAGACCTGGAGAATAAACGCAAAATAGCCAGCCGTGACTCCATGCTGCTGCTCAAGAATTTTATCTCCCGCGAGGAGGCAGACCTGTCATACACCGCTGTGCGCCTGGCCGAGGCCAATTTCCGCTCAGTGGCGGAGCAGCGCGGCTACCAGCAGGTCAGGGCACCATTTACCGGTACGGTCACGGCGCGTTTCGCAGATCCCGGTGCGCTGATACAGAATGCTAATAACTCGCAGACCAGTGCGCAGCCTATCGTGACGGTAGCGCAGCTGGGCAGGCTGCGGATATATGTGTACGTAGAGCAGCATGATGCGGCATTCCTGCGCAATGGCTACCCGGTCACCATCACGCTCAATGAGCGCCCGGATGTGACCGTCAAGGCTACCATCACCCGCATGACAGGGCAGCTGGACCAGCGCACCCGCATGATGACAGCCGAGATAGACATAGACAATCAAGACAATCAGATCATACCCGGTAGCTATGTGCAGGTACACATCATATCACCACAGACCAAGCCGAGCCAGCTCGTCATGCCGGCTACGGCGCTGATCCTGAAGAAGGGCCAGACCATGGCTGCAGTGATAGACAAAGACACCATCCTGCACCTGCGCAAAATAAAAGTGGGCAATAACAACGGAGACAAGATAGCCATAGCCGATGGGCTGGAGGAGGGCGACCGTGTGGCGCTATCAGTAGGAGAGAGCATCCCTGACGGGCAAAAGGTAAGGCTGGAGCAATAGGATAAAGACAATGAAGGCAAGGAAGATCATAGTATCGTGTATCATGGCAGCGCTGGCGCTGGGCGCCACGGCACAGGATGTCAAAGTGCTGACACTGGAGCAGGCGCGCGCGCTGGGCATAGAGAAGGCGACGCAGGTGCTGAAGAGCAATAACAATGTGCGCATCACCGGGGCGCAGCTCATGTATGCCTATGGCCAGTTTCTGCCGGACCTGAGCTTCAACTCTACCTATACCTACAATGCGGGCAAGAACCTCTTCACCGCTGCCGGCCTCAGTGTGATAGACTCACGCCAGAATCTACTGAACTACCAGCTGGTCAGCACCATCAATATCTTCAACGGGCTGAATGACTACTCGCAGCTCAAGGCCGCCATGCTCACAAAGTCATCTGCGGGCTTCAATCTGGACAGGGCAAAGCAGCAGATCAGCCTGGATGTAGCGCAGAGCTACCTGCAGGTGGTGCTGGACAGGCGTGTGGTAGAGGCCGCACGGGAGAACCTGAATGCCTCGCTGCAGCGTGAGGCGCAGCTACGCGAGCTGACCAATGTGGGCCGCCGCGCGGTGGTAGATCTCTATCAGCAGCAGGCGCTCACGAGCAGTGACAGCCTCTTCTACATACAGTCGCAGACCAAGGCCAAGAATGACAAGATACTCCTGCTGCGCAAAATACTGATCACGCAGGCCGATGCGTATGAGATAGCAGATTATACCCCAGCCGAAACCTCATCCGGCATAGAGGGCCAGAATGTAAGTGACCTGGTAAAGCAGGGCATAGATCAGCGTCCTGATCTCAAGGCTGCCCAATACCAGATCAGGATATCAGAGTGGAATATCAGGCAGTACCGCAGCGGCTTTCTGCCAAAGCTGAACCTCGTGGCGGGCCTTATCTCCAATGGTGGCTACCTGGACAGGCTCTATGTGAATGGTACAGACTACCTGGCCACACACCAGCAGGAGCCGCTCGGCCAGGCGCTCTTCGGGCAGGTATACGGCACGGTAGGGCTCAACCTCTCGTGGAAGATATTTGACAAGGGGCTGACCAAAACCAATGTGGACATAGCGAAGATCAACATGGACAACGCTCGCATAGACGAGGCAGACCTGGAGGTGCAGATATCCTCAGACATCAGGCAGGCCTACAACGACTACCTCGATGCGCTGGCCCAGATCAGCACGACCAATAAAGGCCTCTATGCCGCCAGCCAGGCCTATGATGCGGTGAAGGGCCGCTATGACCTCGGCGCGGCCAACTTCGTAGAACTCTCCAACGCGCAGGCCACCCTGCTGCAAGCACGGATCAATAAAGCACAGGCCACCATCAAGCTGGACCTGCAGAAGAACATCATAGACTACTACGTAGGAAAATAAGAATCAAGAACCAAGAATCAAGTGGAGCAGGAATTCTATAAGTTCAGAGTGAAGTGGTGCCCGGTTTGTGACCAGGGTTGGGTGAACATAGCTAAGGAAGTAGTTACTCAAAAAATGTTTGTTTTCTGCGATGAGTGTGAGGCAGAGTGGGAGTCGCCAGAGAAAATAACTACAGACACAGAAACACGTTTTAGTTATGGCAGACGTGCCATCCCAACCCTCGCCGAAATACGTGAAATGCAATGGGAGCAGTACTTACTGGAAAAGGAGTGATGCTACTGCATACGTGATACTCGCCAGTCAAGATATTCTTTTATTAGACAAGCGTCATTGCGATGAATTTTTCCAGTGAAAAATAAGCAGCGTAAAATTCAGAAGCAATCCGGATCTATAGACAGAGAGGTAGTCAGCAGTGTAAAATAAGGCAGCCCTAGTCTGGTATATTCCGGATTCCCACGTCGCTCCCGAAGTCTCGGGACGCTCCTCGCAATGACGAAAAAGTCTTAGTGTTCTTTACGATGTATCTTTCCTTAGGAAGGGTATTGGTCTTACTACTTACTACTTACTACTAAATACTTAGTACTTGCAGTTTACTCAAACTCCACCAGCACCTGGCCTTTCTCTACGGCGGTGCCTTTCACTGCCTTGATGTGTTTGATCTTTGCGTCTCTTGGGGATTTGAGAGCATTCTCCATCTTCATGGCCTCGAGGATCAGCAGGATATCTCCTTTCTTTACCTCGCTGCCCTCCACTACAGAGATGTCTTTGATCAGGCCCGGCATCGGGGCTTTGAAGGAATTGACCTTGGTCGAGGCACCCGCACTGATACCCATCTGCTGGAGCAGCAGGTCATATTTATCTTTGATGCTGACTTCGTATTCATTGCCATTGACGGCTATGGTCATGGTCTTCTCCTCGTGGTTGATATTGGTCACGGTCACGCGGTAGGACTGGTTGTCCTTCAGGATATGATAGCTGTCATTGGCCAGTGCGAGTATATCCCACTCGTACTCCGCGCCGTTGATCTTATTGCCATCTATGGTGTATTCCTGTTTGCCGTTGACCTTTGCCTGTATCATTGCTCTTTATTACTGATAGGTAAATATAGGAGAGAATGGCGAATAGAGAATAGGGAATAAGGAATATGGGATGCGTGTCTGAACTTCAGGAGAGCATAGAGGTGTAGAATGCAAAATGCACTACACTGAGAGCACGGAGTTTTCACACAGAGTGCTTTTACATTTCAGTAGCCCTGGCCTTCAGGTCGGGATATGTAGAAGGCTTTTTCTCCGGCTTGAAGCCGGGGCTATTGGTAAAATGCAACTGATGACATCAATAAAGTATCAGTGACATAGTTATCTCGCTGCATATCATGAAGGCTCCATATGCACTACGCACTACTAAAACCCGCCAGGTCCGCCACCACCGCCCGGCGCGCCACCCGGGGGAGGGCCGCCGTGGCCGCCATCAGGCGCACCACCCGGAGGAGGCCCATGAAAGTCCCTGCCCGGACCATCAAAGTTGCGCGGCCCCTGATCTGTATTCGTGCCCGGCATCGTGGTGCCTTTCTTAAAGTACTTCAGGGTCCAGGTCACGGTCACGAGCAGGTAGCGACGCAGCACCTGCGTGCGGTCATCCTCTATGTATGTCTGTGTGATATTGCGGCTCACGCCGCTGTTTTGATTGAGGATGTCATTTACACTGGCGCGTACCTCCAGAGATTGATCCTTCAGGAACTTGTACCCAAGCGCCGCGCTCCAGAGGAAGATATTCTGATTGTACCCTGATGATACACCCTGATAGAGTGTATTCTGCAGGGCGGTGTTGAATACAAAGCCCTTCCAGAAGAGCCAGTTGAACTTTGCCGTAGCGCTGTGTGTGTAGTAGTTGTTATTGGCAGAGGTCTGCAGGCTGTTTTGTACCACATTGTAGGTGCCTGAGTAGCCTACGGAGAAGTCTATCTTCTCGCTGATATTGCTGGTCAGGTTGGCCCCAAATGATGGCGCATAGGTGCGCGAGAGGTTCAGTGCATTATTGATCAGGCCCGGGGTCTGGTTAAAGTTGAGGCCGCCATTTATATTAAAGTTGCACTTGATCTTTGCCAGCGGCACTCCATAGGTCAGGAAGGTGCTGGCATTCCACATGCCACTGATATTGACCGGGCGCGATAGTTGCGAGCCCTTATGGAGGAATACTGCCGTATTATTTACCGTCAGGTTGGTATCGCTGCCGGCTATGATGGTGGAGCTGGCCACGGTGTTCATCGTGTTGGTCACATTGGCAAAGAAAAACACCGAATGCCCTTTGGCGGTCTTGGCCAGGCTGTAGCGCAGCAGGAGCGTATTGGCGTAGGACTGGTTCAGTCCGGGGTTGCCGGTAGAGAGCAGCAGCGGGTTGCTATTGTCTATCACATTTTGCAACTGCGATATAGACGGTGCATTGGTAGAGGTGCGGTACTGTATGCGCAGGGAGGCGGCGCTCTTAAACTTGATATTGAGTGAGAGATTAGGCAGCACGCTGTAAAACGTACGGTCCGTAGCATACGCAAAAGGGAAAGTAGCTGCACCCTGTAGCAGGGCGTACTGGCCGTTCACGCCGATATTGAGGTTGACGCCATTCTTCTTGAACCGGTAGGAGAGACCCGCACGCTGTGTCATGTAGGTATTGTCATACCTGTTAGACAGTGCTGTGTCCAGCAGGCTGTGGTCCCGGGTCAGGGGATTGAGAGAGTCTACCTGCTTGTCAGCTTTATTGTAAGTGTAGGACGGCTGGTAGTTGAGCTGTATCATGCCATTTTTGCCGGCAGGCTCCGTGTAGGATACGTTGGCATTGAAGGCATAGCTCTTATTATTGGTAAAGGTCTGCTGGTCTATGATGGCCGTATCTGCTACGGAGGCAGTATCGTAGTATACATTGTGCGACTGCTGGTCACCGTGGCCACCCTTGTTATTGATATTCACACCGAGGTCTATAGACATCGTGCGAAATGGCTTTTTGAATTTGTGCTGGTAGAGTACATCGCCGGCTGCATTGTAGCCGTTGTTGTAGTTGTTCTGCCTGCTATTGGTATTGCTGCTGACCACACCCTCGCTGGAGATGGTCTGCCCGCCTATGCCATAGTACTGGCTATTGGACTGGTAGCTGACCTTGGGTGTGAAGATGAGCTGGTTGAACGAGTCAATGTTATACTCTATGCGCAGGTTCACGCGGTGGTTCTGGTTTACGCTGCGGCTTGTATCATTCTCGGTGTACCTGGAGCCGCTATAGTAGTTTCTGCTCAGTGAGGTGAGCGTCGTATTATCAGTATAGTTGAAAAAGTAGCTGCCCGATACTTTTACTTTTTTCTTCTTGCCCCAGGTATCACTATAGTTCAACCCTATGGCCTGTGTGGTAGAGATGCCGCCCTGAGAGCCGATCATAAAGTTATTGCCACCATTGCTACTGCCCCGCCCGCGGCCACTGCCTGTGCCTGATACACCGAGCAGGTCCTGCGAGGAGAAGTTCTGCTGGTTGATATTATTGCTCATGCCTATCAAGGATAGGCGATGATCTCCGTTAAACCAGTTCACATTGCCACCGGCACTGTAGCGCGAGGCATCTATGTAGCCATAGCCGGCATACAGCCTGCCGAAGACGCCATTGTTGCGCCCCTTTTTGGTCTTGACATTGATCGTCTTCTGCGTATTGCCATCGTCAAAGCCGGTAAAGGCCGACTGGTCGCTGAGCCTGTCATAGACCTGTACTTTATCTATCACATCTGCCGGCAGGTTTTTCAGCGCAGTGGTGGCATCATCACCAAAGAACTCTTTGCCATCTACGAGTACTTTCTGCACTGTCTCGCCATGTGCGGTCACGGTGCCATTGCTGCTGGATATGCCGGGCATCTTGGCCACGAGGTCCTCTGCTGTGGCGTCGGGGTTTACCTTGTACTGTGCAGCATTGTACTCCGTGGTATCGGCCTTCTGCTGTACACTCACGGCCTGTGCCGTCACCGTCACTGTGTGCAGCACCTCGCTCTCCGAGTGCAGCATCACCTCGCCGAGGTCTGCATCTGCTGTGTCTATGGTCACGTAGAGGGTCAGCGGCTTGTAGCTGATGTGCTGATGCGCACGCGGTAGCGGCCCGGCTGCAGCCCCTCAATCTCAAAGTGGCCATCATCCTCTGTGAGCACGCCCTGTACGGCAGTGGTGTCTGTAGCCGGTGCGATGGCTACAGAGGCGCTCGATAGTTCTGAGCTATCTGTCGCATCGAGTATGGTGCCGGATAGGATGCGGTCCGTGCCCTGACGGCTAGTGCCGGTACGGTTTGCATGAGGAGTGGTTTGTAGTGGCTGCCGCGCTGTAGAGTCAGGCTGCGTACGGCTGGTGGCAGGCACCATGACAGGAGCTGCCTGTGGTGTATCTGCTACCGGCTGCCCGATAGTGGTGCCGGCAGGCGATGTGGTGCTATCTGTACGGGGGCTCTCCTGTGGTGTCACTATAGCGGCCGCACTGCGAGCCGGACGCGGGGCTTTGCCGGTGATGACCTTTAGGATGGAGTCAGCCTCGGCATGCAGGCGGTCTATGCGGACAGAATCTGCATACTGGGCATAGCTGCATATTGCCATAAGCTGCATCAGGACCAGGATGGTAAACGATCTTTTCATTTCGGCTTGGGGTGGGTAGCGAATGCAGCAAACAATTAATGTACCCGCTCCCGATTTCGGCTAAACGACAAAAATAGAGGAGTTTACCTTATCAAAATATAAATACGGTCAATGCCTTTATTGCGTCGGGATGATGATGGATAAATGTTAAAGTCCTGCTAAACTGCTACCTTTGCCAGACATAAAACGACATCATGCGCGCCTTTGGCCTCCTCGATAAAATGACCGTGTCTGGTACCGATCCTGTATCATACACCCTGCAGCTCGGACCCGATACTGTAGTGATGAACGACCTGATCGGAAAGAACATCTCCCTCCGCTACACCGGCAATATCTTCTGCACCGTGTGCAGCAAGAAGACCTACAAATCTTTTGGCGAAGGGATGTGCTACAACTGCTTCAGTACGGCGCCTGACAATGCGGAGTGCATCCTGCGTCCCGAGCTGTGCCTGGCCCATGAGAATAAAGGCCGCTATGTAGAGTGGGAGATCAAACACCACATGACGCCGCACTACGTCTACCTGGCCCTGGTCAATGAGACCAAAGTAGGCGTGACACGCGGCACACAGATACCCACCCGCTGGATAGACCAGGGTGCCAATAGCGCCATCATACTGGCAGAGACACCCTACCGCCAGCTGGCAGGCCGCATAGAGGTAGCGCTGAAGCAATACCTGACAGACAAGACACACTGGAGCAAAATGCTGCGCAATGAGTGGAACCGGGAGATAGACCTCCTGGCGGAGAAAGCACGCATACGCTCGCTGCTGCCCGAGGACCTGCAGCAGTATATCTGCGCAGACGATACAGTGGTCACGATCAACTACCCCGTGACGGAATATACCAAGAAGGTGACCAGCGTAGGATTTGATAAGATGCCTGAAATAAAAAGCCCCCTGATAGGTATCAGAGGGCAGTATCTTATTTTTGAGGGAGGCTCGGTGCTCAATATCCGCAAGCATAGCGGCTATGAGGTAGAGCTGAGCGCCGATTAGTGGTGCATAGAGCTGGTGGTGCCTGCCTTCAGGCCGTTCTGCCCTAGTACAGAGCCGAGTACCTTGCTCAGGATAGAGGAGCCTGCTGCTGCAGGATTTTGCCTGATCTTTGCTTCTTCTTTGCCCACCATGACAAACAGGCCATCGAGCGCCTTGCGGGTCACATAGTCCGGCAGGTCTGCACTCACCTTGCTCACAAACGGGATCTTATTGTAGAGATTGATCACCTCGGTGTATGCTGCAGAGGTCTTGGTCTGGTCCAGCACCTGCTGCACTTTAGGTTTGAAGGCTACGACCAGCTGCTCCGTGGTGGTACGCTTCAGAAACTGTGTGGCAGCATCCTGCTGTGCGCCGGTGATGATATTGACCGCATCGTTAGGCGTGATCTGGGTCAGGGAGTTGACAAAGATAGGTGTGGCCAGCGTAGCAGACTGCTCGGCAGAGCGGTTGAGCTGCAGTACGAGCTTATCTACTACTGCTCCTGCACCATAGCTGGTCAGCATACTGCCGGCCTGCTGCAGGGCGGGAGGCAGTGGTATCTTGATCTCAGGATTGCCATAGAAGCCGTCCTGCACCGCTACCTTGGTCACGGCTGCTGTCACGCCTGTTTTGAGCAGTTGCAGTACAGCCTGCAGCGCATCTGACTGCGTCACCGCGCCACCGGTACCTGTAGTAGAGGTGCTACCTCCAGTGGTAGAGGTGCTGCCAGTGCCTGTACCGCTCGAATTGCCATGCATACCGCCCGATTTAGACGGAGAGCTGGCGGAGCCGGAGCTGCCGGCACTGCTGCTACTGCCGCTGCCCGTAGCGGTGCCTGTGGCTGTAGAGCTGCCCGGACGCGTAGGTGCACCATTGCTGGTCTTGGTCGGTGTAGTGGTACGTGGCTTGAGGCCGGTGGTATTGATCTTGATACCGGAAGAGTGCGCTGCGGCATTCTGGGCCTGCGCAGCGGCTATCAGGGTAGTGGCCGCTATAGCTGTGAGAAGTAATTTTTTCATGTGGGTATGAGGTTTGATAGTGGCAGGCGGCTACAAGCATATGCCCGAGCACCTTTCCTTTTTCCGAAATTAATTTTTTCCTCTGAATGTCAATTACCTTGCCAAAGTAAGGTACTGATAGCGCATTTAGAAATATTTTGACACCAAATAAAAGCCCCGCAGTGATGCAGGGCTTCATTATATCTTATAAAGTGGTGTGTGCTTACTCTACGCCGAGGGACTTCAGTGTTTCCATGTTCAGGTTGCCTACAGGCAGCCCCTTGTCCTGCTGGTACTTGATCAGCGCCTCTTTGGTCTTACCACCAAATACGTTGTCTATCGCGCCCGGATCGTAGCCATTTGCTTTGAGCGCCTTTTGTATCTCGGTGATCTTGGCAGTGGTCAGTTTGTCTGCGCAGAGTATCTCCCTCCACTCAGAGTAGCCGCCCTTGCTCACCAGCTCTTTGCGGGTCACATCCTTGTAGGTAGCCGGTATCTCTATCTTCTCCTGGCGTGCAGGCTCATCTATCACTTTCTTCGTTACTACTTTGTACTGGGCAGGCACCTGTACTTCTTCTTTGGTAGCAGGTGTCACTACAGTCTTGCGTGTTACTTTCTTGTATACGGCAGGTATCTCTTTGAGGCACATCACCTGGCAGTCGGCAGGATTGGCAGAGAGGCAGCCCGCATCGGCAATACCTTTTACCCACTGCTGTGAGGCCGGTGTCACCAGTACATCCTCTGTAGTGGTCTCATAGGTAGCAGGTACTGTCTTGTAGGTCACAGTAGCCGCCTTGAGTATCACCGTGTCTGTGATGGTCTTGTAGGTAGCCGGTATGGTCTGCACCTTGTAGGAGAGCGGCTTGTCTATCACGGTTTCCTCATGTGTCTCATACTTGTCCGGCACGAAGCAGCGTGCATAGCACTTGCCTACTTCTGCATTGGCCGGCATATCAGACGGCGCAGCAGCAGGGCGCGTCGTAGCCGTAGGGGCTGTCATGGTGTTGGTCACAGGTTTGATAGCTACTTTGGGTGCTATAGCCGGTTTAGGCGTGGTAGCTACCGGTGTTTTGATCTTGACAGCAGGTGTCTTGACCTCGGTCTGCACCTTGGCGCTGTCTGTAGGAGAGGTGATGGTCAGGTTGCCTGATGGGCTCACCACGGTGGCATTAGGATTGTCCTGCTTGTATTTGTCCAGGTTCGGATTTCCTGTATTGATAAAGATCTGTGCCTGTGCGCCGGTGAAGGCTGCTGCAAACAATACCGTCAGTGCGAGTGCTGCTCTCATATTTGTTTTTGAATGAAACAATGTGACGAAATTACTCCTATTTTTAGTTTTGGCAAATCGTACCGGTGTGGATTAACCTATTTATACTACACTTGCAGCGCCATTTTTCTGTATACCAAACTATAGTGATATATGTCAGTGATCAATGAAGTGATAGAGCGCGCGTGGGAGGACCGCGAGCTGCTGAAAGATAAAGCTACCCAGGACGCGATCCGTGAGGTGATAGAGCATCTGGACAAAGGCAAACTGCGCGTAGCCAAACCATCCGGCGATAAGTGGCTGGTGAATGACTGGATCAAGAAGGCGGTGATCCTCTACTTTCCCATACAGCAGATGGAGACGATCGAGGCTGCGCCATTTGAGTATCACGACAAGATGAAGCTCAAGACGGGCTATGCGGCACTGGGCGTGCGCGTAGTGCCAAACGCCGTGGCGCGCTATGGTGCCTTCCTGGCCAAGGGCGTGATCATGATGCCGAGCTATGTCAATATCGGCGCCTATGTAGACGAGGGCACGATGGTAGATACCTGGGCCACTGTGGGTAGCTGCGCACAGATAGGCAAGCACGTACACCTGAGCGGTGGCGTGGGCATAGGCGGTGTGCTGGAGCCCGTGCAGGCCGCACCGGTGATCATAGAGGATGGTGCTTTCATAGGTTCTCGCTGTATCGTAGTAGAGGGTGTGCGTGTAGGCAAAGAAGCCGTACTCGGCGCAAATGTGGTGCTGACCATGTCTACCAAGATCATAGACGTGACAGGCCCCGAGCCGGTAGAGTACAAGGGCTACGTGCCGGAGCGCTCAGTAGTGATACCGGGCAGCTACCCTAAGAAATTTGCCGCAGGGGAATACAATGTGCCATGCGCGCTGATCATAGGCAAGCGCAAGGAAAGCACTGACCTGAAGACATCACTCAACAATGCTTTGCGTGAGCATGATGTGGCAGTGTAATTTGAATGAACGGATATTGACTTATAAATGAATCTCTCTGATAAACTCACCGGTCCTGTTTTTCAAACCATGTCCGAAGTGGCTGACCGCCTCGGGCTGGAGACCTATGTGGTGGGCGGCTATGTGCGTGACCTGCTGATGCGGCGTCCGTGCAAGGATATAGACTTCGTGTGCGTGGGCAGTGGTATCGCTCTGGCAGAGGCCGCTGCGAAAGCTTTGAACCCGAAGATCAATGTCAATGTGTTCAAGAATTTTGGTACGGCGCAGTTTCGCTATGAGGACCTGGACCTGGAGTTCGTCGGTGCGAGGAAAGAATCTTACCAGCGCGACTCGCGCAAGCCTATCGTAGAAGAAGGCACGCTGCAAGACGACCAGAACCGCCGCGACTTCACCATCAATGCGATGGCGATATCGCTCAATAAGAAGACCTTTGGCGAGCTGATAGATCCATTCGGCGGACTGGCGGATATAGACACCGGTGTGATACGCACGCCGCTCGATCCTGATATCACCTTCAGCGATGATCCGCTGCGGATGATGCGTGCGATCCGCTTTGCCACACAGCTCAACTTCTACATACAGCCGGAGACGCTGGCCTCTATCGCGCGCAATAAAGACCGCATCTCTATCATCTCTCAGGAGCGCATCACTACCGAGTTGAATAAGATCATACTGGCCAGGAAGCCGTCTATCGGGTTCCGACTGCTGGAGGAGACAGGGCTGCTGGCTATCATCCTGCCTGAGATGCAAAAGCTGAAAGGCGTGCAGACGGTAGACGACAAGAGCCACAAGGACAACTTCTACCACACGCTGCAAGTGCTGGACAATATCACTTTCTCGACCAATGACCTCTGGCTGCGCTGGGCGGCCATCCTGCACGATATAGCCAAGCCACCTACCAAGCGCTTTGAGCCGGGTGTGGGCTGGACCTTTCACGGGCATGAGGTACTGGGGTCTAAGTGGGTGCCGCGCATCTTCCGCAATCTGAAACTGCCTGCGGGTGGTGAGATGAAGTTTGTACAGAAGATGGTGTACCTGCACCTGCGCCCCATAGCGCTGACCAAGGAGGAGATCACAGACTCTGCGCTGCGGCGCCTGCTCTTTGAGGCAGGTGATGATATAGACTCTCTGATGAAACTATGCGAGGCGGATATCACGAGCAAGAACAAAGCGAAGGTGAACCGCTACCTGCAGCGCTTTGAGATGGTGCGGGAGAAGCTCAAAGACGTAGAGGAGCGCGACAGCATCCGCAACTTCCAGCCGCCGGTGAGCGGTGAGCTGATCATGCAGGTGTTTAATATCACCCCGTCGCGCGCGGTGGGTGTGATCAAGGACAAGATCAAAGAAGCAATACTCGAAGGCGAAATAAAGAACGACTACCAGCAGGCATACGACATGATGCTGAGACTGGGCGCTGAGCTGGGGCTGAAGCCCTCCGGCGAAGCCAATCCTGAACTGCCGAAATCCTAAATCCGACATCCGAAAATTGGAACGGCCCGTACATAAGAAGACTCTCCTCGTGATCTGCGGCCCTACGGCCATAGGCAAGACGGCGCTCGCCATAGACGTGGCAAAGCGCCTACAGACGGAGATCATCTCTGCGGACTCGCGCCAGTTCTACAGAGAGATGAGCATCGGTACTGCTAAGCCTAGCGCAGCAGAACTCGCCGAGGTGCCTCACCACTTTGTCAATAACCTCTCGATACTCGACCACTACACAGCAGGCATGTATGAGAAGGAAGTGCTGCCCCTGCTCGATCAGCTTTTTGCGAAGCATCATGTCGTAGTGATGGTGGGTGGCTCTGGGCTTTTTATCAAAGCGGTGTGCGAAGGATTTGATGACTTTCAGAATGATGTGATCACTGATGAGGTGAAAGAAAAAGTACGCGCACTGACACTGGAGCAGATGCAGCAGGAGGTAGCGCGGCTCGATCCTGCTTTCTACGCAGTAGTGGATAAACAAAATCCCCGCAGGCTACAGCGCGCCCTGGAGGTGATCTATGGCACCGGCCAGAAGTATAGCGACCAGCGCACAGGCGAGAAAACAGAAAGGCCTTTCTCTATCGTAAAGGTAGGACTAGAGCTGGAGCGCAGTGCACTCAATGAACGCATCAACCACCGCGTAGACCAGATGCTCACCGATGGCCTCTGGGCCGAGGCAGAAGCACTCTATCCGTACAAACACCTGCAACCGCTACAGACTGTGGGCTATCAGGAAATCTTTGACGCGATAGACGGTAAAACTACACACGAGCGGGCCATAGACCTGATCAAACAGAATACCCGCCAGTACGCCAAGCGCCAGATGACATGGTTTAAAAAAGATGAGGAGGTGCGGTGGTTTGATATAGCGCGGGACTTCGACATTGCGCAGTTTCTGGAACGGTACATTGAATAAGTTTCGCCCAGGCATAGTACTACTCTCACTTCTTCTTCCCCGGCAGCGCAAAAGTTTTTTTGATACCAATAGTGATGGTAGGGTAGAAGTAGACCTGATGCAGTGTGAACGTCTCCGAAACATAGTCAGCGTAGGGAACATGGTAAGCCTTGCCACCCTGTACGCTGAGGCCGGCGCCGTAGAGCAGTTGCAGGTCATGCCCTAGTGTATAGGCAGCCTCTACGCCCACCGCGCCATAGGGCTGTATAGGGTGCGTGCTGTTGTCAGGCACGACATACACCGGTATCTGTATCCCCGCTCCCGCAGAGATGCTCATCGCGTGCCGGCCAGCCTGCCACACAGTATAGCCCCCTGTGACACCGGGGCGCAGCAGATGAGAGAAGACACCCGCCGCCTGGCGATAGTGGCCGCTATAGATACCGCTTTGCCACCTGATGTAGACCACATCCTCCTCTGCGTATCGGTAGCCGAGGCTCACCCCCAGCCGCCATTTAGTGGCCTCATATTGCAGGTGTACCTCGGCAGGCACCTGATAGCCATAGGTACACAGGTGATCGTTTTCACCCAGAGATGATACCATGTGGCAGGTCTCTATATTGCCGCCTATACCGGTGACTACAGACAGGGAGATGCCCTGCTGAGCGGTGGCAGCGAGGCTGAGGCAGAGCAGGCAGAGTGTGAGGAGGCGTGTTTTCATAGCAGGATATTGTAAGCTGATAACGGATACAAATGTAAAAGCGTTGCCCGGATGGCAGGTTTTTTTTAGGCCTAATAGTGAGCGTTCAATGTGGTGCTCAATCTAAGTGTTCAATCAGTTGTTCAATGGCGATTGAACGTTCAAATTGAACACTTAACTCCAAAAAAAAATGATGCTGATAACTGGCAAGAAGCGTTAGATTGGTGTCGTAAAGTAACTAACCAATGAAATATATCTTCTTAAATATCCTGCTAGGTATATGTCTCCTGGGACTTGGGCAGGGAGCATCTCCATTTCATTTACAGCACATAGATGTCAAAAACTTTACAGAGTGGAAGACGCTGGATAGCTTTGTCTGGAAGAGCGCTTTTTTCTATGAAGACGAAGACTATACCGTTCGTACAGTATGTGGTGGAGAGTGGGGAGGTAGAGCTTACTTCAAAAGTAAAAGGACCGGTACAGAGTATAAGTGCGACGCTACTTGCCCTGTATCTATATATCGTATCAATGGTAAATATATTGTGACCAATACACTGCGCCACTTGAGTGGCCATGGAGACGTGCTGGAGGTCAAAGATCCTTCCTTATTAAAGCCTGATACGTTTAGGTCTACTAGAAGACTTCGCTATAATGTTGCAGATACTATATACAGTAAGTTTGTTAATCGCTTAGTAGATAGCTTTCGCATAACTATATTAGGTAGTTTCCCATATAAGGATACTATGTATTATATTATTAGTAGTGATAAAGGAACCTTCTTATCTATTTTATCAGAAAATAAATTCCATACTATCGATATCATCCTCCCAAACAAGGTCAACTCGGAAGACCCTCAAATGCTGCCTACTAAAGAGGGCCACTTTGTAATGCTTTATCACCTTGATAGACCTTCGGGGTATATAGATGTCTTTGAGGATACCATAAAAGTGATTTGGTAGGCCTGCCGCCCCGTCGCTTACTGTTCAATTTGAACGTTCAATCACCATGGCATTTATATACCTCTACATGGAGAACTAAGGGGGGATTCATTTTTTTAAAAGCTCGTGGAGATAGTAAGCCGCCGCGATTGCCGTCCAAAGACACATTAGTAGGTTTGCAATCTCAACGGCGCGGACGTATCTTCGGTTCCATGATAATTTACGAGATGCCCGATCAAGAGCCTCTTGATACTTTGAAATAAAGCTAAATTCCTTTAGCTCTCTACCTCTTTCTGTCATTTGGTAATACCCCACGCCTATATCACGCCGTCTCACAATAAATCCATTCTCAATTAGTTCGGTTATTATACTAGCTTTTAAAGGTGCCTTATCAAAAGACTCTATTGTTTCAATTATTTCTGCATCTGAGATTAGCTGCTCTTTCTTTAGGATTTCAGGCGATAAGGTAAATTCTCCGTACGGAGGCATTATACTTAATAGCTCGCTTGTTAGTTTCTCTCTTTCCGTCATAGGGGCAAGCTAAACAAATTTCCCTATCTCAATAGTCTGCGTAAATTAGTGGCGACATACAAAACTGGCGTCAGCTATATTCTTGCAACAGGAAACTCGGAATCTCCACTAGCAACACAGGATATAGGCTTATGGCACCCCTACGGGCGTGGGCATAGTCTATTCGTGTTTCTGGCATCCGAGTGCCACTGTTGCGGAAAATACTATCAACCCACGCCTTATTATTTATCTCTCTGGCAGGGTTGGACAGGGGTAATGCTATAGCAATGGATTTTAAGGGTTTTCTGTATGTAATAGCCTACATTTTTGTTGGTATTTGCCTTGTAATATATGTGGCTCAATCTTTTAATAAATCTGAATACAGAAACGAGTATTACTACTATGCTAAAAATGGCTTACACATCGGGCGCATACACAAAAACAAAGGCAATCCATACTTTTTGGCTATTGGCATTAAAAAAGACTCTCTCACATCTATCATCTTTCCGTCCCCAGAATGGATTCGGCCTGATACTATAAAACACGTAAAACTAGATCGCAACCTTCAGGCGTTTACGATTGGCACCAATGGGGATGTTTACCAAGTCGAAGTGATGGATTATGACAGTGCTAAATCAGAGGATAATGATGATTAATCAACCTAAAAAATAAAATGAAAAGAGCCTTTTTGTTCTACTTAATCATTGCGTCTATAACAGCTTGCAATAAGTCAAAATCAGGTCATTGTACTTGTGTCTATCAGGGTCGCACATCTACGGGCTATTCGCCTCCCTTAAATCATGATTCACTGAAAACATGGTGTACCACTACATCGTATTGTAATTGGATAGAATAAGGTAACTTTACCACATGGCAAAAGATAAAAAGAAGACCCCTAAAGAGGTTAAACAGGCATTCGATACACTGATTAAAGCCGCTGTGAATCCTAAGCCCAAACCCAAGAAAGGTAAATAAATTTCGTTATCACATTGAAACTTCAAACTAGATTTATATCTTTGAAGTATGAAAGTCGAAACAAGCAATCTTCAGACGGTCAAAAACTACTCCCTAGCCAATAAGGTTAGTACGACCTATATCTATCAACTCATTAAAGCTACTAAGTTAGTGGCGGTCGTAATAGACGGGGTGCAATTCATTGACACGGCTAAATTTCCTAAGATACCTAACCGATAATTTTTTTGACCTTTTAATTCTAACTTTCAAACTTATAACAATGCAAGCTTTTAAATCACTGGTGGAGTTTCAGAAGCATTTTAACACAGAGGAAAAGTGTAGGGAGTATTTAGAGATTCAGCGTTGGGGCGGCACGGTAGCCTGTCCGTATTGTGGGTGTGCGAAGGTCTACAGGTATAAGGACGGCAAAAGGTATAATTGCGCGGAGCCAACGTGTAAGCGTGTCTTTTCGGTTACGGTTGGGACAATCTACGAAAACACGAAACTACCGTTGGTTAAGTGGTTCTTGGCTACCTACCTGTTAGCTGTACACTCAAAGGGTATCAGTTCTATGCAATTGTCTAAGTTTCTCGGTATTACCCAGAAATCGGCATGGCATATGGCACACAGGATAAGGGAAGGATTTATAGACGCCCCTGAACAGTTAAAGGGGACAGTTGAAATAGACGAAACCTATGTTGGCGGGTCGGATAAAAACAGGCATGAACATAAGAAGAAAGGTAAAGGGGGTAAAGCGGCTGTATTGGGGGCTGTGGAGCGTGGAGGGCGGTTGACAGCTAAAGTATTAGCCGATAACTCCAATGAATCCATAAAAGAGGCTGTAAAGGACATTGTGGCTCCCGAAAGTACGATAATGACAGACGAACACAGGGCGTACAATAACTTAGGGTATACCCATGAAACAATTAAGCACAATCAAAAGGAATTTGCGAGGGGTAACGTTCATACAAACCGTATTGAGGGCTATTGGAGCCTGTTAAAACGTCAAATAGACGGCATTCACCACTTTGTCACGTCTAAGCATCTCCAAAGGTATTGTAACGAATCTTCATTCAGGTACAACCGTAGGGAAACAACCCAAGATGTGAGGTTTGCCAGTGTATTGGCTAACTGTGAAGGTCAATTAAGGTATCAGGATTTAATACAATGAAAGACTATCTAAAGCAAATAGGTCAGAACATCAGGGAGGTGCGCCAGCGGCGGGGGCTGTCCTTGCGTCAATTAGGGGATTTGTCAGGACTGAGTTATGTTAATATCAGTTATATCGAAAATGGTCACTCTGATATGCATTTATCTATTCTTAAAAAGCTTGCAGACGCTTTAGGCTGTGATGTGAAAGACTTTCTATAAAAAGGGTATATTGGGTATCTAAACCTAATATATGTCAAAGTTTGAAGTAACACTTATTAACCCTAAGAATCCATTTGATATAAATCTCATCGAAAAGAGGATTGGCGAATTAGGAGGCAATACCTACCAAGATATGTTTGAGGTTATTGACTGCGATAATGAAAATCACGCCGACCATACTAACAAGGTAACATTGGATTTATCCGCCTCTACAATGGAGCTTGATTGCTGCTGTATGGCTTTTGAGGATAAAATCAAATCAGAACTAGGAAGGAATAAGGGACGCAAGTAAATCTAGTAATTGCGCAGACTCTATATCCACTGAGGGATAAAGAATTATCTCAGTCCCATCCTTTGAGCATTTAAAAGACTGCCTAAGACTTACATTAGCAGTATCCCTATCCAATCTATTGATTTTTGCTACTTCATCCCCATTAACCAAAATACTGATACCGCGCTCCCCCTCTTTCCTTTCCATGATGTTGTATATTAATACCATCACCATTGAACCCAAGATTGAACAGCAGAGATTATCTATACCAGTCCTGTTGAGGTTGGGGATTCCTTCCGCCTTATCGCTTCTATTTTTTACAAAGACGTAAGGCGTCGGAATGACGGCTTTTGTGTGGTGTCTTTTTTTTTGTCCCTGGTTGGCGTCCCCGCCGACCAGCCATCTAGGCGCTACCCTTGTGGTTTGCGAGGACGCACAACCACGGACAGCGGACTAGCGGGTGTTCAATTTGAACGTTCAGTCGCCATTGAACCCAGGATTGAACACTTATTGAACGCCCGGAAGATATTAATCGTAACTTGCCACAAAGGAACACCATGACAAACGAGTACCCCTACAATCAATACTCCACCACCGCAGCCCTCTATGATCTCGACAGCCGGCAGAAGACGGTAGATGATGTGAAGTTTTATACCTCTCAGTGTACGGACCCGCCGGGGGCTGTGCTGGAGCTATGCTGTGGCACGGGCCGCGTGGCCATACCGCTGGCGCAGCAGGGGCTGGAGGTGACGGGGCTGGATATATCGCCCTCGATGCTGCATGTCTTTGAGGAAAAGCTACAGCGGCTCGATGCCGATATGCGCGATCGGATACAGATCGTGAAGGGCGACATGACGTGCTTTGACCTCGAGCGTAGGTTCCGGTATATCATCATTCCTTTCAGCTCCTTTCAGGGCCTGACGGAGGATGCAGATATACGGAGCTGCCTCACCTGCATACACCGGCACCTGGAGGCTGACGGGCAGTTCATAATGCATACTTTCCGCCCGCGCATGGTGCTCACTGCTGACAACTGGGTCACCACACAGGAGACCACGACCATAGAGACGCATGATGCTACCGGCAAGCTCAAATTTCGCCGGACAGGGCTAAACAAATCCATCGATACCGCCACACAGCTCATGTACAGCGATAGTATCTTCTATACCTACGACGAGCAAGGCCACGAGACGCAGCGCCTCATAGAGCACCTGAAGCTACGCTACTACTATCAGGACCAGCTGGAGCATCTGATGCAGGAGAGTGGTTTCGTGGTCAGAGAGGTCTATGGCTACTATGATCGCAGCCCGGTGACGGATGCGTCTACGGAGATGATACTCGTGTGCGGGAAAATGTAACGGCTTTTTTTGTCATTCCGTCGGCTTGCGCAGCTTGCCAGAGGAATCTTGTCTCTCCGGAGGATTTGGCCAATACAAGATGTCTGCGCTACGCTCGACATGACAGCTGGTTGTTTCTCTCTGTGCCACCTCCGTGCACTCCGTGTAGTAATCCCGGTCGTATTTGGTTTTAACATCTAAAAGTCAGATGTTTACCATATATCACCAATTTTCATGAAGCAACTACTATTCTGCCTCCTTCTCGCCACATCGGCCTTCGCACAAAAAGATTATACGCAATATGTAGACCCGTTCGTCGGTACGGGTGGGCATGGGCATACCTTTCCCGGCCCTACGATGCCATTCGGCATGGTGCAGGTGGGTCCCGATACACGCCTCAAGACCTGGGATGGCTGCTCGGGCTACCACTACTCTGATGGCAAGATATTTGGCTTCTCGCACACGCACCTGAGCGGCACGGGCTGCTCTGACTATGGTGATGTGCTGCTGGTGCCTGAGCTGGGCAAGCCGAAGTTTAAAAACACGCAGTATGCGCAGGCCTTTGACAAGAAGAATGAGAAAGCATCGGTAGGCTACTATAGCGTAGAGCTGGCCAATAAGGTGAAGGTGGAGCTGACCGCTACCACACGTGCTGCGCTGCACAAATATACCTTCCCTAAGTCCTCGCAGGCCGACATCGTGCTGGACCTCAATCACCGCGATGAGCTGAAGTACGGCGAGGTAAACTTTAACGGTAATAACGAGATCACCGGTGCGCGTGTCAGCCATGCATGGGCTGATAGCCAGATCGTGTACTACGTGATCCAGTTCTCCAAGCCGTTTAAGAAGTTTGGCATCAGCAATGGCCCGGTGCTGCACGATGGTATGCGCAGCATGTCAGATACTGACCTGAAGGCGTATGTGAGCTTTGAGACCGGCGAGGGCGAGGTGATCTATGCGCGCGTGGGTATCTCTGCCGTGAGCATAGACGGCGCGAAGAAGAACCTCGAGGCAGAGCTGAATAACTGGGACTTTGACAAGACGGTAGCAGCGGCTAAAGAAGCGTGGAACAAAGAACTGGGCAAGATAGACATGCAGAGCAGTGACCCTGCCGTGATGCGCACCTTCTACTCGGCCATGTACCACGCCATGATCCCGCCCAATATCTATCAGGATGTAGACGGCCAGTACCGTGGCCGCGACCTCGATGTGCATCAGGCCAAGGACTTCAATTATTATACGGTGTTCTCACTGTGGGATACCTACCGTGCGCTGCACCCGCTGCTGACGCTGATAGACAAGAAGCGCTCTTCGGACTTCATCAATACTTTCATCACGCAGTATGAGCAGGGTGGCCTGCTGCCTGTGTGGGAGCTATCTGCCTGCGAGACTAACTGTATGATAGGCTACCACGCCGTGCCGGTCATCACCGAGGCTGCGATGAAAGATGTGAAAGGCTTTGATGCCAATAAGGCACTCGAAGCGATGAAGAAAAGCGCGATGGAAGACCGCAACGGCCTGCGCGACTACAAGGCCCACGGCTATATCAAGATGTCAGGCTCTCATGAGAATGTAAGCCGTACGCTGGAGTACGCTTATGATGACTGGTGCATAGCCATGCTGGCAAAGAAACTCGGCAAGACCGATGACTACAACTACTATATCAAGCGCGCGCAGAACTACAAGAACCTCTACGATCCGTCTACCGGCTTTATGCGGCCAAAGGAGAGTTCTTTCCTTTCGCCATTCGATCCGTATGAGGTCAATCACAACTATACGGAGGGCAATGCCTGGCAGTATTCCTTCTACGTGCCGCAAGATATCTCCGGCCAGATGAAGCTGATGGGCGGCAAGGAGAAACTGGCGGACAAACTGGATTCTATCTTCAATACCTCGCCGGTGCTGCACGGCCACAAGCAGCCCGATATCTCCGGCATGATAGGCCAGTACGCTCACGGCAATGAGCCCAGCCACCAGATAGCCTACGAGTATGACTATGCTGGCCAGCCGTGGAAGACGCAAGCCATGGTACGCCGCATAGGCGGCGAGATGTACCGCGACCAGCCTGACGGCCTCAGTGGCAATGAGGACTGCGGCCAGATGAGCGCCTGGTATATCTTCAGCGTGATGGGCTTCTATCCTGTCTGCCCGGGTAGCGATCAGTATGCTATCGGCAGCCCGCTGGCAGACCACGTGACCATGCACCTGGAGAATGGCAGGACCTTTACGGTGAAAGCAAACAACAACGCTAAGGGCAATGTCTACATCCAGTCTGCAAAGCTGAACGGCAGCAACTATACCAAGTCTTACATCACGTATGACGACATAGCCAAAGGCGGCGAGATAGAGTTTGAGATGGGTCCACAGCCTAATAAGGCCTGGGGATCCTCAGATGCCGATGTGCCGGTGACCAAGATAGACTGAGATAGAGAATAATGAATAGAGAATAACGAATAGTGAAATACACTTCATGACCCAACCCAAATCCAACAACTCCGGCTTTGCTACACTTGTGCTCGTATTCTTTTTCTGGGGCTTTGTAGCGGCCTCAAATGATATCCTCATACCCGTCTTCAAGGAGCACCTGAAGCTGGCGCAGTGGCAGAGCCAGATGGTGTCGTTTGCTTTCTACGTGGCGTATACCGCAGGGGCTGTGTGGTATCAGCGTGTGTCGCGGTGGACCGGTGGTGACCTGCTGAATAGGATGGGCTACAAGAAGGGAATCGCCCTCGGCCTCGGTATCTCGGCGCTGGGCACGATGTTGTTTTATCCCGCAGCAGAGACATCTTCGTTTGCGCTGTTTATCACGGGACTTTTTATCGTAGGCCTGGGGTTTTCACTCCAGCAGATCGCAGCCAATCCCCTCGCTGTCAATCTCGGCGACCCGGCTAAAGGTTCGCAGCGGCTCAGCCTGGCCGGCGGTGTCAACAATGTGGGTACCACCATCGGTCCGGTAGTAGTGAGCCTGGCCATCTTTGGTATAGCTACGGGCGCTACGCTGAAAGACCTCAGCGCAGTCAAAACTCCTTACCTCATACTCGGCGCAGCATTTCTCGCGGTAGCGGCTCTGATCCTTTTCTCATCCCTGCCGGACCAGATAGGCAGTGCGGCATCGGATGAAAAAGAACAGGCAAAAGATACCAGGAGCATCTTCAGCTACCGGCAGCTCTGGATGGGGATGATCGCTATCTTCCTCTATGTCGGCGTAGAGGTATCTACAGCCTCCAATCTTCCTGAGTTTCTCAAGCAGCACCTGCATATCGGTACCGATCAGGTGTCGCCGTATGTGTCCCTCTTCTGGGCCAGCCTCATGATAGGCCGGTGGACGGGTGCCGTAGGTGCTTTCGATGTCAGTGATGGTCTTAAGAAAGTACTCGGCATCGTGCTACCCTACGCAGCCTTCGGCGTCTTCCTCCTGGTCAATGCCATAGCCGGGCGTGATCTTTCACCATTTTATATCTATGCTGGTATCCTTCCTCTCGTCATCATCGGCAATATGCTGACCAATGGCAAACCTGCGCGCCAGTTGCTGCTATACTCCGCACTGGGTATCACTGCGCTGATCATAGGTATGCTGGCAGATGGCATCGTGAGTGTGTATGCCTTCATCAGCGTTGGCTTATTCTGCTCTACCTTGTGGCCATGTATCTTTACCCTCGGTATCACTGGCCTCGGTAGCCGCACCAATGACGCATCGAGCTACCTGATCATGATGATCATGGGCGGTGGGTTTGTGAGCGTCTTCCAGGGTTGGCTGTCCGACCCGGGCCTGCTGGGCATACAGATGGGCTATATCGTAGGGGTAGTTTGCTTTGCCTATCTGGCCTTTTATGGCTGGCAGATGCGCAGCCTGGTCACTAATGGGGAGGCTGTACCGGTAGAATAATAAAATTAACAATTCTCATTTTAGTGATGTTTGCCGGCGGCAGGCAAATGTTAATACAGTATTGTGCTGTTTTTCTTGCAGTTGGGAGCTAATTCACCGATATGTGCAACTTTTATCCCTTATTACGCATCCACGTGTAATACAGAGGCTTATGTTGCGTCTAAGTCAATTAAGAGTTAAGTTTGCCTGTTGTTTATCCCGATACAAATAATTTATGCGCGATATGAAGAAAGTGCCATTATTCGCACTGATCGTTTTCTCTTCGTTTTGGAGCTTTGCCCAGACGCCTCCCGGTAGCTTTGTCTGCAAGATGCAAACCCGGCAGGAGCTCTCAGCAGAGCAGATCAATGCTGCCCTGGTAAAGCAAGACCTGGAACCCTACCGCCTGTATGACAAGCGGACCACCCTGAAATTTGATAACGGCTTTGACGTCGAGCTGCTATCTGCAAAGGAGCTGGAAGCCCTGCATATGATACCTGATGCTGCTACTTATCATGAGGTTTTTCTTCCTGGGTTCAGGATGCCGGTTTTTCACATGGCTGGCAGCGGTTTTGTGACTGCTGCGTATACGATTTTTGACAAGAAATACTCTGATATCAAATAGTTTCTGAAGAAAGATATGAAGATCTCTACACTCCGTATTTGTATTATAGCCCTGTTTGCCAGTCTTGCACTCACTGTCCATGCTGTGCCCGGAGCTGGTGGTGGCTACAGGGATACCATCTGCCAATATAATATCGCTACCATATCTGATACCGGTACCGGCACCTGGACCATACTGACCGGCAATCCTGCTACTACAGTGATCAATACGCCCGGCAGGACCAGCACGTCCATCACAGGTTTTACCGTGCCCGGCACCTATGCCTACCAGTGGCAGCTCAGCTCCCGGCGGGATACCGTATATGTGGTGGTGCAGGCCAAACCTAACGCAGGTCCGGATCAATCTACCTGCGCTACATTCCCCGGTGGCATAGTACAAATGGCAGCCACGGGTACAGGTACCTGGTCACTGATCACGCCTGCTCCCGGTAGTGCGGCTATAGTCTCTCCGGGTTCTCCTACTACCACCATTAATGGTTTCACGGCTGCAGGCCTGTATTTATTTCAATGGACCAATACTGCCACAGGCTGTACAGATACTGCTTTGGTCACAGTGAATGCAAAGCCTAATGCCGGACCCGACCAGACTGTATCCTGCTACGCCACAGCTACAGTAAACCTGGCTGCATCTGGCGGTGCCGGTGTGTGGACCAAGTGGCCCTCCAATCCCGGTAGCAGCACAATAGCTAATCCTAACAGCGCTTCCACTACCGTCACACAGCTTTCTGCAGCCGGTGCCTATCAGTTTATCTGGACCTCCTCCAACGGATGCTCTGATTCTATGTTCGTTTTTGCTGGAGCAGTGACTAATGATAACTGCTCCGGAGCGCAGAGCCTCGGCACACTACCTGCCCCGGCAGCCTGCAATGGCTCTACCAGCGGCACCAATGTAGGCTCTCCTGTCAGTGCATCAGGGTCTAATCTGTGTGCTACACCCTCTACTCCGTTTCCCTATCAGAATGCCTGTCCTATCAGCATCACCTCTCCACCCAAAGACGTGTGGTACTCCTTTGTAGCATCTGCTACCACTGCTACCGTTACCGTCTCCGGAGCCACCTTTGCCAATCCTGTGATCAATGTATGGGGGGGTGCCTGCGGCTCACTATCCGGTGTCGGCTGTGCTCGTGGATCAGGAGGTACTGCTACTGTAGTAGTATATCAGCTGACTGTCGGCAGCACCTACTATATACAGGTATCCGGTCCTGACTCCAGCCAGATGGGTACTTTTAATATCAGTGCCTTTGCCAGTACAGACTGTGCAGGCTGTCTCGTCGTGTCCCGTATCACCTCTACTCCGCCACCTGTGAATGGCACCTACTATCCCGGCCAAACGGTCACTTTTTGCTATACGATCTCCAGCTGGACTCAAACGAGTGCCAACTGGCTGCATGGCATACAGGTGACACTCGGCTCAGGCTGGGATGCCTCTACGCTGGTGCCAGGCGCACCACCGGCCAGCTGTACATCCAGCGGTACATGGTCATGGTATTCTAGTCCTATCACCAGTGCAGCTACAGGCAATGTCTTCCCGCCGGGGTTTTACTATGAGACACTGGCCGGTAGCACCAGTGGTGTGCTGGATGCCAATCCCGGCAATAACTATGGGGATAATGATGGTTCAAATGCATGTACGTGGACCTTCTGTATCACAGTGACGAGCCGGAGTGCAAACTGCCTGTCCGGCCAGGACCTTACGGTCAGCTTTTCTACCTCGGGCGATGGCGAGTCCGGCTCCTGGAATAGCCTGGCCTGTAGTAATGACCCTACCGTCAGTGCATTTAATGTCGGAGCCTGCTGCCCGCCTACACTGCGTACCACAGGCGCTACATGCAATCGTAATGATGGTACTGCTACTGCCACCCCTACAGGTACCAACGGCCCGTGGACTTTCCTCTGGTCCAATGGCGTAGTACAACATGGTGTCACAGGGCCATCTACCATCACCGGCCTTACTGTAGGCCTGATCACCGTGACGGTGGTAGATATCTACAACTGTCAGGCTACAGCCTCAGACTCAGTGCGCCCATCGGCACGGCCCAATGGGGGAGGTATCAAGTATGTGAGCTGCCCCGAGCTGGGAGACTCTGCGGTCATGACCGCTGTAGGTAGTGGTATATGGTCTACTCTGCCCGGCAATCCCGGCACATCGGTGATCCTGCACCCCGACTCTGCACATACGCCGATCAATCAGTTTAGTACTCCCGGCACCTACTACTATCAATACGCTATAGGAAACTGCTACGATACCGTACCGGTGGTCGTGACAGCTAAACCCAACGGCGGTCCTGACCAGAATATATGCAACAAGGCTACCGCGCACATGGCTGCGTCAGGCACGGGTACCTGGGCAGCATTTAGCAGTAATCCATCACCCACAGTGATCGCTAATATACAATGATGACTCGACTACTATCACAGGGTTTGTGAATGGAGGGGTGTATGGTTTTACGTGGACTACGGGCTATGGCTGTAGCGATACGGTGTATATCACAGTACCTTCTTTCAATATCGCCCTATCTGCCAATAGCACTACCATCTGCCAGTACTCCAATACGCAGATCACCGTCACGCCTACACCCGCCAGCTACGGTCCCTTTGCCTATACCTGGCTGGACTCTACCCGCGTGCAGAGCCCGCATGCACAGACCACCAGTATCAACTCTCTGGGTCAGACCAGCTGGTTCCATGTGCAGGTTACAGATTCTGCAGGATGTAAGCTCACAGATAGCATCCAGATCAATACTACCTCCAGTGTAGGCACGGACGTGCGTGCCTCTGGCAGTCCCCTCACTATATGCCCCGGCGACTCCGTGCTGCTCACCGTAGCGGCAAATCCAAACAGCTGCGGCCTGGCTACGAGTACCTGTACAGGCGGTCGAAATGTCACCGCAGGCACCGGTACCGGTACCATAGGTGGTACGGGATATCAATACCCGGCACCTTATGGCAACTATTACAAATCGGCACGCCACCAGATCCTGATCCACGCCAGCGAGCTGCTCGGCCAGGTGCCGAGTGGTGGCCAGATCAAGTCTCTGGCGCTCAATGTGGGGCAGCTAAATGCCGGAGCTACATTGACCAACCTGACTATTTCTCTGGGCTGTGTATCTGCTGATAGTCTCTCAGATAGCTACCTGGGTGGCCTCACTCAAGTATACCAGGCGGCATCCTATACTGTGGTGAATGGATGGAATACGCATACTTTCCCTACGCCATATAATTGGGATGGCAGGTCTAATATCGTAGTCGATATCTGCTTCACAAATACCGGTAGTGCAGGGTCTAACCCCAAGAATCAATTTACCACTACGTCGTTTCGCTCAGTATGGTGCACCTATAGCAGTCTGAATGGCGGTGTATGTGGTGTGCCGGGAGTCCAGCAAAATGGTGCTACAGCCTATGCACGGTATTTCATGCGGCCCAATGTCAGGTTTAATATCTGTACTACGGACCTCAATGGAGCCAACCTGGTGTGGACCTCCAGTACTAATCAGGATGTACCCGTACCAGCCAATAGGGATACTGCCGTAGCGCATCCGCATGCTACTACTACTTATCAGGTTGCTCTTACTTCTCCCAATGGGTGTATCAACTATGACTACGTGACAGTGACAGTAGATAGCTCATCGAGGTTGGCTTTCAATAATGATACTTTCCTGTGTAGCCCGGGCGCTGTACAGCTCCACGCTACTGTCACAGGCTCTGCCGTCAATCCTGCTCAGGTCACCTACACCTGGTCTGCCAGCAGTGGCACACCTCCGCCAAACGGTACCGGTCCGGGATTTGCAAATCCTATCGTAAACCCTACGGGGACCACAGTGTATACCGTCACCGTGACCGGTGGCGGGGGATGTACACTCTCAGACTCTATGCGTGTCACCCTGGGCAATGGCCTGCCGGTGCCAAAACTGGTAGACTCTATCTCCTGTGCAGGTCAAAATGATGGTCGTATCCATCTCTATATGAATGCCGGTATACGTCCATATCAATATGTCTGGTCACCGGCTGTAGCCGGCAATGTAGATAGCGCTGTAGGGCTCGGCCCGGGCACCTATACTGTACAGGTCACAGATTCTCAGGGATGCGTGGGACGTGATACTACCAGGCTCGTGGCTCCGGCTCCGCTCACCCTGCGTCTTGACTCTGTCAATATACTCTGCTACGGTGGTACAGGTTCTGTGACTGCCACAGCAGGCGGTGGCCGGCCAGGATATACTTATGCTTGGTCTCCCTCCGGCACCGGCAGTAGCCTGACTGCTCAGCCGGCTGGTACGTACAGTGTGCAGGTGACTGATCAAAGCGGCTGTATCGTGACCGGTACGACACACATCACGCAGCCTGCGCAGGTGGTATCTACTGCTGCTACTACCAGTCTGACAGGTGCTGCCACACATGACGGCACCATCACCGTCACTACTACAGGTGGCACGCCCGGATACACCTACACCAGTGTGCCGGCGGTCAGCGGCCTGCCCAATGCGACCAACCTCGATACCGGTACCTATATCATCACAGTATGCGATGCCAATAACTGCTGTGTGCGCGATACAGCTCACATCTCCGGCCCACCACCTATCAATGTAGTGGCTGTGATCACTAACAATACCTGCTACGGCCAGTGCACAGGCCAGATATCTGTCTCTGCCTCAGGCGGTGTAGCGCCGTATACATTCGTATGGAATACGACGCCACAGAGCACCGGCACATCTATCAATAACCTCTGCGCCGGCAGCTACACTGTGACTACCACAGACGCCAATGGCATATCGGTGAGCAATACATATCCTGTCACAGCACCACCTGCCCTGGGCAGCCAGATAGACTCTACGCTGATCACCTGCTATGGCGCTGCAGATGGTGCACTGCACGATAGCGCCTACGGCGGTACGGGGCCATATACTATCACCTGGACTCCGGGCGGAGCTGATCCGCTCTCAGCCCTCGGCCCTGGCACCTATGCCGTGCAGATCACAGATGCCAACGGCTGTATACTGAATGATCAGGCATCACTCGGTGAGCCGCCGCAGCTCGTGGCCGTGCTCGACTCTGTGCATCCTACCACGTGCTATGGCACTGCAGATGGTACAGCCTGGATCACGGTATCAGGTGGCACACCACCGTATGATATCACATGGTCCGGCAGCAATGCTACCACCACAGTAGCCAACGATCTCGATGCGGGCAGCCATACTGCCACCATCACAGATGCACATGGCTGCTCTACTACCGTATCAGCTACCATCACGCAGCCGCAGCAGATAGTGGTCAGCGTCACCCCTGTAGCGGCCCACTGTGAGAGTAGTGATGATGGATCTGCTACAGTGCTGGTAAATGGTGGCACTGCACCATACAGCTATAACTGGGACAATAGCTTTGGTGGCACTACAGAAAATAACCTCTCTGCCGGTCCACATACGCTGATCGTCACAGATTTTTACAACTGTACGGTATCAAGCACCTTTACTATAGATACGATATATGTGCTCCATCTGAGTATCACCAGTACGCCTACCAGCTGCCATGATGGCAATGATGGTACCGCTACGGTCACTGCGCTAAATGGCGCTCCGGTGGTCGGCTATAGCTGGTCTGATCCGGGCAACACAATTACAAATCCGGCCACAAACCTCATGTCTGATATATACACCGTGAGTGTGACAGATGCCAATGGCTGTACAGCGGAAACCAGTGTACTGGTAGATGAACCTACACAGCTGGTAGCGGTATCTGACTGGAGAGATCCTTTGTGTCATGGCGATGCCAATGGTAAAATGTGGTTCAGTGCCAGTGGGGGACAGGGACCATACTATTATACCTATAATGGTTTGACCTATCAGATGACGGATACTGTTACCGGGTTGGCGGCTTTGCCCAATCCTTATCTGGTAGTCGTGTATGATAGCAAGGGCTGCTCGGAAAACGTAGCTGTCACGCTACACGATCCTACGATGCTGACTATAGATTCCACTGTGACCCAGATCACCTGTGCCAACGCACTGGATGGAGCTATCACTGCCAATGGGGTAGGAGGCACGCCGGGCTACACCTATAGCTGGTCTCCTGTATCCTCTACCAGCAATACGATCTCAGGCCTGGGCCCTAACTCCTATAGTGTGACCGTGACCGATGCCCATGCATGTACAGTAGCTACTACCGTGACGCTGGTAGCTCCGCCGCCGATATCGGTCACCCATCTGGAGGCAGATAGCGTCAGCTGCGTAGGCTCTACAGACGGCAAGGCAGAGATCACCGTGACCGGTGGTACACCTGGATTGAATCCCGCCTATACCTATGCTATCAATGGCGGTACGCCGCAGGAGAGCGGTAGCTTCTATGATCTGGCAGCAGGAGTGTACCAGCTCGTGGCCACTGACGGCCAGGGCTGCCATCTGGATACATCAGTGACAGTAGATGAGCCGCTGCCTGTCAATGTAGCGATCGACCCTATGGACACTACACTCGATCTGGGTAGCAGCATCACGCTGAATCTGCTGGTAGACAATCCGGGAGGACAGACCATCAGTATCTATGCCTGGTCGCCGTCTGCCGGCCTGACCTGCATAGACTGTCCTGCACCGATAGCTACGCCATACCAGCGTCAGAACTATACAGTAGTGGTGACCTATGGCAAAAACTGTACGGCTACCGCCAGTGCCATAGTGCGTGTCAACCACGGACCTGATACCTACATACCAAATGCTTTCACGCCAAACGGCGACGGCACCAATGATGAATTTACCGTTTACGGTTCGGGGCTCAAGACGGTCACCATGCGGGTATTCAACCGCTGGGGTGAGAAGGTATTTGACTCGGGAGATAATCAATGGGCCTCGTGGGATGGCACCTACAAGGGAGTACTGCAGCCACCTGCTGTCTATACCTATGTAGTAGAGCTGACATACCTCGATGGTCAAAAGAAGATGAAAGACGGAAGCCTGACCCTGATCAGATAAACAAAAAGATCTAACGATAAGCAGCGGCCTGAATAACTCAGGCCGCTTTTATTTTGAGCTGTACCATGAGCCATCTGAGCGGGATCTCCCTGATGGCTATCTGCTGCCAGTATTTGATTTCGCTCTCTATGGTGTGCATCAGCAGCGCCATGCCTTTCTCTCTTTCTGGTTTTGGAGCGGATAGTGCCTTCAGGTATTTATCATACAGCCCCATGATGCTCAGGTGCAGTGTGGGGTCAATATCAGGCGTACGTTTGATCTGTCTTCTCAGATTGCCGGCCTCAGTGCGCGCCAGGTCATAGTCCTGCCTGATGATAAATGAAATGAGATACACAAAGCGGTGGTGTATCTGGTGCTGTGCTGATAGCTCTGATGAGTCGGGTAGCTGCTGTATCGCATCCTCCTCGCGGCCCAGCAGCAGCCAGAGATAGCTGGCTAGTATGGCTATGCCGCGTGCAGACCGGCTGCCCGTTACTTCTTTGTGATATAGCTTATAGGCCTGCAAGCCTTTTTCGTATTGGCCACGGTTGATCTGGTTGGCTATATAGCTCTGTATAGCGGCGATGGGCACCTGCACCTGTTCTTTTTTGCACAGCAGCAGTAGCCGCTCCAGCGTTTCATTGCCGCGTTCATAGTTTCCGGCGGTGATCAGCTCAGTGGCCAGGTTGGTCATATTGGTAGTAGCGTCAGACAGGCCCAGTATGGCTCGGTGCTCCGGTATATCTCCTATCTGCAGCATCTCTTCCAGCACGGCTATTTTATCGATACCCGTAGTCTGGTACACGTGTTTTTTTAGCACGAGGTACCTGGCAAACCAGTCAGACTGCGGCCCTGTGAGATCCAGTGCGGCCAGTCCCTCCGAGCGTCCGCTGGGCTCCGTATTTTTCATATGGAGTAGGAGCATCTCCAGAAATGCTTTCCTGGCCTCTATCTCGCGCACCTTGTACAGCGTGCGGCGTTTCAGTTCGGCCATCCATTCATCTATGACCGCTATCTGGTTTTCAGTATTCTCAGGTATGCGCGGCTCATGGTTGATCATCCACAGTGTTTTCAGCGCATACATATTGCTGCCGGCATCGGGCAGGTTTGTAGGAGATCTGGTGATCTCTGCTGTGGCTTCACTTATAAATTCGTCGATATCGCTTTCAAAGAGGCCTTTCTGGCGGCGGTCATAGTAGGCCTTACTTAGCCAGTAGTGGAATGTGGTCAGGTCACTGCTGATGGTCTGCCGGAAGGTTTCTACTGCCAGGTATTCATACAGTACCTCATTGACCTGGCGCATCCTGTTTCTGAGCAGGTAGTCCTTATCTTTTTTGTAGGGTTCATCCATCACGCGAGAGAAGAGCTCTTCGTGACTGGGCTTTTCAGTTTTGGAGGCGTACTTTTTCAGTTCTTTGAAAAGACGCAGCAATCCCTCCCTCTTGCCACCTGATAGCAGGCGCTCTACCTCCTTTACCTCACTGTCAGATAATGCTTTGATAAGTTCCAGCGTACGCATGGGGCAAATGTAGGTTTTTGCGCTGCATATCGCGATAACCGCCACGGGGCAAAAGTAGTTTATGTGACACACAGGTTTGTTTTGATTCTGCTTTAACGATTTGACTATCAGTTGTTAGTGTGGATTTGTGCAAGGATTATGCTGAAAGATTTTGAAACACAGCGCGCTCTATTATGTCATGCGCTGTCAAAAGGAATGGGTAGATGGCGGGCGTCTCATGCTCAAAGTTTTTTCAAACGTAAACCCGTCAAAATGAAAAAGTATTTACTCGTTATTCTCATTGCTATGTCTGCATGGCAGCTCTCTGCCCAGGCTCCTGAGGGCATCAGCTATCAGTCAGTGCTGCGAAACGCACAAGGCCAGGTAGTGGCCAATACCGGTATCGCTGTACGCTTTAGCATTCATGATGCGTCACCTACCGGTGCCATCGTTTTCCAGGAGGTGCAGAATGCTGCTACCAACCAGTTCGGCCTCTTCGCACTCACCATCGGCCATGTGACCAGTCTCTCTGCAGTGAGCTGGGGCAACGGCAATAAGTACCTGCAGGTAGAAATAGACCCTGCAGGCGGTACCAACTATACTGATATGGGTACCTCACAGCTGATGAGCGTACCATATGCGCTCTACGCAGCCAATGCGCCTGCGGGAGCCACCGGACCTACAGGTGCCGCTGGCGCTACCGGCGCTAATGGGGCCACAGGTCCTACGGGCGCAGCCGGGGGCAATGGTGCGACTGGCCCTACCGGCAGCAATGGTCTGAATGGCGCTACAGGTGCCACAGGTCTTACCGGTGCTGCCGGGAGTAATGGTACGACTGGCCCGACGGGTGCTACAGGAAGCAATGGACTGAATGGCAATGACGGCGCTACTGGTCCTACCGGTCCGGCAGGTGCAGACGGTAGCAATGGTACCAATGGCACGAATGGTGCTGCGGGTCCTACAGGCCCTACAGGCACAGCCGGCGCTACCGGGGTCACAGGCGTCACCGGCGCTACAGGCCCGACGGGCACCGGAGGAGGCGCTACCGGTCCTACGGGACCTACCGGCCCTACCGGATCTGGCGGTGGTGCTACAGGTGCTACCGGCGCAGATGGTGCCACGGGGCCTACGGGTGCTACAGGCGCCTCAGGCAGTGATGGTGCCAACGGGCTGAATGGTACAAATGGGGCCACAGGTCCTACCGGTCCTACGGGCGCAGCAGGCAGTAACGGTGCAGCGGGTGTGACAGGTGCCACAGGTCCTACAGGCACCGCCGGTAGCAACGGTACGACTGGGGCTACAGGAGCTACCGGTGCTACAGGAGCCAATGGATCGAATGGTGCTACGGGTGCTACCGGGGCTACAGGAAGCAATGGGACAAATGGTGCCAACGGCGCTACGGGCGCCACGGGTCCTACGGGTGCAGATGGCGCTGCGGGCCCTACCGGAGCCAATGGTACGAATGGGACAAACGGTGCCACGGGTCCGACCGGCCCTACCGGTACGGCAGGTAGCAATGGTAGTACAGGAGCTACAGGAGCTACCGGCGCCAATGGAACCAACGGCGCTACTGGTGCCACAGGACCTACAGGGAGCAACGGTACAAACGGTACTACAGGCGCTACAGGTGCTACCGGTCCTACCGGTGCGGATGCACAGACGCTGACCATATCGGGTGATACACTCAGTATCTCGGGTGGCAACTCAGTGGTGATCTCCACCACCGATACCATGAGCCTCATAGCCAGCAGCAATAGAGCTACACGGATAGAGACACAGCAGAGCAGCGACAGCGCTATACATTTCACTACCGGAGGTAAAGAATACTACGTGATGAAAAAAGGGAAGCTGACGGTGAATAATACCAATGGTTCAATCTATATAGGATATGCTGCGGGTGATAATGACCCGCTCAGTTTTGGTGATAATGTGGGTATAGGAGCTAATACCCTCCAGAGCCTTACCCAGGGTAGCTATAATATCGCCCTGGGAAAATTGAGCCAACAAAATAACACCAGCGGTTTCTATAACGTGTCGGTGGGAGTAGGAACTCTCTTGCAGAATGTAAGTGGTTTGAACAACTGTGCTGTGGGCAATTATGCTGGTGAATCCGCCACCGGTAGCAACAATACCTACCTGGGAGGCGGTGCGGGCCTGAGCAGCACGGGAGATCGAAACGTAATGCTTGGAAACAACGCCGGTCAGAATGCAGCCTCGGGTTCCGGCAATGTATTTCTGGGCTATACTGCCGGTAATAATGAGTCGACTGACAATAAACTATATATCGCCAATTCCGGAACTACATCGCCACTATTGTACGGCGATTTCACTAATAAACATCTGACGATAAACGATAGTCTGACCAGCAAATATTTCCAGATGACCAATGGTGCCTCCAGTGGCTATATACTGCAGAGTGATGCGAGTGGCAATGCGAGCTGGGTGAATCCATCTACGCTCTCTGCTTCCTCTGGCTATTGGGCAGCCTCGGGCAATAATATCTATAACACCAATACAGCTTCAGTTTCTACAGGCACGAACAATACACTTACAGGCAATTACTCTTTTGCCAATGGCAGCAACAATCAGGTAGGCGGTGATAATAATATCGTGAGCGGTACCAGTAATGTTGTAAGCCAGAATAGTGCGGCTGTATTTGGCAGTGACAATAATTCCTCAGCAGATCATACCGCCGTCTTTGGCGATCATAATATTGTATCAGGCATCAACTCTATGGCCACGGGCTATCTTGATACCGTCACTAGTGGGTATGCTTTTGCCTGCGGTACCAATCTATCCGTCACGGGTACATATTCCTTTGCTGCCGGCCACAACAATAAAGCAGGGGGAGCCGCCTCTGTAGTTTTCGGTGAAGACAATACATGTACAGCAAATCATGTGGCGATTTTTGGCGAGCGGGGCTACGTGAGCGGATACAATTCGTTTGCCGCAGGATATGCTGATACTGTATCGGGCCTCCGCTCCGCAGCACTAGGCGAGTCACTGACCGTCACTTCAGACGATGCTTTTGCCAGTGGCTACGCAAATACGGTCAGGGGCAATGCAGGGGTCGCAATGGGCACTCAGCATACTGTGTCCGGCAGCTATTCCGCGGTCATATCAGGCATAGGCAATACGATCTCCTCTGCCAAGGGCGCAGTACTCGCAGGCCAGGGCAATAGCATCAGCGGCGATAATTCCATAATAGCAGGTGGAGATTCCAATAGCATCGTATCTCAAAATGCTGCCATCATAGCTGGTCACAAGAGTACTAACAGCGGTCCATATAGTACGATAGTAGGTGGTAGCAACAATACCGCAATATCGTCGTACGCTGCCATCATAGGTGGTACTAACAATGAAACGACAGGCTACTATGGCGCTGTCATAGGAGGGCAAAATAACGTGGAAACGGCCCCTGGTAGTGTCATATTGGGTGGAGTAAGCAATGCGATCACAGGTATCTCTGCTGCTATGGCGGGGCAAAACAACGTGCTGACAGGTGACTATGGTTTTCTGTCAGGCTATGATAATACGCTGACGGGGACCTATTCTGCCGGATTTGGCAATGGCAACCTGATCACGGGACAAAATGCCGGCGCATTCGGATACCAAGACTCGGCGATCGGCGATGAATCCTTTGTAGCAGGCGCTAATAATATGGCCAGCGGAAACTTTGGCACTGCATTCGGCTATCGCAATAAAGCCAGCGGCAGGTCATCTATAGCTGTAGGGGAGGTAGACTCTGCCACCGGTACCTATGCTGTAGCCTTTGGCAGCCGCAATAATGCATCAGGCACCGCCTCTGCAGCGATAGGATATGGCAACGAGGCCCCATCCTATGGGGAGGCCGTAGCCGGCTTGTATGCCAAAACCTACACCCCGTCTTCTACAGGCTCTTTCAACTCATCAGACCGCATATTCAGCGTGGGTAATGGTAGCTCGGCATCGGCCAGAAGCAATGCGCTGACCATCCTGAAAAGCGGCTACACGGGCATAGGTACTACTACGCCTGACACCACGCTGGTGGTGGTCGGTAAATTTAAATACCAGGACGGTACACAGTCGAGTGGCTACATTCTCCAGAGCGATGGTAATGGCAAGGCGAGCTGGGTCAGCCCGTCATCTGTCAGTACCAGTCAGTGGACCACATCAGGCAATAACATTTATAAAAACAACTCCGGCAACGTAGGTATAGGTACGTCATCACCTACAGCACTCCTGCATATTTACAATGCCTCCGGTACTGCCAACGAAGCTGTGCAAAGTGCCACCGGCAATGCCTATCTGAACCTGCAAGCAGGGGCTTCGGGCTATGAGGCCAGTATCGCCGCCTACAGCAATGGTGTGCAGAGGTGGTCATTCGGTAAAAGTAATGGCAGCGAGACAGGTAGTGACGTGGGGTCGGACTTTTTTATAAACCGATATAATGATGCGGGTACCTTCCAAAGCCAACCTATAGTGATCAAGCGCAGCACAGGGTTCACCGGTATCAATACGGGCAATGCTACCTCACAGCTCACCGTGAATGGTTCCTTTGCCGCTGCTATCACAACTACGGCTGCTTCACTCACGCTGGGTGATACGCACTACTGCGTGATCTATACGGGCGGTAGCGGTAGCACAGTGACACTGCCCGCTGCCAGCGCCTCTCAGGGCCGTATCTACATTATCACAAATCACGGCACAGCCGCGCTGACCACCAGCACCTATACCATAGGTAGCGCTACTACTGCTACGTCTGTAGCTACTGGCACCTCGGTACAGGTCATGTCTGACGGTACGGTGTGGCGCAAAATAAACTAATAAAGTTTTTTCATTATTTGACCAGGGTTTACAGGGCGGCACCAGACATGGTGCCGTCCTCTTTTGGGGCATTCCACACTTTGGTATCTGCTTTGCAACATGTGGCATACGATACCCACACATGCCCCAGAGATATTTTACTATCGCGCTCATATGGATCTGCCTGTGCCGGGCCGGTATCCTCCATGCACAGAATAACTACTGGACACAAGCCTATAGCGCCTACTCTATCCTGACAGGAGGCACGTGTATGACCTGCGCCTCTGATAATAGCGTCTTTGTATACAATCCGGGTGCGATCGGATTTCTCGATACGCTCAACGTCAATATCAGTGCAAACCTATATGGCCTAGACCACCTCAGCCTGAAGAACGGAGCCGGTCCGGGCTACGACCTGACCTCCAATAAACTCAATCTCAATGCACAGGTGCTATCCGGTACCATCTCATTCAAGAAGATACCCAAGCTGAGGATGATCTACGGCTACGTGCTGAGAAACTTTACAAAGTTTGATTTTGAGACGCAGGCAGACATGAGCTATGATGTGATCTCTGCCTCTCCGGGCCAGGAGCATTTCCGCGCCAAGTATGACCAGAGCTATAGCTATGTGGAGTACTGGGGCGGTATAGCCGCAGCCTATCAGGTCAATGAACACCTCTCACTCGGTCTGGGTCACTATGGCGGTTACATTGGCATGCAGGGTGAGCTCTTCCAGCAGGCTACGGCTGATGTGATAGACCCCAGCGCCACTCCCTACTCCGCCTCTATGACCTCGCGCTACAACTATGCTGTCAATCACGTGTACATCCTTTTCAAGCCCGGTATGGAGCTGAAGTTTGGAAAGTATAAGATCGGCCTCGCTGCTATGTTGCCATCTGTCAAACTGTTTAGCGCCGGCAAAATGTACCAGTCTGTAGATGCCGTCAATCTCCCTGCCGGTGATACGCTGAGCGTATTCCACAGGTATCCTAATCTGACCATCGTAGGAGATCAGCACAATATTCACACCCAATATAAACTGCCACCCAGCATCTCACTGGGGCTGGAGTATGGCAATGATAAATTCAGAGTGGCCGTGACTGCCGAATATTTCTTTGCCATCAAAGAATACGACCTGCTGCGCGGTACGAATGACGTCTATGCACTGCCGAGTGCCGTGTACGGTACAGATCCCATACCGGACTTTATGAGGATACGTACCGGTGCCCGGCAGGTGATCAATGCCGGAGCTGGCTACGATATCCGCTTATCTCAAAAGATATCCCTCTTGGGTGGATTCCGTACAGACTTCAATAATAAAGTCCCGCTCCTGAGCGATCATTACAAAGATTATATCGTGGCGGCTGATCCGGAGTATTGGAACTACATTCACTTCTCTACCGGTGTGTCTATAGCGCGGCCCCACAGCAAGATCTTTCTCGGCTTCACTTATAAGTATGGCTTTTCAAACTACCACAACGCTTTCGCCAATTTCGCGGAGCCGTCTGATGTTTATTACCTGTCCGGGCCGCAGCGGTCTGATATGGGGTTGAGTTCTCATGGCATCTCATTCGTACTAGGGTATACTAATTTCTCCAGTGCCCTATTCGGCCTGCCCCTCAAAGCTGCCAAACAGGCCGGCACTCCCGATGTGCTGACACCGTAGCCATAAAATTTATAGAGGGAACCCCCTCTCGGAGATTCCCTCTTTTAACCATACACACATGAAAACAAACATTGCCTGTCCTGATCAGGCCTGTTTACCTGATATACGAGATTTACATACTCACAGGATTTCGCAATGCTGCAGATAAAACAAACGTGCAAGGAAAATGTTTTACGTATTGTTTTGCTAAATTGATATATTTACGCAAAATAGGTATAGTTATCTGCTATGAATAGCCCGAAATGCCCAAAGTGTAATTCCTTTCTGCTGATCAAAAGTGGTATCGTGAAAGATAAGCAGCGCTACCGCTGCAAGAGCTGTGGCTACTTTTTTACGGTAGATAAAATCGGAAAGAAAATAGATAACTACTATGTCACAAAGGCGCTCCAGCTATATATAGAGGGGCTGAGCTACCGTGAGATAGAGCGGCTGCTGGGCATCAGCCATGTGTCTGTGATGAACTGGGTGAAACAATACAAACTGAAACGCCCGGAAAATTCGCAATACCACCCTACCTACAAGATACTCACACACGAAGAGCTGCTCACGCACCTGCGGGATAAGGCCAATCTGCATGGTGCCGGATCAGTGATCACAGAGCTGGGAGATAAATTCATGCTCATCAAATGGGAGCGTTTCCGTCAGTAGATCTGCATTTTCTACCCATAGATATACTCATTTAGCATCCAGCTACATACTTTTTGTTGTTTACTGTAGTTCGCTTTCACTTTGTGTCAGCGACGCTACCACCACCTATTCATCTAAAAAGCAAAACACAAAAAGTATGAAAAGAAAGCTTTACAAAGGGATCGCAGCTGTGCTCCTGGCCGCAGTCGTGTCGGTAGGGGCTCATGCACAGGGAGGAGACGGATATGGAGACGGGCTAAAAGTAAAATTTGATAGTACGGGTAGCAAGTATATCCGTTTTCTGCTTTGGAGCCAG
This sequence comes from uncultured Chitinophagaceae bacterium, assembly GCA_964537475.1. Lineage (GTDB taxonomy): Bacteria > Bacteroidota > Bacteroidia > Chitinophagales > LD1 > UBA1941. Next base: position 40,800 of record CAZIBY010000001.1, on the reverse strand, counting down.
CTCTGGATGCGCTATAACGAAAACAACCCCGGCAGCACGATCAATGGTAAACAATACAACGGCCAGTTTGATATAGCGCTGCGCAGTACGCGCCTGCTCATGTACTCTCAGATCAATTCAAAATTTCTGGTCCTGCTACATATGGGGATCAATAACCAGACACTCGTGAGCGGAGGCGCTCTGGGGCAGGGTGGCTCCGGCACAGATGGCAAAAAGCCCCAGATATATATCCACGAGGCGATAGCAGAGGCCAGGGTCTACAAAGACTATCTCAGTATCGGAGCGGGCCTCAACTATTATAACGGCCTGTCGCGAAAATCTATGGCCTCTACAGCCAACTATATGACGCTGGATGCGCCGATAGTAAACTGGCGAAATGTAGACGCTAATGACCAGTTTGCCCGCTACCTCGGCGCATATGCCAAGGGTCGCGTAAAGGCTTTTGAATACCGCGCCAGTTTCTACATGCCATTTGATGTACCTGGTACCAGCACCCTGACCAGGCTGGACACCGCTCTGGCTAAGCATGGACTGCAGCAGGCATCTTATCGCGGCCTGGGGAGGTCTCATGCCGCAGTGGCGGGATATTTTGACTGGCAGTTTTTTGACAAGGAGTCAAATCTTTTGCCATACTATGTCAATACTTATATGGGATCTAAGAAAGTGTTTAATATAGGCGTTGGCTTCGACTATCAGAATCAATCCATGTGGTCTGTCAAGAGAAACGATGCCGGTGCCGGATACGACACCGTAGGTCATGATCAGATCAGCGTATCGGCAGATATTTTTGCAGACATCCCATTCAAGAAGGCCAAAGGCGCTCTGACAGTCTATGGTGTCTACTACTATAACTATATGGGGCCAAACTTTATCCGCAATGTGGGTATCTCCAATCCTGCTAATGGTAGCACTACAGGCACGACATTTACCGGCTATGGCAATAATATACCGCTCATAGGCACAGGTCATGTGGGCTATGCTGAGGCCGGCTGGCTGCTGCCAGCTACCAAAAAGGCAGGTAAGTTTCAGGTATATGCAGATGCGATGGTCGCATCCTATCAGCGCCTCAGCAGTCCGGTGCTCGTGTATGATGCGGGGATCAACTGGCTGCTCAATGCGCATCACTGCAAGATCACGCTCAACTACCGCAACCGTCCCGTATTTGACTATACCAACTCGACCGAAAAATACGGCGCGATACACAGCGTAGGCTCCAAGAGCGAATTCACAGTTCAGTTTCAGGCTTTTCTTTAATCTAAAACCACAATCTCAAATATGACTACGACTACACAAAAAAGCCCCCTCTGGCAGGTGATAGGTGCCTCCTCTGTAGGCACGCTGATAGAGTGGTATGACTTTTACATATTCGGCAGCCTGGCTGTGATCATATCCAGGCAGTTTTTCCCGCAGGATAAATCTGCCGCAGCGCTGCTCAGCACGCTCGCTATATTTGCCGCGGGCTTCATAGTCCGTCCATTTGGCGCGCTGGTCTTTGGCCGGCTGGGGGATATGATAGGCCGCAAGTATACTTTCCTGCTCACGCTGGTACTCATGGGGGGATCCACCTTTGTCATAGGCCTGATACCGGGCTATGCCAGTATAGGTGTGGCGGCGCCACTACTGGTCCTCGCGCTCCGGCTCATACAGGGGCTCGCGCTGGGTGGCGAGTACGGCGGCGCGGCTACCTACGTAGCAGAGCATGCACCTGCCGGCAAGCGAGGTTTCTACACCAGCTGGATACAGACCACGGCCACTCTGGGGCTCTTTCTATCACTAGGGGTGATCCTATTCACACGCATGTCCATAGGAGTGGATGCCTTCAATGCATGGGGATGGCGGGTGCCATTCCTTTTGTCATCATTGCTGGTCATCATCTCTATAGTCATCCGCATGAAGATGAATGAATCACCTCTATTCGCCAAGCTGAAAAAGGAAGGTAAGGTCTCCAGTAATCCACTGAAGGAAAGCTTTGGCAAGAAGACAAATCTCAAGATGGTCCTGCTGGCTCTTTTTGGTGCCACTATGGGGCAGGGTGTCATATGGTATACCGGGCAGTTTTACGCACAGTCTTTTATAGAAAATACCTGCAAGATAGATTTTGAGCAGTCCCGCACCATCCTGCTGTGGGCCATAGCTTTTGCCACGCCCTTCTTCATTGTCTTTGGCTGGCTGAGTGATAAGGTAGGTCGCAAGTGGATCATGATGGGTGGTATGCTGCTCGGTGTGCTGACCTACAGGCCGATCTATCAGACCATACTGGACCGTACAAATGCATCTCAGAAGACGGAGCTGGCGGAGCAGCGCCAGGTAGAGGAGCAGAGGTCGGCCATAGCCGGTACCACAGATACACTCATCAAAACCACTACCGTAAAAGCCTACACAGATGGCTCCAGCTATAAGGAAACAAAGACGGATACGCTCTACGCAGCTGGCACACATGCGCTCAAAGCAGACATAAAGATGGAAAAGAAAGTAGGTAGTGGTGATTACTTCATGATCGCGCTGCTGATATTCTTCCAGATACTGTATGTCACGATGGTCTATGGGCCTATAGCTGCTTTTCTGGTAGAGCTATTTCCCACGCGGATCAGGTATACCTCTATGTCGCTTCCTTATCACATAGGCAACGGCGTCTTTGGTGGGTTAGTACCATTCATAGGTACGCTGATCATAGAGTATACCAAGACGACGGAAAATCCGAAAGGTGAGCCTCTGGCAGGGCTATGGTATACCATAGCTATAGCAGCGGTCTGCCTGGTGATCGGCACCATATACCTGACCAATAAGACTGATGAAGATGTATCTGACGATGTGAATGCCTATGTGCACTGATCCGCTCTAAATTTCTAACTTTAAATAAATGACATGAACGCAATAAAGAAATTTCTGGGAATAATATGGATGCTGCTTGGTCCTGGTGCGATCGCCTTTCTGGTGTATGAGGCCTCGCACAAGCTCAGCTCGCCTAAAGCGACGACCAATGACCTGCTACAGTGGAGTATCATCATATTGATCTTCCTGCCTATCGCAGTAGGGTTCATCATCTTTGGCTATTATTCTCTCAAGGGAGAATATGCTATGGAGGACTAAATGATAAAACAGATATGGACGGGAAGAGCTCAAAAATGATCGTGCTGAGTCTGCTCGGATGGCTGGTGCTCAGTTTTCCACTACTCAGTATAGTCAGTGTGTTTGAATCAGTGCTGGGCATTCCCGTCCTTTTCCTGTACGTCTTTACTGCATGGCTGCTTTTCATAGGGGTTATTTTCCTGATCAGTCAATCGCGCAAATCCTGATGATCACCTCGCTGCAGCTCATATTATTCGGCTTTGGCTACCTGGTGTTGCTGTTCCTTGTAGCATGGATGGCTGAGCGCCGTACCCGACTGACAGACAGGATGGCCTCCAGCCCATGGGTATACTCACTTTCTATAGCCGTATACTGCACCGCATGGACCTTTTATGGCAGCATCGGCCATGCCTCGCAGAGCGGGTTTCAGTTTCTGGCGGTATATATAGGCCCTACACTATTGGCACCACTATGGTATATCATCCTGCGCAAGGTGATACGCATCTGCCAGGTGCAGCACCTCACTACGATCTCTGACCTGATCGCCGCGCGCTATGGCAAGGATATATACGTAGGTGCTATGGTCACTATCTTTACTCTGGTCGGTATCATACCATATATTTCTCTACAGCTCAAGGCCATCTCCGAGAGCTTTAACATGATCACTTTGGGGCATGCTGCATCGGGGCAGGTCTACTCTTTTTTTTATGATAAGGCTTTTTATGCAGCTATGATACTGGGGGCTTTTACCATCTTATTTGGCGCACGCAAGATAGAATCCAACGAGCAGCACAGAGGTATGGTAGCCGCTATAGCTTTTGAATCGCTGGTCAAGCTCTTTGCTTTTCTCTTGGCCGGTGTCTTTGTCACATATCTGGTTTTCAATGGTTTTAGTGATGTCTTCCAGAGGGCAGAGGCACTGCCCGATGTGCAGGACCTGGTCACAGTCAGCGGGCATAGTGGCTATGGGGAGTGGTTTTCCATTTGTCTCTTGTCCGGTATAGCCGCCATGTTTCTGCCGCGTCAGTTTCAGGTGTCTGTGGTAGAAAATGTAAATGAGAATCATGTAGAGAAGTCTATGTGGGTTTTCCCTTTGTATGTCTTTCTTATCAATCTTTTTGTGCTGCCTATCGCCTTTGCCGGCAGGCTGCTTTTTGAGCACGGTGCCGTGAGTGCGGACTATTATATCCTGCGCATACCGATGATGTATGGTGCACACTTTATCACACTTTTTACTTTCATAGGGGGCTTCTCTGCAGCCAGCGGCATGATCATAGTGGAGACGATAGCACTCAGCACGATGGTGTCAAATAACCTGGTGCTCCCGTTTTTTATTCGGACCAACTTCCTGCATAGCCGCCAGATCAACTATATCAATATCATCACGCTCTATAGCAGGCGTATCAGTATAGTGCTCATCATGTTATTCTCGTACCTGTACTTCCTCAATATCAAGCAAAACTTCTCTCTGGTCAATATCGGCCTGATCTCATTTGTTTCTATAGCCCAGTTTATGCCGGCCATTATAGGGGGGCTTTTTTGGAAGAAAGCCAACAAGGCAGCGGCTATCGTCAGCACAGTGATCGGATTTGGTATGTGGTTTTACACACTGGTACTGCCGTCTGTAGCTGGCAGCCTGTGGGTGAGTACTTCATTTGTCACAGAGGGGCCGTGGGGCATCGGCTGGCTGCGGCCTTATGAGCTTTTTGCCATGCATGAGTTTAGCCCGGTCACCAATGCACTCTTCTGGAGCCTGCTTTTCAATCTGGTCAGCTTTGTGCTGCTTTCCGTCTGGACAAGCCAGACCGCCGAAGAGAAAAATCAGTCTGAGATCTTTGTAGATATTTTTCGCTACTCAGAGCTGTATGAGCATTCTATCGTATGGCGGGGTACGGCCTATCTGCAGGATATACAGAAGCTGCTGGCTAGTTTCATCGGTGCCTCACGGGCGGAGCAGCTCCTCCGTGGCTTTGCTAACCGGTATAAGATAGACTGGCAGACCTCCAGCAGCATAGATCCGCGGCTGGTCAGCTATACGGAGCGCATCCTGTCCGGCTACGTAGGCTCTGCCTCTGCACGGCTGATGATAGCCACTACTACCAAGGAGGAGGAGATTAAGATAGACGGACTGATGGACGTGCTGCGTGAGTCGCAGCAGCTCATCAATCTGAACAAGGAACTGACCCGCCGCACCAAAGAGCTGAATATAGCTAAAGAGCAACTGGAGGCAGCTAATACCAATCTCAAAAAGCTGGACTCGCTGAAGGATGAATTTCTCACTACAGTCACGCATGAGCTCCGCACACCTATCACTTCTATCCGCGCGTTTTCAGAGATACTATATGATAATGAAGACCTGGAGAATGACCAGAAGCAGCACTACCTGGGCATCATCACCAAAGAGACAGAGCGCATCAGCCGCCTGATATCACAGGTGCTGGACCTGGAGAAATATGAGTCGGGCAAGCAGTCTCTGGTGCTGACAGAGTCAAGTTTTGAGGAATTTATCAAGGAGTGCGTAGAGGCGGTAGAGCAACTGGCTACCCACAGTGATATTCTGATGACCTACTCGGTAGATGTAGTGGTAGGGTCAGTCGTGTTTGACAGGGATAAGATGACGCAAGTGGTCATCAATCTGCTATCTAACGCTATAAAAAATGTAGAACCGCATAAAGGCAAGATAGAACTGCGCGCAGTGATAGATGGCGAGCACGTAAAAGTATCAGTACGCGATAATGGCAAGGGAATAGGAGAGAAGCATCAAAAGGCAATATTTGATAAATTCTATCAGGCAGACCAGCAGTCTGTCCGCAAGTCAAAAGGTAGCGGCCTGGGCCTGCCGATCAGTCGCAAGATCATAGAGCTTCACGAGGGTGAGATCAATGTGATGAGCGTCATAGATGAGGGAGCGTATTTTTATTTTACGATACCGCTTTCTTTGAGAAATTTGATGATAAAACAGGAGGAGATAAATGAGTAAGGTCAAAATACTGATAGCCGATGACGAGCCGAATATATTGTTGTCGCTCGAGTTTCTGATGAAGAAGGCGGGCTATGAAGTTTATATAGCGCGCAATGGGAGCGAGGCGATGGATATACTCGCAGCTCAGCGTCCCGACCTGGTAGTGCTGGATATCATGATGCCCGACGTAGACGGCTATGAGATATGCAGGCATATACGCAGTACCAAGGAGCTGGAAGGTGCCAAGGTCATATTTATCAGTGCCAAGACAAAGGATGTAGATATAGCCAAGGGGCTCGCCACCGGAGCTGATGAGTATATACCCAAACCTTTCAGCACGCGCTTTCTCATGAATAGAATAAACGAATTATTACAAATCAATAAATAGTATATGCTACCACAGATCAAGACCCTCGACGAATACCGCCAGCAATATCAGGCCAGTGTAGATGACCCGCAGCAGTTTTGGGCCAATATAGGTGCACACTTCAATTGGCAGCGCAAATGGGATAAAGTACTCGACTGGAACTTTCAGGACCCATCCATCAAATGGTATGACGGAGCGCAGCTCAATATCACGGAGAACTGCCTGGATCGCCACCTGCCGGCACGTGCTGATCAGGTAGCGATCATCTGGGAGCCCAATGATCCGAAGGAGGCAGCCAGGCATATCACCTATGGTGAGCTGCACACGTCTGTGCAGCGCTTTGCCAATGTGCTGCTCAATAACGGAGTGAAGAAAGGAGACCGTGTATGCATCTACCTGCCTATGATACCGGAGGCTGCAGTAGCGATGCTGGCCTGTGCACGGGTAGGTGCGGTACACTCTGTGGTCTTTGCAGGCTTTAGCGCACAGTCTATCTCAGACCGGGTCAATGACTCCGGCTGCCGTATGATCATCACTGCTGATGGCTTCTATCGCGGTGAAAAGAAGTTTGAGCTCAAGGGGATAGTAGATGCAGCGCTGCAGTCTACACCTACCATGGAGAAATGTATCGTATTTAATCATCGAAACCTCCCCGTGAAAATGGAGGCGGGCCGGGACCTGTGGTGGCATGAAGAATGGCAAAAAGCTGATGCGGAAAATAAGGCTGCTACTGTGGAGGCAGAGGACCCGCTGTTCATACTCTATACATCCGGATCTACGGGCAAGCCTAAAGGTGTGCTACACACTACGGCAGGCTATATGGTATTTGCAGCCTATACCTTCAAGAATGTCTTCCAGTATCAGGAGGGTGAGGTGTTTTGCTGTACGGCAGATATCGGCTGGGTGACGGGGCACTCTTATATCGTCTATGGCCCGCTGCTGAATGGCGCCACGACCATCATGTTTGAGGGTGTACCTACCTATCCGGATCATGGCCGATTCTGGGAGCTGATAGACAAGCATAAGGTCAATATTTTTTACACGGCACCTACTGCTATCCGCTCGCTGCAGGCTTTTGGCGAGGATATTTTTGCTGATAAAGACCTCTCATCTCTGCGCGTGCTGGGGTCTGTAGGTGAGCCTATCAATGAGGAAGCATGGCACTGGTACCATGACAATGTAGGCAAAGGTAAATGTCCTATCGTAGATACCTGGTGGCAGACCGAGACCGGAGGTGTGATGATATCACCCCTGGCCGGCATCACTCCACTGAAGCCGGCCTTTGCCACGCTGCCACTGCCGGGTGTAGAGCTGCTGCTGGTAGATGAGAAAGGCAATGAGATCGAAGGCAACGGCGTAGAAGGTAATCTCTGCATCCGCCATCCATGGCCGGGTATGGCGCGTAGCGTGTACGGCGATCACCCGCGATTCAAGCAGACCTATTTCAGTACCTATCCGGGCCTGTACTTCACCGGAGACGGATGCCGCAGGGATGAGGATGGCTACTACCGTATCACAGGCCGCGTAGATGATGTGATCAATGTGTCCGGCCACCGCATAGGCACCGGCGAGCTGGAAGACGCCATCAATATGCACGGTGAGGTGATAGAAAGTGCTGTGGTGGCCTATCCGCATGACGTGAAGGGTCAGGCTATCTATGCATATGTGATCTGTGACAAGCACATCGAGAATAAAGATGTATTGTATAAAGACATCCGCGATCATGTGACACAGGTGATCGGAGCCTTTGCCCGGCCGGACAAGATACAGATCGTACGCGGGCTGCCTCGTACCCGCAGTGGCAAGATCATGCGGCGCATCCTGCGCAAGATAGCAGAGGGCGATACCGGCAATCTGGGCGATACCTCTACGCTGATAGACCCGTCTGTAGTGGACACGATCAAGGCCGAGGCCATACATTGATACAAGAAGGCATATGGAGTTTAAGGTCAAAGTCAGTACTATTTATGCATGTTCGCTGGAGCGGGCTTTCAAAACGCCTATGCTCTGCGATATATCAAAGGTGCATACCGGATTTATAGTCATGCCTGCTATCACGCATTGCACAGGTGACGAGCACTGGGGCAAGCCCGGCTATAGCAAGACCTGTTTTGCTGCAAAGTCCCTGCTGTTTGGCGGTGGAGAGGTATCCAGTGATACAGTGCTGGAGCGTGTGGAGAATCAATACTGGAAGATACAGGTAGCAGATTTCAAAATGAATATGATCGGCTTTACCAGATTCGTAGGAGAGTGGCAAACCACAGAGGTAGCTCCCGGCCAGGTCAGGATAGATTATACTTATGCCTTGCATGCTGATATGCCTGTCTTGTATCCGCTCAACTGGCTTTTTGCCAAGACCTTCTGGCGCATCTACATGGGCCGTGTACTGGAGAATATCCGCCGGATGGCCTATCATGAGGAGCCTTACCAGTATGATTGATGGTACTTTCCAGTAGGTGACAGCCCTTCCACTTATAAGCTCGAATTGACCCAGTGGTTCTTTCCTTTCCCTGGGAGAGGAAAGATGCCGAAGCCTGCCTGCCGGTAGGCAGGGCAGATAGGTGAGGTGTCTGTAACATTTGTACCGATGTACCGCTGATGGCTGCGCTACCTTTGCAGTCACAATACTGATATAACATGAAATACATCATCGTAGGTGCCGTGGCTGGTGGGGCGAGTACCGCAGCCCGTCTGAGGAGAATGGACGAAAAAGCCGAGATCATCATTTTTGAAAAAGGAGAGTATATCTCCTATGCCAACTGTGGCCTGCCGTACTATATAGGAGAGGTGATCCAGGAGCGCAATAAGCTCTTTGTGCAGACAGCAGCAGCATTCAATGCCCGCTTCAATATAGATGTGCGTGTCAGGTCTGAAGTGACCGGGATAGATGCAGCCCGCAAAGTAGTACAGACCATAGACCTGAATACCGGCAAAAAATATGAAGAGAGCTATGACAAACTGGTGCTCTCGCCGGGAGCAGATCCGGTGCGGCCACCGCTGCCGGGTATCGCCTCAGAGGGGATCTTTACCCTGCGCAATGTGAACGATACCGACTATATCAAATCCTACGTGGATAAACACAAATCAGGCAAGGCCGTGATCGTAGGTGCGGGTTTCATAGGCCTGGAGATGGCCGAGAACCTCCACGCTCTGGGCATGGATGTGACTGTGATAGAGATGATAGGGCAGGTACTGGCTCCGCTGGATTTTGCCGTAGCGGCCAAGGTGCAAAGCCACATCCGCTCCAAAGGTGTCAAGCTGAAACTCAATACGGCTGTGGCAGGCTTCGAAAAAACAGATGCAGGCCTCAAGGTGCTGCTAAAGGATCAGGAAGCCATAGATGCCGATGTAGTGATCCTCTCCATAGGAGTGCGTCCAGATACGCGCCTCGCAGTGAGTGCAGGGCTCCGGCTAGGCACCGCCAAAGGCATCTATGTGAATGAATACCTCCAGACCTCTGATCCGGATATCTATGCTGTGGGCGATGCGATAGAGTTTGCTAATCCTTTCACCGGAGTATCGATGAATACCTACCTGGCAGGCCCCGCCAATAAGCAAGGCCGCATCTGTGCCAATAACATCGTACTGGGCAATAAAGAAAAATATCATGGCGCTATCAATACAGCTATCGTAAAAGTATTTGATATGACCACCGGCGTGACAGGTATGGCATCCAAACACCTCCGCGCAGCGAATATCCCTCATCATGTATCTACCACGCACAGCGGCTCTCACGCAGGCTACTATCCCGGCTCGCAGCAGATGACGATACAGATCACCTTTGCACCGGATACCGGTAGACTGTATGGCGCGCAGGTAGCAGGATATGATGGTGCTGACAAGCGTCTGGACGTGATAGCCTCTCTGATCCGCAAGGAGGGCACCATATATGATCTCATGGAGTTTGAGCATTCATATGCTCCGCCATACTCGTCTGCCAAAGACCCGGTCAATATGGCGGGATTTGTAGCAGATAATATCCTGACGGGCAAGCATAATGTGATATACTGGGACCAGGTGGCTACGCAGCCGGCAGGTACCATGCTCATAGATGTGCGCACACCAGAGGAGTTTGGCCGTGGCAGTATACCAGGTGCGGTCAATATACCTGTAGACTCTCTGCGCAGCAGGCTCGCAGAGGTGCCGGCAGGCAGCGAGGTAAATGTATTCTGCCAGGTAGGCCTCCGCGGCTATCTGGCGCAGCAGATACTGCTGCAAAACGGCTACACCGGCGTGAAGAATGTCTCAGGCGGCTACAATACATGGAGTAGCTGCGATGCAGAAATGAAGCTGAGCCAGCCTGCGCAGGCAGTGATGGCCTGATGTTTATAATCGTTTTACTGATAGGAGCCCTGGCCGTCAAACCGCCGGGGCTTTTTCTTTGCTATGATCTTCACAAAAAAGAAACCCGGTCAGCGCTATGCTGACCGGGCCATTCTAAAACAAAGGAAACGAGTCGTCCTCTATTGGAGTTTCTTTACTACCTCTTCCTTGCTGATGTAGCCCTGATTGGTCCACGAGAGCTGGCCGCCACGATAGAGCTGTAGTACCGGCAGTGCGTCTATCTTCAGGTCCTTGCAGAGGGCCTGGTTGTCGTCGGCATTGATACGCACTACTTCTACTTTATCTTTCATGTCGTCTTTGATCTCCATCAGGTAGGGTTTCATCTTCTGGCAGGGAGCGCACCAGTCAGCGTAAAAGTCTACCAGCACCAGCTTGTCAGACTTCACCATAGCGGCAAACTGCTCCTGCGTCATGCCAGCAGGTTTGGCGGCAGCGCTGCCGGTGGTGAGTGGCAGGTCAGCAGCGCGCCACTTCATGATGCCGCCCTCCATCTCATACACTTCTTTGAAGCCCTCAGCGCGCATGTGTGCTGCTGCGGCTCCGCTACGGCCACCGCTCAGGCAGTAAACCAGTACCGGTTTTGATTTATCCAGGCCGGCTACCTGTGCGTCAAAGGCGCTGCCATTCCAGTCTACATTCTTTGCCTGATCCAGGTGTCCTTTGTCAAATTCGCCTGGTGTGCGTACATCCAGTATGGGAGCGTCGGGCAGTTGCTTCACCTTGGCGGCAAAGTCAGTCACATTGAGCTGGCCGCCGCTGCCCGTGGCCTGGCTCTGGGAGCAGCTATAGAGCAGGATGCCCGTCAGGATGGTGAGAAACCAAAAGGTCTTTTTCATACGATATATTTTTGATGGTAAATAATAAAAGCCCACAGTATCCCTCATGCTGATACTGCGGGCCATGTCTTATGATGGTATCACTGGCGGCCTTGCACCTCTTCGTACTCTGCCTCTACGGTCTTGTCTGCGTACTGACTGCGTGTGTCGGTCATGCCTGTATAGCAGGCACCGGAGGCGCAGCCATAGTTGAAGAGGCCCATAGAGCCAAAGTAGGCACCAAAGGCCATCATCATCCACTGGCGCTCACCTATAGCCTGCACCATAAAGATGATGCCCATGACGAGGTACAGCGCACGGACAAAGGTCCAGCCGGTAGTGATCCTGTTGATAAGGGTTGTGTTCATGTGCTTAGTTCAGTTTGCTTTTGAGGCTCATCCATCCGCCGCCGTTGTAGGCTTCATAGCCTGCACTTTGCAGGATCCCCTTGGCAGAGGCACTGCGCATGCCTGAGGCACAGCAGGTGATGACCGGACGGTCTTTCTTGATCTGCTTCAGCTGGCTCTGCAGGTTATTGAGCGGTATATTCACGGAGCCTTTGATATGGCCGCCTGCGTACTCGCCTTTGGTGCGTACGTCCACTATCACGGCACCTTTGGCCATCAGCTCATTGTAGTCTACTCCCGGGCCCAAGCCAAAGAGGTTTTTCAGCATCTGTATCATGTATTCTTTCTGTATTTGGTAGTGATGAATTAATTGTTGTTCAGCAGGGCTATCCAGCTGCCGCCATTGCTGCACTCTATACCCAGGCTCTGCAGGTATCCTGTAGCCTGGCCGCTCCGGCCACCGCTGGCGCAGCAGAGTACGATGGGTCCCTTCATAGCGCGTATCTCATCTACACGCCCTTGCAGCTCGCCCAGCGGGATATTGATGCTGCCCTCTACATGGCCGCCATAAAACTCTCCGGGTGTCCTGACATCGATGATCGTCTTTTTCATGTTTGCTTGTTTTATTTTTCTGTTTCTAAATGTTTCTGTGAGGGCTCAAAGCTGCTGAAGAGCAGGCCGCCCAGCAGGGCACCATAGAGGGTACTATTCAGTGGCTTTGAGGTGATAGGGCAGGTGCCCGTGGCACAGCCTACAAAGTGGTAATACATATAGCCGCCTATAGCGCCTACGATCACGCCTATGATCTCCAGTCTGTATTTTTTGAGTAGTGCTGTCACCTCTTCTTTGCTTATTGCAATGCAAAGATGCGGCAGCGCTAAAATGTAGTACGGAACATTTGTTACATACCTCTTACGGCACTGCCGGAATGGTGTATAACTATCAGGGGAAGTTTGGTTTATCCCTTCCTGAGGTATTTGGTCAGGATCACGATGGTCTGGCCATCTACTTTGCCTTCTATCTGCTCGTGATTGTCTGCTACGAGGCGTATGCCCTTCACTACGGTACCCAGCTTGGCGCTGATGGTAGAGCCTTTCACATCGAGTGTTTTGATCAGGACCACATTGTCTCCGTTCTCCAGCAGGTTGCCGTTGCTATCACGGTGCAGTTGTACTTCGGTGCTATTCTCATGGTCGCCGGTGGCTTTGGCCCAGGCCAGGGTCTGATCGTCCAGGTACATCATATCCAGCGCCTCAGAGGCCCAGCTCTCATTGCGCAGTCGGTTTAGCATGCGCCAGCTCACCACCTGCACGGCAGGCACCTCGCTCCACATACTCTCATTCAGGCACTGCCAGTGAGCGTGGTCTGTTTCCTCTTTTTTATTGAGCTGGCGGCTGCACTTGCCGCAGATCAGCAGGGTATCATCTACCGTGCCGTCAGAGTGTGGTGGCACCTCATAGAGGCTCAGGTCTGTTGCACTTTTGCAAAGCTCACACTGGCCGCTGCTGCGCTCATGCAGCATCTTTTCTACACTCATATCCTGATTTAAGCCTGCGAAAATAACTTTTCCCGCAGGGCGCAGAAACTGACTTTTGTCATGACGTCAGGGCTGGCTCACCTCTGATGCCGGTATGCTGAGTATGGCTATACCGCCATAGGGCCATAGGCGTCCCGCCTCGTAGATGCAGAGGATATCACCACCGGGCAGCTCGGCCAGGTCGCTATAGGCAGAGGGGCCGCTGTGCAGCAGGACTGAGCGGCTCCAGGTAGAGCCATAGTCATGGCTCACGCGTAGGGTCAGCCGGCGCCGCCTGGTGCGATGGGCCGGATTGCAAAAGAGCATCACACCAGACGTACCATGCAGCCTGCACAGGGTACCCTCGCACATGGGTTCTATGAGCGTAGAGTCATAGGTACATCCCGTCCAGCTTCCGCCGCCGTCGCGGCTGTATGCTACTTTGCGGTTTGGTAGGGTGCGCTGTTCATTGCGCATATTGAGCAGCAGGGTACCGCCCGGTGTTTCTGCTACGGTACACTCATCACTACCGGCACAGGGCACGCTGCCTCCTGCCCGCCATGTAGCGCCATCATCGTCAGATAGTATCACGTGGGAGATGTGCTCTGTAGACCCGCGCACTGTATGATTGCAGGCTATGACGAGGCGGCCCTGGTACAGACCCTCCTCTACCTGTATGCTGCGGCCGGGCCCGGTGGCATACCACGCCCATATGTCCGGCCTGACCTGAGGGGTGATATCGCGGGGTGCAGACCAGGTGCGCCCTTGATCGGCAGAGGAGAGGCAGATCACTTTCTGGTTATTGTACGTGCAGAGCAGTAGTAGATGGCCGGTCCTCGTGTCCAGTACCGGAGCGGGATTGCCGCAGGTGCCTGAAGGCTCGCTCCATACGATGCGCAGCGGGCTCCAGGTACGGCCACTGTCTGCTGAGCTTTTCATCACTATGTCTATCTTGCCATGGTCAAAGAGGCTCTGCCTGCCTTCGGCAAAGGCTACTATGCGCCCGTCAGGCATCACAGCTACAGCCGGTATGCGGTACATGCGGTAGCCCTCCTGACCATTGCGGAAGATGTACCGGAGAGGCCCGTGCGCTGCCCTGAGGGCACAGTGCGAGAGTAGGATGATAAGCAATGAAACACCAATCCTGGATACAGATCTCATGCGCTAAATATCGGTAAATCTGCACGAAATGGCTGTGGCGCTCAGAGCTTCAGCAGATTGAAGCCCACGCTGTCAGACTGGTTGCCCAGATAGTACACCGTGTCTATATTTTGCATGGTGCCATGCAGAGATACATTATCGTAGGTGAAGTGGAATGCATCGTCATACTGTATGCCGCCTATGCCACTGCTTTTGCGGTGAAAAGAAAAGGACTGGTAGCCATTGATGACGCTGTCTTTGGTGGTATAGCCGCTGATATTCCACTCTACGAGGAGGTCTACGGGCGATACGAGGTCCAGTTTGCTCTGATAGTCTATGGTCGAGGCATTCAGCGTAGGCTCAGGCGCTACACCTATACCACTCGGGGTACTATAGCCGGTCTGTGTCACCTCACTGAGGCCAAACTCACAGTCTATCACCTGTAGCGTCACCTTGTCATATTTCATGACCAGAAAGGGCTTGCCGGTCACTGTGCGGCCAGGCTCACCCATGATATTGTACATATAGTAAGAGTTGGGTATGGCACCGGTCCAGTAGGAGTAGCCATACGCGCCGGTGTCTGCATTTTTTTTGCAAGAGGCCAGGGTGATCAAGGAGATAAGTGCTGCAAAAACTAGTTTAGATATACGCTTCATGTTATATTGGATCTATAGCAAATATAAATGTCGTTGTAGAGGTTACTGATGATATCTGTCATCCTCTATGCTATGCCGCATCATTGCCGGCGGCAGATTGCCAATTATCAATTACCTTGCACGCATATGCAGACCACATCAGAGCTACTGGACCTTATAGAGCTAAAGCAACTTTCGGAGACCGTGTTTGAAGGCACGAGCAATTTCATGGGCAGCCCCAACGTATTTGGAGGGCAGGTGGTGGCGCAGGCGCTGAATGCCGCTACACGCACCGTGCCTGCAGAGCGCATCTGCCACTCGCTGCACTGCTACTTTATCCTGCCAGGCAATCTCAGCCTGCCCATCATGTACCATGTCATGGAGATACGCGACGGCGGCAGCTTTACCACGCGCTTCATACAGGCCAAGCAGAATGATGTGCCGATCTTTGTGATGGCGGCTTCTTTTCAGAAAAAGGAGGAAGGGTTTTTTCACCAGGTGCCGATGCCCGAGGGAGTGCCACTGCCCGAGGAGCTATCTCAGTGGATACACGTAGATGAAAATACGCACCCGCAGATAGCCGGGCTGATGAAGGCCTACCTAAATATAGCCCGCCCGCTGGAGATGCGCTCCTGCCAGCCGGAGATCAAGCAAGGGGAGGAGGCCAGCCCGTATACGCGTGTATGGTTCAAATTTAAGGAGGTGCCGGCAGCACTGGAGTGGCGCACCGTACAGCAGCTCATAGCCTACGCCTCTGACTACAATGTGCTCTCTACGGCACTGCGTCCGCATACCAAGAATGCGAACATACTCAATACACAGCTCGCGAGTCTGGATCATGCCATCTGGTTTCACCAGGAGGTAGACCTGAGTGACTGGCTGCTGTTTGACCTCGTATCACCCATCGCCTCAGGGGCACGCGGGCTCACCACAGGTCATATTTTCACGAGAGATGGCCGACTGGTGGCCACAGTATCGCAAGAGGGGCTCATGCGCCCGAGAACGAAGCAGCCCTGATCCATCATTATCACACCACTGACTCACCGTTATTGCCAAACTTGCTGATGAGGCGTACGAAGACCGCATTGGTCCAGCCAAAGCCTGACTGTGTGGCATAGCGCTCAGAGGTACTCACGATACCTTTCACCACATCGTATTTCTCCCAGAGCACACCCGTCTCGGTAAAGATGCGGTTATTCAGGTCGAGGTATTTCTTTGCGATGCGCATCGCATCTTCCACAAACCCGTAATTCATCAGCCCCTTGATCACGATCCAGTGCTGCGGTGCCCACCCATTAGGGTAGTCGTGCTGGCGGTAGTCCTTCATCAGCCCCGTAGCCTGTGAGTTGGCCAGGCCATAGTCATACTCAAAGAGGTGGAGGTTGTCCTTCATCTTTTTGGCCTGCAGGTGCGTGGCCATCTTGGCCCACATCGGGTAGAAGCCTGCCAGCGAGTGAAACCTGCTACGCTTTTTAGTCTTATAGTTATAGTCAAAGAAGAAGCCCTGAGACTGATTCCACATGAGCTCATTCATAGCGTGTGTACGCGACTCTGCGGCAGCCAGGTACTGCTTGTAGCGCTGCGTATTGCCTGCTATGCGGTAGTACTCTGCCAGGTCAGTCTCGTATTTGAAGAGGGCACTATTCAGGTCTACGGGCAGGTAGTACAGGCACTGATCGCGAAAGCGCGATGTCATGTCCCAGCCGGACTCATGCTCTGCTGCCAGGTGGGTGATGTAGTGATCACAATAGCGGGAGAGGCCCTGGTAAACCAGGTGCAGCTCTGTGAGGTCAGGATTCATCCAGTAGCTCTTCAGCTCCTGCTCTGCGGCGGTCATGGCTTTGCGCAGCCATGCCTTATTGGGCCGGGAGTGGTACACCTCCATGATCATAGAGGTGAGAAAAGGTATCTGCGAGCCACCGAGATTGAACCACCTGTTGCGCATCGGTATGATGCCAAAGCGCTTTTGCATAAAGATGAAATTGTCTACCATACCCTGCGCCAATGGCGTGCGGCCACAGCGCACCAGCCCGAGGATGGTGAAGTAGCTATCCCAGTAGAACTGGTCATTTTTATAAATGCCCTCGCTCGGGCATACGAAGTCTTTGGGCAGGCCAAAGTGTGCATACTTATCCCGCGGATAGTGGCACGTGATGCGCTCCCAATACTGCTCTATATACTGCAGGCAGTCCAGGTACTGCGCTGTCTCTATGGTCGTCTTGATGCTTTCTGCCATGATCGTAGTGTTTCAAAATCCGGGCCGCAAATATTGCCGCCTATGGGTAAAACTAGCACGCATCGCGCTACGACAAAAGGTAAAAAATCACAACACTGATACTATACACTGCATCAGCTCATTAAACATTTAGCATGGATAAAATGAATGGTATCACACACTGATATGATGCGGAGTGTATGAAAACAAACAGCCCTCTGCGTGGGGCAGAAGGCTGTCTGATCACTGAGGCAGGGCCGCCTAGAAGGCCCTGATGGCCCTGATGCGATAAGACGTAGACGGCGAACCGACAAATACATTGGTAGGTGTACCTCTGGTACCGGGGCGCCTCGGCTCGGTAGCGATACAGATAGCTTCGTATATCGTAAGGCTGGTGGTATTGATATTGCCGTAGGCCACTGTAGCAGGCTCCTTGCTGGAGCTCCAGTAGTAAGTGCCGGTAGCGAACCCTCCGACCATAGCTTTTACTTTCATCAGATTCTGCAGCTCTACGCTCGCAGGCAGGTACCAGTCTGTGTATCCTCCGCCGCGGTAGTTGCTCGCTACCTTAGCGGCAAAGGTATCAGTAGCTGTACTCCAGAATGCCATGATAGCGCTCGTATTGGCTGCACCGGTGGCCGTGTTGTTAGCATTGATGCCATAGCCATAGGCACCTGTAGTAGACTGCCATGGTGATCCTGCAGACTGGTCTGCTACGGCGGCTATCAGGCCATGCTGACCGGAGCCATCTATGTAGAATACCACTCCGCCGCCATATGCCTCTCCTAGCCAGAAATATGGCGTGGTCACAATAGAATCCGGGCCATAACCTGTACCAACACTATTGGTAGCATAAGGTCTGATGTGATAGGTGGTATTGACTGTCAGGCCGGCGATCAGCGAGGTAAATGAACCCGTACCTGAGCCGGCGGTAGTGTGAGATCCTGTTATCGTAGGATTGGCAGAGGTGCCATAGCAAAGGCCGCGTGCTGTGATCGCAGCGCCGCCATCGCTGGATATTTTTGCTGTGTAAGCTAGCGTAGTACTCGTAGTAGTAGCTGATGAAGTATACACCAGCGTAGGTACCACGGGATTGGCCGTCACAAAGCTGACCTGGTCGCCATAGCCTGTACCCTGGCTATTGGTGGCATAGGCGCGCACATAGTATGTCGTATTGCCGACGAGGCCGGTGATAGGACTACTGAATGTCC
This sequence comes from uncultured Chitinophagaceae bacterium, assembly GCA_964537475.1. Classification (GTDB taxonomy): domain Bacteria; phylum Bacteroidota; class Bacteroidia; order Chitinophagales; family LD1; genus UBA1941. The sequence continues at coordinate 22,179 of CAZIBY010000001.1, read as the reverse complement.
CCGTGCCGGTACCATTGGTGGTATGCAGGTCCGCTATGGTAGGATTGGGAGAGGTGCTGTAGCAGACACCACGGGCGGTGACAGATACGGTACCATCATACACCACAGTGCCGGCGGCGGTAGCTCCCGTCATAGAGATGGCAGACATGCTGCCTGTCTGCAGGATAGGTATGTGGGCAGGACAGGTGCCCCAGGTAGGTATGCCATAGCAGAAGGTCAGCGTAGAGCCGCTGGCACCCACCGGTACGGTGACCCACTGGCTGCCATCCCAGTATAGCATCTCTCCCGGATTGGTACCATCGGGCAGTTTGCTCTTTTGCCAGGTGGCATTGCCGCTGGTATCACTGGTGAGCAGGTAGCCGTCCGTAGCGCCATTGGTCAGCTGTAGAGTTTGTGCTTTGATATTGCCTGCTACATCCAGCAGTGATGATGGCTCACTGGTGCCGATGCCTACATTGACATTATTGCCCAGTACGAGGCTATTGTCTGTATTGACAGTAGCAAAGGCTCCGATAGCAGTCGCGTTGAAAAGATTGTCTGCACCGGGGCCGGACTCATAGCCTATGGAGGTGATATACCAGCCATTGGTCGATGAGTCAGCAGCATTGACACCTACGGCGGTATTGCCTATGCCGTCTACATTGTTCATGAGTGCGCCCGCGCCTACAGCCGTATTCACGAGTCCGTTGTAGTTGGCCTGCATGGTCCTGCTGCCTATGGCTGTATTGCCTATAGCGTTATAGTTGTAGTAGAGTGCGCCTGTACCTACCGCGGTATTCTCACGTCCTATGAAATTATTCACCATCGTATAGGCGCCTATGGATACATTGCTGTAGCCATCGGAGTTCTGGCTGAGCGCATATGGCCCTACGCCTACGTTCTGAAATCCATCCCTGTTTGCACCCAGGGCTATATACCCTACAGCAGTATTGAGTGTACCGTTATTATTGACGGCCAGCGCCTGCAGGCCTACCGCAGTGCTGTATTGCGTATTAAAGGTCGCAGTATAGTGTCCTTTGCCTACGGTGATGCCATTGACCAGCATATCTGCGTTGGCTATTTCCAGTTTGGCGTGAGGAGTAGATGTGCCGATACCTACGCTATCACCTTTATTGAAAATGTTATTGGAGTTGACCACCCACTTTGTACCATCCCAGTAGGTCGTATTGCCTATGGCAGTGCCGCTATCCAGGCTGCCTGTAGGCCCGGTGAGGCCTGTGGCTCCCGTAGGACCTGTGACAGCAGCGCCTGTAGGCCCTGTGAGACCGATCGGTCCGGTAGGTCCTGTACTACCTGCCGGGCCTGTAGTACCTGTACCGGTGGCGCCGGTAGCACCAGTGACACCGCGTGCACCTTGCGGTCCCGTGGCTCCTGCAGGTCCGTCATTGCCGGTAGGTCCCGGTGCGCCTATAGGTCCAGCACCGCCGTCATTACCGGTAGCTCCCTGCGCACCTGTAGCTCCAGTTACACCTGTCGCACCTGTAGGTCCTGTTATACCTTGCAGACCCACAGCTCCAGTTGCACCTGTCGCACCTGTAGGTCCTGTTATACCTTGCGCACCTGTGGCACCGTCATTGCCCGTTGCACCTTGCAAACCTGTAGCTCCTTGTGCACCTGTACTACCTGTCGCACCTTGCAGACCCACAGCTCCAGTTGCTCCTTGCGTACCTGTGGGTCCTGTTATACCTTGTAAACCCGTTGCCCCATTATTACCGGTAGCTCCTTGCGCACCTGTAGCTCCTGTCGCTCCATCATTTCCTGTAGGGCCTGTAGCTCCTGTCGCACCGTCTGCTGCTGCCAGCCCTGTGGGTCCGGTAGCACCCTGAGGTCCCGTAGCGCCATCACTGCCGGTGGCACCGATACTACCCGTAGGCCCGGTAACGCCTGCACCCGTAGCTCCTGTGGCGCCGGTGCTGCCCTGTGGACCTGTAGCGCCATCATTGCCGGTGGCACCTGTGGCCCCTGCAGGGCCGGCACTACCTGTAGCGCCCGTACCACCTGTAGCTCCTGTAGGTCCGTCGGCTCCTGTCGCTCCCTGCGCTCCTGCTACGCCGGTGGCACCCGTGGCACCTGTCGGCCCGGTGGCAGCATTGATCGCGCTGCCGGCAAAGAGCGCATAAGGCACACTCATCAGCTGCGAGGTACCCATGATAATATAGTTGCTCCCGCCTGCAGGGTCTACGTCTGTCTCCAGGTATTTATCACCACTGCCCCAGGCCACCTGGCTGAGGCTGCCTCCTGTCTGTCCGCTCCCTATGGCCACGGTCATGAGGCCAAACTGATTGGTAGTGACACTGTGCACCTCCTGATAGACGATGGTACCTCCGGGGCTGCCATCATGTATGGAAAACCGCACTGAGACCTGCGCATTGGCGCTCACTGCGCCCATCGCATCGCGCACTACGGCCTGATAGTTGATCCGCTGCGGAGCCTGGGCATAGGCTGTGCAGAGCGAGAGCAGCACGAGTACCAGCAGGTACATCCTGATGGGAGTAGAGTACTTTGTCATGTTGGCGGGTTGGGTTTATTTATGTGAAAATTGATCGCATCAAAAGTATGCTATGACGTATATTTACCTTCACGACAAAAACACGACAACTCCCACCCATGCCCCCTGCCAGGACGCTGAGATCTGCTGATATACTACAGCACCGGCTGTCAGGTATCTCTGAGCTTATCTCTCAGGATACTACAGCGGCTGCGCAGGAGCTGGATGCTTTCAAAAAGCAATACTACGCCGCAGCACCGCAGCGTATCAGGGCCATGGCAGACCTGCTCACACTGCTCATAGCCTCTATCCGCAATGATTTTGACCGACAGGGCATAGACCACAAAAAGCTCACCACCTACTTTCTCAGAACGGAGCAATACGACGAGGCGGCGCAGGTCATGCTGGCGCGGGCCCGCCATTTCTTTATGAATGGCAACATAGCAGAGGGAGAGGAGCTCGTGCTGCAGGTGCGTGACCAGCTGCTGGACAGGGTATCGCTCCGCGTGCAGGTGGTGTACCTGACGCGCATGGCCTTTATACACGGCAAAAAAAACCAGTACGATGAGAAGATGAAGGTGAGCCTGCTGGCGCTGGACAAGCTCAAAGCCATGGGCGAGCCTGATATATGGCACCGCAATATCATCACCGTATTCTACACCCAGATAGCCAATACGTATATGGCCAATGCGGATTTTGACAATGCACTGCCATACCTGGAGCGGTCACTCGCCATCACTGAGATGCCCGGTGTCTCCACCTACAATAAGTTCAATGTCTACAGTTACTTCACCGTCTACTACGAGGAGCAGAAAGACTACCGCAGCTCTACCGCCTGGTATGAGAAGATCATAGCGCTGCTCCGGGGAGATGAGACGCACCGCGCCTATCTGCTGCAGTCCTACCTGATAGCCACCGTGCACTACCACCTGCTCTACCGGGTCAAGGCGCTGACAGCCCGCGAGCGCAAAGACATAACCACCAGGCAGCAGCTGTACCTGAGAGAGGCTGCGCAGCACATCGGTACGGATACGACATCAGGCGCCTATCTACAGTACCAGTATGCCTCAGCTACCGTCGCCTATCAGGAGGGGCACTACCAGAGAGCCGTAAAACTACTCGACCGCTGTATGCCCGAGTATGTCAGGATGCAGCACAGCACCTCTGTGCGAAACTGCTACCGCCTGGCACACGAGATCTACTATGCCTGGGGCCGGGCTACAGGCGATGCCAAAAAGCTCATAAAAGCCTACGAGCTGAAGCACGCAGAGGGAGAGATGCTGGAGGCGCAGAGCATGCAGTCTCACCTGCAGAAGATGGAGGCCGCCCGCACCAGGCATACGCTGGAGCAGGAGGAGCTGACACGCAGGCTGCTGCAGCAGCAGGTAGAGGCTATGAATAAGGAGATGCAGCTCACTGCTATCAATCTGCACGAGAAAGTAAAACTGCTGGATGAGTTGAAGGCCTTTCTCGAGGGGCTGAAAAAGCAGAAGGGCAGCGCCCAGACCACCATACCCGCCATCATGCAGAAGATAGGGACTACCCGCATCACCGAGCAGGAGAAAGCCGTGCTACAGCAGAAGATAGATGAGGGCAATCACGGCCTCTTCCAGACCGTGGCAGACCTGTATCCTGCGCTGACGCCACGCGAGGTACATGCCTGCGGCCTGATCAAAACAGGCCTCACAGACAAGGAGCTTTCGCGCCTCTTCGGGTCAGGAGCGCGCGGCTATGAGCAGCTACGGCACCGCATCAAAAAGAAAATGCAACTGACCCGCGGCGACAATCTGGTGAAGCACCTCATGGAGCTCAGCACACGCGGCACTGAGGTGGAGAGACCCGGTTGATGCATTTATCTTATAGCAGGTACTGATAAAGAGATAGGTATAAGTACGCAATAGCGTGCTCCTTCAAAATACAAAACGCTCCTCAATCAGCGTATGGTCCCTGTTAATCCGGGAGATCACTGCGTAGAAATCAGTAGAGCATTTGTTATAAAGCAAATCAAAACCTTCCTTTTTCTGGCCGCTTGACCAGGTCGGTCAAATCTGGCTTCGTGATGTTTGCTTCAAAGTAGTGGTATTGGTGATTATGAGGAGAAAGCCGTCGCCACCTTTTCACTTTTAGTATAGAGATATGATATCAGGGCTAAAATCAGATTTACGATAGCGGGCTAAAGGCTTTTTTATTCGATCTTTCCGGTCAATCGCCGGTCCCACCGGATCATTAATGTACAATAAATATGTCTAGAGAGAGATAATGCCGCTATCTGAAAAAGTAACTTACCCCAAATTTTAACGAAACGGGTGTCCCCGCGGTGTAGCACAGTTGATCGGTGGGCTGTGCTTCATTGGTCAGGCGGGTGACTGTGGCAAACTGCGCTTCGTTCCATTTTGTGTTCAATAGATTTTCTACCGTCAGGCTCACCTGGTACCGCTTGCGCTCAAAGGCTATCATGGCATCCATCACGTAGTATCCATGCGCGATGATGGAGTTGTCTTCATTGGCCGGGCGGTCGAGCATGGCGCGGTAGCCGAGGCGGGCCTTCAGACCGCTGCGGTGGCGTACCGTGAGGCCACCCTGAGAGGTAAAGCTCGGTGCCAGGGGCACATAGTAGTCTGTAGCAGCCTGCCTGCCCAGAAATTTATCTGTGAGCCTGTTGTGCGAGTAGTTCACATCTACATCTGCCAACAGCCAGCGCGTGATCTGCACACGGCCACTCACATCTATGCCCATGCGGCGGCTGGAGCCATTGTCCTCAGATATAGCCTCGTCTGAGCTGAAGACCAGCTCATCGGTCGCATCCTGCAGGTAGAGCGAGGTAGTGATGATAGCTCGTGTGCCGATACGCACCGTAGCGCCCACCTCAGTGGAGAATACCATCGGCAGGAGATGCCTCGTGTCTTGCACCACGGCGCGGGTATCATTAGAGTGGTAGCCCGTTCCGTTATTGATAAAGAGCTGGACATAGTTCACCGGTGTGAAAACGAAGTTGAGCTTGTAGGTGGGGAGTAGCTGATAATTGGTGCCGGAGCGGTTGTAGGCAGAGTCAGGATGATTGTCCCTATCCTGAAAGATGGAGTAGTCCATGCGCACCGCTGCATCAAATCGGAACCACTTTACCACGTTGAAGTCTTGTTTGAACCAGAGGTTCGTATTGGTCGTACTCAGGTTGTCATCGCCGCGCTCATCCAGCCGCACGCGTTTCTGCACATGCCACAGATCTGTATGTATCACATCGGTCCTCACGCCTCCGCCAAAGGTGGACTTCATACGCATACCGCCCAGCTCATAGAACTTGGAATAGTGAGTATTGAGGCCGAAGACATTCCTGTCATCGTTCTGCTCTATTTCATCGCCATGCACTGGATCATTTAGAAAGAAAGTAAAATCATTATACAGCGTCAGGCCGTAGCGCTGGTAGTAGGCATTGAGCTGAAAGCTGCTATTATCTGTATGGTGATTCAGCATCAGGTTGACCACCGTGCGGTCGGTACTGCCGCCCTCTGTAGGATCTATACCGCCGAAACGGTCTATGATGCCCAGCGCTACTGCACGCTCCGGTATCTGCCCGGTGCCGGTCCACGAGGCCGCATAGCTCGCTATACTGAGTGCGAGAGAGGTGTTGTCAGACAGCTTGTATTTCATCTTGCCGAAGATGTTGAACTTGCTATATTTCGCATTCACATCAAAGTAGCCCGGCGAGTAGCTATACTCTGCTGCGAGGTAAGACTGGAGGCGGGATATTTTTGTAGGAATATTCAATGCAAAAAGTAAGCGTCCAGTCTGAAAGGCCCGCTGTGTAGGCGTAGTGCCAAACTCTAATCTTACCTGGCTATGCGGTAGCGTATCATAGGTGCGGAATGCCACGGCGCCACCGGTAGCAAAGTCTCCAAACTGTGCCTGAAAGGGACCCTTGTACACATCCAGGGCCGACACTACATCTGCTATGAGGAAGTGCATATCAGCATAACCCTGACCATGCGCATGAGAGGGAAGATTGATAGGTACGCCATCCATAGAGAGATTGATATCGGTACCGTGGTCACAGTCATAGCCGCGTATGAATATCTGCTCAGCTTTGGCGCCGCCCTGATGCTGTGCGGTGAAGATGCCGGGTACACTCTTGAGGAGGTCCTGTGCGCTATTGCGTGGCCGCAGCTCCATGTCTATAGAGCTGATCACAGCAGATGATGAGGCAGATGTAGCCCTCGCACTGGCCACCTCTGCCGTATGCAGCTCTATCATCTCAGGTGTCATGGAGATATTGAGTTCCTGAGTTGTATTTTCTTTGAGGTTTATCGCACGCTCTGTGCGGAAATAGTCGCTCCGCTCAAAGACCACAGTATAGTCGCGGGCCGGTATATCTGCGAAGAGATATGCGCCGAGGCTATCAGTCTCCATATGCAGGGCTGTGCCTTTGAGAGACACAGTGACCTTGGCCAGCGGTGAGCTGTTATACGCATTGATGATCCTGCCTTTGAGCGAGGCCTCATGCGAGGTTGCCATTGCGGGGAGCAATAGTGAGATAGCAAAACAAAAAAGGGTATAAGCTCTTTTCATAAATAGCTTTATAGACAGACAAAAAATATTTTTTCAGAAAATTTTCTGAAGCAGATCAGGGCACAGTATTGTCAGGATATATGCCCACTATGGGGAATATCACTGATGCATGTCTTGGTAATGAGAAACCGGATTTTGATTCCTTGTGTGGAGATAGTCTCAGTGTGCTATGATATAGTCGCCCACATCATCTTATAGCCGCATCACTGAGGCTGACCCATAAAGCATGGCAGAACCATTAAGCACAAGGGGGAGGAGAGAGGATATCGCCTCTGACAGATGAGAAGACAGGGAAGGCCGGTACGTAGACCCGGCTAATCACCACAGGATGCAGTGGTGATAGAGATACAACCGCCGCATGGCAATACTCGACCATGTCTACTGAGGCAGCTGTGCCTTTCTCCTGGTCGCTATGAGATAGATTCTTAGCTATATCATCATGTATGTGAAACTGCCCCCTCACCTCGTGTACCTGCATGATATGCTCCTGCTCATAGAAGGTATGCGCCACAAAGTCTGCCACCATCGGTACAGCAGGACGCAGTAGTGAGAGTACGTAGAAGAAGAGGATGAACTTAGATAGCTTGCCCATCATGATAGCCCGCTCCCTGCGCAGATAGGCTCTGCGTGCAGCGGATGGTCTGGACCTTTTTGATGTGGCTATCCTGTTCAAAGTATCAGCTATCAAAAAGTACATACGGTAAAACATAACCTCCCGGATGTTTGGGGAAAAAACGGGTGCGCTGGTCAACTATTATACCAACTTTTTAAAACAGCTATATCGCGATAGAGATGAGCAGGTAAAGTTCCGAGGTCAAAATCCAAAGCATCACAATCCTCCGTAAGTGAAATCAAGATGACACAGAAAACGTCATCGATTTTGATTCTTAACATTAAACACAATTCCATGAAAAGACATTTTCTCTCGAAGGCATGGATCAAAAACTCGATGACCGCGCTGCTGCTCATCGGCTCCACTGCACTCGTACAGGCGTCCAGCCACAGGGAAGCTCCGCTGATATCCAACGACCCTCTGGCAGACAATACGGACCTCTATGCATTCCGTAGTCCTGATGATCCAAACTATATCACGATCATCGCTAACTACATTCCCGCCGAGCTGCCGTTTGGCGGACCTAACTATGCGACATTTGGCGAGAACATCCGCTATGAAGTCCATATAGATAACAACACGGCGACAGCCGGTGATGATATCGTCTACCGCTTCACCTTCCACCAGACCAATCAGGACCCGACTACTTTCTTCAATATCCGTCTGGGCCAGCAAAACCTCAAGACCACCTACACCTGCGAGCGTAGTACGAATGGCGGATCGTCATTCTCTACTATCGTGACCAATGGCGTAGTACCACCAAATAATATAGGCCCTCGCTCTATAGAGAGTGCCGTAGGCCTCAATACACCAGACTACAATACACTCATGACAGGCGCTATCGCTACTGCTACCAGTGGCGAGAAGATATTCTGCGGTCCGGTAGATGATCCGTTCTTTGTAGACCTGGGCGGTATCTTTGACCTGGGCGATGCGCCTCGTCAGAATGGCGGTACCGTACGCGATGGTATAGCCAAGACGAACGTGCACACTATCGCTATCAAAGTAGCGATCTCTACCCTGCAGAAAGCGGGCAAGACTGCTGCACAGGCCACCAGCATACTGGATCCTGACTTTACCATAGGGGTGTGGGCATCCGCCAGCCGCTATGCTACCAAGACACTCAATGTGACAGGCGGTGGCTCCGTAGAGACAGGCACATGGGTGCAGGTATCGCGCCTCGGTATGCCGCTGACCAATGAGGCAGTGATACCGGTAGGTCAGAAAGATAAATGGAATGGTATGACTCCATATCAGGACCTCGATAGCCTCGGTACATTCGGCAAGTACTTTTACAATCCTGAGCTGGCACTGTACATGGATGATAGCCTGTATGGCGGTGCAGTACCTGCACTCCGTGCGCTGCGTATACAGCACAGGTCGCTCGGGCAGTTTGATTTCGGTAACGGTAAATCCGGCCTCTACGGCCTACGCGGGGCTGCAGCTACTACAGGTACCGCACTGGATACAGCTACCTTTGGCAAACTGCTCCTGGCAGGACCGGCTTCTCCGCGCTCAGTAGATATCTGGCCTATCTTCCACACCGGCGTGCCTAACCTGCCTCCATATCAACTGGCTACAGGCAAGAACGGCAACCCGCTGGCAGTAGGCAAACCTTTCATCAATAACTTCCTGCCAAACGGTGGTGATATGCTCCGCCTGAATATGGCTGTGCCACCTACTGCGCGTACGAGCGCAGACTTCAGCAGCGAGGGCCTCTTTGCTGCAGCAGTGCTGGGCCTGACAGATCCACGCTTCAACGGCTCTGATACACTCCAGCTGATACCTAATATGGATGGCTTCCCTAACGGTCGCCGCCTGGAGGATGATGTGACACGCATCGAGCTGCAGGCTGTATCAGGTGCCGCACTGGCAGCCGTAGGCCTGTGGTATGATGACTATGATGCACAGAATCCGAACGCATCTCCTGTGACCAACTACCTGACCAATGTGCTCCAGTACTCTACAGGTGTAGAGAAGAATGACACGACCTTCAAGGTAGCATTCCCGTACGTGCAGACGCCGTGGAGAGGCACCGCAGTCAACTAAGCCTATTCATAACTGAAAAACAGAAAATATCATGAAAAGAAATATAAAGAATGCAGCCCTCGCCATAGGTTTGGCACTGGGCTCCATCAGCGCCTTCGCTTCGAGCCACCGCGAGGCCCCGCTGATAGCTAATGACCCACTGGCGGACAACACGGATGTGTATGCCTTCCGCAGCCCTACAGACTCTACCAAGGTGATCCTCATAGCCAACTATGTACCTCTGCAGCTGCCTCACGGCGGACCAAACTACTACAGCTTTGGTGAGAATATACGCTATGAGATACACGTGGATAATAATACTGCCACGACAGGTGATGATGTGACATACCGTTTCACCTTTCACAAGACAAATCAGGATCCGACCACTTTCTTCAATATCCGCCTGGGTCAGCAAAATGCCAAGACGACCTACACACTGGAGAAAAGTGTATCCGGTGGTGCTTTCACCACAGTAGTAGCCAATGGTGTAGTTCCTCCGCCAAACATCGGTCCGCGCTCTATAGAGAGTGCAGCCGGCCTCAATACGCAGTACGGCACATTGTTTACTAATGCCATCACGACCACTACTACAGGTGAGCGCGTATTCTGCGGCACCGCAGATGATGCGTTCTTCGTAGACCTCGGTGGTATCTTTGACCTGGGTGATGCACCCCGCCAGGCTACAGGCGCACCACGTGACGGCCTGAGGAGGAAGAACGTATGCACTATCGCGCTCGAAGTGCCGATCGCAAACCTTCAGAAGAATGGCAACCCTGTGTCAATGGCCACCAATATCCTGGACGGCAACTACGTGATCGGCGTGTGGGCCTCTGCCAGCCGCCAGCAGATCCGTACACTCAGTGCGGGCAAGGAGACCTACTCAGGCAACTGGGTACAGGTATCACGCCTCGGCATGCCACTGACCAATGAGGCAGTCATACCTATCGGCATGAAGGATCAGTGGAACTCCCTGACCCCGTACGATGATCTGAGTAACCTGGCCACCTTTGGTCCGTACTTTTACCAGCCGGAGCTGGCGCTCTACATGGATACGCATGCATATGCTGCAGCAGTACCCGCCTTCTCAGCGCTGCACATCCAGCGCAATTCATTTACCAACTATGGCAACGTAGGTTTTGGCAATGATCAGTCAGGCCTCTACTATGTAGCTACCAATATCCTGGCACCTATCCAGATACCGGGCTTCAGCGGTTCTGCCTTTGACCCGGCTACCGGCTATCAGAGCCTGCTGGCCCCAAATGCTAACTCGCCACGCTCTGCTGATATCTGGCCGATATTCCACACCGGTGTGCCAAATCTCTCTCCATATCAGCTCGCCACCGGCAAGACACCGGGTAATCCGTTCTCTGCAGGCAAGCCTTTCGTGAACAACTTCCTGCCAAATGGTGGCGATATGCTCCGCCTCAATATGGCTACCCCTGCTACACCGCGCACCAGCGCTGACTTTAGCAGCGAGGGCCTCTTTGCGGCAGCAGTACTGGGCCTCACCGACCCGCGGTTCAATCAGACCACAGCTATCCAGCGCATCCCTAATATGGATGGCTTCCCTAACGGTCGCCGCCTGGAGGATGATGTGACCCGCATAGAGTTGCAGGCTGTATCAGGCGCTGCACTGGCAGCTATCGGCCTCTTCTATGATGATGATACATCTGCTACACAGAGCCCGCTCACGCCGCAGCTGCTCAGCGTGCTGGGCTACACTACAGGCGTAGAGCATAACGATACTACCTTCCGCACTTCCTTCCCGTTTGTACAGACCCCATGGCCTGGTACAGGTGATGGCGGTGGCCAGATGGTAGCCTACATGCAGCCTACAGTGCTCGGCCCTACGCCTACCGGCATCATAGGCCTCAGCTCTCCTGATGTGGTCATGACTACTTTCCCTAACCCTTTCACCGGAGGCAACACGATAAAGTATCACGTGTCTGAAGCGACTACCGTGACGATCATGCTCTATGATGTACAGGGCAGGCTGGTCAGGACACTGGTCAATGAAAAGAAGCAACCCGGCGACTATACTGTAAACTGGAGTGGCAGTGACCTGCAAAACGGTACATACTTCGCCCGCTCGGTACAGGGCAATAACCAGCAGACGCTGGAGATGGTCAAAATGAATTAATGTTTGTTCAAAGTGGTAAGAGGCTCGTCCCGACGGGGACGGGTCTCTTTTATCACTCTCGGAAAATTGAACAAAACACTCTTTTATAAACAATAAAGAATACCACGATGAACAAGAAACTCATATACCCCGCCCTCCTCGTCATAGCCTGCTTTGTAGTAGGATTTGTGATACTGAAAGACAAGAACAAGGAAGACAAAATACCTCCTATCAAGGAGCGTTCTGCCAGGCTGGCATCCCTGCCAGACTGGGCCGACACGAAAAGCAAAGCTACTGACCTCTGCACCAGGATACAGCAGCAACCTACAGATGAAAAATTAAAACTCCAGCTCGCGGCCCTCTATATACAGGAGGCACGCGTGACCGGAGATCACCTATACTATGACCGTGCTGCTATGCAGCTGGTAGATAAAACACTCAAGGCCGATTCGGCTAATTTTGAAGCGCTCTGCTTTAAATCTATGATATACCTGTCCGAGCACCACTTTGCAGATGGACTCACCTACGCACAAAAAGCGCAGGCTATCAATCCGTACAATTCATTCGTCTATGGCCTTATGACAGATGCCTACGTAGAGCTGGGCAACTATCCTGCCGCCGTGAGTACGACGGACAAGATGGTATCTATACGCCCTGATCTACGCTCATACTCACGCGTATCGTACCTGAGAGAGATACATGGAGACTATCCCGGCGCTATCGAAGCTATGAAGATGGCTGTGAGTGCAGGCTACCCCGGTGCGGAGGAGACTGAGTGGGCACGCATACAGCTAGGCCACCTCTATGAGAATACCGGTATGCGCAAAGAAGCGCAACGCGAATACGAACTCGCGCTCTATGAGCGCCCCGACTACGCCTACGCATACGCAGGGCTGGGTAGGATAGCAGAGAGCAATAAGGACTATAAAGGTGCGATTGCAAACTTTGAGAAGGCAGATGGGCTGGTAGAAGATTATTCTTTCAAAGATGAGCTGATAGACCTTTATCTGCTGAATGGAGAGAAAGAAAAGTCTGAGCAGGCAGCAAAGAAAGTACTGGACAAACTCAACGGTGACGCACAGGCAGGTACCAATGATGCCGCGATAGGTCACTACTCTGACCGTGAGCTGGCATATGTGTATGTGAAAACAGGCGACTATGCCAAGGCGCTGGAGCACGCAGAGATGGAGTACAACCGCCGCCCAGACAATATAGATGCTAATGAAACCCTCGCATGGGTCCACTATAAAAAAGGCGACTATAAAGAGGCTGCAAAATATATAGCAGTGGCGCTGAAGACCAACTCGCAAAACCCTACGCTGCTTACCCACGCTGCACTGATCTACCAGAAAGCCGGCGATACCGCCAAGGCAGCCGAGCTGAGCGAGAAAGCCACAAAGGATAATGCTTATCTATCACCTGTACTGGCAGTGGAGGCATCAAAGGAGCTGCCACGCAAAGGCGCATAAGTCATGAACTCCAAAAAGCCGCTCGCGCTCGCGCTGTTCGTAATGGCAGCCGTGCAGCTATCCGCTCATACCATCAACTATCAGCTGGAGCGCGTACCCATTCACAACGTGGTGTGGTACTACCTCGTACTCGGCTACAAGCATATACTGCCCGATGGCTTCGATCATATCCTTTTCGTAGCCGGCTTGTGCCTGCTCAGCACCAATATCAGGACGCTGCTATGGCAGGCTACGGCCTTCACGGTGGCGCACACACTGACACTGATACTATCTATGAAAAACATTATCGTAGTACCACCAACCATCGTAGAACCTATTATCGCTCTCTCCATAGCCTTCATCGCTATAGAGAATATCGTGATGACCGAGCTGAAACCCTGGCGGGTGCTGGTGGTCTTTGCCTTCGGCCTCGTACACGGCATGGGGTTCGCCTCTGCGCTGAATGAACTGGGCCTGCCGAGAAATGCATTCTATACCTCTCTGATCTCATTTAATGTAGGAGTAGAGCTGGGGCAGGCTACTATTATCCTGGGTATGTACTTCAGCCTCATCTACTGGTTTGGTCATAAGCCATGGTACAGGCGGTATATCGTATATCCTCTGTCCGGGCTCATAGCTCTGGTGGCTATATACTGGACCATTGTGAGACTCACAGCATAGCAGGGCTTGAGGTAGGGGAGAAGTGCTCCCTGCAGATAGCTTTCTGCTAAAAACTAAAAACCCATTGCATTTATAGAAACGCAATGGGTTTTAAAGTTTGGTTGGCCCAGCTGGATTCGAACCAACATACACAGAACCAAAATCTGTAGTCCTGCCATTAGACGATAGGCCAAACTTCCCTCCGAAAAGGGATTGCAAATATAATCAGCTTCCGCTCTTTTGCAAATAGGTGATTTAAAAAATACAGCATCAGCAGTATAGCGCCTGAGCATGCACGATTACAGCTCAGCAAGGGGTAAATAAAAAAAGGCTCTCTTTCGAGAGCCAAACCCTATTTATGAAACCTTGATATGAAGACTATGTAGATGAGATCTCAGAGAGAGTTTAAAAAAAGGCTCCTTACGGGGAGCCAAACCCTATTTATGAAACCTTGATATGAAGACTACTTGATTTCACCGATGGTGAGCGCTACAGGAGGGAAGGTCTTGTTGGTACCATCCTTGGCTATCGTTCTGACGCGGTAGCTCACTGCGGTTTGTGCCGGTAGTGGGTAGCGGTCTGCGGAGACGATATAGTCGCCATCGATCTTCATTTTCGCCACATCCAGAGTTTTGCATGCAGAGTAGCCTGATTTGACTTCTCCCATACGCTCTATGATGATCTGGTCGTATGTGTTCAAGAACGCTGATTGGATATAGAGAGTGACTTCTCCCGCTTTCCTTTCGATCTCAAAGTTAACCTCACGCTCCGTGCTTTTAAACTCGTGTTTTTCAGAGGCTGGTGTGGCAGCGTATATGTTTGTAGACAGTGCTGTAAATACCGCAGCTATGAAGGTGATGGTGTATATGCTCTTTTTCATTGTTATTGCTTTATATCTGATAATACGGCATAGCCAAAGGAAAGGTTACAAAGGGTTACGAAAAATGTTTTTTGGAGCCGGATATCCTGGTAGAGACAGGTCGCTGCCGCTCTGCCGCCGCAGGCGCCTACATCCTATATGGACAAGTATTGGGTCTTGTTTCTTATCTCTTGCTTCTATCATGGCGGCTGCCGGGCTATCCGCTGCTAGTCCTCGCGGCTGGTACTGCTGCTGGCAGTATATAGAGGTAGCGGCGCCGCTGCGGGCTATCCGCTACTATCCCTGCCGCGCTGGCGCACCGGGTATTAACTGCCAGCCAGGGTAGAGACAGGTCGCGACCTGTCCCTACAGCACAGATGTGGCGCCAGGATCGCTATGTGTCCCTACAGTAGAGATGCTCTGTCAGGCTCTGCGCGTAGCCTCCTCTATGGCGGGGCATTAACTTATTTTTCCTGACCATTTAGGGGATTTCTATATTTTAGCAGCCACTCAAAAAATATTGAATGACCTCTTATAAGAAGATCAATAACATAGCCGGCTGGCTGGTTTTCCTGTTTGCAGCCGTAGTGTATACCATGACCCTTGAGTCCAGTGGCAGTTTCTGGGACTGCGGTGAGTTCGTACCCTGCTGCTTCAAGCTCCAGGTGCCACACTCCCCGGGTGCCCCTTTCTTTGTGATCGTAGGCCGTATCTTTACCTTCCTGGCCATGGGCGATGTGACCAAGGTGGCCTTTATGGTCAACTTTATGTCGGGCATCAGTACTGCGCTGTCTATTATGTTCTGCTATTGGAGCGTCACGATGCTCGCCAGCAAGGTCTTCCTCAAAAACGAAGACACTGACTACACCACTACCAATATCATATCAGTAGTAGGTGCAGGTGTGATAGCCGCCGGCTGTGCCACCTTCCTCGACTCGCTGTGGTTCTCTGCTGTAGAGGGTGAGGTGTACGCACTGAGCCAGTTCTTCCTCAGCTTTATCGTCTGGGCCATCCTGAAGTGGGACGCCTCTGACGACAAGTATGCGGACCGCTGGCTGGTGCTCATAGCCTATATGGTGGGCCTCTCTATCGGTGTGCACCTGCTCAGCCTCCTGGCCCTGCCATTCATAGCAGTAGTATATTATTATAAGAGGTCTGAGAAGCCGAATTTCCTCGGCTTTGTGCTGGCATCGGCTGCGGGGTTTGTGATCCTCGGCTTTGCCATGAAGTTCGTGATCTCTTATACCCAGGCCTTCCTGGCAGGCTTTGACAAGCTGTTTGTGAATTCTTTCGGCCTGCCATTCTGGTCAGGTGCAGCCTTCTTCATAGTGCTGCTGGCTGGATTGCTGATAGCCGGCCTGTATGTCACTCAGTACGTACGCCCCTCACGCCTGGGCAATATAGCCGTGCTGTGCGCCGCCTTTATGTACATAGGCTATATGAGCTACGCGCTCATACCTATCCGTGCCAGTGTCAATACGCCCATAGACATGGGCCGCCCTACGGATCCTTTTGCTATCAAATCATATGTAGACCGTGAGCAGTACGGTGATCGCCCGCTAGTATGGGGCCCTGACTATACTGCCGGTGGCATGGACATAGAGAAAGTAGATACCACAGGCTACAAATACTACCGCCAGGGCAAGGCCTACCAGTATGGTGGCCCTAAGCTGGACTACCGTTTCCGCTCAGATGCGTGTATGTTCTTCCCGCGCCTCGGCTTCTGGCAGGAGGAGCAGAAGAAGCAGGGCTACCGTGTCTGGCTCAATCCGGGCAGCAAGCTCATAGACCGCAAGACCGATCAGGTGGTGCAGGTATTTGACCCGGGCCAGCAGGACCAGGCTGAGCGTGCACTGAAGCAGCAGAATCTGAACGAGCCCGGCCGCTATATACTGAAGGATCAGATAGATGAGGGAGACAACTTCACTTTCTTCTTCAAGTACCAGCTCGGCTACATGTACATGCGCTACTTCATGTGGAACTTTGCAGGCCGCCAGGACGATATACAGGGTACCTATGCCAATGACAATGGTCGCTGGATATGCGGCATCCCTTTCATAGACAATCTCGGCGGTGCGTTCTTCACGCCTCAGTACCCACAGGACCAGCTGTCCAAATCTATAGCAGACAATAAGGGACGCAACAAGTTCTACATGCTGCCATTCATCCTCGGCCTCATAGGCCTGGTGTATACGCTGTACCGGAATGAGAAGGTATTCCTCGTGATACTCGTACTCTTTGCAGTCACGGGTGTCTTCCAGATAGTCTATCAGAATGAGCCGCCTATAGAGCCGCGTGAGCGGGACTATGCCATAGCGGGTTCCTTCTGGACCTACTGCTTCTGGATCGGCTTTGGCGTGCTGGCCATCATAGACCTGCTGCGCAGCAAGCTGAAAGCCGCAAACGTAGGCGTAGTAGCGGGTGTAGTGCTGATCTGCGCTGTGGCACCGTACCTCATGGGCTCTCAGGGCTGGGATGACCATACCCGTCATGACCGCTATACAGCACGTGACTTTGCTACTGACTACCTCCAGTCCTGTGCGCCAAATGCGCTCCTATTCACTCAGGGAGACAATGATACCTATCCGCTCTGGTATGCACAGGAGGTAGAGGGCATACGCCGCGATGTGCGCGTGATCAACCTCAGCCTCATAGGTGTAGACTGGTATATAGAGCAGCTCAAGTACAAGTGGAATGACGCTCCTCCGGTCAAAATATCCTTTACAGATGATCAGATCATCGGGTCAAACCGCGATGTGACACGCTACAGCGGTGCGGCCGGTATACCTGAGAGCGCCTATGTAGAGCTGAAGAAAGTCATGCAGTTCGTAGCCAGCGAAGATCCGCAGAAGAAGACCCTCTCACCACAGAGCGGCGAGATGGAGAACTACCTCCCGGCCAAGAATGTATTCATAGACATAGACACCGACAAGGTGAAGACCATGAACTGGGTAGCACAGTCTGACCTGGGCAAGGTAGTGCCAAGGATGCAATGGAGCATAGGCGGTACCCTGCTGAAGAATGACCTCCTGACCCTGGATATGGTGGCCAATAACATCATGGACAGGCCGATCTACTTTGCCGTATCAGTAGCGCCAGATGCCTATGTAGGTCTGGACAAATACTTCCAGCTGGAGGGTATGGCCTACCGTATCGTGCCGATAGAGAGCCCGGGCCGTGCACAGCAGGCACCTGTACGTGCAGATGTGACCTATGACAATATGATGAATAAGTTCCGCTTCGGTGGTATCAAGGAGAATAAGAACATCTACCTGGATGAGAATATCCTCCGCATGACCATGAATCTCCGTGGCAACTATGCACGCCTGGCGCAGACCCTGCTCGATGAGGGCGACAAGGATAAGGCTGCCAAGTGTATAGACAAGGCGATAGATGAGATGCCTAAGGACCGTGTGCCATACAATATCTTCGTGGCACTCTATCCTGATATCTACTATCAGGCGGGCCAGCCTGACAAGGCTAAGAAGCTGTCAGATGACATCTGGGCTACCGCCAAAGATGAGCTGAGATATTATCATCACGTCTTCACCACACTGGAGGACCGTGCCCGCTATGGCGACAAGGCCTACTATGACCAGTTGCAGCAGGGCCAGTTCATACAAAACAGGTCTGTGCAGGAGTACCTCTACATCATGCAGGAGCTGACCCAGGCTGCCAAGAAGTATGATAAGCCTGAGGTAGCAGACAAGATGGAAAAGGAATTCAGGGATATCCAGTTTAGCTTTGTGCCGGCACAGCAGGAGATGATGCGCCAGCAGCAGCAGCGTCAGCAGCAGGGAGCTACGCCTGAGATGCCTCACTAGTAGTTTTCAATACTTTATCTGCAAAGGCCGCTCAGATATGGGCGGCTTTTGTATTTTCACGGCCGTAATAATGAAGCAACGCGAAAATATCATCTATGGCCGCAAGCCTCTGCTCGATGCCATCACGGGCGGCAAGCGTCTGGACCGTATACTGATACAAAAGGGACTGGCAGGAGAGGAGATCGCTAGGATCAAATCTGCCGCTGCGCAGAATGGTATAGGCATACAGTTCGTACCGGTAGAGAAAATAGAACGTGTAGCAGGCAGGCCACAGCATGGCAAAGACGCGAACCACCAGGGCGTCATTGGTTTCCTGGCTATGGTAGAGTACTACTCTCCTGATGATGTGATACACTACGCGCATGACCGCCAGGAGGACCCGCTGCTGCTCATACTGGATGGCGTCACTGACGTGCATAATATAGGTGCTATAGGCCGCTCTGCAGAGTGCTTTGGTGTGCATGGCCTCATAGTGCCTGAGACGGGCAGCGCCCAGATCAATCCTGAGGCGATCAAGGCCTCCGCAGGTGCCCTGACCAAGATCAACATCTGCCGGGAGAAAAGCCTCGTGACCACTATCAAATACCTCAAGGCGCATGGCATCAAAGTATTCGGTGCCGCGCTGAATGGTGCAGTGGATATCGCTGCAGCAGACTTCAAAGTGCCATGTGCCATAGTGATGGGTGCCGAGGGCGAGGGTATCTCAGACCCCATCCTCCGCCTGTGCGATGAGAATATCAAAATACCTATGAAGGGTACTACTGAGTCCCTCAATGTGAGTGTGAGTGCCGCCGTGATCCTCTATGAGGCTATGAAGCAGCGCGGCTGATCTCCTTTTCCTTTAGTGGTTGATACCTACACCGGCTATACCCAGGTCATCATTGCCGGTCGAGTCGTGCAGGGCCAGCGTGCAGTCCAGCAGCAGGGCGCTATCGTAGGGCAGTGGTATATTCTGCTTGTAGCTGATCTTATGGCTCCATGCCGGTATGTCATAGAAATAATAGATCGCACCATGGTAGCTGGTAGGCGGACCCTGATGGATATGTGCCAGGTATTTGGGGGCAGGCGTATTGTTTAGCTCAAAGTCTACTGTGGTCTGGCCCGAGTCTGCCTCTATGAAGAGTATCCGGCCGGTGATCCCGCTGTTGTTTAGCTGGGTGAAAGTATAGGCAGTACTGCGCGGGCCTGATGTGCTTTCTTTCTTACAGGCAGCGAGCAGTACGGTGAGCAGTATCAGGAGAGTCAGTGTTCTGTTTTTCATAAATTGATCTGTTTGCCACCACAAACGCGGTAGCGTATCTGATATTGTGTGTAGTGGCCTATTGTATTTTGATGGCTACGATATTATCCTCTCCCCAGCCCGATCCGCCAAAGCCGCCCAGGGTTTGCGTGGTGCCTGTGGCGACCGTATTGCCTGCCAGGTAATAATAGGTTTTGTTGCTGCCGCTGGTATTATTGATGATGATACTTCCGTTTAGCATGGCATAGGTAGCGGGTCCTATCAGGCCACCGCTAGCCAGGTTTGACCCGATGATATCCGGAGATGGCACGGTAGAGTTAGATGCATCACCAAAGGTGGTCCTCACCCAGAAGGAAGAGTTGCTCGGTGCTGTACCGCCACTCATCAGCATGCTCACAGAAACAGAGTATTTGCCGGGCGGCAAAGTGATAGAGGTGCCGGTATAGAGATAGCCCACAGTATTGTATGGCACAGACACACCTGACCCCAATGTACTATAGGAGGCTACCACTTGTGTCTTCTGCCAGGTGCCTACACCATTGGCATCAGAGGTGAGCACGTAGCCATTGGCCTGTGTACCGTCCACGATCTGTATTGCGCCATTGGTGGTACCGTTATTCACTACCAGTTTATAGGCTGGTGCTGTATTGCCTATACCTACCCGCCCGTTGGTCAGGTCCATGACCATACCCCACCCATAGGCGCTGCCCCACAGGCCCAGATGCGTATCATCTACCATGCCTATGAAGCCATTGTCCGCAGTATTTGCTGCATTCATGTACCAGAGCCCGGCTGTGCCACCACCACTACGCAGGCGGCCACGGCCTGCTACATCCAGCAGGTAGCCGGGTGCATTTGTACCTATGCCCACTCTGCCCGTACTGGTGATACGCATCCGCTCGGTAGCATTATTGGTCACAAAGGCCATGGCCCCGTCCTGTGCTGCTATACCTCTGATGAACTGGATGCCCTCTGTGATGAGTCCTGTACCGTATGCCTGTCCTATCTGTGTCATGATATCGCCTACCCCGTTGGTGGTAGCTCCGCGCGTTACTGCTAGGTTAAAGTTCTGATCATTGATAGCATTGGCCAGTGAAGCACTACGTGCATAGGCAGCAGTATTAGCCGTGCGTACCATGAGCGGATAGGTAGGTGTAGCTGTACCTATGCCCACGTAGCCGGTACCGGCCAGTACGCGCATACGCTCTGTCTGATTGGTGCCGATAGTAAAATCATTGCCTCCCGTGGTGCCTATCCAGTTTTCGGCACCGCCGATCAGTGATGTGCCATAGGTAGCGGGGGCTGCCGGGGAAGAGGTATTGCTATTGCCTGTGATCAGCCAGTTTGTATTAGCCTGCGGCGTCCATTGGGTACCATTGTATGTCAGCACCTGGCCTGTGGCCGGTGTGGTGGCTGCTACAGGCACATTCTGAAGCCCTGATACGGTAGGGTTAGGGTAGGTGCCGCTGAGGTCGCCACCTGCTGTGCCGAGCGGACCGGTAGGGCCCGTGAGTCCTTGCGGCCCTGTAGGGCCGTCATTGCCTGTCGGCCCTTGTACGCCTTGCGCTCCTGCGGTCCCTTGTGGTCCTGTCGGGCCATCATTTCCTGTCGGACCTTGTGCGCCCTGTATTCCTTGTGGTCCTGCAGCTCCTGCTGCGCCAGATGCTCCTGTAGGTCCTTGTGCACCGGCTATCCCTTGCGGGCCTGTCGGGCCGTCATTGCCTATCGGACCTTGTGCACCCTGTGCACCGGTAGGCCCTGCACTGCCCGCGGCTCCTGCTGTGCCTGCTGTGCCCGCTGCCCCTGTAGGGCCTTGTGGTCCGGCTAGGCCTTGTGGCCCTGTAGATCCATCATTACCCGAAGGGCCTTGAATGCCTTGTGGCCCGGTAGGTCCTGCTACGCCTTGCGGGCCTGTCGGGCCATCATTGCCTATCGGACCTTGTGCACCTGCTACGCCTTGTGGACCTGTCGGTCCCGGAGTCCCTGCTATACCTGGAGCGCCTGTAGGCCCTATGGGGCCAATAGCTCCAGTAGCCCCCTGTATACCTGCTACACCTTGTGGACCTGTTGGTCCCGGAGCGCCCGCTATACCGGCTGCACCCGGAGCACCTGTAGGCCCGATAGGGCCAATAGCTCCTGTCGTGCCCGGTACACCAGCCACACCTTGCGGACCTGTCGGGCCGTCATTTCCTGTTGGACCTTGTGCGCCTGCTACGCCTTGAGGACCTGTAGGTCCCGGAGCGCCCGCTATACCGGCTGCGCCCGGAGCACCTGTAGGCCCTATAGGGCCAATAGCTCCTGTAGCCCCCTGTACACCTGCTACACCTTGCGGACCTG